>NZ_FNVT01000079.1 GCF_900108335.1 Nonomuraea solani
ATGCTTTGTGGTCAAGTCCTCGGCCTATTAGTACCGGTCAGCTCCACACGTTACCATGCTTCCACCTCCGGCCTATCAACCCCATCGTCTATAGGGAGCCTTACCCACTCTCGTGGTGGGAGACCTCATCTCAAGGCGAGCTTCCCGCTTAGATGCTTTCAGCGGTTATCCCTTCCGAACGTAGCCAACCAGCCGTGCACCTGGCGGTACAACTGGCACACCAGAGGTTCGTCCGTCCCGGTCCTCTCGTACTAGGGACAGCTCCTTTCAAGTCTCCTGCGCGCGCAGCGGATAGGGACCGAACTGTCTCGCGACGTTCTAAACCCAGCTCGCGTACCGCTTTAATGGGCGAACAGCCCAACCCTTGGGACCTACTCCAGCCCCAGGATGCGACGAGCCGACATCGAGGTGCCAAACCATCCCGTCGATATGGACTCTTGGGGAAGATCAGCCTGTTATCCCCGGGGTACCTTTTAGCCGTTGAGCGACACCGCTTCCACATGCCGATGCCGGATCACTAGTCCCAGCTTTCGCTCCTGCTCGACCCGTCAGTCTCACAGTCAAGCTCCCTTGTGCACTTACACTCAACACCTGATTGCCAACCAGGCTGAGGGAACCTTTGGGCGCCTCCGTTACCCTTTAGGAGGCAACCGCCCCAGTTAAACTACCCACCAGACACTGTCCCCGATCCGGATCACGGACCAGAGTTAGACGTTCAAAACGACCAGAGTGGTATTTCACCAATGACTCCACCCGAACTAGCGTCCGAGCTTCCCAGTCTCCCACCTATCCTACACAAGACGCTCCAAACGCCAATGTCAAGCTGTAGTGAAGGTCCCGGGGTCTTTCCGTCCTGCTGCGCGTAACGAGCATCTTTACTCGTAGTGCAATTTCGCCGGGTCTGCGGTTGAGACAGCGGGGAAGTCGTTACGCCATTCGTGCAGGTCGGAACTTACCCGACAAGGAATTTCGCTACCTTAGGATGGTTATAGTTACCACCGCCGTTTACCGGCGCTTAAGTTCTCACCTTCGCAC
>NZ_FNVT01000078.1 GCF_900108335.1 Nonomuraea solani
TTGTCCTTGCTGAAGCCGGTTCCGACGATGGCGTCGGCGTCCCAGGGCATCGCGGCGAACCCTGCGCCGTTGCGCCAGGCCTTGACCTCGCCGGATGGTAGCACCGCCGCGATGTCCGCCTTGCCGTCGCCTGACAGGGAAGAGCCGCCTGTCGCGGTGTTGAAGCGGTAGAGGTTCCAGTTGCGCATCAGCGTGATGACCTTGTCGGCGTACGCGGGGTCGGTCGCGTAGCGGGCGCCGATCTTCCTGGCGAACTCGTCGGGGTCGTTGAGGTGCTGGAAGGCGGGCGCGTAGACGGCGTTGGTGCTCAGCAGGCGGCCGTAGTCGCGGAAGGAGTCCCGCATCGTGGCGTAGACGCGGAAATAGGCGTCCACGTTGTGACAGGTCGGGGTGCATTCCTGCGTCGTGTACTTGTGGCAGCCGACGGCGATGGAGCCGGGGGAGGTGGGGCTCGTGCATTTGAAGCCGAAGTAGTTCTTGTCGTTCACCGACAAGGTGCTGCGGCCCCAGTTCGATTCGAGAATGGCCTGCGCGGTGCCCACCGAGGCCGGCACCCGGAACTCGGCCATGACCGCCTGCGCGGCCGGTCCCGCGACATTGATGAAATCGTCCTGGAAACCGGCGGCGGCGCGTACCTGGGATTTGGTGGCGGCGTCGCGGCTCTCCTGCTGTGTCTTCTCGTCGGCCGGGGGCTTGGGGGCCGCCTGCGCGGTGCCCGCGAACAGCCCGCCGGCGAGGACGGCCAGGACACCGATAACGCTTGCCTTACTGGCGAAATTCATTTTCTGCTCCTTCTTGAGTGCCGATGGAAGAATCATTTCCCGGCCGCCTATAAACGGTCTGGAACTCGACTGCACATTGGCTGGGTAAATGAAAAAAGGCGGACCGCCGTGATGGCGGTCCGCCTTTTAAGGGATTATGGGTTACGCGAAGTGCAGATTGTCGTTGGTGAAGCCGGTGGCGATGATGGCGTCGGCGTTCCAGGGCATGGCGGCGAACCCGGCTCCGTTGTGCCAGGCCTTGACTTCGCCGTTGGC
>NZ_FNVT01000077.1 GCF_900108335.1 Nonomuraea solani
GATCTCGCCCAGCGAATGCCCGGCCACGTAATCGGGCCGGATGCCCAGCGATTCCAGCAGTCGGTACAAGGCCGTTTCGAGGGCGAACAGCCCGGTTTGGGCGAACACGGTCTGATCCAGCACCGTCTGATCCAGCACCCCACCGGCAGCAGAACCACCAGACCCAGCAGCCTCAGAACCACCGGTCTCGCCGGTCTCGCCGAGGATGATCTCCCGCAAGGTCGCACCACCGGCCAGGCCGCTCACAACCCCCGCAGCATCGGAGGCGGTGAGCTCGGCTTCCAGTAGCGCACACGTCTCGTCGAAGGCGCGGGCGAACACCGGGAAAGCCGCATACAGTTCGCGACCCATCCCGGGCCGCTGGGCGCCCTGACCGGAGAACAGCACCGCCACCCGGCCTGGCCGCACCCGACCCACGATCGAGGACGACTCCAGCACCCCGGCCGCCAACCCTCCGGTTGTCAGCCCTCCTGCCGCCGGCTCCCCGGTCGCCGACTCACCACCGGCGGCCAGCGCCCGCAGCCCGGCCAGCAGACCTTCCCGGTCCGTCGCCGGCAGCACCGCCCGGTGCTCCAGCGCGGCACGGCGCGCAAGCCCAGCCGCCACCTCCAGCAGCTTGACCTCGTCGTGCTCGGCCACGAACCCAGCCAGCCGGCCGGCCTGTGCCCGCAGTGCCGCCTCGCTCTTGGCCGAGACCAGCATCGGAAGTACCGGAAGCGCGGCAGCCTCCGCCGACGGCACGCCCGTGCCGCCGCCGACGGCCGACGGCTCCTCAACGGGTGGCTCTTCCACGATCACATGAGCGTTGGTGCCTGAGATGCCGAATGACGACACTCCCGCCCGGCGCGGCCGGTCCGCCTCCCGAGGCCAAGGCTGGGGTTCGGTCAGCAGCTCCACCGCCCCACCGGACCAGTCCACCTTCGACGACGGCGCATCGACGTGCAGCGTCTTGGGCAAAAGCCCGTGCCGCATCGCCAGAATCATCTTGATCACACCGGCCACCCCGGCCGCCGCCTGAGTGTGCCCCAGATTCGACTTCACCGACCCCAGCCACAACGGCGATAGCCGGTCCTGACCGTAGGCGGCCAGCAACGCCTGCGCCTCGATCGGATC
>NZ_FNVT01000076.1 GCF_900108335.1 Nonomuraea solani
TGAACTCCGACACGCCCATCAGTGCCCGTATTCACCGGAAGCGACCTCGACCACACGGCACGACGTCCACCCACCGAATACGGGCACTACGCCTGTGCTCTCACACGGGCCTGAGACGGCCTTGGATCCGATCCCGCCCCGGGCTCACCACGTTTCCGAGCCGATAGGGACGATCGCGGCACTGAGCCGTCACCGGCGGCCCCCTCACCAACCTGTGACCCGCTCCCGGAAGCGTTGACGGGCCCATCTCCCACCGAAGCAGACCGCTGTTCTGCCGGCACTCGCTCCTGCCCCGGACGCCCTGGTGCCTCCCTCGTTCCTACCGGATCGGCCCGGATCGGCCCGGACGGATCGGCCCGGATCGGCGTGGATCGGCCCGGATCGGCGTGGCACGGGTGCTGTCACATGCTCGGGGTGATTTCGTGTCGCCAGCGCTGCATGACGGGTCCCTCCACGCGTCCCGCGATGCCCACGCCGTCCTGCGATGCGCAGATGGCGGTGCCGGATCCCCGCCGCCCCCACCCCGGCCGCGCGCCCGCGCCCGCGTCGCGCCGCCGCGGCCGCGCCCCCCAATGCACGGGTACGTCAGGCCGCGCCCGCTGCAACCCGCCGCTGCAGTCCGGTGCTGCCGCCGTGCTCGCAGGCGCTATGGGGGGCGCCGTGCGGTCCTATGCCTCGCGCCAGACGCATGGGCCGCAGGTGCCGGGCCGTGACTGGGCGGCCCGGCCACGCCTTCGCGTGGACGGCGACGGGGCTGCCGGCCGATTGGACGTTGGTTCGCGCAAGGGCTGGAGCGGCCGCACCGTGAAGGCTGGGAAGTACGTAAGTCTGTCTGGGACTCGGAAACGGCGCCTGTCTTCGCGCGACCCCGAGGACGAGTTCGGCGGGCCGTGTCGCGGCGCAGGACGCCCGCGAGGTCGTCCCAGGATCCGATGCCCCCGGGATGTCGCGCCAGGCCCCGATGCCCCCGGGATGTCATCCCAGGCCCCGATGCCCTCTGAAGGTCGTCCAGGTCCCGATGCTCTCTGGAGGCGGCGCGGGGACGAGACGGAGGAGGCTCGGGAGCGGAATGCCCCGGGCAGGCGTAGTGCCCGTATTCGGTGGGTGGACGTCGTGCCGTGTGGTCGAGGTCGCTTCCGGTGAATACGGGCACTGATGGGCGTGTCGGAGTTCA
>NZ_FNVT01000075.1 GCF_900108335.1 Nonomuraea solani
GGGTGGTTTCTAACACTGGTTGCGAACTAGCTGGTAGAGCCGTTGGTTAGCAATGCTCTCATGGCTTCGGCTGGTGTTCTGTCTCCGAGGGCGAGGCGGGGTCGCTGGTTGAGTTGGGCGGCGACCGTCTGCAGGTCTTGGGCGGTATGGATCGACAGGTCGGTGTGTTTGGGGAAGTACTGGCGGATCAGTCCGTTGGTGTTCTCGTTGAGGCCCCGCTGCCAGGGGGAATGCGGGTCGCAGAAATAGATGTCGAAGCCGGTCGCGGCGGCGGTCTGCTCATGCATCGACATCTCCCGGCCCTGGTCCCAGGTCAGGGTCTTGCGCCAACTCTCGGGCAGATGCCGGGTCTGCGCGATGAGCGCATCGCGCAGTTGCGGGGCCTTGTAGCCGTCCGGGAGATGCACCAGGATCAGGAACTTGGTGACCCTCTCCACCAGTGTGCCGATGGCCGTGGCACCACCCGGCGCCCCGTACTGGCCGATGATGAGGTCGCCTTCCCAATGTCCGGGGACCTGACGTTCAGTGACTTCAGCGGGACGCTGGTCGAGGAGCTTCATGTTCTTGATCTTGTTGGGGATTGCGACGCCCCGCCGGTGCGGCTTCCTGCGGGAGCGGCCGGTGCGGAGCTTTCCGGATCTGCAGCCGAGAAGGCCGGCGTAGAGGGCCTTGTAGATGCTCTCGGCGCAGACCTGCATGGCGCTCAGGTCGGGGTAGGCACGGGTGAGGAACCGGGAGATCTGCTGCGGTGACCACTTCTCGGTCAGCTTGTCGCGCACGACCGTACGGAGCGGTTCGTGGCCCCGAATCTTCTCTTCCTTGGAACGTCCGCGACGGAGAAGCGCCTGGTTGTGGGCCCACCAGGGTTGGTAGCGGCCGTCGGACTTGCTGTTGCGCTGGATCTCTCGGTAGACCGTCTGGAAGCTCTTGCCGATCGAGGCGGCGATCTCCTTCACCCCGACCTTGGCGTGTATGCCGTCGGCGATGGCGATCCGGTCATCCTGGGTGAGGAAGCGGGCAGAGACGGGCGCGTCGGCGAGAACCATCCGACCAGCATCGATGAACCACAGCGACCCGCAGCTGGTCGACACACCGACCATCCGGGCCGCAGCAGCGCCCTTATGCCCCTCTCGCACCAACTCGAAGTAGCGCTTCTGAACCGACGAGGGAAGCTTGTTGTGAGCCCAACGAGGCATGCGAGGTTCTCCTTCGAGAAGGTTCGCAACCATCGATAGAACTCAAGC
>NZ_FNVT01000074.1 GCF_900108335.1 Nonomuraea solani
CGGTTACATTCCGAACCCGGAAGTTAAGCTTCTCTGCGCCGATGGTACTGCACTCGGGAGGGTGTGGGAGAGTAGGTCACCGCCGGACAATCTTTCAAAAAGGGCCCCGACGCCTAACGCGCCGGGGCCCTTTTGCATTTCCACGGCCGATACCCGTGGAGTGGCCGCCTGCACGCGGAAAGGACCTGGGTGCCTCAGCCCAGGTCGTCGCGGCTGCGTTGCGGATGCGGGTGGCGCGACCGGGCGAGGAACTCGGGCAAGGTGGTGGCATCGCGATCTCAGGTCGCCAGCCGCTGCTCTTGGGCTGACCGTCTGTGGGGCCTCGGTGTCCGGCCTAGCCTGGGTGCCTCCAGCTGCTGCGAAGCCGGCTCCGTGAATGCGGTCCGCCATACCCGATCTGCGTCGTGGACCGCGCCCTTATCGGTTGCCGGCCTCGTACAGGAATAGGCCTTGGCGCTCGGGAGTATGAGGGAGACAGGCCATCACGGCTTTAAGTCGCGCTCGTGCGGGACACAATGTCGTACAGCTTGAGAGTGTTGATGTGTGTGGAACGGTGCCGCACCTCTGCGAAACGGGTTTGCTGGGTCCGTGGCGCTCAGGCGGCCCCTGGTGACGTTGGCTCCAGCACCCTGACCGCGGAATGATCGGCGGCTCATCCGATTGTTCAGCGGGTGCCCGTTCGTGTGGGGAAGTCGCAGAGCCGGGTCGTACCGTCACCAGGTTGGGATTTCGGTTGATTCGTGGCAGCGAAGTGACGCGGCGTTCACTCTTGCTGGCTGTCCGTTTAGGGTCCCGTCAATATGTGGGTTGCGTCAGGCTCATGGACGTTCTGCGGCTTGCTAGGCTGGAAGGAGCGGGCCACCCCCACGGGTGGCCTTCGTCGCGTAAGGCCCGAGGGCGGGCGGCGACCAGCTACGGTGGACCGTCGTTCTGAGTCCGCTGGGTTAGCCAACGAAATGGACCAGAAGTGAACAGAGATAACGGCCCGGAGGGCGGACAGCCCGGGCGCGGCGACTACGAGGACAAGCGCTCCGGGGGAGAAGACAGGAGCGGCGGACAGGGCTCTCGCGGACGAGACTCCGGCGGCGACCGGCCATTCCGTTCCGGCGACAGGTCGCGCTCCTCCGACCGCGGGGACCGGGGACCGCGGCGAGATGACAACCGAGGCCGGGACGATCGTGGTCCCCGTCGTGAGGGTGGCGATGAGCGTCGCCCGTTCCGGGACCGTGATGACCGTGGGCCGCGCCGTGAGGGCGGCGGTGGCTACGGGGATCGTCGTGAAGGTGGTTTCGGGGCGCGCCGTGAGGGCGGGTTCCGCGATGATCGTGGTCCGCGTCGTGAGGGTGGTTACAGTCCTCGTCGTGAGGGGGATGACCGTCGGCCGTTCCGGGATCGGGA
>NZ_FNVT01000071.1 GCF_900108335.1 Nonomuraea solani
CACCATGCGGATGGCTTCTTCCTTGAACTCCGGCGAGAACCGCCTACGACGCCTCGTCACGTACCTACCTCTTCCAGACTTCAGTCAGCTTATGTAGCCGACTGTCCGGAATCTCCGGGGCACCTCAGTGAGCCCAGGGCCAGGTGTGGGGGATCTTGATGGTGCGTCGCCGTTGGCCGCGGACCAGGCGGGCGCTGGTGTGCAGCAGCGTGTAGCGCAGGGTGGACGGTTCGGCGATCGCCAGTTCGGCCTCGCAGCACAGCAGGCGCAACCAGGACAGCAGGTCGCAGCCGATCGCGGCGGCGATGCACCAGGCCTGGTTGATGGCCAGCGACCAGGAGGGCAGGCTGGCCAGCCCGGTGTTCTTGCCGCACCGGATGAAGTCCTCCACCCGGGCATGGACGCGGTGGCGTGCCTCGCCCTGCTGCAGCGGCAGAGCGGCAGCAGGGGTGTTGGTCGCGATCAGCTGATAGCGCCAGCCGCGTGCCTTCTCGAAGTCGGTCAGTTTGGCTCCGGAGGCGGGTTTCTCCCGGCGGACCAGGATGCGCATGCCCGCCGGCCAGGTGGCCAGCTTGTCGCCACCGGCCGAGTGCCGCAGCAGGCCGGTCAGCTCCGCGGTGCCCGCCTCCTGCCGATCACGGGCCTGGCCCGCGTCATCCAGCACGCACGACCACACATCGGCAGGCAGTGCGGTGATCGCGCTGCGAGCGCGCTCATCAAGGTCGAAGCCGACCGAGTAGTGGGCCCGGCGGCTGCGCGTGTTCAGCGTGGTGATGAAGGCCAGCAACTCGATCGTGGCGCCGGCCCCGTCGCAGGTGATGAGGATCCGCCCGCGGTGCTTCGGCGGGATCTGCGCGATCGCGGCGGCCAGGACCTCGAGGTGGTCGCAGATGGTGTTGGCGCCCGCGTTGCCCGGACGCAGCTTGATGGCCAGGCACTCGCCCGTGTTATCGCACCACGCGGTCAGCGGGAACAGCCCGTAACTGCCCTTGAACGTCCCGGCCGCCGCCTCCTTGTCGCTGTGACAGAGCTGGATGGTGGCATCCAGCCGGATCACGATCCATTCTCCGAGGTCGCCGTAGCAGGTCCGCGAGGCCGGCACGCTTCCGTGCCGCGCGGCGATCAACTCCCACACCCGCCGCCGGGCCTTGGCCCGAGCGGCGGCGATCTTGTCCCGCTGCCGGGCGGTCACCTCCTCCAGCGCCCGCCACGCCGTCGACGCCGAGGCCACCGGCCCGAATAACTCGCCCTGATCCCGCAGGGTACGGATGTGTCGGATGGCCGTCCCGCCATCGGCGATCATCACGCCCAGATCGGACAGCACCTGGCCCCGATCGTGCACCACCTGACGGCCCCGCACCCGCAACGCGGCCGTCAGCTCGCCGCTCAGGCCGGACTTGAACGCCAGCATCCGCAGGCCCGCCGTACCGACGTGAGAGACCACGCCGTGACCGCCGACCGTGACCGCCAGCCCTTGCATCCACTTCGGGATAGTCTGCACGCGAAGAGTGCTCCTCGCTCTGGAAGGTTGTTGATCTCGACAATCCGTAATCTTCCAGATCAGGGGCACTCTTTGCTGTCTAACCGTTCATCCGGTTCGAGCTTTCCTTAGCCGCCGTGAATCGCCGAGGCTAGACGAGTAAGTCCGATCTCCGGTCAGTGATCGTAGGCGGTCAGTGACCGGGTGATCGGTGCGTTGGTTGCGTTGTTGTGCCAGATCGCGGCG
>NZ_FNVT01000070.1 GCF_900108335.1 Nonomuraea solani
GAGGCTGCCGTAACCTGCTGATCTTGGCCGTCATCGACGCGTCTGACCTTGTCGGGCTCCGGGATGAGGAGCTCATCGACTCCGCAGCCGAGCACCGCGCAGATGACGTTGAGGTCATCCAGCTTGATGCTGGCCGGCTCGCCCGACCACAGACCGGACATCTTCCCGGCGCTGATCTTCAGACCGTGCTCAGCGAGCATCCGCTGCAGCTCAGAGGCTTTCCAGATGCCGCGGTTGGCGGCGGCCAGCCGCAGGTTCCATCTCATCTGTTCTCGGCCTCCTTCCAGGGCGCGGCCGATCCGGCCGGATGTCCGGCGGCGGCTCCTATCGCGGTCGCGGCCAGGGCGAGGTTGACACCGTCCAGGCTGGTGAGCACGTCACGCAGGTCGACCGGGATGCCGCCGCTCATGCTCGCGGCGATGCGCAGAACGGCGCGTTCGCCGCCGCTGCAGGGCAGGCGGCCCTCCTGCACGGCCGTGATCGCCCCGTCCCAGTCGACGAAGGCCAGCGCCGTGGCGAGGCCGGTGTCGATGGTGATGTACTCGGTGACGAAGTCGGGCCGGTGCAGCCAGATGTCGGTGTCGATGAGCAATTCGACTCCTGCCTGGACGCAGGGCAGTCCGGTGGCGCCGAGCGTGAGTGCGCACGCCAGTTCGTGGCGGGCCCAGTAGTCGCCGACTGGTCCGGCGGGATGTGCGGTCATGGCGTCAGTCCCTTCCCGAGTCCTGTCAGGCGGGCGGCGGCACGCTGCTGACCTGCGGTCCAAGCGTCTTCGATGTGGGTGCCGGTGACGTGCACGTATTTCATCGTGGTGGCGATCCAGGCATGGCCGAGCAGTTGCTGAATGGCGATCAGGTCCATGCCGTGCTGGTAGAGCTGGGAGGCGCAGAAGTGCCGCAGCACGTGCGGGGTCAGGACGTCGGCCCATTCCGGCAGATGGGCGGTGGCGGCCCTCGCGAGCGCGGCTCGGAGTGTCTCGTCACCGACGCGGGCGACCGAGCCGTCGGTGTTCTTGCGCTCCGACAGCAGCAGCGCCACGCCGGGCCGGGTGTGGTCGTCGCCGAACTGGCCCCACACGTCCTCGACGAACCAGCGCAGCGTCGCCGCGGCGTTGTTGATCAGCGGCACCATCCGCTCGCGCGGTCCGGACCCGCGGGCGCCCTTGCCGTGACGGACGTGCAGTTTGCCGAAGCGGCCCAGGTCCCACTTGAGGTCGGCCAGGTCGAGCTTGCATGCCTCGTTGACGCGCAGCCCGACCTCGGACATC
The DNA here is from genome assembly GCF_900108335.1 of Nonomuraea solani. Lineage (GTDB taxonomy): Bacteria > Actinomycetota > Actinomycetes > Streptosporangiales > Streptosporangiaceae > Nonomuraea > Nonomuraea solani. Next base: position 1,268 of record NZ_FNVT01000070.1, read on the forward strand.
AGCCGGCAGGCGGTGTAGTTGCGGGCGGTCGGGGCGAACTTCCGGCAGGTCGTCAGCTCCTGTCGCCACCCGGCGAACAGCCGGTCCACCTGCTCGATGGTGGGCGGGATGCGCAGCTTGCCCTGCGGGCCGCCGCGCGGCCGGTTCATCTCATCGATCGGGCATTCGACCACGCGGCCGGTCATCTGGTGGATCTCGACCTTGTGCCGCAGTTCCAGGAACAGGAAGAACGTCTTGATCGCCTGGGCCCGGGCCAGCCTGGTGCCCTTCGCGGTGGAGCGCAGCGCCTTGCCGAAGTACGCGTCGGCGTCGGCCGGTTCCATCTCCCACAGCGGCCGGCCGAACCAGGCCCGTGTCTGCTCCAGGTGCACCACGTCGGAGGAGATCGTTCCGTCCGACAGCCCCGCCGCCGCCCGGGCCAGTACGAACCCGGCCAGCACGTCGGTTTCCAGCGCCTCCAGGTCCTCGGCGGTGGCCGGGGCACGGGCCACTCGAAGATCCTTCACTACCGCCAGCGCCAACTCCGGCCACCTCGCCTTCACTTTCACAGCAAGACGAACGACCAGGACGATAGACCTTCAGAATCCCCGAAATCTCATCAACACCAGAAGAAGCCGGAGCACCAGCAGATCAGCCCAGGTCCAGGGGCTAA
>NZ_FNVT01000067.1 GCF_900108335.1 Nonomuraea solani
TCCGCACCGTCTTCGGCACCGAACTCCCCCTCCGCCACGTCTTCGCCGACCCCACCGTCACCGGCATCGCCCACCACATCGACAACCCCGCCGAGCAGGAGAGCGGCGGCCGTCCTGGGCCGCGCCCGGTGGCCCGGCCGGAGCGGCTGCCGCTGTCCTCGGCACAACAGCGGCTCTGGTTCATCAACCGCATCGACCACGGGGGGTCGTACAACATTCCGGCCGCCGTACGCCTCACCGGCCGGCTCGACCGGGACGCGCTGCGCGGCGCGCTCGCCGACCTGGTGGCCCGGCACGAGACGCTGCGGACGGTGTACCCGGACAGCGCCGAGGGCCCCTGGCAGCAGGTGCTCGCGGCCGGGCAGGCGCAGGCCGGCCTCGCCGAGCGCGACGTGGACGCCGGGCAACTGGCCGGGGTGCTGGCCGACGCCGCCGCCCGGCCGTTCGACCTGACTCGCGACCCGCCACTGCGGGCGACGCTGTTCACGCTGTCGGCCACCGAGCACGTGCTGCTGGTGGTGCTGCACCACATAGCCGGCGACGCGCTGTCCATGCCCCCGTTCTGGCGCGACCTGGCCACGGCCTACCGGGCCCGGCTCACCGGCGGGGAACCCGGGTGGCCGCGGCTGCCCGTGCAGTACGCCGACTACGCGCTGTGGCAGCGGGAGCAGCCGCACGGCGGCTCGGGGCTCGACTGGTGGCGTACCGCCCTGGACGGCCTGCCGGGGCACCTGCCGCTGCCCACGGACCGGCCGCGACCGGCCGTGGCCACCTTCCGCGGGGACAGCGTGCGCTTCACGATCCCGGCCGGGCTGCACGAACGGCTCGGGGCGCTGGCCCGCGAGTCGCAGGCCACCCTGTTCATGACGCTGCAGGCCGGGCTCGCCGTGCTGCTGACCCGGCTGGGGTGCGGCACCGACATCCCGATCGGGGCGCTGACCGCCGGACGTGGCCACGAGGAGCTGACCGACCTGGTGGGCGTCTTCATGAACACGCTCGTGCTGCGTACCGACACCGCCGGCAACCCCGGCTTCACGGACCTGCTGGCCCGCGTCCGGCAGGCCGATCTCGCCGCGTTCCAGCACCAGGACGTGCCGTTCGAGCGGGTCGTCGAAGCCCTCAACCCGCCGCGGTCGATGGGCTGGAACCCGCTCGTCCAGGTCATGCTGGAGCTGCACGAGGCGAACGAGCCGATGTCCGGCCTGCCCGAGCTGACCGCCGCCGACCAGCCGGTCGACTACGCCCCGGCGAAGCTGGAGCTGATCCTCACGTTCACGAAGCGGGCCGGTGACGACGGCCTGGACGGCGAGCTGCGCTACGCCACCGACGTCTTCGACCGGGTGAGCGCCGAGGCCCTGGTGGACCGGCTGATCCGGGTGCTCACGGCGGTCGCCGCCGACCCGGGCGGGCCGATCGACGAGGTCCCGGTGCTCTCCTCCGGGCAGCGGCACCAGATTCTCCAGGAGTGGAACGACACCCGCATGGCCCTGCCGGATTCGACGGTGCCGCAGCTCATCGAGGCGCAGGCGGCCGCCGACCCGCAGGCCCCCGCCGTACGCGACGCCGGGGGCGTCCTGCTGACCTACGGCGAGCTCAACGCCGGGGCGAACCGGCTGGCCCGGCACCTGCGCGGCCTCGGTGTGGGCACCGAGTCGTTCGTCGGGGTCTGCGCCGGTGAGAGCCCCGAGCTGCTGGTCGCCCTGCTGGCGGTGATGAAGGCCGGCGCTGCCTACGTCCCGCTGGATCCCACGCACCCGGCGGAGCGGCTCGGCTTCGTCCTGGACGACACCCGCGCCGGCGTCGTCGTCGCCCAGGACGTGCACGCCGGCACCGTCGAGGGCCTGACCGGCGCGACCGTGGTCCGGCTGGGCCGTGACCGGGACCGGATCCAGGCCCGCTCCGGCCACGACCTGGACCTGCCGCTCAGCGGTGACAACCTGGTGTACGCCATGTATACCTCCGGCTCGACCGGCCGCCCCAAAGGGGTGCTGATCTCCCATCGCGGGCTGCTGAACTACCTGTGGTGGGCGGTGGACGGATACGGCCTGGACGGCGAGTCCGGGGCGCCGCTGGTCGGCTCGATCGCCGTCGACCTGTCGGTGCCCAACTTCTGGCTCCCGCTGATCGAAGGCCGCGACGTCACCCTGATCGGCCCGGACACCGGCGGACAGGCCCTGGCCGCGCTGCTGCGCGAACCGCACGACTTCAGCCTGCTCAAGCTGACCCCCGGCCACGTGGACCTGCTCGCCGCCCAGCTCGCCCCCGGCACCGTCCTGGACTCGGTGCGCACCTACGTGATCGGCGCCGACGAGGTGCGCCCCCAGACGGTGACCTCCTGGCAGCGGATCTGCCCCGGCGCCCGGCTGATCAACGAGTACGGCCCGACCGAGACCGTGGTCGGCTGCTCGGTCCACGTCATCGACGGCCCGGCCCCCTCACCGGTGCCGATCGGCCGGCCCATCGGCAACATCCGGATGTACGTCCTGGACGCCCGGCTCGAACCGGTGGCGCCCGGCGTGGCCGGCGAGCTCTACATCGCCGGCACCGGCGTGGCCCGCGGGTATCTGAACCGGCCCGGCCTGACCGCCGAGCGGTTCGTCGCCGACCCGTTCGGTGAACCCGGCACCCGGATGTATCGAACCGGGGACATCGCCCGGTTCCGCCGCGACGGCGAGCTGGAGTTTCTCGGCCGCGCCGACGACCAGGTCAAGATCCGCGGCTTCCGCGTCGAACCCGGCGAGATCGAAGCCGCCCTCGTCAAAGACCCCG
>NZ_FNVT01000064.1 GCF_900108335.1 Nonomuraea solani
GGGCGGTTGAGGTAGCCGCGGGTGATGCCGGTGCCGCCGATGTGCAGGTGTCCGGGGATGCCCTGGGGGAGCGGGTTGAGGTCCTCGTCCAGGATGAGGACGCGGGCGCCGGGGATGGGCCTGCCGATCGGGACCGTGGGGCCCGCGAAGTCCGTCGGGCACGGGTGGAAGGTGCTCCAGACGGTGGCCTCGGTGGGGCCGTAGTCGTTGTACAGGGTCGCCGACGGCAGCATCGTCGCGTGCTGGGCCACGACGTGCGGCGGCAGCACCTCGCCGCCGACCGAGATGTCCCGCAGGCTGCGCAGGTCGCGCGGGCAGAGCGACAGCAGCACCTCGTACTGCGAGGGCACCGCGTCGAAGTGCGTGGCGCACTCCAGGTTGATCAGCCGGCCCAGCCGGCGCGGGTCGTGCACGGTCATCGCGTCCGGCAGGACCAGCCGCCCGCCCGCCGCCAGTGTCCAGTACAGCCCCGCCGCCGCGCCGTCGAACGTGAACGGGACCGGCAGGCAGTAGATGCCGGGGTTACTGCGGCCGCACGACCACCTGGCCGCGGTGGCGCAGGCCAGGTTGCCGTGGGTGACCAGCACGCCCTTGGGGGTTCCGGTGGAGCCCGAGGTGTAGATGACGTAGGCGAGGTTGTCCGGACGCACCGGGACGTCGGGGTCGGTGCTCTCGCCCTCGAACGTGTCCACCTGGATGACGGTGGTGCCGTCCGGCACCGCCTGAGGGTGGTGGGTATGGGCGAGCAGCACCTCGATGCCGGCGTCGGCGAGGATGAACTGCTGCCGCTCCGGCGGGTGGTCCGGGTCCAGGGGGACGTACGCCGCGCCGGCCTTGAGCACGGCCAGCAGGGCGACGACGGTGTGGGTGGTGCGGTCGGCAATCACGCCGACCCGCTTCTCCGGGCCCGCGCCCAGCTCGCGCAGGCGATGGGCGAGCCCGTTGGCGCGGCCGTCGAGGGCTCCGTACGTCAACTTGTCCTCACCGGCCACGACCGCCACGGCGTCGGGGTGTTCGGCCGCCCGCTCCTCGATCATCCGGTGCACGAGGCGCGGTTCCCCGTCCGCCGGTGGGCCCTCGGGCCAGTCCCGGGTGAGGCGGGCCTGCTCGGCGGGGGTGAGCATGGGCAGCGCCGACAGCACCCGGCCCGGCTGCTCGGTGGCGGCCTCGGTCAGGGTGCGGAGGTGGGTGAGCAGGCGTTCGGCGGTGGTCGTGTCGAACAGGTCGCTCGCGTAGTCGAGCCGTACGGACAGGTCGCCTTCGGGGGTGGTCGTAAGGCGGAGGGTGAGGGCGGTGGCCGACGGGGGGACCGTGGTGTCGAGCTCGCGCCACTCCAGGACTCCGTAGGTCGCCGGGGGCGTGGGCCGCTCGTGCAGGAAGCGCACCTGGAAGAGGGGCGGGGCGTCGGGGAGGGGGCGCAGTTCGTCCACGAGCTGTTCGAACGGGGTCGCGCCGTGCTCCTCCGCCTGCCTGCGCGCCCGCCCGACCTGGTCCACGAGGGCGGCGAACGTGGGGTCGCCGGTGAGGTCGGCCCGCAGGACGACCGTGTTCTCGAACGGGCCGAGCGCGCCGGCCCAGCCGTCGGGGCGGCCGGGCAGGGGGAGGCCGACGGCGAGGTCGCGCTGGCCGCCGTACCGGGACAGCACGGCCAGCCAGGCCGCGAGCAGCACATCGTCCACCTCGTCCACCTCGTCCACCGCTCGCAGGCGAGCGGTGAGGGTGCTGGGAACCTGCCAGCGGTGGCCGGCCATGGGATGCGCGTGGCCTCCTGGCCGCCCGCGGTCGGCGGGCAGGCTGAGGTCGGGCAGATCACTGAGGCGCTGCCGCCAGTGATCCAGGTCGCGGGCGGCCGCCCGGGTGGCCAGCCACTCGCGCCGGTGCGCGGCGAAGCCGGCGTAGGAACCGCTGGCCGGCCCAGGCTCGCCGGTATCCGCGGACGCGTAGGCGCGGGCCACTTCGTGGGCGAACAGGCCGATGGAGGTGCGGTCCATCACCAGCGCGTGTGCCGTCACGGCCAGCACGTGCCGGCCGGGCGCCCGCCGTACCAAGGAGACCCGGACGGGTGGCGGCGTGGCCAGGGCGGACAGTTGCGCCGTCTCCCTGGCGACCAGCCGCCCGATCTCCCTGTCCTGCTCGCCGGGCCCGAGACCCGACACGTCCACGAGCGGCACGCTCACCCACGCCGCGCCCGCGCCCGTCCCGCCGCGCAGGATGTCGTGGCGCCCGGCCACCACCCTGACGGCCTCCTGCAGCAGGCCCCCGTCCAGTTCGCCGTGCACCTCGAAGAGGCCGGCGGACGGGGCCCTGGTGCGGATGGCGGTGTCGCCGGTCATCGGCGCTGCCCCTCGGCGGAGCCGGCCAGCAGCTTGATCGCGCTGGGCGGCTTGAGCTGCCCCCGCTCGATGAGGAACGAGAGCGAGTCGTGCATCCACTTCTCGTCGATGTCGGGGGCCGTGATGTCCGTGCCCTCCTGCGCCGACAGCGTGTGGGCGCACTCCAGCCGCGGGTCGAGCTTGAGATGGTCGTCCCACCGCATGGGCAGTCCGGCCTCGCCGCTCTCGTACAGGAACAGCACGGGCAGCAGCGGGTAGATCGGGTGGCCGGGGCTGACCCGGCGGGCCCGCTCGACCGCCTCGCTGAAGGGCACGACCTCGAACTCGTAGCCGTAGGACCGGACCCAGTCGTAGGTGGCCATCGTGGGGATCGCGTCCACGTTCCAGAGGTGGAAGATCTCCCCGATCGACTTCTCCTGCATCGTGATGTGCACGAAGGTCTTGCTGGCGTAGTCAACGGTGGTGCAGTTCAGCACCTCGTCGTACTCCGGCAGGATGCCGAGCTCCAGGAAGCCGCGCAGGCCGACGAGGATGTAGTCGGTCTGGTGGCAGGCGCCCGTCTCCGTGTGCCCCATCATGATCGACGGGCGGAAGATGGTCGTCGGGACGCCACGCTCCTTGGCCAGCTCGACGATCTTCTCGGAGATCCACTTCGTCTGCGGGTAGCTGAACGGCACGTGCGGCGGCAGTTGCGGCAGCGGGTCCTCCAGGAAGGGCCGCGGCATGTGCGAGCCGACGAGCACGTCGATCGTGGACACGAAGTGCACGATCTTCACCTTCGTCGTGCAGGCCAGGCGCAGCACCTCGACGGTGCCGTACACGTTCGGGCCCTTGAGCACCGAATACGGCCAGACGAAGTTGACCAGCGCCGCGTTGTGGTAGATCGAGTCGATCTTGCCGGCCAGGTCGGTGAACGCCTTCTCCGACAGGCCGAACCGCGGCTCGGACAGGTCGCCGACGACCGGCTTGACGCGCGTGCGGAACTTCTCGTCCCAGTCGACCTTGAACGTCTCCGCGGTCCGCTTGAGCCGGTCGATCGCGTTCTCCGGGCTGGAGGCCCTGACCAGGCAGTGCACGTCGGCGCTGGTCTGCTCCAGGATCTGCTCCAGGATGAAGATGCCCAGGTAGCCGGTCGCGCCGGTGAGGAAGACGCCCGACGGGTCCATGATGTCGGCCATCGGCAGGCCGTCCGGCTTGATGTCGGGGTCGAGCTGGATCTCCGACAGCATCGTCGCCGGGTCGCGCGAGTCCTGCAGCCCCTGGTAGCCGCCCTTCCAGAACAGCTCGATCGTGCCGGCCACGCCCTCGACGGTGGGCTGCGTGAACAGCAGCGGCAGCGGCAGGTCCACGCCGTAGAGCCCGGCGAGGATGGCACCGACCCGGGCGATCAGCAGGGAGTTCCCGCCGAGCTCGAAGAAGTCGTCGTTCCTGCCGACGCGCTCGATGCCCAGCGACTCGCCGAACGCCTGCGCCACCTCCCGCTCGACCTTGGTCTGCGGCGCCTCGTAGGGCGCGCTGCGGCGCTGCTGCTCGTCCGGCGACGGCAGAGCCTGACGGTCGACCTTGCCGTGCGCGGTGAGGGGCAGTTTGTCGAGGAAGACGTAGGTGGCGGGGAGCATGTAGTGCGGCAGGCTCGCCAGCAGGTGGGTGTTCAGGTCCTCACGGCTGATGGCCTCGGCCCTGGTGATGAGGTACGCGATGAGCCGCGGGTCCCCCGGCCTGCTCTGATCGGCGATGACGACCGCGTTGGCGATGGCGGGGTGGTTCTGGAGGGTGGTTTCGATTTCGCCGAGTTCGATGCGGTAGCCGCGGATTTTGGTCTGGGTGTCGGTGCGGCCGAGGAATTCGA
>NZ_FNVT01000063.1 GCF_900108335.1 Nonomuraea solani
CACCATGCGGATGGCTTCTTCCTTGAACTCCGGCGAGAACCGCCTACGACGCCTCGTCACGTACCTACCTCTTCCAGACTTCAGTCAGCTTATGTGGCCGACTGTCCGGAATCTCCTGGGCACCTCAATTCGTTGTGTCAGTGCATAGCGGGCATAGAAGGTGTACGCAGGAGTAGAGCTTGGGTAGTGTCCGGGGCGTGCGCCAAGATATTCGCCGACGCCGACTGTCTATCGCCGCGGGACTTGTTTACGTGGTGGCTGTGACTGGCTGTGCAGGAGCCCCCGAGAGGCCCACCCTGGACGAGGCCGCGAAACTGCTCATCGCGGACGGCGACAAGCTACTGGCCTCGCAGGATCTTGCCGCTACAGGTGCCGCCACCGCGACCGAACGAGCAGGTCAGGACAGCGAAGTAGGATGCTTAAAAGGCCAAGCTCAGCGTTTCTATCGCGCTCAGGGCGACCTCAAAGGCCCGCCATATGTGCAGTCGCCGAGCAACGCGGCAGGGTTGATGGCGAGCGGACTTGGTTTGCGAGGCTACGACACCATTGTGGATAACCTGGATCTTCGAGACGAGAATCTAGGCATGGCTGTACTGCAGCACCCGACGACCGGGATCACATTCTTGATAACCGTGCGCAATGAGCAGAAGCCCAACATCATGATCGTCGGCAAGACCAGTTGCTACGAACCCAGCAGATGACCTCAGCCTTAGCTGGGCAGCTGGGCCGCCTCGGTACGCGCGAGCTGGGCTTGCTTGCGAAGGCGCTCAGCTGTGGACGTGCAGCTTTCCCGAAGTACGCCCATCTCGCGGTGCAATTGCGCAGCCTGAGAGGTGAAACGACCTGCGGCCGGCCCCTTCCAAAACGCGTCGACTCCTTGAGGTCTTGCCAGCATGCCAGAAAAGACGTTGCCCAACTCATCGGCGTATCGAAGGAGGGTTCTGGCGAGCAGCTCCTTTTCCGCAGCCTGCCGAAGCAGCTCACTTTGGCTGGGGATCGTCATGCTCAGCCTCCCCTCTGTTTCAGCGCCTGGAGCAATGCATCGTAAAGGCGCCCGCGGAAAGCCATTCGAACCTCATTTTGTTGGGCATCCGTCAATGGCTTTTGAGCGTGCTGGTTCAGCGATTCATTCACCCACTCAGCCTGTCTCTGCACGATGCGTTTCGCAACGTCCTCTGCTGTGGCCGGAGTCTTCTTGTCAAAGTAATCTGTGATCGCCCCCTTGAGGCCATCCTTGGCTTCGTCCAGCCCGGCATCTCGGCCGGTGGCCACCGTGGCGTCTTGGATGGGCCAGTACTTGTTCGAGACCCAGGAGATGGGCAGCAGCGCGACACCAGCGAGCCAGTCCGCGTATTCGTCATCAGTCCATTCCGCATGCGTCGAGCCGCTCAGCATCAGGTTCGCCGCGCCTCCGGCGAGCGCCGCACGAGAGGTGTACTGATCCTGCGTGGCCTCATCCCCGAATGGCCGGAACCGGCCGATGTCCAAGCCCAACGTGTAGTCCTGCGATGCCTTCATCAACGCGTTTGCCGCGTCCTTGTCCTGCATCAAGCCGCCCATGAACCGGGAAGCGTCATCAGGGGCGAGGGCGTCCCATGGCGACGTTGGGAAGGCCGCCTTCAGCTCCGGCGAGTCCCGCTTGGACTGTCCCCGAGCAAGTTGATCGAGATAGGGCGCCACATTTTTGGCCAAGGTCTCGCTGATCGGCGAATCCTTCATGGGACCCCACGAGCCACCGATCCAGGGAGTGTCCTCGGCTCCCATCCCCCGGATGATGTTGAACCATGCTCGGTCACGAACACCGTCTGCTCCGGCGCCTGATTTCAACGCCTTGTCCAGCACGCCCGCAAGCTTGCCTTCGAGGCCGGCAATGCCGCTCATCCGTGCTCGCTGCGGATGCAGTAGCCAGCTGGCGGCGTCCTTGTTGTCAGCCAGCAGCGTTTGCAGTGCCTGTGGATCGACGTCGTACGCATCCACCAGCGCGTTCAGGTTCCAATTGGGGCTCGTCGGAAGATCTGCTCCCAGCGGACGACCCAACACGCGCTGCGCGACCTGGTTGAGGAGTCCGCTTGACGGCTTGGACATCGCAACCAGCGCGGTCAGCACACCCGGCGGAGTCGACTCCATGAACTTCCCGCGCCATTCCTCACTCAGCCGTCCCGCACGTTCGGCATTGGCGTATGCCTCAGCCAGTGGGCCCAGGCTTTCCCGTCCCTGCTGAAGCACGGCCGGCGGAAGCCCCCTATCCGCAGCCGACCCCTTGTCCTTCATCCAGTGCATGAAGAGTGCGCGGAATCTCTCCGGCCCCAAAGCAGCCAGTAAGGAAGCGGCGTAGGCAGGATCGTTCAGCTTCTCTCTTGTCACGCCCGTGGCTGCGGCCACCTTGCGCCAGCTCGCCACGGTGTTCTCGATCTCATGCCGCTTGAGCGCCTCAGAGATGGGCGCAGCGTCAGTTTTCCCCTGCTGAGCGGCCTGAGCTTCATTGTCGAAGGCGAAGAAGGAGCTGATCAGACCTGTTCCCGAACCTGGAACCATCTGCTTGAGGGTGTCGACCCGCCATTTGAGATCCCGTTGGCTGTCGTCGAAGAACGCCCAGGACCTGTGCATGGCGACTGCACCCTGAGCACCGGTCCATGACGCACCCGCCTCTGCGATGGCTGCCTCGAGACCCCGCCGCGCGCGGCCCAGGATGTCCTTTCCGCTCTCCAATTGACGGATCAACTGATCTGCGCCGCGGGGGTCGATCCCAACGAACTCCCCCATGGCCCCTCCCCAGGGGTGTGATGACAAGGCAGGAGTTAAGCACATTCAGCCGATCTCAGTAAGTGCCTCATATATCTCTATAAACAACCGGAATTACCCGCTGGCGGGGCCGGATCACGCGGTATGGAGTCTGAGCGCCGGCCCATTGCTCTGATCTTCGTCCACGTCGTGGACGTGCTACATCACGGGATGCAGCACACACGACCTGGGACTATGCGCAGTTTTTAACCTTGCTTGATATCGATCCCTGGGATCGGGTGTCATCTGTTGGAGAAATCTGCTCCTGCAGACCCAATAGCCGCCTGGGTCATGCGTAGCCCCATCGACCTATGGAGCACCATGCGCATCCAAGGCAAGATCGCCTTACTGGCGTTATCAGGTCTGGCCGTGCCGGGACTCATCGCTCCCGCCGCGCACGCCGACCCCACTCCGCAACCGCACGCGGAACTCGTGCCCGCCTGGGACAACCCAGGCCCCCAGGGCGACACCACGTACGAGGGCGGCTCGCCTGCCGCCACAGGAAACGCCGCCGCTGCACCATGGCGCTGCCTGCTCTACGTCAGCGACCCTTCGTTCAAGAAGTACAACGGCCGCTGGCACGTCGAAGGCGTCGGCCGCCAGTCGTGCACCGGCGCCGGCTATTCCCCGCAAGGACCACGACTCACCCTGCAGCGCTACCTGGGTCTCGGCGTCTGGAAGAACGTCGTCCGCACCACCATCGCCTGGTCCCACGGCGGGTACGCCGAGATGCGCAAAGCCTGGGACTGCACCCGCTCCGGCAGCGAAGAGTACCGCTGGGTCGTCGACGGGTTCGCCAAAGGCGTCCCGCGAGTGCGGAGACACGCCTACTCGCTGCACTACCTGCGCGTCATCTGCTAGACCTCGCCCACCGAGATGGCCGGCACCCGCCGGCCTCGCCAGACCATGATCGCCCAGCCGTGCGGCGTCCCAACGCTTCGTGCGGCCACGTGCAGCTGGGCGATCCGCTCGGTACGAAGAACCCGCGTGTGGATGAGATGACGGCCCGTCGGGCTCCAACGCTTGGTTCGGCTGCGATCCCAGGCATCGTGCCGGATGTCGAGCCGCATCTGCCCGAGCAAGGGGAAGTCCGCAGTCTTGACCGCGGTATGGCCCAGCGAAACCCAGTCGGTGTCGTACTCGAACACCACCCATTCCACGTGATCCTCGTGAGCGAACAATGCCGCCGCGACATCGTGTTCTATGACGTCACGGGACAACGGCACCAGGTCGGCCTCGTGCGTGATGTCCAGCCCGTGCGCGATGACCTGACGTCCCTGTTCGGCCAGGGCCGGGTGGAACTCCGGCATGAGCCGACGGTACTTCCACCGGATCCAGCGTGTCGAGGGATAAACCAGGCCCGGTCTACTGGAAGCTAACGGCAACCTGCGCAGATACACTTCAAAAACCGAACAGACAATCGCTGTCGCGGTACGCTTCACGCGTACCCTTCGCCTCAATCATAAAGTCGGCGACGCGATTCTTGAGCCCGTCATATTTTCGTCGGCAATGGCGCCTTTACTGCGCCAGAGCTTGGCGTAACAGGGCCGGCCCCATCGATCGCAACAATATTCTTGACACAGGCAACACAGGAAGGACAGCAAAATTTTTCAGAGCGCCCCTGCCTCTGCCGCAGGGCACTGACTAGTGATGCGCGACCCTTTCGGCCCACAAAGCACCGCTCTTCGCAGATCAGTAATACCAAGGCCCGCCTTTTACCCCACTATTCTTGGACTTTCTCTGGACGGCCGACAGAATGCGCATTGACCAGCACTTTCTGTACTTATCTGCATTTCGCGAAGGTGTCGCCGTGCGTTCGGACCGCACTCGTTCTTCTAAAGCTTTCAGCACCTGCGCGGCGACCTCTGCGGCAAGTTGTTCTCGGTCTGTCTGCTGGCGGTTGCGTCGACGGGCCCGCACTTTCCAGGCCACCTCACCAGCCCATGCCAGGATCGACACGGCTGCTCCAGCCCACAATCCCGCCCAGAAGATCGATCTAGCCGCGGCCTTCTCCGTCGAAATCGAGATAAAAGTGCCAAATTGAGCATCGAGTTTGTTGTAACGAGTCTCTGGATAATCGTGCGGTTGTGCATCCCATACCTTGCTACGCCAAGGGTTAGGCGGCGTCCCAGTGGCCGCCCAGATGAGGCCAGGCCCCTTATATGCGTCCGATACCACCTCTGGCTTGAGATCATCAGGCATGCCCTCCATGTCAACTTCCCATGTCGCAGCCAGCGCCGTCGACGCATCTCGACCGCCCACTAATTCGATGCCAGGAAGCCGCACATCCGTTACTGATCCGCGCGTCAAGATGAGCGGCTCCTCCAGGACGACATCTAGGACGACCAGGCCAACCCCATTAGGGAAACACATTTGTTCCGAGACGTCCAGACCTCGCGCCCAGGCAGCAGTATTAGTATCAGCCGCCTGCCTGATGTCTTTCAAACGGTCAACCAAGTGAGATATCGGCATCTCCGAAAATCTCACGCCTATCGGCACACACGAACCGAATCTACTTTTTGCCGCAATCCGCGAATATATCAGTACCGTCAGATGAACACCGGAGGGATCGGTCAAGCTTATTTCGACATCGGTAGGCTCGTATTCCCAATCATCATTTTGTGGAACATTGATCACAATCCGTCCGGGCGTCGCCGCTCGGGGGAAGATTGGCGCGGCGTTCTCGTACTGCCACAGCCCGCACAGACCAAGGACGAGCGCTAGCAACAAGAGCGACAGCGCCAGTCGCCACGGTCGGAGATCCCGTCTCGCTGCTTGGCCCCTACCGATCCAAGTGAGTAAGTGCTGACTGCGGCCCATGTCTTCTGACATGGAAGACGTAGTACTCCAAGAAAATCGCATATCTCGCACCATTCCAACACTTAGCCTGTTAGATGGAGATAAAGCAAAATACGTAGTTCCATCGGGACGGATGGACCTGCGAGCGTGGCCCGAGCGTTTCGGCCGGTCAAGCCTGACGTTTGACGCGCTACGCGGCACATGGATGCAGAAAAGGTCTTGGCTGGCTCACCCACACATGATCCGTTTAATCATTTCGGCGCGGTCACGCCTTCGACCACTGCTGAACTGCAGGGCTGGTCCGCGCAGCGACCAAGGCGGGGTCCGGGTAGCAGACGGTGATGTGTTCAAGCCTGGATCAGGCTTGCAACAGTGATTTGCCGGGTAGCTGGACGATCTAGCCAGCCATCTCCCGCATCTCGATTGCATGAAGCTGTTCAAGATACTCCAACTGGATGACACGCGCAAAGGCCCCGAACCCGTCAAACCCGAACCGGACAGAAATCGCACAACGGCCTCTTAAGTTCATTTCCAGGATTATCGTCAGCATTCTGACTAGACTATTGACAATCGCGCCAACAGCAACCAATTGTCCCATTGTTATCTAGATTTCCATACCCCCTCCCGCCGGCAGAGGTGGCAGTCAACGGCGCCTCGGTGTAGAACCGATAGTGACGGCTGGCCCCAGAGCGGCCTGTCCCGTGGTCGTGGACCATAGCAAACCGCTGTCATTATTATCTTCGTTGGGAACCACATGCGTTTTGCACCAATGCAGAGCTGACTGTGCCGATCTTCGAGGAAGGCCCGGCCAGGTCCGTGGTGACTCCTGACCGCTCGCTCGACCTGTTCGCGAACCGCTTCGAGCTGACCCGGCACGTCGTCTCGCTCATCAATGAGGACCCGTCCGCGGAACGGATCCTCTACCTGCACGGACTAGACGAGTAAGTCCTATGTCCTGGGCCCGATGATCAGGCATGAGTAGAGGGCGTCCAAGATCATGTTGTGACGCAAGACCTGGACACCCTCTTGACTGCACTGTACGTGAAGATCGACGACGAGCTGAAGGGACCGCGATGGACGGGCCGGCCCCCGGTGCTGACCGACTCCGAGCTGGTGTGCGTCGCGGTCGCTCAGTCGCTGCTCGGGTTCACCTCCGAGGCGCATTGGCTGCGCTACGCCCGCAAGCACCTGACGGGCCTGTTCCCCTACTTGCCGCAGCAATCCGGCTACAACAAACGGCTGCGCGCCGCG
>NZ_FNVT01000061.1 GCF_900108335.1 Nonomuraea solani
GGTTGGGCGGACAGGAGGGTCTGGGTCCAGCCGTCGGGGTCGATGGCGCCTTGGCCGCTGAGGTCGTCGTCTCGGCCGTCGTAGGGGTTGGCGTCGACGTAGCCGTGCAGGGATCCCTCGGGGCGGTGGCCGTAGTAGACGCCTCCGCCGGGTGAGATCAGGTGGTCGAAGACTTGCCAGGTGGCGTCGCGCAACTGGTAGCGCTGCCAGGAGTCGGCGCCGTTGATCTTGTAGGAGATCAGTTGTCCGGCGGTGGTGGTGCCCAGGATCCAGTCCGGCCCGGTCGTCGTGAGCGTCTTCAGGGCGAAGCCGCTGCCGATGAGGGTGTTGCCGGTGATGTCGGCCAGGATGGGCTTGGTTTTGGTGAGGTTGTAGCGGCGGAGCACACCGTTGGCGATGCCGTACAGGTGGCTCTTGCCGTCATAGGCCAGCAACTCGTGGGTGTAGCCGGTGCCGAGCAGTATCGGTGGTTGGAAAGTGACGGTGTCTCGGTTGGAGATGATGTCGACCCGATACAGCTTGCCGCCGGAGTTGTCCTCGGTGACCAGCAGGGTGTTGTAGTCGAGCGTGGCCATCGCCTTGGGCTTGAACCCCAAGGTGGCGGTCGAAACCTCGGCGCCACGGGTTCGCTTCGCGGTCGCGGCGTCGATCTCGGTGTAGGTCACCTGCCCGTTCGGCAGCACCCCGTACACCGACGCGGGCCCCTCAGGGGAACGTGACGGGCAGTTGAAGCTTTCGACGTTGCGCCAGGTCCTGGAGTTCGATTGACCGTAGGTGACACCGTTGAAGGTCGGCTTGATCCGCTCGGAGCCGGCGAACCCCCAAGAGGCGTCCCCGTCACCGTTGGCGTCGTAGGCGAGTTCGAAGTGCAGGTGCGGGTGACCGTTGGACTCCCCTCCGGTCTTGCCGACCTTGCCGATCACCGTTCCCTGCTGCACCCTGTCTCCGGCCGAGACGCCACGGGACTGCAGATGGATGTACGTGGTGAAGTAGCCGCCACCGTGATCGATCTGTACGACGTTGCCGCCGTTCTCGTGGTAAAAGGCCTTGTCCACCCTCCCGGCGGCCGCGGCGACCAAGGTGGCGCCCTCGGTGCCGTGCTGGTCGGGCTCCTTCACCATGTCGAGGGCGGGGGCGTGGCCCCAGGTGTCCAGCCGCCACTTCTGCCCGCAGGAGAAGGGGAGCTGGAGGTTCGGTGCGGCTGCGGCTGCGGTGGCGGCTGCGGTGGCGGTGGTCGAGGTCGCGGCCAGGCCGCCGGCCACGGTCGTGAGGAGCAGGGCACTGCTGGCTAAGCGTCTTTTGAGCACGTCGTTCCGTTCCGTTTCACAGGGGGTTCGGAGAAAGGCCCGACACGCGGAGGGATCTCTCGTCGTGCCGGGTCGGTGCGTACTCGAAAGTAACTTTCGGCGGTATATCGGCGGTATATCCGAACGACCGCGGAGCGGTGGCGCGCCGTTCAAGGAGGAATGGACGTCCGCCTCGTCGACGCCGGGGCAGGACGACCTGGTGCGGCTGACGGTCTCGCGGCCGCGGAGCCAGCGGGACTCCCGGTACGGTCGGCGCGCGCTTCGGCGTCTCCATCGAGGCCATCCGCCGCCGCCTCGGCCACACCTCCACCGAGACCACCCAGCCGTATGCGCTACTCGATGACAAGATCCCAGACGCCGAAATCCGCGCTGCCCGCCGACACCGAGATCAGCCAGCCCGTCACACCTGACGCCTACCGCCCGGCGACCCTGGATCAAGGAGCCACAAGATCAACGCCGTTTGGGGCTCATGACACGTTTGTGAAGTCAGGCATCGAGGGCCAGGCCACGCTGGAGGGCCTCGGAAGGCGCCCGGGGTCCTCCGGCGGCTGTCGGTTGTTCGGTCAGCTGACGGTGGCGGGTTGGGCGGACAGAAGGGTTTGGGTCCAGCCTTCGGTGCCGACGGCGCTCTGGCTGCTGAGGTCGTCACCTTGGCCGTCGTAGGGGTTCTGGTCAACGTAGCGGAGGAGGGAGCCGTCGCTCCGGTGCCCGTAGTACACGCCCCCGCCGGGCGACAGGAGGTGGTCGAAGACCTGCCAGGTGGCGTCGCGAAGCTCGTACCTCCGCCAGGAGCCGGGACCGTTGATCTGGTAAGAGATCAGCTTGCCGTCAGCCGTTGTGCCGAGAATCCAGCCGGGGCCGGTCGCGGTCAGGGTCTTGAGGGTGAAGCCGTCGCCGATGGCGGAGCCGCCGCTGATGTTGTCGATCGTCGGCTTGACCGCATTGACGGTGTAGCGGCGCAGGGTCCCGTCGGCGATGCCGAACAGGTGGCCGTTGCCGTCGTAGGCGAGGAGGTCGTGGGTGAAACCGCTGCCGAGATAGACCGGCTTCTCGAAGATGAGGCTGTCACGATTGCTCCGGACATCGACCCGGTAGAGCCGGCCCTCCGGCCCCTTCTCGGTGACCAGAAGGGTATTGAAGTCCAGCGTCGCCATCGCCTTGGGAATGAAACCCAGAGTGGTCGTGGACACAAAGGCGCCACGCGTGCGCTGTCCGGTAGCGGCATCAATGGCGGTGTAGGTCAACTTCCCGTCCGGCATCGCCCCGTAAACCGAGGCGCTCTCCACGGAGGAGGAGGCGGGGTTCTGCGCGTGGGTGAGGGTTTCCCAGCCCAGGAAGTGCGACGGCCCCATGGGGCGTTTCTGCTCGACCCACTTGGCGGCGTTGGGGAAGTCGTTGTAGCCGAGGCGGTTGTGGAGGGCGTTGTAGGCGACTTCGTAGTGGTTGCCGAGGTCGCGTTTGACCTCTCCGCCGCAGAGCCAGGTCGGGACCGTCCCACCGAGTTGGATCTTGGCGTGCAGGTCCATCGCGCGGCGCAGCCGGTGTTTGGCCGTGGCGTACAGGTCGACGCCCTGGTGGTGGGCGGTCTCGGCGACGTGGGAGATGGCCGCCAGACCCCAGCCGGTGTGCCAGAAGTCGCGGCAGGTCTCCTGGGTCAGGCCGTCCACGAACTTGGTCTGGTCGTACCAGTAGTCGATGATCTCGGCTTTGGTGTTGACCGTGCTGCCGGGCGGCGCCTTGGGGATCGAGCCGTCGGTGGTGAGGTAGATGTAGGCGGGTAGCCTGCCGCGCCAGGTCGCGATCGCCTTGTTGAAGGAGGCGCGGTCGTCGAGGTGGACGGCGATGCCGATGGCGGCATCGGTCATGATCAGTTCCCAGTTGCCGTTGTTGTCCGGCCGCCCGGCGATCAGGGTCGGGAGGTACACGGTGCGCAGTTTGCCGGCGAAGCGGGCGGCCTGGCTCCAGCCGCCGTAGGTGTGCTTGATGAGCTCGGCGGCGCGAGAGAAGTTGGCCCCCGCCCAGCCGGTCTGCAGCGGTGCGTTGCTCCCGGTGTGCTTGGTGATCACAGCCGACCAGGCGTCCATGATCTGGATCGCCTTCTTGGCGTAGCGGGAATCCTTGGTCAGGTACCACTGCAGGGCGTGCGTGTAGGCCGCCATGGCGTCCTCGCGCTCGTCCGAGCAGCCATTGTCGGGAATGGAATTCCCGCCGCAGTTCACGTCGGCGCGGGGCGCGGCCGTGTAGGACAGCGAGGCGTAGGAGTGGCGTTGCAGTTTACTCCAGGCGGTTCGCCACGGCTCCTTGTCCAGATTGGCTCTGACGAAGTCGAGTTGAGCCCGGCTGACCAGGACCCCAGGATGCTTGAACACTGCAGCCTGCGCGGATTGCGGAACAGCTAACGCGGCGGCCACGAGCATTACGGCAGCAACAGGACGAGCGAGACGCACGGGATTCCTTTCCCAAAGGGAGTTGGAGGACAAAGAAACGGCGGAGCCGGGGCCTACAGGTGGTCGGAGTCAGCCGGCCTTGGAGATGACGAAGGCGTTCGGGGCGGGCCTTCCAGCGGGTGGCCGGCGTTCGCGGCCCTGACTCCCTGGGCCAAGCTCATGAGCGCCTTGGCCATGGCATCGGGGCGCTGGCGCGACGCATGGAGCAGGTGCACGACACCGATCCACAACCACGGCCTGCCGCCAGAACGGCTCGATGGCCTGGGGCAGCCCTTTCTGGCCATCGCAGACCACCGATCGCCCAGGCCGCGACGTGGCGGGCGATCTCACGCATGCTTGTGATCACTTTCTCCCTGTGACGGCGGCACCTGACCAACGGCGGACGCGGCAGTTCTGCGGAGGGCTAAGGCTGACCGTGCCGATTACAGGAGCGCCGACCCGGTTCGTTCCTCACCTTGCTCATGCGCCTCTGCGGACGCGGAGCGATGGTAATTCAGCCTGGTATGTCGGCGGTATGTCGTCGCTTTCGCGCAGGTGGGTCGTGTGTTCAAGCCCCACCCGCCCTACTCTTCGATACCGCGTTCGACCTGGGTTTCTCGGTTCTCGCCGGCCTCGGATCGCGTTGTTGATCATGGCTGGTTGCTCCCTGCTGTCTCTCGGCGTCCCTTCGCCTGCCCTCGACGACGCGTTCCTCGTCCACCAGCGCCCCGCAGTACGCGCACCTGCTCTCGACGACAACACAGGTCGTGGCCTGTGGCTGGTAGACATGCTCGCCAACGCATTCGAACCAGGGCGAGACCCGCGGATCTGTATGGTTCCAGCTGATCGAACGCGAGATCGACAACCGGACAGGCGCCCCGAGCGCCGGTCGACCGAACTCGCCCATCCCACCGACGCCGCGCATACCGCAGTATGCTTGCTTCATGGCGGACACGACGCGCATCACGGTGACCCTGCCAAATGACCAGGTCGCCGAGCTCAGGAAGCTCACCGACAACATCTCCGGCTATGTCGCCGAGGCGGTGGCACGCCAGCTGCGGCACCAGCTTCTCAGCGCCGAGCTGATGCGCCACCAGGAGGAACATGGGGAGTTCACCGACGAGGAGCTGGTCGAGGCCCACACCCGGATCTTCGGCGAGGCGAACCCCGGCAGTTCGGCAGGCGCGGCGTGATCGAACACGTCGAAACCGTCGTTCTGGATTCCCAGGGGCTCTCCGCCTGGATCGCACAAGACCGCAAAGTCCTTGCGATGTTTCACGTCTTCCACACCATGGGCGCCGATCTGGTGATCGGCGCCAACACCATCGTGGAGGTCGGCCACACGCGCGTGAACATGCCCCGGATGCAGTCGGTCCTTTCCAGCGTCAAGATCGAGCCCGTGACCGAACGCGCGGCGAAGGCGTCCGCTGATCTGCTCAGAACGGCCGGTTTGCACGGCCACAAATACGCTATCGACGCGACAGTCGCCGAAATGGCGCTCCGGCAGCCCGGTCCTGTCGCCATGCTCACCTCGGACATCGATGACATGGCTCGATTGTGCGGTCACCATGTCCGGCTCATCGGCATCTGAGTGCGTAAAGGGCCCGGAGCATCGCGATGCCCCGGAATGGCTGGCTCACTGCTTCTGGGAGAGTTACGACGTCCTGGAGAAGCCAGTCAAAGCCGGCGTTCACAAGGCGATGGCGACGTTCCAGGCTCTCACCATCGCCGAACCGTACGCGGACAAGGACCTGTACCTGCAGTCGGCAGACCCGCGGATGCGCACCATCCGCGTCACCGACAACTGGCGCGGCATCGTCCTGGCGCCGGACGACGGCAGCGACACCTTCCTCCTGGTGAACGTCGTACCGCACCATGACGCCTATACCTAGAACGGCGGTCATGCGAACGCCCAGCTCAGCAACAGTATCCGCGCTATGGCACCGCACACCCCCGCCTGACGCGCCGCCCGTCACGCTGCCGGTCGTCTCGTCCATCGCGTGGTCACGCTCTCGTGCCGGGCTCGACGCGGAGCCTGACGCTGGGCCGGGACGCCGGCCCCGCGGATCGCGGTGACCTGGCGTACCCGTCATGAACACGTCCAGGTCATCCAGCGCGACGGCGGCGCCGGCCTGCTGGGCGACATCCAGCCGCCCCAGGTTCGGGCGGCGCTTGACGACGCGGGCGGTCATCAGCCGATGTGATGGCTTGTGCGCCAGACGCCCCTTTCCCGGCCGCCGGCGCAGGCATGTGCTGGAAGGATGACAACCCAGATCCCCTACCTCGCGGGCAACTTCGCCCCGGTCCGTGATGAGCTCACGTCCTTCGACCTGCCGATCACCGGCTCGCTCCCGCGCGAACTCAACGGCCGCCTGCTCCGGGACGGGCCCAATCCGATCGTCCCCGATGCCGCCGCCTACCACTGGATCCTCGAGGACGGCATGGTGCACGCCATCGAACTGCGTGACGGGCGAGCCTTGTCCTACCGCAACCGCTGGGTACGTACCGACCAGGCGTGCGCGAAGCTCGGCGAGCAACCACCGGCCGGTCAGCCGGACGATGTCTTTCCCGTGGGCACGGCCAACACCAACCTGATCAGCCACGGCGGCCGCATTCTCGCGCTCTACGAGGCATGCCTGCCCACGCAGATCACCGCCGAGCTGGACACGGTCGGCCGCTACGATTTCGCCGGACGGCTGCGGAGCGCGATGACCGCGCACCCCAAGGTCGACCCCGACACCGGCGAGCTGTTCTTCTTCGGTGTGGCCATCACCGGGCCGCCCTGGCTGCGCCT
Organism: Nonomuraea solani; assembly: GCF_900108335.1. Taxonomy (GTDB): domain Bacteria; phylum Actinomycetota; class Actinomycetes; order Streptosporangiales; family Streptosporangiaceae; genus Nonomuraea; species Nonomuraea solani. The sequence continues at coordinate 6,528 of NZ_FNVT01000061.1, forward strand.
GCACGTCGCCGACCCGCAGGGCAACCTCGTACGCAGCGATGACATCGACGTGCGCGGACCGTCCATGATGCACGACTTCGCCGTCACCCGGCGCCACATCCTCTTCCTCGACCTGCCCGTCGTCTACGACCCCCGGCTGCTGGGCGCCGGCCGCCTGGCCGCCCGCTGGACCCCCGAGTACGGGTCGCGGGTGGGAGTGATGCCGCGTGAGGGCGGCCCGGTGCGCTGGTTCGAGGTTGAGACGTGCTACGTCTTCCACACCCTCAACGCGTACGACGACGGCGACGACATCGTGGTCGACGTCGTACGGCATCCCACCATGTTCGCCCAGGACGCCTACGGCATCGCCGACCAGCCGCCCACCCTCGACCGCTGGCGCATCGACACCGTCGCCGGCAAGGTGGCCGAGACCCGTCTGGACGACCATTCACAAGAGTTCCCGCGCATCGACGACCGGCGTCTGGGCCGCCCCAACCGATACGGCTACGCCGCGATGGCGCCGATCCAGCCGGGGCATCTCAGCTTCGGCGGCCTGATCAAGCACGACCTGCACCAAGGAAGCGCCGTGGTGAACCCGCTCGGACCGGGGAACGCCGCCGGCGAACCGATCTTCGTGAGCGCCGACGACGGCGAGGACGACGGCTGGGTCCTGTCCGTCGTGTACGACGCCGCCCGAGACGGCAGCGACCTGGTGATCTGCGACGCCGGCCGGTTCGCCGCCGACCCGGTCGCGCGTGTACATCTGCCGCAACGGGTGCCGTACAACTTCCATGGCTGCTGGCTGCCGCGAGACGAGTGACCCCGAGCCCGCTCGGCATTGATCGGTATGCAACCCGCTACAAGAACCGCGACCTACGAGAGGGCGCTGAAATGCCCGGAGCCTTTGCCGGCCCGACACCCCGGCAGGAGACTTACCCTGATCACTCTTCCTGCCGGACGGAGGATCAACCATGGCGTGGCGGACCTATGTCGCGCTCGGCGACAGCCTGAGCGCGGGACGCGGCGACACCGACCTCGACGGCGCGCGCAACGGCTGGGCCAGGCGACTGGCCGCCCTGCTGACCAAGCGCACCGGCATGACCTGCCACTTCACCAACCTGGCCAGGGACGGCGCCATTGCTCGCGACGTCATCGACGAGCAACTCCCCGCGCTTCCGGCCGTCGACCTGATCAGCCTGACCATCGGGATGAACGACGTCCAGCTCCCCGCCTTCTCCTTCAAGGAGTTCGCGAGCGAGCTCGACCAGATCTTCCCGGCGCTCGCCGAGACCAGAGCAACGATCCTGGCCATTACCCTGCCCGACATCGCCCATCTGCTGAGCATGCCGCCAGAGCTCGTGCCGATCGCCAAAGACCGCATGCGCCAGGCCAGTGACGCCATCAGAGAGCACGCCGCGGCCGAACACGTCGTATTGCTGGACGCCTGGCGGGAGCCGGAGGTCCGCGACCTTGCGCTGTACAACGACGACCGCATGCGCCACCCCAACGCCAAGGGCCACCAGCTCATCGCGACCCGCCTCGCCGACCTGCTCACCGAAAGATGAGTCCGGCGCTACCGGCCCGCGATCGGACGTGAGGCACACCCCGTCCTGACCGAGACACTGCGCCTGCCGAAAACCGCATCCATGCACGTCAAGCAGGCTGCCGTGAGGGGGCAAACGGCACATAGTGGTGATGGTCAAGCACACCACACACCAGACCTCGCAGCTTGCCTCCTAAGCCCCTGGGATGTCTTTGAAGCGTCACGCATATGTTTTCCTCAACATTTCCCGGGCTCGAAGCCTGAAAGCCCGCCTATCCCTGCCCGGTGGGGAAGCTTCCCTGTATGGATTCACCTCAGGAGCGCCTGCTGCGGTTAGTGCCTGCGACCTTGGCGAGGGTGGCCGCGTGGTGCGCGTGCCTGATCGTGATCGGCATCGTGGCCAACTTCGTGTTCGGTTTCGTGGCGACGATGCGCATCGTCGCCCTGCCGGTGGCGGTCGCCCTGCTGCTGACCGCGCTGCTGTTCCCGCTCACCCGACGCCTGCGCGCGTCGGGCCTGCCGACGATCTACGCCACCTGGCTCACCATGCTCGTCGCCCTCGCCGCACTGGGCGGGACGGGCTGGATCATCGGCGTCCGGGCCAACGAGGAGTTCCCCGGCCTGGTGACACAGGTCAGGCAGACGGCCAAGACCGTGGAAGGCTGGCTCTACACCGGCCCACTGCACCTGGAACCCATCCAGCTCAGCCGCTGGGTCGACGAGATCGCCCAGTTCGTCACCGAGCGGCAGCAACAGATCACCTCGACGGTTCTCGCGGGCACCGTCGTGGTGGTCGA
>NZ_FNVT01000059.1 GCF_900108335.1 Nonomuraea solani
AAGCGAACCCGTGGCGCCGAGGTTTCGACCGCCACCTTGGGGTTCAAGCCCAAGGCGATGGCCACGCTCGACTACAACACCCTGCTGGTCACCGAGGACAACTCCGGCGGCAAGCTGTATCGGGTCGACATCATCTCCAACCGAGACACCGTCACTTTCCAACCACCGATACTGCTCGGCACCGGCTACACCCACGAGTTGCTGGCCTATGACGGCAAGAGCCACCTGTACGGCATCGCCAACGGTGTGCTCCGCCGCTACAACCTCACCAAAACCAAGCCCATCCTGGCCGACATCACCGGCAACACCCTCATCGGCAGCGGCTTCGCCCTGAAGACGCTCACGACGACCGGGCCGGACTGGATCCTGGGCACCACCACCGCCGGACAACTGATCTCCTACAAGATCAACGGCGCCGACTCCTGGCAGCGCTACCAGTTGCGCGACGCCACCTGGCAAGTCTTCGACCACCTGATCTCACCCGGCGGAGGCGTCTACTACGGCCACCGCCCCGAGGGATCCCTGCACGGCTACGTCGACGCCAACCCCTACGACGGCCGAGACGACGACCTCAGCGGCCAAGGCGCCATCGACCCCGACGGCTGGACCCAGACCCTCCTGTCCGCCCAACCGGGAACTGTCACCTGAGAAACGCCCTGATGGGCCCCGGCGCCGACCGGGGTCCATCAGGGGGTGTGTCCAGTCTGCGACAGAGCCGGTGACCGTACGGTCCCCTGTAATCGGCAGTGATGAAAGCTCCGGTTCGGGATGTCTTCGCACCGGCGGGAATGGGGTGCCCGTCGTCAAGCTCGGGCACGTCCACAACCGTCCCGATGCCGACGCTCTCTTCGGTGACACGCTTGCCGCGATGTTCTCCGGGGCCGTTCACGGCATCGCGCACGTCGAGGTGGAAACCCACAACCTCGCGGTCCCCGGCCGGGCGAAGGGGGCGCGCCTACATGGCCGGCCGGGTGGCCCGTGCGCAGGCGGAACCGGGCGACGACACGCTCGGCATGCTGTTGCGCCGGCTGTCCATCGTGCAGCCGCTACCGCCCCGCACGACCACGACGGAGGTGGAGGTCGTGGGCACGCCACCCCGCGGGCTCGCTGGTAATCCGCTCCCTTCCCGCCGCCAACCGCGACCGCGCCTTCATCGGCAACCCCGACACCTTCGACATCCCCCGCGGCGCCGCCGGCCATGTCGCCTTCGGCCACGGTGTGCGCCACGGTGTCAGGGCGCCGCTGGCGCGGATGGAGATGCGCATCGCCTTGCCGGCCCGTGCTGCGGCGCTTCCCCGGCCTCGCGCCGGCCGGCCCGGAGGAGCAGGTCGATTTCCGGGTCTTCAGCGCCGTGCACGGCTTGAACTCACTGCCTGGTGAGCGGGCGGCCGCCCGCTCACCAGCAACCTCCTGATCGACCTCGGCGTCACCTCGTCTGGCGACGCCGGGCTCCTGAACGTCGCCGGGGCGATGGTGCGCCCCGGCGACGGTGCGTCGTCAGTTGTCAACAGCGGTCAGGTGCGGGTCCAGCGCTGGTTGCCGCCGCCATGGCAGGTCCAGATCTGCACCCTGGTGCCGTTGGCGGTGCCGTTCCCGGACACGTCCAGGCACTTGTTCGCCCCCACCGCCGTGAGGGTGCCGTCCGTGTTGAGGCGCCACTTCTGGTTGTTCTGCCCGTTGCAGTCCCAGATGATCACCGAGGTGCCGTCCGTCGTCCCGGCCCCGTTCACGTCCAGGCACTTGCCACCGTAGACCCGCAGCTCACCAGAGCCGGTGGCGGTCCACTGCTGGCCGGCCTGCCCGTTGCAGTCCCAGATCTGCGTCTGCGCGCCGTTGGCCTGTGAGCCGCCGCTGACGTTCAGGCACCGGCCCGACCCCACACCTCGCAGCGCGCCCGCCGGGGGCTCTGGGTTGCCGCCGCCGAACTGTTTGAAGAAGTCCCACACCACCGGCCTGGTCCAGGAGTTCTCGCCGGGTTCGAAGTCGCCGGGCCTTCCGTCCACGGGGCCGGGAGTGTGGCCCGCGTCGAACGCAGCCCAGGCGACCGGATACCCGGTCCGGCAACCCGAGTAGTGGGTGACGACGTGCGTCAGGCTGCCCTGCGCGGGCTCCGGCGGGTTCTGGGGCGTGCAGCCGTTGTTCCTGACGAACCTGTCACGGAGCGACCGGCCCGCGGAGATGTTGAGCACCGGGTCCCTGAGGCCGTGCAGTCCGATGTACGCGACGGGCTCCGAGCCGCCGCTGCACCCGCTGAGCTGCCCTCCGGCGTAGACCGCGACCGCGCGGAAGACCATCGCCCGGGCGCACGCCAGCGCATAACTCATGCCGCCGCCGTAGCTGAAGCCGAGAGCGAAGCGCTGGGAGGTATCCACACAGAGGTCCGCCTCGATTCGCCGGATCATGTCGTCGACAAAGGTGATGTCCTCGCCGCCGGAGTTGGCCCAGCCGTTGTTGAGGCCCTGAGGGGCGACGAAGATCGCGGTGTTGTTCGACAGCGCTCTGAGCCCGTAGTAGGACCAGGGATATCCACTGGTTCCGCCCGAGTCGACGTCGTTGCCGGTGCCGCCGTTCCAGTGGAACCCGAAAATCAATCGGTAGGGGGTGGAGTTCTGGTAGTTGTCGGGAATTCGCAGAATGAAGCCGCGATTTTTCCCGCTGCTCGTGATCGACTGTGGACCGCTTCTCAGCGTCGGGGTCTTTCCACATCCCGCGGTGGGCCCGAGGGCGCTCCGTTTCGCTGCCGATGCGGCCGATGCGGTCGCGCTGTCCCCCAGTGCCGTCTGTGCCGTGGGCAGGACGATGAGCAGCGCCGTGAATGCGATAGCGGTGAAAAGGGATTTAAGCCTCGACATCACGAGAATTCCTTTGCCGTTGACTCAGTGAATTACCGGATCGACGCGGCGCGCCGCGTTCTGGCGATCGGAAAACCGCCGGTCCGGCGCGCGTCGGCCGGCCGGTCGAATACCAAGTGTTAGCGCTAACCTGCACGCCGCCCAAAGCGGGTCTCCTTTCTTCCGGGCGACGGTGCAGCGGAGCAAATATGACCGTGACAAGACCTGTCAAGGGCCGGGCCCGCCGGCGTCGGCGGCCCTTCGCCCGGCCCGGTCCGTCGCTCCCGCATCTGACCAGCCGAAGGCATCGGGTCCACCATCGACGGGCCGCGATGAAACTTTCACCGTCCTCCCGAGGGCCGGCCCGCCGTGAGGCGTGTTAACGCCGCAGCCGGACGGGATCGGCCGTTCCGCTGCGGCGCACGATCCAGGCCTCGGTGATGTGGTTGAACATCGCCTCGGCGGCGCCCTCGGGATCGCGGGCGGCGATGCGCTCGTAGATGCGGCGATGGCCGAGGTTCGAGGCCACGCACAAGGCCCGTTCGGTCCGGCCCAGGTAGCGGGCGGTGTTGACGACCTGGCCTTCCAGCGACCGTACGACGCCACGAGCGATGCGGTTGCCCGACACTTGCATGATCGTGTCGTGGAAGGCGCGGTCGCTGTCCGCGTATGTGACCGGGTCGTCCACGAGCTCGTCCATCCGATCCACCAGCGCGCGCAGCCGCTCGTGGGTCTCCGGTCCGGCCAGGCGGGCGGCGACGTTCGCCATGTCGGACTCCAGCACGCGCCGCGTGACGACGAGGTCGTCGAGGATCGCCAGGCTCTCGTCCCCGGCGATGGTCGCGGTGAGGACGAGTTCGTCGAGCATGTCCCACGTCGCCGGCGGGGTCACCATGGTGCCAGAGCCCTGGCGAACCTGTACCAGCCCCTTCTCCTGCAGGATCTTCACCGCTTCCCGCACGACGGTGCGGCTCACGGAGAAGGCCTCGCACAGCGCGGGCTCGGGGGGCAACGCCGTTCCCGGTGGGTGTACACCACGAACGATGCGCTCCACCAACTCGGCTGTCACCGCTCTGGCGAGACTCGCCGGGCGTCGTGCCCAGGCCGGTGGCGGCGGGACACTGCCGGGCGTTCCTCGCGATGCCGTCATATCGCCTCCGGTGGCCTGGCAAGTGACAGCGTCACCGCGTCACTATACGGGGGGCCTCTTGCCGTGATACGTCATACGAATTACGTTTACCGGCAGTCGGCCGGATCCGACGGCCGCTCCCGGAAAGCGGGCAGCAATGAAGCCGAGCGTTATGGTCGGCCTTGATCGTCGCGGCGCTGGCCGTGGCCGGCTGCGGGAGCGCGACCCGGACGGAGGCCCCGTCCGGAGACTCACAGCAGAAACAGCGCAAGCTCGTCGTCTGGGACTGGAAGTCCGGTGAACCGGCCGCCGCCGCCTACATCGCGAAGGCGAAGGCGGGCTTCGCCAACGGGTTCGTCCACCGGCCGGACACCAGGGCGGCCGAGGGCCCCCACATCCGGCCGGAGCGCGCCGGGCGACACCTGCTGGGGGTGACCGGCCACTCCTCCGCGACGCGGTCCGTGGGATGAGCCGAAGCCCTACTCCGCCCGCACCCGTGCCCGGATCAGTGGGACGAGAAGAAGAGGCGCTGCTGGATCTCCCTGCGATAGTCGTCAAGGGTGTTGTCGATGTGCGTGGCCGCGGCCTGAGCAGCCGCTTCGGGGTCGCCGGCGCGGATGGCCCGGTAGATGGCGTCGTGCTCCTCGACGGCCTTGGCGGCGTGCCCGCCCACCGATCCGCGCAGCCCGATGAGGCTCGACTGTGCCTGCAGCCTGCGGGCCTCCCGCACGGCGACCTGGAGGAACATGTTGTGCGAGGCGGTGGCGACGGCGGTGTGGAAGGCGTCGTCACCCTCGTTGAACAGTTCCTCGCGTCCGGTGTCGAAGCCGTGACGGCACACGCCGGCCGCTTCCTCGATGGCCCTCAGCTCGGCGGGGGTGGCGCGGCGGGCGGCCAGCCGGCTGGTCTCCATCTCCTGCGCCCGGCGGAACTCGAACAGCATGTAGACGTGGTCGAGGTCGGCCGGGAGAAAGAAGGGCCTCCAGCGGCCGGTCCCGAACATCCCCTCGTCGTCGGCCACGTACAGGCCGCGGCCCTTCTGGGCGCGTACGCGACCGAGCGCGGAGAGTATCTTCACCGCCTCGCGTACCACCGTGCGGCTGGTGCCCAGTTGCTGGGCCAGCTCGTTCTCGGTCGGCATGCGGTCACCCGGACGCAGGCCGAGCCGGACGATCAATTCCAGTACCTGCTCGGCGGCCACCTCGTAGCCCGGCCGGTATCCGCTCTCACGCGGGGTGTCGGTCACCGTGCGTCCTCCTCGCCGTTCCCCAGCAAGAGTATGACTGATGAGCGGCCGTAAAATGAGTACGACACATATGAACGGTTCATTGGGAAAGGGCGGACATGGCCGTGTGCGGTGCCAGGCATAAGCGCAGGCTAAAGCCTTAAATGGCGACCACGGCCGAACTTCCGATGTGCGAATCACGAAATAAGTAGGCTTAAAGCCTTGACGGGCATCCAAGCTCCTCAGGTAATTGGTAGCAAGGCCGGCGCCCCTACCCCCCGAAGGAACGACTGTGCCATTACCTTCGCCCGTCACGATCCTGATCGGCATCGTCACCGCCGCGCTGACCGCGGCGTCCGCCCCCGCCTCCTTCGCCCTCGCGGCCACCACGACCCTGTACGCGTCACCCACCGGCACCGGCACCGCCTGCACCTCCACCCAGCCGTGCTCGCTGGCCGCGGCGCAGACGGCGGTACGTTCGCTGAACACCGGGATGTCCGGTGACATCGTCGTTGAGCTGGCCGGCGGGGTCTATCGGCTGTCCGCGCCGCTCCGGCTGTCCGCCGCCGACTCCGGCAACAACGGTTACACCGTCAGATGGCAGGCCGCCGCCGGGGCGGCCGCGGTCATCAGCGGAGCCAGGGCGGTCACCGGATGGACCGTGGCCGACTCGGGAAAGAACATCTGGCGTGCCAACGTCGGCGCCGGGATCGACCCGCGGCAACTGTACGTCGACGGCGCGCTTGCCACCCGGGCGCGTACCGCCGTCAACCGGTCAGACTTCACCGCGAGCAGCGCCGGGATGAGGTTCACCAGCGGCGCACTGAGCTACCTGAACAACCTCGCCGACCAGAGCCGGGTCGAGATGGAGAGCATCGGCTCCTTCACCGACCGGTACGCGCCGGTGCAGAGCATCAGCGGCAACCTCATCACGATGCGGCAGCCCGCCTGGAACAACAACAACTTCGGGTACGACACCTTCACCAGCCCGCACCGGGCGGGGCCGCTCTACCTGGCGAACGCCTACGAGTTCCTCGACTCGCCGGGGGAGTGGTACCTCAACCCCGCGACCGGCGTGCTGTCCTACATCCCGCTCGCCGGGCAGAACCTGGCCAACGTCAGCGTGGAGCTGCCGGTGCTCCAGTCGCTGGTGCACGTGGGGGGAACCTACGACGCGCCCGCGCACCACATCACGTTCGGCGGGATCACCTTCACCGGCACGAGTTGGCTCGGTCCCAGCGGCAACCAGGGCTACGCGGACCAACAGACCGGCGCCTACATGGCGGGAAACTGGGACTGGCCCGCCTTCACCTCCTGTCACCAGGGCTGCCGGCAGTTCGAGGCGACCCGGCCGAACTGGTCCCAGATGCCCGCCGCCGTGCAGGTCTCCGCGGCCAACACCGTCACCTTCACCGACTCGCGCTTCGTCAACCTGGGACAGACGGCCATCGGCATCGGCAACGACGCCAACGCGCACACTGGCGGCGTCGGCCTGGGCGCCGCCGACATCACGGTCACCCGTTCGGAGATCGCCCGCAGCTCGGCCGGCGGCATCGTGGTCGGCGGCGTGCGCGCCGACGCGCACCACCCCAGTGACCAGCGGATGGTCAACCGGAACATCACCGTCAGCAACAACCGCATCCACGACCTCGGCCTGGACCACAGAGGCATCGTCTCGGTCCTGACCACCTACGTCACCGGCACCAACGTGTCCCACAACGAGGTCTACAACCTGCCGTACACCGGCATGTCGATCGGGTACGGCTGGGGCGCCAACGAGCCGGGCGGCAGCACCCACTACGCCGACCGCGGCCTGTACGATTTCCAGCCGCGCTACACCACGCCCACCACCGCCTCCGGCAACCGGGTCATCGGCAACTACGTGCACGACGTCATGCGGCAGATGACTGACGGCGGCTGCATCTACACGCTGTCGTGGAACCCGGGCGCGGTGATCAGCGACAACCACTGCCTGCGCACCAACGGCTGGTTCGGCATCTACTTCGACGAGGGCTCCAGGTACTACACCGTCAGGAACAACGTGCTCTCGAACACCGGCACCTGGGCCACCGCCAACTACTGGTTCGGCGAGAACATGGGCAACTTCACCGTCACCGGCAACTGGTCGACCAACGGCAGCACCAACGTGACCAACGGCGATCGCGGCAATGTGGTGAACAACAACGTCACCGTCACGGGCGGCGCCTGGCCGGCGGGCGCCCAGGCCGTGATCGCGTCCGCCGGGCCCCAGGGCCAGCCTCCGGCGAACACGGGCGCGTTCAAGGGCGTCGGGTCGGGACGGTGCCTGGACGTCAGCGGCGGTTCGCAGGCCGACGGCGCGCCGGCGCAGATCTGGGACTGTAACGGGCGGGTGAACCAGCAGTGGACCTCGACCAGCGCCGGTGAGCTGCGGGTCTACGGCGGCAAGTGCCTGGACGTGAACGGCGCCGGGACGGCGGACGGCACCGCGGTGATCATCTGGACCTGCAACGGCCAGAACAACCAGAAGTGGCGCCTCAATGCCGACGGCGGCATCACCGCCGTCGCAGCGAACAAGTGCCTGAACGTCAGCGGCGCCGGCACCACCAACGGCACCAAGGTGCAGATCTGGGCGTGCAACGGCCAGAACAGCCAGAAGTGGAGCCGCGTCTGAAGCTCTCAGGCGGGCGGGGGAGGCGCGGTGCTCTCGCGTACGACGAGTTCGGTGGCCAGTTCGACGCGGCTCTGTGGCAGTGGCTCACCTTGGGCCAGGGTCAGCAGCATTGAGGTCGCCGCGGCGGCCATCTTGGTGAAGGGCTGGCGGATGGTGGTCAGCGGTGGGATGGTCCACCGCACCGACGGCATGTCGTCGAAGCCGACCACGCTGAGATCGTCCGGGATGCGCAGCCCGAGCCGATGGGCCGCGTGGTAGACGCCGATGGCCTGGCCGTCGTTCGTGGCGAAGATCGCGGTTGGCCGGTGGGGCAGGCGCAGCAAACGGTGTGCCTCGGCCAGGCCGCCCTCGATGAAGAAGTCGCCCCGGCCGATCAGCTCCGGGTCGATGGGCACGCCCGCCATGTCGAGGGCGGTGCGGTAGCCGTCGAGGCGGGCCCGGCTGGACAGCGCGGCGTCGGGCCCGGTGATGATGGCGATGCGGCGATGCCCGAGTTCCAGGAGGTGGCGGGTGGCGGTGAGCCCGCCGTTCCAGTTGCCGGCGCCGACCGAGGGGACACTCTTGCCGGGAACGTCGGCCGGATCCAGCAGGACCAGCGGGATCCCCCCGCGGGCGAGCCGTTCGTGCTGGGTCTCGGTCAGGCCGGAGAACACCGCGATCACGCCGCTCGGGCGGCGCCGCAGCACCTTCTCCAGCCAGGCGTCTGCGGCGGTGTGGTCGCGGTGCAGGTCCGAGATCCCGACCGTGAGATCGTGCTCACACGCGACCTCTGCCACCCCTTTGGTGATCTCGACGGGATAGTCGCCCTCCAACGCGTGGAAGACCAGCTCCACCAGGGCCGTCGGAGTGGAGCGGCGGCGCTGTCGCCGATAGCCGTGCCGGCGGATGAGCTCCTCCACGGCGGCGCGGGTCTCGGACGAGACCTCGGAACGGCCGTTCACGACCTTGGAGACCGTCGCGGTGGAAACCCCGGCCAGCTCGGCGAGCTGAGCGAGGGTGAGAGGGGACGGCTCCGCGGTCATGGCGGCAGTCTAGCCACGGAGAGCGGGGAGACAGGGGGTGCCGTCTCGCCAAGATCAAACTTCCTGGGCGCGCTCAAGACCTCCGCCCGCTCCTTCCGTTGACGGAGGCGGCCCGGGCTGCCGGGCCGCCTGTCAGGCCGTCAGCGTTGCAGGGTCAGCAGGCCCGGCCGGTAGGGCAGGAGGCCGTAGTCGCCGCCGGAGTTGGGGCTGCGGCCTTGGTAGAGCA
>NZ_FNVT01000065.1 GCF_900108335.1 Nonomuraea solani
CCGTCGCAGGAGCGGGTGATCGAGGCGGCGCTGGCTTCGGCGGGGATCGGTCCTGGGCAGGTGGACGTGGTCGAAGGGCACGGCACCGGTACCGCGCTGGGCGATCCGATCGAGGCGCAGGCGTTGCTGTCCGCCTACGGCCAGGACCGGCTATCGCCGTTGTGGCTGGGCTCTGTGAAGTCGAACCTGGGACATACCCAGGCGGCGGCCGGGGTGGCCGGTGTGATCAAGATGATTCTGGCGATGCGGCACGGGCTGCTGCCCAAGACGCTGCACGTCGATGCGCCATCGTCGAAGGTGGACTGGTCCGGCGGCGCGGTGGAACTCCTGGCCCAGCCCCAGCCCTGGCCGCACGCTGCGGACCGGCCGCGCCGGGCGGGAGTGTCGTCATTCGGCATCTCCGGCACCAATGCGCACATCATCCTCGAAGAACCCCCGGCCGAGGAAGAGCAGCTCTTCGGGGAGCCGTCGGGCGAGCGGGACAGCAGCCCGGCCACTGCGGCCGAGAGCGACCACCCGGCCGCGCCGGTGCCGGTGGTGGTGTCGGCCAAGAGCGAGGCGGCGTTGCGGACGCAGGCCGGTCGGCTGGCCGGGTTCGTGGCCGAGCACGGCTCCGCCGATGTGCTGGATGTGGCCGTCGGGTTGACCCGAAGGGCCGCCCTGGAGCACCGGGCGGTGCTGGCGGTAGCGGACCGGGAGGGTCTACTGGCCGGGTTGCAGGCACTGGCCGGTGGCGAGTCAGCGACTGGCGCGCTGGCAACCGGCGCGCTGGCAACCGGAGAGCCGGCGGCCGGAGGGTTGGCGGCCGGGGTGCTGGCGTCGTCTTCGGTGGTGCAGGGTCGGGTGCGGCCGGGCCGGGTGGCGGTGCTGTTCTCCGGTCAGGGTGCCCAGAGGGCCGGGATGGGCCGTGAGTTGTATGCGGCTTTCCCGGTGTTCGCCCGCGCCTTTGACGAGGCGTGTGCGTTGCTGGAGGCCGAGCTCACCGCCGCCGATACTGCGGGGGTTGTGAGCGGCTTGGCCGGTGGTGTGACCTTGCGGGAGATCATCCTTGGCGAGGCCAGCGAGGCCAGCGAGGCCAGCGAGGCCAGCGAGGCCAGCGAGGCCAGCGAGGCCAGCGAGGCCAGCGAGGCCAGCGAGGCCAGCGAGGCCAGCGAGGCCAGCGGGGTTGGTGGTTCTGGGGCTGCTGGGTCCGGTTCTGGTGGGGTGCTGGACCGGACGGTGCTGGATCAGACGGTGTTCGCCCAGGCCGGGCTGTTCGCCCTCGAAACGGCCTTGTACCGACTGCTGGAATCGCTGGGCATCCGGCCCGATTACGTGGCCGGGCATTCGCTGGGCGAGATCACCGCCGCACATGTGGCCGGGGTGCTGGACCTGGCCGATGCGTGCCGTCTGGTGGCGGCCCGTGGCCGGTTGATGCAGGCGCTGCCGGCCGGTGGCGCGATGGCGGCGATCGGCTGCGGCGAAGACGTGCTCGCCCCGGTGCTGGCCGACCACGACCACGTGTCGGTGGCCGCGGTCAACGCGCCCGGCGCGGTGGTGATCTCCGGCGCATCCGGCCAGGTGGAGCAGGTCATCGAGTGGGCGCGGCAGCACGGGCACCGGACCCGGCCGCTGCGGGTGTCGCACGCGTTCCATTCCCCGCTGATGGAGCCGATGCTGGCCGAGTTCGAAGAAGTCGTGGCGGGACTGACGCTGCGGCGTCCGGACCTGGCGCTGGTGTCCAACGTCTCGGGAGACCTCGCCGGCGCCGAGATCACCGAGCCCGGCTACTGGGTCGAGCACGTGCGGCGGCCGGTGCGGTTCGCCGACGTTGTCACCACCTTGTCCCGGCATCAGGTCGGCTGCTTCGTCGAGGCCGGTCCGGACGCCCAGCTGACCCCCATGATCGAACAAACCCTCGCTCACCACGACGACGCCGACGCCCGCGGGGACGCAGAGCCTGCCTCGGTGGTGGCGTTGCTACGCCGCGACCGGGACGAGACCGCCCAACTGGTCGCCGGGCTGGGCCTGGCCTGGACCTGCGGTACGGCCGTGGATTGGACCGCATGGCCGACCGGACCGGTCGGTGCTCGCGCTGGTGAGCTGGATCTGCCCACCTATCCCTTCCAGCATCGCCGCTACTGGCTGCAGTCGGCTCCGGCCGGCGACCCGGCCGCCGTAGGCCAGATCGCCGCCGATCATGCGATCTTGGGTGCGGTGGTGGAGCAGCCCGATGGCGGCGCCATTTTGACCGGGCGGTTGTCGGTCGCTGCTCAGCCCTGGCTGGCCGATCACGCGATCAACGCCACCCCGATCCTGCCCGGCACCGCTTTCGTCGAGCTCGCCCTGCGCGCTGGTGACCAGGTCGGGTGCCCGGCCATCGATGAGCTCACCCTGCATACTCCTCTGCCCATCCCCGACTCCGGTCAGCACAGCACCGGCGGCGTCGTCGTGCAGGTCACCGTGACCGGACCGGGCGAAGACGGCCGGCGTCAGATCGGCATCCACTCCAAAGACGACGACGGGCACTGGACCCGGCACGCCACCGGCACCCTCACCCCCACCCCCGCCACCCCGGCGGCGGACCTGAGCCACGCCTGGCCCCCGCCAGGCGCCCAGCCGCTGGACACCACGGGCCTGTACGACCGCCTGGTAGACCACGGCTACGGCTACGGCCCCGCCTTCCACGGCCTCACCCGGGCCTGGAAGCATGGCGACGATCTCTACGCCGAGGTGTCGCTACCGACCGATGTCGCCGATCCTGCGGGTTACGGCGTCCACCCCGCGCTGCTCGACGCCGCGATGCACGTGGGCATGCTGACCGGGCAGGACACCGGGGAGGGCGGCCCGCTGATCCCGTTCAACTGGAACGGCGTCACCCTGCACGCCGCCGGCGCCACCGCGCTGCGAGTACGGCTACGCCGACTGGACGGCGACCAGGTCACCCGGCTGGACCTCACTGACCCGGGCGGCCGGCCATTGGCTTCGGTGGAGGAGCTGACCGCGCGGCCGCTGGCTCCTGGGCAGTTGAGCGGCGCGGTCCCGGCCCGGTGGTTGTACGAGGTGGCCTGGCGGCCGGTGAACGAGCATGACGCGGACGCCGTGGGAACCGTTGCCGATGTCGCGGTGCTGGATGTCGCTTCTTCACTGGGAGCGGGAGCTGCTGCCCGAGGTGCGGAAGCTGGTGGCGGGGAGCCGGCGGACGCTGACGTTCCGGTGCGGGTGCGGCGGGCCGTCGGGGAAGTGCTGGGCAGGTTGCAGACCTGGTTGGCCGAGGCGGACACGCGACCGGTGGCGGTGGTGACCCGGGGCGCGGTGGCCGTGGCCGACGGCGAGGTTCCGGATCCGGCGCAGGCCGCGGTGTGGGGGCTGGTACGGGCCGCTCAGGCGGAGGAACCCGGCCGGATCACCCTGATCGACCTCGCCCCAGACGACGGTTCGCTGGAAGGCACGCAGGTCACCCTCGGCCCGGACGGGGCATCGGCGAGTGCCGTGCCGGTCACCACCGCCGGCGGTGAGGACCGTCTTACGGATGGTGTGCGTGCCGCGCTCGCTTGCGGTGAGCCGGAGGTGGCGCTGCGCGGCGGCCGGCTGTGGGCGTCCCGGATGACACACGTCGCATCCCCCGACCCGGATGATGGAGCCTCCTCATTGCTTGGGGCAGCCGGCCAGGTGGGCGGCAAGGACACCGACATCATGTGGCCGGTCGATGGGACCACGCTGATCACCGGCGGTACCGGTGGGCTGGGTGCGTTGGTGGCGCGGCATCTGGTGGCCGAACACGGCGTACGGCACCTGCTGCTGGTCTCCCGCCGTGGCCTGGACGCCTCCGGCGCGGCGGAGTTGCGCGATGAGCTGACCAAGCAGGGCGCCGAGGTTGTGGTGGCTGCTTGCGACGTGGCGAATCGGGACGCTCTCACCAAACTGCTGGAAGGGATCGGTGAGGCGCGGCCGTTGCGGGCGGTGGTGCATGCGGCGGGGGTGGTGGATGACGGGGTGATCACGTCGTTGTCGGCGGAGCGGGTGGAGGCGGTGCTGCGGCCGAAGGTGGATGCGGCCTGGTATCTGCATGAGCTGACCCGG
>NZ_FNVT01000058.1 GCF_900108335.1 Nonomuraea solani
CGCCCCGTACGTCGAAAAGCTGCGGCACAACGCGGCCATCAGCGCGGCGCTGACCGGCATCACCGCCTCGGTGGTGGGCGTCATCGCCAACCTGGCGCTCTACTTCGCCGAGCACACCCTGTTCGGGCGCACCTTCACCTGGACGTGGGGCCCCTTCAACCTCCCGCTCCCCGACCTGGGCACGCTCAGCCCCGTCGCCGCGGCGATCACCGTGGCCGCGCTCGTGATGACGTTCGTCCTGAAATGGCCGATGCTGCGCATCATCGGCATCTGCGCCCTGCTCGGCATCGGCACGATCCTGCTGCCGTAAGGCCGGCCCCCCGCTGCTGGGAAACGTCGCGGGAGTGCGAGAGGGTAGATCGGCCGCGCCCGCCCCAACGGCCACAGGCAGGTGAGGGCGGCAGGGCATGGAGGGTGGCAGGGCATGAGCACCGACGAAGCCGCCATGCCCGCCCGCACGGCGCGTTCGCTCCCGCTGGCCTTCGCCGCCGGCGCCGTGGTGGGCGCGCTCGGCGGCATGATCGGCCTGGGCGGCGCCGAGTTCCGGCTGCCGCTGCTGATCAGCTTGTTCGGCTTCGCCGCCCTGGCCGCGGTCATCGTGAACAAGGCGATGAGCCTGATCGTCGTGCTTACAGCGCTTCCGGCCAGGATGGCCGCCGTCCCGCTCACCGAACTCGGCGCGCACTGGACGATCGCGGTCAATCTGCTGGCCGGAAGCCTGATCGGCGCCTGGGCGGGCGCTTCCTGGGCGGTGCG
Organism: Nonomuraea solani; assembly: GCF_900108335.1. Lineage (GTDB taxonomy): Bacteria > Actinomycetota > Actinomycetes > Streptosporangiales > Streptosporangiaceae > Nonomuraea > Nonomuraea solani. The sequence continues at coordinate 757 of NZ_FNVT01000058.1, forward strand.
GATGCGCACCGCCACGCTGTACAAGGTGCTGGCGGCCCTGATGGTGGGCATGGCCGCGGCGCTGGTGTTCACCCACACCGCCGCCCTGGGCACCCTGACCCTGCCCGGCCCGGTACAGGCGGTCGCCGGGGTCGCGGCCGGATTCGGCATCGGCGTGGTGGCCGCCATCATGGGCGTGGCCGGCGGCGAGCTGCTGATCCCCACGATCGTGCTGCTGTACACCGTCGACATCAAGACCGCCGGCAGCCTGTCCCTGCTGGTGTCCCTGCCCACGATGCTGGTCGCCTTCGCCCGCTACAGCCGCGACGGCAGCTTCGCCGTGCTGCGCGCCAACCTGCGCTTCATCGCGGTCATGGTCGCGGGCTCGGTCAGCGGCGCGTTGCTGGGCGGCCTGCTGCTCGGCGTCATCTCCGACCTGCTTCTCACCCCCCTCCTGGCCGCCGTCTTGCTGATTTCGGCGGTCAAGCTGGCCCGCCACGCTCCTCCGGGCGCGTGACCACCGGCGCGCCCCGGGGCCCGGATTTTCGTGGCGGTGCCACTGACATCGGTGGCAATGCCCACTGACGCCGTCGTGGCACTTGGCAGTACCTGCCCTTGATGTAAAGGTTGTGATCGATTGCCGTGGTCGGGCCGGAGTAGAAGCCGAGCAGTGCGACGTTGGTCAGGTTGGCCGTGTTGAAGACGCGGGTGCGGGTGTTGTGGCCGAAGTTCTGCTCGTCGGTCTCGTCGTTGAGAAAGAAGTAGGGGTGGTCCTCGGTCACCAGCCCTGGTGGGTGTAGCCGCGGCCGCTGTAGGTGGTACGAGAGAGCTGAACCGGCGCCGACTTGGTGGTCACGTCGAAGATCGTCAGGCTGTCCTCGGGCGCATGGTGGCTCCCATGACAAGGGCAGGTCAGCGGGGAGCGTCGCGCCGGCCGAGTCGTCCCTAGCGGCTACGGCCGGCGCGGCGCGGTCAGCGGAGAGTCGTCTCCTGGGTCTGCGGGTTGAGGTGGTGTTGCGGGCGTCCGAGCGTGCGTACGTCGAGCAGTTTCCAGAGCAGCAGGCCGCGGGTGATGTCGGATTCGTAGATCAGGCCGTTGTACCAGTACGTCGACCAGTCGCCGCCGAGTTGCGTGGGCACGAGCGGAGCCGGGTCGGCGTAGGCGATTTCCTTGGCCCTGGCCGGGTCGGTGAAGTCCAGGACGCTGATCCCGGACTGGTAGTTGCCGCTGACCAGGACGTACCGGTGGCTCAGCGGGATCACGTTGTAGTTGTGCAGCGTGCAGTTCTCCTCCACAGTCTGAGGTCGTGGCAGCACCCACTGACCGAGCTTGGCGCCGGTCGCCGCGTCGTAGAAGAACAGCGACTTGTGCGTGTCCGTCTGCACGACCCCGCCGGGCAGTGCGGTACCCGTCGCCGTGCACCGCGGACCTGCTCCGCCACCCGGCTCCCAGCCGAGGATGATCACCTTTCCATCCCAGGTGAAGGAGGCCGAATGCCACCGCCCGGAGCCCTGGGTAAGGTCGCCGACACCCGGCTCTCTGATCGTGTAGAGGAAGACAGGGTCCTCCAGGCTGCCACCGGCCCAGGCGTTCCGGCCGATGTCGAACACGTTGGTCCCGTCGGCGCTGGCGCAGGCGGCCAGGTTGGCAGAGCCCTGGATCACGCCCATGTCGTGGCAGCCGGGCGCGACCCCGGTCGTGAACGGACCCTCGAGCGGCTCCGTACGCAGCAGCCGGGCGACGGCCGGGTCGGCGATCGGCACCTCGATGACGTCGACGAAGTCGCAACCGCTGGAGACGTTGCTGTAGACGATCAGACGACGATTGCGCAGGTCAGGGGCGATCGTGGCGGTGTGCGAGCCGCATTCTGTCTCCACTGAGCCGACGAGCGCCGGATCCGTGTCATTGCTGAGGTCGAAGACATGTACGCCTTCGAAGCCCTCGGCCACCGGCTGACCGTCACATGTCGCTCCGGCGGGCGCAGGCGAGTTCCACGAGCGGACCAGGATCCTGTCCCAGACGACGATGTCGCCCTGGTCGCCGCGACACTCCTGGAAGACGACCTCTTTGGGCCGGGCCGGGTTGCTGATGTCGAGGGTACGGAAGCCGTTGTAGTGCCCCTGGTAGGCGCGGTTCCGCCAGAAGGCGAGGTCAGAGTTGGCGGTGAACGGGGTGATCGTGTTCGCCTCGGGGGAGAAGCCGATGGCGTGCATGTTCTTGCTGGTGGTGAACGTACTCGCGGCCTCGATGTGATCGGCCACGGCGGCCTGCGGCAGTAAGAGTGTCAGGCCTGCGGTGACGGCGAGAAGCAGCGGTAATCGGGACGGAATTCGCATGGCACGCTCCTGCGGGAGTCAACGCCTGGGGTGCGCCCTTCGTGGGTGAAACCTGCAAAGTGTCCGACGCTGTGTAGGAGATGTCAATAAAGGACAACCTCGAAAACGGCGAGTTCTCGATGCCGAGGGCCGCCACACTTCCGGTGATCACTTTGGGCGTTGAAAAGTACACAAATCTGGCCACATGCGGAAGTGGCTCTTCCTCCTACACGCTGTAGGACGTACCGTCCGATCAGCGCGCGCATGTTACTCGTGTCCCCTGCAGACGAGACGAAGAGGTCCAGCATGCGCTGGCATCCGAAGCAAAGGATCCCGAGATCGCCGGCCAGGACCATCAGCACGGTGGCACCGACGGGCATCTACCAGGTACGAAGAAGAATGTGCAGCTCGTGGCCAAGCTCGACGTGAGCGGCGCCACGGGTGAGAACCGCCCCGGTCACATCGCGGATGTCGCCGTCTTCGGAAACCACGCCTATCTGGCGGCCCGCAGGCTGAACACGGACCCCTGCGGCACAGGCGGCTTCTACACGGTGGACGTGTCCAAGCCCAACACGCCCAAGGAAGTGTCCTTCACCGCCTTCCCAGCCGGGTCCTTCCCGGGAGAGGGCATGCAGGTCATCAAGGTGAAGACGGCGGCCTTCAAGGGCGACATCCTGGTCACCAACAACGAGATCTGCTCGGCTGCTCCCGAGGCCGTCGGCGGCATGTCGATCTACGACGTCACCGACCCGAAGAACATCGTCCCGCTGGCCATCGGTAAGGGCGACTTCAACGACGGCACCCAGACGGTGGCCAACGACGAGCACAGCGTCTTCGCCTGGCAGGCAGGCAGTCGCGTGTTCGCCATGATGTCCGACGACCTGGAGCAGTCGGTCGGTGACGTTGACATCATGGAGATCACCGACCCGCGCAACCCGGTGCTCATCGCGGAGACCAGCATCGCCGACTGGCCCAACTCCGAAGTGGGCGCGAACGGCCAGACCGTCTTCAACCACGACTTCCAGATCAAGAAGATCCGCGGCCACTGGCTCGGCCTGATCTCCTACTGGGACGCCGGCTGGGTGATCCTCAACCTGGACGACCCCGCCAACCCCACCTACGTCGCGGACTCCCGCTATCCCGACCCGGAGAAGTTGCTGGGCTTCAGCCCGCCAGAAGGCAACGGCCACCAGGCGGAATGGACCACCGACAACCGCTTCATCATTGGCACCGACGAGGACTTCTCCCCAGTGCGGACGGCCTTCCAGGTCACTGACGGGCCGAATACCGGGACGTACGGCGCGGGAGAGTTCGGCTGGACGGTCCCGATCAGCACGCTCCCCGGGCAGACCTTCCAGGCGACAAGAACCGTATGGGGCGGCAGCGGATGTGAGGAGGACGCCGACGGCAACGGCGTCAGCGACCGGGCCGAGGTGCCTACCAAGGCCGCCACCGGCGCGGACGCCGTGGTGTTCATCCGCGGCGTCTGCTTCTTCTCCAAGAAGGTCGAGTCCGGGCAACTCGCCGGCTACGACAAGGTGATCGTCATGCAGAGTCACGTGGCGACCAGCAACGGCCGCTTCGCGGACGGGTTCTTCTGCGGCGGCCAGGGGCACGAGTTCACGATCACCGCCTCGGCGATCTGCGTCGGGCACCGGGTCGGGCACCTGCTCTTCGGCGACCCCCCTGAGTACATGACCCCGGGCGCGGAGGACATGCCCGCGCTCGGCACGCTCGGCGCCGGTGTCGGGGCGACGACGACGTTCGACGGCTGGGGCACCGTACATCTGCTCGATGCCAGGACGCTCAGGGAGATCGACAACTATGCGATCAAGGAGGGTATCGATCCGGCCTTCACCACCGGTTTCGGTGACCTGAGCGTGCACGAGGTCGCCGCCGACCCGGAGCGCAGCGATCTGGCCTACCTGTCCTACTACGCCGGCGGCATCCGGGTGATCAAGGTGGGGCCGTGGGGCATCAAGGAGGTCGGCAGGTACATCGACGCCAACGGCAACAACTTCTGGGGCGTCGAAGCCGCGAAGATCAAGAACAAGATGTACATCTTCGGCAGCGACAGGGACAGCGGGCTCTGGATCTTCCGCTACACCGGAGGATGAGCGCATGGGCCACGGCGGGATCCGCCGTGGCCCCCTGTGGTGTCGCTGCTCGATAGGCAGGTAGCCACGCGGTCTACTATGCATCATAGTGTCAAGGCGTCAAGCCGACCCTCGCAGCCGCAGGGCCGGCTTGCTGTTCGTCCTCCTCGCCGATGCGGCCCTCGTGCCAAGGCAATATCTCGCCGAGGGGAAGGGAAGCGGGCGCGGTCGCGAAGCCGAGATTGTCGGGCCGGCAGCCTCGTCCACAGGCGGCCGCGTGGAGGGCGGCAGAGACGGGGGGCCTGACCCCGTGCGCGCCTTGTGCGGCGGGCCCACAGCACTGCCGCACCTCGGTCTTCAGCGCCACCTCGCTTGACTGCCAAGAAATCCTTCGCCTTCAGGGAATACCCCGCTGGGGTATGGCGCTTCGATGCGCGTCAGGGTGTGCCGGACTGTGGATCGCGGCCCGCACGCCGTCCCTTCCAGGTCAATGGGAGCCTGCGATGAGGAAGATGCCACTAGCGATCTGGGCGATGGTGCTCGGCGCGTTCGCGATGGGCGCCGACGAGTTCATCGTCGCCGGAGTCGTACGAGAGATAGCCGACGCCCTCGAGGTCTCCATTGGCGCCGTGGGTCATCTCGAGAGTGTCTACGCTCTCGGCGTGGCCATCGGCGCCCCCGTGTTCACCGCGCTCGGCACCCGATTCGGTCGACGGCCGATGCTGCTGCTGACCACCGGCGTCTTCTTGCTGGGCAACCTGATTTCGGCACTCGGCCCTGGCTACGAGGTCATCATGACGGGCCGGATCGTCTCCGCGATGGCTCACGGGGCGTTCCTGGGCATTGCGGCCGTGTTCGCTGCCGAGCTCGTCGACCGGGCACGCAAGGGCCGCGCCGTGGCGGTCGTGTTCTCAGGTCTGACCGCCTCCACGATTCTCGGCGCACCGATCGGTGCGGCGGTCGGCCAGGCCTTCGGCTGGCGGTTCACCTTCTGGACCCTGGTGATCTTCGGTGGGCTGGCGCTGCTCGGGCTGCTCGCAGCCCTGCCCCGCGTGGCGGCACCGCGGACCGTTCAGCACGAACACCATGACCACCAAGAGCACCACCATGCGCCGGCGGGGGCTGAGTTCGAAGGGCTGGACGCCCACGCCCTGGCTCATCTGGGCGGTGGCGGCCAAGGGCCGTCCATGCGTGAGCAGATGGCCGCGCTGAAGCGACCGGCCGTCTGGGGGGCACTACTGACCACGATGCTCGGGTACGGCGGTGTCTTCACCAGCTACGTCTACATCGCGCCTCAGCTCACCGAGATCACTGGGTTCAGCCCTGCCTGGGTCACGCCCCTGCTGCTGCTCTTCGGAGTCGGCCTGTTCGCCGGCAACACCCTTGGCGGACGTCTCGCCGACAAGGAGATCATGCCCGCGGTGCTCGGTACGCTCGGTGCGCTGGCGATCGCGTTGTTCGCCATGAACGTCGCGATCGAGAGCAAGGTGGCGACCGTGGCCATGATGCTGCTGTTCGGCACCGCGGCGTTCGCGGTGGTGGCACCGCTGCAGTTGCGGGTGATGGCAGCGGCCGGGCACGCACCCGATGTGGCGTCAGCGGCCAACATCTCCGCCTTCACCCTCGGCAGCGCCATCGGCATCTATCTCGGCGGCGCGGCCATCGACGGCGGGCTAGGCCTGTCCTCGGTCAACTGGGTGGGTGGGCTGCTGACCAGTGCTGGGTTGGTCGCAGCCCTGATCACCTGGGCGGCAATCGACCGTCGGCAGCCGGTTCCGGCGCATCACCACGATCCTGAGCCAGTGGCACATCGTCACTGACCGCCGAGGGGAGATCTTCCCGCGCCGATCTTCGAGTCCTTCGACGCCATCGCCCATCTCCCTCACACCAGCACCACCGAATACGTCACCGACCCATCCTGAGGAGCCGGGTGAAGAGCCTGACTTGGGCAGAAAGGCCGGTGGTGCCGGGCCTGGTCGGTCCTGAGCGCACTTTCGGTCCCGGTCCCGCATGATGCGTCCTGAGTCCGCGCGGAAATGCCTGGGAAACTCCACCTACTATCGGGAGTAGGTAAAGAATTGTGCCGCAATCGCCTATGGCATAAGGGGTTGCGTTGCCTGCTCCAGGACTCCACTTGCATCTTTCTATGCCGTTCGCTTACCTTCAATGACTCAAGGCGTTACGCCTGGCGGCACAGCAGGTTGCGTGACGTCTCTCACATTGCCGAGCCCGTGTCTCACCAGCACGTATGTGGTGTGACGCGGCCGCCTAATTCGCGATCTCGCGGAGCCGGGGACCCAATATTCCTGGGGTGAATCGGCGCGTCTCCCACAGGCGCCCGTAGGGCACTTCCACGCCCGAACCCGTCAGCTAACCCGGTAGGCGGTATGGAAGCAAGCAAGGAGCAATCCCAGTAATGGCCAAGACCAGCTTTATCCGTGCCCTGGCGTCCGCTCGCCTTTCCCGGTTCGCCCTTGGGGCGAGTGTGGCAGCCGGTGCCGTTCTCGCCGCTAGCCCGGCTTTCGCCGCAGACCATGAGTCCCAGAAGTCGGCGAGTCCGGCATCCGCGCAGGCGTTGCTGAGGATCGCCGAGTCGCAGATCGGCGTGACGGAGAACGCCGCTGGTGGTGGGACACCGTTCCACAGCTGGTACATGTCCTCCCAGCGGGCACAGGAGACCATCGCCCGTGACGGCGGCAGTGTGCAGGCCTACGCCAACGCTCCGTGGTGCGCGATGTTCGTCTCCTGGGTCGGTGAGAAGGCCGGTGCGCGGCCTACAGTTGGCTGGGACGCCTACACCGTGACCTACGCCAAGTGGTTCCAGGCCAACAGCAAGTGGGGCACGCTCGCCAAGCCCGGCGCCGTGGTCTTCTACGACTGGAACGGCAAGAGCACCACGGGCATCGACCACATGGGTCTGGTGAAGCAGGACAACGGCAACGGCACGATCACCACGATCGAAGGCAACACCGGCAACGGCAAGGTGGAGCAGCGTATCCGGCCCAAGTCCCAGGTCGTGGGCTACGGCTACCCCGAGTACAAGGTCTGATCTCAAGCTCCTTGCCAGTGCGATGGTCAAGGAAAACACGGGTGGTGCAGGAGGAGCTCCTGCACCACCCGTGTTGTTCTGTAACGACGTCGTCTGCTGTCACGGCGGGCAGCGGCCAGCGGTACTGCCTGTGGAGTGCATGACCCGGGTGGAGGCGCTGCCTGACAGTAGTGCCCGCAGCCCTCGGTGACCGGGGGATCCGAGGACGATCTCCTCGGCCACGTCCACGATGGCGTCAGCGACGACCTCCTCGGGTACGGAGGCGCGGCTCGGCCTTCAGCCCGAGAGCCCGGGCGTGTTCGGCGCCTTCGGCGGCCAGTCGCTCGGAGGCGTCCAAGGTCCTGGTGTCGAGGTCGCGCAGATCTTCCAGAGCAGGGTGCCCTTCCAGGTGGGCGGCGAGGTTTTCCAACGGCTGCCGGGCGTAGAGCACGACGGCGGCGGAGCCGGGGAACAGGCGTGTGGTCTCTTCGATGGCTGCCGGGCGTCGGGTGAGCCGTCGTAGGCGATGAGGATGGACATGGGATTCTCCTTTGCTCAGCCGTGGGAGGCGGTCAGCTCGTCGGCTGGGGCGGTGGTGCGGGTGCGCAGGGTCGCTGCGGCGATCAGGGCGCCTGTGAGGGCGATGCCGGCGGTGCCGATGAAGGCGGCGGAGAAGCCGTTGGTCAGTGCGGGCAGGTCGCCGGTCCGGCTGGAGCCGTTGGCGGCGGCTAGGGCGGTCATGGCGGCCAGGCCGAGTGCGGAGCCTACTTGGTAGCTGGTGTTGACGATGCCTGAGGCGAGGCCGCCTTCCTCGGGGCGGGCGGAGGAGATGGCGGTGCCGAGGGAGGGGATGAAGGCCAGTGACATGCCGAGGGCGGCGAGGAGGCTGGCGGGCAGGACGTCGGTGGCGAAGTCGCCGTTGGGGCTGATCTGGGATAGCCAGGCCATTGCGGCGGTGAGCAGGAGCAGGCCGGTGATCGTGGTCGGTTTGGGGCCGAGGCGGTTGATGGCCTGGGGTGCCAGGGTGATCATGCCGATCATGATGAGGACGGTCATCGGGAGCAGCGCGGCGCCGCTGGGGAAGGCGCTGTAGCCGAGGACCTGCTGCAGGTAGAGGTTGAGGAAGAACCACATGGGGATCCACGCGCCGCCGAGCAGGAGTTGGGTCAGGTTGGCGGCGGCGAGGTTGGGGGTGTGGAAGATGGACAGGCGCATCAGTGGTTCGCGGTGGCGGG
>NZ_FNVT01000055.1 GCF_900108335.1 Nonomuraea solani
GTCAGCTCGGCCTCCAACGCCCGCTCCAGCACCGCTTTGACCAGGTCGCCGAGCATGCTGCCCTCCCCGGTCAGCCGCAGCCCTCCGGCCTCGTCCCGGGACCGGGCCAGCAGCTCATCCAGCAGCCGATCATCGATCAGCTCCCGGATCGGGCGACGTTCCTGCTGCTCACCGGCCACATCTCCCACCGTAGAGCGCGTCTCACTCAGCGTGTTCGGCATACGGCCGCCGACACCCTCGATTACCGTCATGACTCTCCCCCGAAGAAGTGGGCCCCCGCCCACCGATGACTTGCTTCCCAGCAAGATCACTTCCCACACCTACAGGGATACCCCCCTTCAAGATGAACTCATGGATCTTCAGCTTTTATAGGGCGTCTGGACCCTTGGGTTCGTTTCGACTGGCGGGGTCTTGGTCGTCGGTCGTGGTCGTGAGGAGGACTCGGGCGTTTTCGGCGTAGCGGATGGCGGTCTTGGGGTCCAGGCCGAAGACGGCGGCGAGGTGGAGAGAGTCAGGGCCGTGTATGTTATCTAGGGCGCCGAGAAGGCGTCAGGCGTGCAGGGCAAGTGGGCTCCCGACGAACATACCTGACACGTTATCTGGGGTTGTCAGGCACGTTGGTCACCTGTGGAACCCCCTTCTCTTTACAACGATCTCCCTCAGGGTCCGGTCGTGCGCGTCGTGCGTCAGCGTCGCCGCAGTCATGTTGCCTCTGGCAGTCATCGGGTTCCACGCCGTGGGCCAGCGTAGAAGGCCATCGGCCGCTCAAGTTCGCCTGCCGCCGCTTCGCCGCCTGACGGTTCGCATCAAGCAGGCAGGACGAGGGACGGTCTTTCGAGCAGGCTTCTCAGCCCCGCGGGCTCAGGCCCGCCACGGCCAGCCGGAACAGTCGGTCCGCGCGGGCTGCCGGGTCAGGGTGGTGCTCCGTCGCGAGGACGACGCCGACGATCAGCGCGATCAGGTCGGCGACGGTGACACCTTCCGCCACTGCCCCGTCCTGCACGGCGCGCTGCAGCAGGGGGTTCCCCGCCTCTGCCATCATCGCCGAGCAGGTGTTCTCGTGTACGGGGTCGGGCTCGGCCCCGTCGTAGGCCAGTGCCGCGGCCAGCCCTCGGGCCGCGACGCAGTAGGCGACGACGTCACTGAGCCATTCCAGGAGCGCATCGCGGCTGTCGCCCTTGTCTGTTAGCTCGCGGGCGCGGGTGGCCAGGGCCTCGATGCGTTGATGGGAGACCGCCTCCAGCAGCGCCCGGCGGGTCGGGAAGTGGCGGCGTACGGTTGCCGAGCCGACCCCCGCGATGCGCGCGATCTGTTCCAGGGAGGCGCCGGCCCCGTGCGCGGCGACCTCCTCCTCAGCCACGGCGAGGATGCGCGCGTAGTTGCGCCGGGCGTCCGCGCGCTGGCGGTCGGGCATGGGCGTCATCTCCAGGGTTGCTAAATGGCGGGGCCCGCCATATCTTATCGCACAGAAAACGGCGGCCCCCGCCGTTTATAGCCCTGAGGAGCACCATGTCTGCAGATTCCGCACCCGTCCTGGTCACCGGCGCCACCGGCAGGCAGGGCGGCGCCACCGCCCGTGCCCTGCTCGCCGCAGGCGTTTCCGTACGCGCTCTGGTGCGTTACCCCGACACCGAGCGAGCCAAGGCCGTCGAGGCTCTAGGCGCCGATCTGGTCACCGGTGATCTCCACGATCGCGATTCGGTGGTGCGGGCCGCCAAGGGTGTCCGCGCCGTCTTCTCTGTTCAGATGCCCGCCCTGGCCGCCAAAGGTTTCGATTTCGATGGAGAGGTGGCCCAGGCCGTCAACCTCATCGAGGGAGCGCAGGCTGCGGGAGTGCCGCAGTTCGTACACACCTCCACCAGTGGCGCCGGTCAGCACACCGAGGCTCCTGGCTGGATCGCAGGCCGCTGGGGCTCCTTGGACGCCAGTCTGGGAGTCAAGAGCACGATCCAGGACCGGGTTCGCGCGGCTGGCTTCTCCCGCTGGACGATCCTCAAGCCGGGTTTCTTCATGGAGAACTTCCTGCCGTCCATGGCTTTCCTGTTCCCGCGGGGTGTTGAAGGCGGTCTGGTGAGCGTCGTGAAGCCGGACACCCGGCTGTCCCTCGTCGCGGTGGACGACATCGGCAGCGCAGCCGCCGCAGCCATCGCCGAGCCGGAGCGGTTCCACGGGGTCGAGCTGGAGCTGGCGAGTGACTATCTGTCGATGACGGAGGTCGCCGAGGTTCTCTCCCGCGCGCTGGGCACGCACCTGTCCGCGCCGGACATGACCGAGGAGCAGGCACTCGCCGTCGGAATGCCGGCGATGGGCGCCTCACACGAGTGGATGAACATAGCCGGCCAGCCGGCCCGCCCGCAGTACGCCAGGGACCTCGGCCTTTCGCTCACCAGCTTCGAGGAATGGGCTCGGCAGCACCTGCGGCCCGCGGCTTGACACAGAGGGGGCGGCCGGCTGCTCGGCGTCATCCCGGACCTGATCCTCATCCCTACCCTGGCCCTCGTCTTGTTGATCTCAGCCGTTCAAGATGGCCCGCCACGCCTGACTGCTGCGCACCTACTTGCCTTACCTGCCTGACACGCCTTTAAGTAGCTGACCAGCTATTTCGCTTGACAACCCAAGATAAGCACGGAGGGCCTCTTCGAGTTGCCGGTCGACGCGCAAGCGTTCGAGGGTCGCGGCCTGGCCACGCAGCCGTGTCTTGGCGAAGTAGATGGTGCTGACCGGGCCCGTTCCGTGAGCGCTCATCTGGTTGATGAGCAGGTGGGGGTTGGCGGTGCTGGGCCAGCCATTCGAGCAAGATCTGGTGAGTGAAGTCATCAACCGGCCGGGGGCGTCCGGCGATGGTGAGCCGGCGGTTGCCCAGGTCGACGTCCTCCAGCAGGAGGGCGCGGATCGCGCCGGGGCGGGCGGCGTGGACGGCGGCGAGCATGAGGACGAGCCGGGCCGCCGGAGTGGTGGCTGCTTGGACGGCCTGGTCGACGTCGTCCGGGGCGAGTGGCTGCGCGAGCCGGTTGGGCTGCTGGCCGACCTTGATGCCGCGGGTGGGGTTGCGGAAGATCTTCCCGGTCTTCCTGCAGAAGGCGAACAGCGAGCGCAGCGAGATCAGTAGCTGGATCCGGCGGGAGCCGGTCAGGTCATCGAGTGCGGCCAGGACGTCGTCATGGGTGACCTCGCGCAGGTGATCATAGCGCTGTGACCAGGTCAGGAGGATGGGCTGGACGTTGTTCATGTGAGCCCAGACGGTGTCCACCTTTGCGCGCCTTGGTGCGGGGTCCTCCCTGGTGCAGGGTTCGGAGCCAGTGCTCGGTCTCGGCGCGGATGCCGTCGCCCAGGCCGTCGAGCTTGCGCTTCAGCCAGGCTTCGAAGGAGGGACGCCGATCGTCGATGAGCACACCCATCGCGGTCAGGACCTCGGCCACCCGCTCGACGCTGATGCCCAGGGCCCGGACGGTGGGGAACAACTCGGAGTAGCGGATGACGTCGCCGGCGGTGTGCCGGGACAGCACGACGGTCAAGGCTCTCCGAACGTTGTCGTGCATGCCTCGGCGCCAGCCGTGGGTCTCGCCGAGCTGGTGGGCGATATAGATGGCCCACCTCAGCCAGGGGTTACCGGGGTCGGCGTCGGTGGCGGCATCGAAGCGGGTGAAGTCGCGGCGCGCATCGAGCAGCCGGAGCTGGATCCAGCGAATCGGAGGGCGAGCGGCGGGTTCAGGGGGCGGCTTGCGGGGGGCGCGCCGCGTCGATCGTGGGTGCGAGGCGGGGTCGTCGAGGCGCCTCGGCTGTTCAGCATGCCAGTGAAGAACAGCTGGTGGAAGGCGCCGACCTGGTCCAGGAAACGGGAGGCGACGGCCCTTCCACCCTCTGGACCGATCGCGTGAGCTTCGGCCCGGGCCTGGTCCCAGCACAAGCGGCAGTGACCGTTGCGCAGCAGGGCCGAGCGGCCGCACCCGGCGCTGGGATTCTCCTCACCACGGTCCTTGCGCCGCCACAAGGTGCAGGCAGCACAGCGTCGCCCATCAAAGACGCCCCAGGCCATGCAGTCGATGCAGCTGGCTGGGCTGCGTCCGGCGGAGTACGGCATCTTCAGGCAGGCGGCAGCGAACGGCCGTCACACTGGCGTGGTGTCACCGCCGACGCGTCGATCTGGTCGATCAGGAGTGCGCCGACCTCGACGTGGCGGCGATGTGGACTGCGGTGGCCGAGATCGCCGGCACCAGCAAGGAACAGGTCCGCGCTGCGCTGGACGTGGTGGAGGAACTGGTCCCCGAGGAGGACGGCGCGGCCGAGGTGGCGATGCGGGCCGCACTGGTGGAGAAGTACAACACCGTGCGGCCGTTCCTGCGGCTGCTGGGCGAGTCCAAGGCGTTGTCGGCGGCGCCGGGCGGGCGTCGGGTGCTGGCCGCGGTGCGCCGGCTGCCGGAGCTGTCACGGCGGCAGGTGAGCAAGAAGCCGCTGCTGCCCACAGTTGGCCTCTTCCGATTCAGGCTGCTTTGAGCAGGGATAACGCAATCGCGTGTACCTGGTGACAGCTTCGTTAACGACAGGCCGAGAAGGACCATCACGCGGCAGTGCTGCCCGAGCTGCGCGGGACCGGCTGGCACCGGGGCGCGTACGTGCTCCGGCGGGACACGGACGAACACGTCGAGCTGCAGGTCATCACGCTCTGAGAGTCCTTCGACTCGATCAGGGCCTTCGCCGGGGACGACCTCGGCACGGCGGTCGTCGAACCCGCCCGCCCGGGCCGTCCTGCCGTCCTACGACACCGCCGCGCCGGACGCCCCCGGACGCCTCACTCCGCGACAATCATCCCCTGGTCGTAGGAGCTGTCCTTCAGCGCCAGCCAGGCCAGCTCCCACGCGTCCATCGGGCGCACGTCCCGCAGCACCGCGAGCAGGTCGTCCTTCGTCGCCAGCTCGCCCGTCACCTCCGCGAGCGCGTTCCCCCGCACGGTGACCAGCGTCGAGCCCAGGTCCACATGATCGCCCCAGATTCCCGGGGCTACTTCCTCGCACGCGCCCCGCACCTCGGAGCCGCAAGCCTGCTCGGCCGTCAGCCCATAAGGTGCCTGGACGGTGACGGCCACCTCCAGACCATCGCGCCGGCGCTCGTAGTGGAGGAAGAGGATCCCTTCCTCCTCGTCGACGGAGTCGAGACGGTATTCCGGCTGGTCGGTGGCGATGACGGGCACTTGTTCACGCGCCATCGTCTGTGCGGCGACCAGCGCCGAGAGGGGTTTCTCTCCCAGGACGGCGGCGATGCCGAGGACGAGGACCGTCCCGATGGTGGCCAGGCGCGTCACCATGCGCAGCGGCAGCGTCGTGGCCCCGGCGAGCAGGTAGCCGACCGCTCCTATCCCCATGAAGGCCAGAAGGCTGCCCCACCCGCCCATCTCCGCGATCCCGGCGGGCGGGACCGGAGCCGCGACGAAGCCCATGACGACGAAGACCGGTCCCAGGATCGAGATCAGCCACCACAAGGGCAGCCTGCCCCAGAGGGTCAGCAGCGTGCCCGCGGGCAAGGGCATGGCCAGCATCGCCAGGAACACGAGGATGTTGTCATCCACTACTTGCGCCAGGGCGGCTTCCCCGATCCCGATCACGGCCCCCACCAGGGCCGCCCGGATTAAGGCGTTCATGCCCGATCATGGACCATGATCGGGCATGGACGTCAAGCCTTGGGCTTCAGCGTCCACGTCGAACACCGGACGGCATCGGCGACCACCACCCGCACAACCCGCCCTACTGGGGGCCAGACCAAGTACGAGAAAAGGGGTAGGGTCCTGCCCTGCCTGAGATATCGCTGATCAGTGGGTACGGCGGCGGGACGCCAGCACCTCGGTGACCTTGGCGATGGCTTCGGTGCCGGGTTTTGACATAGCGCATGGCGGTGCGCGGGTTCTTGTGCTGTGTCTTGCCCATGATGAGCTGCCAAGAGCAGCCTCACCTCACCGCAATCAAGATCCTTTTCACCGCCAACGGCTGTCCGCCCGTTCCTCAACCCCGGCCCTGCCACGCGGGAACTCCGCACCACTGACCCAGCGCCGCCGTCTGGAGCTGATCCGCCGGGCAGCCACCGACGATCAGATGCCGCTACGCGCCCGGGTCACCGCCTGCCTGATACTCCTGGGACTAGCGCCAGGGCATGTGCTGAAGGCACCAGGTATTGCCGTCCGGGTCGGCGAAGTACGCGTAGAGTACGCCGCCGGAGTCCTCGATCTCGCTGATCTCGACGCCACGCTCGACGAGTTGAGCGCGGGATGCCTCGATGTCGGCTACCACGAGGTGCAGACCGCGCAGGGTTCCTGGGGGCATGTCGAGTGTGGGTAGGCCTTCGGCGAGGGTGATCGAGCATGCCGAACCGGGCGGAGTGAGTTGGACGATGCGGATACCGGGCTTCGGGTTGACGTCGACGTCGAGGCGGAACCCGAGTTGGTCTTGGTAGAAGGCTTTGGCCCGTTCGATGTCGGTGGCCGGCACTGGCACGAGTTCCAGCAGCAGCGTGCCAGGTGGTACAGGCGGGTTGCCGGAGTCCTCGGGAATTTCCCCGAGGTCGGTCGGGATCTCGGTGACTGGGGCGGGTGCGTCGGTCATGGATGGTGCCTTTCGTTGGGGGGCTGTGGTGGCAGTGTGGCGAGTACAGCGGCGAGGCGGTCGTATCCTTCGCCGGCGCCGCGTTGCATGGAGCTGCGCACGACCATGTCGCGAATTTCGGGCGAGGAGTACTGCGCGGTGACGGTCATGGTGGTGTGTCCGTCTGTCTCGTCCAGAACGGTGGTGACCAGTGCCGCGCCGTCAGCCCAGTCACGGTGGATCTCGGTCTGTGTGAGGCGTACAGGCGGCACGACCTCACGGAACAGCCCGTGTAGTTCCATCTCGGAGCCACCCGGCCCTGTTGAGACGAACCGCCAGACACCGCCTGGGCGTAGGTCGACCTCGCAAACGGTGAGCTGCCAGCCCCGGGCGCCGTGCCAGCGGCGGAGCAGTTCCGGCTCGGTGAGCGCGGCGAAGACCAGCGGCGCGGGAGCAGCGAAGGTCCGGGTGAGGACGAGGTCGGTGGCCCCGGACGCGACGACGTGCAGCCCGAGGCCGGGGTGCGGGGAGGTCACGCTTTGCCGTCCTGCATGTCGTCCAGCAGGGCATCCAGTCGCTGATAGCTCGCTTCCCAGTAGTCGCGGTAGTCGGCCAGCCAGTCTGTGGCCGTCTTGAGCGGCTCGGCCACCAGCCGGCATGGTCGGCGTTGTGCGTCGCGGCTGCGGCTGATCAGGCCTGCCCGTTCGAGCACGCGCAGGTGTTTGGAGACGGCGGGCTGGCTCATCGCGAACGGCGCAGCCAGCTCGGTGACCGTGGCGTCACCGGCCGCGAGCCGGGCCAGGATGGCCCGGCGGGTGGGGTCGGCGAGCGCCGCGAACGTCGCGTCCAGCCTGTCGCTTGCAACCATTTCCATAACCCTCCGGTTCCATAACCTGATGGGTTTATATGTGCTAGTGTCCGGCTTTGTCAAGATCGCGAATGCTCTGGGGGGTGACCATGGGAAAGGTCTTCACACAGGCGTCGGTCTCGCTGGACGGGTACATCTCCGGCCCCGGCCAGTCAGGCTTCGACAAGCTGTTCGCCTGGTGCACGGCAGGCACCGTGGCCACGCCAACGGCCGATCCGGACCGGCTGACCTACCGCACCTCCGAGGCAACGGCCCGCTACCTGCGCGGACTCCAGGAGACGCTCGGAGCTTGTGTCGTCGGCCGGAACCTGTTCGACCTCACCGCAGGCTGGGACGGGCGACACCCGAGCGGCGTACCAGTGTTCGTTGTCAGCCACCGCCCACCACCATCCGACTGGGCGGCGACAACGCCGTTCACGTTCGTCAGTGACGGCGTGGAGAACGCGATCGCGCGGGCCCGCGAGGTGGCCGGGCATCGCGACGTCGGCGTCGGTCCCGGCGGAACCGTGGCCGACGCGCTGAGGGCTGGCCTGCTCGACGAGTTGCGGATGGACGTCGTGCCAGTGGTACTCGGCGGCGGTACGCCTGTGCTGGCCGGGCTCAACGCCACAGCACCGATCGGCTTCGAGCAGGTGGAGGTTATCGAGGGAATCGGTGTGACTCACATGATCTATCGCCGCGCGCCCCAGAGGCCGGTGTAATGCAAGAGATCCGCTTCTGTCGCTGACTGGCAACCGACCTGCGCGAGTGACTGATCAAGTGAGCGGGAACTCACGTGGGTTCGGCATCTCAGAGGGCGTTTGATTTGAGTAGATTGTGGCTTCTGTTCTAGTAGGTTCCTCGCCAGGTTGGGGTGGTCTCGTCCGTTATGCGCTTGGTTAGGTTATTGATTGACGCGATGTGGATCATGGCTTGAGAGCTGGCGGATAGGGTCTCATAATCGCGAGTTCAACGGCGATACAGCATGAGCCAACCCAGACTGCGTTCGACGACCCATCGGCGTTTGACGACATGGAATCCACAGGTTTCAGCTTTTCTGGAGACGACTTCGACGTCGATGCCTAATTTGGCGCCGTGTTCGATTAAGGAGTTCTTGAAGCCGGTGTCGACCCAGGTTTTGGATATCGTCGGGTAAGCGCTTTTGGTTTGGTCGAGTAGTCCTTTGCCGATCACGTTGTCGGACAGGCCTGCGGCGGCGACGGCCACAGCGAGGATGATGCCGAGCGTGTCGGTGACGATGCCACGCTTGCGACCGACGATCTTCTTTGCGGCATCAGTTCCTTGGCTGGTGAGGGGCACATTGGTGGAGGTCTTCACGCTCTGGGTGTCCATCACGCACGCGGTCGGTTCGGCCGTACGGCCTTGCTTGACGCGGGCCAGGCCGGTCAGCTCGTAGTCGAGTTGGGCGAAGATCCCCTCATCGCGCCAGGCTGCATAGTAGTTGTAGACGGTTTGTAGGACGGGAAGTCGTGCGGGAGGTATTTCCAGGCGATTCCCGTGCGGTTGACGTACAGGATCGCGTTGAAGACGTTCCGTAGCTCCACCGAGGCTGGCTGGCCGGTGGGCCGGCGTTCGAGTCTGGCCTGCCGCCAGGCGGTTAAGGTGGGTTCGATTAAGGCCCAGCGGGCGTCGGATATGTCGCTCAGGTACGGCTTCCGCTCATTCATGGCAAAATTTTGACCTGTACCGTGTGATCGACCGCGTCTCTAGGCCGTTACGGAGTTTCTGTCTCATTTCTAGACCAGACGGAATCCGATGTGCATATGCTCACCAAACAGGCGTTCCCGCGATCGCAGTAGAGCGCAGGGATGCCCCGTTAAGGGGCGAAGCATCCCAAAAGCCGCTGGCCACAAAGTCGGCACATCGCCACAAATCGTGGAGAAACGCCTACCGAGGTGGTATCCAGGGGTTACCGGCCAAGACGTCGCGGAGGGCATCGAGTGGGTGGATGCCGTGGTTGCGGGCGGTGCCGAGGTAGGAGCGGATCAAGCATTAGCGGACGGCGGTGCGCGTGGTTCGCGGCCCGGCGTGTGCCACGGCTTACTCGTGTTGCGAGGATCGCCATCCCTGATCATTCCAGGACGTTCACAAGGATTTTCAGCCCAGTTGGCTCGTGCCCTTACCCTCGCCTGGTCGCCAAGCGGCGACCTTGAGGCGAATCAGAAGTTCATTCATATAGAAAAACAGCGCGACCCTATATAGATAGCATGCAAATGCCATTGTAATAATGGTGTTAATATTCTGTATTTCACTCCCCCTATAGAGGCAGGCGCCACATCCGTAGATTTGTTGGGATGGGTGGCCTCGTTCGTTATCTGGGGTTCTTGGCATCTTCTCGCAGGTCAGAGCGAGATGATCTTTCAGGCACGTAAGGCACGTTGACTGGCCCTCAAGGCATGGTGCGTCGAACGCTGCGCAAGCCGCCGCCCGCTGGCCCAACTGCCAAGGGGGCGATCAAGACGGCATGGCCACGCCGCCCGACGGCATGCACGGGACCGGGAGAGCTTCCGTCTAATGCGGATGCCCCAGCGTTTCTGGCACTGTCGTCAACCACAGGGCAACCGGAACGGTCAGGAAAGCGCACCTCCCCATCCACCGGAAGGGAAGGACATGTCCCCTCGTTCTCGCGGCGTGCTGAGGATCGTCTTCACCTCCGAAGACCTCGCGCTCACCCGGATGGCGACCCGGACCGACCTGCTGTGGGAGATGGTAGGCAGCCTGCACCGCCTGCAAGCCCGCGACGGCGGGCCGACCATGACCGGCTGGCGGCGCCAAGCCCGGGCCCGCCTGACCGAAGCCGGCCTGCTGGCGTCCGTCCGCTCGCTGCTGCTGCCCCTCGCGCCGAAGGGGCCGTACTTTCCCGACTTCCTCACCCCGATCGAAGCCCAGCTCGGCGACGAGCAGGCCCTGCAGACGCTCGCGGACACGCCCGGCACGCGGATACGGGCCGAGATGGAGCTACTGCGCCGCACCGCTGGCCTGCCCTCCACAGAGCTGGCCGACCTCGCACGCGGCAATCGGCAGGCCATCAAGCGGCTCGACCGGCTCGTAACCGGCTACTGCCAGGCGGTGCTCACGCCGCACCGGCCGCAGGCCGAGCCCGCCCTCGCCCACGAGCGCGCCCTCCTGCAACGGCACCTCGTCACGGGCGGCGCCGAACAGATGCTCGCCCACCTGTCGCCAGCGATGCGCTGGCGCCCTCCAGTGCTGGAGGTCGACTATCCGACCGGCCTGGACCGCCAGATCCACCTGCGGGGGCGGGGCCTGACAGTGATCCCGTCCTACTTCTGCCGGGGCAACCCGGTCGCTCTGGTGGATCCGGCGCTGCCTCCCGTCCTGGCCTACCCGATCCCCCGCCGCACCGCGGCAACCGCCGCCGCGAGTGCCGCCGGGGGCGAGGCGCTGGCGGCGCTGCTGGGGCGCACCCGAGCGGAGATCCTGAGCTGCATCGTCCAGGCGCCTGGCTGCAGCACCAGCGAGCTGGCCCACCGGGCGCGGATCTCGCCCTCCACGGCCAGCGAGCACGTCCACGTGCTGCGCCAAGCCAACCTGATCGCCAGCGTCCGGCAGGTCAACCTGGTGCTGCACTACCCCACCGAACTGGGCGCCGACCTGCTCGCCGGGCGGCCCATCCGCGGATCAGGGTCTTTCGGTGGACGCCGGAACACCCTCGCCCCCTGACGGCCGAGCGCCGATGATGGATTCCGCCGGGCGCTTGGATGGGCCGCCGATTTCCGGCACCCACAAGGGCACCGCGAAGTGTTCGAACAGCGGGAAGATGAGCCCGAACTGGTTGCCGCAGAAGGTCCGCTGCGGCTCGCCGACCACCACCGCGTCGAACCCGCGAGCAGGGTTACGCGGTTCGACCAGCAGGGCCGCCGCGTGCGGCCTTCGGTACGGCGGGATCGACCGTGACTTGTCGACATCGAAGAACTTCGCGACGATCTCACCGCCATGAGGCTCGATCAGCGCTCTCGACTGGGAGAGCTGCCAGTTCTTCGACGAGCTTGGCGGTCCGGCCCGAGGCCGCATGGAGGAGCTTCGCCTGCTGCAGGGCTTCTTCGGTCGGACCGCGAGTGAGCTGCCCCGCTGCGGCGACCGCGCAGGCGCTTTCCCCGCTGCGCTCAAGCCCATCGCGTGCGCTCGAGCCATTCGCTACCGGCGCGGCACATCGGAGCTTGCGCTTTGAGTGGGACCTGCCTTCGCTCCAGTCGCCCTGCGGGGCCGTCAGAACCATCCCATAGGCCTGGCGGCCCTGTCGCCTGTGCCGCCGTCGGCCGAGGAGCGGCGCAGGACGGCGATGTCGTGCCGAGTCGGTGCCTGTGGTGTGCTGGTCCTCGTGAGCCAGGCGCGGGGAGGGTGGGCTCTTTCGCACGTTGAGGGCTGGCACGAGGACGGCGTACGAGCCGCTGATCACCACTGTTCCTCGCCGTCGCTCAGCGCAGCCCGAATTGCTGGATGCGTTCTGCAGCCTCCTCCTGGCCTTGGTCACAGAGCAGCGCGACCGCCGCTGGGCGGCGTAGGGAGCGCCGACGTCGGCCAGGGCGCGGACATCGTCGGTTCGTCCCTGCTCGGCCAGCAACCCGGCCAGGTGCTCGGCGGCCTCGACATGGCCGGCCTCGACCAGAGTCCATAGGTCCTCGATCCGGCCTTCGCCAGCTCGGGTGGGCCCGCCGGCCACCTGCTCTTCGCGGGCGCCGGCCCAGCGGTGGTGCTTCCCGCGCTGGGGCTCGGCACCGCGCTGGCGTACGGGCTCGGCATCGATGACCATTGACACGAGCAGGACGCCCGCCGGGTCCCGCCTCCAGCGTCGCGGTCGCGACGCCGGAGGTGTAACGATGGCGGCGAGCGCCGCTCCAGAGCTCGGCGTCGGACTTGCTCGCGGGACGCGCACCAGCGTCTTTGGGCCACCGCCGAAACACCCTCGCCCCCCTGACGGCCCCGTACCGATACTGGACGAGAGCGAAGGGAATCACATGACCGGCATCCGGAAGACCACTGCCGCCGTCATGATTGCCGCACTCGCGGCGATCACCGGCCCGCCACCCGCCCACGCGGCCGCGACCTTCTACCTGCACAACCTCAAATCCCACAAGAACCTGCAGCCCCTCAACGGCAACCCGGCCAACGGCGCCAGGATCGTCCAGCAGCCCGAAAACCCCCTCTTACTCTCACAGAGGTGGAGTTGGATCGCGGCCGGCGCGTACGACAGCTTGCAGAACGCCGGCACCGGCAAGAACCTCGGCATCGACGGCGCCAGCACCGCCCTCGGCGCCCTGGCCATCCAGGCGAACCCGTCCAACGACTACAACCAGGACTGGCTCGTCATGCCCGAGGGATACCCGGAGGACTATTTCGCGCTGAAGAACCGCAAGAGCAGCATGTGCCTGGGCATCTCCATGGGCAGCACCGCCAACGGCGGGCAGGCCGCCCAGTTCCCCTGCGACGGATCGCCCAACCAGGGATGGACGACCTACCCCCGCTGAGGGGGCAGAAGCAGAGGTGTGTTCAACAATCTGCTGCCTTCAAGAGAAGGCCTGTACGGAGTTCGATCCTTCGGGCCGGTCGGAGCCATCGACCTTCGCCTGGATGCGAGCCCGCCGCCCGTGAGGGCGAGGTCTGGCACCGGGTCACCACGCGGGACGGGCAGGCGGTGGACGTGCCTGGCCGCTACCAACTGCACGAGATGGAGGCCCTCGTCTCGATCATCGAGCTGCGCGAAGCCGACGGTGCCGCCCACGAAAAGGCCGCATGATCGTCACAGTTCGGAACTCGATGGGAGATGCTCATAGTCGCGGACCAGGCGCCGGTGGAACATCAAGATCCCGTAGGTCTGCTCGACGACCCATCGTTTCGGCTGGGGCACGAATCCCTGGTCGACCAGCGCCTTGGTCACGCTTCCCTCGATGACGGCGGCGACCCGGTCCAGCAGGGCGATCCCGGCGGCGTTCTCGTGGGCTGAGGCCGCGAGCACGACGACCGTGATGACCAGGCCCAGCACGTCTACGGCCAGGCCTCGCTTGCGTCCCGGCACCTTCTTGGCGACGTCCCGGCCGGTCGTTTCGGCGGGAAACCCGGCCGCGACGTGGACGCTTTGGCTGTCCAGCACGACCAGGCTTGGGTCGGCTAATCGCTTCTTCTTCTCGCGCAGGTGCCGGCGCAGCAGGTCGTGGATCGTCTTGTCGGTGCCGTCGTCGCGCCATTTGGCGAAGTAGTAGTACGTCGCGCCCTTGGGCGGCAGGTCATGGGGAAGATAGTCCCATTGGACGCCGGTTCGTCCCTGGTAGCGGATCGCGTTGACGATCTCACGCAGCGTATGCCTTCGTGGCCGCTGACCGAGGGGGTGCGCGGCCTTCCACGCCGTCAGAACCGGCTCGATCAACGCCCACTGCGCGTCGGTTAAGTCGCTCGGGTACGACTTACGCTAAGCCTGAATCCACGGCGGGAAATCTGATGGATGTGTTGTGAAATAAGGCGAGGTGCCCTCTGACCTGGGAAGATTGGAGTTCTCTACGCTTCAATCAGCCAGCTCAGGAAGGCACCTCGTAAGTGCGATTCTCCCACGCCGCGAGCAACACCCACGCGATCTTCGATGAAGAGCATCTGATCTCCTACAGTGGGCTGGCCCCAGCGCTGCGGCTGGCCGAGCGGGCAGGCCTGGAGCGCCTGACCGGCAAGCATGTGGCCCCGGCAGCGGCAGACGGGGCGAACGCTCCTGCGA
>NZ_FNVT01000054.1:0-10572 GCF_900108335.1 Nonomuraea solani
TGATCAGGCCGAGCGCGGCGCGCAGCCGTTTGTTGTAGCCGGATTGCTGCGGCAAGTAGGGGAACAGGCCCGTCAGGTGCTTGCGGGCGTAGCGCAGCCAATGCGCCTCGGAGGTGAACCCGAGCAGCGACTGAGCGACCGCGACGCACACCAGCTCGGAGTCGGTCAGCACCGGGGGCCGGCCCGTCCATCGCGGTCCCTTCAGCTCGTCGTCGATCTTCACGTACAGTGCAGTCAAGAGGGTGTCCAGGTCTTGCGTCACAACATGATCTTGGACGCCCTCTACTCATGCCTGATCATCGGGCCCAGGACATAGGACTTACTCGTCTAGCCGAGGTCCTCGAAACCGGCCGGCGGCCGAAAAAAGGCAAAGCATCCCCCGACAAGAGGAAGCGGCTCCCGGCAAAGGCATCCCCCGATAGAGGCATCACGGGGGATGCGGGCCGTGATCCGTGGAGTGTCCCACCCGGTCGACGACGGACCGCTCCTGAGATTCGCCGATATATCACCTCAAGCACACACACAAATAGGCCGCGGCATCATCTACGATGCCGCGGCCTACCTGCTGGTCCTACCAGCCGCGCCGTACGGTCTCCACGATGTGCGCGCGCTGCTCCTCGGTCACCCACCAGCCCACGGGCAGGCAGACGACGCGCTCCGCCACGCTGTCGAGTCCGGGCAGCAGTGTGGCGTACCGGCGGACGCAGGTGTGGGTGTCGTTGCGTTCGTGGACGTTGCTGACCATGATCTGGGCCTCGTCCATACGCTTCATGAAGCCTGCACGGTCCTCGACCTTGACGGGGTAGATCCAGAAGGACGACTCGCGGTCCTGCGCGCGTTCGGTCAGCTCCAGCCCCGGCACGCCGGCGAGCTCCCGGTCGTAGTGGGCGGCGTGGGCCCGGTGGCGTGCCACGACCTCCTCCGCCCAGTCCAGATTGGCCAGCCCGATCGCGGCGTTGATGTCGGTCATGTGGAATTTGTAGCCCCACTCGGCGACGTCCGGCGGGTTGCGCAGCCGGTCGGCGCCGCGGCTGATGCCGAACCAGCGGAGCAGCGTGGCCCGCTCGTGCAGCTCGTCGTCCGGCAGGACCAGAGCCCCACCGTCACCGCAGGTCAAATGCTTGATCGCCTGAAAGCTGAACACCGCGACGTTGCCGTGGGTGCCCAGGCGGGTGCCCTGGTAGGTGGCGCCCCATCCGTGGGCGCAGTCCTCGATCACCACGGGGCGGAATCCGAAGGCCGCCTCGGCATCGTCGAGGATCTTCGCCAGCCGCCCGAGGTCGACCGGATATCCGGCGAAGTGCACGACGACGATGGCGCGGGTGCGGGGGGAGATCTTGCGGGCCAGGTCGTCGAGGTCGACGTTGAGCGTCGCGGGATCGACGTCCACCCACTTGATGCGCAGCCGGTTGGCGAGGATGGCCCAGTTGGTGGCCTCCATGGTCAGGGGCGTGGAGAGCACCTCGCCATCGTCGTCCCCTGCCGCGGCGGCGACCATGTGGAGCGCCAGGTGCAGCCCCGAGGTGCCGCTGTTGACCGTGGCGACGCGCGGGTTGCCGATCCGCTCCGCGAGCCCCCGCTCGAACTCGGCGACCTTGGCGCCCTGGCCGATCTGGCCACTGCCGACGACCTCGGCGACCGCCGCCGGAGCCGACTCCGACATGGCGACCTTGAACAGCGGAATCAACGCGACGCTCCGTCCAGTGTGGCGAGTTCGGCGTAGCGGGCCAGACAGTCGGCGTAGGAAGGCAGGATGCCGAGCCGTTCGGCCTCTTTCAGGGAGGGCGCGGCCCGGTCCTTGTCCGACAGGACGGGCTCACGGTCGCGCGGCCAGGGCAGGTCGAGGTCGGGGTCCAACGGGTTCACCTCGAAGGAGCTCTCCGGCGACCAGGTGCTGGAGCACAGGTAGAAGACGGTGGCCTGCCCGGTCAGCGGGGCGAACCCGTGCGCGAGCCCTTCGGCGAGGTAGAGCGCGTGCCGGTTGTCCTCGCTCAGCTCCGCCACGACGTGCTCACCGTACGTGGGCGAGCCGTGCCTGATGTCGACGACGATGTCGCGGATGGCGCCGCTCGGGCAGCTCACGTAGCGGGCCTGACCGGGCAGGTGGATCGCGTGCAGTCCACGGATCGTGCCCTGTGTGGAGACGGAGCAGTTGACCTGGGCCACGCTCAGCGGATGGCCGACGGCCTCGATGAAGGCGGGCTGTTTGAAGACCTCGAGGAACTGTCCTCTGGAGTCGGGGAAGACCTTGGGCTCGATGAGGAACGCCCCATCGATGCCGAGTTCGCGAATCTGCATATGATCCCCTCCTTTGACGTCATGTCGGGTCGCCCTGATCTGCGGCGACCACCCCTACGGCACCCTTATGGGCCTCCCACCAGGGGCGGTTGTCCCGGTACCACTCGACCGTCTCGGCCAGGCCTTTCTCGAAGTCCATGGCCGGGCGGTACCCCAGCTCGACGCGGATCTTGAGGTCGTTGACGGAGTAGCGGCGGTCGTGGCCCAGGCGGTCCTCGACGAACTCCACGCGCTCCCATCCGGCGCCGCAGGCCTCCAGGAGCAGCCCGGTCAGCTCGCGGTTGGTCAGCTCGGTGCCGCCGCCGATGTTGTAGACCTCTCCCGGCCGGCCGGCCTGCCGTACCAGCTCGATCCCCGCGACGTGGTCGGCCACGTGGAGCCAGTCGCGCGAGTTCAGGCCGTCCCCGTACAACGGAACCTTGCCGCCGTCGAGCAGGTTGGTGACGAACAGCGGGATGACCTTCTCGGGGAACTGGTACGGCCCGTAGTTGTTGGAGCAGCGGGTCAGCCGCACGTCCAGCCCGTACGTCCGGTGGTAGGCGAGGGCGAGCAGGTCGGACGAGGCCTTCGACGCCGAGTACGGCGAGCTGGGCGACAGCGGCTGCTCCTCCCCCCAGGAACCTTCGGGGATGGAGCCGTACACCTCGTCGGTCGAGACGTGCACGAACGTGCCGAGCCCGTGCTCGGCCGCCGCCGCGAGCAGCGTGTACGTCCCCGTCACGTTCGTGCGGACGAACTCCCCCGCACCGCTGATGGACCGGTCGACGTGGGATTCGGCGGCGAAGTGCACCACCTGGTCGTGCGCGGCCACCAGCTCTCCGACGAGGGCGGCGTCGCAGATGTCGCCCCGCACGAACGTGAAGCGGCCCTCGGCGGGCTCCAGGTTGGCCCTGTTGCCCGCGTAGGTGAGCTTGTCGAGGACCGTCAGCGTGCAGTCGCCCCGCTCGGCCAGGGTGCGGACGTAATGGGAACCGATGAATCCGGCGCCGCCGGTGACCAGGATCCTCATGGCGCGTAACTGCTCGCGATGCTCATCACGTACTGGCCGTAGCCGGACTGCGACTGCTCGGCTCCGAGCCGGTGGCACTGCTCCGCGTCGATGAAGTCCATGCGGAGCGCCACCTCCTCCAAGCAGGCGATGCGTACGCCCTGGCGTTGTTCGAGGGTCTGCACGTACTGTCCCGCCTGGAGCAGCGTCTCCGGTGTGCCGGTGTCCAGCCAGGCGAATCCTCTGCCGAGATCCACCAGTTTGGCCCTGCCCCGCCGTACGTAGTCCAGGTTCACGTCGGTGATCTCCAGCTCGCCCCGTTCGGACGGCTTGAGATTCTTGGCGATGTCGATGACTTCGTTGTCGTAGAAATACAGGCCGGTAATGGCTCTGTTGGAAAGTGGCTTCGCCGGTTTCTCCGCTATCGAGATCAGGCGCCCGCTCTCGTCGGTCATCCCCACTCCGTATTGGCCGGGGTCGCTCACCGGATATCCGAACAGCACGCACCCGTCCACGTCCCGCACGTTCTCTTCCAGCACCTCCGAGAAGGAGGGTCCGTGGAAGATGTTGTCGCCGAGGATCAACGCGGCCGGGCCGTCGCCGATGTGGGAGGCGCCGATGAGAAACGCCTGGGCTATTCCGTCCGGCGATTCCTGGGCGGCGTAGGAGATGTTCAGCCCGAAGCGGGCGCCGTCGCCCAGTAGCCGGACGAAGTTCGGCACCTGGTCGGGCGAGGAAATGAGGAGGATATCCCTGATGCCGGCCAGCATGAGCACCGATATCGGGTAATAGATCATCGGCTTGTCGCTCACCGGGAGCAGTTGTTTGGAGACCGCGGCGGTGATCGGATGCAGCCGTGTACCCCGGCCTCCCGCGAGTACGATTCCTTTCACAGCCTTTACCTCTCTGCTGCATGGAAGTATTCCGAGGCTAAGCAGGGGCGGAGCGGAGCGGCAAGATCGATGACCGGATAGAGGGGGAGCATTAGGGGGCCGTCCGCACCCGACCGCGAATGGGCGCGGTGAGACCCCTGAATTAGGGGAGGGTAGGGGCTGACCCGGCCTCCGCCTGGCGACGAGAATCTCTCCACATTGACGTCTCATGGAGGGAGTCGGCGGTGCGGATCGTCGCTTTACGCCGTACCGTCGCCGCGATCGTGGCCGCGGTGTTCTCAGTCACGCCGGCCGTTTCGGATCCGGCGGCGCGGGCCACGGCGGACGCCTCCACGCGCGAGGTCCCCGGGCTGCGCGAGCCGGTGCGGCTGGTGGTGGACCGCTGGGGTGTGCCGCACCTGTACGCGCGCAACACCGACGACGTGTTCCTGGCGCAGGGCTACAACGCCGCGCGGGACCGGCTGTTCCAGCTCGACCTGTGGCGGCGGCGCGGCCTGGGCCTGCTGTCGGAAGCCTTCGGGCCTCGTTACGTCGACAAGGACCGGGCCTCCCGGCTCTTTCTGTACCGCGGGGACATGCAGCGGGAGTGGGCCGCCTACGGGCCGGGCACGCGCCGCTCCGTGACCGCGTTCGTCCGCGGCGTCAATGCCTACGTCGACTGGGTCAACGCGCACCCGGAGGCGCTGCCGCCGGAGTTCCGCCGGCTGGGCCACCGGCCGGACCGCTGGCAGCCCGAGGACGTGGTGCGGATCCGCAGCCACGGGCTGGCGCTCAACGCCTACCCCGAGGCGCTCCGCGCGGGCGCGATGTGCGCAGGCGGGCAGTCCGCCGCCCGGGCCCTCGTCCGCCTGGAGCCCGCACACGAGCCCCGGGTGCCGGACGGTCTCGACCCGTGCGACGTGCCCGCGGACGTGCTCGACACCTACCTGCTCGGCATCACGCCGGTCACCTTCGACGGCGTCGCGATAAAGTCGGCGCCGCCATCGGCGCCGGGTGGGTCGAACGCCTGGGCGCTCGCGCCGTCGCGTACCGCCACCGGCCGGCCGATCCTCGCCGGCGACCCGCACCGATCCACCACGGCGCCGGCGCTGCGCTACGTCGCCCACCTGTCCGCGCCCGGCCTGGACGTGATCGGCGCCGGCGAGCCGGCGCTGCCGGGGATCTCCATGGGGCACAACGGCCGCGCCGCTTTCGGGCTCACCGTTTTCGCCGCGGACCAGGAAGACATTCAGGTGTACCGCCTGCACCCGGACGACCCGGGCCGCTACCTCTACCGGGACCGCTGGGTGCCCTTCACCACGGTGCGGGAGGAGGTGCCGGTGGCCGGCTCGACGCCCCGTCAGGTGGACTTGACCTTCTCCCGGCATGGCCCGGTGCTGAAGGTGGACGCGGCGCGGAACCTCGCGTTCGGCCTGCGCACCGCCTGGTCGGAGCCGGGCACGGCGCCGTACCTCACCGGTCTTGACGCCATGACCGCGCGGAGCTTCCCCGAGTTCGCCGCCCGGATACGGCGCTGGGCCGCCCCGCCGGAGAACCTGATCTACGCCGACACCTCGGGCGCCATCGGCTGGGTGCCCGGCGCCCTGGTCCCCCGGCGGACACAGCACGACGGGCTGCTGCCGGTGCCCGGCGACGGCCGCTACGAATGGGACGGCTTCCACGACGGCGCCGAGCTGCCCAGGGTGAGCAACCCCAAGAGCGGCTTCGTCGCCTCCGCGAACGAGTTCAGCATGCCGGCCGGGCACCCGCTGCGCGTCGGCTACGAGTGGGAGCCGGCGGCGCGCAAGGAGCGCATCGTGGACGTGCTGTCCGGCTCGACCCGGCACACTCCGGCCGAGATGGCGCGCCTCCAGCGCGACCAGGTCGACGAGTACGCCCGGCGCATCGTCGCGGTGCTGCGCGGCATTCCGGCCGGTGACGACCCGGACACCGCGGCCGCGCTGCGGCACCTGCGCGACTACGACGGTACGGCGAGCGCCGACTCCGCCGGCGCGGCGCTGTTCGAGCCCTGGCTCTCCAACCATCTCGGCCCGGCGTTCCTCGCCAAGTTCGTCGCCCCGGCGGTGGCCGCCCGGGTGCCGCGCGCCGACGTGCGGCAGGTGATCGACGCGCTGGAGCGGCCGGACCAGTGGTTCGGACCGGACGGCGCCACGGTGCGGGACCAGCTCGTGCAACAGACGCTGCGCGCGGCCTACGCCGAGGTACGCGGGCGGCTCGGCGCCGACCCGGCCGCCTGGCGCTGGGGAAACCTCCAGAACGCGCTGTTCTCCAACCCCCTGGGCGACACCGTGGGCCCGTTCCCCCGGGGCGGCTCCGTGACCACGGTGGACGCCTCGACTTATATCCGAGGGGCCTACCGGTCGCTGTCCGGTGCCGCGTACCGGATGGTGCTGGACGTCGGGGCCTGGGACGAATCCACCTTCGTGAGCGCCCCCGGGCAGTCCGGGGACCCGGCCAGCCCGCACTACGCGGACCTCGCCGCCCCCTGGAGCTCCGGGACCCAGGTGCCGCTGCTGTACAGCCCGGCCGCGGTCGCGCGGAACACGGAAAGCGTCATCACTCTGGTGCCCGCGGCGTCCGGCCGCGGGTGACCGCCGGAGGGCGGATCACTGCGGAAGGGACGATGTGGACGAGCGTTGGATCAAGCGATTTCACCCCGCGCCGGAGGCTCCGGCGCGGGTGATCCTGCTGCCGCACGCCGGTGGCGCGGCCAGCGCCTACTTCAAGCTGTCCGCCGCGCTGCACCCGGCGCTGGACGCCCACGCGGTGCAGTACCCGGGCCGGCAGGAGCGCCGGCATGAGCCGCCCTTGACGGACGTACGCCTGCTGGCCGCCGGCATCGCCGACGCGCTCCCCGATGACGGGCGGCCCACGCTGCTGTTCGGGCACAGCATGGGCGCGGTGATCGCCTTCGAACTCGCCCTGCTCCTGGAGCGGCGCGGCACGGCGCCGCACGCCCTGATCGCCTCCGGCCGGCGCGCCCCGTCCACCCGCTCCGACGAGTGGGTGCACCGGCGGGACGCGGCCGGCGTGGCGGCCGAACTGCGCCGGCTCAGCGGCACCGACCCGGTGTTCCTGCAGGACCCCGAGCTGTTCGAGATGGTGCTGCCGGCGCTGCGCGCCGACTACCGGGCGGCGGAGACCTACCGGTGCGCCGCGGACGCCGCGGTCGGCTGCCCGCTGGTCGTCTTCGTCGGCGACGACGACCCGCAGATCACGGTCGAGGAGGCGCACGCCTGGCGCCGGAACACCACCGGCGACTTCGACCTGCGGGTCTTTCCCGGGGGGCACTTCTACCTGGACGACCAGGTGGCCGAGCTGACCGACGCGCTCACCGCGCTGTCCGGGTGAGTCACGCTCACCCGGACGTCTGAGCCAGCCATTCCTCGATCACGGCGGCGGTCTGGCGCGCCTCGGACTCCAGGATGCTGAAGTGGTCGGCGGCCACGTCGCGCACCGTCGTACCGGGGGTGATGACCGGACGCCAGCCCGCTCCGACGGCCGCGGGCGTCCCGCCGGGCGTCGCCACCCCGTGGTCGGCGCGGATGAACAGCGTCGGCGCCGCCAGTTCGGCCGGCCGCCACTGAGAGAGCAGCGCGGCGTACCAGCCCATCGCGGACAGCCGGGCGGCGGTGAACGGGCCGAACACGGCCTCCCGATCGAGCAGGCCGCCCACGATCGACGACCAGACGTCGGTGCTCTCCCCCGCCCCGGGGACGTGCGTGTCGAGCAGGATCACCGCGGCCGGGCCCTGACCGGCTTCCGCCATCGCGCCGGCGAGCGCGTGCGCGAAGACCCCGCCGGCGGAATATCCGACCAGCGCGTACGGCTCCGCGGCGCCGCCGGTCACCGCTCGGCCCAGCCCGTGCACGAGGGCGTCCAGGGAGTCCGGCAGGCTCTCCTCCCGGACGAACCCCGGCACCGGCAGCACGGCGAGGTCGCGCACGTCGCGGAATTCCGCGGCCAGCGGGACGAACTGGTGCGGCCCGCCGAAGGCCATCGGTGAGTTCAGGCAGAACAGCCGCGGCCGGCGCGGGCCGGTGGCCAGCACCACCGGGGTGCGAGCCGGGGCGTCGGCCACGCCGTACTGGGGACGGACCGCGGCGGCGGCGTGCAGCAGCGTCATCCCCTCCGCGATCTTGCCGGCGGCGGCCGCCGCGCGGAACAGGCCGCTCAACGTCTCCGTCGCACCCTGCAGGTCCTGTGCGACCGGCCCGTCGCCGTGCGCCGGGGCGGGTCCGGGCTGGGCTTGACCGTTGGCCGCTGCGGCGGCCGGAGCCATTTCCTCGGCCAGCAGCCGGGCCAGCGCGCCGGCCGTCGGGTAGTCGAAGGCGGCGGTGGCCGGCAGACGGACGCCGGTGTCCGCGTTGAGCGCGTTGCGCAACTCCATGGCGGCCAGCGAGTCCAGGCCAAGCCCGACCAGGTCCGCCTCCGGCTCGACGGGCTCCGGGTCCGCGTGTCCGAGCACCTGGGCCACCCGCCTCCTGACCAGCTCGACCAGGCGTTCCAGGCGCTCCTCGGGGCCCAGCGCGGCCAGCGGTTCCAGCTCGTTCCCGCCCGACGCCGCCGTACGTCGTACGGCCGGTGCCAGGTCTTGAAGCAGCGCGGGTACGCCGTCCGCGCGGGCGCGTAGAGCGGCCGGGTCCAGCCGGATCGGCGCCAGCACGGCGGCGTCCGCCCGCCGCGCCGCGTCGAACAACGTCAGCGCCGCGTCCACCGGCAGCGGCAGCATGCCCCAGCGGCGGATTCTGGCCAGGTCGTCGTCGCGCAGCAGGCTTTGCATGCCCGCCTCGCCGCCCCACAGGCCCCAGGCCAGCGTCCGCGCCGGCAGGCCCGCCACCCGGCGGTGCTCGGCGAGCGCGTTGAGGAAGTTGTTCGCCGCCGCGTAGTTCCCCTGGCCGGGGTTGTCCACCAGCGATGCCGACGAGGAGAACAGCACGAACTCGGCCAGGTCATGCTTTTGGGTGAGTTCGTGCAGGTGCCAGGCGGCGTCCGCCTTGGGCCCGGCCACCTGGTCGACCAGCTCGGGCGTGAGGTCGGCGAGGACCGCGTTCGCGCTCGCGCCCGCGGTGTGCACGACGGCGCGCAGGGGGTGGGTGAGCTCCTCCAGCAGCACGGTGAGGGCGTCCCGGTCGGCCACGTCGCAGGCGGCGATGGTGACCTCGGCTCCCTGTTCGGCCAGTTCGTCGCGGAGTTCGGCCGCCCCGGGGGCGTCCAGGCCCCGGCGGGAGGCCAGCAGCAGGTGCCGTACGCCGTGTTCGGCGACCAGATGCCGGGCCATCAGGGCGCCCAGCCCGCCGGTGCCTCCGGTGATCAGCGTGGTCCCGTCGACCGGCCAGGCCTCTACGGGCTCCTCGCCGAGGCGGGCCCGCTCCAGCCGGGGCGCCCAGAGCCGGTCGCCGCGCAACGCCACCTGTGGTTCGCCGCTCCGGAGCACCGCGGCCACCGTATCCTGGGTGCTCTGCCGCCCCGGGGCCAGGTCGATCAGGGTGATGCGGCCGGGTTCCTCCGCTTGAGCAGCCCGTACCAGGCCCCACACCGCCGCTTGCGCCGGATCCGGGACCTCGCCGTCGGCCACGGCCACCGCGCCCCGGGTCACCACGGTCACCGGCCGCGTGTCCGCCTGGGCCAACCAGGTCTGCAACTCGTCCAGCACTTTTCCGACGGCCCGCCGCGCTCGCAGCGGGATGTCACCGTCCAGCGGCTCTCCGGCACCAGCGCCTGTCGAAACATCCAGCACCGCGACGTCCGGCGCCCTTGCAGCGGTCTCGGCGTCACGCTCTACCGGCCGCCAGGCCAGCTCGTACAACCACCGGGCCGGGACCGCGCCGCTCAACTGCCCAGGAGCCAGCGGCCGCGCGGTCAGCTCCTCCACCGATGCCACCGGCCGACCGGCCGGATCGGCCACATCCAGCCGGGTGACCGCATCGCCGTCCAGCCGGCGTAGCCGTACTCGCAGCTTTGTGGCGCCGGCGGCGTGCAGGGTGACGCCGTTCCAGTTGAACGGGATCAGCGGGCCGCGCTCCCCCGTGTCCTGCCCGGCCAGCATGCCCACGTGCATCGCGGCGTCGAGCAGCGCGGGGTGGACGCCGTAATCCGCTGGATCGGTCGGTAGCGACACCTCGGCGTAGAGGTCGTCGCCGTGTTTCCAGGCGTGGGTGAGGCCGTGGAAGGCGGGGCCGTAGCCGTAGCCGTGGTCTACCAGGCGGTCGTACAGGCCGGTGGTGTCCAGCGGCTGGGCGTCCGGCGGGGGCCAGGCGTGGCTCAGGTCCGCCGGGGTGGCTTGGGCAGGGGTGAGGGCGCCGGTGGCGTGGCGGGTCCAGTGTCCGTGGTCGTCTTTGGAGTGGATGCCGATCTGGCGTCGGCCGTTTTCGTCTGGTGCGGTCACGGTGA
>NZ_FNVT01000054.1:10582-15061 GCF_900108335.1 Nonomuraea solani
CAAGGGGTTCGCCGGCAAGGACTTCGAGACGCTGCTGGGCGACTACGGGATCACGATGCTGCGGCCGTCCCGCAAAAACGAGAAGGCCCGCTACGGCGAGCCGATGCTCAAGAAGGTCCGGCAGCTGATCGAGTCGGTCAACGACACCCTCAAGGGCCAGCTCGACCTGGAAGACCACGGTGGCCGGTCCTTCGAAGGCGTCGCCATCCGCGTCGCCCAGCGCCTCCTGGCGATGGCCGCCGCGATCTGGCACAACAACGCAACCAACGCACCGATCACCCGGTCACTGACCGCCTACGATCACTGACCGGAGATCGGACTTACTCGTCTAGGCGTCGCCACCCAGCTCCCGGTCGAGAATCTCGAAGAGTTCCTCCGCGGAGGCCGCGGCGAGCTGCTCGTCCTCCGCAGCAGAGGGAGAAGGCTCGGGAGACTCCGGCTCCACCGGGGCCGGCTCCGGCTCCGCCGGGGCCAGTCGCTCGGCCAGGTATCGGGCGACCGCGGTGGCGTTCGGCTGGTCGAAGGCGAGCGTGGCGGGCAACGGAAGGCCGGTCCGCCGGCGCAGCCGGTTCCGCAGCTCGACGGCGGCCAGCGAGCTGAAGCCGAGCTGTACGAAGCCGCGCTCGGCGTCGATCGCGTCCGCGGTGTCGTGCCCGAGCGCCACCGCCGCCTCGGCCTGGACCAGCTCGAGCAACATGCGGTCCCGCTCCCGGGCGGGCAGCCCGGCCAGCCGCTCCCGCAGCCCGGTCGCGCCGTTCGACCCGTCGGTCCGTGCGGTCACGGCGGTTGTACGGCGCGCGCCCACGAGGTCACGCAAGAGTGCGGGCAGGTCGTCGCCACGAGCCCGCAGCGCGCGGACGTCCGGCCGGAACGGCGCCAGCACCGGCGCGGGCACCCGCAGCGCCGCGTCGAAGAGCGCCAGCCCGGTCTCCGCGGAGATCGCCGGTATGCCCAGCGTGCGCACCCGGGCCAGGTCGGTGTCCTGCAGCGGCCCGCCGAGCCCGGTGTCCACCGCCCACATCCCCCAGGTCAGTGAGGTGGCGGGCAGCCCGGCGGCGGCGCGATCCGCGGCGAGCGCGTCGAGGAACGCGTTGGCCGCCGCGTAGTCGCCCTGCCCGGCGGCGAGCACCATTCCGCCGGCGGAGGAGAACAGCACGAAGCGGGTGATGTCATGCTTTTGGGTGAGTTCGTGCAGGTGCCAGGCGGCGTCCGCCTTGGGCCGCAGCACCCGGTCCAGCCCTTCCTCCGTCAGCGTGCCCAGCACCCCGCCGGCCATCACTCCCGCGGTGTGCACCACGGCGCGCAGAGGATGGGTGATCTCCTCCAGCAGCACGGCGAGGGCCTCCCGGTCGGCCACGTCGCAGGCGGCGATGGTGACCTCGGTGCCCTGTTCGGCCAGCTCGTCGCGGAGTTCGGCCGCCCCGGGGGCGTCCAGGCCCCGGCGGGAGATCAGCAGCAGGTGCCGTACGCCGTGTTCGGCCACCAGATGCCGGGCCATCAGGGCGCCCAGCCCGCCGGTGCCTCCGGTGATCAGCGTGGTGCCATCGGCCGGCCAGGCCGCGTCGTACGGGTCGATGGCCGCGGCGCGCGATACCCGGCCGGCGTGATCCTCGCGCGGGAGTGCGGCGCGGGTCAACCGGGGGACCCACGGCCGGCCGTCACGGATCGCCAGCTCGGGCTCGCCGGTGGCCAGGGCGACGCGCACGCCGTCCGCCAGGTCGCCGGCCGGATCCAGGTCGACCAGGATGATCCGGCCGGGGTTCTCCTCCTGGGCGGCCCGCACCAGGCCCCAGACCGCGGCCCGCGCCGGATCCGGCGCTTCGGTGTCGCGCACCGCCACGGCGCCCCGGGTGATCACCACTGCCGGCCGGGCGTCCGCCCCGGCCGACCAGCCCTGCAGGCCGGTAAGGACCGGACGCAGGGTACGCCGCACCCGCTCCGGCACATCGCGGCCTGAGGCTTCGCCGGCGCCGCCGGTGGCGTCGATGACGAGCGCGTCGGAGGCGTCCACCGCGCCGAGGGGACCCGACGGCGCGACCGGCCGCCACGTCACCGCGAGCAGCGACTCCGAGGCCGGGCGGGCCTGTGCCAGCTGCTCGGCCTGCACCGGCCGGGACACCACCGTCTCCACCGTGGCCACCGGCCGGCCGGCGGGGTCGGCCAGGTCCAGCCGGGTGACCTCGTCGCCGTCCAGCCGGCGCAACCGTACTCGCACCGCGTCGGCGCCGGCGGCGTGCATCGTGACGCCGTTCCAGTTGAACGGGATCAGCGTGGCCTTCGGCCCGGCCACCAGGTCCACGTGCATCGCGGCGTCGAGGAGCGCGGGGTGTAGACCGTATCGGGTGGTCTGTCCGGCTTCTTCGGGGAGGGTTATGTCGGCGTAGAGGTCGTCGCCGTGTTTCCAGGCGTGGGTGAGGCCGTGGAAGGCGGGGCCGTAGCCGTAGCCGTGGTCGACCAGGCGGTCGTACAGGCCGGTGGTGTCCAGCGGTTGAGCGTCCGGCGGGGGCCAGGCGTGGCTCAGGTCCGCCGGGGTGGCTTGGGCAGGGGTGAGGGTGCCGGTGGCGTGGCGGGTCCAGTGTCCGTGGTCGTCTTTGGAGTGGATGCCGATCTGGCGTCGGCCGTTTTCGTCTGGTGCGGTCACGGTGATCTGGACGGCGACGCTGCCGTTGGTGTCGGGGATGGGCAGGGGGGCCTGCAGGGTGAGTTCGTCGATGGCCGGGCAGCCGACCTGGTCGCCGGCGCGCAGGGCGAGTTCGACGAAGGCGGTGCCGGGCAGGATCGGGGTGGCGTTGATGACGTGGTCGGCCAGCCAGGGCTGGTCGGTGACCGACAACCGCCCGGTCAGGATGGCGCCGCCGTCAGGCTGCTCCACGACCGCACCCAAGATCGGGTGGTCGGCGGCACCCAGACCCAGTGCGGCCGGATCGCCCGCCGGGGCCAGTTGAAGCCAGTAGCGGCGATGCTGGAAGGGATAGGTGGGCAGATCCAGCTCGCCGGTGCGGGCACTGGTCGGCCAGGCAGTCCAATCCACGGCCGTGCCACGCGTCCAGGCTTGGCCCAGTCCGGCGATCAGTTGGGTGGTCTCGTCCCGGTCGCGGCGTAGCAACGCCACCACCGAGGACTCCTCGTGGTCGGTGAGGGTTTGTTCGATCATGGGGGTGAGCTGAGCGTCCGGGCCTGCCTCGATGAAACAGCCGACGCCGTGCCCGTGCAGGGTGGTGACGGTGTCGGCGAACCGCACCGGTCGGCGTACGTGATCCACCCAGTACTCGGCCCGAGTGATCTCGGCTCCGGCCAGGTCTCCCGAAACGTTGGACACCAGCGGCAGCTCCGGACGCCGCAGCGCCAACCCTGCCACCACCTGCCCGAACTCGGCCAGCATCGGCTCCATCAGCGGGGAGTGGAACGCGTGCGACACCCGCAGCGGGCGGGTGCGGTGCCCGTGCTGCCGTGCCCAGTCGACAACTTGGGTGACCTGGTCGGATGCACCGGAGATCACCACCGCGCCGGGCGCGTTGACCGCGGCCACCGCTATCTGGTCGTGACCGGCCAGCACCGGGGCGAGCACGTCTTCGCCGCAGCCGATCGCCGCCATCGCACCCCCGGCCGGCAGCGCCTGCATCAACCGGCCACGGGCGGCCACCAGGCGGCACGCGTCCGCCAGGTCCAGCACCCCAGCGACATGCGCGGCGGTGATCTCGCCCAGCGAATGCCCGGCCACGTAATCGGGCCGGATGCCCAGCGATTCGAGCAGTCGGTACAAGGCCGTTTCGAGGGCGAACAGCCCGGTTTGGGCGAACACCGTCTGATCCAGCATCCCATCGGTCTGGCCGAGGATGATCTCCCGCAGGCTCGCACCACCGGCCACCTTTGCGGTAGCGAGTTCGGTTTCCAGTAGCGCGCAGGTCTCGTCGAAGGCGTGGGCGAACACTGGGAAAGCCGCATACAGCTCGCGACCCATCCCGGGCCGCTGGGCACCCTGACCGGAGAACAGCACCGCCACCCGGCCCGGCCGCACCCGGCCCACCACCGAAGACGACTCCAACTCCCCAGCCGCCAACGCACGCAACCCGGCCAGCAGACCCTCTCGGTCCGCCGTCGGCAGCACCGCCCGGTACTCCAACGCCGCCCGGCGCGCCAGTCCGGCCGCCACCTCCACCGGGCCAGCCGCATCGTGTTCGGCCATGAATCCGGCCAGCCGGTCGGCCTGCGCTCGCAGCGCCGCCTCGCTCTTGGCCGACAGCGCCACCGGCAAAATCTGACCGGCGGTGCCGACCGTTCCAGCCGAAACGGACGATCCCGTCTCGGCTGGGCCCTCGCTGGCGAGCGCTTCCTCACCGGCGCCGGCCACCGACGGCTCCTCAACGGGCGGCTCTTCCACGATCACATGAGCGTTGGTGCCGGAGATGCCGAACGACGACACTCCCGCCCGGCGCGGCCGGTCCGCCTCCCGAGGCCAAGGCTGGGCCTCGGTCAGCA
>NZ_FNVT01000053.1 GCF_900108335.1 Nonomuraea solani
GACGGCCTCCCGCCCACTGAGGGTCCAGGCAGGCCAGCCCGATCTCGTTGAAACGGTGGATCACATCGCGCACGGTGTCCTCATCGGCCTGCACCAGTCGGGCGATGACCGGCACGGTGTTGCCGCCGGCCGAGGCCAGCAGGATCATCGCCCGCCGGTAGCGCACCGTGCTGGTCGTGCCGCGCCGCACGATGCGCTGTAGTTTCTGCCCTTCCGGTTCTGTGAGCCTGCGGACCCTGACCGGTTGCGTCACCTGACCTCCCGAGCGCCGATCGAACGTGATCAGCACCCATCCAACCGGCAGAAGCGTCCTACGCGCCAACACCGTGATCGTTTCCGGTCACAGCACTAGAACTGTGGCTCGTCATCTGATTTCGAGGACCGCCACAGAGGGAGATTTCATGATTTCGCGTCGAGCGGCAGTGGCTCGCGTCGCCTCGGGGGCGTGCGCGGCGCTGGCTCTGAGCGTGGCCGCGCCCGCCCCGGCCTCGGCATCCCCCGGACCCGTCGCGGTCGGGAACGTACAGAAGGCGATGGAAGCCTTGGTACGTACAGGCCATGTCGTGGGTGCCATCGGCGAGGTCTATGTGGACGGCAAGCGGGTCGGGACGGGATCGGCCGGATCCCGCCTGCTCAACGGCAAGGGCGGCGCGATCCCGTCCGGCGCCCGCTACCGGGTCGGCTCGCAGACCAAGAGCATGACCGCCACCGCGGCTCTGCAACTGGTCAAGGAGGGCGAACTGAGCCTGGATGACAAACTCGGCACCGTCCTGCCGGAGGTGGTGGCGAAGGATCTGGTGGAGCGGGCCGACGAGATCACGGTACGCAACCTGATCCAGCTCACCTCGGGCATCCCCGACTTCATCGGCCCGGACGTGAACCCCCTGGACCCCACGGCCGACTACCGCCCGGCCGACCTGCTGGCGGCCTCGCGCAAGAGGCCCCGGCCCGTGGAGATCGGGACCTTCAGCTACTCCAACACCGACTACATTCTGCTCGGCATGATCATCGAGAAGCTGGCCAAGAGGTCGCTGGCGGCCGAACTCGACCGCAGGATCTTCGCCCCGCTCCGCATGCGTGACACCTACCTGCCCATGAAGGCGTCGGCGGGCATCAAGGGCCCGCACGGCCACGGTTACGCCGTGGACGGGACGGGGCGGCCGCGCGATGTCGACAGGCTCAACGCCACGACCCTGCTGGGCGCCGGCGGCGCGATCTCCACCGCGCACGACATGAGCGTCTTCCAGCGCGCCTTCCGCCGGGGCAGGCTCCTGCCGGAGTCGCTGCGCAGACTGATCACCGATCCGCCGCCTGGTCAGCAGCCGCCGCCCTCGGGTGGCCCGTGCGCGGGCGATCCCGAGTTCGCCCCAGGGGGCGGGGGCAGCGCGCCCGGCTTCGTCGCCGCCACCCACACCTCCTCGGACGGCCGCCTGCAGTTCGCCGTGTCCGTGACGCTGGCCATGGACGATGCCGAGCGCTCCACCGTGCCACGGCGCGTCACGGACGCCCTCAAGTCGGTGTTCTGCCCGGCGACATGAAGCGTGTCCCGCCTGAACGTGACGGGCCCTCGCAGCCGGTACGGCACGGCACTCATCAGGCCGCTCCTCGCAGGCGCCGGCCATGCGATGGAGAGACCATGCGTCCGCACCGCTTACTGCCGGCCCGTTCCACGTCGGTCCGGCGAGGCGGGGATAGGCGGCGTTCGCCCAGGGAGGCCGTGTGCTATGTTCGGCGGTGCCGTGCGGCATGACGACTGGAGGAGGTGAGACCGATCAACGCTGTGATGACAGATCGGGGCTCCCTCCCACGCATGGTCTAGGGAGCGCCCGGCAAGGCACCCCCGAAAGGCTTGAAACGCCATGCGCTTCAGCTTGACCTCTCCGACGTCGACCGACGGCGTCACCGAACAGTCCTTCACCCTCGGCGAGATCACCGGTGTGTTGTTCACGCCGGAAGGCGCCACCGGCCCCCGCCCGTTGATCCTGATGGGACACGGCGGCGGCCAGCACAAGAAGGCTCCCGGCGTCCTGGCCGGCGCGCAACGGTTCGCCGCCGAAGGCGGGTTCGCCGTCGCCGCCGTCGATGCCCCGAACCACGGAGACCGGCCCAAAAGCGAAAGGTTCATCCAGTACGCGGGCGGCATGCGGACCCGTATCGCCGCCGGAGAGGATCCGGCCGAACTGGTCGCGGGCATGCATGACCTGCTGGCCGGGCAGGCCGTCGCCGAGTGGCAGGCCGTTGTGACCGCTGTCCAGGAGCTCGACCATGTGGGCGCCGGTCCTGTCGGCTATTGGGGCGTGTCGATGGGGTGCGGGCTCGGGATGCCGCTGCTCGCCGCCGAACCCCGGATCCGCGCCGCGGTGCTGGGCCTGCTCGGTGTGCACGGGCTGGCTGAAACCGCCGCGCAAGTGACCGTGCCGGTGCGGTTCCTGGTCCAATGGGACGATACGCGGGTGCCCAGGGAGCAGGCTTTGGCGCTGTTCGATGCTCTGGGCTCGACAGAAAAGACGTTGCACGCCAACCCTGGCGACCATGGGGGCATCCCCGCCTTCGAAACCGGCGACGCGCTGCGGTTCTTCGCCCGGCACCTCGCATAAGGTCTACCGGCTTCCCGTTGCGGGGAGGGCCGCGGCGATGCAGTCGAGGACACGTTGGAGCCCGTGCCGGAACTGGTCGTCGCGGCTCAGGTGCGGCTGGCGCGCCTCCATCACGATCTTGGTGAAGATCGGGTAGTCCCCGCTCTTCACCAGCCTGTCGACGTACGGGTAACTGCGCGCCATCCACTCCGGCTCGCTGAGCCCGCTGCGGCGGAGCTCCTCGGCCGAGCTGACCTCCTCGCGGACGGTGCCCTCGACGTAGCCGTTCAGGATGGCCATGAGGCCGAGGTTCTCGTCGATGGAGACGAAGGGGTCGAGCACTCCCATCAGCCGTTCGATCAGGAGCAGCTGGTTGGGGCCGAAGCCGGGGAGCGACCGCTGCACGCTGGCGATCCACGGGTGCCTCAGCCACATGGCCCGCTGCCCGTCGGCGTAGCGGGTCAGGTCGGCGCGCCAGTCGCCCGAGGGCATGCCCGTGACGTCGATCTCGCCCATCAGCCGGTCGGCCATGAGCATGATGAGGTCGTCGCGGCTCGGGACGTACCGGTAGAGGGACATCGCGCCGGCGCCGATCTCGGCGGCGATCCGCCGCATGGTGGCGGCCTCCAGCCCTTCGGCGTCGGCGATCCGGATCGCCGCCTCGGTGATCTGTGCGCGGGTGTAGGCGGGCTTCGGGCCGCGGGCGGGGCGCTCGGGGCGCATCCAGATGTTCACGTACTCGGCGTCGGTCACCGTCGCACCCCCTAGTTGCGTACATGGTACCCAGTAATCTAGCCTGACCCAAAACCACGTACAACGTACCCAGTGGAGGGGTCATGCCTGATCCGATCGTGGTCGCCGAGGGGCTGCACAAGTCCTTCGGCGACACCCATGCACTACGAGGGCTGGATCTGAGCGTTCCGAGAGGAACGGTCTGTGGCGTGCTGGGGCCCAACGGGGCCGGGAAGACGACCGCGGTACGCATCCTGGCGACCTTGTCCGACCCCGACGCCGGGCACGCCCGCATCGCCGGATACGACGTCGTCCGCCAGGCGGGCGAGGTGCGGGCCAGGATCGGGCTCGCGGGCCAGTACGCCGCCGTGGACGAGAAGCTCACCGGCCGGGGCAACCTGCGCATGTTCGGGCGCCTGTCCCACCTGTCCCGTCGCGAGGCGCACCGGCGGGCCGACGAACTGCTCGAACGGTTCGGCCTGATGGACGCCGCCGACCGGCAGGTCGCCGGCTACTCCGGCGGCATGCGGCGCCGCCTCGACCTGATCGCCAGCCTCATCCTGCGCCCCGAGGTGCTCTTCCTGGACGAGCCCACCACCGGTCTCGACCCGCGCAGCCGCGGCGAGATCTGGGACAACGTCCGCGAGCTGGTGGCGGACGGCACCACCGTGCTGCTCACCACGCAGTATCTGGACGAGGCCGACCGGCTGGCCGACGACATCGCCGTCATCGACCACGGCCAGGTGATCGCCACCGGCACACCCGACGAGCTGAAGGCCACGATCGGCGACCGCCTCGACGTCACCCTTGAAGACCCCGCCGCGCTGCGCCCCGCGGCGATCGTCCTGAGCACCCTGGCCGGCACCGAACCCACGACGGCCGACGCCGACCGGCTCACCGTCGCCCTGCCCGCCACCGGCCTCCGGCTCGCCGACATCGTGCGCGAACTCGACCGCGCCGGGGTCGCCGCGGCCGACGTCAGCCTGCGCCGCCCCACCCTCGACGAGGTGTTCCTGCGCCTCACCGACCGCAAGGAGAGCGTCCGATGACCGCCTACACCCGATCGCGAGGAGAGCGTCCGATGACCGCGTACACCCGCCTGCGGTGGACGTTCGCCGACGGGCTGACCCTGGTCGGCCGCGAGCTAGGACGGCTGCGGAACAATCCCGGCGAACTCGTCGTAGCGTTGATCTTCCCGGCCGTCATGGTGGTGCTCTTCGGGTACGTCTTCGGCAGCGCGATCCAGGTGCCGGACGGCGGCGACTACCGCGAGTACCTCATGCCCGGCCTCTTCGCGATGGTGACCTTCGGCTCGGTGATGGGGGTCATGACGCGGATGGCCACCGACGCCTCCCGCGGTGTGATGGACCGGTTCCGCTCCATGCCGATGGCGCGCCTGGCGGTGCCGTTCGGGCAGACCGGCGCCGACCTGCTGACCGGCCTGCTGATGCTGGCCATCATGGTGGGCGCGGGCCTGCTGGTGGGCTGGCAGCCGCACCGCGGTCTCATCCCCACGGCCCAGGCGTTCCTGCTGATGATCGTGCTGCGGTACGCGCTGAGCTGGGCAGGCGTCTACGTGGGCCTGGCGGTGAAGAACGACCAGGTCGCCGACGCGATGGTGCCGCTGTTCATGCCGTTCACGATGCTGTCGAACGCGTTCGTCCCGACCGGCGGCATGCCGGGCTGGCTGCGCTTCCTGGCCGACTGGAACCCGGTCAGCGCGCTCACCGCCGCCTCGCGGGAGCTGTTCGGCAACCCGGGCGCCCCGTCCGGAGACGTGGCCTGGCCGCTCGCGCATCCGGTGACCACCGTCCTGCTCTGGTCGGCCGCACTGCTGCTGATCTTCGTCCCACTGTCCCTCCGCGCCTACACGCGCGGAGGGCGCTGACCAAGGAACATGTCCGCAAGGGCGTACGGAATTAAGAAAATCAAGATCGAGATTTGAAATATTGAGGAGCTGTCGGGTATAACTTGAGATATGACAGAGCAGGCGATGGACTGGCAGGAGCTCACGAACCTGACGCGGGGCCAGCCGTTTCTCGTCGAGCGGGTGCGTCTGGCGGGCAACGGCGTCGCGATCGAGGGCGCGTTCGAGCTGCCGCAGCTGGCTCAGCTCAGCGTCGAGGATCAGGTCTTCGTCACGGCCTTCGTACGGTGCCACGGCTCCATCAAGCAGATGGAACGCATCTTCGGGGTGAGCTACCCGACGATCAAGGCCCGGCTTAACCGGATCACGCAGATGCTCGACTTCGTCGAGACCGATCCGGCGCCGCCGACGGCCGAGGTCATCGATCGGCTGCGTCGCGGCGAGATCACCGCGGAGCAGGCCTTGTCCGAATTGGAGGGGCCCACGTGATGCCGCAACTGCTGACGGTGCGGGTCAAACGCCCGGACCGTCGCGCCATCCGGGTCTGGGTCCCGGTGCTCCCGGTGGTGCTCGTGCTCTCGCCGGTCCTGGCCCTGGCCTTACTGGGGGGTGCCGTGGCCTGCCGCATCTACCGCGTCGATCTGGTGCGGGCCCTCGGCACCGGCTGGCGCATCGTCTGCGCGTTGCCCGGCACCCGGGTCGACATGGAGTTCAGTCGTACGGCCGTGCTCGTAGCCATCCGATAGAGAGGTCGCGATGAACGAACAGCGCAAGGACGTCCTCGGCATGCTGGCCGAGGGCAAGATCACCGCGGAGGAGGCGGAGCGGCTCATCGTCGCGCTCGAACGGGACCTGTTGCCGGCGGCGCCGAGTCCCGGCGCCCGGCCGAAGGGCAAGGCGAAGTATCTGCGGGTGATGATGCAGTTCGCCGAGGAGGGTGACGAGCCGGGGCGGCTCAACATCCGGGTGCCGCTGCAACTGCTGCGGGCCGGCGTACAACTGGTGGCCCTGGTCCCGCCGCGGGCACTGGAGCGGGCCAACGCCGAGCTGGACAAGGCGGGTGTGCCGTTCGACCTGGCGCAGCTCAAGCCCGAACAGCTCGAAGCGCTCGTGGAGCACCTCGACGAGACGATCGTGGAGATGGACATGACCGACGGCTACCTGCGCATCTTCTGCGAGTAGGCCGTGACGGACCAGAGAACGGACAACTGAATGACAGCCGACAAGCCTGTGATCCATGTGCAGGGCCTGGAGAAGTCGTACAAGGACCTGCGGGTGCTGCGCGGCGTGGACTTCGACGTGGCGCGGGGCAGCATCTTCGCCCTGCTCGGCTCGAACGGGGCGGGCAAGACCACGGTCGTGAAGATCCTGTCCACGCTGCTCAAGGCCGACGCGGGCACCGCCGCCGTGCAGGGCTTCGACGTCGCCACGCAGGCCGCGAACGTCCGCGAGTCGATCAGCCTCACCGGGCAGTTCGCCGCCGTCGACGAGATCCTCAGCGGCCGGGAGAACCTGGTGCTGGTCGCCCGACTACGGCACCTCAAGAACC
This sequence comes from Nonomuraea solani, assembly GCF_900108335.1. Lineage (GTDB taxonomy): Bacteria > Actinomycetota > Actinomycetes > Streptosporangiales > Streptosporangiaceae > Nonomuraea > Nonomuraea solani. The sequence goes on from NZ_FNVT01000053.1 coordinate 6,725, forward strand.
CGGGCAAGATCGCCGACGACCTGCTCGCCCGGTTCTCGCTGACCGACGCCGGCGCGCGGAAGGTGTCCACCTATTCGGGCGGTATGCGCCGCCGGCTCGACATCGCGATGAGCCTCATCGGCAATCCGCCGGTCATCTTCCTCGACGAGCCGACCACCGGGCTCGACCCCCAGGCGCGCATCGAGGTGTGGCAGGCCGTCCGGGAGCTCGCCGCCAACGGCACGACGGTGCTGCTCACCACCCAGTATCTGGACGAGGCCGAACAACTCGCCGACCGGATCGCGATCCTGCACGAGGGCCGGATCCTGGTCAACGGCACCCTGGCCGAGCTCAAGCAACTGCTCCCGCCCGCCAAGGTCGAATACGTCGAAAAGCAGCCGACCCTCGAAGACGTCTTCCTCGCCCTCGTCGGCGACAACGGCACGAAGGAATCACGATGAGCAGGCATTTCGTCGGCGACACCGTCACCCTGCTGGGACGATCCCTGCGCCACATCGCCCGCAGCCCGGACACCATCATCACGACCGCGGTCATGCCGATCGCCATGATGCTGATGTTCGTCTACGTGTTCGGCGGCGCGATCAACGTAGGCGGAGCGTCGTATGTGAACTACCTGCTGCCCGGCATCCTGCTCATCACGGTCGCCTCGGGCATCGCCTACACCGCGTTCCGGCTCTTCCTGGACATGAAGGGCGGCATCTTCGAGCGCTTCCAATCGATGCCGATCGCGCGTTCGTCGGTGTTGTGGGCGCACGTGCTGACGTCGCTGGTCGCCAATGTGATCTCGCTCGTGGTCGTCGTGCTCGTCGCCCTGCTGATGGGGTTCCGCTCGGGGGCGGGAGTGCTGGCGTGGCTCTCCGTCGCCGGCATCCTGATCCTGTTCACCCTGGCGCTGACCTGGATCGCCGTCATCCCCGGCCTGTCCGCGAAGTCGGTGGAAGGCGCGAGCGCGTTCTCCTACCCGCTCATCTTCCTGCCGTTCCTCAGCTCGGCGTTCGTGCCCACCGACACCATGCCCGGCCCGCTGCGCGTCTTCGCCGAGAACCAGCCGGTGACCTCCATCGTCAACGCCGTCCGCGCCCTGTTCACCGAGCAGCCGGTCGGCACCGACCTCTGGATCGCGCTGGCCTGGTGCGTCGGGATCATTGCCGTCGCCTACGCCTTCGCCATGAACACCTACCGCCGCAAGATCTCCTAAGGGGAACGACCATGGAACTCACCACGCTGCCCACCGCCCGCCGGCCCGGCTGCCCCTTCGACCCGCCGGCCGAGCTGATCGAGGCCCGCGAGCACGCCCCGATCAGCCGCTTGACCTTCGCCGACGGGCACCAGGGCTGGCTGGTCACCGGCTACGACCTGGTCCGGTCGATCCTGGCCGACCCGCGTTTCAGCTCCCGCAAGGAGCTCATGCGTCACCATCCGACCATCGACTTCGGCGACATCGAGGTCCCGCCGGCGCCGCCCGGTGAGTTCCTGCTCATGGACGACCCGCAGCACAGCCGCTACCGGAAGCCGCTGGTCGGCAAGTTCACCGTCCGCCGGATGCGGCTGCTCACCGAACGGGTCGAGCAGGTCACCGCCGAGCACCTGGACGCGATGGAGAAGGCCGGGCCATCGGCGGACCTGGTGACCGCGTTCGCCAAGCCCATCCCCGCGATCATCATCTGCGAGCTGCTCGGCGTACCGAACGAGGACCGCGGCTTCTTCCAGGAGAACATCGACAAATTCCTCGGCGGGGCGACCGACGACGAAGAACTGATCGCCGCCTACACCGCCACCCAGACCTACCTCGCCGAGCTGGTGGCCGCCAAGCGCGCCAACCCCACCGACGACGTGCTCTCCGACCTGCTCGACAGCGACCTGACCGACGAGGAACTGCAGGGTATGGCCCTGCTCCTGCTGGCGGCCGGCTTCGACACCACCGCCAACATGCTGGCGCTGGGCACCTTCGCGCTGCTGCGGAACCCGGAGCAACTGGCCGCGCTGCGCGCCGACCCCACGCTCACCGACGGAGCCGTGGAGGAGCTGATGCGCTACCTGACCGTCGCCAAGGGGTTCATGAGGATCGCGCTGGAGGACGTCGAGCTGGGCGGCCACACCATCAAGGCCGGCACGATGGTGATCCTGTCCTACAACACCGCCAACCGCGACCCCGACCGCTTCACCAACCCCCACGCCCTCGACATCCACCGCCAGGAGGGCGGCCACCTGGCCTTCGGCCACGGCATCCACCAGTGCCTGGGGCAGCAACTGGCCCGCGTCGAGATGCGCGTCGCCTTTCCCGCGCTGTTCAACCGCTTTCCCACGCTGCGCCTGGCCGTACCGGCCGACGAGGTCGCCCTGCGTCCGGAGACCGCCGACATCTACGGCGTCAAGAGCCTCCCGGTCACCTGGGAGTAGTGTCCTTTTTAGACCGATCCGGTGGCTCGGTGCCACCCTTAGCCTCGAAGGAGGCCGGATGCCGGCAGATTCACCGGCGCTGCGCGCGTCCGACGAGCAACGTGACCGCGTCATCGACCTGTTGCGCGCCGCCGTCGCCGACGGCCGGCTCGACCCGGTCGAGTTCAACGAGCGGCTGGACGCGGCGCTGGCCGCCCGTACAGTCGGCGCGCTCGCCCCGCTTTATGCTGATCTGGGCGCGATGCCAGGTGGCGACGCGCCGCCGGTCGAGCTGATCACCATCAAGGAGCGGCACGGCTCGGTGCGCCGCGACGGCCGCTGGACGCTGCCGCACCGGCTGAAGCTGAACACGGCGTGGTGCGACGTGCTGCTGGACCTGACCAGCGCGGTGCGCAGCGCGCCCGAACTGGTCATCGAGCTGCGGGCGACCGGCTGCAGCGTGGCGCTCGTCCTCGCGCCGGGCATGGTGGTGAACGCCAACGAGCTGTCGGTACGGCACAGCGTGGTGGCGATCAGCAGGGACGCGGGCGACGACTCGCCGGAGACGATGCAGGTTCGCCTGGTGGGCCGGATGCGGCACGGCGGTCTCAACACCCAGTGGCGGACGCCGCGCCCCTGAGGCCCCTCTGCCGGGCCTTGCGGTCATATGCCGTACAAAAAGTATTCCAGCGCAATCCTGAATTGGATCTCCAACTTTCTCGGCCAGGAGATTGAGCGTTTTCCCGCTCGGGCATGATCGGCCGATGATCCATACTGGGAAACGGCGGTAATTTAATCCCGACCAACCGTATTTTAGTCGTGTTTGCCCAGGTCAATGGATAGGTCAACGACGAGTCAAACCGCGCGCTGTGCCCGGGAAACGATCGCCTAAGGTCCTACGATCGCTTTATGACCTGCGTACTTCTCGCCGAGGATGACACCTCGATATCCGAGCCGCTCGCGCGTGCCCTGCGCCGCGAGGGCTATCAGGTTGAGGTGAGCCCCGACGGCCCGCAGGCCCTGGAGAGGGCCCTGTCGGGCGGTATCGACCTCATCGTTCTCGACCTTGGCCTGCCGGAAATGGACGGCCTCGAGGTCGCCCGCCGGATCCGTGCAGAGGGCCACGGGACCCCGGTCCTGATACTCACCGCCCGCGTCGACGAGGTCGACACCGTCGTCGGGCTCGACGCGGGCGCCGACGACTACGTGACCAAGCCGTTCCGGCTGGCCGAGCTGCTCGCCCGGGTGCGCGCGCTGCTGCGGCGCGGCACCTCCGAGACCCCGGTCGTCCAGGGCGTGCGCATCGACGCCGACTCCCGGCGCGCCTGGATGGGAGAGAAGGAGCTGCACTTGACGACCAAGGAGTTCGACCTGCTGCGCGTCCTGGTCCGTGACGCCGGCAAGGTCGTCACCCGCGAGCAGATCATGCGCGAGGTCTGGGACACGAACTGGTGGGGTTCGACCAAGACGCTCGACATGCACATCTCCTGGTTGCGCCGCAAACTGGGAGACGACGCCGCCAAGCCCCGTTACATCACCACCGTTCGGGGAGTCGGCTTCCGGTTCGAGCGCGAGTAGGGGATGCGCCGCCGACTGCTCTCCTCCACCCTGGTCGTCGCGGTCATCGCGGTCCTGCTGCTGGGGGTCCCCCTGGGCGTCGTCGTCAGCCGCCTGATCGTCGATGAGGCGGCTCAGGAGCTCGGGGCGGAAGCCAAGCGTCTCGTGGGAGAGGTGGAGTACGCCCGTGTCCAGGAGACGCCGCTCGACCCCCAGCAACTGGAGCAGAAATACCCGGGCAGGTACATCCAGATCTGGGAACGCGGAACCCCCCTGAGGGTGACCGTCGTCGGCGACCCCCCGGCGTCCGGTCACCTGATGACCGAGGACGCACAGACCAACACCGGCGTCTACGTACGGATAAGTCGTGACCGTGATCAGGTCGAGCAGGACGTACGCGCTCGCCTGTTGCTCATCGTGGCCCTGGCCGTCGCCGCCCTGGCGGTGGCCGTGAGCCTGGCCGTGGTGCAGTCACGCCGGTTGACGTTGCCCCTGCAGGATCTCGCCAAGATCGCCGACCGGCTGGGCTCGGGTGACGCCCGGCCGAGCAAACACCGTTACGGCATCCCCGAACTCGACCGCGTGGCACAGGTGCTCGACCGCAGCGCCACCCGCATCTCCGACCTGCTCACCCGCGAACGCGAGTTCGCCACGGACGCCTCCCACCAGCTCCGTACCCCCTTGACCGGCCTCACCATGCGCCTGGAGGAGATCGTCGCCGCCTCCGGCGAGCCGGACGTCGTACGCGAGGAGGGCGAGGCCGCGATCGTGCAGGCCGAGCGGCTCACCGCGGTGATCGACGAGCTGCTGGCCGCGGCCCGCCGCCAGCGCCACGCCCAGGCCGAGCCGGTCGCGATCGACGAGGTGCTCATCCAGCAGATCACCGAATGGGAGCCGGTGTTCCGCGACGCGGGCCGTACGCTGCGGCTCGACGGCCCCCGCGGGCTGAAGGCGATGGCCACCACGGGCGGCTTCGGCCAGGTGGTCGCCTCACTGCTGGAAAACTCCCTGCGTCACGGCGGCGGCGCCGTGACCGTCACCACCACCAGTGGCGACAACTACGTGGTCATCGAGGTCGCGGACGAGGGCCCGGGGATCGCCGACGAGATAGCCCCCAAGATCTTCGAGCGCAACGTCAGCGGCGGCGGAGGCACCGGGCTCGGGCTGACGCTCGCCCGCGCGCTGGCCGCCGCGGACGGTGGAAGGCTGGAGCTGGTACGCCGCAGGCCGGCGACGTTCGCCATCTTCCTGCGGCCGGCCGAGGACGACGGCAGGAACCGGGTGGTCAGCGGTCCTGCTTGACCCCGGCGTCGGGCAGCTCCACCGGGATGGGCTCGGTGGCCTCCAGGAACACCCACTTCTTGTAGGACCAGAAGCGGAACAGGGTGCCGAGCCCCACGCCCACGATGTTGGCGATGTTGAAGCTGAGCGAGTCTTCGAGACCGAGCGTGTAGGTGGTGAAGCCGATCGTCAGCATGCCGAACAGCAAGGCGATGCCGTTGAGCAGGAAGAACAGGAAGTATTCGCGGCCCAGCCCGCTCTGCTCGCGGTGCCGGAAGGTCCAGAAGCGATTGCCGAGGTAGGCGAACGTGGTGGAGATCGTCGTCGCCAGGACCTTGGACGTCAGCGGACCCCAGCCCATGCCGAGGTTGAAGAGGTTGAGCAGCCCCGTGTCGAGGACGAAGGCGATGGCCCCGATGCTGCCGAACTTGGCGAGCTCGTGCACCAGGGACTCGAACCGCTCGTGGAGGCGTCTGACGAAGCGCACGTCTCTGCTCGGTCCCTTCCCTAGTCAAGCCTGCTGCCCCAGCGTACCGGCCAGGTTGTAGCGGGAGTGTCAGACCGATGAACATACCGTCCAAAGAAGAACTTGCGAAATATCGGTCTATCACCGGCATACCCGATACCAGGGGATTACGCTGCGGTGGCAGTTCGAGGGCACGCGAATCGCTGGGCGGTCGTGCCTCGCGAGGCAACCCGGAACGGCCGTCCAGCCCTCGAAGCCCCAGGCGAGTGGGGGGATGCCGGCGCGCCCGGGTAAGCTCACCTGGCGTGAGTTCCTACAGCCCCATCGGACCGGTCGTGGGCATCGTCGGCGCGGGTCAGCTGGCACGGATGTCACAGCAGCCCGCCATCGCGCTCGGCGTCGAGCTGCGGGTGCTGGCCAACAGCCCGGAAGAGAGCGCCGCCCGGGTGATCGTCGACACGCGCATCGGAGACTACCGCGATCTTGGTGATCTCCGCGACTTCGCCAAGGGATGCGACGCGATCACGTTCGACCACGAGCACGTGCCGACCGAGCACATCAGCGCGCTGGCCGCCAACGGCTACGTCGTACACCCCGGGGCCGACGCGCTCGTGCACGCCCAGGACAAGGCGGTCATGCGTGAGCGGCTGACCGAGATCGGCGTGCCCTGCCCCGTGTGGGCGCGGGTGTCGTCGGCCGACGACGTCGCGTCCTTCGCCGGCGCGCACGGCTGGCCGGTGGTGCTGAAGGCGGTGCGCGGCGGCTACGACGGCCGGGGCGTGTGGGTGTGCCGGACGCCGGTCGAGGTGACGGAGGCGTTCGCGGCCGGGGTCGAGCTGATGGCCGAGGCGTTCGTACCGTTCGAGCGGGAGCTCGCGGTGCTGGTGGCCCGCTCGCCGCACGGGCAGGGCGTGAGCTATCCGGTCGTGGAGACCGTGCAGCAGGACGGCATCTGCGTCGAGGTGATCGCGCCCGCGCCCAACCTCGACCAGGAGCAGTCCGCGCAGGCCCAGCGCATCGGCCTGAGGATCGCCCACGAGCTCGGGGTGACCGGGCTGCTGGCGGTGGAGATGTTCCAGACGGCGCGCGGGCTCGTGGTCAACGAGCTGGCCATGCGCCCGCACAACAGCGGGCACTGGACGATCGAGGGCTCGACGACGTCGCAGTTCGAGCAGCATCTGCGGGCGGTGCTCGACCTGCCGCTCGGCACGCCGAAGATGACCGCCCAGGTGGTCGTCATGGCCAACCTGCTCGGCGGCGACGACCCTGACCTGTTCAAGCGCTACGAGCACGTGATGGCCCACGATCCGGGCATCAAGCTGCACTTCTACGGCAAGGAGGTGCGCCCCGGCCGTAAGATCGGCCACGTCACGGCGCTGGGCTCCAACCTCGACGAAGTACGCGCCCGCGCCCGCCACGCCGCCGTCTACCTGACCACCGGGGAGTACACGTGAGAGAGCGAAGCGAGCGAAAAATCGTCACGGTGCCGACGGAGGAATCGCTGTGACGATCGGCATCGTCATGGGCAGCGACTCCGACTGGCCGGTCATGAAACTGGCCGCCGAGGCGGTCGCGGAGTTCGGCGTGCCGTTCGAGGCCGACGTCATCTCGGCCCACCGCATGCCGGCCGAGATGATCGACTACGGCCGCCAGGCCGCCTCCCGTGGCGTCCAGGTGATCATCGCGGGCGCCGGCGGGGCCGCCCACCTGCCCGGCATGCTGGCCTCCGTCACGCCGCTGCCGGTGATCGGGGTGCCGGTGCCGCTGAAATACCTCGACGGCATGGACTCCCTGCTGTCGATCGTGCAGATGCCCGCCGGGGTGCCGGTCGCCACGGTGGCGGTCGGTGGCGCCCGTAACGCGGGGCTGCTGGCCGTACGCATCCTCGCCGTCTCCGACGCCGGGCTGCGGGAGCGCATGGAAGAGTTCCAGGAGCGGCTGAAGGAGCAGGCGTACGCCAAGGGTGAGCGGTTGCGCGCGGAGGCGGCCCAGCTCTGAAGCCCCTTTTTCCCGGCCGTTCCGGCGGTTATGGTGCCGGGATGAATGATCCGATCAAAGGCCACGCGGCCCGCGTACGTGCTGCCGACCCCCTTGTCGCGGGTCAGGACGTACTGCCGGGCAGTGGCGTCGAGACGCTGATCCAGGCGCCCGGCGCCGTGGGGACGGCGGCCGTGGACCGGATCGATCCCGACGCCATGCGGGCCTCCTGGTCGCCGCTGGTCGTGCACCGCCTCCAGGCCAGGGTCGCCGGCCCCGATCCGGAGGCGGCGCTCGGCGGGCTGCTCGATCGGTGGCTGGCGGGCGTACGGAACGACGAGCCAGGACAGGCGCTCAGCGTGTCATGGCCGAGCCGGGACGTCGCGCCGGTCAGGGCGCTGGCCGTCCGAGGTTTCGCCCCCATCGCCGTGGCGGCCGTACGGCGGCTGCGCCCCCAGCGCATGGCCGCGGCCCCCACCGTGCGGCGGGCCACCGGGGACGACGTGGAGGCGGTCACCCGGATGTACCGGCGGCTGGTCGACTACGACGCGCGGTTCGGCTGGGTGACCAGGCGCGCGTCCACCGGGGAGCGCATCAGGGAGTCGGTGGCGGCGGAGGTGCTGCCGCTGGAGTGGTGCTGGCTGGCCGAGGTGGGCGGGCGGCCGGCGGGCTGTGTCATCGTGCAGCCGCCCGCGCGGTCCGGCTGGATCGCGCGGTCGGTGAACGACGCGCCGGTGGCGTATCTGGGCGTCATGTACGTCGCGCCGTCGCTGCGCGGTCAGGGGGTGGGCGCGGCGCTGACCGAGGTGGCCCACAACGAGGCGGCGGCTCAGGGCGTGTCGTCCATGGTGCTCCACCACGCGCTGCCCAACCCGCTGTCGACACCGTTCTGGGCGCGGCGCGGCTATCGTCCGTTGATCACCCAGTGGGTGCGCTTTTTGGGGGTTTAAGGGCGGCCCAGGGCGCGGTAGTGCCAGCCGGCCGACCGCCATGTCTCGGAGTCGAGGGCGTTGCGGCCGTCGACGATGCGGCGGGTGGCGACGACTTTGCCCAGTTCCTCCGGGTCGAGCTCCAGAAACTCCTGCCACTCCGTGAGCAGCAGCACCACATGTGCCCCGCGAACCGCCTCGACGGCCGAATCGCCGTACTTCAGCTCGGGATGAGCCGTACGAGCGTTGTCGAGCGCGATCGGGTCGTAGACGGTGACCTGTCCGCCTTGGTGCCCGATCGTGACGGCGACGTCGAGCGCGGGGGAGTCGCGGATGTCGTCGGAGTTCGGCTTGAACGCGGCCCCCAGCACGCCCACGGTGCACCCGTGGAAGGAGCCGCCGGCCAGCTCCCTGGCCAGGTCGACCATGCGGGCCCGGCGCCGCATGTTGATGGCGTCCACCTCGCGCAGGAACGTCAGCGCCTGGTCGGCGCCCAGCTCACCGGCCCGGGCCATGAAGGCCCTGATGTCCTTGGGCAGGCAGCCGCCGCCGAAGCCGAGCCCGGCGTTGAGGTAGCGGCCGCCGATGCGGTCGTCGTACGACAGGGCCTGGGACAGCAACTGGACGTCGGCGTGCGCGGCCTCGCAGACCTCGGCCATGGCGTTGATGAAGGAGATCTTGGTGGCCAGGAAGGCGTTGGCGGCCGTCTTGACCAGCTCGGAGGTGGCGAAGTCGGCCACCACGATCGGAACATCGCCCAGCGGCTCATATACCTCGCGCAGCACCTTCTCCGCACGTTCGGTACGTACGCCGAGCACGATGCGGTCCGGGTGCATGGTGTCCTGGACGGCGAAACCTTCGCGCAGAAACTCGGGGTTCCAGGCCAGCTCGGCCTCGCCACCGGCGGGCGCCAGCCTCGCGAGCTTGTCGGCCATCCGCTCGGCGGTGCCCACGGGAACGGTGGACTTGCCCACCACGAGACACGCCCGGTCGAGGAGCGGGGCGAGGGACTCGATGGCGTTGTCCATATAAGTAACGTCTGCGGCATACTCGCCGCGTTTCTGCGGTGTGCCCACGCAGATGAAGTGCACGTCGCCGAAGGCGGCGACCTCGTCGTACGAGGTGGTGAAGCGAAGGCGGCCCGATTCGAGGCCGCGGCGGAGCACCGGTTCGAGGCCCGGTTCGTGGATGGGTAGCTCACCCGCGTTCAGCCGGTTGATCTTGTCGGCGTCGATGTCGAGGCCCAGGACGTCGAATCCGAGATCAGCCATGCACGCGGCATGCGTGATGCCCAGGTATCCGGTCCCGATCACCGTGAGGCGATATGGCACGAGGGAGCTCCTTTCGATCGCGCAGGCATGCTACCGGCCTTCGCTACCTCCTACGTGCCACCTGCACCTCTTCGCAAACCGTACCGGCTGGTAACAAGATGGTCGGACGTCCTAGTATCTCTTCCATGAGCTTCCCTCTTTACGCGCCGGCCGAAGAGCACGACATGCTCAGGGAGACGGTCCGGGCCCTGGCCGACGATAAGATCGCGCCGCACGCCGCCGAAATGGACGAGACCGAGGAGTTCTCCTGGGACGTCTACAAGGCGCTCGTGGCGGCCGACGTGCACGCCGTACACGTTCCTGAGCAGTACGGGGGCGCCGGGGCGGACGCCCTGGCCACGGTGATCGTCATCGAGGAAGTGGCCCGCGCCTGCGCGTCGTCCTCCCTCATCCCCGCCGTCAACAAGCTGGGGACGGTCCCGCTCCTGCTCTCGGCCTCGGAGGACCTCAAGGCCCGCTACCTGGCGCCGGTGGCGCGGGGGGAGGCGATGTTCTCGTACGCGCTGTCGGAGCCGGAGGCGGGCTCGGACGCCGCCGCCATGAAGACGCGCGCGGTGGCCGACGGCGACGCGTACGTCCTCAACGGCACCAAGATGTGGATCACCAACGCGGGCGTGTCGGAGTTCTACACCCTGATGGCGGTCACGGACCCGTCCGCGGGCGCCCGTGGCATCTCGGCCTTCGTCATCGAGAAGTCCGACGAAGGCGTCTCCTTCGGGCCCAAAGAGAAGAAGCTCGGCATCAAGGGCTCGCCCACCCGCCAGGTCATCCTGGACAACGTCCGCATCCCGGCCGACCGCATGATCGGCGCACCCGGCACCGGCTTCAAAACGGCCCTCGCCACCCTGGACCACACCCGCATCACCATCGCCGCCCAGGCGCTGGGCATCGCGCAGGGGGCGCTGGACTTCGCGATCGGCTACGTCAAGGAACGCAAGCAGTTCGGCCGCCCGGTGGCCGACTTCCAGGGGCTCCAGTTCATGGTCGCGGACATGGCGATGAAGCTTGAGGCGGCTCGGCAGCTCACCTATCATGCGGCGGCGAAGTCGGAACTGGCCATGAACGGCCAGCCGCAGAAGGACCTGACGTTCCTGTCGAGCGCGGCGAAGTGCGCGGCTTCGGACGCGGCCATGGACATCACGACGGACGCGGTGCAGTTGCTGGGCGGGTACGGGTACACGAAGGACTTCCCGGTGGAACGCATGATGCGCGACGCCAAAATCACCCAGATCTACGAGGGCACCAACCAGATCCAGCGCATGGTCATGGCCCGCCAACTCCTCAAGTAGGCCCTGAGCAGCAAGAACCCCGCTCGCGTTGGTTTGCGGGCGGGGTGCTGATGGGCTGGCGGTCGCCGCTGAACGATCACTGTTCCGTGTCTGTTCCGTGAGAACGAGCGGTCGGGTGGTGACTGGCTAGCAGGGGCAAGAGCGGGGTGTGCTCCGTTCGCCACGCCTTACTTCAGTCAGTCTGCACGTCCTCTGCGCTCTTCGCCGGCCGCTTCTGATTGCCCAGCCACGCATGCACCGCCGAAGTGCCAGTGATCCATAGGGCGGCAAAGCCCCCGGCGGCGGCTGCTCCGACCATGATCGCGCCAGCGAGGGTGCTGCCATTTGCTGTGGCGAGCATGCCTCCTACGACTCCGATCAGTAGCGAGAGCAGACTTCCGCTAAATGCCCACCAGATGACGGTTGCCTTGCTCATGTTCTATCCCCTCCATATGCGAATGATCTTTGATGAACCAGAGGTTCATGGCGACAGAGGTATCAGGGGGACTTCGCAGGGCGCGTGTGAATGACCTGGCCCGGTCCTTCTCGCCCGAACCCGGACGGATTCGGATGGATTCGGACGCCATCGCCCGTACCGCATCTACGGGTCAAGACGGTGGGTGGCGCCTGCACCGACATGCGCCCGACATGTGGCACTATCATTGGTTATCTCGAGCCTGAGATGAGTGGCAATGCACAACTTCCCGTGCAGCCACTTAGATTCCTCAATCCGACATTCAGGTTTAGATCGGGCGCATAGATGTACGAAGCTGATCGGGATGTAGATCATGTCGCTCTGCTCATGGATAGAGTGGAGAGGCTGCGTAAGGTTGAGGCTGGCAGTCCGTCGCTCAAGCGGATCGAGACCGTGTCCTGGGATCTTATAGAAGAACGCTCTGTCGGCAAGGAATACCTCAGGCCTCTCCCGAAATCCACAGTGGCGGATCTGCTGAAAGGTAGGTCGAAGAAGCTGCCAGATTATGCGCTGCTTCGGACTTTCGTGGAAGTGTGCCATCGGATTGCAACCAGATCAGGTATTCCGATCGACCCGCTAGATGATCTGAATGCAGAGATCACAAGTCTCTGGCAAGCGGCCACGACTGAGAGATACGAGAGGACGTCTGCTGCTAAGCACAGACGCGAACCATTGGATAGCCCGAGCGCCGTAACGCTTGGAGGCGCCGAGGGGGACGTGCTAGAGCCAGTCCCTGCAGAGGCATCATCGTGGAAGCCTGCACCTACGACACTGCGCGTACCTTTGCAATGGGGACGCCTGGGCAGTCTTAGGCTGCGCCTTGCCGACGAGGGCGACCCAAGGGCCGCCTATGAGCTAGCTGTCCTCTTAGCTTGTGAGGCTTGTGGCAAGGGTGACAGTGTTAAGGAACAGCAAGAGGCCAAGCACTGGCGGTTTCAAGCTGCATTCTGGTGTGGCAAGGCGATGGGTGCCATTCCGGCAGCTGCAGAGTTTCGGCTCCAGGGAAAGCAGTTGCTCAAGGCCGCCGAGACACTTGCCCGTGAGTACACCGCCGCGGGAAAGCCCAGCGCGACATTCTTCTCTAAGGCTGTCAGGCAGGCGGAGTTGTCCCTGCGGAGTGAGCGGCGCGACATATCGAACCCGCAGACCTTTGATGGACGCAGCAAGCGAGCAGAAGCAGTGCATACTGCGCCCGGAGAAGATGAGTGGGAGCAGGCGAGCGTGCAGGCAGCTATGGCCTCTCAGCCAGTTGAGTCTCCGTAGCTGTTGAGGATCTGGGCCTGAGCGGCGGCGCGCAGCCTGAATAGGTGTGCATCGATGGCCTTGCGTGCTCGGTCGTGAGACCCCGGCATCATGTGCGCGTACACGCGCAGGGTAAATCCAGGATCGGCGTGTCCGAGGTACTCGGCGAGTTCCTTGACTGAGCCTGAATCCACGGTGTGACTTGGCCTGATCATTTTTCGGTCCAATTCCTCGACGAGGGCCGGATGTGCAGGTGAGGGCGCGCTTTTGGGCATGGTGAAGCCGCCGCGTGCGGGGTCGCGGCCTGTCCGGTGTCCTTCAGGGGTCGGAAGCGAGGGTGGGCGCGGCAGCGCGGGTGTCGGTGCGGGACCGTCGAGGGCGGCGGTGACCTGGGGTTCGGCGGGTCAGGCCGGGTGTGCGGGTGGGTCGTGGGTGGCGGTGAAGGCGTTCAGCCAGGCGGGCTGCCGGTGCCATCCGGCGGGCAGGTGCAGGGTGAGGTGTCCCTGCCCGCCGGGTCGTCCGTGCCGGGCGATGC
>NZ_FNVT01000051.1 GCF_900108335.1 Nonomuraea solani
ACTTCGAGACGCTGCTGGGCGACTACGGGATCACGATGCTGCGGCCGTCCCGCAAAAACGAGAAGGCCCGCTACGGCGAGCCGATGCTCAAGAAGGTCCGGCAGCTGATCGAGTCGGTCAACGACACCCTCAAGGGCCAGCTCGACCTGGAAGACCACGGTGGCCGGTCCTTCGAAGGCGTCGCCATCCGCGTCGCCCAGCGCCTCCTGGCGATGGCCGCCGCGATCTGGCACAACAACGCAACCAACGCACCGATCACCCGGTCACTGACCGCCTACGATCACTGACCGGAGATCGGACTTACTCGTCTAGTCCAAAGGGGCCCGTTTCGGTGCCGCGCGGACGTGCGCGCGTTCGCCCTGTTTCCCGATGAGGCTCAGGAACTCGACCGGACCGGCGCTGGTGGCCCCGAACCAGTGCGGAGTGCGCGTGTCGAACTCCGCGGCCTCCCCGGGCTTGAGGATGAGGTCGTGCTCCCCGAGCACGAGGCGGAGCGTGCCGTTGAGGACATAGGCCCAGTCGTAGCCCTCGTGGGTGCGCAGCTCGGGTTCGGCGTCGTCGCGCCCGGCCGGGAGGACGAACTTGTAGGCCTGGATGCCGCCGGGCCTGCGGGTCAGCGGCAGGACGACCGAGCCGTCGCCCAGGGAGATGGGACGCAGGTGGATGCGCGGGTCACCGGTCGGCGGCGCCTCCACGAGCTCGTCGATGGTGACGCCGTGGACGCGGGCGAGCGGCAGCAACTGCTCCAGCGTGGGACGTCGCAGGCCCGCCTCCAGCCGCGACAGGGTGCTGGTGGAGATGCCGGTCTCCGCGGCGAGGTCGGCGAGTGTGACGTCGCGCTGCAGCCGCAGGCGTTTCAGCCTCGGCCCGACGGCGTCGAGAGTGCGGTCAACGGTTTCGTCCATGCCGCCATTTTTCCATTCGGCAACAGGCTTTGCCCATCCGCCTTCTCTGTCGGCAGCATGAGCCCCATGACTTTCGACAAGGACTACTGGGAACAGCGCTGGCAGCAGGGATCCATGGGCGACCATCCGCCGAACCCGTACCTCGCTCGCGAGACCGGCGGCCTGACCCCGGGCACGGCGCTGGACGCGGGGTGCGGCGGCGGCGCCGAGGCGATCTGGCTGGCCGCCCGCGGCTGGCACGTCACCGCGGCCGACATCTCCGCCGAGGCCCTCGCCCGCGCCGCCGGGCACGCGGCGGCGAGCGGCGCCGCCGGGCGGTTGCGGTGGGTCGAGGCCGATCTGGGCGCCTGGAGCCCGGACACGACGTTCGACCTGGTCATGACCCACTACGCGCACCCGGCGATGCCCCAATTGGAGTTCTACGACCGCATCGCCGAATGGGTGGCCCCCGGCGGCACCCTGCTCATCGTCGGGCACCTGCACACCCACGACGCCACCGGGCACCACCCGCCCGCCGAGGCGTCGGCCACCGCCGAAGGCATCACCGCGCGCCTCGACGGCACGGAGTGGGAGGTCGTCACCGCGGAAGAGCACCTCCGCACGATGCCCGGCCGGCCGGTCCCGCTCCACGACGTCGTCGTGCGCGCCACCCGCCTCAAGGAGAACTTGTGAGCACGACCATCCACGACGCACGACGACGACGGACGATCCTCGCCGGAGTCTGCGTCGCGCTCATGGCGGTCATCGCCTCGGTGTCCGGGCTGAACGTCGCCCAGCCGGAGCTCGCCGTCGAATTCGGCGCCTCGCAGACCGAGGTCCTGTGGTTCATCAACCTCTACACCATCACCCTGGCGGCGTTGCTCCTGCCGCTCGGCGCGGTGGGCGACCGGTGGGGCCGCAGGCCGGTGCTGCTCGCGGGCCTGATCGTCTTCGGAGCGGCGAGCGCGGCGGCCGGCCTCGCCACGTCGTCCGAGATCATGCTCGCCGCGCGGTTCCTGAGCGGCGTGGGCGCGGCGATGATCATGCCGGTCACCCTCGCCGTCATCACCTCGACCTTCCCGGACGAGGAACGCTCCAAGGCGATCGGCGTGTGGACCGGCGTCGCCGGTGGCGGCGGCATCCTGGGGATGTACCTGTCGGCCGTCCTGGTCGACCTGGCGAACTGGCGGTGGCTCTTCGTCCTGCCGGTCGTGCTCGTCGCCGTCGCCGTCGCCATGGCGCTGCGGTCCATCCCGGACTCGCGCGAGACGTCCGGGCATGGTTATGACGTCGTCGGCGCGCTGTCGTCCGTGGTCGCGGTGGTCGGGCTCGTGTTCTTCCTGCACGAAGGTCCCGTACGAGGATGGACCGCGCCCGCGACGCTCCTGAGCCTCCTCACCGGCGCCGTCGCCGCCGCCGGGTTCGTGGCGTGGGAACTGCGCCGGCCGGCCCCGCTCCTCGACGTCCGCCTGTTCCGCGAGCGGGGTCTCGCGAGCGGTTCCGTGTCGCTCCTGACCGTCTTCGGCGTGCAGGCGGGGATCTTCGTGGTCCTCTTCCCGTACTTCCAGGCGGTGCTCGGCTGGTCCGGCCTGCTCTCCACGCTGGCGCTCATGCCGATGGCGCTGCTGATGATGGCCGCCTCAGGGCTCGCCCCCCGGGTGGCCGCGCGTTTCGGCGGCCGCTCGACGATGGCCTCGGGGATCCTCCTGGGCGGCTTGGGGCTGGTCCTCATGGCCACCTTCGTCTCCGCCGACGGCGGCTACCTCACGATCCTGCCCGGCATGCTCGCCATGGGACTCGGCATGGGCCTGACGATGACGCCGTCCACCGAGGCCATCACCACCGCGCTGCCCCGTGATCGTCAGGGCGTCGCGTCCGCGCTCAACGACGTCACCCGGGAGTTCGGCAGCGCGCTCGGTGTCGCGCTGCTCGGCGCGGTCCTGGCCGCCGGCTACCGCGGCGCCGTCGGCTCCCGGCTCGCCGGGCTCCCGGAGTCGGACGGGGCCGCCGCCGACGCCGTTCGCGAGGGCGTCGCCAACGCCCTCGCGGCCGCCGGCGGGTCGCAGGAGCTGGTCCGGGCCGCCCAGGAGGCCTTCGTCGACGGCTGGCGGCAGGCCATGTGGGCGGGCGCGATCGTCATGGCGGTGCTGTTCGTCTACGTGGTCGCGCGGGGGCCGCGGGGTCAGGACACCGGCGCCTCGACCGTACGCACCGTGGACATGACGCGCTGAACGACCTGCTGCTTCTCGCCCACGGGCGCCGCGTACTCGATCGCGGCCCGGGCCGCGTCCTCGCCGACCGTGTGGAGCAGCGCCCACGCGGCCAGATAGACGGAGGCCAGGCACCCGCCCGCGGTCGCGATCGCGCCCTCCGCGTGGAACGGCGCGTCCAGCACCGTCACCCCGCGCTCCTCCAGCCAGGGCCGCGTGATGGTGTCGGTGCAGGCGGGCCGCCCGGCGAGGAGACCGAGCCGGGCGAGCACCAGGGCGCCGGAGCACTGCGAGCCGATGAACTGGCGGGCGGGGTCGAGCGGCAGGCGCGCGAGCAGCGTGTCGTCGGCCACGACGTCACGCGTCTTGACGCCGCTGCCGAGCAGGACGACGTCGGCCTCGGCCACGAAGCCCAGCGGCCGCTGAGCGGTGATCTCCACGCCGTTCATCGAGGTCAGCACGGGCGCGGGCGACGTGATGTACGCGGCCACGTCCTGGCCCTGGGCGCGGGCACGGTTGATCAGCCCGGCGGCGATGAAGCTGTCGAGCTCGTTGAATCCGTCGAAGGTGACGACCGCGACCTGCAAGATCACTCCTCGGTTCGTGACTGGTTCAGAGACTACAACGCAGGAGATCGCGCAGGACGTACGGCATGATGCCGCCGTGCCGGTAGTAGCCGGCCTCGCGGGCGGTGTCGAGCCGGACGCGGGCCTCGAAGGTGACGCCGCCTGCGGTGACCGTCACCGCAGGCGGAACGTGGCCGTCTCCGAGCGCGGCGAGGCCGTGCACGGTGATCGTCTCCCGGCCGGAGAGCCCCAGCTCGGCGGCGCCCTCGCCGGGCAGGAACTGCAGCGGGAGAATGCCCATGCCGACCAGGTTGGAGCGGTGGATGCGTTCGAAGGACTTGGCGATGACGGCCTTGACGCCGAGCAGCGCGGGACCTTTGGCGGCCCAGTCGCGGGAGGAGCCGGCGCCGTAGCCCTCGCCGGCGAGCACCACGGCCGGCACGCAGGCCCGCTGGTAGGCGCGGGCGGCCTCGTACACGGTGGTGATCGTGCCGCCGTCCAGGAAATCGGGGGTCAGGCCGCCCTCGGTGCCGGGGGCCAGCTCGTTGCGCAGGCGGACGTTGGCGAAGGCGCCGCGCATCATCACCTCGTGGTTGCCCCGGCGGGAGGCGTAGGTGTTGAGCCGGTGACGGGGAACGCCGAGGCCGGTGAGATAGCGGCCGGCGGGGCTGGACGGAGGGATGGCGCCGGGCGGTGAGATGTGGTCGGTGGTGATGAAATCGCCCAGCTTGACCAGGACCCGGGCGCCGGCGATGCCGGTGACGGGCGGCGGTTCGGGGGACATGCCGTCGAGGTAGGGGGCGCGGCGCACGTAGGTGGAGGCGGGGTCCCAGGGGTAGGTGGCCGAGCCGGTGACGTCCAGGCGGTGCCAGCGTTCGTCGCCGTCGAGCACGCCGGCGTACGCGCGGGTGAACATCTCCGGGCGGATCACCCGCTCGATGACGTCGCGCACCTCCTCAGGGGCGGGCCAGATGTCCTTCAGGAAGACCGGCCGCCCGGCGGGGTCGAGGCCGAGGGGCTCGGTGGTGAGGTCGAGGTCCATCGTGCCGGCCAGGGCGTAGGCGACGACGAGCGGAGGGGAGGCCAGGTAGCTGGAGCGGACCTCGGGCTGGATGCGGCCCTCGAAGTTGCGGTTGCCGGACAGGACGGCGGCGACGTCGAGGTCGTGCTCGGCCACGGCCCGCGACACCTCCTCCACCAGCGGCCCGGAGGCGCCGATGCAGGTCATGCAGCCGAACCCGGCCAGCGTGAAGCCGAGCCGTTCCAGGTAAGGGGTCAGGCCCGCCTCTCCGTAGTAGTCCATGACGACGCGGGAGCCGGGCGACAGTGTCGTCTTCACCCACGGTTTGGTCCGCAGCCCGCGTTCTGCGGCCTTCTTGGCCAGCAGTCCGGCCGCGATCATGACAGAGGGGTTGGAGGTGTTGGTGCAGGAGGTGATCGCGGCGATGGCCACCGTCCCGTGCGTGATCTCCTGATCGGCCGGTACGGGCGAGCGGGCTCCGGCCCGGAAGGCGGCCTTGGCGGCGTCGAGCGGGACGCGGTCCTGCGGGCGGCGCGGCCCGGCGATGGACGGCACGACGCTGCCCAGGTCGAGATCGAGGTCGGCGGTGTAGACGGGCGGCGCGCCCGGGTCGTGCCACAGGCCCTGCGCGCGGGCGTACGCCTCGACCAGGTCGGCGTGCTCGTCCGAGCGGCCGGTGAAGCGCAGGTAGCGGATCGTCTCGGCGTCGATGGGGAACAGCGCGGCCGTGGAGCCGAACTCGGGGCTCATGTTGGAGATCGTCACCCGGTCGGTGACCGGCAGCGCGGTCACGCCGGGCCCGTGGAACTCGACGATCTTGCCGACCACGCCGTGCGCGCGCAGCAGCTCGGTGAGTGTCAGCACGAGGTCGGTCGCGGTGGCGGCGACCGGCAGCTCGCCGTGCAGGCGCACCCCGACCACGTCGGGGACGAGGATCGTGACCGACTGGCCGAGCATCGCCGCCTCGGCCTCGATGCCGCCGATGCCCCAGCCGAGCGTGCCGAGCCCGTTGACCATGGTGGTGTGCGAGTCGGTGCCCAGGCACAGATCCGGGTACGCCTCGTCGCCGCGCCGCATGACCACGCGGGCCAGGTGCTCGACGTTGATCTGGTGCATGATGCCCTTGCCCGGTGGCACCACCGTGAACCCGTCCAGCGACGCCTGCCCCCAGCGCAGGAAGCGGTAGCGCTCGGCGTTGCGCTCGTACTCCAGCTCGGTGTTGCGGGCCAGCGCGTCGGGGCGGCCGAAGACGTCGGCGATGACGGAGTGGTCGACGACCAGCTCGGCCGGGATGGCGGGGTTGATCCGGCCGGGATCGCCGCCGAGCGCCGCCATCGCGTCCCGCATGGCGGCCAGGTCGGCGAGCGCGGGCACGCCGTTGGTGTCGTGCAGGAACACGCGGGCGGGGTGCAGGTCCACCGCCGCCGTACGCTCGCCGCGCGGCTCCCATCCGGCCACGGCCCGCACCTGCCCGGCGGGCGCGCCGTGCCGCAGCAGGTTCTCCAGGATGACGCGCAGACTGTACGGCAGCCGGGGCGGGGCGAGCTCGGAGACGCGGTGGATCCGCCACTCGCGGGACCCCGCCCGCAGGGTCGCGCGGGTGCTGACGTCGGACATGTCGTTCATGAGGGCGGGTCCTCGGGGAAGGCGGGCGTCCAGAAGCTGTTCACGTGCGAGCGGGCGGCGCGGGCGTTGGCCTCGATGCCGTCGAGGAAGGCGTCGATCCGGCCGGGCCGCACCCGCAGACGCACGATCACGACGAACACGCGCTCATCCAGCCGGGCAGCGGGATCGCGCAGGCTCCGGCCAGCCGTTCGAGGCCGCGCAGGGTCCGGTCCGGCAGCCGCACCTCGGCGCGGGCGGCGTTGCGGTCCTCGATCTCGCCGGGGTAGAAGATCTCGTCGAAGCCGGGGGCGAGCGGCACGGCCTTGGTGCGGTCGATGAGATCGTCGAGCCGGCGGGCGTACTCGGCGGGGTCGGCCACGGCGTCGAGGCGCAGGGCGAGCAGCAGGTGGCCGCAGCCGGAGCGGCGGTCAGGCACGTACGGGCCGGCCACGCCGGTGGCGTAGGAGCTGCCCGTGAGCACGCCGGACAGCACGTCCATCATGAACGAGATGCCATACCCCTTGTGCCCGGCCATGGGCAGGATGAGCCCGTCGATGGCCTGGCGCGGATCAGTGGTGGGGGAGCCGTCGGCGGCCTGCGCCCAGCCTTCGGGGATGGGCTGGTCCCGTTCCAGGGCGGCGTAGATCTTGCCGCGCGCGACCGTGGTGTTGGCGATGTCGAGCACGACCGGGCCGCGCCGGCCGCCGGGGACGGCGATGGACCACGGGTTGGCGCCCACGCTCTTCTCCCGGCCGCCCCACGGGGCCATGGCCGGGCTGCCGTTGGTGGTCAGCAGGGCGACGCAGCCCTCGTCGGCCATCATCCGGGTGAAGTAGGCGGCGGTGCCGAAATGGTTGCTGTCGCGGACGGCCACCACGCCGACGCCGTGCTCGCGGGCCCGGCGCACGGCCTCGCGGGCCGCGTACGCGGTGATGACCTGGCCGATGCCGTCCCGGCCGTCGAGCACGGCGACGGCGCCCCCGTCGAGCACGGTCGCCACGTCGGTCACGGCGCGCATGGCGCCCGAGCGCAGCCGGTCGGCGTACCACTCCAGGCGCAGCATGCCGTGCGAGGGATGCCC
The DNA here is from genome assembly GCF_900108335.1 of Nonomuraea solani. Taxonomy (GTDB): domain Bacteria; phylum Actinomycetota; class Actinomycetes; order Streptosporangiales; family Streptosporangiaceae; genus Nonomuraea; species Nonomuraea solani. Next base: position 7,368 of record NZ_FNVT01000051.1, read on the forward strand.
CCGCAGGTCGGCCGTGACCAGGCTGTCGGCCACCAGCCGGGCGTCCGGCTCGGGGACGCCCAGCGAGGTCAGGGCGGCGGTCCCGAAGGAGATCAGCTCGGATGGGATGATCAAGACAGGCTCCTGACCTGGTCGGGAGTGAGCGGCCGGACGGGACGATCGCGCAGCAGCAGCCACAGCCGCGCCGGGGGAGCGTTCGCCCGGCGGGGCCGAGGAGTAGACGAGGACGGGCCGGTCCGTCGTGAGGTGCTCCTCCAGCCAGCCGAGCGCTTCGCCGGCGAGGTCGTCCCGCTCGGCGCGCAGCCGGTGGGAGGGCATCGTGCGGCGGGCCAGCGCCACCTGCTCCAGGGTGGCCGCCGAGCAACTGCCCGCGAGCACCACGGCCGGACCGGACGGAAACACGGGCACCCTGTGGTCCTCGTCGCAGTCCGTCCCATCGGCGGTCAGGGCGCCCATCGCGCGGGCCAGGCCCGCCGCGCCGGTGAGGACGGGCAGGTGTGCGGCGGCGCGGGCGATGACGTCGAGGTCATGGTCGCTGATCGCGTCGGTGACGGCGTAGCGGACGCCGCGCGTCTCCAGTTCGTCCAGCGCGGCCCGCACCGCGTCCGGGCCGCGCGCCACGGTGGAGTGCGGGACCAGCGCCACCGGGTGCGGGGTCTGGCGGGCGAGGACGCGGACCAGGTCGGAGTCGGTCATGGGGGTGAGCGGGTGGTCGCGCATCGGCGAGTCCGACAGCAGCCGGTCGCCGACGAACAAGTGTCCCTGGCAGACGGTGCGGCCGTGCTCGGGCGCGGCCGGGCAGACCACCGCCGGCCGGCCGCCGGCCGCGCCGGTCAGCATGTCGGCGACCGGGCCGATGTTGCCCTCGTCGGTGGAGTCGAAGGTGGAGCAGTACTTGAAGTAGATCCGTCCGACGCCCTGCCGGGTGAGCCGGTCGTGCGCGGCCCGGAACGCGGCGACCGCGTCCGGGGGCGGGATCGAGCGGGTCTTGAGCGCCACGACGACGGCGTCACAGTCCGGAACGGCCCTGTCCTGCTGGGGCAGGCCGAACCGCAGGACCGTGCGCAGCCCCGAACGGCGCAGGGCCGCGGCGACGTCGGTGCCGCCGGTGTGGTCGTCGGCGACGCAGCCCAGCACGGCGCTCCCGCCGCCACCTCCGACGGTCGCATGAGCGCCGCTCATGTCAACGCCTCACGCAACGCCCGCGCCGCCATGAGCGGCGGGCTGAGCACGGGCACACCGAGCCGCCGGGCCAGCTCGGCGTGGACCGGGCTGATCGAGTACTGCCCGAGCAGGACCAGCTCGACGCCGGGATCGACGGCTCGCGCGTCCGTCGGGTGCGCCGGGTCCGGCCGGGCACCCTCGGCGGCCCGTGACAGCGTGTCCGTCAGGGCCGGCCAGTCGCCCGCGGCGGCCGCGGCGGCGGCGCCCGGTGCGGCGAGCGCCTTCACCTCGACGTTCCCGGCCACGCCCCGGAGCCGCCGTGCCGAGTCGGCCGCCGCCGAGTCGAGTGAGCCGAGCACGAGGACCTTGCCGGGGCGGCGCCGGGCGACGTCGGCGAACATGGCCTCGTCCGAGCCCGTCACCGGCACGTCGTGCAACCGCCGCGCCAGCTCGGCCGCCGGGCCGTACATCGAGCAGGACAGCAGCACGGCGTCGGCCCCGCCCTGGACGGCATAGTCGATGAGGGCGAGCATCCGGCGCGTCAGCGCGGGCGTCATGCCACCGGCCGCGTCGGCCTCGGTGACGAGCCGGTCGTCCAGGAGATGCCAGGCCACTGCCTCGGGAAACCCTTCGCCGAGCCCGTCCGTGGCGGGCCGGATGGAGGCCGGGGTGGCATTGACGACCGCGATGGTGAAGGTCATCGCCGCACACCGTCGGCGACGGCTTCGGCGAAGGCGCGGGTGCCCGCCGTGCCGCCCATGTCCCTGGTACGCACCCCCGCCGCGACGGTGTCGGCCACCGCCGTCTCGATCAGCGCGGCGGCCTTGACCAGGGCGGGATCCTGGTGACGGGCGCCGAGCCAGTCGAGCAGCATGGCGCTGGACAGGATCATCGCGATCGGGTTGGCCACGTCGCGCCCGGCGATGTCGGGGGCGGAGCCGTGGGCGGCCTGGGCCATGGCGCGCTCGTGGGAGGAGTTGATGGACGGGGCGATGCCGAGCGACCCGGCGATCTCACCGGTCAGGTCGGACAGGATGTCGCCGAACATGTTCTCGGTGACGATCACGTCGAAGTCGTTCGCGCGGCGTACCAGGTGCACGGTCATGGCGTCGATGTGGAAGTCGTCCACGGCGACGCCCGGGTAACGGGCGGCGACCTCGTGACAGACGTCGCGGAACAGGCCGGTGGTCAGCTTCAGCACGTTGGCCTTGTGCACGATGGTGAGCTTCCCGCGCCGGCGGGAGGCCAGCTCGAACGCCTCCACGGCGATGCGCTCGACGGCGGGCCGGGTGATGATGCCCATGGCGATGGCCACGTCGGGGGTGGGCATGAACTCGCCGGTGCCCTTGTAGGTGCTGCGGTCGGCGTAGAAGCCCTGGGTGTTCTCGCGGACGATGACCAGGTCGGTGCCGGGCACGACGGCGTCGGCCCCGTCGAACGACTTGGCCGGGCGGATGTTGGCGAACAGATCGAAGTGCTTGCGGATGGTGCCGCTGGGGTTGAGCTTGGAGCGGTGCGGCTCGGGGTAGGCGGCGCTGTCGTGCGGGCCGAGCAGCCACGCGTCCAGGCCCGCCAGCGCGGTCAGCGTCGATTCCGGTACGGCGTCGCCGTGCGTGCCGATGGCGGAGGCGCCGAGCGGCAGGTCCACCCATGCGGCGGGCGGCGCGCCGGCGGCTTCGAGGGCGGCGTCCAGGACCTGGACGGAGGCGGGGACGATCTCGGGGCCGATGCCGTCGCCTTCGAGGACGCCAAGGCGGTAAGAAGTCACGAAATTCTGTCCTTTAGTGGGAGACGGTGGTGAGCGCGGCGACGTCCTCGGGCAGGGCGTCGGTGCTCGGGTAGAGGCGGCAGGCTTCGGGCTCGACGACGAGGGTGACCTCGCCGGTCAGGCCGGGACGGTTGCTTTCCACCTGGATGACGTGGTCGCCCAGGCGCAGGTCGTACTCGTGGCGGGAACCGACGTAGGAGCTGGTGAGCACCTGGGCGGTGAGGACGTTCACGCCGGCGCGGCCGGTGGACACGATCTCCAGCCGCTCCGGCCGCACGGCCACCGTCACCCTGCCCCCGACGTCCCCGGCGCCCTCGACGGAAGAGGAAGGGACGGTGATGCTCTGGCCGGTGCAGTCGAGGCGGACCTCCTCAGGGCCGGTCTTCGTGCCGGTGAGGAAGTTGCAGCGGCCGACGAAGGCGGCCACCTCGGCGGTCGCGGGGGTCTCGTAGATCTCCTGCGGGGTGCCGATCTGCACCATGTCGCCCTTGGACATCACCGCGATGCGGTCGCTCAGGGCCAGGGCCTCGTCCTGGTCGTGGGTGACGTACACGGTGGTGATGCCCAGCTCGGTCTGCAGCCGCTTGAGCCACGCGCGGGCCTGGTCGCGGAGCTTGGCGTCCAGATTCGACAGCGGCTCGTCCAGCAGCAGCACGCTGGGGGAGTAGACCAGGGCGCGGGCGAGCGCGACCCGCTGCTGCTGGCCGCCCGAGAGCTGGTGCGGATAACGGTCCCTGTACTCGGCCAGGCCCACCTTGGCCAGCGCCTCGGTGATGAGGGTGTCCTGTTCGCGCCGGTCGACCTTGCGGATCTTGAGCGGCATGGCCAGGTTCTGGGCGACGGTCATGTGCGGCCACAGCGCGTACGACTGGAAGACCATCCCGAGGTTGCGGCCCTCGGGCGGCACGAACGTGCCGGCACCGGCGAACGTGGTGTCCCCGACGGCGACCGTGCCGCCGGTCGGGCGTTCCAGGCCGGCGATGCAGGCCAGCGTGGTGGACTTGCCGCAGCCGCTGGGGCCGAGCAGGGTGAAGAACTCGCCGTCGGCGATGGTGAAGGTGATGTCGCGCAGGACGGCGTTGTCACCGAACCGCTTGGACAGGTTGGCGACCTTGACCTCAGGCATCGTTGCGTCCTCTGAGAAGTAGTCCGGCGAGCCCGACGAAGGTCGCCGTGATGGCGATCTGCAGACTGGCCAGGGCGGCCACGGAGCCGGTGTTGCCCTGTACCCACAGTTCGAGCATGGTGGTGCCGATGATGTTGGAGTCGGCCGAGGCCAGGAACACGGCGGGCGAATACTCCTTCAGCAGGGTCACGAACGTCAGGATCAGCGCCCCCGCGAAGGCCGGCCGGAGCAGCGCCGCGAGGATGCGGGTGAAGGTCCGCACCCAGTCGGCGCCGGACACCCGGGCGGCGTTGTCGAGCTCGCGCCCGATCTGCATGATCGACGGCGAGATCGAGCCGAACCCGGTGGGCAGCGCGCGCAGCCCGAAGCCGATGATCAGCGCTCCCAGCGTGCCCTGGATCAGCGTGCCCAGCCCGAACGGGGCGAAGGCCAGCGCCCAGAACAGGCCGATGCCGACGATGATGCCGGGCATCGCCTGCGGGGCGAGCGCCAGATACTCCACCGCGCGGGCGAAGCGGAAGTCCGACCGCCTGGCCACCATCACCGCCAGCAGCGACAGCGCGCTGACCAGGACGGCGCCGACGGCGGCCACGATCAGGCTGTTGACGATCGACTGCACGTACACCGGGTAGGTGAAGATCCGCTCGTAGTTGTCGCCGGTCAGGGTCTTGAACGGCGACTGCAGCGGCGTGAACACCTGGGTGAAGGAGCGGAACACCAGCCCGCCGATGGGGATCAGGGCGCCCATCACCACGTAGAAGGCGATGGCGGCGACACTGATCCACTTCAGCCACCCCAGGTCCAGCGGGCGCGGCCGGGTCGCCTTGCCGCGTACGGACACGAACCGCTGGGCGTTCTTCAGCAGCTTGGCCTGCAGCGCGACCAGGCTGACGGTGACCACCAGGATGATCGCCGACGCGGCGCCGAGCACGCCGTAGTCCGGATTGATGGACTGCAGGCCGTTGCGGTACAGGAACGTCGAGAAGACGTCGATGCCGACCGGCCGGCCGAACAGCAGCGGCACGCTCAGCGTCTCGACCGACATGCTGATCACCAGGATCGAGCTGTAGACGACCGGCGGGCGCAGCAGCGGCAGGATCACCGAGCGCAGGATGCGCAGCGGGCCCGCCCCGCACACCTGGGCGGCGGCCTCCAGCGAGGCGTCGCTCTGGCGCAGGGCGTTCGCGCAGAAGGTGTACACGATCGGCGCCAGGGCCACGGCCTCGGTGAGCGCCATGCCGGGGATGGAGTAGAGGTTCCACGGCAGGAAGCCCAGGACGCGGCGTACCTCGACGCTGACGAAGCCGGCGGGGCCGTACATGGTGATCCAGCCGAAGCCGAGGATGAGCGAGGAGATGAAGAACGGCCACTGCATGGCGGCGGCGAAGACGCGGCCGCCGGGCAGCTTCGTGCGCACCACGACCACGGCCATCGGCACCGCGATGAGCAGGCTGAGCACGGTGGTCAGGCCCGCGAACAGCGCCGTGTTGAGCACGACGCGGCCGAACCCCGCCTCGGTGAACAGCCGCACGTAGTTGTCCGTGCCCAGGACCCCGCCGGCCTCGTACAGGGGCCGGTCGAGGAAGGACTGGTACAGCGTCGGCACCACCGGCGCCAGCACCAGCACGGCCAGCAGGAGCAGCACCGCGTACTGCAGCCAGCTCTCCCGGGTCAGCCCCAGCGGCCTGCGGTAGCGCGGCGGGGGATGCGCCGCCGGACGCGGTGGGGACAGGGTGGTCATCGCGTTCCTCTCAGCGGCCGAGCAGGCCGTTCCACTTGTCGGTGAAGGCCTTGACCTCGGTGTCGGGGACCTTCGTGTACGTGGCGAGGATGACGTTGTCCTGGCCCACGGCCTTCACCAGTTCCTGGTAGGTGTGCAGGCCGTCGCCGGTGACACCGTCCCGGTAGGAGGTGAGCCCGCCTTCGGCCACGGCCCGCTGGCCCTCCTGCGACAGCACGAAGTCCACGAACAGCTTCGAGGTCGCCGGGTGCGGCGCCTTGGCGGCGATGCCGATGCCGCGCGGCAGCGCCACGGTGCCGTCATCGAGGAAGGAGATCGCCAGCAGCCCGCCGCTCTTGGCCACCACCGGGTAGGCGGGCGCGGCGCTGACGAAGAAGCCGGCCACGTACTCGCCCGAGGTGATCTTCTCCAACTGGGTGCCGGACGAGGTCTCCGGCCTGGCCAGCGGCAGGATCGACCGCAGTTGTGCCCAGGCGCCGGGGCGGGCGGCGGTGAAGGCCTGAGAGACGGTGAAGCCGAAGGCGCCGGTCACGTCCCGCGCGGTGATCTTGCTCTTGTATTGGGCCGGGTCCTTGGCCAGGATCGCCGCCAGGCTCTTCAGGCCGGTCGGCTTCTCGGGCAGCAGCGAGGTGTTGTACGCGATCGACAGCGGGTCGACCGACATCGCGTACACGCTGGGCATCAGCTCACCGAAGTCCGGCAGCTTGTCCTGCTCCGGCGAGGCGTACTCCAGCAGCGTGCCCGGCCGGGCGCCGAAGTCGGCCCATGCCTGCGCGGCGTTCGACACCACCAGGTCGGCCGGTGAGCTTCCGGTGGCCTGCTCGCTGAGCACCCGCTGGAACACCTCGTCGCTGTCGAGGTTGTTCGCCGCGATCTTCGTCACCCAGGGGTACTTCTTCTGGAAGTCGCGGAAGATCGGCGCCCAGTTCTCCTGGTCGGTGTTGGAGTAGATGGTGAGGGTGCCGCCCTCCTTCTTGGCCGTCTCCATGAGCCGGGCGTACTCGGCCGGGTAGTACGACGGGGCCTGACCCGTCGCGATCTGGTTCGGTGGCGGTTCTTTCGCCGCCTCGCCGCCGCCACCGCATGCCGTGAGCAGGCCGAACGCGAGTACGGCGGCGCCAAGGACGCGGAAAGGGGGGTGGAAGGTGGTCATGTGCTTCCTCCTAGACCAGGCGAGGCCGACCAGCCGCCGCCTGCGATGCCGCACACTCTGCTTCGTTATAACCTATGACGTCAACCCTCTGTTTCGGGAATGTGACCTGACTTGCCGCCAGGTAGAGGCGTCGGTGTAGGTTATAACGGTCACCGACGAGACAGGACGACGATGAGCGAGTCAGCGGCCGAGCCCTACACCACCAAGGCGGATTTCGCCTATCTACGGGTCAAGGAGCTGATCCTGTCGGGGGAGTTGCCGCCCGGTTCCGTCATCGCCCAGGCACAGCTCGCCCGCGACATCGGCATCAGCACCACCCCGCTGCGCGAGGCGCTGCGCCGGCTCAAGAGCGAGGGGCTGGTCGAGCTCGACGCCCACCGTGACGCGCGGGTGGCGCCGCTGGCCGCCGAGGAGGCCCGCGACCTGCTCGAACTCCGCCGTTCCCTCGACCCCCTCGCCGTCGCCCTGGCGGCGGAACGCCGGACGAAGGCCGACATCGCGGCCATCCGCGCCGCCCACGAGGGCCTCAAACCGCTGCCCGGCAACCCCGGCTACGCCCAGTTAGTCGCCCACCGCAAGTTCCACACCGCTCTCTACACCGCCTCGCACAACGACCTGCTCATCCAGACGCTCGACGGCCTGTGGGACAAGGCCGACCGCTACCGCCGCCTGGCCCTGGAGGTCGAGCGCGGCCAGGCGGCCCGCGACCGCAAGGCCGTCGAGCACGAGGGCCTGCTGGAGTACGTCATCGCGGGCGACGCCGACTCGGCGGCGGCCGTCATGCGCGAGCACATCGACACCAGCCTCGGTGCCCAGGCCGCGTGGCGCCTGCGCAAAGACACCTGAATCCTGTGAAAGGGTGCACCATGACCATCGTGACCGCGGACCTCTACGACGAGCGCGGCGATCAGCTCGACTCCTGTGACCTGCAGCTACGCCAGTACGGCGGCCGTCGCGCGTTCGCCGGCGCCATCGTGACCGTCCGCTGTCATGAGGACAACGTGCTGCTCAAGTCGGTCCTGTCCACGCCCGGAGAGGGCCGCGTCCTGGTGGTGGACGGCGGCGGCTCCCTGCACACCGCGCTCATGGGCGACCTCATCGCGGGTCTCGCCGTCGGCAGTGGCTGGTCCGGCGTGGTGATCAACGGGGCCGTACGCGACGTCGCCGCGCTGCGCGAGCTGGACCTCGGCGTGAAGGCGCTCGGCTCCAACCCGCGCAAGAGCGGCAAGCAGGGCACCGGCGAGCGCGACGTCCCGGTCACCTTCGGCGGCGTCACCTTCCATCCCGGCGCCGACCTGTTCAGCGACGATGACGGCATCCTGGTGACCCGCGCCTGAGCGTCTCCTGGCTCAGCCGGTGATCCGGGCCTCGATGGCGTCCAGTAGCGCGGCCAGGCCGAACTCGAACTCGTCACGGCTGCCCACGCGGGACAACTCCTCGGCGTGGGCGGTCAGGATGGGGTGCCGGTCCGGGTCCAGGCCCTCGTAGAGCCGGCGGCGCATCCGCTGCTCCTCCGGGTCCGCGGTGTCCACGCCCAGGTTGAACTGCACCGAGCCGACCACGAAGGTGGCGAACGCGGACGCCGTGGCGTACGCCTCCCGGACCGTCAGCCCGATGCCGACGAACTGCGCGATCGAGTGCTCCAGCCCGCTCAGTGAGGTGGGGCTCAGGCGTTCGGTGCCGCGCATGAACACGACCAGCCCCGGATGGGCGAGCAGGAAGTCGCGGAACGAGTGCGACTGCCACTCCACGCTCTCGCGCCAGCCCAGGCCCTCGGGTGGCGGGCGCAGGCCCAGCCCCACGGCGCGGTCCATGGCGACGACCACGAGTTCGTCCCGGCTGGTGACATGCCGGTAGAGCGCGGCCTGACTGCATTCGAGCCGCTGAGCCAGGCGGCGCATGGTCAGCGCCTCCGCGCCTTCGGTGTCCAGCAGGGACAGCGCGGCGTCGGCGATCAGCTCCAGCGACAACATCCGCCGGCGCCGCGGGCGGTCGTCCGCGTTCTCGGTCCGCGCCAGCCACCAGGCCGCGGTGCCGGCTCGGATCGGCGTGGGGTCGTCCATGCGTACCTGTCCCCTTGCTAAGCGAACCCCGCTCACTTAATCTAAGTGAACTTCGCTTACTTAGACTATCGGATGGGGACGATCATGCTCGCCGTCAGGAGCACCGACGCCGGGATCCGCGCCGTCACGGTAGACGGGCCGTCCGGAGCGGGTGTGCGGTTGCGCGTCGCCGCCGCCGGGATCTGCGGCACCGACGTGTCGTTCGCCGCCATGGGGCTGGGCGGCTTCACGTACGGGCACGAAATGGCCGGCACCACCCCGGACGGCCGGGTCTGGGCGGTCGAGCCCTCGCTCTACTGCGGTCGCTGCGCGGAGTGCGCGAGCGGCGACGTGCAGCGCTGCGAAGCCGAGGGGCACGGCACGCTGGGGGTCTTCAGGGACGGCGGGATGACCTCGGAGATCGTCGTCCCGGAGTTCACCCTGCTGCCGCTGCCCGCCGGGCTGCCGGTGCGGGACGCGTGCCTGGTCGAGCCGGGCTCGGTGGCCTGGCACGGGCTGCGCCGGGCCGGCCTGACCGCCGGGGAGCGCGTCGCCGTCGTGGGCGGCGGCTCCATCGGGCTGCTGACCGCCGCGGCCGCCCGCCGGATGGGGTTCTCGGCCGACGTCGAGGCGCGATACGAGCACCAGTGGCGCGCCGCCGAGAAGCTGGGTGCCGGGCGGCCGCACGGGCGCTACGACGTGGTCATCGACACGGCCGGCAGCCCCACCGCGCTGGCCCGCTGCGCCGAGCTGGCCCGGCCGGGCGGCCGGGTGGTGGTGGTCGGCGTCTACTTCGAGACCGCCGCGTTCCCGGCGGTGGCGAGTCTGACGAAGGAGCTCACCTACATCAACGCCATGGCGTACGGCCGCCATGAGGGCCGCCGCGAGTTCGCCGACGTGGCCGCGATGCTGGCCGACCGGCCGGAGATCGCGGACACCGTCATCACGCACCGGTTCCCGCTGGCGGACGCCACGGAGGCGTTCCGGGTGGCCGCCGACCGATCCGCCGGCGCCATCAAGGTGGTCCTGCACCCATAACGGAGCGCCGGGCGCAGTGGCGCGCGGCCGTCGGCGAAAGGCGGACGTCGACGGAAGGCGCACGTCAGCCGAACTCGGACGTCAGCCGAACGCGGCCAGTGCGACCGGCTGCCACTTCCGCCACGTGGCCAGCCGTTCCTCGTACTCGGCCGCGACCGGCTCGAACGACTTGCCGAAGAAGATCCGCGCGGGCGGGTCGTCGGTGTCGGCCAGCTCCAGGATCGGCCCGCGCGTCGCCTTCGGGTCTCCGAGGTCCCACTCGATCGCGCCGGCCGCCCGGACCCCGGCGTAGTCCGGGTGCTCGGCACTGGCGCGGACGCTGGCACCGCCGAAGTCGGTCGAGTACGGGCCCGGCTCCAGGCAGATGACGTCGATGCCGAAGGGTGCGACCTCCTGGCGGAGCGACTCCGACAGCCCCTCCACCGCCCACTTCGACGCGTGATAGCCGCCGATGCCCGGGAACGCCCGGACGCCGCCCTCGCTGGTGACCTGAATGATCCGGCCGTGACCCTGCGCGCGCAGCACGGGCAGGACCGCCTGCGTCACCCACAGCGTGCCGAAGAAGTTGGTCTCCATCTCGGCGCGGATCTCGGCCTCGGTCAGCTCCTCGACCATGCCGAAGTGCCCGTATCCCGCGTTGTTGGCCACCACGTCCAGCGTGCCGAAGTGCCCGGCCGCCTGCCGCACGGCGGCGAACACGGCGTCGCGGTCGGTGACGTCGAGCCGCAGGGGCAGCACGGCGTCGCCGAACCGCTCGGTAAGGGAACGCAGGCCGCTCAGGTCGCGCGCGGCGGCGGCGACCCGGTCGCCCCGCTCCAGTGCGGCCTCGGCCCACTCGCGGCCGAAACCCTTCGAGGTGCCGGTGATGAACCACGTCTTGGACATAGTCTTCGCCTCCATTGCCTTCGACTATAACAGTAGCATGGACTGCATTAATTGTATGAGTGCTACCATTGCGACATGGAAGGCAGGCGAGAACGGAAGAAGCGGCAGACCCGCGAACGGATCCAGGCCGCGGCGCTGGAGCTGTTCACGTCGCACGGCTACCGCAGCACGACCATCGCGGCGATCGCCGAACACGCCGACGTCGCGACACGCACCGTCACACTGCACTTCCCCACCAAGGAAGACCTGCTGTTCGCCGACGACCCGTTCGCCCCGGAGTCATTGGCCGCCGGCCTCGCCGCCCGCCCCGGCACCGCCCTCGACGCCGTCGGCGCGTGGATGCGCGACACGATGCGCGCCCTCGACGAACGCGACGCCGACCAGGGCCGCGAGCCGGGCGAGATCTGGTCCCTCCGCGTCAAGCGCGCCACCCTGATAGCAGAGGACGAAGACCTCCGGGGCCGCGCCCGCGCGAGCTACTACGAGTTGGAACGCCTGATCGCCGCCGCCATCGGCAAGGACCTGGGCCTGCCGCCCGACGCGCTGGCCCCGCGCCTGACCGCGTACACCGTGGTGGGCGGCCTGCGCGAGCTGTACATGACCCACGAGGCCGGCCATCGCGACATCGCGACCGAGCAGCTCCTTCCCCTGGTCGGCCGCGTCCTCGACGCCGCCCGCGCGGGCCTCGCCGAGCTGGCGCGGCCTCATCGCTGACGGCTCGTCCCGATCATCGTTACGCTGCTAGATCCGGTGACGAAGGGGAGCGCTTCTCATGGATCTGGAGATCAGGTTCCTTGGTCCGTGGGAGATCACGGCGGGTGATCGCGTGGTCAGGCTGGCCGGGCGGCGGCGGATCGGGGTGCTGGCCAGGCTCGCCCTGGAGGCGGGCCGGCCCGTACGCGCCGAGCGCATCATCGAGGAGGTGTGGGCCGACAGCACGGCGGCGACCGCGGCCAAACAGCTGCACATCGTGATCTCCAAGCTGCGGGAGACGCTCGGCGGCGAGGACGTCATCGAGACCGTGCCCGGCGCCTACCGGCTCACCCTCGATCGCGACCGCGTCGACGCGCACCTGTTCACCCGGCTGGCCGCGCGGGCGCGCGCCGCCCACGCGAAGGGCCAGAGCGCGGCCGCCGACGCGCTGTTCGGTCAGGCGCTCGGGCTGTGGCGCGGCCCGGCGCTGACCGAGGTGGACGCGCCCTGGGCCCGGATCGAGGCCGACCGGCTGGAGAGCGAGCGGCTCACCGTGCTGGAAGAGCACGCCGATCTGCGGCTGGCCGCCGGCGACCACCACGCCCTGGCCGCCGACCTGGCCGCGCACGTCACGGCGCACCCGCTGCGCGAACGGCCCGCCGCCCAGCTCATGCTCGCCCTGCACCGCGCCGCGCGCTCGTCGGAGGCGCTGGCCGTCTACCAGAGCACCCGCCGCTTCCTGGTACGGGAGCTGGGCACCGAACCCAGCACCGAGCTGCGCCGCCTGCACCAGGCCATCCTCGTGCACGACCCGGTGCTCGACCTCGGCGCCCCGGCACGCCAGGCCGCCCCGGCCGAGCCGATCACCCCCGCCGAACTGCCCGCCGGCACGCAGGCCTTCACCGCCCGGGCCGCCGAGATCGAACGGCTGCGCGCCGCGCTCCTGTCCGCCGACGCCGCCACGATCACCGTCATCGACGGCCCCGGCGGGGTCGGCAAGTCGGCGCTGGCCGTGCACGTCGCGCACACCCTGACCGGCCGGTTCACCGACGGCGTCGTCTATGTCAACCTGCACGGCGCCACCGCCGGGCTGGCCCCGCTGACGCCCATCGAGGCGCTGCGCCATCTGCTGCGCTCGCTCGGCCTGGACGGTACCGCCGTGCCCGCCAACCCCGATGAGGCCGCGGCCCGCTACCGTTCGCTCACCGCGACGGGCAACCTGCTGGTCATCCTGGACAATGCTCGCGATGCCCGGCAGGTGCGCCCGCTCATCCCGGGCGGGGCCGGCTGCCGGGTCCTGATCACCGGCCGCGCCCCGCTCGCGGTCCTGGACAACGCCCACCACCTGCACCTGGGCGCGCTCGGCGAGGCGGACGCGGGCGCGCTGCTCACCCGCGTCGTCGGCGAGGAGCGGGTGCGGGCCGAGCCGGAGGCGGCGGCCCGGATCGTCCGGCTGTGCGGCGGCATCCCGCTGGCGCTGCGGATCGCGGGCGCCCGGCTGGCGGCCCGCCCCGGCCTGGCGCTCTCCGACCTGGCCGGCCGGCT
>NZ_FNVT01000068.1 GCF_900108335.1 Nonomuraea solani
CGCCTGCACCCACAGTAGAAGGCGGTTTCACGATCAAACAGCCAGGACAGCGAACGCCCAGCTCAGCCAGTCACTACAAAGGAGCTACACCCATCTCGCTTTGGTGTCGGCACCGAGTTGGCGTTCCAGGACGGTGATCTGGTGACGCAGGATGAGGATCTCCACGTCTTTGTCCCGATCACTCATGGGCAGCAACCGCAGCGCGGCAAAGGCGTTCGTGACGGTCAGATAGGCCAAGCGAAGGAGCACAGCGGATCATCCTGCCGTACGCGCTTTCGTCTCCCGGGGGACCGGAGCTCGCGTACGCCAAGCAAAGCCCTCGCAGAGTCATGACCTGGGCGGATGTAATTGTCGGCAGGCCAGCCTCCCGAAGATGTCCCTCCGCCAGACATCGCTCAAGTCGATGGCACCGGCTTCGGCGAGTGCAGTAGATAGTTGAAGCGTCGCCATCCGCCGCCAGCCTCATCATCCAAGCGGCGGACGGCGCGCCGGTCTGCCAACCATAAACGTGGCCCGGTAGCGCGGCACGCCGATCAAAGGAAGAACCCATGATTGATGATAGCTATTCTAATTGGTTCCATCAGTACACCAGTAATATCCTCCTGCTTACCTGGTGCTCCGCAGCCACGACCGAGGATGTCCTGGCAGCCTGCGGCATCTCGCCTGAGATCACGGAGCCGATGAACTTCCTAGGTGGCGATATCGATATGCTCATTGGGCGTCTCGGCAACGGCACCATCATCATGGATTACAACGTCGATTACTTCACACCCAGGGCTCTCCCCACCCTAGCGCAGTACGGTCCTTGTCTAAGCGCTGCATGGTGCGACGAAGTTCCGGCGATAGTGTCCTACTATACTCACGCCGGTCGCCTAGTGCGATTCGACGCAAGCGAACGGGACTGGTACCCGGATCCCAATCTCGCCAGCGTCGAACAATGGATCGCCGCTACACCCGCCGGCACGGAAGCATGGGATAATCGCTGGCGCCGCGCCATTCTTATCACCGCCGAAGCGCTGCTGCAAGCTGCTATTGATGAAGAATGGATGCGATCCACACACGTCGGCGTTACATTCCCCGGATAAACACCTACCTCCGACTGGAGCCGAGAACGTTGCGCGAACATGCGCGGGTAGCGCAGGGCGAGGCTCAGCAGCCCGCGGGGGTAAGTGACAGCCCCGTTGAGGTTCCAGCCCCAGCAGAAGACCAACATGCCGAAATCATGACAAATAGAAAAGTCAAGAGTACGCAATGGCGCGCCGGACCCCGCGCCGCGTGCTCGTCGCGTGCTCTTCGACTATCGGGACCCGTGAACACCGGCCGACATTTTCAGACATTTTAAATGCGAAAAAATTCAGCAGAGCGATACAATTGAATACGTTGAAACATAGCGCGACAGAATACCTCGCGACTTTTAATCCGCAGGTTCGAGCTGCTGATTCGTCGCCATATGTTCCACGGTGACCACTGCCCACCATAGCTGGACACCTCCTACTGGTCCATCCACATGATGGTGGCCCGGATACATCTGCGCTGACTCCGCCCCATGGTCAAGTCTTTACTTCCGGCGATGTCCTATTTCAAGCCTGCGGCCAGGTATTTATATAGGTGACAGGGATCGGTGGCCCGGTGATCGGGCCGCACCAACGTGACACCCACGACAAAAAACACAGACACAGGCAGATCGGGATACCGTCCCGCACGCCGTCTTCTGGTTCCGTCCGGTCGGAGCCAGCGATCGGCTGTTGCGGGGCCGGCTGTCTCGTTTCGCCTGTCGGCGTTCCTGCGCATCTGCGCCAGGACCGCCTCTTTACTCATCGGCTTCGCGAAGAGCGGCACACCGCTGCCATCACGGCGCCGTGCCGCAGCGGCCTGTGCCCCCGTAACGCGGTGACCGTCGGATTCGGCTTGACCATCGCCATCCAGGTGGGCGTCGATACCCCGTGTCCGACACGGCCATCCATGCGGCGGGCTGATCACCACGGGCGTGCTCGCCCGATCACACCGCCGCATCGGCCACGCCGGATGGCCGCATCAACCCCCGTCCATCGCCGCCCGCACAGCGGCGATGACAACCGGGGCCATTACGGCCGCCCTATCCCAGCCAGCGCTGACCGTGGCCGACGGGGCCGGGGCTGTAGCCGACAGGGCCGCGCCGGGTGAACACCGGGCGGGACGTGACCGGAGGTCCGCCCCGGTTGCGCACCCGCGCCATGCCGAACACCGCCCAGGCCCACGCCCAGCCCGTCACCACGTCAGCCCGACCGAACAGCACCGAAAAGAACAGGAACGAGACACACGATGGCCGAAGGACGCACCTTCAAACGCTGCTCCTGCCGCGACGACGACGGCAAAGCGCTCGGGCAGCAATGCCCCAAGCTGCGCCGTCCTGGCGGCGGGTGGAGCTACCGGCACGGCATCTGGAACTACCAGATCGAACTCCCACCCACCCCGGACGGCAAGCGGCGCGGGCCGCTGCGCCGCGGCGG
>NZ_FNVT01000021.1 GCF_900108335.1 Nonomuraea solani
ACATAAGCTGACTGAAGTCTGGAAGAGGTAGGTACGTGACGAGGCGTCGTAGGCGGTTCTCGCCGGAGTTCAAGGAAGAAGCCATCCGCATGGTGCTGGAGGGCGATCGGACGGTCGCGTCGGTGGCGCGGGAGTTCGACATCAACGCCAGCACCCTGGGCAGCTGGGTGAACCGGCATCGGATTGTGAGCGCTCAGGAGGAACCGCGGCCGGTCTCCGGGCCGGACCGGGCCAGGATCCGGGAGTTGGAGCGAGAGAACGCCGAGCTGCGCGAGAAGTTGATCTTCCTGAAAAAAGCAGCCGCCTTCTTCGCGGCCGAAACTCGATGACGCTCGCCATGTACGAGCTCATCGACGCGGAGAAGGCCGACCACAAGATCGCCCGGATGTGCGCCTGGCTGGGCGTGTCCCGCTCGGGCTATTACGAATGGCGCGAGCGGCCGGCCTCGGCTACCACGCAACGCCGCACCCTGCTGGCCGCGCTGGTTGCCGAGATCTTCGCCGACTCGCACGAGACCTACGGTTACCGGCGCGTGCACGCCGCCCTGGGCCGTCGCGGCGAGCACTGCTCGACCGAGCTGGTCCGCGCCCTGATGCGCGAGCAGGGCCTCCTGCCGGCCCAGGTCCGGGCGTTCCGGCCCGCCACCACCGTCCAGGGCGACTTTCGCGGCATTCCCGACCTGGTCGGCCGCGACTTCACCGCTGAGCGGCCGGGCACCAAGCTCGTCGGCGATATCACCTATGTCCGCACCTGGGAGGGCTTCCTCTACCTGGCCACGGTGATCGACTGCCACAGCAAGGCGGTGCTGGGCTGGGCGATGGCCGATCACTACCGCACCGATCTGATCAAGGACGCGATCCGGATGGCCGCCGGCACCGGCCTGCTCCAGCCCGGCGCCGTGTTCCACACCGACCGCGGCTCGAACTACACCTCAGATGAGTTCGGCCGCTACCTGACCGGCCTGAACATCCGCCGCTCGGTCGGCCGCACCGGCGTCTGCTGGGACAACGCGATGGCCGAGTCGTTCTTCAGCGCGATCAAGAACGAATGGCTGCACCGCTTCGTCTTCACCACCCGAGCCAAGGCGAGACGGCAGGTCATCCGCTACATCGAAGGGTTCTACAACCGCCGGCGCCTGCACTCGGCGCTCGGCTACCGGCCGCCCCTGGAGGTACTCAACGAATTCCTCTCAACTCGAACAGCCGCATAGGCTACGCCCATAGGACGGCTGTCCGGAATCACCGTGGCCCCTCACACCAGCTGCGACGCGCCATCGCGTCCGTTCTGATGCTGCCCGCTCCCACCTGAGCTCCAGCCCCACCCCCTGACCCCGACGGACAGACCCCACCGGCCCGTGGACCCGGCATCACCGGCGTGACCGCCGGCCCGGCACCCTGCCCAGAGACCAAATCGAAGATCAATAAATCACTCAGCCGTCACGCTGGGCGAAGCCACCCAAACCCGTGAATCATCGAGGCTAGTACTCCAGGGCTCATCAGCGCCTGTGTCGGTTCCTTGGGAGCCAGTCGGCGTGGGTGACCCGATCCACCATCCGCGATATGACCCGCCGTACATGGTTGGGCGGCCAAGGCTGAGGTGACAGCAAGCCAAGCCATTCGTCCCATCTATCCCCTTTGCTACATTTAACGCCATTCCATAGTTAAGAGGAAAGCTACTAGGCGTTTAGAAGTTTTTGTAGCAGAAGCTCTTTTAGTCCGACTTGTCAAATAGGATCAGCCTGTTAGACAATCCGCGCCTACCGGGGCATACCAGGATTGGTGCTCCTTCGCGTTGGGCGAAAGGTTGCGGGCGTGATCGCAGATGTCGCGGAGCAGTTTTTAGACGATGTCGATACCCGTGAGCTGCAGTGGAATCAACCGGACGGCGCTCCGCCCGAGCTGACCACCGAACGACTTCTGTTCGGCAACGGAGACGCACCTCTAGAAGTAGCGATTGCCTATAGCGAGACCGGCACACCCACGACAGAGAACCTCCGTCGCCTGTGGAAGCTTCGGCATGGGAACCGCCCGTCTCCGGTTCTGCTCGTTGTGCTTTACAGCGACGCCGGCACAACCAAGGCAGCGGCCTGTGGAAACCTCGGCGACCCGATCACTGAACTAACCGTCGACCAGCTTGGCCGGATCTGCCGAGCCGCGCTCGCTGAACCAGACCGGCACACCGCGCTGCGCACCCTGGATCGGCTCCTCACCACCGCCAAAGAGCAGCTCACCCCGGGTCTCACCAACCAGGGCCTGTTCGCCACGCACGAACTCCGCAACGGAGTCCCTCGCCGGGCCGACTGGTCAGCCGCGGCCGCGGCTGCTCGTCCGCTGCTGGGCCTCAGCGGTCTCTCGCTGATCCAGGCGCTTGGATATGGCACGACCACACGGGGGTCGGCCGCGCTGCTCCTGACGCATCAAGGCACTTCCCGATCGATTGCAGTTCTACTGGAGCACGACGAGGTCTTCGACCGCCCTTCACCCCGGTTCGGAGCGGTCTCTCCCGTCTCACACGCGATCTCCGTGGCCGCCCGGGAGAGCCTGCCGTGGGTGATCGTGCTGCGCGGCAACCAGATCCGGCTGCACCCGGTCAACCCCACCATCGGCGTCGGCCGAAAGAGCCAGGGCGAGACGTTCACCGAGCTGGATCTGACACTACTTTCCGAGAGCGACGCAGCCTACCTGCACCTGCTCTTCTCGCCCGAGGCGCTCGGCCCCGAGGGGACGGTCACCGAGATACTGCGCGCCTCCTTGAACTTCGCCGCCGACCTTGGAGGCCGGCTCCGCGAGCGGGTCTACCACGATGTCGTACCCGGCCTCGCCGTCGCAGTCGCCCGACAGATGAATGCCACCACCGATGCGAACCTGCAAGAGGCATACCACCGCACTCTGATGATCCTTTTCCGGCTGCTCTTCGTCGCCTACGCGGAGGACCGTGCTCTGCTGCCCTACGGCCGTAACGACCGCTACGACCGACACGCGATCAAGACCCTCGCCAAGGACTTCGCTAACGACCCTGACCAATCGTTCGACCCGTCCGCGACCACCCTATGGGACGACATGCTGTCGGTGTGGAACGCCGTGGACAGTGGCAACAGCGGCTGGCAGGTGCCCGCCTACAACGGCGGCCTGTTCTCCCGCGATCCGCAGACCAGTCCGTCGGGCGCACTCCTGGCGGCCATGCGCCTGACCGACGCGGAGTTCGGCCCCGCACTGCACGCTCTGCTGGTGGATACCGGGCCCGACGGTACCCAGGGCCCTGTGGACTTCCGCTCACTGAGCGTTCGCGAATTTGGCACGATCTACGAAGGCCTGCTGGAGTCGTCACTGTCGATCGCACCCAACCCACTAACCCTAGACAGGGACGGAGCCTACGTCCCAGCGAATGACAGCGACCATATCGAAGTTCTCGCTGGACAGGTCTACTTCCACAATGGCTCCGGGAAGCGTAAGTCGACCGGCTCATACTTCACCAAATCATTCGCGGTGGAGCATCTACTGAGTACTGCCCTGGAGCCAGCGCTTATCGCTCATCTCGGCCGGGTCCGCGCATTGTTGGAGGCCGGAGACGAGGCCACGGCGGCCGAGCTGTTCTTCGACTTCCGAGTAGCGGACCTGGCAATGGGATCGGGTCACTTTCTGGTCGCCGCCATTGACCGGATCGAGGCCCGGTTCACCGCGTTCCTTGCCGAGTGCCCCATTGCTCCCGTCAGTGACGAGCTAGTCCGACTCTCCCAGGCCGCCCACGATGCCCTCGGCAATCACGCCACTGAGGTGGAGATCGAGACTTCAGCACTCCTGCGCCGCCAGATCGCACGCCGCTGTATTTACGGCTTGGACCTCAATCTCATGGCGGTTGAGCTAGCCCGTCTGGGCATCTGGATCCATACCTTCGTGCCCGGCTTGCCCATGTCCTCCCTGGACCACGGGCTGATCGTCGGCAACAGCCTCACCGGCATCGGCACTCTCTCCGAAGCGCTCGAGGTCCTCGAACCGAAATCGTCTTTCGGGCAGATGTCATTGTATGCCGACAAGATCGAGGACGCTCTCCATACTGCTAGTGAACGGCTCCAACGGGTAGCACGTACCGATGAAGCCAAGAAGGCGGAGGTACAGAATGCGGCACTCGCCTATCGGCAGGCGCTCATCGATGCCGCCGACGCCAAGCACATCCTTGATGCGGCCGTGGCCGTTCGCCTGGGACTTCTTCCTCTTCCCCTCGACGCCGACGAGGCCATCGCCTCGATCTCCGGCGATGATGAGCGGGCCCAGGCGATCCGCCAGAAGTTGGACCAGTTTGGTGTCACCCACCTGCCTTACCAGTTCCCAGAAATCTTCGCGCGCTCCCGTCCCGGGTTCGACGTGATCCTCGGCAACCCGCCATGGGACAAAGTCCGCTGGGAGGCTGCGCCATTCTGGGCCGGAGTCTTCCCCGGTTTGATGGCCCTGCGGGACAAGGCGCGAGACGCGAAGATTGAAGAGCTCCGAACGATCCATCCAGTGGAGGCTATTCAGGAGCAGGAGGAGATGGCCCATCGAGCGGTTCTCCAAGAGCTTTTCAAGAAGTCATACACGCTCCGCGGCGGTACGCATCTAGAGCTCGCACAGCTGATGTTGGAACGCGCTATTAAGCTGCGCCGGGACTCCGGCCACATGGGGCTGGTATTGCCGCGCCAGAGCATGGTCCTAGCGGGATGGAAAAAACTCCGTGCGGAGCTGACCGACCGTCATGACCTGCGTATCGTACAGGGCCGTAACCACTCCGAGTGGATCTTCGAGGATGTGGATCCCCGATATGCTGTGGTGTTCCTCAGCACCTCGCCGACCCACACCCCTGTGACCCGTATCTGGGTTGCCAACAGCCCCGCCGACGTCACCGCCGCGACGGATAAAACGGCGATCCTCCTGTCTCAGGACGACATCGCCTCATTCTCTGAGACGCAGGTCATTCCCTGGTTTGCCAACGCCGCCGACCGCCCGGTGTTCGACACTATGCGGCACAAGCCCCGGCTGGCATCCGGCAGGGGCTGGATCAAGGCAACACACGACGCGCGCTGGGATTTCCGCGGCAGTGGACCAGACAAGAGCCTAGCGGATCGCCAAGAGAAGGTGGATTCGTGGAAGATTCTTATGACCGCACACGTCGATCAGTTCTGCTTCGATCCCGACGAGGGATTCAAGCAGTTCGTCGGAGACCTGGACGCGCTCGCCGCCAAGCGGCGCGGGGTGGAAAAGCATCAGGGGACGTTTGTCCTGAACGACCAACATCCAATGATCATCGTTCGACACCCGAGCCGCAGCGACGACTCCCGTACGATCATCGCGACTGCCTTACCGGAGACTGGGCTGCTTCACAACAAGGGCTATATCCACGCCGCTATGCATGGCCCTGCGTCCAATGCGAGTGAAAGGCTCGCCCTTTTGGGCCTGCTGAATACAGTGGCGGTCGACTGGTGGGCACGCCGTTTCGTCGATCGACACGTCACTGCTCCGGTCATCAACCAGATCCCTCTCCCCGGCTGGTCCTCCGAACAGATCGGCGAAGCGGCCCAGATCACGAGTTGCCTGCTCGCCCGTCATGGCTACACCCGCCTGGCCGGTGGTATCACAGTCACCGATAGTCGGATCGATTCCGAAATGGCGCTGCGCGCACGGTTGGAGCGTCTGGCCCTGGACGGTTATGGCCTCGACCAGCAGGCTCTTGAACTGATCGCGGCGGACTTCAATGAGACCGGGTTTCCGGTGGACTTGCGTGTGGAACTCGGCGTCGGTCATGTACTGCCCAAAACCAAGCGATGATTTGATCCATCAACATGCCCGAATTGTCATTGAACAGTGGCCATGCAGAAGCAGCAGCCGAGACAGGAGACGACTCAGTGTCGGTCACACCCTCCGACGACTTCCGGCCGACGTTCGCCACCAACCACCCTGAGGACGGGCATACGGTCGCCGATGCGATCAACACGCTGCTGGAGGGAATGCGTACACACCTCGTCTCGCTGCCGCCAGTGTCGATTGCGTCTGCCTACTTCAACCCTGACGGATTCGGACTGCTGGCTGACGAGTTGGAGCAGACCGGACCGGTCCGGCTATTGCTGGGTGCCGACGCCGACCAGGACCGGCCCAGGATCCGGCCGCTGGCCACCGGGCTGGGCAGGCGGGCCGAACGGGAGGAGGTCAAGCGGGCACTTGAAGGCCACCAGCGCCGCCTGGAGGAGGATCGCGACCTACTCGGCTTCACCTCGCAGTCCGATGCCGCCGCTCGGCGCCTAGTTGACTGGTTGCGCTCCGGCCGAGTCGAGGTCCGCCGGTACGAGAAGGGGTTCCTACACGGCAAGGCCTTCATCGTGGACAGCCCAATGCCTGGCGTCATCGCCGGGTCTAGCAACTTCACCTACGCAGGGCTGGCCCGCAACAAGGAGCTCAACCTCGGCCAGTACCAACCCGGCACAGTGCGCGCAGTACGGGACTGGTTTGAGGAGATGTGGCAGGCGGCCTCACCGTACGACCTGGCCAGCCTGTATGAGTCGCGATGGCAGCAGCACCAGCCGTGGGAAGTCTTCCTACGGATGCTGTACGAGCTGTATGGCGCGGAGGTCGAGCAGGAACAGTCGGCCCGCACGCGTTCTCGGCTCAACCTCACCGGGTTCCAATCCGACGGAGTCTGGCGGGCCCAGCGGATCCTGGATCGGCTCAACGGCGTGATCGTGGCCGATGAGGTCGGCTTGGGCAAAACCTTCATCGCCGGGGAAATCCTGCACGAGGCGGTGATCACTAACCGGCAGAAGGCGCTCATCGTCGCACCAGCGACACTCCGCGACTCCACCTGGGGCCCCTTCCTTCGCGACAAGAACCTGCGCGCGGACGTCGTCTCCTACGAGCAGCTGACCAGCGGTCTGCAGAACGCCGGACAGCTCGGCGCAGCCCTCCAGGATCCTGACGAGTACGCCGTGGTCGTGGTCGACGAAGCACACGCGCTGCGTAACGCCACCACCCAACGGGCCGAAGCGCTGCGTAGGCTGCTCGCCGGCAGCACCCCGAAACGGCTGGTGATGCTCACCGCGACCCCGGTCAACAACACCCTCTACGACCTGCACAACCTGATCTCTTACTTCGTCACCAACGACGCGACGTTCGCCGACTCCGGGGTGCCCTCATTAAAGGGGTACTTCGATCGAGCAATGGCGATGAATCCCGACGACCTATCGCCTGAGCACCTTTTCGACGTCCTGGACAAGGTAGCCGTTCGGCGTACCAGACGATTCGTCCGAAATCACTATGTCGGGGACCGAGTGGTCATCAACGGCATCGAGCGTCAGATCAGCTTCCCGACGCCCCGTGTGCACCGAGTCGACTACAACCTCGACGATGCGCTGCCGGGTCTCTTCGACAGGCTCGCCACTGCCCTCGGTGACCATCTGAACCACCATGATGACGGCTCGGCGGTCATTCTCGACGCTCCCGGCGAAGTCCTCACCTTGGCACGCTATGTGCCTTCGCGCTTCCAGCACGGGGAACGCGAGAAACAGTACGAGCAGCAGAACGCCGGACTTCTGCGATCCGCGCTGCTCAAGCGGTTCGAATCATCGGCGTACGCCTTTCAGCGGACGCTGGACAAGATGATCACGGGTCATGAGGCGTTCCTGTCCGCACTCGATCAGGGGGTGGTTCTTACTGGTGATGCCTTCCGAGAATGGACGTCCTCCGACAGCGATACCATCGACGACTTCCTCGACGTCCTGGACGATGACATCGATGGCGTGAAGAACGCCGACCAGTTCGACGTACCGGAGCTTCGCGCCGCCGTCGAGGCCGATCTGACCCTGCTTGCGTCCTTCCGTGACGAAGTGCAGGAACATCAGGCCGGACCCGACCCCAAGGCCGAAGCCCTCATCGAGGAACTCGCTGCCATCGCGACGCAGGCGGCCGCAGAAGGAATCACCGAGCAGCAGACCCGGGACAAGCGCAAGGTCCTCGTCTTCTCCTACTACTCCGACACCGTCGAGCACGTGCACGGCCGGCTACTCGCCGCGATTGAGTCCAATCCACGCCTCGCCTGCTATCGCGGCCGGGTCACCACCGCCTCCGGTCCGGACCGCGCCGGACGTTCCCAAGTCATCGCCGGATTCGCTCCCCGTACTGCGGGCGGCGGAACCGACGAGGATCTGTTCGATTTGATCATTGCCACCGATGTGTTAGCCGAAGGCGTCAACCTGCAACAGGCCCGGCACATCGTAAACTACGACCTGCCGTGGAATCCGATGCGGCTCGTCCAGCGGCATGGCCGAATCGACCGGATCGGCTCCGACCACCAGGAAGTCTTCTTGCGCTGCTTCTTCCCCGACCAGCAGCTTGAGCGTTTTCTCGGCCTGGAAGAGCGCCTGCAGCACAAGCTCAAGCAGGCGTCCGCCGCCACCGGAGTCGGCGAAGTGCTCCCCGGATTCGTCGGCCGTGAAATCAATCTCACCGAAGCCCGTGAGGAGATCGACCGGCTCCGCCGTGAGGATGCCGCTCTCTTCGAGACAGGCGGCGCTTCGGCCCTCTCCGGTGAGGAGTATCGGCGTCGGTTGCACGGCCAGCTTGCCATCCCGCATATCCGTGATGCTGTGCAGCGCTTGCCCTGGGGAAGCGGTACCGGATTCGTCCGTGTTGGAGGACCTCATCCGGGTTTGGTGTTCTGCGCTCGGATCGGCGATCATCCCCGGCCTTGGTTCCGATACATCCCCCTCACCGATGATCTCAATGTCACCTATGACGAGTCGGGACGTGTCATCGTCGTGGACGACACTCTGTCTTGCTTGTCCGCCGCCGACCCAGGCGGTCCTGAGACCTCGGCTGCACTGACTGACCCGATCTACCAGGCGGCTTTTCCTGCGTGGACGCATGCCAGACGGCACATTCGCGATTCCTGGATGCATAATGCCGACCCGGCCAACCTCCAGCCCCGCATCCCGAAGGTAATGAGGGACGCCGCTGAGCTGGTTCGGCAGCATGGTATCCATCTCGGCGAAGATCAGGACGACCTCATCGGACGTCTCCAAGCGCCTTACAGTCCCCGGATCCTGCGTGACATTCGTGCGGGTCTGGCCCACCCGGGAACCGCCAAGCAGAGAGTGGATCACCTGGCAGAACTCGCAGATCGGCTCGGTCTGGTTCGCCAGACCGCTCCTGAGCCTCTCCCGCAGATCACCGAAGATGATGTCCACCTGATGTGCTGGATTGCAATTACTCCTGACTGATCAGCGTGAGACCCGCGGAGTCCGCGAAAGAACTGGTCCTTCCTTCATGCGTGGAGATCTCACCTAAAGGGGCAGGTTGCAAGCAAACGGCCATGACGCCGCAACCGGGACATGCCCGGGATGATCAAGCAAGCGATACGATCCGTACGAGGCGTATAGCAGGTCAGCTCAGGTGATCTGCCTGCTCCACCTCGCTCTCCTACAGCGGGCACCACAGTTTCCAACCTACCTGGGGCAGAGGGTACACGATCTTGATCAGCAGTTCCGGCCGCCGACAAGCGCGAACATCGTACGAACGGACCTCCAGGCTCACGGAGTTCCGCTCGTTCTCGTTGACGCTCACCGGTTGTGGACCAGTGTCAGGATCGCCCTTCTCCGGAGTCCGAGTCGCTGGCAGGGCGCGACGGCTGCTCCGGTGTCATCAATTCACCTGGCGACCCGGTTGCCGGTGCTGCAGGAGCAGCGCGACGCTGCTTCTCCTCCTCCATGGCAAGAGGTCCTGTTAGATCGACTAGTGCCCTTGCGTAACCGAGCCCTTCGAGCAGGCGCTTCCGCCAATTGTTCGCTTCTTGTGCCTGCCCCTCGCCGAAGCAGCGTGCCACACCTTGCCTGAGGGTTCGGATCATATATTTTGGCACATAAGGCTCCATTTGATCAGTTTTATCCAATTCAAGCCAAGGCACCACTCTCTTCTCCTCGTGCGAGCCTAGCCGGATCCACTCCAGAGGTGCCTCTAGGTAGACAATAGACATGTCCGGGCCGTCATGAACTAGCTGCGACTCCACAAAGCGCCCACGTAAGTTGTTGTCCGAGACGCGCCAGAGGTGGAGCGATCCCCTACCACCCCCACCCTTGACTGACCAGTAGGTCCCATCCATACAGCCATCGCTGTACCGCCCCACGAACGACCACTTCCGGTCGAAATACGGATTATGGACGCGCCATATATGACCAGAAATGGTTCGACGGTGGTGACGCACGCGCAACAACTCGACGGACCACGGTATTTTGCGCATTGCCGGGTCGTCAGCATAGTAGGTGACCTGATACCAGATACCAGCTAGGGCGCCAGATCGCTCATAGTACGCCTTCGCCCCCAGGACTAGCGCGGACCAAACCCCGGCGCCTAGGACGCTAACGATGATGTTTGAGAACCATTCGGGCATGTCGCCACTCCATACCGATATGCTGGCACTCTAGTCACCAAAGGCGTGGTGGCAACCCTCCTAGCGAAATACTCTATGGATCCGCCCCGCCCTGCGCAGAGGTACACCTCTGTGACGATCCCCCGGTGCTGGCGCGACCCCGACATCCTCAGACACTTCGATAGCCGCCGACCAACCTGTCGATCACCCCATAAGCGGGCACTTCCCTCCGCGGACTGAGCAGCCTACATATGGGACGCTCGTTCTGGTCCACGTGCTCAAGCGGGACTGTAAAACTAACGGCGGATCTGATGATCAAGGGAGACACACTTGATGTCCGAGACTGCCGTGGAGTCGCTGCCCATGAACGAAGCGCCTGCCGAGCCGGACCGCGCAATGACGGACGAGCAGCTGATCTCGATGCTGGTGGGTCGGGCCCGCAGCGAGGGCCTGCAGCTGACCGGCGAGGGCGGTCTGCTGCAGCAGCTGACCAAGCGGGTGCTGGAGTCGGCGCTGGAAGGTGAGATCACCGATCACCTCGGCTACGACCGGCACGACCCGGCCGGGAAGAACAGCGGAAACAGCCGCAACGGCAGCCGCACCAAGACCGTGGTGACCGACGTCGGCCCGGTGGAGGTGCGGGTGCCGCGCGATGTGGCCGGCACCTTCGAGCCCCAGCTGGTGCGCAAGGGGCAGCGCCGGTTGTCCGGAGTGGATGAGATGGTCTTGTCGCTGTCGGCAAAGGGCCTCACGCACGGCGAGATCTCCGCGCATCTGGCTGAGGTGCCCAGGAGATTCCGGACAGTCGGCTACATAAGGAACCGCAGGAAAACTAGTAGGCGCTTTGATCTGGTTCGGCTGTGGTCTGGGCGAGGGATAAGAGATTCGTAAGCGAGACTGATCCGGTGTCGATGACAATCCCCTCGAACCGTTGAGGCTCGGATAGATCATTTTCGGTTTTTAGGATCTTGCTCGGCTGTCGTCTCGCGAGCCGCGCGCTGGCTGGGTCAGGCCGGGGCCTGACCGCTGTTCCTGAGCCAGGGGTCGCAGAGGCTCCGGGGTCAAGGGCGAGCCCGAAGGGCCGTCGCCGGTAGGCGATCGCGCAGCGACCCTTGAGGCTGGAGAGGGCGGCCCCGTATGCTGCGCGGCGCACTCCAGCCCGGCCTGCGTATCCGCCGCAAGGCGCCCTTAGATCGTGGCGGCTCATGCCGCCTTCTTCTTCTTCTTCTTCCGCCGCGCAGCGGCCCTGGCCTGCTTCTTCTCCGCGATCTGCGTCCGGATCTTCGCCTGCGTGGCGGCATCCAGCTGCTCGAACTCCACCGGCGGACGCAACCCGTTGGCGGTATGCAACCGCTCATGGTTGAAGTCATCGACCCAGGCAGCCACCGCCGCTCGCGCCTGGGCGTGTGTGCCGAACGGGCCGGCCAGGCGTAGCAGTTCGAACTCCAACGAGGAGAACAGCGCTTCGGCCGGGGCGTTGTCCAGCGCCGACCCCGTGCGGCCCATGGATTGGTCGATGCCCAGTCGATCGCAGGCGGCCCGGAACAGGTGCGCGGTGTACTCGCTGCCGCGGTCGGTGTGCATGACCACGCCCGCGACGGTTCCGCCGCGCACGGCCACCGCCATCTGCAGCGCGCCCAACGCCAGCGCCGCGTCGTGATGCTCGCTCAAGGCGTAGCCGACAATACGGCGGGAGAACAGGTCGGAGACCGCCGCGAGCTGCAGTTTCCCCTCCTCGGTGGGGATCTCGGTGCCGTCGCCGACCCACCGCTGGTTGGCCGCGCTCGCGCTGAAGTCCCGGCCCAGCCGGTCCGCCGCGTGCCATCGGCCACCGTCTTGGCGGGTGGTGTTCTTGCGCTTGCGACCGGGTCGGGCGGCCAGGCCCCGCTCCCGCATGATCTTCGCGACGGTGTTGTCGGAGACCCGCCACCCCTCCCGACGCAGACGCTCGGCGATCCGAGGGGATCCGTCGGCGCCTTTACGCTGCCAGAACATCGAGATCACCGCCTCGGTCAGCCGTAACCTGCGGCGCTGCCGCGCGCTCGGTCCGTCCCGCGCGCGGGCCAGCCATTTGTACAGCCAGGCGACCGAGCGGCCCACCGCCCGGCACGAGGTCGCGTACGGGATAGCGTGGTCGGCCCTCTGGGCGGCGATGAAGGCCGCCAGGTTCACCGGGTCGTATCGGTCACCCAGAGGACCAGACTGCGCTTGAGCACATCACACCGCATCTGCAGCTCGGCGTTCTCCTTGCGCAGCCGGGCCAGCTCGGCCCGCTCATCGGCGTCCAGCCCGCCGTTGATACCCGCCTCGCGCCGCTTGCGGGCCATGTTCACCCAGTTCGCCAGGGTGCCGGAGTTCATCCCCAGGTCCCGGGCGACCTGCGCGACCGGCTTGCCGGTCTCCTCCACCAGCCGGACCGCGCCCTCGCGGAAATCCGGCGTGAACGTCCGTCTCGTCTCTGCCATCGCCCGTCCTCCTCATAGGCGATGCCTCAACGATACGAGGGGAAACCCAGTGCTGGGGTTCGGGTCCTTGGCGTAGTTGCCCGCGATGGCCTTGGGGAGTTCGTTCCCCAGCGGCCCCTTGACCGGCGGCAGAGTTACATCTCGGCCGGCGGTCGTGTCTCCGGGGCGATACGGCGGGTAGGTGCCGGCGTTCGTCGCCGGATTCAGCGCCTTCTCGATGTGCTGGATGACGTCCAGGAACTCGGCGTCGTCGCTCTTGGACATCTTGAACACGCGATCGGCCCTGATGTAGATACAGCCGCCGTACTTGACGCCTCCCTCGGTGCCGACTCCGAGCTTCTTCCAGTCGCAGCGGAAGCTGGGGGACCACAGGCCGTTGGCCGGAATCCCTTGTCCCCAGCGCACGACGCCGAGCCGCTTGCCGTCGTTGCCGAGGAGCTCTTGATCCCAGAGGGGTAGCCTGCCCTTGTTCTCGTTGTACTTGGTGATGGCGGGCTTGATCGAGCACACTTCCCTGTCGTGTGACGCGGGCTTGGCCGCCGTGATCAGATACTCGAGATACGGCGTCGTGCGCCAGTTCGCGACCGTCTTCTCCTGGGTGGGGTCGCCCTTCTCGACCTGGCATCCCTGAGTGGCAAGATCGAATTCGAGCTGCACCTTGTCCAAGTCGGCGTCCAGCTCAGTGCGCCTCACGCCTCTGTTGTAGACGCCGAAGTCGGATAGTTTCACGAAGAACTTAATGTTCTGCGGCTTAAGCCCGGCTCCGGTAGTTCCGGGCTTGTAAATGCCGTTTCCTGAGGCATCGCCGATGTAGGTGTGCGCCACCCAGGTCGCGCGGAAGGTGAACACGTCATCGTCGGTCACCTTGTCCAGCAACACCGCCGGTATTCTCAGCGGGCCGGGGAACAGCCGGACCCACCAGGCCGTCCTGGGCTTGCGCTTCTTGACGCCGTTCTCGTCGGTCTCCTCCCAGCCTCCGTGACCGATCCAGGAGGTCCAGCAGGCGGAGTGCGGGCGTTCCTGCATGCGGGAGTACGCGTCGGTGAATCTGGGCGCCCTGGTGGTGGCGTAGCAGGACTCCAGGTTGGGGTGCTTGTAGTCGAAGTTGCCCTCAACAAGTGGCGCCGCGGCCGCCCGCGCCTGGGAGGGCTGGGCGGCCGAGTTCGTCAGCAGAGCAAGGACTTGCGCGGCGTCCAGCGGACGCTGGAAGACCTGGACCTCGTCGAGGTCCCCCTGCATCATGCTGCCCAGCGTCATGGCGGTATCCGCGTTCCATGCCGGGAAACCGATCGGCGATGACTTGATCAGGGCTCCGTTGAGGTACAGCGAGGCGGTCTTAGCCGTCGCGTCGTACACGCCTGCCAGGTGGAACCACTCATTGACGGGTGGCTCCAGGCCGGAAAGCGCACCTTCGACCGTCGCGTCCGCGGTGTCGGCGCTGGTGAGGATGAACACTAGTCCGTGCTCGGGATCGTTACCGAGCCGGAAGGGCGCCTGGTGGCTGCCCTTCTGTCCGAGGACGGTGTAGTTCCCGTTAGCATCGCTCCAGCGCAGCCATGCGGCGGCGGTAAAGCTCTCGTCGGTGCGGATCACCGGTCCGGCGGTCTGGGCCAAGGGCTCCTCGCCGGGCTGGGCGACGTCCACGGTGACCTGACGCCAGTCCGACCAGGCAGAGGAGACGTCACCGGCGACCGCGCGCAACCGCCAGCGCACCTTCCAGCCGTCGGTGAGCGTGTCCGCCGGGACGGCGATGCTCGCCTGAATCCCTGAGGGGACGTCGTCCACGCTGCCGGTCCAGATCTGCCCGGTGCCCTGCTCGGTGGCGGCCGGGTCGTGCTCGATCTCGGCCTCGGCCCGTAGCGGCCGGCCGGCCGGATGAGTGAGGGTGGCCTGCAGCGTGGGGGTGAGCGAGGTCGTCGCCGTCACGCCGTCCACCACCTTCGACGGGGTGATGGCCAGGCCGGTGGTGGTGGGCTTGGGCAGGCTGACGGTGAAGGTCTGCCAGTCCGACCAAGCCGAGGTGGCATGTCCCCGCCTTCCTCGTAAGGCGGGGTGACATCACCGAGCCGCTCTCCGGTTGCTGGAGCTCTCCTAATGCGGGTGCCGTAGGCCGAAGTTACCCCCAGTCGCAGGAGTAGCCGTAGTGGCCGGCGTCGACTGGGTGGCCGGCGGGGAGCAGTTCGCCGGTGAGCGGGGGGATTTTGGCGGTGGTCCAGTTGAGGGTGCCGTCGGTGGTGAAGTGCTGGCCGAGGTCGATGGTGGTGTCGCAGCTGCCGTTCATGTAGGTGAAGAGGTGGAGGTCTACTCCATAGGGAGGTTCTTCTACTTCTGCTACTACCGGGGCCATGAGCCAGGAGCAGGCCCAGCGGACCTCGTCTGGGTCGGTGGTGATCACGCGTTCTGAGTGGGTGAATGAACCTGATCCTGTTTCCAGGTTGAGTTCGTAGTACGAGAAGCGCTCCGGTGCGGTGGTGGTATCGGCCCGGGTGTTCAGGGCGGCGGTTCCGGCGAGGGCGGTGGGGTTGGTGGGGTCGGCTTGTAGGACCCGCGTGTAGAGGGCTTGGGCTTCGGCTCGTCTGCGGGCGAGGGTTTGGTCGTTCTCGCCGTGCTCGGCCGCGTGGTCGGTGTCGATCTGCCAGAAGGCGATTTGCTGGACGAGGCGGCCGGCCAGGAGGAGGGCGGCGAGGTGGTCGTCGGGGCGGGCATGCAGGGCGGTGCGGAGCCAGGGCTCTTCTGGCCAGGTTGCCAAGAAGTCGCTGTTTCTGGCGTCTTCTAGAGAGTCGGTTCTGAGCATGGATAGCAGGCGGCCCAGTTCGCGGGCGGCGTTTGGGGCGCCGGCGGTGGCTGCGGCTCGGAGGCTTGTGATCGTCTCGTCGGTGATCGGCATGGGATGGCAGGCTAGCGTGATCAGGCGTCAGGGGCGGCGTCCGTATTATCGCGGCATGGTGGTGAAGCTGGAGGGGCGGCTCAGTCGGCGGGCGGTGCTTCTGGCTGCTGGTGGGGTGCTTGTTGGGTGCTCTCAAGAGCGGGGCGTCGACAGGGTTCGGCTGCGGTTGGCTACTGGGCCGGCGGGGGCGGTTTATCGGCGGATCGGGGGGTCGCTGGCTGCGCATATTTCGGAGCAGGTGCCGGGGGCGACGGTTACCACGGTGCCGAGTGGGGCTTCGACTGACAACATTCGGATGTTGCGGGCTGGTGAGGTGCATCTTGGGTTGACGAGTTTGGATGCGTTGATCACGAGTGATGGCAGTGCGCCTGCGGGGCTTTCGGCGGTATGTCGGCTGTATGACAGTCATCTGCATCTTGTGGTCATGGCCGGGTCGGTGATCGATGAGTTCCGGGACCTGCGAGGTAAGCGCATATCGCTGGGGGCGAGGGATTCGGGTACGGAGTTCACGGCTCTGCGGGTTCTGGAGCTGGGGCTGGTGGAGGCCGATGGTCGGTATCTCAGTCAGGCTGAGTCGGCGGCGGCGTTGCGGGATGGGGAGATCGATGCGATGTTCTCCCTGACCGGGGTTCCGACGCCTGCCATTACGGAGTTGGCGCAGCGGCATGCGATTCGCCTGATTCCGTTGGATGGGCAGGCGGACAAGCTCTTCACGACGTTTCCTGGGCCCTACACGCCGGCCATGATTCCCGCGACCGCCTACGCCGGTGTTCCGGCCATCAGGACCATTGCCGTGCCTAACGTGCTTCTCGTACGTAACGACCTGCCTGATGAGCTGGTTCACGCCATCACCGGCACGGTCTTCACGCACGCCAACACGATCACCTCCACCGCCGACCGTGATGATGGTGAAGCCGTTCCCGAGGCGTGGCAGATCAATGTGCGGACCGGGATCTCCACCGCGTCGATACCGCTCCATCCGGGTGCGGCCGCCTGGTTCCGGGACCAAAAGCGGTGAGCCGAGCGCCGTTACGAGGGCTTCGGGGTGTCGGGTTGCGCCACTGGGAGTGCGACGACTGCGGCGAATCCGTGGCCGGACCCGTCGGGGCGGGGCAGGCCGTCCGCCAGGCGTAGTTCGCCCCCGGCCGCTCCCACCAGGTCGGCGCAGATCGCCAGGCCCAGGCCGGTTCCGGAGATGTTCTGGTGCCGGGGTGCGCGCCAGAACCGCCGTAGTGCCTGGGTTCGCTCGGATGCCTCGATCCCCTGGCCGTCGTCACGGACCACGATCGTGACCACGCCGCTGGTCGAGGAAACGCTCGACGTCGAGGAGACGCCGGACCCAGTGCCCGCCTCCTCGTGAACGACTCGGGCGCTCACCTCCACCACCCCCGCGTCCGACAGCCGCAGCGCGTTGCTGATCAGTTCGTCCAGGATGCTCCCCAACCCACCCGTAGGCTCCAGCACCCACAACCCACCAGGCACATCCACCGCCAGCGTCTGCCCGGCAGTAGCGGTCAACGCCCGCCACCGATCCACCCGCGTGGCCAGCACCGCGTCGAGATCCACAGGGGACGCCGTACGGATGCTCTCCATCCGAGCACTGGCCTGCAACGAGTTCAGCATCCGCTGCATCGCCTTCACCTCATCGACGGCGACGTCGTAAACCTGCCGCCCACCACCCACCCCCAGGTGCGGCTCCAGGCTCTCCACAGCGAGCCGGAGGCTGGTCAAAGGATTACGCAACTGATGTGAGGCGTCCGACACGAACGCCCGCTGCCGCTGCACCGCGTTCTCCACCGCGTCCATCATGGTGTTGAAAGACCCCGCCAACCGCCGCAGTTCCACCGGCCCCGCCTCGGCGTCCGCTCGGATGGTCAGGTCACCCTGGGAGATACGGGAACTGGCCGCATCCAGCTCCCGCACCGGCCGCAACACCCACGCCGACACCGGCCAGGCCACAGCCACCAGCGCGACCAAGGGCAACAGTCCAAGGCCCGCGAGTTGGGCCCACCGTACGAGGATGCGCTGCCGGGTCTTGGACAGGTCTGAGATGGTCACGACGGCGCCGACGACCTCGCTGTCCCGGCCCACCGGCTCAGCGACCACGAGTGCGGAGTCGTCCCAAGGTGCCCATTCCCCGAACGGTTCGGGCCGCGCCCCGGCCAGCGCCGCCGTCACGACCCTGGACAGCGCCGGCTCGCCCCGCGCGGCCCGCTGGTAGGCATCCACAGGCCCGAGCAGCACCGTGCCCGACGTGTCGATCACCGCGACCGGGATGCCATAA
This sequence comes from Nonomuraea solani, assembly GCF_900108335.1. GTDB lineage: Bacteria > Actinomycetota > Actinomycetes > Streptosporangiales > Streptosporangiaceae > Nonomuraea > Nonomuraea solani. Next base: position 18,020 of record NZ_FNVT01000021.1, read on the forward strand.
AGCGCGTGATAACGGGCCAGCTCCTGCTGAAGGGCCTCAGTACGCCCGGTCGACAGCGCCGTCTCCGCCAGCGACGCGAACCGGCCGACGTCGTTGAGCCGGTCGACGTACGTCTCCTGCATCTCCCGCTCCGCCACCGTAACGCTGAGCGGCACCCCGAGCGCCGCGACGAGCAGCACCGCGAGGGGCACCAGGACGACGAGCAGGCGACGATGCACGGCGGGTCAGCCGACCGGCTCCGGCTGGGGATCGGCCAGGAGTCGATAGCCGACCCCGTGAATCGTGCGAATGACGACGGCAGGGCCGAGTTTGTGGCGTAAGGCGGCGATGTGGGTATCCAGGGTACGGCTGGAGGACTCCCAGGTAGCGCCCCAGATCTGATCGAGAATGACGTCGCGGCTGACGACATTCGGAGCGCGCCGAGCCAACAACAGAAGCAGTTCGAACTCCTTGCGAGTCAACGTCACGACCACGCCGTCAACGGTGACCTCGCGGGTGCCGACGGCGATCCGCATCGGCCCGAGATCGAGCGGCGCGTCGGGGTTGCTCAGCGCACGAGCCACCCGGGTACGCCGCAGCACGGCATCGATCCGGGCCAGCAGTTCCGGAATCCCGAACGGCTTGACGATGTAGTCGTCAGCACCGGCACGCAGCCCACGTACCCGCTCATGCTCCTCCGACCGCGCCGTAACCGCGATCACAGCGGTCTCCGGGCGATCACGCAGCTTGCGGATCACGTCGAGTCCGTCGCCGTCGGGCAGCCCCAGGTCGACGAGCACCACATCAGCGGGAGCGGCGCGTACGGCCTCGGCGGCGGTGGCGATGCGGTGGACCTCGAAGCCCGCCTGGGTCAGGACGGTCACCAGGCCCCGCGCCACGCGGTCGTCATCTTCGATGATGGTGATCCGCATACCGGATTGTACGACCCGACCCGACGCCGGTGTTAGCCCTTGAGTTCTTGGGATTTCTCTGACATTTACCGAATTCCTTGGGATTTATCTGACACCAGAGACGCCCCCGTCAGCCCAGACTGAGGCCGCACGCTCACCAAAAACAGCGGAGGGCCGCGATATGAGAGCGACCAGCAGGATGATCGCCGCGATCGGAGTGGTTTCGCTCGCCGCCTGCGCCGGCAACGGGGGCGCCGGCGCAGGGCCCACAGCCGGTGGTGGCTACCCGGAGCAGAACATCACGATCGTCGTGCCGTTCAGCGCGGGTGGCCCCACCGACACCGTCACCCGCATGATCGCCGAGCCGATGGCCGCCAAGCTCGGCACCAAGATCGTCGTGCAGAACGTCGAAGGCGCGGGCGGCACGGTCGGTGCCGGTGAGGTCGCACGCGCCCAGCCTGACGGCTACAACGTGCTCATGCACCACATCGGCATGTCCACCGCGCCCGCCCTGTACCAGAACCTCGGTTACAAGCCTCTCGAAAGCTTCGAGACGGTCGGGCTCGTCACCGAGGTGCCGATGACGATCGTCGCCCGCAAGGACTTCGAGCCCAAGACCCTCCAGGACCTCGTCACCTACGTGAAGGCGAACGCCTCCAAGGTCACCCTGGCCAACGCCGGCATCGGCGCCGCCTCCCACCTGTGCGGCCTGCTGTTCCAGACCGCCGCGGGGGTCAAGGTCCAGGAGGTCCCGTACGAGGGCACCGGCCCCGCGCTGACCGACCTCGTCGGCGGCCAGGTCGACTTCATGTGCGACCAGACCACCAACACCAGCGGCCAGATCTCCGCCGGCGAGGTCAAGGCGTACGCGGTCACCACCCCCGAACGCGTCAAGAGCCTGCCCGACCTGCCCACCACGGCCGAGGCCGGGCTGCCGAAACTCCAGGTCAGCGTCTGGCACGGCCTCTACGTGCCGAAGGGCACACCGCAGGACGTCGTCCAGAAGCTGTCCGACGCGCTGAAGACGGCCCTGGCCGACCAGAAGGTCGTCGACCAGATGGCCAAGCTCGGCACCGCCCCGGTGCCGGCCGAGAGCGCCACCCCGCAGGCCCACCGCACCAAGCTCGAAGAGCAGCTTGGCACATGGGCGAAGGTCATCGCCGACGCCGGCGTCAAGGCCTCCTGAGGTGGAGCGCCGCCGGTCCCTCCCGGACGTCCTGGCCGGGGCCATCTTCATCCTGATCGGTGGCGCGTTCGTCGTGGGGTCGCTCGGCTACGAGCTGGGCACCCCGCTGCGGATGGGCCCCGGCGCCTTCCCGCTGCTGGTCGGCGCGATCGTGGCCGCCCTGGGCCTGGGGATCGTGGTCAAGGGGCTCGTCGCGGGCGAGGTGATCGCGTTCGGGCCGGTCCCCTGGCGGGCGATCGCCGTCATCGTGCTCGCGGTGCTGTTCTTCGGGGCGACCGTACGGGGGTTCGGGTTCGTACCGACGTCGGCGGTGACCGCGCTGCTGACCACGCTGGCCAGCACGCGTGTCCGCCCGCTCATGGCCCTGGCCGTGGCCACCGGTCTGACGGTGGCCGCCACGCTCATCTTCGTCGTCGGGCTTCAACTACGGATCCCGTTGTGGGGCCCGTGGCTGGGATTCTGACGCGGCATCCGGATTGAGGCATGGACCTTTTCAGCAACCTCGCCCTGGGCTTCTCCACCGCCCTCCTCGTCCAGAACGTCCTCTACTGCTTCGTCGGCGTGCTGCTCGGGACGATGGTCGGCGTACTGCCCGGCATCGGGCCGACGGCGACGGTGGCGATGCTGCTGCCGATCACGTTCAGCTTCGAGCCGGTGACGGCGTTGATCATGCTGGCCGGCATCTACTACGGCGCGCAGTACGGCGGCTCGACCACCGCCATCCTGATCAACCTGCCCGGCGAGTCGTCGGCGGCGGTCACCGCGCTCGACGGACACGAGATGGCCCGCCAGGGCCGGGCCGGCGCCGCGCTGGCCGCCGCCGCGATCGGCTCCTTCATCGCCGGTACGGTCGGCACCATCGTCCTGGCCGTCGCCGCCCCGCCCCTGGCCCGCGTCGCGCTGCAGTTCGGCGCGGCAGAGTACTTCTCGCTGGTGCTGCTCGGCCTGATCGTGTCGATCGCGCTGGCGCGCGGCACCGCGCTGAAGGCGCTGGCGATGATCGCGCTCGGCGTCCTGCTCGGCACCGTCGGCCAGGACATCTACACCGGTACACCCCGCTTCGTCTTCGACCAGCGGGAGCTGTACGGCGGCATCGACTTCGTGTCGGTCGCCGTGGGCATGTTCGGCATCGCGGAGATTCTGCGCAACCTGGAGAACGAGCACACCCGCCCGGCGATCATCAGCAAGGTCACGAACCTCTGGCCGACCCGCGAGGACCGGCGCCGCATGGTCGGCCCGATCCTGCGGGGCACCGGTCTCGGCGCCGCGCTCGGCGTCCTGCCCGGCGGCGGCCACGTGCTGGCCTCGTTCACCTCGTACGCCGTCGAGAAGCGGGTCTCGAAGCGGCGGCAGGAGTTCGGGCGCGGCGCCATCGAGGGCGTCGCCGGCCCCGAGTCGGCCAACAACGCCGCCGCGCAGACGTCGTTCATCCCGCTGCTCACGCTGGGCCTGCCCGCGCATCCGGTGATGGCGCTGATGGTCGGCGCGTTCATCGTCCACGGCATCACCCCTGGCCCGAACGTCCTCACCGACGAGCCGGCGCTGTTCTGGGGACTGATCGCGTCGATGTGGATCGGCAACGTGCTGCTGGTGCTGCTGAACCTGCCGCTGATCGGTCTGTGGGTGCGGATGTTGCGCATTCCGTACCAGGTGCTGTTTCCGATGATCATTCTGTTCGCGTCGATCGGCACGTACTCGCTGGGCTTCAACGCCTTCGACGTCTACGCGATCGTGTTCTTCGGGATCCTGGGCTACATCCTGATCAAGTGCGGCTGCGAGCCGGCTCCCCTGCTGCTCGGCTTCGTCCTCGGGCCGCTGCTGGAGGAGAACTTGCGGCGCGCGCTCATCATCTCCCGCGGCGACGCGACCGTCTTCCTCACCCGGCCGATCTCGGCGGTGCTCCTGGTCCTGGCGGTGGCGGCGCTCGTCGTCGCCGTCCTTCCGACTATCCGCAGGCGGCGCGAGGTCGTGTTCGCGGAGGACGAGTAGGTCAGGTTCTTTCGTGTACGAGGGGCCGCGCGGGCGTCACCAGTGCGGACAGCGCCCAGCGGCCCGGGCCGAGGACGGCGATGAGCAGGAAGCCCCAGCAGAACAGGGCGGCCTTCTCACCGCCGTTCTCGATCGGGAACAGGGCCTGGGGCTGGTGGACGACGAAGTACGCGTAGGCCATGGTGCCCGAGCAGAGGACGGCGGCGGCGCGGGTGACCAGGCCGAGCAGGACGAGGGCGCCGCCGCCCAGTTCGATGACCGCGGCCCACCAACCGGGCCACTGCCCGAAGCCGGGCACCGGACCCTGCGGCCCGCCCATGACGTCGAAGAGCGTCGCGGCGCCATGACAGGCGAATAGGAGACCCAGCACGAACCGGTACAGGGCCAGGACCAACGAATCCACGGCAGAGTCCCTTCGGGAGTTGGGAGCGCTCCCATGCAGATTCGGGAGTTTGACTCCATCTGTCAATGCCGTCACTCGCCACCCATGAGCCCGGGGCGTCCGAGGTGGTCGGACGCCCCGGCGACACCTGAAAATTTCAAGGTCACCTCTTGGCGCACAGCGCGGTGTCCATCGCTCCGATCACGTTCAGCATGGCCGGCTCGGCGGTGGGCAGCGCGGTGACGGCGAGGGTGACGGCGCGGCCGTCGTCGGTGATCCCGTTGCGGGTCTCGTAGCCGTCGATGTCACCGCCGTGCCCCCACGCGACGTCGCCGCAGGTCAGCGACATCTTCATCAGGCCGAGCCCGTACTCCCAGCCGGCCGGCATGCCGGGGGCCTTCACCGTCTTCTTCATGGCGGCGAGCTGCTCCGGCTCCAGCAGCTTGCCGTCCATCAGCGCGGTCATGAAGCGGTTGAGGTCGCTCGGGGTGCCGATGAGCTGCCCGGCCGCCCATCCCCACGACGGGTCCAGGTTCGTGATGTCCAGCAGCTTGCCGCCGGGCTTCTTCGCCGCGTACCCCTTGGGGTGCGGCCCGCGGATCGTCCGGTCGCGCTTGGCCGGCCAGTACGTGTCCCGCAGCCCGAGCGGCTCGATGATGCGCTCGTCGATCGACCGCGCGACCGGGCGGCCGTCGAGCTTCTCGATGATCAGGCCGAGCAGCACGTAGCCGGTGTTGCTGTACTCCCAGCTCGTGCCGGGCGCGAACGACGCCTTGTGCTTGAAGGCCATGTCCAGCAGGTCCTGCGGCGAGCGGTAGGCGTAGCGGGTCTTGAAGATGCTCGGCAGCCAGCGGGTGTAGTTCGGCAGGCCGCTGGTGTGCTGGAGGAGCTGGCGTACCGTGATCTTGCGGCCGTCGCCGGCCTTGCCGCGGACCACCTTCGGCAGGTACGTCTCGATCGGGTCGTCCAGGCCGATCTTGCCCTCGGCGACGAGCTGCAGCACCACCACCGAGACGAACATCTTGGTGTTGCTGCCGATCCGCACCCGGCCGTCGACCGGCACCTTCGCCCCCGTCTTCAGGTTCCCGACCCCGGCGGTGTAGTGGCGGGTCCGTCCCTTCGCGTCCTGCACCGCGCCCAGCGCCGCCGGGAACTTGTCCGTCTTGACCAGCGCGTCCAGCTTCTTCTGTACGGGGTCGGCGGCCGCGGCGGCCGGCGTTCCCGCCAGGACCAGACCGGCCAACGCCGCGGCTGCCAGGACTCGCAGGGACTTCTTCGACATGGGAAACGCTCCTGTTCGGGAGGGGTGGGGGTCGGACATGACCAAGCATGTCGGGGGGCGCCCCTCCTGATCGATCCCGTGCGCTGGAGCATCCGAGTACAGCCTGCTGTACCCGAATCGGTTGTGCGCGAGCCGCTGATGGTCAATTCTTAGGAAGGTTTACTTTTTATTTCCGCCGAACCCCCAGGGAGTAAGAGGTGCGCAAGACCACGATCGCCGCCGCGGTGGCGACCTCCGGAGTGCTGGCGCTACTGCCCGCCTCCGCGGCCAACGCCCACGGCACGATGTCCAACCCGCCCAGCCGCGTCTACGTCTGCAAGAACGAGGGCCCGGAGTCGCCGAAGTCGGCCGCCTGCAAGGCCGCCGTGGCGGCCGGCGGCACGCAGGCGTACTACGACTGGAACGAGGTCTCCCTGCTGGAAGCGGGCGGACGGCACCGCCAGATCATCCCGGACGGCAAGCTCTGCAGCGCGGGACGGGAGAAATATCGCGGGCTCGACCTGCAGCGCGCCGACTGGCCGGCCACCCAGGTCAAGCCGGGCAACTTCCAGTTGACCTACCACGCCACGGCGCCGCACGCCAACAGCAACTTCGAGTTCTACATCACCCGCCAGGGCTGGAACCCCACCATGCCCCTCAAGTGGTCCGACCTGGTCCACATCAAGACCTTCAACGGCCAGAACCCGACCACGTTCACCAACTGGACGATCAACCTGCCCCAGCGCAGCGGCCGGCACATCATCTACTCGATCTGGCAGCGCGTGGTGGGCAGCAACGAGGCCTTCTACACCTGCTCGGACGTGGACTTCGGCGGTGGCGGCAGCACTCCCCCGCCGACCAGCCCGACGCCGACCGCGACCTCGAAGCCCACCCCCACCCCCACGCCCACCGCGCCCCAGCCCGGTGGCACGTGGAAGGCGGGCACCGCGTACAAGGTGAACGACAAGGTGACGTACGGCGGGCTGACCTACGCGTGCGTGCAGGCGCACACGGCGCTCGCCGGCTGGGAGCCGCCGAACGTGCCCGCCCTCTGGAAGCGCGCCTGACGCGGCGATCCCTGCGGTGCGCCGCCGCAGGGATCACGCCACCTGGCAGGCGGCTTCGGGTCGGTGTTACCGCTCCACGACCAGCCGAACTCGCCGATGACCGGCGGCCACCCATTGGTCCTGAACCGGTTGAGGTGGTCGGTGATGGCCGTGGCGCTTTCGGCCAGACCATCCGCAGCATCAACGGCAGCATGGAGTGCGACGGCAGGAACCCGGCCCAGGTGCAGAGCCGGGTCAGCGCCTACCAGCGCTTCACTCAGACCCTCGGCGTCAGCCCGGGTGGCAACCTCACCTGCTGACCAGGGTGGCGGTGAAAGTACGGCCGTGCGCGTGCCGGGTGGTGGCCTCGATCAGGGTTCCGCCCGACACGCGCCGCACCTTCACCCTCTCGTCGGCGGTGGCGAGCTTGAGCGGCGGGCCGAGCACCACGACGCTGACGCGGTCGCGCTTCATCGTCGGGTCGGACAGGGCGACGACCGTACGCTTGCCCGACTGGACGATGACCGAGGCGGGGCCGTCGATGAGCAGGTTCCCGGCGTGCCGCGGGCCGTCGGTGAACACGTTGGCGGCGACGATGCCGAGGGCCTTGTGCCTGATCGCCTGCACGTGCCGGCTGTTGGCCAGCACGGTCAGCGGGCCGTTCGCGTAGTCGCGCAGGCGGGCGTCGGTCGCGTTCGGCACCAGGGCGTAGGCCAAGGCGGCGTCGCCGGTGGCGGGGTGCGCGATCGAGGCGGTGAACACGTTCTTGGTGACGCTGGTGTCGGGGTTGCCGGTACGGATGACCCGGCGGCTCTTGGTCACCGTCTCCAGGACGGCCGTGACGGGCTGCCTGCTAAGGAAGGCGTACCCGATCGCGGTGCGTCGGGTGCCGTTGGCGTACCGCAGCCAGCGCGGCGGCGTCGTGTCGCCCGCCTGCCAGGACCCGCCGGTCCAGGTCTCGCCGGTGAGCGTGACCGCGTCGGCGGGGGCGGCGATGCGGCTGTCCACGGTGGTCACCGCGGCCCGGCCGCCCTGGCCGGAGACGCCCGCGGCCAGCACCACGATCTCGTCGTCGAGCATGAACCAGGACTTGGTCGCGCGGGCGTTGCGGTAGGCGACGAAGTCGTCGGGCAGGGTGCCCGCCTGCTTGGCGGCGTAGGCGGCGTCGTCTGACTGGACCATGCCGGTGGCGCCGTACGTGCCGAGGGTCGCGCCGCCGGAGAAGGCGTTCTGGGCGCGCGGGAAGTACACGTAGGTGTTCTGGGACGCCGAGGAGGAGGTGAAGTTGAGCGGGTGCCCCGGGTTCTCGTACCAGAGGCGGCCGTACAACTCGGGGATCGTGCGCCGCTCCTCCACCGGCGCGGTGATCCCGGCCAGCCGGTACGGCGAGACGGTCGTGTAGTAGTCGACCCCGAACACCTCGCGCTGATCCTCGCCCGCCAGGTAGAGGTAGTACGCCCCGTCGCCCTGGAACCAGGGCATGAGGTTCTCGCCGCTCATGTACTCGTATTTGCTGATCCGGTCGGAACTACGCGCCAGCGCGAAGGCGTACCCGGGCCGCCGGTGCACGGTCCGGTCCATGGCATTGAACGCCACACTGCGCGCGGGCGCGTTCAGGTCCGCGCCCGTGATGGCGGAGTCGGTGCGAATGGCGGTGTACCGGGCGATACTGACCGGCGAGACGAAGGCGGCCGTGTCGGCGGCCGGCAGGAACTTGACGTACTTCTTCAGCGCCTGCGCCTCGGCACCCCCGACGTGGTCGGCCAGGTCGGCGATGGCCTCCACGATCACGCCGACGTCGGAGTAGCCCGTGTTGGTACGCGAGACCGCCCGCCCCTTGACGATCTCCATCATCCAGCCCTCGAAGATCAGCGGGGCGAAGCCGTCGGCGATCCACCGGTAGACGACCCCGGCCAGCCCTTCGGTGGTCCCGGCGCCCTCCAGCGTCTTGAGGGTCTGCACGACGCGCGTCAGCAGGGCGCGCCCGTACGAGCCGGTGTAGGCCACCGAGTGGTGCTGGATGAAGGAGCCGTCGGGGTAGTAGCCGTCGGTGTTGCCATGCTGCAGGTTGTACGGATCGATCGTGGCGAACACGGTGGCCTGGTCGGCGATGGCCTTGGCGATGCGCGCCTCGTCGCCGGTGAGCGCGCCCTGCAGGATCCGGTTGCCGGTGATGTCGGCCAGGTTCGCCCCGGTGTGGAAGCGCGAGTCGAGATCGACGTCGCCGTTCTTGCCGTTGCGCAGGTACGCGTCCATCGAGGCGACGTAGGTGGCCGTCAGCTCGGGCCGCTCCTGTTTCACCCGGTCGGCCAGCAGCGCCAGCGTCCTGCTGACGTGGGCGGGGATGGCGATCTCCCAGTTGTGCCAGTTGCCGTAGTAGCCCTTGGCCTGGTCGCCGAAGTAGCGCTCGTGCAGCCAGGCCAGGCCGTCGATGACCCGACGCTGGGCGGCGGCGTCGCCTTCGAGCCCGCCGCCAGGGGTGCGGGTCGCGAGCGCGATCTCGTACAGGTACTGATAGGCCAGCCGCAGATTGACGTCGTCGGTGCCGAGCCGCAGCCCGGCGAACAACTCGCCCTCGGCCGCCTGGTCCATGGCGGTCAGCCGCTGCCTGGCGGTATTGAGCATCGCCGCGACCTTGGCGGCGACCTCGGGACGGGCGTTGACCTCGGGGGTTCCCGCGAAGATCGCCACGGTGTTGGCGATCAGCCGCGCGTGATCGGTCACCGCGGCCCGCGCGGGAGCTGCCGCGGCGAGCAGCCCGGCGGCGGGAATCAGGGCGAGAACTTGGCGGCGAGACACATGCGGCACGGCGGACTCCAGGCCGTTGGGGGATATGCCGGGCTCACCATACATGATCCGTTTTCAACCACACGAGCCGAACGTTTTTTCGATTACACTGCCTCATCATGATTCTCACCCTCGAGTCGGCGCGGCGGCTGGCCGTGACGTCCCAGCACCTGGCCGGACCGCCCGCCGACGGTGGTCTGGAGGGCATGCGGCAGGTGCTGCGCAGGCTACGCTGCCTGCAGCTCGACCCCGTCAACGCCGTCGCCCGCAGCCACCTGCTGGTGCTCTGGAGCCGGCTCGGCGCCTACGACCCCGCCGACCTGGACGTGCTGCTGTGGCAGGAGCGGTGGCTGTTCGAATACTGGGCCCATGCCGCCTCCATCGTGCTGTCGGAGGACTACCCGATCCACCAGCTCATGATGCGCCGCTACCCCGGCGAGCGGTCGGGCTACGGCCGGCTCGTACGCGACTGGCTGGCGGCCAACGACGAGCTGCGCCGGCACGTGCTCGACCGGCTGGCGGAGAAGGGGGCGTTACCGCCCGGGGCGTTCGAGGACGTGGCGGCGGTGGCGTGGAAGTCGTCCGGGTGGACCAATGGCCGCAATGTCGAGCGGATGCTGGACTTCCTGTGGACGCAGGGGCAGATCGTGGTGGCGGAGCGGCGCGGCCGCACCCGGCACTGGGACCTGACCACGCGATGGCTGCCCGACTGGGCGCAGGGTGAGCCGCTGTCCGAGGTCGAGGCGGTGACGCTGGCGACCGAGCACGCGCTGCGGGCGCTCGGCGTGGCGCGGGCGATCGACATCGAACGCCACTTCACCCGCGACCGCTACCCGGGGCTGACTCAGGTCCTCGAAGAGCTGGAGTCGCGAGGGCGGGTCGTCCCCGCCCAGGTCGAAGGCGGTGACGAGCGGTGGTACATCCACCGGGACGCGCTGGAGCAGGCGGAGTGGCAGCCGCGCACCACGCTGCTGTCGCCGTTCGACAACCTCATCTGCGACCGGGAGCGCACCCAGCGGCTGTGGGGATTCACGTTCCGTACCGAAATGTACGTCCCCAAGCACAAGCGCCAGTACGGCCACTACATCATGCCGATCCTGCACGGCGAGCGGCTGATCGGCCGGATCGTCCCCAAGATCGACCGGCGGCGCGGGGTGATGGAGATCGAGGGCGTGTTCCCCGAACTCGACACGGTCGCCGACCCGGACACCGTGCGGGCCGTCCACGACGCCATCACCGACCTGGCCGGGTTCGCCGGGGCGCGCGAGGTCGTGTTCGGTGAGCGGGTGGTGGCGACCTGGCTACGGTGACGAGGTCTCCAGCAGCGCCGAGCTGAGACCGTGGACGGCGGTGACGAGGTCGTCGCCCAGCCGGCGCCACGACGTCTCGGCGCCGGAGGGCGGGACCCGGCCGGCGGCCAGGTCGGTTTCGAGCTCGGCGCTCATGTGGACGATGAGCAGGCGGACCATCGCACCGTGCCTCTCGGCGAGGTCTGAGGCGGGGTCTGAGGCGGGGTCGGAGTCTCGGCGGGACGGGCGTAGTTGTTGCAGGCGGCGCCACGAGGGGGTGTCCATGGACACCTGCGTGGCGTATTCGCGCAGCGACGGCTCGACGACGGCCTGGGCGAGGAAGCGGCCGTACCAGGACGGGGTGCCGAGGTCGATGTGGTGCTCGATGCTCGGCTTGATGACGCAGGTGATCCAGTCGCGGACCGAGACCCCGCCCGAGGTGTCCAGCGCCTGCACCATCGGCCACCGGTGCCGCTCGATCGCGGTGGCGTGGCGGGTCAGGATCGCCTGGATGAGGTCGTCGCGGCTGCTGAAGTGGTATTGGACGGCGGACTTGTTCCGGTGGCCCGCCGCCTCGCGGATCATTCTGATCGAGACGTTCGCGAAGCCGTGCTCGGCATAGAGGCGCTCCGCGGTGTGCATGAGCTTGTCGCGGGCGCGGAGTGAGCGGGGAGACGGCGTGGCCGCCGCCGTACTGACTTTTGGATCCATTGGTTCCTGATCTTGTGGTGCCTTACCGTCTCCCCGTAATACTTCCAGGTCAATGAGCTACCAGGTGACCCACACGTCCTGCAGCCCGCCGGACATCATGCCGACGCGCAGCTTGAGGTCGTCCACGGAGTCGCGCAGCCGCAGCTCGGGCAGTCGCTGGGCCAGGGTGCCCAGGACGATCTGAAGCTCGACCCGGGCCAGGGGCTGGCCCAGACAGTAGTGCGGGCCCGCGCCGAACGTGAGGTGCTGGGCGCTGTTCTCGCGGCGGGGGTCGAAGCTGTCGGGGTCGGTGAACTTGCCCGGGTCGCGGTTGGCGGTGGCGATGTGCGGGATGAGCGTGGTGCCGGCCGGGATGGCGACGTCGCTCAGCTCAAGGTCCTCGGTGAGGAAACGCGGCACACCGCCGAGCACCGACAACGTGTTGTCCAGGCGCAGGACCTCCTCGACGGTGCCCGGGATCAGGTCGGGCTCGTCGATCACGTCCTCGAACCGCTTCCGGTCGGACAGCAGCATCGCCATCATGATGGCGATCATGTTGGACGTGGTCTCGTGGCCGGCCAGGAGCAGGCCGCGTACGGTGGCGATGAGCTCGGCCTGGCTGAGCCGGCCGTCCTCGGCGTCGGAGATCTGGGTCAGCTCGCTGAGCAGGTCGTCGCCCGGGTTCTCGCGGTTGTGGTCCACCAGGTCGGACACGTACGCGTTGAACTCCCGGTACGCCTGATCGACCTCGTCCTGGCTGAACCGCGTCAGCGTCAGCATCACGCTGGACCAGTGCGCGAACTTGTCCTGGTCCTCACTCGGCGCGCCGACCAGGGCGCAGATGACGCGTACCGGAAGCTGCAGGGCGAGCCCGGCCGACAGGTTGCCAGGCGAGCCCTTGGCCAGCATGGCGTCCAGCAGGTCGTCGGTCATCGCCTGGACCCTGGGCCGCCACACCTCCATCTTGCGCGCGGTGAACCAGCGGCTGAGCAGGCGCCGCCACCGCATGTGGCCCTGTCCCTCGCCGATGTCCATGGTGCCTTCGCGGCGCCGGCCGAAGACGCCGCCGTCCTTCGTGGTGGCCAGCCGCGCGGCGCCTTCCCTGGCGAGGTTGCGGCTGAACCGGGGGTCCGCCATCACCGCGCGCGCGTCGTCGTACTTGGTCACCAAGGTGGCCACGTCGCCGCTCGGCAGGCGGATGTGCGAGACCGGGCACTGTTCCCGCAGCTCGGCGAGCTGGGGCGGCGGGTCCAGGGCGTTGGGGCGCTCGAACGGGAAATCGGGGATCGCGTCAGCAGTCAACATGTCCTCCAACTCGGAGTCAGCCCGGGCGACTACGAATATAAGTTGACCACCTTATTTAAGGCAATCGCCTTGATTCACTGCTCAGCGGGACCCCGGCAGTTCAGCGATGACGATCTCCCCTGACGACGCGTAGGCGGCGATCTCCGGCGCGATGGCGCCGTCCGCGATGACCGTGACCTCACCCGTCGTGCCGTTGCGGCCCGTGCTCGCGCTGTCCACGAGCGCGCTCGGCGCGAGCAGCCGGTGCTGCCCGTTTCCGGCCGGGACGAACACGACCTGCACCCGCCGGCCGGGCGTGACCCCGCTGGGGAACTGGCCGGGCTTCAGCGCCAGGCCGACGCGGGCCTTGCCGGGCAGGAGCTCCTTGTTCCAGTCTTCCGTCATGGCGGTGGTCACCAGCGTGCCGGGCAGCAGGCTGACGGCGGCCACGCTCTTGGCGACCTGGGCGCGGTCGGCCCACAGCTCATAGGTGGACCCGTCGGAGACGACGCGGGCCTCGCGGATCGCCCCGGTGCCGAAGGGCTGACCGGCGCCGATCGGCTTGGTGACGAGGATCGCCGAGACGCGTTCGTCGGCGTTCATCACCAGCATCATGGTGGTCAGCGCGCCACCGAGGATCAGCAGGACCGCGAGGGCGGCGAGGGTGCCGCTGCGCTCGCGCGGCGCGACCGGCAGTGTCCGCGCGGCCACCGTGGTCAGCGTGCCCGCAGGCCGATCGCCATCCGTCATGATCTGAGAGCCTGCCGCATGCCGCGCGGCGTCGAGCCATAAGCGGCCCATGGGACTCCAGCTATCCGCTTCTGGACGCCCGCGTATGCGGTTGAGCGCGCCGGCCATGGACCGTCTCATCCGGAGGGATCACGATATGACCATGATGCTGATACTCGCTCTGGTCACCCTCGTCCTGCACGGCGCCCTCACGGGCCTCTTCTACACCTTCTCCATGTCCGTCATCCCCGGCCTCAACGCGATCGACCCGGCTCAGGCGGAAACCGCCATGCGGAGCATCAACGTGAAGATCCTCAACCCGTGGCTCTATCTCGCGTTCCTCGGCTCGCCGGTCGCGGCGCTGGTGACGGGCTTCCTCGCGGGCTCCCCCGCCGCGATCTGGTTCTTCGCCGCCGCCGCCGTCAGCTTCGTCGGCTCGTTCCTTGTCACCATGGTGATCAACGTGCCCATGAACAACGCCGTCAACGCCGGGACGATGTCATGGAAGGACTATTCGCCCAGGTGGACCGCCTGGAACACGTTCCGGGCCGCCGCCTCCGCCGCCGGACTTGTCCTGGTCGGTGTTGGTTTGGTCAATTTGTAGAACTTACGCCCGGCTTATTTGCGTGGGAGTCCAATCGAACACATCTATGTGGAGGACAAGGTGACGCCCACGAATGCCGATCAACCATCCGAGGAAATGTCGTTCGGGCCGGACGAACCGCGCAAGCGCGTCCCACGGCCGCTGATCGTCGCCACCGCCGTCGCACTCGTCGCGGCGGGCGGGGTCAGCGTGGCCGCGGCGGCGTCGGGAAGGACACCGACGCCCAGCGAAACGCCCACACCAACGGTCACACCCACGGAAGATCCCACCGAAACCCCTACGGAGCCGCCTACCGACACACCCACCCCGACACCGCCTCCCGAACTCGCGCCGATCAACCCGTGGGGGTTCGTCGGTGCCATGCACGGCGAGTTCATGGTGGCGACCAAGGACGGCTGCGGCACCGTGCCGCTGCTCGCCCAGACCGGGCAGGCGACCGCCGTCGCGGAGGACTCCATCACCGTACGGAGCCAGGACGGCTTCGAGAAGGTGTACGCGATCAATGACGACACCCGGACGATCGCGGGCCGGCGCGGTAACAGCTCGGTCCGCCAGGACGACTGGGTGTCCGTGACCGCGACCTCCGACGGGACGGCCCTTACCGTTTACGACCTGTCACGGCCGAGTAAGCGCATCTGGTCGTACCAGGGCTGGAAACGGTCCTGGCAATGGTGGGCGGGCCCGCCCTTGTGGCAGACCCCCACCCCGTGTCCTACGCCCACTGTGACACCTACCGTCACACCTACTGAGACACCCACTGAGACGCCTACCGTGACGCCTACCGTGACCCCGACGTCGGATCCGACGCCGACGGTCTCGGAGACCACGACTCCCGATCCGTGAGCGCTCTGTCCCGAGCAGCTCTTCTCAGTAGATTTCTCAGTAGATTTCTTAGTAGATGCGGTACTTGCGGCCGCAGTTGTCGAACTTCCCGGCCCAGCAGGTGAAGGTGTAGACCTTCTTGATCCCCCGGCCGCTCCAGGCACCGACGACCTTGCCGTCCCAGGACTTGTTGAACTTGTGCCAGCCGCCGTTCTTGTAGTACTCGAACCACACCCAGCCCTTCTTGCCACCGACCTTGTCGACGCCGTACCACTTCGTGAAGACCTTGCCGTGGGACTTCCAGGTCTTGCCGTACGTGTACGCCTTGTTGTCGCTGGAGAAGAACTTGCCCCACTGCACAGTGGTCGTGGACTGGGTACTGGCCTGAGCCGCAACCGGGTTGAGGGCGAGGCCGGTAACGGCCGTCGAGCCGACCAGGGCGGCGATCGCGAGAGTCTTACGCATTTGGGGTTCCTCCTCATTCGGTGTCGCCGGCCGATCCGGCGATGACCTGAACGTTACGGAGAAGCCCGCCGATCAACTGTGGAGGAATCCACACACCAAGCGTGATCAGCGCCACACGTGAATGAAAGGATCGAGGCATTGGCTCGATCTCGAAAGGCATAAGAGATGGCTCCGAACATCGCGACCGCGCGCCGCGTCGACCTGCCCGAACTGCTCGACTTCCTGCGTCCCCGGCACCACGGCCTGCTCTCCACCACCCGCGCGGACGGACGGCCGCAGCTCTCGCCGGTGTCCTGCGGAGTCGACGAGGGCGGCCGGATCGTGGTCTCCACCTATCCCGACCGCGCCAAGGCCCGCAACGCCCGCCGTGACGACCGCGCGTCGATCTGCGTGCTGTCCGACGACTGGAACGGGCCTTATGTGCAGGTCGACGGGCGTGCGGAGGTGCTCGACATGCCCGAGGCCGAAGACGCGCTGGTCGAGTATTTCCGATGCATCGCCGGCGAGCACCCCGACTGGGACGAATACCGCGAGGCCATGCGCCGCCAGGACAAGTCGCTGATCCGGCTGCACATCGACCGCTGGGGCCCGATCGCGACCGGCGGTTTCCCGGCCCGCCTCAGCGGCTGAGCAGTTCGCGGGCCAGCGCCTCGCTCCACCACCGCTCGACCCGATCGGGCGACCAGCCGCGCTCGGCGGTGAGCGCGGTGTAGACGTCGATGCTGCACAGGCCCGCGTAGATGTCGACGGCCGCCCGCACGTCGAGGCCCTCGCGCAGGGTGCCGGCCGACCACGAGGACAGCACCGCCAGGCGGGTCTCGTCGGCCCGCCGGCGGCCGTCGCGGTAGACGGCCGCCAGCTCGGGCTCGGTACGGCCGGCCTCGCGCAGCAGGGTGATCACGTCCCCCGCGCGCTCGAACAGCCGCCGGTCGAAGGCGGCCATCACGGCCAGTTGCCGCGCGGGATCCGCCTCCGGGGCCTCTAGCTCCGCGAGCTGCTGCGACGCGTCACCTGACAGGTCGGCCGCGTCGGCCAGGGCCCGGGTCAGGCCGGTCTTGTTGCCGTACACCGAGTAGACCGTCGGCGCGGACACCCCCGCCTCGCGCGCCACGTCGCGCACGGTCGTCGCCGCCCACCCGCGTTCGACGAAGAGCCGGCGCGCGGCCTGGGCGATCTCGGCCCGCGTCTCCAGCGCCTGCGCCGTGCGGCGCAACGAGTCGTAGCGGCGCCGGCCCACCTCTGCACTCATGCTTGCACCCTAAGCGTTTACGCTACTTATAATGAATATAAGCTCCGTAAAGCTTGGAGGTCTCACCATGCGCTTCTCCCGTGTCAGCGGCATCGGCGCCATCGGCTTCGCCGGCACGATCGTGGGCGTCAACCTGCTCATGACCCCCGCCGGCATGCCGCTCACCGGCGCCGGGGACGGCGAGGTCGCCGCGTTCTTCGGCGCGAACGGCGGCCTCGTCGGCGTCGCCTCCGCGTTCGTGCCCGCCGCCTGGGTGCTGGCCACCCTGTTCGGCGCGGGCGCGGTGGCCGCGCTGTGGCCGTCGGAACGAGAGCGGGGCGAGGCCTGGTCGCTGGTCGGCTTCACCGGCCTGATCCTGCAGAACGTCACGTTCGCCGGCGTCATCGCGGCCCGTCTCGCGCTGACCAGGACGTCCCAGGAGGGCACCTCGGCGCTCTGGGCGTTTCACGACGCGGTGTTCACGCTCAACGGCACGTTCCTGGCGATCGCCATGCTCGGCCTGTCCGTCGCCGGCCTGCGGACGGGATTCATCCGCCCGTGGCACGGCGGGCTGGGGTTCGTCGCGGCCGCGCTCCAGTTCACCTCGGCGAGCCTCGCGTACCTGATCATGCGGGAAGACGGCCCGCTCGGGCTCATCGGCCTGGCCGGCTGGCTGCTGTGGGTGGCCTGGATCGTCGTGTACGGCATCCGCCTGATCCGCCACGGTCAGGAGCGGCCGACCGTCACCCAGTCCGCGCCCGCCGGGCGGTAGCCCAGCGGTTCGCCCTCCGGTAGACCCAGGTCGAGCGCCACCGGCTGGTCGGCCGACGCCCCCGTACGGAGCCGGGCGACCAGCCAGTGCGCGGGGGCGTAGCGTGTGGCGGAACCCTCCGCGGCGATGAGGTGGCACTCGCGCGGACGCTCGGCAACCTCGCCATGGAACGCCGGCTCCGCGATGTGCGGCATCGGGAACAACTTGAAGGCCATCCGCGTAAGCGGTCTTCTGAGAGTGATCACGGCCGATCGCATGCCCACGACGCTCGTCTCGATGAACTGCATGCTCCTCCTGCTGGTCCGCAGGGTCGGGCGGCCAGCCTACGAAGGAGCCCCGAACGCCCACAACGGCGTAGTGAGCAGAATGCTCTAAACGCTGTCCAGGTACGCGAGCACCGCAAGCACCCGGCGATGACCCCCTTCGGCGGGCGGGAGGCCGAGCTTGGCGAAGATGTTGCCGACGTGCTTGTGGACGGCATTGTCGGTGATGAACAGCCGCCGGCCGATGTCGGTGTTGCCCAGGCCCTGCGCCATCAGGGTGAGCACCTCGCGTTCGCGGCCGGTGAGCGCGTCGACGGCACTCGTACCGCCGCCTGTGAGGAGTTGGGCGATCACCTCGGGATCCATGACCGTGCCGCCCGCCGCCACCCGGCGCAGGCCGTCGACGAACTCGCCGACCCGGCTCACCCGGTCCTTGAGCAGGTAGCCGACGGCTCCCCGGCCGTCGGAGAGCAGCTCACGGGCGTAGACCCTCTCCACGTACTGCGACAGCACCAGCACCGGCAGGCCCGGGTGCGCGGCCCGGATCTCCAGCGCGGCCCTGATGCCCTCGTCGCGGAAGGACGGCGGGAGGCGTACGTCGACGATCAGCGCGTCAGGGCGGTGCGCTTCCACCGCCCCGACCAGCCCGGGACCGTCTGTGACGACGGCGGCGACCTCGATGCCCTTGGTCTTCAGCAGGAGTTCGAGGCCCGCGGAGAGCAGCACGTTGTCCTCGGCGATCACGACTCGCACGGCAACTCCACCGACAGCGCCGTCGGGCCGCCCACCGGGCTGGAGACGTTCAGCGTGCCGTCGAGCGCGGCGACCCGGCGGCGGATGCCCATGACGCCGGTGCCGCGGGTCTCGTCCATGCCGCCGATGCCGTTGTCCTCGACTTCGACCAGCAGCCCGCCTTGTGCGCGGGTGATCCGTACCCGTACCTGGGTGGCGGCGCTGTGCTTGGCGGCGTTGGTGAGCGACTCCGCGACGATGAAGTACGCGGCCGCCTCCACCGCGGCCGGCAACCGGCCGAGCTCACCGACCTCGATGCCGGCCGGGACGCCCGCCCGCGCGGTGAGCGCGGCCAGCGCGCCGGAAAGCCCGCGGTCGGCGAGGATGGGCGGATACATGGTACGGATCACATCACGCAACTCCGTCATCGCCTCCTCCGCCCCCTCGTGAGCCTCCCGCAGCAGGTCGGCCAACTCACCGGTGTCGTCGGGCAACGCCTCCCTGGCCACCCCCAGCCGCATGGCGATGGCCACGAGCCTGGCCTGCGTACCGTCGTGCAGATCCCGCTCGATGCGCCGCAACTCCGCACCGTGGGCGTCGAGCACACCGGCACGGCTCTCGGTCACCTCGGCCAGCCGATCCTCCGCCGACGGCTCCAGCGCGGCCAGGCACCTGGTCGCGTGGAACGCCGCGAGCCTGGGCACCGCCCAGTACGCCAGCGCGGCGAAAACCGCGACCTGAACGCCTCCGATCGCCAGCGCACCGCCCCACCCGGTCACCGGAACGACGCCCAGCAACCGCAGCGGCGCTTCCTGAGGAAACACCCACCACAGCGGGGCCGCGACGGTGGTGAACACCACTGTGCCCACGCAGGCCAGCGCCGCCATCCCGGCCGGGATCCCGGTCACGACGTTCCAGAACACCCAGCGGACGTCCCGCCTGGCCTCCCGGTCGTTGAGCACCCCGCGGATCCCCTTCTCCTGGGGCCGCATCCGCCGGGCAGCGATCTCCCTGCCCAGCAAAGCGGCGGCCCGCCGGCGATGCCACTCTGCCCACCGCCTCAACCCGGCCATGGCCCGCGGGAACAGAACGAACCCGAGCCCGCCGAACGCGGTGGACAGCGCGGCTGCCGCCAGGATAGGCGGAACCAGCATGGTGACCATCGCGGTCGGTAACCCGACGATCAGGTATCGGACATTTCGCCATATTTCCCGGAATCGTTCGCGCACGACACCCAGTCTGATCGCGCCCACCGCCGACCGCACTACAGCGGGCTGTAGTGCCGGGCGAGGTGGTCAGAAAACTTGCGAATACCTGTTCGCAGCATTTCCAGTAACTGTACGTGCTTTCTCTGTCACAATACGAGACATGCCATCCCCCCTACACGACGCTGTCGTGCAGCTGTTCAAGGAACGTCCCAAACTGGCCGTGGATATCCTGCGTGACCTCAAGGGCATCGAACTGCCCGATACGCCGCTGATCCAACTGGAGGACAACAACTTCAACTCCCGCACCTCCGACGACTTCGACGCGGACGTCGTCGTCGCCATGGGGCAGGCCAAGGAACCCCTGCACGCCGTCATCGTCGAAGTTCAGCAGGACAAGAGCAAGGACCCCAAGCAGCTCACCCGATATGCCGCGGCAGTGTGGCTGCTGCTGCGCTGCGACGTCACGCTCCTGATGATCTGCCCCACAGCCGGACCCGCCGCACACTACGCGCAGCCGATCGACTCAGGGTTGACCGACTACCGCCTCCAGGTGCACACGCTGGGACCGGACGAAATCCCGGCCATCACCGACCCTCAAGAGGCCGCGGCCAGCCTGGCGCTGTCCGCGCTGGGGGTCATGGTCCACGGCCGCGACCGCAAAGTCGTCGAAGCCTTCACCACGGCACTGGCAGAGCCGCCCGGTAATCACTCTCCGAAGTACTATGAATACGCCTACAGTATGTCCACGCCCGAGATTCGGCGCCTCCTGGAGGAGATCGCGATGTCCACCACCTGGCCGGTCCACAGCCCCTTCGCCCGCGAACACTTCGGCCGCGGCAAAACCGAGGGCATCGCAGAAGGCAAGGCCGAGGGCATCGCAGAGGGCAAGGCTGAGGGCAAGGCGGAAGAGGCTGCCAAGCTGGTGCTGCTGGTGCTGAGCGCTCGCGGACTCGACCTCCCACAAGACGCCCGCACCCGCATCACCCACTGCACCGACCTCACCCAACTCGAAACCTGGGCCACCCGCGCCGCCACCGCCCAAACCCTCGCCGACCTGTTCGACGAATAAGACCAGCGCCGAATCCGCCTGAGCTACGACACACCGCAGCTCAGGCACCATTTCCGGGCCCGGAAATTGTCGGTGGGGTTCGACATGATGGGGGCATGACCGAGACACCTCCCATCACCGTCCTCGCTGACGACACGGCCTACGCCGAGGCCGTGCAGCTGGCTGTGGACTCTGCGGCGGCCTACTACACCGACGCCACCTCGACGCTCGACGACGATGCCTACGACCGGCTGGTGCGGGGCATTCAGGCGTACGAGGAAGAGCACCCCGAGTCCGTGCTGCCGGCCTCGCCGACGGGCAAGGTGGCCGGTGGGGCCGTGGTGGGCGATGTGCCGCACACCGTACCGATGCTCAGCCTGGACAACGTGTTCGGCGCCGAGGAGCTCGCGGTCTGGGCGGCAGGGCTGGAGCGCAGGCTTGGCCGTTCCGTCACCGCGTGGAGTGTGGAGCCCAAGCTCGACGGGCTCGCGATCTCGGCCCGCTACCGGCACGGCCGCCTGGCGCAGTTGGTCACGCGGGGCGACGGGACCGCGGGTGAGGACGTCTCGCACGCCATCGGCACCATCGTCGGCCTGCCCGACCGGCTGGCCGACGCGATCACGGTGGAGTTGCGCGGCGAGGTCATGATGACCACCTCCCAGTTCGAGGACGCCTGTGCCAAACGCCAGGCCCATGACGGCACCACGTTCGCCAACGCGCGCAGCGCCGCCGCGGGCACGTTGCGGGCGCAGGACCGGCCCTACGTGTGTGAGCTGACGTTCTTCGGCTACGGCGTCCTGCCGCCGCCCGGTGACGACTCCGAGCTGGCCACCCGCCTGCGCGAGCTGCCGCACGGCGAGATCATGGCGTGGGTGGCCGCGCAGGGTGTGCAGACCACCGCCGCCACACCGGTGGCCGGGATCGTCGCCGAGACGCTGGAGCGGGTGCAAGAGCGCGTCGAGGAGATCCATGAGGCACGCGCCGAACTACCGTTCGGCATCGACGGCATCGTGATCAAGTGCGATCTGGCCGCCGACCAGGCCGAGGCCGGGTTCAGCTCGCGTGCGCCGCGGTGGGCGATCGCGTACAAGCTGCCCGCCACCGAGCGGATCACCAAGCTGCTCAGCGTGGAGTGGAACGTGGGCCGCACCGGCATCATCGCCCCGCGCGCGAAGCTGGAGCCGGTCGAGCTCGACGGCAGCACGGTCCAGTACGCCACCCTGCACAACGTCGCCGACATCACCCGCCGGGGTCTGATGATCGGCGACAGCGTGACCGTGTACAAAGCGGGCGACGTGATTCCCAGGGTCGAGGCGCCGGTGGTGCACCTGCGTACCGGCGAGGAGAAGCCGATCCAGATCCCTGAGGTCTGTCCCTCCTGCGGAAGCGAGATCGACACCTCGCAGGAGCGGTGGCGGTGCGTGCTCGGCCGCGAGTGCCGTACGGTCGCGTCCATCATCTACGCGGTCGGCCGCGATCAGCTCGACATCGAAGGGCTGGCGGCCAACCGCATCGGGCAAATGCTCGACGCCGGCCTGATCGCCGACTTCGCCGACCTGTTCTTCCTGACGCGTGAGCAGTTGCTCGGCCTGGAGCGGATGGGCGAGACCAGCAGCGACAACCTGATCGCGGCCATCGAGCAGGCCAAGTCCCGGCCGCTCAGCAGGGTGTTCGCGGCGCTCGGAGTGCGGGGCACGGGCCGCTCGATGAGCCGCCGGCTCGCCCGTCACTTCGCCACGATGGACGCCATCCGCGCCGCCGACGCCGAGGCGATCCAGGAGGTGGACGGTCTCGGCCCGGAGAAAGCGCCGGTCATCGTCACCGAACTGGTCGGGCTCGCCCCGCTTATCGACAAGCTCATCCAGGCCGGGGTGAACATGACCGAACCCGGCGCCACTCCCCCTGCGGAGCGGGCCGCCCAGAATTCGGAGGACTCGGCGGTCTCGGGGGTCGAGCTGCCGCTGTCCTCGATGTCGGTGGTGGTCACCGGGGCGATGACGGGTCCGCTGGCGGAGCTGACGCGCAACGAGGTCAACGAGCTGATCGAACGGGCTGGGGGCAAGGCGTCCTCCAGCGTTTCCGCCAAGACGTCCCTGCTGGTGGCCGGGGAGAAGGCGGGATCCAAGCGGGCCAAGGCGGAGACCCTGGGGGTGCGGATCGTCAGCCCGGAGGAGTTCGCCGACCAGGTCAGCGCCTTCATGGGGAGTTGATCGAGGGTCAGTCAATCGCGGGGCCGGGCGCCGGTGGGCCGCGGAGCCGGCCCAGCTCGGGGCCTGGGCTGCCGGGGCCGTGGATGGTCTCGACCTGCCAGAGGCCGTCGCTCGTCAGGTGGTGGAACGGGTAGCCGGGGCTGGTGTCGCGGGGCGGGCCGTACTCCTTGAGGAGTTTCTTGAGCTCGACCTCGGCCGCGCTGAACGGAATGGGCCTGTTGCCATGACGCTGGAAGTGCCCCAGGACGTAGAGGAGAAGGAGCGGCTTGTGCGGTGCCCGCCTGCCGTCCCTGGTCCAGCGCCGGATGTCGGCGACCCGCTCGATCCAGTCCACCACGGTGGGCCAGTGTAGGGCGAGTTCGTCAGGAGCGTTCGCACAGCGCGGTGTTCAGGGATGCCTCGACGTGGTCGCGGGCGGGGAGCGTGGTGGGGAGGTGGGTGACGGCGATGGCGGCGGCGCGGCCGTTCTCGGTGACGGCGTTCGTGGTGTAGTAGCCGGGGATCGCGCCGCCATGGCCCCAGGCGGTGCGGCCGCAGGACAGTTTGATGCGGCTGAGGCCGAGACCGTACCCGCCGCCGGGGCCGATCTGCGGGGCGTCGACCGTGGTACGCATCTGCTTGAGCTGCGCGGGCTTGAGGAGCTTGCCGTCGATGAGGGCCGTGAAGAAGCGGTTCAGGTCACTGGGCGTGGAGATCATCTGGCCGGCGGTCCAGGCGCTGGACGGGTCGAAGACGGTGATGTCGGTCAGCGGCTTGGCCGGGTCGTCGCGGTGGTAGCCCTTGGCGTGCGGGGTGCGTACCTGCTCGTCGCCGACATTCGGGAAGTACGTGTCGGTCAGGCCGGTCTTCTTGATCGTACGGTTGGTGATCTCCTCGATGGCCGGACGGCCGGTGACCTTCTCGATGAGCAGGCCGGCGACGATGTAGTTCGTGTTGGTGTAGAGCCATTTGGTGCCGGGCGCGAAGACGGCCTTCTTCTTCAGCGCCATGTCCAGCATGTCGCGGGGCTGGAAGTAGGTGTGCTGGTAGGGCAGCGCGCCCTTGGCCAGGAAGTCGGTGTACTCGGGCAGCCCGCTGGTGTGCTGCAGGAGCTGCCGTACGGTGATCTTGCGACCGTCGATGCCCTTGCCGCGCAACAGCCCCGGCAGGTACGTCTCCACCGGCCCGTCCAGCTTGACCTTGCCCTCCCCTACCAACTGCAGGATGGTCACGGCGGTGAAGGTCTTGGTGTTGCTGCCGATGCGCACGTACCCGTTGGCCGGCGGCTCCTCCCGGGTCTCCAGGTCGGCCACGCCGGCCGCGTACGTACGGGTGCTTCCGTCGCTTTCCTGGACGGCGGCCACGGCGGCCGGGAACTTGTCCTTGGCGACGAGGTCGTCCATGGCCTGCTGCATGGTGGGCGCGGCGGCGGCGTGGGCGACGGTGGTGGTGCAGAGGGCGGCGAGGGCGAGGGCTGCGGCGCCGGTCCACCGGCGGGTGCGAGGTGCGATCATGTGGAAGAAATTACGGGCAGGGCCCGGCCCGCATCGATCCCGCAGGTGGCACTTCGGTGGTAGTGCCTGCGCTACCAAACCGTCTTCAAGCCGGCAGCGCGCGGACCGCTCTTAAGTAAGTAGCGCGAGGACCGCTCTTAAGCCAGCAGCGCGAGGACCGCTGCCGTGAAGTCGCGGGTGCCCGCCGTTCCGCCCAGGTCGCGCGTGCGTACGTCGCCCTTCGCCAGCACGGCCGCGATCGCCGCCACCACCTCCTCGGCCGCCGCCGCGTGCCCGAGATGTTCCAGCATCAAGGCCGCCGACCAGATCGCGCCGATCGGGTTGGCCACCCCCTGGCCGGCGATGTCCGGCGCGGAGCCGTGTACGGGCTCGAACATCGACGGGAACTCGCGCTCCGGGTTGAGGTTGGCCGACGGCGCGATCCCGATGCTGCCCGCCACCGCCGCCGCGAGGTCACTGAGGATGTCACCGAACAGGTTGGAGCCGACGATCACGTCGAACCGCGACGGCTGCAGGACCAGCTTGGCGCACAGGGCGTCGATGTGCTCCTGGTCCCAGCGCACCCCGGGATGGACGGCCGCGCGTTCCTCGACCAGTTCGTCCCAGAAGGGCAGCGTGTGCACGATCCCGTTGGACTTGGTGGCGGAGGTCAGGTAACCGCCGCGGCGGCCGGCCAGCGTGAAGGCGTAGTCGAGGACGCGCGTCACGCCCGCGCGGGTGAACACCGCCTCCTGGACCGCCATCTCCTCGGGAAAGCCGCGGTTCATCCGGCCGCCGATCTCGCTGTACTCCCCCTCGGTGTTCTCCCTGACGACCACGAGGTCGATATCGGCTCGTACGGGGCTGTCGATGCCCTCGAAGAGGCGTACCGGCCGGAGGTTCACGTACTGGCGGAAAGCCCGGCGAATCGGGATGAGCAGGCCCCAGAGCGAGACGTGGTCGGCCACGCCGGGCGCGCCCACCGCGCCGAGGAAGATCGCGTCGTGGCCGCGCAGCCGCTCCAGGCCGTCGGGTGGCATCATGGCGCCCTCGCGCCGATAGCGCTCGCACGACCAGTCGTACTCGGTGAACCGGAACCCGAAACCGTGGCGGCGACCGGCCGCCTGCGCCACCTCCAAGGCCGCGGGGGTCACCTCCAGCCCGATGCCGTCTCCTGGGATCACGGCGAGGTCATGCGTCGTCGTCATACCTTCGATTCAAGCGCTGGCCTGGGCGAACGTCCAAGACCGGCGTGCGATACGACCTATAGGCTCGGCCTATAAGTGAGAGCCACGGACAGAAACGCCTCCGCCGCCGGGGTCAGCCAGCCCTTCCTGCCGACCAGTGCCAGGTGCAGCGACGCGGGCGGGTCCAGCTCGAACACCAGCGCCCCGGCGCGCTCGGCGATCGGCCGCCACGCCTCGGCCAGTACGCCGATGCCCACACCCTTCAGCACCAGCGGCAGGAACGCCTCCCGGTGCTCCGACTCGACCGCGATCGACAACTCGACGCCCGAGGCCCGGATCTCGTCGATCAGCCGGCGCAGCCCCGTACCGTGCTCGCCGACGATCAGTCGCTGCCCGGCCAGCCGTTCGCGGGGCAGCGACCGGGCCGGTTCGAACGGGCCGTCCGGCGGGGCCACGATCACGAACCGCTGTTCCTCGACGGGGTGCAGCGTCACGTCCGTGACCGCCGGGAGCTCCCAGGCCGACAGCAGGCCCAGCTCCGCCTCGCCGGTGCGTACCAGCTCGATCACGGCCTTCGGCACGGGCGCGTCCCTGATCACCACCTCCACGCCCGGGTGGCGTTCGCAGAACCGGCCGACCATGCTGCTCAGCGGCTCCACCGCCGGCGACGGCATCGAGGCGATGACCACGCTGCCGCGCACCAGCCCCTGTACGGCGGCCACGCTCGCGCGCGCTACCTCCAGACTGCGGACGACCTGCCTGGCCGGCTCGATGAGCGCCCGGCCCGCGTCCGTGAGCACCACCCGCCGGCCGATGCGGTGGAAGAGCCGGCTGCCCAGGTCCTTCTCCAGGGCCTTGATCGCCTGGGACAGCGAAGGCTGCGCCATGAACAGCGCCTTGGCGCCCTTGTTGAAACCACCGTGGTCGACGACGGCGAGGAAGTATTCGAGCTGCCGTACGTCCATGGCCCCTCGATCGCTCAGGCTTCGCGGGCGCGGAGCAGGGCGTTGAGGGCGGCGCGGATGGCCGCTCTCGTGGGTTCGAGGGTGATTCCGTGTTCGCGCAGGACGTCGGCGGTCGTGCCCGACTTGTCGTGCAGCAGGCCCAGGAGCATGTGCTCGGTGCCGATGTAGTTGTGCCTGAGCTCCGCGCTCTCGGTCAGGGTGGCCCGCAGGATGCGCCGGATCTCCGCGCCGACCGGGATCGCCGCCGGTGACGGGCCGGCGCCGGTGGGCAGGCGGGGTTCGAGTGCGGTACGGAGGTGCGCCGGGTCGGCGCCCTGGGCGGCGATCGCCTTGACGGCCAGGGTGGCCGGGTCGTCGAGGATGCCGAGCAGCAGGTGACCGGCGCCGATGGCGGGCTGGCCCAGGCGGCGGGCGTGCGCCTCGGCCCGTTCCAGGGTCTGCCGGGCGCGGCCGGTGTAGCGCTCGAACGCCCCCGACCGGGCCAGGTCGGCGACGGTGAGGCTGGACCAGCGGCGGCCGTAGCGCTGCTGGGCCGCCTGACGGCTGATGCCGAGGTGGTCGCCGATGTCGGACCACGAGCAGCCATCGGCCCTGGCCAGCTCGACGAGGTAGCCGAGCAGCCGGTCGCCGACGCCCTGCAGGTCGGACAGGACGCCTTCGGCCACGGTGAGGCGCGTCAGGGCGTCGGCGTTCTGGTCGCGTTCGTCGACGATCGTCAGCAGCGCGGTGAGGTCGGGTAGCTCGGGCACCGTACCATTATGCCTGTCAACGTTTGCCTTGACAGTTCTCAAGTGTCAATGGCAGCGTTGACGCATGTACGTTGGTCATTTGGCAGCGGCGCTCGACGCGTACGTGCCGGAAATCATCGATCACTGCGGGACGCCCGGACTGTCGGTCGCGATCGGGGTGGGTGAGGAGGTGGCGCTGGCCAGGGCGTACGGACTGGCGGACCTCGCCACGGGCCGGCCGATGACGGTGGACACGGTGGGGCCGACGGGCTCGGACTGCAAGCCGTACACCGGTGTCGCCGCCATGCAGCTCGTGGAGCGCGGCCTGATCGGGCTGGACGACCCGATCGACGACATCGTGAACCCGCACGGCGAACGCCCCATCACCCTGCGGGACCTGCTGACCCACCACAGCGGGCTCGGCACCGGCCTGGGCAACTGGGACCGGGTGCCGCCGGCGCCGCTGGGCGAGCACCTGCGGAGGGTGTTCGCGGCCGGCCGTTCCGACGCTTACGGCGGTGCGCTACTGCCGTTCTGGGCCGGGAAGGTCGGGGAGCGCTACCAGTACAGCAACCTCGGGATCGCGGTGGCCGGCCACCTGGTCGAGCGGCTCAACCCGGACGGGGTGACGTTCTCGGAATGGGTACGGCGGTACGTGTTCGCGCCGCTGGGGATGGATTCGACCTGTTTTCCGCCGGCGCAGCATCCCGACCACGTGCCGGCCGAGTTGCTCGCGCGGCGCTCGACCGGGTACGCGACCCTGCCCGGCTACCACTTCCCGCTCCCGGACCTGTATCCCGGCGACTATCCGGCGGGCTCCGCGCTGAGCACGCCGTCCGATCACGCCAGGTTCATCCTCGCTCTGCTCAATGGTGGTGGAGCCGTTCTGGAGCCCGCCACGGCCGAGCAGATGATCACCACGCAGGCGTCCGGTGGGACTCTCATGGGGCCGAGCCCTGACATTTCGGTTGGGCTGGTGTTCAACGTCTTCGGTGGTGAGCATCCCCACATCGGCCATGGCGGCGAGTATCCGTGGGGCTGGAACCACTTCACCCGCGGCTGGCCCGGGCCTCGGGTGGCGCTGGTGATCTCCGCGAACCAGTACGACCTCGGCGATTTCGGCCTCTCCGACCGGCCCAGCCATCAGGCGGCGCGGTTGGTCGCCGAGATCGTCACCGCCTGGGTGCAGGGCGCCGACCCACGCCCGCGCCGCGACCTGGCCGCCGCCCGTGGCCACCTGGCCGGACTCCTGGTCGGCGACCGGCTCACCACCCGGTTCGGCATCGCCTCGCAGCCTTCGGACGAGGAGGTCGCCGAGTTGGCGAACGCGACCGTCGTGGCGCCGGGCATCTCGTGGGACCCGGAGGCGTTCCGGCAGGCGGTCGGCCAGGTCCGCCTGACCGACTGGCCCCAGGCGGCCGCACTCCTCCACCGCGAACTACCCGGGTACGAACTCGCGCTGCTGAAGCGACAACTCGGCGTACCCGGCTTCGGCACCATGACACCGCCCCCAGCACAGGCCCCGACGGAGGCACCCGTGAACGTGGCTGGACGGGCGAAGACGGATACGCCAGCGGACCTGCCGATGAACGCGCGTGAGGGCGCGCCGGTGCAAGAGCCGACGGACGCCTTAGCGGACGCCTCGGTGCAAGTGCCGGGGCAAGCGCCGACGGACACATCAGCGGATACGCCGACGAACACGTCAGCGGATACGCGGGGGCAGGCGTCGTGAGTTCAGTGGTGGGTGAGGCGTTGTCGGTTGCGGTGGCGGCCGGGGTGCCGGTGCTGTTGTGGGGTAGTCCCGGCACCGGTAAGACCTCTGCCGTCGTCGCGCTGGCCGAATCCCTGAACTGGCCGCTGGAGGTGGTGATCGGGTCGATCCGGGAGCCGAGCGACTTCGCCGGCCTGCCGGTGATCTCCGAGGGCACGGTCCGGCTGGCTCCGCCCGCCTGGGCGCAGCGGCTGGTCACGGCCGGGCACAGCCTGCTCTTCCTGGACGAGCTGACCACCGCTCCCCCCGCCGTACAGGCCGCGATGTTGCGCGTGGTGCTCGAACGGGTGGTCGGGGACGTACGGCTGCCGGACAAGGTGCACGTGGTCGCCGCCGCCAACCCGCCCGAGGAGGCCGCCGACGGGTGGGAGCTGGCGCCGCCGCTGGCCAACCGGCTCGTGCACCTCGACTGGCCCGTCGACGGCAGGCAGATCGCCCGTGGGCTGGCCACCGGGTTCCCCGCGCCGCCGTTGTCGGCGTTCGAGCGGCCGCCGACGTACGAGCAGACGGCCGCGGCACGGGCGACCGTGGCGGCGTTCCTGGAGGTCAGGCCCGAGCTGGTGCTACAGACGCCAAAAGGCGGGCAGGGGTGGCCCAGCCCTCGGTCGTGGGAATCGGTGGCCCGGCTGACGGCCGCGTGCACGGCCGTCGGCGGCTCGCCCGACGTTCTGGCCGTACTGGTGACCGGGGCGGTGGGTGAGGGGGCGGCGCTGGAGTTCCTGTCCTGGGTGGAGCACCTGGATCTGCCCGATCCGGTCGCGGTGCTCCGGGATCCGGACGGCTTCGAGTTGCCCCGGCGTGGTGACCGGGCGTTCGCCGTACTGACCTCGGTGGTGGCGGTCGCGGTGGCCGCCGGTGACGCCGAGGTGTGGGACGCCGCGTGGAAGGTGATCGCCAAGGCCGCGCGGACGGCACCCGACGTGGCCACCCTGGCCGCCCGTACGCTGGCCCGCCGCCGACCCGCCGGGGCACGGATCCCCACCGCGCTGCTGGAACTGACACCCATTCTGCGTGCCGCCGGGCTGCTCCATGACTGACGAACTGTGGCGAAAGTGGGCGGCGGCCCGGGTGTGGGCGGCCCATCAGGTGCCGTATCTGGCTCACGCCCTGCTCGCCCTGGTGCCGGTGGTGGCCGTCGATCCCGCTGCCGGCCTGCGCCGTTTCCCGGCCGACCTGGGCTGGCACATCCACCTCAACCCCGCCGAGGTGGAACGGCGGAGCGTGCCGGAGATCGGCTTCTGGCTCGTCCACCAGGTGACGCATCTGCTGCGTGAGCACGCCCGCCGCTATCCGGGCACCGAGCGGCAGCACTGGAACCTGGCCACCGACGCCGAGATCAACGACGACCTCGGGCTCGCCCTCCCCACGGACGCCGTCACCCCCACGCTGCTCGGGCTACCGAACGGCTGGACCGCCGAACAGTACTGGCAGGTCCTGAAAGAGCCGCCGGTGGAGGCGGGCCGGCGCGATTTGAACGAACCGGCCGTGGAGGAAAGCCAGCACGACCCGAACGAGCCGGCCGTGCAGGCGGCCCGGCACGGCCCGAACGAGCCGCCCAGGGCGTCAAACGGCCACAACCCGAACAAGCCGCCCAGGGCATCGGACGGCCACGACCCGAACGAGCCGGCCGCCGGGGAGAACCGGCACGACCTGAACGGACCTGTCGCGGAGGAGGGCGGGAAGGACCGAGCCGGACCGGCCGCTGAAGGGGACTGCGGTAGTGGTTGTGACGGGCTGCCTCGGGCTTGGGACTGCAGGGAAGGGCTCTCCGGTACGGGTGCGCGGCTCGTCGTGCTCGATACCGCGCGGCGGATCCGAGAGCGGCAGCGGGCCCGTGACGACGTACCGGCCGGGTGGCTGCGGTGGGCCGAGCAGGCGCTGGAACCGGCGGTGAACTGGCGTCGCCTGCTGGCCGCCACGGTCCGTCGTGGACTCGCCCAGGTGGCGGGGCGGGTCGACTACACCTACCGGAGGCCGTCGCGCAGGGCCGCCGCGCTGCCCGAGGTCGTGCTGCCGAGCCTGCGCCGGCCGTCGCCGAAGGTGACCGTGCTGGTCGACACCTCCGGCTCGGTCTCCGACGGCCTGCTGGGGCAGGCGCTGGCCGAGGTCACCGGGGTGCTGCGCGCGGTCGGTGCCGGGCGCCGGCTGCTCACGGTGGTCTCGTGCGACGCGCGGGCGTACCGGGGACAGCGCGTCGGCCGGGTGTCAGAGCTGCGGCTGGGCGGGGGTGGGGGCACCGACCTGCGGGCCGGGTTCGCCGCCGCGCCACGGTCGGACTTGATCATCGCGATCACCGACGGCCGTACCCCCTGGCCGGTCCGCCCGCCCGCCGGGACGCGGGTCATCGTCGGGCTGCTCGGCCCCGGAGGCGAGGCGCCCGAGTGGGCGGAGACCGTACATATCCCGAAATCAGGAGCGTCATGAGCGAATTCGACCCCGCGTCCTACCGTGCCGCCGGCATTCAGGCGGACGAGGCCCGCAGGTGGTGGCGGTGGCGGCTGAGCGCGGCGCAGGCGCGGGACTGGCGCGCGGCCGGAATCGCCGATCCGGCGCTCGCCACCCAGTGGGCCACCGCCGGGGTCACGCCCGAGACGGTGACGGACTGCCGCGCCGCCGGGCTGACCGCCGCCGAGATGCTGCTCTGGCACGAGTACGAGTTCGGCCCGGCCGACGCCATCGCGGGCAAGCGCCGTGGCCACACCCCCGAAGAGGCCTTCGACCTCGTACGGGGCCGGAAACCGCGCCGATCCGAGGACCCGGACGCGTTCAGCAGCCTCATGGCCTTCAACGGCGACCCCCGGGACCAGACCCAGCGGTTCGTCGCGGCGGTCGCCGGCGCCGACGCCCTCGTCCTGTACGGCTACATCAACGAGAACTGGACCGACGCCGAGGCCGCCGCCTGGGCCGGCCAGAACATCGACGCCGCCACCGCCCACATGTGGCAGGAGCTCGGTCTCCGGCCGGGCGAGGCGAGACGCTACATCCTGCGCGGCCTCACCCCGATGGCGGTCGCCCGCGCCTGGTGGCAGGCGGGCATCCCGTTCGAGGAGATGGCCTCCTGGGCCGGGGCCGGCCTCTCCCCGCAGGAGGCCGCCGACCAGCGCGCCAAAGGCGTCACCGCCGAACAGGCCGAAACCCTCCGCGCCCTACGCGACGGCTGACCCGCCTGGCTTGGTCGCGGCATGACGAGCGACGCGCCCGGTCGGGATCACCGCGCAACGGCTGACCCGCCCGGCTGCGGTCCTGCGAACAACTCACCCTGAGGTCGATGAGCTCACCGGAACGAAGCCCGTGCCCGCCCGGTAGTTGGGTGACTGGTGCCGGAAGTAGGTGTTGTACACCTGGCAGTAACGCCCACCCCGGGCGAGCAGCGTGTTGTGGTCGCCCTCCTCCACGATCTGCCCGTGGTCGAGCACGATGATCCGGTCGACGTGCTCGATCGTGGACAGCCGGTGGGCGATGACGATCGAGGTGCGGCCGGCCAGCACCACGTCGAGGCCCTCCTGGATCTGGGCCTCGGTCATCGGGTCAACGCTGGCCGTGGCCTCGTCGAGGACCACGATCGCCGGGTCCTGGATGAGCAGCCGGGCCAGGGCGACGAGCTGGCGCTGGCCCATGGACAGGGCGCGGCCGTGCTCGCCGACGTCCGTTTCGAGACCGTTGGGGAGCGCCTCGATCCAGTCGCCGCCACCGACGGCCGACGCGGCGGCCAGCACCTCGTCGTCGCGCGCGTCCGGCCGCGGATAGCGGATGTTGTCGGCCACGGTGCCGCTGAACAGGAACGGGACCTGCGGCACGGCACCGATCTGCCGCCGGTAGGAGGACAGGTCGAGGCTGCGGATGTCGCGCCCGTCGATGAGCAGCCGGCCCTCCTGGAACTCGTAGAAGCGGGTGATCAGCTTGCTGAGCGTCGACTTGCCGGCTCCGGTGTGCCCGACGAGCGCCACGCTCTCGCCCGCCTCGATGAGCAGGCCGAAGTCGCGCAGCACGGGGTGGGCGGCGTCGTAGCCGAAGGTGACGCCCTCGAACTCGATGCGCCCGGCCAGCTCACCGGCCGGCTGCGCGTCGGTCTGCACCACGCGGGGCGGCGCGTCGATCAGGGCGAAGACCCGCTCGGAGGCGGACAGGCCCTGCTGGAACTGCGACCAGAACGCGGCGATGGACGTCAGCGGAAACCAGAAGAGGGCGACGCCCTGCAGGAACAGGTACCAGGCGCCGGCGGTCAGGCCGCCCCCGAGCACCGCCGAGCCGCCGAACTGGATGAGCGCCACCGTGGCGAGCCCGGCCACCAGGAACAGCACCGGGAAGATGCCCGAGAAGACGTAGCCCTGCCGCAGCGTCACCTGGTAGCTCTGCTGGTTGATGGGCCGGAACTCGTCGTAGACCTGCTGCTCCTGGCGGAAGTTCTTGGCCACGGCGATGCCGCCCATGGTCTCCTGCAGGTTGGCGTTGACCCGGCTGAGCGAGCGCTGCGCGCGGCGGGTGCTGGCCCTGGCGAGCCGGCGGAACAGCAGCGCCAGGCCCACCACGATCGGCACCACCAGCAGCGTCAGCAGGGCGAGCTCGACACTCCGCACGAACAGCAGCACGGTGACGAAGGCCACCATCAGCACCTGGCTGATCAGGTCCATCGTCAGCGTGGAGACCGTGGCGAAGTCGTCGGTGTCGGACGTCACCCGGCTGACGATCTTGCCGGACGGCGTCTCGTCGTAGAACGACAGGTCTCGCTCCAGCACGGCGTCGAAGGCGTCTTCGCGCAGCCGCAGCACGACGTCGCCGGTGACCCGCGAGCTGTGCCACTGCCGGATGAAGTTGAACCCCCAGCCGAGCCCGCCCGCGAGCAGCAGCCCGGCCGCGAACCGCCAGCCGACCTCGCCGATCGTGCCGCCGGCGACGGCGTCGACGCACCAGCTCACCAGCAGCGGGATGGCCGCCTGGCTCATCGACGACAGCACGATCATGCCGGCCACCAGGAGCATCGCCCCCAGCTTGGGCCGGAAGTAGGACAGGATCCGGCGCAGCAGGTCGCGGTCGTTGTAGGTGCGGTCGTAGTCTTCGGCGTCGAGGCCGTCCATGATGAAGCCCATCAGCGCGCACTCCCCTGCTCGCTCGCCAGGACGGGGGCGTCGTCGCCCGCGTCAACGCCGGCCTCGTCGTAGTGGGCGAAGATCCGCCGGTAGAGGCGGCTCCGCTCGATCAGCTCGTCGTGGGTCCCGCTGGCCACCAGCTCGCCGCGGCGCATCAGCAGGACCTTGTCGGCCCACCGGATCTGGGAGAGCCGGTGGGTGATCAGCAGGGTGGTGCGCCCGTCGAGGATGCGGCCGATGGCCTGCTGGATCTTGTCCTCGGTGGCGGAGTCGATGGCGCTGGTGGAGTCGTCGAGCACGAGGATCGCCGGGTCGGTCAGCAGCGCCCGCGCGATGGCCAGGCGCTGGCGCTGGCCGCCCGACAGCGTGACGCCGCGCTCGCCGATGACGGTGTCGTAGCCGTCGTCGAGCTCGGCCACGAACTCGGCGGCCTGCGCGTCTTCGGCCGCCCTGACCACGGCCTCACGGTCGGCGCGCTGGCCCAGGCTGAAGGCGATGTTCTCGGCCACCGAGCGGGAGAACAGCACGATGTCCTGCTCGATGGTGGAGATCTGGGAGCGCAGCGAGTCGAGGTCCCATTCGCGTACGTCGACGCCGTCGACCAGGATCCGGCCCGAGGTCACGTCGTAGATGCGCGGCACCAGCTTGGTCAGCGTGCTCTTGCCCGAGCCGGTCTCGCCCACGATCGCCACCGTCTCGCCCGGCCGCACGGTGAACGAGACGCCGCGCAGCGCCGGCTCGCCGTCGTCGTAGCCGAACGTCACGTTGTCGAAGACGATCTCGCCGGTGATGGGCGCCGCGTGGCCCTCGGCCGGCTGCTGCAGCTCGGCCTCGGAGCCGACGATGGTGAGGATCCGGCGGGAGGAGGCGATGCCGATCTGCACCAGCGAGAAGGTGAAGATCGACATCTGCGTGGGGAAGCCCAGCATGGTCGTCAGGCCCATGAAGGCCACCAGGTCGCCGACGCTGATGGCGCCCATGCCCTGCAGGTAGAGGCCGTGCCACAGCGCCCCGGCCACCGCGCCGGCGAACAGCAGCGTGGGCAGGTAGCGGGCCTGGACCAGGCCGTTGCGGACGAAGGAGTCGCGGTAGGTGCGCGCGTGCGCGCGAAAGCGCCGCCGCTCCTGCGCCTCCTGCGCGGTCACCTTGATCACCTCGATGCCGCGCACGGCCTCGTTGAGCCCCGCGTTGAGGTCGCCGAACTGGTCGCGCATGCACGTGGCCACCGGGTTGAGCTGACGCATGTAGTGCCAGAGCGCGAACACGAAGATGACCGCGTAGACGCCGGGCACCAGCAGCAGCCGCGGGTCGATCGCCCCGATGAAGAACAGCGGCACGAGCCCGGTCAGGCCGGAGTCGACGATCAGGTCGATGCCCGGCGTGATCATGATGGACAGTTGCCTGATGTCGTTGGCGGCGCGGGCCATCAGGTCGCCGACGCGCTGCCGGTTGTGGAAGGTCTGGCTCTTGCCGAGCAGGCTCACGTAGAGCTCGTCGCGGGCGTCGCGCTCAAGGCGCTTGGCCAGGACCTCGCTCGCCATCCGGGCGACCATGTCGAACAGCCCGCGGGCCGACACGATGGCCACCAGAGCGAGCGCGATCGAGCCGAGTGTCATGCCCTGGCCGGCCAGCACGGCGTCGAAGGCGGCGCCGGTGAGCCGCGGCACGGCGGCGTTGAGCACCACCATGACGAGCGACCCGCCGAGGAAGCCGATCAGGGCCAGCGGGTGACGGCGCACATGGGACCAGAGCCAGCGCACCGGACCACGGCGATTGTAGCTCCGGCCGGAGACGGAGAACTCCGAACTGCTGGTGCTCACGGGACCTGCCTCCCAGACCGCGGGCGGGCGTACATCGACCCCGTTTTCTATCACCGAGGTACGACAGTTTCCCAACGGTTTTCGGCGGCCCTGCCCCGCTTACTCGGGTTTCCAGTCCAGCGGCACCAGTCTGAGGTCGAACTCGATCTCCTCGTACGGCCCGTCCATCTCCCAGCCGGAATCCCGTACGCGCGGCTCCCGGATGAGCTCCTCCTTGACCGCGTACGCGGCGTCGGACCCCAGGTAGGGGTCGCCGGCCAGGAACACGTGGGTGACCAGCGGCCGGTGCCCGGCGGCGCTCACCCGGTAGTGCAGGTGGGCCGGGCGCATCGGATGCCGCCCGACGGCCCGCAGCAGCCGCCCGGCGGTGCCGTCGGTGGGCACGGGATAGCTGCTCGGCCGGATCGTACGGAACAGGTATCGCCCTTCGGCGTCGGTCGTGAACAGGCCGCGCAGGTTGCCGATCTCCTGAGCCTCGTCCTGGCTGTCGTACAGGCCGGCGTCGTCCGACTGCCACAGCTCGACCTCGGAGCCCGCGAGCGGGGTGTCGTCGCAGTCCAGCACCCGGCCGTGCACGACGGTCGGGGTGCCCCGCCCGCGCTCGGGGCCGTGGCTGATCCAGTCGCCGAGCGCGCGCACGGGCGCCGGGGAGTGGAAGGGGCCCTCGACGGACGACGGGGTCATGTTGGCGGGGCCCTGGTGGTTGACGTCGTCCACGGCGCTGGTCAGGCCCAGCATGTCGGACAGCAGGATGAACTCGTTGCGGTGCGGCGTGCACAACCGCCCGGTCTCGATCAGGAAGTCGAGCCCGGTCAGCCACTCCTGCTCGGTGGGGCGTACCTCTTCGACGAAGGCGTGCAGGTGGGCGACGAGCGCGGCCACGACCTCGTTGGCACGGGGGTCGGGACCGTCGACCTGGCTGAGAACCTGGCGTAGCAGCGGGGTCACGCGTGATCTCCTCCCAACGGCTCAGCGGGAGCGTATCCCCACCGGGCCGAACAAGCCACAGAACCAACCCGATCACGGCCTGCGATAGATAGAGTGTGGGACCTTTCACCTTCCGGCGCGACCGCGCGGCCGATCCCCCCGGCGTCGGCGCCGACAGCACCGACGCCGAGCTCGTCGCCGCCGTGGCCGCGCGGAGCACCCCCGCGCTGCGCCTGCTGCACCAGCGCCACGCCCCCTGGCTGCGCGCCCGGCTGGCGCGCCGCTGCGCCGACCCGGACGCCGTGGACGACGCCCTGCAGGAGACGTTCCTCGCGGTGTGGCGGTCGGCGGGACGGTTCGAGGGCGGCAACGCGGCCGGCTGGCTGTGGACGATCGCCATCCGGCGGCTGGTCTCGGTGCTGCGCGGCCGCGGCTCGCGCTGGATCGGCAGCGGCGTCGAACCCGGCGACCTGCCGGGCCACGGTACGTCGGTCGAGTCGGCGGAGGACGTCGTGCTGCTCGGCGTCGAGCACGGCGACCTCAGCACGGCGCTGAACAGGCTCTCCCCCGAACTTCGCGCGGTCATCGAGGCGACCGTGCTGGACGGCCTCACCACCAAGGAGGCCGCGCGCCTCCTCGGCATCCCTGAAGGCACGGTCAAGTCCCGCGCGACGCGGGCCAGGGCCCGGCTGCGCGAGGAGCTGTCATGAGCGGCTGGCACATCACCGACGACCTGCTCGAACGTTATCTCGCGGGCACCCTCGAAGCCGCCCTGGCGATGTCCGTGGACGCCCATCTCGAACGGTGCGCGGCCTGCCGGGCGGCGGTGCCGTACGAGCGGGACTGGCTGGAGACGTCCTGGGCGCGGCTGGAGACCCGGCTGATCGCGCCGCGCCCCCGTCTCGGCGAGCGGCTGCTGGGCTGCTTCGGCGTGCCCGGCCACCTGGCCAGGCTGGTGACGGCCACGCCGACGCTGAGCCGCGCCTGGCTGGCCGCGGTGGTGGTCACGCTGACGATCTCGGTGCTGGCCGCACGGGAGGGGCCCGGGCTCCTGCCCGTCTTCCTCATCGCGGCCCCGGTGCTGCCGCTGGCCGGGATCGCGCTGGCGTACGGTCCGCGCGTCGATCCCGCCCACGAGCTGATGGCCGCCACGCCCATGGCGGGCCCACGGCTGCTGCTGGCCAGGGCGGCGGCGGTGCTGGCGGTCGCGACGGTGCTGGCCGCGCTCGCCTCGCCGCTGCTGCCCGCCCCGCCCGGCCTGAGCGCCGCCTGGCTGCTGCCCTCGCTGGCCGGGGTGGCGGGCTGCCTGGCCCTGTCGAACCGGCTGCCCGTGCCGATCGCCGCGCTCGCCGTCGGCGGGCTGTGGCTGGCCATTGTCGGCACGGGCGGCCTCATCAGCGGCTGGCCGGCCGCGTTCGGACCCCTCGCCCAGCTCCTGTACGCCGGGGTCGCCCTGTTGTCGACGTTCCGCTTCCACAGAATGAGCACCGCATGATCAAGATCTCGGGCCTGACCAAGACCTATGGCGGCAAACGCGTCCTCGACCGCCTCGACCTCGATCTCGGCACCGGCGTCACCGGGCTGCTCGGCCCCAACGGCGCCGGCAAGACCACGCTGCTGCGCTGCCTGGCCACCACGCTGGCCCCGGACGGCGGCTCGGTGAATGCCTTCGGGCTGGACCCGGCGGCTCCCGTACAGCGCACCGCCCTGCGCCGCCGGCTCGGTTACCTGCCGCAGGAGCCGGGCTTCTACCCGCATTTCACCGCGTTCGACCTGGTCGACTACGTGGCGATACTCAAGGAGCTGACCGACCGCGGGCGGCGGCACGCCGAGGTGCGGCGGGTGCTGGCCGAGGTGGACCTGACGGGGCAGGCCAAGATGAAGGTACGCAGGCTGTCGGGCGGCATGCGACGCCGGCTCGCCCTGGCCCAGGCGCTGCTGGGCGAGCCCGACCTGCTGATACTCGACGAGCCGACGGTGGGGCTCGACCCCGAGCAGCGCATGTTGTTCAGGGCGATGGTGTCGCGGCTGGGCGAGAGCCGGGCCGTCGTGCTGTCCACGCACCAGACGGAGGACGTCGCCGCGCTGTGCGAGCGGGTGATCGTGCTGCGGGACGGCCGGGCGGTCTTCGACGGCACCCCCGGCGAGCTGGCCGAGGTCGCGGCCGGGCAGGTGTGGTTGTCGGACGAGGCGCCCGCCGCGTCCCGGGTGTTCTGGCGGACGGCCGACGGCCGCTACCGCACGCTCGGCGACCGCCCGCCCGCGGCGGACGAGGTGCCGCCGGGGGTCGAGGACGGCTATCTCATGCTCCTCGGGGAGGCGGCGTGACGCGGGAGCTCTTCCTGTTCGAGGCCCGCAGGCTCGTACGCCATCCGCTCGTCTGGGGCATGACCGCCCTGGTCCTGGCGCTGCAGACCTACCTCAGCCGGGACCGGCAACCTCACCTGGGCGTCGACCCGGTCAACGCGACCGGCCTGTCCACCTGCCTGGCCGCCGCGGTGCTGGTCGTGGCGAGCCTGGCCGTCTCCCGCGACGGCCGGCACGGCATGCCGGAGAGCCTGGGGGCCCTGCCGGGCCGCGCCGAGCACAGGACGACGGCGATCCTGCTGGCCACGCCGCTCGTCGCCGGGCCGGCCGCGGGGGTGGCCGTCGGCGGTTACCTGCTGATCCGCCTGTTCAGCGGGCCCGCGGGGGGCCGGTTCGACGTGTGGGAGCCGCTGACGGCGGTGGCGGCCGCGATGTTCGCGGCGACGCTGGGGGTTGCCGTCGGCCGGTGGGCGCGCCGGCTGATCGCGGGCCCGATGGTGGTGGCCGTGCTCGGCTACCTGATCTTCATGAACAACCAGTACGGCCGGTTCGCCTGGCTGCTGCCGGTCGTGCAGGACCACCACGCCGACTGGCCCGACCGCCCGTCCGCCGTCCACCTGCTGTACGTCCTCGCGCTCGCGACCTGCTGCGCCGCCCTCGCGCTCCTGCGCCACCGGCCTCGCCTGGCGCCCGCCGTGGCCGCGCTGGCTGCCCTGTCCGTCGCGGTGCCCACGGGGGCCATCGCGGCGGCGGAACCGCCGATCCGTCAGCAGACGTCGGGCCTGCTGACCTTGGCGAGCGTGGACCAGAGGGTGCGCGAGCGCTACTTCGGCCCGGACGCCCACACCTGCGCCGCCAGGAACGGCATCACTTACTGCGCCTACAAGGGCTACGAGTCCTGGATCCCCCTGTGGGACGAGGCCATCCGCCCGGCCGTACGGGCCCTGCCCGGGAAACTGCGGGTGCCCCACGTCGAGCAGACGTCCTCGACCTGGTTCTACGGCCGCGACCTGGACAAGACCATGATCCGGCCGCCGATGACGTGGGGCCACCGCGACCAGCGCGTCATCCTGGCCCATGACGTGGCGTTCTGGGCCACCGCCATACGCCCCCGGCCCGGCACGCGGGGATGCGACGCGCGGGGGCAGGCCCGCACGGTCGTGGCCCTCTGGATCATCGGCCAGGTCTCACCGCCAGAACCGCCACGGCTTTTCACGATCGACGACCGCCACGGCCGCAGGCACGCGCTCGACTGGGGACCGGCCGAGATCGGCTACGCCGAACGCCTGCTCGCCACCCCCGGCGCCCGCGAAAGAGTGCACGCCAACTGGGACACGCTCATGAAGCCCGGCACCACCATCGACCAGGCCCTGCCCCTGCTCGGCCTGGACCGCGCGTACGACACCCGCCCGGGAGGCACCCCATGCGTCTGACGCGGTGGCGCGCCGCCGTCCTGCTGGTCCGCCCGCTGGTCAGGGCCATCGACTGGGCCCCGCTCGCGGTGGTCACGGTGTTCGTCGCGGGCATTCTGGCGCTGGTGCGACCGGGCGAGGTGCTCGCCGGGGCCGACGCGTTGATCCTGATGCGGGTCGCGGGCACCCTGCTCGGCTCGGCCGCCGCCTTCGCGCTGGTCGACGCCATGGCCGCGGACCTCGGCCCGACGGCCGTCCCCCGCTGGGTACGCCAGGCGCTCCGCGCCCTGCTGGCCACCACCGTCGCGGTCGCCGTCTGGCTGGCGGCCTTCGGCCACACCCTGTCCCGGCTCCCGGACGACGCCCTGTTCCCGGTCGGCGACCTGCTGACCGAGATGCTCGTCTGCCTGGGCATCGCTCTGGCCGCCGCGTCCACCGCCGTCCGGCACGCCTCCGGCAGGCAGGCCGCCATGGCCGCCGTCGTGGTCCAGCTCGTGCTGGTGCTGGCCACGGTCCTGCTGCCCGACCAGTTCAGGCTCTGGCCGCCGACGTGCGGGTTCGGGTATTGGGACGAGGCGCACGGATACTGGCTGGCGATGGCGCCGCTGCCGTACCTGTGGGTGGCCTTCGTCCTGCGGGACCTGCGACGCTGAGCGGCAATCGCTTGCAGTAGATGCGCTCACATGCAACAAAACTGCACATCCTACGCATTGACGCGCCTAACAATCGGTTGCATAAAGGTGTGAAAGCTCACCCGGTCGCCATCACCACCGGAGGCTCACAGTGCGTAGAACCCGCTTGTCTTTCGCCGCTCTCGCGGCGGCCGCGCTGCTCGTCGCGGCGGCGCTGATGGGGATGCCGAGCGCGTCGGCGGCGACGCTGTTCGGCGACGACTTCGAGGACGGTGACGCGGCCGGCTGGTCGCGGTCGGGCGGGAGCTGGTCGGTGGTGACCGATGGCTCGCGGGCCTACCGGCAGTCGGGCACCAGCGCCGACGCGCGGGCGCTGGCCGGCGCCGGCTGGACGGACCAGGCGGTCCAGGCGCGGGTGAAGCCGATCGCGTTCAACGGCTCGGGCCGGCACGTCGCGGTGCTGGCCAGGGCGCAGAGCACCAGCAGCTACTACTTCCTCGGGCTGGGCAGCGGCGGCTCGGTCGTCCTGGGCAAGCGCACCGGCGGCGCACCGGTGACCCTGGCCGGCGCCTCGGTGGCCCCCGGCACCTGGCACTCCGTCCGGCTGGAGGCGTTCGGCACCACGCTGCGCGGCTTCGTGGACAACGTGCAGGTCGTCACGGCGACGGACGGCAGCCTGGCCTCCGGCCGGGCGGGGCTGGCGGGCTACTACGCCAGCGCCACGTTCGACGACGTGCTGGTCACCGACGTCGGCGGCCCGAGCCAGCCGCCGACCAGCCCCACGCCACCGCCCACCGGCACCTGCGTCTCGCCGGGCGGCCCGGCCGGGTTCGCCTCGGTCAACGCCCTCGGCCAGAACGGCACCACGGGCGGCGCGGGCGGCCCGGCGGTCGAGGTGGACACGGCGAGCGAGCTGATCTCCGCGATCGGACAGAGCGGCCCGCTGACGGTCTGCGTGCGCGGGCTGATCACGGTCCCGGCCGGCATGTACGACGTCGCCTCCGACAAGACGATCGTCGGCATCGGCTCGGGCTCCGGCATCAGCGGCGGCGGGCTCAACATCGGCCTGCCGGTGTCCGACGTGACGTCACCACCGGCCAACGCCGTGCACAACGTCATCGTCCGCAACCTGCTGTTCAGGAACGCCAGCGACGACTCGATCAACGTGCAGATGTTCAGCCACCACGTCTGGATCGACCACAACGACCTGGCCGCGGGCTACGACGGGCTGATCGACGTCAAACGCGGCTCCTCGTACGTCACCGTCTCCTGGAACCACACCCACGACCACACCAAGAACATGCTGCTCGGCCACGACGACGGCAACGGCGCGCAGGACGCCGGGCGGCTCAAGGTCACCTACCACCACAACTGGTTCGACCGCACGCCGCAGCGCAACCCGCGCGTGCGCTTCGGTGAGCCGGTGCACGTGTTCAACAACTACTACGTCTACAACACCGACATCGGCGTGGCCTGCCAGGCGAACGCGGGCTGCGTGGTCGAGGGCAACTACTTCGAGCGGGTCGAGGAGCCGGTGAGCAACTCCTACGCCGGGCCCTCGGGCCGGTGCGTGGCCAGGAACAACGTGTTCGCCGACGAGTCCGGCGCGCCCGTCTGCTCGGGAACCGTGCAGGAGCCGAGCACGTACTACGGCTACACCGTGGCGGACCCGAACTCGATACGAGCGGCGGTCATGGCCGGATCGGGCGTCGGAAAGATCTGACAGAGCCGACCACCGGGCCGCCGCCTGCCTTCGCACCCCAGGCGGCGGCCCTTCCTGGCAGGCTGAGCCGCATGAGCGACATCGCGGACTTCTGGTTCGATCCGTCCTGCCCGTACACGTGGCTGACGTCGAGGTGGCTGCTGGAGGTGCGGCAGGTGCGCCCGATCGAGGTGCGCTGGCACGTGATGAGCCTGTCGGTGCTCAACGAGGGACGTGACGACGATCCGGAAGGCGACCCCGAGGGCTATCTGTGGATCCCGGTCCGGGTGTGCGCGGCCGTCCAGGAGCGGTACGGGCAGGAGGCGCTCGGCCGGCTCTACACCGCGATGTGGACCACCGGCGACGGAGACTGGATCGGCGACCTGCGTACGGCGCTGGCGACGGCGGACCTGCCGGTCGAGCTGGCCGAGGCCGGGCTGTCGGGCGACCACGACGACGCGGTACGCGCCTCGCACGCCGAGGGCATGGCCCTGATCGGCGGCGACCACGTGGGCACCCCGATCGTGGCCGTCACACGCGGAGACGAGCGCGTGGTGTTCTTCGGGCCGGTCGTCTCCCGCGTGCCCACCGGCGAGCAGGCCGGCCTCCTGTGGGACGGGACGCTGCTCGTCGCGGGCACGCCCGGCTTCCACGAGCTGAAGGGCGGGCCGCACCGGGAGCCCGAGCTCGACGGGCCGCATCTGCCGTGACGGTCACGGCGTGGCTGGCGGTGGCCGCGTTCCTGACGGCGTACACGCTGATCGCCACCGAGCGGGTGCACCGGGTGGCGGCGGCGCTCGGCGGCGCGGGGATCATGCTGCTGGTCCACGCCACCGACGCCGGCGCGGCCTTCTTCGACCAGCACGCCGGGATCGACTGGAACGTCATCTTCCTGCTGCTCGGCATGATGGTCATCGTCGGGGTGCTAAAGCAGACGGGGGTCTTCGAATACCTGGCCATCTGGGCGGCCAAGCGGGCCAGGGGGCGGCCGTTCCGGCTGATGGCGCTGCTCATCCTGATCACGGCGTCCGCCTCGTCGCTGCTGGACAACGTGACCACCGTGCTGCTGATCGCGCCGGTGACGTTCCTGGTGTGCGAGCGGCTGGCGCTGCCGGTGGTGCCGTACCTGATCGCCGAGGCCATGGCCTCCAACGTCGGCGGCACCGCCACCCTGATCGGCGACCCGCCGAACATCATCATCGCCGGCCGGGGCGGGCTGACCTTCAACGACTTCCTCGTTCATCTGGCGCCGCTGATCGTCGTGCTGGTGGCGGTGTTCGTGGCGCTGTGCCGGTGGTTGTT
Organism: Nonomuraea solani; assembly: GCF_900108335.1. Classification (GTDB taxonomy): domain Bacteria; phylum Actinomycetota; class Actinomycetes; order Streptosporangiales; family Streptosporangiaceae; genus Nonomuraea; species Nonomuraea solani. Next base: position 62,217 of record NZ_FNVT01000021.1, read on the forward strand.
CAGGAAATCGTTCACCTACGACCCTGAGCGGGCGGCCGAGATCATGGCGCTGAACGAGCGGGAGGCCCTCGCCGACCTGCGTCTCCTGTGGCAGTCGCTGGCCGTGCTGGCGCTGGTCCTGGTGGCGTTCGTGCTGCATCCCGTGCTGGGCTACGCGCCGTCGGTGGTCGCGCTGCTGGGCGCCGGGGTGCTGGTCGCGGCCACCAAGGTGACGACCGAGGACGCGATCGGCGAGGTCGAGTGGCCCACGCTGGTGTTCTTCGCCGGGCTGTTCGTCATGGTCGGGGCGCTGGTGGAGACCGGCGTCATCGGGCAGGTCTCCCGGGCCGTGGCCGACGCCACGGAGGGGCGGCTCGGGCTGACCACGATGGTGCTGCTGTGGGGCTCGACCGGACTGTCCGCCGTGATCGACAACATCCCGTACGTCGCCACCATGAGCCCCATCGTCGCCGACCTCGTCCAGGCCCACGGCGGCGGCGAGTCCGCGCGAGTGCTCTGGTGGGCCCTGGCGATCGGGGCCGACCTGGGCGGGAACGCCACGGCGGTGGGGGCGGCGGCCAACGTCGTGGTCATCGGCATCGCCGCCCGCCACGGCACCCCGATCAGCTTCTGGCAGTTCACCCGGTACGGGTTCGTCGTCACGTTCGTGACCGTGGCGCTGGCGACGCCGTACCTGTGGCTGCGCTATCTCACCTGAGCGGCAGCACGTCCACGCCGCGCTCCTCCGCGCTCCTGGGGCCGAAGACGCGGCGCTCGGACTCCGTGATGGCCACGTCGTTGATGCTCGCCTCCCTGCGCCGCGTCAGGCCGGACGCGTCGAACTCCCACTGCTCGTCGCCGTAGCCACGCCACCACCGGCCGGTGGCGTCGTTGCGCCAGACCGAGTCCTCCGTGTACGCGAGCGCGACCCGGTCGGGGTCACACGTGTTCCAGGCGTCCTCGGCGGCCTGCACCTTGACGCGGGCGCTCTCCTCGGTGAACGGCGGAACGGGCGGGCGGGACATGGGGCCTCCTTCAGAGAACGGTCGTTCTCCGCGATAGCCTAGAGAACGATGGTTCTCCCGACAAGCGAGGCAGCATGGAACACGCCGAACTCCTGGACACGGCCGGGCGGCTCTTCTACCGGCGCGGCGTGCGGGCGGTGGGCATGGACGACGTCAGGGCCGCGTCCGGCGTGTCGCTCAAGCGGCTCTACCAGTGCTTCCCGTCGAAGGAGGCCCTCGTCGTCGCCTACCTGGAGCGGCGCGACGAGCGCTGGATGTCCTCGCTGACCGGCCACGTCACGACCGCCGGAGGCGACCCCGTCGAGGCCGTGTTCGCCTGGCTGGAGCGGTGGTTCGGCGAGGACGACTTCCGTGGCTGCGGGTTCCTCAACGCCTACGGCGAGCTCGGCGCGAGCTCGGAGGCCGTGAGCGAGGTGGTCCGGCGGCACAAGGACCGGCTGCGCGCCTTCCTGCGCGGGCTCACCGCCGGCGCGCGGGACCCCGATCTGCTGGCCGAGCAGTTGCTCGTGCTGATCGACGGCGCCACGGTCACCGCGATGCTCAACCCGCCGGGCACCGAGGCGGCGCGGGCGGCCAGGGAGACCGCCCGCGTGCTCACAGCAGCTTGTCGAGCGTGATCGGCAGATCGACGACGCGCTTGCCGGTGGCGTGCCGCACGGCGTTGGCCACGGCGGCGGCGACCCCGGTGATCCCGACCTCGCCCACCCCGAGCAGGCCCAGCGGCATGGTCGGGTCGGGGTCGTCCAGGTAGCGCACGTCGATGCGCGGGATGTCGGCGTGCACGGGCACGTGATACTCGGCCAGGCTCGGGTTCATGATCCGGCCGGTCCGGGGGTCGACCAGCGTCTCCTCCTGCAGCGCCATGCCGATGCCCATGACGATGCCGCCACGGAGCTGGCTGTTCGCCGTCTTCTGGTTGATCACGGTGCCGACGTCGAAGACGCCGACCCAGCGTGAGACGCGTACCTCGCCGGTCTCGGGATCCACCCGCACCTCGCAGAACTGCGCCCCGGACGCCGCCTTCACGAACCGCCTGTTGTCGCGCAGCGTCCTGGCCACGAAGCCCAGCGCGCCGGACTTGTGCGACGCCTCCAGGTGGTCACGCCCGGCCCCGGCCAGGATCTCCGCGTACGTCTGCCCGGCCGCGCCGTGGAACAGCCCGCCATCACGGGCCTCCAGCTCCTCCAGCCGGCGGCCGCGCAGCGGCGAGGAGGGTGCGCGCCGCGCCAGGGCGAGCAGGGCCTTCTTCAGCTTCTCCGAGGCGGCCAGCACCCCCGCCGCCGCGCTCGCGGTCTGCGCCGAGCCGCCCGCGCCGGGCCCCGGCGGCAGCTCGGAGTCGCCGTACTCGACGCGCACGGCCTCCATCGGCACGCCCATCGCGTCGGCGGTGATCTGGGCCTGCGCGGTGGCCGTGCCCATGCCCATCTCGTGCATGCCGGAGCGCACCACGACCGTGCCGTCCGCGTTCAGCCGCAGGGTGACGCTGGCGGGCATCCGCCAGGCCGGATGGTAGGCCGTGGCCACGCCCATGCCGACCAGCCACCGCCCGTCCCGCATCGCCCCGGCCCTGGGGTCGCGCTCGCGCCAGCCGAAGTGCTGGGCCCCCAGCTCGTACGCCTCCCGCAACATCCGGTGCGTGAACCGCCTGCCGTGCAGCGGGTCGCGCTCGGGCTCGTTGCGCATGCGCAGCTCGATCGGGTCCATGCCGAGCGTCCAGGCCAGCTCGTCCACGGCCGACTCCAGGGCGAAGGTGCCGATGGACTCGCCGGGGGCCCGCATCGCGGTGTTGGCCAGCAGGTCGAGCTGGACCAGGTTCTGGCTCAGGTGCACGTTCTGGGCCGCGTACAGATGGCGGGAGCCCGAGGTGATCTGCTCGGGCATGCCGCCCACCCGCGACGTCCTGGACACGCTCGTGTGGATGAGCGCGGTCAGGTCGCCCTCGGCGGTCGCGCCCAGCGCGACCCGCTGCGTGCTCGGAGTGCGCCCGCCGACCGTGTGGTAGACGCCCTCACGGGTGAGCGCCAGCTTCACGGCCCGGCCGGTGGCCCGCGCGGCCAGCACGGCGAGCAGGGTGCCCGCCCAGACCGAGCCCTTGCCGCCGAACCCGCCGCCGACGAACGGCGACAGCACCCGGATGTTGCGCTCGGGCACCCCGAACCGCAGCGCGAGGTGTTTGCGCATCCACGGGATGTTCTGCGCGCCCTCGTGCAGGGTCAGGTTGTCGCCGTCCCAGACGGCGGTCGTCGCGTGCGGCTCCAGGGCGTTGTGGTGGTAGGGAGGCGTGCTGAACCGCAGGTCGACCGAGACCGGCGCGGCGGCCAGCGCGGCCTTCGCGTCGCCCTTGTCGGCCGAGGTCGGCAGGACCGGGTTGTTCCGCTGCCGGACCGCGTTCGGCTCCTCGGCCGCGAAGTCCGTCACGGCGGGCAGCTCCTCGTACGTGAGCCGCACCAGCGACGCCGCGTATCGTGCGGCCTCCGGCGTCTCGGCGACCACCACCGCCATCGGCTGGCCGCTCCAGTGCACCTCGTCGGTGGCCAGGTAGTTGACCGACGTCCCCGAGGCCATGGTGCTGAGGTCGAGCATGCTGAACTTGGGCGCCGGCTTCATGGGCGGGGTGTTCTCGTGGGTGAGCACCTCGATCACGCCCCGCACCGCGCGCGCCTCGACCGCGTCGATGGCCGTGACCCGCCCTCGGGCGATCGTGGCGTGCACGAGCGCGGCGTAGGCCAGGCCCGGGTAGCGGTGCTCGGCCGCGAAACGGGCCTCGCCGGTGGTCTTGGCCAGGCCGTCGAGCCGGTCTACGGGGCGGCCGACGTATTTGCCGCCGGTCGTGGTCTCGGTCGTCTCGGCGTATTTGGTGGTCATGCCGCCTCCAGCTCCCGCAGTACGGCCACGATGGTCGCGCGCGCCAGGTTGGCCTTGAACGCGTTGGCCGGGCGTACGGTGGCGGGGGCCAGCTCGGCCTCGGCCGCGCGGCGGAACTCGGCCTCGGTCGCGGGGGCGCCGAGCAGGGCGCGCTCCGCCTCCCAGGCCCGCCAGGGCTTCGAGGCCACGCCGCCGAGCGCCAGGCGCACCTCCGTCACGGTGCCGTCCCGCACCTCCAGCGCCGCCGCGACGGAGACCAGGGCGAACGCGTACGACGCCCGGTCGCGCACCTTGCGGTAGCGGGAGCGGGCCGCGACCGGAAGGGCCGGCAGCTCGACCGCCGTGATCAGCTCGTCGGGGGTGAGCGCGGTCTCGACCTCCGGGGTGTCGCCGGGCAGCAGGTGGAAGTCCGCCAGCGGGATCCGCCGGGTGCCGCGCACGCTCCTGGCCTCGACGACGGCGTCCAGGGCGGCCAGCGCCACGCACATGTCGGAAGGGTGGGTGGCGATGCAGCTCTCGCTCACGCCCAGGATCGCCGAGCCCCGGTTGAACCCGCCGAGCGCGTCGCAGCCGGCGCCGGGCTCGCGCTTGTTGCAGGCCGCCGCCGCGTCGTAGAAGTAGGGGCAGCGCGTACGCTGCAGCAGGTTGCCGCCCACCGTGGCCATGTTGCGTAGCTGGGCCGACGCGCCGGCGAGCAGCGCCTGCGACAGCAGCGGATAGCGGGCCAGCACGCGCCGGTCGGCGGCCAGCGCGCTGTTGCGCACGAGCGCGCCGATCCGCAGCCCGCCGTCGGGCAGCTCGTCCACCGTGTCGAGCGGCAGCGAGCTGACGTCCACGACGGTGTCGGGGCGCTCGATGCCCTCGCGCATCAGGTCGACGAGGTTGGTGCCGCCGCCGAGGAACTTGGCGCCCGGCTCGGTGGCGACCGCCTGAACGGCGGCGGCCACGTCGGCGGGCTTCACGTACGCGAACGGTCTCATCCGGATTCCTTCCCGGCGACGTCCATGATGGCGTCGACGATCCCGTTGTAGGCGCCGCAGCGGCACAGGTTGCCGCTCATGCGCTCCCTGACCTCGGCCTCGCTCAGCTCACCCGCGCCAGGCTCCGTGACGGCGCTCGGCATGCCGGCGGTGTGCTCGGCCAGCATCCCGATCGCCGAGCAGATCTGGCCCGAGGTGCAGTAGCCGCACTGGAAGCCGTCGTGGCGGACGAACGCCTCCTGCAGGGGATGGGCCACCCCCTCGATCGTGGTGATCTCCCTGCCGTCGTACTGGACGGCCAGTGCCAGGCAGGCGTTGATCCGCACGCCGTCGGCGAGGACCGTGCACGCGCCACAGGCGCCCTGGTCACAGCCCTTCTTGGGGCCGGTCAGCCCGAGTCGCTCGCGCAGCGCGTCGAGCAGGCTGACCCACGGCTCGACGTCGAGGGACTCGACGGCGCCGTTCACTTTCATCCGTATCTCGGTCACTCGATTCCTCCCGAAGGAACCCGGTTAGTCCGGACGCTAACAGAACACCGTTCACCTAACAAGTGAACGTTGTTCTTTTAAATCGCGCCAGTATGCTGGCATCGACATGACGCGGTCGGCATTCCTCCGGGCCAGGCGCCCTGAGCACAAGCAACAACGGCGCGAGGCGATCCTCGCCGCGGCGCGGGAACTCGCAGGTGCCTCCGGCGTGCGCAACGTCAGCCTGGGGGCGGTCGCTGAGGCCGTCGGCCTGGCGAAGTCCAACATCGTCCGCTACTTCGGCACCCGCGAGGAGATCTACCTCGACCTGGCCGCCGAGGAGTGGCGGCAGTGGGGCGAGGAGTGCGCCGGGCGGCTGCGCGCCGCCACGGGCCGCGACGACGCGGTCATGGCGCTGGCCGAGACGCTCGGCGCCCGGCGGCTCTTCCTCGACCTGCTCGGCCACACCGCCACGAGCCTGGAGCACAACGTGTCGGTCCCGGCGGCGCGGACGTTCAAGCGCGCCATTCACGCCGTGATCGACGACCTGGGCCCGCTGGTGGCCCGTCCCACCGGCCTGACGGACCTGGAGGGCAAAGAACTCGTCACCGCCGCCGCCGGCCTGGCGGGCATGCTCTACCCGGCCGCCAACCCGCCCCCGACCATCGTCGAGCTGTACGCCCAGGACCCCGATCTGGCCGCCGCCTGCCCGCAGCTCGTGCCCACGCTCACCCGCGCGCTGAAGGCGTTCGCCGCCGGCCTCCCCACGCTCAGAGAGCCGGCCGAGTGAAACTTTCACCCCGGTCCTGGCGTTCCTGACCCCACCGGCTCCCCTTCCTGTACATCGGGGCGGTTTCCACCGAGCATGTGGCCGTGAACCTAACCGGTTAACAGCAGAGAAGGGCACCCCCCATGACCAGACGACTCGGGCTCGCGGCGGCGGCGCTCCTGTCGCTCCTCGCCTCGATGCTGATCGCCCCGGCTCCCGCGCACGCCGCGGTCGGGCTCCGGGTCAGCGGCACCAGGATCGTGGAGGCCAACGGGAACGCGTTCGTCATGCGCGGCGCCAGCCACGCGCACACCTGGTTCACCAGTCAGACGAGCTCCTTCGCCAACATCAAGGCGCTGCGCGCCAACACGGTCCGCGTGGTGCTGAGCGGCGGCCGGTGGACTCCCAACAGCGCGTCCGACGTGGCCAACGTCGTCTCGCTCTGTCGGCAGAACCGGTTAATATGCGTGCTCGAAAACCACGACACCACGGGTTACGGCGAGCAGAGCGGGGCGTACACGCTCGACCAGGCGGTCACCTACTGGAGCGGCGTCAGGAGCGCGCTCACCGGCACAGAAGACTTCATCGTCATCAACATCGGCAACGAGCCCTACGGCAACAACAACGTCTCGGCCTGGACCAGCGCGACCACGAGCGCGATCGGCCGGATGCGCGGCCTGGGCTTCCAGCATCTGCTGATGGTGGACGCGCCCAACTGGGGCCAGGACTGGCAGTTCACCATGCGGGACAACGCGCAGGCGGTGTTCAACTCCGACGCGCAGCGCAACACGGTCTTCTCGGTCCACATGTACGGCGTCTTCGACACGGCCGCCGAGATCACCGCGTACCTGAACGCCTTCCAGACCGCCGGCCTGCCGCTGGTGATCGGCGAGTTCGGGCACAACCACTCCGACGGCAACCCCGACGAGGACACCATCATGGCCCAGGCCCAGCAGCGCGGCCTCGGCTACATCGGCTGGTCGTGGAGCGGCAACAGCGGCGGCGTCGAATACCTCGACATGGTCACCAACTTCAACCCGGCCGCCCTGACCTCGTGGGGCCAGCGGATCTTCAACGGCGCCAACGGCATCGGGCAGACCTCGCGCGAGGCCACGTTCTTCGGCGGCGGCGGCACCGACACCACCGCGCCGACGACGCCCGGCACGCCGTCGTCGTCCGGCGTGACCTCTACGGGAGCCACGCTGGCCTGGTCGGCCTCCACCGACGCGGGCGGCTCCGGGCTGGCGGGCTACAACGTCTATCGCGAGCAGGGCAGCACCGACCCGCTGCTCGGCCAGAGCGCGACCAACTCCATCACGCTGACCGGGCTGAGCCCCTCGACCCAATACCAGGTCTACGTGCGGGCCAGGGACGGCGCGAACAACCTGTCCGGCAACTCCGCCACCACGACGTTCACCACCACCTCGGGCGGCGGGACCGGCGGCGGCTGCACGGCCACCGGGACCGTGCAGGGCCAGTGGAGCGGCGGATACGTCGTGCAGCCGGTCACGGTCACCAACAGCGGTTCCGCCGCGATCACCGGCTGGACGGTCACGTTCACGCTGCCCGCGGGCCACAGCGTCACCGGCTCGTGGAACGCCGCGCTGACCACCAGCGGGCAGACCGTCACCGCCAGGAACGCCGGCCACAACGGCAACCTGGGCGCCGGCGGCTCGACCACCTTCGGCTTCCAGGTCGCCCGGCCCGGCGGCAACACGGCCACGGTGAGCTCCTACACCTGCGCGGCCTCCTGAGACGCGGTCGGCGCCGTCAGGAGCGGAAGCATGACCTCGACCCGGGTGCCCGCGCCCGGGTCGCCGGTCACGACGCAGATCCCGCCCAGCTCGGCGGCCCGCTCGCGCATCGAGCCGAGGCCCACGCCCGCGCGGTGCGCCTCGGGCAGGCCCCGGCCGTCGTCGGAGACCAGCACGCGCAGCATCGCCTGCTCCCGCTGGAGCACGATGGAGGCCCTGGACGCCTGGGCGTGCCGGCCGATGTTGGTGAGGGCCTCCTGGACGATCCGGTAGACCGCCACCTCGACGGCCGCCGGCAGGTCCGACAGCCCACCCTCGACGGCCACCTCGACCTCGGTGTCCGGTGACGAGCGGGCGGCCAGGTCCCGCACCGCGCGGGCCAGGCCGAGGTCGTCGAGGGCGGGCGGGCGCAGGCCGTACACGAGTTCGCGGATGTCGTTCGTGACCGCGCCCATGCCCGCGTGCAGCTCGCGCAGCAGTTCGTCGGCCGCGTCGGGGGAGTTCTTCAGGGTCAGGCGGGCCATGTTGATGGTCATCGCCATGGCCGAGAGGGTCTGGCCGAGGCCGTCGTGCAGGTCGCGGCGCAGGCGGCGGCGCTCCTCCTCCCTGGTCGTCAGGATGCGCTCTCTCGAACGCTGCAGGTCCGCCGCCATCCGCACCGCGTGCGCCACGTCCGCCGCGTACGGCGTCAGCGTGGCCAGCACCCGCTCGTTGTGCGCGGCGGGAAAGCGGCGCTGGCCCGGCGGCCCGACGAGCAGCCGCCCGACCCGCGCCCCGTGCCAGACCAGCGGCACCTCGCGGGGTTCGTCGCCCACCCGGCCACTTTCGACGTAGCGGGGCTCGCCGTCGCTCACCTCCACGGCCACGCCCTCGACCGCCAGGCCGTCGCGCAGCACGTTCACCACCGAGGTCAGCGCCTTGGCCGGGTCGCCGCGTCGGACGGCCTGAGTCAGGCGCTCGGCGAGCACGCCGGGGTCGCCGACGGCGCCGTACAGGAGCCGGTCCACGGCCCGCTGGAGCGCCCGCCGCAGCGGCTGGAAGAAGCCGCCCGCGAACAGCGCGGCGGCGACCCCGGCCACCTGGTCGTAGCCGGAGACCAGCAGGCTCGACAGCGTGCCCGCGCCGAAGTAGACGGCGCTGACCACGACCACCACGCCGACGGCCACGAAGGCGCGGCTGATGACCGTGTCGATCCCGTAGAGCCGGTACCGCATGACGGAGAACGCGATCGCGAACGGGATGACGGCCGCCCAGATCATGGCCATCCACAGGACGCCGGGCCAGATCGCGGCGGCGACCAGGAACACGATGTATCCGGCGAACGCGAACAGCGGCCACCCGATCTGCCGCCGCCCGGCCGGGTCGGCCCGCCGCATCCGCACCGTCAGCGACACCGCCGCCAGCGCCATCGCACTGTAGATGCCGGCCCAGCTCACGACCCACAGCGCGTCCATGTACGGGCTCAGCGCCTGGACCCCCAGCGGGCTGGGGATGACGACCGGGTACGGGTAACCGAGCGGCGAAGGGACCCTGAGCAGGCTCCGCACCGCCCCCGCCGTGATCGCCGCGCAGCCCAGCCACAGCGCCGGCCGCCAGCGCTTGGAGGGCAGCCGCCCGTCGGGCGAGTACAACGGCAGCACCATCGTCAGCGCCAGCCCGCACACCGCCCACCCGAGCTGCGTCGGCACCCGCAGCCACCCGGCGACGGCGAGCTCCCCGTCGGCCGCGGCGCGGAACATCAGCGCGCCGGCGAAGTCGCTCACCCCGGCGGCCAGCCCGCCCGCGCACATGAGCCAGGCCATGTTCAGGCGCGGCCGGTAGTAGATGAGGAACGCGCCGACGGCGGGAAAGGTGATGATGACGGCGGACTGCGGGCTCACGGTCCGCTCGGGCGTCCACTCCGGCGGCAGCCCGGCCCACACCAGGATCGCGGCCAGGCCCAGGATCGGCGACGCCACGGCCATGACGACCGCGAGGATGAGCGGGCCCGTCACGCGGGGGGCGGCCGGCTCCCGCGCCACGGCGTCACCAGAGATCTCGGCGAATCCGCCCATCGTGCCAGTCCGCCTCTCGATCCCAGGCCACGCCTCCTGCTGAAGAGGATTATGACCCTTAATCGGGATAAATCCCCCAGGCGTTTCCGGCCCGTTATCGCCGGCCTCCCGCCCTGACCCCGCGTCGCCGCGGAGTCAGGACAGGATAGGCGCTACTCGACGGTGACCGTGGCCGTCGCCGCGACGGTCGTGCCCGCCACCTGACCGGTCACGGTGAACGTGCCGGGCTGGGCGTATTGAGCGGGATCGACGGCCGCCCACGTGACGGCCACCGAGCCGTCCTTCGACCCGTCGTTGTACGTCGCCACGACGGTCTTGGGCAACGACGGCGCGACCCCGGCCCGGGTCCTGACCGCCTCCTCGGCTATCGAGGTGATCGCCACCGCCGACGTCGTGCGGACGTACACGGTGGCCTGGGCGGGCTGGCGCACGCCCTCGGCCAGGCCGATGACGGTGAAGCTGGTGCCACCGGTCTTGACCTGCTCGGGCGTGACCTGCTGCCAGGTGACGGCGGCCTGGCCACGGGCGCCGTCCGCGTAGGCGGTCTCCACGGTGGCGGGCAGCTTCGGCAGCGTACCGGCCAAGGTGGGTACGTGGACCGGCCGCACCGAGTCCGGCGGCACCTCGTACACCTTGGTCTCCAGCAGTCCCACCGACGCCCCGCCGGCCTCAAGCTGGACGCGCAGCCGCGAGGTCGTGACCGTGTCGAAGGAGACGGTGTTGTAGGCGTCGATCGCCTTCGGATAGGAGGCGACGCCGGTGACGTCCTCGAAGGAGTCGCCGTCCCACTGCTGGATCTTCCACGAGGCCGGCACGCGCACGCCGCCGCCGTCGTCGAAGAAGTAGACGTCGGCCTTGTTCACCCGCACGGGCTCGGGCCATTCGAGCTGGACCCACTGCGTGCCCTGCTGCGGCCAGGTGCCCCAGCGCGGGTTGGCCCCGTCGTTGGAGCGCGGCGGGTCGATGCCGTCGTTGATCGCCGCGATCCGCTCCCATGGCGAGGTGTAGGACGCGGTGGGCGTGGCCTTGGACGCCACGTTCACCTGCGTTGCCTGGGGCGTGGCCGTGACGGTCACGGTCGCGGACGTGCTCTTCTGGCCGTCGGCCGCGTCCAGCCTCAGCCGGTACGTCCCCGGCTCGGAGAACGCGGCCACCGTGGTCGTGCCGGTCGGGTCGGTGAAGAACGCCTCACCGGGCCCGTCGACCTTGGTCCACTGTGTGGTCAGCTCGCCCTTCGGCAGGCCGTCGTCCTTGACCACGGCCTCGATCCTGACCTGCCCGGGACGGCTGAAGGTGGGGTCGACCACGGTCACCACCGACGGAGCCCGGTTGCTCACCGAGCCGCCGCCCGCGCCCGTCCAGTACGCCTGGACCTCCTTCAGCCCCGTGGCGAAGCCGGGCCGGTGGGTGACCAGGACGCGCAGCTTCTGCGCGGTGAGCGCCGGGAAGCGCACCTCGTTGAGGTTCGCCCGCGGGTAGACCGGCCTCCTGTCCAGTCGCGGCACGTCCTTCCACGTGCCGCCGTCCTGGTACTGCACCGAGTAGAAGGCGGGCTCGCTGTAGCCGGCCGCCTTGCGGTCGTTGAAGAAGTACAGCTTGAGCCGGTCGACCTTCTGGGCCGGCCCGAGGTCCACCTCCAGCCAGTCCTGCGGCTTGCCCGAGCCCTTGCTTCCCCAGTAGGGCTCGTTGATCGTGAACCCGTCCACGGCCCCGGCCGGGTCGCCGTGCGAAGCGGTGGCCGTCTTGACCAGGTTCTGGCGGTCGCCGCGCAGGTCCACGCCGGCCTTCTGGAAAAGGTCCTCGACGCGGTCGCCGGCCAGCTCGACCTGGGCCGGGGTCCTCATGGCCGGCGCCTTCTCGGCGTGCACGACCGTGCCGCCCTCGACCTTGCCGGTCCTGGGGTCCCAGACGGCGTGTTCGAGGCCGGACAGCGTGACCTTGCGCTTGCCGTCGATCAGGATCGAGTAGCCCTCGGGCACGCCCGGGTAGTGCTTCGTGCCGTCGCCCGGCTTGTCCCAGACGATGGTCAGGTCGCTGCCCCGGTAGTTGACGCCGTTGACGCTGAAGTGGTCCCAGCCGATGTCCACCGGCCACAGCTCGACCTTGCCGTCCGAGCGCGGGCGCAGGCCCATGACGTCCTCGATGACGGTCCAGTTGCTGCTGCCGAGGATCGTGTGGTGGATCCAGGAGCGGTAGTCGATGGTCTTGGTGGCGGGGTTCCAGTTGGCCCAGAACTCGTTGGCGTCGGGGTAGCGGGTGTCGCCGCCGACGTACTGTGACCAGGCGTTCCAGTAGAGGAGCTGCTTGTACTGCCCGGCCGTGATGTACGGGGAGGCGTACTGGCGCAGCGCCTTGGAGAACAGGGAGAAGTTCCGGGTCGAGTTGATCTGGGAGAAGTTGTTGGAGCCGGGGTTGCCGGCGGCCGCGGCCTCGGCCTTGTCCTTCTGGTTGGCGGTGTACGCCGGAAATATCGGATATTCCGCAGGGTCAGCCCACAACCGCAGCGCCTCCCGATATTTCGGGTCATCGGTGGGGACCAGCCCTGTCGCGTACGGGATGTAGTTGTTGGACTCCTTCCACGGGATCAGGTTGCCCGTCTGCAGGTCGCGGTGCTTGAACAGCTTGTTCTGCTCGTCCCACAGCAGGGTGAGGATGCCGTTCTTGACCTTGTCGGCCACGCCGCGCATCTCGGTGGCCTTGGCCTGGTCGCCGGCCAGCTCGTACGCCTGCGCCGCCGCCATCGCGTTGCTGTAGACGTAGGCGCCTTCGAGCCGCTCGTTCGCCCGCTCGTAGTAGTGGAACGACACCGCGTCGGCGTCGTTCCCGGTCATCGCCTCGCGCTCGTACTCGATGACCCCGTTGCCGTTGGAGTCGTACGCGGCGAGCTGGCCGTAGACGTCCTTCTCGGCGTAGCGGGCGAGGTTGCGCAGGATCGACGGCTGCCCGCCGTGGATCTGGTAGCTCTCCAGGGCCGAGGCCGAGATGTACTGCGTGTAGCTGTTCGACCAGTTCTCCGGGTCACCCGGGTTATCCGTATATTTCGAGTTACGGGAGACCTCGCCCGCCGACACCCACGGCCCGTACGAGTAGATCGGGTCCCGCAGATACTTCAGGTCCTGCACGAACATCGGCACGGTCAGCACGATCGCGTTGTTGTAGCCCAGCGCCCCCTCCACCGACGTCGGGAACTGGAAGTCGTTCCCGGGGATGTCGGCGTCGAGGAAGTTGAAGCGCATCAGCCACCAGCGGTAGTAGACCGACTTCTTGATGTTCTCGTCGGGCACGTCGATGTAGGGCAGGTTCTCGGCCCACCAGGCGTTGTAGTCCTGGAGCTGGCGCCGCACCGCCTGCTCGGGCGAGCGGCCCTTGTAACCGTCATACTCCGAGCGCGACTTCGCCAGCTCGTCGGTGACGAAGCCCATCTGCACCTTGGTCCGCACGGTCTTGCCGGGACCGACGGTCACCGCGCCCTTCAGCGTGCCCTCGGAGACCTTCAGGCCGTCGCCACTGAGCCTCGGGAAGAGCGTCGTCAGCTTGTTCTTGGTCCAGACGGTGCCGGTCAGCTCCCGGTCGCCGTCGGCCGTCTTCGTGTAGGGCGAGGTCACGGTGATGGGCACCGACCGCGACGCCGAGCCCGTGTTGGTGATCTCCAGGGTGGTCACGGCCACGTTCTCGTGGGTGATGAACTTCTTCACCCCGACCGACAGCCCGTCGCCGCCATAGTGGCCGGTCCAGTGGCTGGGCATCTGCAGCCGCTTCGACACGTCCTCGGTCAGCTCGGAGCCGAGCGAGATCTCGTACGCGCCCCGGTTGTCGATGCTCTCCCAGTACGCGACGAACCCGCCGAACCCGATCTTGCGCGGATCGTGCTCCTTCATGAACAGCGCCCGCCCGCGCGACATCATCCACGTGCCCGCCGGATCGTCACCGGGCCTGGAGAGCATGCGGTCGATCCAGTACGAGTCGCCGCCCTTCTCCTTCTTGTAGATCTCCTCCATCATCTTGCGCGGGTGATAGCGCACCGGCTCGGCCGGCACGGGATCGGCACCGGTGAACACCGGCATGCCAAGGTCGTCTTGAGCCGCAAGAGAAGGGGCCGCGCCCAACGACGCCGTGAGCGCTAACAAGGCTAAGCACACCAACGGTTTACGCACGTCAACTCCTAGATCGGTAGCCAGACCCGCATGGTGGCGGGGCCACGGTTGCCCCACCGGTGGTACGGCACCAGCCGCAGCCCGACGTCCGCGCCACCCCCGTGCGCGCCCGCCTCCCCGTACGGCCAGCCCCCGTTGGCACCGGCGCCCAGCGACGCGGCCACCTCCAGCTCCACGGCCCCGTCCACCTCGTGCTCGACCGGCGGATCGACGCGCGCCGTCAGATCGCCGAGCGGCGGCTCGTCGGCCACCGACTCCGCGCAGTAGACGAGCGGTCCCCGCTCCACCGCCGCACTCCCCCGCAGCGCGTCGATCCGCCGGTCGGGATAGGTCCACCTGGCCCGCATCGGCAGCTCCAGGCGGATCTCGTCGCCGGCCCGCCACGGGCCGTCGACGTAGGCGTACCCCGGGCCCACCGGCCGGATGACGGGCCCGTCGGGCAGCGGCGCGTCCGGGGACGACACCGGGACGTGCGCGAGCGTCGCGTCCGAGGCCCACGCGGGCACCCGCAGGCCGATGCGCCCCTCGCCGTCCTCCAGCACGCGCACGCTCACCGAGCCGGTCCACGGGTAACCGGTCTCCACCCGCACCGCCAGCCGCTCGTGGCGGATCTCCGACGGCGTGAAGTGGTGCACCAGGATCCCGTCGCCGGCGGCCGCGGCCACGTAGGCGGGCAGGGAGGCCATCGTCCTGGCGATGTTGTTCGGACAGCACGACACGTCGAACCAGGGCGAGCGCAGCCCGCCCTCGGCGGCGTGGTTGACGCCGTTCAGCGGCACCGCCGGCACGCGTACCTGTAGCGGGTTGGCGTAGAAGAACGAGCGGCCGTCCAGCGCGACGCCCGTGGCGAGCATGTTGTAGAGCGTGCGCTCGACCAGGTCGGCGTAGCGCACGTCGCCGGTGGCCAGCAGCAGCCGGTGTGACAGCATGACGGAGGCGATGCTCGCGCAGGTCTCGTTGTACGCCCGGTCCGGCGGCAGCTCGTAGTCGTCACCGTACGACTCGTCGATGTGCCGCGAGCCCATGCCCCCGGTCAGATGGGTACGCCGCGCGACCGTCCGCTCCCACTGCGACTCGACCGCCTTCAGCAGCTCCTGGTCCCCGGTCTCGACCGCCACGTCGACCACCCCGGAGGCCAGGTACAGCGCGCGCACCACATGCCCGCGGAACACCTGCGCCTGCCTGACCGGCACGTCGTCCTGGAAGTAGCCACGGCCGAACGGGATGTCACCGAGCGCCGGCAGGCCCCGCCGCTCGACGAAGCGCCGGGCCATCTCCAGGTAGCGCTCGGTGCCGGTGGCGCGGTAGAGCTC
The DNA here is from genome assembly GCF_900108335.1 of Nonomuraea solani. Classification (GTDB taxonomy): domain Bacteria; phylum Actinomycetota; class Actinomycetes; order Streptosporangiales; family Streptosporangiaceae; genus Nonomuraea; species Nonomuraea solani. Next base: position 77,577 of record NZ_FNVT01000021.1, read on the forward strand.
GACCAGCGCCATCTCGATCACGGGGTGCCCGCAGGTCTGCGTGCCGTCCATGAAACGGCGGCACACGTGGTCGGCGGCCCTGATCGCGACCTCGGTGAGCCGGTCCTCGCCGTGCGTGCGCAGCCGGGCGACCCCGGCCTGGATCAGGTGGCCGTAGCAGTAGAGCTCGTGCCCCCACTCGAAGTCGGTGTAGCGGCTGCCGGTCCAGCGGGTGTTGAGGTAGCCGTCGCCCTCCTGAGCCTGGGCGACGATCTCGGCCAGCGCGGGCAGCGCGGGGTGGTCGGCCCAGGCCATGGCCTCCAGCAGTTTGTAGATCTCCGAGTCGCTGAACTCCCGCCCCCTGCGCGGCCGCTCGCCGCGGAAGTTCCCGATCCAGCCTTCCTTCTCCTCCCATTCCTGGCAGTGGGCGATCGTGACCTCGCGGTTCAGCGCCATCCGATCCCCCCAGAAACCGGGAGACAGCCGTACCGCGTCGAGGCCGAGGGGAGACAGGACGCCCGATGAGGGCAGGACAGGATTAGCCACGCAGAGCTCCTGACATGAATCCGCGCACGTAGTGGCGCTGCAGAACGATGAAGAGAATGAGACAGGGAATGGCCATGACCATGACGCCGGCCTGGAGCATGCCGTAGTCGATCGCGCCGAAGGTGTGCTGCGTCATGCTGACCACGGCCACCGGCAGCGTGAACGACGCGCCGTCGTTGAGCAGGATGAGCGGGGCGAAGAAGTCGTTCCACGAGGCCAGGAAGGCGAACAGGCCGACCGTGATCAGCGCGGGCCGCACGGCGTGCAGCAGGATCCTGGAGAAGGCCCTGAACGTGCCGCAGCCGTCCACCAGCGCCGCCTCCTCCAGCTCGCGCGGCACCGCCTCGAACGCGTTGCGCATCATGAACAGCGCGAACGGGAGCTGGAACATCACGAACACCAGCGACAGCCCGACCAGGGAGTTCTGCAGGCCGAGATAGCCGAGCAGCACGTAGAGCGGGATCAGGATCGTCGCGTACGGCACCATCAGGATCGCCAGCGTGGCCAGGAACAGCACGTTCTTGCCCGGGAAGTCGAAGCGGGCGAACCCGTAGCCGCCGAGCGCCGAGACGACCAGCGTGCCACCCACGGTCATCACGGAGACCAGGACGCTGTTGGTCGCGTACGTGCCGACGCCCTCCCCGAACTGCGCCATCTCCAGGTAGTTCGACGGCTCCTCCAGCGAGGCGTAACCGCTCCACACCAGCGGGAACAGGAACAGCACCGCCAGCGCGGAGAGCGTCAGATAGCGGCTCATCGCAGCCTCCGCATCATGAGCGTGTTCAGGCCGACGAGGGCCACCAGCAGCACGACCGAGAGCGCCGCGGCGCCGCCGAGGTCGAAGCGGAAGAAGGCGTCCCGGTAGACGACCATGACCATCGAGACGGTGGAGTTGTCGGGGCCGCCGTTGGTGAAGACGAAGAACTGGTCGAAGGCCAGCAGCGAGCCCGTGACGCTGAGGATCAGCATCAGCGCCAGCGTCGGGCGCAGCAGCGGCAGCGTGATCTTGGTGAAGATCTGCCACCGGTTCGCGCCGTCGCTCCTGGCGGCCTCGTAGACCTCGGTCGGGATCGCCTGCAGGCCGGTCAGCAGGATGAGCATGTTGAACCCGGCGAAGCGCCAGAGCACCAGCGCGATCGTGGAGAACAGCGCCATGTTGGGCGTGCCGATCCACTTGACCGGTTCGCTGGTGACGCCGAGCGCCTGCAGCATGGGGTCGATCGGGCCGAAGTCGTTGTTCAGCATGCCGTAGAACAGCAGCCCGGCGGCGGCGAAGCCGACGGCGCCCGGCAGGAAGAACGCGGTCCTGAAGAAGGCGATGCCCGGCCTGCGCTCCTGCACCAGCAGGGCCAGGCCGAGCGCCACGCCCGACAGCAGGACGGTGGTGATGGCCGTGTACTTGAGCGTGAAGAAGATCGCGTCCACGAAGAGCGGGTTGTCGGCGATCTTCAGGTAGTTGGCGGGGGCGTTGAACGTGGCCTGTCCGAGCAGGGGCCAGCGGTTGAGCGACATCCAGACGACCAGCACCAGGGGCGCGATGAACAGCACGCCCACGATGACGGCGGTCGGCGCCGCGTACAGCCAGCCCTGAACCTTCCTGCTCCGCCACCTGGCGGCCGGCGCGGAATGCGCCGGTCGCCAGGATGGAGGTCGCGCCGGCGACGAAGTCGGCAGCCTCAAGAGCGACCGGCTCGCCTCACGGAGTGAGGCCATGCGCGGGGTCGAACTCATTGCTGCAGAGACTTCGTTACTTCGGTGTTGAGCTGAGCCACCTTGGCCGCGTCACCGAACACGGCCTCACGCGCCAGGCGCAGCCACGGGCCCTGCGGGTCGTTGAAGGTCTGGCCGAAGCGCAGCGCGAACGGGGTCTGGCCCTTGGCCACCAGCGAGTTGATCAGCACCACGCGGGGGTCCTCGGAAGAGTACTTGTTACTGGCCAGGTCGGTACGCGCCAGCACGTCCTTGTTCTTGGCCATGACCTCGACCTGGGCGTCGTCGGAGACCGTCCAGGACAGGAACTCCCAGGCCGCGTCGGCGTTCTTGGACGTGGCCGAGATGCCGACCGAGTCGCCGCCCACGAACGTGGACTCGCCGCCGTCGGGACCGGCGATCGGGGTGACGCCGATCTTCATCTCCGCGGGCATGAGGCCGAGCGTGGTGGAGGGCATCGGCATGACGCCGATCTCACCCTTGGGGAAGAAGCCGGTCCAGGTCGGGCCCTGCTCCTCCTTGGCCGTCGGGCCGGTGGCCTTCTTCTCGTACAGGTCGCGGTAGATCTTGAAGACGTCGGTCATGGCGGCCTGGTCGTTGAGCGAGGTCGTGCCCTCGGGGTTCATGACCTGCGCGCCGGCCGCCCACACCGACGGCCAGAAGGTGAACACGTAGCAGCCGCCGCAGTTTCCGCCGAAGAAGGTGCCGTGCACCTTGCCGTCCTTGCCGAGCTTCTCCTGGATCGTGGTGGCCTGCTCGGCGAACTCCTTCAGCGTCTTCGGCCCCTTCTCGGGGTCGAGGCCGGCCTTCTCGTACAGGTCCTTGTTCCAGAACCAGACCGACAGGTCGAGCGTGTGCGGGAGCGTGTACTGCCGGTTGTCCAGCGTGCCCAGCTTCATGTGCGAGGGGGCGAGCTTGTCCTTGTACGGCAGGGCGGCGATCCTGTCGGTGACGTCCATGAACAGGCCCTGGGAGGTGTAGTTCGGGACGAAGATGACGTCTGCCGCGAACACGTCGGGCAACTGCTTGGCGCCGGCCGCGGCGGCGATGCGGGGCTGGTAGTTGTCGGTCGGGATGACGGTGAGCTTGACCTGGTTCTTGTGACTGCTGTTGTAGGCCTTCACCAGACGTTCGCTCTGCGCCTGGGTGGCCGCGCGGGTCCACATGGTGATCGTCACGGGAGTGTCCGCCGCCTGCGTCGCGCCGCCACCACCGCCGCCGCTGCCGCAGGCCGCTGCTGTGAGCGCTAACACACCGAGAAGGGAGATCCCGGCCAGCCTTCGTCTCATGATGTGCTCCTGGACTTAAAGGTTTTCGGAAACGTAGAAGAAACATGAGCCCATGTCAATGGGTGCTAGGGTGCTAAGCAGTTCACAATTCACCGAAAAGGGTTTCGAAGTATGGCGAGTAAGCGGGCGACCATCAACGATGTGGCCTCGCTGGCGGGGGTTTCGATCGCCACGGCGTCCAAGGCTCTGAACGGGCGCCAGGATGTGCGGGCCGCGACGCGTGAGCGGGTGCTCGCCGCCGCGGCGGAGCTCTCCTTCCAGCCGAACGCCCTGGCCAGGGGGCTGCTGTCCGGGCAGACGCGCACGGTGGGGCTGCTGACGTCCGACAGCGTCGGGCGGTTCGGCATCCCGGTGCTGCTGGGCGCGGAGGACGCGTTCGGGGCCGGGGAGATGGCCGTGCTGCTCTGTGACGCGCGGGGCGACGCCATCAGGGAGCAGCACCACCTGCGGGCGCTGCTGTCGCGGCGGGTGGACGGGCTGATCGTGGTGGGCGAGAGCACCAACCCGCGGCCTTCGGTGAGCAAGGACCTGCCGGTGCCGGTCGTGTACGCGTACGCGGCGTCGCAGGACCCCGAGGACGTCTCGTTCGTGCCGGACGACGTCGGGTCGGCGATGATGGCCGTCAACCACCTGCTGGCCCTGGGCCGGCGGCGGATCGCGCACATCACCGGGCCCACGCACTACAAGGCCGCCCAGGACCGCGCGGAGGGCTTCCGCCTGGCCCTCGCGGAGGCGGGGGTCGAGCAGGCCGGGCAGACGCTGTCCGGGGTGTGGTCGCAGCGCTGGGGGCGGCACGCGGCCGAGATGCTGCTGATGGCCGAGCCCGAGATCGACGCGGTGTTCTGCGGCAGCGACCAGATCGCGGCCGGCTTCGTGGAGGCGGCCAGGGAACGCGGGCGGCGGGTGCCCGACGACATCGCGGTGGTGGGTTACGACAACTGGGAGGTCCTCTCGACGGAGACCCGCCCGGCTTTGACGACGGTCGACATGAACCTCGAACTTCTTGGCAGAACGGCCGCCCAGCACCTCTTCGCCGCCATAGACGGCAGGGCCACCCCCGGCGTCCACAAGATGCCCTGCCACCTCGTCATCCGCGACTCCACCTCCCCACCCGGCGTCTCCTGACCCCGGCCCGCCCGAGGCACAGGCGTGAAAGCGCCGTGCCCCCCACGACGGCGGGGAAGACGCGTACGGCGGGAACCCCGTACGAGCGGCTGGTAATCCGGATTAGCACTGCGGAAACCCTTGACACCGCACGACCGCGCGGCGAACAATCGCAGGCATCGCCACGCGCTAATGCGCATTAGCTGAGGAACCGCAATGCCTCCCGACCCATCCCGCCGCCTGACCCAGCGCGACATCGCCCGGCTGGCCGGTGTCAGCCAGACGACCGTCTCCCTGGTGCTCAACAACCGGGCCGACGCCGAGTCCCGCATCCCCGCGGAAACCAGGGACCGCGTGCTCCGCGTGATCAGGGAGACCGGCTACGTCGCCGATCCCGCCGCCCGCAGGCTGGCCGCCGGCCGCAACCGCATCCTCGGTGTGTTCACCTACGAGCCGGTCTTCCCGAGCGCGACCGGCGACTTCTTCCACCCGTTCCTGGTCGGCATCGAGGAGTGCGCCGAGCGCTGCGGCTGCGACCTGCTGCTGTTCACCAGCGCCCCCACCGTGGCCGGCCGCAAGCGGGTCTACCACCAGGACCACCGGCTCAGGCTGGCCGACGGCTGCGTGCTGCTGGGCCGCGAGCTGGACAGGGAGGACCTGTCCAGGCTGGTCGCCGAGGGCTACCCGTTCGTGTCGGTCGGCCGCCGCGACGACGCCGGCGGCACGGTGCCCTACGTCGGCGCCGACTACCCGGCCGCCGTCAAGGAGTTGGTCGCCCGGATCAGGGCGATGGGCCACGAGCGCATCGCGTACCTGGGCCACGGCCAGGGCCCCGAGTCCTACGCCGACCGCTTCCGCGGCTTCGCCGAGGCCGTACCGGACGCGCCGCTCCTGGCCCCCGGCGAGCCCGCCGCCATGGTGGCGCGGGTGCTGGTCGCCGGTGTGACGGCGGTGCTGGCCGAGGAATACGCCGACGCCGTCGCCCTGACCGACCTGCTCGGCAAGCGCGGCATCTCCGTACCCGGCGACCTGTCGGTCGTCACGCTGGGCGACCCCACGCGGCCCGCCCCCACCGACATCGACTTCACCGGCTTCCGCATCCCGCGCAGGGAGATGGGCCGGCTGGCGGTCGAGGACCTCACCGAACTGATCGAGGGCGGCTCGCCCGCGCAGCGCCTGCTGCCCTGCGAGTTCGCCGAAGGCGCCACCCTGGCGCCCGCACGCACATGAAGGGACCGGACTTGCGCGAGTCGAGCACCGAGGTACTGATCGTCGGGGGCGGCCTCGGAGGCGTGGCGGCCGCGCTGGCGGCCCTGCGGGCGGGCCGGAGGGTGGTGCTGACCGAGGAGTACGACTGGCTCGGTGGCCAGCTCACCAGCCAGGCGGTCCCGCCCGACGAGCACACGTGGGTCGAACGGTTCGGCGTCACGGCGAGCTACCGGGAGCTGCGTGACGGCATCAGGGACTACTACCGCCGCCACTACCCGCTGACCGAGGGCGCCCGCGCCTGGCGGGAGCTCAACCCGGGCGCGGGCCACGTCAGCCCGCTGTGCCACGAGCCCAGGGTCGCGGTCGCGGTGATCGACGCCCTGCTGGCCCCCTACCGGGGCGGCGGGCTGCTGACCGTGCTGCAGCCGTACCGGCCGGTCGCGGCCGAGGTGGACGGCGACCGGGTGAGCGCCGTGAAGCTCGCGCACCGCGACGGCGGCGACGACCTCTGGATCAGCGCCCCCTACATCCTGGACGCCACCGAGACGGGCGAACTGCTGCCGCTCACCGGCACCGAATACGTCACCGGCTTCGAGTCCCAGGCCGACACCGGCGAGCCCAGCGCGCCGGCCACCGCGCAGCCGCACAACATGCAGGCCGTCTCGGTGTGCTTCGCGATCGACCACGTGGACGGCGACCACACGATCGAGCGGCCGGAGCGCTACGACTTCTGGCGGGCGTACCAGCCGGAGTTCTGGGGCGGGCCGATGCTCGGCTGGCGCACCCCCAACCCGCGCACGCTGGAGATCTCCGAGCGCTCGTTCACCCCCAACCCCGGCGACGACCCGCTTCAGGTCCGCGCCGACCAGCGGCGCAACCCCGGCGACGGGAACCTGTGGACCTTCCGCAGGATCGCCGCCCGCGACCTGTTCACGCCCGGCGCGTACGCCAGCGACATCACGCTGGTGAACTGGCCGATGATCGACTACCTGGAGGGCGCGATCATCGACGTGCCCGACGCGGATGAGCACCTCCGCCGGGCCCGAGAGCTGTCCAAGTCGGTCCTGTACTGGATGCAGACCGAGGCGCCGCGTCCCGACGGCGGCACCGGCTGGCCGGGGCTGCGGCTGCGCGGCGACGTCACGGGCTCGGCCGACGGCCTGGCGCAGGCACCCTACGTACGGGAGTCGCGCCGGATCCTGGGCGAGTACACGATCGTCGAGCAGGACCTGTCCATGGCCGTACGCGGCGACAAGGGCGCGGCCCGCTACACCGACTCGGCCGGCATCGGCATGTACCGCATCGACCTGCACCCGTCCACGGGCGGCGACAACTACCTGGACGTCCCGAGCAGCCCGTTCGAGCTACCGCTCGGTGCGCTGCTGCCCCGCCGCGTGACCAACCTGCTCCCGGCGGGCAAGAACCTGGCCACCACCCACATCACCAACGGCTGCTACCGCCTGCACCCGGTCGAATGGAACATCGGGGAGGCCGCCGGCGCGCTGGCCGCGTTCTGCCTCGACCGGGCCGCCTCGCCGCACGCCGTACGCAACGATCCCGGCCTGCTCGCCGACTTCCAGGCGCGCCTGGAGGAGCAGGGCGTCGAACTCCACTGGCCGGACGTGTCCGGCTACTGATCTCCCCCCATTTTAGGAGCGCCGATGCGCATCACCATGGCCGCCGCCGGCCTCGCGGGCCTGCTCACCCTGACCGCCTGCGGTTCGGGCGCGGACACCGCCGCGAGCGGGCCCGCCTCCCTGCGGATGACGATCTGGACCGGCAACGCCGAGCACCTGAGCCTGCTGAACGGGATCGCCGACGAATATCGCAAGACCCACAAGGACGTGGCGGCGATCAAGTTCGACACGCTGCCGATCGAGAACTACACCACCACGCTGACCACCCAGATCGCCGGCGGGAACGCTCCCGACATGGCCTGGGTCCTGGAGAACTCCGCGCCCGACTTCGTCGGCTCCGGCGCGCTCGCACCGCTGACCAACCTGGTCAAGCCGGAGGAGCTGGCGCCCTCCACCACGAAGTTGTGGCAGCGCGACGGCAAGCTGTACGCCTACCCGTTCTCCAACTCGCCCTTCGGCGTGTTCGTGAACCGCGACCTGCTGAAGGAGGCCGGGCAGAAGGCGCCCAAGGCGGGCTGGACGTGGGAGCAGGCCGTCGCGATGGCCGCCGCCGTGAACAAGAAGACCGGCAAGGCCGGCCTGGTGGTGCGCGACTTCGACTACAAGGGCTGGGACAACCTGGCGACCGTCTGGGGTGGCTGGGGCGCGGAGGCGTGGAGCGAGGACGGCAAGACCTGCGGTTTCGCGAAGCCGGAGATGGTCGAGGCGATGACCTTCCTCCATAAGTCGATATTTCAGGACAAGGCGTTGCCTGCTCCGGGCACCACCGCCGACTTCTTCGCCGGCGAGGCCGGAATGACGGTCACCCAGATCTCGCGGGCGTCCCTCCTCAAAGACGCCACCTTCGAGTGGGACCTGATCCCGCTGCCCACCGGCCCGAAGGGCGCCTACAGCGTCATCGGCCAGGCGGGCATCGGCGTCATCAAGAAGAGCCCGAACGCCGCCAAGGCCGCCGACTTCCTGTCCTTCCTCACCAACCCGGAGAACTCCGCCAAGCTCGGCCAGTACTTCCCGCCGCCGCGTACCCAGCTCCTCACCGCCGAGAGCCTCGGCAAGAGCAACCCGCTGCTCAAGCCCGAGCAGCTCCAGCAGGTCGTGATCGACGGCATCGCGAACGGCCGGGTCAAGCCCAGCCACTCCGGCCAGGCCGAGCTGGCCCAGACCGTGCGGGCCGGCCTCGACCCCCTCTGGCAGCCGAACGCCGACGTGGCCGCGACGCTGACCGGGGTGTGCTCCGCCATCCAGCCGATGCTGGCCAAGTAATGCCGATTCGTTCGACGTGGTGGACAGCGAGCCGCCGGGACCACCTGATCGGGTACGCCTTCGTGGCCCCGCAGTTGGCCGGCAGCCTGCTGTTCGTGTTCCTCCCGCTCGGCCTGGTCGTCTACTACAGCCTGCACGAATGGAACGTGCTCGCCGACACCTTCGACTTCGTCGGCGGCGACAACTACCGTCAGCTCCTCGCCGACCCGAACGTCCCCAAGGTCCTGACCGCCACCGCGCTGTTCTCGATCGGTCTCGTGGTCTTCAACCTCTCGCTGGCCATGCTGCTCGCCGTGCTGCTCAACCAGCGGCTGCGCGGCACGGTGGTGTTCAGGACGCTGTTCTTCTCGCCGGTGGTCGTCTCGCTGGTCGCCTGGACGATCGTGTGGGGCTTCCTGCTCCAGTCGAACGGCGGCGTCAACGCCCTGCTCCAGACCGTCGGCATCGAGGGCCCCAACTGGCTGCGGACCGGCACGGGCGCGATGGTGTCGGTGGTCGCCGTCCAGGTCTTCAAGAACGTCGGGCTCAACATGGTGCTGTTCCTCGCCGCCCTGCAGGGTGTGCCGAAGGAGCTGTACGAGGCCGCCAGGATCGACGGAGCGGGGGCGTGGACCAGGTTCGCCAGGATCACGCTGCCGATGATCAGCCCCACCGTGCTGCTCACCTCGATCATCACGATCGCCGGGTCGCTGCAGGTGTTCGCGCAGATCGCGGTGCTCACCCAGGGCGGCCCCGGCACCTCGACGACGGTGCTCGTCTACTACCTCTACCAGCAGGCCTTCCAGTTCCACCACTTCGGCTACGGCGCCACGCTGTCGGTGCTGCTCTTCGTGATCGTGCTCGCCCTCACCGTGCTGCAGTGGCGGATGCGCAGGAGGTGGGTGTTCCATGAGGCGTAAGACCCTCCTGTACGGCGTGCTCTGCGTGCTGTGCGTGCCCTTCGTCTTCCCGACCTGGTGGATGGTCACCTCCTCGCTGAAGCCGGTGAGCGAGATCTTCGCCTTCCCGCCGACGCTGCTGCCCGGGCAGCCCCGGCTGGAGGCGTACCGTCAGGTGTTCGAGCTGCAGCCGTTCGCGCAGCAGTACTGGAACAGCCTCTACATCGCCGCCGTCGTCACCGTGGGCACCCTCGCGGTGTCGGCGCTGGCGGGCTGGGCGTTCGCGCGCATCCGCTTCCGCGGCTCGAACGCGCTGTTCCTGGTCATCCTCGTCGGCCTGCTGATCCCCAGCGAGGTCACGATCGTGCCGTTGTTCCGGCTCTTCCACTCGGCCGGGCTGACCGACACGCACTGGCCGCTCATCCTCATCCCGATCCTGGGCGCGCCGAGCGTGCTGGCCACGTTCATCATGCGGCAGTTCTTCATCGCGCTGCCCAAGGAGCTCGACGAGGCCGCGGCGGTCGACGGGCTGGGCCGGCTGGCCACGTTCTGGCGGATCGGGCTGCCGCTGGCCAGGCCCGCCGTCGGCGCGGTGGCGATCTTCACGTTCCTGCACAGCTGGAACCTCTACCTCGAACCGATCGTGTTCCTCAGCACGCCGGAGCGGTTCACGCTGCCGCAGGCGCTCACCCAGTTCGTGGACGCCTACGGCGGGCCCATGTGGAACGTGCAGCTCGCGGCCGCGTCGCTGACCGCGCTGCCGGTGCTCGTGGTGTTCGTGCTGGCGCAGAAGCAGTTCGTCGAGGGTCTGGCGCACACGGGTCTCAAGGGATGATTTCCTGTACGCATGCCTGATCTCGTGGTGGACGGCGGCGACAAGCTGTGCGTTCAGTTGCTCATCGAGCTGCGCGCTCACGTGCGCGCGGCCGGTCCCGGCGCCGTGATCCACCTGATCGCCGCCGATCCCGCCGCGCCCGTCGACCTGCCGGCGTGGTGCCACCTGACCGGGCACACCTACCTGGGGCCCGTCGAGGGGGCCGAGCGGGCGACGTACGCGCTGCGGGTGGCGGGGGCCGCCAAGGAGACCGCGGACACCCGGCCCTGGCACCCGGCTTAAGCGGTTAACATCCTCACCGGACGGGCACCATGCCCTTGGACCGCGGGGGTCCTAGAGTATGGGGGGTTATCCGGTTCAGAGAGGGAGTCCGTGAAGCGACCGACGATCGCCGACATCGCCAGCCGGGCGGGAGTGTCCAAGGTGGCGGTCTCCTACGCGCTCAACGGGCAACCGGGGGTGTCCGAGGCGACGCGGGCCCGGATCATCGCCATCGCCGACGAGATCGGCTGGCGGCCCAACAGCGCGGCGCGGGCGCTCAACGGCGCCAGGGCCAACTGCGTCGGGCTCGCGCTCTGCCGGCCCGCGCGCATCCTGGGCGTCGAACCGTTCTTCATGGAGCTGATCAGCGGCATCGAGGGCGTGCTCGCCGACCGCTCCTACGCCCTGCTGCTCCAGGTGGTCACCAGCCACCAGCAGGAGAGCGAGGTCTACCGGCACTGGTGGGGCGAGAGCCGCATCGACGGCGTGTTCCTCGTCGACCTGCACTACTCCGACTCGCGCGTGAGCGAGCTCGAACGGCTCGGCATGCCCGCCGTGGTCATCGGCCATCCCTCCGAGTCGGGGTCGCTGTCGGCCATCTGGTCCGAGGAGGGCGACGCCGTCCGCGAGACCGTCGGCTACCTGGTGGCGCTGGGCCACCGCCGCCTCGCGCGGGTGGCCGGGCTGCCCGAACTGGTCCACACGACCGTCCGCGACCAGGCGTTCGCCCAGGCGTGCGAAGGGGTGGCCGAGCACGTCACGGTGCACACCGACTACACCGGCGAGGAGGGCGCCCGGGCCACCAGACGGCTCCTCAGCTCACCCGACCGGCCGACCGCCATCGTGTACGACAACGACATCATGGCCGTGGCCGGGCTGTCCGTGGCGCAGGAGATGCGGGTGGAGGTGCCGCGCGACCTGTCGATCGTGGCCTGGGACGACTCGCCGCTGGCCCAGGTCGTCCGGCCGCCGCTGACCGCGCTCACCCGTGACATTCCGGCGTACGGGGCGCACGCGGCGCAGAAGTTGCTGGCCCTGATCGCGGGTGAGAGCGTGCCGCCCTACCAGGACCAGGCCGCCATCCTCACCCCGCGCGGCAGCACCGGCCCCGCCCACTGAGGCTTTTTCCGCTTTTTCGGCTTTTCGGGCCCATGGCACGTGCCACAGGTCCGACGTACGGCTGGCAGACCGTCCGTCCTGACCTGTGGCACGTGCCATCCCCTCCTCGCGGCGTGCCCTTGGGGAGCCGTCCCCGCATCCCCCGGCCGAGACGGCTCCAGTTTGTTGGAGCGCCTGGAGCAATGCCTGAGTACCTCCCTGCTCAAACGAGATCGGAAAGTGACCTTTGGTCCCGATAGAGGCTTGACAAATTTTTTTGTCGGCTACTACTCTCATCACACGGACAACGGAGGTCAGCATGAGCAACGTCACCTCAGCGGACGGCACCCCCATCGCCTTCACCCGCGTGGGCCAGGGCCCGGCGGTCATCCTCGTGGACGGGGCGCTCAGCCACCGGGCGCAGAGCATCAACGCCGACCTGGCCACGGCGCTGGCCGGGCGGGGGTTCACCGTCTACACCTACGACCGGCGCGGGCGGGGCGAGAGCGGCGACACCGCCCCCTACGCCCCTGAGCGCGAGGTCGAGGACCTGGCCGCGATCGCCTCTGTGGCGGACGGCCCCATCCGGCTCTACGGCACGTCGTCGGGCGCCGCCGTCGCCCTTGCGGCCGCGGAGAGCGAGGTGCCGATCGAGCGGCTGGCCCTCTACGAGCCGCCGTTCATCGTGGACGACACGCGGCCCGCCATCCCGGCCGACTACGTACGGACCCTGAACGAACTGACTGCCGCCGACCGGCGCGCCGAGGCGGTGCGCTACTTCATGCGCCGGGGTGTCGGGCTGCCGGGCGCGGTCGTGGCCATGATGCGCTTCATGCCCGCCTGGCCCAAGCTCAAGGCGGTGGCGCACACGCTGCCGTACGACGTGGCGTTCGTGTCTCCTTACGAGCACGGCAAGCCCTACCCCGCCGGCACCTGGGGCTCGGTCAAGGTGCCCACGCTGGTCATGGACGGGGGCAAGAGCCCGGCGTGGATCCGTAACGCCGCCAGGTCACTGGCCGAGCTGCTGCCCACGGCCGAGCACCGGACACTCGAAGGTCAGACTCATATCGTCAAGGCGGCCGCGCTGGCGCCCGTACTGGAGGGGTTCTTCCGATGAGATTTCGCACCACGGTCGAGCTGGGCGGCAAGACCGCCACGGGTATCGCGGTTCCCGACGAGGTCGTCGAGGAGCTCGGCAGCGGCAAGCGGCCCGCCGTGACCGTCACCATCAACTCCCACACCTACCGCAGCACCGTGGCCACCATGGGGGGCCGGTTCATGCTGCCGCTCAGCGCCGAGAACCGGCAGGGGGCCGGGGTGGCGGCGGGTGACGAGGCCGAGGTGGAGGTCACGCTCGACACCGCGCCCCGGGAGATCAGCGTGCCCGACGACCTGGCGGCGGCGCTGGCGGACGCACCCGAGGCCAAGGCGTTCTTCGAGAGCCTGTCGTACTCGCGGCAGCGGCGGTGGGTGCTGCAGATCGAGGCCGCCAAGAAGCCGGAGACCCGGCAGCGGCGCGTCGCCGACACGGTCGCCAAACTCGCCGCCGGCGTCGCCTGACCCACAGAGCGAAGCCCGACTGTATGGCGTGATCTGACGACACGGCCCGACCACGACGCCCAAGCCTGGCCGCAAGGCGGGCCGGGGATGGCGGACCGATGGACGGCGGAGCGGCGGGCGGCGGACGGGGAGATGGCAGAGCAGCCGATGCCGAGCCGGCCGATGCCGAGCCGCAGGACGGCAGGCCCGCGGCGGCAGGCCAAGGGACGGTAGACGGGCCGATGGCGGGACCAGGGGATGCTGATGCGCAGGACGGTGGGCCGGGGTCGGTGAGCTGTGGTTGCGGGGGTCTGGGATGGCGAGCTGTAGGTGCGGGAAACCGGGATGGCGGGCCGTTGGGGCGGGGGCCGGGGGTCGCGTGGCTGCTCACCATGACCGTGGGTGGGCCGGTGTTCCCGGTGCGGGGGTGGGGGCGTAACGGCAGGTCTGGCGGGTAGACGGGCGATATGACTGAGGCGTTCGACACCGAAGACCTTGATATCGACACGCTGTGGGAAGAGTTCCACCGGGCGGTCAACATGAACTCCGCGGAGCTGCGCTCCTTCCTGCTCGCCGACGCCTCCCACGAAGAGGGCTTCCCACCCGACCCGGACATGGGCATCGACGAGCTGGGCCGGGGCGTGCTGCACGTCCTGAACAAGCGCAAGCACGATCTCACCAACGAGGACGTCGAGGTGATGCGCCAGATCGTGGACTTCGTCGGGACCATGGGCGACAAGACGGACGACGACTCGCGGCGGGTGCTCATGCTCGTGGGCCACGATCCGCTGAAAGGATGACCCATGGTCGAGCCGCGCCCGTGGATCGAGGGGTACGTACGCGCCTGGAACAGCAACGATCCCGACGACATCGCCGCCCTGTTCACCGAGAACGCGGTCTACTACACCGAGCCGTACAGCTCACCGTGGCAGGGGCGCGACGAGATCGTCTCGCAGTGGCTGGGGAGGGCCGACAAGCCTGGTGAGGCATCGTTCGAGTGGCATCCGGTGAGCGTGACGGAGGACGTCGGCGTCATTCAGTGTGTCACGACATATCCCGACAAAACGTACAGCAATCTGTGGGTGATACGGTTCGTTCCCGACGGGCGATGCCGGGAATTCACTGAATGGTGGATGCGGCACGATGCCAAATGATGCAATGGGCCGAGCCGTCTTCACCCGAGGAGATCCGTTGAGAGACAACCTCGACCTCGCCGCGAGCGCCCAGGAACTGGCCGACGCCGCCCCGACGGGATCGATCGACCGTGCCGCCGCCACCTCCGTGGCCATCACCCTGGCCACCACGCGCGACATCACCGACGCCAGAAAGACGCTCGACGGTCTCTCCCCGGCAGAGGTCCGCCAAGCGGCCCTGGACCTCTTCGACCGGCTCTCAACAGGCTGATCCCAGGCGGGCCCGTACGCCGCGACGGGCGTAGGTGGCGGCCCGGTTGTCACGGTGGAGCTGGAGGGCGTGGTTGAGCGCCATGACGAGCCCGAGCAGTTCGAACACGAGCTGACCGGGCTCCGTGCCCTCCGGCAGGTCACCGGCGTCCACGGCACGCCCGGCCTCCTTGTCGAGCCGCGCCCGCCAGGCGTCGAACCTGGCCGCCACCGCGTCCCTGACCGGCCCCGGCCGGCCGTCGAACTCGTGCGCCGCCGCCACGAAGAAGCAGCCGCCGGGGAACACCCCGCGTTCCAGGTAGGAGATCCACGCTTCGCACAACACCCGCAGCCGGGCCAGCCCCGGTGCGGCGGGCAGCGCGGGCTCCCACACCTCGGTACGGAAGATCTGGCCGGCGCGGTCGAGCACGGCGAGCTGAAGGGCCTCCTTGGAGCCGAAGTGCCCGAGGACGCCCGATTTGCTCATGCCCAGCTCGGTGGCGAGCCGCCCGATGGTGAGCCCTTCCAGCCCTTCCAGTGAGGCGATGCCCACCGAGCGGTCGAGAATGGCCGCACGGGTGCCGAGAGCTTCGGCGGCGGACCTGCGCGGGCTCACCGGGCCACTCGCTGATCGGCGGACGTGCGCGGGCTGCTCATCAGGCCTCCATCTGGTCGGCGGACTCACGCGGGCCCATCTTGAGCCGCTCTCCGGTCAGCGGGCTCACGGAGGCTCGTCGGGCCGCTCTGATCGGGGTGCGTGGGGTTCAGATTAGCGTCCGAACGTTCGGTTGCTATAGTCCGGCCCATGAATGGATCACGACTTGTCTCCGCAGGCCACTACCAGCCCGCCAAAGTCCTGACAAATGATGATCTGGCGGCGATGGTGGATACCAGCGACGAGTGGATCACCCAGCGGGTCGGGATCCGTACCAGACATGTGGCCGAACCCGGCGAGACCGTGGCGGACGTGGCGACGCACGCCGCCGCCAAGGCTCTGGCGGGCAGCGGGCTGGACGCGTCCGATATCGACCTCGTCCTGATCGCCACCTGCACGCAGACCGAGCGCGCCCCCAACGTCGCCTCCCGGGTGGCGGCCCGGCTCGGCGTGCCGGGGGCCGCCCTCATGGACGTCGGCGTCTCGTGCTCCGGCTTCACCCACGCCCTGGCCCAGGCCGACCACGCGATCCGCGCGGGCGCCGCCACGAACGCCCTGGTCGTGGGGGCGGACCTGATGACCACGGTGACCGACTGGACCGACCGCACCACGTGCGTGCTAACGGGCGACGGGGCGGGGGCGGTCGTGATCAGCGCTTCCGCGGAGGCCGGGATCGGGCCCGTCGTGTGGGGGTCGGCGCCGGAGCTGGGCAGCGCCGTACGGATCGAGGGCACCCCCACCCGCTTCGCCCAGGACGGCCAGAGCGTCTACCGCTGGGCGACCACGCAACTGCCCGGCATCGCCCGCCGGGCCTGCGAGCGGGGCGGCGTACGGCCGGAGGAACTGGCGGCGGTGGTGCTGCACCAGGCGAACCTGCGCATCATCGAGCCCATCGCCAAGAAGCTCGGCGCGGTCAACGCGATCATCGCGCGGGACGTGGTGGAGTCGGGCAACACCTCGGCCGCGAGCGTGCCCCTGGCCCTGTCGAAACTGCTGGAAGGTGGCGAGGTGCCGCAGGGGGCGCCGATGCTGCTGTTCGGGTTTGGCGGCAACCTGTCCTACGCGGGGATGGTCGTCCGCCACCCCTGACGCGGTCCTACGAGCCGCGTAGGTGGTCGACCAGTTTCTTGATTTCGCGGGCGTAGTGCTCGCCGAACTCCGGTGAGGCCGCGTCCTGGCCCCAGACGGCTCGGATGAGCTGGGGGTAGGCGATGCCCGCCGCTGTCAAGGAGAACAGCGCCACCAGGACCGCGCCCGGGTCGAGGTCGGCGGGGAACTCGCCCGCCTCCTGACGTCGCCGCAGGTGTTCGAGGTCGCGGCGCACGTCCGCCACGAACGCCGGGTCGGCCGGCCCCTCGTCGGTGAGGCCCTGCCAGAGCAGGAGCCGGCCGAAGTCGCGGTGTGAGACGTTGGCGCGCACGTAGGTGGCGGCCAGGTCGCCGAGCGAGGCCGAGGGGTCGGCGAAGGTGCTCTCCTCGGCCTGCCAGCGGGTGGTCAGCGCCTGGAAAAGGCCCTCTTTGCCACCGAAATAGTAAGAGATGAGCTGCTTGTTCACCCCGGCCCTGGCGGCGATCTCACCGACCCGCGCGCCGGCGAATCCCTTGGCCGCGAACTCCTCCAACGCCGCCTGCAGAATGCGGGCCTTCGTGCGCTCCGGGTCGCGCTGCTTCTCCTCCGGTGCTCGTCTCATGGGCCGAACCTTATCATCCATACGGATGGTTGACAGAATCATCCATACGGTTGATAGTCGGAGACATGACACAGGACATCGCGATCATCGGTGGCGGGATCGGCGGGCTCTGCCTGGCCCAGGGGCTGCGCGAGGCGGGCCTCGACGTGACCGTCTACGAGCGGGACGTGACCCCGGCCGACCGGCTGCAGGGCTACCGCGTGCACATCGATCCGCACGGCGCCCGCGCGCTGCACGACTGCCTGCCCGCGCACCTGTGGCGGGCCTTCCTGGACACCACCGGGCGGGGCGACCAGGACTTCGCCTTCCTGACCGAGCGGTTGCGGCTGCTCGCCGTGATCGACACGCCCAAGGTGGCCGACCCCGCCGACGACCATCACTCGGTCAGCCGCATCATGCTCCGGCAGGTGCTGCTGTCCGGGCTCGGGGACACCGTACGGTTCGGGAAGACGTACGAGCGGTATGAACGGCTGCCCGACGGGCGGGTCGAACTGTTCTTCGCCGACGGGACAAGCGCGACGGCCGGGATCGTGGTCGCCGCGGACGGCGGGAACTCGCGGGTGCGCGCGCCGCACGACCTGAGCGAACCAACGGCGAACGGTGGGATCGGGGTGACGGAGCAGGAAGGGGCGCTCATGGACAACACCAGCAGCTATGTGTTGTGGGCGCTCGGCGCGGCTGCGGGGCGGTTTCCGAGTGATATTTCGGAAATGTCGGGTGAGCAGCTCAAGGCCACCGTGGCGCGCATGGTCAGCACCTGGCACCCCGGCCTGCGGACGCTGATCGACCGTTCGCACCCGGACACGGTCAGCCTGCTGCCCATCCGTACCTCGATCCCGATCGACCCCTGGCCGGCCACGAACATCACCCTGCTCGGCGACGCCATCCACAGCATGACCCCGATGGGCGGCATCGGCGCGAACACCGCGCTGCGCGACGCCCGCCTCCTCCGCGCCGCCCTCACCGGCGGCGGCGATCCGGTGCAGGCCATCGCGAGCTACGAGGCCCAGATGCGCGAGTACGGCTTCGCCGCCGTACGCGGCTCGCATCGCCTGGCCGAGCAGTTCGTGGGAAACAGCCGGGTGGCGCGGGCGGGGTTCAAGACCTTCCTGCGCGTGGTCCAGCGCCTCCCCCGGCTGAAGGCCAAGGTGTTCTCCTGACCAAGCCCTGTTGCGCGGGAGGATCAGGACGAAGAGGGTGGAGTCATGCCAGGCATCGACACGCTGGACGGCCTGCTCCAGGCCGTCGAAGAGTTCGATACGGACGGATACGAGTTGCCGGTGGAGGCGGCCGCCCTCGACCGGGCCAGAGGGTCGATCGAGGAGTCGGGGCTGCTGCTGCTCGGCGAGATCCACGGGGTCAAGGAGAACCCGCTCGTCATCCTCGGGCTCATGCGCCTCCTCGGGCTGACCCACCTGGCCCTCGAATGGTCGGAGAACCTGAAACCGCAGCTCGACCGCTACCTGACCGACGGAACGGGGCTCGACCATCCGCTGTGGTGGCTCGGCGACGGGCGCGTCACGGCGGGGCACTTCGCGATGCTGCGCGCGATTCCGGGGCTGACGGTCACGCTGTTCGACGGGGGAATGAACACCGGCGACTGGTCGCAGCGGGACGCCCTGATGGCGGAGCGGGTGCTGGCGGCGGCCGGCGAGCCCATGCTCGTCGTGGCGGGCAACGCTCACACGCTGACTTCGCCCACCGAGCTGGGGCTGCCGATGGGGGCCTGCCTGGCCAGCGCGCGGCCGTCGCTGGCCAGCGTACGGATCGACTACGGCAGGGGCGACTTCTACAACATCGAGCCACGGCAGATCAGGCAGCACTCGGTGGTGGCGGGGCTGCGGGCGACGGACGACGGGCTGGTCGTGGGACTGCCCGAGTTCGGCGAGGCCATGGTGCCGCACCTGCCGGTCGAGCTGCTGCAGGAACGGCTCAACCTCTGACCTCCGATCGGGGCGGGGCAAGCAGTGCGTACTGTGGACTCGGCTTCGCGGGTGTGGAGGGTGGATGCGGGTCGGGATTCTGGGGCCGCTGCGGGTGGCCGGTGGCGAGGTCGGCGGGGCTCGGGTGCGGGCCCTGCTCGTACGGCTCGCGCTCGACCCCGGCCGGGTGGTGACCGCCGATCGCCTGATCGAGGACCTGTGGCCCGGTGAGACGCCCGCGCATCCCACGGCGGCGCTGCAGTCGCTGGTGTCCAGGGCGCGCAGGGAGGCGCCCGGCCTGATCTCCTCCCATCCCGCCGGTTACCTGCTCGACGTGGCGCCGTCGGAGGTGGACGCGCAGCGGTTCGAACGGCTGGCGCGAGACGGCGACGCGCGGGCGGCGCTGGCGCTCTGGCGGGGCGCGGCCCTGGCGGACGCGGCCGAGCTGCCCTTCGCCACCGGGCCCGCCGCCCGCCTTGAGGAGCTGCGCCTCACCACGCTGGCCGAACGCATAGCGGCCGACCTCGATCAGGGCCCCGAGCAGGGTCTGGTGGCGGAGCTGGAGGAGCTGGTGGCCGTGCACCGGCTGCGGGAGCCGTTCCACGCGCTGCTCATGCGAGCTCTGGTCGCCAGGGGGCGGCGGGCGGAGGCGCTGACGGTCTTCGAGGGGATCAGGACGGATCTGGCGTCGGAGCTGGGCGTCGATCCGGGGCCCGAGCTGCGGGAGGCGCACCTGGCGGCGCTGCGCGACGCGGAGCCCGTACGGAAGAGCAATCTGCCCGCGCGGCTGACCAGGTTCGTGGGGCGCGAAGAGGACGTCTCCCGCCTCCGGCACCTCCTCGAAGAGGCCAGGCTGGTGACGCTGGCCGGGCCCGGCGGGGCCGGGAAGACGCGGCTGGCGGTGGAGGTGGCGGCGGAGCTCGACGTGCCCGACGGTGTGTGGCTGGTCGAGCTGGCCTCCGCCGCCGGGGTCCAGGCGGCGGTGGAGGGGGTGCTCAAGGTCACCGACCTGGTACGCGCGCTGCGCGGCACCGCGCCCCTGATCGTGCTGGACAACTGCGAGCACGTGATCGAGGAGGCCGCCCGGGTGGCGGCGTGGCTGCTGGCCGAGGTGCCGGGGCTGCGGATCATGGCCACCAGCAGGGAGCCGCTCGACATCCCCGGCGAACGCCTGCACCAGGTGCTTCCGCTGCCGGAAGGACCGGCCACCGAGCTGTTCGGCGACCGGGCCGCCGCCGCGCGCCCTGACCTGGTCGTCGATCCCGCGCAGCAGGCGCGCATCTGCCGGGAGCTCGACGGGATCCCGCTGGCCATCGAGCTGGCGGCGGCGCGGCTGCGTACGATGCCGGTGTCCGTGCTGGTCGAGCAGCTCGGCGACCGCCTGGCCTTCCGTGGCGGCCGTACGGCCGAGCCGCGCCACCGCACGCTGCGCGCCGTCATCGACTGGAGCTGGAACCTGCTGTCGGAACGCGAGCGCGAGCTGCTGCGCGGCCTGACGGTCTTCTCCGGCGGCGCCACGTACGACGCCATCGCGCGGGTGTGCGGCGGCGACCCGGAGTCGCTCTCCTCGCTGGTGGACAAGTCGCTCATCTCGGTCGCCGGTGACCGCTACACGATGCTGGAGACGATCAGGCAGTACGCCGCCGCCGACCTCCCCGAGCTGCGCCAGGCCCACGCCCGTTACTACACGGAGCTGGCCGAGGAGGCGGAGCCGTACCTGCGGACGGGCGCGCAGCTCGGCCGGCTGGCGGTGCTGGACGCCGAGCGGGGGAACCTGGACACGGCGCTGCGGCACTCCGACGACCCGCTCCGGCTCATGCTGGCGCGCCTCCTGCCCTGGATCATGCGCGGGCGGCAGCGGGAGATGGCCGCGCAGGCCGCGGCGGTGCTGGCCAGGGTCGGCCCGGTGGCGCCGCGGGGGCGGGAGCTGGCGCACGGGCTGTGCGTGGTGATGTCCGGAGGTGAGCCCACCGAGGCGGTGCTGGAGTCCGACCATCTGGCCGCGATGTACGCCTGGCTGATGGCGCCGTCCGGCGACGTGGCGGCCAGGGCGGAGCGGGGCGTGGCGCGGCTGCGCGACCATCC
This sequence comes from Nonomuraea solani, assembly GCF_900108335.1. Lineage (GTDB taxonomy): Bacteria > Actinomycetota > Actinomycetes > Streptosporangiales > Streptosporangiaceae > Nonomuraea > Nonomuraea solani. The sequence goes on from NZ_FNVT01000021.1 coordinate 98,659, forward strand.
CGACCTCTGGACCAGGTCGTCGGCGCTGGTGGTCGGGGGGATCGTGCGGTTCGAGTACGGGGCCGTGGCGGGGGCCGAGGATCTGCTGGAGCCGGCGCTGGCCGGGTTCCGGGCCCTCGGTGACCGGTGGGGGCAGTGGGCGGCGCTCTACTGGCTGTCGCTGGTGGCCGAGAACCGGGGCGACTTCGCGGCGGCCGTGACACTGGCCGAGGAGCCGGAGCGGCTCGCCGCCGAGCTGGCCGGGCTCGGCGCCTCCATGGGGCCGATGAGCTTCCTGCTGCGCCTCGGGCAGCTCAAGGCGCGGGCCGGCGACCACGCGGGCGCCGCGGCGGCGCTGGAGCGGGCGTGGGAGGCGGCGGAGCGCTCGGAGGACCTGGAGCTGATCGCCCGGGTCCTGCACGGCCGGGCCGAGCTGGCCCGGCGCACCGGTGACCCGGGCGCGGCGGCCCGCCTGCTGAAGGAGGCGCTGACGCTCGACGTCGAGAGCCCCGCGCAGTTCCGGGCGTTCATGAACGTCGAGCTGGCCCGGGTGACCCCCGACCCGGCCGGGCCGCTGCGCCTGGCGCTGGAGCTGATGGACGGCTGCTCCGACAGGACCGCGCGGGCGGCCGTGCTGGAGGGCGTGGCCGAGCACCTGGAGCCGGCGCGGGCGGCCGAGCTGCTCGGGGCCGCGCGGGCGCTGCGCGGGATCGCCGAGTCGGCCGATCCCCACGTCGGCGCGCTGGCGGCGCGGTGTGCGGCCGCGCTGGGTGCGGACGGCTTCCGTCAGGCGCTGGCCAGGGGCGCGGCGCTGCCGAATCCCGAGAGGTCAGGGGCGCAGCTGGTGAAATAGGGCGACCCGGGTGTGGTGGTATTCGAGGTCCTCCGCGTCGTGGGCCACTCCCGCGGCCACGGCCTTGTGGAAGTAGGCGTACTCCCTGCGCAGCTTGTGCCGTACGAGCTGGGCCAGCGACTCCTCGTCGAGGCGCGCCGCCGTGCCGCCGGCCTCGTGATAGGCGGCCACGAACTCCTCGCTCGGCCCGTTGACGTCGTCGCCCCATTCGAGGGCGGCGGCGGCCAGTTCGAGCTCGGGGGCGCCGACGAAGGTCTCGTCCCAGTCGAGCACCGCCACGATCTCGTCGTCCCTGGCCAGGGTGTTGCCGGTGTAGAAATCACCGTGCAGGGGATGGCGTAGCGGATGTGTGACATGGAAGGCGGCCAGCCAGCGGTCGAGCGCGGGGTCGTCGAGCCCGGCGGCGTCCGGCGGCGGGTCGCCGTACAGGCCGGACTCCTGGAAGGCGGGTGCGGGGCGTGGTCCCGGGCGGCAGTCGGCCAGGGATTCGTGCAGCCTGGCCAGCAGCCGGGCGCCCGCCACACGCTGCGCGGGGACGCCGGAGTCGGGCCAGGAGCCCGTCACGTACGGCCAGCAGGAGATCGGCCGGCCGGCCACCATGATGACCGTCGTCCCGTCGGGAGCCGGCAGGGGCGCGACGGCCTCCGGGAGGGTGGCGGCGGCGTGCCGGGCGATCGCGTGGCACCACTCGGATTCGGCGGCGGCGCGCCACGCCGGGCCGACACGGATGACGTGATCGCCGAGACGGTGGGCCGCGGACTCCTCGCCCCCGTGCAGGCGTTCGGCTTCGCCCGTGACGCCCCAGGCCAGGGTCGCCGCGGCACGGATCTCAGGGGTCAGGGGCGTCTCGACGTAGAGCATCCGTCCAGCGTACGGTCGAGATCGTGCTTCCGGTTTGGCGGCGCATGCGCCAAGGTGGGGGCAACTTGCAACCGTGAGGTAAGGAGACCTGTGGCCAGTCCCGGCACGATCGATACTCGAGGCAGCGACTTCGCCCGACTAGCCCGTCGCATCTCCGACGCCGGTCTTCTCGACCGGCGTCCCTTTTATTACGCCGTGAGAATGATCATCGCCGCCGTGGCCTACGCCGGTTGCTGGGCGGCGTTCGTCTGGGTCGGCGACTCCTGGTGGCAACTGCTCGTCGCGGTCGCGATGGCCGTGCTGTTCACGCAGCTCGGGTTCCTCGCCCACGACCTCGGGCACCGTCAGGTCTTCAGGACGCGGCGGCCCAGCGACATCGCCGGCCTGATCATCGGCAACCTCGGCGTGGGCCTCGGCTGGGGCTGGTGGAACACCAAGCACAACCGCCACCACGCCAACCCCAACCACGAGGACCACGACCCCGACGTCTCACCGGCGGTGATCGTCTGGTCCGAAGATCAGGTCGAAAAAAGCACCGGTATCCCACGATTTTTCGCCAAATATCAGGCGTTCTGGTTCTTTCCGCTGCTCACCCTCGAAGCGTGGCACCTCCACATCGCCAGCTTCAAGGCGCTGTTCGAGCCCGCGGCCAAGCGGCGCTACGTGGAGCTGACCCTGCTCATCACGCACGTCGTCCTCTACCTCGGCCTGGTCTTCACCATGTTGCCGGTCGGCAAGGCGCTGCTGTTCCTGGTCGTGCACCAGGGGCTGTTCGGCCTCTACCTCGGCTGTACGTTCGCGCCCAACCACAAGGGCATGCCCGTACTGACCAAGGAGGACAAGCTCGACTTTCTCCGCAAGCAGGTGCTGACCTCGCGCAACGTACGCGGCGGCTGGTTCACCGACGTGGCGCTCGGCCAGCTCAACTACCAGATCGAGCACCACCTGTTCCCCCACATGCCGGCGCCGAACCTGCGCAAGGCCCAGCCGATCGTCGAGCGCTACTGCGCCGAGATCAACGTCGACTATCTGCAGACCGGCCTGGTCGAGTCGTACGGCCAGGCGCTCCGGCACCTCCACGACGTGGGTGCCGCCCTGCGCTGAACCCCCGCGGGCGCCCTGTCACGGGGCGCCCTTGCCCTTCTCCCCCTCAAGCTGTTCGAGCAGCCGGTCACGGTGACGTTCGAGGCCGGCGATCAGCTGGACCGTCTCGTCCGCCTGACTGATCATCGCCGAGATCTCGACCTGATCGGTCGCGCCCATCTCGCCGATCTGCTGGCGCGTCTCGCGCTCCTCGGCCCGTAGCCGGGTCAGGTCCGCCTCGACGTCCTGGAGCTCATCCTTAATGCTCATGGACGGGCTCTACCCAGATGTGCTCCGCCGATTACCCCGCCGGGTGCGCGGACGTACAGAATGGGGGGCATGCGCAGGCCCTCGACGAGCACGATCGTGTCCGTCGTGACGATCGTGCTCGTGCTGTCCGGCACCGTGCTCGCCTACTTCTTCGGCGGCACCCGCCAGACCAACGCGCTCGACTTCGTGCTGCCGGTCATCGCCTCCGGCGCGCTGCTGCTGCGCGAGCGCTTTCCGGTCGTGGCGCTGATCGTGGTCGCCATGTCGGTCGCCGGCTACTACCCGTGGGCCAGGCTCGACGGGCCGCTCATCGTCCTGACGTTCCTGGTCTTCTACACCGCCGCCGACCGGGGGCACCTCACCGCGGCCATCGCCACGGCGTCGGCCTCGCTGCTGGCCATGGGGCTCGGCGAGACCGGCGGGGTCAGGCACGTGGAAGACAGCGTGTTCATCACGATCGCGGGCTGGATCGTCGCGTCCATCGCGTTCGGCGGCGTCGCCCGCAACCGCCGCGCCTATCTCCATGAAGCCCGGCAGCACGCGCTCGACGCGCTGCGCAACCAGGAGGAAGAGGCCAGGCGGCGGGCCAGCGAAGAGCGGCTGCGCATCGCCAGAGAGCTGCACGACGTGCTCGGGCACAACATCTCCATGATCAACGTGCAGGCGTCGGCGGCGCTGCACGGGCTGAAGAAGCGGCCGGAAGACGCCGAGGCGGCGCTGCGGACCATCAAGGACACCAGCAAGGAGACACTGCGCGAGCTGCGGACCACGCTGGGCGTGCTGCGCCAGGTCGACGAGGACGCGCCGACCGCGCCCGCCGACAGCCTGGCCCGGGTGGGCGCGCTGGTCGCGGCGTCGGGGCTGGAGGTGCGCACCGAGCTGTCGGGGCCGCTGGACGCGCTGCCGACCGAGGTCGACCTGGCCGCCGCCCGCATCGTCAGGGAAGCGCTGACGAACGTCTCCCGTCACTCGGGCTCGGCCGAGGCCACGCTGGCGATCACCAACACCGCCGACGACCTCGTCATCCGGGTCGCCGACGACGGCCCCGGCACCACGTACGACGGAGGCAGCGGCTTCGGCCTGCAGGGCATGCGCGAGCGGGCCACCGCGCTCGGCGGCACCCTGGAGGCGGGCCCGCGCCCCGAGGGCGGCTTCCGTGTCGTCGCCCGCCTGCCTCTGAAGGGAACTCGATGATCCGCGTCCTGCTCGCCGACGACCAGACCCTGGTGCGCGCCGGGTTCCGATCCATCCTCAGCGACGAGGACGACATCGAGGTGGTGGCGGAGGCCGCCAACGGCGTGCAGGCCGTGTCGCTGGCCCGCGAGCACCGGCCCGACGTCGTGCTCATGGACATCCGCATGCCCGAGCTCGACGGCCTGGAGGCCACCGGGCGCATCGCCCGCGACTCCGCGCTCGACGGCGTCAAGGTGATCATCCTGACCACGTTCGACCTCGACGACTACATCTACGGCGCGCTGCGGGCCGGCGCCGGCGGCTTCCTGGTCAAGGACACCGAGCCGGCCGAGCTGATCCACGCGGTCCGGGTCGTGGCCAGGGGCGACGCGCTGATCGCCCCCTCGATCACCCGGCGGCTGATCGCCGAGTTCGCCGGCCGCGTCAAGCGCCCCGACCCGGGCCCGCGGCTCAACGCGCTGACCGAGCGCGAGCGGGAGGTCATGACGCTGGTGGCCGGGGGCCTGTCCAACGACGAGATCGCGGCCCGGCTCGTGCTGAGCCCCGCCACGGCGAAGACGCACGTCAGCCGCATCATGACCAAGCTGTCGGTGCGCGACAGGGCCCAGCTCGTGGTCATGGCGTACGAGGCCGGCATGATCACCCCGGGCTGGCTTACCCCCTGAGTCGTACGCCGGGCGCCGCCCTGTCCACCCAGGATGTACGCCAGGTGCCCGCCCGGGCATGACGCGGCGGCCCGAACCGTGCCTGGAGGCTCGGTTCCATGGAAACCGTGGAACTCGCCCGCCTGCAGTTCGCGCTCACCGCGGGCGCGCACTTCCTGTTCGTGGCGCTGACGCTCGGCCTGGCGACGCTGGTGGCCGTCATCCAGACCAGGGCGACGCTCGGCGGCAACCCCGTGCACCAGCGGATGACCCGGTTCTGGGGCCAGCTCTACATCATCAACTACGCGATGGGCATCGTCACCGGGCTCGTGATGGAGTTCCAGCTCGGGCTGTCGTGGAGCGGGCTGACCGAGTACGCGGGCAACGTCTTCGGCTCGGCGCTGGCGATCGAGACGCTGGTGGCGTTCTTCATCGAGTCCACCTTCCTGGGGCTGTGGATCTTCGGCTGGAACAAGCTGAACCGGTGGGTGCACCTGGCGCTGATCTGGGTGGTGACGCTCACGGCGTACGCGTCGGCGTTCTGGATCATGGTCGCCAACGGTTTCCTGCAGAACCCGGTCGGCCACGTGCTGGAGGGCGGCCACCTGCGGCTGGCCGACTTCGGGGCGATGGTGGCCAACCCGGCGGCGCAGGTGGCGTTCTGGCACATCATCAGCGGCGCGATGGTCGTCGGCGGGTTCTTCATGGCCGGGGTGAGCGCGTACCACCTGCGCAGGCGCACCACTGAGCAGGACTTCTTCCGCAAGTCGCTGCGGATCGGGCTCGGCGTGGCGCTGCCGGCCGTCATCTTCACGGCGACGTTCGGCGGGCTCTCGTTCGAGACCCTGCAGCCCACCAAGGTCGCGGCCTACTCGGGGTCGGCGGAGCGGATGGCCGAGGCGCAGGCCCAGATGGTGGCCGCGCACGGGCCCGGTGACTATCTGCCGCCGGTGGCCTGGGTGCAGACGGCCGGCACCACCATGATGATCCTGTTCGCGCTGATGCTGTTCTTCTCGGCGGTGAGCGTGCTGCTGATGTTCGTCCGGCCGATCGTGCGCGGGTTCAGGCTCTGGCACTGGCTGCTGACGCTGATGATCCCGGTGCCGTTCGCGACCATGCTGGCCGGCTGGATCTTCCGGGAGATGGGCCGCCAGCCCTGGGCCGTGTACGGGCTGCTCAAGACGTCGGAGGCGATGTCACCGGTCTCGGCGGCGGAGATGTGCTTCTCGCTGACCGCGTTCGTGACGGTGTTCGCGGTGCTGATCGCCGTCAACTACTGGCTGCTGGCCCGGCACGCCCGGCGCGGGCCCGGCGAGGTGGCGCTCGGCGACCGGCCGATCGAGGCCCCCGTTCCCGTCCCTTCCTTCTGAGGAGCCGTTCATGGAGATCTTCATCCTGGCCTTCTTCGCGCTCGGCTACCTCGTGCTGGCCGGGGCCGACATCGGGGTGGGCATGGCACTGCCGTACCTGGGGCGCTCCGGGGCCGAGCGGCGCGAGGTGATCGCCGCGATCGCGCCCTTCTTCCTGGGCAACGAGGTGTGGCTGGTGGCGACGGCGGGCGTGCTGGCCGGGCTGTTCCCCGAGCTGGAGGGGCACCTGCTGACCGGCAACTATTCGCTGGTCGTGAGCCTGGTCCTGGCGTGGGTGGTCCGCGACATGGGCCTGTGGCTGCGCGGGCGCGTGCCGGGGCCGCGCTGGCGGGCGCTCTGGGACGGCGCGATCGTGGCCGGGAGCTGGGGGCTGGCACTGAGCTGGGGGCTGCTGCTCGGCCACGTGCTGCTCGGCATCGAGGGGCCGCTCGCGCTGCTGCCCGCGCTGGTCGTGGCCGCGCTGTTCCTCACGCACGGCCTGACGTTCGCGGCGCTGCGGCTGCGCGGGACGTTGCGCTCACGGGCCGCCGTGCTGGCCGGCGGCGCCGGGGAGGCCCGCACGTACGCGCTGACCTCGGCGGCGCTGATGGTGGTCGGGGTGCTGGCCGGGCTCCGGCTGCCGCTGGAGCCCGGCACGTCAGGGTCGCTGCTGGTGCCGGTCGTCCTGGCCCTGATCCCGCTGCTGGTGGCCGCACAGGGGCTGGTGTGGTGGACGTTCAGGCACCGGGTGACCGGCCCTTCCTACCTATGAAGTCCCGGATCCTATGAAGTCCCGGACCCGATGAGATCCCGGACCCCTATGAAGTCCCGGATCAGTGCCGTGATCTCGGCCGGGCGCTCGTGCAGGACCACGTGGCCGCTGTCCAGCTCGGCGTACTCACTGCCGGGCAGCGCCGCGTGCAGCGCGCGGGCGTGCTCGACCGGGATCAGGTAGTCCCGGGTGCTGCCGACGACCAGCGTGGGCGCGGTGATCTTCGGGAGCAGTTCCCTGAGGTCGACGCGGAGGTCCAGCTCGATCTGGCGCAGCGTGCCCTTCGGGGGCTCGCCGACCATCAGCGTGTCCGCGCCGGCGGCGCTCACGAACTCCGGGCCGAACGCCATGAGCGGCCCGTAGGCGGCGAAGCTCTCCGGGTCGGTCGCGGCGAGCCGGGCCCAGGTGCGCAGGCCCAGTTCGAGCCGGGAGTCCGCCAGGTGGGTCCAGCCGGCGATCAGCACCAGTCGCCTGACCAGCTCGGGGCGCTCGGCGGCCACCTTCGCCGCCACGGCCGCGCCGAGCGAGAACCCGACCAGGTCGGACGGCTCCTCGAACGCGGCGGCGACCTGGCCGGCGAGCAGGTCGAGGGTGAGGTCGCCGCCCGGGTCGGCGGTCAGGCCGCTGCCGGCGTAGTCGGGGGTGATGACCGTGCGGACGTCGGCGAGGCCGGGCACGAGGTGGGCGTAGTTGCTGACGGCGTCGCCACCGGTGCCGTGCACCATGACCAGGCCGGGGCCGGCGCCCTCCTTCCGGTAGTGGACGGGGCCCGAGCCGTGGAGGGTCGTGGGCATGTCGCGCTCCTTTCTATAGCGATCGCTAAAAAACATAACATAGCGATCGCTATAGAATGGGCACATGGCCAGACAGCGGGCATTCGACCGGGAGGCGGCGCTGGAGATCGCGCTGCGCGAATTCTGGCGGCACGGCTACGAGGCGACCTCGATCGCCGAGCTCACGGCCGCGATGGGGATCAGGCCACCCAGCCTGTACGCGGCATTCGGCGACAAGCGGCGGCTGTTCGAGGAGGCGGTCCGGCGTTACCAGGAGACCTACGGCGCGTTCACGACCAGGGCGCTGGCGGAGGAACCGACCGGCCGCGGGGCCATCGAGCGGGTGCTGCGCGAGGCCGCCGCCGAATACGCCAGCCCGGAGCACCCCACCGGCTGCCTGGTCATCACGGCGGCGGTCAACTGCGGGCCCGAGTCGGCTGAGGTGGAGGAGTTGCTGCGCGGTTTCAGGGAGGAGGCCAAGGCGGCGATCAGGCGGCGGATCGACGGGGACGTGGCGGCCGGGCGGCTGCCGGCGGACACGGACACGGCGGGGCTGGCCACGTTCTACGCGGCGGTGATCCAGGGCATGTCCACGCAGTCGCGTGACGGCGCCTGCCATGCCGACCTGCTGCGCGTGGCCACCCTCGCCATGTCCGCCTGGCCTAGTGAGATTTGACCGAGGCGTCCTCCGGGGCGATCTTCGGGGGTGAGGCGCGTAGCCAGCGGGTGCCGTGCGGGTCCAGCGGCAGCCGTACCGTGCCCTTCTCCGGCACCTCCACCGCGCCGTCCACCAGCAGGTCCGTGAGCTGATAGCCCTCCAGCCCGGTCAGCGTGAGCTCCACGTCCCGCGCGGTGTCGCAGAGGTTGTGCGCGACCACGACCGTGGCGCCGTCGGCGTCGCAGCGGTGCGCCAGCACGGCCGGATGCCCGGCGTCCAGCACCGTGCACTCGCCCCACGCCAGCTCCGGGCACTCCCGATAACGCTCGATCAGCAACTGGAACCAGCGCAGCAGCGAGTGCGTGTCCCGCTTCTGGTCGGCCGCGTTCACGCGGTCGGGGGCGAAGGAGCCCTCCGGGATCTCGCGTACCGGCTCGGCCCGGCTGAAGCCCCCGTCCGAAGTCCACTGCATCGGTACGCGGACCGCCATCCGGCCCTCCTCGTCCAGGTTCTCCCCCATCCCGATCTCCTCGCCATAGAAGATCACGGGCGTGCCCGGCAGCGAGAACAGCAGGCTGTAGGCCATCTTGATCCGGCGCAGGTCACCGCCGAGCATGGTCGGCAGGCGGCGGCGCAGCCCGCGGCCGAAGATCTGCATGTCCTCGCTCGGCCCGAACGCGTCGAAGACCTCCTGCCGCTCCTCGTCGGTGAGCTTGTCCAAGGTCAGCTCGTCGTGGTTGCGCAGGAACACGGCCCACTGGCAGTCCTTGGGCGGCGCCGGGCGCTCGCGCAGGGCGTCGGCGAGCGGGGTGGCGTCGTTGCGGGCCATCGACAGCCACGCCTTCTGCATGCCGATGAAGTCGAAGCACATGGTGATCTGGTCGCCCAGCCCGTCGCCGAAGAACTTGACGAGCTCCTCGTAGGGGACGTTGACCTCGCCGAGCAGGATCGCCCCGCCCATGCGCCGCGTCATGAACGCCCGCAGGTCCGCCAGGAACTCGTGCGGCTCGGCCAGCTTCGGGTTGACGTTCTCGATCAGGAACGGCACGGCGTCGACCCGGAAGCCCGACAGCCCCAGCTCCATCCAGAAGCCCAGGATGCGCGTGATCTCGTCCCTGACCTCGGGGTTGCCCACGTTCAGGTCGGGCTGGTGCCGATAGAAGCTGTGCAGGTAGTACTGGCCCGAACCCTCGTCGTACTCCCAGATGCTGTCCTCTTTGTCGGGGAAGACGATCTGCTTGGGGTCGTCGGGCTCCGGGGTGTCGGACCAGACGTACCAGTCGCGACGGGGCGAGTCCTTGCCCGATCGCGCCTCCTTGAACCAGGGATGCTGGTCGGAGGTGTGGTTGACGACCAGGTCCGCGATCACGCGCAGGCCGCGGTCGTGGGCGGTACGCATGAACTCCACGAAGTCGCCCAGCGTCCCCAGCCGGGGGTCGATGGTGTAAAAGTCGGTGATGTCGTAACCGTCGTCGCGGTTCGGGGTCGGGAAGAACGGCATGAGCCACAGGCACGTCACGCCGAGTCCCGCGAGATAGTCGATCTGCTGCGTCAGGCCGCGGAAGTCGCCCACGCCGTCGTCGTTGCCGTCCTTGAACGTCTCCACGTCCAGGCAGTAGACGACCGCGTTCTTCCACCAGACATCAGAGGTATACGTCAGCCGCACTCCTCGCACCTCCCTTTTCGGGCAAAGGGATGCGCTACCCCGAGCGGCGCGGGTCACTCCAGTGCTTGGCGGATCATCGGGAAGGAGCGCTTGAACTCGCGGATCCAGTACGGCCAGGTATGGGTGCCGTTGCCGTACAGGTGGAGGGTGTGCGGGATGCCGAGGCTCTTGAGCCGGGCGCTCAGGGCCTTGCCGGTGTAGGCGGAGATGGGCTCGCCCAGATGCGCCGGGTGCCACGGGGAGCCGGGCGGGTCCAGGTCGCCGAGGAAGCTGTTGGTGCCGCTGGAGAGGTAGAGGCGCACGCCTCTGAGGTTCGGGGCGAGGGTCATGGGGTCGTTGGCCGCCCAGACCCGTTTGTCGCGCTTGGGGTGGCCCCAGAGGGCCAGGGGGTCCTGTTTCTCGCTGGCCTGGGCGTTCATGATGAGCCCGGGGATGCCGGGGAGCCGGGTGGCCAGGATGCCGCTGTAGGCGCCGGCGAAGCGGAACATGCCGCGGTTGGCGGCGGCGTACTTGACGGCTCCGTACGCGCCCATCGACAGGCCCGCGATGGCCCGGCGGGTGCCGGCGCGGTAGCCGACCTCCAGCAGGCGGCGCACCTCGTAGGTGTGGAACGTGGCCCAGGCCGGTGGGCCGCCCTTGCCGCCGTTGTACCAGTTCGAGTAGTTACCGGCGCGGCCCGCCTCCGGCATGACGACGATGGCGTCGAGGTCCTCGGTGTACGCCTCGATGTCGGTCATGCGGGTCCACGAGGTGTAGTCGTCGGCGCCGCCGTGCAGCAGGTAGAGCACCGGCCACGTCCGTTTCGCGCTTCTCGACCAGCCCTTGGGGAGGAGCAGGCGGACCGGCAGCAGGCGGCCCACGGAGGGTGAGCTGACGAGCAGGTCCAGGGTGCGGGCGTCGATCTGCCGCTCGCGCACGACGCGGGCGGTGCCCGGCAGGGCCGGCTGCCAGGGAAGGTAACCGGTGTCCCTGGGTTCGGGCTCCTTGTCGGGGGCGAGTGACCAGTCGGGGTCGGCGTGGGCGGGGGTGGCGCCCGTACCGGCGACGAGCAGCAGCGTCGTCGCCAGAGCCAGCAAGCCGCGCATGAGGGAAACCCTTCGCCGTGGGTGCAGGCGAGGCTAGGCGGTGCGGTGGCGGGGCGGCTATGAGCGCGGGCAACGAAATCGCCGTGCGGTTGCGCGGTGCCGGATAAATCATCACCGCCGTGACAAATCGCGCCCGAGGAATGTTCCGTTCGGGCCTGCCTCTCGCCCCGGACACCTGGATAGGTTGGCCGATCACCCCGAAGGCATGGGAGTGTTCCGATGGACGTACCCGGCGAAGGTGAGATCCGCCGCTTCCTGCTCGACCGGCTCGGCGCGCACGTGGACCCCGACCGGCCGCTCGGCGAGTACGGCCTCTCCTCGCGCGAGGCGGTGTCCGTGGCGGGCGAGCTGGCCGAACTGCTGGGCCGGGAGCTGAGCCCGACGCTCGTGTGGGAGCACCCGACGATCAACCGCCTGTCCCGGGTGCTGTCCTCCCCCGGCGTTCCGGTACGCGCCCCGCTCGCCCCCGGTGAGCCGGTCGCCGTGGTCGGGCTCGGCTGCCGGTTCCCCGGCGCGCACGGGCCCGCCGCGTACTGGGAGCTGCTGCTGGCGGGGCGCGACGCGGTCGGCGAGGTGCCGGACGGGCGGTGGGAGGCGTTCGACGACGGGTCGGCGCGGACCGGGGCGGTGCTGGCGGGCACGACCAGGCACGGCGGGTTCCTGGACGACGTGGCCGGGTTCGACGCGGAGTTCTTCGGCATCGCGCCGGGCGAGGCGGCGGCCATGGACCCGCAGCAGCGGCTGCTCCTGGAGACGGCCTGGGAGGCGCTCGAACACGGCGGCATCGCGCCCAGGTCGCTGGCCGGGACGCGGACCGGGGTGTTCACCGGCCTGTCCGGCACTGAATACGCCCACCTGACCGCCTCCGACCTCGCCTCCGTGGACGCCTGGACGGCCACCGGGGGCGCGCTCAGCATCGCCGCCAACCGCCTGTCGTACCTGCTCGACCTGCGCGGCCCCTCCCTGGCCGTGGACACCGCCTGCTCCTCCTCGCTCGTCGCCACCCACCTGGCGGCCTCCAGCCTGCGGGCGGGCGAGTGCGACCTGGCGCTGGCCGCCGGGGTCAACGTGCTGCTGTCCCCCGTGGTCACCGTGGCCTTCGACCGGGGCGGCGGTACGGCGGCCGACGGACGCTGCAAGGCGTTCGACGCCTCGGCGGACGGGATGGTGCGGGCCGAGGGCTGCGGGGTGGTGGTGCTCAAGCGGCTGGCGGACGCCGTACGGGACGGCGACCGGGTGCTCGCGCTCATCGGCCCGACCGCCGTCAACCAGGACGGCCGCTCGAACGGCCTGGTCGCGCCCAGCCCCGAGGCTCAGGAGTCGCTGCTGCGCGAGGTGTACGGAGATCGCGGGCCCGACTACATCGAGGCCCACGGGACGGGGACCTTCCTCGGGGACCCGATCGAGGCCCGCGCCATCGCCGCCGCCATCGGCACCCCGGTGCTGCTCGGCTCGGTGAAGACGAACCTCGGCCACCTGGAGGCCGCCGCCGGGGTGGCCGGGCTCATCAAGACCGTCCTCGCCCTGCACCACGGGGTGATCCCGGCCAGTCTGCACTTCCGCGAACCGAACCCGCACATCCCCTGGGACACACTGGAGGTCGTCACCGCGCCCCGGCCCTGGCCTCGGGCCGACGCGCGGGCGGGGGTGTCGGCGTTCGGGTTCGGCGGCACGAACGCCCACGTGGTCGTGGACGCCTATCGGGCGGCGCCCCGGGAGCCCGCCGGCGGTCCGCACGTCTTCCTGCTCACCGACACCACCGCCGAACGCGTCCGCCACCACGCCAGGACCCTGGCCGCCTGGCGCCCCGACGGCGACCTCGGGGACGTCGCCCACACCCTGGCCAGGCGGGCCGGGCGCGGACGGGTGGCGGCGGCCGTGGTGGCGGGCAACGCGGACGAGCTGGCCTCACGGCTGCGCGACGTGCGACCCGCCGCGGCGCACGCCAAAGGTCCCGTGTGGGTCTTCGGCGGCTACACCCCGCAGCCCATTTTCGACCTGTACGACACCGAACCCGCCTACCGCCGCACCATCGACGCGCTGGCCCCGCTGCTGGCCGAAGAGGGCATCGACGTGCGCGACCCGGCCCCGTCGGGCGTGGCGACCGTCCAGCCGCTCATCTTCGCCGCCCAGCTCGCCCTGGCCGACCTGTGGCGCTCCTACGGCTTCGCCCCGGCGGCGGTGATCGGGCACTCCATGGGCGAGGTGGCGGCGGCCGTGGTCGCGGGCGGGCTCCCAGTGAAGGACGCCGTCCGGGTCATCTGCGTACGGGCCCGGCTGCTCGGCGGGCTGGGCGGGGGCGGGGCGATGGCCGTCGTCGGGGTGGGAGCGGCGGAGGTGCCCGAGGACCTGCACGTGGCGGTGTTCTCCGCGCCCGGTCAGTGCGTGGTCACGGGGCCGGCGGAACGGGTGGCGTCGTTCGCGGCCTCGGTTTCGGCGCGCGGGTCGATCGCCAGGACGCTCACGGCCGAAGGGGCCGGGCATTCGCCGCAGGTGGCGCCGCTGGTGCCGGTGCTCAGGGACGAGCTGGGGGCGGTGGCCGGGGGGAAGCCGGTGGTGCCCTACTACTCGGGGGTGTTCGAGGATCCTCGTGAGGTGCCGGTGTTCGAGGCCGCGTACTGGGCCGCCGGGGTGCGCCGTCCCGTACGGCTCATGCAGGCCGTCCAGGCGGCGGCCGAGGACGGGCACACGGTCTTCACCGAACTGAGCCCCCGCCCGCTGCTCACCGGCGCACTCCGCGCCATTCTGCCCGCCGGCTCGCTGATCACCACCGGCGACTTCCCCGCTCAGGTCGCCGCCGCCGCGACCGCCGTCACCCCGCGCACCCATGGGCGCGTCGTGGACGTCCCCCTCTCCCCCTGGCACCACACCCGGCACTGGGCCCGGCCAAGGCGCCTGACCCACGTGGAAACCCCGGCCGGCCATTCCTGGTCGACCATGGCCGAGGGCCCCGAACCGGTGCTCCGGGTGACGGCCCTGGCCGAGCTGCTCCGGTCGGTGGCCGGCGACATCGAGCTGCACGACGTCACGCTCCACGCCCTGCTGCCACTGCCCGCCCAGGTCACGATCACCCTGACCGGCGACACCGCCGAGGTGTCGGCCAAGAACGCGGCCGGGGTCTGGCACCGCTACGGCACGGCCGCGCTCTCCCCTGGTGTGTCGGAGACCGGCGGGCTGGAGCGGATCCGGCACGTGGCCGTGGACGGGACCCGTTCCGGCACGGAGATCGCCGAACTGGACCCGGCTTCGACCCCTGCCAGGCTGGACGCCAAACTGGTCGTACGCACCTGGACTCCCGCGCCACCCCGGGAGGCGGGCCCGCCCCGCGCATGGCTCATCCTTGCCGATGAGGGGGATGCGCGGGCGGCCCGCCTCCAATCCCTGCTCGGCACGACCGACGCGGCGGGCTCGGTTCTCGTGCTGCCGCCCCGTCACCTCGATCCGATGGCGGCGCAGGGGGTCCTGCTGCGGGTGGCGGCCCTGGTCGCCCGGGGTTCCAGGGTCACGATCGCGACCGAGCGGGCCCAGGCCGTCCTGGACGGTGAGGCGCCTGATCCGGGCCCGGCCGCGCTGCGGGGGCTGGTCAGAGTCCTCGCCCTCGAACACCCCGAGGCCCGCGCCCGGCTCGTGGACTTCGACGACCTCGGCGACCTGGCCGGAGAACTGGCCCTCGACGCACCCGAGGACGAGGTGGCCTGGCGCGCCGGAACCCGCTACGCGGCCCGCTTGAGCCGCACGACCGTGGCTTCGGTCGCTCGGCCCGTGGTGGAGCCAGGGGCGTACGTGATCACCGGTGGCTACGGCCGGCTCGGCCGGATCGCCGCCCGATGGCTGGCCGATCGCGGTGCAGACCGGATCGTGGTGAACGGCCGCTCCCCCGGTCCCGGCGTGGTGGCGGGTGATCTGGCCGCGCCCGGGACGGCGGAGCGGCTGGTGGAGGCGGCGACCGCCGGTGGGATGCGGTTGCGGGGGGTGATCCACGCGGCCGGTGTCCTCGACGACCGTCTGGTCGCCGATCTGGATCCGGGCAGCGTCGAGCGGGTATGGGCGGCCAAGGTCATCGGCGGGCTGCGCCTGCACGAGGTCACCAAAGAGCTCGATCTGGACTGGTGGGTGGCGTTCTCGTCGGCCGCCGGGCTGCTCGGCTCCCCCGGTCAGGCGGCCTACGCCACGGCGAACGCCTGGCTGGACGCGCTGTGCGAGCGACGCAGAGCGGAAGGGCGGCCGGGGATCAGCATCGGCTGGGGTCCATGGGAGGGTACGGCCACCGCCCTGCCCGCCGTGGACCCGCTGACCACCGAGGAGGGCGTCGAGGCTCTGGAGGCGCTGATCCAGCGGAACCTTTCGGCCGGGGTGGCCAAGGTCGACGTCGGCCGAGCGGTCACGATATTTCCCTCGATAGCCCGCATACCGTATTTCTCCGACTTCGCCGACGTCCCCGTCCGACAAGGGACTCCGGGGGATGTGCCCGCCGAGGTCAAGAGGCGGGTGGCGGTCGTGCTGGGGGTGGAGGCGGGACGGCTGGGCGAGGAGACGGTGCTGACCGATCTGGGCCTGGACTCGCTGGCCGCGACCCGGTTGCGCGGGCTGATCGAGCACGACTTCGGCGTCACGATCCCCACGGCACCGCTGCTCGCGGGCGGCACCCTGGGCACCCTCATCCAGGCGGTCACCCCCCGGACGACGGAGGTCAGGGCTGTGGGGGCGAGGGACGCGGCGGAGCGGCAGGTGGTGCGGGTGCTCGGCGGTCTGCTCGGCCGTGAGCCCTCCGTCGCGGAGCCCGTCGCGCCGGATCTGCTGCCGGAAGCCCTCGACCTGCTCGCCCGCGAACTCGGCGGCCCACTGACCGTTCCGGCCGGGCAGGTCGGCGTGGCGGACCTCGCGGACGCCGTACGGGCCGCCGACGACGCCGGGGGCGAGATGATCCGGCCGCTGAACGGGAGCGCCGGTGGGAGGCCGCTGTTTCTCGCGCATCCCGCCGGCGGGACCACCGGCGTCTACGGGTTGCTGGCCGATCGGTTGCCCGTTCCGGTGCTCGGGCTTGAGCGGCTGGATGAGGGCGGGATACCGGAGCGGGCGGCTCGCTACGTCGAGGCGATCAAGGGTGTCTGCGCGGGGCCGTACCGGGTGGGCGGGTGGTCGTTCGGCGGGATTCTGGCCTTTGAGATCGCGCGGCTGCTCGGCCCCGACGTCGAGTTCGTGGCGATGATCGACTCGGGGCTGCCCGAGCCGGTGCGGCGGGAGGCTGCGGTTCAGCGATATGTGGATTTCACGGCATATCTGCGGGCGACCTATGGCGTGAACGTGCGACTCAAGCCGGAGGAGTTGCTCAACCTGCCCGAAAGGGCTCGGGCGGAGCTCGTGCAGCGGCGGATGGAGGAGGCCGGGGCTCTTGAGGCGTTGCCGGCGGCCATTTTGCGGCATCAGGTCACCTCTTTTCAGGACACCCAGGCCATCGAGAGTTATCGGCCCGTTCCTTATGACGGCAGGGTCGTTCTCTATCGGTCCACGGAACCCACGCCGTGGGCGGTGCGGGACGAGCGGTATGCGCATGAGGGGGATCCGGCGCGCGGGTTCGGGCCGTACTGCACGTGGCTGGAGGTCGTCGAGGTTCCCGGGTCGCACCATCTCAACCTGCTCGATCCCCCGCACTTCGAGGTCATCGCCGAGCATCTGAAGGGACTGCTATGACGCTGGCACAGGCAGTGGTGGCGGGCGCGGAGCCCGCCGAGCTGGAGCGGCTGGAGGTGCCCTCGGTCTATCGGGCGGCCCACCTGCGCAAGGACGAGGTGGGGACGTTCGAGCAGGACGCCGTGGACAAGGACGTGCGCAGGACCCTGCACGTCGGCGAGGTGCCCATGCCGGAGCTGGGCGAGGACGAAGTGCTGATCGCGGTGATGGCGAGCGCGATCAACTTCAACACCGTGTGGTCGGCGATGTTCGAGCCGATCCCGACGTTCGCGTTCCTGGAGCGGTTCGGGCGCACGGACCCCCGGCACGACCTGCCGACGCACGTGCTCGGCTCGGACGCGGCGGGGGTGGTCGTCAGGACCGGCCGCGCGGTACGCCGCTGGCGCGTCGGCGACCGGGTGGTCACCAGCCCCGCGTACGTGGACGGCGAGGACCCCGTCATCCAGCACGACGGCATGCTGGCCGCCGACCTGCGGGCCTGGGGCTTCGAGACGAACTTCGGCGGGCTGGCCGACTACGCCGTCGTCAAGGCCACCCAGTTGCTCGCCAAGCCCCGGCACCTGAGCTGGGAGGAGGCCGCCTGCAACATGTTGTGCGCCTCGACCGCGTACCGGATGCTGGTCGGCGAGCGCGGCGCGCGGATGAAGCAGGGCGACGTGGTGCTGCTGTGGGGCGCGACGGGCGGCCTCGGCGGCTACGGCGTGCAGCTCGTCAAGAACGGCGGCGGCATCCCCGTCGGCGTCGTGAGCTCGCCGGAGAAGGCCGAGCTGCTGCGCCGGATGGGCTGCCCGCACGTCGTGGACCGCTCGCAGTTCGAGGACCTGACCGACGAGAAGGCGTGGCGGCGGCTGGGGGCGGAGGTGCGGCGGCTGGTGGGCGAGGATCCGGCCATCGTGTTCGAGCACACGGGCAGGGAGACGTTCGGGGCCTCCGTCTATGTCGCCAGGCGCGGCGGCGCGGTGGTGACGTGCGGGTCGTCCACCGGGTACGCCCACGCCTACGACAACCGCCACCTGTGGATGAAGCTCAAGCGCATCATCGGCTCCCACGGCGCGAACTACCAGGAGTGCCACGAGGTCAACCGGCTCATCTCGCTCGGCCTGGTGCACCCCACGCTGTCGTCCGTCTACCCCCTGGCCGAGGCGGCGCGGGCGGCCAGGGCCGTGCAGCTCAACCAGCACGTGGGCAAGGTCGGCGTGCTGGCCCTGGCCCCGGCGGAGGGTCTCGGCGTCGAGGATCACGCGCTGCGCGAGCGGGTGGGTGAGGAGCGGCTGAGGTTGTTCCGTACGTCATGACCGCAGGCGCCCGGCCCCGGTCGATGCGATGATATTTCGATATCTTGCGTAGTTTGAGACCGACCGAAACCTGCGACAGAAGGGAACGGCACGTGTCCAACGATGCCGGCCTTCAGGCGCTCCGCGAGGCGGCGCGTCTATCTCCGGACAACCTCCCCCTGCGCCGGCACCTCGCCGGGCAGCTCCTGGCCATGGGCTACCTCGCCGACGCCGAGGCGGAATTCCGCGCGGCGCTCGTGCTCTCACCCAAGAACCCGGACATCCTGGCCGGGCTCGCGGAGGTCTTCGTCCGGCAGAGCGCCTTCGGTGCGGCACTCGCCGCGCTCGAACCGCTGCTGGAGACCCCCGGCTACCCGCCCAGGCTGGGCGTGCTGGCGGCCAGGGCGCTGATGGGCGAGGGCGACATGGGGCGGGCGGCGTACCGGTACTTCGAGGCGATCTCCAGGGACGCGTCCCTGGCCGACGCCGACCTCGCCGCCCGGCTGACCCCGGCCCCTCAACGACCGGCCCCTGCCCCTCAACAAGCGGCGCCTCAACAAGCCGCCCATCAACAAGCCGCGCCCCTCTACGCCGCGCCCCAGCAGGCGGCGGCGGATCAGGGCGGCACGGCCGAGGTCGAGCGCGCCGGGCTCACGTTCGCCGACGTCGCCGGGATGGAGACGGTCAAGGAGGCGCTGCGGATCAAGCTGCTGCTGCCGATCCAGCAACCGGACCTGTTCGCCGCCTTCGGCAAGCGGGCCGGCGGCGGCGTCCTGCTCTACGGCCCGCCGGGAGCCGGCAAGACCCACCTGGCCAGGGCCGCCGCCGGCGAGCTCGGCGCGGCGTTCGTCAACGTGGGCCTGGCCGACATCCTGGACATGTACGTCGGCTCCAGCGAGCGCAACCTGCACGCCACGTTCGACCTCGCCCGCCGCAACCGCCCCTGCGTGCTGTTCTTCGACGAGGTCGACGCCCTGGCCGCCCGCCGCTCCGACATGCGCCAGGCGCACACCCGGCAGCTCGTCAACCAGTTCCTGGCCGAGCTCGACGGCGTGGACCAGAGCGCCAACGAGGGCGTCCTGGTGCTGGCCGCCACGAACGCCCCCTGGTACGTGGACGCCGCCTTCCGCCGCCCGGGCCGCCTCGACCAGCCGGTGTTCGTACCGCCGCCGGACACCTCCGCGCGCGCCGCCATCCTGCGCATCCTGTGCCGCGACAAGCCGCTGACCGAGATGGACTTCGACGCGGTGGCGCGGGCGACCGAGCACCTGGTCGGCGCCGACCTGAAGGGCGTGGTGGACCGGGCGGTGGAGGCCAAGCTGCAGCAGTCGATCAGCGCCGGCCGCCCCATCCCGCTGACCACGCCCGACCTGCTGGCCGCCGCCAAGACCGTGAAGCCCACGGCCGTACGCGAGTGGATGGCCACCGCCCGCAACTACGTCATGCACGCCAACGACTCCGGCGCCTGGGACGAGCTGATGCCCTGGGTCAAGGGCAAGTGGTGACGGTCGCCGATCCGATCGAGCGGGCGCGTACGCTCCTGCGGATGCGCCGCCCGGCCGAGGCGGAGCGGGAGCTGCGCGGCCTGCTGGCCCAGGAGCCGCAGCACATCGGCGCGCACGCCCTGCTGGGCCTGGCCCTGATCGAGCAGCGCCAGGTCTCCGAGGCCCTCGACGAGGCCCGCGCGGCGGTGGGGCTGGCGCCCGACCAGTGGTTCACCCACTACGCGGCCGCCCAGGTGTACTACCGGGCCCGCCTGCCCGAGGAGTCCCTGGCGGCCGTCCAGGCGGCGCTGAACCTGCAGCCCGAGTCGGCCGACACGTGGGAGCTGCTGTCGCGGATCCACATGCTCAGGGACGAGTGGCCGCAGATGGCCGACGCCGCGCGGCGCGGGCTGAGCATCGATCCGCAGGACTCCGACCTGGTCAGCCTGCTGGCGCTGGCCTGCACGAACCTCGGGGACGCGCACCAGGCCAGGAACGCCGCCGCGCACGCCGTACGGCTCGACCCGGAGAGCGCCACCGCGCACTTCGTCGTCGGCACCGCGGCGCTGAGGTTCGGCGACCCGCGCGGCGCGGCGGACGCCTACCGCGAGGTGCTCCGTCTCGACCCCGGTTACGCCCGGGCCAGAGATCTGCTGGTCGCCGCGCTGAAGCAGCGCAACCCCCTGTTCAGAGGGCTGTCCAAGCTGCGGGGCAGGTTCCCCGGCGGGTGGCGGCTGATCTTCCTGCTGCCCGCGGTCCCGCCCGTCATCGCCGTCTTCGTCATCATGGCGGTACTGCACTGGGTGGCCTGGATCGCCGAGGCGTGGACCACGTTGCGGCTGGCCCGCGCCAGGGCCACTCAACTGCTCTTCGAAGGCCCCGAGGCGCGCGTGGCGCTGGCCTGCTGCGGCCTGGTGGTCGCGGGCGCCGCGCTGCTGACGCTGGGCATCGCGCTCGGCCAGGACGCGATCGGCACCGCGGGCGCGGCCGTCATGACGCTCGTCACCCCCGTCCAGGAGGCCGCGCACACCGGCGCGCCACGGGGACGCCAGGTCCTGTACGGCTGGGCGGGCCTGCTCGCCGTGGCCATCGTCGTCTCTATGGTCATCGGGTCGCCGGTGGTGGCGCTGCTCAGCGTGTACGCCGGCCTCGCCACGGTCTGGCTCGCCACCCTCGTCCGCGGCAGACCGGTGGGCTCGGGACTCTAGAGCAGTGTCCCGCCCATCACCTCGAACCTGGCCAGCCGGTCGTCGGGGTCACCGCCAACACGCCCGAAGAGGTCTTCGAGGCGGTGACCAGCGGACTCGGCGTGGTGCTCGTGGCGAAGGGGAACGCCACGCTGTACAACAGACCGGGAATGACCTACCGGCCCGTTACAGGGCTGCCTCCCGGGGAACTGGCGATTGCCTGGCGCGAAGGTGATATGAGCCCACAAGTCGTGGCATTCATCGACGCGTTGCGACATGTCACTACTAAGGTCTGAACGCGATATCGGACCACGCTGAAGGGCGACCCAATGAGCGACTACACGATCACCTTCGACCTGATCGACGCCGACAAGGACGGCCGGATCTCGGCGGTCGAGCTCGTCCGGCTGATGGAGGTGCTCGGCCAGCCCGTGACGCTGGACGCCGCCCAGGAAGGGGTACGGAAGCTCGACAAGGACGGCGACGGCCTGATCGACGTGGAGGAGTTCGGCGCCTTCCTCCAGAAGTGACAAAAAACAAGCGATTGCTCCACATACTCTTGTTGCCTGGGTCACAATGGCGGCAGGAGGGACGATGGCCATCAAGAGTGACATCAGCGAAAGCCGGACACCCGCGGACATCGTGAAAACGCTCAGGGCGGGCATCGGCCGGGTCTCAGAAGAGGTGATCGAGGAGATCCAGGCCCGGATCCCGGAATATGCCCGGCCCTCGGACGAGATCTACATCAAAGTCGTGCGCACGGCGGTCGAGCAGGCCATCGAGGGCTTCCTCGACCGCATCGAGAGCCCGGACGCCCCCTGGAACCCCGAGCCGTTCCGCATGATCGGCAAGGGGGAGGCGGCCGAGGGCCGCAACCTGGAGCCGCTGCAGGCCGCGATGCGGCTAGGAGCCCGGGTCGGCTGGCGGCGGCTGACGGAGATCGCCGAGCCGATGGGCCTGACACCCCAATCCCTGTACGACCTGGGCGAAGCCATCTTCGTCTACCTCGACCAGCTCGCCGACGCCGCCGCCGAGGGCTTCGAAGAGGCCAGGGCGCACGCCGCCGGCGAGATCGAACGCCGCCGCGGCCGCCTGCTCGACCTGCTCCTCACCCAGCCGCCCGCGAGCGCCGAGGCCATCTCCGATCTGGCCAAGGCGGCCGGCTGGCGACTGCCGAGGACCGTCGCCTGCGTGGCGCTCGACGACCAGCACGGCACCCGCCGCGTTCCCCCGCTGCCGCCCGACGTGCTGACCGGCCTGGGCCGCCCCACGCCGTGCCTGCTCGTGCCCGACCCGAGCGGTCCAGGCCAGGCGCAGATGCTGGAGCACACGCTGCGCGGCCACCGCGCGGCCATCGGCCCCGCCGTACGGCTGGCCGCCGCCGCGACGTCGCTGCGGTGGGCCGGGGAGGCGCTCGAACTGTCGCGGCGCGGCGTCCTGCCCGCCGGGCTGCTGCGGTGCGAGGACCACATGGCCACGCTGGTGGTGTTCAAGGACGAGGAGCTGGTCAGCGCGCTGGCCGAGGCCCGCCTTGCGCCCCTGGCCCACCTGCGCCCTGGGCAGCAGGACCGGCTGGCCGAGACGCTGCTGGCCTGGCTGCGGCACGGCAGGGGCGCCGGCGAGGTGGCCGCCAGGCTGCACGTCCATCCGCAGACCGTGCGCTACCGGCTGCGCCAGCTCGAAGAGCTCTACGGCGACCAGCTCGCCGACCCCGACATCCGGTTCGAGCTGGAGATCGCGCTACGGGCCCGGCAGGCGAGCCGCTGAGCCCTCCTCTGCCGGTGGACGATCCTTCGCATCGAATATCAGTTTTTCCCTTCGTTGGGATCGTCACCCCATCGGTAGCCTGTTCCCATGCCGACGCCGGTGATTCTCGACTGTGACCCCGGTCATGACGACGTCTTCGCGATCTGGCTGGCCGCCGCGAACCCCGAGATCGACCTGCGCGCCATCACCACCGTCGGCGGCAACGGCCGGCTGAGCCACACCACCTACAACGCCCGGGTGGTGACCGAGCTGGCCGGGATCACCGGGGTGCCGATCTCGCCGGGCGCCGACGCCCCGCTGGAGCGGCCGCTGTCGCCGGCCGAGTGGATCCACGGCGCCAACGCGCTGGGCGGCCCCGAGCTGCCGGTGCCCACGGTGGAGGCGGATCCGCGCACCGCGATCGAGCTCATCAGGGACACGCTCGACGCGCCTGGTGAGCCGGTGACGATCGTGGCGACCGGGCCGCTGACGAACCTGGCCCAGTTCGTACGGGCGCATCCGGAGCGGCTGTCCCGGATCAGGGAGATCGTGTGGATGGGCGGGTCCACGGGCCGGGGGAACATCACCCCGTACGCCGAGTTCAACGCCTGGACCGACCCCGAGGCGGCGGCCATCGTGCTCGGCTCCGGGCTGAGGTTCACGATGATCGGCCTCAACGTCACCCACCAGGCGCTGGCCACGCGCGAGGTGATCGCCAGGATCGGCGCCGTCGGCACCAGGGCGGCCGCGTTCGGGGTGGAGCTGCTCACCTTCTTCAACTCCACGTACGAGATCGACCAGGGCATGCCGGAGGGCCCGGTGCACGACCCCGTCGCGATGGCGCTGGTGGCCCGGCCCGCGCTGGTGACCACGGTGCCGGCCAGGATCGACATCGAGCTGCGCGGCACGGAGACGGCCGGGGCCACCAGCGTCGACCTGCTGAACAAACTGAAACGCCCGCCCAACGCCCACGTGGCGACGGGCCTCGACGTCGAAGGCTTCTGGGACCTGATCGAGGACGCGCTCCGCGCGCTGTCCTGAACGAGCCGGGGCGCGGCCGGCCGCGCCCCGGCCCAGACGGTGACCTACGGAACTTCGAAGGTCTTACGGGTGTTGGCGCCGATCACCTCGATGCCCTTGGTGCCGATGATGCCGTCGAGCGGCAGCGACACCGTGTAGGGCGCGGTGGCGGGCAGCCCGACACCGGGCAGCGAGCCGACGACCTCGATTCCCCAGAACTCCGGCTGCCTGATGTAGACCAGCGGCGACAGCTCGACCTTCATGTTGAGATAGGGCTTGGTGCCGCTGACGATCAGGATGAACGTGTTGGGCACGATGCCCGGCACGACCCTGGCCTCTTCGAAGTCGATCAGCTTGACGGACGCGGGCGCCGGCAGCTCGGCGAACTGCTCGGCCTGGTTCTCGGACATGATGAATCCCCCTTGCGAAATGGACGAACCCCCAACGGTCACGATCAGCGACGCTGAGTTACCGGCCGGTGACCGTGTCTTCGTGGCTCCGAAACTCTCACGGGCCGTACAGGGGAGCAATGTCCACTCCGCGGGGGTCACGGGACCCTGGCGGTATGGCCAGGGCCAGTGATCAGACCCGTCTGAGGACCACCATGTCGCTGCGGTAGTCGGCGCCGATCGGCTCCCACGCGGGCGGCCTGATGCCGGTCGCCATGAGCACGGAGCCGTGCCAGCGGGTGCCGTCCAGCTCGTAGAGCGCGTCGGGGTCCAGGCCGGTCAGGCGGAGCCGGCGCGGGCCGCGCTTGCCGTCGCCGATCGGGTTGTAGACCAGGACCACGACCTCGTCGCCGAGGACGTACTGCACGGCCGAGCGCTCGATCCCGGGCGTGCCCGCCAGCCGGTACTGGCGGCCGTGCTGCACGGTCGCGCGCACCTCCTTGTACCGCTCGACCAGCTCGGCCGCCGACTCCAGCTCGGCGGTGCTCCACTCCGACAGGTCGCCGCCGATCCCCAGGACGCCGGCCATGGCCACGTGGAAGCGGTAGCGCAGCGGCATCGCCCGCCTGGTGCTCGGGTTGGGCGAGTCGGTGACCCAGACCGACATCGTGCCGGCCGGATAGAGCTGGGAGAACCCGTGGTGGATGCCCTGCCGGTCGCGGGCGTCGGTGTTGTCGGACGGCCACACCTCGTCGGTGTGACGCATGATCCCGAAGTCCGTACGGCCGCCGCCGCCGGCGCAGGACTCGATCCGCAGCCCCGGGTGGCGCTCGCGCAGCGACTCCATGACGCGGTAGACGCCGCGCGTGTGCTCGATCCAGACCCGGTCCTGGGCGGCGCCCCGCTCCGGCCAGCCGGCCTGGGTGAACGGGCGGTTCATGTCCCACTTGAGGTAGTCGAGACCGAGTTCGGTGACCAGCCGGTCGAGCAGGCCGAGCGCCCAGTCGCGGACGTCGTCGCGGGCGAAGTTGAGCACGAGCTGCCGGCGCTTCTCGTCCCTGCGCCGGTGCTCCATGTGCAGGGCCCACTCGGGATGCGCGCGGTAGAGCTCGCTCTCCTTGCTGAGGCCCTCGGGCTCCACCCACAGCCCGGTTCGCAGACCCAGGTCGCGGATGCCGTCGAACATGCCGCGCAGCCCGTCGGGGAAGCGTTCGCGGTGTGGGAACCAGTCGCCCAGCGAGGTGGTGTCGTCATCGCGCGCGCCGAACCAGCCGTCGTCGATCACGAACAGTTCGACGCCGATCGAGGCCGCGATCTTGGCCAGGTCGAGCTGCCCCTCCTCGGTGACGGCGAACGTGGTCGCCTCCCAGGAGTTGTACAGCACCGGCCGCTCCTCGAAGGGCGTGGGCAGCACGTGGGCGCGGGCGTAATCGTGCCAGGACCGGCTGGCCGCCCCGAACCCGCCGCCGGAGTAGAGGCCCAGCGCGACCGGCGTGACGAGCTCCTCCCCCGGGCCGAGCGTCCAGCGCAGGCCGTCGTGGCCGAAGCCGCCCGAGACGCAGACCCCGCCCTCGGACCGGTGCGTGGTGGTCAGGCGCCAGCTTCCGCTCCAGGCCAGGGCGACGCCCCAGACCTCGCCGTGCTCCTCGGTGGCCTCGCCCGCGTCGATCATCACCCACGGGTTCGCGATGTGGCTGGTGATGCCCTGGCGGCTGGTGAAGGTCAGCTCGCCGACCGGCAGCGGCCCGCGCTGGAGCCGCATCTCCTCGGACCAGGCGCCGTGGACGCCGCTGTAGCGGTACGCCGCCGCGTCGGGAATGAACCAGTTGCCCGAGTCGAGCCGGGTGACGGCCGCCTCTGAGCCCGTCCTGACGGTGGTCCAGCGTTCGATGACGTCGGTGTCATCGTGGGTGCGTACGGACAGCACGACCTCGAACGGGTGGTGCGCGTCGGCCAGCGCGAGGTCGAGCCGCTGGGCGCCGCCCTCGTCGTGCACCTGCGCCCCAGTGAAGCGCAGTTCGAGCGAGCGCGCGTGGCCGAAGGTGACCTGCAGCGACGGCGAGCCCCACCGCGTGCCGCCGTCCACCGGCAGCAGTTCCTCGATCTCGGCGGGGGTGGCGAAGCTGGAGACGTGCCGCGCGGGCACGGTGGTGACCTGGCGGGCGGCCTCGGGCGTGAGCCTCGGGCCCCAGTACGTCTGGCGCGGCGTGGCCTCCCCCGTCCGGGGGTCTGTCTCCACGCCGAGCACGTACGTGGTGGCGGGCGTGATGACCGCCCACTGGTGATCGTCGAGAGGAATGACAGGCATCGGCGTCCCCAGAGCTGCTGGATCGATCAGGCCGCAGGAGGTTAACCCGCATTCGTGCACTAGGTCAATGAATTGAGCGCCGTTTCGGGCAGATCGAAGAGTGCTGTCTCCTTCTTACTTGACGTCATGAATAAAATGGCCGCGTGTTCCCACAGATCGGGCGGCTCACGGACGCCATGCGGTCGGTGTTCGTCGAGCTGCTCGTGCACGGCCCTCTGTCCCGGGCGGAGGTGGCCCGCAGGCTGTCGTTGTCGCCGTCCGCGCTGACCAAGGTCACCAGGCCGTTCATCGAGGCCGGCTACCTGCTGGAGGCGGCCGGAGAGGGGCCGGCGACCGTCGGGCGGCCGTCGCAGCCGCTGCGGGTGGACGCCTCAAGGATGTCGTTCGCGGGGATCAAGCTCACCGCCGACGACCTGTTCGCCGTGCGTACCGACCTGGGTGCCAGGGTGGAACGGGAGACCTCCAGGCCGCTCGCGAGCCATGACATCGGCCACGTGCTCGGCCAGATCGTCGAGGTGGTCGAGGAGCTGACCGTGCCGGGGCGGCCGCTGTCGGCCGTGGGCATCAGCCTGGCGGGCACCGCCACGCCCAGTGATCCCGTGGTGCACACCTCGCCGTTCCTGGGCTGGAGCCGGCTGCCGCTGGGGCGGCTGGTCGAGGAGGCCGTGTCGGTGCCGACGGTGCTGGACAACGACGTGCGGGCGCTGACGGCCGTACAGCAGTGGTTCGGCGAGGGTGTGGGGCACTCGTCGTTCGCGCTGCTCACGGTCGGGGCGGGGATCGGCTGCGGGCTCGTCATCGACGACCGGCTGGTCTCCGGGCGGTCCGGGCTGGTCGGTCACCTGCGGATCGACGACCGTGGCCCCATGTGCGAGCGGGGGCACCGGGGTTGTGCCCGCGCCTACGCCAGCTCGCCGTCCATCCGCCGCTCGATCGCCTCGACGCTCGAGCGGCCCGAGCTCACCTTCGACGACTGCCTCACCCTGGCGGCCGACGGCGATCCTGTCGCACGCCGCGTCCTGGACGAAGCCGGAGCCGCCCTGGGCCAGGTGGCCGCCACCGTCGCCAACCTCACCGCGCCCGAGCTGATCGTCCTGTCCGGAGAGTCGGTCCACATGTACGACGTCTGCGCCCCCGCCTTCGACGCCGCCCTCGCCCACCACACCCACTGGACGGCCACCCCCGTACGAGTGGCCGTCAAGCCCTTCACCTTCAACGAATGGGCCAGAGGCGCCGCCGTGACCGCCCTCCAGCACCTGCTGCTGAACCGCTGAGAGCCGGGGCGGACAGCACTGTGGCCGGCCACGCACCAGCGTGCGTGAACCGGCCACAACGAGAGGTTCAGGAAGCGTGCAGGTAAACCTGTCCGAAGACCTCCGACAGGTTCTTCAGGTCGGTGGCAAGGTCCACCTCGGGCTTGGCCGGGTCGTAGACGGTGGCCAGCCGGGGCCGAACGGTGGCGAGCTTCTTGAGCTGCTCCCAGGTGACGTTGGCCGCCCACTTCTCGCCGTACACCCGGCTGACCTGCCCCTGGTCGTTCTGCCAGCGGGTCCACAGCGTGACCGTCTCGGCCGCGTCGTCCTGGAGCGGCGTCGCGATGCGCTCGGTGATCGCCTTGGTGGCCTGCTCCTCGGTGAGCTTGGCGGTGCCGGTGGCGGCGAAGGAGGCGTCCTCGGCGGCGATCTGCGCGTAGGCGTCCCAGGCGCGGGCGCGGACCTGGATCCACTGGTTGCGCTGGGCCTCGGCGGCGTCGATCTTCCAGGTGGCGAACTCGGTGCCCAGGTGGCCGCTGTCGAGGGAGAGCTGGTCGATGGTGCCCTTGGCGAGCCAGCTACCGATGCGGTCGGGGTCGATCAGCGGGTACTTCTTGGTGATCTCGGCCTTGCAGGCGTCGTTCGCGCCGCAACCGAACACCGGCACCACCGTGTGCGCGGCCATCTTCTTGCCCGGCAGCAGCGCCCGCAGCGCGGTCGTGGCCTCGGTGACGAACTTGTCCAGCTCCTCCGCCGTGGCGAAGTTCTGGTTGTAGCCGAGCTGCGAGGTGAACCTGACGCCCACGACGTTCGGCTGCTCGACGGCCAGCGCGGCGATCTTCTTGGCGGCCTCGGCCAGCTTGCCGGCCTTGAAGTCGTCGGCCAGCTCGGTCTCGATCCAGACGCGCATGCCCGTCGGCGCGACGGTCTGCGTGGCCTTGCCGGCCGGGGTCTCCATGGCGGCGGCCTTCTCGGCGGCGCTCAGCCCGTTGCCGTCCACGAAGCACGACTCGCCGTTCTGGCACTCGGGGGTGCCGCCGTCCTCGGCGCCCGGGACGTCGGGGCCGTCGACGTCGTGCAGCTCGCCGTCGCCCTCGGAGTCGGTCGGGCAGACGTTGCCGTCCTCGCTGCAGTCGATCAGGATCGGGTTCAGCGGCCCGGCCTCTTTGAGGTTCTCGCTGTCGTTGTCCAGCCAGAACTTCGCGATGTCCAGCGCCTCTTCCGGCGTGGCCATCCAGGTGCAGACGACGTACGCCGGGGTGTCGGCGGACAGCAGGTCGTTACAGCTCTTGGGATCGTCCTGGGACCAGGCGGGAACGCCGATGCCAAGGAGCGAGAGGGTGAGTCCGATGACGAAGACCTGCCGTAGCCGGAGTCTCATGGCACCTTACTTCCAGGGGGTGATCGCGGGCATATCGCACAATATCTGGACGATCAACAACGTTCAATGAGATCTATGGCGTTCTTCACGCCATTCTCGACGCGAAGTAGCCGTCCCAGTTGCGCCGATTTTTCGCGATATTTCGGTACGGCGAGCAGCCGCGCCGCCAACTCGTCCCTGGTCAGCGCCTTGATCGGCAACGGCGCCGGCCCCACGCCCAGCGCCGCCACCCTGCGTCCCCAGAACGGCTGGTCGGAAAAGAACGGGCACACCACGTTGGGCACTCCCGCCGTCAGCCCTGTTCCCGTGGTCCCCGCGCCTCCGTGGTGAACAATCGCCGTCATTCGCGGAAACAACCCATCGTGCGCCACCTCGCCCACCACCCGCACGTCGTCGTCCGCCGCCACGGGCAGGCCCTGCACCACCCCGCGCAGCCGCGCCCGCCGCAGCGCCGCGACCACCTCGCCGGCCACCCGCTCCGGCTCGTCCGGCGCCATGCTCCCGAACCCCACGAACACGGGCGGCGCCCCGGCGTCGAGAAAGTCCTCCAGCCCGCTCTCCCGGGGTCCCGGCAGCCGCCAGTAGCCGGTCATCCGCACGTACGCGGGCCAGTCCGCCGGCATGGGCACCACCAGCGGGCTGACCCCGCAGAGCACCGGCACCCGCGCCCGCCGGTCGGCCGCGAACGGGCTGCCCCGCAGCGGCCCCAGCCCCAGCACGCTCGCCCGCAGCCGGTTCACCATCCGGCCGAGCATCAGCCAGCCGAGCCGTTCGACGAGGGCGTAGCTGGCCCGGTTGGCCAGCGGTCCGAGGGTGGCGAGGGGCACCAGCGGGTTGGGGAACTCGCGGGTGGGCTCGCTGGGCTGGAAGTGCAGGATCCGGTACGGCATGCCGTACCTCTCGTGCAGGTGCCGGCCGAAGGCGCCCAGGGCGGGGGCGAGCACCAGGTCGGCGTCGGCACACGCGGCGTCCACCTCGGTGACCAGCCTGGCGGCCAGCGGCTCCACCACGGTCCTGAACCCCCGTACGAACCCCAGGGGCCCGCTCCGCAACCACCGCCGCCCCTCCTCGCTCGTCACGACCGCTTCGGGGTCCACGCCGAGCGGCACGAACCGCACGCCCTCCCCCAGGCCCGCGTACCGGCCGGCCGCGACCAGCGTGACGTCGTGCCTCCGCCCGGCCAGCCCCCGAGCCAGCGCCGCGCAGGGCTGTACGTCCCCCCGCGACCCGACCCCGAGCACCGCCACCCTCATGGCAGGCTCACCAGGCTGACCAACGCCCCGGCCAGCACGAGCCCGGCCGCCACCAGCAGCCCGGCCGCGTACCCGGTGGCGAAGCTCCCGGCGCCCTGCACGATCACCCCGACGGCAGCAATCCCGAAAAGTCCAGAAATTTCGCGGCTTACCGAGAAAACGCCCCCGGCCACCCCCGCCCTCGACTCCGGCACCGCCCCCAGCACCGCCGACCCCAGCGGCATCGTCAGCGCCGACCCCACCCCGATCGCGCACACGGCGGGCAGCAGCCGCTCCCACCCGTCCCCCATCTCCAGCGTGGCCGCCAGCACCATCCCGAAGGCCACGAGCACGAGCCCGGCCGCCACCGTCCGCCCGGCCCCCAGCCGCCGCTCCACCGCCGGCACCAGCGGCGTGACCAGCACCACCAGCAGCGCCAGCGGCACGAACGCCAGCCCCGACGCCGTCGGAGTGAACCCGAGCACCCCTTGCAGGAAGATCGCAGTGTAGAAGAACACCCCGTTCACCCCGAGCCCCCACAGCACCTGGGCGACCACCCCGCCCGCGAAGCTCCGCACCGCGAACAGCCGCGCCTCCACCATCGGATCCCGGGCCTCCCGCTCGGCCACCACGAACGCCACCGCACCTCCTGCGCAGGCGAGCAGGGCGACCAGGACGACCGGCGACCCCCAGCCGTACTCACCGCCATGGATCAGCGCGAACGTCCCCGCCGCCAGGAACACCACCGAGGCCACCACCCCGGGCACGTCCAGCGGGCGGCCGTCGCCCCGCGCGCCGGGCACCACCACGGCGGCCAGCCACATGATCGCCAGCCCCATCGGCACGTTGACCAGGAACACCCAGCTCCAGTGCGCGTGCTCGCTGAGATACCCGCCCGCCACCGGCCCCAGTGCCAGCGCCGCCGCCCCGGAGGCCATCCAGACGGCCACGCCCATCGACCGCTGCCGCTCCTCCCGCCCCGCCAGCACGGCCAGCGTCGCGGGCAGGATCAGCGCCGCCCCGGCCCCCTGCGCCAGCCGGGCGGCGACCAGGACCTCGATGGAGCCGGCCAGCCCCGCCGCGAGCGAGGCCGCCGTGAAGACGCCGAGCCCGGCCAGCAGCACCCGCCGGTGCCCGTGCACGTCGGCCAGCCGGCCGCCGGCGAGCATGAGGCCCGAGAAGGTCAGGATGTACGCGGTGGCCACCCACTCCAGGGCGGCCAGCCGGGCGCCGAGATCCCGCTGGACGCTGGGCAGCGCGACGGTGACGACCGTGTTGTCCAGCGTGGTCATGAACCCGGCCAGCCCCACGACCGCGAACAACGGCCCGGCCCGGCGTACCCGGAGGTCGACGCTCACTCGTCCACCCACGTCCACCCGGCGCCGCCGGGGTCGGCCCGCACCCGCCGGTCCCGCCCGACCGCCACCTTCACCCATGTGGGCCGCGCCGGATCGGCGGCGGGCAGCGGCACCGGATCGGTGTCGGCGCCGAAGATGGCCGGCCGCCCCCGGAGGGTCAGCCGGGACGGCACGTCAACGACGACAGGCGGGGCTGGGGGTAGTGGTGGTGGCGGGGGCGGTTCGGGCTCGTGGATCTCGATGCGCCGGTGGAAGCGCCGCCACGGCCTGGGCAGCCACCAGTTCGCCCCGCCCAGCAGCCGCATCGAGGCGGGCACCAGCAACGCCCGTACCAGGGTGGCGTCCACCACGATCGCCACGAACATCCCCACCCCGAGCAGCTTCACGATCGTGATCCCGGCCGTCGAGAACGCCCCGATCACCACCAGCAGCAGCAACGCCGCACTCGTGATCACCCCGCCGGTCTGCTGCAGCCCCGCCGCCACCGCCGCCGTGTTGTCCCCGGTCCGCAGCCACTCCGCCCGCACCCGCGACAGCAGGAACAGCTCGTAGTCCATCGACAGCCCGAAGACCACGGCCAGGATGAGCACGGTCACGGTCGCCTCGATCGACCCGGTGGAGGTGAAGTCCAGCACCGAGGCCAGGTGGCCGTCCTGGAAGGCCCACACGATCACCCCGAACGAGGCCCCGATCGACAGCACGTTCATCAGCAGCGCCTTCACCGGCAGCACCAGCGACCCGAACGCGGCGAACAGCAGCACCCCGGTGACCGAGCAGACCACCAGCCCCATCCATGGCAGCGTGGCGAGCAGGCTGTCCTGTAAGTCCAGTTGGGCGGCGGTGATCCCGCCGACGACGACCCGGCGGGTGTTCGGCTCCAGCGGCATGGCCCTGATCGACCGGACGAGCTCCCTGGCCTCGGCCGACATCGGGTCCCGGTCGTAGCGCACGGCCAGCCGTACCGCGCCGTCGTCCTGCGACAGCCCGGCCACCTCGACCGCCGTGACGTGCGGCAGCTTCTTCAGCCGGCTCACGAGGGGCCGCACGTCGGCGGGGGTCACCGACGTGACGGCGCTGATCGGCGTGTGCCCCTGCGCGAGGGGCCCAGGACGGGCCGGCGCCTCGGTGAAGGAGCGTTCGACCAGGACGTGGACGTCGATCGGCGCCATGGAGTTCTTGGCGAAGTCCCGGTCGAGGGTCTCGGCGACCCGGCGGCCCTCGGAGGCGGCGGGCAGCACCCGGTGGTCCACGTTCCCGAACGAGACGTGCAGGAACGGCAGCGCCAGCGAGACCAGCACGGCCGTCACCACCACCAGGTACAGCAGCGGCCGCCGCATCACGCTCGACGCCACGGCGTGCCACAGCCCACCCTCCCGCCGACCGAAGTCGGGGGTGAGCCGCAGCGCGTTCACACGCGGCCCGAGCACCCCCAGCACGGCGGGCAGCACGACCAGCGCGGCGACCATCGCGACCAGCACCACGGCGGCCGCGCCGAGCCCGATCGAGCGCAGGAACATCTGCGGGAACAGCAGCAGCCCGAGCAGCGCCGTGGCCACGGTCAGCCCGGAGAAGGCCACGGTGCGCCCGGCGGTTGCCATCGTGCGCACCACGGCCCGCTCGTTCGAGGCCCCGGCCGCGATCTCCTCCCTGAACGCCTTGAGCACGAACAGCGAGTAGTCGATGGCCAGGCCGAGGCCGAGCATGGTGACGACGTTCAGGGAGAAGACGGAGACCTCGGTGACCTCGGTGAGCAGCCGTAACAACACCAGCGCGCCGAGCACCGCGAGCAGCCCGACGACCAGCGGCAGCCCGGCCGCGACCAGGCTGCCGAACACCACCACGAGCAGCACCAGCAGCACCGGCATGGCGATGGCCTCGGCGCGGGCGAGGTCGGCGGCGGTCTGGTCGTTGAGCTCCGTCAGCAGCGGCACCGAGCCGCCGACGGAGACATAGAGGTTGGGGACGCCTCTGAGCCGCCGCTCGATCGCCGCGTAGCCGTCCCGCTTCGTCTGCGGGCCGCCCTTCAGCGTGACCAGCGCGTACGTCGAGTGCCCGTCCCTGGACACCATCTTCTTCGACCCGGTCGTCCAGTACGTCGTCATCGCCCGCACGTACCGGCCAGGCAGCCGGCGCAGCGAGTCGTGCACCGCCTTCTTGAAGCGCGGGTCCCTGGCCTTGACCTTCGGGTGCCGGTAGAGGACGACCACGTCGGGGGCGTGGCCGCCGTACCAGTCGTCGTTCCAGCGGGCGGAGGTCGTGGAGTCGGCGCGCGGGTCCTCGAAGCCGCCGTCGGCCATCCGCCCGAACAACTGCAGCCCCAGCGGCGCCAGCAGGACCGCCGCCGCCAGGCTCAGCACCAGCACCGTCCACCGGCTGCGGTAGACCAGCCGGCCCACCCTTTCAAACAAAGGCGCCCTCCTGGTACGCCCGCAGGCACGCCCGCCGGGCGATCTTCCCGCTGGACGTCCTCGGCACGGCCCCGGCGGCGGTCAGCACGAAGTCGTGCACCGCCAGTTCATGAAATCTCCGGACAGCGGCCCGCACCGCCCGCCCGACCTCCTCCGCGTCCGCTTCCCACCCTTGCCGCGACCGCTCGGCCACCACCACGAGCCGCTCCGTTTCCTCCCCCGGCACCGCGAAAGCCGCCACCCGGTCCCGCCGGACCGCCGGGTGGGCCTCCTGCACGGTGGCCTCGATGTCCTGGGGATAGTGGTTGCGCCCGTCCACGATGACCAGGTCCTTGATCCGCCCGGTGACGTACAACCGGCCGTCGTACAGCACGCCGAGATCGCCCGTGCGCAGCCAGGTGCCCTCGGCCCCGTCCAGCACCGCGCCGAACGTCTCCGCGCTGCGCGCCGGATCCCGCCAGTAGGCGCGGGCCACGTTCGGCCCCTGGACCCAGATCTCGCCGACCTCGCCGCCGGGACGTTCGCGCCCGTCGTCGCCGGCCACGCGGACCAGCGCGCCCTCGGGACGCCCGCAGGCGACGAGCGTGCTGCGCGGGCCCGTGCCCGTGTGCGGCACCGCCCGCCCATCCCGCAGCGCGTCGCGGTCGAAGCCGGTCACCACCGGCCGTTCGCCCCGGCCTGTCGCGGTCACGAAGACGGTGGCCTCGGCCAGGCCGTACGCGGGCGTGTGCGCCTCGGGCCGCAGCCCGCACGCGGCGAAGGCGGCGTCGAACGCCTCGATGGCGGCCGGCCGCACCGGCTCGGCGCCGTTCAGCATGACCTTGACGCCGGACAGGTCGAGCCCGGCCTTGTCGGCGGCGCTCACGCGGGCGGCGGTGTACTCGTAGGCGAAGTTGGGGCCGCCGGTGAACACGTCGTCGAACTCCGACAGCAGCCGCAGCCACCGCACCGGGCTCATGACGAACGCCACCGGGTCCATGAACGCCGCCTGGTTCCCGCCCACGATCGGCATCGCGACGGTGGCGACCAGCCCCATGTCGTGAAAAAGCGGTAACCACAGCGCCGCCACCGAGGTCCTGGGCATGGCCCGGAACGACTCCCAGAGCTGGAGGGCGTTGGCCGTCAGGTTCGCGTGGGTGATCTCGACCCCGGCGGGCGCGCGGGTGGAGCCGGAGGTGTACTGCAGGTAGGCCAGGTCATCGGGGCGGATCCGGGTGGGCTCCCACTCGTCGGCGAGCAGGTCGGAGATGGTGTCCACGGTGACCACCCGCTTGGGCGCGGGCGCGGTGGCCAGGAAGTCCGTGACGCCGGGCAGCGCGGCGGTGGTGGTCAGCACGACAAGGGGGTCGGCGTCGGCGTAGGCCCCGGCCAGCCGCTCGGCGTGACCCGGCAGGCCGGGCGCGAACAGCGGCACCGCGACGAGCCGCGCGTACATCGTGCCGAGCATCGCCACCACGTAGTCGAGCCCCTGCGGCGCGAGCACCGCCACCCGGTCGCCGGGACCGGCCAGCTCCCGCAGCCGCACGGCCAGGGCCCTGGCCTTGAGGTCCGCCCGGCTCCAGGTGAGCGTGCGCCGCGAGCCGTCCCCGAGGTGATCGACGAACGTGTACGCGGGCGCGCCCGGGATCTCCCGAGCCCACCGGGCCACCTGAGCGATCAGCGGGTCGCGCATTCCTGGCTCCCCTCGCCGTCTGCAGGGACCTAGCAAGGTAGCGGGAGAAGCGGGCGCGATTCTTGCCAACCGCCTGCACATTCCGCGACCGGTCTTGTTGGCAGAGTGACAAGAAATAACCGCACGACAGGGCGCGGGACACCAGGCAGAATGGTGTGGTTTGGCGGTTTTTCAGGGGGTTCTCGCCGGTGCACACTTCACTCAACGATCTCGGCCTGCTCCGGGACCACCGGTTCACGCTCCTGCTCTCGGCGCGCACGATCTCCGTTCTGGGCAGCGCGTTCGCCCCCGTGGCCCTGGCGTTCGGCATCCTCGGCCTGCCCGGGGCCACCGCCTCGACCCTGTCGGCGGTGCTCGCCGCCGAGGCGCTCCCGATGATCGCGTTCATGCTGGTCGGCGGCGTGATCGCGGACCGGCTGCCGCGTCAGCGGGTGATGATGGCCGGTGAGTTCCTCATGGCGGCCGGGTTTCTCGCGCTGGCGTTCATGCTGCTCACCGGCTGGACCCCGCTGTCCGCGATGGTCGCGGCGGCGGCGCTCACCGGGATGGCCACGGCGGTCACGTTCCCCGCGCTGACCGGGATCATCCCCGAGGTCGTGCCCGCGGATCGGCTGCAGACCGGCAACGCGCTGCTCGGGCTGGGCGCGAACGCCTCCCGGGTGGCCGGCGCGGTGCTGGGCGGCGGCACGGTGGTGCTGTTCGGGGGCGGCTGGGCTCTGGTGGTGAGCGCGACCATGTTCGCGGTGGCGGGCGTGCTGGTCGCGCTGCTGCGGTTGACGCCGGACCCGCGGCCGCAGGACGAACCGCCGTCGAAGCCGGGCGAGCAGCCGCGGGCCGAACGGCACTCGGTCCTGAAAGACCTGCGTGACGGGTGGCGGGAGTTCAGCTCACGGCAGTGGATCTGGGTCGTGGTGGCGCAGTTCTCGCTGATGGTCATGGCCATCCAGGCCGGGCACGGGGTGCTCGGCCCGCTGATGGCGAAGGAGACGCTGGGCGGGCCCGTGGCCTGGTCGGCGTTCCTGGTGGGCGAGGCGGTCGGGACGATCGCCGGGGTGGTCGTGTCGATCCGGGTGCGGCCGCGCCGGCCGATCCTGGTGGCGGTGCTGCTGTGCCTGCCGACCGCGCTGCCCTACCTGCTACTCGGGCTCGACGCGCCGCTCTGGGCGATCGTGGCCGGGGCGTTCGTGTTCGGTGTGTGCTTCGACGTGTTCGGCGTGCTGTGGCAGACGACGATGCAGCGCGAGGTCCCGGCCGACGCGCTGTCGCGGGTGAGCTCGTACGACATGCTCGGGTCGATGATGTTCGGGCCGATCGGGCTGCTGCTGGCGGCGCCCGCGGCCACCCTGTTCGGTACGGAGCAGGCGCTGCTCGGCTGCGGTGTCCTCGTCGTGGTGTCGACGCTGGCCACGCTGCTGTCCCCGGGCGTGCGCAACCTGCGCGCGCCCGAGCCGTTGGGAGCGGTTCACGCCGACCTGAAGTAGGCGTTGGCCCTGGGCTGGAACATCAGGGCCAGTGCCCCCAGCACGGCCAGGACGTGCAGGATCCTGCTGCCCGCGAAGACCAGCTCCATCGCGTCCGCCGCCGCGACGGCCTCGCCGATCGAACCGCCCGCCAGCAGCCACCTGACGGGCTCGATCACGAGCGACAGCGTCCCGAACACGCCCAGCGTGCCGGCCAGCGTCCAGCGCGCCCAGTTCGCGCCGTCCTTCAGCCGGAGCGCCAGGAAGACCGCGCCGGCGAACACGGCCAGCCGGAACCCGGCCTGGGGCAGCAGCTCCAGCACCGGGGTGCCCTCGAACAGCAGGCCGCCGATCATCAGCACGGCCTCGAACGCGCCGAACGCGACCGCCGCCAGCCAGAGCATGGCGGCGGTGTGCACGACGGGCGGCGGGACCTGCTGGGTCGTACGGGACTCGATGAGGGTGCTCATGACGGACCTCCAGGGACGTGGGGTGACCTATGAAGTGTCCGTCGTGAGCAGGGCTCGTATCATGCCCGTCATCCCCCGAGTACGGGTAAGGCCCGCCCTACCCGATCCGGCCGCTCGTCCTCAGTCCGCGGGTGGGGGTCCGCTCGTGGAGACCGAAGCGCGGCTCGGGCGCGTACTCGCCGTCGAGCGCGCCCGCCACGTAGCCGGCCAGCGCCGGGGCGTGCTTGAAGCCGTGGCCGGAGTCGCCGCCGAGCAGCCACACGCCGGGCGACGCCTCGGCGAACAGCCATTCGGCGTCGGGGGTGAGGGCGTACTGGCAGACCTGGGTGAACAGCACCGGCGCCGACGCCAGCGCGGGGAACCTGCGCGCCAGATAGCTCCTGGCCTGCTCGACGCTGCCCGCGTCGACCACCCGGGGGCCCTCCTCCGGCTCGTACGGCGGCCCTTCCGCGTCGGAGGTGGCCTTCATCCCCACCCCGTCCACGTCGCCGTGCCCGTAGGCGGAGGTCCCGTGGTCGACCCAGGCCGGGGTCTCGGGCACCGACCACGCGGGCGGCACCGCGAAGTGCAGCGTGTCCTGCTTGGTCACGGTCAGCGGCAGCCCGTCGAACAGCGCCGGCAGCCACGCGCCGCACGCCCACACCACCCGGTCGGCGTGCCGCACCTCGCCGTCGATCTCGACCGCGCTCAGATACGGCTCCGCGTCCCCCTTCACGGGTGCGGCCCGCCCTCTGACCAGCCGGACGCCCGCGGCCACCGCCAGCGCGGCGGTCACCTGAGTGGCCCGCCGAGCCCTGATCACGCCCGCGTGCGGCTCCCACAGCAGAAAACTGAGATCGTCGCCACGG
The DNA here is from genome assembly GCF_900108335.1 of Nonomuraea solani. GTDB lineage: Bacteria > Actinomycetota > Actinomycetes > Streptosporangiales > Streptosporangiaceae > Nonomuraea > Nonomuraea solani. The sequence goes on from NZ_FNVT01000021.1 coordinate 137,027, forward strand.
AAGTCGGGGAAGAACCGGCCGCAGTCGGCGGGGTCGAGCACCTCACACCCGATGTCCAGATTTTTCAGGACCTGGGCGCTGGCGTGCTCCCACCCGTCCGGCCGGCCGGCGAACCAGACCATGCCCGACTCCAGGTAGAGCTCCTCGCCGGCCCGCTCGCCCAGCCGCCGCCAGCCGTCCCTGGCCTGCCAGGCGAGGCGGGCGTACCAGTCGTCCGCGCCGTGCGAGCAGCGCAGCAGCCGGGTCTCACCCGCGCTGGCCTGGCGTACGTGGCCCGGCCTGTGCTGCTCGACCAGCGTCACCCGCCACCCGGCGTCGGCCAGCCGCAACGCCACCGATGAGCCCCAAATGCCCGCTCCGACCACAATGACCGATTTCATGTGACCACGGTGACCGAAAGGGGACGGCGCACGCAAGACTCACACGATGATGAGCCGCACGACGACCCCCGCGCAGTTGCCCGCGACGCAGATCCGCACCGGGACCTCGGAGATGCCGGGCTTCTCGGGAACGCCGCCCACCTGCCCGTCGGGGCCGATGCTCACGCCTTCGGGCAACTTGTCGAAGTCGGTCACCGTGAAGGTGGGCACCACCCCGGTGGGGCCGCCGTTGATGCCGATCTCGCCCTTCAGCGCGGTGCCGGCCTTGCCGGGGAAGGTCAGCTCGCGCGGCTCCCACGGCACGTTGCCGAGCACCACGAGCGTGAGGTCCTGCACGCGGCACGCCTGACCGGCGCAGACCTGGACGGGGGCGACGTAGGTGCCCGAGCGCTGCGGCCTGCCGGTCAGGTGGCCGCTCTCGTCGACCTTGACGCCGACGGCGAGGTAGGCCGGGCGGAACCTGACGCCTTTCGTGGTGGGCAGCAGCCACTGGCTCACCTCGATGCCCTCGGTGAGGTAGAAGGTGTCCTCCACCAGGCTCTCGCCCGCGGGGTCGAGCGGGGTCTGCCGGGCCATGGGAGTCATGGGCAGGGTGATCGCGGGCACGGCAGGGGAAAGCGCGCACACGGCCAGCCCGGCAAGCAGGAGAACCCACCTTTGCCGCATGATTACCCCCCGGCGTCTCTACGCGGTACGTACCCTCTTCACCGCCTGCTTATGGCCTCACTTCGCCAGGTGAGCCCCTGGATAATCGAGCCCATGGCCGCTGAATCCGCCCAGACCCTCGAACGCGGGCTTCGCCTGCTCCGACTGCTCGCCGACGGCAAGGGCGGGCGCACGCCGACCGAGCTGAGCACCGAGTTGTCGCTGAGCCGGCCCGTGGTCTACCGGCTGCTGACGACGCTGCTCGGCGAGGGGTTCGTGCGCAGGGACGCCGAAGGGCGGGTGCACCTGGGGTTCGGGGTGCTGGCGCTGGCGCAGGCCGTACAACCGTTGCTGCGCGCGGCGGCGGTGCCGACGCTGCGGCGGCTGGCCGAGCAGGTGGGCGCGACCGCGCACCTGACCGTGGCCGAGGGTGACGACGGGCTGGCCGTGGCGGTGGTGGAGCCGTCCTGGACCGACATGCACGTGGCCTACCGCGAGGGCTCGCGCCATCCGCTTGCCAGAGGGGCGGCGGGGCGGGCGATCCTGGCGCTGCGCGAAGGGCGGCACGACTACTTCGTCACGGAGGGGCAGTTGCAGGAAGGGGCACGAGGCGTCGCCGCGCCGGTCACCGGGCTGCCGTGGCTGGAGGCGTCGGTGGGGGTGGTGACGTTCGGGCCGCTGGAGGAGTCGGCCGGGCCGCGGGTGGTGGCCGCGGCCGCGGAGCTGGCCGCCGCGCTGAGTTGACATCTCCAGACCGATAGCGGACGGTAGTTACATATAGAGGACATCGTTGTCCGCTTATCGGACACTTCGGTGTGACGGTCAGGAGGGGCGGATGCCGTACTACCGCGTCGTGGGAGAGGTGCCGCGCAAACGGCACGTGCAGTTCAGGCGGCCGGACGGCGGCCTCTACGCGGAGGAGCTGATGGGCGAGGAGGGCTTCTCGTCCGACTCCTCGCTGCTCTACCACCGCCACCTGCCGACCGCGATCATCAAGGCGGAGGCGGTCACGCCCACCGCGGAGACCCGCCTGGAGCCCAACCTGCCGCTCTCGCCGCGCCACTTCCGCACCCAGGAGCTGGCCGGCGCGGGCGACCTGGTCACGGGCCGGGTGCTGCTGGCGGGCAACGGCGACGTCCGATTGTCGTACGCCACCACCGACCAGCCCAGCGAGCTCTACCGCAACTCCATGGGCGACGAGTGCGTCTACGTCCAGAGCGGGCGCGTGCGCTTCGAGTCCACCTACGGCGCGATCGAGGCCGGCGAGGGCGACTATCTCGTCGTCCCGACCGGCACCATCCACCGCTGGGTGCCCGACGGGCCGGTCAACGTGCTGGCCATCGAGGCGTCGGGGCACATCAGGCCGCCCAAGCGCTACCTGTCGCAGTACGGGCAGCTCCTGGAGCACGCGCCCTACTGCGAGCGCGACCTGCGCGGGCCCGCAGAGCCGCTCATCGTCGAGGGCGAGGAGGTGCCGGTGCTGGTGCGCACACGGGGCGGGCTGACCAGGCTCGTCTACCGCGACCATCCGTTCGACGTGGTGGGCTGGGACGGCTACCTCTATCCGTTCGCGTTCAACATCAACGACTTCGAGCCGATCGTGAAGCGCACGCACGCGCCGCCGCCGGTGCACCAGACGTTCGAAGGGCCCGGGTTCGTGGTGTGCTCGTTCTGCCCGCGGCCACTGGACTACCATCCGGAGGCCATCCCGATCCCGTACAACCACCACAACGTGGACTCCGACGAGTTCATGTTCTACGTGGGCGGCGACTACTCCGCGCGCAAGGGGTCCGGCATCGACGTCGGCTCCATCTCCCTGCATCCCGCCGGGTTCACGCACGGGCCGCAGCCGGGGGCGGTCGAGGCGGTGATCCGGGCGGTCGCGGAGGGCGTCACGACGACGAACGAGATGGCCGTCATGGTCGACACGTTCCGCCCGCTCGACCTCGGCCAGGGCGCGCTGTCCTGCGAGGACGCCGGATATGCCTGGACCTGGGCACGATGAGCCTCTACAGCGCGCTGGTCGACGACGCGGGCCTGTTCCCGCCGACCTCCCTGCACATGGACGAGGCCCTGGCCCGCAACCGGCGCGACGCCGAGCGCGGCGGCCGGGTCCTCACGCACCGCTTCCTCTGCCCGTCCAGCCGGCTCGACCGGCTGCGCGGCAAGGACTACCGGCCGCTGCGGATCGGGCTGATCGTGGACACCGAGAAGCTCCCCGACTTCGGCGACCTGCCCATCGACTTCGTCGAGGCGCCGCTGCCGGCCGACACGCCCGTCGAGGCGCTGGCCGACCGGTTGGCCCTGCCGGCCGGCATACGGCTCTTCGCCGAGGTCGTGCCCAGGAAGGGCATCATCGACGTGCCGCCGGGCGCGGGGCTGAAGGTGCGCTGCGGCGGCACGACGGCCGACCGGTTCCCGACGGCGGAGCATCTCGGGCTGTTCATCAGGCAGTGCGTGGAGAGCGACGTGCCGTTCAAGGCCACGGCCGGGCTGCACCACGCCGTCCGCCACTTCGACCCGACGCTCGGCGTCGACCGGCACGGCTTCCTCAACCTGCTGCTGGCCGTCTGCGAGGCTGTGGACGGGCGCGATCCGGTGCCCGTCCTGCGCACGACCGACGTCGGCCACCTCGTACGGATCGCGCACGCCGTACAGGAGGACACCGCCAAGCGGGCGCGGCGGCTGCTGGTGAGCTACGGCTCCTGCAGCACCGCCACCCCCGTCGAGGACCTGCGCACACTCGGCCTGATCGAGGAGGATTCGTGAGCGAGTGGACAATCAGACACGGCACCTTGCTCGCAGGACCGGCGAAGGAGGGCCTGTGAGCTGGGGAGTCGACAACCTGCCTTACGGCGTCTTCTCCTGTCCGGGCGAGGAGCCCCGGGTGGGCGTGCGGTACGGCGACAGGGTGCTCGACCTGGCCCGCGCGCTGCACGACGAGGTGTTCGCCGCTCCCACGCTCAACCCGTTCATGGCCAGGGGCCGCGCGGCCTGGCACGACACCAGGACGCTGATCCGCAACAAGCTGACCAGCGACCTCTCCGTCACCGAGCGGCACCTCGTCCCGCTGGAGAACGTGCGGCTGCACCTGCCGTTCGAGGTGGCCGACTACGTCGACTTCTACTGCTCGATCGACCACGCGAGCAACATCGGCAAGATCTTCCGCCCCGGCTCCGAGCCGCTGCAGCCCAACTGGCGGCACCTGCCCGTCGGATACCACGGCAGGTCGGGCACGGTCGTCGTGTCGGGCACGCCCGTCCGGCGGCCGCAGGGACAGCTCGGCGCGGGGACGTTCGGGCCGTGCCAGAAGCTCGACATCGAGGCGGAGCTGGGGTTCGTGGTGGGCGTGCCGACCACGATGGGCTCGCCCGCCGGGGCGTTCGAGGACCACGTGTTCGGGGTGACGCTGCTCAACGACTGGAGCGCGCGCGACATCCAGGCATGGGAGTACGTGCCGCTCGGGCCGTTCCTGGCCAAGTCGTTCGCCACGTCGGTGTCGCCGTGGGTGACCCCGCTGGAGGCGCTGCCCAGGATCCCCGGCCGGGCCCAGGATCCCGAGCCGGCCGGATATCTGCGCCGGCAGGGCGACTGGGGGCTGGACATCTCCCTGGAGGTCCTGCTCAACGGCGAGGTGGTGTCGCGGCCGCCGTACTCGGCCATGTACTGGACGCCGGACCAGATGCTCGCGCACATGACGGTGAACGGCGCCTCGCTGCGGACGGGAGACCTGTTCGCCAGCGGCACGATCTCGGGGCCCGAGCCCGGTGAGCGCGGCTCGCTCATCGAGCTGACCTGGAATGGGAGCGACCCCATCAAGCTGGCGGGCGGCGAGACCCGCGCGTTCCTGCAGGACGGCGACACGGTGACCATCCGGGCCACGGCGGGCGACCTGACGCTGGGGGAGGTTTCCGGAACTGTCGGATAAGTGACTCAGCGTGCTTGAACATTGACTCACCGCTACCCTGGGAGGCCCCTTCCCTCGGAAAGCAGGAGCCAATGCGCCGTGTCGCGATGCTTTGTGTCGCCTTCCTCCTGGTCTGCGGCTGCGGCTCCGTCACGACCGAGACCCCTGCCGCGCCGCCCGTGGTGCAGGTCTGGCCGCCGTTCGACACCAAGCGCGCCAGGACCGACCGCGGCCTGGTGGTCAAGGCGCAGGGCGGCACGCTGAGCCAGGTGCTGGTCTACGAGGGCGGGGAGCCGGTGGCGGGCCGGCTCGACGACTCGCGCACGTTGTGGCGTACCGACTGGACGCTCAAGCCCGCGGCCGAATACACGGTGACCGCCACCGCCGCGCGCGCGGGCGCGCCCGCCACGGTCGCGATGGGCCGCTTCCGCACCCGCGCGGCCGAGCGCACGTTCCAGGTGGCCTCGACCGCGCCCCTGCCCGGCGAGACCGTCGGCACCGGCATGCCGATCATCATCGACTTCGACACTCCCATCGAGGAGAAGGCGGCCGTCGAGCGAGCCCTGGAGATCACGGCGGCGGCCCCGGCCGAGGGTGCCTGGCGCTGGACCAGCGACACCCGCGTGGTCTACCGCACCCGCCGGTTCTGGACCGCCAGGCAGCAGGTCACGGTCACCGCGCACCTGGCGGGCGTGCGCGCGGCCGACGGCCTCTACGGCGCCGCCGACTCCACCTTCACCTTCTCGGTGGGCCGCAGGCAGACCAGCGACATCGACACCAGGACGCACCAGATGATCGTCCACCGCGACGGCGCGATCGCGCAGCGCATGGCCATCAGCGCGGGCATGGCCACCACTTTCGAATACACCACGACCAGCGGCGTCCATCTGACCATGGACAAGGGAAACCCGGTCCGCATGATCTCCCCGGGCCGCAAGAAAGGCGACCCCGGCTTTTACGACCTGATGATCGACCACGCCGTGCGCATTTCCAACAGCGGCGAATACGTGCACGCCAAGGACAACGTGTGGGCCCAGGGCAAGGAGAACGTCAGCCACGGCTGCATCAATTCGCGGCCCGACCAGGCGGCCTGGTTCTACGACAGCTCCCTGCGCGGCGATCCGGTCACGATCACGGGCACCGGGCGGGAGCTCGAATGGGACAACGGATGGGGTTTCTGGCAACTCCCGTGGGAGAAATGGAAACAGGGCAGCGCCATCGCCGAAACGGACACCGCAGGTGGACGGGTGCCGAAGCGCTGATATCGGGATTACCGTAGAGGAGGGGGGAACCACCGGCGGACGCAGGCCCGTTGTCCATATAGGAGGGCCGGACATGGATGAATGGATCATCTGGGTAATCCTCGCAGTCGTTCTCGGCGTGGCCGAAATATTCACACTCACGGCCTCGCTCGGGCTTCTCGGCGCGGCCGCCCTCCTGACCGCCGCGACCGCGGCCCTCGGGCTGCCCGTCCCCCTGCAGTTGCTCTTCTTCGCCGTGTCCTCCGCGGCGGGGCTTCTGGTGCTCAGGCCGATCGCCATGCGCCACATCATCCAGCCGCCGGCGCAGCGCTTCGGCGTGGAAGCGCTCGTCGGAAAGCCCGCCTACGTCATCGCCGAGGTGACGGGCCGCGACGGGCGGGTGCGCATCGGGGGCGAGGAATGGTCGGCGCGGGCCTATGACGAAACCCTGGTGATTCCCACGGGGGCGACCGTCGACATCATCGAGATCGAGGGGGCGACAGCCCTCGTCTATCCCCGGGAGTGACTCATGGACCCGCTGTTGCTGGTCGGATTGTTCGTCATACTGTTCGCGGCGATCACCCTGCTCAAGGCCGTCCGAATCGTCCCGCAGGCCAGGGCGCGCAACGTCGAGCGCCTCGGTCGCTACCATCGCACGCTGAAGCCGGGTCTCAGCTTCGTCATCCCGTACATCGACCGCGTCTACACCATGATCGACCTTCGCGAGCAGGTCGTCTCCTTCCGCCCGCAGCCCGTCATCACCGAGGACAACCTGGTCGTCGAGATCGACACCGTCCTCTACTTCCAGGTGACCGATCCGCGGGCGGCGGCGTACGAGATCGCCAACTACATCACGGGCGTCGAGCAGCTCACCGTCACCACACTGCGCAACGTGGTCGGCTCCATGGACCTGGAGAAGACCCTGACCTCCCGCGACACCATCAACAGCCAACTGCGTGGCGTCCTCGACGAGGCCACCGGAAAGTGGGGGCTGCGGGTCAACCGTGTCGAGATCAAGGCCATCGACCCGCCCAAGACCATCAAGGACGCGATGGAGAAGCAGATGCGGGCCGAGCGCGACAAGCGGGCCGCCATCCTGAACGCCGAGGGCCAGCGGCAGTCGCAGATCCTCACCGCCGAAGGTGACAAGCAGAGCCGCATCCTGCGGGCCGAGGGGCAGCGCACGGCGGCCATCCTGGAGGCCGAGGGTCAGTCGCGGGCCATCGACCAGGTCTTCCAGGCGGTCCACCGCAACGACCCGGACCCGAAGCTGCTGGCGTACCAGTATCTGCAGGTGCTGCCGCAGCTCGCGCAGGGTGACAACAACACGTTCTGGGTGATCCCGAGCGAGGTCACCTCGGCGCTGCAGGGTGTCTCGAAGGCGTTCACGGAGGCGCTGCCCAGGTCGGCGGCGACCCGCGACGAGCAGCCGGACAGCTCGGCCGCGGAGCAGGAGGCCGCGGCGGCGGCGGAGGCGGCCGCCGAGGCCGTGGCCGACGCCCAGGACGCCGAGAGCCCCAACGGCCCCCGCCAGCTCACCCAGGCCGTCCAGGAGCCGTCACCGTTCCCGATCGTGGACCGCGAGACCAAGGAGGCCGAACACTGACCTCATGAACGAGGTGCCCGCCTTCCGCGGTGGGCACCTCCGGCCGGCCGTGTTCTGACCTTGCGACAGCTCCACCGCTGGATCGCCTGCTCCCGGGTGCGGGTCGGGTTCTACGCGCGATTGAGGCTTTTCGGGGGCCGGCCTGTGGGGTGGCGGGGAAAGTCTCCGGGGCCTGTACAGCGACACGCTTGAAGTCATGAGTGTTCGTGACAATGAGCTCGGAGCGCCCTCGTGGCGTGAGTTGCTGGGTCCAGAGCATGCCGGGGCGGCCATCGTGCTGGCCGTCGGGGTGCTCGTCGGCGCGGTCAACATCTATCTGGCCTCCAGCCTGCTGCCGACCGCGGTGGCCGACATCGGGGGTGCCGGCTTCTACGCGTGGAACATGACGATCTACCTCGTCGCCATGGTGATCGCCACCATGCTCGTCAGCCGTCTTCTGGCCCGCTGGGGGAACGTCGGCGCCTACCTCGCCGGTTTCGGCGTGTTCCTGGCAGGGTCGCTGGCCTGCGCCGTGAGCCCGGTCATGCCGGTGCTGCTGGCCGGCCGCGGGCTGCAGGGGCTGGGTGCGGGGCTGCTGTCCGGGCTGGGGTTCGCCGCCGTGCGGTCGGCGCTGCCGCAGCGGCTCTGGGCGCGCGGGAACGCGCTGATGTCGGCGATGTACGGCGTCGGCAACTTCGCCGGTCCCGCGCTCGGCGGGCTGTTCGCCGAGTTCGGCGGGTGGCGCCTGGCGTTCGTGCTGATGGCGGTGATCGCGGCAGTGTGCGCTCTGGTCGTGCCCCGGGTGCTGCCTCCCGGCGAACGCGGCCAGGAGCGGGCGCCGGTTCCGGTCGTGTCGCTGCTGCTGGTCACGGCGGCCACCGCGTCGGTGAGCCTGGCCGGGGTGCTGTCCGGCACCGTGGCCATGGCCGCCGCCATCGGGGTGGCGCTGCTGCTGGTGGCCGGGTTCGTCGCCGGTGAGCGGCGGGGTGAGCCGCGGGTCTTCCCGCGTACGACGTACCGGCCCGGGTCGCCGTTGAAGTGGGTGTACCTCACGCTGGCGCTGCTGGCCTTCGGGGTCGCGGTGGAGTCGTTCGTCCCGCTGTTCGGGCAGCGGCTGGGCGGGCTGTCGCCGGCCGCGGCCGGGTTCTTCGGGGCGGCCATCTCGCTGGGGTGGTCGGCGACCCAGCTGGTCAGCGCCTCGGCCGTCAAGGAGGGCACGATCCGGTTGTTCCGGGTGATCGGGCCGCTGCTGCTCGCGGCCGGGTTCCTGGTGCAGGGGCTGCTGCAGCGGGAGGCGGCGCCGGGGTGGCTGGTGCTCGTCTGGGTGCCGGTGCTGTTCGTCGCCGGGGCCGGCGTCGGGCTGGCCTATCCGCACCTGTCGGTGGCGGCCATGTCGAGTACGTCGGATCCGGCGGAAGGACGCCGGGCGGCCGCCGCGATCGCCACGGTGACGAGCCTGTCGATCGCGTTCGGTACGGCGGTCGCCGGCGTCCTGGTCAACCTGGGCGGGCGGTCGATGCTCGACTCGGCCCGGTACCTGCTGTTCGGGTTCGCGGTGATCTGCGCCATTGGGGCGATCACCGGCTACCTGTCCAACCGGCCGGGCCGCGCCCGGTAGGTCAGTGGGAGAGCGGGGCGTCCGTGGTGTCCACCAGCTCACATGCGGCGATCTGTCCCTCGCCCACCCTGGCCCAGATCCCGGCGACCACCCCGCCGTTGTTCTCCGAGACGCTGAACTCCAGGACCCCCGTCTGACCCGCGCCGATCACGCGGGGGTCGATGGCGAAGCCCGGCTCGCCGTCCTCCGGCGCGTGGAACACCAGCAGCGGCGCCTCCTCACCGGTCAGGAAGTGGCCGCTGCGGGGCTGCGGGCTGCACTTCTTGCCCTGGGGGATGTAGTCCACCTCCACGTTCGCCCCCATGGCGCGGATCTTGTCCTCCAGCCCCTGCGGGTCCTTGGCCTCGTTGATGGTGATGTGGATCAGGCCGTCAGGGGTCTTCGTCACCGCGTACGCGGGGGTGCCGCCGAACAGCAGCGGTACGGCCACCGCGGCCGCGGCCGCCAGGCCCAGCGCGGGTGCCAGGATGGCGAGCCGCGGGAAGGCGCGCTTCTTCTCCGACCTGTCGATCTCGGTCATCACGAACTCCTTGAGCAGTCGGTGACGGCCCTCGGGGAGATCGCGTTCAGCCTGCCAGTTCATCGGATCTCCTCCTTGTCGGGGCCTCGGTCACCTATTACCTGTCGAGCCGGTGGCGGCGGTTCCCCCGCGTTCGCGAGTTTCCTGCGGGCCCTCGACAGGCGGGATCTGACCGTGCCCACCGGGATGCCGAGTGCCTCGGCCGCCTGGGCGTAGTCGAGGCCCGACCACACGCACAGCGCGAACACGTCCTGCTCCTGGCGCCGCAGCCGCCCGTACGCCTCGCGTACGGCGGCCAGGCGTTCGGCGTCGTCGATGCGGCCCACCACCTCGTCGGCGAAGTCCGGCACCTGCTCGCCCCCGGGCATCCTGGCCAGCGCGTCGTCGTGCCGGCGGGCGGCCCTGCGCTGGTTGCGGGCCACGTTCGTGGCGATGCCGAGCAGCCAGGGCCGCAGGGAGCCGCCCTCGGGGTCGATCCTGCCCCGTAACCGCCACGCTTCGAGGAACGTCAGCGCCATCACGTCCTCGGCCGTGGACCAGTTGGCGGTCAGGCGGAACGCATGGTTGTAGACGGCTTTGGAGCACTCGTCGAAGAGCCGGCCGAACTCGGCTCTGTCCCCGTCACGAATACGGGCGCGTATCGACATATCCACATATATCTACTGTCCGATCGTCCCCCCGGGTTCCGTCTGGCCCCGGTCGAAGTACGCCGCCAGCCCGGCGTCCAGCTCCGGCACGTCGTACGGCATGCCGCCGTTCCGCAGCGACATCGTGGCCATGTAACCGGCCGCCACGCTCATCCGCGCCGCCACCGGCGAGGTGTCCGTCGCCCCGCCCTCCCGGACGAACCTGACGAACTCGGCCATGATCTCCACGTCCGCGCCCCCGTGCGTCCCCGTCGCGGGCGGCACCTTGTACGCGATGTCGCTGTCGTCCCGATACCCCGTGGGCCCGGTGTTCCAGACCTTGACCGTGTCGCCCGGCCCGTCCCCGAAGTTCTCCAGCCGGCCCTCCGTGCCGATGACCGTGTAGTTGCGCACGTAGTCGGGCGTGAAGTGGCACTGCTGGTAGGCGGCGATCACCCCGTTGTCGAGCCGCATGTTCATCACCGACACGTCCTCGACGTCCACGACGTGGTGCAGGCCGGTCCTCGTGGGCGGCGGCCACTCGAACTCCTGCAGCCATCCGGCCGGCCGGGGCGTGCCGGGCTCGCGGCGGGGCAGGTCGCCGTAGAGCATGAGATCGCCTAACGCGTTCACCCGGGTGGTGTAACCGCCGGCCAGCCAGTGGATCACGTCGAGGTCGTGCGCCGCCTTCTGCAGCAGCAGTCCCGTCGTACGCGCGCGGTCGGCGTGCCAGTCCTTGAAGTAGTAGTCGCCGCCGTAGGAGACGAAGTGGCGCACCCAGACGGTCTTCGGCTCGCCGATGACGCCCCGCTGGATGATGTCGCGCATCAGGCGGACCACGCCCATGTGCCGCATGTTGTGGCCCACGTACAGGCGAGTGCCGGTCCTGCGCGCGGCGCGCAGGATGTTGTCGCAGCCCTCCACCGTGATCGCGAGCGGCTTCTCCAGGTAGACGGCCTTGCCCGCCTCCAGGCAGTCGATGGCGACGCGCTCGTGCGTGTCGTCGGGCGTCAGCACGATCACCGCGTCGAGGTCGCGCCTGGCGAGCAGCTCGCGGTGGTCCTCCGTGACGAACGCCGCCTCGAACAGCCCCGCCCGGCTCTTGATCGCGGCCGGGTCGGAGTCGCACAGGGCGGTCACCACCGAGCCCTTACCGGGCCGGTGGGCGGTCAGGGCCAGGCTCGCGCGGAGGCCGAGACCGATGACGCCGATACGCAGATCGTCCATTGGTGTCCTTTCTGGGCGTGCTACGAACTCATTTAATCAAGAGCCGCACCTCCGGGCAGCGCGTGAAGCAGAGCTGTGGGGGCACTTAAGAATCCCTCGATGGACACGTCCCAAGCGGAGCGGGCACAGTGCGTTAGGTTCGGATAGGGGGAATGAGGCCATGAAAGCGCTGGTCAAGGAGTCGGCCGAGCCTGGGCTCCGGCTGATGGACGTACCGGAGCCCGAGGTGGGGCCGGGCGAGGTGAAGATCCGGGTGCTGCGGACCGGCATCTGCGGCACCGACCTACATATCCGGAAATTTGATGACTGGGCGCGACACACCCTGAAACTGCCGCTGATCGTCGGGCACGAGTTCTCCGGGCACGTGGTCGAGGTGGCGCCGGGCGTCGAGGACATCTCCGTCGGCGACCTCGTCAGCGGCGAAGGACACATCGTGTGCGGCAAATGCCGCAACTGCATGGCCGGCCGCCGGCACCTGTGCCGCAACACGGTGGGGCTCGGGGTCAACAGGGACGGCGCGTTCGCCGAGTTCGTCACGCTGCCCGCCTCGAACGTCTGGGTGCACCGCGTGCCCGTCCATCCCGACGTGGCGGCCATTTTCGACCCGTTCGGCAACGCCGTGCACACCGCGCTGTCCTTTCCCCTGGTCGGCGAGGACGTGCTGATCACCGGGGCGGGGCCGATCGGGCTGATGGCGGCGGCCGTGGCCACGCACGTCGGCGCGCGCAACGTGGTGATCACCGACGTCAGCGACGAGCGGCTCGACCTGGCCGGCAAGCTCGGCGTCGCCCTCGCGCTCAACGTCTCCAGGTCCTCGATCACCGAGGGCATGCGCCAACTGCACCTGCGCGAGGGGTTCGACGTGGGGCTGGAGATGTCCGGCAACCCCGTCGCGATGCGCGACATGATCGCGAACATGACGCACGGCGGCAAGATCGCCATGCTCGGGCTGCCCGCCGAGGAGTTCGCGATCGACTGGGCCACCGTGGTGACCTCCATGATCACCATCAAGGGCGTCTACGGGCGGGAGATGTACGAGACCTGGTACAACATGTCCGTCCTGCTGGAGAAGGGCCTCGACCTCGCCCCGGTGATCACCGACCGGTTCCCGTACCAGGACTTCGACGCCGCCTTCGACACCGCCGCGAGTGGGCGTACCGGCAAGGTCATTTTGGACTGGAGCGGAGGGGCTCGGCCGGAGAGAGCGAGGAACGAGCCAACGGAGGCCGAAGCGGCCGCGACCATGAACAGGAGCGATTGATGTTCACGAACGTGCGCGAGCAGCTGCGTACGACGCTCGACGAGATCACCGAGGCCGGGCTGCTCAAGCCCGAACGTGTGATCACCACCCCGCAGAGCGCCCAGGTGGGCGTGGCCGGCCGCGAGGTGCTCAACTTCTGCGCCAACAACTACCTGGGCCTCGCCGACAACCCCGCCGTGGTCGAGGCGGCCAAGCGGGCGCTCGACCAGTGGGGCTTCGGCATGGCCTCCGTACGCTTCATCTGCGGCACCCAGGAGGTCCACAAGGAGCTGGAGGCCCGGCTGTCGGACTTCCTCGGCATGGAGGACACCGTCCTCTACAGCTCCTGCTTCGACGCGAACGGCGGCGTCTTCGAGACCCTGCTCGACGCCCAGGACGCGGTGATCTCCGACGCGCTCAACCACGCCAGCATCATCGACGGCATCAGGCTCTCCAAGGCCACACGATTCCGGTACGCCAACCGCGACATGGCCGAGCTGGAGGCCAGGCTGAAGGAGGCGTCGGAGGCGCGGCGGCGGTTGATCGTGACCGACGGCGTGTTCTCCATGGACGGATATTTCGCGCCCTTGGCCGACATCTGCGACCTGGCCGAACGATACGACGCCATGGTCATGGTCGACGACTCCCACGCCGTCGGCTTCGTCGGCCCCACCGGCCGCGGCACACCCGAACTACACGGCGTCACCGACCGGATCGACATCATCACCGGCACGCTGGGCAAGGCGCTCGGCGGGGCCAGCGGCGGCTACGTCTCGGCCCGCAAGGAGATCTGCGACCTGCTGCGGCAGCGCTCCCGCCCGTACCTGTTCTCCAACTCCCTCGCCCCCGTCATCGCCTCGGCGTCGCTGCGCATCCTCGACCTGCTCGAAACCTCCAGCGAGGCCCGCGAGCGACTGCGCGCCAACACCACGCGCTTCCGTGACGCGATGACCGAGGCCGGGTTCGACATCCTGCCGGGCGAGCACCCCATCGTGCCCGTCATGATCGGCGACGCGGCGGCGGCCGGCGCGATGGCCGAACGCCTGCTCGACCTGGGCATCTACGTGATCGGCTTCTCCTACCCGGTCGTGCCGCACGGCCAGGCCAGGATCCGGGTGCAGCTCTCGGCCGCCCACTCGGAGGAGGACGTAGACCGCGCGGTGCGCGCGTTCGTCCAAGCCAGAGGGTGAGTATCCTCGCGCGAGGGAGTGCCGTCGCCTGGAGGAGCGGCGGGAGCGCAGCGACCAGAGCGGGGGAAGGCGGCGGCATATGGCTAACGAGCCCGCCTCACGGAGTGAGGCCATGGGTAGGTGATAGACACGCGGCGGCTGCGTACGCTGCGGGCGGTGGCCGACCATGGCACGGTCACCGCCGCCGCCGCGGCGCTGCACCTCACCCCGTCGGCCGTGTCCCAGCAGCTCGTCGCCCTGGAGCACGAGGTGGGGCACCGGCTGTTCACCCGTGACGGGCGCGGCGTGCGCCTGACCGCGGTCGGCAAGATCATGCTGAGCCACGCCAACGAGGTGCTCGCCCAGCTCGAACGTGCCGAGGCGGAGGTGGCCGCGTACACGACGGGCGAGGCCGGCGAGGTCACCGTGGCCTGCTTCGCCACCGCGATCAGCGCCGTGCTCTCCCCCGCCATCGCCGCCTTACGCGCCACGGCCCCCGGGCTGCGCGTCCGCGTGCTCGACGCCGAGGGCGACCACAGCCTGGCGCTGCTGCTGGACGGGCGGGCTGACCTGGCCATCACGGTCGAATACCGCGGCGCACCCGACGCCACCGACCCCCGCCTGTCCCGCCGCCCCCTGTACGCCGAACCGTTCGACCTGGTCCTCCCCCGCGACCACGCCCTGGCCGAGCCGCTCAACCCGGCGCTCCCCCTCGACCCGGCGCCGCCTCTCGCCGCGCCGACCGGCCCCGCGCCGCCTCTCGCCGCGTCAATCGACCCGGCGCCGCCCCTCGCCGTGTCGATCGACCCGGCGCCGCCCCTCGCCGCGTCAATCGACCCGGCGCCGCCCCTCGCCGTGTCGATCGACCCGGCGCCGCCCCTCGCCGTGTCGATCGACCCGGCGCCGCCCCTGGACGAGCCGGTCGCGCTGGTGTCGCTGGCCGGGGAGACCTGGATCGGGCCCTATCCGGGCAATCCGGTGCACGACATGATCACGTTCGCGTGCCAGCAGGCGGGCTTCACGCCCGATCTGGTGCACTGCTCCGACGACTTCCGCGCCGTGGTCGCGCTGGTGGGCGCGGGGGCCGGGGTGGCGCTCGTGCCGCGGCTGGCGCTGCGGGACATGGCGCTGCCGGGCGTCGTCGTCCGCCGCACGCCGGGCCCCGAGCGCCGCGTCTTCGCCGCCGTACGCCGCGGCTCCGACGTCCATCCTCTCCTGCGCCCCCTCCTCTCAGCCCTCCGTACGGTCGCGGAATCTCTCGGGAACGGGTGAAACACCCCCCACGTATCCGGACATCTCCTCAAATGTGTTCGCCGATCGGAAGGAACTCCGCATGGGCCCGTCTGAGGCCGAACAACGCTTCGAGGAGATCTATATGGCGCACTATCCCGCCATCGCCAGCTATGTGCGGCGCCGCGCCGGGTCGCCGGACGACATAGCGGACGTCATCGCGGAGACCTTCACCACGGCCTGGCGCCGCCTGAACGCCGTCCCGAAGGGCGACGAAGCCAAGCTCTGGCTGTACGGCGTCGCCAGGCGCGTACTCGCCAACCACTTCCGCGCCGAGGAACGCCGGATCGCCCTGGCCGTACGGCTGCGCGAGGAGGTCACGACCTGGTCCGAGCCCGTCACCGCGCACGACTCGGCCCACCAGGCCTTCCAGCGGCTCACGGACGACGACAAGGAGCTGCTCTCGCTGGTCGCCTGGGAAGGGCTCAGCGGACCCGAGATCGCGAAGGTGCTCGGCTGCTCACGCGGAGCCGCCCGGCTGCGCCTGCACCGCGCCCGCAAGCGGCTGGCCAAGGAGCTGGCCGCCCTCGACCCCGACCTCAACGACTACGGCCACCGAGCCGTCTCGCTCGCGAAGGGACAGTCATGAAGCAGGACACCGACCGCGTCGTCGCCCGATTCGCGGCGCCCCCCGTCACCGGCGTGAGCGAGGGCGCCCGCGCGCTGATGCACGAGATCATGACGAACGAGCCCGCCCCCGCGCCCGTCAGGGCCCGCAGGCTCCCGAGCCTGCGGCTGGCCATCCCCGCGGGCGCCCTGCTGGCGGGCGGGGCCGTGGCGGTCACCTGGCTGCTTCCGGCCTCGCCCGCCGCCGCGCTCGACATCAAGGAGGAGAACGGCTACTACGTCATCGAGGTCAAGGACCTCTACGCCAACCCGAAGATCTACGAAGAGCAGTTGCGGGCCGCCAGCCTGGACATCACGCTGAGGGTGATCCCCGCGACCGCCGCCTTCGAGGGCCAGGTCTTCCCGACGTCTCCGGACAACCAGTACCTGACCGAGATCAAGGGCATCTATCCCCCGGGCCCGTGCGAGCGGGTGGACGGCTGCGCCATCGGCGTGAAGATCCCCATGAACTTCAAGGGCACCGCCAACATCGACGTGAGCAGGAAGGCGCGGCCGGGCGAGAAGTACGAGAGCACCACCTCGTTCGCCGCCAAGGGCGAGCCGATGCACTGTGTGCCGTACCGCAACAAGACCGTGCCCGAGGTGCGGGCATTGCTGAAGGAGCGCGGGGTTCGCGTCAGTGAGTACGTCGATGGCGACCTCGTCGGGAAAGACGACGGCAGCGGCATCATGAGCTCGGCACCCGACACCTGGCGCGTCTTCGGCGGCGCCCTCAGCGAACCGGGCGTCGCCACCCTCTTCGTGTTGGAGAAGCCGGAGGCGGAAGAGAAGATCGCCATGTTCAACAAGAAATACCAGCAGATGAACGGCTGCTCGGTCTCCTGATCAGGTCTTGGTCCTGGCCAGGTCCAGGGCCTCGGTGAAGCGGGCGTGCCGGTCCAGCTCCGCCGCCACGGGTGCGATCACGAGCTCCTCGCCGACCTGGCCGATGGACGCGCGCAGGGCCTTGCCCGTACGGCGGGCGCGGCGTCTGCCACCCGCCCAGGCCGCCAGCCGTGACAGCAGCGCGATCAGCACGCCCGCCAGCGCCCCACCGCCCAGCAGCACCGTCGGCCACGGCACCACGCCGGCGGTCGGCAGCGGCGGCTGGGGCAGACGCAGGTAGTCCATCCCGAACAGCGCGCCCAGCCACAGCGCGCCGGACAGCATGGTGGCGAACACCAGCCACTGCAGCACGTTCACGGCCCGCCACCACCTGGGCCGTCTGGTGGCGCCGACCGACGTCGTGGCCACGGCCCGGTCCACGGCGTCGGCCAGCTCGCGGGCATGGGCCCTGGCCGCCTGCCGCACCGCCCCCGCCCACGGTCCCGGCACCCCGGACGCGGCCACCTCGCCGACGTCCCTGAGCGCCGTCTCGACCTGAGCCCGCTGTACGGCCGACGCCGCCGGCACGGACGTCCGCCCCACGATCTCCCGGCCCCCGGTAGCGGCGGTGGCGGTGCCGAGGCGCAGCCTGCGGAGCGGGTCGGGCCGGAACCTCCTGACCCACCTCGTGACCGGCCACCCGGTGGCGACCACGGCCCGATGCCGATGCCCCTTGGCCACGGCCTCCACCACCAGCGGCACGCCGGCCGCCGCACACAATGCCCCGGTGAGCGCCCGGCCGGCCCCGTCGATCCGCTTGCTCTCGTCCTCCGCCTCACCGCCCCCGGCGGTGGCCAGGTGGTCGGCGGCGGTGGTGATGTCGGCGGCCAGCCGGGCGGACCACGACTTGCGCTCCGAGACGCGGTCGCCGAGGACCGAGCGCAGTTCGGCCAGGCCCCGCCCCGTACGGGCCGAGACCGCGAGCACCGGCACCCCCGTCAGCCCGTCGTCGTCCAGCAGCCGGCGCAGGTCGGCCAGGCAGCGCTCCACGGCCTGGGCCGGCAGCCGGTCCACCTGGTTGAGCACCACCAGCATCACGTCCGCGTGCCCGGCCAAAGGGCGCAGGTAGCGCTCGTGGAGGGCGGCGTCGGCGTATTTCTGCGGATCCACCACCCACACCAGCAGATCGACCTGCTCCACCAGGCGATCGACCTCCAGCCGGTGGGACAGCCGGATGGAGTCGTGGTCGGGCAGGTCCAGCAGGACCAGCCCCGACAGGTCGGTCTCGGGCGTGGTGGCGTGGCGCCGGGGCACCTCCAGCCAGTCCAGCAGCGGGCCCGCGCCGTCGCCGTCCCAGAGGGCGGCCTGGGCGGCCGAGGTCGTGGGCCTGGTGACGCCCACGGTCGCCAGCTCCTCACCGGCCAGGGCGTTGTAGAGGGAGGACTTCCCGCTGCCGGTCGCTCCCGCCAGCGCGGCCACGGTGTGGTCGATGGACAGCTCACGGCGTACGCCCGCACGCTCGGCCACCGCCCGCGCACCGGCCACGGCCTCGGCGGACAGCCGCCCCTCACCCAGCGTGGCCGCCTCCAGCAGGGCGGCCAGCCTGGAGTCGAGCGACGGCCCCTCCTTGCGGCGCAGCAGCCTCACGACCTCTCCTCCGGCCCCTCGCCACCCCGGCGTGTGACCGGAGCCGGCAGCTCGGCCGTCCGGGCCGTCGTGGGCAGCTCGGAGCGGTGGTCGTGGATGCGCCGGGCGGCGGTGCGCAGCATGCCCGCCGTGCCCTTGGGCGGCTCCACCGTCTCCAGTTGCGCCGTGAACCGCGCGGCCTCCTCCGCCAGCAACCCCCGCACCCGTTCCCGCAGGTCCTCCCGCGCCCGCACGGTCAGCGACCGCACCGCCTGGTCCCCGAACACGGCCTCCAGCAGCTTCTGCGACAGCACGCTCGTCCCGCCCGCGATCCCCACCTCGATCCCCGTCAGCCCACCGGTCGAGGCGAACACCGCCAGCATGAGCAGCAGCCCGGCCCCGTTCACCCCGAAGGAGGCCACCCGAGCCGTCGTACGCCGCTCGGCGCCCTCTTCCCGCACCAGGTCCAGCACGTAGTCCTGCCACCCCCGCACCGCCGCCTCGGCCCGTTTGCCCAGGTCGGGCGAGGCCCGGCCGAGGCGGGCCGACTCGACGACGCCGAGCCGTTCGAGCAGCCCCGGCCCGCCGGGCGCGGCCGACCAGCCGTCCAGACCGCGTTCGGCGGCCCCGTCGGCGGCGCCCCTGATCAGCGTCTCGACGCCGCTCTCCAGCGCGTCCCTGAGCCGGGCCTCCGGCACCCGCCCCGTGAAGAAGCCGACGACCCGGTCGCGCAGCCACCCCACCCGGCTCTCCAGGGAGCGCATGAGGTCGCCGGTGCCGATGAAGTCCTGCCAGCGGGCCAGCACCTCGCCCCGCAGCAGCGACCCGTCGCGCATCCCCTCGTCGAAGTCGGCCATCCCGCCCGCGTAGGCCCCGGACACGATGGAGCGCAGCCCGTCGAAGGCGTCCTGCTGGCGTTCGACGGCCGTGGCCAGCGACGGCACCCGGGTGGCCAGGCTGTCGAGCGCTCCCGACAGGGTTTGACGTACGACACGGGCCCGTTCGGCGGCGTCGGCGGCCAGCCCGGTGAGCCAGGCCGAGATGGGCTCGACGCAGGAGGCGGGCAGGCGGGCCTTCTCGTCGGGCAGCGCGGCCTCGGGGACGGTGAACAGGCGCGTGCCGGCCAGGCCGTTCTCGGTGAGCAGGCGTGACAGGTCGCGTGAGACGGGCTCGACGGCGTCGGCGGGCGCCCGGTCGAGGACGACGGCCAGCGCGGTGCTGCGTTCGCGGGCCGAGCGCAGGAAGCTCCACGGCACCTCGTCGGCGTAGCGGGCTGCGGTGGTGACGAACAGCCACAGGTCGGCGGCCGCCAGGAGCTGGGCGGCCAGTTCCCTGTTGGCGGTGACCACCGAGTCGATGTCGGGTGCGTCGAGCAGCGCCAGCCCCGAGCCCAGCGCGTCGGAGGTCACCACGCGCAGCGCGCCGGGGCCGTCGCCGGTGGCGCGGGACAGGCCGGGCAGCACGTTCTGACCCATGAACCAGGCCCGGTCGGCCGGGCTGGCGACGAGCGTGGGCACCAGCGTGGTCGGGCGGAGCACCCCCGGCTCGGCCACATCGGCGCCGACCAGCGAGTTGACCAGTGTGGACTTGCCCGCCCCAGTGGAACCGCCGACGACGGCGAGCAGCGGCGCGTCGAGGGCGCGCAGCCTGGGCAGCAGGTAGTCGTCGAGCTGCCCGGTCAGCTCCCGCAACGCCCGCCTGTCGGCCGCCGCCTCGCCCACGGCCAGCGGGAACAGCTCCCCGTCCAGCGGACGGCGCAACGACTCCAACGCGCCCAGCAGATCCATACCACCCACGCTACCCAGGGCGCGGGCGCCTAGCCCGCCGGTGGCTCCCTCAGGACGTAGCCGACGCTGCGCAGGGTGTGGATCAGCCGCGGCTCGACGTCGTCGACCTTGCGCCGGAGGTAGGAGACGTACGACTCGACCACCCCGGCATCGCCGCCGAAGTCGTAGTTCCAGACGTGGTCGAGGATCTGCGCCTTCGACACCACGCGGCCGGCGTTGACCATGAAGTAGTGCAGCAGCTTGAACTCGGTCGGCGACAGCCGTACCTGACGGCCGCCGCGCCAGACCTCGCGCGCGTCCTCGTCCAGTTCGAGGTCGGCCACCTTCAGCCTGGTGACGGGCGCGGCCTCGCCCCGGGTGCGCCGCAGCACGGCCCGGATCCTGGCCTGCACCTCCTCCAGGCTGAACGGCTTGGTCACGTAGTCGTCACCCACCCGCAGCCCGGTGATCTTGTCCTCGGTGGCCTCGCGGGCGGTCAGGAACAGCACGGGCGCGTCGATGCGCTTGGCCACCTCGAACCCGTCCAGGTCGGGCAGCATCACGTCGAGCACCACGAGGTCGGGCGAGGCGCGTACGGCCACTTCGACGGCCTCCTCGCCGTCGGCGGCGGTCAGCACCTCGAACCCGGAGAAGCGCAGGCTGGCGGAGAGCAGATCCCTGATGCTGGGCTCGTCGTCCACCACCATGATCAGCGCCTCGGGTTTCGTCACCTACTTAGAGTGACGCAGACACCTGAGGGTTAGCTGAAGGGTCACTCCAAGGCGAGTGGGAGTTCGACCCGGAAGGTGGAGCCGTTCCCCGGCGAGCTCTCCAGGGTGACGGTGCCGCCGTGGGCCAGCACGAGGGCCCGCACGATCGCCAGGCCGAGCCCGCTGCCCCGGTCCTCGGCGGAGCGGCGGCGCGAGCGGGCGGAGTCGGCCCGGTAGAAGCGTTCGAAGACCCGCTCGACCTGCTCGGGGGTGAGTCCTGGGCCGGTGTCGACGACCTCGATGAAGAGCCGGTCCGTGCTCGCCCCGGCCCGCACGATGATCGGGGAGCCGGGCTCGGTGTGCACGATCGCGTTGGTGACGAGGTTGCTGATGACCTGGCGCAGGCGCACCTCGTCGCCGGAGACGATCAGCGCCGCGCCGCCGACCACGTCCAGCTTCACCAGCCGGTCGGGGGCGAGGATCCGGGCATCCTGTACGGCGTCCGCCGCCAGCGCCAGCATGTCCACCGGCTGCATCTGCAGCGGCCGCTGCTGGTCCACCCTGGCCAGCAGCAGCAGGTCGTCCACCAGGACGCTCATCCGGCCCGCGGCCTTCTCCACGCGCTGCATCAGCTCGGCCGGGTCGGCGCCGGGGTTCTGCCTGGCGTACTCGGCGAAGCCCCGGATCGAGGTCAGCGGCGTGCGCAGCTCGTGCGAGGCGTCGCCGACGAACTGGCGCATCCGGTCCTCGGAGCGCCGGGCCGCCGCCTCGGACTCCGACCTGGCGGTGAACGCGGCCTCGATCTGGGCCAGCATCCCGTTCAGCGACCTGGCCAGGCCGCCCACCTCGGTGCGGGGGTCGCCGTCCGGCACCCGGCGGCCCAGGTCGCCCGCCGCGATGGCCTCGGCCGTGCGCTCGATCTGGCCGAGCGGCCGCATGCTGCGCCGCACGATCGTGACGCCCACGACGGCCAGGATGAGCAGGATGCCGCCGCCGCCCAGCAGTTCGATGAGCACGAGCCGCCGGGTGATCGCGTCGACCTCCTCTAGGTCCACCGCGACCACGAGTGTGCGCCGCTGGGTCACGTTCTCCAGCACCCGCCACTCGCCGCCGCCGCTCAGGGCGGGCGCGGTGTAGTGCTCGTCGCCCGGCGAGGGGGCCAGCACGGGCTTCGGCTTCAGGTCCACGTCGCGATGGGTCAGCATCGGGACGAAGTCTCTGCCGGGCTCCCTGACCAGGGCTATCGCGTCGGACTCGATGAGGATCGGCCGGTCGGCGGTCTCCAGGTCCTTGCGCCAGTCGCTCCTGACCTTCTTGTCCATGCGCGCGCCGAGCAGCGTGAGCTGGCTGTCCACGCGGTCCAGCAGGTAGCCGTGCAGCACCGAGACGCTCACCAGCCCGATGAAGGTCATGCCGAAGCCGAGCAGGGCCAGCATCGACGCGATGAGCTTGATTCTCAGCGGCAGGCCGCGCATTAGGGACTCGGCGGCAGTCTGAGGACGTATCCGACGCCCCGGAGGGTGTGGATGAGTCGCGGGCTGCGGTTGTCGATCTTCCGGCGCAGCACGGACACGTACGACTCCACGATGCCCACCTCGCCCCGGAAGTCGTAGTCCCACACGTGGTCGAGGATCTGCGGCTTGGACAGGACGCGGCCGGCGTTCGTCATGAAGTATCGCAGGAGCTTGAACTCGGTCGGCGACAGCGCCACGGCGTTGCCCCCGCGCCACACCTCGTGGCTCTCCTCGTCCAGCTCGATGTCGGCGAACGTCAGCCGGGGCGGTGCGGCCTGCGCGTCCCCGCTCGTACGGCGCAGCACGGCGTGGATCCTCGCGACCACCTCCTCCAGGCTGAACGGCTTGGTCACGTAGTCGTCGCCGCCGATCGTGAGCCCGCGGATCTTGTCCTCGGTCTCGTCACGAGCGGTCAGGAACACCACCGGCGTGTGCAGCCCACCGCCGCGCAGCCGCCTGACGATCTCGAATCCGTCCAGGTCGGGCAGCATGACGTCGAGCACGACAAGGTCGGGGCGGTGTCGTTGCACGGCGGCGACGGCGTCGAGGCCGCTCTTGGCCGTGGTCACCTCGAAGCCCGCGAACCTGAGGCTCGCGGCGAGGAGTTCGAGGATGTTCGGATCGTCCTCGACTATCAGCAGGCGTGATTCCATCACAGTCAAGGATGCCCTCATCGGACGAGTGCTGGGACAATTCCGGCAATGTGCCGGGCAATGGCGAGACTCGACGTGGCGGCGGGAGAGGGCGCGTTGCGGACGAGGACCACCTTTCCGTGCACGTCCACCACGAAGTCGTCGACCATGCGGCCGTCTCTGGCGACGGCTTGCGCGCGGACGCCGCCTGGGGCTCGTTCGAGGTCAGCGGCGGTGAGCTCGGGAACGTAGCGCCGGGCCTCCCGGACGAAGACGCTTTTGACGAGCGATCCGTAGATTTCCTTGAAGCCGGTACGCCAGTGGGTTCTGGCCAGTCGGAGGGTGCCGGGCCAGCCAAGAATTTGCCCTACATTACGGAAATTTCGCCTTTTGTAGCCTTCGTAGGCCAGCGCCAGCACCGCGTTCGGCCCCACCAGCACCCCGCCGCCGATCTGCCGCGTCAGGTGCACGCCCAGGAACGGGTAGCGGGGGTCGGGCACCGGGTAGATCAGCCCTCGTACCAGGTCCCTGGCCGCGCCCTTGAGGGCGTAGAACTCACCCCTGAACGGGACGATCCGCACGTCACCCGGCGCCCCCACCATCCTGGACACCGCGTCGGTGCCCAGGCCGCCACAGACCACCAGGCGGTCGAAGGCGAACTTGCGCCGTCCGGCCAGCACCTCCACCCTGCCCGGCCGCTCCCTGATCGCCCTGACGGGGTGCGAGAGGCGGACGGATCCGCCCATCTCGGCCACGTCGAGCGCGAGCCGGCCCGCGACGGCGGGGAAGTCGCAGATCGCGGTGTGCGGCGAGTGGATCGCGCCGACGCCGATCGCGTGCGGCTCGATCTCGCGCAGGGCGAGCCCGTCCAGCTCGGCGATGCCGGGCACCCCGTTGGCGCGGGCCCGCTCGGCCAGCGCGCGCAGCGGCGCCCGCTCGGCGCGGGTGCTCGCCACGACCAGCTTCCCGGCCTCCTGGTACGGCAGCCCGTGCGCCGCGCAATATTCCTTGAGCAGCGCCACGCCCTCGCGGCAGAGCCGGGCCTTGAGCGAGCCCGGCGGGTAGTAGATGCCCGCGTGGACGACACCGCTGTTGTGCCCGGTCTGGTGGGCCCCGACGCGGCCCTCCTTCTCCAGCACGGTCACCTCGGCGCCCCTGACGGCGGCCAGCTCGCGCGCCACCGCCAGCCCGACGATGCCCGCGCCCACGACTCCGATCTTTTCCGTCACACGTTGATTTTCCGGCTAACCAGCCGCCCCCGCCATATCCGGGCGAATCGAACATGAGTACGATGCCCCTATGTACGTCCCACCGGAATGGCCGGCCGAGGTCCGGCCGCCCAGCGTCCCCGACTGGGAGACCTCGGCCGTGGCCTGGCTGCTCGACGCGGTGCCACCGGACTACCGGGCGTACGAGGTGCTGCGACGGCACCCGATCGCGCTGGCCAGCATGGCCAGGCACCACGTCGGCTCGGCCGTCCAGGCGGCCCGCGCGGGCTACCGGGCGGCGGCGGTGGACCTCAAGGGGCACCTGCCGCCGCACGCGATCGAGGCGGTCCTCGACACCTATCGCGAGGAGGGCCCGCGCCTGGTGCGCCTGTCGCGCTCGATCGAGGTGGTCGAGCGCGCGCTCAGGGGCGACATGATGACCTTCCGCTAGTCATCGCGTCCTGCGCGCCAGGAAGGTGATCACCCCGGTGGCCGCCACGGCCGCCGCGAGCCAGATGAACACGTCTTTGGCCGTCAGCCCGGAGGCGGCCGGGCTCGCCTCTTCCTTGGGCTCCTTGCGCTCCGCCCTGACGGGGCTCGGCGTGGGCGTGGCCGGGCGGGCGTCGCCCGGGATCGGCACCCGGTAGACCGGGCTGCGCGGCCCCTCCGTGCCCGTGAGCAGGGCCTTGCCGTCGGCCGTGTACGCGATCGACTCCGCCTGCTTCAGCTCCGGCATCGACACCTTGGCGATCGTCTCCCCCGACGGCCGGAACAGGGTGGCCGAGAAGTAGGTGCGGACGACGTACGACGAGCCGTCGGGCGCGTAGGCGGCGTCGGTGGCCATGATGGGCGCGCCCGTGACCTTGCGCAGGACGTTGACCCGGTCGGCCCGCAACTGCTTGGGCGCCGCGTAGACCGACCCGGCGAACTCCTTGGACACGACGTAGAGGCGCCCGGTCTTCGGGTTGATCATGATGCCCTCGGCGTTGCGCCCGCCGTCCGCGTAGCGGAACCGGTAGCGGGTCGCGGGCAGCGCCGCGTTCCTGAGCGTCCGGGGCTCCATCACCTTGTAGACGGAGACGTTGGGCCAGGCGCCGTCGAGATTGTCGCCGATGTCGGCGAACCACAGCACGCCCCGCCCCGTCGCCGGGTCCTTGGTGGCCGCCATCGCCTCCCAGTCGCGCGCCTGCGCCCCCTGCACCTGGAACGTGGCCCGCGTGCGCCCCTGCCCGTCCACCGCGTAGAAGGTCGGCGTGGCCGAGCTGTCGTTGTGCGTGTAGTAGACGCCTTCGTGGGTCGGCGACACGGCCAGCCCGCTCGACTCCGTGATCGCCGGATCCTTGAAGGTGAAGAACTTCTCCATCCCGTCGTCGGCCGGCGCCGCGTAGGCGGGCGCGGCGGCTAGAAGACAGCTCGCCGCCGCGACGGCGAGCACCCTGATCACGACATCCCCCACCTCGCCATCATGCCTCAGCTTCCGGGCCGTTAGGCGGCGAGGGCGACCACCCTGGCGCTGTGGCGGCGGAAGCCGGTGCCCTGCAGCACCACCAGCAGCGCGTTGGCCACCGCCATGGCCACCCACAGCCCGGTGATCCCCCAGGTCCTGGCCACGGGTACGGCGGCCACGACCAGCAGCCCGTACCCGATCGCGAAATACATCAGGCTGGACGCCGAGCGCTTGAGCGCGGTCAGCCCGATCCCCTGCACCGCCTGGGCCGCGTCGAAGGCCGAGGCCAGCAGCATCAGCGGCAGCAGCGCCAGCACCCGCTCCCGCACCGCCACGTCGTCGCTGAACAGCATCAGCAGCCGGTCCCCGAGCCCGAGCAGCAGCGCGGCGCCCACGAGCGTCCCCAGCACGGCGAGCAGCGCCGCGCTCCGGTTGGCCCGGCGCGCCCCTGCCACGTCCGTGGCGCGCGCCACCTCCGGCACCGACGCCTGCCCGATGGCGATGGAGGCCGTCATGATGAAGCCGGTCAGCGTGGTCAGCACCGCGTGGGCGGCGGTGTCGCGCGTGCTGGTGGTGCTCGCGGCGAACGTGACCACGCCCAGCACCCCGAACTTGATCAGCACGGTCCCGGCCAGCGGAATGCTCACCTTCGCCAGGTTGACGATCTCGCCGATCCTGGGCCTGGCCTGCCCGATGGGCCGCCCGAACGCCCGGCGCAGGCAGAGGCTCGACACGACCGCCGCCACCGCGATCGCGACCACCCAGGCGATCCCCACCCCGGTCAGCCCGAGCCGTGGCACCAGCGCGACGGTGAGGGCGGCGAGCACGAGCCCGAAGGCCAGGTTCGACCAGAGCACGTCGCGGCTGCGTCCCAGCGCGACCAGGATGGTGCTCGCGCCGCCGGTGGAGGCGAAGATCAGCAGGTACGCCGCCAGGAAGAACGGCAGCAGCCCCAGCTCGCGCACCACCTCGCCGGGCACCCCCGACACGCCCGCGAGCAGCGGCACGCAGAGCACGGCCACCGCCCCCAGCGCGCCCGTGGCGAGGCTGAGCCAGCGCGCGTCCCGGACGATCGGCACGGCCACCCCCGGGTCCTCGCGGTGCGGGGCGACGAAGGGCCCGAGCCCGCGCAGCGCGCCCTGCACGGCGGCGGTCGCGGGGGTGAGAACGGCGGTCATGACCGCGAACGCCGCCAGCGTGACCGTGTCATGCTTGCCGAGCACCGAGGTGACCACCAGCGAGCCGATCATGCCCATGACCATGGCCAGGAAGAGCGGCACGGCGGCGCGGAGCAGGACGATCACGCTTCACCCAAGATCATGAAAATTCAGTCTATGGCCTGGAGTGCACTCCAGGTCTTTAGGGTTGGGTCATGGACTATGTCAACCTCGGACGCACCGGTCTCCTGGTGAGCCCGCTCTGTCTCGGCACCATGAACTTCGGTCCGCGCACGACGGAGGATGACTCCTTCGCCATCATGGACCGGGCTCATGAGCTGGGGCTCAACTTCTTCGACTCCGCCAACGTCTACGGCGGGAAGAAGGGCGAGGGCATCACGGAGACCATCCTCGGCAAGTGGTTCGCCCAGGGCGGCGGCCGCCGGGAGAAGACGGTCATCGCGACCAAGGTCTACGGCGACATGGGCGACTGGCCGAACGAGCGCGGCCTGTCCGCGCTCAACATCCGCCGGGCCTGCGACGCCTCGCTGAAGCGCATGCAGACCGACTACATCGACATCTACCAGGCCCACCACGTCGACAGGAACACCCCCTTCGAGGAGTTCTGGGAGGCCATGGAGGTCCTGCGGCAGCAGGGCAAGATCCTCTACGTGGGTTCCTCCAACTTCGCGGGCTGGCACATCGCCAAGGCCCAGGAGGTCGCCAACCGGCGCAACTTCACCGGGCTCGTCAGCGAGCAGTCCCACTACAACCTGCTCACGCGCGCGCCCGAGCTGGAGGTGCTGCCCGCGTGCGAGGACTACGGCCTCGGCGTGATCCCGTGGAGCCCGCTGGCCGGCGGCCTGCTGGGCGGCGTGCTACGCAAGCTGGACAAGGGCCGCTCGGGCGCCGACCACATGGTCAAGCAGCTCGAGAAGCACCGCGACGCGATCGAGCAGTACGAGAAGTTCTGTGACGAGCTGAACGAGGAGCCGGCCAACGTGGCGCTGGCCTGGCTGCTCAAGCAGCGGGCGGTCGCCGCGCCGATCATCGGCCCGCGCACCATGGAGCAGCTCGAAGGCAGCCTGCGCGCCGTGGAGATCGAGCTGGACGAGGCCGCCCTGGCCCGTCTCGACGAGATCTTCCCCGGTCACCGCACCGCGCCGGAGGACTACGCCTGGTAACGAGGCGTCAGGTCAGCAGGGCGCCGACGATCACGATCAGCAGCAGCAGGCCGAGCACGACGGGCAGCAGCCAGGAGCGAGGACGATCCACGTCCTGGAGCCTAGCTCCGCTCGGCGGGTGCGAGTGCCCATTCGGCGAGTGACTCGTACCTCACCTGAGGCCCGGTGTGGCTGCGGACGAGACGGACGGACTCCGCCCGCCACGGCGAGCCGCTGAACCCGGTCAGCGACTCGACCAGGGGGCGGAGGTCCGTCTCCGTCTTGGCCCTGGCCAGCGTGAGGTGCGGGTGGAAACGTTTCTCGTCCGGGTGCGGGGCTCCGGCCCGCCGGGCGCCCGCCTTGACGGAGTCGGACAGCCTGACCATGGAGTCGCCGGTGACGCCCGCCCAGAAGACGCGGGCCCGGCGTACGGAGGAGAAGGCCCCGAACCCGTCGAAGGCCAGGTCCAGGGCGGAGTGGCGGTGCACGGCGCGGGCCAGGCGCTCCTCCACCTCGGGCAGCAGGTGATCGGGCACCTCGCCGAAGAACCCGAGCGTGATGTGCCACGTGGCCCGGTCAGGCCAGCGCAGCCCCGGCACCTGCCCCACGTGCGGCGCGATCGCGTCCGAGATCTCGTCCAGCACCGTGTCGGGCGGCACCAGAGCCGCAAAAAGCCTCATGCCATCAGATTCTCACCGACTGACGGCACCGTTCACGCCAGCGCTCATGCCATCGCTCTGGTCGGCGCTCATGCCATTGCTCTTGTCTGCGCTCAGGCCATCGCCAGCACCGGCCGGCTCACCCGTGAGCTGATCAGGCGCGTCATGAGCACCGCCAGCCCGGTGCCGACCAGGACCAGCACGCCGGACAGGACCACGCCCATCCGGGGCCCGCCCAGCTCGGACAGCCACCCGATCAGCGGCGCGCCCAGCGGGGCGCCGCCGGTGAACACCAGCATGTAGATCCCCATGACCCGCCCCCGCATCTCCTGCGAGGTCGCGAGCTGAACGCTCGCGTTGGCGGCCGTGTTGATCGTGATCAGCGCGATCCCGGTCGGGATCAGCAGCAGCAGGTACGCGGGATAGAACGGCGCCAGCCCGGTCGCGATCTGGAACACCCCGAACCCGATCGCCCCAGCGAACAGCACCTTCTTCGACAGCCGCGCCCGCCGCGCGGCCAGCAGCGCCCCGCCGAGCGCCCCCACCGCGAACATGCTGGAGGCCAGGCCGAACGAGGACGCCCCCGCCTTGAACACCTCGCGCGCCATCAGCGCGATCGACATCGAGAACGACTGCGAGAACATCGACACGAACCCGATCAGCAGCACCGGCATGAGCAGCTCTTCACGCTGCACCACGTACCGGAGCCCTTCGCGGAGCTGCCCCTTGGCCCTGGGCACGCGCTCGGAGACGTTCAGCTCGGACTTCCGCATGAAGACCAGGCTGGAGATCACGCCGCCGAAGGTCAGCGCGTTGATCAGGAAGAGCGGCCCGGTTCCGGCGAACACGTAGATCAGCACGCCGGCCAGCGCCGGGCCGACCACGCGGGCCAGGTTGAAGATGGAGCTGTTGAGCGCGATCGCGTTGGGCAGGTCCTGGCGGCCGACCATCTCGACCACGAACGCCTGCCGCGTCGGCACCTCCACGCAAGAGATCATGCCGAGCGTGAACGCCATCACGTACACATGCCAGACCTGGGCGGAGCCCGTCATCGTGAGCACGCCGATGGTGAGGGCCAGCCCGGCCATCAACGTCTGCGCGGCGATGAGGATGGGCCGCTTGGGATAGCGGTCGGCGAGCACGCCGCCGAACATCCCGAACAGCAGCATCGGCAGGAACTGCAGCGCGGTCGCCATTCCGAGCGCCGCCGCGCTGCCGTTGGTCAGGTCGAGGATCAACCAGTCCTGGGCGGTGCGCTGCAGCCAGGTGCCGACGTTGGAGACGGTGCCCCCGGCTGCGAACATGCGATAGTTGTGAATCCTGAGTGACCGGAACATCCCGGTCCTGGGTTCCTCAGGCTCTAGATCTTGCTGAGCTTCTCCAGGATCGGCGCCGCCTGCCGCAGGATCGACCGCTCCTCGGGCGAGAGTTCCTTCACCCGCTGGGTCAGCCACGCCTCCTTGCGGCGGCGTTCCTCCTTCAGCAACTTCTGGGCGGCCTCGGTCACGGTCACGGTCACCTGGCGCCGGTCGGTCGGATGCGGGGTACGGGCGAGCAGGCCGCGTTCCTCGAGTGCGGCGATCACGCGCGTCATCGAGGGCGGTTGCACCTTCTCGAGCTCGGCCAATTCGCCGGGGGTTATCCCGGAATGCCGTTCCACGGCGGCGAGCGTCGCGAACTGGGTGGGCGTCAGCGGGTGAGCCGCCGCCTGTCGTCGGAGGCGCCTGGTCAGCCTTGCCAAGGAAACGCGCAGGGCTGAAGCCAGGCCTGCGTCGCTGCGCAGGTCCATCTTGGGCTGGGTTTTGGTTAGCACGTGTCATTACCTTTGCTAACTATACGGCATGGCAAGATATTTCCCTAAATAACGGTCGTTTCACGCGTTGTACCCCCTTGATACCCCGAAGCCGCCCCGCGTGCGCAGGGCGGCTCCGACCTGCTCGCTCAGACGCCGAGCAGCGCCCTGATCGGGCCGATCGCGAAGTAGATCGCGAACAGGATGGCCACGCCCCACAGCAGCGGATGGATCTCGCGGGTCTTGCCGCTGACCACCTTGATCAGCACGTAGCTGATGAACCCTGCGCCGATGCCGTTCGAGATCGAGTACGTGAACGGCATGATCACGATGGTGAAGAACGCCGGGATGGCGATCTCGAAGTCGTTCCAGTCGATGTCCCGGATCGCGGTCATCATCATGAAGCCCACCAGGACCAGCGCGGGAGCGGCGGCCTCGTACGGCACGACCGTGACGAGCGGCGCGAAGAAGATGGCCACCAGGAACAGCAACCCCGTCACCACGCTGGCCAGGCCCGTGCGAGCACCCTCGCCGACGCCCGCCGCCGACTCGATGTAGGTGGTGTTCGAGGACACCGAGCCCGCGCCACCGGCCGCCGCGCCGATCGAGTCGACGAGCAGGATCTGCTTGGTACGCGGCAGCGTCCCGTCCTCCTGCACCAGGTCCGCCTGGCGGCCGACGCCCACGATCGTGCCCATGGTGTCGAAGAAGTCCGTGATCAGCAGGGTGAACACGAGCAGCGCGGCCAGCAGCACGTCCACGCGGATGAAGGCGCCGAACGGGTTGAACTCGTTGAAGAGCACCAGCGGGTTGTGGAAGCCGAAGATCTGCTCGGGTACGGCGGGCAGGTTCAGCATCCAGCCCCCGGGGTTCTGGGGCGTGAAGTTGCCCGCCTTGGCGAGCAGTTCGACGATGACCGCCAGGACCGTGGTCCCGACGATGCCGATGAGGATGGCGCCCCGGACCTTCCGCGCCACCATCGTGGCCGTCGCGAGCAGCCCGATGATGAACACGAAGATCGGCCACGAGGTCAGGCCGCCGCCGATGCCCATCTCCAGGGGCGTTCCTGCGCCCTTGCGCACGAAGCCCGCGTCCGCGAATCCGATCAACGTGATGAACAGCCCGATGCCCACACTGATGGCGGTCTTGAGCTGGGCCGGGATGGCGTGGAAGACCGCCGTCCTGAGCCCCGTCAGCACCAGGACGGCGATGATGACGCCTTCGAGGAAGACCAGGCCCATGGCCTCCTCCCAGGTCATCACCGTGGCGATCTGGAAGGTGACGAAGGCGTTCAGGCCGAGCCCGGCCGCCATCGCGAAGGGCACCTTGCCGACGACCCCCATGAGGATCGTCAGCACGCCCGCCGCAAAGGCCGTACCGGCCGCGACGAGCGCCACGTTGGGCGTCGTGCCGTCGCCGATGAACTGGCCCTGGACGTCCTTGCCGTTGGCGATGATCAACGGGTTCAGGACCACGATGTACGCCATGGTGAAGAACGTGGCCAGGCCGCCGCGTACCTCACGGGAGAAAGTCGAACCTCGTGCGGAGATGGCGAAGAAACGATCTATCGCGCTACGTGTGTTACTCACGACGCGAAGGGTGACAGTCGTCATGAGCTGCGAAAAGAGGCGGTGATGAGATCGAGACCCGATTGGAAGCTAGGCTGGACAACGTGAAGCAGGAGTGGCATCCCGACCCGGAGCCGATCAAGACCAACGACACCGTCGCCATCGCCGCCGGCACGGGTGTGTGGGCCGTCGCGCTGATCGCCCTGTTGATCTTCCGGCCCGCCCCCGAGAACACGTGGTGGATCTGGACCTGCATGACCGGGGTCGGCTTCGGCCTCTTCGGCATCTGGCTCGTCCGGCGGCCCAAGCGCCGCTGACAGGAGTCCCCCGCCGGAGCTGACATTCGTCATCTCCGGCGATTCGCCGAAGTCACCCAGAAGTGGTGTTTGCACCCACTACATCGGCATACGCCCCCGAACCATGCTTGTACGCATGAAGAAGCCCATAGTGACATTCCTCCTTGGGGCGGTCGTCCTCACCGCCTGTGGCACCACCGGCGAGCCGGCGGCCAGGAGCACGGCCACCCCGGCGAAGAGCACTGCGGCACCGGCCACCGGGACGATCGCCTGGAGTCCCTGCACCGACCTGATCACCCCCGACGGCAAGCCGGCCACCCCCGGCGCCAACGTCGAGTGCGGCAGGATCCCGGTCCCCCTGGACTACGCGGAGCCCGGCGGCGAGAAGATCGACCTCGCGCTCATCCGCGTCAAGGCGAGCGGCGACCGCCTCGGTTCGCTGGTCTTCAACTTCGGCGGCCCCGGCGCGTCGGGCGTGGACACGCTCGCCCTGGCCGCCACCGCGTTCGGCAAGCTAGGCAGCCGCTACGACCTGGTCAGCTTCGACCCGCGCGGCGTCGACCGCAGCTCCGGCGTCAAATGCGGAGACGACCTCGACAAGCTCCTGGCCGCCGGCGCGGACGATGACGCTGACAAGCTGGCCAAGGAGTTCGCGGCGGCCTGCGAGAAGGACTCGGGCAAGATCCTGCCGCACGTCGGCACCGTGAACGCGGCCAAGGACCTCGACGTCCTGCGGGCCGCGCTCGGCGATGAGCGGCTCAACTACTTCGGCCTCTCCTACGGCACCCACCTCGGCGCCGTCTACGCCACCCACTTCCCGAAGAAGGTCGGCCGCTTCGTCCTGGACAGCGCCTTCGACCCCACGGTGACGTTCGAGGAGCGGGCGGTGATCCAGGCGACCGGCTTCGACCAGGCGTTCGAGGCGTTCGCCAAGGACTGCGTGGCGCAGAGCTGCGAACTGGGCGACAGCCCGGCCGCCGCCGAGAAGAGCGTCGAACAGCTCCTGAACGGCCTCAAGACCAAGCCGCTCAAGGTGGGGGACCGCGAGCTCACGTACGGCCTGGCGCAGCTCGCCGTCATCACTCCCCTGTACGCCAAGCAGACGTGGCCCATGCTCGAACAGGCGGCCGCCGCCGCCATCAAAGGCAACGGCGCCACGCTGCTGTCCCTGGCGGACGCGTACACCGGGCGCAGGGCGGACGGGACCTACTCGACGATGATGACGAGCCTGGCCGCGATCAACTGCGCCGACAACGCCGAACGCCCCACCACCGCCGAAGCCGCCAAGATGAACGACAAGGTGAAGAAGATCTTCCCCATCCTGTCGGTCGAGGGCGTCAGCGGCTCCT
The DNA here is from genome assembly GCF_900108335.1 of Nonomuraea solani. GTDB lineage: Bacteria > Actinomycetota > Actinomycetes > Streptosporangiales > Streptosporangiaceae > Nonomuraea > Nonomuraea solani. The sequence goes on from NZ_FNVT01000021.1 coordinate 170,793, forward strand.
GCGCCCACTGGCCGGTCCAGGGCGACGACGCGGCCAAGCGCATCGACGCCACCGGCTCGGCCCCGATCGTCGTCGTCGGCGGCAAGGGCGACCCCGCCACGCCGTACCGGTGGGCGACGACCCTCACCGAGCAGCTCAAGACGGGCGTCCTGGTCACCTATGAGGGCGAGGGACACGGCGCCTACCTGACCGGCAACGCCTGCGTCATGCGAACGGTGGACGCGTACGTGCTGGAGGGCAAGGTCCCGGCCGCGAACACCACCTGCGCCGCCTGACAGGGGCTCACCCGGAGTCGTGGTCCGGCAACCGGACCACGACATCCGTCACGACAGATCGGCCTCGGCCAGGAGCAGCGGGACCGCGCCGGGGTCACGGAGCAGCGCGGCCACCGCGAGGCGGTCGTTCCACTGCCCGGTCGCCCAGGCCAGCCCGCGAGCCAGCCCATCGACCCCGGTGCAGTGCACGGCCCCCTCGAAGTAGCGCCAGGCGCACTCCACCCCGTCGACCAGCAGCTTCTCGTGCTCCACATACGTCCGCGGCACCGTGGGCAGCAGGGACCGCACCTCGGCGGGCACGTCGCGCACGGTTCCCTCGGACGTGACCTCTCCCGAGGTCAGCTCCCCGGCGAGCGGCAGGTCGAGCAGCTCGGACAGCGCCTCGGCCAGATCGTACGAGGCCAGCACCAGCGGCCGCTCCGTGACGAGCTGCAGCAGGTCGGGAGCCTCCACCACCACGGCGTCGTCCGCCGAAGCCACCACGATCGTCCCGCCGAGCACCGCCCGCACCCGGGACGGCGGCGCCACCCGCGACGGGTCCACGGCCGCCAGGGCGATCCACAGGGCGCGCAACTGGGCCCGGTCCACCTCGATCGACTCGTCGGCCATCAGGTCGAGGAGCTCCTCGGGCCCGCCATGGGAGGCCAGCAGGTCGGCCAGCGTCGTGCGGACGCCGAGCATGGACAGGGCCGCCTCGTCGAGCCCGGCGGGGGCGTCGGCGTAGAGGCCCTGCAGCAGCGGGTCGGCCCCGAGGAGCCGCAGCTCCAGCGGCTTGCGCCCGCCCAGCACCGCGTGATTGGCCAGCCACCACGCCGTGTAGGACGGCACCTCCACGCCGTCGACCCGCAGCGGATGCAGGGCGGCCCGCAGCGGCGGCGTGGTGAGCAGCGCCAGCGCGGCCGGCCAGTCGGCCACCAGCTCCAGGTCGCGCACGGCCAGAAACTCGGGCACCAGCGGCGGCACGTCGAGGTCGGGCAGCAGGTCGAGGATGTGGTCGAGCCAGTCGGTCTCGCCGTCGAGGTCGTGGTCGCAGTCGTCGGGGTCGAGTAGCACGTCGGACTCGTGCACCACGCCGAATCCGTCGAGCACCCCCGCCGCCGCCAGCACGCGGGAGCCGTACGTCTCCTCCAGCTCGGACGCGGCCACCCCCAGATGGGTGCCGGACTCCAGCAGCTTCGCCAGCGCCCCGCCGGCCAGCATCAGCTCGCCGGCCGGATAGAGCTCGCCATCGGTGCCGCGCAGCGCCAGCTCGGCCAGCCACGGCGCCTCACCGGGCGCCAGCCCCGACGCCCCCACCAGGGACAGCACGGCCCGCGACACCGGCTCGGGATCGGCGCTGTCGAGCGACTCCGCGACCGCGGCCTTGGTCAGCGGGTCTTCCAGGATCGTCCTGGGCGTGGCCTCGGCGGCGCCCAGGCGCAGCAGCGCCGGGTGGGCCGCCTCGGGGTGCACGATGCGCAGCCCGAGCGGCGTCAGGTCGAGGTCGGCGCCCCCGTCGGTCAGGATGAGCGTGCCGCGCGGCCCGCGCACCACCCGGCCGTCGGTCAGCGGCACCGGCAGGGCGCCCAGCGACTCGGGGTCGTCGGCGGGCAGCACCGTGTAGAGCGAACGCCACCACGACGGCTCCCGCGTGTCCGTGGCCTCACCCGACAGCAGATCGACGATGTCGGCCAGCTCCACCCGGCGCACGCCGAGCGAGACCATGGCGGGGTGGCGAGCCGGCCAGCCCGCCGGCAGCAGCCCCGGCACGAAGCCCGCGACCGCCTCAAGCAACTCAGCCGAACCACCCGCCACCACGGCCGCATCCCGCCCAGCGACCACCCAGCCGGCCGCTCCGGACCCTTCGCCCTCGGGCCCGCCACCGGCCGAATCCCGGCCCGCGGCCGCCGAATGCTCACCCCGCCCCCACTCGGCATCGGGCTCATAGACCTTCGCATCGGCGAACGACGGCGTCTGTACGACCGGAGCGGGCGCCGACAGCGCCGGCAGCAGGGGCGTGCTCGGCAGGCGCTCCAGGATGGCCCGGCGCACACGGGCGTCGAGCTCGCCCTTCCCCATCAGCGAGGGCACGAGATCGAGCAGCTTGGAGGTGCGCGGCAGCTCGCGCAGCAGCCGGACATAGGCGTCGGCCGCCCGCTCCACCAGGAAGTCGGCCAGCGGACCCTTGGCGACGTGCCGCCGGTCGGTGGCCATCGGGAGCGACGCGATCAGCAGCGCGGGCAGGTCGATGGGCTCGTCGCTGGGCGTGGGCGCGTGCACCACGGGCGGCACGGTGGCCGGCAGCGGCCCGGGCTCGCCGGTGCCGGTGACGGGCACCGCCCAGCGCAGCGACCAGTAGGGCCGCGCGCGCTCCTCGGTGGGGCGGTCGGCGAAGAGCCTGCCCACCTCCTCGGGGGTGAACTCGCCGGACTCCGACACCACGTGCCAGCCGTCGGCCGGCACCTTGCGGATCTCGCCGTCGAGCTCGATCTCGATGACCTCGAGCGCGGGCAGGCCGATCAGCAGCGCGGGGCTGGTCTCGGCCAGCATCCGCCGCACGGCCTCGGCGCACGCCTGGTCGCGCAGCGGAAGGCGGACGAGCGTGTCGAAACCTTCGGGGATGTCGATGAGCGGCGGCTCGTCGAACGGCAGCCGCAGCAGCGGCACGTGCCCTGAGCGGTCGGCCAGCTCGCTCGCCAGCGCCGGGATCTCGGCGACAAGGGCCGCGGTCTCCGTACGGGACCAGCGCACGGCCCCGGCTCCCCGCGAGCCGATCGAGGGCGCGTCGCACACCGACACCACCGCCGCGAACCCGACACCGAACCGGCCCGCAGCGCCGGCCTCGGCCCGCTTGCCGGAGGCGCGCAGGGTGGACAGGCTCTCCACGCCGGTGGCGTCGAGCGGGGCGCCGGTGTTGGCGGCCGTCAGCACGTCGCCGCGCAACGTCAGCCGCAACACCCCGGGCACGCCCGCCCGCAACGCCGCGTCGGCGGCGTTCTGGGCCAGCTCGACGATCAGGCGATCGCGGTAACCGCCGAGCGCGAAGTCCTCTTCCGCGTTGGCGTCTTCGCGGAACCGGGCGGGCGAGGCCGTCCACGCCGAGAGAACGGCTGCTCGCATCCGGTCAGTGCCGTAGGTGTCGCTCATCGATCACGATCCTGGTTGAGGGTAGGGGGCCACCGTAGGTTAGCGGCCCTCGCCGACAGGAAACCCGCTATCGCCCGCTACCCAGCCGACCGCGCCCACGAACCGTACCGACCGCATCCGCGAACCACGCCCACCGACCGCATCGGCGAACCAACCGCCCGACCAGGCCCGCTCACCCTGCCGAACGAAACCAACCAAACCGACCAACCGGCCATTTCACATCCCACGCCCTGCGGCGGCACGCCCAAAAACCCGCCAAGCCACACCGCCGGCGAACAGCATGACCGACCCTGCCACCAAACGCACCGCCAAGCCCTGCCCGCCTCCGGCAACCGCCCCAGCGAAACGCATCCGCCCACCGGCCGTGCCCACGAACCCGCACCCGGTAACCGAGCCGTGCCCACGAGCCACGCCTGCCAACCGCCTCACCCACCAGTGAGACGCACCCGGAGGCCACCCCAGCGAGCCGACCCAGCGAGCCGACCCAGCGGACCGACCCAGCGAGGCGCACCCGCCGGCCGGCCCAACGAGCCTTGCCTGCCGACCGTGACAGTGAGACGCACCTGCCGTCAGCGCCCAGAGGCCGCGCCCATCGGCCGTACCAGGTGACCGTGGGCGGGGCGGTGGGGTCAGGAGTGGCCGAGTTCCTCCGAGGCGGATTCGTCGACCGAGCCCGACTCCTCCTCCATGAGGTCATACCCCAGGTCGTCGAGGATCGGGCTGGCCTGCTCCACCGGTGGCGGCAGCACCGCGGCCTCGGAGTGGGCCCCGCAGCCGTGGTCGGCGGTGACGACCTTGCCGTCGTCGGGCGCGTATTCGTTCGTGCAGACTCCGAACGACAGCCGCAACTCACCAGCGAGCAGCCAGTAGAAGCCGCAGGTGGAACATTGCGCGGGAGCGGCGTGTGCGATCGGCGTATGCGGCCCGTGCTCGCCCGCGTGCCAGCGTCTGGCAGCCCGGTCCTTGCCAATGGCCGAGAGCACACGTGCCCGGCCCAGGCCGTACTCGAAAATCGCCTGGTGGTCGGCGTCGTCGTCGATCTCGGTAAAACCCGGCGCGAGCCTGTCGTCGTCGTCCGCGGTCGGCAGTAGGTCGCCCACGCCGAGGTCACCCGGCCGCAGCCGCTCGCTCCACGGCAACCATTCGGGCGCCAGCAGCGCTCCGGAGCCGGGTAGCAGAACGGCCTCGCTGACCGTGACCTTCTTGGCGCGCGAGGCGCGGGTCACCGTGACGGCCCAGCGCCAGCCGCGATAGGCCCGGTCGAGGCAGGCGAAGTAGTGGGTGACGATCCGGTCGCCTTCGCTCTCGTAGCCGAGGTGCTCGCCGGGCTCGCCCGGCCGCGCGAGCTCCTCGGCCGCGGCGCGGGCCAGATCGACCGCGGCGACACAGGCCTGATCGGGAGCGGAGACGCGGGCCCTGGTGCGGCTCATCGGACCGCCTCCGCCGAAAGGTGCTGTTCGCTCACACTTCATTCTCACCCATCACGAGACCTCCGGGGGCCCACAACGGGGGATCCCGCACTGAGTTCTCGTACGAATCGGGTAAGACTGGTAAGCGTGGCGGGAGGCTGGGAGCGAGCGCGCGACATCTCGCGGCGGATGGCGCATGGCGCCGCCGGTGCGGGGCGTGCGACCGTGCGCGCGAGCAAGGCCACCGCGAGCGGCACGGCGCGGGCGAGCAAAGCGACCGCCAGCGGCGCCCGAAAAGTCGGCAAAGCCACGCGGCGGCTGACGAACGCCAACGGCGCCGATCGCACCGGGCTCGGCCGCCTGATCGAGCTGTCGGCCGGCAACAGCGCCACTGACGCGGCCGTCACGGTGGCGCTGGCCAGCACGGTGTTCTTCGGCGTGCCCGTGGGCGAGGCCCGCGGTTCGGTGGCCCTTTACCTGGTCATCACCATGCTGCCGTTCGCGCTGCTGGCGCCGTTCGTGGGGCCGATCCTCGACAAGTTCAGGTCGGGGCGCCGCTACGTGATGGCCGGGACGCTGTTCGGGCGAGGGCTGCTCTGCTTCGCGATGGCCGCCGCGGTGGGGCCCGGCGACCTGCCGACGCTGTTCATCGGGGCGCTGGGCGTGCTGGTGCTGTCGAAGGCGTACAACGTGTCGCGGGCGGCGATCATGCCGAGCGTGCTGCCCGCCGACATCTCGCTGGTGTCGGCGAACGCGCGGGTGGCGTTGTTCACGCTGGTCGCGGCCGGGGTGGCGGTGCCGGTCGGGGCGGGGCTGACCGCGTGGCTGGGCAGCGCGATGGTGTTGCGCGTCGCGATGGTGGCGTTCCTGCTGCTCGGCGTCGCCGCGGTACGCCTGCCGCGGCACATCGACTCGCCCGACCTGGAAGAGGAGGGCGCCCCGACCCGCTGGCGCACCCTGCTCAAGGTGGGGCCCGCGGTCGCCGAGGCCGTCTGGGCCAACGTGGCGCTGCGGATCTTCTCCGGGTTCCTGCTGTTCTTCCTGCTGTTCCTGGTGCAGGACAAGGCGGTGCCGTGGCTGGCGGCAGACCAGCCGTGGGCGCGTGACCCGTTCTTCGACATCCCGAAGACCATCGCGCTGCTCGCGGCGGCGGCCGGGCTGGGCGGCCTGCTGGGCGCCGCGGTCGCGAACTGGACGCGCAACCACGCGCCGCAGCTCATCGTGCTCGTCACGCTGGCCGTGGCCGCCGTGACCACCATCGTCACCGCGATCTTCTTCGGCCTGTGGGCGGCGCTGGCGGTCGGCCTGGTCACGGCCTTCGCTCAGGAGCTGGGCAAGCTGGCGCTCGACGCGATCGTGCAGCGGGAGATCGGCGAGGAGGTGCGCTCGTCGACGTTCGGGGTGGTCGAGGCGGTGCTGCAGCTCGCGTGGGTGTTCGGTGGCCTGTTCGGGCTGGTGCTCTCACTGTCGCAGAGCGGCGTGGCCGGGCTGGTGACGCTGGCGGTCGTCCTGACCGGCACGCTCGGCTGGCTGCTGATCGCCAGGCGCAAGCGCGTCCGCGCCACCAAGGCGAAGCTACGCCGGCAACGCGCCGAAGCGGCCGCCCACGCCGAAACGGCCAACCGCATGGAAGCCGCCGACCCTATGGAAGCCCCCGCCTACGCCGACGCCGCCGACCACAACGGAGCGGCTGAACGCAACGGAGCGGCTGAACGCAACGGAGCGGCTGACTTCAAGGGAACGGCTGATCGCAACGGAACGCCCGACCGCACCGAGGCCGCCGACCACACCGCGGCACCCGACCACACCGAGACCGTCGACTTCGCCGACCCTGCCGATCAGCGGGCCGACCAGCGGGCCGACCAGCGGGCCGATCGGCGAACCGACCACCAGGGCGAGAAGCAGCGGCGGGGCGACACCCTCGACTCGACGAAGCCCCTGACCAACCCGCACGGCTGACCGCCCCCGAAACGGCCGCCCCCGGTGGTGTTACGCGTCGAGGTCGTCCGCGACGGCCCTGAGGACCTGGGCGATCTTCTTGGCGTGCGCCGCGTCCGGATGCTTGCCACGCTGGTAAGAAGTCGAGACGTCATCGAGCAGCTTGATCAGGTCCTCGACGATGACCACCATCTCGTCCGGCTTCTTCCGCTTGGCCTTGGGCTTGACCTTGGCCAGCGTCGGCGGCTGATCCAGGATCCTGACGGACAGCGCCTGCTGGCCCCGCCGCCCCTCGGCCACGCCGAACTCGACCTTCTGGCCGGGCTTGAGCGGGGCCGCACCAGTGGGAAGCGCGGAGGAATGCACGAAGACCTCACCGCCGTCGTCGCGGGTGAGGAAGCCGAAACCCTTGTCGGCGTCGTACCACTTGACCTTGCCACTCGGCACAGGAGGACCTCGTTCAAACAGTCGAAAAGAAGGATGGATGGATGTAGGTTATGCCCCGCGCCGCGCCAGGGCGACCGGGTAAATGCGGGGCAATTATCCGGGTTCGTCATGCTCGCGCCATCCGGCGAACCACGCGGCGAATTCGGTCAGGTCGCCCAGTGCCACATCTGCTCCGTGATCACGCAGCTCTCCCACCGTGTAAGGGCCGGTCGCAACCGTCACACTGACGGCCCCACCGGCGCGGGCCGCCTCGATGTCCGCGACATGGTCACCAACATAAGCCGCCGCGCCGAAGCGCGCGAGTGCCGATCCCTTGGCGGCGCCGAAAAGCGATCCGACCACTTCGTCCACGGCGAGCCCGAGGGATTCGACGGTGCCACGGGCGTCCCGGACGTTCTTGCCGGTCACCACGATGACGCGGCCGCCGCCCCGGCGTACGACGTCGATCGCGTCGTGCGCGCCCCGCATGGCGGTGTGCACCGGAACTCCCATAGCCGGATATATCTCCCTATAGAGATCGGCAGCCGCCGCGACCTCTTCCGCGGGCAGCCAGTTCGCCAGTTCCATCTCCAGCGGCGGCCCCAGCCTGCGCACGATCGCCGCGCTGTCGAAAGGCACGCCCAATCGAACGGCCAGCTCGTCGTAAACGGCCGCGATCCCGGCTCTGGTGTCGGCCAAAGTCATGTCAAGGTCGAATCCCACTGAAGTCGTCACAGTCTGCAGGATGCCAAACAAGGCTCTACCCGCCGCAACGGGCCCTTGTTCTGGGACCGCTGGAATGGGAAGAAAGGAATTACTTATTGGAGAGGAGCGGCCGTGACCGACACCCCCCAGCCGCCGCACGCCGGAGACCGGCTCGTCGCCTCCTCCGCGCCGCCCCGCCCGCACAGGCCCGCCAGGCCGGGCGGACGCGTCGCGACCCCCTGGCAGCGCGTCGTGGGCTCCCTGGCCTACCTGGTGAAGCTGGCCTCCAGGGTGGCCGCGCTCATCGTGGTGCTCTACGCGGTCTTCACGGTGTTCAGGGCCAACCCGTTCAACGTCTGGTACCAGTTCGTCGAGTCGCTCGCCGCACCGCTCTCGCTGGGCCTGGCCAACCTGTTCCAGCTCGCCGACCCGCGCTGGACGGCCCTGGTCAACCATGGGCTCGCCGCCGTCGTCTGGCTGATCGCGGGCTCCGCTCTGGCGAGCCTGATCCGACGCGCCGCTCCGTAACTACTACTCTCCTTACGGAGGTATCAGGATAGATATGACCAGATCGACGCGTGAGCGGATCATCGATGAGGCCCTGCGGCTGTTCGCCGAGCGGGGCTACTCCGCCACGTCCGTGGCCGAGATCGAGGCCGCGTCAGGGCTCTCTCCCGGCGCGGGAGGGCTCTACAGGCACTTCAAGTCCAAGTACGAGGTGCTCGCCGCGGCGATCAACGAGCACGCCGCCCGTACCAGGAGCCAGGTGGCCGACAGCCTGGCCGAGCTGAGCGGCATGGAAGCCTCGGTGGCCCTGGAGGAACGCCTGTCGCACGTCTGCCGGGCCGGGCTGGCCAAGGTGCGCGAGGAGTCCGAGCTGACCCGGGTCTTCTTCCGCGACCTGAGCCAGTTCCCCGAACTCGTCTGCGTCGTACGGGACGGTCTGCTGCAGCCCATGTTCGACGCGATCGTCGTCTGGTTCCAGGCGCAGCCCGAATACCGCGACGCCAAGCTCGACTGGGCCGGCATCGCGACCGTGCTCGGCGGCTCGGTGGTGCACTATCGGCTGTTCCAGGAGACGGTGGGCGAGTTGCCGGGACACGCGGAGAAGGACCAGTTCGTCGCCGCCTGGGTACGCCTCGCGGTCGGCCTGCTTCCCAGCCCCGCCCCGGTCAGTTGAAGTCGAGCAACCGGTAGGCCAGCCACACCACGCCCAGCCCCGTACCGATCATGAACATCGTGCCGCTGACGTCGAAGAACTGCGTGATGAACGCCTGCAGCCCGGCCTCGGTCCCCACCCGCAGGCCGCCGATGAGCACCCCGCCCACCGAGTAGGCCAGCAGCGGCGCGCCGATCCCGATGATCTTGTCGCGCACGGTCCAGGTGTCGCTGAACAGCACCAGCGCGGCCCCTGCCGCCCACACCACCACCGGAACCTGGAAGATCGCCAGCGGCGGCAGATCGAACGGCACCAGCAGCGCCGCCACCACCAGAATCACCATCGCGGCCGTGTCGCGCGGATGTTCCTTGATGAGCGTCCTGGCGTCCCGGCCGCCGGTGGCCATCGGGTTGGCGCTGAACATGGCCGCCCTGCGCAGCCCCGCGAACGGCAGCCCCCGGCCCTCCTGCCGGCGGCTGACCCGCTCCTGGGCGATTCGCCGGTACGCCCGCACGCCGGGCGGCGCGCCGTGGTCGTCGACGATGGCGGGGAAGCTGAGCGTGGAGCCGGTGCCGCGCGGAGCCACCTCCGGCGGCGCGCCGGCCGCCTCGCGCCTGGTCGCCACCCCTGCCTCGGCCAGCCGGCGCACCTCGCGCTCGACCAGGGCGGCCGGATCGCCGAACCGGGCCAGCACCTTCGCCACCTCGCGGGCGTTCTGGCTGCCGTGCCGCTCGGCCTCGATCCTGGCCCGCAGCCGCTTGGCGAAGTCGAGCCGCTGGTCGGCCCTGAGCACGCCGTGGGCGGCGTCGGCCGCCTTGCTGACGTAGTTCAGGACGAGCTGGTCCGCGCGCTCTATCACGCCTAGCAATGCTGCCCCAATCAGGGGGGACATACCATGGCAACGATGGAGTTCACGGAGTGGATCAGGGGGCGCACCGACGGCCAGCTTCGGGCGCTCGTCTCCGCGCGGCCCGAGTTGATCACTCCGGTGCCCGCGCATCTGGAGGGCCTCGCCGCACGGGCGGGCAGCCCCTCGGCGATCGGCAGGGTGCTCGACCGGCTCGACCGGTTCACGCTGGCCGTCGTGGAGACGCTGGCGGCCCAGGACGGCCCTTTGTCGAAGGACGCGCTGCGCGACCTCATCGGCGCCGCCCTCGACGACTCATCGGCCCCTGAGCCCGCGCTGAAGGCCGCGCTCGGCAGACTGTACGAACTCGCGCTGGTCTACGGCCCCGACGAGGCGCTCGAACTGGGCCCTGGCGTGCGCAAACTGCTCGACGACCCGGCCGGGCTCGGCCCGCGGGCCCTGGACGCGTTCCGGCACCACGCTCCCGAGCAGTTGGAGGAGATGGCCGACGACATCGCCCCGGGCACCGAGGGCTCCGGCAAGGAGCGCCTGGCGGCCGCCCTGTCCGCGCCGGCCGCGCTCATCGAGTCCGTCTCCCCGGAGGCCAAGAACGCCCTCGACCAGCTCGTCTGGGGCCCGCCGACCGGCCGCGTGCCCAATGCCAGGCGCGAGGTGCGCGTCGGCTCCGCTCGCTCGCCCATCGAGGAGCTGCTGGCGCGCGGCCTGCTGGCGGCCACCGGCGAGGAGAGCGTGACGCTGCCCCGCGAGGTCGGCCTCCACCTGCGCGGCGGCCGGGTACACCGGGGCCTGCTGGCCGTGCCCCCGCCACTCGAAGGCGCCGCCCGCGACCGCAAGCTGGCCGACCGTACGGCGGCCGGGCAGGCGTTCTCGTTCGTCAGGTCCGTCGAGGAGCTGTGCGAGCGGTGGAGCATCGAGCCGCCCGGCGTCCTGCGTACCGGCGGGCTGGGCGTTCGTGACCTGAAGCGCACGGCGGGCGAGCTGGACCTGCCCGAGTGGGTGGCGGCGCTGGTCATCGAGGTGGCGCACGCGGCCGGGCTGATCGCGGCCGGTGGCGGCGTGGACGGCGAGTGGCTGCCGACCTCGGGCTACGACCTGTGGCGGGTCAGGGCGACCGAAGACCGGTGGGTGGCGCTGGCGGCCATGTGGCTGCAGATGGACCGGGTGCCCGGCCTCGTCGGCGACCGGGACGAACGCGACAGACCACTCAACGCCCTGCACACCGACCTGCGCAGGTCCGCCGCGCCGGCGGTCAGGGCGGCCACGCTCGGCGTGCTCGCCGCGGCGCCGGGGCTGGCGCCCAGCCGCGACTCCGTGCTCGAACGGCTGGCGTGGGAGCAGCCGCGCCGCCGGGGGCCGCTGCGCGAGCAGCTCACCGAGTTCGCGCTGCGGGAGGCCGAGCAGATCGGCGTGACCGGGCTCGGCGCGCTGTCCGGGCACGGGCGCGCGCTCGTCGAGGGCGGCGACGCGGCCAAGGTGCTGGCGCCGCTGCTGCCCGAACCCGTCGATCACGTGCTGCTGCAGGCCGACCTCACCGCCGTCGCGCCCGGGCCGCTCACCAGCGAGCTGAACCGCTGGATGACGCTCACCGCCGACGTCGAGTCGAAGGGCGGGGCCACGGTCTACCGGTTCAGCGAGACCTCGGTCCGGCGGGCGCTCGACGCGGGGCACGGTGGCGAGGAGCTGGTGTCGATGCTGGCCCGCCACTCGGCGACGCCGGTGCCGCAGGCGCTGTCCTACCTGGTGACCGATGTGGCCAGGCGGCACGGGCGGATCCGGGTGGGCACCGCGAGCGCGTACATCCGGTGTGACGATCCCGCGCTGCTCGACCAGATCACCGCCGACCGCCGCTCCGCCGCGCTGCGGCTGCGGCGGCTGGCCCCGACCGTCATCGCCTCCCGCTCGTCCAGGGCGGCGCTGGTCGACTCGCTGCGGGCCATGGGGTACGCGCCCGTCGCCGAATCGCTCGACGGCGACGTCATCGTCTCCCAGCTCGAGAGCCGCCGCACCGAGGGGCTGGCCCCGGCCCGTGTGGTGGCGTCGGCCAACGGCCTGGACCCCGAGGTCGCGACGGCGGCCGTGCGGGCGCTGCGGGCCGGCGACGCGGCTCACCTGGCGCGCCGCGAGCCCGTCGACGCCCCTGGCGGGCAGGTGCCGCGCGGGCCCGCCACGGCCACGATCTCGGCCCTGCAGGAGGCCATCAAGCAGGGCGTACGCGTGTGGATCGGCTATCTCGACTCGCAGGGCAACGCGACCTCACGCATCCTGGAGCCGGCCCGCATGGAGGGCGGCTACCTGACCGCCTACGACGAGACGAGAGCGGCCGTGCACCGCTTCGCCCTCCACCGCATCACGGGCGTGGCCGGCCTCTGAGCGTCACGCGTCTCTGAGCAGCAGCGTCAGCGATTGCTCCGCCACCGCCGCCGCGGGCCCGCCGTCGGCGGCGAGCCGGCGCAGGTGCCGCTCGGCGTCGGCCGGGTAGCGGACGGACAGGCCGCCGCTCAGCGCCGCCGCCGCGGCCGTGGCCGTGCCGGGGTCCGCGGCCCAGCCGAGCGCGAGCCCGAGGGCCTCGGAGGCGAGGACGTCGTCGGCGCTCATGTACGACAGCACGTTGGCCGCCGCCACCCGCTCCGCAGCGCTCCCCCGCGCCCAGACGTCCAGGAACTCCTGCCTGACCTCCTTGAGCGAGTGCCCGGCCAGCGCCGCCACGCCTTCGGCGGCCCGCACCTGGACCTCGCTCCCCTGCCCGGGCAGCGACCTGACCCATTCGCGCAGCGGCTGCCACAACGAGAACCCGTACCTGCCGACCAGCTCGGCCAGCACCTCACCGCGATGACGCGGCACGCGGAAGCCGGCGACCCCGTCGGCGACGGCGATCAGCGGTCCGCCTGGCGGCCGCCGCCCGATCTCGTGGGCGAGCCGCTCCAGCCGGCCGAGCTGCGCGTCGAACGCGGCCTCGCCCAGCCGGTCCGTGAACGCCAGCGCCGCCACGGCCAGCACCTCGCCCATGGGCGGCTTGGTGTCGAACCAGGCGGCGACCTCCTCGCCCGCCGGCTCGCCGTCGCGCGTCAGCCGCGTGGCCAGGCGCACGACCTCGGCGGGCGTCGCCAGCCCCAGCACCAGCTCTCTGGCCCGGGCCGGCTCCTCGGAGCCCAGCCCCGCGCGCCGGCCGAACGCGCTCAGGCACAGGTCGAACAGCCCGCCCGGGTCGGGCGCGGCCCACGCCTGCTCCACCTCGACCGCCTGCGAGGGCGTGCCGTTCCTGCTGATGACCAGGTACGAGCCCAGCTCCGCCAGCTTGCGGGCCAGGTTGACCAGCTCGGTCCTGTCGGTGCTGGCCGTGATCCAGTCGTGCAGCAGGTAGGCCCGGCCCGGCTCGTATTCGGTCCTGACGAGCAGTTCGTGCGCGGTGGCGGCCGGGGACAGCACGGTGATCGCGTCACCGTCCGACAGCGACATGCGCGACAGGAGAGCGATGGCCCCCAAGCGCTTGCCCATCTCCTCCTCGCCGACGAGGACGAGCAGGTGGCGCGCGGACAGCCGGCGCACCGCCTCGGAGAAGCAGGCCGGCTCCAGGTATGAGCGCAGCAGCCCGTCGGCCTCCCGCCGGTTGAGGTCGCGGGTGGCCGGACCGGCCACCGCCCTCACGTGTTCTCTGACGGCTATGAGGCTCCCGGTGAGCGTTATGTTGTCGAGGTCGATCTCGCCCGGTTCAGGCGTTTCGGTCACGAAGTCACCTCGGGATTAACTGGAAAGTTTTCTACAGGAAATATTCTTGGCCAACGAGATTCTTCGTTTTTATGCGAGAAGTCGCAGAGCGTCACCAAGCCACTCCGACCTGGCACTTTGCCGATGTGACATGTCGATCAGCCCTCCACGGCTCGTGCCGGGCCCGTGCGGCCCTTCAGATCTCCCACCATTACACGATCTAGGCCAACTGGAAAACTCGAATGAACATAGAGGGAGATTTATGGCTATTTACGGGCTACAAGAGCACCGTCCACAATGACTAGTCAAGATCAGATCGGCGGGCTGACGGGCTTGACTGAGCGTCCCGCCTCGCATCAGGTTGGGTCCTGTGACCGAGCAGACGCTGGGCCGGCTGGCCGAGGAGTCGTGGACCCGCTTCGACGACCACGACTCGATGTTCTACGAGGACGTCTGGCACCGCAGCCACGCGCTCGCCGAGCGGGCGCGCAGGATGTGCGGCGGGTTCGCCGAGGCCGGCATCCGGCCCGGCGACCGCGTGGTCGTGATGATGGCGAACTCGCCCGAGGTGCCGCTGATCTACCAGGCGCTGTGGGCGGCGGGCGCGGTGGTGACGCCGGTGGTGTTCCTGGTGGCGCCTGACGAGCTGCGCCACATCCTGCGCGACAGCGAGGCGACCGCGATCGTGACCTCGCCCGAGCTGGTCGAGAACGTACGGGCCGCCGACGTCAAGATCCCGATATATGTGGACACGGGCGAGCTTGAGCGGGCCGACGAGCGCGGCGCGGTGGCACGCGACCCCGGCGACCTCGCCGCCCTCATGTACACCGGCGGCACCACCGGCAAGGCCAAGGGCGTCATGCTGAGCCATCACGGCCTCTGGCACGTGGCCAAGGACGTGTTCGAGATGTCCCACCAGGAGGGGAAGAACCGGGCGCTGCTCCCCGTACCGCTGTCGCACGCGTACGGACTGATCGTCACGGTCGCCTCGCTGCACGCGACCGAGCCGCAGCAGGCGGTGCTGATGCGCTGGTTCGAGCCGAAGGCGTTCCTGAGGCTGGCCGCCGAGCAGCGCGTCCAGTACGGCACCGTCGTGCCCACCATGCTCCAGCTCCTGCTCGCCGAGCCGCTCGAAGAGCACCCGCTGCCCGACCTGGCCTTCCTCACCTGCGGCGCGGCCCCGCTGGGCAGAGACGTGCTGGAGGAGTTCGAGCGCAGGATGCCGGGCACGCAGATCCTCGAAGGCTACGGCCTGACCGAGACCAGCGTCGTCACCACCTTCAACCCGCCGGGCCGGCGCAAGGCCGGCAGCGTGGGACTGCCGCTGGGCGGCTACTCGATCACCGTTCGCGACAACGAGGGCGAGGCGATGGAGATCGGGGACGTCGGCGAGATCTGCGTGTCGGGCGACTCGCTGATGCTCGGCTACTGGGGCGAGCAGGAGGCCGACCCCGAGGGCACCGCGCTGGTCGGCAAGGAGCTGCGCACCGGCGACATCGGGTGCGTGGACGACGACGGCTACCTCTACATCGTCGACAGGAAGAAGGACCTGATCATCAGGGGCGGCTTCAACGTGTTCCCGCGCGACGTCGAGGACGCGCTCAACCGGCACCCCGAGGTCGTGCTGTCGGGCGTCGTGGGCCGGCCCGAGCCCAGAGTCGGGGAGGAGGTCGTGGCGTTCGTCCAGCTCAAGGAGGGGGCGGCGGTCACGGCCGAGGAGCTGATCGAGTGGGCCCGCGACCGGGTCGGGCGGGTGAAATATCCGCGGGAGGTGCGTTTCGTCGATTCCGTCCCCGTGACGAGTGTGCTCAAGCTCGACCGCAAGGCCCTGCGGACGATGCTGGACTGAGGCCCTCGTGGATCTAGGGTGATGTCGTACACCCGGTCAGGCGCATGTCATTTCCGTGATAAGTGTTGACGTGTCTGGAGGTGAACATGAGTCAGGAAGATCCGTCGGGCTATCCGTACCAGCCTTATGGCGCCCCCTACGGGCAGCAGCCGCCCCCGCAATATGGCTACGGCTACGGCGCTCCGCCACCTCCGCGTGACGAGGGTCCCACGGCGAACGCCATCGTCTCACTCGTGCTCAACCTTCTCGCCCTCGTCTCCTGCTGCAACATCCTGGGCCTGCCCGGCGCGATCCTCGCGGGTCTGGCGCTGAGCAAGGCGCGCACGGAGCCGCGGAGCGCCCGCTCGATGGTGATGTGGAGCTGGGTCCTGTTCGGGCTGGGCTTCGTGCTGACCATCGGCATCTTCCTGTTCCTGGGGCTCAACGGCTACCTCGACGACTGATCCGGACTATTCCTTGCCCGCTCGTTGTTGGAGAGTCGGAGCGGGGGAGCCGGGATCAGGAGACGATGGTCCTGTTGCGCAAGGCCCCCGTCCGGAACCCCACGGAGATAGCCAGTGAGCGATGGACCGCTGATCGTCCAGTCGGACAAGACACTGCTGCTCGAGGTCGACCACGAGCGGGCCGACGCATGCCGTAAGGCCATCGCGCCCTTCGCCGAGCTCGAACGCGCTCCAGAACACGTTCACACCTACCGTGTCACCCCGCTCGCGCTGTGGAACGCCCGCGCCGCGGGCCACGACGCCGAGCAGGTCATCGACGCGCTGATCGGCTTCAGCCGCTATCCGGTGCCACACGCGCTGCTCGTGGACATCGCCGAGACCATGGCCCGCTACGGCCGGCTGCGGCTGGAGAAAGACCCGGCCAACGGCCTGGTCCTGACCTCCACCGACCGCGCCGTGCTGGAAGAGGTGCTGCGCTCCAAGAAGATCCAGCCGATGCTGGGCGAGCGGCTCGGCCCCGACTCCGTCGTCGTGCACCCGAGCGACCGGGGCAACGTCAAGCAGGCCCTGCTCAAGCTGGGCTGGCCGGCCGAAGACCTCGCCGGCTACGTCGACGGCGAGCACCACCGCATCGAGCTGCTGCAGGACGGCTGGTCGCTGCGGCCCTACCAGCAGGAGGCGGCCGACGCCTTCTGGCACGGCGGCTCCGGCGTGGTCGTGCTCCCCTGTGGCGCGGGCAAGACGATCGTCGGCGCGGCGGCCATGGCCCACGCCCAGGCCACCACGCTCATCCTGGTCACGAACACGGTCTCGGCGCACCAGTGGAAGACCGAGCTGCTCAAGCGCACGTCACTGACCGAAGACGAGATCGGCGAATACTCCGGCTCGAAGAAGGAGATCCGCCCGGTCACCATCGCCACCTACCAGGTGATGACCACCAGGCGCAAAGGCGTCTACAGCCATCTGGAGCTGT
The DNA here is from genome assembly GCF_900108335.1 of Nonomuraea solani. GTDB lineage: Bacteria > Actinomycetota > Actinomycetes > Streptosporangiales > Streptosporangiaceae > Nonomuraea > Nonomuraea solani. Next base: position 187,669 of record NZ_FNVT01000021.1, read on the forward strand.
TCGACGCCCGCGACTGGGGCCTGGTCGTCTACGACGAGGTGCACCTGCTGCCCGCGCCGATCTTCCGGATGACCGCCGACCTGCAGGCCCGCCGGCGGGTCGGGCTGACCGCGACGCTGGTGCGCGAGGACGGGCGCGAGGGCGACGTGTTCTCGCTCATCGGCCCGAAGCGCTACGACGCGCCCTGGAAGGAGATGGAGAACCAGGGCTGGATCGCGCCGGCCGACTGTGTCGAGGTGCGCGTGACGCTGACGGACGAGGAGCGGCTGGCGTACGCGATGGCCGAGTCGGAGGAGCGCTACCGCTTCTGCGCCACCACGCCGTCCAAGACCCACGTGACCGAGGCGCTGGTCCGCCGGCATCTGGGCGAGCAGGTGCTGGTCATCGGTCAATACATCGACCAGCTCGACGAGCTGGGCGAGCACCTCAACGCGCCGGTCATCAAGGGCGAGACCAGGGTCAAGGAGCGTGAGCGCCTCTACCAGGCCTTCCGCGACAAGGAGATCCAGGTCCTGGTGGTGTCGAAGGTGGCCAACTTCTCCATCGACCTGCCGGAGGCGGCGATCGCCATCCAGGTGTCGGGGACGTTCGGCTCACGTCAGGAGGAGGCCCAGCGGCTCGGGCGGGTGCTGCGGCCCAAGGCCGACGGCGGGGGCGCCCGGTTCTACACGGTGGTCAGCAGGGACACGGTGGACCAGGAGTTCGCGGCGCACCGGCAGCGGTTCCTGGCCGAGCAGGGCTACGCCTACCAGATCATCGACGCCGACGACGTGCACGGTGGCGTGTAACGGGTTGTAATGCCCGGCCGCTCGCCCGAGCGGCCAGGCATTCAGCGTGCTGTCACGTCCACGAGACTCCGCGGGCCGAAGACATTCGAACCACCCCCCTCACCTGCGTACTATCACGCCGCCTGCGACATACCCTCATGATCCGGCAAACCCACCTGATATGCCCGATTTTTTCGCTATTCCCAGGTTTGTTACCCGAGTGCGGTTCTGCCAGGCTCGTTACGGGTCACCGCACCAGCATGCCGCCGAGGAAGAGCACGCCCTCGGCGACGATCCAGAACACCACGCCGGCACCCATGAGCTGCGCGAACGTCCGCGGGTCGTGTCTGGACCAGGGCAGCAGCCAGGCGGCGGCGGTGCAGCAGGCGGCGAGCGCGGCGAAGAGCCCCGACACCGTGGAGACCGTGCCGAGGCGTTGCGAGCAGGTCGACGTGGACTCGCCGCCGGAGCAGAACGCCTCCAGCCCCCACCCCGCGAACACCGACAATCCCCACAGCGCCGCGAGCAGAAAGCTGGCGATGGTGGGGATGATCGGCGAGAAACGGAGCTGCACCCGCGCCACCTTCTCTCCCTACCCCGCCCGCCGGAGGTAAATACTTTGGAAGGCCGCGTGAGTCGCTACTAAACTGGTCGATTCGCTGCCTTGACCACCTCCGTAATCGACCAGGGAGGCACTTCCGCATGCCCGCACATCAACTGGCCCCCGACATACCCGACGACCGACCGACCGACGTCCTCGCCGCCGAGCAGGCCCACCTGGCGGAGTCGAGGGCCGCGCTCAAGGCCATGAGGGTCCACGCCCAGTCTCTGTCCGCGGACGCGGCGGGCGACTGGGTGTCGCAGCAGATTCTCCAGTCGCTGCTCGACAAGCGGGTGGCCGCGCTGGCCGACCACCCGGACACGCCGCTGTTCTTCGGGCGCCTCGACCGCGCCTCCGGCGATGACCTGCCCGGCACGATCTACGTCGGCCGCCGCCACGTGCACGACGGCCACAGCAAGCCGCTGGTCATCGACTGGCGGGCGCCGGTGTCGCAGGCGTTCTACCAGGCCAGTCCGGCCGATCCGATGAACATCGTACGGCGGCGCCGCTTCGGCTACCACGGCGGCGCGCTCACCGCGTTCGAGGACGAGCCGCTCGGCGAGGGCGGCGAGATCGGCCCGTCGAAGATCCTCACCGACGAGATCGAGCGCCCGCGCACCGGCCCCATGCGCGACATCGTCGCCACCATCCAGCCCGACCAGGACGACATCGTGCGATCGACGCTGGCCCAGACGGTCTGCGTGCAGGGCGCGCCCGGCACCGGGAAGACGGCCGTCGGCCTGCACCGGGCCGCCTATCTGCTGTTCACCCACCGCGAGCGGCTGGCCAGGTCGGGCGTCATGATCGTCGGCCCCAACCGGGCCTTCCTGTCCTACATCTCCTCGGTGCTGCCCGCGCTCGGCGAGGTCAAGGTCGACCAGACCACGGTGGCGGGCCTGCTCGGCGAACACGCCACCAGCGAGGACCCGCTCGTCTCGGCGCTGAAGGGCGACGCCAGGATGGCGGCGGTGCTCGAACGCGCGCTCTGGCTGCACATCGTCAAGCCGGAAGAGGGCGTGGTGTACACGAAGGGCGCCTACCGCTTCCGGGTCGCCGACTACGAAGTGCGCGAGGTCGTGGCCTCCCTGCGCGGCACCACCCGGTACAACCCGGGCCGCGCGGCGATGGCGCAGCGGCTGGCCCACCTGGTGCTGGTCAGGATGGAGCAGCGCGGCGATTCGCCCGACGACCGGGTGCAGGACGCGGTGGCCAGGTCGAAGCCGGTCAAGCAGATCGTGGACGCGGTCTGGCCGAAACTCACCCCCGAGCAGGTCCTTTTCAAGCTCCTTTCCAACCCAGAATTCCTGGCAAAAGCCTCTAAATCCGATTTGTCGCCAGAAGAGCAAGGAAAGCTGATCTGGCCGAAGCCGTACCGTGGCTGGAAGTCCGCGAAATGGTCCGCCGCGGACGCCGCGCTCCTCGACGAGCTGCGTGACCTGATGGAACGCACGCCGTCACTGGGCCACCTCGTGGTCGACGAGGCGCAGGACCTGTCCGAGATGCAGCTCAGGGCGCTCGGCCGCCGCTGCCGCAACGGCTCGGCCACCGTGCTCGGCGACCTCGCCCAGGGCACCACGCCGTGGTCCACCAGCTCGTGGGAGTCGGTGCTCGAACACCTGGGCCAGCGCGAGGGCGAGGTCACGGAGCTGACGCTCGGCTTCCGCGTGCCGCGCGAAGTCCTCGACTACGCGGCCCGCCTGCTCCCGTCGATCGCCCCCGGTCTGGCCGCCCCGCGGTCGCTGCGCCCTGGTCTCGGCTCGCTCACGGTACGCCAGGGCGGCACGATCGCTCAGGCCGCCGAGGAGGCCCTGGCCAAGGAGGGCTCCATCGGCGTCATCGTCCCCGACGCGCTGGTCCCCGAGGCCTCGAAGGCGCTGGCCGGCCTCCCCCACGCCGTCCTCGACCCCGACGCGGCCGAGGAGCACCGCCTCCTCATCGTCCCCGCCACGCTGGCCAAGGGCCTCGAATACGACCACGTCATCGTCGTGGAGCCCGCCGACATCGTCGAGGCCGAACCCCGCGGCCTGGCCCGGCTGTACGTCGTCCTGACCCGGGCGGTCACCTCCCTGACGGTCCTGCACGACAAGGCGCTGCCGGCCCAGCTGGCGGTGTGAGAGGCGCGGGCACGGCCGCTTCTAGGATGGCTGGGCAAGCAGCTCTCAACCTAGGAGGATGCCGTGCCCGCACCGCTTCCACATGAACACCTGCCGTCGGTCCCCGCGCTCGTGGTCGAGAGCGACGACATCCAGGACGGCGGACGGCTCAACGACCTCCACGTCTTCAACGACTGGGGCATGACCGGCCAGAACCAGTCGCCGCACCTGCGCTGGTCCGGCGCTCCCGAGGGCACCCGCGGCTACGCCGTCACCTGCTTCGACCCCGACGCCCCGACGGGCAGCGGCTTCTGGCACTGGGTGCTGTTCGACCTGCCGGCCTCCGTGACGGAGCTGCCCGCGGGCGCGGGCACCGCTCCCGACTTCAAGGGCCTGCCGGAGGGGGCGGCGCAGGCCCGCAACGACTACGGCACCAAGGCGTACGGCGGCGCGGCCCCGCCGCCCGGCGACCCGCACCGCTACGTCTTCACCGTGCACGCCCTCGGAGTCGACCGGCTCGGCGTGGACAGTGACGCCAGCCCGGCGGTCGTGGGCTTCAACATCACCGCCAACACCCTGGCCCGCGGCCACGTCATCGCCCTCTACGGCGTCTGACCCGTGCGAAAAGGCGCCCCGCCTCGTCAGGCGGGGCGCCTTTTCCGCGCCGGGCGAAATCAGCGCCGGGCGGCCACCGTGCTCAGCCGCTCACCTTGGCGGAGGCGCAGGCCATGAGCTGCGGCAGGATCGTGTCGATGATCGGGAGTCCGAGCTGCTGGGGAACGCAGAGCGGGCCCTGCAGCTCCTCCAGGAAGTTGAACTCGGTCACACGATCCTCGTCCGCGTGCGCGGGGGCGGCGGTGCCCATCGCGGCGGCGAGAGTCAGGGCGGCGATGCCGAAAATACGCTTGCTGCGGGAAAGCATCATCTACTCCTTCGTTGAGGTGGTGCGCCCACCACCTTTCCTCACTCGGAGTAGCGGATCAATTGTGAAACGTAATGGCAGATAAACAAAATAAAGAGCGGCCCGGAAAACCCGGACCGCTCTTCGTTACCGCGACGAGAAATGAACCTAGAAGTCCATGTCGCCGCCGCCCGGCATGGCCGGGGCAGCGGGGGTCTTCTCGGGCTTCTCGGCGATGACGGCCTCGGTGGTGAGGAAGAGCGCCGCGATGGAGGCGGCGTTCTGCAGCGCCGAACGCGTCACCTTGGCCGGGTCGAGGATGCCGACCGCGAACATGTCGACATATTCGCCGGTGGCCGCGTTGAGGCCCTGGCCCGGGGTGAGGTTGCGCACCTTCTCGACCACGACGCCGCCCTCAAGGCCGGCGTTGACCGCGATCTGCTTGAGGGGCTCCTCCAGCGCCTTGCGGACGATCGCGGCACCGGTGGCCTCGTCGCCGGACAGCTCCAGCTTGTCGAAAGCCTTGGCGCCGGCCTGCAGCAGCGCCACGCCGCCGCCGGGCACGATGCCCTCCTCGACGGCCGCCTTGGCGTTGCGCACGGCGTCCTCGATGCGGTGCTTGCGCTCCTTGAGCTCGACCTCGGTCGCCGCGCCGGCCTTGATGACGGCCACGCCGCCGGCCAGCTTGGCCAGCCGCTCCTGCAGCTTCTCGCGGTCGTAGTCGGAGTCGGTGCGCTCGATCTCGGCACGGATCTCGGTGACCCGGCCCGCGATCTGCTCGGCGTCACCGGCGCCGTCGACGATCGTGGTCTCGTCCTTGGTCACGACCACCTTGCGCGCGCGGCCGAGCAGGTCGAGGGTGGCGTTCTCGAGCTTGAGACCGACCTCCTCGGACACGACCTGGCCACCGGCCAGGATCGCGATGTCCTGCAGCATGGCCTTGCGGCGGTCGCCGAAGCCCGGGGCCTTGACGGCCACGGAGCGGAACAGGCCGCGGATCTTGTTGACGACCAGGGTGGCCAGAGCCTCGCCCTCGACGTCCTCAGCGATGATCAGCAGCGGCTTGCCCGACTGAACGACCTTGTCGAGCAGCGGCAGCAGGTCCTTGTTGGCCGAGACCTTGCCGTTGACGATCAGGATGTACGGGTCCTCGAGCACGGCCTCCATGCGGTCCGAGTCGGTGACGAAGTACATCGACGTCATGCCCTTGTCGAAGCGCATGCCCTCGGTGAGCTCAAGCTCCAGGCCGAAGGTGTTGCTCTCCTCGACGGTGATGACGCCTTCCTTGCCGACCTTGTCCATCGCCTCGGCGATGAGCTCGCCGATCTCGGGGTCGGCGGCGGAGATGGAGGCCGTGGAGGCGATCTGCTCCTTGGTCTCCACATCCTTGGCCAGCTTGGAGAGCTCCTCGCTGACCCGCTCGACCGCCGCCTCGATGCCCTTCTTCAAGGCCATCGGGTTGGCGCCGGCGGCGACGTTACGCAGGCCCTCGCGGACCAGCGCCTGGGCGAGCACGGTGGCGGTGGTCGTGCCGTCGCCCGCGACGTCGTCCGTCTTCTTGGCGACCTCCTTGACCAGCTCGGCCCCGATCTTCTCCCACGGGTCCTCGAGCTCGATCTCCTTGGCGATGGACACACCGTCGTTGGTGATCGTGGGGGCGCCCCACTTCTTCTCCAGCACGACGTTGCGGCCCTTGGGACCCAAGGTCACCTTGACGGCGTCGGCGAGCTGGTTCATACCGCGCTCGAGACCGCGCCGGGCGTCCTCGTCAAACGCGATCATCTTGGCTGCCATAAGGCTAGACCTCCCAGATACAGGGTGGCTTGTCGTGGACCGAGCCGACGCCCGCGACGGCAAGGGTCCGCATCTCCGTTCGGCAGACCCCATCGTCTCGATCCGAGGTTGGCACTCTGCTGCACAGAGTGCCAACGAACTGTTTAGCACTCTACCCTGCCGAGTGCAAGCGAGCACCACCCCGCCCGGCACTCCCGCCCTGGTCAGTCAGCCCGTACGGCGAGCCGCCCGGAGCAGCTCGCCGTACGTGAGTCGACGAATGGGAAGTGACGGTTCGCACGGACTGCGCTGCCGTGCGATCCCGCCCGGTGCATACCAGTGATGTCGCTCAGACCGCGCGGACGGACTCCGCCTGCGGCCCCTTCTGGCCCTGCGTGATCTCGAACTCGACGCGCTGCCCCTGTTCGAGAGATCGGTACCCGTCCATCATGATCGCTGAGTAATGGACGAATACATCTTTACCACCGTCTACCGCGATGAAGCCGTAGCCCTTGTCCGCGTTGAACCATTTGACGGTGCCCTGCGCCACTTCCGACTCCTCTTACTGGTCTCACAGATCTCGCCCATTCCTCCGCGAGGTCCGTAACCGTATGACTTAACGGGAAAAGTCAGCCAGACGATCGCCCTCGACCATACCTGTGGCACGGGGTTTGGCAACAGAGTCAATCCGCAAACTGCTCATTTCTTCGCATCGCAGGTCGTTCAACCTTGAATTGGCCGGGAAAAGGAGAAGGCGCCCACTAGGGGCGCCTTCAAGGACTACGGAGCTATGGCACTCAGCCGCCCGCAACGGCGGGGATGATGGAGATCTGAGTGCCCTCTGGTGCTGGAGTGTCGAGGCCCTCGGCGAAACGGACGTCCTCTTCCCCAACATAAACGTTGACGAAACGTCGAATCTTGCCCGATTCATCCAGAATTCTCGCGCCGATCCCCGGGTAGTCGGAGTCCAGCTTGGCGAGCACGTCACGAAGAGTCGCGCCCTCACCACTGACTTCCGCGTTACCCCCGGTGTACGTGCGCAGAATGGTGGGAATCCGCACAGAAACGCTCATGGTTAAAGTCGCCTTTCCTGGTTGTCAGACAGTCGCGCGGAACGCGTCGAGGGAGGGGCGGATGACGGCGGAGGGCTCGGCCTCGTCCGCGATCACGTCGAGGGTCTTGAGACCGTCGCCGGTGTTCAGCACCACGGTCTCGGCCTCCGGGTCGAGCCGCCCGTCCTCGAGGAGCTTCTTCAGCACGCCCACCGTCACGCCGCCCGCGGTCTCGGCGAAGATGCCCTCGGTCGCGGCCAGGAGCTTGATGGCGGCCACGATCTCGGGGTCGGTGACGTCTTCCACGCCGCCCCCGGTGCGCCGGGCGATGTCCAGCACGTAGGGCCCGTCGGCGGGGTTGCCGATGGCCAGCGACTTGGCGATGGTGTCGGGCTTGACCGGCTGCACGACGTCCCGCCCGGCCTTGTACGCGGTCGAGACCGGCGAGCACCCGGCCGCCTGCGCCCCGAAGATCTTGTAGGGCGTGTCCTCGACCAGCCCCAGCGTGACCAGCTCCTTGAAGCCCTTGTCGATCTTCGTGAGCTGCGAGCCGGAGGCGATGGGGATGATGATCTGCTCCGGCAGCCGCCAGCCGAGCTGCTCGGCGATCTCGTACGCGAGCGTCTTGGAGCCCTCGGCGTAGTAGGGCCGCAGGTTGATGTTCGTGAAGCCCCACTTGTCGCCCAGCGGGTCGCCGATCAGCTCGGAACAGAACCTGTTGACGTCGTCGTAGGTGCCGTCGATGCCGATCAGCTTGCCCCCGAACACCCGCGCCATGGCGATCTTGGGCTTTTCGAGGTTGGCCGGGATGAACACGCACGCGTCGAGCCCCGCCCGCGCCGCGGCGGCCGTGACCGCGCCCGCGAGGTTGCCCGTGGAGGAGCAGGAAAGGGTGTGGAAGCCGAAGTTGCGCGCCGCCTCGACGGCCATGGCGACCACCCGGTCCTTGAAGGAGTGGGTGGGATTGCCCGAGTCGTCCTTGACATGGAGGGACTTGATGCCGAGCGCACGGCCGAGATTTCCGGCCTTGACCAATTTGGTCCAGCCGGGGTTCATATTGGGCTTACTGGCCACATCGGCCGGCACGGGGAGCAACGAGCGGTAACGCCAGATGTTGGCGGGACCCGACTCGATGTCGGCGCGGGTGACGGTGCCGAAGTCGTAGGCCGCCTCAAGCGGCCCGAAACATTCCGGACACGCGAAGCTGGGACCCAGCGGGTAACGCGCGCCGCACTCGCGGCAGGACAGAGCGACGGCAGGACCAAAGTCGAGCGACATGAAGCGAGGCCTTCCCTCATCTTCGCCCGCGGCCACCTTGACCGCGAACCGGAATTGGCACCCTGTCCCGGTCGGCCTCGCAGGTCACGAGTACAAGCCGGGAGGGTTGCCGGGGTTTCTAAGGGCCGGTCCCTCCACCCCTCTGGATGAGCAATATGCAGTTGTTGAAATGGACTCTACCCGCTGAAGTAGCCGAAATTACCACTCGTCTCAGCAGGTGAGACATGCGGTCTCAGCGATAGTCCTCCCCCAGCACTCCCTGCACGTATTTGCGGGCCTGGTGGATGCGCGACTTGGCGGTGCCCAGCGGGATGCCGAGCTGTTCGGCCACCTCGTTGTAGTCGAGCTGGACGATGTCGCGCAGCACCAGCGCCTGCGCCAGGTCGGGCTTGTCGGCCTCCAGCGCCTCCATGGCGTCGAGCAGGTCGAGCCGCGACCCCGCGATCACGCTGACCCGGCCCACGTCGGGCTTCTGCATGGGCAGCTCTTCCGAGGTCTGCTCGGCCGCCCTGCGCTTGAGCGACCGGTATGTCGTCCGCGCGCAGTTGGCCGTCACGATGTGCAGCCAGGTGCTGAACCTGGCCCGTCCTTCGAACCGCCCGATATTGCGCGCGACCGCCAGCAACGTATCTTGCGAGGCCTCCTCCGCGTCCTGGTGATAAGGCAGGATCCGTGCGCAGTGCCGCATCACGTCAGGCTCTATGCGCGCCAGGAGCTCGCCAAGTGCGCGGTGGTCCCCGGCAGCGGCGGAGCGGGCGAGTTCCTCGGTTAGCTCATCAAGCGCCATAGCTGGGATCCTATGATCGAAGGGAGCCTAGATGAACAGCGTCCTGCTGGCCTCCAACAGAGGGCCGGTCTCCTTCACCGTCTCCGACGACGGCGAACTGACGATGAAACGCGGTGGTGGCGGCCTGGTGTCGGGGCTGTCGGGGGTGGCGAAGGACGACGGCGTGCTGTGGGTCTGCGCGGCCTTGTCCGACGGCGACCGGAGCGCCGTCCGGCTGGCCCCTGGGGGCCGGATAGACCACGCGGGCTACGACACGGGCCCGCTGCGCATGCTGGACATCGCGCCCGCGACCTTCCACCGCGCCTACAACGCGGTGGCCAACTCGACCCTGTGGTTCGTCAACCACCTGCTCTACGACATCCCCAACGCGCCCAACTTCGGTACGAGGTTCGCCCGCGAATGGGACTCCTACCGCGACTACAACGGCGCTTTCGCGCTGGCCCTGGCCGAGGAGGCCGGGCACGGCGCCCGCGTGATGGTGCAGGACTACCACCTGACGCTCACCCCGGCCATGCTCCGCGCCGAACGCCCCGACCTTCGCATCGCGCATTTCAGCCACACGCCGTGGGCGCCGCCCGAATACTTCTCGCTGCTGCCCGACGAAGTGGCCAGGGAGGTCCTGGAAGGCATTCTGGGGGCCGATCACGCCGGATTCCTCACCGACAGGTGGGCGCAGGCGTTCATGGACTGCTGTGAGGCCCTCCTGGGCGCGGAGGCCGATCGTGTCGGCCGCAGCGTCACCCATGAGGGCCGCACGACGCGCATCGGCGTGCACAGCCTCGGCGTTGACGGCGACGCGCTGTGGGAGCGGGCCTGCGAGCCCGACGTCGAGTCGCACATGGCCGCGCTGCGGGAGCAGGTCGGCGACCGCAAGCTGATCGTCCGCATCGACCGCACCGAACTGTCGAAGAACATCGTGCGCGGGCTGGTGTCCTACAGCGAGTTCCTGGCCGCGCATCCGGAGTGGCACGGGCGGGTGGTGCACCTGGCCTTCGCCTACCCGAGCCGGCACGATCTGCCCGAATACCGCGAATACACCGCGTCGGTGCAGCGCTGCGCCCAGCAGATCGAGGACGACTACGCCACCGAAGACTGGGACCCGCTGATCCTCAACGTCAACGACGACTATCCGCGTTCGCTGGCCGCCTACCGGATGGCCGACGTGCTGCTGGTCAACCCCATCCGCGACGGCATGAACCTGGTGGCCAAGGAGGGTCCTGTCCTGTCGCAGGACTGCGCGCTGGTGCTGTCGCGGGAGGCCGGCGCGGCCGCCGAGCTGGGGCCGCACGCGCTCATGGTCAACCCCTACGACGTCAGCGGCACCGCCGCCGCACTGCACGAGGCCCTGGTCATGCCCGCGGACGAGCGCCGCAGCCGCCGCGACAAACTGCACGCGGCGGCCACCGCGCTGCCGCCGCAGAAATGGCTCGCGGCCCAGCTCGAAGCCCTGGCCTGACCGGGGTGATCAGTTCCAGTCGGCGTTCTTGAGCGTGTCGGCCAGGCCCGGGGTGTTCCACTGGTCCACGACCACGAGCCTGGTCTTCGGGAGATACCACTCGCGCTGGGTGAAACGCGCCCGTACCGCGCCGGAGGAGTAAGTGACGCACGTGGACTTCCAGGCGTTGTAGGCGGCCTTGTGGCCCGGCCCGACCTGCCGCAGCCCCCGGCTCACCTTCGGTCCGACGACCTCGCCCCACTTCTTGTTGATCGGGCAGGGCTGCACGTCGCCGGCGGTGTAGAAGGGGTTCTTGCCGGTGTAGGCGCCGAACCCCTCGGCGCCGCGCCTGATGTGGCTCGGCCCGAGGATGTAGAAGGCGTCGCATTCGGGTGTGCCCCAGCCCTTGGGCTTGCCGCACTTGCCGGTGACCACCTGGACGCCGTCGCCGTGCCGGGAGACCTTCCACTCGATGGGAATGTAGAGCGTCAGCCCGCCCCTGAGCTTGAGTGCCTGAGCGGGGGCGGCGGTGGCGGGAAGGGAGACGGTGAGGAGGGTGCCCGCGGCGACGGCCGCGACGGCGAGGTGGCGCTTGATCATGTGCCCGAGCGTAGGGAGCGCGACTTGCAGACCAGTCACGAACGACTGAAAGCCGCCGCCGTTTCGGTGAGCAGTGCCACGACCCCTTCCGGTCCGTCCACGACGATGTCGGCCCGCTCGGCCAGCTCCTTCACCTCGGTGGAGCCGCTGCACACGGTCACGCCGGGCAGCCCCGAGGCGCGTACGGCCTCGAAGGCGCTCAGATCGCCCAGATCATCCCCGACGAACATGACCGACCGCGCGGCCCGCTCCGCCAGGAACAGGCTCAGCGCCTGCCCCTTGTCCATCCCCGGCGGCCGCAGCTCCAGGACCAGGCGCCCCGGCTCGATCACCAGCCCGTGCTCGCCGGCCAGCGCCGCCAGCGGCTCGCGCAGCCTGGCCAGCGCCCCCTCGGGGTCGGGGCTGCGCCTGGTGTGCACGGCCACGGCCCGGCCCTTGTCCTCGATGGTCACACCTTCCAGGCCGAGCGAGTCGAGCAGCAGCGGCAGCTCGGCCTCGGCCCGTGGGACGCCCGGTGGGGGCGGGGGTGCGGAGATCCGCCCGCCCTCCCAGCGCTCGAAGCCGTAGTGACCGAGCACGACCAGCCCGGGCACGTCGGCCAGGCCGGGCCCGAGCTCCAGAGCGGTGGCCGCCGGCCGGCCGGTCACGATGACCACCGCGAGGACGTGCGCGCCCAGGTCGGCGAGTATTCCGGGCGCCTTCGGGTGGATCACGGCCTTGGCGGGGTCGGGCACGATCGGCGCCAGGGTGCCGTCGAAGTCGAGCCCGATCACGGCGCCCGCCGGATCACTGAGGATCGCTTCCATTCCAGGGATGTTCGTCACGCGGCTGCCGTACCCAGCAGGTCAGGGGCGCATGCCAAGCCTTCTGGCCGCGCGGTCCCGCTGACGGGTGGACCTCAACCTGCGTAGTCGCTTGACCAGCATCGGGTCCTGTTCGAGGGCCTCCGGCCGATCGATCAACTCACCGAGTAGCTGGTAGTAGCGCGTGGCCGAGAACCCGAAAGCCTCCTTGATGGCCTGCTCCTTCGCGCCCGCGTAGCGCCACCATTGGCGCTCGAAGGCGAGGAGCTCGAGATCGCGTTCTGAGAGTGGTTGTCGGGACGGTTCCTGGGCAGCACTGTCACCGCTGAGCGGTGCTCCCATGGTGTCCTCCTCGAAAGGGGCGGCGACGATCACCGTCGCACGCACGCGGCCCGTGGCCATCGTAATGTGCGGAGTGCGGCTGTTCACGATGGAATGGGGGACGTACAGTCACGAAATGTGACCTCCGTAATCACCCTCCTCACCGACTATGGGCTTGAAGATGGATATGTGGCGGCCTGTCATGGAGTGATCGCCACGATCGCCCCTGAGGCCCGGGTGATCGACGTGTGCCACCTGATCCCCGCGGGCGATGTACGGCGGGGTGCGGCGGTTCTCGCTCAGACCATCCCGTATCTCCCCCAGGGCATCCATATCGGCGCGGTGGATCCCGGGGCGGGCGGCGCCCGCCGGGCGGTGGCCGTCGAGGCCGGCGGCCAGGTGTTCATCGGCCCGGACAACGGGCTGCTGTCCTGGGCGGTGGCCGCCAGCGGCGGCGTGCGGGCGGCCTACGAGATCAGCAACCAAGATTACTTCCTGCGGCCGGTGTCGCCGACCTTCCTCGGGCGCGACGTGTTCTCGCCGGTCGCGGGGCGGTTATGGGGCGGGGTGCGACCATCGGACCTGGGGCCCGAGATTCCGATCGGCCGGCTGGTGTCGCTGCCCGAGCCGACGTCGCTGCTGCGCGAGGGCTCGGTCGAGGGCGAGGTCGTCTCCGTCGACCGCTACGGCAACACGCAGCTCTCGATCGCGGCAGGGGACCTGCAGGCATTGGGTGTACGGGTGGGCGACACGCTGGGGGTGTGGCTGGGGCGGCGGCAGTTGGCGCTGCCGTACCGGGAGACGTACGCGGCGGTGCCGCCCGGGGAGCTGGTGGCGTTCGCGGACTCGGCGGGGCTGATCGCGATCGCGGTCAACTCCGGGGACGCGGCCCAGCGGCTGGGGCTCCCACCTGGGGCGCATGTCCGACTTTCACCGACTCCGTAGGCGGAAAGTGCTCAGATCTGGAGTTACTCCGCGTATCGGCCTGTTTACCGAACCGTCGGAATGGATGAGCACTCACGTGTCAGAATGCACGGGCAGATCGGGCGTCCCTCCCCTCCCGTTCGAGGTCGACGTGTACCAACTGTCGGTTGTGCTGTTATCCGTAATGTCCGCGGTCTGGCCCACCCCGGCGCCACCCGTGTCGGAGCGCTGGCGCGCCTGGCCGGTCGCGCGGGTCTTTCCCGACACCGTGACCGGTGTCAGCCCGTCGGGAGCCCGGGTCACCTACGTGCTGGCCGGGGTAGCCCCCGAGGCGCCGTGCCGGGTGGCGTTCCAGCCCGCCGCCGTACGGCCCGGGTGCCGGGTCGCCCTGCGCGCCACGTACGCCGACAGCACCCAGACGTTCGTCACCACCGTGGGCATCGCCGTGCTCGACGGGCCAGGACGCGGCCCGTGGGGGGCCGGGCGGCCCGCGACCGTGCGGCCCGTGGCCTTTCCCGGCGGTCCCGCCGAGCGGTTCGGGCCGCGCCAGTACTTCACCGGGGCGCTGATCGGGTCCGGTGAGCGGTATCTGGTGGCGACGGCCGCGGGATACGCGGACGGGCGGTCGTACCAGCCGGGCGACCGCGTCACGCGGCGGCTGCGCGACGCGGCGCGGCAGGTCGCGACCACCCTGCACCGGGCGCTGACGCGATGAGGCGGCTCATCGTCCCACCCCTGGTGGCCGTCGAGATCGCCCTGATCGGCGCCCCGGCCGCGCCGGCCCTCGCGACCGCTCAAGCCGGCGCGGCCGCGCGCGCCTCTGGTGACGACGTCGGTGAGGTGGCGCGGGCCGGGCAGTGGCAGCTCGGCGCGTTGCGGCTGCCCGAGGCGTGGCGGTCGAGCAGGGGCGACGGCGTGCTGGTGGCCGTGCTCGACACCGGCGTGAACGGCCGCCACCCCGACCTGCACGACACCGTGGTCGAGGGCCCCGACCTGACCGGGGCGGTGGCCAAGGGCCTGTGGGGTCAGCACGGGACCGCCATGGCCAGCCTGATCGCCGGACGCGGCCACGGCGAGCGCCGCAGGGCCGGCGTCATCGGCGTGGCGCCCGAGGCCAAGGTGCTGTCCGTCAGGGTCACGCTGGACAACGGCGACCCGCTGCGCGGCAAGCGGCGCCCCGGCGGCGACGACGCGCTGGCCAAGGGCATCAGGTACGCCGCCGACGCCGGCGCCGACGTGATCAGCATGTCGCTCGGAGGCGGCAGCGGCTCGTGGGAGGGCTCGGCGTCGGAGGAGGAGGCCGTCCAGTACGCGATCGGCAAGGGCGCCGTCCTGGTGGCCTCGTCGGGCAACGACGGCGACTCGGCCAACAGGAAGAACTTCCCGGCCGCCTACCCGGGCGTCATCGCGGTGGGCGCGGTGGACCGGCGGCTCAAGGTGGCCGGGTTCTCCAACCGGCAGGACTATGTCTCGGTGGTGGCGCCGGGCACGGAGATCGTCACGGCGGACGGCGTCGACTCGTACGTGGTCGGCGACGGCACCAGCTCGGCCGCGGCCATGGTCGCGGGCATCGCGGCCCTGATCAAGTCGGCCCACCCCGGCATGTCGCCCTACCACGTGCGGCTGGCCATCGAGCAGGGCACCAAGCGGCGGCCCGAGGACGGCTACAGCCCCGCCTACGGGCACGGCGTGGCCAACGCCATGCTCGCGCTGCAGGAGGCCGGCCGGCTGGACGTGCCGGCGTCGGGGCTGCCCCGCCCGGGGCCCTATTTCGGCGGTGGCCCGGCCGGGCTGACGCCCGCGTCCAGGACGCCGGTGGTGACGGGCATGCTGCTGCTGGCGGTGATCATGTCCCTGCGGGTGATCGTGGGGCGCAGGCGCGAGAGGGATTCAACCTAGCAAGCGCTTGTGTGATACTCCGAGCTATGACGTACGCGATCGAGGGCTGGTTCGCCATCGAGGGGGACGCCGTCCGGCTGCTGGGCGCCAGGTGCGCGGCCTGCGGCACGGTGTGCTTCCCGCCCCGGCGCGGGCTCTGCCCCAATCCGCGCTGTGCGGGCGAGGACCTGGAGGTGGTCCCGCTGCCGCGGCGCGGGCGCGTCTGGTCGTACACGAACGCCTGCTACCCGCCCCCGGCCCCCTACGTGGCGGCGCGGCCGTACGTGCCGGTGACGCTGGCCGCGGTCGAGCTCGACGAGGTGGGCATCGTGGTGCTCGGGCAGGTCAAAGGGCTGACGGTGGAGGAGCTCCAGGTGGGCATGGAGCTGGAGCTGACCTCGGGACCGCTGGCCGACGGGCCGCTGGTGTGGATGTGGGGGCGGGCCTCATGAGCGTCGTCGTGCTGGGTGTCGGAATGCATCCGTGGGGCAAGTGGGGGCGGCCGTTCCTGGAGTACGGAGTGACGGCCGCCAAGGAGGCCCTGCTGGACGCCGGGGTGGCGTGGCCCGACGTCGAGTACGTGGTCGGGGCCGACACGATCAGGAACGGCTACCCGGGCTTCGTGGCCGGCGCCTCCTACGCGCGGGCGCTGGGCTGGACGGGCGCCAGGGTGGCCTCCTGCTACGCCGCCTGCGCGTCGGGGGCCCAGGCGCTGGACATCGCGCGTACCCGGATCCTGGCCGGGCTGTGCGACGTGGCGCTCGTGGTCGGGGCGGACACCACGCCGAAGGGCTTCTTCAAACCCGTCGGCGGCGACCGCCCCGACGACCCCGACTGGCTGCGCTTCCGCCTCCTGGGGGCCAGTAACCCGGCGTACTTCGCCCTCTACGCCCGCAGGCGCATGGCCCTGTACGGCACGACCCCGGCCGACTTCGCCGCCGTCAAGGTCAAGAACGCGCTGGCCGGCTCGCTCAACCCGATGGCCCGCTACCGCAAGCCGGTCACGGCAGAGGAGGTGCTGGCCTCGCCCATGGTGGCCGACCCGCTGCGCCTGATGGACATCTGCGCAACCTCGGACGGGGGCGCGGCGGTGGTGCTGGCCTCGGAGGAGTACGCCAGGCGGCACGGGCGGAGCGGCCAGGTCCGGCTGGCGGCGGTGTCGACGGTGACGCCGGTCTTCCCGAACACGGTCCTGGAGCTGCCGGACTTCGCCACGGACTCGTGCGCCGCCGTACCCGCGCCTGAGAGGCCGTTCAGAGCGGCGATCGCGCACGCGGCGTACGAGGAGGCCGGGACGGGTCCGGAGGACGTGTCACTGGCCGAACTGTACGACCTGTCCACGGCGCTGGAGCTGGACTGGATGGAGGACGTCGGCCTCTGCCCGCCCGGGGAGGCCGGCAAGCTGCTGCGCGCCGGCGAGACCGCGCTGGGCGGCCGCCTGCCGGTCAACCCCTCGGGCGGCCTGGCCTCGTTCGGCGAGGCGATCCCGGCCCAGGCCATCGCCCAGCTCTGCGAGCTGACCACGCAGTTGCGGGGCCGCGCGGGCGAGCGCCAGGTCGCGGACGCCCGGGTGGGCCTGGCCGCCAACCAGGGCCTGTTCGGCCACGGCTCCGCGATCATCGTCACGACGTGAGAAGGCCCCCCGGGAAACTCCCGGGGGGCCTTCTCAGCGGGTCAGCCCGCGTGCACCACGTCGTGCGTCTCGGCGAAGTGGCAGGCGCTCTCGTGCGACGTGCCCGGCCTGATCTGCAGCAGTGGCTCCTCCTGGGCGCAGATCTCCTGCGCCTTCCAGCACCGCGTACGGAACCGGCACCCCGACGGCGGGTTGGCCGGCGACGGCGGGTCACCCTGCAGGATGATCCGCTCGCGGTTCTCCCGGCCCTCGGGATCGGGCACCGGCACCGCCGACAGCAGCGCCTGCGTGTACGGGTGCGCGGGCCGGTCGTAGATCTCCGTGTCCTTGCCCAGCTCCACGAACTTGCCCAGGTACATCACGCCCACCCGGTCGGAGATGTGGCGCACCACCGACAGGTCGTGGGCGATGAAGACGTACGCCACGTTGAACTCGTTCTGCAGGTGCTCCAGCAGGTTGATGACCTGCGCCTGGATGGACACGTCGAGCGCGGACACCGGCTCGTCGCAGACGATGATCTCCGGCTGCAGCGCCAGGCCCCTGGCGATGCCGATGCGCTGCCGCTGGCCGCCGGAGAACTGGTGCGGGTAGCGGTTGATGTGGTCGGGGTTGAGACCGACCACATCCAGCAGCTCCTGCACCTTCCGGCGGCGGTCACCCTTCGGCGCGACGTCCGTGTGGATCTCGTACGGCTCGCCGATGATGTCGCCGACGGTCATCCGGGGGTTCAGCGAGGTGTACGGGTCCTGCATCACCATCTGGATGTTGCGGCGCATGCGCTTGAGCTCGCCGCCCTTGGCCTTGGAGATGTCCCGGCCGTTGATCTTGACCGAGCCCGAGGTGGGCCGCTCCAGCGCCATCAGCACCTTGGCGAGCGTGGACTTACCGCAGCCCGACTCGCCCACGATGCCCAGCGTCTCGCCCTTGTGCAGGTCGAACGACACGCCGTCGACGGCCTTGATCGCGCCGATCTGCCGCTTGAAGACGATGCCCTGGGTCAGCGGATAGTGCTTGACCAGGTCGCGCACCTCAAGGATGGGCTCACTGCCGCTCGCCATCGAGGACCTCCCTCCAGTAGTGGCAGGCGCTGCCTCGCGTGCCGCTGATCTGATGAAGCGGGGGGACGTCGGTCACGCAGTCGTCCTGCCGGAGCGGGCACCGTGGATGGAACGAGCAACCGGTCGGCAGGTCGAGCAGGTTGGGCGGCAGGCCCTTGATCGCGTACAGGTCCTGGCCCTTCTGGTCGACCCGGGGGATCGACTCCAGCAGGCCCTTCGTGTACGGGTGCGCGGGCGCCTGGTAGATGTCGTGCACGGGGGCGTGCTCCACGATGCGGCCCGCGTACATGACCGCGATCTTGTCGGCCACGTCGGCCACCACGCCCAGGTCGTGCGTGATGAGGATCATGCCCATCTGGCTCTCGCGCTGCAGCTCGGCCAGCAGTTCCATGATCTGCGCCTGGACGGTCACGTCCAGCGCCGTGGTCGGCTCGTCCGCGATCAGCACCTCGGGGTCCAGCGCGATCGACATCGCGATCATGATGCGCTGCCGCATACCGCCGGAGAACTGGTGCGGATAGTCGTGCACCCGCTGCCTGGCGGCCGGGATGCGGACCCTGTCCATCAGCTCGACGGCCTTCTTCAGGGCGTCGGCCTTGGACATGCCCCGGTGCACCCGGAACATCTCGCTGATCTGCCAGCCCACGGTGAACACCGGGTTGAGCGAGGAGAGCGCGTCCTGGAAGATCATCGCGATCCGCTGGCCGCGCACCTGGGTGCGGGCCTCCTCCGACAGCTTGAGCAGGTCGGTGCCCTTGAAGCGGATCTCCCCCTTGGGGACGACCGCCGGTGGCACGTCCAGGATGCCCATGATGGCCTGCGCCGTCACCGACTTGCCCGAACCCGACTCGCCCAGCACCGCGAGCGTCTCGCCGGGGCTGACCGTGTAGCTCACGCCGTTGACCGCCCGGACGATGCCGGCACGCGTTCGGAACTCCACGTGCAGGTTGTCGACCGCCAGCAGCGGCTCGTCGCCCAGCCCTCCCTCGGCGGGCAACACATCCGTCGACGTCTTCTTCACTTGATCCCCCCTTCTACCTGAGCTTCGGGTCGAGCGCGTCGCGTACGGCGTCGCCCATCATGATGAACGCGAGCACGGTGATGCACAGGAACACGGCGGGGAACACCAGCGGCAGCGGCGCCTCCAGGAACCTGTTCCGCGCGTCGGCGATCATCAGGCCCCAGGAGATGTCCGGCGACACCACGCCGACTCCCAGGAACGACAGCGCCGCCTCGGCCGCGATGAAGCCGCCCAGGTTGATCGTGGCCACGACGATGACCGGGGCCAGCGAGTTGGGCAGCAGGTGACGGAACATGATCCGCCCCGCTCCCGCCCCGAGGGCCCTGGCCGCGATCACGAAGTCCTGGCTCTTCGCGGTGATCACGGCCGCTCTCATGATGCGGAACGTCATCGGCCAGCCGAGCACCGCCAGCGCGACGATGACCAGCAGGATGCTGTTCGCCTTGCCACGGAACGTCGCCGCGATCAGCAGCGCGCCCAGGATCGGCGGGATGGCGAAGAAGATCTCGGTGACGCGCGAGGACACGGTGTCCACCAGACCGCTCCGGTAACCGGCGATGATGCCGAGCATGCCGCCGACCAGGGAGGTGATGATCGTGGTGAACACGCCGATCACGATGGAGTTGCGGGCTCCGTAGATGGTCCTGGCGTAGACGTCACAACCGAGGTTGTCCTTGCCGAACAGGTGGCCCGCGCTGGGCCCCTGCCGCGCGGTGGACAGGTCGCAGGTCCTGGCGTTGCTCGGGTCGATCGCCGTGAACAGCGACGGCCAGAACGACATGACGAGCAGGATCAGGATGATGATCACCGACAGGATGAACATCGGCCGGCGTCTGAGGTCGTACCAGGCGTCGGTCCACAGGCTCGCGGGCTTGGCACCCTTGGCCCGCTTGCCCGGCCGCTCCGGTGCCTGAGTGGTCACCGAGTCCGGGATCAGGGTCTGCGTTTCCGGGAGTCCCGGCCCGCCCGGCGGGATGGGGTTACTCATAGCGGATCCTCGGGTCGAGCACGGCGTACAACAGGTCGACGACCAGGTTGGCCACGATGTAGATCAGCACCAGCACCGTCACGATACCGACGACGATCGGCTGCTCTCGCAGGTAGACCGACTGGAAGAGCTGGTATCCGATTCCCTGGAGATTGAAGATCGTCTCCGTGATGACCGCACCGCCCATCAGGTTGCCGAGGTCGGCGCCGAGGAAGGTGACCAGCGGGATCAGCGCGTTGCGCAGTCCGTGCCTGCCGATGACGCGCCGTCTGTTCAGGCCCTTGGCCGTGGCCGTGCGGATGTAGTCCGCCCGGAGCGTCTCCGCGAGGCTGGTCCTGGTCAGCCTGGTCAGATAGGCGATCGAGGTGCCGGCGAGCACGAAGCCGGGCAGCAGGTAGCTGCGCCAGCCCGCGAACGTGCCCGCGACCGGGAAGATGTCCATCCCGGTCCACTGCTTGACCTTCACGCCCAGGATGAGCTGCAGGACGAAGCCGGTCACCAGCGTGGGGACCGAGATCAGCAGCAGGGTCGAGGCGAGGATCATGGTGTCGGTGGCCTTGCCGCGGCGCAGCGCCGCCCACAGGCCGAGGCCGACGCCGATGACGGCCTCCATGACCAGGGCGGTCAGGGCGAGGTTCAGCGTGATCTGGAACTTGCCCGCCATGATCTCCGAGACCGGGATGTCGGCGAAGTTCACGCCGAAGTCGCCGCGGAAGAGCACGCCGCTGATGTAATACCAGTACTGCAGGAGCAGCGGGTCATTGAGGTGATACTGCTCGCGCAGCACCTCGGCCACGGCGGGGTCCGGGCGCTTGTCACCGAACAGTCCCGCGATGGGGTCTCCGGGCAGTGCGAAGACGATGACGAAGATGAGTAGTGTTGCGCCGAACAGGACGGGTATCGCCTGGATCAGACGCTTTATGACATAACGGCCCATTCAAGCCCTCCATTACATGCTTGAAGGCAGCCTCTCCGAGTCCGCGGGTTCACCCGGCCCGAATCGCTGCCTCCAAGCTCAGCCCTCCGACGGGTGGACGGCAAGCACCGTCCACCCAGCGAATGAAGGTCAGGCCTTCTCGACGTCAGCCCAGTTGATCTGGTTGAGCAAGTTGAGCTTGACGTTCTTGACCTTGGTGGAGTGCCCGAAGTTGCTGCGGTAGAAGTAGATCGGGATGTACGGCAGTTCCTTGATCAGGATGTCCGTGGCCTGCTGGTAGAACTTCTGGCCCTCGGCGGCGTCGGTGGCCTGGTCGCCCTTGGCGAGCAGCCCGTCGAACTCCTTGTTGGAGTAGCCGCCGTAGTTCGAACCGGTGCCGATGGCGCCGGTGGCGAAGATCGGGGTCAGGTAGTTCTCGGCCGCCGGGTAGTCGATGGCCCAGCCCATGCGGAACAGGCCCTTGTACTCCTTGGCGTCCAGGGCGTCCAGGATGCCCTGGAACTTCTCGAACGGCTTCGGCGTCACCTCGATGCCCAGGTTGGCGCGGAGGTTGTTGGCGACGGCCTCGATCCACTCCTTGTGACCACCGTCGGCGTTGTAGCCGAGCTCGATGGTCTTGGGGCCGTTCGCGGACTCGTACAGCTTCTTGGCCTCGGCCGGGTTGTACGTGCACGCGGTGCAGGCGCCCTGGCGGTAGCCGGGGATGGCGGGGTTGATGAAGTCGTCCGCGGGAGCGCGGGTGCCCGAGAAGACCGTGTCCGTGATGGTCTTCCGGTCGATGGCCATCGAGATGGCCTTGCGCACGTCGACGTTCTCGAAGTCCTTGTTGTACTTCAGCGGGACACCGATGTAGCCGATGGAGGCGTCGGGCTCGTCGAAGTAACGGTCGCCCAGCGTCGACTTGGCACTGGCGATCGTGGACGGCGGCAGCGAGTCGTGGATGTCGAGGTTCTCGGCCTGCAGGTCGTTGTAGGCCGTCTCGGAGCTGGTGTAGACCTTGAACTGGAGCTTGGTCCAGCCGGTCGGCTTCTTGCCGGGGTACTTGTCGTACACCGACAGCTCGATCGTCGGGTCGGTGCCCTTCTTGTAGGGCTTGTCCAGCTTGAACAGGCCCTGGCCGATCGGCTGCTCGCCGTAGGCCTGGGTCACCTTGCCGTCGGCGCCGATGGCGGCCTTGGGCATCGGGTAGAAGGCGGTGTAGCCCAGCATGGTCTTGAACTGCGAGAACGGCGCCCCCAGCGTGACCTCGAGCGTGGTGTCGTCGACGGCCTTGAGACCCTTCATCTCCTTGGCCGTCGGCGTCTTGCCCTCACCCGGGTGCACGTCGGCGTAGCCGTCGACGCGTCCGAAGAAGTAGGACGAGCCCATGGCGTTGTCCTGCAGAGCGGCGTAGTTCCACGCGCGCGCGTAGTCCGCCGCGGTCACGGGGGTGCCATCGTGCCACGTGTAGCCGGACTTCAGCTTGATCGTCCAGACCTTGCTGTCCGTGGTGGTGATGGACTCGGCGGCCTCTTCGACGGGCTGCTTGTTCTCGTCGTAACGCACGAGCGGCGAGAAGACCGCGGCGAGGACCTCAGAGCCCTCGGTCTCCGTCGTGTTCTGTGCGTTCAGGAGCTCCTGGGGCTCACCGATTTCCATGCGGACCGGCGTCTCTCCGCCGCCCGCGGCAGTGCCGCCGGTTTCCGAGGCACCGCCGCCACACGCGGCAACCGCGAGGGCGAGCAGCGCGGTACCGGCGACGATCTGTGCGCCCTTAGTAACACGCATGGTGAAAGAATTCCTCCCTCTACAGGTGGGCGTAAGCGCTGAGCTGCGGTGATCGTGAGCAGCCTGACGGGGGGTTCCTGGTATCCCCCGGATTTGGCTGACATGGTCAAACCAGCCGACGCCCTGCCAGTCGATCGCGACTATCCCTCATCACTTGCCACCAGGGAGTCTCTGGCGCGTTGCAGTTCGGTCACACGTGTGCCTATCCCGCGTCACAGACAATTCGCCCATTGTGGATGGAACCGTACGAACGATCCACAACCGGTAGTCCCTGGACGTGAACAGTCGATGAAAAATACCCCCTACAGGAGAGTGGTCCCGCCTCCGCCACCACGCCCCGCCGCGCTGGGCTACGGTTGGGCAGGTCTTGGTGACGCCTTGGAACCCGGCGTCCAAAGACTCCGTCCAATCGTCTGTGGCCAACCACCGTGACAGGCACCCCACCGACCGGGATCCAATAGAGTCCTTGCCATGAGCCAGCCGGAATCCGCTGTCGCGGACGCCCAGGCGGGCGGCCGAAGCGGGCAGGAGCCGCTGGCCAAGCTCGCCAAGAGATACGGACTTCGCCGTGCCATCGCGCGGCCGAGGTTCCCTGTCTACCTGCGCCAGCTCTGGGAGCGGCGACACTTCATCCTGACGTACGCGACCTCGCGCAACGTCACGAAATACTCCAACTCGGCGCTCGGCCAGCTGTGGCAGGTGCTGACCCCGCTGCTCAACGCCGGCATCTACTTCCTGATGTTCGGCCTCATCCTGGGCGGCGGCAAGGGCATCGAGAACTACACGGCGTTCCTGCTGACGGGGATGTTCGTCTTCACCTACACGCAGCGGACGGTCACCGCGGGCGCCAAGTCGATCTCGGGCAACCTGTCGATGATCCGGGCGCTGCACTTCCCCAGGGCGTCGCTACCGCTGGCCTACACGATCCAGGAGCTCCAGCAGCTCGCCATCTCCATGGGCGTGCTCCTCACCCTCGTGGTCGCCACCCAGGAGTGGCCCACCTGGTACTGGCTCATGATCCCCGTCGTGCTCGCGCTGCAGACGATGTTCAACATCGGCGCCGGCCTGGTGGTCGCCAGGCTCGGGGCCACGATGCGCGACCTCAACCAGTTGCTGCCGTTCATCACCCGCACCTGGCTCTACGCCTCCGGCGTCTTCTT
Source organism: Nonomuraea solani (assembly GCF_900108335.1). Classification (GTDB taxonomy): domain Bacteria; phylum Actinomycetota; class Actinomycetes; order Streptosporangiales; family Streptosporangiaceae; genus Nonomuraea; species Nonomuraea solani. The sequence continues at coordinate 211,446 of NZ_FNVT01000021.1, forward strand.
CGCGATCCAGGCCAAGGTGGTGGGCTCCGCCGGGCTGCCCCAGTGGGTGGCCGACGCGATGTACCTCAACCCGGCGGCGTCCTACATCGAGTGGATGCGCGAGATCCTGATCGGTAGCTACAACAGAGGCTACGGCCACCACCCGCCGACAATGGTGTGGGTGTCTTGCGTATTCTGGGCGGTGTTCGCACTCGGCTTCGGCTTCTGGTTCTTCTGGCGGTCCGAGGAGAGGTACGGGCGTGGCTGAACTGACCAAGGAGCTGTCACAGGTGAAGGGCGACAGGCCCGCCGACCCCGGCAAGGATGTCCGAGTGCATCCCAACCCGGATCCCCCGGGCAAGCAGCCCCTCGACGTCCCCACGGGCACTCCGACCGTCATCGTCGACGATCTGCACATCGTCTACCGCGTCTACGGGGCTGCCTCGGACTCCGAGAAGGGCAACGCGGTCAACGCCCTCACGCGGCTTCTGAAGCGCCAGGGGCGCCCGCAGATGAAAGAGGTCCACGCGGTCAAGGGCGTGACCTTCGTGGCCTATCACGGCGACGCCATCGGCATCGTGGGCCGCAACGGCTCGGGCAAGTCCACGCTGCTGCGCGCCATCGCGGGCCTGCTGCCCCCGCACGCGGGCGCCGTCTACACCGACGGCCAGCCGTCGCTGCTCGGCGTCAACGCGGCGCTCATGCGCGAGCTGACCGGTGAGCGCAACATCGTCCTCGGCTGTTATGCCATGGGCATGACGCCCACCGAGGTCAAGGAGAAATACCAGGAGATCGTCGACTTCTCGGGCATCGACGAGTTCGTCCAGTTGCCCATGTCGACCTACTCCTCCGGCATGGGCGCCCGGCTGCGCTTCGCCATCTCCTCGGCCAAGACGCACGACGTGCTGCTCATCGACGAGGCGCTGGCGACCGGCGACCGCGAGTTCCGCAAGAAGAGCGAGGGCCGCATCCGCCAGATCCGCGAGTCGGCGGGCACGGTGTTCCTGGTCGCCCACGATCTCAGGGTGATCGAGGAGACCTGCAACCGGGTCATCTGGCTGCACAAGGGCAAGATCAAGATGGACGGCGATCCCAAGGAAGTCATCGCCGCCTACAACAAGGGCTGACCCCTTCATCCTTTACGCGGTGCCGTGGCCTGCCACCCACCGCACTCCGGCTGAGGGCCCTCCAGGAAACGGCCGCTGACCCTTCAGCGGCCGTTCGCCGTTACGCGAGCCCACGCTGTCCGGCTTCATTCGATCTTGTGTGCGAAACGGTAGCGACGCGCGGTACGAATGACTGACAGCGAGCCTGCCGTTCCGATAGGATTCGAACGTCATTTCGATCCGAGGAACGGTGATGGAGTGGGGGCGCGCGATGGCAGAACTCTCAATTGCGATTGACCACCTGGCCACCGAGGACGTGTCCGAGATCCCGAGAATGCAGCTCGCCGAGCAACTCCTCGAGCTGCACTGGCAGATGGCCAGACTGCAGGCCCAGATAGCCCGCCGCACGGGCGTTCGCATCATCCCCTGAGCCGCAGTCGCGATGAGGAGGGCATCTTCCCCTGCCCGGCCTCTCGGTCGACCGCAAGCCACGTAGTGGGTCAAGAGAGCGCGCGCGTAACGGCGCCCGGCCGTGTGCGGGTCAGAGGCCGTTTCCCTGGAGGCCCTCGACCATGTACGGCGGGTGGCGGGCCACGGCACCGCGTAAAAGATGGGCCATGGCACCGCGTAAAAGATATGGCCGCCGACCCCTGATCGGGGCCGGCGGCGGGGGGCTCGCGCGGCCACTGCCCTGCAGTAGTGGCGGATGCGCGAGCACGCCCCGGGCGAGGGCGCGTCCGCCCAGGCCCGTCATGAGACCTCCCGCTTGCGCGGGGCCTCGCAACCCACGCGCGCCAGTGCCTCGGGCGCTCGGCACCTGTGAGCGCCCCGATGCGGCCTGCCGCGTCAGTGCGACGGCGTCCCGGTGAAAGAGAGCCTTTCGATCAAAGACGGCTCCCGATCGAAAGGGGGGACCTTGCCGCCGGGGAACTTCTGTGGCGCGAACGGGCGGCCATGCCGCCGGCACGGCCGGCACCCGGGCGTCGGCACCTGAGACGCCCGCGAACCGTCGTACCGGCCCCTCGGCCGGCCACGCTCATCAGCGCCTCTCTCGCGCCTAGTCGCGCGCCCAGGAGTTCCGCACCGAGCTCGTCAGCGCGTCGGTGCTCCAGCCGAGGGCGGTGATGACGTCGCTGTAACGGCCGGTGGCCTTCTTCCCGCTGACCGCGACGAAGCCCGAGGCTTGGTCGATGACCGGGGCGAGCTCGTCCATGGAGGCGGCCTGGGAGGTGCCCGGCAGCGCCTCGGCGACCGGCGCCATCTCAGCGGGCGCGACCTGCCCGATCACCGGGGACAGCTCGCCGCTCGTGGCGCCCGGCAGCGCGCGCCTGGTGGCCTGGGTGACGCCGAAGATGGCGGTGTCGGCCGACAGAGTCTCGACGCCCCTGGTGGTGGCGTTCATGGTCTTGGCCGTCGCGCTGCTGGTGTCGGTGACGCTGGTGCCGGTGCCCGGCAGCAGGTTGGTGGTGCTCAGCGTGCCCATCGCGCCGCCGACGGACGACTCCAACATGCCGGTCGCGCCGCCGAAGGTGTTCATGCCGATGGCCTTGGGCTGGGTCTCGCTCTGCTTGCCCGCCTTGACGGAGGGCGTCGCCGGCTGGGCCATGCGCGCCGCGCCGCCCAGGATGGGCAGGGACTCGGTCAGGCCGCCCCCGCCGAGCGGCATGCCGCCGATGATGGGCGACAGCTCGGGCAGCGGCCCACCCTGACGGGTGACGTCCTCGGCCGCGTTGGCCGAGCCGACCTGCTCTTCCTGGTTCTCGACCGCGGCGTCACGCTCTGCCTCGGTCATTCCCGGGTGGGCGCCGGCCTTCGGCTTGCTGGCCCCGAGCACACCGTTCAGCAGGCCGCCGCCGACCAAGCCACCCAGCAGGCCGCCGAGCGGGCTGCTCGCGGCGGTGGTGCCGGCCGGGCCGTCGATGGGAGCGTACCTGGCGGTGTTGTTCCGGACTTCCGCTTGTGCCGGCACGGCCAGAGCCGCCGCCGCCAAGCCGAATGCTGTGACGGCTACCGCCGTCTTGACTACTCGATTCATGATTGCCTTCCCGGCTCGTGATCGATCGCTCTCGAATGCGGTGGAAATGCGAATCGATAACCCCCGAATGCCGTGGCGTGCGCGCTATGGGCACCACACGAAGCGTGCCGTCACGGCTGAGCTACTGAAGCAGTTCTATCACTCGCTGTGATCGGCCGCAGGCGCATGAATCCCCATGTAGCAGGGGTTTGCAGCCAGGTTACCGAGTAAAGGGGGAGCGTTGAGCGGCAAGACAAAACAGGAAATAAATGGGTCTTGTTTCCGATATTCGCGCACGGCGAGTGCGCGGCGGAGAGTAGCACCCCAGCGGCCCGCGAACAAAGAGTCGCGTAAAACAATGTCACGGGCCGGGGGCACGATTTTTCCGGTCGCGGTGGACGCGCGCGGCCGGATCAGACGGGTAGCAGCGCTTCCGCCGGTTCGAACGGAAAACGATCGGCGAAGGCCGGTCGCAGATCCGTCAGCCATACCGCGCTCGGGTCGTAGCGCGCGAAGAAGGGGCGCCCGACGAGCGACGGGTCGCGCGCCTGGATGAAGTGGAGCATGAAGACCTGCTCCCCCGCGATCTCCATGACGCCGTCGACGCACACCTTGCCGGGTGTGGCCGACATCGACGGCCCGCGCACCGTGCGGCACAGACCCGAGACGCTGGAGTAGGCGTCCCTGAAGATCTCGTACGCGCGCGCCAGCGGGACCGCGAAGTAGTCCTGTGGCCCGGTGTCGCGCTCGACGAACATGTAGTAGGGGATCATCCCCATCCGTAGCTGCCGGCGCCACATGTCCGACCACACGGCCGGGTCGTCGTTGATCGACCTGATCACCGGCGCCTGGGTCCTGATCGTGGCCCCGCTGCCGAGGATGCGTCTGACGGCCGACTCGACCAGGGGCGACTCCAGCTCACGCGGATGCGTGAAGTGGGCCATGAAAGCGAGGTTCTTGCCGGAGTTGACCACCTCCTCGAACAGGCCGAGCGTGGCGTCGGCGTCAGGGTCGGTGGTGAAACGCTGCGGCCAGTAGGCCAGCGCCTTGGTGCCGATCCTGATGGATTCCAGTTGCTCCAGCCCGAGCAACGGCTCGATATATCGCCTGATGACGGGCTCGCCCATGATCATCGCATCGCCGCCGGTGATCAGGACACTGGTCACCTCGGGATGCTGGCGGATGTAGCTCACCATCTGGCCGATGTCGTCGGAGGCGAACTTCAGGTCCGCGTCGCCGACGAACTGGGCCCAGCGGAAGCAATAGGTGCAGTAGGCGTGACAGGTCTGCCCTTGCTTGGGGAAGAACAGCACGGTCTCCGCATATTTGTGCTGCATGCCAGGCACCGGCTCGTCGCCCATCTTCGGGACGTTGAGCTCTTTCTGGCCTGCGGGGTGCGGGTTGAGCTGTGCGCGGACGCGGTTGGCCTCCGCCTGGATCTCGGCGTTCGGCGCCTCGGCCTTCAGCAGGTCCGCCAGCCGCGCGACGTCGGCCGCCGGAAGCATGTCCGCCTGTGGGAAGACCAGGCGGTATATGGGGTCGTCGGGTGCGGCCGACCAATCTATGAGTTCATCCACGACGTAGGCGTTCGTCCGGAAGGGCAGCACCGTGGCGACCGCGCGGACCTTCAACCGCTCGTCGTCCCCCAGCCCCGCACGCTGCAGTAGCTGGTCAAGGTGCTTGGACGTGTACGCCCGGAAGCGCCGCGTGCCTGCCTGGTTCAAGATCACTAGGCCGTTCCCATCTTTTTTGTTCGATCGGGTGTAAACCTCACGACCCCGTCGCGCGTCTACGGTTCTTAATACCCGGACGCGTGCACCGTGTTCCCGGTTCCGCTGGGCTCCAAGTTTTCCTTGAGGTTTGCCGACACTCGCGACATATCGTGAATGCGGCTAGAATCCCGTCTTGTGACCGATGCTCCGGATCTGCGCGCCTCAGACGCCGACCGCGACCGCGTGGCCGCGGCGCTGGGCGAGGCACTCGCGACAGGACGACTCACCAGCGTCGAGCACGCCGACCGCCTGGACGTCGCCTACACGGCCACGACGGTCGGCGAACTCGTCCCCCTCACCCGGGATCTGCCCGAGGTGTCCGGCTCCGGCGTGCCCTCCACGCTCGAACGTCAGGCCATCAACTCCGCGTTCAGCAAGATCGTCCGGAAGGGCCGCTGGGTGGCCTCCCGTCACCTCAGGCTGGGCGCCCGGTTCGGCGCGCTCATCATCGACCTGTCGGACGCCGTGCTGCCCGGCCGCGAGATCACCATCGAGACGAACGCCCGGTTCAGCAAGATGATCGTCCGGGTCCCCGACAACGCCAACGTGATCGACGAGGGCGGTTCGATCTTCGGCAAGCGCAACGTGACGGGCGGCTCCCAGGCCGACGGCCCGCTGATCAGGGTGACGGGGACGTCGATGTTCTCCAAGGTGATCGTCTGCCGGGCCAAGGACGACTGGAACCTGCACTAGGCCTGGCCAGGACTGGAACCGGCCATCAGGGGAACCAACAGGGCCTACCCGCCGGTTAACCTGACACCTGCCTTTCCTGCGATGCGGACATACCGAGCCCGCGTTCCGGTTAAGCCGTGACGGCGGGCTCGATGCCGTACGAGGTGATCATTGTCCGAGAGCAGGCCCATCGCGCTCGACGCCATGGGTGGCGACCACGCCCCGCACGAGATCGTCGCGGGAGCGGTGCACGCGGTACGCGAGCGCGGCCTGTCCATCGTGCTCGTGGGCTCACCGCGCGTGCTCTACGAGGCGCTCGCCGACCACGACGCCACCAAGGAGATCCCGATCGTCCGCGCCGAGGAGGCCCTGGCCATGGACGAAGGCGCCCTGGCCAGCCTGCGCCGGCCGCGCTCCAGCATCGCGGTCGCCTGCCACCTCGTACGCCGCGGCGACGCCGGCGCCGTCGTGTCCGCGGGCTCGACGGCCGGGATCGTGGCCACCGGCCGGCTCCGGCTCAAGGGCCAGCCGGGCGTGCTCCGACCGGCCATCGCCGTTGAACTCCCCACGCTCCCCACGCCCACCGTGCTCCTGGACGCGGGCGCCAACGCCGAGGTCAAGCCGGAGATGCTGGTGCAGTTCGCGCACTTGGGAGCCACGTACGCCGAACTCGCCCACGGCGTCGAGGCCCCCAAGATCGGCCTGCTCACGATCGGCAGCGAGGCCGAGAAGGGCAACAAGCTCGTCAAACGCGCCCACGAGTTGCTGCAGGGCTCCACCGGCCTCCACTTCGCCGGCAACGTCGAGGGCCACGACCTGCTGACCGGCAAGGTGAACGTGATCACCACCGACGGGTTCACCGGCAACGTGGCGCTGAAGACCATGGAGGGCGCCGTCCGCTACGCGTTCGCCGAGCTCAGGGAGAGCATCGAGGAGAGCAGGCTGGCCCGGCTCGGCGCCGTCATGCAGCGCTCGCGCATCCGCGAGCTGCGCCGCCGCCTCGACGCCGAGGCGCACGGCGGAGCCCTGCTGCTCGGCCTGAACGGCACCGTCGTCATCGCCCACGGCGCCTCCAGGGCCCAGGGCATCAGCGCCGCCTGCCGGCTCGCCGCCGACCTGTCGGAGGCCGGGATCGTGAACGCGATCGGCGACCGACTGGCCGCCTCAAGCCGCTCACATCGGCTGTGGTGACACCGTAGGGTGAGACCCGATCCACACAAACGGGGGGTTATGTGGACGGGGTCACCTCTTTAGCGCGGGGGCTCACTTCGGCCCAGGTGGTGGGGGCGAAGACCAACGACGTGCCGCGCCGCTCCAGCCGGTCGCTGAGCGCGATCGTCAGGGCGAACGTCTTCACCCTGTTCAACCTGGTCATCGGCGTGCTCTGGGCGCTGATCCTGATCTTCGGCGAGTGGCAGGACAGCCTGTTCGGGCTGGTCATCGTGGCCAACATGCTGATCGGCATCGTCCAGGAGCTGCGCGCCAAGCGCACGCTCGACAAGCTCGCGGTCATCAACGAGGCCCCCGTACGCGTTCGGCGCGACGGCGCGGAACGCCAGGTGCCGCCCCGCCAGGTGGTGCTCGGCGACCTCATCCTGCTCGGCCCCGGCGACCGCCTGCTGGTCGACGGCGAGGTCGCCGAATCCGACGGGCTGGAGGTGGACGAGTCCCTGCTGACCGGCGAGGCCGACCCCGTCCACAAGCGGCCCGGCGACGAGGTGCTGTCGGGCAGCTTCGCGGTGGCGGGCACGGGCTCGTTCGTGGCCACGAAGGTCGGCACCGACGCGTACGCCGTGAAACTGGCCGAGGAGGCCAGCAAGTTCCACCTCGCCCACTCGGAGCTGCGCACCGGCGTGGCCGACTTCATCAAGTACATCACCTGGCTCGTCATCCCGATCGGCGCCCTGCTGATCCACAGCCAGCTCAGCAACTCCATCGACCTCCGCACCGCCATCACCGGCGCGGTCGCGGGCATCGTCACCATGATCCCCGAGGGCCTGGTGCTGATGACCTCGATCGCGTTCGCCGTCGGCGTCGTACGCCTGGGGCGGCGCAAGTGCCTGGTCCAGGAGTTACCCGCGATCGAGGGGCTGGCGCGGGTGGACGTGCTCTGCCTGGACAAGACGGGCACGCTGACCGCCGGCGGCATGGACCTCGACGAAGTGCTGCCCGTACGCGACGACCTGCCGGTCGATGCCGCCCTGGCCGCGCTGGCCCACCTCGACGGCCGCCCGAACGCCACCGCCCAGGCCATCCAGGTGCGCTACCCGGCCGCTCATGACGGGTGGAAGGCCGGTGACACCGTGCCGTTCTCCTCGGCGCGCAAGTGGAGCGGGGCCGACTTCGGTGAGCGCGGCGTCTGGGTGCTGGGCGCGCCCGACGTACTGCTCCAGGACGGCGACGCCTACGACAGGGCCGCCGAGCTGGCCGCCACCGGAACCCGCGTACTGGTCCTCGGCCGGACCGCCGGCTTGGCGGACGGCCTGGCGGGCGAGCCGGGCGACCGGACCGGCGGCGAGGTCGGCGTCGCGCCCGTCGAGGCCGTCGCGCCCGTCGCACCTGTCGAGGCGGTCGCGCTCGTCACGTTCAAGCAGCGCGTCAGGCCCGACGCCCACGAGACCCTGCGCTACTTCGCCGAGCAGGGCGTGACGGTCAAGATCATCTCGGGCGACAGCCCGGTGGCGGTCTCGGCGATCGCGACCGGCCTGGGCGTCCCCGGCGGCGACCGCGCGCTCGACGCCAGGACGCTGCCGCACGACGACCCCGCCAAGCTCGGCGAGCTGCTCGACGGCCACACGGTCTTCGGCCGGGTCACCCCACGCCAGAAGCGGGAGTTCGTCCGCGCGCTGCAGGCCCGCGGACACACCGTGGCCATGACCGGCGACGGGGTCAACGACGTACTGGCGCTGAAGGAAGCCGACCTGGGCATCGCGATGGGCGCGGGCAGCCCGGCCACCAAGGCGGTCGCGCAGGTGGTCCTGCTGGACGACAGGTTCGCCACGCTGCCGCACGTCGTGGGCGAGGGCCGGCGGGTGCTGGCCAACATCGAACGCGTCGCCAACCTGTTCCTCACCAAGACCTTCTACGCGATCGTGCTGTCACTGCTCGTGGGGGTGGCCGGGGTCATGTTCCCGTTCGCGCCGCGCCACTCGACCCTGGTGAACGCGCTGACCATCGGGGTGCCCGCGCTCTTCCTCGCGCTCGCTCCCACCCTCGAACGAGCGAAGCCGGGGTTCGTGCCCCGGGTGCTGCGCTTCGCCGTACCGGCTGGAGTGTTGTGCGCGGCGGCGGTGCTGCTGTCATTCTGGGCCGCGCACAGCGACACCTCTACCCTCCTGGAGGACCAGACCTCCGCCGTGATCGCGCTCTTCCTCACCACCTGGTGGGTGCTGGTGCTGATCGCCAGGCCGCTCAACTGGTGGCGGGTCGTGCTGGTCGGCGCCATGGCGGTGACGTTCGCGATCGGGCTGACGCTGCCCTTCGTCAGGGAGTTCTTCGCCCTCGAACCGGGCGACCTCGGCAAGGATCTGACGGCCGTCGGCATTTCGATCTTGGCGGCCGTAATGATAAGCGTCGCGGTCAAGGTCGCCGGTACCCTTAGGACATGACCGACCCGCAGCTTGTGCTCACCGAGCGCGTCCAGCAGGCGCTGGCCCGCGCGTTCGGCTCCGAGCACGCCGACGCAGATCCGCTGATCCGGCCCTCCCAGTTCGCCGACTTCCAGGCGAACGTCGCGATGAGCCTGGCCAAGCGACTGCGACGGGCGCCGCGCGAGGTCGCGGAGGCCATCAAGACGGAGCTGTCCGACTTTCCCGGCACGGTCGAGGTCAGCGGCCCCGGCTTCCTCAACATCACCCTCGACGACTCGTGGATCGAGTCCGAGGCCCAGCGCATGCTGGCCGACCCGAGGCTCGGCGTCGGCACGATCACGCCGGCGCAGACCGTGGTGATCGACTACTCCGCGCCCAACGCGGCCAAGGAGATGCACGTCGGCCACCTGCGCACCACGATCGTGGGCGACTCGCTGGCGCGCCTGCACGAGCACCTCGGCAACACCGTCATCAGGCAAAACCACCTGGGCGACTGGGGCACGCCGTTCGGCATGCTGATCGAGCACCTGCTCGACATCGGCGAGGAGGCCGCGGTCGCGCAGCTCGAGGCCGGCATGGGCACCGAGTTCTACCAGGCGGCGCGGGTCAAGTTCGACGGCGACGAGGCGTTCAAGCAGCGCGCGCGCGTGCGGGTGACCACGCTGCAGTCGGGCGACGCCGAGACGCTGCGCCTGTGGCACGTGTTCATGGACGCCACCGTGCGTTACTTCAACAAGGTCTACAAACTGCTCGGCGTCACGCTGACCGACGCCGACATCGCCGGCGAGAGCATGTACAACCCCATGCTCGAAAAGACGTGCGACGACCTGGAGACCTCGGGCACCGCCGTGCTCAGCGAGGGCGCGCTCTGCGTGTTCCCGCCGGGCTTCACCGGCTCCGACGACAAGCCCCTGCCGCTCATCATCAGGAAGAGCGACGGGGGTTACGGTTACGCCACCACCGACATGGCGGCCATCCGCTACCGCGTCCACGACCTCAAGACCGACCGCATCCTCTACGTGGTGGGCTCCGAGCAGGCGCTGCACTTCCGGATGGTGTTCGCGGGGGCGCGGCTGGCGGGCTGGCTGCCCGACACCGTATCGGCCGAGCACGTCCAGATCGGCATGATGCTGGGCAAGGACGGGCGCCGGTTCAAGACGCGCTCCGGCGAGTCCACCAAGCTGACCGACCTGCTCCACGAGGCCATCGACCGGGCCACGGCGGCGATCGCCGACCGGGGCTACGACGAGGCCACCACGAAGGAGATCGCGCAGGCCGTCGGCATGGGCGCGGTGAAATACGCCGACTTGTCGGTCAGCCACGACAGCGAGTACATCCTCGACTTCGACCGCATGCTGGCCTTCACCGGCAACACCGGCCCCTACATGCAGTACGCGACGGCGCGAATCCGCTCGATCTTCCGCAAGGCGGGCATCACCCCCGCCGAGGCGACCGGCCCCATCGCGCTGGGCGAGCCCGCCGAGCGCGCGCTGGGCCTGCACGTGCTGGGCTTCGGCGAGCTCCTCGCGCAGGTGGCCACCGAGTCCGAGCCGCACCGGCTGTGCGCCTTCCTCTTCCAGACCGCGAGCCTGTTCAGCACGTTCTACGAGGAGTGCCCGGTCATCAAGGACGGCGTAGACCCGGCGGTCAGGCAGCAGCGGCTGTCGCTGTGCGCGCTGACCCTGCGGGTGCTGGAGACCGGGCTCGACCTTCTGGGCGTCCCTGTCCCCGAGCGCATGTAACAGGCAGTCGTCTCAAAGTGTCCCGTTCCGTCGTGGCGCGCCTCCACCGGGTTGGCGCGCCCTTCCGGTTAGGCTTTACGCGGTCATGAATTGAGGCCGAAATGGGGGAGTTCTCTGCCTTGAGCACGGACCTGACTGCGAGCCCCCAGGCAGCGACGGAGTTGCACCGCTACGCCGAGGCGCTGCTCGCGCACCTGGCCGCCAACGGCACCGCGCCTCCCGCCGCACCGGGCTTTCGCGACGTACCCGGCTACTGGCTGCCTCCGGCCGTCGAAGCCCTGGTCGCCCTTCTCGGTGGCGACGACCCACTCGAACCGCTGAGCAAGGCCGCCGGGCGCGACCAGCAGCAGACCGCGCTCTTCCTCTGCCTGGCACTCGCCGTGTCCGGGCAGGGCAGCCGCATCCACGCCTCCTGGCTCGGCACCGCCTTCGGCGAACTGTCGCTCGAACGCCCGGTCTCCCACGGCCAGCGCTCCCTCTGGCTGGCCGCCGCCCGAGGCGCCTACGGCCCCGCCGGCAAGATCTTCGTCCTGCGCAAGCTCGACGCCGCAGCCATACCCGAGCACGCCGACCCCGAGCAGTGGGTGCAGGCGCTGGCCCCGGGCGAGCCCGCGGTCGTCATACCCCCTTCGCTGGCCGACTTCCCGGAGATGGCGGAGATCCCCGAGCTGGCCAGGCCCGCCGTGGCGGCTGCCCGGCTGGCCAGGCTGCGCGGGCGATGCGCCGAGATCACCTCCGCCCGCCAGGCCGACCACGACTCCTCCGCGCCGCTCGACAACAGCTCGGCCGCCCCGGCCGCCGCCTGGGCCGAGGACGAGCCGCTCGCCGTGCTGCGCACGCTCATCGGCCAGGGCGGCCCCTCAGGGCCGATGGCCTCGCTCAGCTCCTACCTGCTCGACGACCTGCGCCCCGGCGCAGACCCGCACCTGGCGGCCATCGCGCTGCACGTGGCGGGCCCGATCCTGCGCGGCGTCGCCGAGGAACTCGAAGCCGACAGCAGCCTGGCGCCACCGGCGACGCTGACGGTGCCACTGCTCGGCCACCGCATCCACCTGCAACCCGAAGGCCCCGACCCGGTGTCGCTGGCCGCCGCCGAGGAGTCGATCGTCACCGAGGGCGTCGTGCCCCGCGGCCGCCCGTGGGCCGCCGTGGTGCTGATCGTCGTGGGCGTGGCCTGCCTGATCGGCGCGGCCTTCGCCAGCACCCTGCTCGCCGCCGCCGGAGTCGCCATGGCGGGCCTGGCCGGCTGGCAACTCTGGCAGCGCCGCAAACTCGCCGAGGCCGACGCCCAATACGTGGCTGGCCAGGTCAACGAACTGAAGGAGCTGGCGGAGGGGGCGGTGTGGGCCCTGCACGCGTACGCCCGCGAATCAGACGCCCGCGCCGAACAGGCCACCGAAGACGCAACCGAACTGACCCGCCTGATCCGCCGCGGCCCCCGCGCCGCCTGACCGGACGAACACGGCAACCCCACACCACTCACCCGGCCGACCACCGCAGCCACATGCCGCCTGAGCCGGCCGATAGCCAGACGCTGCCCAACCCCAGCCGACCGCCACAGGCGCAGTCACACGCTGCCTGGCCGCATCCGAACACCGCAGCCACACGCTGCCTGAACCTCACCGGAACACCGCAGCTCGCAGAAGGCCGTCCAGGCCTCACCTGGACAGATACAGCCGACTCGACGTCTAGCCGCTTCTTCCTTCCCGGCCCGAACACTGCTGGAGCCCTGCCCTGGGCACCCACCGCAGACCTGACCCTGACCTGACCGGTAGTTCACGGCCCACGCGCTGCTCGAAACCTGCCCGACCGGACACAGCCGACCCAACTTGGCTGCTTCTCCACGGCCCGAGTGCTCAGTGACCCACGACCTGCGCGTTCCCTGAGCCCGGCCGGGAACCTGAACTCCAGAACCCTGAAAGTCCGGAAGCTGGTCGCCAGACTGCCGCCCTTCCGGCCGAGGGTGCCAGAGACGGCGGGTCGCGCTGCGCAGACTTCCTACCTGCCGCTACTGGACCTCGATCTCCACGTGAGCCGGCGCGAGCAGGAAGACGCGCTCAGCGATGCGCTCGATCCGCCCCTCGCAACCAAAGGCCAGACCGGCCGCGAAGTCGACCATCCTCGTCGCCTCGGACAACGGCATGCCGGTAACATCCATGATCACCGTCTGTCCGTCACGGAAATGCTGACCGATCAACGGTGCGTCGTTGTACTTGAGCGGCTGGACCATCACGATCCGCGACGAGTCGACGTTCGCGCGCCACCGCCTGGCGGCCCGCTCGGTCGCGGGGACGTACTCGTCCTCGTAGTGCTCGTCGTCGTCGTAGCTCTCGTCGTAGTGATCGACCCCGCTCAGGCCAAGGTAGCTCACCACCTTGCGCACTGCCCCCATCGGCTTGTCCTTTCCTCAGGAACAGACCGTAATCGGCACGTCCCTACACATTGGACGGTAACCGACGATTCCGCATTCGCCACGCGACACGCCCAGCGCTAATTCCATTTTGTACGGCTTGCAGCCTGCTTGCAGCTGGATATCCGACCCCCGTATACCATCGGCCACATGCGCCTCTTCACCGTGGACGCCTTCACCGACACAGCTTTCAAGGGTAATCCCGCGGCGGTCTGCCTGCTGGACTCTCCAGTTACTGACCGGTGGATGCAGAGCGTAGCCACCGAGCTGAACCTGTCCGAGACCGCCTACCTGCAAGGCGATTCGCTACGTTGGTTCACTCCCGCCGTGGAGGTCACTCTCTGTGGCCACGCGACCTTGGCGACCGCGCACGTGCTCTATTCGACCGGCGCCGCGACGGGGCAGCTCGAATTCTCGACGGCCAGCGGCACGCTCACGGTGAATCGCCGTCCCGATGGCATGATCACAATGGATTTCCCGGCCAAGCAGACGACCTCTGCCCCGGTTCCCGACGGCTTGGAGAAAGCGCTCGGCACGACCCCGGTGAGCGTCCAGAAAAGCGCCCTTGACCTGGTAGTGGAGCTGGAGTCGGAGGAATCCGTCCGAACCCTGACCCCCGACATCCCGGCCCTGGCCGCCGTGGACGCGAGGGGCGTCATCGTGACCGCGCGCGGCACGGAGACGGACTTCGTCTCCCGCTTCTTCGCCCCGAACGTGGGCGTCCCGGAGGATCCGGTTACGGGCTCGGCGCACTGCGCGCTGGCGCCGTACTGGTCGGCCCGCCTGGGCCGCACCTCGCTCGTCGGCGCCCAGCTCTCGAAGAGGGGCGGCATCGTCCATGTACGTCACGCGGGGGATCGCGTCCACCTCGCGGGTCATGCGGTCACGGTCATGTCGGGCACGCTCCACCTCTGATCCTCACTCCAGCCACGCCTCTACCTAAGGTCCTCTGCCGCGAGAGCCGCAAAGTAGTCATCAAAGATCAGAAGAAGACACCAAAACCCCCACCCTCCCTTTACTCCCCCTTGCCCATCCCTCTCACCCTCAACCCTGCCATCGGGCGATCCTCGGATCCTTCGTAGCAAGGGGCCCGACGCAACGCCGCCGCCATGAGCGCGAGGGTGATGGCATCCCGTGGGGTGATGTGCAGCCAGGTGATCAACAGCCGGGCTCCTGCTTACGTGATGTGCTCACCTTTCGGAGGTGACACATACGGGCATGCCCCGCGCGGAGTTCCCTGGCGGCGCATACGGGGATGCCCCGCGCGAAGTTCCCACCTGGAGATCCCCACGCAGGTAGCAGCGGACGGCCGACAACCAATGGCCGCCGAAAGCCGGCCACCAGCGGCCGTCGGACCGCCGACGGTCCAACGGCCGATAGCTGACGATGAGATCGCCGGATGTCGGCGTACGAGCTGACGTGCACAGCCAAGGACGAGTGAACGGGACGTGCACAGCGATATCGGGCGCGTCAGATCGAGCCACCGAAGAGGGCTTGCTCAGGAGAGGTCTATGGTCAGACCGGCGGTGGCGATGCCGATCGGGCCGTCGTATTCGGCCCCGGCGGCGACTTGGGCGGCGGTGACGTCCGTACCTGGCTGCAGGTGCGTCAGCAGCAGCCGCCGGACCTACGCTTGCTCGGCTTGCCGGCCTGCCTGGTAGGCGCTCGACAGGTGGCCGCGGGAGTCCTGCGGGACCTGGTCCACGAAAGTGGACTCGGCCAGCAGCAGGTCAGCGCCGCGCGCCAGGTCCACCAGAGCAGGGCTCGGGCCGCTGTCACCGGTGTAGGCCAGCACCCGCTCCCCGGCCGCCAGCTGCACGCCGGCATTGGGCACCGAGTGCGGCAGCCGGCAGGTGCGCGCCCGGAACGGGCCGAGGTCCAACCGGTCCCCGGCAGTGAACTCATGCAGAACGTAGGCGCCGGCCAGCATCTGCGGACGATCCAGCGCCAGTACCGCATCCAGGGCGCCGGGCAGCGCGTACACCGGCAACGGCGCCGGTGGATAATCACGCAACGTACGTGCCCGCAGCAGCGGGTTCAGGTCGGCGCAGTGATCGGGATGTCCGTGGCTGACGAACACCGCGTCGACCTGATCGGTGCCGATGCGTTCCAGCAGCCGCGGCACCGTCGCATATCCGGGGTCGACGAGCAGCCTGAATCCGTCATGCTCGACGAGGTAACCGCTGCAGGCCTGACCCGCCCCTGGCCACGCACCACATCCGCCCAGGATTGTCAGCAGCATCCATGGACTGTAACGGCTGGCCTTATGAGTGGCGCCGAGTGGTACACATTCGCTCGAACCTGGTTGTGTACGTCAGCCCGCACGCCGACACCGGTAGCCGGATGGCCAACGAGCGGACAACTGGCAGGCCGGTAGCCACGGGAGGTGGCCGGATAGGCGGATGGCCAGCGGCCGATGGGCGGTCGCCGGTCGGCTGGCGGGCAGGCGGCTGGCGGCTGGCGGCTGGCGGGCGGTAGCCGGGCGGTCGGTAGCCGGATGGTCAACGGCCGCCGGGCGGTTGGCTGGCGGGTGGTGGCCGGTAGCCATGGGCGGTGGCCGGATGGCGGATGGCCGGCGGTCGGCTGGCGGCGGTCGGCTGGCGGGCGGTGGCCGGTGGTCATGGGCGGGCGACTGCCGGACGGTTGCCGGTAGCCGGAACACCGGTAGCAGCGGGCGGCCGGCAACCCAACGGTGGACGAGAGCCAGCCATCAGCGGCCGTTGGACCGCCGATGGCCCAACCAACGGTCCAACGGCCGATAGCAGACGGTGAGATCGTCGGCGAGCGGTGGCCGGATGGCTGACGAGCGGACAACTGGCGGGCGGTAGCGGAGTGGCCGGTGACCGTGGGCGATAGTCGGCGGGCGATGGGCAGCGGGCGGTAGCCGACGGATCGCCGGGCGGATGGCAGATGGTGAGATGGTCAGCGGTGAGATCGCCGGTGGCCGGATGGGCGGACGACAGATGACCGGCGGGCGTGGCCGGATGGCCGACGGCCGATGGGCGGCTAGCTGGGGGCGATAGCCGGATGGTCGATGGCCATGTGCGGTGCCCGCGTGCGGTGGCCAAGGGGTACGACTGGCGGGCGATGGCTGGCGAGCCGGTGGCCATGGGCGGTCGCCGGATGGGCGGACGGCGGACGAGCGGACGGCGGATGGGCCAGCGGACAGTAGCCGGATGGCCAGTGGCCGATGGGCGGTTGGCTAGCGGGCGGAGGCCGGTGGCCGGCGGCCGGCGGCCGGCGGGCGGCGGCCGGCGGCGGGCGGGCGGCGGCCGGCGGCGGGCGGCGGCGGGCGGCGGCGGGCGGCGGGCGGCGGGGAAATGGTTGGGAGGATGGCGGAAAATCGGACGGCCGACGGTCGACTGCGGATTCGGGGGCTTCAGATGGCCAACGGCAGGCGGCGCGTTTCCGGTGGTCGGTTTTGGAAAGTCCGGGCACTTCAGCGTGTCTGTGCGGGCGGCCGGTTGCCCATATCCATCGGTGTGGGCATCGGGACCGCGTGTCTCAGGAGCACCAGCAGCCACTCGCGCGTGCGAACTGTAAGGTCTTCCCCACTCCCCGGAGCCGAGGCGCTGTGCGACGCCCTCCAGAGCCTTCCAGGGCCGTTCCGATGTGGGTTGAGGACCAGCGCATCGTCTGGGAACGCAAAAAGGCCCCGACCGAAGTCGGGG
The DNA here is from genome assembly GCF_900108335.1 of Nonomuraea solani. GTDB lineage: Bacteria > Actinomycetota > Actinomycetes > Streptosporangiales > Streptosporangiaceae > Nonomuraea > Nonomuraea solani. The sequence goes on from NZ_FNVT01000021.1 coordinate 228,402, forward strand.
CCTTTTCAAAAAGATTGTCCGGCGGTGACCTACTCTCCCACACCCTCCCGAGTGCAGTACCATCGGCGCAGAGAAGCTTAACTTCCGGGTTCGGAATGTAACCGGGTGTTTCCTTCCCGCCATAACCGCCGTAACCCTATGAAACTGACAAGCAGATCTGCTTGTTGTTTCAGAATTGCCTAGTGGACGCGAGCAAGATGCTTTGTGGTCAAGTCCTCGGCCTATTAGTACCGGTCAGCTCCACACGTTACCATGCTTCCACCTCCGGCCTATCAACCCCATCGTCTATAGGGAGCCTTACCCACTCTCGTGGTGGGAGACCTCATCTCAA
>NZ_FNVT01000024.1 GCF_900108335.1 Nonomuraea solani
GCCGCTCCGCGGTGGCCAAGATCACCTCCCGCGTCGCGGCCCCCCGCTCGGGCCGCGCAGTCCTGCCCGCCATCACCCTCTCCTCCCTGTCCACCTCACCGCATCGTAGGCGCCACCCATGTAAATCATATGGTTTAATCGAATCAATCACACGCTTTATCCGGAGGCTTTGCCGTGCCCCACACTCTCGCCAGACCCACCGACCCCCGGGAGTCCGCGCCGCCGCGGCCGGGCGGGCTCGTCGCGGTCCTGGCCTTCGCCGGGATCGTCACCGCCTCCATGCAGACCCTGGTCATCCCGCTGGTCCCGCGCCTCCCCGCCCTGCTGGGCGCCTCCCCCGCCGACGCCACCTGGGCGGTAACCGCCACCCTGCTCGCCGCCGCGGTGGCCACCCCCGTGGTGGGCCGGCTGGGCGACATGGTCGGCAAGCGCCGCATGCTGCTCATCAGCCTCGCCCTGCTGACGGCCGGCTCGGCGATCGCCGCCCTGTCCACCGGCCTGACCCCGATGATCGTCGGACGGGCGCTGCAAGGACTGTCGGCCGGGGTGATCCCGCTCGGCATCAGCATCATGCGCGACGAACTGCCACCCGAACGCCTCGGCACCGCCACCGCCACCATGAGCTCCTCCATGGGCATCGGCGGCGCCATCGGCCTGCCCGCCGCCGCACTCATCGCCGACCACGCCGACTGGCACATCCTGTTCTGGATCTCCGCCGGACTCGGCGCCATCGCGGCGGTGCTGGTGCTCACCCTCATCCCGGAATCCCGCGTCCGCACGGGCGGCCGCTTCGATCTCATCGGCGCCGCCGGCCTGTCCACCATCCTGGTCTGCCTGCTCCTGGCCATCTCCAAAGGCACCGACTGGGGCTGGACCAGCGCCGCCACCCTCGGCCTGCTCACCACCGCCGCCATCGTGCTGCCCGCCTGGGCCTGGTGGCAACGACGCACCCGGCACCCCCTGATCGACCTGCGCACCAGCACCCAACGCCAAGTACTGCTCACCAACCTGTCCTCCGCCACCTTCGGCTTCGCGATGTTCGGCTTGTCCCTCGTGCTGCCGCAACTGCTGCAACTGCCCACCACCACCGGCTACGGCCTCGGCCAGAGCATGCTCACCGTCGGCCTCGTCCTCGCACCCCAGGGCCTGGTCATGATGGTCGTCTCCCGCTGGTCGGCCCGCATCTCCGCCACCCACGGCCCCAACATCACCCTCATGCTCGGCGCCCTCGTCGTCGCCACCGGCTACGGCCTGGCCATCGTGCTCATGTCGGCCATCTGGCACCTCGTACTGGTCGCCTGCATCCTCGGCGCCGGCGTCGGACTCGCCTACGGCGCCATGCCCGCCCTCGTCATGGCCGCCGTCCCGATATCCGAAACCGCCGCCGCCAACAGCCTCAACACCCTCATGCGCGCCATTGGCACCTCCGTCTCCAGCGCGCTCGCCGGCACCGTCCTGGCCCACCTGACCATCACCCTTGGCGGCACCACCCTCCCTTCCCAGAACGGCCTGCGCACGGTCCTGGCCATCTGCGCCGGCGCCGCCCTCGCGGCCCTCGCCATCGCCGCCTTCCTGCCCCGACAACGTAAGGACGAACGATGAAAGTGACTATTGACCAGGACAAATGCTGCGGCGCCGGTACGTGCGTGCTGCTCGCGCCGGACGTGTTCGACCAGCGCGACGAGGACGGCATCGTGATCCTGCTGAACGAACGGCCGTCCGAAGAGCTCCACCCGGCCGTCCGCGAGTCCGCCGACGTCTGCCCCGGAGCGGCGATCTTCCTGAGCGAGGACGCGTGAACACCCCGGACCACGTGCTCGTGGTCGGCGCCTCCGCCGCCGGGCTGGCCACCGTCGAGGCCCTGCGCCGCAAGGGCCACACGGGCCGGATCACCGTGCTCGGCGCCGAACCCCACCTGCCCTACGACCGGCCGCCGCTGTCCAAACAGGTCCTGTCCGGCGCCTGGGAACCCGAGCGTGCCCAGTTGCGGCAGCCCGCCGCGCTGTCCGCGCTCGACGCCGAGTTCATCCTCGGCGACCCGGCGACCGACCTGGACGTCCCGGCCCGTACCGTGCGCACCGCGGCGGGCCGCGTTCTGAGCGCCGGCGCCGTGGTCGTGGCCACCGGGCTGCGGTCCCGTACGCTGCCGGGGCAGGCGGGCCTGGCCGGAGTGCACGTGCTTCGCACGCTCGATGACGCGCTCGCGCTGCGTACGGACCTGCCGTCCTGCTCGCGTCTGGTCGTCGTCGGCGACGGCGTGCTCGGCGCCGAGGTCGCCGCCACCGCGCGTGGCATGGGCGTCTCGGTGACCCTGGCCGGACCGCAACCGGCGCCGCTGGCCTGCCAGCTCGGACAACCCGTCGCCGGCCTGCTCGCCGACCTGCACACCGAACGCGGCGTCGACCTGCGGCTCGGCGCCCCGGTCAGCGAACTGACCGAACGGCACGGCCGCGTCACCGGCGTACGCCTGGCGACCGGCGACGTGCTGCCCGCCGACGTGGTCGTGGTCGCCTTCGGCGCCACCCCGGCCACCGAGTGGCTCGCCGGCAGCGGGCTCGACCTGGACGACGGGCTGGTGTGCGACTCCCGCTGCCGCGCGGCCGACGGCATTTACGCGGTCGGCGACGTGGCCCGCTGGCACCACGAAACCCTGGGCAGGCCGGTACGGCTGGAGAACCGCACCAACGCCACCGAACAGGCCATCGCCGTCGCCGGCACCATCCTCGGCGACGACCGCCCCTACACCCCGATCCCCTACTTCTGGACCGACCAGTTCGACGCCAAGATCCACGTGCACGGCACGCTTTCCCCGGACGCCGAGGTGTCCATCGTGGAAGGCAACCTGGCCGAACGCCGCTTCGTCGCCACCTACCACAGAGACGGCCAGGTCACCGGCGTCCTGGGCTGGAACATGCCCAAACAGGCCCGGCAACACCGGCAGCAGCTCACCGCGGCCTCCCTGGTCGCCGGATCCGCATGACTTCGAGGAGGAACCAGTGACGACCTACCCTGAGTACGACATCGCCAGGTCCGCGACGTGCCCGCTCGACCCGGCGCCCGCGATGCGGGCCCGGCAGGAGGAGGGCCCGCTGACCCGGGTCCGGCTGTGGGACGGCAGCACGTCGTGGCTGGTGACCGGCCACGCGGCGCACCGCGCCGTACTCGGCCACCCCGACGTCAGCGTCGAGCCCGCGCGCGGCATCCCGAGGCTGTCCCCTGCGGAGGCGGCCGCGATGGAGAGCATGGCGGCCGCCGCGGAAGAGGGCTCGGCCGGGCTCGGCTTCATCATGATGGACGACCCCGAGCACGCCCGGCTGCGGCGGATGGTCACCTCGGCGTTCACCGTCAAGCGGGTGGAGGCGATGCGGCCGGCCACCCAGCGGATCGCGGACGACCTGATCGACGCCATGCTCGCCGGGCCGAAGCCCGCCGATCTGGTGGAGGCGTTCGCGCTGCCGCTGCCGTCGCTGGTCATCTCGAACCTGCTCGGGGTGCCGTACGACGAACACGAGTTCTTCCAGGGAAACAGCAAGACCATCATCAACCGCAACTCGACGCCCGAGGAGCGGGGACAGGCGCAGTATCGACTGGCCGTGTACCTGGACGGGCTGATCGGCGAGAAGCTCGACAATCCCGGCGACGACCTGCTGTCCGGGCTGGTCGAGCGGATCAAGGCCGGTGAGCTGTCACGGCCGGAAGCGGCCCGCATGGGTGTGCTGATGTTGTTCGCGGGGCACGAGACCACGGCCAACATGATCGCCCTGGGCACGCTGGCCCTGCTGCAGCACCCCGACCAGCTCGAACTCGTCCGCGACGGCGACCCCAGGCTGGTGACCTCGGCGGTCGAGGAGCTGCTGCGCTACCTCACGATCACGCACGGCGGGCTGCGCCGGGTGGCTCTGGCGGACATCGAGATCGCCGGCCAGACCATCAAGGCCGGTGAGGGCATCGTCGTGGTCAACGAGACCGCCAACCGCGACCCGGCCGTCTTCCCCGACCCCGACCGGCTCGACGTCCAGCGCGACGCGCGCCGCCAGGTGGCCTTCGGCTTCGGGGTGCACCAGTGCCTGGGGCAGCCGCTGGCGCGGATGGAGCTGCAGGTCGCCTACACCACCCTGCTGCGGCGCGTTCCGACGCTGGCGCTCGCCGCCGGGGTGGACCAGATCCCGTTCAAGCACGACGGGTTCGTCTACGGCGCCTACGAGCTGCCCGTCGCCTGGTGACACTAGGAAGATCGGTGGCTTCGGGTGTTCTATGGTCTGATCCGATGTGAAAGGACCCTTATGGAACACGGCGAAGAGCTGATCGAGCGGGTGCACGCGCTGCTGGCGGCACCCCGGCCCTGGTCCATCACCCAGGTCGGCGACCCGGTGCTGCGCGGCACGGCCGAGCCGTACGACGGCCAGCTTCCCGACGGGCTGCTGCGTGAGCTGCTCGACGCGATGTTCCGGCACCTGCCGGGCGTCGGGGTGGGGCTCGCCGCGCCGCAGATCGGCATCCCGCTGGCGCTGGCCGTCATCGAGGACGTCGCCGACGTGCCGCCGGAGCTCGCCGCGGAGCGCGAACGCGTGCCCCAGCCGGCGCTGGAGCTCGTCAACCCCGTCGTCACTCCGCTGGGGTCGCGCTACCACGCGTTCTACGAGGGGTGCCTGAGCGTCGAAGGGCTGACGGCCGTGGTCCCGCGTCACACGCAGGTCCATCTGTCGGCCCTCGACGGGGGCGGGCGGGCGTACGAGCTGGAGCTGTCCGGCTGGCCGGCGCGGATCGCCCAGCACGAGACCGACCACCTGAACGGCGTCCTGTACCTGGATCGGGCGGAACCGCGCTCCCTGTCGACCACCGACAACTACGAACGCTTCTGCGCCGGGCGGTTCGCGGCGAAGGAGAACGCGCGCGGGTGACCGGGCGCGCGGGGGTCTGACAATCTCCCGAGAATCAGGGTGACCGCGGCCGAGGCCGCGGTCAAGATCGCCATCGCCGTCGCGGGTGAGGTGAGCTGCGCGGCGGTCCCGGCGATCAGCGCGCCCACGCCCTGCATGGTGAGCATGCCCGAGGAATGCAGCCCGAGCGCGTGCCCGCTCAGCTCCTCGGGGGTCAGCGCCATCAGCCTCTCCTGCAGCAGCAGGCTCGCCCCGTACCCGATCGAGGCCGCCGCGACCACGGCCATCGCCACGGGCGGCCCCGGGCGCAGAGCGAAGATCGTGTACGGCAGGGCGAGCAGCAGCAACAGGGGCACCCCGAGCCGCGCCCGCCACGACGGCGGCACGAACCGCCCGGCCAGCACGTCACCGGCCAGCATCCCGGCGGCGGCCGCGGCGAACAACGGCCCGGCGTGCGCGGGCGCGTACGGGACGAACAGGGACTCACATCCGACGATCAGCCCGTTCGGCACCCACAGCGCCAGGAACACGTACCGGCGCTGCCGCGACGACCACAGCCGGGCGTTGCCCCGCCAGGTGTCGCGCACCGACAGGCGACCGGCGGCGCGCGGCGGCCTGCGGGTGAGCCCGAAGCGGGCGGCGACCGCCGCGGCCAGGTAGAGGCCGGCGCCCGCGAGCAGCGTGCCGCGCGGCGACAGCACCGCCATCAGCACGCCACCGGCCGCGAACCCGAAGATCTGCATGACGCCGGCCGACGCGTTCACGACCGACCTGCCGAGCAGGAAGCCGTCCCGGTCGAGGATCTCGTTGAGCAGCCCGTACCGCTCTCGGGGCGGCGCGGGCGGGCGTGCTCGTGCTGCTGGACACCCCGAAGAGCACCACCCAGCTCGTGGCGCTCACCGGGCAGGGGCTCGGCTCGGTGGGGCGCCACCTGAGGGTGCTGCTCGACGCGGGCCTGGTGGAGCGGCGGCGCGTCGGGCAGTCCGTGCTGTACGACCGCACGGAGGCCGGCGACCTCCTCGTGAACGCGGGCCGCTGATACCGGCCGTACTGTTGACCCGCCCCGGCGTACGATGGGGGCATGAGCCGACGAGCCGTCGCGTTGCTGGCGGTCGCCGCCGCGCTCGTGCTGGCGGCGGCGACCATCGTGATCATCCGGGCGAGCGATCCCGGCGACGCGGCCCGGGGATCGTGGAACGACCAATCCCCCGAGGACGTCGCGTCCTACTGGACCACCGAACGCATGCGTGAGGCCAGTCCGGGCTGAGCGCTCAGCGGACCGACACGTCGTTGAAGACGTTGATGGCGCCGTCACCGTGGTTCGCCGACTTCGCGACGATGTTGGTGGGCGCCCCGTTGGCGAAGTCGCGGTGGCTGTAGGCGCCGATGATGTAGCCCCAGCCCCGGCTCACCTGCAGGTCCTGCAGCCAGGGCCCGCCGCTGGCCCCGTGGTGCATGTCGCAGTTGATGTGGATGCGGTCGTCGGACGAGCTCGCGCGGGTGGTGTTGCCGAGGCAGTACCACAGGTCGTTGCCGCTGAAGTCGGTGCGCTGGTAGCCGTCCTGCGGGAAGCCGAAGGTGTTGACGCCGCTCCACGCCTGGCCCTGGTTGAACTTGTAGCCCTGCGAGCCCGTCCAGTCCTGCAGGTTGCCGTGGGCGGGCTGGGAGTTGAACGCGATGGCGGCGACGTCGTAGCGCAGGTTCCCGCTGTCCTGCCAGCCGATCGTGGTGTTGGCGTACCGCCACGTCCACCGGCCCCACGGCTCTCTGTTGTTGTCGGCGTCGGGGACGAAGATGATGTTGCGGAAGTAGTTTCCGGTGCCCCCGCCACCGGCGTGGATGCAGTGACCGGCCGTCCACACCGTGCTGCGATTGCTGGCGTTGATGACGCTGCCGCTGCAGTAGCCGTTGGTGTTGTTGGTGCGGGTGAAGTAGATCTTGCCGATCGTGATGGCGGGCATGCTCCCCTGCTGCCCCCACCGTTCGGCCTTCGAGCCGGCCAGCGGACCCTTCTCCGAGCTCGTGCCGAGCCGCTTCGCCGGCAGCGAGCCCTCGGCGGCCAGGCCCGGCAGGACGTTCTCGACCTGCTCCTGGATCTGCTTGGGGTCCGCCACCGGGACCGGCTCCGGCGTGGCCGCGCGCATGCGGTCCTCGGTCCAGAAGTCGAGCAGGCTTTGGGTTTGTGCCTTGTTCACCACCCCGGCCGCCGGTGCGGAGGGCTTCTCCGCGGCGGCCGACGCGGTCGCGCTCATCCCCGAGACGGCCAGCAATGTGGCTAAGACGATTGCGGCGTGCCTTGAGCGTGGCTGCATGATCTTCCTTTCCTGAAAGCGATTCTGGCGAACTTTTACATGTTGAGTTCGGAATCGCCGGTTGGGAAGGGCTATTTCGGTGAATTTTCTTCTTCGCATGCCACGTGATAGGAAAAGGCGATCTCTTTGTTCGGAGCATGAGCTTCCGTGCGGACGCCCTGAGCGCGCCGGGACGTATCACGATGAGGTGCCGGACAGCGAGGAATAACCCGCTGAAAGAATCGCAGGGACGGCTGGGGAATCATCGCGACGGCCGCGCCCAGCGGAGGATGCGTGGTCCGGTCGGGAATGGCGGTGAGCAGCACACCGCCGGGCCGGGGTGACGCGCATGTAGCCGAAGTCCAGCGCCCGATCGGATTCCGAGCCCTTCCAGCCAGGCCAGGTCATCATTCACCTGGTCGGTCCCGGTGGCCGGGAATTGCTCGTCGCTCCATTTTCCGTGCCGCTTTCCCGGCGCGGCGAGAGCCGCCCACAGCGGGTCCTGGGCACCGGGTTTCGTCCGGTCCGCCGCCATCTGGTCAAGGATCATGAGAAAACCGTAGGAAAATCCGGACGCCCTTTCTTGCCAACGGGAAGGACTTTTCCGAGTGGGATCGGTCAGGTGCTGGGGCCGAGGATGGCGGTGGCGCGGATCTCGACGCGCATTTTCGGGGCGCCGAGGGCCGCGACGCCGATCTCGGTCCAGATGGGCGCGCGATCGCCCATCCGCTCGCGGAACTGCGCCACCATGACGCGGTTGTGGACCTCACCGATGAAGTCGGCGGCGTCGGGAATGTGGTAGGAGTCCACGGCGACGACGTCCCGCCACGTGGCGCCGGCCAGGGCGAGGGTGCGCTCGACGTTCTCGAAGGCCTGGACGATCTCGGCTTCGAGATCCTCGGGAAAGTTCCAGTCGTCGTCCCATCCTCCCTGCCCCGAGGTCTCGACCCGGTCGCCGATCCGGACCGCCTGGTGGTAGTGCATGTTGGCGAGCTGCGTCTCCCCATAGCCGGGCGTGGCGAAGAACTCGGGCTTGCTCATGGTGATCCCTCCACAGTTGACTTCACGTGTGAAGTGACCGTATCAGACTTCACACGTGAAGTCAGAGTCGCTCGATAAGCTGACCCCTATGGCCATCACCCCGAACGCCGACGAGACGCCGTGGCTGACCGCGGACGAGAAGGAGGCCTGGACCGGGCTGGTGTCACTGGTCCTGCTGCTGCCGGGAAGGCTGGAGTCGCCACTGCAGCACGGGGCCGGCCTGACCCTCTTCGAGTACCTGACGCTCAGCCACATCTCGGAGGCCCCGGAGCGCCGGCTGCGGATGAGCGAGCTGGCCTACCTGGCCAACGGCTCCCTGTCGCGCCTGTCCAACGTCGTCAAACGGTTCGAGCAGCGGGGCTGGGTGGAGCGCTCACCCGACCCCGGCAACGGCCGCTACACCGTCGCCGCCCTCACCGACCTCGGCTACGAGGTGGTGGTCGCCGCCGCGCCCACCCACGTACGGGCGGTGCGGCAGTTCGTGCTCGACCCGCTCGACGCCGACGACCAGGAGGCGCTGGCCCGCATCGCCGCCAAACTACGCGTACGGCCCGTCGATCTGACCTAGGAACACAGCTCGGCCTCCAGCACCTCGGTGAAGGTGGCGATTGGGTTGCCCCAGTCGCCGTTGACGTTGCTCACCACCATGCGCTTGCCATCGCGGCTGCCCATCGCGTACGTCCAGGAGCCGTTGATCGCGCCGCCACCACCCCAGGCCGTCACCCCGCAGGACAGTTTCTGCCAGAAGACGCCGAGCCCGTACGTGGTGTTCGGGATCCAGCCCCCGCCCTCGGTCGAGACGCCGGTGAACATCTCCTTCTGCTGCGCGGGCGGCAGCAACCGGCCGCCCAGCAGCGCCCGGTAGAACTTCTGCAGGTCTCCGGCGGTCGAGACGATGCCGCCGGCCGCCCAGGCCGTGGAGGCGTTCATCTCGGTGACGTCGTACACCTTGGCGTCGGGCTCGGGCAGCGAGAGCTTCGAGTAGTGGCGTGAGTGCGGTCCGCGCAGCTTCGTCTCCTCGCGTGGCACGTACGTCGCGGTCATGCCGAGCGGATCGGTGATCCGCCGCTCGACCTCCACGTCGTACGACCTGCCCGTGACCTTCTCGATGATCATCCCGGCGAGGACGAAGTTGGTGTTGGAATAGCCCCAGCCCTTGCCGGGGGCGAAGGCGGGCGGGTTGCGCATGGCGACCTTGACCAGTTCCGCGGGACGGATCGAGTCGAAGCGGTGCTTGAGGAAGGCGGGCCCGATGTACCGGGCCAGCAGCTCCTTGTCCATGCTGTAGTTGAAGACGCCGCTGGTCTGGTTGAGCAGCCGCCTGATGGTGATCTTGCTTCCGTCGTGGCCGTTGCCGCGCACCACGCCGGGCAGCCACTTCTCCACGGTGTCGTCGAGGCTCAGCCGGCGCTCGGCCGCGAGCTTCAGCACGACGGTCGAGGTGAACGCCTTGGTGATGCTGCCGACGCGGAAGCGATCGTGCCGCCGGCGCTCGCGGCCGGTCTCGGTGTCGGCCACGCCCGCCGTGCCGAACCACGTCCCGCTCGGGTCGCGGACGTCGGCGAGGATGCCGGGCACGCCGCCGCCGGTCACGGCCTGGTCGAGCACGCGCTGAGTGCCCGCGTGGTCGCCACCCACCGCCAGGGAGGCGGCGAACAGGCAGGCAAGAATTCCGGTCATAATGCGTCCTTTCGAGATAGTACGTGTTCGGAGATGTCAGAAAGCTACGTTGCGTTCAATATTTCTGTCAAACCGATACGCTGGCATATATCGGCATATATGCAGGTGAACGGCCAGATATAATTGCGATGGCATTGGCGCTTAACGCAACGGCGGAAATTGCAACAGAAGGAGGGCGGATGTCGGGTGGCAGGCTGACCCAGCAGGACCGCAGGCACATCGCGACAGGTCTGGCGGAGGGGCTCGGCTACGCCGAGATCGCCCGGCGCCTCAACCGGCCGACCTCCACCGTGAGCAGGGAGGTCATCCGCAACGGCGGCGCGGGCGGCTACCTGGCCGACCGGGCCCACCAGGCGGCCGAGCGGCGCGCTCGCCGCCGCAAGCCCAAACCGATCACGCCGGCGCGGGCCACCACGGCGGCGTACGGGCGCGACCCCGAGGCGGTGCGCGCGTTCGAGGAGCACTTCGTCGATCTGCTCGTCCAGACGGGGCTGCCCCGGATGATGTCGAGGGTCCTGACCTGCCTCTACGGCACGGACTCCGGCGTGGTCACGGCCAAGGAGCTGGCCCAGCGGCTGCGGGTCAGCCCGGCCTCGGTCTCCACCGCGATCGCGTACCTGGAGGAGCAGGAGCTGGTCAAACGCGAGCGTGACCCCCGGGGGCGGCGCGAGCGGTACGCCATCGACGACGACGTCTGGTATCGGGCGTTCCTGGCGAGCGTCCGCAGGAACCTCATGGTGGCCGAGGTCGCGCGGACGGGCATCGAGATCTACGGCGCCGGCACCCCGGCCGGCGCCAGGCTGGAGCTCGTCTCCCGTTTCCTGAACCACACCAGCCAGGACATGATCCAGGCGGCCGAGCACTGGCGGCGCGTTCTCGCCACCCCGCCCACGCCTGATCGTCATCTCTGAGTCGGGTCGCGTCGTCACAGGTGCGCGAGGATGCGGGACTGTGACGACCGATCAGGGCACCCGCCGCCGCTTTCTGCGGGAATTCGTCAGATCGCCCCTGCGTACGGCCTCGGTGCTGCCGAGCTCGGCGTGGCTGGCGGCGCAGATGGTGGCGGGCGTTCCCGAGCGCGGCGAACCGGTGGTGGTCGAGCTCGGCGCGGGCACGGGCGCCTTTACCTCCGCCGTCCAGCGACGCCTGCGCGGCCGGGGCAGGCACGTCGTGGTCGAGCTCAACGGCAGGTTCGCGGCGGAGATCGCGCGGGCGTACCCGTCGGCCGAGGTGGTGTGCGCGGACGCCGTACACCTGCCCGGCCTGCTCGCCGAGCTGGGCGTCGGGCCGGTGGACGTCGTGGTCAGCGGGCTGCCGTGGGTCGCGTACGCCGGGCGGCCGCCGCTGATCGAGTCCGTCGCCGGCGTCCTGTCCCCCGCCGGGGTCTACACGCAGTTCGCCTACACCTGGACGCGCTGGGCCGCCCCGGCGCGGCGGCTCCGCGGTGACCTGCGGACCCGGTTCGAGGAGGTCGTGACGACCGCGACGGTCTGGCGCAACCTGCCGCCCGCCCGGGTCTACGTGGCCCGCCGCCCCCGCGTGACATCCTCATAGCGGCTGAGCTGGAAGACGCTCAGGCCGAACATCAGCACGCCCAAGGGAACGTGCAGGGTCTTCGCCCCCGCGATGCCCAAAGCGATCTGCGCCAGCGTGAGGGCGAAGAAGCCGGCCGCGTACAGGATGGGCCTGGGCGAGCCACCGCCCGGCCGCCACACCAGGATCGCGGCGGCCAGGTGCACCAGCCCGATGGCGAACACCCCGTACGCCGAAGCGCTGTGCCAGGCTTGCCCGCCGGGTACGGACAGCAGCAGTCCGGCGGTGATCGGCGCGGCGAAAAGGGCCAGCGTCTGAAGAATGATCGCGACGCGCAAGAACACGGGTGACTCCTCGGCTGCTGCAGGACGGGCGTTTCGGTGACCCGACGACGCAGCCCCCCGAATTGTGAGGCTCACATTTCCGGGGGCTGCGTCGTCGGACCGCTGAAGCACCATCCAGCACTCAGGCCAGCACTCAGGCCAGCACTCAGGCCAGCACTCAGGCCAGCACTCAGGCCAGCACTCAGGCCAGCACTCAGGCCAGCACTCAGGCCAGCACTCAGGAAGGCATCACGATGTCCGCACAGCAGGACGACCTCGAATCGCGTCTGCCCGACCCCGCCCGGTTCTTCCCCGAGCTCGGAGCCGTCGCCGGGGGCATGACCAAGGCCACCTTGAACGGTTCGATCCCGAAGGCCACGATCCACCTGATGCAGCTCCGCGCCGGGCAGATCGTCGGCAGCACGTACCACACGGTCCGGCAGAGCGGCATCCTCCGCCAGGCCGGGGAGACGGAGGAGCGCATCACCGCCGTGTCGTCATGGCAGGACGCCCCCTACTTCACCGACGCGGAACGGGTCGCGCTGGAGCTCGTGGAGGCCGTCCTCACCCCGAACCCGTCCGGGGAGCGCGTCGGCGACGACCTGTACGCCAGGGCCGCCGCCCACTACGACGACAAGGCGCTCTGGACGATCACCATCACGATCGCCCAGATCTGCTTCTTCATCCCGGTCGCGCTCATCGCCAAGCCGATCCCCGGCAAGCCTCTGGGGAAGAACTACACCGGGTAAGGGGTCAACGATGGAGGCGTAGGCCGCCGGGAAGCCCCGTGACCGTGGCGGTGCCGTCGCCGGAGACGGTCACCTCGACGTCGCTTTCGCCCACCTTCAGCCCGCCGAACCCGAGCGCGCCGAGCGGGGCGCCGGGCAGCGGGCGGAGGGTCGCCTGGCCGGAGGGGACGTCGGGGTAGAGGCCGAGGGCGGCGTGGGCGATGGTGACGGCGGCGGCGGCCGACCATGCCTGCGGGCGGCAGGCGGCCGGGTACGCGACCGGGCGGATCACCTCGTCCTGGGCGTCACCCGCGTACAGCTCGGGAAGGCGGTAACCGAAGGATTCCGCCGCGGCGAGGAGGCCGTCGGCGAGGACGGCGGCCTCCGCGCCGAAGCCCTCGCGCGCCAGGCCCGCGATCACGATGGCGGTGTCGTGCGGCCAGATGGAGCCGCAGTGGTACGACATCGGGCTGAACCCGTCCGCATCGGCCGACATCGTCCGCAGCCCGAAGCCCTCCGCCAGGTCCGGCCCGGCGAGCAGGGACGCGATCCGGGCGGACTCCTCCGCCGAGAGCAGCCCGGTGCCGAGGAGGTGGCCGATGTTGCTGGTGAGCGAGTCGACCGGGCGCTTGTCGCGGTCGAGGGCGAGGGCCGGGAAGGGCCCCTGGGGGCCGTCCACCCAGAACGCGGCGCGGAAGCGGGTGGCCATCGTCTCGGCGTACGCGCGCCAGCGATCGGCGCCCGGCCGGTCGAAGGCGTCGAGGAGGGCGGCGGCGTCGAGGGCGGCCCGGCAGGCGTAGCCCTGCACCTCGGCCAGCGCGATCGGTGGCGCGGCCAGGCGGCCGTCGTGGAAGCGCACCGCGTCGCCGGAGTCCTTCCAGCCCTGGTTGGCCAGGCCACGGCCACCGGCGTCGATGTACTCGACGAACCCGTCGCAGTCGGGGTCGGCGTGGTCGGCGAGCCAGCCGAGGGCCGCCTCCAGGTGCGGCAGCAGCGGCTCGACCTCGGCGGCGGGCAGGCCCCAGCGCCAGGCGTCGTGCAGGAGGCTGATCCAGAGGGGGGTGGCGTCGATGGTGCCGTAGTAGGCGGCGGGCAGGCGCCGGTCCTCCTCGCCGAGCGGGAACGCCTCGCGCCGCAGCTCGTGCATGATCTTGCCGGGCGCCTCGCCGGTCTCCGGGTCCAGGCGGGTGCCCTGGTGGCGGGCGAGCACGCGCAGGGTGCTCGCGGCCAGCCGGGTGCCCAGGGGCAGCAGCATGCGGGCGGCCCAGAGGCTGTCGCGCCCGAACAACGTCAGGAACCACGGCACGCCCGCGCCGAGGAAGGTGTCGCCGGGCGCGCCCGGCTCGGCCAGGCGCAGCGAGCGCAGGTCGGCCAGGGACCGGTCGAGCAGCCTGGTGATACGCCGGTCGTCCGCCTGGACGCGCGGCGCGCTCCATTCGAGCGGCCCGGTGGCCGGCACCACCACGGCGGCCGGGTCGTCCACGGCGAGCGCCCAGGTCAGCGTCGTACGCCCGCGCGGCGGCAGCGCGATCTCCCAGCTCAGGCGGGGGCTCTTGCCGGTCAGGACCTGCGCGCCGGGGGCGGTGACGGTGACGCGGATACGTTCGGAGCGCCAGCTCAGCCGTCCCTCACCGGACGGATCGGCCGCCACGGCGACCCCGGTGGCCCGCCCCGACTTGACCGCTTCGATGGGGGCGAAGTCGCAGGCCAGCTCGATGGTGACGGTGGCGTTCACGGGCACGGAGGCGGTGGAGACGATCTCCACGCTCTCCTCCATCCCGTACGGGGTCAGCTCACGCACCCGGGTCACGCGGACCGTGGGATCGGCGGTGCCGCGGTCACCGAGCCGGCGGGCCAGGGAGACGAACCTCGACCGCCCCGCCCCCGCCGCGGCGTGCCCGGCGGCCTCGGGTTCGTGCTCGTCGATCAGGAGCCTGGCCAGCGACAGCACGCGGCGGTCGGCGCGGAAGAGCCCCTGAACGCCGGACTGGCGGATCTGCCCGTCGGCGCCGCTGAGCGCGCTGGCGGGCGCCATGACCGTACTGACGAGATCGTGCAGCAACGGCTGTAGCACTAGGACTCCCCCTTGACAGGAACGTTGCGACGGTGCATCTTTCGTAACACTCCGTGCGTTTTGAACGATCTAATCCTGCCTTACGACACTTTGAACGTTCAACCCCTACGAAGGGCGCTTCATGGCCGAAAAGGTGACCATCATTGATGTGGCGCGGGCGGCGGGCGTGTCACGGCAGACCGTGTCGAACGCGCTCAACAGCCCCGAGGTCGTCCGCGAGGAGACCCGCCGCCACGTCCTGGAGGTCATCGAACGCCTCGGTTACCGCGCCAGCCAGGCCGCCCGCCAGATGCGAACCGGGCGTTCCCGCCTCATCGCCATCCGCATCGACCCGGGCGACCCCGGCGGCGACGGGATCAGCGGGACGGTGCTGGACACGTTCCTGCACGGGCTGACCGAGACGGCGGCCAGGGGCGGGTACCGGGTCATGCTCTACACGGCCGCCGACGACCGTACCGAGATCGCGACGTTCGAGGAGCTGCTCGGCTCGTTCGAGCCGGACGCGTTCGTGCTGACGGCCACCCACCACGACGACATCCGCGCGTCGTGGCTGCTGCGGCGGCGGCTGCCGTTCGTGGCGTTCGGCCGTCCGTGGAGTGAGCTGCCGGACGCGCGCCACCCGTGGGTGGACGTGGACGGCGCCGCGGGCACCGAGGCGGCCACCCGCCACCTGCTGGCCGCCGGGCACCGGCGGATCGGCTTCATCGGCTGGCCGCCCGGCTCCGGCGTGGGCGACGACCGGCGCGCCGGCTGGGCGCGCGCGATCGCCGAGCAGGAACTGCCGGCCGACGCGCTGAGCAGGGCCGTCGAGGACGGCATCGAGAACGGCGGGCACGCCGCCCGCGACCTGCTCGCCGCCGATCCCGGCGTCACGGCGCTGGTGTGCGCGAGCGACTCGCTGGCGCTCGGCGCCCTCAACGCGGCCGGCTCCCTCAACGCGGCCGGCTCCCTCGCCGTGACCGGTTTCGACGACACGCCCGTCGCCCGGGCGGTCGGCCTGACCAGCGTGCGCCAGCCGCTGGCCGAGGCCGCGGCCGCCTGTGTCACCCTGCTGGCCCGCGCCCTCGACGACTCCGAATCCCCAGCTGAAGAGCACGTGCTCCTGCAGCCGTCCCTGATGGTCAGGCGGTCGGGATGACCTCCCGCCCCACGCGAGAACAGGACCCCACGATGATGAGAACCCGCAGGGCCGCCGCGCTGGGCGGCCTCGTCTGCGTCTCCATGCTCCTGGCCGCCGGCTGCGGCAAGGGCTTCGAGGACGCCCCCGCCCAGTCCGCCCAGCAGACCGCCGGGCCCGCCAAGCTGGAGATCCTCATCGGCTCCTCCGGCGAGGCCGAGACCGCAGCCGTCAAGCAGGCGGCCCAGACATGGGCCTCCGCGACCGGCGCCACGGCGACCGTGACCCCGGCCCAGGAGCTGCAGCAGCAGCTCGGCCAGGCGTTCGCAGGCGACGATCCGCCGGACGTCTTCTACGTGGACGCCGTGCGCTTCGCCGACTACGCCAGTGTGGGCGCGCTCGAACCGTACGCGGACAAGATCAGCCGGCCGGACGACTTCTATCCGACCCTGCGCACGGCGTTCACCTACAACGGGAAGTTCTACTGCGCGCCCAAGGACTTCTCCACCCTGGCCCTGATCGTCAACCAGGACCTGTGGTCGAAGGCCGGACTGACCGACGCCGACGTGCCGGCCACGTGGGAGCAGCTCACGTCGGTGAGCGAGAAGCTCAAGGCGAAGGGCGTCACGCCGCTGGCGCTGGGCGACACCCGCGACCGCATCGGCGCGTTCATGGTGCAGTCCGGCGGCTGGATCACCAGCCCCGACGGCAAGCAGGCCACCGCCGACAGCCCGCAGAACGTGGCGGCGCTCGAGTACGTGCGGACGCTGCTGGACGACGAGCTGGCCCGCTACCCGAGTCAGCTCGACGCGGGCTGGGCCGGAGAGGCGTTCGGCAAGGGCAAGGTCGCCATGACGATCGAGGGCAACTGGATCAAGGGCGCGCTCAAGGCGGACTTCCCCGACGTCAAGTACACCGCGTACGAGCTGCCCGCCGGCCCCAAGGGCAAGGGCACGCTGTCGTTCACCACGTGCTGGGGAATCTCGGCCAAGAGCCCGTACAAGGAGCAGGCGATCGCGTTCGTCGAGGCGATGGTCAAGGCCGACCAGCAGCTGGCCTTCGCCAAGGCGTTCGGTGTCATGCCGTCGCGGGAGTCGGCCAAGAGCGCCTACACCGCCGAGTTCCCGGCCGACGCGCCCTTCGTCAACGGCGCCGAATACGCCCAGGGTCCCGTCAACGCGCCCAAGATGGACAGCGTCCTGGCCGACTTCGACACCGGCCTGCAGAAGCTGACCTCGCAGGCGCCGAAGGCGCTGCTGCAGCGGGTGCAGAAGAACACCCGGGCCGCGCTCGGCACGTCATGACCGCCCGCAGGCCCGGTGCCGCGCGGGAGGTCCTGGCCGGGTGGCTGTTCGTGGCGCCGGTCGTGGTGATCCTCGGGTTGTTCATGCTGGCGCCGATCCTCATGGCCATGTGGGTGAGCCTGACGGACTGGAACGGGCAGGGCAGCCCGTTCCGGGCCGGCGTCCCCTTCGTGGGAGTCGACAACTACACCCGCCTGTTCACCGAGGACGGGCTGGCCCGGCAGGACTTCATGACCAGCGTGCGCAACAACGTCTACTACGTGGCCATCGTGGTGCCTGTACAGACGGTGCTGGCCCTGGGCCTCGCCCTGATCGTCAACGCCCGGCTGCTGAAGGGGAAGGCGTTCTTCCGCGCGGCGTTCTTCTTCCCTTCGGTGACCAGTTCGGTGGCCATCAGCGTGGTGTTCCTGTTCGTGTTCGCCAACTCGGGGGCGGTCAACGGCCTGCTGGCGCTGTTCGGCGTGGACGGGCCGCAGTGGTTCGCGGACTCGCGGGGCGTGCTGCATCTGGCGATGGGCGCGGTGGGGCTGGTCGATCCGGCCACCCCGCCGGACGCGCTGACGAGCGGCGGGCCGTTCGGGCTGTCGTGGTGGGAGTGGCTGTCCGGGCCCAGCGTCGCGATGACGACGATCATCATGCTCGTCGTGTGGACCACGTCGGGGACGTTCATGCTCATGTTCCTGGCGGCGCTGCAGGACGTGCCGGTGTCGCTGGAGGAGGCGGCCATGCTGGACGGGGCCGGGCGGTGGAACGTGTTCCGCCATGTGACGCTGCCGCTGCTGCGGCCGACCATGTTCCTGGTGCTGACGCTCGGGCTGATCGCGACGTGGCAGGTCTTCGACCAGGTCTACGTGATGAGTCAGGGCAACCCGGCCAAGACCACGCTCACCCCGGCGTTCCTGTCGTACCAGACCGCTTTCCGCAACTTCGAGTACGGCTCCGGCACGGCCATCTCGTTCGTGCTGTTCGCCATCATCGTGCTGCTCACCCTGGTCCAGCGGTGGGTCATGAGAGAGAGGCGTCCGGCATGAGCCGCCGCGAACCGCGCACGCTGGCCTCGACGTTCGCCGGCTACTTCATCCTGGTCTTCTTCGCGCTGGTGTTCCTGTACCCGTTCGTCATCCAGATCGCCACCTCCTTCAAGACCGAGCCGGACGCGGCGGCCCACCCTCTGTCGCCCATCCCGGACCCCGCCACCCTGGACGGGTACGCGAAGGTGTTCGCCGGCACCGACCTGCCGCTGTGGCTGGGCAACTCGGTGCTGGTGACGGTCATCGTGACGGTGCTGCGGGTGCTGGTGGACTCCATGGCCGGCTACGCCCTGGCCCGGCTGCGCTTCGGCGGGCGGCGGGCGCTGTTCGCGGCGATCGTGGCCATCATGGCGGTGCCCGGCGTGGTGCTGTTCATCCCGAAGTTCCTGGTGCTGAACCAGCTCGGCCTGTACGACAGCTACACCGCCCTCATCCTGCCGGTGATCGCGGACGCGGCCGGGGTGTTCATCATGAAGCAGTTCTTCGAGTCGATCCCGCGCACCGTGGAGGAGGCCGCGCGGGTGGACGGGGCCGGCATCTTCCGCACCTTCTGGTCCGTGGTGCTGCCGATGGCCCGGCCCGCGCTGATCACCCTCACCATCATCTCCTTCCAGGGCACCTGGAACGAGTTCCCGCACAGCCTGGTCGCGGTCCAGGACCCGTCGCTGTTCACGCTGCCGCGCGGGCTGGCCGACCTGGTGAGCGGGTCGCTGGGCAAGGGCACCCAGTATCCGCTCAAGCTGGGGGCGGCGGTGCTGGCGACCGTACCGGTTGCCGTGGTGTTCGTGGTGTTCCAGCGGTACTTCGTACGCGGGGCGAACGAAGGGGCGGAAAAGGGGTGACCGGATGAACGGTGGAATCGTCGCCGGTCCGGATGACGCCGGCATTCGTCCCGACGACCACCGACCGCTCACCCACCGCGCTCAGCCGATCCTACGCCGCCGCGCGTCGCGCCGTTTCGTTACGAACCCATCACATTGCGTACGCGGGTGGAACTTCACAGCTCAACCGGACGATGTTCCGGACGAGCCGTGAAAGGGCGATGGAAGGACATCGCCGGACAGCTCGGCGACCGGCTTCGGGGCCGCGTGCCCGTGGCGCACAACTTCGGCTTCGACCTCGGTTTCCTCGAGTACGAGTTCGCTCAGGCAGGCGTGTCGATACCCGATCTCGCAGCCCGCGACACCCATTTTCTCGCCCGGCTCCTGGATCGGCTGCCTCGCGCCTCCGACACCGTCCGGGCGGACCCCTATTTCGCCCTGCTCGATCAGGTGCTTCTCGATCACCACATCTCCGCCACCGAAGCCGGCGCGCTGATCGCCCTGGCCGCCCGGCTCGACCTGAGCCGCGCCGACGCCGTCGGCCTGCACCACGAGTACCTGAACGCGCCGGCCCACGCGGCCAAGGCGGACGGCATCGTCACACCCGCCGAACGCCACGAGCTCGACCTCGTCGCCGCTCTGCTCGATCTTCCATCCACAGCGGTCGAAACCGCGCCGGCGACGGCCGTGGCACCTCAGCACTTGGCGGCTCCTGGCGGTTTCCGCCTCCGGCCGGGCGATCTCGTCGTGTTCACCGGAGAGATGGAGGGCGGACGTGAGACGTGGGAGGAGCGAGCGCGCCAGGCCGGCTACGTCGCCCACACCGGCGTCACCAAACGTGTCCGGCTGCTGGTCGCCGCCGATCCCGACACGATGTCCGGCAAGGCGCGCAAGGCTCGCGCCTACGGCATCCCCATCGTCACACCGGACGCCTTCGCGCGCATGAGCACCTCATCCGAGGAGCCCGGGTAGGGCAGGCGCGTGGCCGGTCGGTCCGGTTCACGAATCGCAGGCGACTTCGGTCGTATGGCCGCCGTGCTTTTCGGCGCTCGCGCGCGGGTCGTCGGTCTTGAGAGCCGTCAGGATGCGATCGGCCTGGACCTGGGCGGGTTCATCGGTGACCGGGACGCGCAGTCGATACTGCGCGTGCTCCATCGCGCGGCCGTGCCGCTCCCAGTAGTCCCAGCTGAACACCGCCCCCACGCGAGTGCAATTGATGGTGAATTCGCTCAAGCCGATAGACGCCGCCGGAACGGTCACAAGCGATAGACCCGGGTGGCCGTGGCGGCGAAGACGTCCCGGATCTCGCGTTCGGATCGGCCGGAGAGCGCGTCCTGCCAGGTGGTGACAAGGGTGGCCAGGTCGGTCCAGAGTTTCTCGATCGGGAAGTTGCTGCCCCACATGCAGCGGCCGGAGCCGAACAGCTCCAGGCAGGTGGCCGCCACCCTGTCGATCAGCGGCCGGTCCACGCGGTGCACGAAGGTGCCCTGACCGGTCAGCTTCACCACGACGTTGGGCCGTTCGGCCAGGAGGCGCAGGCCGTGGGTCCACTCGGCGACGGTCCCGGGGTCCGAGTCCACCGGCATTCCGGCGTGGACGAGCACGAAGGTGACGTCGGGGAAGTCGGACACCAGGGCCGCGGCGTCGGCCATCTGCGCGGGGAACACCTGCAGCTCGAACAGCCAGCCGAGGTCGGCGAGCGCGGCGATGTTGCGCCGGAAGACGGGGTCCTTCATCCGGTCGGGGGCGGCGGCGAAGCGGAACTCCGGCCGCTCGTGCCAGTGCAGTTGCAGGCGGGTGCCGCGGACGAGCGGGGTGACGGCGGCCTGGCGGCGCATGACGCCGGCCGCGCCCTCGTCGAACAGGTCGGCCGAGCCCACCACGGCGGTGGGCCAGCCGGTCTCGGCGTGTACGTCGCGCAGCCAGCGCACCTCGTCCACGCTGCGGTCGAGCGGCCAGTTGGCCTGGACGTAGACGGCCGAGGCGATGCCGGCGGCGGTGGCCTCCGCGACGTACTCGGGCGCGAGATAGTCACGGCGGATCGGCTCGTACGGGCCGAAGATACGCGGCACCATCTCCCCCCGCAGCCAGGGCAGGTCGGCGGCGCGCCAGATGTGGTGGTGCGCGTCGACGATTTCGGCAGGGGCATCGGTCATGGCGTCGTTCCCTGGGGTCGCGGGGTGGACCAGCGTCTCGCCGCGAGGTGGCGGGGGCCGGACAGGACGGCGGGGAGGCGGCGTACCTCCTCCAGCGCGGTGCGCAGATCCCGGACGCCGCCGAGGTGGTCGAGGCTCGGGAGCTGGGCGGCCATGGCACGCGTGACGGGGCGATAGGCCGGCGAACAGGCGAGCGGGGACCACCAGACGAGCCGGTGGCCGAGCCGCGACAGGCGGGCCGTGGCACGCACCATGGGGACGTGGTCGCCGCGTTCGAGCCCGTCGGAGAGCACGATCACGAGGGCGCCGCGGGCGAGCGCCACGAAGCGCGGGTTGCCCAGGAAGTGTTCCAGGGCGGCGCCGATCGCCGTACCGCCGTCGGCGTCGGTGACCAGCCTCGACACGGCGCGCAGGGCCTGGTCGGCGTGCGGGTGCGCGAGCGCGGCGGTGATCCGGGTGAGCCGGGTGCCGAAGGTGAACACCTCGGTACGGGCCGGCGCCGCGCGCAGCGCGGTGTGCGCGGCGCGGAGCAGCTCCGGGGTGTGCTGCCGGAGCGAGCCGGAGACGTCGATGAGGATCAGCAGGCGGCGCGGGCGCGGCGGGCGGGCGAGGTGGCGCAGCTCGATGATCTCCCCGTGCTGGCGGAGGGCTCGCCGCCACGCGTCCCGCACGTCCAGCCGGTCCCCCGACCGGGCCGGGCGCCGCCGCCGGGACGGGACCGCGGGCAGCACGGCGGGCCAGGCGGCTTCGAGTGCGCGCATGTACGCGGCCCGGTGCTCGCCGGTGCGGCCGAAGTCGCGGGTGCCGTACGTGCTCAGCGTGCCGGCCTCGATGCCGTCGCCCGGCCGTGCCTCCTGGGGCGGCGGGTCGTCGTCGCCGGGGCCGCCGGGGGACGGCGCGGCGCCCTCGTCCGCTTCGAGCGGCGGGTCGGCGGGGCCGGGGCCGCCCTGCCGGAACCAGGCGTCGAAGACGCGGTCGAAGGCGGGCAGATCGCCCACGTCCTGGAGCAGGGTGATCCGGGCGTACCAGTACAGGGCGGTCAGGCCAGGTGGAGGGGAGTCGGCGATCGTGCGCAGCAGGTCGGCTCGCTTGGTGGGCGCGGCGGGCACGCCGGCATCGCGCAGCGCGCTCAAAAATCCCCACAAATGGTCCGCCGCGAGCCTAGGAGGGTCAGGCATCGTCGAAGATCTCCTCCGCGTGGGCCAGGAGCAGCCGGGTGTCCTCCTCGTCCTTGATCAGCAGGCCGAGCGCCCGGCGCAGCGCCACCGGCCACGGGCTGCCGCCCTCGGCGAGCGCCATCGCGCCGCGCCCCCACTCCACCGACTCGGCGATGCCGGGCCGCTTGAGCAGCGGCAACCGGCGTACCCGCTGCACCGCCCGTACCAGCCCCTCCGCCGCCCGCTCCTCCATCCCGGGAACCGCCGCCCGCAGGATCGCCCGCTCCCGGCCGGGCTCGGGAAAGGCGATCCAGTGGTAGAGGCAGCGCCGTTTGAGCGCGTCGTGGAGTTCGCGGGTGCGGTTGGAGGTCAGCACCACGATCGGCGGCGTACGCGCCCGTACCGTGCCCAGCTCCGGGATCGTGATCTGGAAGTCGCCCAGGAACTCCAGCAGGAACGCCTCGAACTCGCTGTCGGCCCGGTCGATCTCGTCGATCAGCAGCACCACGCCCCGCTCGGACTGTACGGCGCGCAGCAGCGGCCGCCGCAGCAGGAACTCCTCCCGGTACAGGTCGCCGACGTCCTGGCCACGGCTCTCCGCCACCCGGACTTGGAGGAGCTGCTTGGGATAGTCCCACTCGTACAGGGCCTGGCCGGAGTCCAGTCCCTCGAAGCACTGCAGGCGGATCAGGTCCAGGCCGGTGACGCGCGACAGCACGGAGGCGACCTCGGTCTTGCCGACGCCGGGCTCGCCCTCCAGCAGCAGCGGCCGGCCCAGCCGCAGCGCCAGGTGGATGGCCGTGCACAGCCCCTCGTCCGCGAAGTACCCCTTCCCCTCCAGCGCCACGGCCAGCCGGCCGGGGTCGAGGGTCACAACTGCGCGTGCTCGGTGGTCAGCAGGTGGACGCGCTGGGAGGTGTGCGCGGCGGCGTCGGCCGCCGCGGCCTTGCCGTGCTCGGAGCCGAACGCGGCGGCGCGGGCGTCCTCGTCGTCGAAGTACAGCTCGTTCACCGAGTCGTACGCCCCGCCGTCGCCGTTGGTCACGCTGACCGTGTACTTCCGCAGGCCGGGCAGCTTCCTGGCGAACTCGACGTGCTCCTCCACCACCCACTTCGCGAACTCCTCGTGGGACAGGCCCTCGGCACGCTTGAGCAGCGAGACGACTTTCAGCATGGTTCCTCCGTCTTCAGGGCGTCCAGCCCTCGCAGGACGCGTTCGGGGGTGAAGGGCATCGACGTCAGGCGCACTCCGCAGGCGTCGAAGATCGCGTTGGCGATGGCCGGGATCGGTGCGTTCGCCGTCATCTCGCCGATCCCTTTCGCGCCGTACGGCCCGTTCGCGGCCGGGCGCTCCAGGAACAGGCTGTGCTGAACCGGAATGTCGGCGGGTCCGGGCATCAGGTAGCCGGCGAAGTCGCGCGGCCCATGGTCGCGGACCGGGTAATAGGGCTCGGTGGTCTCGAACAGGGCGTGCGACACGCCCATCCAGGCCCCGCCCTCGACCTGCTGCGTCGCCATGGCCGGGTTGAGCGCCCGGCCGATCTCGTAGGCGTTGTACAGCTCCAGCACCTCGACCACCCCGGTCTCGTCGTCCACCTCGACGACGGCGGCCGTGCACGCGTGCGCCTGGCAGGAGTCGGGGTCCATCTCCCCCGTCTCGGGCACCGGCGCGTTCGGCTCCTTGAGGTAGATGCCGCGGCCGGAGATCGTCCGCCCGTGCTTGAAGTGCGCGGCCAGCGCCAGGTCGGTGATGTGGACGCGTTTCTCGTCCGAGCCTTTGAGCTTGATGAAGCCGGTGCCGTCGGTCTCCAGATCGCCGGCGTCGACCTCCAGCTCCTCGGCGGCGACCTCCAGCATCACGGCGCGCGCCTCGGCCGCGGCCATGATGACGGCGTTGCCGACGCGGTGGGTGCCGCGGCTGGCGAAGGTGCCCATGCAGTGCGGGCCGGTGTCGGTGTCGGCGGTGTCGACGAGCACGTTCTCCATCGGCAGGCCGAGCGTCTCCGCGGCGCACTGGGCGGCGATCGTCTTGATGCCCTGGCCCAGATCGACCGAGGACAGCGTGATCACGAACGTGCCCGTCGTCGTGGCGTGGATCAGCGCCTGCGAGGGGTCGCCGCCCAGGTTCATGCCGGTCGGGTAGTTCACCGAGGCGTACCCGCGCCCGCGCAGCTTCGCCATCGTCACAGCCCCTCTCGGGTCGTGGAGGACATCCGGCGGTACGCCTCGGGCAGCTCGTGCCCGGACATCTCCGCCGCCTTCTGGATCACCTCGACCAGGGCCGTGCCCTCGGCGACCTTGCGGTGGGCCTTGACGTCACCGTCGCGGTAGGCGTTGATCAGGCGCAGCCGGAGCGGGTCCAGGTCCAGCGCGCGGGCGATCTGGTCCATCTGTGACTCCAGCGCGAAGTCGGCGATGGTCACGCCGAAGCCGCGCATGGCGCTGGACGGGGTGCGATTGGTGAACACGCAGTGGCAGTCGGCCCACACGTTCGGGATCGCGTACGGGCCGGGCAGGTGCGCGGCGGCCTTCGTGGTGCCGTACGGGCTGTGGCGGGAGTAGGCGCCGGCGTCGACGTACAGGGTGACCTTGCGGCCGATGACGCGGCCGTCGTTCATGACCGCGTCCTTGATGTAGATGCGCTCGGCGGCGCGCGGCGACGAGACCTGCATCTCCTCGGCCCGGTCGTAGACGAACTTGACCGGGCGGTCGGTGAGCATCGCGGCCACGCACGCGACCGGCTCGACCATCACGTCCACCTTGCCGCCGAAGCCGCCGCCGACCGTACCGCCGACGATGCGCAGCTTGTTGAACGGCGTCTCCAGGATCAGGGCGGTGTTGTCCAGGGTGAAGAAGCACGCCTGGGTGTCGGAGTGGATGCGCAGCCGCCCGTCGGCCTGCGGGACGACGACGCAGCCGGTGGTCTCGACGGGGGCCTGCTCGATCGGCGCCGACTGGTAGCGCCACTCGAAGACGTGGTCGGCCCGCGCGAACGCCGCCTCCACATCGCCGAACCGGATCCGCCGGCAGTGGTGGCCCTCGTAGATGAAGTGGTTCTGGCCGTGGTACTCGTTGACCAGCGGCGCGCCCTCCTTGAGCGCCTCCTCGACGTCGAAGACCGGCTCCAGGTCCTCGTACGTGACCTTGATCCGGGCCGCGCCCTCCAGCGCGGCCGCCTCGGTCTCGGCGACCACGGCGCAGATCGGCTCGCCGAGGTAGCGCACCTTGTCCACGGCCAGGATGGGCTCGTCGTCCGGCCCGACGCCGATCAGCTTGAGCGGGGTGAAGACGTTGTTCGGGATGTCGGCGTGGGTGAGGATCCGCAGGACGCGGGGCACGGCCAGGGCCTCGGTCAGGTCGACGTCGAGGATCCTGGCGTGGTGCCGGGCGGAGCGGTGCATCTTCAGGTGGGCGAGCCGTGGCGGGGCGACGTCCTCGAAGAACTCGGTACGCCCGGTGACGTGCCCGCGGGCGTCGGAGCGCTGCACCACCGAGCCGATGACGGTGAGGTCGCCGCCGTCCTTCTCCTCGGCGAACGTGCCGGTGTCGATGGGAGCCAGCCGGTACGTCATCGCCGCACCGCCCGTCGCCTGGCCGCCTCCAGGATGGCGATCACGATGGGCCGGTAGCCGGTGCACCGGCAGACGTTGCCCGAGATCGCCTCGATGACGTCGTCCTCGCTCGGATCGGGGTTCCGGTCGAGCAACTCCTCGGCGACCATGATCATGCCGGCCGTGCAGAAGCCGCACTGGGTGGCGAAGCAGTCGACGAAGGCGCTCTGCACCTCGTCCAGCTCACCGCCGGCGGCGACCCCTTCCAGCGTGCGGATCGAGTGGCCCGCGACGGTCTCCACCGCGACCAGGCAGGAGACCTCGGGCCGGCCGTCGACCAGGACGGTACAGGTGCCGCACGCGCCCTGCGCGCAGCCCCGCTTGGCCGCGGTGAGCCCGAGCGCCTCGCGCAGGCTCGCAAGCAGGGTGGCGCCCGGCGCGGCGATGAACTCGCGTTCTTCGCCGTTGACGACGAGGGAGACGATCTGTGACGGCACGGTCCACCTCTCAGGGAAGGAAGGCCCGGCGCAGGTGCACGGGCAGGACCCGCGCCCGGTACCAGGCGCTGGTGTAGGCGTCGTCGAAGGGGTCGATGTCGTCGCGGGCCGCCTCGCCCGCCTCGGTGAGGACGTCGTGGGTCAACGGCCGGCCCTGGAGCAGGCGCTCCGCCGACACCGCGCGCACTGGGCGTGACGCGACGCCGCCCAGCGCGATCCTGGTGGCGGCGACCCGGTCGTCGTCGACGTGGGTGACGGAGGCTACGGTCACGATCGCGGCCGAGTTCAGGCGGCGGCGCATGGCCTTGTGGTAGTGCCAGGTTCCCGGCTCGGGCAGCGCGACCCGTACCGCCACGACGACCTCGCCCGCGGCGACCCCGGCCGCCAGCACGCCGGCCACCGGTGCGTCGCGGCGGCCGTCCGGCCCGGCGACCTCGCAGGTCGCGTCGAGGGCGAGCAGGCAGACGGCCAGGTCGCCGTACGGCTGGGCGACGAACAGGTTGCCGCCCACGGTGGCCTGGTTGCGGATGGTCGGGGAGGCGATCGTCCGCAGCGCCGGACGCAGGAACGCGAGCCGCGGATGCTCGCCGACGGCGGTGAGCGTGGCCGCCGCGCCGATCCTGGCCACGCCGTCACGTATTTCGATGGTGTCCAGCCCTGCCCGGCGCAGGCTGACCAGCTCGGTCACGGGCGCGGTACCGCTGTTGACCAGCGGCATCACGACCGTGCCGCCGCCCATGATCCAGCCGCCGCCTGCCAGGCAGGCGATCGCGGCATCGGTTGACTCGGGCACGTGCACGGTGGAGATGACCATGTGCGGGCCTCCTTGGCGGATCATTATCGATAATTGATTATCGACAAACAGGCGTCAAGAGACCCGGCAGGACAATCGATAATCGGTAGAATCCGCCTCATGACCGAAGAGCCCGCCAAACTGCCGCGCCTCACGCTCGCGCGGCAGATCCGCGACTCGCTGGTCGCCAGCATCGTCTCCGGCCACTTCGGGCCGGGCGAGCGGCTGGTGGAGACGCGGCTCGCGGCGACCTACGGCACGAGCCAGGCACCCGTACGCGAGGCGCTCCGCGAGCTGGAGGCCATGCGGCTGGTGGAGACCCAGCCGCGCCGCGGCACCTTCGTGCGGCCGTTCGTCCAGGAGACCCTGCGCGAGAGCTACGTCGTACGGGCGGCGCTGGAGGAGACGGCCACCCGGCTCGCGCTACTGGCCGGGACCGTACCGGTGGAGGCCATGCGGGCGGACGTCGAGGCGATGCGGGCCGCCGCCGAGAGCGGTGACGGGGAGGCGTCGGCGCGCGCCAGCGTGTCCTTCCACCGGCGCGTCGTCGAGGCCGCGCACAACGACCTGCTCAAGCTCACCTGGGAGGGCCTGCAGATCGAGGCGCGGACGTCGGTCACGATGGTCGCCACCGAGGTCGACCTGCACGACATCGTCCGCGACCACGCCGACCTGCTGGCCGCTCTGGAAGGCGGGGACCTGGAGGCCGCGTGCCGGCACGCCCGCGACCACCAGTGGCACTACGCCGACCTCCCGCACGACGCCCACGGCCGCACCCGCGACTCCGCCGCGGGCTGACGCGTCCGAGGCTCGTGACAGCATGGGGCCCGCACGGTGAGCAGATCTTGGCGACGCCCTCTGACGGCATCGCCCGGCCGCCGCGTCACCGACGGCGGCCTGCCTGAGCTCGGCTCTTGACAGGGTTGTATGTATCGATAAAGTACCCTCACTTTATCGATACATACAACGATCAAAGGTATTCATTGATGAGCAACATCGTCGTCCCCGCCATCATCAATGTCGACGTCGAGGGTGCGGTGATCAACCGGCATCTGTACGGGCACTTCGCCGAACATCTGGGCCGGTGCGTCTACGGCGGGTTCTACGTGGGTGAGGACAGCGAGGTGCCGAACGAGGGCGGCATCCGGCTGGACGTGGTCGAGGCGCTGCGGGCGCTGAACATCCCGAATCTGCGCTGGCCGGGGGGCTGCTTCGCCGATGAGTACCACTGGATGGACGGCATCGGCCCCAAGGTGGAGCGGCCGTCGATGGTCAACACCCATTGGGGCAATGTCGAGGAGAACAACCACTTCGGCACACACGAGTTCCTGGCCCTGTGCGAGCTGCTCGGCGCGGAGCCGTACATCAGCGGCAACGTCGGCTCGGGCACCGTCAAGGAGATGAGCGACTGGGTCGAATACCTCACCCGCGAGGGCGACTCGCCGATGGTGCGGCTGCGCAAGGCCAACGGCCGCGACCAGCCGTGGCAGGTGCGGTTCTGGGGGCTGGGCAACGAGGCGTGGGGCTGCGGCGGGAACATGACCGCCGAGCAGTATGCCGCCGAGGCCCGCCGGTTCGGCACCTACAGCCGGAACCACGGCGACAACAAGCTCTACCGGATCGCCGCCGGCGCCAACTCCGCCGACTACGCCTGGACCGAGACCCTCATGAAGATGCTCGGCGAACTCGGGTGCGCCAACCGGCCCGCCGCGTTCATGCAGGCCCTGTCGTTCCACTACTACACCATCCCCGGCACCTGGCAGAACAAGGGCGACGCCACCCGCTTCGGCCCCGACGACTACTACGCCACCCTGGCCCAGGCCGCGCGCGTGGACGAGCTGATCACCGGCCACGCCAACGTGATGGACTGCTACGACCCCGGCAAGACCGTCGGCCTGGTGCTGGACGAGTGGGGCACCTGGTGGAACGTCGAGCCGGGCACCAACCCCGGCTTCCTCTACCAGCAGAACACCCTCCGCGACGCCCTGGTCGCGAGCCTGCACTTCGACATCTTCCACCGCCACGCCGACCGCCTGGTGATGGCCAACATCGCCCAGACCGTCAACGTACTGCAGGCTATGATCCTCACCGACCCCGACACCGGTGCCCTGGTCCTCACCCCCACCTACCACGTGTTCGAGATGAACAAGGGCCACCAGGACGCCGCCTCCCTGCGCGTCGACCTGCCCACCGGCGTCCCCGCCCGCGACACCCTCAAGACCGTGTCGCTGTCGGCCAGCCGCAAGAACGGCGAGGTGCTGGTCTCGCTGTCCAACCTCGACATCGACGAACCGGCCGACATCGAGCTGGACCTGCGCGGCGGCGCCGTGACCGACGTCCACGCCCGCATCCTCACCGCCGGCGCCCTCCAGGACCACAACACCCCCGCCACCCCGGCCGCCGTCGCACCCCGGACCCATGACCAGGTCACCGCCACCGCCGGCGGCCTGCGCGTTCACCTGCCCGCCCACTCGTTCGTCACCGTGGCAGGGCGTCTCGCATGACCGAGCGCGGCACCGTTGACGCCGGAGGAACCGCGATAAGCTCGCCCGGATACGTGGATCCGAGCTGAGGACCAGAACGTGGTGACCATGAGCGACGTCGCCCGGCTCGCCGGCGTGTCGAAGATGACGGTCTCCAACGTCGTCAACAACCGGGCCGGCGTCAGCGAGCCGGTCCGGCGCCGCGTCATGGAGGCCATCCGGCAGTCGGGCTACCGCGTCAACGTCTCCGCCCGGACCCTCCGATCCGGGCGGACCGGCGTGATCGGGCTCGCCGTACCCGACATCGACAGCCCCTACTTCGGCCATCTCGCCTCCCACGTGATCGACGAGGCCGGGCAGCGCGGTTTTCACGTCGCGATCGAAGAGACCGGCGCGGCCGCGACCGGGGAGGCCGACGCGATCGCCCATTCGCGTACGCTGCAGTTCGACGGCCTGATCCTCAGCGCGGTCGAGCTCAACCGCCGCGACGACCTGACCGACGCCGACTACCCCATCGTGATGCTCGGCGAGCAGGACTTCGGCGGCCGCTTCGACCACGTCGCCATGCCCAACGAGGAGGGCACGAAAGCGGCGACCGCGCACCTCGTGGACCAGGGGTGCAGCCGGATCGCGATCGTCACCGGCGGGCTCGAAGGCGTCAACATGGTGACGCGCCGCCACGAGGGCTATCTCGCCGCGCTGGCCGAACGAGGGCTCGGCCACGACCCGGCGCTGCACTTCGCCCTCGCCGACATGAGCATGGAGGCGGGCTGGGACGCGGCGCAGCGGATCGCCGACCGCGACCGGCCGGTCGACGGGGTGGTCGCGGTGACCGACACCGTTGCCCAGGGGGTGCTCCGCGGCCTCGCCGACCGCGGCCTCCGGGTTCCGGACGACGTCCGGCTCATCGGTTTCGACGACATCCCGGGGGCGAAGTTCATGGTGCCCTCGCTGTCCACGGTGGCGCCGGACCACGGGTGGATGGCCGCGAAGGCCGTCGAGCTGGTGGCCGACCGGATTCACACTCCTCTGCGCCCGGCCGGCCAGTACGTCGCGCCCTTCAAGCTGGAAATCCGCGAATCAACCCGCTGAGGCGGGCAGGTCGGACAGAACCTCCTCGATCACCCGCCGGTTGGCGTCGGCCAGTTCCTGATCGGTGTCGACGCATCCGGACAGCACCAGCAGGGCCTTCCACAACGCCCATCCCCTGGCCCTCGCCCAGGTGCCGTCGTCCTGGCCGATCGTGCGCCGGAACGCCTCCCGGCCGCCGCCCGAGAACGTCGTCCAGGCGATCACCAGGTCGCAGGCCGGATCGCCGACGCCCGAGGTGCCGAAGTCGATGACGGCCACCAGCTTGCCGTCCGCGACGAGCAGGTTGCCGGGGGCGATGTCGCCGTGGAACCAGACGGGCTCCCCGCGCCACTCGGCGGCCAGGGCGGCGTCCCAGACGGCCGCGGCCCGCTCGGTGTCGACCCGTCCCTGGAGCTCGGCCAGGCAGCGCCGGGTCTCGTCGTCGTAGTGGGCCGGCGACGCTCCCCGGTAGAAGGAGTGTTCGCCGCCAGGCGGGCCGCCGGTGGCGTCGCAGCGCTGCAGGGCGAGCAGGAACTCCGCGACCGAGATCGCGAACTGCTCCGTGTCGTCGATGCGCGCGCGGGCCGCCATCTCGCCCTCGATCCAGCCGCGTACCGACCAGGGGAAGGGATAGCCCTCACCGGGAACGCCCGCACCCAGGATCACCGGAACGGCGACCGGCAGCGACGGCGCCAGCCGGGGCAGCCAGCGGTGTTCCTTGTCAACGGCGGGGACGTAGCCGGCGGCGGTGGGCAGCCGGACCGTCATGTCGTCGCCCAGGCGGTAGGTCCGGTTGTCCCAGCCGTCGATCTCCACCGGCGTCACGGGCAGCCCGCTCCACTGCGGGAACTGGGCGGCGATGAGGCGTTCGACCAGGGCGGCGTCGATGCCGGCGCGGCCATCGGGAGGTGACGAAACCATCCCGCGATCATCACCTGCGGCGATCGCGCCGCGCAACCGGGTTATCGCCGGCGTCCGCCCATGTCCGCTCTACGGCCAGAACGCGAGCCGCCTCGCCGGGGGCCGCGTCCCGGACGGTGAGCAGGTCACCGCTCTCGGCGAGGACGGTGACGATCGCGAGGGATGGGGCGGCGACCCGGTGTGACGTCCGGGGTGCGGTCCGCGGACAGTGATTTTAGAGGTCAGAGCCGCCGAGGTCGGTGCAGTGGGTGATCGTCGCGTCGTCGGGCGCCACCGCGTCGCGTGCCTCCGCCTGGCGGACGCGGCGGAGGATCTCGGCCGGTCCGCTCGACGCCAGCGCGGCCAGGACCTCCGGCCAGCCGGCGAGCCGGAAGGGGTCCACGATGCGGCTGGCTCCGTTGCTGAGCAGGGCGGCGCCGTTGAGCTCGGAGGTCGGGAGGCTTCCGGTGATCGCCTCGTCCGCCGCGCGCGGGTCGTCCTTGGCCAGCCAGAAGCCGCCCGGCCGGTTCCGGTTGGCGCGCAAGTCGCGGAGGATCCGATGGTATTCGTCGCCGCCCTGGGTGGCGGCTTCGAGGGCGGGCTGGTACGAGCGGCTGATGATCACCTCGCGGGGGTCGGTGACGACGAGTGGGGTGTCGGCCGGCCGGTCGAGGACGACGTACGCGTCGCCGAGCACCAGATACTCGGCGAGGCCGCCGGACAGGCGCAGGATGGCCACCATCGCCGACGGGCTGATGGGATCGGCGACGTCGCAGGTGTCGCGGTGCTCGTCCGTCACCTGGCCGATGGCCTCGCCGAGCACCTCGGGAAGGCTGCCGTCGTGCACGAGCGACAGGAGGCTGCCGCCCAGGCGGGCGGCGTACCAGGCCACACCGTGGCGGCAGATCGTTTCGGTGCCGGGGATGCCGGCGCCGTCGATCAGCACCGCCGCCGTCGGTACGGCGCCGGTGAAGTCTTCGTTCGCGCGCCCGGCCCGCTTCGCGACGCTCGCCATGGTCACCCGCATGCCCGCCGCCCTCCCGATGATCAAGACGCCGACTGTAGCAGCCCCAAATGACTACTCTCTGTAATTATATCGTCACTCTCTGGTAATGGCGGTTGCGCTTTCGGGGTGATTCCGCAGGGTCTCGCTCGACGTCTACCGTTTTACCGGAGGAGGTGGGCGCCATCCACCAAGAGCCGATATGGGATGTCGTGGTCGTCGGCGCCGGCCCCGCGGGCGCCTCCGCGGCCCGGGTGGCGGCGGAGGCCGGGTGCCGGGTGCTGATTCTGGAACGTTCCATCATCCCGAGGTACAAGACCTGTGGAGGGGGCCTGATCGGCGGCGCCCAGGCGGCGCTGCCCGCCGGCCTGCCGGTACGCGTGCGCGACGTCGCCCACTCCTTCATCTTCAACTGGGAGGGCCGCAAAGAGCGCACCCTCACCTCGTCCGGCGAGCAGCCGATCCAGATGGTGTTCCGCGACGAACTGGACGCCGCCCTGACGGACGTCGCGGCCGGGGCGGGCGCCGAGGTGCGCGACGGCACGGCGCTGGCCGGGGTGGACGACGACGGGCCGGTCAGCGTACGGACCTCCGGCGGGGAGACGATCCGGGCCCGGGTCCTGGTCGGCGCGGACGGCAGCGCCAGCAGGGTCGCCCGGCACATCGGGGTGCGCTGCGTACAGACCGATCTGGCGCTGGAGGTGGAGGTGCCGGTCAGCGACCGCGCGGCGGCGCGGTGGCACGGGCGCATGCTGATCGAGTGGGGTCCGTTGCCGGGGTCGTTCGGCTGGGTGTTCCCGAAAGGGGACATCTGCACCGCCGGCGTGGTGGCCGCCCGGGGGCGGGGCGAGGCCACCAGGGCCTACATGCGGGACTTCCTGGCCCGCTACGAGCTCGCCGACGCGGAGCCGCTGCACGACACCGGCCATCTGACGCGGTGCCGCCACCCGGGTTCGCCGCTCGCGCGCGGGCGCGTCGTCGTGGCCGGTGACGCGGCGGGGCTGTGCGATCCGTGGTCGCGCGAGGGCATCTCGTTCGCGCTGCGCTCCGGCGTCTGGGCCGGTGAGGCGGCCGTGCGGATCGCGGGTGCGGCCGGTGACGCGGCGGCCGGGCAGGCCGGGGCCGACTACGCCCGTACGGTGACCGCGACGCTCGGCGCCGAGATGCAGGCGTCCCGGCAGATCATGAACATCTTCGCCAGACGCCCCGGCCTCATCCACGGCAGCCTGACCCGGTTGCCGCCGGTATGGCGAATGTTCGACCAGTACGTCAACGGCCACACCACCATCCCCGCACTCCTCTACCACCCCATGGCCCGGCTGGCCCTGCGGGCACTCGGCCGCCTGGTCTGAGCGAAACCGGCCGGAGAGAGGTGACATGCATGGAGCGACCTCCGTCAACAGGTTCCGGTGGCCATCGTGGGACCGCGTGCCGCGCGCCGGGCGGTATGACCGACGCGGAGAGCGTGTGGCGGCCGCCGCTCGACAAACGCGACGCCGTGGCGGGGTCGGGACCGGGCCGGCGGTGGGAGGAGGACGAGCGGGGCCGACCCCGCAGACCCCGCCGACCTCGGGGATAAGGCTTTGGGCGTCACGCTGACGCCCGACACCAGTCACATCGACGCGGTGCTCACTCAGTGAACCGGCGCACGTTGAACGGGGCCGGCATGGGGTGCGCCCGGCCGGTGCCGATCTCGTACGCCAGCAGCTCCCCCGCGATCAGCGCGAGCGTGGCGCCGCTGTGGGTGAAGGCGGCCCAGAGCCCGCCGACCTCGTCGACCCGGCCGAGCACCGGATCGCCGTCGCCGGGGACCGGGGGTGCATTCGGCCACCCGGTCCGGGTCGATCAGGTGGCTGTCGTAGCCGTGCGCCACCTCGTACTCGTGGACGCGGCACGGGTCGAGATCGAGCCCGCGGCGCGCGAGGCCGCCGACCAGCTGCTGGCCCTGGGGCATCGCCGGATCGGCTACATCACCACCGCCGAGGGCAGCGACGTGCGCACGGACGGGCCCCACCCGCTGCCGTCCCCCGTGGCGGCCCGTGTCGCCGGCCTGGTCGGCGGGTTCACCGAGCGCGGCCTGACCTGGGACACCGACTTACTGCGGCCCTGCCGGCACGACGA
The DNA here is from genome assembly GCF_900108335.1 of Nonomuraea solani. Taxonomy (GTDB): domain Bacteria; phylum Actinomycetota; class Actinomycetes; order Streptosporangiales; family Streptosporangiaceae; genus Nonomuraea; species Nonomuraea solani. The sequence continues at coordinate 34,555 of NZ_FNVT01000024.1, forward strand.
GGCGGCGATCCGGCGGGCCGTGGTCGATCTCGTGCGCGGCGCGGACCCGGCGACGGCCCTGATCGCGTCCGACAGCCTGATCGGCCAGGTCGTCGTGGGGGCATTGCAGGAGGAGGGCCTGCGGATACCGGATGAGGTGTCGGTCCTGATGTACGACGACCAGCCGTGGGCGCGGCTGGTCACGCCGGCGATCACCGTGGTGGCGCAGCCGACGTACGACATCGGGTACGCGGCCGGGGCCCGGCTCGCCGCGCTGATCGGCGGTGCCACGAACCCGCCACCCCTCGTGCCCCTTCCCGCGACCCTGATCCGGCGCGGCTCGATCGGCCCAGTGGGCAAAGCCACATAAATCGGACTATCGTGATGAAGCACCCCAAGTAAATACCGATAAGTCCTACTGTTATAGTTGGTTATGTCACGAGTCCAGTGCTAAGCCCCGGCTTGCTGGACGGCAACCCTCCCTACCGCGGCGGGGTGCCCCGGGTGATGACATGGTCGTCGAGCTGAGCTTCCGGCGGCAAGCGCGGTCCCATCAGCCGTGCCCTGCCTCCGTTCCCTTGGCCGGCCGTTCCGATGGGAAGGAAATATGAAGCGCGGACTCACGGTCCTGGCGGGAGCGGGCACGGTGCTGACGCTGGCGCTCTCGGCGTGCGGCGGCGTGGACACGGGCGGCTCGTCCACCGCCGGCACGGACTCCGGCGGGCAGCGGCAGATCACGGTGACCGCCTTCGCGGGCGCCTGGGGCGAGCTGTTCAAGAAGTCGTTCGTGGAGCCGTTCGAGCGCGAGACCGGCGCCAAGGTCAACCTCGTGTACGGCGCCAACGCCGAATGGCTGACCAAGCTGCGCGCGGCCGGCGGCCAGAACCCGCCGTTCGACGTCATCGCCTTCACCCCCGACGCCTCGCTGCCCGCGGCGTCGGCGGGCCTGCTCCAGCCCCTCGACACGGCCAAGCTGACCAACTGGAAGCAGCTCGACCCCGTGCTCAGCGGGAAGTCGGCCTACCAGGGCAAGCAGTACGGCGTGCCGCTGACCACCGGCTCCACCGGCCTCCTCTACCGCACCGACAAGATCAAGACCGCTCCCCAGGACTGGTCGGACATCTTCGACAAGCGCTACTGCGGGCACGTCGCCCTGCCCCCGCTGACCTACAACCCCGGGCTGGAGTTCTTCTCCGCCCTGGTCACCAGCGAGGGCGGCAAGCTGTCGGACCCGGCCGCCGTGGACAAGGCGTTCGCCAAGCTGGAGACGCTCAAGGACTGCGTGTCGTCCTTCCCGGCCAACGCGGGCAACGCCGCCACCGTCATGGAGAACGGCGACGCCTGGATCATGCCCTTCTGGGACGGCCGCGCCTTCGCCATGGCCCAGGCGGGCTCCCCCATCGGGTTCACGTACCCGAAGTCGGGGCCGGTGGGCGCGCTGACCTCGTACTTCGTCGCCGCCGGCAGCAAGAACGGCGACCTGGCCACCAAGTTCCTCGACCAGCTCACGGCGGCGCGGAACCAGAAGCCGTTCGCCGAAGGCACCTGGTACGCCGCCGGCAACGACTCGATCGACTACAGCGAGCCCTTCGAGCAGCGCGTACAGCACGGGCCCGAGGTCTTCGAGAAGTTCATCTGGGTCGACTACACGGTCGCCACCCCCAAGCTCAACGAATGGCAGCAGCGGTGGAACCAGATCTTCGGCTGATCCAGACGACCGCCGGGCACGTCGAGATCGAGGACCTGACCGCCGGGTACGAGGGCGCGCGGGTGCTCGACCTCGACCGGCTGTCGATCCGCAAGGGCGAGTTCCTGTCCATCCTCGGGCCCAGCGGCTGCGGCAAGACCACGCTGCTCAACTCGATCGCGGGCTTCGTCCGGCCGACGGCGGGACGCATCGTGATCGACGGGGCCGACGTCACCGGCCGGCCGCCGTACCGGCGGGGGCTGGGGATGGTGTTCCAGAGCTACGCGCTCTTCCCGCACATGACGGTGGCCGCCAACGTGGCGTACGGGCTGCGCGTGCGGCGGCTCGGCAAGGCCGAGCGGGAGGAGCGGGTACGCGAGGCGCTGCGCCTGGTCGGGCTGGAGGGGTACGCCGACCGGCGGCCCAAGCAGTTGTCCGGCGGGCAGCAGCAGCGGGTGGCGCTGGCCCGCGCCCTGGCCATCCGGCCCGCCGTGCTGCTCCTCGACGAACCGCTGTCGAACCTGGACGCCAAGTTGCGGAGGGAGATGCGGGTCGAGCTGCGGGCCATCCAGGCGCGGATCGGGACCACGATGGTGTTCGTCACCCACGACCAGGAGGAGGCGCTGGCGCTGTCCGATCGGGTGGCGGTGATGAACGGCGGGCGGATCGAGCAGATCGGGACGCCGGACGAGGTGTACCGGCGGCCGGCGACCCGGTTCGTGGCCCAGTTCATCGGCGCGGCCAACGTCCTGGAGGGGACGGTGACGGAGTCCGGCGGCCTCGACCTCGGCGGCCTGACCGTCGACGGCGCGCTTGACTTTGGTGAGGGTGAGCGGGCGGTGGTCGCGATCCGGCCTGAGCGGATCCGCCTGGCCGAGCCCGGCACGACCGTGTCCGAGGCCGCCGCGAGTGTGCCGGGGACCGTCGGCTACCGGGCCTTCGCCGGTGACGCCTGGCACGTGGAGGTGCGCCTGGCCGACGGGCGCACGCTCAGCGCGCAGATCGCCGACACCGGCGCCGGAGCGGCGGACCCGCCCGGCGCGGGCACGCCGGTCGTGGCGAACTGGGACCGCGCCGACATGATCGTCCTGGAACGGCCGGCGGAGACCCCATGACGTCCGCATCCCAAGAAGCCGGGTCCCGGGCGCGGCGGCGGGGCTGGGTCTATGTGCTGCCGCTGGTCGTCTTCCTGGCGGCCCTGTTCCTGGTCCCCCTCGCCCGCCTGCTCCGCCTGAGCTTCAGTCCCGCCGACTCCTTCAACGCCGCCGTGTCCGGCTGGACCCTGTCCCAGTACGGACGGGTCTTCACCGATCCGTACTTCTACGGCTCCCTCATCCAGACAGGAGCCACCGCGCTCCTGGTGGCCGTGCTGTGCGTGCTGCTGGCGTACCCGGCCGCCTACGCGCTGGCCCGGCGGCGGCCCGGGGTGGCGCGGACCCTGCTGTTCGTCATCGTGATCTCACCCCTGCTGACCAGCGTGGTCGTCCGCACCTACGGCTGGGTGGTGCTGCTGTCGGGCAACGGCGTGGTCAACAAGGCGCTCGTCGCGACGGGCCTGCGCGACCAGCCGGCCCAGTTGCTCACCAGCTACCCGGCGGTCGTGGTCGCCGTCACGCACGTGCTGCTGCCGTTCGCGATCATCCCGCTGACCACGGCGCTCGGCGGCATGGACCGCAACCTGCACCGCGCGTCGCAGACGCTCGGCGCGGGCCCGGTCAGGACGTTCCTGCGGGTCACGGTCCCGCTGAGCCTGCCCGGCGTGGTCACCGGCGCGCTGATCGTGTTCGCGCTGGCCATGGGCATCTACATCACGCCGCTGCTGGTCGGCGGGGTGACCCAGCCGCTCACCGGCATCCGCGTCTACGAGCAGGTGTCGACGGTGTTCGACTACCCGGTGGCGGCGGCGCTGAGCTTCGCGCTGCTGGCCCTGACCGTCGTGTCCACGACGCTGCTGGCGGGCGTGTTCCGGATCTGGGAGAGGCGGCTGCATGGCTGAGCGGGGTTACGACAGAGCCGTGCGCCTGACCGGCGTGGTCCTGGCGACGATCGTGTTCCTGTTCCTGATCGCGCCGCTCGTGGTGCTGGTCGTCAGCTCGTTCAACCCGTCGGGGTCGATGGCGTTCCCGCCGTCGGGGGTGTCGTCGCGCTGGTACGCCGAGGTGCTCGGCTCGCCCGACTGGCAGGTCTCGTTCCGGCTGAGCGGGCTGCTGGTGCTGCTGGTCGTGCCGACGACCGTGGTGATCGGGACGCTGGCCGCGTACGGGCTGACCCAGGGCTCCTTTCCCGGCCGCAGGCTGCTGACGGGGCTGGCGCTGTCGCCGCTGATGGTGCCGGAGATCATCGTCGCGCTCGGGCTGCTGTACTACTTCCACGGCATCGGCCTGATCAACTCGCTGCCGGGCCTGTGGCTGGCGCATTCGCTGGTGGCGCTGCCCTTCGTGGTACGCGCCGTCATGGTGAGCGCCGCCCAGCTCGACCCGGTGCTCGAACGGGCCGCCACGAGCCTGGGCGCGAGCTCGGCCCGGGTGTTCTTCACCGTCACGCTGCCGCTGCTGCGGCCCGGCATCCTCGCGGGCGCGATCCTGGCCGGGGTCACGTCTCTGGGCGAGGTGGCCGTGACGGCGCTGGTCGCGGGCGCCAACACGACGACGGTGCCGCTGCGCATCTTCTCGGCCGTGCAGTACCAGCTCGACCCGTCCATGGCCGCGGTGTCCACCCTGCTCATGGCCGCGAGCGTGGTCGTGATGGTGGTGGCCGACCGTTTCGCCCGAATCTCGGAGGCATTGTGAATTCGTCGACCGCCAGGATCGGCATCGACGTCGGCGGTACGTTCACCGACCTCGTCGCCGTCGTGCCCGAGCGCGGTCTGGTCGTCCACCACAAGGAGCCGAGCACGCCCGCCGACCCCTCCCTGGCGGTCGCCGACGGGCTGGCGGCCATCCTCGGACAGGCCCGGCTGCGGCCTGAGGAGGTCGCGGGCGTCACCCACGGCACCACGATCGGGCTGAACGCCATCATCCAGCGGCGCGGCGCGCGCATCGCGCTGGTCGTGACCGAGGGCTACCGCGACCTGCTGGAGATCGGCCGCAGCCGCATGCCGTCCTCGTTCGACCTGTACGCGGGCAAGGAGGAGCCCCTCGTCCCCCGCAACCGCATCGTCGAGATCCCGGCCCGCCTCGGCCCCGGCGGCGACCCCGTCACCGAGCCGGACGCCGACGCCCTCGACCGGGTGGCGGCACGGCTGGCGGCGATCGGCGCGGACGCGGCGGCCGTCGTGGTCCTGCACGGCTACACCCGCCCGGCCTTCGAGGAGGGCATCGCGGCGAGCCTGCGGGAGCGGCTGCCGGGCCTGCCGGTGACGGCCTCGGCGACCGTCTGGCCGGAGGTCCGCGAGTACGAGCGGGCGCTCGTGGCCTGCCTGAACGCCTACATCCAGCCCCTCATGGACGACTACTTCAGGCGGCTGGAGCAGCGCGTACGGGCGCTGGGCGTGTCGGCGCCGATCTTCATCAGCGCGTCCAACGGCGGCTCGATGAGCCTGCGCTCGGCGGCGGAACGGCCGATCGAAACGGTCCTGTCGGGCCCCGCGGCCGGTGTGGCGGCGGCCTCGCGGCTGGCCCGCGAGGCGGACCTCACCGGCATCGTCACCTTCGACATGGGCGGGACCAGCAGCGACATCGCCGTGACGGTCGGCGGCACGCCCGAGCTGGCCACCCACACGACGGTGGGCGGACTGCCCCTGATCCTGCCCGTCGTCGCCGTGAACGCGATCGGCGCGGGCGGCGGCTCCGTCGTCTGGGCGGACGGACACGGCGTGCTCAAGGTCGGCCCCGCCAGCGCGGGCGCGGATCCGGGGCCCGTGGCGTACGGACGGGGCGGCGACCGGCCGACCATCACCGACTGTTACCTGGTGACGGGGCTGATCGACCCGGCGACGTTCCTGGGCGGCCGCATGCGCCTGGACCCCGGCGCCTCCGGCAAGGCCCTGTCCGAGATCACCCTCAGCAACGGGCCGGGCGGGGGTGCCGAGGAGGTCGCGGCGGGGGCGTTGCGGGTGGCGACCGCCGGTATGGCGACCGAGCTGCAGAAGATCATGGCGCAGCGCGGCCTCGACCCCAGGCGGTTCACGCTCGTCCCGTTCGGCGGCGCGGGCCCGACCCACGCCGCCATACTGGCCGAGGAGGTCGGAGTGGCGCACATCGTGGTGCCGCCGACGGCGGCGACGTTCTGCGCGCTGGGCGCGGCGGGCGCCGACCTGCGCCGCGACTTCGCCCGCAGCCTGCGCCGCACCCTCGACGCGGCCGGGGCCGCGCGCCTGGCCGACGTGCTCGCCGAGCTGTCGGACCAGGCCCGCGAGTGGCTCGCCGACCAGCACGCCACCGGCCCGCAGACACGGCTGCGGCTCTCGGCGGCGGCCGACATGCGCTACGCCGGCCAGGCCTACGAACTCCGCGTGCCCCTTCCCGGCGGTGGTGAGAACCCGTTCGGTGACCGGGCGGCCGTGGCGGAGGCGTTTCACGCCGAGCACGAGCGGCTCTACGGTTTCCGCGACCAGCACGCCCCCATCGAACTGGGCACCGCCCGCCTCGACGTCGTCAGCCCGGTCGCCGACCTGCCGTCCGCCACCGTGCCCCCGGGCACCGGCGAGCCCCGCCCCGCCGGGCGCCGCCGCGTCCTGCTGGCCGGCGCCTGGCACGACGCCGCCGTGCACCACCGCGCTGAGCTGGGCGTCGGCGACGCTTTCGCCGGCCCGGCGATCGTCGAGCAGGACGACACCACCGTGGTCGTGCCGCCCGGCTGGTCCGGCGACGTCGATCGCGCGGGCAACCTCCACCTCCGTCGCAGAAAGGCCTGAACGTGCGGCTCGACCCCGTCACCCTGGAGATCGTCGGTAACCGGCTGACGGCCATGACCGAGGAGATGTGCCTCACCCTGCAGCGCACGAGCCGGTCCCTGTACGTCAAGGAGACCGCGGACTTCTGCTGCGCCTTCGCCGGGCTCGACGGCGGTTTCGTCGCCTACCCGAACGGCATGGGCGTCTCCGGTTTCGTCGGCCTGAACGTGCTGACCGCCGTCGAGGCCGCGGGCCCGCTGGAACCGGGTGACGTGATCATCACGAACGACCCGTACCGGTCGGGTGGCCTGGCCACGCACCTGACCGACATCCAGCTCATCGAGCCGTACTTCCACGAGGGCGAGCTGATCGGGTACGGCTGGGCGTTCATCCACTGCTCCGACATCGGTGGCCGGGTGCCGAGCAGCCTGTCGCCGGTCAACGACGAGATCTTCCAGGAGGGCCTGCAGATCCCGCCGGTGAAGCTGGTCCGCGCGGGCGCGCCGGTCCGGGACGTGGAGGCGCTGATCTCGGCCAACAGCCGGACGCCCGAGGCGAACCAGGGCGACATCCGCGCGATGCGCGCTGCGCTGCGTACCGGCCGTGAGCGGTTGTCCGGCGTCATCGCCCAGCACGGCGCGGACACGGTGCTGGCCGCCCAGGACGACCTGGTCGCCTACACGGCCGGCCGGGCCAGGGCCGCGCTGGCGAGCCTGGGCGACGGGACCCACCGGTTCGTGGACTACCTCGACGACGACGCGGTGTCGCGCATCCCCGTGCGGCTGTCGGTCACCGCCACTCTCTCGGGCGGCGACCTGCACCTCGACTTCACGGGCACGGATCCGCAGGTGGCGGCCGCGTTCAACATCGCGACGCTGGGGCGCCCGCACGCGTGGATCACCACGCGGGTGCTCGCGCTCATCTGCACGCTCGACCCGGGCATCGCGCTGAACGCCGGGCTCATCGCGCCGATCAGCGTCACGACGCCGGAGGGTTCTCTGGTCAACCCCGTGTCGCCGGCGGCGGTGGGCGTGCGGCACGCCTCGGCCAACCGGGTCAACGACGCGGTCGGCGGCGCGCTCGGGCTGGCCGCGCCGCACGTGCTGCCGGCCGCCTCCAGCGGCCTGGTGGTGCCGGTCGTGGTGGCCGAACGGCACGGCGCACGGCAGAACGTCCAGGTCCTGGAGCCGATGGTGGGCGGTACGGGCGCGCGCGAGGGCGCGGACGGCGTGGACGGCCGCGACAGCGGCATCTCGAACCTGTCGAACAACCCGGTCGAGACCGTGGAGACGGAGATCGCGGTCGAGATCCTCCGGTACGCCCTGCGTCCCGACTCCGGCGGCGCGGGCCGCTGGCGGGGCGGCTGCGGGCTCGAACTCACCTTCGTCGTCCGCGGTGAAGGCTCGAAGCTGCTGGCCAGGGGGCTGGAACGGATGTGCTTCCGGCCCTGGGGCGTACGCGGCGGGGGCCCCGGCGCGCCCACGGAGCTGATCGTCAACGCGGGCACCCCGCGCGAGGTCCGGCACGACAAGATCGACGTGCTGCCGCTGGAGCCCGGCGACGTCGTCACCCTGCTGACCTCGGGCGCGGGCGGCTACGGCGACCCCTTCACCAGGGACGTCGAGGCGGTGCTCGCCGACGTGGAGCGCGGCGTGGTGACCCCGGAGGCGGCGCGGAGCACGTACGGCGTCGTGTTGACAGGCACGGCCCTGGATGAGGAGGCCACCCGGGTGGCCCGCGCCGAGCCGCGGCCGGTCGCCGCGGCCGGGCCCGAGCGGCAGGCGTGGGAGTCGGTCTTCGACACCGATGGCGTGGATCGCCTGGTGGCGGCCCTGTTCCGGCTGCCGCTGCCGGCCAGGACCCCGCGCCGCGCGGCCCTCTACGCCACGGTGCTGGCCGGCCTGCCCGCCGGATTCCCCCGGACGGCGCCCACGGCCGAACAGGTCGAGAGCGCGCGCCGTACACTCGCCGAAGAGATCACCGAACTGGAACGGACATCCGCATGACCCCTGCGACCGACGCCGTCCTGGCCGGGCTCAACGACGCCACGTGCGACGAGCTCGCCGGCCTCTACCGCGACCTGCACCGGCATCCCGAGCTGTCGTTCCAGGAGGAGCGCACGGCGGGCGTCGCCGCCGACCGGCTGCGCGCGGCCGGGTTCGAGGTGCGCACGGGCGTCGGGGGCACGGGTGTCGTGGGCGTGCTGCGCAACGGCGACGGGCCGGCCGTGGTGCTGCGCGCCGACATGGACGCGCTGCCGGTGGCGGAGGCGACCGGGCTCCCGTACGCGAGCACCGCCACCGCGCCGGACGCCGAGGGCCGGCAGATCCCGGTCATGCACGCCTGCGGCCACGACATGCACGTGACCTGCCTGGCGGGCGCGGCCCGGGCGCTGGCCGACGGGCGCGACCGCTGGCGGGGGACGCTGGTGGCGCTGTTCCAGCCGGCGGAGGAGGTCGCGGGCGGGGCGCGCGCCATGGTGGACGACGGGCTCCTCGACCTGATCGGCCGCCCCGACGTCGTGCTCGGCCAGCACATCTTCCCGTGGCCGGCGGGGACGGTGCTCATCAGCCCCGGCGAGGTCCTGGCCGCCGCCGACAGCCTCGAAATCCGCCTGTACGGGCGGGGCGGTCACGGCTCCCAGCCCGAGCGCACCGTGGACCCGGTGGTCATGGCCGCGGCCACCGTCATGCGGCTGCAGACGGTCGTGTCGCGCGAGGTGTCGCCGTTCGAGCGCGCCGTGCTGACCGTGGCCCAGATCCACGCCGGCCACAAGGAGAACGTCATCGCCGACGAGGCGAGCATCACCGTCAACCTGCGCTCGTTCTCGCCGGAGGTCCGGCGCAGGCTGCTGGACGGGGTCGAACGCGTGGTGCGGGCCGAGGCCGAGGCGTCGGGCGCGCCGCGTCCGCCGGAGCTGCGCCCCCTGAACGCCTTTCCGCTCACCGTCAACGATCCGGACGCCACCGCCCGCGTGCGGCAGGCGCTCACCTCCCGGCTCGGCGCCGGGCGGGTGGGGGACATGGCGCCGTTCATGGGCAGCGAGGACTTCGGCGTCATCGGTGACGCGGCGGGGGCGCCTTCCGTTTTCTGGGGCTTGGGCTGCGCCGATCCGGAGACGTACGAGCGGGCCGAGCGGGAGGGGCGCCTGACGGAGGACGTGCCGGGCAACCACTCCCCCGCGTTCGCGCCGGTGATCGCGCCGACGCTGCGCACCGGCGTCGAAACCCTGGTCACGGCGGCGCTGGCCTGGCTCGCGACCTCAGGTTAACGTCGGCACGGCGCCGCACTCGACCTGCTCGGCCGTGACGCCGGGCAGGTCCCTGGCCCAGCGGCCGGTGATCTCACCGAACCGCGCGGCCGCCGGGGGTGTGCGGCCCAGGCCGATCGCGTAGCGGACCTGGCGGGGGCCGCTCTCGAACGGGCGCGGCCAGGCGTGCACGTCCCCTCCCAGGGCGGTCGTCAGCTCCAGCATCCGTCCTCTGACCCGGCCGATCGCGGCGTCGAGCTCGTCGGAGCGTATGGTCACCACCGCCCAGGCCGCGTGGCGGCGGTGGAGGGGCGGCGGGGCGGGCAGTTCCGCGGACCGGCCGCTCTCCAGGAGCTCCCATGCCTGGTAGAGCTCCTGGGTGAGCAGGTCAAGGCCGCCGGGGGTGACGTGGCGGGCGCAGTTGCGCACGGGGGCGCTGGGCGTCATCACCGTGACCGGGTCCGGTTCCGGTGGGGCCGGGGTGAGGGCGATCGGGTCTCGCCAGTTCCAGGCGGCCCACGTGCTGAAGAAGGCCCCCAGCAGGTCGTCGCCGGGGAGGTCGCCGTTCTCGCGTACGGTGTGCGCGGCCATCACCGTCCAGGCCAGGCCGGGCAGCCCGCCGAACGGGGCGGAGTCCAGGCCCCGGGCCCGCGCCCAGCCCTTGACCTGCCGGGCCAGGCGGGCGAAACGGGCATGGTGCTGGCCGACGGCGGCGCGGATCGCGTCGGCGTCACTGACGGCGCTCATGGCGACGGCCGCTGCCTGGCCCAGCTCGGCACGGCGCGCCACCACGTCCGAGAGGGATCCGGTGGGCACCACGGTCAGGTCCACGTCCAGCTCGGCCACGCGGAACCGCAGGCCGGGGACGCGGGCGCCGATCACCTGGCGCGGCCGGGCCGCGCCGGGCAGCGCCGCGCGCACCCGGGCTTCGACCTCACCCATGTCGGGTGCGCCTGGCAGCGCGGCCACGAGGTCCAGGTCCGCGTCCGGGAGCTCGCAGCCCATGCGCCGGGAGCCGGCGGCGTACACGATGCCCGGCCGCAGCGCCTCCTCCACCTGCCGCAGCACCCGCTCGGCCAGAGCCGCCCGATCGGGTCGCTCTTTCTCGCTGGCCGCCGGCTCGGGGAGCCAGTGAATTTCGCCCGTGCCCAGGGCGATCCGCGCTCGGGGGCGCATGGGCTCGTCCGCGCGACGCGACAGCAGCACCAGCTCCCCGACCTGCGCCGTCATCCCGGGCAGGCGGATCGCGTCTTCGGTGCGGCCGAGCGTCAGGTGCGGGGTGAAGCCCTCGGGACGTCCCTGGCAGCGGGGAAAGCGGCGTTCGAGCGCGTGCCGCAGACGGGCCCAGGGAGCGGGGTCGCCGGCGGCGGGGTCGAGCCAGGCGGTCACGTGGGCGCGATGCCGGAACGTCCGCACCCCCTCCAGCCTGGCGGCGAAGGGCTCGATCTCGGCGGCCGCCGCGGCCAGCAACGGCGCCGCCGCCTCGAACTCCGACTCCGGTACGAAGCCGAAGAGCAGGTTGACGTGCGGCGGCCACCGGTCGATCTGCGGATCGTGCGCACGCCGGACGTCCTGGATCGCCGGCCACAGCTCCTGCGGCGGGATCCAGGCCACCGCCGTACGCGCCGTCGGCGGCATGTCGAGCGTCCCGGCCCTGTCCTCAGAGACGTCGAGGACGGCCTCCACCCCGTAGTGGTCGGAGATGTACAGCCCCTCGGGGCCGGGTGTGTCACCGCGCAGAGCCGCCGAGACCACCCGGGGCCGGCCCCGGAGCAGGATCCGGTCCAGCCGTGCGGCCCGGCCGGACAGGGAGGCGAGCGCCGCCAGCGGGTTGGCGCCCGGGTCGAAGGTGGGGGTCTGGTCGGGTCCGTACGCCTCCGTCCAGGCGTCACGGAGACCGAGCGCGGCCGCGGGCAGGTCCGTGCCGTCGTTGAAGTCGCCTGCCAGGACCACGTCACCGTCCACGCCGGCCAGCCCTTCGGCGATCCGGGCCAGCTCGGCTCGCCGCCTGGCCGCGCCGTCGGTGGAATGGTCGCTGGTCAGGTGGGTGGCGGCGACCACGAGCGGGCCGGTGGCGGTGTCCACGACGATGGCGGCCACCCCCTTGTGCGGGCCGAGCTCGTGCCGGGCCGCCTCCCGTACGGGCAGGCGGCTGAGCAGCAGAAGCCCGCTGTCGTCGATGTCCTGGTCACCCGGGTCGGTGCCAAGGGTGTAGCCGGCGCGTACCCAGGGGGCGGCCAGCAGCATCGACACCAGCGCGGGCTCGACCTCCTGCAGGGCGATCACGTCCGCGTCGGCCTCTTCGAGCGCCGCGAGGAGGAGGGGACGGCGGCGGGCGGTGTCGATGAGGTCACCGTCGTAGCGATCCCACAACGTGTTCCAGGTCAGCACGCGCACGGCCGTGTGAACCGGGTGCTCGCGCCCCGTCGCGGGCCGCCAGCCGCCTGCCGGGTCCCAGGCGTGCGGGGTGCCGGCGGTGAAGAACGGCGCACGCAGGCGTCGCGGGTCCCGGGCTCGGCCGGCCTCGGAGGTGTCGACCCGGTCCAGGCCCGTGGCGCGATCCCAGACCAGCTCGCCGTCCGCCTCGACGAACAGCACCCGGTGCCAGGGGATCTCGCCTCCCGGCGTGAAGACGGGCAACGCGACGCGCTTGGGGTCGGCGTTGCGCTGGCCGACGCCCAGCACGAATCTGGACGGGTCGAACCTCGGGTCCCAGCGGATCCGGTGGTAGATCTCCTCACTGGTACGCATCACGCCTCCCGCCCGTCCAGCGTGCCGTCCACGTCGTCGACGGTTCCGTGCGCGCCGACGTACCAGATGCGATGGGCCTGACCGGGATAGGGCGGGACGAACCGGTGCAGTTGCGCGGTCAGCACGTGCGAGGGCACCGGGTGGGCGCGGCGGGCGTTGCGCCGGTGCAGTTCGTCATCCGTCACCAGGACGACCGCGTACGTCGTCAGCGCGTCGCGGCGGCGCGCCACGGCGTGGACCACGGAGCGCTGGTGCTGGTTGAGCGAGGTGGCGTCCCACACCACGGTGCCACCGGCCGCCAGGGCGGCGTCGAGCCGGTCCAGTCCGTCGCCGAGCACCGCGCGGTTGGCCCGCTGGTCCGTACGGGAGCCTCTGCCGGCGCGCAGGTCGTCCAGCGACAGGTGCACGTCGATCTCCGGCAGCCCGGCCGCGAACGTGCTCTTCCCGCTGCCCGACGGCCCCACGAGCTGGATCAGCCAGGGGAACGGCTTCGACCGCCACCGCCAGGTCGCCGCCACGGCCTCCTCGACCGTGGTCACCTTTCCCCTGGCCCAGGCGTCGCGCGCCTCCGCCCAGCACCGGTCGGCCGCCTCCGCGTCGAGGCCGGCCAGGGCCTCGCGCAGGCCGGACCGCAGCGGCTCCAGCGGCTCGGGTCCGAGCAGGCCGGCGTCCTCGGCGTGCAGGGCCGACCATTCGACCTGCTCACGTTCGTGACCTGCCTCCTCGTCCGCGCGCCCGGCCAGCACGGCCGCCGCCACGGCGTGCAGCACCCCCAGGTCGGCGGCCGGCGCCAGGCGTCTCAGCCCGGTGCGCCGCTCGTCGTCCGGGTACGGCCGGTGCAGCGCACGGTGCAGCCCGGCCAGGTCCGCGACCCGCCGCGCGGCCCGCATGCCCAGCGGCCCCGCCAGCCGCGCCGCCGACCGGGCGCGCGGCACGGACCGCAACACCACGGCCAGCACGCCCGCCAGCCGGGCGTCCCCGCAGCGGCCGATCGCGTCCAGCCGGGCCGCCACCTCGGCCACAGCCTCCACACCGACGCCCGCCGCTTCAGCGCCGACGCCCGCCGTCCCAGCCCCGGCGTCCGCCGTTTCAGCCCCGGCGCCCGTTGTTTCGGCACCCGCTGTTTCGGCTTCGGTGAGGCCTACCGCGGTCAGCAGGGCGCTCGCGTCGGGGTCGGCGCCCGAGCGCACCGCCCACAGGGCGGCACCAGGCCCGAGTTCGTTCGGCACCACGGTGGCGTGCATCCAGTGCGTGTCGGTGCGTACATGATCCCGGCGCACCCACTTGGCCACCCGCCCCGCGAACTCCTCCCGCCCGAACCCCTCGACGGCGCGTACGACATAGCCCTCTTGCCGTCCGGCGTCCAGCCGTAACCCCCGCAGCGCCCGCTCGTCGAAGACCCCGCGCCACAGCACCGCCGGCACCGGAACGCCCAGGTCGCGCAGGAAGGAGACGGTGCCGTCCCAGCCCAGGCAGCGCTCGCCGGCCCAGACCGAGAACCCGTAGAACCAGCTCTCCAGCCCCTGGTAGGTGAGGGAGTGCCGGGCGTACATGTTCTCGCCGCACACCCGCCACCCCGCCGGGATCCGCCCGCCGATCCGCCCCTGCAGCGCCTTGACCCACGCGCGGGAGGGGTGGTGCGCGGAGTCCAGCGAGCGGGCGTGCAGGCCGTCCGCGTACAGGGTGGTGTTCTCGCCGTCGAGCTTCTCCGTGACGACGACCTCGCGCCCGCGCAGCCCGGACAGGTCGCCCGCGCGAATATCGTCCGAGGTCACGCCGGGTGACCAGGGCAGGTGAGGGGTACGCGGATAGTGCACGCGCATGATCCCTCCCCTGGTACCCCCTCGGTTCGAGTCACCTTACAAGCGGGAAAAGGACGGCTCCATCGAATAAAAAGGGAGCCAGGGGACGTCAGTGGCGGCGCGACCGCCACCGATCCAGCCAGCTCCGGGCCTTCGCCCGGTTGCGCGGATCACGGGCCATCCGCTTGGCCTTCTCGATGTTCTGCCTGCCTTTGGGGCTGCGCAGATACGCGCGCACCCGATCAATGAGTGTGGCCATACGCCTCCCCCTACCCCGTGGGCCCGCGAGGAAGCAATGTGTAGTCGCTACGCCGGGGGCGTTTTCACGTCCTGGGGGCCGGCGGACATGGGCCGCAACGTTTCGGCCTGCTGAGATGTGCGAGCCGGCGCCTGGTCGACGATCGCCTGGATCGCCGATTTTCTCCTCTCGATGCCCGCCCCGTCGATGCTGATCTGCCGCCTGCGTCGGTTCCTGTCGTCAGTCACGGTCGGTAGCGTATTGAGCCGGTCACCACGGGCAGGTCACGTGAGACCCATCAATGGATCGTGAGGAACACGACGACGGCGCCGAGGGCGTACAAGGCGCCCATGCCGATCAGCAGCGGCCCGGCCAGGGCGCGCAGCCGGCCGCGCACGCCGTCGTCGATCCTGACCTCTCGCGGGTTCGCCGGGTCGTAGATCACCCGCACCTGCGCGCCGAGCTCGTGCGATGGGCGCGGGTACGTGATCCGCGAGTCGGCGGTGATCTCGCTGCCGTCGGCGGTGGTGAAGCGCAGTGACGTCAGCCAGCGCTGTACGCCGCCCGCCTCCGTACGAGGACGCCTGCCGATCACCTTGGCGGGCGCCCGCACCGCGTGCCGCAGGAACCGCCGTTCCCTGACCGTTCGCCGGATCCCGGCCATGACCAGTGCGAGTCCCAGCAGCCCGACCAGCACGACGATCAATTCGATGGAGTTCAGGGCACCCATGATTCATTGGCCCGTTTCGTCCGGTCAATGCCACGAAAGTTTCACCATGAGTTGACGGGCCGAGTCAACGGGCGCAAAGTGTCGCTTGTCGGCTCAGTTAGTTTGGACGGCGACCAAACTAATAACAGAGAGGATCAACCATGCGCACGATCGCGCGTTCAGCCGTGCCCGCCTGCGTGCTGGCGATCATCATCGGCCTCTTCCCCTCACCGGCGCTCGCCGCCGCCTGGTCCTCCAGCGCCCAGTGGGGCACCTGGACCAACGGTGGCTACACGCTCTACAACAACATCTGGGGCGGCGGGGCCGGCCCGCAGACGATCTGGGCGAACTCCTACAGCAACTGGGGCGTGTGGGCCAACCACCCCAACACCGGCGGCGTGAAGTCCTATCCCAACGCCACCAGGTACGTGGGCAAGCGCATCAGCGCGCTCGGCAGCGTCACCAGCAGGTTCAACGTCACGGTGCCGAGTGGTGGTTCGTACGCGACGGCGTACGACATCTGGGACACCGGCCACGCGTACGAGATCATGCTCTGGATGAACAAGCGCGGCGCCGTGGGCCCGCTCGGCACCCGCCAGACCGGCGCCACGGTCGGCGGCCACAGCTGGGACGTCTACCGCGGCAGCAACGGCGCGAACCAGGTCTTCTCGTTCGTCAGGACCGGCAACGCCAACTCCGGCACGGTGGACGTCAAGGCGGTGCTCAACTGGTTGCGCAGCAACAACTGGATGGGCGACGTGACGCTCGGCGACGTGCAGTTCGGCTACGAGATCACCTCCTCCAGCGGCGGCATGGACTTCGTCACCAACAGCTTCTCGGTGTCGTCCAGCTAGGCGATGCCTTTGTGCCCGGGATTACCGGCACAGTGCGTAATTGTGCGCCGACCAACCGGCCTTGCGGCATGTGTACTACCCGAGGCCCACAACCCGTGGGTCACTTCCTTCAGGGGGATACATGTTCGCATCACAAAGACTGAGACGTACCGCCGCCATCACCGCCGCCGCCCTGTGCGCGGCGGGAATCGGCGCCGCGATCGCGTCTCCGGCGCACGCCGAGGTGTTCAAGGAGCTCGAGTACCGTGGCAACGCCTCCAAGCTGGTCATGACCGCGGCCGCGAACCTCAACGGCTCCTTCGTCGTCCTGCGGCCCGACACCAACAGCAGGTTCGGCCAGTGGGCGCAGACGGCGACCTTCTCCTCGGGTGGCGGGCAGGCCGCCTTCATCTACACCCTGCGGGCCAGTCTGGAGAACGGGAGCACGCCGCTGTGCCTGACCGCCAAGAACACCACGGAGGTGACCGTGGCGGTCTGCAACAACAGTGACAGCCAGAAGTGGTTCCACCCCACCGCGGTGTCGGGTCCTGGCGGCACCCTGCCGACCAAGAACGTCGCCACACTCCGGCACCTGGGCCAGAGCCAGTCAGCTCAGGCGCCGCTGTCGTTGTTCGGTCCGATCGGCGGGCACTTCTGGGCCAAGCGCACCGCCTGATCCACCGCGCCCTGCCCACGGCCAGGCGCTCCTCTTGGTACGAGGGCGCCTGGCCTGTCGGGGCGAGGGCGCCTGGCCTCGCCGCCCGAACCGCGCGGTCCGTCGGCTCGTCTACCGAAATATGCGGACATTTCCAGCCGTAGCGCTCCTCGTGCTCGCCGCGGTGGCCTGCGGTACGACCCGAGGTCCGGCTGACCTATCCGCATGGGACCTGCGACACGACGCACGGGGCGCGCGTACACGAGACGCCGGAGGCGGTCGTCGTGGACGTCGACGTCCGGCGTGACGACGACGTGGAGTTCTGCACCGCGATGGGAAAGATCGACCAGCTCGGTGCCACGCTGCGCGAGCCCCTGGGCCGCCGGGTGGTGCTGGACGCCGAGAGCGGGGTGCCCCTGCTGCCGCACAGCGACATTCACCTGTCCGAGTTCCAGAACTACGACCCGCGCCACTCGTGAACACGTCCAGATAACGATCGCCCGCCAAGGCTGGCCACCGTACCCGCGCAGGCCGCGCCGAAGGATCCGGTCAGCGCGTTGAAGGCCAAGCTGGTGCCCGGTCACGGCGTACGGTTCACCGACACCGTCACCTGGTCGGACGGCACCGACGAGCGGGGCGCCCGGGACGCCAAGGGCACCTTCCAGTTCGACAAGAAGGGCATCGCCGCCTTCGACATCACGATGAACTATGGCGAGGACGACAAGGAACACGTCATCTCCATCGGCAAGACCGGTTATTACTCGGGCGGCATCCTGGAGAAGGTGCTCCCCAAGGGTAAGACCTGGTTCAAGAGCGCCGGCGGCGCCATCCCCGACGCCTGGGCCCAGTTCCTCAACCCGGCCGAGCCCAAGACCCTGGCCGCGTTGATCGAGAACGGGAAGACGCAGGGCAACACCGTCACCGGCTCGATCACGCTGAAGGAGCTCAAGACGGTCTCGGCCTGGGTGGGTGCCGCGAGAACGGGCAAGGAGAACGACGGCATCAAGATCGACTACACCCTCACCCTGTCCTCGGCGGGCCTGGTGAGCAGGGTGCGGACGTCGTACACGATCTCACGCGACGGAGAGCTCGACGCGGTGACCGTCGACAGCCGCTTCACCGGCTGGGGCACCAAGGTCTCGATCAAGGCCCCGCCTCCCGCGACGGTGACCGACAAGCTCGGCTGACCCGCGCTTGAGCGGTAGCCGTCCCGAAAACACCGGTTTCAGCGCGCGCTACCGCTTCGCCGTCCCGGCCCAGTGGGCTCAGTGCTGGATCAGGCCGCCGACCGGGACGGGATCGACATGGCCGGTCGCCGGGAGCGTCTGGGCCAGAGCGAGGCCGACGTCGACCAATGACGATCGGCGGAGGCGCGCGACGTCCGGGATCGGGGTCCAGACCGACTCGGTGGTGGCGCCGTTCGGTTCGGGACGGAGCCGGCCGCCGGTGATCCGGACCCGGTAGAAGATGCCGACGTTCTGGTGCTCGGGCAGGCCGGGCACGTGGCGTTCGGCGGCGGGGATCACTCTCGAATCCACACCCAGGAGCCGGTCGACCACGCCGTCGCAGCCGGTCTCCTCGGCGACCTCCCGGATGACCGCGTCGAACGGGTCCTCCCCGTGTTCCACCTTTCCGCCCGGAAGGGTCCAGTTCCGGTCGCCCTTCGGTCCGGCGTGGTGGGCGAGTAGCACGCGTCCGTCCTCGATGCAGACCGCGTACGCCGCCAGTCGGAAGCTCATCGCCGCACGCTATCCCATGGTCGTGTCCTGACTTATCCGGATGAGGCGCCGGCCCCCGCCCCGGTCGGCACGGCCCAGCAGATCGCCGGCAGGCTGCGCAGGCCGGGTTCGGCTACATCACCGTCCTGGAGGGCGGCATGGAACCGCTCCGATGGCCGGGACGCGTCACCGGACGGGGCGGCCGGGCAGGGTGTCCTGGCTGTCGGAGAGGAGGGCCAGGATGCGGTCGGCGTCGGTGAGGAGGCTGCCGCTGAGCGCCCAGCCGCCGGGATGCTCGACCTGGCCGTGGCGGATCTCGCTCGTCATGCGCTCATGGATGCGGACGGCCTGGGCCTGGGCGCGGCCGATCAGTTCGTGCGTCTGGGCGGGGTCGCCGCGGCGTACCCGGCTGGTCAGGGCCTCGGCCAGCAGGTCGAGCAGGTCGGCGTAGTCGCGGGCGTAGTCGTCGCTGACGTCGGGCGGCTGCCCGGCCGGGGATCCGGGGCCGGAGCCGGGGGCGGCGGGGTGGTCGAGGTAGGACAGGGCGTGCACGATGGCGTGCACGTGCGCCGCCGCCGACGTCAGCAGGTGCAGCACCGGGCCCGGGTCGGTGGTGACGGCACGGGGATGCAGGCGCAGGCGCAGGTTGTAGCGGCGGCTCTCGGTCCGGTCGGCCACCGCGGTGGTGGCCGCGGTCAACTGCTCGTCCAGGCGTACGGCCTGGCGCTCCCATTCCGGCAGCTCGGACAGGTTCCAGCCGTCGCGCAGCCCCTCGGCCATGGCGCCGAGCAGGGCGGCGCTCTCGCGGCCGAGGCGGCGTACCGCCAGGACGGGACGGTCGCGGTACAGCGGCGGCCACAGCAGCAGGTTCACGCCCATCCCGCTCAGCGCGCCGATGGCGGTGGCGACGACGTAGCCCAGCAGATAGCCCTCCTCCGAGGCGGCGCCGAAGGACAGCATGAGGACGGCGGTGGTGGCGACGTCACTGCCGTGGCGTCCCATCCGATGCCAGCGCGCGGCCAGCAGCGCGGGCGGCACGATGAGCGTCAGGCTCAGGACGCCCAGGCCCATCATGTAGCCGACGGCGCCGGCCAGCATGACCCCGGCGGCCACGGCCGCGACGCGGCGCAGCCCGTTGGTCAGCGTCTGGTAGACGGTGGCGTGCACCATGATCACCGCGGTGGCCGGCGCGATCCAGGTCGCCTGCGACGGCAGCAGCCGGCTGGCCACCAGCCAGGCCAGCACCGCCGCCAGCGTGGCCTTGGCGATCTGCCGAACCTGTAGCCGCTGGTGCGAACCGGACTTTGCCAGCCCTGCGACCTGCGCACGGACATAGTCGGCCTGTCGCCCTGCCGACGCGGTTAACTGTCTCCACCTATCGCCCATAGGTGGACATACTCCCCACATGGCGGCGTGAGATGTGCGTGTACGGCAATGGGATGAGTCACGGCCACCACGGATGGATCGTCCGGTTCCATCCAGGGGTTGATTGCGGGACGGCGTCGTCCACCACGTCAATGGTCCCCGTGGTGGCGAAACCGCGCTCTACACGGCCGACTACTCGATGTACTGGGTGCGGGGACACAAGCTGCGCCCCGGCGACAAGATCTCCCTCGGCTGGCACCACGCCTGTCACGCGACCGTGAGCACCAGCACGACGACTTTCGCCGTCGACATCGTGGGCGGCCGACGGTTCCGCGCCCGTCTCAAGGCCGGCCCCCAGGGGAAGTGCCCTCCCGGCTCGGCGGCACGACTGACTCGCCCGCCCGGCGGGTATGGAGACTCCGGCTCAACGTCGCGAGACCAGAGAGGGAGCTCCACGTGAACGAATTAGGGACTGCCGGCCGCGCCCGGTGTACGCCTCCTGCCGCCGCTGAGCTGTTCGAGATCGTCGTCCTGGACCCCACGGCCGAGGACGGCCAGGAACGCTGGCACACGATCGGCTGGGGCGTCGACCGTGGAGACGCCGACGACATCGCGCAGACGTACGTGACCCGTCACCTGTGCCCGTACGACGAGGCCCGGATCCGGCACAACGGCCGGTTCGTGGGCGAGCACCGCCGCCCGTCGACCGCCGACGCGTGACGGCTCGCCACGCTCCCTGGGGACGGCGCCGGTAGGGCGGGTTGCCTTCGGGGTCGGCCGGCACGGCGAATCCCTCGTCACCTCGCCGGCCGGCGCCCACGCGGGGCCCCCGACTGGGCGAACCGGCTCGTCACGGGAGCCACCTCAGCGGTCCCACGGCGGGCTGTCGCCCATCTTCTCGTAGTAGCGGCCCAGGTGCGCCTTGACCCGGTCGATCTCGTCGGCGGGGAGGTCGACGCCGCCGCGGGCGCCCTGCATGACGTTGCCCGCGGCCATGACGGCGCGCGGCACGGCCTTGAGCTTGCCGCCGATGACGTCGGCGATCAAAAGCTTGTAACTGCCGAAATTTCCGGCTTTATCGCCGTCGTACCCGATATGGGCGTCACGGTACGCGGCGTCCGGCTCGTCCTCGGCATCGGCCCAGTCGCGTACGCGCTTGTCGGCCGCGTCCCCGTCCCACGAGTGGTCACGGTCGGCCAAAGGCAGGTCTTGGAACCTGGTGACAGTCATGGCTGTCGGCTACCCCGCCCGTTCACCCTAAACAGGAGCACGACCGGGCATCCCTGAGCGCTCCGGCGGCCCGGTTGCACAACGACGGCCCGCATTACGGTGACCTCCACGCCGTGGTGATCGGATTCGGCCCTGCGGCCCCTACCCTCGGCCGGGCGCGCGAACGGGCGGTCCGCCGCCATGGGATATAAACATTCTGCTCCCCTGTCGATCTACCGGAATGAGCTCCGATGCTGACCGGATTCTTACGCGACCAGTTCTTCACGACGGCCTGGTTTGGCTTGATGGCCTTCGTGTGGTTCGGCTGGGCCCAGGAGGATCCGCCCCGGAAATGGCGGATCTGGCTGGGGGTGGGGTCGGTCCTGGGCCTCGGGTTCGCGGTCGCGTTCGGGGTGCTGACCGCCACGAACTGGGACCAGCCGAGCGCGCTGGCGGGCAAGTACGCCTGGTTCGGCGTCCTGGTCGCGGCCGAGGTCGTCGCCGCGGGAGCCGGGTGCCTCGTGCTGGCCAGGCGTGGGGCGTCCCGGTGGATGGCGTGGTGGGTCGCGCTCGTCGTGGCGGTGCACTTCCTGCCCCTGGCGCTGCTACTGAACGATCTCGGTGTGGCGGTCGTCGGTGTCGTCCAGCTGGCCGCGCTCGCCGTGGTCGTACCACGCCTGCGTGCCGCCACCACACCGAGCAGCAGGCCGGCTGGACCGATCATGGGCGCGACCCTGTTGCTGAGCGCGGCGATCGGTGCGGCGATCGCGATACCCGGGCTGTGAGCCTGGGCCTCCTCCGCTCGAAAATGCCGTGCGAACATGGCCCAGAAGCGTCCACCTCTCCACCGACCATGGAGCGCCATGGCTGACGCCGGCCACCGCAGGGACCATCGGCACCGGCCGTTCTCGGGCCGGAACCCGAAGGAGGCGCACCGCGGCGCGACCCCGCTGGAGCTGCTGTACGACCTGACCTTCGTGGTCGCGTTCGGAACCGCCGCGAACGAGCTCGCGCACTACCTGGCGGAGGGCCATCTCGGCACCGCGATCGGCGGCTTCGGCTTCGCGGTCTTCACCGTCGCCTGGGCCTGGATGAACTACTCCTGGTTCGCCTCGGCGTACGACAACGACGACTGGATGTTCCGCGTCGCCACGATGGTGCAGATGATCGGCGTGATCGTGCTGACGCTCGGCCTGGAGGAGATGTTCGCCTCCATCGACCGGGGAACGGGCCTGAACCTCGGCGTGATGGTGCTCGGATATGTCGTGATGCGGGTGTCCATGGCCTTCCTGTGGTCACAGGTCGCCCGGCACGACCCGGAGCGCGCCCCTGCCGCGCGCAAATACCTGTGGACGATCGGCCTCGCGCAGGTCGGCTGGGTGGTGCTCGCCCTGCTGACGCCGCCGGTTCCGGCGTTCCTGCTGGGCGGCCTCGCCCTGCTGGCCGTCGAAGTGGCCGGCCCCGTGCTGGCGGAGCGCCGCAGCCCCACGCCATGGCACGCCCGCCACATCGCGGAGCGGCACGGCCTGCTCACGCTGATCACGCTGGGCGAGGGGGTCATCGGCACCGTCGCGGCCCTCAACGCGCTCGTGCACATGGAGCACGGCTGGACCGTCGAGGCGGCGCTGCTCGCCGTGGCCGGGATCGGTCTCACGTTCGGCATCTGGTGGACGTACTTCGCCATACCGTGGGGTGAGGTGCTGGAGCGGCATCGGGAGCGGGCGTACGCGTGGAGCGTCTGCCACGTCCTGCTGTTCGGCGCCATCGCCGCCATGGGCGCCGGGCTCCACGTCGCGGCGTACTCGCTCGAAGGCGAGGCCGTCCTGGGCGCCACCGCCACGGTGCTGACCGTCGCCGTGCCGGTGTCGTTCTACATCCTCGCGCTGTACGCCCTCTACCTGATCTACATGCGGCACCGCGACCCGTTCCACCTGCTCCTCCTGGCGGGCACCGCCGGCGTGGTCGTCCTCGCCGTGGTCTGCGCCGAGCTGGGCCTGAGCATGTCGTGGTGCCTGGTCGTGCTCATGCTGGGACCTGCGGTGACGGTGGTCGGCTTCGAGACGGTCGGCCATCGGCACCTCGCCAAGGCGATGCTCACGGACTGACGTCCGACACGAGCGGATGGAGGACTCATGGACGACATCCAGCCCACCAAGACCCGGCGTGCCGTGCTGGCGGGGACGGCCGCGCTGGCTGGTGCCACGGCGCTCGCGCCCCTCGACGCGCTCGCGGCGCGCTCGGCGCGCGCCGACGCCGATGACCGGCAGGCCCGGCGGCCGTTCAGCCCCGACTACGGCCCGCTCGCACCGGTACGCGACCACACGACCGGCCTGCCCCTGCTCTTACTCCCCCGCGGATTCGAGTACGTCAGCCACGGCTGGACCGGCGACCCGATGAGCGACGACGTGGCCACCCCGGCCCTGCACGACGGCATGGCCGCCTTCCGCGTCAGGGGCGGCCGGGTCCGCCTGGTACGCAACCACGAAATATCCGGCTATCCAGGCAGATTCACCGACCCGTCGTACGACCCGGACGCCGGCGGAGGCACCTCGACGCTCACGTTCGACCTGGACGACGGGGCGTTCGTGGCGAGCCACGCCAGCCTGTCCGGCACCGTGCGCAACTGCGCCGGCGGTCCCACGCCCTGGGGCACCTGGCTGACCTGCGAAGAAACGCTGGATGTCAACCCTGTCAGCGGCACGCGGCACGGCTACGTCTTCGAGGTCCCGGCCGGCGGAAAGGGCGACCCCCGCCCGCTGAGGGCGATGGGCCGCTTCGAGCACGAGGCCGTCGCCGTCGACCCGGCGACCGGATACGTGTACGAGACCGAGGACGCCGGCGCCGCCGGCCTGTTCCGGTTCCGGCCGCGCCGCCGGGGCGAGCTGCGCAAGGGCGGCGTCCTGGAGATGCTCAAGATCGGCGACGCGACGTACGACACCTCTCCCGACCCCGCCGGCACGACCTACCGGGACACCTCCTGGGTGACCATCGACGACCCCGACCCGGACCCCGCCGCCCCGAGCCCCACCGCGCAGGGCGTCGCCAAGGGCGCGGCGACGTTCTCCCGCCTCGAAGGCGCCTGGTACGGCAACGGGCGCGTCTACATCGTGTCGACCAGCGGCGGGCCGAGCCGGCTCGGCCAGGTGATGGAGTACGACCCGCGCCGGGGCAGCCTGCGCATCCTGTTCGCCTCGCCGGGCGAGGACGTGCTGAGCAACCCGGACAACATCGGTGTCAGCCCGCGCGGCGGGATCGTCCTGTGCGAGGACGGCAGCGGCGTACAGTATCTGCACGGCCTGACCACCCGCGGCCAGATCTTCCCGTTCGCCGCCAACAACGTCGTCATCCCCGACGGCGTGCCGGGCAAGCCGTCGATCCAGCCAGGCGACTACTCGACCAGGGAATGGGCCGGCTCGACGTTCGAACCCGAGCGCGGCCGGTGGCTCTTCGCCAACATCCAGAGCCCGGGCATCACGTTCGCCATCACCGGCCCGTGGCGTAACGGCTCGCTCTAGCGGAGGCGGCCCCAGTGGCGATCTCCCGGCGTGCGATGCTGAGCGGCCTGGCGGCGGCCGGCGTATGGGCGGCCCGGCCCCGCCGCGCCGAGCATGTCATCGTGGTGGACTGGGACGGCTTCGACCCGGCCTACCTGGGGCGCGTGGCGACGCCCCACCTGGACCTGCTGGCCGCCCAGGGCGCCCTCGCGATCGCGGAGGGCCGTACCGTCGCCTCCGTTCAGTGGTACATGATCCAGGACCACGGCGTGCGCTACGGCGACCCTGAGCACTTGTACGTACAGCCCGGTGGCGGCCCCGGGCACCGAGGTCGTCATCGTGCCCAACGCGGTCCGGACCGGTGACATCACGCTGCGCGGCGCCGCGTCCGATCCGCACGCCCGGGCCAGGATAAGGGCGGCGCTTCGCCGGCTTCCCCAGATCGACCGGGTGCTCGACGATCGCACGCTGACGTCTCTGCACGCCGGCGGCAAACTCGGCGACCTGGTGGCCGAGGCGAGGCCGCCCTGGGGCTTCGCTCTCGGCGAGCCGCCGTCCGGACGGTGGGGCGGAGCGCACGGCAGCCTGCGCGAGATCAAGGTCCCCCTGCTGCTGTCCGGCGCCGGGATCCGCCCCGGCCTCCGCCCGCACCGTCCCCGCCTGATCGACGTCGCCCCGACCATCGCCGCGCTGCTCGGAACCCGTCCCCCCGCGCAGGCCCAGGGGCGGGACCTGACGGGAACCCACCGGTGACGGCCTTCAGGCGGAATCGGGTGCCGGCGGCCCGGCCATCAGGCGGCGGAGCTCCTCCCTGGCGAACCTGGCGGCCAGCAAGGGGACGAACTCCCTGACCGGCACCTGGTCGAACCTGCTCCAGGCGCGATCGATCGCCTCGAGGACCTGTTCCGGGGTGCAGTCGGCGCCGTAGGCGCTCGTGAGCTCGGCTCTTATCTGAGCGCGCGCCTGCTTTTCGAAGACCTCCGACGCCTCACCTGCCATGGCCCTTCCTTTCGGCCGCACATGCCTGGCACGTTCCATCGCCCCCAGGAAGCTATGCCCGGCCCGGGGTCCCGTTATGTACCACATCGGATGATTTAGGGCGTTCGCTTGGACAGGGGCTGGTTTCGGATGAGAGGAGTAGTGATGACCGGCCACGTGGACCGCACATATACGAGGTCGATGACGCCGCCCAGATCGTGATCGAAGGCTTCACCGGCCCGGACGGTCCCGTCACGGTGGACGAGCCGGAGACGCGGCGGCGCGGGCAGGATCTGGCGCAGCCGGAATGGCCCGCCCCGGCCTGACGACCGCCGACGCCTTCACGCTCGGCCTGCTCCTGGCCGGCGAACGCCACGAGAGCGCCGCCGCGGACCCCGGACTCAGCGCAGCGGACGGGCGAGGCGGATGGTGACGATCCGGCTGGGCACGCCGCTGTCCACCAGCCGGCCGTCCTGACCGAACTCGCCGAGCCCGAAGTCGTTGTCGTTGGCCACGACGAGCGTGCGCCGGTCGAGCAGGGCGATGCCCTCGACCTTGCCCGGCAGCGTGGGGACGATCTGGGACAGGTCGGCGACGAGCGACTTGCCCGGCAGCCGGACGGCGGGCGGGTCGGTCAGCTCCTCCAGCGACGGCGTGGTGGCCGGGTCGTCGTACGGGCCGCCCAGCAGGTTGGTGGCCTTCGCCAGGTCGATCTGGTAGATCCGGGCGACGTTGTCGGTACGCTCGTCGACCAGCAGCCGACGGCCGCCCGCGTGGGCCAGGCCGGAGATCTTCATCTCGCTCTGGTCGCCGTTCACCTTGGGGTCGAAGGTCGTGACGTCCTCGAACCGGTAGGCGTACTCGCCGGTCGCCTTCTCCGCGCGGAGGTCGAAGGTGAGGATGCGACCTATCCGGGAGGGCTTGGTCAGGGGGCTCTGCATCGCCAGGTAGAGGGTGTGGCCGTCGATCGCCAGCCCCTCGAAGCCGCGGTTCTGCCGCCGGTCGGCCAGAATGGCCGGCAACGACTCCTTGACCGGGTAGTCGGCGCCGGTGAGCCGCAGCCCCTTGGGGACGTACCGCGCCAGCACCCGTCCGCGCTCCGAGACGTGCAGCAGCGACGGGCCGTACTCGTCGACCAGCCAGAAGTCGCCGCCCGAGGTGCGCACGATGTCCTCGGTGTCCACCCCGCTCGGGTTGTACGGCAGCGCGGTGCGCCCGTCCCAGGTGTAGGGCGCCTCGTCGTGGCCGCGCTGGTTGCTCAGCCCGGTGACCGGCTTGCCGGAGGCGCCGACCAGCGGGATGTACTTCTTGATCTCGACGCCGAACCGGGTGGCCACCTGGACGATCGCCGGGGCGTACTCCGGGATCGGGAACGTGCGGCGCTTGTCCCCGTCCACCGTGACCTGCCCGTTGGGCCCCCGGTCGGTGACCATCCAGTAGTCGCCGCGCCGCCCCGCCGGGAACAGGCCGCTGCCGACACCGCCCAGCTTGACCCCGCGATCGTCGGCGATGGAGCGCTGCAGGTCACCCAGCGGGACGGGCGGAACGCGCACGTCCTCGACCACCACGGGCCGCCGCGCGGGCTCGGCGACGGCGGCGTGCGGTACGGCGATCGTCGCGGCGAGTGCCAGAATCCCGAGGACGGGACGGAACATGGCAGGGGCCTTTCGTGGCGGCGCAATACGGGCGCCCCAACGCTATTGACCACAAATGACCACGTATCAAAGCACCGATGAACCCTGCCCGATTGTTTACGCTCGTTCACCGGACAGCGCGGCCGAGATCCGGTGCCGGAGCAGCGGCTCGTGGCCGGGGTCGGTGTGCAGCGTCACGGTCAGCCCTGCCTCCGCGAAGACGTCCAGCAGGGTGCCCAGTTGCGCGGCGGGCTCATCGCCGAGCAACTCCTCCGCGTGCTCGACGATCAGGGCGACGGCCTCGGTGTCGCGCAGGCAGTCGGTGAGGGCGTCCCAGTTGCGGCCGAAATAGCCGGGGAGGCGCAGAGCCCGCGCGACCTCCTCGAAGAAGGCCGCGCGGGTCCGGCAGGCGCCACCGTCCACCATCGCGGGCGCCGGACCGGTGGACACCGTCAGCCAGTGCGGCAGTGGACGTGCGGCGGAGGTCATGGGCGTTCCTAGAGCCGGTAGAAGTCGGTGTAGTGGTTGGGCGAGAACCACACCACACCGGTGCTGCGGTTGACGACGATCCGGTACGCGTCACGCGCGGCACCCTGCGCCCGCGAGTACACGTCGTACTCATGGTAGGTGGCGCCGCTGGGGAGCTGGCCTTCGCGGTTGTAGAAGCGGCCACCGGCGAAGTTGTACCTGCCGTCCGGCTGCTTCCGCTATCCACACACAGGGGAAGCGGGGCACCATGGAAGACATGCTCACGACGGACTACGACGGGTGCGGGCGCTGCTTGGTGGGGGTGCGGCGGCTGAGCAGGAAGAGCGACGCAACCAACAGCCCACAGCGTCAGGGAGACCAGATCCTACGGGCCACAGCGGACGCCGGAGGGCACATCGTGGCTTGGGCGGATGACTGGGAGGTTTCCGGTGCCACGGACCCGCTGACGCGACGGGGGTTCGGGCCCTGGCTGCGGGGAGAAATGGGGCCATATGACGGTATCGCGGCGGCCACCGTCGATCGCGTCGGGCGCAACGTCCGGGACACGTTGAACACGCAGGCTCTATTGACCGGCCAAGGTCGCGTTATAGTGACGGCCGATCACGTGGGAGTGTGGGATTTCAGCGACGCGAACCAGGAAAACGAATGGCTGATAAAGGCGTGGGGATCGCAAATGGAACTGCGTGCGATCCAGAAACGCAACCGTGACGAGGCAGTACGCGCACGCGCAGCAGGGGAACCCAAACAACGCCCGTCGTATGGATACATGTATGTCCGTCTCGCCCATAAGGCAAAGATCGACCACGTAGCGATCGATCCAGTAGCCGCAGAGATTATCCAGGAAGTGGCACAGCGAATTCTGGCGGATGAGACGGGAAAGATTACCTGTGCGACAGAGGCGGCACGCCTGACACGTGAAGGAATTCCCTGCCCGTTCGATCGGCTTCGCCAACTGTATGGCCGTCCGATGAAGGGCGGGCCGTGGACTGCGAAAGCCGTCAAGCACATCTTGTGCAGTGAAGCTGCGCTCGGATATTTGATCCACCACAAAAGGCCGGTCATTGGTTCTGACGGACGGCCAATGCGAATTGCCGAGCCGCTGTGGGATCGCGCGACCCATGATGCTCTCGTCAAGAAAACTGCACCGAAGCGCAATGGAAGTCGCGCGCCGAAAAGCACGCAATTGCTGTCGGGCATCGTGTTTTGCGGTAACTGCGGTGCACGGCTACACGTCACAGGTCGATACGGATGCATCGCACGGGTACGCGGGATTCCCGCGTCGGCGCATTGCAAGCCAGCCCCCATGATGACGCTCACAGCATTGGATGCCCTCGTAGGCGAATGGTTCCTTTCCCGCTACGGCGCCGGAGAAGTCATGCGAAAAGTCTACGATCCTGGCACCGGGCATGCCACTCAGGTCGCGGAGTTGACGGCCACACGCACACGGTTGCGTGAGGACCGCCAGGCCGGACTGTACGACGGTCCAGAGGACGCGGAATGGTACCGCATCGAATACCGGCGACTCGGGGAGGAAATCGCGGCCCTGAAGGCGTTGCCGGAACGCAAGCCGGGAATGAGAATGGTGCCCACCGGCAGGACGATTGCCCATGAATGGGATGCGGGAGATTCCGTTAAGCGGCGGGAAATGCTCGCAGAGTTTGAGGTCCGTGTGGTGTTGCACCCCACCGGACACGACCCACGCGCAGCAATTACCGGCATGGAGATCAGCACGGATGGGATCGAGCTGACCGGCTAAGGAGGCTACACACGCGAAGAAACCGCCCGGAACCTACGTGGGGTAGGTCCGGGCGGTTTCGTCTTCTCACCTTCTCTGACGCGCCGAAAGCAACTTCTCCTTTCTTTGGACGGCCTCAGATGGCGGTGAATACGGGAATCAGGTAGCGCACTGTACGCCCCATGCGTGTGATCACTCGTACGTCGCGCATTGATAGACGCCCCTGCCTTGGCAATGTGGCCGTGGGGCATCTCAGTACCGTAGCGACCTGCCATGGCGCATATGTCAGGGTGAAGAGATAAGAATCGGAACGCTG
Organism: Nonomuraea solani; assembly: GCF_900108335.1. Classification (GTDB taxonomy): domain Bacteria; phylum Actinomycetota; class Actinomycetes; order Streptosporangiales; family Streptosporangiaceae; genus Nonomuraea; species Nonomuraea solani. The sequence continues at coordinate 64,231 of NZ_FNVT01000024.1, forward strand.
GGTGTCGAGACGGCACCACAGCGTTTCGTTGTCTGCCTCCACGACCACGACTGTCAGGGCCGCTTGCGGAATGCGGATCTGCAATTCGTCTTTTGTGCGAGAGTAGACGGTTCCGCCGTAAATGGTGGCTACGGCATGGGCGAGTCGGCGGGATGAGCTAGCGATCTGCCATCCTGCCGCGCCAGTCTCCGCGTGGACCCAAGGGCGTAGATGTCCGTCGCATTGATTGCGCGCGGGCGTCTCCGCGTGACTGGCCGGGGGTATTCTCACCTTCTTTCCATTTTCTCGATTCGATGCTTTTGATTTACTCGTCGGGCATCACCTCTTTCCGGCCAAGCGTTCCCGATCTTCTGGTGTCGTTGGACGCACCACCTCCTCTCTCCAGTTACGTTCCGTGTTCGTCTCACCGTCTCGTCTCAGTGCGCGTGTGTCGCCTCTGTACGCGCAGACGTGCGGGAGACTGAGACATTGAGACGATGAGACGACTACCGAGAGTCGGTGACTACGCGGGGTCGGGGTCGAGGCGTGCCCGCCACCGTCCCCGGCTGACCTGACGTACTCTCCCGTCGTTTTCGAGCTGTGACAGTCGCCGGTAAATGGTGGGGCGGCTCATTCCCGTTGCGGTTTTCAGCTCGTCTACGGTTATCCCGTTTTCGGGGGCGTCGCGTAGGACCGCCCACAACACGCTGTCGCCGCGTTTGGGCGCGGTTTGGCGGGCGTGCCGTGGCGATGTCCGCTCCTCCTCTGTCGGGGCGTCTGCGTGCCTCTCAGCCGTCGATGCTGCGGCGTCCAGAGCGGCCAGGGACACCGCGTCGAGGGACGGGCGACCTTCGGCGTGCCGTTCGGCGGTCGCCGCTACCCTCTCGTCGCCAAGGAGGTAGCTGCGGGCACGGCGGGGGATGTCGTGTTCCGGGGAGCTGATCAGGAACTTGCCGGGGGCGTCCAGCTTGTGTGGGTGCCATCCGGCCTTGACCATGCCCTGTCCGAGGATGAGGTCCCCATCACGGGGTTCGCGGACGCGGAAGCACAGCCGGACGTCCATCTGGGAGCGGACCGCGCTCTTGCCCATCGCCTCTTTCGAGGGGCGTTGCGTGGCGGCGATCAGGTTGACCGCTGGGGCGCGGCCCCGTCGGGCGATCGAGTCGGCGTAGTCGATCGCGCGGGGTGCCTCGCTGGCCAGTTCGGCGTACTCGTCGATGATGATGATCAGGGCGGGTCGCTCGGGTGACGGCTCCCAGACGCGTTCGCCGCGTCTGGTGAGGTCATCGGCCCGTCCGTCTAGGATGACCACGGCGTCGGCCAGCAGCGCCTCTGCCTCCTGTGGCGTGGTGGCCAGGCGGTCGATGCACGATGACCAGGGCAGCAGTTCCATGCCGCGTTTGAGGTCGATCGCCCACAGGATCACGTCCTGGCAGGCGGTCAGGTCCCCGAGCAGGACGTTCACGCCGCCGGACTTGCCCGCTCCGGAGATGCCCGCGAACAGCCCATGCCGCCGCAGGAAGGGCACGCGGACGGGCATGCCGTCCTCGAACAGCCCCAGCTTGACCGGTTGCGTGATCGACGTGATAGACGGGCCTGGCCAGGCGATGGCATCGGCGTGCGGGTCGGTTTCGATTACGCGCACGTCGGCGCGGTTGGCCTTCTTGCTGGCCACCGGCTGGACACGCACGCCGCCGCGTGTGGTGCCCAGTGCCGATTCCAGGCGTGGGACCGCCGTGAGGGCGTCCTCAACGGTCTGGCCTAGCCCCAGCCCGAGCCTGAATCGGTAGCCCCACAGATCCACGATGGCGGACTGCACGCGGGATCCGGCCAGGCCGACCGCTTGGGCGATGTCGGGCCAGGCGGCCAGCGTGCGTTCTACGCGCACGCGGGCACGCCTGCGACGGTGCGCCCACCAGGGCACCGCCAGTACGAGTGTGCCGATGCCGAGCACGGCGGGTAGGGGCGCGGTGAACGGCCCCTGGTAGGCGGCCAGGGTGAGCCACGTTCCGGCGAACGCCGTGGTGACGGCGGCGTAGCCGCGTTCGATCGGGCGGGGCAGGTTGACCCACCGGCCCCAGATGGCCACCGCGCCTGCCACCAGGACGACGGCGATGATGACGGTGGGCCACCATTCGGGGAACCAGCGTCGCAGGATCACGCCCGTCACCAGGACGGCGGCGGCGATGGTGAGGGGGGCGAGTTCAGAGCGGTAGCGCCAGACGGCGCGAGCGATGCTGGCGATGACCAGGGGCGCGAATTCGAGGTCCTCGGTGATCAGCGCCATGGGTTCGACGCCGTACCGTCGCATGCGGCGGGCGTTGCGCCGCATCTGGTAGCGGGAGGCGCGATGACGGTTCATCGGCCACCGCCCGCCGTGCGTCGGGCGGTGGCGCTGTGCTGGGCGTGCAGCTCGTCACGCACGTAGAACAGCGGGTCGTGCTCGCCCTCGTCGTGGGCGGCCAGGGTGGCGCGGATGGCGGCGATCAGGTTCGCGCGCTGGTAGCGGGAGGTGGACAGTTCAGCGCGCAGACGATCGATGTCGGTGATCAGGGCCGGGGTGTCGGCCAGGGCGTCGAAGATGCGGCGCCATAGGTCGTCGAGGGCGGGGGCGGACTTGGCGAATGCCGTCAGCAGTTCGGCGGCGGTGGTGTTGCGGGTGGCAGCTCCCTGTAGATCAGTGTGCGGGTAGGGGTGGCGTTGGGTCATTAAGCATCACCTTCTTCGGTTGGCGGGCGGGTCACTTACCGGTGATCCAGTTCAGGGCGGCACCGATCGCGGCGCGGATGTCGGGGGCGAGGGCGGTAGCGGCCAGCAGGAAGCCGAACAGCAGCGCAATGAGCGCGTGCCAGAGCTTCAACCCCAGGTAGCGCCAGGCGATGAACACCAGCACGCCGACCACGAGCACCAGCGGGACAGTCACAGACACGGGGACTTCACCTCCTCTTCGAGATCTCGGAGACCGGCGACGCGCGGGTCAGATGCCGTCGTGGCGGGACTTGCGGCGACACCAGCGCCAGCGAGCGCGGCACTTGCGGCACCGCAGCGTTCCGGGCGTGGCCGCACCGCACAGGCACCGGCCAGGCTGGAGCGGAAGTGATCGCATCGGGCTTCACCTCCTCCCGGTGTAGGCGGTCGGCCGGCGGGCGTAGGTGCCCAGCAGCCGGCGGCTGAGGGTTCCGGTCGGGGCGTGGCGGCGGTCCTCGGCACGGATCACAGCGACCAGCACCACGAACAGCACGAGCGTGGCGACCGACAAGGCCAGGGCCAGGAACACGACGAACAGGGCGATGTCCACCGCTCACGCCCCCTCGATCTCGTCGAGGGTGATCGCGTCACAGTAGGACTCCAGCGCGGCGCGGCGTTCCATCGCGGCCTGCGTGATCGTGACGGCCTGGTAACGGACGCTGCCGAACTCCACACCGGTGACGTGGTGGCCGTGCTGGACTGTGGGCGTGGTGCCCAGCAAGGCGGCGATCCGCTCGACTTCGGCGATCGCCTCGGCCTCGGTGCTGGCGTCGGTGTCGTAGAGCGGGTGGACCGACACACGCACCGGCCCGTATCGGGGGACGGGCAACTGCGGGTTGCTGTCGAGGAACGCGGCCAGAGCGCGCAAACCGGCGATCAGTTCGCGGCGGTGGTGGTGCTGAGCTGGGCTCATCTAGATCACATCCCTTCCGTTTCCGGTGACCTACGCTGCGAAGGTAGGTTTCGGGGAAGGGCTCAACCCATCGCGCGGTGTGATCGTGCGGTGAGATCAAAAACATCCGGCGATGAGATGAAACGGATCCTGCGGTGAGATAAGCCCCAGCTCACGGCACATGTCGCCGCATGGCGCACAAGCGTGACCCCCGACAGAGCCCTTGGGAACTGGCACTCTCGCGAGCGCAGAAGACTCTGCCGGGGGCGTTGACGCGGCGGTGCGGGACGCGGCGGCCAGGGTGTGGGCCGGTCAACCGCACCGTCGCGCGTTCAGGGAGGAGGGGTCAGCGCGGGAACCCCCCGGCTGACCTCCGTGTCAGCGCCAGCGGCGAAGGAAATCCCTCAGCCACTCCGGTATGGGATGCGTTACGGGCGGCGGCGGCTCCGCCGACATCGCCTTAACCACGAGATCTATGCATTCGCGGCAGGCGAACTCCTCGCCCATCGCACCGGGGAAGGGGATGAGATCTCCGGCAATCTCGTGTACCCAGACGCGCGGCTCGGCCGAGCAGATCGCGTGGGTCCATGTGCTCGGCTTGGCGTCAACGACAGCATGCCGCGTCACGGGGGCATCACGCGTCTGCACTTCACCCAACGCGTAGTCGGTCATGCGATCACCGATCCTGTGTCCATCATGGTCATCGCTGTGTTGAGCAGGCCAGCATTGCCGCTCACGAAGGGCGGCTTGTGATCTGGCCACGAGACGCGGCGGGCGCACCATAGGGGGATGTGGCACATGCCGTTCGCTGACTGCCGCCACACGGTCCAGCCCGGATGCGCGCGCATGAGCAGTGAGCACATTGCCCGCGCGTTCTCCGGGATGTCGTAGTAGCTGTGTATCTCTTCGGGCTTCATGCGCTATCGCCGCTTTGGCGCGGATGCGAGAAGATCCCCATACCGGGCGGCGATGCGTCGTGCCGCCCGCTTAGGGTCGGTCGTGGGCTGCCAGGCGTAGACGGGCCGGTCGCGCTGGTCGTTCCAGCCCGCCCACCACCAGAAACGATCATCGTTGGTCCACACGACCAGGCCATGCCAGACCGACACCACCGCCAATCCATAGCCGTTGTTCACGTCGGCCGTGATGCCATGCAATGCAAGCTCCCGTTGTAGCTGCTCAGCCACGGCAACGGCGGCCATGGAGGCGAGACGAGATGTCTCCTGTTCCCGAATCATTCACCGGCCTTCCGCAACGCGCCGAATCACCGAAAAAAGGACGGCGAAAGCCAGGCAAAAGCGGATCTTCGACCTCTTCCTCGGATCGGCTCTGACCTGCGCCGCGAACTGATGTGAGGCTTCCAAGCAAACCCGTTCCGAAGAATCTCACCGTGATATCTCACGGTGTGATGGACTAGATGGGCTCCACTAGTCCCGCAAAGGCGCGCTACCAGGGGAACGGAACGCCGCCATGACGATGGATCAAGAGCACCTCCGATCGGTGCTCGACACCGTTTTCGCACGTCAAGACATGGAGGATGCGTGCAAGCGTCGTGATCTCGGCGGTGTGATCCGCATCCTGAACAAGTACGGCGTCACCCAAGGTCAGATCGCGAACCTCACCGGCAGATCGCAAGGGCGCATCAGCGAGTACAAGAGCGGAAAGCGCGTCCCGACCGCAAAGCATACATTTGAGGAGTTTGCTGGCGGTTTGGGCATGCCTGGCACTTTACGGCGTCATTTGGGCTTGTCGTCCTCAGGTGGCAAGGGGGGTGCGCAGGTCGTCAGTGACGGAGTCCAAATCCCTACAGACACTTTTGACCTGCAACTCTTCGCTGAAGCCATCGGGAAAAGGGGCGAGCCGTTGAAGCGCCGCGAATTGCTGGCCATGGTTGCACAACTCGGTACCCAGTCTGCGCTAGCTCAAAGTGAGGCATGGGAGAAAGTCGCCTTTGCTCTGTCAAAGCCAAGCGCTATTGATGAAGCAGTGGTGCGCGAGATGGAGGCGAGAGCCGCCGGTTTTCACCGCCTCGAAGAGATGCTGCCCGCACACACGATTTTCAAGGGCCTGGCGGCCCATCTGAACGAGGTCGGCACAATCCTCAATGGTACAGCCACCGACCCTAAGGACGAGCTTCGCAAGCGCTTGATCGTAGTTGCTGGTGAAAGCAGCGTGCTCGCCGGTTGGATCGCAACAGACCTGGGCAACATATCTGCGGCACGGAACTTGTACGACACCGCCGAAAAGGCTTCAAAGGAAGCCGGCGATGCGGCGATCATCGCGTGCGCATTTGGGTATAGAAGCTATATTCCAAGCGGCAAGGGAAACCACGGGCGGGCGCGTGCTCTGTTGGCGAGCGCACTACAGCACTTGCCTCAAGATACGTCGCCCGGAACTACATCATGGCTGGCTGCAAGGCATGCCGAAGAGAGCGCGGCACTTGGAGAAACAGAAGCAGCCCTGCGATCATGGGATGAGGCGCGTGAAGCCTTCAATATCGCCGATCCAGAAGAGGACCGCGTATGGACGAGATTCCTAGACCAGGATCGCTTTGATTCCTTCCACATCTCTACCTATGCCCAAATCGGCCGACTAGATGAAGCGGAAGCGGTAGCGCGCGCGGTCATTGCACGACTGCCCGATGTAGAGAGAAAGCGGGCAGGAATCATACTCGGCGACATTGCCACGGCACATATTGTGCATGGCTCCGTAACAGAGGCAGTCAGAGCAGCCAGGGAAGGTCTCGCTGTCATTCGCGAGACAGAATCTGGAATCTGGCTGCCGCGCTTTCTCGTTCTCGGAGAAGCGCTCAGGCGTTGGCAGACTCAACCAGCCGTCAGAGTCTTCCTAGAAGAGTTGGCTGTTACGAAGCGTCAATTCTCCGCGTCTCCTCGCTGATCCAATCCAGATATTCGGCACTTCCCGCAACGATTTCGATTGCGACGATTTCCGGCGTCTCATAGCTATGGTTGGCCTTGATGTGGCTCTCAAGCGCGGCGAGCAGGGGCTGCCTGGTCTTGATCACCAACTGCCATTCTTCCCCGTCGCGCAGGGAGCCTTGCCACCAGTACAGGGACCGGATCGGCCCGATGATCTGTACGCCGGCGGCCAGGCGCTCCGAGGCGATGCTACGTGCCAGCGCAACGCCCTCATCGGCGCTCGGCACTGTGGTCAGGACCTGCATGTAACCCTTCACAACCCAGTTCCCCTTGAGTCGCAAGGCGGTGATCACTTCAGCCCCTACAGTAGAGGTATCGGCGCACTGGACGGGGGCAGACTGAAGCGTTCTCGGCTGGTAGACAACCCCACGTGGGGATGGCCTGGCTGGATGGTTGGGAGGCGCCCACTCAGTGGCGAGCCGGCCCAGGCAGAACAACTTACGCCTAGCGACACGCCGCATCAGCATGCCGACGACGTTTTCGCAGCTCGAAGCCATGATCTGTGCTGTCTCGCTACGCATCTGCGGAACACGGGCACTACATGTGTAACCATACCGATGGGGATACCGATTCAAGGATTGCATCTACACGAAGACGGGATGGTGCAAGATGGACATCGCGCTACTTGCTAGTGCCGCAGCGGCGTTGATCGCCCAAGGCTTTCTTAGCGAAGCAGGGGCGAGTACCTGGGCGAGCGTTGAACGGATGGTCGTCACCATCCGTGATCGCTTCACGGGAGAGTCGTCGGCACAAGCCGCCCTGGAACGCGTTCAGGCGCAGCCTGAGGATGAGGCATCGGTGGATCAGCTGGCCATTCAAGTAGCGCGAGCTATGCAGAGCGATACCGACTTTGCAGATATGGTAAAGGATTTTGTCGAATGCGAAGGGCGAGATCCTCGTGGTTCTCAAGTTATCTCCCGAGTATACAATGACTATAAAGGCGCGCAAATTGGAAAAGTAGTCAATGTTGAGACGGTGCATGGGGACATGAATTTCTAGAATTCTCCAACGGGATCGCGCTGGCAATGGGCAACTCCAGAAAAAAAGCAAGCCGGAAAAAGGCTCAGAAAATATCAAGCCTACGCAACTTGGTGAACATCGAGAGCGTCTATGGGGGTGCAAATTTCGCCGAGCACCATGATAAAAGCAGCGCGCATCTTCAGGCTGCTGTTCTTCCTGCACAGCTCCCCCCTGATGATCCAGATTTCCTGGGGCGAGATGAACACTTGCGAGATCTGCGTAAGGTTTTGCAAGGGACAGAAAGATCAACCAGATCCATTGCGGTATCAGGAAAACCTGGTGTGGGAAAGACGGCTCTGGCTATTAAGCTATCCCACGACCTAATGTCACACTTTCCTGACGGTCAGATATTCATTAATCTTGAAGATTTGGAAGCTGACGAACTTTCACCGTCGCGAGCTTTGGAAAGTCTTCTGCGAGCTTTCGGTTTCTCTGGCGACGAAATCGCGAATGGCTTCGAAGATAAGGTTGCACAGTATCGCACAGCACTCGCAACGAGGCGCTGTCTTATCGTGCTCGATAATGCAGCCAGCGAATCACAGGTAAGACCGCTTCTTCCCGGCATGGGTGAGAGTGCAATCATCATCACCAGCAGGAAAAACCTCGCGGGCCTTGTCGGTGTACGGCCAGTACACCTATCAAACCTCACCGCCTTGGAAGGTACTGCTCTTTTTAAGAGAATCGTTGGAAATGAACGGGTGGAGGCTGAACTTTCCGAATGTAACCAACTCGCTGATTTGTGTGGCGGACTTCCACTGGCACTGAGGATTGCCGCAAATAAGCTTCGCAGTAGAAGTAATTGGACATTTTCATATTATGTTAAGCTGCTATCAGATGAACGTAATCGCCTGCAAATGCTCCAAGCTGGCGATTTGGAGATTCGGGCAAGTTTTTCGCTCTCCTATAACTCTCTAGATGCAGTTGATAAGCTGATATTTAGAAGGCTTGGTGTTTGTGCTTCGGAGGGGTTCTCGATCACCTCGGCTTCGGCTCTTTGGGGCGATGCGATAGATCCGCTCGCGGCGCTAGACAGGCTCGTAGAGGCCAACCTAGTGGAACCCTCATCATCGCCTGATCGATATCGTATGCACGATCTTTTGCGAGCTTACGCTCGGGAGTGTCTAGAAGCGGACGAGGGCGAGGATAGTGTAAAGGAGTACCTTAGCAAGCTTGTTCGCTGGTACATCTTGGTGGTGTCGCACGCCGATGGGCATATCTACGAAGGGAACGTCCGTTCGTGCGTATGTAACTTCTTCGAAACGTTGCAGGATGCTATCGATTGGCTGGAAGTTGAGCATCCTGTGATTGTCTCCCTCGCGGGAGATGCTTACCGCCATGGTCTATATAAGTCAGTCGTAGACATTGCTTCCTATATGAACAAGTTCTTTGAACGTCGCCTTCATGCGACAGCATGGCGACAGCTGTCTGCGTATGCGTTGTTGGCGGCAAGGCAATCAGACGATAAGAAGCATCTCATCGACGCCCTTACCAATCTTGTGCATGTTAGCACTAAGTTTCCGATCGAATCGGACAGGCCGGTGTCGTGGCTTGACGAGGCTCTCACTCTTGCGCGAGATGTCGGTAGCCCTCGCTTTGAGTCAAAGGTGTTGGAGAAGCTTGGATGGGTTCTAAGCCATGGTGGAAAAAAAGAAGCAGCTCTAGGAATTTTGAGGCGTTCAGTAGAACTTGCGAGATCCGCGAGCGCTGTTCATGAAGAAGGCAATGCGCGCCTTGCTCTCGCCAAGGTAGAGCTCTATTTGGGGCGCTTTGATGCTTCGAAGGAGACCTATAGCAAGGCAAGACTGTGCTTTGTTGCGCAGCGTGACAAACACTGCCAGGGGCGCGCTCTTGTTGGCCTTGCCTCTTTGAGCCATAAAAACGAGTCATACAACGAAGGGTTGGCTTATCTCACGCAGGCAATACGCTTGTTCCGGATGGTTCGGGACGAGCACTGTTTGGGTGGCGCATTGTCTCAGAGAGCAGACGCTAATGCTAAGCTCGGATATTTTTCCGAGGCCATCGAGGATTACCGTGCTGCTAGCAAGCATTTTCGGCAGCTATCTGATTCTGCATGCCTGGCTCCCATGTTGGATCATTGGGGATGGCTAGAATTCTATGCGGAGAATTACGAAGAGGCCGCAAGCCGGCTTAGTGAGGCATGTTCTCTCTGGGAACAGTCGGGGAATCGAGCCTCTTTTGCTCAAGGGCTTTTCGGTCTTAGTATTGTAACTGCGCAAGCACAATCCATAGAAGCGGCACAAATATTGTTGCAACGAGCAATAGACATTGCGGATATCTTTGGATATTCTTGGCTTCCGGTCGCAGAGCGCGCACTTGAGTCCGGTGTAGTTCCTCCTATTCTTTCCCCCTTCTATGAAAGCCTCGGTGCTGTTACGGCCTGACCGCGCCCAGGAAACGCGGGCCTGTGTCCTCCGTGACCCTCGGCCCGACATCGCCCGATGTTTCCTGCTGGTTGGGCTGGTATGCAATCCACGAGTTGTGCGGGTTGTGCCCTGTACGTGAGGCGACTGAGAACGTATGAAGGGTTCCTTAATCTGCCGCATTGCGATCACGCCCATCCAAACTCTTAGATTCCCCGGGTTTGCCGGGGACGATGGCGGGGCTAGAGTGGGCTTAGAGGAAGTGGCCGTCCGGCCAGGAGTACCAGGTCCTGGTGGTGGGGTAGCCCTTGGACGCCCAGATCGACCTGGCGGAGCGCGCGTCGGCGCACCGCGAGATCGTGCAGGAGTTGTAGACGGTGGCGCCGGCGGGGGCGACGCCGGCCAGGCCGATGAGGGACGTGATGGCGACGAGGAGCACGGCGAGCCTGGAAAGTGGGTGCACGGGGCCTCCTTGTGTGGCGCGGCGGACATCGCCATGGTCGCTCCTCCTCCCGACCGACAAAAGACCTAGATCGTCAAAAGTGCGGTGAACTCTTCCCGACCGTCAACGCCCGTTCACTAGGGCGGCGTGGTCGGCGGCCCACTGGGCGAACGTGCGCGCGGGGCGGCCCAGGACCCGCTCCACCTCGCCCGTCACCCGTGCCCGGCCGCCGCGGGCGTACCTGGCCATGAGCGCCGTGACGAACGCCTGCGGGAGCCCGCGCTCGATCATGCCGCGCGCGACCATCTCGGCCGGCATCTCCTGATAGCGCAGCGGCCTGCCGATCGCCGTACCGATGATCTCCACCGACTCGGTGTGGGTGAGCGCCTGAGGTCCCGTGAGCTCCAGCCGCTGCCCGACCACCTCGTCGGTGAGCAGCGCGCGGGCGGCGACCTCACTCAGGTCCCGCTCGTCGAGCAGCGCCTCCTCGAAGCCCGCGTACGCCCCGCGTACGACGTCGCCCGCCCTGATCTGGCCGCCCCACGAGGTCAGCGTGTTGATCGCGAACGACGCCGCCCGCAGGCTCACCCACTCCAGCCCGCTGGCGACGGCGGCCTGCTCGGCCTCCTTGTTCCGGTCGCCCCTGAAGCGGGACGGCTGCTCGGACAGGTCGTCGTCGATGTTGATCGCCGACAGGGCGACCACCCGCGTGGCTCCCTGCCGCCTGGCCTGTTCCAGCAGCTCGGGGGCGCCGTCGGCGACCGCGCGGGGGTGCAGGAAGATCGAGGTGACGCCGTCGAGGGCGTCCGGCCGGTCCACGACCTCCACGCCGTCGGGGAACACCGCCTTCTCAGGTGTACGGGTGACGGCACGCACCTTGGCACCCGCCTCGACCAGCAGCTCGACCAGGGGGCGCGCGACCAGGCCGGTCGCTCCGGTTACCAGGATCATGACATCGTCCTATCTACTTGAGAGAGTTTGTCGGGGTTGGTGATGGCGTAGACGGCGCGGACCCGCTCGCCGTCCGGGGTGAGGTCGAGCACGATCACCGCGAACGGCGAGTCGCCCATGAACAGCACCGCCGAGGGTTCGCCGTTGACCTGCCGGTAACGGACGTCCAGGACCGCGACGGCCCGCGCGATCAGCAGCCGGGCGACCCGATCCGCGCCGTGGAGCGGGCGGGGACCGGCGGCGGGCGCCTTACCGCCGCCGTCGGCCCACAGCGTGACGTCGGGGGCCAGCAGCCGCAGCAGTTCCTCCAGGTCACCGCCGAACATCGCGGCCACGAACCGCTCCGTCGCCTGCCGCCGCACCCGCGGGTCCACCCGGTAGCGGGGTCGGCGGGCCTGCACGTGCTCGCGGGCGCGATGGGCGAGCTGACGTACGGCCGAGGGGCTGCGGTCGAGGATGCCCGCGATCTCGGTGTGGGCGTACCCGAAGACCTCGTGCAGCACGAACACCACCCGCTCCAGCGGGGTCAGCGTCTCCAGCACCACCATGAGCGCCATGGACACCGACTCGCCCCGCTCGGACGGGTCACCCTCCGGCTCGACCAGCGGCTCGGGCAGCCAGGGGCCGATGTACTCCTCACGGCGACGGCTGATCGCGGCCCGCCGGCTCAGCGCCCGGTTGACCGCGATCCGGACCAGGTACGCGCGCGGGTGGCTGACCGCTTCACCTGTCCTGGAGGTCCAGGCCAGCCAGGTCTCCTGCAGCACGTCCTCGGTGTCGGCGACGCTGCCCAGCATGTCGTACACGATGGAGAACAGAAGCTCGCGATGGTCGAGGAAGGTCTCGGTGCGCTGCTCGTCGTTCGCTGTCACACCAATGGAGAGCGGTTGCGGACGTCCGAGTGTGACGCCGTACGGCAAAGTGTGACCGGCGTCTCCCATGCCTCAACCGAGCCGTCGTCCAGCGCGTTGAGCACGCTGTGGCCCCACATGGAGACGCGGTGCGCGGCCAGCACCGGTCGTTCGGCGGCGATGAGCCGTCGCGGATCCGGCCCGTCCGACGCCCTGTCCCGGGGCTGCCTTCGCGCCGGCGGCCGGGATCGCGGTCGTGCCCGGGTACGCATCCGCACCGTCGACGGCCGGTGGCTGACCTGCCACGCCTCATGTCTCAGCGGTCCGGGAGGGCGGCCGGGCCCGGTGGCGGTCGTCATCGAGCCCACGGCCCCCGCCGACCTGGCGGTCATCGCCGCCCAAGCCTACGGGCTGACGCCACGGGAGCTTGACGTCGCCCGCCTCATCGCCCAGGGGCTGCCGACCGCCGAGATCGCCACGGAGTTGGTCATCTCCCCGCATACCGTGCGCGGTTACCTGAAGGCCGTGTTCGGGAAGACGGGGGTGTCCAGCAGGGGTGAGCTGGTCGCGCGGCTGTTCGCCTGACTCAGCGTACGTCCCGGTGGGCGAGGGCCAGGACCAGCAGCGCGAACGGCACCGCCACGAGCCACCCGCCCCAGTGGGGCACCCCCGCGTAGAGGACGAGCAGCGCCGCGGCGCCCGCCAGCGCGGCCGGTTTGCCCTGGGTTCCGCGTACGGCGGGCGCCGCCCCGGCCAAGCCGGCCAGCACGAACACCACGGCCTCCACGGCGGCGCCGGACAGGAGGCCAGGTGAGCCGGGCGGGAGGCGGGCGAGCACGGCCCCGAGGGCCGCCGCCGGCGCCGCCAGCGCCACGCCCGTGAGCGCCTCGCCGACGTCGAACCGCCCGGCGAGCGGACCGGGGCGCCACGGGAACAGCAGGTACGCGGAGATCATCAGGGCCGCGAGCGCCGCGCCGACGGGCGGGGCGGTCAGCACCACGGCCCGGGTACGCGCCTCCGCCGGCGCCGGCAGCGCGCCCAGCGTCTCGGGCATGCCGTGCCGGCCGTCGCGGCCGGCGGCCAGGCTCGCCGACATCAGCGTGGCCGCCGCGATGATGGCCGAGGCCGTAACGGCGTCGATCGTCATCATCGTCAGGTCGGGCAGCCAGGCCATGCTCTGGACCAGCGCCACGACCAGCGCGAGCGCCGTCGCGCCCCACAGGATCGGGCTGCGCAGCAGCCGCCCGGCCTCGAACGCCACCAGCGCCCGGGTCACGCCACCGCCACGAAATATGGTCACATATCGCCTATCGCAGGCCACCGCGCGATCGGTTCTCTTTCCGCTAGGCGCCCGCGCGGCGGGGTTTGACCAGCCCGCACTCGTACGCGAGCACCACGGCCTGCGCCCGGCTGGACAGGTTGAGCTTGGCCATGAGCCGGTTGAGGTGCGTCTTGACCGTGGCCTCGCTCACCAGCAGCCGGTCCGCGATCTCCCTGTTCGACATCGCCCGCCCGACGGCCTGGAGCACCTCGGTCTCGCGCTTGGTGAGCAGTGCCAGGTCGGGAACCTCCGGCGGGGCGACCTTCGGGGCGTCGGCGAACGCCTCGACGAGCCTCTTGACGGCGTTGGGCACGAGCAGCACGTCACCGGCGGCCACGGTGTGGATCGCGGCGATCAGCCGCTCGGGCGGGGTGTCCTTCAGCAGGAAGCCGCCGGCGCCCAGGCGCAGCGCGGTGTAGACGTACTCGTCGATGTCGAAGACGGTGAGGATCAGGATCTTGGGCGCCCGCTCCCCGCCCGCCGCCAGGATGCGTTCGGTCGCGGCGAGGCCGTTCATTCCGGGCATCCGGATGTCCATCAGCACGACATCGGGCCGGAGGGCCGCCGCCAGTTCCACGGCCTCCTGGCCGGTGGCGGCCTCCCCAACGACGTCGAGGCCGGGCGCGGCGCGGATGAGCGCGGCGAGACCCGCCCGGATCAGCACCTGATCGTCGACCACCAGCACGCTCACCATGGGCGTCCCCACGGCTGGTGGGTGTCAGGCGTCACCCGCGAGGGTCCGGCCTGGAGAATGGCAAGGCAATGGACGGCCGGCGGTGGATCAGCCGCACCCCATTGTCGCCGTTTCATGAGACCTCCTTCGTAGATGGTCTGACGACCGGCCGAGTGGGGTGGTTCGGCCGGTCGTCAGACGGTGAATTCATGGCGATCACGCTAAATGCGGCCCGGGCGCCGGCGCTTCTCCATTACTGACCCTCTTCCGTCACAGACCATGTCGCCAGCGTTACCCGGTCCTATTGCTGAACGGTCAACGCCGGGTCCAGGTCTGCTCAGCGGATTTCGCGCAGTGCCACTGAACGGCCTTCTTGCCCTTGCGCTTCTCGCCGCGCCCGATGGCGAGGCACATCTTCGTGGCCTTGTTGTACAGCCGCTGACCGTTGTAGTCCCACTCCTGCGCCTTTCCGCCGTCTGTGCACGGCCACTGGATCGCGTGCTTGCCCGGGCTCTTCTCACCGCGCCCCATGGCCAGGCACATCCCGGTCTTGGCGTTCACGAGCCGGCCGGCCCGGTAAATCCAGCGCTGCGATTTGCTCCCGATGCACGGCCACTGGATCACCGGCTTACCCGCCTTCGCCTCTCCCTTGCCCACGGCCAGGCACATGCCGGTCGCACCATTGACATAGGCCCGGCCGGCCGCGGTGGCGGCCTGCGCGGAGGTGGCGGGCAGCGCGGTCAGGACGGTCAAGATCAGGGCGGCGGCTCTGGCGCTCGTACGCATGGAGGTCCTTCCTCAGGGGATCGATCAAGCGGGGATAATGCCAACGACCCAGGTCCGCGAGCAAGCCGGTGCCCGCTTGCCCGCCGGAGCCCGTGGTACCAGGATCGTGGCGGCATGATTGTTCGGCACCCCTGATCAGGCAGGCAAACAATGCTCTTCTCGGTGTACGGCTCCTTTCCCTTGGCGATCGGAGCCCGGTAGCGGTGGCGGGTCGTCGCGAAAGCCCGGTGGACCCGGCGGCGGGGCCGGTGCAGCGTTTCGCCTCGGAGTTGCGGGAGCTGCGCCGGACGGCGGGTGGCCTGACCTATCGGGCGATGGCCGAGCGGGCGGGTTACTCGGTGACCACGCTGTCGCAGGCGGCGGCGGGTGAGCGGCTGGCTTCCCTGCCGGTCGTTCTGGCCTTTGTCGAGGCGTGCGATGGTGACGTTTCCGAGTGGGAACGCCGATGGCGGCAGGCCGCCGATGAATGGGCCCGCGAGCGGGCGGACGAGGAAGGTGCGGCCGGGCCTTATCTGGGTTTGACGCCGTACGGTGCGCGCGATTCGGGTCGTTTCTTCGGGCGGGAGCGGCTGGTCGAGGAATTGCGGGAGTTGCTTTTACGGCATCGTTTCGCCGCGGTTTTCGGTCCGTCGGGCAGCGGTAAATCGTCGTTGTTGCGTGCCGGGCTGGTGCCCGCGGCGGAGCGGAGCCTGGTGGTGACTCCGGGCGAGCATCCGATGCGGCACGCCGATCGGATATCCGAGGGTGATGGAGACCGGCTGGTCGTGGTGGATCAGTTCGAGGAGGTGTTCACGCTCTGCCGGGATCCGGGCGAGCGGGCGCGGTTCATCGATGTGCTGCTGGGCGCGCGGCGGCCGGGGAGCCGGACGCGAGTGGTGATCGCGGTGCGCGCCGACTTCTACGGGCGCTGTGCCGAGCATCGTGAGCTCACGGCGGCGTTGCGTGCGGCCAATCTGCTGGTCGGGCCGATGCGGGCGGAGGAGTTGCGGGAGGCGATCGTGCGGCCGGCGATGGCCGAGGGGCTGACGGTGGAGCGGGCGCTGACGGCCGAGATCGTCGCCGACGTCGCCGACGAGCCGGGGGCGCTGCCGCTGATGTCGCACGCGTTGCGGGAGGTGTGGCGGCGCCGTACCGGCAAGATGCTGACCTTGGACGCCTACGAGAGCGTGGGCCGGGTGCACGGGGCGATCAGTCACACCGCCGAGGAGCTGCACGCCGGGCTGTCGCCGGCGCAGGCGAGGATCGCCCGGCGGATTTTGCTGCGGTTGATCCAGCCGGGTGAGCAGGCGCAGGACACCCGTCGTCCGGCCGCGCGCGCGGAGCTGGACCCGTATGGGGAGGCCGACACCGCGCTGGTCATCGAGCAGCTTGCCGGGGCCCGGCTGCTCACGCTGCACCAGGACAGCGTGGAGCTGGCGCACGAGGCGTTGATCGAGTCGTGGCCGCGGTTGCGGGGCTGGGTGGACGAAGGGCGCGACCGGCTGCGCACGCATCGGCAGTTGACCGAGGCGGCCCGGGCGTGGGAGGAGCATGGCCGTGATGCGGGGCTGCTGTATCGGGGCGGCCGGCTGGCCGTCGCCGACAAGTTGTTCCTGGAGGCGGGTGATCGCGACGACGAGCTGACGCCGCTGGAGCGGGACTTCCTCGACGCGAGCGCGGCGCTGGCCCGGCGCACCTCCCACCGGCGGGTCGCGGTCTCGGCCGTGGTGGTGGTCTTGCTGGTGGCCTCCATGGTCGCGGCGGGGGTGGCCTTCCGGCAGGCGGATCTGGCCGACGACCGGCTGGCGGAGGCGACCGCCCGGCTGGTCGCCCGGCGCGCGGCCGCGCTGCGGATGAGCGACCCGAAGCTGGCCCGCCGGCTGAGCGCCGCGGCCTGGCGGATCGCCCCGGTCCCCGAGGCGAAGAGCGAGCTGATCGACTCGATGGCGCTGCCCCTGGTGGACGTCTTCACCGCCCCGTACGACGCGACCGACCTGGTGCAGGGGCTCAGCCTGGACGGCACCAAACTGGCCGTCTACACCTCCGGTACGCCGGGCGCCCTGCGCGTGTTCGACCTGACCACGAACAGGGAGATCGCGAACGCGCCATGGAGCGGGCCGGAGATCTGGACCGTGGTGTGGAGCCCTGACGGCCGCACGGTGGCGGTGGACGACGGGAGCAACACCCGGTTGCGGACCATCGGCGGCGGACGCCTGTCGGATGCCGGCGTGTCCTTGCCCCGGCTCGACTCCATGGAGTTCAGCCCTGACGGGCGCTTTCTCATCGGGATCCGCGCCGACACGCACGAGGTGTGGAGCGTCGCGGACGGGAAACGCGTGCGCGACGAGCCGGTCAGCGCCATCAGCCCGGACGGCCGGCTGGCCCTGGTCAGCAAGGCGCCGGCCGAAGAATGGATGATCGACCCGCTGACGTCCCGCAACAGGACGAGCCCGGGGCGACGGGTGGAGCTCTGGGACTTCGAGCGCAGCAAGCCGCTCCGGGCTCCCTGGCTGCCGGCGACCGCCGCGGATGGCGCGTTCAGCCCGGACGGCAGGCGCCTGGCCGTCGCCACCACCGGCGGCATCCGGCTGTTCGACGTCTCCTCGGGCAAAGAGGTGCTCCGCCCGCTGTTCCCGGATTCCGAACGGGTGGAGTTCAGCGCCGACGGCCGGTTCCTGGTCGGGACGCAGGCCGAGGGGCGGGTGACCCTGTGGCGGGTGGACGACGGCACCATGCTGATGAGCTCCCCGCTGCCGCCCAACGTCGTGGGGGCCGACACGCGCATCTCGCCGGACGCCCGGCTGCTGCGGGTGCTCGGCCGGTTCGGCACGGTGAACGTCCTGGACATCTCCCCCTACACCCACCCCGAGGTGCTCGCTCCGGGAGGCGACGAGCGACTGCTCAGCCCCGACGGCCGCTTCCTGGTGACGACGGATCGCCGCAACGGCAGGTCGGAGGTGCGCCTTTGGGATGTCGCCGCCCGGAAACCCGTGAGCGGACCGCTACCTGTCGAGAATCTTCCTGAGGAGGACCCTGAGGAGACGACGTACGGCCCCGTGTTCAGCCCCGACGGGCGCACGCTCGCGCTCGTCCACCCCTTGTCCCCCATGGTGACCTTGTGGGACGCCACGAACGGCCGCAGGATCGGCGCGTTCCGCATCCGAAGCGGGCGAGCCAAAGGGGTCACGTCCCTGGTCTTCTCCCCTGATGGCAGAACGGTTGCCATCGCCCCGTTCAATCCGGAACCGGACAACGGAGAGGCGCTTGACGACGTCGAGTTCTGGGACGTGAGAGCGCGGAGCTGGATCCGTACCTCCGTGACGGGGTCAGGTGAACTGATCTTCGAGCCGGACGGGCGCCGGTTGTTCGTGGACATATCCGTACAGGAGCGCATCCTGGTCGATCCGGTCACCGGAAAGATGAGCCGGCACACCTCCGACGCCCGCGCCGAGGGACAGATTCTCTTCGTCGAGAACCTGGCCGCCATCGGCGGCATCGACGGGCGTCTGACGTTCTGGGATCGGGAGTTGCGCAAGCCGCTGGCCCCGCCACAGAGCGCGAACATGGCGCCGATCACCGCTCTCACCCTTTACCCGCGGGGCGGGCTGCTGGCCACCGTCGCCGGCGATGGCCAGTCGGGCATTCAGCTGTGGGACTGGCGGAAATATCAGCGCATCGCCGCCCCGATCAACTTCAACACCCAGTCGGAGCCGACCGTGGCCTTCAACCGGACGGCCCTGCTCATCTCCTCCGCCGACGGGACCCTGCGCGAGATCACCGTCGATCCGGGCACCGCCACCGCCGCGATCTGCCGCCGCGACGGCGGCCTGTCCGCCGCGGAGTGGCGGGAGCACATCCCGGAACTGGCCTATCAGAACCCCTGTCCCTGATGGAGGTCGAGGACGTACCCGCCGGTCGCGAGTTCGGTCAGGAAGGTCACCGGGTCCACCAGTTGCTCGATGTGCCGGACGCCCGGCGGTAGCGCGGGCAGGTCGCGGATGAGCAGCGCGGCGGTGTGCCCGGTGGCGCGGCTCTGCAGCCGGCCGCTGAAGGACGCGCGGGCCGTACCCGAGGAGACCGTCACCGCGAAGCCCTCACTGCCGAGGTGGATCTTTCCCAGCGCCCTCAGCAGCAGGTCACGGACTCTGGGACGGCTCAGCAGCCGGGCGACGGCGGGCCGGCCGGCCGCGGCGAGCAGGCCGGTGGTGAGGCGGGAGTCCAGGCACAGGCCGGTGCGCGCGACGGGCACGCCGAGCGTGCGGGGCAGCGTGTACTGGTCGGAGAACGGGAACCGGTGCACGGTACGCGTGCCGTACGGCGCGGGAAAGCCCATCGTCCACGACCCCTCCAGCGCCCCCAGCCCGTCCAGGGTCCAGGCGACCGCCGCCGGGCCGTGCCGCTCCCCCGAGCCGAGCAGCACGCCGACGCGCACCTCGGTGCCCGGTGAGCGTTCGGCGCAGACGCGGGCCAGCAGGTTGGTGATCCCCGGGACGAGACCGACGCTGAGGGCCGCGGTCGCGCCGTGGTCCCGGGCCAGGTCGTCGAGGTTCTCGATGTCGGCCAGCAGGTCGTGGGAGGCGGAGACGTCGACGTAGTTGACACCGCGTTCCAGGCAGGCGCGGGCCACCCGGGCGTTGTCGATCTCGGCGCACATGAGGACGGTGGTGACGCCGTCCAGCGCCTGGGCCAGGTCATCGGGGTCGGCGGCGTCCACGCGCATGGTGGTGGTGCCGGCAATGGGGCGCGCCCTGGCGGGGTCACGACCGGCCACGATCACCTTGGTGCCCGGGTATCCGGTCAAGGCCATCGCCGCCTCCCGGCCGACCGCGCCGTATCCGCCGAGAATGAGCACCGCGTTTAACTCGAACATGAGTGTTCAGGTTAACATCCGTTCAGCCAAGGGCGATCGCGGGGGCCACGCGGGCGGAGCCGATACCGCGGTCGGGCTTGCCGAGCCGGAACCGTACCCTGCCCTTGAGCACCGTGCCGGACTCGGCCCGGCCGTCGGTGAGCTCTTCGCCGGGGAACAGGGTGAACGTCCATCGCTCGTTCGCCTCGCAGTCGGGCAGGTCGCGGCCGCCTTGCAGGACACGCGCGCCCCACAGTTGCCGGATCATCAGCGCCCTGGTGTCGGTGCCGGCCACGGTGAACGCCTCCCCGGCCACGACCTGGTCGTAGCTGCCCAGCGACGGCCCGTAGGCACCGGTGACCGTGGCGGCCATCGTCCACGGCGGGCCGGGCCGGATGCCGAGCACGCCCTCGGGAAGCCGCTCGTCGAACACGTCGCCGGCGGGCGCGCCGAGCTGGTCCGCCCGCACGGCCGGAGCCATCGGGCGGCGGGTGTCCAGCCTGCCCGGGTCGGGCACCAGCAGGATTCCGTACGTGGTCTCGTCCGCGAAACGCGCCGAGGCGAAGTGGTCGCGGAGGGCGTGCACCGCGCGTTCGGCCGCGTCCCACTGCTCGTCCGGGAAGGCGGTCGCCACGTAGTCAGGGGTCACCGCCGGGAGCCGTGCGCGTGCCACCGCTTCGGCCACCGACGCACACTGGGCCCATCCGGACTCGGCCAGCCTGGCGATCTGTTCGGTTTTGAAGGACATCGCCTCATGCTAGGTCGCCGAGGGAGACCTCTTAAGCTGCACGGGTGAAACTGATCGCCCTCGTGTTCGCGGGCTTCGCGAGCGTCTACGTGGTGGCAGGGTCGCCTCTGGCGTTGGCCGTGTTCGGGGTGCAGGTCCTGTTCGCCTGGCGGCGTTCGTGGTGGCTGGTCCCCCTTCAGGCGGTTCTGGCGTACGGGTCGGTGCTGCTGTTCGGGTCCTCGGTGGGCATTCTGGGGTTCGTGGGCGGGTCGCTGCTGCTGACCCCGTTCTGGCCGCTGGCCCTGCCGGTCGCGGTGAGCGCCGCCCTGCTGGGCCGCGCCGACCCGGCGATCAGCATGGTGCTGATCTCCCTGGTCGTGTACGGCCTCACGAAGATGATCGACCGGATCGACGAGGTGAACGCGGCCCGGTTGTCGCTGGCGATGACGGCGGCGGCCGAGGAGCGGCTGCGCATCGCCGCCGAGCTGAGCACCGGGCTGGGCCGGGCGCTGGCCGCGATCGCCGACGGAGCGCGTACCGGATCGCCTGATGTGGAGACGGCGCGCACCTCGCTGGCCGAGGCGCGGGCGGCGGCGGCGAGTTATCGGGCCATGTCGCTGGCCCCCGAGATCACCACCGCCAAGGCGATGCTGACCGCCGCGGGCGTCGCCGCGGACGTGCGTACCGGCCACGCCGAGCCGCTCGGCCCGGCGGGCGCGCTGCTGGCGGCGGTGCTCAGGGAGGCCGTGACGGAGATCGTCCGCCGCCGCACGGCCACCACCTGCCTCGTCGAGACGCTCACGGAAGGCGCCACGGTACGGCTGCGCGTCCGCCACGACGGCGCGCGCACGGCCGGCGACGAGAGCGTCGGCGACCTGCGGGCCCAGGTCGAGGCGGCCGGCGGAACGCTCACCATCGGGCTCACCGAGGACGCCTCGGTGATCGTCGAGGCGACGCTGCCCGCCGTGCGCCCGCCCGCCGAGCCCTCCCGTGACAGCACACTGGCCACGGCGCTGCTGGCGGTCGTGCTGGTCGGGTCGTCGGCGAAGTCGCTGCTGGCGGCCGGCTCGCTGTGGCCGGCGGCGCTGCTGGCGGTCATCGTGATCATGCAGCTCCGGTCGGTCGAGGGCCGGCACCCGGTGGCGTTGTCGATCATGGCGGTGCTGACGTTCGCGCCGATCCCGCTGTTCGGGCAGTCCTGGCTGGGCGTGGCGGGCTTCCTGGCCGGGCCGGTGCTGCTGGCGTTCTCCTGGGTGGTGGCGGTGCCGCTGGTGGCGGTGATCGTGGCGGTCGTCGCGGTCTCGGGTGTGCTGCTCGGCATGCCCGCCCCGCTGGTCGTGAACTATGCGATCAGCACGCTGGTGACCGGCCTGTTCGTGTACGGGCTGCTCAAGCTGGCCCGGCTGACCAGGGAACTGCGCGAGTCCAGGGACGGCCTGGCCCGCGCGGCCGTCGTCGAGGAGCGGCTGCGGGCCGCCCGCGACCTGCACGACCTGCTCGGGCACACCCTGGCGGCGATCCTCCTGAAGTGCGAGCTGGCCCGCCGCCTCGACCCCGAGCGGGGGCGCAAGGAGCTCGACGACGTGCTGGCGATGACCGAGCGGGCGATGGCGGACCTGCGGGCGGTGTCGGGCGAACGACGCGAGTTGTCGCTGACCGAGGAGGCGGAGTCGGGCCGGTCGCTGCTGTCGGCCGCGGGCATCGACGTCGAACTCGACCTGGCCCACACCGCCCTGGCCCAGGAGGTGGACACCACGCTCGGCATCGTGCTCAGGGAGGCGATCACCAACGTGCTGCGGCACAGCTCCGCCCGCCGGTGCGCGATCACGACCTCGGTGAAGGACGGCGTCGTACGGTTGAGCGTACGCAACGACGGCGTCCGCTCGACCGCGCCCCGCCCCGGCTCGTCCGGGATCGGCAACCTCACCACCCGCCTGGCGCGGCTCGACGGGCACCTGGCCGTCGCCGCCGAGGACGGCTGGTTCGAGCTGACCGCCACCGCGCCGACCCGGGCCTGGGTCCCGGTCTAGATCCAGCCCGCCTCGGAGGCGATGCGGACGGCGTCCGTACGGTTGCGCGCGTTGAGCTTGGCCACGATCGCGGTGATGTAGTTGCGCACGGTCCCCGCCGTGAGGAAGAGCTGCCCGGCGATCTCCGGCGGCTCCGACCCCGAGGCGACCAGCCGCAGCACATCGGCCTCGCGCGAGGTGAGCGGGTTGTCGGCCAGGGTCCACGCGGTGGCGGCCAGGGCGGGGTCGAGGACGCGTCCGCCCTGGGCCACCTTCCTGATCGCGGCGGCGAGCTCCTCCGGCGAGACGGTCTTCAGGATGAAACCGTCCACCTGCGCGGTGAGCGCGCGGCGCAGGTGGCCCGGCTTGCCGTGGCTGGTGAGCATGAGCGTGCGGCAGGCCGGCAGTTTGGCGCGCAGCTCGCCCGCCGCGTCGAGGCCGTCGATCGCGCCGGGCATGTCGATGTCGAGGACGGCCACGTCGGGCCGGTGCACCAGGGCCGCGGCCACCGCCGCGTCCCCCGACCCGACCGCCTCGACGACTTCGATGTCGGGTTCGAGACTGAGCAGGGTCACCAGCGCCTCCCTGATGACGTGCTGGTCCTCGGCCAGGAGCATACGGATCACCCGACCATTATGTCCGGATCATGATGAGGTCATGACGAGGTCGTGATCGGCTCCCTGGCCGCGGAAAGCGCAGATCAGCAGGCTTGAGCCCATGACAGAAGCAGTGCGGCTGGACGCGGTGAGCAAGGTGTACGGCAAGGGCCAGGGCGCGGTGGCGGCCCTGCGCGAGGTGTCCGTGGGCGTCCCCCGGGGCACCTTCACCGCCGTCATGGGCCCCTCGGGGTCGGGCAAGAGCACGTTCCTGCAGTGCGCGGCCGGGCTCGACGTGCCCAGCTCGGGAGCCGTACGGCTGGGCGGCACCGACCTGACCGGCCTGGACGAGAACGCGCTGACCGAGCTCCGGCGGCGCCGGATCGGTTTCGTGTTCCAGTCCTTCAACCTGATCTCCGCGCTGACCGTGACCGAGAACATCACGCTGCCGCTCCGGCTGGCCGGCGCCGGGATCGACCGGTCGTGGCTGGACGAGGTGGTGCACCGGGTGGGGCTGGGCGGGCGTACCGGGCATCGTCCCGCCGAGTTGTCCGGTGGCCAGCAGCAGCGGGTGGCGATCGCCAGGGCGCTGGTGACCAGGCCGGAGGTGGTGTTCGGCGACGAGCCGACCGGCGCGCTGGACACGATGACCGCCCGCGACGTGCTGACCCTGCTGCGGGAGGCGGTCTCCGCGCTCGGCCAGACCGTGGTGATGGTCACCCACGACCCGGTGGCGGCCTCGTACGCCGACAGCGTGCTCTTCCTGGCCGACGGCCGGATCGTGGACGCGATGCCGGCACCGACCGCCGGGAAGGTGGCCGAGCGCATGACCCGGCTGGGGGCGTGGAAGTGATGATCTCGCTCGCGTTGAGGACGCTCAGGCACCGCAAGGCCGGGTTCGCCGGCGCGTTCGTGGCCCTGCTGTGCGCGGCCGCGCTGGTGACCGCGTGCGGGATGCTGCTGGAGACGGGGCTGCGCGGCGTGGTGGCGCCCGAACGGTACGCCGGCGCACCCGTGATCGTGGCCGGCGACCCGTACGTCAGGCAGACCAAGGAGAGCGGCAAGGAGAAGGCCAAGCCGCTGTCCGAACGCCGGTGGATCCCCGCCGCGCTGACAGGCGAGCTCCGGCGCGTGCCCGGGGTCACGAAGGTGGTCCCCGAGGTGACGTTCCCCCACGCCGGGTTCACCGCTCACGGGTGGGAGTCCGCCGCGCTCACCCCGTTCACGCTCGCCCGGGGCCGCGCTCCCAAGGCCGCGGACGAGGTCGTCGTGGACGCCCGCCATTCGGGCCAGGCGGTCCCCGGCTACCGCGTGGTGGGGGTGACCGCGCAGGCGCTGCCCGGCCAGGACACGATCTTCTTCGCCACCGGCGAGGCCCGCCGCCTGGCGGGACGCGACGGCCTGGTGACCGCGATCGGCGTCTGGCCAGGACTGAACGTCGAGGTCAAAGGTGCCGTGACCTATACCGGCGACGAGCGCGGCGCGATCGAGTTCTCCGAGGACTTCCGGGTGCGGCTCATCAGCATGGGCGGCGCGCTCGGCGGCACCGCGCTGCTGGTGGCGATCCTGGTCGTGGTGGGCACGTTCGCGCTGTCCATGCGGCAGCGCCGGCGCGAGATCGCCCTGCTGCGGGCCGTCGGCGCCCTGCCGGAGCAGGCCAGGAGGCTCATCGGCGGCGAAGCCCTGCTCGTCGGCGTGGCCGCGGGGGTGCTCGGCTCCGGGGCCGGGATCGTGCTGGGGTTCTGGCTGCGGGCCCGGTTCGTCGATCTGGGCGCGATGCCGCCGAACCTGCCGCTGGTCGTCAGCCCGTTCCCCGCCGTCGTCGCGGTGCTGACCACGCTGGCGGCCGCGTGGGTGGCGGCCCGCGTCTCCGGCCACCGCGCCACGCGGATCCGGCCGGTGGAGGCCCTGGGCGAGACGGCGCTGCCCGCCGCCGCGCTCCCGGCCGCGCGGCTGGTCGCGGGCCTGGTCGCCCTCGCCGGCGGTGTGACGCTGACGGTCGTGCTGTCGAACCTGTCCACGGAGGCGGCGGCCGGCCCGGTCACCATGCTGACCGCGCTGGTGTGGACGATCGCGGTCGCGCTGCTCGGACCGGCGATCGCCCGGGCCGTGACGGCGCTGCCGCTGCGGGCGCCCGGCATGACCGGCTACCTGGCGCGCGAGAACCTGCGCGCCGGGACCGGACGGCTCGCCTCCGTGCTCACCCCGCTGACCTTGGTGACGGCCATGACGTGCACGATCCTGTTCGCGCAGACCACCATGGAACACGCCGCCCGGAGCGAGGTGAGCGCCGGTGTGCGGGCCGTGACAGAGGTCCTGCGCACATCGGTCAGGATCGACCTCGAGAAGTACACCGCCCAGGCCGTCGCCCCTGACGGCCTGGAGCAGACGATGGACCTGGGCGTGGTGGCCGGTTCGCTGGACGGGTTCGGTGACGGGTCGGCCGCGATCAGCCGCACCGCCGCCGACCGGCTGGGCGCGGGGGTGGATGACCGGCTTTCCGTGGTGCTCGGCGACGGCACTCCGGCCGAGGTGCGGGTCGCCGCGATCTACTCGCGGGGCCTCGGTTTCGGCGACCTGACCCTCTCGCGCGGGCTGGTCGCCGATCATGTGGACGACGCTCGCGGCACCGTCCTGGTGGCGGGCGGGAGCGTCCTCGCCACGACGTCGGGCGGGTCGGCGGTCTCGTACGTCGCCATGGGGCTGATCATCGCCTTCTGCGCGATCTCCGTGGTCAACACCCTGGCCATGTCCACCTTGGCCCGGGCACGTGAGCTCGCCCTGCTGCGGATGGTGGGGACGACGCGGCGGCAGGCGGGGCGGATGCTGCGTACCGAGACGCTGACGGCGCTGGCCATCGCCGTGGCGCTCGGGACGGTGATCGCGTTCGTCACGCTGGCGGCCTTCAGCGTGGGCATGACGGGGTCGGTGCTGCCTCACGTGCCGCCGATCACGTACGTCACGGTGATCGCCGCCGTCGCGGCCCTGGCACTGATGGCCACGGCCGTCCCGGCGGGATTCGTCCTGAGGACCCGTCCCGCTCTCGAATGACCGAGGCGGGCCGGGAGCCTGCTCTCCGCGTCCAGCACCACCCGGCCGCCCAGCACCCGCCCGAGCCGGCCGACACCTGGCTCGACGAGGTTCGAGCTCACCAGCCCGGCGAAGATGGTGAAGGTGGCGACGACCAGGTAGAGAAGGCCCGCGATCCGCGCGAGCCTCTTCGGTTCGGTCATTGGGCAATCCTTCCGGCGTGGGCGAGGGCCGATGGGGTCAGCCGGCCGACGACGGCCGGGGCCTCGTGGACGAGGGCGTCGTTCGCCACCGCCTCGACCATGAAACGGGCGTAGTCCACGCGACGGGTCAGGTTGCTCGCGAGGATCGGGTCGCCCACGTGCCGGCTCCACACCGGCAGGCCCTGGCTGTCGCCCTCCTCCAGGTCGCTGCCCCGTACGACCGTCCAGCGGGTGTCACTGGCGAAGATCCGCCGGCACGCCTCCACCTGGTCGTCCACGTCCACGACCCGGGTCAGCTTGGCCAGCCGCCCGAACACGGCCGCGTACAGCCTGAACTTCCGCGAGTACACGTCTTTCCCGTCGCGGGTGATGTGCCAGCCGCAGGAGAACACCAGGCGGGCGCCCGGATGGGCGTGGTCGAGCACGGCCTGGGCCGTACCGGTGGCGTAGTGGTTCCTCCCCCACGGCACGAGCACCGTGAGAACGGCGTCGCATCCGCTCACCGCCCGGGCGATCACGTCACGGTCGTCGGTCGCTCCGGGGAGCACCGTGATCCGTCCCTCGAAGTCGGCGAGCTTGGGCACGCTCTGCTCGCGGCAGACGCCGACGACCTCGTACCCGCGGTCCAACGCGTGCCCCACCAGGTAGCGCCCGAGTTTCCCGGACGCGCCGACGACGCACATCCGCTGCTTTGGTTCCATGAATTTCTCTCCTCCCATTACGCTGTAAGGGTAGAACCTTGCGGTGTAAGGTTGTCAAGCCGTCCACAACGAGGAGGACCATTCGTGGCCACGCCCGCACCCCGCCGCAACTGGCTCAGCAAGGAGCTGGTGCTTCGCACGGCGGTCACACTGGCGGACGAGAGCGGCACCGGCGTGCCGAGCATGCGCAAGCTCGGCGACCGGCTCGGCATCGAGGCCATGTCGCTGTACCACCATTTCCGCAACAAGGACCTGATCCTCGACGGCATGCTCGACCTGGTCTTCGCCGAGATCGAACTCCCGCCGGACGACATGGACTGGCGGGCCGCGATGCGGGCGCGGGCGGTCTCGATGCGCGACGCGCTGATCCGCCACCCGTGGGCGATCAGCCTGATGGACTCACGGACGAACCCCGGCCCCGCGACCCTGCGCCACCACAACGCGGTCATCGGCTGCCTGCGCTCGGGCGGCTTCTCGATCGCCGGCGCGGCCCACGCGCTCTCGGTGCTGGACGGCTACATCTACGGCTTCACGCTGCAGCAGCTCAGCGTGCCCTTCACCTCCGCCTCTGGCCTTGAGGACGTGGCGGGCTCGATCCTGGAGCAGTTGCCCCGCGAGGAGTTTCCGCACCTCGCCGAGATGATCCTCGACCGTGCCATGAAGCCCGGGTACGCGTACACGGAGGAGTTCGACGTCGGCCTCGACCTGATCCTCGACGGGCTGCGACGACAGCGCGAAACCTGGTGACAGCCCGATGCCCACGCCGATGAGCGCCCAACGGCTCGCGAGCCGCCACCCACCACCCCGCGGGTAGAGTTTTGACGTGGATGTCTACCTGCTGATCCTGGGGGATCACCTGCCGGATCCACGCACCGGAAACGCGCCCTCCGAGCCAGATCGCATCCGCGCCATGGTCGACCAGGCCGTCGTGGCCGAAGAGGCCGGATTCGCCGGCGTCGCCATCGGCGAGCACCACTTCACCCGCTACATCGTCTCCGCACCCGCGCTCCTGCTCGCCGCGATCGCGGCCCGCACGACCACGCTGCGCCTGTCCACCGGCGTCACCCTGCTGGCCCACCACGACCCCGTACGCGTCGCGGAAGAACTGGCGACCCTCGACGTGCTGTCCCACGGACGAGCCGAGTTGATCGTGGCCCGCGGCACGTCCAGGGAGACCGACGTCGCCTTCGGCATCGCGCCCTCGGACCTGCGGCCGCGCTTCCACGAATACCTGCGGCTGCTGCTGAAGCTGCTGCAGGAGGAGAACGTCACCTGGCGCGGTACGTTCCGCAGCCCGCTGGCGAACGTGACCACCACGCCGCGCCCGATCCAATACCCGCACCCGACGCTGTGGGTCGGCAGCGGCTCGGCGGCGTCCGCGGGCTTCGCCGCCGAGCTGGGCATGCCGCTCATGCTGCCCAGCACCCTGCGCGACCCCCGCATCTATGTGGACGTCGTGGCCGGCTACCGGCGCGACCATCCCGGCCGGGTCGCTCTGCCGTGTCACGTCTACGTCGCCGAGCACGACGCGCGCGAACGGTGGCGGCCGCACCTGGAGGCGTACGCGGCCTTCGCCAGCCCGTGGCGTGGTGACGGCGACGCGATCGACGTCGACCGGTTGATGGAGGGGGCGGCGATCTGCGGCGAGCCCAGTGAGGTCGCCGACCGGCTCAACGCCCAGCAGAAGCTGCTGGGGCTCGACGCGCACCTGGTGCTGATCGACATCGGCGGGCTGGCCCTTGACGAGGTGCTGGCCGCGATCCGGCTGTTCGGCGAGAAGGTCATCCCCCAGCTCGCCGCGTAGCGGGTCGTTGCCGCGGCTGCGACAAACCGCCGAACTGGGCACCGGGTGTGGCACGCAGGTGAATCAAGCGTCCCTGGCGCAGCGGAAGCCGAGGTTGCCCGCGCTGCTGTCCGGATCGTTGCTGGTGCGGGCCGCCACCCGGTAGCGGTTGCAGTAGGACTCATGACACAGGTACGAGCCCCCGCGCATGACCCGGGTGACTCCAGCCTGCCACCGGTCGGCGCACCACTCCCAGACGTTGCCGGACATGTTGTACAGCCCGTACCCGTTGGGCTCGAAGCTCTCCGCGGGCGCTGTCCCGATATATCCGTCGTCGGCGGTGTTGGTGACCGGGAACCTGCCCTGCCAGATGTTGCACCGGTGCACGCCGCCCGGAGTCAGCTCGTCGCCCCACGGGTAGCGGGCCTGCACCAGGCCGCCGCGGGCGGCGTACTCCCACTCGGCCTCCGTGGGCAGCCGCAGCCCGGCCCACCGGCAGTAGGCCAGGGCGTCGACGTGGTCGACCTGGATGACGGGGTGGTCCATCCGCTCGGCGATGGAGCTGTCGCCGCCTTCCGGGCACCGCCAGGTGGCGCCGTCGACGCGGCACCACCAGGGCGCGGAACGGGGCCGTGGCGCGTGGCGGCGTACCTCGCCGGGCAGCAGGCCGCCGAAGACGAACGACCAGCCGTGGCGTTCGGCGCCGGTGACGTACCCGGTGTCGTCGACGAACGCGGCGAACTCGGCGTTGGTGACGGTCCGGCGGCCGATCCAGAACGGGGCGAGGGTCATCTCGCGGACCGGGCTCTCCCCGTCGGAGCGGTTGCGGTCGGGATCGGTGGTGCCCATGAGGAACGGCCCGCCGTCGAGCGGGACCAGGTCGGATACGGGCCGGCCGCGACCATGGGAAGGGGGCCGGGGTGCCGGCGGTCCCTCGCGACGCGGCGGGCCGCAGCAGGTCATGATCGCGGCACCGGGGCCGTCACCACGGGCCGCCGAGGGTGGGGCTCCAGCGGCAGGACGTCGGCCGTCTCCAGCAGCCACCGCAGCACCGCGTCCCGCAGCCGCCCTTCGACGTCCGCGACCTCGGGCCGCCCGGCCAGGTTCACCAGCTCACCCGGATCGGCCTCGCGGTCGTAGAGCTCCGGTGGGGCGTAGAGCCGGTGGACGTAGGACCACCGCCGGTCGCGCACCGCGACGGCCTTGCCCACCAGCGACGGCTCCGCGTGCTGGAGGTCGGTCTTGGCGTCGTACGGGAAGGGCGCGTTCTCGAACTGCGGCTCCTCCTCGACGGTGAACCCGCCCTCGCTGAAGGCCAGCGATCGATGCTCGCCGGTGTCCCCCCGCAACCGCGGCACCAGGCTGCGGCCGTAGTGGCGATGGGTGTCGTCGGGCACCCCGGCCAGGTCGAGCAGCGTGGGGAACACGTCGATCAGCTCCACCATGTCGTCCACCACCACGCCCTCGGGAATGCCAGGACCGGCGAGGACGAGCGGGTTGCGCAGGATGTTCGAGGTCATCGACGTCGGCCACTTCTCCACCAGGCCGTAGTCGCCGAGGTATTCGCCATGGTCGGCGAAGAAGGCGGTGATGGTGTCGTCGGCCGCTCCGGCGGCGGCGACCGCGGCGAGCACGCGGCCCAGGTGGGCGTCCATGCGGCTGATCATCGCGTAGTAGGCCGCGGTCACCTCCCGCCAGGTCTCGGGCGGGACGTCCTCGATCCCGTACGCCGCGCGGATCGCCTGGTGGAAGCGCGGCTCGGGGCCGTCCTGCGGGCCGGGCACGGGCGCCGGGTCCGGCATGGCGGCGGGGTCGTACATCGAGTGCCACGGCTCCCGCGACCGGAACGGCACGTGCGGCGCGAGCAGCGGCACGAACAGCACCCACGGCTCCGGCGGCCGGGTCGCCAGCCACCGTTCGGCGGTCCGGATCGCGGCCTCGTCGAAGTCGACGCTCTCCGCGTCGTCCTCCTTGCCCGCGAGGAACAGCCGCGCCGCCACCTCGTCGCGGTAGGTGAGATCCTTGGCCCACCGCATCCCCGTGGGCGGAACCGAGAAACCGTACGCGTCCACACTCTCTTCCGTCGCGCCCGGCGCGAAGGTGTCGCCGCGTTCGCCTGCCCAGACGACCTCGTACCCGTTGTCCTTGAAGGTCTTGAGGAAGTTGGGTTCGCCGGATTCGAGGAGGTAGGTCAGGGATCGGTGCCCGCGCACGTGCGGATACCAGCCGGTCAGGAACGACGCCCGGCTGGGCGAGCAGACGGGGTGCTGCGCGTACGCGTTGGAGAACCGCGCGCCGCGGGCGGCGAGGGCGTCGATGACCGGCGTGGACACGACGTCGTTGCCGAAGGCGCCGACCGCGTCGGCCCGCAACTGGTCGGGGACGAAGACGACGACGTTGGGCCGCGCTTTCACGATGCCTCCTGGTTCTTGACCTTGAACCGGCGGGCCAGGGCCGCGTGCCGGCCCGGCGGCCACGGTTCGTCGGGAGCGTGCCAGGACACCCGCACCGCGCCCGGCACGGACGCCAGCCGCTTTTCGAGGTCGTCGGCCAGGTGCCCGCGCCCAGTGGCGCGCAGGTGCTCGGCGTAGCGGGCCGGGTCGTTGTAGTAGGTGGGCCCGACGTGGAGCGTGGTCATCATCGGGTCGGGCAGGGCGCCGGGCCCGCCGGTGTGGGTCCACGTCCACTCGGCCAGCAGCGCGCGCATCCGCGTGCCGAGCTCGGGCGACTCGGGCAGCAGGTCGCGGGTCAGGTGAGG
This sequence comes from Nonomuraea solani, assembly GCF_900108335.1. GTDB lineage: Bacteria > Actinomycetota > Actinomycetes > Streptosporangiales > Streptosporangiaceae > Nonomuraea > Nonomuraea solani. The sequence goes on from NZ_FNVT01000024.1 coordinate 95,846, forward strand.
GTCGCTGGTGACGTCGAAACACTGCTCCCACTCGGCGCGGAAGGCCCCGGGGTGGAAGGTGCGGATGTAGAGGTGGTCGCGGGTGCGCACGGCCCGCTGGTACGAGTGCGCGCCATGGCCGAGCACCAGGTAGTCGCGGGAGCCGATCTCCGCACCGCGTACCGCGTCGGCGAACGACGTGCCCTGCCAGCCCTCCGGCACCGGAATGTCCAGAAGGTCGCAGAGCGTCGGGGCGAGGTCGATGTTGTAGAGCAGGCTGTTGTTACGCCTGGCCGAAGGCGGCAGCCGGTCGGTCAGGCCCGGCCAGTGGACCACGAGCGGCACCCGCTGGATGGGCTCACTGGCCAGGCCGTGCTCGGCGTACTGGCCGTTCTCGCCGAACGCCTCGCCGTGGTCGGCGCTGACGATGATCGCGGTGTCCTCGTGGATGCCCAGCTCCTCCAGCGTGCGCAGCAGCTCGCCGAAGTGCTCGTCCCAGTACAGGATGGAGCCGTCAAAGCCGTTGACGAGCTTCTCGAAGTCGGCGCGGTCGCGGATGGCGTCGGGCATGGTGTCCGGGGTGCCGGAGTCGCGCGGGCCGACGAAATAGTGCAGGTCCAGGGCGCTGCGCGGGCCGTAGATCTCGGCGTGGGCCTCGATCGTCTCCTGGTCGGGCCAGGCCGGTGGCGGGCCCAGCGCGGCGGCGCGGTCCGCGTACTCGGCCGGGGCCAGGTAGGGGGTGTGCGGATCCCAGTACGTCAGGTGCAGGTACCAGTCGTCCTGGTCGGCGTGGCGGCGGATCCAGTCGAGGGCCGCGGCGTTGACCTCGTCCGCCTGCTCGTCGTTGAGCTGGTCGGTGGCGCGGATCGACTCCCGGAAGTTGCCCAGGAAGTGGTAGGCCCGGTGGCGTTCGGCGAACATCGACACGGCGGCGGTGTAGTAGCCGCCCTGCTGCAGCCGCTGGCCCAGCAGCGGCCGCTCGGGATGGGGCCCGTGGCCGCTGTCGAGCCGGTAGCGGGCGGCCTCACCGAAGTGCCCGATGACGCCGTTGGTGATGCCGAACTGGCCGCTGGTCAGCGCCGTGCGCGAGGGCAGGCAGGGCGAGTCGGAACAGTAATAGCGCTCGAACACCACCGACCGCTCGGCCAGCGCCGCCAGGTTCGGGGTGGTGTCGCGGTGGTAGCCGTACGGGGCGGTGTGGTCGGCCCGGAGGGTGTCGACGTCGACGTAGATGATCCGCATGTCACAGCTCACCGGGAAAGTGGCAGGCCACGTGGGCTCCGTTCGGGGTGGGGCTCAGCGCCGGCCGCTGCTCGGCGCAGACGGTCCGGTCACTGTGGACGAGGGGGCCGATGGGGCATCGGGTACGGAACCGGCAGCCGGCCGGCGGGTCCTTGGGGCTGGGCAGATCCCCTCGGAGCACGATCCGTTCCCGCTGCTTGGCCGCCGGGTCCGGGATGGGCGACGAGGCCAGCAGGGCCGCCGTGTACGGGTGCCCCGGACTGCCGTACACCGTGGCGACGTCGCCGGTCTCGACGATGCCACCCAGGTACATGACGGCGACCCGGTCACTGAGGTGCCGCACCACGGACAGGTCGTGGGCGATGAACAGGTAGCCGAGGTCGAGCTCGTCGCGCAGCGACTCCAGCAGGTTGATGATCTGCGCCTGGATCGAGACGTCCAGCGCGGAGACGGGTTCGTCGAGGACGAGCAGCTCGGGGCGGGCGGCGAGGGCCCTGGCGATCCCCACCCGCTGGCGCTGCCCGCCGGAGAAGGCGTACGGCAGCCGTTCGAGGTGCCGGGCGTTGAGGCCGACCCGTTCCAGCAGCCGCACCGACTCGTCGTAGCGCTGGGCGGCGGGCGTCCCGACGGCTTCGAGTGCCTCGTCGATCGACTCCCTGATGGTGCGGCGCGGGTTGAGGGAGGCGCTGGGGTCCTGGAAGACGTACTGTACGGCGTCACGGTCGCGCAGGGTGATGGTCCCGGACGCGGGTTCGTTGATGCCGACGATCGCGCGCGCGAGGGTCGACTTGCCGCAACCGGACTCCCCCACCAGGCCGAGGGTCTCCCCGGCGCGGACGTGCAGCGACACCCCATCGACGGCGTAGACCGGCTCGGGGCGCCGCCACAGGCTCTTCCGGCCGCCCGCGACGTCGATCCGCAGGTCGGCGATCTCCAGGATCGGCCGCGTGCCCGGGTCGGCGCGCCGCCGGTCGTGCGCCGCCTCCGCGACGAGGGCCGGAATCGGCTCGCCACCGGCGGTGACGTGACAGGCGGCGAAGTGGTCGGCGCCGACCGTGGTGAGATCGGGCATCGACTCGCCGCAGACGTCGGTGGCCAGGCGGCAGCGGGGCTGGAAGGGGCAGCCGGGCGGCGGCTGGGCCGGGTCCGGCGGCGTGCCGGGGATCGACGGCAGCCGCCGGGTCCCGGCGCTCTCGTCGATCCGGGGCATGGCGGCCAGCAGATCATGCGTGTACGGCGACCGCGGCGCCGGGAACACCTCGGCCACGGATCCGCGTTCGAGCACCCGGCCGCCGTACATCACGACGATCCGGTCGCAGGTCTCCGCCACGACGCCCATGTCATGGGTGATCATGAGGACGGCGACGCCCAGCTCGCTGCGCAGCCGCCCGAGGAGCCGCAGGATCTGCGCCTGGATCGTCACGTCCAGCGCCGTGGTCGGCTCGTCGGCGATGAGCAGCGACGGATTGTTCGCCAGCGCGATGGCGATGACCACGCGCTGCCGCATCCCGCCGGAGAACTGGTGCGGATAGTCGTCCGCCCGGCGTCGCGCGTCGGGAATGCCCACCTGCTCCAGCAGTTCGAGCGCGCGTTCCCGGGCGGCGGCGCGGCCCATGCCGTGCACGGTCAGGGCCTCGCTGATCTGGTCGCGTACCGTCATGACGGGGTTGAGCGCCGACTGGGGGTCCTGGAAGACCAGGCCGATCTCCTTGCCGCGGATCTCGCGCAGCGCCTTCGGGGACAGCTCGCGCAGGTCGCGTCCCCGGTAGCCGATCTCACCGGCGACGACGTGCCCCGGCTCGTGGACCATGCCGAGGATCGAGCGGGCGGTGACCGACTTGCCCGATCCGGACTCGCCGACGATGCCGACGATCTCGCCGGGCGCGATCTCGAACGAGACGTCGTCGACGGCGCGGACGACGCCCTCCGGGGTACGGAACTCGGTGCGCAGCCCGGTGACGCGCAGCAGCGGCGCGTTGCCGACGGCCGGACCGGCGGATGCTGGGGCTGTGGAGGTCATCTCTTGATCGCCGCCTCGTTCAGAGCGTCGGACAGGAGGGTGAAGGACAGCGCCAGGAGCAGCAGCACCAGTCCGGGTCCGAGCACGTAGTTGGGGTGCGTGGTGGCGTAGCGGGCGCCGACGTTGAGCATCGCGCCGAGCGACGGCGCGGGCGGTTCGATGCCGAGGCCGACGATGCTCAGCCCGGCCTCGATGAAGATGGCGACCACCATGAAGATCGCCGTCTGGACCAGCAGCGGGTCGACGATGTTCGGCAGGATGTGGCGGCGGACGCGGCGGCCGGCCGGGACGCGGAGGATGCGCGCGGCCAGAACGTAGTCGCGGTCCTGCTCCGCGAGCAGCCCCGCCCTGGCCATCCGGCCGAAGCCGGGCAGCCCGGCGAAGACGAGCGCGAAGAACAGCGCCCACCATCCCTGGCCGATGATCATGACGATGATCACGCCGAGGACCAGGCCGGGGAAGCCGAGGATGATGTCGAGCAGCCGCTGCGTGAAGGCGCCGAGCACCTTCGACACCGCCCCGGACAGGCCCATCAGCGTGCCGATGACGAGGCTGACGGGCACCGCCGTGAGAATGAGGCTCAGGTCGGTGCGCAGTCCGTAGACCGTGCGGACCAGGATGTCGCGCCCCAGTTCGTCGGTGCCGAACAGGTGCCCCGCGCCGGCCCCGGCCAGGGTCGCCGACGACTGCTGGTCGTAGCCGCCGGGGCCGATCAGCGGCGCGGCCAGGGCGACCAGGACGAGGGCGATGAGGATTCCCGCGCCGATGAGGCCGCGCGGGCCGCGGAAGGCGCGGGCGTACCTGACGAGCGTCTGGTTGCGTCGATGGGTGACGGGGACGGTGGTCATTCCAGCCTCACTCGTGGGTCGAGGCGCGCCAGGCCGATCTCGGTGAGCAACTGCGCGGCGACGGCGATCAGGACGGCGCCGACGATCAGCACCTGGACGACCGGGTAGTCGGCGGTCTGCGCCGACGACACGGCGAGCTGGCCCAGACCGTTGCGGGCGAAGATCGCCTCGATCACCACCGCGCCGGCGAGCAGGTCACCGAACCGGATGCCGATGGCGACCAGGGCGGGGCCGAGGCTGTTGCGCAGGACGTGGTGGGTGGCGATCCGGCCGGACGGCACGCCCTTGGCCACGGCCAGGTCGACGAAGTCCTGCTGCCGTACCGCCCGCATCGACGTCTGGACGAGCCGGGCGATACCGGAGGCCGAGGCGAGCGACAGCGCGAGCGCGGGCAGGATCAAATACTGCACGCCGAGCTCGGCGTTCTCCGACAGCGGTATCTCACCGCTGGTCGGCAGGACCCGGAACACGATGCCGAACAGCAGCACCATCAGCAGGCCGACCAGGAACCCGGGCGCCGCCAGCAGCAGCGTGTTGACGCTGTCGATGGCGGTGCGGAGCCAGGCCGCGCGGACGGTGCCCGCGACGAGCCCGATGCCCACCCCGATGATCACCATGAAGATCAGGGCCGCGAGGGCCAGCTCGACCGTGCTCTCCAGCCGCGTCCCGACCAGTTCGGCGACCGGCCTGCGGAACTGCAGGGACTGGCCGAGGTCGCCGGTGAACAGCCCTTTGATCCACTGGACGTACTGCTCGGCGATCGGCTGGTCCAGGCCCAGTTCGTGGCGGATCTGGGCGATCTGCTCCGGAGTCGCCTCCGGCCCCGCCACGGCCGCGGCCGGGTCGCCCGGCATCAGCCGTGGCAGGAGGAAGGCGATCAGGCTCGACGCGGCGAGCACGAGCGCGATGACCGGCAGGCGCCGGATGAGGAAGCGGATCATTTCGCCGTGAGGCAGGCGCTCTGGAACATGGATCCCATCGCGGTACGGATCACGCCGCTGACGTTCGCGGCCTGGACCGTGGTGACGGGGGCGGCCACGACCAGCTGGACGTTCGCCTGGTCGACCATGTATTCGGTGAGCTTCTTCAGCGCATCAGGGCCGGTGTCCTTCGTCGCCGTGGTGACGGCCTTGGACAGCTTGGCGAACTCGGGGTCGTCGTACGACAGCGAGTTGTTCTTCAGCCGGATCTGCGGCAGCACCGAGAGCAGGACCTGCGCCGACTGCCCGACGTTGGCCGCGTTGTTGAGGTAGGCCATGGTGAAGCCGGCGGTCGCCACCCGCTTCTGGTAGTCGCCGATGGCCAGCGCCTCACCCGTGACCTTGAGGCCCGCCGCCTGGAGGTTGTTGGCGATGACGCTGTACATCGCGGCGAGGATGGGGTGCTGCAGATAGGTGAGGTCCACCGTCGCGCCCTCGGCGCCGGCGCTCGCGATCAGCTCCTTGGCCTTGGCCGGGTCGTAGGCGTAGTGGTTCGCCAGCTCCTTCGGGTAACCGGGGGCGGACTCCGGCCACATCAGCTCGCCGGTCTTGCCGAGGCCGCCGAAGACCTGCTGGTTGATCCGCTCGCGGTCGATGGCGTACGCGATGGCCTGGCGCACCTCCTTCTTGTCCAGCGGCGCCTTGGAGGTGTCCATGCCGAACAGGTAGAAGATGCCGCCGCTCTTCTCCAGCGTGAACTTCTTGCCGTCGGCCGTGGTCATCGCGTCCTGCACGGTGAGACCGGAGGCGAGATGCACGCGGCCGGACTGCAGCGCGGCGATCTGGGCGGTGGAGTCGGCGATGACCGGGATCTCGACGCGGTCGAGCTTGGGCAGGCCGGGCTGCCAGTAGTCCGGGTTCTTCTTCAGCGTCATGGACGCGCCGGGGCGGTAGACGTCCAGGGTGAACGGCCCGGTGCCGACGAGCTTCTTGCCGGAGGCCATGTCGGCGTAGGTGTCGCGGTCGACGATCGGGGTGCCGTCGAGGATGGTCTGCGCCGACTGGGTCAGCGCCGTCGGCGAGGTGATGGTGACCGTGTCCGGCGCCGTGGCCGTGATCTTCCAGGTGGACACGATCGGCCCGAAGTTGGACGGGCTGCCCGCCTTGGTGACCTCGCTGAAGGTGTAGACCACGTCGTCGGCGGTGAACGCCCGCCCGGTGTGGAACTTGACCCCCTGGTTGAGGGTCAGCACGAGGGTCTTGTCGTCGTCCTCGAACGTCCAGCTCTTGGCCAGCAGCGGCTTGGGGTCGGGCGAGTCGTTGGTAAGGTACCAGAGCGGTTCGACGATGTTGCGGACCCAGAAGACGTTCCCCGGGCGGCCGGTCAGGGCCGCGCTGGTGTCGGAGGGGCTGGCGAGGGCGCCGGTGAGGGTGCCGCCAGGCGTGCACGAGGCCGACTTGGCGGCGGCGCGGTCGGCCTGTTCGACGGCCGACTGGCAGGCGGTGGAGCCGAGCAGGGTGAGGGCGAGGACGACGGCTCCGGTCTTGTTTCTCATGGGAGATCCTAGTCGCGCTGGATGACGAGTGTTTCTTGGTGGATGTCGGTGGCCGAGACGCCGACCTGGACCTCGAACCGGCCGGGCTCCAGGTGCCAGCTTCGGGTTTCCGCCGACCAGTGCTGGAACGCGCGGGCCGGCAGCCGGATGTGGTGGGTGGCGGACGTGCCGGGGCCCTGGTCGATCGCGGCGAAGCCGGCCAGCCACCGTACGGGCCGGTCGTGTACGGAGTCGGGACGGGCGAGATAGACCTGGACGACGGTGCGGCCGGGGCGGTCGCCCGTGTTGCGCGCCGTGACGGTGACGGTGGTGCCCGCGTCGCCGGTGGTGACGGCGGCGTCGCTCAGCTCCCAGGTGGTGTAGCCGAGGCCGTGGCCGAAGGGCCAGGCCGGTTCGCGGCCCTCCTTCAGCCAGGCCCGGTAGCCGATGTGCAGACCTTCGGCGTAGTCGAGGCGGCCGCCGGACGGGGCGACCTGATGGACCGGGACGGAGTCGTCCGCGGGCCACGACATGGGCAGCCGGCCCCTGGGCTCCTTCCTGCCGGTGATGACGTCCGCCAGGGCCGGGCCGACCTCCTGGCCGCCGAACCAGGCGGCGAGGATCGCCGAGACCTGCTCCCGCCAGGGCAGCGCCACCGGCGCGCCGGAGCAGACGACGGCCACGGTGGCCGGCGCGTGCCCGGCCACCAGGGACATCACCTCGTCCTGGTCGCCGGGCAGCGCCAGGGTGTCCCGGTCGACGCCTTCCGACTCGCTGGCCCGGTTGGTGGACACGAAGACGATCGCCACGTCACAGGCCGCCGCCTCGGCCCGCAGCCGGGCCCGTTCGTCCTCGACGGACGCTCGCGGGCGGCGGGCGCCGAGAGTCAGTGACACGCCGAGCTTGCCGAACGTGTGGTCCAGGCGCATGCTCAGCGTCTCGCCGCGCTCGACGTCGCGTGTGACGGCGCGGCTGGGGCCGTTGAACAGTTCGGCGCCCGGTCCCTCGTGCGCGGCGGACGCGTGCCCGGCCAGCACCTGGGTGCCGTCGATCCGCAGCTCGAAGTAGCCGCAGCCGATGAAGCCGAGCTGCCACTCCCCCGGCTCGTCGGCGGTGAACTTCCATTCGATGCGGCACGAGACCGCCCCTGCGGGCACGTCCGGGCCCAGGTAGACCAGCTTCGCCGACGCGCGCCGTTCGCGGTGCACGACGGAACCGGCCGGGTCGAGCCAGGTGAGGTCGATGGCGCCGGCCAGGTCGAGCGGCAGGGGTTCGAGGTCGAGGTCCGAACGGGTGCCCGGGACGTGGACGACCTCGCAGTCGTCCGGGAGCGCCGCCCGGAGCGCGTCCAGCGGTGAGACGACCGCCGCCGGGATGACCTCCGCGCTGCCACCGCCCTGGAACCGGGGCGTGGCGGCCGCCTCGCCGACGACCAGGACGCGGCGCACCGCGCCCTCCGCCAGCGGCAGGGTGCCGTCGTTGGTGAGCAGGACGGTCCCGCCGACGGCGGCGTCGGCGGCGACACGCGCGGCTTCGGGGGCGGCTCTTTCAAAGGTGACATCGGACAGGGCGCCCACGCGCTCCGCCAGGCCGAGAAGGTTGACGGCCTTGCGGTCGATGGCCGCCTCGTCCACCTCGCCCCGCTCGACGGCGTCGACCAGCGCCTGGCCCCATGGGCTCACCGGCCCGGGCATGGCCAGGTCGAGCCCGGCGCGGGCGGACGCGACGGTCGATCGGGTGGCGCGCCAGTCGCTCATGACCAGTCCGTCGAAGCCCCATTCGGTACGCAGCGGCGCGTCCAGCAGCGGGTGCTCCGTCATCGTGGTGCCGTCGACGGCGTTGTACGCGGCCATCACCGCCCAGGGGCCGGCCTCGCGGACGACGGTCTCGAAGGGGGCGAAGTAGACCTCGCGCAGGGTGCGCTCGTCCACGCCCACGTCCACGGTGTAGCGCTCGGTCTCGGAGTCGTTCGCCACGTAGTGCTTGATCGTGGCGGCGACGCCGAACTCCTGGAGCCCGGCGACCACGGCCGCGCCGATCGCGCCGATCAGCACCGGGTCCTCGGAGTAGCACTCGAAGGCGCGCCCGCCGAACGGGGTGCGGATCACGTTGAGGGTCGGCGCCAGGACGACGTCGATGCCCTTGCGGCGCGCCTCGGCGCCGAGGGCGCGGCCGTAGTCGCGGGCCGCCTCGACGTCCCAGGAGGCGCCGAGCGCCGTGGGCGACGGGAAGCACACCGACGGGTCCGCGGCGTCCCAGCGCAGGCCGCGGACGCCGGCGGGACCGTCGGCGAGCGCCATCGACCGCAGGCCGATCGGGGCGCAGGCCGGCGTGGTCCAGAACGTCGCGCCGGCGAGCAGGCCCACCTTCTGGGCAAGGCTCAGGCGTTGGACGAGCGCGGCGAAGCGGCTGCTGTCGTGCACGATCTGTCAGGTCCTTCCGTAGAGTCGGGCGAAGTACGCCCTGACGGGCCCGGTCATGTCGACGCCGGGGTCGAGCAGCCACTGGAACTGCAGGCCGTCGAGGAGCGCGAGGATCTCGGTCGCCACCTCGGCGACGTCGAGGGTCTCGGGCAGGCGGCCGCGTTCCCGGTCCTTGGCGAGGCGTTCCGCCAGCCGCGCCCGGGTGCCTTGATAGCGGCGCAGGTAGAAGTCGTGCGCCGGATGGCCGGCGTCGATGCTCTCGGCCGCCGTGACCGTGTAGAGCCGTATGCGCTCCGGATCGCGCTGGTTCACCTCGACGAGGGCCGTGATCGCCTGTCCGACGGTGCCCTCGGCGTCCGCGAACACCTCGTCGACGATCGCGGTGTCCTCCGCGCTCTTCTGCTCCAGCACCGCGAGGAGCAGGGCGGCCTTGCTCGGGAAGTGGTGCAGCAGGCCCGGCTGGGAGACGCCCACGTTCTCCGCGATCTCGGCCAGCGAGGCGCCGCGGAAGCCGGATGCGGCGATCTCGCGGGTGGCGACATCGAGGATCTGGCGGCGGCGGGCGCCGGGCTTGAGGCGGCGGCGTGCGGGTGGCGGCTGGGGCATTGGCGACCTCCTTGGATTGCCGTAAGCTACCGAGCACTCGGTAAGTTGTCGATACCTTCCAGCAAGATTCGCGAAACCAGACGGTCACAAAGCGCGGGTCCTGCCGTTCAGCCCGAGATGGAGGCACGATGGGAGAACTGACCGATTCGCCGGTGCGGCTGCGTGTGGTGGACGCGCCCGATCAGCCGGCCCCGAGCGCGGAGCTGGCCGAGCTCTACAGAGGCTTCGAGACCGAACTGCTCGTCCCGCTCTGGACCGAGATCGGCGACCTCATGCCGCCGCACCCGAGGTCGCGGGCCGTGCCGCACGTGTGGCGGTGGGCGAACCTGCTCCGTCTCGCTGACCAGGCGGGCCGGGTCGTGCCGGTCGGCCGGGGCGGTGAACGGCGCGCGATCGCCCTCGCCAACCCCGCGCTCGGCGGCAAGCCGTACGCGACGCCGACCCTCTGGGCCGCGATCCAGTACCTGATGCCCGGCGAGGACGCGCCCGAGCACCGGCACACGCAGCACGCGTTCCGCTTCGTCGTCGAGGGCGACGGCGTCTGGACCGTGGTCGGCCGCGACCCGGTGCCGATGGGCCGCGGCGACTTCCTGCCCCAGGCCGGGTGGGCCTGGCACGCGCACCACAACGCGGCGGATCGGCCCATGGCCTGGATCGATGGGCTGGACATCCCGTTCCAGTACGCGACCGAGTCGCAGTTCTTCGAGTTCGGCCGCGACACGATCAGCGACGCCGAACGCACGACGCCGGACCGCTCCCGGTCCGAACGCCTCTGGGGGCACCCCGGCCTCAGGCCCGTCTCCGCTCCCGGGCCGCAGCCGGGCACGCCGCTGCTGGCCTACCGCTGGAAGGACACCGACGCGGCGCTCCGCGACCAACTGGAGCTGGAGGCCGGCGGCCATCCCGGGACCGTCGAGCGCGGGCACGCGGCGGTGCGCTACACCAACCCGACCACCGGCGGCGACGTGCTGCCCACGATCAGGGCCGAGATGCACCGGATCGCGACCGGCGTGGAGACGGCCCCGTCCCGCGCTGTGGGCTCGTCGGTCTACCAGGTCTTCGACGGCACCGGCACCGTCACGGTCGGCGGCCGGTCGTGGACCGTTTCGCGCGGCGACCTCTTCGTCGTCCCCTCCTGGGAGCCTCTTTCCGTACGGTCCGAGGCCGCGCCCTCCGACTCCGACTCCGGCGCCCTGGACCTCTTCCGGTTCAGCGACGCCCCCATCTTCGAAGCCCTCAGTCTGCACCGCTCCTCCGGGGAAGGACCTCATCAGTGAAACTGGCCACCATCCGTACCGCCGGCGGCGCCACCCGAGCCGTCCGGGTCGAGGACGACCGCCTTGTGGATCTCGGCGCCGCCGACGTCGGTGAGCTGCTGGCCGGCGAGGACCGGGCGGAGCCCGCCGGACGGGAGTACTCGCCGGCCGGCGCCCGCTACGCGCCCGTGGTGCCGCGCCCCGGGAAGATCATCTGTGTCGGCCTCAACTACCGGAACCACATCCTGGAGATGGGGCGCGACCTGCCGGAATATCCGACTTTGTTCAGCAAATATGCCGACACGCTGGTCGGGGCCGAGGACGACATCATGCTGCCGCCCGAAACCGCCGCGTTCGACTGGGAGTGCGAGCTGGCCGTCGTCATCGGCCGGCCGGTGCGCCGGGCCACGACGGCCGAGGCCGAGGGCGCCATCGCGGGCTTCGCGGTGCTCAACGACGTGACCTGCCGGGACTGGCAGTTCCGTACGAAGGAGTGGCTGCAGGGCAAGAACTGGGAGGCCACCACGCCACTCGGGCCCTACCTGGTCACTCCGGACGAACTGCCCGGCGGGGTGCGCCCGAAGGTCGACATCAGCACCGAGCTCGACGGCGAGACCGTACAGCGGGACAACACCGGCGACCTCCTCTTCGACCCGGTCGACCTGGTCGAGTACATTTCAACGATGATCACCCTCAGACCCGGCGACGTGATCGCGACCGGCACCCCGGGCGGCGTCGGACATGCCAGAAAGCCGCCGCGCTACCTGCGGGCCGGGCAGCACCTCGTGACGGCGGTGGACGGGCTCGGCCGCTGCGCCAACCGGATCGTGGCCGACGCGTGATGACCGCCATTTCCCTGGCCTGGATGCGGACGGGCACCGAACTCTTCCTTACGACCCTCGACCGCTGCGGCGACCTCACCGCCCCCACCGCCTTGGAGGGGTGGACCGGCAGGCACCTCGCGACCCACGTCGCCGCCAACGCCGAAGCCCTGCTCAACCTGGTCCACTGGGCCCGGACCGGCGAGCCCACGCCGATGTACACCTCGCAGGAGCAGCGGAACGCGGACATCGAGGAGGGTGCGACCCGGCCGCCCGAAGCCCTCAAGGAGTGGGTGGGCTCCTCGGCGGCGCGGCTGGCCGACGGGCTGGCCGGCCTCACCGGCGAGCAGTGGTCGCGGACGGTGCGCACCGCGCAGGGCCGGGCCGTCCCGGCCTCCGAGGTGCCGTGGATGCGCTCCCGCGAGGTCCTGATCCACGCCGTCGACCTGGACGCGGGCGTGACCTTCGCGGACCTGCCGGCCGATTTCCTGGTGGCGCTGATCGAGGACATCGCGGCGAAACGCTCCGAGGCCGGCGACGGCCCGGCGCTCACGCTGATCTCTCCCGAGCGCACCTGGCCGGTGGCCGGATCCGGGCAGCCGACCGGCGTCACGGGGTCGCTCGCCGACCTGGCGGCCTACCTGTCCGGCCGGACCGCCCACATCGAGGCGCCCGACCTTCCCCGGTGGTTGTGACATGGGTTTCCAGCCGCCCGCCGGTCCGCGCTGCCGGGTCATCACCGACAACGACTACTGCGGCGACCCGGACGGGCTCGTCCAGCTCGTGCACCAACTGCTGTCGCCGTCGGCCGACCTGCGCGCCGTCATCGGCTCCCACCTGGTCACCGGTCCGGAGCGGCCGACGGCCGACCTGTCGTACGAACGGGTCACCGAAGTGCTGTCCCTCATGGGCCGCGAGGTGCCGGCGTACGCCGGGTCCAACGTGAGCCTGGCCGACCCCCAGACGCCGCGACCGTCCGCCGGCGCCGAGGCCATCGTCGCCGAGGCGATGCGCACCGACACCGGCCTGCCCCTGTACGTCACGTTGGGCGGGGGTCTGACCGAGCTGGCCAGCGCGTATCTGATGGAGCCGCGCATCGCCGATCGGCTGACCGCGATCTGGATCGGCGGCCCCGAATATCCCGGCCTGGCCGCGCCGCCCCCGGACACGCCCGGTGTCGAGTACAACCTCAACATCGACCTCATCGCCGCCCAGGTCGTCTTCGCCTCCCCCATCCCGCTGTGGCAGGTGCCGCGAAACGCCTACCGGCAGACGATGGCGGGCATGGCGGAGCTGGCGGCGTACGTCCGGCCGGCCGGGAAGATCGGCGCGTACCTGTACGACAGCCTGTGCGAGGTGGGCGCGCGGCTGGCCCCGGCAGGGCTCAACCTCGGGGAGACATACCTGCTGGGCGACAGCCCGCTGGTGCTGCTGTCGACTTTGCGGTCCAACTTCCACCCGGACACGTCGTCGAGCCGGCACGTGCTGCGCCCCGCGCCCCGGATCACGGAGGACGGCGGCTACGAGGACCGTCCCGAGGGCCGCCCCATCCGGGTCTACACCGACCTTGACGTGCGCCTCATGCTCCAGGACTTCTACGCGAAGCTCACCCTTCAGGCCCGGAACGTGCGGCGGTAGGTGTCCGGCGGGACGCCGATGGTGCGGTGGAAGTGGCGGCGCAGGGTCGTGGCCGTGCCCATGCCCGCCGCCGACGCGATGGTGTCGATGCTGTCGTCCGTGCTCTCCAGCAGCTCCTGGGCGCGGCGGATCCGCTGGGTCAGCAGCCACCGCAGCGGCGTGGTGCCGGTGATGGAGTGGAAGTGGCGGGCCAGGTGGCGGGAGCTCATGTTCGCCTGGCGGGCCAGGTCCTCCACGGTGAGCGGCTGGTCCAGGCGGCGCATCACCCAGGGGAGCAGTTCGGCCAGGGGGTGACCGTCCTGGGCGGGGACCGGGGTGGTGACGAACTGGGCCTGGCCGCCGGCGCGGTGGGGCGGCACGACCAGGCGGCGGGCGACCACGTTGGCGATCGCCGAGCCGTGGTCGCGGCGGACCAGGTGCAGGCACAGGTCCATCGCGGCGGCCTTGCCGGCGGAGGTCAGCACGCTGCCGTTGTCGACGTAGAGCACGTCCGGGTCGACCTCGACCCGAGGGTAGCGGGCGGCCAGCTGGCCGGTGTGGGCCCAGTGGGTGGTGGCGCGCAGCCCGTCCAGCAGGCCCGCGGCGGCGAGGACGAACACGCCCGTGCACAGGGAGACCACCCGGGCGCCCGCCTCGTGGGCCGCGCGGACCGCCTCGACCAGGTCGGCCGGTGGGTCTGCGTCGACGTCGGCCAGGGCGGGGACGATCACGGTGCCGGCGTGTGCGAGCCGGTCGAGCCCGCAATCGGGCTCCACCATGAAGCGGCCGGCCCGGACGGCGTGGGCGCCGCACACGCTGACGTCGTACCAGGGGCCCGGCACGGCGTCCGGGGCCGAGCCGAAGACTTCGTAGGCCAGGGCCAGCTCGAAGTGCAGCATCCCGTCGGTGGCGGCGACCGCGACGGAGCGCGGGAAGGGGCTCATGTCGGGAATTGTACGGGTCGTGTCGTTCCGGACGCTGGGCAGCGGTGAGCCGACCGGACAGGATTTACGTCGTGGATCACTTCGAGTACGCGGGAGCCGGCATGGGATCGGGCCGGAATGTGGCGGTGTTCGGCGCTTATGGGCACACCGGGCGGTTCGTGGTGGCGGAGTTGCGTGAGCGCGGGTACGTACCGCTGCTTCTCGGCCGTGACCTGGACAAGCTGCTGGCCATGGCCGAAGGGTCAGAGGTGCGGCAGGCGTCGGTCGGCGACCCCGCCTCGCTCGACCGGGCGCTGAAAGGCGCGGCGGCGGTGATCAACTGCGCGGGGCCGTTCGCCACGACCGCCGCCCCGCTGATCGAGGCGACGCTGCGGGCCGGCATCCCGTACGTCGACGTGGCGGCCGAGATCGAGGCGAACGTCGACACGTTCACGCACTTCGCGGACCGTGCCCGCGCCGCGGGGACCGTGGTGGTGCCGGCGATGGCCTTCTACGGCGGCCTCGGCGACCTGCTGGTCACCACCGCGATGAGCGACTGGACGGCGGCGGACGAGGCGCACATCGCGTACGGCCTGAGCAGTTGGCACCCCACCGCCGGGACGCTCGCCTCGGGCGTGATCTCGGGCCGGCGGCGGGGCGGCCGGAGGGTCCGTTTCACCGGCGGACGGCTGGAGTACCACGACGACGCCCTGCCGACCCTGGAGTGGTCGTTCCCGGCGCCGCTCGGCGACCAGAGCGTCATCGGGGAGTTCACCATGGCCGACGTCGTCACCGTGCCCAGTCACCTGGACGTCCCGGAGGTGCGTACCTACATGGCCGCCAAGGCGGCCGCGGACCTGGCCGCTCCTGACGCCCCGGCGCCGGAGGCCGTCGACGAGCGGGGCCGCTCCGCGCAGACCTTCGTCATCGACGTCCTCGTCCGCTCCGGCGGCACGGAACGCCGCGTGGCCGCCACCGGTCAGGACATCTACGCCATCAGCGCGCCGCTCGCGGTGGAGGCCGTCGACCGCATCCTCACCGGCCGTACCAGGACCGTCGGGGTCGCCTCGGCGGGCGCGATCTTCGACGCGCCGGACTTCCTGGACGCGCTGTCGAAGCACCTGTCGCTGCGGCACCTCAGCGGGCCGGGATACGAGGGCGGTTCCACCAGAGGGACAGGGACAGGCCCGCGGTGATGAGGACGGCGCCGCCGGCGGCGAAGGCGGCGGCCGTGTCGACCCGCTGGCGGATCACGGTGAAGCTGCCGGGCAGGGCGGCGAGGGCGCTCTGGAGCTGGCCGGCGTTCTCGGCGCGGTGGTAGGAGCCGCCGGTGGTCTGGGCGATCTGCTTGAGCGTGGGCTCGTCGATCGTACGGACGTTGCGGCCACGGTCGAATCCGCCGCGGCCACGGCCACCGAAGCCGCCGCCCCAGCCACCGCCGTCGAACTGGGTGTTGTCGCACACCATCGGGGACGGGTTCGTGGTGCCGAAGCCGATGGGGAACACCCGGACGCGGCGCAGCGCGGCCTCCTGAGCGGCGGTCTGCGGATCGACGCCCTGGGTGTTGGCGCCGTCGGTGAGCACGACGATCGCGGCACCGGCGTACCCTTCGCCGCCCGCGCCGGGGGTCGCCCCGGTCGGGGCGACCGACGGGTCGACCTCCGCGATCGCGTCGATCGAGGCGAGCATGGCCTGCCCGATCGCGGTGCCGCGCGACACGGTGAGGCCGTCCAGCGCCTTGATCAGCGCGTCGGTGTCGTCGGTGGGAGGCACGAGCAGCCCCGCGTTGCCCGCGAACGTGACCAGGCCGATGCGCGGCCCGCCCCGCTGCGACTCGATGAACTCCGTGGCGGCCTTCTTCGCGGCGGTGATGCGGTTGGGATCGACGTCCGTGGAGCACATGGAGCCGGAGGTGTCGAGCGCGAGCAGGATCGTCGCCGACGTCTGCGGCACCGGTACCGACGCCTGCGGCCTGGCGGCACCGACCGCGAGCAGCGCGAGCCCGGCGATGAACAGCGCCGCGGGGATCTTCCGCGTCCAGCGGGTACGGTCCGGCAGCGCACTGCGTACGAGCGCGATCGACGTGACGCGCACGGCGGCCCGCCGCCGGCGCCGCCGCGCCCACCAGCGGATCGCGAAGATCAGCGGTATGACCAGCACCGACAGCAGCAGCCACGGCCACGAGAACGTCATTCAGATCACCCGTCCAGACCGGAGCACGGTGAACGCCGCTCCCCCGGTGAGCAGCGCCAGGGCGAGCCCGATCAGCCCGCCTGCGAGGGGCAGCGGCTCGTCGGAGACGGTGAGCCGCAGGTCGATCGAGCCGGCGATCCCGTCGAGCCGCGCACTGTCGGAGGCGGGATGGTACTCGCCGCCGGTGGTCTCCGCGATCGCGGTGAGGGCGTCCTCTTCGAGCGAGGTCTGCAGGTGGTAGCCGTCCACCTTCACCGTCGCCCCCGCCGTGGTGCCGACCCCGACGGTGTGGATGTGCACGCCGGCCTTCTGGGCCACGGTGGCGGCCTGTTCGACGTCACCGCCCCGGTTCTGGCCGTCGGAGAACATCACGACCGTCGCCGACGGCCAGTAGCCGATGTCGGGTACGGCGCCGTCGCGGCCGACGGCCACCTTCTTGCCGGTGATCGCCGCCAGCGACGCCGTGATGGCCGTACCCAGATGGGTGCCGCCGGTGACCTTCAGCCGGTCGATGGCCTTGAGCGCGATGGAGTGGTCGGCGTCGGGCCGTACGGTGGTGAGCGCGCCCCGTTCGAACGCGACGATCCCGATGTCGACGCTGTCGGGCTGCGCCGCCACGAACGCGCGGGCCGCCCGCTGCGCGGCCGCCAGCCGGTTGGGCGCGACGTCGTCGGCGCCCATGCTGTTGGAGACGTCGATGGCGAGGATGACGGTGCCCGCCGTGCGCGGCACCGGCACCATGGCCGCCGGTCCTGCGGTCGCGATCGCGAGCACGCCGACGCCGGCCACCGTCAGACCGACTCCCAGGTACGTGCCGCGCCCGCCCGGTACGGCGGCCCCGGCCGCGACCAGCGCGGCCGACCTGCGACGGGCCGAGACGACGACCGCCCAGGCGAGCACCGCCGTGACGAGCAGTCCGGCGGCCAGCAGCAGCGGGGAGTTCAGCGTCATGGCGACCGGTCCCTGGTACGGGCGACCACCTCGACGAGCGCCTCGGCCAGGTCGCGGTCGGTGTCGATGCGGTGGACGGGCACCCCGGCGCGCCGCATGCCCGCCGTAAGCCGGGCGTCGCGTTCGCCGACGGCGGCGTGGAAGCGCACCCGGAGCAGCGGGTCGGCGGAGTCGACGACGAGCTGCTCGCCGGTCTCGGCGTCCTCGACCACGATCAGCCCGGCCTCGGGCAGCACGTCGTCGGCCGTGTCCACGATCCGCAGCGCGACCACCTCGTGCCGCCGGGCCAGGCGCTGCAGCGACCGTTCCCAGTCGCCGTCGCCGATGAAGTCGGACAGCACGACGACGAGGGCGCGGCGGCGCGCGAGCCGTCCGGCCGCGTCCAGCATCTCCGCCAGGTCGGTGGTGGCGCCGCCGTGCGCCTCGGCGGTGCGTTCGAGCTCGGCACTGATCCGCAGGGCGTGCCGCCGGGAGGTGCCGGGCGGCACGACGCGCACCATCCCGGTGTCGAACAGCAGCGCGCCGACCCGGTTGCCGCCCCGCCCGAACATCCGGGCCAGGACGAGCGCGAGCTCGGCGAGCACGTCGTGCTTGCCGCGCCCCGGCCGCCCGGCCGCCATCGACGCCGACCGGTCGAGCACGAGCCACACCGTCAGCTCGCGGTCCTCGGTGAACACCCGCAGGTGCGGCTCGTCCAGCCGGGCGGTCACGTTCCAGTCGATGTGCCGGGCGTCGTCGCCGTCGACGTAGGCGCGCAGCCCGGTGAAGTCGATCCCGGAGCCACGGTACGTCGTGCGGTGGGCGCCCTGGAGCCGGCCGTCCAGCCTGCGGACGACCTTCCACTCCAGGCGGAGCAGGAGTTTCTCGGGGGCGGTGGCCATGGGCTCAGCGATTCTGCAGGACGACGTCGGGCGCCCGGACGGCCCCGAGCACCCTGGTGATGATCGTGTCGGCGTCGACCTCGTCCGCGAGGGCCTCGTAGGACAGCACGAGGCGGTGGCGCAGCACGTCGAGGGCGAGTTCGGACAGGTCGTGCGGCAGGACGTAGTCGCGGCCGCGCAGGAACGCCAGTGCCCGTGCGCCGGTGACGAGCGCGATGGACGCCCGGGGGCTCGCCCCGTAGGTGACGTACCGTTCCAGCTCGCCGAGCCCGGCCGTCGCGGGGGAACGGGTGACGGTGACCAGGCGTACCGCGTAGTGGACGATCGCCGGATCGACGTACACCTGCTGGGCGCGTACCCGCATCTCCATCAGGTTCTCGGCCGTCACCGTCGGCTGCGGCGGCTCGGGCGGGCGCAGCGCCCGGCCGACGATCGCCTGTTCCTCGGCCTGTGTCGGATAGTCGACGACCACCTTCATCATGAAACGGTCGACCTGGGCCTCGGGCAGCGGGTACGTGCCCTCCGACTCGATCGGGTTCTCCGTCGCCATCACCAGGAACGGCTCGGGCACCCGGAACGTCTCCCGCCCGATCGTCACCTGATGCTCCTGCATCACCTCCAGCAGGGCGCTCTGCACCTTGGCGGGGGCGCGGTTGATCTCGTCGGCGAGCAGCAGGTTCGCGAACACCGGGCCGAGCTCGGTCTTGAACTCGCCGGAGTGCTGGTGGTAGACCCGCGTGCCCACGAGGTCGGCGGGCACCAGGTCGGGGGTGAACTGGACGCGCTGGAACTTCCCGGCGATCGCGGCGGCCAGCGACCGCACCGCGAGCGTCTTGGCCAGGCCCGGCACACCCTCCACCAGCAGGTGACCGTCGGCGATCAGCGCCACGGCCATCCGCTCCAGCAGGACGTCCTGGCCGACGATCGTACGTTTGACCTCGAACAGCACCTGTTCGAGCGGGTGAGCCGACTCACTGGTCATACGGTGTTCCTTCTCGTCAGATTAGGGGCCCGTCGCCCGGTGGGCCGTCGCCGTCGCTCCCGCCCAGGGCCACGCCGATCGGCACCGCGAACGCGATGCCCGCGAACGCCTCGTCGCCTCCCGGGTCGGCGATCGAGACCACGATCCCGATGACCAGGCCGCGAGCATCCAGCAGCGGGCCGCCGGAGCTGCCCGGATTGACGGCGGCGTCGAACTGGATGAGCCCGCTCAGATCGCCGTCCGTGGCGCTCCGATCCAGGCCCGACACGACACCGGTGGACACGCTGTAGGTCAGCCCCAGCGGATTGCCGATCGCCACGACGGGCGCGCCCACGGTCACGGCGCCGCCGAGCGTCGCCGGGACGACGATCTCCGGCAGCTTCGCGGGTTTGAGGGCCGCGACGTCGCGCTTGGGGTTCGACGCCACGACCACGGCCTTCGCCTTGGTGCCGTCGGAGAAGGTCAGGTTGACGTCCTTCGCGCCCTTGATGACGTGGTGGGCGGTCAGAATCGTCCCGTCCTCGGCCGCGATCACCCCGGTTCCGAGCGACTTCCCGGCCTGGATGACCACCACCGACGGCCCGACCCTCTTGTAGACGTCGGGCACCATGAGCGTCGGGCTGGGCGTCGGGGTCGGGCTTGGTCTGGGCGCGGCCACTTCGCCGGTTCTGCCGGTGCTTCCCAGCCAGTACGCCAGCACCGCCACGAGGACGAGCGCGCCGCCCCAGACCTGAACCTTTCTCCCGGCCAGGGCTCCCTGAACTGTCCGAGCCTCGGCCGCACCGGCTTCCTGCGGCACGCGCTCCATTGCCCCATAGTCATAAATCTCAGCTCAAAGTGCCACAAACTCCACCTGAGAACTCCATGAGAACCGTGCATCCTCACCCTCATGCCACCCTAGGATGTCCGCTTTGCCGAGATGGGGAGTGCCTGTGCCGAAGGCGGCCAAAGCGTTGTTGTGGGTGCGGGTCCTCCCCCGGCGTGGCTGCCCGGGATCGCGCTCACCGTGGCGGCCCTGCTGTCGCCGGTGGCGCTGTGGGCGACGCGCCGGCTGATGGACCGGCTGTCGCACGGGCGGGCGCTCGCGGGCGGCGCGGTGCTGCTCGGTCTGCTCGCCCTGGCGATGGCGTGGCTGGACAGCGCTCCCCTCACCGCCGCCGCCTACCTGGCGTGGACGGCGGCGAACGGCATTCTGCTCGGCCGCTGGCAGGCTCTGACCGCCGACGCGGCGCCCGAGGCCGAGCGGCCCCGCTGGTTCGCCGTCCAGGGGTCGTCGTGGGGCATCGCGCAGCCGGCGGTGCCCGGCGTGGTCGCCCTGGCCGGGGCGGTCGCCGGTGGTCTGGGCGCGGCGGCGTTCCTCACCGCCGGCCTGGCCTTCCTGCTGGTGCCGCTCGCGCTGCGGGATCAGAGCCCCTGAGAGAGGCATCTACTACACGCTGTAGCATTACAGGCTGTAGTAGGGGTTCCCAGGCGAAGGAGACGTGATGCGGCGCCCGGCTCGGCTGGTCATCTCGGCCACGGTGTTCGTGGACCTGCTCGGCTTCACGCTGATCCTGCCCGCGCTGCCGTTCTACGCCTCCTCGCTCGGGGCGACCGGGCTGTGGTTCGGGGCGTTGATGAGCGCCTACTCGGTGGCGCAACTCGTCGCCGCGCCCGTGCTGGGCAGGCTTTCCGACAGGTACGGGCGGCGGCCCCTGGTGCTGCTGGCACTCGCCGGCTCGGTGGTCTCCATGACCTTCACCGGTCTGGCGACGTCGCTGGCCGGGCTGCTGGTGTGCCGGATGCTGGCGGGGGCGTGCGGCGGGAGCATCTCGGTGGCGCAGGCGTACCTGGCCGACGCGGTGCCCGCCGAGCGGCGTACCGGGGCGATGGCGCAGTTGGGGGCGGCCATCGGGCTGGCGTTCGTGGTCGGGCCCGCGCTGGGAGGTGTGCTGGCGCCGTTCGGGTTCGCGGCGTGCGCGTACGCGGCGGCCGCGCTGGCGGCGATCAACCTCGGCGCCGCCATCGTCTGGCTCCCCGAACCCGCCCGCCGCCCACCGGCCGGGCCGCACGGCACCCCGACGCGGCCGCGCCAGGGTGCCGGCCGGGTTTCGGAGCCGTTCGCGGTTCGGCGCAGGCCGGTGGCGTTGCTGGCCGGGACCCAGTTCCTGGCGATGGCCGCGTTCGTCGGGATGGAGACGACCCTGGCCTTTCTCGGCCGCGACAGGTACGGCTGGGACGCCACCGCGATCGGCCTGGCCCTGGCGGCGGCGGGGCTGGCGATGGCCGTCGTACAGGCCGGGCTCGTGGCCTGGCTGGCCCGGCGCTGGGGTGACGGCCGGGTGGCGGCGGCCGGGGCGGTGCTGATGGCCGGGTGCATGGGCGCGGTGGCCGGGTCGGCGACCTGGTGGCAGTGCCTGGCCGCCGTCTGCCTGCTGGCCGCCGGGCACGGCCTGCTCACGCCGACCGTCGCCAGTCTGCTGGCCGCGGCGGGGCCGCCGGAGCAGCGGGGCGCGCGGATGGGGACCGGGCAGTCGGCGGGCGCGGCGGCGCGGATCGCCGGACCGGCGGCGGCCGGGTTACTGTTCGACGCCGGGGCGGCGTTACCGTACGTGGCGGGGGCGGTGTCGGCGGTGCTGGCGGCCGTGGCCGTGCTGGCCGTACCCGCTCTGGAGCCCGCGGGACGTGAGGAGGGGGCGTGAACAGTCTCGGCGAGCTGGAACGGTCGATCATGGAGGTGCTGTGGGGCACCGACGCCTGGCTGACCGTGCGCGAGGTCGTCAACCGGCTCAGCGACCGCAACAACGCCTACACCACGGTGATGACCGTGATGAACCGGCTCGTCCGCAAGGATTTCATCCGCCGCGAACGCGACGAGGACGGCCGTACCTGGCGTTATCGTCCGGCGGCTGGGCGAGAGGCGTACGTGGCCGAGCTGATGCTGTCGGCGCTCGGCGAGACCGGCGACCGGCTCGCCGCACTGGGCCATTTCGCCCGATCGGTCACCCCGGAGGAAGCCGAGGCCCTGCGCGCGGCGCTGTCGCAGGAGCCGTCGTGACCTATGCCGCCCACCACGTCCTCACGCTGCTGGCGGCGCTGTCCGCCATGGCTGGCATGCTGCGTTCCCGGCTGCCGTGGCGGGCGCCGCGCACGTCGCTGCTGATCTGGCAGGCCATCGGCCTGACTCTGGTGCTGTCCGTCGTCGGCGTGGCGCTCGCGCTCGGCCTGGCCCCCTACCGGCTCGGCATCGTCCCCGCCCTGGCCGCCTTCGCCCGCGACCTGGCCGGCGGTGGCCTGCCCGGCGCGCTCACCCCCTTCCACCTCCTGCTGACCGCCTGCGGCATCGCCGTGGCCGGCTGGGTCTTGGCCGCCTTCGCCCGCAGCGCCAGGTCGGTGGCGGCCCTGCGGCGCAGGCAGCGGGCGCTGCTGGGCCTGATCGCGCGGCCGCACCCCGAGTTCGCCGGGGCGCTGGTGGTGGAGCATCCGGCGGTGGCCGCGTACTGCGTGCCGGGGCGCAGGGCCGCGATCGTGGTCAGCACCGGCAGCCTCGGCCTGCTCACCCGGTGCGAGCTGCGCGCAGTGCTGGCGCACGAGCGGGCGCACGCCCGCGAACGCCACGACCTGGTGATCCTGCCGTTCGCCGCCCTGCACCGCGCCCTCCCCGCCAGCCGTCACGTCAGAGCCATGCTGGACGCGGTCGCGCTGCTGGTCGAGATGCGCGCCGACGACCGCGCCGCCCGCGACGACGGCCACCTCATCCTGGCCACCGCGCTGCGCCGCTTCCGCACGTGCGACCACCTCGTCTCACCACCCGGCACCCTCGCCGCCACCGAAATCGGCGCCGGCGGCGACCTCGACGCGCGCATCGACCGGCTCTCGGCGCCCGTCCCCGCCTCAACGCCGGTACGCGTCCTTCTCCTGGCCATCGCCGTGACCGTGGTGAGCACTCCGATCAGCCTGTTCCTGCTCCCCGTGTGACGGCACCGATAGGCACCTTTTATCCTGATCTGTACGCCTGTACCGCTCGGTGAGCGTCAATGCCCAGATCTACTCCCGCGACCGTCACGGAGACCCCCCGCATGGACCTCGCCACGCGCCGACGCCGGCAGGCACTGTTCCTGTTCTTCTTCCTGCCGGGAATCGCGATGTCCTCGTGGGTGACCCGCACCCCCGACATCCGCGACCGCCTGGAGGCCTCCACCGGCCAGATGGGGTGGATCCTGTTCGGCCTGTCGCTCGGCTCCATGATCGGCATCCTCTGCTCCGGCCGTCTCACCTCGCGGTACGGGACCAGGCCCGTCATCGGCGTCGGGACCGCGATGGTCGTCGCGAGCCTGGCCGTGATCAGCGCCGGTGTGCTCATGGCGTCCGTACCCCTGGTCATGGCGGGCCTGTGCGCGTTCGGCGCGGGCGTGGGGGCGGGTGACGTCGCCGTCAACGTCGACGCCACCGACATCGAGCGGATCACCGGCAGGACGACGCTCCCCACCCTGCACGGCTGCTTCAGCCTGGGCACCGTGGTCGGCGCCGGCGCCGGCATCGCGGCCACCGCCGCCCGCCTGCCGGTCCACTGGCATCTGGCCGTGGTCACCCTGATCTCCGCCGCGATCCTCCTGTACGCCATCCGCTTCGTCCCCGCGGGCACCGGCGCCCTCGCCCCCGACCAGGCCGGCCCCGGCACCGCCCAGGCGCGCCCGAAGGTCTGGAAGGACACCAAGCTGCTCCTGATCGGCGCGGTCGTCCTGGCGATGGCCCTGGCCGAGGGAGCCGCCAACGACTGGCTGCCGCTGCTCATGGTGGACGGGCACGGCCTGGACACCACGTCCGGGTCCCTCGTCTTCACCGGTTTCGCCGCCGCCATGACCCTGGGCCGCTTCAGCGGCACGTTCTTCCTCGACCGGTTCGGCCGCACCCTCGTCGTACGCGCCAGCGCCGTGTCCGGAGCACTGGGCCTGCTCCTGGTGATCTTCTCGGACAACGCCGTGCTGGCCGGAGCGGCCGTGCTGTTCTGGGGGCTCGGCGCTTCCCTGGGCTTCCCCGTCGCGCTGTCCGCCGCGGGAGAGACCGGGCCGGACGAGACCGCCCGCGTCAGCCTGGTGGCCACCATCGGCTACGTCGCCTTCCTGGTCGGCCCACCCGGCCTCGGCTTCCTCGGCGACCACTGGGGCCTGCGCACGGCCATGCTCGTCGTGCTCGCCTTCGTCGCCTCGGCCGCCTTCCTGGCCTCCGCCGTCGACACCCGGGACCGTGTCCGGGCCGGTCAGCACACGTAGACGAAAATGTCGGCGGCGCCTGCTGTACTACCACCTGAAGACGCTTCGGAAGGTGACGAGATGATCGAGCTGGACATCCCGGTGGGCGGCGGCCGCACGCTGCACGTCTACGACACCGGGGAGGTCGGGCGGGCGCCCGTCATGTGGCATCACGGCACGCCCAACCTGGGGTCGCCGCCGGAGCCGCTCTTCGCCGCCTCCGACCGGCTGGGGCTGCGATGGGTGTCCTTCGATCGGCCGGGCTACGGTGGTTCCACCCCCGCGCCGGGCCGGACCGTGGCCTCGGTCGCCGGCGACGCGGCGAAGGTCGCGGACGCGCTCGGCCTCGATCGGTTCGCCGTGGTCGGATATTCCGGCGGCGGATCTTACGCCCTGGGGTGTGCCGCCGCCCTGGGCGACCGCGTCCAGGCCGCGCTGACCCTGGCCGCCATCGCCCCCTATGGCGCCGATGGTCTCGACTGGTTCACGGGAATGGTCCCGTCCGGTGTGGCCGCGCTGGGGACGGCGGCGGCGGGCCGCCAGGCGCGCACGGCGCTGGAGGCGTCGGGCTTCGCCTACGACTGCGAGTTCACCGCCGCCGATCTGGCGCTGTTCGAGGGGCCGTGGGGATGGCTGGGCAAGGTCGCAGAGCCGGCTCTGGCCGCCGGTCCACACGGCCAGATCGACGACGACGTCTCCTACACCTTGCCCTGGGGCTGTGATCCCGGCGCCATCGACGCCCCGGTCCTTCTCCTGCACGGCACCGCCGACCGGATCATCCCGGCCGCCCACGGATCATGGCTGGCGGCCCAGTGCCCCAACGCCGAGCTGCGGCTCCTCGAGGGCGACAGCCACTTCACCATCGTCGAACACGCCGAATCCGGCCTGGAGTGGCTTCGCCGGCAGCTCTGACGGCCGTCATCCCTTGGCCATGGAGTCCAGCAGCCAGTTGTAGCGCAGGCGCAACGCCCGCTCCCACGCGGCCGCCACGGCACCGAGCGTGAGCGTGAGGTTGAGCCATATCGGCAGCCGGATCGGCGAGGTGAACGTCCCGAAGCGCTCCTTTACGGGGGGCACCTTGAAGGCCACTTCGACGAGCTGCGGGATGAGCAGAAGGAGCGGGATGACGAGCAGGATCAGCGAGAGGTAGCCGATCCAGCGGCTCAGCGCGGGGTGCTCGCGGTCGAGGTGGGCGCGTCGCCCTTCGCCGGATCGGCGATCCGGGATGAGCTGCCGCTCGGCCCCCTCGGCGGTCACGTAGTGGCAGCGCTTGAGGCCGAAGGGCGTCGCCGCCACTTCGATGGTGCCGCCCTGGACGGGAAAGGCGGCCGGGAGTGGAGACTCGGCGTGATGCCTGCCGTCGAGATAGAGGTGGGCTTTGCCTTTGCCGTTCTCGGACATGAACCGCTGCACATGGCCGACGTCGACGGCGTAGACCACCTGCCGGCCATCATGATTGGTCAGCGGGAGGTGGAACAAAGCCCGTGTTAGCGGCTGCCACCAGCGAAAACGCTTCAGTGGACGCCCATTCCCCGGCTGGACGCGCCGCTCGGCCCGTTGTCTGCGCCATTCCTGGTACATGTCAGGTTCCTCGGATCAGAGTTTGCACCGGGCCCCTTCGGCTGGGGACTTGAGGTCGACGAGATAGGCGGCCACGGCCTCGTTGACGCAGGCGTTGGCGGTCAGGAGGGCGCCGTGCTGCTCGCCCTCCACGGTGAGCAGGCTGCCGCCCAGCGTCTTGGCCAGGCTGACGCCACCCTCGTGCGGCGTCACCGGGTCGCGCGTGACGGAGACCGTGAGCGTGTCGGCCAGGCCCTTGATGTTCGTGGCGTACGGGTAGCCGAGCGTCGGCTTGACGGGCCACTGCTCGCAGCCGTCGCGCGCCTCCTTGATCGGACGGGCGGGATCGGTGAACGGCGCCGCCTTGAACCACGCCCGGTTCAGCGCGGTCTCCTGCTTGGGCGTGTGGCGCTCCTCGTCCAGGCAGTTGATCGCCAACGTGGCTTCGAGCGAGTTGGGGTACGTACCGTCGGCGGTGCGCTCGTGGTAGCCGTCGCGCAGCTTCAGCAGGGTGTCGCCCTTGCCGGCCTTCAGTTCGGCGATTCCCGCGATCGCGGTGGGCCAGATCGCCTCGGTGTACATCGCGGCCGTCACCCCTTCGACCGCCTGCTCGAACGTCAGCCCGCGCCCGTCGGACGTCCGCGCGGGCTTGTCGATCAGCGGCCGGGCGAGCTTCTGGAACTCCTGGGTGGCGCGCTTGGGGTCGGTGCCGAGCGGGCAGTCCTTCTTGGCGGCGCACGCGGCGGCCATGCGCTCGAACGAGGCCTGCATGCCGGTGGCCTGCTGGACGCGTCGCTCGTGGGTGCCGGCGAGGGGGTCCATCGCCGCGTCGAGCACCAGGGCGCGGACCTTCTTCGGGAACATCTCCGCGTACACGGCCCCCAGCCGGGTGCCGTAGCTGGTGCCGACGTAGGAGAGCTTGTCATCGCCCAGGGCCTGGCGCAGCACGTCCATGTCGCGCGCGACGTCGCGGGTGCCGACGTGCGCGAGCACCTGCTTGCCGCCCGAGCGCTCGGCGCACTGCTGGAGAAGCTGCCGGGTCTCCTGCCGGGTCCAGTCGTCCAGACCGGCGGGGATCGAGGAGAGCTTCGCGCCGCGGTCGCGTTCGGCGTCGGTGTAACAGTCGAGCGCCGGCTTGGAGGCGCCGACGCCGCGCGGGTCGAACCCGACCAGGTCGAAGCGCTCGGTGATCGGCGACTTCGCCCACAGGGCGGCGGTCAGGGCCGCGTGGTCGGTGCCCGCGAAGCCGGGGCCGCCGGGGTTCAGCACGAGCGAGCCGATCCGGTCCTTACCGCGCGCGGGCACCCGCAGCAGCGCGATCTCCGCCTGCCTGCCCTTCGGGTTCTGGTAGTCGAGCGGCACTTTGAGCCGCGCGCACTCGGCCTTGACGGCCGGCACGCCCGGCGGCAGGTGCGGCTCGCACGGCTTGAACACCGGCTTCTGCCCGTAGAAGCGGTCCAGACCGCTGGAGGCGGGGACGGCCTGTCCACCGGCCTGGGAAGTGCCGGCCTGGAAAGCTCCGATCTGGGAAGTGCCGGTCTGGGAAGTGCCGGTCTGGGAAGCGCCGGTTTGGGCGGCGCAGGCTCCGAGCAGCAGCGTCAGCGCCACGGTGCCCAGCACGATGGCGGGTCTCTTGCGATTTGGCATGGGGCACAGCAAAAACCATGACGTCACGTCCAAGTCAACCCGCGTGCCGGGTCAGCGGCCGCCCGATGGACCGTCGCCGCTCGCCATTCGCTTGAGCACCCGCTCCGCGAACAGCTGGTTCACGCGGTGCTGCCGCTCGTTGAGATTGTGCTCGCCGTAGGCGGCGAGCATCGAGGAGAGGTCGGTGCCGAACTCGATGTCGGGCCAGTTCTCCAGGAGAGGCTGGTAATGCGTCACCATGTCGTCGGCGAGTTGTTCGATGGCCTCTTCCGGGGTATCCGGGCCGAGTTCGCCGAAGCGCCGGAGCAGGTCTGTGGTGGCCGGGGTGAAGATGGCGTGCCGCGCCATGGCGCCGGCGAGGGCGGAGGTGTCGTTCTCGCCGATCAGGTGAGAGATCAGGACGATCTGCTCGCGCTCCTGGCGCGCCATGTCGGGGTCGAGGCCGGCGACGGCGTTGATGGTGGGTCCGAGGGCGGCCAGTTCCGGCGGCAGGTCCGGCATCGCGCCGTGGTCGCGGAGCCGGGCGATGTCCGCCCGCCGGGTGGTGAGCCGTTCGATCTCGGCGGCCGCCTGCCGGTCCAGCTCGTCGAGCAGCTCCTCGGCGGCCTGCGGGTCGTCGAGCACGTCCGGCAGCGCGGCGAGCGGGACGCCGAGGGCGGCGAGGCGGGTGATCCGCAGCAGCCGGACGAGGTGGCGTACGTCGTATTCGCGGTAGCCGTTGAACGAGCGCTCGGGCTCTTCGAGGAGCCCGATCTGGAGATAGTGCCGTACGGTACGGATGGTGACACCGGCGAGTGCGGCCAGTTCGCTGCTGCGCAACGGTCATCTCCTTCTGCTCGTCACGGCCATCATGACATTACGCAGCGTCAGGCCATGTACTGATAAGCCGGGTAGGTCAGGTAACCCGCGTCTCCGCCCTGGTAGTACGTGGCCTCGTCGGCGGGGGCGATCGGCAGCCGGTTGCGCAGTCGTTCCACCAGGTCGGGGTTGGTGAGGAAGGCGCGTCCGAAGCTGATCAGGTCGGCGCCCAGCCCGCGCCAGTGGCCGGCCTCGGTCCGTCCGGTCTGCTTGGGCCCGAGCCCGGGCACCGGGTTCATGATGAGGGCGCCCGGCCATGCGCGGCGCAGGCCGGCCAGCGTCTCCTCCTCGGTGGTGGCTTCGAGATGGACGTAGGCCGGCTCGAAGCGGGCCAGCTCGGTCAGCAGCGCGGTGTAGAGCTCGGGAACGTCGGTCTCCCGCACGCCCCAGAACGTCCCGCCCGGGGAGAGGCGGATGCCGGTTCTGGACGCGCCGACGACCTCGACGGTCGCGGAGACCGCCTCGACGACGAACCGGATGCGATTGCGCACCGAACCTCCATAGAGGTCCGTGCGCAGGTTGGCGTTGGACGACAGGAACTGCGACATCAGGTAACCGTTGGCACCGTGCAGTTCCACGCCGTCGAAACCGGCGTCGATGGCACGGCGGGCGGCGTGAGCGTACGCCTGGGCGTGCTCGGGCACTTCGGCGGTGTCCAGGGCACGCGGGATCGGCGCGGGCTGCGGGCCGGTCGGGGTGAACACGGTGCCGGCGGCGGGGACTGCAGAAGGGCCGACCGGCCGCATGCCGGTGGTGTCGGGGTGCGAGACCCGGCCGCCGTGCATGAGCTGGGCGAAGATCCGGCCGCCGTTGGCGTGCACGGCGGCGGTCACCGTGCGCCACGCGGTGGTCTGCTCGTCGGTGTGCAGGCCCGGCGTACCCGGATTGGACTGTCCGACCACGCTCGGCTGCACGCCCTCGGTCACGATCAGCCCGGCCGTGGCGCGCTGGGCGTAGTACGTCGCCATCGACGGCGTCGCCAGACCGCCGGCGGCGGCCCGGATCCGCGTCATCGGGGCCATCACCACGCGGTTGGGCAGTGTCAGGTCACCGAGGCCGGCGACAGCGGCTCCTCAGTCTCGGGGGAGAAACGCCACGCCACAAGATTGACAGACAAAGTTACATGTCATACTTTCCTCGACATCGCTCATCTGAGCGACTGGTCAACGAGAGGAAGGTATGCGCGCATGAAGTCCGGCCCGCGCACGCCCCGCCCCATCCCCCTCGCCATGGCGGTCGCCTCGATCGTCCTCGTCGCCGGTTGCGGTCGCCCGGCCGACGTCGGCGACCAGCGCTCCGCGTCGACGACCGTCGACACGAAACCGGCCACCGGCAAGATCCAGGTCTGGGCCTTCGCCAACGAAGGGACCGCGCTCGAGGGGATCGCCACCGACTTCGAGGCCGAGAATCCCGGTACGGACGTCGTCATCACGCCGGTGCCGAACGAGGAGCTCCCCCGCAAGGTGGACACCGCGGTCGCCACCGGCAACGTCCCCGACATCGTGCAACCCAGCACGGCGCTGCCCACGCTGGTGGCGACCGGGGGGCTCGCGTCCGTTCCCGAGGGCGTCATGGACGACGCGCAATTCTTCCCGGGCGCGGTGGAGGCCGGCACCGTCAACGGCACGCGGTACGCCGTGCCGTGGTACGTCACCGTGCAGGCGCTGTTCTACCGCACCGACCTCGCCAAGGCGGCGGACGTCAAGCCGCCCAAGACCTGGAACGATCTACGCGGCTTCGCCGACGCGCTCAAGTCCGAGGGCGTCGATGTCGGCTACGCGGCGCCGTTCACGCCGGAGAACTCCTGGCAGCTCCTGCTCCCGCTGATCTACCAGGAGGGCGGTTCCGTCCTGGACGCCGGGGCCTTCACCTTCGACACCCCCGCGGTGATCGCGGCGTTCACGACGTACCAGAAGCTCTTCACCTCGGGCGTGGCGACGACCGGCTACGCGCCGACCCAGCCGGGCGAGGCCGAGACCGACGTCGTCAAGGGTGACGTCGGCGCGACCACCTCCGGCTCCTTCTTCTACGGCTACCTTCGCCAGACCGCGAAGGCCAACAAGACGAACCCGGACCTCATCGGCATCGCCGAGCTGCCCGCCGGCTCCAAGAACAACGACTCCTACCTGGGCGGATCGGGACTGTCGGTGTTCAAGGAGGCCCCGAACCCGGCCGGCGCCTGGAAGTTCATCCGCTACCTGACCCAGCCGAAGGTCCAGGCCACGTTCTACGAGGCCGCGGGCGTCCTGCCGGCCGGCACCGCCGCCTGGCGGAACGAGCCGCTATCCACCAACCCGGTGCTCGCGACCTTCCGCGAGGCGCTCCAGTCGGCGCGCGCCACCCCCGCGTTCGTCACCTGGACCGAGATCCGCAAGGCCATGTCCGAGTACGGCGAGCAGCTCGCGCGCGGGAAGATCACCCCGGAGCAGGCCGCCGAGCAGCTCCAGCGGCGGGCCACGACGATCGGGACCGGGTGACTCCATGACCTCGTCACCGCGCGCCCGGCGCCGGCCGGGCTGGTTCGACGCCAAGCGCCGCCCTCAGACCGTCGCCGGCCTGGTCATGGTCGCGCCGTTCCTGGTCGCGTTCCTGGTGTTCCAGCTCGGGCCGATCGTCTCGTCGATGGCGATGAGCTTCACCGACATGACCAGCCGGGACCTGCGCTCCCCCTTCGCCGTCGACTTCGTCGGGCTCGACAACGTCGAGACGCTGTTCACCGACCCCCGGTTCGTCAGGTCGCTCGTGAACACCGGCGTGTTCGTCCTGGTGGCGACCCCTCTCACCATCGCCTGTGCCCTCGTGCTGGCCGTCGCGCTCAACAACGGCATCAAACGGTTCAAGGGGCTGTTCCGCACGGCGCTCTACGTCCCGGTCGTCACCTCGACGGTCGCGGTGGCCGTCGTGTGGAAGTCCCTGTTCGCCGACGAGGGCATCGTCAACTCCGTCCTGTCGGTCGCCGGAATCGACGGCCCCAACTACCTGCAGGATTCGTTCTGGGCCATGCCCGTCGTGATCCTGCTCGCCGTGTGGCGGATGACCGGCCTGGTCATGGTGCTCTTTCTCGCCGGGCTGCAGGGCATCCCGGCCCCGCTCTACGAGGCGGCGACCGTCGACGGCGCGGGCACGTGGCGGAAGTTCATCTCGATCACCGTGCCGATGCTCATGCCGATCCTGCTGCTGGCCGGCGTGATCCTCAGCGTCGCCTTCGTGCAGGTCTTCGAGGAGCCGTTCGTCCTCACGCAGGGCGGGCCGCTCGACGCCACCTCGACGGCCTCGCTGTACGTCTACGACCTGTTCGGATTCGGCAAGTACGGCGTCGCGTCGGCGGCGAGCTACGTCCTCTTCGTGGCGATCGCGATCCTCGCGCTGATCCAGTTCCGCATTTTCCGGAGGCGCACATGACCACCGCCGAGCCCGGCTCCGGGCGGATCGCCCGTGCCGCCGCGATCTACGGTTTCCTCGCCGTGGCGGCGCTGGCCACGCTCTTCCCGCTGATCTGGACCGCCGTCGGCTCGGTCAAGCCGGGCGTCGAGGTATTACTGCCGACGTTCTTCCCGGAGAACCCGACGCTCGGCAACTACACGAGCCTGCTCGGCGGCCAGGACTTCTACCGTTACTTCTTCAACAGCGTCGTGATCGCCGTGTTCAGCGTCGCGGGGAACATCCTGCTCTGCTCGATGGTCGGGTACGCGCTCGCCAAGCTGTCGTTTCCCGGCAAGCGTCTCGTGCTCGCGGCGGTGCTCATCACGATCATGGTGCCGGGCGTGGTGATGTTCGTGCCGTTGTTCATCACCGTCAACGGCCTCGGCCTGACCGACAACTACGGCGGCATGATCGTGCCGTTCCTGGTCGGGGCGGGCGGGGTCTTCCTCTTCCGGCAGTTCCTCCTCGACATCCCCGACGAACTGCTGGAGGCGGCGCGCATCGACGGCGCCGGGGAGTTCCGGATCTTCTTCCGCGTCGTGCTGCCGCTCTGCGGGCCGGCCCTCGCCACGATCGGGATCCTGACCTTCATGTCCACCTGGAACAACCTGCTCTGGCCGCTGGTGGTCGCGCAGTCCAAGGACCTCTACACGCTCCCGGTCGCGCTCGCGTTCCTCTCCCAGGGCGACGGCACGGTCAACTATGGCGTGATGTTCGCCGGGTCGATGCTGACCATCGCGCCGATCGTGCTGGTCTTTCTCTGCCTCCAAAGATATTTCATCTCCGGTATCGCGACGACGGGAATCAAATGACCGAATGGTGGCGGGAACCGTTCCAACTGTTCCAGTCGAATATCCGTGTGCCCGACGGCGATCTGGACACCGGCGCCGCGACAAAGCTCATCAAGCGGCTCGGCTTCAATGTGTGGCTGCTCAACGCCGGCGGCATCTCCTACTTCTACCCGGTCGCCGGCGAGACCCAGGAAATGAGCCCCGCGCTGCGGCGACGCGCCTCGGGCGACCTGATCGCCGACGCCCTCGCCGACTGCCGGCGGCAGGGAATGCGGCTCGTGACGCGGTTCGACTTCTCCCGGCTGCCGAGCCGGTTCGTGCGGGCGAACCCCGAGTGGGCGTTTCTCACGGCGGACGGCGGAATGTGCGAGGCGGACGGGCTGACCAACATCTGCCCGCGCAGCGACTACTACGACAAGCGCGTGCCCGAGATTCTCGCCGACTTCGTCGACCGATATGACGTGGACGGCGTGTTCTTCAACTGGATGCAGTTTCCGGTCGCGTCGTACACCATGGACTTCTATGGCACGTGCCATTGTGAGCGCTGCGTGGCCGCGTTCCGTGACGCGCATCCCGATCTCGAATATCCGACGGGCTTTCAGCACGGCGATCACGCCGTTCTCACCGAACTGAACGGGCGTTACCTCCGGGAAACGGCCGAACGCTACGCCCGGCTCGTCAAGAGCCGCCGCCCCGGGATCGCGCTCTTTCTCGCGGACGCCCCGGTGGACCTGGTGTTCCTGGAGACCAACAGCCCGATCACGGCGAACGAGCACTGGTGGGAGCACACGCCCGGCGAGCTCGCGAGCGCGCACAAGACGGCCCACCCGGACACCCCGGCGATGGTGCACTCCTCCCAGAACGTCGGCCTGCCCTACCGCCTGATCGGTGAGGAGCCCGCGCAGTACGCGCGCTACTTCGCGCAGGCGCTCGCCCGGGGCGCGCGCCCCTCGGCCGTCGTGATCGGCAGGCCCACGACCGAGCACTTCTCCGCGTTCGAGCGGTCGACGCCCGTGCTGGAGATCTACCGGAACAACCGCGACCTGTACGCGGACCTGCGGCCGTGCGCCCCCGTCGCGATCGTGCGCCCGCCCGGCGGGACCGCCATGGCGTCCATGCAGTATCGCTCGGACTTCACCGAGTATCGCGGCATCTTCGAGTCCCTCCAGCAGCGCCACATCCCGTTCGACGTCCTCGGCGCGGAGTACGCGACGGAGCTGGCCGGGACGCTCGGCCGGTACTCGGTCATCGCGGTGCCCGGCGACGCGATCACCACGCCCGAACTCGCGGCGGCGCTCCGGGCGTTCGCCGATGACGGTGGCGAGCTCGTCGTCACCGGCGACCCTTCCGCACTCGTCCCCGACCTCCCCGTGACCCGCGTGCTCGAAGGGATGCTCCAGCTCGGCGGCCGGTTCGGCGCCCGTCCTGACGGGCGGTTCGGGGACCGGCTGCCGCTGCTCGGCACCTTCTGGGGCGTCGAAGGCGGCGAGCACGACGGCTGGCTGCTGTCCGAGCAGGCCCCCTTCGGCCCGCCCGAGCTGACGTACGGCAACGAGCGCTTCACCCGCTACCCGCTCCGGGTTCGGCTGCCCCAGATCACGCTGCTACCGTGGACGGCCGGCACGACGCAGCGGGCCAGCGGGCTGAGCAGCGTCGCCGGCTTCATCGCCGACACGGTCGCCGACCGGCTCGGCGACGCTCGGATCCTGTCCGCCGAGTTCGCGACGAGCGTCGAGATCGTGGTCGGACGGTCCGGCGGCAGCCTCGTCGTCCACCTCATCAACCATTCGGGCGGCCGGCCGGAGCGGCTCATCGACCCGGTCCCGATCCGCGGCCGTCTGCGCGTCCCGCGCCGGGTGGCGGGCGACCGGCCCGTGGTCACGTCGCCGTCCGGGGCCTCGTACGAGGTCCGGGACGAGCCGGACGCGATCGTGATCGAGCTCGAAGTGGGCGCCGTCGAGGTGATCCGCGTTGACTGACGTGACGACCCGCGGCGCGCGCCTGGAACCGTGCGCCGCCCAGGACTCGGCCGGCCCGCTCGTGCTGGTCAACTCGCTCGGCACGACCTCGGCGATGTGGGACGGGCTCGTGCCGGTGCTGCGCGGCCGGTTCGACGTCGTGCGCTTCGAACAGCGCGGGTACGGCGCCGGGGACGCTCCCGACGGGCCCTTCTGGCTCGACGACCTGGTCGATGATCTCGTCGGCGTGCTCGACGGGCTCGGGCTCGGCCGGGCGCATCTGGCCGGGGTCTCCCTCGGCGGCATGGTCGCGGCACGGGCGGCGGCCCGGCACCGGCACCGCGTACAGAGTCTGACGATCATCTGCTCCGCGCCGGTTCTCCCCCGGGCCTCCTGGCTCGAACGCGCCGAAACCGTGCGCGGCGACGGGCTCGCGACGATGCGCGACACCGTGCTGGGGCGCTGGTTCACCCCGTCGTTCGCGGCCGCGAACCCGGACGTCGTCACCCGCTACGGCGACATGCTCGTGGCCAACGACACCGAGCAGTACGCCCGCGCCTGCGAGATGCTGGCCGCGGCGGACGTCCGGGGCGACCTCGCCGACGTGGCCGCGCCGACCCTGGTGATCGGCGGCTCGGCCGACATCGCCACCCCGCCCGGCGACCAGGAGCGCTACGCGGCCGGCATCCCGGGCGCGCGCCTGCTCATCCTCGACGAGGTCGCGCACATGGCGACGGCCGCCGTCCCCGAGCGGATCGCGCGCGAGATCGCCGGACACGCGGCTGCCGGCGGATGAGAGGTCAGCGGGTGAAAAGGGCACGATGGAGCATCTCCCGCACCCGTTTGTGACGGTTGTCGCGCTGGGCGGGGTCGTAGGCGACGGCGCCCTCACCCATGGAGATGGCCAGCATCAGGTCGTCGACGTCGACGACGGGCTGGACGATGCCGGCCGCCCGGCCGCGATCGAGCAGCGGCTCGAAGCTGGCCGCGA
Source organism: Nonomuraea solani (assembly GCF_900108335.1). Taxonomy (GTDB): domain Bacteria; phylum Actinomycetota; class Actinomycetes; order Streptosporangiales; family Streptosporangiaceae; genus Nonomuraea; species Nonomuraea solani. Next base: position 131,502 of record NZ_FNVT01000024.1, read on the forward strand.
TGCGGCGGGCATGCTCGATGAACCACTCCAGGTCGGCGCTGGACAGGACCTGGGCGAGCCCGCGGTTGTCGAGCTGCATGTCCAGGACGAAGTCGAACAGCTTGACCGCGCCGTCGGGTTGCTCCCGCAGCCCGGCGGCGTGCTGCTCGATCTGGGCGACGTTGTCGGCGAAGACCGTGGCCGCGAGCTCCTCGCGGGTGGCGAAGTTGCGGTAGATCGTCGTGCGGCTCACCCCGGCGGCCTGGGCGATCTCCTCCAGCGCGACGTCGTGGCCGTGCTCGGCGAACATCTGCCGGGCCGCGATGAGCAGCCGGTCCCGGTTGCGGGCGGCGTCTTTCCGGGTCACTGACGACCACTTTCACGCATGGTCCAACCCTAACTTGCCGACGAACCGTACATGACTGTACGTTTATAAAAACGTACACAGCCGTACGTTTCAGATCGGAGTGGACCATGCGTGGCTTGACGGACAAGGCGATCATCGTGGCCGGCGGGGCGACCGGCATCGGCGCGGGCACCGCGATCAGGCTCGCCGAGGAGGGCGCCCACGTCGTCGTCGGCGACATCAACCTGCCCGGCGCGCAGGCCACCACCTCGAAGATCACCGAAGCCGGCGGCACGGCGATCGCGCTGCACTTCGACCTCGCCGACGAAGACTCCGTCAACGCGATGGTCGCCAGGACCGTCGAGGAGTTCGGCGCCGTGCACGGCCTGTTCAACGTCGGCGCGGACCTGTCGCCGAACACCCTCGGGCGCGACAGGTCCCTGCTCGACACCGACCTGGACGTGTGGGAGCGGACCCTGGACGTCAACGTCATGGGTTACGTACGCACGGCCCGCGCCGTCCTGCCGCACCTGGTGAACAACGGCGGCGGTGGCATCGTCAACTGCTCCTCCGGCGCCGCGATCAGCGCCAGCGACCGCAAGCGCCCCGCCTACGGAGCCTCGAAGTCGGCGGTCAACGCCCTCACCCGGCACATCGCCGGCAGCTTCGGCCCCAAGGGCGTGCGCTGCAACGGGGTGATGCCCGGCCTGGTCATGGGCGAGACACAACTGGCGCAGAACGACGTACGGCTCCAGAAGATGTTCCTGGAGCACGTCCCCACCACCCGGCTGGGCCGCCCGGGCGACCTGGCCGCGGTCGTGGCGTTCCTGCTGTCCGACGACGCCGAATGGATCAACGGCCAGGTGTGGGCCATCGACGGCGGCGCGAACATGCGCGCCTGAACCCCCTATCCGAGGTGCCGGCGGAAGAACCGCGCCGTGGCGTCGTGCAGGTGGTCGCGGTGCGGCACGGTGGACCAGCCGTGGTCGGCGCCTTCGACGACGTCCAGTTCCGCGTTGCCGTCGTAGTGGTCGAGATAGCGGCGAGCGTACGAGACAGGAGCGATGTCGTCCCGGTCGCCGTGGACGATGAGCACCGGCCCCGTGAACGGACGGGACCGGCCATAGACGTCGAGCCCAGCGATGTCGTCGACCAGCGCCGGGCTCATCCGGTGGCTGTCGGCGTCGAAATAGCCCTTCTCCTCGATCTCCGCGCCGATGTCACGGCCCTTGAGGCGGCCGGCGCCCACCTCGAAGGGCGCGACGGCGGCCGGAGACCACAGGCACACGGCACGGACGCCGGGCTCCTCGGCGGCCACGATGCCGGCGACAACGCCGCCCATGCTCATCCCGACCAGCCCGATCCGATCCGGGTCGGCGAAGTCGAAGCCGCGCACGGCCCGCACGACGGACCGGGTCTCGGCCATCTCGCCGGTGATGGTGACGTCGAAGAAATCGCCGTCGCTCTCCCCGTGCCCGGACAGGTCGAACCGGACGGACGCGATGCCCTCGCGCTCCAGCCGTCGCGACATCAGCACGAACGAGCGGTTCTCCATACGGTTGTTGGCGAACCCGTGCACGAACACCACCGTGGCCCGCCGGGTCCCGCCCGCGGGGACGTGCAGGGTGGCACGCAGGGTCAGCCCGTTGTGCTCGAAATCGTGGGTCATGTCATCCTTTGATGGCGCCGGCGGTCATACCGGCGACGATCTTGCGGTTGAAGAAGACGAACAGCAGCAGCGGCGGGATCGTGATGAGCACGATGTCCATGAACAGCAGGTTCCACTGGGTGCTGTACTGGCTCTGGAAGTTGTAGAGGGTGACCTGCACGGTGGCGTTCTCGTTGCCCGGGGTGAAGTAGAGTGGGTTGACGAAGTCGTTGAAGACGGCCACCGACGTGGTGAGGATGACGGTGAGGGTGACCGGCCGCAGCAGCGGGAAGATCACCCGGAAGAACAGCCGCAGTCCGCTGCAGCCGTCGATCTGCGCGGCCTCGTCCAGTTCGCGCGGGATGGCCGCGATGAACGCCCGGAACAGCAGCACCGCGTACGACAGCCCGAAGGCGACCTCGACCAGGATCAGCCCGGGCAGCGTCTTGAACAGGCCGAGCGCCTGCAGCAGCCAGATGGTGGGCACGATCGCGGGCGGGATGATCAGCCCCGACAGCACCAGAAAGTTGGCCAGCGACCCGGCCTTGCCCGCCCGGCGTTGCAGGACGAAGGCGGCCATCGCCGCGAAGATCACGATCAGCGCGACGGACGCGACGGTGAGGATCGTGCTGTTGACGAAGGCGCGCAGCAGCACGTAGTCGCGCGCCTCGACCACGTCCATGAAGTTGCGCACGATCGGCCAGTTCGCCGGCCAGGCGAAGTCGAGGTCCGCGGCCTGCGACCGGTCCTTGACCGCCGTCAGCAGCATGAACGAGAACGGCACCAGGAAGATCACGGTGGCCAGGACCAGCGCGGCCGTCTCGGCGCCGAACCTCTTGAGCGTTCTCATACGGCGACCTGCCTCTTGCCGAGGACGTAGTTGAGCGGCACGACGATGGCGGTGACGACGAGGAACAGCAGCACGTTGCCGGCGGTGGACAGGCCGAAGAAGCCGGCCTGATACTGCTTGTAGATGATCGAGGCGATGGTGTCGCTGGTGAAGCCGGGCCCGCCGCGCGTCATCGTCCAGATCAGGTCGAACGAGCGCAGCCCGCCGATGAACGACAGAATGATCACCGAATACGTCGCCGGCCAGCTCAGCGGCAGCGTCACGTGCCGGAAGCGGTGCCACGCGCCCCCGCCGTCCACCATGACCGCCTGGTAGTACTCCGTCGGGATCGACATGATCCCGGCGATGTAGATGACCGTGGCCAGGCCGACCCCCTTCCACACGTCCACCAGCGCCACCGACAGCAGCGCCGTGTTCGCGTCGCCGAGCCAGTCGGGCCCGTCGACGCCGGCCAGCGTCAGGACCCTGTTGACCAGGCCGGTGTCGGGTCGCAGCAGCGCGCTGAACGTGATGCCGACCGCCACGGTCGACACCAGCACCGGGAAGAACACCACCGACCGCAGGAAACCGCGCAGCCGCAGCCGGGAGGTGAGCAGCACGCCGAGCAGCAGCCCCAGCACGACCTTCATGCCGCTGGTGACCACGGCGTAGAAGATCGTGTTCTGGAAGCCGATGCGCAGGTTCTGCTCGGCCAGGAAGTCCGAGAAGTTCTGCAGGCCGACGAACGTGCTGTCGAACAGGGTCCAGCGGGTGAGCGCGAAGTAGAAGGCCATGACCGTCGGCACCAGGAAGATGACCAGGTAGACGACGGCGGCCGGTGCGTACAGCGCGTAGGGGTAGGCCGATCTGCGCCTGGCGCCCGGACGCGCGTGCCGGTGGTTCACGATCACCAGCCGGCCAGCCCCAGTTGCTTGGCCTGCTTCTCCACGTCCTTGTCGTACTGGGCGGCCCCTTCGGCGGGCGGGGTGAGCCCGGAGCCGACGGCGACGGTGATCTGCTCCAGCGACGGGCCCTTGATGGGCGACAGGAACTCCAGCGCGGGCGCGGTGGCGCCCTGGTCGATGTAGGTCTGCAGGTCCTTGGCGACCTGGAGGGCGTCTTCGGGCAGCTTGGAGCCCTTGACGCGGTACGGCCCGGACGGCTGCACGGCCGCGGTCACCGCCTCCGTGCCCGCCGGTGAGGCGACGAAGGCCAGGAACTTCTTGGCCGCGTCGAGCTTCTCGGTGGTCTTGGCGATGTAGATGGCGGGCGGCTCCCAGACGGTGGCGCCGCTGCGCTCCGGGTCGGTGCCGGGGATGCCGAAGAGGCCGACGTCGGTGGCGGTCTGCGGGTACGTCGACAGCAGCGGCGGCAGCAGCCCGCTGAGCATCGCGTAGTGCGCGCCCTTGCCCTCGACCAGCATCTTCAGGCCCTGGTCGAGGGTGGCCGAGCCGAAGCCCTTGTTGAGATGGCCCTTGGCGTGCACGTCGGCCAGGTGCTGGAACCCGCCCGCCGCGGCCGGCGTGGTGGCGAACTTGGCCTTGCCCGCGGTGTAGTCCGCCGCGAAGTTCGGCACCGCGGCCTGCACGTTGTGGAAGTCGGCGAGGACGAAGATCTGCGACGTCCAGGTGTCCTTGAACGTGCTGATCACCGGGGTGATCCCGGCCGCCTTGATCTTGTCGTTGTTGGCCATGAACTCGGCCCAGGTCTTGGGCACCTCCAGCTTGAGCCGTTCATACACCTTGCGGTTGTAGAGGATGCCGCCGCCGGTGAGCGTGGCGGCCGGGACGCCGAACACCTTGCCGGCCTGCGTCACGACGGGCAGGTATTCGGGCTGGACGTTGGCCAGGACGGGGTCGCCGGTGAGGTCGACGAGGGTCTGGGCCGGATTGAGCGCCTGGAGCAGCGAGCCGGAGTTGTACCAGAACACGTCCGTCATCTCGCCGGTGGACAGCCGGGTCTTGACGACGTTGTCGCCCTCGCTGCCGCCCGGCTGGTTCTCCATTTCGATCTTGATCGTGGGGTTGGCCTTCATGAACGCGTTCGCCAGCGCCTTGGAGGTGTCCACGGTGGACTGGTCGCTGCCCGTCATGAAGGTCAGGGTGATGGTGCCGTTGGCAGCGGGCTCCGAACCGGATCCGCATGAGGTAAGGGCCGCCGTTGCGAGCACGGCCACGGCCGCGGCAAGCGCGCGGTGGGAGGTCTTCACACGCCACTCCAGGGTTATTGAATCGTTTTAAGCGACTCCCCGATGCGGTTAACGTAGGCGTAACTCAGGCGAGTGTCAAGACTCGGTTTGGGTAACGGTTTCCAGACTTTTCGCAGATGAAAGAGGTCATTGCTGCGATTTCTGAGTACCGTTTTCCTCGCTGACCATGCTGCGCCGCAGGTAGGGGGTGGCCTTGGACCCTAGGGGGCGGACGTCGAGCCGCGGACGACCAGACTCGGGGTGACGGAGAAGCGCACCGGTGTCATGCGGCCTTCGATCCGTTCGAGCAGCAGCTTGCCCGCGGCGCGGCCCATCTCGCCGCCGGCCTGGTCGACGCTGGTCAGCGCGATGTTGGGCAGGGCGGCCAGGTGAGTGTTGTCGTAGCCGGCGACCGAGACGTCTCCCGGGACGGACAGGCCCGCGGCGTGGACGGCGGCCAGGGCGCCGAGTGCCGCCTGGTCGGCGCCGGCGAAGATCGCCGTCGGGCGCGGCGTACGGCTCAGCAGCTCACGGGCGCCGTCGTAGCCGCCCTGCTCGTGGTAGAAGCTGGTCGCGATCGCGATCTCGCCGGCCAGGCCGTGCTCGGTCATGACACGTTCGTAGGTCGCCGCTCGGATGGTGTGCAGCAGGTCGGCCGGCCGGGCGATGCTGTCGTCCTGGTGCGTGATGTGCGCGATCCGGCGGTGCCCCAGCTCGATGAGGTGCTCGACCACGAGTTCGGCGCCCGCCTCGTCGTCGTCGTAGACCGAGTCGTAGTGGGGCGAGCGTTCGTGGCGCGCGAGCACCACGACCGGCTTCTCCTTCGCCACCTCCTCCAGGCGTGCCTTGGAGGCCAGCGGGGCGACCATGATGATGCCGTCCACCTGCCGGTCCATCAGGGCGTCGACCGCCCGCTGCTCGACCTTGCGGGTGGCTCCGCCCTGGATCATGAACGCCTGATAGTCGGTGTTCTCCAGATATTCGGTGAGACCGTCGAGGATGTCGGCGAAGAACGGGTTCCTGATGTGCGGCAGCACCAGGCCGATCGTGAAGGTGCGCCCGCGCATCCCCCGCGCCACCGCCTGCGGCCGGTAGCCGAGCTCCTCGATGGCCGTCTTGACCCGGTCTTTCATGGCCGGGCTCACGCCATAGGCGTTGCGGATCACCTTGGACACCGCCGTGACGGAGACCTGCGCGTGGCTCGCCACGTCGGCGATCGTCACTCGTCGTCGTCGACCAGACGTGACCATGAAACTCCATCTCCGAGGCGTGCTCCGATTGTACGAGCCACCAGGACCGACGCATGGAATGCGGCGATCAACGCTCTGAGATGCCACATTGATGGGAACCGTTACCCAATTCGGCTCTTGACGGCTCCTGAGCGAGCGCTTACGTTAACGGCATCCACGGGTGCTTAAATCGTTTTTTATCATTAACGGGAGCGTGACGTGGTCCGGTCCTTATTAGTCGCGGGACTCACGATGTCCCTCACCCTGAGCCCACTGGTGGCCGCCGGCGGACAATCCGAGGTCGAGGTCGCCGGCCTGCGGGTGGACGGCAGGCACGATCAGCCCCTCGGCATCGACGATCCCGCCCCCTTGCTGGGGTGGCGCATGGCCCAGACGCGGCAGTGCCGGCGGGGCGTCTGCCCGGCCGACGCGCAGACCGCGTACCAGATCCAGGTGGCCGAGAGCGAGTCCGGCCTTCAGCGCGGCCGGCTGATCTGGGACTCCGGCAAGGTGAGCTCCGCCGTCCAGTCGGGCGTCCGTTACGGCGGCCGGCCGCTGGGGTCGCGGCAGAAGGTCGTCTGGCACGTGCGCGTCTGGGACGCGGGCAGGCAGCCGTCGGACTGGAGCAGGCCGTCCTCCTGGGAGATGGGCCTGCTGCTGCAGAGCGACTGGGGAGCGGCTCGCTGGATCGAGTATCCCGGCCGCATCGAGGGCCAGCCGATGCCGATCTTCGCCCGCGCGTTCGACCTCGACCGCGGCAAGCGCGTGGCCGGGGCCCGCCTCTATCTCTCCGGCGTCGGTCTGCACCTGCCGACGCTCAACGGCCGCAGGCTGAGCGACGAGGTGCTCGCCCCCGGCAACTCCAATTACCAGCTCTCCAGCGAATACCGCACCTACGACGTCACCGGCGCCCTGCGGGCCGGCGCCAACACGCTCGGCGTCCGGCTGGGCAACGGCCCCGCCTACGTACGGCGCAGCGTCACCAACCCGGCCGCCGGCCGTACCGCGCCCTATTCCTGGTGGCAGAGCCAGCTCAAGGGCAGCGGCGCCCTGACCGCCGACGCCGGACCCGGCGCCACCACCGTGAGCCTGACCAACGTCACCGGCTACCACGTCGGCGGCACCATCAACGTCGACACGGGCGACGGCGGCGACAACCTCGAATCCCGTACGATCACCGCGATCGACCCCACCGGGATCACCTTCACCCCCGGCCTGTCCAAGCCCCACTCCACGGGAGCGGCCGTGACCGGGTCGGGCAACAACATCGCCGCCAGCGACGCCAGCGCCGGCGCCGCGGTCACACCCCGCCTGATCGCGCGCCTGGAGATCACCTACGCCAACGGCTCGTCCGACGTCATCGTCTCCGACCGCAGTTGGCGTACCGCCCTGGGCCCCCTGGTGACCGACGCCTGGTACTCCGGCTCCGACCACGACGCCCGCCGTGAGCAGCCGGGCTGGGACTCCCCCGGCGCCGACCTGTCCCCTGCCGCCCAGCGGCGCGACGGCTCGGCCATGGCCTGGACCGACGCCGGCATCGCGCCGCCCCCGAACCTGGCCACCAAGCTGGTCGCCCGCACGGCCGAGCCGGTCCGGGCCGTCGAAACGTTCACCCCCGTCTCGATGACGAACCCCGTCCCCGGGACCTGGCTGTTCGACCTGGGCCAGAACATCACCGGCTGGCCGCGGCTGAACCTCAAAGGCGCGCTACCGGCCGGCGTCACCATCCGCATGTCACCCGCCGAGTCTCTCGCCCCCGACGGCACCGTCGACCAGGCGTCCCTGATGGGCGGCGGCGGCAGCCGGGGCCGCGACCTGTTCAACACCTACACCACCGCCGGCGGCCGTGGCGGCGAGAGCTGGCACCCCGACTTCAACTATTTCGGCATGCAGTGGATCCAGGTCACCGGCTTGCCGGAGGGCTACACCCCGGCGAAAGACCTGGTCAAGGGCATCCGGTTGCAGGCGGCCACCCCCGCCGCCGGTGAGGTCACCACGTCCAACGCCCGGATCAACCGCCTCCACAAGATGGCCCGCTACTCGTTCGCGTCCAACATGATGTCGGTGTTCACCGACTGCCCCGGTCGCGAGAAACTGTCCTACCCGGCCGACTACACGATGCCCATGGGCGCCATCCACCGCGACTACGAGCTGGGCGCCTACCTGAAGACCACGATGCGGCACCTCGTCGAGGGCCAGTCGGTCGCCGACACCCCGATGCGCGGGAACGTGGCGCTGAAGACCCCCGTCTACGACTGGGGCTACAGCGGGCGCTTCGGGGATGAGATCAACTGGGGCAACGCCATCATCCTGGTCCCGGCCATGCTGTATGAGCTGTACGGCGACACCGAGACGATGACCCGCCACTACGACCGGATGGTCGACTTCGCCGACTACATCCAGCGCCAGAAGGCGGGCACCGGCGAGAACGCGCACATCGTCGACGCGGCCCTGGCCGACTGGGTGGCCGCCGACCAGACCTCGGGCCGGATCACCGGCACCTGGGGCTACCACACCATGATCACCAAGCTGGCCATGATGGCCGAGCTGACCGGCCACGCCGACGACGCCACCCGCTACCGGGCCCTGGCCGCCGACATCAAGGCCGCCTTCAACGCCCACTTCTACAACCGGCAGCTCCGCCGCTACACCACCGACGGCGACGCCGGGACCGCCGGCGCGACCCAGACGGCCCAGGCGCTCGCGCTGGACGCCGGTCTCGTCCCGGACGGCGAACGCCAGGCGGTGCTCGACGCGCTCGTCGAACTCGTCTACGCCTTCCACCCCAACGGCGACGGCCCGCACTTCAGCGGCGGGACCATCGGCATGGCGCCGACGGTCCGGGCCCTGGCCGGCGGCGGCAGGGACGACGTGCTGTGGGAGCTGCTGCAGGAGAACGACCAGCCGAGCTACGGCTTCTTCATGGAGTCCACCACCGCCAACCCGGGCGGCATGACCACCATGGGCGAGCGCTGGAGCCGGGGCGACTCCAAGAACCACATGATCCTCGCCCAGATCGAGGAATGGTTCCACACCGGCCTGGCCGGCATCCGCGAGGCCGCCGGCTCGACCGCCTACCGCAGGCTCGTCATCCATCCCCAACCGGTCGGCGACCTCACCTTCGTCAAGGGCGCCTACCAGACGCCCCACGGCACGGTCCGATCGGAGTGGACCAAGACGGAACGCCGGTTCAGGCTGACGGTCGACGTGCCCCCGAACACCACCGCCGAGGTGTGGGTGCCGGCCAAGGACCGGCGCCTCGTCACGGCGCCGGACCGGGCCACGTTCCTGCGGATGGACGGCGACCGCGCCGTCTACCGGGTCGCCTCCGGCTCGTTCGCCTTCGTGGCGGCGACCGGCTGATCTTCGAGGAACGCCAGAAGGGCCGTGGCCAGCTCTTCTGGCGCTTCCTCGGCCATGTGGTGCCCACTGTCGATCGACCCGCCGCGTACGTCCTCCGCCCATGACCGCCACACCGCCACCGGGTCCCCGTACAGGTCCTCCATGTCGTCCTTCACCGACCACAGAACCAGCGTCGGACAGGTGATGAGCCGGCCCGCCGCCCGGTCGGCGTCGTCGGCCGCGCGGTCCACGCCCAGGCCGGCGCGGTAGTCCTCGCACATGGCGTGGACCGTGCGCGGGTCGTGGATCGCGCGGCGGAAGTCCTCGTACGCCTCCGCGCCCATCTGCTCGGGCCCGCCTCCGTACCAGGCGTCGGGGTCGGCGTTGATCACGCGCTCGGCGGGCTTGGCGGTCTGGCCGAGGAAGAACCAGTGCCACCACCGGGCCGCGAACGTGGCGTCGGCGCGGGCCAGCGCCTCGCCGATGGGGATGCCGTCCATCACGACCAGGCGCGTCACGGCGTCGGGGTGGTCGGCGGTGAGGCGGTGGGCGACGTACGAGCCGCGGTCGTGGCCCGCGACGGCGAAGCGGTCGTGGCCGAGGGTCCGCATGAGGGCGACCAGGTCTCTGGCGGTGGTGCGCTTGGAGTAGGGCTCGTGGCCGGGGGTGGTGGGCGGTTTGCCGGAGCGCCCATACCCCCGCAGGTCCGGACATATCACGGTGTGGTGGGGCGCGAGGAGCGGCGCCACCCGATGCCAGGTCGCGTGCGTGCGGGGGTGGCCGTGCAGGAGCAGGAGCGGGCTGCCCGAGCCGCCGTACCGGACGAACAGCTCGGTCTCACCAACATCGATCATCTCGGTCGCGAAGTCGTCGAACATCCGCGCCCCCTACCCAGATCCCACCGCCCTTCGTCACGACGGATATCGTCTACTAATCCGGATAGTTGAAAGGGAGAATGGTGGACGACCTGGAGGACGACGGCGTCGCGCAGGCCCTCTATGTACGCATGCGCGACCACGGCGAATCGCTGCCCGAGGCGTCCCACGGTCTCCGGTTGGCCGCTGGGGAGATCGAGCAGGCCCGCGACCAGCTCGTCCGGCTCAACCTGCTGGACCCCGACACGCAGGCCGCCGTCAGCGTGGCCGCCGCGCTCACCCGTACCCTCCAAAGGAGCCATCGCGCGCTCGATCACCTGGTCGAGCAGCACGTCAGGACGGCGGCGCTGGCCCGGGGCTACCTCGACCTGCCCCAGCGGCCGGGCGGCGACGCGCGCATCGAGTTCATCCCCCGCGCCGACCACGCGCGCCTGAGCCAGCGCATCGGCGAGTTGGCCGAGCTGAGCAGGAACGAGATCCTCAGCCTGCAGCCGCCGGCCGACTGGACGCGCGAAGGGCTGGAGACGGGCTTCGCGCGTACCAAGGGGTTCATGGGTCACGGAGGGCGGGTGCGGAGCCTGTACGCGCAGATCTCACTGGCCGACCCGCTGATCCGCGAGTTCATGGGCCGCTGGCGGGAGCTGGGCGTCGAGGTGCGGGTCGCACCGGTGATCCCCACGCGGCTGCTGGTCTATGACCGGCGTACCGCTATCGTGCAGGCCGACCCGGCGGACCTGGGCGCCGGCGCGGTGCTGATCAGCGGGGCGAGCGTGGTGCGGTCGATCGCGGCGATCTACGACTACTGCTGGATGACGGCCTCGGAGCCGGAGGACGTGCCGGGTTCGCCGGACGGCTCGGCACTCACCGACCAGCAGCGCGCCGTCCTGCGCCTGCTCGCCACCGGCGCCAAGGACTCGGCGATCGCCCGCGGCCTGGGCGTGTCGACGCGTACGGTCACCCGCCTGGTGAGCGAACTGACGGCGGCCCTGGGCGCGAGCAGCCGCTTCCAGGCGGGCGTGCGCGCGGCCCGGCTCGGCTGGCTCGACTGAGACAATGGTCGCCGGATACCCGCGAGGCTCATGATCCGCATGGCGGGGCGTACGGGATGTCGGTGCCGACGTGTTCCCGCCAGGCTTGCGGGGTGAACGTGGTGAGGGTGCAGACGCGCTGGATGGCCGGCGCGACGTCCAGGTTCCACAGCCAGAGGCCGCGATCCGTGCTGCCGCTGGCCAGGGTGCGGCCGTCCGGGCTGAACCGTACCGACAGGACGTTGTCGGTGTGGCCGGTGAGAGGGCGGCCCCGCGGGCTCGGTCGCCCGGTCGTGTCCCACAGCCGCAGCGCGCCGTCGGCGCCCGAGCTGATCAAGGTCTTCCCGTCCGGGCTGAACTCCAGCGCGTAGACGGCGCCGGGGTGGCCGGTCACGGGGCGGCCGCGCGGGGCTGGGTGGTCGGGGTCGGTCACGTCCCAGGTGCGCAGTTGCCGGTCCTCGCCCGCGCTGGCCAGGGTCTTCCCGTCCGGGCTGAACCGCACCGCGCGAATGGTCCCGGTGTGGCCGGTCAACGGGCGGCCGCGGGGGACGGGGTGATCGGGGTCGGTCACGTCCCACAGCCGCACCTCCTGGTTCGCGCCCGCGCTGGCCAGGGTGTTCCCGTCCGGGCTGAACGCCATCGCGTACAGGAAGCCGGGGTGGCCGGTGAGGGGGCGGCCTCGCAGCCTCGCGTGCGCGGGGTCGGTCACGTCCCACAGGCGCAGCCGGGGATCTTCGCCCCCGCTGGCCAGGGTCCTGCCGTCCGGGCTGAACGCCACCGCGCGGACGCTGCCGGCGTGGCCGGTGAGGGGACGGCCGGGCCGGCCGCTCACGTCCCACAACCGCACCGACCGGTCGCCGCCGCTCGCGAGAATCCTGCCCTTCGGGCTGAACGCCACCGCGTACACGAGGCCGGTGTGCCCGGTCAGCGGAGGGCCGCGCGGGGTGAGCCGGCCGCTCACGTCCCAGAGCCGCACCGACCGGTCGCCGCCGCTGGCCAGGATTTTGCCGTCCGGGCTGTACGCCACCGAGGTGACGCCGCCGTTGTGGGCGGACTGCTGAGCGGCGGGAAGGCGCCAAAGAAGGATGGAGCGGTCATCGCTGGCGCTGGCCAGGGTCGTGCCGTCGGGGCTGAACGCCAGACCCCAGACGTTGTCGTGGTGGCCGGTGAGGCGGGGCCCGCGCGGAACGGGCCAGTGGAGGGCGGCCAGGTCCCACAGCCGCACCGACTGGTCGTCGCCGCTGCCGGCCAGCGTCTTGCCGTCCGGGCTGAACGCCACCGCGCGGACGCTACTGGTGTGACCCATGAGAGGGTACGCGCGGGGGCGGGCGTGAGCCGGGTCGGTCACGTCCCACAGCCGGATCGATCGGTCGTCGCCGCCGCTGGCCAAGGTCTTGCCGTCCGGGCTGAACGCCACCGTGTAGACGGTGCCGACATGGTTGATCGGATCGTGTGCGTACGGGGTGGGATGGCCGGGATCGGCGACGTTCCACAGCCGCACCCGTCCGTCGCTGCCCGCGCCGGCCAGCGTCTTCCCGCCGAACGCCAGCGCGGTGACGAGGCCGGCGATGGGGCGGCCCCGGCGCGTGGGCCGGTCGGGATCGGTCACGTCCCACAGCCGCACGTGCCCGTCCTGTCCCGCGCTGGCCAGCGTTCTGCCGTCCTGGCTGTACGCCACCGCGTTGACGTCACCGTCGTGGGCCATGAGCGGGCGGCCACGGGGTGTCGGCCGGTCGGGGTCGGTCACGTCCCACAGCCGCACCCGCCCGTCCCGGCCCGCGCCGGCCAGCGTTTCACCGTCCGGGCTGTAGGCCACCGCGAAGAGACCGTCGGTGTGGCCGGCGCGACCGCGCGGACCGGGCCGGTCGGGATCGGTCACGTTCCACAGCCGTATCTGCCCGTCGCTGCTCGCGCTGGCCAGCGTTGTGCCGTCAGGGCTGAACGCCACCTGGTTGACGTCGTCGGTGTGGCCCTTCAGGGACACGGGCAGCGGGGTGTTCTGCGTGCTGAGCAGGCGGGTGTAGGTCTCGTCGGGCGACTGGCCCGCCGGGCGTTCGCGGTGGGCCAGCAGGGCGAGCTGGGCGGCCAGGGCCGTGTCGGTGCCGGCCGTACGGTCGGATTCGGACAGGATGCGCTGGTAGCGGGCGGTGTCCCGCTGGTGCAGCGCCTCGCCGCGCTGGGCGAAGGCGAACACGGCGGCGGTGATGGCGGCCACGGTGAGCAGGGCCGAGACCGCGACGACGATGGCCCGCAGGCGCTGGGCGCGCCGCCGTATCCCGATCGAGGCGGACAGGAAGTCTCGCGCGGTGGGGCTCATGTCGCCGGTCCCGCCGGTGTCGGCCCACGTGCGGGCGGCCTCCAGACGGCCGCCCCGGTAGAGGAGCGACGGGTCGCGCCCTGCGCGGTGCCAGGCGGCGGCCGTGTCCTCCAGGTCCTGGTGCAGCAGGGTGCCGGCCCGGTCGTCGTCGAGCCAGCCGCGCAGTCGTGGCCAGCCGCGCAGCAGCGCCTCGTGGGTGATCTCGACCGTACCGGCGGCCTGGGTGAGCAGCCTGGCCTCGGTGAACGCGTCGAGCGCGGCGGAGTCGACGCCCGCCAGCTCGGCGCGGGACAGCCGGCGGCGGGCGTCCTCGGCGCGGTCGCCGATCTTGATCAGACGCAGGAACATCGGCCGCACCGCCTGCCGGGCCGCCGGAGCCAGGGCGGTATAGGCGTGTTCGGCGGTGTTGGCGATGGCGCTGTGGATGGTGCCGGTGTCGTGGTAGCCCCGCACGGTCAAGGTCGCGCCGTGGCGCTGCTGCCAGGTGGTACGCAGTGCGTGCGCGAGCAGCGGCAGCCGGCCCACCTCGTACGCGTCCACGCCGGGGGTGACGCCCAGGTCGCGCAGGAGCAGCTCGACCAGGCCGGGCTCGATGTCCAGCCCGGCCTGGTCGGCAGGGTAGAGGATCGCCTCGCGGAGCTGGTGCGGGGTCATCGCGCCGAGCAGCAGGTGCCGGTCCTGCAGCGCGGCCCGCAGCGGGGCGTACGCGGCGCAGGCGGCGTAGAAGTCGGCCCGCAGCCCGGCCACCACCAGCGCCGCCGGCCCCTCGGTGCCCGGCGCCGCCAGGTATGCCAGGGCCCGGATGAACGCCCCGCGCCGCGACTCGTCGGGGCAGAGCGTGAAGACCTCCTCCAGTTGATCGACGACCACCACGGCCTCTCGCCCTGACAGCAGCGTGACGGCGTGCTGGGGCGTCGTGGCCAGTGTCGCGGCCACCTCGTCCGGCCGCTCACCCGAACGGGAGCAGAGCCGGGCGGCCAGCGCGCCCAACGGATCGGCCGTGGGGGTCAGGACCAGGAGGGGCCAGGCGGCCGAACCGGGCAGCGCGCCACCGGCCAGACGGGGCAGCAGGCCGGCCCGCAGGAGGGAGGACTTACCCGCGCCGGACGGGGCCACCACCAGTTGCAGGCCCCCTCGGCGCGAACGATCGTCGAGCCGGGCGAGCAGGTCGGCGACCGCCTCGTCGCGGCCGAAGAACCAGTGGGCCTGGTCCGGCCCGAACGCGGCCAATCCCGGGTAGGGACACTCCTGGCCGTGCGCGGCGGACACTGCGCGACGGCGCGCGCGGGTGCCGTCGGTGTAGTGGACATGCTGGTCGCGGCCCGCCTGGTTGATGGTGGCCTCGCCCGAGGCGTGCGCCTCCAGGTGGATGTCGTCGCCACGGCTCATCCGAGGGTCTCGCCCGCCACCATCAGCGCCTCCAGCTCCGCCGATTCCTCTCCGTGACCATACGGCTACCGCATGGGCGCGGCAAGTGTTCCCTGAAGCGACGGCCGACCACGTTTCTCAGCGGCCGCGATCCGCCACCCATGCAAAAACCATACCCCCCTATGGTATCCATGACAATCGACACCAAGGAGACCGACATGCCACACAAGATCCGTAAGCCAGGCGTCCTCGGCGGCACCTCGCTCGCCCTCTTCCTCGCCGCCGTCCACTTCGTCAACGACGCGATCACCGCGATGCTCGGCGCCCTGCTGCCCACCCTCCAGGCCCGCTTCGACCTGGGGCCGACGCTGCTGGCCCTGCTCGTGGCCGTCTATTCGATCGCGTCCTCGGTCACCCAGCCGATCTTCGGCGCGGTGGCGGAAGATCGCAGCCTGCGCCTGGTCGGGGCGACCGGCGTCCTGCTGGCCGCGCTGTTCCTCAGCCTGGTCGGCGTCGCGCCCGCCCTGGTGGTGGTGTTCGCCCTGCTGATCGTCGGGGGCATGGGCGCGGCCGCGCTGCACCCCGTCGGGACGGCGGTGGCGGGCGGCCCGGACGTACCGAATCGCACCCTCGGCGTAGGGCTGTTCACCGCCGGCGGCATGCTCGGATTCGCCCTCGGGCCTGTACTGATCCTCTCCGTCATCACCGCCTTCGGCCTCGACGCGACGCCCTGGCTGATGGCGCCGGGCATCGTGCTCGCCGTCCTGGTCTACGTCCTGCTGCCCGACTGGCAGCCGCACGGCCGCAGGCCTCTGCGCGCGCTCTTCCAACCGCGGTTGCTCCGCGGGCCCATCGGCGGACTCACCCTCGCCTCCAGCCTGGCCAGTGTCGCCTTCGTCACCTTCACCAGCTCGATACCTCTCTGGCTGGTCAACGAGCACGGCCTGCCCACCGACGACAAGCTCATCGGCTGGACTCTGGCCGCGTTCTCCCTGGCCGCCGGGCTGGGCTCGCTGCTCGGCGGGGTGCTCGCGCCCCGCTTCGGCCGCCGGACCGTGCTGGCGGGCTCACTCGGCGCGGCGTCCGTACCCCTGCTCGCGACCCTGCTACTCGAACCTGGCGGGGCGCCGTACTTCATCGCCGCCCTCCTGGCGGGCGCCCTGCTCTACGTCGGCAGCCCGATCACCGTCGTCATCGCCCAAGACCTCGCGCCCGGCGCGCCGGCGAGCGCGGCGGGCATGGTCCTCGGCGTGTCCGCCGCCCTGGCGGGCGCCCTGTACGTGGCCCTCGGATGGCTCCAGGAGCTGCTCGGGCTCACCACCGGCATGGCCATCGGTTTCGCCCTCGCCAGCCCGGCGGCACTCATCGTCCTGGCGGTCCTGCGGCGGCACCCGGAAGCAGACCGCTGACCCCCAGGACTTGACAGATACCCCCCAGTGGTATTCATTAGCCACCACCCGACATACCTCTAGGGGGTATGCCGACCTTAAGGCTGGAGAACGACCATGCCCACACCATCCCCCCGCCGCTGGGCCGCCCTGACCCTCATCGCCACAGCCCAATTCATCGTCATCATGGACACCTCGATCATCGGCGTGGCCCTGCCCCACATCCAGGAAGACCTCGGCTTCTCCCAAGAGAACCTGTCGTGGGTGTTCAACGCCTACGTCGTGGCCTTCGGCGGCCTGCTACTCCTGGGCGGACGCCTGTCAGACCTGTTCGGCGCCCGCCGCCTATTCGCAGCAGGATGGCTGATCCTGCCGGCCGGCTCCCTGCTCGCCGGCATCGCCCCCGAGGCGTGGATCGAACTGACCGGCCGCGCCATCCAGGGCGTGGGAGCCGCACTGATCGCCCCATCCGCACTCACCCTGCTGATGATGCTGTTCGGCCACGACCCCAAAGAACTGACCAAGGCCCTGGCCCTGTACGGCGCCGCCGCACCCGCGGGCGGCACCGCCGGCGTGTTCCTCGGCGGCCTCA
>NZ_FNVT01000020.1 GCF_900108335.1 Nonomuraea solani
TCAATCAGCTGAGTGCCCTCGGCACCGGCCCGGTCTCCAAGATCTACTTCGCCAAGAAGCTCCGCGGTCAGGCTGCGACGCTCGAACGCCTTCGCGTTGATCGGCAGCTTGAGGAAGCCCTCACACACGGCCCGGACCCGCTCCACCTCGCCGCAGTGTTCGGCCTCGACCCCAAGACCGCTATCCGCTACGCCGAGAACGCCCGCGTTCTCCTGGCCACCGCAGCTGAAGAGCAAGACCCCGCCAGGCGCGACGAACCCAAGGGTCGAAACGGTCCATGAGGGATGAAGAACCTTCAGTTCCATCGGATGAACCTTCAGTTCGCATGAACTCTGGGACTTCATCGGGGTCGAGGAACAGGCGGACAGCCGTCGGCGCTGAGAAGGATCTTGCTCGGGGTGCCAGCGGGCAGAAACGGAATGTCGGTGGGATAGCCGCTGGTCAGCGCCGCGCGAGTGCTGCGTAGGCGGTGGAGCGTCCGATTTTGAGAGTGCGGGCGGCTTGGGTGACCGAGGCGCCGTCGTCGACCAGGCGGCGCAGGGTGTCCAGTTCGGCGGGGCCGATGGCGCGCGGCCGGCCGGTCTTCTTCTTGCCAGGCAGCATGGCGCCGGTGGCTTCGCGGCGCTTGGCGGCGGCGATGCCCTCGGCCTGGCGCTCGGCGCGCAGTTCCAGTTCGTACTCGGCGGCGGCCGCCAGGACCGCGAACATGAAGCGGCCCTCCTTGGTGTCCAGGTCGAAGTTCTCGGTCAGGGACACGACCTTGACGCCGCGCTCGCGCAGCTCGGTCACCACGGTCAGCACGTGCGCGGCTGAGCGGCCCCATCGGTCGGACTTCCAGAACTTCAACGTGTCGCCGGGGCGCAGTGCGGCCAGGGCGGCGGCGAATTCGGGACGGTTCCCGCGCAGGCGGCTGGAGATCTTTTCCTGGAACAGGACGTCGTAGCCGTGCTCGGCGAGCGCGTCGAGCTGGAGCTGGGGGTTTTGATCGCGGGTGGAGACCCGCGCGTAGGCGACGATGCGGCCCATGAGTCCTCGTGGCGGGCGTGAGGGGGTCAGGGCGTCTGGAGGTATTCATCGAGGGGCGGCAGGTCTTCCGGCGGAGTCTGGCCGATGATGAGGGACAGTTCCGACACCCACCGGGTGAGGCCGCCTTGCCAGGAGGAGAAGTAGATCGCCCCTTCGGGGTCGTCCTGGTCGGGCAGCAGGACGTAGCCATCCTTGCCGTCGACCTGCGCTCGCAGGATCTTCGGCCGCTGGCCGTCGTAGATGAACGTTATGTGAGCCCCCTCGCCCGTCCAGAAACGTATACGTTGCTGGACACCCTAACGACCAGGTGCGATATCGTCCGGAAACCTCTGTCCGGAAAGTCCATGTGCGCGTGGCCGCTAGGAAAGATCATCTCTATGAGCCTTCCTCAGCCCGCCGACCTGACGTCCCTTGTGCTGCGCACCGATTTCAGCGACGACTCGAAATGGCTGGCGTTGCAGGCACTGCTCGATGGCCTGAGCGAGTACACAGATGCGACCTACGTCAGCGACCCCGCGTACGGTTTTGAGGACCCTGGAGGTCAGAGGGTGCTGGCAAGATGCGGGCATGACAAGCAATGAGCCGCTCATCAGCAGCCTGGCCCCGTTCGGCACGTTCGGCAGTCATATGTACGACTTCGATCTCATCACCCTCGACGGTCAACTGCTCGTCGTCGGCACCCCCGACGAGGACTGCCGTGCCTGCACCTGGGATCCGGGAGCCGACCGTTGGATGACGTACGAGCTCGACGCTCCGGATGAGGAAAGCTTCACCGAGCTCACCTCGCTCTGTGCGGCGGTGGTGGACGGGCGGATCGTGATCGGCGGTGGTGGTGACCACCAAGGCTTCGCAATGTGGGACTTGACGACTGGCAGGGTACGGCTGAGTGCACAGGATTACGGCACGGCCTCCGCGGTCAGGGCCGACTTCGGGGGGTATTCAAGGTTCGTCGTGGGAGCTTCGAGCTTCACGGGGGTGGATCTCTGGGACCCGTCCCTGACCGAGCCTGACGACGACGACGGCGACGAGGACAAGCCGGAGCAGCCCTCACCGTACGACTCCCTGGTCAGTGTCAGGTTGTGGTGCAAATCGAGGACCAGTAGTGCTGCCGCGGCGGGACTGCTGGACGGCCGCCCTGTGGTGGTCGGCGGTCACCCGAGCGGAGTCGTGGCCGTATGGGATGTCGAGGGAAGGCCTCTGGCCGAGTTCGACAGCCTCGATCGCCTTGCCGGCTCCGAGGACTCGGGTCGCTTCCCCGGGGCGACGCTCACTGATTTCGCCCTGGTGGTGGTAGATGGTCGTACCCAGGTCGTGGCGGCGGGCCAGCAGCGGCTCCTGGTGGGAGATCCGAGGTCCGGCGAGTGGGGGGAGGAGCTCACCGTGCCTGGTGGCGAGATCGTGTGCCTCGACGCCGACACCGTGCACGGGGTCCCCGTCGCTGTCACCGGGGCCGAGGACGGCACCATCTGCGTCTGGGACCTGACGGAACGTCGGGTGCTGGGCCGGCCGTTCCAGAAGTACGATTCCGAGGTGTTCGGGGTACGGCTGGCCGAGCTCCACGGTCGTCCTGTGGTCGTCAGCAGTGGAAGGTTCAGTTCCGTCGACGTCTGGGAGATTCCGTCGTAGGGAGGTGGCGCTGTCCGACCTCAGCTCCGAGTTACCCCGTTCGCCTTCCGGGCTCAGGGACGGTCTGTGGAACACCGCCTCGGTGGACTGTGCGGTAGTTCCCCCGGGCGCGCATCGAGCCCGGGGACCCGCCGGTCTACGCATGGGTGGACCCCGCATGGCTTTGCGCTCGCTTCGACCAGGGCGGTTCCACCGAGCCCTGCCTACTGGCTGTCCTCACCGCCCTCCGCCGCCAGACTCCGCACATGCTCCTCTGCCTCGGCTAGGAGCCGTCTGAAGATGTTGTTGATGTGATCGACTGCAGGTAGAGGATGTGGCAGTCGAGGTCTGGGGATGAAGCTGCCTTGGGCTTGCTGCCCGCTGGGTGGTCTCAGCCGGCGGTCGGTTGCAGGGTCCAGATGCCCTGTACGGGGGTGAGCCCGAGGTTGATCAGGCGGCGCAGGTTCAGGGCGGCTGCTCGTAGGTGGAGCCAGAGGTCGTTGCGCAGGACGCCGCGGTAGCGGAGCTTGCGGGCGCGGCCGTCCGCGCCGATCAGCCAGGCGATGGAGCGTTCGACCATGGGGCGATGTCGCCGGTAGACAGCGGTCAGATCGGGGTCGGTGATCCATTGGTGGCGTGCTTGGCGTAACAGGGCGTCGTGGGGTGCACCTGCAGGGTGCGGCCGTGCTTGCTCATCGTGCAGCGTTCCCGTAGCGGGCAGGAGCGGCTTCTTGCCGACCTGCCGGCGCGCCAGCTCCGGCAGGCAGCGTACGGCGGCCAGCACCTGACGCCCGCCCGCCGCCGCCCCCAGCGCCTTCGACTCGCCCAACAACTTCAAAAACGGCCGGACGGTGTTGTACTTGTCGGCCAGCGCGGCACGCAATGCCGCCTCCGCCGACCCGTCCCCGTCCTCTTCCGGCACCAGCTCTTCCACCTGCCCCAGCGCGGCCAGCACCTGCTCCTTGCTCACGCCGGCCTGGTAGGCGACCGCCGTCCACAACGCGGCCACGTCCAGATCGGCGCCCACCTCGGCAACCAGGTCCAGCTGCTCCACCAGGACCCGGCCCGCCCGCGACAGCAGCTTGGAGGCCTTCTCCAGCCTGGGCAACATCGCCAGCCGCTCGCCCGCCGACTTGCGCCGCGCCGGCGAGATCAACCGGGTGGCCATCAGCAGCGCGAACAAATCGAGAGCGTCGTCGATCGCCTCGGCCTCCAACGACCGGGTCACCCCCAGCATCGTGGCCGTCTTGCGCGGCTCAGCCAACCTGGCAAGCAACGGCGCCTTGGTACCCGCCCCGTACTTGGCCAGCGTCTTCATCCGCCGCACCGGCACCTTGCCCACCCGCACCCGCCCCAGCTCGAACGCCGCGATGTCGTCCACTCGCTTGAGCGCCTTGACCATCTCGGTGCCCGATTGCCGCTTGGGCGCCTGCCGCAGCCGCTCCAGCTCCGAGATCCGCGCCCCCTCGGGAACCACCAGCAGCGCCGCCAACGCCCGCGGCAACCCCGCGTCGACGCGTTCCACCTGACGCGTCACCGTCGCATACAGGCGCTCATCAGCCTGTTCCCGGACGCTGGCCACCAGCCGCTCCAGCACCGTCACCCCCGGCAGCAGCACCCGATGCCGGCGCAGCCACGCCACCGACTGATCGAACAACGCCGTCGGCCCCTCCGCATGCGTCCACGCCCGGCCATGCAAGAACGTCAAGAACCGCTTCGACAGCACCCCATGTACCTGGTGACAGCCTCGTTAACGACAGGCCAGTATCCACAGGAATACGTTCATATCAGTAGCTCTCTTCATTGGACGATGCGGAGGTGCTCGGCCTGGTCGCAGACACGGGTGATGGGTGTCGTCTACGAGAGGCCATGGCCCTGCGATCAGGTTGATCACTGGACGGACGGCGGGGGCCCGCCGTCCGGAACCTCAGTAGTAGGAGCTCATGAGCTCGGTGGCCCAGGCCGGTTGGGTGACCGGATGGCGGGGGGCGAACTCGATCAGGTACGGCTTGATATCCAGGATGGGGTGCCTGACAGCGCGTCCAGGTCGGCGACGTGCAAGTTCAGGCCGTCCACGGCGAGGAGTCGGCAGCGGGAGACACCAAGACGGTTGGGACGGTATGGCCCCCGGTGGGCGAAGATCCCTACAGGGGCCGCGCTCGGGTTCCCTCGTGGGGGGCGGGGATCGGTGCGTACCTTGGCTGGGTCGACCCGATCGAAGAGGAAGACGACCTCCAGGTGGGAGAAGCCCTCCAGGCCGAGCACCGCCGAGGCGGTGAAGGTCTCACCGTCCAGCCGGATCACGGCTCGAACGTCGTGCCAGTCGTCTTCGACCATCTCGCTGCGACCGCCCACCACCCGGCCGACTGGTCGCAGGGTCACGGTGCCGGTTGTGATGGTGATCTCCACGTTCTAGTAGCGCCCGAGGGCACCGCGGTGGTTAGCGAGGGTGTTCGAGCCGGTTGAACAGCACGGATTCGCCGTTCAGGTGAATCGGGGTTCAGCCGCCGGAGCCCCGGCCGCAACTGCCGCACCGCGGGCCGGCTGGCGAGTCGGCGCCACTCGCCGCGACCGATCAGCCTCAAATGCCACCTGGACTACGAGCGGCGCTCAGGGCCGTCACCCGGCATGTCGACCACTACGCCGCCCAAGCTCGACTTGCTCGGGCGGCGTGAAACTTGCCACAGACCTACAGAAACCCGCGACCGGAGATTCCTAGGCGTCGCGGCGCAGCGTGAACCAGAAGGTCGGCACCGAGTTGGTGCCCGGTGTGACGTCGAGTAGTTCCCAGCCGGCGAACCTGGCGCGGAGCTCATCGGCTGTGACGCCCGCCGCCCACGACGTGACCTCGGGGATTGGATTGCCGAGCGGCTCGGGGCCGTACCCGAACATCAGCAACCGTGCTCCGGGAGCGGCGCGGTGGGTGAGCCCGGCGGCGTAGGCGTCGCGGCGGTGCAGCGGGACCCCGCAGTAGCAGCTCAGGTCGAAGAACAGGTCGAAGGGGCCCGGCACGTCCAGCTCGTCGAGGCGGGTGGCGTCTCCGTGCAGCAGCCGTACCGCCACTCCCGTCGCTGCAGCCTTCTTTCTGGCCTGGTCGACGGCGCGGTCGATCAGGTCGACGGCCGCCACCTCCCAGCCGTGCCGTGCGAGGTAGGTGGCGTTGGTCCCCGTGCCGCAGCCGAGTTCGAGGGCGCGGCCGGGCGGCAGCGCGCCGTGCCCTTCTACCAGGGCGACCAGCTCGGGCGGCGTCAGGCCGGTGTCCCACGGCGGCTTGCCGGCGCGGTAGTAGCCCTCCAGCGCACGGTGGACGGACTCCTCCTCCTGGTCTCGCTGCGTTGAGGCCAGGTCCGGTTCCGGCTTCTGGGTGGCGTTGGGCTGGTCCATCGTCTCCTCCAAGAATATAGAGTTGAACTCTAGTGACATACTCTAGAGATATACTCGCAATATGGACAAAGTCAAACGGCCGGACAAGCGAGCCGAGCGCTCACGGCACACCCGTGAAAAGGTCGTCGAGGCGGCTCGCGAGCTGTTCGTCGCGCAGGGTTACGGGGCGACGAACCTGCAGGAGGTCGCGGACCGGGCGGGCGTGGCCGTCCAGACGATCTACTTCGTCTTCCGCAACAAGCGCACGCTGTTCAAGGACGTCGTCGACACGTCCATCGCCGGGGACACCGAGCCGGTCGCCACCATGGATCGTGAGTGGTTTCGCGCCGCGTGCGCCGAGCCCACCGCAGCCGGGCAATTGCGCGCGCACGTCCACGGCACCCGCGAGATCCTGGGCCGAGTCGCCCCGATCATGCCGCTGATCGCGGCTGCCGCGGCCACCGACCCTGAGATCGCCGCGCAGTGGCCGGACGGCCCCGACCCGCGTTACACCGTGCAGTACGCAGCGGCCGAAGCCCTGGCCGGCAAGCCCGACACCCGTCCCGGCCTCTCCATCGAGATGGCGGCGGACCTGCTGTTCGGCCTCCTCAGCCCGCAGCTCTACCTGATCTTCGTCCGCGACCGCGACTGGTCACCGGACACGTGGGAAGAGTGGGCCCGCACCGCCTTGACCTCCCAACTCTGCGCCGACCCCGGCTAAGCGGACGGACGTCACGATCGTCCTCCAACCCGCAATGCTGGTGGCCAACCACCTGGCCGGCCTCCTGCGGGCCGGGTCGGACAACCTGGCCGACACCCATACCGGGCCCTACGCCAACCAGATCACCCCGGCCACCCAAGCCCCGGGGCCGGTAGGCCGACCACGACAAACAAAACTCCGCCCCCGGTCCGACTACGCCCTATCCAGGGTCTTCTTTGGCTGGCGGGGCACAGTGTCGCCCTTCAGATGCCCGTACACCGTCGAGCGCGGCACCCCGAACAAGTCCGCGATCTGCTGGACGGTCTTGTCCCGCATGTCGTACAGCTGCTGGGCGAGGGCGGCCTGGTCGGCGGTGAGCTTGGGCCGGCGTCCGCCGACCCGGCCGCGGGCGCGGGCGGAGGCCAGGCCGTCCATCGTGTTGGCCACGATCAGCTCGCGCTGCAGCTCGGCCAGGACCGACAACATACCGAACATCGCGCGGCTCTCCATCGTGTCGGTGTCGATGACCTGCTCGATCACATGCAGTCCCACCCCGCGTTCGCGCAGGTCCGCCCCGAGGGTGACCAAGTGCAGGACCGAGCGCGACAGCCGGTCCAGCCGGGTGACCTTCAGCGTGTCGCCCTCGCGCAGCAGCTTGAGAACCAGCGCGAGGCTGGGCCGAGAAGCCTTGGCGCCACTGGCCTTGTCCAGATGGATGGCATCGCGGTCGAGGCCCGCGCGCAGCAGCGCGTCGATCTGGTGGTCGGGGTTCTGGCCGGCGGTACTGATCCGCGCGTAGCCGAAGAGCACTGGCGAAATCTACTCCACGGACCGTTCACCGACATTGATTTTCGACACGAGTTATCGACGGTGCCCACCTGCGGCTCCGTGATTGACAGACGACCGTTACTCGACACTGAGATGACCAACCTTGCGACCACACAGAGTAGCGATGGTTACTCAGCGCTACTTTGCGGCTGGTGACGCGGACCCGAGTGGGGCCCAGTAGCGGACCGGGATAGCTGCGAGAAGGGCACTCACACCCTGCCGCTGAGCGGCAGACGCCGTCTCACGTGGGGCGGGGCGGCGCCGCCGAGGGTGGGGAAACGCGCTCGACGCCCGATCAGCGCCCCTTGGGGAAGGCGGCGCGCAGTGCGGAGCCGCGGGTGATGAACGCGACCCGGATGATGGGCAGCATACCGACGACCTGGCGCGACGCTCAGGAGTCGCGGCGGGCATTCCTTCGCGGCGCGATGAAGACGGCCCAGGCGGCCACACCCAGGCCCGGACCGAAGGACGAACCTAGCCCGACACCGTAAGTGAAGTTGTCGAAAAAACCCCCGACGACGACGCCGACGAGGAGGCCGAAGGCAGCGCCAAATGCGATCCAGATCCCGAGATTTGCCCAGATCCCGAGACCTTCGGCGGGCGGGGGCGTGTTGTTGTTCGTCATTGCATCTCTCCCAAGGACGGGGGCGGACAGGGCTGACAATCTGGCGGCCCATCACGGCGGATGTTGGTGTTCGCGTTGTCCGGTGTCCGGAGCGGCCGAGTGCCCACCGCGTCTATGCCGTGGCACGGCGGATGAGCCTGTACCCGCCGACCGCGAACGCGGCGGCCACCAGGACCGGCCAGCCGGCGAGCAGCGCCGTGGGGGACTGGTCGAGCAACCAGCGGCCGATCGCGTGCCATTGCCGGGTCCACGTGATCAGCGCGGCGGCCAGCCCGAGCGCTGTGAACGCCAAGGTGAGGCTGGCGAGGACGCCGGTGGTACCCCAGCGCAGGTGCAACGTGCCGAGCAGGATCCCGAGGTGGGTCACGACCAGCATGGGTACCGCGTACCCGAGCAGGAGCAGCACCGGGTTGGCGTCATCCATGAACGGCAGGCCGAAGAAGCGCATCCCCATCCCCCAGTAGCCGGTGGCCTGTTCCACGGCGCGCAGCAGGCAGAGCACCAGCGCGTAGGCCAGCGACTGGACGACTGCGAGCAGCGACCAGGCCAGGTAGAACTCCCGGCGGGTCACGCTCATGCCCAGCGCGTACGGGAAGATCTGGGTGACCGAGACGGTGGCCATCCCGATCGCGACGCCCCACAGGCTGACCAGGCCGCCGGTGTTCGTCACGCCGTCGCCCGGGTCGTAGTTCGCCATGAAGGTCAACAGGTTGATGCCGAACGCGACGGCCATCATGCTCCACGTCCAGCCCAGGATCTGCGGCCAGGCCGGCATCTGGAGACGGGCCACCTGACGGATGCGGTTCATCGGGCGGCCTCCCGGTCCGCCGGCGCCGTTGTCGTCGGCGGTACGGTCAGGCGGACCACGAGTTGCTGCAACGACAGCGGCTCCAGCTCGACGTTCAGCTCCTGCGCGAGCGCCTTCGCGTGCGGTCCGAGCCCACCGAGGATGGTCGACCGGACCAGGCCGCTCAACCGCTCGCGGTGCAACTCGGTGCGTCCGGCGGCGAACCCGTCCACGGCCTCCGCCCGTCCGGTGGCCGCCACCGCCCGCCCGCGCAGGTCGTCGGCGTCCTCATCGAGCAGCAGCCGGCCACGGTCGATGAGCAGCACCCGCTCGACCAGATCGCTCACCTCATCAATGAGGTGGGTGGACAGCACCACGGTGCGGGGATGCCCGGCGTAGTCGGCGAGCAGGCGGTCGTAGAAAAGCTGCCGGGCGGCCGGGTCGAGCCCGAGGTACGGCTCGTCGAAGAACGTCAGGGGCGCCCGCGCGGCCAGCCCGACGGTCACGCCGAGGGCCGACAGCATGCCCCGCGAGAGCCTGCGGACCAGCCGCCCGGCCGGTAGCTGGAAGTCCGCGGCGAGGCCGTGCGCGAACGTGTCGTCCCAGTTCGCAAACAGCCGGCGTGCGGTGCGAAAGACATGGCGCACGGTGTAGACGTTGGGGTAGAGCTGGCTCTCCCGGACGAAACAGACCTTCGACAGGACGGCCGGGTTCTCCACCGGCGGCGCGTCGAAGACCGACACGTTCCCCGACGACGCGAACGCCTGCCCGGTGAGGATCTGCATCAGGGTGGTCTTGCCCGCCCCGTTGCGCCCGAGCAGGCCGTAGATCGTGTGCTCGGCCAGCGCGAAGCTCACGTCGTCGAGCGCCGTGACGTCACCAAAGCGCTTGGTCACCCCGTGTGCGGTTACCACCGCCGTCATCCCAGGTCCCTCCCGACAACCGCACCGAATGAATCGATCATCTTCATCAGCTCGTCGTGGCCGATACCGAGCTTGCGGGCCTCGGCGAGCAGGGGTTCCACGTACTGTTCGGCGAACCGTTCCCGTCGCCGCTCGCGCAGCCTGGCCCGGGCGCCACCGGCGACGAACATGCCGATGCCGCGTCGCTTGTAGAGCGTTCCCTCCGACACGAGCTGGTTGACGCCCTTGGCCGCGGTGGCCGGGTTGATCCGGTGAAAGGCGGCAAGCTCGTTGGTGGACGGGACCTGGGCCTCCTCCACCAGCGACCCGTCGATGATCGAGTTCTCGATCAGCTCGGCGATCTGAAGGAAGATCGGTCGGTCGTGGTCCATCGTTGGCTTAGCCGCCCAACTGGTTAGCTACATGTGTAAGTAACCATGCAACCTTGCGACGCGGCTGTCAAGCCGCCCGGGCGTCCCGCGACCTCAGCCGGCGGCGGCGCCGGGACCCGTTTCCCGCTCAGGAAAAGGCTGCTCATGACCGCCAGAATGGAGGGCTGACGCAGCGTCAAGGTCAAGCCCACAGGGCAGATTCGATTCGTCTGCGTACGCCGATCGTCCGGGCCCGGCGCCGTCCTGCCAGGGGCGCGCACCGCCCTACCACGATCATGAAGCTAGTCCGGGTTGCCCGCCTCCGGAGCTTGCGCAGCGCCGCCGAGCGAAAGGCGCTTGGCCACATCGTCGGCGCTGCGCACCGAGCAGACGGCGGACCGCGTGACGTGCTCGCGGGTCGTTCAGCCGATGGAGCTGCACGATCCTCCCTGAGTGGCTGTCTCGAGTCCTCAGTCACCAGCCCGATGGATCATGAAAGTCGGACCACTCCGCCGGAACGAACAGGCATTCGCGTGGGAGGCGCTCAACTCTGCAGGCTTCCTTCATCCCACCAATACGAGAAGATCAACGGCTGTCATCTTCCCGACCGCGAGGGATGCATCTTGAACCGTCACCGCAATCTCTACCTGCTGCCGCTCTTAGCCGGGTGGGTCATCCTGCTGCTGGGTGACTGCGCGGCCATGGCAGGCCAGGCCGGGCCGCAGAACGGAACCATGTTCGTCGTCCTGCTGTCGACGCTCGTCCTGGCATGCATGATCACCGCAGCGGTGATGGTGATCGTGGAGCGGTGGCCGCGCTAGTGCCGGTGCGGACTCCCACGTGATGGTTGAGTTAGAGGACGGAATCATTCTTCAAGAAGGCCCTCGCTCAGGGGCGCCGTCACGGTCGACGGGGTCTCCGAGATCATTGAGCAGGCCCTGCAGCCGGCGGGCGGTGGCGCTGTGGCGAGCTCAAGCTCGGTCTTGAAGAAGTTGGTCTTCAGCCAGTGAACCGCTTCCTCGGGCAGGACGCCGGACTTCACGTCGAGCGCGGCCGGTCCGGCGATGACCGCGCCGGGGACCAGGACGGACTTGTGGTCGCGCAGGACTTCCTGGTCGCTGATCTGGGTGTAGACGAGTGCCTCGGAGACCGAGGAGTGGCCGAGCACCTTCATGATGGTGTGCAGCTTGGCGCCGCGCTCGGCGGGCTGGGTGCCGACGGTGTGCCGGAAGCGGCGGGCGGAGATGGTGCCCCGGACGCCGGGGCCGTTCTTCTTGCGGCCCGGGTCGACCAGCCCGACCTGGATGCAGGCTTGCTGGATCGGGGTGTTGAACAGGTAGTACAGCGACAGCAGCTTGCCGTGGTTCATGAACAGGTAGTGGACCTGCTCACCGGTGCGGGGGTCGGTGAAGGGGCGCTCCGGGCCGTTCTGGCGTAGCTCGATGAGCGTCTGGAGCGCGTCGGCGGCGTCCTGGTGAAGCGGGACCATCCGTTCCTTGTAGGTCTTGCGGCCGGGCAGCCGCAGCCGCGGGGTTCCGTCCGGGTAGTGGTCCAGGCAGTCGACCGGCAGGTGCCGGATCTCGTCGCGACGGGCTCCGGACCAGCGGGCGATCAGCAGTGCCGCATGCTGGAACGGGCAGGTGATCTGGTTGATGACGGGCATAACCAGATCGAGTTCGTGGTCGGGGATGAAGCGCGGGATTCCGCTGTTGCGTCCTGGGCGCATCGCGCGGGGGATGGGTGCGAAGCCGGGGACGTCGTCATACTCCCACGCTGAGGCGTCCCGGAACATGAGCGACAGCGCGGAGATGCGCTGGTTGCGAGTGACCGGGCCCAGCGGCTTGCCGGTCTTCTCGGCGGGGGTCTGCGCCAGCGACTCCGCCCAGGCCAGGCAGTGGTCGCGAGTGACGTCGGCATAGGAGACGATGCCGGGATGGTGTTCGGTGATCCACTCGCCGAACTTGCGCAGGGCGATTTCCAGCTTCTCCACCGTCAGTGGCGCGTCGGTGAGCCGCCGGGCTGCCAGCCACTTGTCCGCCACTGCCTGCATCCGTGGTGGCAGCACCAGTGGCGGCTTCCAGGACGGCATCAGCTTGCGGGGCTGGGTGGCGATCTGTCCGCGGTGGAACAGCACCACCTGTAACTGGTGCAGATGGGTGATCCACTGCTTGGCGGCGTTGGTGTCGGCGAAGATTTTCTCGCAACCCGCCACGTTCAGCGCGTCAGTCTGTCCATCCAGGTTCTGTGACGTGCTGGAGATTCGGGCGCAGCCGATGCGCTGACCGGCGAGGGGGCGCACAGGCAGGCTCACAAGCTCGATCGTGTATCGAAACCCGGCTGCGTGACGGGATGTTTCGCAACATTGATTCCGGACTGAGTTCTGCCACTAGTCGATCTTGTCCGTTACTGAGGACTTCCGGACACGAAGATCACCATCGCCAGGCGTCACCAACCAGCCGATCCACCCCCGAAACCATGATCACAAGTGAGCTGCGCCGGAACGGAAACGTACGCTGACGACCCCACGCAGGCCCCGTCCGGCACCTGCCCCGGCCTGCGGGAAGGCGCTTGCCGTACGAAACGGTTCCACTGCAGGTCCACCCCCGAGACCGCGCGAACATGGAGCTGGGTGAGGGTCAGTCGGTGGTTGACCGCCACGGTGCGTGGGGCTCGGTACGGCGGGCGTCGGCGCGGACGCTCAGGGCGTAGATGGGACGGTCGTTGCGGGCTCGGTGCCGAGGTAGAGGTGGCCGGTCAGATGGCACCAGGCCGGAGAGCTGATCTTGTCCCCCCTGCCCCGTGTCCGGGGGCAGGTCACGTACCCCTGAACAGCCGGTCCAGATGCACGTCGATCGCGGCGAGCGCGTCCTGGGGCTCAATCACGTCGAGTTCGATCAGTGAGGTGAAGCCGGTGAGGGCGAGGAGCAGGTTGGTCTCGGTCGCCGGGTCGCGACCGGAGTCGATGTGCCCGTCGGCGATCGCCTGGCGGACCAACTGCTCGACGAGGGCCCGCCCTTGGACGAGGCCGCGGCGCGCCTGCTCGTGCACGGCCTCGTCGTGCAGCGCCTCCAGGACGTAGGCGGCGCTCATCCGGCTGGTCGCGCGGGCGTCGGCATGCAGGGGGAGCATTTCCGCGATCGTCAGTCGCAGCACGTCACGGGGGTGCGGACGGTCACCGAGCTTTTCGAGCCCCTGGTGTACGCGTACCGAGGTCTGCTCGGACGCGAAGTCCATGGCGAAGGAGATCATGGCGGTCCGGGAGGCGAAGTAGTGCTGCAGTTGCCCGAGTGACATGCCCGCCTCCTGCGCCACCACGCGCATCGTCAGCTGTGTGACGCCGCGCTGCTCCACCACCCGCCACAGTGCGCGGGCGATCGCTTCGCGGCGTCCGCGGTGATCCACCTGTTTCGGCATCGCCGGCCCCTTCCTCGTACCCCGAGACTGTTCCAATACGATTGACATAATACACCTGACCCATAATCCTGGGTTCCACTCGAGGGAAGGAATCGTCATGTCCGAGCAGCCAAAGGTACGGACCACGGAAGGCGTGGTGCAGGGGCGCCGGCGGCAGGGGCACGCGGTGTTCCGCGGCATCCCCTACGCCCAGCCCCCGGTCGGAGCGCTCCGCTTCGCCGCGCCCGCGCCGCCGCACCGCTGGGAGGGGACGAGGCAGGCGGTCGAGTTCGGCCCCGTGGTGCCGCTGTCCCTGCCGATCGACGTGCCCCCACAGGGCACCGACTGGCTGACGCTCAACGTCGGCACTCCCGATCCCGGCGCGGCGGGACTGCCGGTGCTGGTGTGGATCCCCGTGGGCGGCTACCTCGCGGCGGCGTCGAGCGACCCGATGTTCGACCCGGCAGCGCTGGCCGAGGCGGGACTCGTCGTGGTGACCATCAACTGCCGCGTGGGCGCGGAGGGTTTCGCGTTCCTCGACGACGCGCCGCCCAACCGCGGATTCCTCGACCAGATCGCGGCGCTGGAGTGGGTGCAGCGCAACATCGCCGCCTTCGGAGGCGACCCCGGCCGGGTCACCGTAGCCGGGGTGTCCGCCGGGGCGGGGTCGGTCGCCGCCCTGCTGACGATGAAGCCGGCGCGCGGACTGTTCCGGCGGGCCATCGCCCACTCGGTGCCGGGGCTGCACAGCACCCCCGCGCTGGCACGGCAGGTCACCGCCGCGTTCGCGGACCGGCTCGGCGCGGCGGCCCCCACCGCCGAGGCCCTGCGCGACATCGACCCATGGCACCTGGCCGCCGAGCTCACCTCCTTCAACGCCGGCCTCCACGCGCACCGGGAGAGCTGGGGACGCCTCACGGAGACCGGCACCGCGCTGTGCCCCGTCGTCGACGGCGAGGTCCTCCCGGAAACGCCCTGGCCCGCGCTGACCGGCGCGCGCGCGAGCGGGACCGAACTGCTGGTCGGCCACACCCGGGACGAATTCCGGTACTTCAGCGTCATGAGCGGACGGTACGGCACCTTCACCGAGGAGGACGCCCACGCAGCCCTGGAACTGCACGCCCCGCAGCCTGACGGCGCGCGGGCCTACCGTGCCGCGTTCCCGCAGGCAGGCCCGGAGGAGCTGGTGGAGACGGTGTACTCCGACGCCCTCTTCCGCATGCCGTCACAGAAGCTGGCCGAGGCGAACGCCGCAGCCGGCGGCACCTCGTACCTGTTCGAACTGTGCTGGGTCGCCCCGGCCCTCGGCGGCATCCTGGGCGCCTGCCACAGCCTCGACGTGCCCCTGGCGTTCGGCACGCTGGACAGCCCCGTCGGCACCCAGCTCATCGGCGAGGAGCCCTCTCCCGAGGCAGTCGCGCTCTCCCGCGAACTCCAGGAGGCATGGGTCCGCTTCGTCACCACCGGCGACGCGGGCTGGTCCGCCCACCGGCCCGGCGGGCACCTCACCCGCGTCCTGGACACCGAGTCGAAGACTCTGCCCTACCCCGAACAGGCATCCCGCCAGATCTGGGAAGGCCACTCGCCCGCCCCCTTCGATCTGTCGTAATCGCCCTGGACCAGCAGCGCCGGCTCACCATGGTCAACGACATGGGCCGCACGCTGCTGGACCTGCCCGAGCACTGCGTCGGCATGACCCTGCCCGCGCTCGGCATCCGCGACCGCCTGTACGACGTGCTGACCGGCGCCGGCGAGGCCCGCGAGTTCGCCAACCAGCTCCACGTCATCTCCGGTCTGATCCAGGTCAAGGAGCACGACGAGGTCGTCCGCTACATCCGGGCCATCCGCAAGCACCGCGAATCCCTCGACCTGAACCTGAGCAGCCGCATCGGCGACACCTCGGTGGCGGCGCTGCTGATGGCCAAATCCTCGCTCGCCACCGAACGCCGCGTCGAACTGCATCACGTCGGCGACATCGCCCGCTCCGTGCTGCTCCGGCCCGGGGGCGGCCGGCAGGTACTGCGTGCTTTGAAAGGTTCAGGCGGACAGGCGGCGGGCGATGGCCGGGATCACGATCGCGGCGGCGACCACGTGCGTCAGCATCAGCAGCACCCTCGTGGCCGGGGCCGCGTCCACGAGCAGATCCGGCACCAGCGACAACACGGTGAGCGCCACGGTGGTTCGGGCGAATACCGTGCGCGGGCGGCGAACCGAGCGGGCCAGCACCAGTGCCAGCACCAACCCCACCGCGGAGAAGATGACGGTCAGTACGGCGAACCCGGGCACCGGAATCGGCGCGCCGCCGACAACCAGGCTGATCCCGGCGAGCTCGCCCACCGCGGCGACGGTCGCGGTCGCCGCGCCGGCGACCACCGCGGCGATCAAGCCACCGATGACCAGCGGCTGCGCGGAAGATGGGGTAGCGGTGGCGGTCACGTCTTCGTGGATGTTCTGCGCCATTTTGATGCCTTTCGGAGGAGAACTATTCGGACGGTCAGGCCCGGGTCGCTTTGGAGCTGTGGCACTCGGATGCGCGGCCTTCCCGGGCCGGGGGCGGCGTACCCGTATCGCGTCCCATCACGGCGGTGAAATGGGTGCGGTCGGTGGTGTTCCCGGCCCGTGAGGTGAAGGGAGCGGACGCCTCAGGACATCGCAGGGGAGGGCCGTCGTGGTTCCTAGGCTTCTGCGACGGGGTGATAGCGCACATCGATCTCGGCGAAGGGTTGTGAGCCGTGGGCATGTCGCAGCCGGATCGGCCGGCCGCCGGGGTTGTCGAAGAGCCGGATGCCGTCACCGAGCAGGATGGGGGCGATGTGCAGGTCGATTTCATCGATCAGGCCGCGTTCGAGTAGTTGGCGGCCGATCGTCGGGGAGAGGACTTCGAGGTTCTTGCCCCCGGCGGCCTCCAGGCCGATGCGTACGGCCTCGGCCACGTCGCAGTTCAGGAACGTGACGCCGTCGGCGGGCGTGGCGTCTTCGGGGTGGTGGGTGAGCACGAAGATCGGGCCGTTCCAGTCCTCGCTGTAGGGCCGGGCGCCCGGGTCGCGGTCCCAGCCGTTCCGCCCGCCCAGGACCGCGCCGGTGGTCTTGATGTACTCCTGTTCCACGCCGTCGCGGCCGGTGACCCCGGCCAGCCAGTCCATGGCGTGGTTCGGGCCCGCCACGAACCCGTCCAGCGACATGCTGAAGTGAAGGAGCACTTTGCCGCCTGCGGTCTGCGGCTCGGGGTGGTTCATGGTGTCGCCTCCTGCGATCTGCTTGCGTTCTGTGACTTTGTCGAAGAGAGATGGATCCCGCCTGCCGCTCGGCCAGAGTCGCGCATCGATGACGTCGCCCAAGCGTCCGCCCGTGAGGCGAGGCGCGCTGCTCCGCAGAGAGCAATTTTCCGCTGACCGGCCCGACCATCCTGGAGAACGTCGTGCCGCCGCCCCAGATCCCGACCGGCGACCCGCGTGTACCGGTTGTGTCGCATACCGATCCCCGGTGGCGCTCGCTTCAGTGGGCGAGGCGCCGGAGTTGGCCTTCGTGGATGTCGCTCACCCACTCCCAGCCGGGCTTGGCCGATGGTCCGACCCGTGGGTCGGCGGGGACCTGGCCGTTGCGTAACGCGGTTACGTACGCCCGATCCAGCTCGATCCGGGCCCGCATCTGATCGGATCCGCCGACGGAGCCGTGGCCCGGGACGACGACGTCGACGTCACCCGCCATGCCCTCCAGCAGTTGCAGCGCGGTGAGGTACTCCTCGATCGCGGTGGCGAGGTCTCCGTCGTCGAGCATCGGTACCAGGACGTCAGAGAGCATGTCGCCGGCGACGAGAACCCCGCGCTCCTCGATGAACAGCGCCGCGTGGCCCGGGGCGTGCGCCTGATGCTCGATGATCCGGACATCAGGGCCGTCCCAAGGGATCCGCGCGGTTCCGGCGGGCAGGCCGGTGATGAGGCCGAGCAGGTCCAGCGGTACCTGCCCGGCGATTTCCGTCTCGAGCAGGTCGGCGGCGATGCGGGCCTTCGCATCTGGGTCCGCCAGCACACCTCGCATATAGGCCGCGCAACGGTCGGTACCGTAGCGGGGCGCCTCGCCGAGCCGGGCATGCCAGAGCACGTGATCCCAATCAGGATGCGTCGAGAAGCCTGCCACAACGGGCTGGCCCAACTCACGAAGGCCGTCCGCGATGGCGGCCATTTCGTCGCCCGTTATCCCGGCGTCGATGAGCAACACACCGGCCCGGCCCTGAACCACAACGGTATTGGTCTGCACGAACTCGCTCTCGTGGACCAGCACACCCTCCGCGACCCGCCTCAGCACAAGCTCGCCTCCTTTGCATCCTGGATTGGCGTAACGATGCATCGTGACGCCCTCGTAAGCGATATAGCCGTCGGCCGGCACCGACGCGCAACCCATGATTGCCTTGCCCATGATGATTTCTTTCGGCGCTGTGCAGTCCCGCAGGGTCAAGCGGTCACTCAGGCATCCCTCGCCACCTGTCGCCGTCGAGCTCTAGGCCGGATGCCGCCAGGGGATCACCGGCGCGCGATGGTCGCCGGCGAGGCCGTGCAGGGAGCACGGTTGCCGCGGCTCGCGGGGGCACAGCACGAACGCCTCGCTGATCGTCGCGCGATACAGGCGCCACTCGGCCGGTGCGGTGACGTCCTCGATCGACAGGGTGGCCCCACCCCGGCCGGGGTCTCCGGGGTAGATCTCGATACCGCGGTCCAGGTCGCGGCCGGTCAGCTCGGCGGCGCTGCCGGACAGGTACACCGCCCGGCCGTGGTAGGCCGGCACCGTCGAGTCGAAGATCACCATGCTCAGCCGGGGACGCGCGGCGAGGTTACGGGAATGCTGCGTGTCGGGGCTGGACACCCAGAAGATCTCGGCGTAGTCGGCGGTCGCGAAGTAGACCGGCGACGTCCACGGGATGCCCTCGGCGTCGGCGGTGCCGAGAATCACGTACAGGTTGGCGTCCATCAGGCCACGGGCGTGGGCGTCCAGATCGATGTCGGTCATGACGCCGCCCCCCGCTGGACCCGGTGGATGTCCAGTGGATCGAGAGCTCGTCCATGACGGTCGCCCCGCATCCGGGAACACGGTCGGGTGTGCATCGTGACCTCCTTGTTCGACGGTGTACACCCAGGCTGGCGGGCGGCACGCGTCTGGACATCAGTGGTGGGCACTGAGCCGGTACGGATGCGTCACCGACGTACGCCATCCTGGTAGGCGTGGACTTGACGAAGATCTCGACCCGAGAGGCCGACGTGCTGGCCGCCGTGGGCCTGCACCTGTCGAACGCGCAGATCGCCAGTCGGCTGCACATTTCGGTCCGGACGGTCGAGAGCCACGTCGCGGCGCTGCTGCGCAAGCTCGACGCGTCCGATCGACAAGCCCTGGCCGCGTTGGCCGAGCAGGCCCAGACCGGGCGGTTCGCCGGCCTGCCGGTCAGCCGGACGACCTTCGTGGGCCGCGCGGCGGAGGTGGCCGCCGTCGAGTCGGCGCTGGACAAGTCCCGGCTGGTGACGGTGGTCGGCCCGGGCGGGGTGGGCAAGACCCGGCTGGCGGCCGCCGTCGCAGAGCGGGCGGAGTCGCGGTTTCCCGCCGGCGGCGCCTTCGTCGATCTCGTGCCGGTCCGGACCGCGGCCGTGGCCGGCTCGGTGGTGCAGGCCGTCGCCGACGCGTTGGACGTGACCGTGGGCCCGACGCAGTCCGTCGAGCGGGCAGTGTTCGAGCGGCTGCGCCCGGGCCGGCCGCTGCTGGTGCTGGACAACTGCGAGCATGTGATCGACGAGGTCAGCGTGCTGACCGAACAGGTGCTGGCCGCTTGCCCGCAGGCCACCGTGCTGGCCACCAGCCGGCAGCGACTCGGTGTCACCGGCGAACGGCTCGTGCACGTGCGCCCACTCGCCGGCACCGAAGTCGAGCAGCTGTTCCGGGATCGAGCCGGCGCCGCGGATCCCGGGTTCGCCGCGCCGCCGACAGTCGTGGCCGACGTCTGCGCCCGGCTGGACGGTCTGCCGCTCGCGGTCGAGCTGGCCGCCGCCCGGGTGGCCGCGCTCGGCGCCGACGGACTGCTGACCGGCCTCGACGATCAGCTGCGGCTGCTGGCCGGCGGCAGGGGGGCGCACGTGCGCCATCACTCGCTGCGCGAGCTGATCGGGTGGAGCTACGACCTGCTCGACGCCGACGAGCGAACCTTGTTCCGCCGGCTGTCGGCCTTCGTCGGGGTGTTCGACCTGAATGCCGTGGCGGCGCTGAGTCCGCAGGCGACCCCGGCCGAGGTGGCTGATCTGCTGGGCCGGCTGGTCGATCAGAACCTGGTCGTGCGCACCGGCCCCGGCTGGCGGCTGCTCGACTCGATCCGCGCGTTCGGCCTCTCGCAGGCGAGCGTCGTGGGAGAGCAGGACGCGATTCGGGAGCGGTACCTGCTCTGGGCGTTCGCGACCGCCGCCGACGTGGAGTCCCGGCTGGACGCCGACTGGCGTTCGGCGTTCGACGGTGTCGCCGATGACCTTCGGGCGGCGGCCATCGCGGTCGGATCGGACCCCGCGGCCCACGGCTTCCTGCGCACGCTCGCCCACCTGACCTTCGCCGCGGGCCGGTTCGTCGAAGCGCGGACGCTCTATCAGGCCGCAGCCCGGTGCGCTACCGGCATCGAGCGGGGCCAGGACCTGCGGGCCGGCGCCTACGCCGCGCTGACCGTCGCCGACAACCGCACCGCCACCGAACTCATGCGGCAGGCCGTCGAGGCCGCGGGCACCGCCGACCTGCGTGCCGAGGCCGTGATGGTCGGCGTGCGCTACAACTTCGGGCCGATCGAGTCCGCGACCGATGACCAGGCGCGCCTGCTGGCCGAGGCGAGGAAGACAGCCGACGCGAACCCGAGCGATCAGCGTCTAGCCGCGCTGGTCGCCATGGCGACGGCGTGGCACGAGGGTCACGGCTGGATGCCCGACCTGGGCTGGGCCCGCGAGGCCGTGGAACTCGCCCGTGCGGCCGGCGATCCGCTGGTATTACTCGCCGCGATGGATGCCCTGTGCAATGCGCTCGACCGCGCGGGGGCCGCCCGGGAAGCCCATCGGCTGGCCGGCGAACGACTGCGGATCGCGATCACCCTGCCGCGCCACGACCCAGCCGCGGCCGCCGAGATCGTTGACGCGTTCCACGTCGCGCCGAGGGCCGCGCTGGGCGCAGGCGACCTACCCGCTGCGCTGGCGCTGGCCCGGCAGGCCCACGGCGACGATCCGATCGGCGAGCATCCGTACCTGCAGGCCCCGCGACTCGTGCGCGTGCTTGCTCTTACCGGCGACTTCGACGAGGCGATCAGCCGAGCCGAGACGTTGTGGGCGGCGTGGCGGCGCGACGGTAACCCGTCGATGCCGTGGATGAACTCGGCGCTCGCCCTCGCCGGGATGATCCAGGGCCTGCGCGGCGACCCGACGGGCCGGCGGCGATGGCGCGAACGGTCGCTGACGGTCGCGGCCGGCTCGCCTGTCGTGGCGGCCTGCCGGGCGTTCGCCGACGTCCGGGTCACCGTCCACTGTGGACGGTATGACGACGCTGCCGGCCAGGTCGAACGGGCCTTCGCGCCGTTCTCCGATCAGCGGTGGGTCGGCTACGCGCGCGTCGTCGGGGCCGAGCTCGCCGTCATGGCCGGCCTTCCCGACGCCGGCGACCGGATCATCGCCGCCGAACCGTACGCGGCCGAGAGCGACTGGGCGGCCGCGTGCCTGGCCCGGGTGCGCGGCCGGCTCGGCGACCACGCCGCCTTGGCGGACGCAGCGGAGCGGTGGTACCGGCTGGGTGCGCGCTTCGAGCGGGCAGCTACGCTGGCGCTGCTGCCCGACCGGGCCGATGAGGGGCACACCGAGCTGGCCGCGCTCGGCTGCCGCTAGGGGATTCATCGCGGGCCATGAGCTCCGTATGTCGTCTGAGGGCTTGTCAGGTACCCGAGAAGATCTCCACCCGGGTGAAGGTGCGCCCCCAATTCAAGGCGCAAGCCCCGGCGCTGCCGGGTCATCCTGACCGTTTATGAGAGGAAACGGCTGGGCCGCGACGCCGCCGAACTCACCCCCTGGCCGACCACCTGATCGCGCACGGCCTGTGCTGGAGATGCTCGCCAAGAACCTGATCACCCCGGCCGGGAAACGCCAAGGCGAGAACCCGTCCCTGGCCGGCATCCACCGGGCCCTCGCCGAGCACGAGAAGACACAGGCCCACGCCGACTTCGTCCTCCTGCAAGGCCAAGACGCCCGGCCTGCATCCGACGGCCGGGCCAACCGCCTCGCAGTTCACCAGGGAGACGCCGTCTACTTGGCGGCTGGGGACACGTTCGGGAGCGGAGGGCCGAACTCTATGTCGAGGATGGCCAGGAACGCCTCATAGGCTTGGGGAGACCAGTCGGTGTTCACGTGGCCGGCGACCATGTGCGTGCCGTCGCGGTCGCCCATGACGAGAGTGAAGGTGCCGTAGTCCGCGCCGCCGTTGCCCCACACGGGTACGCCGCTCTGGAGCTTCTGCTCCACCCACACGCCGAGCCCATAGCGCGTGTTGGGCAGCCATCCGGCGCCGTCCGTCGATACGGTCGTGAACATCTCCTCCATCTGCGCCGGCTTGAGTATCCGGCCGGAGCACAGCGCCGAAAAGAACGTGAGCAGGTCGCCGGTCGAGGAGATCATGCCACCTGCGCTCCAGGCGGTTGTCTCGTTCGACTCGGTCGCATCGCGCAGCGGCGCCGCCGGGTCTTCCGAGTGCAGCCTGGAGTAGTGCACCGGATGCGGCCCGGGAATGACCGTCTGCGTGGTGGGCAGCGACGTCCTGGTCAGGTCGAGTGGCCGGAGAATGAGCCGATCGAGCACGTCGCCGTACGATTCACCCGTGGCCTTCTCCACCATCATCGCAGCCAGGTAGTACTGCGTGTTGGAGTACCGGAACGCTTCGCCGGGCGCGTTGTAGGGCGGATGTCGCAGAGCGATCCGTACCAGTTCTTCGGGTGTGAAGACCTTGAACCGGCGTTCGTACCAGGCCTCGCCCTGGCCATCGGCGAAGAACTCCGGGTCCATGCTGAAGTTGAAGGCGCCGCTGGTCTGGTTGAGCAACTGCCGTAACGTGATCTTGCCGCCGTCATAATGACTATCGTCGAGCAGGCCGGGCAGCCACTTCGCCACCGTGTCGTCGAGGCTGAGTACGCCTTCGCCGACCAATTTCAGCGTAGTGGCGGCGGTGAACGCCTTGGCGGCACTGCCGATACGGAACAACTCCTCCGGTGCGCGCTCGCGGCCGGTGCTGATATCGGCCTTGCCCGCAGAGGCGAACCAGCGGGTGTCGCCCTTCCAGACCTCGGTCACGATGCCCGGCGTCACGCCTGAAGACACCGCATTGTCCAATATGCGCTGCACGGCCTCGTAATTGCTTCCGAGGCTGTTCGGTATTGTCATGGTGCCTCTCTTCCGGTCGCCATTGATCGTTTCGTCGCATACAAACGCTACGTTGCGTTTGCGAAGCAGTCAACGTTAAAACTGCTGCTAGAAGCCATTGTTGCGATGATAATGACGATGAACGCAACGGATCGTTGCAGTGAATGTGATTGAATGCAAGGGTCGAAATATGCGGCGAAGGGGTGCGGCTGATGCCGGAAGGCAGGTTGACACTTGAGGATCGTGAATCGATAGCCCAAGGCTTGGCCGAAGGGCTTGGATTCGCCGAGATCTCCCGGCTGCTGGGCAGGCCGACCTCCACGATCAGCCGCGAGGTGAACCGCAACGGCGGCGCCGGCGGTTATCGCCCGGATCAGGCGCACGAGGCGACGCGAGAGCGCGCTCGGCGTCAACGCCCCAAAGCAGTCGAATCATCAGAACGACCTCCTGCGGACGACAGAACGCAAGAGGTCGAGGGCAAGCTCACCGACGTTCTCGTTGCGTCGGGGCTGACGCGGATGTCCGCAAGGGTGCTGGCCTGTCTCTGTCTCACCCACAGCGGCGGACTCACGGCCGCCGACCTCGTCCAACGTCTGCGCGTAAGTCCGGCGTCCATCTCCAAGGCGGTTGGCGAACTCGAAGTGATGAACCTGATCGGCCGCGAACGAAACCATCGGCGACGAGATCGCTACATCGTCGACCAGGAAATCTGGTACCGGTCACTCCTGGCCAGCGCGCAATTCAACACCAACATCGCGAAGGTCGCCCGCGAAAGCGCCGAAGCCCTCGGTCGTTCGACTCCGGCCGGCGCCCGAATGAACGCCATGAGCGAATTCTTTGAGCAGGTGGGGCGTGAAACCATCGCCGTGGCCGAACGGTACCGTCATATTCTCGCCCGCTAAGACGTCTCGCTCTGCGCCGGTCGGTCAGCGTCGATGACCAACGTGACCAAAGGGCGGCAGTCGTCACAAGCAAGAACACGGTGCAGGAGTTGGCAAAGGGCTGTCGGTCAGAAGGTGTCTCTTATCCTCGTATATGATCGTTTAGGCGCCTGGTCGTCGGCTTTGCCATCGGTGCCGGCACAGTCTGGCGCTTCGTTCGCGAGAGCATCGACCGGGTAGCCGTCGTCGCCGTGGTCACCGCCGGTCTGACGGACGATGGACGGTCGAAAGAGGCGTACGGCGGTGACATCGCGAAGCGATTCCGGATGGGGTGGCAGCGCGGCGAATGGTTATCCGATCCTGGAAGGTCGCACGATCGCCATGCTCGAAGTCAGTCGTCATGAGACGTTCGCCGACTACTCTGTCAGGTGTCTGGACAGGTTGTCCGAAGATCTGGTGAGTGGTGTCGAGGAGGTTCAGTGCTACTCCGCCGCATTGAGCCTCCAGTTCCTCGCCGCGCTGGGCGCCCTCGGTCACCGCACGGTGTTGGATCCCGCTGGCGGCTCGCGGGAGACGTGGCTGAGTCTGCGGACCGCGCTGGACACGGGAGCGGCGATCTTTACGGTCGCCGCAGCGGCCAAGGGCGTCGTGCCGGTTCGGATGGATGATCGAACGGTCCGGCTGGACACTACCGGGCCGGTGTACTACGCCAATGCGAAGAACTGGCTCACCACGCTGTGGCTCGCGATCGTGGCCAGGGACGCCGGCGTGATCGAGC
Organism: Nonomuraea solani; assembly: GCF_900108335.1. Taxonomy (GTDB): domain Bacteria; phylum Actinomycetota; class Actinomycetes; order Streptosporangiales; family Streptosporangiaceae; genus Nonomuraea; species Nonomuraea solani. The sequence continues at coordinate 24,664 of NZ_FNVT01000020.1, forward strand.
GTCTTGCACGGTTCTCCATCGTCGCTCTGCGCCAGTCCGGGACCGCGGCGCCTGAATACTCCTACGACATGGTGCGCATGCTCCAGCTCTTCTTCCGGGGCGAGCGGGGCGCGGATGTGGCGTTGGGCGCTGCGTTGGAGGCCGGCAAGCCCGCCGAACTGGCGGACCGCTATGAGCGTGAGGTGGCGAACCAGCTGCGGTTCCCAGAGATGGAGCTTTTTCACTACCTGCTCAGCGACTCCACCGGGGAACGTTTCAATAAGGCGCTCGCCAACGCGTTGACCGGCCATCTGGACTACTGGTCGGTCGACGACGATCGGCTCGATTCGCCGTCCGGGTACATCGCGCTGGGACCCTTGGCGCTGGCCGTCATGGCCCAGGACGCGGGCATCGCGATCTCGGTCCGCTCGGAGTATCTGCCGTCGGCGCTGCTGGACGGCACGGCGCTCACCGAACACGGCTGACCCGGAAACGCCCAAAGACGGCCAAACCACAGAGACACCGCCGACTCGACCAGCAGTTGCTGAGGCCAGAGGCCGCGTTTCACGCAATAGCCACTGCGCCACAATGGCTTTGTGGGCGTATTCGAACTGTCCGGAAAGCCTGCGGCGCAAGATACCGGCGGCTTCAAGCGCTCGTGTGCGGTCGCCAACGCTGGGACCCGCTGATCGGGCGATGAGGTTGATAGCGGAATCCTCCGCGTAGCGGCGAACGTCGGCCGCGTCGTCAACGCCGACGCTTCCAAGCCTTTGAGTGATCATCTCCTCCATCACGTCGGTCGGCGTCGAAGCCGGGGCGGGCGATCGGGCGTCCAACCCGGCCTGCGGCATCGAGTGGGTCTGGTGCCGGCCGGCGGGCGCCGCGGCGATGACCTGGCCGAGCATGATGTCGTGACGACGAACCCGTCGAACGAGGCCACCTTCTCGGCCCGGCGGGAAGTCGCGCAGGTCGACGAGCTCGCGCCTCAGAGCATGCTCGCCCTGATGGCCGGAGTCGCGCAGAGGTCATGACCCGTTCTGGACCAAGGGCAGGAACACCTCGTCCACGATCTCGGCGATCATCTTCTCGGTGATCGGGTGGCGGGTGAGGATCAGTTCGTGGCGGAGCAGGTTCGCCGGTGCGGACAGCACCCGGGGGCTCACCTCGGCCGAGGCGATCTCCCCGCGTGCGGCCGCCCTTTCGAGGATGCCGGTCATGACGTCGGTCATGATGCTCGCGACGTCCACCTGGATGTCGGCCGACTCGGCCATGAGGCCGTGCAGCAGATCCAAGGGCACGTCGTGCTGCCGCCGCGCCATCCTGCGCAGCACCTCCACGACGTCGCCGCGCAGCGTGCCCGTGTCGGGCGGCTGGTCGGCGATCGAGCCGGTACGCCGGCGCAGGGCCGCCAGAGCCAGCTCGGCGCGGTTGCGCCAGCGGCGGTAGAGGACCTGTTTGCCCGTCTGGGCCCGCGCGGCCACGCCCTCCATGGTCAGGCGGGCGTACCCGACCTCGTGCAGTTCCGCCCAGGCGGCCTCCAGGATCGTGTCCTCCAACTCCGCGCCCCGCCTGCGCTGGCCGGCCTGCTGTGACACGAGAACCTCCACTAGAGACGTTGCGTCTCTTCGCAGAGTATCGTAAACAATAAGAGACGTAACGTCTCTAGTAGAGAAGAAGGAGGTCGTCGTGCGCACTCGACTCGACCCCGCGGTGCTCAGGCTCGCCGGGATTCTCCTGCTCGGCGTGCTCGCCCCGCTCCTGGACAGCACGATCGTGAACGTCGCCATCGACACACTCGGCCGCGACCTGGGCGTACCGGTGTCGGACGAGAACTGGCGGGCCACCTTTCTGGACTCCATCGCCATTGCGGTCGGCCGCGCCGATAAGGGCGTCCACCACTTTTCAATGCCCTGGTGGTAATAGTCGTCGCCGGCGTTCGTTAATTCCGTCACGCCGATCGTGCCGCCGGTCTGCGTCTCCAGCCGCTGCTGCTCAGGCGCCCGGATCTGGACACGTTAAGCGCCTGGAACGCGAGTGCCGGCTTGGCGTTCCGAATATCGGCAAGACTCACGCCTGCTCCTTTCAAGGAAAGGTGAACTCATGAAACTCTTTCCATGACCTGTGGTCAATGGTCCGCTTTCGGCCATGGGGTGCGCTTTAATAACTGCCGTGAAATTACACGACGGTCTTTTTGCGGAGTGGGAGGGGCGGGCCGCCCGGGCGCGTGGCGGCTGCGTACGGAGGTGGCCGCGCTGACGCCCGCGTACCAACCGGTCAGGAATCGAGAAGCACCCCCCACCGGCCCTCACTAGCGTTGCCACCACGAACTTCGCACGACATTCGAGGAGCGACCATGGCCACCCAGGGCATCAAGACCGTGCTGCACCCCGTGTCCGACCTGACGAAGGCCAAGGAGGTGTACGCCGCGCTGCTCGGCGTGGCGCCCGTGGCCGACGGGTCCTACTATGTCGGTTTCGAGGCCGAGGGCCAGCACATCGGGCTGGTGCCGACCGGCGGCCCGCAGTCCATGACCTCGCCGGTGGCCTACTGGCACGTGACCGACATCGAGGCCAAGCTGGCCGAGGTGACCGCCGCCGGCGCCACCGTCAAGGACGCCGCCCGTGACGTGGGCGGCGGCCGTCTGGTGGCCACGTTCACCGACCCCGACGGCAACGTTCTGGGGCTGCTGCAAGACCCGGCGTGAACAGGACATACTTCTCATTACTGGTCGGACAACGCCCAGGCGGCCCCCCGCGAAACAGATGGAGAGACGATGAACCCGCACGTTGCCGACAGCCACGGTCTGATCCGCGTGCACGGCGCACGCGAGAACAACCTCAAGGACGTCAGCATCGAGATCCCGAAGCGCCGGCTGACGGTGTTCACCGGAGTCTCCGGCTCGGGCAAGAGCTCGCTGGTGTTCAGCACGATCGCCGCGGAGTCGCAGCGGATGATCAACGAGACCTACAGCACCTTCGTGCAGGGTCTCATGCCGACGCTGGCGCGGCCCGAGGTCGACGTGCTCGAAGGGCTGACGACCGCGATCATCGTCGACCAGCAGCGGATGGGTGCCGACCCGCGTTCCACGGTCGGCACCGCCACTGACACCAACGCGCTGCTGCGCATCCTCTTCAGCCGCCTCGGTGAGCCGCACATCGGCTCACCTCAGGCCTTCTCCTTCAACATCCCCACGGTACGGGCGAGCGGCGCGATCACCGTCGAACGCGGCAACCGCAAGGCCGAGAAGGCGACCTTCACCCGCATCGGCGGCATGTGCACGGGCTGCGAAGGCCGGGGCACGGTCTCCGACCTCGACCTCACCCAGCTCTACGACGACTCCAAGTCGCTCGCCGAGGGCGCGTTCACCATCCCGGGCTGGAAGTCCGACAACTTCTGGACGGTACGGGTCTACGCCGAGTCGGGCTTCGTCGACGCGAACAAGCCGATCCGCGACTTCACCAAGCGGGAGATGCAGGACTTCCTCTACAAGGAGCCCGTCAAGGTCAAGGTCGACGGCGTCAACCTCACGTACGAGGGGCTGATCCCGAAGATCCAGAAGTCGTTCCTCTCCAAGGACCGGGAGGCGATGCAGCCGCACATCCGCGCGTTCGTGGACCGGGCGGTCACCTTCACCACCTGTCCCGAATGCGACGGCACCCGGATCAGCGAGGCGGCCAGGTCGTCGAAGATCGGCGGGATCAATATCGCCGACGCCTGCTCGATGCAGATCAGCGACCTCGCCGAATGGGTCCGCGGCCTCGACGAGCCGTCGGTCGCGCCGCTGCTCGGCAAGCTGCTGCACACCCTGAACTCGTTCGTGGAGATCGGGCTGGGCTACCTGTCGCTCGACCGTCCGGCGGGCACGCTGTCGGGAGGCGAGTCGCAGCGTACGAAGATGATCCGTCACCTCGGCTCCTCGCTCACCGATGTCACCTACGTCTTCGACGAGCCCACCACGGGCCTGCACCCGCATGACATCCGGCAGATGAACGACCTGCTGCTGCGGCTGCGCGACAAGGGCAACACGGTGCTCGTCGTGGAGCACGAGCCGGAGACGATCGCGATCGCCGACCACATCGTCGACCTGGGCCCCGGCGCCGGTACGGCGGGCGGCACCGTCTGCTTCGAAGGCACCGTCGAGGGGCTGCGGACCGGCGGCACCATCACCGGCCGCCACTTCGACGACCGGACCCCGATCAAGGAGACGGTGCGCAAGCCCAAGGGCACGCTGGAGATCCGCGGCGCGAACCGCCACAACCTCCAGAACGTCGACGTCGACATCCCGCTCGGCGTCCTGTGCGTCGTCACCGGCGTCGCGGGCTCCGGCAAGAGCTCGCTGCTCCACGGCTCCATCCCCGCCTCGGCGGGCGTCGTGTCGGTCGACCAGGCGCCCATCCGCGGTTCGCGGCGGAGCAACCCGGCGACGTACACGGGGCTGCTCGAACCGATCCGCAAGGCGTTCGCGAAGGCCAACGGCGTGAAGCCGGCGCTGTTCAGCGCCAACTCCGAGGGCGCCTGCCCCAACTGCAACGGCGTCGGCGTCATCTTCACCGACCTCGGGATGATGGCCGGTGTCTCCACCACCTGCGAGGAGTGCGAGGGCAAGCGGTTCGACGCCTCGGTGCTGGACTACCACCTCGGCGGCCGCGACATCAGCGAAGTGCTCGCGATGTCGGTGACGGAGGCCGAGAGGTTCTTCGGCGAAGGCGAGGCGCGCACACCGGCCGCGCACGCCATCCTCGAACGGCTCGCCGACGTCGGGCTCGGCTACCTGAGCCTCGGCCAGCCGCTCACCACGCTGTCCGGCGGCGAGCGGCAGCGGCTCAAGCTGGCCACCCAGATGGCCGAGAAGGGCGGCGTGTACGTCCTCGACGAGCCGACCACCGGCCTGCACCTGGCCGACGTCGAGCAGCTGCTCGGCCTGCTCGACCGGCTCGTGGAGTCCGGCAAGTCGGTCATCGTCATCGAGCACAACCAGGCGGTCATGGCACACGCCGACTGGATCATCGACCTTGGCCCGGGGGCCGGCCACGACGGCGGCCGGATCGTCTTCGAGGGCACGCCCGCCGACCTGGCCGCCGACCGCTCCACCCTCACCGGCGAGCACCTCGCGGCCTACGCAGGCGCCTGACGCCGAGATCGACGCCGTGGTGGGCGCGGCCGGGGCGTAACCGTTATCCGGTCACCTTGCCGATGAAGGTGGCCAGGTTGGCCCGGGTGCGGGCGATCTTCTCGTCCACGGACAACGTCTCGTCGAGATCGCCCCCCACGGCCGTCTGCCGCTTGCCCCTGATGGCCAGGGAGCAGACGAGGTCGACGCACACGTACTGCCCCACCGTGTTGCCCAGACGCCCCGCCTCGCCGGTGCGGCGCGCGCTCATCAGCGCCACCCCGCCACTGGTACGGGTGATCAGGCACAGCGAGCACATGCTGCGCGAGGTGAAGCCCCGTGAGGTTCCCGGGGCCGCCCGGAGCGCGATCCCGACGAGGCTCCCGTCGTCGCGCTCGGCGACGACGTAACCCCGCTCGGGCGCGCCGGGATCTCGCCAGCCGAGAAAGTCGAGATCCTCCCAAGGTTGCTCTTCGAGATCTCTGGGCAGGCCCAGACGCTTGGCCTCGCCCTTGGAACAGTTGACGAACGAGCTGCGGATATCGCTCTCCGTGATGGGTCTCATGGACGGCGAGGCTAGTTCGCCTAATATAATTAGGCAAATCATTAATTTGCTTAGTTGGACGGGGGTTCCATGGCACGCACCGGCGTCACCAGCGAACGTGTCACCCAGGCGGCGGCCGAGGTGGCCGACGAGCTCGGCTTCGACCAGGTGACCGGCTCGGCGGTCGCGCGCCGCCTCGGGGTGAAGGACCCGAGCCTGTACGCGCACATCTCCAACGCCCGGGAGCTGAAGGTACGGGTCGCGCTGCTGGCCCTCGCGGAGCTGGCCGACAAGGCCGCCGCCGCGCTGGCCGGGCGTTCGGGCAGGGAGGCGCTGGTGGCGCTCGGCAACGTGTACCGCGACTACGCCAAGGCGCATCCGGGCCGATACGCCGCGGCCCGGTTCGAGCTCGACCCGGAGACCGCGGCCGCCGGCGCCGGGCCCCGGCATTCGGAGATGATGCGGGCGCTCCTGCGCGGCTACGACCTGCCGGAGCCCGACCAGACCGACGCGGTGCGCTTCCTGGGCGGCGCCTTCCACGGATACGTGAGCCTCGAAATGGCCGGCGGGTTCAGCCACACCCCGCGCGCGGCCGACGACTCCTGGGCGTGGGCCCTGGACACTCTCGACCTCGCTCTCAGAAGCCGTGCGAAGGGATTGACATGACCGGCTGGATCACCACGCCCATCGACGAACGCCTGGCGCGCTGAAGCCGGAACGCGCCGCACCGGCTCCCCGCCGGTCATCGCCGCTCTGATGCATCAAATGGATTTGATGTAATGTCGAGGATGTGGTGCCCGACTTCGTCCGGCTGGCCGCCCATCCGCTGCGGTGGCGGCTGCTGACCGAGCTCGCCGTCAGCGACTACCGGGTCCGTGAGCTGGTGGAGCTGGCCGGGCAATCGCAGAACCTGGTCTCCTACCATCTGCGCCTGCTGCGCGATGGCGGGCTGGTCACGGCGCGGCGCAGCTCGTACGACGCCCGTGACAGCTACTACCACCTCGACCTGGAACGCTGCGCCCACGGGCTGGCCGCCGCCGGCGCCGCCCTGCACCCGGCGCTCCGCCTCACCCCGGCCCCGGCCCCGGTCGTGCGAGGACGACGGCCCGCCGTGCTGTTCACGTGCACCGGCAACAGCGCCCGCTCGCCGATCGCCGAGGCCCTGCTCCGCCAGCGCGCCGGCGGCCATGTCGAGGTGACCAGCGCGGGCAGCCACCCCCGGCCCCGGCTGCACCCGCACGCCGTACGCGTCCTGCGCGACGACCACGGCATCGACCTCGCGAACCAGCGGCCGCGACACCTGGGCACCATGGCCGATCGCCGGTTCGACTACGTGATCAGCCTGTGCGACAAGGTCCGCGAGGTCTGCCCCGACTTCGGCGGCCGTCCCCGGCGCATCCACTGGAGCGTCCCCGACCCGGCCGACGGGGAGCAGCCCGTGTTCGCCCGCACCGTGGCGGAGATCGGCACCCGCGTCCACCATCTGCTGCCGCTCCTCACCTCACAGGAGGTCCAGCCATGACCACATCCGACCAGTTCGCCAGCGTCCGCTACGTCGTCGACGACGTGAGCGCGGCCGTCGACTTCTACACCACCCACCTGGGCTTCACGGCGCGGGTCAACGTCGCGCCCGCCTTCGCCGACGTCGTACGCGGGCCGCTGCGGCTCCTGCTGTCCGGCCCGGCCAGCTCCGGCGCCCGCGCCACCCCGGCGGGCACCACCGCCGGCCGCAACCGCATCCACCTCGTCGTCAAGGACCTCGACGCCGAGATCGACCGGCTGCGCGGCGCGGGCCTGTCCTTCGAGAGCGAGGTGGTCTCCGGTCCCGGCGGCCGCCAGATCCTGCTCGCCGACCCGGCGGGCAACCTCGTCGAGCTGTTCGAAGCCACCGGCGCCTAGCCGTCGCAACCGAGGCACAAGTGGATCACCAGTCGGCGCTGCGAGGCTCCGCGACGTAAGCGAAAGCACGTCGCAGGAGGCACACGTATGAGGAAGATGGCGTTATCCATCGCGGCAGCCGCTCTGACGGGGGTGACCGTGACGGCGCCCGCGTCCGCCACGGCCGTGACGATCAGGGTCGAGCGCGCCCACGCCGAGATGGTGCGGGAGTGGATCGACCCGTTCACCTGCCCGACGAACCAGGTGCTCACCGGCCGCTCGCACAACGGCGACGAGACCGCCCCCACCACCTATTACTGCAGTTTCATCCTCATCAACGGCGAGCAGGCCCAGGTGCACCTCGGGGACTGGACCTCCCGCCAGAAGGAGAGCAGGGCCGACTACAGCGCCCCCGACCACCACGCGGTCGCCGGCCGGTGGCACGAAGGCGACGAGAACGGCTACACGAGATACCGCACCGCCACCATCTCCTGGCAGGGCCGGCAGGTGCTGCTGGCCAACGGGGACATCAGCGGCTCGTACAGGGAGAGCAGCCACACCTGGCACGCGAACGAGAACACGGTCATGACCGGTCGCCGGCACGTCGGTGACGAGAACGGCGCGACCTACTACCGCTTCGCCACCGTGACCGTCGCGGGCTGACCCTCCGAAAGGAACCGGACAAATGAGAACGTACGGCAAGGCCCTGTCCGTCGTCGCCGTGGCCGCCGCCCTGTCGGCCACCACCATGGCCTCTCCCGCCTCGGCAGCGGTGACGATCAAGATGGAACGCGTCTACACCGAGACCGTGTGGGAGTCGATGGGCATCCAGTTCACCTGCCCGCCGAACCAGGTGCTCACCGGCCGCTCGCACTACGGCGACGAGCGAGCCAAGACCACCTACCACTGCAGCCGGATTCTGATCAACGACGAGCAGGTCCAGGTGCACTCCGGCGACTGGACCTCCCCTCAGCGGGAGAGCAGGTCCGACTACAGTGCCCCCGACCACCAGGTGATCGTCGGCAGATGGCACCAGGACGACGAGAACGGCGACACGAGATACCGGACCGGCGCTCTGTACTGGCAGGGACGTCAGGTGCTGCTCGCCAACGGGGACACCACGGGTGAGTACAAGGAGAGCAGCCATAGCTGGCTGGCCGGATACGGCAAGGTCATGACGGGTCGTACCCATCACGGGGACGAGAACGGCAAGACCTGGTATCGGTTCGCCACCGTGACGTTCGAGGGCTGACCTCCCACGCAGGCCGGGGCCGCCTTTGTCGCGTTGCGGTGCCGCCCGAGTCCGCGGTGTCGATCACCAATGTCGTTGTAAAGGGTGATCAGCGCGGTCACCGGCCTGCTCGACTCCTGTGCTTCTGGCAGCTGCTGGCGGAGGCTCCCCGGTTTCTCGCCTTCGCCCGCGAAAGCGTGGCCTCCGCGCCGCCCGGCGATCCGGTGACCGCCCTGAAGCACCTGCGGTAGCAGCCGTCACCCCGCGACCTTCCGCACGATGGTGGTGCCGGCGTCGAGCACGGTGCCGTCCGCGCCGGTGGGTACGAGTTCGGGCACGGCCGCCCCGTGCCGGTCGACGAGGGTGGAGTGGGCTTCACCAGGGGCGAAGGCGTGGCGTTCGCCCCACTGGCGCAGCGCCACGACGACGGGGAAGAGGTCGCGGCCCGCGTCGGTGAGCACGTACTCCTGACGGCGGCCCGACGGCGCGGTGCGCTGGGCGAGGAGCCCATGGGCGGTGAGCCTGCGCAGCCGGTCGGTGAGGATGTTGCGGGCGATGCCGGTGCGGCGCTGGAACTCGGTGAACGAGCGCGCGCCGTCCATCGCGTCCCGGATGACGAGAAGGCTCCACCGGTCGCCGACGAAGTCGAGCGTGCGCGCGACCGGGCACTCGGGGTCGGTCCAGCCGGAGTCCGGAGCGGGCGTGACGCTGCTCGACATGACACCTCCTGATCAGTTGCATCTTGAAACCATTGTGCCGTAGCGTCAAATCAGTTGCAATGTGCTACTGATTGGAGCGCGGGATGGACACGTGGCGGCGGCTGCTGCTCGCGGTGGTCTGCGGGGTCGCGGTGGCGAGCATCTACGTCGCTCAGCCGGTGCTGGCGCCGATGGGCCGTGATCTCGGCGTCCCGGCGGGGCTCACCGGGTGGATCGTGGCGACCGGTCAGGTGGGTTACCTGGCCGGGCTGGTGCTGCTGGTGCCACTGGGCGATGTGCTCGACAGGCGACGGCTCATCGCCGGGCACCTGGCGCTGACCGCGGCGGGCCTGATCCTGACGGCCTCGGCCCAGGTGGCGTGGGCGGCGTTCGCGGGGCTGGCGGTGGCCGGGGTGTTCGCGGTGGTGGTGCAGACCACGGTGGCCTACGCCGCCTCGCTCTCGGCGCCGGGTGAGCGGGGCAGGACCATCGGGGTGGTGACCTCGGGTGTGGTCGTCGGCATCCTCGGCGGAAGGATCCTGGCCGGCTGGCTCGCCGGGGTGTGGGGCTGGCGGAGCGTCTACCTCGTCCTCGCGGTGCTCGCGCTCGGGCTCGCGGCCCTCGTCCTGGCCGCGCTGCCCGCGGACGTACGCACCGAACGCCCGGCAGGGCGCCGGGGAGCGCGAGGCGGGCTGTTCCTCACGCGCGGGCTCATCGCGTTCTTCCTGTTCGCGTCGTTCGGCACCCTGTGGAGCGGCATGGCGCTGCCCCTGGCCGGCGCGCCGTGGCACCTGAGCGAGGCCCAGATCGGGCTGTTCGGCATCGCGGGGCTCGCCGGAGCGCTCGGTGCGGCGCGCGCCGGACGGTGGGCGGATTCGGGACGGGACGGGCCGGTCACCGGTCTGGCCCTCACCCTGCTCGTCGCCGCGTGGGCGGGGATCGCGCAGCTTCCGTGGTCGCTGTGGCTCCTGGTCGCCGGGGTGGTGCTCCTCGACTTCGCGGTCCAGGTCGTGCACGTCGGCAACCAGCACCTTCTCACCTCGGCGCATCCGGATCGCACCAGCGGTGTCATCGGCGGCTACATGGTCTTCTACTCCCTCGGCTCCGCCCTCGGCGCGGCCGCCACCACGGTCGTGTACGCCTCGGAGGGCTGGGCCGGTTCGAGTCTGCTCGGAGCGGGGTTCGCCTGCTGCGCCCTCGCCGTGTGGGCGATCGACTACCAGGTACGGGCGGCCCGCTGCAACCGGTCGCGGACCCGTACGACATCGGGGTTGGCGTCGGCGCCCGGCCGCTGGACGAGGAAGAGCGTGTTGAGCGGCGGCTCGGCGGTGTCATGCAGCAGGACCAGCCGGCCCGAGGCCAGGTGCTCGTCGCAGAGCGAGCGGGGGAGCACGCTGTAACCGGCGCCCGCGTTGACCGCCGACAGGACCGCGTACAGGTTGGGCACGGTGACGGCGGCCTGCGCGGAGAGCTGCTTGCCGAAGACCTGGCGCCAGTAGCGGCGCCCGGCCACGGGGCCGCCTGGTCGCGATCACCATGTCGTGGTGGCCCGACGCGGAGCTGGCCAAAGAGCGGCCGAACCCGATGCTGAACGGCCACCAGGCCTGGCTGGACGGACTCGTTCAGGCGTCCGCTCAGAAGCGGTAGCGCAGAACCGCTCCGAGTGTGCTGAACACATGTTCAGTCGAGTGCGAGCAGAATCTTCAGCAGGTCCTGCGGTGCGTCCCGCATGAGGTTGTGCCCGCCGTCCAGCGCGTACGTCGTCCACGAGGCGTCCTCGCGGAGCCGCTCGTAGACGGGAGTGAAGGGGGAGTCGCCGTCCCAGCCCGCCGCGTACACGTAGACCCGGCGCCTCACCCGCGCGAGGCCGCCGGTGAGCCGGAGCGGCTGGAGCAGCGAGGCGAGCGGGTGGGGCATGGCCCGGGCGTCGAAGAACGGCAGCGGCCGCACCGCGTCCCCGGACTCCACCACGTCCGCATACCACTGCCGTTCCCGCTCGGAGACCAGGTCCCAGCAGGAGTCGCCGTGTTCCGGCACCATGGCGTCCAGGTACACCAGGCCGGTCACGCGGCCGGGCAGGCGGTCGGCGGCCCCGGTGATCACCATTCCGCCATAGCTGTGGCCGACCAGCACGGCGTCGTGGATGTTCTCGGCCTCCAGGGCACTGGTCACGTCCTGGATGTGGGTGTCGAGGTCGGCGGTGCCGTCCGGTCGTTCGCCGAGCCCGGTCAGCGTCAGTGGGTGGACACGGTGGCCGTGGTCGCGCAGCGGCCGGGTGAGCTCGTCGAAACACCAGCCGCCGTGGCACATGCCGGGAATGAGGACGTAAGTGGCCATCAGTAATGCTCCTTAGCGATCAGGGCCGCCGCGGCGCACAGGGCCACGGTCCACGCCAGGGTCGCGGTGGTCGAGGTGTGATCGGCGAGCAGTCCCGCCAGCCAGGGGCCGGCGGTCTGGCCTGCCGCGAACAGCGTGGTGAAGACCGCCAGCGTGGCGGTCCAGCCGGCGGGCGGGGTTCTTGTCTTGATGAGCGTGGTCACGGCGGCGGGGACGCCCATGAACGTCGCCCCGTAGACGATCGCGGAGGCGAGGATGACCGGTGGCGCGGGTGCGACCAACGCCAGCGCCGCGCCGCCGGCCAGCAGGCCGAGCAGGGTGGTCAGGCGCGCGGTCCGGCGGCGCCACAGCGCCGGTGCCACGACGGCCAGGCCGAGCGCCGTCCAGGTCAGCATCACCTGCGCGAGCGGCGCGTCCCGCTCGGCGAGGTAGGCGGACAGGAAGGTGATGTACGTGATGTAGCCGGCCGCGAACAGCAGGTAGGCCAGGGCGATCCTCGACAGCGGGCGCACCTGCGCGCGCCCGGCGCCGGCGGCCGTCACTTCCTCGCTGGTACGGGCGGCGCCCCAACTGACCAGCGTCGCCAGGGCGGCGGCGGCGCTCAGGCCGAGCCAGGCGAGGCGCCAGTGCTCGGCCAGCGGTGGGATGGTGACGCCGCTGAAGACGATGCCCAGGCCGGTGCCCGCGAAGTAGATGGCGATCGCGTCGCGCCCGGCCATGCGCGACGCGATCACCCCACCGGTGATGAACACGGCGGCCCCCGCCGCCCCGGCCGCGGCCCGCGCGGCCAGCAGCGCCAGGAAGTCGTCGCTGACGGCGGTGGCGGCCAGCGACACCGCGGTGAGGACCATGCCCCAGCGGAAGGTGGCGGCGGCGCCGACGCGGCGGACGGCGCCGGCGGTCAGCAGCGCGCCGAGCAGGTAGCCGAGCCCGTTGGCGGCGCTCATCGTCCCGGCTTCCGCCAGGGTCCAGCGCAGGTCGTCACGCATGGCCGGCAGGAGCAGCCCGTACGCGAAGCGGGCCAGCCCGAGCGCCGAGGCGGTGCCCAGGGCCAGCCGCAGCGCCTGCCTCACAGGCACCGGGCCAGGAAGTCCTGGATCGTCCGCGCCAGCGTCACCCGATGGTCCGACAACGCGTGGTCGGTGGCGAAGAGGTGGTGTTCGAGGCGTTCGACGGGCTGCGCCCGATAGGCCGCGACGACCGGGTCATGATGGACGCCGTGCGGCGTGACGGGGTCGAGGCCGGTGCCGATCAGGAGCACGGGACGGTTCGCCAGCCGCGGCGCGAGCCCGGCCAGCCGCCACGAGTCGCCTGCCGCCTCCATCTCGCCGACCAGTGCCTCCCCGCTGGTGCCCTGGAGGGGAGCCAGCTCACCGGCGAACGCCTCGACGTAGCTCGCCCGGACGCCGGGGTCGGCACGGCAGTGCGCGGCCACCGTACCGAAGTCGAATCCGGCCACCGAGGCGACGGCGGTGACGGACGGGTCGGCGGCCGCGGTCATCAGCGCGGCGAAACCGCCCATGCTGTGGCCGACCAGCGCCAACCGCTCCGGATCAAGCCGGTGAGCGGCCGCGAGCCCCCGCAGGGCGGCCACGACCGCCGCCGTGTCCTCCAGCGCGTGCCCCCACGACCACGAGCCGCCGACGCCCCACGAACCGCGATAGTGGAACACCAAGGACGCGTAGCCCGCCCGGCGCAGCGCCTGCGCGAGGTCGAAGTTGCGTTCGTTGCCGGGGAATCCGTGCAGCAGCACGACGACCGGGTGCGGCCCCGGGCCCGCCGGCACGTGCAACACGCCGAGCAAGGACGCGCCCCCGCTGTCGAACCTCAGCGCCGGTGTGGCGGCCGGAAAGTCAGGCGGGTCGAACATGGAACAAACTCCCTGAGATCGAACCGATCGGTACGACCCGAGACGCTAGCACCAGATCGAACCGACCGGTACCATCTACCGCATGCCCGTCCCCAAAGGCTCGACGATCGACCCCGCCCGCACCCGCGCCACCATCCTCGAAGCGGCCACCGCGGTGCTGTACGAGCGCGGCATCGACGGCATCGGCGTCGCCGAGCTGTGCACCCGCATCGGCGTGTCCAAGGAGACGCTCTACCGGCACTTCGGCACCAAGGAGGACCTGGTCGAGGCCACGCTCCGGCACCGGAGCGAGCGCATCACGCAATGGCTGGCGGCGGCCGCGGAAGCCGCCGGCGACGACCCCCGCGACCAGCTCGCCGCCGTGTTCGACGCACTCCAGCGGTGGTACGACGACCCGGTCTTCCGCGGCTGCGCCATGCTGAACGCGGCCGCCCAGCACCACGTCGAGCCCGTACGCGCCATCACCGCGCGCCACCTCGGCCGCTACCTCGACCTGCTGACCGGCATCGCCGAACGCGCCGGAGCCCCCGACCCGCCGGCTCTGGGGCGGCAGCTCCTGATGCTGGTCGAGGGCGCCACCGTCGTCGCCGCACACCACGACAGCGCCGGCGCGGGCGATCAGGCCCGCCAGGCCGCCCTCACCTTGCTGGCGGCGGCCGGCGCGCGGGAGCCGGCCAGGGCGCCCTCTACCGGCATCTCGTCCTCGACGGGCTCAAGTACGCTTGAACTCCCATGGACGAACAGCTGACGATCGGCGAACTGGCGAGCCGCACGGGCGTCGCCACCTCCGCCCTGCGCTACTGGGAGGAGCTCGGCCTGCTACCGGCGCCCGAGCGGGTCTCAGGCCAGCGGCGTTATCCGCCATCGGCCGCCGGGCTGGTCGGGGTGGTCGTGTTGCTGCGAGGCGTCGGTTTCACGTTGCGCGAGATCAAGGCGTTCATCGCGTCTCGTTCGCCGGACGGCGACGGCTGGCGGGAGCTGTACCGGCGCAAGCTCATCGAGCTGGATCAGCGGATCACCCAGGCCCAGGTGGCGCGCACCGCCATCGCCCACGGCCTGGCCTGCCCGCACAAGGACCTCTTCGAGTGCGCCAACTTCACCAGCGGGGTCACGGCGCTCCTGGCGGGATCCTCCCTCGAAGAGGCCCACGAGAAGGCGCATTCACGCTGACCGTCTCACGTGCAGGTGGCCGTCTCTGGGGTAAGGCGGCTGAGCGGGAAGGACCCTGAGAAACTCGTATCGAGCCTTCTCCGCGACGCGGCACGACGCGAGGTTGTCCACCTGGTGGAGCAGTTCGAGACGCGCCAGGCCATGCGCCTCGAAGGCCCAGACGGTGAGCGCTTCGAGGGCGCGAGGGGCCACCCCGCGGCCTCGGGCGTGCGCGGCCGTCCAGTAGCCGACCTCCGCGGACTCGGGATGATCGGTCCGCTTGAGAACCACGTTGGCGAGCAGCCGGCCCTCTTCATGAACGGCGAAGCTCATCCGTTCTCCGGTCGCCCAGCCCTGGTTCTGGACGTCCAGCCACTTCAGCGCATCGTCAAAGGTCTCGATGGGGTTCGTCCAGCGACGCAGGACCGGATCGCGATGGGCCTCGATCAGCGGCTCGATGTCGTCTTCGTTCCAAGGGCGCAGGATGAGCGCAGGGGCGGACGGTGTCGCGTCCGCCCGCAAGGTGATGTTCGTCAAGCGTAGGAGACCCCGATCTGCTTGCGCACCTCGTCGAGGATGCCCATCACGTCCAGCGTGGCGGCATGCGGCACCAGGTCGCTTTCGGTACGCCCGGCGGCGAGGCAGGCCATGACCTCTTCCGCCTCGAAGGCCAGCCCGTTGCCGCTCCGGGGGAACGTCATCTCTTCGCTCTCCCCGCCGCGTACCAGGGTGAAGCCGGTCGTCCCGAAGAAGCGCTTCGGGATGACGATCCGCCCGCGGGTGCCCAGCACGGTCGCCGACACCGGGCTGCCGCCCACGATGCCGCAGTGCAGGACCGCGAGCGCGCCGCTGTCGTAGCCGAACGTCATGGCGGTGTTCTCGTCGACGCCTTCCGGGGTGAGCGTGGCCATGGCACTGATCCGGCTCGGTACGCCGAGGAACAGGTGCGTGAACGTGACCGGGTAGACGCCGAGGTCCAGCAGGGCGCCGCCGCCCAGTTCGGGGGCGCGGAGCCGGTGGGTCGGTGCAAACGGGCCGCTGATCGCGAAGTCCGCGTACACCGCGGTCACCTCACCGATCGCGCCGTCCGCGACGAGTTCGCGCATCCGGCGGATGGCCGGCAGGGCGCGCGTCCACATGGCCTCCATCAGGAACACCCCGCGCTCGCGCGCCGTCGCCACGAGGTCGGCCGCGCTCGCCCGGTCGAGGGTGATCGGCTTCTCGACCAGCACCGGCTTGCCGGCGGACAGGCACAGGTGGGCCGCCGCGTGGTGTGCCGCGTGCGGGGTGGCCACGTAGACGACGTCGACGTCCGGGGCGGCGGCCAGTTCGGCCCAGGAGCCGTACGCGCGCGGAATCCCGCGCTCGGCCGCGAACGCCTGGGCCGTGTCGAGACGGCGGGAGCCGACGGCCACCACCTCCGCGTCCGGCAGCAGCGCCAGGTCGGAGACGAACGCGGCCGCGATGCCTCCGGTGGCGAGGATGCCCCATCGGGTAGGGGTTGCCATGGTTCCTCCACGTGCTCGATCACAGGGATCCAATCACGATCGAGCGCGTCGGGTGACACCGGGGCCTCGACATTTTCGGCCGGGCCTGTGGCGCATTTTCGGATCACCTGCCATGATCTTGGCGAATTACCACTCAGCCGAAAATGAGGTCGTCCATGAAGAGATCGATGGTGCGCCGGGCCGGTGTCGTGGCGCTGGCCCTGACCAGCCTGATGGCGGTGGGCGCGACCGCGCAGGCCGACGCCCAGCGGCTCAGCTCCTGCCTCGGCAGCTTCTGCCTGTACGAGCACGACGACTTCGCCGGTGCCGAGCAGGAGTTCCTCTTCACCTCCAACGGGTGCGCCAACGTGGGCTCGACGCTGAACAACAAGGCCAGCTCCATGAGGAACCCCTCGGCCGGGCGGATGCAGCTCTACACCAGCGCCAACTGCGCGGGTTCCTACGGCTACGCGGCCGCCCCGAGGTCGGTCGACGGCGACCTGACGAACAACGGCTTCGACAACCAGGCGACCTCCGTGAGGCGTGTCACCCCGTAGCACTTCCTGACGCGTACGGCCGACCGCTGTTCAGCGGGAGGCCGTACGCGCCACACCCCCTCAAGATCATGCACTTGTGCACCCCCTTTCTCCGCCGCTGACACTGCTTCGGCCTCCGTCGTCCCCACCAGGGAGATGAGACGGCCCGGGACGCCCGCGCCGCGTGAACAGGCCGCTTTCCGCCGGCCGTCCCACACCCGTGGGACGTCCCCGCGCATCCCTGGCGGCCCTGTGGCAGGCTGAAGTCGGGGAGATCGTGATAGCGGGGGACAACAGAATGCGGGAGACCGACGTTCGGCGAGATTTCGCTGCCCTACTCGAAACGCTCAAGGTGCGCTCCGGCCGCAGTTACCAGGCGCTCGCCCGCCGCGTCGGCCTGAGCACCTCCACGGTGCACCGGTTCTGCACCGGCAAACAGTTTCCCGGCGACGCGCGCGTGGTCGAGCGGCTCGCGGCGGCGTTCGGGGCGGGCCAGGGGGAGACGCGGGCCCTGCTGCGGCAGTGGCGGCTGGCCGACGTCGTGGACGCCAGAAGGTCCGGGGATTCGCAGCCGTACGAGAAGGCGCTCCGCGATGACCTGCCGCGCGACATCGGCGACTTCGTCGGGCGCGGCGACGAGCTGAAGCGGCTGCTCGACCCCGGCGGCACGGCCGAGGTCTGGACGATCGACGGCATGGCGGGCATCGGCAAGACCACGCTCGCCGTACACGCCGCCCACCTGCTCAAAGAGCGCTACCCGGACATCCGTCTCTTCCTCGACCTGCACGGCTACTCGGCCGGGGTGCTGCCGATGACCACGTCGGCCGCGCTGAAGGCGCTGCTGCGCGCGGCCGACGTGCCCGATGAGCGCATCCCCGCCGAGACCGACCAGCGCGCCTCGTTGTGGCGCTCCACGCTGGCCGGGCGCCGGGCGCTGATCGTGCTCGACAACGCCGTGGACGCCGCGCAGGTGGTGCCGCTGTTACCCGGGCGGCGCGGCTGCCTGACGATCGTGACGAGCCGGACCAGGCTGGTCGATCTGGACGGGGCCGAGCCGCTGTCCCTGGGCGAGCTGGCGACCGAGGAGGCCGTGTCGATGCTCGGCCGCGTCGCCGACGCCGACCCCGCCGCCGCGGCGGAGGCCGTGCACCTGTGCGGCCGGTTGCCGCTGGCCATCCGCATCGTCACCGCCCGCGTCCGCCACCGCCCCGCCTGGACGGTGGCCGACCTGACCAGGCGGCTGCGCAGGGAACACGGCCGCCTGGCCGAGCTCCAGGCGGGCGCCGGGAGCGTCGAGGCCGCGTTCGCGCTGTCGTACCGGAGGCTGGGTGTCGATGAGCGCCGCATGTTCCGCCTGCTCGGTCTGCTGCCCGGGCTGGACGCCGGTTTGGAGAGCGTGGCCGCGCTCGCGGGCCTGCCGCCGACGGCGACGGAACGCCTGCTCGAACGCCTCGTGGACGCCCACATGCTGCAGGAGCCCGCGCCCGGCCGCTACTCCTTCCACGATCTCGTACGCGACCACGCCCGCGCGACGCTGGACACCGGCGAACCGGACGACCGGCGGCGGGCCGCGCTCCACCGTCTCCTCGACCACTACCTGTCGGCCGCCGACCAGGCCGCCCACCTGCTCGAACCCAGCCGGCTCCCCAGCGTGCCCGCTCCCGAGGGCCAGGCGCCGCCGTTCGCCGACCGGCGGGCCGCGATCACCTGGCTGGAACGCGAACAGGACAACCTGCTCGCCGCCATCGACGCGGCCATGGAGGCGGATTTTCCCGTACACACCTGGCAGCTCGCCCGCGCCCTGTGGCACTTCTTCCTGCTCCGGGGCAACACCCACGACTGGATCCACACCCACCGGCTGGCCCTGTCGGCCGCCAGGAAGACGGGGGACAGCGTGGCCGAAGCCGAGACGCTCAAGAACCTCGGCCTGGCCCAGTGGCTGTCCGGCGCCGACGCCACCGCCGTCGCCCTGCATCACCAGGCGCTGGTGCTCGACTGCTGGAACGAGGATCCCGCGGGGCAGGCCAAGACGCTGACGCATCTGGGCTTCGTGCACAACAGGACGGGTGAGCTGACCATCGCCGCCGACCACTTCCTGCTGGCCGTGCACCTGTACCAGGAGGTCGAGGATCCCGTGGGCGCCAACCGCGCGCTGGCCGGGCTCGGCGACACGTACCGCAAGACGGGCCTGCTCCCGCAGGCGCTGCGCTGCCTGCGCGAGGCGCTGCACCTGAGCGAGTGGTGCTCCGATCGGTGGGGCGAGACGCTGGCCCACACCGGTCTCGGCTCGGTCTATCTGGCCGCCGGGAACGCGAGCCTGGCCCGCCACCACTTCGGGCGGGCGCTGGAGCTCAGCCGGGAGGGCGGCGACCGGTGGAGGGAGACCATGGTGAGCACGTGGCTGGGGTTCGCGCACCTGGACGCGGGCAGCGCCGGCCAGGCCCACCGGCATTTCGGGCATGCCCTGGAGCTCAGCAGGCAGACCGGCGACCAGTGGAACGAGTCCACGGCCGTCGCCGGCCTCGACCGCCTGCGCCGGACGGACGACGAGCTGACGTAGCCGATAGGATACCCCGACCTCCCTCCACTGAGTTCGGAAAGTCCTCCCGTGCGCGTAATGACGTTCTTCTGGTCGGCAGCGGTGGCGCTGTCACTGTGGGACCTGCTGGCGCTGACCGCGATCTGGGCGATCCGGTCGCCTTCTTCCCTGCTCCCCGGCCTGCATGGTCCTGCTGGCCGGGATCGCGGGGATCCGCCCGCGCCTGACGAAGCTGCGCGACACGGGCTGGCGGCGGTCGTCGTCCTGGCCAGGGTCCTGCCCTCTACCGGCTGTCCATGAGCGGCGACGGCCGGATCACGATCGGTGAGCGGCTCACCCCCACCCTCAGGGGCATGGTCAGCGGCAACCGTCTCCAGTAGTTGGACTCCCGGCCCTCGCACTCCCCGAGCACCGCGACTGCTGCGCCTCGACCTCGAAACCGGCCGCACCCAGGTGGTGCCCGGCGAACAGGACCCCTTCGTCCAGGCATGGCGATGTCAGGCGCAGAGGTTGATGTACCAGACCGGATCCCAGTTCGTGATGAACTGGTGATTGCTCGCCAGATACCTGATGTGCTCGTGCCGTGATCCGAGGAGTTCCACCCGGACGTTCTGGTGGTTGTAGTAATTCGATGTCCCGAGCCAGTCGCTCAGCGCGTACTGCTGGCATCGGTAGAACTGGAACAGCTCGTAGGTGTTGCCATTTCTGATCCAGGTGCAGAACCTTCCCCCCGGACACTGGTTGACCCAGTCGGTGGCCTGCTGCTGACTCCAGCCGGACTTCGTGTACCAGTGCTCCGGGCTCGGGGTGACCGACGGCCACATGGCTGTCGCTTGGGCCGTCGTCTGGGCCGTCGTCTGGGCCGCTGTCGGGGCCGTGAGTAACCCGCTCAGCACCAGAGCGGCGGCGAGTGACACGAGCACACGGCGTGCGATCTTCATGCTTCTCTCCCTCCGTTCGTCGCGAGCTGGAGCGTAATCGCGCGCCCTGTCGGGAGGCTGTCCGCTGCCTGTCGTTCAGCGTCGGCGCTGGAACCGTACGGTGATGGACAAACCGCCTTCTGGGCGGGCGCTGGTGGTGAGGGTGGCGTGGTGAGCCTGCGTGACGGCGTTGACGATGGCGAGGCCGAGGCCGTAGCCGTCGGGGCGGCCGTGTCGATCGGGCGCCAGCCGCTGGAAGGGCTGGAAGAGGCGCTGGATCTGGTCGCCGGGGATGACCGGCCCGCTGTTGGTGACCGTGAGGGCCGCCTGCGTGCCGGAGGTCCGCGTGGTGACCTGTACGTGCCCGCCGGTGTGGTTGTGGCGCAGGGCGTTGTCGATGAGGTTGGCGACGAGGCTTTCGATCAGTTTCGGGTCTCCGGACGTCACCGCGGGCGTCAGGTGGTCGGCGAGGTCGATGCCCGACCGCGTCGCCTGTTCGCGGCGGGAGGCCAGCACTTCTTCGACGACGTGGGCCAGGTCGAGGGTGTCCCAGCGGGTGACGCCGCGCTCGCTGGTCGCCAGGGCGAGCAGCGCCTGGACGAGCCGCTCCTGGTGTCCGCCCAGGTCGAGGGCCTCCTGGCAGACCGCGCGCAGGGTGCCGGCGTCGGCGTCGGGGTCGGCGAGGGCGACTTCGAGGAGGGTACGCAGGCCGGCCAGCGGGGTGCGCAGCTCGTGGGAGGCGTTGGCGACGAAGTGGCGCTGGGCGTCGAAGGAGGCTTCCAGGCGGGCGAACAGGTCGTCGAGGGTGTGGCCGAGCTCGGTCAGCTCGTCCGTGGGCCGGCCGAGGTCGAGGCGCCGGTGCAGGTTGCCGGCGGAGATGATCTGGGCGGTGGCGGTGATGGCGCGCAGCGGGTGCAGGAAGCGGCCGGCGACGTACCAGCCGAGAGCCAGGGCGATCGGGATCAGAACGACCAGGGCGACGGCGGATCCGGCGAGGAGCTGGGGCAGGCTGATCCCGGGCTCGGTGATCGGGCTCGATGAGGAGTGGTCTTTGGGGACGGTCGCGTTGATGGTGACGAGCGGGACGTCGACGAAGACGAGCACGAGGAATCCGGCGGCGTAGATGCCCGACGCGTAGGCGAGCGCGAGCCGCTTCTGCAGGGACTTTCCGGCGAGCGTCACGACGGTCCGATGCGGTAGCCGCCTTCGCGGACGGTCTCGATCACGGGCGGGTCGCCGAGCTTGGCCCGCAACCGGTGCATGGTGTGCTTGACGGCGCTGCTGAACGGGTCGGCAGCCTCGTCCCAGACGCGTTCGAGCAGCTCTTCGGCGGAGATGACCAGGCCGGGCACGCCGAGCAGACATTCGAGCAGCGCGAACTCTCTCGGGCTCAGCTCAAGACGGCGGCCCGCCCTGGACGCGACCCGGCGGGCCGGATCGAGGGTGATGTCTCCGCAGGTCAGCGTGGGCGGTATCGGCGGGGTGGCGCGGCGGGCCAGGGCGCGGACACGGGCGACCAGTTCGGCGAACGCGAACGGCTTGGGCAGGTAGTCGTCGGCGCCGAGGCTGAGCCCGTCGACGCGGTCCTCGATCGTGCCGGATGCGGTGAGCATCAGGACGCGGGACTCACAGCGGCCGTGGGCGAGTCGCCGGCAGATCTCGTCACCGTGGACGCCGGGCAGGTCGCGATCGAGGATCACCACGTCGTAGCGGGTGGTGGCCAGTCGGTCGAGGGCGGCGGTTCCGTCCAGGACGACGTCGACCGCCATGCCCTCGCGGCGCAGGCCCGTACCGATGGAGCGGGCGAGGACCTCGAAGTCCTCGACGACGAGGACTCTCACCGCTGCTCACAGCCGGAAGGGCGGCGGAACCGGCCGCCGGGTCGAGATGCCATGGCCGCAACGATGCCAGATCCCCGGTTCCAGCCGGGTCGCAGCGGCTGCGACCCGGCTGGAACCGGGTGCCGCGTACAACCGTCGCCATGAGTTCATTCACGTTGCTGCGCGCCGAGTGGGCCAGGTTCCGCTCCGCGCGGGGCTTGGTGCTCGCCATGGCGGCCTCCGTGCTGGTCACGGTGTCGCTCGGACTGCTGGTCGCCGGGGGTGCCCGCACCAGTTGCGTGACCGGGAAGGGGGAGGAGCCCTGTCCCGCGCCTGTGGTGGGTCCCGATGGTACGGCGGTGAGCGACAGGTACTACTTCGTGCACCAGCCGCTCAAGGGCAACGGCAGCATCACCGTCCGGGTGTCGGACATGACGGGGCAGATTCGGCTGCCGGACGTCGTGCCCGGGGTGCGCAACGTCAAGGAGGGCGTGGTGCCATGGGCGAAGGCCGGACTCCTGGTCAGGCAGAGCCTCAAGCAGGGCACACCGTACGCCGCCGTCATGCTCACCGGCCATCATGGCGTGCGGATGCAGGACAACTTCACCCACGACGTGGCCGGCGGTCCGCACAATGGCCCTCACCAGTGGCTGCGGCTGACCAGGTCGGGCGACACCATCACCGGCCACGAGTCGGACGACGGCAAGACGTGGACCGTGGTCAGCACGGTTGAGCTGGCCGGGCTGCCGGAGACGGTCGAGATCGGGATGTTCGTCACCTCACCGGGCGTCTTGTGGGACATGGCGAAGGCCTTCGCCCAGGCCACCGCCGCCTTCGACCGGATCACGGTGAAGGGCGGGAACGGTTCGTGGCGCCGCGACGACGTCGGCGTCGTCATGGAGTCCGACGGAAAGACCCCGCATCACCCGGGCGGGGTCGTCGAGTCCGGCGGCAGGTTCGTCGTGACCGGGGGCGGTGACATCGGGCCCGCCACGGTGGAGGGCGGTCTGCGCGCCGACCTCATGCTGATCGGCGGGGGCCTGGGGCTGATCCCGGTGCTGGTGGCGGCGGTCCTGTTCGTGCGGGGGCCGCATCCGGCGGGGGTGCTGGCGGTCAAGGCCGTGGTGATCGGTACGGTCGCGTTCCTGGCGGGGCTGGTGTCCTCGGGGGTCGTGGTGCCCGTCGGCCTGGCGATGTTGCGGGCCAACCAGAACCCGGTCCAGCCGATCACCCTGGGCACCGAGCTGCGGGTGATCGTCGGCTACGCGGCGCTGACCGCGGCCGCGGCCGTCCTGGCTCTGGGCCTGGCCGCGCTGGTCAGGCGGAGCGTCGTCGCCATCGGGCTGGCCGTCGCGCTGGTCGTCGTGCCGCACCTGCTGGCGACGTCGGGAGTGGCGCCGTGGCTGCTGATGATCACCCCCGCCGCCGGGTTCGCGATCACGCAGAGCGTCCCCACGTTCGCGCATGTGGACGTGATCCCGTCGCTGCTCGGGGGCTACCACCCGCTCCCGCCCTGGGCGGGTCTGACCGTCATCTGCGCGTATGCCGCCGTCGCCCTCGGGGCGGCATACGGCCGGTCGCGTTGGGAAACGACTGTATCCGCGCCTGCCTGACGGCTCTGCCCGTGACAAGTACGACGACCGCGTCCTCGGCGAGCTGTGGCCGGCCACTCGCCGCCCATCGAAGGTCGCTGAGCCGGGCGGCTCCCGGCCTCGCCGCTGCTACGTCGTGGGGAGGCCGACCGCGTTGGCCGCGTCGGCCTCGAAGTATTCCGTCGTGGCGAAGGCGCCGGCGTGATCCTCGAAGAAACTCCTGACGCCGTCGATCGAGTCGTGAACGATGACGTTCACCGCCTTGGTCCCGTCGGTGCTCGCCACCGCCATCGTCCATTTGGCACCTGAGGGAAGCCGGCCGTACGCCTGCTTCATGGAATCCCAGTAGCCATCGTTGTCGGAAATCGTGGAAACAGCCATGACGTGCATCGTGGCCTCCTCCTCATCAACTCTCGGATTAACTCGGCAATTGGTGTGAAGATACTGAGCTGAACCATTCTTGAAGTCGTAGATCGCGACGGTCTGAGGGTCCTCGAGCGGATCGTCCGACAGCATCAAGAAGTGGGTCTCGCTGGTCGGGAGCAGTTCGTAGTCGAGCTGCTCTGGTTTGTTGAGGAGTTGCGCCTCCATCCGGTTCAGGGCGAATTTGAGGTGGAGCTTCCCGCGTTCGGCCACCACGTCGAAGCGGGTGCCGGGGCGCTCGTAGGAGCCTTCGTACCTGGACAGATCGAGGACCAGGGACGGGTCGGGCTCCGGCAGATCGGGGATCGTGACCGCGCCGAGGTCGGCCAGGATCTCGTTGAACACCTTCCGGTAGAAGCTGTCGCGCGGCCCGGCGTTCACCAGCATCGAGATGGCGATGTTGGATTCCGGCAGAATCCGCAGACGGGCGCTCTGGCTGACCGCACTGCCGTCGTGGGCGTAGACGGTCTCGCCGTGCCAGTCGCACACGATGAGGCCGAGCGCCCATTCCGGCCCGAACATGTACGGGTCAGGTACGGGGACCCGCGACTCCATCATTTCGCGGATGATGCCGGGGGAGACGATTCTGGTCCCGTTCGGCGCCATTCCTTCGTTGAGGAAGACGTACGCCATCGTGAGCAATTCCCGGGCCGTCGTGTTGACGTTGCCGCCAGGCCCGAAGGAGCGCGGCAGATGATCCAGCGGCGAGAGAATGGGCCCCTCTTCGAGGGATCGGATCAGATATCCGGTCGCGGCCCGATCCTCGTCCACGTGCTCGCGCCGACTCGTCGTCGAGGTCAGCCCCAAGGGGCCGAACAGGCGATCCCGCATGATGTCGTCCCACCGCCTACCGTCGATCACCTCCATGATGCCGGCGAGGATCGCGTAGCCCAGGGCCGCGCTGTAGCCGTGCGTGTGGCCCAAGGGGTGGACCTGGCGCGCGTCGGCGATGTTCGCCACCATGCGCTCGTACACGTCGTCGCCCTCGCCCGGATCTCCGTAGCTCTCCTCGATGCCGTTGGTGTGGTTGAGGAGATGGCGGGGTGTGACCTGGGCGCTGACCTCGGGGTCGGCGACCCGGAACTCAGGAAGGTAGGTTCGCACCGGCTCGTCCAGGGCGACTTTTCCCTCGTCGACGAGCTGCATGAAGGCGAGGGCGGTCCAGGTCTTGGACACGGAGCCGCACTGGTAGACGGTGCCGGGCGTCGCGGGCTCCCGCGTGGAGACGTTCTTGACGCCGACCGCGAAGTCGGTGATCTCCCCGCCGCTGAGGACGCCGATCGTGGCACTCGGAATCCGGTACTCCGCCAGCAGCTCGGCGACGCGAGCTCGTATCCGGGTCACATCCAGCGCTCTTGCCATAAGAAGTCCTCCGATTCTTTCCAAGTGCGAAAAGGCTACGTTGCATTTCATATATCGTCAACGACAATTAGACGTTATACCTGGTTAACAGCACGAATCGTTGCAACAGGATTGCCGATAAACGCAATCGGCCGTTGCAATGTACTGTGAGTGAACGCACCCGTGGACATGGAACCGACAGGAGGGCGAGCCGATGCCCGGAGGCAGGCTGACCCACGACGATCGCCGTCAGATCGCGATCTGGCTGGGCGAAAAGCTGGAATACGCCGAGATCGCCCGGCGGCTCGGCCGGCCCACGTCCACGATCAGCCGCGAAGTGGCCCGCAACAGCGCGCCCGGCGGCTACCTGCCCGACCGCGCCCAGCAGGCCGCCGGTCAGCGCGCCCGCCGCCGCAGACCGGCGCAGGCCACGGAGCCGACGGCCGACGGGCGGCCGTCCGAGTCCGTGCGCGCCTTCGTGGAGCAGTTCGCGACCCTGCTGGTCGGGACCGGCCTGTCCCGGATGCCCGCGCGGGTGTTCGTCTGCCTGCTCACCTCCGAGTCCGGGGGCCTGACGTCCGCCGAGCTCGTACGCCAGCTTCAGGTCAGCCCGGCGTCGGTGTCCAAGGCCATCGGCTACCTGGAGCCGGTCGAGCTGGTCAGGCGCACCCAGGATTCCGGCCGCCGTGAGCGGTACGTCATCGACGACGACGTCTGGCTCCGGGCGTTCAAATCCGACACCGGGGCACACGCCGAGGTCGCGGCGGCCGCACGGCACGGCATCGAGATCTTCGGCGCCGGCACGCCCGCCGGCACCCGGCTGGGCCAGATGGCGCAGTTCTTCACCTGGATCAGCGAGCAGATGAACGGCAGCGGCCTCACCGACGCCGTCGTACGCGACGCGCGGACGGTGCTGGCCGCACTGGTGTTCGCCGCCCGGCCACTCACCCTGGACGACCTCGCCACGGCACTCGGCTGGCCCGTCGCGCGGACGGCCGACGCCCTGGACGCGATCACCCGCCGCCCGGCCCTCTCCGACCCGCTCACCGTGGAGCAGGCCGGGCGCGGCACGTACGCCATCACCCCGAGGTCCGACCGCCTGAGTTCCACGCAACGCGACGCACTGATCGCCCGACCTGAGCAGGGACCATAGCGCGGTGGGTGGTGATGCCGCGCGGGACGATCAGCGAGGGGTCGGCCCATGGCGAATAGCGGCAGCATCGGGCTCGATCACTCAAGCGGCAGGGCGTGCCGTCCGGCCACCTGGCGGATCTCCTCCAGCGGGTACGGCGTCTTCCTGCTCTCACTTTGCAGACCGTGGTAGAAGTCGTTCAGCACGGTGGCCAGCGGGCTGCGCCGCGACAGCAGAGCCGCGACCCCCTCGGGCATGCCGACGGGCTGCTCTCCCGCCGCCCATCCCCGCACCAGGCCGCGACGCCTCGGCCAGGCGGCGCCGTGGAAGGTGCCCGCCAGCCAGTTCACCAGGTACGTCAGCGTGTAGGTGCGGTCGAAGGTGCGGTGCCGGCGATAGAAGGCATGTTCCTCCTCTGACAGGTCGAACCGGGTCGACACGGCCTGCCCGAAGTCGGTCAGGTAGAAGCGGTGCCCGTCGGTGAGGAAGTTCTCGAAATGCGCGTCGAAGTGCAGCAGGCCGCCCGCGTTCATGAAGGACACGACCTCACGCAGCCCCTGGTCCGCCAGGGCGCAGGCGTGGTCGGCGTCGCCCGCGCGCACCCGCTCGCCCAGCCACTGGTCCAGGTTGTACGGGAAGTACTCCAGGAACAGCACCAGGCTCGCCGGAGCCTCTGCCAGCGCTTCGAGGCGGCGCCGCATGCCGGGCGCGCCCTCCCAGAAGGTGACCGCTTGATCGATGTCGGCCAGCTCTCCGTACAGCGGGGCGGGCTCGGCGTTGGGCAGCGCTCGCCAGTGATACAGCAGCGGGAAGCCGGGGAACCGGCCGGTCAGCACCCATTCGGTGGTCATCGTGTGCGCGGCCAGCTCGCGCCAGGCGCCGAAGCCGGGCGAGCCGATGCCGTACTGGCAGAACGGCGGCAACCCGAACAGGTTGGCCGTCGAGTGCGGGTGGCGTAGTTCGGGCTCGGTGAGGGGCACGCGTTTGACGAAGACCGAGGTGCCGCCGACCTCGAGCCGCGCGGACGCCCCGCCGATGCCGGTGCCGAGAGGCTCGGCCTCGCGCTCCAGCAGCTCGGCCAGCTCCCGGTCGTCATAACGGGCCAGGGCCGTGGAAACGTCACCGTGGGTGGTCAGCCGCGCGTCCATCATCATGATCACCTTACCGGCCGATGGCGGCAGCCCTTGCCCACCCCGCCCCCGTGGGCGCGGGGTTGCCGAGCGACCCGGACGGAGAGCGTCCTGCCGACGGGCAGGCGGATGACGGTGGACACCGCCACTCCCTTGCGCAGGACCGAGAGACGTCACCGCAGGGCTGACCCCCAGCGGTGTCGGTTCGTTCCCGCTGATCTGGTGCTCGCGGCGGACACCACGGGAACGGGCCACGTCACGACCGGCCGTTCATACCGGTCTGACCGGCGAATCCGCACCCGAAATCGGTTCGCCGGGAGCGCGGCCCTGCCGTTAGTGTCGCGCGGGTGGATCTGCCTTTGCTCTGGTTGTCCGGGCCGTCGGGGGTCGGGAAGTCCTCGGTCGGCTGGGAGGTGTTCGCGCGGCTGAGCCGCGACGGGGTCACGACGGCGTTCGTCGACGGTGACCAGATCGGCATGTGCCACCCCCTGCCGGAGAACGGCGCTCACGCGCTGCGCGCCCGCAATCTGGCCGCGATGTTGCCTCATTTCCGGCAGGAGGGCGTGCGGTGCCTGGTGCTGTCGGGTTTCGTCGACACGGCCGAGGAGGTCGCCGAGTACACGAGCCGGATGCCCGGCGTCGCGTTCACGTCGTGCCGCCTGTGGGTCGGCGGCGCCGAGTTGCGGAGGCGCTTTCTCGCGCGCGGATGGCGCCCCGACCTGGTGGAGGACGCCGTCGCCGAGGCGGCGGGGCTGGAGCGCAGCACCTATGCCGACCTGTGCGTGGACACCGGCGGCCTGGGCGTGGCGGAGGCGGCGCGGCTGGTGCGTGAGCGGGCGGCCGGTGGGTGGCCGGGTGTGCTGCCCGCCGTGACACCCCACGAGGTCGCCGCCCCGGTCGACTCCGGAACGGCTCCCGTGTTGTGGTTCGCCGGGGCCACGGCGTCCGGGAAGTCGACGATCGCGTACGAGATCTTCCGGGAGGTGTTCCGGTCCGGGACGCCCGCCGCGTATGTCGATGTGAAGCAGATCGGGGTGCTGCGGCCGATCGGGGACGACCTTCGTCTGAAGGCGCGCAATCTCGCGGCCGTCTGGGCCGGATATCGCGAGGCCGGGGCCGAGTGCCTGATCGTCTCCGGGGAGGCCGGCTCCGATGACACCATCCGGAGGTATGCCGAGCTGCTTCCGAAGGCGCCGCTGACGGTCTGCCGGCTGCACGCCGGACCGGCGACACTGGCCGAGCGGGTGGCGCGGCGCGGCCGGGGGGAGGGGCCGGCGCTGCCCGGTGATGAGATGAAAAATCGGGACATGGGTGCCTTGCGGCGCATCGCCGAACGGGCGGCGGCCGAAGCCCAGACCGGGGGCGAGGGTCTGCGCATCGACACGGACGGCCTGCAGGTGCACGAAGTGGTCGCCCTCGTACGCGACCGCATCGGCGACTGGCCCACCGCCCGCCCCTGAACGGTCCTTACGCGAACGCCCGCCGCGCGTACCTGAGCAGTTCCCGCACCGCCGGGCCGAGCGCGCTCTTCCAGACCAGCGCCAGCAGCGCGGGCGTCTCCACGTCGCGGATCCGCAGGGCGGTGAGCCGGTCGCCGTAGTGGGCGGCCATCGAGTCGCTCAGCACCGCCACCGCCATCCCACGCCCGGCCAGGTCGGCGATCGCGTCGGCGGCGCTGGCCTGCATCGCGATCACCGGCCGCAGGTCCTGTGCGGCGCAGGCCCGGTCGAACACCGTGCGCAGCCCCGTCCCCGGCGGCATGCACACGATCGGGTACGCCAGCAGCTCCCGCAACGTCACCTCCTCCCGCCCCGCCAGCGCGTGCCCGGCCGGCACGGCCGCGACGAGCCGTTCGCTGATGATCGTGTGCGCCTCCAGCCCTTCTGGCGCGGCCGTCGCGGTGCCGATGAGGGCCAGGTCGAGCGCACCCGTACGAACCCCTTCGCAGAGCCGGTCGGAGTTGTCCTCCAGCAGCGCGATCCGCACCCCCGGATGAGCCCGGTGGAACGTGGCGAGCGCGTCGAACAGCGGTGTCAGCGTGCACCCGATGACCATCCCGACCGTCAGCCGCCCCCGGATCAGGTCGGCCACCTCGCCCACCGCCTGCCCCACCGCCTCGGCGGCGGCCAGGGCGGCGCGGGCGTGTTCGAGCGCCGCTCGCCCCGCGGCCGTCAGGGTCGCGCTGCGCGCCGACCGGTCGAACAGTTCGGCCCCCAGCTCGCGTTCGAGCTGCCGGATCTGGGCGCTGACACCGGACTGGCTGATGTGCACCCGCTCGGCGGCCCGCGTGAAGTTCCGCTCCTCGGCGACCGCGACGAAGTACTCCAACTGCCGCAATTCCATAACTAGAAATTCTAGTTCCCATGAAAACCATCTGTTGGACTTCTATCAAAACCTTCGGCAGGCTGGAAGAAACCAAGGAGGAGTCATGACGGAGAAGGCCATGCGGCCCGAGGACATCACCCGCCTGTTCGTCGAGCGGTCCAATGCCGGCGACGCGGCCGGGGTCGCCGCCCTGTACGAGGAGGACGCGGTGCTGGCCTACCCGCCGGGCAGCCAGACGATCGGCCGGGAGGCGATCAGGGAGCTGTGGGAGAAGGTGCTGGCCGGGCGCCCGCACTTCGAGGCCGAAGAGCCGCTGCCGACGCTGGTCTTCGGCGACATCGCGCTCACCTCGACCCCGCCGAAGGATGGATCGGGGGCCCGCGCCCAGGTCGTACGGCGCCAGCCCGACGGAAGCTGGCTGCGCGTCATCGACCAGCCGGAGTTCGTCACCCCCACCGCGTAGCGCGCCGATCGGTGCGCGATCCGGGGTGGATGCCCGACAGATGGCGGATGATCCCAGGCCGGCGACCCGTGAAGATGGCCGACATGGATCCAGAACTAGAAGCATTCGTCCCGTTGCTGCCCCGCCCCGAATTCGCCGACCCGGCCGCCTCCCGCCAGAAATATCACCAGCTGGCCACCGCGGCGGCGGCGCCGGACACGACGGGGCTGGAGATCGAGGACCGCATGGTGCCCGCCGATCCGGACGTGGCGGTCCGGATCTACCGCCCGCACCAGGCGCAGGGCGCCATCATCTGGATGCACGGCGGCGGCTGGGTCATGGGCGACCTGGAGACCGAGCACCCGTGGGCCGCCCGGATCGCGAACGAGTCCGGCGCCGTGGTGATCTCGGTGGGTTACCGCCTGGCGCCCGAGAACCCGTTCCCGGCCGCGTTGGACGACGCCTACGCCGTCCTGACCTGGGTGGCCGAGCACGCGGCCGAGCTCGGCGTCGACCCGGACCGCATCGCGGTCGGCGGGCACAGCGCCGGTGGCGGGCTCGCGGCCGGGATGGCGCTGCGGGCCCGTGACGAGCGGGGGCCGCGGATCCGCTTCCAACTGCTCAACCAGCCCGGCCTCGACGACCGGCAGGAAACCTGGTCGGCCCGGAACTTCACCGACACGCCCTGGATGACCCGCGATTCGGTCGCCGCGGCGTGGCGGCATTACCTGGGCGCCACCCCCGCGACGCCGTACGCCGCCCCGGCGCGCGCCACCGACCTGTCCGGCCTGCCGCCCGTCTACCTGGCCTCCGCGGAGTTCTGCCCGAACCGCGACGAGAACATCACCTACGCGCTGCGCCTGCTGCAGGCGGGCGTGCCGGTCGAGCTACACCAGTGGGCCGGCACCTTCCACGGGTCGCAGGCGCTGCAGACCGCCGAGGTGTCGCAGCGGCAGATCGCCGAACTCGGCGCCGTCCTGCGCCGCGCCGTGGCCACGTGAAAGCCGACGCAGGGCTGCTACGCCCGTACGGCTGGATTTTCGCCACGGTCGCGATCACGCAGGTCATCGGCGCCCTCGCCGGTCTGGCGCCGCTGCTGGCGGTCGTCGAGCTGGGTCGCATGCTGTTGTCGCCCGGCCCGATCGATCACGGTCATGTCTGGTTCGTCGTGATCGTGGGGGCGGCCGGCCTGTTCGTCCGGCTGCTGTTCACGGCCGCGTCCTCCGGGATCGGGCACATTCTCGACGGCCAGGTGCAACTGGCGTTCCGCCGGCGACTGGCCGATCGGCTGGGACGCGTACCGATCGGCTGGTTCTCCCGGCGCCGGACCGGCGAGCTGGCCAAGGTGGTGGGCGAGGACGTGAGCGCCGTGCACCCGTTCATCGCCCACACCCCCGGCGAGCTGGCCGCCGCGTTCGTGGTGCCGCTGGTGTCGCTGGTCTACCTGTTCACCATCGACTGGCGGCTCACGCTGATCACGCTGATCCCGGTGGCGCTGGCGGTGGCGCTCGTCCCGCTGATGATGACCCCGGCCCGGCAGGGCGAGCAGGAGAGGTTCGACGCGGCCCAGGGACGGATCGCGAACTCCGTCGTCGAGTTCGTCCAGGGCATCGCGGTGGTCAAGGCGTTCGGCGGGTCCGAGCGCGCCCACCGCAAGTTCCGCGCCGCCGCGGACGATTTCACCGACATCTTCTTCCGGTGGGTACGCGGCGTCTCCCTGATCGCCGCCGGGATGCAGCTCGCGCTGTCACCGCCGTTCGTCCTGCTCGTCGTACTGATCGGCGGTACGGCCCTGATCACGTCCGGCGGCCTGGCCCCGGCCGACCTGCTGCCCTTCCTACTGCTCGGACTGGGCCTGACCGCGCCGGTCGCGGCCCTCGGCCACGGCTTCGACGACATGACCGCCGCGGGCCGCGCGGTCGGCCGCATCCGGGACGTGCTCGCGGTACGGTCACTGCCGGAGCCCGCGCACCCGGTCGCGCCCCAGGGCCATCGGGTGGAGCTGCGCGACGTCCGCTTCGGCTACGAAGCCGGCAACGAGGTGCTGCGCGGGATCGACCTGGTGCTCGAACCGGGAACGGTCACCGCGATCGTCGGCCCGTCGGGAAGCGGCAAGTCCACGCTGGTCCAGCTCCTGCCCCGCTTCTTCGACCCGGACGCCGGCTCGGTCACCATCGGCGGCGTCGACCTGCGCGAACTCGGCAGCCGCGAGCTCTACCAGACGGTCTCCTTCGTCTTCCAGGACGTTCGCCTGCTGCGCGCCTCGGTCGCGGACAACATCGCGCTGGCCGTCCCGCAAGCCGACCGCGACGACGTGGTCCGCGCCGCCCGGCTGGCGAACATCCATGACCGCGTTCTCCAACTGCCCCGCGGCTACGACACGGTGATCGGCGAGGAGGCCGGGCTGTCGGGCGGCGAGGCGCAGCGGATCTCGCTCGCCCGCGCGCTGCTCGCCGCCACCCCCGTTCTGGTGCTCGACGAGGCGACCTCCTTCGCCGACCCGCAGACCGAACAGGCGGTACGCGAGGCCCTCACGACCCTCGGCTGGGATCGCACCATCCTCGTCATCGCCCACCGCCTGGAGACGGTCGCCGGCGCCGACACCGTCGTGATGCTGGAGAACGGCGAGATCGTCGAACGTGGCAGCCCCGCCGACCTGCTGGCACAGGACGGCAAATTCGCCGCGTTCTGGCGCTCCCAGAAAGGGGACGACCCCCGATGATCCGCATGCTGCTGCGCGTCCTGGGGCACGACGGCGCCCGGCCGATGCGCCGCACCGTGGCCCTGATGACGGCGACCGCGATGGCCGAGGGCCTGTCCTACGCCCTGCTGGTCCCCGTGCTGCGGGCCCTGTTCGGGAGCGAACCCGGGGCCGCCCTGCCGTGGCTGGTCGCGTTCGGTGCCGCGGTCGCGGCCTACGCCGTGCTGCGCTACATCAGTGATCTGTCCGGGTTCCGCGTCGGGACCGTGCTGTTGCGCGGGATGTACCACCGGCTCGGCGACCACCTGGCCCGGCTGCCCATCGGCTGGTACGACGCCGGCCGCGTCGGCGAGGTGTCCATCCTGGCCGGCCGCGGCCTCCTGCAGGCGATGAGCGTGGCGGCGCACCTGCTGGCGCCGTTCATCTCCGCCTGCGTGACCCCGCTGACGATCGTCGCGGTGATGATCGCCTTCAACGGGCGGCTCGGGCTGGCCGCGCTGGCCGCCGTCCCGGTCGTGGCGGCGGTCCAGATCTGGACGGGACGCTCGATCGCCGCCACCGACGCCGAGCGCCACGAACGCGACAAGGAGGCCGGCGGACGCGTCATCGAATATCTCCAGGCCCAGCCGGTCCTGCGCGCCGGCGGCCGGACCGCCGAACGTTTCCGGCTGCTCGACGACGCACTGAGCGAACTCCAGCGCTCGTCCCGCAGGCTGACGCTGTCGGTGCTGCCCGGCGTCGTGGGCCTGACGCTCGTGGTGCAGGTGATGTTCACCGTGCTGCTGGTCCTGGGCGCCTACCTCGCGCTCGGCGGGAACATCGGCGCGGCGGAGCTCCTGACGATCCTGGTGCTGGCCGCCCGCTGCGCCGATCCGCTGCTGTCGCTGGCCGACATCGGGGGCAAACTGCGCAGCGCGCGTGCCGAGCTGGACAGGCTCGACACGGTCCTGCGTACCGAGCCGCTGCCGGAACCCCGCGAACCGGTCCGGCCGGACCGCCACGACCTGGAGTTCGCCTCCGCCGGCTTCCGGCACGGCGACCGTACGGTGATCGACGGCGTGTCGTTGTCCGTGCCGGAGGGACGGCGGCTCGCGGTGGTCGGGCCGTCGGGTTCGGGCAAGAGCACGTTGCTGCAGTTGCTCGCGCGCTTCTACGACGTGGACGCCGGCGCGGTACGGGTCGGCGGCGTGGACGTACGCGCCATCGACACCGAGACGCTGATGGCGCGGATCGCCATCGTCTTCCAGGACGTCTATCTCTTCGAGGGCACGATCGAGGAGAACGTCAGGCTCGGCCGCCCCGACGCCGACGACGCCGACGTGCGCGCGGCGGCGACCGCGGCCCGGCTCGACGAGGTGATCGAACGGCTGCCCGGCGGCTGGGCGGCGAACGTCGGCGAGGGCGGCGCGCTGCTGTCGGGAGGCGAGCGCCAGCGGGTCTCGATCGCGCGAGCGCTGCTGAAGAACGCGCCCATCGTGCTGCTCGACGAGGTGACCTCCGCCCTCGACCCGGCCAACGAGGCGGCCGTCCACGAGGGCATCGAGCGCCTGATGGCGGGCCGGACGGTCGTGATGGTCGCGCACCGCATGCGGACCGTGCGGCGCGCCGATCACATCGTCTTCCTGGACGGCGGCCGGATCGTGGAGGAGGGCACCCACGACGAGCTGCTGCGCCGCGATGGCCGCTACGCCGATTTCTGGAGCCTCAGCGCGCCGGCCCGACCCGGGCTCGCATGATCCGCATGGCCTGCCGCACCACCTCGGCCTGCGCGGGGGCCAGCCCGTCGAGGAAGGGCTCCACCGACGCGGCGTCCCACTGCGGCGAGTCCGGCCTGATGTCGCCGAGCACGTGCTCCAGGCTGAAGTCGGCCAGCATCTCGGCCAGCGGCGCCACCCGGGGGTCGCCGGGCTCGGCCGCCGCCAGGTCGTCCAGCCTGCGGTAGAAGTCGTGCCCGCGCGCCGTCACCTCGGGATCGGCGGCCAGGGCGTCGAGCGTGACGAAGGCGCGCTGCTTGTCCGGCGCCTCGGCCACGGTGTCCATGAGCAGGAGCAGGTCGCGATCCCAGGCCGCGGCCTGCGAGGACGGGATCTCGACCGCCCGCAGGAACGCCAGCAGGTCGGGGGAGGCGGCGTCGTCGGGCGACAACGTCCCGGCCTCGGCCCGCTGCAGCACCTGGGCCAGGCGGGCGCGCCTGAGCTGGATCTCCCGCTCCTGCCTGGCCAGGTCGGCGTCGATCTCGGCGAGGATCTCGGGCAGCTCACGCGAGCGGTCCTCGGTGACGACGTCGCGGGCCTCGTCGAGGCTCAGCCCCAGCTCGACCAGCCGCCGTACGCGGGCCAGGGCGATGGCGTCGCGCATGCCGTATTCGCGGTAGCCGTTGGCCAGGCGCGGCGGCTCCGGCAGGACGCCCTGGTGGTGGTAGTAGCGCACCGTCCGGGTGGACACCCCGAGCAGCGCGGCGAGCTCTCCGATCCGCATGGTTCCCAGTTAAGTCCCTGACGCCGCGTCAGCGTCAAACCGGGGGGCGCAACGCCTTGAGCGTGAGGTCCACCAGGGCGTCGGCGTATTCGGGGGTCAGCGGCCCGGTGCGCAGCAGCCAGCGCTGGTAGAGGGGCGCGTACAGCAGCTCCAAGGCCAGGTCGAGGTCGGCGTCGGCGGCGATCTGGCCGGCCCGCTGCGCGCTGCGCAGCCGGGCCTTCTTGGCCTCGTCGACCGGCCCCGCCAGCTTCTCGCGGTATTGGGCGGCGAGGTCGGGGTCGTTGATGATCTCCATGTTGAGCGCCCTGATCGGCGCCTCGAACGCCGGATCGGCGAACTCCGCCACCGTCGCCCGCATCACCAGCCGCAGGTCGGCCTCGATGTCGCCGGTGTCGGGCAGTGCCATGCCCTCACCGCCCTCGCTGAGCGCCAGGAAGGCGTCGAAGACCACGGCCCCCTTGGAACGCCACCACCGGTAGATCGTCTGCTTGCCGACGCCGGCCCGCGCGGCGATGGCCTCGATCGACAGTTTGGCGAAGCCCACCTCGGAGACCAGCTCGCGGGCGGCGTCGAGGATGGCCTGGCGGGAGCGCTCGCTGCGGCGGGCAGGATCGGGCTGCTTGGGCATGGGCGTCAGTATAGCAGCCCAACGAGACGAGACGGTCCGTCTTGACAGCGACGCCTTTCGGAGGCATTCTCGAGAAGCGCGAGACGAACCGTCTCGCCTTACCTAGTTGAAGGAAGTCCCTTGACCCGAGTGTGGTTCATCACCGGCGCGTCCCGTGGCCTGGGCAGGGCCTTCGCCGAAGCGGCACTGGCCGCGGGGGACCGGGTCGTGGCCGCGGCCCGGAATGTGGCGCCGCTGGAAGACCTGGTCCAGAAATATCCCGACAATCTCGTACGCCTCCCGCTCGACGTCTCCGACCGCGCCGCCGTACAGGAGGGCGTGGACCGCGCCGCGGCCGCGTTCGGCAGGCTCGACATCGTGGTCAACAACGCCGGCACCATGCTCCTCGGCATGCTGGAGGAGGCCACGGAGGAGCAGATCAGAGCCCACTTCGACGTCAACTTCTTCGGCGCCGTGTGGGTCGCCCAGGCCGTCATCCCGCACCTGCGCGCCCAGGGCTCCGGCCACATCCTGCAGGTGACGACGATGGGCACGGGCGGCGGATTCGCCTCGACCGGCCTGTACGCGGGCGGCAAGTCGGCACTCGACTCC
The DNA here is from genome assembly GCF_900108335.1 of Nonomuraea solani. GTDB lineage: Bacteria > Actinomycetota > Actinomycetes > Streptosporangiales > Streptosporangiaceae > Nonomuraea > Nonomuraea solani. The sequence goes on from NZ_FNVT01000020.1 coordinate 61,545, forward strand.
GTCAGCCAGGCGCTGGCGATGGAGGTCGCGCCCTTCGGTATCAAGGTGACCATCGTCCAGCCGGGCGGCTACGACACCGGCCTGTTCACGGCGGGCACCACGATGACGGAGCCCAACCCGGCCTACGAGCCGCTGCGGGCCAAGTTGGCCGAGATGTGGGGCGAGGACGCCGGCCCCGCCGCGAGCACGGCCGCGCCCGTCATCATGGAGCTGGTCGACCTGCCCGACCCGCCCCTGAGGCTCATCGTCGGCGGCCCCTCCTACGACATGGTCCAGCAGATGGACCAGGCCCGCGCCGCCGAATACCGCGCCTGGGAGCACCTCAGCCGCAAGGCGCCGGGCTAGAAAACCGGCTTGACAGCTCCTCCGGGCACATGGGTGAATAGCCGTCGCGTCGCGTGTCGCCGTCGCGGAGTACGACAGGCGGCATGGAGGCGCCGAATCAAGGGGGATGACGCCGTGGACACTCACATCGGTCTCGCCTGAGCGCAGCCGCTCCCGCGCGTCGTCCCATGCCCTGCCCAGCGGTGTCATAAGCCCGCCGGCCTCGGCATGCCCGTGCGGGTTCTCGCATGTCATCGACATTCACCCCGTATCTGGAGCCATCAATCAGCATGCCCAACGACTTCAACCAGCAGATCATTGACGAATTCCGCGCCAACAAGGGCCAGGTCGGCGGCTACTTCGAAGGAGCCAGGCTGCTCCTGTTGACGACCACCGGGGCCAGGTCAGGCGCCTCCCACACGACGCCGCTCGGCTACCTGCCCGACGGCGACCGTGTCCTCATCATCGCCTCGGCGGGCGGTGCCCCGAAGAACCCGGCCTGGTACCACAACCTGCTCGCCGATCCGCAGGTCACCGTCGAGGACGGTGTGTTCACCTACCAGGCCAAGGCGGTCGTGATCGAGGGCGAGGAGCGCGACCGTCTGTTCGCCCGCGCCGTCGAGTCCGACCCCGGCTGGGCCGAGTACGAAACCAGGTCGGGCCGGGTCCTGCCGGTGGTCGCCCTCCTGCCGAGCTTCGGCGGGCCGCCCATCGGCCGCATGGGCGACGTGCTCAAGACCGTCCACGACGCCTTCCGGCGGGAGCTGGCCCTGGTCCGCAGGGAGGCGGCCGCGTCGGGGCCGCGCCTGGCCGCGCAGCTCCGGGTCAACTGCCTGACCGTGTGCGGCAACCTGCACGAGCACCACACGCGCGAGGACGGTCACATGTTCCCCGCGCTGGAGCGCCAGTACCCCGAGCTCGCCCCGGTGCTGGAGCGGCTGCGGGCCGAGCACGCGACCGTGGCGCGGCTGCTGGGCGACCTCAAGGCCCTGCTCGCCGACGACGACGCCGACCCGGCGACGCTGGTGAGCGAGGTGGACCGGCTCACCCGGGAGGTCGAGGCGCACCTGGACTACGAGGAAGAGCAGTTGGTGGCGCTGCTCAACTGAGCCCTCCCCGCCCGGGCCGGCGGTTCCGGCCCGGGCGGGTCTTGCGGATCGGTGCGGCCTGGCCTTAAATACGCCCTGGCGCTGACCCGGCCGCATTGGAGTTCCCGTGACCGTTTTCGCACGTCAGGCACCTGGCCCCATGCTGTTAGCGCTATCACCGCGTCACCCCGCAGCGTGAAACTTTCTTTTTGCCCATCGGGAAAGCGCTTACCGAACGCAAAGGAACCCGCCATGCGCTTACACCTGGCCGCCGCGGCCACCGTCCTGGCCCTCGCCGCGACCACGTTCCCCGCCGTCCCCGCCCAGGCGGCGCCGCCCACGAAACAGATGGAGGACCTGGACCGGGGGCTGATCAGCGTCCGCTCGGGCTCGGGCAACCTCGTCTCCTGGAGGCTGCTCGGCACCGACCCCGACGGCGTCTCCTTCAACCTCTACCGGGGCTCGACCAGGGTGGCCTCGGGGCTCACGACCTCCACCAACTACCTGGACAACGGCGCCGCCGCCGACGCCTCGTACACCGTGCGCGCGGTCGTCGGCGGGACCGAGCAGGCTGCGTCCCCGGGCTCGCTCCGCTTCACCGGCGGCGCCTACCTGGACGTTCCCATCCAGCCGCCGTCGGGCGGCACCACCCCGGACGGCGTCGCCTACACCTACACCGCCAACGACGCCAGCGTGGGTGACATGGACGGCGACGGACAGTACGAGATCGTCCTGAAATGGGACCCGACCAACGCCAAGGACAACTCCCAGTCCGGCTACACCGGCAACGTCTTCGTGGACGCCTACCGCCTGGACGGCACCCGGTTGTGGCGCGTCGACCTGGGCCGCAACATCCGCGCCGGCGCCCACTACACCCAGTTCCAGGTCTACGACTACGACGGCGACGGGCGCGCCGAGGTCGCGATGAAGACCGCCGACGGCACCAGGGACGGCCGCGGCACGGTGATCGGCAGCTCCAGCGCCGACCACCGCAACTCCAGCGGGTACGTGCTCGCCGGCCCCGAGTTCCTCACCATGTTCAACGGCTCGACGGGCGCCGCGATGTCCACGGTCAACTACGACCCGCCGCGCGGCACGGTCTCCTCGTGGGGCGACAACTACGGCAACCGCGTCGACCGGTTCCTGGCCGGAACGGCGTACCTGGACGGCGAGCGCCCCTCGCTCATCATGGCGCGCGGCTACTACACCCGCAGCGTCATCGCCGCCTGGGACTTCCGCAACGGCTCGCTCACCAAGCGGTGGACGTTCGACAGCAACTCGGCCGGCTCCCAGTACGCCGGGCAGGGCAGCCACAGCCTGTCGGTCGGCGACGTGGACGCCGACGGCCGCGACGAGATCGTGTACGGCGCGATGACCGTCAACGACAACGGCACCGGTCTGTGGAGCACCCGCACCGGCCACGGCGACGCCCAGCACCTGGGCGACTTCGACCCGGGCCGGGCGGGCCTGGAGTACTTCAAGGTCAGCGAGTCCACCTCCCAGCCCGGCTCGCTCTACATCGACCCGCGCAACGGCTCCATCCTCTGGTCCACCGCGTCGGGCTCCGACAACGGCCGCGGCGTGGCCGGGGACATCTCGACGGTCCGGGTGGCCGGCGAGTTCTGGTCGGCCGCCGACGGCAACCTGCGCAGCGTCACCGGCAACAACGCCGGCCGCAAGCCGTCCTCGGTCAACTTCCTCGCCTGGTGGGACGCCGACCCGACCAGGGAACTGCTCGACCAGACCAGGATCGACAAGTACGGCACCAGCGCCGACACCCGCCTGCTGACCGCTTCGGGCGTGCACTCCAACAACGGCACCAAGGCCACGCCCTCGCTGTCGGGCGACCTGTTCGGCGACTGGCGCGAGGAGGTCATCTGGCCGACCAGCGACAACCGCGCGCTGCGCATCTACTCGACGCCCACCCCGACGGACCGGCGTCTCTACACGCTGATGCACGACCCGCTCTACCGGGTGTCGGTGGCCTGGCAGAACACCGCCTACAACCAGCCGCCGCACACGAGCTACTTCATCGGCGACCGCATGCCCACCCCGGCGCGGCCGGACATCTACGTGCGCTGATCCGCGCCGGCCAGAAGCCGGTCAGAAGCCGGTCAGAAACCGATCGTGGTCTCGAAGGTGTCGCGGGCCTGCGCCAGCTGATACCAGCGCTCGGCGATGGCGTCGGGGTCACCTTCGCCGCCGCCGGGCACGATCGGGAGTCCCACGGACACGTGCCCGACGTAGACGCCCTCACCGGCCAGGTCGCCCTGGATGGAGGTCGCCCAGTGCCGCAGGCCCGCCTGGGCGATCGCGGCGTTGCCGAGCACCGCCATCGGCAGGATCGCCGAGGCGCCCGTAGTGAACAGCAGCGCCCCATTGCCTTCCTTGCGCATCCCGGGCAGCACCGCCGCCACGGCGGTCAGCGCGCCCCCGACGATCAGGTCGACCTGCGTACGAACCGATTCCGGCGTGGTCTCCAGCGCCGTGGTGAACCCCATCGCCGCGAAGTCGGGCATCTCGCCGGTGCTGTGGTCCAAGTTCGGGGCCGGGCTGTACGACAGCACTCCGATGCGGCCGAGATCGGCGGCGGCGGACTCCAGCGCGGCGGTCAGCCCGGCGCCGTCGGTGACGTCGGCCGGGTAGGCCCTGACGGTGATCCCCTCGGTGGCCAGGGAGTCGGCGATCGGCTGGAGCTTGGCCCGGTTGCGGGAGATCAGCGCGACCGGGTGCCCGGCGGTGCCGAACCGCCGGGCGATCGCCCGGCCCAGACCCGGCCCGGCACCGACGACTGCGATGGTGGAAGTCATGCGGTTACCCCACATTCGTTACGATCAGTAAGTAGCCCCACGATAGGGAACCGTCTCCACCCGTACAAAAGGCACATTGATGTTCGCAAGCCAGAACCCGGACCCGCGCATGGCGGCGGCCCGGACCCCACCGCACCCCTGCGCGTCCTGGCCCGACAACGGCCAGGGCATCCGCGACACCCTCGACCGCGTCGGCGACAAATGGTCCATTCTCGTCATCGGCATCCTCGGCGCCGGACCCCTTCGTTTCGGCGCCCTCTACGACCAGGTCCCCGGCATCTCGCAGCGGATGCTCACCCGCACCCTCCGGCACCTGGAGCGCGACGGCCTGCTCACCCGCACCTCCTACCCCGAGGTGCCGCCCCGGGTCGAGTACGAGCTGACCCCGCTGGGCGACCAGATGCGCGAGACCGCCTACACCTTCGTCCGGTGGGCCACCGACCACAACGACGAGATCGAGGCCGCCCGCCACCGCTACGACAACCGCTGATCTCTCAGGTCGTCCATGGGCGGAGCTTCTCGGGGTTGCGGACGGCCCAGATGTTCTTGATCCGGTCGTCGGCGACGTCGAAGGCCATCACGACCACCGTGACGCCTTCCTGCTGAGCCACCAGGCCGGGCTGACCGTTGACCGTACGCTCCAGGAACGTCATCTCGGACGTCATCATGGCGGTGATCTCGACCAGGGCGGACGCGACCTTCTCGGCGCCCTCGATCGGCCGGAGCACGGCGCTGACCACGCCGCCGCCGTCGGCGATTCCCGTGACGGCGGGGTCGAGGAGGCCGACGAGAGCGTTGATGTCCTTGGCCTCCCACGCCTGCTTGAACCGCCTGACGATCACCGCCTGCCGGGCCACCGGCGTCGCGGGGGCCTGCGCGTCGCCTATGCGGCGGCGGGCGGACGTGGCCAGTTGCCGGCAGGCCGCCGGGGTGCGGCCGACGATGTCGGCCACCTCGGCGAAGGGGTAGCGGAAGACGTCGTGCAGGATGAACGCGACGCGCTCGGCGGGCGTCATCGATTCGAGCACGACGAGAAACGCCATGTTGATCGACTCGTCGAGCGTGACGCGGTCGGCCGGATCGCCGCCGGGCCGCTCGTCGGCCCACTCGGTACGGTCGGGCAGCGGCTCCGGAATCCACTCGCCCACGTAACGCTCCCGCCGGGCCCGGGCCGAGCCCAGCAGGTCGAGGCAGACGCGGCCGGCGACCTTGGTCAGCCAGGCGCCGGGCGAGTCGATGGCGTCCTGCTCCTGCCGGGACATGGCGTACCAGCGGGCGTAGGTCTCCTGCACGACGTCCTCGGCGTCGGCCAGCGAGCCGAGCAGCCGGTAGGCGAGGTTGATGAGGTGCCGCCGCTCGCTCATGATCGCGCTCAGGCTCGGATCCAGCCCCTCGTCTCCCGTGGTCATCGCCGGCCTTTCTCTTGTCACAACTGCCTTCACCAGGACCGACGAGACAGCCGTCCGAAATGTGAGGCCGGGGTAACACACCGGGAGCCTCTGTGACAACAGAGACGGGTGGGACGTATGCTGAGAGCGCGTCCGGGCCCGGCGCCACACCACACAGCGTCGTTCAACGCGCGCTCAACATATCCTCAACACGCCCTTTCGCATGATTGCTCCATGCCCGCCAAAGCGGGGCGTAGCGGCTGAGGGATTGAGGTGTGGCGCGATGATCCGCGTGATGAAGAGCGAGACGCTGGCCGGGGAGCTCGAAGACCACCTGGCGCAGTGGTCGGCCAGGACCGGGATCACCGTGGAGACCTGGGCGTTGCCCGCGAGCGACGTTCCCGCGCGCGTGTCGCGGGGCGTGCTGGCCGTGGTGCGCGAGGCGCTGGCGAACGTCGAGCGGCACAGCGGCGCGTCCACCGCGTCGATCGCGGTGACCGCCGGTCGCGGCGGGCTGCGGCTGACGGTGAGCGACAACGGCACCGGCGCCGTCCCCGAGTGTGCGGGTCACGGCATGCGGGCGGCCTTCGCCGAGCTCGGCGGCACCCTGTCGGTCCACGGCGTCCCCGGCGAGGGCACCACCGTGACCGGCACCTTGCGCCGCTGGTGAAGTTGACGGGCCGCGGGGCCTTGCGGCCCCACGGCCGTCTCGATTCAGCCGATGGGAGCCGTCATGATGCTCTTGATCTGCTCCGGCGTCAGGGCGGCGTCGTAGGTGCGGACCTCGTCGATGACCATGCCGTGCAAGGTGCCGTGAGGATGGCCCTGCCCGATGATCAGCTGACCTGGAATCCCGGAGAACTGATCGGTGTTCCCGGCGTAACCGACCGGCTCGCCGTTCACGTAGAGGCGAATCTCCCTGCCGTCGTGGGTGGCGGCCAGATGGGTCCACGTGTCGACCGGCAGGACCTGCGGCGCGACGACGAAGTGCCCGCTGCCCAAGCCGGCGGAGGGTGTGTCATTGGGCCAGTCCGCGGCGTACAGCATGAATCCGTTGCGCGACAGCGCCTCCAGGGGGCGGGCGTTCGTCTTCGGCTTCACCCAGGCCGACAGAGTCACCTTTCCCCGCGGGGGCAGGTTGGGCACGTTGGCGGTCGCGGCGTAACCGAAGGCCAGCGCCGTGCCGTACTTCCCGCTCACCCAGGACGGGTTGGTGGCCGTGCCGGTGTGACCCTGGCCGGATGAGTCGCCCAGCGTCGTGCCGGTGCCCTCGTTCAGTCCGTAGGCGCCCACGAGCGTTGCCTGGAGGTCGGGCGGCCCCTCGATCAGGGCGGAGACGACGGCGGACGGCGTGCTGACGTTGCCGGTGGTGTCCACCGCCAGCGTCGCGTAATAGTAGGTGGCGCGGGCGGGCACATGATCGGTGAGCTCCGTCGTCGTCTCCGCGACGCGGGCGACCAGCGTCGCCGCGGACGGAGTGAAAGCGGGCGTCGTCGACCGGTGGAGCTGGACTTCGGTGATGCCCCGCTCGTCATAGGCGCCGTTCAGCCGCACTCCGGCCCAGCCTTCGTGGGGGGACACCGTCACCGTCGGCGCCGTCGGCGGGCAGTCCGGATTGGTGACCTGTCCGCCGACCATCTCCGATGGCGAGCTGGGCTGGCGCAGAGTGTCCAGGGCCACGACCCGGTATTGGTGGATCGAGTTGCGGTGGACACAGCCTGGATTCCAGGTCAGGCCGGTCACCGTGGCGACCAGGGTGTACGCGTCGACAGTGTCCTCCGGGGCGCCGACCTCGTGGATCTCGTAGGCCGAGATGCCGTGATCGTCGGTGGCGGCCGGCCACGACAGCTGGATCGTGCCCGTGCCGAGGTCGGCCGAGACCACGGGAGCCATGGGCCGCTCGTCCACGACGACCGCCTTCAGCATGTCCTGCCGGATCTCCTCATCGGCCAGCCCGCGCCGGTAGACGCGCACCTCGTCGACGGTCGCGTCAGGACAGGACCTGCCGATCTTCAGCGGGCCGGAGTCGTAGTCGACGGCCCCGGTCACCGGAAGCGCCTCGACGGCCCAGCCGTCGAGGACGTAGCGCAGTGTGCTTCCGTCGTACACGAGCGCCAAGTGGATCCAGTCTCCGGTGAATCCGCCGATCGACTCGCCGTCGTGGTTCTGGCCGCCCGTCCTGATGCCCCAGGTCCCCCCGATCCGGTAGGAGTCGTCCTTGGCCGCGAGGATCGGGCAGTGGCCGTCGGCCTTGATCCAGGCCTCCACCGTCAGCCCGTCCGCTGTGCGCAGGCTCGGCGCGTCCGGCACCGTCAGGATCTGGTCCAGCTTCCCGACGCGCAGTCCCTTGCCGTACTTGCCGTCCACCCACTGCGGGTTCGCGACGGTCCCGTCATTGCCGTTGCCCGACAGATCGTGAACGGTCGTCCCCGATCCTTCTTCCATCCCGTACGCGGCCACCAGATCCGCGTCTGCCGACGCCGGTGTGGCCACCAGAAGCACTGCTCCTACGAAAAGCCCCGTGATGACACGGCATAAACCATGCACTGTGCTTTCTCCCCATCTATCTCAATGGGCCCCTGAGTAGACGATAGACAGTGATCGTGCAGGTGAGTAGCGACCAACCGAAACCGCACTCCACTCCAAAAATGCAATCAACTTAAAGTTTGCACTAGACTTCACGCATGACCGAAGGACTCCGGGAGCGCAAGAAGCGCCAGACCCGGGAACGCATCTCCGAGGTGGCCATCGGCCTGTTCGTGGCGCGGGGCTTCGAGCAGGTCACGATCGCCGAGGTCGCCGCGGCCGCCGAGGTGTCGGTGAACACCGTCTACAACTACTTCCAGGCGAAGGAGGACCTCGTCCTGCCGCCCGAGGAGGCCTCGCCGCGGCGGCTGGCCGACATCGTCCGCGAGCGGGCCCCCGGCCGGTCGGCGGCGGAGGCGGTGCTGGCGCGGCTGCGCGAGGAGGTGCGCGGCCGCGAGCGCAGGGTGGGGCTGACCCCCGGGTTCGGGCGGTTCCTCGAAATGGTCCGGGCCGCTCCGACGCTGACCGCCCGGCTGGAGGATCTCGGGCACCAGATGACCGAGGCGCTGGCCACCGAACTGGCCGAGGAGACCGGCGCGGCCCCGGGCGATCCGCTGCCGCGCGCGGTGGCCTGGCAGCTCGGCTCCCTGCATGCGCTCGTCCTGTCCGAGATCGGCCGGCGCGCGGCGGCGGGGGAGCGGCCGGAGGCGATCTCCGGGGCCGTGCTCGACCTGCTGGACACCGTGGAGAGCCTGCTGGGCGAGCGGGTGCTGGCCTATGCCGTACGAGAGGGATGACCGTTGTTCAGAGTGACGATCAGGGGCAAGTTCACGGGGCTCGACGACGCGGGCCGGGCCGTGGTGCTGGCGGCGGGGGGTGCGGCCTTCACCGAGGCGGGCACGTTCACGCACGATTCGAGCGTGTCGGCGTTCACGTTCCGCTGCCAGGTGGCCGCCGGGCCGCAGGACGGGGAGGACGAGGCGGCGCTGGGGGCGATGGGGGCGCTGGAGGAGTACGCGTTGCCGTACGAGATTTTGAAGATCGGTGTGACGGACATGCGTGAGATCAGGATCCGGAGGAAATTCCCGAAATCCGAGTGAAACGGCTGGGCAGGTCCGGACAGGTAAGAGGTAGCGGCCCGCCGGAAGCCGCTGAGAACACCTCTGTCACCGCCATGCGGCCTCTTTCGCCTGCGCGGACCTTTCCCCTGCCCGCCATCGATCGGATGTCGCGTGCTCGTCGACTCCCGGGTGGCGCTGCCGTCGCAGCGCCGCCGCACCGCTCTCGCGGACCACCGTGTCTTCGCCGTGCTGCTCGCCCTCGCCGCCACGCTGCGGCTGGTGACGATGCTCGGCTATCGGCCGATCACGCTCTACTGGTACGACTTCTTCACCTGCCTCGACACCGCCGTGCACCCGGCGCCGTCGGCGACCTTCCACCCGATCGGCTATCCGCTGCTGCTGCGGGCGCTGCTGCCGTTCCACAGCGTGGAACGGGTCGCGGCCGTCCAGCACGTCATGGGCCTGGGCGTCGCGGTGATGCTGTACGCGGTGCTGCGCCCGCAGGTCGCTGCCCGGCTGGGCGGCCGCGGCGGCGACCGCGCCCCAACTGCTCGACGCGTCGTTCCTGCGGCTGAAACACGCCGTGCTGTCCGACACGCAGTTCATCTTCCTGGTCGTGGCCGGCCTGACCGTGCTGCTGTGGTCGCCCAAGGTGTCGGTGCGCGCGGCCACACTGGCGGGCCTGCTGTGCTGCCGGTGATCCCCGTCGCCTGCCTGGCCGCCGCTCTGGCCGTTCCCAGATATGGGATAGAATCCCGCATGTGAGACAGAGTGAGGACGTGGACGCCCGGCTCGCCGACCGCCTGGCCGAGCTGCGGGTCGAACGCGGCTGGTCGCTGGGGGAGCTGGCGATGCGGTCGGGCATCAGCCGCTCCACGCTGTCGCGGCTGGAGCGCGGCGAGATCAGCCCGACGGCGGCGCTGCTGGGCAAGCTGTGCGCGGTCCACGGGCGCCCGATGTCGCGGCTGCTGGCCGAGGTGGAGTCGGAGCCGCCGCAGGTCGTGACCGCCGCGGCGCAGGCGGTGTGGCGAGACGACACGTCCGGGTTCGTCCGCCGCTCGGTGTCGCCGCCCCACCCCGGGCTGCGCGGCGAGGTCGTCGAGGGCACGCTGCTGGCGGGGGCCGACATCGCCTACGATACGCCTCCCGTACCAGGGCTCGAACAGCACATCTGGGTGCTTGAAGGAGCGGTGGAGATCACCGCCAACGGCCACGCGCACGCCCTGGAGGCCGGCGACTGCCTGCGGTTCCGGCTGTGGGGGTCCTCACGTTTCCGCAACCCCGGCCCCGACCCCGTCCGGTACGCGATCCTGATCGTTCTCCCCTAGGAAGGCCGCATGCGCACCATCGAGAGACTGTCGGCCGAGGAGTTCGAGGCCGGGATCAAAGAGCTGGCCGACCTGCTGGTCGACGCCGTGGACGACGGCGCTTCCGTGGGGTTCGTGACACCGTTCGGCCATGAGGAGGCGGCCGCGTGGTGGCGGGCGCAATATCCGGCCGTGGCCGCCGGCACCCTCGCCGTCTGGGCCTGCCGCGAGGACGGCGCGATGACCGGCACTATCAGCCTGGCGCTGGCGGCCAAGCCCAACGCCCGCCACCGGGCCGAGATCGTCAAGCTCATGGTGCACCGCACCGCCCGGGGCCGCGGCCTGTCACGCGCCCTGCTGGCCACGGCGGAGCGGGCCGCGCCGGCGGAGGGCGCCGGCCTGCTGCTCCTGGACACCGAGACCGGCAGCACGGCCGAGCACGTCTACCTCACCGGCGGCTGGACCCGCTACGGCATCGTGCCGGACTACGCGAGCTCCCCGGGCGGCACGCTGCAGGACTGCAGCTTCTTCTACAAACGGCTCGCCGGATAGACCGGAAGTCGATGCCGGCGGCGCGACCATGCCGCTGGATCGCCGCCGGCCCGAGCATCGGCTTGTGCGCGTGGACACCGCAGAAATGCGCCGGGGTGCGCAATGAACCGGCGAGGTCGGAGCCGTTCGGCGTGCGGGACGCGCGGTGGTTCTTCGGGCGTGAGAGGGCGCTCGCCGGCCCGCGATGGTGATCGGCCCGTTGGGGATCGGCACGTCGTCAATGCTGCGGCCGCGGAAGCCGGCGGGCGGCCAGGTGCCAAGCCGGGGTCAGATGGGGGTGGCGGTCGCGTTCGTTCGGTGCGCGGCTACAGCGTCTGGGTGAGGTCGTCCAGGTCGGCCAGGCGCTGGGCCGGGGTCAGGCGGGCGGCGGTGGCGACGAGGATCAGTTCGGTGATGGCGATCTCGTGCGCGAGCGGTGCCATCGGTCCCGCGGCCGGCAGTCTGATGAGGACTGTCGCCTGGTCGGCCAGTGGCGACGCCCAGGCGTCGGTGACCAGCACCAGCCGTGCCCGGCGGGCGCGCGCGGCCTGGACGAAGGCGGCCGTGCCAGGGGAGTAGCGGCGGAAGTCGTAGGCCACGACCACGTCGGAGGGGCCGAGGTCGAGGACGGTTCGTGCGCGGGCGTGCGCCGAGTCGGGCACGCGGTGCGCGCCCGGCCGCAGGCTGGCGAGCTGGCGGACGAGGTATTCGGCGGCCAGCTCGCTGAGTGGCCCGCCGAGCGCCCAGACGGTCCGGGCCGGGGCCAGCAACGCGGCCGCCGAGTGGTAGTGCTCTTCGGTCACGGCGTCCAGGTTCCCGTTGAACCCGGCCCGCAGCTCGTCGACGGCCTGCCGCACCTTGGCGGAGGCGACCGGTGGCGTCTTGGGGGCGTCCGCGCGAGAGCCACGGGACTTTCCGTCACTCCGGGAGTCGGCGTCTCCGCGGTGGTCCGGCGAATCGTGGGAGGCGTCGTTCTCCTGGGCGTCGGAGGAAGTGCGGGGGTCGAGGGTGGCCGTGACGTGTTCGAGGAGGCGTGAGCGGTCGCGGGCCCCGTCGCGTACGGCGTTCTGGAAGCCTGCGAAACCGCCGAACTTGAGTCGTTCGAACAGGCGTGAGGCCGTCGGCGGGCTGACGCCGGCCCGTTCGGCCAGCGCTCGTAGCGAGCCCAGGGCCGCGAACGGCCAGTCGTCGAGCAGGACCCGGATGACCGCCTGCTCCCCGGCCGGCAGTTCGTGGTAGGCGGCGCTGAGCCGCTGGGCGATCGGGTCCTGGTCCATGATGACAAATGTTACATCACCAACGATTTGCTGAAATATACGAAACAAGTGTTACGGTGCGGAACATGACTACCTGGCATGGTTTGATCGACAGCGACTACCGGCGCTGGCTGCCGGTCACCGCCGCGACCCCCTCCATCTCACTCAACGAGGGCAACACCCCGCTGCTGCGCTCCGACCACCTGTCCACCCTCACCGGCTGCGAGGTCTGGTTGAAGGTGGAGGGGGCCAACCCGACCGGATCGTTCAAGGACCGCGGCATGACGGTGGCGATCAGCCGCGCCGCCGAAGCCGGGGCGGAGGCCGTCATCTGTGCCTCCACCGGCAACACCAGCGCCTCGGCCGCCGCCTACGCCGCCCGCGCCGGGCTGACCGCCGCCGTGCTGGTGCCCAAGGGCGGCGTCGCGCTGGGCAAGCTGAGCCAGGCCGTACGGTACGGCGCCGAGATCATCGAGATCGGCGGCTCGTTCGACGACTGCCTGCGAGTGGCCCGCGAACTGGCCGCCCACCACCCGATCGCCCTGGTCAACTCGGTCGGCAACGAACTGCGCCTGGCCGGGCAGCGTACGGTCGCCTACGAGATCGTGGACGCCCTCGGCGACGCGCCCGACGTGCACTGCCTGCCGGTGGGCAACGGCGGCAACATCACCGCCACCTGGGGCGGCTACCGCAACTACCGGGAGGCGGGCCTGGCCGGCCGGCTGCCGCGACTGTGGGGGTTCCAGGCGGCCGGGTCGGCGCCGTTCGTCCTGGGCGGGCCCGTGGCGCAGCCGGACACGGCGGCCACCGCGATCAAGATCGGCAGCCCGGCCACCTGGGACGGCGCCCTGGCCGCCCGGGACGAGTCCGGCGGGCTGATCGACGCGGTGACCGACGAGCAGATCTTCGCGGCGTACCGGATGCTGGCCCGCCGCGACGGCGTCTTCGCCGAGCCCGCGTCGGCGGCCGGGGTCGCCGGGCTGCTCGACCGGCACGCGCGCGGCGCACTGGAGCCCGGTCTGCGCATCGTGATCACCCTCAGTGGCAACGGCCTGAAGGACCTCGACGCCTCCCTGCGCGACGGCTACACCGCCACCGAGACGTCCGCCGCGACCGCCGACGTGGCCCGCGCCCTGCGCCTGGCCGCCTGAAACTACCAAGAGTAGCGCTCTAGATACGTTACGTCACTCTTCTCACGGGCACGAATTTCGCGACAAAGCCGACGAGGCGGCCGATAGGGCGATTCGCCCATCGGTGTCCTGCGCCTGTCCGGCGATCCCCCTTTTCGCGAGAGGAAACACCTCCGTGCCCGCGACCGCACTGCGTCGCGCGGGCGCCGCCGCGCTCCTGTTCACCGCCGCGGCGTCCGCCCCCGCGTACGCATCCGACCCCGCCCCCTGTGACCACCACCTCCAGTCCGGCCACACCTACCACGCCCACCAGCACACCTTCGTCACCGACAGCGCCGGCCGCCCCAGCGACGCCCTGGCCAAGACCCTCACCGCCAAGGCCGCCGAGCGCGGCGAGTGCGAGAAGACCGTCGGCAACTGGGGCGGAGAGGGCGACTGGCAAGGCGGCCACCTCATCGCCGCCTCCTTCGACGGCGTCAGCATGCGCTACAACCTCGTCCCCATGCGGGGCCGCCAGATCAACCAGGGCCTGATGAAACGCGTCGAGAACGGCGCCCGCGCCTGCCTCGAAGGCGAGGGCACCGTGTCCGACTACCGCGTACGCCCACACTACCCCGACGGCAAGACGATCACCCCCGACCAGGTCACCATCACGATGTCCCCGAAGAAGGGCCGGATCTCGTTCACCCTGCCCAACCGCACCTTGTCCGCCAAGGAGCTGCGATCCTGGCAGGACCGGATTACCAAGACGTTCGAAGAGACCGGATGCGGCAAGAAGTAGCAGAAGCGGTATCGGTCGCTCGCAGATGATCGGCAGGAAAGTTGTGGGATACCTCCATGCCTGAGTACACCCGTTCTGGTGTGGGATCGACCCCATGAAGGATGAAGGGAAACGGCGCAGGTTCCCCACGGGCGACCTGGCGCGGGTGGCCGTGTTCGCCGCACTGATCGCGGTGCTCGGCCTCGTCCCCGGGCTGAGCGTCTTCGGCAGCGCGGTTCCGATCACGCTGCAGACGTTCGGCGTGATGCTGGCGGGCGCGATCCTCGGCAGATGGCGGGCCGCGCTGGCCGTCGTGGTGCTGCTCGTGCTGGTGGCCGCGGGCCTGCCGCTGCTGGCGGGCGGACGGGGCGGGCTCGCCGTGTTCACCCTGCCGTCGGCCGGGTTCCTGATCGGCTGGATTCCGGGCGCGGCGGTGACCGGCTGGCTCGTCGAGCGCGCGGGGCGCAGCCCGAGCTTCACTCGGCTGCTGGTGGCCGCCCTCGTGGGCGGCATCGGCGTGGTCTATCTGTTCGGCATCCCGGTGTGGGCGATGATCGGGGGGCTGCCGCTGGGCACCGCGGCGCTCAACTCCGCCGTCTTCCTGCCCGGCGACCTGATCAAGGCGGTGCTCACCGCGATCGTGGCCAGGGGCACGCAGCGGGCCTATCCCGACGCGGTGCCGGCCGTCCACCAGGAACGGCTGCGAACCGGCGGGGGGCGTTGATCCCTCGATGCCCGTAGCGGAACACGTGATGCGGCACGCCGCCGAGCGCCCGGAGCGGCTCGCGGTGCGCGGCCCGGCCGGCGAGCTCACCTACGCGGAGCTGGCCGGCCGGATCCAGGGCGCCGCGCGGCACCTGCTCGGCCGGGGGGCCGGGCGCGGCGCGCTGGTCGCGATCGGCCTGGCCGACCCGGTCGAGCTGCTCATCGCCGCGTTAGCGGCCGATCTGGCGGGGGCGACGCCGCTGGTGGGCGAGCACATGTGGGACCGTACGCGGTGGGCGCAGGTCGTCCCGGAGCCGCCGGCCGTGCTGGTCGACCGGCCGCTGCCGTACGTGGCAGGCCCGGCGCTGTGGCACGAGGCCAAGCCGGACGACCTGGCGTGGGCGTGCTTCAGCTCCGGCAGCACCGGCCGCCCGCGTGCCGTGGTCCGCGCGCGGGACTCGTGGACGGGGTCGTTCCCGTACCTCGGCGAGCTGGCCGGAATCGGCCCCGGTGACGTCGTGCTGGTGCCGGGTTCGCTGGTCTCCTCGTTGTACTCCTTCGCGGCCGTGCACACCCTGGCCACCGGCGCGACGGCCGTCGTGCCAGGACGCTGGCCCGGCGGGGATCTGGCCGCCCTCCTGTCCGAGGCCACCGTCGTGCACCTGGTGCCGCACCGGCTGCCCGACGTGCTGCGGTCGCCGGGCGCGCTGCGCACGGCCGTGGTCGGCGGCGCGGCCCTCGGCCCCGGCGCGCGGGCGGCCGCGGCGAAGGCGGGAGTACAGGTCGTGTCCTATTACGGGGCGACCGAGCTGTCGTTCGTGGCGGTGGACACCGACGGTGGCGGCCTGCGCCCTTTTCCCAACGTGGAGATCGAGGTCAGGGGCGCGCCGCTGGGTGAGGTGTGGGTGCGCTCGCCGTGGCTGGCCGAGGGCTACCTGGGCGGGGCGGCCGGGCCGCTGCGCCGCGATGGTGACGGCTGGGTGAGCGTGGGGGACGTCGCGGAGCCGTACCGGATGGGACGAACGCTGCGGGTACGCGGGCGCGGCGGCGGCGCGATCCAGACCGGCGGCGCCACCGTCGTGCCCGAGGACGTCGAAGAGGTGCTCAGGAAGGTGCCCGGCGTGGCCGACGTCGTGGTGGTCGGATCGCCGCACCCGTCGCTGGGCGCCGTGGTCACCGCGATCGTCGAGGCCGAGGACGCCCCGCCGCGCGCGGCGCTGGAGGCCATGGCCAGGAGCGGGCTGGACGTGGCGCAGCGGCCGCGCCGCTGGTACACGACGCCGAGCCTGCCGCGCACGCCGACCGGCAAACCCGCGCGCGCCCTGATCGCGGCCCGCCTGGCCGGCGACGACCCCGACATCAGGCGGCTCGCATGAGCGACGTGCCCGTGGTGGTCGCGGCCCGGCGCACGCCCATCGGCACGGCCGGGCACGCCTTCAAGGAGCTGACCGTCGACCGGCTGGCCGCCCCCGTGATCGCGGCCGTGGCGTCAGACCTGAACCGGCCGGTCGACGACGTCGTCCTGGGCAACTGCATGGGACCGGGCGGCAACGTGGCCAGGGTGTCGGCGCTGGCCGCCGGGCTGGGACACGGCGTGCCCGGCGTCACGGTGGACCGGCAGTGCGGCAGCGGGCTGGCCGCGATCCTGCTGGCCGGGCAGGCCGTACGCGCGGGGGAGATGGACCTGGTGATCGCCGGTGGGGCGGAGAGCGCCTCGACCGCGCCGCTGCGTACCGCGCGAGGATCCGAGCGGCCCTACGAGCGGGCGCCCTTCGCGCCGGCCGGCCACCCCGACCCCGACATGGGACCGGCGGCCGAGGCGCTGGCGGCGGCGCGCGGCATCACCCGCGAACGCCAGGACGCCTACGCCTGCCGCAGCCACGCCGGAGCGCTGGCCGCCCGCGCGGCCGGCCGTTTCACCGAGGAGATCGTGCCGATCGGCGACCGGGCCGACGACCAGCGGCCGCGCCCGCTGCGGGCGGCGTCGCTGGCCCGCTTGCCCGCCGCGTTCGTGCCGGACGGTACAGTGACGGCCGGTAATGCGTCCCCGGTCAGCGATGGTGCCGCGGCCGTGGCCCTCGTGCCCGAGCGGCTGCGCGCGGGCCTGCCGGGGATGCGGCTGGTGGCCGGGTGCGTCGTCGGGTGCGATCCCGGGCTGCCCGGGTGGGGGCCGGTGCCCGCGATACGCCGGGTGCTGGCGCGTACGGGGGTGGACGTGGAGCGGGTGGCCGCGGTGGAGATCGTGGAGGCGTTCGCGGCGCAGGTGCTGGCCGTCACCGACGCCCTGGGGCTCGACCCGCTGGGCGCCGACGGCGAGCGGGTGTGCCCGGACGGCGGCGCGTTGGCGCTGGGCCATCCGTGGGGCGCGACGGGGGCGGTCGTGGTGACCAGGCTGTTCAGCAGGTTGGTACGCGCGGCGGCGCCGCCGGGCACGCTGGGCGTGGCGGCCGCGGCGGTCGGGGGCGGGCTGGGCGTGGCCGCCCTGTTCGAGGTGTGCCGGTGATCGAGTTCTCCGACGTACACGTGCGCCTGGGCCTGCGCGACGTGCTGCGCGGCATCACCGCCGCCCTGCCCGAGCGGCGCGTCGGCGTGGTCGGCGCCAACGGCTCGGGCAAGAGCACGCTGGCCCGCCTCGTCAACGGCCTGGCGCTGCCGACCTCGGGCAGCGTGACCGTGCTCGGCCTGGACACCCGCCGCCACGCCGCCAAGATCAGGCGCGGGGTCGGGTTCTTGTTCACCGACCCGGACGCGCAGATCGTCATGCCCACGGTGGCCGAGGACGTCGCCTTCTCGCTGCGCCGCAAGGGCCTGGCGCGCGAGGAGATCGAGCGGCGCGTGCGGGAGGTCCTGGGCCGGTACGGCCTGGCCGGCCACGCCGACCACCCCGCCCACCACCTGTCGGGCGGCCAGAAACAACTGCTGGCCCTGTGCTCGATCATGGTGCTGGAACCGGACATCCTGGTCATGGACGAGCCCACCACACTGCTGGACCTGCGCCACTCCCGCCAGGTCGCCGACCTGCTGCGCGACATGCCGCAGCAGGTGCTCGTGGTCAGCCACGACCTGCCGCTGCTGGCGGACTTCGACCGGGTGCTGGTGCTCGACGAGGGCCGCGTCGTCGCCGACGGCTCCCCCGAGGAGGCCATCGGCCACTACAGAAAGCTCATGCGGTGAACGGCCTGACCGGGGCGTACGTCCCCGGCTCCTCCTGGCTGCACCGCCTGCCGGCCGGTGCCAAGCTGGCCGGGCTGGCCGTGGCGTGCACCGGCCTGGTGCTGCTGCGCTCGCCACTGGCGCTGGCCGGGGCGGCGGTCGTGGTGGCCGGCCTGTACGCGTGGTCGCGGGTGGGTCTGGCGGCGACCTGGGCGCAGATCAAGCCGGTACGCTGGTTCGCGGTGGCGCTGTTCGGCATGCAGCTGATCTTCGCCGACCTGCAGGGCGCGCTGGCCACGACGCTGCGGGTGGTGCTGGCCGTGGCCCTGGCCGGGCTGGTGACCCTGACCACACGGACGTCGGCGATGATGGCGGCGCTCGAACGCTGTCTGGCGCCCGCCAGGTTCGTGGGCCTGGACCCGTTCCGGCTGTCGTTGTTGCTGTCGCTGACCGTGCGCAGCGTGCCGGTCGTGGCCGGGCTGGCCACCCGCGTCCGTGAGGCGCAGCGGGCCAGGGGGGTCGAGCGGAGCCTGCGGGCGTTCGCGGTGCCGCTGGTGGTCAGCTCGCTGCGGCACGCCGACGCGCTGGGTGAGGCGCTCAGTGCCCGTGGCCTCGACGATTAGCTATGCCAGGTTTGACTTATATAAGCTGCTCCTGAAACAATTGCGCTGTGCACGCATTCGACGTTCTCGGTGATCCGGTCCGGCGCCGGATCCTGGAACTGCTGGCCGGCGGGGAGCAGAGCTCCGGCGAGGTCACCTCCGTCATCCAACGTGAGTTCGGCATCTCCCAGCCGGCCGTCTCGCAGCATCTGCGGGTGCTGCGCGACCACGGGTTCGCCAGCGTGCGAGCCCAGGGCACCCGGCGGCTCTACGCCGTGGAGCCGGGGCCGCTGCAGGAGGTCGATCTGTGGCTGGAACGCTTTCGCGGCTTCTGGAACCAGCACCTGGACGCGCTGGCGACGGAGCTGGCCCGGGGCAAACGCGAACGGCGCAGGAGAGACGAGGACACCTGATGGACATCATCGACGAACTCAACCGGGCGCGCCGCGAGCTGCTCGACGGCAAACGCAAGACCATCGTGCTGCGGCGCCGCTACGACGCCGAGGTCGAGGACGTGTGGGACGCCTGCACCGACGCCGACCGGCTCGGCCGCTGGTTCCTGCCGGTCACCGGCGATCTGCGGCTCGGGGGCACGTACCAGTTGCGGGGCAACGCCGGCGGGGAGATCCTGCGCTGTGAGCCGCCGCGCCTGCTGAAGATCACCTGGCTGTACGGCCCCGACCCCGGCTTCTCCGAGGTCGAGGTGCACCTGTCCGCCCAGGACGGCGGCACCCTGCTGGAGCTGCGCCACGAGGCCGAGGTGCCGCCCGAGATGTGGTCGGAGTTCGGCCCCGGCTCGGTCGGCGTGGGCTGGGACCTGTCCCTGCTGGGCTTGGGCCGGCACCTGTCGGGCGGTGTGCCGATCGACGACGACACCTACCACGAGACCGGCGAGGGCCGGCGCTTCATCACGGCGAGCAGTGCCGCCTGGGGTCAGGCCCACCTGGCGGCGGGCGCCCCGGCCGGCGAGGTCGACGCCGCCGTCGCCAGGACCACCGCCTTCTACGCTCCCGAGCAGGCTGATCGCTGATCTTTTCCTCTTCTATCGGATACGCCCCTTGCTGGGCCGGATACCGATAGAAGGGGTGTTGACGCTGCTCGCGGCGGCCGTCAAGGAATATCACTGGCGCGGATCGCCAGCGTCCGCGGCACCGGGTCGCTCGACGGCTCCAGCACGTCGGTGATGACCAGGCCCGCCGCGAGGAAGGCGCCGAGCAACTCCGACAGCGGCATGTGCCGCATGCCGAGCCGCCGGCGGATGCCGTTCTCGCGCCACCAGGGGGCCGCCCGGTGCCAGCCCGAGGTGCGGTAGGTGGGGTGGATGACCCTGCCGCCGTCGGGGAGGTCCTCCGAGTGCGGGCCGGTGAAGCAGGGGTGCGCGCCGTAGTACACCAGCGTCCCGCCGGGGCGCAGCACGCGGGCGGCCTCGCTCACCACGGCGGTGAAGTCGTCGACGTCCGTCGACAGCCAGAACGTGACCACGGCCGCGAACGTGCCGCCGGCCGATCAGGTGTTGATCTGGAGCACCCACGCCGACAGGTGGTCGGCTCCGTGGGTGTAGACGATCCGGAAGGTGTCGGTACGCAGCTCGAAAGCGCCGGGAATGCCCCCATAAGGGCGGGCGCCCAGCGGCTCGGGCTCCTCGGTGAGATCGAGGATGGCGTCGATGATCGCGACGCGCAGCCCGGGAGCCACCTGGGTCAGCGCCTCGCGGACGGGATCGGCGAGTTCGAGTGCCCGCTTCAAGCGCGCTCGCCGGGCGCCGGCAGGCCGAAGTCGGCGTAGACGTCGTCACGGGACTCGTAGCGGTGCAGGCGCAGCTCGCCCCGCTCGCGGGCGGCGATGGCGTCGCGCACCTGGCCGGCCTCCAGCTCACGGCGGGCGCTCAGCAGCTCCTCGTAGTCGGCTTCGGAGATGAGCACGGCGCGCTCGCCGGCGGAGCGGCTGATCAGAGTGATCTCGTGGCCGTGAACGGCTCGGGCCACGAGGGTGCCGAGCTTGTTGCGGGCCTCCACGATGCCCAGCGAGTCGGTCTTCATGGCCCCACCTTACGTGCACCCTGTACGCCATGTGCAAGGTGTACACATCCGTTTTCGGCGATCGGCCCTGGAGATCGCCGACGATCAAGTAGGCTCGCCCGAAATCGGGGGCTTGATCGGTCGAATTCGTCGCGCCCACTGGGGGAGTAGTCGTGCATGTGAACATGAGTCCGGAGGTACGGCGGCTCGGGTCGCCCGGCCTGGTCAGAGAGTCCGACGTGCGGGCCGCGCTGACCATGCTGGCCGCGGGCCCGGCCGGGCTGGTGATCACCGGGGAAGCGGGGATGGGCAAGAGCGCCCTGGCCCACGAGGTGCTCGGGCGGCTCCGGGCCGATGGCTGGGCAGTGGCCGCCGTGGTGGGCAGGTGGTCTCCGCAGACGCTGTTCCGGGGCGTCACGGAGGAGCTCCCCGAGGAGATCGAGGCTCTCGGCCTGGAGCCGTCGGACGACGCCGTGTTCGACGCGATCTGCCGGCTGCTGAAGGACTCACCCCTCGTCGTGCTCTTCGACGACCTGGGCCAGAACCTCGACGGCACAGGCTACCTGGATCCCGGCTTCGGCGAGATGTTCGACCGGCTGTGCCGGGCCGCCGATCGGGGCCGGGTGCTGGTGACCACCCGGACGCCGCCGGCCACGGACGACCGGCTCGGTGTCTTACGACTCGGCCCGCTGGACCTGACCGAGCTGCCTTTCCTGTCCACTGTGGATCCGGCCACGCGGGAGCGGGTGGTCCGCACGACCGCCGCGCATCCACGGACGCTGCACCTGGTCGACGCCTGGCTGTCGGCGAACCCCGGGCGGCTCGCGGCCGTGACGCCGGGGGCCGTGCCGTTCGACCTCGTCTTGGCCGAGCTGACAGGGCAACAGCGGGAGACCCTGCTCCAGGCCGCGGTCTCCACCGTCCCCGTGACCGCGTACGATCTGGCCGTCGCCTGCGACACCAGCGAGCCGGACCAGCGGGAGCGCCCGGCGCCCGAGCGGGCGGCGCTCGAAAACGTGCGGGCCGCCGCGGCGCGGCTCGCCGAGCTCGGGCTGCTCAACGCGTGGGAGGGGTGGGACGGGGACACCGTCTATTTCGCCGACCGCTGGATCGCGGAGATGCTCGCGCCGCACCAGGACCCGGCGATCGCCGACCGTCACGAGCGCGCCCTGAACATGCACTACAGCCGTACGCACGACGGGGGCACGTTCGAGGACTATGTCGCGGTCTGCCGGCACCTGCTGGCGGTCGAGGGGATGGGCGATCTGACGCACTTCGTCCTCGCCGTCGTCGAGAGCCTGGAGCCGGACTTCGAGTACGCGGGGATGGCGCTCCTGGGAGAGATCGCGCCGCACGTGTCGGCGGCCAACGGCCACCACCGTCCCATCCGTGACCACCTGGTCGCCATGTTGACCAGGCACGGCTTCCCGCGCGCCGCCCGCGAGGTGGCCGAACGGTCGTTGTCGGCCGTCGTGGAGTGGGCCGCCACGCATCCGCAGCGCGACGAGGCCAGGTTCTGTCTCGGCGCCGCGTACGACACCTGCGGTCAGGCCCGGTTCGCCGCCGGTGACCTGGTGGCGGCCGAGGCCGTGCTCACGGTCGCCGTGGACATCTACCACGAGCTCGCGGCCGAGCACCCGACCTTCATGGAGGCGGACCAGCGGCTCGCCGGCTCGTTGCAGCATCTCGGCGAGGTGTATCGCGCGCTCGGCCTGCCGGAGCACAAGGACAAGGAGTACGAGACCTGGGCCGAGTGCTCGACGATCCGTACCCGGCTCTTCCAGGCGGACATGAGCCCGGAAACGGCCATGGACGCCGGGCTGGCCTTCCAGCGCCTCGCCGGCCTGGCCGAGCGCGACGGCGATCGGGACAACGCGCTGAAACTGCTGACCACTCGCCTCGTGATGGTGGAGGCGATGGCGGAGATGTACCCGTACGACGAGGACCTCGCCGCCGAACTCGCCGGCGCGAGGGAGGACGTCGCCGCTCTCGACGCGGGAACGGCGGACGTCATCGGGATCCTGCGGCAGGGGCCGTTCGCCTTCAATCGGTGGCGCGCCGACCACGCGGAGGAGGAACTCGACCTTTCCGGCGCCGATCTGCGCGGATTGAACCTCGATCAGATGGTCTTCGCCGGTGCCGACCTCACCGGCGCGGACCTGTCGCGGGCCTCCGTACGCGGCGCCATCTTCTCCGGCGCCGACCTGACCGGCGCCAATCTGGCCGGCGCCGACCTCACCAAGGCGGGGTTCGGCTTCAGCGAGATGGTCGACGCGACCATCGCCTTCACGCGGCTGGGCAGTGCGATGATCCAGCCGGCGACCTTGACCGGCGCGGTCTTCACCGGCGCGATCCTCGATCACACCTCGTTCCGCGAGTGTGACCTGACCGGCGTCGACCTGCGGGGATGCGACCTGAGCACGCTGGATCTCAAGCGCTCCGGCCTGGACGGCGCGATCACCGGCACACCGTAGCGCCGCGGCGAAAACCCGGTGACGCCGGTGGTCGTCCCCGCGAT
This sequence comes from Nonomuraea solani, assembly GCF_900108335.1. Lineage (GTDB taxonomy): Bacteria > Actinomycetota > Actinomycetes > Streptosporangiales > Streptosporangiaceae > Nonomuraea > Nonomuraea solani. The sequence goes on from NZ_FNVT01000020.1 coordinate 84,722, forward strand.
AATCGCCGACGTGAAAAAGGTCGAGGTCGTCGTCGCCCACCACCAGTGCGCGACCCTGCGCGTTGGTGACGTGTTCCTGAAGATCGACGCCGATCAGACGCGCACCGACGTCGAGGTCGAGGCGATGGCCAGGGCGCCGATCCCGACGCCGGAGATCCTGTGGCGGAAGCCGCCCGTGCTCGCGCTCGCCGCCCTCCCGGGCAAGGCGCTCGGCCGCCTCGGCGAGCCGTCGGCCGCGTCGCCGGCGGCGTGGGCCGCGGCGGGTGCCGCCGTACGGAAGCTGCACGACGCGCCCCTGCCCCCGTGGCCCGGCCGGACCGCCGGCGAGATCGCCCCTGGCCTCGACCGCGAATGCGAGTGGCTCGTCGCGAACGACGTCCTTCCCGCCGGCCTGGTCACGCGTAACCGCCAGGTCGCCGAGGCCGCGCTGCGGCCGTGGACACCGGTGTTCACGCACGGCGACCTGCAGATCAGCCACGTGTTCGCCGACGGCGACCAGATCACCGGCGTGATCGACTGGTCCGAGGCGAGCCGGGGCGACGCCCTGCACGACCTCGCCATCTTGACGCTCGGCCACGAGGGGCATCTTGCCGACGTCGTCGCCGGCTACGGCACCGGCGTCGACCTCGACGTGATCCGCGCGTGGTGGTCGCTGCGCAGCCTGATGGCGATCCGCTGGCTGGTCGAGCACGGCTTCGACCCGTTCTTGCCGGGCTGCGAGGTCGACGTGCTGAGATCCCAGATGTGAGTCGCTGTCGCTAGAGGAACGCCGCCCGGTTCTCTTCTGCCCATGAGGCGAAGGTGCGCGCGGGACGCCCGGTCAGCTCCGCCACGACCGGCGTGAGCTCAGCGGGACGGCCGTCGCAGCTCTCCCAGTAGTCGAGGAGCGCGTCGCCGGTCGGCCCGTCCATGTACTGCGCCATCTCCGCCTTCCACTCCTCCCGGGTGACGTGCTTGACGGCGATGTCCCGCCCGGTGGCACGGGACAGGAGGTCGAGCTGGTCGGTGAAGGTGAGGGACTGCGGCCCGGTCACGGTGTACGGGCGGCCGCCGAGCGCGGGGTCCGCGAGCACGGCGGCGGCCACCGCGGCGACGTCGGCCTCGTGTACGGCGTCCACGTGCGCCCCCGGGTACGGCAGGCTGACCGGCGTCCCTGCCTTGATCGGCCACGACCAGGCCATCGCGTTGCCGCAGAAGGTGCCGGGCCGCAGCAGCGTGCTCCGTACCGGTGAGGAGGTCAGCGCCCGTTCGGCGTCGGCGTGCGACTTGGCCAGCGGGCTGGCGTCGGGGTCGGGCGTGAGCACGGCCGAGGACGACAGCAGCACGATGTGCTCGACTCCGGCCGCGGCCGCCGTCGCGGCGAACTCGTCCGCGTGCGCCGGCTCGGCGTACAGGAACACCGAGGTCACGCCAGCCAGAGCGGTGGCGAAGGTGGACGGGTCGCGCAGGTCGCACCTGACGACCGACGGATCGGCCGGGGCCGAGGAGGCGGCGCGGACGGGCGTGTCCCGCTCGCGTAGGAGGCCGATGAGCGCGGTGGCGACGGCGCCGCGAGCGCCGGTGACAAGAGTGGTCATGTCGGTAGATGTCCCTTCTTAGTGGTGGTTCTGTGGGCGGCGCGGCAGGAGCCACACCAGTCCGCAGCAGGTGAGAGTGGCGGCGATGACGACCAGGAGACTGTGCGTGACGGCCAGGTCCTGGGTCGCGGCATGGAAGTAGACCGTCGTCACGGCCGCGGCGCCGGCGGCGTTGGCCAGTTGCTGGGTGGCGCTGAGCACGCCTCCCGCGCTTCCGGCCTGGTGGCGTTCGAGGTCGCCCATGGTGACGTCGAAGACGGTGCCGAAGCAGGTGCCGAGGCCGAGGCCGACGACGAAGACGGGCGGCACCAGGGCCCACGCTCCGCCCGGTACGACGGCGAGCAGCCAGAGGGCTCCGAGCAGGGTGACGCCCAGGCCGATCGCGATCAGGACGCGGCCCAGCCGGGTGACGAGGCGGTGGCAGGCCACGGAGGCGACGACGATGCCCAGGGCGACGGGGGTCAGGTGCAGCGCGGCCCGTAGGGGTGAGTAGCCCAGGCCGGTCTGCAGGAACAGCGCCAGGACGTACAGCAGGCCGGACACGGCGGCGAAGAACACGACGCCCAGCACGAGCCCGGCGGTGAAGCCGCGGTGGCGCAGCAGCGACGGCTCGATCAGCGGGTTACGGGCCGTGCGCTGGCGCAGGCAGAACAGCCCGGCGAAGGCCAGCCCGCCGGCCAGGCACAGGAACGGGCGCGCCGACCAGCCGCCGGCCGAGCCGTCGATCAGGCCGTAGAGCAGCCCGAGCAGGGCCACCCCGAGGAGCGCGGCGCCGGGGGCGTCGACGGCCGTGTTCCGGTCGCCGTCGTCGGCGGGCAGCAGGCGGACGGCGGCGAGCAGGGCGCCGCCGCCGAGGACGATGTTGATCAGGAACATGGCGCGCCAGCCGAGTCCGAGCAGGTCGGCCTGGATGAGGAAGCCGCCCAGGACCGGGCCGGCCACGGAGGAGGCGCCGAGTGCCGGGGCGAAGAGGCTGTACGCCTTGCCGAGCTGGTCGCGGGGGAAGGTGGCGGCGAGGATGCCGTACCCCTGCGGGATCATGAGCGCCCCGAACGCCCCCTGGACGATCCGCGCGGCGATGAGCGTGCCCGGGTCGCCGGCCAGGCCGCAGGCGATCGAGGCGAGGGTGAAGCCGGTCAGGCCGGTGAGGAAGACGCGGCGGCGGCCGTACCGGTCGCCGAGGCGCCCGCCGGTGACCAGCAGGACGCCGAGCGCGAGCGCGTAGCCGGCGCCGAGCCACTGGACGAGCGCCTGCCCGCCGCCGAGATCGGCGGTGATGGCAGGGGCGGCGAGGTTGGTGATGGTGGCGTCGAGCAGGTCGAGCACGGCGGCGGCGAGAACGACCGCCAGGACGGCCCACCGGCCGCCGGTGGTCGTCTCGGGCGAGGCGCGGATGAGCATGGGCATCTCCGTTAGAATGAAGGCGTGGCGCAAAGTTTGAGCCACGCAATGATTGCACGACGCAAACTAATACGGGTACGGAGCCGCCTGTGTCAAACCGAGCCGAGACGTTGAAACGCATCGCCGACGAGAGCCAGCGCCATTACGCGGCCTACACGCTGTTCAACCAGGCCATGGCCGACCGGCTCGGCATCCACCCCACCGACCTGCAGTGCGTGGCGCTGCTCGACCTGGAGCCGGGCCCGGTGAGCAGCGGCGAGCTCGCCCGCCTCACCGGCCTCACGCCCAGCGCCGCCACCCGGCTGGTCGACCGCCTGGACAAGGCCGGCCTCGTCGTACGCCAGACCGACCCCGACGACCGCAGGCGCGCCCTGGTCGCGCTCGCCCCCGAGGCCCGGGCGCGGATCAGCTCGGCCTGGGAGATCCCGGGCCGGGCGTTCAGTGAGGCGCTCGACCATTACGACGAGGCGGAGCTGGCCCTGATCGCGGACTTTCTTCGCAGAGCGGCCGCCGTCGGCCGCGCCCAGGCGGAGCGCCTCACGGAGGCTTAGAGAATTCGGCCACGGGGCGGCGGCCGCCGAGGTGGGCGAGAACGGCCCTCAGCGCCGCCACCGCCGGCACGGTGGCCGGCACCGTGGCGATGAGCCGCCAGGGTGCCGGAAGCGCGACTTTTCGCCGTCGCCGCAGGTGATCGCGTTGATGGCGGCGAACGGCGCTCAGCCTCCAGGGAAGACGCCCAGGACGGCGCCGGCGAGCGCGGCCACCAGGGCGACGGTCGTGTCCCGTGGGGTGGCGCCGAGGGCGCGGGCCAGCGCCGCCGACGCGTGCCGGTTGTCGAGCACCGTCGCCCAGGTGATGACGATCGCGTTGACCGCCGCCGGCGTGAGCGGGATGACCGTCCAGACCAGGAGAATGTGCCGCTGCGCGTTTTACGCGTTCGGGTCCCAGTCTGCGAGCTGCTCCATCGGCTCGGTGTCGCCGGTGGTCTCCAGGCCGTCGAGCGGGGCGCGCGCGTAGAAGTAGAGGACCAGTTCGCTCGCTGCGCCTCGCATCGCCATGTCGCCCGGCTCCGCGTCGGCGGCGAGGTCGTCGCAGTGGACGCCGTCGGCGTTGAGGGTCAGGCGCCAGGAGCGGCCCTCGGTCGTGTGCAGGTCGATGGTCGCCGGCTTGAACGGCCAGGGGACGGTCGTCGCCGCGACGGTCGTCAGGAACTCGTCGACGCCCTCGACCGCGACGTCCGTCGGCAGCGGCTGTGCGGCCCCCTGGGTGAGCTGGGCGTCGTAGGTGTGGACGGCGATCTCCTGGATCTGGTGCCGGGCCACGGCTCCGCTGGTCTCCGGGGCCTGCGAGCGGCCCCACCAGGTCCAGCAGCCGCGGTCCGGGCCGGCCTCGCGCATCGCGTCGAGCATGAGCTCGGTCGACTCGGCGAGCCAGGCGTCCAGGGCTTCGCGGTCGCGGGGCGCGGTCGGGGCGCCCTTCGGGTCCGTCTTCGCCGGGGGCTCAGCGCCCGGGGCCGCCGCGACGATGGCGGCTTGGCGGCGGCGGCCGTCGCCGAGGTGCTGCGCCAGGTCGCGCAGCGTCCAGTCCGGGCAGGTCGGGACCTGGACGTCAAGGTCGGGGGCGGACGCGATCGCGGCGCGGAACGCGGCCGAGCGTTCTTCGATCAGCCGCAGGACCTCGGGGAACTCCAAGATGTTTTGCACGTCGGTTGTGTATCACGGCGCTCCGGCCGCCGGGTAGCGAATTTGTCGACGAGCGCGTCGACGTCCTGTCGGATCTCCACCAGCACGAGGAACGGCCCCACCAACAGGGCCGGAAATAGTGCAGTCAACAGGGCGCCACCTGCGCAGCAGGCTGTAGGCGTGGCTGCGGACGCTGCCGGTGCTGAAGTCCAGGAGGAACCGGTGGATCGGTTGCACGGTTCTCCCTTCGTCGTCGAGGACCAGCCAAGGCACCACGCCCGTCCCCAGCGGGGCAGGTGGATCGATCGGATGTCGCGAGGTGGCTCGTTCACGTCGTTGCGCTCCTTGCGCTCGGGGGTGCGCAACGTGCACCGGCTACGTCACGGAGGATGAGCTTCATCGCGGCGTAATGCGTGGTAGTCCGGTCAACGGTTCCGTGCCGCCCGGCCGCTCACCCCGTTCCGCCTGGCCACTGCCCGTTTTCGCGCGTACGCACGCCGCGGTCTGCCCTGCTGGCGGTGGGGCCAGGCCCACCCCTCGGGTGGCGATTTCCCACCCCGGCCCCGGCTCGGCCACGGTCCAGTACCAGTGGCACGGCCACGGCCTCTACAACGCGGGCAACTCCTGCATCATCTCCCACGTCAACCGCTACCTGATCAGCCTCCGCCTCCCCACACCGGGCACGGTGTGCCGCAAGACCACCTGACGACCGACCGGTCCTGACACCGAACCAACCGCACTCGTGCCAGGACCGCAGCGTTGCCCGGTGACCGTCAGCCGGTCCTGACGGTCAAACGACCGCGCAGGGCCGCAGCGCTGCCACCTGCCGTCAGCCGATCCCCGCGGTGGAACCACTGCGCGAAGGTCGCAGCGTCGTCCCCCACGGCCAGCCGGTTCTGGCGGTGGAGCAACCGCGTCAAAACCGCGAGGCCGTCACCTGGTCGCCTCGCGGTCTTGACTCTGGAAGATCCGCGCAAGCGCACCGGGTCGTGTTGTCCACGGATCTGCCGCCAGGTGGACGGGGCGCCAAGCGTGTCCTGCACATGATCGCCATGAGCCGTCTACCTCACGACGCACGCACGCACGTCTACGCGGCCCACCCGCCTCAGCAAAAGCCAGCCGAAGGGAGATCCCGCGCTACATCGCATCGCCCGCGACGATGTTCACCGCATCCGTCCTCGCCCACACCATGGTGACGACGCGGCACCCCCAACCGCTCGCGACTGCCGCCAGGACATTGGCCCGTGGAGCCGTTTGTGCAGGTGCCGTATTGACCTGCGACGACGATGCGTTGACCAGCATGGCTAATCAACATCTCCGGCGATAGGCAAGGACCTCAAGCGGTCCGATCGACCTACGGAGGTAGTGATGCACACCCGCTCACGGCGGCGAATCGCGGTTGCCGGTCTGGCCTGTGCCGTGGCCCTCACCGGGACGGCGCTGGCCGAATCCGGTCTCTCGTACGCCGATTCGCAGCAGCAGCGTCAGACCGTACAGATCAGGCAGACCAAGGGCGATCAGGTGGTCGAAAGGGCACGGGCGAACTTCCTTGTTCCGGATGCGAGTGTCAAGGCCGACGTTGATGTTCTCAAAGTCGCGTTACGCGAGGTGAAGAAGGGTAAGAGCGTGGCTTTCAACATCGGCGTGGGCAAGGAGAAAATAGCCTCCGCGCTCGGCACTCTCGGCAAGGACGCGAATGCGGCGGAGGTTCTCGCGCAGTGGACGGACCTGGGGGCCGATCGAGCCCGTGCCGGAACGGCCGCGTACACGGCCAAAGAGCGGAAATTCTTCGGCAACTTCACCACGCCCCTGACCAGGCTCACCCAGACCTATCCGAAATCGCAGGCGAAGTACTGGCTGAAGAACACCCCGCCCCAGGTGGTCGATTCCGTGTTCGCCGCCGCGACCGCTGATCTCCCGGCCGATCAGCTTTACGTGTACGCGTACAAGGAAGGGCTGGTCGATTATGTGCGCGATCAGATCGGGCTGGCCAAGACCGCCGACCCGACCGTCGCACAACTCGAAGGCGTCAGGACCACCAGCACGATCTCGGGTTATGTGTATCTCGGCACGGACGACTTCTTCACCGACCTGACCGCCGCCAAGAAACCCGCTTCAAGCTTCCTGCCCCCGGGTTTCGACCTGAAGAAGGTCGCCCTCGACAGGCGGACCAACGAGAAGGGCCGCGAGGTGCAGTCGGCCAGGTTCCCCAATTTGCGGATGGGCCTGCAAGGACTCGCCGCCCTGGTACGCCGCCATCGCGCGCTGTTCCTGGCCGATGTCAAAACCTACGGATACGCGGCTCCCACGCAGGCCGAGCTCGTTTACTGGACCTACGTCTACTTCAATGCGGGGGAGTTCAACGGGCAACTCAAGAAGTACGCGGGTGCCCGCAGGCTGGGTGACTGGATCGCCAGAGGGGAGTACCCCAATTCGATCAGGGTTCTGGAGAGCTGGCGCATGATCAACAGCATGAAGATCTTCTAGAGCGAATGGCGGGGCGGACGGTTCGAGGGGTCTTTGAAGGCCGCGTCCCGCCAGCGGCGGCTCGTCCTCATATCGAGGAACCAGGTGGCAATGGGCGTGATCGACGCTCTGTCCACCGGTCGAGCCGACATTCCAGCCGTCGGGGTTATGTGACGTGGTAAGCCGTTCCTGCGAGGAATGATCTCGCCGAACCCTCGGGGTCGTGTCCTTGGCGTACATGGCAGAGCGGTGATCATTGGATAGGACGATTGCCGGCTCGATGCTCGGAAAGGCAGAAAGGGCAGTCGGGCATTCACCGTCAGTCCGTCTTCGCCTGGGTACGCCGGGCGTAGGCGCGGGCGGCGCGGGCGCGGTCGCCGCAGCGGGTGGAGCACCAGTGGCGGCGGCCGTGGCGCAGCAGGTAGCGCGTGCAGGGAGCGGATTCGCAGCTGGTGAGACGCTCGGCGTCGGGGCTGGTGAGGAGGTCGGCCGCGTTGGCCGAGAGGGCCGCGAGGGCGTGGTCGAGGATCTCGTTGAGCGGGTGCGGGGCCGCGCGGTAGGGGCCGTTCTTGTCGTCCCAGTACAGCAGGGCGGCTGTGGGAACCCTGCTCAGCGCGTCGTTGACGGCGGCCAGCGCCGCCGGCAGGGCGGGGATCCCAGCCACGCGGGCGGCGAACAGCGCCCTGAGGTGTTCGCGCAACGAGCGCAGTTGCGTCGTGCACATCTCCTGCAGCCCGGCGCCCTCCGGGGCGAGATCGCGCCCGGCGAGCCACCGGTTCGCCCCTGCGGGAGTGCCGAGGAAGTCGATGAACTGCCCGCCGGGCAGCGCGATGGCGCTGTTGACGAAGTCGAGGGCGACGTAACGCTCCGCCCCCGGCGCGGGCGGCAACTCGGTCTCGGGGCTCTCGCTCATGGCTCTCATGGTACGGCTTGCGCTCATCCGTGAGAAGCCGCTACCGTTCCTCACGGATAGCCAAGCATTTATCCGTGAGGAGTTCGACATGGCCCCTGTCGGCACCACCAACGAGCAGTTCCCCGTCCGCGTCTTCGGCGGCCCGACCGCCCTCTTCGAATACGGCGGGCTGAGGTTCCTCACCGACCCGACCTTCGACGCGCCCGGCGAGTACCACAGAGAGGGCCGCAGAGAGCTGACCAAGACCGCGCCCGCCTCCGGCAGCCCCGCCGACCTGGGCCGCGTCGACGTGGTCCTGCTGTCCCACGACGAGCATCCCGACAACCTGGACAACTCCGGCCGCGCCCTGCTCGCCGACATCCCGCTCACCCTCACCACGCCCGACGGCGCGAAGCGCCTGGGGAACGGGGCCAAGGGCCTGGCCGACTGGGAACCGGTCGAGCTCGACCGTCCCGGCGGCGGCACGATCACCGTGACGGGCGTACCCGCTCTCCACGGGCCCGGGGCACGCGAGGAGGTCGAGCCGATCACCGGCCAGGTCGTCGGATTCGTCCTGACCGGAGAGTGTTTGCCAACGGTCTATGTCAGCGGCGACAACGCCTCGCTCGACCTGGTGAGGGAGATCGCCGAGCGATTCGGCCCGGTGGACACCGCCATCCTCTTCGCCGGGGCGCCGCGTTTCCCCGTCCTCTTCGACGGTGCCCTGATCGTCCTCGACAGCGCCCAGGCCGCCGAGGCCGCCAAGATCCTCGGCGCCCGCCGGGTGGTCCCCGTTCACTACGACAGCTGGGCCCACTTCACCGAGGGCCGCGACGACCTGATGGCCGCCTTCTCCGTTGCCGGCCTGACCGACCGCCTCGACCTGGGCGACCGAGGCGACCTGGCCGGTTGACCACCTCACCCAGACTGACCGTCCCGACCTGGATGGCCCACCTTGATCAACCGCCCTCGACTTGGGCGGCCGGAGCTGTCCGGCCGGTCGGCCGTCTCGACCCAGGTGACCGTGCCTGGTCGACCATCTCGGCTGGGCCTCCCCGGTGGTGTCGGCCGGATTCGCTCCACCCATGACCTTGTCGGCCCGCTCTGATGGCGGTGTCCGGCTGGGGCGTGCCTATCGAAAGAACGCTCTTGTGACGACTACCGTGCCCGCCCGGGCCGAGGACTCCCCGCACCCCCAGGCGCAGCGCCGTACCCTGATCGTCCTGGTCGCCGCTCAGATCCTCAGCGGTGCCGGGCTGGCGGCCGGTGTGACCGTGGGCACCCTGCTCGCGCAGGACATGCTCGGCTCCACCAGCCTGGCCGGCCTGCCCAGTGCCCTGTCCACGGCCGGATCCGCGCTGGCGGCGGTCGCCGTCGGGCGCATCTCCCACGCCCGTGGCCGCCGACCCGGCCTCGCCGCCGGTTATCTGGCCGGTGCGGTCGGCAGCGCGGGCATCATCGCCGCCGCCGTCGCCGACAGCCTCGTCCTGCTGTTTCTGGCGATGTTCGTGTACGGCGCCGGCATGGCCACCAACCTGCAGGCCCGCTACGCCGGCGCCGACCTGGCCGCCCCCGCGCACCGGGCCCGTGCCGTGTCCATCGTGCTGGTCGCCACCACCCTGGGCGGCGTAACCGGCCCCAACCTCGCCGCCCCCACCGGCGAACTGGCGCAAGCCCTCGGCATCCCGTACCTGGCCGGGCCGTTCCTGCTGGCCGGAGTCGCGTACGCGATGGCCACCCTGGTCCTGGCCATCTGGCTGCGCCCAGACCCTCTCCTGCTGTCCCGCATCCCAGAGGGCCAGAGGTTGGAGGCCAGCCTGCTGGAAAGCCCCGCCCGGGAGGGCCAGGCAAGGGAGGGCCGCGCCCTGGAGGTCAGCGTCCCCGAGCCCGGCGCGCGAGAGGCCCACGCGAGAAAGATCGGAAGCACCACTGCGGCGCGCCTGCGGTCAAGTGATGCCGACGGCAAGCCGGAGCCGGCGATCGGCGGGCGTCGCTCCGGGGTGTTGATCGGCACGCTGGTCATGGTGCTCACCCAGCTCGTCATGGTCGCGATCATGACCATGACACCCGTTCACATGGCCGGCCACGGCCACGGCACCGCCGCCTCCGGACTCGTCATCGCCATCCACCTCGGCGCGATGTACCTGCCCTCACCCCTCACCGGCTGGCTGGTGGACCGCTACGGCCGCCTCACGATCGCCGCCGCCTCCGGCCTGGTCCTGCTGGCCGCCGGCATCGTCGCCGCCGTCGCCCCCAGCGACTCCGTGGCCCTGTTCGCGGTGGCCCTCGCGCTGCTCGGCCTGGGCTGGAACCTCGGCCTCGTCGCCGGTACCGCGATCGTCACCGACGCCGTCCCGACGGCCACCCGTGCCAAGGCCCAGGGCCTGGTCGACGTCTCCATCGCCATCGCCGGCGCGACCGGCGGCATGGCCTCGGGCCTCGTCGTGGCCGCCGCCGGCTACCCGATCCTGGCCATCGCGGGAGGCATTCTGGCCCTGGTCATCGTGCCGGCGGTCGCCGCCACGCGCATCCGCTGACAGGCAGCCGAGGCGCTTGATCGCCCAGAGACTGACGAGCAGAGCCGAGAGCTGGTCGAGTTGGAAACGAAAACCCGGTCAGTTCTCAGATGCGGCGGGCCTTGATCGTCGCCAGCCACTGGTCGCAGTTGAGGCAGGCCGAGCGCGCCTGCCATTTGGACTTGTCCGTGCTCCAGGTCTGGGCGTGGAAGTGGAGGACGTCCGCGGGAATCTGCGACAGCTCGGTGAAGGGCGTGCTGAGCAGGTATTCGTTCATCGCGGCGACCTCGCCGCACGCGTTCACCGGCCATTCCTCGAGCTTCTTCACGTCGCTCAGGAGCTTCTTGATGAGAGGGTGCTGCTTCTTCGCGATACTGAAACCACCGCTGGTGCCCGCCCAGGTCGCGCCGTTCTTGGCGTGCACGATGACGGCGATCACCGTGCCGACCGCGGCGCCCTTGCCCGTGGCGTACTTTCCGGTGAGGTGGCGTGCCTCCCTGTGGGCGTTGAAGAGCATCTCGTCGCGATGCTTCCGCTCCTTCTCCTGCGCCAGTATTTTCTCCAGCCGGGCCAGTTCGGTCATGAAGTCTTTCCATGCGCCTTTGGTGTCGTTCAGCGTCAGCCATTCGATCAGGCTGTCCCTGGCCGCCCCCTCGTCCATGCCGTCCACGACGCGGTTCTCCAGGTTGCGCATCTTGGTGTTGATGGCCTCATAGGGTTCTCGCACCGAGGGCAGGTCCCGTAGTTCCTTGATGTACGTCTGGAGGACGACGCGGCTTTTCGCGGACCAGGCCTTGAAGCCCTCTTCGGGTATCTGGTCGCCGTAGGTGGGGCCGGTCGGCTGCATGGACATGGTGGCGTTCCTCTCGGTCTGGGCCGGGCGATGAGCTGCCCTTGTCCACCCCCGGATGAGCGTCCCGGCACCGGTGGCACCGAGTATCCGAGCGGCCGATGAAAGACCGGTTGCCGCCTGATTGAAGCCCCGGCCCAGGCGCGAGATAAGGTGAGTAAGTACTTACTCACTGACTGGAGGGCCCACCATGCGAATCACGGTCTTCGGCGCGACCGGCGGCACCGGTCTGGAGCTCGTACGCCAAGGGCTCGACCGCGCCCACCAGGTCACCGCCGTCGTACGCGACGCGGCCCGGCTACCCGCCGACGTACGCGAGCGCCTCGACGTCATCGAGGCCGACGTCATGGACCCCGACGCCATCACCCCGGCCGTCAAGGGCCGCGACGCCGTCCTGAGCGCGCTGGGCGCACGCGACCGGGGCCCCACCACCGTCCACTCCGCCGGCATCGCCTCCATCGGCCAGGCCATGGCCCGGGCCGGGGTGCGGCGGGTGCTCATGGTCAGTGCCGGCGGCCTGGAGGCCGACGCGGGTGACGGCCCCTTCACCCGGTACGTGCTCAAGCCCCTCATCGTGCAACGCGCGTTCCGCAACAGCTACACCGACCTGGCAGAAGCGGAGCGGCTGCTGCGGACCGGCGACCTCGACTGGACGATCGTCCGGCCCGGCCGCCTGACGAACGCCGGGCGCACCGGCCGCTACCGTACGGCCAGGGACCTCGCGGTGCGCGGCGGTCTGAGCACCACGCGCGCCGACCTGGCCGACTGCATGCTGGACCTGATCGACGACCGAACGTCGATCGGGCACGTGATCTCAGTGGCCTCCTAGAAGGGCGGGGTCGCGCTCCGGCGGACCGGCGGGCCACCACTGGTCCTCGCGCCGGGCGAAGGGGTACCAGCGGCCGTCGCGCCCGTAGCGCAGTTGCAGGTCGCCGAGGGTCCAGCGGTTGCGCCACGCCTCCGCCTGGGGCGGCTGCTCGCCCTCCCATCCGGCCGCCAACTGGGCCTGGGCCCTGGCGAGGTCGCGGCGGGGCGGGGTCCAGGCCGTTTCGAGGACGTCGAGGCCGTCGGCGCCGCCGTACCGCCAGGCCGTCACGGCGGAGTCGAGACCGAGGTCGAGGTCGTGTTCGGCGGCCAGCCGGACGCGGTCCTGGTATTCGGTCAGCTCCGGCAGGCGGCCGCGCAGCAGCAGCTCACGCGCCCGCCCGGCCGCCGAGGCGGCCAGGACGGCGAGCGCGGCGACGTTCACGCCCGGGTTGTCGTCCAGCGCGGGCGGGGTGAAGGCGACGTCGAACGGGGGCGGCTCCGGCAGCGGGGCTACGCCGATCGCGAACGCCTCGGCGGCGGGCGTCCCGAGCCGGGAGGGCGGCGGGGCGGGGGCGTCGCGCTGCTGGAGCGCCTCGATGAGCTCGTCCTCGCCCCGGCCGCGCATCAGCAGGAGCACGAACGGATCGGCGTCCAGCAGCCAGGACACCTGATAGCACAGCGCGGCCGCGTGCTTGCAGGGGTGCCCCCAGTCGGGGCAGGAGCATTCGGGCTCCAGGTCGCCGACGGCGGGCAGCAGCGGCACGGCGGCGTCCTCGGCGGCCTGGACGAGGTCGTGCGGCATGTCGCGGTCGAGCAGCGCGGCGATGTGACCGGCCTTGGCGGCGACCTGGTCGAGGAAGCGTTCCCAGGCGGCGTCGGTGAGCTGCTCGACGCGGACGACGGTGTCGTACTCGCTCTCGGACACGGCGGCGATCCGGCCGGGGCTGACCGTGATGGGGCCGAGCTGACCGGCCTTGGCGTACGTGCGGCCCTTGCGCAGCAGGCCGTGGTCCAGAGAGGTGTCCTCCATGGCCTTGACCCAGGCGCGCCCCCACCAGGAGGTGGCGAAGCGCGCGCCGGCGCGTTGCGGGGCGAAGGCGGCGAATCCGCGGGCGGCGGTCATCAAGGCTCCAGAGGTCATCGGAGTTCCACGAGGGCGGAGAGTTCGGCATCGGTCAGCTCGGTGAAGGCCGCCTCGCCGGAGGCCAGCACGGCGTCGGCGAGCGAGCGCTTGGCCACGAGCATCTCGGCGATGCGATCCTCGATCGTGCCTTCGGCGATGAGGCGGTGGACCTGTACGGGGCGGGTCTGGCCGATGCGGTAGGCGCGGTCGGTGGCCTGGTCCTCGACGGCGGGGTTCCACCAGCGGTCGAAGTGGATGACGTGGTCGGCGCGGGTGAGGTTGAGCCCGGTACCGGCCGCCTTGAGCGACAGCAGGAACACCGGCGCGCGACCGTCCTGGAAGCGCTGCACCATCTCCTCGCGGCGGGGGACGGGGGTGCCGCCGTGCAGGAGCTGGGTGGTGACGCCGCGCGCGGTGAGGTGGCGTTCGAGCAGCCGGGCCATCGCGACGTACTGCGTGAAGACCAGCACCGCGCCGTCCTCGGCCACGATGGTGTCGACGAGCTCGTCGAGCAGTTCGAGCTTGCCGGAGCGGCCGGGCAGGCGCGGGTCGGCCTCGTGCAGATACTGGGCGGGGTGGTTGCAGATCTGCTTGAGCCCGGTGAGCAGCTTGACGATGAGGCCGCGCCTGGCCATGCCGTGGGCGCCGGCGATCTGGGCCATGATCTCGCGGACGACGGCCTCGTACAGGCCGGCCTGCTCGGTGGTCAGGGCGACGGGGCGGTCGGTCTCGGTCTTGGGCGGCAGCTCGGGGGCGATGCCGGGATCGCTCTTGCGGCGGCGCAGCAGGAACGGCCCGACCAGCCGGGACAGCCGCTCGGCCGTCGCGCGGTCGCCGGATTCGACCGGTTTGGCCCACCGGGCGCGGAACCTGCCGAGGCTGCCGAGCAGTCCGGGCGTGCTCCAGTCGAGGATGGCCCACAGTTCCGACAGGTTGTTCTCGACGGGGGTGCCGGTCAGCGCGACGCGGGCGGCGGCGGGGATCTCGCGCAGCGCCTTGGCCGTGCCGGAGGCGGGGTTCTTGACGTGCTGGGCCTCGTCGGCGACGAGCAGGTCCCAGGGGTGGGCGGCCAGGCGGGCGGCGTCCAGGCGCATGGTGGCGTACGTGGTGAGCACGAACCCCTCGTCCGCCAGCGTGCGGTTGGGCCCGTGGTAGCGGTGCACGGGCACGCCGGGCGCGAACTTGGTGATCTCGCGTTCCCAGTTGCCCAGCAGCGAGGCGGGGCAGACCACGAGCGTGGGGCCGGCGGCGCGGTGCAGGTGGAGCGCGATCAGTGTGATCGTCTTGCCCAGGCCCATGTCGTCGGCCAGGCAGGCGCCGAGCCCGAGCGAGGTCATCCTGACCAGCCAGCGCAGCCCGGCGAGCTGGTAGTCGCGCAGGGTGGCGGCCAGGCCCTCGGGCGGGTCGGCGTCGGCCGGTTCGGCCAGGCGTTCGCGCAGCTCGCGCAGCCAGGTGGTGGGTTCGACGGGCACCTGTTCGCCCTCGACCTCGACGGTGCCGGTCAGGGCGGCGCCGAGCGCCTCGATCCCGTTGAGGGGTTTGAGGTCGCGCTGGCGGGCCTTGCGGGCCAGGTCGGGGTCGATGAGCACCCACTGGTCGCGCAGCCGTACGACGGGGCGGTGGGCCTCGGCCAGGTGGTCCATCTCGGCGGCGGTCAGGCGTTCGCCGCCGAGCGCGAGCTGCCAGTCGAAGCTGGTCAGGTGGGTGCCGCCGAGGAAGGAGGGCATGTCGGAGGGCACGGGGTCGCGGTCGCCGATGACGGCGCGGGCGCTGAGGCCGCGTACGAGGGATTTGGGCCAGTGCACGTCGATACCGGCGGCGGCGAGCCGGTCGGCGGCGCCGGCCAGGAGCTCTTCGACGTCGCCGTCGGTGAGGGCCAGCTCATCGGGTACGGCGTTGTCGAGCAGCCGTTCCAGCCGGGGCCAGGCGCGGGTGGCGCGGCGCAGGGCGAGGGTGGTCTCGATCCTGGCGCGGGGGCCGAAGGCGGGGACGCGGCCCTCCCACAGGTCGGCGGCGTCGGCGACGAGGGAGGGGTCGGCCAGGCTGTGCAACTGGACGACGGCGCGGAACTCGGCGGCGGCCAGGTCGTCGGCCTCCAGGCGCAGCGACGGCCGTACACCGGCGTCGAGCCCGGCCGACACCTCTTCGGCCCAGCGGCGCAGGTGGGGCACCTTGACGGGCTTGGCGGCGGCGTAGGCGGTGGTGCCGGTGGCGCGTACGGCGCCGGGTGAGCGCGGCATGGCGTCGGCCACGGCGTCGAGAAAGGCCCGCAGCAGCGGCTCGGCCTCGGGCAGCAGCCCGCTTTCCGTGATCGGGACGGCGCGCGCCGTGGCGGGCATGGCGGCGGCCAGTTCGCGGATGCGTTCCAGGTCGGCGGGGTCCAGGGGCCCGGCCCGCCAGGAGTCGTGCTCGCCGGTGGTGACGCCGGGCAGGATCCGGCCGCGGGTGACGAGCTGCAGCGCGATCAGCGCCGCCGCGCCCCAGAAGCGCGAGGCGGGGTGGGCCGCCTGGTCGGTACGCGCTCTGGCCAGCGCGGCCACTGCCTCGCCGACGGGCACTAGAGTGGCGGGAACCTCCCGGATTCGTACGTCGCCGTCGTGCTCCTCGGCCACGGTCACGGTGGACGTGCCGTCGGGGTCGAGGAAGACCAGCCGCCCTGTCCTGGGCGGGTCGCCGGGTTGGAAGAGGGCCGCGTGCCGTGCCAGATCCGTCAGAAGGGTCACGGCCGTACAGTGTACGGTACGTTGAGGGTGGGGTTTACCACAGCAATGTCCGGGCAGCCTCCTCATTCCTGACATATGCGATCTTGAATAGCCTTGACTCATGACTGATTGGCTCGTTGGACTCATGGAAAGCCTCGGGGCGCCCGGGGCGGGCATCGCCATCGCGTTGGAGAACCTGTTCCCGCCCCTGCCCAGCGAGGTGATCCTGCCCTTGGCGGGCTTCACCGCGGGCATGGGCAAAATGGACCTGCTGGACGTCCTGGTGTGGACGACGCTGGGTTCGGTGGTCGGCGCGCTGGCGCTCTATTGGGTCGGAGCCCTGCTGGGCCGCGAGCGCGTGCTGGCTCTGGCGAGCAAGCTTCCCCTGGTCAAGACGTCCGACATCGAGAAGACCGAGGCCTGGTTCCAGCGCCACGGCCGCAAGACCGTCTTCTTCGGCAGGATGATCCCGGTCTTCCGCAGCCTCATCTCCATCCCGGCGGGCGTCGAGCGGATGCCGATGCTCACGTTCACGCTCCTGACCACCGCCGGCAGCCTCATCTGGAACACCATCTTCGTGATGGCCGGCTACCTGCTGGGCGACAAGTGGGAGCTGGTGGAGACCTACGCCGGCATCGGGTCGAAGGTGGTGATCGGCCTGGTCGCGCTGGCGATCGTGGTCTTCATCGCGGTCCGGCTGTCCGAGCGGCGCAAGGGGAGGCATGCGAACCGCGGCTGACGGGCTGCGGCTGATGGTCTCGGTGGTGTTCGGCGCGCTCACGGCGCTGATCGAGCTGGTGTTCCTGCTGCTGACGCTGCCGTTCCTGGGTAATCCGAACACCGGCGCGACCGCCCGCCGCCTGTCCCGCCTGGAGGTCCGCCGCCTGCGACTGGACGTCACCACCCTCGACGCCCTGCAAAAGGGCGAAAAAGGCCGGCCCATCCGCTATCTGGCCGCTCGGGTGCCGGTGGGTGTGCTGGGCGGCCTGGTGATCGCGCTGCTCGTGTTCGGGCTGGTGACGGCGGCGCTGCTCGCGACGGCGTGGGGGCGCGGGCTGCCGTTCGACGGGATGACGCCGTCGGTGCCGCTGGTGGCGTACATCGGGGTCGCTGGAATTGTCCTGCTTTTTTTGGTCTTGTCGGGCTTGGCGGGCGTGCATGCGCTCGAACGCCGGCTGGCCGTGCGCATGCTCGGCCCCGACCCCACCGAGGTGCTCGAACGCAGGATCGCCGAGCTGGCCGAGAGCCGGGCGGGGATCGTGGCCGCCGTGGACTCCGAGCGGCGCAGGATCGAGCGCGACCTGCACGACGGGCTGCAGCAGCGGCTGGTCGCGCTGTCGATGCTGGTCGGCCGCTCCAAGCGCGGCCGCCCCGAGCTGCTGGAACAGGCTCACCAGGAGGCGCAGCAGGCGCTCGCCGAGTTGCGCGAGGTGGCCTGGCGGGTCTACCCGAGCGGGCTGGACTCCCTCGGGCTGGGCGAGGCGCTGGCGGGGGTGGCCGAACGCTCCACCGTGCCGGTCCAGGTAGATTGCCGGCTGTCACGGCGGCCGCCGATGGCGGTGGAGACGGCGGCGTACTTCGTGGTGTGCGAGGCGGTCACCAACGCCGCCAAGCATGCCGCCGCCACGCTCATCACGGTCGACGTACAGGAGGAGGACGCCACGGTGGTCGTACGGGTGCGCGACGACGGCGACGGCGGCGCGCTGGCGTCCGGCGGCGGCCTGTCGGGGCTGGCCAGGCGGGTCGCGGCGCTCGACGGCGGCTTCGCGGTGGACAGCCCGGAGGGCGGGCCGACGACGATCACGGCGGTGCTGCCGTGCGGGTGATCCTGGCCGAGGACTCCACGCTGCTGCGCGAGGGCCTGGTACGCCTGCTGCTGGAGGAGGGCCACGAGGTCCCCGCGGCCGTCAGCGACGGCCAGGCCCTGGTGACGGCGGTGGCCGAGCATCGGCCGGACATCGTGGTGGTGGACGTGCGCATGCCGCCGACCCACACCGACGAGGGGCTGCGGGCGGCCCTGGAGATCCGGCGCCGCTGGCCGGCGGTCAAGGTGCTGGTGCTGTCGCAATATGTGGAGAAGAAATACGCCACCGAGCTGATGAGCGCGGACGTCGAAGGCGTCGGCTACCTGCTGAAGGACCGGGTGGCGCAGGTGGGCGACTTCCTGGACGCGCTGGAGCGGGTCGGGGCCGGCGGGGCGGCGTTCGACCCGGAGGTGGTGCGGCAGTTGCTGGCCCGTACGACGCAGGTCGATCCGCTGGGCCGGCTGACGGCACGGGAGCGGGAGGTGCTGGAGCGCATGGCGCAGGGGCTGACCAACGCCTCGATCGCCCAGGAGCTGCACGTGTCGCAGAGCGCGGTGGAAAAGCACGTCAACTCGCTGTTCGACAAGCTGAGCCTGTCGCACGCGAGCGGCTACAGCCGGAGGGTGCTGGCGGTCCTCAGCTTTCTCAAGACCTGAGCGTTGTCCCGGCGTGATCTTCTGCCCCGATACCGGCTCCGCGCGCCCCACGGACATCCCGGGAGGAACCAGGTGGAGGCAAGGGGCCAGACAGCCGAGATCATGATCGCTGAGGCCCGGAAGGCGTTCTGGGTCATGACCGGCTTCATCGCCGTCATCTGGATCCTGCAGATCTTCAACTGGCTCTCGGGCTACGCGCTGGGCAGGGAGTTCGCCCTGCGCGCGTGGGTCCCGGAGAGCCTGCCCGACATTCTCCGCTGCACAAGGAACTCGACGATCTCGGCCTCTGACCTCAAGAGGCATTCTCGGCGTTCGCCGGGATGATGAGGTGGCACGGTGACCACCTACGATGAGGCGGCTGTCCGACCCTTGACACTGGCGTGGGTGCGCCGGCAGCTGGAGGCCGGCGAACGGATCGTCAGAACCGCGGCGCTGCACGGCGGCATCACCGCCGAAATGCGGCGACTGACCATCGGCACGCGGGACGGAGCCACCCGTGACCTGGTGCTGCGGAGCTTCGTCGACCCGTTCTACGTGGCGCGCGCCGAGGACTCGCTGCACAGGGAGGCCGCTGCCCTGTCCCTGCTCACGGGGGCGGGCGTGCCGGCTCCGGAACTGGTCGCGGTTGATCCGGCCGCCGCGCAGTGCGAGTATCCATCGCTCCTCATGACACATCTGGCGGGCCGGACGATCTTCGACGATGAGGGACTGGAGACGCGCGTCCCTCTGCTGGCCCGTCAACTCGTGGCGATCCACGCGCTGCGGCCCGCCGAACGGCCCCGGACGTATGTGACGCTGACGACCGCCGACACCGTCGTGGTGCCCAAGGGCGCCGACGCGGCGGCATGGGCCGCGGCGATCAACGTGATCCGCAGGCCCGCGCCGCCCTATGAAGGACGATTCCTGCACCGGGACTTCCAGCCCGGCAACGTGCTGTTCGACCTGTCGCCCCGGATCACCGGCGTCGTCGACTGGGCGGCGACCTCCTGGGGCCCGGCGGACCTCGATGTCGCGCACTGCTCCACCAATCTCGCGCTGCTGCACGGCCCGGCGTGGGGTCTGCGGTTCGCCGAGGCGTACGAGGAGGCCGGCGGGGTGCTGGCCGCGGCCGCGAGCGAGCGGCTGTACTGGCAGGTACGGGACGGGCTGGCGTGCTCAGAGGAGGTGCGGTCCGTGGCGCGGCCATGGCGTGCGGCAGGCAGGACAGAGCTGACGACGCGAGCCGTGGAGCAGCGGCTGGATGCCTATGTCACCGCCCTGATGGACCGTGCGCGATGAGGTTCGAGGGAACCGGCGGTCTGCGTGTGTGAGTGACCGACCGTGCTGCTCAGCTCGGCGCACCGCCCGCCCTGCGGTCAGGACCACGCCGTTGGCCGCCCGGACCAGGTCGTGGCCGGTGCGCAGCCGCAGGATCCGAGACATGAGCAGCCGACGAAAGCGTTCGTATTGACAATTTTATTTTTCGGTGGAAGTGTGAGGGCACCTCAAGAGCAGGCAGGGAGCTGACCCACCATGAGAAAGATCGTCTCGGGGTTGTACATTTCACTCGACGGCGTCGTCGAGGCGCCGGAGACCTGGCACTTTCCATACCTCGACGAGGAGATGCGCCAGGCGATCGGTGCGAACCTGGAGGCCGCGGACGCCATGTTGCTGGGCCGGCGCACCTACGACATCTTCGCCGCGCACTGGCCGCTGCAGGACACGGACAAGGACCCCTTGGCGGCGACCATGAACGCCACCCCCAAATACGTCGTCTCCACCACACTGACCGACCCGGCCTGGGAGAACACCACCGTTCTGGCCGGCGACCCGCGCGCCGCGCTCGACGAGCTCCGGCGGCGGCCCGGCAAGACCATCGGCATCAGCGGCAGCGTCACCCTGGTGTCGTGGCTGCTGCGCGAGGGCCTGCTCGACGAGCTCAACCTGCTGGTGCACCCCATCGTGCTGGGCGGTGGCCGGCGCCTGTTCGAGGACGGGTTCGGCCAGATCCCCCTGACGCTCACCAAGTCCGCCACCTTCGGCACCGGCGTGCTGAACCTGACCTACACGAGGGCCTGACCATGACCACCAAGACCGTCGCCGACAAGCTGCTCATCAAACCCGGGACCACGGTGTGGATCTCCGAGGACGTTCACCGGCCGCTGGTGGAGCCGCTGCCCGAAGGGGCGCGCCACGTCGCGGACCTCAAGGAGGCGGGCGTCGCGGTGTTCTTCGCCGCCGACGCCGCCAATGCCCGGCGGCTGCTCGACGAGCACCGTGCCGTGCTCGCCGAGCCCGCCATCGTGTGGGTGGCCTACCCCAAGGGCAACCGATCCGACATCAACCGCGACACGCTGTGGCCGATCGTGGGGGAGTACGGGCTGCGCCCCAACGGCCAGGTGGCGGTGGACGAGGTGTGGTCCGCGCTGCGCTTCCGTCCGCTCAAGGAGGGCGAGCCCCCGTTCACGGGCGGCCGGAGCTGAGGCTCTCAGATCGGCGCGGCGAGTTCGCGTCCAGGTCGGCCTCCAGGCGCGCAATCGCTCTACCACCTCGCCGGCCAGGGACGGGTGTGCGTCAGCGCCAGCTACCGGCTACGGCAGCGCCCGTCGTCTACGCGGGAACCATGCCTTCGACCTGTGCCACTCAGTCCGCTTCGAGGCGATCCGCGATACGGACGACCTGCCCACCGTGATCGGTCGGGTGGCGTCGCTGGTCACCCGGCGGATCGTGGAAGGCTGCGGAAGCGGGCATCTCGGCCTGGAGTTCGCGGCCCGTGCGGGCCGCGACGAGCACACCAGGCAGGTTCTCACCCCGATGCGCCGCGACCAGCGCGAAGGAGCCGCCCGCTCGATCGCCGAAGTCGCCGAACGTACCGGCGTCCGCCCCGCCGTCGATCTCCACCAGGCCGCGCTCATCCTGCACTGCCTGACCAACGGCCTGGTCAACGAGCACATCGCCAATCCCGAAGCGGTCGACGCCGAGGCTGTGGAACGAGCGCTGACCGCCGTACTGACCTGCCTGCTGCCACCGCCGCCGAGCGACGACCCTCCGCGCTCCTGATCGCGAACGTGACTATCCCGCAGATCGTGTTCGAGCGCATGCTCTTGGAAGTGGCGAGTGGGTGGGCGTGGCCGAGCAGATGACGATGGAAGCGCGCTCCCCACAGCTGTGCTCCACCCTTTCAAGACCGTTTTCGGATTTTTCAGCGCAGCGGGGTGGATGTCCTGTCCCAGGTGCCGCGGCATGACGTGAGCCGTCAGGATCCGCCGCCCGCCGGCGTTCCGCATGCTCCGAGGATGCGGAACACATGCCAGGATTTCCGGGAAGACCGCGTCATATGAGGATGACGCGGCCGGCGGAGGAGGCATGTGGACGAGAGCGTCTCGATGGCCCGGCTGGTCGGCCGCCTGGAAGCGGTGGTGAGCGAGCTGCGCGGCATCCCGGTCGACGTCGAGCGGCTGGATGACGACGAGCTCGTACGCCGGGAGATCGCGAAGGTCGTCCCCGCGGCCGGCGAACTGCGCGCCCTGCACCCGCTGTACGTGTCGGCCGAGAAGGGGTCCGAGGAGCGGGCGAGCAGGCGCAGGGTGCTCGACGCCCTGGATCGCGGGATGAAGATGCGCACGATCGTCCACGTCAGCGTGATGGACGACCCGAACAAGGCGGCCCGGATCAGGCACCTGCACGCCGCCGGTGACCTGCACCGGGTCGTCGACGAGCCGATCCAGCAGCTGCTCATCTTCGACCACGCCGTGGCGTTCCTCCGGCTGACCCCGTTCGCCTATGCGCCAGGCACTCTGGTCATCAGGCAGCAGGGGCTGCTCACCGCTCTCGTCGACCTGTTCGAGCGGACCTGGGCCAGGGCCAGGGAGGTCAACGAGCCGACGCACAGTCTGAGCGCCCGTGAGCGCGAGGTGCTCGCCCTGATCGCGGAAGGTCGCTCCAACAGCGCCGTGGCCCGCGCCCTGTCGATCACGGAGGCGGCCGTCGGCAAGCACGTGGCCAGTGTGTTCGCCAAGCTCGACCTGCCCGACACCGCCGACGACAACCGGCGGGTGCTGGCGGTGCTGACCTATCTGCGCGGCGTGGTGAAGTAGCGCCGCCAAGGGCGGCCCGCCCCGATGGTTAATGCCTGACGCTGTCGGGGATCTTCGTGGCGCGAAAGGATCAGCCGGTTTCGCGCCATGCGCGTGGCCGAGGATGCCCTGCCGGTCCAGGAGGCCCTGGAGCTTGGTGGGTGGCCGTCGCGGTCGAACACGGTGCCCTCGCGGGAGCGCCGGGTGATCTTCTCTTTGACCGGGCCGATCAGGCTGATCTTGTGCTCGCGTACCGCGCGGTCGCGCAGTCACCTCCATGTGGCAAGTTCGTCTCTCAGCGTTACATCCGGCTCCGCCCTCTGTGGCCTACCTGGTACATATTGGCCTCGAAAATAGTCGTTCGCACAAGCGTCAGCTCGCCCAAACGCTTTCGGCATGTCGCCGAGCTGTGGAGACGACATGTCCCGGGCGCGCACGGCTTGTCAGGTCGACCATGCTCAAGAGCTGGCCGATCACCGGATTTCCGACAGCGTCAGGCACGTGCCGGTCAGGACGGCGCATCCCAAACTGGCCGAATCTCGATGCCCGCACCTAGGGGACAGTGGCGGGCGATCTTCTCGGCTTCGTCCAGGTTGGCGCATTCGATGACGTAAAAGCCCGCCAACTCCTGATCTAGCGCCACGAACGGCCCAGCGGCGGAGACCGGCCCCTGCTGGGAAGGGCGCAGTGTCCTGGCCTCGCTTGCCGGCTTCACGGCCTGCGCCGAGAACGCGATGCGCTGTTCTCTCAAGTGTTGGGCGAAGGCTGCGTGCTCGGCGAGCGCTGCCTCCATCTCCTCACTTGAGACCGACTCCCAATAGTCCTTGGGGTCGAACAACAGCAGTGCGAATTTCATCAAATCAGTCTGACAGGAGCGAGTATCGATGACAAGTTCGAATATCTGGCTGACCGATACAGAGACACCCTCTCGACGACCGGACGCTCGTCAGTGGAGGGAAGGGCGGTAGACGAGTTCCTGGGTGTGGCCGTCGAGCGTTCGGCTTTCGAGCAGTTCGAGGTCGAAGTCGCCCGCGCCTGCGAGGATTGGGCTGGTCCCGGTCCGTCCGGAGATGACGGGGAAGATCGTCACCTGCAGGCGGTCGACAAGGCCGGCGGCCATCAGTGTCCGGTTCAGCGACAGGCTGGCCTGTGAGCGCAGCGGCACGTCCGATTCCTGCTTGAGCCGGGCGACGATGTCCACGGCATCTCCGCTCACGATGGTCGCGTCCGGCCAGCCGAGGGTGTCCTGCAGCGTGGAGGACACCACCGTCGCCGGCATTCGCATCGTCCGGACGTTCCACTCATCGAGCGTGTTGGGATCGATGCCCGAGGACATGATCTGAGCGGTCTCCCGGAAGGTGGTGGCCCCGAAGACCATCCGCTGCTCGGTGGCGAACAGGGCTGCGCGGTGCTTGAGCAGTTCGGGGCCCTGCTTGCTCCAATAGCCTCCCCAGTCAGCGCCCTCGGAGTAGGAGCCGTAACCGTCGAGCGTGGAGAAGACGTCCCAGGTGTAGACGGCGGTCACTTCAGTTGCCTTCTTCCTTGTAGCGGTCATCGGAACGACCGGTCGCTCTCGGCTGTTGGTGGGTCGCGGGCACGATCAAAGCGTCGGAGCTATTGATTTTGACCTACGGAGATGCGCCTGACCAGGGCGGCGACCGGACATTATGCGGACTTGGGAGGGCAACCAAGGCGCGTGGCGGACCCGACCAACTCCTGGACCGACAACCGCCTGCCCAGGCTCTGGCGGTAGCTGGAATCGATCGGGTCCAGCGTGCCGAGCAGGTGCATCGTCTTGTCGCTACGGCCGTACTCGGCGAACGCCTGCCCAGCGGCCACCCGATGCGGCCGCGCCTGTATCCCTCCGACACCCCCGACGCCGAGTGGCTCCTTCTGGAGCCCTTACTACCGGACGCGCACGGCTGGCCGACCGGAAAGCACCACCGCCGCGACGTCGTCGACGCGATCACATACCTGGTCGGCAACGGCCGCAAACGGCGGGCTCTGCCTGCGGATTTTCCGCCATAGGAGACGATCTACGGCTTCCTTCACCGCTGGGCCAAAGCCGGGGTGGTGGCCTCCATGACCAGCTCCGCCGTGCGATCCGGCTGCGCGGGACGCCGCCCTAACCCTGTCGCCGGCGTCATCGACTCGCGGTCGGTGCGAGCCACGGCCACCGTCACGGGGCGTTCGCGCTCTTACGACGCGGGCAAGAGGGCCGCAGGGCGGCAATCACCTTGATGACGTGCCGCCTGACCAGAATGGCCTCCACCGGGCCTGGAACCGACGACCGGCCCCGGCACAAGCCGCCTGACGTCACCCGGAATGAGTACCAGGCCGGGGGCCGATCCTTGCCGCCCGGAGGTCGGGCGGCAAGAACACAGTGATCACCAGTGAGGGATCAAGAATTGCCCTCTGCCAACTCTATGAACCGAGAGGTCAACTCCTGACCGCGCTGCCGCAGTTCATCTGGTACGTCGGCTCGCTGCGCAACGTCCTGCGCCAACTGCGCTGACGCTGCGATGACCTCGACCCGATCGGCTGTCGTGATCAGCGGACTCTCTGAGACCTTGAGCTGATCGGCAACCGTTTGAAAATTCTGAAAGAGCGGGGTGAGGAAGTTCCCGGCGATGTTGAGCGCCTCCGGCGTCAGCTCGTTGACGATCTTCGGGTCGCGGGGCTCGTCGAATACGTCGTCGTAAAGCTCCGGATCGATCCCTTGGCTCTCGTGCAACTGACGGGCGACTTGCTCGGCGGACGCAGCCTCGCCGGCACCACCCGTGAAGACGTTCTTGTAGGACATGGAGTTTCCCTCCTGATCCGCTTCCCAAGGCCGGCCCTAGCACGTCGATCTCGTTGCCGATGGTGCGCCCGCATCAGGGTTCGCGCAAGGGCTCCGCGCACCGGGAAACATGGTGGGCCGAACCTTTCGCGCAAACCCAGCACACGACCCTCCGAAGAAGATCAACAAAGGATCTGCACTTGGATACGTGAGCCGAAGCACGGTAGTCGCAACCGCAGGACCTGCGCGGACGGTAAAGGGCGAATTCGGCGTGTCCTGGCCGTATGGCAGAGGAACGAGACGCCGTGGGTGGTTTGTGGTCGCATCGCTGCTCGTAGGTGGACCTCCGGATGCGGGTGCCCGTCGACTCCGGCAGGCAGGGGCCGGCGCAGGAGCGCCACCATTGACGAGCTCCTGCGCGGCCCCACCATCAGCGACCCGACTCGTCGGCTTCCTCACCGGCCGCGACACCACGGCCGACCGGGAATGGCAGGGTCGCTCATCGACCTGCTCAGGTGCGCCATCGCAGAGCTGTGCCACCGCCTCCGCACAGTTGGCCGAAATCACCCGTAGTCGTCAGGGAAGAAGCCCTCATCCTTCTCGTCGGGGACCGTGGGCGCATACTGCTGCAGCGTGCCGTCCCGCAGCATCCACACCCGAAAGTACGCCTCCTGCTGATCCATCAGGAACACCTGGACGGCGCTTGGGCATCGCCAGGCGATGCACTGGACCCGATCAAGAACCGCGGGCAGATCAGCGTTATTGAGCGCCCCGGCCCACACGGTGCACTCGGGGGACTTCCCGCCACCCCACTGCAAATCCTGGCCGGTCGTCTCGCTCAGGAACCCGCATCCTCCTCCTGGCCGGTCCCGCAGCGGAGCCTCGGTCCGCAACCATTCGCTCAACGCCTCAACGTTGGGCCCGTCCATCACATCAACCGACACCATGAGGTTCGTCACCCAGCTCACCAGGCGATTATCGGGCACGCTCTCAAACCTCGCGGCCGAGATCGTCAACCAGCCGTCACCGATTTCTCCGGGCCCGTTCAACCTCACCCTCGACGACCGCAAACGCCAAGAGGCCTGAGCGTTCATCTGGGCACGCGTCGCCCAAGGCGAACCCCGCTCCGCGCCGCAACCCATCGAGGCCCGGCAGCCATTCAAGAAGCTCCTCATCCACCCGGCCGCCCCTGACCTCCGGCGAAGACCCAGTGGCCCTCCGTCTGGAGCCGGTCATTGAACACGTCGATCGCAGCGTCCTGGTCCGGGGTGGCGAGGGTGGCCTGGGCGTGGATCACGGAAATCAGGTACTGCATCTGAAGATCATCTCCTGTGATGTGAAGACAGCCCCGGATTTCGTGGCGGGCGTCGGACGGCTCGGGCGCGAGGGCGACCTCGTCGGGCCCGCGAGCTGGTGATCAAGCGGCCGGCACGCCCTCTCAGCGGTCGCACAGCGCGGCGACGAAGGCGTCGATCAGGTGTTGCCGGTTCTTGGGCACGCCGGTGGTGTAGACGGTGGCGGCGCGCCCGGCCCGGTCCCGGCCGCTGAACACCGCGGCCCCCGGCATGTCGCCGGCGGCGAAGTAGGCGTAGCCGCAGCTCGTGTTCATCCGGACCACGCCGTAGCCGTAGCGGGCGTCGGCGGGCCAGCCTTCCTGCCCGACCTTCACCGGCCGGATCATCAGCTCGCCCAGCGGGGCCTTACGCCAGAACCGGTTGAGGTCTTCGGGCGTGGAGACCAGGCCGCCGCCGGCCCCGAACGCGTACGTGGGCAGTTGATCGGTCAGGTCCACCTCGCCGCCCTGCGGACGGCCGGGGTGCACGCCGTAGCTGCGGGCGTGCGGGCCGCGGATGCCGTGGTCGCCCTTGGCCGGCCAGTACGTGTCCCGCATCCCGTACGGCCTGAGGATCAGGTCCCGGCTCGCCAGGCGGAAGTCCTTGCCGGTCACCTCGGTCACGATCATGCCGAGGACCAGGTAGTTGGTGTTGGCGTAGGAGAACGAGCCGCGCGCGGCAGGCTTGAGCGTCAGGGCCACCTTCAGGAAGTCCGGGAAGGGCTCCTTCCACTCGATCGCGCCGAGATATTCGGGCAGGCCACTGGTCTGCTGCAGCAACATCCTGACGGTGATCTTCCGGCCGTCGATCCCGGCGCCGTCGCCGGTGCCGCGCAGCACCCCGGGCAGGTAACGTTCCACGCTGGCGTTCAGGTCGATCTTCTTCTGGCCGGCCAGCCGCAGCACGGTGGCGGCGATGATCGGCTTGCTCCCGCTGGCGATCCTGAACCGGCCCTCGGGTCCGATCATCGGCTTCCCGGTGCCGCGCTCGGCGGTGCCGGAGCGCCGGGTCACCGTCGCGCCGCCCGGGCTCCGCACATGGCTCAGCGCGCCCGCCATACCGTCCTCGGTGGTGAGCACATCAAGGCTGGACTGCGGGTTGGCAGGGGCGAACGCAAGGGAACCCGCGACGGCGGCGGCGAGCACTTTCATCATGCGTCCAATCTCGCGGGAGGATCGTTCAAGATCAGTCACGCCTGCACGCCTGTCGAGGTGGGGCGTTCCCTACCGCCCGGCGAAAACGCGTTGCCGTAGAGGCGCGCAAAACGTAAGGTTTTGCGCTCGTGATCACAGTGGTGGAGAAAGTCCTGCCTGCCCGGCTGGGGACGGGATTCCGATGGTTGCTGGCGTCGAGCTGGCTGACGAATCTCGGTGACGGGGTCGCGGCCGCGGCGGGCCCGCTGCTGATCGCGACGCTGACCCGCGATCCGCTCATGATCTCGCTGTCGGCCCTGGTGAGCTGGGCGCCGCCGCTGCTGTTCGGCCTGTACGCGGGCGTGCTGTCGGACCGGTACGACCGGCGCAGGATCGTGCTCATCGCGAACGCGGTCCGGGCCGTGGTCCTGGCGGCCCTCGTCGCCCTCACGATGACCGGCACCGTGACCGTGGCGACGGCGCTGGTGGCGCTCACGCTCCGGTCCATCGCCGAGGTGTTCGCCGACAACGCCACGGCCACGCTGACCCCCATGATGGTCGCCAAGGACGATCTCGTCATCGCCAACGCCCGCCTGGGCACGGGCTTCATCACGCTCAACCAGCTCGCCGGCCCGCCGATCGGCGCCGCGCTGTTCGGCCTCGGCTTGACCTGGCCGTTCGCGAGCCAACTGCTCCTGGTGCTGGCCGGAATCATCCTGGTCTCCCGGATCACGCTGCCACCGCACGGCCGCCAGGCCGGCGACCCCAGGCCCGGCACCGTACGGGAACTGATCGCCGGCTTCAGATGGACCCTCCGGCATGCGGCGGTCCGCACGCTCGCGCTCACCATCCTGATCTTCAACTTCACGTTCGGCGCGGCCTGGTCGGTGCTCGTCCTCTACACCCAGGAGCAGCTCGGCCTCGGCGCCCTGGGCTTCGGCCTGATGACCACCATCGGCGGGATCGGCGGCCTGATCGGCACCGGCCTGTACGGGGCCATCACCCGCAGGGTGAGCCTCGGCGCCCTGATGCGGATCGGGCTCATCCTCGAGACGTTCACCCACCTGGGCCTGGCCCTGACGCACTCGCCGTGGGTGGCCGGGGGCATCTTCCTGGTCTTCGGCGCGCACGCGTTCATCTGGGGCACGACCTCGGTCACCGTCCGCCAGCGCGCGGTCCCGCGCGAGCTGCAGGGCCGGGTGGGCAGCGTCAACACCGTCTGCGTCTATGCCGGGCTGGTGGTCGGCTCGTTGATCGGCGGTGTCCTGGCCACCCGTTTCGGTGTCGCGGCGCCCTTCTGGTTCGCCTTCGCCGGTTCGGCGGTGTTCGTGGTGCTGTTGTGGCGCCAGCTCATGCACATCGCCCACGACGACTGAGGGGTGTACCTGACACCCGCGGGCGCTACCTGCCCGGCAACGCCCGTCCCGGCCGGCCGGCCGGAGTGCTCACGACGGTCGTGTAGGCGCGCAGCTCCGGCCACCCCCAGGCGATCGCCGCCACGGTCACCGTGACGAGCAGCCCGCCGGCGCCGATCACCAGCCGGGGGTCCAGGACCGAGGCGGCGGCTCCGTGCAGCAGGCTCGCGAGGTGCGGCCCGCCGAAGAGGACGACGGTGAGCGATCCCTGGATGCGGCCGCGCATGGCGTCGGGGGTGTGCGCCTGGGTGATGGAGTTGCGGAAGGTGCTGAGCACGAAGTTGACCGCGCCGCCGAGGACGAGCGCCGTCAGCGCCACCCACAGCTGCGCGGCCAGCCCGAGGAGCACGAGGGTGCCGCCCCACGCCGCGGCGGCCCCCGCCATGAGCGCGCCGTGGCGCCGGGCGCGGGTGAACGTGCCCGACACCAGCCCGGTGGTGAAGACCCCGGCCGGATAGGCGGCGTACAGCAGCCCCAGCTCCAGGCCACCCCCCGCAGGACCGCCGTAGGTGTGCTGGGCGAGCTCGGGGAACAGGGCGACCGGCATGCCGAAGACCATCGCCGCGAGGTCCACCAGGATCACCGCCACCAGCAGCCGGCTGCCCAGCAGGTACCGGCCGGGGTGCCGCGCGGCCGGTCCAGGGGCGGGCGGCAGCGGTGGCAGCTTGGCGACCGCCCACACGACGGCCGACAGGGCGACGGCGTCCAGCAGGTACAGCGTGCCGAGCCCGGCCACCGGGATCAGGGCGCCGGCCAGGACGGGCCCGAGGATCGACCCGGCGTAGCGGGTGAGCGAGCTCAGGCTGTTGGCCGCCGGCAGGAGCTCGACGGGGACCAGGCGGGGCACGGCGGCGCCCATCGTGGTCATGATCGCTCCCAGGGACACGCCCTGGCAGGCGACCAGCACCATCAGCACGGGTACGGACTCTCCGCCCAGCACGTTCTGCACCCACAAGGCCGCGTACGTGAACGCGAGAGCGCCATGGGCGGCCAGCAGCACTTTGCGCCGGTCCATGACATCGGCCAGGGCGCCGGCCCGTAACGCCGCCACCACCAGTGCGACGAACGACACCGCCCCCGCCACGCCCACGGCCGCCGAGGAGCCGGTCACCGTGAACAACTGCGTCGGCACGGCGACCACGCTGAACGAACCGCCCACCGCGCAGACCGCCGACGCCGCCCACAGCCGCCGGAAGGCGGGGATGGCCAGCGGGCGGCGATCGATCACGAGAGACCTCACCGCTCGGCGCCCGGTGTCTCCAGGCTCACCACGTCGGCGACGACGCAGGCGATGTTGTCGGGGGCGCCGGCGGCGTAGGCCCGCGCGACCAGTTCGTCGAGCACCTGCTGGGGCGCGCCGGGCCCGGTCAGCACGTCGCGCAGCGATCCGGCCGGCACGACGGTGGACAGCCCGTCGGAGCACAGCAGGTAGCGGTCACCGGCCGCGGCCTCGTGCAGGGACAGGTGCGGCTCGGCGCCGCCCGTGCCGGTCAGTGCCTGGGCGAGCAGGGCGCGCCGCGGATGTGAGGCCGCCTCCTCCGCGGTCAGCCGGCCCTCGTCGACCAGCATCTGGACGTAGGTGTGGTCGTGGGTGATCTGGAACAGCTCGCCATCGCGTACGAGGTAGGCCCGCGTGTCGCCGATGTGCACCAGCGCCAGTCGCGAGCCCGACCACAGCAGCGCCGTCAACGTGGTGACCGCCTCACCGTCCGGCGCCGACGCGGCGATCTCCCCGATGGCCCGGTCGGCCGCACCGACCGCGTCGGCGAGGGCGCCGAGCAGGTCTTCGGCGGGGACGGCCAGGGTCTCCAGCGGTTTGAGCGCGTCGACGGCCGCCGCGCTCGCCAGGTCTCCGGCCGGCCCGCGCACCCCGTCGGCCACCGCCAGCAGCCGGGGTCCGGCGTAGGCGGTGTCCTCGTTGCTCGTCCGCCTCAGCCCCGACTCCGACCGGGCGGCGTAACGGATTCCGAGTATGGTCGCCGTCTCTTCCACGGTGCTCCCTCTTCCCGACAGATAGTCGACGAGGAAGGTGGCCAGCTCTCCGCGGGCGGCGGTCTCGGCCTGTACCTGCTCCCAGTAGGCGGTGATCTCCGCGGCGGCGGCGCTCATGGGCAGGTCGCACACTCGCCGGATCCGCGCCAGCGGCATTCCCAGCCGCCGTAGCCAGGCGATCAGCCGGGCCCGTTCGAGCTGGCCGGGGTCGTAGAACCGGTATCCGGACTCGCCGTCGACCGCGGCCGGCCGCAGCAGGCCGAGCTCGTCGTAGAGCCGCAGGGCCTTGGGCGACAGCCGCGCCGCCCGGGCGAACGCCCCGATCGTCAGCAGCCGCACCACGTCCTCCTCGTCCCGGCCACCGTGGCCGGTGCCGACGATGTTGCGGCTTCACCCAGGGGGAAGGTCAACACCTCGGCCCGGCGGAGCGGGCGCGCTACGATCGGCCGCCGAACTGCCAGTTGTGCACCTCGATGGCGGCGTACCGGTCCTCGGTCAGGATGGTGCGGGCCGCGCCGGGGCCGGGTGCGCGCAGTAGCGCCGCGGTGCCCACCCAGGTGGTGCCGTCGTCGGACAGCAGCGGCCCGTAGGCGATCAGTTCGCCGGGCGGTACGGCGAGGTCGGCGGCCTGGCCGGTGCCGTGGCCGAGCACCAGGTAGCGGTTGCCGCCCTCCGCGCCGCCGGGAAAGTCCCACATGGTGCGCCCCAGCGTGTTGCGCCACCGCCGTAGCAGCACGTCCCGGTAGACGCCGGCCTGGTAGTTGGGCTCGTCGAAGGCGAACGCGCGGGCGGCGGCGGGGCCGGGCAGGTCGGCGATGTGCACGCTGCCGGTGGGGGTGTCGCCGTCGTCGGCCATGGTGGGGCCGCGGGCGATCAGCTCTTTGGCGTAGCGGTCCATGTAGGACCAGTGCTCTTCCAGCAGTTCGTCACGTAACGCCAAGGAGCCGGGCCGGTCGCGGTGGTAGCAGAAGAACTCCATCGGCCTAGCTTCGCACCTGACGGAAGAACGCGCGGACGTCGGCGACCAGCAGGTCGGGTGCCTCCATCGCGGCGAAGTGGCCGCCCCGGTCGAACTCCGACCAGTGGATCACGTTGTGCTCGCGTTCGGCGACGCGGCGGATCCCGGCGTCGCCCGGGAAGACCGCCACCCCGGTGGGGACGTCGGACTTCTCGACGGGCTGCCCCCAGTCGGCCGCGCCCTCCTTGTAGAGGCGGGCGGAGGATCCGGCGGTGCCGGTGAGCCAGTAGATGGTGACGTCGGTGAGCAACTGGTCGCGATCCACGGCCTGTTCGGGCAGGTCGTGGGCGGGGTCGGTCCACTCCTTGAACTTCTCCGCGATCCAGGCCAACTGACCGGCGGGGGAGTCGTGCAGGCCGAAGGCCAGCGTCTGCGGCCGGGTCGACTGGATCATGGCGTAGCCCGAGCGGTCGTGGTCGCCGTAGAGGGCCAGCCGGGCCTGTTCGGTCTCGGTGAGGCCCTCCATCTCGGCGGGTTCGAAGGTGGGGAAGCCCAGGGCGCCGTTGACGTGGACGCCGACGACGTGATCCGGGGCGACGCGGCCGAGGTCGGGCGAGACGAGCGAGCCGGTGTCGCCTCCCTGGGCGCCGTACCGGTCGTAGCCGAGGCGGCTCATCAGCTCGGCCCAGGCGCGGGCCACCCTGCGCAGGTTCCAGCCGGTCTCGCGGGTGGGGCCGGAGAACCCGAAGCCGGGCAGGGAGGGCGCGACCACGTGGAAGGCGTCGGCCGGGTCGCCGCCGTGGGCGCGGGGGTCGGTGAGCGGGCCGATGATCTTCATGAACTCGGCGATCGAGCCGGGCCAGCCGTGGGTGACGATCAGCGGGAGCGCGTCCGGCTCGGGTGAGCGTACGTGCAGGAAATGGATGTTCTGGCCGTCGATCTCGGTGGTGAACTGCGGGTATGCGTTGAGCGCGGCCTCCTGCCGGCGCCAGTCGTAGGTGGTCCGCCAGTATTCGGCCAGCTCCTTGGCGTACGAGGTCGGCACGCCGTAGGACCAGCCGACGCCGGGCAGCTCGTCCGGCCAGCGGGTACGGGCCAGGCGGTCGCGGAGATCGTCCAGGTCGGCCTGCGGGATGTCGATGCGGAACGGGTTCATGTCTCCGACGTTAGGACCCGGTTAGGACAGATCCGGTCCTAGGATGCGTACAGAATGGACATCATGCTGGAAACCTCCGCGCGGCTCCTGCGCCTGCTGTCCCTCCTGCAGACCCGGCGCGACTGGTCCGGCGCGGAGCTGGCGGAGCGGCTCGGCATCACGACGCGGACCGTGCGGCGGGACGTGGACCGGCTGCGGGAGCTGGGCTATCCCGTGCACGCCACGCCCGGCGCGCCGGGTTACCGGCTGGGCGCCGGGTCCGATCTGCCGCCGTTGCTGCTCGACGACGACGAGGCGGTCGCGGTCGCGGTGGGGCTGCGGACGGCCGCCGGGGGCACCGTCGCCGGGATCGAGGAGACGTCGGTACGGGCGCTGGCCAAGCTGGAACAGGTGCTGCCGGCGCGGCTGCGGCAGCGGGTGCACGCGCTGCAGTCGATGACGGTGCCCATGACGGGGGCGGCGGCGCCGGTGGATCCCGGGGTGCTGACCGTGATCGCCACGGCCTGCCGCGATCATGAGGGGCTGCGGTTCGACTACCGGGCGCACGACGGCCGGGAGAGCCGCCGTGCGGCCGAGCCGCATCGGCTCGTGCATTCGGGGCGCCGCTGGTATCTGGTGGGCTGGGACCTCGGTCAGGGGGATTGGCGGACGTACCGGGTCGATCGGCTGAGCCTGAAGACGCCGAACGGGCCGCGCTTCGTCCCCCGCGACCCGCCCGACGACGACCTCGCCGCTTATACCTCGCGGGCGATCTCCAGCGCTCCGTACCGTTTTCGGGCGCGTCTGATCATGCACGCCCCGGCGGAGGTCGTGGCGGGGCGGATGCCGCCGACGATGGGGACGGTGGAGCCCGTCGACGCGCGGACGTGCGTCCTGCTGTGCGGCGCGAACACCCTCGACGAGATCGTCGTGTGGGTGGCTCTCATGGACATCGGGTTCGAGGTCCGCGAGCCGCCGGAGCTGGCCGAGCGGGTCGGCGTCCTGGCCGATCGTCTTCGTGCGGCGTTCAGCCGAGGATGAACGGGAGCTTCGCCGCCAGTTCGCCGAGTTCGGCCCGTTCCGCGTCGGTCGGGGCGCGCCGTCCGGTGCCGACCAGCAGCGCGTCCTGGTCGGGGAACGACGCGGGGAACGCGGTCCCGGCGATCTTCTCCAGTGTCTCGCGGCACCGGGCGAGCGCCTGCGCGGGCGGTCGCGCCACCTGCGGGAGGTGGGCGGCCAGGTCGAGATGGTGCAGCGTCCACTCCATGACGTACGCCGACAGGTAGTCGGCCACGGTGATGACCTCGTCGCGGGTGCCGACCCGCAGGCCGGGGTCGGCGAGCTCGGCGGCGCGGCCGGCGGCGGAGCCGACGTCGTCGAGGTGGAACTTCAGCAGCCGGGGCTCCTCGTAGGCGGCGGCCAGCCGGACGGTCAGCGCGTCGAGCGGATCGTCGCCGGTCGGCGGCGTGCGCGAGACCTCCCAGTAGGTGACCGCGTCGCGGGTCGGTTCGGTGCCGGCCGGGGTCACGAGGGTGATCAGGACGTCCTGGGCGTCGATGACGAGATGGCACACCAGGTCTCGTACGAGCCAGCCGGC
Source organism: Nonomuraea solani (assembly GCF_900108335.1). Lineage (GTDB taxonomy): Bacteria > Actinomycetota > Actinomycetes > Streptosporangiales > Streptosporangiaceae > Nonomuraea > Nonomuraea solani. The sequence goes on from NZ_FNVT01000020.1 coordinate 119,600, forward strand.
GCACCCCGACGGCTGCGCGAAGTCCTCGTCCGGGAGTTCGGCGACCGCCGCGCGCAACGCCGTCCACGAGTGTGAGAAGAGATCCACATCGGGCACCGTAGTCCCGCGCCCCGATGACGGACAAGCGCGTTCGCACCGGGGCCGGCTTCGGCAGAATGCCCGGCATGACGAAGAACGGCAGGCGATGGAACCACAACATCCATTACCACCCCCGCATCCTGGGCGCCGTCCCCGAAGGTGCCCGGAAAGCCCTCGACGTGGGCTGCGGCGAGGGCATGCTCGCCCGCGAACTCCGGCGCGCCGTACCGCGCGTCACGGGCATCGACCTGGACGAGCCAAGCCTGGAGCAGGCCCGCGAGCGCTCCGACGACATCGACTACGTGCTCGGCGACTTCCTCACCCACCCGTTCGAGCCCGAGTTCGACGTCGTCGCCTCCGTGGCCACCCTGCACCACGTGGACGCCGCCGCCGGGCTGGCCCGCATGCGTGACCTGCTGCGCCCCGGCGGTGTGCTGGCCGTCGTCGGCCTGGCCCGCAGCAGGCTGCCCCACGACCTGCCGCGTGACCTGGCCGGCGTCGCCGCCGGCACCCTCCACCGGGTCGTGAAGGGGCATTGGCAGCATCCGTCGCCCACGGTGTGGCCGCCGCCGGTGACGTACGCGCAGATGCGGGAGCTGGCCGCCGAGCTGCTGCCCGGCTCCGAGTACCGCCGCCACCTGCTGCTGCGCTACAGCATCGTCTGGCGCAAGCCGCTGGCGTGAGCTTTGTGGCGCGCGCCGGCGGCCACGACCGGCGGGTCCTGGCGATCGTGCGCTTCCTCGGCGAATGACCTTCTCCGGGGATCGGTATTCTCTGGTGATCGATTACCTTGGGGGCGTTGTGAAGGAGAATGGCTGGTCGTTGCCGTCGCCGTGGCGGGACGCGCACGTCGCGGTCGTCGTGCCGACCTACAACGAGGCGGGCAATCTGGGCGAGCTGACGGAGCGGATCTTCGCGCTGGGCCTGCCGAACCTGCGGCTGGTCATCGTGGACGACGACTCGCCGGACGGCACCGGTGCGCTGGCCGACGACCTGGCCAAGCGTTTCAACGGCGATCACCCTGACCGCATGGTGGTCCTGCACCGTACGGTCAAGGAGGGCATCGGGCGGGCCCACATCGCCGGGATGCAGGAGGCGCTCGGGCGCGGGGACACCTACGTGGTGCAGATGGACGGCGATCTGAGCCATCGTCCCGAGTACATCCCGCACCTGCTCGGCACGATCCTGGCGGCCGAGGCGGGGGTGGTGATCGGCAGCAGGTACGTGGTGGGCGGCTCCCTGTCCACGGACTGGGGCTGGCACCGCCGGCTGCTGAGCCGGTTCGCCGGTCTGTACGTGAACACGATTCTCAACCTGTCCATCCGCGACCCCACCGGCGGGTTCAAGATCTGGCAGCGCGACGTGCTGCTGGGCATCGACCTCGACGCGATCCGCAGCGACGGCTACAGCTTCCAGGTGGAGATGAACCATCGGTGCAAGCGGCTGGGGCATTCGATCGTGGAGATGCCGATCCATTTCGAGGAGCGCAACACCGGCTCCAGCAAGATCAGTTTCGCGGTCCAGCTGGAGTCCATGATCACCCCGTTCGCGCTGCGTTTCGGGCGGCCTCCGCACTGACCGGCATACAAGCAACCGTAGTTGACTAATTTCGAGTTAGTCAACTACGGTTGCTCGCATGTCATCAGGGAGGCGCACATGAGTGCGTTCGACACGTTCCTTCAGTCGGTCCTCGAACGGGCCGAGGCCGAGGCGCGGCAGGAGGGCTCGGCGACGATCGAGGCGCGGCACCTGCTGCTGGCGATCGCCGCCCGCGACCCCGGCGCGGCCGGTCTGGACTACCAGCGGGTGAAGGACGCGCTGCGCGGGGAGTTCGAGCACAGCCTGGGCTCGGCGGGGGTGTCGCCGGGGGTCCCGCCGACGCCGACCCGCGACCCGGGCCGGCGGCCACGGCTGGGCACCACGTTCAAGCTGGCCATGGAGCGGATGGCGGCCGAACACCGCAAGCGCGACCTGCGGCCGGAACACCTGCTGCTCGGGATCCTGCAGGCCGAGGCCGGCACGGTGCCGCGCGCGCTCGCGCTGGCGGGCATCGACCGGGCCGAGCTGATCGAGCGCGTACGGAGCACCCTGTGAGCGCCCTGTGAGCGCCCCCGTCGTCGACGTCGAGGGCCTGCGCATGCGCTACGGCGGCACCGACGTCCTGCACGAGGTGACCTTCCAGGTACGCCAGGGAGAGGTCCTGGCCCTGCTCGGCCCCAACGGCGCCGGCAAGACCACCACGATCGAGATCCTCGAAGGCTTCCGGCTGCGCTCGGCCGGCCGCGTCGAGGTGCTCGGCACCGACCCCGCGCGCGGCGGCGAACGCTGGCGGGCCCGCGTCGGCGTCGTCCTGCAGTCCTGGCGTGACCACGGCAAATGGCGGGTCCGCGAGCTGCTGGAGCACCAGGCGTCCTTCTACGCCTGCTCCGCGCGTGAGCCGTGGGACACCGGCGAGCTGATCGAGGCGGTCGGCCTCACCGAACACGCCGGCAAGAAGATCAGGACGCTGTCCGGCGGGCAGCGCCGCCGCGTGGACGTGGCGATCGGCATCGTGGGCCGGCCGGAGGTGCTCTTCCTCGACGAGCCGACCGCCGGCTTCGACCCGCGTGCCAGGCGCGAGTTCCATGAGCTGGTACGCGGCCTGGGCACCACCATCCTGCTCACCACCCACGACCTGGACGAGGCGGAACGGCTCGCCGACCGCATCGCCGTACTCGACCAGGGCCGCATCGTCGCCGACGGCACCCCGCGGGAGCTGGCCCGCCGGATCGCCGGCACCGACCAGGTGCGCTGGCGCCACGACGGGCAGCGCCACAGCGCCTCACCCCCTGACTCGACCGCGTTCGTGCGCGACCTGTTCACCCGCCACGGCGCGGCCATCACCGAACTCGAGGTCCACCGGGCCTCCCTGGAGCAGACGTACCTGAGCCTGGTACGCGACGCGGAGGCGACCCCATGACGACGTGCGCGCTGAAGGCCGGCCTGCGGCGCGGCCTGATCGAGCTGCGGCAGTCCTTCACCAACGGCGCGGAGCTGTTCAGCCACCTGTTCTGGCCGCTGCTGATGCTGGCCGCCCTGTGGTTCATGCGCGACAGGGAGTTCGGCGCCACCGGCTTCACGCTGGGCGCGCTGGCGCTGCCGAGCATCCTGGGCATGAACCTGTCCTTCGGCATGATCAGCATGAGCCAGCAGCTCACCGCCGAACGCGAGGACGGCACCCTCCTGCGCGCCAAGGCCACGCCGAACGGCATGGCCGGCTACCTCGTCGGGAAGATCGTCTCGGTCTCCGGCGGGCTGCTCGCCGACCTGGCGATCTTCCTGGTCCCGGCCCTGTTCGTCATCGGCGGGCTGACGCTCGGGCCGGGCCTGGTGTGGGTGGTGCTGCTCGGCCTGACGGCCACGCTGCCCATCGGCGCGATCCTGGGCTCGCTGTTCACCAGCTCCCGCAGCCAGGGGATCGTCCAGGTGCTGGCGCTCGCCATGATCGCGATCTCGGGAATCTTCTACCCGATCACGGCGCTGCCGGGGTGGCTGCAGGTGGTCGGACAGGTGTTCCCGGTCTACTGGCTCGGCCTGGGCATGCGCTCGGCGCTGCTGCCCGCCGAGGCGGCGAGCGTCGAGATCGGCGAGTCGTGGCGGCAGGTGGAGACGCTCGGCGTGCTGGGCGCCTGGGTGGTGTTCGGGCTGGCCGTGGCGCCGATCGTGCTGCGCGGGATGGCCCGGCGGGAGTCCGGCTCCAGCGTGGCGGCCCGCCGCGAGCGCGCCCTGCAGCGGGTCGGCTGACACACTGGGTTCCAGGGACGTTGCTTCAGAGGCGGGGATTTCGTGGTGAAACCCATTTACGCGGCCGCCGCCGCACATCTGCCGGCACCGCCGGAGCAGGTGTTCGCGCTGATCACCGACTGGCCCCGGCACCAGGAGTGGATGTTCATGACCACCGCCCGGACCGTGGGCGACTACGGGCTGGAGGCGTACACGGGGGTGCGGCCGTTCGGTTTCCTGGACACGATGACGATCACGCACTGGGAGCCGCCGACGCTGCTGCGCGTCACCCACACCGGCCGGCTCGTCCGCGGTCTCGGCGCCATCCGGGTGTCCGCGCAGGCAGGGGGCAGCCGGGTGGTGTGGGCCGAGCGGCTGGAGCTCCCGTTCGGGCCGCTGGGCCGGGCCGGGTGGCCGTTCGTCCGCCCGATCGCGCTCGCCCTGGTACGCCGTTCCCTGCGCAAACTCGCAACCCTCCTGACGTAGCGGAACCTGGGCGGTCCGGGCGGTGTAGGCATGGCATGACCCCCTACACCAGACGCCAGGCGCTCACCCTCGCCGGGGGCGCGGCCCTGCTGTCGGCCTGCACCGCCGAGGCCCCACGCGCCCAGCCTCCGTCCGCGGACCGGCACGTCCAGGCCCCGTCCGCGGCGCCGTCCGCTTCGGCGGCGGTGTCCCGTTCCGGCCGGTTGTTCGCCGACACCGCCGCCGGGCTGGCCGTGGCCGACCTGCTCACCGGCCGGGTACGCGCCACCTACCCGGGCGCCGTCGCCGAGGCCCGCTGGGCCAGGATCTACCAGCTCGACCGCGGCCGCCTGCGCACCTACCAGGCCGGCGACGGCACGCTCATCGACGATCTGCCGGCCGGGGGCGGGCAGATCAAGGCGGTCTCGGCCGATCTGGTGGTGATCGGGCCGCCGCCGGGGCCGCGGACCCGTACCACGCTGACCCTGGCCGGCGACGGCCGCCCGCGCACCCTGCGCCTGGCGGGCAACATCGAACCGGAGGCCTTCTCCCCGGACGGCGCCACCCTGTACGTCCTGGACCGCCTGCCCCCCGCCGCCCCCGACCGCTACCGCGTCCGCGCCTGCGACCTGGCCCGCGGCCGCATGACGGCCCTCAGCACCCGCGACAAACAGCAGGTCCCGCCCGGACAGGAGGAGGAGATGCGCGGCCAGGGCCGCCAGGCCGTCCTCGACCCCGTCCAGAACATCCTCTACACGCTCTACACCCACCAGGACGCCCACCTGCACACCCGCGACCTGGCCGCCGGCACCGACCTCAGCCCCGGTGTGCACGCCTTCGTCCATGTCCTGCACCTGGACCAGCGCTGGGCGTACTGCCTGGACCTGCCCGCCCCGTTCGGCCTCGGCCCCCCGGAAGCCCACACGCTCGCGCTGGCCGGCACGAGCCTGTACGTGTTCGACGCCTCCACCGGCCGCGCGCTCCTGGCCTCGACCGAGAACCTGACGATCAGCCGATCGGCCCTGCTGGGCAAGGCACCGGCCGGGGAGGCGTTCGCGGCGGCCGGCGGCGGCCACCTGTACGTGGCGGCCGGCACCCGGCTGACCGTGGCCGACGCCCGGACGCTGGCGCCGCAGGCCGCCCGGGACCTGCCGGGACCGGCACGCGGGCTGGCGCACCTGCCGGGACAACTCCTGGCGGGCGCGGCCGACCAGGTGCTGCGCCTGGACCCGGCCACCGGCGCCGACCTGAGCGCCGACCTGAGCGCCGGCCTGGGGGCCGTCCCCTTGCCGGGCCTGCGCGCCCTCCGCCACGCCGAGACCACCGCCGGCTGAACACCCGCCCGACGTTCCTGGCCGTCCCGGGACAACTACCTCATGACATGCGGGAACGCGTACCTCACCGTGGGCAGGTGTGCACATCGTGATGGTCGAACCCCATGACCTGTTCCGGCAGGTGCTCGCCGACCTGTCCGCCGGACGATCGATCCCGACCGGCACGGCCGGCGCAGCCATGCCCGCTCTTCAACAGATGCGGGCGGCGGCGAACGGGGGTCTCAGCCGGCGGATGTCAGTTGCCGGCGGGTGACCGCGGCGGCGAACGCCGAGATCACCGGGTGCGGGCGGTGCCCGTCGCCGGCCAGTTCCGGCTGGAACATGGTGGCCAGGAAGAACGGGTGCCCGGGCAGTTCGGCCGCGCGTACCGTGCCGTCGTCGGCGTGCCCGGAGAAGACCATTCCGTGCCCGGCCAGTGTGCGCTTGTAGTCCTCGTTGAGGCCGTAGGAGCAGATGTAGGCCTCCGTGGTGACGGTCGCGCCCATGATCTGTTCGATCAGGGTGCCGGGCGTGAGCCGTACCAGGCCCTCGTGGCCGGCCAGGGAGCAGGCCAGCGGCGTGAGCAGGAAGTCGCGCGCGCCCGGCTCGTTCTCGGCGTGCGCCACGTCGAGCCCGCACACGTGCCGCGCGTACTCCAGCAGCATGTGCTGGAACCCGGCGCACGTGCCCAGGAACGGGATCCGCCGCTCCCGCGCCACCCGCGCCGCCTCGACGGCGCCCGCCTCGTCCCGGTACGGGCTGCCGGGCAGCACCCAGATCCCGTCGAACCCCTCCAGCCCGCTCACGTCGGTGGTGGCGATCCAGTACGGGTCCAGCACGATGCCGTCGCGTTCCCGCAACGCCCGCATCAGCAGCGGGATCCGGGTGTGGGACCGGACGCTGGGGGAGCGATCCCCCACAAGAGCGATTCTCATGCCCCCATCGTGACCGCCCACCCCGGTTAAGCGCCAACGATGAAACCTGCATCTGCTATAAGCAACACTGATGGACCCTCACCTGCTGGCCACGTTCGTGGCCGTCGCCCGCCATGGCTCGTTCTCCGCCGCCGCCACCGAGCTCGGCTACACGCAGTCGGCGATCTCCCAGCAGATCGCCGCCCTGGAGGCCGATCTGGGGCTGCCGCTGCTGCGCCGCCGCCCGGTCGAGCCCACCCCGGCCGGCGCGCGGCTGCTCGAACACGCCGCTCCGCTGCTGCTGCGCCTGCGCGCGGCCCGCGCCGACGTGCTGCGCGCCGCCGCCCGGCCCCGGCACCGGCTGCGCCTGGCCGCCACCCCGCTGTCCACCGGCCCGGTCCTGGCGCGCCGCCTGGCCGGTGTACGGGCGCGCCGGCCGCGCCTGGAGGTCGCCCTGCACACCTGCGGCCTCGACCAGGTCACCGCCATGGTCGCCGAAGGGGAGGCCGACGTGGGCCTGGTCGACGGCATCGCCGCCCCCAGCGACCCGCTGCGCCTGCCCGACGCCGGCCCGATGACCACCGCCCGCGTGTCGGAGGAGGACCTCGCCGTGGCGCTGCCGGTCGATCACCCACTGGCGGGCCGGGCGGCGCTGCGGCTGGCCGGCCTGGTGGACGCCCGCTGGGTGCGCTCGCCGCTGTGCCCGCTCGCCCGGCTGCGCGACCTGATGGGCGACCCGGCGGGTGACGGTTTCCCCACCGGGCTGGAGCACACGGGCGACGACGTCCACACGGTGCTCGCGCTGGTCGCGGCCGGGCACGGCCTCACCCTGCTGCCCGCCTCGGCCCTGACGCCCCTGGTCGCCGGGGTGCCGCTGGCCGCGCCCCGCCTGGTGCACCGGGTGGAGCTGCTGCACGGAACCCTGCCGCCCGGCACCGCCGACCTGGTCAAGGACCTGTCGGGCTGACGGTCAGGCGTGCCAGTCGCCCGGCCCGCCCGGCACCGGCGCGGCCGGGTCGTAGGGCTCGCGGGTGAAGATGAAGGTGTTGAGGTCGAGGTGGTCGGCCGCCACCCGCAGCGTCTCGCCGGCGTAGTAGCCGTCGAGCCCGAGCCACGTCCCGTCGTCCTGCGGCACGAACCGGGAGGCCCGGCCGCCGCCGCTGACGGGCTCCAGCGACAGCCCCCGCTCGGGCAGCATCCGCAGCGCGTACGGCTTCGGCCCCCAATGCCACAGCCCGGTCAGCGCGAGCAGGTCGGGGTCGGCGGGCACGGGCCGCCACTCGTCGGGCAGCCGCGGCTCGTGCTCCTCCAGAATGTCGAGCAGGTCGTACAGCAGGGTGCCGGTCATTCCGGCGGTGGTGTTGGCCATGAACAGCGCGCCGAGGCCGTCGCGCGGCTCGGCCCACACGGTGGCCAGGAATCCGGGCATCGACCCGGTGTGGCCGGCCAGGCGGCGGCCGCCGTTCCTGGCCAGTTGCAGGCCGAGCCCGAACCCGCCGGTCCAGGCGTCGCCGTCGTCCACGCCGGCCGGTTCGCGCATCTCGGCGAGGGTGTCGGGGCAGAGCACGCCGCCGGTGTCGCCGCCGAGGAAGATCGCCCAGCGGGCCAGGTCGTGCGGCGTGGACCACAGTTGCCCGGCCGGGCCCATGGCGTCGGCGTCGTGTTCGGGCTCGGTCAGCACCACGTCGGCCCACGGGTGCACGGCGTAGCCGGTGGCGTGCGGGGCGCGGGGGCGGGCGGTGGTGGCGGTCATGCCGAGCGGGTCGAGCACCTCGGCGCGCAGCGCCTTGAGCCAGGTGGTGCCGCGCCGGCGGGCGATGAGTTCGCCGAGCACGGCGAAGCCGACGTTGGAGTAGTGGAAGCGCCGCCCCGGCCGGTGTTTGAGGTCGCCGGGCCCGAGGCGTTCCAGCAGGTCGGCGGCGGGCACGCCGGGGGTGCGTTCCCACCAGGCGGTGGGCGGTTCGGCGGTGAGGCCGGCGGTGTGCGACAGGAGCTGGGCGATGGTGAGGTGGCCGAGCTCGGTGCCGGGCAGGTGCTCGTCGAGGGGGTCGGTCAGCCGCAGCACGCCTTCGTCGCGCAGCCGCATGACGACGACGGCGACCATGCTCTTGGTGATGGAGCCGATGCGGTATTGGGTGGCGGCGGTGGGCGCGGCCCCGCCGACGCGGCCGCGCCCGCCGAACCATGCCGTGCGCCCGTCGCGGACGATCGCCGCCGTCAGCGACGGCACCCTGCATTCGGCCTGTTCGACGGCCAGCCGGTGCAGCAGGGCGCGCGCCGTCGAGTGTCCCACCTGAGTCATGAGCGACAACACTAGTGGCTAAATGAGCACCAGCCGTGGCCCGATCAGCTCGCCCTGGTGGGGCTGTGGGTGGGCCTGGTCGTGGAAGTAGTGGCCGGCGTACCAGACGACGACGTTGGTGCTGTTGAGGCTCTCGCCGTTGAGGAAGCGGTTGAGCGCGGCGCGGTCGCGGGGGCCGGGGTTGCCGTCGTCGAGCTCGCGCGGGTGGTGGCGCAGGAACCACAGGTCGGACACCCCGTAGGCGTCGGCAGTGCCGTCGAACGGGCCGGGGTGAATCTGGTAGCCGCGGCCGGAGGCCTTGTCGCGTACCTGCCAGTAGCGGGCGGGGTGGCGGCGCCGGCGGGAGGTCTCGCGGATGATCGGCACCGGTTCGGGAATGAGCGAGCCGGTGTCGTCGATCTGCTCGATCACGTCGTTGCCGGCGCCCTCGACGTCGAAGTCGAGCCGCCAGTAGGCGTGGTGGCGGTGGACCAGGCACGTCATGGGGTTGGCGGTGGCGGCGAACCCGAACCTGGGGGAGATGTCGCCGTTGTCGGCCAGGCGCCAGTCGCTGGCGTAGCGGTACCAGCCGGCGGCCAGTTCGCTGACGATGCGCAGCTCCTCGCCGTCGTAGTGGAAGGCGACGCCCTGGAAGTTGCCGGCGTCGGTGTCGGGGCGTTCCAGGATGGTGCGGGGGGCGGTGGTGCACAGGCGCCAGCCCCAGCCGACGGGGTCGGTGCCGTGGGCGTTGAACCGGGTCTCGAAGGCGACGTCGTCGCGGAAGGTGGTGCCTTCGTCGTATTCGACGTTGAGGATGGGCACGTGCGCCTGGCGCAGCACGAGCCGGCCGCGGTAGCGGACCTGGCGCAGCTCGACGCCGCCGCCCATGCCGGGGTTTTGGGGGGCGGAGGCGCGCGGCCGTACGACCAGCAGGTTCCACAGTTCGGTGGCGCCGCGGTGCACGCGGACGCGGACCTGGTCGGGGCCGCCGCGGTCGGTCAGCTCGTCGATGCCCTCCGGCACGCTGTTCTCGCAGTCGTGGTGCATGCGGACGTTGACGCCCGCCGGGGTCCAGTCGACCGACCGGGCGGCCAGGTCGACGGCCACGACGCGGTGCCGCAGCCCGGTGGGCTCGCCCGGCGTGTACAGGCCGAGGGTGGGGCGGCGCACGGTGGTGCCGTCGGGGTTCTCGGCGTCGGCCAGGGGCGGCATGGGGCGGTAGACGACGACGTCGTCGCCGGCGGGGAAGCGGGGGTCGGCGCGCAGGATCGCGGCGGCGGCGACGAGTTCCTCGCGGCCGGGCTGCGGCCGGTAGGAGCTGGGCCGTAGTTCGGCGCGTTCCGGCCGGTCCAGGGTGCCGCGCAGTTCGACGGCGCGGTTGCCGGCCGGGTCGAACACGGTGGCCTGGAACGGGGCGTTCTCGCCGGGGTCGTGGCCGAGGCCGGGCGCGAAGCCGACGGTGAGCCTGGCCGGGTCGGCGACCTCCAGCGCCGCGAGCGCGTCGGGGTGGCCGGCGACCGCCTCGCGCAGCCGCTGCGCGCTCAGGCCGGTGCGGGGGACTGCTTCGATCGTGACGCGTACCTCATCGGTCATGATGTTCTCCCCTAAGGGCTAACGGGAGGGGGCGTGGTCGAAGGTGTCGAGGATGACGGCGGTGGCGTCCACATCGCGGGTCGTGCCGCCGAGCCCGGGCACCTGGAGGGAGCCGGGCCAGGTGTGGCCGCCTCCGTCGATCGTGTACAGGCGCAGTCTCATGCCGGCGGGGCAGGATTTCCAGTCCTGCAGGCGTACCTGACGGGTGACACGACGTCCGGCAGGCCCGCCGCAGCCGAGCAGTTTCGCCCAGCCGCGGGCGGCCCGTTCGACGGGCGCGAGCGTGACCAGGTCGGCGAGGCCGCGCAGGTTTCCCGTCGCGTCCTGGAACGGGTGGCCGCCCCGGTAGGGGACGATGCGGTCGGCGGTGCCGTGGAAGGCCACGATCGTGGTGGGGCGGGCGCCGTCGCAGGGCGGCAGGATGTTGAGCCCGGCCACGGCGGCGACGGCGGCCAGCCGGCCGTCGAGGGAGCAGATGAGGCCGGTGGCCATGCCGGCGCCGTAGGACATGCCGGCGGCGAACTCGCGGCGGGGGTCGGCGCACAGGCCGCGTTCGAGGTGGTCGAGCAGCGCGGCCAGGAACGCGCTGTCGTCGGGGCCGCCGGTGTGGGGGAGGGTCCAGCCCATGCGGCCCGGGGCGGCCTGCGGGGTGGCGACGATGTAGCCGCGCCGTGCGCCGTCCTCGGGCAGGCGGCTGTAGACGGCCTGGCGGGCGGCGGTGGAATTGAGGCCGTGCAGGTCCAAGACGATGGGGTGGGGCCCGTCGCCGGTGGGCACCGACAGCAGGAAGCGGCGTTTCAGGCCGCCGGCGGAGATCGTGTGCCGGCCGGGCGCCAGCGGCCGTTCGGCGCCGCAGCCCGCGGAGGCCCGGGCGGGCGCCTTGGGCAGTTCGGGGGGCGGCGGCGGTGCGGCGCCGCAGCGGGGGGCGGCGAGCAGCGCGGCCGTCAGCACGATGATCAGGCGTGTGGGCATCTTGGGAGAAGTGTGCTCTCCCGCGCGCCTTCGCGCACGGGAACGGGCCGGAGACGTGGCGTCTCCGGCCCGTTGCCGTCAGCGGTCAGCGGCCGCCGAGGGTCTTGCGCCAGTGGAAGCCGCCGGGCAAGTTGACCGACAGCGTACGGCGGCCGTCGGCCGTACGTGTCACCCGGAACAGCCGGTTGCCCCAGCTGTGCCCCACGCCGCGGCGGGACAGGTTCAGCCGGAACGGGCCGGCCTTGATCGACTTTCGGTAGCTCCATCCCATATCGCATTCCTCCATGGTGAGTTCGCGAGGGCGTTCCACTACCCGATCAAGGCGCGTTCATGGGTTTCTAATGGATATAGACGCTCTGCCCGAACTCCGACACGGTGGAGCCGCCCGGGTAGACGAAGTCGGACGGCGGCCCCCCGCAGCCCGGCTCGTCGAAGACGATGACGACTCCGTCGGTATGGTTCTCGACCGCCAAGGGCCAGCGGTCGCTGTCGAAGCAGCCGGAGGGGTCGAACAGGGCCTCTCCGTTGAGGACGAGAACGCCGTTGGCCGCCAGCGCCGGGCTGATCGGGGCCAGGGCCAGCGCGCCGGCGGCGGTGAGGGCGGCGAGGGCGGTGGTGATGCGTCGCATGAGCGGATTCCGTTCTCGAGACGACAGTGCTTGGCCGAGACCATCTTGTACGGCGGGTAAGTGATCGGCTACTTACCGTGTCACGACAGTTGTGTGCGGTATGCGTACACAGACGTGGCGGTGGCGCCGGTATCTGAGCGCACCCTTCGCGAAGAGACCTCCAGCGAGACGATCGACTATGAATCCTGGACTTTCAAGCATTGGTTGTCCCGTGCATCCCTCATACGGTTGACCTTCAGTGAAAGGGGAGGCATCGCATGATTCTGGTCACCGGGGCGAGTGGCACCGTCGGCCGCCACGTGACGGCGCATCTGCTGGAGGCGGGGGAGCGGGTTCGCACGCTGACCCGGCGCCCGGCCGATCCGCCGCCCGCGGCCGAGAGTGTGCTCGGCGATGTGTCGGTGCCCGGCGATCTGCCGGTCGACGGGGTGGAGGCGGTGTTCCTCATCTGGCCGTTCGCCTCGGCCGAGGGGCTGGAGGCGGTGCTGGCGCGGGCGGCCGGGCAGGCCCGCCGGGTGGTGTACCTGTCGTCGGCGGCGGTACGCGAGCACGAACGGCAGGCGGAGCGGCTGATCGAAGCCTCCGGGATGGAGTGGACCGTGCTGCGGCCGCACGCCTTCGCGGCCAACACCCTGCGCTGGGCCGAACGGATCCGGGCCGGGGGCGTGGTGCGTGAGCCGTACGGGCGGGCCGCCATGTCGCTGATCCACGAGCGGGACATCGCCGCGGTCGCGGTGCGGGCCCTGACCCGGCCTGGCCATACCGGCACCGTCTACGAGCTGACCGGCCCGCACTCGCTGACCCAGGCCGAGCAGGCCCGCGTCATCGGCGAGGCGATCGGCCGCCCGGTGCGCTGGCAGGAGGACTCCCCGGCCGAGGCCCGGCGGCGGATGCTGGAACGCGGCTGGCCCCCGGAGGCCGTGGACGGGATCCTGCGCGCCCAGGCCGCCATGACCCACGGCCCCGCCCCGGTGACCGCCGCCGTGGAGCAGGTCACCGGGCGCCCGGCGCGCACGTTCGCGTCGTGGGCGGCCGAGCACGCGCCCGCCTTCGCGGGCGGCCGACACCCGGCTCTTTCCTGATTACGAATGAACTCCATTTAGGTCCGGGCATGGATGGCTGAGCGGCGAGTCAGGAACAATTCCGTACATGCCGCGTATCAGCCCTCCGTTACAGCAGGAGAAGCTCGGCCGGGAGTTACGCGCGTTGCGGACCGCCGCGGGTCTCACGATCGCCCAGGCCGCCGATCGCCTGCACTGCGCCAACAGCACGGTGTCGAACATGGAGAACGGCCACACCCTCGTCACGCCCGGCTACGTCCGCGACGTGCTCGACGTCTACGACGCCGACGAGCCGACCCGCCGGCGCTGCCTGGACCTGCTCACCGACGCCCATCGCAAGCCGTGGTGGCATCCGCAGTACCGGCGGGTGCTGGGCCGGTTCGTCGTCTACGAGACCGAGGCCAGGCTGCTGCGCTACTGGCAGGCGCAGGTGGTGCCCGGCCTGCTGCAGACGCTGGACTACGCCCGTGAGGTGATCGCCGCCGACCGGCCCTGGGAGGAGGACGGCCTGGTCCAGTTACGGGCCCGGGCGCGGATCGCCCGCCAGTGGGTGCTCACCGACGAGGCCGACCCGCTGGTGGTGGACGCGATCGTGAGCGAGGAGGCGCTGCGCCGCCCGGTCGGCGGCCCGGACGTGATGGCCGCCCAGCTCACCCGCCTGCTCGACGCGGGCGCCCGGCCGACGGTCTCGGTCCGGGTGGTGCCCCGCTCCGTGGGCGCGCACGCGGGCCTGACGTGCTCGTTCGTGCTGTTCAGCATGCAGGACCTGCCGACGATCCTGTACCGGGAGGGCGGCATCGACGAGATCGTCGACGCGGGGCTGGGGGTGGCGGAGGAGTACGAGCGGCGCTTCGAGCACCTCGCCGGCGTCGCCCTGCCAGCGCGGCCCTCGGCCGAGCTGATCGAGTCGATCCGAGAAGAGTTCGTGTGCACCGGCCGGGCCCTGGCGTAAAGAGCAAGGCCCGGCCGGGCACCGGGTGGGGTGTTACCGCGGGGCGTCGAAGGTCCACTCGGCGCGGGCGCCCGGGCCCACCGCCAGCGTCGAACGCCCGATCCGCTCCTCGTGCCGGGTCTCCACGGCGCGGTTGAGCGACATGCTCACCTGCTTCAGGCCCGCCTGCTCCCGCGCGACGGAGTCGAGCTGGATGGTGGTGCCGCCGCCCGAGGCGATGGCGCCGCCGCCGGTCGTCGCGACGTCGAACCCGCCCGCCTTGAGCAGCGGGATCGTGTTGGCGAGGTCACGCGCGGGGACGCCGATGCGCAGGTAGGTGATGTCACGCATCAACCGGTCGGCGTAGGTGTCGGGCAGGTAGCGCTCGCGGCTGACGTCACCGGGGTGGCTCTCCGGCTCGGTCTGGCTGCGCGGGTCGGCGAAGTACTCCGGGAAGTACTCCATCGCCCACGGGTCGAAGGCCTCGTACTGGGCGGCGGTGGTGCGGATGGTGTCGAACCACGGGATCGGGACACCGTCGCCGAAGTCACGCGTCTGGCGGTACGTGGCCGGGTCACTGATGCCCAGGGCGGCCAGCGCCGTGGTCGCCTTGGCCAGGTCACCGGCCCGGTCGGCCGACACGGCCAGCCCGGCGGAGCCGTAGAGGGCGTCCTGGCCGGGCAGGTCGTTCTCACCGAACAGCTCGATGTAGGTCTCGCGGCCCTTGAGGTAGCGGCCCTTCCAGGTCATTCCGCCACCGGTCGTGGTGCGGACCTCGAAGTTGGCGAACTCGCGCAGGTAGGCGGAGTTCTCCACGGCGTCGGCCGTCTCGCGGTCGACGACGCTGTAGGCATGGTTGTAGAACAGCAACTGCTTCTGGGACGACGCCTGCGCCTGGTCGGCCTGCGCCGTCCCCGCACCGCCCGCGATCGCTCCGGTGAGAGCGACGGCGCAGGTCGCGGTGAGGACGGTCATCATCCGTAATGTACGGCGAATCAGCATGAAGGTGATCTTAGAGCGAAGATGATCACCTTCACTATCGTTTTGACAGAACCCATACAGCCGACATGACACGCCCCCGGCCGGGTGCGCCCGTCACTTCTTGAAGGCGTCCTTGACCTTCTTGCCCGCGTCCTTGACCTTCTCCCCGGCCTGCTTCAGGCCGCCCTCGGCCTGATCGGCGCGCCCTTCCGCCCGCAGGTCCTCATCATCGGTGGCGTCACCGATGTTCTCCTTCGCCCGCCCCTTGAGCTCCTGGGCCTTGTTGCGGATCTTGTCGTCGGCGCTCATCTCACATGCCTTCCTCGTCGAATTCACGCGAACCCTTCCCCTTACCGGCCGCGAGGGACGAAAACATCGGCCCGGCCGCTGCTCTAATCTGGCCCAGGACGACAGAGGAGGTCTCGGTGGCGCAGGGTCCGGACGCGACGGCGGGTTACGCCTTAGACGCCGTCCTCGAACGCATCACCTACGCCAACGAGGAGACCGGCTACACCATCGCCCGCGTGGCCACCGACCGCGGCGGCTCCGAGCTGCTCACCGTCGTCGGCCCGCTGCTCGGCGCGCAGGTCGGCGAATCGCTGCGACTGCACGGCCGGTGGGGCTCCCACCCCCGCTACGGCCGCCAGTTCGAGGTCTGGTCCTACACCACCGTGCTGCCCGCCACCGTCCAGGGCATCCGCCGCTACCTCGGCTCCGGCCTCATCAAGGGCATCGGCCCGAAGATGGCCGAGCGGATCGTCGACCACTTCGGCACCGGCACCCTCGACGTCATCGAGCAGCAGCCCGAACGCCTGGTCGAAGTGCCCGGCCTCGGCCCCAAACGCACCAAGATGATCGCCGCCGCCTGGGAGGAACAGAAGATCATCAAAGAGGTGATGATCTTCCTGCAGGGCGTCGGCGTGTCCACCTCCATCGCCGTACGCATCTTCAAGCAGTACGGCGAAACCTCCATCTCCGTCGTCAGGACCCAGCCCTACAAACTCGCCGACGACGTGTGGGGCATCGGCTTCAAAACCGCCGACACCATCGCCCAGGCCGTCGGCATCCCCCACGACAGCCCCGAACGCGTCAAGGCCGGCCTGCGCTACACCCTGTCCGAGGCCGCCGACGACGGCCACTGCTACCTGCCCGCCCCCAACCTCGTCGGCGACGCCGTCAAGATCCTCGACGTGCCCGCCGACCTCGTGTCCTGCTGCCTGGAAGAACTCGTCGCCGCCGAAGGCGTTGTCCGCGAGCCCATCCCGGCCGGCGACAACGTCGTACCGGCCGTCTACCTGCCGCCCTTCCACCGCGCCGAGCTGTCACTCGCCTCCGGCCTGCTGTCACTGCTCGGCAACGGCCACGACCGCCTCAAAGCCTTCGCCGACGTCGACTGGGAACGCGCCGAGACCTGGCTGCACGCCCAGACCGGCGCCGAACTGGCCACCGAGCAGCGCCAGGCCGTCCGCCTGGCCCTGACCGAGAAGGTCGCCGTCCTGACCGGCGGCCCCGGCTGCGGCAAGAGCTTCACCGTACGCTCCATCGTGCTGCTGGCCCGCGCCAAACGCGCCAAGGTCATCCTGGCCGCCCCCACCGGCCGCGCCGCCAAACGCCTGGCCGAACTGACCGGCCACGAGGCCACCACCGTGCACCGCCTGCTGCAACTGCGCCCCGGCGGCGAGGCCACCTTCGACCGCGACAACCCCCTCGACGCCGACCTCGTCGTCGTCGACGAGGCCTCCATGCTCGACCTGCTGCTGGCCAACAAACTCGTCAAGGCCGTCGCCCCCGGCGCGCACCTGCTGTTCGTCGGCGACGTCGACCAGCTCCCGTCCGTCGGCGCGGGGGAGGTGCTCAAAGACCTCCTGGGCGCCGGCGACATCCCCCGCGTACGCCTGACGCAGATCTTCCGCCAGGCCCAGGAGTCCGGCGTCGTCGTCAACGCCCACCGCGTCAACACCGGCCGCCACCCCGTCCTGGAGGGCATGAAGGACTTCTTCCTGTTCCCGTGCGAGGAGCCGGAGGAGATCGCCGCCCTCACCGTCGACGTCGTCGCCCGCCGCATCGCCCGCAAGTTCCGCCTCGACCCCCGCCGCGACGTCCAGGTCCTGGCCCCCATGCACCGCGGCG
This sequence comes from Nonomuraea solani, assembly GCF_900108335.1. Taxonomy (GTDB): domain Bacteria; phylum Actinomycetota; class Actinomycetes; order Streptosporangiales; family Streptosporangiaceae; genus Nonomuraea; species Nonomuraea solani. Next base: position 136,710 of record NZ_FNVT01000020.1, read on the forward strand.
CGGCCGGCGCCGGCGCCCTCAACACCGCCCTGCAAGAAGCCCTGACCCCAGCCCGCGACGGCATGCCCGAACGCCGCTCAGGCGGGCGCGTCTTCCGGATCGGCGACAAGGTCACCCAGCTGCGCAACAACTACGACAAAGGCGCGGCCGGAGTCTTCAACGGCACCGTCGGCATCGTCACCGCCATCACGCCCGACGAGCACAAACTCACCGTCCTGACCGACGAGGACGAATCCGTCGACTACGCCTTCGACGAACTCGACGAGCTCGCCCACGCCTACGCCGTCTCCATCCACCGCTCCCAGGGCAGCGAATATCCCGCCGTCGTCATCCCGCTGGCCACCAGCGCCTGGATGATGCTGCAGCGCAACCTGCTCTACACCGCCATCACCCGCGCCAAGAAGCTCGTCGTGATCGTCGGGTCGCGGCGGGCGCTGGCCCAGGCCGTACGGACCAAGGGAGCGGGCCGCCGCCACACCGGCCTCACTTACCGTCTCACGCCCCGGTGACAAGCCCGCACCCAGCAGAAGTGATGGAAATGTGACTGAACTCTCCCAAATGATTCGGCGTCTTACATGCGGGAGCATTAAGGTTTTTGAGGTGCCTTTTGGTGCCCTTGGGGAGAGGAAAGTCTTGAACGTCAGGCCCGCTTGGAGGAGACCCGCCACCGCAGCCGCGCTGCTCACCGCAGCAGCGCTGACCGCGTCATGCTCAGGCGGCCCCGCCCCCGCCCCAGCAGCCGACAGCCCTGAGGGCACCACCGTGGCCACCCCCCAAGCGCCCACCGTGAAGATCACCCCCGACGAGGGCACCAGCAAGGTCAGCCCCGAAAAGAAGGTCACCGTCGAAGCCGCGGGCGGCGCCCTGGAGAAGGTCACCGTCGAAGCCGGCGGCGAACAACTCGAAGGCAAATTCAACGCCGACAAAACCCGCTGGGTCTCCAAAACCCCGCTGAAGCCCTCGACCAGCTACAACGTCTCCGCCACAGCCGGCGCCACCACCGCCACCAGCACCTTCACCACCGCCAAACCCGAACGCGCCCTCCAGGTCGCCGACGTCACCCCCAACGCCAAGGGCGAAAAACTCGGCGTAGGCGCGCCCATCATCGTGACCTTCAACCAGCCCGTCGCCAACAAGGCCACCATCGAACGCGCCCTCGAGATCGAAGCCGAAAAGCCCGTCAAAGGCGCCTGGCGCTGGATCAACGACACCGTCGTCATCTACCGCACCGCCAAATACTGGCCCGCCCACCAGAAGGTCACCTTCAACGCCAACATCACCGGCATCAAAGGCGGCAAAGGCCTCTACGGCACCAAGGACTACACCGCCAACCTCAAGATCGGCGCCAAGCAGATCAGCAAGATCGACACCCGCAAGCACATGATGTACGTCTACAAGGACGGCAAACGCGTCCAGACCATGCGCATCAGCGCCGGCATGGCCACCACCCGCGAATACACCACCACCAGCGGCGTCCACCTGACCATGGAACGCGGCAGCCCCGTCCGCATGATCTCCCCGGGCCGCAAAAAAGGCGACCCCGGCTACTACGACGTCATGATCGACCACGCCGTCCGCATCTCCAACTCCGGCGAGTACGTCCACGCCAAGAACAACGTCTGGGCCCAAGGCGTCCGCAACGTCAGCCACGGCTGCATCAACGCCCGCCCCGACCAGGCCCGCTGGTTCTACGACAACTTCCAGCGCGGCGACGTCGTCGACATCGTCGGCACCGACCGCGCCCTGGAATGGAACAACGGCTGGGGCTTCTGGCAAATGTCGTTCTCCCAGTGGAAGAAGGGCAGCGCCCTGGACGGCAAGGCCTGATGAGCACACACATCCGGCCCGGCCGCGACGGCGACGTCCCCCTGGTCCTGTCCATGTTCGACAGCGCCGTCGCCTGGCTCACCGCCCAGGGCCGCACCGGCCAATGGGGCGACCAGCCCTTCACCGGCAACGCCAAACGCACCGGCCAGGTCACCTCCTGGCTGGACGGCGGCGGCATGCGCATCGCCGAACGCGACAACGGCCAGGCCGCCGGGTGCGTCGTCGTCGGACCCGCCCACGACTACGTCACCCCCGCCACCGAGCCCGAACTGTACGTCCAGGCCCTGGTCATCGACCGCTGCCACGCCGGCCACGGCGTCGGCCGCGCCCTGCTCGACTGGGCCGCCGACGAGGCCCGCGCCCGTGGTGCCGGCCTGCTGCGCGTGGACTGCTACGCCGGGGACGACGGCCGCCTGGTCGCCTACTACGAAAGCTGCGGCTTCACCCGCGCCGCACCGTTCACCGTGGGGGAGTGGCCCGGCATGCTCCTGCACCGCCGCCTGTCCTAGTCACCGCGTTCGCCGCGTTCGGGGTGAGGGTCACACCAGTTCGAGTTGCGCCGCCCGCGGCCCGCCCGACACCGCCTCCGGGGTGCCGCACCGTATGCCGTACATCTGGCACAACTGCGCGATCTGCCCCGTGATCCGCCCCTCATAGCCCGGCGACGGCAACCCTGTACGGTCGTACAGCTCCTCGTAGCGCTCCACCAGCCCCGGATGCGCCTGCGCCAGCCACTCCAGATACCACTCCCGCGTGCCCGGCACCAGCCGCAGCACCACCGGCTCCACCGCCCGGGCGCCCGTCTGCGCGATCCGCCGCACCGTGGCCGCCAGCTGATCGGCGGCGTCACTGAGCAGCGGCAGCACCGGCGCCATCAGCACCCGGCACTCCACCCCGGCCTCCACCAGCGCCGACACCAGCTCCAGCCGCGCCTGTGCCGTCGGCGCGCCCGGCTCCACCGCCCGCCGGATCCGCTCGTCCACGAACGCGATCGACACCGCCACCCGCGCACCCGCCCGCGCCAGCGCCTCGGCGTCACGCAGCACCAGCGCGCTCTTGGTGTAGACGGTGAACGGCGTCCCCGCCCCCGCCAGCGCGCCGATCACGCCCGGCATCAGCCGGTAGGTCTCCTCCGCGGCCTGGTAGCAGTCGCCGCCGACGCCCACCGCGAGCTCCTGGCCGTCCCAGCGCGCGAGCTCGGCCCGCAACCGCTCCACCACGTTGGGCCGCACCACGATCCGCGTGTCGAAATCACGCCCGGCGTCCAGGCCCAGCTTGCGATGTCCGGCGCGGGCGCCGCAGCCGCGGCAGGCATGGGCGCAGCCTCGGTAGGGAGACACGGCCCACCGCTGGGCGATGCCCGTGGCCTGCGGCACCCGCTCGATCACGGTGCGGGCCTGCAGCTCGTAGAAGCCGCCGCGCACCACGGCGCGCCGCTCGATCGGCGACCGCCCGTCATCGGCGGCATCGACCAGAGCAAGCGCGTCCCAACCCACGTACACCAGTGGAACACGTATTCGACTACGTTTTCAAGCTGTTCGGCAACCTCGGCGGGGGAGCGGCACCAGTAAAATTGGCACACCCGTACCACTTTTACGCCTTTTTGGGGGAAACACCATGGCCTGGATCCTGCTCGCCCTCGCCATCGCCACCGAAGTCCTCGCCACCTCCGCACTCAAACTCAGCAACGGCCTCACCCACCTCGGCTGGACCATCGTCGTCGCCGCCGGCTACCTCACCTCCTTCACCCTGCTGGCCCGCGTACTCAAACTCCAGCTCGACATGGGCACCGCCTACGCCATCTGGTCCGGCGCCGGCACCGCCGCCATCGCCCTCATCGGCGCCGCCTTCATGGGCGAGACCCTCACCGCCCTCAAGATCGGCGGTATCCTGCTCATCATCGGCGGCGTCATCGTCCTCAACCTCGCAGGTGGCCATTGAACCGGCAACAGGACCCGCACCAGACCCCCCAACCAGACCATCCGCTTTCCCGGCCCGCACAACACCCCGCCGGCACCCCCACCCACCCTCACAACACCCCCACCCAAGCCCGCGGCCGCCGCCGCCGCGCCACCCTGCTGTCCGCCGCCGTCGACCTGCTCACCGACGGCGGATTCGCCGCCGTCACCCACCGAGCCGTCGCCCAGCGCGCCCACCTACCCCTGGCCGCCACCACCTACTACTTCGCCTCACGCGACCAACTCCTGGCCGAAGCCTTCGCCCAGCTCGTCGAAACCGAACTCGCCACCACCCGCACCTGGCTCACCCACCACGGCCTGCCCACCCTCATCGACCAGGTCGCCACCACCGACCGCACCCGCCAGCTCGGCCTATGGGAGCTGTACGTCCACGCCGGCCGCGACCCCGTCCTGCAGACCATCGCCCGCCGCTGGACCGACGGCTGCGTACGCCTCCTCGCCGAAACCCTCGACCTGCCCCCCGAAGACCCCCGCGTACGCCTCCTCTACACCACCGTCTCCACCCTCTGGCTCGAGCACCTCGTCGAACAACGCCCCCTCGACGAAGCCCGCCACCTGCTCAACCTGGCCATCCAAACCACCCAGAAAAACACATTGCCGCCCCCCTGACCCCTCCCTACACTGCCCACGTGCTCAAACCCGACTACCCGATCACCACGGCCCGCCTCCTGCTGCGCCCCTTCACCCCCGACGACCTCGACGCCGTCAACGCCTACGAATCCATGCCCGACGTCGCCCGCCACCTCTACTGGGAACCCCGCGACCGCGACGCCACCCGCGAAGCCCTCGACAAGAAGATCACCCGCACCGCCCTCCACGACGAAGGCGACGCCATCGACCTCGCCATCACCCTGCGCGACACCGGCGAACTCATCGGCCAATGCCTGCTCATCTGGACCAGCAAGCAACACCGCCAAGGCGAGATCGGCTACATCCTGCACCCCGCCCACCACGGCCACGGCTACGCCACAGAAGCCGGCCAGGCCATGCTCACCCTCGGCTTCACCGGCGCCCGCCTGCACCGCATCACCGGCCGCCTCGACGCCGCCAACACCGCCTCCGCCCGCGTCCTGGAAAAACTCCACATGCGCCGCGAAGCCACCCTCATCGACAACGAGTACGTCAAAGGCGTCTGGGCCACCGAAGCCATCTACGCCATCCTCGAAACCGAATGGACCCCATGATCCACCACCTCGCCCTCGCCCGAGACTGGGCCGACGCCCAGAAGGCGGGGGAGTACCGCATCTCCACCCTCGGCCGCACCCTCGACGAAGAGGGCTTCATCCACTGCAGCCGCGACCTCGACCAACTCCACACCGTCCACACCACCTACTACGGCCACCTCACCGAGACCGACCCCCTGCTCATCCTCGACATCGACCCCACCGGCCTCGACATCCGCCTCGAAAACGGCTACCCCCACCTGTACGGGCCCCTCCCCATCACCGCCGTCACCACCACCCGCCCCTACCCGGGCACATAACCGGCCACAAGAGGCACACAGCAACAGACGACGGCATGGCACCCACACCGCCCCGATCAAGCGAGATAGCCGCCATCAATGTCCAGGACCGCACCCGTGATAAAGGACGCGCCAGGACCGGCGAGAAACGCGATGCCCGCAGCGACCTCCTCGGGACGACCGAAACGCCCCATCGCGTTCAGACCACGCTGCATGTCGGAATACGGGCCATCAGCCGGATTCGTGTCAGTCTCGATGGAACCCGGCTGCACCACATTGACCGTGATCCCACGCGGCGCCAGATCACGAGCAGCCGCCTTACAGTAAGCCGTGATCGCGGCCTTGGCAGCGGCATAATCCGCAACCCCCGGATACCCGGCACGGCTCGCCACGACCGAGCCGACCGTCACAATCCGGCCGCCCTGCCCCAGCACCGCGGCGGCGGCCCGAATCGTGGCCAGCACCCCACCGGCATTGATGACGAACTGCCGGTCAAGAGCCTCATAATCGGTGGCCGGATCATCGATCAAACCCATCGCGGGAGCCGCCGCGTTGTTCACCAGAATGTCGAGCCGCCCGAAATCAGACACCACATCACCGACCAGCCCGGCCACCTGCGCAGGATGCTCCTGATCGGCCCGATAGGCATCAGCGCGCACCCCCACCGCCCGCAACTCCTCGGTGACCTTACGGGCACAATCGACCGCGCTCGCATAACTGATCGCGACATCCGCGCCGGCATCGGCCAGGGCTCGGGCAGTGGCCGCGCCAATACCGCGCGATCCACCGGTGACCAGCGCGACCTTACCGGTCAGGGGTCCGGACATGAAATGCTCCGTGGGTAGGGGAGAAGGCGGGCAGCGTTCCCGATGAAGATCAGTAAAGGACGCACCCGTCCACCGGAAAACCCCCTACCCACCCCTCAAAACCGCCCCGCTACACCGAACGCGGAACCCGATCACCCAGCCCCGCCAGACACACCTCAAAATGCGGCCCCGACGTCACCAGCCCCCGCAGCCCCGCTCAGCCATCGACGCTGGCGACCTCGGCTACGACCCTCGATATCGGGCCTCCAGCCAGAAACGCGCATGTCCTCAAGCAGCACGCAAGTCATCCAACCCCGCGCACCGGCCACACAGCAGCCGGCAGGGGAGAGGACCCACCACAATGACCACCATGGACACCCGCAAAGCCGCCCAACACTTCGCCCACACCTGGCAACACGGCTGGACCCACCACGACGTCGCCGCCATCACCGCCCTCTACCGCGACGACGCCGTCCACACCAGCATGCCCTTCCGCCCCCCACACCACGGAAAACAAGCCATCGCCGACTACATCACCTGGTCGTTCACCGACGAAACCGACCCCCACGTCACCTTCGCCACCCCCATCGTCGACGGCGACCAGGCAGCCATCGAATTCCGGGTACACGCCCACGACAACGGCCGCCCCATCACCCTCGCAGGCTGCGTCTTCGCACAATTCGACAACGACGGACTCGCCGTACGGACCCGCGACTACTGGCACACCACCGACGGCCACACCTGACCACCCCACAGAACCGGCCCGCACAGAACCGGCACCCCAGCGATCAGCGCACCACCCGCAACGGCGCACGCCCCGCACCCACCGCCGCAACCGGCGGAACAACCGAGGCCGGCGCGGGAACAGGGGAGGGGCCCGGCTGCGGACGCGCCATCTGCTGCGTCTGAGCCTGCTGCTCCATCTCGGCACGCCGCTCGGCGCACCCACCCGCACAGTAACCGTTCGTCACGATCAACCGCCCACGCAGCGTCGTGTACGACTCCTTACCGGACGCGGGCAGAACCCCCTGACACACCTCACATAAAACCGACTGGCTCCCCACGTGCTGCTCCTCTCGCGGCGCGAATAGCAGGAGCTCCACCCTAAAACCAGATCTCCCGCCAAGGACAGCGAATCAACAGAGCGTCAAACCCCCGGTCAACGCCCGCCAGGAGCGCGCCACGCCCGCAAGAGAGCCACGAAACCCCCGCCCACCACCGCAGGAGCACCCGGCAGGCGCCCGAGCAGCCTACTGCGGCGCCGCTAAAAAATCTTCACTTCGAACCCATCGATCCCACCCGTACAGGGGAGCCCGATCACATCTACTTGACATAATGTTCATTATCAAGCAACCAACACCAAGCCCGCATAAACCCCGCACACCCGGGAAGACGCCCACCATGCGCCCCCTGGAGATCGGGACCCCAAGCCTCATCGCGCTCACGGCCGTCATCACCGCGGCCGCCATCTGGCTGATCATCTTCGCCGTCAGGGCCACCAAGAGCCCACGCAACCGGCCCGGCATCCGCGTCGATCTTGTGGACCAGGCCCGCGAGCTCAAGGCGCTCGGCCAGATTCAGGAAGCCGTCTTCCTCGTACGCGGCGAGACCGGCATGAGCCAGCGCTCGGCCGCCCGCTTCGTCAACCGCCTGTGACCGCTCTTCCCCTGCCGACCCAGGAAACCGACATTCAATCCCATACCAAACAGAATGGGGCTTCTGTTTGGTATGGGAATCTTCAGCGCAGAGAAGATCATCAGCGGTGCTCACCATGACGCCTGGCGGCACTCCGCGCATCGACGCCGGCCGCGGGTGCGTACGGCCAGGGCGTGCGTACGCGGTGGGTGTCGTCGGCGACGGCTACAGGGAACGGCCTGTCGGCGCGGCATATGACGACATCCCCGCCGGCCACTCCCCCGGGACGGCTCAGCCGAAAGTGATCACCAAGCGGCCGTCCGCGGCGAAGGACACAGCGCAGGGTGGCGATGGCGGCTTTCAGGCGTCGGTAAGCGCTTTCCGGACGGGTGGGCGAAGCTGAACACGCACCTGTTGGCCGGAAATGCTTCGCTGCGACGGACGCGGGCAGGGCGGCGCGTGGTGTGAGGTCATGGCCGTGGGCGGGGGTTCGGCGCGGCCGTGAAGGGTTCACCCGGTGCGGCCGCGCCGGCGGGGGTCATCGCAGGATGGTGGTGGCCTTGTTGCCCGCGTAGTCCTCCGGGACGGCGATGACGGGGCCGGTGGCGGACATGGTGACCGTTTCGGCGGCGCGGGTGGTGCGGCCGCGGATGATGTGCGGCTTGGCGCCTGAGCCGTAGGTGGTGGCGAAGGTCTTGGGCTGGCCGTTGTCGAGGATGGTCAGGGTGTGCCAGTCGGGCAGGGTGGGCCGGGAGAAGGTGAAGGTGGTGCCGTTGATCTTCACTGCGGTGGCCGGGTAGGGGGTGATCTCGGTGTCGGCGAACGTGCCTTCGCCGTGGATGCCGCGTCCTGGCTGGAGGCGACCGAAGGGTGGGGCCGGGCGATGGTGAGCGTCCTGGACGCGCTGCATGCCTGGCAGGCCGGTGGCCGTGCCAGGGCGGCCACGTTGCTCGCCGCCTCGCGTGAGCTGCAGGGCCGGTCGCGCGCCGTGCGGGCCGACCCGCCGCGCAACCGGTGGGGCGCCGCGCCGGTCCGGGTGGGCGACGGGGTGGTGGACGTGTTCCTGGCCGAGGCCGCCGCCCGGGTCGAATCGTAGGGGTTTTCGGGCCGGGGCGGGTGGTAGTGGAGCGACTACCCAACGGGATTTTTTCGGGCAAAGCGGGTCAATTGGGGCTGGTCAGGGCGGGTTTTTGCGGGGAATCGTCACCAGCAGTGGATGTTTCGTGTCAGCATCGAAGGTATGTATGGGTCATATGGGACTGCCGTAAATGCCCGGGAGCGGTGGGTCGACCCGCTCCCTAGGCCTGTGTAGGTCCCTGCCCCGGTGCCGTGCTCCCCCGCCTGGAAAGAAGTCCCGCGTTGCGTATCTTGCTGCTCTGCTCCTCCTTCAACGGCCTGACCCAGCGTGCCTGGCTGGAGTTGCGCCGCGCCGGCCACGACGTGAGCGTCGAGCTGGCCGTCTCGGAGACGGCGATGGTGGAGGCGGCCGAGCTGGCCAAACCGGACCTGGTCATCTGCCCGTTCCTGAAGGAGCGGGTGCCGGCCGGGTTGTGGCGGGCGCACCGCACGGTGATCATCCACCCGGGCCCGCCCGGCGACCGCGGCCCGTCGTCGCTGGACTGGGCGATCACCGACGCCGAACAGGAATGGGGCGTGACGGCGCTGCAGGCGGTCGAGGAGATGGACGCCGGCCCGATCTGGGGCTACCGCACCTTCCCGATGCCGGCCGAGGCGCCGCGCAAGTCGGCCCTCTACAACGGGCCCGTCGCCGACGCGGCCGTGGAACTGGTGGCCGAGGTCGCCGCCAAGGCGGGCGACGCCTCGTTCACGCCCACCCCGCTGGACTACCGCCTGCCCGAGGTGCGCGGGCGGCTGCGGCGGGCGATGCGGCACGCCGACCGCGAGTTCTCCTGGGAGGAGCCGACCGAGGACATCCTGCGCCGGGTCCGCGCCGCCGACGGCTCCCCCGGCGGCCGCACCCGGCTGTTCGACCTGCCGGTACGCGTGTTCGACGTCTACCGCGGCCCCGAGGTGAGCGGCCCCGCCGGCCAGGTCGCCGCCCGGCGCGAGGGCGCCGTCCTCGTGCACACCGGCGACGGCACCGTCTGGGTCGGCCACCTGCGCCTCGAACAGGACGGCGCCGTCAAACTCCCCGCCGCCATGGCCCTCGGCGACCTCGTGGCCACCGCGCCCGAACGGTCCGGCTACAGCGAGATCACCTACGACCGCAGCGAAGGCGTCGGCGTGGTCAGCTTCGACTTCTACAACGGCGCCATGTCCACCGACCAGTGCCGCCGCCTGGCCTCCGCCCTGCGCTACGCCGCCGCCCAGGACACCCGCGTCCTGGTCGTACGCGGCGGCGAGACCTTCTCCAACGGCATCCACCTCAACGTCATCGAGGCTGCCCGCCACCCCGAGTTGGAGGCGTGGATGAACATCAACGCCATCAACGCGGTCTGCCGCGAGATCGTCGGATGCACCGCCCAGCTCGTCGTGACCTCCCTGGGCGGCAACGCCGGCGCGGGCGGCGTCATGATGGGGCTCGGCGCCGACCGCGTCATCATCCGCGACGGCGTGGTCCTCAACCCGCACTACCGCACGATGGGCCTGTTCGGCAGCGAATACTGGACGTACGTGTTGCCGCGCCGCGTCGGCGCCGAGCGCGCCCGCCGCCTGACCCAGGACGCGCTGCCGATCAGCGCCGCCGAGGCGGCCGAAATGGGGCTGGCCGACAAGGTGCTGGCCGGCTCCCGGCTCGACTTCGAACGGCGCGTCCTGGAGTACGCCGAGCGGCTGGCCGCCGATCCCGGCTACGATCGGCTTCTGACGGGCCGCCGGCAGGTGCGGGAGGTCGACGAGCGGCGCAAGCCGCTGGACGCCTACCGGGCCGAGGAGCTCGCCGAGATGAGCCGTGACATGTTCGACGACCGCAGCGCCTTCCGCCAGGCGCGTAAGGCGTTCGTGCACAAGGCCAAGGCGGTGGCGACGCCCGACCACCTGGCCCGTCATCGTGAACTGACCGGCGCGTCGGCACCCTCGGGCGCAGGCGCATCTCATATGTGAGATAAGGTTGCCTGTTGTGGCAGATGATTATCTAGTGCGGATCGGCCGGCTGATCCGGGACGCGCGTCAGCATCGCGGTTGGACACAGCTGCAGCTGGCGGACGCCCTGGCGACGAGTCAGAGCGCCGTCAACCGGATCGAGCGCGGCAACCAGAACATCAGTCTTGAGATGATCGCCCGGATCGGCGAGGCGCTCGACAGCGAGATCGTCTCGCTCGGCTACGCCGGGCCGATGCATCTGCGGGTGGTGGGCGGGCGCCGCCTGTCGGGCAGCATCGACGTCAAGACGTCGAAGAACGCGTGCGTGGCGCTGCTGTGCGCGTCGCTGCTCAACTCCGGGCGCACGATCTTGCGCAAGGTGGCGCGGATCGAGGAGGTCTACCGGATCCTGGAGGTCCTGGCCTCCATCGGGGTCCGGGCGCGCTGGATCAACGAGGGCAGCGATCTGGAGATCATCCCGCCGGCCCGGCTGGAGCTGGAGGCGATGGACACCGAGGCGGCCCGCCGTACCAGGAGCGTGATCATGTTCCTGGGGCCGCTCATGCACCGCACCGAGCAGTTCCAGATCCCGTACGCGGGCGGCTGCGACCTCGGCACCCGCACCGTGCAGCCGCACATGTCGGCGCTGAAGCACTTCGGCCTCGACATCACCGCGACCGGCGGCTTCTACCACGCCCGCGTGGACCGCGAGGTGTCGCCGTCACGGCCGATCGTGCTCACCGAGCGCGGCGACACCGTGACCGAGAACGCGCTGCTGGCCGCGGCCCGCCACGACGGCGTCACCGTGATCCGCAACGCCTCCTCCAACTACATGGTCCAGGACCTGTGCTTCTTCCTCGAAGAGCTCGGCGTTCGGGTCGAGGGCGTCGGCACGACGACGCTGACGGTGCACGGCCTGCCGACGATCGAACGCGACGTCGACTACTCCCCCTCCGAAGACCCGGTCGAGGCCATGAGCCTGCTGGCCGCCGCCGTGGTCACCTCCTCCGAGCTGACCATCTGCCGCGTCCCGGTGGAGTTCCTGGAGATCGAGCTCGCCGTCCTGGAGGAGATGGGCCTCGACCACGACCGCGGCAGGGAATACCCGGCCGCCAACGGCCGCACCCGGCTGGTCGACCTCACCGTCCGCCCGTCCAAGCTCGTCTCCCCCATCGACAAGATCCACCCGATGCCGTTCCCCGGCCTCAACATCGACAACGTGCCCTTCTTCGCCGCGATCGCCGCCTCGGCGCAGGGCTCGACGCTGATCCACGACTGGGTCTACGACAACCGCGCCATCTACCTGACCGAGCTCACCCGCCTGGGCGCCTCGGTCAAGCTCCTGGACCCGCACCGGGTGCTGGTGGAGGGGCAGACGCGCTGGCGCAGCGCCGAGATGATGTGCCCGCCCGCCCTGCGGCCGGCCGTCGTGGTGCTGCTGGCCATGATGGCCGCCGAGGGCACCTCCGTGCTGCGCAACGTGTACGTGATCAACCGCGGCTACGAAGACCTGGCCGAGCGCCTGAACGCCTTGGGGGCGCGCATCGAGACGTTCCGCGACATCTGACTTTCTGTCGGTGAGGGCCGCTACCGTCGTTCCTGGATCTTTGCTGGGCTGGGTGTTGGGCAAGGTGAAAGGGGGCGCCGGTGCGGCCTGCGGAGCTCGACCGGGTGACGGTGGCGGAGGCGGCGGACCGCTATGTGGAGCTGGTCCGGGCCAAGACGCTGACGGGGGCGTTGTCGGCCTCGACGGCCGAGGTCTACGCCCGCGACGTGGCGACGCTGGTGGAGCTGGCCGGTGAGCAGGCGGTGCTCGACGACCTGACGGGCGCCGACGTGGACGCGATCCTGCTGGCCTTCGCCCGCAAACCGGACGGCCGCACCGCCGGCGGCCGCTCGGGCCGCTCTGGCGCGACCGGCCGCCAGGGAGCCGGAGGTTCGGCGGCGGAGGGGGCCGGCGGTGCGGGGGCTGAAAGAACCGGCCAGGCCGCAGCCGCCCGAGCGACGTCCGAGGGGCGCGGCCCATCGCCGTCCCCTTCCCACGCCCAGTCGCAGTCACCTTCGTCGCAGGCCCGGTTCCGCCGGTCGATCTCGGCGCTGTTCAAGCACGCGACGCTGGCCGGCTGGGTGCAGCTCAACCCGATGACGCAGTCGGCGGTGACGGCCAAGGAGCGCGGCGGGCTGCGGCCGGAGCGGCGGGCCCTGACACGCGAACAGGCCCAGGGCCTGATCGGGGCCGCGCAGGCCCTTCAGGAGACGCCACCGGAGCAGGGCAAACGCCGCGACCAGCGCACCGAGTTGCGCGACGCGGTGATCGTGCTGCTGCTGGCCACGATGGGGCCGCGCGTGTCGGAGCTGGTGCGGGCCAACGTCGAAGACTTCTACACCAACGACGGGGTGCGCTACTGGCGCATCTTCGGCAAGGGCGGCCGCACCCGCGACGTCCCCCTGCCCGACGACGTGGCGCTGGTGCTGCAGGCGTACCTGGCGCGGGGCCGGCCGGAGGTGCCGGACAAGGCGCTGCTGCTGTCGTGGCGGGGGCGGCGGCTGGCCCGCGGCGACGTCCAGGCCGTCATCGACCGGGTCCAGCGGCGCGTGGACCCCGACCAGCGACGCTCGGTGACCCCGCACGGGCTGCGGCACACCACCGCGACACACCTGCTGGCCGACGCGGTGGACATGGACGCGGTACGGCGGGTGCTGGGACACGGCGACCTGTCGACGCTGGGACGCTACCGCGATGATCTGCCGGGCGAACTGGAGGTGGCGATGCGCACCCACCCCCTCCTCCGTGACCGCCCCACCCCATAACCGGCCCCGCGAACCTGGGGGCACCGAAACGAGCAGCCCCGCACAGGCGCTGGAGCCTCACGCAGACGACGGTCGGGCACTGATCGTCAGCCCCTGCCCCTGGTCGGCGCCTGATCGGTCGGCGCTTGCCCGGGTCGATGCCCGCTCGGTTGGGGCGACGCCGGGTCGGCGCTCCGCCGGTGGGTCTGCTCGGCTGGGCGCCCAATGGTCGGCGCCCTCCCAGGTTGGCGCTCCGTCGGTGGGTCTGCCTGTGCCGGCGCACCACGGGGGTGGCGCGCCGGCATCAGTGCCCGACCGAGGCGGCGGCGCCCGGTTGCTCGCCCGGGTCGGCACCCGCTTAGTGGTGCCGACCCGGGTGCGGGCGCTTTCCCGGGTTGGCGCCTGACGGTCGGTGCCGGGCCGGTCGGCGCCGACCCGGCAGCAGGAGACGCTCATCGTGATCTCCCCGTTCACGACGTTGCCGCTGATGTTCCTGGGCTCGGCCGTGATGGACCTCGCGCCGGGCTGGGTCCGGGACGTGGCCGCGTACAACGCGGTGGAGTGGGCGGTCGCCACGGCGCGGCAGGCGATGCTCGCGCCCTCCGGCCGGGGTGCGGTCTGGGGCTGCTCGCGGCGGCGGTCAGGATGATGGGTTTCCTGGCCACGGGGGCGTTCCGCGTCTACCGCAAGGCGGCGTAGGTCCCGGGTGAGTGACTGCCCATGAACCTTGTGGGTGGTTCACGGCCGGGCGATCGGGACGTACGCCGGGCGCGTATCCGTACCCTCTGAAAAGGGTCAGGTGGGGGCGGGGGTGGTGTGGTCGGCGAGGTGGTCGAGGGAGATGCCGAGCACGTCGGCCAGGGCCGCGATGGTGAAGAACGCGGGCGTGGCGATGCGGCCGGTCTCGATCTTGCGGAGGGTTTCGGCGGACATGCCGGCCGCGGCGGCCACCTCGACGATGCTGCGTTCGCCTCGGGCCAGGCGCAGCACCAGGCCGAGTTGCTCGCCGCGGAGCCGCTCTTCGGGAGTCAGCGGGGGTCGCACCATGACGCTCACTCTATACCCCGGGATAAAAATACCGATTCGCCCCGAACCGTACGGTGTGCCGTACGGCATACGGAAAATGTCGGCGGGGTCGTCTACGGTGGCGGGCATGGACGACAGCATCGTGATCACCGGGGCGCGGGTGAACAACCTGAAGAACCTGTCCCTGCGCATCCCCAAGAACAAACTCGTGGTCTTCACCGGCGTGTCCGGGTCGGGCAAGTCGTCCGTCGTGTTCGACACCGTCGCCGTCGAGTCGCAGCGCCAGCTCAACGAGACCTACTCCTGGTTCGTCCGCAACCGGCTGCCCTCCTACGAGAAACCCGACGCCGAGGCGATCGACAACCTCGGCGCCGCGATCGTCGTCGACCAGAAGCCCGTCGGCGGCAACTCCCGCTCCACCGTCGGCACGATGACCGACATCCTGCCCATCCTGCGCGTCCTGTTCTCCCGCTACGGCTTCCCCAGCGTCGGCTACTCCTTCGCCTACTCCTTCAACGACCCCCAGGGCATGTGCACGGGCTGCGACGGGCTCGGCCGCGCCGTACGGCTCGACCTGGACGCCTTCCTCGACGAGGACCTCTCGCTCGACGAGGGCGCGATCCGGTTCCCGCTGTTCGGCGTGGGCACCTGGCAGTGGCAGATCTACGCCCGCTCCGGCACGTTCGACCCGGCCCGGCCCGTCCGCGACTACACCCCCGAGGAGCGCGAGCTGCTCCTGCACGGCGGCGGCTTCACCGTCGACGTCCGCGGCAAGAACGGCACCCTGAACAAGGTCGGCTACGAAGGCGTCGCCGACCGGTTCACCCGCCTCTACCTCAAACGCGACCTGTCGGGCCTGTCGGAGAAGAACCGGCGCGCGGTGCTGGAGTTCGTCACCGAGGGCCGCTGCCCGCGATGTGAGGGCGCCCGCCTCAACGAGGCTGCGCTGGCCACCCGGATCGGCCCGCACTCCATCGCCGACCACGCCGCCATGGAGATCGGCGACCTCATCGCCGTCCTGTCCGGGCTCGGCAACCCGGTGGCCGAGGCCGCCGTGCGGGCGCTGCGCCGGGTGGACGACATCGGGCTCGGCTACCTCAGCCTCGACCGGGAGACCTCGACCGTCTCCGGCGGCGAGGGGCAGCGGCTGAAGACCGTCCGCCATCTGGGCTCCAGCCTGACCGGCATGACGTACGTGTTCGACGAGCCCAGCGCCGGCCTGCACCCCAGCGACGTCGGCCGGCTCAACCGGCTGCTGCTCGCCCTGCGCGACAAGGGCAACACGGTGCTGGTCGTCGAGCACGACCCCGACGTCATCGCCGTCGCCGACCACGTCATCGATCTCGGGCCCGGTGCCGGCGTCCACGGCGGGCAGGTCGTCTTCGAAGGCACCGTCGAGCAGCTGAAACGTTCCGGCACCCGTACCGGCCGCCACCTGCTGCGCCGCACCGCGCTCAAGAGCGTGACGCGCCCGCCGGCCGGACGGCTCGCCATCACCGCCGCCGGCCTGCACAACCTGCGCGAGGTCAGCGTCGACATCCCCACCGGCGTGCTCACCTGTGTCACCGGCGTGGCCGGGTCGGGCAAGTCCACCCTCATCGGCGAGGTCCTGCCGGCCCGGCACCCGGGCGTCGTCGTGGTCGACCAGGCCGCCGCCGGCACCTCCGCCCGTTCCAGCCCCGCCTCCTACATCGGCGTCCTGGATCCGATCCGGCGGCTGTTCGCCCGCGCCGGCGGGGCCGAGCCGGGCTTGTTCAGCTTCAACTCCACCGGCGCGTGCCCGCAGTGCGAGGGCCGCGGCGTCATCCACACCGATCTGGCGTTCATGGACCCGGTGACGGCGGTGTGCGAGATGTGCCGGGGGACGCGCTACCGGCCCGAGGCGCTGGAGCACCGGCTGCGCGACCTGACGATCGTCGACGTGCTCGCCCTGACGGCCGAGCAGGCGGCCGGCTTCTTCACCGAACCGGCGGTGGCCGGCCGCGTCCGTACGCTGGTGGACGTGGGGCTCGGCTACCTGACGCTGGGCCAGCCGACCTCCAGCCTGTCCGGCGGCGAACGCCAGCGCATGAAGCTGGCCGGCGAGCTGTCCAAGAGCGGCGCCGTCTACGTGCTCGACGAGCCCACCACCGGCCTGCACCTGTCCGACGTCGAGGCGCTGGTCGCGCTGCTGGACCGGATCGTCGACGCGGGCAACACCGTCATCGTCATCGAGCACCACCTGGACGTGATCGCCCGCGCCGACTGGGTGATCGATCTCGGGCCGGGCGGCGGCAAGCACGGCGGGCGGGTGGTGTTCGAGGGCACCCCGCGCGACCTGCTCACCGCGCCCGGGTCGGTGACGGGCGCCCACCTGCGCGCTCTTCAGCAGGCCGCGGGGCAGAACGTGGCCTCGGGGTAGCGCGGCGACGCCTTGTCCAGCAGTGGCTGCCGCCGGCCTTTGAGGTGCTGGTCGAGGAAGGCCGCCACGTAGGTGCGGGTGAGCTCGGCGGCGCGCGCGGCGGGCACCTGGCCGTGGGGCGGCCGGATGGCCAGGGCGCCGGCCAGCAGCGGGATGTCGGTGAACGACTGGTGGTCGGTGCCCGTCATCACGATCCAGCGTTTCCACCCGGTCAGCAGCTTCCAGTCGCGCTCCCACGGCGCGGAGGCGGCGCCGGGGACGTGCTGCGCGGAGCCGAGGAACATGAACGGCCGGGACAAGCCGCTTTTGGGGATCCGGGCGTAGGTGGTGCCGTCCATGTCGATCCCGGCCCGCACGCGCGGGTCGTTCACCATGGCCGCCACGGCGCTGGCCCCGCCGATCGACTGCCCCACCATGGCGATCTTGGAGCGGTCGATCCGGCCGGCACCGTCCCACGCCGACGGCAGCCGGTCCAGGACGAACGACACGTCGGCCGCCCGCCCCTGCACGACGCCCGCGCCGAAGCCCGGGTCGGTGTCGCTGTCGCAGGCCAGGCATGCGGCGACCCGCCCGCCGGACAGGGTGGTGACGTGGCTTTCGTAGGTGTGGTCGATGCCGGCCACGACGTAGCCGCGGCTGGCCAGGTCCTCGGCCAGCGACGTCAGCGAGCTGAGCGGTTTGGTGAAGCCGGGCGACAGCACCACCAGCGGCAGCTTCCGCCCCGCCGGTCGCGCGTCTTTGACGGCGTTCGTGCGGGTCTTGCTGAGGGTGTCGTACGGCACGCCCCCGATCGACGAGCCTTTCATGAACAGCTCCGACTCCTGGGCGCTCATGTACGGCGCCGGCCGGCCGGCGCCCTGTTCGGCCGGGTACCACAGGGTGACCTTGAGCTCGCGGGCGGCGGCGTCGAGGTTCCACGGGTCGGGGCGGGAGGTGTCCTTCAGGTACAGGACGGTGGTGCCGGCCGGGTGCGGCCCGGTGGGGGCGGGCAGCACGGCCGGGCCGGTCGGGGTGGGCGACGGGGCGGCGGAGCGGGGCGGCGTGGGCGCCGAGCACGCGGCCAGGACGGCCAGCCCCGCCGCGGCGGCCAGGATCGCTCTCATCGAACAGGTCCCTTCAGCAGGGTCAGGGCCTTGGCCAGGGCGGCGTCACGTCCGGCGGCCGCGTCCTCGGGTGTGGGCGGCACGTGGTGGTCGGGCGGCACGCCGATCCGGTCGATCACCTCACGGCGAGGCCCCAGATGGTGCCGGGCGGGGAAGCTGATCACGGTGTTGTTGCCGAGCAGGTACGGCTGCGCCGGCCCGGAGATGACGCCGGCGGTCCTGGTGCCGACCAGCCGGCCCGCCCCCAGGTCCTTGATCGCGGCGCTGAAGTGCTCGCACGCCGACGCGCACCCACGGTCGGTGAGGACCATCAGCGGCAGGCCGACCAGGGCGACGGTGTCGTCGGTGCGGGAGGTCTCGCAGGCGCCGTCCACGGTGCACTGGTGGGCGGTGATCTGGCCGTGCGCGAACGCGCTGACCAGGCGGGTCGCCTCCACGGGGCTGCCGCCGCCGTTGCCGCGCAGGTCCAGTACCACCCCTGTGAGGGTGCGGCCGGCGCGCAGCCGGGAGATCGCCGTGAACACCCTGGTCGCGGAGTCGGGGGCGAAGCCGCGCATCCGTACGTAGGCGACGTCGTCGTCCAGCAGCTTCGACGTCACCAGGCGCAGGCCGGCCAGGTCCCGCTCGTACAGGCCGGGCTGGAGCGTGACGTTCCAGCGGCGGCCGGTGCTCTGCCGCAGCAGCCGCAGCCGCACCGGCCGCGCCTCGGGGTAGCTCGGGTACA
This sequence comes from Nonomuraea solani, assembly GCF_900108335.1. Taxonomy (GTDB): domain Bacteria; phylum Actinomycetota; class Actinomycetes; order Streptosporangiales; family Streptosporangiaceae; genus Nonomuraea; species Nonomuraea solani. The sequence continues at coordinate 155,505 of NZ_FNVT01000020.1, forward strand.
GGGCGGCGATCGCGGGTGTGGCCTCGCCGTCGATGAACGGCGCCGACCCGTTGATCGATTCGATGATGTCGCCCGGCCGCAGCCCGGCGGCCCGCGCCGCGCCGCCCTGCACGGTGGTGACGAACAGCGGCGCCAGCGCGACCTCGGGGTTGCCGTCCACCTGCGGGCCGTACACGCTGGCCTGCACGCCCAGGCCGTAGCCGTCGCCGTCGTAGTAGCCGGGGGGCCGCTCGGCCGGGCCGGGCGCCCAGGCGGCGTGGTTGTCGCCGAGGGCGGCCACGATCGCCTTCAAGGTGACGACGGCCAGCTTGTCGCGCAGGCCGGGCACCTGGTCGGTGGTCTTGCGGTAGGCGGCCTCGAAGGCGGCCCAGTCGGCTGCGCGGTCGCCGGTCAGCGCCGGCATGGCGGCCTCGGGCACGTCGCGCCCCTGCCGGTTGAGCTCCCGGGTCAGGGCGGCGAATCCGGCGGTCAGCAGCGTCCGCGCGTCGAGGGTGGCGCCGCTGTAGTAGCGGCCGAGGATGCAGAAGTAGGCCTGCTCGATGACGTCGATCGTGGTGGCCGTCGGCGCGGCGGGCGGCGCCTCGGGGGCGGCGCAGACCGTACCGGCCGTGGCCGCCAGGCCGCGCGGCGGCGCGGGCGCCGTACAGGCCGCGACCATCACCGCGGCCATCACCGTGACCATCGGCAGGGCGAGCCCGGCGGTGAGGCGTCGGGCGGTCATGACAGGCGCCTGCGGATCCACCAGAAGCACAGCCCGGTGAGGACGAGGCTGAGCAGGGCGTAGATGCCCGTCTCGATCCATTGGAAGGGCCAGAACCGCTCCAGCGGATGGTAGATCGCCTGCTGCCGGTAGCCGAGCCGGTTGATCTCGGCCATGCAGGAGTCCCCGCGTCCCGCCTGGGCCGGCGAGCACGGGCCCGAGGTGGTGGAGACCTTGACGAAGAACTGGTCGGTGTCGTCGAGGACGCGCCCGGACGGCTCGACGAGCCTGCTGGACAGCACCCAGGCGCCGGCGTGGCCGGGAACCGACAGCTCCAGCTCGACATGCGGCGACAGGCCGCCGTCGCGGGGGATGCCGAGACTGTCCACGTTCGCCTTGCCGAGCTCGAACGTCCCCGTGACCGGCGGCATCAGGTGGGCGCGGACCAGCAGCGGCATCACGAGCTGGATCGTCAGGAACACGGCCAGCGTGAGCGCCATGGCGGGCAGCGTGCGGCGTACCAGCATGCCCACGCTCACGCCCAGGACGAACGCGAACGCCGCGTACCCCATCGGCGCGATGCCGCGCGCGCCGAACACCAGCGGAGCCATCAGCGCCAGGCTCTCCGAGGCGGACTTGTCCAGCGGATCGGACCACCAGGTCACCATGAGACCGCACAGGCAGGTCGCGGCCACGGCGGTCGCGCCCATGAGCCCGAGCTTGACCGCCAGCCAGCGGCCGCGCGTGACGCCCTGGTTCCACACCAGCAGATGCGTGCCCGCCTCCAGCTCGCGGGTGATCAGCGGCGCCCCCCAGAAGAGCCCGACGAGGGCGGGCAGCAGCAGCACGGCGAGGGTCAGCGCCATGAACGGCATCTCATGCGCGCCGAAGAACCGGTTGTAGAACTGCTCGCAGCTGCTGTCCTGGACGCAGGCGGCGATGCCGGTGGTGTAGTCGGCGGCCATCCGCGGCCCGGTCAGGGCCAGCGTGACGGCCAGGGCGAGGAGCAGGGCGGCCATCATCGCGGCCGCGCCGCGGAACTGCCGCCAGGTCAGCCAGATCATCGCCGCACCTCCAGGGCGGGCCGCGGGGTGCCGGTGGCGCGCTGGTCCATGTACGCCAGGACGAGGTCCTCCAGGCTGAGCCGGCTGACCTTCCAGGCGGGGTCGTGGATCGGGGCGCCGGTGCGGATCACGTACGTGCTCTGCCGGTCGGTGTGCCGGGCGCAGACCACGTGCTGGTCGGCGGGCAGCCGGTCGGGGTCGCGGCGCGCCCCGGTGAGCCGGTGATGGGTGTCCAGGAGCTCCTCGACGTCGCCGGCCACCTGCACGCGGGAGTCGACCAGGACGATGAGGAAGTCGCAGACGCGTTCCAGGTCGGAGACCAGGTGGGAGGAGAGCACCACGCTGAACCGGTGCTCGACGGTGGCCTCCATGAGGCCCTGCAGGAACTCGCGGCGGGCGAGCGGGTCGAGCGAGGAGACGGGTTCGTCGAGGATCAGCAGGTCGGGCCGTTTGGCCAGGCCCAGGGTGAGGGCGAGCTGGGCGCGCTGGCCGCCGGATAGCCGGCCCGCCCGCTGGGAGGGGTCCAGGCCGAGGCGTTCGATGCGCTCGCGCGCCATGGCGGCGTCCCAGCGCAGGTTGAGCCGCGCGCCCAGCCTCAGGTGCTCGGCGACGGTCAGCCCGGCGTAGACGGGGGTGTCCTGGGCGACGAACCCGACCTTGGCCAGCTGCGCGGGCGTGTTTCCCGGCCGGCCGCCGAGCACGGTGATGCCGCCCGCGGTCGGCTCCAGCTGGCCGCTGGCCAGCTTCAGCAGCGTCGTCTTACCGGCCCCGTTGGGGCCCACCAGCCCGACGACGTGGCCGGCCGGGATGTCGAGGGTGCACTCGCGCAGCGCCCAGCGCTTGCCGTATTTCCTGCCCAGAGCCTGGGCCTGCAGGACAGAGGTCACGCTATGTCCTCCTGTGCGGTGGTCCGAAAAGTGGTCATGAACAGGGCCTCGATGCTTTCGTCGTCGAGGCCGGCGCGGCGGGCCTGGGCCAGCCAGCGCCGCAGCTCCAGCCGCAGGGGGCCGTGCGCGGCCAGCGAGGCGTCGGTGAGCGTCGCCGTCACGAACGTCCCCACACCCGGCCGGGCGGCCACCAGGCCCTCGTGTTCGAGTTCCCGGTAGGCCTTCAGGACCGTGTTGGCGTTGATCGCCAGCAGGCCCACGACCTCTTTGACCGTCGGCAACTGGTCGCCTTCGCGTAGCACGCCGAGCCGTAGCGCGTGACGTACCTGCTGGACGAGCTGCTGATACGGCGAGACACCCGACCTGCCGTCCAGATGGAACTCGATCACCGGCTTCTCCATTTATCTAGCCTGCTAGCACTTTAGAGTTATCAATGTTAAAGGATCATAAGGAACGACTACCTACGTTCGCCAAGAGGGGAGAAATCCCGTTCCACCGGCGGCGGGCGCCACGGCAGGCTGGAGCCGTACCGTCAGCCTCGGGGGAAAGGATTGACGTGCACACCACTCACGAACAGGCCAGGCCCGCCCTGCGGCCACCGTCCTGGAACACCCTGCTGACCCTCGGCCACACCGTGGCCGTCCGCGCCGGCTGGGCCGCGCAGGAACGCGAGGTGTCATGGCTGCTGTCGGCCTGGCCCTCCGCGGTGCCGTGCGCCCGCCGCATCACCGCCGCCCGCCTGACCGCCTGGGGCCTTCGCGGCCAGGCCACCGCAGCCGAACTCCTGGCCGGTGAACTCGTCGGCGACGCGCTGCGCGCCGGACCCGCCACCATCAGACTCACGCTCGGCGTGGCGGACGGGCTGGTACGCGGCGAGGTCGAAGCCCGCGCCCACCGCCCGCGCCCCTGCGACCGGCTCCTCGCCCGGCTGGCCTGCTGCTGGGGCGTGACCGGCCGCATCGCCTGGTTCGAACTCCCCGCGACGCACTAACCCGCGTCGCGGCCGCGCTCACCCACCCACATCGCGATCTGGGCGCGCGAATTGAACCCCAGCTTCGTCAAAATGTGCTCGATGTGGCCCTCGGCGGTCCGCTGCGCGATCACCAGCGACGCCGCGATCTCCTTGTTCGTCAGCCCCTGCGCGACCAGCTCGGCGATCTGCCGCTCCCGCCGCGTCAACGGCGCCGGCCCCGCCTTCTCGCCCGCCTCCCGCACCGGCCGATCCTCCTGCAGCGCGTACGCCAGCGCCTCCGCCCGCGGCAGCGCCGCACCCCGCCGCACCGCCGCCGCGAACGCCGCCTCACCCAGCGCCTTACGCGTGCGCGCCACACACTCCTCGTGATAGCCCGCCAGATGCCCGTACCCCGACAGCGGAGCCCCCATCGCCGCCCACACCGTCTCCAGCACCCCCAGCAGCCGCGCCGCCCGCTGATGCCGGCCGCCGGAGGCCGCGATCCACGCCAGCACCTCCACATCCATCCCGATCCCCGCCAGATCACCCAGCGACCGGTTGAACGACAGGCTCACCCGCGCCATCTCCGTGGCCCGCCCCAGCTCCCCCTGCCGCCACAACTCCACCCCCAGCGCCATCATCATGTACGCCTTGTGCCAGCCCTCCCCATAGGACTCGCACACCGCCAGGCACTCCTCACCCGCCGCGACCGCCTCACCCGACCGGCCCACGAACGAATACGCCAGCGACAACCGGATCAGCGTCAACGCCAGCCCCGCCGGATCCCCGGTGCCCCGATGCCGCTCCAGCGCCTGCCGGTAATGCCCGATCGCCTCCTCCGCACGACCGCCCCACATCGCGGCCATGCCCTCGAACAACGCGGCATAGCCGAGCACCGCATCGTCACCCAGCCGCCCCCCGAGCCGCCGCGCCTCACCCAGCAGCCCGCACGCGGCCGGCACATCGGCCTGGATGAGCGCCAGCCAGGCCGACGCCCACAACGCCCGCGCACGCACCGAATCAGGCTCGCGATCCAGGGCCAGCCCCCGCTCCAGCCAGCCCCGGCCCTCACCCAGGTAATAACTGGTGATCCAGTGATACAGCAGATCCGTGGCCATGCTCAGGCCGTCCTCCGCACGCTCCGGCGCGGCGAACGACCACTCCAGGGCCGTGCGCAGGTTCGCGTGCTCGGCCTGCAGCCGCCGGAACCAGTCCACCTGACCGGGGCCGAACACCTCCGCCCGCGCCCGATGCGCCAGCGCGCGGTAATAACCTCGATGCCGCTCGCGCAGCGGCTCCAGCTCGCCGGAGTCCGCCAGGCACTCGCGGCCGTACTCGCGCAGCGTCTCCAGCATGCGATACCGCACCGCGCCCCGATGGTCTTCGCGTATCAGCACGCACTTGTCCACCAGGCCGATCACCAGATCGACGACGTCCCGGCGGTCGATCCCCCCGCCCGAGCAGACCGTCTCGGCCGCCTCCAGGTCCAGTCCTCCGGCGAACACCGATGTTCGCCGCCACAGCAGTCGTTCCTCGTCCGAACATAGGGCGTAACTCCAGTCGATCAGTGCCCGAAGCGTCTGATGCCGGGGCAGCACGGCGCGTGACCCGGCGGTGAGCAGGCGAAAACGGTCATCGAGCCGGTCCAGCAACTGCTGGGCCGACAGGGCGCGCAGCCGGACGGCGGCCAGCTCGATACCGAGCGGAAGGCCGTCCAGGCGGTGCACGATACGGCAGATCACCTCATGGTTGTCCTCGGTGACGGCGAAATCCGGCAGCACCGCGCGCGCCCGCTCGGCGAACAACCGGACCGCCTCCGCCTGCAGCAGCGCCTCCAGCGGCGCAACCACCCCGTCACAGTCGGGCAGCGGCAGCGGCTGCACCGGCACCGCGTGCTCGCCCACGATGCCCAGCGCCTGCCGGCTGGTGGCCAGGATGCGCAACTCCGGCGCCGCGCGCAGCAGCGTCTCGGCCAGGACGGCGCACGCGTCCAGCAAATGCTCGCAATTGTCCAAAACGATCAGGGTCTGCCGGTCGCGCAGGCGCTCACGCAGCACGTCCACCGGCCGTGAAGCCGAACGGTCGCGGATCTCCAGCGCCTCGGCCACCACATCGGCCAGCATGTCGGGACTCGTCAGCGCGGCCAGCTCCACCAGCCACACACCGTCGCGGAAGGCCCGCCGCACCTCCTGGCCCACCCGCAGCGCCAGCCGCGTCTTGCCGACGCCGCCGGTGCCGGTCAAGGTCACCAACCTGGACGCGGCCAGCAGGTGTTTGACGTCGGCCACCTCGTGCCGACGTCCGACAAAGCTCGTCACCTCCGCCGGGAGCCCGTCGTGCCGGCTCCGGGAGGTCTGGGTCGTCACCGCTGTCATGGCACCTCGAACGACCAGGGCCGGCGACCACCATGTACGCCGATACCTCATCGTCGTTAACCAGGTTATGTCCAGCCCGCTATCCGCGGGGCCCCTGGTCAAGAAGCCACAGCAAGTTTTGACCTGGCCATGGGCGGACACTAAGCCGCGACCGCCACAGGCGCCGGCAGCTCGAACCAGACGACCTTGCCCGTCCGCGTACGCGCACTGCCCCAATCGGACGAAAGCCCCGCCACCAGGGCCAGCCCCCGCGACCCCTCATCGTCGTCGCGGGCGGCCCGGAGGCGGGGCAGCCGGGAGGTGGCGTCCTCGACCTCGCAGCGCACCAGCCCGTCCACGGCCGACACGCGCAGCCGCACCAGGCCGCGCGCGTGCCGGATCGCGTTCGTGACCAGCTCACTGACCAGCAGCTCGGCCAGGTCGCAGGCGTGCTGCAGACCCCAGGCGAGCAGTTGCGTCCTGATCAGGCGCCGCGCCGTGCGCGCGGAGACGGGCCGGGACGGCAGCGTCCACGACGCGCTCACGCCGCGCTCCCCATCGTGACGGGGACGACGCTACGGCCGTCGGGCAGCAGTTCGCCGGTGTCGTCGAAGCTCACCACTCCGTTGCACAGCAGCCCCCACCCCTGCTCGGGATGGTAGGCCACCATACGGGCGGCCTCACGGCCGGTTGCCTCCGCGGGAGGGCAGGGCGGTTGATGGTGGCACATGATGTCGTTCCTCGTTCCCCGCTGTTCAGCGGATCGCGCTTACACCATGAGCGTCTCGCACCCATCACCCCAGCAAGAGGCCAAGAATCCCCATAAAGGTACCTATTTAGGCATACGTAGGTAGAGGTCTCACCCCATACGCCACCAGCTCAGCAATCACGACTCCTCCTCCAGACAGATCATCACATGAGTCACCAGATCCTCCGGCGACGTCACCGCCGGATCCGACACGTACACCTCACGAATCGACCCCCCAGGCACGATCCGCCGCTCCGCACACCACGCCAGCAACGCATGCACCGTCAAAGAAATCTGGTCATACGGCCCCACATGCGTCACACAAGCAAAACTCCCACCCGGCAACACCTCATCACCATCCTCCGCCACCCGCCCCACCACCACCTCCACCACTTCACTCAGATCCACCGGAAACAACCCCACCAGCCGCACCGGCCCCTCACCCCCCAGCAACCGCCCCACCGCCACCGACGTCGCCCGCCCCACATCCTCAGAACCCGCCGCCCACTCCCGCACCACCCGCACCCGCAACGCCGGCTCCCGCACCACCCGCACCACCGCGGACGGCAACCCCCGCGCCATCACCCGCTCCAACGCCGCCAACGTCCGCCGCCGCCGCGCCAGCTCCGCCTCCAACCCATCCCGCACCCCCGCCAGCGCACCCGCCGCCCCCGACAACACCTCACCCACCACCGGCAACGGCACATCCAACGACCGCAACAACGCGATCGACAACGCCTCCCGCGCCTGCGACGCCCGGTAATAGCGGTAACCCGTCTCCGCATCCACATACGCCGGCCGCAACAACCCCAGCTCGTCGTAATGACGCAACTGCTTCACACTCAACCGGCCCAACCGCGCGAACTGCCCGATCGGCAGCAACTCCTCATCCACACCCACCAGCATGAGGCCTCCCGCAAAGGCAAAGTCCAGCTCACATTGACCCTCACGCAACGTCACCCGGCACAGTGGACCCCATGAGCTTCTCCATCGGCCAAGTCGCCCAACTCGCCGGCATCACCGTCCGCACCCTGCACCACTACGACGACATCGGCCTGCTCACCCCCGGCGAACGCACCCACGCCGGCTACCGCCGCTACACCGACGACGACCTCATCCGCCTGCAGCAGATCCTCCTCTACCGCGAACTCGACTTCCCCCTCGAAGACATCGCCGTCATCCTCGACCAGCCCCACACCGACGAACTCGCCCACCTACGCCGCCAGCACGAACTCCTCACCCGCAAAAAAGCACGCCTGCACGACGTCATCACCGCCATCGAACGCGCCATGCAAGCCCGCACCCTCGGCATCACCCTCACCCCCGCCGAACGCTTCGAAATCTTCGGCACCTTCCACCCCGAAGACCACGACGCCGAAGTCGAACGCCGCTGGGGCACCACCGAGCAATACGCACAAAGCCGCCGCCGCGTCGCCACCTACACCAAAGCCGACTGGCTCCAACTCAAAGCCGAAGCCCAGACCATCACCGAAGGCCTCACCGCCGCCTACAAAGCCGGCCAGCCCCCCGACGGCGAACACGCCATGAACCTCGCAGAACGCCACCGCGGCCACATCACCCGCTGGTTCTACGACTGCACCCCCCACATCCACCGCTGCCTCGGCGACATGTACGTCGACGACCCCCGCTTCAAAGCCACCTACGACGCCCTCACCCCAGGACTCGCCGAATACCTCCGCCAAGCCATCCACGCCAACGCCCGCCGCACCTGAACATACCCTTGCGGGCATATAACCCAATCGGTATATTCACCGGCATGCCCTTCGACGTGCTAGCAGAACCCGCACGACGCCACATCCTCGACCTCCTCCTCCAACGCCCCCACCAAGTCAGCGAACTCACCCACCACCTCGGCCTCACCCAACCCGGAACCTCCAAACACCTCCGCATCCTCCGCCAAGCCGGCCTCGTCACCGTCCGCAAAGACGCCCAACGCCGCTGGTACGAACTCCGCCCCCAACCCCTCACCGAAATCGACGCCTGGCTCACCCCCTACCGCAAACTCTGGAACCACAGCCTCGACCGCCTCGAACACCACCTCAACACCATGGAAGACGACCAATGAACGAAACCCTCACCCTCCACCCCAACGGCCGCACCACCCTCCGCATGCAACGCCGCCTCCCCCACCCACCCGCCAAAGTCTGGCGAGCCATCACCGACCCCCAGCACCTCGCCCACTGGTTCCCCGCCGACATCACCATCAACGGCGACCACATCACCTACGGCTTCGGCCCCGACGGCCACATCACCGAGAACAACCCACCCCACACCTACGCCCACACCTGGGGAGACGAAGACCTCCGCTGGGAACTCCACCCCGACGGCACCGGCACCCTCCTCACCTTCACCCACACCTTCACCGACCACCACGGCGCCGCCAGCTTCGCCACCGGATGGCACACCTGCATCCAGGCCCTCCACCTCCACCTCGACGACCGCCCCATCCCCCAGCAGAACGACCCCGCCCAAAGCGCCCGCCTCCACGAGGACTACGTCACCATCCTCGGCCTCCAGCCCGCCACCGCCACAGAAGACGGCATCCGCGTCGAACGCCAGCTCACCCACCCCGCCGACCACGTCTGGCGCCTGCTTCGCGGCGACGACGCCACCCCCGGCACCCCACCGCCCGGCCCCTTCACCGTCCCCGGCCTCACCACCGGAGCCGTCACCCGCACCGAAACCGGCAAACTCCTCGAGTACGACACCGCGAACGGCACCGTCCGCTGGGAACTCAACGAGGGCACCGGCCAAGGCCCCCGCCTGGTCATCACCCACACCGGCGACACCACGTACCTCAACGCCTGGCGCATCCGCGTCGAAGAGTTGGCTGTTGCTCTTATGGGGTGATTTTTCTACCACCCACGCCCTTTACAATGTAGATCAATAGGCTCAGAGGCCCAGCACCGCCGCCGTCATCGCCCGCGCCCGCCCCGGCACGACCAGCAGATCCGTCGAATCCGACATCTGGTCCACACACCCGGTCACCGGCAACCCTTTGATCACCGGATCCGTCACCGACGCCATCAGCGCCCCGGCGAACCGGTCCCCGTCGATCACCCGGAACGGCCGGTCATAGAAGGCGCGCACCCCCTCATCCAGCCGCTCGGCCAGCACCAGCCGGTTCTGCCACGCCGCCACCCGCCCGTACGCCGCCGCCAGCCCCTCCTCCCGCTGCCGCCACGTCCGCGCCGCCAGCGCCGCCCCCAGCGACGTTGCCAGCTCCGCCGAACCCGGCATCCGGACCAGAGCGCTGCCGAGCCATTTGGCGTACGGCGGATAGCGGCGCCGCAGCAGCAGCGCCAGTCGCATCACCTCCCGGGCCAGCCGCGCCCCCACGACGGCCGAGCCCAGCTCGTCCCCCACCTCGCCACATCGGCCCGGGAACGGCTCCTCCTGCCCGATCCGCCGCCACTGACAGGCCAGCACGTAGCGCCACACGTCCTCGGGATACCAGCTCAGCGCCCGCCGGGCCGCCTCCAGCCCCGCGCCCTCCAGGCCGTCGTGGAACACCTCACCCCGCGTCACCTCGGCCAGGCGCTGCCACGGCGCCGACAACCAGTCCAGCAGCGACACCCCGGCCCGCGGATCGAACCCCAGCTCCCCCTCCAGCCACGACCCCAGATCCGTCACCGTTACCCCGGGCCGCACCTGACCGTGATAGCCGAACACCGTCGGAAACCCACTGAACCGCTCCGGCAGCCCCGCCACCACCTTCGCCTCGACCTCGGCCACACGAGAAGGCGCCACGAACAGCAACACCCGAGGCCCCCAGTCATGGTCGGCGGACCGGGCGGTGTCGAACTCCAGCACCTCCGACCCGGGGCCCACCAGCGCGGCACTATGGGGCACTCCGGACACCAGTGGCGCGACCACCTCGCCATAAAAGGAACGCGACAACTCGAGACCAGGAACGAAATCGCACATCACGCCGTCAACTGTGCCTGACCCCTGCCCGAACCTCACTCGATTTTCCACCGGGTGCGAAAACGCCCAGCACCCTGGGGTGAGACGCCATCACCCGCCGCCGATGGGGTGGGAGGCCATCACCCGCCGCCGCCGATACCCGATCCGCTCGTACACCGTGATCGCCGCCGCGTTGTCGTCATCCACCATCAACGCCGCCCGCCCGTGCGCCGCCACCAGCTCCCGCGACACCCACCGGCACACCCGCTCGGCCAGCCCCCGCCCCCGTAAGGACGGACGCGTCGCCACCCCGGCCAGGAACCCGACCGTCGGCGCCGACCACGCGTCCGCGGCCACCGCCGCCAGCTCCCCGCCGTCCCGTAACCCGGCCCACCGGCGCACCCCGGCCACGCCGGGCACCGCGTACGAGTCCGGCGCCGCAGCCGCCAGCAGCGCCGCCACCTCCGCGTCACCGCCGAGCCAGCCCACACCGCCCCCGGCCTCGGGCACGCCACCGGACAGGCTCATCCACGAGAACCGGCCGCTCTCCTCCAGCCCGTCCAGCTTCGCCGTGACCGCAGCCACCAGGTCCACGTCCCCGAACGGCCGGTAGGAGGGCCCCAGCTCAGCCAGCGCGTGCCGTACCAGCTCCACCGCGGACGACGCGCCACCGGCGACCGCCAGCCGATCCCGCCGCGAGATCGCGGGCGCCCCGGCCACCACCGCGTCGCCCAGCACCCACGCCCGGCCACCCGAACCAGAGCTCTGGGCGGCCCACATCACCAGGTCGTCGTCTCCGCACGCCGCGCGCAGCTCCGCCGCCGACCGCAGCTCCCGGATCACAGAATCGAGCCGGGCCGGTACGCCGCCGCCTCCGGACGCTCCGCCACCACCGCGCCCACCCGCCCCGTCACCGCACGCACCTGGCCGGCGGCCGCGCCCGTGAACGACACCCGATCGGCCAGCAGCTCCTCCAGCCGGGCCCGGTCCAGCGGGAAACGCTCGTCGGCGGCCAGCCGGCCGAGCAGCTCGTTGGCCGCGCCCCGCGAACGCATCGCCAGCGCCGCCGCGACCGCGTGCTCCTTGATCAGCTCGTGCGCCTGCTCACGCCCCACCCCGGCCCGCACCGCCGCCATCAGCATCTTCGTCGTCGCCAGGAACGGCAGATACCGGTCCAGCTCGGCCGCGATCACCGCCGGGAACGCGCCGAACTCGTCCAGCACCGTCAGCATCGTCTCCACCAGCCCGTCGAAGGCGAAGAACGCGTCCGGCAGCGCCACCCGCCGTACCACCGAGCATGAGACGTCGCCCTCGTTCCACTGGTCGCCGGCCAGCTCACCCACCATCGAGGAGTAGCCGCGCAACACCACGGCCAGGCCGTTGACCCGCTCGCACGAGCGCGTGTTCATCTTGTGCGGCATCGCCGACGAGCCGACCTGGCCCTCCTTGAAGCCCTCGGTCACCAGCTCGTGCCCGGCCATCAGCCGGATCGTCTTGGCCAGCGACGACGGCGCCGCCGACAGCTGCACCAGCGCCGTGACCACCTCGAAGTCGAGCGAACGCGGATAGACCTGGCCCACGCTGGTGAACCGGTGCTCGAAGCCCAGGTGCGCGGCCACCCGCTCCTCCAGCTCGGCCAGCTTGCCCTGGTCGCCGCCGAGCAGGTCGAGCATGTCCTGCGCGGTGCCGACCGGGCCCTTGATCCCGCGCAGCGGATAACGGGCGATCAGCTCCTCCAGCCGCCGATAGGCCACCAGCAGCTCGTCGGCCGCCGTGGCGAACCGCTTGCCCAGCGTGGTGGCCTGCGCCGCCACGTTGTGCGAACGGCCGGCGATCACCGTCGACTCGTGCTCCTCGGCCAGCGCCGCCAGCCGGCCCAGCAGCGCCACCACCCGGTCGCGTACCAGCAGCAGGCTGTCGCGCACCTGCAACTGCTCGACGTTCTCGGTCAGGTCACGCGAGGTCATGCCCTTGTGCACCTGCTCGTGCCCCGCCAGCGCGTTGAACTCCTCGATGCGCGCCTTCACATCGTGGCGGCTGACCCGCTCACGGGCTGCGATGGACTCCAGATCGACCCGCTCGACCACCTTGTCGTAGTCGTCGACCGCCCCCTCGGGCACCGCGATCCCCAGCTCGGCCTGCGCCCGCAACACCGCCAGCCACAACCGCCGCTCAGCAATGATCTTGTACTCGGGCGACCACAGACGGGCCAGCTCGACCGAGGCATAACGGGAGGCCAGGACATTCGGGATACGCGGCTTGGAAGTCACGTTGGACAAGTGTATGGGCCACCCCGCGATCGCTGGACGAGGCCCTCAACGGCAGGTGAGTCTCAACGGCGACGCCGCATCGAGAGGACCGGAGAACATGGCCAACTTCTACGAAGACACCCTGGAGCTGCGAGAGAACCTCGAAGAGGCCAGAAAGACCTAGGTCAGAAGTATGCGAGGTAGCACGCTTGACGGGCATGGCCGGCGTTGACCGCCGCCTCGGATACGAGATAGGTCAGGCAGTTGCTGTAGGAGTAATAGCCTAAATTGCAGCCCCTGGCCCGCTCACTGGTCGTGGGATAACCGACGCTGTTGAGATAGCTGAGGCAGACCTCCGGCGTTCTCTGACCATTGGGGCCGGCCATGCCCTGCGCCGGGATGGCGAACATGCCGAATGCCAGGGCGGCCACGCTTCCCACGACAGCCATGGTCTTGAAGGTGCGCATGTGCGTGTCCTCCTAGGTGCTGACTGAGTACGTCCGAGTTCTCGCCCTGAAGACAGAGTCTCATCGCCAAATGGATCACACCAGAACAGATCCGTGACTCAAGGAAACTGCAAGAGATCATCAATGCGCCGTACATACGATGACGGCATGAACCTCGGTGTTCCCGAACTCCTCATCATCGGCGTGGTCTTCGTTCTCCTGGTTCTCTTCCTCCTCGCCGTGGGAGGTGTGGTGTTCGTCGCCGTACGGCGCGCGAATCGGCGACGCGATTAGAAACGACGCGTCACCTTGGCGCTCGACAGCGTCGGCATAGGTCTGGGGCATGGGGGGTCAGGGCCGGACGCCTCCCTGAATCGCCTCGACGAACTCCGTACGGCACGACCTGTTCACCGTCCCCATCGTGAGCGCCGAAAATCGATCGAGACCCGATAACGGATCCGCTAGCGTCTACCTCGCAAGTCCATCGGGCCTGGTGCGGGCACGGGTCGAATGGCGTCGGTCATCTCTCCAAAAGATCACCTCCGGCGCCGCTTCTCACATCCGTACCCATTCCAGGCCCGATGGCCGCCAGTGCGGTTCGGTGAGGGCACGGGTCGAAGCTTCATCGGTTATCCACCCCCAACGGGGTGGTCGCAGGTCCGAGCCCTGCCCGGGATCACGGTCTCGGTAACTCAGCCGGCCAGAGCACCTGAACGCCGGTGGACGTCCCCACATCCGCGCCTTCCCCCGACCGCATGGGCATGGCCGTCGGCTTTGCCGGTGGCACGGGTCGAATCCGGCCGGTTACCACAGGGTTGAGGTTCGATTCCTTCCGGCCCCTCCTCATGGGGCCGGTCGCCCAGGTCGGCTGGGCACCCGGCCGGAGCCCCATATCCGTGCCGCCGACAAAGCTCCCGCCCCTTATATCCGCCGTCAGGGCGGGTCGAATCCCTTGGAGACATTTCCCATGGCCCGCAGCCGCGACCCACTCGCCGGCGTTTCCGCCATCGCCACGCCGCAGACGCGGCCGATGCCCGGCCGTAACGACCAGATGCGCAACGCGGCCGGTGGCTACATATTCGCCAAGGACCTGTGGCGCGAACTGGAGGACTTCCTCATTCTCGGCACCACCGGCGGCACCTACTACGTGTCGGAGGATCGGCTCACCGCCGAGAACGCCGGTGTGCTCTTCGAGGCGATCGCCGCGGACGGGCCGCGCGTCGTCGCCCTGCTGACCGACATTTCGACGGCGCGCCCGCCACGCGCCCCCAAGCAGCGGCCGGCGCTGTTCGCACTCGCCGCCGCCTACGCCCAAGGCGACGCCGCCACCCGCCAGGCCGCCAAGGCGGCGCTGCCCAAGGTCGCCCGCACCACCGACCATCTGGCCCAGTTCTTCGGCTACTACAAGAACCTGGGCGGCAAGCCGACCCCTCACGGCATAGCGCCGGTCGCCGGCCGGTCGCTGCGTACCGCGCTCGCCTCCTGGTTCACCGCCGGCAGCGCGGACGACGTCGCGTTCAAGGTGTGCAAGGCCCGCCAGCGCAAGACCCCGCAGGGTGAGTCGTTCGACCTGCGTGACGTGCTGCGCATCGCCCACCCGAAGGCCGACAGCCCCGAGCGGGCGCGGCTGTTCGGATGGATCGCCGGGAACGTCCCCGACGAGGAGGCCCGCGACGTCCTGGAGTCGGTCGACCGGTTCCTCACCGCCAAGGCCGTCACCAGCCCTCGCGAGGCGATCCGCGTCATCGAGGAGCGCAAGGTGCCGTGGGAGTTCCTGCCGGACGCCATGCTCAGGGAGGCGGAGGTGTGGGACGCGCTGATCGCTACGATCGGCCTGACCGCGCTCATCCGCAACCTGTCCAGGATGACCCGGATCGGCGCCCTGAAGCCCATGGGCGACGCCACCCGGCGCGCGGTCGCCCGGCTCACCGACCAGGACGCCCTGCTGCGCGCACGCATCCACCCGATGGACGCCTTCCTGGCGCTGCGCGTCTACGCCTCCGGCCGCAGCCGGCCGAACCCACGCGCCGGCACGCAGCGATGGACCCCGGTCCCGGCGATCCTGGACGCCCTGGAGGAGACCTACGAGCTGTCGTTCGGCACGGTCGAGCCCACGGGCCGGCGACTGCTGGTCGCCGTCGACTCCTCCGGCTCGATGAGCTGGGACGGCGGCGTCATGGCCGGCGGCTCACCGATCGGGTCACCGTACGAGGTCGGCTGCGCCATGGCCGTCATGCTGGCCCGCATCGAACGCGGCAACGTACACGTCATCGACGTGGACACCAGCGTCCACGCCTCGAAGGTGACTCCGCGCACGAGCCTGCGCGAGATCGCCTCCTGGGAGCCGTCCGGCGGCGGCACCGACCTGTCCCTGCCGTTCCGATGGGCACGCCAGCAGCGCATGGAGACGGACGGCATCGTCCTGTTCACCGACAACGAGACCTGGTCGGGCCAAACGCACCCCTCACAGGAACTCGACGCCTACCGGCGCACCGTGGCCGCCCAGTCCCGCGTGGTCGTGGCGTCGATGACCGCAACGGGTGGCACGATCGGCGACCCACGAGACGAGGGCGTACTGAACGTGGCGGGCCTGGACGCCTCACTGCCACTGATCGTCAACGGCTTCATCCGCAACTGACGCACATGACAGGACCGCCTGCCTCCCAGCCAGGGAAGCAGGCGGTCCTGCCATGTGCGTGGCACTCGATCGAGGCTGGACAGGTTCCGAGTCGCTTGAGCGGCCCGCTGCGGCCATCGCTCCTGTCCACGTCGCCGCCGGGCGGCGTGCCGGGCGGCCGGTCACGGCGAATCAGCGCGACATCATGGCCGCAGACCACGAGGCCGCCGGCGCGGACGTTAACAATGATCGTTCTCGGCAACGTGGAGGATCTGGATGTCACATGAACCTTTCTGACGCGAAGCGCGCGTACGACCATGTGCTTTCCGAGTGTGCGCAATCCCTCCACGCCCGAACGGTTCCTTCGGAGACGGCGATCGACCGCGCGTCCGAGCGGTCGGCCAAGGTCAAGAAGCGTGCCAAGCGCGCGGTTGACCAGCATCGTCCCCTCGGTTCGACGAAGCCATACGACCTGCGACGCAGCCCTTGAATTGTTTGTTCAGTGGTTGGTTCCCTTGCTGGACAACCCCTGGCGACGTACAAACGGGTCTCCAGGTGCCGAACACGGGACATCGAATCCGCCTACAACAGGAACACGGGGTAAACGGCATGACGAAACTCACCTCAAGAGCGCTGAAGGTGCTTCTTGTGCCGATTCTGCTCCTGCTCTCAGTCGTCGTACTCCAATCTCCGGCATACGCCGGATGTCAGTCCGTCAGCTTCACGTTCATCGGCTACCAAAGTAGCGACTACAGCAGATCGTGCAGCGGCCGCTATTACCCCGGAGTCGACATAAAGGGATTCCGTGCGACCGGCTGGAGCGGCTACTTCACGTACACCTGCGGTAGAGACGTCCCCATCCAGCACTGCTCCGCCAACTACCATGAGTTCTGCGACTGGGACTCCGTCAACCTACCGACATACCGCTGGTTCGATGGCGAGAAGATTGTGACCAGGCAGCTCCACTTCATCATCACGGAGCTCTACCTCAATGCAACACGACCGTCTCGGTGCAACTGACAATCCGATCACGGGATGACCAGCGGTGTAGTCGCCCTCTGAGCACAGCTCTGACAGCAGCAAACACACTGAACATGGCGCTGGCCTATCGAATGGCCGTCACGGCATCGGCTCCTTTCGGGAGAGGTTCCGTTTGACGGCCTCGGCGGCCGGGTTGAGCGTGGCAGAGCTCTTGGTCGTTGCTGAGGTTTCAGTTGTTCAACTGCATGATCGATAACAAATCCCCCGCCTTTACAAAGTAGATCAACCCCATTCCTCTGTCCTGCTGCCGCTCGGGCCGGAGCACGTTCACGCGCTGTGTGGTGCTCCCTAGGGCATTCGGGGAGGGACGGACTCCGTGGCATCGCGCCGCGCCACGAACACGAACTCCCCGCTCGGCCGGTCGGGTGCGGCGCGTACGTCCTCGACGACGAAGCCGTGCTCGCACAAGTCCCGCTCGATCTCCGCACGTTCGCGGAAACGAAGTGTCGATTCCGAGGTCAGTACGTCCCCTGAGGTACGGACTAGCGGCAGCGGCCGGAACAGCGGCCATTTCTCTCGGGCTGCTGACCACGGCGACAGCCGGCGCCCAAGCCAGCGCGATGGTGGAGTGCGGATCTGGGCAGGTATGCATCTACCCGCAGACCAACTACGGCGGCGTACCCTACGTCCGCCGGGCGTCGGACGACAGCACGAGCCTCGCGAACACGGTCATCAACGACCACACGTTCTCTGTCATCAACAACGGCACGGGGGATCGCACCGCGCGTATCTACCGGGCCAGCAACTACACCGGCTCCCACACCTGCATTCAGCCAGGCGGGCGAATAGGAGATCTAGAAGGGTATCCCGTCGGCCGGTGGGGGTCATCGCTGAGGCTCAACAACGATAGATGCGGCTAAGTAGTTCCATCGCGAAACCGCGGTGAATTTCGGCCGCAGTCAAATCTCACATGCGGGCCGATCGCTTCCATGATGATGCGTGACCCGTACATGAGCCCGGGCCCGCCCGCACAGCGGACGGGCCCGAGACCCACGACCAGAAACCGGCCCCTACGGCGTCGGCGCCAGGACCTTCGCCTCGTGCTTCGGTTCGGCCGGGCGGCGGCGCATTCGTTCCTTCGTGCGCTCCACCACCGTGTACAGCGTCGGCACCAGCACCAGCGTCAGCAGCGTCGAGGAGATCAGGCCGCCGATCACCACGATCGCCAGCGGCTGTGAGATGAAGCCGCCGGAACCCGTCACCCCCAGCGCCATCGGCGTCAGCGCGCAGATCGTGGCCACCGCGGTCATCAGGATCGGCCGCAACCGTCGCCGGCCGCCCTCGATCACCGCCTCCACCACGCCCATGCCCTGATCCCGGTACTGGTTGATCAGGTCGATCAGCACGATCGCGTTCGTCACCACGATGCCGATCAGCATCAGCATGCCGATCAACGCCGGCACGCCCAGCGCCGTGTCCGTCGCCACCAGCAGCCCGACCGCGCCCGTGGCCGCGAACGGCACCGACACCAGCAGGATCAGCGGCTGGATGAAGCTGCGGAACGTCGCCACCATGATCAGGAACACGATCGCGATCGCCGCCAGCATCGCCAGCCCCAGGTCGGAGAACGCCTCCGCCTGGTCGGCCGACGCGCCACCGATCTCGTACGAGGCCCCCGACTCCAGCGCCACCCCGTCCAGCTTCGTCGTCAGCGCCTGCGTCACCGTACCGAGGTCACCGGCGTTGACCGCCTTGGCCGACACCGTCGCGGAACGCTCACCGTCGATCCGGGTCACCTGCGTCGGACCGGCCACCTCGCGCACGTCGGCCACCGACGACAGCTTCACCATCCCGCCCGCCGTCGCGAGCTTGAGGTCCTCGATCGCCTCGACGTCCTCCGGGGCGTCCGCGCCGCGCAACACCAGGTCACTCGTACGCCCGTCCAGCGTGATCTGCCCCAGCGGCGCGCCACGGAACGCCTGCGCCACCGCCTGGCCGACCTGCGCCTCCGACAGCCCCCGCTCCGCGGCCTCCTGCCGGTCCACCACGACCTCGACCCGCGGCGCGCTCGCCTCCAGGTTCGACGACAGATCCCGCAGCCCGGACACCTCGCCCATGGCCGCCTTCACCCGGTCGGTCGCCGCGCGCAGCCCCTCGGTGTCCGGCGCCCGTACGATCACGTCGATCGTGTCGGAGGAGAACCCGCCCCCACCGGCCCCGCCGACGGTGACCTCACCGACCCCCGACAGCCCGGAGATCCGCTCGCGCAGCTCCTGCTCCACCTTCGCGGTGTCGGCCTCCTCCTCAAGCGTCACCGAGTACGACGCCCGATCCGCGCCACCCCCGACCCCGCCCTGCATGGCGTTGCCGCCACCCACGTTCACCTGGTACGACTTCACACCGTCCAAGCCCGACAGCACACCCTCGACCCGCTCGGCCGCCTTGTCGGTCGTCGCCAGATCGCTGCCCACCGGCATCCGCTGCGACAACGAGATCGTGTTCTGCCCGGAGGAGTCCAGGAAGTTCGTCCGCAGCCCGCCCGCCAGGCCCATCGTCCCGACGAACACCGCCACCCCGATCAGCACCGTCACCAGCTTGAACCGCGTCGCGAACCGCAGCACCGGCAGGTAGGCCCGCTGCAACGGCGACCGCAGCTCCTTGGCCTCGGCCTCCTCGCGCTGCTTGCGCGCCTGCTCCGGGGTCAGCTCCGGCGCCTTGAGGAACCAGTACGCCAGCACCGGCACCACCGTCAGTGACACCACCAGCGACGCCAGCAACGCCACCGCCACCGTGATCGCGAACGGGCTGAACAGCTCGCCCACCATGCCGCCCACGACCGCGATCGGCGCGAACACCGCCACCGTCGTCAGCGTCGAGGCCGTCACCGCGCCCGACACCTCACGCACCGCCGTCAGGATCGCCTGCAGCTTCGCCTCGCCGTACCCGAGATGGCGCTTGATGTTCTCCAGCACCACGATCGAGTCGTCCACCACCCGGCCCACCGCGATCGTCAGCGCGCCCAGTGTCAGCATGTTCAGCGAATAGTCGCCCGCCCACAGCACGATCAGCGCGATCACCACCGACAGCGGGATCGACACCGCCGTCACCACCGTCGAACGCACCGACAGCAGGAACACCAGGATGACCAGCACCGCGAACGCCAGGCCCAGCAGGCCCTCGGTCGTCAGGCTCGCGATCGACTCCTCCACGTAAGGCGCCTGGTCGAACACCACCGACACCGCCGTGTCCGAGCCGTCGCCCAGCGCCTTGGTCAGGTCGGGCAGCTTCGCCGCGATGGCATGCGAGATCGCCACCGCGTTCCCGTCGGGCACCATCGTCACCGACACGCCCAGACTCGTCCTGCCGTCGGTACGCGTGATCGTCGTCGCCTCGGCCAGGCCCCGCGTCACCTTCGCGACGTCACCCAGTTTGACCGGCTTGAGGGGCTTGGGACGCACCTGTTGCGGAAGGGTGGGCTGCCCGGGCTGAGGACGGCCCTGCTGCGCCTGGGGCTGCTGCTGCGAGACCGCCGCCGGCTGGGCCGGCGTCAGGTACAGGTCCTTGAGCTTCGCCACCGAATCGACCCGCGCGCCCACTTGCACCGTCAGCGACTTGCTGTCCGACGTCAGCGTGCCCGCCGGGATCGGCGTGCCGTTGGCCTTCAGCACTTCGGGGATCTGCGCCGCCGACACCCCCGCCAGCGCCATCTTCTTGGCGTCCGGCTCGATCGTCACGACCTCGTCGCGGGTGCCCGTGACCGACGCCTCCCGCACCCCCTCGACGCCCTGCAGCTCCGGGACCACCAGCCGGCGCAGCTTGTCGGCCATCGCCCGCTCGTCACCACCGTCGCCCACCGCCAGCACCATCACCGGGATGTCGTCGGTGTTACCGGCCACGACCTGCGGCTCGACCCCGTCGGGCAGCGTCACCCTGCTGATGGCCTGCTGCATCTCGTTCAGCGAGGACTCGACGTCCGTGCCGTACTCGAAGGCCACCTGGATCTGCGCCACGCCCTCCTTGGAGGTCGAGGTCATCTGCTCCATCCCGGTCAGGCCCTGGAAGGAGTCCTCGATCGGCTTGGTGACCTGGTCCTCCACGATCTCCGGCGAGGCGCCGGGGAACGGCGCCACCACGAACGCGCCAGGGAAGGACAAGGAAGGCAGCAACTGCTGCTTCAACTGCGGAATCGTGAACGCGCCGAACGCGCTGAGCACGACCGCGACCAAAATCACAAGGCTGCGGTTGACCAGGCTCAACCGGGCGAAAGCCGTCATGGACTCCCCCTCCAAGAGTTCGCCCCAGACTAACACTTCGCCTGATACGAATATTTAGACCGATCAAGCAATCCTGATAACCTTCTCAGGAAACGAGAGGTGAGCGTGACCAACGAATCCGACGAACGCGAAGACCTGATCCGCCGGATCACCGAAACCCAGAAGGGCCTCGGGCGGCTGTTCGCCCAGCAGCACAGCCCGCTGTTCAGCTCCAACCTCACCATGAGACAACTCAAGGTCATCCTCGTCGTGGCCATGAACGGCTCCGCCTCCGGCCAGGACCTCGCCCAGAGCCTCGGCGTCGGCCTCGGCACCGTCACCGGCATCGTCGACCGCCTCGTCACCCAGGGCTACGTCAGCCGCCACGAAGACCCCCACGACCGCCGCGTACGCCGCGTCGAGCTCACCAAGAACGGCGCCGCCCTCGTCGAGGAGATCAACAACGCCGGGCACGAGCAGTATCGCCGCATCCTCGACCACCTCGACACGGCGACCCTGCACGCGCTCGACCACGCCACCCGCGCCATCCGCGACGTGGCCGCCAAGCTGATCGACGATGGCCGTGGGGGTTCGTGTTAGGGCGGGGACCATCGTCCCGCCGCCTTTACGTTGTAGATTTCTCAGCCAGGCGGGACAGGACCGGCGGCAGGTCGCCCTCGTGCACCACCGTCAGCCGCCGCGTCGCCCGCGTCACCGCCACGTACAGGTCCTGGCCGCCCCTCGGCGACTGGCCCAGAATGCCCGCCGGGTCCACCACCACGACCGCGTCGAACTCCAGCCCCTTGGCCCTGCCCACCGTCAGCACCACCACCGGCGCGTCCAGGTCGCCCTCCGGCAGCAGCCGCGCCACCTCGGCGTGCCGCCCGTCCGGCACCAGGACGCCCAGGCGGCCCTCGCCGATCTCCGCCAGCTCCGCGTCCACCAGGCCGGGGAGCCCGGACAGCGGCATGCGCACGGCTCGCGGCTCGGCCTCGCCCTCGCGTACCGACTCCGGCGGCTCCTGCCCGGGTGCGTACGCCGCCAGCACGTCCGACGCCACCCGCATGATCTCCACCGGCGTCCGGTAGTTGACCAGCAGCCGCTCCTCCCGCCACCGGTCCTTCAGGAACGGGTCCAGCACCTCGGCCCACGAGCCCGCGCCCGCCGCCGACCCCGTCTGCGCCACGTCGCCCACCACCGTCAGCGACTTGGCCGGCACCCGCCGCATGACCATCCGCCAGGCCATCGGCGACAGCTCCTGCGCCTCGTCCACGATCACGTGCCCGTAGGCCCAGGTGCGGTCGGCCGCCGCCCGGTCGGCCGTGGTCAGGCCCGCGCCGTCGTCGGCGTGCCGCTCGGCCAGCACGTCGGCCCGGTCGAAGATGCCCGCGCCGGCCACGCCCGTGGACTCCAGCACCTCCCACGCGTACAGCTCCCGCTCCGCCAGCTCCTCCCCCGCCTGCCTGGCCGCCACCCGCCGCGCCGAGTCGTCCTCGCCCAGCAGCTCGGCCGCCTCGTCCAGCAGCGGCACGTCGCCGACCGTCCACTCGGCGTCGACCGGGCGGACCAGCTCCTTCCAGGCCAGCCCCGGCGGCGCGACCGACCACAGCGC
This sequence comes from Nonomuraea solani, assembly GCF_900108335.1. Taxonomy (GTDB): domain Bacteria; phylum Actinomycetota; class Actinomycetes; order Streptosporangiales; family Streptosporangiaceae; genus Nonomuraea; species Nonomuraea solani. The sequence goes on from NZ_FNVT01000020.1 coordinate 178,295, forward strand.
CTCCGGCGAGGCCAGCAGCTCCGACACCAGGGTCCGCGGCGTCAGCTCCGGCCACAGATCGTCCACCGCGCGCCGCACCTCCGGCTCGCCCCACAGCCGGCGCGAGGCCAGCTCCAGGTCGAGCTCGTCGAGGTCGCTCTCCAGGTCGAGGGGCTCGGTCAGCTCCGGCTCGTCGACGTCGAGGTCCTCGATGTGCAGCGACTCCTCCAGCGCCCGCGCCTCCGCCTTGGCCAGCTCCTTGAGCAGCTCGGTGACGTACAGTTTGCGCGCCATGTTGTGCGGCAGCCGCACCGCCCGCGCCCGGTCGCGCAACCGTACGCACGTCGTGTGCGGCACCCGCAGCCGCAGGCCGTCCAGCTCCACGACCAGCTCACCCTCGGGCGCCCGCTGGCGCAGCTCCACCGCCCCGGCGACCACTTCGGCCATCCGTGAGTCGCCCTTGACGACGGCCGCGGCCGGGCCGTCGGCGGCCACCGCCACCACGCCGGGGAACATCTCCCCCACCGTGGTCATCACGACCTGCGTCTCCCCCAGCGCCGGCAGCACCTGGCCGATGTAGCGCAGGAACATCGCGTTGGGGCCCACCACCAGCACCCCGCGCCGCTCCAGCGTGGCGCGGTGGGTGTAGAGCAGGTACGCCGCCCGGTGCAGCGCCGCCACCGTCTTGCCGGTGCCCGGCCCGCCCTGCACCACCAGCGCCCCCTGCAGCGAGGCCCTGATCACCCGGTCCTGCTCGGTCTGGATGGTGGCCACCACGTCGCCCATCCGCCCGGTGCGGCCGCGCCGCAGCGCGGCCAGCAGCGCCGCCTCGCCGACCAGCGACCCGCGGTCGCCCTCGCTCATCCCCTCCAGGTCGAACACCTCGTCGTCGATGCCGACGACCAGGCGGCCCTTCAGGTGCAGGTGGCGGCGGCGCACCAGCCCGCCGGGGTCGGTGGCCGTGGCCACGTAGAACGGCCGTGCCGCCGGCGCCCGCCAGTCGATCAGGACCGACTCGTGCGCCTGGTCGCGCAGCCCGACCCGGCCGATATAGGTGCTCCGCCCCGCGCCGTCGTCGACGCGGCCGAAGCACAGGCCCCGCTCGACCGCGTTGAGCTGCGCCAGCCGCCGCGACTGCTCACCGGCCAGCACCTCGCGCTCGACCCTCGCCTGGCGGGTGAGCGAGCCGCCGCCTCTGGAGTAGACCTCGCGCAGCGTCACCTGGGCGCGCTGCCGGGCGTCGTCGAGCAGGCCGTAGAGCCACGACACGGTACGCTGCTCGGTGTCAAGGGCTTGCGCGAGACCATCTTGACGATTAGTCATTCCGTGGTATACTCCTATCGGGAGGGCTGTAAAAGCTCGATCGGAAATGCGCAGCATTCGAGCTTAACTCCGCGCCCGCCCGCGCGCAAACTCCGCTATGCGCCCGCCGGTGCCGGAATGGCCGGAAACGGGTTGTCCGGCAGCAGAATCAGCCGCCACGCCCGCGCGCCCCGCGACGCCGCCTCCAGATGCAGCAGTGCCGCGCCGATGCCGGCCGCGCCCGTCAGGTAGCCGGTGTCCGCGCTCAGCTCGCCGGGGCATACCCGCCGGAAGGCCTGATACCACCGCAGACCCTCGCCGCCGCGCGCCCGTGCCATCAGGTGCGCGCCCAGTCTGTGAGCGAAGTCCAGGTACGCCGCCCGCCCCGTCGCCGCCCACAGCCCGACGAACAACTCCACGAGTCCCGCCACGCCGCCGCCGCGATGCCGCTCAGGCCGTGGTGGAAACCGATCCCCTTGATGCCCTGCCAGGCCGAGGCGAGGTAGCGTACGCCCGCGCGGGCGTCGTCGAGGTAGCCGTCGTCGCCGGTCGCCGCGGCCAATTCCAGGAAGAACAGCACGATGCCGGGCGCGCCCGTGTACAGGCAGGCGGGTTCGGGAGCCAGCGCCGGCCTGGCGCCCGCGTCGGGGTTGGCCCGCCAGTGCCGCGAGGGGCCGTCATCGGCCGCCGCGGACCTGATCCAGCGCGCCGCGCCGATCGCGGCGGACAGCGGGGTCCGCGCCCGCTCGCCCGGCGAGCGGGCCCGATCGACGCTCATGGCACCCCCGCCCGTTCAGGACCCTTTCATCCTCCTCCACGCGCGCCCGGCCGCCAACCTCAGCCCGCGGGCGCGCGCCGGAACAGGGCGGTCAGCAGGAAGGCAGCGCCGAACAGCGGCGCGCCCGGGGGCTGCTCCTCCATCGGGCGCAGCTCCACCTCGGTGTAGTCGCAGAACAGGTGGCGCAGCTCCTCGGGGCTGTAGGCCAGGCCGCCGTGCAGGCGGCCGTCGCGGTAGAGATCCTCGTCGGGCTCCTCCGAGCCCATGCCGCCGGCCGCGAAACACGTCAGGGCGAGGTGACCGCCGGGGACGAGCACCCGCTCCAGCAGGTCGCGGTAGCTGATCCGGCGGTGCGGCGGCAGGTGGTGCAGGAGGCCGGAGTCGTAGACCAGGTCGTACGGACCCGTCAGGCCGGAGGCGAAGGCGTCGCCGCACAGGAAGCGCACCTTGACGCCCGCCTCCGCGGCCCGCTCCTCGCCCCAGGCCACGGCGGCGGGCGACAGATCGACCGCGTCCACCTCGAACCCGCGCGAGGCCAGGTGCACGGCGTTACGGCCGGGGCCACAGCCCAGGTCCAGAACACGTCCCGGGGTCAGCAGGCCGCGTTCGACATGGGAGGCCAGGCTCTCGTCCGGGCCGGGGACGAAGAAGGGGACCGGCTTGGAACGGTCGGCGTAGAAGCCGTCCCACCAGGTCGAGGCGTTGCCCGTCCACCGGTCCGCCTCCGTGGCGAACATCCCGTCCAGCAACTCCATGACATCATCGATCGTCCGGATGGTCCGCTTCACTCGGCCTCTCCCGCGAAAGGGGCCGCCCCGTCGCGGCCGTACCCGATGATCCTATTTCGCCATCATCCCTGGTGAGGAGCCATATGCGCGTGTTGGAGGTACGGCGGCACAGTCTGACCAAGAAGGGTGCGGCGCGCGGGCGCGGCTCACACCTGTCGGCCGAAGGTGTCGCCCTGGCCCGCGCCATCGGGCAGAGCGCCGGGCCCTTCGAACGGGTCGTCGCCAGTTCCGTGCCCCGCGCCGTGGAGACCGCCGTGGCCATGGGGTTCGCCGTCGACGACACCGTGGACATGCCCTCCGGCTACGTCCCCGGCGAGATCCCCCGGCACGCGCAGTGGGAATGGGAGGAGCCGTACCGGCGGCTGGCGGAGATCGTCCAGGCGGGCGGCGCCGCGGCGGAGGTGGCCGAGGCGCATCGGGAGATCTGGGCGGAGACGGTCGGCGGCGTCGCCGAGGGCGGCTCGGCGCTGCTCGTGGGGCACGGCGGGGCGATCGAGCTCGCGCTGGTGGCCTGCCTGCCCGGCGCCGCGCACGACACCTGGGGGACGCCGTTCGCCCACGGTGACGGTGTGCGGCTCGGCTTCGCCGGCGGGCGTTTCGTGCACGCCGAGTTCCTGCGGGCCGTTTAGGAGACCCGGCGGGTCAGGTGGACCGTCACCTCGTCGCCGACGTCCTTGCCGATGACCTTCCTGAAGGGGGCGCGCAGCGGCATCATGTGGGTTCCGCCGCCGACCGGCAGCATGGTCGCCTCGTAGGCGTGCCCGTCGACGGTGCCCGCCACCTTGACGGCCTTGCCCGTACCGAAGAAGCCGGCCGAACCGGGCATCCTGACGCACGGCCAGCCGCTGTTGGAGTCGGGGACGATCGCGGTGGTGAAGGTGGTGTCGATCTCAGCCATGGTGAATCCCTCCGTTTCGGATCAGTGCGGGAACGCCCGGCCCCGTCAGCTCGTCGGCGCCGACCGGTCTCCCTGACACGGCCAGGAGCAGCGCCAGGGCGGTGCCGCGCACCTCAGGGCCGTCGCCGGCGTCGAGTTTCGCGTCGGTCGCCAGCAGGCGCAGCCCTTGCGCTCGTTCCTTGCCGCCGCCGACCGGCACGCCGGTGCCGAGCTGGAAACGCAGCGCGGTGGCGACGTGCCCGGCCGGGTAGCCGCGGCTGAGGCCGAGCGGGCGCCGGATGTCCTCGCCGTGGACGAACGCCTCGACCAGCCGGGTCGCCTTCGGCGCCGGCGCGCTCGTCGTACGGTGGCTCGCCGCGCGGAACGAGGCCAGCGTGAGCCGCGGTTCCGCGGCCCGCTCCCGGGCGACTCCCGCGTTGTTGAAGCGGTCGAAGTCGAAGCGGGCGGCGGCGAAGTGCCGCAGGAAGCTCAGGCGGGTGGTCTTGGCGTCGTCGGCGAGGTGGGCCACGACGTCGTGAACGTCCCAGCCGGGGCACAGGGACGGCGTGGACCACCGCTCGGCCGGGACGGTCTCCAGGTCGCGGATCAGTGCAGCGCGTTCGGCGTGGACGACGGCCCACATGTCTGCCTCCTTGGCTTTTGTAACTGAACTGAACTGTACAGGACAGTTATTACTGTACTCAAGAGTTCAGTTGTGGGTAAAATGCCGAGCGTGGGAGACACCAGAGCGCCCTCGGGCAAGCGGGCCGAACGGAACCGGCAGGCCATCGTGGCCGCTGCGGGCGAGATGTTCATCCGCGAGGGGTTCGACGCCGGCATGGACCAGATCGCCGCCGCGGCGGGGGTGTCCAAGGTGACCGTGTACAACCACTTCGGCAGCAAGGAGGAGCTGTTCATCGAGGTCGTCGGCCAGGCGATGGGCGCGGCGCACACGACGATGGCGGAGGTGCGCACGCGGCTCGCCGAGACCGGGGACGTGCGCGAAACCCTGGTCCAGACCGCCCGCGCGATGGTGGCCGCGGCCACCGACCCGGCCCGGCTGGCGCTGCGCAACCTCGTCACCGGCGAGCTGCGCCGCTTCCCCGACCTCGGCACGGCCTACCAGCGGCGCGGCCCGGCCCAGTCGGCCGCCGCCCTGGGCGAGGTGTTCCGCGACCTGTGCGAACGCGGGCTACTGACGATCCCCGACCTCGAACTGGCCGTCGTGCAGTTCTTCGGCCTGACCCTCTACCACCACCTGATCGCCGGCTCGATCGGCGCCGGCGTCCGCCCGGAGCTCGCCGACCGGCTCATCGCCGACGGCGTCGACCTGTTCCTCACGCGGTACGGGTCTCAGCCGGAGGCGGGGCGGTCGAGCGGCGGGGGACGAGGGTCGGGGTGACCGAGAAGGTGACCGATGAGGTGCGGCCCTCGATGCGCTCCAGGAGCAGCCGGCCCGCCGTGCCGCCCATGACGCCGCCGTCCTGGTCGACGCTGGTCAGCGAGATGTCCGACAGCGCCGCCGTACGGGTGTTGTCGTAGCCGGCCAGCGACACGTCCGCCGGCACCGCCAGGCCCGCCTCGTGCAGGGCCGTCAAAGCGCCGAACGCCGCCAGGTCCGCGCCCGCGAAGATGGCCGTCGGGCGGGGCGAGCGGGCCAGCAGCTCACGCGCCCCCTCGTAGCCGCCCTCCTCGCTGTAGGTGGTCATCGCCATCGCGATCTCGTCGTCCAGGCCGTGCTCGCGCATCACCCGCTCGTAGGTGACCGCCCTGATCGTCTGCAGCATGGCCGCCGTCCGGCGGCCGGCGTTCTCCCGGTGGCCGATGTGCGCGATCCGGCGGTGGCCGAGGGAGATGAGGTGGCGAACGACCAGCTCCGCGCCGATCTCGTCGTCGTCGAGGACGGCGTCGTACAGGGCCGACTTCTCGTGCGGCCCGAGCACCACCGTCGGCAGTTGCCCGCCCACCTCTTCCAGCCGGGTCCGTGGCACCCGGGGCGCCACCATGAGCATGCCGTCCACCTGCCGGTCCACCAGCGCGTCGATCGCCCGCGTCTCCGCCTTGGCGTCCCGGCCGCCGAGCACGATGATCACCTGGTAGCCGGTGCCGTCGAGCTGCTCGTACAGGCCGTCGAGGATCTCGGGGAAGAACGGGTTGCGCAGGTCTGGCAGTAACACCCCGATCGTGTACGTACGCCCGCGCATCGCCCGCGCCGACGCGTGCGGCCGGTAGCCGAGCTCGTCGATCGCGGCCTTGACCCGGTCGCGCATGGCGGCGCTGACCCCGTAGGCGTTGCGCAGCACCTTCGACACCGCCGTGGTGGACACCCCGGCGTGGCGCGCCACATCGGCGATCGTCACCCTCCGCCGCCGCTCACGCGTGGTCATTCGCCCGCCTTTCCTCACGACCTGCCGATTGTACGAGGGGTGCCGCCTCGCGGGCGGACGAATGTGGATAACGTTGCCCGATTTCCGCTCTCGCGGAGTGGAGGGATCCCAGGTTCCGGACTGGGGATCGTTCTCCATTCGCGCGCATGAGGTGGCGCCGTCCGTAATTCCGGTGACCGTAAAGGGACCCTTGACCGCCACTCCCTCCGGCAGTTACATGGCCATGCACCCTCTTGTTCCGCATTCGTATCAAGAGGTGATCCAGGATGAGTCCCCCCAGCATTGTGGACGCCAAATTGGCGCTCGCGTTCAAAGCAATCGACCTGTCCCAGGACGACCGCCTTTCCTGGCCGGACCTGGCCGGGATCGCCGAGGAACTGTCCAGCCGCCTGCACGCCGACAAGGAACGCGAACTCGAACTCACCGAGGCGTTCCAGTCCTGGTGGCGCCAGTTCGAGACGAAGACCGGCGACGAAGTCACCCTCGACCGCTTCATCTCCGTGATGAAGACCGGGATGGCGGCCGGCCCCGCCTTCTACCAGCAGGGACCCGGGCGCATCGTCGACGTCCTCATCCGCATCGCCGACCGCAACGGCGACGGCATCATCAGCAAGGAGGATTATCTCGCCTTTTACGGTGGGTCGATGGCCGACGAATCCGCCGTACTGGCAGGCTACCGGAAATTCGACCTCAATTCCGACGGCGCGGTGACGGCCGACGAATTCCGGCAGGCGGCCTACGAGTTCTTCACCTCCGAAGACCTCGACGCCACCGGAAGCTTCCTTCTGGGACGGCCGGAGTAGACCCGTTGCCCCGGGACCCGGTCCGCGCGCACGCGGGCCGGGTCCCGGTCGTTTCCGGGCCGGGCGGAGATGCTAGCTTGACGCTCCATGTCCGACTATCTGCGGGAACTCTTCTCCCTTCACGGCCGCCGCGCGCTGGTGACCGGCGGCAGCTCCGGAATCGGGTACGCCATCGCCGAGGCGCTCGGCCGCGCCGGAGCCGACATCGTGATCGCCGCCCGCAGGCAGGCCGAACTGGACAAGGCGGCCGCCCGGCTGCGTGAGCACGGCGTCACCGTCTCCACGATCGGCGCCGACCTCGGCGACCGCGCCGGCGTCCAGCGGATCTGCGACACGGCGGGCGACATCGACATCCTGGTCAACAACGCGGGCAACAACATCCGCAAGCCCATGGCCGACCTCACCGTGGACGACTACGAGAGCACCCTCGCCGTCAACTTCACCGCTCCGTACCTGCTCGGCCAGCACTTCGGCCCCAAGATGGCCGGGCGCGGATGGGGACGCGTCATCAACATCGGCTCCCAGCAGTCGATCAGCGCCTTCGGCGACAGCGGCGCGTACGGGGCCGCCAAGGCCGCCGTCACCGGCCTGACCCGCTCCCAGGCCGAGGCGTGGTCGGCCGACGGGGTGTGCGTCAACACGATCATCCCCGGCTTCGTGCTCACCCCGCTGACCGCCGCCGCCCAGGCCATCCCCGGCCGCGTCGAAGCGCTGGCGGCCCGGCACATGGTGGGCCGCAACGGGCTGCCGGAGGACTTCGCGGGCGCGGCGGTGTTCCTGGCCGGCGACGCCTCCGCGTTCGTCACCGGGCAGATGCTCTTCGTGGACGGCGGCTTCTCCGTCCACTGACCTGCCGGCGCGGTGTTTGTGTTTGGGGTCTTGACCGTTCGTCTTCGGCCGAGCGCCTTTACATTGTAGATCACGAGCGACGGATCTGACGCACCCCCACCCCTTCACGCCAGGCGTCCATGACGATTTCGTCGCCCTCGACCCGGGTCCAGACCACCTCGGTGAGCTCGATCCGGAACAGGTGTGAGCCCGCCTCTGACTCGAACGCCTCCAGCACCTCCTTGTCGGTGATCTCGACCGCCCGCCCGGCCAGCTTGACGTCCCCCTCCCACGTGGAGGGGTCGGGCCCTTCCGGGTCGCCGGAGGACACGTGGACCGCCATGCGCGGATCCCGCCGCAGGTCGGCGGCCTTGACCGCCGCGCCCATCGAGCCGGTCCACAACTCGCCGTCCCGGAAGCTCGTCTCCACCCCGCTGACCCGGGGTGAGCCGTCCTTGCGCAAGGTCGCCAGCACCTTGTGCCTGTGGGCGTCCATCAGGCGCCGCGCCACGCCCGCCAGCTCGGGCGCCTGCCGATCGAACTCCTGCCATGAAGCCATGGACCCCATCATGGACGCCACCACCGACACAATCGCTTTGCGGTCCGGGCCGCCGCTCGCTAGTTTATAAACGAACAGACATTTACTAATGAGGAGCGCACACATGACCTCAGACCGGCCGTTCACCTGCTCGGTGTTCATCGGCGTCAGCCTCGACGGGTTCATCGCCCGCGCGGACGGCGACCTCGGCTGGCTCACCTCCCGGGGCGAGGCCGCCGGTGACGACCTGGGTTACCAGGAGTTCAGCGACGGGATCGACACCGTCGTCATGGGGCGGGGGACGTACGAGCCGGGCCTCTCCTATGACCCGTGGCCGCACGAGGGCAAGCACGTCGCCGTGCTCAGCACCACGCTGCCGCCCGGGCCGCACCCGCACGCCACCGTCCACCGCGACCTCGACGACCTGCTGCGCGATCTGACCGAGCGCGGTACCAAGAGCGTGTACGTGGACGGCGGCCAGGTCATCCGCGCCTTCCTGCGCGCGGGGCTGATCGACGAGATGACCATCACCACGGTGCCGGTGCTGCTCGGCGAGGGCTTGCCACTGTTCGGGCCGATCGGCCGCGACGTCCCGCTCACGCACCTGTCGACGAAGGTGTTCGGGGCCGGGGTCGTCCAGTCCACGTACGCCGTCGAATAGGGGCATTTGCCCAGCTCAAGTACCTTGTGGCGGCAAACTCCCAGTGTCAGACTGGACCTGACGGAAGGGGGGAAACGTCATGATCGAGGTCAAGAGCATCGACAAGCCGGACGAGCGCCGCGACTTCCCAAAGGGGCACCTGGAGGTGTGCAACCTGAGCGGGCTGAGCTTCGGCGTGGCCACCTTCGAGCCGGGCTGGCGCTGGTCGGAATCGGTGAAACCGATCGCGGGCACGGACTCGTGCGAGGTCCACCACAACGGCTTCGTGGTGAAGGGCCGCATGCGCCTCCGCATGGACGACGGCACGGAGGCCGAGGTCGGGCCGGGCGAGGTCTTCGTCTGCCCGCCGGGACACGACGCCTGGGTGGTGGGCGACGAACAGGCGATCCTGTACGACTTCGCCGGCGGAATGGCCGACTACGCCAAGGCCACCGGAAACCACTGACCACACCGCCACACGCCCCTGGTCCGACCCAGGCGGCGCAGTCGAGCGTGCCCACCCTCGGCAAACATGCAGCCCCCGCCAGGGACATGCCGTGCGCCTCCCGGCGGCAGGGACCCGCGCAAGCTCGGCCGCAGACATGATTGGTCCGTGCGGCCGCGAACGATGCCCGGGGGGCCGCGGACGTGATGGCGAGCCGCGCAATGGGGTGCGATACGAGCGGCGCCGGACGCCATGCGCGGCGGCGGGCGCGGCCACGCATGGCGTCCGGTGCCGCTCCCGGGCACGGCGACCAGCCGCACGAGGGCGACCGCCACGAAGTGCGGTGGGCACCCGGCGCGGCGGCGGGCCTCAGGAACTCACGTGCGGGCCCCAGGCGCGGGGCTCACGAGCGGAGCTCACGTGCGGCGGCGGGCGCGGTAGGCGGTGGCTTTGGCGCGGTTTTGGCAGGACAGGCCGCAGAATCGGCGTGAGGCGTTCCGGGTGACGTCGAAGAAGACCAGTTCGCACCCGTCCGCCTCGCATGAGCGCAGCCGCACCCCCTGCCCCACACCGATCACCATGGCCAGGGCCGTGCCGGCGTCGGCGGCCCAGGCGTCCACCAAATCGGCTCCGGGGTGGTGGAAGGCCAGGACGGGCGGGTCGCCGTGCAGGTTCGGGACGGCGGCATGGCGTACCAGGGCCTGGTTGAGTGCGCCGACGTCGCCGGCGAAGGCGAGGTGGAGTGCGGCGGCCACGTCCACGAGCCGGTCGGCGTCCGCGCTGGTGAGGGCATGGCTCGGCGTCCAGCCCTGGCGCTGGAAGGCGGCTTCGAGCGCGGCCCGGCGGTCGGCGGGGGGATCGGCACGACGGCCGCGTACCTGATCGACGGCCAGTTCGTTCACGAGGAGGGCGGCGAGCTCCACCCACCTCCCGACATAACTGTCTATTTGCGATTGACCAGTGATGCGCCAAGCCTCTATCGTCACTGGCATAGCTTACCTAGACAGTGAGGTGACGTTGTGAACACATCGGCCAGGCTCGCCCGCAGCATGTGGCACCAGCTCGAACCCGTGCACGCGGTGCTGTACTTCTCCCCCCAGGCTTTCGAGGAGGCCGCCCGGCTCGGCTACGACGTGGAGTCGCGCTGGCCCAGCTACTTCGCCTACCGCACGGCCCCGCTGGGACGGGCCGGCGCGCGGTTGGCCACGGCGGCGTACTACAGCTTCAGCCCGCGCATGATGGCCGGGCACGTACCCGCCATTTGGGAGGTCGCGGCGCCCGAGCAGGTGCTGGAGGCGCGGATGGTGGCGGTGGACAGGACGTACCGGCAGTTGCTCGGTGATCGGGTGGCGGGGCCGGACATGGCCGAGGCGGCGGAGCTGGCCAGGCGGGCCGCCGAGAGCGTGACGGTGGCGGGGCGGCCGTTCGCGGCGGCCAACCTGGATCTGGCGTGGCCACAGGAGCCGCACCTGGTGCTGTGGCTGGCGGCCACCGTGCTGCGTGAGCATCGGGGTGACGGGCACCTGGCGGCGTTGCAGGCGGCGGGGCTGGACGGGTGCGAGGCGCTGGTGTCGTTCGCGGCGATCGGGGCCGCACCCGAGGAGAACTTCGCGGGGCGGGGCTGGAGCGAGCAGGAGTGGGCCGAGGCCCGTGAACGGCTGGCCGCGCGGGGGCTGGCCGGGGCCGACGGGCTCGCCACCGAGCGGGGACTGGCCGTCCGGGATCAGGTCGAGCGGATGACCGACGAACTGGCCGCCGAGCCGTGGCGACTGCTCGGTGAGGAGCGCGCCGGACGACTGGCCCAGCTCCTCGCGCCGTTCCTCGGTGCGGTCTTCGAGGCGGGCCTGCTGCCGATGACCAGCACGCTCGGCATCGCCACCGTCAAGGCCCCCGACTAGTCGGCCCTGGTCAGGCCGCGATGGCGTCACCCCGCCGCCCTGGCGGGCCAGCCCGGCATCGGCTTTCGTGGCGATCAGGTACCGCCTTTCGTGGCGATCAGGTACCGGTCACATGCGACCACACAGGGGCGGGAGCACGAGCGCGGCGGCGATCGCCTGCGTCTGCCGAAGGGGCGGGCCGTCAAGGTGGACACCATGCACCACCGGGCCGGGTCAGGCGAAGCCCGGGGCGGGTTGCCAGAGGCTGAGTTCCGTGCCCTGGTCGTCGGTGCAGGAGCAGCCGCGCCCCGACCGCCCCTCGTACAGCTCGCCGGTCGTCCCGCCCAGCTCCCGCACCCGCTCCACCGCCGCCTCGATGTCCTCGACGTGGTAGTAGAGGTTCGGCTGCGACGAAGGCCCGCCCGCGACGAACCCCATCGGCACCTTCGTGTTCGTGACGTGCAGGTACGTCTCATGCTCCCGCTTGAACTCCCAGCCGAGCAGCGCCCCGTAGAAGGCGGCGGCCCGGTCGAGGTCGCGGACGGACAGGGTGTAGTAGCCCAGTTCGGCGGTCATGCACACACCTCCGCAATAATTGCCTCTATCGTTAAGGGTTAAGAGCCTAACGGAAGCAGGCAACAATTAACAGCAACGTTAACGAAGTTGACGCCACCCTGGCCGCGCTCGCCGACCCGACCAGGCGCAAGGTGATCGATCTGCTGCGCGAAGGCCCCCGCCCGGCCGGCGAGCTGGCTCAGGCGGTGCAGATGAGCGCGCCCGCCCTCAGCCGGCACCTGCGCGTCCTGCGGGCGGGCGGGCTCGTGCAGGCCGAGGCCGGCGGGGCCGACGCCCGCCTGCGCCTGTACACGCTGCGCCAGGAACCCTTCACGGCGCTGCAGGCGTGGCTGGACCAGGTGCAGGCGTTCTGGGCCGAACAGCTCGGCTCGTTCAAGGACCATGTGGAGCGGACCCGGTGAACGCGGTGCAGGCCAGCGTCACCGTCCCGGTCGATCCGGCGACCGCGTTCCGGATCTTCACCGACGAGATCGACCGCTGGTACGTACGCGGCCGCCACAGCTGGGTCGACCCCGCCCGCGCGGTGGCCATCCGCTTCGAGGACGGCTACCTGCGCGAGCTGTGGTCGGACGGCGGCCACGTCGACACCGGCAGGATCATGACCTGGGAGCCGCCGCACCGCCTCGTCTGGGCCGACCTCATCAACGAGGGCGGCCGGATGGAGATCGAGGTGGCCTTCAGCCCGGTCGAGGGCGGCACCGAGGTGCTGCTGGAGCACCGCGGCCTGGACACCCTGCCCCCGGACGTGGCGGGCCGGATCAGGCGCGGCTACTCCTGGAACATCGCCCTGGGCTGGTTCGCCCGCCAGTGGGAGACCCAGGACAGCCAGTAGCCCTGTGTTCCGCACGTCACCACGGCTTTCCCTCGTGCCGCGGGGTCCCTTCGAAGAAGTGGCGGGTTCGCCCGCGGCGATTCAGCACGTGCGGAACGCGAGGGCTAGCGGCGGCCGTACTTCTTGTGGACCGCCTGCTTGCTCACCCCGATCGCGTCCGCGATCTGCGCCCAGGCCAGGCCCGCCACCCGGGCGCGCCGCACCTGGACCGCCTCCAGGCGCTCGATCTCGCGCCGCAGCGCGGTCGTGGCGTGCAGGGCACGCAGCGGATCGTCGTCCTGCGCCTGCGTCACGAGGGCCGCCAGGTCGTTCGTCATGCCCTAAAGGTAGTCCAGCAGCAGCGCGCTGATCTCCTCAGGACGTTCGAGAGCGGGCAGATGCCCGGACCATTCCAGCTCCCGCAACTCCGCGCGCGGCAGTTCGGCGGCCAGGTGGCGGGCGCTGCGCACGAAGTACGGCAGGTCGTGCCCGCCGGCCACCACGAGCGCGGGCACGTCGATCGCGGCCGGGACGATCTCCCGCCCGATCCGCGACGTCTCAGGGTCGGCGGCGAGCTGCAGTTCGAACACGCGCCGCTGCATCGCCACCAGCCGCTCCCTGGCCCCGGCCGTGGCCAGGGGGCCGAGCAGGACGCGCGCGTTGAGCTCGGCGGCCCCCTGGACGTCGCCCTGCTCCAGCAGCCGGTCCTCTTCCTTCCAGTACGTCCGTACGTCCTCCGTCGGCTCCAGCGTGGAGACGGGGTTCAGCAGCACGAGCCGCCCGGCGAGCCCGGCGGAGGCCAGCTCCAGCGCGACCCGGCCCCCGCCGGACGACCCGACCAGCGCGGCGCGGGTGACGTCGAGCGCGGCCAGCACCCTGGCCACGTCGTCGGCGTCGCTGTAGGCCCGCCCGGCCCCGTACGAACTGCGCCCGTGCCCCCGGAAGTCCACCCGGATCACCCGGAACCGCCCGGCCAGCGCCTCGGCCTGCTCCTCCCACATGCCGGAGTCGGCCGCCGCCGAGTGCAGCAGCACCACGGCGTCGCCGGTGCCGCGTTCGTCGTGCCAGAGCTCGTCCGTCATCGTGACTCCACCGCCAGTCGTACACCCAGTCCGATGAGCACGACGCCGGAGATCTGCTCCAGCCGCCGCTTGACGGCCGGCCGGCCCAGCCACGCCTTGGCCTTGGCGACCGCCCAGATGAGCAGCCCGTACCAGAGCAGGTCGACCGCCACCCACACCAGGGCGAGCGTCACCAGCGTCACCGGCACGTTCTGGCCGGGCGGGACGAACTGCGGCAGGAACGACATCGCGAACACCGCCGCCTTCGGGTTGGCCAGGCACGTCCCCACCCCCGCCAGGTACGGCCCGCGCCACCCGGGCACCACCTCGCCCTCGGGCTCCGGCGCCCCCTTGCGGGCGTGCCACAGCGCCTGCGCGCCCATCACGACCAGCACCACGGCGCCGGCCACGCGCATGATGTCGTAGGCCACCTGCGAGGCCACCAGCAGGGCCGACAGGCCGAACGCGGCGGCCAGTCCCCACAGCAGGATGCCGGTCTCGTTGCCGAGCGTGGCCGCCAGCCCGGAGCCACGGCCGGCGCGGACGGTCTGCCGCAGGATGATGGCGGTGCTCACCCCGGGCACCATGGCCACCAGGACGCAGGCGCCCGCGAATGCTAGAAGGTACATGCCGGGCATGGTGGCAGAACGGTGACCGGATATCGCCTGATTTTTTGCTAGTGGTACAGCTTGCCCAGCTCGGCGATCGCCTCGCTCATGAGCGTCCGCAGCTCGGCCGGCCCGAGCACCTCGACGTCGGCGCCCATGCGCAGCAGCAGCCAGCGCGCGTGCGTGATCGACTCGACGGGCACGGTGAGCGTGAGCCACCCCTCGGGGTCGGGCTCGCCGGCGGCGGCGAGCGCGGCGCCGACCACGTCCGAGCCCATCGTGTACGCCAGCAGGTCCCCCCGCCCGGGCGCCAGCTTGATCACGGCCTCGGCGGTGTACATCCGCTCGCGGAACTCCTTGGCGTAGGAATGCCAGAACCCGCCCAGATCGAACCCCTCGGGCCGGGTGAACCGCCCGGGCAACGTCTCCAGCGTCAAAATCCTGGCCACCCGGTACGTGCGCGGCCCGCCGTCCGGCGGCGCGGCCACCAGGTACCAGGAGCCGCCCTTGAGCACCAGCCCGTACGGATGGATCACCCGGTCGACCTCCTGCTTCCCCCAGCGCCGGTAGGTCATGTGCAGCGGCCGACCGTCCCACACCGCCTCGGACACCTCGCTCAGATGCGGCACGTCGTCGGACGAGCGGTACCAGCCGGGCACGTCGAGCAGGAACCGTTCGCGCATCCGGGAGGCGTGCGAGCGCGGCTCGGGCGGCAGCGCGGCCAGCAGCTTCAGCTCGGCGTTGGCCGCCACCTCCGCCAGCCCCAGGTCGGCCGCCGGGCCCGGCAGCCCGGCCAGGAACAGCGAGGACGCCTCCTCGGCGGTCAGCCCGTTGAGCCGGGTGCGGTAGCCGTCGAGCAACTGGTAGCCGCCCGCCGGGCCGCGATCGGCGTAGACGGGCACGCCGGCCGCCGACAGCGCCTCGACGTCGCGGTAGACGGTGCGGACCGACACCTCCAGCTCGGCCGCGAGTTCGGGCGCGGTCAGGCGGCCGCGCGTCTGCAGGAGCAGAAGCAGCGAGAGCAGGCGGCTGGCACGCATGATGCACATTGTATTGCGCACATATGTCGTGTTTGTATGAACACATGGAACGTGTGCTCTCCATCATGAACGCCTTGCGTACCCACGACAGCGTGTCCGTCGCCGAACTGGCCGCCGAACACGGCGTGTCCGAGATGACGATCCGCCGCGACCTGGACGAACTGGCGCGCCAGGGGGTGGTGCGCCGGGTCAGGGGCGGCGCGCTGTCGCTGCTGCTGCGCGGCGAGGAGCCGCCGTTCGGCGTGCGCGAACGGGAGGCGGTGGAGGCCAAGGAGCGCATCGGCGCCGAGGTGGCCGCGCTGATCGCCGACGGCGAGGCGGTGGTGCTGGACGGCGGCACGACCGCGCTGGAGGTGGCCCGCGCGCTGCTCGACCGCCGCCTGACCGTGCTGCCGCTGGCGCTGCAGGCGGTGTCGCTGCTGGCCACCGCGCCGCGGGTGCGCCTGGTGCTGCCCGGCGGCGAGGTACGCCAGGGCGAGCTGAACTTCATGGGCCCCCTCACCGAGAGCTCCATCAGGGCCCTGCGCTTCGACACGGCGGTGATCGGCTGCTGCGGCCTGTCCGCCGAGCACGGCCTGACCGCGCACGACCTGCCCGAGGTGGCCATCAAGCAGGCGGCCATCGCCTCGGCGCGGCGGGTGATCGTGGCGTGCGACTCGGGCAAGTTCTCGCGTACGGCCTTCGGCGCGGTGTGCCCGATCGGCCGCCTGGACCTGGTGGTGACCGACCCCGGCATCCCGCCGGAGGAACGCGACGCCCTGGTCGCGGCCGGCGTCCTGGTGAAGGAGGCCGGGTGAACCGCCAGCGGGTGGCCGTCTGCCTGCTGTTCTTCCTGACCGGCGCGGCCGTCGGCACCTGGACGGCGCGCATCCCGGCCGTCAAGGAACGCCTGGAACTCGGCGAGGGCGAGCTCAGCCTCGCCCTGCTGGCCATCGCGCTCGGGGCGATGGCGGGCATGACGGCGGTGGGCCGCCTGGTGGACCGGTACGGCAGCAGCCGGGTGATGATCCCGGCGGCCCTGGCGCAGGGCGTGGTGCTCGTGCCACCCGCCTACGCGGGGAACCTGGGCGTGCTGGCGGGCACGCTGCTGGTGTTCGGCGTGGTGCACGGGGTCCTGGACGTGTCCATGAACGCCAACGCCGTGGAGGTGGAGCGGGGCTGCGGGCGGCCGATCATGTCGTCGTTCCACGCCGTCTTCAGCGTCGGCGGGTTCGCCGGGGCCACGGCGGGCGGGCTGTTCGCGCACGCGGGGCTGGGTCCGGCGGTCACGTTCTGGGCGGTGGGAGCGGTGATCGCCGTCCTGGCCGTGCAGGCCGCGCGGTGGGCGCTGCGCTCGGTGCCGGCGGCCGCCGCCGACACCGGCGGGCGCGGCGGGCGGCCGCAGGGGATCGTGTTCCTGGGCGTGCTGGCGTTCTGCTGCCTGGTGGGCGAGGGCGCCGCGGCCGACTGGAGCTCGGTCTATCTGCGCGAGGACCTGGGCTCGTCGCCGGGGTTCGCCGCCGCCGGGTACGCCGCGTTCTCCATCATGATGACCGCGGGCCGGCTCGCGGGCGACCGGCTGGCCGCCCGGTTCGGGCCGGTGACGCTGGTGCGCTGGTGCGGGCTGCTGGCCGCCGCGGGGCTCGGGACGGCGGTGCTCGTCGGGCATCCGGTGGCGGGGGTGATCGGGTTCGGCTGCTTCGGGGCGGGGCTGTCGTGCATCGTGCCGCAGGTGTTCTCGGCCGCCGGGCACCGGGATCCGGCGTACGCGGGGTGGGCGCTGGCGCGGGTGGCGTCGATCGGCTACCTGGGGTTCCTGTCGGGGCCGGTGTTCATCGGAGGGCTGGCCGAGCTGACGGGGCTGCCGCGGGCGCTGGCCGTACCGGCGCTGCTGGCGGCGTTCGTCGCCCTGGCCGCGACGGCGCTGCGTACCCGGGAGAAGGATCTCAGCCGAACTGCTGCCAGCCCATCCTGACGACCATGGCCACCACCACGCACAGCAGCACGATCCGGACGAAGGAGGTGCCCTTCCGCAGCGCCATCCGCGCGCCGAGCTGCGCCCCGGCCACGTTGCAGACCGCCATGCCGAGGCCGATCCCCCACTGCACGTGGCCCTGCAGCCCGAACACCACCAGCGCCCCGACGTTCGTGCCGATGTTGATGATCTTCGCGGAGGCGGAGGCGGCGACGAAGTCCAGCCCGAGAATGGTGGTGAACGCGATGATCAGGAACGTTCCCGTCCCCGGGCCCATGATGCCGTCGTAGAACGCGATCCCCACCCCGGCCGTCGCCACCGCGACGGCCACCCGGGGCCGGGTGCGCAGGTGCGGCACGGGAACGGCGCCCATCGACGGGCGCAACGTCACGAACGCCGCCACCGCCAGCAGCACGACCATGACGGCCGGGCGCAGCACCTCGGCCGAGATCGACGCCGCGGCCCACGCGCCCAGCCCGGCGCACACGACGGCCAGCACGGCGCCCGGCACCGCCACCTCGCGGTCCACCTTGGTGGAGCGCGCGTACGCCACGGCGGCGGAGGTGGTGCCGAACACCGACGACAGCTTGTTGGTGGCCATCGCCTCGACGGTCGGCATGCCGGTCATGAGGACCGCGGGCAGTTGCAACAGCCCGCCGCCGCCCACGACGGCGTCGACCCACCCCGCCGCTGCCGCCGCAATGAGCAACACGAAGATCAGCTCCAGCGGCACGCGCCACTCCCCCGCATTTCCCCCGATAAACCCCCAGGAGTTTACAAGTCACGCATTGGTGACTTGAGCCAGGGGAGGCTCATCAGGCCAGCTCGTGCAGGAGGGCCGCGGTCAGGGTGGCGCGTTCGAGCATGCCGTCCACGCTGATGTGCTCGTGGCGGGCGTGGGCGCCGGCGCCGACCGCGCCGAGGCCGTCCAGGACCGGGCGGCCCAGCGCGGCGGCGAAGTTGCCGTCGCTGGCGCCGCCGACCGAGCATTCGCACAGGTCCAGCCCCATCCGGGCGGCCACGGCGCGCGCCTTTGCGAACAGCCGGGCGGTGCCGGGGCCGCGTTCCATGACCGCGCCGTCCGCGCTCGCCTCGAACACCAGCACCGCGGCGGCGTCCTCGGCGGCCGCCTCGATGAGGGGCCGGGAGGCGGGGCTGCCGATCTCCTCGTCGCCGTTGAGCAGCAGCCGCAGCGGGGGCCGGGCCAGCCCGGCGGCCTCGAGGGCGCGCAGCGCCCACACCAGTTGCACCAGCCCGGCCTTCATGTCGAAGACGCCGGGCCCGGTGACGTGGTCGCCGTCGGCGGTGAGCGGTGAGCGGTCAGCCAGTCGCGCAGCTCCAGGGGGTTCACCGGGCGGCCTCCAGGTCACGCAGGTGCTCTTCGCCCATGGGGGCGCGGCCGGTCTCGACGCCGGCCAGGCGGGCGAGCATGCCGGTCAGCAGCGGGGTGGCCGTTCCGGTGGCGCGCGCCTGGGCGAAGACCTCGCGGTAGTGGTCGTGCACCTCGATCGGGCGGCGCCGGACGGCGATGTCGCGCCAGATGCCGCTGCGGTCCTTCGGCTGGGTACGCAGCCACGCCGTCAGCCGGTCGGTGGCCTTCTCGCGTTCCGGCGAGGGGGTGGCGGGCAGGTAGGCGGCGGGCTCGAACGCGTCGAACGGCTCCAGCGTCAGGCCCAGCGCGGCGGCGACCGCGAACACCTCGGCCACCAGCGCGTACATGAGCGGCCGGTGCCGGTCGATCAGGTCGGCCATGGGCGCGTCGGCCAGCGCGGTCGCGCTCAGCATGGCGCCGAAGCCCAGTTTGGACCACAGGTAGCCGTTCACGTTCGTGGTGGCCTGGGTGCCGAGCGCGGACAGGTCGGCGACCAGCCGGTCCACGCGGGCGCTCGCGGAGCCGTCCGGTTCGCCGATGACGAAGGCGCCGGGGCCGCCGTCGCGGATGACGCCCGGTTCGACCACGTCGGCGAAGATGTTGACGAACGCGCCGATGACGCGCTCCTTGCCCACGCGCTCGGCGATGAGCGGCTCGTTCAGGCCGTTCTGCACGGACACGACGTACCCGCCGGGGTCCAGGCGCGGCGCGATCCAGGCGGCCGCGCCCGCGGTGGCCTGGGCCTTGACGCACAGCAGGACGCGGTGCAGCGGCCCGTCCGCCTCGCCGGGGGTGGCGGCGGCGACGCGGACGCTCTCGTCGCCGTCCGCCCGCCGCAGGGTCAGGCCGTCGCGGCGGACGGCCTCGACGTGCGCGGGGTCGGCGTCCACGAGCAGCACCTCGTGGCCCGCCCGCGCCAGGTGGAAGGCGATGGTGCCGCCGATGGCGCCGCCGCCCACGATCGTGTACGCGTTCATGCCTTCTGAACCTCGCTCGTTCCGTTCCAGTGCAGGGGCAGGCCGGTGGTGCCCGCCGAGGCGCCGCCGTCGACGCGGAGCACGGCGCCGGTCACCCAGGCGGCCTCCGCGCCGGCCAGCCAGCGCACGGCGGCGGCCACGTCCGGCGGGAGGCCGCGGCGGCCGAGGGGGTTGGCCGAGACGGCGGCCGCGTACGCCTCGGTGACCGGGTTGGCGGCGCTGTCCACGGTGACGAAGCCGGGGCTGACCGCGTTGACGCGCACGCCGAGCGGGCCCAGTTCGACGGCGGCGGCCTTGGTGAGCATCTCCAGCGCGGCCTTCGACGTGCAGTAGTGCGCCGCACCCGGCCGGGCGCGCAGCGCGGCACCGGAGGCGATGTTGACCACAGAGCCGGTACGGCCGCTCGCGGCGCAGGCCCGGCCGAAGGCGGCGGTGATCAGCATCGGGGCGCGGACGTTGACGTGCTGCACCCGGTCCCACTGGGCGGCGGTCATGTCGAGGAACGGCGTGGCCGGGTAGATGCCGGCCGCGTTGACCACGACGTCCACCGGGCCGTGCTCGCGCCAGGCCCGGTCCAGGAGCCCTCCGGCGGCCTCGGCGTCGGCCAGGTCGGCGGCGATCGCGCGGGGCGCGAGGTCCGGCTGCGGCCGGAGGTCCACGGAGGTGACCAGGTCGCCGCCGGCGGCGAACAGCTCGCGGACGGCGGCGCCGATGCCACCGGCCGCGCCGGTGACCAGGACGTGGCGGGTCATGTGAGCTCCTTTCCCTTGGTCTCGGGCATGGTGGCGTAGACGGCCACGCCGACGAGCGCGGCGGCGGCCACGTACAGCCAGACCTGGTCGCGGTAGCCGCTGGTGCTGAGCCAGGTGGTGACGTACGGGGCGGTGCCGCCGAAGACGGCCACGGCCAGCGCGTACGGCAGCCCGATCCCGGTCGTGCGCACCTCGGCCGGGAACTGCTCGGCCATGATGACCGCGCAGTTGGCCGAGTAGCCCACCAGGAAGAGCATCCCGGCCAGCTCGATGACCAGCAGCGAGCCGAACCCGCCGTCCAGGAACTGGAACGCCGGCCACGCCAGCACCAGGAACCCGATCGCGAAGGCGAGCATCGTGGGCTTGCGGCCCACCCGGTCCGACAGCAGGCCGCCGAACGGCAGCAGGATGAGAAAGAACAGCACCGCGATCGTGTTGGCGAGCAGCGCCTGGTTCAGCGGGATGCCGGTGACCGTGTGGGCGTAGGTCGGCATGTAGCTGACCCAGACGTAGTAGAGCAGCGTGCCGGCGATGGTGATGCCGACCACCCGCAACGCGGCCCGCGGATGGTCCCTGAACATGGTGGCCACGGGGTTGGCGCGGGTCTTGCCGGACTCCTGGGCCTTGGCGAACGCCTCGGTCTCCGGCACCGAGACCCGCAGCCACAGGCCGACCAGCCCGAGCAGGCCGCCGATGACGAACGCGATCCGCCAGCCCCAGCCGTGCAGGGACGCCTCGTCCAGGGTCGAGGTGAGCACGGTGCCGAGGGCCGAGGCGATCAGCACGCCGCCGCCCACCGACACCTGCTGCCAGGACCCGGCGAACGCCCGCCGGCCGCGGGCCGCGGACTCGACCAGGAAGGCCGAGGAGGTGCCGAACTCGCCGCCGGCCGAGAAGCCCTGGACCAGGCGGGCCAGCACCAGGATGATCGGCGCGGCGATGCCGATGGTCTCGTAGCCGGGGGTGATCGCGATCACGAACGCGGCCCCGGCCATCATCGCGATGGTGAGCGTCATGCCCTTCTTGCGGCCGTACCGGTCGCCGTAGGCGCCCAGGATCGCGCCGCCGATGGGCCGCATGAGGAAGCCGACGGCGAAGACGGCCAGCGTGGACAGCAGCGCGGCGGTCTCGTTGTCGGTGGGGAAGAACTGGCGGGAGAACACCGACGCGAACGTGGTGTAGATCGCCCAGTCGACCCACTCGACGGTGTTGCCGATGGCGCCGGCCACGATGGCCTTGCGCTGGGCGGGGGTCAGGCGGGTTTCAGCGACGGTGGTCACGCGTTCTCCCTGACGTGGTCGGCGATCTGGGCGTGGGTGGCGTACCAGACGCCGTCGTGCCCGCCGATGTGATCGAGCAGCTCGGACAGGGCCACCATGCGGGAGCGGTGGCCGATGATGTGCGGGTGCAGGGTGAGCTGGAACAGGCCGCCCTCGGCGTACGCGGCGTCGAACTCGTCGCGCCAGATCCCGGCCACCTGCCGGGGCGGCGTGTACGGCCGCAGCGACCCGTAGCGCTCCATCATCAGGTACGGCGCGTCGTCCCTGATCCACTCCACCGGGATCTCCACGATGCCGGTCGGCTCGCCGTCGGCCAGCAGCTCGTACGGCTCGTCGTCGGCCATCAGCGAGGAGTCGTAGCTCAGGCCCAGCTCGCGGGTGATGGCCAGGGTGTGGTCGGAGAAGTCCCACGACGGGGTGCGGATGCCGGCCGGGCGGGTCCCCGACAGGCGCTCCAGGGTGTCGGCCGCCCGCAGGGCCAGCTCGCGCTCGTCCGCCGGGTCGAGCGTCATGTTGCGCTCGTGGATCCAGCCGTGCATGGCGACCTCGTGACCGGCGGCGACGTAGTCGCGGACCTCGCCGGGGTGCAGCAGGGCGGAGACGGCGGGCATGAAGAACGAGGCGGGGACACCGTGCCGCTCCAGCAGGCGCAGCACGCGCGGGACGCCGACACGGGCGCCGTACTCGCCCTGGGCCAGCTTGCCGGGCCGGGTCTCGCCGTCGCGCAGCGGGATCGTCTCGTGGTCGGAGTCGAAGGACAGCGCGACGGCGGCACGCGCGCCCCCGGGCCAGGACGCGGGCCGCAGGCTACGACCGGCCCGCACACGCTCGACGTGGCCACGCCACGTCGCCTCGTCCCACTGCCAAGGCTGCTGTTCTGTCATTCGTCTATCTCCTTCATTTCTCCCCCATCTGCTGCCTCGCTCCGCGAGGGTCGGTCGCCATAAGGCTTCCGACTACGTCGGAAGCGCTCCCTCCTCCTACGGCGGGGGTGGGGACCCAGGCGCGTTTGAGCGTGGTGAGCTGGAGGGTGACGTCGGCGGTGCGCAGGCCGGGCAGGGAGCCGACGTCGCCGGTCAGGTACGGGTACAGGTCGCCGTAGTGGTGCAGCGCCACCTGGCCGGCCAGGTTGAACCGGCCGGTGGTGGCCGACAGGTAACGGGTGGCGGGGTGCGCGGCGAGCTGCTGCCCGGCCCGTTCGAGCAGGCCGGGCTCGACCTCCAGCCAGAGCATGAACTCCACCGCGAACCCGAGCACCTCCGGCTCGGCCAGGGTGCGGAAGCGCAGGCAGCCGCGCCGCACGAGCGACTCGACCCGCCGTTTGGCGGTCGACTCGCTGGCGCCGACGGCCCCCGCCAGCGCCTTGTACGACATGCGCCCGTCCTCCCCGAGCGCGTGCACGATGGCCAGCTCCAGCTCGTCCAGCCGCTCGGGCGGCCCCTGACGGAACCGGTCCTCGAACGGCGGCTCGGCCGAGTCGCGCAGCTCCGTGGTGGCCGGCTCGTCCAGGACACCGGGGTTCCAGTCGTGGTTGGAGACGAACGTGCGCATGACCGCGTGCGTCTCGCTCTCGCCGACCCGGTCGCCGCCGGGCACACCGCTCACCATCACCCGGCCGATGTCGGCGTGGGTGGGCACGACGAACTCGGCCACGACGTCGGCGCTGCCCGACACGACCGCGACGAAGCGGGCCTGGGGCAGCGCGGCGACGCGGCCGGCGACGTCGTAGGAGGTGCCGGGCCGGCAGCGCAGGCGGCTGAGCACCGGCACGCCGAGCCCGCAGCGCAGCACGTCGACCACGCCGATGACGCGCAGCAGGCCGCTGTCGCCGAGCAGGGTGGCGCGGCGCACCACGGTGGACTCGCTCGCGCCGACGATCCGGGCGACCACGCTCCAGGGAGCCCGCCCGTTGAGCTGCAGAGCCGCGACGATCGCGCGGTCCAGCTCGTCGATCTGGACGACTTCTTGCATGCCACCCATGTCTACTGGCGGAATCCACCAAATGCAAGCCTTGGGTGACGTTATCCCCAAAATCTACCGCCGAACGGAACCTCGTACAATCGCGGAGGTGAGAAGGAGCCTGCCCCGCCGGTGGGCGTGCCTCGTCCTGGGGGGTGCGCTGCTGATGCCGTACATGATGGTCGGCGTGCTGATCTCGGCCACGCTGCGGGGCGAGGCGGCCAACCTGATGCTGCCCGCCCAGGTCGGCGTGTTCGCGGCGGTGCTGCCCGTGGTCGCGGTGACCGGGCTGTTCCTGCCGGTGCGCGGGCTGGAGGTCAGCGCGGCGCAGGGGCTGCTCGGGGCGCACGTCGAGGTTCCGCCACGGACGGAACGGCGAGCATGGCAGGAGCGGCGGCGTACGGCCGCCTGGTTCACGCTGCATCTGGCGGTCGGGGGTGTGGTCAGCGGGTTCACGCTGGCGATCGTGCCGTTCACGATGTTCACGCTGGCGCTGCCGTTCCTCGGCTGGCCGACGCCGGTGCTGGGCTTCGTGATCACGCCCGGGTGGAACGCGGTGCCGTGGGCGCTGGCCGGGATGGCGCTGCTGGGGGCGCTGGTCGCGGTCGCGGCCGGGGCGGGGGCGCTGCTGGCCCGGCTGGCTCCCGTCCTGCTCGGGCCCACCCCCGGCGAGCGGCTGGCGGCCGCCGAGGAGCACGCCCGTTCGCTGGCCGAGCGCAACCGGCTGGCCAGGGAGCTGCACGACTCGGTCGGGCACGCGCTGAGCGTCGTCACCTTGCAGGCCGCCGCGGCCGGGCGGGTCCTCGACCGCGACCCGGACACGGCGAGGACCGCCCTGAGCGCCATCGAGCAGTCCGCCCGCGCCGCCCTGGAGGATCTCGACCACGTGCTGGGCGTTCTCCGCGAGGGGGCCGGAGACCGGGCGCCGCAGGCGACGCTGGACGATCTCGGGGAGCTGGTGGCGGCCTCGGGGGCGCGGGTGCGGCAGGAGGTGGGCGATCTGTCGGGGGTGCCGGCCGTGGTGTCGCGGGAGGCGTACCGGATTCTGCAGGAGGCCCTCACCAACGCGATCAGGCACGGCCGCGGGCCGGTGTACCTGATCGCCGGCGTTCGGGATGGCGAGCTGCGCCTGGAGGTCACCAACCCCGGCCGCCGCGACGGCGACCGGGAGGTGACGGGCGGCAGGGGCGTGACGGGGATGCGCGAGCGCGTCCGGCTGCTGCGCGGCGACCTCGAGGCGGGCCCCGCCGAGGCCGGGTGGCGGGTCGCGGTACGGCTGCCGCTACGGTCGAGCCCATGACATTCAGAGCGCGACGGCCGAGCCCATGACGCTCAGAGCGCTACGGTCGAGCCCATGACTCTCAGAGTCGTGATCGCCGACGACGAGGACCTGATCCGCGCCGGCCTGCGCGTCATTCTCGACGCCGAGCCCGGCCTGCGCGTGGTCGGCGAGGCTGCCGACGGGGCCGCCGTCCTGCCGGTGGTGCGCCGCGAGCGTCCCGACGTCGTGCTCATGGACGTGCGCATGCCCGCCCTCGACGGCATCCAGGCCACCGAACGGCTCATGGCCCTGGACGACCCGCCCAAGGTGCTGGTGGTGACCACGTTCGAGAACGACGACCACGTCTACGACGCGCTGCGGGCGGGCGCGAGCGGGTTCCTGCTCAAGCGCGCGAAGCCGGACGACCTGGTGCAGGCCGTCCGGCTGGTCGCGGCGGGCGAGTCGCTGCTGTTCCCGGCCTCGATCAGGACGCTGGCCGGGCGCCGCCCGCAGGCCCCCTCGTCCCGGCGGGCGGCGGGCGTCGACCGGCTGACCGGCCGCGAGGGCGACGTGCTGCGCCTGATGACCAGGGGCCTGTCCAACCAGGAGATCGCCGCCGAACTGGTCGTCAGCGCGGAGACGGTCAAGACGCACGTCGGCAACGTGCTGGCCAAGCTGGGCGCGCGCGACCGCACCCAGGCGGTGATCGCCGCCTACGAGTCCGGGTTCGTGTCTCCCCTGGACCCGTGACGGCCGTCAGGCGGCGGGCGGGACGGCGGCGCGGCGCGGGGTGTACTGGACGATCATCGGCGTGTCCGCGACGACCACGACGGCGTACGGGGTGGACGGGGACAGGTCGGCGGGCCGGGCCAGGTCCTCCAGGCCGAGGTCCTGGGTGCGCTGCGCGGGCACGGTCGAGCGGAACGGGCCGAGCGGCTCCTGGCCCTCCGCGCAGAACGTGAGCTCGACGTGGGCGTTCTTGGAGCTGAGGTTGACCAGGCAGAGGCGGTCGCCGGGAACGCAGCCCTCGGTGATCGCCATCTTCCTGGCTCCAACTACTGTGCTCATGCGCGACTCCCGGGTTCTCTTGTGACCCTTCTGCCGCTACCCAGGAGAACCGGGATATATCGCGCTATTTCAACGTACGCCGCCGCGCCGCATCAGCTCGGCCGCGGGCAGCAGGGTCGCCTCGGCAGCGCTCAGCCCGGTGGCGGCCAGGGCCCGGTCGACCAGGTTCAGGCCCACCGCGTACCCGGCCATGTCGGGAATGCCGCGCGGCTCCTGCCCGAACTTGCGCGCGACGCCGTCGCCCAGCACGTACGCGGACGTGTACTGCATGCCCGCCAGGTCGAAGTCCGCCATGATGCGCTCGTAGGCCAGGTCGTACGCGTCCCCGGTCACCATCGACGACCACGGTCCCATCGCGCCGGGCCCCGACAGCTCCCGGACGAACGCCTCGGCCAGCCCCTCGGCCACCACGTGCTCCCCGACCGTCACCGTCACCGGGTTCCACTCCACATTGGTGAAGCGCACATTGTGGTGGAACTCGTGCACCGCCAGGTGCGCGATCCGCCCGATGACGTCGTCGGACGGCCAGGCCAGCAGGTAGAGCCAGCCAGGTGCGCCGCCCATGCCGTAGTAGCCGCCGGTCGTCGTCATCAGGTGCTCGTCATCGGGGTTGCCCAGGACGAACATGATCTGCAGCGCGCCGGCCTGCTCGGCGTCGCCCAGACGCTCGGAGGCGCGGGTCAGCTCGCGCCGTACCTGCCCGAGCACGTCGGCCTCGATCATGCGGCGGACGGCGGGCAGGTAGCGCGGGTCGTCGGCGTCGACGCGGAAGCCGCCACCGCCGTGGTGAAGGTCGACGATGTCGCCCGGCATCGGGATCGCCGGGCGCATCGGCGTCAGCATCTCCCGCAGCAGCGCGGGCCGCTCGCCGAGCGGCCGCTCCAGCAGGCCGGCCATCGTCGTGAGCGTGTCGTGAATGTGGAGTTCCATGCCGCGGACGCTAGAACCTCACGCTGCGTGAGGCTCAAGCGGAATCACAGCGGGGACTCCTCCCCCGGGTCCTCACCCGGTGACCGGCCGGGCGTGCCGGGGCCGGTGTCGCTCGGCGACTGAGACGGCGACGGCGAGGGCTGCGGCACGGGTGACTCCGGCGGCGTGGGCGGCGGCGTCGGCACGAACACCGTCGGCGGCAACTGCCGCGGCTGCGGCTCGCTGTCCTGCCGGCCGAGCAGCAGCAACAGCAGGATCGCCGTCACCAGGACGAGCAGCAGCACCAGCGCCAGCGCGGCCAGCAGCACCCGTTTGCGCGTCTCGGTCAGCGGCCGGCGCCGCGTGATCAGCCGTGGGAGCGCGGGCGCGCGGTCGGTCAGCCAGTACGGGACGAAGTCGGGCCCGTGCGCCTCCCCGATGAACGTCCCGCCCACCATCACGGGCTCCAGGAACCGCTCGGCGCCCGGCCGCCCCGGCACGTACGGGACCGCGACCCACGGCGCGTGCCCCGCGTCCAGGTCGAGCACCTCGGGAGCGCCCTCCAGCACCGCGCCGCGCGGCCTGCCGGGCAGCCCCAGCCAGCCGCGCATCCCGGAGCGCTCCCGGCCGCCCGCCTCCTTCGCCGCCGTCACGAACCGCTCGCGCGCCGCCGCGTCGAGCGCCGCCCCCCGGGTCAGCACGGCCAGCGACACCGCGCGCCCGTCGGGGCCCTGGCCCAGGTACACGAAACCGGCCGGCGCCTGATGCAGGCGGGCCTGCACCACGTAGGGCCCCAGCCGGGGAGGATCTCCGTACTGCAGGGGACTTGCCACGTTTGCCATGAAAGCACAGACGTGGCGTCGTGCACGTTTGCGGCGCGTTTGGTGGAATGGCGTCATGAGCGTCGCCGAAGAGTTGCCAGGCGGAACCGACGCGGCATCGCTGCGTCAGAGTCTCGACGAGGTCCGGCGGGTCATCGTCGGCCAGGAGCACATGGTCGAACGACTGATCGTGGCCCTGCTGGCCCGCGGGCACTGCCTGCTCGAGGGCGTCCCGGGCGTCGCCAAGACCCTCGCCGCCTCCACCCTGGCCACCGTCGTGGGCGGCACGTTCGCCCGGATCCAGTTCACCCCCGACCTCGTGCCGAGCGACATCGTCGGCACCCGCGTCTTCCACCCCTCCAACGAGAAGTTCGATGTCGAGCTCGGCCCCGTGTTCGTCAACTTCCTGCTGGCCGACGAGATCAACCGCGCCCCCGCCAAGGTCCAGTCCGCGCTGCTGGAGGTGATGGCCGAGCGGCAGGTCACCCTGGCCGGTGTCACCCACCCGCTGCCCAAGCCGTTCATCGTGCTGGCCACCCAGAACCCGATCGAGTCCGAGGGCGTCTATCCGCTGCCCGAGGTGCAGCGCGACCGGTTCCTGTTCCGCGTACGCGTCCCGCACCCCACCGCCCACGAGGAGCTGGAGATTCTGCACCGCATGAGCGTCACCCCGCCCGTCCCCGAGCGGGTGCTCGACCCCGACAAGCTGCTGGCCCTGCAGGAGGCCGCCGAGCAGATCTCGGTGCACCAGCTCGTCGCCGACTACGTGGTGCGCCTGGTCATGTCCACCCGCGCCCCCGCCGAATACGGCCTGGCCGACCTCGCCGAGACCATCGAGATCGGCGTCAGCCCCCGCGCCACCCTGGGCCTGGTCTCGGCCGGCCGGGCGCTGGCCCTGCTGCGCGGCCGCGACTACCTGCTGCCCGACGACGTACGCGACGTCGCCGTGGACGTCATGTCCCACCGTCTCATGCTCACCTTCGACGCCCTGGCCGACGGCGTCGACCCCGAACAGGTCGTCAAGCAGATCCTGCAGGCCGTACCCCCGCCCCTCGTCGTCTGGAACCAGAACCGTTGACAAGCACCGCGGAACAAGCGCTGCGGCGGCTGGAGCTGACCGTCACCCGGCGGCTCGACGGCCTGCTGCACGGCGCCCACCAGGGCCTGCTGCCCGGCACCGGCAGCGAGGCCGGCGACAGCCGCGTCTACGTCCCCGGCGAGGACGACGTGCGCCGCATGGACTGGGCCGTCACCGCCCGCACCACCATCCCCCACGTCCGTGACCTGATCGCCGACAGAGAGCTGGAGACGTGGGCGCTGGCCGACCTGTCGCCCAGCATGGACTTCGGCACCGCCGACACCGACAAACGCGACCTGGTGGTGGCCGCGATCGGCGCCATCGGGTTCCTGTCCAGCCGGATGGGCGACCGGTTCGGCGCGCTGGTGCTGCACGACGAGTTCGTGCACCGCATGCCCGCCCGCACCGGCCGCCCCGCCCTCTACGGCCTGCTGCACTCCCTCATGGACGCCCCGCGGGGCAGCGTCGTGGACGACCCTCCCGACCTGGCCGAGGGCATCGAGGTCCTGTCGGCCACCCGCAGGCGGCGCGGCATGCGGCTGATCGTCTCCGACTTCCTCGACGCCCAGCCCGACCTCGACCCCGACGCCCAACGCCCCTGGGAGCGCCCCATCAGGCGCCTGGCCGCCCGCCACCAGGTGCTGGCCGTCGAGGTCATCGACCCGCGCGAGCTCGAACTGCCGGACGTGGGCCGGGTCGCGTTCGCCGACCCCGAGACCGGGAACGTACGCGAAGTGCACCTTTCGCCCAAGATTCGGCAGGCGTACGCCGAGGCCGCCGCCCTGCAACGCGAGGGCACCCGCCTGGCCCTGCGCCGCGCCGGCATCGCCCACCTCGTCCTGCGCACCGACCGCGACTGGGTGTTCGACGTCGCGCAGTTCGTCCTGCGCCAGCGTCGCATGAGCCATCTCGCCCACAGGAGGGCCACATGACCTTTCTGTCCCCCGGCTGGCTGTGGCTGTTCGTCCTGGTGCTGCTGCTCGTGGCCGGCTACATCGTGGCCATGTTCGCCCGCCGCCGCTACACCGTGCGCTTCACCAACCTGGCCCTGCTCAACCTCGTCGCCCCCGCGGGGCCCGGCTGGCGCCGGCACGTGGCGCCCGGGCTGTTCCTCGTGATGATGTCGCTGCTGGTCATCGGCGCCGCCAAACCCGCCGACGAGGTACGCGTCCCGCGCGACCGCGCCACCATCATGATCGCCCTGGACGTGTCGCTGTCCATGGACGCCGACGACGTCCAGCCCGACCGCATCAGCGCCGCCAAGGCCGCCGCCCAGGCGTTCGCCAGGGAGCTGCCCGACCGCTTCAACGTCGGCGTGGTCTCCTTCGCCCGCTCGGCCAACGTCGTCATCTCCCCCACCACCGACCACCAGGCCGTGATCACCGCCATCGGCAACCTCACCACCCGCCCCGGCACCGCCATCGGCGAGGCCGTCTTCAACGCGCTCGACTCGCTGCGCTCCTTCGACCAGCAGGCCGCCACCGACCCGCCGCCGGCCGCCGTCGTCCTGCTGTCCGACGGCGACAACACCTCGGGCCGGTCGGTCAACGAGGCCATCGAGGCCGCCCAGCAGGCCCGCGTACCGGTCTCGACGATCGCGTACGGCACCCAGGAGGGCACCGTCGACATCGACGGCAGGCCGGTGAACGTGCCGGTCAACAAGCAGACCCTGCAGTCGCTGTCCGACGGCACCGGCGGGCGCGCCTACACCGCCGAGTCCGGCAGCGAGCTGCGCGAGGTCTACGAGCAGATCGGCACCTCACTCGGCTACAAGCTGGTCAACCAGGAGATCACCCAGTGGTTCATCGTGGCCGCGATCCTGACCGGGCTGCTGGTGTCGGGCTCCGCGGTCCTGTTCGGTTCACGGATCCCGTAACGTTTGGCGACGTGGCGCACTACTTCTCCGAGGAGCCGACGACCGCGAGCAGGCCCGGGTCGGTCAATCTGGTCCTGCCCGACCTGCATCTGCGGCTGGAGACCGACAGCGGGGTGTTCTCGCCCGAGCGGGTCGACGTCGGCACCCGCGTGCTCCTGGAGAGCGTCCCGCCGCCGCCCCAGGAGGGCGATCTGCTCGACCTGGGCTGCGGCTACGGGCCGATCGCGCTGACCATGGCCACGCGGGCGCCCGGGGCGACCGTGTGGGCCATCGACGTGAACCGGCGCAGCCTGGAGCTGACCGAGCGGAACGCCCAGGCCGCGCGCCTTTACAAAGTAAGATCCCGGCACATCGACGACGTGCCGGAAGACGTGAGGTTCCGGGCCATCTGGTCGAATCCCGCGATCCGCATCGGAAAGCCGGCCCTGCACGACATGCTCACCAGGTGGCTGACGCGGCTGACGCCCGACGGCGTCGCCTACCTGGTCGTCCAGAAACACCTCGGCTCCGACTCCCTGCAGCGCTGGCTCGGCGAGCAGGGCTGGCAGGCCTCCCGCGAGGCCGGCCGAGCCGCCTACCGCATCCTGAAGGTGACCCGATGAGAAGGCAGCTGCGCCCCACCGACGTCAAGAGGCTCAACCGCACCTGGCGCAGGAACACCGGAAACCGGCTCGGCCTGATCATCGAGTCGGTCACCGGCCCGTTCAACATCGGCTCGATCTTCCGCAGCGCCGCCGCGTTCGGCGTCGACGAGGTCTGGCTGGCGGGCAACGCCACTCCGCCGACCAACCCGAAGGCGGGCAAGACGGCGCTGGGCACCGAGCGGCTGGTCACCTGGCACGAGGCGGTGCCGGCCGCCGAGGCGGTCAAGGCGGCCAGGGAGGCGGGCTTCACGGTGCTGGCCATCGAGCTGACCGGCGAGGCCAAACCGCTGCACCGGGCCGACTTCAACCGTGACGTGTGCCTGGTGGTCGGCAGCGAGGACCACGGCTGCTCCCCCGCCCTGCTCGACGCCGTCGACGGCGCCTGCTACATCCCGCAGGTCGGCCGGGTCGGCTCGTTCAACGTGGCGGTCGCGGCGGCCATCGCGCTGTCCGAGGCCCGCCGCCAGGAGTGGGAGAATCTCCCCGATTCGTAACCTCAGCGTTCCTTCACGAAGGGCATACTTCAGGACGTGCTCAGCCGCCGATTCGCCTTCCTCGACCACCCGGGCCCGCTGCCCTTCGCCCACCGCGGAGGAGCGGCGGAAGGCGCGGAGAACTCCGTCGCCGCCTTCGAGCGGGCGGTCGAGCTGGGCTACACCTACCTGGAGACCGACGCGCACGCCACCTCCGACGGTGTGCTGGTGGCCTTCCACGACCACACGCTCGACCGCGTGACCGACCGGCGGGGCCGCATCTCCGAGCTGCCCTACCAGGCGGTCCGGCGGGCCCGCATCGGCGGGGTGCACGAGATCCCGCTGCTGGAAGATCTGCTCGGCACCTGGCCGGAGGTCCGCTTCAACATCGACGTCAAAGAGTCGGCCGCCATCGCCCCGCTCGCCGAGGCGATCAGGCGCACCGACTCCTACGACCGGATCTGCCTGACCTCCTTCTCCGACGAACGCCTCGTCATGGCCAGGGCGGCGCTGGGCAAGGAGGTGTGCTCGGCGCTCGGGCCGCGCGGCGTGGCCGCGCTCCGGGCCGCCGCGACCACCTCCGGCTACGGGCGGCTGCTGGGCCGCCTGTCGCGCGCCGGGGTTCCCTGCGCGCAGGTGCCGGTGGGCTTTCGCGGGCTGCGCGTCACGACCAGGCGCCTGATCCGTACGGCGCACGCCATCGGCATGCAGGTGCACGTGTGGACGATCAACGACACCGTCCGCATGGACCACCTGCTCGACCTGGGCGTCGACGGCATCATGACCGACAACGTCACCGGCCTGCGCGGCGTGCTCGAACGCCGTGGCCAATGGCATCCCGGCCGCATGGCCGCCTGACACAGGCTTCCCGGCCGTACAAGTCGCAAGGAGCGACCCGACACCATGCCCGAATCCGCACCCCCCGCGGCCCTCGACGACTCCGCCGACTCCCCCACGGCGCGCCGGCGTGAGCAGCGCGGCTGGTACTTCTACGACTGGGCCAACTCCGCCTTCTACACCACGGTCATCTCGGTCTTCCTCGGCCCCTATCTGATCCCGGTCGCCAAGACCGCGGCGTGCGCCAAGGACTTCCCCGACGTGGCCGCGGCCACGTGCGTCGACACCTTCGACCGGCTGGCCGCCGACCACCCGGGGCTCGGTTACGTGGACGTGCTCGGCGCCGACATCAGGCCCGCCGCGTTCTTCGGCCTGATCATGACGGTCGCGGTGTTCCTGCAGATCGTGTTCCTGCCGATCGTCGGCGCTTTGGCCGACCACACCGGCCGCAAACGGGAGATGCTCGGCGCCTTCGCCTATGTCGGGGCGCTGGCCGCGATGTGCCTGTTCTTCGTCGAGGGCGACCGCTACATGCTGGGCGGGGTGCTGTTCATCCTCGCCAACCTGGCCTACGGCTCGTCGGTGGTGGTCTACGACTCGTTCCTGCCGCAGATCTCCACCGCGCAGGAGCGTGACCGGGTCTCCTCGCGCGGCTGGGCGATCGGCTATCTGGGCGGCGGCCTGCTGCTGGCCCTCAACCTGGTGCTCTACCTCAACCACGAGGGCCTCGGCCTGACGCAGGACATGGCGGTGCGGCTGTGCATGATGTCGGCGGGCCTGTGGTGGGCCACGTTCACGATCATCCCGCTGCTGCGGCTGCGCAACCGGCCCGTGCCCGCCCACGAGAGCACGGCGCTGCGCTCGGTCGGGGGCAGCTTCCGCCAGCTCGGCCGTACGCTGTCGGAACTGCGGAGATATCCGCTGACGCTGCTGTTCCTGGTGGCCTACCTCGTCTACAACGACGGCGTGCAGACCGTGATCGGCAACAGCGCCGCCTTCGCCTCCGAGGCGCTCAAGCTGGACCAGAGGGTGCAGATCGCCGCGATCCTCATGGTGCAGTTCGTGGCGTTCTTCGGGGCGCTGCTGCTCGGCCGGCTGGCCCGCGGTTTCGGGACCAAGCGCACGGTGCTGGCCAGCCTGGTGCTGTGGACGGTGATCGTGGCCATGGCGATGTTCGTCGCGGAGGGGCAGGCGCTGCAGTTCTACCTGATGGCGTTCGCGATCGCGATCGTGCTGGGCGGCACGCAGGCGCTGTCGCGCTCGCTGTTCTCGCAGGTGATCCCGAAGGGGCGCGAGGCGGAATACTTCAGCCTGCTGCAGATCAGCGACAAGGGGTCGGCGTTCATCGGGTCGCTGACGATCACGCTGGCGCTGCAGTTCACCAACAGCTACCGGATCGCGATCCTGTCGATGATCGTCTTCTTCGTCATCGGGTTCGTGCTGCTGGCGATGACGAACCTGCCCAAGGCCATCCGCGCGGCCGGCAACGAGGTGCCCGACCGGCTCTGAGCCGTTCGTCACGGTTGGGCCAGCGGGATGATCCGGCGGAACTTGCCGCCGGGCGACCGCTCCGGCGGCTCCTCGGCGCGCTCGACCGTGACGTCCGCGGCCTTGTGCTCGGCGAGCAGGCAGGTGATCTTGTCGTGCGCGGTGCGCCACGCGCGGTCGGTGTCGGTGCCGGGCGCGGGCCGCAGGCGTACGCGCAGGGTGGC
Organism: Nonomuraea solani; assembly: GCF_900108335.1. Classification (GTDB taxonomy): domain Bacteria; phylum Actinomycetota; class Actinomycetes; order Streptosporangiales; family Streptosporangiaceae; genus Nonomuraea; species Nonomuraea solani. Next base: position 212,606 of record NZ_FNVT01000020.1, read on the forward strand.
CGGGGCGGTCTGGACGATCTGGAACTGCTCCAGCCCGAGCACGTCGAGCGCGGCGCCGAAGGCCATGGGCGAGATGCCGACCTGCTCGCCGTGATCGGCGGGGAAGGTGAGCAGCTCGGCGGCGCGGCCCTGCACCCGGATGGCGGGCAGCGGGCTGCCGCACGGGCACGGATCGGGCCGCTGCAGCACACTGTCGCCGAGGTCGTAGCGCAGAATCGGCTGGACGCGGTTGGCGAGGTTGCTGATCAGCACCGTGTGCGACAGCTCGCCCGGCGGGACGCGCCGGTGATCGGCGTCGACCGGCTCCAGCACGGCCCAGTCGCTGTTGACGTGATACCAGCCGTCCGTGCAGCCGTAGCTGAGGAAGCCGCACTCGGTGGCGGCGTACGCGGCCCGGACCTTGGCCTGGAAGGCGGCGGCGAGCCGCTCACGGACCTCCGGGCGCAGCGTCTCGCCGCCGGGGACGATGACCGCCGGGCGGATGCGCAACCGGCCGGCCTCCTGTTCCGCCGCCAGGAGTGTGAGCGTGCCGACGAATCCGGCGACGCTGGCGGGGTTGTACCGGTTGAGCTCGCCGACCAGGTCGGCCATCGGCTGGTTGATCGAGAAGACCCGCATGATCCGGCCGAGCCACGGCCGCTCCAGGCGGATCCTGGCCGGTCCCGCGACGGTGGCGAAATGGCCGCCGGGCGCGGTGACGATGGCGGTACGGCCCGCGCGGGCCAGCGTACGGATGGCGTCGCGGGCCGTCAGCCCGCCGCTCGCGCGCATCCCGAGAGCCGTGCCGATGGCCATGCCCCGGTCGTCCTGGACGAACAGCCCGCGCCGCCCGCTGGTGCCCGACGTGGTCACCACCAGGTAGCGGTCCAGGAACCGCTGCCCCACGAGCGCGGGGTCGGCCACGAACGCCTCGACGCGCTCGCGCGTCACCTCGCGGTCGGTGACCCAGTCGTCGAAGCGGTCCATCAGTGACGCCTTGTCGGTGACCGGCAGCAGCGCCGGGTCGTCCACCCCGTCGGGCAGGGCTTCGTACAGCTCCCGGTAGTACGGTGAGCGGGCGCGGGCGTAGGCCACCATCTCGGCCAGCCGTTCACGCCGCCGCCGCGCGAGCCCCTCGGCCCCCTCCCGCACGGCTTGCCGCGCGTCGCGGGCCAGGTTGCGCGTTTCCCCCATGATGCTCCGTTCCCTTCCTCAAGCGCTCTCGTCGGGCCGCCGTCGCACCGACAGCAGGCCGTGCAGGGCCACCTCGACGCCGCGCCGGCTCGCCTCCCACAGCTCCTCCTGGGAGCGGCCGAGCCGGACGCTGGCCAGGCCCGCGTGCTGGACGGCGCCCAGCAGGGCTCCGGTCATCGCGGCCGCGGTGATCGGGTCCAGTTCGCCGGGGTACGCCTTCACCAGCTCGCCGGCGATCCGCTGCTGCAGGTCCAGCAGCACGTAGAGCCCTTTGGCCTGCAGCGTCGGCGAGTTCAGCACCACCCGGGCGGCCGCCGACAGCTCCTCGGGCTCCTTGTCCGGGATCTTGGGGCGGCGGTGGGCGGCGTACTCCTGGACCATCCGGCCCAGGAGCTCACCGGGGCCCTCGTCCGGGCGGCGGGCGGCGATCGCCTGGAACATCACGTCGAAGTCCCGTTCGGCGTCGACGAACAGCACCTCGTCCTTGCCGCCGAAGTAGTTGGAGAACGTCTTGGGGTCGACGTCGGCCGCGGCGGCGATCTGCGCCACCGTGGTCTGCTCGTAGCCCTGCTCTTCGAACAGGGCGATGGCCGCCATGACGATCCGCTGTCGGGTCTCGCGCTTCTTCCGTTCGCGCCGTGACTCCTGCATGCCCCAAATATACTCACACACGAATTTTCCCGACAAAGGGAAAATTTTACCGAGTATGTGTTTTACGTCACCTGCTCCGGCGGTGCCGCCAGGAGCATCGTGCCCGGGCCCTGGGCCGCTCCGGGGCCGGCCTCGGCCGTGATCGTGCCGGCCGTGGCCTCGCCACCGCAGTGCGGGCAGGTGACGACCGGGGTGAAGCGCTCGCCGCAGGAGTGCACCAGCACCGCGGGCGGGCCGCCGGGCGGCGTGGACCAGCGGTCGCCCCAGGCCATCAGCGTGATCAGGGCGGGCACGATGTCGCGGCCCGCCTCGGTGAGCACGTATTCGTGCCGCACCGGCCGTTCCTGGTAGGGCCGCCGCTCCACCACTCCGGTGGCGACCAGGTGCTCCAGGCGGCGGGTCAGGAGGTTGCGCGAGATCCCCAGATCCTCGGCCAGGTCGTCGAACCTGCACAGCCCCAGGAACAGGTCGCGCAGGATCAGCGGCGTCCACGGCTCGGCGACCACACCGACGGCCTGGGCGATGGAGCAGTGCATCTCACCGAACCTGTTCACGGCACCAGGATAGTGGGTTGATAAAGTGAACCCATGACAGTTCACATTCAGGACTCACCCGCCCTCGCGTACCGGCTGGCCGGCGAGACGCACGATCTCGACGCGCTCATGGCCACGCTCGCCGACGACGTGATCTTCCGCTCGCCGCTCAGCTCCTCGGCCGGCTTCCGGGGCAAGGAGCAGGTACGCGAACTGTTCTCGGTCGTGTTCGGCGTCATTTCGGACCTGCGCTACCAGACGGACATCGGCGACGAGCGCACCCGGGCGCTGACGGCGACCGCCCGGCTGGGGCGGCTGGAGATGCACGAGGCCGTCCTGCTCGAAGTGGGCGAGGACGGGCTGATCACGGAGGTCACCATGTGGATCCGCCCGCTGCCCGCGCTGACGGCGATGATGGCCGCGCTCGGCCCCGGCATGGCCAGGGCCACCGGCAGGCGCGGCCTGCCGCTGCTCGTCGGCGCCGCGGTCAGGCCGCTCGCGGCGATGACCCGGTTCGGCGACAAGGTCCTGGTCCCGCTCCTGACCCGGCGGGGCTAGAGCCTGTGCGGATCGAGAGGACACTGGCCGGCACCTCCGCGGCCGGTTCGCCTGGATCCGGCTACAGCCGGATGACGGTGTAGTGGTCGAGGCGGTCGACGGTCACCTTCAGCTTGCCGTCCCGGCAGGAGAACGCCGGCGACTTCGCCCCCGGGAAATCCGGCGAGATCGACGAGACGCGGCGCGGGCAGGAGCCCGGCTCGGCCTCCACGGTGAACCCCGTCCGGGGCGTGATGCCCTGGTCGTAGTCGTGGTTGACGAGGTGGATGGAGCGCTTGCCGGTGCCACGCTGCACGAGCAGGCTCGCCGCGACGTTGGCCGCGCCGGCCCGTACCGGCTGGGCGCCGATCGCGTTGTCCTTGAAGGTCGCGCGATGGTCCTTGTAGAAGCGGGTGTAGGTCTTGAAGAAGTCCATCATCCCGAGGTCCGTCGCGGTCGGGCTGCCGACCGTGTCCTTCAGGTGGAAGGCGGGGAAGAGGCCGTTCGCGTACGCCTCCGCGCCGAAGATCCGCCAGTAGTCCTTCTTCTCCTCCAGCGGCAGGTTGAGATAGCCGGTCATCATGTCGTTCGGCCAGTCGATGAACACCACGACCGGCACATTGCCCGCGATCCGGGCGCTCTGCTCCTTCAGGTGGCGATATTGCGACTGGAGCGACTTGGCGCCGTTGAGGTGGCCGCCGACGATGGGCACGTAGTCGGCGCCGCGGTAGTCGGGCGTCTGCTCGTCCGGGTTCCACGGGTACATGCCGACACTGTTGAAGTCCACATACGGCCACAGCCCGTTCGAGGAGATGAGGATGCCGCGGTGCCGGGTGCGCCGGGCGTACGCGCGCAGCTCGTCGACGATCTCCTTCCAGTACCGGCGGATGTACGTGGCGGTGAACGACGTGTCCTCGGCGTACATGCGGTTGGCGACCACCCGGCCCCACTCGGCGGCGAGCGGGTTCGCCGCGTTCAGGGGGTCGCGGTTCCAGCCGCCGGCCCGCAGGTGGTCGCGGTAGTTGAAGTTGGCCGTCAGGTCGCCGGCCGGCACGTCGCGACGGAGGAGGTTGTCGTCGGTCATGCCGAAGCGCGACTTCCAGTCCGCCGCGGTGAAGGCCGGATACTTCGCCAGGAGATACCGGTTGAAGTCGGCGATCGCGTAGTCGTCGAAGCCCTCGTTGCCGTTGAAGCCGTACTTCGACCCGCCGCTGAACCCGGCGTTGATCTCGTCGAGGTTGAGCCCGTCGACTCCGCCGTCGATCTGGATGCGCGCCCAGGACAGCAGGTACGCGCGGTATTCGGGATTGAAGATGTTGCCCCGCCGCGCCGGCTCCGGGAAACCGAACTCGTCGTGGGGCACCGGGTCGCCGTTCGCGTCGCGCGTCGACATGTCGTCGAAGATCTCGGCGGTGGCGAAGTCCTTCGGGAAGATCACGCTCGCCGTGCCGCTGCCCATGAAGGTGATGCCCTGGGCGTGGTAGCGGCCGATCTGCGTGAAGTCGTAGTCGGCCGCCTCGTCCCCCGCCGTGGACCATTTCCCGATCGCGCGGATGGTGGTGTCCGGGTCGAGCTCGTAGACCTGCGGGTCCTCATCGTGCACGTCCGACTGGCTGAACCCGTACACGACGAAGTCGCCGGCCCTGGACGGGCTCGCGGCGGCTTGTCCCGGCACCGCGAGCGCCATCGCCACGATGCCCGCTGACCAGCGCGGTGTCCCAGATCGCCGTGGCATCAGGCCCCCTGAGGGCTTGAGGCGGATTTTCGCAAGCATATGTCCGGGCCGTTGATGGTGGAAGCGCTCGATCCGATCCAGCGCCTCGTTCGTCGATCTGCACCGAGAGCACCGCTCTTGACATGGGACCGCTCTAGCGAGAGCATTGCTCTTGCTAGAGAGCGACGCACATTTCAAGGAGCACCGATGTCCTCCCGGCTCACCTCTGCGGCCTTCGCCGCCGCCGGCATTCTTTTCTTCCTCTATCCGGCGATCCGCCCCTCCGGTGACGACGCCACCGCGATGGCCTCCACCGCCTGGGTGGCCGGGCACGCCGCCGCCATGCTGGGGTTCATCCTGGTCGGCCTGGCCGTGCTCGGACTGCACCAGGTGCTCGGCGACCGGCTGTCACTGCGGGCCGCGGTGGTGACCTGGGCAGGTGCGGGGCTGACGCTGCCGTACTACGGCGCCGAGGACTTCGGCCTCAACGTGATCGCCCGGCGCTCCCTGCGCGACCAGGCCCCGGCGCTCATGGAACTGGCCGAGGAGTTCAGGTACGGCCCCGTCGCGGTCACCATGTTCGCCGCCGGTCTCCTGCTGCTCGGCGCCGGAGCCGTCATGGCCGCGATCGCCGTCTGGCGCTCCGGCAGGGTAGCCCGGTGGAGCGGGACGGCGCTGACGCTCGGATTCGTCCTGTTCATCCCGCAGTTCTTCGGCCCGTATCCGCTGCGCGTCGCGCACGGCGCGCTGCTCATGATGGGGGGTCTCTGGCTGGCCGCCGCGCTCTGGCGGGGCGCCGATCGTCAAGTCTCTCAAAACGAGAGAATCGCGTAACCCCTGGACGAACGCCTGATCGGCGATCGTGTGAAGAACTGAGGGCCCAACCGCGATTGGATCACCCCGCGGATGGGAATCCCATCACGGTACCAAGCGTTAGACACCGTGGGAGACAGTCCCCCCACGCAAGGGGGCCCTGTAGGAGGCATTGAGACATGGGCGAGCGCGCGCTTCGTGGCACCCGGCTCGGGGCAACCAGCTACGAGAACGACCGTAACACGGATCTGGCACCGCGCCAGGACGTGTCCTACACCTGTCCTAAGGGCCATCGTTTCGAGGTTCCGCTTGCCGCCGAAGCCGAAATCCCCGCGACCTGGGAGTGCCGCATGTGCGGCGCGACCGCGGTGCGCGTGGACGGCGAGCAGCCGGAGTCGAAGAAGACGAAGCCCCCGCGGACGCACTGGGACATGCTGCTGGAGCGGAGGTCGATCGAAGACCTTGAGGAGGTGCTCAACGAGCGGCTCGCGGTATTGCGGGCTCAGCGTCGTAAGAGCGCCTGACAACTTCTCACGGTGAGAGACCCCCGGGCACTGCCCGGGGGTCTTCTTTCCTGCGCCGGCTCCCCGCACCTGGGTGAGCCGGCGCAGGCGATTCACCACACGGCCGCCCCAGTTCCAAGGGCAGCACCAAAGGCCGCACTGAAGGCGGCCGGAGCACGGCCGGAGCCCGAGCCGCGTGCACGGCCGACGCGAAGACCGGCGCGAGGGCCGGGACGCGAAGATCGGCGACAGTCGGCGTGAGGGCCGGGGCGGCGCCGTCGGGCGGTTCCTGGGTGGGGAGGGGCGGGAGTTATGATCTCAACCGCCGTGTGCCCCGCGACCGCCAGGAGTGCTCATGTTCCAGCCCGGCGCCCCGCTGGAGTTCGTCCCCGCCGACGGTCCCGTCCGTGAGCCGGTGACCAAGCTCGGCGGGCAGCCGGTGTGGCTGGAGGAGCCGCAGTGGCCGCTCTCGGGCGCCACCGGCGAGCCCATGCAGTTCCTGGGCCAGTTCACGCTCGGCGGCGGCCGCCTCGCCTACGTGTTCATGGGCGACGAGGAGTACAGCGGCGGGACCTTCGAGCCCGAGGGCGGCGAGAACGCGGTGGTGATCCAGCCGGGCGGCCGCGTACCGGACCATCTGACCGTACGGGCGCGGGCCGCCGGCCCGGCGGCGTGTACGGACCACCTGCCGCGCCTGGCGCAGACCCGCACGTCGGTGTTCTTCGGCGGCCCCGGCGTGGAGCCGGACTGGATTCACGAGGAGCGATACCCGGGAGAGGGCTGGAACCTGCTGGTTCAGCTCACCTCGGAGCTGGCGGACTGGCTGCCGTTCGAGGGGCTGGCCGAGCACGGCGTGAGCGAGGAGGTCGAGCCGTGCCACTACACCTGGGGCCGCAGCGGGTGGGGCACCGCCTGGGCCTTCGTCTCGCCGGACGGCAAGGAGGGCCGCTTCCTGTGGGACTGCGTATGAGCCGCCGATCCTAGGAGTCGCGGTCGTCTCTGATGACCTCGCCGTGCACCACGCGGCCGCCCTGCGGCGCGCCGGTAGTGCCGCCGCCAGTGCCAGGGTCAGCACCGGGGCCGGACGGTGTGGGGAAGAGGTGCGCGTATGGTGAGGCCGCGGCCATCTTCTTGATCCGGCGGTCGAAGAACCACGAGCCGAGCCGACGCATCATCGGCCGGGTGAACGGCAGGATGCACAGGAACCCGAACACGTCCGTGAAGAAGCCGGGCGTCAGCAGCAGCGCGCCGCCCACCAGGATCAGGCCGCCGTCGGCCAGCTCGCGGTCGGGCATGCGGCCGGACTGCAGCGCGTCCTGCAGCGCCCGCCAGGCGCGGCGCCCCTCGCGGCGTACCAGCCACGCCCCCAGCAGGCTGTCGGCGATCAGGAGAGCCACCGTCGCGGGCCCGCCGATCACCGACCCCACCTGGATGAGCAGCCAGATCTCCAGGACGGGGACGACCAGGAAGGCCAGGAAGAGCAGGAGCCGCATCGTTTCCTCGATTCCGCACACGCGCGTTACAGCAGGAACAACGCCCGGAGTGCCGGATGCGTTCCGGGCTCGGCCTCAGGGATTCCCCTGATTCCGCACCCGGGGCCGTCTAGTCGCGGCGGCCGCTCTTGAGCCGCTTGGGCAGCCCCGTGACGCCCCACAGCCCGATCCGCCACAGCGCCTCGGACATGACCTTGCCGCTCATCTTGCTCTTGCCGACCGTACGCTCCACGAACGTGATCGGCACCTCCACCACCCGCAGCCCGTGCCTGGACGTGCGCAAAGTCAGGTCGACCTGGAAGCAGTAGCCCTGCGACTCGACCCCGGACAGGCCCACCTTCTCCAGCGTGGCGGCGCGGTAGGCGCGGAACCCGGCGGTCGCGTCGCGTACCGGCAGGCCGAGCATGACCCGGGTGTAGACGTTGGCGCCCTTGGACAGCAGTTCGCGCCGATGCGGCCAGTTGACGACCTTGCCGCCCGGCACGTAGCGGGAGCCGATCGCCAGGTCGGCGCCGTCGGCCAGCGCCTCCAGCAGCTTCGGCAGCTCCTCGGGCTGGTGGGAGCCGTCGGCGTCCATCTCGACCAGGACGTCGAAGCCCTCGTCCAGCCCCCAGCGGAACCCGGCGATGTAGGCGGCGCCGAGCCCCTGCTTGCCCGGCCGGTGCAGCACGTGCACCTGCTCGTCGTCGCTTGCGAGTCCGTCGGCGATCTCACCGGTGCCGTCGGGGCTGTTGTCGTCGGCGACGAGGACATGGGCGTCGGGTACGGCGGCGCGGATCCGTTCGACGATCATGGGCAGGTTGTCGCGCTCGTTGTAGGTCGGCACGACGACGAGCACCCGGCCGAGAGTCTCCATCATCAGCCTTTCCTCATCCGATCGCCTGGCCCCCTGCCCTGCCGCCTGCCCTGCCAGGCGGCGACTCCGGCCGCCGCCGCCCCCATCAATATCAATGCCCATTCAGGGAGAGCGCCCACCTTGGTGGCGATCGTTTCCCGCGTGCGTACGGGCACCTTGACCACGTTCATGTCCGCGACGAGTTCGCGGGTCTGCCAGGAGACCTTACCGTCAGGCGTGACATAGGCGGAGATCCCCGTGGTGGCGGCGGTCACGACGGCCCTGTTGTGCTCGACGGCGCGCAGCTTCGACATGGCGAGCTGCTGCGTCGGCAGGTTGGACAGGGCGTAGCTGGCGTTGTTGGTCTGCACCACGATCGGGGTGCCGCCCGCGCGCACGGTGTCGCGCACGGTGTCGTCGTAGGCCACCTCGTAGCAGTTGACCGCGCCGACCGTGACCGGCCCCAGCTTCAGGTCGCCGGGCTTGTCACCGGGGACGGACTGCCGGCCGACCAGACCGGCGCGCTCCCACAGCGCCAGCACGATCTCCTTGAACGGCGTGTACTCCCCGAACGGCACCAGGCGCTGCTTGTCGTAGTAGTCGCCCGCGCCGGTCACCGGGTCCCACACGAGGCTGCGGGTGGCGCGCTCCTCGGTGCCGATCGACACGACGGCCCCGACGAGCGTGGGCACGCCGACGTCCGTGACGGAGTCCTGGATGATCTGGCGGGCGATCTCGTCGCGGTAGGGGTCGATGTCGGTGGAGTTCTCCGGCAGGACGACCACGTCGGGCTTGGGCAGCTTGCCCTCTCGTACGGCCTGCGCGAGGCGTTTGGTCTCGTTGGCGTGGTTCTTCAGCACGACGGCGGGCTCGTCGCCGAGCGCGTACATGCCCCGGCCGGGGACGTTGCCCTGGACGATGCCGACATTGACGGTACGGCCCTCGTCGCCCGCCCTGGGCACCGCGAGCCCCAGCACGGGCACGGCCAGCGCCAGCGCGACCGGCAGCGCCACCGACAGCCCCAAGGCCCGGGGCCCGAGGGCGGGGCGGAACGTCAGGGCCGCGTAGGCGAGCAGCGCGCCGCACAGGGCGACCGCGAACGACACCAGCGGCGCTCCGCCGAGGGCTGCGTAAGGGGTGAACAGCGACTCGCCCTGGCTGAAGGCGACCCGCGCCCAGGGGAACCCGCCGACGGGCACCAGGCCGCGCGCCCATTCCATCGCCACCCACAGCGCGCCGAACCACAGGGGCCACGCGGGCAGCCTGAACACGAGCGCGGCCAGGGCGGCCAGGACGGCGTAGAACACACTCTCGGTGGCGACCAGCATGATCCAGACGTCGTCGCCGATGGTGCGCACCCAGGCGAGGGTGGGCAGCAGGAACACGACGGCGGTGAGGTAGCCGATCCAGGCGGCCCGCCGGGGACGGGCGCGGTAGAGGGAGGCGACGATCAGGCCGATCCCCAGGGGCGCGCACAGCCACCAGTCGAGCGGCGGGAAGGCGGCGAAGAGCGCCAGCGCGCCGGCCGCTCCCGCGACGAGCCGGGCCAGGAGCACCCACCGCGACTCGCCCGCAGGCTGAACGGCACCCCGGCCACCACCGGCCGGAGCCGCACCACCCGAAGCCGCCTCAGAGCCGGTCCCGGACGTGGCCTCCGCACCAGTACTGGGCGCGGGATCGGGGCTGGCGTGTTCGATGGGCTCGGCCCGCGATTCGTCGCCGACGGCCGCCGTTCCGGATACGCCGGGGACCGATGTGCCGGGAGCGGGCTCGGCGCTGGCGCCGGACGTGGGCTCGGCCCGCGATTCGTCGCCTGCGGCCGTCGTTCCGGAAGTGTCGGAAGCCGACATGTCAGAAGCCGGCGTGTCAGAAGCGTCGGCGGCCGAGTTTCCGGAGGCGCCGGTGGCCGGCGTGCCGGAAGCGCCGGAAGTCGACGGGCCGGAGACGTCCGTGCCGGAGGCCGCCGGGGCGGAGTCGGGTCCGGCGGTGGGGGTTAGGCCCAAGTTGTCCTGCGCCACTCCGGGTCTCCTCGCCACTTCGCACGCCTGCTTGCGAAAACGCTACCGCCCCCGGACCGCGCTCATGCCAGCACGGCACCCGAAGATCGAAAAAAAGCGCGGCAGGGTGATCCCGCGACCGACGGGATCACCCGGCGCAATGGCGGTCCACGGCGCACGGGAGCGGGAAGAGGGCCCGGAAACCCTTCGGACCGGACCCGTCTCGTCGGCGGCGAGCGCGGAATTCCGTTGTCTACTGGGCTCCCGGACCCGTCCCGGGTCCAACCCCCCGCCCGGTTGGGGTGCCCCGACTCGACGGACCGACGGCCCTGCACCTGGCTGTGTGGACGAAGTCACGCTCCGTCACGGACGCAGGATCCGACGATGTCAGAGACGGCCAACCGGCCAAGTCCCGTGCTGGACTGCGCAGCAAACTACCGACTCCACCTCAGATGTCAACCGTGTCCCGATCAGCAGAAACATCAAGTTTCCGCAGGTGGGGCAGGTCGGACGGGTGGTTGCAAAGCAGGTCGAAGCCCATTGGAGCGGCTCGCCAGGCCCTGCAGAGCCGGTGACAGCGGCCGCCCGTGAACGACCCCCAGCCGTTGCGTGGCGCGTGTCAGAGCAACATACAGGTCGCTGGGCCCTCGTGGCGACTGAACGGCGATGAGGTCGGGTTCGGCCACGATCACCGAGTCGAATTCGAGCCCCTTCGCGTCCGTCACTCCCATCACCGCCACCGGCGCGTCGAGGGCCTCGGCCCCCTTCGCGCGGCCCGCCTCGGGGGACACGACCACGGCTCCGGACACGGCGGCGGTGATCTCCGTACCGAGGGTGGACAGGAGGGCGTCGGGCACCACCACGGCGACCTTGCCGCCCTCGCCGACCTCGGCCTTGACCAGCTCGGGCAGCGCCGACAGCGGCGCCGACCACGGCTCCACGCCCAGCTCGCGCACGGACGTGGGCGCCTGGAGCGCGGGGTCGATGGTGGCCAGGACGCGGGCGGCCACCGCCATGAGCTCCACCGGCGTGCGGTAGTTGACGCTGAGCCGCTCCTGGCGCCAGCGCCCGGCCACGTACGGATCCAGCGACTCCGCCCACGACCGTGCCCCGGCCGCCGAGCCGGTCTGCGCGATGTCGCCGACGATCGTCATCGACCGTGTCGGGCAGCGGCGCATGACCGCCCGCCACGCCATCGGCGACAGCTCCTGCGCCTCGTCCACGATCACGTGCCCGTAGGCCCAGGTGCGGTCGGCGGCGGCGCGCTCGGCGGTGGTCAGGTAGGGGCCGCCGCCGCGCTGGCGCTCGGCCAGCCGCTCGGCCTCCATGACGTCGGACAGCCCGGTCAGCTCCAGGACCTCGCGGGCGTAGGCCAGCTCGGCCTCGCGCTCGCTCTCCTCGGCCTGCCGGGCGGCGGCCAGCTCCTCCTCGGCCTGCAGGGCGCTGGCGCGCAGCACGTGCTCGTCGATGTCGCCGAGCAGCTCGGCCGCCTCGTCCAGCAGCGGCACGTCGGCGTCGGTCCACTGACCGCCGTCGCGGCGCAGCAGGGCCCGCTCCTCGGGGGTCAGGGCGGAGGCGGCGTGGTCGAGGCGGTCGGCGGAGCCGTACAGGCCGAGCAGCAGCCGTTGCGGCGTCAGGTACGGCCACAGCCGGTTCAGCGCCGCCTTGACCACCGGCTCGGTGCGCAGCTCCTCGCGCAGGTCGGCGAGTTCCTCGTCGTCGATGAGCCCCTTGCCGATCTTGCGGGCCTGCTGCCGCGCGAGCGCGTTGAGCAGCGAGCGCACGAAGACCGCGCGCGCCTGGTTGTGCGGCCGGCGCGAGCGGGTGGCCTTGTTCTTGGCCCCCTCCAGCATGGAACGGTCGATGGTGAGCGTGATCCGGCCCACGGTCAGCTCGATCGGCTGGCGGGGCACCTTCTGCCGGTCGCGCACGGCCTTGGCGAGCACCTCGGCCATCCGCAGGCCGCCCTTGAGCGCGGCCACCTCGGGCCGGTCCCTGGCGGTGGCGGTCACGCCCGGGTAGAGCTCGCCGACCGTGGACAGCAGCACGTCGGTCTCGCCGAGCGAGGGCAGCACCTGCTCGATGTAGCGCAGGAACGTGAGGTTGGGCCCGAGGATGAGCACTCCGCGGCGTTCGAGCCGCTCGCGGTGGGTGTAGAGCAGGTACGCGGCGCGGTGCAGGGCCACGACGGTCTTGCCGGTGCCGGGGCCGCCCTGGACGACCAGCACGCCGTTGAGGTCGCTGCGGATGACGCGGTCCTGCTCGGACTGGATGGTGGCGACGATGTCGCGCATGCGGCCGGTGCGCCGCTCGTCGAGCGCGGCCAGCAGCGCGGCCTCGCCGTTGAGCGTGGCGCGGTCGTCGTCGGTGAGCGAGTCGAGGTCGAGCAGGTCGTCGTCGACGCCCACCACGGCGCGGCCCTTGGTCTGCAGGTGGCGGCGCCTGGTCACGCCCATGGGCGCGGTCGAGGTGGCGCGGTAGAACGGCTGCGCCACCGGCGCGCGCCAGTCGATGAGCAGGCGTTGCTGCTCGTCGTCGGTGAGACCGATCTTGCCTATGTAGAGCCGGCCCTCATCTGAGTGATCCAGCCGGCCGAAAACCAGGCCGCGCTCGACCGCCCAGAGGCGTGCGAGGCGGCCGGCGTACATGTCGGCGAACGTGTCGCGCTCGGACCTGTTCTGCATCGTGCCGACCGCGCCCGCGGCCAGCACCTCCTTGAGCTGCCGCTGGGTCCGCTCGCGCAGCGTGTCGAGGCGGTCGTAGAGGCGGGTGACGTACGCCTGCTCCTTGGCGACCTCTGTTTGACGAGTTGCCGCCTGACCATTATTGTGGTTAATGGGACACTCCGGGCCATTCTGCTTGTTGTTGCGACAAACGACGACATTAGCATGCCTGTCGAGGCACTCTCATCACTTTCTCTCTTCCCGCGTTCGGTCACGTCTTGGTTTCGTCCCTTGACCGTGACCCGCGGGTCTTTTTATGGTCATCCCGAGTTAGGAAAGTTTCCTAACCCTGACGAAACCCCTGATGAAGGAGTGACCGTGAGCGGTCCGGTGCCGGGGACCCCCAGTCTGCTACGTGCCATCAATGATCGCGCGGCCCTGCAGGCGCTCCTCGACCGGGGGCCGCTGACCCGGCCGGAGATCGGCGCGCTCACCGGGCTGTCCAAGCCGACGGCCTCCCAGCTCCTCGCCCGGCTGCAGGAGGCCGGGCTCGTCGTGCTGGACGGCATCAGGGAGGGCCTGCCGGGGCGTACCGCGGAGGTCTACCGGATCAACCCGGCGGCCGCGTACGTGGGCGCGCTCGACGTCACCCCCGACCGCATCGAGGCCAAGATCGCCGACCTGACCGGCACGATCGTGGGCGAGCACACCCTGCCGACCCCGCGCCGGCCGCACGGCGAGCTGGTGGACCGGCTCAACGCCGCGCTGCTCGGCACGAATCCGCCGGACAAGCTGCGCCGCGTCGTGATCGGCGTGCAGGCCGCGATCGACCCGACGACCGGCCGGCTCGGGTACGCCGCCGCCAAGGACGTACCCGGCTGGCAACTGCCCGACCTGGTGCCCACGCTGAGCGCCGGGCTCGGCGTCCCGGTGGACGTGGAGAACAACGTCAACCTGGTCGCCGTCGCCGAGCAGGCGCACGGCGCCGCCCAGGGCCACCGGGACTTCGTGCTGCTGTGGGCCGACGAGGGCATCGGCTCGGCCCTGGTGCTGGGCGGGCGGATGCACCGGGGCGCGACCGGCGGCGCGGGCGAGGTGGGCTACATGCCGACCCCGGGCGCGCCGACGGCCCGCGAGTCCGGCCGTTACGCCAACCACGGCTACCAGGCGCTCACCGGCGGCCCGGCCGTGCTGAAGCTGCTGCGCTCGTACGGCGTGCGCGGCGGCGACTTCCGTACCGCCGTCGCCCACGCCGTACGGGCGGCGGACGGCGACGGGCAGAAGGCCGACGACGCCAGGGCCGGGCTGCGCGACATCGCCGCCCGCCTGGCCGTGGGCCTGGCCGCGATCACCTCCGTCGTGGACCCCGGCCTGATCGTGCTGACCGGCGGCATCGTGCTGTCGGGCGGCGAGACCCTGCGCGAGCTGGTCGAACACGAGCTGCACGCGCTCACCATCCCGCAACCCCGCGTCCGCCTGTCGAACGTCGAGGGCAACCCGGTCCTGGCCGGCGCCCTCGACCTCGCCCTCGCCGCCGTACGCGACGAGGTTTTCGGCTCCACCGTTCCGTCATGATCCATGGCAGGAGGCACCCCCCGTGCGCTTCGTCCCCCTGGCGGTCGCCGCGGCACTCGCGCTGACCACCGCCACCGCCTGCACCGCCGGCCGGGAGGCGGGCCCGTCGCTCGGCGCCCGCCCCTCGAACCCGGCCGGCCAGGGCACCCCGTCGGCCCAGAACCTGCCGGCGGCCACGCTCGAACTGTGGCACGGCTTCTCCACGGACGCCGAAGTCAAGGCGTTCGAGCAGGCCATCGCCGGCTTCAATGAGAAATTCCCGCAGATCACCGTCAAGGCCGTCAAGGGCGTCCAGGACGACCAGATCACCCAGGCCATCCGCGGCGGCCGGGCGCCGGACGTGGCGGCCTCGTTCACCACCGACAACGTCGCCCAATGGTGCAGGTCGGGATCGTTCCAGGACCTCACGCCGGTGATCGCGCAGGACGGCGTGGACCTGTCGGTGCTGCCGGAGGTGGCCCGCGCGTACACGCGGTTCGACGGCAGGCAGTGCACGCTGCCGCTGCTGGCGGACGCGTACGGCCTCTACTACAACAAGGCCTTGATGAAGGGCGAGCAGCCGCCCAAGACGCTGACCGAGCTGACCGCGCTGGCCAAGAAGCTCACGGTGCGCGACGCGAACGGCGAGATCAAGGTGGCCGGTTTCATCCCGGGCGTCCAGTACTACGAGAACAGCCCCAGCCACCTCGGCCCCATGGTGGGCGCGAAGTGGTACAACGACGACGGCACCTCCGCCATCGGCTCCGACCCGGCCTGGAAGGAGCTGCTGACCTGGCAGAAGGAGCTCGTCGACTGGTACGGCTACGACAAGCTGGAGAAGTTCAGGAAGAGCCTGGGCGACGAGTGGAGCGCCGAGCACCCGTTCTTCAAGGGCAAGGTCGCCATGATCCTCGACGGCGAGTGGCGCAACGCCATGATCGCCAATGACGTGAAGGACCTCGACTACGGCACCGCTCCCCTGCCGGTCGCCGACGCCAAGCCCGACCTGTACGGCAGCGGCTTCACCGCCGGCACCGTGATCGGCGTCCCCAAGGGCGCCAAGCACCCCCAGCACGCCTGGGAGCTGATCAAGCACCTGACGATGGACACCGGCTCGCTGGTCACCCTGTCGAACGCCCTTCGCAACGTGCCGACCACCAAGGCGTCGATGGCCTCCCCCGACCTGGCCAAAGACGCAAATTTCGCGACATTCCTGGAGATCTTCGCGCATCCGAAGACCTCGACCCTGCCCGCCAGCGTCAACAGCGTCTTCAACCAGGAGGCGTTCGCCACGTTCATCGCCAAGTGGGAGAAGGGCGGCGTACCGGACCTCGACGCCGGGCTGAAGGGCGTCGACAAGCAGATCAACGACAAGCTGAAGCTCTCCGGGGGCTGAGGTGACGCGGTTGCGCCCCCTCGTCTGGCTGTCGCCGTGGCTGGCCGGCGTGTCGATCTTCTTCGTCTACCCGCTGCTGGCCACGGTGTACTTCTCCTTCCACCGCTACGACATGTACACCCTCGAGTTCATCGGCCTCGACAACTACCGCTACCTATTAGAGGACCCGAGGGTGGCGACCTCGGCGCGGAACACGCTGTGGCTGGTGCTCATCATGGTCCCGGTCACCCTGCTGTTCTCGCTGGCGCTGGCCCAGCTCGTGGTCAGGCTCAAGACAGGGGCGGGCCTGATCCGGACGATCTTCTACCTGCCGTCGCTGGTGCCGGCGGCGGCGGGCACGATCGCGTTCGTGTTCCTGCTGAACCCGTCGGGGCCGTGGAACCGCTTCCTGGGCCTGTTCGGCGTCCACGGCCCCGACTGGTTCGGGGATCCGGCCTGGTCCAAGCCGAGCCTGACGCTGCTGTCGCTGTGGGGCTGCGGCCAGCTCACGGTGATCTTCCTGGCGGCGCTGCTCGACGTGCCCCGGCACCTGTACGAGGCCGCGGCCATCGACGGCGCGGGACCCTGGCGCCGGTTCCGCAGCGTGACCCTGCCCATGATCGCGCCGGTGCTGATGTTCGCCCTGGTCACGAACGTCATCTACGCCCTGCAGTACTTCACCCAGGCGATGATCGCCTCCCGCGTCGCCTCGGGCGTGACCGACTCTGCGGGCAGCACGTTCTCGCCCGGCTACCCGGACGAGTCGCTGCTCACGCTGCCGCAGTGGTTGTTCCAGGCCGGGTTCCGCGACTACTCCATGGGGTACGCGTGCGTGCTCGCGCTGCTCCTGTTCGGCACCTCGATGATCTTCACGCTGATCCTGCTGCGGCAGTTCCGCCGGGCCGAGGAGGGCTCATGAGCGCCACGATGACCGCGCCGCCGCGCCCCGTCGCGCGGACGGCGCGGCGCGACGGGTCCAGGGCCCGCAGGCGGCGGGCGCTGCTCTGGATCGCCACGCACGCGCTGGCCATCGCGCTGGCGCTGATGTTCCTGGCCCCGGTCGTCTTCATCGCGCTGACCGCGCTGATGACCGACGAGCAGGCGCTGACCAGCGACCTGTGGCCGCGCGCCTGGAACTGGGAGAACTTCGCGGAGGTGATCGAGAAGTCGATGCTGCTGCGGTGGGCGGGCAACACGCTCATGTACGCGGCCCTCGGGACGCTGTTCACCGTGGTGTCGTCGGTGCCGGTCGCCTACGCGCTGGCCCGGTTCCGCTTCCGGGGGCGGCGGGCGGCGTTCCTGCTGGTGGTGACGGCCATGATGCTGCCGCCGCAGGTCGTCGCGGTGCCGATCTACCTGGTCTGGGCGCGCCTGGGGCTGACGGACAGCCTGTGGCCGCTGATCCTGCCGCTGCTGCTCGGGGACGCGTTCTCGATCTTCCTGCTGCGGCAGTTCCTGCTCACGATCCCGGCCGACTACACCGACGCGGCCAAGGTGGACGGCTGCTCGGACCTGATGACCCTGCTCAGGGTGATCCTGCCGATGGCCCGCCCGGCGATCGCGGCCGTGGCCCTGTTCCAGTTCTTCTACTGCTGGAACGATTACTACGGGCCGCTGCTGTACGCCGGCGTCGAGCAGGAGAACCTGACGCTGTCGCTCGGCCTGGCCACCTTCAAGGCGTTCCACAGCGTGCAGTGGAACCTGACCATGGCCGCCACGCTGCTGGTGACGGCACCGGTGATCATCGTGTTCTTCTTCGCCCAGCGCGTGTTCATCGAGGGCGTGACTTTGACGGGAGTGAAGGGTTGAAACTGGCCGTGGTCGGGGGCGGCTCGACGTACACGCCGGAGCTGGTCGACGGGATCGCGCGGTTGCGCGAGGAGTTGCCGGTGACGGAGCTGGCGCTGATCGATCCGGACGCCGGGCGCCTGGAGCTGGTGGCGGGGGTGTCGCGGCGGATGCTGGCGCACGCCGGGCATCCGGCCCGCGTGCTGGCCACGTCGTCGGTCGCCGAGGGGGTGGCCGGGGCGCGGGCGGTGCTGTTCCAGCTCAGGGTGGGCGGGCAGGCGGCCAGGGAGGTGGACGAGACGCTGCCGCTCCAGTGCGGGTGCGTGGGGCAGGAGACGACGGGGGCGGGCGGGCTGGCCAAGGCGCTGCGCACGGTGCCGGTCGTGCTGGAGCTCGCCTCGGTGGTGCGCTCGCTGGCCCCCGAGGCGTGGATCGTGGACTTCACCAACCCGGTCGGCATCGTCACCAGGGCGCTGCTCGACGCCGGGCACCGGGCCATCGGGCTGTGCAACGTGGCGATCGGCTTCCAGCGCCGGTTCGCCGCCTGGCTCGGCGTCGATCCCGCGCGGATCTCCCTGGGTCATGTGGGGCTCAATCATCTGAGCTGGGAGCGGGCGGTCTTCCTCGACGGCGAGGACGTGCTGCCGGCCGTTCTGCGCGAGCGCGGCGCGGAGATCGCCGGGAGCCTGGGCCTGCGGCCTGAGCTGCTGCGGCGGCTCGGCTCGGTCCCGTCCTACTACCTGCGCTACTTCTACGCGCATGACGCGGTGGTACGCGAGCAGCGGACGAAACCGTCGCGGGCGGCCGAGGTGGCGGCCATGGAGGCGCGGCTGCTGGAGCTGTACGCCGACCCGGCCGTGGTGACCAAGCCCGAGCTGCTGTCCCAGCGGGGCGGGGCGTTCTATTCGGAGGCGGCGGTGGCGCTCGTCGCGTCGCTGCTCGGCGGCCGGGGCGACACCCAGGTGGTGAACGTGCGCAACGCCGGCACGCTGCCGTTCCTCGGCGACGAGGCGGTGATCGAGGTGCCCGCCGCGATCACCGCCTCCGGGGCCGTGCCGCTGCCGGTGCCGCCGGTGGAGCCGCTGTACGCGGGGCTGATCGCGAACGTGTCGGCGTACGAGACGCTGGCCCTGGAGGCGGCCCTGCACGGGGGCGCCGACCGGGTACGCGACGCGCTGCTGGCCCATCCGCTCATCGGGCAGGACGAGATCGCCGAGGAGCTGACCGGGATGCTGCTGGCGGCCAACCGGGCGCACCTGCCGTGGACGGTGGGCTAGTGGGGCGCGCCCGGCTCGTGCTGGCCGTGGACGGCGGCAACAGCAAGACCGACGTGGCGGTGGTGTCGGAGCACGGCGAGGTGCTCGCCACGGGGCGTTCGGGGCCGTTCGAGCCGCAGCGGCGGGGGGTGGCTGCGGCGGTGGACGTGGTCGAGGCAGCCCTGGCCGGGCTGCCGGCCGGTGTGCCCGCGCGCGGGTTCGACCAGGTGTCGGCCTGCCTGGCTGGGGCGGACCTGCCCGTCGAGGAGGAGGCGCTGGCCCGCGAGTTCGCCGCCAGGGGGCTCGGCGGGGACGTGGTCGTGCTCAACGACACGTTCGCGCTGCTGCGGGCGGGCGCGTCGGCGGCGTGGGGGGTGGCGGTGGTGTGCGGGGCGGGCATCAACGCGGCCGGCGTCTCCCCCACCGGCGCGGTGGCCCGCTTTCCCGCGCTGGGGCGGATCAGCGGCGACTGGGGCGGCGGGCACGGGCTGGCCGAGGAGGCGCTGTGGCACGCGGTCCGCGCCGAGGACGGCCGGGGCGCGCCGACGGCGCTGGCCGGGCTGGTGACCGCCCATTTCGGCACGGCGACGGTCGAGGAGCTCGTGCTGGGGCTGCACTTCGGCGAGGTCGACGAGAACCGGCTGCACGAGCTGTCGCCGGGCGTGCTGGCGGCGGCCGGGGACGGGGACGCGGTGGCCAGGGCGCTGGTGGAGCGGCAGGCCGAAGAGGTGATCGTGCTGGCGGAGGTGTGCCTGCGGCGGCTGGGCCTGCTGGAGACGCCGACGGAGGTGGTGCTGGGCGGCGGCCTGCTGCGGGCCCGGGATCCGCTGATGACGTCGCTGCTGGACACGGGCTTCGCGCTCAGGGCGCCGCGCGCCAAGCCGGTGGTGGCGGACGCGCCGCCGGTCATGGGAGCGGCTCTGCTGGGCCTGGAGCGCCTTGGGGCCCCAGAACCGGTCCTGACCCGCCTGCGCGCCCATTACGACCCGTCAGCGGGGCCCTGAGGGCCCAGAGGAGGGCATCGGCGCGGGCCGTGGTCAGACGTGGCCGTCCGGGCTGGGAGGGGGCTCGCCGGCCACGTCGGGGGCGCGGTGCTCGTACGGCGTGCTGAGGACGACCGTGGTGCGGGTCGAGACGTTGGCCGAGGCGCGGATCTGCTGCAGCAGGTCCTCCAGCGCCACCGGCGAGGCCACCCGCACCTTGAGGATGTAACTTTCGTCGCCGGCCACGCTGTGGCACGCCTCGATGGCCGCCAGATGGGCCAGCCGCTCGGGGGCGTCGTCGGGCGCGGCGGGGTCGATCGGCTTGATCGACACGAACGCGGTCAGCGGCAGCCCCACCGCGTCATGGTCGATGATCGCGGCGTATCCGCGGACCACCCCGCGCTTCTCCAGCCGGCGTACGCGCTGGTGAACCGCTGAAACCGACAGCCCGGTCTCCCTGGCCAGGTCGGTGAAGCTCATCCGGCCGTCGCGGGCCAGCAGCGTGACGATCCGGCGGTCGATCTCCTCCATCGGTCAAAGGTAGCCGGTCATGGTCACGACATGGTCCCGACCGGGGTGGCGCCCGTGCGCATCGCGTGCTCGACCAAGGTGATGAGCACCTCCCTGCCCGAATCGCGGCGGCGGGCGTCGCAGCGCACGATGGGGATCTCCGGCTCCAGGCCGATCGCCGAGCGCACCTCGCCGACCGTGAACGGGCTGACGCCGTCGAAGCAGTTGAGCGCCACGATGAACGGCTGGCCGCGCTTCTCGAAGTAGTCGACGGCCGGGAAGCAGTCGTCGAGGCGCCGGGTGTCGGCCAGCACGACGGCGCCGAGCGCGCCCATGGCCAGCTCGTCCCACACGAACAGGAAACGCTCCTGGCCCGGCGTGCCGAACAGATAGAGCATGTAGTCGTTGCGGATCGTGATCCGCCCGAAGTCCATCGCCACCGTGGTCGTGAGCTTGCGCTCGACGCCGGAAAGGTCGTCGACGTGCGTGCCCACCTGGGTCAGCGCCTCCTCGGTACGGAGAGGGCGCGTCTCCGAGACGGCACTCACCATGGTGGTCTTGCCCGCGCCGAATCCACCAGCGACCAAGATCTTGATCGCTGTCGGCAGCCGCCAACGGTCAGAGCGACCGAATTCCATCAGCACCGCCCGAACATCTCCCGCGCATACGCGACCCCGCCCCTGAGGTGCCGTGGTCAGTGGTACCTGTCAAGGCGCGTTGAGTAGGTCGATCCACCTGCCTGGCATCGAGACACCCTAGCAACGCCACATTTTCCACTCAAGTCGCAATCTTTTACAAGAAAAAAATTGTCACGTTTTGTCGTCTGGAGCACCCTTATTCGCCGATCCGGGGTGCCAGGAGTCAAGACTAGCTGTCATCTAATCCGACAAGACCTTTACGTACCGGCCTCGAAGTCCGAAATTCCGCTGAAACCCGTACTGAAGCCGATCTGTCGTCGCAGGTAGACGGCGGTGCGGGGGCTGTGGGCGCGTACCGGCTCGATGAGAGCGTCGGCCTCGCGGGCCAGCGCGGCCATCGCGGTCGTCACCTCGGCGCGGCTGACGCCGAGGGAGAGCACGTTCAGGTCGCCCCAGCTCATGTCCCTGCGGTAGGAGGATACGTCGCCGAGCAGGTGCAGGTAGCGCTGCACCTGCCTGCTGACCGCCCGCAGCTCCTCCAGGTGGTCCTTCGTGTAGTCGTCGGCCGTGTAGATCCAGTGGGAGACGTCCACGAAGCACGAGCCGCGACTGTCGGCGTTGTCGAGATAGCGGGCCAGCGTGGGCAGCGCGTGCGTGTCCCGCCACACCCAGGCCCTGGCCATGCCCGCCAGCATCCGGGCGAGCTGGTCACGCCAGAGCCACTGCAGGTCGTCGAACTCCTTGGCGGTGGCCAGCTCGTCGCGCAGATCGGCCAGGAACCGGGTGACCGCCGACTGCGGCACGGCTCCGTCGGCCACGGACAGGCATTCGCGGGTCAGGCGGTTGACCTGCTCGCGGGTGGTGGCGGTGTGGTCGACGAGCCGGTCCACGGCCACCACCCACAGGGCGGTCCTGTTGACGACCCGCAGCCGGTCGGCCCTGGCCCAGGGCGCGCTGAAGGCGGAGGAGAGGGTCAGGGCGCTGTAGAACTCGGCGTCGAAGACCGCGGCCGGGAACAGCCCGCTGTACATCTGGGCACAGCGCCGCAGGTCTCTGCCGCACTCCGCGGCCAGCGCGCACGTCCTGCCGAGTTCGAACGCCTCGTCCAGTTCGTCGTCCGGCATCCTAGGGCCGCTCGTAAGGCTCGCGGATCATGGCCGACGACCCCCAATACCCAGATTTCCATCTGTTGGAGAATTCTTTCATGATCACGCGCTGCCGATCAAGGTATCAGCAGACTGGCCGATCAGCCCGCTCCGCTGCCTACCGACGACACCTTCCCCCTTTCCGCCCGGCCCTCTTCTCTCCTTCCCGGTTCTCTCTCACCCGACCCTCCCGCCTGGCTTTTCCCGCCTTCGTGCTCACGCGGGACGGCGGAACGCGGCGAGCTTGGCCGCCAGCGCCACCCGGGAGCCGATGCCGAGCTTCGTGTAGATCTTGCCGATGTGGTACTCGACGGTCTTGACGCTGATCAGCAGCTCTCTGGCGATCTGCCGGTTGGTCAGGCCGCCGGCCACGAGCGTGGCGGTGCTGAGTTCCTGCGGCGTGAGCCCGAGCCGTACGGTGGCGGGCGGCTCGAGCCCGCACGCCTCCAGCTCCTGCGCGCACCGCTCGACCAGCGGCCGTGCCCCCAGCCGCTCGAAGATGGCCCGCGCGGCCCCGAGCCGCTCCGCGGCCGCCCTGCGCCGTCCGGTACGCCGCAGCAGCCGGCCCAGGTCGAGCAGCACCCGCGCCTCCTCCAGCGGGCACACCCCGGCCCCGACCAGCGCCAGCGCCCGGCCGAACGCCTCCTCGGCCCGTTCTGGAACGTTCCTGGCGGCGAACACGAGCCCGCCCAGCCTGCCCCGCTCCGCCCTTCTGCGCACGCCCGGCCGCCGCGTCCCCCCGAACGCGACACCGCTGTGCGCGGCCTCGGCGTACGCGGCCCTGCCGAGCACCGCCCCGCCCATCACGGCCACACCGAGCGCGGCCCCGTTGAGCGCGGCGCCGTTGAGCGGGCCACTGCCGAGCACGGCCTCGTCGAAGGCGGCCAGCTCCTGCTCGGCCTCCTCCAGCCGGCCGTCCGCGACCAGCGCCTCGATCCGGCCGGGCCGGGGGTCGGGCACGAACACGTCCAGCGCTCCTTCATCGGCCTGCCCGCCCGACTGCCCGCTCGGCTGCTCTTTCGGCGCTCCACCGCCGGGCGCGTCGCCCGCTCCGAGCAGCGCCATCGCCAGATCCGCCTGCCGCTCCCCCAGGGCGTGGCACATCTGGCGGGCGGCGGCCGTGGCGGCCGTGGCGTGGGCGAGGGCCCGTTCGTGCTCGCCACGGGCCTCCAGGGGCGCCACGCACACCACCTCCAGCAGCGGCCGCAACCACGCCTGGCCCAGCGCCACCGCCTCGGCGAGGGCGTGCTCGGCGCGGACGGCGGCGTCGTCCCAGCGCGCCATGCCGTGCTCGGCGACGGCCAGCAACGCGGTGGCCAGCAGCCGGTGGTGCGGCACCCCCGCCCTGATGCTCTCGGCGACGACCCGCTTGAGCACGGCACCCGCCTGCGCGGGCTCATCCGCGACCAGATGCGCGACGGCCAGCGCGATACCACCGGACTCCACCGCATTACGGGCATCCAGGGGATAGCGGGCGCCCACCGAAGTTGGAGCACCCGTCGGAGTCCGGGCGTCCACCGGATCACGAGCATCCCCGGGATTGCGGGCCTCCGCCGGAGGATGAGCGTCCCCCGGAGTGCGAGCGTCCGGTGGATAGCGGGTGCGGGCCGGATTTCGGGTGTCCGGGGCCGGCGGGTCGGCGGAGTGCGTGCTGGCGCTGGGTGCCCCTCCCAGCGCCAGCACGTCGTGCGGCCTGGCGACCGCGCCCTGGATGGGCTGCTCGATCGCCAGGCGGGCCCAGTCCACCGCCGCCGTACGATCCCCCGTGACCAGGCGCAGCCAGGCCATCTGCTCCGCCACGTCGGCGGCGAATCCGGGTTCCGCGTGCCGCCACGCCTCGGTCAGCAGCTCCGACGCCTCGTCGAAGCGCCCGCGGGCCAGTGCGAGGCGTCCCAGCACGTACCGGCGCACCGGGCGCGGGTCGGCGTTGCGCGCGGCGGCGAGCTCGGTCGCGCGGATCACGTCGCCCCCGATGAGGACGTGTTCCAGCGCGGCCGTACGCAGCTCGTCGCGCCGCGCCGCCGACTCGGTGAGCCCGGCGGCCAGGTCCAGGTGGGCGGCGGCCTCCTGCCACCGTCCGTGTTGCGCGGCCTTGGCGGCGAAGCCGGCCAGCTCCTCCGCCAGCACCTCGTCGGGCCCGCCCGAGGCGGCGGCCCGATGCCGCAGCGCCTGACCGGCGTCGTCGACCAGGCGGGAGGCGGCCAGGTGCAGCCGCGCCCGCGTACCGGCCCCGATCCCGTCGTAGGCGGCGGCCCTGGCCAGCGGCTCGGGGAAGTCGACCAGGCGCCCGGGCAGCTCGCGCAGCAGCCCAGCCGACACGGCCTCCTCCAGAGCGGCCAGCGGCTCCCCGATCCCGGTGGCGACGGCCACGGCCACGTGCAGCGGGCAACTCCCGCCCAGCACCGCACAGGCCGCGACCAGCCGCCGGGTGGCCGGAGCGCAGGCGTGCAACCGGCGCACGAAGGGCCGCGTGTACGTACCGGGCGCCGGCAGCCGTACCCCACGGTCGTCCAGCACAGGGGCGGGCACGGTGGCGAGCAGCGCGCGGGCGTGCAACGGATTGCCCAGCGTGTGCTCCCGCAGCCGCACGGCCGCCGCGACGCTCAGCCCCGCCGCCCGCTCGTCCCCCTCCAGAGCCCCGCTCCCCCGAACGGCGACCGAAGCCGCACTCACGGCCCCCCAGCCATCACCCCCCGAACGACCACTCCCAGGACGACCACCACCCGAACCGCCCCCATCCGGCCGCACCCCGCGAGCGGCCCACGACGAGCCCGCCGAGGCTGCCGGTCCGGGGGCGCTCTCGTCGGTGGCGGGGGCGAGGCTCAGTGCCAGGTCGGCCAGGTCGGAGGCGCCGAGGCCGCCGAGGGCGATCCGGAGCGTGTCGTCGCCGGTGAGCAGCCGCCGCAATCCCTCAGGCAGCCACGGATCGGCGAGGTCCCGGCAGACGACCAGGACGAGGACGCGCCCGGCGCGTACCCGGCGCAGCACGTACCCCAGAGCCCGCAACGACTCCTGATCCGCCCACTGCGCGTCGTCGACCAGCACCGTCAGCGGCGCTCGCCCCTGCAGTTCGCCGATGACGTCGCAGACCGCCTGCCCGGCCGCGCACGGATCCAGGTCCCCGGCCAGCCGGGGGCCGGCCCAGGCCAGGCCCAGCAGGACCGCCTCCTCCGCGACCTGCCGGACGACTCCGAGCGGGAGCTCCCGCTCGCTTTCCTCGCCGCTGACGGCCAGCACCCGCGCGCCCGCCTCCCCGCCGAGCGCGTGGTTGATGAACGCCGTCTTGCCGATGCCCTCCGGCCCCGCGACGACGACCCTCCTGGCGGACCCCCCGCCCGCCGCGCGCAACTCCGCGCGCAGTAGGGCGAGCTCCGCCGTCCTGCCGACGAACATGCGTACTCCCTCCGCCGCCCTCGCACATGCAGAGCACGGGCGGCGAGGCCTGATACACCTCAGGAGCGCCACTTCGCGGCCAAAGCGGGAATACGCCTACGTGCCTCCCAGACGCCCCCAGACGGCGGTCGCGTCGTCGTGCCGCTTCCCGCGCACGGGCCCCCGGGCCACCTCGAGGTCCCGTACGGCGCCGATCACCGCCTCCGGCCCGCGCCCCTCCAGTTCGGTCAGCACGGAGCCCCAGGTCCACCCGTACCAGTCGACGAGCCGCGCCACCCCGTCGGTGAACACGCCGACGCCGCGCACCCCGCCGGCGTCCACCTCGCCGGTGACGCCCTGCCGTGCCGCCTCGGGCCGGGCGGCCGCCACCCAGAACCCGCCCGGCACGTTGCGCATCCGGCGTACCAGCTCCAGCGGGTACGGCCGCCCGCCCGGCAGGCACTCCAGCCGGTCGTCGCTCACCGCGGTCCCCGCCGGGGAGAACGCCACGGAGCAGTCTCCCAGGACGAGATATTCGACCCGCCCGCCCGTGTGCCGCACCAGGGCCACGGTCGCCGACGGCGAGTCGGGGTTGCCGAGGTCGCAGGTCCCCGCGTGCGCCGCCGCCGTGTCCGTGATGGCCGCCTCCAGCAGGTCCGCCAGCGGCGTGCCGTCGCCGCCTGCCAGCCCGGCGGCCAGCGCGCCCCCGAGCCGGCCCACCAGCCAGCGGACGTCGTGGGCGCACCCGGCGTCCACCCCGGGGGCCGCCGTGGCGCCGTCCAGGACGACGATCCACGACGGCCCGGCGATCACCAGGTCCTCGTTCGGCCGCTCGGAGCCGGGGCGGGTGGCGTACGTGATCTCCGCGAACATGACAGCGACCTTCTCACGGCCGCCCGGCGCTAGACGACGACCAGTTCCCGAGAGGTGTTGTTCAGCCGCTCCCCGCCGCTCTCGGTGCACA
>NZ_FNVT01000036.1 GCF_900108335.1 Nonomuraea solani
TAGCCGGGCGGCCCCCCGAGATCATGAGAAGACGTTCGCCGGGAGATGCAACGTCTTCGTCCCTTCGGCCGTCTCTGACGTGACGACCGAAGGGACGACACGTGGACGACGAACCCGGCTTCGGCGAGTTCGTGGCGGAGCAGACGGAGGCGCTGCTCCGCTACGGATACGTCCTGACCGGAAACCCCCATGACGCCGCCGATCTGGTGCAGGAGGCTCTGATACGGCTGCGCGGCGCCTGGCCGAGGGTGAGACGCAAGGACAGCCCGCACAGCTACGCCCGTACCACGATGGCACGGTTGCACATCAGCGTGTGGCGGCGGCGCAGGCGTGAACACCTCACCGGCGAGCCGCCGGACCGGGTACACCACGAGGTCTTTCCCGCCGACGAGGAACAGGGCCTGTGGGAAGAGCTGGCCGCGCTGCCCCGCAGACAGCGTGCCGTGCTGGTGCTGCGCTACTACGAGCAGCTCAGCGACGCCGAGATCGCCAAGGTGCTCGGCATCTCTGCCGGAACCGTGCGCAGCCAGGCCTTCCGGGGCCTGGACAAACTGCGCACCTCCCTCTCCTCCGCACCGGCGACCCACGGGAGCATGCGATGACCGAGCTGGAAGACAAGCTGAGCCGCGTCCTGGCGGAGGCCGCGCAGCGGGCGCCGCAGGCGCCGGCCGGGCTGGCCGCGGCGGTCGAGACGGGCCATCGCCGGCGGCGGGCGCGGGCCGGGGCCGTGCGCGCGGCCGCGGCCGTGGTCCTGGTGGCGGGCGGGGTGGGCGTGTCGGTGAACGCCCTGGGCACCTCGGCCGAGCCGCAGCCCGCGGCCGGCCCGACCGCCGAGCCCGGGCCGCCGGCGGACAAGATCCCGCCGCCCATCGAAGAGGTGTGGCCGCAGGCCGTGCACAAGATCCCGGCCAAGCTGCCCGACGGCCGCGCGTACTATCCGCAACTGCTCCTCGACGATCGCACGCTGCTGGTCATGACGGGCGCCTTCGACGGAAAGCGCCAGTTCCTGTGGAGCTACGACCTGGGCACCGGCGCTCCCAAGCGGATCGCCGAGATCCCCCCGACGAAGGGATCGGCGATCTTCGCCGACGGCGTCGCCGCCGGTGGCGGCAACATCGTCTGGTGGGCGTCCCACAAGGAGGCGGGCGGCCCCCGGGTCGCCCGGATCTGGACGGTCCCGGTCACCGGCGGCCGGCCTCGGACGGTGACCGACGTCCCCCTCGGAAACGTCATACGGCAGGGGCACATCGACGGGCTGGCCGTGACGGGTTCGGACGTGGTCTTCGCCTACGAGAAGGGCGGGGTCTACCGGGTGCCGCTGAGCGGGGGCTCGCCGCAGCCGGTG
This sequence comes from Nonomuraea solani, assembly GCF_900108335.1. GTDB lineage: Bacteria > Actinomycetota > Actinomycetes > Streptosporangiales > Streptosporangiaceae > Nonomuraea > Nonomuraea solani. Next base: position 1,346 of record NZ_FNVT01000036.1, read on the forward strand.
AAGGGCGCCGAGCGGCACCACATCCTGCGGTGGCCGTGGGTGGGCGTCCACCAAGGGAAGGCGATCTTCCGCGAGCTGCTCAACGCCGAGACCGGTGAGCGGCGCGACGCCGTGGTCAAGGCCGACGAGGAGGTCAGGTGCGGCGTCGACCGGTGCGCGGGCGTGGCCGTGCGGTACAAGACGATCAAGGTCGAACGCCGCCGCGACGCCTCCGGCAAAGAGATCAAGTGCGGCACCCGCCGGTGCCCGGACACGGCGCGGAACCAGATCATCCTGCGCAGGTTCGTCCGCGACCGCGACGGCTCCCATGAGCGCCGGCTGCCGAGCGCCTTTCATCCCGGCGACGAGGCCGGCCTGGACCGCTTCTTCAGGATCACGCTGAGGGGGCCGGGACGGCAGGCCGTCCCGACGCTCTACGACGCCGGCACCGGCAGGTCCGCCGATCTCGGCATCCGGCCGGACGCGAAGGGATCGATGGCGCTTCCCGACGGCGGCAGCGACCGGCTGATGACCTACCAGATCAAGAACGAGATGTACGTCCTGGATCTGGCCACGATCAAGTAAGAGCCGCTCTCCGGCCCGCTGGGAGGAGGTCATTTTCTCCATAGCGGCAGATCAGGCCGTAACCGGATCACGGTGCGGCCACGACCGGCGGGGATCGGCGATCCCCGCCGGCTCTCGTTTACGCGGTCCGGTGGTAGCGGATGGTGCCGTCGTCGCTCAGGCCGGGCATCGGCTGGAAGCCGGCCTTCTCCAGGACCCGGATGGAGGCCGGGTTGGCGGGCTCGACCGTGGCGCACACCGTGCGCACCCCGGGCGCGGTGAGGGCGTGGCCGGTCAGGGCCCGGGTCGCCTCGGGAGCGTAGCCGCGGCCGCGCCGCGAGGCGACGATGCCGTAACCGATCTCGACGACGCCATCGGCGGGCGGCCAGAACAGGCCGATGGAGCCGACGGTCAGGCCGCTGTCACGCTCGACGATCTGGCGGTGGCCGAACTCCGCCAGCCACGCCGGGTTGCCGGCGAACAGGCCGGCGATGACGTGGTCGCCCTCGGCGGGGAAGTCTCCCGCCCAGTGCGCCGGCCGCGCGCCGTCGAGGACGGCGGCGACCTCACCGGAGGTCCAGGAACGCAGGACGAGACGGTCGGTGAGCAGATCCGGATGAGACAAGGTGAAACTCCTGGTCGTTACGGGGAACGACCGGCCCGCGGAGCCGAGCTCAGGCGGGCCGGACAAGGGCATGCTGATGACGGCTGACGGCAGCCATATTCATCAACCCCCTCGTCTCTTCAGCGATCACACTCGCGGGGCGACTTTAGCACCTGTACGATCCGCACGCGGCGGGCACCCTTGCCGCGCTGATCGGGGGATCGTTCATGCCGCGCATCATCGTCGCCGCCACGCCTCTCCACGGCCACGTCACCCCGCTGCTGTCGGTCGCGGCCGACCTGGTGCGCCGGGGCCACGACGTGGCGATGCTGACCGGCTCCCGCTTCGCCGGCCGGGTCCGCGCCACCGGTGCGCGGCACGTGTCCCTGCCGCCCGAGGCCGACTACGACGATCGCCGCATGACCGCGCACTTTCCCGAGCTCGCCACCGCCGCGCCGGGGCCCGAGATGGACGCCGTCTACGCGCGGCAGGTGTTCGCCGACTGCGCGCCCGGCCAGTGGAGGGCGCTCGCGGCGCTGCTGGAGACGTTCCCGGCCGGGGCGGTGGTGGCCGATGTGCTGTTCCTCGGCACGTTCCCGCTGGTGCTGGGGGAGCGGCGCGGGCCGCGGCCGGCGGTGGTCGGCCTGGGCGTCGTGCCGGTGATGGCCCAGAGCGCGGACGCGCCGCCGTACGGGCTCGGTCTGCGGCCCAGCGGGCGTGAGACGCACCTCGCGCTGAACGCGGCGGCGCGGGCGGCCTTCGCGCCCGTGCAGGAGCACTGCGCGAAGGTGTTCGCCGCGCTGGGCGCCGACCTGCCCGGCCACCTGTACGACGCCACCGTCAGCGTGCCCGACCACTACCTGCAGCTCACGGTGCCGGAGTTCGAGTACCCGCGCTCGGACCTGCCCGCCTCCTTCCGCTTCGCCGGCCCCCTGCCGCCGCCCGCGAGCGCCGGGTTCGAGCCACCGGACTGGTGGGGCGAGCTGAGCGGTGCGGCGGAAAGGGGCCGACCCGTCGTCGTGGTCACCCAGGGCACACTGGCCAACGCGGACCTGGGCCGCCTCGTCGTGCCGGCGCTGCGCGGCCTGGCGGGGGAGGAGGTCCTGGTGGTGGCCGCGACCGCCCGCCCCGACGGCCCGGCCGAGGTGCGGGCCGCGATCGTGCCCGCCGACGGTCCGGCCGGGACGCCTGGCGCCACCGGGCTCGCCGAGGGTCCGGCCGGGACGCCTGGCGCCACCGGGTCCGCCGAGGGCCCGGCCGGTGCGCCCGGTATCCCGGGTAACGCGATCGTGGCCGGTTACGTGCCCTTCGACCGGCTTCTGCCGTACGCGGACGTGCTGGTCACCAACGGCGGCTACGGCGGCGTGCACGCGGCGATCCACCACGGCGTGCCCCTCGTGGTGGCGGGGACCACGGAGGACAAGGCCGACATCGCCGCCCGCGTGTCGTGGAGCGGCGCCGGGATCGACCTGCGCACCGGCCGCCCCGAGCCGGAGGACGTGCGCCGGGCCGTGATGACGGTGCTGGGCGACGAGCGCCACCGCCGGGCGGTGGCGCGGCTGCGCGCGGCCGCCCGGCGGTACGACCCTTTCGAGACGATCGCCCGTATCGTGAATCAAAACATGTAAATCTGGTAGGAAATGTTGACTTAATGCCCGAGGGCTCGTAGCTTCATGGTCATGAGCTTGACCAGGCGCCTGCACGTGGACCACGGCCACGTCGCCAGCGCGCAATGTCGCTGATCGCCGCATCGACACCCCCATCAGCGACGACCAGAGGACACACCGACATGTCTGCCTCCCCCCGCCTCAGACCGGCGCTCGCCGTACTGCTGCTCGCCGCCCTGACCGCGTGCGCCGCGCAGGAGAAGCCGAAGGCCGTGCTCGCGGCCGACGCCCCGCTGCCCGCCTCCGTCCCCGAGGGCACCAAGCTGATCGTCGGCGACCCGCCCACCAAGGTGGCCCTCCAGCTCTCCGGCGAGATCGACAAATTTTCGTTCGACATCGAGTGGGCCAACCTCAGCGGCGGCCCGCAGACCAGCGAGGCGTTCAGGGCCGACGCCCTCGACGTCGGCGCGGTGGCCGAGATCCCGGCCATCCACGCCAACTGGACCGGCCTGCCCGTGAAGATCGTCGCCTCCAAGTTCCGCAAGGACCCCCTCGACCACCCCACGTACGAGCTCGGCGTCGCCCCCGGCGTCCCCGTGAAGACCCTCGCCGACCTGCGCGGCAAGAAGATCGCCTACAGCCCCGGCCAGGCCCAGGGCGCTCTCGTGCTCAAGGTCCTCAAGCGGGCCGGGCTCACCAAGCAGGACGTCACCCTGGTCGAACTGCCGAGCACCGGCGACATCTACCCCAACGCGCTGGCCTCCAGGCAGGTGGACGTGGCCCCCATCGGCGGCGTCAACATCAAGCGCTACCTGGGCAAGTTCGGCCGCGACGGCGCCACGACCCTGCGCCACGGGCTGCGCGACGACCCCGGCCACCTCTACGTCCGCACGGTCACCCTGCAAGATCCCGCCAAGGCCGCCGCCATCCGCGAGTACGCCGCCGCCTGGGCCCGCGCCACCCGCTGGGTCTACGAGCACCCCAAGGAGTGGATCGAGGGCTACTACGTCAAGGACCAGGGCCTGACCGCCGAAGACGGGAAATATCTCGTCGACCTGGCGGGCGAGCCCGACATCCCGGCCGACTGGTCGGAGGCCATCACCAGGAACCAGGAGACCATCGACATCCTCGCCGCCGAGACCGGCAAACCGAAGCTGGCCGCCAAGGACCTGTACGACCTGCGCTTCCAGGCCGTCGGCGCCGACGCGATCAAGGGCGGTGCCCGATGACGCTGCTCGCCTCCCCGCCCGCCGTCACCGCCCCCGTACGCGCCCGCCGCCGCCTGCGCCCCGGCCGCCCGGTCAGGCTGGGCTTCCTGCTGGGCCCGTTCCTGCTGCTCGCCCTCTGGTCGGCCGCCTCCGCCGCCGGCTGGCTCGACCCCCGCTTCCTGTCCCCGCCCTGGACCGTGATCACCACCGCCGGCGAGCTGATCGAGACCGGCCGCCTCCAGGACAACCTCATCGCCTCCGTCGGCCGCGTCGCGCTCGGCCTGGCCATCGGCGTGCCGCTCGGCACCCTGCTCGCGCTCGTCTCCGGGCTCAGCCGCTGGGGCGAGGCCCTCATCGACGGCCCCGTCCAGATCAAGCGGGCCATCCCATCGCTCGCGCTCATGCCGCTGCTGATCCTCTGGCTGGGCATCGGCGAGGTGATGAAGGTGAGCGTCATCGCCGTCGGCGTCCTGGTGCCCATCTACATCCACACGCACAACGGCCTGCGCGGCATCGACAGCCGCTACGTCGAGCTGGCCGAGACCGTCGGCCTCGGGCGCGGCGCGTTCATCCGGAAGGTCGTGCTGCCGGGGGCGCTGCCGGGATTCCTGCTCGGCATGCGCTTCGCGGTCACCACGGCCTGGTTGTTCCTCGTCGTGGCCGAGCTCATCAACTCCACCAGCGGCATCGGCTACATGATGGACCTGGCGCGCACGTACGGGCAGACCGACGTCATCCTCGTCGGCCTCGTCCTGTACGGCCTGCTCGGCCTGTTCTCCGACGCCGCCGTCCGCCTCGTGGAAAGGAAGGCCCTGTCGTGGCGACGGACACTCGCGAGCTGATCCGGGTCGAGGGCCTGACCCGCGTCTACGGGACGCGTACCGTGCTCGACCGTCTGGACCTGGAGCTGGCGCCCGGCGAGTTCGTGGCGCTGCTCGGGCGCAGCGGCTCGGGCAAGAGCACGCTGCTGCGCGCCCTGGCCGGGCTGGACTCCGACGTGGCCGGCGACGGCACCCTGCAGGTGCCCGCGCAGGTCTCGGTCGTCTTCCAGGACGCCCGGCTGCTGCCCTGGCAGCGGGTGCTCCCCAACGTCGTGCTCGGCCTGACAGGCCTGACAGGCCTGAACGGGGCCGAGCGGCGCGGCCTGGACAGCCTGGCCGAGGTCGGGCTGGCGGGGCGCGAGCGGGCCTGGCCCAACGAGCTGTCCGGCGGCGAGCAGCAGCGGGTGGCCCTCGCCCGCTCCCTCGTACGCGAGCCCGCCCTGCTCCTGGCCGACGAGCCGTTCGGCGCGCTCGACGCCCTGACCAGGATCAAGATGCACGGCCTGCTGCGCCGCCTGCACGAGCAGCACCGCCCGGCCGTGCTGCTGGTCACCCACGACGTGGACGAGGCGATCGCGCTGGCCGATCGCGTGCTCGTCCTCGACGAGGGCAGGATCGCGGCGGAACTCCGTCTCGGCCCCGGCATCGGCCCGGCCGAGGCCAGGACCGAACTGCTGCGGGCACTCGGCGTGACCGACGAACGCTGACCGCGCCCGGCACGACCGCCGACCTCGCGAGCCCCACCGGCTCGATGGCCCCGGCTCGATGGCCACAGGCTCGACGATCTGTCCCCGGGAGAGTCGTGATCTGTGTCAACCTCGGAGCGTGATCTCCTCCGGCGCTCCGAGAAAAGGTGCCCGGCGGCTCATCGGAGCCGTCGCCGGCCTGGCCGCCGTCGCCCCCGTCTACTACCTGACCGAGGCGGCCGCCAGATCCCTGCGCGCGGGCGCCACCGCGTTCGGCCCCGCCCCCGCCGCCCTGGGCTACCTGGCGGCGGTGGCGGTGATCGTCACCCTCCTCACCGCCTGGCCCGCGGCGGCGCTCGGCTGCGGCCTGCCGCTGGCCGCGGCCGGCGTCGTGTTCGCCCTCGACCTCGACACCGCCCTCGGCGTGGCCGGCAGCCTGCCCTGGTCGAAGGCCGGCGGGCTGCCCTGGTCGCCCCCGGACGGCGCGCCCTGGGCCGAGATCGCCGAACCGCCCGGCACGATGGCGGGCATGACCGGCCTGTACGCCCTCATCGGCGTCCTGCTCGTCCTCTCCGCGCTGCTGCCCGCCCGTTTGCGATCTATCCTGGACCGGTGAGCGGGCGGGATCCGGATCGGCGCAGGGCACTGCTCGACGCCGCCGACCGCGTCATCATGCGGGAGGGCCCCGAGGTCTCCATGGCCGCCATCGCCGCCGAGGCGGGCATCACCAAACCGATCCTCTACCGCCACTTCGGCGACAAACGCGGCCTCTACCAGGCCCTGGCCGACCGCCACGTGCGCACGGTCATCGGCCGGCTCCGCCCGCGGCTCGCCGACCCGGGCGGCGACCTGCGCGGCCGGGCCAGAGCGACCATCGGCGTCTACCTCGACCTGATCTCGGCCAACCTCAACCTCTACCGCTTCCTGTTCCACCGCGCCGGCGCCGAGGACAGCAGGGTCCGCTCCCACATGACCTCCCTGGTGCGCAACCTGGGCGAGGAGCTCGGCGGCTTGCTGACCGCCGAGCGCGTGGTGCCCGATCCGGTGCGGGCCCAGGTGCTCGGGCACGCGTTCGTCGGCATGGTGCAGACCACCGGCGACTGGTGGCTCGACCACCCGGAGGTGGACCGTACCCAGGTGGTCGAGGGCCTCGTCGACGTGATCGCCGCCGCGATCACTCCCCGAACCGGGAGAGCCGCCCGTGGCGGCGGGCGTGGCCGAGCGCCCACCCGAACAACGCCAGCGCCCCCGCCAGGTAGCCCACGTTGATCACCGCCGCCCACGCCAGCCGGTCCCACGGCAGCGCCCCGCCCGCCATGACCGTGCGCATGCCCTCGAACACGTGCGAGGCCGGCAGGAACCACGCCACGCTCTGCAGCGGCGCGGGCAGCACCGACACCGGGTAGAAGATCGCGGCCAGCGGCTGCACCACGAACACCAGCGACCAGGCGATCACCTGGGCGTTCTCGCCGAAGCGGAGCACCGCCGCGATGCCGACCAGCCCCAGCGACCAGCCGAGGACGAGCAGCACCCCCATGAACGGCACCAGCCCCACCCCGATCGTGCCCACCCCGAACCCGTAGAGCGCCAGCGCCAGCCCGGCCATCATGGCCACCGCGAAGGCCACCTTGCCCAGCGAGAACAGCATCAGCCCCACCAGGTATTCGACGCTCGACAGCGGGCTGACCTGCACGTTGAGCAGGTTGCGGGACCAGATGTCCTCCAGGAAGGCGATGGAGATCTCGTTGCTGGCCTTCTGCAGCACCTGCCAGAGCAGCACCGCGCCGAGCAGGAACGACACCACGAACGGCACCCGCTGCGCCTGCAGGAACGACGTCACGAACCCCCACAGCACCAGCTCGACGGTCGGCCAGAACAGGATCTCGAACATCCGGATCGGGCTGCGCCGCAGCGCCGCGAAGTCGCGCCGGACCACGCCCAGCACGCGGGTGCGCCGGGCGGCCAGGCTCAGCGGCGGCAGGCCCAGGGAGAGCGGTGTCGGAGTCATCCGCGTGCCACCTTCAAGAACACCTCTTCCAGGTCTTCGGCCTCGTAGCGCCCGGCCAGCTCCTTGGCGCTGCCCGCCGCCACGATGCGGCCGCCGGACAGGAAGTGGATGCGGTCGCACATGCGCTCGACCTCCCGCATGTTGTGCGAGGTGATCAGCATGGAGGTGCCGTTCTCCGCGGCCAGGCGGGACAGCAGGCCGCGGATGCGGTCGCCGGCGTCGGGGTCGAGGTTGGCCGTGGGCTCGTCGAGCACCAGCAGCCTGGGCGCGTTGAGCAGCGCCTTCGCGAGCTGCACGCGGGTGCGCTGCCCCGACGACAGCGCCATCATCTGCCGCCTGCCGAGCGGGCCGAGCTCGAACAGCTCGATGACCTCGGCCACCCGGTGGGCGGGCCGGCGCAGCGCGTAGAGGCGGGCGAAGGCGTCGAGCACCTCGCGCACCCGCAGCACCCCGGGCAGGTCGACGTAGCTCGCGGCGAAGTTGACCTGGCTGAGCACCTCGGTCCGGTGCCTGGACAGCTCCTTGCCGAACAACTCGATGCTGCCCGCGTCGGGGGTGATCAGGCCGAGCAGCATGTGCAGGGTGGTCGACTTGCCCGCGCCGTTGGGCCCGAGCAGCCCGGCGACCTCGCCCTCGCCGACCGTCAGATTCAGCTCGTGCACGGCCGTGACCGGGCCGAATCTCTTGACCAACTGGGAAGCTCGTACGATGGTCACCGCCCCAGCCTGCGGTCAGGACGGCGCGCGGGGCAACGGGTTTTCGCGCAGCAGCCGCAGCAGGTCCCACTCGGTCTCGCAGACGCGCCGGCCGATCGCGGCCAGCTCCACCGACCGCGCGCCGCCACGCAGGTGCCGCATGGTCTGCATGACGCAGATGATGCCCCACTTGAGCACGCCGAAGGTCTCCCACCAGCGCAGCGCGTCGCGGTCGACGGGCTGCCCGCCGGCCTTCTCGTAGGCGTCGATCAGGTCGGCGTACCCGCCGAACCCGCCCACCGGCAGCGGCGAGCCGAACCGCCACGCCTTCACGCACAGCCAGCCGAGGTCCTCCAGGGGATCGCCGGCGTGGGCGAGCTCCCAGTCGAGCACGGCCCTGACGCCCTCGGGGCCGACGATCAGGTTGCCGTTGCGGAAGTCGCCGTGCACGACCGTGCGCCGCGTGCCGGGCGGGCGGGTGGCCGCCAGCCGGCGCAGCGCCAGCTCGAACACCGGATGCGGCTCGCCGAGCTGATCCAGCACGTCACGCCAGCGCGGGAGCGGGTCGCCGCCGTCGTCGTCGGAAGGCACCGCCGACAGCGGCATCCGATGGATCGCCGCCAGCGCCCGCCCGCACTGGGCGGCCAGCCGGGGCCGGGCCGCCGCGTAGACGTCGTCGCGCAGGATCTTGCGCGGGATCGTCTCGCCGGGGACGCGGGACATGAGGATGTACGACTCGCCGCAGGCCACGATCCGCGGCACCGGCACCCCGGCCTCCGCCGCGGCCCGCATCAGCACCGCCTCGGACGCCAGTCCGGCGCCGGTCTCCAGGGTGGCGCCGGGGGAGTCGAGCCGCAGGATCAGCTCGTGCGTGCTCCCGTCCGGGGCGGTCACGTCGAGGGCCCACGTCTCGCGCGACGCGCCGCCCGGCAGCCGGGCACTGAACGGCACGACCGCCTCGGTCCCGTACGCCTCCCGGACGATCTCGTGCGGGTCGGTCATCGCAGGCCGAACTCCCAGGCGCCGCCCGCCGCGTACGTGCCCAGAATGCGCCGCCCCACCGAGTCGATGTGCACCTCGTCGGGCCCGTCGTAGATGCGCCCCGCCCGCGCGTGCCGGTACATGCGGTCCAGCGGCGTGTCCGGGGTCAGCCCGGCGGCGCCGTAGACCTGGATGGCCCGGTCGATGACGTTGTGCAGCATCCGCGCCCCTGCCACCTTGATCGCCCCGATCTCCACCCGGGCCTGCGAGCCCGCGTCGATCAGCCCGGCGGCGTGCAGCGTGAGCAGCCGCGCGGACTGGATCTCGGTGTAGGAGTCGAACACGTGCTGCCGCATGAGCTGCTTGGCGGCCAGCGGCTCGCCGAACGCACTCCGCTCGTGCAGCCGCCGGCACATCAGGTCGAACGCCCGCTGCGCCTGCCCCAGCCAGCGCATGCAGTGGAAGATCCGCCCGGGGCCGAGCCGCCGCTGCGCGATGACGAACCCCTGGCCGCGCGGGCCGAGCAGGTTGGCGGCCGGCACGCGGACGTCCTCGTAGCGGACCTCGCAGTGCGCCCCGTCGAGCCCCAGCACGGGCGTCTCGCGCACGATCGTGTAGCCGGGCGTGCCGGTCGGCACCAGGATCATGGAGAACGCCAGGTGTGGTGGTGCGTCAAGCTCGGTCCGGCACATCACGGTCGTGTACGCCGCCCGCGACGCCCCGGTCGTGAACCACTTGTGCCCGTTGATCACCCATTCGTCCCCGTCGAGCACGGCGGTGGTGGCGATCTGGGTGGGATCGCTGCTGGAGACGGCGGGCTCGGTCATCGCGAAGCTCGGCCCGATGTCGCCGCGCACCAGCGGCTCCAGGTAGCGCTCGCGCTGCTCGGGGGAGGCGTGCTCGTGCAGCATCAGTGAGTCCTGCAACGTGTACGTCCCCAGCGCGAGCTGCCCGTACTCGCTACGCCCCTGCACCTCGTTGACATAGACGTAGGCGAGGAACGGCAGCCCTCCGCCGCCCAGCTCACGCGGATGGCCGAGCGCCCACAGGCCCTCCTTCTTCGCCTCCGCCCGCAGCTCGTCGAGCGCCGCCACGGCGGCGGGCCCGCCCGCGTGCAGCACGGGCTCGGCGGGCTCGACCCGCTCGGTCATGAACGCGTGGACGGCGTCGCGGATCGGCCGGACGCCGTCGGGCACGGCGAAGCTCATGACAGGATCTCATCCCGAGAACCGTTGTGCGGTCAACGGTTTCAGGGCAGCCAGCTCACCCGGCCGCGCAGGAAGGCGTACCCGACGAAGGCCACGGCGTCGATGAGCGTGTGCGCCACCACCAGCGGCATGGCCCGCCCCCACCGCTGGTAGACCCGCCCGAACACCAGCCCCATCACCACGTTCCCGACGAACCCGCCGAACCCCTGATACAGGTGGTACGACCCGCGCAGCAGCGACGACACCACCACGGCCTTCCACGGCGACCAGCCGGCCTGCCCGAGCCGGTGCAGCAGGTAGCCGGCGACGATCACCTCTTCCAGCACCCCGTTCTGCGCCGCCGCCAGCAGCAGCACCGGCACCTGCCACCACACCTGCGGCAGCGCCCCGGGAACGACCGTCAGGTTCACCCCGGCCGCCCACACCACCAGGTAGAACGCCAGCCCGGAGCCGCCGATCGCGGCCGCCAGCGCCGCCCCGCGCACCACGTCGCCGCCGGGCCGGCGGAAGTCGGCGCCGATCGTCCGCAGCGACTCCCCGGAGCGCACCAGCAGGTACGCCACCAGCCCCACCGGCGCCACCGCGATCGCGATCTGGACGAGCTGCAGCGTCAGGTCCAGCCAGGGCCGGCCGGGCGCCATCGACCCGACGAGCACGGCCTGCTGGCCCTTCAGCTCCTTCGGCGCGGTGAGCGCCCCGATCAGCCGGACGAACGCCACCAGCGCGCTGGCGCCGAGGGAGACGGACAACACGACGAGGACCTCGGCCCGGATGAGCTTCGGCCCGAGCACCGGGGAGTCGGCGAGGGGGGACGGAGTGTGCATGGCCGCAGATTAGCCGTTACATGATCCGACCCTGATAAAAGAGGACATGTCGCTCTTGGGAGGAGAGGCGCACTCTGCTAGGCAGGAACCGTGACGCCAACCGATCTCCACGACGTCCCTGCCGCCGCCCAGCTCGTCGCCGCCGTCCGCGACTTCCTCCAGACCGACGTGCTGCCGGCCGTCGAAGGCCGGGTCCGCTACCACACCCGCGTGGCCATCAACGTGCTCGGCATGGTGGAGCGGGAGATGGAGCTCGGCCCGGACCAGGCCGAACGGCACGCCGCCCGGCTGGCCGAGCTGGGCGTGGCGGGCGACGCCGACCTGGCCGCCGCCATACGAGAGGGCCGCGTCACCGATGACGCGGCCCTCGTCACGGCCCTGGAGCAGGCCGTACGTGCCAAGCTGGAGGTCGCCAACCCCGGCTACCTCACGGACTGAACCGTCAGTGCGAACCCGTCAGGTCGAGGTCCTTGACCTTGGAGTCGCCCTCGTCGGCGAAATACTCGTCGCGCGCCGTCGCGTCCTCGCCGTCGGCCACCTTGGCCGCCCGGAACAGCAGCGTGGCCACGACCGCCACCAGCACGTTGACGCCCAGCGCCACGAACCCGGGGTAGATCGTCAGCTTGGTGTCGAAGCCCAGGTTCGACAGCGCGAAAGCCGAGCCGCCGAAGTGCAGCTTGCCGTTGGCCGGGTTCGGGATGAGGTAGAGCATCCACATGCCCGCCGCGAGCCCCGCCGCCCAGCCCGCGATCAGGCCGCCCTTGTGGAACCAGCGCGTGTACAGGCCCAGCGCCACCGACGGCAGCGTCTGCAGGATGATCACACCGCCGATGAGCTGCAGGTCGATCGAGAACTGCGGGTCGAGCACCAGGATGCACAGCACCGCGCCCGCCTTGACGAGCAGCGACACGATCTTGGAGACCTTGGCCTCCTGGGCGTCGGTGGCGTTCTTGTTGAGGTATTCGCGGTAGATGTTGCGGGTGAACAGGTTCGCCGCCGCGATCGACATGATGGCCGCCGGGACGAGCGCGCCGATGCCGATGGCCGCGTAGGCGACGCCGGTGAACCAGTCGGGGAACATCTGGTCGAACAACATCGGCACGATCGTGTTGTTGTCGGCCTTGCCGTTCGCCATGACCGGCTTGGTGCCCGCCGCGATCGCCATGAAGCCGAGCAGCGCGATCAGGCCCAGCACGAGGCTGTAGGCGGGCAGCGCCGACATGTTCCGCTTGATGACGTTGCGGCTCCTGGAGGCCAGCACGCCGGTGAGGCTGTGCGGGTAGAGGAACAGCGCCAGCGCCGAGCCGAACGCCAGGGTCACGTACTGGATCTGGTTGTTGGCGTTGAGGATGTAGCCGTCACCCGGAGCGGGCGAGGCGGCGAACTTCTCCCGGGCCGCGTCGAAGATCGAGTCCCAGCCGCCCAGCTTGGCCGGGATGTAGATGATCGCCGCGATGATCACGATGTAGATCAGCGCGTCCTTGACGAACGCGATCAGCGCCGGCGCGCGCAGCCCCGACTGGTAGGTGTAGGCCGCCAGGATCGCGAACGCGATGATGATCGGCAGGTGCCCGGTGATGCCCATCGCCTTGAGCACGGCCTCGATGCCGACGAGCTGCAGCGCGATGTACGGCATCGTCGCCACCAGCCCGGTGATCGCGATGAGCAGCGCCAGCGTCGGCGACCCGAACCGGGCCCGGACGAAGTCGGCCGGCGTGACGAACCCGTGCACGTGCGAGACCGACCACATGCGCGCCAGCACCAGGAACACCAGCGGATAGACCACCACGGTGTACGGCAGCGCGTAGAACCCGATGGCCCCGGCGCTCCACACCAGCGCGGGCACCGCCACGAACGTGTACGCGGTGTAGAGGTCGCCGCCCACCAGGAACCAGGTGATCCAGGAGCCGAAGCTGCGCCCGCCGAGCCCCCACTCGTTCAGGCTGGCCAGGTCGGTGGGCCGCCGCCAGCGCGAAGCCACGAAACCCATGCCGCTGACCAGCGCGAACAGCAGGATGAAGACGACCAGCTCGGTCGTGTGGCCATTCACTTGGTCATCCTGTAGACGATCGTCGTGGACACGACGCCCACCACGATGAACGCGATCTGCAGCCAGTAGAAGAGCGGGAAGCCCAGCAGGCGTGGCTCGTCGGCGTTGTACAGGAACGTGAGCAGCGGCAGCACGATGGGCAGGACCAGCAGCCAGTTCCATGGGCTGCGGTCGGTACGCGGCCGCCCGGGATCCCCGGTAGTCATCGACCCTCCGATGAGTGGATCAGGAGCCGGTGGTGACTGGCGCCTGACAGCTTGTCAATGGAGGGAGATTAGCTTTACGGAGGTATTAAACCCAATGTCCATTGTGTTACGGTTTGGCCTAAATGTCGGGATGGAATCTCACCATTCGAGACACATGCCTGGGGACGGCATCCGCAGCATAAGTACGGGATCGCCGCGATCGTGATCGCCTATCGGCGAATGGTCGTTTAATCGCGCCGAGCGGTCGGATCGTCAGATGAGTCAGGTCGTCAGCTCGTCGGCGATGTCCCGCGTGCCGTACCCCTCGGGCGCCGGCACCTCGACGATCGGGTCGGGCCGGTCGTCGAACTCCAGCCGCAGCGCCCGCGCCATCGTGGCGTGCATCTCGTACAGGCAGACGACGTACGTCAGCTCCAGGATCCGCTCGTCGGGCAGATGCCGGGCGAGCACCGCGAACACCTCGTCGGCCACCCGCCCGCCGTCCAGCACCAGCGCGTCGGTGTAGGCCAGCACGGCCCGCTCCAGCTCGCCGAACACGTCGCTGACCGGCCAGTGCGGGATCGCCCGCACCTTCTCCTCCGGTACGCCGAGCGCGCGCAACTGCTTGCAGTGCTGCGAGAACACGAACTGGCTCTGCCGCGCCCACCCGGCCCTGGTCTGGCCCAGCTCGCGCAGCACCGGGTCCAGCCCGGACTCCCGGTAGAGCTGGAAGCCCTTGACGCAGTGCCGGAAGATCTTCGGATCGAGCGCGAACACCGTCCACCAGTCGCCCGGCGACCCGGTGGCCGTGCCCTCCCGATCGGGGGAGAACAGGTGGTCGTAGAAGAACCGCACCACCGGGTCGGTCATCTCCTCGCGCGGCACCCGGCGCAGCCGCGGCATCACACGGTCCGGTCGGCCGCGGTCTTCGGCTCGTGCGCGACGTCGCCGGGTCCGCCCACCTGCCGCGTCCAGGCGGCGAACTCGACCAGCACGCCGTCGGGGTCCTTGAAGTAGATGGACCGGACGAACACGCCCTCGTGCATCTCCGGTGCCACGCCGAACTCGCTGTCGTCGTGGTTGAGCAGCACGCCCACGTCGATGCCCTTGGCGACGAGCCGGTCGCGGTACTCCTCGATCCGCTCCGGTGGCACGTCGAAGGCGATGTGGTTCATCGAGCCGACGGCCGACAGCAGCTCGCCGCGGTCGGGCAGGTTCTTCGGCGCGGACACGCCCGGCACACCCTCGGGCGCGTCGGGGAACCAGAAGAAGGCCAGCGCGTTGCCGCCGCCGCAGTCGAAGAAGAAGTGCTGCCCCCAGCCCAGGGGCAGCTCGATGGTCTTGATCAGGGGCATGCCCAGCACGCCGGAGTAGAAGTCGACGGTCTGCTTCATGTCCGAGCAGACCAGCGCGACGTGGTTGACCCCGCGGAGCTCGAATTCGCTGTTCATGGTAACTCCCTACTTATCACAGGGTTTCCGGGAAAAACATGACATGAGATGTCGGCTTTCCGGGGCAGGATCGGGCGCATGATCGCAGTGGTGGCGGGTTCGACCCGCGGAACGGGACGTGGAATAGCGGTCGCGCTGGGCGCGGCCGGCGCGACGGTCTACTGCACCGGCAGGAGCACCCGGGCGGGACGCTCGGAGATGAACCGGCCGGAGACCATCGAGGAGACGGCCGAGCTGGTGACCGCGGCCGGCGGCACGGGCATCGCGGCCAGGACGGACCACCTGGACCCGGCCCAGGTCGAGGCCCTGGCCGCCCGCGTCGAGCGGGAGCAGGGGCGGCTCGACGTGCTGGTCAACGACGTGTGGGGGAGCGACCACCTCTGGCAATGGGACACCCCGGTGTGGAAACACGACATGGACAAGGGCCTGCGGCTGCTCCGGCTGGCCGTCGATACCCACATCATCAGCAGCCGGTATCTGATGCCGCTGCTGATCAGGAACGAGGGCGGCCTCGTCGTCGAGGTCACCGACGGCACCTGGTCCTACAACGAGACCCGCTACCGGGAGAACGTCTACTACGACCTGGCCAAGATGTCGGTCAACCGGCTGGCGTTCGCCTGGTCCAACGAGCTGCGCCCGCACGGCGGCACGGGGGTGGCGGTCACGCCCGGGTTCCTGCGCTCGGAGGCCATGCTGGAGGGCTTCGGCGTCACGGAGGACAACTGGCGTGAGGCCAAGGTGGACAGCGCGTGGATGGTCTCCGAGACGCCCGCGTACGTCGGCCGCGGCGTCGCCGCCCTGGCCCAGGATCCGGACCGGCGGCGCTGGTCGGGGCGGTCGGTCAGCAGCGAGGAACTGGCGGAGGCGTACGAGCTGACCGACGTGGACGGCAGCCGGCCGCGCGTGTGGAGCTACCTCACCGACGTGCGCGAGAAGGGCGGCGACACCGGCTGGGAGGCGTACCGCTAGCCATAGAGCGCGGCCATGCGGGCGGCCGCGCCGGCGACCAGCTCGCGCAGCTCCGGCGGGCCGAGCACCTCCGCCTCCGGCCCGAACCGCAGCACCTGCGAATACGCCACGGGCACCGACTCCACCGCCAGCCGCACGGTCCCGTCGGGTTCGAGTGAGGCCAGCGCGTCGTCGAGCGCGGCCGGATCGGCCACGTGCCGCAACATCCGCCGGCCGCGCTCGGTGAGCCGCAGCGTCACCACCTCCCGCAGCAGCGACCGGCTGAACTCGGCGGACTGCCCGCTCCAGAAGGCGGCCAGATCGAAATCGGGCTCCCGGTCGAAGACCTCGTCGAGCAGGGAGATCTCCCCGAACCGGTGCACCCGGAAGATCAGGAACCGCCCCTTGAGCCGGGCCGCCAGATACCAGACACCCGCCTTCAGCACCAGCCCGTACGGCTCCAGCGTGCGCGGCCCGCCCTTGTACGCCGTCGCGACCCGGCGGTCCGACCACACGGCCCTGGCCAGCGGCGCCAGCGCGGCCGGCGGCGGATCGTCGGCGGCGAACCAGCCCGGCGCGTCCAGGTGGAAACGCTGCGCCGCCGTCGCGGGCGCGTCCCGCAGGGCGGGGGAGAGCGCCGCGGCGGCCTTCAGCCGGGCCGTGGCGGCCACCTCATGCAACCCCATCTCGCGCAGCGCCGCCGGCACCCCCGACAGGAACAGCGCCTCGGCCTCGGCCCGGTCGAGCCCGGTCAGCCGGGTCCGGTAGCCGTCGACCAGCCGGTAGCCGCCGCCCCGCCCCCGGTCGGCGTAGACGGGCACGCCCGCCTCCGACAGCGCGAGCACGTCGCGGTGCACCGTGCGCTCGGACACCTCCAGCTCCTTGGCCAGCTCCGCCGCCGTCATCCCGCCCCGGCCCTGCAGCAGCAGGACCAGTGACATCAGCCTTGAGGCGCGCACAGCGGCAGCACCACGGCGGAGGGGCGGTCGGGGGAGTGGAACACCTCGACGTCGGCGGGCACCATCGCGCTGCCCGCGCCCAGCGGGTCGCCGGTGCCGTGGTTGCGGGCGATCGTCGGGTACGCCCCCGCCGCCACGTGCACCCTGATCCGGTGTCCGCGCCGGAACCGGTGCCCCATCGGCCACAAATCCACGGCCACCCGTTCAACGCCACCGGAGTTGCCGGGCCCGAGGCGGCGCACCCCCTCGCACACGTTGAGGGAGCGCCCGTCGGGATGCACGTCGCACACTCGCACCACCACGTCGACGGAGGGCGTGCTGGAGCGCACGAAGAGCTCCGCGCGGACCGGGCCGATCATCTCCACATCCGACTGTAGCGCGGCCGAGCTGTAGACCAGCACGTCCCGCCGCCGCTCCAGCCGCCGCTGGTCGCGCGGCCGGGAGTCGCCCAGCAGCACGGGCCCGCCGATCACCGGCGTCGGATGGTCCGGGTGGTAGCGGAACCGGTCCGGCTCGGCCGGGAGCGGCCCCTCGGTCCCGAGCCCGAAGCCGTGCTGCAGGTGCCAGCGCTGCTCCCGCATCCCGGGCACCGGCCAGTCGGCGTGGTCACGCCACTCCTCGGCCCCGGTCACGTAGACGCGCACCGGGTCGGGCCGCAGCCCGGACGGGTCGCCGAGCAGGTGGGCACGGAACCAGGCCGACGCCTCGGCCATCGTGGGCCGGCCGTGCCGGGAGTCGATGTGGTACCAGGGGCCGATCGTCAGGTATGGCCGCCGGCCCGCCGCCCGCAGCGCCGCGTAGTCCTTGAGCTGCCACGGCAGGAACACGTCGTACCAGCCGCCGAGCATCGTGACAGCCGCCTGCACGTCGCCCACCTTCGGCGAGAAGTCGCGCTTGTCCCAGTAGGGGCCGGCCGGGACGGCGTGGTGCGCGAGCAGGTCCTGGTAGAACCGCAGCGGCCGGCCGGCCGAGGCCAGGTCCAGCTCGGACATCGGCCGCCCGGACAGGACCGCCCGGCGCGTGAGCCGGGGCGCGGTCAGCACGGCCGCGCCGCCGACGAAGCGGCGGGTCATGCCGTCGGTGAGCGTGGTCCAGCTCAGCGCCGACTCCAGCGCGAACGCGCCGCCCACGTAGGCCGCGTCCCTGAACTGGGAGGCGGTGATCTGGGTGGCCATGGCCTTCAGCTCGGGCCCGGCGTAGGGCGCGATCGCCCACTGCGTGTAGCCCAGGTAGGAGGGGCCGAACATCGCGAACGAGCCGCCGTACCAGGGCTGTTCGCGCAGCCAGGCGACGGTGGCCAGGCCGTCCTCGTGCTCGTCGCCGAGCGGGTCGAGCAGGCCGCCGGAGCCGAAGCCGCCACGGCAGCTCTGGATCACGACGTGGAAGCCCTGACGGGCGAAGCCGCGGCCGTAGTACCAGCCGAGCAGGCCGCGGCGGCCGTAAGGGGAGCGCATCAGGATGACGGGGGCTCGCTCGCCTCCGGCCGGGGCGTAGTGGTCGGCCAGCAGCGTCACGCCGTCGGGCATCGGCACGGGGAGGTCCCGCTGAAGCCGCACGCGTCTCATGTACTAACCAGTAACATATGGCCCCCGGTATGCGGTAGCCCGGGGGCACCCCATTAACTACCGCGCCGGCTGCACGGCGATGTCGCTGACCTGACGGTTCATGGGGAACGTTCCAAGCACGGTCGCGGCGCCGGTCAGCGGGTTCACCGTGTAGAAGCGGTAGGAGCCGTTGACCTTGAGCGCGGCGTAGGCGGTGTTGGCCACCGTCACGCCCTTGCGCAGCTCGCTGTAGACGTCGAAGCCGGCGTCGGTGTCGGCGTCAACGCCCAGCTTGCCGGCCGGCGCCAGGTTGCCGGCGTTGGCCGGGGACTGCACCGAGACCTGGTCGCCCGTGGTGTCCACGTCGAACAGCGTCGTCGCGGTCGTGGCGTCGAGGTCGTTGTTGGTGTAGCCGGCGCCGGTCACGCCGAGCGCGGTCTGCGCGGCGGCGGGCGGCACGGGCGGGTTGGTGAGAGTGCCGTCGGTGGCGGTCGTGCCCGCGGCGGGGGCGCCGTTGGGGTCGTCGAGGTTGTGCCGCAGGTTCTGGCCGGCGTCGCTGATGACGCGCAGCCGGTTGGCGGCCGGGTTGAAGTCGACGCCGAACGTCTTGCCGCTGAGCGCCACGGTGAGCTTGCCCACCCTGGTGGCCTTGGCCCGGTTGTCCAGCGTGTAGATGCCGCCCTTGTCGCCCACCGCGTACAGCTTGCCGTTCTGCACCCGGTAGTCGATTCCGACGATCTTCATGTCGTCCTTGAGCCCGCTGACCCGGCCGGCCCGCTCCACCTTGCCAGGGCTGCCGGCGTCGAAGACGACCAGGTCGCCGGCCGTCGTCAGGCCCGTGACGCGCGGGCCCTCGTCACGGTTGCCGGCCTGCGCGGGCGTGGCCAGGACCGCGCCCGCGCCGAGTACCGCTACGGCGAGCGCCAGTTGCTTACGCATCAGATCTCTCCTTGAGTGGGTGTTGCCTTGCCCCTTCTTCGCTCGCCCGCCGCCCGTGGATGTCGGAAAATGGCGGAGCCCGCCCCGCCTGGAGGCGGAGCGGGCTCCTCATCGGTTACGGGGTCGCCTTGTCGGAGCGCTCCGAGATGCGCAGGGCGTTGACGATCGTCGCCCCCTGCCGCGTCGCGAAGCGCACGTTGAGCTGCCCGTCGGTCACCTTCACCGTGTACTGCCGCGTCACGGCCGTGTACGTGCCCGACTCCAGGGCCAGGTCCAGCGCCGGGATGGCGAGCTGCCCCTCGACGAGCACGTCGAAGACCCGCTGGCCCATCCGCATGTTCCTGATCTCGGCGAAGTCCAGCTCGACCGTGTACGTCCCGGCCGGGACGTTGTCGAACCGGTACTCCAGCATGCTCTCCCTGGCCGTCCTGAACAGCGCCTGGTCGGTGGTGCCGGCGATGGTCCTGGACGTGCTCTGCGTGCGGTTCTGGTTGGTCAGGTAGCCGTAGCTCCCCTGGACGTACTTCTTGTCCGGCGTCCAGGTGTCACCGAGGCTGTCGACCAGGTTCCTGGTGGCGCCCGTGTCGATGGCCACCTGGTGCCTGGGCACCACGACCGTCACCTTGACCTCGATGGTGGGCTGCCGGCCGCTGGCCGACTTGACCAGCAGCTTGCCCGCCTTGAACGTGCCCGGCGCCACGCCCGCGCTCGACACCGTCACCTTCAGGTCCACCGCCTGCCCCTTGGCCAGGTCACCGGCGGTCGGCGCGACCGTGAACCAGGGCTCGCCGGTCACCGTGTACGGCGTCGCCGAGCCCAGGTTCGTCAGCGACAGGCTCCGCGTACGGCTGGACTCCGCCGGCATGACCACCGTCAGCTCGGCCACCGACGCGCTCACCCGGCCGGTGACCAGCGCCGTGTCGATCCGGGTCACCGTCGCCGGCGCCACCGTGACGGGCTTGGTGAACGTGCCGTAGTGCTCCTTGGACACCTCGACGTTGTAGTCGCCGGCCAGCACCTGGCCGTAGAAGGCGCCGTTGTCGCCGGTCGTGAACGTGGCCACGTCGCCGATCTTGACCGTCGCCCCGGCGATCGGGTCGCCGTCGTTGGCGTCGGTGACCGTACCGGTGACCAGGCCGTGCCGGCTGGCCGTGAACGACAGGCCCTGCCCGGTGGACAGCGCCGGCTCCTCGTAGGAGTAGAGCAGCGCGTCGTTGCCGGCCGCGTTCTCGACGCCGACCGTGGCGCTGCCACCCTGGTCGCGGGCGCTCTCGATGTCCTTGTACCGGAACCCGATCGAGCCGTCCTCGCCCAGCAGCGCCGAGAACGACACCCGCTGGCCGCTCTCGCTGTAGAAGCTCACGTTGCGCCACTCGACGACGAACACCCGGTGCGGCGCCGTGCCCGTCACCGCCGTGTAGATCCCGGCCTGGGCGTCCACGATCAGGTCGTCCCAGAACGGGTAGACCGCGTTGTTCGGGGTGCCGGTGGTCGGGAGCCGGCCGTTGGCGCCGGTGGTGACGCGGTCGGTGGCGAACGTGACGTACCCGTTCGTGCCGATCCACGCCTTGCCGTAACCGGTGCCGTAGAACGGGACCGGGAAGGGCAGCGTGACCTGCGCGGCCTCGTCGTCGCCCGTCAGCGCCAGCTTCTCGGTGCCCGCGGCGAACGGCTGGGCGGCGCTCCTGCAGGTGTAGCCGAAGTTGTCGCCGCGCAGCGGCAGCTCGATGTCCTTGACCAGGTCACCGGCCACCGTGACGGCCGCCGTGGCGCCGCTGGAGCAGCGGGAGGCCGGCGTGACCCTCAGCTCGTACGAGCCGTGCGGCAGCGTCAGGCTGTAGCGGCCCGCGGCGTCGGTCACCCCGCTCACCGGCGTGCCCGCTGCCGTCACCGTCGCCCCGGCCTCGGGCGTGCCGGCCGTGCTGACCGTGCCGGAGACCACACCCGTGGGCAGCAGCGTCATCGGCACGTCCGCGGTCGCGGTCTGCTCCGCGGTGATCGTGACGTCGGCGCCCGCCGTGGCGTAGCCGAACTTCTCCGCGCTGAGCCGGTAGGCGCCGGGCAGCAGGCGCGGGATGGTGTACCGGCCGTCCGCGCCGGTCGTCACGGTGCGGTCCAGCGGCCCGGTGACGGTGATTTTCACCCCGGCCACGGGCCCGGCGGCCGCGGTGACGGCGCCGGCCAGGTCGCCCAGGCCGTCCCTGGGAGCGGCCGAGACGGCGGCGTAGGTGTCGAGCCTGCCCTCGCCCCAGACGTTGTTGTCGGTCGCGGTGCCGCCACAGCTCGTGTCGGAGACGTCCACGGCCGTGGTGTCCAGCAGCGGCCGGGTGGCCGCGATGTCGCCCACCAGGCCGGGCGACGCCGACCAGATCAGCGCCACCGTGGCCGCCACGTGCGGCGAGGCCATGGAGGTGCCGGAGAAGCTGTCGTAGCCGTTGCCGGGGATCGAGGAGCGCACGTTGACGGCGGGGGCCGCGATGTTGGGCTTGATCTCGCCGCCCTCGCCCTCGCCCTTGCTGGAACGGGCGTACAGGGCGTTGTTGATGTCGAAACCGCCCGCGCTGTACGTGGTCACGTACTGGCCGGGCGAGCCGCTGGTACGGCAGGCGGGCCCCTCGTTGCCGTTGGCGAACGCGGGGAAGATCCCGGCCGCGACCCAGGCGTCCACGACCTCCTTGTAGAACGGGTCGAACCCGTCACCGCCCCAGGAGTTGTTGACGATGTCCGGAGCCAGGTCGGGCCGCGGGTTCCGGCCGTTCAGGTCGGTGGGCGCCAGCATCCACTGCCCGGAGGCCAGCAGCGAGGCGTCGGTGCAGGTGTTGACCTCACAGCCCTTGGCGGCGATCCACTTCGCGCCCGGCGCCACGCCGATGCCGTTCGCGCCGGTCATCGTGCCCATCGTGTGCGTGCCGTGGTCGTTGTTGTCGCACGGCGCCGACGACGGGCAGACGCGCGCCGGGTCGAACCAGTTGTAGTCGTGGGTGAACGTGCCGTCCGGGTTCGTGCCCCGGTAGCTCGCGACCAGGTCGGGATGGTCGAACTGGGCCCCGGAGTCGATGTGGGCGATCACGATGCCCTCGCCCCGGTTGCCCAGCTCGTTCCACACGCGCGGGGCGCCGACGCGGTCGATGTTCCACTCGATCGCGTTGACCTTGGCCTCGGCCTTGCCCGAGATGGGCTTGGGCAGCGTGAGCGTGCGGACCGGGTCGAGGCGATCGACCTCGGGTAATTTGGCGATCTCGGCGGCGAGTTTCTCGTCGGCGGTGACCCGCACCGCGTTGACGATCCAGTAGGAGGTGTAGTCGGCGCTGCGGGCGTCGAGCAGTTTGCGCAGGCCCTCCTGAGAGGTCTTCGCGCGTTCGGTCTTCGCCTCGAAGACCTGTTCGGCCTTGGCGTCCTTGGTGGTGGCCCGGCGGGCGCCGCTCAGGTCGGCCGCCCCTTTCAACCGGACCCAGAAGGTGGCTTTGTCGTCCTGCGCGAGCTGCGCCTGGACGGCTGTATCGATCTTGCCGGGATCCGGCGCCGCCGCCTGTGCTGCGGCCTGGGGAACGAGAAGGCCGGCGGCGGTGATGATCCCGGTCAGGATCGCACGCCAGCGAGGGGTGTTCGGCACGTGCTCTCCTTCAATGACATGAAGCGAGGTGATCTTTACGCCTCTGTCGAGAAGGGTGAAGAGATCTTGTTCGGAAAGCAAGAGGTGCCGGGAAATGTAATCTGGTCAGGACCCCGCCCGATAGCCGACCTGCCGCAGGATCGCCAGGAAATACTCCTGGATGCGCTCGGCGTCCTCGTCGTCGGGATGGCCGTTGAGGTGGCCCAGCACCGCCGCCGACAACATCTCCTGCACCACGTCCACGTCGATCCCGGCGGGCAACTGCCCGAGGTCGCGGGCGCGGCAGAGCATCTCGCGCACCACCGCCTCCCGCCGCCCGCCGTTGACGTCCCGGTACGTCGTGATCAGCTCGGGATAGTCGTCCATGCTGCCGTTCACCCGGCGCAGCAGGCGGCGGTTGCGCGGCACCGCCAGATGCGCCGCCCAGTCGCCGAACATGTGCTCGATGCTCGGCCAGCCGGTGAGCCGGGGGTCGTCGTCGTGGTTGGCCCACTCCAGCGCGCGTACCAGCAGCGCGGTCTTGTCGGCGAACCTGCGGTAGACCGTGGCCCTGGTCACCCCGGCCCGCCTGGCGACCTGCTCGATGCTGGTCTGCGCCGCGCCGTGCTCGATGAGCAGGTCGAGCGCGGCGGTCAGGATGGCCGTGTCGGCCTCCTGGCTGCGCGGCCGGCCGGCCGGCCGCGCGGCCGGTGTCTGAGGGAGTAGGGATTCCGTCATGTTCGTCGGGTCACCATCTTGTCGTAGAGGCGGTCCGGCAGGATTCTATTGACCGTCAGCAGCAGCCTGGCCAGGTAGCCGACGGCGTAGCGGGGCCTGGGGTCCGGCGTGGCGACGATCCGCAGGATGCACCGCCCCACCACGGACGGCTCGGACGCCTTGCTGTCCGGCCCGAACCCCGCCTCGGTCTTGGCCGCCATCGCCTCGACCATCCTCTTGTACGGCCCCCGCCCCGAGAACGCCCGCAGCTCGCGCGGCGTGTCGTCCTGGAACTCCGTCTTGATGATCCCCGGCTGCACCACGACCACGTGCACGCCGAACCGCCCGGCCTCCTGCCGCAGCGAGTCCGAGTACGCCTCCAGCGCGTGCTTCGAGGCGTGGTACCAGGCGCCCAGGGGCAGCGCGATCTCGCCGCCGATCGAGGAGACGTTGACGATCGTGCCCGACCCGCGCTCGCGCATGTGCGGCAGGACGAGCTGGATCAGCCGGGCCGGGGCGAAGACGTTGACGTCGAACACGTGCCTGGCATGCGCGATCGGCACCTCCTCCGCCGACCCGTAGCCGCCGACGCCGGCGTTGTTGACCAGGACGTCGATGCGGCCGTGCGCGTCCAGCACGGTCTTGACCGCGCGTTCGAGGTCGGCGTCGCTGGTGACGTCCACCTCGAGGGGATGGCCGCCGGCGGCGCGGATGCCCTCCATCCGCTCCACGCGGCGCGCCACCCCGTACACGGTGTGGCCGGCGCCCAGCAGCTCCAGCGCGGCGGCGCGGCCGATGCCCGACGACGCGCCGGTCACCAGGCAGACCTTCCCCATCTACCGCACCTCCCACGTGACCGGCAGGCTGTGCACGCCGTGGATGAGCATGTCGTCGCGCAGCGGCACCTCGCCGGGGTCGGTGGCCAGCCGCAGCGTCGGGAACCTGGTGAACAGCGCGGGGAAGGCCGACCGCATCTCGACCCGGGCGAGCTGCTGGCCCAGGCACTGGTGCACGCCGTGCCCGAAGCCGAGATGGGCGCTGGTGTCGCGGCCCAGGTCGAGGCGGTCGGGATCGGGGTAGCGGCCGGGGTCGCGGTTGGCCGCCGGGATCGACAGGGTCACGCTCTCCCCGGCCCGCACCGTCTCGCCGCCCAGCTCGACGTCCTCCAGCGCGGTGCGTACGAGGAAGGGGACGATGCTGAGGTGGCGCAGCAGCTCCTCCACCGCCTGGTCGGTGTCCGTGATGAGGGCGGAGATCTCCGCCGGGTGGGTCAGCAGCGCGAACGTGCCCAGGGCGAGCATGTTGGCGGTGGTGTCGAGGCCGGAGCCCAGCAGCAGGAAGCCGATGTTGGCCAGCTCCTCCTCGGTCAGGTCGCTCCTGGTCAGCCCGCTCAGGATGTCGTCGGTGGGCTCGGCGCGCTTGGCCGCCACCAGCTCCTTCATGTGGAGCTGCACCGCGACGTAGGCCGCCGCCTTCTGCTCGGCCGGCACGTCGGCGCGCATGAGCGTCTCGCTCTCCGCCATGAACCGCTCGCGCTCGTCCTCGGGCACGCCCAGCAGCTCACAGATCACCACGGCCGGAATCGGCGCCGCGAACGACGCGACCAGGTCGGCCGGCGGGCCCTGCCGCTCCATGGCGTCGAGGTAGGTCTTGGTGATCTCCTCGACCCGCTCGGTCAGCAGGCGCATCCGGCGCACGGTGAACTCGCCGGTGAGCAGGTGCCGATAGCGGGTGTGCTCGGGCGGGTCGGAGGAGATGAACATCCCCGGCGGGGCGGGCTCGGCGGGACGGCCACTGGCCTCGGTGGGCCGGTGCCGCAGCTCGGAGCGGGCGCTGAACCGCCGGTCGGCCAGCACCTCGCGCACGAGGGCGTGACTGGTCACCAGCCAGCCCAGGTGCCCGTCGGGGTAGGCCATCCGGGTGATGGGCCGCTTCTCCCGCAGCCCGGCCAGCTCGGCGGGCGGATCGAACGGCGTGGGCCGCTCGGTGGGAATCGTGATCGCCTCGGTCATGTGAGGCCCCCTTTCGCTACGAATACAATACAGGTCTGTATTGTAACTCGGACTGGCGGGTCGCGTTGCGCGATCATGGTCCGGCGGTTACCCTTGCTCCTATGCGAACTCACGCTCAGCTCCAGTGGTGGCGCCGCTTCTAGGCGGCGCGTGTTTTCGCATTCCTCAACGGACGGCCGCCCCGGATGGCGGCCTTTCTCGTGTCCGCCCCCGGGGCTCGATCATGTGACGTGATAAGGGGCAGCAAGTGGAGACGAGCGGATATACCACCGCCGGGGGCATCGGTGTCGAACGCGAGGCACGCGAGGTGGACGAGGCCGCCCTCGAAGAGATCGTGACCGCGCTCGGGGAGCGCCGCGGGGGCGCCTTCTCCTCGGGCATGGACTACCCGGGCCGCTACAGCCGATGGGCCTTCGGCTACGTCGACCCGTGCCTCGAACTGGTCGCCAAGGGCCGCACCATCACGGCGACCGCCCTCAACGACCGCGGCCGGGTCGTGCTGCCCGCCGTCGCCTCCTGCCTGCTGGCCGCCGGCAAGCCGGTCACCGAGCCCACCGCCGACCGGGTCGAGGTGCACGTACCCGAGTCGGAGGAGATGCTGCCGGAGGAGATGCGCAGCCGCAGGCCCACCGTGTTCACCGCGATCCGCGAGATCATCGCCGCCTTCAAGGGCGACGACCCGCACCTCGGCCTCTACGGCGCGTTCGGCTACGACCTGGCCTTCCAGTTCGAGCCCATCAGGCAGGAGCTCGTCCGCCCCGACGACCAGCGCGACCTCGTGCTGCACCTGCCCGACCGCCTCGTCGTGATCGACCGGCAGCGCGAGACCAGCCTCGAGTTCCGCTACGAGTTCACCGTCGACGGCGCCACCACCCGCGGCCTGGAGCGCTCCGGCGAGACCGCGCCCCCGGTCACGCCCGCCGTGCCGCCCGCCGACCCGGTGAGGGGCGAATACGCCAAGGTCGTCGCCGCCGCCAAGGAGAAGTTCAAGCGCGGCGACCTGTTCGAGGTCGTGCCCGGCCAGGTCTTCCACGCCACCTGCGCCGACCCGTCCGGCTTCTACCGCGGCCTGCGGACCAGCAACCCGGCCCCCTACGAGTTCATCATCAGCCTCGGCGAGGGCGAGCACCTGGTCGGCGCCTCGCCCGAGATGTACGTCCGGGTCAGCGGCGACCGCGTCGAGACCTGCCCCATCTCCGGCACCATCGCCCGCGGCAGCAACCCGGTCGAGGACGCCGAGGCCATCCGCACGCTCCTCTCCAGCGTCAAGGAGGAGTCGGAGCTGACGATGTGCACCGACGTCGACCGCAACGACAAGTCGCGCATCTGCGTCCCCGGCACGGTCAAGGTCATCGGCCGCCGCCAGATCGAGCTCTACTCCCGCCTCATCCACACCGTCGACCACATCGAGGGCCGGCTGCGCCCCGAGTTCGACGCGCTCGACGCCTTCCTCACCCACATGTGGGCCGTCACGGTCACCGGCGCGCCGAAGACCTGGGCCATGCAGTTCATCGAGGACCACGAGGCCACCACCCGCAGGTGGTACGGCGGCGCGATCGGCTTCATCGGCTTCGACGGCTCCATGAACACCGGCCTGACCCTGCGCACCGCCCAGATCAGGAACGGCGTCGCGACCGTCAGGGCCGGCGCCACGCTGCTGTTCGACTCCGACCCCGAGTCCGAGGAGCGCGAGACCGAGCTGAAGGCCAGCGCCCTGCTCGGCGCCCTGGCCACGGTCAACCAGCCCGGCGCCGTCCCGGCCGCCGCGCCCAGGGAGCAGCCGGGCCTGGGCATGAAGGTGCTGCTCGTCGACCACGAGGACTCCTTCGTCAACACGCTGGCCGACTATTTCCGCCAGGAGGGCGCGGCCGTGGTCACACTGCGCCACGGCTTCCCGTCCACCATGATCGACGAGATCGCGCCCGACCTGGTCGTGCTCTCGCCCGGCCCCGGCTGGCCGACCGACTTCGGCATGTCGGCCCTGCTCGACCAGATCTACGCCCGCGACCTGCCGGTGTTCGGCGTCTGCCTGGGCCTGCAGGCCATGGTCGAGCAGGCGGGCGGCACGCTGGAGCTGCTCGACTACCCCGAGCACGGCAAGCGCGGCCAGGTCAGCCGCCTCGGCGACAGCGCGTTGCTCGACGGGCTGCCCGATGAGTTCACCGCGGCCCGCTATCACTCGCTGCACGCCAAGCGGCCCGGCGTGGTCGGTTTCACCCCGACCGCGCTCACGCCCGACGGCAACGTCATGGCCATCGAGGACCCCGAGCGGCGGCGCTTCGCCGTGCAGTTCCACCCCGAGTCGATCCTCACCCAGGACGGCGGCGCGGGCGCGAAGATCATCGCAAACGTGCTGCGTCTGTCCCGCAGGTAGGTAAAACCCGGGCGGGAGCGTGCGGAATGCGCCTAGAGTCTCCGCATGCTCCCCGTAGACCTGCCCGGCACGGTGCGTGACGCGCTGCTCGCCCCGCTCGTCGATCACCACTGCCACGGGGTGCGACGGGACGACCTCAACAGAGCCCGGTTCGAGCTGCTCATCAGCGAGGGCGGCAACCCCGCCCCGCCCGGCACCACCCACTTCGACACCCCGTTCGGCGCGGCCGTGCGCCGCTGGTGCGCGCCGCTGCTCGGCCTGGAGCCGCACGCCCCGCCCGCCGTCTACCTGACCCGCCGGGCCGAGCTGGGCGCGGGCGAGGTCAACCGGCGGCTGCTGACCGGGGCCGGGGTGGTGGCGTTCCTGGTGGACGCCACGCCGGACGAGACCGGAGACCTCGACGTGCTGTCCGCGGCCGAGATGGGCCGCCACGGCGGCGCCGCGGCCGACGAGATCGTCCGGATCGAGCACATCGAGCGCGACGTGGCCGAGACGGCGGAACTCACCGCCGACTACCTCGACACCCTGGAGGAGGAACTGACCGCCAGGGCGGCCAGGGCCGTCGGGCTCAAGACGGTCATCGGCTCCCTGTCCGGCCTCGACGTCGACCCGGTCCCGCCCGCCACGGGAGCGGTGATCGCGGCCGCCAACCGGCGCCTGGCCGACCCCAAGGGGCCGCTGACGGACCCGGTCCTGCTGCAGCACCTGCTCTGGAGCGCGGTCGAGGTGGCCAGGGAGCGCGGGCTGCCCGTGCAGTTCCACAGCGGGTTCGGCGGGTCGCTGGAGCCGCACAGGACCGACCCGGTCCGGCTGAGCGCGTTCGTCAGGGCGCTGCAGCCCGCCGGCGTGCCGGTGATCCTGCTGCACTGCTACCCGTTCCACCGCCAGGCCGCCTATCTGGCGGGCGTCTTCCCGCACGTCTACGTGGACGTCGGGCTCGCGCTGCCGCACACCGCCGCCGCCTCGGCCCGGGTCATGGACGAGCTGCTGGAGCTGGCGCCGTACCACAAGCAGCTCTTCAGCTCCGGCTGCCGGGGCGTGGCCGAGTCCGGCTACCTGGGCGCGCTCTACTTTCGGCGGGCCCTGGGAGCGGCGCTCGGCGCCAGGCTCGGCGCGGGGGAGTGGAGCGCCGCCGACGCGGCCAGGATCGCCCACATGATCGGCTCGGGGAACGCACGCCGGGTCTATCGTCTCTGAACTCCTCCCTGCGAAGGAGGTGTGATCTAGGTCTCATTATGCATAATCGGCCTCACCATGAGTGCTATCGAGATACGAGACCTTTCCAAGTCGTTCGGTCCGGTACGCGCGGTGGACGGGGTGTCCTTCACGGTCGACGCGGGCACGATCACGGGCTACTTAGGCCCGAACGGAGCCGGCAAGACCACGACTCTTCGCAGCCTTCTCGGGCTGGTCACCGCCGACTCCGGCAGCGCGCTGGTCAACGGCCGGCGCTACGTCGAGCTCGACCACCCGCTCAGCGAGGTGGGCGCGGTGCTCGAAGCCACCAACTTCCATCCCGGGCGCACCGCGTACGACCACCTGAGGGTGATCTGCACGGCCGCCAGCCTGCCCGTCGCGCGCGCCCGCGAGGCGCTGGAGCGCGTCGGGCTGGCCGACGTGTCCGGCAAGCGGGTGCTGGGCTTCTCCATGGGCATGCGGCAGCGGCTCGCCCTGGCCACGGCGCTGATCGGCGAGCCCAGGGTCTACATCCTGGACGAGCCCGCCAACGGCCTCGACCCGGCGGGCATCCAGTGGCTGCGCGGCTTCATGCGCTTCCTCGCCCACGACCAGGGGGCCGCCGTGCTCGTCTCCAGCCACGTGCTGGCCGAGGTCGAGCAGACCGTCGACAACGTCGTGATCATCGCCAGGGGGCGGCTGGTGCGGCAGGGCAGCCTGGCCGACCTGGTCAGCAATGGCGGCGCGCCCGTCATCAGGGTCCGCACCGCCAAGCCCGGCGAGCTGGCGCCCGCCCTCGAACGGCAGGGCGGCGAGGTGGAGCTGGCCGACGGGGTGCTGCGGGTCAGGAACCTCGGCGTCGAGGCCATCGGCACCATCGCGCTGGAGCACCACGTCGTGCTCACCGAGATGACCGAGGAGCGCGGCGACCTGCAGCGGGTCTTCCTGGAGCTGACGGGGGAGGGGGAGCCCTGATGGCGCTGCTTCGCGCGGAACTGCTCAAGGTCTCCACCACCCGGCTGTGGTGGGTGATGCTGCTCGTCATGCTGGGCTACGTCGCCCTGCTGCTCGGCTTCACCATCTACGCCGCGGGCGTGACCACGCCGGACGGCCAGGCCATCATCCCCGCCCGCGACACCGCGCCCTTCCAGGAGGTCATCTGGGGGACGGGCGTGAGCGGGGCCGTCTTCGCGGCCGTGCTCGGCGTCGTCATGATGACCGGCGAATACCGCTACCAGACCATCACCACCACGCTGCTCGCCACGCCGAAGCGGGTGCGGGTGGTGGTGGCCAAGCTCGGCGCCGGCCTCGTGGTGGGCCTGCTGCTGGGGGTGGCGGTGCTGGTGCTGACCGGCGTCACCCTGGTGGTGACCGTCCTGCTCGCCGGGGGTGAGCTGACCTTCACCGCGACCGTCGCGCGGGTGATCGGCAGCGTCCTGGTCGTGCTGGCGCTCTACGCCCTGGCCGGGGTGGGGCTGGGGGCGCTGATCAAGAACCAGGTCGGGGCGCTCAGCGCGCTCATGGTCTGGGTGTTCGTGATCGAGAGCCTGGTCAACGGGATTCCGGCGTTGCGGCCGGTGGGCAAGTGGACGCCCTCCGGGGCCACGCAGGCGCTGACGAACACGGGGGTGGGGTTCGGGGTGGACGTGTCGTACCTGCTGCCGGCGTGGGCGGGCGGGCTGGTGCTGCTCGGCTACGGGCTGATCTTCTCGGCCATCGCCTCGGCCACCACGCTGCGCCGCGACATCACCTGAGCGGCCGGGTTCAGTGGTCCCGGCCGCGCGCTGTGGTGTCGCCTGCGCGGCGGTTTCAGTGGTCGCGGCCGGGCGCTGTGGTGTCGCCTGCGCGGTCCTCGCCTGGGGGGCGGCCGTCGAGACAGGCGCCCAGTTTGGTGCCGACGACCTGCATGGCGTCGGCCAGGGCGACCGTCTGCTCCGGCGACAGGTGGTCGAACAGCACCTCGCGCAGCGCCCGCGCGTGATGAGGGGCGATCGCGGCGATGACCGCGCGCCCCTCATCGGTGATCTCGGCCACGCTGGCCCGCCCGTCGCTCGCGTCCGGCCGCAGCCGTACGTAGCCCCGGTCGACCAGCTTGCTGACCCGATGGCTGAGCCGGCTGATCGACACGTTGCCCACCGCCGCCAGGTCGCTCAGCCGCAGCGGCCGCCCGGCCAGCGCGTTGAGCAGGCCGTATTCGATGTGGACCAGGCCATGGGCCCGGAACGTGCGCTCCACCTGCGGGATGCCCACCAGCATGACCGCGAGCAGGCCCTGCCACGCGCGCTGCTCGTCCTCGCCGAGCCCGCCGAGCCCGTCGACCAAGGAACCCCCAGGGTCAGAAACGTCCTGCCACGACGATGACCGCCATCGCCAGCAGGACCAGATTAACCGCGATGCCCTCCTTGCGCCTCCGGTGCACGACGGCGGCCCCGATCATGATGAGGCCGAGCCCGGCGGCGGCCAGTGGGGTGAGGAAGGTCGCGATGCCGGTGGCCCACGGCAGGACCACGCCGAGGCCGCCGAGCACCTCCAGCGCGCCGATGCCCCGGAGCTGCGCGGGGGTGAAGTCCTCCCGGTACGCCTGCTGCTCCCGCGCCCTCTCCCCGGGTGGGAAGAACTTGCCCGCGCCCGAGACGACGAAGGCGACGCCGAGCAGGATCTGGATGATCCAGAGTAGGACGTTCATAGCTTGACCCTTCAAGTAGTTGCCCGGACCTCGACTGTAGGCCAAGAAACTTGAAGCAACAAGCAAATATGCGTGATCAATTTCTTCTTCAGAAACGAGAAATGCATATTTCCAAATTCAGGTAATCGAATTGTGATTTGTCTCGCTGTCAATTCTGCGGTGATGATCGGTTGGCCAGAATCCCTTACACACCACCCTGGAGGTGTCGTGTCCTGGCGTCCCATCACTCTCATCACCGCCTTATGTCTGGCGCTGTCCGTACCGGGTGTCGCTTCGGCCGATGACCCGCCCCCCGAGGTCGAGTCCCGGGCCGGCACCCGGGCGCCCGCCGAGGTGTACGGCCTGTCCGAGCCCGCGCGGTCCGCCGACCCCGTCGCGGCGGCCAGGGAGCACCTGACCGATCCGCGCTACCACCTCGACCCCGCCGACCTCACGCCGCTGCGGACCGTGGTCGACGGCAAGGACGAAACGGTCAGGTTCGCCCAGCGCTACCGCGGCCTGCCCGTCTTCGGCGCCCACTATCTCGTGCACTTCCGTAAGGACGGCGACAAGCGCGAAGTGGTCGGCGCGGGCGGCCGCTTCCTCACCGAGCTGAGCGTCGGCACCGACCCGGCCGTCTCGAAGGAGACCGCCGCGAAGATCGCCCGCGCTCTGGTCCTGCGCGACCGGCGGACGCGCGCGGCCGCCACCGCCGAGACCGGCGAGCTGGTCGTGGTGCCGCAGGGCAAGGGCGTGCTGGCCTGGCACGTCGTGCTCCGCGGGCAGGACAAGGTGAAGAACCGGCCGTTGTGGCTCGACACGTACGTGGACGCCGCGTCAGGCCGTCCCCTGTTCGCCGTGGACCGGCTCCGGTTCGAGGGCCCGGTGCAGGCCAGCGGGCAGACCGCCCATGGCAGGACCGTTCCGCTGAACGCGTACCAGCGGGCCGACGGCGCCTACGAGCTGCGTGACCGGGCGCGCCCGATGTGGAACGGCACCACCGGCGAGATCCTCACCTACGACGCCGCCGGCGCCGATGTCACCACCTTCCTCAACCCCGGTATCCCGCCGGGCACCGAGCTCGCCAGGTCGGCCACGCTCGCCTTCGGCCCGTACCACACCGAGACTGGCGCGGTCGACGCCCACTGGGGCGCCGGCAAGGTCTACGAGTACTACCGCGGGCTCGGCCGTGAGGGCATCGACGGCAGGGGCGGCACCATGTACTCCGTCGTCAACGTCACCCTGGACGGCCAGCCGTTCATCAACGCCTTCTGGGACGGCACCAAGATGGTCTACGGCGGAGGCGGCGACTACCACTCCTTCGCCGCGAGCCTGGACGTGGTCGGCCACGAGATGACCCACGGCGTCATCACCAACAGCGCCGACCTGGTCTACATGGGGCAGTCGGGCGCGATCAACGAGGGCCTGGCCGACTATTTCGGCAACGCCGTCCAGGTGAACACGTTCGGCATCCCGATGACCGACCCGAACGCCAGCCTGCTGGGCGAGGACCTGTGCAAGACCGGGACGCCCGCCGAGTGCGCCATCCGCGACCTCGACGACGCCCGCGTGGCCGCCGACGACTACATCGGCGCTTCCATCGTCCTCGACAACGGCGGCGTGCACCTCAACTCCACGATCTTCTCTGGCGCCCTGTGGGACATCCGGGAGGTGATCGGCGGCGCCAAGACCGACAGGCTCGTCTACAAGGCGCTGACGGAGTTCATGACGCCCCTGGACGACTTCACCGACGGCCGCCGCGCCGTCGAGTCGGCCGCGCGCGCCCTCGGCATGTCGGGCCGCGACAAGCTGGGCATCGCGTACGCGTTCGACCAGCACGGCATCAAGGCCGGCTGGGAGCGGCTCATCCCCACCGACAGCCGTGTCCTGATCGACAACATCACCGACTTCAACGCCTTCCCCGACGTGGCCGGCGGCCGGTACGTGGTCTCCAACTCCTCGCCCGACGGGTCGGCCCCCGGCAAGATCTTCACCGGGAGCGTGCGCGGTGGCGCGCCGGCGGTCCTGTCCGCGAACGACCGGTGGAACTACTACCCGGCGACCGACGGCACCCAGGCGGCCTGGCCGTCGTTCGACGCCGACGTCACCAACTTCCAGATCTACGCCCGCCCGCTCGACGCGAGCACGCCGACGCGGCTCGTCGCCCAGACGACGGAGCCGGTCAACGCCGTGGCCGTCGCCGGTGCCGACGTCGCCTGGGCCGCCTTCGACCCGGCCGGCGGTGAGGACGAGATCTGGCTCAGGCGGGGCACCGCGGCGCCTCTCAAGATCACGGGGCCGGGTGTGAACGGCTACCAGCCGACGATGATCCGCGGCAAGCTCGCCTACCTGCGCGTCTGGCAGGAGGGCGGCACCTTCCGCGTCACACCCGCGGTCTACGACCTGAACGCCCGCACCGAGGTCGTGTTCCCGGTCTCAGGCACCGACTCCGGCCTGCCGGTCATCACCGGCCGGTACGTCCTGTGGCTCAACAACACCGACGGCGACCAGCGGTACGGCATCCTGCGCGCCGCCCACAACGGCACCGGCGTCACCACCGTCGTGCCCGACGGCCCCCAGGCGCCCGAGCCGGTCTGGTTCGACGCCAACGACACGGCCGCCACGGTCAGTCTCTGGCCGCCCGGTCAGGAGATCGACAACGCCACGCTGCCCAAGCTGCACCAGGTGCCGGTCGCGGGAGGCTCGCTCCAGCGCTACTCCTGCAACCGGGGCGACCAGGGATTCTTCTCCGCGGACACGGCGGCGAGCACGGTCGCCTGGCTCGACGGCACCGCCGGAGACACCGACCTGGTGACCCGCACCACGCCCGCGAACCGCTGCTGACCCGCGGCGCGTTCGCGGGTCGTCGCCGCCTCGCGACACGCCCGTGAGCCGCTGCTGAGCCGGATCGAGGCAGGCCGCTGACCTGCCAGGGCGCCCGCCGCGCCACAAGGAGGGGGCGGCGGGCGCCGACTCGCGCCGGCGGCCCCGACCTGATTAGGGTTGGGGCCGTCACGTCGTCAATCCGAGTGGGGGGTTCCGCATGGGCATGGTCGAGCCGGAGGTCGAGGTCAAGTTCCGTGGCGACATGGACGTGGAGCTGGTCAAGGCGGCGGCGTCGGACGCCGACGTGCTGTGGGCCGCGCGTGTCTCCACCAAGGGCGAGAGCTCCCTGGCCGAGATCGAGGCCGATCCCCAGCGATCCAAGGGCCTGATCAACTATCTGATGCGCGACCGCCACGGCACGCCGTTCGAGCACTCGTCGATGACCTTCTACATCAGCGCGCCGATCTTCGTCTTCCGCGAGTTCATGCGGCACCGTACGTTCTCCTACAACGAGGAGTCCGGCCGCTATCGGCAGCTCGTCCCGGTCTTCTACGTTCCCGGCCCGGACCGCAAGCTGATCCAGGAGGGCAAGCCCGGCAAATACCTCTTCAAGGACGGCACCGACGAGCAGCACAAGGTCGTCACCGAGGCGACCCAGCAGAGCTACCGTCAGTCCTACCGCGCCTACCTGGAGATGCTGGAGGCTGGCGTGGCCAGGGAGGTGGCCCGCACGGTGCTGCCCGTCGGCCTCTACTCCTCGATGTACGCCACCTGCAACGCCCGCGCCCTGATGAACTTCCTGTCGCTGCGCGTCAAGCACGAGGACTCGACGTTCCCCTCGTTCCCGCAGCGCGAGATCGAGATGGTGGCCGAGCGCATGGAGGAGATCTGGGCGGGGCTCATGCCCCTGACCCACGCGGCCTTCGAAGCCAACGGCCGCGTCTGCCCCTGACCCACCCGGCCATGCCCGCCCTGCCGCGGCAGGGCCCCTGAGCCCGACGCTTCGCACCGGCTCAGGGGCCCTCGCTGAGGGGCCCTCGTTCAGGCCAGGGCCGGGAGGACGTAGACCTCGGCTCCCGGTGGCAGGGCGCAGTCCAGGCCGCCGAGGCCGCGGGCGTTCTCGCCGCACACGATCATGCTGATGTGCCGCCGGATGCGCCCGTAGTCGTCGCGCAGCCGCTCCTCCAGCATCGGGTGCGTACGCCGCAGCATGTCGAGGGCCGAGCCCAGCGTGGGCGGGGAGTGGCGGTCGGCGCCGATGGCGAACACCTTGACCTCCGCTCGCCCGCTCACCCATCTGCGCAGCGAACTGGGCAGGACGAACACGACCATCGTCACCATCTTCGCCATCGGCTACAGCACCGCCGCCCGCACGGAGAGCACGTCGGGCAGATGCCGCCCGACCAGCGACCAGGTCTCGCCGTCGTCGCGCGAGCAGTGCACCTCGCCGTCCCGCGTACCGAAGAAGATGCCCGCCTCCGACGCCGTCATCGCGTCGCGCAGCACGGACGCGTGCACCGGCCCCTCGGGCAGCCCCTGCGAGAACGACCGCCAGGTCGCGCCCGCGTCGTCGCTGCGATGGACCTGGTAGCGGTGGCCGGCCGGGGTGCGGTCCATGTCGGCGGTCAGCGGCAGCACGTAGATCGTGTCGGGCCGCGACGGATGCACCACGACCGGGAAGCCGAAGTCGGACGGCAGCGTGGCGCCGATGTCGTGCCAGCTCCCGCCGAAGTCGTCGCTGCGGTAGACGCCGAAGTGGTGCTGCAGGTAGAGGCGCTCCGGCCGGGACGGGTGCATGACGACCTTGTGCACGCACTGCCCGTATTCGGGATATTGCTGGCCCTCGGGGAAGAACGGGGCGCGGATACCCTGGTTGGCGGCCTCCCACGACAGGCCGCCGTCGGTCGAGCGGTAGAAGCCGGCGGCGGAGACCGCGACGCCCAGGATCTGGGGGTCGGTGGGGTGGTTGACGATCGTGTGCAGGCACAGGCCGCCGCCGCCCGGCTGCCAGTGCTCGCGGTGCGGATGCTCCCACAGGCCCTCGACGAGCCGGTAGGTGACGCCGCGATCCTCCGAGCGGAACAGCGCGCCCGGCTCGACGCCCGCCCACACCACGTCGGGCTCGGACGGCGAGGGGACGAGCTGCCAGACCCTGACCAGCGTCGCGCCCGTCTTCTCGGGGAAGGCGATGGGCGCGTGGTCCGCCTCATGCCAGGTCTTCCCGAGGTCATCCGAATACGTGACGGACGGCCCGAAATGGCCGTATTCGATGCCGGCCAGCAGCCGGGGCGTGGTGCCGCGCGTGTCGATCGCCACCGAGGGCACCGCGACCGTGGAGAACTGGATCGGCTCGACCTCGAAGGGGCCGCCGCCCGCCGAGCGGGCGAGGAACAGGCCCTTGCGGGTGCCGATCGCGAGCACTGCGTCACTCATGACATCGCTCCCATGTTCGCTTGCGAGCCATCGTGCCACGGGGCACCGACAGTTACCGAGGACTGGGAGATTCCGCACCCTGCCGCTTTACCCGGCGGGTAATCGTGAGCCTTCCCTCCAGGCGGTAGCGTTCCGGGCATGGGAGCCGTGGCCGTACATGATGAGTCTTTTGGTGAGTTGTTGCGCTCGTGGCGGCAGAGGCGCCGGGTGAGCCAATTGGACCTTGCCATTGAGGCCGACGTTTCGGCCCGCCACATCAGTTTCCTGGAGACCGGGCGCGCCCGGCCGAGTCGCGAGATGGTGATGAAGCTGGCCGAGGAGCTGGAGGTGCCCCTGCGGCACCGCAACAGGTTGCTGGTGTCGGCGGGGTTCGCCCCGGTCTATCCCGAACGGGAGGTGCGCGCTCCCGAGATGCGGGTCGTACGGGAGGCGCTGGACAAGATCCTGGCCGGGCACGAGCCGTATCCGGCGCTCGTGGTGGACGCGATGTGGAACCTGGTGGCGGCCAACTCGGCGGCGGCCATGTTCATGGAAGGGGTGCCGGCCGAACTGCTGAAGGAGCCGGTCAACGTCATGCGGCTGTCGCTGCACCCGGAGGCGATGGGCGGGCGGCTGCTGAACCTGGCCGAGGTGCGCGCCCACCTGCTGCACCAGTTGCGCAGGCAGGCCGAGGTGTCGGGCAACGGGCGACTGGCGGAGCTGCACGACGAGCTGGCGTCGTACGTCTATCCGGGGGTGGACCTCAACGTGGCGCACGTGCCCGGGCCCGCCGACATCCTGATCCCGCTGCGGATCGCGGCCGGGGACCGGGTGCTGTCGATGTTCACCACGATCGCGACCTTCGGGACGCCGGTGGACGTCACGGTGTCCGAGCTGGCCATCGAGACGTTCTGGCCCAGCGACGAGGAGACCGCCGCCGCCTTCCACAAGGGCTCCTGACACTTTTTTCTGAAAGGACCCCGCTGAAGTGCGCGGGGTTCTAGCGGGCCGTGAGGGGGAGGGCGGGCCGGGGGTCTCCGGTGGCGATGGGGGCCTCGATGGCGACCAGGGGTGGCGGGCCGCCGGTGATCGGTAAGCCGCCCGTGACGGTGTGGGTGCGTACGTTGAACGTCCCGCCAGAAGGAGCCGAGGCGACCGTGAACGCCGGGAACGCGCTCCCGCCCGGCACCACCGACGTGGAGATGTAGTCGCCCGCCAGCCGCCCGTCCGTGGTCCCGGCCAGCCAGCCCAGCGCCATCGGCCCCTGCAGCTCCACCGGCGGCGACCAGCTCGCCCCGCCGTTGAGCGAGGAGGTGTAGGCGACGGTGAGCCGGCAGGTGGCGGGGGCGCAGGCGGCCTCGGGGTAGCGGTGGTAGGCGAGCGCGAGCCGGGCCTTGCCGCCCGAGCTGCTCCGGTCCACGCCGAGCCCGGGGATGAAGTGGTCGCCGCCGTCGCCGGTGACCCGGAGGACCTCGCTCCACGCGTTCCCGGTGGCCGATTTGCTGAGCACGATGTCGTTGCCGGCGCAGGCGAACTGGAAGCGGCAGTCGTGCCAGACGACGTACACGGTGCCGGTCGCGTCCGTCTCCGCCGACGGCAGCGGTAAGGCGCGTAAACCGCCCGCGACGGGGTGCCGCTGCACGTCCGAGACCAGCACGCTGGCGCTCCAGCTCGTGCCGCCGTCACGGGAGCGGAAGGAGCGGATCCCGCCGTCGTCGCTCAGGTACGGCACCACCACGGCGCCGTTCGGCCGCACGACCGGCTGCCCGCCAAGGCCGGTGGCCGAGGTGCCGGTCACGGCCCAGGTGAGGCCGCCGTCGGAGGAGCGGGCCACCTTGATCGCGTTGCCGGCCGCGGCGTCGTCGAACGCCGTGTAGCAGCGGCCGTAGAACGGGCTGTCCTCGGTGTTGTCGCAGACGATCCAGCCCTTGTCCAGGTCGCCCCCGTCCGCGACGGCGGTCGTGACCGGCGCTCCCCACGTCACCCCGCCGTCGGTGGAACGGCTGGTGAGCACCGCCGCCCCCCTCACCCCGCCCGCGTCGGTGAGCGCCAGCGAGGAGATCAGCCACGTGTCGTTCCTGGCGTCGAAGGCCACCGACGGGTCGCTGACCCGGGCGAAGGGCCCGCCGCCGTGCGTCGTGATCCCGGGTAACACGCCCTTCGCCCAGGTGGCGCCGTTGTCGGCGGAGATCGCGTACGCGATGCCCGATGCCCCTCCGTCGGCGAACCTCCCGGCCTGCTGCGCGGCCACGATCGTCGTGCCCCACTGGTAGGTGTCGGGCCCGGCCTGGGTGCCGTGCTGGCCGCTCGCGCCGGTGGACGCGTCGGTCCCGATCTCGGTCAGCGGGACGGCCTCGGAGACCGATGCCGACGCCGGAATCGAAGGAAGGAACAGGATCGCGGCAACGGTCAGGATCCCGCCGATGTCTCGGCGCCGGGCGGAAGGTGGCAACGGTTCACCTCACTTTGGCCTGTCAAGTCCAGATGGCACCGTCAGACCGCCGCTGTCAACCCTCCCGATCTAGAAAGTTCAGCGTTCGCCCTGGCCGATGTCCCGGTGGATGCGTGACAAGGGCACCCCGTCCTGCTGGAGGCGGCGTACGGTCTCGTTGACCATGGCGGGCGGGCCGCACACGTACACGTCGTGCTCGGCCCAGGACGGGAAGCGCGCCACGACCTCGGGCAGATGGCCGCGCATCCCGTCGTAGGCCGGCTGGCCCGACACCACGGGCACCACCCGCAACCAGGGGAAGGAGGACTCCATCCGGATCAGGTCGGGCAGGTCGTACAGCTCCTGCGCCGTGCGGGCCCCGTACAGCAGGTGGATGTTGGGGCGGCGGCCGGAGGCGATGACGGACTCGATGATCGCCTTCAGCGGCGCCAGACCGGTGCCGCCGGCCACGCACAGCATGTCGCGCACGCTCTGCTCGCGCGGCGCCATCGTGCCCATCGGAGGCCCCAGCATGAGCGTGTCGCCGATGCGG
The DNA here is from genome assembly GCF_900108335.1 of Nonomuraea solani. Taxonomy (GTDB): domain Bacteria; phylum Actinomycetota; class Actinomycetes; order Streptosporangiales; family Streptosporangiaceae; genus Nonomuraea; species Nonomuraea solani. The sequence continues at coordinate 41,365 of NZ_FNVT01000036.1, forward strand.
GTGTGCCGGATGAGCGTCGTGGACACCCAGCCGCCGGGCACCGAGCGCACGTGCAGCCTGACCGTGTTGTCCGGGCGCGGCGCGTTCGCGATCGAGAACGTCCGCCACACCCGCGGCCAGCGCGCGGTCTGGACGTTGACGTACTGACCGGCCGTGTACGGCAGCCGCTGCGTCGGCCGCAACGTGAGCACCGCGATGTCCTGGTGGCGCTGCTCGTGGTCGATGACCTCGGCCAGCCACCAGGCGGGCGACACCCCCGAGTCCGACCCGGCCGACTCGATCATGAGATTGGCCGCGGCCGTGTAGGCCGACACCCAGGCCGCCTCGATCTCGTGGTTCCAGATGTCGGCGGCGAACCGGCGGATCGTGGCCAGCAGGGCGTTGCCCACGGCCGTGTAGTGTTCGGCGATCACGCCGTACTTGCGATGGTCCCTCCCCAGTTGCCCCAGATAAGCCGCCAGGCTGTCCGGGCTGTCCAGGCTCCACACGATGCGCGTCAGCGCGCTGAACAGCCGATCTCGCTGGACGTCCATGGCCGGCGGGAACATGCCTCGCAAGTGCGGACTCTCAGCGAACAACCGGCCGTAGAAGTAGGCCGTGGCCTTGTCGGCCACCGGCTCGACGACGGAGAAGCTCTCCTTCACCAGGCGTGGATTCAACGACATATATCCAACCCCACCCTTTGACCGGAATCGTATTCCGGTCCTCGCCGTTCACCTCCTGAGGGTTCCGGGTCATGAGCGCTGGGTATGCCCCGGCACCTCCGTCGCGCTCAAAATTGAGTGTTACATCGCTGATGACGCGTCACAACCGTTTCCCCCCAATAAGGTGCGAAGCAGAACTATCCGTAGTGGGATCGTGATTCTCCGCAGGCGAGATCTCGATGTTTTCGGACGGCTAATGCGAATAAAAGTTATATTCGTATTCGAGTGGCCGCAGAAAGGGCAGGGAAACGCCCCCCTAGGGGAAAGCGGTTTCCAGGGCGCCGCCCCGGGCGTACCATCCGGGCATGGCTGTCCTCCATCCCAGGCGGGTCGCTTGGGAAGGCGCGCGAATCTTCGTCTTCGCCGCGAACACGGACGCCTACTGGTGGCTCAGCGACACCGTCGGCCACTACCTCGGCCTCATGTACCAGCTCCAGCTCTGCGAGACCCGCCTGCGGCTGCAGGCCGACGCCGACGCGCTGTACGGCGAGGCCGGCGCGTGGCGGGCCCGCCTGGACGACCTCCTCGACGCGCACCCGGGCGCCGCCTCGATCCTCACCCAGTTGACCGCCGAGACGGCCTCCCGGCTCCCATGGGCATCTTCGTAAAGAGGACGAAAGCCAGAAAGCGCCGTGCCCTGGGAGGCAAGTGGTAGGCGGGGATCTTTAGGAGAGGTGACATATCGGAAAGGGTGTGCGCCATGATGGGGCCAAGTGGCCGTCGCCCGACCGGCTGACGGCGGCACGAGCTCCGCCATGCCCCCTGGAGATCGCATGTCCCGACCGCTCATCGGTATCACCGCCTACTTCGAAGCAGCCCGCTGGGGCGACTGGGTGCGTGAGGCCGTCCTGTCTCCCCCTTCCTACGCCAAGGCGGTCGGCCGGGCCGGGGGCGCGCCCGTGATGCTGCCGCCGCTCACCCCGCACACCGCCGAGGACTACGTACGCGGCCTGCGCGGCCTCGTCCTGGCCGGCGGCGTCGAGGTCGGGGCCGCCGCCTACAACGCCGAGCAGGACCGGCGCGCGCCCGAGCCCCAGGAGCACCGCGACCGCTGCGAGCTGGCCCTGGCCAGGGCCGCCGTCCGCGCCGACATCCCCATCCTGGCCATCGCCAGGGGCATGCACGTGCTCAACGTCGCCCAGGGCGGCACGCTGATCCCGTGGCTGCCCGAGGTGCTCGACAGCGACCGGCACACCGACGCGGGCGGCGCGCACACGATCCAGGTCAGCGTCACCAGCAAGCTCGGCAAGGCGATCGGCGACCGGGCCGAGGTCACCGCGCCGCACCACCAGTCCGTACACCGCCTCGGCACGGGCCTGCTGGCCGTGGCCTGGGCCGAGGACCAGATCGTCGAGGGGATCGAGCTCCAGGGGCACCGGTTCGGCGTGGGCGTCCAGTGGCACCCGGAACGCGGCGAGGACAACCGGCTCTTCGATGCGTTCATCGAGGCGGCCCGATAGGCTGCGATCATGCCGCTGCATCCCCAGGCGCGGGACTACGTCGCCCAGTATCCATCGGATCTGAACACCGACCTGGCCGCGCTCGACCTGGCCGCGATCCAGGAGATGCGCGCGCAGGACGCCCTGGCGGCCCACCGCGGGCCGCTGACGAAGCTGCCGTTCGTCCGCGACGAGGTGGCCGGCGACGTGCCGATCCGCATCTACCGGGCCGACCCCGGCGACGGCCTGCTGCCTGTCGTGGTCTACTTCCACGGCGGCGGCTGGGTCTTCGGCAGTGTCAAGCGCAACGACGCGGCCGCCCGTGACCTGGCCATCAGGACCGGCGCGGTCGTGGTGTCGGTCGACTACCGGCTGGCCCCCGAGCACCCGTTCCCGGCCGCCGCCGACGACGCCTGGACGGTGGTGCGCGACATCTTCGCCAGGCCCGCCTTCTACCAGAGCGCCGGCACCGTGGCCGTGATCGGCGACAGCGCGGGCGGCAACCTGGCCGCGGTCGCCGCCTGGCAGGCCCGCGACGCCGGCCTGAGCCTGGCCCACCAGGTGCTCGTCTACCCGGTGCTCGACGTCCACATGGACACCCCCAGCCACGCCGAGTTCGGCAAGGGGTTCGGGCTGGACACCGCGGAGATGGAGTGGTTCGCCCGGCAATACGCCGACGGCGCCGACCCGGACGACCCGCGGTTGTCCCCGCTGCGCCTGCCCGACGTCTCCGGCCTGGCGCCGGCGACCGTGGTGACCGCCGGGTGCGACGTCCTCAGAGACGAGGGCGAACGCTACGCCGACCGCCTGGCCGGGGCCGGAGTGCCGGCCGAGGTCCGCAGGTTCGACGGCGCCGTGCACAGCTTCTTCGTCCTGCCGGGCCTGTTCGACCAGGCCATCGAGGCTCGCGAATACGTGGCCGACCGGCTGCGGGGGGCCTGGTGAAGTACGACAAGCTCAAGATCGACACCCCGGCCGACGGCGTTCTGAGGATCACGATCAGCGAGCCCGGCCGGCTCAACGCCGTCGACACCACCGCCCACCGCGAGCTGGGCGAGGTCTGGCGCGACGCCGACCGCGACGACGACGTCAGGGCCATCCTGGTCAGGGGCGAGGACGAGGCGTTCTCGGCGGGCGGCGACCTGTCCATGATCGAGGAGATGACCCGCGACCACGCCACCAGGCTGCGCGTGTTCGCCGAGGCCCGCGACATCGTCTACAACGTCCTCAACTGCTCCAAGCCGATCGTCTCCGCCATCCAGGGCCCCGCCGTCGGCGCCGGGCTCGCGGTCGCGCTGCTGGCCGACATCTCCGTGGCCGGCCGGACCGCGCGGATCATCGACGGGCACACCAGGCTCGGCGTCGCGGCCGGCGACCACGCCGCGATCGTCTGGCCGCTGCTGTGCGGGATGGCCAAGGCCAAATACCACCTGCTGCTGTGCGAGCCCGTCACGGGGGAGCAGGCCGAGCGGATGGGGCTGGTCAGCGTGTGCGTGGACGACGACCAGGTGCACGAGCGGGCCATGGAGATCGCGGTCAGGCTCGCGGCCGGCGCCCAAGAGGCGATCAGGCTGACGAAATACTCGCTCAACAACTGGCTGCGGCTGGCCGGGCCCTCGTTCGACGCCTCGCTCGCCATGGAGTTCCTCGGCTTCACCGGCCCCGACGTGGCCGAGGGCGTACGCGCGCTGCGCGAGAAGCGCCCCCCGTCGTTCGGCTGAGCCGGGTGTGCTTCCCCGCGCCTCGGGTAGGCGCAGCCGTGGAAGGAACAACGGGGTGGTGGGCCAGCCGACGCGCCGGCGCCCACGCGGTGAGAGCCCTGTTCGCCGGGGCCGAGAACGGTGCCTGGGCGAACGGAACCAGGGCCTCACCGAGGGAAGGCGCGCCTGCCGGCCGTCCACCGGACGGCGAAAGGGGAGAGCACGATTTCGGAAAAGCGGCACGCGACGGCCTCTCCGATCACGGGCGTGACCGGGGCGGCGAAGGTCGCTAGAAGCTGCGGGGCAACCCGAGCACCTGCGTCGCGAGGTAGTTGAGCAGAAGCTCCTCGGTCACAGGTGCGACCTTCCCGATACGGGCGTCGGCCAGCAGCCTGGCCACGGGATATTCCAGCGAGTACGCCATCCCGCCGTGCGTCTGGAACGCGGCGTCGGCGGCCTCCCACGCCGCCTGTGACGCGGTCAGCTTGGCGATGTTGGCCTCGGTGCCGCTCGGCAGGCGCCGGTCGAAGCACCAGGCCGCCTTGTAGATCATCAGCCGGGCCAGCTCGATCTTGGCCTTGACCTGGGCCAGCGGGAACGCGATCGACTGGTTGGCGCCGATCGGCCGGCCGAACACCTCGCGCTCCTTGGCGTAGCCGACGGCCACCCGCAGCGCCACCTCGGCCGTGCCGAGCGCGGAGGCGGCCAGCAGGATCCGCTCGGGGTTGAGGATGTCCCAGAGCACGGCCACGCCCCGGTCCACCTCGCCGACCACCCGATCGGCGGGCACGCGCAGGTCATCGACGAACACCATGTTCGACGGCGTCGTGTTCGCGCCCATCTTGGGGATCGGCCGGTAGGACAGCCGCCCGGCGGCGACCGCCTCGGGCACGTTCACCAGGAACACCGTCAGCCCGTCCGTACGCGGTGACGCCTCGGCGGCCGGGACGGTCCTGGTCACCAGCAGCATCCAGGTGGCCCGCTGCACGCCGGTGATCCAGATCTTCTGGCCGTTGACCACGTAGTCGCCGCCGTCGCGCCGGGCCGAGGTGGTGATCGCCAGCGAGTTGGACCCGGCGTCCGGCTCGGTCAGCGCGAAACAGGTCTCCACCTCGCCCGTGGCCAGGCCGGGCAGCAGCTCGGCGCGCTGCTCGGCGCTGCCGTGGCGGGCGAGGGTGAGGGCGCCGAAACCGGGGGTGAGCACGTACGTGAAGGCGGCCCCGCCCGCCGCCCCCGACGCCGACAGCGTCTCCGTGGCCACGGCCAGCTCCAGCAGCCCCTGCCCGCCCCCGCCGTACTCCTCCGGCACCGCCAGCCCCAGCCAGCCGCCCTTGGCCAGCTCCGCCCAGACCTCCTCTGGCCACTTCTTCTCGCTCTCGCACCGCTGCCAGTAGCCGAGGTCGTAACGCGAGCAGATGTCGGCGATCCCGCGCTGGACGGCCTGGGCGCTCTCGGGGAGGGTGAAATCCATCAAGCCATCGTAGAAGAACGTTCTGTTCGGGGTCTACGCGCGTTCAAGGCTTCAGGGGCGAGGTCTGCGGGCGTGGAAGACGAACGCCGGCGGCATGTTGCGCCACACCGTACGGCCCGGCACCACCTCTTCGAACCGCTCGGCCAGCAGCGCGCGGAACCGCCGCGCCGAGCTGAGCGGAATGGCGTGCATGTACGAGAACGTGGTGAACGCCGCCCCCACGCCCATCACCGAGGTCACCGCGCTCAGCAGCTCACGCTGCAGGCCGTCGGGGAAGGCCGCCCACGGCAGCCCGCTCACCACCACGTCGGCCTGCCCGAGGCCGCGCTGCCCGAGCAGGTCGTCGAGCTGGGCCGCGTCGGCCTGCGCCACGTCTACCGCCGGGTAACGCTCCGCCAGCAGCTTCGCCAGCGGCTCGTTCAGCTCCACGGCCAGATGGTGGCCACGGCCGTCCAGGCGCCGCTGGATCTCCGCGGTGAAGGACCCCGTGCCGGGGCCGAGCTCCACCACGATCGGCTCGCCGCGCTCGGGAATCGGCGCGCAGACGGCCGCGGCCAGTCTCCGCGAGCTCGGCGCGACCGCGCCGATCTTGCCCGGAGAGCGAAGAAACTGGCCGAGGAAAAGTGCGGTGTCGTTGGACATGTCATGAACCTAAAGGCAAGATCGCTCATCGTCGCTCCACCTCCCGGGCGGACCTTCGGCCACTTGGAGGAGGTGGAGTCCTCCGCGCGGAGGACTGCCTGTTCAGGCTATACGGATACCGTGTGTCCATGCGTTGGCGTGGTGTGCCACTGGATGTCCTGCTCGCGGCCTCGGGAGTGAGCCTGGACCTGTTGACGACGGCGCACGCGGGCGACACCCCCTACCTGCCCGCCGCGATGAACATCCCGATGGCGCTGCTGGTCGGCCTGCCCATGGGGCTCGTCCGCCGCCGGCCGGTGCCCGTCACGCTCTACCTGGCCGCCGTCCTGGCCGTCACCGACCAGATCGGGTCGTTCACCTCCAACACCGCGCAGATCCTCGTGTGCGTGTCGGTGGGCGTGGCCGGCTTCTCGGCGGGCCTGCGCGCCACCTCGCTCGCCGTGGCCGCCACGATCGCCGCGACCGCGCTCAACATCGCCGACCCCGGCGCCTCGGTGACCGGCAACATGTGGATGTACGCGGTGCTCCTGCCCGTCTTCCCCGCCGTGCTCGGCGCCTACCTGCGCAGCTCCGCCGAACGCCTGGACGAGCGCGACGTCACCCCCGACGCGCTGCTCGCCGCCGGGGGAGTGGCGATCACCGTGCTCAGCACCTGGACGAGCTGGCACGCCGGCGCCCAGCCCGTCTGGGTCTCCGGGCTGCTGGCCGTGGTGGGCGGCCTGTCCCTGGGCATCGCCCGGCGGATGCCCGGCCTGGTCTTCACCCTGCAGGGCGTGCTGCTCGTCTCCGCCGACATCTACCTGCACGAGGCGGTCAACACCTGCGTGATCCTCACCCTGATCGCCATCGGCGTGTTCGCCATGCGGGTGGTCTCCTGGGCCTGGACGATCGCCGCGTACCTGACCGGCTCCCTGCTCACCGCGATCGCCGTCGTCGGCGACGACACCGAGGTCACCCTCTTCCGCGTCGGCGTCCTGATGACGCTGGTCGCCACGCCCGTCGCGATCGGCCGCTACCTCGGCGTGCGCCGCGAGGCCGTGGCCTCCGAGCGGCTGCGCGCCGAGGAGGCGGCCCGGGCGGCGGTGGCGCAGGTGCGCGCCGACCAGCTCGCCGAGCGCGAGCGCATCGCCCGCGACGTGCACGACATCGTCGCCCACCACGTCGGCGCCATGGTGCTGCGCGCCAGCGCCGCCCGCTACACCGCCCCCGACGGCCCCGTCGCCGACGCGCTCTCCGACATCCGCGAGACCGGCCACCAGGTGCTGCAGGACCTGCGCGACCTGCTCGACCTGCTGCGCGACCCCGACCGGCAGCCCGACCTGCTGGCCAACCCCGCCGACGTCGTACGCGAGTCCGCCGAGCGCATGTCCGCCGCCGGGCTCGTCGTCGACCTCGTCCTCGACCCGGCCACCGACCAGGCCCCGCTCATCGCCCGCACCTCCGCGGCCCGCATCGTCCAGGAAGGACTCACGAACGTGCTCAAACACGCCGGACCCGGCACCCGGGTCCGCGTCTCCGTCTCCCCGTACGAGGAGGGCCTGGCCGTGGAGATCCGCAACGGCCGCCCGCCCACGGCCATCGAGCGGCTGCCCTCCTCCGGGCGCGGCCTGGCCGGCATGCGCGAGCGCGTCCGCGCCGTCGGCGGCACCCTCAGCGCCGGGCCCGACGGCGAGGGTGGCTGGCAACTGGCCGCCCACCTGCCCGCCCGCCTGTCCTCGGGGAGCGCGGCGTGATCCGGGTGCTGGTCGCCGACGACCAGGCGCTCGTACGCGCGGGCGTGCGCATGCTGCTGCAGGCCACGGGCGACATGGAGGTCGTGGGCGAGGCCGACGACGGCGCCGAGGCGGTACGCCTGGCCGAACGCCACCTGCCCGACGTGATCCTCATGGACCTGCGCATGCCCAGGGTCGACGGCCTGGAGGCCATCAGGCGCGTGCTCGCGGCCCGGCCGGGGGCCAGGATCGTGGTGCTGACCACGTTCGCCGAGGACGGCAACGTCTACGCCGCCCTGCGCGCCGGGGCGGTCGGCTTCCTGGTCAAGGACGACGACCCGGAGCGCATGGTGGACGCCGTACGCCGGGCGGCGGCCGGTGAGCAGCTCCTGGCGCCGTCGGTGCTGCGGCGGGTGGTGGAGCGCTTCCTGGCCGCCGAGGAGCAGGCCACGCCGTCGGCGCCGCAGGGGCTGACCGAGCGCGAGCTGGAGGTGCTGGCCCTGGTCGGCACCGGCCTGTCCAACGCCGAGATCGCCGAGGAGCTGCACGTGGGCGTCACGACGGTCAAGACCCACATCGCGGCCGCCATGGACAAACTGGGCCTGCGCAACCGCATCCAGGCCGCCGTGGTCGCCCACCGCACGGGCCTGGTGGACGCCTCCTTCCGCCCCGTACGCCGGCCCAGGACCGGCCCGTCGCCCTCCTGACCCGCGAGCCCGGCCTCTGTCCTCGGGGGCCGGGCTTTCCGCGCGCCGACTACCGGGAAGTCACCAAAGCGGGCTACGGGGGATCACCCGGCAGGCTGACGACCAGGCCTGATCCCCGCCGCGAACATGTGGTCCTCGAAGCGTCATCATCCGCGGAAAGGACCGGAAACCACCATGGCCGTCACATCCCAGCCCCCCAGGACGAGCGTCTCGGCGGGCCTGCTCTACGCCCTGCGCATAGCCGTACTGGCCCAGGCGGCGGCGCTGCTCGTGGCCGCCTCGTTCGCCGGCCAGGCCGTGGAGTCCGACTCCATGCTGGAGCCCCACGTCATGGCCGGCATGGTCGTCCACCTCGTGGCCCTCGTACAGATCGTCCTGGCCGTCCTCCTCTGGCGCCCGGGCCGCGGCGCCGGCTGGCCCGCGCTGGCCAGCGTCGCGCTGTTCGTCGTCGGCATGGCCCAGCACTTCACCTGGGAGTCGCTCGGGGCGCACCTGCCCAACGGGGTGATCCTGTTCGGCCTCGTGGTCGCCGTACTCGTCTGGTCATGGTCCCCGGCAGCGGCCCGCCGCCGTTAAGGTCGGAGATGTGTATGTGAAGATCTGCGGCCTGCGCGAGCCCGAGCACGTGGCCGCCGCCGTCGAGGCGGGCGCCGACGCCATCGGGTTCGTCATGACCCGGAGCCCCCGCGAGATCGCGCCCGAGCGCGTCGCGGAGCTGGCCGCGCTGGTCCCCGCCCACGTGCTCACCGTCGGCGTGTTCCGGGGGGAGAGCCCCGAGGCGGTGCGGGCGGCGGCGCTGACGTCCGGCGTCCGGGCCGTGCAACTGCACGGGAGGCATCCGCACGGCGACTTCACCGCACTGAAGGACCTCGGGGTCCGGCTGGTCAGGGCCGTGGACGCGCGGGCCGACCTGAGCTGCGGCGCCTACGACGAAGACCTGCTCATCGTCGACGCGCCCCAGGCGGGCTCAGGTCAGCCGTGGGACTGGGCCGCCGTCCGCGGCCGCCCCTCCGGCCGGTGGATGCTGGCGGGGGGCCTCGGCCCGGCCAACGTACGCGAGGCGATCGCGGCCGCCGAGCCGTGGGGCGTCGACGTGTCCAGCGGCGTGGAGACGTCGCCGGGCGTGAAGGACTCGGCCCTGATCGAGGCGTTCCTGAGGGCGGCCCGGCATGGATGAGCTCGTCCGCGGCCCGATCGCCGGCCGCGCCGGCGCGGCCGGTGACCTGGCGCGCGCCCTGGACTTCCAGCACGCCTTCGCCCGCCGCAAGGCCCCCCGCCAGGCACAGGTGCCCGGCGGCTTCGCGGTCCTGGACGACCGCTTCCCCGGCTCCTACGACGACAACAAACTGATCATCTCGACCCCCGAAGCCTTCGCCGCCCCTGACGGGCTCGGCGACCCGCGTGGTCCTGGCGGGTCGGGCGACCCCGGCGGGCTTGGTGGGGCCGGCGAGTTCGGTGATCTGGCCGGCTCCAGCGGGGCCGAAGTGGTGCGCGGGCTGCTGGAGGCGACCGATGAGGTGCTGGCGGGGCGGAAGCACCGCATGGTGTGCGTGGACGACGACCGGCTCGGCACGGCGTTGGCCCCCGCCTTCGAAGCCGCGGGCTACGAGCGGGAGACCAACCTCCTGATGGCCTTCCGGGGCCGGATCCCCCACGACCCGCCCCCGGCGGAGCGGCTGGGCCTGGAGGAGCTGATGTCCGTGCTGCGCCGCGACTGGCGCCACACGCTCCCGCAGGCGCCGGACGAGGTGATCGAGGGGCTCGCCCTGCGGGTGGAGTCCCGGCTGCGCGGCGCCGACGAGGTGGGCTTCTGGGGCGTACGCGCCCCGGACGGCGAGATCGCCGCCAGAGCCGACCTGTACATGCAGGGCGGTGCCGCCCAGATCGAGAGCGTCTTCACCGGCGAGGCTCATCGGGGCAAGGGCCATGCCCGCACCCTGATGACCGCCCTGCTGGCACAGGCCGCCGAGGCCGAGCTGATCTTCCTGGTCGCGGACGCCGACGACTGGCCCCTGCGCTTCTACACCCGCCTCGGCTTCGAGCCCCTCGGCCGCACCCACACCTTCCTCCGCGCCTGAGGTCCCGCGCCTGAGGTCCCCTGTCTGAGGTCTCACGTCTGGGGGCTTGCGTTCGAGAGCCGGTGGTTCAGGCGGGCGGTGCTTGAGGTGGCCCGGGCGAAACGCCTGAACGGTGGGTCAGGCCGGGGCCGCTGTGTTCGAGTTCCACGCAGTAGGGTCTCCTGCGTGAGCGAAACTTCCGCCGAGGACCGGATCTGGACGGTTCCTAACCTGCTGAGCTTCCTGCGCCTCCTGGGCGTCCCCGTGTTCCTCTGGCTGGTTCTCGGGCCCAAGGCGGACGGGTGGGCCATCGGGGTCCTCGCGGTGGCCGGTTTCACCGACTGGCTCGACGGATGGATCGCAAGGGCGTTCAACCAGACGAGCAGGCTCGGCCGGATCATCGATCCCGCCGCCGACAAGCTCTACGTCTTCGCCACCGTCTTCGCCCTCCTCGTGCGCGACGTGATCCCCTGGTGGCTGGTGGTGGTCATCCTCGGTCGTGAACTCTTCGTCGCGTGTTTCATTCCCGTACTTCGCAAACATGGCTATAAGGCACTTCAAGTGCATTTCCTGGGCAAGGCCGCCATGTTCAACCTCATGTACGCCTTCCCTCTCCTCTTCCTTGCCTCCCACACTGGGTGGTATGCCGAAATAGCGCGCGTTGTCGGGTGGGCGTTCGCGCTTTGGGGAACGGGCCTGTACTGGTGGGCGGGGGTGCTGTACGTGGCCCAGGTGCGACAGCTCGTAACGGCGGCCAAGAAGGGGTGATCGGGTGAAGGCGGTCGTCATGGCAGGCGGCGAGGGCACTCGGCTGCGGCCGATGACCGCCAACCAGCCCAAACCGCTGCTCCCCGTGGTCAACCGCCCGATCATGGAACACGTCCTGCGCCTGCTCAAACGGCATGGCGTCACCGAGACGGTGGTCACGCTCCAGTTCCTGGCCGCCCTCGTGCGCAACTACTTCGGCGACGGCGACGAGCTGGGCATGAGCCTCCAGTACGCCACCGAGGACATCCCTCTCGGCACCGCCGGCAGCGTCAAGAACGCCGCCGACCGCCTCCGCGACGATCGTTTTCTGGTCATATCAGGCGATGCCCTGACGGATATCGATTTATCCGACATGATCCGTTTTCATCGCGAAAATGGGGCCCTGGTGACCATCGGCCTGAAGCGGGTTCCGAACCCCCTCGAATTCGGGATCATCATCGTCGACGACGAGGGCCGCGTACAACGTTTCCTGGAGAAACCCACCTGGGGCCAGGTCTTCTCCGACACCGTCAACACCGGCATCTACGTCATGGAGCCCGAGGTCCTCGACTCCGTGGCGGCCGGCGAGCCCGTCGACTGGTCCTCGGACGTCTTCCCCGCCCTCCTCGACAAGGGCGCCGCCATCTACGGCTACGTGGCCGACGGCTACTGGGAGGACGTCGGCACCCACGACAGCTACCTCAAGGCCCAGGCCGACGCCCTGTCGGGCAAGGTCGAGCTGGACATCGGCGGCTTCGAGCTGTCGCCCGGCGTCTGGGTCGCCGACTCGGCCTCGGTGGACCCCGACGCCGTGCTCAAGGGCCCGCTGCTGATCGGCGACTACGCCAAGGTGGAGGCGGGCGCCGAGCTGCGCGAGTACACCGTGCTCGGCAACAACGCCGTCGTCCGCGAGGGCGCCTTCCTGCACCGCGCGATCGTCCACGACAACGTCTATCTCGGCCCCGGCGCCCACCTGCGCGGCTGCGTCATCGGCAAGAGCACCGACGTGATGGCCGGCGCCCGCATCGAGGAGAACGCCGTCATCGGCGACGAATGCGTCATCGAGGCCGAGGCGTACGTCTCCAGCGGCGTCAAGGTCTACCCCTTCAAGACCATCGAGGCCGGCGCGGTCGTCAACACCAGCGTCATCTGGGAGTCGCGCGGCCAGCGCAACCTGTTCGGCCCGAGGGGCGTCAGCGGCCTGGTCAACGTCGAGATCACCGCCGAGCTGTGCGTCCGCCTGGCCAGCGCGTACGCCACCACTCTCAAGAAGGGCGAGTCCGTCGTCACCTCCCGCGACTGCTCCCTGGCCGCCAGGGCGCTCAAGCGGGCCGTCATCGGGGCCCTGACCGCCGGCGCCATCAACGTCCTCGACCTGGAGGCCGCCCCGCTGCCCGTGGCCCGCTTCCACACCGGCAGGGAGCCGGTCGCGGGCGGCATCGCGCTGCGCACCACGCCGGGAGACCCGCAGAGCGTGGACATCGTGATCATGGACGACCGCGGCGCCGACCTGCCCCCGGCCGCTCAGCGCAAGCTGGAGCGGGTCTTCTCCCGCCAGGAGTTCCGCCGCGCCTTCCCCGGCGAGATCGCCCAGCTGACCTATCCGGCCAGGGCCATCGAGGACTACACCCACGAGCTGCTGCGCCACGTCGGCGTGGGCGGCGTCCGGGACATGAAGGTCGTCGTCGACTGCGCCGGCGGCACCTCCTCGCTCGTGCTGCCCACCCTGCTCGGCCGGGTCGGCATCGAGGTGCTCACCGTCAACGCCCGCCTCGACGACGTCTCGCCCACCGAGACGCTCGCCGAGCGCCGCCGCGACCTGCAGCGCCTGTCCGAGCTCGTCAGCTCCTCGCGGGCCGCGTTCGGCGTGCGGTTCGACCCCGTCGGCGAGCGCATCGCCCTGGTGGACGAGAAGGGCCAGCTCATCAACGAGGAGCGGGCCCTGCTCGTCGTGCTCGACCTCGTGGCCGCCGAGCGCAGGGGCGGCCAGGTGGCCCTGCCCGTCACCACGACCCGGGTCGCCGAGCAGGTCTGCCGCTTCCACGGCGTCCAGGTGCAGTGGACCTCCACCGCGCTCGACGCCCTCACCTCGGCCGCCGCCGGGCCCGACATGATCTTCGCGGCGGACGGGCGCGGCGGTTTCGTCGTCCCCGAGTTCAGCCCGGCGATCGACGGGCTGGCCGCGTTCATGCGCCTGCTGGGCCTGGTCGCCCGCACGCGCCTGTCGCTCAGCCAGATCGACGCCAGGATCCCCGAGGTCAAGCTGCTCAAGCGGACCGTGCCCACCCCATGGGCGGCCAAGGGCGCCGTCATGCGCTCGGTCATCGAGGCGGCCGAGTCCGAGCCCGACGGCCACCGCGTCGACACCACCGACGGCGTGCGCGTGACCCGCGACGACGGAAGCTGGGTGCTGGTCCTGCCCGCCGCCGCCGAACCCGTCACCGATCTGTGGGCCGAGGCGCCCGACATCGACGGCGCCCAGGCCCTGCTCGAACGCTGGAGCCGCATAGTGGAGCAGGCCGCCACCTGACTCGTCACGCACCGTGACGGAGCCGGTGAGAAAAGCCGTCACCCGGAGGATGTGCGCGGACAGTGCCGCAAGATCGTAATGTAGAAACGCGCGGCGGCATGGACCACGGGGCGGGGGCGGCGGTAACTTTGTCTGCGTCCAAACCAAAGTCCAGTGTCCCGCCTTGACCTTTGCCGCTGATCAGCGTAAGTTGCGGCATTCGCAAACTTGAAAAAGCGAAGCGAGGCGCGCCTTGAGCACCGTCGCCGCGTCTTCGCGGTAGGAGGCCGAGCCGATCGATGCCGAGCGTCTACTGCACGCAGTGCGGGCACGCCAACCCCGAGGATGCCCGTTTCTGTTCCCGCTGTGGGTCACCGCTGACCAGACCCGAGGTCGCCGGGGATACCACATCCACGATCTCCGTGGCGGGAATCGAGGCGTACGAGGCTGAGACCGGCGACATGCTGCTGGCGGAGCGGGCGCTCGTCGAGCAGCTCCCGCCCGGCACGGCGTTGCTCACGGTCACCAGGGGTCCCAACCAGGGAAGTCGTTTCCGGCTCGACAAGGAGCTGACGACCACCGGGCGCCATCCGGAGAGCGACATCTTCCTCGACGACATCACCGTCTCCCGCCGCCACGTCGAGTTCTACCGCCACCGCGGCGGCCAGTTCTCCGTGCGCGACGTGGGCAGCCTCAACGGCACCTACGTCAACAGGGAACGGATCGAGGAGGTTCCTCTGCACTCCGGAGACGAGGTGCAGATCGGCAAGTTCCGCCTCGTCTTCCTGATGCGGGGCAACTCCGGCGTATGACCTCTCAAGCGGCCCGGTCGCACATGAGCATCGGGGAGGTGCTCGCGCTCCTGCAGGGCGAGTTCCCCGATGTCACCATCTCCAAGATCCGGTTCCTGGAGGGTGAGGGGCTCATCGAGCCCGAGCGCAGCCCGTCCGGCTACCGCAAGTTCACCCACCTGCACGTGGAGCAGCTGCGCTTCATCCTCACCGAGCAGCGCGACCACTACCTGCCGCTGCGGGTGATCAAGGACCGGATGGCGGAGAGCTTCGGCCGGCCGCGCGCCGTGCAGCAGACCCAGGAGGTCCGCTACGACCGGGCCGAGCTGCTCGAGGCCGCGGAGATCGACGACGAGACGCTCACCGAGCTGGAGGACTACGGCCTGCTCGCCCCGGTGGCCAGGCGCTACGACGAAGAGGCGCTCAAGGTGGCGCGTGCCGTCGGTGCCCTGGCCCGCTTCGGCCTGCACGCCCGCCACCTGCGGGCGGTCAAGGCTGCGGCCGAGCGCGAGTGCGGTCTGGTCGAGCAGGCCGTCGCGCCCATCCTCAAGCGGCGCGCCCCCGGAGCCATCGGCGAGGCCGACGAGGCGGCCAGGGAGCTTTCGACGCTCCTGCTCGACCTGCACGCATCCCTTGTGCGCACGGGAGTCCGGTCGGTCCTGGGACGCTAAGACCGTAGCGAGCTGGGAGGTGGAGGCACATTCCGGCCCCGGTGGGTGTTACGTTGAATTGCAGAAGCCAGTCCGCAGAAGCGACCAGCCAAGAGCTGTGCCGGGTGACCGGTCAGGAATACGGAGCAGCCCGTGTTGCAGATGGAGGTCGTGGGCGTTCGAGTTGAGATGCCCACAAATCAGCCGATCGTCTTGCTCAAGGAGGCACACGGGGAGCGGTTTCTTCCTATATGGATTGGCATGACCGAAGCGACGGCCATCGCCCTGGCCCAGGCGGAGGAGCCTCCACCCCGCCCGCTCACCCATGACCTTTTCCGTGACGTGCTGAGCGCCCTGGGCGTCGGCCTGCGCGCGGTCAACATCGTCGCGCTGCGCGACGGCATCTTCTTCGCCGATCTGGTGTTCTCCAACGGCGTGGAGGTGAGCGCGCGGCCCTCCGACTCCATCGCGCTCGCCCTGCGCACCGGAGCGCGGATCTTCGCCAGCGAGGAGGTCGTTCAGGAGGCCGGAGTGATCATTCCGGACGACCAGGAGGACGAGGTGGAGAAGTTCAGGGAGTTCCTTGACACGATCACTCCCGAGGACTTCGGCCGGGCGGGGTAGGTATTTCAGTGCATTTACGCTTCACGACGCGCCGGGCCGGATCGTTGACTGAGCATGGTCACGGTCCTACGGTGCAAGTGAAACCCGTGGTCGCCCTTTATGAACCCCCAGATCAGGCCACGGGATGAGAGAAAGCCGGAGGTCCGCGTGGCGGTCAGCAGCGGCGAGGGAAAGACGGCCGGCCAGGAAGATCCGGTTCGGCGCGAGAGCGCGCGGCAGCGTGCCGGAGAGCAGGGTCTGCTCTTCGACGAGCAGCCGGCGGCGTTGCCGGGCGACATCGGATACCGCGGGCCGACGGCGTGCGCGGCGGCCGGCATCACCTATCGGCAACTGGACTACTGGGCGCGCACGGGCCTGGTCGAGCCCACGATAAGAGCCGCGCACGGCTCGGGCTCACAGCGGCTCTACAGCTTCCGCGACATCTTGGTGCTGAAGGTGGTCAAGCGGCTCCTCGACACCGGGGTGTCGTTGCAGCAGATCCGTACGGCCGTGCAGCATCTGCGTGACCGCGGGGTCGCCGACCTCGCGCAGATCACGCTCATGAGCGACGGCGTCAGCGTCTACGAGTGCACCTCGGCCGACGAGGTGATCGATCTGCTCCAGGGCGGTCAGGGCGTGTTCGGCATCGCGCTCGGCCGGGTCTGGCGTGAGGTCGAGGGCTCCCTCGCGGAGCTGCCGGGGGAAAGAGCGGCGGTCGAGGACAGCGTCCCGGCCGACCACCCCGCTGACGAGCTGGCCCAGAGGCGCCGCGCGCGGCGTACGAGCTAGTGATCTTTGAGGTGGGCCGCCGCCCGACGCGGCTCACCGGAGCAATCGTAGTAATCTAGGACAGCAAGGCTGACGACCCCGTGCGGGAGAGTCCCCGGGCCTTGGGTCCCGGGGCGCCGAAGGAGCAACCCTCCCCGGAATCTCTCAGGCATCCTGTACCGCTCGGGTGAGGCAACTCTGGAAAGCAGGTTCGCCCGCCAGGCGTACCTCACCGACGGTGCAAGCCCCCTCAAGGGGTGAAGCTCTCAGGTCGCGGTCAGACCCGCGCTGACAGAGTGGGGAGATCCGGCATTCGCCCGCGCCCTGGCGCCGGTCTCCATAGCCTCGGGAGGCACTGTCCATGACCGACTTGTCAGCTCCGCCGTTCGCGTCCAGGCATATCGGCCCATCGGAGTCCGAACAGTCGCGCATGCTCGAGGCCGTGGGCTTCGAGTCCGTGGCGGACCTGGTGGCGGTGGCCGTCCCCGAGGCCATCAGGGCCAAGGACCGGCTCAAGCTGCCCGCCGCGATCGGTGAGGCCGAGGCCATCGCCGAACTGCGCGCCCTGGCCGGCCGCAACCGGGTGCTCACCTCCATGATCGGGCTCGGCTACCACGACACGGTCACGCCCGCGGTCATCCGCCGCAACCTGCTGGAGAACCCGGGCTGGTACACCGCCTACACCCCGTACCAGCCGGAGATCTCGCAGGGCCGCCTGGAGGCGCTGCTGAACTTCCAGACCGTCGTCTCCGACCTCACCGGGCTGCCGGTGTCGGGCGCGTCCCTGCTCGACGAGGCCACCGCCGCCGCCGAGGCCATGACGCTCGCCCGCCGGGCCGGCAAGTCCAAGAGCTCCGTGTTCGTGGTGGACGCCGACGCGCTGCCCCAGACCAAGACCGTGCTCGCCACCAGGGCCGAGCCGCTCGGCATCGAGCTGGTCGAGCACTCCCTCGACGGCGACCTGCCCGAGTGCTTCGGCGTGCTCGTCCAGTATCCGGGCGCCTCCGGGCGGCTGCGCGACTTCCGCGCCGTGGCCGCCGCCGCGCACGAGGCCGGCGCGCTCGTCGTGGCCGCCGCCGACCTGCTGTCCCTGACGCTCGTCACCCCGCCCGGCGAGCTGGGCGCCGACATCGCGATCGGCTCCTCGCAGCGGTTCGGGGTGCCGTTCGGGTACGGCGGGCCGCACGCCGCCTACATGTCGGTACGCGAGGGGCTCCAGCGCCAGCTGCCCGGCCGCCTGGTGGGCGTGTCGGTCGACGCCGACGGCGACCCCGCCTACCGCCTGGCCCTGCAGACGCGCGAGCAGCACATCCGCCGTGAGAAGGCCACCAGCAACATCTGCACCGCCCAGGTCCTGCTCGCCGTGATTGCCGGCATGTACGCCGTCTACCACGGCCCCGAGGGCCTGCGCGGCATCGCCCACCGCGTGCACCGCTACGCCTCCGCCCTGGCCGCCGGCCTGCGCGGCGCCGGCGTCGAGGTCGTGCACGGCGAGTTCTTCGACACCGTCCTGGCCCGCGTGCCCGGCCGCGCCGCCGAAGTGGTGGCCGCCGCCGCGGAGCGGGGCGTCAACCTCTGGCGGGTGGACGACGACCACGTCTCCGTCTCCTGCGACGAGAAGACCGGCGTCGCCGAGGTGAGCGCGGTGTGGGCCGCCTTCGGGATCACCGAGGCAGACGTCGACATCGAGGTCGACATCGAGGGGGCCGACGACGCGCTGCCCGCCGAGCTGCTGCGCGAGAGCACGTACCTGACCCATCCGGTCTTCCACGACCACCGCTCCGAGACCGCGATGCTGCGCTACCTGCGCCGGCTGCAGGACAAGGACATCGCGCTCGACCGCTCCATGATCCCGCTCGGCTCCTGCACGATGAAGCTCAACGCGAGCACCGAGATGGAGCCGATCACCTGGCCCGAGTTCGCCGCGATCCACCCGTACGCGCCCGCCGACCAGGCGGACGGCTACCGGGAGCTGATCGGCACGCTGGAGGGCTGGCTGGCCGAGGTGACCGGCTACGACGCCGTCTCCATCCAGCCGAACGCCGGCTCGCAGGGCGAGTTCGCCGGGCTGCTGGCGATCCGCGCCTACCACCGCGCCAACGGCGACGGCGAGCGCGACGTCTGCCTCATCCCGTCCTCCGCCCACGGTACGAACGCCGCCAGCGCCGTCATGGCCGGCATGCGCGTCGTGGTCGTGGCCTGCGACTCCGACGGCAACGTGGACCTGGCCGACCTCGACGCCAAGATCGACAAGCACCGCGACGCGCTGGCCGCGATCATGGTGACGTACCCGTCCACGCACGGCGTGTACGAGGAGACGATCACCGAGGTCTGTGCCAAGGTGCACGAGGCCGGCGGCCAGGTCTACGTCGACGGCGCCAACCTCAACGCCCTGGTCGGCCTGGCCAAGCCGGGCGAGTTCGGGGCCGACGTGTCCCACCTCAACCTGCACAAGACCTTCTGCATCCCGCACGGCGGCGGCGGCCCCGGCGTCGGCCCCGTGGCGGTACGCGGCCACCTCGCCGCCTACCTGCCCGGCCACCCGCTGCACAACGGCACGCCGGTCGGGCCCGTCTCGGCGGCCCCCTACGGCTCGGCGGGCATCCTGCCGATCTCGTGGGCGTACATCAGGATGATGGGCGCCGAGGGCCTCACCGCGGCCACCGAGCAGGCCATCCTGTCGGCCAACTACCTGGCCAGGCGGCTGGCCCCGCACTACCCGGTGCTGTACACGGGCCGGGGCGGGCTGGTGGCGCACGAGTGCATCATCGACCTGCGGCAGATCACCAAGGAGACCGGCGTCACCGTGGACGACGTGGCCAAGCGCCTCATCGACTACGGCTTCCACGCGCCGACCATGTCGTTCCCCGTGGCGGGGACCCTCATGATCGAGCCGACCGAGAGCGAGGACCTCGGAGAGCTCGACCGGTTCGTGGACGCGATGATCGCCATCCGCGGTGAGATCGCCAAGGTGGCCTCCGGCGACTACGACAAGACCGACAACCCGCTGCGCAACGCGCCGCACACGGCCGAGTCGGTCGCCGCGGACGAGTGGCCGCACCCGTACGCGCGCAGCGAGGCGGCCTACCCGCTGCCCTCCCTGCGCGAGAACAAGTACTGGGTGCCGGTACGCCGGATCGACCAGGCCTACGGCGACCGCAACCTGGTGTGCTCCTGCCCGCCGCTGGAGGCGTACGAGGACTGAGCACCCGCTCCAGTCCTTCGGCGTCAAGTGAGCAGACATGATCGCCAGAAGTCGTTAGGCTCGGTGCGACCGTCGCACAAGGAGCTCTCTTGACGTCCTCAGAGCTGGAGACCCCGCCGCTCGACAACGCCCGGCGCCTGGCCGAAGCCGGTGACCTCGAAGCGGCCGCCGCCATCCTGGGCCGGCTCGCCGCCGACACCGACGAGCCGGACCGGGCGCAGGCCGCCGTCGGGCTGGCCGTGGTGCAGGAGGAACGCGGCCAGGTCGAGGCCGCCCGGGCCGCCGCCAGGATCGCGCTGGCCACCGGGCATCCCGAATACGCCGCGCAGGCCGCCTGTCACCTGGCACAGGGGTTCGAGCGGGAGGGGCGCGACGAGCAGGCCAGGGCCGCGTGGCAGGCGGTGCTGGGCGTCGGCACGGCCGCGTACGTGCCGCTGGCCCACTTCGCGCTGGCCCGGCTGGCCGTCGCGGCGGGCCAGCTCGACGAGGCGGACAAGGAACTGCGGGCCGTCATGGAGGCCGGCGACGAGCGGCTCGCCGCCCACGCCGCGCAGGAGCTGGCCGACCTCATGCTGGAGCACGGCGAGCCGGGCGCGGCGGCCGAGGTCCTGCTGGACGCCCTGGAGTTCGCCCCCGCCGACGAGGTGCCCGGGCTGCGGGTGCAGCTCGGGATCGCGCATCTGGAGCTGGCCTGCGCCGAGTTCGCCGAGAGCGTCGAGGGCGGGGCGGACGCGCAGACCAGCGCGCTGGCCATCGAGCTGCTGGCGCGCACGCTGCCGCTGCGCGGGCGGCCCGAGGACGCCGACCGGGTGTGGTCGTACGGGCTGGAGCACGAGAACGAGACCCTGGCCGCCGAGGTCCGGCTCCGCTACCACCGCGACGCCTGACGTCTCCTGTCGCCTCCGCCGGGTCGTCTCAGGTCGTCTCAGGCCGTTTCAGGCCGTTTCAGGGGCGGCGCATGACGGCCACCGCGGCCGCCACATTGACGACCACGATGCTCAGCCACACGACCATCAGCCCGACCAGCCCCGCGCTGCTCGCCGCGATGCCGGTCAGCGGCACGCCGATGCCCAGCGACCCCAGCACGATCGGGACCATCGGCCTGCCCGGGGCCTGCTTCTTGATCGGAGGGGTGCCGGGCCGGCCCAGCTCGGCCTGCACGCGGGCGGCGATCGTGGCGTCGAGGCGCTCCACGAACGAGTCCACCAGCGCGGCTTCGTACTCGGGGCCTAAATCGCGGCGGGCGTCGAGAGTGGCCTGCAGGTCATCACGGATGGGGCGATTGTGCGACATAAGCGTCATCATCCCTGCTGGGCGCCGCGCCGTCATCCGCCCTGAGGTCTAACCTGCGATCCTCCCCAGGTACGGTGCTGCCATGCAGGTGATGACCCCGAGAGGCCCGGCGCTGGTCGAGATCGACGAGGTGCCGGACCCGCGGCTGCTCCTGGTGCTGACCCACGGGTCGGCCGGGACGGTGGACGCGCCCGACCTGCTGGCCGTACGCGAAGCGGCGCTCAGGGCGGGGATCGGCGTGGCGCGGGTGACGCAGGCGTTCCGGCTGGCGGGGGCACGGGCGCCGGGGTCGCCGGTGAAGCAGGACGAGGCGTGGGAGATCGTCCTGGGCGAGCTGCGCGCCCGGGTGCCGGGGCCGCCCCTCGTGCAGGGCGGGCGGAGCAACGGGGCCCGGGTCGCCTGCCGTACGGCCAAGGCGGTCGGCGCGGCCGCGGTGGTGGCGCTGGCCTTCCCACTGCATCCGCCGGGAAAGCCGGAACGTTCCAGGGCGGACGAGCTACGCGGCGCCGGGGTGGACGTGCTGGTGGTGAACGGGGATCGAGACCCGTTCGGCGTGCCCGAAGCCGGCGACGCGGCGCGTCTGGTGGTGCTGCCGGGGGAGGGACACGACCTGAAGCGGGACCCCGCCCGGGTGGGCGAGGTCGTGGTGGAGTGGGTCGCCCGCTACGCCTAGCGCGCGGGCCTGGCCACTCCGTGGCGAATCAGGCCGCGCCCACCAAGGGCTCGGGCCGGTGCGGAGCGATGACGGTGCCGCTGGGCAGGAGCTCCCCGGTGTCCTCGAACAGGACGACGCCGTTGCAGAGCAGGCTCCACCCCTGTTCGGGGTGGCAGGCGAGGGTGCGTGCGGCCTCGCGGTCGGGCGCCTCGGCATCCGGACAGGCCGGGTCGTGCGGGCACATCGGCGTGCCTCCGATATCTCGTGGGATGCTCCCGGTTGGAGGGGCGGGAGCCGGCTCGGGTTAGTTGTACCTACTGGCAAGTGTGCGACCTTTGTCACACGTTCCGACATAGCCCGTTAGGACTGTTACAGGAGGATCCCCGGAGCGTGTGACCTTCGACACAGCGTGCCTTATGCAGGATAACGGGCCAAGCGCGACACGCGCATCACGTTTGCAATCCCTTGAGCAGAGCGTCGAGTCCGCGCTCGAAGTCCACATCAGCCCTTTCATCCCGCCTGACCCATTCGTCAACTTCGGGATCGGCCCAGCCCGACTGCTGGACCTCGACGGCCACGCTGCCGAACACGAAGGCCCGAAGTGCGCGTACGGCCTCCGAGGCGTCGGTCAGGCCCCCGTCGGCGAGCTGCTCGGTCTGCTCCTTGATGGCCACGGCCGTGGCCCCTTTGGGGGGTTTCGTCAGCGCCAGGGCCAGTACGCCCGGGTGCTCGCGCAGCAGTTCCCTGCCCGCCCTGCACCACAGCCGGGCCGTCTCCTGCCAGGTGGGGCCCTGCTCCACGTGGACGGTGGTGACGTGCTCGGCCAGGGCGTCCATCAGCGCCTCCTTGCCCCGGGGCAGGTGGTGGTAGATGGCCATGGCCTCCACCTCCAGGGCGTCGCCCAGGCGGCGCATGGTGAGGCGGCGCAGGCCCTGGCTGTCGGCGATGTGCAGGGCGGCCTCGATGATGCGCTCGCGGGAGAGGGGGACGGGCGGTCTCTTGGCGGGCATGGTGATCATCTTACTATGTAAAGGCGCTCGCTCCGGGGCGATTTCCCGCCGTGTCGCGTGACGGCGTACGCTTGGCCCGTTCGATGAGTACCGACAGCTTGTGAAAGGGCCGGGTCGATGGCGTTTTTCCGTCCGCGGGTGAGCCGGGAGGCAGAGGTTCGCTATCACGCGGACCAGGAGATCTCCAAGAGCTTCGGCGAGGTGCTCGACCGGGCCAGGCAGGCCGAGCGCACGCTGCGCGAGCTGGAGGCGGCCACGGCCGACAAGATCGAGCTGCTGGCGGCCGGGCGCGCGTTCGACGAGGCGCTGACGGAGGCCCTGAGGGCGGCCGAGGCGGGTCAGCGGGCCACGTTCGGGGTCAAGTCCTACGACGACCGGATCGCGCGGCGCAAGGCCAAGGCGACGCCCGCGGGGGCCATGTGGACGGCTGAGGTGGAGCGGCTGCGCACGCTGCGCGAGGACAACCGGATGTCGGGGATCCCCCGCGTGCCCCGGCCGGTCCCCGTCACCGCCTGACCTTTCGACGACCTCAAGCCCCGGCACGGTTTCCGCGTGTGCCGGGGCTCTCGGCGTTCCGCGCCACGCGGGTCCGTCCCGCCGGTCGTCTCCGGCGCGTCGGCGGGGGGTTCTCGGGGGCTCCGGCCCGCCAGGTCCGCTCCTGTGACAGCCCGCACGCACCTGAGGGCCCGAGGGGCGCGGCGTCTGAGCGGCGGGAGGCTCGGACCGGCCGGAGTCCGCCGCATGGGCTGCTCGGTTCGCTTGGGCGGCAGGTCGCACGGACCAGAGGGCCGCAGGGGCTGAGGGGCGAAGGCCCGGACGGCCGGGTGCGCCCGATCTGGGTGCCCTCCGATAGGGCCGGGGCGGACTGACCGCCCCGGGCCGGGCCGTTGTGGCCGGCCGGGCGGTTCGGGCTACCTGGACCGGGTCGGTGTGGCCCGGACGGGTCCTGCGATCCGAGCCGTTCCGGGCCGGGCGTGTCTGGCCCGGTCAGGCGGTTCGGGCGGTCGGGCCACCCCCGGTCCGGTGGGGCCACCCCCGGGCCGGGCCGGTGGGGCCGGCCCGGGGTGAGGGTTTAGCTGGCCCAGTCGAGGAGGGGCCGGGTGTTGCTGGGGTGGCGGAGCTTGGACAGCGACTCCTTCTCCAGCTGCCGGATCCGCTCCCGGGTCAGCCCCAGGTGCTTGCCGATCTCGTCGAGCGTGTGCGGCTTGCCGTCCACCAGGCCGAACCGCAGAGCCATGATCTTCGCCTCGCGCGGCGAGAGGTTCTCGAGCACGCCCCGCAACTGGTCGCCCAGCAGCTGGCGGTCGACGATCTCCGACGCCTCCGGCGAGTCGACGTCCTCGATGAGGTCGCCGATCGTGGTCTCCCCGTCCTCACCGATCGTCGCGTTCAGCGAGATCGGCTGCCGGCTGGTACGCAGCAGCTCCTCGATCTGGTCCGGCGTCTTGTCGAGCTCGACCGCCAGCTCCTCGGGTGTGGGCTCGCGCCCCAGCCGCTGGTGCATGTCACGCTCGACGCGCGACAGCTTCGACAGCATCTCCAGCACGTGTACGGGCAGCCGGATCGTCCGCGCCGAGTCGGCGAACCCGCGCTGGATGGCCTGCCTGATCCACCACATCGCGTACGTGGAGAACTTGAAGCCCTTGGTGTAGTCGAACTTCTCCACGGCCCTGATGAGCCCCAGGTTGCCCTCCTGGACCACGTCCAGCAGGGACATGCCGCGGTCGGTGTACTTCTTGGCGACCGACACCACCAGGCGGAGGTTGGCCTCCAGCATGTGGTCCTTGGCCCGCTGGCCGTCCTCGATGACCAGGTACAGGTCGTCCTTGGCGGAGGGGGACAGGTCGGGATGGGTCTCCAGCTTGTACTCGGCGTACAGGCCGGCCTCGATCCGCCGGGCCAGCTCGACCTCCTGCGCCGCGGTGAGCAGCGTACGGCGGCCGATGGACTTGAGGTAGGTGTGCACGGAGTCGCCCATGACCGACTGGGTGTCGTCCAGGTCGAGCGTCTCGGTCTCGATGTCCTCGGCGTTGACCGCGAGGTCGTCGGGCACGTCCTCCTCGTGTTCCGGCTTGGGCTCGGACGCGGTGACGGCCTTGGCGGCCTCGCGCGTGCCGGTTTTTGCCTCGGCGGCCGTGCGGCCGGTAGTCTTTGGCCGCGAAGTCTTCCTGGCGGTCGCCGTCTTCTTCGGGGTGGTCTTCTTCTGGGCGGTGGTGCTGAGAGACGGCTCGTTCTCGGCGGCCAGGCTCACGCCGGCCTCCGACAGCTCACGCAGTATCGTGCGGCCTTCAGAGGGGCTGATACCGGCCTCGGCGAACGCGTCACGCAGCTCCGCCAGAGAAAGGTGACCCCGGTTACGCCCTCGTTCGATGAGCTGGTCGAGGGTCGCGGGTGGGGTCGCCACGGCGGTTCTGGGCATGAGGACACCTCCTCCGTACGGAGTGGAAGCGATCTAGGCAGGTTGTGGTGGGGCGGACTCGGCGTATCCGCACGGCGCACCAGTATCAATAACGCCAATCGCCGTCATTTGTTCCCGTGCGCCCTGGGCGGACTGAAAAAGGGGCGGAACGCCCAAAGAGCGAACCACCCCTCCAGCGGTCTTATTCCGTGGTCTGGAGCTGGTCCGACGGGACCTCGTAGCGCCCGGGCGAGACCTCGGGCATGGGCATGGGCTGGGCGTCTTCCATGCGCTCGTCCGTCCAGTATTCGATGACCTCACGCGGGTCGGGGTTGACCTCTCTGGAGACCACGATGTCGTCTTCAGTGATCTCGGGGGTCGGTGGCTGACCGGACGGTGACGCCTTCTCCACCACGGCTCGGGTCTCCCTTGCGACCTGGTCGAGCTTGCCCGCCGAGGCGGCCGCCGCGATCGAGGCGCCACCGACGATGATCACGCCGACGACGGCCGCGGATGCCCACATCTTGCGGGTCTGGTCCATGAAGGCTCCCTCCTTTCCCCACTATGACGCAGCCGCAACTCGTCAGGTTCCTGCCCGCAGGCGTACCAGATCGGTCTTTCCGTTCGGCAGCAGCGGCAGCCGGGGGAGTATGCGCAGGTCACGAGGGGCGGCGTGCGGCGGAAGCCGATCACGGCAGTATGCCCGCAATTGCGAAAGCTTTACGGGCGTGTCGGGGTTCGCGGGGACCACGACGGCGGTGACCAGCTCACCCCATTCGGGATCCGGGGTGCCGATCACGGCGGCGTCGGCGATCTCCGGGTGGGTGCACAGGACGGCGGCGACCGAGGCGGCCACGACCTTCTCACCGCCGGTGTTGATGACGTCGTCGGCCCGGCCCAGGACGCGCAGCCGGCCGCCGGCCAGCTCGCCCAGGTCGGAGGTGACGAACCAGCCGCCGTCGAGCGGGGCGGGCGGCTCGGCGAAGCGGTAGCCGGAGAACAGCACCGGGCCGGAGATCCGGATCAGGCCGTCCGCGCCGATTTTGAGATCTACATTGTAAAGGGGCTGGCCGTCGTACACGCAACCGCCGGACGTCTCACTCATCCCGTACGTCGTCACGATCCGCGCGCCGAGGTCACGCGCCCGGTCCAGCAGATCGGGCCGGACCGCCGCGCCGCCGAGCAGGATCGTCCTGAACACCGACAGGTCCGCCGCCAGCTCGACCAGCCGGTGCAACTGGGTGGGCACGAGGGAGACGTGGTGCGCGCCCGAGGTCAGGACCGCGTGGGGGTCGAAGCCCGGATGGATGATGGGCTCGCTCTCCGACAGCAGGGCGCGTACCAGGACCTGCAGGCCGGAGACGTGCGAGATGGGCAGGCAGCACAGCCAGCGATCGCCCTTGGACGCCTCCACCCGGCGCAGCGAGGCGGCGGCGGAGGCGCGCAGCGCGGTGGCCGAGAGCATCACGCCCTTGGGGGCGCCGGTGCTGCCGCTGGTCGCGATGACGACCGCCACGTCGCCGGGGACCCCGGTGCCGTCACTCCGCGGGACCCCGTCGACGTGGGTGGGGCGCAGGGCCGCGAGCGCGGCCTCCGCGTGGCCGGAGGAGTGGCCGGGAGACAGGGGCAGGACGGCCGGGCCGCCGTCGAGCGCGTCGCGGATCGCCGTGAACAGGGCGGGTCCCGGAGGCTGCACAATGGCATGCAGCGGACGGTCCGGATGCGACGGGTTCCTCCACATGCTCGTAAGGTTAATGGCGACAGGTCGGACAGTTGCGCAGGGAGGGTCGTGACGCGTTCTCCCGTGGTCTTCCGGATCCCGATGAGCACTCGTTTCCGCGGGCAGACCGCGAGGGAAGGGGTGCTGCTGCACGGCCCCGCCGGGTGGGGTGAGTTCTCCCCCTTTCCCGAATACGGCCCGCGCGAGTGTGCCCGCTGGCTGGCGTGCGCTCATGAGGCGGCGTTCGAGGGGTGGCCCGAGCCGGTGCGCGACAGCGTTCCCGTCAACGCGACCGTCCCCGCCGTGGCTCCCGAGCGCGCCTACGACCTGGTGCGGAGCTCGGGGTGCGGCACGGCGAAGGTCAAGGTGGCCGAGGCCGGGCAGACGTTCGACGACGACGTGGCCAGGGTGGAGGCCGTGCGCGACGCGCTCGGGCCCGCCGGGCGGCTGCGCGTGGACGCCAACGGCGCGTGGGAGGTCGACGAGGCCGTACGCCGGCTGAAGCGGCTCGACCGCTACGACCTGGAATACGCCGAGCAACCGTGCGCCACCCTTGAGGAGCTGGCGGCGGTGCGGCGGGCCTGCGACGTGCCGATCGCGGCCGACGAGTCCATCCGCAGGGCCGAGGACCCGCTGCGGGTCAAGGCGGCCGAGGCGGCCGACATCGCGGTGGTCAAGGTGCAGCCCCTGGGCGGGGTGCGGGCGGCGCTGCGGGTCGTGGAGGCGTGCGGGCTGCCGGCGGTGGTGTCGAGCGCGGTGGAGACGTCCGTGGGGCTGGCCGCCGGGCTGGCGCTGGCGGCGGCGCTGCCGTCGTTGCCGTACGCGTGCGGGCTCGGCACGATGCCGCTGCTGTCGGGCGACGTCGTGGACGACTCGCTGGTGCCGGTGGAGGGACGCCTGACGGTACGGCGTCCATCGGTGAATTTTCAGCATTTGTCGGCATTTGAGATTGAATCTCCCCAGTGGCTACGCCGGATGCAGGAGGCGTCACGTTGAACCCCGCTACCGCGCTGGCCACGGTGCTCGTCGATGAGCTGGTGCGCTGCGGCCTGACCGACGTGGTGCTGGCCCCCGGCTCCCGCTCCGCCCCGCTGGCACTGGCGCTGCACGCCGAGTCGCGGGTGCGCCTGCACGTGCGCGTCGACGAGCGCTCGGCCTCGTTCCTGGCGCTGGGGCTGGCCAAACGCTCCGAGCGGCCGGTCGCGCTGATCTGCTCGTCCGGCACCGCCGCCGCGAACTTCCACCCGGCCGTGATCGAGGCGAGCGAGTCGGGCGTGCCGCTGCTGGTGCTGACCGCCGACCGCCCGCCCGAGCTGCGCGGCACCGGCGCCAACCAGACGATCGACCAGATGAAGCTGTACGGCACCGCCGTCCGCTGGTACGCCGAGGTCGGCGTGCCGGAGGACCGGCCCGGCCAGGTGGCCTACTGGCGTTCGCTGGCCTGCCGCGCCCACCAGCGCGCCGCGGGCCCCGCCGGCCCCGGCCCGGTGCACCTCAACCTGGCCTTCAGGGAGCCGCTGATCCCCGACGGCGACACCACCTGGTCCGAGCCGCTCGACGGCGGCGCCAACGGCCCCTGGGTGCGCGCCCGCGTCGCGCCCCCGCCCATCGCCCTGCACATCCCGCCGACCAGGCGCGGCGTGCTCGTGATCGGCGACGGCGCGGCCAACGTGCGCCGCTACGTCGCGGCGGCGGGCATGGCGGGCTGGCCGGTGCTGTCGGAGCCGAACGGCGGCGGCCGCTACGGCGACCACTCCATCTCGACCTACCACTACCTGCTGGGCACGCCGGAGTTCGCCGACGGCCACCGGCCCGACGTGGTGGTGACGCTCGGCCGTCCCGGGCTGTCGCGGCCGCTGCTGTCGTGGCTGAAGCGGGCCGACGAGCACATCGTGGTGGCGCCCGACCTCGACCGCTGGCCCGACCCGACCCGGTCGGCCACGCAGGTGGCGCAGGCCGTCGAGATCCCCGTGGCCTCGGGCGACGACACGTGGCTGCACGCCTGGCGGCAGGCCGACCTGGCGGTCAGGGCGGCGATGGACGAGCTGCTCGACCTGTCGGGCACCAGCGAGCCGCGCCTGGCCAGAGACCTCGTGGACGCGCTGCCGAACGGGGCGCTGCTGTTCTGCGGCTCCTCCATGCCGATCCGCGACCTGGACCAGGCGATGCGGCCGCGGCGCGGCATCCGGCTGATGGCCAACAGGGGCGCCTCCGGCATCGACGGGCTGGTGTCCACGGCCATGGGGGCGGCGCTGGCGCACAACGGGCCCTCCTACGCGCTGGTCGGCGACCTGTCGTTCCTGCACGACCAGAACGGGCTGATCCTCGGGCCCCGCGAGCCCCGGCCCGACCTGTGCTTCGTGGTCGTCAACAACGACGGGGGCGGCATCTTCTCGCTGCTGCCGCAGGCGGCGGTGCGCGATCCGTTCGAGCGGGTCTTCGGCACGCCGCACGGGGTGGACCTGGGGTATGTGGCGGCCGCGAGCGGGACTCCGTACACGCTGGTGGGCGACATCTCCGACCTGCCCAAGGCGCTGCGCGGCGAGGGGCCGCGCGTGGTCGAGGTGCGGACGGACCGTGAGGAGAACGTGCACGTGCACGCCCGCCTGCGCGACGTCGCGCAGGAGGCGGTGCGCGCGTTCCTGACCGGCTGACCCGCGGCCGATCTCCGGCGATCGACGCGCCGTCACGGCGATCGCCCGTGCCGGTCGGTCCTCAGCCGTTCAGGACGTCGAGGAGGCGGTTGAGCGGGCCGTCCAGGCCGTAGCGGTCGGCCAGGCGGACGAGGGCCTCGGGGTCGCGCGGCTTGGCGGGCAGGGTCAGGTCGGCGTCGGGCAGCGGGGCGTCGGGGGCCACCGCCACCACGGCGGGCGCGGCGTCGAGGTAGTCGCGGGCGGCGGCCAGTTTGGTGCGGCTGCCGGCCGGGAAACCCTCGGTGACGCCCGCGTCGAGGGCCTCGATCAGCGCCTGGAGAGACCCGAAACGGGTGATCAGGGCGGCCGCGGTCTTCTCGCCGACGCCGCTCACGCCCGGCAGGCCGTCGCTGGGGTCGCCGCGCAGGGTGGCGAAGTCGGCGTAGGAACGGCCGGGAATGCCGTATTTCGCCGTCACGAACGCCTCGTCCACCACCTGCAGGTTGCGGATGCCGCGGACGGTGTAGAGGACGCGGACCGGGCGGGCGTCGTCGACGAGCTGGAACAGGTCGCGGTCGCCGGTCACGATGTCCACGGCGCCGGGCGCCCGATGGGTGAGCGTGCCGATCACGTCGTCGGCCTCATAACCGGGTGACTCCAGGCGGGCGATGCCGAGGGCGTCGAGCACCTCCTCGATCACCGCGATCTGCGGCACGAGCGCGTCGGGCACCACCTCGGTGTCGCCGTGGGCGACGCGGTGCGCCTTGTACGTCGGGATCGCCGCCACCCGGAACGCGGGCCGCCAGTCGGCGTCCATGGTGGCCACGAGCCCGGTGGGGGAGTGCTGCCGCACCAGGGTGGCGATCATGTCGATGAGGCCGCGCACCGCGTTGACGGGCGAGCCGTCGGGGGCCTTGATCGACTCCGGGATGCCGAAGAAGGCGCGGAAGTAGAGGGACGGGGTGTCCAGAAGCATCAGCACGGGTCTATCGTCGCACCCCTCACCGACAATCCGCCCTGACCCAGCACGCCGACGGCCAGCAGGCAGGCGTCGTCCTCGGGGTTGGGGCCGCCGATGTCGGTGAGCAGCCGGTCGAGCCCGGCCTCCAGATCGCGGCCGCGCAGGTGGCGGGCGGCGGCCATGGTCAGGTCGAGGCCGACGTCGATGTCGCGGGTACGCCGCTCCACCAGCCCGTCGGTGAACATCAGCAGCAGGTCGCCGGGCAGCAGGCGGGTGGTGGCCAGCTCGTACGGGCGGCCGGAGGCGGCGCCGAGCAGCACACCCCTGGGCGGGCCGAGCTGGCTGGTCACGCCCTCGCGCACCAGGATGGGCGCCAGGTTGCCGGCCTGGCTCCAGGCGAACACCCGCGTCTGCGGATCCAGGTGCCCGATGATCGCCGTGGCGGTGGTGTCGGTGAGCTGGTGCATCACCAGGTCGTTGAGCAGCGTAAGCAGCCCGTTGGCGGCCTGCCCGGTCATGGCCAGGCCGACCAGGGCGTGGCGGAGCTGGGCCATGCGGGCGATCGCGGGCAGGCCGTGGCCGGAGACGTCGCCGATGGCCAGCAGCAGGCGGCCGTCGGGCGTCGGGGCGGCCTCGAACCAGTCGCCGCCCAGGTTGGCGGTCTTCTCGGCGG
Source organism: Nonomuraea solani (assembly GCF_900108335.1). Lineage (GTDB taxonomy): Bacteria > Actinomycetota > Actinomycetes > Streptosporangiales > Streptosporangiaceae > Nonomuraea > Nonomuraea solani. The sequence continues at coordinate 72,413 of NZ_FNVT01000036.1, forward strand.
GCACGTACCGCACCGCGATCCTGGTGTGCGGCAGGTCCAGGCAGCCGGCCGGCTCGGGCAGGATCGCCTCGCGCATGGCGAGCATGACGTGGCGCTCCTCAGCCGCGCGCTCGCGGGCCTCCAGGAGCTGGCGGCGCGACTCCGACACCATGCGCTCGGCCCGGCGGCGGCCGGTGATGTCCTGGATGACGCCGTGCATGCCGACCGGCCCGCCGGACTCCATCAGGGGCTCCAGGACGACCCGCAGGTCGCGCAGCTCGCCGCCGCGGCGGATGCGGAACTCGGCCTGCGCCGCCTCGGCGCCCTGGGCCGCCGACCACAGCAGCTGGTCGAGCATGCCCATGTCCGCGGGCTCGACGTGCTCGGCCAGGTCGGGCAGCGCGATGGGGCCCTGGTCGGTGTCGCGGCCGAAGATGGCGTACACCTGGTCCGACCAGACGGTCTCGCCGCTGAGCAGGTGCCATTTCGCCCAGCCCATGTTGCCGAGCCGCTGGGCGTGTGCCAGCCGTGCGGCGAGCAGCTCGGTGTCGCTCTCGTGCCCGAGCAGCTCGGCCGCGCCAAGAACGTCGACCATGGTCTCACTCTCATAGTGCAGTGGAACTGGACAATTGGCCCCACACTACGTGATCGACAGCGAACGGAGTGTAGTGGAAGTTGGCCGTGTTGCGAGACCTTTTCGCGGATTTTAGGCGGCGCACTCCGGAGTAGATTGTGCCTGTGACGTCCTCAGACCTGTATCCCGTGTCCCGTCTTGCCGCCGTGCGGGAGGCCACCGCCAAGGCCGGCCTCGACGCCCTGCTGCTCACTCCCGGCCCCGATCTGCGCTACGTGAGCGGCTACGAGGCCAAGCCGCTGGAGCGGCTGACGTGTCTTGTGGTGCCCGCCGCCGGCGAGGCGTTCATGATGGTGCCCCGCCTGGAGCTGCCCGCCGCGCAGGCCTCGCCCGCCTCGCGGCTGGGGCTGGACTTCGTGGCGTGGGACGAGACCGACGACCCCTACGCGATCGCTGCCGGGCGGCTCGGGAAGGTGGCCAAGGTCGGGCTGGCCGACCGGATGTGGGCCATGTCGTCGCTGCGCTTCCGCGACGCGCTGCCGGACGCCGAGCAGGTGCTGGCCGGCAGCGTGCTGCGCGAGCTGCGGATGCGCAAGTCGGCCGTCGAGGTGGCGGCGCTGCGGGAGGCGGGCGCGGCCATCGACTCCGTGCACCGGCGGGTGCCCGAGTTCCTGCGGGCCGGCCGTACGGAGCGCGAGGTGGGCCGTGACATCGCCGAGGCGATCCTGGCCGCAGGCCACGAGACCGTCGACTTCGTGATCGTCGCCGCCGGGCCCAACGGCGCCAGCCCGCACCACGACGTGTCCGACCGGGTGATCCAGGCCGGGGAGCCGGTCGTGGTGGACATCGGCGGGCAGTTCCACAGCGGCTACTGCTCCGACTCCACGCGCACGTACAGCGTGGGCGAGCCGCCGGCGGACTTCGCCGAATACTACGAGGTGCTGCGGCGGGCCCAGGAGGCGGCCTGCGCGGCGGTGCGGCCCGGGGTGTCGTGCGAGTCGATCGACGCCGCGGCGCGGGAGGTCATCGCCGACGCGGGCTACGGCGACCACTTCATCCACCGGACCGGGCACGGGATCGGGATCGAGACGCACGAGGAGCCGTACATCGTGGCCGGGAACGGCGAGCCCCTGGAGGCCGGGTTCGCGTTCTCGGTGGAGCCGGGCATCTACCTGCCGGGGCGGCACGGAG
>NZ_FNVT01000018.1 GCF_900108335.1 Nonomuraea solani
GCCGCTCCGCGGTGGCCAAGATCACCTCCCGCGTCGCGGCCCCCCGCTCGGGCCGCGCAGTCCTGCCCGCCATCACCCTCTCCTCCCTGTCCACCCTGCATCGCATCGTAGGCGCCACCCATGTAAATCATATGGTTTAATCGAATCAATCACACGCTTTATCCGGAGGCTTTGCCGTGCCCCACACCCGCGCCATCGTCGCCTTCCTGCCCCGCCGGCGTACCCCCTCTCACTGACGACTCAAAGGAGAACATCATGGCTACATACGTCCTCGTCCACGGTGGCGCTCATGGCGGCTGGTGCTACCAGCACGTCGCCCGGATCCTGCGGGCGGCGGGACATGAGGTGCACACCCCGACCATGACCGGCGTGGGCGAGCGGGCCCACCTGCTGCGCCCGGACATCGACCTCGACTTCCACATCAACGACATCATCACGATGCTGGAGTACGAGGACCTGCGCGAGGTGATCCTGGTCGGCCACAGCTACGGCGGCATGGTCATCACCGGCGTCGCCGACCGCGCCACCGACCGGATCGGGCACCTCGTCTACCTGGACGCCGCCACCCCGGTCAATGGCCAGGCCCTCGCCGACGTCTCCCCGGCGCAGATGCGGGCCGCCCGCGCCGCCGGCCGCGTGGTCGACGGCGTCGAACTCGTCCTCTGGCCCGGCACCGAACCGATCCCGCACTACGGGGTGACCGACCCCGGCGACATCGCCTGGCTGACGGCACGACTCACGCCGCATCCGTACAAGTGCTTCGAACAGCCGCTGCGCCTGACCAACGAGGCCGCGCTGTGGGACCTCCCGCAGACCCACATCGTCTGCACCAACACCCTCCCCCACCGTGACCCCGCCCGCATGACGAAGGCCGCCGCCGCGGGCCGCGTCTGGGACATCGACACCGGCCACGACCTGATGATCACCGAACCCAAGGCCGTCGCCGACCTGCTGATCCGAGTCCCGGCCGCCTGATCACCGCTGAAGGGAAGACCCATCGTGAAAATCACCATCGACCAGGACAAATGCTGCGGCGCCGGTACGTGCGTGCTGCTCGCGCCGGACGTGTTCGACCAGCGCGACGAGGACGGCATCGTGATCCTGCTGAACGAACGGCCGTCCGACGAACTCCACCCGGCCGTCCGCGAAGCCGCCGACGTCTGCCCCGGAGCGGCGATCTTCGTGAGCGAGGACACGTGAGCGTGCTCGCGGCCAACCGGGTGCTCTGGAACTCATCGGGCGTTCCGCAGGTCAACCTGTGCGGTGCCGCTGACGCGGCGCCAAAATATCAGATTTGACTTATATAAGCCTAGGACGGTACGATCTCCGCCGTGCACGTGTTCGACATCCTCGGCGACCCCACGCACCGGCGCATCTGGAGCCGTTCGCCGGCCGTGAGCAGACCTCCGGGGCGAGTCGGCCATCTCCCAGCCCTGGGAACCCATCCGGCAGGCCGGGGCGGGCACGGATACGGGCAAAGCCGATCCACCACCGACAGAGGCATGACATGAAAGACGTACTGGACGAGCTGGCCGCCGTGCGCCGGGCGATGGGCAACGGCAGAGTGCCCGCCGGCGAGGCGTACACCGTGGAGTTGCGGCGTCGATACGATGCGGAGATCGACGACGTCTGGGACGCCATCACCAGCCCCGAGCGGCTGCGCCGCTGGTTGAAGCCGGTCACCGGGGACCTTCGGCTGGGCGGAAAGTTCGAGTTGGACAGTGGTGAGCACGGCGACATCCTCCGGTGCGAGCCGCCGCGTCTGCTCAAGGTGTCCTGGCTGTACGGACCGGACGCCGACGCCTGGCCCGGCACGAGTGAGGTGGAAGTGCGCCTGGTCCCGGGCCCCGTCGGCGACACGGAGCTCGAACTGATCCACGCAGCGTTCATTGGGGAGCCCTCCTTCCCCACCTACGGCCCCGGCGCCGGCGGCGTCGGTTGGGACCTGGCTCTGCTCACCCTGGCCCGGCTCTTGGCCGATGGCGAGATCGCCGACCACGAGGAGTTCGAGAAGTCGCCCGAAGGACGCGAGTTCAGCCGGCGCAGCGCCGCGGCCTGGGGCCAGGCTCATTTGGCCGCCGGTGGCGAACCGGAGCACGTCGCGGCCGCGGTCGAGGCCACCACCAGGTTCTACGCACCCGACCCGGCCTGACGTTCCTCTAGAAGGAAAAGAATGATGCGCCCATGAGATACACCGTCTCCATCGAGATCGCCCTGCCGAGGGAGAAGACGGTCCAGCTGCTCGCCGATCCGGCGCACCTGCCGAAATGGCTGCGGGGCCTGGTGCTGCACGAGCCGCTGAATGGGGAGCACGGGCAGCTCGGCACCAAGTCGCGGGTCGTGATGCAGATGGGCCGGCAGAAGATCGAGTGCACCGAGACCATCACCCGCCGGGAACCGGCAGATCTGCGCGAGGTCCCGAAAACGAGCGTCGTTCACTTCGACCGCGAGATCGTCGGCAAGGGCATGTGGAGCGCCGTGCGCGACCGGCTGACCGAAGCCGGCCCGGAAACGACGCTCTGGGAGGTCGAGAACGAATACCGGTTCAGCGGCTTTCTGATGAAGCTGGTGGGACTTCTGATGCCCGGCGCCTTCCGCAAGCAGTCGCAACAGCACCTGCAGGACTTCAAGGCGTTCGCCGAGCAGGGAAAGGACGTCCGCGAAGCGACGGGCTGATCTGCCGCAACCGGTCAGGCGTCTGACGGCGTGGCGTACCAGCGGAATCTACCCGAGCGAGACCGACGGTCCGCCATCTGGCCTTCGGGAACCGGCGTGAAGGGCCGGCGCCTGCCACATCGCGACGATCACCTCGATCAGCCCGTCGGCCGTGTCATTCCAGGTGGGCCGGAACGTGGGGACGTTTTCGGCCAGGGCCCGTTCTCGCTCGACGCACATCTGCACGACCAGATGACGGGCCATGGTGGCCCGTTCGCGATGGATCTCGGCGGGCAGGCCGGGCAGGGAACGGGTCAGGCCGTCTTCGAACAGCCGCAGGATCGGGGCGGCGGTCAGGGCTTCGTCGACCATGATGGCACTGAAGGCGGGGTCGGACCGGCCGAAGCCGGCGGCCGGTCAGATCCTCGTCGAGGTCCACGTGGCGGGCATCAACTACATGGGCGTCTATCAGCGCACTGGTGCCGTCCCGCGGGAAACCCCTTTCACGCTCGGTGTCGAGGGTGTGGGCGTCGTGACAGAGGTGGGAGACGACGTCAACGACTTCGCGATCGGCGACCGGGTCGGCTGGTTCGGCGGTGGCAGCGGCAGCCACGCCGCATTCGCCTGGGAGAGGCCGCCAAGGCTCACACCGAGCTGGAAGTCCGCAACACCGCAGGCAGCGATGACCCCCACTTCCCCTGTGGCCGCGAGCAGGTCTACCCCGGGGGGCGGTTCGACCTGCACCTGGAACCGTTCCGGGCGGCCGTCGAGGCGGGAACCACGGCGATCATGCCCTACTACGGCATGCCCGTCGGGCTGGTCTACCGAGGCCGCGAGATCGAAGAGGTCGGGTTCGGCTACAACAAGCAGATCATCACCGGCATCCTGCGCGACGAGCTCGGCTACGACGGCGTCGTGGTCACCGACTGGCAATTCGTCAGCGACGTCCTGATCGGCGGCCGGCACCTGCCCGCGCGCGCCTGGGGCGTGGAACACCTCGACCGGCCGGCGCGCATCCGCAAGATCCTCGACGCCGGATGCGACCAGCTCGGCGGCGAGACCTGCACCGACGTCCTGCTCGACCTCGTACGCGGCGGGCAGGTGCGGGAAGGCCGCCTCGACGAGTCCCTCACCCGTCTGCTGAGCGTCAAGTTCGAACTCGGGCTGTTCGACAACCCGTACGTCGATGTAGATCATGCCGCCGCGTCGGTCGGCACCCCCGAGGCCGTCCGGGCGGGCATGTGGGCGCAGACGGCCTCGGTCGTGCTCCTGCGCCGCCCCGAGGCACACCCGTGGCCGCGCACGGTCTACGTGCGGGGGATGGCGCAGGAAGCGTTCGACGGCCTGGCCACGGTCGTCGATGACCCCGCCGGCGCCGACGCGGCCGTCGTCCGGCTGGCCGCCCCGTTCGAGCCACGCGACGACTTCGTCTTGGAGCCCTTCTTCCACGCCGGTAGCCTCGAATTCAGTGCCGACGTGGTGTCGGAGCTGGCCGATCTGGCCGCGCAGGCGCCGCTCGTCGTGGACGTGACCCTGGACCGTCCGGCGGTGCTGACGCCGGTGGCCGATCTCGCCACCGTGCTGCTGGGTTCCTTTTCCTCCAGCGACCGGGCGATCGCGCTGGTGGTCACCGGCCACGCGGCGCCGAGGGGCGAGCTGCCGTTCGACCTGCCCGCCTCGATGGCGGCCGTCGAACGCTCCCGCTCCGATGTGCCCGGCGACCTCGATGACGTGCTGTTCGCCCGCGCGCCGCAACCGCCTGGCTGAGTTGGTCCAGAGGTTCCGAACCATCACCGATGCCCAGGACGGCCAGGGACAGACTCACACCCGTCGCCGGTGGCGTATCGCAATGCCGAGCCGTCACCAGCGGCCGGCGGCGCACCGGGTGTGTTCGTGCGAGGCCACGTCAACGTGCTGGGCCGCCACTCCTTCCGGCTGCCCGATCCGCCCGGCGGCACACGGCCGCCGGACAAGGTCGCCCACCGCCGAAATCAGACGCCTTCGCGCAGGTACAGGTCGCGCAGCAGGCCGATCTCGCCGCCGTGATGCGAGACCTCGACCAGAGCGTGCAGCGCGAGCTTCAGATATGTCTCATCGGCCCAACCGCCGGGGCCCAGGCCGATCGGCGCCAGCAGGCGTTCGTCAGCGGAGTCGGGCGTTCCTCGCGTCCGAACCTGCGCTGGGAACATCCCCTGGCGGGCTCATCGGACATTGCCCTGCCCTGCCATGCCCGCAAAGGTGCTTGTCCGCGTACCGACCTGAGCGAGAGCTATCGCGACCTGTCCAGCCAGGCGAAGTCCGGGCGGACGCCCCGTTCGATGAGATCCTGGCCGGCAGATCTCAGGTCGAACATCGCCGATACGTCCGGTTCGGTGCCCGGCGTCGTCCAGCACGACTCCAGGCCGGTCATCAGGCCGGTCAGAATGCGCCGGAACTCCAGCGACAGCTCCGGCTCCGACGTCGAGGGCTCGAAGTGGTGCACCTCGGGCAAGGTGATGGGCGCACCACTGAAACTCCACTCGTCACCGACCTTGATCAGCCGCTTCTGGACGAACAGTTCCTTGAACAGGTAGTAGTGCGCGTGGCTCGTTCCCTCGCCGGTGGGTGAGTTCGGCGAGTCGGGAACGCCTTCCCCTTCGCGCTTGATCCGGTCGATCGTCGCGATCGCGTCGGCTACGGTCCTGATCGGCGGCGCGAGGGGGACCTCCACCGCGATCGCGCCCGGGTCGATCTCTGGCTCGGTCTCCCGGAACGTCTCGGCGATCGTGTCGTAGAAGGCGCCGATGGTCGCCGGTGCCTCTTCCATGCGGGCGACAGGGGGAAAATCTGGCTGCTCGATCTGCATGAACACCGCGATCTGATCCTTGACCAGCGGCTTGAGGTCGACGGGCAGCTCTTGGGGGATCCCGCCGGGCAACTCGTTCGCCGGGTAGTCGGGCAGGAAGTCCGCGTTGGCCACCGACGGCGTGCCACCGACCGCCGTCAGCAGGTTCCCCGCCAGAGCGAAGTGGTGCATCTCCTGGATCACCACCCGATGCACAACGGCCCGGGTACGGTCCGGATCGTCCTTGACCGACCACTCAGCGCACAGGTAGGGCGGGATCGTGGCGAACTCCAGCCGCATCGCGAGTTGCAACGCGCCTTTGAGATCATCCGGCGACAGGATTCGTGCCTCGACATACTCCCTGAGCGTCTTCATGGGAGGAGTCCGCGTAGTCGCCGGCTTCATCGCACACCGTCACTTCCAGGCTCACCGGGGCCGCAAGATTTCGCCGGTCTCGGCGCCCCGTCCCACTTCTCTCAGACGTCGAGGAGTTTTCCCAGGTCATCGCGGCTCATACGTCATCATTGTTTTGTCGAAACCTGGGAATGCAGGGCATCCGTGCTGGGAAGCTCGTCTGTTAAACGGTTGTGAGTGTCGGTGAAGACGAGCTTCATCGTGACCGTCCATGCTCCACCGCCTTCGCTGCGTCACAGACTCCCCTCCTGACGCGACCCGCACATTGGTGATTCCTGACCGATGACCACGCAAGAGATTGAGCACCTCCTGGTTGTCCATGGCGAGGCCGGGTAGCTCGGCAACGAATGCGACATATGCCGACAAACCGCACGGGGGAGACGATGGTCGAGGACCGCGGATATCTGGAGACGCTGAGATCGATAGCCGAAATGGCGAGGTCGGTGGAAACCGGCCAATCGCCAGAGACCAGCGAAGGGCTCGTCGCGTCGCACAACGGCGCGGCGCCCGGGTCGTGCATACTCAAAAGTCTCCCCGCCCGGCTACTGGTAAGGGCGGCGGAAACCGCGATCCGGGTCAACCCGCTCAACGCCCCCCACCTTGTGGGAATGGGCGACATGACCAGCAACGGACGAACGGCGCCCTCCCCTCAGCGCATCTCGGTGGTCCGGCAGAAATACTGGGGACCCTCCGCACGGCAGCTCCCGGTCAGCTTCATGGAGAACACGCCGATCGACCTGCAGGACCACATCATCGCGCACCTGAACGCCTGGGCGCAGACCTCGTGCGTGTCGTTCGTACGCACCAACGGCGTCGGTACCGTCCGGATCTCTCGTGGTCCTGGCGGCTACTACTCCTATCTCGGGACGGACGTCCTGCTCATCCCGCAGGGACAGCAGACGATGAATCTCGAGGGATTCACGATGCAGACCAGCGAGGCCGAATTCCGGCGTGTGGTCAGGCACGAGGCCGGGCACACCCTGGGCTTCCCGCACGAGCACATGCGAGCAGGCCTGGTGGCCCGGATCGACCGCGACAAGGCCTACGTCTGGTTCTGGGAGAACTACGGCTGGGACCCGCTGACGGTGGACCAGCAGGTGCTCACACCGCTGGACGAGGCGTCCTTGTTCGGCACGCCCGTCGACCAGACCTCGATCATGTGCTACCAGCTCCCAGGGTCGATCACCAAGGACGGCCAGCCCATCACGGGCGGGCTGGACATCAACACCGCCGACTACCTGTTCGCCGGATCCATCTACCCGAAGATGGCCCTCCAGATGGCGCCCGGTACGGCGGCTGACTGGGACGAAAAGGACGATGTCATGGCTCCTGACGTGCAGGCGGGGCTGCGCCAGACAGGCTCCGTGCCGGTCGGAGTGTGAGCCGCGGCGATCCGGGGGGCGCACGTGTCCCGGCGGCGCTCATGCGAAAGGGGTGAGCGCCGCCGTGGCACGCGTGATCGAGCTCCGGCCAGCGGAGGAGGCCCCGGAGTCGCTGACCCTGCGGACCGGGGACCTGCTCATGGTCTGGGCGACGGGTGGCCGGATCCGCTCCGGCACGGACTCGCTCGAACTTCTCGGACCTTTCCTGATCGGCGTGCTCGGGATCGACGGACTGGTCCACACGCCGGAGGGCCCGCCCGGCAAGGTGGCCCTCCTGGCGCGCCGCCCCGGCCGGGCCGAGATCGAGTTCGCTCTCGGCGGCCCCTGGCCGGCGATCCGGTGGGTGACGATGACGTTCGTGGTCGAGTGAGTGCCGCCCGATCGCAGGATGGGCAGCGGAGCGATTCGTCCTGCTGCGAGGGTGGATGCGAGGTGGCACTGGCGGTGGTGAAGGATCTTCGGGTGGCGCGCCCCGGCCACTGCGGAGGAAGGCGCCGGAAACCAACGTTAGGCACCTGGAGCAGGTACGGGCTTCTGTCCCTGGCCTCGCTACGCGACGCCGAGCCTGGAAGCGGCGGCACCTTCGGTTCGTCTACTCACGCTCGTCGACCGCGACGCAGTCGTCGCTGCACCTTCTCACCGAGGCCGGCCTCCTCATCCAGACCGAGGGCTGCTGCTGTTCGAAGACTCGGCCGCCACCTCGAAGATCCCCGTTCTGGAGAGCCTTGCGTTCGCCGCGGCCGCGCACCCGGCAGTGAAGCGGGACCCGCTCACGGCAACGCCGCCGGGGTGAGGTTCAGCCGGTCAGGCCGGCGTCGTGGGCGAGCAGGGCGATCTGGGTGCGGTTGTTGAGGTCGAGCTTGCCGAGAATGCGCGAGATGTGGGCCTTCACGGTCGCGATGCTCATGAACAACTCGCCGCTGATCTCGGCGTTGGACCTGCCCCGGCCCACGGCGACGGCCACCTCCCGTTCCCGTTCGCTGAGCGGGCTCAGCACACGCACGGCGTGCTGCCGCCGCGCGGCGGCGCCGGTGTCGGCGACGTGGGCGATCAACTGGCGGGTCACCGTCGGCGACAAGATGGGTTCCCCGGCCGACACCCGTACGATCGCGCGCAGGATCTCGGCGGGCGGCGTGTGCTTGAGCAGGAAGCCGCTGGCCCCGGCGCGCAGGGCGCGCAGCACGTACTCGTCGGCGTCGAAGGTCGTCAGCACGACGACCTCGGGCGGGTCGGGCCGGGCACGCAGCAGTTCGGTGGCGGCCAGGCCGTCCAGCACGGGCATGCGGATGTCCATCAGCACCACGTCCGGGGCGCAGGCCTCCACCGCGGCGGGCACCTCGGCTCCGCAGGCCGCCTCGCCCACCACGCTCATCTCGGGCGAACCGCCGATGATCATCGCCAGGCCGGCCCGTACCAGCGGGTCGTCACCCACGATGAGAATCCGGATCGTGGCGTTCACCTCGGCCACGGCAGCCATGCCCACAGCCGGAACTCACTCGTGGCGGTCGGGCCGTACTCCAGCCGTCCACCGGCCAGGCCGGCCCGCTCGGCCAGGCCGATCAGGCCACTTCCGCCGCCCGGGATCCCGGCGACGGCGGTGGCGCCGGCCGGGTTGCGCACCTCGACCGTCAGCCCCTGCCCCGCCGACGGTCACCGACACCTGGCCGTCGCGGCCGTGCTTGCGGGCATTGGTCAGCCCTTCCTGCACGATCCGGTACGCACCGCGCCCGATCGCCGCGGGCGCGGCCGCCGGTTCCCCCACCCGGCAGTCGAGCAGCACCCGCATGCCCGCGCGCCGTGACTGATCGACCAGGTCGGGAAGATCGGCCAGGGTGGGCTGGGGCCGCTCCGGCCCCTCCCCGGACCGGTCGAGGCCGGCGCGGAGCATGGCGATGACCTCGCGCAGATCCTCCAGCGCCCGGTGCGCGCTGTCGCGGATCACCCCGGCGGCCCGGGCGACCTCCTCGGGCGCGGCGTCGGGACGAAGCTCCAGCGCCCCGGCGTGCAGGCTGAGCAGGGACAGGCGGTGGGCGAGCACATCGTGCATCTCCCGGGCGATCCGGTCGCGTTCGGACTGGCGGACCTGGGCGAGGCGCAGTTCCCGCTCGGACTCGACCCGCCGGGCCCGTTCGCGCAGGGACTGCCGCCGGGCTCGTACGAACATCCCCCAGGCGAGCACCGCGGCCATGCAGGCGAAGCCCAGCAGGACCTGCCACCAGGGCGGCACCGGGACGTCCGGCCGGACCAGCGGCGTCAGGAACGGCACCAGCACGCACCCGGCCACGATCAGGCTGGCCACCGCCACGCGCCGGTGCGCCGCGACGGTGAACAGCGCGATAAGCGCCACCCCCGCGGCCGACATCGAATAGACGCTGAACGCCACCGCGACCACCGCGAAGCCGACCGGCCGGCGCCGCCGCAACCACACCCCCAGGCAGCTCAGCCCGCCGAGGGCGGCGTCCACCGCGAACGGCGCCGGTGCGGGATGCCGGCCGAGTCCTTCCACCACGCTGATCGCCGTGAGGCCGATGGCCAGCAGGAACAACGCCACATCGGCCGCCCAGTCGCGCCCGGTGCGTCCGGCCGCGCGCGCCGGGGCGGGCTCGGGGCCGCTGAGCGCGCTGGCGGGGAGCAGGATCCGATGGTCCAGGCCTGCCGGGGTCGTCACGACCAAAGGGTACGTCCGCCCCCGGTCCAGCGGAATCCGACCAAAGTAGATCCCGTACCGCCGACCTTCGGTCATCCGGGCGCCGACCTGCGGCTGTAGCGATGCTCCCGCCCGTCGCGTCAGCCTGTCCCCATGACCGGTACGGGCGGCTTCCGTCATCGCCGGCAGCCGCGCGGAACCGGCCGGGAATCCCTGGCCCCCGTCCAACGACCCAGAAAGGCGCCGAGGCCGAAATGAGTGACGTGCGAGCAAGACTCTCCACCTTGTGGATCGTCGTCATGTTCAGCATGCTCTACGCGGATGTTCTCAGTTTCCTGAACGCCGGATTTCTGCGGGGACTCATGGCGGGGCATGCCGAGGGCGTTCCCGTCACCCCGCTGCTCCTGGTGGGATCCGCGGTCATGGTCGAGATCCCGATCGTGATGGTGGTGTTGTCGCTTGTGTTGAAACCGGCGATGACCCGGCGGGTCACCTTGGTGGCGGTCCCGCTGACCGCGGCGTTCATCATCGGCGGCGGATCGGCGAAACCTCACTACCTGGTCCTGGCAGCCGTGGAAATGGTGTGCCTGGCCGTCATCCTGCGGCAGGCCTGGCGCATGGACATCTCACCCGCCGTGAGCCGTCCTGCGGGATGAGGCTTCGCCGATGCCGGGCCCGCACCTCGTTCACAAGACGCAGCGGGTGCCCTCGGGTGGTGTCTTCAGGTCGACCAGGAGCTGATTACGGCCATCCATCGAGGGGCCCTGGCGGAAAGCCACTGGGCACCGAAGTGCTGCTGGCCGATCAGCTGCGGGTGCTCGGCCCCACCACCCGCATCAACCTTGCGTTCTGGCAGAGGGTGTCGCATAAACGAGGAGTTCTGACGCGCCGCGTCACCCCACTCGGCGGTATCCGGTTTGCTCCCGGCCGTCGGGCCGGGCCCCTCGCGTAAGCCATGCCGGCGATGACAGATGCTCTTTCCGAGCACGCACGTACGGGATCGCATGGACGACCTACCGGCGCGGGTGCTTCCGCGGCCGTCCGATCGGTGTTCAGCTCCTTCGGATGATGTTCTACTGCTCGTCGAGAAAAACTTCTTCGATCGTCAGGTCGAACACCTTGGCGAGGCGGAAGGCGACGGGGAGGCTCGGGTCGAACTTGCCTTTTTCGATCGCGATGATCGTCTGCCTCGACACGCTGATCCGCTGAGCCAGATCAGCCTGCGTCCAGTCGCGTTCGGCCCGGAGTTCCGTGATGCGGTTCTTCATCGGTATCTGATCATGCCAGCGGCGAAGGCGATCAAGAAGACGACTCCCAGGAGCGCGGGCAGGACCGCAGTGTTGACGTCGTAAGTGATGAGGCCGGCGTTGTCCGCGACGACATAGGCGAATCCGCCGACCCACCCTGCTCCGAGGGAGATGGCCAGGGCCTCCTGCATGACCTTGCGCTGCAACTCATCGACTTTTTGAAAGAAGCGAATGAAGGCGACGATCCATCCGATGCCGACGGCCAGGTTGACGGCGACCGCGGCCCAGCTCGCCGCCGGTTGCTGAGGGTCCCACAAGCCGTCGGGACCGAACTTGGCCAAGGCGAGGGTCGCCGTCCAGGCGACTGTCCAGAGTACGAGCCGGACGGCTGCCTTGGTCGACTCCCGGTAGTCCCCGGTCGTGGTGCGTGCTTGCATGGGTCGCCCTCCTGCGGCGAGAAGTAAAGGACACTTGACACGGTAGGAGGAGGCCGCCGTGATGTCAAGTGTCCTTTACGTCGGCCGGGTCGACCCCAGATCAGGGCGCCATGGAACGGCCATTGGTTCCGTCCGACAACTGCGGCCAACGAAGCCGGCCCGCGCCTCAATGGCGGCCCGAGCCGGGCCTGCTTCCTTGAAGGCGGCGTGGGAGAAGGAACGCGCCGAGTTGGTTCAAGTTTCAGGGGATTGACACCATCCGGTTCCGGTGGCCGGCGAAGACTCATGGTGGTTGCCGCCCGGTGCACGGTGGTCGGGTCGTTTGGCCTGCGGCGGTGCTCAGCGCGCTGGTCGATGATGGGCCGCTCCCCGTCCCGTACGAGCAGGACTGCTTCGGCGTCGGCTCGGTCCAGGCGGTGGACGCGGCGATCATCGGGGAGTCGTCGCGTCCCAGAGAATCGGCGTACTCGACGGTCTGCCGGCGTCCCTGGGATGGTCCTGGTTCGCCTGTCTGTGGCCTCGTTGCCCGCGATCATGAGAAGAGGCGCCGTCAGCAGGCGTTGATCAGGCCCCCGGGCGAACCACCCGGCGCCGGCCCGGAGAACCGCCCGCGGCGAGGACCGCCCAGCCCGCCGCCATCGTGGCGGACATGAGCAGGGCCAGGGCGCCGAGCGTCTGGCCGTCAGGGTGAATCAGCGCCTGGCCGCGCAGCGCCTGCCAGGTCACGACGACGATCAGGCCCGCGTACGCCACGGCCGCTACGATCATCAGGCCCGTCCGGGTCTGCTCGTCACGCAGCCGGGTGACCCGGCTCGCCAGGAATCCGAGCACCAGTGCCACGATCAGCATGACCTGCAGCCCGTGCAGGCCGACGAAGTGCGGGATGCGCAGGTCGCCGCCGACCGTGCTCCATCCGGTGAGCGGCAGTCCGGGACCGCCGTCCGGGACGCCCACGTTGTGCTGGGCGGCCAGCGGGACCACGTGCCCGGCCGCGTCCTTGGCCGTCCACACCTCGTTGGACCTCACCGGTATCAGGAGCCCGAGGCCGATCCCGGCGATCACGAAGGCCAGGCCCGCGCGAATCGCCCAGGTGAGCACTCGGTCGCCGACCCTTTGGAAGATCAGAAGCCCGGCGAGGACGACGTTCGCCAGCATGAGCAGTTGTACGCCCACGCTGAAGATCGGCTGGATGACGTTGTTGAACGGGTCGTCCGCCTGGTTGAAATGGCTGAACGTGCCGCGTGCCGCCTGGACCACGACGACGCCGACGTCCAGCATGCCGGTGACGGCCAGCAGCGTCGCCATCCACCAGGTCCAGCGGCTCGCCCGGTGCGGCAGTGTCAGCAACCAGGCCAGCGTCAGGCCGTACACGATGAACGACACGGCGAACTTGAGGGGTTTGCCCCAGACCGGCGCGCCGAGCAGGACACGGTCATCGGCCACCATGCCCACGGCCGAGACGACCAGCAGCAGTGCCATCGAGGCGACCATCAGCAGGAGCGGGCGGTGCAGGGGGCGGGTCGCCGTACGGGGTGGGTCGAGGACTGCGGACATCGGCACGCCCTTTCGAAGCGGAAGCCGTGATGAGGGAACAGCCCTGACGTTAGGAATCGGCTCGTTTCCGCCCCAGCCTGGCGGCCCCCGAACCAGCGGGCGGCCAGCCGTCTCACGGGTGGTAGGGCCAGCCGTACCGGGGTGTCCGGCCTGCTTTCGTGGTGTTCCGCGGTATGAGGCCTCCCAGTACTAGTGGAACGATGAGCCGGGCTTAGTGTCACATAATTTGACACACCATCTCTGACCAGGCCAATCTTGCGTTGTGACGGATTCAGAGGGTGTGGCGTTCCTGCGGTCGGATGTTGCCCGGTTCTGCAGCGAGATCGCCGATCTGGCTCCTGCAGTACGGCTGGCGCGGCTGGCGGAGCTACAGGCGATGCTCGATGACGTCACCTCGCAGGCGATGGCCGCGGCGATGGCGGACGCCCGCGGTGAGGGGTGGGGGCTGCGCCGGATCGGCAAGCATGCCGGGGTCTCCCATGAGCAGGTCCGCCGGATGCTCATGCCGTCCGAGACGCAGCCCGCCACGCCGGGGTGAAGCGGATGCGGCCCGGAGGGGTTACTGGCCGGGCGGGGGTGTGCGCAGCGGGCGCAGGGCGCCGTCCCGGATGATCTCCGGTAGGGCGAAGTTGTAGCGGCCTAGGAAATTGAAATGCTCAAATCCCAGCGGGGATAGTCGGGCGATGTCGGCGGCGGCTATCTTCTTTCCTTCGGCGCGGATTTCGTCCAGCGCGCGAGCCGTGTAGACGGTATTCCAGAGGATGCAGACATTGGTGATGAACCCCAACGTCCCTAGTTGATCTTCCTGGCCTTCTTTGTATTTCTGCCGGAGTTCGCCTTTTTGGCCGTGGAAGATTTTCCGGGCCAGGGTGTGGCGGGCTTCTTGGCGTTGAGCTGGGTATGGACGCGGCGGCGCAGGAGTTCGTCGTCGAAGTAGCAGGCCAGGTAGGTGGAGCGGTCGAGCTTGCCCAGCTCCATCAGGGCGCGGCCGATCGGGGTGGGCGTGCCGCCGCCGGCGAAGTAGCGAAACAGCTCGCTGGCCTTGACCGCGCCGGTGGACAGGGCCGCGGCCTGGCGCGTGGAGATGCACGCCCGCCTCGGCGAGCAGGGGCCCGGAGCCGTGGGCCGGTGACCACCTCACCATCGGCGGCCGTCGACACGGCGGCCCCGGACTTCACGTGGACATGGCCGTTCGACCCGTCTCGCTACCAGCAGCGCGATGGTCTTACCGCCCAGGAGGTGTCGGCGCTTCAGCAGCTGGGCACCAACCTGCGTCGCCGACCAGACCGCCACAACCCCGACGCTCCGGGATGGACAGCCATCGAGTGGCTGCTCCGCCCGCTGGACGACGTCCGGGCGTCATTGTGGCGCCCGGACAGCACATACCAACGCCAGGGCGTGAACGACGCCATCGCCCTGATCCTGCTGCGCTGCATCGGGCAGGGCAAGACGTTCTGGTGCTGGACCGCGGAGGACTGGCTTCAGTTGATCGGCGTCGGCAGCGCGGAGTTCCGCAGGTCCAGCCCAGGGTGGGTCGATGGGACCGCGCGGTCGACCCTGGCCGCATACGCCTACCTGCTTGGCGGCTTCACCGACTTCGACCGTCTCGGTGGGTTCCAGCGCCTCCCGCTGAGCCGACGCGTGTTCGGTGAAGAACTCGTCGAACAGGCCCACCAGCAGGTCAAGCGGGTGCTCGACGGATGGGGCTACCGGATCGAGTCCGACGTGGACTCTCGAATCTCTCCGGTCCTCTGCCAGGCCCTTCTGCTCAACCGCAGCCCACTGCTTCAGGACCTGACCACCGAGGCGTTCGCCCGGCTGCGCCGGCACCCTGCTATGCGACGCCCACACATCGGTGCCCTGCACGCCATCCAGCGCGCCGTCGCCTCCCTCGGCTTCTGCGAAGCCCCGCCCTCCCCGTTCCGGGGGCGGATGTCCGAAATCGAGGGCACCGCGCGGCCGTGGGCGGACTGGGTCGAGCGATGGCACGCTACTTCCACGCTCGCTCCCAAGACCCGCGCGACTGCTCGCAGCGTCTTATCCAAGGTCGGCCCGGAGATCACCGAACCCGGCCAGTGGACCCGGCGGACCTGCGCGTCCTGGATCGCCGCGCTTGATCGGATGAGCATCGGTGACTACGTTCAGCGGCGCGGCGGCCTGGGCGACAGGCAAGGACAGCCGATCTCCGCGGAAACCAAGGCCGGATACCTGACCGCGACCAGGGCGTTCTTCCGCGACTGCCAGGAATGGGAGTGGATCCCCAGGCGCTTCGACCCCACTCGGGCCCTCGCCACGCCCAGAACGGTCCTGGCGATGCTCGGACCAGACCCCCGCGTGATCGCCGACGACATCTGGGCCAAGCTGCTCTGGGCCGGGCTGAACATCCAGCCCGAGGACTTGCCGACCAGCTACAACAGCCTGCGCTACCCACTTGAGTTCCTTCGGGCGGTATCGCTTGCCTGGCTGTTCAGCGGCCAGCGCAGCGCGGAGATCGCTCGGTTGCGAGTCGGCTGCGTCCGTTGGCAGCACGACGGATTCTCCATCTCCGGCGACTCCCGGGAGGTTCTGGCCCGGGACGCGGTCTGCCTCCTGGACGTGCCCACCCACAAGACCGGCACCGCGTTCACCAAACCGGTCGATCCGTTGCTGGGCAAGGCGATCGAGGCATGGGAGGCATCCCGGCCAAGTCAGCCGACCCTGACGGACCGCAAGACCGGCGACCAGGTGCACCTGCTGTTCGCGCTGCGGGCCCACGCGATGGACAAGACCTACATCAACAGGACGATCATCCCCGCCCTATGCCGCAAGGCTGGAGTTCCCGCCGCGGACGCGCGCGGCGCCATCACCAGCCACCGGGCGCGGTCCACGATCGCCAGCCAGCTCTACAACGCCAAAGAGCCGATGACCCTGTTCGAGCTGCAAGCATGGCTCGGACACCGAAGCCCGGAGTCGGCCCAGCACTACGCCAAGATCACGCCGAACACGCTGGCCAGAGCCTACAACGACGCCGGCTACTTCGAACGCAACGTGCGCACCATCGAGGTCCTCGTCGACCGGGACGCCGTCACCTCCGGCGCCGCCGCGAATGGCGAGCCGTGGCAGTACTACGACCTTGGACACGGCTACTGCACCTACACCTTCTTCGAGCAGTGCCCACACCGAATGGCCTGCGCCCGCTGCGACTTCTACACGCCGAAGACGTCCAGCAAGGGCCAGCTCCTGGAGGCCAAGGACAACCTCCAGCGGATGCTGGCCAACGGGCCCAGGCGACCCTGCTGCCGGTCATCGAGATCAACCGAAGGCCGACCTAATCGGGCTACGTGCCACAGCTCAGTTGGTGCCGTACCCATTCTGGATGGGCGTCGCCGACCTCGATGCTGTTCTCGTCGAGAGCGTTGGCGATGTGGAAGTGACCCGCATCGAAGACGAACTCCACCGCAAGGGTGCCGGCCGCCATGTCACGACCTGATGGCTGCCATTCAAGGAGAGCAACCTCGCGCAGTTCCTGGCCGACGAACGGCTCAAGCCGTTCGTCGGTGCTGGACCACACCGGGGTGAGCTCGTCATACTCCTCCCAGCCGGTGATCGCAGCCGTTGTGTCGATGGTGTTCCAGCCGATCGACAGCTCATCGAACTTCGAGTGGCTGACCTCTACTTGAACACCGTCGAAGTTGAGGACGACGGGACAGTCGGCATACCAGTCCCCGTCCTCGACGAAACGCACGAGCGCGAAGCCAGTCAGACGCCGACCACCAAGCGCGGCCAAGCCCTGCCCGTGTTCATCGTGGATGGCTTGGAGTCCGACAAGAAAGGTCGGCTCGAAGCCGGAGATACCCATCACGACAGGCGATTGTCCAGGTTCAACGCGGCACCGGCCAGTCGATATCTACTGCCGAGCCGTAGTGCCACGCTTGACAAATCAGATTCCACATAAGTCTGGGCAGCACCACAAACCCGCTCTGGCCGGGTGGGCGGTTGACGATTTTCAGGGTCAGGCGCAGGCTTCGCTTCGACCAATCGACCAGCACGCCTGAGTAGGCCGAGTCGGCCCAGGTCGGTGTGAGCTGGGGGTGAAGGAGCCGGAGCCGGAGCAGCAGGTCGCGGGCGACGGCCCGGTCAGGGTAGTCAGCGCGGGTCACCATCACCATCAGGGGCATGCCGCGCGTATCGACAGCTATATGCCTTTCCGCCCATTAATCCGTTTTGCTGCATCATATCAACGACTGGTGCGGGCGACCGTTTCGGCCGCCTTGACCGACTGAGAATCGATGATCGCCGTCACCGGGGCCCGGCAACGTCCCGCCCGTAGCCGGACCTGTTCGCGCAGTTGGTCCCGGATCGCGGTGGTGGCTCCGGCACGCGCCCACCGGGCGAAAAAGCCGTAAACCGTGCGCCAAGGGGGAAGTCTGCAGGAAGTGCGCGCCATTTGCACCCGTTATCGACCAAATATCTGATTGCGTCCACGATCTCCCGGCGGGGATGGGCCTCGGGCCGGCCGCCGCGCGGGGTGCGGCAGGCGGGCGGCGGCAAGAGCGGCTCCAGCAGCGCCCATTCCGCAGCGCTGGTGTCGGACGGGTAGCGGTGTGTCGGCGCATGGCTCAACCCCAAGGATGGTTGGAGCAAGGGACATGGGGGCTTCTCGGGAGGGCTGGATGCGGACAGCCCTCGACGACCCCGGCTCGTTAGATCACGGCAGGTCGGTGACCAGCGACTCGAACGTCGCGCGGACGCCTTCAAGCTGGGCCAGGATGATCCTGGCGAACTTGTCGTTGGGGCGTGCGCCGGCGTGTGGCCCGACGGTGGCGGTGATCAGCCGGGTGATCCGGGTGAGTTCGGTGTGGAACTGGCGTCGCTCGTAGCTGATCCAGTCGGCGGGGTCGGTGGAAAACCGATACCCCTCCTTCGGGGTCCAGGTGAGCGGGGTCAGGTGCTCCAGCGCCGCTTTGTCCTTGACCCATTGCAGGCCCTTGCGGACGTAGTAGACGCTCATCCCTGTGGCGATCATCAGTTGTTTGGTGATCAGCGCGGCGGGCCGGGCCTCCATCAGCGTGATGCGGACCTGTTCGCCGCAGACGTGGGTGGGGATCCGGGGCCGGCGGGCGTGTCCTTGGCGTCGGGCATCGGGTGCCAGGCCTCATGGCTCGCGCGGTCCGTCGTGCCCGCCCTCGCCGCGCAGCAGGGCGGCCAAGCCCTCCTCCAGAGTGAGGTTGCCGGTGTCGATGGCTTGCTCGATCCAGTCGGCGGCGGCGCGGACCCGCTGCAGCCGATCGCGCAGCGCGCCGCGTTCATCGTCGGTGAAGTCGTGGCCGGCCAGCTTGGCCATGGTCCGCTCGACGGTGGCGGTGAACTGGGCGCAGGCGGCGACCAGGTCGATGAACTCCATGCTGCGCTGCAGCCGGCGGATCGCCGGCACGGCCGGCTCCACGTGGCGTTCGACGGCCTGGGTGGCGTGGTCGATCTGCGCGCGGTTGACCATCTGCCAGCAACGTCTGTCCGACATCATTTCAGCCCTGGCCGCACCTGAAACGAACCAGCCGGGAAGTCGGCGCCGTGCCATGGGCGCGGCGCCTGGCCACCCGCGAATGTTCCCTACAGCTTCTCGACCTGGTGGAAGGGCGCCTCGATGTCGTGGTCGCGTCCGAAGATTGAAAGGGCCACGGTGAGCATGCGCCCATCGACGTCGATCCCCTTGACCGTGCCTGGGAGCGAGGCGAAGGGCCCGTCGGCCAGCATCACCGCATCGCCGACTGCGAACGTCGAGGGCACAGTTTCCGGCGGGATCGTCGGGACGTCCTCGGGTTCGCCAAGTACGAGCATGTCGGCCATGACGCAGGCGACGCCGTCGTCCTCGGTCCGGCCGATCCACACCGGATAGGCTCCGTCCCCCCAGCCGCTGCTGAAGGCGATGAGGTTGGCACCCGAGGTGGGCTCGTCCACCTCTGCAACATGAACACCGTTACCGTCATAGTCGTCGGCAAGCTGACTATCAGGCTCGCTGAGGTAGGCCAGGCCGTCCACCGCGGCACGGTCGACGAAGCAGGCCATGCCGGCGTCGACGGCGAAGTAAAACGCTTCCCCGTCGGGAAGCGTGCGCACGTCCTCCCCGGGCCGGGTGGCAAGCTCCCAGGAGATCACGGGCGCAGCATCGATGACCAGCCAGGCCGCCGCGACGCGACCCTGCGCCGGGTCGCCCTCTCCGACCACCGTCAACATCATTGGGTACCGGCCCGGTGGCACGCGCATGGTGAAGGGCTTGGCGTCCGAGACGGTGTAGGGGTCGCACGCCACCAGCTCACCGGTCGGCACTCGCAGCGTCCCGGCCTGCCGAGACTCCAGGCGAGCACCAGGGCTGGCGGCGCTGGAAGCCGGATGGGCGACCACCAGGCGCTGATCCACTCGCAGCGGTTGCGGCGGCTGCCAGACCGGCGCGTCGAAAGGGACCACGGCCACACCGTCCGGAGGCGGCAAATGCGCGAACGGCGTACCGGCCGGCACGCCCAGCGGCAGCAACGGATGAGGCAGCCAGGAAGAAGCCGCATCCTCCTCGGCGAGCGCCGCGACATACTCGCGAAACGAGGGCGCGTTGCCCGTACTAGCAGCGACCTCCTCGATCTGGTCGGCGCCGAAAAAGGCCAGCCCGGCCCAGTCGCCAAAACACGGCACCGCAAGGCGAAGCCGATCGGATGCGACGGGGACCAGCTTCGAACTCTGCGAATGTCCCGGGTGCCCCGCCGTGATCTGCACATAGCCCTGGCGCGCTGCATGGCGCACCGTCGTCTGCCTAGCCGCCGCACCGAACTCCGCCACCGACTCCGTCGGATACCCCCAGGAAACCTGCTCGACAAGCAGCAACTCGTCGGCCAACCGGCGAAAGTCACGCTTCACAACGCGACGTCGCTGGTCATCGAACCCCCACGTCACGCACACGCCCTGACGCCAGACCACCTCGAACAGCGCCCGCACGCGATCTCCGAGGAACAACAGCGCGGCGTACTGCTCCCCAGTCTCATCTCTTCGCTGCGCCTCATCGGGTGGTAACGGGCCGACCACTGCGTGCCGGACAGGTTCCCATCCCTCGCAGTACACCACCACGATCGGCCCGGACTCGCTCAGCATCGTCTGTACAACCTCTCCCCGTTCGCCAAGGCGGTGAATCTACATCGCCCCTTCTCACCAAGTTGGAAAAAGCTCATATCCGACGATGGCGGCCTCCGCACCACAGCCCATCTCGTTCTGCTCGATCGGGCTCCCATCCAAGATCAAAGTTCGGACACAGGCACTGAGCGCCTTGACCATCTGCGGGCCCGAAGCCCGCGCCGGACCGATGCGCCATTCCTCCAGCCGGGAGATCCGCTTTCCTGCCGGCACCACCAGCAGCGCGTCCAGGTCCCGCCGCTGCTGCTCGCTCAGCGCCTCCCACATTCGCCGGGTCGCCGCCTCCCGCTCTCGCGCCACCAGCCGGGCCAGCCGGGCCAGCCGGGCCAGCCGGGCCAGCCGGGCCAGCCGGGCCAGCCGGGCCAGCCGCGAGAGTCTCGGCAGCAGCACCTGCTGCTCGCGCAGCCACCGCAGCGCGTCGAAGAAGATCGCTTTGGGCCCGTTCCCGGTGATCCACGCCCGCCGGGCCACGTACTCTGCCAGGTCGGCCTCCACCTCGGTGAAGTCCCTCAGGCGCAGCGCTTCTTGGATCGTCCCGGCATGCTCACGATGGGTGGGCTCGCGCCGGGCATACCGCTTGACGCACGAAGGGTCGGCCACCCCGAGCTGCCCGGCCAGAAAGTCGATGACTTCGGTCGGCACCCCCTCCAGCGGATTACTCAGGAACCGGCCGAGATGACGCACGGTGGTGAGTTGGATGCTGAACCCGAGGCGATTGTGATCACCCCTCAGCTTCGCCTTCGCCATCAGCTGGCGGTCGGCGTCGTCGAGGCAGAAGAACAATTCAAGATCTGCCTGCGACACCGAGATCAAGGGCGAGCTGCATCGGAGCCGGAACGTACGCTAACGACCCCACACAGGCCCCGTTCGGTACCCGGCCTGGCCTGCGGGAAGGCGCTTACCGTACGAAGCGGTTCCGTTGCAGGTCCACCCCCGGATCGCCCGGCGCAACTGCGCGAGCACCTCGTCGTAGATTTGCGTGGGCGTGCAGTCGCGGGCGGCTTTGCCGTACAGGATGTCGGTTTGTCCCAGGCCGACAGGCAGAGGGACAGGCAGTCGGTGACGGTTCCGTCGCCGTAGGTGTCGGCCCCTGAGCAGCAACCAATCGGTCAGTGGCGGTAGCGGGCCTCGTCCAGCCGCAGCAGGCGATGCCGGCAACGGGGGGTTCGCTTGTTGCGAGGTGCAGCTCGAAGAAGGCACGGCGGTCGAAGGTAGATGTGCTCTTGTCGTACGTAGTCACGTTGGCGCGCGTTCCGCGCCAGCCATGTTCCGGTGAACCTGTCGGGTCAGGTTCGGCGGCTGCGGACCGGTTTCCTGGCGTCGTAGTCCAGCCGGGCCTGCTCGACCTCGCCCAGGTTGATCGACCAGTCGGCGAGTGCTGCGAACAGCGGCGCCAGGCTTCGTCCCAATTCGCTGATCTCGTACTCCACCCGCGGCGGAACCTCGGGGTGGTAGGTGCGCACGACGAGACCGTCGCGTTCCAGTTGCCGTAACCGTTCGGTCAGCACCTTGGGCGTGATGGTGGTGATTCGGCGCTCCAGCTCCACGAACCGATGCCGCCCGTATTCATTGAGCACCCACAGAATCGGCGTGGTCCAGCGGCTGAAGACGATGTCGACCACCGGAGCGATCGGACACGCCTGCTCCGGTGCAACGTCGACGGGAGACGCCGACATTGTGTCGTTGGTCACAATAAGCCCTTCTTCCCATTACTTTCCTCTAGGTACCTACTATCCCAGCCCTAGTAGCTTCCATCGAGTCCACGACATCGATAACTGGGAGTGAACATGATTGTGGTGACTGGAGCCACCGGCAACGTCGGACAGCCGCTCGTGCAGGCGCTGGTCGCGGCCGGCGAACAGGTGACCGCAGTGTCGCGGAGAGTCTCACCGCAGGATGTGCCAGCCGGAGTACGGCACCAGCAGGCCGACCTGGCCCAGCCGGAAAGCCTCGCGCCCGCGCTCGATGGTGCCGAAGTGCTGTTCCTGCTGACCTCGGGCGACTTCGTGGCGGCTGGCGGCAACGTTGGCGACGTCCTCGACGTCGCCAAAGCAGGCGGGATCCGCCGGATTGTCCTGCTGTCCTCCCAGGGCGTTGCCACGGGAAGCCACCCCTCAACACTGGAGGACCCCCTCACGCAATCGGATCTCGAATGGACACTGCTGCGGCCAGGAGGTTTTGACTCCAACACATTGCAGTGGGCCGAGATGGTCCGCACACAACGGATGGTCACCGCGCCGTTCGGAGATGTCGCATTGCCGACCATCGATCCGGCCGACATCGCCGAGGTCGCCGCGGCGGCGTTGCTGGACGCCGGCCACATCGGCAAGGCGTATGTGCTGACCGGACCGGCACCGATCTCACCTCGCCACCAGACGATGGCGATCGGCGACGCGCTGGGAGAGCCGGTCCAGTTCGTCGAGCAGAGCCGGGCAGAGGCTCGGGCACAGATGCTGCAGTTCATGCCCGAGCCGATCGTGGAGTCCACCCTTGACATCCTGGGCACGCCGAAGGCCGCCGAGCAGCGGGTGAGCCCCGACGTCGAGAGGATCCTCGGCCGTCCGCCCCGCACCTTCGCCGAGTGGGCGATGCGCAACACCTCGGCCTTCAAATAGTCCGTCCGGAGAAGAACGCGGCACCGTTACCGGCCTCGGCCATGGCCTGCCTGGCCGAGGCCGCAACTTGCCGCCTGACGACTGGGTCGGCCGCGATCCGGATCGTGGTGGGTGTCCGTTGAAGGTTCCCTCACCGGACGCCCACCACGACCCTGGATCGGCACCCCGTACCTTTGGCTGCGCCATCTGTGAGCGACCTGGTAGCCCGACTAGGACTGTTCATCGTCTTCGTTCTTGTCTGGCTGGGTTCAGGCGGCTCACCGGCGCTGCTCTGGCCCGCGGGCGCGGTGGTGATCGTTCTACTCGTCGTGCGCGCCGTGGTCTACCGCGGGCGTGATTGGCCGTGAAGACCTGCCCCAAGCCGACCAGCTCATGGTCAGCTTTTCTTCCCAGGAGGTGCCCGTGTTCACTTCTCGCGCAGCCCGTCCGAGCGCGTCACCACCGTGGCGCGCACATCGGCCGGGCCGGTGGAGTACCGATTGGAGGGCCCGTTGGAGGGCCGGGACCGCAAGACGGTCCTGGTGTTGCACGGCGGTCACATGCGGGCTGGGCTGGCGCTGGGCGAGGAGGTCTTCGCCGAGGCCGGGTTCACGGTGTTGGCGCCCTCACGCCCCGGTTACGGGCGTACGCCGTTGAGCACGGGCACGACACCGGCCGGGTTCGCCGACGCCACCGCCGAGCTGTGCCGGAGCCTGGGCATCGAACGCCTGGCCGCGGTCGTGGGCATCTCGGCCGGCGGGCGCACCGCGCTGACGCTGGCCGCCCGCCATCCCCACCTGGTCGAGCGCGTCATCATGCAAAGCGCGGTCGC
Source organism: Nonomuraea solani (assembly GCF_900108335.1). Lineage (GTDB taxonomy): Bacteria > Actinomycetota > Actinomycetes > Streptosporangiales > Streptosporangiaceae > Nonomuraea > Nonomuraea solani. The sequence continues at coordinate 23,742 of NZ_FNVT01000018.1, forward strand.
ATTCCTGCCCCGGCCCGACCGGCTGACCCGGATGGGCGGCCGGGCGGTGTTCAACGCCCGGACCGAGGCTGGCACCTGGGCGATCATGCGGTCCCTGATCCGCCTGGCACCGCCGGTGGGGCTGCGCCTGCTGTTGCGGAGCCTGTCGGCCCTGCCCGCCCGCCAGGTCCTGGCGGGCCTGTCCACCGCCGAACGCGCTACGCTGGCGGGACTGTTCACTCAGATGCGCTCGGGCCACGGCTTCGTCGCCGACATGCTCCCCGTGCCCGACTGCGCCGCACAGGTCGGCCAGAGCGCGCTGGTCATCGCCACCCGCCACGACCGGTCGGTGCCCTTCGCCCACGCCGAGTCCTTGGCAGCGGTCCTGCCGAACGCCGAACTGGTGGAGGCCCGGACCGACAGTGACATGATCTGGTTCGGCTCGGACTACCCCCGCATCGCCACGAAGGTCCGAGACTTCCTCGCCACAGGCTGAGCGCGGCTACCGCTTCTCGAGTCTCGGACTGGGGGTCAGCCGCTCTGCTGGTGCCAGCGGTGCAGCAGGGCGGGGAGTTCGCCGAGCAGGAATTCGTAGAAGGCGTGCATCTGCGCCAATCGCCGGTGGGCTGGGTCGCCGCTTTTGGTGGCGGAGATCCCGGCGGCCGCGGCCTGGAGCATGGCCTGGATGACGGTGTTCTGACTGGTGAACAGGGTGGCCCAGGCGTCGTCGCGGAGCCGGTAGTGCTCGCGGCGGCTGCCGGGGGCGGGCAGGCGTTCGATCAGGCCGACCGTGGCCAGGGATTTGATCGCGCCGGAGACCGAGCCCGCGCTGGCCTCCAGCCGGTCGGCGATCTCGCCGGCGGTGACGCTGTCCTGGTCGGTGAACAGGAAGACCGCCAGGGTGCGCGCGGCCATCCGCTGCATGCCGCCCTCGATCAGGGTCAGGGCCAGCCGTTCGGCCGCCTGCCACTGCTCATACCGGTCGTTCACGTGCTCGCCTCCTTAAGGAGGAACAGGATACCGAACACTCTGAGCCTTCAGAAATTTCTGAAAAGTCGGTATAGTCCTGGTATCGGCCTCTCACGGGAGGGGTTCGATGGTGTGCCGGGAAGCCTGGTCGGCGATGTCCTATTGGCGTCGACAGGAAGCAGATCCGGCCATGACCTTGCTCAGCCGTTTGTACGGCGTGCGCCCCGCCCTACGGCACCGGGTGCACGTGCGGCGCAACGTGGAAATCCCAGCCTCCGATGGTGTGCGGCTGCTGGCCACGCACTACTACCCGGCAGGTCAGCACCATCCGCCGCTGGTCCTGCTGCGCAGCCCCTACGGCCGCGGCAACGTGCTGGACCGGCTCCCGGCGCTGCTGGCCGAGCGCGGCTACCAGGTGCTGTATCAAAGCCTGTGCGGCACCGCCGGATCCGGCGGCCGCTTCGACGGGTTCGTCATCGACCCGGCCGACGCCGACGGCACCCTGAGCTGGCTGCGCGCTCAGCCGTGGTTCGGCGGCGGGCTGGCCACATGGGGCGCCAGCTACCTCGGCTACGTGCAGTGGGAGCTGGCAGCCCGCGACATCCCGGAATGGAAGATCGCACTCATCCAGGACGCGCCATCGGAGTTCGCTCGCGGCTTCATGTACCCCGGAGGAGCCTTCGCGACGGGTAACACGCTCGGCTGGGTGCAGCTGGTGGAGCGGATGTTCTCCAGCGGCTACGGCATCACCCGCCAAGTGGCCGGCATGGTCGGCGCCGCGCGGCGGCTGTCGGATGCCACGCTCACCCTCCCGCTGCAGGAGGCCGATCAGGCGCTGACCGGGCACCCCGTGCCCTGGTTTCGGCACTGGGTCCGCCACGGTCCCGGCGAGAAGTACTGGACGAGCACCGACCAGCGCCACAACGTCGCCCGCATGCCGCCGGTGGTGCACCTGCAGGGTGGCTGGCACGACTTCTTCCTGCCGGGCATGCTGGCCGACTACGCCGCGCTGGTGGCCGCCGGACGTCAGGTACGGCTACTGGTCGGCCCCTGGGGGCACGGCCGCGGGCTCTACACCCGCCAAGGGCTGCCCGACGCGCTCGCCGCGCTGGATGCCGCGCTGCTCGGACGGCCGGCTCCCTCGGGCGTGCGGCTGTTCGTCACCGGCGCGGGCCGCTGGATCGACATGCCCGCCTGGCCGCCCGCGCACGAGGCGACGCCCTGGTTCCTGCACCCGCACGGCGGACTCAGCCGCACCCCGCCCGACCGCCGGAGCTCTCCCAGCCGCTACCGATACGACCCCGCTGACCCGACCCCCACCGTGGGCGGCACGCAGGTGGGCCTGTCGGCGGGGGCGAAGGACAACCGGCCCATCGAAGCCAGAGCCGACGTGCTCACCTTCACCACCGCGCCCCTGGCCGAAGACGTCGAGGCCATCGGCCCGGTCCGCGTCCGTGTGCACGCCCGCTCGGCCAACCCGCACGCCGACTACTTCGCACGCGTCTGCGATGTGGACCCACGCGGCCGGTCGGTCAACGTGTGCGACGGCATCATCCGGCTGCACAACCCCGGCGACATCCGGGTCGCCGACATCACCCTGTGGCCGATGGCCCACCGATTCAAGCGCGGCCACCGCATCCGGGTGCAGGTCTCCAGCGGCGCCCACCCACGCTTCGGCCGCAACCCCGGCACCGGCGAACCGCTCGCCACCGCCAGGAGCCTGCGCCCCTCGAAACACGAAATCTTCCACGACCGCAGCCACCCGTCAGCCCTCTGGCTGCCCCTCATCCCTGGAGCATCATGAAAGTCCTCGTCCTCGGCGGCACCCACCACGTCGGCCGCGCCATCGTGGAAGCCGCACTGGAGCGCGGCGATGAGGTGAGCACGCTCAACCGCGGCCTCAGCCGCGACCCCGCCCCCGGGGTGCGGGCGCTGATCGCCGACCGCACCGACCCCGACTCCGTACGGCGGGCGCTGGGCGACGGAGAGTGGGACGCCGTCATCGACACCTGGGCCTGGGCGCCACGCGTGGTGCGCGAGGCCGCCCGCCTGCTGGCCGGCCGGGTCGGGCACTACGGGTACGTCTCCAGCCGCGGCGTGCACCGCTGGCCCTGGCCACCGGGTGCCGACGAGCACGCGCCCCTGGTCGACGGCGACCCAGCCGGCACCGACGACGCCGACTACGCCGCTGCCAAGCGCGGCGGTGAGCTCGCCGTCACCGAGTCCTTCGGCGAGCGTGCGCTGCTGGCCAGGGCCGGGATGATCCTCGGCCCGTATGAGGACGTCGGCCGCATCCCGTGGTGGCTGCGCCGCCTGGAAAAGGGCGGCCGGGTCCTGGCCCCCGCCCCCGCCGGCACGCCCCTGCAGTACCTCGACGTCCGGGACCTGGCCACCTGGATGCTCTCCTGCGCCGAACGCGGCCTTGCCGGCGCCTTCACCGTGACCGGCTCACCCGGCGCGATCACCCTCGGCGAGCTGCTCACCACGGCGCTGGAGGTCACCGGCTTCGACACCGAACTGGTGTGGGCGCCGCCGGAGTTGCTCCTTCGGCATGGCCTGCCACTCGGCATGGAGCTCGGGCTACGGCTGCCCGACGGCAGCGCGCCGAGCGGCATGCACGACGCCGACGTCAGCGCCGCCCTGGCCGAAGGCCTCACCACGCGCCCGCTGCGTGAGACCCTCGCCGACACCTGGGCCTGGCTCCAGGCCGAAGGCGACCCGGCACCCCGCACGGACGCGCCTTCCCCCGACACCTGGCTGGATGCCGCCGCCGAACAGCGGCTGCTCGACCAGTTCTCCCACTAAGAGAAACGCGAAGACATTCATGCGCGCCATCATCATCGGAGCCGGCATCGCCGGCCTGGCCACCGCCCTGCGCCTGCACCAGATCGGCTGGAACACCCTCATCGTCGAACGCGCCCCGCAGCGGCGCGGCGGCGGCTACGCCGTCACCTTCGGCGGCATCGGCTACGACGCCGCCGAACGCATGGGCATCCTGCCCGACCTGCTCAAGAAGGGCTTCATCACCGACGAACTCGTCTACCACAAGCCGAACGGCGAACGCCGCTTCGCCCTCGACCGCGCCACCATCGCCGCCACCACCGGTCCGCGCTCGATCACCATCCTGCGCGGCGACCTGGAGGCCGTCCTGTACGAGAAGGTCGAGGGCCACGCCGAGATCCGCTTCGGCGCCACCCTCACCGCCGTCGACCAGGACACCCACGCCGTACGCGTGAGCTTGACCGACGGCACCGTCGAGGAGGCCGACCTGCTGATCGGCGCCGACGGCCTGCACTCGGCCACCCGCGCCCTGCTCTTCGGCCCGGAAGAGGACTTCCTGCTCGACCTGGAGCACAAGGTCGCCGTCTTCATGCTCGACAAACGACCTGCCAGCATCGCCACCGGGGCCACCGGCACCCTGTCCTCCGGCGGGCGCACCGCCGCGGTCATCAGCATCCCCGACGGCCGCAACGTCGCCTTCTTCGGCTACCGCGCCAGCCACGCCCGCCCGGGCGAGGACGTGACCACCGAACTGCAGCGCATCTACGGCGACCTCGGCTGGGTCATCCCCGAAGCCCTGGCCGGGCTGGCGCGGGCCGATTCGGTCTACTTCGACACCATCAGCCAGGTCGTCTCACCATCCTGGAGCAAAGGCCGCGTGGTCCTGCTCGGCGACGCCGCCTGGTGCGTCACCCTGTTCGCCGGGTACGGCTCCGCGCTGGCCGTCGGCGGAGCCGATCGCCTCGGCACCGAACTCGAGGCCCACCCCGGCGACATCCCCGCCGCACTGGCCGCGTGGGAGGCCGCCATCCGGCCCGAGGCCGAACACAAGCAGAAGCTCGGCCGCCGCGTCAAAGGCGTCTACGCCCCCGCCAACCCGGTGGTGCTGTGGCTGAGCCAGCTGCCGCTGCGGCTGGCCGCCCTGCCGCCGGTCCGCCGGTACATGATCCGCCGCTTCATCAAGGGCTGAGCGTGGTGAGACACCTGGCCGCCCGCCCGGCCAGGTGTTACATTCCAGGCGTCTGCAAGAACGCGCCTCGAAGAGTGGCGCGAACGTCGGTGAGCCGGGAAGCCTGGTCGGCCCGCGATTTTCCGATCGCGGAGCTAGGAGGCTTGCTCCCGATGCGCCCGACCCCAACCCTTCTCGCCTGCGGCATCGCCGCCGGCGTACTCGTCCCAGCGCTGCTCCTGATCGACGGCGCCACCCGGCCCGGCTACAGCCTCTGGCATCACGGCGCCAGCCAGCTCGGCGCCGGCGAGCGCGGCTGGCTGCAAACGGCCAACTTCGTGATCGGCGGGCTGCTGTTGCTCGGCTTCGCCGCCGGGATACGCCGTGCTCTTCCTCCCGGCCGGGCCGCCGTCTGGGCGCCGGTCCTTCTGGTGGCCGGTGGCCTGGCGATGGTCGTGGCGGGGATCGTGCCCACCGATCCCGCCCTCGGCTATCCGCCCGGCCGACCCGAGGTGGTCACCACCGCAGGCCGCGCCCACGGGTTGGCCGGGCTGGTGCTGTTCGCTGCGCTGGCGGCCACGCCGTTCACGCTGGCGCGAAGCCTGGACATTGGTAGCTGGGGATGGGCGCTCTACTCGCGCTGGTCGGGGGCGCTGGTCATCGCCTTCGCCGTCGCCGCAGGCCTCGCCTTCCGCCTGGACGTTCAGGGTGTGCTTCGGCCCGCGCCCGCCGGGCTGCTCGAACACGCCGCCCTGCTGGTCGGATTCGCCTGGATCATCGCCGCCGCGGCCCGGCTGCGCCGCCGTAGCGCCCTTGCGGAGGTGTGAGGTGGAGGTCGCGCTGAAGATCCTGCTCGGCCTGTACATTCTGCAGGCCCTGATCAAGTTCGTCAGCCTGTTCGCCGTGCCGTACCCGACCCGCATCAAGCGCATCGCCGCCGTGCACGCGGGCGGCGGCTTCCTGCGTTGGTTCGACGACATCCTGCTGGTGCTCATGATCGTCCTGGTCGCCCTGCTGGCCGCCGTCGGCCTGGAACACCTCAGCTTTACCACCGGCCTGCTGGTCGGCCTCACGCTGACCCAGGTGTTCTTCCACCGCTTCATCCGGCCGCTCGCGCCCGGCCGCGTACCTCCGCCGCCCCTCACGCCGATCAAGACCATGTCCTACGCCATCCAGGCCCATCCCCGGCTGGCCGGGCGCGACATCCTCCTGCAGGCCGCGCTGCTCATCTGGGCGCTATTCATGCTCATCGCCCAGCCATGAAGGAGCACCTGATGGGCAGCGCGGGGGCTCCGGTCATCGAGGTGAGCGGCCTGACCAAGCGCTACAGCGACGTCGTGGCCGTTCACGACGTCGACCTGAGCGTGCGGGCGGGCCAGATCTACGCCCTGCTCGGACTCAACGGCGCCGGCTGCTGGCCGAGCACGACGCCGACAGCCTGGACGCGCACCGGCGCCGCCACGTGAACGTTTTTACCCGCGATAACGTGACAGCCGACCGAGTCTCTCGCGCAGCCGACGCCGTACCCGATGCCGGCCGAGGCCGAACAAATGCGGACCCTGGGCGGCCCCCGGGGTTGCCGCCGATTCGGAGCAGGACCGTCGCAGAAGATCACCAGCCCAGCCCGGCCGGTAGACACTGAGCGATCTACAGCTTGCGGCCCGCGCAAGAGGGCCTCGGTGCCGACGTCGAGGTCGCTCTTGGCCATGAGCGTTTCGATGGTGGCATCGGTCCGCAGCCGTATGCGCCCGCCGAGGGAGGCGGGGCGCTGTGGCGGGCCCTGAACCGGTCCAGGTTCCTTGGAGGCCATCCTGTACGGGCTGCCGCCCTGCCCTCGCCGAGGGGTGCGATCAATGGGCGTCGGCACCCCTGAACGTGCCAAGATCTGTTATGGACGAGATCCGGGTTGATGTGGTCGATGGCATCTACGCCGGGTTGGATGCGGTGCTCACCTCACACGAGGGTGACCGGGTGCTGGTCCAAGTCAGCGTCTTCGGCCGACGGACCGTGGTGGAGCTGCACCCCAGCCAGGTACGCATCGCCGGGGCCACCTCGGGGCCGCAGGTCGTGGACGTCGTCACCGACACGCATGCGGCACTGCGCGACCGGATCGCCGTCGAGCACGACCGGCTCGCCGAGACGGAAACGTTCGCATTCTTCCTTGACCGCCTCGACGCACCCGAGTCCGATCTGGCCGCCGAGTGGGACGCCTACGTCGTTCATCGCGACAAGGCTCGAGCGCGGGCCGAGGCACGCAAGCTGACCGCGCTGGAGCGGTATGGCCGCGAGCTCGCCGAGCGTGCGGTCGACGAGGCCCGCCGGGTGATCGACGCCGACCCCGCATACTGGCTGCCGGGTCGCCCAGCCGCCGCCGAACAGCGGGAACGGGCCCCCGAGCCCGACGCCGAGCAGCGCCTGCTCGCCGCCATCTTCGGAGAAGTGGGCGTGGAGGCGGAAGAGGAGGCTTCGCCGTTCGACCGGGCCGGCGAACGTCTCGAACGGGCGCGGATGGCTGCTGAGGACCGGGACTACGAGCGGTGGGAGGCCGGCCGGTCCGAGGAGGAGCGCCGGGCCGGCCCCTCGCGCGGCAACCCGAGCCGGTACGCCTACGCGCGAGCGGCCCGTACCGGTGTCGGCCTGCCCCAGGAGCGCAGCGTCGAACTGGCGATCCGTTCCGCGACCGGGATCAGCGACGGCCCGATCCCGCCGGACGCGCTCGAGGCGGTGGACGGGCTCCGGCTCGACCTGTACCGGCCGGCCGACCTGTCCCCGCTCGCGCAACTGCCGAACCTGCGGTGGCTGGCGGTGCATTCGACCGCCCCGATCGACGTGGTAGTCCTCGCCTCAGCCCTCGCCCCGGCGCGGAGCCTGCGCGAACTGACGGTCGAGGCTCCGATCGACGACATCGGCCCGCTCGCCCGCCTGACCCAGGTCACCTCCCTCACGTTGGACGGCACCCTGGTCACCGACATCTCGCCCGTGGCCGCCGCGACGCACCTGCGTGATCTGTCCATGTGCGATGGCCCGCTCGAGGACCTCACCCCGCTGGCCGGGCTCCAGCTGCGCCGGTTGTTCGTGCACCGGACCCGGGTACATGACCTGTCCCCGCTCGCCGGCATGGCGACACTGCAGGTGCTGGGGCTGGTCGCCTGCCCCGCGCAGGATCTGTCGGTGGTCACCGAGCTGCCCGGGCTGCACTTCGTCAGCCTCGGGCGTACGGGGATCGCCGATCTCGGCGACCTCCCGGAGCGGGTGCCCGGGGTCACCTTCGAAGGCGTCGGCGAACTGGCTCCGGCGCCGTCCGACGCCAGTGCACCGGCGGCCGCGGCGAGTCCCTTGGCTGATGAGCTGGCGGGCGCGCTCGCCGCCCAATTTCACGCCGCCGAGGACGATTGGGTCCGGAAGGGACGGCTTGCGCGGGCGATGCTCGCTGGGCGCCGTCTCGACCTGGTTCAGCCGATCGTCGAGGATGGCACGACGGTGACCGGGCTCTTCCTGCACGACGGCATCGGCGACGTGCCGTTCCCGAACAATCCGTGGGGTATCCCGGCCGATGGCGGGCTCGCCGCCGCGCTCACGCGGGTCTGGGCTCCGGTCGCCGAGCTCGCGCCGCGGTTTGTCGCTGCCGTCCGCGACCGTACCCTCGCCTTGGCCCTGCTCTCGCAGGACGACGGCACGGCGGCGCTCGGCTACTTCGCCTGGCACCGGGACGACGACGGCAGCGGACGGCTCATCCCTGCACCGGACGGTCTTGACAGGTTCGCCGACCCGGCCATCGACTATTACCTGTCCATCGTGATCGGCGCCGCACCGCACTACGCCGACCCAGCCGCCAGGGTGCCGCTACTGGCTGGGCCGGTGCCACGACCGATCCGTGACTTTTGGGCGATCCACCACCACCTGAAGCCGGCTCTCGGCGATGGCGTCGGCGGCGCGCTGACCATGAACACCCTGGAGTTCTTCGACGGCGACAGCTGGAGCGTGGCAGCCAAGCGGCTCGGCGGGCTGCCGCCGGACCGGTTCGTCCACTCTGTAGGCCGTGCCGACTACGACGATTACGTCCTTGACCTCGACGTGCTGGACGGGGACGGCAATCCCACGGTCGCTGCCTGGGCATTCAAGGGGTGGGAGATCAGCGGCCACAGGCAGTTCTGGGATTGGCTGGACGGCATCGGCACCGACCTCGTCTTCGGCCCGTGACGCGGGCCGGGCAAGACCTCGCAAGCGCGCCGTGTCACGCAGGCGAAGGCGCAGACGGGGTGCCGGGCGTGCGCCCGAGCGTGGCGGCCTCGGCGTCCATGTTGTCTGGCAACTTCGCGAGTGGTGGAGGTCGGTACGGTGGATCCGGTCCTCGCCCCACCACGGCGAGGAGATCGGCGAGCTGACCGCCGCGCCGGTTCGCGCGTTCCTGGCCGGGCTCGCCGAGTTGTCGCCGGCCGGCCGCAAGCGTAAGCGCGCCGCGATCGCCTCCTTCGCCACGTGGGCCGTCCGCCACGACCTTCTGGCCGCCAACCCGATGGACCGCATCATGACGGAGGGCCTGCCGTCCGCTCCCGTCAAGGTGCCCAAGAACCTGCCCCGCCCCGCCGGCGCGGCCGACGTCGCCAAGGTCCTGGCGGTGATCTGGGGTCCTGGTCATATCCGGCTGGAAATTCCCGCTAAGCACTGAGGCGCCGGTCAGCGGGGCTCATCCCTGGTAGTCCAGCCATGTCTGGTGATGAGCTTGGACAGCGCGTTGCGGAGCTGCGTGCCACCGGCTGCCTGAGCATCGTCTTGGGCTCAGGATCGGTGAAATCGGTCAGGTAGATCTCGTGGTGCAGCCCGTTGCGCACCAGACCGTGCTCGTCCATGTAGGCGTCCATCACGTCGAGCGACGCCTTCTCTTCGCTGTAGGGCCCCTCGTGGAGCAACTCCACGCATTCGCCCTCGGTGAAGGTGACAACCTGGACGCGGTCGACGGCCGCGCCGGATGCGCGTGCCTGCTCACGCGCCGCTTCGGCCACCCCCGGCTCGGGTACGTCAGGCAGCGGCAGCAGCAGATGCCACCGCCACTGATCGCGCGGCACCTCCAGCGGCGGCCGAGAGGTGTCCTCCACCCACCAACGGCCCTCCAGAGGGCCGGCCGGGCCGCCCATGACGGAGGCCACGGCGTACAGGGCGCCGATGGCCGAGACGTGCTCGGCGCCGCCGGGCTCGCCCATGCCGGTGACGTTGAGGCAGGTGACGGGGTCGCAGTGGACCAATTGCGGTGTCATAGCTCCTCCAAAGGAATCATCAGGTGGGTGATCAGCCGATCGGGCGGGGTGGTTGCCGGGTCGGACACATACACCTCGCGGATCGGACCGCGGACGGGACAGCGACGCTCAGCACACCAGGACAGCAGCGCATGCGCGGTCAGCCCGATCTGGCCGTACGGGCCGACGTGAGTGGCGCTGGCGAACCGGCCGCCTGGCAGCACGTCGAGCTGTGCCCCCGCTACCGGCTCCTCGCTGACCAGAGCGACGGAGACGGTGACGGGCTCGCCGAGGTCGAGCGGGAACAGGCCGATGAGCTCGGGAGCGGCGGCCGACGACGCAGCCCGCAGCCTGGCGATGACATCCGAGGTGGCCCGGCCGACGTCTGACGGGTCTGCCGCCGTGGCGGTGGCCACCGCCACGCGCCGCGCCGGTTCTGTGACCACCGTGACGGGAGCGGACGGCAGGCCCTCCGTCATGACGCGCTCCAGGGCGGCCAGCGTCGATCGGCGCCTGGCCAGCTCGGCTTCCAGCCGCTCGTGCACCCCTTCCAGGACACCGGGCGTATCGGAGAGCACCTGCGCGATGACGGTGAGCGGGACGTCGAGCGAGCGCAGCAGCCCGATCGACAGCGCGTCGCGCGCCTGCTCGTGCCGGTAGTAGCGGTAGCCGGTGTGCTCGTCCACGTACGCGGGCACCAGCAGTCCGAGCTCGGCGTAATGCCGCAGCTGCTTGATGCTCAGCCGACCGAGCCTGGCGAACCGCCCGATCGGCAACAGCTCCTCGTCCATGCCCCCAGCATGGGGTCTCCCAATGTGGGAGAGTCCAGTCGAGCTCCGGGCGTTGATCGATCTTTCCCGATGCCTCGTCAACGAACCTGGCGGCGGTCAGGGCATCGCGCTGGCCATCGAGGGTCTCAGCGCGGGTGGACACGTGTCCGTAGCCGATCCAGGTCGCTACGGTGCGCCTGTTCGGGTCGGTGATTCCGAGCGACAGCCTGACCCACTGCCCGCTGCCGCCAGTACGGCATCCGGATCCGGGACGTGGCGAACTGGACGGCAACCACGGAGTTGCCCGGCCGCAGCCACCCGATCCTGGCGGTGTCGGCGGTGGGCCGAACCATGGTCAGGACGGTGCGCGGGTCTGGACATTTGCGCCAGGCGATCATGCAGATGGCCTGCTCAGACCGCGCCACCAGACGGACAGTCAGGGATCCATCTGCGCCTCTCCCGGATGGCCATATCTCGTGCTCAGGGCAGGCCCATCAGTTCCGTCGGGAGGTCTGCTGCAGTGCTTTGAAGCTTTCCAGCCAGAAGCCCCGCCCCGACAGCGCGGACGAGGCGCGCGGCTTGACCGTGTACGGCGCGAACACGCTGTTGAGCAGCCACGGGTCCTTGTCCGGCCCGAAATTGGTGACCATCGGCTTGTCCTGCTTGAACCCGTACGTGGCCACCGCCAGCCGCCCGGTGCCCCGGTACAGTTTCATCTGGTCGCGCAGGAAGCCGGACTGGCTCTTGAACCAGGGGCTGGACGTCAGGAAGGCGTCCCACTTCTTCTCGGTGAACGGCTCGTCGATGGCGGCCTTGATGACCTGCCAGACCTGAGTGCCGGCGGCGAAACCGTACCGCCTGGCGAACCCGGCCGGGATCTTGTCCCGCAGGTGCTGCTTCCAGTACCGGACGAGGGAGAACTCGGTGACCAGGAACGTCTGCTCGGGACGCATCTTCGGCAGGATGAAGTCCAGGAACGGCTGGGCGCTCTGGGGCGAGGGGAGGTGCGGGTGGATGTCCACGCCCTCGATGTCCGGCGTCTCGCGGACGAAGGTCATCCAGCGTACGGCGGCCGGTGAGCGCCAGTCGGCCTGGTCGAGCCGGTTGAGCGCGCCCATGTAGAGCGCGGTGCCGCAGCCGGTGCCGCACCGCTTGCGCCGGTAGTCGATGACATGCCGGGCGACGGCCTCGTAGAAGGCGTTGAGGCGCTGGTCGCGTTCGGCGGGCAGGCTTTCGATGAAGGGCTCGTTGCCGATCGTGAGGATGTCCACCTTGCCCATCACCGTGGGCAGGACCTTGTCCAGCCGGGCCAGTTCCGCGGCCAGCTTCGCGCTGCCGGGCGCGGGGAAGGAGGCGTTGTTGTAGGGGAACTTCAGGCTGAGGATGGTCTGGTGGCCGCGCCCGGACGCCTCGTTGAGGGTGCGGATGGCGATGTGCCCGCCGGGGTCGCCCTGGTCGGTGGCGGGCATCGGGAAGAATCCGCGTACCCACTCGGCTCCGGCCTCGCGCAGTTCGGCGTAGTCCAGGTCGTCGATGTTCTGGTTGAAGTTGGCGCCCAGGGCGCCGTGCGCGCGGTCGGGTTTGCGGTCGGTCGCGAGTCCTGCCTGGGCGGACGCGGAGGTGGAAGTGGCCGTTGAGACGGCGATCACCGCGGTCAAGGAGATGATCGACAGTCGGCGTAGCATGCGCTCTGCTCCCTGCGTGAAGGTCGGGGATGCTGTTACAGCGTTCTTGATCGGGCGAGCCCATGTTTGCGCTAACTTGATGAAACTGTCAATGTCGGCCGCCCGCCAGGGAGCACGTGGATCCGAGCGCGTGGCCACCGACAATGACGCTTGCGTGCTGCCCGTACGACACCTCACCTCCCGGTTGATGGAGCCGGTCGAGCCTTGACGGGTACGGCACGGCGCACCGTCACGATGGTGAGGCCGGCCATCGCGAGCATCGTCGGCTTGGCGAACAGCGCGCTGAGCAGAGTGAGCCCGACGACCGAGTCGATCGCGTAGAGGGCGCACAGCGGTACGAGGTGGCTCACCCACAGCGCGGTCCAGGCGGCCGTCAGGCGGCGGTGGCGATGCCGGGCCGCCGGATCGCCGGCCGTGCGCGCGGGTTCCAGCCCGGTCCTGCGGCACACCGGCTCGGTGATGGGGCGTCCGATGACCAGGGAACCTGCGCACACCACGAGGCCGGCGGCGTTGATGACGAGCTCGGGGAAATAGAACGCGCGCCCTTCGCCGAAGGCGATGGCACTCACGCTGTGGAAGGCCACGATCGAGGTCGACACCGTGACGACGAGCAACGGGTCACCGCGATGACGACGGACCAGGGCGACCACCAGCGCGACCACCAGCGCGACGACCGCCCCCCACTCGGGACCCCAGCGTGATTCGGCCGCCAGGAAGGCCGCCGGCGCGGCGACCGCGTCGACGATGTGCCGCCCGACGTCGGCCGCCCGCCGAGGTGGGACGCGTATCGGTTCGTTGCCTTCGCCGGGCAATGCTTCCTCCTGCCGTCGTCGGGTGGCCGGGACGGCCGTCGCGTCATCGACGCCGTACAGCCGCGGCACAATAATGATTGACACATCAACTCTGATAAAGCAATCATCTATGCGAGAGCCAGGCTTTCACAAGCGAAAGGAGCCGGCGATGACGACCACCGTGACGCTGACCGGCACCGGCGTTCCGTTCCCGAGCGCGGACCGGGCGGGCCCGGGCGTACTGGTGAGCCACGAAGATGTCCATCTGCAGATCGATGCCGGCCGGTCCACGCTGATGCGCCTGGCCCAGACCGGGATCAACCCGCACCAACTGTCGGCCCTGCTGCTCACCCACCTGCACAGCGACCACGTCAGCGACGTCGCCGACCTGGCCCACACCCGCTGGGTTCAAGACCACCTGCACGGCACCGGCCCTCTCCCGGTGGTGGCGGCCGACGGCCACGCCCCCGCCTTCGTCCAGCGAGTGCTGGCCGCGAACGCGTACGACGTGGAGGTGCGGATGCGGCACGTGCAGGACGGCCCGCCCCAGGTGACCGGTCACTGGTTTCAGCTCCCGGACGTCCCGGCCGAGGTCTGGCGCAGTCCCTGTGGCCGCGTCGCCGTCGAGGCCGTCCGCGTACGCCACGAGCCGGTCGAACAGGCCGTCGGCTACCGGATCACGACCCCCGACGGGGTGATCGTCGTGTCCGGCGACACCCGGGTCTGCGACGAGATCGCTGCCTTGTCCGCCGGCGCCGACATCGTGGTCCACGAGGCGTGCCGGAGTACGGCGCTCGCGGAGTTCGCCCGGAACACGCCCTTCGAGACGATCTTCAGCTACCACGCCGACACCGTGGCGCTGGGCGAGATGGCCAAGCACGTCGGCGTACCCCACCTCGTGCTCACCCATCTCATTCCCGAGCCGACGACGCCGGACCAGGTCGCCGCGTACGAGGCCGACGTGCGCCGCGGCGGGTTCGCCGGGCGGATATCGGTCGGCCACGACCTCATGACGCTCACCCTTCCCCCGGAGACGATCCCAGGTGATCAACAATGATCGAAATCGAAATCCCAGGCGCGGTCGCCCAGGCCGATGTGCATCAAGGGCTGCACAGTGAGCTCGGCGCACTGCGCGGGGAACACCCGGGCCGCGCCCGCAACCCGGTGATCAAGGTGGTCGAGCTCGGCTGGCTGGAGTTCGTGAAACCCGACCTCGACCGTGCCGAACGCTTCGCACGCGACTTCGGGTTCGTCGTCCACGAGCGCACACCGGACCGGCTCAGCCTGCGCGGAACCTTCTCGGCCCTGCCGTGCCTGGTCATCCGCCGCGGCCGTGACGCCCGCTTCGCCGGCACGACGTTCCTGGCGGAATCGGTCACCGACGTGCGCCGGCTGGCCCGCTGGGCCGGAGCGAACGTCCTGCCGCTCGGCAGCGGCCAAGCCGTCCAGCTCACGGATCCGAGCGGGATCACGGTACGTGTCGTCGCCGGCCTGGACCGGCCGGCCGCCCTGACGGAACGCGACCCGCTGGAACTCAACTTCGGCACGAAACCGACGCGGTTCAACACCCCCCAGCGGACCCCGCCTGCCGCGGCACACGTGCAGCGCCTCGGGCACATCGTGCTGGAGACGACGAGATTTCAGCGCGCCCTGTCGTGGTACCTCGAGGCACTCGGCCTGATCGTCAGCGACTTCCTCTACCTCGACGACCTCCGCGACCGCGGACCCACGATGGCGTTCATGCGCTGCGACCTCGGCTCGGTACCGACGGACCACCACACGCTCGCCATGCACCTGGGGCCACGCGTCGGATACGTGCACTCGGCCTACCAGGTCACCGACCTGGACGCCGTGGCAGCGGGCGGACAGCACCTCGCCGACCAGGGCTACCGGCGCGTGTGGGGCATCGGCCGGCACATCCAGGGCAGCCAGATCTTCGACTACTGGCGCGACCCCGACCAGATGATGGTCGAACACTACGCCGACGGCGACCTCTTCGACGCCTCCCTCACCCCGGGCTGGGCACCCATGAGCGCCAGCGGACTCGCCCAATGGGGACCACCCGTCTCCCGCGACTTCCTCGGAGGCACACCCCGCCCCGGCACGGTCGCGGCCCTGCTCAAGGCGCTGGGCGACAAGACCAACGAAATCGACAAAGACGTACTGAAGGCACTGGCGAAAGCGATGGCGGCATGAGCACGAACGTGGCACGCACCGGCGACGGCTGGTGGACCGAACACGACGGCCGGCTCACCCGGATCACGACCGACGCGACGACCACCGCCGACCTCCTCGCCGACCGGTCACCGATAGAGAAGGCCGCCGGCACACCCGATCCCGACGGGCCCAGACTCCAGGACGTCAGCCTGCTGTCCCCGGTCACCGTACCGGCCCGGGTGGTCGCCCAGATGGTCAACTACCGCAGCCACGCCCACGACTCCGGATTCGACCCCCGCTCGGTGCTTCCCACCTTCTTCCGCAAGGCATCGGGTTCGGTCTGCGGGCCGAACGACGCCATCCGATGCCCCGACCACGTCGGATTCCTCGACTACGAGATCGAGCTCGGCCTGGTCATCGGGCGCCGAATCGACGTCGGCACCGTGGTGACCGACGACGACCTCACCGACGTGGTCGCGGGCATCGCCGTCACCAACGACGTCAGCGCCCGCGACATCCAGCTCACCCGCACGCAGTTCTACGAAGCGAAGTCCTACCCCACCTTCACCCCCGTCGGCCCGTACCTCACCCTGCTCGACGGCGACGAGCTCGCCACCCTCGAACGACTGCGGCTGACCTTGAGCGTCAACGGCGAGATCCGCCAGGACAGCACCGTAGCGGACATGATCGTCAAACCCGCCCGCGCGCTCACCCTGCTCGCCCGCTTCCAAGCGCTCGATGCCGGTGACCTGCTACTCACCGGCACGCCGGGCGGCACCGCCCTCAAGGCACCCGGCCCGATACTGGAGAAGATCGGCGCCCTCCTCCCACCGGCGGTGAAGTGGAAGGCCTTCTTCAAACGCCAGGCCGACAACCCCCACTATCTCAAGGACGGCGACGTGATCGCCGCGACCATCACCGACCCCCTGACCGGCATCGATCTCGGCCGGCAGACGAACATCGTGCGCGGCCCGGCGCGCAGGACCGCACTGTGAGCCCGGCCGGCCTCCCGCCGCTCACCGGGCCGGCCGATCTCCACGCCATCGAGCGCGAGCCACTGTCCGGCCGCGACCTCGCCCTCACCACCTACGACCTGCTCGTACGCGCCGCACAGCGATGGCCGAACGAACCATGCTCCCTGTGGATCCCCGACACGGCCGCCATCGAGAACCACGTGAGGGTCACGTTCGGCGCACTGCTCGAACGCGTGCACGCGATCGCCCACGCCCTGCACACAGTGGGCATCGACCGCCACGACGCGGTCACCCTGATGGCGCCCAACTGCGGCGATCTCCTCGCCGCCACCCTGGCAGCCGAGGCCATCGGCATCGCCGCCCCCGTCAACTCCGCGCTCGACCTGCGTCACGTCGCCCACATCATCCGCCTCACCGGCTCCCGCGTGCTGATCACCGCCGGCCCCGAACTCGACGAGGAACTCTGGAAACGACTCCTCGACGGCGCCGCCGCCCTCGGAATCGAGACCCTTGTCGCCCTGTCACCCGACGGCCACGACCACCGCAGGGCACCCGAACTGGAGAAACGGCCAGGACTGCGCACCCTACGGCTCGACGACCTCGTGAACGGCGACAAGCCCGCCCCCGCGGCCCTGCCCACCGCACCGCCGGCGCCCGACGACCTCGCGGCCTTCTTCCACACCGGCGGCACCACCGGCACCCCCAAGGTGGCCGCCCACACCCACCGCAACCAGGCGGTAATGGCATGGAGCCTCACCCTGGCAGGCGGCGCCACCGCAGGACAGAGCATTGTCGCCGGCCTGCCGCTCTTCCACGTCAACGCACTTCTGGTGACCGCACTGGCGCCAATGGTGACGGGAGCCCGGTCGATCTGGCCGAGCCCCCGCGGCTACCGCGACCCGAAGCTCTACACCTCGTTCTGGCGGCTTGTCGAGCACTACCGGCCGCGCGCCATGTCGGCGGTGCCGACCGTCTACGCGCTCCTCGCCGCCATACCGGTCGACGCCGACATCAGCTCCCTGAAAACTCCGATAGTCGGCGCCGCGCCACTACCGGACAGCGTACGGCGGGCATTCACCGAGGCCACCGGGCTCGAACTGCTGGAAGGCTACGGGCTCACCGAGGGCACGTGCGCGTCATCGGCGACCCTTCCCGGTGACGCACACCCCGGTTCGGCCGGACAACGGCTGCCCTACCAGACGGTGGCGGCCGCCGTCGTCGACGAGACGAACGGCCGAGTACGACCGCTGCCCCCGGGCGAGACCGGCGAACTGGTGATCAGCGGACCCACCGTGTTCGCGGGATATCTGCGGCGCGACGGTGACCACCGACGGGTCTCCGACAGCGACATCGTCATCGACGGCTGGCTGCGCACCGGCGACCTGGGATTCGTGCTCAACGAGCGGATCCACCTGCGCGGCCGGCAGAAGGACCTGATCATCCGCGGCGGCCACAACATCGACCCCGCCATCATCGAAGACGTCCTGCTCCGCCACCCCGCCGTGAGCGCCGCCGCAGCCGTCGGCCGGCCCGACCGTACATCCGGCGAAGTGCCGGTGGCCTTCGTCGCACTCTCAGCCACCGACATCACCGCGCAAGAGCTGATGGCATGGGCGGACGAGCACATCAGCGAACCGGCAGCGCGCCCCAAAACGATCACCGTGCTCGACTCGATCCCGCTCACCGAGATCGGCAAACCCTTCAAACCCGCCCTGCGCGCCCAAGCCGCGACCGGACACCTCCGTGACGAGCTCACCGAACGCGGCATCGACACCGTCAACATCGACATCGCCCACGACGCAGGCCGGCTGGTCGCACACCTGACCGGCGACGGCAAGCTCGGCGAAGCCGCAGCCATCCTACGGGGATACGACATCGACATCCGTACCGAAACGAAAGCAAAGGAGCCAGGACGGTGACACCGGCGAAAACCGACACCGAAGCCCTGGATGTCATCGTGATCGGTGGCGGCCCCACCGGCCTGACGGCGGCGACCCTGCTGGGCCGCCGCGACCTCCGCGTCGCCGTCGTCGAACGCCATCACGACGTCTACCCGCTGCCACGGGCCGTCCACCTCGACGACGAGGTCTACCGAATCCTCCACGAGCTGGGCATCGGCCACGAATTCGCCACCCGCACCCGCCCCGCGTCCGGCCTCCGGCTCCTCGACCGACACCACCGAGAACTGGCCACCTTCACCCGCGAGCGAGCGACGGCCACAGGTCTCCCGCAGGCCAACATGTTCGACCAGCCCGACCTTGAACGCCTGATGCGCGACAACCTCACCAGCCTGCCCACCGTGAAACTTCTCGGCGGCCACGAACTGCTGCACCTCCACACCGGCCGCGCCACATCGGTGACCGTCCACATACGCCGCCCCGACGGCGCCGAGGCCAGCCTGCGCGCGCCCTACGTGATCGGCTGCGACGGAGCCAACAGCACGGTCCGCCACCGGCTCGGCCTCACCAGCGACGACCTCGGATTCGACCAGCGCTGGCTCATCGCCGACATCCGCTGCGACCTCGACCTCGACACATGGGACGGCGTACACCAAGTCTGCGACCCCCACCGGGCCGGCACCTACATGCGCATCGGACCCAACCGCTACCGCTGGGAATTCCAACTCCTCAACGACGAGACCTCCGCCGACTTCGAAGACATCCCAGCCCTACGCCGGCTGATCGGACCATGGGTCCGCACAATCCCGGACGAACGACTGACCATGATCAAATGCACGGAGTACACCTTCCGCGCCCGCATCGCGCGACAATGGCGCGCGAACCGCGTCTTCCTCGCCGGAGACGCCGCCCATGTCACGCCCCCGTTCATCGGCCAGGGCATGTGCGCCGGCCTACGTGACGCACACAACCTCGCGTGGAAAATAGCGGCCGCGCTGCGCGGACACGCCAAACCCGGACTCCTCGACTCCTACGAAGCCGAACGCAAACCCCACGCGACAGCGATGATCAAACGAGCCAAGGCCATGGGCCAAGTAATGACAGGCGGCGGCCACCTCGCCACACTCGCACGCCACCGACTCGTGCCAAAACTCGCACGCTCCCGGCTCCTGAGCCGAATCCTGCTCGACAGCCGCACTCCGCCCCTCAAACCCGGCCCCCGAATACAGCGGCACACCCCCCACACCGTACGCGGCACACTCCTCCCCCTTGTCCACCTGCCCGGCCCACACGACGAACCCATCCTGATCGACCAAGTGCTGGGCGATCGCACAATGATCGTCGCGCTCCCCCACGTCGACCTCGCGACCGTACCCGACGCGCTGCCATCGACATGGCTGACCATCGACCCCGAAGGCAACAAGGGCGAGCGACTCCTCGCCCGCTGGCTCCGAGACGCGGGCGTGGGCTGGGTCCAAGTCGACCCCGACCGCGTAATCAGCGCAGCCGGACCGGCAGGCATGCATTGAAGCCCACACGACGACGCGCACGGCGAACCGATGAATGAGCCACAGGCCCTTCCAGGTACGATCATCGCCATGTCTCAACAGCCACCATCGCGCGGAGAGCGGCGCAAGCTGCGCACACGCATGGCGCTGATCGAGGCTGCGCAGGAGATCTACGCCGAGCGCGGTGACCTCGACGTCAGCATCCAACAGATCACTGAGGCGGCTGACGTCGGCTTCGGATCGTTCTCCAACCATTTCTCATCCAAGGCGGAACTCCTCGACGCGGCGATCGCCCAGGCACTCGAGTCACACGCCGCCTGGCTGGAAAACATGCTCTCGAACGTCGCCGACCCGGCCGAGGTCTTCGCAACGTCAATGAGGCTCACCGGCAGACTGATCCGCACACGCCCCAGAATCGCACGGGTCCTGATGAGTGGCAGGGGCGCGCTGCTCGCCGCGTCCTACGGCCACGCGCCCCGCGCCCGCAGGGACATCGAGGCGGCGGTCGCCGCCGGCCGCTTCAAGACGGAGGACATCGGCGTGGCGCTCGCCTGCACGGCGGGAAGCCTGATCGCGACAATGCACCTGTGCGGCGTCGACCCGAAGACGTCTGTCGACCATGTCGCCGATCAGACCGTGCTCAACATGCTGCGCATGTTCGGCATGGAAGACGCCGAGGCACACCGGATCGTGACGCTCCCGCTTCCCCCTGACGAAGGGCCGGTCACGGCGATCTGAGGTCGGTCGCAGCATCGGGCGGCACACATGTGCCTTCGCACCTCGGCAGCCTGATCCGCCAGCAGGAAGAAATTTTCAACCCTTCCGGCTCTACATCCATGCGACGATTTGGCAGTTGACTCTTCCCCCCAGACCTGATCCCCATGAGACAGCTTGGGACCTGTGCAAAGACCCGAGCTGGTCCTTTCAGATGGACGGGCGTAGCCCGTGCCTTGTTCGAGCTGATGGTGGGCCCCCCTTCGACCCCGAGAGCCGCCGGGTGATCTGCTCGACCAACGCCCGCCTCCGCCTGCCGCCTCAGTACTGTGACTTCGCATGACCGACACCGAGATCGAGATCACCGCCGACCTGGTCCGCGACCTGCTGCAGGAGCAACATCCAGATCTTGCGGGGCTGGCCATCCGCGAGGTGGCGGGTGGCTGGGGCAACCAAATGTGGCGCCTCGGGGACGAGTTGGCCGTGCGCATGCAGCGCATGGACTCCACCCCGGAGCTCCAGCTCAAGGAGCGGCGATGGCTACCCGTTCTGGCCCCGCGCCTGCCGCTCCCGGTGCCGACCCCGGTGCGGTTCGGCGAACCGTCCGAGCAATTCCCCAAGCACTGGACCGTGATGACCTGGGTTCCCGGCGAGCCATTGGACCACGGCTCGATCAGCCGCGGCGCCCACGCGGCCGACACGCTGGCGGGCTTCCTCAGGGCGCTCCATGTGAAGGCGCCCGCCGACGCCCCGGCCAGTTCGGACTTCGGCGCTCACCCCAAGAGGTGTACGGGCGGCTTCGAGCAGTTCTTGCAGGCCATTGACCGCGACGCCGTCGGCGATGTCCGCGCCGTCCGGGCCGTCTGGGACGATGCCGTCGCGGCCCCCGAGTGGGAGGGCCCGCCGGTGTGGGTGCACGGTGACCTCCATCCCGCGAATGTCGTCGTCTCGGACGGGAGGCTCTCGGGCGTGATCGATTTCGGTGCCTTGTTCGCCGGCGATCCGGCGTGGGACCTCGGCGCGGCGTGGGTGCTGCTCCCCGCGGGCGCGGCCGCACGGTTCTTCGACGCGTACGCGCACGCGGACGAGGCGGCGATCCGGCGCGCCCGCGGGCTGGCCACTATGAAGAGCCTCTTCCTGATGCTCATGGGGCAGAACGGAGATCGCGGCCTTCCCGGCGGCAAGCCGAACTGGGGACCTGCAGGCCGGGCGGCACTTGATCGTGTTCTGGAGGGCATTTGATGCACACGTGAAGGTGTTCGGCCATGCGGCAGCCCACCTTCGTGAGGTTCGTCGATCACCGCGCGTGGTGGGAATGCCAAGGTCCGCGGCCTGTGGCCCTGATCGAGCTGGCGGAGCTTCTCGTCATCGCCAGCCAGGCTGACCTGGAGTCCTTCAACCTCGCCGAACCATCCTTCGCGTTCGGCCTCGGCAATGCGGGCGATGAGGAGGAAGAGCACGCCGAGCTCGCTTGATAGGCGCCTGACACGACTCGCCGCCCTCAGGTAGCTCCGGACGCTATCGCGCGGGCGGGACGGCTGCCAGGTTCAGCACGCGCATGGTGTCCTTCCCGCTTTCCCAGTGGGCGACGGTGCTGGAGTCGACGGCCATCCAACGGCTGGCTTGCTCAGCGTTCATAGGCGAAAGAACGGCCCACAAATTGCGATGATATAGGCCATTTGAGCTATCATCGCTAGATGGCGATTGATTCTGATGGTGGCCGGTGTGTCAGCGCCGACATCGCGGCCGGCATCTCCCCGGCGGCGGCGCTGTTCCACTCCCTGGCCGACGAGACCCGGCTCCGTATCGTGCAACGGCTCGCGCGCGGCGAGGCCCGGGTGGTGGACCTCACCGCGGAGCTGGGCCTGGCCCAGTCCACGGTGTCCAAGCATCTGGCCTGTCTGCGCGACTGCGATCTGGTCGACTACCGCGCCGAAGGCCGGCAGTCGTTCTACTCCTTGACCCGGCCCGAGCTGATGGATCTGCTGGCCTCGGCCGAGCACCTGCTGGCCGCCACCGGCCACGCCGTGGTGTTGTGCCCTGTCCACGTCACCCAGCAGGGCTCGGCTGAGGCGCAGGGTATGTCATGACCTCGCTGAACCTGCCCGCTCCGGACCGGCGGGCCTTACTGCGGCGCCGCATCCGGTTGCTGGTCGCGGCCACCATCACTTACAACGTGATCGAGGCGGCCGTGGCCATCACCGCCGGCACCATCGCCTCCTCCGCGGCGCTGATCGGCTTCGGTCTCGACTCCATCGTCGAGGTGGCCTCGGCCGCCGCGGTCGCCTGGCAGTTCTCCGCCGCCGATCACGAAGGCCGAGAGAAGACCGCGCTTCGAGTCATCGCGATCTCATTCTTCGCGCTGGCCGCCTACGTCACTTTCGACGCCGTACGCGCCCTGCTCGGCGCCGTCGAAGCCGAGCACTCCACTCCCGGCCTGATCCTGGCCGCCCTCTCGCTCGTGATCATGCCGTTTCTGTCGTACGCCCAGCGCCACGCAGGCCGCGAGCTCGGCTCCGCCTCCGCCGTCGCCGACTCCAAGCAGACCCTGCTGTGCACCTACCTGTCCGGCGTACTGCTCGTTGGGCTGGCGCTCAACAGCCTGTTCGGCTGGTCCTGGGCCGACCCGATCGCCGCCCTGGTCATCGCCGCCGTCGCGGTCAAGGAAGGCCGGGAAGCCTGGCGCGGGGACGCCTGCTGCCCGCACCCGCTCGCCCCCGCCGGTGAGGCGGACGAGATCGCCGCGGCGAGCGAGGAGGGCTGCGCCGACGGCTGCTGCCAAAGCGACACCCCCGCCACCACCGTCAGCATCGACACGACGATCAGGAGGCGCGATGATCGGCCGGATGCCTGAGCGGGTGCGCGCCGCCTACCAGGCCGAGATGCGCGCCGCCCGCACCGCCACCCAGGCGCAGGCCCGCTGGCGGCACCTGGAACTCGCCCACATCCTGTCCCAGCCCTGGCCATGGCCGCACACGGCCAACCACCTCGCCATGTTGGCCCTCGCCGTCCGACAGCGCGACCGCCGCGAAGCGTTCGGCCAGGTCCTGCGCATTATCGTCGCGGCACCGGGCTCGGCGCTGGGCCGCTACCCCGAAGGCAACACCGGCCGCGCCCGCGTCGGCATCACCCTGCCCATGCCCGTCCCCGACGACCTGGCCGCCGTGCTGCAGGCCGCCTGACCCTCACTCCCGCAAGCGCAAGGAGCATGTCAGTCCTGCTCCCCCGGCGCCCGTTCGTCGTGGATCAACCGGATGATCGCCTGGCTCATCCGGGCGTAGTCGTGGTCGTTGACCAGCTCGCCGCGGAGGCTGAAGTCGTTCATCACCGCGATCCGGTCGGCGAGGGTGACGATCTCCGGCAGGTCCGAGGAGATCAGCAGCAGCGCCAGCCCGGCTCCGGCCAGTTCGGCGATCAGCTCGTGGAAGGCCGCCTTGGTGCGTACGTCGATGCCGACGGTCGGCTCGTCCACGATGAGGATCTCGCATTCGGCGGCGAGCCACTTCGCGAGGCTGACCTTCTGCTGGTTGCCGCCGGAGAGCTGGCCCGCGAGCTGGGACGGTGCGGAGATTCGGATGCCCAGCCGGTCGACGTACCGGGTCAGCAGGCGGCGCTCCGCCCGGTCGGTCACCAGCCCGGCCCTGGCCAGTCGTCGCCACACCGTGACGGCGACATTGCGGGCCACCGGCTGGTCCAGGAACAGGCCCTCTTCCTTGCGGTTCTCGCTCACGTAGCCGATGCGGTGGCCGCGGAGCGCGTCGCCGACACCGCGGATGCGCACCGGACGGCCGCGTACCTCCATCGTTCCCGACGTGATCCGGTCGAGCCCGACGAGCGCCTTGGCGAGTTCGCTGCGGCCGGCCCCGACCAGGCCGTACAGTCCGAGGATCTCCCCCGGCCGCACGGACAGCGAGATATCGCGGTGGCCCCGCGCGGTGCACAGCCCGTCCAGCCGCAGGAGCGGCGGCGTCGCCGGGTCGACGTGCCGCTCGGCGAGGCGGACCGAGGAGTAGGCCCGCCCGACCATGAGGTCGACGATCTGGTCCTGCGTGTGGCCGGCGAGCGGCTCGGCCTCCGCCACGCTGCGCCCGTCGCGCAGCACGGTGACCGTGTCCGCGATCGCGAACACCTCCTCCAGCTTGTGGCTGACGAGCACGACGGCGTGTCCGTTGTCGCGCAGCCTGCGCACGATGCCGTAGAGCCGGTCGGCCTCGTCCGCGGTGAGCGACGCGGTCGGCTCGTCGAGCAGCAGCACCTTGCTGTCGACGCTCAGCGCCTTGGCGATCTCGACCAGTTGCGCCTGCGCCACGGAGAGCCGGGAGACCGGGGTGTCCGGGTCGAGGTCCAGGTCGAGGAGGCCGAGGCAGCGGCGGGCCTCGGCGCGCATCCGCGCCCGGTCGACGAGTCCGAAGCGCCGCGGCAGGTGGTGCAGCAGGATGTTCTCGGCGATGGAGAAGCCGGGGATGAGGTTGCGCTCCTGGTGCACGACGCCGATGCCCGCCCGCTGGGCGTCGAGCGGCCCGTTCAGGTGCAGGTCGGTGCCGCCGAGTGCGACCCGCCCGCCGTCCGGCCGGTGCACTCCGGTCAGGATCTTGATGAGCGTGCTCTTGCCCGCGCCGTTCTCGCCCAGCAGGGCGTGCACGCTGCCCGCGGCGAGCCGCAGGCCGGCCCCGTCCAGCGCGCGGACTCCCGGGAACGTCTTCACCAGGTTCTCGGCGGTGAGCATCACGACGGCCCTTTCGACAGCTTCTGGCGTACGGTGCCCAGCAGCACCGCACCGAGGACGACCGCGCCGACGATCAGGTCGATCCAGCGCGGGTTGATGCCGAACTGCGCCTGCATGACGTCCACCAGCCGGATCAGGAACGCCGCGAGGCAGGTGCCGGCGACGCTGACGACTCCGCCCGCTAGCGCCACCCCGCCGATGATGGGCGCGGCGAAGCTCGGCAGCAGCAGGTCGTCACCGATGCTGGAGTTGACGGAGCCGGAGGCGGCGACCGTGATGACGGCGGCGACCCCGGCGAGCAGGCCGCTGAGCCCGTGCGCGATGACGATCGACCGGTCGTTGGAGACGCCCGAGAGCCGTGCGGCGAACGGGCTGCCGCCGGTCGCCAGCAACTGCCGGCCCGCGACCGCGCGGCCGAAGAACAGGGCCACCAGGGCGGCCACCACCAGGGCGAGGATGAGGACGACCGGCAGTCCGAGCACCGAGGCGGCGCCCAGGTCACGCAGCCCCGGCGAGTATCCCTGGAAGGTGTCGGGGCCGTTGACCCCGTACCGCAGCCCTTCGATGATCGTCATGGTGGCGAGGGTCACGATGAAGCCGTTGATCCGGGTGAACACGACGAGCAGCCCATTGACCAGACCGGCGGCGAGGCCGGCCCCGAGCGCGCCCAGCACGGCCAGCGGAGCGGGCAGACCGCCTTCGAGCATGAGCCAGGCCGCGACCATGGCGGACAGGCCCGTGAGCGTACCGACCGACAGGTTCATCTGGCCGACGGCCAGCACGACCATCTGGGACAGTCCGATGACGATCGGGACGGCGAGGAAGCGGAAAAACGCCTCCAGCGTGCCGCGGGAGAGCAGGTTGCCGTCCGTGGCGGCGGCGAGCGCGACGAAACCGGCGGCGGCGAGCACCGCGAGGGTGAACTCCGGCCGGGTGGTGACGTCCTTGGCGATGCCGGCGTTCATGCCCGCGCCCCCCTTCGTTCCGCGACGACGTGGCGCACCCGGTCGAGCGACAGCGCGCCGAGCAGCACCAGGCCGATGTAGAGATTGAGCTGGTCGAGCTGGAACTGCAGCAGGTTCAGGCCCTTGGAGATGACCTGGGTGAGCGTCGCGCCCAGCACCGTGCCGAGCACGCTGACGGCGCCGCCGGCCAGCAGCGTGCCGCCGAGGACCGGGCCGAGGAACGACGGCAGCAGGAACGCGTCGCCGATGCGCGCCGAGAAGGCGCCGTTGTTCGCGGCGAGCAGGAAGCCGGCCAGCCCGGCCAGCAGCCCGCTGAGCGCGTGGGCCTGTACCACCCGGTTCCGGACGGGGATGCCGGACAGCTCGGCCGCCTTCTCGTTGGCGCCGGTCATCAAGATCTCCCGGCCCAGCCTGCCGAAGCGGAACAGCAGTCCCACCGCCGCCACCGCGACGAGGGTGAGCGGAGCGACGAGAGGGATGTGCGGACCGCACACATCGCCCATGCAGTAGTCGGCAAAGGTGTCGTTGCGCAGCGCGTCCATGCCGGCGGGCCGGCTGGTGAAGGCGACGCCGTCGGTGAACGTGGTGTAGAGGATCGTGATGAGCCCCACCAGGGCGAAGTCCATCGCCAGGGTGACCACGAACGAGTTGACACCGGTACGCGAGATGATCAGCCCCGCCAGCGCGCCGAGCAACATGCCCACGATCAGCCCGATCACCAGGCCGGCCACCAGCGGCACGCCGAGCCGGTCGTAGGCGAGCCCCATGGCGAACGCGCTCATCGCCGCCATCCGGCCGACGGCCATGTTCATGTGCCCCAGCGACAGGACCGCGAGCTGGGCGAGGCCGACCACCGCGTACACGCTGATGTCCGCCTGCAGCGGCACGAGCGTGAGCGTGGTGTCCATGAACGCCGGCCGCAGCGCGGTGAAGAGCGCGACCAGGGCGATCAGCAGGATGAGCAGCCCGAGGCGCGGGTTCGCCCAGAGCGGTGTCGCCGTCCGTGCGCTCACCCCACTCTCCGATCGTCGATCGCGTCGCGGTCCCACTCGATGCCGAGGCCGGCGGACATCGGCGCCAGGGCGTGCCCGTCGACGACCTCGATCTCCCGCCGCGTGATCGCCCTGAGCTGGGGAATGTGCTCCAGGTAGCGGCTGTTGGGCACCGCGCAGCACAGGCTCACGTGCAGCTCCATGAGAAAGTGCGGGCAGACCGGCACGTTGTACGCCTCGGCCAGGTGCGCGACCTTGAGCCAGGGCGTGATGCCGCCGATGCGCGCCACATCCACCTGGACGATGCCGGCGGCCTGCCGGTGCAGATACTCGCGGAACTGCGCCACGGAGTAGAGCGACTCGCCGACCGCGATGGGGATCGAGGCGGCCGCGGCCAGTGCCTGGTGCCCGGCGATGTCATCGCCCGGCAGCGGCTCCTCGAACCAGTAGGGATCGGACGGTTCGAGCAGCCGGGCCCGCCTGACGGCCTCCGCGGGGGTGAGCGACTGGTTGGCGTCGAGCATCAGGTCGAAGCCGGGCCCGACCGCCGCACGGACCGCGGCCAGCCTCTCCGCGTCCTCCGCGGGCGAGCGGCCGATCTTGAGCTTGACGCCGGGCCAGCCCGCGGCCTGGCTCGCCTTGGCTCCGGAGATGAGTTCCTCGGTGGTGAGGTGCAGCCAGCCGCCTTCGGTGTCGTACAGCGGGATGCGGTCCTTCGCGCCGCCGGCGAGGACCCACAAGGGCTGGCCCGCGTCGCGGCAGCGCCAGTCCCACAGGGCCGTGTCCACGGCGGCGAGGGCCAGGGAGGTGATGGCGCCGACCGTGGTCGCCCGGGTCGCGGCGAACAGGTCGTGCCACACCGCCTCCACCCGGCGGGCGTCCGCGCCCGCCAGCCTGGGCAGCAGGTAGTCGCGCAGCAGGGCGAGCACGGCGGTGCCGCCGGTGCCGATCGTGTACGTGTAGCCGGTGCCGGTGCCGCCGTCGTCGGTCCGGATCTCGACGAAGACGGTCTCCTGCTTGACGAACGACTGGACGGCGTCCGTTCGGACGGTTTCGACCTCGAGGTCGACGAGATAGGCCTCGGCGTGGATGATCGCGGGCAAGGGGGTGACTCCTCCTGAGCTCGTGGGACTACTTGCAGGACAGGTACCGGCTGTCGAACGCCTTCCTCAGCTCGTCCGTCTTCGCCCGGCGGTCCGTGTCGTAGGTGTCGATGGCGTCCTTGGTCACGACGAAGGAACCGGAGTCGATGATCACTCCCGGCCGGCTCATGGTGCAGCCGCCCGCGAGCTTCATCAGCGCGTACGCCCCGACGGACGCCTGGCCGACCGGGTTCTGCAGCACGGTCGCGGCGACCGAGCCGTCCTTGAGGCCGGCGAGGATGGTCTTGTCGTCGTCGATCGCGACGACCTTGATCGGCAGCTTGGCGCGCTGGACGCCCTCCGCGGCGGCCACCGCGGGGTTGTACGCGGTGTTGACGATGCCCTGGATCTGGTCGCCCTTGGCGGCGAGCAGGTCGGCGACGGCCTTCTGCGCCGTCTGCAGGTCCTTGTCCACGTCGGTCACGGTCTGCAGGAGTTCGACCTTTCCGCCGCTCTCATCGACGGCCTGCCGCACCCCCTGGATGCGGCGCTGGGTGTTGGAATCCACCTTGTTGCCGGTCAGGTGCACGAGGGCGCCCTGACCGCCCATGGCCTCGATCGCGGCCTGCGCGGCCTTGTAGGCGGCCAGCCGCACGTCGGTGGACAGGCAGAAGTCCGCCTTGTCGACGTCGCCGGCCGGGCAGGATGCCAGCGAGGCGACCGGGAAGCCCTGCCGCTTGAGGTCCTCGAAGGTGGCGTTGATGTTCTCCGGGGAGACGCCGAAGACGCCGAAGGCGTTGTAGCCCTGCGCGGCGAGGGACTTCAGCACGTCGTTCTGCTTGGTCTGGTCCCAGTCGGAGGTCTCGTTGAAGGTGACGTCGCCGGCGCGGAGATCGTTCTTCGCCGTGGCGGCGGCGTCCTTCCACGGCTGGAAGTACGGATGCGCCCCGCCGGGGACCAGGGCGATTCTGACCTGGCCGGGCGTCCGGGCAGGCGCGCCGGCCGTGGTCGTGCCGTCGCTTTTCTTCGTGCACCCGGTAACGGCGAGCACCAAGGCGGCTGCCAGCCAGCCGAACCGGATCCATGATCGTTGATTCACGACCACACCTTTCACAGAATCGTAGATCCTATAGGATGTTTCATGGAGGTATAGTTCCTCCTTGTCAGGACGTCAAGACCTGACTTCCGGACGACTCGCCGACTCCGTGGGAGGATTGGCCCGATGGCATCCACCGAACCGCCCCGGCTCAGGCGGTCGACGCTGGGCGACGACGTCTACGACGTCCTCAGGGCACGCATCCTCGAACACAGCATGCGGCCGGACGACCGCGTCAACATCGACGCGCTGGCCCGCGATCTCGAGGTGTCCCAGACGCCGATTCGCGAAGCCCTGGCCCGCCTGGAGTCCGACGGGCTGGTCCGCAAGCGCCCGCTCGTCGGCTACACGGTCAGCCCGCTGCTCACCCGTGCCGAATACAACCACCTGTTCGAGATGCGGCTGCTGCTGGAGTGCGCCACCGCGCGATGTGCCGCCGAACGGGCCACCTCCGCGCAGCGCGAGTCGATCATCGCGGAGGCCGCCACCTCGATCGCGCGGGAGCCGGACGACCCCGGCGGCTGGCACGCGGCCTTCACCACCCACGACGCCCGCTTCCACGACCTCATCGCCGACGCGTCGGGCAACCCCCTGCTCCGCGACGGCCTCGAACGCCTGCATGTCCACCTTCACCTGCACCGGAGATACTTTCCCTACGCCCACGCCGGCACGACGATCGCGGAGCACCAACGCGTCGCGGCGGCCATCGGCGCCGGTGACCCGGACGCGGCCGAAGCGGCGATGCGAGGACACCTGAGCGCGGCGCGCGAGCGGCAACTGACGGCCTTCGACTGACACCCTGAATTCGGCCAGGTCCGGGCGGTCGCCGCCACTCGAGCTCCGAGTCCGGTCGTCAGCCGGCGTTCGCGAACGGGGAGACCCAGTAAGCCGTGCGGTTCACATCCACTGACGGGTAGCTACCACCGCGCCGACGAGCGCGACCCGTCGGCGGCGGCCTTTCATCGCCTTTCTGACAGCGGCTCGGCTGGTCACCGGATTCCGACGACGTGTACGTGGCCGTGCGCACGTTCAAGGTGACCTGTTGGTGGGCTTCTGGACAGATCGCGTTGGGCGAACGAGCGGCGTGTCAGAGGTCAGCGGCGCACGTCGATGACGTATTTTCCGCGTACGCCGCCCGCTTCGAGCCGTCGGTGCACCTCCGCGACGCCGTCCATCGGGTAGACGGTGTCGATCGCGGGGCGGACGCTGCCCGCCTCGGCGGCGGCGGTGAGTTCGGCGATCCGGCCGGGAGAGGGGTTGTTGCTGAAGAGCTTCATCCGCCGGGGTGACAGGACGGCCTGTAGTCCTGAGGCGGCTATGGAGGTCCAGACGCGCTCCGGGTCGAAGGCGAGTGCGACCATGCGACCGCCGCGGGTGAGCCGCGCCCGGTAGACCCCGAGGTCGGTGCCCACGACGTCGACGATCACGTCGAAGCGGCCGAGGTCCTCCGGCCGGGTCGTACGGTAGTCGAAGGCCGCGTCGGCCCCGAGTTCGGTGACCCAGTCGAGGTTGCGGGCGCCGGCGAGTGCGGTGACGTGGGCGCCGAGAGCTTTGCCCAGTTGCACGGCGAGGCTGCCGACGCCTCCCGCGGCGCCGCGGACCAGGAGTCGCTCGCCGCTGAGGAGAGCGGCCTTGTCGATCAGGGCGGTCATGACGGTGGTGCCTGAGGCGGGCAGGGCGGCGGCGTCCAGCAGGCTCAGGTTCTTCGGCGCCCGGGCGAGCCGCCGCTCGGGGACGGTGACGTACTCGGCGATGGCGCCGGAGGCGAAGTGCGGCATGACCCCCCACACCTCCTCCCCCACCTTCCACGCGCGAACTCCGGAACCCAGGGCTTCGACGCGGCCGGTGAAGTCGCCGCCGAGGCCCCGGGGGAAGCGGGTCCGGATGATGCCGGGCAGTCTGCCCGCGCGGATGGCGAGTTCCCCGGCGTCCACGCTCGCGGCGTGGACTTCGATGAGCACCTCCCCCGGTCCAGGCTGAGGGGTGGGCACCTCGTCGACGCGCAGCACGTCGGGTGGGCCGAAACGGTGGTACTGAACGGCGCGCATGCTCGTCTCCGACGATAAGTGGGGTGGCCTTCCGTTTTGCGTTCGATACAGTAACCGGAGAACCACCCCAGTTGTCAAAGGAGGTCGCGATGGGGCCCACCCCCGGGCGACGGCCCCTGCGTGCGGACGCCCGCCGCAACTACGACCTGGTCGTCGGCGCGGCCAGGGAGGTCTTCGCGCACCAGGGCGTCGGCGCCTCGCTGGAGGAGATCGCCCGTCGCGCCGGAGTGGGATCGGCGACCCTGCACCGGCACTTCCCCTCCCGCCGATCCCTGATCGAAGCCGTCTCACACGACCACGTCGAGGAGTTGTGCGCCAAGGCGGCCGAACGCGCCAGGCAGAACGAGCCCGGCCCCGCGCTCTTCACCTGGCTGCGTGACCTCAACGACTACGCGGTGAGCAGTCGCGGCCTGGCCGCCTCAGTGCTGCACGACGGCCGCGACGCCGACCTGCTGGAGGAGGACCACGGCTGCCAGGCGATGATCATCCAGGCCGCGCGCGAACTCCTCCGGCAGGCACAACGGACGGCTGCCGTGCGCCCCGGCATCCTCGCCGAGGACCTCCTCGCGCTCGTCGCCGCCATCTCGCTGGCCGCCACGCACCACCATGACGACGAGCAGGCCGGCCGGCTGCTGGACATCGCGATCGAGGGCATCCGGCTTCGTCAAGAGCCTTGACCTCGCTGCGGGCCTGGAGATCAAGCTCCTGGGAGTCGTACCGGACATCGGCGGGCACACTGCGCAGGTGTCCGGCTTCGGGGTACCTGGGCGAGGCGTTCCGGGCGCCCTCGAAGCCGCCGTCGAGCGGCTGCGCCCCGCCGACACCAACCCGCCCCACGACCAGATCGGAGCCCTGCCATCATCCCGGAGTTGCTCCGAGCGCATCAGCTGGCGGCAACATTTAATCCCAGCGCTGGGAATATCAAGGCGCAGAGCGTGCAATTTGCCCGCTGCCGGGCGAGCGAGCCGGATCTCGCATTCTGGCTTCGGCCAGTCGACCGGTACGCCGCCGAGTTCCACACACGCCCCATAGCTGGCCCGCCGGCCGCCCCCATCCGTTGGCGGCCGGTCGTGTCCCGGCCCTGTCCGCGCCGTGTCATGGTGGTGTCACAGTCACGCCGACGGTGACCGCCGTCGAGAAACGGTGACATGCGGCGGACAACGCGCGCACATTCGGCGCCGATCGTGGTCTGTCATGGACGAATCGCGCGCCATCGCACCTCAACCCCATAACCGGTCGTACGCAGCGGTCACGCCGGCGCCAGGGCGGCGTTCACCACGGTGCGCACCGGGGCGCTCTGGCGCTGCGGCCGGCTCCTTGGTTTCCCCTCCCGGTAACGGATGTTCGACGAAGAGGTGCGCCGCTCCGGCTCTGCGGCCTCGCCACGCATGCTCGTGCTCCCACCGGCAACAAAGCGCTGCCACGGCTGAAGGCATGAACACAACCCGTCGGATTCCCGGGCTCCTCATCGCGGCGATCACCGGCGCCTTCAACGGCCGTCCGTTCCAGCTGAACATCCCCGAATACCGACCCACCCCCTCGATGTCAGGCCATCGATCGCGTGAGATCTGGACGTTCCCCAGAGCACCAGAATCAGCTTCTTCGCGAGGCGGTTCCGAGCACGGATCCGAAGAGGAAACCGCCCCGTTGAATGACCGCCGCAGGCTGCCCGAGTACAGGCTGCGCCAGATCGACCACAACGAACCCTAAGCCGGCCCCAATCACGATCCACGTGGGTGCGAGAAGCGCGCCCCGCTCTCCCGGAGGTGAAGAAGCTTGCTGCCTCGTCTTTCTCCCGCCACGCGGGCACTCGGTGTCGCCGTGCCCGCCATCCTCGCCGGAGGTTGCCTGGTCTACAGCGGCGGACAGGCCCAGCCCTCGTCGTTGCCGAACCCCAGGCCGGTACCAATTACGCCCAGGCTGCCGGCTCTGCCCTGGCCGTCGACGGGGCAGGCGGCGGTCGAGATCACCGGGCAAACAGACGGTCTCAGCGTGTACGGCAAGCAGCGGCCCGTGCCGATCGCGAGCGTCACCAAGGTGATGACCGCGCTGGTGATTCTTCGCGACCACCCGCTCGGCAGGAACGCCACAGGGCCGTCCATCCAGGTCGACCGGCAGGCGGAGATCGAGTCAGGCAACCGGGACGAGTCCACGGTGCCGATCACCGCGGGCCAGAGCTTCACCGAGCGGCAGCTGCTCGAACTGATGCTGATCCCCTCGGGGAACAACGCCGCACGTCTGCTGGCCCGCTGGGACGCCGGCTCGGAGCAGGCCTTCGCCCGCAAGATGAACGAGGCCGCCGCCAAACTCGGCATGAAGAACACCACCTACACCGGGGCGAGCGGATACGAACCCACCACGGTCAGCACGGCGGTGGATCAGCTCAAGCTGGCCAAGCAGGCCATGAAGAACCCAGTGCTGCGGGACATCGTCGCCACCGCCAAGATCACCATCCCGGGCATCGCGGGCACGATCGTCAACGGCAACAAGCTGCTCCGGCTGCCCGGGGTAATCGGTCTCAAGACCGGCACCAGCACCGCGGCGGGCGGAGCGCTGCTGTGGGCCGCCCGTCCCACCTCCGGCGACCGCGACCGGCTCATCCTCGGCGTGGTCCTGCGCCAAGGCGACACCGGCGACACGCTCGCGGAGAAGAAGCAGGCCGCGCTCGCCGCAAGCAGGAGGTTGATCGTAGCGGTCCAGCGATACCCGAACCTGCAAAAACACCAGCTTCTTGACATCCTTGAAGGCAGGGGATTCCCACAGCCGAGAGGAGGCCCGTGTTGAGGTTCGCGGTTCCCTGGCCCATCCAGCCGCAAGCCTTCCGGCCCCGCATTCTGGCGCGACCCATCGATTTGCCCTTTCATGTCTCAGCGATCACCGCACGCTAAGGCCGACGCGCCACAGCTTGTGCGCGCTGCTCGATCGACATTCATAGGTGATCGCGGCAGGACGGTCCGCAGCCTCACCCCGGTCAGTCCTCGTCCTCGTCCTGGTCCATCCGACGGAACTCCTCGTGCACGGTCGTCCCAGGCCCCGCCACGTACACCTCGGATTCCGTCCAGTCGAAGTCGCGGAACTCGTGAAAGAGCAAGTTGGCGATGCTGTCGTTGATCTCGACGCCGGCCACCTGCAGGGCCGGGACACGGAACGGTTCTTCACGCGGCCAAGACTCAACGTCGTCGTGAAGGTCGATGCCGAGCAGCGGAAGATCATCGGAGGCGAAGGTCTCGGCGTCGGCCAGATAGAGATGGTCGTAAGGCAGATCGTGGCCGGTGTACGGGGCCGCGGCGAGAGCCATCTCAGGCAGCAGCCCTCGGTATTCCTCCTGATCAACCGGGGTAACGTACGAGATGGCCCGGTCGTAGTCACAGAAGTCCTGCGAGCCCTCTTCCTGGGTGACGGGCATCTCCAGGGCTTGCAACAGGCGGTCCCAGCCGGCGGAGTCGGTGAAGTCGGTCCGGAGGATGGGAACGGCATCCATGCGGGGCAGGCGTATCGGTCGTTGATCGCGGTTCATGCTGCCGGACCATAGCGCCGGGCACCGACAACACGAGGGATGCTCAGGCCGGATTTGAGTATCCGAGCGCTCGTGCCCGCACACGACATCACCGCATCCTGAAGCCCATGAAATGGTGGTTGCTTCTCGCGTCCCTGATCGTCACGTTGCTCACCGTATGGCTGATCCTTTACGCGGGGGTGGCGCTGTCCACGCTCCTGTCATTGGGGGCGGGGGCGGTCTGCCTGCTCTGGCTGGTCGTCGTCCTGACGGTCCCGTGGAACCTGTGCTTCGCCGCCCGCCATGTCCTGCACGAGGTCCGGGTGTCCAGGGAGGCCGGTATCGAGGTGGCCCGGCACCGTGAGGACGAGGCGCGGCGCATCGCCCGGCGCATGCTCGTGCTCGCGATCTCCGGTCACGTCGTGTCCGCCCTGGTGATCGCGGTCGTCACCTTCTTCTCCGGGGCCCAGATCGGCTACTACTTCGCCGGCTTCTACCTGCTGGCGACCGGTTTCCGGCCGATCGCGGCCTACACCGCGCATCTGCGCGAGCGGGTCAGGACCCTCGGGCAGGAGGTACGGTACCCGCGAGCGGACGTGATCGCCTTGGGCGAGCGGGTGTCGGAGCTGGAGACGGTCACACAGGACCTGCGCAGGGGCATCGACGAGTTGACCGCCGCCGGCAGAGGGCTGGAGCTGGCCGATCACGATCTGGGCCGCCGCGTGACACTGATGGCCCGCCGTTTCGACGAGACCGTGGATGGGTTGAGCGACAACCAGGAGGTGATCACGGGGTTGAAGGCGTTCCTGCGGCTGCTCAGGGCGGACCCCGCGTAGAGGGGCAGAGGCGTGTCCAGCGGTCCCCAAGACGGCGATTTCCGGTGGGCCCGGCTCCGTCACTCTGCGGGCGAACCGGTCGCAGCTTTCGAGCATGAAGTTGGATGACAACCGCGGTGCGGTGGTGGCCACTGTCGAAGGCGTGGGAGTGCACGGGATCGAGCCCGGCCACGATGACGGCGACCCACCACGTCGGTGGCTGGCGCGGGTACACGCCGCTGGCCGCCTTCGATCTGGAGGACGGACGGCCTCTGTGGCGGACACCGCAGCGCATGGACACGGTCCTTCCCTTGTCTTGGGGTGACAGCCTGCTCCTGGGAAGCGGTACAGAGACATGGCTGATCGACCCTCGTGACGGCCGGGAACTGCTCAGATGGCGGCTGCCGGAGCCCGTGACGTCCGCGGACCACGAGCCGGCGTTCACCATGATCGACTCAGGGCGTTGCCTGGTGCGGTGCGGTCCGCGATCGATTTGGGGCCTTCGGCTGTCGTCCGGACGCGTGGATCGGTTCTTCGGCCACGATGCTGATCTCTTGTCCTCGGCCGCCGAGTTCGCCGGTGGCGTGGTGTGGCTGCGGGAGCGACGCCACGGCCATGTCGCCGTACATGCCGATACCGGATCGGCGTTATGGAAGGTGGACGTTGGCCAGCCACTCGTCCGTGGGGTGGTTCGCGACGGTGGGATGTTCGTGGTGGCCGGTCTGAGTGGCGTGCTGTTGCGCCTGGGCTCCGACGGGCGGATCTTGGAGCGGTCCCCGTCATTCGCCGGGAGGGCGGCCGAACTGGTGGACCTTGGAGCAGGAGAGATGCTCATGGTGACCAAAGGGGCGCTGAAGATGATCGCCCTGGGCTCGTCCCGGCGGGGGACGGGACCGCCGAGAGCGGCCGCCGTACGGGGGTCTCGGTAGGACGGGGCTCGTCAACGAGCAGGGCACTGGCCCGGCGCACCCTCCCGCACGCGGGCCGCCCTGGCGCTCTCCCGGGAGTCTCGGACCGGCGTACATTCCAACGAATCTGCAGGTCAGAAGCTTGCGGAGACTTACTTGGTTCCGGTCTGGGGAATAACGCCCCCTGCCAGGGCGGCGACGGGCTCGCCGGGCATCGGGGGAACGGGGCAGGCATGATCGCAGTTGCAGTGGAAGGACCGCCCGCCGGGGTGCGGGAAGATGTGGCGGCGCGGGTGGCCGCCAGGAGTGAGCAGCGCCGACGGCGGATCGCCCTGCTCGCCGAGCCGGGCGGGATCGCCCGGGCCGATGAGCCGGTACGGGTGGCCACCCGCATCGATCGGCTCGGCCACCATTATCGGGACATCCACCCGATCGATCCCGCCGCGATAGCCGCAGCGGACCCGGCGGCCGTGACAGCGGCGGTGGCGGTGCTGGAGCGGATCATCCAGACCAATGACCTGCTCCCTGTCGGCTATCTGGAAGGCGGAGCGGCGGCGGCGCGGGCGGTCGGGCGGGTGGTCGTCCGTGACAGGCGCGGGCGGCTGGCCGGCTACGGCACCGGATCGCTGGTCTCCCCGGACCTGCTGCTCACCAACCACCACGTGCTCGGTAGTGCCGGCACGGCCGGTGGCAGTAGCGTCGAGTTCGACTACCAGGACGGCATCGACGGAGGGCCGCTCCCGCTGCGCGGGTTCGGTCTGGATCCGGGCCGGTTCTTCTTCGCCGACCCAGAGCTGGACTTCGCGCTGGTGGCGGTGAAGGCCACCCCAGGTGAGCTGGCCCCGTTCGGGTTCAACCGGCTGGTGGCGGCCGAGGGCAAAGCCATCATCGGCGACTTCGTCACGATCATCCAGCATCCGGGCGGAGGCAAGAAACAGGTCGCCCTGCGGGAAAACCGGATCGTCGACATCCTGGAATCGTTCCTGCACTACCAGACCGACACCGAACCCGGCTCCTCCGGCTCCCCGGTCTTCAACGACCAGTGGGAGATCGTGGCCTTGCACCACGCCGGCGTTCCCGCCCCCGATCACGACGCGTTCGGCGGCGTCATCAACGAAGGGATACGGGTCAGCCACCTGCTGGCCTTCCTGCACGGCCGGACGTTCCCGCCGGACCAGCAGGTCCTGCTCGACCGATTGTTCGCCGAACGCATCAGCCTCCGGCCGGCCCCGGCGGCTCTCACTGCTTCGGCCGACCACTCGCTCCCCCGTCCGGCCGAGCAGGTGGAGCCGGGGGTGGGGCGGTGGGCCACCGGGCAGGTGCCGCTCACGCTGACCCTGACGGCCCCCTTCGACATGCAGCTCCGCGGGCCGATCGCGGCGGCCGGACCGGACACGGCAGCGCCGGAAGCGATCCAGATCGATCCGGACTATGCCGGCCGCCGCGGCTATGACCCGGACTTCCTGCCGGGCGGGCATCGGGTGCCGTTGCCCACTTTGCACCCCGATCTCCTCGCGCTGGCGGCACTCAACCGGCACGCCGGCGACAAGCCGGCGCACGTGCTGAACTACCACCACTTCAGCGTGGTGATGAACCGGCAACGGCGGCTGGCCTTCTTCACGGCGGTCAACATCGACGGCGCGATCAGCCTGCGCATCCGCCGCGACCCCGACCGCTGGATCTTCGACCCCCGCCTGCCCGAAAGCCAGCAGACCGGGGAGGAGGTTTACCGCGACAATCCCCTGGACCGCGGCCACCTGGTCCGCCGTCTGGACCCGGCGTGGGGAACCGGCCATGCGGTGGCCAAGTTCGGCAACGACGACACCTTCCATTTCACCAACTGCACCCCGCAGCACAAGGACTTCAACCAGAACCAGACCACTTGGGCCGGCCTGGAGGACTACATTCTGGACAACGCCGACACCCGCGACCTGAAGGTCACCGTCTTCACCGGCCCGGTTCTGGCGGCCGACGACGACCCCTACCGTGGCGTCCAGCTACCTCGCCAGTACTGGAAAGTCGTGGCGATGGTCAAACAGAACGATGAGCTGTCGGCCACCGGCTACCTGCTCAGCCAAGACCACCTCATCGCCGGGCTGGAAACCGTCCCCGGAGAGTTCTCTTACGGCGCCTACAAGACCTACCAGGTCCCGATCCGGCGCATCGAAGACCTCACCCGGCTGTCCTTCGGGACCCTCGCCGACGCCGACCCTTTGGCCCGTATGGAAGCGGCAACCACAGCACGGGAGATCACTCACCTGCGCCAACTCACCCTCTGAAAGGGGGGCGCCACCCACATATCAGTGCCGACCACGGGCCCATCACGGCCTGCTTGTCGATCAGATCGACGCCGTGCACGCATGATTCGCGGCAGGCGTCTGATCACGGGTGCCCGGCCAACGAAAGTCGCGGCGGACGAAAGGGCGTTCACGACTGCCGCGACGGCGCCTCCGGTCCGCGCGCGAGGTGCTCCTGCAGTTCGGCGTGCCGGAACTGGTAGTACGGTCCTTCAGTGCGCAGCAGGCCGAGGCGGTGGGCATCGTCGAGGAAGTCCATGGTGCGAAGAGGCAGCCGGCCCTTGGTGGCCAGGCGGAAGATCGTCAGCTTGTAGGCCAGCCAGGCGTGGTGCCTGCCGAGCATGAGCCCGAGTAGCAGGCCCAGCACCAGCCCGCCGGCGATCACCATGCTCCAGGGCAGTTGTGTCAGCCACCCGATGACACCGAACAGCAGCCCGATCCCGAGCCCGCCGAGGATCCGGACGAAGGTCAGGTTCCTGTCGGCCTGCCAGGTCGAGCGGGGAGACCTGGCGATCGCGTCGAGGGTGGGGCGCTCGACCCAGCGGGCCAGGCCGAGCACGATGAAGTATCCGAACCCGGTCAGCAGAGCGGATTTCCACGCGGCGTCCCAGGCCATCTCCAGATTCTTCTTCATCAGGATGACCGTCGGCGCGCTGACCAGAGCCGCGATGGCTGCGGCGACCAGCCCGTTCCTGACGACGCCGAGCAGTTCGTGGAGCCTGCCGCGCACGTGGAAGTCGGCATGGCCCGGCGGTTCGGTGAACCAGGACCCGATCAGGATGGCGACCGCGAGCGCGAACAGCAGGCCGATCGGCGCGCCGGCTTGGGGCAGCTTGGTCAGCAGTGCGACGACCAGCCCGATCACGATCCCGATCACGATGCCGCCTCCCAACCGAATGGATCGGCTGGACGTGTAGTGGGCCAGGTGCCACCAGGCCATGTCACGCGGGTCGTCGGGATCGCGGCTGAGCTGGCGGGACAGGTAGGTGAGCCACTGGCCGACCTGCTCCGGGGGCCAGGCGTGCCGCGGGCGGAAGGGCTGGACCGGGCCGTCGGCCGGTGGGTGCGTGCTCACCAGGGCGGGGATGAGGTGGTCGCAGAGGTGGTCGTGAAGCTCGGCCGCGCTGCCGCGGCCGAGTTCCAGCAGCGGCGATGGGTCGGCCCTGGGTGCGATGTAGGTGGCGCGCACCAGCCACAGCCCCAACGATGTGGAGGCGACTTCCGCCAGGGCGGGGGCAGCGCCGGTGCGCAACGCCTCCAGGATCGGGGGCCAGGCGGGACGGGGCACTGGGGGAAGGCACGCTTTCAGGTAGTCGGCCGCTGTGGCAGGCGACATGGGCTGCGGCTCGATGACCGCCGCCGCCGTGAGCACATCCCCGATCTCGTCCACCGCGGCGGCGAACTGCGCTGTACGGCAGGTGAGGATGAGCTGATGGTTGTCCAGCATCGACCGGTTCAGCGCGGTCAGCATGGCCGCGCGGGCGTGGTCGGGCAGCTCGTCCAGGCCATCGAGGACGGGCAGCACCTCGCCACGGGCCACGAGCGTCTCCGGGATGTCCGAGCCCAGGCCCTCGGCGAGCAGCGCGGGATAGTCCGCGGTCAGGCTGGCGGTCAGCCAGTCCCGCAGCCATGGATGGGCACGATTGTCCCAGCGGGCGGCTGACAGCAGCACGGGGACGGGTTCGTCCGGTTGCCGGGTGCGCAGCAGTTCGAGCACCAGCTGCACGGCCAGGGTCGTCTTGCCGGTGCCCGGATCACCGAGGATGACGAGGCGGCGGCAGCGCAGGGCACGGAAATTGCGTGCCAGGTC
This sequence comes from Nonomuraea solani, assembly GCF_900108335.1. Lineage (GTDB taxonomy): Bacteria > Actinomycetota > Actinomycetes > Streptosporangiales > Streptosporangiaceae > Nonomuraea > Nonomuraea solani. The sequence continues at coordinate 64,605 of NZ_FNVT01000018.1, forward strand.
CGCGATGTGCACGGCCAACCCCGGAAAGGCCACGCTGCCCTCGGCGATGATCTCGGGATGGTCGACCAGTTCGCGCCGCTCGGTCGAGCGCCAGGGCAAGGGCATCGGGGCGGGATCGCCCAGCGAACGCAGCGCCATCTCGTCGTACCACTGCTGGGCTACCAGCCCGGCGAGGATGTCTTTGGCGGTGTCGATGTCGGTGGGCGTCGGCCCGCGTACGGGCGCCCCACGTTTATGCCACCAGGACAACAACGGCGCCACCTTCTCGCCCACCATCCACGCGCCGCCTATCAACGCCCCGAAAACGCCGATTGCCACCTCTGTCCCGAGCTTTCCTTGGTAGACCACGTATGCGCCCCCGCAGGCCACGACCAGGAGGACAACACCCCAGGTCATGACCCGGTTGCCGGCGTTGCGATGCTGCCAATATCGCGCACTCATACGTCCAGTATGAGGAGATTTCCCAGCAGAATGGGACTGATAATAACGCACGCAAAGTCGATGAAACCTGAAAAACCGGCAGCACTATTGATGGGATCGCCAACCGATCGGCATTTATTCGGAAAACTCGGTCGGAGGCGAGAAAAGCGCTTGCGGCACCCGTTCGGCGTCCTGTGGATCCGAAGCCTCCGTACGGGCTCTAGGACATGACGATCTCGATGGGCTTCGGTACGGTCCGGACCGCGTTGTACCAGATCCAGGCCACGGCGTTGCTGATCGAGCCATGGCCGCTGCAGGTGAAGTAGGCGTAGCCCAGAGGCTCGGGGAACGAGACGAACGAGAAGCCGTCGCTGCACGTGACATGGACCTCGTACTCGTACCGGGTGCTACAGATCGCGCTACCCGAGACGCGTCCGGCGTCGGAGAAGTAGCCCGTGCACTGAGCGCGTGCGGAGGCGGGGGCCGAGATCGAGGCGACGGCCGAGGCCGACAGGGCCGTGACGACCAGCAAGCGAGCCAGGAACTGCGGAAGTGTTCGCACGGTGGGGTCTCCCGTTCTGCTGCGGTGTGAGTTGCTTCGGTGGCCACCTGCGGGTCAGTCAACAATCGGCGGGGGCTCCCGCCAAGTGCGTGGATCTACGTATCCGCCGCGGAAGATCCACTTGTCGTACGCTGAAGCCGTGGCCGAACTGCGCGCAAGTCAAGTCCAGCAGTTGCTCCGCGCGATTCGGGAGATCGCGCGACCGGCCTCGGGAGACGTTCGCGAACAGCTCATGGCGGTCGCCGCGGAGATCGTTCCCAGTGACATCGTCGCCTTCCAGGTCATCGACCCGCAGACGCACCACACCACGCAGATCGCCTCCCCCGACGGGTGGGCGACCGCCGAGTACGAGCAGATCTTCCGCGACCACCTGCCCGAACATCCGCTGCTGCGTCACTTCCTGCGCACCGGTGACGGCGACGCGGTGCGGATGAGCGACGTCGTCAGCCGGCGCGCACTGCGCGGCCTCGGCATCTACCAGGACTTCTACCGGCCGCTCGGCATCCACCACCAGACGGCCTGCCTGCTCACTTCGGATCTCGGAGTGGTCAACACCTTGGTGCTCAGCCGGGGGACGACCGACTTCACCCAGGCCGAGCGGCAGCTTCTGCTCCTGGCCCGTCCGCACCTGGCCAACCTGCTCGCGGCCTCGGAGACGCGCTACTGGTTCGACGCCGCCCTGGCGGCGCTGGAGGCGATCGACGACACCTCGTACGGCGTGATCCTGCTCGGCCAGCTCGGCAAGATCCGGGTCATGAACCGGTCGGCCAGGCTGCTCCTCGACACCTACTTCCGCAGGTGCGGCGGGGAGGGTGGCACGTTACCCGACGAACTGGCCTCGTGGCTCACCGGACAACGCCGCGCGCCCAGCCTGGACGATCCCGCTCCACCGCGGCCGTTCACGCTCTCCCGTGGCTCCCGTCACCTCACCGTGACCCTGTCCGAACACCACTCCAGCGCCGCGCTGCTGCTGTCCGAGACCGACGCCGCAGCCCCGGCCGCCATCACGGACGGCGGCCTCACCTCCCGGGAACGCGACGTGCTCTGGCTGGTCGCCCACGGCCACACCAGCGCGCAGGCCGCGCAGGTGTTGCGGATCAGCCCCCGCACCGTGGAGAAGCACCTGGAGCACATTTACGCCAAGCTCGGCGCGGCCAGTCGTACGGAGGCCGCGCTACGGGTGTTCGGCGCTGCCGGCCGCCGCCGGCCCGCGGGCCCGCATACGTGATTTCACGACCTTATGCCGTCTCCCGGCTCCGGGCGATGCTGTTCGGCGGGCGAGTCAAGCCTTCGAGCAGCGCTACGGATGGAAGTGGGGTTCTTCGTGAAGGTGTTCTTACGCGGCCTTCAACGCTTGCCGGCCGCGATCACGCTGGGGTTGATGATCGCGCTGACCGGCACGGGTGTGGCGGCAGCGGGCCCCATACCCGACCTGCCCGTGATCGACGAGCCTCCCCCGGACGGCGGCGGGCAGGGCGGCGGCGGGCAGGGCGGCTCTGACTTCCCCTGCGCCGGCGGCGGAATGGGGCGGGAGATGCTGGTGGGCGAGATCAAGGACTTCATCGCCCGGCACGAGAGCCTCCACGGATTGTCCGGTGATCCCAAGGTCTACGTGGACACGGAGAAGCATCCGACCGTGGGCATCGGATTCAACCTGGACCGCGGCGACGCGCGTGAGAAGCTCGCCGCTGTCGGAGCCAACTACGACGACGTCCTCGCCGGCCGGGCCACTCTGACGCAAATGCAGATCACCATGCTGTTCGAGGGCGATCTGGCGACCGCTCTCGCCGCGGCCAGGCGGATCGTGCCGCAGTTCGAATCGCTGTCCATGGCCCGCCAGGCGGCGCTCGTCGATATGGTGTTCAACCTCGGGCCCACCGGCCTGGCCAATTTCCATCAGCTGCTCGCGGCCCTCGCGCGGGGCGGCTACGAGGACGCGGCCCAATCCATGATCAACTCGGTGTGGGCCCGGCAGGTGGGCAAACGTGCCATCGAGGACGCCACGATGATGAGCCAGGGCCTCACCTGCCGCCCGCAGCCGCTGCCCGTCCCGCCGCCCCCGGTCTCCCCCGACATCCCCGGCCTGGACCCGGGAGCCAGCGGCGGCGGCCACAACGGCGGCACCACCTACCCGGACGGCGTCACCACGTACCAGCCCGACTGGGGGCCCGGCCCATCCGAGCACTACACCTGTAAGGCCAGCGTCGAGGTGTACTACAACGGGCACTGGGTCGACAAGGTCGGGGTGGAGTGCGTGTGAGCGTCACCGGCGCGGCGTGAATCTCCCCGGTGTCCGTGCGATCATGGATGCGGCCACCGGGGTCGTGCCGGTCCGCTGCTCGCACCCGGCGGCGGCGGGCGTTAGGAGAACCGGAACCGCACGATGCGGGTGGAGTGTTTCATACCCGGCAGCAGGGTCAAGAGGCGGTGCATGCGGCGTATGTTCGCGGGTGCCTTGGCCATCAGCACTGGTGAGTCGTACATCGGCGCCTCGTCGAGGTATTCGAGCCGCGGGTGCCAATCGGCCAGCGCGGCCGGGTCGTTGAAGCCGCAGTGGAACCGGGTGCCGTACCTGCGCAGGGTCGGGTCCCATTTCGAGGTCCGCCACACCCAGACCGGCACCGTGTCGATCTGTATCTGGCCACTGAGGAAGGCATCGACGACGCTGGTCAGCAGTTGCCGGACCGCGGACTCGGTCAGGTAGGGCACCAGCCCCTCGGCGATCATCAGCACCGGCCGGTCGCGGGGTATGCGTTCCAGCCAGGTCAGGTCGGTGACGCTGGAGCCGATCAGGGTGTAGTGCTCGCGCGGCGGCAGGAAGTGTTGCCGCAGGTCGATGACGGATGGATAGTCCAGGTCGTACCAGTCGACGGTGGCCGGCGGGTCGATCCGGTACACCCGGGCGTCCAGGCCGCAGCCCAGGTGCAACACCACCGCGTTGGGGTGGTCGGCCAGGAAGCGTCGGGCCCAGTCGTCGTGGGCCTTGGCACGCACCACGGCGGCCAGGCCCATCTGGCTGCTGCCGAATCGGCGCTTGTCGTAGTCGGGGTCGAGGCGGCGCATCGCCTGCTCGGCGTATGGGTCGCCGAGGATCGGGTCCGGCAGCCGGTTGTCCAGGGCCTTGGCCCTGAGGACGGGGCTGAGGGTCTTCTGCACTCCGATGAGTTCAGCGTCCTTCACCACAGCGACGCTACTCTCCTGGCGCCCTCACGTCCTCGGCGATCTTGATCTGACGGGAAAGTCCAGAGCCCGGCGTTCCTTCTCCGGCCGTCTTTCATCGATGAGCAACTCAAGTTGACTAACGTGGATTTAGTCAACTACGGTTGCTCGCATTCCCGATGAAGGACGTCCCCTATGAATCTCCCTCATGCCCTGCTCGGCGTAGTGCTGACCGGAGCCACGCTCCTGCCAGGAACCCCGGCCACTCCCCTGACCCGCTTCTACGACCAGCCCGTCGAGTGGGCGGCCTGCGGTGACCCCCTCCTGGACCACGTGGGCGCCCGATGCGCCCAGATCACGGTCCCGCTGGACTATTCCCAACCGCGGGGCAAGACGATCAAGATCGCGATCTCCCGCATCAAGGCCACCGACCCGGGTAAGCGGCGCGGCGTCATGCTGTCCAACCCCGGTGGTCCCGGCGGTGCGGGCCTGAACTTCATGGGCTATATCAGCCAGCGGATGACCCGCGAAGTCACCTCCCGCTACGACCTGATCGGCATGGATCCACGCGGCGTCGGCAGGAGCGCGCCGGTCGACTGCGGCTGGCCGATCGGGCACATGCTCTGGTCGGCCGGGCCGACCCGGGCGACCTTCCGCCGGGCCGTACAGGCGCAGGCCGATCTCGCGCAGCGGTGCGCGCGGCGGGAGGGCGACCGGATCGCCCACATCACCACCCGCAACACCGCACGCGACATGGACGTCATCCGCGCCGCCCTCGGCGAGGCGAAGATCTCCTACTTCGGCATGTCCTACGGCACCTACCTCGGCGCGGTCTACACCCAGATGTTCCCCCAGCGCAGCGACCGCTTCGTGCTGGACAGCGCGATCGACCCGGCCCGGTACATGGCCGGATCGATCAGGAACAGCGGACCGGCCAACGAGGCCGCACTCGACGACTGGGCCGCCTGGACCGCCGAGCGCGACCCCGAATACCACCTCGGCACGACGGCACGCCAGGTCCGGGCCCGCGTCGAAAGCCTGATCAAGACCCCGATCCGCATCGGGGAGCATCTCGTCGACGAACGCTTCCTGCCCATGCTCATCTTCACCCTGCTGCCCGACGCCAGAGAGAACGCCCGTCTGGCCGCGCGGGTGCGCCTGCTCGCCGACGCGGCCGCGGGCAAACCGGTGCGCCCGAGCGCGGACCTGGAGCAGGAACTGCAGTTCACGCTGTACGGCAAGCCGCAGGGCTACGCGAGCCAGGCCGCCGTCATCTGCGGCGACGCCGCAGTGCCACGCGACCCCGCGCGATACTGGCGCGACATCCAGCGCAGCCGGGCCACCCAGCCGGTGTTCGGGCCATATGCGAACAACATCACCGCCTGCGCCTTCTGGCCCACCCCCCGCGAGCCCGCGACCAAGGTCGGCAACGACGTCCCCGCACTGATCGTCCAGGCCACCGGCGACACCCGCACGGTCTACCAGGAGGGCGTGAACCTGCGCCGCGCCATGCCCGCCGCACGCCTGGTCACCCTCCGGGACGTACGCATGCACGGCGTCTTCGGCCGCCTGCCCAACACCTGCGTGGAGACCGCCGTGAACACCTACTTCGCCAGCGGCACCCTGCCCGCCGACGATCTCACCTGCCGCGCCGACCCGTCCTGACCAAGCCGGCCACAACCAGCCGACCCCGGCATCGGTCAGCGGCCCGCCACATCGACGTGCCTTCCGATCACGAAATATGTGCCTGATCCAGGCTTGCCGTCGTCGTCGCCGGAGAAGGCCGGCACGTGCCAACTCGGCCGGTTGGCACGTGCGAGACTAGATCCATGGCGACCGGTGTGGGTGGCGCGCAGAAACGTCGAACAGGCAGAGGCACAGACCGGCTCCCGACCATGAAAGATGTCGCGGACCATCTAGGGGTCTCGCGTCAGTTGGTGTCGCTCGTGATCAGGGGCGTTCCGGGGCCGAGTGAAGAGTCGAGACAACGGATCCTGACCGCGGCTGATGAGCTCGGCTACCGGCCGAACGCGTCGGCGCGGCTGCTGCGCCAGAACCGTACGCGTCTGATCGGCGCGCTCTTCTGGATGGGCAATCCGTTCCAGGTGCGCGTCATCGAGCGCTTGTTCGTTCGTGCCGCGGAACGAGGTTTCAGTCTGGTGCTGGGCCCCACGACGTCGGATCGGCCGACCGACGTGGTGGTCGCGGAGCTGATGGAGGAGCGGGTCGAGGCGCTGGTCGCGTTCAATCCCGATCCGGCCTCGCGCGCCTTCGCGGATGCGCGCGAGCTCGTGCCCGTGGTGTGGCTCGGGGAATGGGTGGACGAGCCCGATGTCGACAACGTCCATGTCGATGAGGTCGAGGGGCTCCGCCTGGCGGTCGAGCATCTTATGGAGCTCGGGCACCGCGACATCATCTATGTCGGCGGCCGAGGCGGAACTGTGGGCCGCGTTCGTGCCGCGGCGTACCGGAGTGCGATGGCCGCGGCCGGGCTCGCGGAGCGCGCCGAGGTGCTCGAGAGCGACTTCTCCGAGGAAGGCGGCGCCAGCGCCGCGCGGCATATCGTGGGACGGAGTCGCCGGCCGACGGCCGTGGTGTGCTGCGGTGACCAGTGTGCGGCGGGTGTGCTGGCGGTGTTCGCGCGGGCGAGGGTCGATGTGCCGGGCGAGATCTCTGTGGTCGGTTTCGACGACAGCTATGTGGCGTCGCTGTCGTATCACCGGCTGACGTCCGTACATCAGGATGTCGAGGCGACGGTCGAGGCGACATTGTCGTCGGTACTGGATCGGCTGGAGGGTCATGACCGGCCGCGCCGTGCCAGCGCGACGCCGACGAGCTTGGTGGTCCGGGAGTCGACGGGCAGAGCCCGGACCGGGCCGTGAACGCCCGCGCGTTCACGGCCCAGGGCACAGAGGTCAGCGCACGCCTCGGATGGGGATGACGACGAGCGCGCCGACCAGCGACACGATCCCAGCGCCCCACAGGAGCGCCGGGTAGTTGTCGCCGCCGCCGATGCCGAGCAGGAGGAGCCCGCAGGCGGGCGCGAGGGATTGCGGCAGAGAGTTGGCGATGTTGATGACGCCGAGATCCTTGCCTGGATTGTCGGCGTCGGGAAGGACGTCGACGATGAGGGCGGTGTCGACGGCGGCATAGATGCCGAACGCGAGGCCCATGACCACCTCGGCCATGTAGAACCCGCCGACGCTGTCCACGAAGGCGAGCATGACCAAGCCGACGCCGAACACAAGGGTGGAGCCGGCGACGAAGATCTTCCGATGGCGCAGCCTGTCCGAGAGCCACCCCGAGACGGCGGTGCCGATCATGAGCGCGATCGTGTAGAAGAGCACGCCGTTCGCGACCGCGGAGACGGCCTCCTCCGCGTTGAGGCCGAGGTAGCCCTGCATGTAGAGGAGCCGGTAGGTGGCGAACAGCATCGAGGCGAAGACGATCAGGAACCTCGACCACCATGCGAGCCCGAAGTCGGGGTGCTTGATCGGATTCGTCCAGAACATGCCGATGATCCGCGCGAACGAGAACGGGCGGGGCGGCGTTTCAGGGATGCGATCCGGCGAGACGAGGACGTAGACGGCGACGCAGACGACACCGATGATGCCGGGGACGATGAACAGGACCGGAAGGTTGCGGACGAGCAGGACGGCGCCGTAACTACCCACGAGGATCGACACGTTCTGAGCCAGGGCGAAGACGCTTGATGCGCGGCCTCGTTGCGCTTCGGGGACGTTGTCGGCGAAGCTCGCGATCAGGGCCGCCGAGGCGGCATTGGAGGCGAGCTGGCACAGCAGCCAGGCGAGGGTCAGCATCAGCACGCTCGTGCTGGCCGATACCCACGCCAGGCCGCCGAGAAGTGCGATGATGCCGCCGGCGAGCCACGGCTTGCGCCGTCCCCATCGGGTCTTCGTCGCATCGCTGAGGGCTCCGAAGACCGGATTGCCGATGAGAGCACCGAGCGCGCCGATGGGCAGGACCGCGCCGACCACCGACGCGGGGTCGCCCGGGTTCATCTCCTGTGCTTTGAGCTGCATGCTGATGAACACGGGTGAGAGGATCGCCACGAAGATCCCGAACTGTGCGAGCCCGAGAGCGCCGAGATACCAGTTGCCCACCGGCTTTGCGGGGAGCGGGATCGTGGACGGGTGAGCCGGCAGATCTGTAGCCACCGACGCCTCCTTGAGAAGGACTGAAACCCTCAGCGACGCGGTCAGTCATGACCGATTTAGCTCGTGCTAACCTGAAGGTGCCCTTACGTTAGCTCGTGCTAAATCCTTTTTCCAGAGTGTCGTCGAATTGGAGCGTGGGCATGCTGCCTTCCCATCTGCCCGACCCGGACCTCTACCTTCCCGGCAGCGGTGAGCCGTCGCTGCGCTGGGGCATCGTCGGATCGGGTTGGATCGCGGGCGAGTTCGCGAAGGCTCTGCGCGCTCACACGGCGCAGCGTCTGGTGGCGGTGTCGTCGCGCTCGGCCGAGCGGGCGCGGGCGTTCGCGTCCGAGCACGGAATCGAGTACGTGCCGGGTTCCACCGAGCAGCTCGTACGCCACCCGCAGGTGGATGTCGTCTACGTGGCGACCCCGCAGAGCGCGCATCTCGCGGTCGGGCTGGCGGCCATCGCGGCGGGCAAACACGTGCTCATCGAGAAGCCGATCACCGTCACCGCGGCGGAGGCGCGCACCCTCGCGGAGGCGGCGCGGGCTGCCGGCGTGCTGGTGATGGAGGCGATGTGGAGCCGGTACCTGCCGCAGACGTCGGTGATCCGCAAGCTCCTCGCCGACGGAGTGCTCGGGGACGTGCGGGCGGTGCTGGCCGACCACGGGCAGGCGATCACCGCGGATCCGCGGCACCGGCTCTACCGTCCCGAGCAAGGTGGCGGGGCGTTGCTGGACCTGGGCGTCTACCCGGTGCAGTTCTCCTCGATGGTCCTCGGCGCCCCAACCCACGTTCTCGCGGTCGGCGGGATGACGGACACCGGGGTGGACGCGTACTCGACGCTCGTGCTCACTCACGAGCAGGAGGGTGCGGTGTCGACGCTGTACTCGTCCATCCAGGCGCGTACTCCGATGACCGGAGTGATCGCCGGGACCGAGGCGACGGTCAGCATCGACGGCGCCTTCTACACGCCGACCTCGTTCACCCTGTCCGGTGCCGGCCACTTCTCGCCGACGCTGCGGTGGAGCGACCCGACCGGGCTGCGCGGCTTCGACGGACTGTCGTGGGAGGCGACCGCCCTGGCCCGATTCGCCGGCGAGGGCCGTACCGAGTCGCCCGTGCACACGCTGGAGGAGACCGTCTCGATCATCGCCACCATCGACCAGGCCCGCGCCCAGCTCGCCGGGTCATGAAACCATCCGCGACCCCCGAGGGAGAGCCTGCCCATGACGAATCTGATCACCGCGCTGGAGCAGCAGGAACAGGAGCTGGCCTTCGACGCGTTCGACCACGCCGACGCCTGGCGGCTCGGCTGCCGCATCACCGCGATCGCCCAGGAAGCCGGGCACAAGGTCGGCATCGACATCCGCCGGCCCGGTCTGATCCTGTTCCGCGCCGCACTGCCGGGCATCACCCCTGATCAGGACGTGTGGATCGCCCGCAAGGCCGCGGTGGTGCTGCGCATGGAGAACAGCAGCGCCCTCGTCGACGCGCGCCTGTCCGCAGCCGGTGTGGACCCGGCGGCGGTCGGATGGCTGGGCGCGGACTACGCGGTCACCGGCGGATCGTTCCCCATCCGTGTCCGTGGTGTCGGTGTCGTCGCCGCCGCGACCGCGTCCGGCCTGTCATCGATGGAGGACCACGACCTCATCGTCGCCGGGATCCGGGCCCACCTCGCAGAGGAGGCCGGCAGGTGAGCGACGAGGAGATCCCGCGGCGGGTGCTGCGGCCTGGTCAGTGCGCGCGCGTCCGCGTCTGGGACCGCGCGACCCACACCGTACGCACCGTGTTCGAGTCTCGCGACCGGCTCTACGAGGCGCCGAACTGGACGACGGACGGGCAGTTGCTCGTCAACGGTGACGGCGGGCTCTGGCTCTTGCCCGCCGACGGCTCCGCCCCGCCACGTCAGATCCTGGCGACGGGCCTGCCCGACGTCAACAACGACCACGTGCTCGCCCCCGACGGCGCCACCGTGTTCGCCTCCGCGAACGACTGGCACATCTGGCAGGTCCCCCTCGCCGGTGGGGCGGCTCGCCGAGTGACCGCCGAGGACGGAGCGCTGCACTTCCTGCACGGCGTCAGCCCCGACGGGCAGCGCCTCGGCTACGTGCGCCTGGAACCGGAAGGCGACAACTGGTGGGCGTCGGCCACCATCCACACCATCGGGCTGGACGGGCAGGACGACGTCGCGGTCACCACCGACCCGGGCCCGGCGGACGGGTGCGAGTGGACGCCCGACGGCGAGTGGATCGTGTTCAATACCGAACAGTTCTCCACCGCCCCGGGGCACGCGCAACTGGCCCGGGTACGGCCGGACGGGACCGGGCTGGAGCAGCTCACCTTCGACGAGCGCGTGAACTGGTTTCCGCACGTCGCGCCCACCGGCGATGTCGCCGTGTACCTCAGCTACCCGCCCGGCACGACCGGGCACCCCGCCGACCTCCCCGTCGAGCTGCGGCTCGTGTCGGTCGACGCCTGGCAGGAACCGGCGACGCTGGTGGCGCCGCACGGCGGGCAGGGCACGATCAACGTCCCGAGCTGGGCGCCCGACGGGTCGGCGTTCGCGTACGTGGACTACCCCACCGACCTGGCGGCGCAGTGACCGGCAAGGAGAACCCCGTGAGCACTCCCCTGAAGCATCGAACCGCGATCAACCCGCTGCCGTGGATCCTCGGTGACGGCGGCTACCGCCTCGACCGCGGCATCCTTCAGGAGGCGATGACCGCCCTGTCGCAGGTCGGATTCACCCATCTCACCATCGAACCGCCTCCGGACATCACCCTGGCGGAGTACGGTGCGCTGCTGTCGGACCATTCGCTCGCCGCGGCGCCGGGATACTTCTCCGCGCCGTTCCATGACCGGCAACGGCATGCCCAGGCCGTCGAGGACATCAAGCGGCACGCGCACGCCCACCTGGAGCTCGGTGTCGACAGCGCCTTCATCGCCACCGACCTGATCCCCGACCGCATCGCGCACCCCGCCGTCGGGCACGCCCCGGACGCCGACCGCACGCTCGTGATCGCCGAGGGGCTCGCGGCGGCCGCGACGGCCGCCGCCGCCGAAGGTGTCCGGTACGGGCTGCACCCGCACGTCGGTTCCACCGTGGAGGTCGAGGAAGAGGTACGGGCCGTGCTGGACGCCACCGAGGGCGGCGCGCTGTGGTTCGGTCCTGACACCGGCCATCTGCGCTGGGCCGGCGCCACCCCGGAGAAGGTCATCGCCGACTATGCCGACCGGGTCCTGAACGTCCACCTCAAGGACGTCGACGCGACCGCCGCCGCCGGAGCCCGGCAGCGCGGCGAGGACTACATGACCGCCACCGGCCGGTCCAAGGTGTGGATCGAACCGGGCCGCGGCGTCGTCGACTTCGACGCCGTCCTCACCGCGCTTCCCGACGGCTTCGACGGCTGGTTCGTCATCGAAGTGGACGTTCCCCACCTCCCGAGCCCCGCCGAGAGCAGCGCCGCGTCGCTGTCGTTCCTGCGCCGGCACCCCTACTTCGCCACGGCCACCGGCGGTGCCGTATGACGGCCGGCACGCCGGTCGCGATCATCGGGACCGGGATGATCGCGACCGCCCACCTGCGGGCCGCCCGCGATGCCGGCGCCACCGTGATCGGCATACTCGGGTCCAGCCCGGAACGGTCCCTCGACGCCGCGCGACGGTGGGGCGTGCCCGCCGGGTACGCCTCGCTCGGCGAACTGCTGGACGCCCGGCCGGAGGTCGTGCACATCTGCACCCCGAACGACACGCATGCCGGCTACGCCCACGCCGTCACAGCGGCCGGGTTGCACATAGTGGTCGAGAAGCCCATCGCCACGACCCTCCCTGACGCGCGCGACCTCGCCGCCGCCGTCCGTGCCGCCGGGACGATCGCCACCGTGCCGTACGTGTACCGGTACCACCCCCTCGTGCGGGAGATCCGCGCCCGCCGTATCGCCGGCGACCTCGGCGACGTCCTCCTCGTCCACGGCTCGTACCTGCAGGACTGGCTCCTCTCGCCGGACGCGTCCACCTGGCGCGTCGATCCGGCGACCGGCGGCGCCTCACGGGCCTACGCCGACATCGGATCGCACTGGGCCGACCTGGCCGAGTTCGTCTCCGGTGAACGCTTCGCCGCCCTGACCGCGACCACCTCCATCGCCTACCCGACCCGCCCGGTCGCCTCCGGGCCATCCTCCGGGCCATCCTTCGGCGGCGACACAGGCGGGGAACGGACCGCCGTGGAGACCGAGGACATCGCCGTCGCGACGTTCCGTACCGAACGGGGCGTGCTCGCCAACACCGTCATCTCCCAGGTGTCCGCGGGACGGAAGAACCGCCTCTGGCTGGAGGTCGACGGCTCCCGGCAGTCCGCCGTGTTCGACCAGGAACAGCCCGAATCCGTTGAAGGACTGCCCACGGTCGAAGACGGGCTTCGATCCGTCGAGATCATCGACGCGCTGCTGCGCAGCACCGCATCCACCGCTTGGACGGCGATCGGCACGCACACGCCTGCTGGAGGAGCGCCATGACGGAGGAGCCGGTGAAGGTGAAGGGAGATTGAGATGTTCGACGACGACGGCTTCGTCCCGCTCTTCGACGGCAGTACGCTGCGAGGCTGGCATGCGGCCCCGCGGGTGTACGGGAGCCTCTACCCGGGCGGACCGCACGTGCACGACGTCTTGGCCGAGCGCGGTGTCACGCCTCCGCACGAGCCGGAGAAGCACCCTGCCGTATGGACGATCGAGGACGGCGCCATCGTCGGACGGCAGGACGAACCCGGCAGCGGCTATGGCGGCTACCTCGTCAGTGATCGCGCCTTCGGCGACTTCGAGCTCTCCCTCGAAGCCAAACCCGACTGGCCCGCCGACACGGGCATCATGATCCGGCGCCGGCCGGACACCTGGGAAGGCTTCCAGGTGCTGCTCGACCACCGGGAGTCCGGCGGCATCGGCGGGTTCTTCGGCAACGGTCTGGCCGGCTTCTCCGCCGTCCCCTTCGCCATCCGCTCCCGGCGCGACGCGAACGGAGACGTCATCGGGCTCCAGGCGGACGATCCCGCCACCAGCACGGAGCCCGTCACACCCGCCAAGATCGGCAGGCTCGGCCACGCGGCCGACGTCGAGGACTTCCTGAGCGTGTGGCGATGGAACGATTGGAACGAGCTGCGTATCCGTGCCGTGGGCGCCCTGCCCGTGATCACCACCTGGGTCAACGGGCTCAAGATCGCCGAGCTGAACACCGCCACCCTCGAGTCGCCCGGCTACGACCCCGAAGCGGTGCTCGCCACGCTCGGCAGCAGAGGCCATATCGCGTTCGAGGTGCACGACAATGACGCGGTGTTCGGCGAGGCCCGCTGGGGACACGGGGCAGCGTGCAGATGGCGAAACATTCGAATCAAAGAACTTGGCTAGCCGCCTTCTCGCCGCACTGAGCCGATGGCCTGAGTCACCGTTGTCTGGTCAGCGGCCTGACAGATCCTCAACAGATCCTCAACACGACCGGCCTACCCTCCTCCCATATCGATCGAGAGGGGAAGTGGTCATGGGCAGGCTTTCGTGCTTCGGGCTCGTCATCGCAGGCGCGCTGGTGGGCGCCACGCTCACCTGGGGCGGGGCCGCGGTGGCGGCCCGGCTCTCAGGGCCCGCGATCACCATCGTGAAGGAGAGCAGGCAGGTCTCCAAGGGTTATCTGTCCACGAACGTGATGTGCCCGAAGGGGCAGCAGGCCATCGGCGGCGGCTACGCCTTCCACGGAGAACACAGCCTGAAGAATCCTGTGACCGTCGAAGTGAACGCGCCCGAGATCACCAGCGACAAGCCGGGGAGCGTGGCCGACGCCTGGGGCCTGTTCTTCCTCAACCCCAAAAGCAAGACGATCACCGTCGAGGTTTCGGTGATGTGCTCCCCCATCGGCTGGCTTTGATGCCGGTTTCTTCGGTGAGTACGGCCAGCGCGGTGACCTGGTGGTCGCCGACGGCCCGGAACCGCGTGCTGAGTTCCTGCCAAGTCGAAGTACTTTCCGGCGCCTCACCATGAAGCAGGTCACTTGGCGGCGAAGTTCTGGGTCCAGTAGATCGCGCCTTCGGAGTCCTCGACCGCGCCGACTCCGATGAAGGTGAACTTGCAGTTCATGATGGTGGCCTTGGTTACGGAGTGGTCCATCCAGGACTGCACGACCGCGGCCGGGGTGCGCTGGCCCTTGGCGATGTTCTCCGCCAGGTTGGTGCCGCCGGTGAAACCGGCCTCCTTGATGCGGTCGGTGAAGGATCGGCCGTCGCGGGAGGTGCTCGAGAAGTAGTCGCCCTCCGCCATGTCGGCCGAGTGCCCTCGGGCGGCCCGGTGGAGTTGGGGGTGGTGCTTGAGCGCGCGGCATCCCTTCTTCGCCCGCCGGGCATTGACCAGCCGCACGACCATGTTCTCCCGCGCCGTTCCCACTTTGGCGGTGCCGGAAGCCGGGGGTGCCGTGACAGCCTGCGCCGCACTCACGGGCGCGGCGATCGTGATCAGGGCAGCGGCTGCGGCGAATAACCCAAAGGGTCGGCGCATAGGAAATTCCTCCAGTTGCGGTAGACGCTGGACGGCACCGAATTCTGGCACAGACCAGACATCGGCGATACCGCCGACCGAACAGTGCCGGAATCGACGTCTCTCCATCGCCCTTGCCTGTTCCGCAACTTCAGCATTCGCATCCTGCGGCATGAACCACGATCTATGGCGGACGTGCGTGTGTGGTCGGCCGTATGTGACGGTTTCTCGGCGGCGTGACCGTGACACGATCATGACCGGGTGCGGATGAGGCGCGGACATGGCCGGTCGACAGTGGATGGGTCAGCGGGCGAGCTGCGGGCGAGGTGCCGAGCGGGCCGCTGAACCCGGCTGTGACCGGTTCGCTGGACAGGGTGTTCCGGCGCGGGTGATCACGAAGAGGAGAAGGCTTTGGTCAATGACGGGAAATGGGACCGGCGTTCGCTGTTGCGGGGCGCCGCCGTGGTGGCCGGCGGCGGGGACGCGGATGCGTTGTTCAAAGCCGGGGAGTTCGAGCAGGCCGGGCGCGCATATGAGGAGATCCTGAAAACAGATCCCGAAAACGTGCACGCGGCCCGCCGACGTGGCTATGCCGGGCTGCTGGCCAATCAATTCCCGGACGCTGAGAAGTACCTCAAGATGGCCATCGAGCTGGCGCCTGATGACAAGGACGCCCACCGGTTCCTGGCCGACTGCTATATCCGGCAGGACAAATTGGCCCTCTCCGTACCGCACTGGCGTGCGGCCGGTCAGGAGGGCTCGGCCACATTGTTCGCGGCGTTTCGCGGCGAGCCGTATCAGATCCATGGTGATATCGCGCAGGTGCGCTGGCTGCAAACGGACCCTCAGCCACTGCTAGAGGGGGTTTCGATCAACGGCGGACCGTCGAAGCGCTTCACGTTCTACACCGGTGCGGCGTCGCTTGAGGTGTCGGCGACGGTGGCCAAGGAGGCGGGGTTGAGCGCCGTCGCCAGTTCGAAGATGGATTATTTGAACGGCAAGGTGTGGCGGCACGGGGGTGTGCTGGAGTCGTTCAAGCTGGGTGGCATCGAAGTGCGCAACCTGCCCGTGTCGTGGATGGAGTGGGAGTCGGGCGGGGATGTCACCACGGAGAATGACGGCATGATCGGCACGTGGGTCTTCTACCACTTCCTGACCACCTTCGACTACGCGGGCCGGCAACTGATCCTGCGCCGCCGCACCCCCGAAACGGCCGGTAAGGCACGCGCGGCCGCCGAGCCTCTGCCGTTGTGGCTGGCCCGCGAGACCGCGCTCCACAGCAGGGGCAGCATCGCCGGCGTCGCCGGCTCCGGCAGCGGGGTGGTGGGCGTGGGCTTCGGCGGAACCGGCGAGGTCGCCGCGGGCGTGCACGAGGGAACGGCCAAGCAGTTGGGGATCCGCATCGACTACGACCGCCCCGTCGAGACCTTCGGCCACAGCCGCCCGGTCGTCACCTACCCCTGCTACCCGAAGGAGATCCGCCTCGGCAACGCCGTCGCCAAGGACATCTACGGCTACACGAACCCGAGCCGGCCGCTCGACCCCAACGGGTTCGACTCGCCGGCCCATTTCCCGCACAGCTTCTTCAAGCCCTACAACGTCACCCTCGATTTCACCGGCATGAACCTCTACATCGCCCGCGGCCCGGCCACCTGATCAAAGTTGGACGCGCCGCTCCAGGTGCGGGCCGGGTCCTCCATGGCGTCGCGCCCCCTCGTGAACCGCGGTCAGAAGGTGGCGATCGGGTTGACCGGGCTGCCGGACGTACCGGCGAAACGGACCGGCGCGACCGCGAGGTGGAAGTCCCACTGGCCGAGCTCGGCGGCCGTCGTCGCGCACGCCTCCAGGTCGCAGTTGTCGAGCATCCACAGACCCATCGCGACGAGGCTCACGGCGTGAACCGGCATCAACACGTCTTCGTACCCCGACGGCTGAACGTCCTGAGGGGTGTCAGCGCCGATCAGCGCGACCTCCCGTTCGTGCAGCCACGGCAGGCAGGAGGCGTGCCAGCCGGCCTGCGTGAACCCACTGGCCTCACCGGCCTCGTGCCGGACGCGGCCGTAGCCGGTCCGCAGGAGCACCGCGTCGCCGGGGCGCACCCGCACACCCTGGCGACGCTCGGCCTCTTCGAGATCGTCGGGGAACACACCCTGCCCCGGTTCCAGCCACGGCACGTCGCGAACCTTCGCGATGTCCAGCAGGACACCACGCGTGACGATCCCGTTCGCCGCCGCCGTGACGGCCGCCCACGCCGATCCCGTCGCGGCGTCGACCAACGAGTGCGGCCGCCCGTTGTACATCGTGCCGTCCCAGAAGATGTGGCACGGCGAGTCGATGTGGGTGAGGGTGTTGCCGTGGAAGGTGATGCCGAGTCGCTCAGACGAAAAGCCCCAGCGCCGGTCGGCGTGGAATCCGGGCACCGGCATGTTCTCGGCACCCGGCATGTCGGCGGCGCACGGGCACGTCGTCGTCGACCGCTCCATGTCCTCCGGTACGGCGACCTCCCAGGCGCACGACACGCTCCTGCCATGGCGTACGGCCCGCGCCGCCGCCAGCCGGACGTCGTCGGTGATGTGGTTGAGCGTGCCGAGCTCGTCGTCGTCGCCCCACCGTCCCCAGTTCGACAGCGTGTTGAAGTACCCGAGCACGTCGTCCTGTGTGGGCATCGGTCGCTCTGCCGTCATCCCAGCATCGGCTCCTTCTGTCACGCGGTTCGAGGCACCGAAGGCTCGGTGTCCCGCCCTCTCCTTTGACATGTCAAGGCTCGCTGAGCCGGCATAATACAAGATCAGCGGGCTGGTCGCGTCCACGGGCGTGGCGCGGCTGCGGGCGCTCAGGCGGGCTGACGTTCCTTCCGTTGCCGGATCAGTTCCTCCGGCAGGGTCGTCTCGAAGTCGATCAGCTTGGCCCAGGTCGGGGTCACGACGATCCGGACCATGCCGTCGCGGTAGAGGGAACATATTTCCGCCTCCCACTCGATTCGTTGCTCGGGCGTCATCTGGTAGGTGCTGGTCGTCTGGAGGTATTCGTCCGGGATGCCGTCGACGAAGTCCAGTTCGGCCCGGCCGCGGATGAGCATCTCCCGGCTGAGCGGCCGGTTCAGAACCTCGGCGGCCTCGTACGATTCATTGTCGTTTCTCAGTCGGCCACTGCCTGCGCAGGGGCCGGTTGTGGTGCGGACTGCGGGGTCCCGTTCGGCAGGCGCAGGGCCGGGGTGAGCATCGCGGTGGCAGCGAGCGACGCCACCGCCATCACGGCCATCGCCGCACCCGCGGGCAGATACTGCGCGACCAGCCCGGCCAGCGTGGCGCCGGCCGCCTGCATCGCCTTCATGCCGGTGACGTGCAGGCCCAGCGCCTGACCGCGGACGTCTTCGCCGATCAGCGCGATCAGCCGTTCCTGCAGCAGCAGCGTGGACGCGAAGCCCATCGACGCCACCGCGACGACGCCGGCCGCGACCGGCGTGCCGAGCGGCAGCGCGAACAGCAGGTACGGCAGCGCGAGCAAGAATCGCAGCGGAGTGACGTACCGCCGTCTCCCCCGCGGCGACATGAACCGCCCGGCGGCCAGATCGCCGAACAGCATGCCCAGCGCCGCCGCGACGAACAGCGCGGCGGCGGACCGCGGCGCGTACGGCACGAACAGCGCCTCGCAGCCCACCACCAGGCCGTTGGGCACCCACGTCGCCAGATAGACGGCCCGGCGGGCCGGCGTGGACAGCAGGTGCCGGTTGACCTGCCAGGTGGCCGCGACGGACGGGCGGCCGGACGCCCGCGCCGGCCGGGCGCTGAGTCCCCACCGCAGCACCAGGGCCGCGACGAAGGCCAGCGCCGCGCTGATGGTCAGCGTCGCACGCGGCGACACCACCGCCAGCAGAATGCCGCCGAGCGCGAAGCCGGCGATCTGCATCGCGCCGACCGAGATGTTGAGCGCCGAACGGCCGAGCACGTACCCGCCCGGCGGCACGATCTCGTTGAGCAGGCCGTACCGGACACCGCCGCCGACCGAGCCGACCAGGCCCAGAACCAAGATCACCGCGAACATCGCCCACAGCGGCATGCCCGGCATGGCCAGCGCCACGCCGGCCACGCCGCCGGCCAGCGCGGTCAGCGTCAGCGCCGTACGCGGTCGCACCCGGTCGGCCACCGACAGCAGCGTGGTGGCGCCGACCAGTTCGGCGAACGACGGCCCGAACATGCTCAACGCGGCCAGCAACGGGGAATCCGTATGGGCGTACACCAGTGTGGCGAGCGCCAGCCCGTTCAGCGTGGTCGAGGCGACCTGCGCGCACGAAGCCGCGAACAGGGGGGTGAACTCGGGCGTTCGAAACAGTTCCTGGTACGTACGCATCGCTGGGGATTCCCTCACTCTCGTCCGCCGCCGGAACATCGACCGCAACCGGCTCGGCCGTCGCGGTCGACCCGGTCTCGGCTCACGACGAGCCTGCACCCCAGAGGGCTTATGCGTCTAATGCCACCTTTAGCAAGAATTCATCGATAAGCTTGATGAATGCTCGACATCGTCCGGCTTCGCGTCCTGGCGGCGGTCGCCGCCCACGGCTCGGTCACCGAGGCGGCCAAGACGTTGCACTACTCCCAGCCCTCGATCAGCCACCATCTGGCCCGGCTGGAGGCGGCGACCGGAGCCAAGCTGATCCAGCGCGTCGGGCGTGGCATCCGGCTCACGCCCGAGGGCGAGCTGCTCGCCCGCCGCGCTGCGGAGATCGTCGGCCGGGTCGACGCGGCCGGCGCCGAACTGGCCGCCCAGCTCGGGCTGCAGACGGGCCGGGTCCGCCTCACGGCCTTCAGCTCGGCCTTGAGCGTGCTGGTCCCGCCCGCGGCCATGGCGCTGGCCCAGTCGTACCCGAACATTGAACTGCACCTGGCCGACGCCCATCCCACGGTGGCCCAGCAGCGGCTGCGCGACGGCTCGGCCGACCTGGCCATCGTGCACCGCTACGACGACGCCGTGCCGGAGGACGGCATCCGCTACTCCTATCTCCTCGACGACCCGATGTACCTGCTCAGCCGGCGCCCTGGCCAGACGCTCGCCGACCACCGGGACTCGGCGTGGATCGCGGGCTGCGAGAACTGCCGCGGTGACCTGCTCCGGTTCTGCGAAGCCGCCGGATTCAGCCCGCGCATCACCTACACCAGCGAGGACATCGTCGTCGAGCAGGCATTCATCGCCGCCGGGCTCGGGGTCACCACCATGCCCGGCCTCGCACTGCACTCTCACCACGCGGACGGGGTCGTCGCCAGCGAACTGCCCGCCGAGTTCCGGCGCCGCATCTATCTCGCCGCGTTCGGCGAACCACCCGACCCGCCCGCCACCACCGCCTTCATCGCCGCCCTGCGCACCACCACCGACGCCCTCCGGCTGGAGGAGACGCCCTCTCCCAAGTCGGGTCAATCGGGGTGACGAGGCCTCTGTCACACGGGTTCGGTGCGGCCCCGCCGCACCCGTGGGCGGAGGGGCCGTGACCTGCTGGGCACCGATCTATCCGAGCACCGGGTAATTCGCGCGGAACACGTTGTGCGGGTCACGGGCCCGCTTGATCTCCCGCAGCCGCGCCAGCGCGCCGCCGGAGAAGGACGTCGCCGCCGCGTCGCCGGGAGCCAGCAGCGTGTACGGCTTGCGGCCACTGATGTAGGCCCCCAGGTCGGCCACAACCTCGGCCTGCTTGGCGCGCGTCGCATCGGCCGCGTGCGGCAGGCCGAGACCCACCAGGCCGAGCAGGTACGGCTCGGCCACCGCGCCGCTCGCACCAGCCCCGCCGCCCGGCTCGGCGAGCGCCCCGCCCAGGTGCCTGATCTGCACGTTGATGAGCGGTTCGACCGGCTTGGCCAGCAGGAGCTCCACCGCGTCCGCGTCCAGGCCGGTGAGCAGCTCCGCACGAGCGATGGAGGGGGCCGGATCGGTGGGCTCGGCGGCGATGCCACCCAGGTCGGCGACCGGGACGACGCCGCGGCTGTCGAAGAGCGCGCCCTCGATCTTGTCGATGCGCGCCAGCAGGTCCTCCCCCTGAGCCGCCTCACCCAGGTAGGCCAGATCCAGCGTCACCATCGGCGGCGCGCCGGGTGGCTGGAGCCGGTTGATCCAGACGCTGAGTTCACGTGGCGCCTCGGCGGTGATCTCCAGGAACGCGTCGTACACCTCCCTGGTCCGGTGCTCCGGCCAGATCACGCGCCCGCCGTACAGGACCGGCGCGGGATACAGCTCGAGTTCGAGGGCGGTCACCATCGCGAAGTCCCCGCCACCGCCGCGCAACGCCCAGAACAGCTCGGGATCGGACTCGGCGCTCACCCGGCCCGGCTCGCCGTCGGCGTCCACGATGTCGATGGCCCGTACGCTGTCGGAGGCGAAGCCGTACTTGCGGCTGAACCAGCCGACCCCACCGCCCAGGGTGTAGCCGGTCACGCTGACCCCCGGCGCGCTGCCGGCCAGGCCTGTCAGCCCCAGCGGACCGGCCGCCGCCAGCACCTGCCCCCACTTCACGCCCGCGCCCACCCGGACCACGCGCTCCTGCGCGCGTACCTCCACCTCGTCCAGCAGGCCGGTACGTAACAGGATCAGGCCTTCCACATCACCCGAGGCGCCATGCCCGCTCGGTTGCGCGGTCACCGTCATGCCCGCCCGCCGCGCGTAACGTACGAGCGCCGCCACGTCATCGGCATCCGCGGCCTCCGCCACGGCCGCCACCGGCTGTCTGACGGTCAGATTCCACGCGGTGGCCGCCTGTTCAAAGCCGTCGTCATCGGGCAGGAGCACGCGCCCCTTGAGGACACCGCGCAAATCGTTGATCGTCATCGTCGTCTCCCTTTTCAGAGTTCTCAGAAGTGCCGCACCATGGGAGGGGCCGCGCCCCAAACCTCGATTCCGGCCCCGCACGTGCGGCGGTGCGCGTCAACACGCTGCCGCTTCGGCAGGTTCTCGCCGATCCGAGGACCGGCGTGGCCGCCGGACCACATGGTTCACGCGATGAGCAGCAGCGCGCCGATCGCCAGCATCACCGCCGCGGTGGCGCCGTGGACGCCGTAGGCGGTCGCCTTGGGCCCGTCGCTGCGCAGCACGATCACCATGTCGCCGACGGGTATGGCGCTGGCGGCCAGCATGAACCAGCCCAGCTGATGAGTCGTCCCGCCGACCAGCACGATGAGGATGAACAGCCCGGAGACGATGTCGCGCAAGCCCTTGACGGTCAGCCAGGCATGGAAGCTGCGGCCCTCGGCCGGCGTGTCGGGGATCCCGAAGCCGACCGCGGCCTGGGGCGCCCAGAAGAAGCTGGTGCCCATGAAGATGACTCCCGCGCCGACCAGTCCGGCGAGCACAGTGGCGATGGTGCCGAGCATGAGATATCCCTTCGATAGCAGCGCTAGATGTCGTAGCGACTGTATTCCTATCGCGGATATTTTGTCTAGCGTTGCTATGATGTTGCCATGTCCGCCATCGCCGAACGCCGCGAACGGCTGATCATCACGGCCGCCCGCGAACCGGTCGATTCCGCCGTCCCGCGCCGCTTCGACGAGTTCGTGAGCTGCCTCCGCTCGGACAACCAGCGCGATGGTGGCGGCCAGTTCGCCACCGGCACCATCAGCGGCGCCGCCCAGAATGGCGCCGAGCGCGTAGCCGATGGCCACGCCGGAGCAGCGCACCGAGGCGCAGCCGGTCTCGTCCATCGCGCTGGACGGTGCGAGGACCTTGAGGCGCGACTATCGCTCGGAGGTCATCGGGGCAGGGGCCATCGGGGCGAGGCCGAGGTCGGCGAGCGCCGCCGCGCCACGCTCGGCCTGCTCGCCGCCGGCGAGCACCATCGTCCGCGCCACCTGGTAGCGGCAGCCGGCGGCCTCGAACACGTCCGCGGTGGCGAGCAGGCGCTTCTGGTCCTGGCCGAGGAAGGATTCCGCCCGCTCCACGATGGCTTCGGCGAGCGGGTTGCCGGCCACGACGGCCCGGGTCCCGGCCAGGCGATCGCGGGCATCGGGAAGCCCGGCGAGCACGGCGGCTTCACAACGAAGTGCCGCATACCAGTGGAGCCAGATCCAGGGGATCCGCGCCTCACCCGGCTCGGGCGCCATCCGTTCCATCGCCTCCTCCGCCTGCCCGCGATGAAGCAGGAGGATGGCGTCGAACACCGCCCCGTACCCGTGCGTCTGCCACGGCGAGGTGTCGAGCCGACGGAGGATCGCGCTCCACTCGCCTCGGGCGGCGTGGTCGTCGCGGAGACCGTGAATCATGGCCACAGCGGCCGCCGGCGGACCCAGGCCCGCCCGTGCGGGACTGCCCGCGCGTCGCCACGCGTCGAGGAACCGGGTACTGGCGGCGAGTACGTCGCCGGCGTCGCCCGCCAGCGCGTCGGCCACCAGCAGCCAGGCCGTGGCACGATGGCCGACCTCGGCCAGCAACGGATGATCCGCGAGCTGCCGCGCCCACCGGCGGGCATTCGGCAGGTCGCCGGCGCCCAGGCTGGACTCCATCGAGGCGGCGAGCGCGTCGATCAGCTCGTGGGTCTTGGCCGGACTGTCCGGTACGGACGACAGGAGCGTGATCCGGCGGCGCGCCGTGGCGGCACTGGCGAACGTGTCACCGGCCCAGCTCTGGGCCACGGTGAGGGTGTCGAGCGCGGCCGACTCGCCCAGCGGATCACCGGCATGGCGGGCGAGTGCGACCGCCGACTCGACGAGCGCGACGGTTTCCCGCGCGGTGCCGCCGGGGGAACCGAACGCCTCCGTGAGCGCTCTCCCGGCCTCGGCCAGCGCCACCATGGCCCGGGCCGACGGATCGTCGCCGGCCAGCTCACGCGCCTCGGTGATCAGTGCGACCACCTCCGCAGGCTCCGGGACCTGCTCGAACTGGGTGTCGAACCGATACGTGGCGATCGCGGCGGTCGCCAGGTCGGCGGCGGCGGCCGTACCACCTGCGAGGCGCGCGGCGGCGCGGTAGAGGCGGTACATGTCATCGCCGCGCATCCGGCAGCCGGCCACGGCGGCCGCCCGCCTGAGCATGGACGCGGCGGCGGCGGGGTCGTCGGCGAGCGCGGACGCCTGCTCGTATCGTTGCTGCGCTTCGCCGACCAGGTGGCGGGTGAACGTCAGCTCGGCCAGGTGCCGGGCCAGGCGGCAGGCGTCCGCGCGCTGCTCCGGCTCGCCCGCCGCCCACATCAGCGCCGCGCGGAGGTCATCGGCGACCGCGTCGAACCGGGCCCGCCAGTCCGGCCGGTCCGCCGCTAGGCCGACGGCCTGGGTGAGGCACCAGCGCAGGTGCCGGGCCCGCGCGCCGGCCAGCTCACCGGCCTCGCTGAGCCGTTCCGTCCCGTACTGGCGGATGGTCTCCAATGCCCGGTAGGAGGTGCCCTTCGGGGATGCCGTCACCGCCAGCAGGCTCTGCTCGGCGAGCCGGGCCAGTCCGTCGGCGACCACGCCCATCTCGGATCCGGCGACCTCGGCCGCCGCCGATGCGGTGAAAGGCGCTACGAAGATCGACACCAGGTGCAGGAGCTCCTGATCGGCCGGCTCCAGCAGGGCGTGGCTCCAGTCCAGCACGGCCCGCACGGAGCGGTGCCGCTGGTCGGCGCGGGAACCGCCGGTGAGCATCCGCAGCGGGTGGGACAGAGCGGAGGTGATCCCGTCCAGCCCGAGCGTGGGATAGCGGGCCGCGGCCAGCTCAATCGCCAGCGCCATGCCGTCCAGCCGGGCACAGATCGCGGTGATCTGGTCGTGCTGTGGCGGATCCAGCGGCCCACCGGCCGCCGCCGCCCGCTCCATGAACAACGCGACCGCGTCCGACTCGCCGGCAAGCGACAACGGCGGGACCTGATACACCCGCTCGAACGGCACCATCAGCCGGGCCTGGCTGGTCGCCAGCACGCTCACCCGAGGGCAGGCCGCGAGCAGCCGCTCGAGAAACCGCGCCATCCCGTCCACGACGTGCTCGCAGTTGTCGACCACCAGTAGCGCCTGACGGTCGGCCAGCGCGGCGAGCACCGACTCGGTCAGGTCGCGGCCGGGCTGCTCGCCGAGTCCCAGCGCACCCGCGACAGCGGTCGCGATCATGCCGGAATCGGTGACCGGGATCAGGTCTGCGAACCACACTCCGTCGGCGTACTGGCCGGCCACCTCCGCCGCCACCGTCAACGCGAGCCGGGTCTTGCCCACGCCGCCGGGACCGATCGCGGTCACCTGGCGGTGCGTCGTGATCATCTCGGACAGCTCCACCCGCTCCCTGGCCCGGCCGACGAACGAGGTCAGCGGGGCCGGCAGCGGGACCGGTTCCTGCCGAGGACGATCGACGGCCGCGCGCAGGGCGAGCGCCCGCCGATCCGGCACCCCCAGCTTGCGCAGCATGGAGGACACATGGCTCTCGACGGTACGTACCGAGATGAACAACTTCGCTGCGATCTCGGCGTTGCTGAGGTGCGAGCCGAGCAGCTCCAGCACCTCGGCCTCCCTTGGAGAGATGTCACCTTCTGCCGCCATAGTCACATTCTGTCGCATCTGCTCCGTGCTCCATCCGGGCCGGCGATCCGTGGTCGGCTCCGTGGTGGACTCCGTGGTCACCACGGATGACCACCGACCGGGCCGGGATGAAAGCTAGGAGCACAACAGATCGCACCTACAGGAGTCATCATGATCAAGACCGTGCTGCACCCCGTGTCCGACCTGGCCAAGGCCAAGGAGATCTACGCGGCTCTGCTCGGCGTCCAGCCGGAGAACGACACTCCCTACTACGTCGGCTTCGAGGCCGACGGGCAGCACATCGGGCTGGTGCCGAACGGTGGACCGCAGGGCATGACCGCCCCGGTGGCCTACTGGCACGTACCCGACATCGAGGCGAAGCTCGGCGAGCTGACCGCCGCAGGGGCCACGGTCCAGGAGGCGGCGCACGACGTCGGCGGCGGCCGCCTGGTGGCCACCTTCACCGACACCGACGGCCATGTCCTCGGCCTGATTCAGGACCGATGAAGAACACCCCGATTCTTTGAAAGGTAGTGACAGGACATGAACCAGCACGTCAAGGACATTGATCAGCAGCCCAAGAAACGCGAAATGAGGATCACGCTCAACGGCGCACTCTGGTCCCTGCAAGCGTTGTTCGGCTTCTTCTTCGCCGGCAGCGGATTCGGCAAGGTGCTGCTGTACGACGGGAGCCTGTACGCGGCAGCGCCCCAGGCCGTGGCCTGGTACGCCGCGGTGCCGCAGCCCCTGATCGTCTTCATCGGAGTCTGTGAGGTACTCGGCGGCATCGGCCTGATCCTGCCGGCCATGACCAAAGTCCAACCGAAGCTGACCCCACTCGCCGCCGTCGGCCTGACGCTGACGATGATCCTCGCGGCCGGTTTTCACATCATGCGCGGCGAATACGCGTTGGTGCCGGCGAACCTCCTGCTGGGAGGCGTCGCGGCGTTCATCGCGATCGGACGATGGACATGGCGGCCCATCACCCCCGCGATCGTCACCACGTCACCCGTCCTCAAATCGATCGCCGTCCTCGCCGCACTGGCCCTGCTGGCGTTCGTTCCGACCTGGTACACGATGACCAACGTGCAATTCTGATCCCCGGGATCACGTCCCAAGGCGCTGCGGCTCCGGCGATAGAGCCTCGACCAGGTCGCGGATGATGCTGCGATGATCGCCGGGCCGCCACGCGAGAGCGAGCACGCTCGGGGACAGCCCCGTCACCGGGATCGTCATGATCCCCGGCCGCCGGTATATCTCGGCGTTCCCAGCGGCGAGCAGGACGATCGTGCCCGCGCTCTCGATCGCCGCGAAGGTCTCCTCGGCGTTCGTCACGGTCGTGCAGACCACCGGTGGCCGCCCGCCGCGCTCATCGGTCGCGAGCCAGTGATCGCGGAGCAGGCCGGCACTTTCGGGGAGCGCCACGAACCTCTCGTCCAGCAGTTCGGCGAAGCCGACCTCGTCCCGTCCGGCCAGCCAGTGATCGTGCCGGAACGCGACCCAGCGCGGCTCTCGGGCCACGACCCGGACGTTGAGATCGTCCTGACCCGGGAACGGCACCCAGACAAAGGCCACATCGACCTCGCCCTCGGCCAGACCCGCCGTCGGATCGGTCCAGTTGACCTGGCGAAACCGCAGCTCACAGCCCGGCCGGCGTTCGGCGAACCGTTCCCGCAACGTCCTCAAGAGGCCACGTCCGACACTGGTCGACAAGCCCACGGTCAGCCATGAGGCGGTGGCGGCATCACCGACGGCCCGCTGGGCCTCGTCCCACTGCCGGAGCAACTCGCGGGCGGCCGGCAACAGCGCCTCCCCCGGCGCGGTGAGCCGCACCGTACGCCGGTCGCGGTCGAACAGCCTCACCCGCATCAGCTCTTCGAGCTGGCGTATCTGCTTGCTGAGCGCCGGCTGCGAGATGAACAGGCGCTCAGCCGCGCGGGTGAAGCTGAGCTCCTCCGCCACGGCCACGAAATACCTCATGTCACGCAGATGAGCATCCATAACCGTCGGCTATTACAGCAGATATTGGACGCGCGAGAAAGGCCGGCACCACGATTGCGGCATGAGCACCACGGAGGATCGCCTGGCGATCATCGAGACCTGCACCCGCATGGCATGGCACGCCGACCAACGCGAGTGGAACCGCCTGGGTGAAGTGTTCGCGGACTCGGTGACCCTCGACTACACCAGCCTGAACGGCGGCGAACCCGCCGTGCTGACGCCCCCGCAGATCGTCAAGGCATGGTCGAGCCTGTTCAGCGCGTTCGACGCCACGCAGCACCTCATCACCAACCACCTGGTGACCGTCGACGGCGCCACCGCGCTCTGCACCGCGTCGTTCCAGGCCACCCACCGCCGCACCAATCCGTTCGGCTCACCACTGTGGACGCTGGGCGGCACCTACCGCTTCGACCTGACCCGGACGGACGGCACGTGGAAGATCCGCGCCGTGGTCATGACCATCACCTGGGCCGACGGCAACAAGGATCTGGCGGGAAACGGATGATCGCCCTGGTCACCGGCGGCAACCGGGGAATCGGCCGGGAGGTCTGCCACCGGCTGGCGGCACTCGGCCACACCGTCCTCCTCACCGCCCGATCACCGGACGCGGCCGAAACCGCGGCCAAGGAACTCGGAGGCGACATCGTCCCACTACGGCTCGACGTCACCTCCGAGGAGGACATCACGGGAACGGCGGCCACTGTCACCGAGCGGTACGGACGGCTGGACGTTCTGGTCAACAACGCCGCCATCACCTACGACACCTGGCAGCGCGGCGCGTCCGCCGACCTGGACGTCGTCCGCGAGGCCGCCGAGACCAACCTGTACGGCCCCTGGCGACTGATCCAGGAACTGCTGCCACTCCTGCGCGAGAGCGCGCACCCCCGGATCGTCAACGTCTCCAGCGAAGCGGCCTCGCTGACCAACATGGGCGGCGGCACCCCCGCGTACAGCACCACCAAGGTGGCCCTCAACGCCCTGACCCGCATGCTGGCGGCAGAGCTTCGCGGCGACGGCGTCCTCGTCAACGCGATCTGCCCAGGCTGGGTCGCCACGGACATGGGAGGCCCGGGCGGCCGTCCCATCTCCGAGGGCGCGGCCGGCATCGTCTGGGCGGCCACCCTGCCCGACGACGGCCCGACCGGCGGATTCTTCCGCGACGGCCGCCCCCTCCCCTGGTGAAGCACGATGGACGGCGACATGACCCGCTACATGGCCGCATCCGAGTCCGCCGTACGGGAGTCCGGGCCGCCGTGAACGCGCTGCTGTCCGGCGAATACCAGGGCGAAATCCGCTGAACCCCCACCTTCACGAAGGCTCCAGATGAACCAGAGACTGCGGCGCCTTCTCGCCGCAAGCTCCGCCACCGCATGCGCGATCGCGTCGGTGGCGGCCTGTTCGAAGCAAACGGCGGAGCCGGGACGCTTCGCCTCACCCAACCCGGGATCGGTCAACACCTACTGGATCCAGGCACCCGAGGGCCTGATCCTCATCGACACCCTCCGCACGCCGACCGACGCCCGCAAAGCCGTGGCGGAGATCAAGAAAACCGGCAAGCCGGTCGCCGCCATCCTGCTCACCCACTCCCACCCCGACCACGTGGGCGGAGCGGGCGCCTTCCACCAAGCGTTCCCCAACGCCCCCATCTACGCGTCCAAGGCGACCGACAAGACGATGCGGGAAGACAGCCGGGGCTTCTACCCGCTCGCCCGCTCGGCGAACGCGGACTTCCCCGCCACCCTCACCTACGCCGACCGCACCTTCGAGGACGGCACACCCCTGCAGGCCGGCGGCCTCCGCTTCGAAACCGCCACGTTCGTCCACGGCGAATCCGACACCGCGAACGTCTACTACCGTCCCGACACCGGCGACCTCTTCTCCGGCGACCTGGCGACCGGCAAGGTCACACCCGCACTGATCGAGGGAACCAGCTGCGGCTGGCTACAGATCCTCGACCAGCTCGGCGAACGCTTCCCCGGGGCCAGGACGATGTACCCGGGACACGGTGCCGCAGGCCCCGCCCGCACACTGATCGACGAACAGCGCCGCTACCTCCAGGCATTCCGCGCTCTGGTACGGCCGGCCGTCACCCCGGACTCCCCCGAAGGCAGAACGGTCTCCCCCGGCGAACAGAAATCGATCACCACCGAACTCGACCGCGCCTACCCCGGCCATCCACCGGTCGCGGACCTTCCGACCATCGCGCAGGAGAACATCAAGGCCGTCGCGCGAGAGCTGTCCGCCGAAGACCCCGCCAAGACGCCCGCCGCCTGCGCGGACACCCCCCATCTGCTCGCACCGGTACGCACCTACGTCACCGCGGTCAACACCCGAAACCTCGACGCGCTGGCCGGAGCATTCGCCGACAACGCAGAGCTCATCGACGTCGGACGACGCTTCAAAGGTCGCACCGCGATCCGCGACTGGGCCCGGGCCGAGGTCATCGGCGGCAGCCTCACCGTCATCGGAGTCGCCGAGAACCGGCCCGATCACCAACGCCTCCGAGTCCGCTTCGCCCCCGGCGGCCAGGGAGGCTTCGACGCCTACTACGCCTTCACCATCGACGGCACGTTCATCACCAAAGCCGAACTGACCTACGCGAACTGACCAGAGGAACGAACATCCATGACCACCGTACAGAAAGTGAAATTCCCCGCCGGAGACGCGACACTGACCGGAAACCTGTTTCTGCCCGCCGACGCCGACCCGGCGCCCGGCATCGTCGTGGCGGGCACCTGGACGAGCATCAAGGAGCAGATGGCCGACCGATACGCCGAACGACTCGCCGACCGCGGCTTCGCCGCCCTGTCCTTCGACTTCACCGGCTACGGCGAATCCGAGGGCGAGCCCCGCGACCACGAAGTGCCGCAACGGAAAGTCCGCGACATCAACCACGCGGTCACCTTCCTCGCCCAACATCCCGCGATCGACGCCTCCCGTCTCGGCGCCCTCGGCGTCTGCGCGGCCGCGATGTACATGAGCGGGAACGCCGCCGACGACCCCCGCATCCGATCGCTGGCCCTCGTCGCACCCTGGCTGCACGACCCCGCGATCTGCCAGGAGGTGTACAGCATCGCAGGCAAGCTCGCCGAGGCCGCACGGGCACGCGCGACGTACGAGGCGACCGGCGACGTCGAATACGTACCGGTCGTCAGCGGCTCCGACCCTCGCGCCGCCATGCCGTTCGACATCGACTTCTATCTCAACCCCGACCGCGGCGGCCTCCCCCAGTGGCCCAACCGCTTCGCGGTGATGGCATGGCCGGGCTGGCTCGGCTACGACTCGATCTCCCTCGCCTCCCGCCTCACCCAGCCCGTCCTCCTCGTCCACAGCGAAGACGCCGCCATACCGGACGGAGCGCGGCGCTTCCACGCCGCACTGGCCGGACCCAAGGAGTTCGTCTGGACCGAGGGCGACCAGTTCGCCTTCTATGACCAGGAACCGCAGGTCACGACGGCAGTGAACGCCGCAGCGGCTCACTTCGCCAGCACGCTTGTGGTTGGGTAGCAATTTTGGATTTTCACCATCCGCCCGCCTTTACATTGTAGATTTCTATGTACGTCTAAGATCGCGTCACGCGCATCCAGCAAGTGACCTGCGAGGTCAAGTCGGGGATCAGGACGCCCGCGACCCCATCGACATGCCGGGCGCCACGTGTCAGGCACGGCGGCTCCGCACAGCGTGGCGGGCCTGCTGTCGGGCGACCAGCGCGGCCGAGCCGAGGGCCGTGGCGAGGTCGCCGGCCAGTTCGGCCAGGACGAAGACCGTGGGCAAGGTCTCGCCGGCCACTCCCCCATGGCTGTACACGGCCGGGCTGAACATGGGCGCGGGCCTGCTCAACAGCGCGATCATCGCCTTGTCGACCGCGGCGGGGGTCTGCGTCATCTCCGGCTGCGCCGCCTACACGCTCGCCCGGCTCGACCTGCCCAGACCCGGCCTGTTCATCCTCTACCTGCTGGCCGTCAGCTCCCTGCCCATCCAGCTGTTCCTGGAGCCTGCCGGTACCGCTGTCGCTGCTACTCCTTCCAGCAGGGTTTCTCCCCCGACTGGGCGCTCGTCAGCGCGGCCGGCCTGATCATGGTTTCGCCGCCGCCGGCGCTGTTCCTCGCTCCGCAACGCCGTTTCGGTGTGGTGCACCGCGACCAGCAGAAGGTACGATCCGGATCAGCGTCTCGGGACGCAACCGGTCCGCGGAAAGGGCTCAGCCCACCCGAGCATCAGCAAGCTGGTCATTGAGCTATTCCTCCTTTTCGGCCCGGAGATGCGGACGTCGGGCAGTATCCGAAAGGGAGATCTTCGTGGCGAACCGTCTGCCCGAAAACCCCAGCCTCGACCACCTCAGGAACGAGGCCAAGCAGCTCCTGCGCGGCGTCCGTGCGGGCGAGGCCAAAGCGCTCGCGACGGCCGGGGGGTGGCTGCGTCCGATACCACTGCCGCAATCGCCGTCGGACCTGCGGCTGGCCGACGCGCAACTGGCGGTGGCCCGCAAGTACGGTTTCACGAGCTGGTCCCAGCTGCGGGCCCACCTGAAGATGGTGGCCACGTTCGCGCGCCGGCCACATGACGCGGGCCCTTCGGCCGACGCCGCAATCGAGTTTCTGCGGCTGGCCTGCCTGACCTACGGCGGACCCGCGAGCACCGAGGCCGCGGCGCGGCTGCTGGCCGCCCATCCCGAGACGGCAGGCGCGTCGGTGTGGACGATGGCGGCGGTGGGCGACGCGGCGGGGATGGCCCGCCTGGTCGCGGCCGACCCCGCGTCGGCCCGGGCATCCGGTGGCCCATTCGGCTGGGAGCCGCTGCTGTATCTGGCCTTTTCCCGGGTGACGCAGGCCGACGCGGTGGGGGCGGCGCGGGTGCTGCTGGGCGCGGGAGCCGATTCGAACGCCGGCTACCTGCCTGAGGGGCAGGGGCCGCCGTACACCGCTCTGACCGGGGCCCTGGGCGGAGGAGAGCTGAGGCAACCACCGCACCCGCGGGAACTGGAGCTGGCCCGCGTGCTCCTGGAGGCAGGGACGGACGCCAATGACGGCCGGGCCCTGTACAACCGCGGAGTCGGGGGTGACGACACCGGCTACCTGGAGTTGCTGCTGGAGTTCGGCCTCGGCCGCGGGGACGGCGGGCCGTGGAAGGCCAGGCTGGGGCGCGTACAGGACTCGCCGGCCCGCATGCTGGCGAACACGGTGCTGACAGCCGCGTTGCGCGGCCAGGCACGGCGGATGCGGTGCCTGCTGGCGCACGGCGCCCCCGCCGACGGGCATCCGTTCTTCGGCGGGCACACGCCGCTGGAGCTGGCACTGCTCGGCGGGCATACGCAGGTCGCGCGGCTCCTGTCCGACGCGGGGGCCTCCGGCACGTTACGCGGGCTGGACGCCGTGGAAGCGGCGGTCATGCGAGGGGATCGCCAGGAGCTCGAACACCTGGTGAGCGGCGACCGCGCACTGGTCCGGCGCCTGCTGACAAAACGACGGGACCTGCTCATCAAGGCCGCCGAGTACGGCCACGTGCCGGCCGTACGGCTGGCCTGCGCGCTGGGCTTCGACGTAAACGCACGCCTCCCGTCGACGGCGTTGCACAAGGCGGCACGGGCAGGAGACCTGGCGATGGTACGAGTGCTGGTGGAGCTGGGTGCTGACCGGTCGCTACGGGAGTTCGATTACGACGCCACCCCGCTGGAGTGGGCACAGTTCGCGGGCCAGGCCGAGGTGGCGGAGTTCTTGAGCTAGCGGCCGGCTCACTCACGAGCGCGAGCAGCGCCAAGTCGGGGCCGCGTCCGCCGTCGGCAGTGGCCAGTGCGGTTCCGGCCCCGACCATGGTCGGGGCCAGCTCCACAATGGCCGGCCCGGGCGGGACATCCTGGAGCTGATCGGCGACCGCGGAAGGCGTCCAAAGCCTGGCCTTGGACGCCACGCCCACCGGGTTCAGGGGATGTAGATGAGGAAGTAGTAGCCCGCCTGGCGGTGCCGGTCGCCCTCGTACCAACGGCAGGTGGCGAGTCCGGTGTACTGGCCGTTTTCAGCGGCGTCCTGGAAGCCCACCCTGCAGGCGTCCATGGTCTCGTAGCGAAGGGACCAATACCAGTCTGGCGGCAGCGGAGAGAGGGCGTACCTTTCGGCCGGGGCGGACGTGGCACCGGCCTGGTCGCTGGCGGAGGCGGAGGCCGGTGCGGCGCCGGCCAGGATGGTGGCGCCCAAAGCCGTCGTGAGCAGGGCTGCGGCGGATAACTTGCGAACCTTCACGGGGGCTCCTCACGGTCGGGTGGGAGGACACCTTCAGATCAGCACTGATCGCCGAGGGTGAGAAGCCCCCCATTTTCCATATTTCGGCCGTATGGTCTTCTGATCGAAGCTGCTTTGTGCTGTGCCAGCGGCTTTCCAGAGGTGGGCCGGTGACGGCATCGCACCAAGCAGACCGTCGCTGTGGAGTGACGAAACGCGGTCCTTGCGTCTGGGCCGTGGATGATGCGGTGGATGGTGGAGCGGCCGACGCTGTACTCGGTGGCCAGGTCCGCCAGGGAGACCTCGCCCCCGGCGTAGCGGCGGCGGATGGAGCGTCGGGCGGGTTCGGGCAGTTTGGGTTGCTTGCCCTTGAGCTTGCCGTTCTTCTTGGCCAGGGCCATGCCTTCGCGGGTGCGCAGGTGCCCGAGGTTGGCCTCGAACTCGGCGACCATGGCCAGGGTCTGCAGGAACAGCCGCCCCGAACGGGTCGTTCCAGTCGTAGACGGACGCGCCCAGGCCGAACAGGACACCGCGGCCGGACAGTCCGGTGAAGGATGTCGTTGGCTTCGGCCATGTTGCGGGCGAACCGGTCGAACTTCGTCACCGTGAAGACGCTGCCGTCCCAGACGGCGGCCAAGGCCTGGTCGAGGCCGCCTCGGCTGCAGCGGGCGTAGCCGACACGTGCTCCGTTCACGCCCTCAAGTGTTTCGGATAGGGGGCCTTGACCGGAACGCCTATACGGAACACCCCGACCTGGGGCGGTTGCCCGGGCGGCTGGTGTTCCGGTGGAGGATCGCCTTACGGAACACCCGCCGGACCTCCCGTGCGAGATGCGACTGTCACCCAGCGGGGGACGGCGTCCTGCTCCCGAAGCTGTCTCGAACCCCAATGCAGCTGTGAGCCAGATCACGCTTGAGGTTGACCTCGGGTCAGGGTGGAAGCTCGGCGCAGCGGCGAGACGCCGACCCGGACGTAACAACTTCGAAGGGCAGACCACCATGACGATCACCCGTTCCGATCAGGACAAGAGCACCCTGCCGGCAGCTGCGGCCGGGCAGGATCGCCCGGAGCTGCACAAGGCGATCGAGGAGATCGTCGAGTCCGGTTTCCTCGGGGTGTCGCTGCGCGTACACGATGAGCGGGGCGAGTGGGTCGGCAGCGCCGGGGTGGCCGAGCTGGGCGGGACTGCCAAGCCGCCGGTCAACGGGCATGCCCGGATCGGCAGCAACACCAAGACCTTCACCGCGACCCTGGTGCTGCAGCTGGTGGCCGAGGGCAAGATCGAGCTGGACACCTTGGCGGCCGACTACCTGCCCGAGTTCGGGCTGGACCGGCGGATCACGGTGCGGATGCTGTTGCAGCACACCAGCGGGCTGTTCAACTTCACCGGCGAGGTGTACGACGATGGGACGATCGTGCACGGGATCCCCGTCCCCTACAGCACCACGGGCAAGGAGTGGGTGGACAACCGGTTCCACACCTACCGGCCCGAGGAACTGGTACGTCTGGCGCTGTCCAAGCCGGCCCGGTTCGAGCCGGGCACGGGCTGGAGCTATGCCAACACCAACTACGTGCTGGCCCGGCTGCTGATTGAGAAGGTCACCGGCCGCTCGCTGGCCGAAGAGATGCAGCGGCTGATCCTGGGGCCGCTCGGGCTGTCGGGCACCGTGGTGCCGAACGCCTCGCCGGAGATTCCTGCGCCGCACGCCCACATCTACTACCGCTTCGAGGAAGACGGCCAGCACAAGACGATCGACATCACCCGCTACAACCCCTCCTGGGTCTCCACCGGCGGTGACATGATCTCGACCACCCAGGACCTGCACACGTTCATCTCCGCGCTGGTAAATGGCAAGCTCCTGCCGGCCGCACTGCTGGCCGAGATGTTCACCCCGCACGCCACGGGCATCCCGAACATGGACTACGGGCTGGGGGTGTTCGTCCAGAAAACCGACTGCGGCGGCACTGTCATCACCCACAACGGCGGCAACGTCGGCTCCGCGACGCTGATGTACAGCACGCCCGACGGCATCAAGACCCTGACCGCCGTACTGAACTGGGTGGACGACGCCGCCATGTCCATAGCGACAGCGTTCCCGAATGCTCAGCAAAAGCTCGTCAACAAGGTGTTCTGCGGCAAGCAGGCCGATCCGGCCCGGCCGGCGCACTGAACACCTGTGACCCGCACACCTCCAGAGGCGGCCCCTTCCGGGTCATGCATCAGGGAGAACGTGAACCGGGGCCACATGCACGGCTGCGGTCCGCCCGGTCGCCGAGCTCGAGCACAAGGCAGGATGAGCGGATGAGGAACGGAGTCACGATCGGGCAGGCGGCGGCATTCGTCGGCGTCACGGTGAAGACGGTGCGGCACTACCACAAGCTCGGCCTGGTGAAGGAGCCGGAACGCGACAGCTCCGGCTACCGCAGGTACGGATCGGCCGAGCTGTTGCGGCTGGTGCAGATCCGGACGCTGGCCGCCGCCGGGGTGCCGCTGGCCGAAGTCGGGCCCCTGCTCGAGACCGACGCCGCCCAGTTCGCCACCGCGCTCGCCGACGTCGGGCGGCAGCTCACCGAACGGATCGAGGAGCTGATCGCGCGCCGTGACATGCTGCACCGGCTCGCCGACGGAGACCGGGCCCTGCTGCCCGACCGCGCCGTGGCGCTGCTGGAGCGGATGTCCGGCCTCGGCCTTCCCGCGGAGCAGGTGGCGGCCACCAGGGAGGGCTGGGTACTGGCCAGGGCCCTGGTTCCCGAGGGCTTCGACGACTTCCTCACCCATGTCGAGCACGCCCTCGACGACCCCCGCTTCGTCGCGTTGAGCAAGCAGGCCACCGAAGCCACGGCATGGGAGCCGGACGACCCACGCCTGGCCGAACTCGCCACCACCATTGCCGAACACCTCCTCGCCAACCCCGCACACCTGAAGATCGTGACCGGCCTGCAAGCCCGCACCGACGCCGCGGCCCGGTACCACCTGATCGCCCACCACGGCGAACAGCAGGGATCGGCCACGGCCCAGGGGGTCGCGATCGTCGAGGCCAAGCTCCGCGCCGCGGGCATCCATATCCCCAGACCAGACACCCACTGACCGCGCCGGTCGCCGTCGGGCACGTCGGGTATCTCGCCGAGTTGCCGCAGCCCTTCGGCCGGGGCGGAGGAGGCGATGGCGTAGCGGCCCAGGACGTTGAGGTGGGCGTGACCAAGCGGGCTGAGCCGGGCGGCGTCCTCGTCTTTGACCGGGATGCCGTGGGCGCGCAGCTGGTCGACGGCGGCCGACAGGTACTTCGAGTTCCACAGCGCGACCGCGTTGACGACAAGACCCAGAGCCGCCAGTTGGTCTTCTTGTCCTTCGCGGTAGGCCTGACGGATCTTCCCGCCGTTGCCGTGGCAGATCTTACGGGCCAGCCGGTGCCGGGATTCCTGGACGGTGAGCTGCTTGTTCAGTCTGCGCCGGTAGGTGTCGTCGATCGGGTCCAGGATGGACAGCAGGTGCAGGGTCTTGTCGATGCGGCCGTACTCGGCGAACGCCTGCCCGAGCGGGGTCGGGCGCCCGCCTCGGGCGAACATGCGCAGCAGGTCGTAGGCGCGCACCTGGTTGGTCACCAGCGATCCGGCGACCCGGGTCATGTCCGCCCACTGGGTGTGGATCTTCTGCCGGTTGATCTTGTTGCGGGCGATCGCTTCCAGCGGCCCGTATTTCGGTGTCGTGCCGTCGGGCAGGTCTGCGCGCCAGAACCTTTGGTCGCCCAGGTCGGCGAACCGGGGCGCGAACCGGTAGCCGAGCATGGAGAAGATCCCGAACACCATGTCGCTGTCGCTGGCCTGGTCCGTCGTGACCAGCTCGGGTTACGGCCCGGCGTCTAGGTTGATCAGGCAGTCCAGGATGTACAGCGGGTCGCGCGGGGTGCCCGGCACGACCACCTGCCCGATCCCCATCACCTGGTCGTTTACGGCGTTGAGGAGTGTGAGGCCGCGTTTGTAGCCGAAGTACTTCGGCGAGGGGGCGGCGTTGATCGTTTGGACCGGGACGACGAAGCGTAGCCCGTCGACCGAGGCCAGCAGCCCGCCGCCCCACAACTTCACGATCGGGATCGCGTTGGCAGCGGCGTGGGTCTCAGCGCGCACGTAGTTCTGGTCGACATGAGACAGGCGGCCCCGAGTGAGCGCCCCGTCCCCGTCCTTGATCACCGGGGTGAGGCCGACGTTGCAGGCCTCGCTGATCAGCACCGCCGCCAGCGATCTCGGCAGGTCGTGCACGCGCGTGGAGATATCGGCCAGATGCACGTAGGCGTCCAGAAACCCGCTTCAGGAGTGCACCTCCAGCAGCAGCTCGGGCTGGTCGATGCGCGGCAGCATCGCCTGGCAGGCCGCGGGAAGCCATTTCAGCGACGGAGACTCACCGAGCGCGCCGAGCTTTTCCACCGTCGTCTTCCGGCACGAGCTCTTCGACCGATTCCAGCGCGGCCAGCACCTGCTCCTTGCTCGCGCCCGCTTCTGCGGCGACCGCCGTCCGCAACGCGGCCACGTCCAGATCGGCACCCACCTCGGCGACCAGGTCCAGCTGCGCCACCAGGACCCGGCCCGCCCGCCCGCGACAGCAGCTTGGAAGCCCTCTCCAGCTTCGGCAACGTCGCCAGCCGCTCGCCCGTCGACTTGCGCCGCGCCGGCGAGATCAACCGGGTGGCCATCAGCAGCGTGAACAGGTCGAGGGCGTCGTCGATCGCCTCGGCCTCCAGCGACCGGGTCACCCCCAGCACCGTGGGCCGTCTGACGCGGCTCGGCCAGCCGGGCCAGCAGCGGCGGCGCCTTGGTGCCCGCCCCGTACTTGGCCAGCGTCTTCATCCGCCGCACCGGCACCTTGTCCACCCGCACCCGTACCAGCTCGAATCGGGCGATATCGTCCACCCGCTGCAGCGCCTTGGCCATTTCCGTGCCCGACTGCCGCTTGGGCGCCTGCCGCAACCGCTCCAGCACCGTCACTCCGGGCAGCAGCACCCGATGCCGGCGCAGCCACGCCACCGACTGATCGAACAACGCCGTCGGTCCCTCGGCATGCGTCCACGCCCGCCCATTCAAGAACGTCAAGAACCGCTTGGACAGCACCCGGCCCTCCCACGACGCCCGATCGTCGAAGTCGTGGTAGCCGTAGGTATCCCGGATCATCCAGGCGTGGTCATAGGCCGTCTGCGCCCGCACCGCCTTCTTCTTCACCTGCGAGGGATCGGAGATCCCCAGCTGCTCAGCCAGGTAGTCCACCACCGGCCACGGCACCGCCAGCGGATCGGTCAGGAACAGGGCCTTCTACCGGCCGTCCCGAGCTGGACCGCTACCCCCAACCGGCGCGAGTCCTGACGTGACTTCGCGAACGCGTCCAGGAAGAAGAACTTCTCCAGATCAGACAGCGACGGCAGCTCCTCGAACGCCGTATACGCCCGGACCTGGTCATCAGACAAAACCCCACAGGCACGGGCGACAACGGTAGACACGCCACCTATCACCCAATGACCACCAGACAGACACCAGACGGCTGGTTTCTTACCAGAAATGATCACCTCCAGCTCCCGCCAGAGAAACAAGATCATTCTCATCGATAACGGCTGCTCCCGGGCTCCTCGACCCCGTACACGATGCGGCCCCGGTCTGCACGGAACACCCTTCTTGACGCCAGGCATTAATTTAGAGTATCACTCTATGGTCTCACTACAAATACAAGAATGGTGCGTTTAGTAGAGCCCTCCCGACCTGGACGGCCGCCATGACCATGCCCGCGCCCTCGACCAGGCGTCCCGTGACCTTTGGAGCGAACGAAACCCCATGAGAAAAGCCCTGGCGGCCCTCCTCCTGGCCGCCCTCACCCTGCTCCACGCGTCTCCCGCCAACGCCGACGTGGTGGACCAGCAATGGCTCGCCAAGAAACCCGCCAAGAACGGCACGTACATCCTCGGCCACGGCGTCTTCAGCGTCACCGGCCTGGATCCCGACCGTTACAAGCCCACTGGCCAACTGACCCTGAGGGGCCAGGTCATCGACGCCGCTGACCGCCAGGACGCTCTCTGCACCTGGGTGGTCTTCCGCATCACCTACTACGACTACGAGCAAGCCCTGCCCAAGCAGACGCGCCGGCAGTTCCGCAGCTGCGTCCCAGGGAACCGGGTGCGTCTCGCCTTTGAGCACCGAGACGTCTCCAAGCTCGAGGTCAAGGTGTGCTGGACGGAAATGGGCGCCCTCCCGGGCCGGGAGTGCGTCGACTCCTGGCAGCCGATCTTCACAGCCTTCCCATGAGCCGGTCTATTTCGATCTTGTTTGATTAGCGGGTGGTAGGGATCAGACGGCCTTCTGATCTTCCTCGGAAGCCCGTACAGCGCGTTTGCATGCTCGCCGCCTGCGAACTGCGTCTTCTACCGATTGCCAGATCGATCGCCGCATTCCAAGCATCTTCACTCTCCGTGAAGCACGGCAAAAGCGGCTCACGGGCGGCGAATGCGGTAGCGCAGGTGCGTGACGTGCTGCGTGAGGTCCTCGACCTGCGGCGTGGTCAACCGGCGGACCAGGTCGAGTTCGATGTGCTCGGCCGGCAGGTCATCGAACAGCCGGCGTCCCTGCCCGAGCAGGACCGGTACGACGTGTAGTTCCAGCTCGTCGAGCTGCCCTGCCCGCAGCAGCGCCTGCGCCGCCCCGGCACCGTGCACCATCACGTCGCCGTCCCCGGCCGCCGCGCGGGCCCGTGCGGCGCACTCGCGGACGTCGGTGACATAGCGGACGCTGCCCGGCGGCGGGTCGTCCGGGACGTCGTGGGTCAGGACGAATACGGGGACGCCGTCGTGATGGTCGCCCTGCCAGCGGTCGGCGTGCTCGTAGGTGCGGCGGCCGGCGATGACGGCGCGGGTGGCCAGCACCTCGATGTACACCTGTCCGCTGGGTCCCGGGGCGTTGCGCCGGTCGAGCCAGTTGAAAAGCCGGAACCCGCCGATTCCCATCGGGGTGTCCGGGCCGTCCCGCGGCCCGGTGACGTAACCGTCCAGGGATATGGTCATGTACAGCCGGATGAGCGCCATCGCCTCAGCCCTCCGTCCTCACGCGGTAGCGCAGGTGCGCCACGCCCGGCCCGTCCGCGGCACGGAGCAGTTCGAGCTCGATGTGGTCGGGCGGCATGTCCTCGAAGAGCGGTTCACCCTGTCCGATCAGGACCGGGACCAGATGAATCTGCAGCTCGTCGAGGACGCCAGCGGCAAGTGCCAGTTGAGCGGTGCGGGCTCCGTGGACGAGTACGTCCTTGTCGCCGGCCACGTCCTTGGCCATGTTCATCGCGGCCGTTACGTCGCTCACATAGGTGACCCTGGGCCATCGCAGCGCGGGATCGGGCTGATGGCGGCTCAGGACGAAGATCGGCACGCCATCGTGGTGGTCGCCGCCCCAGCCGCCGGCGAGCTCGAACGTCCGCCGACCGACGACGACCGCCCCGGTGGCCATGACCTCATCCATGACCTCACGGTTCACGCCCGCCAAGTGGTCGAGGTCTCTCCTGTGATCGGCGTCGGCGTCCGGCAGAAACCACTCATGCAGCCGATGCCCTTTGTCACCGAGCCCGTTGCCCGGCGCCGCGTTCGGCCCGGCGATGAACCCGTCCACCGACATCGACATGTACAGCACGGTCTTACTCACGTTTCAGGTCCTTTCAGTACGTCAACGAGGTCCCGAGAGAGTCATCACGAGTCCGGTCCGGTGGTCGTGAACTCGATCTCGATGGCGATCTCGATGGTGTCGGCGACCACGACGTTGCCGGCGCCGAAGCCGAGCTGGATGTCGACGCCGAACGCGGCGCGGCTGATGGTGGTGGTCGCCGAGAATCCGGTCCGCTCCACGCCGGACGGGTCGTCGACCACGCCGAGGAACTCGGCCTCCATCTCGACGGTCCTGGTGACACCGTGCAGGGTCAGCTCGCCCACCAGGATGAAGGTCTCGCCGTCGTACCCGCGGACCTCGGTCGAGGTGAACTCGATCTGCGGGTACGTCTCCACGTCCAGGAAATCGGCCGACCGGATGTGCTGGTCGCGCTGTTCGTTGCCGGTGTGCACCGAGGTGGGGTCGATGAGGGCGGTCACCCGGCCGCCGCCCTCGCCGACGATCAGCACCGCCGAGGCGAGTGCGAACTTCCCCCTGACCTTGCCGACGCCCATGTGGCGGACCTTGAACGAGATGTCGGAATGAACGGGATCGCCGACCCAGGTCCCGGCGGCGAGGGTGCTGTCAACGGTGATCATGACGTAGGGCTCCCTTTGTGCGGCCCGGCCTGCCCGGGCGAATACTGAGATGCGTCCAGCATGGGAGATCGTCCAATCGGGTTGAATCCCAGATTTCTGGGATCATGCCGCCGATCGTCATAAGATCCCGATCGTGGTCAACGCGACGGCGGCGCGTGCGCGCGTCCGCGAAGAAATCGTCAGGCTGGCTCACCGAGGGTTGTCCGTGCCGGAGTTCTCGCGGGCCGTCGGCGATGCCTTGGGCCGGGCCGTGCCCGCCGAAGGCACCTGCCTGATGACGACCGACCCGGCGACCATGCTCCCGACCGCCGAGTTCGTGGAGAACGGCCTGCCCGCGGCAGAGCTGCTCCGGCTCGTGGAGATCGAGGTGCGTGAGCCGGATTTCAATACGTGGGTACAGCTCTCCCATGCCGGCCGCCCGGCCGGCAGCCTGAGCGAAGCCACCGCCGGCGACCTCGACCGTAGCCTGCGCCAGCGCGAGATCCGTCGCCCCGGGGGATTCTCCGATGAGTTGCGGGTGGTGCTCGCCGGCAGCACGGGGACATGGGGGCAGCTGACCGTGTTCCGGGAGGCGAAGCGCCCGCACTTCTCCTTGGCCGAGGTGGAGTTCGTATCGTCGATCGCCCCGCTGATCACCGATGGACTACGGCGCGGCCTGTTGCTCGGTGACGCACAGGCAGGTGATGACGACGTCGGTCTGCTGGTCCTCGACGCCGATGACGGCGTGCGCATGTCCAACAAGGCAGCGGATCGTTGGCTGGACGAGCTGGGCACCGGTGACAGAGCGGGCGCTCGGCTGCCGCTGGTGATCTCCGTTGTCGCCCGCCAGGCTCGTTCCCTCTGCGGCCCTGCGACGAGTGCGGCACCCGCGCCGACCGATCTCCGGCCGGCCAGGGCCCGAGCGCGCACCCGGGCCGGTCAGTGGCTGATCGTCCGAGGCTCGCTGCTGAATGACGGCCCGGAACCGCAGGTCGCGGTGATGCTGGAAGTCGCTCGCCCGGCCGAGATGGCGCCCCTGATGGTCGATGCCTACGGCTTCACCGACAGCGAGCGCCGGGTCACGGAGCTGGTGGCCAAGGGCTTGTCCACCAAGCAGATCGCCGGTCGGCTGCACGTGTCAACGTACACCGTGCAGGACCACCTGAAGTCGATCTTCGCCAAGTCGGGCACCGGTTCACGCGGCGACCTGATCGCCCGGCTGTTCCTCGATCACCATGCCGTCTCCTTGACGTCGGGGGTCGCGGCACACGCGTGAAGGCCAGGTTTCCCAGGGCTGTGGGACAAGTGCGACCGCAACGGGATGGCTGCTGTTCGTGTTCCATGCGGTCGCGGTGTCGGCCGGCCTGACAGTGCCTGCCACCCGCGGCGACAATACGCTCGGCGGTTGTACCCGCCGAGCACCTCGGCCTTCTGGCGGCGCCGGGATGGGCGTTGCCGGGTCCTCGGGCTGGTGCTCACCTTGGCCTTCCTCATCCTGCGCGCCTGGGAGGCAACCGATGGCAGTCGATCGGTCACCTGCTGGCCGCCGCAAGACCGGTGATCTTCGGGCTGCCGCACACCGTCCCTTCCGGCTGGCATGCACCCATCATTCCGATGTGCGTCGCTGCGACCGGCCAGGTGATCGTCGCGATGGCGACCGACCGAGACATCGTGCCGCCAGTCGACGGCCAGGCACCCAAGCGTGCCCCTTCGCCTGAACAATAACCCGGGCGCTCTGACGCCCGACGACAGCGGAAAGGTTTCTCTCCTCAGGCCGAAGCCGCGGCGACGCAGAACTCGTTGCCCTCGGGGTCGGCCATCACGATGTGGTGGCCGGCGAACTCCTCCAGGACACTTCCACCCGCATTCACCAGCCGCTCCGACTCCGCCCTGATCCGTTTCCACCGCTCATCGGGGCTCCCGTGCCCCGGCACCCGGATGTCGATGTGAAGCCGGTTCTTCGCCGCCTTCGGCTCGGGGACCGTGAGTATGGAGAGCCGAGGACCCACGCCACCCGGATCGCAGAGCCACGCCGCGTCGTCCGCGGAGTCGTCCTCCGGCAGGTCGAACTGCGCGAGCCACTCCGCGCGGGTTTCGAAAGGCGCGGGCGGCGGCTCGTCGATATACCCCAGCGCCGTCTTCCAGAACGCGGCGAGGAGTTGCGCGTCCATGCAATCAAGGGTCAGATCGATCCTGGCTGTCATAGCCAAACCGTATTGCGCGCCCCTGACAATCTGCCGGGCCGTGCCCTCAAGTCCCAGCGGCGATCGAGTATGCCCACCAGCAGCACTACCCCGCCGACCTCGGGCTGGTAGCGCGCATATGCCTCAATCGTGTCGTGTTCCACAGAGATCGCCCGCCGCTGCCGCGCCTTGGCCAGGCGTTGGGGAACGGCCGAGCAGCCGGTAAGCGGTATGGA
Source organism: Nonomuraea solani (assembly GCF_900108335.1). Taxonomy (GTDB): domain Bacteria; phylum Actinomycetota; class Actinomycetes; order Streptosporangiales; family Streptosporangiaceae; genus Nonomuraea; species Nonomuraea solani. The sequence goes on from NZ_FNVT01000018.1 coordinate 108,747, forward strand.
GTCATCGGCCCGGCCGTCCCTGACAGGCGATCGAGTCTCCCCTGCTCCGAGCGGCAGCCCGACCAGGTCCACGAGGAACTGCTCAAGCAGTGCCGGGCCGAACGAATCGGGCCGGATCATCCGGATCATGCGGTCGGCCATGCACGGCGCAGAGGATACCTGGTTCTTCAAGATCGCGGCTCGGCTGGACGCGGAGACGACCAGCCGCGTGCCGGTCTTGGTAGGCGTCGGCGACCAGGATGAGGACTCGGTCCTGTCGCTGATCAAGGCGGTGCCGGCAACGTGAGCCTGGACTCGATGCTGACCGCGATCCACGCGATCGAGCTGCCTTCGGGGCTGTTCGCCCACGTGGCCCCGAAGGTGCTGGCCGACTGGCGGTTCCGCGGCACAGTGGAGTAGCCCTGGCACCTGCGCCGCGCTACCGGCGCGGCCTGCCCCAACTGTTTGGAGTTCCGATCAGGCAGCACCACCCACCAGCCGGTGATCCTGGCGCTGGAGCTGACCAAGCGGTACGCCAAGGCGGGCAACGCCACCTCCTATCCGCCCGGGGAGACCCCACCGGTGCACAAGTGCACCCAGGACGGCTGGGCCTACCAGGCGATGCTAAAGATCGACCGCGCAGCGCACCCTGTTCGTCGCCCGTTACCCGCGCGACGGGACCTGCAGCGTGAGATCGAGGCGCGCCTGAATGTGGTCGAGGCATAGACCGGGCCAACGCGGTGATCTGCCGCGGCAAGGGTGGCGAGATCTCCACCGACCGGCGCGAGGAGGTGGTGATGACCGCGCTGTGCCCGGCGCATCCTGCAGGCCGCCCTGGTCTACGTCAGGCCGAGCCCGAGTGGGCCGCCCTGTGCACCCTGTCGGCCTGCACGCCCTGCTGAGCATCGGCACCCTGGGAACGAGCCCTGCCACTCGGGGTGACGTGTGTGGGACCGGCTCCGGATGACTCCCGTGACGTCGCGGTGGTCAGGTGGCCGCGCCGCGGGCGATGTAGACGTTCATGCCCGTGAAGTCGAGGGTGATGTTGTAGGGCTTGTAGAAGCTGTGGAAGAAGGTGGCCGGCACATCGAACCCGAGAGGGGCGAGCTTCGAGTTCGGGTTCGTGTTGCAGTAGATGTCCTTGGCGACGGCGTTGCCGAGGCGGATCTCCGTCGGGTAGCAGGGGTAGGTGACGACTGGACGGCTGTGGGCGAAGGTCTGGATCGGGCGGTCGTGGTCGGTGCGGATCTGCAACTGCTCGGCCGTTTCCCCGTGCGCGGCCGCGGCCAGCTCGCTGCCTCCGCCGATGGGCATGGCCACCACCCGTGGGCCGGAGCGGGCGACGCCGGCGATGCTGCCCCTGCTGTGGACCATGTGCTCACGGGCCAGCCACAGCGGCAGGGGCTCGGCGCCCGATCGTTGAGCGGCCGCTCGTACCTTGCCGGCCGCTTCAGGAGTCCTGCGCCGCAGGATCAGTTGCCGGCCCGCGTAGTCGAAGGTGGTCAGGAAGTGGTAGAAGACCCACGTGCCGATCATGCCGTCATTCTCCGTGGTGACATCCCCGCCCGACTCCCACTCCATCCACGACACGGGCAGGTTGCGCACTTCGATGCCACCCAGCTTGAACGACTCCAGCACGCCCCCGTGCTGCCACACTTTGCCGTTCAAATAATCCATCTTCGAACTGGCGACGGCGCTCAACCCCGCCTCCTTGGCCACCGTCGCGGACACGCTCAGCGATGGCGTACCCGTGTAGAACGCGAAGCGCTTCAGCGGTCCGCCGTTGACCGAGGCCTCCACCAGCGGCTGGGGGTCCGTCTGCAGCCAGCGCACCTGCGCGATGTCGCCGTGGATCTGATACGGCTCGCCGCGGAATGCCGCGAACAATGTGGCGGCGCCTTCCTGACCGGCCGCACGCCAGTGGGGTGCAGAGAGGGCGAATTTGTCCTGCCGGATGTAACAGTCGGCCAGGAACCGGTGGGCGTCCTTGTCATCAGGCGCCAGTTCGATGGCCATCTTGAGATATCTCTCGGCCTCGGAGAACCGGTTGGACAGCAGCCCGACAAAGCCACGACGGCGGGCCGCGTGCGCGTTCTTGGGGTCTGTTTTCAGGATCTCCTCGTACGCGCGCCCGGCCTGCTCGAACTTGCCGGCCTTGAACAACGCGTCCGCGTCCCCGCTGCCGGCCAGCGCCGCGGCCGCCCCGCCCAGCAGCGGCGCCGTCGCGGCCGCACCGGCCACCACCGCGGCGCCCCGCAACAGCGAACGCCGGTCCCATTTCCCGTCATTGACCAAAGCCTTCTCCTCTTCGTGATCACCTGCGCCGGAACTCTCTGTCCAGCGGACCGGTCACAGCCGGGTTCAGCGGCCCGCTCGGCACCTCGCCCGCAGTTCGCCCGCTGACCCATCCACTGTCGGCCGGTCGTGTCCCCGCCTCGTCCGCGCCGTGTCACAGCCGTGTGACGGCCGCAGCCGCCGCCTGCGGCAGACAACCCGCGCACATCCGGCACCAATCGTGGTTCGCGGCAAAAGCGCCGTGTCAGGCATACCTAGTCGCGCAGGCCGGGCCATCCGCTGTGGCCAGCCGGTCGGCGTTGGACGAGGACGTCCGCGGCCTGGTGTCCACCCGCGCCCAAACCGCCAGCCGCGGCTGGACGCCCTGGGCGCCGACGGCTCGACGCGCTGATTGAGGAGAAGGCCTCCGCCCATCTGCGCGGGGACCGGCCCGAGTTCGCGGCCGCGCCGGCGGAGTCGCGACCTGGCGACACGCTGGGATTCTGGAAGTCCGACCGGTGGGGCCGCTCGGCGGCGCACGTGCTGACCGTGGTAACCGAGCAGCAGGCCGACGGCATCGCTGCGGCCGAGCGCCGCCAGGAGTCGGGACAGATGCCGCCAGGCGTTGATCACCTGTCTGTCAGGAAGGCCAGGGCGTCGGGCGCGAAGCGTTCGTCGGTGAAGGTGGCGCTGTGGCCGCGGCCCGGATAGACGACGAGTCGAGCGTCGGGGATGCCGTCGGCTGTCTGCCGGGCCAGGTCGAGCGGGTAGACGAGGTCCTTGTCGCCCTGGATCAGCAGCGTGGCCGCCTTGATGTCGTGGAGCCGTCCGCGGAGGTCGAAGCCGTCCTCGGCGTTGAGCACGGTGATGGCGTCGGCGTGGTCTTTCCGGCCCGTGTCCGACAGCCAGAGCAGTCCTTTGAGCAGCCTCCTGCTGATCGGCGACTCGGTGACGATCTCGGCCAGCGCGAGGCTCGGCCGCCGGCCTTGGCGGGCTCGTTCGATGTAGGCGTACTGGGCCCGTTTGCCGACGGGGCCGAGGGTGCAGGCCGTACCCGCCAGAACGAGGCGGTCGACCAGGGCGGGATGGTCGGCGGCGAGTTGGAGGGCGATGGAGCCGCCTGTCGAGATGGCCAGCATGCGCACCGGGCCCTCGAAGGTGGCTTTGATCGCTCGCGCGTAGACCGCGGCGAGGTCGGCCATCGTCGTTGACGGTGGCAGCCCGGGTGGGCGGTTGACGACGTAGACGGTGAAGTGCCGGGTGAAAGGGCGTACCAGCCGCATCGTGGACCAGCGCGCCAGACCCGTCGGGTTGGCCGCCTGAGGGGTGTAGAGCAGGACGACCAGAGGCGGTCCTTCACCGGCCGTCAGGTACGGCAGGCCGTTCATCATGAGGTGATCCCTTCGGTGACCGCGTCGATCAGGCGGGCCGGGTAAATGTCGGCGCCCCTCTCGGAGGATGCTGACAGCAGGCTATATCCATATGAACAGAATGGATTTTTGGTCATAGCGTAGCAACCGGCGGGTCTCGCACTGAGCCCGGCCGCATGGTTCCGGCTCCGGTAAATACGTTGCGGGGCCCGGAACGGGCGGGGCATGCTGGGGCGATCGAGCGGCGGAGAGCGCTGCCTGGACCAAAGGAGGGCTGACGGATGGCCATCACTGCGCTGCGGCATGTCCGCATCAGTCCCACCTCATTGTTCAGGAGCACACCCGTTGTCTTCCGAGTACGAACTTTCTGACACCCATGAACCGGCCGCGGCCTTCACGTTCCATTCGGTCGACGAGGAGCTGGGCCCGGATCAGCGGTGGTCCACCTGGCTGGAGGTCGAGCGCGGTTCTCGCGGCCCGGAACCACGCCCCTCGTGGGTCGTGACGGAACAGGCTGCGATCGACACCGAGCTCGGCGTGCTCAAAACCGGCAAGGAAGCCGACGTCTTCCTGCTCGAACGGGCCGTCGAAGCCATCGGCGACAACCCGGCGAAGTCCTCGCTGCTGGCCGCGAAACGGTACCGCACCGAGGAACACCGCTCCTTCCACCGCAGTACGTCGTACGTCGAAGGCCGCCGTACCCGCAACAGCCGCGACAGCCGGGCGATGGCGAAGAAGACCTCGCACGGCCGCAGTGTCGCGGCCGGTCAGTGGGCGTACGCCGAATGGGAGGCCCTCAACCGGCTGTGGAAGGCCGGCGTCCCGGTGCCGTATCCCGTGCAGGTGGACGGCACCGAGCTGCTGATGGAGTTCATCGACGACGGCGAGGGCGGTGCCGCGCCCCGGCTCGCCCAGGTCCGGCCGTCGAAGGAGCTGCTCGGTGTGTACTTCGAGCAGCTCCGCGAGGGCATGCGTGAACTGGCCCGCGCGGGGCTCGCGCACGGCGACCTTTCGCCGTACAACGTCCTCGCGCAGGCCGAGCGGATCGTGATGATCGACCTGCCCCAGGTCGTCGACATCGTCGGCAACCCGCAGGGCATGGACTTCCTGATGCGCGACTGCCACAACATGGCCACGTGGTTCACGAACCGCGGGCTCGAGATCGACGAACAGGAGCTGTTCGCCGACCTGCTCACGATGGTGTTCTGATCGCCTTCCGCACGACAACACACGCCTGGCACGACATCAGGAGAACCTGGATCGCATGAACACTCCGGAAGCGGAGGTCGACGTCGATGAGGAGCTTGTCGACCGCCTGATCCGCGCCCAGCACCCGGATCTGGCGGGCCCGCTCACGCTCGTCGCCAACGGCTGGGACAACGTCGTCTACCGACTGGGGGCGGATCTGTCCGTACGGCTGCCGCGCCGCCGGCTCGCCGTCGACCTCATCGTCAACGAGCACCGCTGGCTGCCGATCCTGGCCAAGCAGGTCGACGTCGCGCTGCCCGTGCCCGTCAGGATCGGCGAGCCCGGCGAGGGCTACCCGTGGCCGTGGACGATCGCGCCCTGGTTCGACGGCCGGACGGCCGCCGACGTGGCACCGCCCGGCCGGGCGGGCATCGCCGTGCCGCTGGCGGCCTTCATGACGGACCTGCACCGCCCGGCGCCACCCGACGCCCCGCGCAACCCGGTCCGCGGCGTTCCGCTCACCGCCCGCGACACCGTCGTACGGCAACGTCTGCGGTCGATCCCCCGCTCAGCCGAGCTGTTGCCCCTCTGGGAGAAGCTGGTCGCCGTCCCGCCGTGGCGGGGCCCCGCGCTCTGGCTTCACGGCGACCCCCACCCGGGCAATCTCCTGCTCGATGACGCGGGGCTGGTGGCGGTCCTGGACTTCGGCGATCTCACCAGCGGTGATCCCGCCACCGACCTGGCCGCCGCGTGGCTGGTGTTCGACGAGGAGGCGCGTGAGGTCTTCCGGTCACAGGTGGAGGCCGGCGAGGAGACCTGGCAGCGCGCACGGGGCTGGGCCCTCGCCATGGGTACGGCGCTGGCCGCCCACTCGGCCGACTCCCCCGGCATGGCGGCCATCGGCGATCACGTACTGGAGCAGGTGCTTCTCACCTAAGTCACCCGCTCCCGACCCGCAGCGGCTCGATGGCCGCACCGTTCCGGTGATCGTGGGGCGGTCCCTCGAACGGTCGCGGCCGGCTCGCCGCCCGTCATCGTCCTGTTCCTCACCACCGGCACACCCGTACCATCGACGGAAGATCCCCAAGCACTTGGAGGAGCAGCAATGGACACATCCGCATATTTAACGGCGGTCGTCGAGCAGACGAGCACGTTCGCCGATTGGGTGCACGGCAAGGACGCGACGGCCCCGGTGCCGACATGTCCGAAGTGGACGCTGGCCGATCTCGTCGACCACGTCGGCGCGGTGCAACGTATGGTGACCATGCTCGTGGGCGAGCAGATGACCGAGCCGAGCGGGGCGTTCGCCGGCTACGTCCCGGGTCCGGCCGATTCGGGCCAGTGGCGCGCCTGGCTGAACGACTGCGCGGCCGAGGCGCGACAGGCGTTCGCGTCGGTCACCGATGACACGCCGGTGTGGGATCCGTCGGGCGCCGCCGCAGGCGTGCCGTTCTGGTCACGCCGGCTTCTCGGCGAGGTTTGCGTGCATCGCGCGGACGCGGCCGTGGCGCTCGGCGTGCCGTACGAGCTGGCGCCGGAGCCCGCCCTCGCGGCCCTGGATGACTGGCTGGAGACGATGACCTCCCGCGGCTACTGGGAGAACAGGCCGGGCTTCGCCGACGCGATGCGCGGTGACGGTCAGACGCTGCGCTTCCACGCGACCGACGCGCCCGGGGAGTGGGTGGCACGCCGGGAACCGGACAGGGTCGTGCTGGAGCGTACGCACGCCGAGGCGGACGTCGTGGTAAGCGGCCCGGCCGCCGAGCTCCTGCTCGTGATCAGCAGGCGCCGCCCCCTGAGTGCGGCTTCCGCGCTGGAGGTGCGGGGGGATCGGGCGCTGCTCGACCACTGGATCGATCACATGGACTGGGTCGCCGAGGGCTGACTCACGCTGTCGCGAGGAGGCCGGCCGTGTGGCGGCCGTGTGGCACCTGTGTAGTGCCCGTTCCTAGCCTTGGTGACATGCGTGTACGAGCAACCCTGATCACCACGGGCATCGCCGCCCTCGCCCTCGCCGGCCTCGCCGTCCCCGCCCAGGCCGCCGCCTGGGAGCCCCACTCCCGCTACGGCAGCTACCGGGCCTGCGTCGACGCGGGCCAGATGTACGTGCGAGAGAACTACGACGAGTACAAGTGCACTGACGGCCCCGGCTACTACCAGCTCTGGCTCCGATAAACCCGGCACCGCGGGCCGGGCGACCCCCGGCCCGCGGTATTTTCGATCTTCCTGCTCCAATCTCTCGACCATAAAACGCCTCGTGGGCAACAATCGCCGCAGACACCACGAGCGAGGAGCAGGGCCTTGGTCGACGCGACTTTCCACATCCTGGGCCCGGTACGCGTGTGCCGGCCCGACGGCCAGCAGATTCGCCTGACCGGGATGCAGCGTGCGGTGCTGGCCGGCCTGCTTCTCCACGTCAACGCGCCCGTGTCCAGGGAACGCCTGGTGGAGGGGCTGTGGGAAGGCCCTCCGCCGTCGGCCGTCGCCAACCTCCAGACCTACATCGCCCAATTACGCAAGGCGCTGCCTCCGGAGACGCGGCTGCTCACGCGGGGAAAGGCGTATCTGCTCGAGGCACGCGCCGAGGAGGTCGATCTGCTGGAGTTCGAGCAGGCGACGCGCTCGGCGCGAGGCGCGGCCGAGGAGGGCGACCTCCGTACGGCCGTCGACCGGTTCGAGCGGGCCCTGGCGATGTGGCGAGGAGCGCCCGCCGAGGGCACCACGCTCGCCGGCCCCATGATCGCCCGCGTGGCCGAGCTGGAAGAGCGGCTGGCCGCGGTCAGGCTGGACTGGGCCGAGGCGAAGCTGGCGCTCGGCCGGCCCGGTGAGGTCCCCGCCGAGGTCATCGAGGACCTCGGCCTTTTCGTCGCCGACCAGCCGCTGCGCGAGCGCGCCTGGCGGCTGCTCATGCTGGCGCACGCGCGAGCCGGGCAGCGGGACAAGGCGCTCGAAACCTTCCAGCGAGCCCGCTCGGTGCTCGCCGACCAACTGGGGCTCGAACCCGGTGAGGAACTCCAGCGTACGCAGGCCGCCGTCCTGGCCGGCACGCTGCCGGCGAGTGAGCCCGCGCCCTGGTCGGCGGGCTGCCGGCTCCCCGCCGACATCAGGCATTTCACCGGCCGCGAGGACGAGCTGGCCACGCTGGACGGGATCCTGCAGGCGGAGCCGTCACGAGCCGCCACGACCTGCGTGATCAGCGGCACGGGCGGGGTGGGGAAGACCTCCCTCGCCGTGCACTGGGCCTACCGCGTACGCGACCGTTTCCCCGACGGCCAGCTCTACGTGGACCTGCGCGGTTTCAGCCCCGTCTCGGCGCCCCTCCCGGTGGAGGAGGCGGTACGCGTCCTGCTGGGCCTCCTCCAGGTCCCCCACCACCGGATGCCGGCCACCTTCGAGGAGCAGATCGCGCTCTATCGGAGCCTGCTGGCCGGCCGGCGGGTGCTCGTCCTCCTGGACAACGCCCGCAACCCGGACCAGGTCCGCCCGCTGCTGCCCCCGTACCCCGAAGCCCTCACCCTGGTGACCGGCCGGACCGCGCTCACCGGCCTGATCGCGACCGAGGGCGCCCATCTGCTGCGGCTGGCGCCGCTGTCCGGCGAGCAGGCCGGCCGGCTGCTCGCCCGCCGCCTCGGCCGTGATCGGCTCGACGCCGAGCGCGCGGCGGCCGACGACATCATCAGGACGTGCGCCGGGCTGCCGCTCGCCCTGGGCGTCATCGCCGCGCGGGCCATCTTCAACGCCGGCCTGCCCCTCGCCGCGCTGGCCGAGGAGCTCCAGGCGGAGACCACCCGGCTGGACGCGCTGCGCACCGACGAGCTCGGCACCGACCTGCGCGAGGTCTTCGGCTCCTCCTACCGGGTGCTGGCCCCCGCGACGGCGCGGGCCTTCGCCCATCTGGGCCTGGCGCCCGGCCCGGACATCGGCCTGCCCGCCGCCGCCGGCCTCATCGGCCATCCGGTGGCCCGGGCCCGCACGCTGCTCCAGTCGCTGGAGACCGCCCATCTGCTGTGGCAGCACGTTCCGGGCCGTTACCAGATGCACGATCTCGTACGCCTGTACGCCATCGAGCGGGCGGAGCACGACCTGAGCGCGGAGGACCGTAGCGCGGCCGTGCGCCGCCTGGTGGACTTCCACCTGCACACCTCGCACGACGCCAACCGGCTGCTCTCCCCGCACCGCAGGGTCGTCATCGAGCTGGGAGCGGCGGCCCCCGGCTGCCCGCCGCACGCCCTGCCGGACGCGGCGGCGGCCCAGAGCTGGTTCAGGGCCGAGCACTCCTGCCTGCTCGCCACGCAGCGGCTGGCCGCCGGGCACGGGCTCGACGTCGCCGCCTGGCAACTGGCCTGGACGCTCGACACCTTCCACCTGCGCCACAACCTGCTCCAGGCGTCCGTCTCGACCTGGCGTACGGCGGCCCGCGCGGTGGAGCACGTGAGCGATCCGGACACGCACGCCCTGGTCCACCAGATGCTCGCCCGCGCCTGCGCCCGCGCGGGGCACCACGAGGAGTCGCTCACCCACTTCGCCGAGGCTTTGACCCGGTACGAGGACTCCGGAGACCTGGCCGGCCAGGCCCACGTCCAGCACGCGCTCGCGATCGCCTGGGAGGACCGGGAGGAGCCGGAGCGGGCGGTGTTCCATCTGGAGGAGGCGCTGCGCCTGTACGCGAAGCTCGACGACCCCGTCGCGGAGGCCAACGCGCTCAACTCCCTGGGCTGGAACCAGGCGCTGCTCACCGACTTCGCGGGCGCCCGGCGGAACTGCGAGCAAGCCCTGGTCCTGCAGCGCCGCCACGGCGACCGCGTCGGCGAGGCGGCGACCCTCGACAGCCTCGGCTACATCGCCCACCACGGCGGCGAGTACGCCGAAGCCCTCGACCACTACCAGCGGGCCCTGGCGCTGCGGCGCGAGAACGGCAACGCCGGCCAGGAGGCCGAGACGCTCTCCCACCTCGGAGACACCTACCACGCCCTCCGCCGGGACGCCGAGGCCGCCCGGGTCTGGAGCCAGGCCCTGGCCATCTACCAGGACCAGCATCGCACCGCGCAAACGGAACACGTCCAGGCCAGACTCGCCGCCTTGACGGCTCCGTAAGGTTCCGCGAAGGGACCACAACGGCGATGATCGCCCCCTAAACTCGGCGATGAAGATCCACATCTAGAAAGGTCGTCACATGGTCGAGGCCGACCGCGTTCCTGCCGGGATCAACCCGAATGTGCCGAGCGTCGCCCGCATGTACGACTACTACCTCGGCGGCCGCGACAACTTCGCCGCCGATCGCGAGGCGGCCGAGAAGATGATCGAGATCGGCCGGCGGATGGGCAACGACGCCCGCGAGATCGCCCTGGCCAACCGCGAGTTCATCCGCCGCGCCGTACACGTGCTCGCCAAGGCCGGGATACGCCAGTTCATCGACATCGGCGCGGGCCTGCCCACCCAGGACAACGTCCACCAGGTGGCCCAGCGGCTCGCCCCCGGCTCCCGCGTCGTCTACGTGGACAACGACCCCATCGTGCTGATCCACGCCCGCGCGCTGCTGGCCAGGGACCCGAACGTGCTGGCCATCGAGGGCGACCTCAAGGACCCCGACGCCATCCTGGACGACCCCCGCGTCACCGAACACCTCGACCTCTCCCAGCCGTTCGCCGTCCTGCTGGTCGCGGTGCTGCACTTCATCCCCGACGACGCCGAGGCCGGCCGGATCGCCGCGCGCGTCCGCGAGCGCCTCGGGCCCGGCGGGTATCTGGTGCTGTCGCACCTTCTGTACTCGGGCGACGCCATGGAGGGCGCCGCCACGGCCGGTCAGCAGGTCTACTCCGGCACGACCTCGGGCGGTCTGGCACGGCGCGGCTACGACGAGATCGTCCCCTTCTTCGACGGCCTGGAACTGCTCGGCCCTGGCGTCGTACCGGTGGCCGACTGGACGCCCGACGCCTCCCCCGGCGGCTCGTACGACCTGAGCACGGGCGGCATCCTGGCCGGCGTGGGCCGACGGCCGGAAAAGGATTGGACGGGATGATCCTCGGCCTTGTAGCTTGCAGTCGGCCGTGACACCGCCCGAGGAGGTGAGACCCATGACTCTGTATCGATGTGGGTGCTCTCTTCCCGTCATGGCCGGGCGATTGACGTAGGTGTCGCCGGGAGCGCCGCGCTGACAAGGCACTCCCGAAAGGCAACACCGATGTACGACGTGATCATTGCCGGGTGCGGGCCGACCGGTGCGATGCTGGCCGCCGAACTTCGGCTGCACGATGTGCGGGTACTCGTTCTGGAGAAGGAGACCGAGCCCGCGTCGTTCGTCCGCATAGTCGGGCTGCATATTCGCAGTCTCGAACTGATGGCCATGCGCGGACTGCTCGATCGCATTCTCCCGCACGGAAGACGGCGTCCGGCCGGCGGTTTCTTCGCCGCCATCCCCAAACCCGCGCCCAAGGGCCTGGATTCCGCGCACGCCTATTTGCTGGGCATCCCGCAGCCGGTCATCGTGCGCCTGCTCGAAGAGCATGCGATCGACCTGGGTGCGCAGGTCCGGCGCGGTCGCGCGGTCGTCGGTCTCGAGCAGGACGACGAGGGTGTGACCGTCGAGCTGGCCGACGGGGAACAGCTGCGTTCGCGCTATCTCGTCGGCTGTGACGGCGGGCGCAGTACGGTGCGCAAACTGCTCGGCGTCGGTTTCCCCGGCGAGCCCGCGCGGACCGAGACGCTGATGGGCGAGATGGAAGTGGGCGTGCCGCAGGAGGAGATCGCCGCCAAGGTGGCCGAAATCGGCGAGACCCGGCAGCGATTCTGGCTCCGGCCCTTCGGCGAAAAGGTCTATAGCGTTCTGGTCCCCGCCGCGGGAGTCGGCGATCGCGCGGAACCGCCCACCCTCGAGGATTTCCGGCAACAATTGCGCGCCATCGCCGGAACCGATTTCGGCGTGCATTCTCCGCGCTGGTTGTCCCGCTTCGGGGACGCCACCCGGCTGGCCGAACGTTATCGGGTGGGGCGGGTGCTGCTGGCCGGCGACGCGGCACACGTTCATCCGCCCCTCGGCGGGCAGGGCCTCAACCTGGGCGTTCAGGACGCGTTCAACCTCGGCTGGAAACTGGCCGCGCAGATCCGCGGCTGGGCGCCGGAGACATTGCTGGACACCTACCAGGCCGAACGCCGGCCGGTCGCCGAGGACGTGCTGGACAACACCCGCGCCCAGACGGAACTGTCGTCCGCCGGACCGGGGCCGCGGGCCGTGCGCAGGCTGCTCACCGAACTGATGGACTTCGACGAGGTGAACCGCTTTCTGATCGAGAAGATCACCGCGATCGGCGTCCGCTATGACTTCGGGGAAGGCCCCGACCTGCTCGGCCGCCGTCTGCGCGACATCGACGTGAAACAGGGCCGCCTCTACGATCTGCTGCATCGCGGCCGGGGCCTACTGCTGGACCGTACCGAACACCTGACCGCCGGCGGCTGGTCGGACCGGGTCGACCACCTCGCGGATCCCACCGCGGGACTGGACGTGCCGTGCGTCCTGCTACGCCCCGACGGCCACGTCGCCTGGATCGGCGACGATCAGCGGGACCTGGACGGCCACCTCTCCCGCTGGTTCGGCGAAACGGCCGGTAGCGACTGACCATCGGAAGGCTGCCCGCGCCGCGGACGAGACGGCCGCGGGCAGCCGGGGTGCTCAGCAGTAGGCGATGCCCGGGCCGAGGAAGGGGATGTTGTGGTACGGGGTGTACTCCGAGCGCTGCCCGGGGTAGACGCAGGGGCCGTACTCGGGCCAGGAGCCGACGGTGGGGTTGGGGTGGATGACGTAGATGCTCACGGCGTATTGCCCGGTGCCGCCGGCACAGTGGACCCAGACGGTCTTGGTGCCGTCCCGGCCGGTGGTGCAGTCGGTGGGATAGGCGTGGGCGGGAGAGGCGGTGCCGACGATGGTGGCGACGAGGAGGGCGGTGGCGGCCAGGGCCGCGGGCTTTCTCATGCGCATTCGCTGTCCTCCAGCGGGCAGGCTTTTTAGGAAAGCTTCTTAAAAGATGACGAATGCTCCCTGAGTCGTCAAGGCCGCGGCCTGCTCTCCTCGCTCGGACGCCTCAGCCGCGCAGCAGCTCCTCCCGCTCGGCCAGCAGTCGCGCTCGTTCTCTGGACAGCTCGGCGTCGCGGTGCCGCAGGTGCGTTCCCACGTCCTGAACCCATCGCGCCGTCCGCTCGACCTCGGCGCGGGTCTTCTCGATGCGCTGATGCTTCACCACATCGGTGATGATGTTGTCGAAGAACGTGTCGACGAACCACCGCGTGTCCACTTCGGGCAGACGGACTCGCGCGGTGACGCCGACGTCGGCGAGTTCGCGGGAGAAGACGTCCAGGGCCCGCTGGGCGTGCCAGGCGGCCTCGTCGGCGGAGCGCAGCCGGTTGTGCTCGATGGCGTCGGCGACGAAGCCGCCGCCCAAGAGGTCCCAGGTGGAGGCGCCCTTTGCCGCGCCGAGATGGTCGAGCACCTGGGCCAGCGCCTGGAGCGCGGCCTGCCCGGCCTGGTAGGCCTCCGTGTGCTCGCGCTGCTCCGCCGAGGCGCGGTCGAGAGCGGCGCCGAGGTCCATCAGCTCACTGGCGCGGGCGTCACCACTGGTGAGGAGCTGCCGCTCCTTCTGGGCCAGCAGCTTCGCGTAATCCTCCGAGGCCGTCGCGAGCGCCGCGAGTTCGGCCTCGATCGCCTGCTCGTCCGCCTCGATCTGGGCCAGCCGGGCCCGGTGGCCGTCGAGCCGCTGCCTGGCGATGTCGGCTTCGGCACGCTCGCGGTCCAGCAGCACCTCGCGCTGGCTCACCAGGCGAGCCAGGAAAGCCTTCATTCCACCTTCCAGGCGGGCGACGTCAGCCTCCTCTTTGGACAGGTCCTTCTCCAGGTCGGCCAGGGTATGGCGGGCCTGCTGGACCTGCTCCGCGGCGGCCGTATGCCAGCGCCGCAGGTGGTCGGCCCGGTGCATCCGAGCGGCCGCCGTACGCAGCCGCTCGTCCAAGTCTGAAGAGCTCGTCACATTCCGGATGACGAACGAACAACCTCAGACGTTCCAGCACGGCTTACAGGTAGCCGCGGGCGGCGTAGTCGTAGCTGTCGTTGAATCGGACCCAGGCCTTCTTGCCCTCGAACGGCTCGAACTGGTCCGGTTGCCACTTCTTCTTGTTCTTCAGGAAGTAGGTGGCGGTCTCGCAGCCGCCGCGCGCCCAGAACGAGGAGACCTTGTCCCGCCAGTAGGCGGTGAAGTCGAACTTCTTGCAGTTCTTGGCGGAGGCCCGCCACGCGCCCATCGCGCCGCGCCAGTACTGGTGCTCGTAGACGCAGTAGTAGCCGGCCGGGCAGGACTTGGCGGTGGCCGCCATCACCACGCGGACGTCGCCGCCCTGCCAGGAGATCTCGTTGGTGCCGATCTTCGTCCCGCCGGGGAACGCGGCCATGTAGGCGTCGATCCGGGCGCTGCTGCTTGAGGCCGCCTGGGCCGGGAGCGCGCCGCCGGCGATGACACCGGCGCCGATGACGATGGCGGCCATTCTCCTGAAACGCATTTCGTCTCCCTCTTCGTGTGGTGAACAGGAAGATAGGCAGGCCGATGTTGAGCCTCTGTTGAGCGCGTGTTGAGCCGCCCTGCCAGTACACGGCGGTCCGTTACTCTCAGCGGTCATGTTGCAGAAGATCGCGTTAGTTGGACTCGTCGGCGTTTGCCTGACGCCCGCCCTGCCCGTACAGGCGGCCACGAAGTTGCCGGAGAACTTCCTGCTCTACGAGCGCACGGCCCGCGCGGACATGGCACGTGACGACCCTGATGACATTCACGACCATGAGGAGAGCTGGCTCTACGACGACAGAGCCGGCCAGCCGCTCCGGGCCGACCCCTGCTCCACCGTCGCGGTCGGCACGGGCCGGAGCACCGGCATCGGGCTGAGCGGCCGCGAAGCCGTCCGGTCGGTGACCTTCAGCATCCAGGAGTACTACGGAACGCAGGAGCAGGTGATCGTCTACCGCTCCACGAAGATCGCCAAGAAGGTCATGTCCGACTGGAAGGCCGCGGCCACCCGCTGCGCGCGCAAGGGCGGGAAGGCCGAGCCGATGGGCGTCTTCCGCCGCAAGCTCTACCCCAGTTCCCTGGGCGACCAAGCCTGGGCGGTGACGGGCTACAACACCGACGACGACGAGCAACAGGACGCCTACGTGATCGTCCGCCGGGCCAACGCGATCATCTACTACGGTGGACCGCGGCAGAAGAAGCCCTTCGCCAAAGACCGGCGAGACACCGAGAAGATGCTGGCCAAGATCTGCCACGTGGCCTCCTGCTGATGGCCGGACTCATGGGAGCACATGGACCCCACCCTCTACCCCGGTGAACCGGCAGCCGGTCCCTGGCAGGTGACGGCGATCGACGACGTGATCCGGATCCTGGTCGACGCCGCGGGCGACCCGGTGGGCCGCCCGCGGATCGTGGCGATCGACGGTGCCGGTGGCTCCGGCAAGACGACCATCGCGGCGACGCTGGCCGGCGCCATGCCGCACGCCGCCGTGGTGCACACCGACGACGTGGCCTGGCACCACTCGTTCTTCGGCTGGACCGACGTGCTCGTCGAGGGCGTCCTCGAACCGCTGCGCCGCGGCGAGACCGTGTCCTGCCGACCGGCCGCCTGGGCGCGGCGAGGCCGCGCCGGAGCCATCGACGTGCCCGCCGGCCGGCACACGGTCATCGTGGAAGGCACCGGCGCGGCCCGCCGTGAGCTGGTGCCCCTGCTCGACGCCGTCGTCTGGGTACAGGCAGACCTCGCCCAGGCCGAGCGCCGCTGCATGGCCCGTGAAGGCGGCACTCAGGCCGCACGCGACTTCTGGGACGAATGGATGCGGCAGGAGATCCCCTTCATGGCCGATCACCGGCCGTGGGAGCGGGCGAACCTCGTCGTCGCCGGAACGCCGGCGGTCCGCTACGACCCCGCCCGCCAACTACTGACCGCCCCTCCCCCGTCGCGAGCCACCTGACCCCGTCAGCCTTTGACGGTGAGGAGCGGGCGCAGCTCGGCCACCGGGTCCGCCACCCCGCCCGCGTGCAGGCTCGACACCACGGGCCCGATGTCCTTGTACGCCCACGGAGCCTCCTGCTTGAGGTCTCGCCGCCAGGCCGCCATGACGTCCGCGCGGCGTGCCACGGTCGGATCGCGGTGGTCCAGCGGCGTGACCACGCGGAAATCCCGCAGGAACGCGTCGAGGTCACGGTCGCCGGCCCGGGCGGTGGCACCACGCGGGACGCGCCGTCCGGCGCCGTGGCAGGCGCTGGCCAGCGTGCGGGCGTTGCCGTGACCGCGCAGCAGGTAGCTGGAGGCTCCCATCGACCCGGGCACGATCACGGGCTCGCCCCACATCGCGTACGGGCCACCGCTCATCTGTTCGTGACCACCCGCGGGCGTCGCGCCTTTGCGGTGGACGACACGGTCCCCCTCCTGCCAGAACAGGTTGTGCGGCGCGTCATAGACCAGCCGCGCCGCCATCCGACCGCATTCGGCGGCGAGCCCGGCCCGCATGGTGAGGGCGAGGAAGAACCGGTTGCCCGCGGCGAAGTTGGCGGCGTTGCCGAACGCGTCCAGGTAGCGGCGCCGGGCGGCGGCCGTACGCTCGTCCAGCAGGAACGGCAGGATCTGGTTGCGGGGCCGCGGCAGCCCCGTCGGCCAGGTCTGACGCAGCCGATCCAGCGCGGTGGCGTTGGCCTGGTGCCCCAGCGACAGCGAACCGCTGTGCACCATCAGCACGACCGCGCCCTCTGCCAGGCCCCACGCGTACGCGGCGGCGGGGTCGTGGACCCGTGCCACGTACTGCAGCTCCGCGAAATGGTTGCCGCCGCCGATGCTGCCGATGAGGCTGTCGTGACTGGCTCCCGCGCTCCCGCCGGCGCTGGTGATCCAGTCGGCGAACGCCTCGGCGGTGCCGGTCGGGTGCGCCGGAGCGTGCATGCGATCCAGGCAGTCCTCGGCGTCGGCCGGCTGGTGACCCTGCCAGGGAGCGTCCCCGGTGAGCAACAGCCCCGGGAGCCCGTCGCGCAGGAGGGCCTCCCGCTGGGCCGGGGTGAGGGCGATGCGGCGGCCGCCCTCGAAGAACAGGTGCCGCAGCCGCCGTTCCAGGGCGTCCAGGCGCGGCCGTACCTGCTCCACGGTGAGCGAGGTGACCTCCAGCCGCATGCCGCAGTTGATGTCGTTGCCGACCGCCTGCGGGAGCAGCGCGCCCTCGGTCTCGATGACGGTGCCGATCGGGATGCCCGCTCCCTTGTGGAAGTCGGGGGTGAGAACGAGACGGGTCAGGCGGGGCGGCGGGCCGTCATGACCGGGTACGGCCTTCGCGAGGCGGACGAGGGTGTCGGCGGTCTCCAGGACCGACAGCACTTCGTCGACGGCCGCCGGTTCGAGGGGGACCCGTTCGTCGGCGCAGATGTCGACGGGGACGTTCCAGGGGTTCGGGAGAGTGAGCCACTGCTCGTCACGGCGGACGAGACGGTGATCCTGACGGGTACGCATGTTGGTGAAGTCCTTCGGGCTGCTGAAACGCATGGCGAGAGGGTGGCGCTGTTGAGAGCGCGCCACAGAAGGCGACGGAATGAGCCGTCGCCGCAGGCCTCGTGGGTCAGCAGCCGCGAGGTGAAGACGTGACCAACCGTAGTGCGGCACGTTCCGTCCCCGCCACGGATTTACCAGGTGCGCCGGCCCACCTCCTTTTAGAGGCGAGACTCATATCCTATTTGCGGCGGCGGGAAGTATCGCAGCTTTCGCAGAGACGCGCAATATGTGTGTCAAAGAATGCCACTCGCACATTTGCGCGACAGCTCGCATTTCTCGGAGGCAGATGCTCAGTAATGATGAGTCGTGATGTTCCCCTCAACATCGATGCGACAGGAGCGCCGATGAAAAGACTGCTGACCGCCATCATCGTCGCGGCGGCCACCGTCATGTGCCTTTCCCTCTCTCCGGCAGGAGCATCGGCACAGGTGCTCGGCCCCAGCTCGAACGTCTGCGCGAACGCCCCCATCCCCACCGGATCGATGCCGACGGCCTACTTCGACTGGTACCAGTGTGGCCAGCCCGGCACCATCTACTACAACGCGAAAACCGTCAAGGTCATCAGCGACACCGCCTCCGGCGGAACGGTGACCACCTGCATCACGCCTCCGCCTCCGGCCGGGTTCTATGCCACGGCGCTGTCCTATTCCATCAACTGTGAAATCAGCAAAACCCCCAACGGCGTCCTCAATAACCAGCAGGCCCTCACCAACATCAACGGCCTGCCCTCCGGCCGCACCCTCATCATCTGCGGCGTCCAGTCGGCGCCGCCCGGGTGGACGGTCGTCGCCGTCGTACAGACCTATCTGTGCGTGTACGCCCGAGGCGGCGGGGTCGGCGACAACGCCGTATCAATCCGCAAGCTCTGAGAATCTCAGGCGCCCGCCGGCTCGCTGTAGTCGGTGACGGCATAGACCTGCAGGAGCCTCTCGACTCCGCGCAGGAAGGTCTCGCAGATCAGCACCGGGTCGAACAGGCAGCCGGCGGCCATGGCGCCGTCGCGCATCATCACGAAGTGGCGGGCCGCCGGCTCGGCGCCGGTCTCCTGGATCTTGGCCAGCAGTTCCGTGACGGTTTCCAGGAACCATTGGCGGTGGGCGAGCACGGCCTTGTGCACCGGGGACTCGGGGTCGGGATATTCGGCGGCGGCGTTGAGGAAGGCGCATCCCCGGAAGCCGGTGGACCGGATGCCCTGGGCGATGGACGCGCTGAGGGCCCGGATGGTGCCGTCGGCCGGTAGACGGGCGGCGATGGCCTCGTCGGCCTGGCCCCGCATGGCTTGGTCGACCTCGTTCAGGTAGGCGAGGACGAGGTCTTCCTTGCCGGGGAAGTGCCGGTAGAGGGTCGCCCGCGTCACCTGCGCTTCGGCGACGATGCGGTCGATGCCGACGGCGTGGATGCCCTCCGTGTAGAAGAGCCGGGTGGCCGTGTCGAGCAGCCGGGACCGCGCTTCGGACGGACGGCCTTCGGATGGGCTGGGCATGCCGCCATCCTAGTAGGTAGAACGTTCGGTCTTGACAGACCGCGCCGTAGCTGGCCATGCTCTGTCAAGACAGAACGTTCGGTCTACCAAGGCGCCAGAGGCGGTGCCCTGGCAGAACTCTCGACCCTGTAAGGATCATCATGAGCACCATCGCTGCTTCGCCCGGCATCTCCGGGACCGCGTCCGCGCTGCGGCGGCTGTACTTCGTCCGGTTCGCGTTCGCCATCGTCTGGGCCCTCGTGATGTTCACGACCGCCTCGACCCTGGGCCCGCTCGCGGTCACGCTGCTCGTGCTCTACCCGCTGTTCGACGTCGCCGCCGCCGTCGTCGACGCCCGCGCGTCCCGTACCACCGGATCACCCGCCCTGCTGTACGTGAACATCGCGGTCAGCCTGATCACCGCCGTCGGCGTGGCCCTCGCCTGCACGTCCGGCATCCCGGCGGTGCTGCGTGTGTGGGGCGCCTGGGCGGTCGTGGCCGGGCTGGTCCAGCTCATCGTGGGCGTCACCCGCCGCGAGATGGGCGGCCAGTGGCCGATGATCGTCAGCGGCGGCATCTCCGTACTCGCCGGTGCCTCGTTCATCCTCGGCGCCTCCGCGGACAGCCCGACGCTGTTCAACGCGGCCGGTTACGCCATCCCCGGCGGCATCTTCTTCCTCATCTCGGCCTTCCGCCTGGGCCGCGCCGCGAAGGGGAACTGACATGGGCCGCAGCACGTACGGCGTCGTCGTCATCGAGGCCGGCCCGGTCGGGGAGAACGTCGCCGACCGGGTGGTGCCGGGGCGGGCTCAGCGCCGCCGTCGTCGAGCGCGAGCTCGTCGGCGGGGAACGCTCCTTCTGGGCCTGCATGCCGACCAACGCGCTGCTGCGCGGTGCGGCGGCGTTGCGGGCGGCGCGTCAGGTGCCGGGCGCGCGCGAGGCGGTGACCGGCGATCTCGACGCGGCTACAAGGGCGCCATGCCACCGTGGAGCTCCGAGATCTCCAGCCGGGCGCCCGGCTGGAGGTCCAGAACGACGGCACCCGTCCCCTCTGGTCCACGAAACAGGGCGCTGACAGCTCGTAACGTCACGCACGACCGCCGCCCTGATGCGTCCCCGGCATCGCGGCGGCGGTGGTGTTTCGGCCTTCATCTCGACGGCCAACCTGGGCCTTGGGGTCAGGCGTCCGTGTAGTGGCGGGGTTCGATGAAGTTCAGGCCCTTGGCGGCCAGGCGGCTCTCCAACCCCGGAGCGGCGTCGGGCAGCAGGTAGTACTCCTCCAAGATGGCGCGGGCGGTGTCGTTGTCGCTGACAGCGCAGTCCCAGACCACCTGGTCGCCCTCGATGGTGATGTCGAAGGCGAAGAAGGCGCAGCAGGCCTTCTCCCGTGCGGCCAGGTCCCGTACCCACGCCGCCACGCCCGGCTCGGCGCGCAGCCGGAAGCGGATGCCCTCGCCGGTCTTCTCGCGGCTGAGCAGATGGCGGTCGAACAGGTGCCGGTACTCGTCCAGGCGCTGGTGGGCGGTGTCGGGGGCGGTGGTCATGTCGCAGACGATCGGTGTGGAAGCGGGTGGGACGTCCATGGGGGGGGCTCCCTTTCGATGGGTTGTCGGCGCTCGTGTCGAGCCGTCACTTGAACCGTAGACTCTGGACTTGGGTCCAGAGTCAAGTAGTGGCCTGTACGGATGCCCCAGCCATGCCGAGTCTGGTTGCCGCAGCCTGTCAAGAACCGGCTGCCGGCTCCGACCTACCTACGACCGACCGCACAGACAAAAGGGGTAACTCATGAGCAAGATCATCTACTGGGTCCACGCCTCGGTGGACGGGTTCATCGACGGGCCCAACGGGGAGTTCGACTGGCCGACGATGGGGCCGGAGCTGTCCGCGTACTCAGACGGTCTGGACAAGAGGGTCGACACCCTGCTGTTCGGACGTCCGGTGTGGCAGATGATGGTGGCGTTCTGGCCGAACGCCGAGTCGATGTCGGACGACCCGCACGTCACCGCCTTCGCGCCCTTCTGGCGTGCCACACCGAAGATCGTCTTCTCCCGCACGTACCCGGGCGACGAGTGGACCAGCCGCGTCATCAAGGACAACCTGGCCGAGGAGGTCGCCGCCCTCAAGGCGCGGCCGGGCGGCCGGGACATGCTCCTCACCGGCGGCTCCGCGCTGGCGGCGGCGCTGACCGGGCTGGGGCTCATCGACGAATACCACATCGCCGTACACCCGGTGGTGCTCGGCGGCGGCAGGCCGCTGTTCCAGGCGCCGGAGCAGCGCCACAAGCTGCGGCTCGCCGGCTCGCGTGTACTCGACGGCCAGGTCGTGGTGTCGCATTACCGGCTCACTTCCTGAAGTCATCACAACAAGGGGCGGCGGACGGACAGCTTGAGGCCCGTGATCAAGCTTCGTGACCGAGCACGTGTACGCCGCCCCACCGGTCGAGGTCTTCTCCGCCTGGGCCGATTGGCGGTACGCGGGGCCGGCTGTGGGCCGTATCTCGACCTGGACTTCCGCGTCAACGGCCTGGAGCGGCGGCGCCGCCTGGTGGACGCTGCCCCAGCTCGCCTGCATGATCGCTGCCGCCATCCTGGGACCCTGGCTCAACCGGCGCCTGCTCCAGCGGGTGGTCGTGGTGGCGACGCTGCTGGTCATGACCTGTACGCCGTGCCGACCGTCACCTGGGCGGGCCGGAGCGAGCCGGCGCGGGAGTGGGGGCCGTGAACGCTCTTGGGGCGATCGGTGTAAAGGGAACGATGGATTTGCTCAAGGGAAGGCGCCCGATGGCACCCCATGCGATGGCGAGAGCCATGACATGACCCAGGTGACGCAACGCCGCGCTCATCGAACGCTCCTTGAGCGGACCGCCGGCGCGCTGCTGCTGGCCACGATGTCGGCGATCAGCCTCGCCGTCGCCATGGCCGTGGGTGGCCGGCTGTCCGCGTGGTACGGGGTGGCTTACGCCGGGGCGCTGATCCTGCTGCGCGTCTTGGAAGGTCGCGGGCAGCCGACGGAGTCCTCGTCTCGGCCCGGCAGCGCTTCGGCCTCGCGGGGTGAGACCTCTCCCGGCTCGCGAACCATGCGCCATATCGTGGCGGGCGGACGACAGAACGAGGGCAAGAAGATCTCCTTGCCACTTCCAACGTATAGCGCACAGGGGGGCTTGCGGCAAGCCCCGGGTCGTGCCGCAGAATCAGCGGCCGGATACGGCACCGATGAGGAACGGGGGGCACGACGTGCTCGATCAGTACGTGCTTGACCTTCAAGAGGTAGACGAGACGCAGCTCGCGGTCGTCGGCGGCAAGGGCGCGCACCTGGGCGGGCTGTCGCGGATCGAGGGCATCCGCGTGCCGGCCGGGTTCTGCGTGACGACGGCCGCCTTCCGGCGGATCATGGCGGAGGCGCCGTCGATCGACGATCGGCTGTCCCGCCTGAACCCGGACGACCGGGAGGCGATCCGCACGCTCAGCGCGGAGATCCGCCGG
The DNA here is from genome assembly GCF_900108335.1 of Nonomuraea solani. Taxonomy (GTDB): domain Bacteria; phylum Actinomycetota; class Actinomycetes; order Streptosporangiales; family Streptosporangiaceae; genus Nonomuraea; species Nonomuraea solani. Next base: position 131,057 of record NZ_FNVT01000018.1, read on the forward strand.
ACCATCGAAGGGATCGCCATCCCGGACGACCTGGCGGCGGCGATCACCCGCGCGCTCGGGCGGTCCGGCGAGCAGACCGCCTACGCCGTACGATCCAGCGCGACGGCGGAGGACCTGCCGACGGCATCCTTCGCCGGCCAGCAGGACACATACCTGAACGTCGTAGGGTCGGCGGCGATCCTTCAGCACGTCAGCCGGTGCTGGGCGTCGCTGTTCACCGAGCGGGCCGTGATCTACCGCCTGCGCAACGGCATCGACCACAGTGCGGTCCACATGGCCGTGGTCGTGCAGCAGATGGCCTTTTCCGACGCGGCCGGCATCCTGTTCACGGCCGACCCCGTCACGGGCAACCGGAAGGTCGCCACCGTGGACGCCGGTTTCGGCCTCGGCGAGGCCCTGGTCTCCGGCCTGGTGAACCCGGACGTCTTCAAGGTGCGCGACGGCGAGATCGTCACCAAGGCACTCGCCGCCAAGCAACGCGCCGTCCTGGCTCTGCCGGCCGGCGGGACGCGGGAAGTGACGATCGACCCGGGGCGGCAGGAGGAGCCTGCGCTGACGGATGCGCAGGTCGTACGGCTCGTGGAGCTCGGGCGACGGATCGAAGCGCACTTCGGCCGCCCGCAGGACATCGAATGGTGCCTGGTCGGCGACGACTTCCAGATCGTGCAGAGCCGGCCGATCACCACGCTGTTCCCCATCCCCGCGGCCCCCGACCAGGAGAACCGCCTCTACCTCTCCGTCGGCCATCAGCAGATGATGACCGACGCCATGAAGCCGCTGGGGCTCTCCATGTGGCAACTGACGGCCATGGCGCCGATGCACGAGGCCGGCGGGAGGCTGTTCGTGGACGCCACCCGGCTCCTGGCGGCGCCCGCGAGCCGCGCCGGCTTCCTGGAGATGGCGGAGAGGACCGACCCGCTGACCAGGGACGCGCTGGAGACCGTCCTCGACTTCGTCCCGAAGCTCCCGGACGCCGGTGGTGGTCCTGCCAGGCCGGCGGCGGGCGGCCCGCCCGTCCCGATCGAGACCGATCCGGCCATCGTCACCGAACTGATCGAGCGCAGCGAGGCGTCCATCGCGGCGTTGCAGGACGAGGTCCGGACGAAGACCGGACCGGCGCTGTTCGACTTCCTGCTGGAGGCCTTCCAGGAGCACAAGAGAGTCCTGGGTGATCCGCTGAGCATGCAGGCGATCATGGCGGGGATGGACGCCACCTGGTGGCTCAACGACAAGCTGCAGGAATGGCTGGGCGAGAAGAACGCGGCCGACACCCTCACGCTGTCCGCCCCCGGCAACATCACCTCGGAGATGGGGCTGGCGCTGCTCGACGTCGCCGACGCGGTCCGGCCGCATCCGCAGGTGGTGGCGTTCCTGGAGGACGTCGAGGACGACGGCTTCCTCGACGAGTTGCCGAAGCTCGCGGGCGGGACCGAGGCGCGCGACGCCATCCTGGCCTATCTCGACCGGTACGGCATGCGCTGCGTCGGCGAGATCGACATCACGAGGCCGCGCTGGCGCGAACGCCCCACCACGCTCGTGCCCGTGATCCTCGACAACGTCAGGAACTTCGAGCCGGGCGCCGCCGGGCGGCGCTTCGAGCAGGGGCGGCAGAAGGCGCAGGAGAAGGCGCAGGAGGTGCTCGAACGCCTGCGGACCCTGCCGGACGGGGAGCAGAAGGCCGGCGAGACCGAGCGGATGATCGACCGGGTACGGACGTTCATCGGCTACCGGGAGTACCCGAAGTACGGCATCATCAGCCGCTATTTCGTCTACAAGCAGGCCCTGCTGGAAGAGGCCGGGCGCCTCGTGCGGGCCGGTGTGCTCGCCGAGAGGGAGGACGTCTTCTACCTCACGTTCCAGGAGTTCCACGACGTCGCACGCTCGAACCAGGTGGATGACGAGCTGATCCGGCAGCGCAAGGAGGCGTTCCGGTCGTACCAAGCCCTCACGCCGCCCCGGGTGCTCACCTCTGAGGGCGAGGCCGTCACCGGGGCGTACCGGCGCGATGACGTGCCGGCCGGCGCGCTGATCGGTGTGCCGGTCTCCGCCGGGACCATCGAGGGGCGCGCCCGCGTCATCCTGGACATGGCCCAGGCCGAGCTCGAACCGGGTGACATCCTCGTCACGGCCCACACGGACCCGAGCTGGACGCCTCTCTTCGTCGCCATCTCCGGCCTGGTGACGGAGGTGGGAGGGCAGATGACGCACGGCGCGGTGATCGCACGAGAGTACGGCCTGCCGGCCGTCGTCAGTGTGGTGGACGCCACGCGGCTGATTCCCGATGGGCAGCGGATCCGCGTGCACGGAAGCGATGGGTACGTCGAGATTCTGCCCTGACCGTTTCACGCAGGGGGTGCGGATGGGTGCGCTGGCGTTACTCCATGCCAAGCCGTCGAATCTCCTCCAGCGGGTAGGGGGCCTGCCTGCTCCGGCGCTGGAACGTACGGTAGAAGTCGGAGATCACTGCGGCGATCGGCGTGTGCCCGCCGATGGTGCCGACGCCGTAGTGGCAGAAGTCAGGCAGGTCGAACGGATTCGCCGGAGCCGAGCGGCGCGGCCGTGTCCAGGAGTTCGCTGAGGGCGCGGTCACTGTACATGGAGACGGCCGCATGGGCGGTGAGACGCGCGGCGCGCGACATGTCAACTGCGGCTTCCGCCGGAACCGTCAGGCCCGGCCGAGGACGCAGAACTCGTTGCCCTCAGGATCGGCGAGGACGACCCACGAGACGTCGCCCTGGCCCACATCGGTGAGCTTCGCGCCGAGGGCCTGCAGCCGGGCCACCTCCGCCGCCTGATCGTCACCCCGGTTCGGCAACACGTCGAGATGCACCCGGTTCCACACGGTCACGTCGGGCGTGCGGAGGAACTCCAGATACGGCCCGACTCCCTTGGCGGAGCGCAGGCTCGCGTGGTCGTCGCTCACCTCGTGCACGGTCCAGTCGATCGCCTCGCCCCAGAACCGGGCCATGGCCCGCGGGTCGGCGCAGTCGACGACCACCGCGGCGATCGGCCCGGTGTCGCGGTAGATCTCCCGAGGCTCCAGCACGCAGAACACGTTGCCCTCCGGATCGGCCAGAACCGTCCACGGGACGTCGCCCTGGCCCACGTCGGCGGGCGTCGCACCGAGCTCCTTCAGGCGCGCGACCAACTCCGCCTGATGGGCTGCGGAGGTGGTGGCGAGATCGAGGTGCACACGGTATTTCACCGTTTCGGGGTCCGGGACGGTGACGAAATCGGCGCAGACGGCGACGGGGTCCGGCCAGGTGAAGCCCACAGGTTCAACGTTGGTCACGCCGGGTCCTTCGCTGGAAACTCCCCAGCCAAGCGCCTCCGCCCAGAACCGGCCCAGCGCCGCGTCGTCCCGGGCCTTGAAATTCACCTGAACAAGTTGCAGCGCCATGCCGCCACCCTATGCCCACCGGCTGAACCGCAGGCTTCAGATCCAGGCGCCCTCGAACAGCTCCGCCCGGCCCCTGCGCCGATGCGGGCCCGATCGATAGGGTGATCGGCCATGGGCGTTCTGGTCGACTACTTCACCGCAGACTCCGAGCAGCTGGCCAAGAAGGCGTTGTCCGGCGGGCCGGGAGCGGTGAACCTGCCGTATGTCGACTGCAAGGGCTGGATTGACGAGCTCGACACGCTGGTCGCCGAGATCAGCGGGCGTGACCTCAGCGAGTTCGGCGACAACGAGGTCGTGGTGGAGGATCGAGGCGGTGCGGCTCGATCAGGGGATGTATCGCTGGTCGTGCGTCTGATGGCGGCGAACAGCTCCTCCCGGAGGGCGGGCGGCAGCTTGCGTCCCATGTCCGCCGGGCTCACCAGCGCCTGGTCGTCGTTCCACGCGCGCGCCGTACCGGCGAGGAACTCCAGCGCGAAGCGGGCCTCCTCACGGTGCCGCTCGTCCGGCCAGTCGTCGGCCATGGGCAGCACCGCCCGCACCCGCTGGGTGATCCGGTCGAGCAGCGCGTAGCCGGGCGGGCCGGGGAAGCGCTGGGCCCGCAGATCGATGTGGTGGAAAGCGACATGGCTGAGCTCGGCGGCGGTGAAGTCGTTGCCGGTGAAGTCGTTGTGGTCTCTGCCGAGTACGGCCTGGTCACGGTCGGCCGGGCGGCCCCAGAAGTTGATGTTCCGTACGCGGCCGGCAAAAACGCAATCGACGAACTCGGCTTCGGTGGTGGCCGTCTGCTCCCGTAGCCGGGAACGGTCGAACACGCATCGTTCGAACCGCACATTTCCGAAAAAGGTGTGCGGCGAGAAGAGGGTGCGGCGGAAAGCGCAGTCGCGGTAGACGGTCTGCGGCCAGGTGGCGCCATCCCACTTCTGCCCGCCGACGCCGGTGCTGCCCAGCGATGGCTGCTCGAAGACGGCGCCGGAAAAGTCGCATCCGTCGAACTCGCTACCGTAGGCGGTGAAACCGGCGAACCGTAGCCCGGTGAAGTCCACGTTCACCAGCCGGGCCCGATCGAAGATCACGTCAGTCACGCCCGTGGGCGGCTGGAACCGAGATTCATGTACGGAAGTCTCGCATCCAGCCCTGACAATCCCTTGCTCGATCACCGTGATCGAGCGTTTCTGGAGGGCCTCGGTCATGGGAGTCTGTGCGGCATGCGTCCTTCGCGGGTCTATGTCCGTGGACTGCCCCTGCCCGCTCTGCTTCTCGAACTACTGGCCGCGGGAGGCTGGCCACCCTCTGGTGACGCTGCCCTGAGCACCGTCATGCCGTGGTTCGAAGACCCGGTGGACTTCCTGACAACCCCGGGTCCGCGCGCGGTGAACCACTAAGCCCTCACCGCCACCCCAAGTGGAACGACCTACCCATTTTGATCGCCAAGCTGCCATCATAGAAACGGGAAGGCCGTTCCACTTCTTTGGAAGGGCGTCACTGTGCTGCGGCCGGCCCGAGATCGTCATCAACCGCAACCAGGGGAGACCGTCCGATGAACGTGGTTCTGTGGATCGTGCAGGCCGTCCTGACCGTCATGTTCGGCCTGGCCGGAGTGATGAAGTCCATCCAGCCCAAGGACAAGCTCGCCCCCAGGCTGCCGTGGGTGGAGGACTTCTCCCCCGGCACCGTCCGCCTCATCGGCATCGCCGAACTGGCCGGCGCGCTCGGGCTGGTGCTGCCCGCGCTCACCGGCATCGCCCCGATCCTGACCCCGCTGGCCGCGACCGGCCTGGCCGTGGTGATGGTGCTGGCCGCGTTCACCCATGCCCGCCGTAGGGAACCGGCCGCGATCGCCTTCAACGCGGTCCTGTTCCTGCTGGCCGCGTTCGTCGCCTGGGGCCGCTTCGGCCCTTACGGCTTCTGACCCGGGCCTCTGCCGCGAGGAGCCACCCGTCTCATGCGTGTCACCGCGACCGCCGCGCCCCTGACACCCTGGACGAAGTGCGTGGACGGAGCCTGCGCAGCCACGCCGGCGAAGGCCCCGCCCGCCATCCGGCCGGGACGGCCGGGCACGTCGTCGAACCGGCCGGCCACCGCCGCGCGGAGAACGGGCGCTGGAAGATCGCACACCGCACGGCCACCGCGATCCTCAGCCCGGCATGAACGTCGGCGGGAACGACCGTGGCCGTTCCCGCCGATATCGGGGAGAGCCCGTTATCGTGGGCGCCCGTACGCGTGGGAAGTGCCCGATGCGTACGTGCACGGCGCACGCCGACGTCACGGCCGGAAGCGAGGACGCAGGATGCCGAAATCCGCGGAGCTGGGCGCGTTACTCACCCTCCTCAAAGAGCGCAGCGGGCACAGTTACCAATCCATCGGCCGTGTCATCAATGCCAGCAAGTCCGCCGTACACCGCTACTGCACGGGTCATTCGCTTCCGCCGGAATTCGGCGTCGTCGAACGCATCGCCCGCGTCTGCGGCGCGCGGCCCGACGAGCTGAGCCGCCTCTATCGCCTCTGGGAGGCGGCGGTGTTGTCGGCGCAGGACGCTCAGGACACGCAGAACGCGCAGGACCTGCCGGACGAACCCGTGGCCGAACCTGTGGCCGAACCCGTCCCCGCGCCGGTCGGCAGGGCGGCGCCACGGCACCGGGCGGGCGCCCTCGCGATGTTCGTCGGCCTGCTGGCCGTGATGGCGCTGATCCTGGCCCCCTCCGGCGGGCGCGTCGTGCCGGCGCGGTCGCCCGTGAACGGCGGCCCGGCCGTTCCCGGCATCTGGACGCTCCCCGCCGCCCCCGTCCCGGCCACGTTGTTCGGGGTCACGATCAACAGCGCGACGGGCGCCATGCCCGGATTCCGCGTGGGAGCGGTACGCCTCTGGGACAGCGGCACCCTGTGGGCGCACCTGCAGCCACACCGTGGCGCGTTCGACTGGTCGGTCCTGGACCGGCTGGTGAACGGCGCGCGCCGGGCCGGGCGGCCCGTCCTGTTCGTCATGGGCGGAACCCCGCAATGGGCCAGCCCCAACGGGCGCATCGGCCCCTACCCCGGCGGTTCGCGGACGTCGCCCCCGGACCGGCTGGCCGACTGGGACGGCTTCGTGACCGGGCTGGCCACCCGCTACCGGGGGCGCATCGAGGCGTACGAGCTGTGGGTCCTGGCCAATGACCCTCGCTTCTACAGCGGCAGCATGGAGACCCTGGTGGAGATGACGCGCCGGGCCAGTCGCATCATCCGCTCCGTCGACCCGTCCGCCGTCCTGGTATGCCCGGGAATGGGGCGACTGTGGAGCGCGGACGGGCGCGCCTCGCTGCGCCGTTTCGCCGAGCTGGGCGGTTTCGACCACTGCGACGTGGCCGGCATCAAGCTGCACCAGCGCCAGGCCGGCGACCCGCCGGAGACCATGCTCGAACTCGCGGCGACCGCCGACCGCGCCTTCCACGAGGCCGGCGTCCATCCGCGGTTGTGGAGCACGGGCACCACGTACGACATCCCCCTGCAGGGCAAGCTGGAGGAGACCAAGGCGCGCAACCACGCCGTCCGCTTCTACCTGACCGGCCTGTACGCGCGCCACTTCAACCTGGAACGCATGTACTTCTACAACTGGGGCGGCACCAAGATCCCCATCGTGCTCCAGGCCGTCGGCCGCCCTCCCACCGCCGCCGCCCGGGCCGTCGAGGAGCTGCAGCGCTGGCTCGCCCACGCCCGCCACTACTCCTGCGGGCACGGCGCGGCCATCGGCCTGCCGGCGAACGTCTGGCGCTGCCAATTCGCCATCACCCAGCCCGGCCGCAGCCGCGAGGCGGCAGTGCTGTGGACGGACAGCGGCACGGCCACCATCACGACGCCGGTCGACATCGAGGCCGTACGCCGCCTCGACGGCGGCGTCGCGGCGGTCAGGGCGGGCTACGGCCTGCGCGTCGGCGAGGAGCCGGTGCTCGTCGAGCCGGCGCGCCAGGGACGTAGCCGCCCTTGAAACAGTGGTGCCGGCCCCCGTGTCAGCACCCCTGGTAGCGGATGTACACCGTGTTGAAGTCCGAGATCTTGACGTCGACGTGCGCGCGCTGGTTCGACGTCGATCCCCCGTAACCCCATTGCACGACGCCGTCGCACTGCAGGTTGAAGCCGTCGGTGTCGCGGAAGTACTTCTGGGAGTGCTCGCCCGGCATCAAGACCTTGTAACTGCAGATCTTGCCGGGATTGCCGCACCACTCGCCGATGAAGGCGGCGTGCCGGGACTCGTTGATCACGACTCCGCACGCGTTCAACGTGCACTGCCCGGCGGAGGCCGGGGTGGCAGTGGAGAACGAGGCGGCCGTCACCAAGGCGGCGACGGCGATGCCCTTGATGGTCCGACGATGCATGTGTTCCTCCAGATGGACGGACGGCGCCGGGCTCGGTGGCGCGACACCCAGAGGATGGCCACCCGCCGCACGGCCCGGCAAGAACGCCCGCGGGATCTGGGACGGCTGGGACCGTTTCAGGCTTCTGACCAGGTGAAACGTGCAGCTATTGGGACGCTCCCGCCGGCGGGCGTAGAGTACTTCTCCGTGGACGCCGCCGATCTTGACCATCGAGTCCGGACCCTCACCGGCTGCATTCCCCCGCATCTGGTCTCCCGGCTGATCGAGCTCGGCCACACCGACGAGGTGGAGTTCCAGGCCCGCCACGGGGAATGGTTCTGCGCGCGAGAGCGGGCCCGGCTGCTCGCCGGGCAGGACCGGCAGGCGGAGGCCCTGGAGCTCTTGGCTCCGTACACCGCCACGGGCTGGTGGCAGGCGGCCCGGACCACGGCCGAGCTGCTGGAGGGCTGGGGGCGGATCGACGAGGCGATCACCCTGTTCCGCCCGCACGCCGAGGCCGGAGATCGGCTGGCGCAGGAGTTCTTCGGGCGCCTGCTCACCCGGCACGGCCGCGGTGGCGAGGCGTTCGACCTGCTCAAGCCGCACATCGAGGACTGGTTCCGCGCCGAGGCCCTGGTGGACGCCGCCGGGAGCGCGGGCCGCGACGAGGAGGCCGCCGCGCTGCTGAGCGCCCGCATCGAGGCCGGGCACCGCTGCGAAACCCCGTCATGCCGCCGTTACGAGGTCGAACCGTCCAACGCCGTCGACCTGCTCGCCGAGATCCGCGAACGGCAGGGCCGCGTCGACGACGCGATCGCCCTGCTGCGCACCCGGGAGGTCACCTCGGTCAACGGCCGAGACCAGCTGGCGGACCTGCTGGCCCGGCACGACCGGATCGAGGAGCTGCGGGCGTACGCGGCGGCCGAGTTCCACGGGCACGCCGCTCAGCGTCTGGCCGACCTCCTGGAGGAGCGTGGTGACGTGGAGGGCGCGATCGCGGTGTACCGGCAGCCGGGGGATGAGACGCTCCGCGAGCTGCACGGGGCCGTGCAGCTCGCCCGGCTCCTGGTACGGCACGGCCGTGCCGACGAGGCGACGGAGGTGCTGCGCGCGCTCGCGGACTCGCCCTACGGCTCGGATGACTGGATCGTCGACCTGCTCTGCACCCACTACGCCGGCCAAGGGCGCCCTGAGGACGGTCTGGCCCACCTCGACGCCCTCGGCAAGGAGGAATGGACCTTCTTCCGGATGCGGCTCCCGCTGATGGCCGCCTGCGGCCTGCGCGACGAGGCGATCGAGCTGGCGTGGGCGCACCCCGAGGGTGACACCTGGTACGCGGCCTGGTGCGTCGCCGAGCTGCTGGCCGACGCGGGCCGTACGGAGGAGGCGGTCGTCGTCCTCGAACGGCACCAGCCCGCCAACAGCACCCTCCTGGCCGGCCATCTCATCGATCTCGGCCGCGTCAAGGACGCCGTGGCGTTGCTCCAGCGGCACGAGCCCAAGCCCGCCATACCGCTCTGGAGCGACCCGCCCACCGACGAACCTCCGTTCTGAGGGTGCCGTCTGGCGGGCGGCCGGAGCGGGGATGACACCGCCAGAGCACCTGAGCCGGGAGGGACCGCATGAGGCATGAGCCGCCGTGGCCGGACGACGACGACATGATGAGGGTGGCGATCGAGGAGGCGCGGACGGGGTTCGCGGAGGGCGGGGTCCCGGTGGGGGCGGCGCTCGCGACACGTACCGAACTGCTCGGATCCGGCCACAACGAACGGATCCAGCGCCACGATCCGACGGCGCACGGCGAGATCGCCTGCCTGCGCGCCGCCGGCCGCCGGTCCTCCTATGCGGGCACCACGCTGTACACCACGTTGTCGCCGTGCCCGATGTGCAGCGGCGCGATCATCCTCTTCCAGATCCCGCGCGTGGTCATCGGCGAACGGCGGACGTACGCGGGCGATGTGGATTTTCTGCGCTCACACGGCATCGAGGTCATCGTCCAGGCCGACGAGCGGTGCGTCGCCCTGATGTCGGAGTTCCAGCGGCTGTCGCCGCAGGTGTGGAGTGAGGACATCGGCGGCCGTTAGACCTGATCAGCTCGTCCATCGCGGGCAGAACTCCACATGGACCTGGTCCCAGTCGTGTTCCTCCAGCTCCGGCCAGTCGTAGAGGCTGCGGCAGACGTGGTAGTTGCAGGCGCCGGGAAGGTAGTGCTTCGTCGCGGCGTGGGGCGGCCCGTCCCTGGTGACGGTGAAGATCTCCTGTGCCGCCTGCCGGAACGCCGTCGTGCCGCCCGCCAGGAACAGGGTCTCGGCGTGGACGGCCTGGTGCAGCAGGTCGCCGTGCTTCGGATCGCGCCGTACCGTGGGCGGGCGCAGGTCACCTGCCGGGACGCTCGCGGTGCGCAGCTCACGGGGGCGTTTCCCGCGTTGACGCGCTCCCGCAGCCGCTTCCACCGGGAGGGCCGGAACTGCAGCGCGCGATGGGCCAGCACGAGGTCGATCCGCTTCTCCTCGTCCCAGCCGATCCCATCGCCTGGAGCGGCCGGGGCAGTGCGCATCGGCAGGTAGATCAGGGAGCGCGGGGATCGCGCCGCGAGCAGCATCAGCGTGCCGATGCGCCGGCCGTCCGGGCGGTCCGCGTACATCTCGTACCAGTGCCTGGCGTCGCGGACCGAGGCCAGGACCGCCCGAGCGGCGCCACAGCCGCATCCGGTGACCATTCCCAGGCCGTGAAACCACATGATCGTCATGGCCGCCAGAGAATAGAGGTCGTGATTTGCACACCATTCCGGAGATTATTCGGAGCACTTTACCGCATCAAGTCGCACGCTGTCAGCCAGATCATGAAAGTGCCCTCTAGCTGCGGCGATATGGCCTCCTCGATTGATTCCTTGTGTCGGATGATCAACGTGGCTTATGGTTTTCCGCATTCACCTCATTACCCAGAGACCCGGGGACTTCGACAAAATGCCATCTCAGCTTTTATCCCGGCCGGTAAACCGCCTGATCAGATGGGCCGGCGCCACCGCCGCCGCGGCGCTGGCCACCTCGTTCCTGATGGCCGGCGCGGGCACACCGGACGGCCAGGCCGCCGTCGCCGCCGTCAAGCCACCGGCCGCGCCGGCCGTCGCCGCCATCGACGCGCGGCCCAACGACGGCTCGGGATATTGGCCGGACTTCTCCAACACCGGCTATGCCCACACCCCCGCCAACGCCGGCGGCCTCGGGCTGGGCGCCTATCCGGGAAAGCTCACCGACTACACCGCCGGCATGAGCCCCGACAAGCCGCTGCGCGTCGAATACCCCGACAACAGCGTGATCTCCTTCACCCGCTTCACCGCCCTGAAGACGATCATCTACGGCGACAACCTCACCTTCGTGGGCTGCCTGTTCGAGGGCACGAACCCCAACGACAACCTGGTGCAGATCTACTCCGACACCAACGTCAAGTTCCTGTACTCGACGTTCAAGCCCAGCTCCTATGCGATGCCTCCCGGAAACGACGGCACGGTGTCGTCCTCGCACACCGAACCGGGCACGCCGTTCGACGACTCCTGGCAGCTCGTGACGACGATGAAGGAAGCCGTCGCCGTCATGGACCACAACGACATCTGGGGCAACGCCGGGATGATCATGGTGACGGGCTTCCCCGACCGCCCCTCGACATGGACGAACAACTACATCCATGACATGGCCGACACCTCACACGACGTCTATCACCACGACGGCATCGGCCCGCAGAGCGACGGTGACGGCGGCAACATGATCGTGCGCCACAACACCCTGGCGTCCCTGGGCAACACCAACGGGCTGGCCCTGCAGGGCACGGGCGTCTACCAGAACGTCTCCGTCACCGACAACTACATCTCCGGCTGGGGGTACGCCCTGAGCATCGGCACCATCAACAACGCCAAGAACATCACCGTGACGGGAAACGTGTTCTCGGCCGAGCTCGACCAGCTGTACGGCTTCCTGTACGGCGGCATCTGGGGCGGCACCGCCCGCGGCTCCACCTGGCGTAACAACCTCCTCCAGGCGCGCGCCGGCGACGGCAACCCCGGCTACTCGACCGCCGACCACGGCAAATATCTGTGGCCGGCCGGCACCACCCACACCACCGACTACACCGGCTGACCCGGCCCCACGCCCGGGCGCCCGACCTGACGGGCGCCCGGCCAGGGTGCTATACATGGACCTGCCACAAAGATCACGGTTGTTGAGGCGGGTACATGGCTTCCGAAGACGACGATCTCCGTGGTTTCGGGGAAGCCGCACGCGGCCTGGTGGGTGCCACGGTCGGCGCCGACGGCCTGCTCGAGCGCGTACGCATCGCCCCGCGGGCGCTCCGGCTCGATTCCCAGGAACTGGAGGAGCAGGTGCTGGCCGCGGTGCGCGCCGCGCAGCAGGACCGGCTCGCGCGGGCCGGCGAGCCCGCCCCCGCCGACGAGGTGCCGCCCGCCCTCGCGCCGGACACCATGGCGAAACGCCTTGACGAGTTCGAGGCCGAGGCGCTGGGCCGCTTCTCCCAGATGAACGCCTCACTCGACGAACTGCTGCGGCGGCTGGAGGGCCCGTGAGCGAGATCCCGGACGTGGTGCACCACAACGACAGGCGGGCCAGATCCGGGCACGCGGTGCGCGAGCTGGCCGACGAGCACGAGGAGTTCAACCGGTCGCTGGGCGCCGCCGTGACCGCCGCCGGGCTGCTGCCGTACGTCGGGATCGCGCTGGAGGCGCTGTTGCGGAACATGCTGGAGGAGTCCGAGGAATTGCACGGCCGCACCCGCCTGGCGGCCGACGGCCAGATCGTGATGTCCAGGAGCAACACCGCCACCGAGCTGGCCGGCGTCCAGCGCTCCGAGGCCGCGGGACGGATGCTGGCATGAGCGACGACCCGCTGGTCGCGATGGGCGCGCCGCTGCTGCCGGTCGAGCGGCCGCGCGACGTGCCGGCCGGTGACCATCTCACGCTGCTGGCGCGGGGCGCGGGCTTCCACCGCGACCGGGAGAGCGAGATCGCGATGGCCCAGCGGCCCGCCGGTGACGAGGCCGGCCCGGCGGCGCAGGCGTACGACGAGCACACGGCCGGCACCTCCGTGCGGGCCACCGACCTGGGCCGGCGGATGGACATCGCGTCCGGCGGGGTCGAGGCGGCGGCGCTGGTCGCGGCGGCGGGCGGGGCGGCCTACCTGTTCTACGCCGCGTACGCCGGCATCGCCCGCCAGGTGGCGCCCCAGTCGGTGCCCGCCGCGCAGTCCGCCGCCCTTCGTACCGACGCCCAGATGCAGTTGGCCATGCGCAAGATAGCTGAGGTGTTCGACCGGCTGAAGAAGCATCCGGCACGCTCGGGCGGGGCGGCCCGCGTGGGCGGCGGGGCGACCCCGGAGAACATCGTCCGGCTGCACCTCGACGCGGTACGCGGCACGCTGGAGGCCGCCCAGCGCGCCGCCAACCAGGCGCGCGGGACGCTGGAGGTGAACCACGTCCGCATCAGGGACGCGATCGTCTCCACGCGGTCCCGCCACCCGCACAGCGTGGGCGACTACACCGTCCGCTACACCGGCGACTGGAAGTGGCATCCCTTTCTGTCGCCCGCCGACCGGGAGGCCATGGTGGCCGCCCGCGGCGGCCTGCGCGAGCAGAGCGAGCTGGTCAGATTCGCCGGAGAGCGGCTCGGCCTGGCCCGGGGCCAGATCGACGACACGCTGGCCGTGACGCGCGGCGAGGCGGCCGCGCGTTTCCGCCAGTTGCGGTTCGAGGCCGACGGCCTGGCCGGCGAGCGCGAGCGTCTGGCCGAGCGCCTGCGAGGGCTCGCCCAGCGCTACGACGGCCGGGAAGGCTAGCCGACGGTGGTGCGCAGTGCCAGGTCGGGGGCCGTTTCGAGGTGGAGGCGGGTGGAGTCGGACACCGGCAGCGGGCTGTCCTCCGGCCCGATCAGCAGGGTGATCTCGGTGCATCCGAGGATCACCGCCTGAGCGCCTCGTCCCGCGAGATCGGTGATGACGCGCCGGTACTCCTCGCGAGAGGCGCTCTCGATCCGGTTCCGCGTGAGCTCCCCGCGGCGGCGACGCGGCGTGCCGTGGCGCGCCGTGGCGTCGACGATGTGCACGAAGGGCACGCTGATCGCCGCCAAGCGATCCTTATGGCATGGACGGCCACGCGGTGTCCAGCTCACGGAGGCGGGACAGGCGCTGCTCCGGCACGCCGACGCCATCGCCGCTCGCATGCGGGCCGCGACAGAAGAGCTCGAGGCGCTGGTCCATCTGCGAACGGTGCGCCAGCCAGCTCCGGCAGGCGTGCGAGGCGGCCGGTTTCACGCCGGACATCCGCCACGGCACCGACGACTACGTGCTGACGCAGGCGCTCATCGCCGTCGGGCTGCTCCCCCAGCTCGCGCTCGACGCGGCCCGCGATCCAGGCGTGCGATGGCGGGTGTCACCGGCTCCGCTCGATCGCGTACCCCACCAGCAGGTCCGCCACCTGCTTGGGGCGGCTGAGCGCGACGCAGTGACCGCCCGCGATCTCGTCGGGGACGATGCCCAGGCGCTCGGGCACCAGCCGCCGGAAGAAGTCCGGCGGGAAGAAGCGGTCCTCGCCGCAGAGCACGAACCTCGTCGGCACGTCCGGCCACGCCTCCAGCGGCCACGGCTCGGCCGACGCGGTGCTGGACGGATGGTCGCGCTCCTTGGCCAGTGCCTGCTCGGCCAGTTCCCGGGGCACGTCGTGGTAGAAGCTCACGAACGGATCCGCGTTGCCGGTCAGACCGCCGTCGAGCTTGGCCTGCTCCTCCACCGCGCTCTGGTAGCCGGTGTTGGCCCACCACTCGTCCGGCGGCTCACCCGGCGACGGGATCATGCCGGCCAGCAGGACCAGCACCTTGACGGGCAGCCGGTCGGCGACCAGCGGGGCGGTGAACGCGCCGAACGAGTGGCCCACGACGACCAGGTCCCGCCGGTCACCGATGGCCTCGACGACGAAGCCGGCGTAGTCCGTCAGGGTCTTCGACGCGTCATCGCCGGGAAGGTCGGGCGCCAGCACGTCGTGCCCGCGCGCCCGCAGCTCGGCCGCCACCAGGTGCCAGGACCATCCGACGTCTCCCCCGCCGTGGATCAACACGAACGTGCTCATCGAACTCTCCCTCGCTCGTTGGAACTGTCACACTAGAAGCCGGGAGCCATCGTGAAAAGCGATTGTTTCCGATTGACTCGATCGCTGAAAGCGATGGCCAGGAGGGTCCCGTGACCGATCTCGAGCTGCGGCACCTGACCGCGATGGCCGCCGTCGCCGACGAGGGCTCGTTCGGCCGCGCGGCCACCCGGCTCGGCTACACCCAGTCGACCGTCAGCCAGCAGATCGCCGCGCTGGAGAAGGCCGTCGGCGGCCCGGTGTTCGACCGGCCGGGCGGCCCGAGGCCGGTGCGGATCACCCCGCTCGGCGCCGTCGTCCTAGAGCACGGGCGCGAGCTGCTGGCGAAGGCGGCGGCCCTGGCCGAGGCCGTGGACCGGTTCCAGGCCGGCGACGGCCGGATCGACATCGGCACCTTCCAGAGCGTGTCCTCGGTGATCCTGCCGGTCGTCGTACGCCGGCTGCGCGAGGAGCACCCCGGCTGCGAGATCCGGCTGTCGGAGGAGGAGCCGGAGCAGCCGCAGATCGGCGACCTCGACCTGCTGTTCTACGACGGCCCCCTCAGCGGCGACGTCGAGTACGTCAAGCTGCTCGACGACCCCTACCTGCTGGTGGCCGCGCGCGGCGCCTTCTCCGAGCACCGCGTCCCGCTCGACCGGCTCGACGGCGCGCCGCTGGTGGCCTGGCCGGCCACCTGCGACCAGCCCCGGCTGGAGGAGGCGTTCACCGGCGCCGGCGTCCACCCGAAGATCGTCTTCCGGACGGCGGGCAACGAGACGCTGCTGTCCATGGTGCGGGCCGGGATGGGATCGGCGGTGCTGCCGTGGCTGGCCGTCCACGCCGCCGACGCCGGGTCCGACGACCGGCTCCGCGTCCACGAGCTGCGACCGGCCGTCGCCCCGCGCGAGATCTGCCTGCACTGGCGGGCCGGCCGTACCCACTCCCCCTTGACGGCCCGGGCGATCGAGATCGCCATCGAGGTCGCGTCAGACCTGGCCCCGCCCGGTTAGCATGGCTCACGGGTTATCTTGCCCAAGGTCGATATCGCCGGGGTGCTATACCGGGAGGCGCGATGGAGTTGAATTCGCTCAGGCAGTTCCTGGTGGTGGCGCGGCTGGAACACCTCAGCGGCGCGGCCGAGGAGCTTCGCGTCGCGCAGCCGTCGCTGAGCCGTACCATCGCCCGGCTGGAGAGCGAGCTGCGCACCCCGCTGTTCGACCGGAGCGGCCGGCTGCGGCTCAACGACGCGGGCCGGCTCTTCCGCGACTACGTCGAACGCTCCCTGGGCGAGCTGGACGCGGGACGGCGGGCCGTCGCCGAGGCCGTCAGCGAGGGCATGGGCACCGTACGCCTCGCGTCGGAGACCTTCCTCACCCTCACCGGGCCGCTGGCCGCCTTCAAACGAGCCCACCCGGCCATCGAGGTCGAGCTCCGCTGGATGGCGGCCGAGGACATGGGCCGCCATCTGCGCGCCCAGGACGTCGACCTGTGCGTCGCCTCCCAGCCGATCTCCGCCGAGGGCCTGGAGGCGGCCGAGCTGCTCGACGAAGGGGTCGGCCTGGCCACGCCGCTCGGCCATCCGCTGGCGGGCCGCACGTCGGTGAGCATCGACGAGCTCATCGGCCAGCCCTTCGTCAGCGCCCGCAAAGGGCACTGGCAACGCCGCCTCCTCGACCGGCTCTTCGCCGCACGCGACCAGACCCCGAAGATCGTCTGCGAGGTCGACGAACCCAGCGCCATCGCGGCCCTGATCAGCGCGGGGCTCGGCATCGGCCTCGTGCCCACCTTCGCCCTGAGCAGCCCCACGCGGGTGCCCGCCGCCTGGATCCCCATCGACGGCCCCGACTGCCGGCGCACGGTCACCCTCTACTGGGGCGCCGGCAGCCACCTGTCCGCCGCCGCCCGGCTGATGCGCGCCACGATCGCCGACTGGGGCTGGACCACCGGCGAGCGCTAGGGCTGGAGGTCGACGACGCCTCTGCCGCTGGGGATGTCGAGCGGCACCGAGACCTGGTCGTGCACGATCAGCCACGTGCCATCGATCTTCCGCAGGCAGTACGTGACCCTGACCCACATGCCGCCCGCCGCCGTCCCGTCCTTCAGCGTGCCGCTGAGACGGCCGAACGCGTGCCCGAACGCCAGGTCATCGCCCACGGTGAGCGTCAGGTCGCGCAGCTCGTACGCCACCGTCTCGAAGAACGTGAAGACGGGCGCCCAGTTCTTGAGCTTCGCCTCGATCCCCACGTGCTGGAGCGGCGGCTCGATGTCGAAGGACACGATGTCCGGCGCGTAACACCGCCTCAGACCCTCGATATCCTTCTCCTGAAGCCCTTCGACGATCTTGTCGATCAGCCGGCGGATCTCGGCCTCGTCTACCTCGCGCTGCGCAGGCATCGCCGCTCCAACTCTTCCCTTATCAGTGGATGTGCCGCCTCCGAGGTTATGGCTCCAGAGTTATCTTGTCCAAGATAAAGATTGCCATGACGTTATGCCTTGGGCGGCATGACGCCGCACCCTGTTCAGCGCGGACCGCCGACGATCCGCGCTGAACAGGGCCGCCATCATGCTCAGGGACAGGTCGGCTCACCACTCTGCGCGGGGACGTTCACCCCGCTCCACGCCGCCTTGATGACGTTGAACTCGACACAGCCGGTGAACAACGTCCTGGCCGCCCGCAGCGTCGCCACACGAGCCTTGGCGTGCGTCCACGGGGCCGTCTTCATGTTCAGGCCCGTCATGAAGACCTGGCCCGCCTTGCGGACGCCGATGCCGGTGATGGCCGCGCCGCCGTCGCACCGGCTGGAGGCGGGCTTCCCGCTCGGGTTCGTGCCCTCGGCCAGCAGGTAGAACCAGTGGTTCTGCGGCCCGGCCGCCGCGTGCACCTGGGTGCTCGGGATGGAGGAGCTGTAGCAGTTCGGGTGCCCCAGCGCCGATGGGTTGTACATGTTCCTGATCGCGCCGCGGCCCGACAGGTTGACCTCCTCGCCGACCAGGTAGTCGGGCGGGTCGAGGCTGGCCGGCTCGTTGGCGAACGCCTCGGTCAGCGCGCCGAAGATGTCGCCCGTCGACTCGTTCAGGCCGCCGGACTCGTTGCCGCTGCCGCCGCTGCCGCCGGAGAACTGGAAGATGCCGTGGCCGAACTCGTGCCCGACGACGTCCATCGACACGGCCTGCTGGGTGCCGGCGGAGTTACGGCCGAAGGAGGCGAACGACCCGTTCCAGAAGGCGTTGGCCTGGTTCAGCCCGACCCTCGCGGGGTAGCCGCGGCCCGAGCCGTTGATGCCGTTGCGGCCGAGCCAGTCACGCAGCATGTCCCACTGGCGCTGGGCCGCGAAGAGCGCGTCGACGCAGGCCGTCTCCAGGTTCGTGCCGCTGCCGTTGCCCCAGCTGTCGGTCGACTTGGTGTACGCCGCGCCGTTCTGGCCGCCGCACTGGATGCCGGTGCGCGTGGGGTCGCGCATCACGTACGACGGGGAGGTGTCGATGGTGACCGGGTTGCCGTTGTAGTAGCTGTTGCCGGTGCCGTGGACCACCTCGTCCCACTGGTCGATGACCTGGCCGTCACGCGCGTCCACGTACACGTGCAGGATGCTCGACTGGTCGCCGGCGGCGGCCACGACCTCCCACGCCAGGCGCGGCGTGGGCGTGGTGGCGTGCACCACGAGAGCCGGCGTGCCGATCGAGGTGGCCTTGGGCGCCACGTTGCGGGCCGTGTCCGCCGCCGTCTGCGCGGCGATCTGCGGCTTGGTGTCCAGCGCGATCATCGTCTGCTGGCCGGTGTCGATCGTGCTGACGGACCTGCCGGACTTGGCGGTCGTCACGACCACCTCGCCGCCGTAGACGGGCAGGCCGGCGTACGTGCGCGTGTACGTGAGGTGCTGGATGCCGTTGACGCCGGCGATGGCCGACGACAGGGAGAAGTCGTCCTGGTCGGCGGCCAGGAGCCGCGTCCGGCTGGAGTCGATGACGCTCTGCGCGGTCGCCACCGCGGCGCCGCGCTCCGAGGGTGAGGGCGGGTCGGCCACCTGGGCGTTCGCGCTTGTGACGCCCGCCGGTGTGGTGAGGGTCAGGGCTAACGCGAGTATGGCGGCAGTGCCCAGCCTGAGCTTGGGGTTCACGCTCGTTGCTCCTCAGGGGGGTGGAGTGGACGAGCCCCGGCCGGCTGGGGGTGCCCTCAGATTGACATTGAGAGTGACCTAAGTGATACCTCCCAAGTTGCCCATAACGCCGTGGTATGGATGGACGTCAGACAGGAAGAAAGCCACAAGGGGGGAACCAGAGCGCCCGGCGCGGCGTCCCTAACTATCAATGAGATTTCCAAAAACCCTGCTGCCCGCTGTACTGCTCGCCGCCATCGCCGCCGCCGCCGGGCGGCCGGTGACGGCCGAGCTGCCACCGCCGCCCGCGTTCACGGCCGACGAACTCCACCACAGGTACGAAACCGGCGGCTGGCCAGGCCGCCAGTTCCTGGCGCTGAGCCGCACAGGAGACGGCCAGGCGATCGAAGTGGTCGGCGACCTCGCCACCGCACGCACGATCATCGTCTACGTCCCCGGCTCGGGCCAGAGCCTGAGCTCGTTCGACAGCTCCTTCGAAGGGCCCGGGCGAGCCGCCCGCGCACTCCACCGCGAGGCCACCACGATCGCCCCGGGGGTCGCCGTGATCGGCTGGCTCGGCTACGACCCGCCCGACCTGATCAACCCGGAGATCCTCACCATCTGGCCGGCGGAACGAGGAGCGAGCCGGTTGCGGACCTTCGTCCGCGCACTTCCCGCCCGGGCGCGCGTCAGCCTGGTCTGCCACAGCTACGGCTCCGTCGTCTGCGGCCAGGCCGCCCCCGGGCTGCCCGTCGACGACCTCGTCGTCACAGGCAGCCCCGGAATGGGCGTGCGGACGGCCGGCCAGTTGCGCACACCGGCCCGTGTCTGGGCCGGACTCGGGCGCCGCGACGACGTGTTCCGCGCCGGAGTACGCATCGGCCCGCTCGGCTTCGGGACCGACCCGGCCAGCCCCGGCTTCGGCGCACGCGTCTTCGACGGCGGCACCGCCACGCACGGCGGATACCTCAAACCGGGCAGCCCCACCCTGAAACGCATCACCCGCATCGCCGTCACCGGAACGACCGGGTGAACCCTTCTCCGCACACCCACGTGGACGCCCTCGCAGCCGCCGCCCTCACCATCGTCGTCCTCCAGCACTGGCTCCTCACCGCCTTCGCGACCACGAACCAGGTCACCACGACCAGCCTGCTCACGGCTATGCCGTCGTGGGCGCCCGCCGCCTGGCTGCCCCAGCTCGCCCTCGCCCTGCTCTTCTTCGCCGGCGGCCACGCCCGCGCCACCGCCCCCTGGCCCGCGGGGCAGGTGGTGCGGCCCGTGGTGACGTTCCTGGTGGCGTGGGGCGGCGGTCTTCTCGTCCTGCTGGCGAACGGGTTCTCACAGGACGCGATTCGGCAGATTCTCGCCACGGCGCTCGAACCGATGACCTACCTGATCCCGTACGCGCTGCTCACCGCGATCAGCCCCAACCTGCTCCGGTTCACCTGGCCTCTGGCCCTCGCCGCCGGCTGGCTGAGCCCACCGCTCCTCCTGGCGGTGCCGTACGTGCTCGGCCTGGCCTGGGGGCGAGCCCATCCGAGGCCGGTGAGCGGGCAGGCGGAGAGCCGCCTGGTCGCCCTGATCAACCGCTTCGCCCTGCCGCTCTATCTCTGGCACCCGACGACCCTCGTCGTGGCGGCGCTGGCCACGGCGCGGCTCGGACCCATCACGGGCCTCAACGACTCCCCCACAGGACCTTTCTGGCTGATCGCCCGGCTCGCCTGGCTCCCCGTCCTCGCCACCGTGCTGATCGGCCTGGTGGCGCTGGCCCGGAATCGGTCTGCCTAGAATCGAGGGTCCATCGCCGATCCGAGACCGCGGGAGGCCGAGAGTGGAGCCGACCGGCTCGCCGGTCGAGACCGACTGGGAATCCCATCGCCCGGCGGTCTTCGGGGCCGCCTACCGCATCCTCGGCACCGTCACCGAAGCCGAGGACGTGACCCAGGAGGTCTGGCTGCGCGCCGCCGCCGCCGACCTCTCCGAGGTACGCGACCTGCGGGCCTGGCTGGTGACCGTCGCCGCCCGGACGTCGTACAACGTCCTGCAATCGGCACGCGTACGGCGCGAGTCCTACGTCGGACCCTGGCTCCCCGAACCCCTCCTGACCGGCCCCGACGCCGCCGCCCAGGTCCTCATGGACGAATCGGTGAGCACCGCGCTGCTCGTGGTCATGGAGCGGCTCAGCCCGGCCGAACGCGTCGCCCTGGTGCTCCACGACGTCTTCGACCTCCCCTTCGGCCAGATCGCCGACGTGCTCGGCAGCACACCCGCGGCCGGCCGCAAACTCGCCTCCCGTGCGCGGGCGCGCGTCGCCGCCGTGCGGGAGCGGCCCCGGGCGTCCAAGACCGAGACCGAACGCGTGCTCAGAGCATTCAAGGCGGCCGCCGAAGCGGGCGACCTCGCCGGGCTCGTCCACCTGCTGAACCCCGACGCCGTGTACATCGCCGACGGCGGCGGCAAGGTGACCGCGGCACGCAGGCCCGTTCACGGCGCCACGACGATCGCCCGGCTCGCGGCCAGGCAGATCGAGATCAGGCGCCCCGACACGTTCGAGATCATCGAGGTCAACGGATATCCGGCCCTGGCGACGTACCAGGATGGCGAACTCGTCTGGCTCGACACCGCGGAGATCACCGACGGGCGGATCACGCAATTCCGGAGACTCGCCAACCCCGACAAACTCGCCCACCTCGGTCACATCTGAACCCGCCATCTTGTCTCCCTGCCGAACCCCCTTCAGGGAAGAGAGGACGGACCATGGCACACGTTGTGATCGTCGGAGGCGGCTTCGCGGGCGTCTGGAGCGCGGCGGGAGCGGCACTCGCACGCGGAGACGCCGGCCTGCGCATCACCCTCATCGCGCCGAACGACCACCTCGTCCTGCGACCACGCCTGTACGAGCCCGACCCGGAGGTCGCCAAGGTAGAACTGCGCAGAATCCTCGGCCCGATCGGCGTCCGGCATCTGCGGGCCACCGTGAGCACCATCGACACCACCCGCCATGTCGTGGTGGCTGACGGCCAGGAGATCCACTACGACCGCCTCGTCCTCGCGGCAGGCAGCGGACTCGTCAAACCGCGCAACCTCCCCGGCGCCGAACGGCTCTTCGACATCGACACCCTCGACGGAGCCCGGCGGCTCACCGGTCACCTCCGGCACCGCAACGACTACTCCGCCATCGTCGTCGGCGCCGGGTTCACCGGCCTCGAAGCCGCGACCGAACTGGCCGCCCGAGGCCGCGTCCTGCTGGTGGACCGCGCGAGCACGGTCGGCGCCCAACTCGGGGCAGGCCCACGCAAGGAGATCGAGGCGGCACTGGACCACTTGGGCATCGAACGCCGGCTCGGAACGACGGTGACCGAGGTCGGCGACGGATACGCCATCCTGTCCGACGGCACCACCATCGAAACGGACGCGGTCATCTGGTCCGTGGGAATGCGAGCCAGCGAACTCACCCGCCAGATCTCCGGCGAGCTCGACCACCTCGGCCGCGTGCCGGTGGACCGGCACCTGCGCGCCCTGCCCGGCGTGTTCGCCGCCGGAGACACCGCCGCGGCCGCGTTCGACGCCGGCCACACCGTCATGCAGGCCTGCCAGCACGCCACCCCGCTCGGCAAGGTCGCCGGCTACAACGCGGCGGCCGGCCTGCTCGGCCTGCCGCTCCGCGACTTCACCCCCGGCCCCTACGTCACCTGTCTCGACCTGGGCGACGCCGGCGCGATCTTCACCCGGGGCTGGGACCGCAGAGTGATGGCCTCAGGCGCCCAGGGCAAGGAGGTCAAGAAGCGCATCAACCAATACATCCACCCACCGGTCGACGACGCCACGAAAATCCTCGCCGCCGCCGACCGCGTCTACATCGCTCTCCCCTTCTTCCCCCGCGACGAAGAGCAGTCCGCGGCCTGAGCCGGTTCAGTGATGAGGGAAGCAGACTCTGGAGTGGAGGCGAAGAGGGCGGCCGGGCGGGAGAGGCGGCTTCAGCGGAATGCCGGTCCAATCGGTGTCCTCCAGGTCGTACGTGGCAACGGGGCGGCCAGGGCGGTGGATGTGCAGAGCCGGCTCCGCGCCCTCATCCTCCAGGTCTTCATCGGCCAGGTAGCCGGCCAGGTGCGTACGAACATCGGCGGTAGAGGCGAACAGGACGAAGGCGTCCTCCCACTCGTTGTTGTTGATCCAATAGGCGCTGCGCAGTAGCGCGAAGGCGTGGCGGGGGTGGCTCATCCGGCTCCGAGACCCTCGGGGAGGCGAGGCACGAAGGGAGGAAAGGGCCGAACGGGCGCAACGGTCATCGGGTGCGCGGCGCAGGGCCTCCTGATAGGCGGCGATCGCGCCATCCTGATCGCCCGCCCAGGTCAGGGCATGGCCCAAGTAGAGCGGCATCAGGGCGTCATAGGGGTCCGTGGCAAGGGCCGCCTCCGCGGAACGGACGGCCTCCTCGGTGAACGGACGGCTCACGCCCTTGGCGTCATACTTTCCCAGCCCGTTGAGCAGCGTTCCGTCGTCATCGTCGAAATCGCAGCGCACGTCGGACAGCGCCACGTGCCGAAGGGCGAAGGTCGAGGCCACCGCACGCAAAATCGCCAGAGTCCCGGCGTCTTCGTGCGGCAACTGCTCGGCCTGGTCGCAGTGGTGGCGAGCCTGGGCGATCAGATCAGGGACCGCCCGTTCGCCACTGAACCGCCGAAGCAGGAACTCGCATTCGGCAAGCGACCGACCGGCCTGCCGCAGATGGATATGCGGATCTTGTACGGGCATGGGCCGTAAGTCTGCCATGCGGAGCCTCAGGTGGGCGGCCAGTTTCGCAGGGCCATGCCGGCCACCACCTGGAGGTCGTCACGGGTGGCACCGGCGGCGGCCTGGACGGCGATGCCGTTGGCCACGGCCATGAGGTATCGGGCGAGCGGGCCGGGATCGGCCCCGGCGGACAGGTCGCCCTCGTCGACGGCCCGCTGGAAACGCTCCCGCAGGAGCGAGATGCCGTTGTCGCGCCAGGCCGCCAACGTATCGCGGGCCCCTCGGCCGGGCTCGCCCGCCGCCAGGGCACCTTGCACGCCGAAGCACCCGGCGGGGCAGTCGGGACTGGTGGTGGCCAGGACGGAGCCGTTGAGGAACGCGACGGCCACCTGCCGCGCGGTCGGCTCCTCCAGGGCTCGGGGAACGTACGCGGCGGGGCCGTCGGTGTAGCGCCGCAGGGCCAGGTGGAACAGATCCTCTTTGTTGCCGAAGGCGGCGTACATGCTGGTGCGGCTGATGCCCATGGCGTTGGTCAGGTCGGTGAGGCTGGCGCCCTCGTAGCCCTGGTCCCAGAACACCCGCATGGCCTGATCGAGCGCCTTTTCGGCGTCGAAGCCGCGTGGCCGGCCGATCGGCGCCTTTCCCTGAGTCTGCACGCGAGCGATCCTACCCCTTTTGTACCGGACGGTGCCGAACTGCTATCGTCCCTTCGGCACCGATCGGTACAGAAATCTCTTGAGGTGAAAAGCATGAAGCAGTTGGAAGGCAAGACCGCCGTCGTCACCGGTGGCGGAACGGGGATCGGCCTCGCCGCCGCCATCCGATTGGCGGCCGAGGGGGCGCACGTCTTCATCACCGGCCGCCGGAAGACCGTTCTGGACGCGGCGGTGGAGAGCATCGGCGCGGCGACCGCCGTACCGGGTGACATCTCGGACCCGGCCGATCTGGACCGGCTCTATGCGGCGGTCGAGGCTCGGGGGCGGGGCCTGGACGTGCTGTTCGCCAACGCCGCCGCGGCGTCGTTCGCGACGCTGGAGCAGGTCACCGAGGAGCACTTCGACGAGACCTTCGGCGTCAACGTCCGGGGCACCCTGTTCACGGTGCAGAAGGCGCTGCCGCTGCTCAACGACGGCGCGTCGGTGATCCTGAACTCCTCGGTGCGCGCCGGTGACGGTGTCGCGGCGTTCGGCACGTACGCGGCCTCCAAGGCGGCGATCCGATCCTTCGCCCGGACCTGGGCCAACGAGCTCAAGGACCGGAACATCCGGGTCAACGCGATCTCCCCGGGCACCATCGACACCCCTGGTCTCGACGGCGTGGTCGATGCGGCGGACACGCCCGTCACCAAGTCGCACTTCGCCGCGGGCGTCCCCCTCGGCCGGATCGGGCGTCCGGAGGAGGTCGCCAACGTGGTGGCCTTCCTCGCGTCCGACCAGGGCAGCTTCTTCCTCGGCGCCAACTTGATCGTCGATGGCGGCGAGGTGCACATCTAGCCAATTGACTGGGAAACGGGTATTGACCGGTCAAAATGGGCGCGGCGGGCCTTCATCGAAGGTTCGCAGGAGGTCAGGGCATCAGATCCCGGAGTCGCTCGATCGCGGCGATCCGCCCGGCCGAGTCCTCCGCGAGCGGCTTCACGCTGACCGTCGTGATGCCGCACTCGGCGAGTTCGGCGACACGTTCGGCCACGTACTCCTTCGGGCCGATGAGCGACGTGGCGCGCAGGAGGTCGCCGGGCACGGCGGCCTCCGCCTCGCTCTTGCGGCCCGACAGGTAGAGGTCCTGGATGAGCGCGGCCTCGCGTTCGTAGCCGTACCGGCGGGCGAGGTCGTTGTAGAAGTTCTTGCCCTGGGCACCCATGCCGCCGATGTAGAGCGCGAGCTGCGGGCGGGCGCGGTCGAGCAGGTGGCCGACGTCGTCGCCGATGGCCAGCGGCATGGTGGCCACGATGTCCAGCGGGCCCAGGCTCGGGTCGCGGGCGGCCGCACCGGCGTCGAGCGACGGGCCCCACACCTGCCGCAGCCTGCCGGGATGCAGGAAGATCGGCAGCCAGCCCTCGGCGATCTCGGCGGCGAGCCGCACGTTCTTGGGACCGATGGCGGCCAGCATGATCGGGACGCGGTCGCGTACCGGATGATTGATGAGCTTGAGTGGCTTGCCCAGGCCGGTCCCGCGCCCGGCGGGCAGCGGGAGCTCGTAGTGCTCGCCCTGGTACACGACCGCCTCGCGGCTCCACACCCGGCGGCAGATGTCCACGATCTCGCGGGTACGGGCGATCGGCGCGTCATAGGGCACCCCGTGGAACCCCTCCACCACCTGCGGCCCCGAGGCGCCCAGACCGAGCGTGAACCGGCCGTCCGACACGTAGTCCAGCCCGGCCGCGGTCATCGCGAGCAGTGACGGCGTCCGGGTGTAGATCGGCAGGATCGCCGAGGCCAGGTGCATCCGGTCGGTGGCGCCGGCGAGATAGCCGAGCTGGCTCACGGCGTCGAAGGAGTAGGCCTCCGCCACGAAGGCGATCTCCACCCCGGCCGCCTCCAGGTCGCGCAGCCCCGCGGCCGCCTCCTTGAAACCGCCGCCGTAGGCCAGGGTCGTGCCGATCCGCATGGCGAAACCTCCAAGGTCAGATGGGCCGCGGGCCCGTACCGCCCGCGTCCGCCAAGGTGTTGACGTGTGTCTCAGAGGTCACTTACAGTACGCCTACTTAACGAACGATCGATAGTGGCAACTCGATTTAACTTAACGAACGATCGACGCATATCTGGGTGAGGTAGTGCCGTCGCCTGGAGGAGCGGCGGGAACGTGGCGTTCAGAGCGGGGGAAGGCGGCGGCATATGGCGACCGAAGCCGCCTCACGACAGTGAGGCCATAAGACAGAGAGAAACCGGATGCTCGAGATCGAAGGGCTCGCCGTCCGTTACGGCGCACGCGAGCCGGTACTCCACGAGGTGAGCCTCACAGTCGGTGAGGCGGGCGTCGTCGCGCTGCTCGGCGCGAACGGCGCGGGAAAGACCTCTCTCATGCGGGCCGTCTCGCGGACGATCGCGCTGCACGGCGGGTCGGTCACCGCGGGGTCGATCCGCTTCCTGGGACAGGAGATCACCGGGGCGAACCCGGCCGGTGTGGTGGCCCGCGGGCTCGTACAGGTCCCGGAGGGCCGGCACGTGTTCGGCCCGCTCACCGTCGACGAGAACCTCGACGCGGGCGCCATCACCGTCCGCTCCCGCGAGGCGAAGGCGCGTACCCGAAGTCAGGTCTTCGAGATGTTCCCCCGGCTGGCCGAGCGGCGCCGGCAGCGGGCCGGCACGCTGTCCGGGGGCGAGCAGCAGATGCTCGCCATCGCCCGCGCGCTGATGTCCCAGCCGAAGCTGCTGCTGCTCGACGAGCCGTCGCTCGGCCTGGCGCCGCGGCTGGTCGAACAGATCGGCGAGACCGTACGCGAGATCGCCCGCGACGGCGTGCCCGTGCTGCTGGTGGAGCAGAACGCGGCGATGGCCCTGTCCGTCGCCCACTCGGCCTACCTTCTGGAGCTCGGGCGGGTCGTGCTGAGCGGCCCGGCGGGCGAGTTGTCCCACAGCGACGAGGTCCGCCGGCTCTATCTCGGCGAAGACGGCGACGACGTGGAAGAAGACGTGAGTGACGGCCGGGCCGTGCCCCGGCTGAGCCGGTGGACGGCATGAACCCGCCCCGGCTGACGGTGGACGCGGTGAGCGTGGCGTTCAGCGGCCTGCGGGCACTGGACGAGGTGTCGTTCACCGTCGAACCGGGCACCGTGCATGCGGTCATCGGCCCCAACGGGGCGGGGAAGTCGTCGCTGCTCAACGCCTTGTGCGGCATCTATCCCGTGACCGGCGGGCGCATCCTGCTCGACGAGCACGAGGTGACCCGGCAGCGGCCGGACCGCGTCGCCGCGCTGGGGGTCGGCAGGACGTTCCAGAACATCGTGGTCTCGCCGCGCGAGTCGGTGCTGGACAACCTGATGGTGGGCCGGCACCGGCTGACCCGCGCCGGCCTGGTCAGGACCGCGTTGTGGCTCGGCCGCGGCGAAGAGCGCCGCCACGAGGCGCGGGTACGCGAGATCGCCGGCTTCGTCGGCCTCTCGGAGCGGCTGGACAAGACCGCGGGGCGGCTGGCGTACGGCGACCTCAAGCGCCTGGAGTTCGCCAGGGCGCTGTGCCTGGAACCGCGCCTGCTCATCCTCGACGAGCCGGTCGCCGGCCTGAACACCGCGGAGAGCCGCGAGCTGGGACGGCTCGTCCTGGCCGCGCGCGACGCGCTCGGCCTCACCGTCGTCTTCGTGGAGCACGACATGGGCGTGGTCATGTCGATCGCCGACCGCATCACGGTGCTCGACTTCGGCAGGGTCGTCGCCGAGGGCGCGCCCGCCGAGGTGCGCCGGAACCCGACCGTGATCAGCGCCTACCTGGGCGCGCCGGGCGAGGACGCACAGGAAGGGGCGCCCCGATGATCCGCCTGCTGGAACTGCTCGTCAACGGCGTGTCCCTCGGCCTGCTGTACGCGCTCATCACCCTCGGATTCGTCATCGTCTTCAAGGCCACCCGCGTGGTCAACTTCGCGCACGCCTCGTTCCTCCTGCTCGGCGTGTACGTGGTCGCCGTCACCCAGCCGAGCGTCGGGTTCGCCGTGGCGGCGCTGCTCGGCCTCGCCGTCGCCGCCCTGCTCGCGCTGGCGACCGAGCGGCTGCTGCTGTCCCGCGTCGACCCGCACAACCACCACGCGATGGCGATCCTCACCATCGGACTGAACGTCGTGCTGACCGCCGAGCTGACCCGCCGCCTCGGGGAGCACGTGCTGCCGCTGGGCGCGCCTTGGGACGGCCAGGTGGTCAATCTGGGGCCGCTGACGCTGCCGCTCACGGCCGTCATCACCGTGGTCGCCGTGCCGCTGCTGATCGGCGGCCTCACCGCGCTGCTCACGCTGACCGGCTGGGGGCTGGCGATGCGCGCGTCCATCGCCGACGCCGAGGGGGCGGCCCTGGCGGGGATCCGGCTGCGCCGGGTCTCGGCCACGGCCTGGGTGCTGGCCGGGCTGCTGGCCACCGCGGCCGGGATCGGCCTGGCCTCGTTCCCCAGTCCGGGCGTCAGCCTGAGCATGGAGTCGGTCGCGATCGCCGCCTTCCCCGCGGCCATCATCGGCGGGTTCGACTCGCTCGGCGGCGCCATCGCCGGGGGCCTCATCGTCGGCGTCGTCCAGGTGCTCGTGTCCGGTCACCAGGACTCGCTCGCCTTCCTGGGGCTCGGCGTGGGTGACGTCGTGGCCTATCTCGTGATGATCGTCGTGCTGCTGTGGCGGCCGTCAGGACTGTTCGGGTCGAAGGAGTTCAGCCGTGTCTGACGACACCCTCGCGCCTGCCCGCCCCGCCCCCGCCGAGGCGCGGGCCCGGACGCTGCCGAGCCACCTGCCGGTCGCCGCGGCCGTGGCCGCCGCGATCGTGGTGGCGCTGGTCCTGCCGCTGTACGTGGACGCGTTCTGGCTGCGCATCGGCCTGTTCGCGATGGCGTCGGCGGTCGGGGCGCTCGGCCTGACCATCCTGTTCGGCGCGGCCGGGCAACTGTCGCTCGGGCACGCGTTCTTCGTCGCGGTCGGCACCTACGGCTACGCGTTCCTCGCCGGAGACGGCGGCGGGCAGTTGGGGGGCCTTGGGTTGCCCCCGCTCGTGGCGGCGGTGCTCGCGACCCTGCTCGCCGGGCTGTGCGGCCTGCTGTTCAGCCCGATCGCCGGACGGCTGCGCGGCATCTATCTCGGCATCGCCTCGCTCGGCCTGGTCTTCCTCGGCCACCACCTGCTGCTGAACCTGCGGCCGGTGACCGGCGGCTACGACGGGCGCTCGGTCACGCCCTTCGCGCTCGGCGGGTTCGTCTTCTCCGACGCCGGGGGGCTCGTCGTGCTCGGGGTGCCGTTCGGGGCCGTGGAGAACCTCTGGTACCTCTTCCTGGCCGTCACCGTCGTGGCCGTGCTGGTGGCCCGCAACGTGCTGCGGGGCCGGCCCGGCCGGGCGTTCCGCCTCATACGCGACAGCGAGGTGGGCGCCGCCGCGATGGGCGTGCGCGTGCAGCGCACCAAATCCGCCGCGTTCGTCCTGTCCTCGATGTACGCCGGTACGGCCGGCGTGCTGACGGCCCTGGCGTTCCAGCGGGCCGTCCCCGACTACTTCGACCTCCACCTCTCCATCGACTTCCTCGCGATGATCGTCCTCGGCGGGCTCGGCTCGACCTCCGGCGCGATCATCGGGGCGACGTTCGTGGTCGCGCTGCCGATCGTGCTGGCCCGCTACGCCGACGTGCTCCCGCTGGTCGCGGGCCCCGGCCAGGAGGGGCTGGAGGCGTCCATCGCCGCGCAGTTCGTGTACGGCGCGCTCGTCGTGGTCGTGATGCTGACCCAGCCCGGCGGGCTGCGCGCGATGCTGCACGCCCTCCGTGACCGGCGCGGGCCCGCCGCCCCCTGACCCATCCGGCACCCCCCAGAAAACACCAGGAGGACTCCATGAACCGGTCCCGTCCGCGCGTCTTCGCCGCGGCCGCCCTCGTCGCCGCCCTGTCCGTCACCGGTTGCTCCACCAAGGCCACCTCGTCCGCGGGCGCCGCCGCCCCCGGCGTCAGTGACGCCACCATCAAACTCGGCATGCTGCTGGACCTGTCCGGCGCGTTCGCCACGTCGGGGAAGACCAGCAACGCCGGCAGCCAGTTCGCCGTCGACGAGATCAACGCGGAGGGGGGCGTGTGCGGGCGGAAGATCGAGCTGGTCATCCGGGACCACGGCTACGACGTGCAGAAGGCGGTCACGGCCTACGACGAAATCGCGCCCGAGGTCCTCGGTTTCCTCAACGTCTACGGGTCGGCGATCACCTCGGCGCTGCGGGACAAGATCTCGTCGAACGACGTGCTGGTCGGCCTGACGGCGTTCGCGCCGACGCTGCTCGGCGACCCGCATCTCCTGGTGGTCGGCGCCACGTACGACATCCAGGCGATCAACAGCGTCGACTGGATGGTGCGCGAGGGCCTGCTGAAGAAGGGCGACACCCTCGGGCACATCTACCTGCAGGGCGAGATCGGTGAGAACAGCCTCAAGGGCAGCACGTTCGCTGCCGGGAAGCTGGGGCTGAAGCTGTCCGGCCAGCAGATCAAGCCGACCGACGCCGACCTCACCAGCCAGGTCAACGCGTTGAAGGCGGCCGGCGCCAAGGCGATCCTGCTGGACTCGACGGCCAAGCAGACCGCGGCGGTGGCCAGCGCCGCGCAGGCCGCCGGGCTCGACGTGCCGATCATGGGGAACGTGGCGAGCTTCAGCACGAGCCTGCTGTCGACGGCGGCCGCGCCCGCGCTGACCAAGCGGTACTACCGGGTGTCGGGCGTCGGCCTGCTCGGCGCCGACACGCCCGCGGTCAAGGCGCTCGCGGACAAGTGGAAGGCCAAGTTCGGCGCGCAGCAGCCGGAGTCGGGCGGCGCGGTCGTCCTGTCCTACCTGTCGACCCACCTGTGGGCGAAGATCATCAGCGGCACGTGCGGCGACCTGACCCGCAAGGGCCTGCTCGCCGCCCGCGCCAAGGTGACCGACTTCAGCATCGACGGGCTGGGGCCGGCGCTGGACCTGTCGGACCCGGCGCAGCCGACCTCGCGGGCGAGCCAGATCCACCGCCCCGACAAGGACGTCTACGCCGGCATGAAGCTCGTCGAGGACTTCAAGGTGTCCGACCTCGCCAAGGAGTATCAGGTCAAGGCGGGATAGGCCCCGCCGGGGCCGATGATCATACACGCGACACGTGTGGAATAGGATGTGGTAATGGGGACACGCGGCACGGCGGAGGCGGCGGATCGGCCGCCTAAGGCGGTGACCAGGGGAAACGGGCTCGCTGCGATCATGCAGTCGGCACGCGGCATCTTCGCCGAGCGTGGCTACCACGGCGCCTCGATCAGGGACATCGCGAAGGGCGCGGGGCTGAGCCTCTCGGTCCTCTACTACTACCACGCTGGCAAGCAGGAGCTGCTCCACGCGCTGCTGGAAGACGCCCTCGACGACTGCCGGCGCGGCTGCGAGACGGCGCTGGCCACCGCCGGTGACGACCCGGCGGCGCGGCTGGGCGCGTTCGTCCAGGCCACGGTCGAATACCGGGTGCGGCGGCAGGTCGACAGCCTGCTCGCGCTGCGCGAGCTGCGCAACCTGGAGCCGGAGCGGCTGGAGCGGTTCGTGGAGCGGCGCGACGCGCTGCCGAAGCTGCTGCACGAGATCATCGACGACGGCGTGGCGCGCGGCGTCTTCGCCACTCCCCATCCCGACGAGGCGCAGCGGGCGATCCTGGCGATGTGCAACGCGATCGCCCAGTGGTATCAGCCCGGCGGTGACCTGAGCGTCACCGACCTGGTGGAGCGCTATGTCCATCTGGCGCTCACGGTGGTGCAGCACAGCCCGCCGCCCCGCAGGTCACGCCCCAAGAGCCGCTGACCCGTCCGATCCGGGTCCTCGTATGCCGACCCATACTTAACGATCGTTCGACAAAATAGAGAGAGGAACGATGCGACGCACCGTCTTCGACGACGACCATGAGGCGTTCCGGGCCACCGTCCGCGACTTCCTGGCCCGCGAGGTCGTCCCGGTCTTCCCCGAGTGGGAGAAGGCGGGCGCGCCGCCCCGCGACTTCTACCGGTTGCTGGGCGGGCTGGGCATTCTCGGCCTGCAGGTCCCCGAAGAGTACGGCGGGGGCGGCCAGCGCAGCTTCAGGTTCAACGCCGTGGTGAACGAGGAGCTGGCGCGGGCCAGGCTGGGCCTCGGCCCGGTGCGGGTGCACACCGACATCGTGCTCCCCTACCTGCTGCGCTACGCCTCCGAGGAGCAGCGGCGGCGCTGGCTGCCGGGGGTGGCCGGCGGCGAGCTGATGACCGCGATCGCGATGACCGAGCCGGGCACCGGGTCCGACCTCGCCGGCATCGCCACCACCGCCGTCCTCGACGGTGACCACTACGTGCTCAATGGTGCCAAGACCTTCATCACCGGCGCCGTCAACGCCGATCTCGTGCTCGTCGTCGCCCGCACGTCCCCGCCTTCGGACAACCGGCGGGCCGGGCTGAGCATCCTGGTGGTCGAGGCGGCCTCGCGCGGCTTCTCGGTGGGCCGCAATCTGGACAAGCTCGGCCTCAAGGCGCAGGACACGGCCGAGCTGGCCTTCGAGGACGTTCTCGTACCGGTGGTGAACCTGCTGGGCGAGGAGGGCCGGGCGTTCGAGTACCTCGGCCACAACCTCGCGCAGGAGCGGCTGTCCATCGCCGTGAACGCGCAGGCCGCGGCGGCGACGGCGCTGGAGGTCACCGTCGACTACGTGAACGGGCGCAACGTCTTCGGTCAACCCCTGTCCGGCTTCCAGAACACCAAGTTCGTGCTCGCCGAGTGCGCGACCGACGTGGAGGCGGGCCAGGCGCTGGTCGACCGCGCGCTGCAGGAGCACGACGCCGGCCGGCTGAGCGCGGCCGACGCGGCCAAGGTGAAGCTGTTCTGTACCGAGCTGCAGTCCCGCGTCGTCGACAAGTGCCTGCAACTGCACGGCGGATACGGATACGTGCTGGAATATCCGATCGCCCGCATGTACGCCGACGCACGGGTCACCCGCATCTACGGTGGCACCAGCGAGGTCATGAAGAGCATCATCGCCAAGTCCATCGGCCTCTGACGAGAAGGAGCACCCCTCGATGAGTACTGTGCTGACCGAGTTCGCGGACGGCGTCGCGGTCATCACCATCAACCGGCCCGCGGCGCGCAACGCCGTGGACCTGGAGACGACGAAGGCGCTCGCGGCGGCGATCGACGAGCTGGAGTCGCGGCCCGACCTGTCGGTGGGGATCCTGACCGGGACCGGTGGCACGTTCTGCTCCGGCATGGATCTGAGGGCGTTCGCGCGCGGCGAGAAGCCCGCCCTGCCGGGGCGGGGGTTCGCCGGGATCACCGAGCGGCTGCCGGAGAAGCCGCTGATCGCGGCGGTGGAGGGCTGGGCCGCGGCGGGCGGTTGCGAGCTGGCGCTGGCGGCCGATCTCGTGGTCGCGGCCCGCGATGCCCGGTTCAGCCTGCCCGAGGTCAAGCGAGGGCTGATCGCGGTGGGAGGCGGGTTGCTGCGGGTGGCGAAGGCGTTGCCGCACCACCTGGCCATGCAGCTCGTGCTCACCGGTGATCCGTTGACGGCGACGCGGGCGCACGCGTACGGGCTGGTCAACGAGCTGACCGAGCCCGGTGGAGCGCTGGAGGGGGCGCGGGCGCTGGCCGCCAGGATCGCCGCCAACGCCCCGTTCGCGGTACGGATGTCGAAGCGGGTCCTGTCGTCGTCGGTGGCCTACACCGACGAGGCGGCGTTCGCGGCGCAGCGGGAGGTGTGGGCCGAGGTGGCGGCCTCCGCCGACGCGCAGGAGGGCGCCCGCGCCTTCGCCGAGAAGCGGGCACCCGTCTGGCGCGACCACTGACCCGCTCAGGCGTCGAGAACGAGCGTGATGGTCTCGGCGACGCAGGCGGGTTCCCGTGCCCCGTCGAGCTCGATGGTGTAGCGCGTGGTGAGCGCGGCGCCGGCCGCGGTCTCGCGTAGATCGGCGAAGGTGGCCGAGGCCCGCACCCGTGATCCCGCGGTCACGTGTGCGGGGAAGCGGGCCTCGTTGAGGCCGTAGTTGACGCGGGCCCGGCCCAGGTCGAGGCGGAAGAGCCGGCTCCCGAAGTGCGGGATCAGCGACAGGGCCAGGTATCCGGGGCCGGACGCGGCGGTGGTGAAGGCGTTGATGCGCTCCTGGCCGACGACCAGCCAGTCGCTGGGGCCGAGCGGCTCGCCGAGAGCGGTCCTCAGCTCCGCCAGGGACGTGAAGACGCGGGCGGTCATGATGTCACCCGTTCGAAGACGGCCGCCAGGCCCTGGCCGCCGCCGATGCACATGGTCTCCAGGCCGTACCTGGCCTCGCGCCGGCACAGCTCGCGGGAGAGCGTCGCCAGCATCCGCACGCCGGTGGCGCCGACCGGGTGGCCGAGCGAGATGCCGGAGCCGTGCACGTTCGTACGCTCCAGGTCCTTCTCGCCGAACTTCCACTCCCTCATGACCGCCAGCGCCTGGGCCGCGAACGCCTCGTTGAGCTCGATGAGGTCCATGTCGGCCAGCGAGAGGCCGGCCCGGCCCAGGGCGGCCGCGGTGGCGGGCACCGGGCCGATGCCCATGGTTTCCGGCGCGACGCCGGCCACGGCCCAGGACACCAGGCGGACCAGCGGTCGCAGGCCGAGCCGGTCGGCGGCCTCGGGGGTGGTGACGAGGCACATGGCGGCGGCGTCGTTCTGCCCGCTGGCGTTGCCCGCCGTGACGGTCGCGTCCGGGTCGGAGCCGAGGAGCAGCGGCTTGAGCCTGGACAGGGACTCCACGGAGGTGTCGGCGCGGGGATGCTCGTCGGCGTCGCCGCTCCCGGTGGGGATGATCTCCTCCGCCAGGACGCCGCCGGCCTGGGCCTTGACCGCGCGCTGGTGGGACAGGAGGGCCAGTTCGTCCTGTTCGCGGCGCGAGATCGCGTACGCGCGGCGCAGGTTCTCGGCCGTCTCGATCATGCCGCCGGGGATCGGGTGGCCGCGCCCGCCGGCGGTCTGCCGGGCGCGTACGAGGCTGTCGTGCACGGTGACGCCGTTCCGCGCGCCCCATCGCATGTCGGTGGAGTAGAACGTGGCGTTGCTCATGCTCTCCGTGCCGCCCGCGACGACGACCTCGTGGACCCCGGTCTGCACCTGCATGGCGGCGTGGATGACGGCCTGCAGGCCCGAGCCGCACCGGCGGTCGAGGTGGAGGCCGGGCACGTGGGCGGGCAGGCCGGCGTCGAGCGCGACGACGCGGCCGATCGCGGGGGCCTCGCTGCTGGCGTTGCAGTGGCCCAGGACGACGTCCTCGATCGCGTCCGGCGCCAGGCCGGTGCGCTCGATGAGGCCCTTGAGCGCGATGACGCCGAGGTCGGCCGCCGTCAGGCTCCTGAACATCCCGCCGTAGCGGCCTATCGGGGTGCGGACGGGCTCGCAGATGACCGCCTCACGCATGGCCGGCCCCTTCCAGTTCGATCGTCAAGGTGCTGCGGGGCTCGGAGTCGGCGCCGTACACGCCCAGAGTGAGCGGGGGGTCCTCGACGCGCCGGAGTTCGGCGCTCTGGCCGCAGAACAGGGGTCCCCGGTTCCGGTGCCGCACGCGGACGACCCCGCCCTGGTGTCCTTCGAGGCGGAGCACCTCCGCGAGGGCGAGCGTCATCAGGGGGCCGTGCACGACCAGGCCGGGGTAGCCCTCGACGCGGGTGGCGTACGGCCAGTCGTAGTGGATGCGATGGGGGTTCGCGGTCGCCGCGCTGAAGCGCATCAGAAGGGTCGGATCCGTGGCGAAACGCCACGCCCACTCCCCCACTCGGGTGAAGGGCGCTCCGGCGGGGGTCGCGTCCGGCGGGTCTGGGAAGGGAGACGCGGCGGGTCCGGCGTCCCGGTAGATGAGGTCCTGGCGTTCCTCGATCGCGAGCTTGTCGTGCTCGTCGTACAGGCTGGTGACGACGGTCACGACGACGAGGAGGCCCGAGCGGCCGGACTTCTCGGTGACCGACTCCACGCGCGCCTCGCGGCGGACCGTGCCGCCGACCGTGAGCGGGGCGTGGAAGACGACCTCGCCACCGGCGAACATCCGGCGCGGCAGCTCCACCGGCGGCAGGAACGACCCGCGCGCCGGGTGGCCGTCGGCGCCGAGCGCGGACGAGCGGGGCCAGCGGGCCAGGGCGAGCCAGTGCCACAGCGGCGGGAGGACGTCTCCCGGGCCGATCGCGGGCGTGCCGTCGTCGAACAGCGCCGACAGGGCCACCACGGGCTGGGGGTCGACCGTCTCGGTCGTGACGACGGTGTGCGGTCGCCAGCTCACATGAACCGTCCGCCGGTGACTTCGAGCACGGTGCCGGTCATGTACGAGGACAGGTCGCAGGCCAGGAACAGGGCCACCGAGGCGACCTCGTGCACCTCGCCCGCCCGTCCCATCGGGATCTCGGCCAGCTTCTGGTCCCACGCCTTCCGCGGCATCGCCTCGGTCATGGCCGAGCGGATCAGGCCCGGCTGGATGGCGTTGACCCGCACGCCGTGGTGGGCCAGCTCCTTGGCGGCGGCCTTGGACAGGCCGACGATGCCGGCCTTGGCGGCGGAGTAGTTGGTCTGGCCGACCATGCCGACCTTCCCCGACAGGGAGGAGATGTTCACGATCGCGCCGCTCTTCTGCTCGCGCATGACGGCGGCGGCCTTGCGGGTGCCGTTCCAGGTGCCCTTGAGGTGCACGTCGATGACCTGGTCGAACTGCTCCTCGGTCATCGTGCGCAGGGTCGCGTCCCGGGTGATCCCGGCGTTGTTGACCATGACGTCCAGCGAGCCGAACGCCTCCAGCGCCGTCGCGATCAGGGCGTCCACGTCGGCGGCGCGGGTGACGTCGCACCGGGCCGCCCGGGCGGGGCCGAGCTTCTCGGCCGCGGCTTCGGCGGCCTCCAGGTTGAGGTCGCCGATGACGACCCGGGCTCCGTGGCCGGCGAAGAGCTCCGCGATGGCGAGCCCGATGCCCTGGGCGGCGCCGGTGACGACCGCGGTCTTGCCGTTGAGCAGCATCTTGTTCCCTCAGGTGATGGGGTTGCGGGCGATCAGCTGGGCCGCGATGACGTTGCGCTGGATCTCGTTGGTGCCCTCGCCGAGGATCATCAGCGGGGCGTCCCGGAAGTAGCGCTCGACGTCGAACTCCTTGGAGTAGCCGTAGCCGCCGTGCACGCGCATCGCGTCCAGCGCCACCTGCATGGCGGCCTCGGAGGCGAACAGCTTGGCCATGCCGGCCTCCATGTCGGCGCGGGCGCCCTCGTCGAGCCGGCGGGCGGCGTCCGAGGTCAGCAGCCGGGCCGCCTGGACCTTGGTCGCCATGTCGGCCAGCAGGTTGCCCACCGACTGGTGTCTCCAGATCGGCTTGCCGAACGACTCGCGTTCCTGCGCGTACCGCACCGCGTCGTCGAGCGCGGCCTGGGCGACGCCGACCGCGCGGGCGGCGACCTGGATCCTGCCGACCTCCAGGCCGCGCATCATGTGCGTCCAGCCCTGGTCCGGCTCGCCGCCGAGCACGGCGGAGGCGGGGACCCGCATCTCGTCGAAGACGAGCTCGCAGGACTCGACGCCGCGGTAGCCGAGCTTGGGCAGGTTCTTGGAGACGGTCAGGCCGTCGCCGGGCTCGACGAGGAGCACGCTCATGCCCCGGTGCGCCGGCTTCGCGTCCGGGTCGGTCAGGCAGAGCAGGCCGAGGAGGCCGGAGTGGCGGGCGTTGGTGATCCAGGTCTTCGACCCGGTGATCACCAGGTCGCCGCCGTCCCGGCGGGCGTGCGTGCGCATCGCCTGCAGGTCGCTGCCGCCGCCGGGCTCGGTGAGCGCCATCGCCGCCCTGATCGTGCCGTCGGCCATGCCGGGAAGGTAGCGTTCGCGCTGGTCAGGGGTGCCGAACGTACGAATCAGGTAGGTGATCACCGAGTGCCCGCCGATGGCGCCGGCCAGGCTCATCCAGCCGCGGGCCAGCTCCTCGGTCACCCGGGCGAAGCACTCGGTGCTCACATCCACGCCGCCGTGCTCGGCGGGGGCGAGCAGGCCGAAGAAGCCGAGCTTCTTCATCTCCTCGATGAACTCGGCGGGGTAGGCGTCCACGGACTCGTAGTCCCGAACCCGGGGTCGCACCCGCTCGTCGACGAATTCGCCGGCCAGGGCGACGATCTCCCGTTCGTCCTCGGTCAGTGCGCTCATGATCGCTCTCCGCTTCGTTCTGTTCGCAGGATCCGGTGGGCGCGGTCGGCCACGGGTTTGTCCACCATGTGCCCGTCGATGACGGCGACGCCGCCGCCCGCGCCTTCGACGATCGATCGGGCCCAGCGCACCTCGTCGTCGCCGGGGCGCAGGGCCTCCTCGGCGACGGGGACCTGGTTCGGGTGGACGCACAACTTCCCGGTGAAGCCGAGCCGGCGGGCGTGGCGGGCGTCGTCGCGTACCGGCTCCGGGTTCCGTACGTCGCCGGTCACGCCGTCCACCGGCGGGGCGAGGCCCGCGGCGGCGGAGGCGAGCACCAGGGCGGCGCGCGCCGCGGCCAGGGCCGTTCGGTCGTCCGGGGCGACGCCGAGCTGCGCGGCCAGGTCGAAGGCGCCGAACGCGAGCCGCTCCACTCCGGGCACGGCGGCGATGGCGGGCGCCCCGATCACGCCGGCGGCGGTCTCGATCAGGGCGATCAGGCAGGTGAGGCGGCCGGCCAGGCCCCGCAGCGCGGCGGTGTCCTCGGCCTTGGGCACCATGACCGCGCACGCGAACCCGGCGATCGCCCACACGTCCGCGTCGTGCCAGGGGGTGCCGGGCGGATTGATCCGCACCGCGCACGTGTGGCCGGCGGCCAGCCAGGCGGCCACGTGCTCACGGGCCTCGGGCTTGTGCCCGGCGGGCACCGCGTCCTCCAGGTCGAGGACGACGAGGCCGGGCGCCGCGGCGTGGGCCTTGGCGAAGCGCTCCGGGCGGTCGCCGGGGACGAACAGGAGGGTACGCGCGTCGCGTACACGATGGGCGAGCGGCGTCATCCCGCGTCCTCGGTCGTCCGGATGACGCCGTTCTTGCGCAGCGCCGCCAGGTCGTCGTCGGACAGTCCCAGCTCGTTCCGGAGCACCTCGTCGGTGTCGCGGCCCACCGGCGGGGCCGGGAGCGGGGGTGACTGCTCGCCGTCGATCACCACGGGCGATCCGGGCGCCCAGTGCGTGCCCACCCCGGGCTGCCGGATCTCCCCCATCAGCGGCATTCCGGGCAGCAGTTCGGCCAGCTCGGCGAGGTTGCGGTACCTCGACCACAGCACGCTCGTGGAGCGCAGAGCCTCTTCGGCCTCGGCGAGCGTCCGCGTCTCGAACCAGCCCGCGACCAGGTCACCGAGCACCTTGCGGTGCCGGAAACGCTGCGACTCCTCCGCCAGGTCGGCCCCGAGCGCGGTGCCCAGCGCGGACACCACCTCGGTGAGGCCGGTGGCGGCCAGGAGGTCGCGCCAGTGGCGGGCGGTGAGCGCCACGATCATCAGCCGCCCGCCGTCGGCGGTGCCGAAGTCGCGGCCGAACGTGCCGTAGACGTGGTTGCCGTCGCGTTCCCGCGAAGGGCCGCTCAATTGCGCCTCGGCCAGGTAGCCGAGGTTGCCCGCGGTCGCCAGGGCGACGTCCTCCAGCGCGACCCGCACCTGCCGCCCCTCCCCCGTGAGCAGGCGGTCCCGTTCGGCGGCGAGCAGGCCGGCGGCCAGGTAGAGCCCGGCGGCGACGTCCCAGGCGGGCACCACGGTGTTGATCGGGCCGGAGGCGTTCTCCGGGCCGGTGAGCAGCGGGAATCCGGTCGCCGCCTGGACGGTGTAGTCGACCGCGGCCCCGCCGTCGCGGCGGCCGGTGAGCAGCACGTGGATCACGTCGGGGCGGCGTGCCCGCAACGCCTCGAAGGTCAGCTCCGGGTAGCGGCCGGTGTTGGCGATCACGATCCCGCCACCGCCGACGACCAGGTCGGCGGCGAGCCGGCGGCCCTGCTCGGCGGACAGGTCCACCTCGATGGCGCGCTTGCCCTTGTTCAGCCCGGACCAGTACAGGCTCGTCCCGCTCTCGGCCAGCGGCGCACGTGTACGGTCCACCGCCCCGCCGATCGGCTCGACCCGGATCACGTCCGCGCCGAGCTGCGCGAGGGTCATCCCGCTGAGCGGCGTCGCCACGTAGCTGGAGATCTCGACGATCCGCAGGCCCCGCAGCGGCCGGGTCACCGGTGCGCCCCCTTGAGCAACTGCTTGGCGATGATGACCTTCTGCACCTCGCTCGTGCCCTCGTACAGCCGGAACAGGCGGGCGTCGCGGTAGAACCGCTCGACCGGGACCGACCGCATGTAGCCCAGGCCGCCGTGGATCTGGACGGCGCGGTCGGCCACCCGGCCGACCATCTCCGAGCAGAACAATTTCGCGCACGAGGGCGCCATGCGCCGGTCGCCGCCGTCGTCGTAGGCGCGCGCCGCCTCCATCACCATCGCCCGCCCGGCCATGAGCTCGGTCTGCGACTCCGCGAGCATCGCCTGCACCTGCTGGAACTCCGCGATGGGACGCCCGCCCTGCCGGCTGGCCGCCGCGTGGGCGACGCTCTCCTCGACCAGCCGCTGGGCGAGCCCGACGCAGATCGCCGCGATGTGCAGCCGGCCACGTGCCAGCGAGCGCATGGCGGCCGCGAAGCCCTCGCCCTCGACCCCGCCGACCAGCGCGGACTCGGGCACGAAGACGTCGTCGAGAAAGACCTCCGCGGTGTGCGCGCCG
Source organism: Nonomuraea solani (assembly GCF_900108335.1). Classification (GTDB taxonomy): domain Bacteria; phylum Actinomycetota; class Actinomycetes; order Streptosporangiales; family Streptosporangiaceae; genus Nonomuraea; species Nonomuraea solani. The sequence continues at coordinate 172,079 of NZ_FNVT01000018.1, forward strand.
CGCTGGCCCATCTTCTCGTCCTTGGGGCCGACCCGCAGTCCTTCCGCGCCGGACTCGACCACGAAGACCGAGATGCCCTTGGTCCCCTCGGTGTCGGCGTTGGTCCTGGCGAAGACCATGAACAGGTCGGCCCGGTCGGCGTTGGTGATGAAGCGTTTCTGGCCGGTGATCCGGTAGCCTCCCTCGGCCCGGACCGCCCGGGTCCGCAGCCCGCTCGGGTCCGAGCCGGCCTCGGACTCGGTCAGCGCGAACGACGCGATCTTGGTGCCGGCGGCCAGCTCGGGCAGGTGCCGCCGCCGCTGTTCGTCGGTGCCGAAGTTGACCAGCACCTGGCCGGCGATGCCGTTGTTGGTGCCGACCATCGAGCGGAAGGCCGGCGTGGTGTAGCCGAGCTCCATCGCCAGTCGCACGTCCTCGGTCATGGTGAACCCGAGCCCGCCGTGCTCCTCCGGCAGCGCGAAGCCGAACAGCCCCATGCCGGCCGCCTTGGCGCGGATGGCCTCGGGGATCTCGTCGGTCTGCTCGATGACGTCTTCCGCGGGCACGACCTCCTTGCGTACGAAGGTGCGCACGGCGGCCAGCACCGCCTGGAACGCTTCGGTCTCCACTGTTCAGCTCCTGATGATCGTAGCGAGCCGGGCGCGCAGCTCGGCCTTGAGGATCTTTCCGGCGGGCGAGGTGGGCAGCGCGCCGACGACGTGAACTTCCCGGACCTTCTTGTACGGCAGCACGCGCTCGGCGACGAACGCCATGACCGCCTCCGGGTCGACGTCCGCGCCCCGCCGCGGCACGACGAATGCGACCGGCTCCTCCCCCACCTCCGGCACGGGACGGGCGACGACCGCGGCCGCGCCCACGTCGGGATGGGCGTGCAGGATGTCCTCCAGCTCGCGCGGGTAGACGTTGTAGCCCTTGTAGATGAGCATGTCCTTGGCCCGGCCGGTGATGAAGACGAAGCCCTCCTCGTCGATGCGGCCGAGGTCGCCGGTGCGCAGCCAGCCGCCGGCGAACTGCCCGGCGGTGTCCGCCGGCCGGTTCAGGTAGCCGGCCGTGACCTGCGGGCCGCGTACCCAGAGTTCGCCGGGCTCGTCCGGGCCGAGTACGGCCGCGCCGTCGCCGGGCGAGCGGATCTGCACCGTGGTGTCGAAGATCGGCAGGCCGGCGCTGCCCGGTTTGCGGCGGGCGCCGCGCAGCAGGGGTGCGGCGGTGACCAGGCAGGTCGCCTCGGTGAGGCCGTACCCCTCGCTGATGATCGCGTTGGGGAAGGCGGCGGCGAGCGCGCGCAGGGTGGCCGGGTCCATCGGGGCGGCGCCCGAGGAGATCACCTGGACCGAGGACAGGTCCCGGATGCCGAGGCCGGGGCTGTCGAGCAGCGCGTGCCACATCGCCGGGCTGCCGGTGACGTAGGTGGCGCGGTGGTCTTCGATGGCCGTCAGGAGGCGCTCCGGGTGGAAGCGGCCTGGCAGCACGATGGTGGTGCCGCACAGCAGCAGGAAGTTCACGTTGATGAGCGCGTGCGCGTGGAACAGGGGCGCCACCGACACCGTGACCGCGTTTCCCGGGCTCACTCCCGCATCGTGCAGGCCGGGGATCGGGCGCAGCCGGGGGACGCCGTCGTCGGTGGTGAGCAGGTGGGCGGCGCGCCAGGCGGTCATCTGGGTGACGTTGGCGACGACGTTGCGGTGCAGGACCCGCACGCCCTTCGGCTCTCCGGTGGTGCCGCCCGTGTAGGCGATGTGGGCCACGTCGTCCGGGGTGACGGCGGTCTCGGGGGCCGTGGCCTGGCCCGTGATGACGTCGGCGACAGGCGGGACGAGCACGATAGTGCGCAGGGCGCTCTCCGGCGCGGCGGCCCGCAGGGTGGCGACGTGGTCGGGGTGGCTGGCGGTGAGGACCGCGCCGCTGTCGAGCAGCTGGGCACGCAGGGCCGGGGCCGGCTGCCGGGGGTCGGCCAGCACCACGGTCGCGCCGGCGAGCAGCGCTCCGTAGTAGCCGGCCAGGAACCAGACGCTGTTGGGCAGGTGGAGCAGGACGGCGTCGCCGTCACGCACGCCGGCGTCGCGGGCGGCGTGCGCGAACGCGACCGCCCGCGCGTGGAGCTGAGTGAAGGTGAGCCGCTCCGGCCCGTCGATGACGGCCGTCCGGTCGCCGTGCAGGCGCGCCGCGGTGGTGAGCAGTTCCCCCACGGTCAACTCGGGGTAGTCGAGCGAGACCGGCATTCCCGCCGGCCAGTACGCGTTCACCGCACCGCCCCCTCCACGAGAAGACTCTCGATCTCCTCGGAGGTATGCCCCAGTTCGGCGAGGATCGCGCGGGTGTCCCGGCCCGGGACCGGCGCGGCCGCCGGGCCGCCGCAGGGGGTGCCGGCGAACCGGGGCGCGGGCGCGGGGTGGATCGCGCCCGACGCGTCGGCGGTGAAGCTGCCCCGGGCGGCGTTGTGGGGGTGCGTGACGACCTCGTCCATGGTCAGGACCGGTGTCACGCAGGCGTCGACGTCGGCGAAGCGCTCCGCCCACTCGTCGCGGGTGGCGTTCATGAACGCCTTGGCGAACGTCTCCCGCGTCGCCGGCCACGTGTCCGGGTCCCGCTGGGCGGCGAGGTCGATCTCATCGGCGACGCCGAGGACGTCGGCCAGCCGGGCGAAGAAGGCGGGTTCGATGGCGCCCACGGCCACGTGCCGTCCGTCGGCGCACTCGTAGGTGTCGTAGAAGGGGGCGCCGCCGTCGAGCACGTTCGCGCCGCGCTCGATGGTCCAGGCGCCCTGGGCGTATCGGCCGTAGATCATCGCCATCAGCAGGCCCGAGCCCTCCACCATCGCCGCGTCCACGACCTGGCCGCGTCCGGACGTGCGCGCGTTCAGCACCGCGGCCAGCACGCCGAGTGCCAGCAGCATGCCGCCGCCGCCGAAGTCGCCGACCAGGTTGAGCGGGGGTGTGGGCGGGTGATCGGGGCGGCCGATCGCGGCCAGCGCGCCGGAGAGGGCGATGTAGTTGATGTCGTGGCCGGCCCGCGCCGCCAGCGGGCCGTCCTGGCCGAAGCCGGTCATGCGGCCGTACACCAGTCGCGGGTTGCGCTCGGCCAGCATCGCGGGATCGAACCCCAGCCGCTCGGCCACGCCGGGCCGGAAGCCCTCCAGCACCGCGTCCGCCGTGTCGATCACGGCCCGCACGACGGCGGCGCCACGGGGGTTCTTCAGGTCGGCGACCAGCGAGCGGCGTCCGCGGTCGAGCACCGGGTTGGGGCGCGTGTCCCGATCGGCGGGGCGGTGCACGCGGATCACCTCCGCGCCCAGGTCGGCCAGCATCATCGCGGCGAAGGGGACGGGGCCGATGCCGCCCAGCTCGACGACGCGCACTCCGGCAAGGGGCCCCTCGCCGGGTTCGCGGCCGGTCATCGGCCCTGCCATTCCGGACGGCGCTTCTCGGCGAAGGCGCGGGCGCCTTCCTTGGCGTCCTCCGAGGCGAAGACGGGCTCGATGATCCGGCGCTGGCGGGCGAACCGCTCCGCCTCCGGCCACTGCTCGTGCTCCTCGATCACCCGCTTGGTGGCGAGGATGGCGAGCGGGCCGTTCTCCGCGATGCGGGCGGCGAGCCCGAGCGCCGCGTCCAGCGCCTCGCCGTCCTCGGTGAGCCGGTTGACCAGGCCGATCTCGTACGCCCGAGCCGCCGTGACGAGGTCGCCGGTCAGCGCGAGCTCCATCGCGATCTGCCGGGGTACGCGATGCGGCAGGCGCAGCAGACCGCCGGCGGCGGCCACCAGCCCCCGCTTGACCTCCGGGATGCCGAACTTCGCCGTCCGCGCCGCCACCACGAGATCGCACGCGAGGACGATCTCGCAGCCGCCCGCGAGCGCGTACCCCTCGACCGCCGCGATCAGCGGCTTCCTGGGCGGCGCCTCGGTGAGGCCCGCGAATCCCCGGCCCTCGATGCTCGGCCGCTCGCCGCGCAGGAACCCCTTCAGGTCCATCCCCGCGCAGAAGGAGCCGCCGGCCCCGGTGAGAACGCCGACGGAGAGGTCGTCGCGCCGGTCGAGCTCGTCGAGCGCGGCGGCGATGCCCTCGGACACCGCCCGGGTGACGGCGTTCTTGGCGTGCGGCCGGTTGATGGTGATCACCGCGACGCGCGACTCGTGGCGCACCAGCACGTCGTCGCCCACGGCGGTCGAGCTGCTTCCCGTTGTCATCGTGCTCCTGGTGTGGTGGGTGTCCCGGCGTACCCCGACTGCATCATCACCGCGCCCGTACGCGCAAAGACCAAGGTGCGATTGGATCTATCGGCGATGCCTATGAGTAGAGTTCAGGCCATGGACCTGCGACTCGTGGCGTACTTCGTAGCGGTCGTCGACCACGGCGGCGTCACCAAGGCCGCCCGGGCGCTCTACCTCGCGCAGCCGTCGCTGTCCCTGGCGATCCGCAGCCTCGAACGCCAGCTCGGCGCCCAGTTGTTCGACCGGTCCGGCCGCGGGCTCACCCTGACCACCGACGGCCGTGCGTTCGTCGGGCCGGCGCGGCAGATCCTGGCCGACATCGAGGCCGCCAAGCGGCGCGTGCACGCGGTCCGGGATCTGGTCACCGGGCGGCTGGAGATCGCCGTGCTGTCGGCGTTGTCCGCCGACCCGCTGCCGCGGCTGACCAGCGCCTTACACCGGCGGCATCCGGGCATTCTGGTCACCGTACGCGATCCGGGCAGCTCGTCCGGGATTCTGAGCCAGGTCCGCCAGGGCGAGGCCGAGCTGGGGCTGACGGACTTTCCGGTGAAGAGCGACATGGTGCGCACCCGCGAGCTCTGGGAGGAGGAGATCGTCCTCGTCCTCCCACCCGACCTGGCCGCCACGCTGCCCGACCCCGTCCCGCTCACGGCGATCGCCGGCGTTCCCCTGGTCCTGGAGTCCTCGCAGGCGGGCGGCCGGGCCGCCATCGACCCCGCCATCGACGGTATCCTCGGGCAGGCCGGCGCTTTCGTGGCCGTCGAATGCGCGCACCGGCAGGCGATCTGGGACCTGGTCACGCACGGCGCGGGCGCCACGTTCCTCCCCCGGCGCATCGCCGAGACGGAGCTGCGCGACGTGGTCGTACGGTCCACGTCGCCGCCGGTCCGGCGGACGGTGCGGCTGGTGTTCCGGCCGGGACCGCTCTCCCCCGCGGCCACGGCGTTCCTGGACGTGGCGGCGGAGATGAGCCGGGACCGCCTCTCATAGGTTCGGCCTATCGGACGATGCGGCGTTCGCTCTTTGCGCCGCGCCCGCTGTGATGGTCGACTCTCAGCAGCGTGTCACCCGGATGCGAAGGAGAAGACGTGAACCCGCCACCGGTCTACTCGGGGATGACGATCAGCGACCAGCTCGCCCGGCACGCCCGCTCCGTCCCCGGCGCCGTGGCGCTGCGCATGGACGGGGTGGATCGCACGTACGGTGAGCTGGACGTGCGGGTCAACCGGCTGGCTCATGCCCTTGGGGCGCGCGGGGCGGGGCCGGGCGAGCGGGTCGTGGTGATGACGTACAACGGCCTGGAGATGGCGGAGGTCTTCTTCGCCTGCGCCAGGCTGGGGGCCATCTGCGTGCCGGTGAACTTCCGGCTGCACGCCGACGAGGTGGCCTACCAGCTGGCCGACAGCGGGGCCGTGGTGGCCGTCGTCGAGTCCGGGCTGGCCGCCACGTTCGCCCGGGCGTGGAAGGACGTGCCGACGGTGCGGCACTGCCTGGTGACGGGGGCGGACTCCGTACCGGTCGCCGGCATGGAACGCTATGACGACGCGCTGCGCGCCGCGCCCGAAACGGATCCCGGGGTGGCGGTCGACCTCCACGCGCCCGCCTTCGTCATGTACACCTCCGGCACGACCGGGCGCCCCAAGGGCGCGGTGCTCACGCACTACAACCTGGCCGTCCAGACCATGAGCAGGTTCGCCCACATCGGTGTGCCGAGCGACTGCCGGGTGTGGCTGATCAGCACCCCGCTGTTCCACATCGGCGGCCTGGCCGCGCTGCTGTCCAGCGTCATGGTCGGCGGGCGGACGGTGATCGCCAGGTCGGGCCGGTTCGACCCGGCGGGGACCGTGGAGCTGCTCGAACGCGAACGTATCGGCTACTGCTTCCTCGTCCCCGCCCAGTGGCAGGCGGTCTGTGACGTCCCGGGGATCGCGGACCGGGATCTGTCCGCCCTGCGGCTCATCTCGTGGGGCGCCGCGCCCGCGACGAAGGCGTTGCTGCACCTGATGATCGAGACGTTTCCCGGTGCCCGGTTGCTGAGCGTGTTCGGGCAGACGGAATCGAGTGCGGTGTCGACCGTGCTTCTCGGTGAGGACGCGCTCCGCAAGATCGGGTCGGTGGGGACCCCGCTGGTCAACGTCGAGGTGCGGATCGTGGACGAGCAGATGAACGACGTGCCGCGGGGCGAGATCGGGGAGATCGTCTACCGGGGGCCGACGATCATGACGGGCTACTGGAACAAGCCGGCCGAGACCGCGGCGGCCTTCGCTGGCGGCTGGTTCCACTCCGGTGATCTCGTGCGCCAGGACGAGGACGGCTACATCTACGTGGTCGACCGTCTCAAGGACATGATCATCTCGGGTGGTGAGAACATCTACTCCGCCGAGGTGGAGGAGGCCATCGCCGCGCATCCGGGGGTGGCCGAGGTGGCCGTGGTGGGCGTGCCGGACGAGCGGTGGGGCGAAACGCCGCTGGCCATCGTGGTGCCCACCTCCACGGCCGGTTCGCTGACCGCTGAGGAGGTCGGTGAGTGGTGCCGGGGGCGGCTGGCGGCGTACAAGGTGCCGCGGCGTGTCGCCGTGGTCGCCGAGCTGCCGCGTAACGCGAGCGGGAAGGTGCGCAAGCACGAGCTGCGCCAGGCCTACGGGCCGGCCGCCTCGGCCACGCCGACGAACGCCCGGCCCGCCGGTGAGAGCGCCTCGGGGTCGTAGACCAGCCCGTACGCCCGGCTGATCCGCGGTTCCAATGAGCGGACCACGGCCCCCCGGGCCGCGGCGGCCTCGGCCATCGACCGTTCGAGGAATGTGGCGCCCACCCCGGCGAGCACGAACGGCAGCCGCGCCTCGCGGTGCTCCACCACGACGGCCGGTCTGACGGCCCGGCCCGCGGCCGCGATCGCCTGCTCGATCTCGCCGACCGCCAGGGAGCTGCCCTGCGGTACGGTCACGTGCGGCATGTCCGGCAGCTCGGCGAGCGGCAGCGGATCCGGCGGCGGCGCGGAGCCGGGAGGCAGGACGAGCCAGTATTCCTGCACCCCGAGCTCGCGTACCTTCAGGCCCGCGCAGTCCTTCGCGGGCAGATGGCAGAACACGATCTCGCAGTGTCCCTCCCTGATCAGGGAGGCCGCCATCGTCTCGTCGCGCAGGTCCCCGATGCGGATGGAGACCTTCGGGAACTCCCTGCGGAAGGTGCCGGCCAGGCGGGCCACCGGATCCGCGGACAGGGCGGGCATGGCGAAGACGTCCAGCCGCCCCCGGGGCCGCCCGGCCGCGTCGACGAGCGAGCCCTCCGCGGCGACGACGTCGCGCAGGATGCGGCGCGCGGGCCCGACCAGGCTGTGCCCGGCCGAGGTGAGCACCATGCCGCGGCGGATCCGGTGGAAGAGCGGGACGCCGAGCTCGCGCTCCAGCCCCTGGACGGCCTGCGAGATCGTGGGCTGGGCGACGTCGAGCACGGTCGCCGCGGCGTTGATGCCGTTGTGGTCGACGACCGCCAGGAAGTACTTGATCTGGTGCAGGTCCACGGCCTGACTGTATCCAGCTCCGGACGTACATCCAGCTCCGGACATACGACGCCTTCAGCGCGGCGCCATGCGGATGGCGCCGTCGAGCCGGATGGTCTCGCCGTTGAGGTAGCCGTTCTCCAGGATCTGGCACGCGAGCCCGGCGAACTCCTCCGGCCGGCCGAGCCGGGCCGGGTTGGGGACGGTGGCCTCCAGGGAGGCGCGCACGTCCTCCCGCAGGCGGGCCAGCAGGGGCGTGTCCATGATCCCCGGCGCGATCGTGCACACCCGGATCGACCGGCTCGCCAGGTCACGGGCCGCCGTCAGGGTCATGCCGACGATGCCGGCCTTCGCGGCGGTGTACGGGATCTGACCGATCTGTCCCTCATAGGCGGCGACCGACGCGGTCAGCACGATGGCGCCGCGCTCGCCGTCCCTCTCGTCCTGGCGGGCCATGCGGGCGGCGGCAAGACGCAGGGCGTTGAACGAGCCGATCAGGTTGAGCCTGATCACCCATTCGAAGTCCTCCAGGGACCCCGGCTCGCCCTCCTTGTCCAGCAGCCTCAGGCGGCGACCGGCGCCCGCGCAGTGCACGAGCCCCCGCAGGCCGCCGAACTCGTCCGCCACGTCGAGCGCCGCCGCGAACTCGCCGGCGTCGGTGACGTCCGCGGCGGCGAACCTCGCCGCCGCGCCGAACTCCTTGACGACGCCGGCGCCGGCGGAGCCGGGCAGGTCGATGATGACGACCTTGCCGCCCGCCTCGATCAGCCGCCGGGCCGTCGCCAGCCCGAGGCCGGACGCGCCTCCCGTGACGGCGGTGCACAGTCCTTCCAGACGCATGGGTCAGCCCTCTCTTCGGAGCGGTTCGGAGCGGTTCAGAGCAGTTCGAGGATGGTCGCGTTGGCCATGCCGCCCGCTTCGCACATGGTCTGCAGCCCGAAGCGAAGGCCCTGGTCCTTCATGTGGTGGACGAGACGCGTCATCAGGACGGCGCCCGAGCCGCCCAGCGGATGCCCCACGGCGATCGCCCCGCCGAGGGGGTTGAGCCGCTCTTCGGAGGCCCCGGTCTCGGCCTGCCAGGCCAGCGGGACCGGCGCGAAGGCCTCGTTCACCTCGAAAGCCCCGATGTCGTCGATCCGCAGGCCGGACCTCTTCAGCGCCTTGGCCGTGGCCTCGATGGGCGCGGTCAGCATGATGACCGGATCATCGGCGGCCAGCACGGCGGTGTGCACCCGGGCGATCGGCCGCAGCCCGCGCGCCCGGGCGAGCTCGCCCGAGGTGATGAGCAGGGCGCCCGCGCCGTCGGAGATCTGCGAGGCGTTCCCGGCGGTGATCACGCCGTCCTCGCGGAACGCGGTCTTCAGCCCGCCCAGCGTCTCCACCGACGAGCCACGGCGAATGCCTTCATCGGCTCGCAGCGTTCCCGGTATCGAGGTGAGTTGTCCGTCGAGCGCGCCCGAGTCGACGGCCGCCGCCGCCCTCTCATGGGAGCGGGCCGCGTACGCGTCGAGCCGCCGCCGGGACAGGGCCCACCGTCCGGCCATCATCTCCGCGCCGATGCCCTGGTTGAACCCGGACACGCCGTACCGTTCGAGCACCTCGTCCGGGTACGGCCGGCCGTCCCGCGCGGCCGAGCCCATGGGCACGCGGCTCATCGACTCGGCCCCACCGGCGATCACGAAGTCGTAGTGTCCGGCGACGACCCCCGCGGCCGCGAAGTGGACCGCTTGCTGGCTGGAGCCGCACCGGCGGTCGACCGTGGTGCCGGGAACGGATTCCGGCCATCCGGCCGCCAGCACGGCGGCCCGTCCGACGTTGCCGGACTGGTCGCCGACCTGGCTGACGCAACCCCAGACGACGTCGTCGATCTCGCCCGGCTCCACTCCGGTACGCCCGGCGAGCGCCTTCAGCACGTGTGCGGAAAGGGTCACGGGGTGAATGCCGGACAGGGCGCCGTTGCGTTTTCCGATGGGGGTGCGAACCGCATCGACGATGACCGCGTCCCTCACGCGCTCCTCCTCGTACTCACTGGTGCCATGGAATGGGATTCGCCGCTCGGAGCGTCTCGAATCAACCACACGCCACGGACCCGGCACAAAGCCCGGATGGCGATCAGGGCTATCACCGATACCTATATGACGGGTGGTGTGCGGCAGAGTGGCCGTCATGGGAACGAGTCTTGGAACTGTGGTGGTCACCGGTGCGGCCGGGCGTATCGGGTCGGTGGTGCGGGCCGGTCTGCGCGGTGAGGCGGAACGTCTGGTGCTCGTCGATCGGGTCGGCCTCGTCGCGCAGTCGCCGGCCGAGGAGGTGCGGCGGCTCGATCTGCGCGACGCCGGCGCGGTGACGGCGGCCTTGGAAGGGGCGGACGCGGTGGTGCACCTGGCGGGCGTGCCGGATGAGGCGCCGCTGCCGGACCTGCTGGAAGGCAATGTGCGGGGGACGCACAACGTGCTGGAGGGTGCGCGCCGGCAAGGGGTCGGACGGGTCGTGCTCGCCAGCAGTAACCGGCTCACCGGCTTCTATCCGGTCTCGACCACCGTCACGGCCGACATGCCGCCGCGCCCGGACGGCCTGTACGGGGTGAGCAAGGTGGCGGTCGAGGCACTGGGGCGTCTGTACGCGGACAAGTTCGGCCTGTCCGTGGTGTGCCTGCGCATCGGCAGCTTCGAGGACGAACCGGCCGATCGACGGCATCTGGCCACCTGGCTGAGCCCGCGCGACTGCCTCGGCTTCGTCCGCGCCGCTCTCACCGCCCCCGGCATCGACTTCACGGCCGCCTATGCCGTGTCCGCCAACACGCGCCGGTTCTGGGACGTGGAGCCGGCCCTGGGATACACGCCCGTGGACGACGCGGAAGCCTTCGCGGCGCGCATACCCCCGGAAGAGGCGGAGCACGACGTGCAGGGCGGCGCGTTCGCCGGCGCGGAATACACGCTCCGGCACCTGTGAGCGGCCACGAGGGCCGCTCACGCAGGTGACGATCAGGCGCGGTGATACTGGACGGGGGTGCCGACCTGGCCCCCGAGCTCCTCGGCGGCCCGGCGCGCCCAGGAGGGGTTGCGCAGGAGTTCGCGGCCCAGCAGGACGGCGTCCGCCTGGCCCGAGGTGATGACCTGCTGCGCCTGGGCGGGCTCGGTGATCAGGCCGACGGCCGCGGCGGGGACACCGGCTTCGTCGCGTACCCGCGCGGCGAACGGCACCTGGTAGTGGGGCTCGGCCACGATCTTGGCGCCGGGAGCGTTGCCGCCGGTGGAGACGTCGAGCAGGTCCACGCCGCGGGCGTGGAGCTCCTTGGCGAGGCGGACGGTGTCGTCCGCGGTCCAGCCGTCGCGGTCGTCCTCGGGGTTCTCGGTGAGCCAGTCGGTGGCGGAGACGCGGAAGAAGAGCGGCAGGTCCTCGGGCCACACCGCGCGTACGGCGTCGACGATCTCCAGCGCGAAGCGGATCCGGCCCTCGAACGAGCCGCCGTACTCGTCGGTGCGGTGGTTGCTGTGCGGGGAGAGGAACTCGTGGATCAGGTAACCGTGGGCGCCGTGAATCTCGACGACCTCGAATCCGGCTTCGAGCGCCCGCCGGGCGGCGTCGGCGAACTCCTGGACGATCTCACGGATGCGCTCCGCGGAGAGTTCCTCGGGCGTGGTCGACGCGGGGGCGAAGGAGACCGCGCTGGGGCCCAGCGGCGTCCAGCCGTACGGCTCGTCCGGAGTGATCGGGCGCCCGCCGTCGACCCAGGTGCGCTCGGTGGACGCCTTGCGCCCGGCGTGGGCGAGCTGGATGGCGGGGACGGTGCCCTGCGACTTCAGGAACGCCGTGATGCGCTGGAACGCCGCCACCTGGACGTCGTTCCAGATGCCGAGGTCATAAGGGGAGATCCGGCCCTCGGGGCTGACGGCGGTGGCCTCGGTGACGATCAGGCCGGTCCCTCCGGAGGCGCGTGCGGCGAGGTGGGCGAAGTGCCAGTCCGTCGGAACGCCTGCCGTCTCACCCTCCGGCTCGGCGCTGTACTGGCACATCGCCGCCATCCAGATCCGGTTGGGGATGGTCAGCGACCTGAAGGTGACCGGGGTGAACAGGGTGGGCATCTCGGAACTCCCGTACGCGCCTGACGGGTCGGCCGCCGGGGCGAGAGGCGCGTCGCTCGCACACGACGATGAAGATAATTGCACACGCTTGCTATTTATTCCATCCGGTAACCAGCGTACGCAATGAGAAAGGCCCGCCATATGTCCGCTGAATGCCCTGGATCAAGAGTCTCCGGCGGCTCACACTGAGCCTGGCCGATCGCCACCTGGAACGGCCTACCCAAGTTTCTAGGAGGCGCGGTGCGCTGGCGTCTGTGTGCTCTCGTCATGGGAGCGATGACCCTCCTGTCAGGCTTGTTACCGGTTTCGACGCAGGCGCAGGCGCAGGCGGCGGTGGATCCGGCAGGATCGGCGCCCTGGGCCGTCCAGGAGGCGAGGCGGACCGGCGAGCGGGTCCCGGTTCCGTCGGAGCGGACCGAGGTCCGCGACGTCTACGCCAACCCCGACGGGTCGTTCACGGCCGAGCTGCACACCGTCCCGGTCCGCGTGCGGCGCGGCACGGGATGGGTACCGGTGGACGCGACGTTACGGCAGCGCCCCGACGGCGGCGTGGAACCGGTCGCGAGCACGGTTCCGGTCGTCTTCTCCGGCGGCGGCGACCAGCCCCTGGCCCGGCTCGGGCAGGGTAAAGGGCAGGGCAAGGGGCAGGTCGCCGAGTTGCGCTGGCCTGGCCCCTTGCCGAAGCCGGTGCTGAGCGGCGACACGGCGACCTATCCCGAGGTCCTCCCGGGTGTGGACCTGCGCATGACGGCGACGGCCCAGAGCTTCTCGCGGACGCTGGTGGTCAAGAACAGGGCCGCGGCGGCGAATCCGAAGCTGACCGAGCCGGCCGGCGAGAAGCTACTCGGAGCCGGAACCACGACGATGTGGGACTCGGCGCCGTCGGCCACCGTGCGACGGCTCACGCCGGGCGAGGACTCGCCGGCGCTACGGGATGCGGCGACGACGTTCCCGGTGCAGATCATGACGGACTACCCGGCCGCGTTCACGGGGTGGTCGCTGCTGTACTCCGACGCCGGCCACTTCTGGGGCGGCGACACGGAGAAGCTGGCCAAGGTCGGCTACTGCGGCTGGAGCGGCTGCAACGGCGTCGGGATCGCCAGGACCTACTTCCAGTACGACGCGTCGTTCCTGATCGGCAAGCACGTGCTGAGCGCCGAGTTCAACGTGTTCGAGGACTACTCGCCGTCGTGCGCCAAGAAGGACCTGGAGGCGTACGGCACCAACCCGGTCAACTCCGGGACCACCTGGGCCACCCAGCCGTACCCGGGAGGCGAGCCGGTCCATCTGGGCACGCAGAACATCGCCCACGGCTACAGCGCGACCTGCCCGGGATCGTGGGTCTCGTTCGACGCCATGGCGGCGGTCCGCAAGGGGCTGACCTCGCACGGCGGCCATACGGCGATCCTGCTGAAGGCGTCCGACCAGGATGAGAACGCGCGCGACAAGTACGCCTGGAAGAAGTTCAAGACGCAGAACAAGGAGGGCGACAAGGCCCAGCCGGACCTGGTCGTCACCTACAACACCGTCCCCGCCGCGCCGTCCGGTCAGACGGTGGAGGGCAGGACGTGCGCGCTGGCGCCGGACGAGCCGCGGGTCAACCCGTACGTCGACGGCGACCCCAACCACGGGATGCGCGGGCCGCGGCTCGCGGCGGCGGTCTCCGACCTCGACGGTGGGCTGGTGCGGGCCGAGTTCGAGTGGTACGCGAGGGGCGGCGCGCGGCTGGGCGGGGTCGTCACCGACCCCAAGCAGTCGGGTTCGACCTTCACCGCCGAGGTGCCGTCCGCGTACGCCGCCGACGGGGCCGAGCTGGCGTACCGGGTGCGCGGCACCGACGGGATCGACTCCGGCCCGTGGGGTCCGTGGTGCGACGTCACCGTCGACAGGACGGGCCCGGACAAGACGCCCAAGGTGAGCTCGGTGACCTACCCCGAGTGCGCGCCGCCGGACTACGACCCCTGCCCCGGAGGCGGTGCGATCGGGTTCACCGGCGGGTTCGCCTTCGAGGCGAACGGCGTGGCGGACGTCGCGGGGTTCGAGTACTACCTGCTGGGCTTCCAGGGCAGATCGTACGTCGCCGCCGAGTCGGGCACCGCGAACGTGCTGGTCACTCCCCCTGAGGACGCCCGCAGAGACCTGTACGTCCGCAGCGTGGACCGGGCGGGCAACGCGGGCCCCGAATACCGCTACAGCTTCTGGGTCGGCTCCGGCACGCCCCCCAAGGGACACTGGAAGCTGGACGGATACGTCGAACCTGCCGTGGTCGACGACTCGCCGAACGGCCACGACGCGACGGTCGCCCTCGGGCCGGCGGCGCAGTGGCAGGCCGGCCGGCACGGGGACGCGCTGTGGCTGAACGGGTCCACCGGCTACGCCGGCACCGGCGGCGGGCCCACCGTGGAGACGGACAAGACGTTCACCGTCTCGGCCTGGGTGAAGCTCGATCGCCTGGACTCCACTGCCCGGACGGCGGTCAGCCAGGACGGCGGCCAGGTCAGCGCCTTCTCGCTGCGCTACGACCCGGCCACCCAGAAGTGGAACTTCACGATGCCGGCCGCCAACGGCTCCGGCGCGGAGCGGCGCAGCGCCGAGTCGGCGACGACGGCGGTCGCCGGCCGCTGGACGCACCTGCTGGGCACGTACGACGCGGCCGCCGGACAGCTGAGGATCTATGTGGACGGCGTGCCCGGCACCACCACCGGCCACACCACGCCGTGGAAGGGCACCGGGACGGTGCAGCTCGGCCGCGCCCAGGCGGCGGGCGGGCCGGTGGAATACTGGCCGGGCGCGCTGGACGAGGTGCGGATCTACGACCGGCTGCTGACGGCCGGCGAGATCCACGACCTGGCCGCCGCCCCGGCCACCGAGGAGCTGTTCCTGCCGCTGGACGACGGATCGGGCACCACGGCGCAGGAGGTCTCCGGCAACTACCGGATCGGCACGCTCGCCGGTGGCGCCTCCTGGACCACCGGCCAGGTGGGCACCGGGGCGGTGCGGCTCAGCGGCGGCTCCGTGTCGACCGGCGGTCCCGCGGTGCGCACCGACGCGAGCCTCACCGTCGCCGCCTGGGTCAAGCTGGACGCCGCCGACGGCCAGACGCGTACGGTCCTCAGTCAGGACGCCGGCCAGGGCAGCGGCTTCCAGTTGCGTTACCGCGGCGACACGCGCAAGTGGTCGTTCGCGCTGCCGGGCTCGGCGAGCGACACCCAACTGACCGTCAGCGCCGACTCGGCCGACGACGCGCAGGCCGGCGTGTGGACCCATCTGGCCGGGGTCTACGACGCGGCCGCCAAGGAGATCCGTCTCCACGTCTACGTCGACACCACGAAGACGAGCAGGACGACGGCGACGGCCACGGTGAACGCCACCGGCGCGTTCCAGGTCGGGCGGGGGCGGCAGAACGGCGCCCCGGCCACGCCGTTCGCCGGGGTGATCGACGACGTGCACGCGTGGACCGGCGTCCGCACGCCGGCCCAGATCGCGGAGGAGCGCCGCAACCCGGTCACCCAGCGTTCCACGGCCTACGCTGGCCAGCTCGGGCGGTTCTTCAACCTGTCAGGACGGCATATCGTGACGACGGGGCCGGTGCCGCTGGGCTCGCACTTCGAGTTCTCCCTCGGCATGCCGGCGCCGGCCGACGCGCCCGGCACCCAGACCGTCTATTCCTGCCGCAACGGCGCGGCCGACTATTTCCTCGACCTCGACTGCGGCACCTTCACCAACCTCGGCGCCATCGGGCGCACGTACACCACGCCGCCGGCCGGTGTGCCCACGCTGCGCCTGTATCGGTGCCTGATCCCCAATGTGGGGCACTTCGTGTCCGTCGATCCCGGCTGTGAGGGCCAGACCACGGAGGCGACCCCGCTCGGTCACACCCGCGCGTACACCCACCTGATCAGGCATCTGGCGACCGGCTACCCGTACGACCACGCGAGCGACACCGGACGGCTGGCGGCGAACTACCGCCCGGAGCGCGCCATCGGCGCCCTGTCGATGACCCGGCTGCCCGGCACCACCGCGCTGATGGACTGCCGCGACGGCACCGACTTCTTCACCTCGACCGACGCCACCTGCGACAACAAGACGGTGGTGCGCCCGCTCGGCTACATCTGGACCGCCCCGCCGCAGAGCGTGCCGGGCGCGCCGGGGGCGGTCGGCGCCGAACTGTTCCGCTGCCGCGCGAGCTGGGGTGACCTCTTCGACTCGCTCGACCGCAACTGCGAAGACCAGCAACTGGACCGCTCTCTCGGCTTCGTCGCCACCGGCCTGTGACCCGGGAAGGAACTCGAGCAACCCATGCCTCAAACCCGTTGGCGATCGTGGTCGATCGCGATCTTGAGTGGCTTATTCATCGTGTTGATGGCCTCCACGCCGGCCGGGGCGACACCCGCCCAGATCGTGGACGCCATGGCCCTGGCGGCGCCGGTCAGGCCGAGCGACCCGGACGAGGTCGAACCGGTGCCGGGCGAGGACTTCGTGCCCCCGGCCGCCCGGCCCGACCCCGAGGCGAAGTTCGCGCGCCGGCCGGCCGCGAAGGCGGACTGGCCGGCGGCGGGAGCGGCCGAGGTGACGCTGCCCGCCGCCCAGACTCGCCGCGCCGGGTCGCTGCCGGTGTGGGTGGCGCCGACCGGACAGCCGGGCCCCGCGAAGGTGAAGGTCGCGATCCAGGATCGGGCCGTCGCCGAGAAGGCGGGCGTGGCCGGGCTGCTCCTGTCCGTCGAACGCGCCGACGGCCGGGCCGGGCGCGGTCCGGTGACGGTGACCGTGGACTATTCGGCCTTCAGAGGCGCGTACGGCGGTGACTGGGCCTCGCGCCTGAGGCTCTCCCCCGCTCCAGGCGACACGACCCCGGTCACGGCGGTGCGTAACGACGTCAAGGCCGGTACGGTCTCGGCGCAGGTGACGATCGGCGGCACGGCGAGCACGCTGGCGCTGTCCGCGGCGGCGGAGGGTTCGAAGGGCGACTACAAGGCCACGTCGCTGGCCCCCTCGGGAATGTGGCAGGTCTCCACCCAGAGCGGCGACTTCTCCTGGTCGTATCCGATCCGCACGCCGCCCGTGCCGGGGGAGCTCGCCCCCGGGCTCTCACTGTCGTACTCCTCCGGCGCGGTGGACGGGCGCACCGTCTCGACCAACAACCAGCCGTCCTGGATCGGAGAGGGCTGGAATCTGACGCCCGGGTACATCGAGCGGTCGTACAAGAGCTGCGCGGAGGACCTCGACGGCAACAACGGCAAGACCAAGACCGGCGACATGTGCTGGGAGACCGACAACGCCACCATGTCGTTCGGCAAGATCTCCGGCCGGATGGTGTTCGCGAACAATGTGTGGCGGCCCAAGAGCGACGACGGCACCCGGGTCGAGCATCTGGTCAGGAACGACCCCCAGGTCAACGGCGACGACAACGGTGAGTACTGGAAGGTCACCACGACCGACGGCACGCAATACTTCTTCGGCCTCAACCGGCTGCCGGGCTGGGCGACGGGGCGGGCCACCACGCAGTCGACCTGGACCATGCCGGTGTTCGGCAACGACACCGACGAGCCCTGCCGCGCGGCCACGTTCGCCGCCTCGGCCTGCAAGCAGGCCTACCGGTGGAACCTCGACTACGTCGTGGACGCGCACGGCAACTCGATGACCTACTTCTACAGCCCGGAGACCAACAAGTACGCCCAGAACAAGGGCCAGACCACGGCCACCTACGAGCGCGGCGGCACCCTGGCCCGCATCGAGTACGGCACCCGCACCGGCCAGGAGTATTCAGGGCACGCCCCGGCGCGGGTGATGTTCGAGCCGGCCGACCGCTGCCTGCCCGACCAGACCTGCGCCACCCACACCTCCGCGGTCTGGCCGGACGTGCCCTGGGACGCCGATTGCGCGACCGCCACGTGCGGGGACAAGCAGTCGCCGACGTTCTGGTCCACCAAGCGCCTGTCGAAGATCACCACGCAGGTATCCTCCGGCGGCGGCGCCTACCGTGACGTGGATCGGTGGGACTTCGCCCACGTCTACCCGCCGGCCAACGACGGGACCGAGGACCGGTCGCTGTGGCTGAACGGCATCACTCACACCGGCCTGGCCAAGAGCCCCCAGATCGCGCTGGGCGCGGTGGGTTTCGACGGCACGATGATGCCCAACCGGGTCAACTACTCCACCGACGGCGGCCTGCCCGCGCTGAACAAGCCGCGCATCACCCGGATCACCTCCGAGTCGGGCAGCGCGACCGATGTGTCCTACATGCCGGCGGAGTGCGCCCAGGGCAATCTGCCGGCCGCTGCGGAGACCAACACGAAGCGTTGCTTCCCGGTCAAATGGGCGATGCCGCCGGCGAGTGAGCCGGTCAACGACTGGTTCCACAAGTACGTGGTGGCCACGGTGGTCGAGGACGACCTGCTGACCGACGCCAAGGACATGGTGACCAGGTACGAGTACGACGAGGTCAAGGGCGGCGCCTGGGCGTACGGCGACGACCCGCTGGTCGAGGAGAAGAAGCGGACCTGGTCGGACTGGCGCGGCTACGAGCGGGTCGTGGTCCGGCAGGGCGACCCGGCCAACGACGAGAACAAGCCGGTGACCAGGACCGAGTACCTGCACTTCCGCGGGATGAACGGCGACCGGCTCAACCCGGCGGGCGGCACCAAGCCGGTGAAGGTCGAGGACTCCACCGGCGTGGAGATCGACGACGACGAGCCGCTGTCGGGCTTCCTGCGCGAGGAGATCACCTACGACGGCGACACCCCGCTGACCACCGAGATCAACGAGCCGGTCACCCGGCTGACCGCCACCCAGGGCACGTTCAAGGCCTATCAGGTGGAGACCAAGCGGGTGGAGACCCGGGAGCGGCGGGCCGATGGCACCGAGCTGGTCACCCGGCAGGACAAGACCTACGACCAGTACGGCAACGAGACCCAGGTCCACGACCACGGCGACATCACCAAGACGGACGACGACCAGTGCACGACCACCACGTACGTCCACAATCCTGAAAAATCACTCTTCGGGTTCCCGAGTACGGCCACGACCGTGGGCGTGGCCTGCGGCGCGACCCCGTCGTACCCGGATGACGTCATCTCCGACACCCGGCTGTCCTACGACGGCCGGGCGGCCGGCGAGCCGCCGCTCAAGGGCGACGTGACCCGGTCGGAGGAGGCCAAGGCGTACACCGGCGGCACGCCCGGCTACCTGGTCACCGAGGTCTCGGTCTTCGACGGCTACGGCCGGAAGACGGAGTCGAAGGACAAGCTGGAGCGGGCGACGAGCACCGCGTACAAGGAGGTCAACGGCCTGACCACCGAGGCCGCGGCGACCAACGCGGCCGGTCAGGTGGCCACCACCACCTTCGACCCCGCCTGGGGCAGCCCCCTCGCGGAGGTCGACAGGGGCGGCCGCAAGACGTCGCTGACGTACGACGCTCTCGGCCGGTTGGTGAAGGTGTACAAGCCGGGCCGGACGGAGGCGGACGGCGACCCGAACGTCGCGTACGAGTACGGCGTGAACCGCGGCGGCGGCCCGAACTGGACCCGCACCAGCACGCTGAGGGCCAACGGCAACCAGGTCGTCGGCTACCAGTTGCTGGACGGGTTCCTGCGGCCCCGGCAGACGCAGGAGCCCAGCCCGGGCGGCGGCCGGATCGTGACCGACACCCTGTACGACTCGCGCGGCCTGGTCAGCGTCACCCGTCCCGCCTACCACGCCACCGGCGACCCGGGGACGGCGCTGCACTCGCTGGTGAACACGGACGCCGCCAAACTGCCGCCCGCGAACGTCACCACCTACGACGGCGCGGAACGTAAGACCGCGGAGATCTACTTCGAGCACAACGCCGAGCGCTGGCGCACCACCACGTCCCACGGTCCCGACTGGGTCACCACGATCCCGCCGCGGGGCGGGACGGTGACCACCAAGCGGACCGACGTCCGCGACCGGGTGATCGCGCTGGAGCAGCACCCGGGCTCGGGTGCTCCGGAGGTCACGCGGTACGCCTACACCAAGGGCGGCGACCTGGCGAAGGTCACCGACGCGGCGGGCAACGTGTGGCGCCACACCTACGACGTGCTGGGCCGCCGGATCAAGTCGGAGGACCCGGACAAGGGCACGTCGACGATGACCTACGACGAAGCCGACCAGTTGCTGACCACCACGGACGCGCGCGGCAAGACCGTCGCGTCGGTGTACGACCGGCTCGGGCGGGTCGTGGAGACGCGGCTGGGGTCGGCGACCGGGACACTGCTGACCAAGGTGGTCTACGACAAGGACGACCTGGTGTCCTCGACCAGGTATGTCGGCGGGCACGCGTACACGAGTGAGATCACCGGCTTCGACGCGGCCGGGCGGCCCAAGGGCACCAAGGTGACCATCCCGGGCGTGGAAGGGCTCGCCGCGGAGTACACGACGACGATGACGTACGCGGCCGACGGCAGCCTGGACACCAAGACCGTGCCGAAGCTGGGCGATCTGGATGCCGAGACCCTCGACTACGACTACAACGAGCTGGGCCGGCTGACCACGCTGAAGAACGATGAGGAGACCTTCTACCTCTCCGGCACGACGTACACGCAGCTCGGTGAGACCTCCCAGCAGCAGCTCGGCGCCGGCGCCAAGAAGCTGTGGCGCACCACCTACTACGAGGAGGGCACCCGCCGGGTCTCCGAGACGCTGACCGAGCGTGAGCAGGCGGGCCGGGTCGCGGTCAACGATCTGACCTACGGTTACGACGACGCGGGCAACGTCAGGCGGATCACCGACAGCACCGCGGGCCAGGCCAAGGACACGCAGTGTTTCAACGTCGACCACCTGCGCCGCGTCACCGAGGCCTGGACCCAGACCGATGACACCTGCCCCGCCACGCCGTCGGCCATCGGCGGGCCCGCGCCGTACTGGCACCAGTACACCTACGACCTGATCGGCAACCGCAAGGCCAAGACGGTCAAGGGCGTGGCCGGCGCCGCCGACGTCACGACCACCTACTCCTACCCCCAGCCCGGCGACGGCGTGGTCCGGCCGCACGCCGTGACGGCCACCAGCGGCGCGACGGGCGGAAGCCACGCCTACGACGCCGCCGGCAACGCCACCGGCAGGCCGGGACCCGGCGGCACCCAGACTCTGGCCTGGGACGACGAGGGCTTGCTGACGTCCGTCACCGCCGGCGGCAGGACCACGTCCTACCTGTACGACGCCGGGGGCGAACAGCTGATCCGCCGCGATCCGGGCTCGGAGACGTTGTTCGTCGGCGACGGCGAGGTGAAGCTGAACCTCGCGACGGGTTCGAAGACCGGGACCCGTTACTACGACGGGCTGGGCACGCGTACCGGCGACGGCCTCATCTGGACGGTGGACGACCACCATGGCACCTCGCAGGTCGCCGTCAACGCCACCACGCTGGCGGTCACCACGCGCCGGATGGACCTGTTCGGCAACCCGCGCGGCACGATCTCGAACTGGCCCGCCGGCAGCCGCGGCTTCGTCGGCGGCACGCTCAACCCCGGCACCGGCCTGACCCGGCTGGGGGCCCGCGAGTACGACCCGGCGAGCGGCACGTTCGTCTCGGTCGATCCGATCATCGATCCGTACGACCCACAGCAGATGAACGCCTACGCCTACGCCAACAACAACCCCGCCACGATGAGCGACCCCGACGGGCAGATCTACCTGGAGGGCGACCACGGCCGGAAGACAATCTACAACAAGCCCAAGCCCAAACCGAAGAAGCCGAAGAAGCCCAAGAAGCCGATCGCGCACCTCAGGGACTTCGGAGCGCGGTGCGAGGGCGGCCGCGACTACTGCAGGAACCTGCCCCGGATCGTGGCCCAGAAGCGGGCCGCCCGCAGCCGCGCCGCGCAACACGACTGGAACGGGGCCGGGGGTCCCCGCGGCCGCATCGGCGGCTACAACTCCAAGCCGATTCCCTACACCAAGCCGAAGCCGAAGGACGAGGGCTGCCACGGCTTCTGGGGCTGCATCGGCAGCGGCCTGGAGGCGCTGGGCGGGGCGATGCACGACGGCGCGATGGCGCTCGGGTCGGCCGCGAAGTGGGTCGGCCAGAATTTCGGCACCGTGATAGGTGTGGCCGGCTTCGGCATCTGTATTTTCGCGACCGCGGGCCTGTGCACGGTCGCGGGCGCGGTCACCATGGGCATCAGCTTCATGGGCAACGCCTATGACTGCGCCAGCGATCCCAGTTGGGGCCGATGTCTCCAGGACGGGGCTCATATCCTGGTCGACGTCGTGTCCTGGCGCATGGGCGGCCCGGCGATGAGGAGCCCGGTGAAGAGCCCGAACCCCCACACGGGCGCCAGGCAACTGCCCTTCGGTCAGGCCGCTCGAAGGCCCGACTATCGCAGCGCGGTGGGCGCGCACATGGTGACGGTCACCGGGCGTCAGATGGGTGGCTGGATGGTCGGATCCACCTGGGGAATCTCGACCGGCGAGCAATGGCACGACCCGCTGGGATCCGGGTGATCCCCGCTCGGTGAGTCCTACGGTCGCATTCGGCTCTGGGAGCCTGCTCCCAGAGCCGAATCCTCCGGCAGGCCGAAGAACTCGGGTGCACGGCAGGCGAGGCCAGCTGTCCTGGGCGGCCTTCTCCACCCGGCCGGCTCTGTCCGGCACCTTCGACGGCGTCCCCTTCAGCTGACCGCCTGGTCACGCTCGGCCAGCTCCGTCAGCAGGGCCGCCGCCAGGCCGATCACCTGAACCTCGGTCTCGTTCAGCCCCTCCATCGCGGTGGCGAGCCAGTGATCGCGCACGGCCACGTCACGGGCCAGCACCTCGCGGCCGGCGGGCGTGAGCTCCAGCACCGACGCGCGCCGGTCGTGGGGGCTCGGCGTGCGGGCGATCAGCCCTTCGTCCTCCAGTTCGGCGAACACGCGGGTCAGCGACTGGGGCTGCTGGTGCTCGGCCACGGCGATCTGCGTCGGGGTGCTGGGGCCACGGCGATACAGGTGCCCGAGGACGCTCACCTTGTTGCTGCTGAGCGCGTCGGCCGGGCGCTCGGCCCGCAGCCGCCGAGCCAGGCTCATGACCGCCCGACGGGTCTCCGCCGCCACCTGTTCTCTCATATTGCTACGCTATCACTTATATCTATACGGATACAATCACGCATTTTAGCCAAAAGTACTAAGCTTTCACGTATGAACCATCGAGTGAAGGCCGCCGCGGTCACCCTGGCGGCCACGACGGCCAGCCTCGGTGTCGCGGGGGCCATCGTGCATGTCGCGCGGCTGAACCCCGGTCTTCTCGTCGTGGCCGCCGCGCTGGGCCTGTCCATGGGCAGGGAGCGGCGTGACGAGGACTGGCCGGACCGTCTCACCGCCCTCACCGTGCTGCCGATCGCCGCGGCGGCGGCCGTCGTGACGCACGCGTTGCTGGCCGGCCCGTACGCCGTGCTCGGCGCGGCCCTGTTCGTCCTCGCCATGAGCGCCACCGTCTATGTACGCCGCTGGGGCGGGCGCGCGACCGCCGCCGGGGCCCAGGCGTCCATGCCGCTGCTCGTCGTGGTGCTGGTGGCGCCGGTCGGCATGCCGGACCTCGGGTGGACGGCGCTGATAGCCCTGGTGACGTGCGGCGTGGTGCTGGCGATCCACCTGCTGACCGGCCCGCCGCCGCCACGGCGCGCGGACGGTTCACCTCGGGGGCGGCTGCCGGCGAGCACCAAGATGGCGATCCAGCTCGGCGTGGCCCTGTCGCTCGCCTTCGTCTGCGGCCGGCTCGTCCTGGGCGAGCACTGGCAGTGGATGGTGCTGACGACCTTCCTCGTGTTCAGCGGCAACAGGGGGCGGGCCGACGTCGTGTACAAGGGGATCCTGCGGGTCGCCGGCGCGGCGGTGGGCACGGGCGGCGCGACGCTGCTGCTGCCGCTGCTCGCGGGCGGCCCGGCGGCACAACTCGCCGCCATCTGCGCCGTTCTGGTGGCCGGAGTGTGGCTGCGACCGTTCAACTACGCGTACTGGGCCGCGAGCATCACCGCCGCGCTGGCCTTCACCTCCGCCTATTTCGGGCAGAGCGTCGCGTCGATGCTGACCGTCCGCCTGGCGGGGATCCTGCTCGGCGGCGCGGTGGCTATCGCGGTCTCGTGGTATGTGCTCCCGGTACGCAGTACGGCCGTGGCCAGGCTGCGCGTGGCCGAGTCCGTACGTGCGCTGGCCGCCCTCCTCCAGAGCCTGCAGGAGGGCGGCGCGGACGAGCGGCTGCCCGAGCACCGCGCCCGCTTCGAACAGGCCGTCGGCCGCGTGGCGGAGATCGCCCCGCCCTTCGAGGCCCGGCGGCGGCTGCTGGGCCGCTGGCGGGCCGGCGCCCGGCGGCACGCCGACGTCTTCGACACCCTCCGGGACAGCGCCCGCTCCCTGCGCCGGATCACCGAGCACGTCGAAGCGTCACCGGGCGCCCGTCCGGAGCCCGGCATGGCGGCACTGATCGGCCAGGCCAGGAAGGAACTCGGCGCCCTGCGCACGGACGGCGCCGACCTGCACGCGACCTTACGCCGGACGAGCGAGCACCTGGCCGAAACGGCCGCACCACGTAGCCAGCCGCCTTGCACGACCCGGCCCTCGGGAAGTCCGTAGAACCAATACCGATCAGCCGGAGCGGCGAGATCGGCCGGCGAAGCGGCGTTGACGTGCTCCGCCCTACGCAGGAAGCCGG
The DNA here is from genome assembly GCF_900108335.1 of Nonomuraea solani. Taxonomy (GTDB): domain Bacteria; phylum Actinomycetota; class Actinomycetes; order Streptosporangiales; family Streptosporangiaceae; genus Nonomuraea; species Nonomuraea solani. Next base: position 196,511 of record NZ_FNVT01000018.1, read on the forward strand.
CCGCCTCGTGGGTGCGCTCATGGACGACGGGTTCGACCTCGCGACCTTTCACCGGCTCGACATCGACCACGGGCTGACGGCGGCCCGCTGTCTTGCGCTGGGCCGGGCGATCGGGTCGTACCCGCAGGATGTGAAAGTGGCGGTGTTCGGTACGGGCGGCATGTCGCACCGGCTCGCCGGCGCGCGGGCCGGGCTCATCAACCCTGAGTTCGACCGCATGTTCCTGCGGGCGATCGAGTCCGAGCCGGAGAAACTGGCCGCGCTCACGCGCGAGGACTACATCCGCGAAGCCGGGACCGAGGGCATCGAGCTGATCATGTGGCTGGTCATGCGCGGCGCGCTCAGCGACCGGATCACGCGGATCCACGACACCTATCACGTGCCCGCCTCCAACACGGCGACGGCGCTCGCCCTGTTCGAAGACCTGGGAGAAGCATGAGCACGTTCGTCCTGCTGCACGGCGCCTGGCACGGCGGCTGTGCGTGGCGGCGGGTGATCCCGTCGCTGCGCCGATGTGGAAGTGGATGGACGTGTCAGTCGCTCCACTTCGGCTGGCGTTTGCTCAGGAACGCCGACATTCCTTCGCGGGCCGCGCCGGATTGCGAGGACTCGGCCATGATCTTGGTGGCGAGCTCGTACGCATCCGCCTGCGGCAGGGACAACTGCTGGTACAACGTGCGCTTGCCGAGGGCCTTCGAGGCGCGGCTACCGCGGGTGGCCCGGCCGAGCAGGTCGTGGACGGCGGCATCGAGGTCCGCGGCGGGCACCACCCGGTTGACGAGCCCCCATTCAAGAGCCTGCGCGGCGGTGATGGTGTCGCCGGTGTAGGCCAGCTCGGCAGCCCGTTTGCGGCCGATATTTCGGGCGATGGCGACCATCGGGGTGTGGCAGAACCAGCCGCCCTTCCCACCGGGCGCGGCGAAGCCTGCGGAGTCGGCGGCGATGGCGAGATCGCAGGTGGCGACCAGCTGACAGCCTGCCGCGGTCGCCAGGCCGTGGACTCGGGCGATGACCGGTTGCGGCACCGATTCGATCAGTTCCATGAGGCGGAGACAGGTGTCCAGCAGGGTGCGTACGGCGTCCGAGTCGGCCTCGGCGACGTCGGCGAAGTCGTGACCGGCGCTGAAGACCGGGCCTTCCCCGGCCAGGATGATTCCCGAGGCGTCGCTGTCACCGGCGGCTTCGAACGCGTTGATCAGATCACGCAGATGGGCCAGCGACAGGGCGTTGCGCCGCTGCGGCCGGTTCATGGTGATCGTCACGAAGTCGGCGTCGCGGTTGACCAGTACATGATCGAGGTTCATGGGTGAACTCCTGATGATTGCGCAAGGCGTGACCGCGATCGGCCACGTAGAGACTGTTCCCCTTCAGCGCCGCGTCTGTCAGCATGCGCCGGCGTCCGCTCCGGGGGTGGTACGACGAGGTACGCCGCGAACATCCGGGCTGCGCTCGCGAGAAGGGGCAGCGACTGATTAGATATTTCTCTAATTTGACATCCATCGAATCCGTCGGGCATCCTGCGTACTTAGATAAACTTCAAAACAGCAAGGAGACGCGCCATGAGCGGATGCTGCGGTCCTACCGCCGTCGAACTCCAGCCCAGCACGCAGGCCACACACCCCGACGAACTGCCCATCGCGGTGATCGGCGGCGGCCCCGTCGGGCTGGCCGCCGCCGCCCATCTGGCCGAACGAGGCCTCGACTTCGTGGTGCTGGAGGCGGGTGAGCAGGCGGGCTCGTCGGTGGCCAAGTGGGGCCACGTGCGGGTGTTCAGCCCGTGGAGGTACAACATCGACGCAGCGGCCGGTCGTCTCCTACAAGCCGACGGCTGGAGCGCGCCGGACGCCGAGTGGCTGCCGACCGGGGCCGAGTTGATCGATGACTACCTGGCGCCGCTGGCCAAGCTGTTCGGCGACCGGGTTCGTACGGGCGCGAAGGTGACCGCGATCAGCAGGCTCGGCTACGACCGGGTCCGCACCGCCGGACGTGAGGCGGCGCCGTTCCTGATCCGCCTGGCCGACGGCACCGAGTCGCACGCCCGCGCCGTCATCGACGCCTCCGGCACCTACGCCACCCCGAGCGTGCTCGGCGCCAGCGGCCTGCCCGCCCACGGCGAGGCCGACGCGGCGGACCTGGTCGACCACGCGCTGCCCGACGTGCTCGGCGCCGACCGCGACCGGTACGCCGGCAAGCACGTCCTGGTGGTCGGCGCGGGTCATTCGGCCGCCACCACGCTGCTCGCCCTCGCCCAGTTGGAGGGCACCCCGATCACCTGGGCCATCCGCGCCGGCGACGCGAGCCGCACCTATGGCGGTGGCGAGGCCGACGCGCTGCCCGCTCGCGGCGCGCTCGGCACCCGTCTGCACGCCCACGTCGAAAGCGGCCGCATCCGCCTGGTGACCGGCTTCTTCACCCACGCCATCGAACGCGACGGCGATCAGATACGCGTGATCAGCCGCGACCCGTCCGGCGCCGAGCAGACCATCACGGCCGAGCGCATCGTGGCCGCCACCGGCTACCGTCCCGACCACGCCATCGCCGGCGAACTGCGCCTCGACCTCGACCCGATCCTGGGCTCCACCCGTACGCTCGCGCCGCTGATCGACCCCAACGCGCACTCCTGCGGCACCGTCCCGCCGCACGGCGCCGACGAGCTGGCCCACCCCGAACCCGGCTACTACGCGATCGGCGTCAAGAGCTACGGCCGCGCCCCCACGTTCCTGCTGGCCACCGGCTACGAGCAGGCCCGCTCGGTCGTGGCCGCCCTGGCCGGCGACTGGGAGGCCGCCCGCGACGTACGGCTGGACCTGCCCGAGACCGGCGTGTGCTCCTCCGGCCTGGCCGAAGCCCAGGAACAACGAGTCGGCCTGGCCACCGGGATCAGCGGCGGCCTGCTGACCACCCCGCTGCCGCCGGCGACCGCCGGGGCCTCTCCATGCTGCTGACCTGAGCGCCTATCATTTAGACAGGCATCGAAGCACCAGCCAGGTCCGGAGGCACCCGCATGACCACCACCCTGCCCCTCGTCCCGAAAGGCAAGGACGCGCAGGATGCGGTCTGCTGCGCGCCGATCGCCCGCCAGCCGCTCGGCGAAAGCGAGGCTGCCGAACTGGCCGCGCTGCTGAAGGCGGTGGCCGACCCGGTACGGCTGCGGCTGCTGTCCATGATCGGCTCCCACGCCGGCGGCGAGGCGTGCGTGTGCGACCTGACCGACGCCTTCGACCTGACCGCACCCACCATCAGCCACCACCTGAAGGTGCTGCGCACCGCCGGGCTGATCGGCAGCGAACGGCGCGGCACCTGGGTCTACTACTGGGTCATCCCCGCGCAGGTGGCCAGGCTCGGCGCGCTGTTCACCCCGCTGGCCACCGGATGAGGCACGGGCCTTTCAGCCGGGCGGCAGCTCACTGAGCGGGCGCAGGCGTACGGATCGCCCAGCGCCTTGAACCCGCGCGCCACCCCAGCGGCTCGCGGGTCATCTCCATCATTCCGCCCGCCGCTCGATGAGCAGCACGTCCCGCCAGAGGCCGTGATGGCGGCCGATGCGCTCGCGGGTGCCGACCACCCGGAAACCGAGCGCCTGGTGCAGGGCCAGGCTGGCGGTGTTCTCGCCGAAGACGCCGGACTGGATCGTCCAGACGCCGGCGTCCTCGGCGGCGGCGATGAACGCCGCCAGCAGGGCCCGGCCGATGCCCTGGGCCTGGCAGCCGGGGTGGACGTAGATGCTGTGCTCGACGACCCCGGCGTAGACCGGCCGGGCCGACACCGCCGAGGCGGCCACCCAGCCGAGCACCTGGCCGGTGCCGGTGTCGCAGGCGACGTAACGCAGGTGCGGCAGCCTGGCCGCGTCGAAGCCCTCCCAAATCGGGGCGACGGTCTCGAAGCCGGCCTGGCCGGTGTCCAGCCCGGCCTGGTAGATGGCCAGCACCTGATCGGCGTCGTCCGGGCGCATCGGCCGGACCTCCACCCCGGGCCCGGCGGCGGGCTTGGCGGCCTGGACGATCGCCGAGTGCACCCCGTCGCCGTGATCGGCGGTCAGCGTGACGCGCACCCCGGTGAACCCGGCCGCCGCCAGCGACTCGCGGTACTCGGCCACCGGCAGGGCCCCGGCCACGCAGCCGATCCGCTGCTCGGCCGACGCCCGCCGCGCCATGTCCGGCTCGCCGTCGACCTCGCCGTCGACCACGCCGTCGACCACGCCGTCGACCACGCCGTCGATCAGGCTGTCGACCTCGCCGTCGACCACGACGTCGCCGACGCCGAAGCGGCCGCCCGGCCGCAGCACCCGGAACGCCTCGGCCAGCACCGCCGCCTTGTCCCCGGACAGGTTGATCACGCAGTTGGAGATGACCACGTCCACCGACCGGTCCGGTAGCGGCACCCGCTCGATGCGCCCGTGCAGGAACTCGACGTTGGTCGCGCCCGCCTGCTCGGCGTTGCGCCGGGCCAGCGCCAGCATGTCCGCGCTGGCGTCCAGCCCGTACGCCTTTCCGGCCGGGCCGACCCGGCGTGCCGACAGCAGCACGTCGATGCCGCCGCCCGAGCCCAGATCCAGGACGGTCTCACCGTCGCGCAGTTCGGCGACGGCCACCGGGTTGCCGCACCCCAGGCTGGCCCGTACCGCGTCTTCGGGCAGCACATCGAGCTCGTCATAACCGGCCGCGCCGAAGCCGCCCCGCTCGAACGCGTCCTGCCCGCAGTCCGCGACGACCCGGCCGGCGCCCGCCGCGCGGGCCAGGGCCGAGTAGTGGTCGATGATCTCGTCGTACGCCATGGCGAAGCTCCCTCACTCGCAGGTGGGCGCGAGCGGCGCGGGGTTGCCCATGACCACGTCGGCGGCGGTCGGGAAACAGCTCACGCAGTTCTCGTTGATCCGGTACAGGCTGGAGGTGCCCTGCTTGTCGACCAGCACGAACCGCACCTCGGCCAGGATCTTCAGGTGGTGCGAGACCGTGGACTGGCCCACGCCGGAGGCGGTCACGATCTCGCCCACGCTCATCGGCGCGCGCCGCCGGGCCAGCAGCGACACGATCTGGATCCGCGTCGCGTCCGCCAAGGCCTTGAACCAGCTCGCGTACTCTTCGGCCGCCACGCGCGGCAGCGGCCCCTTCTCATCGTTCATCGTCAATCGACGATAGTCGATGAAGTGGCGGGACGGAAGCCGGACGACTCGCGCAGCACCAGCTCGGTGGGCAGGCGGATCGCCTCCCCCTCGCGCGGCGATCGGGCGCCGAGCCGCTCGATCAGCAGCTCCACCGCCAGCCGGCCGGCGTGCGAGCCGGGCCCGGCCAGCGTGGTCAGCGAGGGATGGACGAAGTCGGCGGCGAAGATGTCGTCGAACCCGATCACGCTGATGTCCTCCGGGACGCGGACACCGCGCTGCGCGAGACGCCGGATGATGCCGATCGCCAGGAGGTCGTTGTGCGCCACGACCGCCGTCACCCCGGTACGCAGCGCCCCGTCGGCGGCGGCCCCGCCGCCTGTGACGTTGGGGACGTACGGGCCGATCCGGTGCGCCGTCAGGCCGCGTGCCTCGGCGCCGGAGCTCAGCGCCGCCCAGCGCGCCGCCCCCATCCAGGAGTTCGGCGGCCCGGCGCAGTAGGTGAAGCCCTGGTGCCCGAGCGAGGCCAGGTGTTCCAGGATCTGCCGGCAGCCGGCGACGGCGTCGAACGTCACGCTGGTCAGCCCGGCCAGCTCCCGGTTGAACAGGACGATCCGGTGCGCTCTGGCCAGGTCGCGCAGCACCTCGTCGTCGAGCCGGCTGGAGGCCAGCACGAACCCGTCCACGCCGGTGGCCAGGTCGCGAATCTGGTTCTCCTCGATGCGCCGGGACTCCTCGGCGTTGACGATCACCAGGGTGGCGTCGGACGCCTTCGCGCGCTGCTCAGCGCCGCGGATCAGCTCGAAGAAGTGCGGATTGGTGATGTCGGAGAGCACCATCGCGATGGTGCGGTGGCGCAGACCGGCAAGGGCGCGGTTCTGCGGCCGGTGCTGGTAGCCGAGCTTCGCGGCGGCGGCGACGATCCGCTGCCGCGTCGCCTCGTTGACCCGGCCGGGCTTGTTGAACGCCCGGGAGACCGTCGACGCGGCCACACCGGCGGCGTACGCGACATCAAAAATGGTGGGGGGCTCCACGAACGCATCTAGCCACGAAAATGGAAATTTTGGCAACCTCTTGCAGAAGTTGTCGTGACATACCTACTTTGCGATCATGCCGGCCACACGATGACGTGTCGGGCGAGAGGGGCGAAGGGTGTCGCAGCCCGGATAAAGAGGTCCAGATGAGCAGCACGACGAGAGCGATATCGCGGGGCCGTGCCAGGCGATGGTCCGCGGCTGTGACGACCGGCGTTCTGCTGGCCGGGTTGCTGACGTCGGTGGGAGTGACGCCGGCGCGGGCGTCATCGGCCGGTTTCACCGTTTTCAACGGTCGTACGACCGCTCCGATCCTGATCGACCCGTCCTATGGCGGCGATCACGGCGATCGGGACTACAAGCAGGTACGCCGGGCGGTCCAGGACCTGCGCCAGGACGTCGCCATGGTGACCGGGGCGATCGATGCCGGTCAGGTGCAGAGCCTGTTCGCCGACGACGAGCCGGCCAAGGAGGCGCGGCTGGCGAAGGCCGACCAGCGCAGGCTGCCGGCCCTGCTGACCGAGGCCGCGGGCCAGAACAGCGCGATCATCGTCGGCCAGGTCGGGCAGAGCCGGCTGATCGACCGGATCGTCGCCGCCGGCAAGTTCGACGAGGCCACCGGGATCAAGGGCCGGTGGGAGGCGTACGCGACCAAGGTCGTCAAGAACCCGCTCCCGGGGGTCGGCAGCGCACTGGTGATCGCGGGCAGCGACGCCCGCGGCACGATCTACGGCCTCTACTCGATCTCCGAGGAGATCGGCGTCTCGCCGTGGTACTGGTACAGCGACGTGCCGATCGAGCGGCGCGGCTCCATCGAGGTCGAAGGCAAGACCCGAATCGACGACGGGCCGGACGTCAAATACCGCGGAATCTTCATCAATGACGAAGAACGCACCGTCGTGTGGGCGAAGAAGAAGTTCCCCACCGGCGACGGCACGCCCGACGTCAACTATTACCGGCACGTTTATGAGCTGATGCTGCGGCTCAGGCTGAACACGTTATGGCCGGCGATGCATTTGGCGTCGAGGGCGTTCAACGCGGTCACCGACACCGGGACGTACGACAACGGGACACCGGTCAACGCCCGCGAGGCGTCGGCGTACGGCGTGGTGGCCTCCTCCTCGCACGCGGAGCTGATGCTGCGCAACAACGAGGGCGAATGGCGGCAATGGTACGCCCGCAACAAGGACGCGCTCGACATCAAGGGCCCGGACGCCGTGGCGGCCTTCAACTATTCGATCAACAAGCCCGCGATCCTGGAGTATTGGCGTCAGCGGGTGGTCGCCAACGCCGCCTTCGAGAACATTCTCGCCCTGGGCATCCGCGGGGTGCACGACAGCGATCCGCTGTTCACCCCCGGCAATCCGTACGGGTTCAAGGACAAGGTCGACATGCTGGCCGACGTCATTCGCGAGCAGCGCAAGGTGATCGCGGAGGTCTACGGCAGCACCGACGCCGTGCCGCAGGTGTTCATTCCCTACAAGGAGATGAACGACCTCTACAACGCCGGGCTGAAGAACCACATCCCCGCCGACGTGAACCTGATGTGGGCCGAGGACAACCAGGGCTACCTGCGCCAGGTGCCGACCCGGGCCGAGGCCGCCCGGCCCGGCGGGAACGGCGTCTACTACCACATCTCCTACTGGGGCGAGCCGAAGAGTTATCTGTGGCTGAACTCGACGCCGATGTCGTTGATGGTGCAGCAGTTGCGGCGGGCGTGGAATTCCGGCGCGGGACGCTACTGGGTGCTCAATGTCGGGGACATCAAGCCCGGCGAGATCAAGCTCGACCTGTTCGCGAAACTCGCGTGGGACGTCGAAGACCATGACGATTTCCTCACCGAGCACGTACGGCGGGACTTCCGGCTGAGCGGCAGAAACGCCGCCGTGGTCGCCGGCGCGCTGAAAAGGTTCGACGTGCTCGAGAACACCAAGCGCGCCGAGTTCTGGGGCGAGATCAACTCCTCCAACGCGAACTCGGGACGCGTTCACAACGGACAGGTCTTCCCGTTCAGCGCCACCTCGGACGGCGATGAGCTCCAGCGCCACATCAACGAGGCCAACGAGCTGGTCACGATTCTCCAGGGCGTTTCCGCCAAGCTCGACCCGCGCTATCGCTCCGCGTTCCACCAGCAGGCGCTCCACCGCATCCAGTCCTACCGCAACATGGCGGAGCAGATCGGCTACTACTGGAAGAACCGGCTCGCCGCCGCCCAGGGCCGCTACGCCGCCGCGGGAAGCTACGAACTGCTCTCCAAGCGGGCCCGCGAGCGCATCCACACCGACGAGGACCACTGGAACACGATCAGCGGCGGCAAGTGGGCCGACGCCATCGGCCACAGCCATCCCGAAGGCTTCCCGAACGAGGGCGCCGTCATGCTCACCAACGACCGGTACGCCCGGGTGGCCACACCGGCCGACGCGGTGGGCGCCGCCGCCGAAGGGAGCAAGGAGCCGGGCCGCGGCACGCTGACGTTCGACTCGGCCGCGCCCGATGACCAGCGCTTCTTCGACGTGTTCTCCCGCGACGACGTGGCCAGGCCGCAGGAATGGGCCGCCGAGGCGGACGCCCGCTGGATCACCCTTTCGCAGCGGTCGGGCACGACCGCGACAGAGCAGCGCGTCACGGTGACGGTGGCCAAGAACCACCCGGCCGCGACCGGCACGATCCGGGTCTACAACGCCGCCGGCGGCGTCAAGACCGGCGACCCGGTCGCGACGTTCACGGTCGACGCCAAGCGGGCGGCCGTGGAGCTGAGCCGTGTCACCGAGCCGTCGCACCTGGAGGCGAACGGATACGTGGCCGTCGAGGCCGAGCACTTCTCCGAGAACCTGCCCGGCGCCGACGGCAGCCGCTGGGCCCCCCTCCAGGCCGTCGGCCAGCGTGGTGCCTCGATGGGCGCCTTCCCGGAGATCGCGCCCCGGGTCGACTCCGGCTTCGAGACGACCGCCCGCCTGAAATACCGGGTCCACTTCACCTCCACCGGGAAGTTCACCGGGACCTTCTACCGCATCCCGACGCTGAACGAGGGCACGGAGGACGACGGCACGCCGCGAACCGCGCGCACGGCGATCGGGCTCGACGGCCAGGCCCCCGGCCTGCTGCGCGGCAACTCCGTCGCCGGTACGAGCACCAGCCCGTGGGGATTCAACGTCATGCGCGGGATCGAACCCCTGACCTTCACCATCGACGTGACCACACCGGGATGGCACGACCTCGTGGTCTACCGCTCGGACGCGGCGATCCTCTTCGACCGGATCATCATCGAGACCCGCGCGGGCGCGGCCGGTGACGGCCTGACCGGCCCGCCGGAGAGCCCGAACAACATCGCCGCACCCCAGAGGGCCACCGTGGCACCCGGTCCTGACACGATGCCGAAGCTCCGGCGGCTGCCCGCGATCCAGGCGTCGGCGGGCGCGACGAGCACGATCGAGGGCGTACGGGATGTGACGGCCGCGGAGTCCGACAACGAGACGGCCGCGTCGGTCGAGGTGAAGGACGGCCAGGTACGGGTCACCGGACACCGGGCCGGGAAAGCCGAACTCTCCATCACCGCCGGCGGCGACGCCTGGGTCGCGCCCGTCACGGTGGGCCGCGCCGCCGGGGCGCCGACCGGCGCCTATCTGGAACGGGACGGTTCGGTCGTCTTCGACGCGGCCGACGCGCTGGAGAAGAGCACCTCCGCCAACGCGATCGGCAGCAACAACGGCACGCACGACTGGGCGCTGGCCCGCAACGGGCTCCAGGCCGTGCCGCCGGCCGACGCCAGCGCGAAGGCACAGTGGCCGGCGACCACGGCGGCCCAGGCCGAGGCGCTGTTCAAGGCGGGCCCGACGGAGAAGGTCAACGGCGGCTCCGCGGCGGGAACACCACCGCGCCTCGACTTCACCGTCGATATCCGGACCGGCGGCACGTACTACCTGTTCGCCAACACCAGCAACCCGAACGCCGACGCCGACTCCTACCATGTGCTCGTCGACGGGCAGTGGCGATACCCGTCGAGCAAGTCCGGGCCGGAGACCGGGTTCGAGACCTGGTACGGCAGCACGAGCGTCGCGGCGGCCGCGCTGGCGCTCGGGCCGGGCGAGCACACGATCTCGCTGGCGCCTCGCGAGGCCGGGCTGGTGCTCAACCAGATCGTCCTGACCACGGACGACACACCCGGCCTCACCGGCTTCCAGACCCCGAGCGACCGCAAAGCGAGCGTGACGCCCTGACGGCGAGCGCCTCAGTTTGAGGCGCTCTCCTCAGATCCGGACGCGAAGGCCAGAATGTACGGGACCGCCTCGCGCAGGCTGACGAAGTGGCGGCGAACGCCCCGCACCGCGGTGGCCCGCAGCCGCAGCCCCGTCTGATGACCAGGGGCGCCCGCGCGGTTCCCGGCCTGGCGGCACATCCGGCGGCCCGGCTCCTGGCCGGCGGGCTGACGATCACCATCAGCACCGATACGCGCACCACCTCGGCGACCACCCTGACGCGGGAGTTCGCCGAGCTACGCGCATCGGCCGGGTGGACGACCGTGCAGGAGGAACTGGTGCAGGCTCATGCCGCCGGCGCGGCCTTCGCCCCTTGGAGATAGCGCCAGCGATCGGCCCGTTCACTGGGCGATCATCCATGGTCTGGACGGGGTCCGCGATGGTCTTCTGACGTCATGAGATCCGGAAAGCGCACGATCGTGCCCGCCCGCGAAGCCCGTGCCGTACGAGTGACCGCCGGGCAGCGCGTCAGCGTCGTCGATCTGGAGGGCGGCCAGGTCGGCGACGTCTTCGCCTTCGTTTCCACGTCCGCCTCCGAACATTTGAGCGCCGCCCACACCCGAGCCGCCACGAACCGGCTCTTCCCCGAGGTGGGGCAGCAGTTCGTCACCGACCGCCGCCGTCCCATCCTCACCCTGGTCTCCGACACCTCCCCCGGCTGGCACGACATGCTGATCCCGGCCTGCGACCAGGCCCGCTACGCCGCGCTGGGAGTGAAGGGCGGCCACGCCTCCTGCGCGGACAATCTGGACCGGGCCCTCGCCGCGATGGGGCTGTCCGCCGCGTTCACTCCCCAGCCGGTGAACGTGTTCATGCGCATCCCCGTACAGGACGACGGGCGGCTCCCATGGCTGCCGGCCGCCGGCCGTCCGGGCGACGCGATCACTTTCCGGGCGGAGACGGACTGCGTGGTCGTGGTGTCCGCCTGCCCGCAGGACCTCGTGGAGATCAACGGCGGCGAGCCGACGTCGCTGGCGATCGACGTCCTGCCCTGATCACACCTGCCAGGCCGAACAGGGCCAGAGCGGCCAGCACGGCCAGCGAACCGAGGTGCGCCCCGAGCGTGTTGCCCAGCCACACCCCCACCAGCGGATCGGCCAGATGGGTCATCTCCAGTGGCATGTGGCGAGGTGGTCCGCGTCTAAGATCCGAGGGTGGCCAAGTACTTCGATCTACATCCGGACAACCCTCAGCCGCGCCTGATCGGCCAGGTGGTCGAGATCCTGCACGGCGACGGGCTGATCGCGTACCCGACGGACTCGGGCTATGCCCTGGGGTGCCGGCTGGGCAACAAGGACGGCATCGACCGGATCAGGGAGATCCGCAGCCTCGGCAGCGACCATCACTTCACCCTGGTCTGCAGGGACTTCGCGCAGTTCGGCCAGTTCGTCCACGTGAACAACGCGCTGTTCCGCTCGATCAAGGCGGCGACTCCCGGCGGTTACACGTTCATCCTGCCCGCGACCAAGGAGGTGCCGCGGCGGTTGATGCACCCCCGGAAGAAGACGGTCGGCGTACGGATCCCTGATCATGTCGTGACGCAGGCCCTGCTGGCCGAGCTCGGCGAGCCGCTCCTGTCGAGCACGCTGCTGCTGCCCGACGAGAGCGAGGCCCTGACGCAGGGCTGGGAGATCAAGGAGAGGCTCGACTACGTGGTGGACGCCGTCATCGACGCCGGCGAGTGCGGCGCCACCCCGACGACCGTCATCGACCTCTCCCAGGACGAGCCCGAGATCCTCCGCCGGGGCACGGGAGACCCGTCCCTTTTCGAGTAGACGACCCGTCCGGCCATCCCAGCGCCGGTGGCGCGGCCGCATTTTGGACCGTTCCATCGACGGGTTGCTATTCGTTGTTGCTAAGTACCGGTAGTCAGTGCTACTTTGTACCGGTAGCTAGCAGCACCGAGTAGCAGAAAGGGGGTGTTCCATGGGCAAGCAGATGACGGAGATGCTCAAGGGAACGCTGGAGGGCATCGTCCTGGCGATCCTGTCGGACCGGCCCGCGTACGGCTATGAGATCACGGCGTGGTTGCGCGATCAGGGCTTTTCCGACATTGCCGAGGGCACGGTCTACGCACTGCTCGTCAGGATCGAGCGGAACGGCCTGGTCGACGTGGAGAAGGTCCCGTCGGACAAGGGGCCGCCGCGCAAGGTGTACTCCCTGAACGCGCAGGGACGGGAATATCTCGAAGAATTCTGGAGGACGTGGAGCTTCCTCGCAGAACGGCTCGAACAGCTCCGCGAAGGAGGCAACTGACATGTTCGACGCTGAAAACGGTGGCTTCCTCGCCAAGGTGATCGGCCCCAAGCGGCGGTGGCGGGACTATCAGGCGCGGGTGAAACAACTTCCGCCGAACTACCGTACGGCGACCGAGGCGATCGAGCGGTACCTGACGCACTTCGTGCCGAACGACGGTGACAGCACCGCGTCGATGTTCGAAGACCTCGCCGACCTGGTCGAACAGGCCGTGGCGGACGGTACGCCGATTCGCGAGATCGTCGGGGCGGACCCGGTGGAGTTCGCCGAGGCGTTCGTCAAGAACTACACGGACGGTGGCTACGTCCCGGCCCGTGAGCGGAAGCGGCTGAGCGACGCCATCGCGCGCGCCGCCGGCGAACAGACGGTCTGACCAGCACCCCTCCCCCACCCTCGTATGTGCAAGGAGATTGATGATGGAACAGAGCACCAGCGGTTTTTCCGAAGCGGGGTTGCGCAGACTGCGTGAGGTATTGGCCCGGCATGTCGAGTCCGGGAAGATCCCCGGGCTGGTCGCCCTGGTCAGCCGGGACGGTGAGACCCACGTCGAGGCGATGGGGACGATGCGCCATGACGGCGGCGCGCCGATGCGCCGTGACACGATCTTCCGGATGGCCTCGACGACCAAGCCGGTCGCGGCGGCGGCCACGATGGTCCTGCTGGACGAGTGCCGGTTGCGCCTGGACGACCCGGTCGACCCGTGGCTGCCCGAACTGGCCGGCCGGAAGGTGCTGAAGCGGGCCGACGGTCCCCTGGACGACACCGTGCCGGCCCGTCGGCCGATCACCGTGCGAGACCTGCTCACCTCCACCTGCGGCCTCGGACTGGACATGACGGCGAAGACCGCTCCGATGATGAGCGCGTTCTTCGAGCAGGGCGTGTACGGCCAGGCGGACGGCTGGATGTTGCCCGAACCGGAACCGGATGAGTGGATGCGCCGCCTGAGCACGCTCCCGCTGATGTACCAGCCCGGCGAACGGTGGCTGTACAACGTCAGCGACGACGTGCTCGGCGTGCTGGTGGCCCGGGTCAGCGGCCGATCGTTCGAGGAGTTCCTGCGTGAGCGCATCTTCGACCCGCTCGGAATGAAGGACACCGGTTTCCACGTGCCCGACGGCAAGATCGACCGGCTGCCGCCTCTGTACTCCCCCGACTGGCAGACCGGCGCGTTCAACGTGGAGGACGAGGCCGAAGGCGGACACCACAGCAAGCCTCCGGCGTTCCAGTCGGGCGGCGGCGGGCTGGACTCGACCGCCGACGACTATCACGCCTACTTCCAGATGCTGCTGAACGGCGGGACGCACCGGGGCGAGCGGATCCTGTCCCGGCCCGCCGTCGAGCTGATGACCACCAACCGCCTCACGCCCGAGCAGACGGCCGCCCTGCAGACCTGGGCCCGCAGCGTCGTCCATCTGTCCCACGGCACGGGCCAGCAGGGCGGGTGGGGTTTCGGGATGGCGGTACGCGCGCAACGTGGCGACTACGCGCCCGTCGGCCAGTTCGGCTGGGACGGCGGAGCCGGCACCACGACCTACGCCGACCCGCACAACCGACTCGTCGGCATCCTGCTCACCCAGACCGGAATGTCCACCCCCGACTCGGCGGGGGCCATCAACGACTTCTGGACCACCCTCTACCAGGCGATCGACTGACCCGCCTTTCTCTCAAGCCGACGCCCACCCCCGGCTGCCGGAGGTGGGCGCCTGGCCGATCGCACTACTTCGGCCAGGGAGTGCGCCGGACGATCGGCAGGTCGCCGAGTCCCCACGTGCCTCCGGCCCCGGCGAGGGCGAGGCCGATGCGGATGCCGACCGCCCAGACGTAGTCGACGGGGCGGCGCCGGTCTCCCTGACGGGCCCGCTGACGGTGGCGGCCATGATGGCCCCCTTTCTCCGTGTCGGGCCAAGCACACCGTCCGCACGGCTTTCACAGCAGTGCCGAACGACCTCCGGCACCAGGACCTTCGTGACCGGCTTGGACGTGGACGCCATCCGGAAGATCGCGTCCCGGCGCACGGCGCGCCACCGTCGTGACGCATCGTCCCCATCGCCTCAACGTGCGCCTGCCCGTCCCTGCCGACCAGGGCGACGAGCCCGCGCTATCCTCGCCCCTGTGATCGCCGACGGGGTGGAGGTGCGCTGAGCCGATGGCGGACGGGCTCACGATCGGGCAGGCGGCGGCGTTCGTCGGCGTCACGATCAAGACGGTGCGGCACTATCACCGGCTCGGCCTGGTCACCGAGCCGGAGCGCGACGGTTCCGGTTACCGGCGCTACCGGTCGGCCGACCTGCTCCGGCTGGTCCAGGTCCGCACCCTGGCCGGGGCCGGCGTGCCGCTGGCCGAGATCGGTGACCTGCTCGACGCCGATCCCGAACCGTTCGCGGCCGCGCTGGACGACGTCCGTCGCCGGCTCACCGAACGCATCGAGGACCTTAGCGCGCGCCGCGACACGCTGCACCGGCTCGCCCACGGCGACCGGGTCCTGCTCCCCGACCGGGCCTGCGCGGTCCTCGACCGGCTCGCCGAGCTCGGCTTCGACGCCGGCTACGTGGCCGCCCAACGGGAGGCCCTGGTGCTGACTCGGGCGCTGATCCCGGAGATCTTCGACGGCTTCCTGACCCGGCTCGAACGCTCACTGGACGACCCCGAGCACGTCGAGCTGACCAAGCGCGGCCTGGACGCGAGCTCCTGGGACCCGGACGACCCACGGATCGAGCAGTTGGCCACCGCGCTGGCCGGCAAGCTGCTGGCCGACCGTACGGAGCTGGCGATGCCGGCCGGGTTCGGCAACCGGTCCGACAAAGCCGCGCGCTACGGACTGGTCAACCACCACCGGGAGGACCAGGAGCCGTCCATCGCCCGGTTGAACGCGCTGATCGAGGCGAAGTTGCGCGCGGCCGGCATCGACGTCCCGCGTCCGTGACGGCGCCGGTTCGGCAGACGGTACGCAGGCCCCGGAGCTCGTTTCTCAACGTGGTCTCGGTGTCGACCTCATCATGCCCGACGCTTCGGTGGCTTGATCCGCTATCACCGTACGCGATCTGATCGCCGGCAGGGCTGGCGGGCAAGAATGATCTCGATATAGTGTTCGATTATTAGGCTGATCACATCATCGGGCACCGAGTAGGTGCTCACTTTTCGCATGAGAGGAATCCCTGTGGGTTTATGGACTTCGGCAGGACGTCGCCTCGGGAGCCTGGTGGCCGTCGTCGCCCTGGCTCTCGGCGGCATCGCCACCGGGGCGCAGGCCACCACGGTGAGCAGGCTGGACATCGCCTTCGAGCGGACCACGGCCTCGAAGTGCCCGGTCACCTTCGACATCCACGGCTACTTCAGAGGGCTGCCCGAGGGCGCGCAGACGATCGAATACCGGCTCGTCGGCGCCCAGGAGTGGAAGACGCTCACCGTGCCCGCCGAACGCGACCTCGTCCATCACGCCGTCCTCGAGACCGTCTCCTGGGAATGGACGCCTGACTCGTCCGACTACTCGGTCCAGATCGAGGTCAACCAGGCCGGCGGCCTGCGGTCCAACACCCTCTACTACTTCAAGTGCGGCGGTCCGCCGTCCGGTGAGACGTTCGGTGTCGCCGCCGAGGACATCACCCGCACGGCGAGCGGCGGCCCGATGGCCGAACTGGCCGCCGACGCGCAACTGGCGTCGGTGCGGGCCCGGTCCGGCGCGCAGGCCGCGCTCGTCAACAGGTACGACGTCAAGGCGGACCTGGCTGCCGGACCGATCAGCTACGAGCAGGTGTGGTCCGCGCAGCCCGCCGGTCTGGCCATCAACGTGCAGACGATGACCGGCGCCCAGCTGAAGAAGCTGCTGGCCACACCCAACCAGGCGGGCTGGGTGCTGACCCCGTCGGCCGGGCTGCGCTACACGCTCGCCGGTGGGAACGTCGTGTCGATGACGCTCAACGGGGTTCCGGTGGCCGACACGCAGCAGATCAAGGTCGCGGGCGGCTGGAGCCTCATCGCCGGTTTCGACGGTTGGCCGCGCTGGGAGGGCACGACCACCTACCTGAGCGGTCCCGACGACACCGGGGCGCTCGCGACGTACCTGGTCGCCCACTCCCCGGTGCGGGCACCGGCGGGCGACCGCGTCACCGTCCGCTAGCCGGGCCGTCTCTCCACTGCGGCGCGGAGCACCGTAGCGAACTGGTCTGGTGCTTCCAGCCAGGGGAAATGCCCCGCGTCCTGGATGATGACGACCTCACAGTCGAGGCGTCGTCCCAGACGTCGCAAGGCATCGGCGGGGCGGCTGTCGCCGGCCCCGCCGATGATCACCGCGCCGGGCGGCAGGCGCTCGCGAAGTTCGGCCACGCGCGCTTCGAGCGGGTCGGCCTTCGCCGCCGCGTTGAGCCGGGCGTTCATCACGTAGTTGACGGGCCGCAGCATACGGGCCGAGGCCAGCGCCCAATCCCACGCCCGGCTCCGGTCGGCGTGGTCGGTGAACCACTTCAGCGTGAGGAACTCGATCTCCTCGGCGTCCGTACGCCGTCCGATCGCCTCCAGTTCGTCGAGCCTGGCCTGCTGCTCGTCCGTCCGCCGCGCCCGCTGTGCCGCCCGGTCGGCTTCCCGCCAGGGCTCCAGGAAGGGCCCGGCGATCTGGATCAGCCCGGCCACGCGTTCGGGATGGGCCAGCAAGAAGTAGCCGGCCAGATTGGTGCCGTACGAGTGCCCCACCAGGACGACCCGGTCGTGTCCCCACGCGTCGAGCAGGAGCGCCAGGTCGCGAACGTGGCGGCCGATGGTGTGCTCTCCCTGCCAGGCCGATCCGCCGGTGCCGCGCTGGTCGTAGCGGTGGACCAGGCACAGGTCGTCGATGATGCCGGCGACCGGGGCGAGATAGTCGGGGAGTCCTGGGCCGCCGTGCAGCATGACCACGGGGCGGCCCGAGCCCGTGGTCCAGGTGCGGAGCCGTGCGCCGTCATCCAACTCGATCACGAACGTGAGCGTAGCGCCGGCTCCTCGCGACAACACCTCCCAAGGCTGCTAATACGGATTAGTTCAGTGATTACTTCTTGACCCCCCCGCGCGACGGGTCGCACAATGGCCGACTAATACGCATTACCAACCGTGACGGGTGATGCGCACCGTGCCGGAGCGTGCTCCTCCTGGCCGTGCTGCCGCTTCCCGCTGTTCCGGATGTTTAGTGTGAAAGGCTGACCATGCTCCCCCGCCGTACCCTCCTGCGCGCCGCCGCCCTGCTCCCCGCGGCCACGCCCCTGCTCGTGCCCGGCACCGCCTCCGCCACCACCCGTTCGCTCACGGCCGCCCTCCCCGACCTGCCGCCGCCGCCCGCCGTGAACCGCACGTTGTTCGCCCCGCAGGAGCAGCGCTTCGCGCCGTACCTGGCCACCCTGGCGCCCATGGTCAACGACATGGACGACACCGGTTTCTTCGCCGGTGGCTGGTGGCGCAAGCCGGCAGCGCCGTACAACGCCCGTGTGCAGGAACACGTCTTCACGCTGGCCTGGTTCCACGCCAACGCCCGCCCGTGGAACCCGTACACCGGGAGCGCGAACCTGCTGGCCGCGCTCGACGCGGCGCTCGGCCACTACCTGTCGCTCCAGCACGCCGACGGCTCCTGGCCCGAGTACAGCCGCAACGAGCACGGCCTGGCACCCACCGGATTCGGCATCGGCTACCTCGCCAAGACCCTGCAGATCCTGCGCGCGACCGGGGCACTGCCCACCCGGCAGTCCCAGGTCAGCGCCGCCCTGCGGACGGCCGTGACGTGGTTCCTCAACCCCGCCAACCGCACGGTCTGGCAGGAGCCGCTCAGCTACGCCAACCAGACCGCCTCCGGCCTGGCCGGGGCCTCGCTCGCGCTCAGGCTCGACCCCGATCCCGCGCTCGCCAAAAGCCTGACCGAGGCGTTCGCCAGGATCTCCGCGACCGGTGTGAGCTCCGCCGGCTTCTTCCACGAGGAGGGCGGCCACGACATGAACTACAACTTCGAGGTCATGCTGCCGGAGCTGGCCGACGCCCACTACTACAACCCGAACTCGCACCTGGTGGACATGGCCCACAGGTTCACCGGTTTCCTGTCGTACAACCTGCTGCGCGAGCCGGACGGCTCCGGCTACCTGGTCAACGTCGCGCCCTCCACCCGCACCAGCACCCGCTGGTACGACGAGGTCAGGCCCGACCCCGACCGGACCGCGCTCAACTGGACGTTCATCCGCCAGGTGCCGCTGCTGGGGGCGTTCATGACCGCCCGCGAGGACCTGACCGAGGCCCGCGCCGCCTGGACCGCGTCCACCGAGCCGGTGACGGCGCTCGCCAAACAGGACACCTCGCCGCGTATCCTCACCCACGGCCTGCACGGCGAGCGCTTCCCCGACAGGCAGTCGCGGGCCGCCGCCATCTCCAGCCTGCCCTACCTGCGCTCGCGCGACTTCGTCGAACTGCGCAGGGACAGGGGCCAGGACTTCCTGTACGTCCGCAAGCCCAGCCTGTACGTGGGCGGCTACTTCGGCGACCGCGCCTCCCGGAGCCGTACCGGCCTCACCTTCGTCTGGCATCCCGCGGCCGGCACGATCATCTGCGGGCTCAACGACAACAACCACGCCTGCTGGTCCACCGTCTTCCCCGGCCAGGTCCCCGACTCCAACGGCCCCCTTCAGGCCACCTACTTCCGCGGCGCCCCCGGCGGCAACGAGTGGACCGGCGGCCAGGCCCCCGAAGCCTTCGGCATCCGGTACGGCAACGCGAACGTCACCACGGACGTCCTGATCACCCAGCAGGCGATCCGGCGTACCGTCAAGGCGAACGCCGCCGCCATCGAGCAGATCCCCCTCATCCTCCAGCCCGGCGACGTCCTCACCTTCACCGACGGCACCCGGGCCACGTTCGGCGGCACGACCACGGCCACCGCCGACGGCTTCGACGTGCGCCGGGGCCGCGTCACGATCCGCTTGCGCTGGGGCACTCCCCTGCAGGCGACGGTCGCGGCCGGCAGCGTGCAGTATTTCCGCGACGGCTCCCGCCGCTTCCACGCCCTCCGCATCCCGCACCAGGGCACGTTCGACCTCACGGTCATCATGGGCTGACACGCCCGACGAGCTCCGCCGGCCGTCCAGCACGGCCGGCGGAGTGTGCTGGTCACAGGCGGGCGATCCACTCCCGGCTCGTGAGGACCTCAGCGCCCCTGGCCGGGAAGACACGGTTGATCAGGAAGTCGTGCACGTCCGGTTCCCCGTCGGCGCAGGCGTCGCTGAGCACGGTCAGGCGGTAGTCGCGGTCGAAGGCGTCGTAGAGCGTGGCGGCCACCATCGCCGCGGTCGCGACACCGGTCAGCACGAGCGAGTCGACGCGCTGCGCGCCCAGGATCCGATCGAGGTCGGTGCCCGCGAACGCGCTGGCGCGGCGCTTGAGCACGACGGCCTCGCCCGGCAGCGGCGCGATGCGCGAGTGCACGAGCGTCTCGGGGGAATCTTCGTGGAACAGCGTCCCCGCCCCGTGCAAGGTGCTGATCAACTGGTTTCCCGCCGCCACGTCAAGGGCCGAGGCCCGGAGCCCGAAACGAATGAAGATCACGGGAATTCCGGCGGCACGGGCCGCGGGAATGACCTTCTCCATGACGGGAATCACGCCGGCCGCGAAGGGATAATTATCGACGATGCCCGCCTGCAGGTCGCCGACGATGAGCGCGGTGGTGGTCATAGGTTTTCCTTGTCTGTACGCGAGCCATCTCGTTGCGCGTTCATCGTGATGGACGCCCACCATTCCCCGGCGACCTGGGTGGCTTCCGGCTCGACGCGCCCATGACGGAATCCGAGCCGTTCGTAGAGACGCGTCGCCCCGGTGTTCCGTACGTAGACGCCGAGGCTGACCTCGTCAATGGCCGGGTCGGCAAAGGCCGTTTCGAGGGCGGCCTCCAGCATGGCCCGTCCATATCCGTGCCCTCGTGCCGCAGGCGACACCACAACCATGCCGAGTCGCACCGAGCGGCCGGACGGCTCGGATCGCAGCATGAAATGACCCACCGGTACTCCGTCGCCGTCGATGGCGAGATGGGCACGACGGCTGGGATCGGAGGCGTAGAAGGCGACAAGCCGGCCAGGTTCGAAAGGCCAGGTGAACCCGGAGTTCCCCGACCACATGACCAATGCTTCGGCACTGTCGATCCACGAGACCACCTTGGGGGCATCGGCCGGCTCGAACGCACGCAACTCGATCATCCGGCCATACCTACCGGAGTTCTTCGCACTTGGTCAACCGATATGCCGCTGGGATGATGCCGAGGTGACGCGCTTTGAGCCGTACGTGGAGGAACTGCTCGACTTTCTGCTGAAGCGGCTGGACGAGGCGGGGTTCGAGCGCCTCCTCGTCCATGAGCCCCGGCGAATGTACGCCCCCTACATCTTCTCGGGCGGCGGCCGCGTGGAGCAGCGAGGACTGATGTTCACGGGGTGCCGCACGTGCTCGCGCATTCCCGAAGGAGGCTTCAACGTCGAAGCATGGCCGTGCGCGCATGTCCTGCGCCTGACGCTGCGGTTCGCCGACGACCCCGGCCATCACCCGGGATGGCGGCCGGAGAACGCGCTTTTCGCCTCGGGGAGGCTCATTCACCCGGATGATGCCGAGGATAAGTTTCGATCTTGAGACCTTCGTCTTCCTGGCGGGCATTCCCCTGATGATCGCGGCCGGGGCCATCATGGCTGCTGGAGATCTCCGGCCGGTATGCGGAACGGCCGCCGCTACCCGACCGGGCGCCTCCTCCTCGCCCGAACTCAGACGTGCAGGGTGGGCCGGTAGACGAGCTCCTGGGTGCGGCCGTCGAGCGTACGGCTCTCGATCAGTTCGAGGTCGAAGTCGGCGCCACCCCGGAAGATCGGGTCCATCCCGGTCCGACCGGTGATCACCGGGAAGAGCGTCACCTGGACCCGGTCGACCAGGCCGGCGGCCATCAGCGCCCGGTTCAGCGACAGGCTGCCGTGCGAACGCAACGGCACATCGGACTCCTCCTTGAGCCGGGCGACGACGTCGACGGCGTCGCCGCTCACGACGGTCGCGTCCGGCCAGTCGAGGGGCGCTTCGAGGGTGCTCGACACCACCGTCGCCGGCAGGTTCCGCATCCGGGTGACCCACGGGTCACGGACGTCGGACTCCTCGGTGCTCTCGGCCAGCATCCCCGCGAACGCCCGATACGTGCTAGCCCCGAAGACCATCCGCTGCTCCTGATCGTACAGGGCGAGCCGGTGGCCGAGCAGTTCGGGGCCCTGCTTGCCCCAGTAGCCGGTCCAGTCGCCACCGGCGGCGCCGAAGCCGTCGAGGCTGGTGAAGACGTCGAAGGTGTAGGTAGCGGTCATGGTGTCCTCCTCGGGTGTACCGATACAGACCGCGATCCTCGACGAAACTCATCGCCGTGGGCAAGATCGATGAAAACAGCGGAGTCGAGAGGCAGCGTCCATGTCCAGCGCGCAGTTGTACGACACCATCGGAGCCACCTACACCGTGACGCGGCGCACCGAACCGCGCATCGCCGCGCAGATCTGGGCCGCGCTCGGCAACGCCCGGACCGTGCTGAACGTCGGGGCGGGCACCGGCTCCTACGAGCCCTCCGACCGATACGTCCTCGCGGTGGAACCGTCGGCGCTCATGCGCTCGCAGCGCCCCCCGGACGCGGCGCCGTGCCTGGTGGGATCCGCGGAGAGCCTGCCGTTCGACGACCGGTCCTTCGACGCCGCGATGGCCATCGCCTCCGTTCATCACTGGCCGGACCCGATCGCCGGGCTGCGGGAGATGCGGCGGGTGGCTCGCCGCGTGGTGGTGTTCACGCACGACACCGATGACGCCGGTTGGCTTCATCGGTTCTGGCTGACGCGCGACTACCTGCCCGAGGTCGCGGGCCTCCTCGCCGGCCGGCCGTCGCTGACCGAGCTGGCCGGCGCGATCGGCGCCCGGACGGAACCGGTGCCCATCCCGTGGGACTGCGCCGACGGCTTCTTCGAGGCCCACTGGCGCCGGCCCGAGGCGTACCTGGACGAGGACGTCCGTCGCGGGGTGTCGGTCTGGGCCAGGGTCGGGGCGGACGCCGAGCGGCGCGCCGTGAGCGGCCTCCGTGACGACCTCGCCTCCGGCCGGTGGGCCGAACGCAACCGGGATCTCGCCGATCTCGACGCGGCAGAGCTCGGCCTCCGCCTGCTGATCACCTGAACCCCTACGGCACGGCGGTGACGGGCAGGTTCTGTACGGGAGTCGAGAAGATCATCGTGCTGGACGGTTTGCCGTACACGGCGAGCCGGTCGATGAGCACCTCGAAGGCGGCCATGGACGGCACCGCCACCTTGAGGATGCTGCACACGTCGCCGGTGACCCGATGGATCTCCCTGATCTCCGGCCAGCCCTGCACCTCCGGGTCGCGCAGCACACAGCTGGGCCCATAGCAGGTGAGCTGCACGAACGCCGACACCCCCCACCCCGCCCGCCCCAGGTCGACCGCCGCGTGATAGCCCGTGATCACGCCGGTCTCCTCCAACCGGCGCACCCGCTCGGCCACCGCGGGCGGCGACAGGTGGACCCGCCGGGAGAGCTCGTTGAACGAGAGCCTGGCGTTGTCCTGCAACTCGCGCAGCAGCGCCCAGTCCATGGTGTCCACCAGGGCTTCCTTTCCTTCATAAAGTGATATGCGGGAGATGGGTAATGATCGCCACATCATATTCGGGCATGGCCGTTGATCTGGCATTCCTTCGGCCGGTCATGCCGTACCACCATGTCCTGGTGGACGTCAGAGAATCACCTTTCACCATCGACTTCGACACCCAGGTCCCCTACGACACCTACGTACGGACCGACACCCTGCACGACCTGCAACACCCCCTCAGCGAGGACCCCGGCGAAATGTCCTTCCTGATGATCACCCAGGTCATGGAGCTCTACTTCAAGCTCATCGCCTTCGAGCTGCGCGGCGCCAGGGAGCGGCTCCGCGCCGACGACGTGTGGGGCGCGGTGGGCACGCTGCGCCGTACGGCACTCCACCTGGAAGGGCTGAACGCGAGCTGGCGCGGGCTGCGCTGGATGACGCCGGCGGAGTTCAACCGGTTCCGCACGCGGCTGGGCGAGGCGAGCGGGCTGCAGTCGGCGATGTACCGGCGGGTGGAGTTTCTGCTCGGGTTGAAGAACCCGGCACTGATCCGGCCGTTCAAGCGCAAGGCCGGAACGTACGGCGAGCTGGCCGCGGCGCTGGACGAACCGAGCGTCTGGGACGAGGCCGGCGCGCTGCTCGGCCGCCGGGGGCACGACGTCTGCGATCCGGCGGCGGTCGAGCGCGCCTGGGTGGCGATCTACGCCTCGGAAGACCGGGAGACGCGGCTGCTGGGCGACGCGCTCAGCGAGGTGGCCGAACAGTTCGGCGAGTGGCGCTACCAGCACGTGGCCGCGGTCCGCCGGGCGATGGGCCACAAACCGGGCAGCGGCGGTTCGAGCGGCCTGGCCTGGCTGGAACGCAGCATGGCCCAGGTCGTCTTCCCCGAGCTGTGGTCGGCACGCACGCACATGTGAAGGGAGCGCCCCTCGTGAAGACCTCGCAGGACGACGCCAGACGCAGGGACCGGGAGGACCCCGGGCACCGCGACCTCTTCCTGATCCCGCCGGCCGAGGGCGGCGCCTACCCGGAGACCGCCTACCTGGCCGGCAACTCACTCGGGCTGCAGCCCAGGGCCACTCGCGACGAACTGCTGGCCGACCTCGACGGCTGGGCGCGCCTCGGCGTCGAGGGCCACCTGGACGCCGACCGGCCCTGGCTGCCCTATCACGCGCTGCTCACCGAACCGGCCGCCCGGCTCGTGGGCGCGCTCCCCCAGGAGACCGTGGTGATGAACTCGCTCACGGTCAACCTGCACCTGCTCATGGTCTCCTTCTACCGGCCGGGCGGCGGCCGCACCCGCATCCTGATCGAAGAGCACGCGTTCCCCTCCGACAGCTACGCCGTACGCAGCCAGGCCCGATTCCACGGCCTCGACCCGGACGAAACGGTGATCAGGACGGCCGACCCCTTGGCCGACATCGAGCGGCACGGCGACCGGATCGCGCTGGTGCTGCTCGGCGGGGTCAACTACCTCACCGGCGAACTGCTGGACATCCCCGCCATCACCGCGGCCGGGCACGCGGCGGGCGCGACCGTGGGGTGGGATTTAGCGCACGCCGCCGGAAATATCCCCCTTCGCCTGCACGAATGGGGCCCGGACTTCGCCGCCTGGTGCTCCTACAAGTACCTCAACTCCGGGCCTGGCGCCCTCGGCGGCGTGTTCGTCCACGAGCGCCACCTGGACACCGACCGGCCGCGGTTCGAGGGCTGGTGGAGCACCGAGGCGACCACCCGTTTCCTGATGCGCCCCGTCGCCACTCCCCCCGGCACGGCGGAGGCGTGGCAGATCTCCAATCCGCCGATCTTCGCCATGGGCCCGGTCCGTACGTCGCTGGAACTCTTCGACCAGATCGGCATGGAACGGCTGCGCGCCCGCAGCATCCGGTTGACCGGCTACCTGGAATCCCTGCTGGACGAGGCGGGCACCGGTCACATCTCCCCGCGCGATCCGGAAAGGCGCGGCTGCCAGCTCTCGGTCCGGGTCACCGGCGGCGCGGGCGACCTGGCCAGGCGGTTGCGCGTCGAGCACGGTGTGATCGCGGACGCGCGCGAGCCCGACATCCTGCGGCTGACGCCGGTTCCGCTTTATTCGACGTATCACGACTGCTGGCGTGCCGCTCAAGCACTGGCGACCGCCTTTACATTGTAGATCACGTTCGCATTCGAACCAAGGGGTTGACCTTGACCTTGGGTCAGGGCGCAGGCTGGATGCGTGACCAACTCCGCCTGGACCGGCATGGTTCCGGTCGACGACACCGCGCTGGCCGTGACCGACACCGGCGGGCCCGGTCGTTGCGTGGTCTACCTCAATGGCCAGTTCGCCACTCAGACGTACTGGCGACGCGTCATCGCCGAGCTCGGCGATGAGTTCCGGCACATCACGTACGACATGCGGGCCCGCGGCCGGTCGAGGCGTTCGGCGGACTATTCGTTCGAGGCGAACGTCCGTGACGTCGGCGCCGTGCTCGCGGCGAGAGGCGTGGACCGGCCGCTGCTGGTCGGCTGGTCCTACGGCGCGCCGGTCGCGCTGCACTGGGCCGGCCGGAACCCGGGCCGCGTCCTGGGGGTGGTGTCCGTGGACGGCGCCTACCCGTGGGGGTGGACCGCCACCGTCACCCCGGAGCGGATCAGGGTGCTGTTCCGCCGGTGGGGCTGGCTGTTTCCGGTGCTGCGCCCGCTGCACTTGTGCGCGAAGATGTCCGTCGAGGAGCATGCCCGGAGCAACATCGAGCTCGTCGAGATCTGCGGGGCCCTCGGCCCGGTCCTGGACGCTGTGACCTACCCGGTCCGGTACGTCGTCGCCACGGGCGCCAACCTCGGAGGCAGCCGGGAGGAGATGGAAGAGATGCGCGCCACCCTCGGCCCGGTGCTCGCCCGCAACCCGAACATCAAGGTGAGCGCGACGGTCGCCGGCAACCACGGCAACATGCTGCGCAAGGACTTCCGTGCCGTCGCGGACGCGGTTCGCGAGCTGGCCGGCACCGCGCGCGACCAGGAGGTCGGCTGAGCGGATGACGGGCGGAGTCACGATCGGGCAGGCGGCGGCCTTCGCCGGCGTCACGGTGAAGACCGTGCGGCACTACCACAAGCGGGGGCTGATCGACGAGCCACGGCGCGACAAATCCGGCTACCGGCGCTACGGATCGGCCGACCTGCTGCGGCTGGTCCAGATCAGGACGCTGGCCGCCGCCGGTGTGCCGCTGGCCGAGATCGGGGCGATGGTCGACGCCGATCCCGGCCGGTTCGCCACCGCGCTCGTGGACGTCGAACGGCGTCTCAATGATCGGATCGACGACCTGATCGCGCGGCGTGACATGCTGCGCCGGCTCGCCGGCGGCGACCGGGCCCTGCTGCCCGACCGCGTTCTCACGAAACTGGACGAGGCCGCCGCCGAGTTCGGCTTCACCCAGGACGACGTGACGATGGCCCGCGAGGGCCTGGTGCTGATGAGGGCCCTGGTGCCGGAGGGTTTCGACGACTACCTCTCCCGGGTCGAGCGCGCCCTCGGCGACCCCCGGTACGTCTCCTTGATCAAGCGCCTGTGGAGTGCCGCCGAGTGGGACCCGGACGACCCCCGGATCGGCGAACTCGCCACGGCCCTGGCCGACCACTATCTCGCCCATCCCGACCTGCTGCCCATCCCGGCCGCGCTGATGGACCGCGCCGACGGCGCCGTCCGCTACAGCCTGCTCAGCCACCACGGAGAAGAGCGGAAGCCAGCCTGGGCCCGGCTGAACGCGCTGGTCGAGGCGAGATGGCGGGCGGCCGGCATCGACATCCCGGCCCGGACCCCTAGCGACTGAGCAGCCACTCCTCGAACGTCGTCGGCGCGATGCGGGCGCCCTCCCCCGGCAACAGCACGTCGCCCGCCATCGACGGCCCGAACACCCCCGACGACCACGTCGGCACCAGCTTCACCTCCCGCCCCCGCGCCTGGAGACTGCGGCGCGCCATGTCCACGAGGTCCTGCGGATCGGGCCCGGCGACGTCGGCGTAGCGGCCCTGCGGCTCGCCCGCCGCGATCTCGGCGAGGATCTCGGCGACGTCGGCCGGCGCGATCGGCTGGACGAGCAGCGGCGCGATGGCCGCCACCCCGTCCCGCTCGGTCCAGCCCGCCACCATCTCCGCGAAGTCGTGGAACTGCGTGGCCGGCACGATCGTCCACGGCACCGGCCCGGCGGCGAGCAGGCGTTCCTGCTCGCGCTTGCCGGCATAGTGGGCGTTGCCCTCGACGCGGCTCAGCCCCACGATCGACAGCAGCACATGGTGGCGCACGCCCGCCCGCTGCCCGGCGGCCAGCAGGTTGCGCATGGCGCCGCCGAAGTAGGCCACCGTCTCCTCCGGATCGCTCGCCGGGCCGTTGGTGACGTCGACGACCGTCTCGACGCCGGTCAGGGCCTCCTCCAGCCCCTCCCCCGTCGTCAGGTCCACGCCGAGCGAGCGGCTGATGGACACGACGTCGTGCCCCTCCTTCTGGAGCACGGCCACGGTGAGCGAGCCGATGTTGCCGGTCGCCCCGGCGACTGCGATCCGCATGGTGAATCTCCTTCATGACGTTCGTTGTGCGGCGACCCTATCTCGGACTAAATAGATCTGCAATGTCTGCGATATGGTGATGGCGTGAAGCTGCCCGGGAGTACCGAATGGTTGTTGCACTGCGCCACGACGCTGGCCCAGCTCGAACCGGGAGCCACCGCGTCGGCGGCGCAGTTGGCGGACTATTACCACCTGCCGGCTCCCTACCTGGCCAAACAACTGCAGGCGCTGGTCAGGGCCGGGGTGCTGGCCGCGACGACGGGGCCGCGCGGCGGGTTCCGGCTCGCCAGGGCGGCTTCGGAGATCACGCTGCTGCGGATCGTCGAGGCGGTGGACGGGGCCGCTTCGCCGTACGAGTGCCGCGAGATCCGTCAGCAGGGCAAGGGCGCGCTGCCGCCGGAGGACTGCCGGCGGATCTGCGTCCTGGCGGAGAAGATGGCCGACGCGCATACCGCGTGGCGGCGCAGCCTCGAAGGCGTCTCGCTGGCCGATATTCTCGGCGAACTGCCCGAAGGTGCCCCGGCCCGCACCCGGTCGCGCCTCATGAGCACGCGCTGACGTTCAGGCGGCTCCCATGATCGGCATCTCAAGGACCGCGCCGCCGGACCGGATGCCGAGTTCGACGGCACGCGGCGGGAACGGCGCGACGGCGAGGGGATAACGCAGGGCGCGGCCGCGCCGTTCCGCGAGGTGGGCATGCGCGCCGAGGAGCTAGGCACGTGCCGGATCGTCCAGGACGTGCCCGGTCACGGCGCGACCCGGCTCAGCACCGGTCAGGGCGCGACCCGGCTCAGCGCCGCCCGCCTGTCCCGTTCGGCGACCCCCGCGCGGACCAGCGGGATCACATGCCGCCCGAAGTCGATGGCGTCGTCGAGGATGGCGTAGCCCCGGGCCGAGAGGATCTCGACGCCCAGGTCGTAATAGTCCAGCAGCGCCTCGGCGACGGTCTCGGGGGTGCCGACCAGCGCCGTCGAGTTGCCCCCTCCCCCGGTGGCGGCGGCGGTCGGCGTCCACAAGGCCCGGTCGTGCAGCTCGCCCTTGGCCGCGACCGCGAGCAGCCGCTGCGAGCCGGCGTTCTGCGGCGGGCCGGACAACCGGTGCCGGTTCTGCTTCACCCGGTGCAGGTCGCCGAGGATGCGCCGCGCCTTGTCCCAGGCCAGGTCCTCGGTCGGGGCGATGATCGGCCGGAACGCCACCTGGAATCGGGGCACGTCGGCGCGCCCCGCCCGCGCCGCCGCCTCCTTGACCGAGGCGATCTGCTGCGCCGTCTCGGCCAGTGGCTCCCCCCACAGGCAGTAGATGTCGGCCTCCGCGCCGCCCGCCGCGTAGGCGGCCTCCGACGAGCCGCCGAAGGACACCCCCGGTCGCGGCCGCTGCGCCGGGAACACGTCCGAGACGAAATCCTTGAACGCGTAGTGCTCGCCCTCGTGGTCGAACGGCTCTCTCGACGTCCAGCCCTTCTTGACGATCTGGATGTACTCCCTGGTCCTGGAGTAGCGCTCGTCCTTGGTCAGCAGGTCGCCCTCCCTGCCCTGCTCGTGGTCGCTGCCGCCGGTGATGAAGTGCACCGTGAGCCGCCCGTCGCTGATCTGGTCGAGGGTGGCGAAGGTCTTGAGCGCGTACGTGGGATAGGAGACGTTCGGCCGGTGCGCCAGCAGGATCTGCAGGTCCTCGACCCTGGACGCCACGTAGGCGGCCAGTTGCGCCGGGTCCGGCGAGCCCGAGCCGTAGGCGAACAGCACCCGATCCCAGCCGTACTCCTGGTGGGCGCGCGCGAGCCGCAGCGTGTACTGCTTGTCGAAGGAGGGGCCGGAGCGCGGAGAGATCTCCGAGCCGTCATTGGACCCGCCGATCCCGAGGAACTCCACAGGCATGTGCCGAGGCCTTTCTGATGTCGGTCAGCGATCTCAGCTCAACACGCCCGCCCTAAAACCGTCAAGACCTACTTGTTTAGTAGGTTTAGTGGGGTGTGCGGAATCCCCGGAAGGTCACGCGCTTGCGGGTCTCGAAGCCGAGCCGCTCGTAGAGGGCGATCGCGCCGGTGTTCGCCTCGGCGACGTGCATGAACGGACGCTCGCCGCGCGCCACGATCCGCTCGGCGAGCGCACCGACCAGGCGAGCGGCGTGTCCGCGCCCGCGCGCCTCGGGGGCGGTGCAGACGGCGCTGATCTCCGCCCACCCCGGTGGCCGGAGCCGCTCCCCCGCCATCGCGACCAGCGCGCCCTTGTCGCGGATGCCGAGATAGGTGCCGAGCCGGTGCGTACGCGGCCAGAACGGCCCCGGCCGGGTCCGCGCGACGAGGTCGAGCATTTCGGGCACGCTGTCCGCGCCCAGTTCGACCACATCGGCGATGGTTCCGGCAGGCGGGTGACCGGACCAGACCAGTTGGCGGCCGTCGAGGACGAAGACCGGCTCCCAGTCCGGCGGCGGTGTCGCTGTGTTGCTGAACATGTCGGCGAACTCACCGCGGCCGAGCAGCCGGGCGAGGTCGGCCCACTCCTCCGGATCCGGATCGGCCGACACCGAGGAGAAGGTCGCGACCTCCGGCTGGTAGGTGGCCGCCCTGCCGAGCCGGCGCGCGAGGTGCGCGTGGTGACCACGGAGCGATTCGCCCACCGGGTCGTCGAGTACGGTGGCGTCGCGGTTCACCATGGTGTCGTGCCTTTCGTGCCGTGCGGGGGTCGTCCTCTTGGATACCACCCCCCGCGGGCTCACGACTCCCGTCGTGGCAGGCCGGGCGGGTTGACCAGGCCGTTGTCCTTCTTGGTCATGGGCGCGACGAGCCCCTGCGGGTCCGGCCCGGCGCCGGAGAAGCCGCTGACGGCGATGTTGTCGGGTTCGGGCCGAAGAGGGCGGCCGTGAGCGTGGTCGTGCCCTCCGTGGAGCGCTCGCTGCTCGGCGAGGCCGCCGTACACGAGATGATCTCCCTGGCCCGTGACGAGCAGGAGGCCGAGCGGGTACGGCGGGGAGATCGAACGGTTCGCCGCGCGTCACCCGAAGGCGACCGCCACGTCCGGATATCGCGGCTCACGCAGGCCGCCCAGAGCCCGGAGGGCGGCTTTCGTTTCTAGAGACGATGGTCTAACGTCCGGAACATGATCGAGGTGGCCGGTAGATGCGCGCCCTGGTTCTGACCGGCCCCGGCAAGGCCGAGGTCCAGGAGGTGGAGCCGCCCGTCGCCGCGCCCGGCGAGGTGGTCGTGGACGTCGAGCGGGCAGGCGTGTGCGGCACCGACGCGGAGCTGTTCACCGGTGGGATGAGCTACCTGCGCACCGGCCGCTCCTGGTACCCGGTGCGCCCCGGCCACGAATGGTGCGGACGGGTCACCACGCTCGGCGACGGCGTACCGGCGCAATGGCTGGGCCGCCGGGTCACCGCCGACACCATGCTCGGTTGCGGCCACTGCGACCGCTGCCGCGCGGGCCGGCACCACGTGTGCGGCGACTCCGCGGAGATCGGCATCAGCCGTGGCCGTGCCGGGGCGCTCGCCGAGCGGATCGCCGTGCCGGTGACCGCGCTGCACGCCTTGCCCGGCTCCGTGGACTCCACGATGGGCGCGCTGGTCGAACCCGGCGGCAACGCGCTACGGGCCGTCCGCGCCACCCGGCTCGGGTCCGGTGGGCGGCTGCTGGTGCTGGGCACCGGCACGATCGGCCTGCTGGTGGCGCTGTTCGCCCAGGCCGAAGGGGTCGAGGTCCACCTGCTGGGCCGCGACCTGGAAGACCTGCGCCTGGCCAGGACGTTCGGCTTCGCGGGCCTCTGGGACCGGCCGGCGCTGCCCGGCCTGCGGTGGGACGCCGTCGTGGACGCCTCCAACGCCCCCCATCTGCCCTCCCTCGCGCTCGACCTCGTCGAGCCCGCCGGGCGGGTGGTCTACATCGGCCTGGCCGGCACCCCGTCCACGCTGGACAGTCGTGACCTGGTGCTGAAGGACGTCACCGCGGTCGGCATCCTGGGCGGCTCGGCCGGCCTGGCCGGCGCCATCTCCGCCTACGCGGACGGCTCGGTCGACGCCCGCCCGCTGGTGGCCGCCACGATGGGCCTGGCCGAGACCGTACAGATCCTGGGCGGGCATCGCCCGCCGGACGCCGGGCCTGGCCCCAAGTTCCACATCGACCCGCGGCGCTGACCTCATTCGACCAGGGTGACGGTGACGTCGCCCTTTTCGAGCCGCGACAGTTGCTCGGCGGTGGCCTTGTAGGTGCCGATGTGGATCACCTGGTCGGAGTAGCCGATGCCGGCGGTGTTGTAGTAGAAGCCGAGATTGCCCCAGGGCACGAAGTAGATGAGGTCGCCGTCTTCCGGGTCGGATCCCGGTGAGCCGGTGGTGTTCAGCTTCCGGGAGAGGTAGCCGATCTTCTCGCGGCCGCTGAACTCCTCGAAGGTGAGGGTGAGCGGGAGCATCGAGAGAAAGTCCCGGTTCGTGGGGTTGTCAGGCCCGATGGTGACGTCGACGGAGGTGTCGCCCGCCGCGAACCGTACGACCTGACGCGCCGGGGACGACGGCTCGGTCGTGGCGCAGCCCATGAGGGCGAGAAGCAGCGGACCGATGAGCAGGGCGTTGCGTGGCAAGGCGGGTCCTTCAGCGGGAGGCGGCGTCGAGGGTCGCGGCCCAGCTCGCGAGCAGGCGCAGGGCGTCGTGCGAGGGGGTGTCGGGGGCGGCGGTGTAGACGGTGAGGTTCAGGCCGGGGTCGGCGTGCAGGTCCATGGACTCGTAGTCGAGGGTGAGGTCGCCGATGGCCGGGTGGTGGAAGGTCTTGGTGCCGGCGTGGTGCAGGCGCACGTTGTGCTGGGCCCACCGGGCGCGGAAGTCGGCGCTGCGGGTGGACAGTTCGCCGATCAGGTGGGTGAGGTCCTGGTTATACGGATCGCGCCCGGCCTCGGTACGCAGCAGGGCGACGGTAATGTCGGCGGCGATGTCCCAGTTCGGGTAGAAATCGGGCCCGGCCGGGTCGAGGAACTGGAAGCGCGCGATGTTGGCCGGGCCGGAGTGCGCCATCTGGAAGACCGGCCAGTACATGGCACGGCCGAGGCGGTTGGCGGCCACGATGTCCATGCGGCCGTTCCGGATGATCGCCGGGGCGTCGGTCATGGCGTCCAGCATCCGCTGCAGCCCTGGACGGACCTTGCGGGCGAGCCGGCGGGGGCGAGGACGGGCGCCGGCGGCGCGGGCCAGGTCGAACAGGTGAGCCCGTTCGGCGTCGTCGAGCTGGAGGGCTTGGGCGACGGCGTTCAGTACGTCATCGGAGACCCCGCTGATGTGCCCTTTTTCGAGACGGGTGTACCACTCGGTGCTCACCCCGGCCAGGACGGCGACCTCCTCGCGGCGCAGGCCGGGCACCCGGCGGCGCCCGCCGGGGGCCAGCCCGGCCTGCTGCGGGGTGATCCTGGCGCGCCGGCTGGCGAGGAAGCCGCGGATGTCGTCTCGGTTGTCGTGCACGTCTTCACTGTACGAAGCGGCCGGGACGGCATAGGGGGTAGAGCCTCTCCCCCCGATGAACGCGCCCTCCCACGGGCGGGTCGCACCCGATTTCCTGGAGTGACGGTACACCGCAAATCTGACATCGCACACAATAAGTTACATTAGATTACATTGAGCAACAATGGGGTGATCCACCGTGCGTGGAGCAGTGCTATATGCCCCGGGTGACGTCCGCGTCGAGCAGCGCCCGGATCCGGCGATCATCGAGCCCACCGACGCGATCATCCGCCTGTCGGCCACCTGCGTCTGCGGATCCGACCTGTGGCCCTACCGCGGCGCGGAGAAGCTCGACGGGCCGGTCCCGATGGGCCACGAGTACGTCGGCGTCGTCGAGGAGGTCGGCGGCCAGGTCACCACCATCAGGCCGGGCCAGTTCGTGGTCGGCTCGTTCTGGGCCACCGACAACACCTGCGAGCTGTGCCGGGCGGGCTACCAGAGCGGATGCGCCGACCGCGTCCTCATGGGCACGATCGGGACGCAGTCCCAGCTCGCTCGGGTGCCGCTGGCCGACGGGACGCTCGTCGCGACCCCCGGCATGCCGGACGCGGACCTGGTCCCGAGCCTGCTGGCCGCCTCCGACGTGCTGGGCACCGGCTGGTTCGGCGCCGTCGCCGCAGAGGCGGGGCCGGGCAAGACCGTCGCCGTCGTCGGTGACGGCGCGGTCGGCCTGTGCGGAGTCCTGGCCGCCAGGCGGCTCGGCGCGGAGCGGATCATCGCGATGAGCCGGCACGCGCCCCGGCAGGAGCTCGCCCGGCGGTTCGGTGCCACCGACATCGTCACCGAGCGCGGCGACGAAGGCGTGGAAAGGATCAAGGAGCTGACCGGCGGGCTCGGCGCGCACAGCGTCATCGAGGCGGTCGGCACCCAGGAGTCCATGACGCAGGCGATCCGCGCCACCCGCCCCGGCGGGCATGTCGGTTTCGTCGGTGTCGCGCACGACGTCGCGCTGCCGGGCGACGAGCTGTTCTTCTCGCTCGTGCACCTGCACGGCGGCCCCGCGCCCGTTCGCCAGTACCTGCCGGAGCTGATCCGGCTGATCTGCGACCGGGAGATCGACCCCGGCCAGGTCTTCGACCTGACCCTGCCGCTGGACCAGGCGGCCGAGGGATACCGGGCCATGGACGAGCGCCGCGCGATCAAGGTGCTTCTCCAGCCTTGACCTCTTCCAGAAGCGAGGGTTCATGTCCTACGAAGAGCCGGGGTGGTCCCGGCGAGCCTTTCTGTCCACGTCCGCGGTCGTCGCCCTTCCAGCGGTCACCACAGAGCCGGTCACGACAGGGCCGGCCACCACAGGGCGGGCCGTGGCGCCCGACGGTCACAGCAGCACGTTGTCGGTGACGGTGAACGGGCGGCGGCACCAGCTGACCGTCGACAACCGCACGTCGCTGCTCGACCTGCTGCGGGAGCGGCTCGACCTGCCGGGCACCAAGAAGGGCTGCGACCAGGGCGCGTGCGGCGCGTGCACGGTCCTGGTGGACGGCCGCCGGGTCAACGCGTGCCTGACGCTGGCGGTGCGCTGCCAGGACGCCGAGGTCACCACGATCGAGGGCCTGGCATCGGACGGCGGCGAGCTGCACCCGTTGCAGCAGGCGTTCATCGAACAGGACGCCTTTCAGTGCGGCTACTGCACCCCCGGGCAGATCATGTCCGGCGTCGGCTGCATCCGCGAGGGCCACACCGGCTCCCGGGAGGAGATCCGGGAGTGGATGAGCGGCAACATCTGCCGCTGCGGTTGCTACGTCAAGATCGTCAACGCGGTCGCGCAGGCCGCGCGCAAGGGAGGGCGGTGACATGTACCCCTTCGCCTACACCAAACCCGCCGACACCGGCGCCGCGCTCGCCGCCGGGGCCCGCGGCGGACGCTACATCGCCGGTGGCACGACGCTGGTCGACCTGATGCGCGAGACGGTGGAACGCCCCGGCACGCTGGTCGACATCAGCGGCCTGCCCCTGGACGACGTGCGGGTCACGGGTGACAGGCTGCGGATCGGCGCGCTGGCCCGCATGTCCGACGTCGCGGCGCACGCACGGGTACGGAGCGCGTACCCGGTGGTGGCGCAGGCGCTGGAGCTGAGCGCGTCGGCGCAGTTGCGCAACATGGCCACCATCGGTGGCAACCTGCTGCAGCGCACCCGCTGCACGTACTTCCGCGACGTCACCGCCGCCTGCAACAAGCGGCAACGCGGTTCGGGGTGCGCCGCGCTGGAGGGCTTCAACCGCTCGCACGCGGTCCTGGGCACGTCGGACGCCTGTGTGGCGACTCATCCGTCCGATCTGGCCGTGGCGCTGGCGGCGCTGGACGCGACCGTGCACCTGCTGGGCCCGGACGGGGAGCGCGGTGTCGCGCTGACCGCGTTCCTGCTGCGGCCGGGTGACACGCCCGACCGCGAGCACGACCTGCGGCCGGGCGAGCTGATCACCGCCGTGGAGATCCCGCCGCACCCGCAGCCCCTGCGATCGGGGTATCTCAAGGTCCGCGACCGGCAGTCGTACGAGTTCGCGCTGACGTCCGCGGCCGTCGTGCTGCACATCACCGGCGGCGTCATCCGCGCCGCCCGGGTCGCCGCCGGTGGGGTGGCGACGGTGCCGTGGCGGCTGACCGCGGTGGAGCGGCGGCTGGTGGGCGCCCGGCCGTCCGAGCGACTGTGGACCGAGGCCGCGTCGGCCGCCGCCGACGGCGCCCGGCCGCTGCGGCACAACGCCTTCAAGACGGAGCTGCTCAAGCGCACCGTCGAACGTCAACTGCGCACGGTGGGAGGCTCGCGATGACACGTCCCGCGACGGGTGCGCCGCTGTCCCGGGTGGACGGGCGGCTGAAGGTGACCGGCCAGGCCACGTACGCGGCCGAGCACGAGGTTCCCGGGGCCGTCCACGGCGTGATCGTCACCAGCACCGCCGGGAAGGGCCGGATCACCGGGATCGACGCCCGGGCCGCCACCGCGCTGCCCGGCGTGCTGAAGGTGATCAGCCATCTGAACGCCCCGAAACTGCCCTACCGGCCCTTCCGCGGCATACCCGACCCCGCGAAGGGGGAACGCCTCCGGGTCTTCCAGGACGACCGGGTGCGGTTCTTCGGCCAGCCGGTCGCGGTCGTGGTCGCCGAAACCCTGGAGGTCGCCCAGCACGCGGCAAGCCTGGTGAAGGTCACCTACGCCGGTGAGCGGCCCGCGACCGATATGTCCGCCCCCGCGGGAAACCCCAACGAGGCGGAGAACTACCAGCGGGGCGACGTCGACCAGGCGCTGCGGCAGGCGCACACCCGGCTGGAGCGGACGTACCGGCTCCAGCGGGAGCACCACAACCCGATGGAGACGCACGCCACCATCGCCCGCTGGGACGGCGACCGGCTCACCTTGTGGGACAAGACGCAGATCGTCCTCAACACCCGGGCCGACCTCGCGTCCGTGTTCGGCGTCCCGGAGGCTTCGGTCCGGGTGATCTCGCCGTTCGTCGGCGGCGCGTTCGGCAGCGGCCTGCGGGCCTGGCCGCACGTCACCGTCGCCGCGCTGGCCGCCCGCCTGGTACGCCGCCCGGTGAAGGTGGTGCTGACCCGCAAGCAGATGTACACCGGTACGGGCTTTCGCCCGGTCACCGAGTACAAGCTCACCCTCGGCGCCGACCGGCGCGGCCGGCTCACCGCGGCCGTGCACGACATCCGCGCCGAGACCTCCACGTACGAGGACTATCGGGAGGCGCTGACCGTTCAGGGGCAGATGGTGTACGCCACGCCCAACGTCCGCCAGACCTACCGGTCGATCCCGCTGGACATCAACACCCCCACCTACATGCGCGGCCCGGGGGCGGCCACCGCCGCGTACGCCATCGAGTGCGCGATGGACGAACTGGCCTACGACCTCGGCGTCGACCCGATCGAGCTGCGCCTGCGCAACGAACCCGAGCGCGATCCGGGCACCGGCGTGCCGTTCTCGACCCGGCGGCTGCGCGAGTGCTTCCGGGTCGGCTCCCGTACCGTCGGCTGGGACGACCGCGACCCGAGGCCCCGCTCGGCGCGCGACGGGAACTGGCTGGTCGGCACCGGCGTCGCCGTGGCCACCTACCACACGCAGCGCGCCCCGGCCCAGGCGCTGGCCAGGCTCGCCGCCGACGGCACCGCGATCGTCCAGTGCGCGACCTCCGACATGGGCCCGGGCACCTACACGTCCATGACCCAGGTCGCCGCCGACGCCCTCGGCCTGCCGGTGGCCGCGGTGCGGTTCCAGCTCGGCGACTCGACCATGCCGCTGTCGCCGCCGCACGGCGGTTCGATGACGATGGCCAGCGTCGGCTCCGCCGTCCAGGACACCTGCGACAAGCTGCGCCGGGAGGCCGTCCGGATCGCCGTCGAGGACTCCGGCTCGCCGCTGCACGGCGCCGCCGCCGACGACGTCGTCGTACGGAACGGGCGCCTGGAGCTGCGCGACGGCCGAGGTGAGACCTACCGGGAGTTGCTGACCCGCAACAACCGCCCCAGCCTGGAAACACGCGGCGGCTACACCCCCGGCGACGAGGTGGAACGCTTCTCCACGCACGCCTACGGCGCGGTGTTCGCCCAGGTCGCCGTGGACGAACGCCTCGGCCTGGTACGGATCAGGCGTGTGTTCGGCGTGTACGACGCCGGCCGCATCATCAACCCCAAACTCGCGGAGAGTCAGGCGATCGGCGGCATGGTCGGCGGCATCGGCATGGCCCTGCTGGAACACACCGTCACCGACCCGCGCGACGGCCGCGTCGTCAACGCGAACCTGGCCGACTACCTCGTCCCCGTCAACGCCGACGTCCCCGACGTCAACGCCATCTACCTGGACGGCGACGACCGCACCGCCGACCCCATCGGCGTCAAGGGCCTGGGCGAGGTGGTGATCGTCGGTGTGGCGCCGGCCATCGCCAACGCCGTCTTCCACGCCACCGGCCGCCGCGTCCGCGACCTTCCCATCACCATCGAGGCCCTTCTGTGAACCCTGTATACGACTTCAACGGCCAGGTCGCCTTCGTGACCGGAGCGAGCTCCGGCATGGGCCTGGCCACCGCCCGCGCCTTCGCCGAGTCCGGGGCCGCCGTCGCCCTCACCGACATCGACGCGGAGGCCCTGAACACCGCCGCGAAGGACCTCACCGGCGCGGGCCACCGCGTCCTCGCCCTCCCGTGCGACGTCGGCGACGAGGACCAGGTCGCCGCCGCCGTCGACCGCACCGTCGAGACCTTCGGCCGCCTCGACCTGGCCTACAACAACGCCGGCGTCCAGATCCCGCCCAGCGACGCCGCCGACGAGCCCGCCGAACGGTTCGACCGCGTCAACGCCGTCAACCTGCGCGGCGTCTGGGCCTGCATGAAGCACGAGCTGCGGCACATGCGCGCACAGGGCAGCGGCGCCATCGTCAACTGCTCCTCCCTCGGCGGCCTGGTCGGCATCCCGGGGCGGGCCTCCTACCACGCCTCCAAACACGGCGTCATCGGCCTGACCACCAGCGCCGCCCTCGAGTACGCGCCGCGCGGCATCCGCGTCAACGCCGTCTGCCCCGGCACCATCGACACCCCCATGGTCGGCGACATGATCGCCAAGGGGGAGCTCGACCGCGCCGAGGCCGAGGCGAACCAGCCCATCAACCGGCTCGGGACCGCCGAGGAGATCGCCCAGGCCGTTCTGTGGCTGTGCAGCCCGGGCGCGAGCTTCGTCGTCGGCGTCGCCCTTCCGGTCGACGGCGGCTACGTCGCCCGCTGATCAGAGGCCCTCGACGTAGTCGTAGCGGGCCAGGATGCTGCACACGTCGCAGAAGGCCCCCGGCGTCCAGTCGCGGCCCTGCGGGTCGAGCGATCCCTTGCAGTTTCCGCAGGTGACGAAGGACTTCTTCGCCTCCTCCCCGCCGGCGGCGAGCGCGGCTCCGGTGAACATCCAGTGTTCGACGCCGGGCCAGAAGCTCTGCATGAAGTCGGCGAAGTAGTAGTGGAAGTTGCGGTCGAGCGGGTTGAACTCCCACGGGTTCGGCGGGCTCTGCGGCGGGATCCCGCCGGTCGCGTGCAGGTAGTAGAGGTCCAGCTCCTTCTTCGGTATGAACGCCAGCGGGAAGACGTAGGAGAAGTCGCCCACGGCCCGCTGCGGGATGCCGCCGAGCCGGTAGCCCGTCGCCTGGGCGTTGACCAGGCCCGCGAGGAGGTCGGTCGTGTGCAGGCCGAGCGCGATGGTGCGGGCGCCCTGCTCGGCCGCGAAGACCTCCAGGGTCCTGCGGGTCGTGTGGTGGTCGACGTACATGGTCTGGTGCGAGTCCTCCGTCTCCATCAGCGCCGGCAGGACGTCGCGGAGCGGCCGGTCGAGATGGAAGATGGACCTGACCAGGTCGGCGGGGATGAGCTCGTGCCGCACCCCGAACCGCTCGGCCAGCTCGTGCGCCCGGTCGAAGGTGTCGGAGTAGGTGCTGTCGAAGTCCTCGAACGTCGCGGCGATCAGGTCGATCGGCAGGCCGCTCTCCATCAGGGCGCCGAGGGCGAGCATCAGCGATCCGCTGTCCACGCCTCCCGACAGGCCGAGGACCATCGGCTCGCCGGGCTTGACGAGCCGGAAGCGCTCGATCGTCTGCCGTACGGTGTCCTCGACGTGCCGCGCGAGGTCCGGCATCGT
Source organism: Nonomuraea solani (assembly GCF_900108335.1). Lineage (GTDB taxonomy): Bacteria > Actinomycetota > Actinomycetes > Streptosporangiales > Streptosporangiaceae > Nonomuraea > Nonomuraea solani. The sequence goes on from NZ_FNVT01000018.1 coordinate 236,386, forward strand.
GAAGGGCGCCTGCTCCAGGGTGAGGTTGCCGTCGTCGGTGAAGACCAGCCGGCGTTTGAGGTAGGCGTGCCCGCCACCGCCGGGGTACTCGGTGTAGAGGCGGCGGATCGCGCCCAGGTCGTAGCCCTCGATGAGCCTGGCGCGGTAGCTCTGCCCGTCCTGTACGTGCTCGCCGTCCGGGAGCGGGACGTCGCCGGAACCTGTGACGGTGACGGACAGGGGCGGGATGAAGTTCTCCATCAGCACCTGGGCGATGGTGGCTCCTGGGCGAGCGGCGAGGGGGGTCGTCGTGCCGACCCGGTCGATCAGTTGGAAGTCAACGGCCACGGCCATCCTCCGGTGTCGGGGATTCGTCTGGTGGGTGGGGCACGGCCGCTCGGCCGTCGCACGGCCGCACCCCTTCCGACGAGCCTCAGCTCATCGACTGGCGCGCGGGTCCGCGCAGCAGGTACGGAAGCGGATCAAGTCCGTCTCCCGCTTGGCTGCCAGCTGGGCGAAGATCTGTCCCAGCGACGTCGTGACGGTGGTCTGCGTCTTCACGATCGCCGTGGCGGGCATGGCGTTCACCTCCTTTCTTCGGACGAGGGAGATCGGTCGGCGGTCGGTGTGCCGGGCCAGTCGGCTGCTTCGAGCGCGTCCAGCAGGCGCGCCGCGAAGCCGGGGTCGATGGGCAGCCAGGTCGAGTAGGCGGCCTGGACGACGGCCGACCCCAGGTCGGCGCCGGTGGCCAGGGCGAGGGCGAGCGCGACGGTCCTGCTGTAGGCGGCGGGATCGCGCTCGTCCTGCTCGGTGAGCCAGGCCCGGTCGGCGCCGGTGGCGGCGTCGAGCAGGCCCTCGAAGTTGAAGGGCCCCGGCCAGCGGTTGCGCAGCCGCCGGTGCGACGGCGCGCGCTCGGCCGGGGCGGCGGCGAGTGCCTCGGCGTGGGCGATCAGGTTCTTCGCCAGCCCCGCGTCCTGCGGCAGTGCCGCGGCGGCGAACTCGGCCTGGTGCCGCAGGAATCCGCCGAGATGGCGCGGGTCGAAGGGGTCGAACACTCCGGGCCTGGGCTCGGCCCGGCGGGCGAGGCCGCGGATGGCGAGCATCCGCCCGAGCGCCCAGTCGGTGAGCGCCGACCGCAGGTACGCCCGGTCGCCCGGCCCGCGCAGGAACAGGGCCATGGCGCCGGCGATCGTACCGGCGCGCCGCAGTTCCTCCCCCGACACCTTGTCGGGCGTGTCGAGCGAGGTGTGCCGGTAGGGGTCGGGCCAGTGTCCCAAGGCGAGCGACGGGCAGGCGGTCGCCGGGTCGGCGAAGAGCGCGTGGTCCGAGGCGCCGGAGAACGGCACCTCCGCCCACGCCCACCCGCGCAGCGGGACGGCCCCGGCGTAGGAGGACGCCTGGGCCGGCAGCAGCTTCGCGAAGTCGGCGGCCAGCGCGGGCAGCGGGCTCGGCACGTGCGCGGGGCCGCCCTCGATGGTCAGCGGGCAGCCGCAGACCGCCTGGTCCTCGCCCACCATGTCCAGGTTGATCACGTACGCGGGCGGCGCGCCGCGCCTGCCGTGCAGGTGGGCCGCCGTGCCGGCGAACTCCGGCCCCCACACGAACCTGACCGAGCCCTGCCCGCGTGGCAGCTTGGCGAGCGCCGTCGCGATGCCGACAAGGGCGGCCACGCCCGAGGCGTTGTCGTTGGCGCCGGGGGCGGGGTGGCACAGGTGGGCCAGCAGCAGCGTCTCCCCCGGTCCGTCGCCGGGCAGGACGGCCTCGACGACCGGCATCTCGGCGTTCCTGGTGACCTCGACGGTGACGGAGGCCGTGACGCCGTCGCGGGCGGCCCGCAGCAGTTCGGCCATCGTCGCGGGCGGGACGCTGAAGCCGTACAGGCGGGAGTCCCGGGCGAGTTCGAGACGGCCGCGGACGGGTTCGCCGCGCCAGCGCTCGGCCGGGATGTCGGTGACCAGGCCGCCGGCCTGCGTACGCTGAAGCTCCGCCACGACCGGGCCGAGCGGGAGGTCGTGCCCGGAGGGCAGCAGGACCAGGGCGCCGGGCGGCACCGGACCCCGGGTGGCCTCGACCAGCGGCACGTCGTGCGCGTGGGCCGCGGCCGAGTAGGTGGCCAGCGCGTACGGCTCGGCCGGGTGCTCGGCCATCCGCCGGACACCGCCGGGTTCGAGCAGGTCGAGCGTCGCCTTGACCGGAGTCCACGCGGCCGGCGCCCGGAACGTCCACCAGCGGGCCGTCCCGTCGGCCGGATGGCGGCGGATCCCGACCTCGCTCAGGCCGGCTCGTTCGGCGGCGGACGCGACGAGGTCGGCCGCCTTGGCTATGCCGTCGGACGCCTGGTAACGATCCATCCCGCACAGCGAGGCGACCAGGTCCTCGCAGCCGGCGACGGGGAAGGCCTCGTGAACCCCCAGGACGGCCTCAAGTGCTCGCACTTCGCCTCCTTCACGGGAGTGGAGATCGCGAAGTTTCTGCGCGCAACAGCCTCAGCCTCTACGCACTTCGGCGGGCAGTCAATAATCATTCTCGTGGCGTTCGGATCGCGTTCATGAGCACGCCCGCCACGCCGACGAGCGCCGTACAGGCTCCGATGGCGACGACGGCGCCCGCCGGCCGCAGCAGCACGACGACCGGACCGGCCGTCACCATCGCGGCGATCTTGGCGGCGTTGTAGCAGGCGTACTGCGCGGCGAAGACCCGTCCGTGCAGCTCCACCGGGACGTTCTCGTGGAGCAGCGTGCGCAGGGTGACGTTGAGGACCCCGTTGGCGACGCCGGCGAGCGCCCAGCCCGCCACCGCGACGGGAAAGAGCGCGATGGCCCCGCACACGCCGACGGACACCCCCGCGACGATCCCGGCGGCCGCGAGCAGCCTCATCAGCGCGGGCGAGCCGGAGGGCGGCCACCGCCCCACGGCGAGGGCGCCCGCCACCATGCCGAGGCCCCACATCCCGACCAGCAGTCCGTAACCCGCTCCCCCGGCGCGCAGCGTGTCGGTGGCGAAGAAGAGTTCGGCGACGTTCACGCCGGCCAGGAAGAAGGTCACGCCGGTCGTGACGGCGAGCGCCAGCCGTAGCCGGGGGTGGCGGACGAGGTGGGAGATCCCCGCCGTCAGGTCCCGTCCCGAACGTCCGGCGCGCTTCGTCACGGCCGGTGGGCGGGACGGCACCAGGCGGAGGGCCGCGCACAGTGCGGCGAACGTCGCGGCGTCGGCGAGCAGCGCGGCCTGCGGCCCCCAGGCGGTCGCCACGATTCCGCCCAGAGGCGGGCCGAGCGTGACACCGGCCGCCCGGCCCGCCTCGAACCAGCCGTTGACCTTGGCCAGGCGGCCGGCCGGGGCGAGGCCGGGAAGCAGGGCGAGCAGCCCGTTCTGGGTGACCGCGCCGGCCGTCCCCAGCAGGAAGACCAGGACGAGGATCTGCCAGAGCTGCTGGGCGAAGGCCAGGCCCGTCGCCAGCACCGCCTGGGCGGCGAGCGTCGCGGCCACCAGCCTTCTGGCCTCGAACCAGTCGAGGGCCGCCCCCGCGAGCGGCGCGAAGAGCACCAGGGGCAGCAGCCCGGCCAGCATCAGCGCCGACACCGTGATGGGCGAGCCGCTGGTCTGCTGGACGTACAGGGCGAGCGCGGTGACCGCCAGGTAGTCGCCGAGCGCGGACAGCGCCGTGCAGGAGAGCAGGGCGGCCGGCGCCAGGCGCCCGGCATCGCTCACCGGGTGCCCACGAAACCGGCCAGGCGGACCGGCTCCATCCGGAAGTGCTCCTTCACGCCGCCGTTCCCGCGACCGGCCTCCAGGCACCGCGCCCCGGCGTCCAGCGCGGGGCCCAGCACGCTGGACACGAGCAGCGTGTACCGGCTGATCCCCTGCCCGGCCGGGAACTCGTCGGTGCCGCCGGCCCACAGGTGGAAGCGTCCGGCGTCGGTCAGGCAGATCACCGCCGTGGCGAGCCGGCCGTCGATCCGGGTCTCCACGACGCGCACGCCCGGCCCGGCCTCCCGGACGAAGGCGTGCAGGTGCTCGGGATAGTAGCCCGGCGTTCCGTGGCGGGCGGTGGTGCGCCGGCACAGCTCGACCGCCTCGGCGATCCGGGCGGGCTCGAACGGCGGGCGCAGCACGGTCGTCTCGATGTCGCCGCGTTCCGTCCGTGCGCGGATCCGGCGCAGCCAGCGTCCGGCGTAGGAGCGGCGGGGATGGCTCGCGATCAGGTCGCCGAGGTCGCGGTACGGGCTCAGGTCGAGGCGGTAACGGGTCTCCATCGGGATCGGCTCGAAACCGCCGGCCGTCATGTGCCGCGCCAGCGGGCTCGCGGCGTCCACGTCCAGGAAGGCGAACCATCGCGCCCGGTGCCGCGCGGCCAGTTCGGCGAGCGCCCGGCAGGCGGGTTTCAGGCTCGTCCCGATGTCGTACGCGGGCAGCACGGTGTCGTAGCAGTGGGTCACGTGGGTGAGCAGGATGCGGGCGCCCGGCGCGTCTCCGGCCAGGCCGAGGCCGGACACGTCGCCGGCCGCGTCGTCGGTGCCCTGCAGGTAGGCGGGGAGCACGGCGCCGGGCAGGAAGAGGTAGTGGAAGGCGTCGGTCGGGGCGAGCGGCGCCCGCTCGTAGGCCCGCAGGAAGCCGGGGTGGTAGAAGGCCGGCGCGCGGGCCGCGTCCGCCGTGGCCGTCCAGTGCGCCAGGTCGGCGGCGGTGAGGTCCTCGATGCTGTCGGCGATGTGAATCATGGGGTCTTCGCCCGATCGGTGAGCGCGTCGGCCGGGCCGGCCGCCCGATCGGTCGGCGCGTCGGTCAGCGCGTCGGTCAGCATCGCCGCCCGTTCGTCCGAGAGCGGCACCGCGATCTTCGCCAGATCCGGCGCGGACCGGTCCGCGGCCCGCAGCCGTTTCGCCAGCACACCCCTTTCGGCCAGCCGGTCGAGGGCGGTCGCGGGGGCGGTGAGCCAGGGCAGCGCCGGGTGGCCTGGGTCGGGCTGGAGTCCGAAGGCGGTCAGGGCCCGTTCCGTGCGGGGCCGCATCTCGGCGATCCTGGCGCGGAGCCCGGCCAGCGGGTCGGGCAGCGCGAGCATCCGCAGGGCCACCTGGAGGGCGAGCTCGCTCGTCTGGAGCGCCGGGACGGCCGCCCGGACCCGGCGGGACAGCGCGGCCGAGGCGATGGCGTACCCCACTCGCAGCCCGCCCTGGCAGTAGCCCTTGGACAGGCCGCGGACCACGACCAGGTTGTCGTGGCGGGCGGTCAGCCAGGCCGCGCTCTGCGCGGGATCCAGGTAGTTGGCGTTCGCCTCGTCGATGACGACGACCGCGCCGAGCCGCGACGCCTCCGCCAGCGCCTGATCGACCGGGTGGACGACTCCCCGCTGGGTCGGCCGGTCGGCGATCACCAGCGACGGCCGGGCCCGCCGGATCGCCTCGCACCATGCCGCGGACTCATCGAACACCCGGACCGGCGACCTCGCCTGGGTCACCCAGCCGGGCACGTCGGCGAAGCCGTACCGCCCCACCAGCACCGTCCCCCCGTCGGCCAGCGCCACCAGGTCGCGCAGCAGTGAGGCGACCCCCGCGCCGAACGTCACGTGGCCGGGGTCGATCGGGCAGCCGAGGTGCCGCGACAGGACGGCCGCGCCCCGGTGGCCGCCGTACGGGTCGTGTAGCGCGTACGCACGGGCCGTCTCGGCGACCGCCGTCACCTCGTGCCACACGCCGCGCGGATCCGGCCGGAGCCAGTCCACCTCGTCCGGCGACCAGCGCAGGTCCAATGATCCCTCGCCTTCGTACGCCTCCCCCGCCTGGTCAGGCGCGACCGCCGCCACGACCCGGGCCAGCACGCACCCGTCGGCGATGGCGATCACCTCATAACCGCACTCCCCCGCCGGCCGCTCCCAGCCGGCAGGGACGAGGGCCAGCAGGGCCGCCGGGCTCAGACGGTCGTGCAAGGACAGCAGGAACCGGCGCCGCCGGAAGAGCGGGGCATCGTTCCAGGACGTGTCCGCCACCACGACCACGTCGGCGCCATCAGGGGCCGCGACCATCTGGAACCCCTCGGCGGCCAGCCCCGCCGACCAGGCGGCGACGTCGCCGGAGGCCACCCAGACCACCGGGCCCGCTCCCGCCTCACGCAGCAGCCGCCCGACGGTCCCGGCCGCCGCCATGCTATGACGCCTCCCACGCCGCCAGCGGCACGATCATCTCCTGGGCCGTCACCGAACCATGCTCGAAGGCCACCTCGGGATCGGGCACGGGGAAGCCGGCCCCCACCGCGAGACAGACGACCTCCCCCAGCGCGCGCGGCATCGTCCCCTCCATGGTCAGCAACCCCATCCCGGCCAACTCGTCGGGCGTCACCACCAGGGCGTCAGGGCCGAGCAGACCGGCCAGCCGGGCGGCGACCTCGGCCGCGCGGCCGGGTCTCGGATAGCACCAGCGCACCCGTCCCGCTCCCCCGGGCGGCAGCGCGCACAGGCCGGGCCCGGTCACCGCCGCGAAGCCCGCGGCCAGCGCGGGCGAGCACCGGCTCGGCACGGCTCCATGATCGGAAAGGGCCAGCACCGTGTGCCCTTCGGCGGCGAGCCGCCGGGCGAACCGCCCGATCCGCCGCAATGCCTCGTCCAGCTCGGCGGAGGGGCCGGAACGGTGCACGCAGTCGTCCACGTTGATCCACGACCACACCAGCGAACGGCCCGGCCCGCGCCGCGCGAGCCCGGCCTCGACCTCCTCCACCACCGCCCTGACGATGGCCTCGGGGGTGTATCTGATCTTCTCCCAGTCCGTGAACGGCGGCAGCGGGGTCGCGCCCCGGGTGACCGCCGACCGCCACCAGGCGGGCCAGGTCGCCATCTCGCCCGGGTTGACCGAACAGCGCACGCCACGCGCGGAGAGCCGCTCGAAGACGGTCTCCCCCAGCGCGCCGGGCGCCGGCCCTTCGGCGAAGCAGTCGACCAGCCGGTCCTCCTCCATCGCGCGGAAGCGGACGCCCGCCAGGCCGTGCTCCTCGACCGTGGCCCCGGTCAGCACGGTGGCCCAGGCGGTCACCGACGTGCTGGGGAACGTCGTCGTCAGGGCCGTCAGCCGATCCGGGGCGAGCGTCGCGGCCGCGTGGTCGTAGCCGAGCCCGTCGAAGGCGAGCACGACGGCGCTCTCCCACTCCCCTTCGGCCAGCAGGCCGGGGATCAGGGCCAGCGACTGCTCCCGGCTCGGCGCCACGCCGATCCCGCCCGGCAGCCGGCAGCGGTTCTCGAGCTCCATCCGGTCGACGAACCCCCGCATTCGACAAGCATCGCAGCGCTTCGCTCACGCGTCCATCGCGGTCAGGGAGCCTTTTCGATCGCCGTGGCGTGGCGGGAGTTGGAGGAGGTGGCCACCTTGACGATGTTCGTGAGGACCACGTGCGGCGTGGCGGAGAGGGTGAAGGTGCCGTCGCCCAGTTGTCCTTCGTGGTTGAGGCCCCAGGTCCACACCTTGCCGTCGTCGTCGCGGGCCATGCTGAACCGGCCGCCGCCGGCGATCTCGACGGCCCTCGTGAGGTGCTGCACCCGCTTGGCCTCGGGTACCGGCGGGGTGAAGTCCCCGGTGCCGAGCTGTCCCAGGTTGTTGCGTCCCCAGGCGTAGCCGGTGTCGCCGGTGACGGCCAGGCTGTGCTCGTCACCGGCGGCTATGTCGATGACGTTCGCCGTCTCCCCGGCGACCTTGATCGGCACCGGTTTCGCCTGCGAGGTGAAGGTGCCGTCGCCGAGCTGGCCGGCCTGGTTGCCGCCCCACGCCCACACCGTCCGCCCGGGATCGGGCGCGCCGAGCGCCAGGCTGTGGGACAGGCCGGCGGCGATGTCGACGACCTCCAGTCCGGCGGGGAGCTTCGCCTCCTGCGGTAGCGCGCTGGGCGCCGTCGGGGTGCCGATGCCCAGTTGGCCGCTGCCGTTGGCGCCCCAGGCCAGCACCCGGCCGTCACGGACGGCCAGGGTGTGGTCATCACCGGCGGCGATCTTGGAGACCTCGTCCACCTGCGCCGGCGCCGGGCTGACGACGCCGTTCTGGAAGGTCCCGTTGCCGAGCTGGCCGGAGTCGTTCGCTCCCCAGCCCCAGACGTGGCCGGTGACGTCGAGCGCCAGGCTGGAGTTCTTGTTCGCGGCGACCTGCACGATCTCCGGGAGGTTAGCCACCTTGACGGGTTCCAGGGCCTCCGGCAGGCCGCTGACGCCCAGCTGGCCGACGCTGTTGCTGCCCCAGGCCCACACGGTTCCGCCGACGTCGAGGGCTATGGTGTGGCTCCTGCCCGTGGCGATGTCGCGCAGGATCGGTGTGTCGCCGGCTATCTGTGCCGGCACCTGGGACAGGGAATGCCCGCCGTTGCCGAGCTGCCCGCCGCCGCCGTCACCCCACGCCCATCCCTGGTTCCAGACCGGCGCCGCGGCCGAGGCCGGTGCGCCCGTGGTGGCCATGACCGCGATGGCGATGGCCATCCCCGCAAGTTTTCCCCGTGAACCGCGCATGGACGGAACTCCTCTCGATGGTGGGCTCTCCCCACCTCTTAGGAGTTCCATCGCGTTCCACCCGGGTTGTCAGCGGAGTTTGGAGCTCACCGTGGAAGGTGCCGGCGCCTTGACGGACACCTTGCTCCCCCACCCCGTATAACCGCTCTCCACGGTGCTGGTGTAGTCGGTCCCGGAATCTGGCTTCGTGTACGCGGACGTCACCCTGCTGACCAGGCCCGAAGAGGACAGGGTGAGGGTGTAGGAGATCTTCAGGCCGTCGAACTCCCTCTTGAACTTCGCGGCGGAGACCCAGGCCGAGACCGCCTTGAGCTCCTTCAGGGTGATCGAGCCGGAGACGGTGTCGCCCTTGGTCTTTCCGAGCTCGAGCAGCCTGGCCAGGGTCTTGGGCTCGGCCGGGTTGATGAACTGCGACCACGAGTCGGGCATGCCGCGGCTCTGGCGCTTGTACCAGGTCTTGCCGTCGGGCAGCCGGCTGCCGACCAGGTCGCCCGAGTAGTAGGCGGTCTCACCGATGGCGATGACGCGCTCTTGTTCGTCGCCGTCCTTCATCGTGATGTCGTAGGCGGCGACCCCCTTCCCGCCGAACTGGAAGACGCCCTTGATGTCCCGGGCTCCCTGATCGCTGGTGCCGTCCGTCCACCTGACGCTGCCGGTGAACCGCACGCCGTGCCCCGGGACCATCTTCGCTTTCAGCGCGCCGACCGGGTCCTTGGGCGCCGCCTGTACGGGCGCCGCGGCCACCGTCAGCGCGGCGAAGGCCGCCGTTAATACGATCGCTTTCTTCATGGCAGGGGATCATGCCGGAAAGAGCCGACAACCTGGAGCCCAAGGTCGAATCGTTATCCGGATGATGCGGACTTCTCAGCAGGTCAGCGCTTTATGCCCACCCCGCAGATCGCGGCCATCCCCATCATGCGGTCCAGCTCCGGAACCGACTCGTCCGGATGCCACTCGGGCAGCGGCACCACGCCCGGGGGCACCAGTTCCAGCCCGTCGAAGAATTTGGCGATCTGCTCGGGCGAGCGGAGCACCGCCTCCGTCCCCGAGGCCCGGTAGAAGCTCGCCGCCTTCCGAAGCTCCGGGGAGTCGCCGATGTGGCTGATCACCAGGTATGACCCCGCCGGCATCGCGTCCATCACCGTGCGCACGATCCGGTGGGCGTCGTCGTCCTGCATGAAGTGCAGCATCGCCAGCATCAGCACCGCGATGGGGCGGTCGAGGCCGATCAGGGAGTCCGCCTCCGCCAGGACCGGCTCCGGCCGGCGCAGATCGCCGTCCACCACGTGCGTGTGGCCGGTCGTGGCCAGCAGCGCCCGCGCGTGCGACAGCGCCACCGGGTCGTTGTCGACATAGACGACGTCGGCGGCCGGATTGATCTTCTGCGCCACCTCGTGCACGTTCTCCATCGTCGGCAACCCCGCGCCCAAGTCCAGGAACCGCTCAATGCCCGCTTCACCGGCCAGGTAGCGCACCACCCGGCGGAGGAACAACCGGTTGTGATACGCCATCACCGGCATCTCGGGCACGACGGCCTTCACCCGGTCGCCCATCTCCCGGTCGGCCGCGAAATTGTCCTTTCCGCCCAGCCAATAGTCATAGACGCGGGCGATGCTTGGAACATTCGGATTCACACTTGCGGGGAGCTTTACCTCGGGATCCATGATCATGACCCTAACAACTCCGGCGACCATCCGTGGCCCCGCCCGCACGTCAGAAGGGGCGGCCTCTTCGACGGCGTGGCTACGTCAGGTCGGCGAGCAGGTCGTCGAGGGCCTTGCCGAGGGCTTCGGAGTTGGCGGCGTCGAACCAGGTGGTGCGGATGCGCTCGTTGCTTCCGTTCGGGGTCTCGTGGTCGGCCGCGAGCTGCCGCAGGGTGCGGGTCTCGTCGCTCAGGGAGCGGCCGACGCCCTGGAAGAGGCCACGCACGTAGGTGTCCGCGTCATCGGCGGCGATGCCGTGGCCGGCGGCCCACGACGTGAGCGCGGCGAGGTAGGCGTAGTGGGTGGTCAGCGTCCCCGTCAGCGCGGAGAGCACGTTGAAGGCCGCCTCGTCCGCGACCGGAAGCGCCCCGCCCAGGCCCTCGAACAGCGCGTCCACCACCGGGTGCGACGGGTACGTCACCGTGACGGACCGCCGTTCGCGCACAGGCGGCAGGGGGATGGCCCGTACCAGCGGGGCTTCGGTGCCCAGGGTCTCGCGCAGGTCGTCGTTGGCGACGCCGGCCATCACGTTGACCACCACCTTGCCGCCGTCCACCCGCAGACCGGCGAGCGCTTCGTGCCGGTCCGGGCGGCGTACGGCGATGATCACCACCTCGGAGCGGTCCACGACCTCCTGGTTGTGCGCGCACACCCGCACGTTCTCGTAGCGCCCGGCCAGCTCGGCGGCCGTGCGGGCGCCCCTCGGCGACAGGAACACCTGCGGCGGCTCGCCGCCCCCTTCGCACAGGCCCTCCGTGAGAGCCCTGCCGATCTCGCCGACTCCGATGATGCCGATGCGCTTCACTATGTCGTTCTCCTAAGACGGGCATGAGTGCTGGCAGGGTTCGTTCGGGAAAGATCTCTCCCAGGCTGCCACCGGGCCCAACGGTCGTTCGCGCCGCCCCCATGCGTCCCTCGTTCGGTCGGTGGATCCCATTTGACACGGCTCATCACCGCCGGGAGAGGATACGGCGTGAGATCGACTCTCTCAACGCCACCCACCATCCCCGCCGGCACCCTCGCCGCCGGCCCCCAGCCGATCCTTTCCGCCCGAGACGGCCTGCTCCTGCGGCCCTGGGAGCCCACCGACGCGGCGGTCTTCCTCGCCGCCTACCAGGACCCCCAGATCCGGCACTGGCACACTCGGTGGCCCACGACCGAGGATCAGGTCCTGGAGTGGTTCGAGCGGTATCACCAGGCCTGGACGCAGGAGACCGGCGCGAGCTGGGCGGTGACGCGGGGCGGCGAGGTCCTGGGGCGCATCGCCCTGGGCGGCCTGAACCTCGATGACGGTGTCGCCGGGTGCGCCTACTGGGTGCTCCCGGCCGCCCGTGGCGCGGGCGTGGCCTCCCGGGCGCTGACGGCCTTGAGCGCCTGGACCCTGGGCGCGGCCGGGTTCCACCGTCTACAGCTCGATCATTCGACGCGCAACGACGCCTCCTGCCGGGTCGCCGTCAAGTGCGGCTTCCTCCTGGAGGGCACCAAGCGCAGCGACGCCGTGCACGCGGACGGCCGGCACGACATGCACCTGCACGCCCGCGTCCGGGGCGACTCGCCTGAACGATGATCACGTGGCCACCTGCTCGGGACGGGGGCCGCCCTTGAACCAGAGGCTGGAACCCGGCTTGCGGGCCTCGCGGCGGATCTTCGAGACCGACAGCTTGATGGTCATCTCCTTGTACGCCGCGCCCAGGCGGCCGTCGAAGTAGACGTTCGTCGCGGTGTCGTCCTTGCGGCCGAACTGCCGCAGCCCGGCGCGCCGGCCGAGGCTGACGCACGACCCCGTGAAGGCCAGGTCGATCACCGCCGGTTCGGTTCCCTCGATGCGGCTCAGCACCGTGTTGGCGGCCTGCGCCCCGAGCGGCCCGGCGGCGTAGCAGGACATCCGCAGCGGCTCGCCCGACGGTGCGGCGGCGTCGCCGGCCGCGACGATGCGCTCGTCGTCGACGCTGGTCAGCGTCTCATCGGTGAGCAGCCGGCCGATCTCGTCGGTACGCAGCCCGCTCGCCGCCGCCAGCTCCGGCACTCCGAAACCGGTCGCCCAGATGGTCAGCGCGCTCGGACGTACCGAACCGTCGGCGAACACGACCGCGTCCGGCCCGACCTCGCCCACCGCGACGCCCTCGACCACGGTGACGCCGTGCCGGGACAGCCACTTGGCCATGGACCGGCGAGCGGGCGCGCTCAGTGACGGCGCCAGGGTCCGGCCGCACACCAGCGTGACCGTGCGCCCCTTTTCGGCCAGTTCGGCGGCCGTCTCGACGCCGGTCAGCCCGCCGCCGACCACGGTGACCGGGGCATCGGCGGGCAACTCCGCCAGCCTGGCGCGCAGCCGCCGCGCGGACTCGAACTCGGCGATGTCGTACGCGAAATCGGCCGCGCCCGGCACCGACGCCGGGATCGCCCGCGTGCTGCCGACCGCGTAGATGACGTAGTCGTAGTCCAGTGCGCGGCCCGACGCCAGCCGCACGGTGCGGGTGGCGGTGTCGATGAGGGTGACGCTGTCGACGACCAGCTCGATACCCTCGCCGAGCAGCGTGCCGTAGTCGATCGTGGCGTCGCCGGTGCCGGCCACGTACTGGTGCAGCCGGATGCGCTCGACGAACTCCGGACGGGGGTTGACCAGCGAGATGTCGAGGCCGGCCCGCATCCGCAGGTGGTTGGCGGCGAGCGTGCCGGCGTAGCCGCCGCCGATGACGACGACCTTGGGGTGTCCGGACATGAGGTTCCTTTCGAAGCGGGATTCCGTTCACCGGTCCGACAACGTGACACCCCGGAATGTCAGGCGGCCTCACAGATCACCGTGTTGTCTTGTCGAACCGGTGAGGACGGAACGAAACGAAGGAAGTGCGGCACCACCATGACCACCCCATCCGAGCCGGGAGACGGCCTGAACGCGCTCATGAGCGAACGGCGCGGGCTGACCAATCTCGCCTACCGGCTGCTCGGCTCCCTGGCCGACGCCGAAGACGTCGTGCAGGAGACCTACGCCCGCTGGTACGCCATGTCCCGGCCGGAGCAGGACGCCATCGACTCGCCCGGCGCCTGGCTGACCAAGGTCGCCGGCCGCCTGTGCCTCAACGTGCTCTCCTCGGCGCGGGTCCGGCGCGAGACCTACGTGGGCGAATGGATCCCCGAACCGCTGCCGGAACCCACGGAGTGGATCAGCGGCCGGCCCGGCACCGACCCGGCCGACCGGGTCACGCTCGACGAGTCGGTCAACATGGCCTTCCTCGTCGTGCTCGAATCGATGACGCCGGCCGAGCGGGTCGCGTTCATCCTGCACGACGTCTTCCGCTATTCCTTCGCCGAAGTGGCCGAGATCGTCGGCCGCACCCCGGCCGCCTGCCGCCAGCTCGCCTCCTCGGCCCGCCGCCGCATCCGCGCCGCGCAGGCTCCCGCGACGCCGGCGGCCCGGCAGGCCCGGATCGTCAAGGACTTCAAGCGGGCCCTGGAAACCGGCGACGTCCAGGCCCTCATCACCCTCCTCGACCCCGGCGCCACGGCGACCAGCGACGGCGGCGGCCTGGTCCGCACCACACTCCACCCGGTCGAGGGCGCCGAGCGGATCGTCCGTTCCCTGCTCCATCTCCAGGATCGGCTCCGCGACCTGACACTCCTGGAGCGAACGGTCAACGGCCGGCCCGGGCTGATCGCCCAGCAGGACGGGGTCACCGTGTCGGTGTACGCGTTCGAGGTCGCGGGTGACCGGATCAGGCACATCTGGGCGGTACGCAACCCCGACAAGCTCCGGCCGTGGTCGCACCCGGCCGCCGAAGGAATGGAGAGCCGATGAAACCGCCGCCGCACATGCGCCGCGACGGGTCGGAACTGGGCCGGGCCCGCGACGACGAGGGCGTGGTACGGGTGGAGACGCCGTTCGGCCTGCCCGCGTACCTGATCTGCCGTCACGAGGACGTCCGCCTGGCCGGTGAGATCATCACCGCCCAGGTCAGCTCGCCCCAGGCCCGGCCGTTCCCGTAAAGAGCACCATCAGCGGCAGGGCCAGGTTGTTGACCGCGTGGACGGCCACCGCGGGCCAGATCGACCCGCTGCGCCGCATCATCTCGGCCGCGACGACCCCCACCACGAACGCCGTCGGCAGAGCGATGTTGATGCCGTGGAAAAGGGCGAAGACCGCTGAGCTGCCGAGGACCCCGATGACAGGCCCGTACCGCAGCAGAGCGTTGGCGAGCACACCGCGGAAGAGGAACTCCTCACCGATGGGCGTGAGGACGGCGAGGAACAGGATCGTCAGGATCAGAGGCACCACACCGCCACCGGCCGCGTCGTAGTACATGCCTTGCGGATCCGCGTCGAACCCGGTCAGGGCGATGATGGCGTAGTTCACCACGCCCTTGAGAATGAAGGCGACCACTCCGGCGGCCACACCGACGAGCATCCACCGCAAACTGGTACGGCGCACGCCGAAGGCACCCACCGAGCGGATGCGCACGAGCGCCGCCGCGGCGAATCCGGCCAGGCCGGCGATGCCCGACCAGGCGGCCACGATCAGCCCGTACACCACCGGCTCCAGCCCCAGCGGGCCGAAGAGCAGGAGCGCGGCCGTGGCGGCGACGAGAGCGAGCAGGCCGACGACAATCTCGGGCCAGCCCGGCCGCGTCGGGGAGGTGACGTCGGTGGACAACCGGTCGGACGACATGGTGGGCGGCTCCTCGCACTCGTGATCGCGTTCAGTGTCGATTCCAGCCGTTGGCGCCCTTGTCCGGCAGTGAGCCTGCGTCACGACCGCACCATGACGTGGTGTCACTGCCGGCCGGCCCCTTTACATTGTAGATTCCCTACCGGCCCGCCACCCCTGGGACGGAGCCGGCGCCGCATTCTCGACACTCTTCACCCGCCAATTTCCAGAGTCTTCTTCTGGCAACGAGGCTGAGTAGGGGCTACTCACGAGAATTCCGGCTTCCCGGGCTACGTTTCAGCTCCGGAGAGAAACACGGGAAAGGGAAGGGATATGGCTGTAGTAAGGCTCGGCCCTATCTTCGTCAACGCCAACAGCCAGTTCACGCAGTTCTGGCACGGGTGGGGCGACAACCAGGCCGTTTCGTTCAGCGTCGTGGTGTCGGGCGGATCGGCGCCGGGCGTCCCCAGCCCGCTCGGGCGCGTGACGTTCAGGGCGGACGAGGTGCTGCGTCACGTGACCGGCACCATCGGCAGGTTCATCGTGATCCAGAACAAGGCGCCGTTCAATCCCGCCATCGTGCATATTCTGGCGCACACCGAATCGGCCTGAGAGGAGACGAAGATGGCACGCACGAAAATGGCGGTGGTGCACAAGTTGTCGGGCGAGATCGTCGCCGTCGGCCCGACGTCGGCGACGGTGGGCGGCGTCGACCTCGAAGGGATCGCCATCGGCGGTCACGATGAGGCCATTCTCGTCACCGAGGTCGAAGAGGACGACGTCCTGGGCCTGTTCAAGACGCACGTCGTGGTCGGCCAGGAGCTTCGTCCCAGAGACTGAGCTCCACTTCCTACCGGCCGCCATCGGCCGGTAGGCGGCCTTAGGGTTCGCTTGCGTATCTTATTGCGGTGATCTACGGTGTCCATCGTTAGATACGGCTACGTACCTTAAGGGAAGCGTTGATGAGCGACGAAGCACCGAGCACCACGGCGATGCGGCAGGTCCTGCCGCTGGACATGGTGGAGCGGGGCAGTGACCCGTTCGATCCCCCGCCGGGCCTGCGGGGAGAGGGCGCGGTCCGGCCGCTGGAGCTGCTGAACGGCGCGCGGGCGTGGCTGGTGACGGGGTTCGAGGAGGCTCGTACGGTCCTGTCGGACGCACGTTACAGCGCCGACAAGATGCGCCATCGCGACGCGACGTCGACGCGCCCGCACAGGCCGGTGGCGGAGCGGGAGGACGGGATCTTCGTCTTCATGGACCCGCCGGAGCACACCAGGTTGCGGCGGTCACTGACGGGCCAGTTCACGGTGCGGCGGATGCGGGAGCTGGAGTCACGGGTGCGGGAGATCGCGGTCGAGCACATCGAGGCGATGAAGGCGGCGGGCACGCGCGCCGATCTGGTGCCGGCGTTCGCGCTGCCGCTGCCGTCGCTGGTCATCTGTGAGCTGCTGGGCGTGGACTACGCCGACCGTACGGAGTTCCAGCAGCGTACGGCGATCGGCCTGAACGCGAACTCGGACCCGCGGGAGCAGGCCGCGGCGCGCGCCGGGCTGCACGCGTTCATGCAACGGCTGGTGGCCGCCAAGCGCTCGAACCCCGCCGACGACCTGCTGTCCGGGCTCGTCCACGACGCCGACCCGCCCCTGACGGACGCGCAGCTCGTCGATGTGGCCCTCCTCCTGCTCACCGCGGGCCACGAGACCACGGCGAACATGCTGGGCCTGGGCACGTTCGCACTGTTGGAGCATCCCGGCCAGCTCGCGGCGCTGCGCGCCGATCCGGGCCTGATCGACAACGCGGTGGAGGAGCTGCTGCGGTTCCTGTCGATCATCCAGCTCGGCGTCAGCCGGGTCACCACGGAACCGGTGACGCTGGGCGGCGTGGACGTCCCGGCCGGCGCGACCGTCGTGATCGCCACGCCGCAGGTCAACCGGGACCCGCGCCAGTGGCCCGATCCCGGCACGCTCGACGTTCGCCGGCCGCGCACTCCGCACCTGGCCTTCGGGCACGGGGTGCACCAGTGCCTGGGTCAGCAGCTGGCCCGGATCGAGCTGCGGATCGGGCTCGGCGAGCTGATCTCGCGTCTGCCGGATCTGCGGCTGGCGGTGCCGGCCGAGCAGGTGCCGGTACGCAACGAGATGCTCATCTTCGGCGTACATTCGCTGCCGGTCGCCTGGTCCTGAGAAAGGCGCCGGTCAGATGGCCGCGCCCGGGCCCGCCAGCGGGTCGATGTCGTTCGCGTGCATCGGCTCGCCGCAGTGGGAGCAGCGCAGATCGACGTGGCCGATCTCGCCGCAGGCGTGATGGCGGTAGAGCACCGGCGGCCCGGCCTCACCCGCGAGCCACCGGTCTCCCCATCGGGTCATGACCATGAGCAGGTCGACCAGCTCGGTGCCCTTGGCCGTCAGGTGGTACTCATAGCGCGGCCGCTGATCGTACGGACGGCGCTCCAGCACGCCCTCATCGACGAGGTGGGTGAGCCGCTCGGTCAGCACCTTGCGCGAGATGCCGAGGTCGGCCTGGATCTGGTCGAATCGGCTCATCCCCACCCACACGTCGCGCAGGATCAGCGGCGACCACGGCTCTCCGATCACATCGAGTGTGCGGGCGATGGAGCAGGCCATATCGCCGAACTTGGTGCGTTGCATGGCACCAGTCTACTCATTGGGGTTCCCTTACGAAACTCAGGCTGCTATGGTCATGGAGTCTCTTAAAGGAACTCAAAGGAGAAGGTCATGCTCAAGCCCGACGTACGCGAAGCCTTCGACGGCACCCCGATCGCCCACCTCGCCACCGTCCTCCCGGATGGTTCGCCCCACAGCGTCCCGCTCTGGGTGGACACCCACGGCGATCACATCGTCTTCCTCACCGGCCCGCGGTCGCGCAAGGCCCGCAACCTGCGTCACGACCCGCGGGTGGCGCTCTCCCTGACGCCCGCCGGCGACCCGTTCCAGCCGATCATGGTCCGCGGCCGGGTCGTCGAGTGGCTCGAAGGCGACGCGGCCTGGGAGATCATCGACCAGATCTCCATGAAGTACATCGGCCGGCCCTACCCCCGGGACGAGGACCGCGTCGTCGCCGTCGTCGAGCCCGAGCGGCAGACCGTCGGGGTCGGCTGACCCGGCATTGGACTCTCCCACTGTGGGAGGGTCCACGATGATGGCGTACAAGACGGCTTCTCATCGTCCAGGAGAAACACGGCATGAGCACGGTGAAAGACCTCGACACCCGCGGCCTGCGGCACTGCGAGACGACGGCCCTGGGCGTGCTGCTCCGGCACCAGGGACTCGACCTGTCCGAGCCCATGCTCTTCGGCCTCGGCTCCGGCCTGTCCTTCATCTACTGGGACGGCAAGAACATGGGCTTCCCCTTCCTCGGCGGACGGGTCAAGCCTTTCGAGCTCACCAGAAACCTGGCCACCAGGCTGGAGCTGGACCTGGTGGTCGAGGAGACCACGTCACCCCGCAGAGCATGGGACAACGTGGCGGCCCCCATCGACGCCGGCCAGCCCGTCGGGCTGCAGCTCGACAGCTACCACCTGGACTATTTCGGGACGAAGGTGCACTTCGGCGGTCATGTCGTCGCCATGTACGGCTATGACGACCACAACGCCTACCTTGTGGACACCGACCAGCAGGGCGGGGCGGTCTCCACCAGCCTCGCGAGCCTCGCCCAGGCCAGGGCCGCGCGCGGCCCGATGACCGCCAGGCACCGCTCCTTCACCCTCACCGTCCCGGGGAAGGCGCCCAGCGTCCAGAGCCGGATCGTCCCCGCGATCACCGCCTGCGCCGCCGCCTTCCTCAACCCGCCCATCGCCAACCTGGGCCACCGGGGCATCGAGAAGGCCGGCAAGCTCGTACGCACCTGGCTCCAGCGCACCGACCACCCGCAACGCGACCTGCCGCAGGCCGCCCTCCTGATGGAGAAGGCCGGCACCGGCGGCGCCCTGTTCCGCAACCTCTACCGCGACTTCCTCGCCGAATGCGCCGAACTGCTCGACAGCGGCCACCTGCGCACCGGCCACGAGCTGTACGCCGAAGCGGCCACCCTCTGGACGGCGGCCGCGGCACTGATCGCCAAAGCCGGCGAATCAGGCGACGAGCGGTGCCTCGCCCAGGCGGGCACCATCCTCGACGACCTGTCACGCGTGGAGCGTGAGGCCATGCGGGCGCTGAACCGCCTCGCGGCCGGATAGAGGTCAGCCGAGATGGCGGGTGTCACCGAGGCTGACGACCGCGCGGTTGTGGGAGAAAGTCGTCCTCGCGCACGTCACGATGATCTTGTGTTCGCACGGGCGGCGCACGACCTCGTCCATGGCCGCGTAGACGCGCCCCGCCACCGCCGCCCTGGTCTCGGCACCCGCCACGCCCTCGTCGTGTTCCAGCCGCTCCCCGGCGGCCGGCGGCGGGATGAACCGCCGGTCCAGCCATTCCTGCGGCCTTCCCCCCGCCTCTCCGTAGGACTTCTCCCGCAGTCGGGGATCCAGGATCGGTGACACGCCGAACAGCTCGGCGACCTTCTCGGCCGTTTGCCGGGTGCGCAGCAGATCCGAGGAGAACAGCTCCACCTCGGCGCCGTCCGGGATCTGGGCCCGCAGCGCCTGGGCGATGGCGGCCGCCGCGCTCAGGCCGGCCGGCGTCAGCCGCGAATCATGCCAGCCGCCGACGACCCTCTCGACGTGGTGCGTCGCCTCCGGATGGGTGACGGCGTAAAGGGTGCGCATGAGTGGGCTCGCCTCGTCAGCTCGGAAGACGGAATTTGCAGATGCCCTCGGCGCACGACAGCTCGGTGGTCGTCGCACGGGGGTCCGGCGCCTTGATCGGCACCTTGCCGCCCCACCGGCTGTAGCGGGTGTCGACGTGGACGGTCTTGCCCACCAGTTCGTCGATGCCGCCGGTGAACGTGAACGTGCTCCGCACCCTGCTGACCAGGCCGCCGGAGGTCAGCGTGACGGTGTAGGAGAGCCTCGTGCCCGGGTCCCAGCCGATGTGGGTCGAGTGCTCCGCCCAGCGGGAGACCCGTTCGAGCTCCTTGAAGGTGATCGCGCCGGTGACGGTGTCACCGCTCCGCTGCCCGTTCTTCAGCAGGGCGGCCAGGGTCGCGGGCTCGGCCGGGTTGACGAGCTGCTCGTCGTGGCCGAGCAACTCGCTGTGCCAGAGATGGAGCTGGTGAGCATTTTTCCACCAGGTCTTGCCCTTCTCCAGATATTTCGTCACGAGGCCGCCGGACCGGTAGGCGGTGCCGCCGATGTCGTGGTTGAAGCCGATGACACGTTCGCGCCCGTACTCACCCCCGGTGGTGGTGACGTCCAGGGCCACGACCTCGCCCTTGGCGTTGAGCTCGAAGACCCCCTTGCGCCGGTGCTCCTCCCGTTCGTCGGCACCCTCTGAAAAGGTGGCCGTCTCGGTGAAGCGCACCCCGTGCCCGGGGACCGCAACGGGGGTCTCCGCCTGCACGGGAGCGGCGCCCGCCAGCAGGGCGCCGCAGGCCACCAGAGTGGTGATCATCCTTCTCATGATGGTGATCATGCCGCGATCAGATCACATCCGGAACTCGATTCAGCCGCGGAGCGGCGATCTCCAGGGGAACATCGCAGAGGCCCGGGGCCGCCGGGCCGGCGAGGTGGACGGCGCGTGCAGGGTCATAGCTGGTTCCTGATGGGTTCCGGCGTGTCCGGGACGGGTTGCGCGAGGTAGGCCGCCACCTCGGCAGGGGTCAGGAGCCGGGCGTCGCACAGCAGGTCGAGCGACTCCCGCCACGAGGCCCACGCCTCCTCCCGCCGTCCCAGGTCGTTGAGGGCGTGGCCGAGCCACCAGCAGGACACGCTGGTGCCGATGGGGAGGCCGAATTCGCGCTGAAGCTTGATGGCGGCGCGGTATTCGTCCACGGCCTCGGCGAGCATGCCGTTGGCCCGGTAGGCGTCGGCGAGGGTGTCGCGGGCGATGCCGAGGTTCCCGATGTCGTCGTTCTCCTCCGTCATGGCCACGACGTGCCGGGCCTCCTCGACGGCCTCGTCGAACCTGCCCTGACGGTAGTAGACGTGCACGCGGTTGTTGCGGACATAGGACTCGTGATGCCTGCGGCCGGTACGCACGACGATGGCGAGCGCGAGCTCCAGCGTGGCCAGGGCGTCGTCGTGGCGGCCCATCATGGCGTGGAGGACCCCGAGGTCGTTGTACATCCCCGCCTTCCGGTCCGGCAGCCCGGCCCGGTCCCAGCAGGCCAGCCCCTCCTCCAGGTGCTCCAGGGACTCCTGGTTGCGTCCGATCTGCCCGTAGGCGCAGCTGATCCCCTGATGCAGCAGCGCCTTGCCACCCCAGTCCTCCACATTTCGCAAGGCCACCTCGCTGACTTCGATGAGCTCGGAGAACCAGCCCCGCCGGTCGAACAGCCACTGGGTGCTGTTCGCAAGCCCGGCCGCCGTCTGGTCGGGGGCGTCACCGGCTGCCTGGCGGATCGCGGCCAGCAGGTTGTCGCGCTCACGCTCCACCCACGCGTTCGCGGCCTCCGGTGTGGTGAACTCCTCGCCGGGCTGCTCGGCCTGAAACCCGCTCAACTCGATTCCGCCGGCATCCACCAGGGTCGCGACGTGCTTCGCCGTGGCCAGGTAGTGGTGCAGCGCGCGGCGGACCGCGCTCGCCCGTTCCTGTTCGGCCGGTCGGTGTTCGCGGGCGTAGAGGCGGACCAGGTCGTGGAACTGGTAGCGGTCCGGGCCGGCGGGTTCGAGCAGCCGGGCGTCCAGCAGGCGTTCCAGCGCGGCCTCCGCGCGAGGTTGCGGCCAGCCGGCCAGCGCGGCGGAGGCGGCGGGGGTGTGCGTGGGCAGCTCCAGCGCGCCGAGCAGGGCCAGCAGGTGGGCCGCGTCGCGGCCGGCCGGCTCCTCGTGGAGGTGCTGGTGGCTGACCGCGATGCCGGCCCGCACGGCCAGGTCGGCGTATTCCAGCAGATCCAGCCGGCGGGTGGCGTCGGCGAGCCGGCCGGCCAGGTCGGAGAGCGCCAGGCCGGGGCGGGCCGCCAGCCGGGCGCCCGCGATCCGCAGCGCCAGCGGGATGCCGCCGCACAGCCGGACGATCCGGGCCGCCGCCTCCGGCTC
>NZ_FNVT01000011.1:0-19432 GCF_900108335.1 Nonomuraea solani
GTCGTCGGCGAGGAGCGGGTGCGGGCGGAGCCGGAGGCGGCGGCCCGGATCGTCCGGCTGTGCGGCGGCATCCCGCTGGCGCTGCGGATCGCGGGCGCCCGGCTGGCGGCCCGCCCCGGCCTGGCGCTCTCCGACCTGGCCGGCCGGCTCGCCGACGCCACCCGCCGACTGGATCTGCTGGAATACGCCGACCTGGCCGTGCGGGCCGGCATCGCGGTCAGCCACCAGCACCTCCACGAGGAGCCGGCCGGCCGCGACGCCGCCCACCTGCTGGCCCTGCTCGGCGCGCTGGAGCTGCCCACGCACACCCCCGCCGCCTCCGCCGCGCTGGCCGGCTGGCCGCAACCTCGCGCGGAGGCCGCGCTGGAACGCCTGCTGGACGCCCGGCTGCTCGAACCCGCCGGCCCGGACCGCTACCAGTTCCACGACCTGGTCCGCCTCTACGCCCGCGAACACCGACCGGCCGAACAGGAACGGGCGAGCGCGGTCCGCCGCGCGCTGCACCACTACCTGGCCACGGCGAAGCAGGCCGACAGCGTGGTGGATGCCGGCGCCGTGGACTTCGGCCATTTCTCCGTCGAGCAGCCCGGGGAGGGGCTCACCACTCTGCAGGCCGCGAACGAGTGGGTGGAACGCGAGCGGGACAACCTGCTGGCCGCGGTCCGCCAGGCGACCGGTGACACCACCGACCAGACGGCGGCCTTCCTCGCGAACGTCACCCAGTGGCTGTTCGACCGGCGGGGCTGGTTCTCCGAGCTCATCGAAGTGAGCGAGGTGGCCTTGCGAAGCACGAGGGACTGGACCGCCAAGGCGCTCCTGCACCAGGGGCTCGCCTCCGTCCAGCATCAACTCGGACGCTTCCCGGAATCTCTGGACAACTTGATGGAGGGGCTGGCCTGCTGGGACCGGGCCGGGCTGCCGGACCGGAAGGCAGGACTGTACAACGACCTCGGAATCGTCTACGCCATGATGGGCCGCCACGACGACGCCCTGGCCGCGCAGGAACAAGCGCTCGCGATCACCGCGCGTACCGGTCGCGCGGACCACGAGGCCTACATCCGCAACAACCGGGTGCACGTCTACTACCGTCAGGGCAGATGCGCGGAAGCCGTGGAGGAGGCACGGCGCGTCGTCGCCATGACGGAGAAACTGGACGACATCGGGAGCCTCGGCGTCGCCCGCGACACCCTCGCCGACGCCTGCCGGGCCAACGGCATGCTCGCCGAGGCCGTGGACGAATACCGCCACGCCATCGAGCTCCAGCGTGCGGCGGGCTTCACGCTCTACCTTGCCGTGTCCAACTGGTGGCTCGGCCACACCCTGCACGACCTGGGACGGCCGGAGGAGGCGTGGGCTTGCTGGCGGGAGTCACTCGACCTGCTCCGTAAGGCCCGGCTCCTGACCCCTGCCGAGGTGACGGCCTACCTCGCCCAGCCCGTCCCGGACACGCCGGAACCCGTCAGGAACCAACTGTAGGATCACAGCTCCGCGGTGCCCACGTCGCGGGCCACCCGGGCCAGAGCGCGGATCGGCTCGGTCTCGGCGTCGCTTCGCCACACCAGGCCCCATTTCAGGCGCCGCGCTCGGCGTCGCCGTCCTGGGCAGCGTCCTCGCCGCGGGCTACACCGCCGCCATGCCCGTGACCGCCGCCGACACCGCCCGCCGCTCGATCGGGGACGGGCTCGCCACCGCCCGCCTCACCGGGGACACGGCGTTGGCGCAGGCCGCCCGCGAAGCCTTCACCACGGCCATGTCGTCGGCGTTCGCCATCAGCGCCGCCGGCGTGCTGGCCGCGGCCGTCCTCGCCCTGATGGTCCTACGCGGCGGCAAGGAGGCCGAGGCGCCGAACCCGGCGGCCTCCGCCGACGCGCCGGAGCGCGAGCTCGCGACGGCCACCCACTCCTGACCTCTTTCCTGAAGACCACCCACTAAGGAGAAATCGATGACCACGGAACTGACCTGGACCGCCGAGGGCGACTGGACCGCGCGGGGCGATTGGGGGACGCACGACTCCGCGAGCCGTCGCTTCGAGCTCGATCGCTGGCAGGCGCGCCTGGACGAGCTGCGCGCCGCGCGCCACGTCCCGGGCGCCGCGCTGGCCGTGCTGATCGACGGGCAGGTGTACGAGCTGGCCAGCGGCGTGCTGCACCGGGGCACCGGCGTGGAGGTGACCACGGACTCGGTGTTCCTGTCCGGGTCGATCGCCAAGGTCTACACGGCCACGCTCGTCATGCGGCTGATCGACGAGGGACTGCTCAGCCTGGACACGCGGGTGGCCGACGTCCTGCCCGAGTTCGCCACCCCCGACCCGGAGGCCACCGCCGCGATCACCGTACGGCAGCTCCTGTCCCACACCGGCGGCGTCACCAACGACTTCAACCACGACAGCGGCCGCGGCGACGACTGCCTCGCCAAATACGTCGAAGCCGCCAGGAGCGTGCCCCTCGACTGCCCGCCCGGCACCGCGATCTCGTACGGCGGACTCGGCTACGTCGTGCTCGGCCGGCTCATCGAGGTGCTCACCGGCCGCACCTGGGACCAGGCGCTCAAGGACCTGCTGTTCACCCCGCTCGGCCTGGAGCGCTCCATGACGCTGCCGGAGGAGGCGCTACGCTTCCGGGTGGCGATGAGCCACCTGGGCGAGGACGGCGCCGCCCCCGACCCGGCCCCGGCCTGGGACCTGATGCCGCGCTCGGCGGGACCGTACGGCCGCGTCATCGTCTCGGCCGGGGACATGGCGCGCCTGGCCGGCCTGCACCTGAACGGCGGCGTCGCGCCCGACGGCACCCAGGTGCTGTCGGCGCGGGCGGTCACCGCGATGCAGCGCCGCGAGAGCGACGTGCCCGACAAGTGGACGGTCTCCGCCGACGGCTGGGGCCTCGGCTGGACCCTGTACGACTGGGACGGCGTCCCCGGCTACGGCCACGACGGCGCCGCCATCGGCCAGTACGCCTACCTGCGGGTCGTCCCGCACGCCGGGCTCGCCCTGGTGCTGATGACGAACGGGGGCAGCGCCCGCCTGCTGTACGCCGACCTGTTCCGCGAACTGCTCGCCGAGCTGGCCGGGGTCACGATGCCCGCCCCGTTCGGGCCGCCCGCGCAGCCGCTCACCGTCGACCTCGCCCCGCTGCTGGGCACGTACCGGCGCGAAGGCGTCGTCATCACGGTCAGCGAGGACCCGGACGGCGGCGCGCACATGCGGTACGAGTTCGTCGACGGCATGAAGGACATGTCCCCGCCCCTGGACATGGACCTCACCCCGGTGACCTCGACCGTGTTCGCCGCCTCCGGCGCGGGCCCCGCCTTCAGCGAGGACTACATGCCCGTCGTCTTCTCCACTCTGTCCAACGGGACCGCCTGCGTGTACGTCGGCATGCGGGCAACCCCCAAGATCACCTGACGGAGGGCGACGCGTCCCTGCCACGGTGGAGCAGGAGCGGGCAGATGACGGCCGCCGCGACCAGGATGAGCCCACCGGTGACCGCGGCGGCGCCGAGGCCGTCGGTGAAGGCGTGCCGAGCGAGGCCGGCGAGATGAGCGGCGGCTTCGGCGGGAAGCCGTTCGGCGACACCGATGGCCGCGCCGAGACTGGAACCGACGACTGCCGGGACGTCGCCGGGCACCTCGTCGAGGACTCGCGACCGGTACAAAGCGGTGCCGATCGAACCGAGGACGGCGATGCCCAGCGCGGCGCCGAGTTCACCGGCGGTTTCTGAGAGCGCGGAGGCGGCACCCGAGCGGTCCGGTGGCGCGGAGGCCACCACGACGTCGGTGGCGAGCGTCATCATCGGCGAGATGCCCGCCCCGATGAAGGCCGAGGAGACGATGGCCAGGACCAGGCCATCGTCGACCGGGAGGCGGCTGAAGGCGAGCATCCCGGCGGCGGCCACGGCCGCACCCGCCCCGAAGACGATCGGGTGGCCGAAGCGGCGGACGAGAACGGAGGAGAGGACCGCCATCCCGCCGACGGAGATCATGACCGGCAACATCGCGACGGCGGCGACGAGCGGGGACAGCCCTTCGACGAGTTGCAGGTACTGCGCGCTGTAGAGCATCACGCCGACCAGCGAGAACATCGCCAGTCCCGCCCCCAGGACGGCGCCGCTGAAACGCGGGCCGGCGAACAGGCCGACGTCGACCAAGGGTGTCTGCAGGCGGCGCTGCCGCAGGAGGAACATGGCGCCCGCGAGAACGCCCGCGGCCAGGCCGGCCACGGCGGCGGGGGTGGGGGCGAGTTCCTCGGCGGCGGTCTTGATCGCCCAGACGGTCGGCAGGATGGCGGCGAAGGAGAGCAGGACGCTCAACACGTCCAGTCGCGACGAGGCCGAGCTGCGGTACTCGGGGACGAGCCGGGGCGCCAGCACCAGGAGCAGCACGATGACCGGCACGTTGATGAGGAACACCGATCCCCACCAGAAGGCTTCGAGGAGCAGGCCGCCGATGATCGGGCCCAAGGCGATGCCGCCGGACAGACTGGCGGTCCAGATGCCGATGGCGCGGGTGCGTTCGGCCGGGTCGGCGAACATGTTGCGGATCAGTGAGAGCGTCGAGGGCATCAGCGTGGCGCCGCCGATCCCCATCAGGGCGCGGGCGGTGATGAGCGCCTCCGGCGCCGGCGCGAACGCCGCCAGCGTCGAGGCCGCGCCGAACACGGCCGCTCCGATGAGGAGCAGCCGGCGCCGGCCGATCCGGTCGCCGAGGTTGCCCATCATGATGAGGAGGCCGGCCAGCAGGAATCCGTAGACGTCGAGGATCCACAGCGTCTGGCTGGGGCTCGGCGTCAGTTCATGGGTGATCGTCGGGATCGCGATGTGCAGGATGGTGACGTCCATCGAGGTCAGGATCACCGGCAGCGTCAGTACGGCAAGACCGAACCATCTTGAGGTGGGCATGAGACTCCCTTCGCCTTGTTGCGTATGACGTACGCATCGATCGTAGCGTACGTCATACGCAAGGCGGTAAACTGAGCCCCGTGAGTCCACGAGTCGGCCCGTCAGGCCCCTTGTCCCGCGAGAAGATCGTCACCACGGCGATCGGCGTCGCCGACGAGGTGGGCCTGGAAGCGATGACGATGAAGCGCGTGGCCGAACGTCTCGGCACCGGCGCGATGTCGCTGTATCGGCACGTGGCCGACAAGGACGAACTGATCGAGGCCATGGTCGAGCAGGTCACCGGCGACTACGCCTACCCCGGCCGGTCCGGGATCGGCTGGCGGGAGGCCATGCACGTTCTCGCCCGTCAGGACTGGGCGGCGTTCCTCGCCCATCCATGGCTGCTCACCGCGACCGCCACGGTGACCCCGCCGTTCGGCGCCGCTTCACTGGCAGCCATGGAATGGGCGCTGTCGGCGCTCGATGAACTGAAACTGGCGCCGCACGCCGCGGCTCGCGCGGTCATGACGATCAACAACTACGTCCAGGGCAGCGCACGCGTGGTCGTCGGCGACAGACAGGCCGAAGCGGGCGAAGACCCGGGCCGCGCCTGGCAGCAGCGCCTCAGCGACGTCGACCTCCACGCCTTCCCCCGCCTCAACCGGCTCATCAGCCACCCGCTACCGGCCGGTGAACGCGACTGGTTCGCCGAAGGACTCGACGTCATCCTCGACGGCATCGAAGCGCGCGGCCGGAGTTAGCCCAGACGTATCGTCCAACTGTCGATCCGGCCCACGTTGCCGCCGGCACGGTCGATATTGAGGTATTCGCTGGTCGCGTAATTCGATATCGGGGCCCACGTCTGGCTTCCATGGCCGACGATGAGCCATTTCATGCCGGGCGGCGACGGCCAGTCAATGCAGTCATGCATGGCGACCGCGTCGAAGGTGGTCTCCAGACATTGAAAACCGTCGTACGTCTGCAGGCGGAAGTTCGCAGTCGTCACGTCGTTGAAGAGCCACTTGGTGCCGTTGGAGCCGCATTTCGCCACGAAGACCTTCCGAAACTCTTCTCTTGCGCTTCCGGTCGCCGTTCGAAGGATCTTGACCCGTGGTCATGGCGAGAGGCAAGATCTCGAATTACGGTCCTTGACCGCCAGCCGGGCGTGTCGCCGTGCCTCCCACTTGGGCGAGCGATCGGAGAAAATGTGCGGTTATCCAGCATTTTGGCGACGGGTGTCATGCTGGCGGGCCTGGTGGCCGTCCCACCGCCCGCGTACGCGGCTCCGGGCGAGAAGTTACACGCCTCCCGCACCGTCATCGGCCCCAACGGCGTCAAGCACACCCGCTACGACCGCACCTACCAGGGATTACCCGTGCTCGGCGGCGACGTCATCACGCACGGCGACCAGGCTCCGGAAAGCCGTACCCTCTCGACGCTGACCACCCTGTCCACCACGCCCCAGGTGTCCGGCCCGGCCGCCACGGCGATCGCGGTCAAGAGCTTCCCGTTCAAGCCGAGCGGGTCGCCGCAGCTCGTGATCGAGGGGATCGGCGACACCGCCGCGGCCCGCGTACCGGCTCTGGCCTGGGATGTGCTGGTCACCGGCACCCGGCCGGACGGTCTGCCCACGGCCCTGCACGTGCTCGTGGACGCCGCGACGGGCGCGATCCGCACCACCTACGACGACGTGCAGGCCGACACGGGCCACGGCTTCCACTCCGGCGACGTGCCGCTCACCACCGCCCCATCCGGCACGTCGAGGATTCTGCGGGACCCGACGCGCGGCAACTTCGGCACCTATGACGTCGACACCCAGCGATACTTCACCGACTCCGACGGCGACTGGGCCGACGGCAGGCCGAGCAACGCGGCGACGGACGCCGTGGACGTGCAGTGGGGCGCCGCGGTGACGTACGACTTCTACAAGCAGACCTTCGGCTACACCCTCGTCCAGAACTCCGAGTTCTCGGACGGGCCGAGCACCTTGAACGCCGGCGTGCACGAGGGCAGCAGGCTGTCCAACGCCTATTGGAGCGAGCAGTGCCACTGCATGCGCTTCGGCGACGGCAACGGCGTCACCACCAACCCCTACACCTCGCTCGACGTGGTGGCGCACGAGGCCACCCACTCGGTGATCTCCCGTACCGCCAAGCTCTGGTACAGCGGCGAGTCCGGCGGGCTCAACGAGGCCACCTCCGACATCGTCGGCAACCTGGTGGAGTTCTTCGCCGCCAACCCCGCCGACCCGCCCGACTATCTGGTGGGCGAGAAGGTGTGGAAGGCCGCGCCGCTGCGCTACATGGACCGGCCCAGCAAGGACGGCGTGTCCGCCGACTGCTGGTCGCCCACCGTCGGCAGCCTCAACGTGCACCGATCCTCCGGCGTCGGCAACCACGCCTTCTTCCTGCTCGCCAACGGCAGCGGCACGTCGGCCTGGGGCGACAGCCCGACCTGCGACGGCTCCACCGTCACCGGCATCGGCCGCGACACCGCCGCTCGCCTGTGGTTCCACGCGCTGGACACGCAGTGGACCTCATCGACCAACTACGCCGGCGCGCGCACCGGGATGCTCGCCGCGGCGACCGAACTCTACGGGGAGTGCGGAACCGAGTATCGCGCCGTGCAGGCCGCCTGGTCGGCCGTCGCCGTAACCGCCGTCGACCAGCCCTGCCCCTGACCAGCCCTGCCCCTGACCTGGCCCCTGACCTGACGTGCCGCCCGCCACGAAGACGGGCGGCACGGATGGTCGGCCACCGCTGTCGACGGCGACGCAGTGCCCGACCCGGCCGATGATCAGGGTCCGGTCCTTCTCGCTCACGGCGTACGCCGGCGCCATCAGCATGGGAACCGCGAACGCCGCGGCCGCGCTGGTGGGCCAGGCGCCGTAGCCCTACCCGCCGCGAACCGCGCGGCGGAGCTTCGCGAGGCGCTCGT
This sequence comes from Nonomuraea solani, assembly GCF_900108335.1. Classification (GTDB taxonomy): domain Bacteria; phylum Actinomycetota; class Actinomycetes; order Streptosporangiales; family Streptosporangiaceae; genus Nonomuraea; species Nonomuraea solani. Next base: position 7,809 of record NZ_FNVT01000011.1, read on the forward strand.
CCAGAGCGCGTTCCCCGCCATGCCGCGAAGGGCGATAGTAGTCCTTCCCCACCAGCGCGTCCGGCGGATACTGCTGCTCCAGGACCCCATCGGGAGCGCGGTGGGGGTAGCGGTAGCCGACCGAGTTGCCGAGCTCCTTGGCGCCTGAGTAGCGGCCGTGTCGCAGGTGGGCGGGCACCGCGCCGACGGCGCCCGCGCGTACGTCGGCCATGGCCTCGTCGATCGCGACGATCATCGAGTTCGACTTCGGCGCCGTGGCCAGGTGCACGGTGGCCTGCGCCAGGGCGAGACGGGCCTCGGGCATCCCGATCAGCTCGACCGTCTGGGCCGCGGCGACGGAGGCCTGCAGCGCGGTGGGGTCGGCCAGCCCGACGTCCTCGCTGGCGTGCACCACCAGCCGCCGCGCGATGAACCGCGGATCCTCGCCGGCCACGAGCATGCGGGCCAGGTAGTGCAGCGCGGCGTCGGGGTCCGAGCCGCGGATCGACTTGATGAACGCGCTGATGACGTCGTAGTGCTGGTCGCCCTGCCGGTCGTAGCGCACGGTGGCCTCGGTCACGGCCCGCTCCACGGCCGGCACGTCGATCACCGAGCCGCCCGTGGCCACCACCCCGTCGGCGCTCGCCTCCAGCGCGGTCAGCGCGCGGCGGGCATCGCCGGCGGCCAGGCGCACCAGCGCGTCCTCGGCCTCGGCCGGCAGCGAGACCGAGCCGTCGAGGCCGCGCGGATCCGTCACCGCCCGGCGCAGCAGCTCGCGGACCTCGTCCTCGGTCAGGGGCCGGAGTTGCAGCACCAGCGACCGCGACAGCAGCGGCGTCACCACCGAGAACGCCGGGTTCTCCGTCGTGGCCGCCACGAGCAGCACGAGCCGGTCTTCGACGGCCCCGAGCAGCGCGTCCTGCTGGGTCTTGGAGAAGCGGTGCACCTCGTCGACGAACAGGACGGTCTGCCGGTCGCGGCGACGGCGCGCGTCGTTGATCACGTCGCGGAGTTCCTTGACGCCGCTGGACAGCGCCGAGAGGGCGACGAAGTACCGGGGACCGACGGTGCCGAGCAGGCGCGCGAGCGTGGTCTTCCCGGTGCCGGGCGGGCCGTAGAGCAGCACTGACGCCGCCGCCCCGCCCTCCGCCAGCCGCCGCAGCGGCGCGCCGGGACGCAGCAGGTGCGCCTGGCCGACGACCTCGTCGAGCGTGCGCGGCCGCATCCGCACCGCCAACGGCGGGGTGTTGGACACCGGCAACTCGAACAGCCCCTCCGCGGTACGAGACACGTGCGTGGGACCTCCCTTCTTCTCGGTCGTGCCGAAGAGCCTCCCAGCAAATCACGACAACCTGTGTCGCCTATTTGCCTTGCATTTACGTACATGATGGATGTATGTATTTGCCATGCGGGCGATACGACAGTCGGAGTGGGGCGAGAGCGCCGCCATGGCGCTGGTCGAGATGGCGGCGCCGGAGCCGTCGTTCGGCGAGGTGCTGGTCAAGGTCGCGGCGGCCGGGGTCAATCCGGTCGACGTGTACACGCGCCGCGGACAGGCGTACAACCGGGTGCTCGACCTGCCGTTCGTCAACGGCTGGGACGTCGCGGGCGAGGTGGTGCGGACCGGCTACGGCACGACCCGGTTCCGGCCCGGCGACCTGGTGTTCGGGATGCCGTGGTTCCCGCGCGCGGCGGGCGGCTATGCCGAGTACGTCACCGCCCCCGCCCGCCACTTCGCCCGGATTCCGGAGGGTTTGAGCTTCACCGAGGCGGCGGCGCTGCCGCTGGCCGGCCTGACGGCGTGGCAGATGCTCATCGAGGTCGCCGCCCTCGCCCCGGGACAGCGGGTCCTCGTCGCGGGCGCGGCCGGTGGCGTGGGACACCTGGCGGTCCAGATCGCCAAGGCCCGCGGCGCTCATGTGACCGGTACCGCCAGCGCCGCCAAACACGCCTTCGTCCGCGAACTGGGCGCGGACGAGATGATCGACTACACCACGACGGAGGTGCCGGGCGCGGCGCGCGACATGGACGTCGTCATCCAGATGTTCGGCGGCGAGGCCGGGCTCAAGGCGCTGGAATGCCTGCGTCCCGGCGGCGTCCTGGTCAGCGGGCAGGGAGCCTGGACCCCCGGGCTGCACGAACGCGCCGCCGAACTCGGCGTGCGCGCCGCGACCTACCTCGTCGACCCCGACGGCGCGGGGCTGGAGGCGCTGGCCGGCCTCGTCGCGGACGGGCGGCTCAAGGTGCACGTGGACGCCGTGTTCCCGCTGGCGGAGGCGGCCAGGGCGCACGACCTCGTGGCCGGCGGCCGGACCACCGGCAAGGTCGTACTCACCGTCGAGGAGGCGGAAGATGTCTGAGCCGGCCGACGTCGTACGGGCCTACGCGCGGGCGAAGAGCCGGGCCGACATACCGGCGGCGATGCGATACTGCGCCCCGGACGTCGTCTTCGAGACGATCGCCTTCCAGGCCGTCGCGACCGGCCTGGACGAGGTCGCCCGGCAGAACACCGCGTTCCTGCGCACCTTCCCCGACTACGGCGTGGAGCTGGAATACCTGGTCGAGGCCGGCGACCTGGTCGTCGGCGCCGGGACGGTCAGGGCCACCATGGTGGAGAGCCTGGTGGGGATCGAGCCGACGGGCCGGTCCTTCGCGCTGCCGTTCGCCTGCCACTGGACCGTACGAGACGGGCTGATCGCCCACGAGCAGTTCTTTTTCGACTTCCATCAGATGTGCGAGCAACTCGGGCTGTCCACCGAGGACGCGGCGGCGAGGTTCGCGGCCTGGCGAGAGCGTGCGAAAGGGGCGGCGCGATGACGACATACGTGCTGGTGCACGGGGCCTGGCACGGCGGCTGGTGCTGGCGGCACGTGGCCGCGCGGCTGCGGGAGGCCGGGCACGAGGTGCACACGCCGACGCTGACCGGTCTCGGCGAGCGGGCCCACCTGGCCGGCCCTGAGATCGGGCTGCGGACGCACGTGGACGATCTTCTCGGCCTGCTCAGGTACGAGGACCTCCGGGACGTCGTGCTCGTCGGCCACAGCTACGCCGGTCTCGTCGTACGCGAGGCCGCCGACCGCGTACCGGAACGGATCTCCCGCATCACGATGGTCGACGCCTGGGCGGGTGAGGACGGGGAGTCGCTCGACGACCTGGCTCCCGCCTTCTTCCGCGACTGGATCGAATCGGCCACCGTGGACGGCCTGATCCCGCTCTCCCCCGGCGCCGCGGCCACCGTCGGCGTCACCGATCCGGACCAAGTGGCCTGGCTGGAAGCCAGGCTGACACCCCAGCCGCGGCGGACGTTCTCCGAACCGACCCGGTTGTCCGGAGCGGTCGACGCGATCCCGTGCCGCGCGGTGCTCTGCACGCCCGGCGGCGCCATGCCGTTCGAGCAACTGGCCGAAAAGCACGGCTGGGCGGCCACGGTCCTGGACGTCGGCCACGACGCCATGGTCACCGCACCAGAAGCACTGACGGACAACCTGCTGAAGGACGCGCAAAAGTGAAGATCGGTTACCTGCTGCCGACCCGCGACCAGGTCGTACGCGGCGACGACGACCTGGCCAAGCTGGTAGATCACGCCCGGCACGCCGAGGCGCTCGGGTTCGATTCCGTCTGGGCCGGAGACAGCCCCCTGACCCGGCCCCGCGCGGATCCGCTGATGCTGCTGTCCGCCGTGGCCGTCGCCGCGCCGCGGCTCACGCTCGGCACCGCGATGCTGCTGCCCACGCTCCGGCACCCGATCCTGATGGCGCACCAGCTCGCCACGCTGGACCGGCTCGCCGGCGGACGCCTGATCGTCGGCATGGGAGCCGGCTTCCCCACCCCCGGCACCGAAGCGCAGTTCGACGCGGTCGGCGTACCCTTCCGTACCCGCTTCAGCCGGCTGGAGGAGTCGATCGAGGTGATGCGGCGGTTGTGGAGCGGCAAGAACGTCTCGTTCACCGGCCGGCACTTCGACTTCCACGACGTCACCCTCATGCCCGCGCCGGCCCGACCGGGAGGTCCGCCGGTCTGGCTGGCGGGAGGGGGCGGGCCTTCGCTTGAGCGGGTGGCCCGCCTGGGCGACGGCTGGTTGCCGTACCCTCCCGACGTCGCGGACTACGCCCGCGAGCGCGCGGCCGTCGACCGGACGGCGGCCCGCCCGGTCACCGCCGCCCTGTACGCGACGCTCTGCCTGGACGACGACCCCGCGCACGCGCGCCGGCTCCTGCGCGAGAGCATCGAGCCCTACTACAACGCCCCGCTGGAGATGGTGGAGAGGATCCAGGCCATGTACGCCGGCCGGCCCGCGGACACCGCCGCCTGGCTGAACGCCTACATCGGGGCGGGCGCCCGCCACCTCGTCATCCGCCTGGCCACCGACGACCACCGCGCGGCCATGGACGACTTCGCCGCCCGGGTCCTGCCGCTGCTCGACGGGAGTTCTTCTATCCTCGGGGGCAGGCAGGAAGGATGTGCGGGTGGCAACGAACACGAGTATGCGCCGGAGCCAGCAGGAACGCACCAGGGCGACCACGGGAGCCCTGGTCGCGGCGGCGCGTGAGCTGTTCATCAGCGACGGTTTCTCCGCGACCTCGCTCGACGCGATCTGCGCCAGGGCCGGCGTGACGCGCGGCGCGTTCTACCACCATTTCGGCAACAAGGAGCAGATCTTCCGCGAGGTCTACGCCGCCGAGCAGAAGGCACTCGCCGTGGTCGTCGAGCGGGCGTTCCGCGTCCGGCAGGACCCGTGGGACGGGATGTACGCGGGCTGCCGGGCCCTGCTGGAGGCCTCGCTGGAGCCCGCCGTCCGCCAGATCACCCTGGTCGAGGCGCCGGGCGCGCTCGGCTGGTCCGCCATGCGCGACATCCAGGCCGGGTGCAAGGAGCAGATGCGGCGCGGGCTGACCATCGCGATCGAGGCCGGGTGCATCGCCGACCGGCCGCTGAACCCGGTCACCTCGCTGCTGTACGGCGGGATCTGCGAGAGCGCCCTCGACATCGCCCGCGCCCCGGACCAGCGGGCCGCGCTGGAGGACTCGCTGACGGAGCTCGCCCTCGTGCTCGCCGGCGTCGCCGGCCGTGCCACCCCGGGCTGCGCGCACAGTCGCTGAATCCTCAGTCGAGGCGAGAGACCTGGTAGTGGGTGATGAGCCACCCCTCCGCGCTCCGCCGCCGACCCCCGCGAAGCCGCACGATCCGTCGTCGCGCAGCTCGAAGGCCAGGTGCTCTTCGCCAAGCTCTACAACAACACCCAGCGCCTGGACGCCCTTGGGTGCCGATCGAGCCCACTAAGGGGGCACTAGCATGAGCGCCATGCATCCCCCCGTGCCGCAGGCGCACCTGGTCCTCGACGTGAAACGGCACTGGTTCGGCGCGTTACTCGCCATGATCACGCCGATGATCGTCCTCAACGGTCACGCGATGCCGGGCCGCTGGGGGCGCAACCTGATCCCGCTTCCTCCCGGCCGGCACCACCTTCACGTGCACCTGCCCTATCTGCTCCCGGCGCGGATAGGCCCCGCGGACCTGACGATCTGGCTCCAACCGGGGATGGCGCTCGAACTCGAATACCGCGCTCCCCTGTGGACCTACTCCCGAGGCTCCCTCGGCACCGCCCCTCAGCCGTGGAACGGTAAGGGCTGCTTGATCGGCCTGCTGGCGGTCCCGGCCGGCGCGCTGGTCCTCCTGGCGATCCTGATCGCCGTCGCGATGCTGTCGTACGGGTGACTCAGGTGAGGTCGACGACCTCGTGCAGGCGCTGCGAGCGGTTGAACCCACCGGTGATCCGCGCCACGGCGGTGCGCGGCAGCAGGCGTGCGGGCCAGGTCAGGGCCCGGTTCACGGCCCGGCCCGGGTACGAGACCGCGCGCCGCCTGGCGTAGTCGTTCAGCGTGCGCGCCGCGACGTTGGCCGGCGTGTCGGCCGCCCGGGGGTTGATCGTGGCCGTGGTGCCGTCGAAGAAGCCGGTCGCGATCGCGCCGGGATGTGCGGCCATGACGTGAACGCCGGTGCCGCGCAGCTCCTCGGCCAGCGCCTCGGTGAAGGAGAGCACGAAGGCCTTGGTCGCGGCGTAGCTGGCCTGGTAGGGCATGGGCTGGAAGGCCGCGATGGACGAGACGTTGATGATGCCGCCGGAGCCGCGGGCGACCAGTTCGCCCCCGATCGCGTGCGTCAGTGCCATCAGGCCGCCGACGTTGAGCGCGACGGAGCTCAACTGTGGCTCGATGGGACGGGTGAGGAACGGGCCCACACTGCCCGCGCCCGCGTTGTTGAGCAGGAGATCGACGGTCAGGCCGCGGTCGCGCAGCTCCTCCAGGATCCGTTCCGGGCCGTCCGGAGCGGTGAGGTCACCGGTGATCACCTCGGTGTCCGTCCTGCCATGCCGTTCGTGGATCTGTGCGGCGAGTTCGCGCAGGTCACCGTCCGAGCGGGCCAGCAGGATCACCCGCGCGCCCCGGCGCGCCAGCTCCAGTGCGTACGCCCGCCCCAACCCCTTGGACGCGCCCGTGACGAGCGCGGTGACGCCTCGATAGCTCATGAGACCCTCCCTTGTTTCGAGACTCGAAGCATTGACGCTAGCACGATCCTTCGAGACTCGAAACGTCGGTAGGATGGACCGCATGACCACGCCCGAGCTGACCGCGGTGGTGGCCGCGACCTACGAGATCTGGATGCGCACAAATGACCTGATCGGGCAGGCGCTGGCCGGCCACCAACTGACGCCGGCGACGTTCCAGGCGCTGTGGGCCATCGACCCGGCCGAGCCGCCGCCCTCGATGAAGGTGATGGCCGAACGGCTCTACTGCAACGCCCCCAACCTGACCTTCATCACCAACCAGCTCGTCGACCGGGGCCTGGTGGAGCGCGCCGTGGACCCGGCCGACCGCCGCTCCCGCGTCCTGGTCCTGACCGAAAAGGGCCGCCGGGTCCGCGACGAGCTGGTCCGGACGGCGCTGGAGAAGACCCCGCTGGCGGTGCTGACCGACGGCGAGCTGCGGCAGCTCATGACCCTGCTGAACCGCGCCGTCCAACCCGGATGAGGCCCCTCAGAAGTACGGGTTCCAGCCGGGGCCGATGGGGATGGCCGGGCCGAACCGGTTGCCGCCCTTGCCGTTCCAGACGGTCAGCGTTCCGGTCTCACCGTGCACGGCACCGATGTCGGTGCGACCGTCGCCGTTGACGTCACCCAGCGACATCAGCGAACTCGCGTACGGCTCCCAGCCAGGCCCCAACGCGACCGCGCCCGAGAAGCCGTTCGACCCCTTGCCGTTCCAGATGTGCAGCGTGTTGCCGTCCTTCTTGACCGCCGCCAGATCACCGACCCCATCACCGTTGAAATCCCCCGCGATCGGCCGGCCGAAGGCCGCCCAGCCGCCGCACTCCACGGTGGCGCGAGGTTCTGCCGTGTAGGACAGCGAGGCGAAGGAGCTGCGTTGCAGCGCCTTCCACGCCGACTTCCACGGTTCGTTGCCGAGGTTGGCCTTGACGAAGTCGAGCTGACCGCGGCTGACCAGGACGCCGGGGTGCTTGAACACGGCCGCCTGCGCGGGTTGCGGAGCGGATAACGCCGCGGCCACGAGCACGGCGGCGGCGAGAGGGCGAGCGAGACGCACGGGCTTCCTTCCGAGTGGAGGACGCCCATTCCGTCAGTCACCGGCCGCGACGGTCAACTTTCCCGGGCTCTGGACGCCGTTTTCTATACCCGCCGCATACCAGGTAGGCGATCGCCGCGCAGAAGACCAGCAGCGCGGTCCACACGTTGAAGCGCAGCCCGAGGACGAGCGGGGCGGGATCCACGCGCAACCACTCGATCCAGGCGCGGCCGGCCGTGTACGCGGCGGCGTACAGGGCGAACACCCGGCCACGGTCCAGCCGGAAGCGCCGCTCGGCCCAGAGGACGAGCCCGGCCACGCCCAGGTTCCACAGCGACTCGTAGAGGAAGGCCGGGTGGTAGGTGGGCGTGGACTCCAGGCCCGGCGGCCGGTGCGCCGGGTCGATCTCCAACGCCCAGGGCAGGGTGGTCGGCCCGCCGTACAACTCCTGGTTGAACCAGTTGCCCCAGCGGGCGATCGCCTGCCCGAACGCGATCCCGGGCGCGACGGCGTCGGCGAAGTCGCGCAGCGGGATGCCGCGCCGGCGGCAGGCCAGCCACGCGCCCAGCGCGCCCCCGGCGACGGCGCCCCAGATGCTGATCCCGCCCTCCCAGATCGCGAAGGCGCGCAGCGGGTCCTTGCCGGGGCCGAAGTACTGCTGCCAGTCGGTGGCCAGGTGGTAGATCCGCGCGCCGATCACACCGAACGGCACGGCCCAGGTGGCGATGTCCCCGACCGTGCCGGGCTCGCCGCCGCGGGCGATCCAGCGGCGCCGGGTGACCCAGATGCCGACGACGACGGCGAGCACCATGAGCAGGGAGTACGCGCGGATGGGCAGCGGTCCGAGGTGCCAGACGGCTTGGGACGGGCTGGGGATGGCTGTCACGCCGTCGAGTCTCGCCCGGGTACGGCCGCGCGCACATCGAGCGGGACACCGATCGCCGGGTCAGTCGACTGGTTGATGCCGGACCGACGGGTGGCTGATTATCGTCTGTGCTGTGGAATCGTGGGAGCGGTCCCGGCGCCGGTGGCAGCACGCCTTCTTCGCCTCGTGGCTGGTGCTGACCTCGGCCGGGCCGCTGATGGAGGCGGGTCAGGTCCTGCCGGTGGCGCTCGTGGCCGGGCTGGCGGCCTGGTACGCGGTGTGGTTCGTGCTGCGCACGCCTCCTCCGGGTGAGGTGCCCCTGCCGTTCATGGTGGGCGGCGGGCTGCTCTGGCTGGGGCTGATCGCGATCGACTCGGCCTTCCTGGTGGTCTGCCTGAGCGTGCTGGTGCCGTACTGCATGGACGCCGTGCGCATCGGGCTGGTCGCGGTGCTGTCGTGCGCCGGGGGCTGGTTGTGGCACAGTTACCACGAAGGCGGGTCGATCACCTGGACCGAGATCGTCATCACCGCGCTGATCGCGATCAGCGCGGCCGCCGCGGTCGGCTACTTCTCTTCGGTGGCCAGGCAGAGCGCCGAGCGCAAGGAGCTGATCGACCAGTTGCAGGCCGCACAGGAGGCGCGGGCGGCGGCCGAACGGCAGGCGGGCGTGGCCGCCGAGCGGCAGCGGCTGGCGCGCGACATCCACGACAGCCTGACCCAGGGGTTCGCCAGCGTGGTGATGCTGCTGGAGGCGGCCCAGGAGGGGTTACCGGACGACCGGCACCTGACCCAGGCGTTACGGGCGGCCAGGGAGAACCTCGCAGAAAGCCGCCGCGTGGTGCGGGCGCTGCGGCCAGGCGAACTTGAGGACGGCGGCCTGCCGGAGGCGCTGCGGCGGCTGTCGGGCCGGCTGTCCGACGAGACCGGCATCGACGCGCACACCGTGATCACCGGGGCGCCGTGGCCGCTGGACGCGCACATCCAGGTGGAGCTGCTGCGGGTGGCGCAGGAGGCGGTCGCCAACGCCCGCCGGCACGCCCATGCCGGGCAGGTCACGCTGACGCTGTCGTACATGGAGGACCTGGTCGTGCTGGACGTCCACGACGACGGCGACGGCTTCGATCCCGAACGGGCCGCCGCCGGCCACGGCCTGCTGATCATGCTCGAACGGATGGAACAGCTCGGCGGCACACTCCTCGTGGAGAGCGCCTCCGGGGAGGGCACCACGATCGTGGCCAGCCTCCCGGCGGGAGCGCGATGACCGCGATCCGGGTGCTGATCGCCGACGACCACCCGGTCGTACGCGACGGCATCAGGGCGATGCTCGGCACCCAGGACGACCTGGAGGTGGTCGGGGAGGCGGTCTCAGGCGCGGACGCCGTACGGCTGGTGCGCGATCTGCGGCCGGATGTCACGCTGATGGACCTGCAGATGCCCGAGCTCGACGGCGCGACGGCGATCAGCCGGATCCGCGAGCACGACCCCGCCGCCCGGGTGATCGTCCTGACGACTTACGACACCGACAGCGACATCTCCCGCGCCATCGACGCCGGCGCGATCGGCTATCTGCTCAAGGACACCCGCCGCGAGCAACTGTTCGACGCCATCCGGGCGGCGGCCCGAGGGGAGAGCGCCCTGTCGCCGGCGATCGCGACCCGGGTGTTGTCATGGGCGCGCGCCGACACGCCCGGCGCCCTCAGCGGCCGGGAGATCGAAGTCCTGGGCGCGGTCGCCCAGGGGATGAGCAACAAGGCCATCGCGGCCCACCTGTGCATCAGCGAGGCCACGGTGAAAACGCACCTGCTGCACATCTTCGCCAAGCTCGGCGTCGACGACCGCACCGCCGCCGTGACCGTGGCGGCCACCCGGGGGATCATCCGCCTCGGCGGCTAGGGCCGCCTGTCAGATGCCCTGTACGAGCACGTCGGACAGGCTGACAACAGCGATCTTCTAGCGGACACGTGAGCGAACCCGGCACGTTGGATTCCGCCACACAGGAATCATCCGCAACCCCCGAAACAGGAGTCACGATGAAGCTGCCCGCACGCGCCGCCGCCCTGACGGCGGGCGTCCTGTTCGCTTCACTGGCTGGAGCGACCGGGGCGTCGGCGGCAGCCGCTGAGGCCCTTCCGAACGTGAACATGGAAGCCACCGTCAAGGCGGCTCAGATCGACCCGCGCCGGCCCGACAGCACGCTGACCCCGGGTGCCAAGGCCAGCGTGCTCCTCGTCGAGCAGGCGCTGAGCGACCGGAGCCTCCTCGACGCGAAGTGGGTGGACGGTTACTTCGGCACCACGACGGTCACCGCCTACGCGAAATACCAGAAGTCGCTCGGCCTCACCGGGCTCGACGCCAACGGCCTGCCGGGCAAGGCGTCGCTGACCAAGCTCGGTGCCGGCCGCTTCAAGGTCACCGCCGTCATCGACCCGGGACCCCGGGTGAACAGCGGCGACTTCGTCATCAACACCCGTACGCGGAACATGCTGACGGAGGCCAAGCGGCTGCTCGGCCGTGACCTCAAGCTGGACCAGGGTTCGTACAACCCTGGCGGCGACCCCACGTCCGTGGGCACCCACGACGGCGGCGGCGTGGTCGACATCTCGGTGAAGGGGATGAGTCCCGCCACCCGCACCGCGGCCGTACGCGCGCTGCGCCAGTCCGGCTTCGCCGCCTGGCTGCGCAACCCCTCGCAGGACGACTGGCCGTGGCACATCCACGCCGTCGCCATCAGCGACACGGCCCTGTCCGGCCAGGCCCAGCGCCAGGTCGGTGACTACTACCTCGGTCAGAACGGGCTCGCCGGCCGTGGGCCGGACGACGGCCCGAAGGTGCCCATCCGCACGTGGGAGGAGTACCAGCGGCGCTGACTCGTCCGAAGCCCCCGCAGACATAAGCACGAAAAATAAGGAGAACAGCATGAGCAAGCTCACCAGAATCCTCGGCGCGACCGCCGCGATGGCGCTCAGCGGGACGGTGCTCGCCACCGCGTCGCCCGCCTCGGCCGCGGAACGCGACGGCATCTGCCAGACCGGCGAGTTCTGCTACTACTTCAACAGCAACCAGCAAGGGTCGCTTTCCGACTTCACCAGCTCGGTCGCCGACTACTCCACCACGCAGCCCACCTGCTACGACTTCAAGGGCCCCGGCGCCGGCAAGGGCGACTGCATCAAGAACGCCGCCGCCTCCGTCTGGAACAACAG
>NZ_FNVT01000011.1:20217-387879 GCF_900108335.1 Nonomuraea solani
AACGCCGCCGCCTCCGTCTGGAACAACAGCAGCAAGAAGGTCCGCGTCTACTTCAACACCGGACACACCGGCACCTTCCAGGACTTCGCCCCTGGCGCCAAGGCCAACCTGAACGCCACGCTCAAGAACCAGAACGCCTCACACCAGTTCGCCCCGTCGTCGACGCCGACGCCGACCGGGTGCAAGACCGACGGCACGGACACGAAACTGCCCACGACGATCCTCGTGTACCGCAAGTCCCTCGATCGCGTGGAGCGGGTGGAGTTCAAGACCTACGTCAAGAACGTCCTGCCCAACGAGTGGATCACGAGCTGGCCGAGCGAGTCGCTCAAGGCCGGGGCGATGGCCGTGAAGAACTTCGGCTGGTACTGGGCGCTGCACTCCAACCGTAAGACGTCCGACGGCCGGTGCTTCGACGTCTACGACCACACGTCGAGCCAGGTGTACAAGCCCGGCTCCGCCAAGGCGGTGACGAGCGCCGCCGTGGACGCGACCTGGGGCGCCCGGCTGACCCGCAGCGGGAAGATCTTCCGAGCCCAGTACTGCGCCACGACGACGGCGTGCGGCAACTGGGTCAACGGCGACTGGATGTCGCAGTACGGCTCGCGCGACAAGGCCAACGCGGGCTGGAGCTACTCCAGGATCCTCAAGCACTACTACACGGGGATCGTTCTCGGCTCCTGATCTTCTCCGACTTGAATTCCCCGCCGTACCGCGCACGGCGGGGAATCAGAGTTCGCCGACGATGATCTGGAAATTGATCGGCCGGCTTCCAGGGAACGCGACCGTTCCCGAAGCGTCGACCATCTTGAACCGTACGTAGCACAGGCCCGGCTTCCTGGGCGTGGTGACGTCGGTCCGGATGTCGACCGTCTCGCCAGGTTCCGTGTCCTCAATGGGCACGTCGGAGATGGTCTGACAATGATCGGCACGCTGCGTGGGGTCGAGGCGACGCAGCGAATATCCCTTCCATGGCACGTTCCCGGCGTTCTTGAGCCGCCACACCTTGGGCATGGTCTTACCGGGAGCGACGCGGGTGCAGTCGGCGAGCGTGACGTCTTCGACGAACACCGCCGCATCGCCCTTGTGCAACGGCGGGGCCCAGGGCGGATTGGTCACGCGCACCGGGCATTCGGCCGGGGCCGCCGCGGCGATCGATGGACTGCCGGTCGGGTTCGTGCTGGGTCGGCTGGGCTCGGAGCCGCGATTGACGGTGACCACGACGATGACCGCCGCCGCCCCGAGGATGACGGCCGCCGCCACCAAGGCGACCGGCCGGCTCAGCCATAATCGCCCCGACGATGGGCGCGGCGGCTGGACGTCGGGGGCGGGCGTCTCGCTGCCGATCTCCACGGTACGAAGGTCCACACCGCCGGTGACGGAGGCCGCGAGTCCGTCGGCCGATCGGTCCGCCGAGGGACTCCCGGCGCTGACCGATCTGACCGCCAGGTTCGCCGCCTCCCAGCGTTCGCGGTAAGCGGCGGGGTCGGCGTCGCACACCTTGACGAACTCGACGGTGGTCTCCCAGCTCGGGAGCCGATTACCCTTCGTGGCCTCGTGCAACGTCGTGTGAGAAATGGCCCCCGACCTGCCGGACATCTCCCGGAAGGGCGGGTTGCCGACCGCGTTGCGCAGGTCACGAAGGGCCTCCGCGAAGTCTTCGATCATCTCCGCCCGTGCACGCGTGTCGTCCACCGTGCGAAGGTAACAGCACCCACTGTCTTCACTCAACTCAAACCGGACCACTTGTCGGACATTTATCGATTTATCCGGACAATGCGCTATAAATGGTGCATTTTATTGGGCGGAAAAGAGCTCCCCGCACCGGCCTCATCCCAGAAGCAGGACCAGCAGCAGTCCCGCACCGAGCACGAAGTCCAGCACGCCGCACCATTCGGCGAACGACCGGGCGACGACCTTGTTCGCGCGCCAGTGGAAGGCGTCCCACGTGGCGTGGCCGAGCAGCCCGGCCGCCACCAGGTAGCCGCCGACCGGGACGGGAACCGCCAGCACCAGCAGGCCGAAGGCCATGAAGGCGACGGCGCCCGGTGACTGCAGCGCGTACACGCCGGGCCTGCGCAGCCGGCCGTTGATCAGCCCCACCGCGACGAGGACGATCACGACGAGTGCCAGCGCCGGCCACGGGTCGAGCTTGAGCAGGCGCATGACCACGACCGTCGCCAGCGCCGCGATCACCACCGCCCAGGTGATGCGGGGCCGGTCGACCACCGCGAGGAACAGGTAGCCCGTGGCGGGCAGGACGAAAATGATCAGGTACTCCAGGCCGTCACCGACGTCGGAGAGGCTGATGGCCGCGGCGGCGAGCGCCAGCCAGGTCGGCCAGCGGCGTCCTATCGCGGACACCGCGCGCAGCCACGCAGGCCGTCTGTCTTCTTGGGAGTGTGTTGTCATGGCCACACCGTGATCCGCGCCCCGCGCGGGGCACCACCGTCGCGGCGAGACAGGTCCGAAATCGTGGGATGCCGGTCCTCCGGACCGCGGTCAGCCCGTGGACGGCCGTTCCGCGGCGATCGTCGCCCCTTGGTCCTGCCACCCCCGCCCCCAACTGATCGCGGCGGGGACGGCCACGAGCGTCGCGGCCACGCCCGCGAGCGCGATGGCCGCGCCGGATCCGAGCGCGTCGGCGAGCACACCGGCCGCCAGCGCTCCCAGCCCCTGGACCGTGATCACTCCGGTGGACATCACACCCAGCCCCTGAGCCCGGACCTCGTCGGGGATCCTCTGTGCGAAGCTCGCCCCTAATTGGGTGTGGTACGCCATCGCGAACGCGCCGGAGAGCGCGAACAACGCCATGGACGCCACCAGGGGCAGATAGAGGAACCCAAAGAGCAGCGGGATCCCGGCCAGCACCGCGAGCACCCCGATCAACCGCACGCGCCTCTCGCTGGGCACCCACCGGGTGAAGACCAGGGCCCCGATCACGCTGCCCGCCGGATCGCTGGCCATGATCAGGCCCACGGCCACCGCACCCTCACCCAGGCTCGTCGCGTACGGGGCCGCCAGGGCTTCGGGGGTGACGTGGAAACCGCACAACCAGGCCAGCAGGGTGAGCGTACGCAGGACGGGATCCTTCCAGATCACCGCCATTCCGCCGCCGGCCGTCGTACCCACGGCCCCGTTCCGGTCCTTCGGCCGCGCCGCCGGGCGGTGCGACACCCCCCACCAGACGGCCCCGGCAGAAAGCGCGAAGGTCGCCGCGTTCAGCGCCAGGGCAGTGGAAGGACCGATGAAGGCGACCAGCGCGCCACCACCGGCGAACCCGGCCAGTTGCGCGGACTGGATCGTGATGTGGCGAATGGCCAGCCCCACGACGTATTTCTCGCCGGTCAGCACATCGGCCAGCATCGCGAGCTGCGCCGCCTTGAACGGCCCGTGCAGGGTGACCATCAGCGCCAGCAGCACGCACAACACCCAGAACGGGGTGCCGGGAATGGCCATGGGCGCGACCAGGGCGACGCGAGCGAG
The DNA here is from genome assembly GCF_900108335.1 of Nonomuraea solani. Classification (GTDB taxonomy): domain Bacteria; phylum Actinomycetota; class Actinomycetes; order Streptosporangiales; family Streptosporangiaceae; genus Nonomuraea; species Nonomuraea solani. The sequence continues at coordinate 23,704 of NZ_FNVT01000011.1, forward strand.
GTCGGTCACGATCATGACATTGCGCCGAGGGTAACGGTCTGCCAGACCCGACAGGAGCAGCCCGCCCACCAGCGACGGCAGGTAGGTCAGCGCGTAGGTCAGCCCGGTCAGCCCCGCCGACGCGGTGCGCTGGTAGACGAGTACGGCGAGCGCGACCCGGGCCAGTTGGTCACCGGCGACGGACGTGAGCTCGGCCAGCCACATCGCCCGGAACTCGCGCATCGCGAATACCGACGCATAGGTAACTTCTTTTTTCACCTGTCGAGTCTGCCGAAACCCCAAAAGCGGGGCGGACGTTTCAAGAAACAGCGAACATTTGAGAACCGCCCGCGAACTAACCGGCGTGCTAATGTCCACCAATTGTCAGGTCGATTTAATGGAAAGAAGGGGAGACGTCATGAAGCGTGGCAAGGACCAATAGTCGCGACAGGCATCCTGGGCGGCCTGAGCCGTCCAGGATGTGTCATCGGGGGCTGCCGGCGCGCCGGGCGACGTAGACGGTGATCCCGAAGACGACCAGGGCTCCGCACACGCTGCCCGCTAGCGGACTTCGTACCGGAGATGGGTCACGCCTGGCGCCGGGACGGCCTCGATCAGGCGCAGGTGCACGTGCTGGGGCAGCGCCTGGAAGAACGGGCGGCCGCCGCCGAGCAGGATCGGCACCTGGTGCAGGATCACCTCATCGACCAGGCCCGCCTCCAGCGCGGAGGCCAGCACACCACCGCCCATCAGGCCGACGTCCTTGCCACCGGCCGCCGCCCGGGCCGCCGCGATCGCATCCCGGATGCCGGTGGTGATCAGCGTCTGCCGCTCGGTGATCTCCGGCGCGTACCGGTGGCTGAGGATGAACGGCCGGGCCGCCGGGTGGGGGCTGCCGCCGCCGAAGTGGTCGGAGTCCTCGTACGTGTTGCGCCCGATCACCAGCGCACCCACCCGCGCGGCGGCCGCGTCGAACACCCGGGCACTGGGCTCGCTCAGCTTGAAGCCGTCGAAGACCTGGCTGGGCGTGTCGCCGTTGAAGTACCAGTCGAACAGCATCGTCCCGTCGCCGAGACCGTGCCCCGCGCCGGGACCGTGGCCGGTGATGAAGCCGTCGACCGATACCGAGTGGGCGCTGATGACCTTGCTCATGTGCCTGATCCTTTCGGGGTTCCTTGAGGAGACCCCATGACCATAGCATCCTGAGTTCCCTCAAGGAACCCCATCGGCTTTCCGGCCAGATGGGTTCCGCGCGTGCGGCGGCGGCGCGGATGGCCGGACCGTCGATCGCGAATTCGGCCGCGTCGAGCCCCGCACCCGGTCACGAGCACGTCAGCGCGACCCGCCCCGGAGGCGGCAGCGGCCAGGCCCACAGCCTCATGACGATGTCCACAGATGGCTCAGGCCCGCTGCTGGTAGAACTCTCGAACCGGAACAGAATCGGACCGATCCCCCCACGCAACCCCGTCTCGTCGTCCTGGGCGACCTCGGTCCCGTCCGCGAAGCGCAGCCCGAACCGCAGGCCGTCGCCTTCTCCGGGCACATCCCGGCCATGCGCCTCCACCTCGATCATCCGCGGCGGCATCCAGTCGTCCCCGGGCGTTTTCGACATGCTCAAAGCATGAGCCGCCCGGCTCGCCGGCGAAAGGTCGAATCCTTCGGCGATCCTTGAAATGAATTTCGTCAAGGGTGAGAAATGCAGAGCATTTAACTGGAGAGAGGTGGCGGTCGAGGAGCTCCTCCAGGGCAGGACGCCTGCCGGAAGCGGCTGGAAAGCAGGCGTTGACGGCAAGGCGCTCACCGATGCCTTCGTCGCCCGCCAAGGCGGACTGGTGCCTTCACCGACCCGGTGAAAATCGTTTGCGTCGCGGGGGCGGGCTCCGGGAACGTTGTGCCCATGAGGCACTAACGGACAGCAGTCGCCCATTCGAGATGCCACGGCGCCGATTCGCGCCGTGATGCCGCCTGCCCACACCCTGTTCCGCGAAGAGAGCGTCCTTGTCTCAGCACCATTCCCCGCTGCCGTCCGCCCCGGCCACGGTCACCGTGTTCGCCTCCCCCGATAGCTGGATCGAGTCCGATGCCGTCGCGCAGTGCCACCAGGTGGCCGCCCTCGACGGCATGACGCACGTCGCCGCCATGCCGGACCTGCACCCCGGTAAGGGCGCCCCCATCGGCGCCGCCATGGCGTCGACCATCCTGTACCCGTTCCTGGTGGGCTCCGACATCGGCTGCGGCATCGCCGTGTTCCCCATCAAGCTCAAGCGCGCCGTACCCGAGAAGCTCGCCGCCCGGTTCCCCGACCTCGACCGCGCGCTGGACCCCGAGCAGGATGCCGACGACCCGGCCTGGGCCGTCGTCAAGGGCGACATTCCGGCCGGTCACGTCGAGGGCCTCGGTACGGTCGGCCGGGGCAACCACTTCGTCGAGCTGGCCCGGATCGGGACCGTCTTCGAGCCGGACCACGCGACCCGTCTCGGGCTTACCGCCGGCGACCTGGTCCTCGTCGTCCACAGCGGTTCGCGGGGGCTGGGCGAACGGATCCTGCGGGCGCACACCTCGCTGCACGGCGCCGGTCCCGCTCCTGATCCCGGCGCCTACCTGGCGATGCATGACGACGCCGTACGCTGGGGCTCGCTCAACCGGCGGCTGATGGCCGCCCGGGTCGCCCATGCCCTGGGGGCCGAGCCCACCGAGCCGATCGTCGACCAGTGCCACAACCTGGTCGAGGTCCGCGACGGGATCTACCTGCACCGCAAGGGAGCGGCACCGGGTGACGGCCGCGACGTGCTCATCGCCGGTACGCGCGGCACCCCCTCCTACCTCGTGGCCGCCCACGCCGGGCCGGACGCCGGCCATTCCGTGGCGCACGGCGCGGGCCGCAAGATGTCGCGCGCGGACGCCCTGCGCCGGGGCAAGGCCAAGCACACGGTCGAGGAGCTGCGCCGTACGCCGGTGGGGTCGCTGGTGGTGTGCGGCGACCGCCAGCTGCTGTTCGAGGAGGCGCCGACGGCGTACAAGCGTATCGAGCAGGTGATCAACGACCTCGTCGACCACGACCTGGCCACGCCCGTGGCCACCACGATCCCGCTGGTCACCTACAAGACCGCCGACCTCGGTTCCACGCCCCGCAAGCGTCGTGGGCGAGGCCGCTCGTGAGCGTCCATCTGCTGCTGTCGGCCGGGCGCGGCCCGCAGGAGTGCGCCTGGGCACTGGCCCGGCTCCTGCGCCGCCTGGAAACCGACGCCACCCGGCAGAGCCTGCGCACCCACCGGGCCGAGACCGTGCCCGGTGACCGGCCCGGCACCTACCGCTCGGCCCTGATCGAGATCACGGGAGCCGGCGCCGAGGCGTTCGCCGCCTCGTGGACGGGCACCCTGTGCTGGCAGGCCCCCAGCCCGTACCGGACCGGCATCGGCCGGAAGAACTGGTACGTCACCGCCCAGCCGTGCCAGGTCGACACCCCGCGCACGACGTTCGCGGAAGCGGACGTCGACATCGTCGCCTGCCGCACCGGCGGCCCGGGCGGCCAGCACCGCAACAAGGCCAGCACGGCGGTACGCGCGACCCACCGGCCCTCGGGGCTCGTCGTCGTGGTGGACACCGAGCGCCGGTTCAGCCTCAACCGCCGCATCGCCCTGCGACTGCTGCGAGAGCGCATCGAGCACGGCGACGACGTGGCGGAACGCGACCTCACCACCGCCCGCTGGCGCATCCACGACGACCTCGTACGCGGCGACCCCACCCGCGTCGAACGCCCGGAAGCCTAGGCGAATGGCGTTGGCTCGCCCCCGTCCTCGTCGTGGTCTCCGTGCGGATCGGCCCCGACGGCCGGAGTCATAGGGCCGTCAGACCGCCCGCGCGATGCAGATGCGGGCGTTCAGACGTGGTCCCGCCTCGTAGAACATGTACTCCACGCCGTCCATGGTGCCGAACGACGGCGCCGCCGCTCTGCCGTTGTCCGACGCGATCGGGGAGTGGAAGACGCCGAGGTGGGTCTCCCTGTCGAAACCGTCGCCGACCTCCGTGATCCGCATCCTGCCGTCGTTGCCGTGGTAGGCCACGTAGGTGGTTCCGTTGCGCTTGACGAGGGTGGCGCCGGAGATGTCGGTGACGCCGTCGGGCTCGGGGTTCACCAGCGGGGTCGCGCTGAACTGCCAGCCGTCCCAGCCGTTGGGCGACCAGCCGTAGAAGATGCGGCGGCCGTTGCGTACACCCATGAAGATCATCACGTACTTGTTGTTCCGGCCGGGCAGCCGGTGCTCGAAGACCCGGGCGTAGGAGGTCTCGGAGGTGCCGGGCACCAGGCGGGTGCTCAGGATCGGGGTCTCGTCGGTGAAGGTGACGCCGTCGGTGGAGCGGGCCACGCGCGTGGTGAAGTTCTCGCCGTGGAAGTAGCAGAAGAACTGCCGGGTGGCGGCGTCCCAGGTCACGTGGGGTGAGGACACGTGGGACACCGTGGTGGTCGGCAGGCGGTTGTCGATGATCGGGTTGCCGGAGTAGTCGTCGAAGGGGCCGTTCAGTGAGTCGGCGAAGGCCACGCAGATGCCGCCCGGGTCCTCGTGCGGGGCGTAATAGAGGTGGTAGCGCGCCCGGGGGCTGCTGAGCTTGTCGTACACGCCTCTGATGCAGGGGAAGATGAACTCCCCCGTCGGGTTGTGGCTGAGCGGCTTGGACAGCGCGTCGCGCAGGTACCGGTAGGTGGGCATCCCGGCCGGGCCCGCCGCCGTCGCCGCGTTCGCGGCCGGGCCGAGCCCCAGGCCCGTGGCCACGCCCGCCGCCGCGCCCAGCAACACGGTCCGCCGTCGGATTGATGGATGGGGGGTGTCCATTTCGCTCCTTCACGCTGCGTCGTGGTACGGATCCACTACGCTCGCCCCCAGCGGAAGGCCGCGTCAAGCTGCTAATACGAATTACCAAGGGAAAGTACGCTCTTGACAGCTCCGGGCGTGGTGCGGAAGATAATGCCCACCAGCCGCTTCGGATCATGGGAGGACACGTACGGTGACAGCGCTGACCCGCCGGCGAATCCCGGCGATCACGATCACCTCGAAGACCGCGTCCACCGGCTGGTCACCCAGGGAGAGCGGGCGCAGGACGTCTCCCATCGTCAGTCGATGGTCTGGGATGATTGCGACCTTGGGCTGACTTTCAGGCGCAGGGAGAACGGGTCCAGGGTCTTGGGGAGCGGGCGGTCCGGTCCGAGCTTCGGGCCGATCGGGTGGAAGTCGTACTGGCGCAGCAGCGCGGCCAGCGCCGAGACCCCGACCTGGATGCCCAGATCGGCTCCCGGGCAGCGGCCAGGGCCGCCCGAGAACGGGACGATCCACCAGTCGGCCGAGGCCCGGCCGTCGAGCCAGACCTGCGGGGTGAAGGCGTCGGCGTAGTCGATCTGGGGGTTCCTGTTGTGCACGGCGACCGGGATCACGATGTCGGTCCCGGCCGCGAGCATGGCTCCGTGCCAGCCGGTGGGCGTGGTGACGACCCGCGGCAGCGTGGGCACGAGCGGCCACAGGCGCAGCGACTCGTACAGGCAGGCACGCAGATGGTCCCGGTCACCGGCCCGCGCCCGCTCGTAGTGCTCGGGATGGCCGGCCAGCAGCGCCAGAGTGGGACCGATCACCGTCGTGCCGAGGCTCTCCAGGGCCATCAGCCAGTGCGGCAGTTGCCCGGCCGGGCAGGTGTGGGGGGTCTGAGGCGCGGTGGCGCACAGCCCCGCCAGGCTGCCGTCGGCCGCCACCGCCACGTGATAGCCGACCCCCGCCATCATGGCCCGCCGCAACCTGCGCATTCTCTTCCGCCGCCAGGGGCGCAGGCCCAGCCAGTTGCCCTCGCCGCGCAGCGCGTTGAGCGCCCCCAGGATCTGTACGTCGTCGCGGGCCGCGTCGCCGAGCACCACCCTCAGGATCGCCCGGTAGTAGCGGTCGCGCAGCCGCGCCCAGTGCACGACACCCGGGCTACGGCCGAGGATCGCGTCCAGCTCCTCCGCCATCACCTGGTCGATCCGCCGGGCCAGATCGTGGGACGCCTGTCCCGGCTGGAGCACCGCGTGGGTGAACCGGCGCCGATCCTCGCGCTCCTCCCCTCGCGAGAGCAGCAGGCCATCCGGCTGCACGGGTGAGAACCCGCGCCACTTCTCCTCCGTACGGAGGGAGAAGACCGAGTCGCTGCCGGTCAGCACCCGTTCGACGTCGCCCTGCGAAAGCAGCAGGAGCGTCTTCCCTCTCGGACCCCGCACGTAGAGCGAGCGGCCGCCGTAGCGCACGCGCAGCCTCATGCAGAAGCGGTGCGCGTCGAGCCGGGCGAGCCGCCGCGTCATCGCGGGCCGGCGGATGACGATGCCGCGGGCGAATTCCGGCAGGGAGTAGAGCAGGGAGAACGTGAGGCTCTCCAGCGCGGTCGCGTGCGGGATCTCGTGCCCCATGGAAGCCCTCCACACTTCGGGATATTACAAAGAGTAGTTAATCAATTACTATAAGTGAAGACCGAAAGGTGGTGCCCGTCCATGAACTGGGCAAAGATCGCGCGAGAGTGGCACGAGCTGCCGTTCCTGCTTCAACTGGCGGCGCTGGGCAGGATGCGGGCGGCCCTGCGCCGGCGAAACCTCCACGACACCCGTACGGCCGGCGGCGAACGGCCACCTGCCCCGTCCCAGACCAGGCCGCGTCACCGCGGCTACGACGGCTCCGGCTACGACCCCGACGATGCGGACATGGGCCGGGCGGGCACCCGGTTCGACCGCAACGCCCCACTCGGCCTGACCCATCCGGGCCCGCAGGACATGCTGCTGTCACCCAATCCCCGCGAGGTGTGCAACAGGCTGCTGACCAGGCGCGACCTCATCCCCGCCACGACGCTGAACATGCTGGCCGCCGCCTGGATCCAGTTCCAGAACCACGACTGGTTCAGCCACGGCGACAACCGCCTGACCGAGCCCATCGAAGTGCCGATCGCCGACGACGACCCCTGGCATGAGCGGACCATGCGCGTACGCCGCAGCCGCCCCGACCCCACGCCCCACACCGCGCCCGGCGCCCCGCCGACCTACGAGAACACGGTCACCCACTGGTGGGACGGCTCGCAGATCTACGGCAGCTCCGAACAGCGCTGCCGCTCGCTGCGGACCGGCGAGGACGGCCGGATGATCCTCCAGGACGGGCGGCTACCGGAGGAGACCCGCCCGGACCATGCCGGAATCGACCTGACGGGATTCAACGACAACTACTGGGTCGGCCTGGCGCTGCTGCACACCCTGTTCGTCAAGGAGCACAACGCCATCTGCGACCTGCTGCGCGCGGCGTACCCCTCCTGGGACGACGAACGGCTCTTCCAGACCGCCCGCCTGGTCAACGTCGCGGTCATGGCCAAGATCCACACCCTGGAGTGGACCCCCGGCATCCTCGACAACCGGGCCGTACGCGTGGGCATGAACGCCAACTGGTCCGGCCTGCTGGGGCCCGGCTTCCGCCGCCGCCATGGCCGCGTTGGGCGTGGCGAGGTGCTGTCCGGCATCCCCGGCTCGCCCATGGACCATCACGCCGCCCAATACTCGATGACCGAGGAGTTCATCGCCTCCTACCGCTTCCACCCGCTGCTCCGCGACGACTACCCGATCCACTCCCACCGCGACGGCGCCCTGATCACCACCGAAGAGCTGCTCCCGATCCAGGGGCGGCACACCCGGGCGGCCTTCGAGCGGCACGGCATGTCCGACTGGCTCTATTCCTTCGGCGTCACGAACCCCGGCGCGCTGACCCTGCACAACCATCCCAACGCCATGCGCGACCTGGTACGCGTCAGCGGCGAGCGCGTCGACATCGGCACCCTCGACATCCTGCGCGACCGCGAACGCGGTGTGCCCCGCTACAACGACTTCCGCCGCATGCTCCGCAAGCCGCCGGTGACCGACTTCGCGCGGCTGACCGGCAAGCCCGAGTGGGCGCGCGAGATCGAGGAGGTCTACGACGGCGACCCCGAACGCGTCGACACCACCATCGGGCTGCTCGCCGAGCCCAAACCGGCCGGGTTCGCGCTGTCCGACACCGCTTTCCGGGTCTTCGTGCTGATGGCGTCTCGCCGGCTCAAGAGCGACCCGTTCTTCACCGACCTCTACACCCCCGAGGTCTACAGCCCCGAAGGGCTGGACTGGATCGACAGGACCGGCATGACCGAGGTCCTGCTGCGCCACCATCCCGAACTCGCCCCCGCCCTCAACGGCGTCCCGCACGCCTTCGCGCCGTGGCGCGTTCCGTAAAGCTCACGTAGAGCTCACGTAGAGCTCACGGTGCCGGAGCCGGTCACCCGGCATTCGCCTGCGAGGCGACCCGCTCGATGGCCTCGACGGCGGCGTCGGGCTGGTCGACGTAGATGTAGTGCCCGCTGTTGGTGGCCGTGCTCAGCCTGCTGCCGCTGGACAGCCCGAGCCACTTGCGCTGGCCCGCGGTCCACGCCTGCTCCAGGTGCTTGCCGTACGTGGGGATGGCCTCGAGGTACGGCTTGCCGTGCTTGATCACCTCTACCGGGATGTTCCCGGCGGAACCGACCTTGCCGTCGGCGATGGCGAGCTTCTCCGGGTTCTGCCCCGCGAAGATCGCGAGGTTCTGGGCGCGTACGTCGGCCGCCGGGCCCTTGGCGGACTTGGGGATCGCCTTGCTGATGTCGGCGACCATGGTGGGCGAGGTGGCGTCCATCAGGACCAGGCCCTTGACCTTGCCGGGGTGCTCGGGGGCGTACCTGGCGGCGATCAGCCCGCCCAGCGAGTGTCCGGCCAGCACGACCGGGCTGTCAGCGGCGATCTGGTCGAGCACCCCGGTCAGAACCTTCCCGGTGCTGGTGAAGCTCTGCGAGCCGTCCGGCTGGTCGCTCTTGCCCGCGCCGAGCCGGTCGTACGAACAGACCCGGTTCTTCGCGCTCAGCGTCTTCTGGAGGGCGGCCAGCTTGTCCAGCCCGTCACCGCCTCCGTGCATCAGCACGATGACCGGCTTGCCCTTCGCCGCGTCACCCGAGCAGGACACGTTCACCGACCGGCCCTCGACCTCGATCTTCCCGTTCGTCTTCGGGTCGGCCTTCTTCGTGGGGGCGGCGAAGGGATCCCATTCGTCCATCGAGGTGCTCCCACAGCCGACGAGTCCCGCACACAGCGCGGCCACAACGGATGCCTTGAACTTGCGGTACATGATGTCCTCCGGTCGATGAGCGCTGCGGCTACGCTATGGAGTCGGCGACCTCGGAATCGTCACCGCACGGTGGACATTCGCCGGTAGCTCGCACGGGGGACAAACCCTCCGAAACCGCTAGGCTCGCCCGGGTGATGGACGTTCGACGGATCAGGGATCTGTGGCAGCGGTGCGACGTCACGGTCAGGGATCTCCCGTTAGCGCTGCTCCTGACCGTCATGTCGCTCCTGCCGGGGTTCCAGGGCACCGGCACACAGATCGCCGCCCTGCCGACCCGCCCCTACGACGCGCTGGCCGTCGTGGTGATCGCCCTGGAGGCCCTCCCGCTCACCGTGCGCCGACGGTGGCCGGCCGTCTCTCTCGTCCTGGTGTCGCTCGGTTTCGCCCTCGACCAGCTCTTCGCCTACCACGCGCTGGCGGGCACCGCGCTGCCCATCGCGCTCATCAGCGCGGGCGCCCACCTGGAACGCCACCGGCGCCTCATCGCGATCCTGCTCTCCGCCGCGTACCTGCCGCTGATGCTCGCGCTCGGCCGGCTCGGCTCGCACGAGACCCCGGCGGACATCGTGATGCTCTACGTGGTCCTGGCCCTCGCATGGGGAATCGGGACGTGGCTGCGCACCACCCGGGCCGCCGAGGCCGAACGCCGCCGCCACATCGCCGAGGCCACCCGCGTCGCCGAACGTACCCGTATCGCCCGCGAACTCCACGACGTCGTGACCCACCACGTGACGGCGATGGTCGTACAGGCCGAGGCCGCCCGCTACCTGACCGCCGCCCCCGAACGCCTTGACACGACCCTGAGCGCCGTCACCGACACCGGCCGGCGGGCCATCACCGACCTGCGGCACCTGCTCGACCTGCTCAACCCCGACCACGACACCCAGACGCCGGCCGTTGGCGACCTGCGCACCCTCGTCGAACAGACCCGGCAGGCCGGCCAGCCGGTGGAGATCATCGAAGAGGGCGAGCCCGCGGAGACGTCCGGCAGCGCCGCGTTCGTGGCCTATAGGGTCGTGCAAGAAGCCCTGACGAACGCCCTCAAGTACGCCCACGGCAGCCGCACCGAGGTCCGCGTGCGCCACGGCGAAAAGGAGATCACCGTGGAGGTCAGCACCGACGGTTCCGGCTCGGGGGCCCTCTCTCCCGGCGGCAGCGGGCGGGGCCTGGCCGGGCTCCGCGACCGGGTCGGCGCCCTGGGCGGCGACTTCAGCGCCGACCGGCAGGCGGACGGCGGCTTCGTCGTACGGGCCCGCGTTCCGGCCGGGAGCCCGTCGTGAGCGCTCCGGTCTCTCCGACCTCCCCGGCCTCTCCGGTCTCTCCGGTCTCTCCGGTCCGGGTCCTGGTCTGCGACGACCAGGCGCTGATCCGTACCGGCTTCGCGACGATCATCGACGCCCAGCCCGACATGGAGGTGGTGGGCGAGTGCGGCGACGGCCGCGCCGCGATCGACCTCGCCCGCCGGCTGAACCCCGACGTCGTGGTGATGGACGTACGGATGCCGGTGCTCGACGGCATCGAGGCGACCCGCCAACTGGCCGGCGCCGGGGTGGAGCAGCCCGTCAAGGTGCTCGTGGTGACGACGTTCAACCTGGACGAGTACGTGTACGAGGCGCTCCGGGCGGGGGCGAGCGGCTTCCTGCTCAAGGACGCCCCGCCGTCACAACTGCTGCACGGCATCCGCACGGTCGCGACGGGCGCCGCGCTGCTGGCCCCCGAAGTCACCCGGCAGCTCGTCGGCAAGTACGCGGCGCGAATCCGCCCCGCCCAGGGCGTACCGGACGATGTCGCGCTGACGCCGCGCGAGATGGAGGTGCTCTGCCTCATCGCCAACGGCCAGTCGAACAGCGAGATCGCGGTGACGCTGGTGATCAGCCCGGAGACCGTCAAAACGTACGTGTCGCGCATCCTCACCAAACTCGACCTGCGTGACCGGGTGCAGGCCGTGGTCTACGCGTACCGCAGGGGCCTGGTGACCTGAAAACCGAGCCAGGGCTTGGCTGACAAAAGGGCTTCCCGAGACACGCATGTGGTCATGTATCCAGCCGATGAACGGGGAGGTCGCACAACCGTGTCCGGCCACCCGTGCTTCCGTCTGGCAAAGGCGGAGGCCATGCGAGACAACGAGGGAAGAGCATGCCCAACTACAACATCACTGTAGAGACCGGCGATGTGCCCGATGCCGGGACGAACGCCAATGTCTTCCTCAAGATCCACGGAACCACGGGATCGGTGGGTCCGACCGACCTGGACAATTCCGAGGACAACTTCGAGCGTAACGCCGTCGACCACTTCACCCTGACCATGTCCTCGGTCGGCGAAGTGATGAGCATCGAAATCGGCCACGACAACACGGGGAACAAGCCCGGCTGGTTCCTGAACAGGGTCATCATCGACGTCGACGGCCAGGAGGCCGAGTTCGCCGCCTACCGCTGGCTGGCCAAGGACGAGAACGACCACAAGACCGAGGTCCGCCTCGACAAGCTGACCAGCGACGCCGCGGTCGCGGGGGCCTGAACAGTCTATTCGAGCACGTGGTATGGCCTGACCTGGCACCGCGGGGAGGCTCAGTGGTCGGCCTCCCCCGGCGCCAGGTCAAGCCCCTGGGTGGCGGCGTATCCGGCGAGGTAGGCTGATCGATACCGGGGACCTTTCGTGCGTTGGCATTCGGGTTGGCGTCGCCCGCGGCGATCGACTGCATATGGCCCGCACAGGGTCCGGACGGGTCTGGCCATCACGACGTCGGCATCTCGCGCTCCTCTCGCGCCGCCAAGTTCCGTCGCCGAATGCGAGTTCCACCCTCGCGACGCCGCAGCCGAGCCCTCCATCGACCATCGGGCGGGCATCTCAACGATCGATGCCGCCCCGTATCGGCACGCGCGGGTCCACCCCCGACCTTCTCCCGGGTGGCTTCCTTCCTCTTCAACCGGAGCATCCATGACGATCATCGACACCCCGCCTCCCGCCAGTACGGTGAAACCCTCCACCACCGTCCATCTGTCCGGCGAGATCAACATCTTCACCAGCGAGGCTCTGCGCACCCGGCTGATGGACGAGCTGGACCACAGCCACGAGTCCCTGGTCCTGGACTTGTCGGGCCTGTCCTTCCACGACGTCTCCGGGCTGGCCGTGCTGGTCGGCGTACAACGCCGCGCACGCTCGATGGGCATCACCCTCGCCCTGACCGCTCCGTCCTCCCGCACCTCCACGATGCTCCGCCTCACCGGCCTGGGCAGAGGCCTCCTGATCGAGCCTCTCCCCATTGCGTGACCCCACCCGATCCGGAGCGGGACGCCCGCTCCCCCCGATGCCACCGAAGCGGAAGACCCAGGCATATCCCCAGGCCCACCGCCCTACCTGCCTCGACAGGACAGGCCCCAAAGCCCCGCAAACCATCGATGAACACCCGCTGTCTCGACGTGGAAATCCGATGGCATCCACGCTGAGGTCGCTTTTACTAGGGGACCAGGCGCATACTTAGACCAATGAAGCCTCCTCAAGCGACCCGGCGCCGACTCCCCGGAAGCCCCTTCAACCTTCCCGAAGTTCCTCCGCCGCCCGTCGAGCAGTACGAGGTGAGCGACCAGGTGAGCCACGACAAGTACGGGCTCGGCCGGATCATCGCGGTGGAGCAGAACCTCGCCGTCCTCGTCGAGTTCGGCGCCGAAACCTACCGAATCGCCGCACCGTACCCAAAGCTCGTGAAGCTGTGACCCTCGCACCACCCAGCCACCCGGCAACCTGACCCCAGGCTGCCAGCACAGGCACACCTCCACCCTGGCCTGCAGCGACCCTCGCCATCCCGCAGGCCATCCGCCTTACACGGCCCGGCGCCAGCATGTAGACGTTCGTGCAGACCCCCGCCGAGCCGATCTCGTCGGGGTACGTCGAAGTCGGCCGGCCAGGTGAATCGCCGGCTGAATCCAGGACGGTGCGTACTGAAGCCACCTGTACCAGGGCTTGGTAGGTTCAGTGCTGGTCGTAGAGGTGTTCGCGGCATGCGGACACCGGTGAGCACCGTTCGCGTGCCAACAAAGGCTTCAATGCCGTCTGGCCGTGATTTATTGGATGTTCCACCGGAACACGGCCAAGCCAGGCAACGCGCGCATCGAACCAGCGGTGCGCGCCACGCAGGTTCGCGTTTGAGGTCGCGCGTTGAACGGTTCAGCCGCTGCCTTTGCGCGATGGCTCCGACGGCTCCTCGCGAGCAGGAGGCTGTTGAGCGTGACGGCAGATGACCGACCCGAACCACCGCACGCACCCTTCCCTGTACGACAACACTCTCCTTGAGGATCAAGACGTTACGGTGCAGTTGTATTCGCCCGCTCTCGGCTTGGGCGAGGAGACCGCGACTCAGGATGCGGATCCCAGACCGCCGGTGAGCGTGATGAGGTCGTCGCGGACCGGGCCCATGATGGGGATCCTTGACCACCACCAGTCGCAGCGCGCCAAATTCCGCTCATCCAGACGGGCAGCGCGACCGCTGCCATCGCTCTCCGTCTCCCGAATAAACTTTTCGTCGATTTCAGCCAGGGCTGCTTTCATCATCCCTCGCTCATCGACGGGCAGCTTATCTAGAGCAAACTCAAGGAAATCTCTGATGATGTACGCTGCGACGAGGTCGTAGGCCCCCCAAGCTGACATGTCCGTAGCAGGAAGCGCCATGTCCCGTCCCAGTTTTTCCACGTGGGCACGCCACGCCCTCATAAGATGAACCACATCGAGCGTTCTGTGCTGGGAGACCTGAATCTGAACGGATCGGATGCGGTTCACGGACTCCGCCGTCAAGTTGCTTACTGGCCACGCGCGATGCTCTTCTTGCACTTCCCATCTCACCCCTGCCCATGTAGTACACCGTACTCTTCCATGGCTGTGACCAATTGACGATGGCTCGTATGCCGTTCTATTTGAAGTCCGAGGCATTCTGGTCACCTTTTGCGAACGGGGCCGGCGGATCGCAGAACTTCTTCGATCTCCTTTCGCGTCGGTCTGCCCATGCCGGGTTGTCATCTCCAGCATGCGAGGCGACGAATTCCACGAACTCATTCAGCGTGTAGTCCGAGCCGTGGAAGTTCTGATCGCCGAGGGCGTCGCCGACCTTTCCTCCGATCGGCCGCCCGCAGAACGGCCCCTCGTTGTGCACCAGGACGGCGGTGGCTCCGACATGTACATAGAAGGTGTGCGTGTCTGCCACGGTGATGTCATGAACGGTTCGTCCGGTCGCGTGGTCGGCCACGCCGACAACCGGCGAAGTGGTCCCGTTCGGGGAGCGAAGCAGTGTGCCAGTCCGTAGCTGGTCGGCTCTGATCCATGAGCCGGTCCCCGCGTCCCAGAAGAGATGGTGTTCGGTGGCGTAGATGACGCCGGTCCGCTGACCACGCTCGCCATCGGTGTCGACCGTGATTCCGACGACGCTGTTGTAGCGGGTGCCGGAGAAGGCCGCCACGACCGCCTTGGCTTGGGCCTTGCCGGTCTTGGGGTCGGTTGCTAAAACCTTGTCGCCGGGTTTGACTTGTTCGATGGGTTTGGTTTTGCCGTTGGCGAGGCGGACATGACCGACGCCAGTACCGCGCCCGCCACCATGATCCCGGCCGACCGCGAACGGACCCGCCCCCACCAAGCGACCATCTCTCCAGCCCCTTCCTCGGCGAGCCCGAACGGGTCCGCGTAGAAACAGCCCACCCTTGGCCGGCCGGTGGTCCGCAGCGAACACCGACGGGAGCTGGATGGCACGCACACCGGTGAGCCCGTCCCTCAACGGGCGATCACCGACCTCGCGACGAAGGTAATCGCCGGCCGTTCACCGGTCGTCAACCGCTGAGTGGAACTTCGCCTCCACCAACCGCGGTAGTGCGCGCCCGAGATCAACCGGCCGTGGTAATCAGGCGGCGGTGCTCCAGGACGGACGCGACCGCGTAGCCGCCACCGCCCGCGATGGCGAGGACCCAGAACAGCCCCGGGGTGCCGAACAGGAGCGCGCCCGTCGAGACCAGCACGAGCCACGTCCCGAGGGTGTAGTGCAGGACATTGCGGCGGGCGACGCCTTCCGCGAGGTAGAGCAGGCCGACGACGAAGGCGGAAGAGGTCGGCCACAGCACGGACTGCAGCTCTGGCATGCCGGTAAGGCCGGTGAGGCCGGTGATCGCGAGGAAGACTCCGGCGAAGGCGCTGATCCAGGCGAGACCGAGGAGCTTGCCGGCCAGGCTCTCGGCCTTGTCGGCGCCTCGCTGGGCGCGGGTGGCGGCGAGCGTGGCGAAGACGGTGCCCGCGGCGAGGCCCGCGCCGAGCAGCGCCATCGGCAGCCAGTCCGGTAGCGCGACCAGCGGATCGGCGCCTCGGGAGATCGCGGCGGAGCCGTGGCCGAGGACGTACGCCAGCCCGAAGCTGACGTAGGCCGGGCGGTTGTCGACCTCAACGGTGCGGGTGGCCGGGGCGGTGAGTTCGATGGTGGTCATGGCTGTTACCTCCGGGACGATCGATGAGGTGGGAGAGAGGGATGGCGATGCGGTGGGCGATGTCGGCGGGCCAGGGAAAGGCGCGGGCGACGGCACGTTGGTGGGCGAGTCCGTGGAGCCCCAGCCACAACGCGAAGGCGTCGGCGGCCGGGTCGTCGCTGGTGCAGTGGCCGGCGGTGACGCAGGCGGCCAGGCTGTGGGTGAGGACCCGCAGCGTCTCCGCGCCGGGGCCGGCTCCGCCGGCGAACATGGCGCGGTAGCGCTGGGGATGCGCTCGGGCGAATTCGAGGTAGGCCGAGCAGAGGTCGAACAGCCGCCGTCGGGGGTCGCCGTCGGAGACGGCCTGGAAGCGGCCGGTCAGGTCGGCGGCCGCCTGCCGTACGACGGCCTCGACGAGCGCTCGCCGGTCGGGAAAGTGGGGATAGATCGACGGGGCGGCGATCCCGGCGCGGCGGGCCACCGCGCGCAATGTCACGGCTCGTTCGTCGCCGCTGGTGTCGAGCAGTTCGGTCGCCGCGGCCAGTATTTCCGTGCGGAGCCGGCCGCCCTGTCCTCTGCGGTTTCGCGGCATCTACGGGACGAGGACGACTTTGCCCGCGACGGTGCGCGACTCGGCGAGCGTCAGCGCCGCACCGGCCTCGGCCAGCGGAAACTCGGCCGCGATCCGCGGTGTGAGCACACCGTCGGCCACCAGCCGGAGCACCTGGGTGAGGTCCTCGCGCAGGCGGGCCCTGAAGGTGCTCAGGCGGCGCTTGCCGGCCCAGAAGTTGTAGAAGTGCGCGCTCTTGCCGTTGGGCGAGAGGTAATTCCAGGTGGCCAGCAGGGCGAACGACTTCAGCACCGGGAGTCGCGAGTTGCCGGCGTCGTTCTTCGTGGCCGCGGTGCCGTAGGACACGAGCGTCCCGCCGCGGCGTACGAGCTGCCACGACTCCACCAGCCCGGCGCCGCCGACGTGGTCGAACACCGCGTGCACCCCGTCGGGCGCGAGCTCGCGGATCTTCCGGTACATGTCCGGGTCGCGGTAGTCGACCGGGGTCGCGCCCAGCTCGCGCAGCAGCTCGTGGTGGCGGGCCGAGGCGGTGCCGATCACCTTGATCCCGGCGTTCCTGGCCAGCTGCACCAGGGTGGAACCGACTCCGCCGTTGGCGCCGAGCACGACGATCGTCGCGCCCGGCGGGACCTTGGCGGTGCGGTGCAGCATCTGCCAGGCCGTGATCCCGTTGACGGCCACGGTCACGGCGGCGGCAGGGCCGACGCCGTCCGGCACGGGGACCAGGTCCGCGGCGTCGATCAGCAGGGCGCTCGCCCAGCCGCCGATCTTGGTCACCGCGGCGTACCGGCGGCCGATCATCGTGGCGTCCACGCCCTGGCCGACGGCGGTCACCGTGCCGACCACGTCGTAGCCCGGCACGAAGGGGAACGCCGGCTGGTCGTAGTACTTGCCGCGCCGCATCTGCTGCTCGGCGAACGACACGCCGGTCGCCTCCATCCGCAGGACGACTTCGCCCGCGGCGGGCGCCGGTAGGTCGCGAGTGCGGATCCGCAGGTCATCCGGCTCGACCGGGCCCGGCAGGACGATCTCGGTGACGCCGACGGTGCCGTTCATGTGCTCCTCCTCAGTTCCGCTTACAGTCGTAACCTTACGACTGTAATTTGATGGAACGCAAGGGATAACGCATATAAGTTTTCACGTGTAAGCTAACGGCATGTCAGATAACCTCACCCGCGCCCGCAACCGCAGGGGCGAGGGCGCACGCCTGCGCGACGAGATCGTGGCCGCGGCGGTGGAGCTCCTCGACGAGACCGGTGACGAGAGCTCCATCAGCCTGCGGTCGGTGGCCCGCCGCGTGGGCATCGCGGCGCCCTCGATCTACCGTCATTTCCCTGACCAGCCGTCCATCATGCTGGCGGTGGTGCGGCAGGCGTTCACGGAGCTGGAAGCGCAACTGCGCCTCGCGGTGGCCGCCGTGGGCGACGACGATCCCCGGCGCCGGCTGTTCGCCGTCTGCGACGGCTACCTCGACTTCGCCCAGGAGCACCCGGAGCGCTATCGCACCATGTTCGGCGGTCTGTGGATGCCCGCGCTGGAGGGGACCTCGCTGACGGAGGCCGATCTGGTGGCACTGGGCGACGGATGCCTGGGCCTGCTGCGCGAGGTGCTGGACGGTTGCGTCGCCGCGGGCCACGCCACCAGCACTGATCCGGCCGCCGACACGATCGCGCTGTGGCTGGGCCTGCACGGCCTGGCCCATCAGCGATCGGTGACCGTCGCCTTCCCGTGGCCGGCGGACATCGCCCAGCGCATGATCACCGCGCTGGCGCACCTCGGCGACTAGCGCACGGGCGGCTCTCCGCCGACGGCGTGAAGCGCGTCGACGTACCCGCCGCCGACGTCGAGGTCAAGGTCCGGCAGCGGCTGTACACGCTCTGGTGTGCGGCCGATTTACGGCTGGCGGGTCAGGTAGCCGCCCATGGTTCTGAACACCTCGCCGGCCGGCAGGTCGGTGCCGTCCTCGGTGCGGACCTGTTCGATCACCAGGCCGTGGCTGCGGCCCCGGCGGGCCTCGGCGCCGGCGACGATGACGATGCCGTCGCCCTCGCGGATGAACACCCGCCCCGGCGTGCCGCCGTAGATGCCCGTGGAGACCGACGCCTTCAGGACGCGAACACGCTCGCCCTTGTAGTACGTGAAAGCGTTCGGGTACGGGTCGGACTGCGCGCGTACCAGGCGTTCGATGTCCTCGGCCGGCCAGGTCCAGTCGATGTTGCCGTCTTCGACCGACCTCTTGTGGAAGAAGCTGGCCTTCGAGCGATCCTGGGGCGTCCAGTCCGTACGGCCGGAGGCGATGAGCTCCAGAGACTCGGTGACGATGGGCGCGATGAGGTCGACCGTGCGGTGGAACAGGTCGGTGGTGGTGTCACCGGGCCCGACCGGGATGGCGCGCTGGAGCACGATGTCCCCGGCGTCCAGTTCGGCGTTCATCATGTGGGCCGTGACGCCGACCTCCTTCTCGCCGTTGATGAGCGCCCAGATGAGCGGCGAGAACCCGGCGTAGGCCGGAAGCAGCGAGTCGTGCACGTTGAGGATGCCGTACCGAGGGAGCGAGAAGATCTCCGGCGGTATCCAGGTGCGCCAGTTGTTGGCGACGATCAGGTCAGGCTCTACTTCCTTGAGGGTGAGCAGGAGCTCGTCGTCGGGGCGGTTGCGCAGCACCACCGGGACGCCGTGAGCCTCGGCCAGCTCGGCCACCGAGTCGCTCCAGATCTTCTCGTAGGCGTGGTCGCTCTGGGGGTGGGTGACCGCCAGCACCACGTCGTGCCTGGAGTCCAGCAGCGCTTGGAGGGTTCGGTGCCCCCAGGTCTGGTAGCCGAACATCACGACCCGCATCAGAGCTCTCCTTGTGAGGTGAGTGGGACAAAGGTTAGGCTCGTCTAGTTAGGCGAGCCTAACCTAAGTTGGACTCCGATTCCACCCATGGACTCCACCCCTGGACCGCTCTCTTCGAAAGGCTTTCCATGCCCACTGCCGAGCAGTTCGTCCACGACCTCGTCGGCATCGGTTTCGGCCCTTCCAACCTGGCCCTGGCCATCGCGCTGCGCGAGCGCCAGGCGCGTACCGGCGAACGATTCGACGCGGTGTTCCTGGAGAAGCAGGACGCCTTCGGGTGGCACCGCGGCATGCTGCTCGAAGGCACCACGATGCAGGTCTCGTTCCTGAAAGACCTGGTCACCATGCGGAACCCGACCAGCGAGTTCGGCTTTCTGAGCTATCTGAAGGCGCGTGGCCGGATGGTGGACTTCATCAACCACAAGACGATGTTCCCCTCCCGCATGGAGTTCCACGACTACCTGGAATGGGCCGCGGCGCCCTTCTCCGACCAGGTCGAGTACGGCTCTGAGGTCGTCGCGGTCACGCCCGTCACCGTCGACGGCACGGTGGAGTATCTCGACGTGGTGGTCCGCCAGGGCGAGGGTGAGCTGAGCACGCGCCGTACCCGCAATCTGGTCGTCGCCGTGGGCCTGATCCCGACGCTGCCCGACGGCATCGTCACCGACGAACGCCTCTGGCACAGCGAAGAGCTCCTGGACAAGCTGCCCGCGGTCACGGATCCGCGCCGGTTCGTGGTGGTCGGCGCCGGGCAGAGCGCCGCCGAGGTGGCCGACCATCTGCACGGCCGCTACCCCGAGGCCGAGGTGTGCGCGGTGTTCTCCAAGTACGGCTACACCCCCGCCGACGACAGCTCCTTCGCCAACCGGATCTTCGACCCCGCCGCGGTCGAGGACTACTTCACCGCCCCCGACGCGGTCAAGGAGCGCCTGCTCGCCTACCACGCCTCCACCAACTACTCGGTGGTCGACCTCGACCTCATCGACGAGCTGTACCGCAAGCACTACCAGGAGAAGGTGCGGGGGAGAGAGCGGCTGCGCATTCTCAACGCCTCCCGGCTCGTCGATGTCAGCCGGGACGCCGGGGGCGTGCGCGCCACGGTCGAGTTCCTGCCCACCGGGGAGCGGGCCGTCCTGGCGGCCGACGTGCTCGTCTACGCCACCGGCTACCGGCCCGGCGACCCGCTGACCCTGCTGGGCGCCACCGGCGAGCTCTGTGAGCGGCTGCCGTCGGGCGGACTGCGCATCGAGCGCGACTACCGGATCGCCACCTCTCCCCGCCTGCGCTGCGGCATCTACGTGCAGGGGGCCACCGAGCACACCCACGGCCTGACCTCGACGTTGCTGTCGAACACCGCCGTGCGGGCCGGGGAGATCGCGGACGCGGTGGCCGGGCGGTTGAGCGACAGCGGGCGCAGCACGTACGCGTTCTCGCGCTGACCGTGGCCGTGGTGACGGCCGGCCCGCCGTCACCACGGCTGTGCGAGCGTCCAGGCGACACCTCCGATCAGGGCCTGCCGCCAGCCCGCCCGATCGTGGCCCGAGGCCGAGCGTGTGACCCGCACGGCCGCACCGGCCTGTTCTGTCAGGGTTTCGACCAGCTCGCAGTGCGGCAGCATCCGCGTCTCGTGCTCCCCCACGTCGAACGCGACCCTCAGCCCGGACAGGTCGGGACCCTTCCGCAGCCGCTCGGCGATGGCGCCGCCGACCGGGCCGTCCATGTCCGTCGCGCCGGGCGCCCACCAGAACGACCCCGACTGGCAGGCGACGGCGGACACCAGGTCGGGGAACTCCAGCGCCGCGTACATCGCGCTCAGCCCGCCGAGACTCTGCCCGGCCACCACCAGCCGGTCACTCTCGTCCACCAGCGGCAGTAGTTCGTCCCTGATCGCCTCCCACAGCTCGGGCCGGCACCCGAACTCGGTCTCCCTGGCCTGGGCCGGGACGAACACGAGGGTGACGGGGGGAAGTTCGCCGCAGGCGACGGCCGAGTCGAAGGCGGTCATGGCCGGGTGCAGGTACAGCCAGTCGTCCCCGTCGAGCAGCAGGACCAGCGGCCCGCCGCCGCCCGCCGGGTGGACCCGCACGGTGCGCCGCCCGCCGAGGCGTTCGCTGGTCCAGCGCAGGCGGGTACGCGGCAGGGGCAGGACGTCGTCGGGGCCGATGGCGGGCCAGTGCGGCTGGGGAGGGGCGTCCGGGGTGGCGGCGATGGAGCGGTCACCGCCCGCGCCGGCCGGGTTGAACGGGTCGGCGTGCGCGGCGCCGTCCGCGATGAACTGGTAGGTCATCCGCATCCGCGCGGGCATGGCCACCTCGGCGTACCAGCAGTCCGTGTCGCCCCACTGACACAAGGGGACCGGCTCCGGCCGGCTCTCGAAGCTGAGGCTCGCCGGCGAGCCGCGCCACAGGAACAGGGTCACCCAGCCACCGTCGTCATCGGGCACCGACACGGGTGCCCCGGCCGCCGCCCAGAACTCATCGGTGCCCGGTTTGCCCAAGTATCCGAATGCGTCTCTCATATGCCCCAAGGATGCCAGATGAGGTTAGGCTAACCTAATACCTCCGTGTTACCGTTTGGCTGCCTAAGTCGTGACCGCGATCGAGGAGCCCCGTGGACCTGTCCCATCCCCGACCCGGCGTGGTCCGGGCGTGAGCGCCACCGAGACACGCGCCGCACCGGCCATCCTGCGCACGGCGACGGGCCGCGAGGCCACCCGATGGGTCGCGGCGCACACCCGCGAGCTGCCGGGGCTGACGACCGCCACCGTGCTCACCACGGTGGCGGGGGCGGCGCTCCAGGTGCTGCCCGTGTTCCTGCTCGGCCAGGTGGTTGACGGCGTGGTCGCGGGCGAGGCTCAGTCGATCCTGGTCACGATCGGGGCGCTGATGGTCGCCGCCGTGCTGCTCGGCTCGGGGGCCACCGCGGCGTCGACGTACCTGATCGGGCGGCTGGGCGCGGAGCTGCTCGCGCGGCTGCGCGAGGCCGCCGTACGGGCGGTGCTGGGCATGCCGAGCGCGCGGATCGAGCAGGTCGGCCGGGGTGACGTGCTGTCGCGGGTCGGCGACGACGTGGCCGTGCTGTCCAAGGGCATCAGGACGGCCATCCCCACGGTGTTCTCGTCGGGGGTGCTGGTGGCCATCGCCACGGCCGGCATGTTCGGGCTGGACTGGCGGCTCGGCCTGGCGGGAGCGTGCGCGCTGCCCGCGTACGCGCTGGCCCTGCGCTGGTATCTCCCCAGGTCCGCGCCCCTCTACCAGCGGCAGCGGGAGGCCCAGGCCGATCGCGCGCAGGCGCTGATCAGCGGCCTGGACGGGATCGGCACCGTCCGGGCGTACCGCCTGGAGGAGGCCTTCCGCGAGCAGGTCACCCGCGAGTCGTGGCGGGTGCGCGATCTCGGCGTCGAGGTTTTCCGGTTCTTCGGCCGGTTCGTCGGCAGGGAGAACCGCGCCGAGTTCATCGGGCTGGTCCTGATCATCGTCGTCGGGTACGTCCTGCTGGAGGCCGACGCCGTCACCCTGGGCGAGGCGTCGGTGGCGCCGCTGCTGTTCCACCGGCTGTTCAATCCCCTGGGCGCCATCATGTTCACCTTCGACGAGGCGCAGAAGTCGGGCGCGAGCCTGACCCGGCTGGTCGGCGTGCTGAGCGAGGCCCCGGAGGAGAGGCTGGTGGGCCACACCGTCGTCGCGGCGGCCGGGTCGTACCCGGTCACGGTGGCGGGGCTGACGTTCGGCTATCCCGACTCCGAGCAGCCGGTGCTGCGGGAGGTCGACCTGGCGATCCCGGCGGGCGGCTCGCTCGCGCTGGTGGGAGCGACGGGCGCGGGCAAGACGACGCTGGCGGCGCTGATCGCGGGCATCGGGACCCCGCAGGCCGGGTCGGTGCGCATCGGATCGACCGATCTCGCCGAGCTGGACGAGGCCGGCGCGCGGGCCCTGGTGAGCATCCTGACGCAGGAGACGCACGTGTTCTCCGGCCCGCTCGCCGACGACCTGCGGCTGGCCGCGCCGGAGGCGACCGATGCCGAGCTGATGGACGCGCTGCGCACGGTCGGCGCCGACACCTGGGTCACGGCGCTGCCGGACGGGCTGGACACCATGGTCGGCGAGGGCGGCGAACGCCTCGACGGCACCAAGGTCGCCCAGATCGCCCTGGCCCGGCTGGTGCTGGGCCGAGCGCCGGTCGTGGTGCTGGACGAGTCGACCGCGGAGGCGGGCAGCCAGGGGGCCGCCGAGCTGGAGCGGGCCGTGTCGGCCGCGTGCCAGGGCCGCACCACGCTGTTCGTGGCGCACCGGCTGACCCAGGCGATGGCGGCCGACCGCATCGCCGTGCTGGACGCGGGCCGTGTCGTGGAGCAGGGAACGCACGAGGAGCTGGTGGCCATGGGCGGCCGGTACGCCGACCTGTGGCGGGCGTGGCGAGAAGGGAACTCGAGTTGAGAGGGACGGCTGAGGCTTCGATGAGGGAACCGGGCACTCGTCTCGTACGGCTTTCTCCCGACCGCCTGGACGGCGTACGCCGCCGGATCGGCGACCATCGCGACCAGACCATCGGCGCGGCGTGCGCCATCGGGCTGGCCTACTGGGCGACGGGCCAGAGCCCCGACAGCCTCGATCTCACCTCCGGCACCCTGTTCGCCGACGTCCTCGGCTGGGCCGAGAACGGCGGGGACGGGGTCGGCGGCTGGGAGGTCGGCGCGGACGGCCGCAGCATCACCGTCCCCGACGGGGTCCCGCTGGCCGACGCGCAGCTCGCGCTGGACGACCTGGCCGACTTCCCGGACCGGCCCATCGGCACCATCGGCCCGTCCAGCGTGGCGGCCCGGCTCGCCACCCTGGCCGAGTGGAACGACAACAACGTCGCCCGGGTGCGCCCGACCATCGTGGAGATGTTCCGCGAGCAGGCCCGGACCAGGCCGGACGCCGTCGCCATCGTCGACGAGCGCCGGTCGCTGACCTACCGCGAGGTGGCCGGGCTGTCCAACCAGCTCGCCCACCACCTGATCGAACGCGGGCTCACCACCGAACAGGTCGTCGGCATCTCGCTGGGCCGCTCCGCCGAGATGGTGATCGGCCTGCTGGGTGTGCTCCAGGCGGAGTGCGCGTTCGTGCCGCTCGATCCGCAGTGGCCGGCCGGGCGCCGGGCGGTCGTGATCGAGGACGCCCGGGTCGTGCTGCAGCTCAACGACTCCGGCACTTGTGACGCCGGCGAGCCGGAGGCCGTGGCCGTCGATCTCGGCGACTGGCGGTTCGGCTCGTATCCCACCTCGGAGACCGCGGCCGACGTCCCCGGTCCCGCGCTGGCGTACGTGATCTTCACGTCCGGTTCGACCGGGCGGCCCAAGGGCGCGATGATCCGGCACGAGGCGATCAGCGAGCGCCTGCTGTGGCAGGGCAAGGAGATCCTGGGCTTCGGCACCGACGACGCGTCGCTGTTCAAGGCGCCGCTGTCGTTCGACATCTCCATCAACGAGATCTTCCTGCCGCTCGTGTACGGCGGCCGGCTGGTGATCCTGCGCCCCGGCGGTGAACGCGACCCGCACCACCTGCTGAGCGTGATCGACGAGCAGCGCGTCACGTTCACGTACCTGGTGTCGTCCATGCTCGACGTGCTGCTGGAGATCGCGGGCGACTCCGGCCGCCTGGACAGCCTGCGGCACGTGTGGTGCGGCGGCGAGGTGCTGACCCCGGAGCTGTACGAACGTTTCCGCACCCGCCTCGACATCCCCATGTACCACGGCTACGGCCCCGCCGAGACGACCATCGGCGTCTCCCACGTCATCTACCGGGGCGCCGCGGAACGCCTGTCGACCTCGATCGGCAAGGCCAACCCCAACACCGAGCTGTACGTGCTGGACGAGGAGCTGCGCCCGGTGCCGGTCGGCGTAGGCGGCGAGCTGTACGTGGGCGGCTTCCTCCTGGGTCGCGGGTACGTCAACGCGCCCGGCCTGACGGCGTCCCGGTTCGTGGCGAACCCGTTCGCCGGGGACGGCTCCCGGCTGTACCGGACCGGCGACCTCGCCCGGTTCGCCCCCGACGGGTCGCTGGACTTCCTCGGCCGGGCCGACAACCAGATCAAGATCCGCGGCATGCGGCTGGAGATCGAGGACGTCGAGATCGGGCTCGCGGAGCACCCCCGCGTACGGCACACCTGCGTCGTGGCGAAGAAGAACGCGGCGGGCGGCACGTATCTGGTGGGGTACGTGATCCCGGCGGCCGGCGGCGAGGACCTGCGGGCCGACGACGTCAAGGCGTGGGCCGTGGAGCGCATGGTCGAGTACATGGTGCCCGCGCACATCGTCGTACTGACGGAGTTCCCGCTCACCGCGAACGGCAAGCTGGACCGTAACGCGCTGCCGGAGCCGGCGATCGAGACGGGCGCGTTCGTCCCGCCCGCCACCGAGAACGAGCGCGTGGTGTGCGCGGCGGTCGCGGCGGTGCTGCAGGTGGACGAGGTGGGCGCCGACCAGAACTTCTTCCGGCTCGGCGGCGACAGCATCCTGGCGATCTCGCTGCTGAGCGCGCTGCGCGAGGCGGGCCTGCACGTCACGGCGACGCAGATCTTCACCAGCGGCAGCGTGGGCGAGCTGGCGGCGGTGGCGAGCCGGGCCGAGGCGTCCACGGTGGACCGCGAGGATGTCGCGACCGGTCCCGTCGCGGGCGTGCCGATCGTGCGGTGGCTCGGCGAGACCACGGACGCGATCGACGGCTTCGTGCAGTCGGTGGTGCTGAACACCCCGGCGGACCTGACCGCCGACACCCTCGACGGGCTGCTCGCCGCCCTGGTCGGGCGGCACGACATGCTGCGCGCCCGGCTGGTCCGGGGGGAACGCTGGGGCTTCGACATTCCGGAGCACGGCGTCGCGGGGTGGCAGGAGAGCGATCGGCCGCTCGGCGAGTGTGTCGACCTGGCCGTCGGCGGGCTGGATCCCGACAACGGCGTGATGCTCCGTGCCGTCTGGCGGCGCGAGGCGCGGCAGCTCGTCCTGGTCGTCCATCATGTGGTGATCGACGGTGTGTCCTGGCGGATCCTGATGGAGGACCTGGCCACGGCATGGCGGGGCGGTGAACTACCGCCGGTGGGCACGTCGTTCCGGCGCTGGACGCAGTTGCTGGAGCGGGCGGCCTCCGACGCGGATCCGGCCTACTTCCAGCGTCCGCTGCCGGGCGTGGACGGGCCGCTGGGCCGGCGCGCGCTGGCCGCATCGGACACCGTCGAGCGGGAGCGGGTTCGGGCGGTCGCGGTCGGGCCCGAGGTCACGGCCGCGCTGCTGGGCGAGGTGCCCGCCCGATTCCACGCGGGCGTCAACGACGTGCTGCTGACCGCGCTCGCCGTCGCCCTCGCCCGGTGGCGCCGCGATCTTGGGCAGGATCAGACGTTCGCGCACATCGAGCTCGAAGGGCACGGCCGCGAAGGGCGGTTCGTTTCGGGCTTCGAGCCGGATCTGTCGCGGACCGTGGGATGGTTCACCACGTTGTTCCCGGTGGTCGTGGATCCTGGGGGCGACTCCGACCTGTCGGCCGCGCTCAAGGCGGTCAAGGAAGACCTCGCTCGGGTGCCGGCCAATGGCGTGTCCTATGGTGCTCTGCGGTATCTGGCCGGTGCCGAATTCTCCGCGTCCGCGCCGCAGGTGCTGTTCAACTACCTGGGCCGCTTCGACGCGGGCTCGGCCGGGGACTGGCAGCTCGCGGGTGCCACGGGGCAACTGGGTGAGCGGCGTGACCCGAAGATGCGGCTGCCGCGCGCCCTGGAGTTCAACGCGATCGCCGAACCCGGCTCGACCGGCGCGTACGAGCTGGTCACCACCATCTCGTGGCCCGACGGGATGTTCGCGGACGACGACATCACCACCATCGGCGCCTACTACCGGGAGGCCCTGACCGGGCTGGCCGCGCTCGACGAGGGCGGCCACTCCCCCAGCGACTTCGGCGCGGTGTCTCTCACGCAGGCCGACGTCGACGCCCTGGACGGCCCGGAGCTGCTGGACATCCTGCCGCTGACCCCGTTGCAGGAGGGCCTGTACTTCCACTCGGTGTTCGACGACGACTCGGCCGGCAGCTACGTCGAGCAGCAGATTCTGACGCTGGAGGGCGAGGTGGACGCCGACCGGCTCGCGGCGGCGGCCACCCGGCTGCTCACCCTCTACCCCAACCTGGCCGCGCGGTTCGTGGCCCTCGAAGACGGCCGCGTGGTCTCGGTGCTGGAGAGCGGGGTGCGGGCGCCGTTCACCACGCTGGAGCGCCCCGGCATCACCGACGAGGAGATCCGCGAGTACGCCGAGCGGGACCGGCTCGCCGGGTTCGACCTGGCCACCGGGCCGCTGATGCGGTACACCCTCATCGGCCGGAACGTCCTGGTGCAGACCGTGCACCACATCGTCGCCGACGGCTGGTCGGTGCCGCCGATGCTGCGCGCGCTGCTGGCCGAGTATCACGCGCCGGGGATCGGTTACCCGCAGAGCGGCTTCGCCTCCCACGTGCGGCGGCTCGCCGCGATCGACGGTGACGAGAGCGACCGGGTGTGGCGGGAGCAGCTCGCCGGGCTGCCCGGACCTTCGCTGGTCGCCGAGGGGCACACCCCGTCGGGGCGGTTCGCCGACACCTCGGTGGAGCCGGACGGCGACATCGACGCGGCCGTCCGGTCGGTGGGCGTGCCCTTGAGCGTCGCCGTGCACAGTGCGTGGGCGGTGACGCTGGGCGGCATCCTGCACGGTCGGGACGTGGTGTTCGGGTCCACGGTGTCCGGGCGGGACATGGACGTGCCGGGCATCAAGGACCTGGTGGGGCTGCTCATCAACACGATTCCCGTACGGGCGCGGTGGGACGGCACCACCACGGCGCGCGAGTTGCTCACCTCGGTGCGGGAGCACCAGAGCGCGGTGCTGCCGCATCAGCACGTGTCGCTGGCCAGGACCGGCGGCTCTCTGTTCGACACGCTGGTGGTGTTCGACGTCGCCACCGATGTGGACGGGCTGCGCAGGCCGGGCGATGAATTCGTGATCACCGGCCTCGTGAACGAGGGTGCTCCGCACTATCCGTTGACGCTGGTGGTGGAGCGCGCGGCCGATGGCCGTCCGCGGTTCAACCTGATCTACGACGGTGACCTCCTGCGGGAGAGGCAGGCGCAGGGGATTTTGCGGGCGTTCGCCGGGAACCTGGCCGGGCTGCTGGACCGGCCGGACGACCTGGTGCCCGATGCCCGGCGGCCCGCGCCGGTCGCCCCGGTGACCTTGGGTGAGCTGTTCGACGCCGCCGCGAACCGCGACCCGGCCGCCACCGCCGTCACCCAGTGCGGCCTCGACGGCGGCTCCCGGTCGCTGACCTATGGCGAGCTGGCGTCCGCGAAGAACGGGCTGGCCGCGGCGCTGCGCGCGGCCGGGGTGCGGCCGGGTGAGCGGGTCGCCGTCGCCGTGCCGCGCTCCCTCGACCAGGTCGTCGCCCTGGTCGCGATCGTCAGCGCGGGTGGCGCGTACGTGCCGCTGGATCTGGCCTACCCGGACGAGCGGCTGGAGTACATCCTGGCCGACGCCACCCCGAGCGTCGTTCTCGTGGACCGGGATCAGCGGGATCGGTTCACGGCGCTGACGGCCAGGGCGGGCGTGCCGGCCCGCGTGCTCGTACGGGACGACGACCTGCCGCTGGACACCACCGCGCCCGAGGTCGGCCGGCACGACCCGGCGTACGTGATCTACACCTCCGGATCGACGGGCAGGCCCAAGGGCGTCGTCGTCCCGCACTCCAGCGTGGTGACGCTGCTCGCGAACACCCAGCCCGACATGGGGTTCGGCCCGGACGACGTGTGGGTGCAGTTCCACTCCTACTCCTTCGACTTCGCGGTCTGGGAGCTGTGGGGCGCGCTGGCGCACGGCGGTGAGCTGCTGGTGCCCGAGTACGGGCTGACCCGCTCTCCGGTCGACTTCCACCGGCTTGTACGGGAACGCGGCGTGACCGTGCTCAACCAGACACCGTCGGCGTTCTACCAGTTCATCGAGGCCGACCGGCATGCCGGCGAGCCGGTCACCTCGCTGCGGCGGATCATCTTCGGCGGCGAGGCCCTGGACCTCGGGCGGCTGCGCGGCTGGGTCGAACGGTATGGGACCGGCTCGCCCGAGTTGGTGAACATGTACGGCATCACCGAGACCACCGTGCACGTCACGCACCGGGTGCTGACCGACGAGGACTTCGCCCTCGATGTCAGCCCGATCGGCGGCCCGATCCCCGGTCTGGTCACCTACCTGCTCGACGACCGGCTCCGGCCGGTGCCGCCGGGCCGGGTCGGCTCGATCTACGTCGCCGGTGATCAAGTGGCGCTTGGTTATTTGGGCAGGCCGGGCCTCACCGCGAGCCGGTTCGTGGCGGATCCGTTCACCGGTGGTCGCATGTACCACACGGGTGACCTGGCCCGTCGCACGATCGATGGTGAGCTGGAGTTCGTCGGACGCGCTGATGATCAGGTGCAGCTCAAGGGGTTCCGTATCGAGCTCGGTGAGGTGGAGTCCGCTCTTAGGGAGCTCGACGGCGTGGTCGACGTGGCCGTCACCGTGGCGGGCAGTGGTGATCACCTGGTCGCGCACGTCGTGGGTGAGGTGCCCGGCGACCTCGCCGGGCTGCTGGCGGCGCGGCTGCCCGGGCACATGGTGCCGGGGCGGGTGGTGCGAGTGGACGCCCTGCCGTTGACGGTCAACGGCAAGCTGGATCGTCAGGCTCTTCAGGACGACGCCCCGGTGCCTGTGAGCGACTCCGCGCTGGCCGCGCTGACCGGGATCTTCGCCGAGACGCTGACCGGCTCCGACGTGGACGGTGACACCGACTTCTTCCGGGCCGGCGGCGACAGCATCATCGCCATCACCGTGGTCAACCGGGCCAGGGCGCTCGGCCTGCCGATCTCCCCACGGGACGTGTTCCTGTACCGGACGCCGCGCGCCCTCGCCGAACACCTCGGGACCCGCACACCGCCGGCCATCGCACCCGCTCCCCGCGCGGACGGGCCGCTGACACCTACGCCGATCATCCTGCGTCAGCGGGAGCTGGGCGGCTCTCTCGACCGGTTCGCCCAGGCCAGAACGCTGGTGGCGCCCGAGGGAACGGGGTTCGCCGACGCCGTCCGCGCCGCGAACGCCGTCGTGGCCGCGCACCCGGCCCTGCGGATGCGGCTGCGGGTCGAGCACGGCGTGTGGACACTGCGCACCGAGCCCGCCCGCGAGGTCACCGTCACCAGGACTTCCGTGGCGAAGGACGCCGCTGATCGGCTCGATCCCGAGGCCGGGGAGATGATCGCGTTCTCGTGGATCGACGCGAGCCGGACCCTGGTGATCACCGTGCACCACCTCGCCATCGACGCGGTGTCCTGGCTGGTCCTGCTGGACGACCTGGCCACCGCCCTGCGCGGCGCCGCCCTGACGCCGCCGACCACGTCCTACGCCGAGTACGCCGACGCCCTGGCCACCGGCTCCACCCACGTGATCGACGACCTCGGCCACTGGATCACCACGCTGGCGGCCCCCGTCCTGATCCCCGAGGTCGAAGGGCTGCGCGAGACCACCGTGGAGATCGCGCCCGAGCTGACCGACCGCGTGACCCGTACCGCGCCCGCCGCACTCGGCGTCGGTCTCACCGAGTTGCTGTGCGGGGCGCTGCGGGCCGCGCTGACGCACGTCCAGCCGTCGCCCACCGACCTAGCGATCGACCTGGAACGGCACGGCCGGGTCCCGGCGCTCGACCACCACGACTACACCCGCACGATCGGCTGGTTCACCGCCATCGCACCCGTACGGCTCACCGCGCACACCGACCCCGTCGCGGCGGCCCGCGAGGTCGCCGAACGCCAGCCGGACGAGCGCGGGCACGTCGCCTACGGCCGGCTCAGATATCTCAACCCGCAGACGGCGCCGCTGCTGACGGCGCGACCGCAGGTGCTGTTCAACTACCTCGGCCGGGGCAGCGAGTCACAGGCGCTGCACGTCACCGGCGGCGACCAGGGCAGCCCGTACGCCGTCGAGGTCAACGCCTGGATCGACGCGGCCACCGGCACCCTGCGCGCGACCTTCACCCTCGCCGAAGGCGTGCCCGACGAGCTGACCGAGCACTGGCGGCGCGCGCTGGAGCGGATCGCGGACGCCTCCACGACGGCCGAGCGCACGGCGCCGGTGACCCCGCTCCAGAAGGGCCTGTTCTTCCAGGCCCAGCTCGCGGGCTCGGCCGGGCACTATGTCGCCCAGACCTACTTCACCTTCGACCGGCGGCTGGACACCGGCGCGCTGGCCGAGGCGATGGCGTACGTGATCGCACGGCACCCGGTCGTGGGCGCCGGTTTCGCCGGCGACGACGACGGCAACCCGGTCCAGGTGCTC
The DNA here is from genome assembly GCF_900108335.1 of Nonomuraea solani. Classification (GTDB taxonomy): domain Bacteria; phylum Actinomycetota; class Actinomycetes; order Streptosporangiales; family Streptosporangiaceae; genus Nonomuraea; species Nonomuraea solani. The sequence goes on from NZ_FNVT01000011.1 coordinate 55,048, forward strand.
TCGACGGGCCGGCGGGTCGACGTCCGCACGATCGTCCTGTCGACGGAGGCCGAGGTCGAAGCCCTGCGTGTCCGCGACCGCGACACCGGCTTCGACCCGGACGAGCCGCCGCTGATCCGGCTGACCGTGGTCCGCCTGCCCGGCGACCGCGACGGCCTGCTGCTGAGCTACCACCTGCTGCTGTGGGACGGCTGGTCACGCGAGATCGTGCTGCGGGACCTGTTCGACGCCTACGAGGCCGCCGTCGCCGGGAAGCCGCTGGACCCGGTCCCGGCCACGCCCAGCTTCGAGGACCATGCCCGGGCGCTGGCCGCCAGGGACCCGTCCCCGTCGGAACGCTTCTGGGCGGAGCACCTGACCGGCCTGCCGGGGCCGACGCTGCTCGCCGGGCCGTCGCCGGTGCTCTCCGACGAGCTGCCGCCCGTACTCGTGCACACGCTGTCCGCCGAGCGGTCGCGACTGCTGCGGGACGCGGCCAGGACGCACGGGGTCACGCTGAACGCGGTGCTGACCGGCGCGTTCGGCCTGCTGCTGGGCGCGCACACGGGCCGGAGCGAGGCGGTGTTCGGCGTGACCGTCTCCGGCCGGGAGGGCGAAGGGCTGTCCGAGATCGTCGGCGTGCTGCTCAACACCGTCCCGATGTGGACGCGGGCCCGGCCCGACGACACCGTACGGGACTATCTGTCCGGCGTGCAGGCGGCCAGGGTCGCGGCGATGGAGCACGAGCACCTGGGGCTCGGCGAGATCCAGCGGGCCGGCGGCCACGACACCCTGTTCGACAACCTCTTCGTGCTGCAGAACTTCCTGGACATGGACGCGTTCGCCGCGATGAACGCCCGGCACGGCATCACCTCGGTGCTGGCCGACGACTCCACGCACTACCCGTTCACCTGGGTCGTCACGCCCGGCGACGAGCTGACGGTCAAGCTGGAGTACCGCGACGGCGACGCGGAGCGCGCCCGCCGGCTCCTGGCCGACTACCTGCGCCTGCTCGAAGACGTGGCCCGCTCGACCGGGCCGGTGGGCGCGCTGCGGGGGCTGGGGCCTGAGCCCGAGCCGGCCGGACGTACGGACGTCGGCACCGACACCGTGGTCGACCGGTTCGACCGGGCGGCCGATCGTGGCCCGGAGCGGGTCGCGCTCGTCGCTCACGGCCAGACCATGACGTTCGCCCAGCTCAGGGACCGGAGTCGCGCGGTGGCGGGGGTGCTCGCGCAGCGCGGCATCGGCCCCGAGATGACCGTGGGGCTCGCGATCCCGCGCTCTCTCGACTCGATCGTGGCGCTGTTCGCGGTGCTGCGGGCCGGCGCCGCGTACGTACCGCTGGAACTGGACCATCCGGACGAGCGGATCGCCGCGATCGTCGCGGACGCCCGCCCGGACGTGATCCTCACCGTGAGCACCGTCGCTCCCCGGCTGACGGGCGACCTGATCGAGCTGGACCGGCCTCTCCCCGACGCCGAGCCGTTCACGACGTTCGCGCCGGACGACCCGGACCGGCTGCGGCACCCCGCGTACACGATCTACACCTCCGGCTCGACCGGGAAGCCCAAGGGCGTGGTGACCGAGTACGCCGGGCTCACCAACATGCTGATCAACCACCAGCGGCGGATCTTCGAGCCGGTGCTGGCGGAGCACGGCCACCGGGTCTTCCGGATCGCGCACACCGTGTCGTTCGCCTTCGACATGTCGTGGGAGGAGCTCCTGTGGCTCGCCGATGGCCACGAAGTGCACATCTGCGACGAGGAGCTGCGCCGCGACGCGCCCCGGCTGGTCGAGTACTGCCTGGAGCACGGGATCGACGTCATCAACGTGACCCCCACCTACGCCCAGCAACTGGTGGCCGAGGGCCTGCTCGACGACCCCGCGCGGCGGCCCCCGCTGGTGCTGCTGGGCGGCGAGGCGGTCACCCCGGCGTTGTGGCGCCGGCTGGCCGAGATGGAGGGGACGGTCGGATACAACCTGTACGGCCCGACCGAGTACACCATCAACACCCTCGGCGTCGGCACCTTCGAGTGCCTCGACCCGGTGGTGGGCGTGGCGATCGACAACACGGACGTGTACGTGCTGGACCCCTGGCTGCGGCCGGTGCCCGACGGCGTGCCCGGCGAGCTGTACGTGTCGGGCATCGGCATCGCGCGCGGCTACCTCGGGCAACCGTCCCAGACCGCGGACCGGTTCGTCGCGTGCCCGTTCGGTGAGCCGGGCGAGCGCATGTACCGGACCGGGGACCTCGTGCTGCGGCGGCCCGACGGAAACCTGGCCTACCTGGGCCGGACCGACCAGCAGGTCAAGATCCGGGGGCACCGGGTCGAGCTGGGCGAGGTCGAGGCGGCGTTCGGGGCCCATCCGGCGGTGCGGTTCGTGGCCGCGGTCGCCCAGTCCGATCCGCAGGTCGACGGCGCGTACCGGCTGGCCGCCTACCTCGTCCTGGCAGATTCCGACCTGGCGACGGTCGCCGCGGAGGTGGGCGCCGGGCTGCCGGACTACCTGCGCCCCACCCACTACGCTCAGGTCGACGCCATCCCGCTGACGGTCAACGGGAAGGCCGACGCCAAGGCGCTGCCGGAGGCCAAACCGCTGGGCGCGCTGACCACGGCGAGTGAGCGTCGCCCGGCGACCGAGACCGAGACCATGGTGTGCGAGTTCTTCGCCGAGGCGCTGGACCTGGACGATGACGAGGTGAGCGCGGTGAGCGACTTCACGTCCCTCGGGGGGCATTCCATGCTGGCGGTGCGGCTGATCGGGCTGCTCCGCCGCGAGTACGGTCCCGTGATCACCATCCGCGACCTGCTCACGCTGCGGACCCCGGAAGCGATCGCCCGGCACCTCGATGGCTGACACGCGGAGGACCCGGGAGGGGTCCGGCATCCTGCGGACCGCGCTGCGGCGCAACGCGGGCGCGATGGTCGGGGGCACCGTCCTCATGGGCCTGTACCAGGCGGGCGAGACCGCCTTCCCCATCGCGCTCGGCCTGATCGTCGAACACACGTTGCGGGAGCGCAGCCTCGGCTCCCTCGCCCTGTCGATCGCCGCGCTGGCCGTGATCATCACGACCGTGTCGCTGTCGTGGCGGTTCGGGATGCGCGTCCTGCAGAAGGCCAACACGACCGAGGCACACCACTGGCGGGTACGAGTCGCCGCCCGCGCGCTCCAGCCGGTGGCCGGCGACACCGACCTCAAGTCCGGCGAGGTCCTGACCATCGCCACCGAGGACGCCGACCAGACCGCCGACATCATCGAGGTGGTGCCGCTGCTGATCAGCTCCACGGTCGCGGTGCTGATCGCGGCGGTCGCGCTGGGCCTGGCCAACGTCCAGCTCGGCCTGCTGGTGATCGTGGGCAGCATCGCGATCCTGTCGATCCTCAGCGTCATGTCCAAACGGATCGGCGCGAGCACCCGCGAACAGCAGGCTCGGGTGGCGCGGGCGGGCGCGAAGGTCGCCGACCTGATCAGCGGCCTGCGCCCGCTGCACGGCTTCGGCGGCAACCACGCGGCGTTCCTGTCCTACCGGAAGGTCAGCACGGAGGCGAAGAGCCAGGCGATCACCGTCGCCAAGGTGAACGGCGCCTACGCCGGCACCGCCCTGGCCCTCAACGCCATCCTCGCCGCCGCCGTGACCTTGACGGCGGGGTGGCTGGCCTTCAACGGCCGCATCAGCATCGGTGAGCTCGTCATGGCCGTGGGGCTGGCGCAGTTCATCATGGAACCGCTCCGGCTGTTCTCGGAGATGCCGAAGTACGTGATGATCGCGCGCGCGTCGGCGGACCGGATGGCGTTGGTGCTGGCGGCGCCGCCGGTGATGGTCCCGGGCTCGGAACGCCCGTCCGCTGGTGGAGACCTCGAAGTCGACAGTGTCCGGTACGGGTCGCTGCGCGAGCTGAAGTTCCACGTGCCGGCCGGCGAGTTCGTGGCGATCGCCGCCTACCAGCCACGCGCGGCCGCCGACCTCGCGTCGATCCTCGCCGTGCACGTCCCGCCCGGCTCGCATGAGGGCGTGGTACGGGTCAGCGGGCGGGAGCTGGCCGGCCTGTCGATCGAGGCGGTCCGGGAGCACCTGCTGGTGAACCCGTACGACGGGGAGATCTTCGCGGGCACCCTCCGGACGAACATCGACCCGGCGGGCACCGGCCGCCTGATCGCCGAGGCGGTCGAGGCGTCCATGCTGACCGACGTCGTCGCCCTCCACCGCGAGGGACTCGACTACGCCGTCCGCGACCGCGGCGCCAACCTCTCCGGCGGCCAGCGCCAGCGACTGTCGTTGGCCCGGGCTCTCGCCTCGGACGCCGACATTCTGGTCCTGCACGACCCGACTACGGCGGTGGACGCGGTCACGGAACAGCTCATCGCGCGCAACATCGCAAAACTACGCCGGAACCGGACCACGATCGTGATCACCAGCAGCCCGGCCTTCCTGGACGCCGCCGACCGCGTCCTGGTGCTGGACGGCGGCGTCATCACGGCGGAAGACACCCACCGCAACCTCCTCACCACCGACGAGACCTACCGCCTGGCCGTAGCCCGCTAATCCGTCTCCACACCCTTCACGGCGCCCTCACCCCTTCTATAAAAGACCCCAGCCGAAGTGTGGTGGGAGGACCTGCTTGCCTAGTGGTCGTCACAACAGGCGCTGCGGGCCTTACCCAACTCAGCGGGGTCGTTCCACCAGTGCCCGGCGGTGCTCGCGTGAACCGGGACGCGGTCCCGGACCCTCCCGGAGGGCGCGGAGGCCACCGGGGCGGGCTGGTCGGTGCTGCCGGCAGACGGGTACGGTGCGAGAAGCCCCTCGACGGTGTGATGCCTACCGCCGACGACAACGGCCGTGACCTTCGCCGCATCCTCGATACGGGACAGCGGATCACCATCAACGATGGCCAGGTCGGCGTACATCCCCTTACCGATCCTGCCCAACGGCTGACCAAGGTAGGCCCCCGACGTACTGGTCGCGGAGATGAGCGCCTCCAACGGCGTCAGGCCGTACTTCACCATGGCCCGCAGGTTCATGTGCAGACTGATCCCGAGGTGATCGATCGGCGCGTCGGTGCCGGCGGTGACCACGCCACCACCACGGATCATGGCCGCGAGCTGCGCAACCTGATTGCTCAGGTTCGTGGTGATCACCCGGACCGCCGCCGGGTCGGCGGTCTGCGCCGTGTTGACCGTTGCCCGAAGCTGCGCCATCCGCCAGTTCGGGTAGAGCCGGCGAACTCGTTCATCGTTGACCAGCGAAGTGTCGTCCCGGTAGAGGACGGTGGAGTTGAACAGGGTGGGGGTCCTGGCCATCTTCGACGCGTTGAACATGGAGATGACGTCCGAGTACGCGGAGCCCACATTCGTGACGGTGCGCGAATAGCCGAACCGGCTGGTGGCGCCGACGTGCTCGGTCTGGTCGCCGCCCATGGCGATCGCCGGGTAGTGGTAGTGCGAGCTGACCGGTTTGCCCTGCCGGTGGGACCAGTCGATGACCTCCTTGTGCCAGATGACCGGCAGTCTCACATAACACTTCAGCAGGTCGTAATCGAGACTGGCGGCCCGGTCGAGTTCGAGCCGCAGTTGCTCGTGCGAGAACGTCGGGCGCATGAAGTTGTAGTAGATGCGCGCCCCGTCGATGGCTTCGCCGGTGCCCAGATAACGCGGTGCGAGCCGGGCGCCGGACTGCACCGACTCGCGCTCCTCGACCATGTGGTACGCGGGCGAGCCGGGCGAGCGCGTCGTGGTGATGCCGAGGGCGAGCCACAGCGGGCCCTGCCGCGATCCGTAGGCGTAGCCCTGCATCTCGCGGTGGTGGTGGATGTCGATCAGGCCGGGCATGACGAACCTGTCGCGGGCGTCGACCAGGGTGCCGGGCCGTCCGTCCCGGTGGGGTTCGACGGCGGCGATGCGCTGACCTCGTACGATGATGTCGACGTCACGGGCGACGGTGGCCGAGACACCGTCCCACATACGCCCGGCATGGACGACGACCTGTTCGGGGCCACGGTCATTGCGCCAGGTCAGCCGAACCGGAATGGTGCGGGTGGGCCCGCCACCGACGCGTACGCTCTTCAGGCGGCCACCGCTCAGATAAAGAAGAGTGGCGGAGTCACCGGCCCAGACGGGCGCGTCGGACACCTCGCGGGTGACCTGGCGGGCGCGGCCGGTGGGCCGCCCGGTCCGATCGACCGGCAGGACCCACAGCAGCGACTCCATGGCGAAGGCGAGCATCGTGCCGTCCGGCGACCAGACCGGGCCGTCATCACCACGGGTCTGCAGGGACCGGTGCGGCGCGGGGTCGACGTAAGTGCCGGCGCCGGTGGCCCTGTCGACGAGCAGGATCTTGGACAGACCCTCACGGTAACGTCGGGAGTACGGCACGACCGCGGCCAGCGCGATCGTCCTGCCGTCCGGCGACCAGGTCGGCCGTCCCGGTTCGAAGGTGGCGTTGAAAACCTTCTGGAGATCACCGGTGGCGACGTCCAGCACCCACAGAGCGCCGTCCTGATCCAGGTAGGCGATCTCCGTCCCGTCAGGTGACCACCGAACCGACAGCGCGGCGGAGTCGGTGAGCCGGGTCAACTGCCGGTCGGTGCCCGTGCCCAGGTCGCGAACCCAGATGTTGAGCGTGCCGGTACGGTCGGTGACGTAGGCCAGTTGCCGCCCGTCCGGGGAGAAATCCGGGTCGGCCTTCCACCACCGGTCACGGAACAGCGGTTCCGGATCGCCACCGATGCGCATCGTATAGATGTCGTTGAGCGCACGAAACGCAACGGTGGACCCGTCCGGCGACACGACCGGGCTACCGATTCCGACAACGGGGAACGACCCGGGCGCATCGAACACACGCGCGCTTTTCTTGTACTTCGGGGTCGTCGTGGTCAACGCGGCCGTAAAGCCAACGGTCCCGGCAGACGGGCCACCGGACGCGCTGGCAGACACGCTGGCGAACGCGCCACCGGGCGTGCTGGCGAACGCGCTGGCAGACGTGCTGGCGAACGCGCTGGCGCCACCGGACGTGCTGGCGGGCGCGCCACCGGACGTGCTAGCGGACGTAGAACCGAGACGGCGGGTCCGGATCCTGCCGGCGGAGGTGTAGAAGTAACGTCCGCCCGGGACGAACCTGGCCCGGAACGGGAAGACCACTTCACCTGTGACGAGGGTGCCCGCGGTGCTCACCAGGTCGTTCGCGCCTGCGTGGAAGAGGTGGTAAGCGAGGTCGGTCCCGTTCGGCAGCCAGGACGGCTGGTGGATGACCTGACCCGCGGGAACCGTGACCACGGTGCTGCGCGCGCCGGTGGCGACATCGAGCACGTCGATCCTGGTGTCAGCGACAACGAACGCGACCTTGGCCCCGTCGGGCGACCAGGCCGGCTCATACTCCTCGCTGGAGGTGTCCGTCAGAACACGGCTCGCTCCGGTGGCGACATCCAGCAGGTGGATCCCGTAACTGCCACCGGCGTCGGACGAGTAGGCGATGGTACGGCCGTCCGGACTGTACCGAGGCTCACGGTGATCAAACGGGCCGGTGGTCAGCCGCGTGATCGCAGACCCGTCGGGCCGAATCGTCCACAAGTTGAAGACACCGTCCCGGTACGACTGGAACACGATGGCGGAGCCGTCCGGGGCCCAGTCGGGCTGAGCGATGTCGTACAGATCGCTGGTGAGCCGCCGAGCGGTGCCACCGGAGGCGGAGCAGACCCAGAGGACACCGAGCAGGTCGAGGGCGAGCCGACGGCCGTCGGGCGAGGGCGCGACAGCAAAGCCGGTCCCGGACGTAACGGAGGTCCTGCCAACGCCCGCCGCAACGGCGACCCTGCCGCCCGCCACATCGGCCACCGCTGGGGAGCCCGTGATGGGGGCGGCCGCCACGGCGAACGCGGCACCAGCACCACCCGCCAGAACCGCCCGGCGGGACAACGATCCGGAATCACGCCTTGACTCAGATCCCTGCATACGCTGTACATACGTCGGTCAAGAAGATCGGTCAAGGGCCCTCCAAGAAGATCGACCGGCACAAACCGTCCGCGAGGGCGATAACGAAGCCGAAGCAAACGACCACCACCACGACACGGACCCGGTCGGCGCACAGCAGCACCTCAACACCAACGGCACGGGGCCCAGTCGGTACACAGCAGCACCGTGGCACCGCGACCCTGCACGCGCCCGACAACACCATCCGCGATACAGCCGACCGGCTGGTCAACGCCGTCCGATGCCCTGGCGGCCGGTGCCCTGCACCAGACGAAGCTGGGCGGGCACCTGAACGACGACGAACATCGTCCACAATGTACGTTTCATGGCCCAGCGGCGGGCCTGGCCGAAGCACTCTCGTATCACCGCCGGTCAGAGGCGAAGTGAGTCACGGGTACCGCTTCCTGCGACGGGCGGCCCTGGTTGCGACAGCGGGCGAACCTATACCGTCCGATCGGACACGTCAGAGCACGGAATCCGCCCGATCGGCACCATACTTCGCTCGCACCAGAGCGGAACGCGACCGGGCCGGGCGCGCCACGCGTACCCCGGTCCAGAAACCCGAACCCGCCCGAGCCCAACCCGGGAACCCCGGCCCAACGCGACCTCGACCCGGGAAACCCGACCCAGCCAGCACAACCCTCGATCCGAGGAACCCGAACCCACCGCAACCTCGATCCGGGAACCCGAACCCACCGAAGTCCCGCCTCTGGAGCCCGACATGCCAGGAAAACGCTGGGCAGCCCCCGTGCTGCTCGCCTTGTCCCTGCCACTTCTCGCCCCCGTGAGCGCACTCACCCAGCCGGCCGCCGCCTCCACGCGGGCAGCCTCCGACGTACCGCTGGAAGAGATCAACGCGACCACCACCCAAGTCGCCTTCGGGTTACGCCGCCCCACCGCCATCGCCGCACCCGACGATGGGACGAACCGGCTCTTCATCACCGAGAAGCGCGGAACCATACGCGTCTACCACCCGGACACCGGCCTCGAACAGACCCCGATCATCGACATCACGGCATCGGTGGACGAATCCGGCAACGAGCGAGGGCTGCTCGGCATCGCCCTCTCCCCCGATTTCGCCACAAGTCAGGACCTGTACCTGGCGTACACCGCACTGCCGGATGGCGCGGTGACCCTGGCCCGGTACCGGCTGGACGACGCGCGCCTCGAACCCCTGCTCTCCCAGGCACACTCCGAGCACAGCAACCACAACGGCGGCCAGATCACCTTCGGCACCGACGGCAACCTGTACATGAGCATCGGCGACGGCGGCGGCGCCGGCGACCCCTTCGACACCGGCCAGCGCCTCGACACCCTGTTGGGCAAGATCCTGCGTGTCGATGTCAGCCGGAGCTGCGGCGCCCTGGCCTACTGCATTCCCAGGGACAACCCGTTCGCCGGCGTCGCGGGGGCGAGGGGCGAAATATGGATGTACGGCGGCCGCAACCCCTGGCGCTTCTCCGTCGACCCCGCGAACGGCTCGATGTGGATCGGCGACGTCGGCCAGGGCAGGTGGGAGGAGATCAACCACCTCCCGACCGGACGGCAGGCCGGCGCGAACCTGGGCTGGTCCTGCTACGAAGGGCTGGAGGTGTTCGACCAGACGCAGTGCCGGTCCGACGCCACGTACACCAAGCCCGTCTTCACCTACTCCCCGCACACCGGCGGCTGCGCGGTCATCGGCGGGCAGGTGTATCGCGGCAAGCAGTACGCCGACCTGGTCGGCGGCACCTACATCGCCACCGACTACTGCTACTCCACCGTGTGGGCGCTGCGCCAGAACGCGTCGGGCGGTTACACGGCGGCCGAGCTCGGCCAGACGCCCACGCAGGTCACCGCGTTCGGCGTCACGCCGGCGGGCGAGCTCTACGTCGTCAACGACCTGCCCGGCAGCCTGCACCGCGTCTCGTTCGAACGGGCGAAGCCGACCTGCCACATCAAGTACACAACGCGGACCTGGGGCACCGGCATGACCGTCGACCTCACCATCACCAACACCGGCACCGCCCCGATCAACGGCTGGACCGCCAGGTTCCCGCTCGCCCGAGGCCAGAGCGTCATCTCGGACTGGAACACCAACCTCACGCAGAGCGGCGACATGGTGATCGCGGCCAACGCCGACCACAACGGCTCCATCGCCCCTGGCGGCAGCGTTACCATGGGTTACCTCGCCAGCCACACGGGCGACGCCTCCCTGCCAAGCCGGATCACCCTCAACAGAGACACCTGCGCCGTCACACGCTGACCGACCATTTGAAAACGACCCTCACCGGGATTCGATCCTGACCGGAGTCCGCCCCTCATTTGGATTCGATTCGACCCAGCGGGTCAGGCATGGCCTTCCGCTCAATGTCGAGTGCATCACGAAGGTAGGCCCAAGTGAGACCCTGAAATCAGGGCGACCCGTTCAGCGTTCCCATCCGTTATCTCCTTGACCTCATAGCCCGGGATTCACCAAGCGAATGCTCCGCCCGTACAAGGTCAGCAGGCTCTTGCTTCCCGGGCTCAGCAGGTACGGGTCAGCGGACCAGTCCGGCCCTCGCGCCGTCAGGACGGACTGGTCCCGATCCCCCGCCACGACAAGAGCCGGAGTGGCCATGTCCGCAAAGCTCGGATCCAGAAAGGGAAAGTGCTCAGCCGCGAACGGCGTCAGATCGGCTCCACCTCGCCCGGCCGTGGCAAGCGGCACAGCGCATCGGACATGTTCTCTCCCTGACCTGCCGGTTCCAGTATGCGCAACCCCAAGAGACTGCCGGTTGTCTGACCGCCGAAGGGGTGCCCGGCCGCGGCAATGCGACTTCGATCAAGCCGCCCACCGAGCCCGGCCCGAGCGGATGAACACGGCGAACGACAGCAACCCAGGCGCGGAGCATCCACCCAACCCGAGCGAGCCGACACGATGAACGACACCAATCGAGCCGCAAGGCGTCCGCCTCAACCCAAGCGGGCAGACCCGGCGGACAACAACCAGCGGGGCGCGGGGCGTACAACCCGGCCCAAGCGGGCGGACGCGCGACGCAACGAGGAGACCCTGCTCAACGCGGCCGCCACGATCTTCGTCACGTCAGGGGTGGAAGCCCCGATCCGCGACATCGCGACCAAGGCCGGCGTCGGGACGGCCACGATCTACCGCCACTTCCCAACGCGAGCGGACCTCATCATCGCCGTCTACCGGCACCAGGTCGAGGCCCTCGCCGAAGCAGGCCCCGCCCTGCTGGCGGCCAGCTCGACTCCGCACGCGGCGCTCGGGCGATGGATCGACCTCTTCGTCGATTTCCTGGTCACCAAACACGGACTCGCCGCCGTACTGCAGTCCGACGACCCCTGCTTCGACCCCCTGCACTCCTACTTCCTCGACCGCCTCGAGCCCGTGTGCGCCCAACTCCTCAACGCCGCAGCCGAAGCGGGCGAAATCCACACCGGCCTGGACCCCTACGAACTCATGCGCGGCGTCGGAGGTCTATGCGCGGGCGCCGGCAACAGTCCCCGGTACGACGCACGCCGACTGGTGGAACTGCTCATCGCAGGACTACGCCGACCGCAGTAGGGCACCGGCCAGGCAACCGCCCCAGGCCGACCCCACCGCCATCGCACCATCCGCAACCCGCCGTCATGCCGTAACCGCCACCATCACCACGGCTCACCACCATCACCATGCGCCCCTGCCCGCCATCACCACGGCTCACCACCGCCACCATGCGCCCCTGCCCGCCATCATGACGCCGCACCGTCACGCGCCACTTCCCTCCACACGCCACTTCCCTCCACGCGCCGCGGCCGCCGCCCATCACACCGCTCCACCCACCACCCAAGACGCTCCGCCGGCACCATCGCCATCGTCACGCGCCACACTCACCGCGCGCCGCTGCCCGCCCCGTCGCGTCTGTCACCATGATCTGGCCACCGTCACGGCCGCAACCGCCACCCCTCGCCACCACGGCCCGCCCCGTCACCACCACTACCGGCGCCGCCATGCGCCGCTAACCGTCGTCGTACCGCCGCGCGTCTTCACCCCGCCGGTGTCACCGCCGTCAGCGCTGGGAACGGCTGCTCTGGTGCCCGCCTTCCTAGGGTCCCTGCAATCGGTCAGCAGACGCCAGGGAGCTTGCAGACCTTGGCGGCCATCCTTCTGGCGTCCTTGGTCAGCTTGCCGGGGTTGTACATGCCCTCGTCGGTCGTGTAGATCATCAGTGCGCTGCCCTTGCGCGCGACGATGCCGGTGACCGTCTGGTACGTGTGGCCGTCCTGCCAGGTCTGATAGCCCATGCCGACGGCTTCGTCCCCTACCTTGGCCTTGTTCATACGCCACCGGATCTCAAGGTCGGGCGCCGACGGATCTCCCTTGCGCGCGCACCGCTTGACCTCGGCGCGCAGCCGGGTGAGCGCGGAATGGGCGGCACGGGGGCTCTTGTAGATGATGAGCTGTTCGGAGGAGCCGCTGGGGGCGCTGGTCCACCGCGTGATCGTGCGGGCCGCCACTCGGCCGCCATCGACGGCGCGCCGGTTGTCGCACGGGTCCAGGTCCAGCGGCTTGGTGAGCTTGTCGCTGATTTGGTAGCCCTGCTCCTCCGCCAGATGGGGGGCTAGCTTCTTGCGCGCGGCGGGTTCGGTGAGCAGGAAGTTCTTCGGGATCTCGGTCACCGTCACCGGGGAAAGGGCCAGCACCAAGGAAAGCGTCGCGATCATCATGCTGCGTTGGATGCCGGACAAAGCGAATTGGTTACCGGAGATGAGATCTCCGCTTTGGTGTTAGCGTCAAAGAAGAGTCCACAGCACGAAGTTGCCGGCCTACAGGCTCGGCTGGATGCCGCGTCCCGCTTCGGAGAGCGTGGTCGGCTGTTGTCAGAACCTCATCGACCACGGGGGACTCTGAGTCCGGGGTCTGGAATGAGAAGATCGGTCGGTGAAGGACAGCGCCGCGGCCAGGAGTACGCGTAAGGATTCGCTGCGCAACCGGGAGCTTCTGATCACGGCCGCGCGGCAGGTCTTCGCCGAACGGGGCTTCAGCGCCACCCTTGATGACATCGCTCGGCATGCGGGGCTTGGAACCGGGACGGCGTACCGGAACTTTCCCAACAAGCAGGCGCTCGCGGCTGAGGTGCTCAGCGAGGCGACCGAGCGGATCCTCGCCGATGCGAGGGCCGCGCTTGAGGTTGAGGATCCGTGGGCGGGCCTTGTCGTGTTCTTCGAGCGGGCCGCCGCACGCCAGGCTGCTGATCGCGGGCTTTATGAGAGTCTCTCCGGTCGGGGCGACCACGAAGAGCAGGCGCGTATCTGGCCTGAGATCGTTGCTGCGGTCACCGAGTTGTACGAGCGCGCCCATCGCGCCGGGGTGATTCGCGCTGATGCCGCTGCCCAGGACATCGCCGCGATCTTTGCCCTCCTTGGGCCCGCCTTCGAGATGAGTCGCGCGACCAGTCCCGAACTTTGGCGACGGTATCTCGCCCTCATTCTCGACGGTTTCCGGGCAACTGAGCGGCCGGCGCTGCCCGTACCACCGCCGCCGGCCGACGCGCTCAACGCCATCTTGCGGGCGGGCAAGCGGACTTCCTAACCGAGGCCCGAGGTGCGCGGTCGCCCGGTCCTCGTCGCAGCATTCGTAGGGTGTCGGTTCGAACCGGCCGAGGGCTTCTGTTCTGTACGTGTTCGCCATGGGCCCGCGTAGCCGCGATCGATGCCTGCCGGCTTTGGCGCCGGCTTCCGTGCTGGGCGAAGGGTTGTCCAGGTCAAGGACACCTGGCGCCGTTAATCGAGGATCGCTGCGAGGATCTGGCCGAAGATCGGGGTGAACTGGGTGGCCGTTGAGGTGTCGGCGTTGACCCAGTAGATGTTGATTGCCCGATCCCCGGTGCCGGTCAGGCCTTCCACGACCGAACCGTTCCTGTCGCAGACCTTCGACCCGGACGAATCCCGGACGTTGCCGCCGTTCTCGGTGCAGGTGTCGGTGAAGGTCTTTCTGATGGTGGCGGCGTCCGCGCCCTCGACCAGGTCGACCCGCATTGTCAGTGGATCGGAGCCTTCCTGCGGGGCGTCGGCCGCCGTGTAGAGGCAGATCGTCGCCTTGATCGACTCTGCCGTCTCCAGCGGGTGCTCATCGCGTCTCTCCGTCAGTTCCCATCGCAAGGAGGTGGCTTCAGCGAGGGCCTGCGGGGTGAGCGGGCACCCGTCCGACACCGCTCGCGGCTGGTCAGTGGATGGCCCGACGGCCTGCTCGGTAGTCGGCTCGGTGGCCAGCCCAGTGGACGGCCCAGTGGACGGCCCAGTGGACGGCCCAGTGGACGGCCCAGCGGACGGTGATCCGCAACCGATGAGCAGGGCCGTGGCCAGGGCCAGGGTGAGGGCGGGGATGGGCGGTCGGGTGGTCATTTCCTCATCGCCGCCCTTCAACGCCAACCGACACCAGGCGATCCGGCGCAGGCTCGCCCCGGTCGAGGCCTTGGGCGGTGATCAGGCAGGCGAACGCCGCCAAAGCCAGCACCGTTCGAACGAGGTGCAGGTTGAACCACCGTTGACGGCTCTCCTCCCAGTCGGCGGGCAGGTGGTCGGGGTTCCAGGTGTCCGCGATCCGGTTGAGCGGTTCCATGCCCGCCAGAGTGAGGGCGACCGTGAGGACCACCAGGATCAGGGCGACCAGGCTGAAGCCGAAGACGAGCCAGCCGCGACGCCACGACAGGACCGACACGGCGACCAGCGTCACGATGGCGGCCAGCAGCAGTGGTGGCATGGCGCGGCCGTAATCCACATTGAGCGCCTGCCAGTACCTGACGTACGCGGGTCCCGGCATCCGGCCCACGGACGGGGCGAGCACCGCGAAGAGGACACCGCCCGCGTACAGGCCGACCAGCAGCAACGCGACCATCCTGGACGCGGCGAAAACCACGGACACCACGCTCCCTCCCCCAAACGTCAAATTCACTGGAATCAGACTATTTCATTAGAGGTATATCTAGTCAATATGCTCGACAGCAAGCCGAATACCGGCCGAAAAGATGATTTGAGCAGTGCCGAAAACCGGCAAGCTGCTACACATGCCTCCCCCGACACCGACACCGACACCGACACTGCCGCCAAGACCAGCACCACCGCGCATCCAGGCGCTGGACGCAGTGCGCGGGTTCGCGCTCGGCGGCATTCTCGTCGTCAACATCACCCAGCTCGCCCACATGTACGACTTCCACGCCAACACGGCCGGCCTGATCGTCGACATAGGCTTCCGCCAGCGCTTCTTCCCGATCTTCTCGTTCCTGTTCGGCATCGGGTTCGCGATCTTCCTCGAGTCCGCCCATCAACGGAACAAACGCCCGAGGCCGGCGCTGCTGCGAAGGCTGCTCATCCTGGCCGCCTTCGGGTTCCTGCACCACCAGGCGCAACCGGGCGAGGCGCTGCTCCCCTACGCCATATTCGGGACACTGTTCCTGCTACCGGCCTCCTACGTACCGCGCGCCATGGTGCTCGGGTTCGGCGTCGTCGGCACGGTGGGCGCGCTGGCGGTGACCGGAGGCGGGACGCTCATGATCCCGGGGCTGTTCCTGCTCGGCATGGCCGCCGCCCGCTTCGGGCTGGTGCGCGACATGGAACGGCGTCCCGGAATGCTCGCCGGGCTCCTGGTGACCGGGCTGGCGCTCGCCGTACCCCTGACGCTGTGGTACCTGAACGTGCCGCTCCAGGACCGCACCTTCGGGTACGGCGCGCCGATCGCCGCGGTCGCGGGACTGTCCGCCGCCACGGCCTACATCGGCGGCCTGCTGCTGGTGCTGCGGACCCGCGCCGGAGCGGCCGTCTCCCGGGCGCTGGCCCCCCTCGGACGGATGGCCCTGACGAACTACGTGATCGCCACCCCGCTCATCCTGCTGACCCTGGGACCTCTGGGGCTGACGGAGTCGACCTCGTACGGCCTGGTCTTCCCGCTCGCCGCCGCGATCATCGTCGCGCAGGCCGCGTTCAGCGCGTGGTGGCTGGGCCGGTTCCGGTACGGGCCCCTCGAATGGGTGTGGCGGTGCGGCACCTGGTGGCGGATCATGCCGATCAGGAAAGTTCAGGAGCCCCGCACCGGATGAGTGGTGCTTTCCTGAATGGGAATTCCGGGCCCTAGGAGCTGATCCAGATTAGAAGCCAGAGTGGGGTCATGCAGGTTCGAGACGCTCACGGTCTTGACCACGCGGTACGACTTTCCGAAACGCATATGAAGCGGCGTCAGCCGATTCTCGGCGCCATCACCCCAGTGTGAAATGCCGATGTCCATCACCTGGGCGATGTCCACGGTGAAAGTGGAAGTCGAGTTGGTCAGGCGAACTTCGGACCGGGTGAACTCCGCACGGTCCACCGCGAGCCGGCCGAGAGAACGGCCGGCCATCATGCCGAGAACGAAGACCGCCGCCCACGCCGCGACGCCCCACCACCACGTCAGCCCCAGACCGAAGAAGAGAACCAGCGCCACCAAACCGCCGGCGAACATTCCCCAGGCGCAGCCGCAGCCGCGCGCCCATGGCGAAACGGCCGGGAACGAGCCTTGGGCCCAGGTCAGCGAGTCCATCGCCCAGCTCGGTGGCACTGACAGGGGGTGGCGATCACCATGTCGTCACGGTAACCGCCACCCCCGGGAGGGGTTCCCGCCGAAGCGTCAGCACCTCACCTGCACGTTGATCCGGACCGGAACGGTCTGGGTGACCACGCCGTCCGAGGCCCACACTTCCGCGATGTACACCCCGACCGGAGCCGGCGCTATGGAGATATGGACGAAGCCGATGATGACCGAACCGTAATTCGATCCGGGCGGGATCACGCTGCCGCCCAAACTGCTCGAACCGGGCGGCATCTTCTGTATTCCGGTCCGGATGGTCGTCGTCCAGCTTCCGAATACCGGTGCCACGAAGTACGTGTTGGGATGGCCGAAGTCGGACGTGACGCACATCCGTTGCTCGACATCGCGCAGCTCCCACGTCGTCGCCGCGGCCGGCGTGGGTAAGACGCCGACCAGCACCAAAGCCAGTCCGAGCAGCAGCCCGGCGGCGCGCTGGAGGGTCGATTTCATGAATGCCTCCCGAATCCCGGACGTTGATTTTTGGGCGTCCCGGCGTGATTGTCGACGCTCTCGATCTCGGCGAGAAGGCGGCTTTCCACGTGGCGGCAAACCGCGAAATTCAGCGGCGCCGGATCCGGCCGTCACGGGCGGCCCGCCGCAGCAGGAGAACGGTGGGAACCAGGCAGACCAGCAGGGCGAACAGGCTCGCCTCGGGCCCGAACGTGCCACCGGTCAGCACGGACGGACCGGACAATGTGGCGTTCAGCAGGCCGTGGGGCGGCACGTCCGACCCGGAGAGCACGACGCCGAAGATGCCGGCATGGGTGAAGTTCCAGGCGAAGTGCACGCCGATCGGCAACCAGAGCGAGCGGGTCGCGACGTACGCGGCGGCCAGCATGGTCCCGCCCGTCAACGCGAGCGAGAGCGTGCCCCACACCGTGGCGTTGGCGTTGACCAGGTGCGTCGCGCCGAACAGCGCCGATGACACGACCAGGGCGATCACCGTGCCGGTACGTTCCTCCATGATGCGGAACAGCACCCCGCGAAACAGGAGTTCTTCGGCGACCGCGACACTCATCATCATGCCGGCCGTACCGACGAACCCGCCGAAGGAGCCCCAGGACAGGCTCCGCAGGCCGCCGAACATCGCGATCAGCAGCATCAACGTGGCGAACAGGCCGAACCCGAGCAGCGCCCCGCGCCACATCCGAGGCCACGCCTGGTCGAGTTCGGGGATCTCGGTACGGAGTTCGACGGTTCGCGACAGCCACCGGTAGCAGGCCACGGTGGCGACGGCCAGGCCGATCCCCACGGGCAGCGCGAGAACCGGGACAGGGGAAACGAGCTGGTTGATCCCGACGGCCACCACCATCACACCGAACATCGCGACCAGCAGCACGGGAAACCGGAACGTGCGCAACCGGCGTCGCCTGGCGGAGAGCTGGTGGTCCGTGGGCGCAGTCATGATGGGTCCTTCCGATGGGATGGTCTTCTGCGGCACCAAGGAGATTAGGGAGCGGGCCGAGCCATGCCATCCCACTGGAACGGACATCCTGGGTAGCTCTCACGGGGGATGGAAACCGTCCTCTTTCTGGTGATTCGTCACCCCTCGCCGCACTCATAACGTTGCCCCTGCGGCCGACACCATCCACGGAGGGCGACCATGAACACCGAACACCCGCCCGGCCCGTCGTTAGGCTTGGCCGATGTTCGCCCGTTCTGTCCGCTCCTGGCCGGGCTCATGGCGCACCCACTCCGCTTTCGCCAAGGACAGCGCGCTCGCGGCGGTGCTCACGCTGCTGGCGTTCGTACCGGCGCTGTCCGCCGTGTCGGCGGAGCTCAGCGACCTGCCCGAGCGCCCGCTCGACGCACTGGCGGTGGCACTGACCTTGGCACAGTCCGCACCGCTGGCCGTGCGCAGCCGATGGCCCGCGGCCTGCCTGGCGATCGTCGGCAGCGCCTTCGCGGCTCATCAGGCGCTGTCCTATCCGATGACGCTCGCCAGCATCGGGCTCTATTTGGCGGTGTACGCGGCCGGTGCCCATCAGGTCCGGTTCCGCCCCGCTGTCGCCGCGGTGTCGACCGTGGGCTATGTCGTCCTGGTGATCATTCTGTACGGCCTGGGGTCGCCCGTTTCGCTCCAGAACTTCTTCACGTTCTACCTGACATTGGTGGTGATCTGGATGGCTGGCGTGGGGATGCGCCGGTGGCGGGCGGAGGAGGCCGAGCGGCGGCGGCTCAGCGCGGACGTGGCCAGGGCCGCCGAACGGGCACGCATCGCCCGCGAACTGCATGACGTGGTCACACATCATGTGACGGCCATGGTGGTCCAGGCCGACGCGGCCCAGTTCGTGGTCGGGACGGCGCCGGACCGCGCCGGGACCGGGCTCGCCGCCATTAGCGACACCGGCCGGCGGGCGCTGACGGAGCTGCGGCACCTGCTCGGCGTGCTGGAGGCCACCGGCGAATCCACCCCCGCGGGCCGTACGCCGACGCTGGGCAGGATCGCCGACCTGGTCGAGCAGGCCCGCCTGTCCGGCCTGCCCGTCGTGCTGACCGAGCACGGCGAGCAGCGGCCGCAGGCGGTGGACGTGGAGCTGGCCGCCTACCGGGTGGTCCAGGAGGCGCTCACCAACGCGATGAAACACGCGACGGGACGGCGCACGACGGTCACGGTGCACCACCACGCCGACCACATCACCATCGAAGTGATCAACGACGGGCTCGTAGCACCGTCCGGAGAGGTGACCGGCGACAGGCCCGTCTTACCGTCGAGCGGGCGTGGCCTGGACGGGCTGTGTCAGCGGCTGCGCATGCTCGACGGCGAACTGGTCGCCACGAGCCGGCCCGACGGCGGGTTCAGCGTCCGCGCCGTGATCCCCTCCAGGAGCGACACATGACCGGCAACACCACCCCGATCAAGGTTCTCATCTGCGAGGACCAGGAGCTGGTGCGGACCGGCTACCTCACCATCTTCTCCGCCCAGCCCGACATGGACGTGGTCGGGGAGGCCGCGGACGGCCGCGCGGCGGTCGAAGAGGCGCGGCGGCTGCGCCCGGACGTGGTCGTGATGGACATCCGGATGCCCATCCTGGACGGCATCGAGGCCACCCGCCAACTGGCCGGCCCCGGCGCGGAAGCACCGGCGAAGGTGCTGGTCGTGACGACGTTCAACGTCGACGAGTACGTCTACGAAGCGCTCAAGGCCGGGGCCGGCGGCTTCCTGCTCAAGGACGCGCCACCGGCGGAGCTGGTCAACGGCGTGCGTACCATCGCCCGCGGCGACTCCCTGCTGGCCCCCGCCGTCACCCGCACCCTCATCGGCCGTTTCGCCGACCGCCTCCGCCCCTCCGACAGGCCGGCCAGGGAGAAGGTCGTACGGGCGCTGACCCCCCGCGAGCTGGAGGTGCTCGAACAGATCGCCGCCGGCCTGTCGAACGTGGAGATCGCCGCGAAGCTGTTCATCACCACCGAGACCGTCAAAACCTACGTGTCACGCATCCTCACGAAGCTCCACCTGCGGGACCGCGTCCAGGCGGTCGTCCTCGCCTACCAAGTGGGACTCGTCTCCGGTACGGGCTGAGCGCAGGGCATCCAGCAACAGTCTGGTCATCCGGCCCGGCGGGCGGTCCTGGGCGTGCCGTTCCATCGCCAGCGCTCCGGAGACCACGGACCGCAGGTCGGCCGGGCGCAGATCGGCGCGGACGGTGCCCGCCCGCTGGGCCTTGGCCATGAGGACGGCCATGGCGTCCCAGATGTCCTGCTTGGTGCGGACCGAGACGTCGGGCGGTGACCCCGATGCCTCCAAGGCGTCGCAGATCGCCTTGTTGAACATCGCCTGGTCGACGATCCGCGCGAGGAAGGCGAAGAACGCCTCTCCGGGATCCTGGGTTTCGGCCGGCGTGCGGGCGTCCTCGGCGAGTTGCCGGAGCCTGTCCTGGATCACCGTCTCGAACAGCGCCTCTTTGGTGGGGAAATGCCGGTAAACGGTGCCCGCTCCGACGTCCGCGCGGCGGGCGATCTCGTCGAGGGGCACCGCGAGGCCTTCGGCGGCGAAGGCGGCCTGTGCGGCTTCGAGGATGCGGGCGCGGTTGCGGCGGGCGTCCGCGCGCAGCGGCTTCGGGTCGGTCATGAACGGCTTCCTGATCTACTGGACAAGCGGGGCGCGCGTTCCGTATCGTTCGGAATCGAAGCGGGGCGAGCGTTCCGATTCTACGGGAGGGATCTGTGATGCAGAAAGCCATGCACACGATCGTCGAGCGACTGGGCGAGGCGATCCGGACCATGTCCATCGATGCGTTCCTCGATGCGTTCGCCGACGACGCGGTGTACGAGTTGCGGTTCGCCATGCCAGGACAGCCGCGAAAATTCGCGGGAATCGACGCCATTCGCACCCACATGAAGGCGCGGACCGAAGGCGGCATCGCCCAGATGTTGTCGTTCGGGGAGATGAACACCACCGTCTACGAGAGCGCCGATCCGGAACTGATCGTCGTGGAGTTCGAACCCGCCGGAAAGGCACGCGGAAGCGGTACGCCGTTCCGTTTCGCCTCCTCGCTCGGAGTCATCCGGGTACGCGACGGCGCGATCGTCTCCTACCTCGACTATCCGAACCCGCTCGGTGCGGCCGAGGCCGCCAGGATGCTCCCCCAGTTAGGGGCGCTACTGGCCGGATCGCCGCCGGCCTCGGGAGCGCGCGAGGTGGCCGAGAAACTGATCCGCGCCTCGGCCGCCAACGACCACGAAGCCCTCCTCGCGCTGTACGCCCCCGACGCCGTCATCGAGATCCCGTTCGCGCCGCCGGGCGTGCCGAAGCGGTCGGCCGGCCGGGATCGGCTGCGCACGCGACTGGAGGCCGTACGGGAACTGCGGCGCTTCGACAGGGCCGAGGTGATGTCGATCCGCGAGACCACCGACCCCGAGGTGGTCGTGGCCGAGTACACGCTGCACGGACGCGTCACGGCCACGGGCGAGCCGTTCGCGATGACGTACCTCATGGTCTTGACCGTCCGCGACGGGCTCATCGTGCACTCACGTGACTACGGCGACCCGCTCGCCGCCGCCACGCTGCTGCGCGAGGCGCCCGGTCTCAACCTCGGGCGTGATTAGTCACGAGCTGGTGGGCGTGATCGTGAAATAGGGGGACATGTCGAGCTTGTCGGGGACCTCCAGCAGCCGGTGCAGCAGCTTGCCGTCGAACGCCACGACACGGATCTCGTCGTGGGCGCCGTTGTCCTCCTCCCAGCAGTACAGTCGCGACTCGTCGTACCAGCCGAGGATCTTGTCGCAGTCGGAGGAGAACCTGCGCACCTGCCGGCCGGTGGCGGAGTCCCAGAGACAGTGGTCGCCGTCGGCGCCACCCGGGCAGTCGGTCACGAACGTCTTCCCCGAGGGCGAGAAGAGGTCGAGGGTGCCGGACGCCAGCGGCCCGGCGTTCGAGATGTCCCGCGTACGTTTGCCGGCGGCGTCGAAGAAGCGCAACCCCTCGTCGTCGCCGTACTCGATGACCACGCCCTCTTCCCGCTCGTCCCAGCCGAAGTCGCTGTCCCGGATCGTGTCGTCGGCCACGTCCTCGACCAGGCGAAGCCTGCTCTGGGCCACGTCGTGCGCGGCCACGTCGACGATGCCGAAGCCCACGGTGCGCCAGACGGTCTCGCCCTTCTTGTCCTTGGACTTCCTGTTGATGTTGAGGAGGAACTTCGTGCCGTCCCTCGACCAGCCGCGGATGGGGGCGTCCATCGGCTTGTGTACGGTTTTGATCCGGAAGCTGGAGCCGGTCTGCCGGTCGGTGATGAGGATCGAGTCGTAGCCGTCCGAGGTGTAGCCGTGCGGCCTGCCGGCGAGGTAGCGGCCGTTCGGGGAGACGTAGGAGTCCAGGTTGCCCGAATATTTGTCGAACTCGCCGCGCGGCGACCGCCGGGCATAGTCGACGTCCTCGTCGAGCTTCTTGTCGTAGAGCTCGTACGCCAGCAGCGCGACCCGGTCGGACGGCCGCTCGAAGAGCTTGATCGAACCGCCGGGCAGCGTGGTCTCGACCGGCGTGTCCGGCGTGGCCTGCCTCGACGGGGTGGCGGCGGCCGACGAGGCCGTGACGGCCTGCGGGGTCACGGGCGCGGACGGCCGCAGCCAACCGGGCACGGCGATCACGGCCGCCACGACGACTGCTGCGACCAGCGCACCCACCCCGATGAACACGGGCCGGCGCGTCGGCTTGGTGAGCCCAGCCGACGAACCGGCCCCCAGACCACCCAACGACGCAGCCCTTGAACCGGCCTGCGGGCCAGCCGACGGCGCAGCCCGTGGACCGGCCTGCGGAGCGGCCGGCGGGCCGGCATGCGAACCGGCCCCCAGGGCGGCCTGCGGGGCGGTCTCCGGACCGGCCGGGCGCGAAACCCCCGACCCAGCCTGCGGGCCGACCGACGGAGCAGCCCCCGACCCAGCCTGCGGAGCAGCCCCCAGACCGGCCTGCGGGCCGACCGACGGGGCAGCATGCGAGCCGGCGGGCGGGCCGGTCCCCGGGGTGGCCTGCTTTGTGCCCTCGGCGAGAGGGTCGGCGCCGGGTGCCGGGTTGCGCAGCAGGCTCGTGATCACGTCCATGGCCGTCGGCCGGCCAGACGGATCCTTGGCCAGGCATCGCCGCACCAGGTCGCGTAACCGCCCCTCCAGCGAGCCCAGATCAGGCTCCTCGGTGAGCACCCGTTTCATCACGGTATGCGGCCCCGCGGACCCGAACGGCGCCCGGCCGCAGGACGCGTACACCATCGTGCCGCCCCACGAGAAGATGTCGGCCGCCGGCCCGAGCCCCTGCCCCTCGATCTGCTCGGGCGCCATGTAGGCGGGCGTCCCGATCTGCGTGCTGCTGGTCATGGTGGCCGGGGTGAGCACGCGCGCGATACCGAAGTCGATCACGCGCGGACCGCCAGGGCCCATAATGACGTTGCCGGGCTTGAAGTCCCGGTGCACGACGTCCACCGCGTGGATCGCGGCGAGCGCGGTGGCCGTGCCGATGGCCAGCTGCTCCAGGCCCCCGCCCGCGAGCGGACCGTCCTCCCTGACGAACCGGTCCAGCGAGCGGCCCTCGACGTACTCGCTCATGATGTACGGCCGCCCCTGCGCGACCCCCGTGCTGAGCACGGTCGCGGTACAGAACGGCGCCACCCGCCGGGCGATCTCCGCCTCCCGGAGGAAGCGCTCGACACCGCCCTCGTCATCGGACGGGCTCAGCCACTTGATGGCCACCTGCGCACCCATCGGCGTCTTGGCCAGGTAGACGACGCCCTGCCCGCCCTGCCCCAGCCGGCCGAGAAGCGTCAGGCCACCCAACTCCTGCGGGTCGCCGGAAACCAGCGCTGCGAAGTCAGGCATACGGTAATTGTGCTGCTACGCAGTGGATCTTTTACAAGGGCAATTCTTCCAGAACTTCTTTCTGTCAATGCCGCCCGGGACCCCTCCCGGAGGCCGCCGGTTACCGTTGGTTCCCGGAGAGGTGGGGAGATCGGCGACATGGCGTGGACGACGCGCAGGCCCCAGAACAAGGTGGAGATCTTGCCCAAGGAGCCGGGAAACCCCGCTGACCCGGCCGAGCCGGGCACCCTCTACGTCCACGGGACCAACGGCGGGATCCGCGTCGCGCCGGACGCCGGGTTCGATGTGGTGTTCGGCCGCTGCGAGCCGGATGTCCACGTCTGCGTCGGCCCGAACGACCCGTACGTCAGCCGCCAGCACGGATACGTCACCTACGAGGATCCCCAATGGATCCTGCACAACCTGGGCAGACTCCCCATCCGCCTGCCAGGGGGCCGGCTGGTGCTCACCGGGCATCAAGCGGCGTTGCCGGCGGGCCACACTCCGCTGTTCATCGTCGCCCCCGAACAGGAGCACCTGCTCGAAGTACAGATCGCCAGAACTCCGGCCGTCCCCGGCCCGGCGAACCGCCAGGAGGCCGACACCCGCACGCCGAACGGATGGTCCCTGAGCCCTGTCGAACGCCTGGTCCTGGTCTGCCTCGGCCAGCGCTACCTCCGCCCCGAACCCTGGCCACAGCCACTGACCTGGGCGCAGGTAGCCGACGAGCTCCGCCGGCTGCGCCCCGACGAACGATGGACCACCAAACGAGCCGCCCACATCGTCACCCAGACCCGCAAACGCCTCAGCGCCAAGGTGCCGGGCCTCCTGGAGGAGGAGATCCCGCCGCCGCTGGGCAACGCCCTCAACCACAACCTGATCATCGCGCTCCTGACCAGCGCCACGCTCGGCTCCTCCGACCTCCGCCTCCTCGACGAACGCGACGAACGCGACGAACGGGGTGAACGTGGTGAACGCGACGCACTCGATGAACGCGACGCACCACCTTGACCAGACCGCTTGACACCTAGACCCGACCGAGTAGCGCACCCACCTGGGCGAACTTTAAGCGTTCACTCAGGTTGACCCCATAGCGTGACTCAGATGTCTATCAACCTGGCCGCCCGCGAAAGCGGCGGCGGACTGCGGACCGAGCTCCGGACGCACGCTCCCCCGCCGGCCCGCCGACAGACCTGGTTGGACGCGCTACGCGGCGTCGCCGTGCTCGCCGTGCTCTTCGAGCACCTGCTGGACCCCCTGTTCCCCGAAGTCCGCACGACCGTCAGCCCCTGGTTCGACTTCGGCCAGTTCGGCGTCATGGTGTTCTTCCTCGTCAGCGGCTACGTGGTCCCGGCCTCCCTCGAACGGCGCGGCAGCGTCTCCGGCTTCTGGATCAGCCGCGTGTTCCGCATCTACCCCCTGTGGATCCTCGTCGCGGCCATCGGCACCGTCTTCGGCCTCCTTCAGGTGTACTCGACCCTGCCCGCCCAACTCGGCGACCGCCCGGCCATGTCCGCCCTGGCCCACCTGACGATGCTCCAGGACTTCCTGCAGACGGTCAGCGTCGTCAACGTGTTCTGGACGCTGTCGTACGAGATGCTGTTCTACCTGCTGGTGACCGCGCTCTTCGTCGCCGGCCGGCACCGCGCGAGCACCGGCACGCTCACCCTGGCGACGGCGGGCATCCTGGTAGGAGGCCTGCTCCCGGCCGGCGCGCTGTCACAGGCTTTCGGTGGCGACACCGTCGTCGTGATCGCCGCCGTCGTCATGATCACGGGACTCGCCGCGATCCTCACCGGCGGCCATCGTGTACGCCTGTACGGCGCGGCCGCCCTGGCCCTCCTGGCCGTCGTCCTCCTGAGCGCCAACAGCCGGATCGGAGCATGGCAGAGCCTGGCCATCATTGCCACCATGTTCGCCGGAACAGCCCTCTACCGCCTGGACCAGGGGCAGGTCAGCCGAAGGGCGACAAGCTGGGCGATCGGGCTGGTCCCCGTCGCGTCCATCACCGCCGCCATCTGGTTCGGCCCCGGCTGGGGCATGCCGGACGACCAGGCCCTGGCGTTCAGATGGAGCTGGTCCACGGCCGTCGCACTGGCCTGGCTGACCTTCCTGATCGCCCGCCGTACGCGACCAACCGGTTTTCTCGTACACCTCGGCCTGATCAGCTACTCCGTCTACCTGCTCCACCCTCTCGCGATCCAGGTCCTGCGCCGCCTGACCCCGGACCCCACCCAGATCCAGCTCCCCGAGCGACTCGCCTGGTCCCTGGCGCTGCTCGCGGTGGTGATCGCCTGCGCCAACCTGAGCTACCGCTACATCGAGAAACCCGCACAACGACTCGGCCGCCGTCTGAGGCCCTCTATGACCCGGTTGATCGCCCGCGCACGGAATTGACCGTTCCAGCAACCGCCGCGATCGTGAAGGATTTTTGCCACATTCACCGGCAAAACCGCAGATCAGGGACTCGCGACAACGTGAAATGGGCTCCATACCGAAGGCGGATCCAGCATCCTGGGAGTGGCCGCATCCGGAGCCCGGCCGTATCCGCAACGTGGTCACCACGCGCCCCCACTGCCCCCTTCGAAGGAGTCCGTCGTGACTCGGTATGCCATCGACCGCGCCCGAAACGCGCTCACCGCTCAGTGGAGCACCGGCATCGGCGACACCGCCATCACCGTGACCGAACTGCCCAGCTCCTCCCTCCGCCACCACACGATGCGCCTGGCCGCCTGTCTGACCGAGCTGTCCACGATCTGCTGGCGCTGCTACACCCATCCGGCCGCCGCCACCGACCAGCAGGGCCCCGGCAGCCTCGGCTGGCACCGGCGGCAGGAACGAGACGCCTTCACCACCATCCTGCCGACCCTGACCACCAAGTCGATCTCCTCCTCCCCCGCCACCAAGGTCGAGGAGGCGGCCCGGTCGGTCGGCCGGGTGCTGCGCGATCTCGACGGGACCCAGCTCACCACCCGCGTCATCACCGACGTCGCCGCCGAACTGGCCGCCGTCGAGCAGGCCGAACGCGGTGACCTGTCCGGACGGGCCGAGCAGGCGGCCGCGCTCAGCCGCGAGGACGCCTCGCCGCTCCAGGTCTCCCAGGCCGACACCCTCCTGCAGCGCCATCCGTTCGGCAGCGAAGCCCTCCGCACCCAGATCGACCCCACCGCCGCCGCCATCGCCGCCGCCCACTGGCTCTACGCCGCGGTCGCGATCACCGCCCGGCGCACCGGCATGCACCCGGTCCAGGTCATCGCCGCGACCGACCAGCAGGCCAAGCCCCTCGCCACGGAGAGCCTCTCCGACGTCATCGCGCTCATCGGCGCCGGTGGGCGGCCGCGCGACGTGGCCATGCTCCTCGTACGCAACGCGCTCCACGTCGCGGAAGGCCACCTCCGCGGCATCACCGAGGCCCGCCACCGGATCACCGCGGCCGAGCAGCTCATCGAGAAGGCCCAGGCCGACCACCCCGAACTCGACCTCGACTCCGACAGCATCCACCTGCCGCTCACCTCGCTCAACCCGACCCGCCCCGCCCCCGACCTGCTCGAAAACCTGCTCCACGGCATCGACAGCTGCTGGCGCCTGTACGAACGGCACGCGGCCATCGAAAGCGACGAGCCGCAGGAGAAGCTGCTCGACCTCTTCCTCACCTCGGTCCGGCGGGAAGCGGCGGCCAGAAACAAGCACCTGCTGTAACGACTGGACCCGTTCGTTCTTCGTGCGGTACAACTTCCGCAGGGTGAGAGAGCGCTCTCTCGCACGGCGGAAGGGACGTACCGCATGAAGATCCCCCGAACGTTCGTCCTCGCGCTGGCCACCGCCGTCATGGCGGCGGGCACGCCCGCCGCCGCGACGCCACCCCCCACCGCCCCCGACCTCGGCCCGAACGTCACCGTCTTCGATCCGAGCATGCCGATCGGCACGATCCAGGCCACCCTCGACGCCGCGCACGCCGCCCAGGCCGACAACGAGATGGGCACCACCCGCCACGCGTACCTCTTCAAGCCCGGCACGTACGGCACCGCCGAACAGCCGCTCCAGGTCAAGGTCGGCTACTACACGGAGATCGCCGGCCTCGGCGCCTCGCCCACGGACGTCGTCATCAACGGCAAGGTCGAGGTCTACAACCGCTGCCTGGCGGACGGCGGCACCGGCAACTGCCTCGCGCTCGTCAACTTCTGGCGCACCCTGTCCAACCTGTCGATCAACGTCAACGCGACCGGCCAGGACGGCTGCCGGGCGTCGGCGAACTTCTGGGCCGTCTCCCAGGCGGTCTCCTTACGCCGTCTCAACATCGGCGGCGGCAACCTGTCGCTGATGGACTACTGCACCGCCGGCCCGCAGTACGCCAGCGGCGGCTTCATCGCCGACTCCAAGCTGCCGGCCGTCACGAACGGCTCGCAGCAGCAGTGGCTGACCCGCGACAGCGAGGTCGCCGGCTGGTCGAACGGCGTCTGGAACCAGGTCTTCTCGGGCGTCGCCGGCGCCCCGGACGAGGCCGGCTTCCCGAACCCGCCGTACACGACCCTCGACACCACGCCCGTCAGCCGGGAGAAGCCCTACCTGTACACCGACGCGCAGGGCAGGTACCAGGTCCGCGTGCCCGCCGCCAGGAAGAACACGCGCGGCGTCTCGTGGGCCACCGGTATGACGCCGGGCCGCACGCTGCCGATCACCGACTTCTTCGTCGCCAGGCCGTCGGACTCGGCGCAGGTCATCAACCGTCAGCTCGCCCGCGGCAAGCACCTGCTGCTCACCCCCGGCGTGTACGACGTCGCGCGCGGCATCGAGGTCAAGCGCCCCAATACGGTCGTCCTGGGCCTCGGGCACGCCACGCTGACCGCCGTACACGGCTCGATCCCGCTCGACGTCGCCGGCGTGCCCGGCGTCGTCATCGCCGGCGTGACCATCGACGCGGGCCTGAAGAAGTCACCGGCGCTGCTGCGGGTCGGCCAGAGGCACGGCAGGAACTGGAGCCGCGCGGACGACCCGACGACGCTGTCCGACGTGTACTTCCGGGTCGGCGGCCCGCACGTCGGCAAGACCGACGTCGCGCTGGAGGTCAACGGCGACCACGTGCTCATCGACCACGCCTGGGTGTGGCGCGCCGACCACGGCGTCGAGGGCTTCACCGACACCCAGCGCTGGAACACCAACCTCGGCAGGTACGGCGCCGTCATCAACGGCGACCACGTGACCGCGACCGGCCTGTTCGTCGAGCACTTCCAGCGGTACAACACCGTCTGGAACGGCGATCACGGCACGACGATCCTCTACCAGAACGAGCTGCCGTACGACCCGCCGGCCCAGGCCGACTGGATGAACGGCGACGTCGAGGGCTGGGCCGGCTACAAGGTCGGTGACCGGGTGAAGACGCACAACCTGTACGGCGGCGGCGTCTACGTCTTCAACCAGAACAACCCGCGGATCCACACCGAGAACGGCTTCGAGGTGCCGCGGACCCCGGGCGTCCGGCTGCACCACATCATGACGGTCAACCTCAGCGCCGGCACGATCGACCATGTCGTCAACGGCGTGGGCGACGCGGCCGACACCACCAAGGTCGGCGTGCCGGTGTACATCACGGACTATCCGTGATCGAATAGAGATCACCACGGTCGTCGGCAAATGCTCGCCGCGCTGATCCCCGTGGGAGGCTCGGCGCTCGCCAGAGGTTGATCAGCCCCGCAGGACCACCGGGAGGGCGACCAACCGGCTGCCCTGGATGCCACCGAGGTCGGCCTGCCGAAGCTCGGCGTACGGCACCGCGAGACGAGCGGACGGAAAGTCGCTCCGCAGGACCCGCACGACCGCGCCCAGCTCCAGTTGCGCGAGCTGGGCACCGGTGCAGTAGTGGTGGCCGGCCCCGAACGTGAGGTCGGGCCCGATCGGGCGGCCGGGATCGGTGTTGATGCCCTGAATGTCGATGAGCACCGGCGAACGGGCGGGAAGCCGCACCCCGGCCAGCTCGATCTCGGCCGAGGTGAACCGCCAGAGGCTGTACGGCGCGGGCGAGTGCAGCCGCAACGTATCCCTGACGAACGCGTCGACCGGACCCTCCTCCGAGGAGAAGGCGCGGGCGAGCAGGAACCCCAGCGACGGGTCGGTGGTGAGCTGCCCGGCGAAGATGAGCGTGAAGATCAGGTAGTGGAGCTGCGTCTCGGTGATCTCCTCGGGGACCCGGTCGCGCAGCTCGACGGCGAGGCCGTCGCGGCCGTCGCTCAGCGCGGCGGCCGCCAGGTCGCCGAAGGCGGCCATTGCCCTCCCCACCTCCTCGGGCGTCTCGCCGTACATGCCTCGGCAGGCGGCGATGGCCTGGTCGATCCGGTCGAGCGGTACGCCGAGCACGTCGCAGACCACGGTGAGAGGGAACCGCGTGGTGAAGTCGGCCATCAGATCCACCGTCTCCCCTCGGCCGGCGAGCCGGGTGAGCAGGTCGCGGGCGATGTCCGTGATGCGTTCCGTGTAGTCGTTCATCCGCCGGGCCGTGAAGAGCGGGGCGTGCGCCCGGCGCAGCCCCTCGTGGGCGGGGCCGTCGAAGGTGGTGAGCGACGGCTGGGCGGCGGCGGTCGGTTCGAGCCCAGCCGTCCGGGGGTCCCAGCTCGCCGGCGCGTATGCCGGGTCTTTCACGATCTGGGGGTGTACGAGGGCTTCGCGGGCAAGCGCGTTGTCGGTGATGATCCACGCCGGGCCACTGGCCGGAGCCTCGGCCTGGACGAGGGGGCCCGCGGCGCGGAGTTCGGCGCGGGCGGGATGGGGCTCGTCGATCCCCCGGACGGTGCTGGCGAACGGGTCGACGGTGAGTGCGGGCATCAGATCTCTCCTTGCCGGGATGGCATAATGTCACTGCATAACACAGTAGCTGCGCGACGCAGTTAATGTACAACACAAATTACTGCACGGCGCAGCGAAATCGGATGGAGTGGTCTCACGATGACGGACAGGGAGGCGCTGATCGCCGAGCTCGTCGGCGTCGCGGTGCCCGGCTGGGCGATCCTGGTCGTGCAGCTCAACAACGTGGTCGCCGAACGGCTGGGCGTCACCGACACCGACGTGCAGTGCCTGCACGTCCTCGGGCGGCACGGCCCCGCGACGCCGGGCGTGCTGGCCAAACACGTGAACCTCACGACGGGCTCCGCCACCCGCATGATCGACCGGCTGGTCGCGGCGGGCTGCGTCCGGCGCGTGGCCGACCCCGGCGACCGCCGGCGGGTGCTCGTCGAGCCCACCGAGTACGGCCTCGAACGCGTCACCGCCGCCTACGCGGGACTGGTCGAACGCACGCGGGAGGACCTCGGCGCGTTCGACGACGGCGAACTCGACGCCCTCGTGCGTTTCATGAAGGCCGCCGTGCGGAGCACCACCGCCGAGATCCACCGGCTCAAGCCGGAGTAGGGCCAGCCCTACCGGCGTTCGGGGTATCGCCGGGAGAGCGCCAAGCTGAAGCCGTTTCTATGGTTTTGGCGTGGCCCTTTTTCGCGTAACCGTTTCCAGTACGCTCGCGCTTGGCTGCTTGACGACCACGTTCCCCGCCCAGGCCACGGTCGCGCCCCGCGGCGCCGTGGTCTCCTCGACCCAGGTGGAAAAACTGGACAAGGGCCAGGTCGCCGAGCGGCTCAAGGCGACCGGCATCGACCCGGCCCAGGTGAAGTACGGCGTCACCGCCTACCGCGTGGTCTATCGCACGACCGACGCCAAGGGCCGGCCCACCACCGCCGGCTCGACGCCCGGGTGCTGGTCAGCGGCTTCTCGCAGGGCGGTCCGGCGACCATGATGGTGGGACGGGCCCTGCAACAGGGGCGGGACCCGCACTTCCGGCTGGGCGGGCTGGCGCCGATCGCCGGGCCGTTCGACCTCAGCTCCTTCGAGGCCGCCGACATCGCCAAGGCACTGCCGCCGACCTCCGCGAAACTGTTCACCGCGCGGTTCCTGGACCGGGTACGCGAGCCGACCGGCAAGCTGAAGGAACTGCTGACGGCGCTCGACTCCACCTGCGACTGGAAACCGGCCGTACCGGTGCGCCTCCATCACGCCAAGGGCGACCAGGACGTCGCCTACGACAACGCCCTCTACTGCCAGAAGAGGCTGCGCGCCCACGGCGCGACCCAGACCCTCACCGACGCCGGGGACGTGGACCACAACCAGACCGTCCGCAAGGCACTGCCGCTGGTGGTCGCCGGCTTCGCCAAATAGTCGGCTGCAAGCGTTCACAGGGCCCTTGACAGGCATTACCGCTCATGTTGCGATCGGCTCTTAGTAAACGGTTAAACAGTTGGAGCCCCCCATGGCGATGATGTCCCGACGGAACCTGCTCTTGAGCGCGGCGGCGGTCGGCGCCGCCGGACAGATCGGCTGGACGGCCGGGCCGGCGCGGGCCGAGCGGCAACCAGCGGACGACGTCCCGCTCAGGTGGCTGGAGGGTGGCGCGCCCGAGCAACTCGCCGGTGGTTCCACGTGGGGTGTGGCGTGGCCGAAGGGCGCGGTGGCCAAGGAGCAGGCGTTCGCGTTACGCACCGCCGCCGGGCAGCAGGTGCCGGTGCAGACGTGGGCGACCGCGTACTGGCCGGACGGGTCGGTGAAGTGGACCGCGCACGCCATCGGCGCCGACATCGCCCCGGCCGAGCAGTACGTGCTGGCCGCGGGCCCACCGGCCGCGCCCACAGCGGCCGTGACCGTCAGGGACGGGCGCGACGAGGTCGAGGTGAACACCGGCGCGATCACCTGCCTTATCCCGAAAAAGGGCGACAAGCTGGTACGCGCGATCCGGCGCGGCACCATCGAGATCGCCCGCGACGGCGAGCTGGTCTGCCTGCGCCAGGACGAGATCGACGACGACGAGTCCGGGTCGGCGAAATGGGAGAAGTTCGCCGGGCGGACCGAGAAGGTGACCGTCGAGCAGTCGGGCCCGGTCCGCGCCGTGGTCAGGATCGAGGGCCGGCACCGGCGCGGCGGCCGGTCGTGGCTGCCGTTCACCGTGCGCCTGTACTTCTACGCCGCGAGCGACGGCGTCCGCGCGGTGCACAGCTTCGTCTACGACGGCAACGAGAAGAAGGACTTCATCCGGGGCCTCGGCCTCAGGTTCGCGGTGCCGATGCGCGGCGAGCTGTACAACCGGCACGTCCGCTTCGCCGGCAACGGCGACGGCGTGCTGTCGGAGGCGGTGCGCGGCATCACCGGGCTGCGCCGCGACCCGGGCGCGGCGGTGCGCCAGGCGCA
Source organism: Nonomuraea solani (assembly GCF_900108335.1). Taxonomy (GTDB): domain Bacteria; phylum Actinomycetota; class Actinomycetes; order Streptosporangiales; family Streptosporangiaceae; genus Nonomuraea; species Nonomuraea solani. Next base: position 88,079 of record NZ_FNVT01000011.1, read on the forward strand.
GGTCGCGGGGCAGGCGACCCCGGCGGTGGCGACCTGGGACACCCGGGTCAGCTCGCGGCTGCACCTGATCCCGGCCTTCGGCGACTACTCGTTGCGCCAGCTCAGCGCGGACGGCTTCCAGATCCGCAAGCGGACCAAGGCCGGGCACGGCTGGATCCCGGTGGACGCGGGCGGCCGGGCCGGGGGCTTGGGTTACATCGGGAGTCCGGAGGGCGGGTTCGCCTTCGGCATGCGCGACTTCTGGCAGTTGCACCCGACGCAGCTCGACATCCGCGGCGCGGCCGGTGACACGGCCGAGGTGACCCTGTGGTTGTGGTCGCCCGACGCCGGGCCCATGGACCTGCGCTTCTACCACGACGGGCTCGGCCAGGACACCTATCCGGAGCAGCTCGAAGGCTTGGAGATCACGTACGAGGACTACGAGCCCGGGTTCGGCACCCCGTACGGCATCGCGCGTACCACCGAGCTGATGTTCTGGGCGCTGGAGGCGACCCCGGCCGCCGAGAAGATCGCCGAGCTGACCGCGGCCGTGCGCACGCCGCCGCTCATCGTGGCGCCCCCGGCGCACCTGCACGCGGCCGGGGTGTTCGGCGACTGGTCGCCGGTGGACCGCTCGACCCCGGCCAGGAAGCTGATCGAGGACCGCCTGGACCTCATGTTCACCTTCCACAAGGAGCAGGTCGACCAGCGTTCGTGGTACGGCTTCTGGGACTACGGCGACGTCATGCACAGCTACGACGGCGACCGCCACGTCTGGCGCTACGACGTCGGCGGCTACGCCTGGGACAACTCCGAGCTCTCCACCGACCTGTGGCTCTGGTACCACTACCTGCGCACCGGCAAGTCCGACGCGTTCCGGTTCGCCGAGGCCATGACCCGCCACACCGGCGAGGTCGATGTCTACCATCTCGGCAAATGGCGCGACCTGGGCACCCGGCACGGCGTACAGCACTGGGCCGACAGCGCCAAGCAGACCCGCATCAGCAACGCCGGCTACCGCCGCTTCTACTACTTCCTGACCGCCGACGAGCGGGTCGGCGACCTGATGCGCGACCTGGTCGACTCCGACAAGACGTTCCTGGTCCTCGACCCCATCCGCAAGATCCGCACCGAGCCGTACGAGCCCGACCCGCACGCGCTCGGCGTCGGCACCGGCACCGACTGGGGCGCCATGGCGCTGGCCTGGCTGACCGAGTGGGAGCGCGGCGGCGACCCGATCGCCCGCGAGAAGCTGCTGAACGGCATGCGCACGATCGCCGCGATGCCCAACGGCTTCATCCGCGGCGGCGGCTGGTACGACCTCGACGACGGCACCTTCAAGCCGAACGACACCGCGGTCAGCGTCGGCTCGCTCGGCGCGGTGTTCGGCCTGGTCGAACTGTGCAGCGAGGTCATCGCCCTGACCGGCGACGAGGCGTTCACCAAGGCGTGGCTGCAGTACTGCCGCCTCTACAACGGCACCGCCGCCGAGCAGACGGCCGAGACGGGGCAGTCGTTCGGCAACCTGAACCTGCGCCAGGCCCACTCCAGGCTCACGGCGTACGCGGCCGCCAAGCTCGGCGACGCGAACCTGGCCGCGCGGGCGTGGAAGGAGTTCGACACCGGCCACGCGGGCTACCCGAAGAACCACCCGTTCACGTCGGTGCGGATCGAGGGCCCGAAGGTGCTCAAGCCGATCGACGAGGCCGCCTTCAGCACCAACGCCTCCGCGCAGTACGGCCTGGCCGCCATCCAGTGCCTGGCCCTCGTCGGCGACAAGCTCCCCGCCTGACCCCGAAGGAGACGACCATGAAGCTCTTATGCGTCACCGCGACGGCGATCCTGGCGCTCATCACGGGAGCCGCGGGGGCGCCCGCGCAGGCCGCCGCCGCGCGCCCGATGGAGAATCTCGGCCGCGGCGTCGTGGCCGTGCGCTCCGGCTCGGCCAGTGTCCTGGTCACCTGGCGGCTGCTGGGCCTGGACCCGGACGGCCTCGGCTTCAACGTCTACCGCTCCACCGCGGGCGGCGCGTACGTCAAGCTCAACGCGGCCGTCCTGACCGGCGGCACCAACTACACCGACACCACCGCCGACCTGACGAAGGCCAACGGCTACCACGTCCGGCCCGTGCTCAACGGCACCGAGCAGGCGGCGAGCGGCGCGTTCACGCTGACCGCGAACCACGCCGTCGAGCCGGTGGTCCGCATCCCGATCCGGGCCGGCGGCCCCGTGAAGTTCACCTGGGCCGGCGACCTGGACGGCGACGGCGAGTACGACTACGTCATCGACCGCCAGACCTCGCCGCAGAAGCTGGAGGCATACCGAGGCGACGGCCGGTTCCTGTGGTCGGTCGACATGGGCCCGAACAGCACGAACCAGGACAACATCGAAGGCGGCTCGGCCACCATCGACGTGGGCCACTGGGACGGCGTCACGGTCGCCGACCTCGACAGCGACGGCCGCGCCGAGGTCGCCGTCCGGATCGCGGCGGGCGTGACCTTCGGCGACGGCACCAGGTACACGCCCGACCAGCAGGCCATCGCCATCCTCGACGGCCGGACCGGAGCGCCCCGCGCCACCGCCCCGGTGCCCACCGACTATGTGGCCGACGGCCCGATGTACGCCCGGTTCGGCGTCGGCTACCTCGACGGCGTCACCCCGAGCCTGGTCGCGTACATGAAGAACCGCGTCGGAAACGGCGGCTTCAACCTCATGATGACCGCCTGGAGGTTCACCGGCGGCACGCTGACGCGGCAGTGGAAGTGGCTGCGCGGCAACCAGGACATGCCCGACGGGCACAACACCCGCATCATCGACGTGGACGGCGACGGCAAGGACGAGATCGCCGAGATCGGGTTCGTCCTGAACGGCAATGGCACCGTGCGCTACTCCCTGGCCGGCCAGGGCGTCATCCACGGCGACCGCTTCCACCTCGCCAAGATGGACCCGGGCCGGGCCGGTCTGCAGGGCTACGGCGTGCAGCAGGACAACCCCAGCGGCCTGCGCGAGTACTACTACGACGCGGCGAACGGCACGATGCTCTGGAAGCACGTCGAGGCGGGCGTCGGCGACGTCGGCCGCGGCATGGCGGGCGACATCGACCCGCGCTTCCCCGGCATGGAGGTCTGGTCGTTCTCCGGCCTCTACAACGCCCGCGGTAACCAGCTCACCGAGCCCGACACCTCACGGCGCCCCTGGCCGCACCTGGGCCTGTGGTGGGACGGCGACCTGACCATGGAGCTGCTGAACGACGGCAAGTTCGAGAAGTGGAACCCGGCCGACCCGAGGCCCACCAACAGCCTGCCGCGCCTGCTCACCATCTCCGGCTACGGCGCCGTCAACGCCGGCGGGCCGAACCCGGCGCTGGTCGGCGACATCCTGGGCGACTGGCGCGAGGAGGTCGTCTACACCAACGCCGCCCACGACCAACTGATCGTCTTCACCACGAACCAGCCGTCCGCCACCCGGCTGTACACGCTGGCCCACAACCCCGCCTACCGCAACGCCATGACGCTCAAGGGCTACCTGCAGTCGCACCACGTCGACTATTTCCTGGGGGCCGGGATGACGAAGCCGCCGCGCCCGAATATCACCTACTGAACGTTTATAGTCAGGGCAATCGCCGGGCTATCGGGCAAAGGTGATGGGCATGTCCCTGGGCGACATTTACCACCCGCTCCGCACGCACCTGAACGATCCCTACCCCTTCTACGAACGGGCGCGGCGGGAGGAGCCGGTGTTCTTCTCCCCCGTGGTCGGGGCCTGGGTCGTGACGAAGATGGCCGATGTGCGCAGGATCCTGCGCGACGGGCGGACCTTCTCCTCGGCCAACACGCTGCGGCCGTACACGCCGTTCCCGCCGGTGATCCTGGAGGAGCTGGCCAAGGGCTATCCGTTGCGGGAGGCGTACATCACGATGGACGGCGAGGAGCACCGGCGGTTGCGGGCGCCCGCGGCGGCGGCGCTGTCGCCCGAGCGCGTCGACGCGGCCGAGCCGTACATCACCGAGCGGGCCTCGGTCCTCATGGACGGGCTCGCCAAGGAGGGGCGCGTCGAGTTCATGGCCGCGTACGCCAACCGGCTGCCCGTCGATGTGATCGCCCGGCTGGCCGGCTTCGCGGAGGAGGACGCCAAGACGTTCGGGGACGACAGCCGGGCCGCGGCGGCCATGGGGATGGGGCACCAGTTCTCCTCGGACGAGGAGCGGGTCGAGTGCGCCCGCGCCTGGGTGCGCTTCCAGCACCTCATCGCACGTTATGTGGCCGAGCGCCGCACCGCGCCCAGGGACGACCTGATCAGCGACTACATCGCCGCGTACGGCGCCGGCGACATGGCCGGGCTGGTCGGCCTGGTGCTGAGCTTCGCCCTGCCGGGCCACATCACCACCTCGGCGCTGCTCGGCAACGCCCTGCTCCACCTGCTCTCCCACCCCCAGCAGTGGCGGCTGCTCTGCGAACGGCCCGAGCTCGCGGCGAACGCGACCGAGGAGATCGCCCGTTTCGACGGCCCGACACACCTGTTCCTGCGGGTGACGACCGCCGACACCACCCTGGGAGGTCGTGAGCTGCCCGCCGGCACCGAGGTCGCCGTCTGTCTCGCCTCCGCCAACCGTGACGAGGACGCCTTCGAGCGGGCCGGGGAGTTCGACATCACCCGGCCTCCGCAGGCCGGCGTGGCGTTCGGGCAGGGCGCCCACTACTGTCCTGGGGCCGGGCTGGCGCGCCGCCAGGTCGAGGTCTCCCTGCGCCTGCTCGCCGAACGGCTGCCGGGCCTGCGGCTCGTGCCGGACCAGCGGATCGAGTATCGCGGCACGCTGGACCACCGGGGCCCGCTCACGCTGCGCCTCGACACTCAGGGACGGTAGGCGCTCAGGTCGTTCGGCGGTTGTAGAAGAAGTCGAAGTCCTCGCCGTAGTCGAGGCTCAGCAGCTTGCGTACGGAGGCGCCCTTGAGGTTGACGACCTCGATCGTGAACTTCTTCTGGTCGTTCCCGGCCGCCCGGTAGCAGAACAGGTTGGTCTCGTCGTACCAGCCAAGCAGGTGATCACAGACGGTATCGACCACCTGGGTCCTGGCCCCGGTCGCCGCGTCCCAGACGCAGGTCGTCTCGTCTCCCTCCGGCGGCGGGCAGTCCGTGACGAAGCTCTTGCCCGAGGGCGTGAAGATGTCCTGCGTGAAGGACGGGATCTTGCCGGCGGCGGGGAGATCGCGCACCACCTTGCCGTTCTCGTCGCGGAAACGCAGGCCGTCCTCGCCCTTGTACGGACTGACCACGCCCTTCCCGCCGAACCCCCAGACGAAGCCCTCGTCCTGGGTCTTGGGCAGTTTCGTCACCTTGATGCTCTCACCGGCCACGTCGATGACGGCGTACCCGTGGATGATCGTCTTGTCGCCCTTGGTGTCGAAGATGTCCAGCAGCACCCGCGAGCTGTCGGGCGACCAGGCGATGATCTCGGCGCTCAGCGGATCCTTCACGCTCTGGACCGTGAACGAGTCGCCGGTCGAGCGCTCCGTCACCGTGACCGAATCCATGTTGTCGTCGTCGAGCTCCTGGTCGCGCGTCGCCACGTACTTGCCGTCCGGCGACACCCTCGCCTCCCACCCACCGCGCCGCTCGAACGGGTCGACGCTCCCCTTCGTCCGCATGAAATTCTTGGGCGCCTCCCTCTTGGCGTCCCACACGACGTAGTTCGTGAGCACGATCGGATCGTTCGGGAGCTCGAAGAGCTGGGCGTTCAGTCCCGACAGGGTCGTGGCGGCAGGCGTGGTCACCGGGGTGTTCTTCGAAATCGCGGCCGGGGTGGCGGTGGTCGCCGGGGCGGCGTTCAGGCGTGTCCACGGTACGGCGATCGCCGCCCCGGCCGTGAGCGCCACGGCGATCGAGGCCCCGATCAACGGACCTCGCAGGCGCGCCCGCGAGCGCGCAACAGAGGAGGCGGGGGCGGTCTTCTCCTCTTTCTGCGCCCCGAGCAGGGTCTGCAGGACCTGGTCGGCGGTGGGGCGCCGGACGGGGTCCTTGCTCAGACATGCGGTCACCACCTGGCGCAGCGGCTGGTCCAGCCCGGACGCGTCCGGCTCGTGGTGCAGCACCCTGGTCAGGACGGCGGCCACGCTCTCGCTGTGGAACGGCGACTTCCCGGTGGCGGCGTAGATCATGGTGGCGGCCCAGGAGAACAGGTCGGAGGCCGTGCCGATCTGCCGGCCGTGGAGCTGCTCCGGCGACATGTACGCCGGCGTGCCCAGCACCGACGCCGTCAGCGTCGCGGTCGCGTCGAGCGCGCGGGCGATCCCGAAGTCGATCACCCGTGGGCCGTCGGAGGCGATGATCACGTTGCCGGGCTTGAAGTCGCGGTGCACGATGCCCGCGTGGTGGATGGCGGTCAGCGCGGTGACCGTGCCGATCGCCAGCCGGTGCAGGTCCGTCCCGGTTCTGGGGCCGCGCGTGGCGACCACTTCCTGCAGCGACGGGCCGTCGATGTACTCGCTGACGATGTACGGCCGCTCGTCCTCGACACCCGTGGCCAGCACCTGCGCGGTGCAGAACGGCGCCACCCGCTGGGCCACCCCGGCCTCGCGCAGGAAGCGGTCGACCGTGCCGTGGTCACTGGACAGCTCCGGCTTCAGCCACTTGACGGCCACGCGCTCGCCCGACTCGGTGACCCCCAGGAAGACGACGCCCTGGCCACCCTCGCCGAGCCTGCCTTGGAGTTCGTAGCCCGCGAGCCGTGGGGGGTCTGCTGGCTTGAGCGGAGACGGCATAGCCGAAATTGTGGCGCATTTCGCACTCAAGCATCAAATATCACACTCCGCACAGGGCGCCCGGAGCCCCCTGCCCCGCCTGGGGCGGCTCCGCGGCACCCGCCGCGAGAGATTTGGATCAGTGAACAAACGGTCAAGAGCTGGCAAAACACCACAGAAGCCGCACCAATCCGTTGCGATCCCCGCACCCACGCACGGGAACCTTGTGCTAGCCTATGAAGCGTTGCAGTTGTGTTACCCATAAAGACTTTGTTCGCGCCCGACAGAGTATGTTTCTTCGGGCGCGTTTTGTTTGCCGGTCATTTCCGGATGGGCAATCGCGGCGACACGAATTCGCGAGGTGCGAATTCGTTGGTTTCTGCACTTATCTAAGGAGATCGACATGGCAAGCGGAACCGTGAAGTGGTTCAACTCGGAAAAGGGCTTCGGCTTCATCGCGCAGGACGGCGGCGGCGCCGACGTCTTCGCCCACTACTCCAACATCGTCTCGAACGGTGGCTACCGTGAGCTGACCGAGGGTCAGAAGGTGTCCTTCGACATCGTCCAGGGCCAGAAGGGCCCGCAGGCGGAGAACATCGTCGCCGCCTGACCCAGGCACACGTAGTAAGTACGGGCCCGTACCCCTTCGGGGGTGCGGGCCCGTACTGCGTTCCGGCACTTGTGCCGCGCTGATCATTCTTCTAAGTTAGGCCCCGTAACTAAGGGGGCCCACCGATGAGAACCGGCGGTCGCACGGCCAGCTTCGGTCTTGGCGACGTGATCGGAGCCGGGATCCGGATCGGCCTGGCCGGCCTGACCGTGCAGGCCGTGGCCGACGCGCTCGGCGTCACGACGGCGGCGGTCTATCGCCACGTGCCGAGCAGGTCGGCGCTGGAGCGGCTGGTCGGCGAGGCGATCCTGGCGGACCTGACGCTGGTCGACGACCCGGCGGAACCTGCCGTCGCCCACCTCGTCGGCTTCGCCGCGCAACTGCGGCGCTTCACGCTCGAACGCCCCGGCACGGCCGAATACTTCCAGCGGCTGTTCCCGCGCGGACCCTCGGGCATCCGGCTGCTGGAACACCAGATCGTGGCCCTGGGCCGGCGCGGCTACGACCCGGCCGCCGCCACCGTGCTGTCCTCCGCGATCGCCACCATCACCCTGGGCGCCACCATGGCCGAGCAGGAGCGCGCGGCCTACTACACCCCCGAGACCGCCGAAGACCTGCAGGCCGTGAAGGCCGGTTCGGCGCTGCTGCGACAGGCCATGGCGGGCATCCCCGCGCACACCCCGGAGGACTACTTCGTGTTGATGCTCACCGCGACCGCCGAGGGGCTGGTCGCCCGGCATCCGCCCGGCCGGCCGATCACCACCGGTGGGAGGCCGGATGATGGTGCTGACCGCTGAGGATCCCGGCTCGGCGGGGCCGTACCGGCTCGAATACCGGCTGGGGTCGGGCGGGCAGGGCGTCGTGTACGCGGGCCGGGGCCCGAACGGCGTTCTCGTCGCGGTCAAGCTGCTGCATCAGCACCTGATCGCCGACGACGAGGCTCGGGTGCGCTTCCTGCGGGAGGTGGAGACCGCCAAGCGGGTGGCCCCGTTCTGCACGGCGCAACTGCTCGACACCGGGTTCGCGGGGCGCCGGCCGTACATCGTGAGTGAGTTCGTGGACGGGCCGTCCCTGCAGGACTCGGTGCGCGAGAGCGGGCCGCGCGGCGCGGCGGCGCTGCAGCGGCTGGCGGTGAACACCGCGACGGCGCTGGCGGCGATCCACGCGGCCGGGGTGGTGCACCGGGACTTCAAGCCGGGCAACGTGCTGCTCGGTCCCGACGGGCCCGTGGTGATCGACTTCGGGGTCGCCAAGGCGCTGGACCTGAGCCAGTCGGTCGTCACCAGCCAGCCGATCGGCAGCCCCGCCTACATGGCGCCGGAGCAGATCGCGAACGGCGAGGTGGGCCCGGCCGCGGACCTGTTCACGTGGGCCGCGACCATGTACTACGCGGCGACGGGCGAGCGGGCGTTCCCCGGCGACAGTGTGCCGGCCGCCCTGCACGCGGTGCTGTCCAGCGAGCCCGATCTGCGGCGGCTGGAGGGGCCGTTCCGGCTGCTGCTGCGGGAGTGCCTGGCCAAGGAGCCGGCGCTGCGGCCCACCGCCGCCCAGGTGGTCGAACGGCTCAGCGCGCTGCCCGCCCCCGCCTGGATTCCCGCCCCGGCCAGGAGGCCCGTGAGGCGGCGGGCGTTCGCCGCCGGCGCGGTGGCCCTGGTCGCCACCGCGGGTTTCGGCTTCTACGCCCTCTCACCGAGCGGCGCCCAGCAGCGGGCGGCCGGACCGGCGACGACCGCTTCCTCCCCGACCCCGTCACCAAGGCCCAGCACGCCCAAGCCGACGCCCACGGCGGGGCCGGGCCGGGTGGCCCAGCTCGCCCAGAGCCCCGCGACCGCTCCCACCAGGGCGCCGCGCAAGTCCGCGACCCCGGCGCGCAAGACGAATCCCGCCCCGCACACCAGGGTCACGACCGTCTATCAGACTCCGCGATCGAAACCCACGTCGTCGTTCCCCACCCGGGAGCCCACCACGGAGGCGCCGCCTCCGCCCTCGACGGGCACGGCCACGTGGACCGACGCCAACGCGTACTGCCATGAGCGGGGTTACACCTCGGCCATGGGATCCTGGTACGACCTGCGGTGCAACGGATCCAGCACGCAGATCACCGCGACGACGCTGTGCCAGTGGAAATATCCGAAATATCCCAATGCCGTGGGCGAACAGCCGGCCAACGGATTCATGCCCGTGGCCAACTGCCAGCTGTCCTGAGCGTCAGTGGTCCCTGGGCACCGTCACGGGCGCGCTGAACGGGAGCACGAAGAGCGGTCCGGTCACCACCGCGTTCTCGCTGCCCGGGCCGTAGGGCAGGTTGGCGGTCTGCCGGCAGGTGCCGCGGTCCTCGATCCCGTAGACGGGGTTCTGACCGCCGGGGCCCGCGTTGAAGCGGCCGATGAGGGAGATGCGGTCGCGTACCCGGCCTCGCTCGTCGATGAACAGCCCGTGGATCGGCGCGGTGGCGGCGAACCCGTCGGGGGTCAGGACCTCCTGCACCAGGTCGGAGATCAGGAACCGCAGCGTACGGCCGTCGGCGTCGGTCACGGTGCCGTCGAGTTCGCCGAGGAACGGGGTGAAGATGCCCGGCGCGCTGGTCGCGAAGCCGTCGGTGTAGGGAAGGGGCCGCTTGGCGAGCTGTGAGAGCCGCCAGGTGCGCTTGAAGGTGCCGGTTCTGATGGTGTACGTGCCGTTGCGGCACTCGAAGGGCCGGAGCGTGAGGCCGGTGAGGTCGATCGTCTGGCGCACGATCGGGTTGCCGGTGGCGGGGTCGCCGAACCGCTCCTCGTCGATGCGCACGTCGAGCCCGTGCTTCGACAGCCTCAGCACGAAGCCGGGGCCGATCGCCTTGACCCGATGGCGGCTTTCTTTGATCTTGAGCCCCGGGGCGCCCGGCTGGGGTTGCGCCTGCGCCGCGGTCGCGGGTAACAGGCCGACGGCCAGCGCCGTGAGCAGGGTGATGGTGGTGCGCATGACGGGAATTCCAGGACGCATGGGGGTCCCTCCTCGCAGCCGCGATGATCATGTAATCGTACCCGAGCACAAATGTGAGGTCGATCACATATTCGTTAGTGGCCCTGTTGAGCGACTGCTCAAATCGGGCTATCGTCTCCTTGAGCAGTCGCTTAAAAAAGGGGGCGTTGTGCCTGTTGCGGTGGTGGGCTCGGCGGGTCGCGGAATCTGGTGGCCCGGCTGATGCCGCAGGGGGCCCTGCTGAGGTCGATGGAGTCCGTTCTCGCCTGGACGCCGGCGCTGGGAGTGACCGATGCCTGACTGGACGTACCAGCCGCTGCGCGGGATCGCGGGGGCGCTGCTGGGGGTGCGGCGGTCGCGGCTGGCGGCGCTGGGGGTGCTGGCCTGGACCGGGTCGCTGCCCGGCGGCGGGAAGGCGATCGCGCGGCTCCTCGGGCACCGCCACCCGCCGGCGCATGTGGCGGGGACGGTGGGCGGCGTCGCGGTGCGCAGCCGTCTGGGGGCGGTGGTCCCGCCCGAGGTGGCCCGGCAGGCCGTCCGGGCCCTGCCACCGCTGGGCGCGGGACTGATCGTGGTCGAACCGGTCTCGCTCGCCGACGTGCCGCTGGTGCTGGCGGCGGCGGGCAGACGGGGGTGCGCGCCCGAGCGGGAGGCGGCGGCCCGTGGGCGGGTGCCGGTGATGGTGCGGACCGGGGATTCGGCGGTGGCGCGGGCTGTTGAGCCGTATGTGGATGCGGTGCTGCCGGTGGACGGGCCGGAGGTCGTGTGCCGGGAGTCGGCGTCCGTGGCGGAGGCGGTGCGGGAGTTGGCCGAGCCGGGCAAGGTCGTGCTCGCCACGCCGGCCCTGCTGATCGAGGCGGGGCCCGGGTGGTTCGGGCGGGTGATGGAGGCGGCGACGCCCACCGCGCCCGCCCCCACGCCAGTAGGCGGCGATCCCCGGCAATGGCCCGCCTGGTGGTGGGGGCTGATGACGGGCGTGATCATGGCCGTCGCCGGGCTGGTGGCCGCCGCCGTCGCGCTCGGCCCGGTGCTGCTCTGGTACGACCGCGCCTTCCTCGACATGGACCGGCACGCGCTGCACGCCACCAACCACCACCTCGTCCACTTCCTGCGCCACGACCGGATCACGCTGGCGGGCACGATGGTGGCCATCGGCGTCCTGTACGCGGGCCTGGCCGCCGGAGGCATGCGCCGGGGCTGGCCGTGGGCGCGGGAGGCGTACCTGGTGTCGGGGTGGATCGGGTTCGCGGCGGTGCTCTACCTGTTCGCCCACGGATACGCCGAGCCGCTGCACCTGGTGCTGACCGCCGTGCTCCTGCCGATGTTCGTGGCCGCGTCCCGCCGGTCCCCGGACGGCCCCCGGTGGACGGCCCGGCCGGACGGGCCGGAGCGTGAGCGCCGCCGCGCGCTCACCGGTCAGCTCCTGATGGTGGTCACCGGGATCGGGCTGTTCGCCGGTGGCGTGGCCGTGTCGGCCGTCGGGCTCACCGACGTGTTCGTCGCCGGCGACGTGGCGTACCTGGGCGCCGGGGCGGACGACCTGGACGCGGTGAACGAGCGGCTGATGCCGTTCATCGCGCACGACCGGGCCGGGCTGGGCGGGGGGCTGATGGCGGCGGCCGCGGCGATCACCGCGCTGAGCGCCTGGGGCTGGCGGCGCGGGGAGGCGTGGGTGTGGTGGACGCTCGCGCCGGCCGCCGCCGCCGGGTTCGTCCCGGCCGTCGTCACCCACCTGAGCATCGGGTACGTCGACCTCTGGCACCTGTCACCCGTCTTCCTCGGGATGGCGCTCACCGGGACCGCGCTGGCTCTCGCGCGCCCGTACCTGTGCGGTGTTGGAGAATCTCCCATTTGTCCCCGACCGGCCGCTCGCACCCCCACCCTCATGGCTAGCCTGGCAGTAGGTGGAACGTTTCGTACTTTGCGAGGTGGAAGCCCGGATGACCGTCACTCCCACGCACCTGAACGACCTCGCCGGACGGGCCGAGGCAATCACCGCGGAGATCCATCAGCTCTGTGACGGCGTCCCGGCGGGAACGCCCGAGCACGAGGTGCTCCTGACCGCGCGGCAGGCGGCCGGGTGGATGGCCAGAGGCGCCGAGGACCTGCAGCTCGCGGCCAAGGAGCTGGCCAGGGTGCAGGCCGAGCAGACGTGTGCGATGCCGTGGGGCGTGTGCCCCGAGCACGGCAACACCCTGTCCTCCAGGGCCGGCATCTCCGAGTGCCGCGTATGTCACCGCACCTGGAACTACGACCGGCCCGGCCGGCCGTGTGGTCAGCCGGTGACGTGGCGGGTGATCGACCGGACGGGGAACGAGACGCGGATGTGCGACGGGCACGTTCTCGGCGCCCGGGCGGCCGTGGCGGGGGCCACCTTCATGCGTCTGGACCAGTGAGGTACAGCCTGCTGTACCCCACGAGTGCCCTTGGCGGGATCGCCGGTCGCGGCGGTGGTTCGTACCTTTGATCACGACGAACCGTCCAGTGAACGAGGAGCACACCATGACCGGCATCAAGCGTCCCCTTCTCTGGCTGATCCTGGTGGTCAGCGTGGTCTGCAACGCGGTGCTCAACGTCGCCGGCGCCAACATGTTCGTCGGTGCCGCGTTCGGGGTGGTCGCCCTGGTTTGCGCCGGCACTCTGGTCAAGCAGCACTACCAGAAGCGGCGCGCCGTATAAGTCGTGAAATGTCGTTCTTGGTGCGTAGGCACGGGCTACCCTGAGCGCGGCATGGACAGATCATCCGAACCCTGTGGAGTGCCGCTGTGACCGTTCCACGCGCGCTGGAGTACCAGCGACTCGGTGAATATCGGATCTCGGCACGGCTGGGCGAGGGCGGTCAGGGCACCGTCTACCTGGGGGAATCGCCCGGCGGGCAGCGGGTGGCGATCAAGGTGCTGCACGCGCGGTCCGCGGGCGATCCCGAGACCCGGCGGCGGTTCCTGCGGGAGGCGGAGGTCGCGGCGAGCGTGGCCGCCTTCTGCACGGCCCGGGTCCTGGGGACGGGGGTGGTGGACGAGCGGCCGTACCTCGTCAGCGAGTACGTCCCGGGCCCGTCCCTCGACGAGCTGGTCAAGCGCGACGGGCCGCGCAGCGGCAGCGGGCTGGAACGGCTGGCGGTCTCCACGCTGACCGCGCTGGCCTCCATCCATGGCGCCGGGGTCGTGCACCGCGACTTCAAGCCGGCCAACGTGATCCTCGGTCCCGAGGGGCCGGTGGTGATCGATTTCGGCATCGCCCGCGCGCTCGACCACATGACGAGCAACACGCAGGTGGCGGGGACTCCGTCGTACATGCCTCCTGAGCAGTTCACCGACCAGCCGCTGACGCCGGCGTCGGACATGTTCTCCTGGGCGAGCACCATGGTCTTCGCCGCGACCGGCCGGACCGCCTTTCCCGGCTCTTCCGTGCCCGCGATCCTGCACGCCATCCTGCACGCCGAGCCCAACGTCTCGGGCGTGCCCGAGCCCCTGCGCCCGCTGGTGGCCGCCTGCCTGGCCAAGGACCCGGCCGCGCGCCCGGCCGCCGCGCGGTTGCTGCGCGACCTCACCGGTGGCGACCCGAACGGGCGCACGATGGTCGATCTGCCGACCGAGCCGCTCGTCCGGCGGCGGCGCTCCACGAAGATCGCCGTGGCGGCCGTGGCGGCGGCGCTGGTCGTGACGGCGGGTGTGCTGGTCGTGCCGTCCTGGCTGGGCGGGCGGAACGACGCGGCGTCGCTGACGGCGGGGACGAGCCTGGATCTCGCGGCGCTGCCCAAGGTCGAGGTCGACGACCGGTTCGCGGGCGACAGCTCACGCCGGTACGCCACATACCGGCCGTTCCCCGAGGAAGGTCTGCCGTCGATCACCGTCGGCGAGGGCAGGTTCACCGGAGGCGGTTCCGCGCCGTTCTTCGGGATGGTGGCCGGGCCCGCCGCGCTCTCCTCCGCCCAGGCCGTCAGCGTGCTGACCGCCGGCACGTTCACCGGCAGCGGCCGGTTCGAGGACAGCGTCTTCGTGGGCTGGGTCAAGGACGGGGACAACTACCTGACGGCCTGGTACAACAACACCCGCAAGGCCACCGGCTTCGACCTGCGGGCGCGCGGCTCGTTCATGAAGGCGCAGGACGAGGTCCCGCTGACCCTGGCTCCGGGCGACCGCTTCGCCCTGCTCCTGGTCGGTGGCACGGTCACCTCGTACGCCGAGCACGGGGGCAAGTGGCGCCGGCTGCACACCGCCTCCATCGGCGAGACGCTCGCGACCCCGCAGACGCGGCAGCAGTACCGGTACGGGTTCGGCCTGCGCGCCACCACCGGCACCATCAGCGTCACCCGCACGGAAGGCCGGCGCTCCTAGAGTCGTGGGCCCGTTCGGGCCGGCATGCGGGGCACGGACGCGACCAGGGCCCGCGTGTACGGATCGCGCGGCCGGGAGAACACCGCGCGCACGTCGCCCTCCTCCACGACCTGGCCGTCCTTCATGACCAGCACCCGATCGGCGACATGGTGGACGACGCCCAGGTCGTGGGAGATGAACAGCATCGCGGTGCCGTACTCGGACTGGAGGTCGGCCAGCAGGTCGAGCACCTGGGCCTGGATGGAGACGTCCAGTGCGGAGACGGGCTCGTCGCAGACCAGCACGTCGGGCCGGGGGCCGAGGGCGCGGGCGATGGCGACGCGCTGGCGCTGGCCGCCGGACAGCTCCCGGGGGTGGCGGGCGGCGGTCTCGGGCGGGAGGCCGACGCGGTCCAGCATGTCGAGCACCTGGGCGTGGCGTTCCGCCCTGGGCAGGCGGAGCGGTTCGGCCACCAGGCGTCCGACGGTGTGGCGGGGGTCGAAGGAGTCGAGCGGGTTCTGGGAAATGAGCTGGATTCGGGGCCGGAGCGGGCGGCGGGCGCGTTCGCGCAGGTGGCTCCACTGCCGCTGGTGCAGACTGACCCGGCCGGCGTCGGGTTCGAGCAGGCCGAGGGCGAGCCGGGCGAGCGTGGTCTTGCCCGAGCCGGACTCGCCCACGACGCCGAGGGTCTCGCCCTCGTGGAGGGCGAAGGAGACGTCGTCCACGACCCGGCGGGGGCCGTACGAGCGGCTGAGGCCCGTCCCCGCGAGGACCTGCGCGGACGGGTTCGGGACCGGCCGGGTACGCGGTGCGCCGGTGGTGAGCCGGGTGCCCCGGGAGGCCGCGGACGGCACGGCGGCCAGCAGCGACTTCGTGTAGTCGTGCGCGGGCGCGCCCAGCACGTCGCCGGCGGGCCCCTCCTCGACGATCAGCCCGTCCTTCATGACCAGGATGCGGTCGGCGATCGAGGCCACCACCGCCAGGTCGTGGCTGATCAGCAGCAGCGCCGTGCCCGCCGCCTTGCGCTCGGCGAGCAGCCGCAGGATCTGCGCCTGTACGGTCACGTCGAGCGCGGTCGTGGGCTCGTCGGCGATGATCAGCTCGGGGTCGGCCGCGATGGCGGAGGCGATCAGCGCCCGCTGCCGCAGCCCGCCGGAGAGCTGGTGCGGATGTTGCCCGGCCCGGGCCGCCGGATCGGGCACACCCACGGCTTCGAGCAGCTCCAGCACCCGGTCCGCCCGCCGCGCCCGCGGCACGACGCCGTGCACGGCCAGCACCTCGGCGATCTCGGCGCCCACGGTGCGCAGCGGGTCGAGCGAGACCAGCGCGTCCTGCAGGACCAGCCCGGCGAACCTGCCCCGCAGCCGCCGCCAGTCCGCCGGCCCGAAGGCGAGCGCGTCCCGGCCGGAGACGCGGAACTCCGCGGCGCTGACGGTGGAGCGGGGACCGGCCAGGCCGAGCAGGGTGCGCGCGGTGACGCTCTTGCCGGAGCCGGACTCGCCGACGATCGCCACGCACTCGCCGGGCGCCACCGACAGGGACACGCCGCGGACGACCTCGGTCCCGTCGAAGCCCACCCGCAGGTCCGTCACGCCCACCAGCGTGCCGACGGAGGGCGGGGCCGCGTACGTCGTCAAGGTGTTCTCCCTTCGAAGCGGCGTTGCAGGCGGCGGCCCACGACGGTCAGGCAGACGACCGTGAGCGTGATCGCCAGGCCCGGGAAGAACGCCTCCCACCAGGCCACGCGCAGGTAGTTGCGGGCCTCGGCGAGCATCGCGCCCCATTCGGCGGCCGGCGGCTGCGGCCCCATGCCGAGGAAGCTGAGCCCGGAACCGGCGATCACCGCCTGCCCGAGCCCGATCGTGGCCAGGACGGGGATCGGGCCGAGCACGTTGGGCAGCACGTGCCCGGCGGTGATCGCCAGGCGGGAGCGGCCGAACGTGAGGGCCTGTTCGACGTAGCCGGAGTGGCGGACGACGAAGGTCTGGGCCCTGATCACGCGGGCGTAGTTCGGGACCTGGGCGACGGCGATGGCGAAGATGACGTTGCCGGTGCCCGGGCCGGTGATCGCGACGATGAGGAGGGCGAGCAGCAGTTCGGGGAGCGTGGACAGCACGTCGAACGAGCGGGCCAGCGCCTCGTCCAGCCATGTGGGCGACAGGCCGGCGGCGAGGCCGAGCAGCACGCCGGAGGCGACCGCGATGGCGGTGGCGGCCACGCCGATGACGACCGAGTGGCCGGCGCCGTGGATAGCCCTGGCCAGCACGTCGCGGCCGAGGTGGTCGGTGCCGAACCAGTGGGCCGCGCCGGGCGGGCTGAGCGCGTTGAGCGGGTCGGCGGCCAGCGGATCCACGGAGGTGAGCAGGCCGGGCACCACGACGGCGATCCCCAGCAGGACGAGGAAGGCCGCCGGAAGGAGTGCGCCGGGACGGACGAAGACCTTCGGGGCCGGCCGGGAGCCGGCGACTGCGGACATTGGCGATCAGCCCCTTATTCGGGGGTCGATGGCGCGGTAGGCCAGGTCGAGGAGGGTGCTGATGGTGACGTACACGATGGCCGACAGCAGGACGACGGCCATCACGACCGGCATGTCGCGGCCCGTCACCGCCTGCATGGCCACCTGGCCGAGCCCGGGCCGGCCGAACAGGATCTCGGTGATCACCGCGCCGCCCAGCAGCGTCCCGGTGAACCAGCCCGCCAGCGTCACGGCGGGGATCAGGGCGTGCCGCAGCGCGTGCCGGGCGACCAGGGCGCGCTCGGTAAGGCCGCGCGCCCGTGCCGTCACCGCGAACGGCTGCTCCAGCGCCCGCTCCAGCCCTCCGCGCAGCACCTGGCCGAGGACGCCCGCGATCGGCAGCCCCAGCGCGAGCGCGGGCAGCACCAGCGCGGCCGGCCCCTGCGCCCCGGAGACCGGGAACCAGCCGAGCGTGAACGAGAACACCGACAGCAGCACGATCCCGATCAGGAACGGCGGCACCGACACCGACACCAGCTCGGCTGCCGAGGCGGCGCCGCGCAGCCACCGGCCGCGCCCCGCCGTGACGACGGCGATGATCCCCGCCAGCGCCACCCCGGCGGCCGCCGCCGCCAGGGTGAGCTGCGCGGTCGGCCCCACCTGGGTGGCCAGGATCTCGCCGACGCCACGCTGCAACTGGTACGACCGGCCCAGGTCACCGTGGAGCAGCCGCCACAGGTAGGCCACGTACTGGACGATCTCGGGCCGGTCGAGCCCCCACTCGGCGACGATCCGCGCCCGGATCTCCGGGGTGTCGGGGCCGTCGCCGACCAGGATGTCGACGGTGTCGCCGGGGGCGAGCAGCAGCGCGACGTACGAGGTCGTGGCGGCGGCCCAGAGCACGGCCAGCCCGGCGCCCAGCCGCCTGATCACGTGCCGATCCGGACGTCGTAGGCGCCGGCCGGGGTGCCGGACGCCGGGTCGAAGCCGAGCCCCCGCACGCTCTTCCGCGCGGCGACCTGGTCGGCGGGCACGTAGATCGGGAACACGATGGCCTTCTCCGTCACGGCCGCCCGCTGCACCTTGGCGTAGAGCTCCTTGCGCTCGGCCTGGTCGGAGGTGGCCGAGGCGGAGGCCAGCCACTTGTCCACCCGGGGGTCGGCGAAGTGGGTGCGGTTGATGGCCCCCTTCTCCGGCAGGATCAGGTTGAGCGCGGCGCCCGCGTCGGAGTCGCCGCGGGAGTTGCCGAAGATCTCGTACTGGTCCTCTTCCAGGGCCTTCTGGGCGCTGCCCTGGTCGACGATCCTGACCTGGAAGTCGATGCCGGCGTTCTGCTTGACCTGGGCCTGGACGGCCTGGGACAGGATGTCCCTGCGATCGCGGACGAACGGCGCGGAGGCGACCTCGCGGACCGTGAGCCGCTTGCCGTCCTTGACGCGGAAGCCCTCCGCGTCGCGCTGTCCCCAGCCGGCCGCGTCGAGCAGGGAGTTGGCCTTGGCCAGGTCGCCGCCGAAGGTGCCCTTCAGCGTGCCGTCGTAGAAGGGGCTCTTCTCGCCGACGATGCTCCACGCCCTGGTGGCGGTGCCCTGGTAGACGGACTTCAGCACCGCGTCCACGTCCACGGCCTCGCGGAACGCCTCTCGTACGCGCTGGTCGTCGAAGGGCGGGTGGGAGGTGTTGAAGTAGTAGGAGTAGGCGGTGCCGGAGTTCAGTGAGGTCTGGAGGGTAAGGTCCGGGTCCTTCTTGATCAGGCCGACCTCGGTGGCCGGGACACCCTCGATGACCTGCACCTGGCCGGAGGTGAGCGCGCCCACCCGGACGGCGGCCTCGGGCAGGAAACGGTAGGTGATTTCGGGCAGGTAGGCGGGGCCCTGGTGCGCGGCGCCGGCGGGCGGCCACTGGTAGGCGGGGTTGCGGCGGTAGTGGAGCTCCTGCCCCTGGACGAACCGGTCGAGGATGAAGGGCCCGGTGCCGACCAGGTCGGGGCCGCCGAACTTCAGGTCCTTGGCACTCTTGAGCGACTTCGGGGAGACCTGCCCGGCGTACGGCGAGGCGAGGAAGTCGAGGAACAGCGCGTCCGGCTCCTTGAGCGTGAGCTTCAGCCGGTACGGCGACACGACCTCCGCCTCGTCGAGGGCCTTGAGCTGGATCGCGGCCACCGCCGGGTTGTAGCCCGGCACGCGGAACTGGTCGAGGTTGGCCTTGACGGAGGCGGCGTCGAACTTCGTGCCGTCGTGGAAGGTGACGTCGTCGCGCAGGTCGAGCGTGTAGGTCAGCCCGTCGTCCGACGCCTCCCACGACTTGGCCAGCCACGGCTGGAACGAGCCGTCCTCGCCGCGCGAGATGAGCGCGTCGAACTGGTTGAACACCAGCAGCCTGGCCTTGTTCTGCGACCACAACTGCGGGTTCAGCGTGATCGGCTGGGTTTCGACGGCCCAGGTCAGCGTGGCATTCTGCGTAGTTTGGGCGGTTTGCGCGCCGCACGCGGACAGCACGGCGACGAGAAGGATGGGGGTCAGGCGCTTCACGGGCGGTTCCAGGCGTCGGCGAGCAGCTCGAACGAGCGCACGCGGTCTTCGTGTTCGTGGGTGATGGTGGTGACGAGCAGTTCGTCGGCCCCGGTCACCCGGCGCAGCACGCGCAGCCCCTCGGCCACCTGCTCAGGCGTGCCCGTGAAGCGCGTGTCGATCCGGTCCTTGACCAGCTCCCGGTCGGCCTCGGTCCAGACGTGGGCGTCGGCCTCCTCCGGGGTGGGGTACGGCATCGCGCCCGCCCCGGTCCTGATGCTGCGTACCCACAGGTCGTAGCCCTTGCCCAGCCGCGCGGCCGTGGGCTCGTCGTCGGCGACGAGCACGTCGGCCGAGACGATCACGTACGGCTCGGCCAGCGCGGCCGAGGGCTTGAACGCCTCCCGGTACGCCTCGACCGCCTCCAGCACGCTGGACGGGCTGACGTGGTAGTTGGCCGCGAACGGCAGCCCGCGCTCGCCGGCCACCTGGGCGCTCTGGCCGCCGCTGCTGCCCAGCAGCCAGACCTCCAGGTCGGCGCCCTCGCCGGGGACGGCGTGCGCTGAGTGCGTGCCGGCCAGGAAGGCGAGCACGTCGTCGATCTGGTCGGCGAAGTCGGGCGTCTGGGCGCCCGGCTGCTGGAGGAGAGTGGCGTAGTGGGCGAGATGGGGGTGTTTGGCGAGCTGCGACCAGTCGAACGGCTTCGGGATGAGCAGCCCGTCGACCACCCGGGCCGGCGCGGGTTCGACCGGCGCGGGTTCGACCCGGGTGGCCTCGGCGCGGCGCTGGCCCGAGCGGCCGATGCCGAGGTCGACGCGACCCGGGTAGAGCGCGTCGATGAGCCCGAACTGCTCGACCACCGCCAGCGGCGTCTGGTGCCCGAGCTGCACGGCGCCGGAGCCGACCCGGATCGTGGACGTGGCCGCCGCCACCAGCGCGATCAGCACGGCCGGGGCCGAGCTGGCCACGCCGGGCGCGAAGTGGTGCTCGGCCAGCCAGTAGCGGCGGTAGCCGTACCGCTCGGCCCGCACCGCGAGGTCGATGGTGTTCCTGAGCGCGTCGCCGGCGGTGCCCCCCGACGTGATCGGGGCGAGGTCGAGGATCGACAGGGTCACGAGCCACCTCCAAGGGGCCTGCTGGGGATCTCCGCCCGCAGCACGGGCGCGATCTCGGCCTGGAACAGCTCCAGCGCGCTCCGGTGCTCCTTCCGGGTGAGCCCGTCGGCGTCGGCGTGCAGGTGCATGACCTCGTGCCCGAACCTCTTGTGGTAGCGCAGCACCTTGTCCACGATCTGGTCCGGGCTGCCGACCAGGATCGAGCTCCGCTCGATGGCGTCCTCCAGGGTCGGGAAGACGATCGGCAGGCCGAGTTTCCGCTGGAACGCGACGCGGGCGTCATAGACGGGCCGGTAGGTGGCGATGGCCTCCTGCGAGGTCTTCGCCGCGTAGTAGCCCGCCGTCCCCGCCCCCACCAGCGCGGCGGCCGGGTCGTGGCCGTAGTACGCCCAGCGTTCGCGGTAGTGGTCGATCAGGTCGGCGTAGGGGTCGATGGGGTTGGTGACGTTCGCGGAGAACAGCGGGTCGCCGTACCTGGCGGCCAGGTCCACCGACTCCTTGCTGGTGGCGCTGCCGTGCCAGACCCTGATCGGCCGCTGCGACGGCCGCGGCCAGGTCTCGGCCTCGACGAGCGGCGGACGAAATCGCCCCTCCCAGGTGACTTTGTCCTCCCGCCAGAGGCGCCGGAACAGCTCGTACGACTCGCGGTTGCGCTCCCACTGGTCCTCGGCCGTGACGTGGAACAACTGGGCCTGCGCGGCGCCGTTGCCCTTGCCGATGATCAGCTCCAGCCTGCCCTCCGACAGGTGGTCGAGCGTGGCATAGTCCTCGTACGCCCGCACCGGGTCCAGCAGGCTCAGCGTGGTGACCGCGGTGAACAGCCGGATCCTGGACGTCCTGGCCGCGATGTGGGAGAGCACCACCGGCGGCGAGGAGGAGATGAACGGCCGCTCGTGCCGCTCCCCCACGCCGAACCCGTCGAAGCCGAGCTCCTCGGCCAGCACGGCGTTCTCGACGACCTCGCGGAAGCGTTCGGTGGGCGATCGGTCGTCGTTGTGGACGATCAGCGTGATGGCTAGAAATTTCATGACACCTCCGCGTAGCGGCTGGCCGGGTGCGGCAGGCCGAGCAGTCCGCGCAGCGTGGTGGCCTCGTACTCGTGCCGGAACGCCCCCCGCCCCCGCAGCTCGGCCGTCAGCTCGCGGGTGATCCGCGTCAGGTCGTACGGCAGCGTGCCGGGACGCAGCCGGAAGCCCTGGATCCCGGCCCGCCGCCACTCCAGCAGCACCTCGGCCAGCTCCGCCGGGGTGCCGGCGAAGATCGCGGCGTCGGAGACGAGCTCGGCCCCGTCCAGTTCGTCCAGCCGCGCCTTGCGCCTGGCCGCGTCCTCGCCCAGGAAGACGAGCAGGTCGGCGAAGATCTTCAGCTCGCCGGACAGCTTCCTGACCTCCTCGACGATCGCGCGGGCGTCCTCGGCCGACCGCGGCGTGACGTACACGACGTCGGCGCTGCTCGCGGCGAACTCGTACGGCAGCCGCGCGTGCGCCAGCGCGGTCACCACCGGCTGCCCCTGCGGCGGCCGGGGCGTGATCGACGGCCCCTTGACCGAGAAGAAGCGGCCTTCGAAGTCGATGTAGTGGAGTTTGTCCCGGTCGATGAACCGGCCGGTGGCCACGTCGCGGATCTCGGCGTCGTCCTCCCAGCTGTCCCAGAGCCGGCGCGCCACCTCGACCGCGTCGGCGGCCTCGGCGAACAGGTCGCGCACGTGCGGGTCCGCGGACAGGTCCGCGCCACCGGGCCGGTTCAGCACCTGGTCGAGCGGCGGGAACGCCCTGCGGCCGAAGTGCCGCGCGTCGGAGGCCCGCGCGGAGACCTGCGGCCGCCACCCCGCCCGGCCGCCGCTGACGTGGTCGAGGGTGGCGATGCCGAGTGCCACGTGGAAGGGCTCGGTGTGGGTGGTGGTGGCGGTCGGCACCAGGCCGATCCGGCTGGTGAGCGGGGCCAGGCGGGCCGCGAGCAGCACCGCGTCGAACCGGCCCCGCACGTGATCGGTGCGGTCGTCGAACCCGTCGGGCAGGCTCGACTGCGGCCCGAGCGCGTCCTCGATGGTGACGAAGTCGAGCAGCCCCCGCTCGGCCTCGGCCACGAGCCCCGCCCAGTGCCGGGCCGAGAAGAGCGCCTCCGGGGCGGCGGCCGGATCGCGCCAGGCGGCGGGGTGCCAGCCCGCGCCGTCCAGCGCCACGGCCAGGTGCAACATCATGCGAGCTCCAGGTGGTCACGGAGGGTGGTGCCGGCATAGTCGGTACGGAAGGCGCCCCGCTCCTGCAGCAGCGGCACCACCCGGTCCACGAACTCGTCCAGCCCGCCCGGCGTCAGGTGCGGCACGAGGATGAAGCCGTCGGCGGCGTCCGCCTGCACGTGCTCGTCGATCAGCCGGGCCACGGTCGCGGGCGTCCCGATGAACGTCTGCCGCCCGGTCACCTCGATGACCAGCTCGCGGATCGACAGGCTCTTCTCCTCGGCCAGCGCCCGCCACTTGGCGGCCACGGCGGCACGATCCTTGATCGCGACCCGGCCCTGGGAGACGCCGTCGGACAGGTCCGGATCGAGGTCCGGCAGCGGGCCTTCCGGGTCGTAAGCCGACATGTCACGACCCCACACCTGCTCCAGGAACGCGATCGCGGTCTGCGGCCCGACCTGCGCGCGGCGGATCTCCGCCGCGTTCTCGGCGGCCTCCTCCTCGGTGTCGCCCAGCGCGAACGTCACGCCGGGCATGATCTTGAGCTGGTGCGGCTCGCGGCCGTACCCGGCCAGGCGGCTCTTGACGTCGGCGTAGAACCGGCGGCCGTCCTCCAGCGTGCCGTGGCCGGTGAAGATGACGTCGGCGTGGGCGGCGGCGAACTCCCTCCCCTCCGCGGAGTCGCCCGCCTGGATGATGACCGGATGGTTCTGCGGGCTCCGGGGCAGCGTGAACCGGCCGCCGATCGAGAAGTGCGCGCCCTGGTGCTCGACCGTGCCGATGGCGCCCTCGCGGACGAACCGCCCGGCCGCCTGGTCGGCGGCGACCGCGTCCGGTCGCCAGGAGTCCCACAGTTCGCGTGACAGGCGGACGAACTCGGCGGCCCGCTCGTACCGGTCGGCCCGGTCGAGGTAGCCGCCGCGCCGGAAGTTCTCGCCGGTGAAGGCGTCGGAGGTGGTCACCACGTTCCAGCCGGCCCGGCCCCCGCTCAGGTGGTCGAGCGTGGACAGGCGCCTGGCCAGCTCGTACGGCTCGTTGAAGGTGGCGTTGACGGTGCCGGCCAGGCCGAGCCGGTCGGTCACGGCCGCCAGGGCGCTGAGCACGGTCAGCGACTCCGGGCGGCCGACCACGTCGAGGTCGTGGATGCGGCCCTTGAGCTCGCGCAGCCGTAACCCTTCCGCGAGGAAGAAGAAGTCGAGCTTGCCGCGCTCGGCCGTCCTGGCCAGGTGGACGAACGAGGCGAAGTCGATCTGGCTGCCGGAGCGAGGGTCGGTCCACACGGTCGTGTTGTTCACACCGGGGAAGTGGGCCGCCAGGTGGATCCGCTTGCGCGTCATCGGCCCCGCCCGTGCCGGGCGTCCCAGGTGACCGGCAGGCCCTCGATCGTGTCGCGGAAGGCCCGCCGCTGGTACAGGTCGCGGGCGTACGGCCACAGATGCTCGAAGTCGGTCAGCGCCCGCTCGCTGATCAGCTCATCGCGGTTGTGGTGGGAGTCGAACCTGGCCAGCGTCACCCACAGTCGCACGTCCGCCTCGGTGATCGTGTCGCCGGTCAGGAAGCGCTGCTCGGCCAGGCGCTCATCCAGGCGTTCGAGCGCCGCGACGACCCGGTGGCGCTCCTGCTCGCGGTCGGCCTCGGTGGCGGCGCGGGCCACGCGGCCGACGCCGGTGTTGATGTCGTGGTAGATCCAGCCGTTCAGCTTGTTGATCTCCGGGCGCAGCGCGTCGGGGTAGAGCTGGACGGTGGTGTCGGCCCACAGCTCGAACTGGGTGGCCAGGTCGATCGTGATGTCGGGGAAGTTGTTGCTGACGATCGTGCCGGTCCGCCGGTCCCAGAGCACGGGCACGGAGACGTGGCCGCCGTACCCCTTCTCGGTGGCGTCGTACGCCTGCTCCAGCAGCGTGAAGCCGTTGACCGGGTCGGGGCCCCTGCGCTCGCGGAACGCCCAGCCCCGGCCGTCGCGCTCGTCGTCCACGTAGGACAGCGAGACCACGTCCTGCAGGCCCTTGAGCCCGCGGACGATCACGGCGCGCTGGGCGTAGGGGCAGACCCAGGCGACGTAGAGGTGGTAGCGGCCCGGCTCGGCGGGGAAGCCGCTGGAGCCGTCGGCGGTGATCCGGCCCTGGAAGGGGTAGACGGGGCGGTTCCAGTCCGGGGAGAGGTGCAGGCGGCCGGGCCCGTAGTGGCCGTACGCGGTGTGGTCGACCGGGGTCGCGTAGACCCGGGTCTGTGCTGTTGCGGGCACGAGGTTCTCCGGGGTCAGGATTCGGGGTGGGCCAGGAATCGGCCGAAACGGCCCTGGTGGTAGAGCAGCGGGCGGCCGGTGTTGTGCACGGTGGCCTCGGCCACCAGGCCCACGACCAGCAGGTGGTCGCCGACCTCGGCCCGCTCGTACGGCAGGCAGACCAGGTGCGCGGAGACGTCGCGCAGCAGCGGGGCGCCCAGCGGTCCCGGCCGCCACCGGGTGGGGGCGCCGAACCTGTCGATGTCCTTGCGGGCGAACCGCGACGCCAGCTCGGCCTGGTCGCTGGCCAGGATGTTGACCGCGAAGTGGTCGGCGGCGGCGAGCTGGGGCCAGGTGGTGGAGGAACGGTCCACGTAGAAGGAGACCAGGGGCGGTTCGAGGCTGACCGAGGAGAAGGAGGTGGCGGTGAGCCCGACGGGGATGCCGTCGCTCTGGGCGGTGATGACCACGACTCCGCTGGCGTGTACGGCGAGCGCCTGCCTGAACTGGTCGGCGGCGACCACCCTGTCGGGGAGTGTGTCGGTCATGCGGGCACCCCCGTCCGGAGGGCGCGGTGGTCCGAGGTCACTGATGACACGATCACGAGAGAGTTCCTCACGGGAGAAGGCATGCTCACGCCGCTCGACGGGAGCGGGGAGAAGGAGTCGGCGGCGTGGGTCCACGCCGGGGAGGCGGACTAGTCCGTGATCAACGACACTGTGCGCTGGCGACGTGGCAGAAGTCCACGTGGGAGCGCTTCGTGAGTCGGGAGCCCTTGCTCATGTCATCGACGCTAAGCCGCGAATCCGGATAAGTCAATATTTCCTACTTGTTTTAGCGGAAATCACCGTAGGGCCGGTGAGGGTCGTGACGACCCTCACCGGTCCTTGTCAGCCGTGCCCGGATTCCAGCGTGTCCGGGCCGCCTGGGATGCGGAACAGCACGAAGAAGGCGGCGACCAGGGCGGTCCAGCCGGTCTGGTGGGCCGCGCCGAGCCCGGCGCCGTTGTCGCCGTGGAAGTATTCGTGGAACTGGACCAGGTCACGCCAGTGCGGATCCTGCTGGAACCGCTGCTGGCCGCCGTACACCGGGCGGTTCCCGGCGGTGTCGCGCAGGAAGATCCTGGTGAGCCGGTCGGAGATCTCGTTGGCCACCTGGAACAGGGTCATCCTGGTGCCGGAGCCGGTCGGGCACTCGACGGTGAACGAGTCGCCGTAGAAGGCGTGCAACTGGATCAGGGCCCTGATGATGAGGGCGTTGGTGGGGAACCAGATCGGGCCGCGCCAGTTGGAGTTGCCGCCGAACATCCCGGAGTCGGACTCGGCCGGGAGGTAGGCGACGCGGTGGCACTCGTCGCGCACCCAGAACTCGTACGGGTGCTCGGCGTGGTGCCGGGACAGCGAGCGGATGCCGTACGGGCTGAGGAACTCCCCCTCGTCCAGCAGGCGGCTGAGCAGGATCCGCAGCTTGCGCTCGTCCAGCGGCGACAGCAGCGCCCGCCCCTCCCGCGCCTGGTCCTGGCTCGCCAGCCCCGACAGCTCGGGATGCCGTCCGACGAACTCCCGCACGCGCTCGGTCACCCTGGCGATGTGCGGCCCGCCGGTGTCGATGAAGGTGGTCGAGGCGCACAGCGGCAGCAGCCCGACGAGCGAGCGCACCCGCAGCCGTTCGGCACTGCCGTCGGGCAGGAACAGCACGTCGTAGAAGAAGCCGTCCCGCTCGTCCCACATCTCCTCCTTGAGGTCGCCGACGCGATCCATCGAGGCGGAGATCCACAGGAAGTGCTCGGCGAACTTGACCGCCATCTCCTCGTAGACCGGGTTGCGGGGGGCGAGCGTGAGGGCGATCTGCAGCATGCACTGGCTGTAGAAGGCCATCCAGGCGGTGCCGTCGGCCTGCTCCAGCCGGCCGCCGGTGGGCAGGTCGGCGCTGCGGTCGAACACGCCGATGTTGTCCAGGCCGAGGAAGCCGCCCTGGAAGACGTTGCGGCCCTCGGGGTCCTTGCGGTTGACCCACCAGGTGAAGTTGATCAGCAACTTCTGGAACACGCGCTCCAGGAAGTCCAGGTCGGTGCGGCCGGTCAGGGTGTGTTCGAGGTTGAAGATGAAGTCCGCCGCCCACGCCTGCACCGGCGGGTTGACGTCGGAGAAGTTCCACTCGTACGCCGGGATCTGGCCGTTCGGGTGCAGGTGGCGCTCGTTGAGCAGCAGTTCCACCTGCTCCTTGGCGAAGCCGAGATCCACCACGGCCAGCGCGACGGTGTGGAAGGCCAGGTCCCAGGCGGCGAACCAGGGATATTCCCACTTGTCGGGCATGGAGATGATGTCGTTGCTGGACATGTGGTACCAGGAGTGGTTGCGGCGCGTGGTGCGGCTCCACGGGTCCAGGCCGTGCTCGTTCAGCCAGAGGCCGACGTCGTAGTGGTAATACTGCTTCGACCACAGCAGGCCCGCCAGCGCCTGCCGCATGACCAGCGCCTCGTCGTCGCTCGTGCCCGGCGGGGTGATCCCGGCGTAGAAGGCGTCGGCCTCCTCGCGCCGCTCGCGCAGCACGTCGGTGTACGTCTGGCCGAACGGTTCCGGCGTCTGACCGGCGGCCAGCCGCAGCCGTACGGTCTTCGTCCCGCCCGCCGGGATCGTCAGGACGTAGTGGGCCGCGGCCTTGGTGCCGGTGTGCTCGGGGTTCACGGCGTCCTGCTCGCCGTTGAGCACGCACCGGCCGATGGCGTCCTTGACGTACGGGGAGGCGCTCCGTCCGCCGAAGACGCGTTCGTGGTTCGTCTCGTTCTCGGTGAACAGCAGCGGCGGGCCGCCCTCGCAGTGGAGCCGGTACGTGCCCAGGTCCGCGTGCTCCGCCTGGACGACCCCCGGGCCCGGCGTGGTCAGCCTGGGCTTGGCCGAGCCGTCACCCCAGGACCAGGTGTTGCGGAACCACAGAGTCGGCAGCACGTGCAGCGTGGCCTCCTCGGGCCCCCGGTTGACCGCGCGCACCTCGATCAGCAGGTCCTCGGCCGTGACCTTGGCGTACTCGATGAACACGTCGAAGTAGCGGTCGCCGTCGAAGGCGCCGGTGTCGAGCAGTTCGTACTCGAACGCCTTCTTGTCGCGCTCCCGGTTGACGGTCACCAGGTCGTTGTACGGGAAGCGCGCCTGCGGATACTTGTACAGGTAGAGCATCCGGGAGTGGGTGGGCGTGCTGTCGAGGTAGAAGTAGTGCTCCTTGACGTCCTCGCCGTGGTTGCCCTCCTGGTTGGCCAGCCCGAACGGGCGCTCCTTGAGTATCGGGTCGCGTCCGTTCCACAGCGCCACCGACAGGCACAGCCGCTGCTGGTCGTCACTGATTCCGCCGAGGCCGTCCTCGCCCCACCGGTACGCCCGCGACCGCGCGTGGTCGTGCGGGAAGTACGACCACGCGTCGCCGGACAGGCTGTAGTCCTCGCGGACCGTCCCCCACTGGCGTTCCGCGAGGTAGGGGCCCCATCGCTTCCAGGCCGACTCGGTCTGCTGCAAACGTGCTCGTTCAGCGTCCATGTCCGGTTCCCGTCTGAGGTGGTAGCTGCCGTACCTCGATGAGTTCGAGGCCGAGCGCGTCGATACGCTACCCACGCGATCGGCCCCGGCGCCTCGCCCTCGGCCGCCCAGGAGATCGCGGCGATGGTCTTGCCCGCCCCCGGTGGCCCGGTGATCACCGTCAGCGGGCCGCGCGTCCCCTTGCGCAGCCGCTCGGTGATCCGGGGGCGCGCGATGACCCAGGACGGCTGCGCGGGGATGCCCATTCAGCCTCCCGTTGGTGACGGGCAGGCCGCGAAGAGCGGGCGGGTGCCGGTGGGCCAAGCCGCCGGGTCGGTGAAGCGGCAGCCGTACACCGGGTTCGCCACCGTGGCCGGGTCGGTCACGTCGTCACCGGCGGGGCGGGGGCCGCCGCGCTGCCACCGGACCAGGTCGTCCCAGGCGGCGCCGACCTCGGCATCGCTGAACTCGCAGTGCCCCACCGACCGGATCGCCCGCTGCACCAGCAGGCCGCCGCGCCCGTGCCGGGACACGTCGGCCCGGTAGTACTGCTCCATGGAGAACGGCACGAAGTTGTCGCCCAGGTTGTGCAGCGAGAGCACGGGCACATCGATCCGGCCGGAGACGACGGGCACGGCGGTCAGCCGCTGCGTCCTGCGGGCCGCCGCGTCCACGGGCGGCACCCGCCGCACGGTGACGTTGACGTTGACGGGCACGGCGGGACGGTAGCGCGTGCCGAGGTTCGTGCCCACCCTGCCCGGTTCCTGAGCCAGCGTGCCGCCCTCGTCCGGACCGGCCAGCTCGAACAGGAAGTCCTTCCAGTACGCGAAGGCGGCCTGCGCTCCGGGGCGTTCACCGCCGCTCTGGTTGACGACGATGGCACGGAACTGCTCGCCCAGCGCGTTCGCGGGCTCGGGCCCGGTCAGCCCCAGCCGCTCCTTGATCTTCGGTACGGCCGAGGTCAGGTAGTCCGCGGGGAACGGGAACGCGGGCACGTCCGCCAGGTCCTGCGCGACGAGGTGGTAGTCGATGAAGAAGTCGAACAGCTCGTGGTCGCCGAGCACCCCGCACATGGGCAGGGCCGCGGCGTAATAACCCGGGTACTCCTCCAGCGAGCGAACCGTGACATGCCCGCCCATGGACACCCCGGCCAGGAAGGTCCGCCGCGGCTTGCCGATCACCCTTCTGAAGTGATCGGCCAGGTCACGAGTGCTCCGCACCCCGGCGCGCACGTCGTAGTCGTTGCCGTAGTACGAGGACGATGCCCAGGCGTAGCCCTGGTCCAGGAGCCGCTGGCGTAAGCCGTACGGGGGCGGGTCCACGGTGAGCACGCGCGTGGGGCCGCGGTACCCATGGGCCCACATCAGCAGCGAGCCGTTCCACCGGGGCGGCACCTCGATGTCGAAGGCGGCGTGACCGTGCACGCCCTGCACGACCCGGCTCGGCCGCCCACCGACCGTCGCGGGCGCCAGTGGCGGGTTGTCGATCGTGTAGCCGGGCAGCGGCTGGTCGTCCGGCACCCGGTCACCGGTCGTCGCGTCCGCCGCGGTGCCGAGGCCGGTGCCGAGCAGCACGACGGACAGTGCCATGGCGGACAGGGTCAGGCTCCGACGGCGCATCGGTCATCACCTCCGGTGGACGATGATTCGTTCATACGCCGAAGGGCTTGACGGAGGAAGGGCCCTCACCCGCAGTGGGTGATTACCGGCTCCGAGGGCGCGGCGACGCTGTGGGCACCCGAGGGGAGCCGTCGCATGGCGAGACTCGATGCTGAGACAACGCCCGGTGCTTCTGGTGCCGGACCGACGCGAGAAGAGCGGGTCGCGGCGGGCAGAGCCCTTCCGCGCGTTCCGGCGGGCCTCGTACGTTAGGGATGCCTTAAGGAATCCGTAATCGCGTTCCGTCAGGCTGCGGGCACAGAACAGACCACGACAAGGAGCGGCGAAATGGCTAGCAAGCTGGTGGTTGGCACCTTCCTCTCACTGGACGGCGTCATGCAGGCTCCCGGTGGGCCCGGCGAGGACGACACCAACGGTTTCCCGCACGGCGGCTGGGCCGCGCCGCACGTGGACGAGGGGTTCGGGCAGATCATGGGCGAGGTGTTCGAGCAGGCGGACGGCATGCTGCTGGGGCGCAGGTCGTACGACATCCTGGCCTCGCACTGGCCGAACGTGCCCGACGAGGAGGGCGGCGCCAAGATCAACAGCATGCCCAAGTACGTCACCACGCGCACCCCGATGACCGCCGACTGGCGTAACACGCGGGTCCTGGTGGGCGAGGCCGCCGAGACGATCGCCGAGCTCAAGAAGAGCACCGACGGGATGATCCTGGTCCAGGGCAGCAGCGACCTCGTCCATGCGCTGCAGCGGGCCGAGCTGGTCGACGAGTACCGGCTGCTGATCTTCCCGGTCGTCCTCGGCGAGGGCAAGCGCCTCTTCGCCGAGGGCACCGCACCGGCCGGCCTGAAGTTCACCGGCTCAAGGTCCACGGGCGCCGGCGTCGTGTACGTCACCTACGAGTGGACGGGCAAGCCGACCTACGGCTCCGTCGCCTGACCGGCGTGAACGACGCGGTGGTGCCGTCGGAGTGGCGCTTCGAGGCCGAGGCGCCGCCTGACGGCACCCTCCGAGTCGTCCAGGAGCCCGTGCCGCGACCGTTCCGCGTGACAACCGGTGGCGGGGTCGTGTGCGCCGTGGGGACTGCCGGAGACCGAGACACCCCAGCGGCGCCGGTCCCCGATCCGGCGCCGCTGGGGTGTGGATTTCCGTTAGACCGTTACTTCTTCTCCTCCATGGTCACCGTCACCGTGCTCTCCTTGCCGTCCCGCTGGTAGGTGAGCTCGACCTGCTGGCCGACCTGGTACCCCCGCACCTGGCCGACGACGGTGTCCCCGCCCGTGACCGCCGTGTTGCCGATCTTGGTGATCAGGTCCCCCTGCTTCAGCCCGGCCTTCTCGGCAGGACCACCCTTGGTGACCTCGCGGACGAGCGCGCCGGACACGTCGCCGCCGGCCTCGGCGAGGCTCACCCCGAGGTACGCGTGGCTCACCGTCCCCTTGCTGATGAGCTGGTCGGACACGTGCTTGGCGGTGTTCACCGGGATCGCGAAGCCGAGGTTGACGCCGTCGGACGCGACCGCGCTGTTGATGCCGACCAGCTCGCCGGCCGCGTTCACCAGGGCGCCGCCCGAGTTGCCCGGGTTGATGGCAGCGTCGGTCTGGATCATGCCGCCGAGCGTGGTCGTCTCCGACGCCTGCTCCTGCCCGCCCATGCCCGGCGGCAACTGCTGCCCGCCCCCGCTGCCGGCGGTCACCGTACGGTCGAGGGCGCTGATGATGCCCGAGGTCACCGTGCCGTCCAGCCCGAGCGGGCTGCCGATGGCCAGCACGTCGTCGCCGACCTTGAGCTGGTCGCTGTCGCCGAGCGTCACCTTGGCCAGCCCCGACACGCCCTCGGCCCGGATGACCGCCAGGTCGGTGGCCGGGTCGGTGCCGACCACCTTCGCCTTGGCGGTCTTGCCGTCGTTGAACTTCACCGTCAGCTCGCCGCTCTGCCCGGCCACGACGTGGTTGTTGGTGAGGATCAGCCCGTCCTCCGACAGCACCACCCCGGAGCCCTCGGCGCTCTGCCCCTGGATCATCACCACGGACGGCTGCACCTTCTCCGCCACCTGCGCGACCGTGAACTTGTCGGAGGCGTTGTGGAACACCGGGCTCGGCACGGTGGTCTTGGTGACGGCCGGCACCGGCCGGCTTCCCCCGGCGAAGTACGCGCCCACCGCCCCGCCGCCCAGCGCCGCCGCCGACAGGGCGGTCACGGCGGCCAGCGCCAGCCCGGCGATCGCCTTGCGGGTGAGGACGAACCCGGCACGCTGCGGCGGTGGAGGCGGCGGCGGGGCCAGCGGGCTCCGGGGGGCGAATCCCCCCGCGGAAGGCGGCGTGTCACCGAACTGGCTCCAACCACTCGCTCGCTGCTCGCCCGGCTCGTTCGCGTCCATGTCATCTCCTCAAGTGCCGATGACAACAAGAGTGGGAGATGGTGCGTAAATCCTGGTTAAGCCCAAGATCCCACCTCTCGGCAGGCCCTGATGCCCGCCTTATCGCCGCTGGCAGCGGGTGATCACGGTGGCCGGAAAAATCTTGGGACCGGGTCCGGACACGGCCATTGCCGACCGATCCGCCGCGAGGTACCAACGAGTCCACCGCACACGCTGTCCGTGCTGCTCCGGTCGCACGCGCCGTGCGACTCGTCGCTCGGCCGGCGGCTCGACGGCACGTTCGAGGTACGCGACCTCACCACGGCCTTCGCCCAGGGAAGCGGGATGCGGCGCGGAGTGCACGCCGGCGACTTCGTCTGGCACGTCGGCGACATCACGTTCACGGTCTTCGAGGGCGCGGGCGCGCCGAGCCCCGGCACGCAGGTGGTCACCTGGGGCGGCAGCACCGGGCTCATCCTGAACAGGGCCGCCTCGGTGCTGTTCCCGGCTCCGATCGGCCAGGTGGAGGTCACGCTCGTGCACTTCTCCCAGCCGGCGCGGGTCACGGCCTTCGACTCCGGGGGCAACATCGTGAGCACGGTCACCATGACCGCGCCGCCGGGCGTCACCCAGACGATGACGCTCAACGGGCCGGACATCGGCAAGCTGGAGATCGAGTGCCCGCAGGGCGAGACCCTGCTGACCCGCCTGTGCCCGGCCCCTGCCGGGACCGGGCACAGCACCTCCTAGTACCTGAGTCTGCGCAGGTAGCGGTATCCGATCTCCGCCGTGCGCCGGGGCGTCACGTCGGGGGTGTCGTTCTCGACGATGTACTCGTTGACCTCGTGCGCGTCGAAGACCCGGCGGAAGTCGATGGTGCCGGTGCCCAGGTCGGCCATGTCGCCGTCCAGGTGCCGGTCCTTGACGTGATACTGCAGCACACGCTGCGGCGCCCGCCGGATGACGTCGATCGCGAACCGCACCGGGTCGCGGGCGCCGCGCCCGACGCCGCCGGTGACGGCCCAGTAGATGTCGATCTCCAGGTGGACCAGTCGGGGGTCGAGCTCGCGGGTGAGCACGTCCCATGGGGTACGGCCGCCGCCGAGGTCGATGGTGAACTCGTGGGCGTGGTTGTGGTAGCCGTACCGCAGTCCGGCCTTTCTGGCGGCGGCGGCCTCCACGTTCATGCGCTCGGCCCAGCCCTTCCACTCGTCCAGACTGGTCGAGTTCAGGTAGGGCACGACCATGTACTTCTGGCCGAGGGTCACCGCGTTGGCGATCTTCGTCTCCAGCCCGGCCTGGTCGGTGGTGAGGCCGTCGTGGCTGGAGCTGGCGCGGATGCCGAGGCCGTCGAGGAACTGGCGCAACTGCTGCGCCGTACGGCCGAAGTAGCCGAGCGCCAGCTCGACCTTCGGGTAGCCGATCTCGGCCAGGTAGGCGAGCGTGGTGTCGTAGTTCTGGGCGAGGTCGTCGCGGACGGTCCAGAGCTGGATGCTGATCTGGCCGGGCGGAACGCGGTCCCGGCCGTGGGGGTGCGTCGCCGCGGCGGCGGGTGCCGCCCCGGCGACGGCGGCCGCCCCGAGTCCGAGGCCCGCCGCGGCGAGCAGCGAACGCCTGCTGGGGCCGTAGCCGTAACACATGAGCGATCTCCCTAACTCGTGGGCTCGAGTACGACCTGGGTGCTGGTCGTCAGCGGCGGCAGGCCGCCGGTGCCCGGGTCCGTGTAGCTGGCCACGAACACTCCGGTGAGGTTGTCTCCCGGGTCGTGGCCGCCCGGCAGGGTCGTCTGGATCGTGCCCGTGCAACCGCGGGCCGTGGTCTGCGGGTGGCCGTGCTCGTCGTGGCCGAGGATGTAGTCGACGGTCACGTTGGCGCAGTTCACCGGCTGGTCGTCGGTGACCTGCACCTCGAACTGCACGAGGTCGCCGAAGGCGAACGGCTGGCCGGCGACCGGCCTGACCATCGTCACGACCGGCGCGGCGTTGCCGACCACGATCCGTACCGACGTGGCCGCGGACATGCCGGCGGTGTCGGTGACCCTGAGCGTGGCGTTGTACAGACCGTTCTCCCGGTACGTGTACGTCGCCTGGGGGCTGCGCGAGTCCACCCGGCCGTCGGCGTTGAAGTCCCACGCGTAGCGGAGCCTGTCGCCGTCGGCGTCGGTCGTACCCGTGCTGGTGAAGTTGACGGTCAGCGGCGCGAGGCCGGCGGTCACCGAGGCCGCGGCCACCGGGGTGGGCGTGTGGTTGCCGGTGTTGCCGATGTAGTCGATGCGGGCGAGCTGGGCGTCCGGGTTCTCGCTGAAGAAGCCGTCGCCGTACTCCAGGACGTAGAGCGAGCCCTCAGGGCCGAACTCGATGTCCATCGGGTTGTCGAAGACGAACGAGGACAGCACGTCCTCGATCCGCCCGTCACGGTGGAACGCCTTGACGTAGTCGCGGGTCCACTCGTAGAAGAGCGGAACTTCGTCGTAGTACTTGGGCCAGGCCGTCGCCGTGCGGCCGCGGGTGTTGCGGACGTCGAAGTCGTACGCGGGGCCGGCCATCGGGCCGATGCCGCCCGTGCCCAGCGCGGGGAACTCGGCCGACGCGCCGTAGGAGTACCAGACGTCCGGCTGGACGACCGGTGGCAGCGCGCGCAGGCCGGTGTTGCGGGGTGACTCGTTGACGGGGGCGGCGCAGTTGAACGTCGCGCCCGACGTCAGGGTCGCGAAGTCGTAGTCGACGTACGGGAGCCGCGCGGTCGCGCAGTAGGGCCACCCGTAGTTGCCGGCCTTGCGGACGATGGTCCACTTGCCGGTTCCCGACGGGCCGCGCGCCGGGTTGGCCGCGCGCGCGTCAGGTGAGTAGTCGGCCACGTAGAGGTCGCCGTTGCGCCGGTTCAGCTCGATACGGAACGGGTTGCGCCACCCCATCGCGTAGATCTCCGGCCGGGTGCCCGACGTGCCGGGTTTGAAGAGGTTGCCGCGCGGGATCACGTAGGACCCGTTGTCGCGGACCTTGATGCGCAGGATCTTGCCGCGCAGGTCGTTGGTGTTGGCGGAGCTGCGCTGGGCGTCGAACGCCGGGTTGCGGTCGGCCCGCTCGTCGATCGGGGTGTAGCCGTCTGACTGGAACGGGTTCGTGTCGTCGCCGGTCGACAGGTACAGGTTGCCCGCGGCGTCGAACACGATGTCGCCGCCGACGTGGCAGCAGATGCCGCGGTCCACCGGTACGTCCATGATGCGCTGCTCGGTGCGCAGGTCGATGGTGGCCGCGCCGAAGCGGAACCTGGACAGCCTGATCAGTCCCTTGAAGGGCGCGAAGTCCGCCGGTGTGCCGGTGAACGGGGCGTCGCCCTCGTTGACGTTCGGCGTCGCCGGGTTGTCGACCGGGGTGTTGAGCGGGGGTGAGTAGTAGAGGTAGACCCAGTCGTCCTTCTTGGAGCCCTTGCCGAAGCCGGGGCTGAGGGCGATGCTCTGCAGTCCTTCCTCGTCGTGCTGGTAGACGGTGAGCTTGGCGGCCAGCGTGTTGAGGCCGGTCTTCGGGTCGTGTAACCAGACCTCGCCCTTCCTGGTGGTGTGCAGGACTCTGGAGTCCGGTAACACCGCCAGGTCCATCGGCTCGCCCGGGTTGTCGTTGAGTGTCACCTTCTGGAACTGACTGTCGGGAGGCGGGGCTTGAACGGCTTGTTGTACGGCTGCTGGTCCGGCTGTTTCCTCGGCTTGTACGGCCGCGGCCGGCATGAGGATCGCCGCAGCAGTCACGGCCACGAACGCGGTTCTCACTCGCATGCCTCTCTCCTTCGGTCTACTCGGGGAACAAGAGAGGGCAAAGTAACGTGAATGTAACCCGAGTTACGCCGATCGAGGAGGGCCTAATCCCACTCAATCGGCCACCTTTCGCCTTCAATCGGACTAAGTGCCGGGACTAGGGGCATCCCTGGGGCCGTCCCTGGGGCCATTTCCCGCAGGCCGGAATAGCGTTCGAGGAGCTGGAGCCGGGCATCTTCGAGATCAGGACGAGCAGATGGCCTCTGTGCGCATCGACTTCACCGATGGCTTCGACGACGACGAGCTGATCGTCAGGGTCAACGGCGAGATCGCCTTCCACCGGCTGGACGTGAGCACCAGTCCCCTGATCGGGCTGGCGGACTCCGTCGAGCTCACGCTGCCGCCGGGCGAGCGCGCGGAGGCGGAGATCGAGCTCCCGGGGCGCGGTGCGGCCACCCGCCTGGACCTGCGCGAGGCACCCCAGATCGCCGTGTCGGTATCCGGTTCCACGCTGTCCCACACCGCAGGAACGGAGTTCGGCTACGGCTGACCCCGTGTGTCGCGCCCGGCAATGACGCCGAGCGAGGAGGACCGATGTCCATTCCATCCGAAGAGCCGCGTATCGCCGAAGAGCACGGCACCCCCGACCCGATGTCCGCCTACACCGAGAGCGCCCAGGAGAAGGCGGAGCCCCCGCTGCCGCCATGGTTCTGCGTACGCCTCGGGCCCGTCAGCGGCCGGTATCAGGGCTACCAGACCACCAACAGGACCAGCGCCCTGGACTGCCGCGTGGACATCGATCCGCGCGGCGGCAACTCGCCGGTCACCAACCGCGTCAGCGGCGACTTCCACGACGTGTTCACCATCCAGTTGCCCGGGCGGCCGCCGATCATCTGGCGCCGGTACCGCGAGTCGTGGATCATCGACGCGCCGCGGGCCCACTGGAGCCGGTGCGACGTGACGATCACCGGTGAGGTGCGGTTCTGGAAGGGCACGCACCCGCTGACGCAGGCGCGCATCAGAATTCCCTGGGGCACGCTGACCCCGGCCGGGCCCGCGGAGATCACCTTCAGCGAGAACGGGGGCGCCGTCAGGACCTACCACTGCCCGCGCACCTCGGTGAACTTCCGCGAGATGACGCTCGAGGTCGACGTCTGCAACTCCGTGAACGTGGCTCCGCAACTGCCCGCCTATCACACCCACGCCCACTCCAACCGGCCGGCGAACGTACCGGGCAGGACGATCACGGTCGAGAGCGCGTACCAGGAGGCCGGGGTCGGGCTCACGGTCAACACCCCCGCCCACACGATCTTCGACGACGCCAACAGCTCCTTCAGCACCTGGTCGGCCCCCGAACTGCACGACGCCATGGAGACCGCCTTCAGCCAGTTCGCCGGCGGCTGGCCGCGCTGGAGCATGTGGGGCTTCATGGCCGGCACCTTCGACAACTCCGGCGTCGCCGGGATCATGTTCGACGCGGCCGCCGCGTTCGGCGGGGCGGGCGAGGCTCCGGAACGCCAGGGCTTCGCGCTCTTCCGCCGCCACTCCTGGTTCAACAACCTGCCCACGGGCGCCCCCGCCAACGACGCCCAGGCCGCCGCGCTGCGCGACTTCCTCTACACGTACGTGCACGAGGCCGGTCACGCGTTCAACTTCCTGCACAGCTGGGACAAGGGGCGGCCGGACTCCCTGTCGTGGATGAACTACCCCTGGCGGTACGACCTCCGCAACGGCACGGACACGTTCTGGAACCGGTTCCTGTTCCGGTTCGACGACCAGGAGCTCATCCACATGCGGCACGGCGACATGGCCTCCGTCATCATGGGCGGCGACGCCTGGTCCAGCGGCGGCCACCTCGAACAGCCGCAGGCCAGCGAGGCGTTCTCGGTCATCGAGGGCCAGCCGCCCGTCGAACTGCTGCTGCGCGCCGAGCCACCCGTGTACGACCTCATGGAACGCGTTACCGTCGAGGCCCGGCTGCGCAACCTGCTCAACGTGCCCATGGAGATCGACACCAACCTCGATCCCGCGTACGGCTCCATGTCGGTCTTCATCCAGCGGCCGGACGGCAGGGTGCACCGGTTCGAGCCCATCATGTCCGTGATCGGCATCCCGGAGACGGCCACCCTCCAGTCGACCGCCACGGCCACGACCGGCGACGACCGCTACAGCCACGAGATCGACCTCACCTACAGCCGCGCCGGGTTCATGTTCACCGACCCCGGCACGTACCGCATCCGGGCCACCTACCACGGCCCCAGCGGCATCCTGGCGATCTCCAACGTCCTCACCATCCGCGTCCTCACGCCCGCGTCGCGGCAGGACGAGATCCAGGCCGCCGACTTCTTCACCGACCAGGTCGGGCTGAGCATCGCCCTCGGCGGCTCCGCCTCGCCGCACCTGTCCAAGGGCCTCGAAACCCTGACGGAGGTGGCGCAGCGGCACGGGGACCGCCTGATCGGCGCGCGGGCGGCCGAAATCCTCACGGGCGCGTACGGCCGCGCCTTCAACCGCGTCACCGACTACGAGCAGGGCACGCTGTCCCGCGTCAAGGAGGCCGAACCGCAGCGGGCGATCGAACTCACCCAGCCCGCCCTGGACCTCTACCGCAACTCCTCCGACCGCCGGCTCAACCTGGCGTACCACAACCTGGTGCGCAAGCGCGCGGACCTGCTGGCGGAGGCGGACAACGCGGAGCAGGCGCAGCGCGAACTCCGCGAACTGCACGACACGCTCGAACAACGCAAGGTCCGCCCGAACGTGCTGGACCAGATCCGCATGCGCCAGGAAAAGACCTGACCCCTACCGACCCCGGGCCCGCCTCACCACCGGGCCCGGAGCCACAACCCGGTCAGCCCCACCGAACCCTGCGCACTACCGCATCCTGCCCACCGTGGCCGAGGTAGCCGGGGTAGGCGGGGTAGCCCGCGTGGCCAGGGCTGGGATGGGCCGGGGACCAGTGGCCACGTGGTCGCGTGGCCGAGGGCCGGTGTCTGCGGTCGGCGGTAGCTGCGGACGGCGTGGCCGGGTGGTGATCGGGGTGGTTTCAGGGCCTCCCGGAGGTCGCTTACCCCCAGCCCTTAAATCCTCTGCCACCCCCACCCCTTCAAGGCTCCACCCGTCCCGACTTCCCCAATCGTCCCGGCAACCCGCAACCCTCCCCGTGCCCGAAATCCCCAGACCCTCAACCGCCCCGACCCCCGCGAGGGTTGTGGTTGGTGGGGTGGTGGTTGGCGTGGGGTCTAATAACGGTCACTGTGGGTGAGGTGCGCTGTATTACCGTCACGATTCGTGTGCTGACAAAGAGTCAACACACCATTCGTGTTGATTCTTCGCATCTGTGTCTTGAAGTACATCTGCCCCATCGGCATAGTGGACCGAACCACAAGGCGTACCCAGTCGTGGCGAGCGTCCTCGGGGGCCCAGCTCACGACGACTGCCTAGCGGCGCATCACCACGCGCGGAATTGGACATGATGGATGACCTCGCCCCCGCCGATCCGTACGAAGTTACTGAGGATCCTCCTGCTCCCGCTGGTCTCCATGGTCGCTTTGTGGGCGTTCATCGCCTACTCCAGCGTGGAGGAGATCAACACGGTCTCCCAGGCGCAGGACCGCTGGGAGGCCATCGGGTCTCCGGTGCACCAGCTCATCGTCGAGCTGCAGCGCGAGCGTCAGCTTTCGGCGGAGGCGGTACGCGGGACGGCGTCGTACGCGCCCCTGGCGCAGCAGCGGCGGGTCACCGATGGCAAGGTGGAGCGGCTGCGTGAGGTCATCGGGACCGTTGATGTGACGGAGTCGGGCACCGAGACGCCGGCCCAGGTGCGGGCGATGGTGCAGGCGCTCGACGGGCTGCAGTCGCTGCGCGCGTCGGCCGACGGTGGGGTGCTGGCCCCGCCGCTGACCATCCTCCAGGCGTACGACAACCTGATCAGCGTCGCCAACCGGCAGTTCAACGACCGCGACGCGCTCAGCGACGTCTCGTCCTACCGGGCGGTACGCGGCATGGCCGCCTGGAGTGCCACGGCCGAATATCTGGGCCGCGAGCACGCCGTCCTCACCAGCACGATCGTGCACCGCAAGATGACCCCCACCGACCGGGCCGCGTTCGTGGCCGCGATGACCAGCCGCCGGCTCGTCTTCGCCAACGCCGAGCGTGACTCGGGCCCCGACCTGCGGGCGAACTACGACAAGATGATCGCCAGCGCCCCGTACAAGCGGCTGGTCGAGGTCGAGGACGCGCTGTTCGTGTGGGACACCAACGGCGCCCCGCCGGTGGAGCCGGCCGTGTGGAAGAGCGACGCCGCCACGCTGCTCGACACGATCAACCGTGACACGGAGGCGGAGCTGGCCCGCGCCGCGGTGGAGGCCGAGGGGCAGAAGACCGGGGCGTTCTGGCGGATCGGGCTGGTCCTGCTGCTGGGGCTGGTGGCGGTCTTGGTGTCGCTGGCGCTGTCGTTCCGGTTCGGCCGGTCACTGATCGAGGAGCTCAAGAAGCTGCAGGGGTCGGCCGTGGAGCTGGCCGAGCAGCGGCTGCCCCGGCTGGTCGAACGGCTGCGCCGCGGCGACGACGTGGATCCGGCGACCGAGGCCCCCGCACTCGACCGGGCGGACACGGCCGAGGTCGATCGGGTGGTGCACGCGTTCTCGGCCGTGCAGCGGACGGCGGTCGAGGCCGCGGTGGGCCAGGCGGTGCTGCGCAAGGGCGTCGGCCAGGTCTTCCTCAACCTGGCGCGGCGCAACCAGGCGCTGCTGCACCGTCAGCTCTCGCTGCTCGACACCATGGAGCGCCGGGTGGACGAGCCGGAGGTCCTGGAGGACCTGTTCAAGCTCGACCACCTGACCACGCGCATGCGGCGGCACGCGGAGAACCTGATCATCCTGTCGGACTCGGCCCCGGCACGGCGCTGGCGGGATCCGGTGTCGCTGTTCGACGTGGTGCGGGCGTCGGTGCTGGAGGTCGAGGACTACACGCGGGTCACCGTGTCGCCGATGCAGAACGCCCCGCTGCTGGTCGGCGCGGTGGTCACCGACGTGATCCACCTGATCGCCGAGCTGGTGGAGAACGCCACCGTGTTCTCGCCGCCCGACACGAACGTGCATATTCGGGGCATGCGGGCGGCCAACGGGTTCGCGGTCGAGGTGGAGGACCGAGGGCTGGGGCTGAACCAGGACACACTCGACGCGATCAACGTCCGGCTGGCGGATCCGCCCGAGTTCGACCTGGCCGACAGTGACCGGCTCGGCCTGTTCGTGGTGGCCAGGCTGGCGTCCCGGCATGGCATCAAGATCTCGCTGCGGCGCTCGCCGTATGACGGGACCACCGCGATCGTGCTGCTGCCGTCCGTTCTTCTGTCGGGTGCCGAGCTTCCCCCGGAGCATCGGCAGGTCCGGGCGGCGATCGACATGGCACCGGCTGAGGCCACGGAGTCCGGGCATGTCACCTGGTTCGAGGCCGCCTCCGCCGCCCCCGCCCCTGCACGCAGGCCAGAGCCGGTGTCCATGAACGGCTCCGCGCCACCGTTCACGCCTGGTGTTCCCGACTCGGGCGGTGCGTCATGGTCTGCGACCGTCGTCCCTGACCAGGCTCCCGCGTCCACGCCCACGCCCGTCGGCTCCGGTGGGCCGCCCGCTGACTGGAGTGTCACGGTGCCGGCCCAGGAGGCGGACGATGACCTCGACGGGCTGCCGATGCGGGTGCCGCAGGCCAGCATGGCTCCTCAGCTTCGCACCGCCCCCCAGCGCGCCGAGCGCGACAGCGGGGTGGCGGGGCGTTCGCCCGAGGAGCTCGCAGATCTCATGTCGTCCATGCAACGCGGCTGGCAGCAGGGCCGCCGCCAGGTGGAGCAGGGACAAGACGTGTGGAACCGAAAGGACGACCATCCCGATGCCCGATTCCAGAAGTGAACTGAGCTGGTTGCTCGACGACCTCACCCACCGCGTCCCCGGCATCCGGCACGCCATCGTGCTGTCCGCCGACGGGCTGGCGATGGGCGGGTCGAAGGAGCTGACCCGGGAGGACGCCGAGCACCTGTCCGCCATCTCCGCCGGGAGCCACAGCCTCGCCCTGGGCGCGGGGCGGCATTTCGGCATGGGTGGCGTACGTCAGACGATCATCGAGCTGGACGGGGGCTTCCTGTTCGTCACCGCGGCCGGTCAGGGCGCGCGACTGGCCGTGCTGGCCGCAGCCGACGCCGAGCTGGGCATGGTCACGTACGAGATGGCCCTCCTGGTGAAGAGGGTGGGCGAGCACCTCTCCGCGCAGCCGAGGGGAGCGGCACCGGCACCCGCCTGGAACGGCGCGAGACGGTGAGCGGGGACGACCCCGGCCCGCTGATCCGGCTGTACGGCCTGACCGGCGGCCGGGCGCGCCCGCAGGGCGAGACGTTCGACCTGGTGGCCATCGTCGCCACGGTCGACGGCCTCTTCCACCCCGGGGACCTGATTCCCGAGCATCGCGCCGTGCTGTCGCTGTGCCGCCGGCCCACGCCGGTGGCCGACGTCGCGGCGCACCTCCAGCTACCGCTCAACATCACCCGCGTGATCCTGGGCGACCTGCGGCGCGAGGGGCTGGTCACCATCGAGCGCCCGGCCCCCGTGGCGCAGACGATCGACGAACGCATCTACAGGGAAGTGCTGCATGGACTACGCAGCCTCTGAGCCGGGGACGACCGCCGTCGCCTCGGCCTTGGCGATCAAGATCCTCATCGCGGGCGGCTTCGGCGTCGGCAAGACGACCATGGTGGGCACGATCAGCGAGATCCGGCCGCTGCACACCGA
Organism: Nonomuraea solani; assembly: GCF_900108335.1. Classification (GTDB taxonomy): domain Bacteria; phylum Actinomycetota; class Actinomycetes; order Streptosporangiales; family Streptosporangiaceae; genus Nonomuraea; species Nonomuraea solani. The sequence goes on from NZ_FNVT01000011.1 coordinate 131,176, forward strand.
GGAGCTGCTGAGCGAGCGGGGCATCGGGGTGGACGACACCTCGGGCGTGGAGGCCAAGAGCACCACCACGGTGGCGCTGGACTTCGGCCGCATCACGATTCGCGACGGGCTGTGGCTGTACCTGTTCGGGACGCCGGGGCAGGACCGGTTCTGGTTCATGTGGGACGAACTGGCACTCGGCGCGCTCGGCGCCGTCGTGCTGGCCGACACCCGCCGCCTGCAGGACTGCTTTCCGGCGGTGGACTACTTCGAGCAGCGGGGCATCCCGTTCGTGGTCGGCGTGAACTGCTTCGACGGCGCCCGCCGCTACGACCCGGTCAAGGTACGGCGGGCGCTCGGGATCAGCGAGACGCCCCCGATCGTGCTGTGCGACGTACGCGACCGCGAATCGGTCAAGAACGTGCTCACCACGCTGGTCACGTACGCGGTGAAGGGTATCTCTTAGAGCCTGCCGACCTGGTCGATGGTGTCGTGGAGGTACTGCACGGCGAGCTTTTCGGCGTGGCGACGGGGTTCGATCACCGCTTCGGTGTCGCCGAGCCACTGCCGGTAGAGCTCGACGCAGGCGAGCAGAGCCCGGCCGGCGTCGTGCCGGTCGTAACCGCAGAGGGTCGTCTGAAGGGCGCTGGCCTCATCCGGCGCGAGGGATTCGAGGTGGCGGACACCGCGCGGTGACGCACCCACCCGCCGAGCGGCCAGAGGACCCAGCACGGCCTCGCGCAGATAGCCGAGGAAGCCGATGACCTCGAACAGTTCGCCGCGGCCGAGTTTCGTCGCGCCGTAGTGCACCCAGATCCAGAATCGGTCCTCGATCCACTGGAGATCGAGCGGCGGGTTCGCCGGCGGATGCTCGGCCAGAGCGGCGGCCAGGATGCCGTCTCGGTCCCACAGGATCTCCGGGTCCTCAACGCGCTCGGCGAACTCGGAGGCCCGCACGAACTTGAAGTCGACATGGAGAAGGGGAGGCCCGACGAGCGTGATGATCAGGCGGGGTTCGCCGACGTGCTCCCCGGTGAACCCCGCCACGAGGGCGGCCCACGAGCCGATCAGCTCAAGACGCTCCTTCATGACCGAGTCGAACACCTCGTCGTCGATGACCACAATGAGATCGACATCGGAGTGGACATCGGGGTTTCCCCTCGCGATCGACCCCGCGACGGCGACACCGGCCACTCTCGGATCTTGCCGCATCCGAGGAAGCGTGTCGCCAAGGAAGCGGTCGTGCAGGGAGAGAGCGTCCACAGCGTTCCCTTCGGTACAACGAACAAAGTCTTCGAACGTACCATGCCTGCCGGGCGGTGGCGCGGGCTCGCGCCGGCCCTGACCCTGGACGGCGGCGACTGTGAGCGGGCCGCGCGCCGCTTCTTCTGCTCGGTCTCCTACAGCGGCGCGACCGTGCAGTTCAGCACCACGCCGGTCTGCCGCTCCGGCACCCCTTAGGCGCCAGGGACGGCCAGCCCGGTCTCGTAAGCGGCGATCACCGCCTGGACCCGATCCCGCAGCCCCAGCTTGGTCAGCACGTTGCTGACGTGCGTCTTCACGGTGTGCTCGCTGACCACCATCTCCTGGGCGATCTCCGCGTTGGACAGCCCCCGCGCGATCATCCTCAGCGTCTCCCGCTCGCGCGCGGTGAGCGCGGAGAGCCGCTCGGGCGGCGGCGCGCTGGGCCGGGCGGCCGTTCTGGCGGTGAACTCGGCGATCAGCTTGGTGGTGACCGAGGGGGCCAGCAGTGACTCGCCGGCCGCGACCACCCGTACGGCGTGCACGAGGTCGTCGCGGCGCACGTCCTTGAGCAGGAACCCGCTCGCGCCCGCCCGCAGCGCGTCGTAGACGTAGTCGTCCAGGTCGAACGTGGTCAGCATGAGGACCCGGCACTCCCCGTCCGCGCACACGACGCGGGCCGCCTCGATGCCGTCCATGACGGGCATGCGGATGTCGAGCAGCAGCAGGTCGGGGCGGTGTTCCCGGACGGCGGCCACGGCCTGCGCGCCGTCTCCCGCCTCGGCGACGACCTCGATGTCCGGCTGGGCATCGAGGATCATGCTGAACCCTGCGCGTACCAGCTCCTGGTCGTCGGCGACCACCACGCGCACGGTCATGCCGCCGGCTCCCGCCGGGACAGCGGCAGCCGGACGAGGACCTGGAAGCCGCGGCCGTCGTCGCGCGGGCCGGTGACGGCGGTGCCGCCGCAGGCGAGGGCGCGCTCGCGGATGCCGATGAGGCCGTTGCCGCCGGAGGGAATCGACGATGCCCGGCCGCGGCCGTCGTCGGTGATGTCGATCATGAGTGCGTCGTCCTGCCAGGTGAGGGTGATGCCGGCCCGGGTGGCGCCGGCGTGCTTGACGATGTTGGTGAGCGCTTCCTGCGCGATTCGGTAGGCCGCCACCTCGGTGTCGGGGGACAGCGGCCGCGGCGTGCCCGAGGCGGCGTAGGCCACCTGGAGCCCGGTGCCGGTCTCGACCTGGTCGGCCAGCGCGGGCAGGGAGGAAATGGTGGGCTGGGGCGTGCGCGGGCCTTCGTCCTCTTTGAGGACTTTCAGCATGCGCCGGAGCTGCTCCATGGCGTCGCGCCCGGCGGCGGCGATCGCGTCGAACGTGGCCACCGTCTTGTCCGGATTGCCGACCACCACCGGCCCGGCCTCGGCCTGGACCACCATGACGCTGACCGCGTGGGCGAGGATGTCGTGCATGTCGCGGGCGATCCTGGCCCGTTCGCGTTCGGCGGCCCGCTCGGCGGCGACCTGACGCTCGCGGGCCAGTTGCGCGGCGCGTTCCTCCAGGGCGGCGGCGTGGGCGCGGGAGGAGGCCGCCGCGCGGCCGATGGCGTAGGCGGCGATGAACAGCACGATGCCGCGCATGGCGGTCTCGGACGAGCCGACCACGAGCAGGCCGCCGCCGATCGTGCCGACCAGCAGAGGTACGCGAACCCATCGGGTGCACTGGGAGGCCACGGTGTAGAGCGCGATCAGCCCGCCGTACCAGATGGGCTGGGCGGCCACCTCGTCCACGAGGTCGTAGAACCCCGTCGGGACCAGGGTGGCCACGAGGACGATCGCCGGGGCCCGGCGGCGCCAGATCAGCGGGACCGAGGAGGCGGCCACGATGAAGTAGCCCCACCAGTGCCACGGCCCGCCCCACGGGTTGTCGCGGGAGAAGAACGGCCACAGCTCGACGACCAGCACCAGCGCCGCGAGGGCGGCGTCCATCCAGAGCGGGCGGACCCGCGCGAAGAAGCCTGACTTTGCCACGGCACCCCATCCTGTCTGGCACGTCATGCCGGGGCATCGCCGGTACGAGGGACTTGAGAGCTCACCCGGAGGAGTGAGGACAAATGGATCGTACCGGCGATTCGCCACGCCCCTGAGATCGGCAGGATGGTCGCCATCGCACCCTGACCTGGAGATACGTCAATGAAGCTCGCCCTCGCCCTGGCCGCCACCCTCATATCCGCGCCCACGCCGGCACCGAACCCCTGCCCGCCGCCCGCCGTCGTCCAGCCCGACCCTGACGCGGTGATCCCGCCGGTCAACGCGGCCGCCCTGGGCAAGGCCATCGAGAAGCTGCCCGCCGCCGACGCCACCGCCGCGATCGTGCGGGTGGGCGGCACCAAGGGCTCATGGCGGGGCGTGACCGGCGTGGCCGACCTCAAGACCGAGCGCAAGGCGTCGGAGAACGTCCGCTTCCGCGCGGGCAGCGTGACGAAGATGTTCACCGCCGCGGTCGTGCTGCAACTGGTGGCCGAGGGCAAGGTCGCGCTCGACTCGACCGTCCAGGACGTCCTGCCGGGGCTGCTGCCCGACTCCTACCCCGACGTCCAGGTGGGCCAGTTGCTGAACCACACCAGCGGCCTGCCCGCGCCCACCCTGCCGGGCACCATCGAGTGGGTGTACGAGACCCGGTTCAAGACCTGGCAGCCGAAAGAGTACGTGGCGCTGGCCGTGCGGAACCCGATCGAGTTCACGCCCGGCACCAGGCAGCACTACCTCAACACCAACACGTTCGTGGCCGGGCTGCTGATCGAGAAGCTCACCGGCAGGTCGTACGAGCACGCGGTCACCACCCGGATCCTGCGCCCGGTGGGCATGCGCGACAGTTACCTGCCCGGCACGTCGCCGCTCATCCGGGGCCCGCACCACAAGGGTTACCAGTCCGTGCCGGCGGGCTTCGCGAACTCCTTCGCCTACGGCGACGGGCACCTGGTGGACATGACGAAGACGAGCGTCACCTCGACCTGGGCGTCCGGCGACCTCATCTCGACCACCAAGGACCTGGAGAAGTTCGTCAAGGCGCTGTTCTCGGGCAAGATCGTGCCGCCAGCTCGGTTGGAGCCGATGTTCACCGTCCCCGACGTGACGATGTACGACAAGTGCGGCAACCAGCCGGCCACCTACACCTCCGGCATGTCGCGGATGGTGCTGCCCGGCGGGATCGTCGCGTACGGCAAGACCGGTGCCCGCTACGGCTACGCCGCCGGGGTCGGCGCGACCCGTGACCTGAGCCGCACCCTGGTCTATTCGGTCAACTCCACCGATGCCAAGGCGTCCGGCCAGAACCAGCGGACCCTGGGCATCGCGCTGGCCGCCTTCGCGCGCTAGCTTTACCCGCTCCGGGGATCGGGTTACCGTCGGGGTCCACCTCACCCTGTGCCACACGAAACCCACGGGGGTGCGTCATCAACGCCAAAGTGGTCCTGGGAATCCTGTTACCCCTCTTCCTGCTCGTGGAGGCTCCGCCCGCCCAGGCCGCGCAGCCGGTCTGCATTCCCGAGGCTCCGGTCTGCGCGGGCCTCGACGGGGGCGGCTTCGTCTTCACCATCGCACCGCCACCGGCCACGCTGTCGGTGAGCGTGACGGTCAACGGGCTGCCCGCGAGGGGGTCGCTGTCCAGCTATCGGACACCGACCTACCTGTACGGGCTGTTCCGTCCGTCCCCGCCGCTCGTTTCGGGCGACCGGATCTGCATGACGCTCTACGCCGGCGGCGTATCGCCGGGGCCGTACTGCGACACCATGCCGTAACGACGAGAACGGCGAGCGAGGCCGCGCCGGAGAGCGCGGCCTCGAACAACGCTCACCCCAGCGCGCGCCGGCGGCGGCGACGCCGGCGCGAGCGGCGATTGGTATCGCTGTCGGCGTCCGGTGTGGGTGCGGCCGGACGGATGAATCCCAGGTAGTGCTGGATTGCCATGTGTCCCCCTCATGCCGACGGCAGCCCTCCAGCTACCCGGAGGCCGATCCGGAAACCTCACTTGTGGGACAACAGCCGATTCTTGTACGTCGGGTGCTTGGTCTCCCAGTAGCGCCATCCCTCGACCCTGGCCGGTACGTTGGCGATCCCGGCGGCGACCTTGACGTGGCGGCACGACCGGAGCACCGACCAGGCCGACCAGCCGGCGCGGTACCCGAAGACGCGGTACCACATGTTGCCGTACATGCCCTTGTTGATCTCGCGGGTGTACTCGTGGCCGCTGAAGACCATGTGACGCTCTTCGAGGTGCGGCAGACCGAGCCTGCGCAGGCTCTTCACCACGTCTCCTGTGGTGAGCGTGTGCTGCTTCTCGTTCTCGGTCTCGATGAACGCCAGCACTTCGTGTTCGCGCGTGACCGACACCGTCATCGAACCGCCGGGGCCGTCGATGTAACGGGTGCGCGGCAGGAAGAAGTTTCGTGGTGAGACCCGGTGCAGCTTCCAGAAGACGTGCGGCGAGCACGTCTTGTCACCTGCGGAGACGGCGATCGCGGAGGTCGCGGGGGTCAGCGTGGTCATGAGAACGACTGCGGCGAAAGCCCGCAAAGTCTGCCTCTGTACGTATTTCGTCCGAGAATAAGGCGTGAACATGTTCCGGTCCTTTCGGAAATCGACCGGTTCGATGCTTACAGTTGCCGCGAGTCCCGCGATAACGCCACGCCGGATATCAATTCCCTATAACGGACAAGTGCCGATAAATAAATGCCCATATCAGGGCGGGACGCGTGCGACAGGCCCGTGACGCACGGTATCGACGCGCGCTCACTCCGTAGTTCTCATATATCCGTATGTACTTGCATTGAGGAAGATTGATGATCCCGTGCGTACCTTTCTTCGGCAGATTCCGGTTTTCGGGAGGTACGTAATGCACCGCAGAGTCGCCCTGGTCTCCGCCATCGCGCTCGCCGTGGCAGGAGCCCTGGTCCCCGCGAGCACCGCACAAGCCGCCGGCGCCTCAGCGCAAGCCGGCACCTCAGCCGAGCTCGATCGCAGGCCCGTCGGGTGGACCGCCACGGACTCCTGGTCGGAACGCAGGACCGTCTCGTCCTATTGGACCAGCCAGCGCATGCTGGCGGCACAACCGCTGTCGGCGCCCCCGCCGCAGCGCGGCGACCGGCTGGGCCGGCCGTCCCAGGGCGATCCCTGGTCGAACGGCAACTCCTCGGTCCGGCGCTCGAGCTTCGGCACCCGGGGCGCCGCCTTCTCGGTGCAGCCCGTCAACGCCCAGCGGTCCCTGATCCCCAACAGCCCAGGTCTGCAGTGGACCGACGGAGGAGCGGTCGTACGGACCCTCGGGCGCGTCTTCTTCACCACCGCCGACGGCCAGAACTCCTCCTGCTCGGGCACGGCGGTGACCAGCGCCAACGAGAGCGTCGTCATGACGGCGGGCCACTGCGTGAAGCTGAACGGCGCCGCCCACCGCAACTGGGCGTTCGTCCCGGCCTTCGACGACGGCCGGCGCCCGTTCGGCACGTGGGTGGGCAGCAGGATGCTGACCACGCCGCAGTGGAACGCCAACGAGGACATCAACTTCGACATCGCCGCCGTCGTGGTCGCCCCGCTGCAGGGCCGGACGCTGACCGACGTCGTGGGCGGGCAGGGAGTGGCGTTCAACCAGGCCAGGCAGCGGCAGATGTTCGCCTTCGGCTATCCGGCGGCCGACCCGTTCGACGGCTCGGAGCTGATCTACTGCAGCGGCCGCACGTTCAACGATCCGATCATGACCCAGGACCAGGGCCTGCGCTGCAACATGACCGGCGGGTCGAGCGGCGGCGGCTGGTTCCTCAACTTCAACGAGGGCACCGGCCAGGGCATGCTGAACTCCGTCAACAGCTTCACCTACAACAACGCCCCGAACTTCATGTTCGGCCCCTTCTTCGGCAACGAGGCGATGGCCGTCTTCCAGGCCGCGCAGAACGCCGACGCCCTCTGAGGCAGCTCTGAGGCCGCTCTGAGGCCGCGTGGCGAGCACCCTCTTCCCGTCCGCGCGATCACCTGATGCGATGGGCGGGCATCCCACCTGAGGAGGTTCGCCATGGCCACCGATCCCCTGCCGCTGCTTGAGCGGCTGATCGCCATCGACTCGGTCAATCCCGACCTGTCCCCCGGCGGCGCGGGCGAGTCGGCCGTCGCCGGGTTCTGCGCGGACTGGTCGCGTGAGCGCGGGTTCGAGGTCCACCTTCTGGAACGGCGACCGGGCCGCCCTTCGCTGGTGGCCGTGGCCAGGGGCAGCGGTGGCGGACCGTCTCTCATGCTCAACGGCCACCTGGACACCGTCGCGTACGGCACCTACGACGGCGACCCGCTCGCCGCCCGCGTCGAGGACGGCAGGATCCACGGCCGTGGCGCCTTCGACATGAAGAGCGGCATCGCCGCGATGATGGCCGCGGCGGCGCGCGCCACCGCGGACGGGCCCCTGCGCGGCGACGTCATCCTCGCCCTGGTGGCCGACGAGGAGCACGCCAGTTTCGGCACGGAGGAGGTGCTGGAGAAGTTCACCGCGGACGCGGCGATCGTCACCGAGCCGAGCCACCTGGAGGTGACGCTCGCGCACAAGGGCTTCGCCTGGTTCGAGGTGGAGATCCTGGGCCGGGCGGCCCACGGGTCCCGTCCCGACCTGGGCGTCGACGCGATCGCGAAGGCCGGGCACTTCCTGGTCGCGATCGAGGAGCTCGGGCGCCGGCTGGCCGCGTCGGAAGGGCATCGGCTGCTGGGGCCGGGGACCGTGCACGCCTCGCTCATCGAGGGAGGTGAGGGTGCCTCGACCTATCCCGCCCGCTGCCGGATCACTTTGGAACGGCGTACGGTCCCCGGGGAGAGCGCCGCCACGGTGCGGGCCGAGCTCGCCGGGATCCTCGACGGGCTCGCGGCGAGCGTGCCGGACTTCGCGTACCGGCTGCACGACGGCCTGAACCGCGAGCCCTTCGAGGCCGATCCGGACGCCGCCATCGCCCGCGTGCTGCTGGGTCAGGTCGAGCGCGCGCTCGGCCGTCCGCCGGTGATCCGCGCCGAGCCCTTCTGGACGGACTGCGCCCTGCTGGACCGGGCCGGGATCCCGTGCCTGCTCTTCGGCGTGGATGGCGGCGGCGCGCACGCCGACACCGAGTGGGCCGACATCGCCTCAGTGCGGCAGGTCACCGACGTGCTCGCGGCCACGATCACGGAGTTCTGCTCAGGAACTCGGTGAGGATCCGCGGGGCCGCCGCCTCCGCCAGCGCGGGGGCCTCGCCCGCCGCCAGGTCGCGGATGCTGTAGCCCTGCTCCCCGGCGGCGACGGCGGCCGTCAGCGTCACGACACCCGCCCGCCTGCCGAACGGGGACGAGCCGAACGTCCAGAAGGTCAGCGGCGCGTACCGGACCCAGCGGGGGTCGAACGCGGACGGCACCGGATCGCCGTCCGCCCGCCCCGGCGTCCCGCGCAGCAGCTCGCCGCGGAGCGCGGCGGCCGCGTCCCTGGCCAGAGCCTCCAGCCGGACCTCTTTGTGGTCGGCGGTGCCGATGCGGACGACGGACAGGCCCAGCACCCGGTGCACCAGGGTGGCGGTCAGGTCCACGCTGCGGATCCTGCTCAGCGGCACCGTATGACGCCTGCGGACGAGGATCCCGGACCGCAGCTCGACCTGGTCGCCAGCCACCCGGTATCGCGTGGTCAGCCAGCGGCCCAGCCCCATCAGGCTGACGACCGCGAACCCGGCCGCGACCGCGCCGAGCGTGATCCACGCCCGCGCGTCGACCAGCAGCAGCGGCCCCAGCCAGAACAGCGCGCCGGGGAAGAACAGCAGGGACAGGACGAGCAGCGTCAGCGCCGTCAGCAGCGCGGGCCCCGACAGCGACACGAGCGCCTGCAGCGTCCACCACCGCCTCGCTCGCGGATCGACCCTGTGCAGCGGAGGGCGTAGTCGGAGGTTGCTCACGCCGCTCATCCTTCCTAAGTCAGATGTATTGCCTTCGACGTTAGCAAGACACTTGACTTGGAATCAAACCGGCGTGTTGAGCCGGGCCAGATGGATCTCCATCAGCTCGACCGTGCGCTCGGCGGTCAGCGCGCCCAGGTGGAACCCGGCCCGCAGCCCGTCGGCCAGGCCGACCAGCAGGGCCGCCTCCGCCTCCGGGTCAAGACGCGGGTCGAGGCGGCCCGCCCGCATGGCCAGCGCGATCTGCCCCTCCAGCAGGCCGCGCAGCGCGAGCGCCCGCTTGCGCGCGTATTCGCCCAGCGGCTCGCTCCTGGCTGCCTCCAGCAGGAAGCTGACGTTGATCAGGCTGCCCGCCTGGGCCCTGGCGTCCACCGGCAGCATCTCCATGACGATGGCGCGCAGCCTGGTCAGGGGATCCTGGCCGCCCATGGCCAGCATGCGCTCGGCCACCCGCTCGACGTTCCTCTTGTTCATGAACTCGACGGCGAACACCATCATGTCCTCGCGGGTGCCGAAGTAGTGCTGCAGCCGGCCGAGCGACATGCCCGCCTCGGCGGCCACCTCACGCAGGCTCACCCGGTCGAGCCCCTTGGCCTCCGCCACCCGCCACAGCGCCCTGGCGATACCGGTCCGCCGCTCATCGTGATCGACTCGTCTTGGCACCCATTCACCGTACCAATACATTCGACTTGATAAGAACCCAGAGTTTTCCCTAGTGCCATCCCTGAGGCGCCCCGCGCGCCCGCGTCCTACCGTCGTCTCATGCTGGAGGACCTCGACCAGGTGTTCGCCTGGCTGCTCGCCGTGCTCATCCGGCCCACCTCGGGGCTGTACGGCGAGTTCGACCTGCGGGAAGACGACCGGGACCCGAGCCAGGGGACCACGGCCCGGTACGGCGGGCGCGAGCGCCCCGAGCTGACCGGCACCACCCACGTCCGCGACCTGCACAGGGACCTGCGCGAGCTGGGCTTCCTGCTCGCCCCCGAGAACGCCACCACCTTCACCAGGGCCACCCGGTGGGCGGTCGAGGAGTTCCAGCGCTACGCCGCGCTCCCCGACTCGGCCGTCCAGCGCCACCCGGACGCCGCGACGCTGCTGCGTGACCTGACGGCGGCGGACGGCACGCTCCCGGTCAGCGGCCTCTCGGCCTTCCCCGACGCCGCGCCCTTCCGCGTCCGGATCGACGCCGAGGTCCTGGAGGTCACCGGCCTCGCGGGCGACCTGACCGTGACGCGCGGAATGGAGGACACCACGCCCGCCGCCCACGCCTCCGGCGCGCGGGTGGAGCTCGTCCGCTGGTCGGACCGGCTCGTGCCGGTGGACGCGCACTTCTACGAGCGCTACACCGAGTCGATCACCGGCGTGGTCAACCCGTGGACCCGTTTCGTGCTGCGGCGCTGGCGGCAGGCCCGCCGGCGGTGCCCGATCGTGGTGGAGGCGTGGCAACTACGGCAGGGACAGCCGGACCGGCTGCACCCGCTGCCCGCCGCCGGCAACGTGTGGGGGCACCGGGACGTCGCCGACAAGGCCCCACGCTTCTACGTGCGCGACCTGACGCGGACGTGGCGGCGCCCGGCCCGGCCGCCGTCCGCTCCCGCGCATCCGGAGCTGGACGTGACCGGGGAGTTCGCCACGTATCTGACGGACTGGTCGGGCCCGCGGGCGTGGCCGAACACCGGGCACACGTGGCGGCCCGAGGCCGAGATGCTGCCCGAGCACCTGCTGCCGGTGCGCGCCGGCGGAACCGGCCCGACGCTGGCGGAGCTGGCCGGGGACGCGGCGGGGCTGAGCACGTACAAGGTGGTCAGGGCGGTGGCCGAGGTCGAGGCCGTGGGCTATTTCGACGGGCTCAACGGCTACGACCCGGCGTTCATCTCGCTGGGGCCCTGCCACTGGACGGCGGGCGCGGCGAGCGGGCCGGCCGCGGGCGCGTCCGTGGACGCCGGTGAGCTGTGGGGCTTCCTGTCCTACCTGAAAGCCGTCGATCCGGCCGCCTTCGCGCAGGCCGTCGGACGGTTCGGGGTCGGCGTCGCCACCGACTGGGGCCAGAACGGCCAGGAGGTGTTCCTGCCCGGCCAGCGCAAATACGTCTCCCGCCCCACCGTCCCGCAGGAGAACGGCCCGATGCGGCTGCTGCCGCAGGTGGTGGCCGAGTTCGACGTCTTCCGCGGCTGGCACTGGTTCTACCGGTTCCAGATGGCCACCCGCACCGTCGAGGGGTTCCGCCGCCGGATGTGGCACATGGCCAGGCTCCGGATCCGCGACATCGCGGAGACCCCGTGGGACGGCCCCGCCGGCCCGCCCACCTGGACCATTCCCGATCCGGAGGCCCCGGGCGGCACCCGTCCCGCCCGGATCAAGGACGTGATCACCTCCGAGCGCGGCCTGGCCCTGGTCTACCGGTGGCACATCAAGCGACCGGCCAACATGGTCGCGGGCGGCCCGGCCACCGAACCGGTCGCGACACGCCGGCTCGGACGCGCGGGCCCGCAGCTCCACACGGCCTTCGACGAGGCCGCCAAGGACCACGAGACCCTGTTCGCCAGCGGGCCGCACACGTGGGGGGACGGCGCGGAGCGGGCGCTCGTCGAGCACCTGCTCACGCGGGCCGAGCGGCTCAACCCGCCCGACGCGGGGCTGCGCGGCTCCCTCCAGTACGTCTTCGACTGGCCCCGGTACGGCACCAACCCGCGCGGCTACACGCTGCCCGTCGACATCCTGCCGGAGGCCGAGGACGGCCAGGGCCGCCGGCTGCGGATGGCGCGGCACTCGTTCACGTTCGACGCCACCGACCTGCCGGCACCGCCTCTCTAGAACCACCCGCGCCGGGCGGCGAGCAGCCCGGCCTGGAAGCGGGTGCGCGCGCCGAGCAGGTCCATCACCTCACTGACCCGCCGGTGCACCGTCCGCAGGCTCACCCCGAGCTGGCGCGCGACGGACTCGTCCTTGAGCCCGGCCGCGAGCAGCGTGAACAGCTCGGGGTCCGGCAGCCCGCCGTCGGACACCCCGTCTGCGGACCTGGCCGGCAGTGGCAGCGACGAGCGCCACAGCACCTCGAACAGCGTGACCAGCGCGTCCAGCAGCGTCGAGGAGTGCACGATGACCGCGCTGTCGGCGTGGGCGGAGGCGTCGGTGCCGAGCGGCAGGATCGCCCACTTCCGGTCGGCGATGGCCAGCTTCATGGGCACCTCCGGGCTCACCCTGGCCTGCTCCCCGGCTGCCGCCGCCTCCTGCGCGAGGCGCAGCTTGCCGGGGATCTCCAGGGCCGTGACGTCGTAGATGCCGCGTACCAGGACGCCCTGGTCGAGCCGCTCGATCTCGTCCACGTTCTGCTGCGAGGGGTCCTGGGCGTAGGGCGGGCGGTCCAGCACCAGGAGCTCCTCGGTGGCGGTCTGCTGGAGCTGCGTGAACCGCTGCACCACGGCCGCCTGGCCCTGCACGACCTCGACCAGCTCCTCGGGCGACTGGTGCTCGGTGCGCGGCGTCTCGGCGAGCAGCGCGACCGAGGCCAGCCGGGCCTGGGCCAGCCCCTCCTCGCGGCGGGAGATGAGGGCCGCCACGGCGACGTCCGGCCGGATCGGCACGAACCGGATCGGGCGGCCCGCCATGCGGCTGACCAGTCCCAGCGCCTCCAGCCGGGAGAAGGCGCGGCGCAGCGCCACCGTCGTGCGGCCGGTGTGCTCGGCCAGCTCGGGCAGCGTGGCGCGTGGGCGGCGCAGCAGGTCACGGTAGATCTGCTCGTCCTCGGCATCGATCCCGACCGCGGAGAGTGCGTTGTCGTGCGTGTTCATGATCGGCAATCATGACAGATGCCTGCAATGTCATAAAGCCGCCAACCTGTTTCCTAGGCGGGGAGATCCGCGCACCGGTAGGACGGTACCGGGCCTGCGTCGCGCAGCAGGCGCAGGCCCGTATCGCACAGGAAGAGGACGTTGTGAAGAGAGCGATCACCATCGGAGTCGCGGCCGCGCTGACGGCCGTGTCGGCCGCCGCACCGGCCGTCGCCGCCGGGTACGACGACTGGATCCTGCCGTCGTGCGGCACGGTGACCGGCGACGGGACGGTGACGTACACGCGGACCGAGGGCGAGAAGATCACGCCGACCAGCAACCGGCTGCGCCCGGTCGTCTACACCACCGGGCTGGTCGCCCTCGACAGCCCGGGCACGTTGCTGTCCATCGCCAACGGCCGGCTTTCGTCCTCGACGGACACCGGCTGCACGTGGCGGCAGATCGGCCAGGTCAGCGGGTCGCACACCGAGCTCGTCCCGGCCTCAGGCGGCGGCGCGTACGCCTGGGACCGGGACGGCAACCTCTCGCTCGCCAGGACCACCGGCGGCGTCACCCCGCTCACCTCTCCGGCGAGCGAGGTGGCGGGGATCGGCGTCGACCGGAACCAGGGTGAGCGCCTGCGGGCGGCCGACGGCGACGGGCAGTTGCACGAGTCGACGGACGGCGGCCGCACCTGGAAGCCCATCGGGGTGCCCGCCTGGCCGCAGAGCGAGCTGCTCATGGTGTACACCGCCGTGTTCGACCCGAAGGACCTCGACCACGTGGTGCTCGGCTCGGCGGGTGACTCGCGCGTCACCTTCGACGGCGGCCGTACGTGGACGGTGGCCACCGGGATGAGCTCCGGCGGCAAGGTCAACGTGTTCAGCGCCACGATCTCCCCGGTCGTCGGCAACCTGGTGTGGGCGATGGGCCTGAACCTCTCCGAACTGGACGCGGGCGCGCCGTCGGACGGCCGGCACATCTACATGTCCACCGACGGTGGCCGCAGCTACGTCCCCGTGGTGGACCAGAACAGCGACATCACGATCCCCAACGGCCCGCTGATGACCGCGCACCCGACGAACCCGACCGTGCTCTACTTCGTGTTCGGCACCGGCTGGTCGGGCATCGGCACGGACATCTACCGGTACGACGGCCGCCAGAAGAAGGTCACCACCAACCACAACTCCTACGACCGGGTGACCTCCATCGCGTTCAACCCGGCGTCGCCGTCCGTGATGTACCTGGGCGTGGCCGAAGAGTCGTAATTCGATGGCGTACGCCGCACAGACCCACCTACCGTGACCCGGTGATCTACGAGCACCCGCTGGCCTACGTCCTGGCCCTCGAAGGCATGGCCCTCATGCGGTCGTTCACCGGCGAGCACGACCGCGCGTTCGTCGAAGCCCGTCTCGCCGAGATCCGCCGGCTCCTCGACGACGAAACGCTGGCGAACGCGGCCCGGGAGGTCGCCCGGGTGAGCACGGTGGACGGCTACCGGATCTGGTCGCGCACGTACGACGACGCCAACTCGACGTTCGCCATCGACGAACCGCTCATCGAGGACATCGTGGGCGGGCTGCCGGCGGGGGTGGCCCTCGACGCCGCCTGCGGCACCGGCCGGATCGCGGCCCTGCTCGCCGGGCGCGGGCACCGGATCCTGGGCGTGGACAGCTCGCCCGACATGCTCGCCAAGGCACGTGAACGGGTGCCGGACGGCGACTTCCGGCCCGGCGACCTGACCCGCCTGCCCTTCCCCGACGGCAGCACCGACCTGGTCGTCTGTTCGCTGGCGCTGACGCACGCGCCCTCGCTGGAGCCGGTCATGGCCGAGTTCGCCAGGGTGCTGCGGCCGGGCGGGCACGTGGTGATCTCCGACATCCATCCCGAGGGCGTGGCCCGGGGCATCGTGCCGCCCGTCCGCCTTCCCGACGGCAGGCCCGGCCGGGTGGCCACCTACCAGCACCGCATCGGTGACTACGTACGGGCCGCTCTGCGCGCGAACCTGCGGGTCCGCCGCTGTGAGGAGCCCCAGGCCGCCGACCCGGGCCCGCGCGAGCCGAGGCCCGCGTCCGTGGAGCCCTGGGACCTGTGGCCCTGGTGCCTGGCCGGCTTCGCGCCGGAGGCGGCGCGCGCGGCGACCAAGGGCTCGCCGACGATCGTGGTGTGGGAGTTCCAGCTCGGGTCCTGATAAATCCGGCATTGACGAAAAATCCTTACATGGTACTCATAGATCAAGTCGGAAACCTTCAAACCCCCTCGCTGAGATCGTCCAGAGCTCACCCAAGGAGGACGCGCATGGCGCGTAAGTCCACCGACCCGCCCGCCGACTTACTCGGCCCCGTCCAAGGAGAGGTCTCCTGGTTCTGCTGCGGCACCGCCTGGGGACCGTGCAGCAGCACCGGCAAGGGAGCCTGCGGCACCTGCAACTCGGGAAACCTCCAACACGCCTGGCCCAACACCTCCGACGCCTGCTGGGACATCACCCGCCCCGACCGCTGCGGCGTCAGCCTGTCGCGCAGGACCTGCGGCTACCGGCACCGCATCACGGCCCTGTGCAGCGGCACCAGCGTCGTCACCGCCATCGCCGACTGCGGCCCGCAGACCGACCTGTTCTGCGGTGAGAGCAGTTGCTGCGGCGCGACCTGCGCCAGCAACCGGCTGATCGACCTCACCCCCGCCGCCTACAGCCAGATCGCCAGCCTGTCCAGCGGCCTGCGGCCGTGCGAGATCTCGTCGGCCTAGGAGGCGGAACGATGCGCAGCAGAAGGGATGTGCTCAGGTCCGCCGTCCTCGGCGGCGGCGCGAGCGTGGTCGCCGCGACCACGATGGGCTCGCTCGGCCCGGAGGCGGCGTTCGCCGCCACCGCTCAGAAAGTCGAGCCGGGCGCGCCCGACCCCGACTTCGCCGAGGGCCGGATCCGCTCGATCAAGGACAACACTCTGCTCGTCCTGGGCTCGAACATGGTCTTCCACACCATCAGGGTCGTGGACGGCACGAGCCTGTGGAAGCTCGGACCGGTCGGGTTCGAGCAGGCCAAGCCCGGTGACGGCCTGTACGCCAGAGGCGTCCGCATGCCCGACGGCATGCTCGCCGCCGAGTCGGTGTGGCTCAACATCGTCAACATCAAGGGCCACATCAGGAACATCAGCGACAAGACCCTTCACCTCGATCACAACGGGCACGAGGTGCTGTGCCACGTCGTGCCCGGCAGGTCGGTCGCCGTCCACTCCGAGTCGCCGCCCACCGCCGACCTGTCGATGCTGAAGGTCAGCCAGCACGTGCAGATCCTGGGCGCCTGGCGGCCGGACACGAACGAGGTCGACATCGCCACCGTCTTCTCCCCGCACTAAGGAGGCAGCACGATGCACGGGATCGCCGCGTCGCAGCCGTACGTCATCGCCTTCTTCCTCCTCTGGGCAGGTCTGCTGAAGCTGCTCAGCCGGCGGATGCGGGCGCAGGCCGGGCAGACCGCCCTGGCCAGGCTGATCGGCCCGGCGCGCGCGGTCCCCGCGCTGCGGCTCGTCGGGCTGGCCGAGCTGGCGGTGGCCGCCGCGCTGCTGGCGCCGCCCTCGCACCCGCTGGAGGGCGTGGCCGCGGCACTGCTGGCGGCCGGTTTCCTGGCCTATCTCACCTACGCCCACGTCGCCGCGCCGACCTCGTCGTGCGGCTGCCTGGGCACGCACTCCCGTCCCGTCGACCGGCGCGCCTTCGCCCGCGCTGCGTCGCTGCTGGTGGCCGGGGTCGCGGCGGCCGTGTCGACCGGGACGGAGCCGATCGCGCCGCTCGTCGTGGCGGAGGTCCTGCTCCTGCTGGCGCTCTCGTCGGAGCTGGACCGCCACTGGCTCGTCCCGCTCCGTCAGTTCCTGGTACGCCTGCGCCGCCCGCTCGCCCTTCCCCCGCAGCGGGCCGTCCCGCTGGAGACGTCGCTGCATCTGCTCCGCCGCAGCCCCGCCTACTGTTCGGCGTCCGCCCAGCTCACCTCGGACGTGCAGGAGACCTGGGACGAGGACGGCCTGCGCTTCGTGATCTACGGAGCCCGCGACCGCACGGCGGTGTTCGCCGTACCCCTGTCAGGAGACGACCCGGGAGCCGTCCGGGTCGCGCTCGTGGACTAGCACCGTCATTTTCCGATCCCGTCGGCGAGACCTCTGACGATGTACCGCTGGCCGAGGAAGAACAGCAGCACCACCGGCAGCGCGGCGATCACCATCCCGGCGAACACGACCGGATACTCGGTGCCGTGCTTGCTCATCAGGCTCGTCAGCCCGACGGGCAGCGTCTGCACGCCGGAGCCGCTGGTGAAGACCATCGCGAAGAGATACTCGTTCCAGGTGAACAGGATGTGCAGCAGCACCGTCGAGGTGAGGATCGGCTTGCACATGGGCAGGATGATCCGCCAGAACGCGGTCCACCGGCCCGCGCCGTCCATCTCGGCGGCCTCATCGACCTCGCGCGGCAGGTCGATCATGTACGCCCGGATGAGGAAGGTCGTGAACGGGATCCGGAAGGCGGTGTACAGGATGAGCAGCGCCCAGAACGTGTTGTACAGCCCCATCGCCTGGAACATCTTCACCAGCGGCACGAGCGCCACGGTCGGCGCCAGCATGAGACCGCCGAGAATGGCGGCCGTGAGCGTCCTGTTGAGCGGCAGGTTCACCCGGGTCAGCCCGTAGGCGGCCCACGCGCTGACGAACACGGTGACGATCGTCGAGGTCACCGTGACCAGCACGCTGGTGGTCAGATAGTCGCTGACGCCGCGGTTCCACGCCTTCTGGTAGTTCTCGAAACTCCAGTTCAGGGGCAGCGCGAACGGGTCGCCGAACAGCTCGGCGTTGGTCTTGAAGCCGTTGAGCGTCATCCACAGCAGGGGATAGAGCACGACCACCGCGAGGGCCAGCAGGAACGCCCACATGAAGACGCGGGCGATCACCCCGAGGAAGCTCAGGCGCGTCACCATTCCACCCTTCTCCTGCGGGTGACCCAGAGCTGCGCCACCGCGATGCCGAGCGTGATCACGAAGAGGACGGTCGCGATCGCGGCGGCGTACCCGAAGTTGTTGCGGACGAAGCCGCTGCGGTAGAGCCAGGTGCCCAGCACCTGCGTCGAGTTGTTGGGCCCGCCGCCGGTCATCACCATGACCTCGTTGAACACCTGGAACGCGCCCGAGATCGTGACGATCGCCATGAGCCCGGTCATCTCGCGTACGAGCGGCACCGTCACGTGCACGAAGCGGCGCACCGGGCCGACGCCGTCGATGGCGGCGGCCCCGTAGATCTCCGACGGGATGCGCTGGATCGCGACGGCGAACAGCAGTGTCGAGTAGCCGAAGCCCTGCCACTGGCTCATCGCGATGATCGCCGTCATCGCCGTGCTCTCCTGGCCGAGCCACGCCTGCGCGAACCCGTCGAGGCCGATGGCCCGCAGCGCGTGGTTGAGCGGGCCCAGGTTCGGCTCGTAGATGAAGTAGAACAGCAGGCCCGCGACCGTCAGCGAGAGCGCGGCCGGGATGAAGTAGATCGCGCGCAGGGCGCGCCGCCACCGTTCGCCCCGGATGCTCTCGATGAGCGCGGCCAGCACGAGCGCGCCGAACACCTGGAACGCGATGGAGATCACCGCGTAGAGGGCGTTGTTCCCCAGCGACGACCAGAAGATCGGGTCCTCGACCAGCTTGGTGTAGTTGCCGAGGGCGACGTACTCCTGGCTGCCGCTGTAGATGTCCCAATTGAGCGTGCTGAACTGCAGGTTCTGGACGAGCGGCAGGTAGACGAACACCCCGACCAGCACGAGGGCGGGGAGCACCCAGGCCAGGCCGAGCGTCCTTCGCAAGGTGGCGCGCACGTACGGTCCCCCTACTTGGCCCCGGCCGAGGCCTGGCGCACGCTTTCGAGCACCTTGTCCGCGGTCATGCCGCCGCTGATGAGCCCCTCGCCGCCGGCCAGCCACGCGTCTGCCACCTCGGGCACGGTGACGGTGTCGAGCCAGATGGCCAGCTTGGGCGCCTTGTTGACGAGTTGGACGCCCTCGAAGACCGCCTTGCTCGACGTCTCGGCCGTGACCGCGCCGACGACCGTGCTGGGCTGCCCGTACGGCGGCGACGACAGCGTCTTGGCGCTCTCCAGGCTCGTGGCGAACTTCATGAAGTCCACCGCCAGCGCGACCCGGGGCGACTTGGCGTTGATCAGATAGCCCTCGGGCGAGCCCTCCAGCACGGCGGCGTCACCGGGGGCGTTCTGCGGCGCGGGAAGCTGGAAGATGCCGAAGTCGGCCGGCTTGACCTTGCTCGACGTCGCGTTGTCGAACTCCAGGATCTCCTGGTAGTACATGGCGGCCTTGCCGTTGGCGAACGCCTCCTGGGCGGAGGAGTAGAGCACGCCGTTCGTGCCGTCGCGGGTGTCGGTGCACTGGTCGACCAGGGTCTTGAACTGGTTGAGCGCGGTGACGTACCCCGGGTCGTCGAGCTTGGCGGTCTCCGGCGCGAAGTCGGCCTGGAGGGTGGCGTCCGGCACGTTGTAGGCGAACAACTGCTGCAGGTAGTGCAGCGCGGGCCAGCCGTCCTTGTTGCCGAAGGCGATGGGCTCGTAGCCGGCCTTGCGCAGCGGGCCGCAGGCGGCGATCAGCTCCTCGAACGTCGCCGGCGGCTTGACCCCGGCCGTGTCGAAGGCGGCCTTGCTGTAGCCCATGAACTTGCCGTTGCCGTAGAGCGGGATCCCGTAGTTCTTGCCCTCACGCGCGAAGGCGGCCAGCGAGCCGGGGCTGAACGTCTTGCCCCACTCGGTGTCCGGGCCGATCACCTTGGTGAGGTCGGCCGCCCGGCCGCCGCGGATGTAGTTGTCCGCCCAGTTGCCGGTCCAGGTGAAGTAGACGTCGGGCAGCGCGTCGGAGGCCGTGAGCGTCTTGAGCTTGTCCTTGACGCTCTGGTCGGTCTCCTGGATCAGCTCCACCTTCACCTGCGGATGCTGCTTCTGGTACGCGGCCGCCAGGTTCTCGAAATAGGGACCCGTGGGGTCGCCGGCGAACTTGGTCAGGATGCTCAGCGTGCCGGAGAACTCGGGCGTGGCGGCGACGTCGGCCGCCGGGGCCGGTGCGGCACCGCCACCGCCAGAGCAGGCGGTCAGCGTGAGGGTCCCGAGGAGTGCCGCGAACGTCGGCAGGGCGCGAGGGCGCATGGGGCTTCCTTTCTCGTCCAGGAGCCTTGGTGTTGGCCGACCTTACAGCCGTGCTGATACCGGTACCAGACCCGCAAGCAAAGATCTTTCTTTCGTTAACCCGGCGTGACCTGAATAGCGGCTATGTCTGAGCAGGTCAGAAAGCTTTTCAAGAACTGTGAGGTTGACGGTTCGCGGGACGCTGTGCCAACGTGACTGCCGCGTGATACCGGTATCAGGCCGGAGGAAAGGAAACGATGATGCTCGGATTCAACGAGCCGGAGTTCAGCGCCCAGGTGGCGAGCGCGGTGGCCCTGCGCCCTCAGATCGAGGAGCTGGTCGACCGGCTCGTGGACGAGGGGTTCGACCAGGTGCTCCTCGTCGGGGCCGGCGGCACCTACGCCCAGATGTGGCCGTACGAGCACCTGGCCCGGCGCCTGTCCACGCTCGACGTGCGCGCCGCGATCGCGGCCGAGCTGATCGTCTCCGGTGACGCCCGCCTCGGCGAGCGCACGGTGGCGGTGTTCACCTCGGTCTCCGGCACCACCGACGACAGCGTTCGCGCCATCGAATACTGCAAGTCCAAGGGCGCCTACACGGTCGCCTTCACCGGCTACCCCGAGTCGCCCATCGCCACGAAGGTGGACGCGGCGCTCGTCTCCCAGCCCAAGACCTGGCCCTTCGACATGCAGTTGCTGCTGTTCACGGGCCGGCTGCTGGCCCGCAGGGGCGAGTTCGACGGCTACGAGAAGCTGGCCGGCGAGCTGGCCGGGCTGCCCGGCGTCCTCGTCGACGTGGCCAGGCAGGCCGAGCCGGTGGCCGCCGCGTTCGCCGACGCGCACAAGGACAACGACTTCCACTTCCTCATCGGCGGCGGCAACCTCTGGGGCTTCACGTACCTCTACTCCATGTGCATCCTCGAAGAGATGCAGTGGCTGCGGACCACCAGGGTGCACAGCGCCGAGTTCTTCCACGGCTCGCTCGAACTGCTCGAAGAGGACACCAGCGTGATCCTCTTCCAGGGCGAGGACGAGACGCGGCCCCTCACCGACCGCGCCGAGGCGTTCGCCAGGCGCGTGTCCAAGGACGTCACCGTCTTCGACACCCGCGACTACCCCCTCACCGGGATCAGCCCCGAGTTCCGTGGCCTGCTCGGGCCCGTCGTCCTCGACACCGTGATGAGCCGGGTCAGCAAGCACCTGGAGCGGGTCCGCGACCACTCCCTCGACCTGCGCCGCTACTACCGGGTCATGGACTACTGAGGCATGAGGGTGCTCGGCTTCGGCGACAACATCGTCGACCGGTTCGTCGACCGGGGCATCGACTACCCGGGCGGTAACAGCGTCAACGTCGCCGTCTACGCCCGGCGGCTCGGCGTCGAGTCGGCCTACCTGGGGGTGTTCGGCGACGACGAGCTCGGCGGGTTCCTGCGCGACTCGATCGCCGCCGAGGGGGTGGCCGTCGGCCGCTCCGTCGTCCGGCGCGGGGAGAGCGGCGTCTCACACCTGCGGGTGGACGACGGCGAGCGCGTCTTCCTGGGCTGGAACGGCGGCGGCGTCACCGTACGGGAGCCGCTCACGCTCGACGACGACCTGCTCGGCTACGTGAACGGCTTCGACCTCGTGCATTCGAGCGTCTACTCCCGTAGCGAACCCGAGTTGCCCAAGCTGGGCCCGCTGGTCAGCTTCGACCTGTCCAGCGAGGAGGAATACCGCACCCCCTCCTACCTCGACCGCGTCTGCCCGCACGCCGACCTGGTGCTGCTGTCCTGTTCCGACCTCGGCGAGGAGGCCACCGCCGGCCTGCTCGCCGAGGCGGTACGGCGCGGCGCCCGGCTGGCGCTCGGCACCCGTGGCGTGCACGGCGCGCTCGCCTCCGACGGCCAGGTCACGCTGTCGGCCCCCGCCGACCTGGCGCCGGACATCGTGGACACCATGGGCTGCGGCGACGCCTTCCTGACCGGGTTCGTGGTCTCGCTGCTGCGCGACGGCTGGGCGGCTGCCGCACCGCCCCGGCCCGCCATGATCGAGCGGGCGCTGCGGCTTGGTGCGGAGACGGCCCGCGAGCAGTGTTTCGTCGAGGGCGCCTTCGGCCACGGCCGGGCGACGCCCGTGACTAGCATGTGATGGGCCGATCAGGAACGAGGGATGGAGACCATGCCAGCTGACCGGGGTCAGGCGGGGCCGACGATCTCCGAGGTGGCGGCCGAGGCCGGCGTCGGCCGCGCCACGGCGGCCCGCACGCTCGGCGGCTACGGATACGTCAGTCCCGAACTGCGGGCGCGGGTGCTCGCGGCGGCCGAGAAGCTCGGCTACCGGGCCAACGCGCTCGCGCGCAGCATGTCCACCGGGGTGAGCCATACGCTCGGCGTGATCGTGGCCGACATCGGCAACCCGTTCTTCGCCGGGCTGCTGCGGGGGATCTCCGACACCTCGAGGGCCCGGGGGTTCGACGTGATCGTGCTGAGCACGTACGAGAACCTGGGGCAGGAGGTCGCGGCCACCAACGTGCTCATCGACAAGCGCGTCGACGGCGTCATCGTGGCCTCCGCCGCCCTCGACCGCGACCAGGTCGCGCACCTGAAGGCGGCCATGGACCGGGGCATCCCGATCGTGCTCGTGGACCGCGCGGTCGCCGCGCTCGACCTCGACGCCGTCGTCATCGACAACCGCGAGGCGGCGCGCGAGGCGGTCGAGGTGCTGATCGCGGCCGGTCACCGCCGCATCGGGTTCGTCTGGGGGCCGCCGGTCGCGCAGGCGCCCGCCACCAGGCGCGAACTGCTGGCGGCCGCCTCCCACAACCTGTGGACGGACGGTGAGCGGCTGCGCGGCTACCTCGACGCGCTCGACGACGCGCACATCCCGTTCGACCCTGAGCTGGTGATGGTCGGGCCCAAGACCGAGGAGCGGGTGGTGGGCGAGGTCGGCCGCATGCTGGCGCTGCCCGACCGGGTCACGGCCGTGTTCTGCACCGAGACGGACGGCATGACCGGCTCACTGCGGGCGCTGCGCAAGGCCGGGCTGTCCTATCCGGACGACGTGGCGCTGATCGGGTTCGACGACAGCGCGTGGGCGGCGGTCATGGAGCCGCCGCTGACGATGATCGCGCAGCCTGTGCACGAGCTGGGCGCGAAGGCGGCCCAGGTGCTGCTCGACATCCTGGGGGGCGCCGAACCGGCCCGCGAGATGCACACCTTGCGCTCCCGCCTCATCCAGCGCTCCTCCGTGGCCCCGCCCCGCCTTTCTTCCGAATAGTGTCGGTGGCCGGCGGCATAATCGGTGGCCTCGTCGAGGGGAAGGTTCGAGATGGCTGAAGTGCTGGTGTTCCACCACTCGTGCGGGCTGACGCCCGGTGTCCGCGAGTTCGCCGAGGCGCTCGGGCGGGCCGGTCACACCGTGCACGTGCCCGACCTGTACGAAGGGCGCGTCTTCGGCACCCTCGAAGAGGGCGCCGCCCACGCCCAGGAGATCGGGTTCGGCACGATCATCGAGCGGGGCAAGGCGTTCGCGGAAAAGCTGCCCGCCGACGTGGTCTACGCCGGGTTCTCCCTCGGTGTCCTGCCGGCCCAGATGCTGGCCCAGACCCGCACGGGGGCGAAGGGCGCGCTGCTGATGGAGGCGTGCGTGCCGGTCACCGAGTTCGGCGACGGTTGGCCGCAGGGCGTCCCGGTCGAGGTCCACGGCATGGACAAAGACGAGTTCTTCGCCGGGGAAGGCGACCTGGAGGCGGCCCGCGCCCTCGTCGAGACGGCGGCCGACGCCGAGCTGTTCCTCTATCCGGGCGACCGGCACCTGTTCGCCGACCCGGGCCTGCCCTCCTACGACGAGCAGGCCGCCGCGCTGCTCCGGGAACGCGTGCTCGCCTTCCTCGACCGCGTCAGGTAGCCGCGCTCCGCCGGAGGCCGGTCTCGTCGGTGGCCTGCTGGTTCGCGCGGGCCGCCGATCTGCTGTTGGCGATCAGTTCGTGGTGCCGTACGACTTCGGCGATGATGAAATTCAGAAATCTCTCGGCGAAGACGGGGTCGAGTTTCGACTCCTCGGCGAGGCTGCGCAGACGCTTTATCTGCTCCGCCTCGCGCGCGGGATCGGCCGGGGGCAGCTCATATTCCGCCTTCAGCCGGCCGACCTCCTGCGTGCACTTGAACCGCTCCGCGAGCAGGTGAACGAGGGCGGCGTCGAGATTGTCGATGCTGGCGCGAAGCCGCCGCAGCTCTCTCCGGACATATGCATCCTGCTCAGGCTGTTCTACGGAGGAGTGTCCCATAAGGGATTTTTACCATAAGGGTGGAAATCGCTTAGTTTGCGAGGATCCTCCGCGCTTCAGCCGCCCGCCATCAGGTCCGCGAACGCGCGGGCCGCGGCGCCGGAGGTGAACAACCGGTCCAGGCGCGCCCGCGCCAGCCGGTGACGGAACGGCCCGGCCAGCGTGGCGTCGCCGGACTCGTGCATCATCTCGGTCATCCAGCGGGAGAACTCCTGGTGGTTCCACACCCGTTCGAGGCAGGTGGCCGAATACGCGGCCAGCGGCCCGTCGTCCCCGTCCCGCAGGGCCGCGCGCAGGGCGTGGGCGAGCACGTTCGCGTCGGCGATCGCCAGGTTCATGCCCTTGCCGCCCATGGGCGTGATGATGTGCGCGGCGTCCCCGACCAGGAAGAGCCGGCCGTGCCGCATGGGGTCGGCGACGAAGCTGCGCATCTCCACGACGGCCTTCTCCGTGATCGTCCCGCCGGGCAGGTCGTCGTCCCCGAGCCGCAGCCGTAACTGCGCCCAGATCCGCTCGTCGCTCCACTCGTCGAGCACGTCGCCCACCGGGCATTCAAGATAGAACCGGCTGGCCCTTGGTCCCCGCGCGAACTGCGCCGCGAACCCGGCCGCGTGGATCCCGAAGAGCGGATGCCGCGGCGGCGGCGCGTCGGCGAGCACGGTGAACCACCCGATGCCGTGGTCATAGGTGTACGTGGTCAGCGCCCCGGCGGGCACGCTGGCCCGGCTGACACCGTGGAAACCGTCGCAACCCGCGATGTAGTCGCAGGCGATCTCACGCACCACCCCATCGAGATCCCGATAGCTCACCTTGGTGTCTTCCACGGCTCCGAAGTCGTGCGGTGTCACTTCCGCGGCGTCGAACCGCAGGTCGCCTCCCCCGTCCACGAAGGCCGCGATGAGGCGCCCCACGAGGAGTTGCTGCGGCACGATCCGCCCCGACCTGCCGTCGGCCAGGGCCGGAAGGTCGAGCAGCCGCGGCTCGCCATCGACCCGGATCTCCAGGAACCCGTCGTGCGGCATGCCGGCCAGCACGCTCTCCCCCAGCCCCCAATCCTCGAAGACGCGCGCCCCGGCGTATTCCAGCACGCCCGCCCGCTGCCGCCGCTCCACGTAGGAACGGCTCTGCCGCTCCAGGACCACGCACCCGACGCCCGCCCGCCTGAGCAGATTGGCCAGGGTCAGACCGGCCGGGCCGGCTCCGATGATGACGACCTCGGTGCTCTCGCGCATGCGGGACTCCTTCGGCGTGAACGGCCTGCTCGGCATCCGACACCAAGATCGACAGATTCGCAAGCCCCCATCAGCCGTCGCCGTCCATCAGATGGGAGGTGTTTGACGCGAAAAGGAGGAAAGGATACGTTCCGGTAGATTTCACGGTTGTCCAAGGGAAATCCGGTGAGATGCCGGTGCGGACGCGCCACTGTATCCGGGACGTAGATCCCGGGAGCCAGGTCGCTTGGCGACCGTGAACCTCACGAAATGGGACGCGTCACCCTGAGGAGGCTCGTATGAGTGGCTTGACCACCACTTCTTCCACCACCATTCCCTTCCCAAGCCTGCGTCGCTGGCTGCTGTCCGTGCCGTTGTTCTTGCTCGTCGCGTACCTGGTCCTCATGGACAACGGTGCCATCTCCCAGACGGGTACGTTCCTGCACGAACTCATGCACGACGGGCGTCATCTGCTCGGCGTGCCCTGTCACTAGGGCGCGGCATGGTACGCACCCTCCTGGTCAGGGGCCTGCTTCTGGGGCTGCTGGCCGGACTGATCGCGGGCGGCTTCGCCTTCGCCTTCGGGGAACCGCACGTGGACAGTGCGATCGCCCTGGAAGAGGCAGCCACCCCAGCACACGCCGCTCCGGCACACGAAGAGGCGCCGGAGCACGGTCATGGCGAAGAGGCCGTGGTGAGCAGGCCGGTGCAGAAGGCCGGGCTGTTCCTCGCGACCGGCCTCTACGGGCTCGCCGTGGGCGGGGTCTTCGCGCTCGTGTACGCGGGTTTGCGCGGCCGGGTCGGCCCCCGTTCCGACGGGCTGCTGGCCCTGGCGGCGGCGGGGACGGCGTTCACGGCGGTCATCCTCGTACCGTTCCTGAAATATCCCGCCAACCCGCCCGCCGTGGGCGACCCCGGCACCATCAACGGCCGGACGCTCCTCTACGTGGTGATGGTCCTGGTCGGGCTGGCCGCGACGGCGATCGCGGTCGCCACGGCCCGGCGCGTCACGGCGGGCCCGTGGGCGCGGTGGGTCGCGGCGGCGCTCGCGTTCCTCGTCCCGGTGGTGGCCGCCTGGGCGCTGCTGCCGCCGATCGACGAGGTGCCGGCCGACTTCCCCGCCACGCTCCTGTGGGAGTTCCGGCTCGCGTCGCTCGGCACCCAGCTCGTCTTCTGGACGGCGTTCGGCGTGCTGTTCGGCTGGGTGAGCGACAGGGCGGCACACCGTACGGTGCCCGCCCCCGCCGCCACGCCGAACGGCTGAGCCGGTGCTGTTCATCCGGCACGCCACCACGCCGGGAATGCGAGCCGCCTGTTTCCCCACCGACGAGAACGCCGACCCGGCGAGCCTGACCAGAGCCGCCACCCTCGCCCCACTCGTGTCCCAGATGGTCGGTTGGGTGGCGCCTGGCCGGGCCGCCTGGGAGAGCGCTGTGGCGATGGGGCTGGAGCCGCAGGCCGTGAAGGCGTTGGCCGAGGTGGACTGTGGACGGTGGCGAGGGCTGCCGTACGCGCGGATAGCCGAGGAGGAGCCGGACGAGCTGGGGCGGTGGCTGGCCGATCCCGAGGCGGCGCCGCACGGTGGTGAGAGTGTGGCGGCGATGGTGGCGCGTGTGGGCGAGTGGCTCGGCACGATGCGTGCGGCTCCCGATGGAGTGGTCGTCTGTGACGTGGGGGCCATCAGGGCGGCGCTCGGGCACGCGCTCGGGATCGAGCCCCTGGGCGCCGCCGCGTTCGATCTGGCGCCGCTGTCCACCACCGAGCTGACTCTCGCGCGGGACGGCTGGCGGGTTGCTCATGTCAACAGGGAGGTCGTGTTTTGATCGTCACCTATCCGTTCAGCGCCGTTGTCGGGCTTGGCGATTTGAAGCTGGCCCTGGTGCTCAATGCCGTCTCGCCCAGGGTCGGCGGAGTGCTCGTACGCGGTGAGAAGGGGACGGCCAAGTCCACCATCGTGCGTGCCCTGGCCGCGCAGTTGCCCGCCGTGGAGGTCGTACCCGGCTGCCGGTTCGCCTGTGACCCCGCCGCGCCCGATCCCGAGTGCCCGGACGGGCCGCATGAGGCCGGTGTTCAGGGCGTGCGGCGGGCGGCTGCGCTCGTCGAGTTGCCCGTCGGCGCTTCGGAGGACCGGCTGGTCGGCTCGCTGGACGTCGAGCGGGCGCTGACGGAGGGGGTCAAGGCGTTCGAGCCCGGTCTGCTGGCTGCGGCGCATCGCGGTGTCCTGTACGTCGACGAGGTCAATCTTCTTCACGATCATCTTGTGGATCTGCTGCTCGATGCGGCCGCCCTGGGCACGTGTTACGTGGAGCGGGAGTCGGTGTCGGTACGGCATGCCGCCCGATTCCTCCTGGTCGGCACCATGAATCCGGAGGAAGGTGAGCTGCGTCCGCAGTTGCTCGACAGGTTCGGGCTGACGGTTGAGGTCAGGGCGTCGCGTGAGCCCAGTGAGCGGGCGGAGGTGGTACGGCGGCGGCTTTCGTTCGAGGCCGGCCCTGAGGCGTTCGCCGAGCGGTGGGCCGCCGAGGAGTCGGCGCTGGCGGAACGGATCGTGCGGGCGCGGGCCCGGGTGCCCGGGGTGCGGCTGCCGGACGGGCGGTTGCGGCAGATCGCGACCGTGTGTGCGGCGTTCGAGGTGGACGGGTTGCGTGCGGACCTGGTCACGGCGAACGCGGCCATCGCGCATGCCGCCTGGCAGGGGCGGGACTCGGTGACCACGGACGACGTACGGGCGGCGGCCCGTCTGTCGCTGCCGCACCGGCGGCGGCGGGATCCGTTCGACGCGCCGGGGCTGGATGAGGCGCTGCTGGACGAACTGCTGCGAAGGACCGGCT
This sequence comes from Nonomuraea solani, assembly GCF_900108335.1. Lineage (GTDB taxonomy): Bacteria > Actinomycetota > Actinomycetes > Streptosporangiales > Streptosporangiaceae > Nonomuraea > Nonomuraea solani. The sequence goes on from NZ_FNVT01000011.1 coordinate 159,558, forward strand.
GGGACGATGACGATCCCTCGGATGGGGGTCCCGGCAACGGTCCGGATGACGGCGGTGGTAGCGGGTCCGATGGCCGCCGATGGGACGAAGGGCCCGACGGCGCGGGAGAGGGCGGGCCGGACGACCTGGCCGGTCGCGAGCACGGTCGCGAGCGTGGTGGCGGGCCGGAGGCCGCTGGGGGCGGTGGCTCTTCGGATGGTGAAGGGCTTGGTGCCTCCGGGGGCGAAGGGGCTGGGCAGGGCGTTTCCGGTGGTGGGCGCATAGATGGGGTGGCGGCGCCGTTCCGGGTGCCGTTGCTGCAGGTGCCGGGGCTGGGTGAGGGGGTCGCCGGGCGGCGGTCGCGGGCGCGTACGGTCGCTGGGCGGGCGACCGGATCGCGGCGGCCCTATGGGCGTGTGCGGGACCTGCACCTGGCGGCGACCGTACGGGCGGCGGCGCCGCATCAGGCGGCGCGGGGCCGGGCGGGCCGGGGGCTGGTGTTGCGGGCGGACGATCTTCGTGAGGTCGTGCGGGAGGGGCGGGAGGGCAACCTGGTGCTGTTCGTGGTGGACGCGAGCGGCTCCATGGCGACCCGTAAACGGATGAGCGCCGTCAAGACGGCCGTGCTGAGCCTGCTGCTCGACGCGTACCAGCGCCGGGACAAGGTCGGGCTGATCACGTTCAGGGGCTCGGGCGCCGAGCTGGTGCTGCCGCCGACCTCGTCGGTCGAGGCGGGTGCGGCCCGGTTGCGCTCGCTGCCGACCGGCGGGCGTACGCCCCTGGCGGCGGGGCTGGTACGGGCGGCGGAAGTGCTGCGGGTGGAGCGCCTGCGCGACCCGGCCCGGCGCCCCCTGCTGGTCCTGGTCACCGACGGCCGCGCGACCTCCCCGGGTTCGTCCGATGCCGTACGGCAGGCGGCGGGGCTGCTCGAAGGGACGGCGGCGGTCGTCGTGGACTGTGAGCGAGGGCCGGTCCGGTTGGGGCTGGCGGTCGAGCTGGCGATGCGGTTGCGGGCCCGGCTGGTGTCTCTCGACTCGCTGACCGGGCCGGCCGATCTGGCTTCGGTGGTGCGTGAGCGCAGGAAGGCAGGCTGATCATGCCGCAGGGGAAGCCGGCCGTCGTGCCTGAAGACGGTCTCACCACCCGGCAGCGCCGGACGAGACCACTGTTGATGGTTCATACCGGGCCGGGGAAAGGCAAGTCGACGGCCGCGTTCGGGATGGCGTTGCGGGCCTGGAACCAGGGGTGGCCGGTCGGGGTGTTCCAGTTCGTGAAGTCGGCCAAGTGGCGGATCGGGGAGGAGCGGGCGCTCAGGGTGCTTGGTGAGACCGGCGAGGGCGGCGCGGTGACCTGGCACAAGATGGGTGAGGGCTGGTCGTGGATTCAGCGGCCGGGCACCGAGGAGGATCACGCGGCCGACGCCCGTGAGGGGTGGGAGCAGATCAAGCGGGATCTGGCCGCCGAGACGTACCGGTTCTATGTGCTGGACGAGTTCACGTACCCACTGAAGTGGGGCTGGCTGGACTTGGACGATGTGCTGGCGGCGTTGACCGCGCGGCCTGGGAACCAGCATGTGGTGATCACCGGGAGAGACGCGCCCGAGCGGCTGATCGAGGTGGCTGATCTGGTGACGGAGATGGGGAAGGTACGCCATCCCATGGATGCCGGGCAGAAGGGTCAGAAGGGGATCGAGTGGTAGTTCCCCGGCTCGTCATAGCCGCGCCCTCGTCCGGAAGTGGCAAGACGACGGTGGCCACGGGACTGATGGCGGCGCTGCGGGGCCGGGGGCTCGCGGTCTCGCCGCACAAGGTGGGGCCCGACTACATCGATCCGGGTTATCACGCGCTGGCCGCCGGACGGCCCGGGCGCAATCTGGACCCGTGGCTGGTGGGTGAGGAGCGGGTGGCGCCGCTGTTCCTGCACGGCGCGGCCGGGTGTGACGTGGCGGTGGTCGAGGGGGTGATGGGGCTGTTCGACGGCCGGGCCGACACGGACTTCGCCTCGACCGCGCACGTCGCCAGGCTGCTGGACGCACCGGTGGTGCTGGTCGTGGACGCGGCGCGGCAGAGCAGGTCGGTGGCGGCGGTGGTGCACGGGTTCGCCACGTTCGACCCTCGGGTGCGCGTGGGCGGGGTCGTCCTGAACCGGGTGGGATCGGACCGGCACGAGGAGCTGTGCCGGGCGGCGCTGGCCTCGGCAGGGGTGCCGGTGCTGGGCGCGATCCGCCGTGACGACGCGGTGTCCACTCCGTCCCGGCATCTCGGGCTGGTGCCCGCCGTCGAACGTCGCGCGGAGGCGGTGCGTGCGGTGGATCGGCTCGGCGCCCTGGTGGCCCGCTCCTGCGACCTCGACGCCCTGGTACGCCTGGCCGCCACGGCCCCTGCCCTGACCGCCCGGCCCTGGACCCCGGCACCCATCGAGGTCGGGGAGAAGGTCGTGGTGGCGGTGGCGGGTGGGGCCGCCTTCAGTTTCGGGTACGCGGAGCACCTGGAGCTGCTGCGGGCGGCCGGCGCCGAGCCGGTCGTGTTCGATCCGCTGCGCGACGAGCGACTGCCAGCAGGCACCGCCGCGCTGGTCATAGGCGGTGGTTTCCCCGAGGTGTACGCCGCCGAACTCGCCGCCAACGAGCCCCTCCGCGCCCAGGTGGCATCCTTCGGCGGGCCGATCGCGGCCGAGTGCGCCGGCCTGCTGTACCTGTGCCAGGAACTGGACGGCCGCCCCATGTGCGGGCGCGTCCCGGGCCGGGCGCGCATGACGCCGAAGCTCACCCTCGGCTACCGCGACGCCGTAGCCCTCCGCCGCTCCCCGCTGACCAGGCCCGGCGAGCGCTACCGAGGCCACGAGTTCCACCGCACGACCCTCACGCCCGCCGGTGAGCCGCTGTTCCGCTGGCCGGGCGGCACCGACGGCCACGGCGACGCCCGGGTGACCGCGTCCTACCTGCACCTGCACTGGGCCGGCAGCCCCGAGGCGGCTCAGCGGCTGGTGTCGTCCTCCAGGTCGCCCTCGGTCTTGAGGTAGACCTCCTGCAGCCCACGCAGCAGGTCGGGGTCGGGGTGCTCCCACATGCCCCGTTCGGCCGCCTCCAGCAGGCGTTCGGCGATCCCGTGCAGGGCCCACGGGTTCGAGCGGGCCATGAACTCCTGGTTCTCGGGGTCGAGCACGTACGTCTCGGTGAGTTTGTCGTACATCCAGTCGGCGACCACGCCCGTGGTGGCGTCGTAGCCGAACAGGTAGTCGACGGTCGCGGCCAGCTCGAAGGCGCCCTTGTAGCCGTGCCGCCGCATCGCCGCCAGCCACCTTGGGTTGATCACCCTGGCGCGGAAGATCCGCGACGTCTCCTCGGACAGCGTGCGGGTCCGTACGGCGTCGGGGCGGGTGCTGTCGCCCACATAAGCGGCCGGTGCCCTGCCGGTGAGCGCGCGGACGGTGGCCACCATGCCGCCGTGGTACTGGAAGTAGTCGTCGGAGTCGGCGATGTCGTGCTCGCGGGTGTCGACGTTCTTGGCCGCCACGGCGATCCTGCGGTAGGCGTCCTCCATCTGCGGCCGGGCGGCGACACCGTCGAGGTCGCGGCCGTAGGCGAAGCCGCCCCACACGGCGTACACCTCGGCCAGGTCGGCGTCGTCACGCCAGTTGCGGCTGTCGATGAGCGGTAGCAGCCCGGCCCCGTACGCGCCGGGCGCGGACCCGAAGATCCGCATCGTCGCCAGGCGTTCGTCCCCGCCGGCCGCCGCGACGTGGGCGCGGACGTAGTTGTCCTCATCCGCCTCCGCCAGCCCGGCCGCCAGCCGTACGGCGTCGTCGAGCATGGCCACGACGTGCGGGAATGCGTCGCGGAAGAAGCCGCTGATGCGTACCGTCACGTCGATCCTGGGCCGGCCCAGCTCGGCGAGCGGGATCGGCTCCAGGCGGGTGACCCGGCGCGAGGCCTCGTCCCATTCGGGGCGGACGCCGAGCAGCGCCAGCACCTCGGCCACGTCGTCACCCGCCGTACGCATGGCGCTGGTGCCCCACACCGACAGCCCCACCGAACGCGGCCACTCGCCGTTGTCCGCGCGGTAGCGCTCCAGCAGCGACTCCGCCATCGCCTGCCCGGTCTCCCAGGCCAGCCGGCTGGGCACCGCGCGCGGGTCGACGGAGTAGAAGTTACGGCCGGTCGGCAGCACATTGATCAGGCCGCGCAACGGCGACCCGCTCGGCCCGGCGGGCACGTAACCGCCGTCGAGAGCGTGCAGGATGTGGTCGAGCTCGTCCGTGGTCCGCGCCAGCCGTGGCACCACCTCGGTCGCGGCAAAGGCGAGCACCCGAGCGACCGGCTCAGAAGAGGTAAGATCCCCGACCGCCTCGACGGCCCACCCCCGCTCCTCCATCCCGGCCACGAGAGCCCGCGCCGTCGCCTCCGCCCGGTCCACGTCCCCCAGCCCCGCCGTCCCGTCCTCCGCCAGCCCGAGGGCCTCCCGCAGCCCGGGCAGGGTCTCCCGCCCCGACCACATCTGCCGGGCCCGCAGCATGGCCAGCACCAGATCCACCCGCACCTCACCGGCCGGCGCCTGGCCGAGCACGTGCAGGCCGTCGCGGATCTGCGCGTCCTTCACCTCGCACAACCAGCCGTCCACGTGCAGCACGAAGTCGTCGAACTCGGTGTCGTGCGGCCGGTCCGCCAGGCCCAGGTCGTGGTCGAGCCGCGCGGCCTGGATCAGCGTCCAGATCTGCGCCCTGATCGCGGGCAGCTTGGCCGGGTCCATGGCGGCGATGGTGGCGTGCTCGTCCAGCAACTGCTCCAGCCGGGCGATGTCGCCGTAGGTCTCGGCGCGGGCCATCGGCGGCACCAGGTGGTCCACCAGCACGGCGTGCGCCCGCCGCTTGGCCTGGGTGCCCTCCCCCGGGTCGTTCACCAGGAAGGGATAGACCAGCGGCAGGTCCCCGATGGCGGCGTCGGTGCCGCACGCGGCCGACATGCCCGCCGACTTCCCGGGCAGCCACTCCAGGTTGCCGTGCTTGCCCACGTGCACCATCGCGTGCGCGCCGAAGCCGGCCGCCAGCCAGCGGTAGGCGGCCAGGTAGTGGTGGCTCGGCGGCAGGTCGGGGTCGTGGTAGATGGCGATCGGGTTCTCGCCGAAGCCGCGCGGCGGCTGCACCATCACCACCAGGTTGCCGGCCCGCAGCGCGGCCAGGACGATGTCGCCCTCGTGCACGAACAGCTCGCCGGGCGGCGGCCCCCAGTGCCGCTCCATCTCCTCGCGGAGGGTCGCGGGCAGCGTACGGTACCAGCGTTCGTAGTCGGCGGCGGAGATGCGTACCGGATTGCCGGCGAGGTGCTCCTCGGTCAGCCAGTCCTGGTCCTGGCCACCGGCGGCGATCAGCGCGTGGATGAGCGCGTCGCCGTCCTGCTCGGCCACGCCGGGAAAGCCGTCGCCCAGGTCGTAGCCCGCCTCGGCGAGCCTGGCCAGCAGCCGTACGGTGCTGGCCGGCGTGTCCAGGCCGACGGCGTTGCCCACGCGGGAGTGCTTGGTCGGGTACGCCGACAACATCACCACCAACCGCCGCTCACCGGGCGGGGTGTGCCGCAGCAGCCCGTGCCGTACGGCGATGCCCGCCACCCGCGCGGCCCGTTCGGCGTCGGCCACGTAGACGGTCAGCCCGTCGCGGTCGATCTCCTTGAACGAGAACGGCACCGTGATGATCCGCCCGTCGAACTCGGGGATCGCCACCTGCGAGGCCGCGTCCAGCGGCGACAGACCGTCGTCGTTCTCCTCCCACGCCCGCTTCGAGGTCGTCAGGCAGAGCCCTTGCAGGATCGGCACGTCCAGGGCCGCCAGCGCGCCGACGTCCCACGCCTCGTCGTCACCGCCCGCCCCGGCGGTGGCCGGTCGCGAGCCGCCCGCCGCCAGCACCGTGACCACCAGCGCGTCGGCCGCCCGCAGGGTGTCGAGCAGTTCGGGCTCGGCCGTGCGCAGGGACGAGCAGAAGATCGGCAGCGCCTGCCCGCCCGCCGCCTCGATGGCCGCGCAGAGCGTCTCGACGAAGGCGGTGTTGCCCGCCATGTGGTGCGCCCGGTAGTAGAGCACGCCCACCACGGGCCCGCTCCGCGACCCCGCCGCGCGCTCCAGCCGTCCCCAGGTGGGCGCCGGTGCGGGCGGCACGAATCCGTGGCCGGTCAGCAGGACGGTGTCGGACAGGAACGCGTGCAGCTCGGCCAGGTTGCCCGGCCCGCCCTGCGCCAGGTAGGCGTGCGCCTCGGCGCAGACGCCACCGGCGACCGTGGACAGCTCCATCAGCTCGGCGTCCGGCGCCTGCTCGCCGCCCAGCACCACCACCGGACGCGGCCCGGCCAGCAGCGCGTCGAGCCCTTCCTCCCAGGCGCGGCGGCCACCGAGCAGGCGTACGACGACCAGATCGACGTCTTCGACCAGGCCGGGCAGGTCGTCGGCGGCCAGCCTGGCGGGGTTGCCCCATCGGTAGGCCGCGCCGCTGGCCCGGGCGCTCAGCAGGTCGGTGTCGGAGGTCGAGAGCAGCAGGACGGTACGGCTGTCGCCAGGCACGGCGCATCCTCCCTCGGGGTCCTCGCCCCGGTCGCGGGTGTCAGGACGGCAGGAGTCTCCTGGCTCCCGGATCGACGCTCACCCCGGCCTTCCCGCCCGTTGCCGGACGGTGGCCTGCGGTGGGGTTCGCTCCCCGGTCACAGTGGCGGGACCGCGCCGGTTTCGCACCGGCTTCCTCACTCAGCCATCCCTTACCGAGGAGCCTACGACAGAGGTGGCCGCCACCAGAACAGGCGTTACCATCCTTTTCGTGTCCATAGCCGACTTTCCCGGACGTGCGCGCCCTGACGCCTGTCCCGGAGCGCTACAGGTACACGAGGCCGCCGACGGCCCCCTGGCCCGGATCCGCCTGCCCGGCGGGGCGATCACCCGGGCCCAGTTGCTGGAGCTGGCCGCGTGCGCGGCGGAGCTCGGGACGGGGGTGATCGAGCTGACCTCGCGGGCGAACGTCCAGGTACGCGGCCTGCGCTCCCCCGCCGCCTTCGCCGATCGCATGGCGGCCGCCGGACTTCTGCCGTCGCCCTCGCACGAACGCGTCCGCAACATCGTCGCCTCCCCGACGGGAAGCCTGGCACTCGTCGAGACCCTCGACCGCGAGCTCTGCGCCCGCCCTCGGCTGGCCGCCCTGCCGGGCCGCTTCCTGTTCGCCCTGGACGACGGGACCTGCGACGTGACGACCCTGAAGGCCGACGTCACCCACCTCGCCGCAGAAGGCCGCCTGCTGCTCGCGGGCGTCGACGCCGGTCTCGTCCTCGAGCAAGAGACCGTAGTGCCCACGATGCTCGCGGCCGCCGAAGCCTTCCTCGACGAACGGGACACGAGCGAGGCCTGGCGCATCGCCGAGCTGCCCGACGGCCCGGCCCGCATCGCCACCCGCCTGGGCGGCACCGCCACCGACCGCCCGCTCCCCCCTGCCCGCCCACGACGTGTGCCACTGGAGGTCGTGGTGCCCCTCGGCCGCCTGACCCCCGGCCAGGCCCGAGCCCTCGCCACCGGTGCCGTACGACTGACGCCCTGGCGAACCGTGGTGGTGACCGAGCAGATCGACGGCACGGCACTGGAGGCCGCCGGCCTGAGCACCGACCCGCGATGGGCGGGGGTGACGGCGTGCACCGGCAGACCCGGCTGCGCGAAGGCACTCGCCGACGTGCAGGCCGACGCCCGCCGCTGGGTCGCCACCCTGACCGGCCCCGCCCCGGCCCCCGTCCACTGGTCGGGATGCGAGCGACGCTGCGGAGCCCCGCCCGGCAAGGTCACCCACAGGGTCGCCACCGGCGACGGATACGACGAAAGGCACCAGTGACCGACTACCTCCGCGACGGCGCCGAGATCTACCGGCGTTCGTTCGCGACCATCCGCGCCGAGACCGACCTGACCGGCCTCCCGCCCGACGTGGCCCGGGTCGCGGTGCGGATGATCCACGCCTGCGGCATGACCGACCTGGTCAAGGACCTGGCCTGGTCCCCGCGGGTGGTCCGGGACGCCCGCGCCGCCCTGCGCGGGGGCGCGCCCGTGTTGTGCGACGCCCACATGGTCGCCTCCGGTGTGACCAAGCGCCGCCTGCCCGCCGGCAACGAGGTGGTGTGCACGCTGAACGACCCGGCCGTGCCCGAGCTGGCGGAACGGCTCGGCACCACGCGCAGCGCCGCCGCGCTGGAGCTGTGGCGCGACCGGCTGGAGGGCGCGGTGGTGGCCGTCGGCAACGCGCCGACCGCCCTGTTCCGCCTGCTGGAGCTGGTCGCCGAGGGAGCGGGCAGGCCGGCGGCGGTGATCGGCGTCCCCGTCGGCTTCATCGGCGCGGAGGAGTCCAAGCGGGCTCTGGCGGACGGCGATCTGGAGTATCTGGTGGTGCACGGCCGTCGCGGCGGCAGTGCCATGACCGCGGCGGCGATCAACGCCATCGCCTGCGAAGAGGAGTGAGGGCGATGACGGGACGTCTGTACGGAGTCGGGCTCGGCCCCGGCGACCCCGAGCTGGTCACGGTCAAGACCGCGCGGCTGATCGGTGAGGCCGACGTGATCGCCTACCACGCCGCCAGGCACGGGCGCAGCATCGCCAGGGGCATCGCGCTGCCGTATATGCGGCCGGGCCAGATCGAGGAGCTGCTGCTCTACCCGCTGACCACGGAGACCACCGATCATCCCGGCGGCTACCAGGGCGCGCTCGACGACTTCTACGCCGACTGCGCGGAGCGGCTGGCCGCCCACCTGGACGCGGGCCGCATCGTGGTGGTGCTCAGCGAGGGCGATCCGCTGTTCTACGGCTCGTACATGCACATGCACAAGCGGCTCGCGCACCGCTACCCGACCGAGGTGGTGCCCGGGGTGACGTCCGTCAGCGCGGCCGCCGCCGTGCTCGGCCGCCCGCTGGTCGAGCGGGACGAGGTGCTCACCGTGCTGCCCGGCACCCTGCCGCCGGAGGTGCTCGCCGAGCGGCTGCGCGGCACCGACTCGGCCGCGGTGCTCAAGCTGGGCCGGACGTTCGAGAAGGTCCGCGACGCCCTCGCCGAGGCCGGGCGGCTGGACGACGCCTGGTACGTCGAGCGCGCCACCATGGGCGCCGAGCGGGTCGCGCCGCTGAAGGACGTGGACGCCGACGGCGTGCCGTACTTCTCGCTGGCCCTGCTCGCCAGCCCGGCCGAGCGCACCTTCGTCGCCGAGCGGGAGGTGACCGAGGGCCCCGGCGAGGTGGCCGTGGTGGGTCTCGGCCCTGCCGGGCGGCCGTGGCTCACGCCGGAGGCGCAGGAGGCGCTGGCGGCGGCGACGGACCTGGTGGGGTACGGCCCGTACGTGGACCGGGTGGCGCCGAACCCGCGGCAGCGGCGGCACCGTACCGACAACCGGGTCGAGGCCGAACGCGCCAGGCACGCGCTCGAACTGGCCCGCGAGGGCGCCCGGGTGGCGGTGGTGTCGTCCGGCGACCCCGGAGTGTTCGCCATGGCCAGCGCGGTGCTCGAAGCGGCCGAGGACTATCCCGACGTGCCGGTGCGGGTGGTCCCCGGGCTGACGGCGGCGCAGGCGGTGGCGAGCCGGGCCGGGGCGCCGCTCGGGCACGACTACTGCGTGCTGTCGCTGTCGGACCTGCTCAAGCCGTGGGAGGTGGTGGCCGAGCGGCTGAGCGCGGCGGCGCGGGCGGATCTGGTGCTGGCGCTGTACAACCCGGCTTCGCGCAGCCGTACGTGGCAGGTCGGGGCGGCCCGTGACCTGCTGCTCGAACACCGCGACGCGGCCACCCCCGTGGTGGTCGGCCGTGACGTCGGCGGCCCGGACGAGAGCGTCACGATCACCACACTGGGCGAGCTGGACCCGGACCAGGTGGACATGCGCTGCCTGCTGATCATCGGCTCCTCGACCACGCGCGTCACCGAGAACGGCGGCGTCTACACCCCGCGCCGCTACCCGTGAACCCAGGCCACGGCCGCCTCGACCGTGTCCACCGACCGCACGCCCTCAGGAAGGGGCGGGCGGTTCACCATGATCACCGGTAGGCCGAGCTCGCGGGCCGCGACGAGCTTGGCGGTGGTCATGGCGCCGCCGCTGTCCTTGGTGACCAGCACATCGAGGCGGTGCTCGCGGATGAGGGCCAGCTCGCCCTCGACGGTGTACGGCCCCCGGTCGAGGAGCACGTGCACCCCGGCCGGTACGGGCGGCTCCGGCGGATCCACCGACCTGGCCAGCAACCAGACCCCCGGCAACCCGGCGAAAACCGGCAGACTTCGCCGCCCGGTCGTCAGAAAGACCCGCTGTCCGGCCAACAGGGCGGCGGCCTCGTGCAGGGTCGCGACGCGTCGCCAGGAGTCGCCAGGGCCCTCCTGCCAGCCCGGCCGCCGCAGCACGAGCAGCGGCACGGCGGCCTGGGCCGAGGCCAGCGCGGCCGAGGCCGTCATCCGCTCGGCGAACGGATGGGTGGCGTCCACCAGGGCGTCGATCCGCTCCTCCGTCAGGTAGGCGGCCAGCCCTTCTGGGCCGCCGAACCCGCCCTCACGCACCTCGCCCACCGGCAGCCGCGGCCTGCTCACCCGTCCGGCCAGCGACGACACGACGTGCACGCCAGGCGTGAGGGCCTGCGCCAGGGACCTGGCCTCCGCGGTGCCGCCCAGGATCAGGACGCGTCGCATGACCGGGCCCGTTCGGCGCTGTAGAGGTGGCTGTCGGGGAACTCCGACGCCGACAGCACCCGGCCGACCACGATCACCGCCGTCCGCCGGACGCCCGCCTCGTGCACCAGGGCGGCGATGTCGGCCAGCGTGCCACGCAGGATCACCTCGTCGGCCCGGCTCGCCCTGGCCACCACCGCCACCGGGCAGTCGGGGCCGTAGGAGGGCAGCAGCTCGGCCACGACCGCGTCGATCCGCTGCACGGCCAGGTGCAGCACCATCGTGGCGCCGCTCGCCCCGAGCGTCGCCAGGTCCTCCCCGGGCGGCATCGGCGTGGCCCTGGCCGACGTGCGGGTCAGGATGATCGTCTGCCCGACGCCGGGCACGGTCAGCTCCCGGCCCAGTGAGGCCGCCGCCGCGGCGAACGCGGGCACGCCGGGCACCACCTCGTACGGCACGCCGAGCGCGTCCAACCGGCGCATCTGCTCGGCCACCGCGCTGAACACCGAAGGGTCGCCCGAGTGCAGCCGCGCCACGTCGAGCCCCGCGCGGTGCGCCGCCGCCAGCTCGGTGACGATCTCGTCGAGCGTGAGGTTGGCGGTGTCCACGAGTCTGGCCCCCGGCGGGCACGAGCCGAGCAGCTCTTCCGGCACCAGCGACCCCGCGTACAGGCACACCGGCGCCGCCTCCAGCCGCCGCAGCCCGCGCAGGGTGATCAGGTCCGCGGCACCGGGCCCCGCCCCGATGAAGTACACGGTCATGATGCGTCCCTCCTGGTGACCGACGTGACCGACGTGACCGACGTGACCGACGTGACCGACGTGACCGACCACACGGTCACCGGCATCGCCGCCCGCCAGCCGGTGAAGCCGCCCACGGGCGAGGCCCGCTGCACCGACAGCCGCACCAGATCGCCGCCGAGCCGGGCGTACCATCCGGCGACGACGGCCTCCGACTCCAGCGTGACGGCGTTGACCACGAGCCTGCCGCCGGGCCGCAGCGCCGTCCAGCAGCGCTCCAGCAGGCCGGGCGCGGTCGCCCCGCCGCCGACGAAGACCGCGTCGGGCACGGGCAGCCCGTCCAGCGCCGCCGGCGCCCGGCCCTCGACGACCCGCAGCGACGGGACGCCGAGCGCGCCCGCGTTGCGCCGGATCGCGGCGGCCCGGTCGGCCCGGTCCTCGACGGCCACGGCCGCGCACGACGGATGGGCGCGCATCCACTCGATGGCGATGCTCCCGGCCCCCGCCCCGACGTCCCACAGCAGCTCGCCGGGCAGCGGAGCCAGCCGCGACAGGGTGACCGCGCGGACTTCGCGCTTGGTGAGCTGCCCATCGTGCTCGTACGCGGTGTCGGGCAGCCCCGGCACCCTGGCCAGCGGCTCGGCGTCCGGCCCAGCGACACACTCGACGGCGATCACGTGCAACCCGGACGCGGCGGCCCCCGTCCAGCCCGCCGCGCTCCCCCGCTGCTCGCTCTCCGAGGTCGCGCCCAGGTCCGACAGCACTCTGAGGGAGCTGGGCCCGTACCCGAGCCCGGTCAGCAGCCCCGCCACCGAGGCCGGGGACTCCACCCCGGCGCCGAGCACCACGATCCGCCGCCCCGGAGCCACGACGGCGGCCAGGGCGGCGAGCGGGCGGCCCACCAGGCTGACCACGTCCACCTGCTCGACCGGCCAGCCGAGCCGGGCGCACGCCAGCGACAGCGACGACACCTGCGGCAGCACCCTGACCTCGGCCCCGAGCAGCCGCACCAGCGTGGAGCCGATGCCGTAGAACATCGGGTCGCCGCTGGCCAGCACGCACACCTCGCGCCCGGCGTGCGCCTCCATGAGCGCGGGCAGCGCGGGCAGCAGCGGCGACGGCCAGGCCACCCGCTCGGCGGTAGCCGACTCAGGCACGAGATCGAGCTGACGGCGACCGCCCATGATCACCTCGGCCGCCTCCAGCGCCTGCCGCGACCCGGCGGTCAGCCCGTCCCAGCCGTCCGCGCCGATGCCGACGACGGTGATCACACGTTGCCCAGCACGCGCGTCACCCGGATCTCCACGACCACCCGCGCGGGGTTGGGCCGGGGCGGCTTGTAGCGGGCGGTGTAGCGGCGCTCGGCGTCGGCGACCTGCTCGGGCTCGGTGCGCAGCACGGCCATGCCCTCCAGCGTCGACCACCGGCGGCCGTCCACCTGGCTGAGCGCGACCAGCGCGCCGGACGTGCCGATGAGCCTGGCCTTGTACGAGGCCCCCGAGGTGATCACCCGGGCGATGCCGGTGTCCACGTCGAGGGTGGCGCCCACGGGCACCGCGTGCGGCGGGCGGTCCTGACGCGCGGTGGCGAGCGTGCACAGGTGGCGCTCCTGCCAGAACGCGGCGAAGGCGGCACCCTGCTCGGCCAGGTTCACGGTCCTCCTCGGGTGATAGGCGGCGGACTCAGGTGGTGGGCGGCGGACTCGGGTGGTAAGCGGCGGACTCAGGTGGTAAGCGACGGACATCGTACTGGCAGACTTTCACGGGTGAAGCGGCTACTAGTGGTCGGCATCGGCGCCGGCGATCCGGACCATCTGACCCTGCAGGCGGCCAAGGCCATCGCCGCCGCGGACGTGTTCTTCGTCGTGGACAAGGGCGAGGTCAAGCAGGAGCTGGTACGCCTCAGGCAGGAGCTGATCGAGGAGCACGGCCGCCCGCCGTACCGGATCGCCGAGGCCCGCGACCCCGAGCGCGACCGGACCGCGCCCGCCTACGCCGAGGCCGTCGCGGACTGGCGTTCGCGCCGGTCGCTGGCCTGTGAGGCGCTCATCCGCGACGAGCTGGGCGAGGGCGAGACCGGGGCGTTCCTCGTGTGGGGCGATCCCGGCGTCTACGACAGCACGCTGGCCATCGTCGAGGAGATTCTCGGGCGCGGGCAGGTGAGGTTCGACTACGAGGTGATCCCCGGGGTCAGCAGTGTGAGCGCGCTGACCGCCCGGCACCGTACGAGCCTGACGCAGGTCGGCCGGCCCGTGCACCTCACGACAGGGCGCCGCCTGGCCGAGGAGGGCGCCACCGCCGACGACGTGGTGGTCATGCTGGACGCCCACTGCTCGTTCGCCGAGCTGGCCGGCTACCACATCTACTGGGGCGCCTACCTGGGCACACCCGACGAGATCCTCGTGTCGGGGCCGGTGGCCGAGGTGGCCGATCGGATCAGGGAACTGCGCGCCGAGGCGCGGGCCCGCAAGGGCTGGATCATGGACACGTACCTGCTGCGCCGCCTCTAATCAAATTTGACCAATGCCTCGCGACAAGGCTACGGTGGGCCAGTAGTCAAACTTGACCAGCCAGGAGGAGCAGTGACGGTCACGCCGTATCTCATGGTCCACAGCGCCAAGCAGTTCACGGAGTTCGCCGCCCACGTCTTCGGCGCGGAGGCGAGGAACGTCATCCCGCTCGAAGGCGACCCGGAGCGGGTCGTGCATGGGGAGGTCCGCATCGGCGAGAGCCTGGTCTACTTCGCCGACGCCAGGGTGGACGGTGCGCAGTGCCTGCCGCCCTACCGCAAGGGCGACGACCCCGCCCGCGTCCAGATGTACGTCACCTGGCCCGACCCGGCCAAGGCGTACGAAGCCGCCATCGCCCAGGGCGCGACCCCGATCGTCGAGGTCACCGAGCAGGAGGGCGGCACGAAGATGGGCGGCTGGGTCGATCCGTTCGGCACGCTCTGGTGGGTCAACTCGGCCACGGAGGTATAGCAGGCTGTACTCTTCGCCCGGCGATCACCCGGCATCTCGGTAGATGTCCTATGGTCTGGGGCCAGGAGGTGCGGATGCCGACCCACGACCAGACGGCCGGGCGACCGGCGCGCTCGTGGAACGTGTTCGTCCGCGGCCGCGCCGCGTTCGACGGGCTCGAACACCTCGTCGGCGGCGTCGGCACCGCCATCCTGGCCTTGATCACGCTGATCGCGCTGGCCGTCGTCGCGCTGACCTGCCTCGTCGGCGTGGGCCTCTACCTGCTGCCCACCACCCTGCGGGCGGTCCGCGCGGTCGCCAACCGCGAACGCGCGCGGCTGTCCCGCTGGGGCCCCGACGTGATCATCGACCCCGACCCGGTGCCGCCGGGCCTGCGGGCGGCGCTCCTGCGTCCCGCCACCAGGCGGGAGGTGGGCTGGCTGACCGTCCACGCGACGCTCGGCTTCCTCGGCGGCCTGGTGGGCATGACGCTGCCGTTCTCGGCGGTGCGTGACCTGGCCTTCCCGCTGTACTGGAAGCTGCTCCCGGCGGGCGAGGCGGCCGGCGCGGCGATGGGGCTCTGGGAGGTGCACGACTGGGCCGGCGCCTTCGGGGTCTCCCTGCTGGGCCCGGTCTGGATCCTCATCGCCCTGACGGCCACCCCGGGCATGGCCCGGCTGCAGGCGTGGCCGGGCCGGCGGCTGCTGGCCACCGACCCCGGCACCGACCTGGCGCTGCGGGTCGCCCAGCTCACCGCCACCCGCGCCGCCGCCTTGGACGCGCACGCCACCGAGCTGCGCCGGATCGAGCGCTCGCTGCACGACGGCACCCAGAACCGGATCGTCGCCGTCAACGTCCTGCTCGGCGCGGCCCGGCGGGCGGTGCGGCGCGACCCGGCCACCGCCGACGCCGTGCTCGAACGCGCCCAGGACGCCGCCGAACAGGCGCTGGCCGAGCTGCGCGCGGTCGTGCGCAGCATTTTGCCCCCGGTGCTGGCCGACCGGAGCCTCGCCGACGCGCTGACCGGGCTGGCCGCCGCCTGCCCGGTGCCCTGCGAGGTCGACGCCGACGTGCCGGGCCGGTGCGCCGCCTCCGTCGAGGCCACCGCCTACTTCGTGGTGGCCGAGGCGCTCACCAACATCGCCAAGCACAGCCGGGCCCGGCGCGCCACCGTAATGGTCCGCCGGCACGACGACCGGCTCCAGCTCCGGATCACCGACGACGGCCGCGGCGGTGCCGGGCAGGACGGCGGATCGGGGCTGGACGGCATGCGCCGCCGGATCGAGGCGCACGACGGATCGTTCGAGCTGACCAGCCCTCCCGGTGGACCGACCACCCTGAATGTGAGCCTGCCATGCGGATTGTGATCGCCGAGGACGACCTGTTGCTGCGCGAGGGCCTCGCGCTGCTGCTGCGCGCGGAGGGCCTCGACGTCGTGGCCACCGCCGGGGACCCGGCCGGGTTCCTGACCGCCGTCGACGACCACCGGCCCGACATCGCCATCGTGGACGTACGGATGCCGCCCACCCACACCGACGAGGGCATCGTGGCCGCCGTGGAGGCCAGGCGGCGGCTGCCAGGGCTGGCCGTGCTGGTGCTGTCGGCGTACGTGGAGCAGGCGTTCGCCACCGACCTGCTCGCCCACGGCAGCGCCCGCCTCGGCTACATGCTCAAGGAGCGGGTCGGGCGGGTGGAGGAGTTCCTGGCCGCGCTGCACCGGGTGGCCGACGGCGGCACGGCGATCGACCCCGAGATCGTCGCGCAGCTCCTGTCCCGCAGCCGCCCCGACAACCGGCTGGAACGGCTCAGCCCGCGCGAGCGCGACGTCCTGGCGCTGATGGCGGAGGGCCTGGGCAACGCCGCGATCGCCGAGCGGCTCTTCGTCACCGACGGCGCCGTGCACAAGCACATCCGCAGCATCTTCGCCAAACTCGACCTGGCGCCGACCGACGGCACGGACCGCCGGGTGGCCGCCGTCCTGCAATATCTGGAGGACGGCGACCGCCGCTCGGCATGAAGTCGCGACACAACTCTACGTTCTCAATCAATCACTCTAAGTGATCGTATGGTGTGCTCAGTGGCCCCCACGGCCCCGGCAACCAGCGAGAGGACGAGCATGTCGCACGAACCGAGGATCGACGTCGAGACCAGGGCTCAGAGGGTCGAGCACAGCCTGACCGCCGAGCAGATCGAGCGCATCGCGGAAGCGCTCGGCGAGCAAGGGGTCTGGTTCGCCACCCCACCCACCCGGCAGGGCCAGGCGCGCACCGCCGACACCATCTGGGACCTGGTGGGCGACCGGCCGCACGAGGGCCACACGGCCACCGGCCGGGCCGCGGTGCACCTGGCCGAGGGGCACACCGAGCTGACCAGGCCGCTGATCCTGGCCGACGGCTTCGGCTACGGGCCGAGCGACCTCGACGGGCTGTGGCGCTGGTTCAACGCGCCCTACCAGCAGGGCACGCCCGGCTTCCTCGACCAGCTCAGGACGATGGGCATCGACGTCGTGCTGCTCGGCTTCGACCAGCGGCACACGCACATCCAGGCCAACGCCGCCGTGGCGGTCACCTGCGTGCAGCGCGTGATCGCGGAGCGGCAGGGCGACGACCAGCTCGTCGTCGGCGGCATCAGCATGGGCGGCATCATCACCCGGTACGCGCTGGCGCGGATGGAGAGCGAGCGGGTCGACCACCAGACCGACAAGTACTTCTCCTGGGACTCCCCGCACCTCGGCGCCTGGATCCCGCTGGTGCTCCAGCAGCTCGCCTACCTGCACGAGGCACTGCAGCCGCGCTCCGACGGTCCTGGCCAGGCGGAGCTGATCCGTAGCCCGGCCGCCCAGCAGCTCCTGTGGGGCTGGGTCGGCGACGCCGACTACTCGGGCCCGGTCATGACGTCGAGCCCGCTGCGCGCCCAGTTCCTGGACGACCTGCGCCGGGTCGGCGGGTTCCCGGCGCGCCCGTACAAGCTGGGTCTGGCGAACGGCGTCGGCAACGGCGCCGGCCCCGACCTGCCGCCGGGGACGCCGGTCTTCGACCTGGACTTCGACCCGCTGCGGCTCGTCGCCAGGATCCAGCCCGACATGGGTGAGCTGCAGAACGTCGGCACCCTGCGCTTCGACGCTCCCAAGTGGACGAGCGCCACCTCATGGGTGCCGGCGTTCGACGGGGCGCCCGGCGGCACGCTGGACTCGTGGGGCCAGATCGCCAAGGCGATGGACCTGCCGATCCAGGACCGGTTCAGGAGCAGTTGCTTCGTGCCGGCGGTCAGCGCGATCGCCCTGGCCAGGGACCCGTTCCAGTGGCAGTCGGACCTCTACGAGGACCTCACCGACCTGCCGAAGGACGAGACGCTCCTCGACGCGTTCTGCTGCGACACCGCCAACGCGCCGCACGGCGCCGTGACCAGGACGCTGGCCGAGTGGTTCCTGGAGCAGCTCGCCGGTTGGTGATCGACGGCACGGGTGCCGGCTCGCGTTCGGCGAGCCGGCACCCGTCAGGTCAGCGACCGCCCCGGTGCACGCACAGGAGCTGGTCGTGGGTGGCGTTCTTGTCGCGGTAGGCGATCACGGCGGGGCTCTCGCCGCTGTAGTGGCGGGGCAGCCGCTCGTCGGCGGTCCAGCCGGAGCCGTTGAAGCCGGTCCACCACAGGCTCTGGTCGGAGCCGCCGCCACGGTGGACGCAGTAGAGCCGGTCCTTGTAGACGGTCAGGGCCGGGCCCTCCGCGGCGTGGTGCCCCGGCAGCTTCTGGTCGGGGCTCCACTTCGAGCCGTCCCAGCGGGTCCACCAGAGCGCGGTGTCGTCACCGGCGCCGCGGTGCACGCAGTAGAGGTGGCCCCGGTAGACGGCCAGCGCCGGGTTCGAGCGGCTGGCGTGGCCGGGCAGCTTCTGGTCGGGGCTCCAGCCGGAGCCGTCCCAGCGCGTCCACCACAGCGCCTGGTCGTCGCCGGCGCCGCGGTGCACGCAGTAGAGATGCCCGTCGTACGCGGCCAGCGCCGGGGCGGCCGCGCTGAAGTGCCGGGGAAACGTGGTGTCGGGGCTCCAGTTCGAGCCGTCCCAGCGGGCCCACCACAGCGACGAGTCGCCGCCGCTGCCCCGGTGCGCGCAGAAGAGCTGCCCGTCGTACGCGGCCAGCGCCGGCCCTGAGTCGCTGAAGTGCTGGGGGAAGCGCTGGTCCTCGCTCCAGCCCTCCTCGGCGTCGTAGACCGTCCACCACAGGGTGGAGTCCCCCGTGCCGCCCCGGTGCGCGAGGTAGAGCCGGTCCTGGAACTGCGCCAGCGCCGGGCTCGACACGCTGAAGTGGTCGACGAACCGCTGGTCGTCACTCCAGCCCTCGCCCGGCTCGTGGACCGTCCAGTAGAGCGTGGTGTCGCCCGCGGGCCGGCCGTCCTGGCGGGCCGGGACGAGCATGCCGGGGGCGGTCCACGGCGAGGCCAGCTTGACCCCGTGCGGACGGGCGATCGAGGAGATCCAGCCGGACTTGGCCCGCACGGAGCGCTCGACGACCGGGGCCAGCCAGATGCCCAGCACGCTGCCGGTGAGCTCCCCGATGAGCTGCGGGATCTCGGCGGCCAGCAGCGCGCCCGACTCGTTGAGGTGGATCTCGAAGCCCCACCACCTGGCGACCGGCCAGACGTCGGCGCCCATGGCGCGCAGCTCACGCTGCAGCCGGCGGACGCGCTCCTGGTCCCTGCTGGTCAGCTCGGCGATCTGCCGCTCGCTCTCCCGCCGGGCCTCGACCGCGCCGACCGCCTCGCGCGCCGGGCCGTCCTCCAGCAGTTCGGTCTCGACGGCGGCGTCCACGGCGGCGGCGGCCGCCGGGTCGTCCTGGGAGTGCAGGAGCGTGGTCTCGCCGCCCACCGCCGTCTCCTCCACGGCGTCGATTCCTACTTTTTCGGCCTTCGTCTCGTCGGTCATTTCCAGCCCCCTGGCGTGTTAGATGAGCGAACTTCGCCATCGTAACTTTGGGTAGCGTTTCGATTACCCTAGGGCTGGATTGGTCCGGGTAAAGCCCGAAGGTCAGGGTCGCCAGCCGCCGAGATACCGGTCGATGGTGTGGTCGGCCGCCTGGTCGTCGGTGAGCTGCGGCCGGTCCGCCGTGACGGCCGCGCCCGGTCCGGTGTTGCGATATTCGGCCAGGCGCGCGTCCCGCCAGGAGAAACCGCCCATGTCGGTCCACGCGTCGTCCTTGATGTGCGGGCCGAGCCAGGAGTCGCGGATCACGACCTGCGCGATGGCTTTGGGGTCGTTGCCCGGGTGCCACGGCCGCCCGAGGTGCACCGTCTTGTCCGCCAGTTCGCTCTCCAGGCGGCTGTTGACGATGAGGAAGCCGTAGCGGTTGGAGTCGCTGGTGCTGGCCGCCGTCACGTAGCCGGCGCCGGTCGACTTGAGCACGCAGCCGTCGAGGACCGCCGTGCCCCGGCCGTAGACGAAGTCGACGTCGCCCTCGATGTAGCAGTCGCGCAGGTAGGTGCGGCTGACGACGTCCCGATTCGGGGTGTCGGCCTTGAAGGTGTCCTGGTCGCCGAGGAACCGGGTGCCCTCGAACGCGATCCGGTCGCCGACCGTGCGCACGGCCAGGGCCTGGCTGGGGGCGACCGACTCGTCGTAGGAGTTCTCCAGGGTGATGTCCTCGACGGTGACGCCGCTGCCGAGCACGCCGAAGGTGGGGCTGTCGGCGGAGCCGTACGTGCCGCCGTAGAACTTCTGGCCGCCGGCCGGCAGGTCGTAGGTGATCACCACGTCCGCGGCGTCGCCGGTCGCGCCCCTGATCGTCAGGTCCCTGCGGCCCGGCCACACCCGGACGATCTCCCGGTACACGCCCGGCTTCACGGTGATCACCGCACCGCGCGGCGCCGCGCCGACGGCCGCCTGGACGCTGCCGAAGTCGCCGGTGCCGTCGAGCGCGACCGTGATCCGGCGTGGCGCGGGCCGCTGCCCGCCGAGCGGCCCCGCTCCCCTGGCGACGATGCCGGGCACCCGGTCGGCGGGGTCGAGCCGGTAGGCGTAGTAGGAGGCGGGGTCGAAGGCGGCGCCCGCGCTGTCGGTGCGCCCGCGCGTGCCGTCGAACACGTTGCCCCGCTGGACCACCTGCGAGGCCGGGTCCTTGGCCACGATCGGGTCGGGCACGCCCCGGTAGTAGCTGTTCTCGACCACCATGCGGCCGCCGCCCCGGATCATGGTCCCGTAGAGCCCGGTGTCCTGAACGTAGTTGTTGTAGAGGTGGGCGGCCTCGGTGTTGTCGATGCTGCCGTTGCGCTGGTAGGTGCCGCGGATCCAGTTGTGGTGCATGGTGACCTTGGTGACCACGTTCGGGGTCCAGCCGACGCCGACGGCCTTGTTGTGGTCGCTGAAGACGTTCCAGGAGACGGTGACGTAGTCGCTGTCCTTGCGGATGTCCAGCAGGCCGTCGCCGGTCCTGGTGAAGTGGTTGTGGTCGATCCAGACGTGGTGGGCGCCGTCCATCTGGACGCCGTCGTAGTCCTTGGTCTTGCCGTCCCAGTCGCCGGGGACGTAGGAGTCGCGGATCGTCAGGTTGCGGATGATGACGTTGTGCACGCCGTTGAGGAAGAAGCCGCCGTGCACGATCTCGGCGCCCTCGCCCACGATGCTCTTGTCCGAGGCGACCTCGATCTCCTTGCCGTAGGGCTCGATCGCGATCGAGCCCCTGACCTTGATCACGTACGGCTCCGCGGCCGTGGCGTACCGTTCGAGGTCGGCCTGGGTGGACACGGTCACGGTCCGGCCGGCCGCGCCGCCGGTGGTGCCGTCGACGCCGAGGGCGTTCAGCGACGCGAAGCCGTCGGCGCGCGGGGCGTGCGCCTCAGCGGGTGCGGGTGTCGCGACCAGCGCCGCGACCAGGGCGATGACCAAGCCCTTCATCAGCCGTTCCGCTTCTTGTACGCCGCCTGCGCCTCGGTCATCTTGCCCGCGAACTGCTCCAGGAAGTCCTTGGCGGTGAGCTGGCCCAGCAGCACCTTCTGGAACTGCGGCTCCGCCCACGTCTTGGTGATGTCGTTGAACTCCGGCAGGTGGTAGGGCATCTGCACGACCTTGGTCGCCGGGTCGTTCAGCACCCGCTGCGCCTCGCTGATGTGCGCGGCCTGCGTGCCCCGCACGTCGGTGTTGGCCGGGATGACGCCGGTCTTCTCCGCGATGTAGGCGTCCGTCTCCTTGGCGGCGAAGAACTCGGCCAGTTTGAACGCGGCCTCCTTCTGCTCGCTGGCCGAGAAGACCGCGACGCCGCCGACGGGGTTCGACAGCACGGCCTGGACGCCGGAGTCGGACTTGGGCACGGAGAAGGAGGCCACCTTCTCGGGGCCGAGCGACTTGATGTGGTCCTGGTAGGAGCCCAGGTTGTGCTGCATGACGGCGATGCTGCCCGCGGTGTCGAACTGGGCGACCATCTTGACGTAGTCGTTCTGCAGGTCGCCCTCGGGTGTGTTCTTCTTGTACAGCCCGGCGTACTTCTCCAGCGCCGTCACGTTCCGCGGGTCGCTGATCGTGGACCTGCCGGTGGCGTCGAAGAACTCCGTCAGGCCCGACTGCCCGTAGACGACCTCCAGCATCTGGGCGATGGAGCCGGCGCCGCCGCGGATGGTGAAGCCGAACCGGTTCTCCTGCGGCTTGGTCAGCTTGTCGACCGTCGAGAAGAACTCCGACCAGGTCTTCGGCGGCTCCAGCCCGGCCTCCTTGAACCAGTCCTTGCGGTACCAGAAGGCGCCCGAGTTGGTGGACAGGGGATAGATATAGAGCTTGCCGTCCGGCACGACGTTCTTGACCGTCGTCAGCAGCGCGTCGTTGAACTTGCCGTTCAGCGCCGGGTTCTTGGCGATGCGCTCGTCCACCGGTTCGAGCGCCTTCTGCGCCACGAGGTTGCCCAGCCCGGCGGTGGCCACGTCGGCCACGTCGGGCGTGCCGCCACCGGCGATCGCCGTGTCGATCTTCTGCGGGGCCTGCGCGATCGGGATGCCCACGTACTTGACCTTGATGGTCGGGTTGGCCTTCTCGAACTCGGCGATGGCGTGCTGCCAGACCGGCGTGCGCGCGGGACCTGCGTTGGTGTCCCAGAAGGTGATCTCGGTCTTGCCGTCGGCGCCCGTCCCTGAGCCGCAGCCGGCCAGCACTGCGGCGGCGAGGAGCACCGCGGGCACACGTCTTCTCATGGGCTGCTACCTTTCGATGTCCACGGTGAACGAGTCGAAGATCGCCTGACCGGCTCCGCTCCCCGCGGCGTACAGGCCGAGCACCGCCCCGACCCACCGGCCCTGCGTGGCCTGGAAGGGCTCGCCGATCTCGCGTAGCCCCTCTCCCGTATCGGCCAGAAACGTGACGAGCGCGCCGTCGCCGACCCGCGCGCCGACGGTGACCGGCCGGCCGTCCTCGACCGGCACGGGTTTGCCGTCCCCGCACACCAGGACCGTCCCGTCCGCGGTGCGCTCCAGCCCGACGGAGGCGGCGGTGAACCCGACGACGGCCAGCCCCGCCCGGCCCTCGCCCTCCAGCGTCAGGGTGGTGGTGACCGCGCACGGGTCGCCGGGCAGCCGCTGCCCCAGCACGGACGGCCGTTCCCGCAGGTCGTCGGGACCGGGCACGCAGGTCAGGCGGAGCCGTCCGTCGCGCAGCTCCCACCACGCGGGGTCGGGGTTGGCCTGCCAGCTCCACTGCAGCCCCAGCTCGGGACCCGTGAAGTCGTCGGAGACGGCCGGGGCCCCCGGCTCGCCGCCGGGGACCGGCACGGGGCCGCCGGGCACCGGCTCGCCGTTCGCGCCCATGACCGGCCAGCCGCCGTTCCAGCGCATCGGCTGCAGGTGCACGACCCGGCCGTAGGGGCCGCGGTCCTGGAAGTGCATGAACCAGTGCTCGCCGGACGGGGTGTCCACCCAGCCGCCCTGGTGCGGGCCGTTGACCTCGGTGCCGCCCTGTTCCAGGACGATGCGGTCCTCGTACGGGCCGAAGATCGACTCCGCCCGGAACACCGACTGCCAGCCCTGCTCCACGCCGCCCGCCGGCGCGAAGATCCAGTACACCCCGTCGCGCTTGTAGAGCTTCGGCCCCTCCAGCGTCCGATAGCCCGGCAGCAGGTCGGCGTCGATGACCAGCGTGCCCTCGTCGAGCACCCCGCTGCCGTCGGGCGCCATGCGGTGCAGCGTGAGCCGGTTGTTCACGCCCGCGCGGCTCTTGGCCCAGCCGTGCACCAGGTACGCCTGGCCGTCGTCGTCCCAGAGCGGGCAGGGGTCGATGAGCCCGAGCCCCGGCTTGACCACGTGCGGCTCGGTCCACGGCCCCCGCGGATCCTCGGCGCTGACCCAGCAGATGCCCGCGTCGGGGTCGCCCCAGAAGATCCAGAACCGCCCGGCGTGGTGCCGCAGCGACGGCGCCCACACCCCGCAGCCGGGCCGGACGTCGTCATAGCCGCTGGTCACGGCATGGCCGATGATCGTCCAGTTGACCAGGTCGCGTGAGTGCAGAATCGGCAGCCCCGGCACCTTGGTGAAGGTGGAGACCGTCAGGTAGAAGTCGTCGCCGACCCGGATCACGTCGGGATCCGACCAGTCGGCGTTGAGCACGGGGTTGCGGTACGTCGCGGTCATCCCTTCACCGCCCCTGCGGACATCCCCTGCACGAGGTAGCGCTGGATGAACGCGAAGACGATCACTACGGGCAGTGCGGCGACGACGCCGCCGGCGGCGAGAGCGCCGAAGTCGACGCTGTTCTCGCCGAGGTTGTAGGCAAGGCCCACAGGCACGGTGAATTTCTCCTGGTCGTTGATGAACATGAGGGCGAAGAGGAAGTTGTTCCAGCTGTGGATGAAGGCGAACGAGCCGACCGCGACCAGCGCGGGCCGCAGCAGCGGCAGCACGATGGCCAGGAATCCGCGCAGCCGGGAGCAGCCGTCCACCCAGGCCGCCTGCTCCAGCTCATGCGGGATGTTCCTGATGAAGCCGCTGATGAGGATCAGGGAGAGCGGGAGCTGGAAGACCGTCTCCGCGATGACCAGGCTCCACAGGGAGTTCGTCAGCGACAGCGTCCTGAAGATCTCGAACAGCGGGATGATCATCAGGGCACCCGGGATGAACTGCGTGCAGAGCATCCCGATCATGAACGCGGCCTTGCCCCGGAAGTTGTAGCGGGCCAGCGCGTATCCCCCGGCCAGCGCCACCACCGTCGTGGTGATCAGCGAGGCGACGCCGACCAGCAGGCTGTTCTGGAAGAAGACGGCGAACCCCATCCCATTCCAGACCGTGTCGAAGTGCTCGAACGTGATCGGCCACGGCACGATCGACGTGGAGCCCCTCGGCCGGAACGCGAAGACCAGCATCCAGTAGAACGGCACCAGCGTGAACAGCAGGTACAGCCCCAGCGGGAGATAGATCCGCCACCGGGACACCCGGTCGCGACGCGGGCTCATGACTTCGCCCCGAACTTGCTGAGCCGCAGGTAGACGATGGAGAAGAAGGTCAGGATGAGGAACGCCACGGTGGTCAGCGCGGTGGCGTAGCCGAAGTCGTGCGACTGGGCGGCCTGCTGCGCGACGTAGAGCGGCAGCGTGGTCGTCTGGTGGGCCGGGCCGCCGCCGGTGAGGGTGTAGAGCAGGTCCACGTTGTTGAACTCCCACACCGAGCGCAGCAGCGTGGACAGGATGATCGCGTCTCGCAGGTGCGGCAGCGTGATGTGGAAGAACCGGCGCATCCGGCTCGCGCCGTCCACCGACGCGGCCTCGTACAGCTCCTTTGACACCGACTGCAGGTCGGCGAGGAGCAGGATCGCGAAGAACGGCACCCCTCGCCACAGCTCGGCCACCACGGCGGCCCAGAACACGGTGTCGGGGTTGGCCAGCGGCGCGGCCCCATACTCGATGAGGCCCATGTCGGCCAGATAGCGCGACACCCCGGTGAAGGGGTTGTAGAGCAGGACCCAGATCGCGGTGGTGAGCACGCCGGAGACCGCCCACGGCGAGAAGACGAGCGCCCGGGAGATCGCGCGGCCGATGAAGCTCTCGTTGACGATCAGTGCGAGCGCGAGGCCGAGCAAGAACTGCAGGACGACCTCGACGACCACCCACTTCGCACTGAAGCCGAGGCTCTGCCAGAAGATCGGGTCCTCGAAGAGCAGCGTGCGGAAGTTGTCGAGCCCGGCGAAGCCGTTGTCCCAGGGCTTGGTGACGTTGTACCGCTGGAGGCTGTAGTAGAGGACGCTGGCCATCGGGTACACGAGGAAGCCGAGCATCGCGATCACCGACGGGGCGATCAGCAGATAGGGGGTTAACGCTCCTGCTCGGCGTGGGTTCGTGCGGGGCGGGGGCGCCGAGACGACGGCCACGTGGTGACTCCTTCGCGTGGTGCCGGCTATGCAATCGGTTGCAGGAAACGTTGCGTTAGCACGAACGCAACGTCAATGGCCGGTGAACGTGACACGCGCCACTACCAGCGCAAATGCCGAAATTTCGAAATTTTCGTGCTGATGGCCTGGCCTCTTCCCGGCAGGTCGGAGGAGAGTGGGGGCATGACGGCCGACGACCCGCACCCTCCGTTGCCCAAGCTGGCGGTGATCGCCCGCGAGGCCGGAGTGTCGGTTGCAACCGTTTCCAAGGCCCTCAACGGCAGAGCCGACGTCTCCGCCCAGACCCGCCGCCTGGTCGCCGAGGTGCTCGAACGCCGCGGCTACCCCCGGCAGCGCCTCAAGCCCGCGCGCGGCAGCATGGTGGACGTCATGCTGCAGGGCCTGGAGTCGCCGTACGCGCTGGCCATCCTCGGCGGTGTCGAGGACGCGGCCTGGCGGCTCGGCGTTGACCTGGTCGTCTCGGCCGTCGTCGGCCGCACCAAGAACGGCCAGCCGCCGCCCGCCTGGCTCGACCGCCTCGGCGCCCGCGACAGCGCCGGCGTCCTGCTGGTCCGCACCTCACCGACCGCCACGCAGCGCGCCTGGCTGTCCGACCACGGCATCCCCGCCGTCATCGTGGACCCGCGCCGCAAGCCCCCGCCCGGCCTCCCGGTCGTCGCCGCCGGCAACCTGGCCGGCGCCCGCGCCGCCACCGAGCACCTCATCGGGCTGGGCCACGAACGCATCGCCATCGTCACCGGCCGCCCCGGCGTCCCGTGCGCCGTCGAACGGCTGACCGGTTACCGCCAGGCCATGGCCGCCGCCGGGCTGCCGGTCGATCCGCGGTGGGAGGTGTGCGGCTACTTCCAGCGCGACTCGGCGGCCACCGCCACCCACGCCCTCCTCACCGGCCTGCCCGAACCCCCGACCGCCGTCTTCGCCTGCTCCGACTCGATGGCCGTCGGGGTGTACCAGGCGCTCGGCGAGCACGGGTGGCGGGTGCCCGACGATGTGAGCGTGATCGGGTTCGACGACTCGTGGGCCGCCGATCACGTCACGCCCGCGCTGACGACGGTCCGCCAGCCGTGGCCGGAGCTGGGGGCGGCCGCTCTGAGCGCGCTGCTGTCCGGCGAGCCGCCGGCCCGGACCGAGCTCCCGACCGCCCTGGTCGTCCGGGCCAGCGCCGCGCCCGTCTCTCAGGCTTCGACCCGGTAGCCGCTGGCCTGGGTCTCGAACAGCCGGGCGTAGCGGCCGCGGGTGGCGATCAGGTGGTCGTGGGTGCCCTGTTCGACGATCTTCCCGTCGCCGAGCACCACGATGAGGTCGGCGTCCCGTACCGCGCCGAGCCGGTGCGAGACGAGCAGGCTGGTACGTCCTTCGCGGTGTTCGCGCAGCCGCCGGTGCACCTCGTACTCGGCCTCCGCGTCGAGGCCCGAGCTGGGTTCGTCGAGGATGAGCAGGTCGCGGTTCTCGCGTACGAGGGCGCGGGCCAGGGCCAGGCGTTGCCACTGGCCTCCGGAGAGCACGACCCCGGCCTCGTCCTCCGGGCCGAAGAAGATGCGGCTCAGCGTCGTGTCGTATCCGTGGGGCAGGGATCGTACGATCTGGTCGGCCCCGGCCAGCTCGGCGGCGGTCTCGATCCTGGTCCGGTCGGCCAGCGCCGCCAGTTCGCCGACGCCGATGTTCTCCGCCGCGGTGAGGTCGTAGCTCATGTAGTCCTGGAAGAGCACGCCCATCCTGGCGCGCAGCTCGGCCGGCGGCACGTCGCGCAGGTCCACGCCGTCCCAGAGGATGGCCCCGCGCGACGGGTCGTAGAAGCGGCACAGCAGTTTGATCAGCGTGCTCTTGCCTGCGCCGTTGAGGCCCACCAGCGCCACCGACGCGCCGTGCGGGATCGTCAGGTTCACGCCGCGCAGCACCCAGGGGTGGTCGTCGTCGTACCGGAACCAGACGTCGCGGAGCTCGATGCCGCGTCCGAGTGGCGGCAGCGCGGCCGGAGCGCGGGGCGGGGTGAGGTCGTCGGCGAGCGCCATCACCCGCTCGTGATGGTGGAACAGGATCAGGGCGTGGCTCGCGTTGGCCGCGTTCTCGACGGTCGCGATCAGGGCGGCCTGGGTGCCGGCGACGGAGGCGGCGAAGACCGTGACGTCGCCCAGCGTCAGCCGCCCGGACAGCGCCGAGTACGCCGCCCAGGCCAGCCCGATGCCGCTGACCAGCGCGGACAGGGTCGCCAGCGCCGACTGCGTGAGCGCCTCCCGCCCGTCCAGCCGCCGTTCGGCCCGCTGCATCGAGGTGAGCTCGCCGATGACCCGGCTCCGCAGGAAGTCGCCGAGCCCGAAGAGGCGCACCTCCTTGGCGGCCTCCACGTCGGTGAGCAGCGAGGAGTAGAAGATCTGCCGCCGGGCCGCCTCCGACTGCCCGGCGATCATCTTCGCGCGCCGCTTCTCCAGGGACATCCTGGCGGCGAGGGTGGGCAGCGCCGCGACGGCCACCAGCCCGGCCATCAGCGGGCTCAGCACGGCCAGCGAGCCGAGCAGCCCGGCCAGCGTGATGACGTTGCGTCCGAGGTCGAACAGGCCCGAGGTGATCGGCCCCATCGCGCCGCCGGTGGCCTGCGTGGCCATCCGCAGCTCGTCGAGGAAGGCGGGGTCCTCGAACCTGGACAGCCCCTGGAACCCGTTCACCCTCGTGTAGAGGCGATCCTGCAGCAGCAGGTCGAGCCGGCGGTCCGACTCGGCCCGCAGATATCCCGTGACGTGCGGCAGCACCCCGGCGGCCAGGCCCAGGCCGACGAGCGCGGCGACCGGGCCCAGCACTTCGTGCGGGCCGCCTTCCGCCGCCAGGGCGTCCACGAGCAGTTTCGTCGCCCACACGACGGCCGCGGGCAGCAGCCCGGCCGCGACGGTGACCACCAGCTGGGACACCGTGATCACGGGCCCCGCCCGCCAGCACAGCCTTCCGAGGGTGACGGCCCGCCGCAGCCCGGCCGAGGTCACTTCGCCGTCGCCATGAGTTCGGCGAGTTCGGTGTCGGCGGCCACGACGTGGCCGTCCTCGTCGGCCCGGAGGAACGTGGGGAACGCCTCCACGCCGAGCGCGTGCGTGAGGTGGGCGGCCTCCTCGCCCGTGAGCACGCTCGCCACGCCGCCGACCACGGCGACGAGCTCGCCGACCTTCGCGCCGTCACCGGTGACGACCGCCAGGGCGGGCTGCTTGCCGGCCTCCTCGGCGAACAGGGGGGCGCGCTCGTGGCAGGTGCTGCAGCCGACGTCGAAGAAGCCCACCAGCCGCGCACCCGCCGCGGCCTCGGGCAGCGCGCGGCCGACCAGCACGCCGGGGTCGTACGGCATGAGCATCGAGCGGCCGGCCAGGCGGCCCAGCTCGGCGGTGTGCTCGCGGAGGCGGCGGAGGACGCCGAGCATGAGCACCAGGTTGAACAGGCACAGGAGGCCGACGAACACGACAGCGGCGATCAGGAACGGCATCGGGCAACCTCACTTCAGAACGATCTGGGTACCGCGCTTCAGATGGCGAACAGCTCCATCAGGTCGTCGAGGCGCACCACGAGCAGGGCGCTCACGCCGGCCGCGACGAGCGCGATGACGACACCGGCCGGATGCGGCGCGTCCGGGCCGGCGACGGCCCAGGCGGCGAGCCCGGCTCCACCGGCGCCGGCGGTGGCCCAGGCGGCGAGTCCGGCTCCACCGGCGGCGGCCAGGACCAGGTTGCGCACCACGTGCACCCGGCCGAGTGGTGTGACGGAGGCGCCGAAGCACCGGCACGGCGCCCGCCGTCCACGGCGCAGCGCGACGAGAATGCCGCCGATCATAGCGGCGAGCGTCCCGGCCGCGGCGGCGAACCCCAGCGGCACGGTCCACGGCAGCGCCAGCAGCACGATCACCACGGCCTCGGCGGCCAGCAGCGCGTTCGCGGCCGCCACGGACACCCGGCGCGGCAGGATTTCCAGGGCCACGATGGAGGAAACGTACGCGTCGAAGGCCGCGCGGCCACGGACCTTCCCCGCGAGCGCGATCGCGAAGACGGCGGCCAGCAGGACCTGGCACGCGATCAGGAGATACGGCAAGTCGTCACCTCGCGCCGGGTCTGGCGGCGGGATCCCGCCGCCAGACCACTCGGGCTACCTACTAACCGCCGCAGACCCTGAACGCGTAGCAGGATCCGCAGCGGGTCGTGCCGCCGGCGGTGGTACAGATCTTGCGGAAGTCGGAGCGCTCCCTGCAGTAGCAGTGGACGTACCACTCCGCGGCCGCCTTGGCGGACGCCTTGGGCACCAGCTTGTCGAGAATCCGGTCACCGAGCCTGCCGAGAACAGCAGTCATGGATTCGCTCCTTCCGTAGCGATGCGGGCTAGCCGAAACCTATTCGGATGGCATACAGCACCCCATACAGCCGCGCTACAAACGGGCGGTGAGCAGCCTTTCCAGCACCGGATCGCACCGGGTCGCGGGATCGGCGAAGAGCTCCGCGGCCATGTCCGCGTCCGCGCCGGCACGGGGGTCTCCGAGGGCCGCGCGTGCCCTGGCCAGCTGGCGCAGGCCGGCGGCTCTGCCGTACGCGTCGCCGATCCTGGTGGTCAGCTCCAGGACGCGGGCCAGGTCCGCCGCGGCGGCGGCCGCGTCCTTCTGCCGCAGCAGGATTTCGGACCTGCTGAGCAGCACCTCCCATTCGTCCTCGCGGTTGCCCGTCTCCGCGCAGCGGGCCAGGGCCTCCGCCAGCACCGCCAGGGCCTCCTCCCGCCGGTCGAGCAGGCTGTGGGCGCGGCCGAGCGCGGCCAGGGTGATGCTCTCGCCGTACAGGTCGCGATCGGCCCGCCGGATGGCCAGGCAGCGTTCGAAGCGGTCCACCGCCTCGGGGTAGCGGCCCAGCCGGAGCAGCACCTCGCCCAGGTTGTGCGCGACCAGCCCGACCCGGTTCGACCCGTGCTCCTCCAGCAGCCGCAGGCCGGCGGCGATGTGGTCGAGCGCCCCTTCGAGGTCTCCGGTCTGCATGCACAACCAGCCCAGGTTGTGCAGCGCCAGCCCTTCCTCGCCGCGATCGCCCAGCTCCCGCCGCAGGTCGAGCGCCCGGCACAGGACCTCGTGCGCCGCCTCGGGCCGGTCGGACTTCCACTCCAGCAGGCCGAGCGTGGCCAGCGCGGGCGCCTCCGCGGCATGGTCGTCATCCCGCCGCGCGACCTCGACGGCGAGCCGCACGATGGTCTCCAGCTCCCGCCAGTAGCCGCTCTTCATCGCGATCGCCTTGATCAGCGCCACCAACTCGGCGACGAACCCGCCCCGCTCTCCACTCGAAGCCTGAACGGCGGCCGTCACCTGCTCCGGTTCGGCCGCCTGTACGGCGGCCGCCACCAGACACGGCAACTCCATGTCCAGCCACCGCAGGGCCGCGGCCAGGTCCGGCAGACCCGACTCCCCCGCGCTCTCGTCCGCTCGCACCAGGTGCGGCTGCATGAGGGCCACCAGTCGGCGGCAACGCTCCAAATACCACTCCAGCGCCCGTCCGACCGCCCGCCGCCGCTCCTCGGGCGGGTCGTGGGCGGCGGCCAGCTCCGCCGCGAAGAGCCGGAGCAGATCGTGCATGCGGAACCGGCCGTCGCCGACCGGCTCCAGCAGCCGGGCCTCGGTCAGCTCGTCGAGCGCGGCCTCCGCCGTCGTCTGGTCGGTGTCGGCCAGCGCGGCGGCCAGTCCGACGCCGATCTCGGGCACCTCCAGCACGCCGAAGACGCGGAAGGCCGCCTTCGCGGTGCTGGTCAGGGTCCCGTACCCGACCTCGAAGCAGGTTCGTACGGACAGGTCGGCCACCCGCAGCTCGTCCAGCCGCCGCTGCTGATCGCCCAGCCGCTCCCCGAACCGGGCCAGCGACCAGTCGGGCCGCCCCGCCAGCCGGGCCCCGGCGATGCGCAGCGCCAGCGGATGGTGGCCGCACCAGCGCGCGATCTCCCCGACCGCCTCCGCCTCGGCGCCCACCCGCTCCTGGCCGGTCATCAGCGCCAGCAGGCGTACCGAGTCGGTCTCGTCGAGCAGGCCGACGGGGATGGGCACGGCGTCCACGGTGGTCAGCGCCGCGCGACTGGTGACCAGCGCCGCGCAGCCGCTGCCCGCCGGCAGCAACGGCGCCACCTGGGCGGCGCCGACGGCGTTGTCGAGGACCACCAGGACCCGCCGGTCGGCCAGCAACGACTGGTAGTGCGTGGCCGCCTCCGCCGGCGCGACCGGCACGCTGCCCGGGGCCACTCCCAGCGCGCGCAGGAACCGGCCGAGCACCTCGGCCGGTCGCAGCGGTGGCAGACCGGGCGTGGATCCCTGTAGGTCGACGTACAGCTGGCCGTCGGGATAACGGCCGGCCGCATTGTGCGCGGCCTTCAGGGCGAGCGCCGACTTGCCCACCCCACCGGGCCCGTGCAACGCCACCACGGGCGGGCCCTGCGACGCCTCCAGAAGCGTGTGCACACGGGCCAGCTCAGCCGCCCGCCCCACGAACACCACGGGAGCCCTCGGCAGCAACCTTGGCCGCGGCCGCCCGTCATCAACGGGTCCGGTCACCTTGTGGGTGCCGGCGTCCTTATTCAGAGCCGTCTGCAGCGCGCTGCCATCCCTGCGCAGAATCGCCTGCTGCAACCGGCGCAGATCGGGCCCCGGATCGATCCCCAGCTCATCGGCCAGCACCCGGCGAGCGGCCCCGAACGCGTCCAGCGCCCCCACCACGTCGCCGCTGCGATACAGCGCCACCATGAGCTGCCCGTGCAACCGCTCCCTCAGCGGATACTGTCCCACCACCGCACGCAACCGGGTGACCGCCGCCGCGTTCCTGCCGAGGGCGAGCTGGATGTCCGCGTGCTCCTCCACCACCCCCAGGTAGTGATCGGTGAGCCGGGCGACCACCTCACGGAGCGTGGCCCCCAGCGGCACGTCCTCCGCCGCCGTACCCTCCCACAACCTCAGGGCCTGGCTGAACGCCTCCTCCGCGGCACTGAGGTTCTGCCGCGCCACCGCCTGCCGCCCCCGCGCGGACAACGCCTCGAACTCGAAGACGTCGAACTCCTCCGCTTCGACCCGCAGCAGGTATCCGACGTCGGAGGTGACCAGCCGCTCCTCGTCCGGCAGCAGCTTGCGCAACTGCATGAGATAGGTACGCAGATTCGCCACCGCGGACCGGGGCGGCCGCTCATCCCAGACCTCCGCCACCAACGACCTGATCGGCACCACGTGCCCGGCCCTGACCAGCAGCATGGCCAGCACGGTTCGCTGCTTGGGCGCCGTGATCTTGACGGGCGCCCCGCCGACCTGGATCCGCATCGGCCCGAGCAGCCGGAATCGCACGATGAGCCCGTCTTACAGCGCCGGCCCACCCAGCCGGCGCAACGCGACCCCGAGCAGGCGATCGGCAGAGAAGAACCCCCGCTGCCGGGAGTCGACGCTGCCGTCGCCGTTGTCCCCCACCACGACCAGCGCCCCCTCAGGCACCCGGCCCGCACCACCCTCGATCCCCGGCGGCACCGGATCCCCGGGTAAGGCCACGGCCCGCTTGATGTTCCACAGCGGCCCGTTCCCTCTCGGTTCGGCGTGACCCAACGGTGGTTCGAGCACCACCACGTCTCCCGTACTGACCTGGTCGATCCGCCGCCTGCGCACCAGAACCCGATCACCATCGGTCAGGGTCGGGGCCATGCTCATCCCCTCGACCGTGACCACCACGTACCGCCTCCGGGCCCACAGGGCACCTGCGATCGCCGCCAGCACGAACCCACCGATGATCAGCTTCATGGCGCTTCTTCCCCGGTCGCCCCTCGGAAGGGGTGAGTCTTTCCGCGAAACGATCTACGTTGACCTGCACCCCTGTCAAGGCACCGGCACAGCCACCCGGGCCCGCTTGGGCCGCCGCCGGTTCGTCTTCCGCGGCATGACTTCGAGATAGCCGGTATCCGACTGAATACCCGTCCTGAGGCGATCTTCGGGCAGTACGCTCTCCCTCATATCGCACCCCCCTCTTGTCCCAGGGAAGGCGCCACCGATGACCGAACGCCCGCTCGACACCGACGTCCCCAGCCCCGCGCGCATCTACGACCTGTGGCTGGGCGGCAAGGACAACTACGCGATCGACCGCATGGTGAGTGAGCAGATCCTCGCGGCCGTGCCCGAGTTGCCGGTGCTGGCGCGGACCAACAGGGAGTTCCTCGGGCGCGCCGTGCGGTACATGGCCGGGGAGGCGGGCATCCGCCAGTTCCTGGACATCGGCACCGGCATCCCGACCTCGAACAACACCCACCAGGTGGCCCAGTCGGTGGCGCCGGACAGCCACATCGTGTACGTCGACAACGACCCGATGGTCCTGGCCCACGCCCGCGCCCTGCTGCGTAGCGCGCCGGAGGGTACGACCGCGTTCATCGACTCCGACCTGCGCGAACCCGACAAGATCCGCGCCGCAGCCGCCGAACTGCTCGACTTCGACCGCCCGATCGGCCTGACCCTCCTCGGCGTCGTGGACTTCCTGCCCGACACGGCCCAGGCCAAGGCGATCATCCAGGACCTCCTGTCCGCCATGGCCCCCGGCAGCCACCTCGCGATCTCGCACGGCATCGTGGGCAAGCAGCTCGAAGAGGGCGTACGGCAATGGAACGAGAGCGGCGGCAGCCCCATGACGCTGCGCACCCTGGAAGAGGTCACCGGCTTCTTCGACGGCCTGGAGCTGCTGGAGCCGGGCGTCGTCGCCCTGCCCCAATGGCGTCCCGTCCCGGAGACCTTGTACGCCGACCATGAGGCCGTCTATTACGCGGGCGTCGGCAAGAAGGTCTGAGCGATCACGGGAGGGGTGAGCGGGGCTCGCGCCCACCGCCTTGATCGCTACCCCGGCCGGGCGATGGGGCGGTAGCAGATACGTCACGCAGCCATTGGCAACACGTGACATGAGTGACTATTGCACGATTCGGCGGCGGCTTTTAGGTAAAGAAGTCGAACTCAGGGTGCGAGCCGATGGTCGCCTTACCGAGGAGTGTGCGATTATCGCACCATGAGCACGCTGGATTGGGCCGACATCGGCGCGCGAGTTCGCGAGTCCCGATTGGCCATGCGGCTCTCCCAGGAGCAACTGGCCGAACTGACCGGCCTCGACAGAACCATGGTCAGCAAGATCGAGGCCGGCACAAGGCGTCTCGACGCTCTGGAACTCATACGACTGGCACGAGCGCTCGATCTTCCCATGGGCCATTTTCTCAACGCGCCTCCAGCCGTTATGTCACACCGCCCGCCTCTGACCGAGGACACAACGTCGTCTGCCGCACAGGCTTCTTATCGCATGGACGTGGCTCTCGCGGCCTGGATTCGGGAGATCCGGCTCCTGGTCTCTCTCGGGGCGCTGGAACTCATCCCCATCAAGCGATACAACGGCAAGGTCGATGGGCCGACTGCGGCCGCGGATGCGGCCCGATGGCTGAGAGCCGAGCTGGATTTGGGACTCGCCCCCATCGAATCGCTCGCCGGCCTGAGTGAACGGTGTGGCCAGTTCATCCTGGTGACCGAGCTTTCCGGAGAAGGCGCCTCGGCGATAGATGATGATGTGGCTGCCGCCGTCGTCTGCATCAGCGGTGATCCTGGACGACGGCGAACCACCGCCGCCCACGAACTCGGGCACCTGATCCTGGGCGACGAATACTCCACCGACCTGGGAGTAGGCACCTCCCGCGAAGCTCGTGAAGCCGTGATAGACGCTTTCGCCGCCGAGCTTCTCCTGCCGGTTGAGGCGATCCGGCATGCTGCCGCATCGACTGCCCTCACCAGAGCGGAGTTGGTTCGTCTCGCGGCGAAGTATCGGACGTCCTGGAGTCTCGCGCTGCGGCAGGCGAGAGCCGCCCATGCGATTGGCCAGAACGAAGAGAAGGACCTGCGGACCTGTCCGCCCACCTTCGCGGAGTTCAGGGATTCCCTGGGTTGGACGCCTCAGCCGGATTTGGACGAGATCCGCGTGTCTCCGATTTTTGCCCACGCGGTGATGACGGCGTACAAGAACGGTCGGATCACCAGCCACCGCGCCCTGGAGCTCATGCACGGACAGCTCGAAAGCGAAACGGACCTGCCTCCGGTAGCTGAGGCGGATGAGCGCCCGTGACCGAATCGAAGCCTGTCGGCCCTTTGCCTCCGCTCGTGACCGACACCATGATGCTCCTTCACTTTGCCAAGGCCGACCGGCTCGATGTTCTAGGAGCAAGTGTCACGGAGATGTCCACGACTCTTGTCGTTGTCGACGAGCTGGGCAAATACTCCAACGAGTGCCCTTTGCTGCGGCGCATTACAGAGCTTGAGTGGCTGCATATCCATCCTCAGGATTCTGTCGAAGAGCTCATCGCCTTCGACACATGGAGCCAGCTACTCGGCACCAGCGACGATTACGACAAGGGAGAGGCCAGTATCTTCGCCGCGGCCCAGATACACGGCTTGGTCGCGCTCACGGATGACCGAGACGCGACGAAGGTCGGCCGGGCGAATGGACTCGAGATCCACGGCACCATATGGCTGCTGACCCGGCTGCTGGGGCTCGGCAAGATGACGCTGGTCGAGATTTGCAACCACGTGGACGCTCTACGAGCCTCCGGGATGCGCCTTCCGTGTACAGGGCCTGAGCTTCCAGGCTGGGCCAGAGACCGCGGACTTCTCTAGCGTCCCGGGATCAAGGCCGGCGAAACGGTTGGGGTAGGCGGGGTGCTCGAGGGGCGGGTGTTCGGCGGCCCACCGTGTAATCAGGTCACGGGTGGGTTGATGGCGCCGGAGGCGCGGGGGTTGCGCCAGAGGCGCCTGAGCCCCGCGCGTAGCGCTCCCTAGGTGAAGACCTTTGGGGTGGGCATCAGGGGGTCCGCTGTCCAGAGGGGCAACAGGAGGGTGGCTTCTGGCCCGCCTACCTGCGCTTGTTGGTGGTCACCGTGAACGGGGCCGTGGTGGTCTTGTTGCCGACCTTGACGGTGACCGACTTTTCGCCTGCTCTCGTCTTCGAAGGGACGGTCAGGGTCTTCGTGGCGTGGCCGGAGGAGAGGCTGACTCGGTAGGTCTTGCCCTCGGGGCTCGTGATCGTGGCCGTGCCCGAGGAGAGGCCCTTGGTGGTGATCGTGACACTGTACGACGCGCCGGCTCGTACGCGGCTCGGGTTGACGGAGGCGCTGAGAGAGATCTGCTGCTGCGGCTTGCGGGTCCTGGTGTCCTTGTGCTGCCCGTCGCGGTCCTGCCGCTGCTTGGTCGCCGGGGTCGAATGCGTCGGCTGCGCGGCCTTGGTGGTGGCCGTCGGTTGCGGGCGGGGGGCTTCGGCGAGGGCGGAGCCGGTGAAGGGGAGGGCGATGAGGGCCGCGCTGGCGATGGTCACGGTGAATGGCTTGGCGAAGCGCACTGGTCGAGAATCCAATCCGGGACGGACCTGGCCGAACTTCTGAATTCAGCCCCGAAGGTCATCCGCATGGCAACGACTCTGCCGAGGCAACCTGAGAAAAGGCTGTCATGCGCTTATGAGTTGGATAAGTGCAGGTCGTGGCCCTGAGCTGGAGACAGTGATGTGCGACACATAAGGTCTCTTAGGGAAAATTCAGGTTCTTGTCGGGGTCGTTCTCAGGATCTGTTCTCGCCTTGGGGAATGTCAGCACCACCACCGCGAAAGGCATCGCCACCTTCTGGCTGGAGAACAACGGCGCCGCGCTGAAGGCCGCCACCTACGTCGAGGAGGACACCACCGACGTCGACAAGCTCAAGTCCACCGGCACCGCCACCACCGACACCAAGGCCGGCTCCGTCGCCCCGACCGGCACCACCACCTCCACGAGCAAGTCGAAGAACGTGAACCTGCCGAAGACCATCGGCAAGGTCTTCTTCGTCGACGCCGAGGGCGCGAAGCGCTGGTGCTCGGCCACCTCCATCCAGGGCAGGTACGCCAACCTGGTCGCCACGGCCGGCCACTGCGTGTACGACACCGCCGACGACGAGCAACTCCTCGACAACTGGGTCTTCGTGCCGGGCTACTACCAGGGCAAGGCCCCGTGGGGCATCTACGTCGGCAAGCAGGCGTTCGTGCACTACGACTACAGCGTCTACGAGGACTACGACCGCGACTACGCGTTCGTCTCGGTCTACAACGGCGTGACGGTCAAGGCGTCGACCGAGGGCAGGCACTCCGGCATCGAGGCCGAGGACGCGGGCCGTCTGGGTGACAACGTCGGCGGCCAGGGCATCTCCTGGAACCAGCCGCTGAAGAAGGCGCACTACGTCTTCGGCTACCCGCAGGCCGCGCAGCCCGACGGCAACAAGCCGTTCACGGGCGTCACGCCGAAGTGGTGCTACGGCACGACCACGGCCAAGACCGTGGGCTCGGCCGCGAAGAAGATCGAGGAGCACGTGGGCCTCAAGTGCTCCATGACCGCCGGGGCGGACGGCGGGCCGTGGCTGCTGAAGTACAGCGGCGCCAAGCGGGTCGGTTACCTCAACGGCGTGACCAGCAGCTTCTACGACCAGGACGAGAACAACCGGGTGGACTACATCAGCTCGGCGTACTTCGACGCCGAGACGTACGGCGTCTACTCCTCCGCCGCCAATGTGTGGTCGGGAAAGTTGTTCTAAGCGCTGTTTCCAGGGAAGGGGTGGGCTCTGGGTAGCTCTGAGTGTGTCTTAAAGGGATAGGAAGGGCCCGGCCACCGCGCCGGGCCCTTCCGCATGCACCATGAAGAAATCAGGGCCGTTTCATCAAACACTCATCCTGGCCCGACATCGTCGGCACCATGCAGACGACCAGCGCGCCCGTGCGCCGAGCCGACGGCAGCTCCATCAACATCCTCGTCGTCGACGACGAGCCCTCGCTGACGGAGCTCCTGTCCATGGTCATGCGCCAGGAGTCCTGGGACGTGCGCTGCGCCTACAACGGCGGCGAGGCCATCCGCGCCGCCCGCGGGTTCCGGCCGGACGCGATCGTCCTGGACATCATGCTGCCCGACATGGACGGAATCGAGCTCCTGCCCAGGTTGCGGGCGGTACTGCCGGGGGTGCCGGTCCTGTTCCTGACCGCGAAGGACTCCGTACAGGACCGGCTCATCGGCCTGCGCGCGGGTGCCGACGACTACGTCACGAAGCCGTTCAGCCTGGAGGAGGTCGTCATCAGGCTGCGCGGCCTGCTGCGCCGCTCGGGCGCGGCGCGCGTGCGGCCCGACGCCGGGCTCGTGGTCGGGGATCTGACGCTGGACCAGGAGACCCACGAGGTACGCAGGGACGGCACGGACATCAGGCTCACCCCCACCGAATTCGAGCTGCTGCGCTTCCTCATGCACAACCCGGGCCGCGTGATGAGCAAGCCGCAGATCCTGGACCGGGTGTGGGCCTACGACTTCGGCGGCCAGAGCAACGTGGTCGAGCTGTACATCTCCTACCTGCGCCGCAAGATCGACGCCCAGCGCAAGCCGATGATCCACACCATCCGCGGCGTCGGCTACACGATCAGACCCGCCGTATGACGATGTCGCTGGAGACCAAGCTCGTGGTCTCCTCGATCGCGCTGCTCGCCGTCGTCTCCGCCGTCATCGCCACCGCGACGACCCTGCTGTTCAACGACTTTCTCACCGACCGGCTCGACCTGCAGGTCAGCTCGGCCGCCCGCCGTTCCACCAGCACCGCGGTACAGCCGCCGCCCGAGGCGCGGGAGGTGTCGTTCCTGCTGTTCCCGGGGCAGGCGGTGGACACGTTCGGGGCGCGGGTGCGCGACGGCGTCGTACGCCGGGCCGCCGTACTGACCGGTGTCGGCACCGTACGGCAGGTGCAGGCGCCACCCGAGCTCGCCCGCGTCACCGGCAGGCCCGTCACCGTCAGCCTGGGCCCGCTGGGCGACTACCGGATGGTCGGCGTCCGCGCTCCCGACGGCGACCTGCTCGTCACGGGGCTGCCGGTGCTCGGCGTGCAGACCACGCTGACCAGGCTCGTCGTGGTGGAGGCCGCGGTGACGCTGGCGGGTGTGGCGGTGGTGGCCGTGGCCGCCACCCTCCT
Organism: Nonomuraea solani; assembly: GCF_900108335.1. Classification (GTDB taxonomy): domain Bacteria; phylum Actinomycetota; class Actinomycetes; order Streptosporangiales; family Streptosporangiaceae; genus Nonomuraea; species Nonomuraea solani. The sequence continues at coordinate 199,209 of NZ_FNVT01000011.1, forward strand.
CGTACGCCGAGCGGTCCGCCCCCTCGGCCGCCTGGCCGCCACCGCCGCCCGCGTGTCGGAGCTGCCCCTCGCCACCGGTGAGGCCGTGCGCCTGGCCCGCGTACCGGAGGTGGACACCGACCCGCGCACCGAGATCGGCCAGGTCGGCGGCGCGCTGAACCGCATGCTCGGGCACGTGGAGACGGCCTTCGCGGTTCGGCACGAGAGCGAGACCCGGCTGCGGCGCTTCATCGCGGACGCCAGCCACGAACTGCGCACCCCGCTGGCCTCGATCGTCGGCTACGCGGAGCTGACCAGGCGCGGCGGCGAGCCGCACGGCCCGCAGACCACGCACGCGCTCGGCCGCATCCGCTCGGAGGCGGGCCGGATGACCACGCTGGTCGAGGACCTGCTGCTGCTGGCGAGGCTGGACGCGGGCCGTCCGCTCGAACGGGCGGAGCTGGACCTGTCGCCGATCGTGGTCAACGCGGTGAGTGACGCCTACGCGGCCGCGCCCGGCCACCGCTGGCTGGTCAGCCTGCCCGACCAGCCCGTCCTGGTCGTCGGGGACGCCGACCGGTTGCACCAGGTGGTGACGAACCTGCTGGCCAACGCCCGTACGCACACGCCGCCGGGCACCACGGTGACCACGACCGTGCTGCCGGAGGCGATCGTCCGGGTGGCCGACGACGGGCCGGGCATTCCCGCGCATGTGCTGCCGCACGTGTTCGGCAGGTTCGCGCGCGGCGACGGGTCGCGGTCCCGGCTGGCCGGGGGCAGCGGGCTCGGCCTGGCCATCGTCTCGGCCGTCGCGGCGGCACACGACGGGCGGGTCGAGGTGGCCAGCGTGCCGGGGAACACGGTCTTCACGCTCAGCCTCCCCTCACGCGACCAGGTCCCGCCGGGCGAAGGCGGCCCACCCGATGCCCACGAGCACGGCGGCGACCAGCGTGAACGCGATCGGGGCGGCATAACCGGCTGAGATCAGGGGGTGTCCGTAGCCGTAGGGGGTGAACAGGAACGCCGTCCTGCCGATCGTCTGGGCCTCCCACAACGCGACAAAAGCCGTGGAAACCCCGACCGTGGCCCACGCCGCCGGGATGGCCAGCCGGGGACGCAGGCCGTACACCGCGAGGGCGACACCCGCGACCGTCCAGGCGGCGGGGACGAACAGCAGCGCCTTCCCCATCTGAGCGAGCAGCGCCCCGGAGCCCAGCCCGGTGCCGGCGCCGACGGCCAGCAGCATCGCGACCGGCGCGGCGAGGCCGAGCACCACGTATCCGGACAACCAGCGCGATCTACTCGTGGAGACCAGCAGCGGCGCCACCCGCCCCCGTCGCTCCTCCGTGTACGGCCGCAGCGCCCCGGCCGCCGTCAAACAGGCCACGACCAGGCAGAAGACGTACGTGAAGATCGCCAGCACATCCCCCCACCCAAGCTCACCAAGGCGCGACACCGACACCCACCCGGCTCCCGCCGACATCACGCCCAGCGCGATCGTCCAGCTCACGACCTGCCCGCCGTACAGCCGCCAGGCCAGCGCCACCGGACTCGCCGGGCCACCACGCGCGGGCCCGGTGCCGGAGCGATCGCGCAACAACCCGGCGCCCAGGTCCCGCCGCCCCGCGACGACGTACGCGACCACGAGCAACAAGGCGGCGACCACCAGCGGCACCCACCACTGGGCGACGCGCGGCACCAGCACGCCCACGGCGGCGCCCCGCGCGAGCGGCGCGCTCTGCGCGAGCTGCCCCGCCACGAGCCCGCACGCGGCGAACATCAGCCCGCTCGCCCCGGCCGCCAGCCCGAACAGCACGGAACCACCGAGGCTGTAGCCGAACAGGAGCACCAGCGCGGCGGCCAGCAGCACGGTGACGGCGGCGGTGACGGCGGCGACCACGACCATGGCGGCGGTGACGGCGGCGTGCCGGCGCACGGCGCCCGCGGCCATGAGCTCCCAGCGCCCCGAGTCCTCCTCCGCGCGCGTGTGCCTGATCGCGAACAGCAGCCCACCCAGCCCCAAGATGATCTTGCTCTGCACGCTCGACCGCCAGAACACGACCCCCTCGATGGAGGTGTCGTCCAAGGGGCCGAGCAGCGCGGCGGTGAGCGGATTACCGGCGCTGACCTCGGCAAAGGTAAGGCGGGCCGCCTCGGTCGGCAGCAGCGCGCCCAGGGAGAAGGCGTTGAAGACCGGAACCGCGACGGCCACCGCCACCCACCCGGCGATCAGCAGCCGGTCGCGCCGCACGATGAACCTGATCACGCGGCCTCCACCCGATAGTGACGCAGGAACAGCTCCTCCAGCGTGGCGGGCTGCGCCGTAATGTCGCGCAGGCCGTAGCGGGTCAGCCGGGTGAGCACCTCGCCGGCCCGGCCGCTGTCCACCCGGAAGCGCACCTCGGTGCCGTGGATCTCCAGATCGTGTACGCCGTCCAGCCGCTCAAGAGGCCGCTCCAGCCGGGCGGTGACCGAGGTCCAGGTGAGGTGGCGCAGCTCGGCCAGGGTGCCGGACTCGACGACGCGACCGGCGCGGACGATGCTCACCCGGTCGCACAGGGCCTCCACCTCGGCCAGGATGTGACTCGACAGCAGGATCGTGGTGCCCTCGTCACGGCGTTCGGCCAGGCAGCGCCGAAATTCGGCCTCCATGAGCGGGTCGAGGCCCGAAGTGGGCTCGTCCAGCAGGAGCAGCTCGGCCCGCGCCGCCAGGGCCGCGATCAGCGCGACCTTCTGCCTGTTGCCCTTGGAGTAGACGCGGGCCTTCTTGGCGGGGTCGAGCTCGAACCGGTCGATCAGCTCGGCGCGGCGGCGCTCGTCGACCTGGCCGTGCAGGCGGCCGAGCAGGTCGATGGTCTCGCCGCCGGTCAGCTCGTCCCAGAGGGTGACGTCGCCGGGCACGTACGCCAGACGGCGGTGCAACCGCACGGCGTCGTCCCACGGATGCCCGCCCAGCAGCCGCACCTCACCGGCGTCGGCCCGCAGCAGGCCCAGCAGGACGCGCAGGGTGGTGGTCTTCCCCGCGCCGTTGGGGCCGAGGTAGCCGTGGATCTCTCCGGCGCTCACCCGCAGGTCGAGGCCGTCCAGCGCGCGAATGCGCCCAAACGCCTTCACGAGGCCGGACACCGCGATCACAGGATCCATGGTCGGGACGCTACTCACATTTTGCAGTCCTGTAAATATGCATCCAGTGCAATAACATGGCGGCATGTCGTTGCGGGAGCGGAAGAAACAGCGGACCCGGCAGGCGCTCATCGACGCCGCCGGGCGGCTGTTCGACGAGCAGGGCTACGAGGCCACCACCGTGGAGCAGATCGCGGCGGCGGCGGAGGTGTCCACCCGCACGTTCTTCACCTACTTCCGGCACAAGGCGGACGTACTCGTCACCAACCTGACCGAGCAGGTGGACGCCGGTGTCCGGGTGATCGGCTCGCGGGCTCCCGATGAGCCGGCGGCCCGGCTGCTGGCCAGGGCGTTCGACGAGATGCTCGCGGAGAGCTGGACGCTGGGGCTGAACGTCGGGCTGGTCGGTACGGCGTTCAAGCTGCCGATCTTCTCGCCGCAGGCGTCCATCGACCGCTCGAACACACGGCTGGACCGGCTGGCCGGCGCGCTCATGAGCGCGTGCGAGCTCGATCGGATGACCGCGTACGCGATGGTGGGGGCCGCGATCGGGGCGGTCAGCGCGACGGCGGCGGTGTGCGTGGGCGAGGGCCGGCCCGACGAGGAGACCCTGGCCGAGGTCGGCCGCGCCTGCCGCAGGGCGCTGGCCGGGTTCCGCTAGATCCGATCTAGCGGGCCGCCTAGCGCCTCATGGGCGTGAACGAAACAGCCATACAAACCTCCGGCCTGGTCAAGGTCTTCGGCGGCACCCGCGCCGTGGACGGCCTCGACCTCACCGTCCCCGTCGGCGCCGTGTACGGCGTGCTCGGGCCCAACGGCGCGGGCAAGACGACCGCCGTACGGATGCTGGCCACGCTGCTGCGGCCCGACGGCGGCGAGGCGACCGTGTTCGGGCACGACGTGGTGCGCGAGGCGGACACCGTACGCGGCCGGGTCAGCCTGACCGGCCAGTACGCGTCCGTGGACGAGGAGATGACCGGCGCGGAGAACCTCATCCTGCTCGGCCGCCTCCTCGGCCACCGCAAGCCGGCCGCCAGGGAGCGGGCGGCGGAGCTGCTGGACGCCTTCGGGCTGACGGAGGCCGGGGGACGGCAGGTCAAGACGTACTCGGGGGGCATGCGGCGGCGGATCGACATCGCGGCCAGCATCCTCAACACGCCCGACCTGCTCTTCCTCGACGAGCCCACGACCGGCCTCGACCCGCGCAGCCGCAACCAGGTCTGGGACATCGTCCGCGTCGTCGTCGCCCACGGCACCACGGTGCTGCTGACCACCCAGTATCTGGAGGAGGCCGACCGGCTGGCCGGCCGCATCGCGGTCATCGACCACGGCCGGGTGATCGCCGAGGGCACGCCGGGTGAGCTGAAGTCCTCCGTCGGGTCGGGCTCGGTGCACGTCCGGCTGCGCGACCCGGCCACCCGTGCCGACGCCGAGCGCGTACTGGCCGAAACCCTGGACGCGCCCGTCCACCTGGAGGCGGACCCGGCGGCGCTGTCGGCGCGCATCACCGGCGACGCCGAGCAGGCCGCGCGCGCCCTGTCCCGGCTGGCCGCGGCCGGCATCGTCGTCGACGACTTCTCCCTCGGCCGGCCCAGCCTGGACGAGGTCTTCCTGGCACTGACCGACCGTGAGGACGCCGCCAAATGAGCACCTACACCCCCGCTGCCGAAGCCCTCGCCGCCGTGCTGGCCCCGAAGGCGCGACCCCGGCGGCCGAGCGCGTGGTCGGCGTCGATGACGTTCGGCTGGCGGGCGATGTTGAAGATCAAGCACGTGCCCGAGCAGCTCTTCGACGTGACCGCGTTCCCGCTCATGATGACGTTGATGTTCACGTACCTGTTCGGCGGCGCACTGGCCGGCTCACCGACCGAATACCTGCAGTACCTGCTGCCCGGCATCATGGTGACGAGCGTCGTGATGATCACCATGTACACCGGCATCGAGGTCAACAAGGACATCGAGAAGGGGGTCTTCGACCGTTTCCGCACCCTGCCCATCTGGCGCCCTTCGACCATGGTGGGCTACCTGCTCGGCGACCTCCTGCGCTACACCCTGGCCGCCACGATCATCCTCCTGGTCGGCCTGGTGCTGGGATTCCGCCCGCAGGGCGGCCTCGCCGGGGCCGTGATCGCGATCGCGCTGCTGCTGGTGTTCTCGTTCGCGTTCTCGTGGCTGTGGACGATGGTCGGCCTGCTGATGCGCAGCGAGAAGTCGGTGATGGGGGTCAGCATGCTGGTGTTGTTTCCGCTGACCTTCCTGAGCAACGTGTACGTCGACCCCGCCACCATGCCCGGCTGGCTGCAGGTGTTCGTGACCGCCAACCCGGTCTCGCACCTGGTGACGTCGGTACGGTCGTTGCTCGCGGGCAGTCCTGACCTGGGGGAGATCACCTGGGTGCTGGTGGCCTCGGTGGCGTTCGTCGTGGTGTTCGGCACGCTCACCATGCGGCTGTACAACCGCAGGTAGTCACCTTGCGGGGCGCGTCTGCCACTGGTCCATGACCTGCTGGAACGCCTTGCTCAGGAGACCGAGGAGCTCGGCGGAGGACTCGAAGCGGGCGCCCGCCGGGGTGGTGGCCCCGAGGATCTCGGCCCCGCGCCGTGAGGCGGCGGCCAGGACGTCGTTCATCTGCTGGGCCGCGAGGATGGTCTGGACCCAGATCCCGTCGTCCATGACATAGCGTTCGCGGCGCGCGCCGGGAACGCGTTCCCGCCTGAGCATTCCCTGCTGTTCGAGGAAGGTGACGGCGTGCGAGATCGACGCCGGGCTGACGCGGAGCCGCTGGACCAGGTCGGCGGCGGTGAGGGCGCCGGAGTCGGTGACGTAGAGACAGGCCAGCACCCTGGCCTCCATCCGGGGCAGCCCCTGCTGAATGAGGAGATCGGTGAAGGACTGCGTGAAATCCTGGACCGCCCGGGGGTCTCGCCCGTGGCCGCTGTCGGGGAGCGGCGGGGCCGGAGGTTGAGCCTGCTTGTGCCGGCGCGCACGGTGCCGGGTGGCCTCCTGCGCCTGGTCGGCCCCGTAGCCGTCGGGCCCGCCGTTGCGGGTGACCTCGCGCATGATGGTCGAGGCGGGCCGGCCCAGACGCCGGCCGATCTCGGCGTATCCGAGACCCTCGGCCAGCCACGCGGCGATGCGCTCCCGGTCCTGGCCGGTCAGTCTGCCTCCGGGCATCGGTGCTCGGCTCCCATCCGATCGTTGCAATGCCTGCCTACTGAGCCTGACTCTAACAGGTGAGATGCCCGATCTTAATGGTTGACTGATCTATGAACGCAATGTTCCGGCGCGGAACGTCAGAGTCCTCCTGACCGAAAGGTCCGGTGCTACCAGGTCACCTCAAGGGAGGACAGCCCGTACACGATGCTGAAGGACCGGAACAGCGGGTCGCTGGCCGTCACCCGGAGGCCGGGGAAGCGGCGCAGCAGCGCGGGGAAGGCGATGCGCATCTCCATGCGTGCCAGCGGGGCGCCCAGGCAGTGGTGTACGCCGTGGCCGAAGGCGACGTGGCCGGGGGCGCCGCGGGTGATGTCGAAGGTGTCGGCGTCCGCCATGAGCCCCGGGTCGCGGTTGGCGGCGGGCAGGGCGCAGATCACCAGTTCCCCGGCCTCGATGACCTGGCCACCGAGCTCGACCTTCGTGGTCGTGAGCTTGGTGGTGCCGGAGTGCACGATGCTGAGCCAGCGCAGCAGCTCCTCCACCGCGGCGTCGATCCGCTCGGGCTCTTTCCTGATGAGGTCGAGCTGCTCGGGGTGGCGCAGCAGGGCGAGCGTGCCGAGGGAGAGCATGTTGGAGGTGGTCTCGTGCCCGGCGAACAGCAGCAGGCCGCCGATCCCGACCAGTTCGTCGGTGGAGAGGTCGTCGCCGTGCTCGCGTACGAGCATGCCGAGCAGTTCCTCGCCCGGCTCGGCCTGGACGCGGGCGACCAGCTCCTCCATGTAGGCACGCTGCTGGAACTGGAGCATCAGCCGCTCCTCCCCCGGCACCGTCATGTCCAGCATCCTGCGCGTACGCTCCTGGAAGCCGTCGCGGTCCGTGTACGGCACCCCGAGCAGTTCGCAGATCACCAGCGACGGGATCGGCAGCGCGAACGACGGCACCAGGTCGGCGGGCGCCCCGGCCGCCTCCATGGCGTCCAGATGGTCCTCGACGATGCGCTGGATCCGCGGCTCCAGGCGGCGCATCCGGCGGATCGTGAACTCGGGCGTCAGCATCCGGCGCAGCCGCGTGTGCTCGGGCGGGTCGACGCCGAGCAGGTTGCCGGCCTTCACCTTGGCGAGCTGCTCCTCGGTCAGCTGCGGCGTCCCGGGCAGCCGCGCGATGGTCTGCGGCGCGACCTTGAAGCGCTCGGCGTCGCCCAGCACCTCGCGTACGTCCGCGTAACGCGTCACGAGCCACGCGGGGTCGCCGTGCGTGGTGGTGACCCGTTTGACCCGTTCGTCGTCACGGGCGGCCGCCAGCTCCGGCGCCGGATCGAACTCCACCCGCCGCATGTGCAGCGGCATCGCCGAGGTCTCGCTCATGCAAATCCCCTTGATCATCCGGGTTGGTGCGTAGAACGGTAGCCTCTGATCATCATGAGTGAATAGGACGGCCGATGAATCTTGATACGCCTGAGTCCGTGCCGGTGCTGGTCGCCGGAGGCGGCCCCGTAGGACTGGCGACCGCGGTGGAGCTGGCGTATCACGGCGTCCGCTGCCTGGTGGTCGAGCCGCGCGAGTCGGTGTCGTGGCTGCGCCCGCGCGCGAAGACGACCTCGGCCCGCTCGATGGAGTTGTTCCGCAGGTGGGGGCTGGCCGAGACGTTACGGTCGCGGGCGCCGCTGGCCGTGTCGTGGTCGGACGAGGCGGTGTTCGCCACCGGCCTGCTCGGACGGGAGATCACCAGGATCGGCGGCTGCTTCGGGCTCGACCTGGCGGGCTCCGACCTGGCCGCCGAGCCGGGCCAGCAGGTGCCGCAGCCGCTGGTGGAGGAGGTGCTGCGCGAGGCCACCGGCGACGCGCTGCTGACCGGCTGGCAGGTGGCCGGCCTCCGCGAGGACGCCGACGGCGTGTCGGTGCGGATCACCTCGAAAACCGGCGAAGAGCGTGCGGTACGCGCCCAGTACGTCGTCGGCTGCGACGGCCCCCGCAGCGTGACCAGGGCGGCCATCGGCGCCCGCTACGAGGGCCGCCAGGACGCCAGGCCCAACTTCAACGTCGTCTTCCGCGCCCCCGGCCTGGCCGAACGCCTCCCCCACGGCCCCGCCGTGCACTACTGGGTGCTGAACCCGGCCCAGCCCGGCCTGGCCGGCCGCCTGGACCTGAAGGAGACCTGGTGGTGCATCGCCCAGGGGGTGCGGGAGGACGCCGACCCGGTGCGCCTCGTACGAAACCTCGCGGGCGCCGACATCGACATCGAGGTCCTGGCCACCGACCCGTGGACCGCGCGGATGCTGCTGGCCGACCGGTACGCGAGCGAGCGCGTCTTCCTGGCCGGCGACGCGGCACACCAGAATCCGCCCTACGGCGGCCACGGCTTCAACACCGGGATCGGCGACGCGGTCAACATCGGCTGGAAACTGGCCGCCGTGCTGCGGGGATGGGCACCGGCGAGCCTGCTGCGGACGTACGAGAGCGAGCGTCGCCCGATCGCCGCCGACACCATCGAGGCGGCCGCCAGGAACATGGCCACGCTCGCACCCGAGCTGGCGGACCCAGCGCTGATGGGCGACGCGGCCGCGTTCGAGCGGGTGCGGCCGGCCGTGGCGGAGGCCGTGCGCAGGACCAAGGACAGTGAGTTCCACAGCCTCGACCTGGTGCTGGGATACACCTACGCGGGCTCGCCCATCGTCGCCCCTGGCGCCGGGGAGCGGCTGCCGCACCGGTGGCTGTCGGCCGGGGAGTCGCTCTACGACCGTCTGGGCCCCGGCTTCAGCCTCGTCGGCGACCAGCGGCTGCCCGGCGCGAACGTGCTGGTGTCGGAGGCGCGCGAGCTGGGCGTGCCGCTGCGCGCCGTCGACCTGCCCGGCGAGCCCCTGGCCCTGGTGCGGCCGGACCAGCACGTGGCCTGGCGGGGCGAGGATCCCTCCGGCGCGCTGCGAGCGGCGCTCGGCGAGCGGTGACGTTCGGGCGCGCAGGCGGCGCTCGGCGGGCGGTGACGTTCGGGCGCGCAGGCGGCGCTCGGCGGGCGGTGACGTTCGGGCACCACAAGCGGCGATGACTTTCGGGCGTGCCAGAAGTCTCCATTGTGACCATTCATAACCGGCGCCATGGAGGGCACGCGGCATGGGCAAGGCATCGAGCGACATCTGGCCACTGATCCACGCCGAACGGGCGGCGCTGGCCGCCGACCTCGCACCCCTGACCGACCGGGAGTGGACGACGCCGTCGCTGTGTGAGGGGCTGTCGGTGCGCGAGGTGCTGGCCCACCTCACCTCCGGGACGAGCCTCACTTCCCTGCGGTGGCTGGCGGGCGTGATCCGCTGCCGGTTCGACTTCGACAAGCAGGTGGCGATGCGGCTGGCCGAACAGCTCGGCTCGTCCGGGGCGGACACGCTGGCGAGGTTCCGCCAGATCCTCACGAGCACCACGTCGCCGCCCCTTCCCGTGGTGGCGATGCTCGGGGAGTCGATCGTGCACGCCGAGGACATCCGGCGGCCGCTGGGCCTCCACCGCGACTACCCGATCGAGGTCGTGACGCGGCTGGCCGACTATTACCAGGGGACCGATCTCGTGGTCCCCGCCAAGGGGCGGCTCGGCGGGCTGCGGCTCGTCGCGAGCGACGGGCCCTTCCGTACCGGGTCGGGGGCGGTCGTGTCGGGCCGGACCGTGGCGCTGGTGATGGCGATGACCGGGCGCGGGGCGTACTGCGCGGAGCTGGAGGGCGACGGTGTGCCGGTGCTGCGCGAGCGCTGCGGGGTGGCTACGGGAACGCCGTGAACAGCACCTTCCAGGTCCCCGCGGCCAGGCATTCCGTGCTCGGCCTGGCCGTCCTGGCGCCGTCGCACACCTTGAGCTCCACCACGCTCACGCCGGACCTGGTGAACTGGACGCTCAGGCGCTTGTCCCGCGCGCAGGTGCGGTAGGACTTGTGGGCGAGCTTGGAGTCGCCGGACGTGATGCGGAAGACCGCCCACGAGCAGCGGGTGCGGGCGGCGACCTTGGCGCGGACGCGGACCTTCGCGACGTGCGCGTCGCGGTCGAGATCGGTGACCAGCAGGTCGCCGGTGGCCTTGGCGTTGCCGCTGGGCGAGGCGACGGGCCCCCAGGGTTCGATGGCGGGAGTCGCAAGTAAAGCCGCCAAAGCCACCAGAACGGTTCTCATCATCGCTCCCTCTGTTGCAGGGTGTAGAGGCGGATCTCGATGCCGTCGGGGTCGGTCAGCCCGGCGACCAGCCAGCCGACGCTGCCCTCGACGACACCCGAGTGCACGACGCCGAGCCCGTCGAGGCGCGCGGCCCAGTCGCGGAGCGCGTCGAGCGTGGGCACGCCCAGCGCGACGGGGTCGAACCCGCTCAGCGCCGCCGCGCGCGCCGGCTCCTCGCGTAGCGCGAGCATCAGGGTCTTGCCGGCGTCCTGCAGCGCCACGCCGCGCAGCACACCGTCCTCGACGAACTCGACGGCGACGTCGAAGCCCAGCACCCGCCCGTACCAGTCCACGCTCTTGCGCACATCGGACACGGGTAACTTGACGTGGTGGAACCCACCGAGCAGGGTCATGACAGAGCTCCAGAATTTAGAGTGACACTTTAAAGTGGTACTTTACATTTATGGCCGACGTCAATAGCAAGAACCGGCGCTCCGCGCCCACCAGGCGGCGCATCGTGGCGGCGGCGCACGGGCTGTTCGCCGAGCGCGGCTACGCGGGCACCACGTTCCAGGAGGTGGCCGACGCGGCGGGGGTGTCCGTGCAGACGGTCTACTTCCACTACGGCAGCAAGAGCGGGCTGCTCAAGCACGTGGTGGACGTGGCCTCCGTGGGTGACGACGAGCCGGTTCCGCTGCTGGAGCGGCCCTGGTTCAAGGAACTGTCCACCACGCGGGACCCGAGGCAGGCCATCGCGCTGTGGACGCACGCGAGCGGGGAGATCTTCGACCGGGTGGCGGCGATCCTCGCGGTGGTCCGCGACGCGGCGGCCGGGGATCCGGAGATGGCCGAGCAGTGGCAGGTCAACAGCGGCCAGCGGCGTACGGCGCACGAGACCTTCACCGGCATCCTGGAGGGCCTCGGCGCGCTCCGGCCCGAGCTGGACCGCCGCCGCGCGACCGACATCACCGTGGGGCTGCTCTCCCCCGACCTGTTCCTGGTGCTGCAGCGCGAATGTTCCTGGAGCACGGCCGAGTGGGAGGAGTGGGCGGCCGGTCAGCTCGCCCACGCCCTATTGCCGCTCTGAGCACGGGTCTACGCTGTCGGCATGCGCGTAGTGGTGATTGGCGGCAGCGGACATATCGGCACCTACCTCATCCCCCGGCTCGTGGGGGCGGGCCATGACGTCGTCAATGTCAGCCGGGGCAAGCGGGAGCCCTACAGCCCGCACGGCGCCTGGCAGCGGGTCACGACCGTCACCGCCGACCGGGAGTCCGAGGAGACCGACGGCACGTTCGGCCGGCGGATCGCCGAGCTCCAAGGCGACGCCGTCATCGACCTGATCTGCTTCCAGGAGTCCAGCGCCAGGTCGCTGGCCGCCGCGCTGACCGGGCGGGTCCGGCACTTCCTGCACTGCGGCACGATCTGGATCCACGGCCCGAGCGCCGAGGTGCCGACGACGGAAGACCGGCCCAGGGGCCCCATCGACGAGTACGGCCGCCAGAAGGCCGCCATCGAGAGGTTCCTGCTCGACCTGGCCCACCGCGAGGGCTTCCCCGCGACGCTGATCCACCCGGGGCACATCACCGGACCCGGCTGGGTGCCGGTCAATCCGGCGGGCAACGTCAACCCGGCCGTCTACCAGACGCTGGCCGACGGGGCCGAGCTGGCGCTGCCCAACCTGGGCATGGAGACCGTCCACCACGTGCACGCCGACGACGTGGCCCGGCTGTTCATGGACGCCCTCGCCAACCGCACGGCGGCCGTCGGTGAGAGCTTCCACTCGGTGTCCACCACCGCTCTGACGCTGCGCGGGTACGCCGAGGCGGTGTCGGGCTGGTTCGGGCGGGAGCCGCGGCTGGCGTACCTGCCGTGGGAGCGCTGGCGGGAGACCGTGTCGGAGGAGGACGCCCGGATCACCTACGACCACATCGCGCACAGCCCGCACTGCAGCATGGAGAAGGCCGGCCGGGTGCTGGGGCACCGGCCCCGCTACACCTCGCTGGAGGCCATCTCCGAAGCGGTCGACTGGCTGGTCGGCGCGGGCCGGATCACGATCTAGCCGGTCAGCGGGCCGAACTCCTTGCGGGTGTCGATCACCTGGCCGAACAGCTCCCAGCGTTCGCCCTTGAACGTCATGAGCTGCATCGACTCGATCGGGAAGCCATCACCCCGCGCGGTGTCCAGCGTCACCCCGGGCAGCAGCATGTCCACCTTGACGCCCTTGAGGTCGCGCACGGAGTCGCGCAGCCCCTCGCGGGTCGGGCAGGCGGCCGCCTCCATCGCCTTGTGGAAGCTGTTCGCCGCCGCCCAGCCGAAGGTGTGGTACGGCACGTTCGCGTCGGCCCCCGGCGCGTACTGCTGCATCTTCTGCTTGTAGAGCATCATCTCCGCGTCGTTCGCCCACGTCGGGTCGTTCGGGTCCTTGTAGTACGAGCTGGACACGACACCCTGCACGTTCTCGAACCCGACGGGCTTGAGCACGGTGATCGAGGCGGCCACGTTGTTGACGATGTGCAGCGGGTTCCAGCCCGAGATCTTGGCGTCGGCCGCCAGCGCCTGCGAGCCGAACTTGGGCGTGGTGATGTTGAGGAAGACGTCGGCCTCCGACTCGGCCAGGTTGCGCATCTGCGGATCGATGCTGGGGTCGGTCACCTCGTAGCTCTGCTCGGCCACGACCTTGACCTGGGTGCCCTCGATGGCCCGCTTGAACCCGCCGAGCAGGTCCTTGCCGAAGTCGTCGTTCTGGAAGAGCACGGCGACCTTGGCCTCGGGCTTCTCCTGCTTGAGATATTGAGCGTAGACGCGGGCCTCGGAGACGTAGTTGGGCTGCCAGCCGATCGTCCACGGGTGCGTGGTGTCGGAGCCCCACTTGGAGGCGCCGGTGGCGACGAAGACCTGCGGGACCTTGCGCTGGTTGGTGTAGTCCCAGGTGGCCGTGGTCGAGGGGGTGCCGAGCGTCTGGAACAGGGCGAACACCTGCTCCTGCTCCACCAGCCTGCGGGCCTCCTCCACGGCCTTGGGCGGCTGGTAGCCGTCGTCGCGGACGACGAACTCGACCTTGCGGCCGCCGATGCCGTTCTTCTCGGCGTTGATGTAGTCGAAGTACGCCTTGATGCCCTTCGGGATGTCTCCGTAGGCGGAGGCGGGGCCGGACAGCGGGTAGATGCCGCCCAGCTTGATGCTCTTGTCGGTAATGCCGGTCGTCTGCTGGCCCTGGCACTTGCCCGACGCCGCCGTACCGGTCCCGTTCCCGCTGTCGCGCCCTCCGCAGGCCGCGACGGCGAGGAGGAGCAGCGCCGAACAGCCGATCGCAGATACTCGCATCCCTCTTACTCCTTCCGGGGAATCTTGTTGATCAGGCGCCCGGCCAGCCCGGCCAGTCCCGTCGGGGCCACGTACATCACCGCGATGAGCAGCAGGCCGAAGATGACGCCGGGCGGGACGTCGTTGACGTTCTGCGCGATGTTCGGCACGAACACCACGAACAGCGCGCCGAGCACGGGTCCCACCATCGAGCCGAGACCGCCGACGACCAGGCCGGCCAGCAGGCTGATCGACAGGTTCACGGTGAACGAGTCAGGCGACACGAACCCGATCACCCACGTGTAGACGCAGCCCGCCGCCCCCGCGAACATGGCGCTCCAGGCGAACGCGAGCGTCTTGTGGAACGACAGCCGCACGCCCATCACCTCGGCCGCCGCCTCGTTGTCCCTGATCGCGTGCAGCGCCCGCCCCACACGCGACCGGAGCAGGCCGGCGACCAGCAGGAACGCGGCCACGGCGACGGCCAGGGTGAGGAAGTACAGCCACTGGTCCTCGGCCAGGCCGCTCCACGCGGGCGGCGCGGGCTTGGGCAGGGTCAGGCCCATGGAGCCGCCGGTGACGTCCTCGAACCGCTTGAGCAGGGGGACGAGGAAGATCGCGATGGCGAGGGTCACGAGCGCCAGGTAGAGACCGCGCAGCCGCATCGCCGGTACGCCGAAGGCCAGGCCCAGCAGGAACGCCAGCGCGGCCGCGATGGGCAGGGTCAGCGGGTACGGCAGGTCCCAGCGGTGCATCAGGACGGCGGCCCCGTACGCGCCGACGGCGAAGAAGGCCCCATGGCCGAGCGAGATCTGGCCCGCGTGCCCGACGAGCACGTTGAGCCCGAGCAGCGCCACCGCGTAGATCAGCACCATGGTGAGCTGGAAGACGTGGAAGGGGACGAGCTGGAAGGGCGCGTAGACGGCGGCGGCCGTGAGCACGGCCAGGCCGGCCCACCGCAGACGCGGCGCGGGCACCCGCCTTCTCGACGTGGCGACCCGCTCAGGAGCGGCGACCCGCGCGGATTCACTCGTGCCCGCCTGCGCGGATTCGCTCGTACCCGCCTGCGCGGATTCGCTCGTACCCGCCTGTGTGGATTCGCTCGTACCCGCCTGTGTGGATTCGCTCATGCCCGTTCCACCACCGCTCGACCGAACAGCCCCTGCGGCCGCAGCAGCAGGACACCGAGGATGATCACCAGGGGCACCCCCACCTTGAGGTCGGACCCGATGAACCCGACGTAGGCCCCGGCCAGCGTCTCGGCGACGCCCACGATCAGCCCGCCGGCGACCGCGCCCCCCGGGCTGTCGAAGCCGCCGAGCGTGGCCGCCGCGAACGCGTAGATGAGGACGCCGCCCATCATGTTCGGCTCCAGGAACAGCAGCGGCGCCACCAGCACCCCGGACACCGCGCCCACGGTGGCGGCCAGCCCCCAGCCGAGCGCCAGCGTCCAGCCCACCCGGATGCCGACCAGCCGCGCCGAGGCGGGGTTGGTCGCCACCGCGCGCATGCCGAGCCCGATCCTGGTGTGCTGGAAGAGCAGGTACAGCAGCCCCATGACCAGCGCCACCACGCCGAGCACGCCGAGCGTGGCGTAGCCGACGCTGATCCCGCCGGCCTGCAGCGCGCCGCCGGGGAACGGGTTCGGGAAGTCCTTGATGAGGAAGGTCCAGATCCAGCCGGCGGCGGCGTTGACGAAGATGAACAGCCCGACGGTGACGATCACGATCGTCAGCTCCGGCGCGCCCTCGACCGGCCGGATGATCACCCGCTCGATGAGCATCCCGCCCGCGAACGACACCACCAGCGTCAGCGCCAGCGCCGCCCAGAACGGCAGCCCGGCCGCGACGCACTGCCAGGCGATGTACGTGGAGAACATGGCCAGCTCACCCTGGGCGAAGTTCACGATCCCGGTGAACTGGTAGATCAGCACCAGCGCCAGGGCCAGGCTGGCGTAGATGGCGCCCGCGCCGAGCCCCTCGACGAGCTGCTGCAGGAATCCGGCCATCGCGCTACACCCGGTACCCGAGATAGGACTGCGCGACCTGTTCGTCGGCCCTGATCCGCTCGGCCGTGCCGGACAGCACGATCCGCCCGGTCTCCAGGACGTGCGCCTGCTGGGCGATGCCGAGGGCGAGATGGGCGTTCTGCTCGACGACGACCACGGTGGTCCGCTCCTCTGCGTTGATGGCCTGGACGATGCGGAACAGCTCCCGGGTGACCAGCGGCGCCAGGCCGAGCGACGGCTCGTCGAGCAGCAGCAGCCGGGGGCGGAGCATGAGGGCGCGGCCGATGGCCAGCATCTGCTGCTCGCCGCCGCTGAGGCTGCCGGCGGCCTGCCTGAGCCGGGTCTTCAGGACCGGGAAGTAGGTGTAGATGCGGCCGAGGTCCGCCTCCACCGCGGCCCGGCCGCGCCGGACGAACGCGCCGAGCCGCAGGTTCTCCTCGACGGTCAGCGGCATGAACGTGCCGCGCCCCTCGGGCACGTGCGCGACGCCGAGCCTGGCGACCGCGTCGGGTGAGCGCCCGGCCAGCTCCGTGCCGCCGAGCGTGACCTTGCCGCGCGCCTTGACCATGCCGCACAGGGCCCGCAGCAGCGTGGTCTTGCCCGCGCCGTTGGGGCCGAGGATGGCGCAGATCTCGCCCTGGCCGACGCTCAGCCGCACGCCGTGCAGGACGCGGGCGTCTCCGTAGCCGGCCACCAGGTCTTCCACGACCAGATCCGTCATACCGCCGTCCCCAGGTACGCCTCGATCACGCCGGGATCCCGCTGCACCACGTCCGGCGGGCCTTCGGCGATCTTGCGGCCGAAGTCCAGGCAGACGATGCGCTCGCAGATACCCATGACGAATCCCATGTGGTGCTCGACCACGATCACGGTCAGGTCGTACTCGGTGCGGATCGCCCCGAGCGTGCCGGCGAACTGCTCGACCTCGCCCGCGTTCAGCCCGTTCACCGGCTCGTCGAGCAGCAGCAGCCGGGGCCGCAGGACGAGCGCGCGGGCCAACTCGACCCGTTTCAGGGTGCCGAACGGCAGCCCGGTCGCCGGATGCCCGGCCACGGCCGTCAGGCCGAGCCGGTCGATGACGGCGTCGGCGTCGGCGCGCAGCTCGCGCTCCTCGCGGCGCACCCCCGGCAGCCGGAGCCCGGCGGACAGGAAGCCTGCGCGGCCCCGGTGATGCGCGCCGACCAGCACGTTGTCGCGGACGGACAGGCGCGGGAACAGGCCCAGGTTCTGAAACGTCCTGGCGATGCCGAGCCGGGCGATGGCGTGCGGCGCCACGGCCGTCAGGTCTTGTCCCTCGTACGCGATCCGCCCGGAATCGGCGTCGTAACGTCGCGTCAGGCAGTTGAACAGGGTGGTCTTGCCGGCGCCGTTCGGCCCGATGAGCCCCACCATCTCGCCGCGCGCCACCTCGAACCCCACGCCGTCCAGCGCCGTGATGCCGCCGAAGCGAACGGTAAGATCGTGTACCTCCAGCATCCGGCCTCCTGGAGAACAATGTTCTGAAGTTGCGCTCAGCGTAGGATCCGCTCGTCAACGGCCGCATTGGGCACGGTGACCCAAGATGTCTCCGGCGAGTTGTCCGCTGAGCACAGCCTCGGTCTCGGACCGGTCACAACCCGTTGACCGCCCGGCCACGGGCATGGATCATCCCGGCATGTCCACTGGTTCGAGCACCGTGGCAGCCGTCGGAGCGGAGCGCACGCGCATCCTGGCCGCTCTGCTCAACGACGTCGAGGCGCTGGCCATGGCCGCGGTTACGACGATCAAGGAAGAGATCCCCGCCTACGCCGCCCAGGATCCGGGCTTCCACGCCGACGTGTTCGACCACGTGGTCAAGCACTACCGCGCCAAGCTGGCCGTGCTGCTGGAGGAGCGCACGGCCACGGCCGGGGACATCACCTTCACCCGGCGCGCCGCCATGCGCCGGGCCAGGGCGGGGGTGGCGCTGGCCGACTACATCAACGCGTTCAGGATCGGGCACCGGGTCTTCTGGGAGGCGGTGCTCGACCGGGCGGGGCACACCTACGCCGGGCGTGAGGCGGCCCTGCTGCTGGCGGCGCCGCTGATGCGCTATTCCGACTTCGCCAGCACGCACACGACGAACGCGTACATGGAGTTCCAGCAGTACGCCGCGGCCGAGGCCGTCCGCGAGAGCCGCGACCTGCTGGAGACGCTGCTGGCCGGGGCCGTGCCGACGCGAGGCAGGGAGCTGGCCGCGGCGCAGGCCCACGGGCTCGGCCCGGAGGCGCGTACGCCGCTGCT
The DNA here is from genome assembly GCF_900108335.1 of Nonomuraea solani. Lineage (GTDB taxonomy): Bacteria > Actinomycetota > Actinomycetes > Streptosporangiales > Streptosporangiaceae > Nonomuraea > Nonomuraea solani. Next base: position 217,170 of record NZ_FNVT01000011.1, read on the forward strand.
CGTGGTGATCGCGGTGCTGGCCGGGCCGCCCGCGTCCGTCACGATGGGGGCCGACGCGCGGCACGCCGCGTGCGCGGCCATCGCCAGGGCCAGTGGCAGCGGCCCGCGCACGCTGTCGGTCGTCCGGCAGTCGGAGATCGTCGCCATCCCCGTGCTGAGCCCCGGCACCGGCCCGGACGAGCTGTGCGACCGGCTGCAGGAGGTGCTGCGGAGCCTGGCCACCGAGGGCATCAGGCTGGCCATGGGCATCAGCACCGTGTCGGCGGGCACCGCGCAGATCCCGCAGGCGTATCTGGAGGCCAGGGCCGTGCTGGACTTCGTGCCCGAGGAGGGCGGGGTGGCGGCGCTGCCCAGGATCACGCCGTTCCAGTATCTGGCGCTGAAGGCCGACGACACCGCCCGCCACCTGGTGGACCCGCGCATCACGGCGCTGCTGGCCGAGGACCGGGAGCGCGGCGGCGTGCTGACCGCCACGATCAGGGCGTTCGCCGCCGCCGACCTGAACCTGCGGGCCGCGGCCGAGGCACTGCAGATCCACCCCAACACCGCGCAGTACCGGCTGCGCCGGATCCAGGAGCGCACCGGGCGCAGCCTGCGCTCGATCAACGATCTCGTCGAGCTGCTCGTGGCGATCGCGCTGCACGATGCCCTGCCCACCAACGCGGGCCGGGAAAGACTGGCCACCGCGACCAATGAGCGGCGTGGGAGCGCGGACGTACGGTCTTTCCATGAACCTCGCTGACCGGCTCCAAACCGCCGCCGCGCGGCTCGGTGGCAGAGCGGTTCTCACGCTGGACGAGGCGGAGCTCACCTACGGCACGCTTGAGGAGTTGAGCGCCCGTCTCGCGGGCCTGCTGCGCCTGCGCGGGATCCGCGCCGGCGACCGGGTCGCGATCATGTTGCCGAACGTGCCCGAGTTCGGCGTCGTCTACTACGGGGTGCTGCGGGTCGGGGCCGTGGTGGTCCCGCTGGATCCGCTGCTGAAGCGGCGCGAGATCGCCGCCTATCTCGGTGACTGCGGGGCGCGGCTGCTCATCGCCTGGCACGCGTTCGCCGAGACGGCCGAGGCGGGCTCGGCGAGCACGAAGACCGACTGTTTCTTCGTGGTGCCCGAGGAGTTCCGGCGGCTCTTACGCGGCGTCGCGGCCGAGCACGAGATCGCCGCCATGGCGCCCGGCGACACCGCGGTGATCCACTACACCTCCGGCACCACGGGCCGGCCCAAGGGCATCGAACTGACCCACGCCAACCTGAGCGGCAACGCGGCGACCGTGGCCCGCATGCACGCGCTCGGCGTGGACGACGTGGTGCTGGGCGCGCTGCCGCTCTACCACACGTTCGGGCAGACCTGCTCGCTCAACGCGACCGTGGTCGCGGGCGCGCGGCTGACGCTGCTGCGCCGGTTCGAGGCCGGGCGGGCGCTGGAGGTCATCAGGCGCGACGGGGTGACGGTCTTCCAGGGCGTGCCGACGATGTTCATCGCGCTGCTCGACCATCCGGGGGCCTCCGATCTGTCGATGCTGCGGGTCTGCGCCTCGGGCGGTGCGGCGCTGCCACTGGACGTCTTGCGCGCGTACGAGGCGAGGTTCGGCTGCGCGATCATCGAGGGGTACGGGCTCAGCGAGACCTCCCCGGTCGCCGCCACCAACCGGGGCGGACGGCACCGCAGGCCCGGCTCGATCGGCTGGCCCATCAGGGGCGTGGAGATGAAGGTCGTCGACGAGGACGGCCGCGAGACGCCCCGGGGCGAGATCGGCGAGATCGTGGTCCGCGGCCCCAACGTGATGAAGGGCTACTGGAACAACCCGGAGGGCACGGCGGAGGCGCTGCGCGACGGCTGGTTCCACACCGGTGACCTGGGCCGGGTGGACGGGGACGGCTACTTCTTCCTGGTGGATCGCCGGCGCGACGTGATCATCCGGGGTGGTTACACCGTCTATCCGCGCGAGGTGGAGGAGGTCCTCTACGAGCATCCGGCGGTGCGGCAGGCGGCCGTCTTCGGGGTGCCGCATCCGGAGCTCGGCGAGGAGATCGCGGCCGTGGTGGCTTTGAGGTCGCCGGTGACCTGTGAAGACCTGCGCGACTTCGTACGGGAGCGGGTGGCCGCGTACAAGTATCCCCGGCGGGTGTCGTTCGTGGACGAGCTGCCGATGAGCCCCACGGGCAAGATCCTCAAGCGCGCCCTCACCCGCTGACCCACGTCACGGGCGGCCGAACGACCACCAGGTCATGGAGACGTCTCCTCAGGATGCCGTCAAAGAGCGTACGTCCTGGTGATCGCGAGCAGGTCGCCGTCCTCCCGCGTGGCCGCGATCAGCCCCGCGGGACGGGGGACGAAACCGGGCACCGCGGTCAGGCCGTCGGTCTCGGAGATCGCGGTCAGCCGGAACCCCTTCGCCCCCGGCACCCGCAAGGTGATCTCGGCGCCGCTCGCCGGCAGGCCGCGGAAGCGCACCTCGCCCGGCCAGGTGTTCACGCGGCTGCCGGTCACGGGCACGGTCACGGCACGCGTCCCGCCGGTCTTGGCGGTCGCCTCCGTGATAGGGCGCTCGGTGCGCAGTGTGATGGAGCGCGCGCCCTGGCCCGCGGTGACGCGCAGCCGGTAGGTGTCCCCGGACCGGGACAGGATGGTGACCTTGGGCCCGGTGGCCTGGACGGCCGGGGCGTCGCCCGTCCACAGGGTGCCGCGCGCGTAGCCGGGAGGGAGTGAGCGGGTGTCGTGGCCGGACACGTACCGTCTGGTCCAGGAGGACGGGTCGAGGTCGGCGCTGACCCAGCCCGCGACCTTGGTGTCGGCGTCCATCACGTAGGCCAGGTGGGTGCGTCGCGGGTTCGCCGCGTCGAACCGGTCCACGGCCAGCCCGGCGGCCACCAGCACCACCGCCAGCACGGCGGCGGCCGGCGTCACCGCATGGTGGCGCCGTTCCGGCAGCAGCAGCTCCACGATCGGCAGCACCGTCAGGGCGAACAGCGCCATGACCAGGGCGCTCACCCCGCCGAGCGCCAGCCCCATGCCGTCGAACGCCACCCGCGCCAGCGCCGGCAGCAGCGCCGCCGACACGACCGCACCCCAGGTGACCACCGCCACCGACGCCACCGCTTTGAGGCGCGCCGAAGTCCGGCGCAGCAGCAGCACGGCCAGGCCGCCGAGGGCGCACAGGAGGGCCGGCAGCGTGAACATGTACGACGCGCCCGGCGCGACCTGCGCGCACACCGCGCCCAGCAGCGCCGGCCAGGCCAGTCCGCCGATCGCCAGCGCGGCGGGCCCGACCCTGCGCCGCAGCGTCAGATACCAGCCCAGCACCGCGAGCCCGGCCAGCACGACGACCGCCGCCCGGTACGCCTCCGGCCGATGCAGCAGGCCGCCCATCCCGTTGTAGTCGGGCCGCACGGCCACCAGCAGCTCCCACAGGCCCTGCGCCAGCGCCGCCGCCAGCACGAGCGGCACCACGGCCGACACCGCGCCGGCCGCGATCCGGCCCGGCCCGGCCACCCCGTGGAAACGAGCGAGCAGCGCGAGCCCGGCGACCGCCGCGAGCGCGAGCCCGGCCAGCGGCCAGACCAGCCCGTTCGGGTAGGTGACCAGGCCGCCGAAGAGCCGGAAGAAGGTGACGTCGTGGTCCGCGGTCAGGGCCGGCAGGTCGGCGCCGCCGAGGTCGCGGGCCAGCGCCAGCATGTTCGTGCCGTGGTGCTGGAGGCTGCCGCGGTCGAGGAAGGCGAGGGAGTCGTCCGCGGTGTGGTAGCGCGAGGACTCCTGGATGTAGGCGAAGTTCAGGCCCGCGAACCCGGCCTTGGTCAGCGGCGTGAAGTCGGTGTTGTTCGGCAGCAGCCGGTAGAGCTCGGCCATCATCGAGTCGCCGCGCGGGTGCGGCACGGTCCTGGCGAACGTCGCGACCAGCCCGGCGTTGTCCCGCGAGGTCTCGAACATCAGCGAGGGGCCGCTGACGCCCCGCGCCTCCCAGTTGAGCAGCACCCCTCCCTTGCGCCCGAGCGGGTGCTCCCTGACGAACGCCTCGGCGCCGAGCACGCCGTCCTCCTCACCGTCCGTCATGAGGAACACCAGGTCGTTGCGGAGCGCGGTGCCGCCGAGCGCGCGTACGGTCTCCAGCATGGCGGCGACGGCCGCGGCGTCGTCGGAGGCGCCGGGCCCCATCGCGGCCGAGTCGTAGTGGGCGGCGATCACCACCGTGCCGGTCGGGTCGGTGCCGGGCCGGGTGGCCACGATGTTGTGCACCTGCCCGAACGACGCCAGCCCCGCCGACGTGTTCGCGCCCACCGCGCGCTGGATCCGCACGTCGAGCCCCGCCGCGCGCAGCCGCCCGGCCAGGTAGTCCCTGGCCTGCCCGCCCGCCTCACTGCCGATCGGCCGGGGCCGGGTGGCGAACCGCTCCAGGTGGCGCAGCGCCCGCTCGGCGCTGAACTCCGTGGCCGGCGCCGAGGCGGGCAGCGGCTGCATCGTGCTGTCGGCCATGGCGGTCAGCATGATCACCCCGGCGAGGACGAGCAGGGCCGATACCGCCGCCAGGGTCCGGCGGGGGACGTCGAGCAACTTTCCGATCATGCCTGTGAACGTTAGGTTCGCGACCCCGGCCGCCGGAATGATGGGCGTACCCGGATCAACCTGCGGTTTTCCTCAGGTCCGCTCGTTGACACAGCGCAGCACCGGGTACGCGGTGAGCGCGGCGGCGTCCAGGTCACGCCCGGTGGCGACGTGGAAGGTCACGCTCTCGCCGGGCAGCAGGGTGACGAGCTGGTCGTCCACCGTGGCGGCCGGGTCGAGCCGGTCGGGGAAGATCGCCAGCTCGCGCAGGACGGTCGTGGCGGTGACGGTGACCGCGAGGCCGCCCGTCTCCTTCGCCACCACGGCGGTGTACTCGGCCGGCGGGTAGCCCATGGCCGGGTCCTCGGCGAGCGCGAACACGGCCCGTTCGCCGCCCAGCGCGGCGGTGAGCAGGCGGCCGTCCCGGTGCTCGGGCGGGGTGCGGCGCAGGGTGGCGCGGGCGGCCACCGTGACCGGCTCGTCCCGGGTCTCCAGGGCCCGGCCGGACAGGTCGCGGGCGGCCAGTTCGAGCGTGCCGGTCCACTCCTCGTCCGTGTCGTTGACCAGGACGATCTCCGCGCCCTGCCGGGTGATCAGGCGGTCGGCGAAGGAGCGGCGCAGTGCGTACCAGAGGGGCTTTCTGCGGCCCGCGCCGTCGACGGCGGCCCAGGACGTCACCGGCCAGCAGTCGTTGAGTTGCCACACCACGGTCCCCATGCAGTACGGCATCAGCGCACGGAACCGCTCCACCCCGAACGCCATCGCCCGCGCCTGGTTGAGCTGCGTGTAGTAGTGCCAGTCGGCGAAGCTCCCGGGGGCGGGCAGGTGCTCACCGAGGCCGCGCAGCAGCTTGGCCTGACCGTCCTCGGCCTTCTGGTGGGAGGAGTCCGGGGTCAGCGGCTCGTCGGAGGAGGCCGCGCGCAGAGTGGCGTACGTGGGCGGCCCCTGGAAGCCGAACTCGGCCACGAAGCGCGGCGTGTAGTCGGCGTAGTGGGTGTAGTCGGCCGAGTTCCACACGGTCCAGATGTGCACGGTGCCGGTCGAGGGGTCGCGCACGTCCCGGTCGGGCGCCCCCGAGTACGGGCTGCCCGGCCAGTACGGGCGGGTCGGGTCCAGCTCCGCCACGATGCCCGGCAGCAGGTCGAAGTAGAACCCGGCGCCCCAGCTCCGGTCCGCCAGCGGCCCCCGCCAGCCCCAGTGCTGGTGGCCCTCGATGACCTCGTTGTTGCCGCACCACAGCACCAGGCTGGGATGGGCGGCCAGCCGCGCCACGTTGTCGCGCGCCTCGGCCTCGACCTCCGCGCGGAACGGCGCCTCCTCGGGGTAAGCAGAGCAGGCGAACGGGAAGTCCTGCCAGATCAGCAGGCCCGTGCGGTCGGCCAGGGAGTAGAAGTCCTCCGACTCGTAGACGCCGCCGCCCCACACCCGCAGCACGTTCGCGCCGGAGCCGGTGGCCTGGCCGAAGCGCTCGGCCAGGCGTTCCGGGGTGATCCTGGCGGGGAAGCAGTCGTCGGGGATCCAGTTGTAGCCGCGCAGGAACACCGGCCGGCCGTTGACGATCAGGCGGAAGGCGTCCTCGTCCAACTCGACCGTGCGGAAGCCGATCTCGCGCCGCCACTGGTCGGAGCCCGCGCGGACGGTGAGCGGGTAGAGGGGCTGCGCGCCGTGGCCGCGCGGCCACCACCGCTCCGCGTGCGGCACGTCGAGGCGCAGCACGGCCTCGCTCTCGCCCGCCGCCAGCTTGGCCTCGGCGCGCACACCCGCGACGTCGGCGGTGATCGTGATCGGCGCGTCGGCGGTGCGCTCCACGCGTACGTGCACGTCCACGCCGTCGCCGCGCACCAGCGGCCGCACCTCGGCCAGTCGCGCGCCGGACCAGGCGTGCAGGCCGATGGGCCGCCAGATGCCGCTGGTCACCAGCGTCGGCCCCCAGTCCCAGCCGAAGTTGCAGGCCATCTTCCTGATGAACGGGTACGGCTCGTCGTAGGGCCCGGGCCGCTCCCCGTGGCGTTCGCGCTGCTCCTCGGCGTAGGCGTACGGCGCCAGGAAGCTCACTTCGAGCGTGTTGGCGCCCTCGCGCAGCAGGTCGCGCACCTCGAACCGGTAGCGGCGGTGCATGTTGGCGGTCCGGCCGGCCTCCCGGCCGTTCACCCGCACGGTCGCGACCGTGTCGAGCCCCTCGCACACCAGGTCCACGCGCTCGTGGCCGTCGTCGTGCCACTCGAACGAGGTCGCGTAGACCCAGTCGGTGCGGCCGATCCAGCCGAGCCGGGTCTCGTTGTCGTCGCGGTAGGGGTCCTCGATCAGGCCCGCCGCGAGGAGATCGGTGTGCACACTGCCCGGCACCGTGGCTGCCACTGGGGCCGGAATCGTGGAGTCGGCGGTGCGGAGGGTCCAGCCGTCGTGCAGCGGACGGTACACGTGAGTCTCCCTTATGAACCGAATAAGCCCGTCGGGACTCTACGTTTCATCCTTTTCACCGTCAATGCCTGATTAACCGATGAAGCAAGTGATGCACATCTCAAATAATGGTATATTTCGTCTTATAAAGTAAGATTGAGCTAGAGTCGCGCAGCATGACACCTTGGGAGATGGTCGCGGTGCTCGCGGCCGGCGTGGCGGGCGGGGCCATCAACACCGTCGTCGGATCCGGCTCGCTGATCACCTTTCCGACGCTGCTGGCCGTGGGCCTGCCACCGATCACCGCCAACGTGTCCAACAACATCGGCCTGGTGCCCGGCGGGCTGACGGGCGTCATGGGCTATCGGCCGGAGCTGAAGGGCCAGCGCGGGCGACTGCTCCGGCTGGCCCCCGCCTCCGTGGCGGGCGCGCTGGCCGGCGGGCTGCTGCTGCTCAACCTGCCGGAGGCCACGTTCACGGTGGTCGTCACCGTGCTGATCGCCTTGTCCTGCACCCTGGTCATGATCCAGCCGAAGCTGAGCCGCCTGCTGGCGATCCGCCCGGGACGGGCGCACGGCGGGCCGTGGTTGTGGCTGGGCGCGCTCGTCGCCGGCGCGTACGGCGGCTACTTCGGCGCCGGTCAGGGCATTTTGCTCCTCGGCCTGATGGGCATCCTCCTCGACGAGGAGCTCCAGCGGCTCAACGCCGCCAAGAACGTGCTCGTGGTGCTGGTCAACGGCACGGCCGCCATCCTGTACGCCCTCGTCGCCGACGTCGACTGGCTGGCGGTGCTGCTGGTGGCGCTGGGCTCGATGGCCGGCGGCTTCCTGGGCGCCCGGCTGGGCCGCCGGCTGCCTCCCACGTTGCTGCGCGGGTTCATCGTCGTCATCGGCGTCGTGGCGATCATCAAACTGCTCAGCGATTAGGGGTGGTTTGCACTACAAATGAAAATCGTTACCATTATCGGCCATGCGCCTGGATCGTCGTACCTTCCTGTCCGCCGCCGCCGTGGCCCTGGCCGGCTGCGCCTCACAACCCACCAGTGGCGGCACCTCATCGCAGCCCAGCAGGGGCGGCCGACTGCGGGCCGTGTTCGCGGGCGGCGGCGCCCAGGAGAGCCTTGACCCGCATCTGGCCAACCTGTTCCTGGAGGCGTCGCGGTCGAAGGCGATGTTCGACAAGCTCGCCGACTACGGGACCGACGTGTCGATCGTGCCGCGCCTGGCCTCCGGCTGGGAGGCCGACGCCAAGCTCACGACCTGGCGGGTCACGCTGCGCGAGGCCACGTTCCACGACGGCAGGCCGGTACGCGCGGCCGACGTCCTGCACAGCTACGCCCGCATCGCCGACGAGAAGCGCACCTTCCGCGCCAAGGCGAACCTCGCCCTGATCGACCTGAAGAACAGCCGGGCGCGCGGCGACCGCACGGTGGAGTTCCGGCTCGAACGGCCCTACGCCGAGTTCCCCAACGTGCTGGCCGCCTTCGGGGCCTACATCGTGCCCGAGGGCGCCGACGAGTTCAGCCGCCCGGTCGGGTCGGGGCCGTTCTCGTTCGGGTCGTTCCAGCCCGGCCGGTCGCTACTACTCAAGCGGAACCCGGATTACTGGGACGGCGCCCCCTACGTGGACGAGCTCGAATACCTGATCGCCAACGAGGAGTCCGCCCGGGTGAACGCCGTGCTCGGCGGCCAGGCCGACTACGCGCACGACCTGACCCCGGCCACGGCCCGTACGCACCAGGACGGCGGCCGGATGTCGATCGTCCGGCTCACCAACAGCGGCATGCAGGCGTTCGCGATGAAGGTGGACCGGCCGCCCTTCGACGACGTACGGCTGCGTCAGGCCATGTTCCTGCTGGCCGACCGGTCCCAGATGATCGACAGCGTGCTGTCGGGGGCCGGGCAGGTGGGCAACGACCTGTTCGGCAAGGACTACCTCTACTACGCGGACGGCCTCGCGCAGCGTACTCCTGACCTGGAGCGGGCCAAGTGGCTGGTCTCCCAGGCCGGGGCGCGGGGGCTGCGGATCCAGCTCGACACCTCGGCGGCCGCCAGCGGCTTCCTCGAAGCGGCCGGCGTCTTCGCCGACCAGGCCCGTCAGGCGGGGCTGGAGGTGAGCGCGAAGGTCGGCAACAAGGACACGTACTGGGCCGACGTCCTGAACAAGGGCACCATCTGCTGCTACCGCTCCGGCGCCATGCCCATCGAGACGCACATCTCCCAGCGGCTGCTCACCCACTCCACCACGAACGCCACCAAATGGGCCCGTCCCGAGTTCGACGCCCTCTACGACCAGGCCATCGCCAGCCCCGACGAGGCCAAGCGCCGCGAGCTGTACCTGGAGATGCAGCGCACGCTGCACGCCGAGGGCGGCTTCCTCATCTGGGGGTTCGCCGACTGGCTGCTCGGCACCTCGCCCAAGCTGCGCGGCGTGGCCAACGCGCCCGCCAACACGCTCGACTGGGCCCGCTTCGACAAGGTCTGGCTCGGGTGAACCTGGCCCGTTACGCGCTGCGCCGACTGCTGCTCGGCGCGGCGCAGGTGGTGGCGGTGGCGACGCTGGTGTTCGTCCTGACCGAGGCGCTGCCCGGCGACGCCGCCGTCGTGCTGGCCGGGGACATCCCGGACGAGGAGCGCATCGCCCAGCTACGTCACGCCCTGGAGCTGGACCGGCCGGCCGTGGAGCGGTGGGCGGGCTGGCTGGCCGGGCTCCTGCGCGGGGACCTCGGTGTCTCGCTGGTCTCCGGCCGTCCGGTGGCGGGAGTGCTCGCCGACGGGCTGCCGCCGACGCTCGTGCTGGCCGGGGTCACGCTGCTGCTGCTCGTACCCGTCGCGGTGGGGGCGGGGGTGCTCGCGGCGGTGCGGCGGGGCCGCCCGCTCGACCGGGTGCTCACCGGCGTCACCGTCGGCCTGTACTCGATCCCGGAGTTCGCGCTCGGGGTGCTGCTGGTCGCGGTGTTCGCGGTCCGGCTCGGCTGGTTCCCGCCGACGGCGATCGGCGCGCCCCCGAACCTGCTGGAGCAGCCCGCCCTGCTCGTGCTCCCGGTCGCGGTCCTGCTGGCCCGGCCCGTCTGCTCGATCAGCCGCCTGGTGCGGGCCGGCATGATCGACGCGCTCGGCTCCGGTTACGTGGCCCACGCCCGCCGTCTGGGCCTGTCACCCTGGCGGGTACGCCTCACGCACGCGCTCCCCAACGCCCTCGCGCCCGGGGTGCAGCAGCTCGCCAGGACGACGGACTGGCTGCTGGGCGGCGTGATCGTGGTCGAGTCGGTGTTCGTGATCCCGGGGCTCGGCACACTGCTGAACGACTCCGTGGCGGCCAGGGACATCCCGGTGATCCAGGCGCTGTGCGTGCTGTTCGCCACGACGACGGTGGTGGTCAACCTGGCCGCCGACCTGGGGGCCTACCGGCTGACTCCGGCGGGTGCCCGATGAGGGCCCGCCGTGGCGCCGGGGTGGTGCTGCTGGCCGTGCCGCTGCTGCTCGCGCTGCTGGGGCCGTGGCTGGCGGGCGCGCCGGAGCCGCGCGGGGTGTCCTTCGCGCCCGTGCCGCCGCTGGGCACCGACTTCGTAGGACGGGACGTGTGGGAGCAGGTGCTGCTCGGCGGGCGGTCGGTGGTGGCGGTCGCGGGGCTGGCGACGCTGCTGGCCTACGCCGCCGGGGTGCCGCTCGGCATGACGGCGGCGCTGGTCAGGCGGCGGTGGGTGGACGAGCTGCTGATGCGCCCGCTCGACCTGCTGCTGGCGATCCCGTCGCTGCTGCTGCTCATCCTGCTGGCCGCGCTGTTCTCGCCGGGACCGGCCGCGCTCGTGGTGATCGTGGCGCTGATCGGGCTGCCCGAGGTGGTGCGGATCTCGCGGGCGGCCGCGCTGGAGGCGTCGGGCAGCACGGCCATGGAGGCGCTGCGGCTGCAGGGCGAGACGTGGTGGCGGCGGGCCATCGGTTACACCGGCCGTTCGATGCTCACGACGCTGGTGGCCGACGTCGGGGTGCGGCTGGTCGGGGCGCTGTACCTGGTGGCGTCGGCGAGCTTCCTCGGCGTCGGCCTGCCACCGGACGCCGGTGACTGGGCGGTGATGGTCGACCGCAACAGGACCGGGATGTTCCTGCAGCCGTGGGCGGTGCTGGTGCCGGCGCTGCTGATCGTCGCCCTGTCGGTGGGGCTGAACCTGACGTTCGACCGGGCGGTGCGGCGATGATCCTCAAGGTTTCCGGGCTGCGCGCGGAGGTGGACGGCCGGGCGCTGGTGGACGGGGTGTCCCTGGAGCTGGCCGCCGGTGAGGTGCTCGCGCTGGTGGGGGCGTCGGGCAGCGGCAAGACCACGACCGGGCTGGCGCTGCTCGGCGAGCACGCGCCGGGGGTGCGGGTCACGGGCGAGATCCACCTCGCCCCGGGCGCCGTCGCCTACGTCCCGCAACACCCGTCCACCGTCCTCAACCCGGCGCGGCGCGTGGGCGGGGTCCTCCGGGAGATCGCCCGGGCTGCCGGGAGAGCCGGGGAGCTCGCGCGGGTGGTGGAGCGGGCGCGGTTGCCGAAGGAGCTGCTCGGGCGGTATCCGCACCAGCTCTCCGGCGGTCAGCAGCAGCGGGTCGTGCTGGCCCAGGCGCTGCTGCTCGACCCGGTGCTGATCGTCGCCGACGAGCCGACGACCGGCCAGGACGGCCTCATCCGTGCCGAGGTCATCGAGGAGTTCCGTGGCCTGCGCGCGCAGGGGATCGCCCTGGTGCTGCTCAGCCACGACCTGGCCATGGTCCGCGCGCTGGCCGACCGGGTGGCGGTGCTGCACGAGGGCCGCGTCGTCGAGTCGGGCCCGGCCGCCACCGTCCTGGACGCGCCACGGCACGAGTACACCAGGCGGCTGCTCGCCACCCGCCTCACGCCCAGAACGGCGACGGCCTCCGTACCGGCGCTGCTGGAGGTGCGGGAACTGGTGGCCGGGCATCGGCGCGCGCCCGTGCTGAACGGCGTGAGCCTCCAGGCCGGCGCCGGGGAGTGCGTGGCGGTGGTGGGCAGATCGGGCGGCGGCAAGACCACGCTGGCCCGGTGCGTGGCCGGGCTGCATCGGCCCGTTTCCGGCACGGTGGCGCTGGACGGGCGGCCGCTGCCGCGTCACCTGCCGACGCGGGCGCGCGAGGTCCAGTACGTCTTCCAGGACGCCAGGGCCTCCTTCGACCCCTACCGTGGCGTGGCGGCCCAGGTCGCGCGCACGGCCGTACGGCTGCGTGGCACCCGTCCCGATGAGGCGGCCGCGCGGGCGCGGGAGATGCTCGACCGGGTCGGCCTCGACGAGCGCACCTCGGAACGAAGGCCGGCCGCGCTGTCCGGCGGCGAGCTGCAGCGGGCCGCGCTCGCCCGCGCGCTGCTCGCCGAGCCGAAGGTGCTCATCTGCGACGAGATCACCTCGGGCCTGGACGCGCTCGTCCAGGCCGCCATCCTCGACCTGCTCGACGAGTTGCGCCGCGACCTCGGGCTCACCCTGCTGCTCATCAGCCACGACATGGACGTGGTGGCCAGGTCGGCCGACCGCGTCCTGGCGCTGGACGGCGGCCGGATCGAATCGGAGCGAACCCCGTGAATCCCTACACCGTCGTGACCGCCGCGCCGCACCATCTGGAGGGCGCGCGGAAGGTCATGCTCGACACGTTCTACCGCGAGTTCGGCTACGGCTACCAGCCCGCCTGGCACTGGGACGTGGTGGACCTGGAAGCGACGTACCTGCTGACGGCCCGGCACACGCTGATCGTGGCCCTGCACGGCGAGGAGGTGGTCGGCACCACGGCCGTGCGGGCGGGCGGCCCGAAGAGCCCGCCGCATCCGGAGTGGCTGGCCAGGCTCTACCCGGACGACTCGACGGCGCAGCTCTTCCGCGTGTACGTCGCCCCGGCCCACCGCAGGCACGGCCTGGCCCGCGAGATGGTCCGCCGGGCCACCCGTTTCGTCGCGGGCCGCTACCGGTCTCTCTACCTGCACACGGACACCCGCGTACCGGGCGCGGAGGCGTTCTGGCGATCGCTGGCCGAGCCCGTGTACGACGCCCGCGACGGCGACCCCGGCCGCTTCCAGACCCTGCACCTGGAGATCGCCCTGCCCTCAGCCGGTCAGCCCCAGCACGAACGCGACGGGCACGAACGCGACCGTCGCCCCCACCGCCCACCAGCGGGGAGCGGGCCCGTTCCGCAGCACCGACCAGCCCAGCGGCCATAGGGCGACGGCGAGGCCGAGCAGGGCGACCAGGGAGACGGGGTCGGTGCTCCCCTTCAGCACCCCGAGCGGCAGCCCGGCCGCCAGCGCCAGGCACACGCACCTGACCAGGCCCAGCGCCCTGGCCCGGTAGAGGCCGGCGGCGAGCACGATCCAGCCGGCCATGACGCAGATGTTGACGGCCTTGAACACGTGGAACGCGCCGTAGGTGTCCGCCACGACGCGCTGCGCCGCCGCCGGGCCGAGCGCGTCGACGAGCTGGAAGGCCAGGTGGCTCACCCCGGCGTGGAACACCCGCCCGAACAGCCCGAGGATCACCAGCGTGGCGCCCCACTGCGCCCAGCCGGGCCGCGCCAGCCGGGCCAGGGCGGTCACCGCGGGCCAGAGCAGCACGATCCCGGCCGCGTACAGGCTGTAGGAGAGCGCCATCCGCCCGGGATGGGCGGCGTAGGCGGCGAGCTGGCCGGGGAAGAAGTCGTCCTCGCCCACCCGGGTGAGCACGCCGGCGAGCAGCAGCAGCGGCCCGAGCACCAGCCCGGCGCCCTCGGCCCAGCGGCCGGGAATCACGTTCGTCATACCGATCATCCAAGTCACGGCCGGGCGCCGGCACACGGGTGCTGCGGCGAGAACCGGGGGTAGTCCTGGCGCTAGTGCCCGGCCGTGCTCTCCCTGACGATCAGCCGGTGCGGCACCACGATCTCGGATGGCGTGGACGGCGTGCCGGTGATCGACTCCAGCAACGTGTTCACCGCCCGGCGCGCGATCTCGCCCTTGTCCGGCGCGACGGTGGTCAGGCTGGGCGTGCTGAACTGGCCTTCCTCGATGTCGTCCACGCCGACCACGGCCACGTCGTCGGGCACGCGGCGGCCCGCTCGGGTGAGCGCCCGGAGCGCGCCCAGGGCGAGCAGGTCGTTGTAGCAGAACACCGCGTCGGGCGGCTCGGGCAGCGCCAGCAGCCGCTCCATGGCCTGCGCGCCCAGTTTGCGGTGGAAGTGCGGGGTGGACACGACGAGCTCCTCGTCCACCTCCAGCCCGGCGCGGGCGTGGGCCTGCCGGTAGCCGGTGGTGCGGAGCTGGGCGGTCTCGCCCGTCGCGTACGGCTGGTCGCCGATGGCGGCCACCCGGCGGCGGCCCAGGCCGAGCAGGTGCTCGGTGGCCTCGCGGGCGGCGCTCACGTTGTCGATGGCCACGTGGTGGAAGCTGCCGTTGAAGATGTGCTCGCCCAGCAGCACGATCGGGATCCGGTTGCCGCGCTCGCGCAGCTCCTCGGCGGTGACCGACAGCGGGCTGAGCAGCAGGCCATCGAACATGGTGGCCCGCGACTCGCGCCCGAGCAGCTCGCGCTCGCGGTCACCGTCGCCGTCGGTCTGGTCGATCATGACCACGTAGTCGCGCGCGCGGGCGGCCGTGATCACCTCGCGGGCCAGCTCGGCGAAGTAGGGGACGTCCAGCTCGGGGACCACCAGGGCGATCATCCCGGTACGCCCCTGTTTGAGATTGCGCGCGATGAGATTGGGCCGGTAGTCCAGCTCGTCGAGCACGGCCTGCACCCGGGCCCGCAGCTCGTCGGAGACCGGGGCGTAGCCGTTGACGACGTTGGACACCGTGCGGATCGAGACGTTCGCCCGTTTGGCGACGTCGCGCAGGGTTGGACCGGCCATGCGTCTGCTATACCTCCGGCTGCTCGTCCTGTGAAGATCCTAAACCCGCTCTTGCATCGTTGCAGACGAGTATGCATGATGTCTGCATCGTTGCAGAGCCCTCACAGGCTCTTTTTTCGCTCGGCGAGGAGTCGAAGATGTCCACACCCCCGATCGGCCGCCGCGGTTTCCTCCAGGGAGCCCTGGGCATCGGCGCGCTCGCCGCCACGGGCTCGCTCGCCGCGTGCGCCCCCGGCGCTCCCGGCGGTTCCGGCGCGCCGAGCAAGCTGGCCGCGCCGACCGCCTCGGCGTCGGCGGCCAAGGGCGAGATCACCATCTGGAACCGGTCGGGTGACCTGTTCAAGGTGTTCGACGCGGCGATCGGCGAGTTCCGGAAGGCGTACCCGAACGTCAAGGTGAATCACCAGGCCGTGGACATCGACGCCAAGCTGGCCAACACCCTGATCAGCGGGACCGACGTGCCGGACGGCAGCTTCTGGGACGACGCCAAGATCGGCGGGCAGGCCGAGCACCTCTTCGACCTGACGGACCTGATCGCGCCGTACCGGGACCAGACCTCGCCGTACAAGCTGTCGGTCAACACCGTGGACGGCAAGATCTACGGCGTGCCGTGGGACCTGGACCCGGGGCTGCTCTGGTACCGCGAGGACATCCTGGAGAGCGCCGGGGTCGATCCGGCGAGTCTGGCGACGTACGACGACCTGCTGACGGCGTCCCGGACGATCAAGGAGAAGGACCCGAAGACCAAGCCCATCCACCTGGAGAAGACGCCGTTCCTGAGCCAGCTCTGGCTGGAGATGATGGCGAACCAGCAGGGCACCAGCCTGACCGACGCCCAGGGCAAGCTGCGGCTGGACTCGGCGGAATACCGCCGGATCTTCGGCTGGATCCAGTCGGCGGTCAAGGACGGCCTGGTCACCCACGCGCCCTACCTGGAGCCCGCCGACGTCAACACGCTCGACAGCGGCCAGCAGGTGTTCGTGCCGTGGGCGATCTGGTGGTCGTTCGCGCCGCAGCAGTTGCTCAAGGCCACCAAGGGCAAGTGGCGCGCCGCCCCGCTGCCGGCCTGGACGCCGGGCGGCGCGCGCAGCGGCGCCATGGGCGGCAGCAGCTTCGTCATCCCCGCCAAGGCGAAGAACCCGGAGCTGGCCTGGCTGCTGTACGAGTTCCTGTGCTTCAAGGAGCCCGGCTACACCGCCGTGTACGGCCCCAACGACGTCTACCCCGGCGGCCTGTCCACCTCCATCCCCAGCTACACCCCCGCGCTCGACCCGGCCAAGCCGCTGTTCCAGCCCATCGAGGCGCTCGGCGGCCAGGACCTGTGGAAGGTCGCCGTCGAGGCCGCCGCCACCATCCCGGCCGCCGCGCCGATCCCGTGGTGGTGGGCCCAGTCCGTCGACTACCTGGGCGACAACGTGCAGCGCCTGATCGAGGGCAAGATGTCCCCCGACCAGGTGATCACCGAGTCGGGCGAGAAGATCCAGCGCAACCTGATCGACCGCTCATGAGGGCTCCGCGGCTGTCGCCGTACCTGTTCATCGCCCCGTTCTTCGTGGTCTTCGCCGCGTTCGGGATCTACCCGCTGATCTACGCGCTGCAGCTCAGCTTCATGCGCTGGCGGGGCGCGGGCGCGGCCCACTGGGTCGGGGTGGACAACTACCTCTATCTGCTGACCAGCCCGGACTTCTGGGCCTCGCTCGGCAACAGCGCGGTCATGTGGCTGCTCATCGTGCCGATCCAGGTGGTGGCCGGGCTGGGCGGCGCGGTGCTGCTGGCCAACGCCAAGCTGCGGCTGCGCGGGTTCTTCCGGGTGGCGTTCATCGCGCCGTTCGTGACCCCGCTGGTGGCCATGGCGCAGGTGTGGATCGTGGTGTTCGACCAGGACTACGGGCTGATCAACTACGTGCTCAACCTGGCCGGCCTGCCCGACGTGGGCTGGCTGACGTCCACGACGTGGTCCAAGCCGACGCTCGCGCTGCTGTTCCTGTGGAAGACGACCGGGTTCGCGATCATCATCCTGCTCGCGGGCCTGCAGGCCGTCCCCGGCGGCGTGTACGAGGCCGCCTCCCTCGACGGCGCCTCCCGCCGGCGCCAGTTCTGGTCGATCACCGTCCCGCTGGTGCGCAGGAGCATGGCGTTCCTGGTGGTCATCCAGACGCTGGCCGTCTTCCAGATGTTCGCCGAGCCGTTCGTGGTCACCGAGGGCGGCCCGTACGGCTCCACCACCACCGCGGGGCTCTACCTCTACGACCACATCACCGCCTCCGACCTGGGCACCGGCGCCGCGAACTCGTTCCTGCTGGTCCTGCTGGTCTTCGGCCTGTCGCTGGTCTCGGTCAGGCTGCTCCGCCCGAAGGACGAGGTGTCATGAACCAGCCCAGACCAGGGCTCGTCCAGTACGCGGTGCTGGCGCTGCTCGCCGTCGCGTTCCTGTACCCCATCTGGTGGGCGGTCAGCTCCTCGCTCAAACCGGCGGCCGAGATCATCACCAGCCCGCTGTCGATCGGTGAGCTGACCCTGGACAACTACCGGGCGATGTTCGCCGACGTGCCGATCGGCACCGGGTTCGCCAACACGGCGCTGGTGCTGGTGGTCAAGGGCGCGATGACGATGTTCTTCTGCCCGCTGGCCGGCTACGCGTTCGCGAAATACGACTTTCCCGGCAAGAACCTGCTGTTCGGCGTGGTCCTGCTGACGCTCATGCTGCCGACGCTGGTGCTGGTCATCCCGCTGCTGCTGGAGATGAGCTCGCTGGGCTGGGTGAACACCTACCAGGCGCTGATCCTGCCGGGCAGCATCGACGCGTTCAGCATCTTCTGGATGCGGCAGACCATCGCCGCCATCCCCAACGAGCTGATCGACGCCGGGCGGGTGGACGGCGCGGGCGAGTTCGGCATCTTCGCCAAGGTCGTGCTCCCCGTGATCCGCCCCGGGCTGGCCGCGCTGGCCGTGCTCACCACCATGAACGTCTACAACGACTTCGTCTGGCCGGTCGTCGCCGTCAACGACACCTCGCACCAGACCCTCCAGGTGGTCCTTTCCACCCTGGCGCAGAACGTGACCGGCAACCGGATCGGCGCGGACTTCGCCACCGTGTGGGGCGAACTGCTGGCCGCCGGGAGCATCGCCATGCTGCCGCTGCTGGTGATCTTCGTCCTGCTACAGCGCCACTTCATCAACGGCATCCTCGCGGGCAGCGTCAAGGGCTGACCCGGACCCCATGAAACGGAGCACCATGACGCCGCGTGCGGAATATCCCCGGCCCCACTTCGACCGGTCGCACACCTGGTCGAGCCTGAACGGCGACTGGGACTTCCGGGCCGACACCGAGCAGGACTGGAACCGGACCATCACCGTGCCCTTCGCCTGGGAGACACCGGCGTCGGGCATCGAGGAGCACTGGCTGCCCCTGGCCTGGTACCGCCGCCGATTCACCGTCCCCGCCACGTGGGCCGGCCGGCGGGTCGTGCTCCACTTCGGAGCCGTGCACCACGAGGCCACGGTCTGGGTCAACGACGTCGAGGTGGTCACGCACCGCGGCGGGTACACGCCGTTCGAGGCCGACATCACCGGCGCGCTGCGCGGCGACGGCCCGCAGGAGGTCGTCGTACGGGTCTCCTCGCCGACCGACAAGCGGGAGATCGCGCACGGCAAGCAGCGCAGCATCCCGCGCGACGACTTCGACGGCGTGTGCTTCACCCCGTCGTCGGGGATCTGGCAGAGCGTCTGGCTGGAGGGCCGCCCGGCCACCCATCTGACGGCGCTCAAGCTGCGGCCATCGGAACGGCTGGACGGCATCGAGGTGGAGGCCCAGGTGGCGGGCCCGGCCGAGTCGGCGCTGCGGCTGCGGCTGCGCGGCACGAGCCTGTCGGCCGAGGTCCCGATCGTGGACGGGTTCGCGAAGATCGTGCTCCCGGTGGCCGAGCCGCGGCTGTGGACGCCCGAGGACCCGCACCTCTATCACGTGGACGCCACGCTGACCTCGGCCGACGGCACCGACGAGGTCGCGGCCTACACCGGGCTGCGGCGGATCGAGGTGATCGGCGAGGACCTGTACCTCAACGGGCGGCGGCTGTTCGTGCGCGGCGTGCTCGACCAGGGGTACTGGCCGCGCACGGGGATCACCGCGCCCGACGACGCCGCGCTCCGCCACGACATCGAGCTGGCCGCGGCGGCGGGCTACAACCTGGTGCGCAAGCACCTCAAGCTGGAGGACCCGCGCTTCGTCCACCACGCCGACGTGATGGGCATGCTGGTGTGGGCCGAGCCGGCCGCGACCGGGCGCTTCTCGGCGGATTCTGTGGCGGCGTTCGAGGAGCAGATCGCGCCGATGGCCGCGCGCGACGGCAACTCCCCGGCGATCGTCATCTGGGGTCTGTACAACGAGGAGTGGGGCCTGGACTGGGACATCCCCGGTGACCCGGCCAAGCAGGAGGCGGCGGCTCGGGCGTACGAGCTGCTCAAGGCCCTCGACCCGAGCCGGCCCGCGGTGGACAACTCCGGCTGGACCCACGTCAGGACCGACCTGCTCGACTGGCACTACTACGACGAGTCCGCCGCCTCCTGGGGCCGGACGGTCGCCGCGCTCATGGACGGCGACCAGGACGACTTCCCCGTACGGCTCGGGCCCGACTACGTGGTGCGCAAGAAGCTGGCCGGCGTCCCGTCCCAGCCGCTGCGCGGCCTGCCCAACCTCAACAGCGAGTACGGCGGCGGCTTCACCGGCTTCCAGCGGGGCTGGAACCTGCGCTGGCAGACCCAGGAGCTGCGCCGCCACGACCGGCTGGCCGGCTACGTCTACACCGAGCTGTACGACATCGAGCACGAGTCCGCCGGCCTGCTCGACTTCGAGCGCCGGGCCAAGGACCTGGCCGGCGTGGACCCGGCCGACGTCAACGCCACCACGACGTTCGTGCTCGACGTCGTGCCCGTCGCGCCAGGCCGTGACCTGCTGAGCGAGACGGGCGAGGTCACGGTGCCGGTCCGGATCTCGCACCACGGGACCGAGCCGGTCAACGGGCACCTGCACACCACCTGGACCCCCGTGCTCCGCCCCGCCCCCGCCTCGTTCGGAGACGAGGGGCCGTGGGTGGAGGCCAAGCCGTTCCTGCTCAGCGGCCCCGCCGAGATCCACGCCGGGCTGCCCGCGGGCTGGACGAGCGGGCGGCTGCACATCGCCCTGGTCAGCGACGGCGCCGTGCTGGCCAGGTCGGCCGTGGACGTGGACACCCACACCGAGTTCGTCATCGGAGACGACCGTCCCTAACAAAGGAGACAACCGTTGCGATTCGCATCCCCCACCCGCCTGCTGGCGGCGTTAGCCCTGGTCGCGGCGTCCTTGGGCGCACTGGCCGGTCCCGCCTCGGCGGCCCCGGCCGGCCAGGTGCTCTACTCCCCCAACCTGACCACCTTCCCCCAGGGTGACGCCAGTTACCCGAGGGCGATCAGGCTCGACCACGACGGCTCGCCGAACGAGACCATGCTGGCCACGTTCGCCCGCCGTAACCACAGCGGCCCTTCGTCGTTCCCGATCCACCGCAGCACCGACGGCGGGCGCACCTGGTCGGCGAACCCGATCTCGACGGTCACCTCGCACACCGCCGGCTGGGGTCTCGGGGCTCCGGTCCTGTACGAGGTGCCGCGCACCGCGAACGGCCTCAACCAGGGCGACCTGCTGGCCGCCGGGACGGCCTGGGCGGAGGGCAACTTCACGGCCCAGAAGGTCGAGGTGTTCAAGAGCACCGACCACGGGGCGAGCTGGACGTACCTGTCCAACTGCACCCAGACCAGCGGCCTGCCCAACACGATCGGGCACGGCATCTGGGAGCCGTGGTTCCTGCTGGCGCCGAACAACACGCTGGCCTGCTTCATCTCCGACGAGCGGCCGGCGAACACCGCCACGAACAACCAGGTCATCGGCCACTACACCTCCACCAACGGCGGGCAGTCGTGGAGCGCCACGCTGACCCAGGACGTGGCCTTCCCGGCCGACAACCTAGCCAGGCCGGGCATGTCGATCGTGACGGCGCTGCCGAACGGCACCTTTCTGATGGCGTACGAGATGTGCCGGGACGCCACCAACGCCGACCACGCCTGCGAGGTGTACACCAAGACCAGCTCCGACGGGCTGAACTGGGGGTCGGGGGCGGGCACGCTGGTGCGCACGTCGGACGATCGGGAGCTGCTGCACACGCCGTACGTGGCCTGGCTGCCCGGTGGCGGGGCCAACGGGACCCTGCTGCTGTCGGGGCAGCGGGTGGTGGCCGGGCCGACCGGCAACAAGACCGTGCTCGGCGAGTCGGGCCAGGTGCTGTTCGCCAACACGAACCTCGGAGCGGGGGCGTGGACCGAGATCGAGGCGCCGGTGAACATCTCGCCCACCGGGGGCTACTCGGCCGGTGAGCCGTCCTGCCCCGGGTACAGCTCGCCGATCACGCCGCTGGCCAACGGGACCGACTTCCTCTACCTGGCGGCCACCCATCTCACGGGGAACCAGTGCCAGGTCAGGTACGGGATCGGCACACTGCCCGGAAAGGCCGGCCAGATCACCGGGCCCGCGGGGGCCGGCAAGTGCCTGGACGTGGACACCAACACGAACACCAACGGCAACGCGGCCCAGCTCTGGGACTGCGGCGTCGCCACGGGGCAGCGGTGGTCGAAGCATCCTGACGGGACCTTGCGGGCGTTCGGGAAGTGCCTGGACATCGACGCCAACGGGACCGCCAACTTCACCAAGGTGCAGCTCTGGCAGTGCAACACCAACGGCGGGCAGAAGTGGGTGCCCCAGGCGAACGGGTCGCTGCTGAACCCGCAGTCGGGGCGCTGCCTCGACGCCCCGCAGGGCGCCACGGCCAACGGGACCAAGCTCCAGATCTACGACTGCAACGGCCTGGACCCGCAGAAGTGGAACCTGCCCGCATAGACGGCTATCGGAGGAGAAGGGGCGAGCGGCCGATCCTGGACGCTCGCCCGTACTCCGGCACAGCTCCCTTCAACGGGCGCGGCGGGCGGCGGCTCGCTGAACATCGCGGCGCTGCCGGAGCCGGTGCGACTGGTCGTACGGGGCCGCGTACGGCGACGCGACCGGCCACATCTTCCTCATCTCGGCGGCCATCGCCGTCGTCGGCCTGATCGCGACCCTGTTCCTCCAGCCGGTCAAGCTGCGTGACTGCCTCGACCTGCCCGCCCCGGCGGAGAAGGCGCATGTCGGCTGAGTCTTGACCCGTGCTTACCGTTAGTGGATAACGGTATTTCGACAAGGGGAGTAAACCGCACTGTAACGGAGATCCCGATGGCAAGCCTGGTTTCTCCTGCGCTGGTCGGGCGAGACGCCCAGCTGCGATTACTCGTCTCCACCCTCACCAGCCCGCCCGCCGTCACCCAGGTGCAGGGCGAGGCGGGTATAGGAAAGACCAGTCTCGTCCGGGCGGCGATCGACCCGCTGCTCGGCGGCGAGCGGACGGTGCTGCTCGGCCACTGCCACCAGATCCGCGAGCCCTTCCCGTACGGGCCCGTGCTCGACGCCATCCGGCACATCACGCTGCCCGGCCTGGACCGGCTCAGCCCGGTCACCGGCGTGCTGCGCGGCTACCTGCCCGAGCTGGCGGGGCGGCTGCCGGCCGCGCCGTCGCCGTCGCCCCTCGACGACCCGCGCGCCGAGCGGCACCACCTGTTCCGCGCGGTGCACGCGCTGCTGGCCGCGGCGGGGCCCGTCGTGCTGGTGGTCGAGGACCTGCACTGGGCCGACGACGGCACCCGTGACCTGCTGCGCTTCCTGAGCGGCCAGCCGCCGGACGGGCTGGCGCTGGTGGTGACGTTCCGGCGGGAGGAGCTGCCGGTGCCGGGGCTGCCGTTCGGGCACGCGTACCGGCGGGCGCCCGGCGTGCGCTGCGAGGTGATCTCGCTGACGCCGCTCGACGTCGAAGGCGTGCGCAGCCTGACCGGCGCGCTGCTCGGCCATCCGGCACCGATCCCCGGCGCCGCCGGGGCCGCCGCGTTCGCCGCTTTCGCCGCCAAGCTGCACGAACGCACGGCGGGGGTACCGTTCGTGATCGAGGAGGTGGTGCGCTCGCTGCTCGACGACGAGGGCCGCCTGCCCGAACCGGAGGCACTCGATCGCATGGCCGTGCCGATGCTGCTGCGCGAGGCCATGGCCGAACGGCTCACCGGGCTCACCCCGGCCGGCCTGCGCACCGTGCACGCCGCCGCCGTCCTGGGCCTGCCCGCCGACGAACCGCTGATCGCCGCCGTCTCCGGGCTGCCCCAAGAGTCCACCGACCGCGGCCTGAGCCAGGCGCTGCAGGCCGGAGTGCTGCTCGAACACCAGGACGGCCAGTACGGCTTCCGCCACACCCTGGCCCAGCAGGCCGTCTACGACGCCATCCCCGGCCCCGACCGCAGGCTCACCCACCGCCGCGCCATGGACGCCCTGGCCGCGCTCGACCCGCCACCCCTGGTCCAGCTCGCCCACCACGCCCGCCGCGCCGGCGACTTCGCCGCCTGGCAGCATCACGGCAGCGCCGCCGCCGACCACGCCGCCGCCCTCGGCGACATCCCGCTGGCCGTCGAGGTGCTCGAAGGGCTGCTCGCCGACCCCAAGCTCCCCAGCGACGCCCGCGGCCCGCTGGCGCTGCGGCTCAGCAGGGTCGCCGCGATCGGCCTGTCGCACCGGCGGGTCGTCCGCATCCTGCGCCACCTGCTCTCCGACGACTTCCTGTCCCAGCGGGTACGCGGCGAGGCCCGCCTCAACCTGGGCGTGCTGCTGTCCAACCAGGCGGGCTCGGTCGCCGCCGGCCGCCAGGAGATCCTGGCCGCGCTCCCCGACCTGACCGACAGCCCCAGCCTCGCCGCCCGCGGCCTGGCCCTGCTGGCGATGCCCGCGTGGGGCGCCGAGCCGCTCGCCACGCACGAGGAGTGGATGGCCCAGGCGGAGAAGCTCCTGCTGGAGGACCAGGACCCCGAGCTGACCGCCGCCGTGCTGGCCAACAAGGTCAGCCTGGCCATGCTGGTGGGCGCGCAGGACGCGTTCGAGCTGGCCGGCACGCTGCCGGTCAACGACCCGTCCACGGCGGTGCGCAGGCAGGTGGCGCGCGGCTACTCCAACCTGTACGACGCCGCCCTCGCGCTCGGGCACTACGAGGCGGCCGAGCGGTTCGCGGGCCAGAGCAGGCGGATCGCCGAGGAGACCGGCGCGCTCTACCCGGTGTTCCTGGTCGAGATGTCGTCGATCCGCCTCGACCTGCTGACCGGGCGCTGGGACGGCCTGCGCGAACGGGCCGCCGCCGCCGTGGAGACGCTGTTCGAGGCGCCGCTGCTCGCGGTCGACGCCCGGCTGGCGCTCGGCGTGCTGGCCCTGGCCAGGGGCGAGTGGGACGAGGCCGGCGAGCAGTTCGAGGCGGCCGGCGTACGGGATCTGGACTCGGGCTTTCTGCCCGTCGCCGTGGCGGCCTCCAGCGGGCTGGTCGAGCTCCACCTGACCAGGGGCGCGCTGGAGGAGGCGCTGCGCGAGGCCGGCGCGGCGGTGACCAGGCTGCGCCGCAAGGGCGTCTGGGTGTGGGGCGACTGGCTCGTGCCCACCTCGGTGGCGGCGCTGCTGCGGGCCCGGCGCGCGGAGGAGGCGGCCGGGCTGGTGGCCGAGTTCGCGGCGGGGATCGAGGGCAGGAACGCGCCGTCGGCGTACGCGGGGCTCGACTCCGCGCGGGGGGCGCTGGCCTGGTACGCGGGCGGGTTCGACGAGGCGGCCCGGTGTTTCGCGCGGGCGCGGGAGGCGTACCAGGCGATGCCCCGGCCCTACGCGGCGGCGCGAGCGGCCGAGTGGGAGGTGGGCGCGTGCCTGGCGCTCGGGGACCGGGAGCGGGCCGCCGGCCTGGTCGCCGACGCCGTCGAGTGGTACGCGGCGCTCGGCGCCACCCACGACGCGGCCCGCTGCCGGCGGCTGCTGCGCGAGATCGGCGGGACGAGCGCGCCCCGGCGCGGCAGGAGGACCGGGAGCGGGGTGCTGTCGCCCCGGGAGAGCGAGGTCGCCCGGCTGGTCGCGCTCGGGCGGACGAACAGGGAGATCGCCGAGGTGCTGTTCCTGTCGCAGCGGACCGTGGACACGCACGTGGCGAAGGTGCTGCAGAAGCTGGGAGTGCGGACGCGGGCAGAGGTGCGGGAGCCCCTCGCGGGGCCCCCGCAGGATGGTCAGACGGTGATGCTCCAGGAGTCGAGGAAGCCGGTGTCACCGGAGTAGACGTCCTCGATGTCCAGCACCCAGGTGCCGGCCGCCTGCTGGCTCACCGGGACGGAGAACGTCCTGGTGCCGTACTGGGTGCACGTCGTGCCGCCGTAGCGGTCGACCGCGTACCAGGTGCCGTTGGGGCCGCGTACCCAGATGTCGAGGTCCTCCGCGCAGGTGTGGCTGATCGTGATGGACAACTGGACCGGGGTGGTCGCGGTGCCCGACGCGGTGGAGACGATGGAGCTCTGGGTGTTGCTGAAGTCGGCGATCGGATAGTTGGTGCCGTTGGTGAACGTCCGGCCGCCCGAGGTGCTCTGCACGGTCAGCGCGTACGTCGTCGTGCGCGTCGCCGTCTCACCCGTGCCGGTCACCGTGACGGTGTAGCTGCCGGCCGGCGTGGTGGCCGCGGTCGAGATCGTCAGCGTGGACGAGCTCCCCGAGGACACCGAGGCCGGGCTGAACGCGGCCGTGGCGCCCGTGGGCAGGCCGCTCGCCGACAGGTTCACGGTCTGGGCGGTGCCCGCCGTGGTGGTCGTACCGATCGTGGACGTCGCCGCCGAGCCCGCCTGCACGGTGCCGGAGGCCGGGTTCGCCGAGATCGAGAAGTCGCGCGTGGGCGGGGTGCCGCCGACCGCCTGCTTCCAGATCGCGTACATGGCCGCGTCCGCCGCCCGGTCCAGGATCGTGTCGTTGATGTTGGTGGTGGTGTCGCAGGAGGCGTGGTAGCAGGAGTCGTACGCCCGCGCCGCCGTGCCGCCCCACTTGGCCGCCTGCGCCGACGTCTTCGTGGCGCTGGCACCCGCCGCGACGCCCGAGCTGGCGATGCCGGCGTTGCGGAAGGAGGCGTCGTCGGAGCGGTTGGCGCCCTCGACGTTCTCCTCGGGCTGGAGGCTGAGCCGGTCGTAGAACTCCTTCAGGTACGTGGCCCCGGCGGTGTTGATGTTGTTGATGAAGTAACCGCCGTTGGTGGAGCCCGTCATGTCGTAGTTGTAGTAGACCTGGATCCGCGACCGCTCGGCGGCGCTGAGCGAGGCGACGTAGAACTCTGAGCCGTTCAGCCCCTGCTCCTCGTCGCTCCACCAGCCGAACCTGACGTGCTTGGCCAGCGTCGGGTTCCGCTGCGCCAGGGTCAGCGCGACCTCAAGGAGGTTCGCCGAGCCCGAGGCGTTGTCGTTGATGCCGGGTCCGGCCGACACGCTGTCGAGGTGCGCGCCGGACATGATGACCTGGTTGGCGTCGCCGCCGGGCCAGTCGGCGATCAGGTTCGGGCCCGCGCCGCTGGTGCAGGTGCTCGTGCCGCAGGCCTGCCGGACGACGTTGTACCCGGCCGCGCGCAGTTGGTTCTCGACGTAGGTGACCGACTGCAGGTAGCCGTTCGTGGTCGACCTGCGGTTGCCGCCGTTGCTGGTCGCGATCGACTGGAACTGCGTGAGGTGCGCCTTGATGTTGGCCAGGCTGATGTCCGGCGGGTCGTCACCGCCCGGGCCCGTGGCGACCGTGAGGGTGTAGGTGGCGGTGTGGCTGGTCGTGCCCGCGCCGGTCACGGTGATCCGGTGCGTCCCCTGCGCCGTGGACGCCCCGACCGACAGCCGCAGCGTCGAGGAGCCGCCCGAGGTCACCGAGGCCGGGGTGAAGGTCGCCGTGGTGCCGGAGGGCAGCCCCGACGCGGTCAGGTTCACGGTCTGGGCGCTGCCCGAGGTGGTCTGCGTGTTGACCGTGGCCGTCACCTGCTGGCCCGGTGCCGTACTGCCGGCCGACGGGTTGAGGGTGAGCGAGAAGTCGTTGCCCGGCGTGCCGCACGCGGGCTCGCCCGACGCCGCCGCCACGCTGACCGCGCTCCACGCCGCCTTGGTGGTGTTGCACTCGGCGCTGCTCGCGCCGAACAGCTCGATGGCGGCCGCGACCGAGGCGGCGCGCACGTTGGTGTAGCGCCAGCTCGACGTCTTACGGCCGAGCGCGCCCATGAAGATCTTGCCGGCGTTCTGGATGCCGACGCCGGTGACCGACGAGGGCCCGCCGGAGCAGATCGGGCTGGCCGGCTTGCCGCCGCCCGGGTTGTTGCCCTCGGCCAGCAGGTAGAACCAGTGGTTCAGCGGGCCCGCCGCCGCGTGCACCTCCGTGCTCGGGATCGAGGAGGAGTAGCAGTTGGGGTCGCCGAGCGCGCTCGGGTTGTACATGTTGCGGATCGGCCCCTGGCCGACCAGGTTGACCTCCTCGCCCACCAGGTAGTCGGGCGGGTCGCCGGCGTGGTTGGCGTACGCCTCGGTGAGCGCGCCGAAGATGTCGCCGGTGGCCTCGTTGAGCCCGCCGTTCTCGTTGCCGGAGCCGGCGCCGCCGGGCGTGGTCTGGAAGATGGCGTGCCCGAACTCGTGGGCCACGACGTCGATGGGGGTCGCCTGCGCGGTGTTGGCCTGGTTGTGGCCGAAGTTGGTGTAGCTGCCGTTCCAGTAGGCGTTGACGTCATTGAGGCCGACGCGGGCGGGGAAGCCGCGGCCGCTGCCGTTGATGCCGTTGCGGCCCAGCCAGTCGCGCAGCATGTCCCATTCGCGCTGGACGCCGTAGAGGGCGTCCACGCAGGCGGTCTCCAGGTTGGTGCCGGAGCCGGTGCCCCACGCGTCGTCCGTACCGGTGTAGGCGCTGCCGTTCTGCCCGCCGCACTGGATGCCGGGCCTGGTGGTGTCGGTCATCGAGTACGAGCTGCCGGAGCCGCTGGTGTTGATCGTGACCTGGCCGTAGTAGTAGCCGTTGCCGGTGCCCGCGCGGACGAGGTCGTAGGAGTCGGCGATCTCGCCGGTCCTGGCGTCCACGAACACGTGCTGGATGCTCGGCTTGCTGCCGGCGATGCCGCCGACCACGGCCTCCCACGTCAGCCTGGGCTTGTCGCCCCAGGCCAGCACGACCAGGCGGGGCTCGGCGGTGTCGTCCACCCGCGAGAGCTTCGTCTTGGCCACCCGGGTGGCCCGCGCGGCGCTGATCGTGGCGGTGGTCGGCACGCCGCTCGGGCTCGCGTCGCTCGCCGCGACCGTGTCCCTGACGTTCCCCGCCGCGTCGGTCACGACGACGGCGTCGCCGCCGACCATCGGCAGTCCCTTGTACGTGCGCTCGTACGCCACGTAGAACATGTCGCTCGCGCCCGGGGTGACCGAGACCCGGCTGTAGGCCTCGTCCGGGCCTCTGGTGAGCTCGTCGAGCTGGCTGGAGACGGCCTTGTCCGCGACCGCGGCCGCGAGCGAGGCGGGGTCGGCCGCCGCGAGCGTGCGGTTTCCCTGGGACTTGGCCGCCCCGGGAGGGGCGGCGTTCGCCGATGGCACGGGTAATGCCATCGTCGCGGCCGTGGCGATGCCTACGACCGCCGCGAGTAAGGCTTTACGTTTCACGCTGCAGTGCTCCTTTCGGCGTTTCCCCGGGCCGCCGGGAGCTTGTGAGCACACGACGGCCGCCGCGTCACCCGGGATCGCCTGGGTGCGCGGAGATGTCGGGGAAATTGGGGGGTGATGGGGGGTGAAGAGAAAGTGAGCGGATCGTTTCGCCTTGTTGCCGCCCGACGCTAAGCGCTCGGTCCCGGCGGGGAAATACGTATGTGCATCGGTAGGACATACCGATAATTCCGTCGCGCCTGGTCATCAGGTACGTACGGGATAATCGACACCGTGCAGTTCGGCATCCTTGGGCCGCTCGTGGTGCGCTCACCCGGCGGCGAACCGGTCTCCGTGGGCGGTCCGCGTCCGCGCGCCCTGCTCGCGATGCTGCTGCTCGACGCGGGCCGGATGGTGAGCCTCGAACGCCTCATCGACGGCCAGTACGGCGACCGTCCGCCCGGTGGCGCGGCCAACGCCGTCCAGGCGCAGGTGTCCCGGCTGCGGCGGCACCTGCCGGCCGACCTGATCGAGTTCCACGGGACCGGCTACCGGCTGGCCGTGGACCGGGAGTGCGTGGACGCGCACCGGTTCGAGGACCTGTCGCTGGAGGGGCGCCGGCTGCTGGCCGCGGGGCGGCCCTTCCAGGCCGCCGCCTTGCTACGGGAGGGGCTGGGGCTGTGGCGGGGGCCGGCGTTCGCGGACGTGGCGGACGCGCCGTTCGCCGGGCCGCAGGTGGTGCGGCTGGAGGAGCTGCGGCTGGCGGCCACCGAGGACCTGTTCGCGGCGGAGCTGGAGCTGCCTGAGGCCAGTCCGGTGGCCGGGCTGCGCGAGCTGGTGGCCGCGCAGCCGCTTCGGGAGCGGGCGCGCGGGCTGCTCATGCGGGCCCTGCACGGGGCCGGGCGGGCGGCGGAGGCGCTGGAGGTCTTCGACGACGCGCGGCGGCTGCTGGCCGAGGAGCTCGGGACCGACCCGTCGCCCGAGCTCGCCGCCGTGCACCTGGACATTCTGCGCGGCGAACGGCGACGCACCGCCCTGACGGGGCCGCCCGTGCAGCTCAGCAGCTTCGTCGGGCGCGAGGAAGAACTCGCGAACCTGGCCGCCCTGCTCCCGAACGCCCACCCGAACACCACGGGCGGCCCGAACGCCACCGGTGGTCTGAACGCCGGCGGGCGCCCGGACATCACCGCCCGCCTGATCACCATCGTCGGGCCTGGTGGGACCGGTAAGACTCGGCTGGCCATCGAGGCCGCCCAGGCGGGTGCGGCGTGTTTCGTGGATCTGTCGCTCGTCGAGGGGGGCGGGCAGGTGGCGCGGGCCGTGCTCGGGGCGCTCGGGTTGCGGGAGCCGGCGTTGCTGCCGTCCGCCGCCGGTGGGCCCGATCCCACCGAACGGCTGGTGGCCGCGCTGGCCGGGCAGGAGCTGCTGCTCATCCTGGACAACTGCGAGCACGTCGTCGCCGAGGCCGCCACGTTCGCCCGGCGGCTGCTCGCCGCCTGTCCCGGCCTCACCGTCCTGGCCACCAGCAGGGAGCCGCTGGCGATCACCGGCGAGCGGCTGGTCCCGCTGGCGCCCCTGCCCACCCCGCCGGCCGACGGCGGCCCTGTCGGTGATCCCCTGGGCTATCCGGCGGTCAGGCTGTTCGCCGAGCGGGCGGCGGCCGTGCGGCAGGGGTTCTCGCTCGACGCCGGCAACCTGGACGCGGTGCTGCGGATCTGCGCGGCCCTGGACGGCCTGCCGCTGGCGATCGAGCTGGCGGCGGCTCGGGTGCGGACGTTCGGGGTCGCCGAGATCGCCGACCGGCTGGCCGAGCACGGCCGGTTCCGGTTGCTGTCGCGCGGCGACCGCACGGCCGCCGCCCGCCACCAGACGTTGCACGCCGTGGTGGAGTGGAGCTGGGGGTTGCTGGACGCCGGTGAGCAGCGGCTGGCCAGGCGGTTCGCGGTGTTCGCCGGGGGCGCGAGCCTGGAGGCGGTCGAACAGGTCTGCGGCCCAGAACCGGGCGGCGCTGAGCCCGTCGGCAGTGGACCCGTCGGCGCTGGGCCCGTCGGCGGTGAGCCCGTTGATGACGTGCTCGCCGGTCTGGTGGACAAGTCGCTGGTCGAGACGGACGGTGAGCGCTACCACATGCTCGACACCATCCGGCTGTTCTGCCTGGAACGACTGGTGGCGGCGGGTGAGGAGGAGCGGCTGCGGGAGGCCCACGCCGCCTGGTTCCTGGCCTTCGCGCGGCGGGCCGACGATCACCTCTACCGGAGCGAGCAGCTCGAATGGCTGGCCCGGTTGTCGGCGGACAACGCCAACCTGCAGGCGGCGCTGCGGTGGAGCGTGGAGCACGACAGGATGGCGGCGGCGCGGCTGGTGGCGGCGCTGGCGATGTACTGGTGGCTGAGCGGGCGGCGGGGTCAGGCCACCCGGCACGCCGCCCGGCTCCTCGACGCCCTCGACACCCTCGACACCCTCGGGGCCGAGCCGCCCGCCGAGATCGCCGAGGAATACGTACTGACCGTGCTGCACGCCGTACCGGAAGCGGGGTCGCCGCACTGGAAGCGGGCGCGCGCGATCGTCGAGTCACTCGGCCGGCCGGCCCGATACCGGTTCGGGGTGGCGTTGTGGGGCATGATCACCGGGCCGCCCGACGGGCCGGTGGCGACGGCACGAGGGCATCAGATGCTCGGGAGCGATCCGTGGAGCCGGGCTCTCGGACGGCTCAGCATCGCGCTGATCGCGCTGCTGAGCGGCTCCGTCGTGGCGGCGGAGCGGGAGTTCGAGTCGGTGCTGGCCGACTTCGGCGCGGTGGGCGAGCGCTGGGGGAAGGCGCAGGCGCTCGACCAGCTCGCCCTGGTAGCGAGCTGGCGCGGCGATTGGGCGCGCGCCATGGGGCTGTGGGGTACGGCGCTCGGCCTGCTGGAGGAGCTCGGGGCGCTCGACGAGCTCGTGGACGTGCTGGGGCGGCGGGCCGGCGCGCACTGGCGGGCGGGTGACACCGCGGCCGCCCGGGCCGACTACGAGCGGGCGGGCGAGCTCGAACGGCGGCTGGGACGGCCCGAGCTGATGGCGTGGGTGCAGTTGGAGCTGGGCGAGATCGCCCGGTTCGAGGGGGATCTCGCGGAGGCGGCCAGGCGGCTCGACTCGGCGCTGTCCGCCACGGGGAACGCCGCGTTCACCGCCGATGGGACCAGATCGCACGTGTACACGGCGCTGGGCCGGCTGGCCGAGGCGAACGGGGACATGGCGGATGCCGCCCGCAGGCACGACGCCGCCCTGGCAACCGCTCTGGGCTCCCCTCTGGCCACCGACCTCGCCGACGCCGCAGAGGGCCTGGCCGGTCACGCTCTCGCCGAGGCGGCACCCCGGCGGGCGGCGTTGCTGCTGGGGGTGGCGGTGGCGTTGCGAGGGATGGCGGTGGCCGGGGACCGGGATGTCGCGAAGGTCGCCGCCGGGGCGACCGAGGCGCTGGGAGCCGAGGGGTTCGCGGCGGCGTACGCCAAGGGGGCGGCGCTGTCGAGGGAGGCGGCGCTGACGGTGCTGCGGGAGGCCGTCGACCGGTAGCCACCCCGCTGACAGTGCCGCGGGAGGCTCACGACCGGTAGCCGCCCTGCTGACAGTGCCGCGGGACGTTGTCAGCCGGTGGTCGTCCCGCTGTCAGTGGCGGCGGCGAGGCTGCCGGGCATGCGCAACACCAACGTCCTCATCTCCGGCGCCAGCATCGGCGGCCCCGCCCTCGCCCACTGGCTGACCCGCCACGGCTACACCGTCACCGTGGTCGAGAAGGCCCCCGTCCTTCGCACCGGCGGCCAGGCCGTCGACTTCAAGGGCGCGACCCACCTCACCGTCCTCGACCGCATGGGCGTCCTGGAAGACGTGCGGCGGCTGCGGACCGGCGGCACCGACCAGGAGATCGTGGACGCCCACGGCCGCAAGGTGGCGGTCGTGCCGGGCGAGTTCACCGGCGGCGACCTGGAGATCAGGCGCGGCGACCTGGCCAGGCTCCTCTACGAGCACACGGCGGCCCACTGCGAGTACGTCTTCGGCGACTCGATCACGTCACTCACCGAGACCCCCGACGGCGTCCACGTCACCTTCGAACGCTCCGCACCCCGTACGTTCGGCCTGGTCGTGGGCGCGGACGGCATCCACTCGAACGTGCGCCGCCTCGCCTTCGGCCCCGAGTCCGACTATGTGCGCTTCCTCGGCCACTACTACGCCCTGGTAGAGATCGAGGGGGAATTCGGCGGGATGCCCCAGATGTACAACGAGCCGGGCAGGATGGTCGCCGTGGGCGGCCCGAAGGCGCCGGCGTTCTTCGTGTTCGCCTCCGAGCGGCTCGACTACGACCGCTACGACCCGCGCGGCCAAAAGGACATCCTGGCCCGCGTCTACAAGGGCATGGGCTGGCGGGCACCGGCGGTCATGGCGGCGGTGGACCGGTCGGAGGACGTCTATCTCGACTCGATCAGCCAGGTCAGGATCGACCGCTACAGCCAGGGCCGGGTGGTGCTGCTGGGCGACTCGGCGTACGGCAACACCCTGGGCGGCTTCGGCAGCGGGCTGGCCATGGTGGGCGCGTACGTGCTGGCGGGCGAGCTGGCCGCGGCCGGCGGCGATCACCGGGTGGCCTTCGCCGAGTACGAGAGGCTGATGCGCGGATACGCCAAAATGGCCAAGAACGGCAACGCGGGCCCCTTCCTCGCCCCCGCGACCCCCGCCCGGCTCCGGATGCGCAACTGGATGTTCAAATACCGCTTCCTGCTCCGTTTGATGATGAAAATGGGCGACAAGTTCGCCACGGACATCGAGCTCAAGAACTACTGAACTTTCCGATCACGGGCGGCATCCAATCCCGGCATGAGAACACTTCACGCCTTGGCCGCGCTGCCCATCGCCGCGACGCTGGCGCTGATCGCATTGCCCGCCGAGGCGTCCGCCCGCCCCGCCTGCCCCGCCCCGTCCAAGGCGGAGCTGAAGCGGACCGAGCCCGACCGGCCGGCCAGGGGTACGAAGGCCATCAAGGGTGTGCGCGTCGGCCACCTGCCGAAGGGGTTCACCTACGGCGAGGTGGTGGCGAACAGGCACCACGGCATGACCGAGTACGGCTACCTGTGGGCTGATGACCGCGACGACGTGGACCGCGCGCACCGGTCGTTGTGGGTCCGGGTCGCGTGCCGGCCCGGGGTGACCAAGCTCGCCCAGCTCAAGAAGGTGCCGTTCCAGGAGGGGCGGTTCACCGACACCACGACCCTGAAGGTCGGCAGCCGCGAGGTGCTGACCAGGGACGGCGATGGCGCGCTGGGCCACGGGCGCTACGCCGGCTGGGTGGAGCGCGACGGCGTCGTGGTCACCGTGATGGCCAGCGAGCCCCTCGTTCCCGAACTGGTCAAGATCATCAAGTCGATCAGGCTCTGAGCAGCCCGGCCCCGCCGTCCACGCGCATCAGCGGCGGGCCGTCCAGCAGGGGGAGGTCGTCCGGGCCGAGGTGCCAGTCCTGGACCGGCACCAGGCCGGGCCCGATCAGCTCGAACCCGTCGAACAACCGCAGGACCTCCGCCCGCGTGCGGAACCTGGCCTGCGCGGGCGAGCCGGCCGTCGCCATCCGGAGTCGCTCGATCGCCTCGGGGGCGCTCTCGGCCATGGAGTGCGAGATCACCAGCGCGCTATCGGGGACCATGCGCTTCCTGAAGGCGTCCACGATCCCGGCCGGGTCCTCCTCGTCCATGACGTAGTGCAGGACGCCGACCATCAGCACGCACAGCGGCTGGTCGAAGTCGATCAGCCCGCTGACGTGGGGGTCGGCGAACAGCTCGGCGGGACGGCGCAGGTCGGCCTGGATGCCGGCGACGCCCGGGGCGTCGGCCAGCAGCGCCTGGGCGTGCAGGCGCACCATGGGGTCGTGGTCCACGTAGATCACCCGGCAGGCCGGGCTCACCGCGCGGACGGTCTCGTGGATGCTGGGCGAGGTCGGGATGCCGGTGCCCAGGTCGATGAACTGGCGCAGGCCACGCTCGGCCAGATGCCTGACCACCTCGATCTGAAAGCGGCGGTTGGCCCTGGCCACCAGGCGGGCGTCGGGGGCGACGGCGAGGAGCCTGTCGGCCACCGCCCGGTCCACCGCCAGGTGGTCCTTGCCGCCGAGGAGGTAGTCGTAGACCCGGGCGGAGCTCGGAACCGTGGGATCGACACCGGGCGGAACGCGTTCTAGCTCGGTCACAGGGGCCGTCTCCTTCGCCGGATCAGCCCATCCTACTCGCGAGTAGCTAACGTCCGGCGGCAGTCGGCATGAATTAGAGCCTCATGACCGATGCGCTCGGGGCACAAGCCTGTGCATCCTGGTGGGGACGGGTCCGGCGCGGGCCTCGTTCCGGACCTGAGAGGAGTCACGAGGGCATGGACAACGCGGCAGGCCGCCCTACCGTGATCTTGGACAACGGCGTCGTCGGCAGGGTCATGCTGGCGCACCCGCCCCGGCGCGACCTCGTGCTGGTGCTCGGCATGAACGGCACCCTGTTGAGCTGTCAGCTCGACGAGATCGCCTGCGTGGTCGGCGGCAAGCCGCTGTGCCGCGACGGCTGAGCCCCGGCAAGGCGACGCCGAGCTCCTAGCCCTGGGAGATCAGGCCGCCCATCAGACCGGCCGCCGAGAAGTCGTTGGTGAGCCGGTTCTTGGTGAGCGCGAACGTCGTGCCCGTCGCAGTGTCGGCCCAGGCCGAGCTGCCGCCGGCGCCCGCCATCCCGAACGTCGTCGGGCTCGGCTCGGTGCTGGAGGCCGGGTCGCCGATGCCGAAACCGAGCCCCCAGGTCGACGGCATGCCGAACACCTCGTCCATGCCACTCGACGCCACGGCCGTGACCTCGCGCAGTCGCTCGGCAGAGATCAGCCGTGTCCCGTCCACCTCGCCGAGCAGCGCCGCGTACATCCGCGCGATCGCCCTGGCCGAGGTCTTGCCGCCCGCCGGAATGTCGGCCGACAGGTAGTCGGGCCGGTTGCCCAGCTCCGCGTTCGGCATCAGCGTCATCGGCGCGGCCCTGAACATCGGCAGGTCCGCTGGCATCTCCCCGAACGCCGACATGTCCGCCGGCGCGTCCTCCAGCCTGGCCAGCCGCGCGTGCTCCTTCTCGGGCATCCCGAAGTAGAGCTCATCGGCCACGCCCAGCGGCGTGGTGACCTCCTCCAGCAGCACCTGGGAGATGGGCTTGCCGGTCACCCGCCGGACGATCTCGCCCACCAGGAAGCCGAACGTGTAGGCGTGGTAGCCGACCTTGGTGCCCGGCTCCCACCACAGCTCGGCGTCCTCCAGCGCGGCGACCATCTTGCCCCAGTCGCAGACGTCCTCGGGCGTGGTGTCCAGGGGGACGCCGGGCACGCCGGCCGTGTGCGAGAGCACGTGGCGTACGGTGACGCCCTGCTTGCCGTGCCGCGCGAACTCCGGCCACAGCTCGGCCACCGGCGTGTCATAGCCGAACAGCCCCCGCTCAGCGAGTAGGTGCGCGACCGTCGCGGTGGCGCCCTTGCCGATCGAGAAGTTGTAGAAGGGCGTATCGGACGTCACGGGGCGGCCCGTCCCTGGGTCGGCGACGCCCGCGACCACGTCCACGATCTGGACGCCCTCCCGGTAGGCGGCCACCTGGAGCCCGCGCTCCTCGCCCGACTCGACGAGGCGGTCGGCGGCTTCCTGCACCTGCTTCTGGAGATCGCTCATGATCTGTCCTTCCCGCGTTTCGGAACTAGACGGTACAGTACTGACATCAGTACGGAACTGTCTAGTACTGTGTTGGGCATGGCACCTGAAGAGGACGGCCGGACGGCACGCAAGCGCAGGCAGATCCTGGAGGCGGCGCTGCCCGTCTTCCTGCGCAACGGCTACGTCGGCGCGAGCATGGACGAGGTGGCCTCACTGGCCGCGGTGTCGAAGCAGACCGTCTACAAACACTTCACCGACAAGGAACAGCTCTTCACCAGCATCATCCTGGACACCACCGGCCAGGTGGACGGGCTGGCCAAGATGATCACAGCGGCCCTCGACGACAGCGACGACCTGGAGAAGGACCTCGGCGAGCTGGCCCGCCGCTTCCTCGACGCGATCCTGCACCCCGACGTGCTGCGGCTGCGCCGGCTGATCATCGCCGAGGCCGACCGCTTCCCCGACCTCGGCCGGGCCTGGTACGAGCAGGGCTTCGAGCGCTCGCTGAAGACCATGGCCACGGCGTTCGAGCGGCTGGCCGGCCGCGGCCTGCTCCGCCTCGACGACCCGCAGCTCGCCGCCGAGCACTTCGCCGGCCTGCTGCTGTGGATCCCGGTGAACAAGGTGATGTTCTCGGGCGGCGGCGGCGAGCACTACACGGAGGCCGACCGCGAACGCCTGTCGGAGGCCGCGGTGACGGTGTTCCTGCGCGCCTACGCTAGTTCAGGTACCGCCTGAGCCCGGCGGCCAGGGAGGTGGCCATGCGCTTGCGGAAGGCGGCGTCGGACATCTTGGCGGCGTCGCCGTCGTTGCGCATGTTGCCGCACTCGATGAACACCGCCGGCCGCTTCGACAGGTTGAGCCCGCCCAGGTCGGTGCGCGTCTGCAGGCCGTTTCGCGCGGTGTAGGTGGCGTACGGCAGGCCGGTGCCGGCGCGGAAGGCGTCGCGGATGGCCCGCCCGAGCCTGCGGGAGGGCTTGATCACGTCGTCGTTGTGCCCGGGCAGCAACCCGGGCATGATCACGTGGAACCCGTGCCCGCCCGGCGCGGCCCCGTCGCCGTGGATCGACACGACCGCGTCCGCCCTGGCCTCGTTGCCGATGGCGGCCCGCTCGGTGACGCAGGGGCCCACGCCCTTGTCGTCGGGCCGGGTGAGCACGACCTTGGCGCCCAGTTTCTCCAGCATCGGCTTGAGGTCGTTGGCGACGTCCCAGGTGAAGGCGTGCTCCGTGTAGCCGTCGTCGGTCTCGGTGCCGGTGGTGTTGCACGCCTTGCGGCCGTTGATGATGTCGACCTGACGGTTGATCTCCTCGGGATGCGCGGCGTTGCCGCCGTTGTGCCCGGGGTCGATCACCACGACCTTCCCGGCCAGCGGCTCTCTGAGAGGCGAGACGGTCGGCGTCGCCTGGTACGCGGCGGGCGCGGCGCCCCCGCAGGCGGTGGACAGCACCAGCGTGGCCACCACCACGGGTCCGGCTCGGTAGGCGCGCATGCACCGACCGTACCGGCCACCGACCGCCGAACCCATGACCTAGCCTGACCTGGGATTTCGTGTCGTTTTGCGGATCAGGTACGGCGGCATCGCCAGCGCGTCCAGGCCGGTCGAGCGCAGGACCTCGATCGCGTGCTCCGGCGTCTCGGCCGGCGGGTCCCCGAGCGCGGCGTTGATCAGCACCGGGACGCCCGTGCGCTCGTGCCACCTGGTCAGCAGCGCGTGCAGGAACGGGGTGGCGACCGGCTCGACCGTCCGCGGCCTGGCCGTGCCGTCCACGTGCGTGATCCCCGGCAGCAGATCGCGGAACTCCGGGCGGACGGCGACCGTGGCCTGTGTGACCGGGCGGTCCACGTCGAAGATCCGCTCGGTGTGGCCGGCCAGCACCAGCGACCCCAGCGGCCGGAACCACTCATTTCCCAGCACCTCGAACGTGAGGTGGTCCTGGAGGTAGCGCGGGTCGGCGAGGACGCTCCGGTTGCCCAGCGTCCTCGGGCCCGACTCGCTGCGGCCCTGGTGCAGGCCCACCACGAGCCCGCTCGCCAGCAGCGCGGTGATCTCGCCGGCCAGGTCGGCGGGGCGCTCGGCGTACAGGCCGGCGGGCAGGTCGGGACGCTCGGCGTGCAGGCCGATGGGCAGGGCGCGGACGGCCGCCTCGATCGCGCTCTCGTCAGGGTCGGGCCCGAGGAAGTCGTCGGTCCAGCGGAACCGGCTGTCCACGCCGAGGCAGGCGATGAGGCCGTACAGGGCGCAGCCCACGGCGGTGCCGCCGTCGTGCGGGCTGGGCGGGACGAACACCTCGCGGAACGGGGACGCGCGGACGAGCCGCCCGTTGGCCGGGGAGTTCAGCGCGGAGTCGCCGGCGTACACCAGCGCGTCCAGGCCGGTCCGCTCGTGCAGCCAGTCCGCCAGGCGGGCCAGCGCCCGTTCGAAGGCGCGCTGACCGGCGGCGGCCAGGTTCGCGGCCCGGCGGAACGCGCCGCCGCCCGGCTCGTAGACGAAGGCGTCGCCGCGGCCGAAGACCTCCAGCCACTCCGGCGGGACGTGCACCTCGTGGCCGCGTACGTCGAGGTCGGGCAGGCCGAGCGCGTCCGGGTCGCCGTACGGCGCCAGCCCCGTCACCCTGTCTTGCTCCTCTTCGTCCGGCCAGAGCATGTCCGTCACCAGCGCGAAGAAGGCGCCGAGCCCGGCCGGCCGGTCCCAGTCGCCGTCCCAGAGCTGCTTGGCCAGGCACTCGACGCCCTCCTCGCGCGAGCACCGGTAGAACGAGCCGACCTCCAGCAGGTCGCCGTCCGTGCCCGGCGGCAGCTCGACGTGCTCGGTGAAGTCCGCGGCCCTGCTCCCCCGTACGTCGATCACGAGCCCGGCCGCCCGCTCGAACGGCGAGGGCGGGAAGGCGCTGTAGAGGTGTGAGAGGTGGTGCGAGACGAGCACGATCGGCGCGCCGTCCTTCAGGCTGAGGGTCGCGCGCGCCTCCTGCTGGTACGCGACGGCGTGCTCGATCTCGGTGTCGGAGGAATATCCCTCCACGACCAGGTCCACCGGCTCCTTGAGCAGGGGCATGGCGGGCAGGTACCGGTCGGGCAGGTCGCCCAGGCGGCCCCAGTGGTGCTTGCGGCGGCTGACGCGCTCTTTCTGCAGGCTGTACATGCCCGACTCGCCCACCGCGACCGCGATAGAGCCATCTTGGGTGCGATTTACACCGACAACAATGGGAAAGTCCGTCATCTCGGTCCCTCCTGGTTGTGCTCCCCGCCACCGATTACCCCAGGTCAGAACAAGTGGATCTCCCGACCGCGTAAGGGGCACGTGATGAACCGGACAACGAGAACGTGGCGGGCAGGGCGCTGGCCGCTGCCGGAATTCCGCCGCACCATACGAGGCGCGCCAAGACACCCCCTGGAAGGACCACGATGCGTACAGCGGACTCCGGCTCGCTCGCCGCCGACCGGCTCGGGGCGCCCTCCGTCGTCTACTTCGTCCTGTCGGCCGCCGCGCCGCTCACCGTCGTCGCCGGCATCGTCACCACCGGCTACGCCATCACCGGGATCACCGGGCTGCCGATCGCCTTTCTCGTGGTGGGGGCCGTGCTGGCGGTGTTCGCGGTGGGATATGTGGCGATGGCCCGGCACATCGCCAACGCCGGCGCGTTCTACACCTACGTCAGCAGGGGGCTCGGCCGTCCCGCGGGGATCGCGGCCGCGTGGGTGGCGCTGGTCGCGTACAACACGCTGCAGGTGGCCCTCTACGGCGCGTTCGGGGTGGCGGTGGCGCCGCTGCTCGAAGCCTGGCTGGGCGTCACGCCCGCGTGGTGGGCGATCGCGCTGGTCGCCTGGGTGCTGGTGGCGGGCCTGGGCGTGCTGCGGGTGGACGTCAACGGGCGGCTGCTGGCGGTGCTGCTGACCGCCGAGATCGCGGTGATCCTGCTGTTCGACCTGGCCGACCTGATCAACCCGGCGGACGGCGTCTACTCGGTCGAGACGCTGTCGCCGGCCGCGCTGTTCGTGCCGGGCGTGGGGGCGCTGCTGGTGCTCGCGACGCTCGGGTTCGTCGGGTTCGAGTCGTCGGTGGTGTTCTCGGAGGAGAGCCGGAACCCGCGTCGTACGGTGCCGGCGGCCACGTACGCGTCCGTGGCGATCATCGCCGTCCTGTACGCGCTCTCGGCCTGGGCCATGACGGTCGCCACCGGCCCCGGCCGGATCGTCACCGTGACCCAGCGCTACCAGGCGGACACCATCTTCGCCCTCGCGCACATCCATCTCGGCGGCACCGTGGTGAACATCGCCCGGGTGCTCTTCGTGACCAGCGTCTTCGCCGCGATGATCTCCTTCCACAACACCACCGCCCGCTACTTCTTCGCGCTCGGCCGCGAGCGGGTGCTGCCGTCGCTCTTCGGCCGCACGCACGCGCGCACCGGCGCGCCGGTGGCGGGCTCGATCACACAGAGCGTGCTCGGGCTGGCCGTCATCGTGCTGTACGCGATCCTGGGGCTCGATCCGCTGGTGCGGTTGTTCTTCTATGGCGGCTCGTTCGGCGGGCTCGGGGTGCTGCTGCTGATCTTCGTGACCGCCATCGCGATCATCGTCTACTTCTCCCGC
The DNA here is from genome assembly GCF_900108335.1 of Nonomuraea solani. Classification (GTDB taxonomy): domain Bacteria; phylum Actinomycetota; class Actinomycetes; order Streptosporangiales; family Streptosporangiaceae; genus Nonomuraea; species Nonomuraea solani. The sequence continues at coordinate 257,814 of NZ_FNVT01000011.1, forward strand.
GAACCGGGCGGCGAGACGCTCTCCCGGCGGGTGATCGCCCCCGTCGTGTCGGTGATCGCGCTGGCCGTGATGGTGTGGCTGGCGCTGGACAACTTCCCGACCCTGCTCGGCGTGCCGGAGGGCCACCCGCTCGCCTGGCTGCTGCCCGCGGTCTACGGCGTCACCGCCGTACTTGGGGCGGTATGGGCGCTTGTGCTGCGGTCCGGGCAGCCCGCCGTTTACGCTCTTGTGGGGATGGGCGCCCAGGCGGCCACCGCCCAGGACACCGCATGACGCATGAGAGGAGACCTGGGCCCATGGGAAAGACCTTCACGATGAGGCCGGCCATCCGACGGGCCACGGCCGACGACGCGGAGCAGGTCGCCGACCTCGTCGCGATCGCGTTCGCCGGGCTGCGGTCGGCGTCCTACCTGGTGCCCGTCCGCAGGGAGCGGCGCAGGGTGATGACGGCCAACCTGCGGATCCTCGTCGACCACGCCGTCGAGCACGGCGAGATCCACCTGATCGACGATGGCCCGGCCGTCGCGGTCTGGTTCCCGCACGTGTCGCCGCTGCCTCCGCCGCATGACTACGACCGGCGGCTGGCCGAGGCCACGGGTGAGTGGGTGGAGCGGTTCCGGGCGCTCGACGAGCTGTTCGATCGGCATCTGCCCGCGGCGCCGTTCCATCGGCTGGCCTTTCTGGCGGTCCACCCCGACCGGCAGAACGAGGGGCTCGGGACGGCGTTGCTCCGGCACCACCATGCCCGGCTGAACGGTATGCCGGCGTACCTGGAGGCGAGTGACCCGCGCAACCGCGATCTCTACGCCCGGCACGGTTATCAGGGGCTGGCGCCGTACACGCTGCCCGACGGGGCGATGGTCTGGCCGATGTGGCGGCCTGGGTCGCCCGATTCGTGAAACCGATTTGTGAACCGTCACAGATTTGACCGCTGACATTTACTCTCCTGTCCAGTTCACAGAATGACGAGCATGGCTCATCGTGTGCATGCGAATCGAACTGCGATCAGGGGAGAGCCGCCATGCGCCGCCGTACGTTCATCACCGCCATGTCCGCCGCGGTCGCGTTCTCGGGGGCGGTGTGGCATGAGGCGGTCGCCTCGGTGTCGGCCGGGGCGAGCCCCTACGGGCCGCTCGGCGCCCCGGACGCCAACGGCATGGCGTTACCCTCCGGCTTCACCGGCCGCGTCGTGGCCAGGTCGGGCCGGAGCGTCGGCGGCATCCTCTGGCACCCGGCTCCCGACGGCGGCGCCTGCTTCGCCGACGGCACCGGCTGGATCTACGTGTCCAACTCCGAGGTGCCGCTGGTCGGCGGGGCGTCGGCGATCAAGTTCAGGGCCGACGGGTCGATCGAGCGGGCCTACCGGATCCTCAGCGGCACCAGCGTCAACTGCGCCGGCGGCGCCACCCCCTGGAACACCTGGCTGTCGTGCGAGGAGATCTTCCGCGGCCGGGTGCACGAGACGTGCCCGCTCGGCGGCACCGCCCGCGCCCGCCCCGCCATGGGCCGCTTCAAGCACGAGGCCGCCGCCTGCGACCCCGACCACCGGGTCATCTACCTGACCGAGGACGAGACCGACGGCTGTCTCTACCGCTTCGCCCCCACCACCTGGGGCGACCTGTCCAGCGGCCGGCTCGACGTGCTGTGCGCCCTCAGCGGCGACGCCGTCGAATGGCGCCAGGTCCCCGACCCGCAGCCCGGCATCCTGTCGCGCCAGACCCGGCACCAGGTCTCGGCGGCCAGGCACTTCAACGGCGGCGAGGGCTGCCACTACGCCGGTGGCGTCTGCTACTTCACCGCGAAGGGCGACCGCAAGGTCTGGGCGTACGACACCGCCCGCCAGACCGTGACCGCGATCTACGACGGCACGGGCACGCTCGACGGCGTCGACAACATCACCGGGCGCCCCTCCGGCGACCTCTACGTCGCCGAGGACGGCGGCAACATGGAGATCAACATCATCACGCCCGACGGCGTGGTCGCCCCCGTCATGCGGCTCGACGGCCAGAGCGGCTCGGAGATCACCGGGCCCGCCTTCTCCCCCGACGGCCGGCGGCTCTACTTCTCCTCCCAGCGCGGCACCAGCGGCGAGTCCGCGGGCACCGGAGGCATCACCTACGAGGTGACCGGCCCCTTCCGCCGCTGAACCCCCCATCCCGAAGGAGCCCCCCTCATGGTGCGACGTACGTTCACCCTGCTCGCAGCCCTCCTCCTCGCGCTGACCCTGGTGCCGCCCGCGCACGCCGCCCAGGCCGAGATCTACGTGGCGCTCGGCGACTCCGCCGCCTCGGGGCCGCTCGTGCCGAACCAGATCGGCCCCGACTTCGGCTGCCTGCGCTCCGACCGCAACTACGCCCACCTCACCGCCCAGAACATCGGCGCGAGCACGTTACGCGACGTCACCTGCTCCGGCGCCGACACCACGGACATGTACCAGCCGCAGAGCACCGAACTCGGCGACGTACCACCCCAGCTCGACGCCCTCACCCCGGACACCACGCTGGTCACCGTGCAGATCGGCGCCAACGACGTCGGGCTGACCGGCTTCATCGAGGACTGCCTGAACCTGCTGCCCCCGCCCATCGGCGACGCCTGCAACGACGACTACATCGAGAACGGCCAGGACACCTGGCGGCTCAAGACCGACGCGCTGCGGCCCCGGCTGACCACGCTGGTCTCCGACATCCGCGCCCGCGCCCCGCAGGCCCGGATCTTCGTGGTCGGCTACGCGACCTACGCCCGGCCGAACGGCTGCTATCCGCGCGTTCCGATCATCCGGGCGGACGCGAACTACATCAGGGCCACGCTCCTGTACTTCAACCAGATGCTGGCCGAGCAGGCCGCCGGAGCCGGGGCCGGCTTCATCGACCTGCAGACCCCGAGCGTCGGCCACGACCCGTGCACCGCGCCCGGCGTGCGGTGGATCGAGCCGTACGTCCCCGCCGCCCCCGCCGCGCCGTTCCACCCGAACGCGCTCGGGATGCGCGGTTTCGCCGTCGCCGTGACGGCGGCGGTCACCGGGGTCCTGTGAGGCGGCGCGCGGCCAGCGCGGCTCCGATGCGCTGGAGGTGCGCCGGGTTCACCGGGTCGAGCCCGGTCAGGCTGACCGCCCTGCGCAGGCGGTAGTCGACGGTGTTCGGGTGCACGTGCAGCAGCTCAGCCGTGCGCCGCCGGTCGAGGCCCATGTCCAGGTACGCCTTGAGCGTCCTGAGCAGGTCGGGGTTGTCGAGCAGCGGGTCGAGCAGCCCGGCGAGCGCGGCGGTGGCCTCGCTGGATCTGGTGAGCTGGTATTCGAGCAGCACGTCGGCCAGGTGGTAGGCGCCTGGGGGACGGTCGAAGATCCGTACGACGTCGAGGACCTCCTCGGCCAGCCGGGCCGCCGCCGGCACGGCCGCCGGGGGCGCGGAGGCGGCGGCCAGCCACACGGGCACGCCCGCCGCCTCACCGGCCGCCCGCGCCAGGTCGGCGGTCTCAGGCTCCTGGTTCCGCAGCGGGATCAGGACGAGCCCGCCCGCCGTGTCCAGGGCGGGCAGGACCGGCTCGGCCACGTACCGCTGGAGCGCGCTCCTGATCCGGCGTAACTTGCGCCGCCCGGCGATCGCCGCGCCCGGCCCGTCCTCGTCGGGATGCCGGCCCGCCGCGATGGCCAGGACCAGGTAGCGCGGCGCCAGCCGGACCCCCGCGAGCGCCGCGCGCTCGCCGCCGTCGCCGCCGAGCAGCGCGGCGACGGTGGCGTGCATGGCGTGCTGCTCCTGGCTGAGCAGGCTCTCCCGCTCCTCCAGGTAGGCGGTGCACACGGCCGTCGTCGCGGCCTCCAGGTAGAGCAGCATGATCCGGTTGGCCTCCAGCACGTCGTCGAGGTCGCCGGGCCCCGCGTCGGCGAACAGCTCCTCCGCGATCATGCGCGCCCCCAGATGGTAGGCCGCGAGCAGCGCTTCGAGCGGGACGCCCTCCTGGGCGCGGCGGGCCGCCGAGTCGCGCAGCGGCGCCAGCCCGGCCCTGGCGGGCGGGCGGCGGTCACGGAAGACTCGCGCGACCAGGCGCAGGTTGTGCTCGGTGATGGCGGTGATGTCGCCGTCGAGCTCCTCTTGCGGCAGCCGCCGGTAGAGCGGGATCTGCTCGGCGAAGCCTCGCACGAGCCGCCTGGCCAGCTTGGGGACCTGACGTTCGAGCACCTCGTGCACGGGACGCCCGGCCAGGGTGAGGGCGCGGACCACGCTCGAACCCTGCCAGAACAAGGGCCCCGGCCACCACCCCCGATGTGCCTCCTACAGGCCGGTCACCTTGAGCCGGACCCGGTAGGAGTGGGTCAGTGGTGCAGAGCACAGGGCGTACGTAACGTTTGACACAGTCAGGCCGCAGATCCACGCCTACCCTCTCGCGCTATGGGAGAGTCGCTGACCCTGCTGCTGCTCGGCACGCCGGATCTGGCCGTCGGCGGGCTGCCCATGAGCATTCGCTCCGCCAAGACGCGCGCCCTGCTCTGCTACCTCGCCACCACGTCCGGTCCGCGCTCGCGGGGTGAGCTGGCCGAGCTGCTGTGGGGCGAGCGGCCCGACGCAAACGCCCGGGGCAGCCTGCGCCTGGCGCTGTCGGAGCTGCGCCGTGAGGTCGGCGAGTGGCTCGACATCACCCGCGACCACGTACGTTTCCTGGCCGGCGACGGCTGTTTCGTGGACCACCGGCGGCTCGGCCAGGCTCCGACGGTGGCCGAGGCGCTGGGCCTGTGGCGCGGAGACTTCCTGGACGGCGTCTCCTTCGAGGGCGCCCCCGCCTTCGCCGGGTGGCTGGAGTCGGAGCGGCATCGCGTGCGCCTGCTGCTGCGCGGGCTGCTCGTGGCGGCCGAGCCCGACGGATCCGACCACATGGTACGGCTGGCGCGGATCGTGGCGGCGCTGGACCCGTACGACGAGGAGGCGCACCGGCTGCTGATGGTGTCGCTGGCCGGGGCGGGCAACCGGGCGGGGGCGCTGGCCTGCTTCGAGGAGCTGCGCCGGCGGCTGGCGGCCGACCTGGGCGTCTCGCCCGCGCCGGAGACCCTGGCCGTCCGCCGTGACCTCCTGCCCCGGCCCCTTCCCGCCCGCCGCACGCCCTTGCCCGTCCCCGCCACGGAGCTGATCGGCCGGGACGGCGACGTGCGGCGGCTGCGCGCGCTGCTGTCCCGTGAGCGCCTCGTCACCCTGCTGGGGCCGGGTGGCATCGGCAAGACCCGCCTCGCCATCGCCGCCGCCGCATCGTCCGAGACGGCCTTCGTGTCGTTCGCCGGCGTACGGCCGGAGGCGGCGGTCACCACGCTGGCCCGGCGGCTCGGCGTGGACCTGTCGCCGGCGCGGCCCGCGCTCGACCTGCTCCTGTCCGCCTTCACCGCCCGCGCCCTGCCCCTGCTCCTCGTCCTGGACAACCTCGAACACCTCCCCACCTTCGACCCGGTCATCGGCGAGATCCTGCGCGCCGCCCCGGGTGTGCGGGTGCTGGCGACGAGCCGGCGCCGCCTGGACCTGCCCGGCCAGGTGACGATCACCCTGGAGGGCCTGCCGGGACCGGACGCCGAGGCCCTGTTCGCGGCCAGGGCGCTCGCGGCGCGGCCGGCGTTCGACCCGGACCGCGAGGCCGCCCTGGTGGCCGCGATCTGCACCGCCACCGGCGGCCTGCCGCTGGCCATCGAGCTGGCGGCCAGCCTGCTGCGCGCCGTCCCCTGCGCCGACCTGGCGCAACGGCTCGGCGTGGACCCCGGGCTGCTGTCCGCCGCCGGCCCCGCCGCCCGCTCGCGGCACGCCTGCATGCGCACGGTCTTCGAGACGTCCTGGAACCTGCTGGACCCGGCGGGTCAGGAGGCGCTGGCGGCGTTGTCGATCTTCCGTGGCGGCTGCACGCTGCGCTCCGCCCTGGAGGTGGCCAGGACCACTCCCGCGGTGCTGGTCCGCCTGGTCGACCACAGCATGATCCGGCTCACGCCCTCGGGCCGCTACACCATCCACCCCCTCGTCCAGCAGCTCGCCGCCGCCCGCCTCCCCTCGGGCTCCCCGGTGCGCCGCCGCCACGCCACCCACTTCGCCCGCCTGCTCGACCGCCACGCCCCCGCCCTCCACGACGGGTCGGACACCGAGGTCACCCGGGTGCTGGCGGCGGAGCTGGACAACATCCGGCTGGCCTGGACGGCTTCGGGGGAGCCGGGCTTTCTGGATCGCTACTGGACGTTGTGCCTGCGATTACGTCTCTACGAGGAGTCGGGGGTGATCGTGCGGGACCACCTCGCCCGTACGCCGCAGGCTCCGCACCTGCGGGCTCGGTGGTCGTGGATGGCGGGGGTGAGCGCGTACCAGCTGGCCAGGGAGAAGGAGGCCGACCGTCTGGCGAACCAGGCGCTCGGCACGCTCGGCGAGCGGCTGCCCACCTCGACGGCCGGCCGCGTGGCCGCCATGGCGGGCGCCGCCGTGCGGCAGACGGCCCGGCGGCTGCTGCCGATCTCGGGCACGGACCCGGCGGGGCCCGAGGCCGCGCAGGCGCTGACGCTGCTGGCCAGGCTCGCCTACCACCGGCAGGACCTGCCCGTGATGCTGGTCGCCTCGCTCCGCCAGCTCAACGCCGCCGAACGGGCGGCCGACCCGGCGCTGCGAGCCGAGGCGTACGCGAACTTCGCCACGATCGCCCGGATGGCCGGACGCCACGGCCTGGCCACCCGCTACGGCGACCTCGCCGACCGCGCCCTGGCCGCCATCGGCCACCCCACCGACGCCGCGAACCGGGCCCGGCTGGCCCGCGGCCTCGACCAGCTCCATTCGGGCGCGTTCGGTGCCGCCCGGCGGTCGTTCGCCGAGGGCCGGGCCAGGACGCTCGACCCGCGGATGGCGGAGAACTGCGTGGGCATGCTGGCCGAGACCGCGCTGTGGCAGGGGGACTTCGCGCGGGCGGCGGAGCTGTACGAGGAGACCGAGGAGCTGGCGTTCAAGCGGGTGGGCGGGGACGACATCGGCCGCTACTGGTGCCTGACGGGCCGGGCGGAGGCGCTGCTGCGGGTGGACGGGGTGCCGGCGGAGCGGATCGGGGCGCTGGTGACGGCGGCCCGCGCCTCCACCGACCGGCGCATCGCGTACGAGCGGGAGCTGGGCCTGCGCGACGGGCGCGTGATGCGCGTCGTCCAGGACCTGCGCCTCCTCACGGCCTCCGCCCGCCTCTTTCCGGCCGCCGTCCCGCCCGGGGAAGCGCTTGATCGGGCGCTGGAGCTGGCGGAACGGCTGCCGGCCGCGCAGCCCGGCATGATCGAATGCTGGACCGGGCTCGCCGAGCTGCTCTGGTCACTGGACCCGCCGCCGCACCGGGCCACCTCGCGCCGGCTCGCCGCCCACCTGACCAGGTACGCGGCCCGCAACCCGGGTGCGGTGGCCAGGATCGGCTGGGCCCGCGCCCTCGTCCTGGCCGCGGCGGGCAAGGAGAGGGCGGCGAGAAAGACGGCGGACCAGGCCATGACCACCGCCGACCGGCTGGCGGCCCACTACGACCGCCGCCGGGCGGAAGAGATCACCCGGCGGCTTCAGTAGGTCAGCCTGCGCAGCAGGATCTCCGCGGGCCCCCGGCGGCCGCGGAGGGCCGTGGCCAGCAGGACCGTGCCCAGCCAGGTGACCACCGCGATCCCCGAGGCGGCGGCGTCCCCTGCCACCGCGCCGAGCCCGCCCGCGTACGGCGCGAACACCGCCGTGAAGATCACCGACTGCAGCAGATAGCAGGTCAGCGACCACTGCCCGCACGCGACCAGGGCGGTGACCACCGGCCCGGGAGTCCCGCGCCGCATCCGGCTCACGGCGAGCCCGATGAGCGCCGCGTACCCGAGGCCGCCGGCGATGCCGGTGAGGCTGTGCAGCACGTACGCGGCGATGGAGACGGCCGTGGAAGGCACCCAGACCCGCGTGTCCACCAGCATCAGCGGCACCCCGCCGACGACCGCCGCGCCGACGCCCACGACCGCGACCCGGGAGAGCAGCTCCCGATGAGCGGCCGGCTCGTCGAGCAGCCGGCGGCGCGCCGCCCAGATGCCGAGCAGGAACGCCGACACGACGCTCGCCGCGAAGTAGGTCGGCGTCATCCCCGCCCACCCGATCAGCCGCATCACCAGCGCCTCGACCGGATCGGCCAGGGCGGCGGGCGTGTCGCCCTTGGGGGCGGAGACGGTGAGCAGGCCGAACGCGGCGAGCACGACGACGTGCAGCACCAGCCCGGCCACGGCGGCCCGCAGCAGTGCCCGGTCCGTCCGCTGGACGAAGCCGATGAGGACGAGCCCCACCAGCCCGTACGCGCCCAGGATGTCGCCGAAGAACAGCAGCAGCGCGTGGCAGAACCCGAACGCCAGCAGCCACAGGCTCCGGCGCCGCAGCACCCGCCGGATCTGCGACCGGCTCCGCCCCATGGCGGCCTGCCGGTTCGCCAGTTGCACGAGACCGTAGCCGAACAGGGCGGCGAACATGGGCAGCGCCCGCCCGTCCACCAGCAGGATCTGGACCCCGGCGACCAGCCGGTCGAGGAGGCCGCCGTCGAGGGAGTAGCCGCGGAATCCGCTCTGGTGGCCGGACAGGTACATGTGCGCGTGCGCCACGGCGATGAGCAGCAGCATCAGGCCGCGCGCGAGGTCGGGCGCGAGCGAGCGCCGCGTCAGTGGCACGGCGGCAGGTGTCGCTAAGGACATGACTCTCCCAGGGAAATTAGATACACGATTTGTAGCTAATACCCACAAGCTAAGCTACAGCCGCGTAGCTAAGCAAGCTGGAGCGAGAATGGGCGATCACCACGTGCGGACCCGCCGGCGCGGCGATGAGCTGATCAACGCCATCCACACCGCGGTCCTGGAAGAGGTGGCGGAGGTCGGCGTGGGGCGGCTGACCATGGACGGCATCGGCAAGCGCGCCGCGACGCCCCGCACCACGCTCTACCGCCGCTGGTCCGACCCCGTCGAGGTGCTCCTGGACGCGCTGCGCCACCTGCACCCGGTCGAGGAGCCCACGCCGGGCGCCGACGACCTGCGTGGCGACCTGGTCCGCGCCCTGCGGCTCATGGTGGACTGGATGCTCAGCCCGGCCGGGCGCGCCGTCGCGGCCATCATGACCGACCCGCGACGGCCTCCGGAGGTCACCGAGGCGCTGTTCGAGCGGGTCTTCGCCGAGCGCGGCGGCACGTTCACCGGCACCGTCCTGCGGCACTATGCCGGCCACGGCCGTTTCCCCGCCGAGCTGCTCACCCCGGTCGTGACCGACATCGGCGAGGCCCTGGTCACCAAGCACATGATCGACGCGAGCGTCCCGCCGGACGACACCGCGCTGGGAGCCATCGTCGACCAGGCCATCCTGCCCGCGATCGGCTTCGGGCCAGGGCGGCCGGCATGAAAGTTTCATCCTCTTGGAGAGGGACCCGTTGACGCGGCGGCGGTGGGCAAGGAGGATCGGATCGCTCCATTGGGAGCGCTCCCATCCCCTGTAAGGACCTCCATGACCCGATGCCGGGCCGCCTTACTGGCCCTCTTCACCATGGTCGCCCTGTTCCCCGCCACGGCCGCCCAGGCCGCCGACGAGGGACCCGAGCAGATCGTGAACGGCACCTTCGACACCGGCACCGCCCCCTGGTGGGGCACCGCCAACGTGACCCTCGCCGTGACCGACGGCCGGCTCTGCGCCGACATCCCGGGCGGCACCACCAACCCCTGGGACGTCATCATCGGCCAGGACAACATCCCGCTGGTGGAAGGCGACACGTACGCCTACAGGTTCTTCGCCGCCGCGACCCCGGCCAAGGTCGGCCGGGCCCTGATCCAGCTCCCCGTGGACCCCTGGACCCAGTATCTGTCGGCCGCACCGGAGATGAGCGTCTCGGGCAACAGCTACTCCTACACGTTCACCGCCCCTGTGTCGCTGCCGAACGCCCAGGTCGCCTTCCAACTGGGCGGCAGCGCCGAACCATGGAGGTTCTGCATGGACGACGTGTCGCTCAAGGGCGGCGCCGAACCCGAGGTCTACGAGCCGGACACGGGCCCGCGCGTGCGCGTGAACATGGTCGGCTACCTCCCGGCGGGACCGAAGAAGGCCACCGTGGTCACGACCGCGACCGAGGCCGTGGACTGGGAGCTCAAGAACGCCGCCAAGGAGACCGTCGCGAGCGGCAGGACCACGCCCAGGGGCGTGGACGCCAGCTCCGGCCAGAACGTGCACACGCTCGACTTCGGTTCCTACCGCAAGGCGGGCAAGGAGTACACGCTGACCGCCGACGGCGAGACGAGCAGACCGTTCGACATCGCCGCCGACCTGTACGACCAGCTTCCGGTGGACGCGCTGAAGTTCTACTACACGCAGCGCAGCGGCATCGAGATCCTCGACGGCCTCAGGCCCGGCTACGGCCGGCCGGCCGGCCATGTCGGCGTCGCGCCGAACCAGGGCGACGTGAGCGTGCCGTGCCAGCCCGGCGTCTGCGACTACTCCCTCAACGTCAAGGGCGGCTGGTACGACGCCGGCGACCACGGCAAGTACGTCGTCAACGGCGGCATCTCGGTCTTCCAGCTCATGGCCACGTACGAGAGGGACAAGGCCACCTTCAAGGACCGGCAACTGAACATCCCGGAGAGCGGCAACGGCACCCCCGACATCCTCGACGAGGCCCGCTGGGAGCAGGAGTTCCTGCTGAGCATGCAGGTGCCGGACGGCAAGCCGTACGCGGGCATGGCCCACCACAAGATCCACGACCAGAACTGGACGGGCCTGCCGCTCCTGCCGCACCTGGACCCGCAGCTCCGCGAGCTGCACCCGACCTCCACGGCCGCCACGCTCAACCTGGCCGCGACGGCGGCGCAGGCGGCCCGGCTGTACGCGCCGTACGACGGGAAGTTCGCCCTCAGGAACCTTGAGGCGGCGCGCAAGGCGTGGACGGCCGCCAAGGCGAACCCGGAGCGCTACGCCGACCCGACCGACGGCACCGGCGGCGGCGCCTACAACGACCCCGACGTCAGCGACGAGTTCTACTGGGCGGCGGCGGAGCTGTACATCACGACGGGCGAGAAGGAGTTCAGGGACTTCGTGCTGACCTCGCCGCACCACACGGGCGACATCTGGCGCGAGCGCGGCTTCGACTGGGGCAACACCGCCCAGCTCGGCCGCCTGGACCTGGCGACCGTGCCCAACGCGCTGCCCGACCGGGCGAGGGTGCGGCAGTCGGTGATCGAGGGCGCCGAGAAGTATCTGGGGATCCAGCGGGCGCACCCGTACGGCCTCTCCTACAACCCGCCGGACTTCGACTGGGGCTCCAACAACCTGGTGCTCAACAACCTGGTCGTGATGGCCACCGCGTACGACCTGACCGGCCAGGAGAAGTACCGGGCCGGCGTACGCGAGGGCATGGACTACATCCTGGGCCGCAACGCGCTCAACCAGTCGTACGTCACCGGCTACGGCGAGGTGGCCTCGAAGAACCAGCACAGCCGCTGGTACGCCCGCCAGCTCGACCCCGCCCTGCCCAACCCGCCGCGCGGCACCCTGGCCGGCGGTCCGAACTCCGGTCTCCAGGACCCGCTCGCGCAGCGCCTGCTGCGCGGCTGTAAGCCGCAGTTCTGCTACATCGACCACATCGAGTCGTGGGCCACGAACGAGCTGACCATCAACTGGAACTCCCCGCTGGCCTGGGTCTCGGCCTTCCTGGCCGACCGGGGCGAGCGGTCGGACTGCCGGGTGCGCTACTCGGCGCACGGCGCGGGCTCGTTCGCCGCGCAGGTCGCGATCGAGAACACCGGCAGGCACACCGTCGACGCCTGGGCCCTGCGCTGGTCCTTCCTGGGCGGCCAGCGGGTCAGGCAGGGCTGGGGCGCGGCGTTGTCGCAGGCCGGCCCGGTGGTGACGGCCAAGGGCCAGGGCCGGATCAAGCCGGGCAGAACCGTGACGTTCGGCTTCACCGCCACGAATCCAGGAGGCCCCAACCCGGCGCCCGAAGTGTTCTGGCTGAACGGCGCCCGCTGTAAATAGGACCCGTTGTAAATGAGACACGGCGACCCCTGGGCGTTGCGGACGCTTCGTTGAACGGAATACTGTCAACCCCATGCCCAGGGGAACCTCAGAAGTCAGCGAGCCGATGTACTTCGTGCTCACCGCGCTCCGCGCGGGCCCGCTGCACGGACACGCGATCAGCAAGGCGATCAAGGAGCTGTCGGCCGGCCGGGTCCAGCCGTCGGTCGGCACCCTTTACGGCATCCTGGAGCGCCTCAACGAGCGGGGCGTGATCGCCGTGGACCGCGAGGAGACGGTCAACGGCCGCAACCGGCGCTACTTCAGGATCACCGACGAAGGCCAGGCGCTCGTGGAGGCCGAGGCCAGACGGATGCAGGAGGCCGCTTCGCTGGTCCTGCGACCGTCCGGCGCATGACGGCTCTCGATCCGGCGGGTATGTCGGCGCTGGAGCGGCGCTACCGCAGGCTGCTGCTGGCCTACCCGCGTCAATACCGCAGCGCGCATGGTGACGAGCTGCTCGACGTCCTGCTGGAGTCGGCCGGCCCGGGCCGGACGATCCCGGCGTTCAAGGAGGCGTGGGGGCTGCTCCTGGGCGGCGTGCGCAGCCGCATCGTCCACCAGGCGACCGGCAGCGCCTGGGAGGACGGCCTGCACCTGGGCGTCACGGCCGTGGCGGCGGCGAACCTGGCGGCGCTGCTGCCGTACGCGGGCGCGCTGCCGCTGTGGACCCTGGTCTCGGCGCTGTCGCTGCTGGCGATCCTGCGCGGATGGGCGCGGGTGGCCTTTCCGCTCACGCTGGTGACCGGGGTGAAGGCGGTCGCGATCTCGGGCGGCTGGCAGCCGTTCGACGTGACCCTGCTGCCGGTCTCTCCTGGCCCGCTCGCCAACCGGCCGCTGTTCGCGGACACCGACCCTTTCGTGGTGGCGGGGGCGTACGCGGTCGTGCTCCTCGGCCTGGCGGTGCTCGCCTCGCTGCGACGGCCGCCGCGCACCAGGTCGTGGTGGTGGTGGGCGGCGGTCGTGGCGGCCTCCTGGGCCGGGCCGGAGTGGATGGACGACGGGTCTAGATACACGATGAGCCTGAGCAGGCTGGTCGTGGAGGCGGCGGCGTTCGGGCTGGCGGTGGCGTGCGGCTATCTGGCGCGCGACCACCGGTGGGCGATGGCCGCATGCGTCTATCTGCCGGTGGGCGGGGGCGATCTGATCGCGCACTCGTTCGAGCTGTCCAGGCAGCATCTCGCGTACGCGGGCGTGCTGGTCGTGCTGACCGTGGCCGCCACGTTCGCGCCCTTCCGCCAGCGCCGGCACTGTCTGGATTGACCATGCTCCGTTGAACGGAGTATGGTCTTCGTCATGCCCAAGCGATCCCACCTGGCCCTGGCCGTGGCGTTCTCGGCGGCCGTCCTCGGCGGCTGCGGGGGCGCCGCCGAGAGCGCCCAGCCCGCGCCGAGCAAGCCGGCCGCCGTCGACAACAAGCACCGGCTCGAAACGGCCAAGGCCGACTGCATGAAGCAGAAGGGCTTCAAGTACATCCCGTACGTGCGGCCCGAGAAGCAGGAGTCCGACGAGGAGCGCAAGCGCGCCTCCGGCGATTACCAGGCGATGCGCAAATATCGCGCGAAATACGGATATGGGGTTTTCGCGATGCACGTCTACCCCAAGGAGATGAAGAATCCGGCGGTCGAGCCCGAGCCCGATCCCAACATGAAGGTGCAGTCCCAGCTCTCCGCGGCGCAGGCGCAGTCCTACCGTAAGGCGGCCGACGGCTGCATGATCGCCGCCGCCAAGCAGGTCCTCGGCCTGGAGCTGAAGTCGTTCGACGACTACTTCGCCCAGATGAACGTGGCCAGTGAGCGGGCCGCCGACGAGCAGCTCAACAGCGACCCCGGCCTCGTGGAGTCGGCCGGCGCCATGGCCACGTGCCTGAAGGGCAAGGGCTACTCGATCACCGACACCAAGCCGACGGCCATGGCCGAGCGCGGGCAGCGCGTGTTCCTCACCCAGGAGGACAAGATAGGCCGCGAGCAGAGCCCCGACGTGCCGGACGTCGCGCCTCCGAGGAAGGAGGGTGAGATCCCCATGATGTACCAGCCGACTCTCACCCCCGAGGAGGCCAGGCCCCACCTGAACAAGGAGATCAAGGCGGCACTCGACGACCTGGAGTGCGGCAAGGACTTCTACCCGGCCTACGAGCCGCGCTCGAAGACGATCGAGCGGCAGGTCAGCGGCCGATTCGGCATGTGACGTCCGCATGAGATCGCCACGCGGAACACTCGCCGGCGTGCTGACCGGCGTCGTGCTCGTCGCGGGGGCGGGCTGGGCCGTGAGCACCCGCCTGCGCTCCCCCGCCGACGAGGCCGCCCGCCGCGCCGCGCCCGCCGCCTCGCTCGTCACCGCAGCCGTCGAGCGCCGCCGGCTCGTCAGCACCGTCGTGCTCAGCGGCACGCTCGAATACGGCTCCCCCTTGCCGATCGGCCTGGCCGGGGTGGTCGGCGGCACGGCCGAGCTGCAGCGCGCCACCCGGGCGCCCCATCAGGGGAAACTCCGGGAGGGCGCCGTGCTGATGGAGGTCAACGGCCGGCCGGTGTTCGCGCTGCGCGGCCGGGTGCCGATGCACCGCACGATCGCGCCGGGCGGCAGGGGCGACGACGTCGAGCAGTTGCAGCGGGCGCTGCGCAGGCTGGGATATTCCGCGCCGTCCACCGGCGTGTTCGACCGGGCCACGATCGCCGCGGTCACCAAGTTCTATGCCAAGAAGGGTTACCAGGCGCAGCAGCCCACGCTGACCGATCGGCAGACGTACGACACGCTGCGCAAGAGCGTGCAGACGGCCGAGGAGACCCTCGCGACCGAGAAGCGCACCCTCGACCAGGGGCGCGACGTGCTGCCGCTCAAGGTCAGGCTGACCAACGCGAAGGCCGACCTGGCGGCGGCGCGCGCCGCGCTGAAGGAGGCGGAGTCGCGGCGGCTCACGCCCGCCGACGAGGCCGAGCTGGCGGCGGCCGACACGGCCGTGCGCGCGGCTGAGGAGCGGCTGCTGGAGGCCGAGCAGGCGCTCGACGCGGCCAGGAACCCGCCGGCGCAGGCCCCCACGGGCGACCCGACGGGCACCCCCGCCCCTTCGGCGCCCACGCCCGAAGCGACCGCCGGCACGCGGCTGCTCGAACTGAGGGTCGACAACGCCCGGGCCGGCCTGTCGGCCGCCAGGCAGGCCCGGGACCTGGCCCTGGAGGAGGCCGGCGAGGCCAGGAAGAGCAGGCTCGAAGAGCTGCGCAAGGCCGTGCGGACCGCCAAGGAGGCGGTGGTCACCGCCCAGCAGGCGCTGCGTCAGGCCAGGCGGCTCTCCCCGACGCGGCTGAAGGTGGCGGGCGCCGGGAAGGACGTGGCGGCGGCCAAGGGCCTGCTGGCCGAATACGCCCGTACGTACGGGGTCTCCGTGCCGCCCGGCGAGATCGTGTTCCTGCCGAAGCTGCCCGCCCGCGTCCAGAAGGTCTCGGTGAAGCCGGGGCAGCGCGTCGAGGACGAGGTCGCCACCGTGACCAGCTCGTCGTTCATGGTCACCGGATCGGTGGAGGCGGCGGAGTCCGAGCTCCTGCGCACGGGCATGGACGCGACCATCGAGCTGGACACGGGCCGGTCCCATCCGGCCACGCTCACCGCGATCGGCGACAAGGCCAGGATGCCCGGCGCCGAGCAGCCCGCCGATGGGGCGCAGCCGGTCCTGCTCACGCCGTCCTCGGCGAAAGGGCTGCGGGCGGGCGTCGCGGTGACGGCGCGGGTGACGGTCGGCGCGACCGAGGAGCCGGTGCTGGTGGTGCCGGTGACCGCGGTGATCACCTCGGCGGACGGCAGGGCGCGGGTGCGGGTCGAGTACGCGACGGACAAGACCAAGGACGTCGAGGTGCGCACGGGCCTGACCGCCGACGGCAACGTCGAGGTCACCGGCGCGCTCAAGGAGGGCGAGCGGGTGGTGGTCAGCGGTGCCTAGGCTGACCTTGGTGCCGCCCCAACCGGTCATCGAGCTGACCGAGGTCCGCAGGGAGTTTCCCGCGCAGCCGCCGGTCCGCGCGCTCGACGACGTCACGCTCCGGGTGGAGCCGGGCGACTACCTGGCGATCGTGGGCCCGTCGGGCTCCGGCAAATCGACCTTGCTCAACGTGCTGGGCCTGCTCGACCGACCCGATTCCGGCACCTACCGCCTCGACGGCACCGAGACCACTACGCTGCCGGACAAAGCCAGAACCCGGCTGCGCGGCGACCGGATCGGCTTCGTCTTCCAGTCCTTCCACCTGCTCTCCCACCGCAGCGTGGTGGAGAACGTCATGCTCGCCGAGATCTATGGCGGGCAGGGACGTAAGGGCAGGCGGGAGCGGGCCCTGGCGGCGCTGGGGCGCGTCGGTCTCGGCCACCGGGTCGGGTTCTCACCCGACCGGTTGTCGGGGGGCGAGCGCCAGCGTACGGCCATCGCCAGGGCCCTCATGGGCGGCCCGGCCCTGCTGCTCTGCGACGAGCCCACGGGCAACCTCGACAGCCGCAACACCGAGGCGGTGCTCGACCTGTTCGACGAGCTGCGCGAGCAGGGGCTGACGATCGTGGTCATCACGCACGAGCGGGAGGTCAGCGCGCGGGCCGGGCGCCGGGTCCGGATCACCGACGGCCTGCTGGTGGAGGAGTGATGCACGCACACGGACCGATGGAGGAGTGATGCACGTACGCGACCTGGTCGGCGAGTCCGTCGCCGGCATGCTCGCCAGACCCGTCCGGTCGGCGCTGACCACGCTCGGGACCGTCCTCGGCATCACCACGCTGGTCGTCACGCTCGGCGTGGCCGCCACCGCGGGCAACCAGATCGTCGGCCGCTTCGACGCGCTGGTGGCCACGGCCATCACCGTCGAGGTGCCGGAGAGCGACGGCGAGCCGATGGTGGAGTGGGACGCGGTCGAGCGGCTGACCAGGCTGCGCGGCGTCGAGTCCGCCGCCGCGGTGGCCGAGAGCAAGGACAGCGCCAACCTGTCCGTACGCTCCAACGACCTCGTCGACCCGGCCAGGGTGACCCTGCGGAACCTGAGCGTCCTGGCCGCGACGACCGGGCTGCCCGAGGCGGCGCGGGGCCGGATGACGCAGGGCAGATTCTACGACACCGGGCACATCCGGCGGGGCGACCGGGTGGCGGTGATCGGCGACCAGGCGGCCAGGATGCTGGGCGTCACCCAGCTCGACCGGGCACCGGCGATCTTCATCGGCGAGCACGCGTACACGGTCATCGGCATCCTCGGTGACCTGCGCCGCGAGCGAAACCTGAGCAGCGCCGTGTTCGTGCCGCCCACCACGGCCGCCAGGTTCGGGCTGCGCGACGTCACCAGGGTGCTGGTCAACACCAGCCTCGGCGCCGCCGGCCTGATCGCGGGCCAGGCCCCGGCGGCGCTCAGCCCGGCCAACGCCGACGTGCTGCAGGTCGTCGCGCCGCCCAGCCCCACCAGGGCGCGCGACCAGGCGCAAAACGACGTCGACGCGCTGTTCCTGATCCTCGGCCTGGTCTCGCTCGTCGTCGGGGCGGTCGGCATCGCCAACGTCACCCTCGTCACCGTGATGGAGCGGGTGCCCGAGATCGGCCTGCGGCGCTCGCTCGGCGCGGCCAGGCGGCACATCGCCGCCCAGTTCCTGCTGGAGTCGACGCTGATCGGGCTCACCGGCGGCGTGATCGGCGCCGGCCTGGGCCTGGTCATCATCGTCGCCGTCTCGGCCGCCAAGCAGTGGACGCCGCTGCTCGACGGGTGGCTGGCGGCCGCCGCGCCCGTCGCGGGCGCCGTCGTGGGGCTGCTGGCCGGGCTCTATCCGGCGCTGCGCGCGGCCAGGATGGAACCCGTGGACGCACTCAGGTGAGCCGATCCGGGCTCCGATACGTCCAAGAGTCATGAGGATCTGGCGAATCGTGCTCCTTCCGGTGCTCCTCCTGGCACTGAGCACGTCCATGGCCCCGGCGCAGGCGGAGATGGCACCGAAGCGGGTGCTGGTCGAGCTGCGCGAACAGGGCGGTTTCGCGGGGCTGAACAACCGCGTGGTCGTGTACGGCAGCGGCTGCGTCCGGCTCAGCCGGCGCACCGGGCCGACCATCGACAAGTGCCTGACCGCGAAGGAGGAGCGCAAACTGCGCGGCTACCTGCGGCACCTGAAGATGGGCCGCAGCGAGCGGCCACCGCAGGGAGCCGACTTCATCAAGTACACACTGACCTACGACAAGCGGCGCGTCAGCCGCTACCAGCTCCCCGCCACCTGGCAGCCGCTGGTCCGGCACCTGGAGAAGATCATGGAGAAGTACTGGGCTCCGGACTGATTGACCCGGAGGACGCGACCGAACTACCTTCGGTCGCGTGAACCTGCCCCCGGTCGCGAGGACCACCGAAGACCTGCTGGCGGAGGTGGCCCGGCTCAGGGCGCACGACCTGCCCGTCCGCGGCGGCCAGGTGACCGCCTACGTCTACGACACCGGCCGGGCGGAGGTGCACGACGCGGCGACGCGGGCCTACCTGGAGATGCTGGAGGTCAACTGCCTCGACCCGACCGCGTTCCCGAGCGTGGTCGCGATGGAGCGGCAGGTCGTCGGCGCGGTCGCCGACCTGCTCGGCGGCGGTCACGGCGTGTTCACCAGCGGCGGCACCGAGTCGATCATGCTGGCCGTCAAGGCGGCCCGCGACCTGGCCGGTCGTGACCGCGCCAACCTGGTGCTGCCGGTCACCGCGCATCCCGCCTTCCACAAGGCGGCCCATTACCTGGGCGTGGCGGTCGTCGCCGTGCCGGTGGACCTGGAGACGTACAAGGTGCGGGCGGAGGACGTCGCGGCGGCGATCGACGAGGACACGATCCTCGTCGTGGCCTCCGCGCCGTCCTATCCCCAGGGCGTGATCGATCCGGTGGCGGAGGTCGCCGCCGTGGCCGCGGCGGCGGGGGTGCCCTGTCACGTGGACGCGTGCGTGGGCGGCTGGCTGCTGCCGTGGCTGCGGGAGGCGGGCGCGGCGATCCCGCCGTTCGACCTGTCGGTGCCGGGGGTCACGTCGATCTCGTGCGACCTGCACAAGTTCGGATACTCCCCCAAGGGCGCCTCGGTCGTGCTCTTCGCCGATCCGGCGATGCGGCGCAAGGCGTACTTCGCCTCGGCCGGCTGGCCCGGTTACACGATCATCAACGCGACCGTGCAGAGCTCCAGGTCGGCCGGGCCGCTCGGCGGCGCCTGGGCCACGCTGCAGGCGCTGGGCCGGCAGGGCTACCTGGAGCTGGGCCGCGCCACGCTGGAGGCGACGGCCGAACTGCGGGCGGGCCTCGCCGTGATCCCGGGGCTGCGGGTGCTCGGGGAGCCCGAGTCATCGCTGGTGGCGTTCGCGGGGGACGGGATCGACGTGTTCGTGCTGGCGGACGAGGCGCGGGCGCGGGGCTGGTTCCTGCAGCCGCAGCTCTCCTACGCGGGCATCCCGGCCAACCTGCACATCACGGTCACCGGGGTCACTCTGGCGGGCGTCGAGGCCATGCTGAAGGTGATCGCCGAGTCGGCCGAGGCGGCCCGCCGGCGCGGCCCCGCCGTGCTGCCCGAGGGGCTGGTCGAGCTGGTGGCGGAGCTGGATCTGGAGGCGATCGACGACGCGACGTTCGCCGAGCTGAGCGCCTCGGTCGGAGTGGACCTGCGACCGGGGGCCGGGCAGCCGGAGATGGCCGTGGTCAACGCCGTCCTGGACGCGCTGCCGGCCGCCGCCAGGGAGGCGGTGCTGGTGCGGTTCCTGTCCAGCATGTACGCCACGTAGCCGGATGAAATGAGGGTATATCCCCGCTGCCGGAGTGGACCCCGGCAGCGGGGGACGGCGCGATCGTCTCTTCCCTGCCCGCCGCCTCCGCAGGGCGAATACGTGAGGCCGCTCAGGTGAGCGACACGATGGCGATGCCCAGGCACATCTCGTCACTGGTGCCGGCGCCCCAGACCACGTAACGGGGCGGCAGCTCGCGCAGTTGCGGCAGCATGGAGCGCAGTTTCGCGTCGTGCGTGCACGTCACCCGTACGACATCGCCCTTCTTGACGTCGACCGGCGCGGGCAGCACCCGCAGCGCCTGGTCGTCGAAGTTGTACTCGGGGACGTCGAGCAGCGTCCTGGCGCCCGGCTTGCCGGGATTGAGCTCGACCTTGATGGAGCGGCCGAGCAGGTGCATGTGACCGGCCAGCCCGTGGATCACGGCGGGGCCCTCCATGCGCTGATCGCAGTACTGGGTCGGCCCGGGCTTCTTGCGGCCGCAGAACTGCTCCGTCTCCCCCACGTCCTGCTGGATCTCGGCGCCGAAGCGGCGGCCGACGTCCTTGATCGCCGCGGCCCTGTCGCACAGCGGCCCTGACTCCTGCGGCGTGCAGGGCAGCTCGACCGGCGCGGCGAACAACGCGGTCTCCAGGGGACGCAGCACGCGGTCGGTGACCCGCAGCCGGATGCTCGACTTGTCCGTGCCCGGCTCGCCCTTCACGCCCAGCAGGTTGTAGTGCACCTGCATGACGAGCCGGCTGCCCGGCGGCAGGTCGTAGCCGTAGCGGGCGTCGAGGAGCGTCTCGTTGGTGCCGGGGGCCCAGTGCGTCACCCAGGACGACTCTCCGACGCCTTCGTCACCGAAGCAGGTCCAGCCCTGTCCCGGGGTCTTGTCGTCGAGCTTGCGGGCGTTCGCGGCCTGCTCGGGGCCGAGCCTGAAGAAGATCGCGTGGTGGACGACCTCGGTGTTCTGCGGCTGGAACTGGGCGCCGGTCAGGGACACCCGGCTCGCCAGCCGGGGGTCGATGAGGAAGCAGCGGTAGTCGTCCGTGCCGCCGTTGGGGCCGGTGGGCCGGTACGGCTCGTCCATGGTGAGGTTGACGAACCGCTCACCGTCGCGGAGCGGGGCCGCCGCCGGAGCGGCCGACCTGGCGGGGTGCCCCGAGTGGCCGGCCGGGGCGGCGGTCGTGGCCGCGCCGCACGAAGCGAGCAGGACGACCACCAGGAGTAAGGCGGCCGTCCGGAGATATCGGTTCATGTATCAACAGTCGCCCGCGAGAGCGCGCCGGGCATCCTTCCACAGGACGTTTCCGTCTCGTACTCCGGAAGGACGACGCCGTCAGACCAGGGTCGCGCTCCGGCCGGATCAGTCCTCGTTCAGTCGCTCCTGGGCGAACGAGCGGATCTCCTCCTGCTCGACCTTGGCCGCCTGCTCCAGGAGGCTCGTGTCCTCCGGGCCGGACAGGCTCGCGGCGGCCGCCGCGGCGAACAGCTTGGTCACCGGGTCGCCCGCCTCCAGCCGGATGACGATGCCGCCCAGGTCGGGCTCCTCGCCGTCCTGGAGGATCAGCCACTCGGCCAGCTCCTTGATCTGACCGGGGGGCAGGGAGGCCGCCCCGGCTTCGAGCTGTTCGAGTGAGGCGTCGGACAGGAACTCGAGGACCTTCCAGCGGACGGCGCTCTCCGGGTCCTGGCTCAGGGTCATGACCTGCGCGACGATGGGCCCGTGGCGCTCGTCGGCGTTCTCCAGTGCCACCACGATGGCGTCGTACCGTACACCGAGGATCGGGCTGGACAGCAGGGCCGGGACCTCGTCGATCAGCGGCGCGCCGAGGTCGCCCAACTCCGACAGCAACCAGGTCGCCGTGCGCAGGATCCGGTCATCACCGCAGTGGAGCAGCCTGGCGAGGTTATCGGCCGGGTAGCCCGCGTAGAAGGCGCTGAGGAGGTCGTTGGCGGCCGGGCCCAAAACGTCGTCGGGCGGAAGCGCGAGGATGCGCTCGATCAGATCCTCGCCTGCTTGCGCCTGCATCAGATCTACCACTTCCTCTTCCTCTGCTGCTCCGCCCACTCCGCGTCAGTGGGATACCTGTCGGCTTGGGCCTGCGAGCCCCCACTGTAGTTGCCCCCGCTGGAGGAGGGCGTCGAGTCCACGTCCGCGTCGTACTGCTTTCGCCGGATGCTGTCGTTGAGGTCTTTGAGCGCCCTCTCTTCTCTTCTGATCCGCTCCGCGTGCCCGGCCTCCCAGCCCTTCTGGTCCTCCTCCCGCTTCCGCGCCTTGATGCTCTTCTCCAGCGCGGCCCTGGCCTCCTTCGCCTGCTTCTCCGTCATGCCCTTGGCGCTGCTGGGCGGATCGCCGTGGATTCGTCCGTCATGGCGTGAGCCGTTGTTCGAGTTCCGGGAGAAGAAGCCGCCGCCGCCTCTACGGCTGCTGTCGCCGCGACCGTTGCCTCGGTTGTTGTCCCGCCTGTTGTTGCGGCCCATCCGGGCGATGCCGTCCTGAACGGACCGGGGGCCGGTCGGGTTTCGCAGGCCGGACGTTCGCAACGGGACTCCGCCGCGCGGGCCGGCCACGGCCAGGCGTGGGCCCGGGCCTCCTGGGCGGCGCAGGTCGTCCAGGATGCGGCGCATCGGGTCGGTGATCCGGCGGCGCACGATGGGCCCGATCACCTTGCCGGTGCCCTCGCTGCCCTCGCGCAGCACCCTCCTGACCGCCTGCCGCGACGCCAGCACCCGGGCCGTCGCCAGCGTCGCCCCGGCCGCCCCGCCGAACATCAGCGCCTTGGCCACGGCGACCGAGGTGAACACCGCCTGGGTGCCCGCCGCCACCTTCACGGCGGCCACCACGGAAGCGGTGCCCTCCAGGGCCACCGGCGTCATCCTCATCGCCGAGTTCGCCTGGGCGACGTGGCCGTTCTGCGCGCCGGTCTTCTCCCAGTGGGTCTCCATGCTGGTGGCCGACTGGCCGTGGTAGACCTGCTGCGTGGTGCGGACCGCCGTGTCGGCACCGGCCGCGGCGGGGGCCGTACCTGCCTGGGAGACCCGAGAGGCGTTGCCCTCGGCCCTGACGTCGTCCTCGTTCATGTTCGGCCAGGGGCCGAGCAGCTGCATCATCCCGGCCGCCTCCGGGGGAAGCATCACAGCCATGTGCGACCGAGCTGCTGGACGTGTTCGGTGTTGGTGGCCTCGCCGTCGCGCGTGTTCCTGACCACGGTGTCCAGGCCGTCGCCGGTGTCGGCCATCACCGTGGACAGTCCGTCGAGCGCCGCCATGGACACCGCGCGGCACTCGGCGTAGATCGAAGTGAAAATGCCGAACAGGCCGTCGTCCCCGAACGTGGACACTCCGTCGCCGCGGGCCCTGAGCGGGTCGAGCGCGGCGTTGTAGTCCTCCGCATGGGTCCTGATCCTGGTGGCTTCCTGCCCCACCGCCCCCAAGGCGATCTCAAGTCCCGTCATGCCCACGCACCATATCGTCACATGTCATGATCATTTCGGCACTTGTCATTCATGAGACCTACATCTCAATGTCAAGATCACGTGCGGATATGTCTAGACTGGTCGGCTGTTCGCTCTCCTGAAAGCCGGAGGTCCGACATGCGGCCACCCACCCCGGACAACGACGCCGAATTCCTCCTCGAATACGCCGCCCAAGGCCAGCGGGTCATCCGTGACCTGCAGGCGGCCCAGTCCGCCATCCGGCAGCTCGAAGGCGTGGCCAGGAGCAAGGACGGGCTGCTCGAAGCGGCCGCCGACGGCGAGGGCGGCCTGACCCGGCTCCTCATCGACCCACGGGCGCTGCGGCTCAGGGAGCCGGCGCTCGGCCGTGAGGTCGCCGCCGTGCTGCGGGCGGCCCAGGAGGAGGCGGCGCGCATGGCGCAGGAGATCGCGGACGCGGCGGAGGGCGCCACCGCGATGCCCCAGCCGCTCGACGAGACCTTCGTACGCGAGCGGGTCGAGCAGGCCGCCCGCGATCTTCTTCACTAGGCCGGGGAGGCAAGCGTGCACGGTCAGCGGTTCGACCCCGCCGACATCACGGAGCAGGGCATCGACGAGGTGGCCCGCCAGGGCGAGCGGGTGCTGGCCTGGCTTGAGACGGCGCAGGCGGACCTCGACCAGATCGTCGGCGCGGGCGAGGCGGCGGCGGGCCAGGTCAAGGCGACCGTGGACGTGAACGGCCGGGTCCTCGACGTCACCTACGGATCCCGCGCGCTGCGCGTGGACAGCCGCGAGCTGGCCGCGCAGACGCTCGCCGCCGTGGCCGCGGCCTGCGCGGACGCCCAGCGCCAGACGCACGACCTCATGCGCGAGGCCATGCCCGGCTTCGACCCGGTGGCGGCGACCCAAGAGTTCCAGCGCCTGCTGACCGACTGGAGCTGACCCTCACGCCGGTGCTGTGGGGAAGGTCGCCTCCACGTGGAAGCCGCCGTCATCCCCCGGCCCGGTCTCCAGCTCCCCGCCCGCCACCTCGACCCGCCGCCGCAGGTCGAGCAGGCTCATGCCCGGCTCGCTGGCGGCGACCCAGGCGTCCGGCTGCCCGGCGGTGTTGCGGACGCCGAGCCGGACGAAGCCGTGCGTGTAGCGGACCCGCACCCGCACGTCCGCCCCCGGCGCGTGCTTGCGCACGTTGGCCAGGGCCTCCTGCACCACCAGGTACGCCGTCCGCCCCACCAGCCCCGACACGGGCACCGGCGTGCCGTCCACGGTCAGCTCGACGGGCATCCCGTCAAGGGCCGACTCGGTCACCAGGGACCGCAGGTCGGGCAGGGGCAGCCCCAGGTCGAAGCCCTCACCGGTGTCCCGCCGCAGCAGCGCGACCATGTGCCGCAGCTCGTCCAGCGCCTCGCACCCGGTCGCGCGGATGTCCTCGGCCGACGCCCTGGCCCGCTCGTCCCCTGCGGCCGCGCCCAGCACCCCGGCCTGGAGCACCATCCGGCTCACGCGGTGGGTGACCACGTCGTGCATCTCGCCCGCCAGCCGCTCGCGCTCGACCCGTTCCGAGCGTTCGGCCAGCTCGTCGCGGAGCCGGTCGCGGACGGAGACGTACAGGCCGTACATGACCGCGAGCGCGATCACGGCCTCGGTGCGGGCGACCAGCGGCAGCCGGTCGGGCAGAGTCAGCACCGCGAGGGCCAGGACGATCACCGGCAGCCACCGGGGAAGCCCGCGGTGCCGCTCGGCCGTTAACGCCATCGCGCCGTAGGCGGCGAACGCGCACGCGGGCGGCCAGATCGGGGCGCCGGCCGCCGGGGGCGGGAACACGGCGGGGACGAGCACGGACAGCACGGACAGGACGATCGCGGTGCCCGCGCTGATCCAGGCGACGGTGAGGGGCGCCCGGCGCATCCACAGCACCGGCAGCGCCCCCGCCAGCAGGATCACCAGACCCGGGCCCGGGTAGCCGATCGTCGGCGTCAAGCCTGCCGCGACCAGGACCGCGACCGCGTCGATCGGCCGCGGACGGGCACCGTCCACGGCCTCATCGTACGATCACCCGCCGACCCTGCCCACCCTCTGATCGGCCACTCAGACCTTGGTGATCCGGACGGCGTCGGCGATCACGTACCCCGTCGTGGAGGTCCATCGGCTCACCCCGACCACGTTGTACGTCCCCGCCGCCAGCGCGTACGTCCCCAGCACCCGCCACTGCCCGCCACCCGAACGCTGGTCCACGGTGACCGTCTGGTTCCCGCCGGAAGCGGCCACGATGTACGGCGTCGCGCTGTTGTAACCGGCGTTGGCCGGATACCACACCTCCACCCGGTAGGTGCCCGCGCTCGGGATCGCCGCCTGATACCAGGCGGGGTCGCTGGCGGAGACCGGGTCGGCGAAGCGGTAGTCGCTGCCGTGGAGCTGCGCGGAGAAGGTCGAGGTCCCCCAACCGGAGCTCGCGGCGAACCCGGCGTCGGTGTTGTCGATCACCACACTGAACGTGCCGCCCCCGCCCGAGCCCACCGCCTTTCCGGCGCTCGGCGCGCTCTCCTGGTGGGTCCGGTTGAGCGCGGTCACGTAGTAGGTGTAGGCCGATCCGGTGGCGGTCGTGTCCGTGAACGTCTTCTGCCGGGTCGTCGTGACCAGGTTGCGGGCGTCGGCGAAGGCGCACGGGTCGGCGGCCGACGGCGTGCCGTTCACCCGGTAGACCGCGTACGAGGTGGCCGAGCCCGTCCAGGCGAGCTGGACGCCGTTCGAGACGGCGGTGGCCGAGCTGATGACGGGCACGGCGGGGGCGCTCGCGGAGCCGCGCGCGGGCAGCAGCGTGGGCCTGCTGTAGTGGGCGTTGACGACCCTGGTCATGGCGCCGATCCGGTCGGCCTTGACGTCCTTGGCGCTGAAGAAGATGTCTCCGGCCACCTCGGGATGTTTCCTGTTGTCGGTCAGGTGGTCGCTCAGCTCGGCCGCGTCCTGCCAGGCGGCCTCCTGCCCGGACGCGCCGGCGCGGTAGGCGGCCTGGCCGACGACGAGCTGCACGTCGGTGCCCTTGACCACGTCGGACCACCAGGCGGTGAGCACCTCGTAGGCGGCCGAGGAGAAGCCGATGTGCCAGTAGATCTGGGGCGCCAGGTAGTCCACCCAGCCCTGCTTGATCCACTTCCGGCTGTCGGCGTAGATCGCGTCGTACGACTGCAGGCCCGAGGTGCGCGAGCCGAGCGGGTCGGTGCCGGAGTTGCGCCAGATGCCGAACGGGCTGATGCCGAACGACACGTGCGGCTTGGCCGTGTGGATGCGCTGGTCGAGCTCGCGTACCAGGAGGTTGACGTTCTCGCGCCGCCAGTCGGCGACGTTGCCGAAGGAGCCGCCGTACTTGGTGTACGCGGCCGAGTCCGGGATCGCCTGGCCGCTCACCGGATAGGGGTAGAAGTAGTCGTCGAGGTGCACGCCGTCCACGTCGTAGCGGGAGACGGCGTCCATGATCGCGTCCTCGATGAAGTCGCGCACTTCGGGGATGCCCGGGTTGTAGTAGAGCTTGCCGTCGTAGGCGAAGCGCCAGTCGGGGTGCTGCCGCGCGGGGTGCGTGGACACCAGCCTGCTCGGGTCGGCGTGGTTGGCGACCCGGTACGGGTTGAACCAGGCGTGGAACTCCAGGTTGCGGGCGTGCGCCTCGCTGACCATGAACGCCATGGGGTCGTACCCCGGGTTGCCGCCCTGGGTGCCGGTCAGCCACTGCGACCACGGCTCGTACGTCGAGGGCCAGAACGCGTCAGCGGTCGGCCTGACCTGCACGAACACGGCGTTCATCCGCTTGGCCACGGCCAGGTCCAGCCACGCGCGGAACTCGGCCTGCTGCGCCGACACGCTGAGCCCGGTCCGGCTGGGCCAGTCGATGTTGGCGACGGAGGAGATCCACATCCCCCGGAGCTGTCGCTTGGGAGTGGCGGGGTCGGTGGCACAGGCGGCCGCGAAAGCCGAGGTAGGGGCCACGATGCTGACGAGTGCGGCGGTGAGCGCCGCCAGAACGGTACGCAGGAGCGCGGTCACGAAGGGAAGTTTCAGTGCAATCGCGACAAAGCGCAATAGTTTTCACAACTTCCAAGGGGACCCAATCTCTGACCCTTCGGAGTCAGGCGGAAAGTTTCACCCACCGCACGAGTAATGTCAATTATCGACATTAGTCAGAGGAACCCGTAGCGTGCACCCGTCACCTGTGAACGAGGAGCACCCCCAAATGACTCTCGCCCGCACGCGATTAACAGCCCTCGCCACCTCTGCGTTCGCCGTCCTCCTCATCGGCGCGGGCCAGCCCGCCTGGTCCGAGGCCAAGGACGCCCCGCTCCCCGCCGCCTTCGCCAAGGCGGCGGCCCAGTACGACGTACCGAGTGACCTGCTCGTGGCGCTCGCCTACGCCGAGACCCGCCTCGACG
Source organism: Nonomuraea solani (assembly GCF_900108335.1). Lineage (GTDB taxonomy): Bacteria > Actinomycetota > Actinomycetes > Streptosporangiales > Streptosporangiaceae > Nonomuraea > Nonomuraea solani. The sequence goes on from NZ_FNVT01000011.1 coordinate 285,416, forward strand.
GCCACAACGGCGAACCCAGCGCCAGCAACGGCTTCGGCCTGATGCACCTGGTCAGCAACCCCACCAACCACTCTCTCGAACAGGCCGCCGAGCTCACCAAGCTCCCGGCCGACAAGCTGAAGGCCGACGACGAGGCCAACATCCTCGGCGGCGCGGCCGTCCTGCGGGCCCACGCCGACAAGCTGGGCCTCGACGAGAGCGCCAGAAAGGACATCGGCCGCTGGTACCAGGCCGTGGCCAAGTACGGCAACGCGACCTCCCCCGACCTGGCCCGCCTGTACGCCGACGGCGTCTACGAGCCGCTCGGACTCGGCATCGACACCCTCGGCGTGCGGGTCAAGCCGCAGGAGGTCACCGCCGACCGCGGCGAGTACGCCAAGGCCCGCGACCTGAGCGGCGCACAGGCCGCGGCCGCCAGCCCCGACTACCCGCCGGCCGCCTGGGTGGCCGCCAACTCCGGCAACTACCGGGTGTCCGACCGCGAGACCAGCTACAACATCGACCGGGTGGTCATCCACGTCACCCAGGGCTCGTACGCGGGCACCATCTCCTGGTTCCAGAACCCCAGCGCCAACGTCTCGGCGCACTACGTGGTCAAGTCGTCCAACGGCGCCATCACCCAGATGGTGCGCGACAAGGACGTCGCCTGGCACGCCGGGAACTCCACCTACAACAACCGGTCCATCGGCATCGAGCACGAGGGCTTCGTCAACGACGCCTCCTGGTTCACCGACTCGATGTACCGGGCGTCCGCCGCGCTGACCCGCGCCCTGTGCGACAAGTACGGCATCCCCAAGACCAGGACCGGCATCATCGGCCACAACGAGGTGCCCGGCGCGACCCACACCGACCCGGGTTCGCACTGGAACTGGACCACGTACATGAACTACGTGACCGGTGGCGGCGGCACCCCGTCGTGGACCACCACGGTGGACAACGCCACCGCCGGCGGGTTCACCGCGAGCGCCAACTGGGGCACCTCCGCCTACTCCAGCCAGCGCCACGGCGCCGACTACCGCTTCGCCGACCCGGTCGCCGCCAGCGACCCGGCCTGGTACTCGGCCGCGATCCCCACCACCGGCACCTACCGGATCGAGGTCTGGTATCCGGCCGACGCGGGATACAACAGCTCGGCGCCGTACATCGTGGCGGCCTCGGGCGGTAACGAGACCGTGTACGTCGACCAGCGTTCAGGCGGCGGAGCCTGGCGCAGCATCGGCGAGTTCTCCCTCAGCGCCGGCACACAGAACGTGGTCGGCGTGAGCAGGTGGACCTCGGGCACCGGCCTCGTCATCGCGGACGCGGTGCGCATCAGCCGGCTCTGATCCCACCAGCTACGGCCCGCGCCCATACCCCCTCTCGGGCGCGGGCCGTACCTTTTCCATGGTTCATCACACTCTGTAGCGGATAAAGCTCATGCTGTGAGCAAGGAGATTCTCAGGGCCGAGGGGTTGCGCAAGGTCTTTCCCGGCGTGGTCGCGCTCGACGGCGTGGACCTGCGCCTGCGGACCGGCGAGGTGCACGTCCTGCTGGGCGAGAACGGCGCGGGCAAGAGCACGCTGATCAAGATCCTCTCCGGCGCCTACCACCCCGACGGCGGGCGGGTGCTCATGGATGGCGGCCCCGTGGCGCTCCGCACGGCGGGCGACGCGCAGCGGCTCGGCATCGCGACCATCTACCAGGAGTTCAACCTGGTCCCGCAGCTCACGGTCGCGGAGAACCTGTCGCTCGGCCGCCCGCCGCGCAGGCTCGGGCTCGTGGATCCCAAGCGCATGGAGGAGCGGGCCATCCGGCTGCTCGGCCAGGTCGGCGTGGACGTACACCCGCGCACTCCCGTCGCCCGGCTGGGCATCGCGCGCATGCAGATGGTCGAGATCGCCAAGGCGCTGGGGCTGGACGCCCGCGTACTGATCATGGACGAGCCGACCGCCGTGCTCACCACCAGCGAGGTCGAGCGGCTGTTCACCATCGTGCGCCGGCTCCGTCACGCGGGCGTGGCCATCGTGTTCATCACCCACCACCTGGAGGAGATCGCCGAGATCGGCGACCGGGTGACCGTGCTGCGCGACGGCAGGTCCGTGGCCGAGGTGCCGGCGAACACCCCGCAGGACGAGCTGATCGGCCTCATGGTCGGGCGGCCCATCGACCAGCAGTACCCGCGCCGGCCGTCCGCCCGGGGCGAGCCGCTGCTGCGGGTGTCGAAGCTGACCCGCGGCGGCGCGTTCGACGACGTCTCATTCGAGGTACGGGCGGGCGAGGTGGTCGGCGTGGCCGGGCTCGTGGGGGCGGGCCGCACGGAGGTGGCGCGGGCCGTGTTCGGCGCCGACCACTACGACTCGGGCGAGGTACGCGTACGGGGCGGGCGGCTGCCGCCCGGCGACGTGCACGCCGCGATGGCGGCCGGGCTCGGCCTGGTCCCCGAGGACCGCAAGGGCCAGGGGCTGGTGCTGGGCGCGAGCATCGGCGAGAACCTGGGCCTGGTCATCATGCGCGAGGCCACCCGCGCCGGCTTCGTGGATCGTTCCAGGGTCCGCAAGGCCGCCGCCGAGGTGGCCGGGCGGCTCGGCATCCGGATGACCGGGCTGGACCAGGAGGTGCGCACGCTGTCCGGCGGCAACCAGCAGAAGGTGGTCATCGGCAAGTGGCTGGTGGCGGACGCGGGCGTGCTCATCCTCGACGAGCCGACGCGCGGCATCGACGTCGGGGCCAAGGTCGAGATCTACCAGTTGATCAACGCGCTCACCGAGTCCGGGCACGCCGTGCTCATGATCTCCAGCGACCTGCCGGAGGTGCTCGGTATGAGCGATCGCATCCTGGTCATGGCCCGGGGCCGGCTCGTCGGCGAGCTCCCCGCGGCCGGGGCCACACAGGACGACGTGATGGCCCTGGCGGTCACGGAAGTGGAGGGACCCCGTGCCCGCTGACCGTGGCGCGCTCACGACTTCGACGATGTTTCACGTGGAGCCTTCTCATGCCCGCTGACACGCTCCCCCGCCACTTCAGGTCTCCGATCGGCGCCTGGTTCGCCGAGAACGGCGCGCTGGCGGCGCTCGTCGTGCTGGTCGTGGCCCTGTCGCTGCTCTCGTCCGACTTCCTGAGCGTCACCAACCTGCTCAACGTCGGCGTCCAGGCCGCCGTCACCGCGATCCTGGCCTTCGGGGCCACGTTCGTGATCGTGACGGGCGGCATCGACCTGTCCGTGGGCTCGGTGGCGGCGCTGTCGGCGATCACCCTGGCCTGGACCGCCACCGCCGCCGGGGTGCCGTGGCCGGTGGCCACCCTGGTGTCGCTGGCGGTCGGGGTCGCGTGCGGGCTGGTCAACGCGGGCCTGATCGCGTACGGGAAGCTGCCGCCGTTCATCGCCACGCTGGCCATGCTCGGCATCGCCCGCGGCCTGGCCCTGGTCATCTCGCAGGGCAGCCCGATCCCGATGCCGGAGCAGGTCGCGCACCTGGGCGACACGGTCGGCTACCTGCCGATCCCGGTCATCGTGATGGTGATCATGGGCGTGATCGCGGCCGTGATCCTCAACCGGACCTACCCGGGCCGCGCCATGTACGCCATCGGCGGCAACGCCGAGGCCGCCCGGCTGTCGGGCATCAACGTCAACAGGCAGCAGCTCGTCACGTACGCGCTGTCCGGCGGCTTCGCGGCGGTGGCCGGGATCGTGCTGGCCAGCCGCCTGGCCTCGGCGCAACCGCAGGCGGCGGCCGGCTACGAGCTCGACGCGATCGCGGCCGTGGTGATCGGCGGGGCGAGCCTGTCCGGCGGCAAGGGCCGGGCGCTGGGCACGTTCGTCGGCGCGCTCATCCTGGCAGTCCTGCGCAACGGCCTCAACCTGCTGTCGGTCTCGGCGTTCTGGCAGCAGGTCGTGATCGGCGTGGTGATCGCGCTCGCGGTCCTCGTGGACACCCTGCGGCGCAGGGGCACGAACTAGAAAGGAACAGACTCATGCGGATTCCCGCGATCGTCATGGCCACACTCTGCCTGGCCGCCTGCGGCACCTCAGGAGGCGGCGGCTCCTCGGGTGACATCAAGATCGGGATGTCGGTGTCCACGCTGAACAACCCGTACTTCGTCCAGCTCAGGGACGGCGCGCAGGCCGAGGCGGCGAAGCTGGGCGCCACGCTCACCGTCACCGACGCCCAGAACGACGCCTCCCAGCAGGTCAACCAGGTCCAGAACTTCACCAGCCAGAACATGAAGGCGATCGTCATCAACCCGGTCGACTCCGACGCGGCCGCCCCGGCGGTCAAGGCGGCCGAACGGGTCAAGATCCCGGTGATCGCGGCCGACCGGGGCGTCAACGGGGTGGAAGTGGCACAGACCGTCGCCTCCGACAACGTGGCCGGCGGCCGGCTGGCCGCGCAGGAGCTGGCTGAGCAACTCGGCGAAAAGGGCAACGTGGTCGTGCTCCAGGGCACCCCCGGCACCTCCGCCTCGCGCGACCGGGGCCAGGGCTTCGCGGAGGGCATCGCGGCGTACGCCAACGTCAAGATCGTCGCCAGACAGCCGGCCGACTTCGACCGGGCCAAGGGGCTGGACGTGATGACGAACCTCATCCAGTCGCATCCCGATGTGACGGGCGTGTTCGCCGAGAACGACGAGATGGCGCTAGGCGCGATCAAGGCACTCGGGGGCAGGGCGGGGCAGCAGGTCAAGGTGATCGGCTTCGACGGGACCCCGGACGGGCTGAAAGCGGTCCAGGCGGGCACGATGGCCGCCACCATCGCCCAGCAACCCCGGCTGCTCGGCAGGCAGGCGGTGGACGCCGCCGTCAAGGCTGCCAAGGGCGAGACGATCAAGAAGACGGTGGCGGTGCCGGTGAAGGTGGCGACCAAGGAGAACGCGTCGGAGTTCCAGATGTCGTGAGGGCTACACCTTGATCCACTGAATCGGCCGGGCTCCCAACTCGGCAGCGGCTTTGCACAGGGCGGGAATATGGGAGCCGTCGGAAGTGAGCAGGCGCCCTGGCGCGCGGTCAGAAGCCGCGGTGGCCGTCACGAGCGCGTCGATGACATCGTTGTGGCCATCGAGCCCAGCGCACTCGAGCAAGCCTGCCGCCAGATCGGCCACCTGTTCGCTGACGGGCACGATCACCAGCCGGGAGCGGAGCCAGCGCATGCGAGCCGCCGCCTGCCCGGTTCTGCGCTGCTCGGCGAGGGTGACGACACTGACGGTGGCGGCGTAGCCGTCCTCACGGGAGGCTTCCACCAGATCCACGGTGTCAGCGTGGTCGTCCGCCAGCAGGGAGAGGGCCTGAGCGTCGAGCACCAGCAACGGACCGGCGGCCGTGGCCGGGACGTTCCTCAGGCGTCGTGCCACCGACGCCTCGCCCGCTCCAGTCGCTCTTCACTGATCGGACCGTGCCGCCGCTCGTACTCATCGACGATCTCGCCCGTCTTGATCAGAGCCAGCCAGTGCTGGGCGGCCTTGGCCATGAAGGCGGAGAACTCACCACGGCCGACGCGAGCGTCGATCTCGGCGGCGAGCTGCTCAGGCAGGGTGATGGCCTTCTTGACCTTCGGGCCGGGCTCGTCGTGGGCGGCATAGAGCGCGGCCCGGGACGGATCCGCGCGATCAGACGTGGTCTCACGGGCCGCATCGCTCATAGCCTCATCATACCAGTGGTATGACAATCACCCTCGGCTCCAGCCCTGCGGTCAGGCCGTGGCGCCGCCGTCGATCACGTGGTCGTGGCCGACGACGTAGCTCGACTCCGGTGACGACAGCCACAGGGCCGCGGCGGCGATCTCCTCCGGGGTGGCCACGCGGCCGATCGGGAGTGCCGTCCGCATGCGCTCGTCCCGGTCCCGCGTCGTCTCGCCGGGACGCATCGACATGGGGGAGTCGATCGGGCCGGGGCTGAGGGCGTTGACGCGGACGCCGTCGGCGATGTGGTCGCGGGCCGCCGCCCTGGTCAGGTGGCTGACGGCAGCCTTCGATGCGGCGTAGGCGCTCGCCCCGGCCAGGCGCCAGTGCGCGCCCAGGTTGGAGGCCACGTTGACGATCGTGCCCCCGCCGCTGGCACGCATGTGGGCGATCTCGTGCTTCATCGACAGGAACACGCCCTTGAGGTTGACCGCGAGCACCTCGTCCCAGGTGTCCTCGTCGTAGTCGGCCAGCGGCGCCATCCCGCCGAAGATGCCGGCGGCGTTGAGGGCGACGTCGAGCCCGCCGTACCGGGTGACGGCGGCCTCGACCATGGCGGCCACCTCGGCGGAGCGGGTGATGTCGACGGCGAACGCGCTCACCCGCCCGCCGTCCGCCAGCTTGACGACCTCGGCCAGCCTGGCCTCGTCGCGGCCGGCGGCCAGGACCGCGGCGCCCTCCCGCGCGTACGCCAGCGCGGCCGCCCGGCCGACCACCCCGCTCGCGCCCGTGACGAGTGCGACCTTGCCCTCAAAACGACCTGTCATTATTCCATACCAATCGTTCTTAAATTTGGACAGCGTTCATGGCCTGATCCACCGCATCGCGCAACCGGCGCGGGTCCGGGTCGGCCCGGCCGAGCACCCTGAGGCCCTGCAGCAGCACGAGCAGGAACCTGGCCAGCGCGTACGGATCCTTGCCCGCCGGGATCTCCCCCTGGGCCCGCGCCCGGACCAGCGCCCCGGCGAGCGCCGTCTCCAGCGCGGCCCAGCTCGTCAGCACCTTCGCCACCACGACGGCGTCGCGGGCGGCGAACTCCACCGCCGTGTTGACCACCATGCACCCTCTCCGCAACTCGTCGGCCAGGCATTCGGCCACGTAGGAGTCGAAGAGGGCGCGGATGGCGGGCAGCGCGGGCCCCGGCTGGGACAGCGGCGCGACGACGTCGCCCTGCTGGAGGTAGCGATCGAGCGCCTTCAGGTAGAGCTCGCGCTTGCCGCCGAAGGTCGCGTAGATGCTCGCCCGCGCGACGCCCAGGCGCTCCACGAGATCGGCCATCGAGGTCGCCTCGTAGCCGCGCTCCCAGAACAGCTCCAGCGCCTTCTGCAGGGCGTCGTCGGGATCGAACTCCTTGGTCCTTGCCACGCCGACAAAGCTAGCAGAATCGAGAACGATCGGTCAAAAAAGTGGCTACCGGGGTGTGAGGACCCACCGACGGAACAGCCGAGCACCTGCGCGATCTCCTTCTCGGGCAGGTCCTCGAAATACCGCAGCACCAGCACCGCGCGCTGCCGCGCGGTCAGCCGGGCCAGGGCGGAGCGCAGCACCATGCGCAGCTCGCTCTGGTGGTGCGCGTCCCGGTCCGCGAGCTCGGGCGGGCTCGCCTGCATGACCTCGCCCCGCCGTACGCTCGTCCGCCACCAGCCGATCTGCTGCCGGTACATGATCTGCCGCGCGTACGCCTCCGGCGTCTCCACCCGCCGCCACCTGGCCGCCAGCTTGGCCAGCGCGTTCTGCACCAGGTCCTCGGCCGCGTGCTGGTCACCACCGGTGAGCAGGAAGCCGAGCCGCATCAGGGCGGGCGAACGCGCGGCGACGAACTCGCGGAAGCGCTGCTCGTCCACGGCGTCCACGGTCACCTCCAGAAAATGGATGTCACCCTCTCAGACGCCGTTACGGGCCCCCGCTATGCGACTTATCGCAAGGAACTGGGATCGTCGTCGTCCGCCAGCAGCCCGAGGCTGTCCTGTTCGCCCCTGCGCCTGATCACGTCGTCGATCGCCGCGACCATCTCCTCCTTGGTGTAGTCATCCTCGGGCAGCTCGTTGAGGTGCGCCAGCAGGTCGGCCGACAGGAGAATGTGCTCGGAGGCCCGCAAATACACCTCCCTCGGCGGCACCCGCTCCCGCTCCGCGAACGCCTCGTCGATGGCCTGCTGCAACTCCTGTAGCCCGGCTCGATCCGTCATCCGTCCTCCCCCGTGGTCGGGCGCATCGACTACCCACCCGGTTCCCCCCTTTAACTTCAGGTCAGCAGCGCCTTCTCCAGCCACGGGCGTACGACGGGCAGCACGTTCGGGGCCTGCATGGCGCTCATGTGGTCGAGGCCGTCCAGCACCTCGACGTCCCAGCCGAGCGCCGTCAGCTCGGCCCGGTGCCGGGTGAGCGGCCCGGCGAGGTCGACCAGCACCCCGCCCCACCGCTCGTCGTACCGGATCTCGTCGGCGGAGCCGGCGAAGCACAGCCGGGGGCAGGACAGCCGAACCTGCCGGTCGTCGAACCCCTGCAACTCCTCGTACAGCGTGACGAACTGCCTGCTCTGCTCCTCGGTCGTGCTGACCTCGACCGACGACCAGTCGTACGCGTCACCGGACCGGGCTTCAGCGGGCTCGGGCGGCTTGACGGCCATCTCGTACGTGGCCATGGTCACCCGCAGCATCTCCGCGTACGGCCCCGCGTACGGCGGGAACCCGCCCATGACCAGCGCGGAGAGCCGATCGGTCCTGATGGCGAGCTGCAGCCCGCTCAGCGCCAGCCACGAGTACCCGTAGTACGCGAACCGCTCCGCGCCCGCCGCGTCGGCCACGGCGAGCAGGTCGGCCGCGACGTTGGCCGGAGTGAGCGTGCCCGGCTTGGGAGCCCGCATGACGTGGCCCTCGTAGTCGAAGGCCACGACCCGGAAGGCGTCGGCGAGCCCGTCGATGAGCGAACGCCCCAGCGCCGGATCCATGCCCCACTTCCGGATCTCCTCGGCCCGCTCGCCCTCCACAGGCTGTGGATTGACGGACAGGAGCAGGGCCGGGCCCGTGCCGTGCACCTCCACCTCGATGGTGCTTCCGTCGTGCAGTGCCGCCTCGGCCATCGTGATCTCCTTACGCCATAAATAATTACCTCCGCGAGGATAGCTTATGGCGTAAAGAGTCTCAACGGATTGGGGATGGGCACCCACAGCGTCTCCCCGCCACCCGCGTCCAGCCAGCGCAGCAGCAGGTTGGCCTTGGCCGGGATGGACGGCGCCGCCAGCAGGTCGCGCAGCTCCGGGGGTTCGTCGTAGTCCTTGCCCACAGCCGCGAAAACGCCCCTGGCCCGGCTCCACAACTCCTCCCGCAGCGCCGGGTGCCGGGCGGCCAGCGCGCCGGCGATCTCGCAGAGGTTGTTGGTCAGCAGGCAGTAGACCAGCCGCTCCCACCCACATCGGCCGCTCACCAGATCGGCCGCGCGCAGCCGGGGATGCCACCCGGCGACCAGCTTGACGCCCTCGTGGTCGCGGAACAGCGCCTGCGCGGGCATCCCGCGCCCGTCCACCGCGATCAGCACGTTCTGCAGGTGGCACTCCAGCACGGCCCCGTGCCGCAGGTACGCGTGCAGCACCGGAGGCACCACGTGCTCCAGATACCCCTCCCACCAGGCGAACGCCCCGTTCTCGTCCAGCCCGTCCAGCGGGTTGCCGGGGAAACCCTCGCTGACCCCGGCCGCCAGCAGCGGCGTCAGCCCCGGCCGCAGGTGCGCGCGCAGCCCGTCGCGGACGATCACCGCGAGGGCCTCACCGCCGTCCCCGCCCAGCTCCGCGCTGCGGTAACCACGGTCGCGCAGCACCGCCGGACGGGCGAAGTGACCGGGCAGGTCGTCGAAGACCCGGTCCAGCACGGCACCGACCACCGGCAGCCGGCGCAGGTCGGCCAGCCACAGGCGGCGCACGTCGTTCGTGATCCGCACGTCCAGGCTGAACTTGCAGAACAGGTCCGCCTCCGGCAGGTACACCGTGCGCACCGACGAGGTCGGCACCGCCGTGGCCGCCGCCTCCCCCAGCCGGCGCAACCGCCCGTCACGCAGCCCGCCCAGCAGTTCCACCTGCCAGGGATGCGCGGGCAGCACCGCCGGTCCGCCGAACCGGTCGAGCGCGCCCACGTCCCCCTGCTCGACCAGGTCCCCGGCGGGCACGCCGAACAGCGGCAGGGCGAAGCTCGCGTGCGCCTCAGGCGAGTAGCGCAGCCACGCCTCCCGGCCCGAGCCGCCGCGCGCCTTGGGTGCGGGATGGTAGCGGTGGCCCGCGACCAGGGCCTGCTCGGAGCGCAGGTACGGGTCGGCGGGCGGCGTGGCGGCACCCCTGGCCGCCAGCAGGATCGCCGTCACGTCCCGGCTGCGCAGGATCTCGGCGGGCAGGGCGTCGTTGCCGACCCCGGTGCCCGCCCGCAGCTCGGCGGCCGTCAGCGCGACCAGGCGGGCCAGCGGCAGCGGATACCACCCGTCCGGCGTGTGCAGGGCGGGATCGATGGGAAAGCGGGAGCCACCGGCGCGCAGCACCTGGCCGGTCGCGGGCAGCAGGAAGACACCGGGCCCGGCGGGCTTGGCGACTTCACGGATCACGCAGTTCAGGAGCGCCGTCGTCGCGAGGACGTCGGCCTCTCGCTCCAGCCCCGGGATTAGGAGGGGCGGGCCGTCGATGGATGCCATGGCGCCCTTACTCCTACCCCCTCTGTCCATAGTCGCCCTGTTTGTGGAAACGATGGGAGGTATGAGGCGCTTGGAGATGGAGTTCGCGGCGGAACTGGCCCTCGTACGCCCCGATCTGTCCGCCCGGTACGCCGAAGCCCTCCCCGGCGCCCGAGCCGCCGTCCTGGGCCGCCTCTGGCGAAGCCTGCTCTACGAACCGCTGCCGGGCCTGACGCCATCGGGGCCCGGCCGGGTCGTGCTGGCCGACGGGCGGCGGCTGACCGGGCGGGCGCGGCTGCCTCATGACCTGGGGGACGAGCTCGCGCTCCTGCTCGACGGCCACCCGCACACCCATCCCGCCGAACTGCTGGCCGCCCTCGGCCTGCCGGGCACGGCGCGGCTGGTCGAAGACCTCGGCAACAGCGTCGCCTCGCTGGCGTTGTCCCGCGCGGGAGCCTCGGGGGCGCCTCCCGGCACGCCCGACGCGTACGAGCAGAGCGTCGTCGACGGCCATCCCTACCACCCGGGCTGCCGTAACCGGCCGGGCGTGTCCGTGGCCGAGCAACTGGCCTACATGCCCGAGCACCGCCCCACGGTCCGCCTGGACCTGCTGGCGGTGCCCGCCGGAGACTGCCTGGTATCGGGGCCGTGGCCGGGCTCCCTCATGGACGGCGACCGGCTGCTGCTCCCCCTGCACCCGTGGCAGACCCGGCACGTGCTACCCGTGCTGGGGCTGCGGCCGTACGCCATGGGTGTCATCCCGGCCCGGCCGCTCATGTCCGTGCGGACGCTCGCGCCCCTCGACGGGAGCCCGCACGTCAAGACGGCGTTCACCACGCGCATGACCTCGGGCGTCAGGGACATCTCGCCCGGCTCGGTACGCGACTGCGTGCTCCTGTCCGACCTGCTCACGACCCTGTCGGCGCGCTGCGGCGGCCGGCTGCGCATCTCCCGCTACCTGGCCGGCGCCGCCGCCCCGGTGTCCGGCGAATACAGCGCCGACCTGTCGGCCATGCTCCGCGAACCCACACCACGACCGGGGACCGTCCTTCCCGTGGCCGCGGTCACCCGGGCGATGGCGCCCGACCCGGTCGCCTGGATCGGGGCGTTCGCCCGCCTGGCCCTGGCCGGCGCGCTCGGGATGCTGGCGCTCGGCGCCGCGCTGGAGGCCCACGGCCAGAACCTGTTGATCGAGCTCGGCGCCGACGGCCTCCCGAGCCGCCTGATCTACCGCGACCTGGCCGACGTCAGGCTCAGCCCCGCCCGGCTGGCCCGCAACGGCGTCGAGGTCCCGCCGGTCAGCACCAGGCTGCTCAGCGACGACCCCTTCGTGCTGCACTCCAAGCTTTTCGGCTCGCTCGTCGGCACCACGTTCGGCAGCGTGATCTCCCTTTTCGGACAGGGCGACCGGGAGGCGGAGTCGCGTCTCTGGCACGTCGTGACCGCCGCCGCGCGCACGGCGTTCGACGACCTGCCCGGCACCCAGGACGTACAGACCGACCGCGCGGCCCTGTTCGCGCCGCGTCTCGCGGTGAAGGCGCACCTGCTCGCGCAGCTCGACGGCGCCCCGCCGGGCGACAGTTGGACCCGGCTGCCCAACCCGCTCACCTCCGAGGTCCCTGTCTGAATGCCGAATTGCCTGGCTCTCCGTGACGCGGAGAGGGAGTATGGGCACGAGCCGGAAATCTGCCGACGCGCCCGCTCCCCTCGGTTGCGCCACGAGCAGAGAAGGGAGTGCTCACGATGATGCAGCTCGCGGTGCGGCTCGTCCCTGTCGATGACACCACCCTGGTGATCGCCTTGACAGGGGAGCTGGACACCACGACCAGGCCGGTGCTCGCCGCGTTCCTGGACCCGCTGCCGCAGTCGCCGATCAAGATCGTGCTCGTGGCGGCAGGAGACCTCTGGTTCTGCGACCTGAACGGGCTCGAACAGCTCGCGATCACCCATCGCGCCCTGCAGGAGAAGGGCGGCTATCTGGCCGTGGCCGAGGCCCAGCAGCCGTTGTGCCGTCTCATCGCGTTGATGGCCGAGCAGGACCATCCGTCGATCCCGGTCTACACCAGCATGCCGGAGGCCCTGGCGGACGCCGGCGTGGAGGCGTACCGGGCCCCGGAGACGCCTGCCGTCGAGCGCCGCCACCTGCCGAGTGTGCGCCTCATGGCCCGCGCCCAGTCCTCCGGCCGCGACCGGAAGCGCGCCCCCCGGCGAAAGCCCCAGATCGCCCAACCGGCACCGCCCGTGCTGAAGTCGCTCATCGAGCTGAACGCCGACGCGCTACCGCCGATCATCTCGCAGTCGCGCACGCTCCGCGAGCAGGCCGCCCACCACCAGCAGGCGATCCACCAGCGGCTCGACGAAGCGAACGAGGCCCGCGACACGCTCACCACCTCCCTCCGGCGCTGCGACGACAGCCTGGAGGCCATGCGCGTCAATCTCGTCAAAGCCCGCACCGCCATGGCGGCGGTCAACTCCTCCAACCGGGTGAAGCCCCGTTTTCCGGGCTCCATCCCCTGACAAGGGGCCGATGCGCATGATGCCCCCATTCCTGGAGAGTTGAGGAGGCATGTGGGCAGCAGGACGTGACGTGATCGTGGTCGCCGCTTCAGCGGGGGGCGTCGATCCACTGCGCGTCCTGCTGCGCGAACTGCCGGCCGACCTGCCCGCCGCCGTGCTCGTGGTCCTGCACGTGCCGCCGCAGGGCAGCAGCGTGCTGGCCAGCATCCTGGATCGGGCGGGACCGCTCAAGGCGGCTCCCGCCGTGGACGATGAGCCGGTACGCCCGGGCCGCGTATACGTCGCCCGCCCCGACTACCACCTGCTCCTGCACGACGGCAAGGCCCGTCTGTCCCGGGGCCCGCTACAGAACGGGCACCGGCCGGCGGCCGATCCGCTGTTCATGAGCGCGGCACTGGACGCGGGCTCCCGTGCGGCGGCCGTGGTGCTCAGCGGCACGCTGGACGACGGGGCGAAGGGCTGCGAGGCGATCGAAAGGCACCGGGGCGCGGTCGCCGTACAGGATCAGGACGAATGCGCCTTCCCCGGCATGCCCGTCGCGGCCGCGGCGGCCGTACCGAGCGCACAGGCTCTTCCCGTACGCGAACTCGCTGGGTGGATCCTGCGGCAGAGCCGTACCCCTGTCAGCACGGAGGACCAGGTGTACGACGACGACATGGAGCGAGAGGTCAGCTTCTTCCTGAAGGAGGCCCCATCGCTTGGGGAGCCCGGCGGGGAACTGATCGCCTTCAGCTGCCCGGAGTGCAGCGGTCCCATCTACGAGCAGAAAGGCGAAACCACCTCGCGTTACATCTGCAGGGTGGGTCACGCCTGGTCGAGAGACAGCATGATCAACGCACAGTCCGACGCCGTCGAGCGCGCCCTCTGGGTCGCGATCCAGCGACTGGAGGAGCGGCTACGGGTGCTCGACCGCATGCGCCGCTCCGCGGAGGAACGCGGCCAGCGGTTGTCCACGCACTACTTCCGCGACGAGGAGGAGCGCACCCGCGAGGCCCTGAACACGATTCGCATACTGCAATCGAGCATCGGCCGCAACGGGGACGCGCTGCTGTCCGGTTGAACGTGCTGGAAAAGCGTAGGCTTCCCTTGTGACGACAGAGGAAGAGCGTGAGTTCGACGACCTCCTCCTTCTCCTCAAGGAGACACGCGGGTTCGACTTCACGGGCTATAAGCGCAACACCCTCGTCCGGCGGATCGCCCGCCGGCTGGAGTCCTTGAAGCTGCGTGACTACGGCGAATACCGTGATCTGCTCGAACTCGAACCGGAGGAGTTCACCAGGCTCTTCGACAGCCTGCTGATCAACGTCACCAGCTTCTTCCGCGACGCGGCCGCCTGGCAGCGGCTCCGCGAGACCGTCATCCCCGCCCTGCTCGACCAGAAGCCGGCCGACCAGCCCCTGCGGGTGTGGAGCGCCGGCTGCGCGACCGGGGAAGAGGCGTACACGGTCGCCATGGTGCTGGCCGAGGAGCTCGGCATCGACCGGTTCCGCGACCGCGTGAAGATCTACGGCACCGATCTCGACGAGAAGGCGCTGCAGGTGGCCAGGGCGGGTGTCTACACCGACAGAGCGCTCAACGACGTGCCGATCGACCTGCGCGAGACCTACTTCGAGCAGGTCGAGAACGGCTTCACCTTCCGCCGTGACCTGCGCCGTCAGCTCATCTTCGGGCGCAACGACCTCACCCACGACGCTCCCATCTCCCGCGTCGACCTGCTGCTGGCCCGCAACACGCTGATGTACTTCAACACGGAGATGCAGCTCAACATCGTCAGGCGCTTCCACTTCGCGCTGTCAGACCCCGGCTTCCTGTTCCTGGGCAAGGCCGAGATGCTGCTCAACCACAGCGACAAGTTCGAGCCGGTGGATCTGCGCATGCGCCTGTTCAGAAAGATCAGGCCGGTCAGCCAGGGCAACCGGGCGCCATGGTCGGTCACGGGCACGCCCGCCGACCTGGCCTCGCGCCTGCCCACGCTGGCCTCCGTGGCGCTGCTCTCGGGGCCTGTGGCCCAGATCGTCATCGACGTCTCAGGCAACCTGGCGCTGGCCAATTCGAAGGCGGAGGCTCTGTTCAACCTCAATCCGCGTGACGTCGGCCGTCCCTTCCAGGACCTGGAGGTCTCCTACCGGCCCGTGGAGCTGCGCTCGGTCATCGAGCAGGCCCGCCAGGACCTGCGCCCGGTGGAGCTGCGGGAGGTGGCCTGGCACCGGGTCGGCACATCCGAGGCCGGCGTCTTCGACGTCTCTGTCGTGCCGCTGCTGGCGTCGGGCAATCTGGTGGGAATAGGCATCCATTTCTACGATGTCACCCGCTACCGCAAGCTCAGGGACGAGCTGGAGCAGGCGAACCGGCAGCTCGAACAGGCCTACGAGGAGCTGCAGTCTCTCAACGAGGAGCTGGAGACCACCAACGAAGAGCTCCAGTCCACCAACGAAGAACTGGAGACCACCAACGAAGAGCTCCAGTCCACCAACGAAGAACTGGAGACGATGAACGAGGAGCTCCAGTCCACCAACGACGAGCTCCAGCACATCAACGACGCCCTGACGGCCCGCACGATCGAGCTCGACGAGGTCAACCGGTTCGTCTCCTCGGTGGTGCGCAGCCTGGGCGACGCCGTGGTGGTCCTCGACGACGAGCTGCGGGTGGTCGTCTGGAGCCCAGGGGCCGAGGATCTGTGGGGCGTGCGCGCCGACGAGGCCGTGGGGCAGACGCTCGCGGCGCTCGACATCGGCCTGCCGCTCGACTCGCTCGCCCCCCGCCTGCGGGCCGCGCTGGCCGACGGGTCCAACCCGCTGGAGGTGATGGAGGGGCTGGTGCTGGACGCGGTCAACCGCAGGGGGCGGCCTGCGCCGCTGACCGTGCAACTGTCGCACCTGCGCACGGAGGACAACGCCATCCACGGTCTGATCATGGTGATGAACGTCCTCAATCCGGAGGCCGCGGCCGATCGCTGAGCATCGCCGCCGGGGCGGGGAACACGTTCTACGCCGGAGACCTGTGCGCCGGCTCGCGGTGTGAACGCCCACCTCTCCACGGTCCCGCCGACCTCGCCCACCTATGAAGTGATCGTGGTCGAGCCCTAAGGCGCGAGTTCCGCGACGGGGATACGGCGGAAGGCGATGCTCTCGTACGGGCCGAAGTTCCCGGTCTCGTACAGCAGGCCGACCGTGTCCCCGTCGACGCGGACCAGGTCGGAGTAGGCCGCGGGCAGCCCGGACACCGTGTGCGCCACGCGCCAGGTGAGGCCGTGGTCGTCGCTGGCGCGTACGGTCATGAGCGCCCGCGCGTCCGGGGCCGCCGGGCCCGAGAACAGCAGCACGTCCGGCGCGTCGCACCACAGCGTGCTACCCTCCACCACCGGGCCGACGAGGCCGGCCTGGGGGCGGAAGGGCAGCTCCAGCTTCTGGCCGCCGTCCGCGGAGTAGGCGTCGGCCCGGGTGCCGGGGGCGGTGGACTCGGTGCGGGTGTTGAGGTAGAGGCGACCGCCGGGCAGCTCGGTGGCGGTGGTCTCGTTGACGTTGACGTAGCCGTCGGGGTTGTCGTCGACGTAGCCGATGCGCCAGGTCTGGCCGCCGTCGTCGCTCAGCAGCGCGTGCCCGCCGTTGTACTTGCCCTCGGTGCCGTTGTCCTGGCCGCCGGGCGGCATCGAGTGGTTGGCGGGCACCACGACGCGACCGGCGCTCTGGCCGTGCCGCAGCAGGGTCGCGTGGCCCGGGGTGGTCGCGTACCAGCGCCACTCCGGCCGCTTCACGCTGCCGGTGATCTCGCGCGGCGCCGCCCAGGTGGCGCCGTCGTCCTCGCTGACCGTGACGAACACCCGCCGCCCGTCGGCCGCCGCGACCTGGCCGCGCCTGATCTTCTCCTCGGTCGCCGCCGGGCCCTGCCGGATGTAGACGAGGAGGATCCGGCCGTCCTCCAGGACGACCGGCGCGGGGTTGCCCGCCGTGCCGCGGCGCGGCTCGGTGGCGACGACCTGCGGCGCGCCCCATGTCCTGCCGCCGTCCGACGAGCGCTTGAGCACCAGGTCGATGTGGCCGGAGTCGCCGGCCGAGCCTCGCCTGCCCTCCGCGAAGGCCAGGACCGTGCCGGTCCTGGTCACCACGGCCGCCGGGATCCGGTACGTGTGGTAGCCGTCCGTCGCCTGCCGGTACGGCACCGACGTCGGATAACGATCCGCCATGCGGGCACGCTACGGCTCCCCGGTTAACGGACACCGACGAAAGCCGTACGTGAAGACGAATGTGGCAAGCGGTTGATATGGGGTGTAAGCAACAGAAGGGACGCCCGCATGACCGCTCCTCCTGAGGTGGACGACCCACCGAGAGAGGCCGACGACGCGCGTGTGATCAGCGAGTCCGTACGCCGGCCAGAGCGGTTCGCCATCCTCTACGACCGGTATTTCCCCGAGATCTACCAATATCTGGCCGCCAGGCTCGGCAGCGCCGAGGCCGCCGAAGATCTCGCGGCGGAGACGTTCCTGGTCGCCTTCCGCAAGCGGCGCACGTTCGACGCCGCGCGCGGAGCCGTCCGGCCCTGGCTGTACGGCATCGCGACCCACCTCGTCTCCAACCACCGCAGGGGCCTGTCCAGGATGCTGGCCGCCTTCCGCCGCGCACGCTCCGCCGACCCGGTCGAGGCGGGCCCCGAGGACCGGGTGCCGGCCCGCGTGGACGCGGCGAGCGTGCGGGGGCCGCTCGCAGAGGCGCTGGCCGGGCTGTCCCCGGGAGACAGGGACGTGCTGCTGCTCGTGGCCGTGGCCGGGCTGAGCTACGAGGAGGTGGCCGACTCGCTGGGCATCCCCATGGGCACGGTCGGCTCCCGGCTCAACCGGGCCCGCAAACGGGTCAAGGCCGCACTCGGCGACGTCAATCCCATGATCGGAGATACAGATGGATGACCTGTCCACGGTACGGGAGCGGCTCGCCGTGCCAGGGCCCTCCACGGAGACGGTCGCGCGGGGGCGCTCCCGGCTCCTGAAGGCGATCGCGAAAGAACGGAGGGCACGCTCGGCCCGCTGGACGACGTTCGGCCTGGGCCTGGCGGGCGCCGCCGCCTCCGCCGTCGTGATCGGCTCCACGGCCGTGCCCCTCGTGCCCGCCTCACCGCGGCCGACGGCGCACGCCGCGCCGGTCCCGTCCGCGAAGCAGGTCCTGCTCGCCGCCGCCACCTCCGTGGCCGGCAAGCCCGCCGAGGGCGACTGGTGGGGCATCAAGCTGGTCAGGGGCAGCCGCTTCCACGACCCCACCGGCCGGTACGTCATCCAGCGGGCCGACGCCGAGGAGACCTGGATCCCCGCCGGGAAGATGACCAAGCCCCACTGGATCGTGCAGCGCTACCTGGGCGCCAAACCGGCCACGCCGCGGGACGAGGCCGCCTGGCGCGCCGCCGGCTCACCTTCGTCCTGGGCGTACCGGACCGTGAACCCCTCCGACCTGGGCGGCAACCCGTTCGACGTGGAGGCGGCGCCCGGGGAGGCCGAGTCGTTCGAGTCCCGCGACGTGGAGTGGCGGCTGCTGTTCACCGGCAAGACGCTGGCCGGGATGGACGAGCTGCCCTCCGACGCCGAGGGGCTGCGCGCCCTGCTGGACCCCGATGGTGAGGAGGGCAACCTGCTGCACAACCTGCAGAGCCTCATCGCCTACGTCCCCGTCTCGTCCGAGGTCCGCGCAACCGCCTACCGCCTCATGGCCGGGCTGCCCGGCGTGGTCGCCGAGGGCCGGGCGACCGACCAGCTCGGACGTACGGGCCAGGCGGTGCTCTACCTGAGCCCGGACATGCGCGACTCCGGCGAGCAGGTGCGTACCCGCCTGATCGTCGACTCCGTGACCGGCGAGCCGCTGTCCGTCGAGACGCTCACCCTCGACACCGGCGAGCTGATGTCGTTCACGGCGATCGAGCAGACCCTGTGGACCGACCAGAAACCCGATTTCCCCAACCCCCAACGCGACTGAGGAACCCGAGATGCGTAAGTTTCTGACACTCACCCTGGCCACCCTGGCCATCGCGGCGACGGCTCCCGCCGCCCAGGCGAGCGCCCCGGGCGCCGAGGGCAAGTACTGGCACACGAAGACCGTCCAGGTGAAGAACCACTCGCGCCAGGTGGGCCGTGGCGCGAACAAGTACTGGGTGGTGGAGCGGCGGCTCAGCGAGGAGTGGACGCTGCCCAACGGCCAGTCCTGGCACGGCTACCGCCCGATGGGCGCCGCCCCGAAGACCGCCGCCGACCGGGCGGCGTGGAAGCGGGACGGCTCACCCAGGAAGTGGAGCTACCGCACCGAAGGCATGCTGGTGGAGCTGTCGATGGAGCCGGAGAAGGGCCGGTTGTTCAAGCCGAAGGGCAGTGCCGGCTGGATCATGGGTTACACGAGGCTGACGTTCGAGGAGCTCCAGGCCGCCCCCACGGAGCCGGAGGCCTTGAAGAGCTGGCTGCAGAAGCTCTACAGCGCGCCCGGCAAGCCTCCGCTCGACATGAACACGTCGCTGAAGGGCGTATACCCGGACCTCATGCACCGCCTGCCGGTGCCCAAGGGGGTGCGCGAGGCCGCGTACAAGGTGCTGACGACGATGCCCGGCGTCACGGTCGCCGACGCCGGCAAGGACCGCAAGAAGGTCACCGAACGCTCGGAGGACCCCAAGTACAAGGTCCGGCACACCTTCACGATCGACACCAGGAACATGAAGCTCGTCGCCACCGACCTCGACACCGTCTACAACGGCGAGCAGCTCCACGCCAAGACCTGGACGATGAAGATCGAGTCCGGCTGGACCGATACCGAGCCCGCCATCCCCACTTCCTGAATCCGTGACCCCGGCATGAAAGCATTCGGTCCATAGTCGAGTGCTTGTGGAGGCAGGAGTGGCTGACGACTTCGACGTCATCGTGATCGGCGCGGGACCGGCCGGCGAGAACGTGGTGGACCGGGCCGTGCGCGGCGGCCTGACCGCGGCGATCGTCGAGGAGCGGCTGGCCGGCGGCGAATGCTCCTACTGGGCGTGCGTGCCGAGCAAGGCGCTGCTGCGGCCCATCGATCTGGCGGGCGAGGTGAGCCGGGTGCCCGGCCTCTCGCTCGGGCCGATCGACGTGGCCGCGGTGCTGGCCCACCGCGACGAGGCCGTGTCGCACTACGACGACGCCGGTCAGGTG
The DNA here is from genome assembly GCF_900108335.1 of Nonomuraea solani. Classification (GTDB taxonomy): domain Bacteria; phylum Actinomycetota; class Actinomycetes; order Streptosporangiales; family Streptosporangiaceae; genus Nonomuraea; species Nonomuraea solani. Next base: position 305,384 of record NZ_FNVT01000011.1, read on the forward strand.
CGGTGGGTCGAGAGTGTCCCGGCCGAGTTCGTCCGCGGCCGAGGCCGCCTCGACGGGCCCAGGCGCGTGCGCGTGACCACGGCCGACGGCGGTGAGCGGGTGCTGACCGCCCGGCAGGCCGTCGTGCTGGCCACGGGCACCTCCGCGGCCATACCCCCCGTGCCGGGGCTGCCCGAGGCGGCCCCGTGGACCAGCCACGAGGTGACCGCGGCGAAGGTGGTCCCCGAGCGGCTGGCCGTGCTCGGCGGCGGCGTGGTGGCGTGTGAGATGGCGCAGGCCATGCACGGGCTGGGCGCCCGGCAGACCACCGTCCTCGTACGCGGTGACGGCCTGCTGGCCCGGATGGAGCCGTTCGCGGGCGAGCTGCTCGCGCGGTCGTTCGCCGACGCGGGCATCGACGTGCGCACCAACATCGGCGTCACCCGGGTCGAACGCCCGGAGCCCGGCGGGAAGGTGACCGTCCACCTGTCCGAGGGGCCGCCGCTGGAGGCCGACGAGCTGCTGGTGGCCACCGGCCGCCGGCCCTCGACCCGCGACCTGGGGCTCGGCACCGTCGGCCTGGCCGACGGTAAATACGTCGAGGTGGACGACAGCATGCGGGCCACCGGGGTCCCCGACGGCTGGCTCTACGCCGTGGGCGACGCCAACGGGCGCGCGCTCCTCACCCACATGGGCAAATACCAGGCCAGGATCTGCGGCGACGTGATCGCCGCCCGGGCGCGCGGCGACGAGCTGCCCGCCATGCGCGACCTCGCGGGCGGCTATGGCGCGCCGCAGGTCGTCTTCACCGATCCGCAGATCTGCGCGGTCGGCCGCACGGAGGCGGTGGCCCGCGAGGACGGGTTCCGGGTGCGCGTGGTCGACTACGACATGGGCGGCGTCAGCGGCGCCTACCTACTGGGCGACGGCTACCGCGGTCAGGCCAGGGCGGTGGTGGACGAGGACAGGAAGGTGCTGCTCGGTGTCACGTTCGCCGGGCCGGGTGCGGCCGAGCTGCTGCACGCCGCCACGATCGCGGTGACCGCCGAGGTGCCGCTCGACCGGCTCTGGCACGCGGTGCCGTCGTTCCCGACGGTCAGCGAGGTGTGGCTGCGGCTACTGGAGGCCTACGGGCTGTAGAAGGGGCTGGGCGGGGGTTCCGTGGCGGCGGGCGCGTGCACCATCAGCTCCGCCACCGTCCCCTCGACGCTGTCGCGCAACTCCACGTGCGACAGCAGGTCCGTCAGCCGCAGCACCGACAGCAGGTGGTCGGATGGCTGGACGAGGATGATCCGGCCCGCGCTCTCCTCCTCCTCCATCCGCTGCATCGCCATCGCCAGCACCCCGATGACCGACGAGTCGAAGAAGTCGAGGTCGGCCAGGTCGAACACGAGCACCGGTCCCCGCGACCAGTTCCATACGGCTTGGATGCGGGCGCTGAACCGGACCCGGCCCGCGTGGTCCAGTTCGCCGCTGGCGCGCATGACCGTGCAGTGCAGGTGCCGGGTCGTCTCGATTCGCAAACCACTGCTGCCCACAGAGAACAACTGCCCAATGAGCGGCGTTATCACGGGAAGCCGGTGAATTTTCGCACCTATTGGGCCCCGCCGTCCCCGCGGTCACCAAGAGGACCGTCCAACAGCTTGCGCATGATCGAGGACAGCGTCTCGACGTCCTCGCGGGTCAGCGGGGCGGCCAGGCGCGCCAGGTTCGCGGCGTGCTCCGTGAGGGCGTCGTCCACGATCCGCAGGCCCTCGCCGGTCAGCCGGACCCGGAAACTGCGCCGATCGGCGGGATCCAGGCTGCGCTCGACCAGCCCGGCCGCCTCCAGCCGGTCGAGCCGGTTGGTCATGCCGGCCCGCGACATCATCAGCACGTCCGACAGCTCGGACGGGATCAGCGTGTACGGCGGCCCGGCCCGGCGCAGCGCGGCCAGCACGTCGAACTCGCCCTGCCGCAGCCCGCGCTTGGTGAAGACCCGGTCCACCTGGGGCATCAGCAGCCGCATGGCCTGGGCGAGCCGCCCGAAGACGTCCATGGCCGACAGGTCGAGGTCAGGCCGCTCGCGCCGCCACTGCTCGATGATCCGGTCGATAGCGTCGCCCATGACTCCGCATCTTATTTGAGCGAAAACTATTCGTATCCGTACTAGTGCGCGGTTCCCAAGGTATTCAGCAGGCGGTTCCCGACTCCAGGGTCGGCACCGCGCCGTGGCACGGCGCCATGATCACCAGCAACGGCGACGTCGCCGGGCCTGGCAGCACCAGGTCGGTGATGTTGCCGTGGACGACCTGGTCGGGCGTGCCCATGTCGCCGTCCCTGACGCTGATCACCCGCTCCACCGACGGCGCCGCCGCGTGCAGCAGCTTCCTGGTGGCGTGGCGCAGCCAGCGCAGCTCGCTGTTGACCCGCTGCCATGTCGCCGGGATGACGCTGGCCGGCTCAGCCCGCGTGCCCAGCCGGAGCGTGATCCGGCCGCTCGACCCGAACCGGTCCTTGAGCACCGGGTTGATCACGAACATGCCCGAGCGCAGGGGCCGGACGCCCTGCCGGTTGAGGTTGGCCAGGCCGCCCCCGCTGATCAGCGAATACAGCTCGCAGCGCGACCCGTCGAGCGTGTCGGGGTCGAAGTCCGTCGCGGGCGGCTCCTCGAACACCACCTTGTCCAGCCGCACGCCGGCCACCCCGTCGGCCACGACCAGGCCCGAGACGGCCTGGCGCAGCTCGTCGCAGACGCCGTCGCCCTCGCTGATGTCGAGCACCTCGACACAGATCAGGCCGTCGTCGGGGATCTCCTCCGGCGTCAGGTCGAAGGCCACCCGCGCGTGCGCCTTGCGGCCCCGCAGCAGCACACACTGGCGCAGCCGCCCCTGGGAGCGGATCTGCAGCAGCCGCGGCAGCCCCCCGGTCATGTCCGTACGGCCGGTGTGCCAGCCGCTCACCGACCGCTCGTCGGCGGACAGCGCCAGTTGCACCCGCAGCGGCCGCCCCTGCGCCGACACCTTGAACCCGGCCAGCCCCGACGTCTCGAACCTGCCCACGATCTGGCTGCCGCGGTGCAGCCGATCGGTCACCTGCAGCGCGGCGACCTGCCCGCTGAGCAGGTGGACGGGCGGGATCGCGGGAAGCACCACCTGGTCCAGGTCGGTGGCGGGTCCTGTGCTGCTCATCTGAAGCTCCTAGAGGGGGTGAGTGTGCCGGCCAGCCCGGCCGGGTCATGGAGGTCGAAGCGGGTGAGCACGGGGTCGCGCCGCTCCCACATGCGGGCCACCGCGCCGTAGAGAGGGTCGCCGTCGGGCTCCGCGTGCCGCAGGTTGACGGCGAGCGTGCGGGCGTAGTCGGCGCCGTGCTCCCAGTGCGGCAGGAGCTGACTGGGCACGTCGGCGCCGCAGCGGCGCAGCCAGAGCCACAGCCGGGCGCGCTCGCGCTGCTCGGGGCCGAGGATGGACTCGCCCTTGGCGTGCCTGGCGATGGCCTCCTGGAGCAGCCCGCGGTGTTCGTGGGGCGAGCGCGGCACGTGCGCGGCGCCGCAGACGCCGCCCTCCGACCAGCCGGCCTGGATGACGGGGATGCCGAAGGCGGGCAGGTCGCTGTCCCCGAAGGTGACGGCCACGTCGGCCATGCTCCACAGCAGGTTGGCCGACAGCGCGCCGGTCACGTTCCTGATCCGGGGCCGGCCGTCCGCGGGCACGCGATCGAGGAACAACCAGTTGGCGCTCTCGTCGGACATGGCGAACTCCGCCGTCGTCCCGAACAGCTCCGCGTCCCGCGCGGGCACGTGGCCGAACACCGCGATCGTGGGCCGGTCGGCGTCGAGGCCCAGGCGGGCGCAGCCGTAGTAGCGCAACTGGCGGCGCTCGGTCTCCGTGCGGAGCTGGTAGCCGCTCTTCGCCCGCCAGGCCGCCCGCTCCGCGCTCGGCCTGATCGTCTCCCTGTACGGCCACACGTGCCGCTCGAAGAACGCGCCCACCCGGGCGGGCAGCTCCTCCTCCAGCGAGCACGGCCCCTGGTCGGGGAAGAGCGCGTACGCCTTCAGCGACCCGGTGCCGTGCACGTACACGACGGGGATCTCCCTGGGCAGGGTCCTGTCCACCCGGCTGGCGACCAGCGCGACGGGCGGCACCTCGGGCCACACGTCGTCGGCGGCGCCGAACGCCTCCGCCAGCCGCCGCCACTCCGGCCGCCCCGGCACGACCAGCCGCGCCGAGAGCAGCCCGCAGACCGCCCGCGCGACCGCGAGCGTACGCACCACGACCCGCAGGTCCTCGTCGAACGCCTCGGCCACGACACACCTGTCACCGCCGGGACCCGCTCCCCAGCAGGCCCTGGCGGCGGCGAGCACACGTTCGATGTGCTCGCCGGCCCCCGCGTGACGCATAAGTCCCTCCACCACGGACAGGACGTTGCCAGACCGGCGGGCCCCCACTCCGCGGGCCACACGCTTCTTTGCCGGTGCCTGGAGGGAATCTCAGCCGTCACAGAAGGAGCGGCCGTCACACTCGTCGCAGGGGTCCCACGCAGCACGAACTGCGCCATACGCACGGAGTCGGCGAAAAACCCCCGCTACCCCCCGAACTTTCCCGCCCCATGCGACGTCCAAGCTTTTACATGGAGCACGTCATGGCCGGGTTTAGGATGCACCCTAATGCCACGATGGGGAGGATTTACCAGCATGGGTTCCCGTATGTCGAGTGTCGCACGCCTGACGGCGGCCGCGGCGGCGGCCGGCGTCGTGGCCGCCGCTATCGCGCTGCCCGCGGTCGGGGGTACCGGAGCGATGTTCGTCTCGGCCTCCGAGGACCTGGGCATCAAACCTGAGGAGCTCACGGAGCCCCCACTGGCCGAGCGGACGACCGTGCTCGACGCCAAGGGCAACGAGATCGCCTGGTTCTACGAGGAATACCGCGAGAGCGTGAAGCTCGGCGAAGTGGCCGAGATCATGAAGACGGCCATCCTCTCCATCGAGGACTATCGCTTCTACGAGCACGGCGCGATCGACATCGAGGGCACCATCCGCGCCCTGGCCAAGAACGCCGCCTCGGGCGGCATCGCGCAGGGCGGCTCGTCGATCACCCAGCAGTACGTCAAGCAGGTGCTGCTCAACTCGGCCACCACCGACAAGGAACGCAACGCGGCCCTGGAGGCCAGCTACGCGCGCAAGCTCAAGGAGCTGCGCTACGCGATGGCGGTGGAGGAGAAGTACACCAAGGACGAGATCCTGGAGAAGTACCTCAACATCGCCTACTTCGGCGCAGGAGCCAACGGGGTGGAGGCGGCGGCCAAGCGCTTCTTCGGGGTCAAGGCGTCCGAGCTGACGCTGGCGCAGGCCGCGACGCTGGCGGGCGCCGTGCAGGACCCCAACGCGACCGACCCCAACCTGGGCAAGGCGCAGCGGGCCAAGCTGCTGAGCCGGCGCAACCTGGTGCTCGACACGATGGCCAAGCTGGGCAAGATCACACCTGAGATGGCCGCCGAGGCCAAGAAGAAGAAGCTCGGCTACAAGGGCACCGCGATTCCGGGCGGCTGCACGGCCAGCGAGACGCCGTACTTCTGCATGTACGTGCGCAACGAGGTGCTGAGCAACAAGGTCTTCGGCAAGACGCCCAAGCTCAGGAGCCAGTTCCTCAACCGGGGTGGCCTGACGATCCATACCACGCTCGACCCCAGGATGCAGAAGGCCGCCGACCGGGCGATCAAGAAGCACGTGAACGCCTCGGACAACCCGGTCGCCTCCGAGGCCCTGGTGGAGCCGGGCACGGGCGCGATCAAGGCGATGGCCGCCAGCCGGAAATACGGCAACAACAAGCGCAAGAAGGAAATGTCGTACAACGTGGTCGCCGACGCGGTGCACGGCGGCGGCACCGGCTTCCAGGCGGGCTCGACGTTCAAGACGTTCACCCTGATCACCGCCCTCAAGGAGGGCATGAAGATCAACGACGGGCTGTCGGTCAGCCAGGGTTTCCGCGCTCCTTACTACTCCTCGTTCAAGAACTGCAAGGGCGAGAACATCGGCGACCCCAGCCACACCGTCACCAACGACGAGGGCGGCGGCGGCTTCAAGTCGCTGGCCACCGGCACCTGGCAGTCGGTCAACACCTTCTTCATGGCGCTGGAGCAGAAGGTGGGCCTGTGCGACACCATCAAGACCGCCAAGGACCTGGGCATCAAGCGCTCTGACGGCCTGCCGCTGCTGGAGTTCTCCACGTTCACGCTCGGCACCAACGAGATGGACCCGGTGACGGTCGCCAACGCGTACGCGACGATCGGCGCCCGCGGCAAGTACTGCGCGCCCATGGTGATCACCAAGATCACCGACCGCAACGGCAAGACCAAGAACTACAAGCCCCAGTGCAACCAGGCCCTTGACGCGGAGGTCGCCGACGCCGCGGCCGACATCCTGTCCGGCGTGTTCACCAAGGGCACGATGCGGGGCGTCGGCGGCATCGGCCGGGACGCCGCCGGCAAGACCGGCACCACCGACTCGCAGGCCACGGCCTGGTTCGCCGGCTTCACCCCGGACCTCGCGGGAGCGGTCAGCATCGGCGACCCGCGCGGCGCGCAGGACCACAAGCTGAACAACATCACCATCGGCGGCCGCTACTACGGCTCCGTCTTCGGCGCCTCGATCCCGGGACCGATCTGGAAGGACACCATGCTGGCCGCCCTGAAGGGCGTCCCGGCGACGGAGTTCACCCCCGTCAACTCCTCCCGGTTCGGCGGTTGTGGCTCCAGCTGCGCGCCGGTACGGGTCGAGCCCGACCGGAGCGACGACGATGACGACTCGGACGGCGTGCTCGAGGACACCGACATTGACACGACGTTCGACTGATCGAGTCGACAAGAGGGGTTTCCTGATTGTCAGATACGACAAATCGGGCACGGAAATATGCGGTGATCCACATCCGGCGCAGAAACCCCTGACGGTTACCAACGCCTCTAGCTGAGCAAATTCGGAGTGCGTCCGCACAGTGGGACGCACTCCTTGCAAAGGCCCTATTAACAGCGGCGAAACATTGGTAACGTGGGAGCGCTCCCAGGATCTTTCCGCGAGGTGCTCCATGACCGAGCAGCCCACACTGGCACAGGTCGCGGCCGAGGCCGGGGTCTCCCCCGCGACCGCATCTCGAGTCCTCACGGGCTCGGTGCGGGTCAGTACCTCGACCCGCCGGCAAGTCTACGACGCCGTGTCCCGCATGGGATACGTCCGACAGCGCGCACCCCGGGGAACGGCCGCGAAAACCATGGCCGATGGCGTCACCGCGGTGATTTGCGACCATCTACCCCGGCTCTTCTCCGAGCCTTACTACGCCAGACTTCTCTCCTCAGCCGGAGCCGTGATCGCCGAGCACGGCACCCACCTCATGGTGACCACCGTCACCCCGACCTCGTCCACGCTGCCCGCCCTATCCGGCGCGGTGCTGATCGTGGGCGCAAGAGAGCGTCACCCCCTGGCGATCAAGTTATCCACCTCAGGCGTCCCCGTCCGCAACATCGGCCGCCCGCCCCACGACCTCAAACTCCCGTACGCCGACGTCGACAACCTCGACGGCGGCCGCCAGGCGGCCGAGCACTTCCTGTTGTCAGGCCGCCGTAATGTCGCCGCCATCGGCGGCCCCCCGTCCTTACCCGGAGCCCGAGACAGATTAGAGGGCCTGATACGCACCCTGCAGTCGGCGGGCGCACCCGACGTCCCCGTGGCCTACGGGGACTTCACCGCCGCCTCCGGCACCCACGCCATGCAGTGGCTGTTACGCCATGCGCCGGGTCTGGACGCCGTGTTCGTCGCCTCGGATCTGATGGCGGCGGGCGCGATCCAGGCCCTGCGCAGGGCGGGCCGCAAGGTCCCCGCGGACGTCGCGGTGATCGGGTTCGATGACGCCCCGGTCGCCCGGCACACCGTCCCCGCTCTCACCACCATTCGCCAGCCCGTCGAGGAGCTCGCCACGGTCGCCACCCGGCTGCTGCTGACGGGCGCAGCGGGGATCGATCCCGTACTCCCCACGGAACTGGTCATCCGTGAGTCGGCTTGAGCCTGGGGATGTGCTGGCCCGCAGGTACCTGTTGCTGGATCCGCTGGCCCGCGGCGGCATGTCGGTCATCTGGCGCGCCTTCGACCAGTCTCTGCACCGGATGATCGCGGTCAAGGTGCTCACCGCCTCGCTGCACACCGACCCCCTCGAACGGGTGAGCGTGCGCAGCGAGGCGCGGGCCGCGGCCAGGTTCATCCATCCCGACTCGATCGAGATCTACGACTACGGGGAAACCGTCACCACGAGCGGCGGCGTGGCCGCGTACGTGGTGATGCCCCTGCTCGACGGCACCCCACTGGCCGAGCGGGTCGAGAAGGGCCCGCTGCGGTGGCAGGAGGCGGCGGCCATCGCGCTACGGCTGGCCCGGGTGCTGATGGCCGGGCACGCCCGCGGCCTGGTGCACCGGGACGTCACGGCCGAGAACGTGCTGCTCACCGCCGAAGGCCCCAAACTGCTCGACTTCGGCATCGCGGCCTGGGCGGGAGATCCCGACGACGACCGCGGCACCCCTCCCTACGTCGCTCCCGAGCGGCTGCTCGGCGCGCCCACCCATCCGGCCGTCGACGTGTACGCCCTCGGCGTGCTGCTGCACACCATGCTCACCGGGCGGACGCCGTACCCGGAGACCACGTGGGAGGAGATCGAGGCGGTCCGCAGGACCGCTCCGCCGCCCCGGGTCCCCGGCGTGCCGAACTCCGTCGCCACGCTCTGCCAGCGCTGCCTGGCGCACGAGCCGGAGGCGCGGCCGACTGCGGCGCAGATCGTCTCGGCGCTGACCTCCGCGCTCGGCACGGCCACGGTGGGCCGGCACGTGCGGCGCGGGCTCACGGTGGCGGGCTCGGCGGCCATCGCGCTGTCCGCCCTGCTGTGGTTCCAGCAGAGCGCGCCGCCCCCGACGCCGGAGCGGGCGGCGAAGTCGCCGTCGCCCACGGCCCGGCTGATCGAGAGCTCACCGGCCGCGACGATCACCGTCGAGAAGGCGGCGGCCGACTTCACCACCGTGCTCACGGCCAGGACTCCGTGCGGCGCGACCGACGACGACGTGGTGCTCGACCTGCGGCAGGTGCTGAACCACGCCGTGACGCCGCAGCAGGGCCCCTCGGAGACCACGACCGACAACCTGCGCAGGAAGCTGTCCGACCGCTGGCGCGAGGGCCGCCTCACACCGGCCTGCCTGAGCGAGTTGCAGGCCAGGCTCGACGACCTCGACACCGCCTTACAGGGAGAGTGATGAGGGGTACGGCAGCACCAGCCGTACCCCTCGATCGCGCGGGCGGGGCCCCTCGCAAAGCGGTGCCCGCGCGAGCCCTCATGCGCAGGTGTAACCGCTGGGCACCTGCGTGTTCCCGGCCGGCCTGGTCGCCTGGAAGCCGAACGTCGTGGATGCGTTCGGGCCGAGGCCGCCGTTGTGGCCGAGGTTCCTGACGGTCACCGTGCCGCCGCTGACCGTGTAGCTCGCGTTCCAGATGCCGGTGATCGTGTGCCCGGACGGCAGCGGGAACGTCACCGCCCAGCCGTTGAGCGCCGACGTGCCCCGGTTGGTGACGGTCACGGGCTGGATAACGTAGCCGTTGTTCCAGGCGTTCTGCGTGGTCGCGGTGACCGCGCAGCTCCCGCCGCCTCCGCCCTGCTGGGTGGTCACGGTGACGGTGCCCGACTCGGGCGACAGGTTGCCCGCGCCGTCCCTGGCCTGGATCCGGTAGCGGTAGGTCGTGGCGGGGCTCAGCCCGGTGTCGGTGTAGGAGGTGGTGGTGCTGCTCCCGACCCTGGTGAAGGTGTCACCGGTCGCGCGGAGGATGTCGTAGCCCGCCAGGCCGCTGCCGCCGGAGTCGGTGGAGGCGCCCCACGACAGCGTGGTGCCGGTCGCGGTGGTGCCGCTCGCGGCCGGGTTGCCCGGGGTGGTCGGCGGCGAGGTGTCGGTGGTGCCGCCGCCCGAGCCGAAGGAGAAGGAGTTGACCGCCAGGCCCGTGCCGCCGATCCAGGGCTCGAAGCCGGCCTGGACGCTGGTCAGGTACCACGACCGCTGGCCGTAGCCCCGGCTGACGACGTCGGAGTAGAAGGTGTTGATCGAGAAGTCGAGCGAGGTCGCGGGCGAGGTGCGCACGTACGAGATCACGTTCCAGCCGGTGTTGCCGAACCAGACCTGCCAGGTGGCGCCGGCCAGGTTGACGGTGCCGACCTGGGAGCCGATCGGCTGGATCGAGCCCGCCCGGTTGAGCCAGATCATCAGCTCGGCACCGGTGTTCTGGCCGTCGGTGCGGGGCGTGGGGTCGAACCACAGGTCGTAGGAGGCGTTGTAGGTGCCGGAGCCCGGGTACGTCATGCTGACGCTGCTCCGGAGCGCGCCGAAGCCGCTCGCGCTCGCCTGCATGGGCAGGCCGCTGCCGGTGGTGCAACTGGCGTAGTGGCAGCCGGCGTAGATCGACGGGTAGGCGGCCGGGGCGCCGTTGGTGGCGTTGTTGTGCGCCGACTGCGTGATCGTGAACCCGCCGTTCTGGTTGACGTCAATGCACTGCGCGGTGCTCGCGCCCCAGACGTTGTTCTGCACGATGTACCGGTTGTTCTGGATGGCGGCGGCGCCGTACTTCTCGCAGAGCACCGGGGCGGCCTGCGCCGGGGCGGCGAACAGGACGGTGGCGAACAGAGCCCCGATGATCAGGTGGATGTGCGCGTGCCTCATGGCGTGTTGCTCCCGCCTCTCTGAAAGGGGAGTGTAGTGGGAGCGCTCCCAGCAGTCAGCCTGTCCGCGCGATCCGCGCACGGCAAGCGGGCCCGTACGAGACCGACCAGGAACGGGGCGGACACCAGCGGAAACCATGACCAAGATCGGTTGAAAGTTTCACCGCTCGTTGTCGAAGCCGGGAAAGCCGTGATTCAATGCGCTGGCCGGGCGGGCAGGTCGTGGGGCAGGTTCCTTTTCTGTCGTCAGCTGCAAGGGAAATCCCCATGAAGTTATTCAAGTCGGCGGCGTTCACCGCCGTCCTGGTCCTGATCACTACCATTTTGATGGTGCCCACGCAGGCGCAGGCACACGGCGTGTCGATGTTCCCCGGCAGCCGTACGTTCCTGTGCTGGCAGGACGGCCTGCGGGACAACGGGCAGATCATCCCCTACAACCCCGCGTGCGGAGCCGCCGTCAACCAGAGCGGCGCGACCCCCCTGTACAACTGGTTCGCGGTGCTGCGTTCCGACGGCGCCGGCCGGACCACCGGATTCATCCCCGACGGCCAGATCTGCAGCGGCGGCACCGGCGGGCCCTACGACTTCTCGGCCTACAACGCGGTCCGCTCCGACTGGCCGCTGACGCACTTGACCTCCGGGGCCACCATCCAGATGCGGCACAGCAACTGGGCCGAGCACCCCGGCTCGTTCAACTACTACGTCACCAAGAACGGCTGGAACCCCAACGGGCCGCTGAAGTGGTCCGACCTGGAGCCGTTCGGCAGCGTCACCAACCCGCCCAAGACCGGCGGCGCCGGCGCGCTCAACTACTACTACTGGAACGCCACACTTCCGTCCGGCAAGAGCGGCCGGCACATCATCTTCACGCACTGGATCCGTTCCGACAGCAACGAGAACTTCTACAGCTGCTCCGACGTCGCCTTCGACGGCGGCAACGGCAACGTGACCGGGGTCGGCCCCGGCGGCAGCTCTCCCGGCCCCGACCCGACGGTCACGCCGACCGCCCCCGCGGGTGCCTGCACCGCCACGTGGAAGGCCACCAACACCGGCTGGGCCGGCCACTTCCAGGGTGAGGTGACCGTCAAGAACACCGGCGCGAGCAGCATGAGCGGCTGGACGGTCAACTGGACCTACACCGGCGGCCAGGGCTTCGACGGCTCGCCGTGGAACGGCGTGCTGAACGGGCAACCGCCGAACGTGTCGGTCAAGAACGCCTCGTACAACGGACAACTCGCACCGAACGCGTCCACCACGTTCGGATTCAACGCCACCGGCTCGGTTCCGAGCCCCGCCCCAAGCCTGACCTGCACCAGCCCGTGATCAAAACGCGTCGCGGGCTCATCGCGGCGATCGTCACCCTGGCCTGCCTGACCCTGGCCGGGGTGACGTTCTTCGCTGCCAGGCAGCCGTCGTCACAGCTCAACGAGGAGCTCGCCGCCCAGGTGACCTTGATACTCGAACAGGCCTCGCCAGGCGAGCACCACGCCCACGGGCACAGCTTCGAATCCCGCGTCGTGTGCGCCGTGGAGCCCTTCGGCACCGAACCCGCCGATGCCAAGGCCCTGGTCGAGGTGCGGTGGGTGTACGCCCGCCACATGTGCGCCGTCACCGGCGTGAGCTCCGACTGGGCGGCCTCCGTACGGGCCTCGGGCCCGATCGCCGTCAAGGTCGACATCCCGCCCGAGGTCCGGGTGCCGGAGTCCGGGGCCGGCTATCCGGACCGGGTCAGGAACCTCATCCCCGAGCGGTACCACGAGCAGGCGTTCGCCGAGTTCGGCGATGACTCGGCGATCGAGGCGGCACGCGAGCGGTTCACGCTCTCATCAACCGCCAAGTAGACATACACGAACGGACGCGGCCGACTGGAGGAATCGGCCGCGTCCGTCCCATCCGGGCGGGATGGTGTGTGTTGTCGGGCAGGGTTGGAGTTTTCAGCCTCACCTCCTCATACGCACCGGGGGGCAGGGCAGTTCAGATCAGTTGGCGCACGTGTAGCCGGAGGGCACCGAGGTGTTGCCGCCCGGGCGGCTGACCTGGAAGCCGAAGCTCGTGCTCGCGTTCGGCTGCAGCGCGCCGTTGTAGCTCAGGTTTTTGGCCGTCACGGTCTGGCCGCTGACCGTCACCGCGGCGTTCCAGGAGCCGCTGAGCGTGTGCCCGGCGGGCAGCGTGAACGTCACCGTCCAGCCGGTCCTGGCCGTGGTGCTCGTGTTGGTCACGGTCGCGGGCTGCACGACGTAGCCGGTGCCCCACTGACTCTGTACGGTCCCCGTGGCCGCGCAGCCGCCGGCCGGAGCGCTGGTGGTGGTGAACGAGGCCGTCGGCGACTGGGCCGACTGGTTGCCCGCCGCGTCCCTGGCCTTGACGTACACCTGGTAGGCGGTGCCCGCCGACAGCCCGGTCAGGGTGATCGAGTTGGTGGCCGTGGCGCCGAGCGGCGTGCCGGTCGAGGTGTAGACGTCGTAACCCGTCACGCCCACGTTGTCGGTCGAGGCGGTCCAGGTCAGGGTGGCTCCCGACGAGGTGATGTTCGACGCCGACGGCGTGCCGGGGATGCTCGGCGGGGTCGGGTCGGTGGTGCCGCCGCCGTAGATCGAGGCCTGCCTGGCGGTCGCGGCGATGCCGTTGGCGCCGTTGAACAGCCGCTGTCCCCAGGAGGTGAGCTGGGTGACGTCGAAGTTGGTGACCTGGTCCAGGTATTCGACGCCGCCGCCGTTGCCGCTCCACGACCAGCCCAGGTAGCCGAGGCCGCGGCTCACGGCCTGCGCCATGATCGTGTCCTCGTCCGGGTCGCCGTCGGAGTGGTTGAAGCCGAACTCGCCCACGATCAGCGGCAGCCCGGCGGTCTTGAAGGCGTCCATGTAAGCGGTGATCTCCGCCGCCGTGTCGAAGACGCCGTACATGTGGACCGAGAAGATCGTGTTCTTGTCCGGGTCGCTGTCGAAGACCGCCCGCGCGTTGTCGCGCATGCCGAACTGCCAGTCCTGGCCCCAGTTGGGCGCGTCCACCATCAGCGCGTGGTCGAAGCCGTTGGTGCGCAGCTTCTGGATCGCGGCCGTGGTGGCGGCGGCCCAGCCAGGGGTGACGGCGTTGTTGCCGATCGGCTCGTTGCCGATGTTGACGACGATGTAGTCCTCCTGGCCGACCAGGGCGGACTTGACGCTGATCCAGTAGTCGGCGGCCTGGTCGAGGGTGTAGGCGCCGCTCTGCTCGCCGTACCCGGTGGTGTCGTGGTTCTCCAGCACGCAGATCAGCTTGTTCTGCTTGCAGAGGGAGACGACGCCGGCCACGTCGGTGACGTTGTTGGGGGTCCAGCGGCCGCCGCTGAGCACGACGCGGACGGTGTTGGCCTTCAGCGACTTGATGTCGGCGAACGCCTTGGTCTGGGTCGCGTACCAGGTGTGCGCGTGGCTGGTGCCGCGCATCACGAACTCCTGGCCGTTGCCCTCCAGGATCTTCGTGCCGCTGACGTGCAGCCCGGTGGCGGCGTTCGCGGGGGCCGCGGGGACGGCCAGGAGGGCGGCCACGCAGGCCAGGGCGGTCAACAGTGATCTCATGTGCTGCCTTTCACTGCGCCTGTGGAACCGCCCCCGCCGCTCCTGCGGCGGGGGCGGGGTCTGGGCTCAGGCGGGGGTGCAGGTGATCGGGTCGGGAGTGGTGGACGTGCCGTTGGCGATGAAGCCGAACGTGGTGCTCGCGCCCGGCGCGAGCGCGCCGTTCCAGCCCTCGTTCCTGACGGTGACCGAGGAGCCGGACACCGTGTGCCTACCGCCCCAGAGCTGGGTGATCGTGTTCGGCGAGGCCCAGGTGACCGCCCAGCCGGTGGTCGCCGAGGTGCCGTTGTTCTTGACCGTCACCTCGGCCTGGTAGGCGCCGCCCCAGGTGCTCGTCACCTTGTACGCCGCCGCGCACCCGCCCGTGGGCCCCGGCGTGTCCGTGGTGGTGAACGCCGTGCCCTCGGAGGCCGCCGAGGTGTTGCCGGCCGCGTCCCTGGCCACCACGGTGGCCGTGTAGGACGTGGCAGGGGTGAGACCGCTCAGGTCGAAGGCGGCGCTCGTGGCCGTGCCCATCTTGGTGGACCCCAGATAGACGTCATAGCCGCTCACGCCGACGTTGTCCGTGGACGCCGGCCAGCTCAGCCGTGCCGTGGAGCCCGTGATCCCGGATACCACGGGCTTGCCCGGCCTGCTGGGCGCGGTCGTGTCCACGACCTCCGGCCCCGGCGGCTCACCCCAGATCTTGGTGGCGCCGCTGTAGAGGGTGATGTTCTGGGTCCGGGCCGGCGTCGCGCCGGGCGTCGTGGGGATGTTGCGGTAGGACCAGTCGTTGGCCGGGTCCCACGTCCCCGCGCTGGAGATCCTGAACTGCACCTCCCTGCGGTGCTGTGACTGCCCGGCGGGCGCGATGGCCTGGCCCGAGCAGTCGATGTTCACGTAGTAGGTGCTGCCGCTCGACTGGTGCAGCGTCGGCGCCTTGCACTGGGTGTAGGCCGACGACACGCTGATCTGCGAGGCGGTCGTGGTGCCGTCGAGGGTGAAGTAGTAGCGGAACGAGCCGTCGGCCAGCACCCTGGCGGGCCAGGCCGACTGGTTGCGGACGATCGCCTTGATCTCCGTGAACGTGCCGCCCGAGGCGTTGACCCCGGCCTCGACGAAGATCTCGGGGCCGTCGGGGGTCTCCTGCGCCGGGAAGTTCGCCGCCGGAGCGCCGCCGTACTCCTTGTAGAGCCTGGCCAGCGCGCTGGTGAAGCCAGCGTTGTAGTCGGTGGCGACCTCGTTCATGACGTAGTCGTCGCGTTTGTCGGTGTAGGCGTCGTTCGGGTCGGGCGGGCCGCCGACGAGGGCGCCGTACAGGGTGTGGCGGGTCTGCTCGGGGCTGGTGATCTGGTCGGTCCACGAGCCGTGCGCCGTGCGGTGATGCGGGTTCTTCGGCGGGTTGGCGCCGAAGCCGATCACGTACGAGGAGTTGCGCGGGTTGTCACCGAGCGCGTAGTTGATCTGCCGGACCGCGAAGTCGTGGTAGCGGGTCTTCCGCGTCGCGTCGGTGATCGAGTCGCTGTGCACGAGCGCCGCGAACGAGGTGTTGGCCGCGTACCGCAGCGAGCCCCACCGGTCGAGCACGGCCTGGCCGCCCGGCGAATACTTCACCTGCGAGCCGTTGACGCCGACCGTCCACCAGTCGAGCCAGCGGTTGGCGTCGTCGAGATACTGCTGCTTGCCGGTCAGCTTGTGCAGCAGCACATAGGCGCCGTACGACTTGTCGTCCCAGGCGATCGTCCACTTGTACGACTTGATGGTGCTCTGCGGCTCGGTTCCGAGGTTGGCGTAGCCGCTCTCGGCCTTGGCCAGGTAGGAGGCGTCGTTCGTGGCCCGGTAGAGCCAGATCGCGCCCCACACCAGCTCGTCGTTGAAGCCGCTCCACGACTGGTAGTAGCCCGAGGCGTCGGTGATGCACTCGCTGTACTTCTTCCTGACCGTGTCGGCGAAGGTGTAGAGCTGCTTGGCGTGCGTCACCAGCGTGTCGGCGTAGGCCGCGTTCGTCGGCCGGAAGACGATCGAGGAGGCCGCCATCGCCGCCGCCGTCTCGCCCGCCAGGTCCGCCCCGCCACAGGATGCGTCGATCTTGTACGCGGGGCGCGTCATGCCCATCGCCTCGGCCGGCCCCCACCAGGCGTGGTCCGTGCCGCCGTTGCCGACCTGCCCGTAGAGCGTGTTCGGCGACGGGTGGGCCTTGATGAAGTAGTCGTTGACGAACTTGAGGTTGTTGAGCAGGTGTGTGAGCTGGCCCGAGCTTGCGTACGCGTCGCGGTACTCGACCGCGCCCCAGGCCAGCATCGTGGCGGAGAAGGCCATCGGGAAGCCGAACTTGACGTGGTCGCCCGCGTCGTACCAGCCGCCCGTGAGATCCACTCCGACGTCCTTGCCGTCGTTCATGCCCGAGTCGCCGCGCCAGGAGACGCGGTTCCAGGCGGGCTTGGGGCCCGACTGCTGGGCCTCGTAGAACCACAGCGACTTCTGCAGCGCCTCGCCGTAGGCGAAGGGCGCGGCGGCGTGGGCCGCCGGCCCCGCCCCTGTCACCAGGGGCAGGACCAGCGACGCCACAGCGATCAGTACCGCTTTTCTCACGGGAAGAGCCGCCCGTACTCCGCCAGGGCGACGGCGACGTCCACCTGTGCCCAGAAGCGGTGGTAGTTGAAGACCGGCGCGGGGCCGGTGCCGTTCAGGAAGGACTGGACCCTCGGCCAGTCCGGGTCGTTGCGGTAGAAGGACCTGATGGAGATGAAGGTCGAGTTGGAGTTGATGGCGTCGCCGTTGGGCATCTCGCCGCTCCAGCCGGCCGGCACGTACACCGCGTCGTCGACCCGGTTGTAGTCGGTCTTCGTCTCCGGCACCGAGACACCCTTGGCGTCGCGGTTCAGCCAGACGCCGTCCAGCAGCGCCTTGGCCGTGTCACGCGCCTGGGTGTGGTTCGCCCTGGCCGCGTAGTACATCAGCACCTTGGCGTAGGAGCCGGCGACGCCCACGTCCTGCGTGTGATCCACGACGGTCACGTGCAGGCCCGGGTTGGCCGGCGGCATGCCGGTGGTGGCGCTGAAGTTGCCCGCGGGCTGGCCGGTCCAGCGCAGCGTGGACGGGATCTGGTAGCTGCCGTTGGCGCCGATCGTGGTGTTGGCCAGCGCCCACGTCACCCACTTGTCGAGCAGCGCCTTCGCGTCGGCGTTGCCGGTGACGTTGTAGAGCTCGGCCACCCGCTCCATCGTCCACGCCTGGAAGCCGAACCACTGGTTCGACGGCGGGTCGTGGTAGACGGGCTGCCAGTCATAGGTCATGCCGTGGAACTTCGGCAGTCCGCTCGGCGGTGCCGCGTAGTGGCCCTCCCAGCTGTTGGTCGCGCCACCGGCGATGGCGCCCTCGGCCGACTGCAGCCAGGTGTAGAACTGCAGTTGCCGGGTCAGGCTCGTGCTCCAGTCGGCCGCGCCGGTCGAACTGCTGGGCCGCAGTGCCGCGACGTTGGACAGCGCCCAGGCCGCGAACGGGTTCTGGTAGCCGGAGTGGTTGTGGCTGGAGCCGATGCGCCAGGCCCAGCCGGCGCTGGCGTCGGTCGCGCCGCCCCATGCGTAGTACCAGGACAGCAGGTAGTTGGAGGCGTTCTTGCCGGTGCCGGCCGGGCACGACGGGCTCGTGCAGCCGGGCTGCTTGAAGTACTTGTCGTACATCGAGTAGCGCAGGTAGTCGCCCATCTTGGCGGCCTTGGCCACCGTCGCGGAGATCTGCGACTGCTTGCCCTGCGCCGTGGCCCAGGTCTGCGCCCAGTACGCCACCTGCACCGCGCGCGCGTCGGCGTCGGGGGCGTTGGTGTACTTCCACTGCTTGGCGTACGAGGCGTCCTTGATGAACAGGTCCAGGTAGCCGTTGGTGCCGCCGTGGGCGAAGGTGTCGCAGGACGGCTGCGGAATCGTCTCGAAGACCGACTCCTCCGGGCCGCGCTGGTAGGTGTTGATGTAGGCGGGCTTGGTGGTGCCGTCGCCGCAGCGGCCGAAGCCGTAGGTGTTGTCGACGTCCAGCAGCCAGTGCATGCCGTAGATGTCGCGGGTGCCGTACGCGCTCTGCAGCTCACCGGCGATCGGGTCGGTGCCGACGGAGACGCCGGAGTCGATCTGCGAAGGGTAGCTGTTGATCGTGTTGTACTCGGCCGCGTAGGTCGCCGGCTTCGAGGCGTTGTAGAAGGAGTTGGTCGGCTGGTCGGCGGTGGCCGGGATGATGTACTTCTCCATCGAGGCCCACGCGTTGTTGAACTTCGTCCAGTCGCCGGTCACCTGACCGTAGGTCGCCTCCAGCCACAGGTAGTAGCTGTAGGCCTCGGACGTGGTCTCGTGCCCGTGGTCCGGCGCCTCGACCATGAACGTCTCGATCGAGTGGTACGGCACGCCCTCGGGCGAGAAGTAGCCGTTGGCCGGGTCGTGGAGCTCGTTGTAGAGCTCGACGAAGCGCTGGACGTACTGGTTGTTGCCCCCGACGTCGTCGTCCGCCTCGCTGACGGTCACGTCCACGGGGGTGTAACCGGTGGCGCTCACCCTGAAGACGGCCGAGCCGCTCGTGGTGTCGGTGTCGTTGGCCGCGGCGATCGCGACGTTCTGCGCCGTGTTCCAGTTGGCCGGCGTGAACGTGCGGGTGGCGGTGCCCGACACCGTGAGGTCGGTGTCACCGCTGGCCCGGGCGATGGAGACGGTCACGTTCGACGTGGGCGCCTGGGAGAGGCTCACCCCGAAGCTCGCGGTGCCCGCCTCGGGCACGGACAGCGTGGTCGGGCTCACCACGAGCGCGGGGCCCGTGGGCGGCGAGACCGTGATCCCCACCGGTGAGGAGGTGGTGGTAAGGCCGGCGTTGTCGGTGGCCCTGGCGGTGATCGAGTAGCTGCCGGCCGCGACGTTCGTCCAGCTGTAGCCGTACGGCGAGGACGTGTCGGTGCCGAGCAGCGTGGTGCCCTGGTAGAAGTCGACCTTGGCGACGGTGCCGTCGGCGTCGGCGGCGTTGGCCGCGATCGCCACGGTGGCCGGCGCGGTGTACGTCTGGCCGGCGGTCGGCGAGGTCAGCGACACGGTGGGCGCCGTGCCGGTGCCGCCGCCACAGGTGACCCCGTTGACACTGAAGGAGGCCGGCTTCGGGTTCGTGCCGGTCCAGGTGCCGTTGAAGCCGATGTTGGTGGAGGCGCCGGTGGCCAGGTTGCCGTTCCACGGCATGTTCGTGGCCGTGACGCGGGTGCCCGACTGGCTCCAGTTGGCACCCCAGCCATTCGGGGTGTACTTCTGGCCGGTGGTCGGGAAGTCGAACCCGAGTGACCAAGACGTCAGGGGGTCACCGGTGTTCTTCAGCGTGATGCTCGCGGTGAATCCCCCCTGGCCAGTGCCCCATTGGTTGGCCGTGTACTGCACGTCGCAGGCCACGGCCGCCTGGGCGGGAGACGCCGCCACGGCCGTGGTCGCGCTCGCTACGAGAACGAGGGTCGTGGCCACGGCGAGACGCCTCGATAAGCGCGACAAGAGGAGAGGAGGTCTGTACTTCACGGGATCTCCATGGGAGTAGGGGTGTGGGAGCGCTCCCAAAGGGGATTGTGGGTGACCTCCGGCGTATGTCAACGGAATGGCGTCGCGGTGACCCCCGTGTTTCCTCTCACCAGGCTGCCCGGGATGAAAGTTTCATCCATGTTCCGGGGCATTCAACGAGCATGCGGGGCGGCGGACACCTTCTCGGCGGACGTCCGCTGTACACGGCCCGCACCGCGGCTCACCATGGGAGCGCTCCCAGCCATTCAATCCTGGAGATGATCGCTCGTGAGACTCCAACGCGGCCTCCGCAAATGGGCCGTGACCATGACCGCCGCGAGTGTCGCGGCTTTAGGGCTCGTCGTCGGACAGAGCACCGCCGCGAACGCCGCCGTCGCCTGCGACGTGACCTACACAGCCAACCAGTGGGGCTCAGGCCAAGGCGGTTTCACCGCGAGCATCACGCTGAAGAACACCGGTGACCCCCTGACCTCGTGGTCGCTGGCCTTCGACTTCCCGACCACGGGTCAGAAGTACACCCCGTCAGGCTGGGGCGCGAACTGGGCCCAGTCGGGCACCCGCGTCACGGCCACGAACATGCCGTGGAACGGCAACCTGGCCACCGGCGCCTCCACCAACATCGGCTTCAACGGCACCTGGACCGGCACGAACCCCAGCCCGGCCGCGTTCAGCGTCAACAACACCACCTGTGGCGGCACCGGCCCCACGACGCCGTCGGTGGTCACGTCCTCCAGCGCGGTCGCGGTCAACGAGGGCGGCACGGCGACGTTCACCGCCAGGCTCTCCTCCGCGCCGAGCTCGAACGTGACCGTCACCACCGCTCGGACCAGCGGTGACACCGACCTGACGGTCAGCTCGGGCGCCTCGCTCACCTTCACCCCGTCCAACTGGAGCACCGCGCAGACGGTGACCCTGGCCGCGGCCCAGGACTCCGACACCGCCGCCGGTACGGCCGCCTTCAGCGTCGGCGGCACGGGCGTCACCGGCGCCACGGTCAGCGCGACCGAGGTGGACGACGACGCCACCGTCGAGCAGTCGATCATCGTCTCGCCGACCGCGGTGACCGTGCCCGAGGGCTCCACCGGCACGTACTCCGTGCGCCTGGCCGCCCAGCCCACCTCCAACGTCACCGTCACCTCGGCGGCGGGCAGCGGCGACACCAACCTCACGATCTCCAGCGGCGCGAGCCTCACCTTCACCTCGGCCAACTGGAACACCGCGCAGACGGTCACCCTGGCCGCCGCGCAGGACACCGACACGGCCAACGGCAGCCGCACCTTCACCGTCGCCTCGACCGGCCTGACCTCGCGCACGGTCACCGCCACCGAGGCCGACGACGACGGCGGCCCCAACCCGACCCACGTCGAGAACCCGTACGCCGGGGCCACCGGCTACGTGAACCCGAACTGGAGCGCCAAGGCCGCGGCCGAGCCCGGCGGCTCGGCGGTCGCCAACACCTCCACGGCCGTGTGGATGGACCGCATCGCGGCCATTGCCGGCACCTCCGGCGCCATGGGCCTGCGCGCCCACCTGGACGAGGCCGTCAGGCAGGACGCCGCCAACGGCTCCGCGCCGCTGACCATCCAGATCGTCATCTACAACCTGCCCAACCGCGACTGCTCGGCGCTGGCCTCCAACGGCGAGCTGCTCATCGCGCAGAACGGCTTCAACCGCTACAAGGCCGAGTACATCGACCCGATCGCGGCCATCATGCGCGACTCCGCGTACGCCAACCTGCGCATCGTCACGATCATCGAGCCCGACTCGCTGCCGAACCTCGTCACCAACCTCAACGCCTTCGAGAAGTGCCGCGAGGCCAACGGCGCGGGCGGCTACCGTGACGGCGTCCGGTACGCGCTCAACCAGCTCCACGCCATCACCAACGTCTACACCTACATCGACGCCGCCCACCACGCGTGGCTCGGCTGGGACTCGAACTTCAACCCGTCCGTCAACCTCTTCCACGAGACCGTCGCCGGCGCCACCGCCGGGGTGGACAGTGTGGACGGCTTCATCGTCAACACCGCCAACACCTCCGCCACGACCGAGCCGTACTTCACCATCAACTCCACGGTGAACGGCACGTCCGTCAGGCAGTCGAAGTGGGTGGACTGGAACTGGTACATCGATGAGCAGACCTTCGCCACGGCCCTGCGCAACGCCCTGGTCGCCAAGGGCTTCCGTCAGGGGCTCGGCATGCTGATCGACACCTCGCGCAACGGCTGGGGCGGCAGCGCCCGTCCGACGGGTCCGAGCACCTCGACCATCCTGGAGGACTTCGTCAACCAGTCCCGCGTCGACCGTCGCATCCACGCCGGCAACTGGTGCAACCAGAGCGGCGCCGGCATGGGCACCCGCCCGACCGCCAGCCCGGCCGCCGGCTTCGACGCCTACGTCTGGATCAAGCCTCCTGGCGAGTCCGACGGCGCCAGCCGGGACATCCCGAACGACGAGGGCAAGAAGTTCGACCGGATGTGCGACCCGACCTACACCGGCAACAGCCTCAACGGCAACAACATGTCCGGCGCCCTCCCGGACGCCCCGCTGTCCGGCCAGTGGTTCTCGGCCCAGTTCCGTCAACTCCTGGCGAACGCCTACCCGCCCATCAACTGACACCCGCCCGCAGGGGTCTGGACACCCCGCTCCAGGCCTCCGACCAGCCAGAGGCGCCCTTGTACCGGCGCCTCTCACAGCCGGAGAGTCCCGCCTGACCCGGGACTCTCACCAGCCGGAGGGACCCGCCTGACCCGGGTCCCCCGCCTGCGGAAGGGGGCCCGGGCCAAGTGCCCGGGCCCTTTTTCCACGCCGGCCACCTTCCCCAAGGCCCTGCCGCCGGGGTGCTTCCACTTGCGCCCGTGGGACCTCAGCGGCGGCGGGCCTGGCGCCACTCGGAGACGACCTGATCCACATCAAAAGGCATCAGGTTGAGCGGCGGCCCCGGCAACCCGGTCCGGATCGCCTCCCGAATCCGCTCGTTGATCTCCTCGACGATCCGCCGAGCCTCGGCCTCCGACCTGGCCCCCCGAGCCTCACCCAGCGCGACCTCAGCGTCCCTGCGCAACGCCAGCGTAGGCGGCAGCGCCATCGAGAGCCCTTCGCTCTCGATCTTCTGCTTGATCCACCAGTTCTCGTCGAGATGCCGGTCCAGCCCCGGCAACGGCTTACCGGCCCCCGGCAGGTCATCGAACGCGCCCCGCTCCTCAGCCTCCCGGATCTGCCGATCGATCCAGTTCTCGAAGGGCAGGTTCAGAGGCTTGCGCTCACTCACGTACGGAATCTCCTCACGCCAGGTTGTGATTGGGCGAAACCGGACCGCGCCACCCCA
This sequence comes from Nonomuraea solani, assembly GCF_900108335.1. GTDB lineage: Bacteria > Actinomycetota > Actinomycetes > Streptosporangiales > Streptosporangiaceae > Nonomuraea > Nonomuraea solani. The sequence goes on from NZ_FNVT01000011.1 coordinate 328,461, forward strand.
GCACGGCCTCGATCATGCGTACGGACGCGACCGTCGCGGCCACGTCGTGCACACGCAGAATGCGGGCCCCCTTGAGCACGGAGACGACGTTGACGGCGATCGTGCCCTCTTTCCGCTCGCCCTGGGGGCGATCGATCGTCTCCCCGATGAAGTCCTTGTTGGACAGCGCCACCAGCGTCGGATAGCCGATCGCGGTGATCTCCTCAAGCCGCCGCGTCAACTCCAGCGAATGAAAGGTGTTCTTGTTCAGATCATGCCCGGGATCAATAATGATCTTGTCAGGGGCGACACCGGCCGCGAGCGCGTACGCGACCCGCTCCCGCAGAAACCCGGCCACCTCGGAAACCACGTCACCATAGCTGGGCCGGAAGACCCGCCGCCCAGGCCCGCCCAGGCTGTGGGTGACGATCACACCGACGCCCAGCGCGGCAGCGACCTCGGCCATCCCCGGCTCACGCAGGCCGTTGGTGTCGTTGATGACATCGGCGCCGGCCTCGACGGCGGCCCTCGCCACCTCGGGCCGGTGGGTGTCCACGGAGATCACGGCGTCGGTCGCGGCCCTGACCCGGGCGATGGCGGGGGCCACCCGGTCGATCTCCTCCGAAACGCCGATCCCCGCCTGGGCGGCGCTGAAGGCGAACCCGCCGATGTCCACCCAGTCGGCCCCGTCGGCGACGGCCCTGGTCGCGGCGGCGACCGCCTGGTCCAGCTCGTACGTAAGCCCCTGGTCGTGAAAGGAGTTGGGCGTCCTGTTGACGATGGCCATGATGGCGACCTGGCGGTCGAAATCGAACTCGCGCCGCCCAATGCGCCGGACGGGAGAGATGATTCCGGAGTTAGGCTCGCCGCTCACGTGCTGTCCCTTTCGTCCCTTCGAGCCTACCTGTCACTCAGCCAGGTCAGACGGCCCGGGGACACGTCGAGGGATCAGGCGGTGAAGCGGCCGAACGGGTGTCCTCCGGAGGAGCTGACCCTGATCCGGCGCATGGCCCTGGGGACTCCGTGATCGTGGCCACGCGGTAAGCGCATGGTGAGCCGGACCGTGGTGCCGCCGGGGCCGGTACGGAAGTCGGCCGCGTCGCACAACCGGCGGATCAGATAGATCCCCCGGCCCGTGTAGGACTGGTCGGAAGGCCGGCTGGCGCCGTTGACGTAGGCCGGGGGGATGCCCGAGCCCTCGTCGGTCGTCTCCGAGCGGATGATGCCGTCGACCGTCCACAGCCGGAAGTGTCCGTGCCCGCCCGCGTGCTCGACGGCGTTGACGACACTCTCGTGCACGGCCAGGACGAAGTCGTCGAGCCGGGGGCCGTGCAGCCCGCAGTGCTCGGCCGCCTCGGCGACCGCGCGGCGCAGTTTCGTGACGTCGTCGAGAGCGAACGGCTGGGTCAGAAAGGTGCGCATGGCAGGCTCCTCCAGCCGACGCGCAGGGTGAATAGACATGCCACATCACAAAGAGGTCAGGGTGAGGGGCCCGATGGGAATCGGCCCCCGAATGGCGATCCATGCGCTCCTCCGTGTCAGATCGACACGCAGGCCGCGCTTCAGGACCTCGCGTGATTTTTCCCCTTCCCCACGCAGAGGAAATTACACGCGGTCATCTTTACGGACGCCCGCCCACACCGCTGGCCAGTTCCTTTATCCGGCCGACCGGCCCTCCGTCCGGGGCCAGCGGCGGGGTCTCCATGCCCGCGCCGTCGTGCAGCCCGTCGAACAGGTCCAGCATGGCCTCCTGCGACGAGTGCCGGGGCGACCAGCCCAGCACGTCCCTGGCCCGGTCCACCTTCATCACGGGGATGCGCAGGGCCAGCTCCAGCAGCCCGGGCGAGGCGGGCACGAGCCGCATGCGCCAGCCCGCGGCCACGGCCGCCTTGGCCACTCCCTTCGGGACCGAAACGGTCCGCGTGTCGAGCAGCCGGGCCAGGTCGTGCGCGTCGAGCACCGGCTCGGCGGCGATGTTGAACGGCCCTCTGACGTTTTTGGTCACGGCCAGCCGGTACGCCTCCGCCGCGTCCTCGGCGTGCAGCACCTGCAGCCGCAGCCCGGGAATGTCGGGCACGAACGGGATCCGCCCGGCCCTGATCAGCCGCCTCGGCACGAACGGCCCGCCGAACAACCTGCGCTGCTCGGTCGCCGCCACCCGCTGGAAGATGAACCCCGGCCGCATCCGCACCACCCGGATGCCGGGATGGTCGTTCTCGAAGACGTCGAGGACGCGCTCGACGTACGCCTTCTCCCGCCCGTACGCCGCCCCGGGCCAGCCGTGCGTGGGCCAGCTCTCGTCCACAGGACGGTCCTTGGGCCCCGGTGAGTACGCCCCCACGGACGAGGCGTGCACCAGCGCGCCCACCCCCGCCTCGGCGGCCGCGCGGAACACCCGCATACTGCCCAGCACGTTGGCCCGCCAGGTGACGGCGGGATGCCTGATGGGCTGGAACAGCCACGCGAGGTGCACGACCGCGTCGGCCCCATCGAAGATCCGTACCAGATCGGCGCCGGCCACGTCGGCCTGCCGCCACTCGGTACGGTCGACTCGCCAGGCGGGCAGCCGGCGCGCGACCCCCACGATCGAGGTCACCTTTTCGTCCGCGGCCAGCGCGCGCACCACGCTGGTCCCGACGTTTCCCGTGGCTCCCACCACAACGACTCTCATGCGTGCACCGCTGCCCGCCTCCCCGGCCGCGAAACCCCTCTGACCTGCCACGATCAGGGTTTCAGCAAGATCTTCACGGCGCCTCCCGCTTTCTTCTGGAACATCTCGTACGCCATGGGCGCCTCCTCCAGCGGCAGCCGGTGAGTGGTCAGGTCCATGACCCCGAGCGGATCGGCGTCGTCGGTCACCAGCGGCATGAGCGCGCCGACCCAGCGCCTGACGTGCGCCTGCCCCATGCGCAGGGTGATGCCCTTGTCGAACATGCGCAGCATGGGCAGCGGGTCGGTCATGCCGCCGTAGACGCCGATGACCGAGATGACGCCGCCGCGGCGTACGGAGTCGATGGCCTGGTTGAGGGCCGCCAGGCGGTCGACGCCAGCGTTCGTCATCAGCGGCGCGGCCACGGCGCCGGGCAGCAGGCCGGTGAGCGTCTGGGCGATCTTGGCGGCGGGCGAGCCATGGGCCTCCATGCCGACCGCGTCGATGACGGAGTCGGTGCCGCGCCCGGCGGTGAGCCGGCGGATCTCCTCCGGCACGTCGGTGACCTCGCTGGCGTCGATGACCTCGATGTCGTGGCGGCGGGCCATCTCCAGGCGCGCAATGACGCCGTCGACGCCGATCACCCGGTGCCCGTGGTGGCGCGCGATGCGGGCGCTCATCTGCCCGATCGGCCCGAGCCCGAACACGGTCACGCTGCCGCCCTCCGGGATGTGCGCGAACTCGACGGCCTGCCAGGCGGTCGGCAGCACGTCGGACAGGTACAGGAAACGTTCGTCCGGCGGGCCCTCCGGCACCTTGATCGGGCCGAACTGCGCCTCGGGCACCCGCAGGTATTCGGCCTGCCCGCCGGGCACCTGGCCGTAGAGCTTGGTGTAGCCGAACAGGGCGGCTCCCATGCCCTTCTCGCGGACCTGAGTGGTCTCGCACTGGGCGTAGAGCTCCATCCCGCACATGTGGCAGTGGCCGCACGAGATGTTGAAGGGGATGACCACGCGGTCGCCGGGCTTGAGGTCGGTGATCGCGGCCCCGACCTCCTCGACGACGCCCATGGGCTCGTGCCCGAGGATGTCGCCCTCGGCCATGAACGGGCCGAGCACCTCGTACAGGTGCAGGTCGGATCCGCAGATTCCGGTGCTGGTCACCCTGATGATGGCGTCGTTGGGCTCCTTGATGAACGGGTCTCGAACCTCTTCGACCCGGATGTCCCGCTTGCCGTGCCAGGTGACTGCCTTCATGCTGGTCTCCTCACTACCGGGGATACCAAATCCCCGCATACCCCCACATAGGGCATCAAACGGGAGAGTCCATGGCTGAGCGCACCCCTTTGACTCCCGACGAGGCGATCCGTTTCCAGCGCGGCATGTCCGAGTGGCTCGCCAAGGAGCTGATGGAGAAGGGCTCTGTGCGCCTGTCGGCCGTCGAGGACCCCGCGCTCCAGCGCCACTTCCAGGAGGTCGCCCACCGCGTCGGCGAGATGCTCAGGAGGCCCGTGATCAGCATGGCGAGCAGCCGCGGCATGTCGTTCGAGCTCGGCGCCGAGCCGCTGCCCGGCCAGGAGCGCTCCTCCATCACCCCGCGCTAGGCGGCTGCTCCTCCGCGAGCCGCATGGCCTCCTCGACCAGCGTCTCCACGATCTGTGACTCGGGCACGGTCTTGACGACCTCGCCCTTGACGAAGATCTGCCCCTTGCCGTTGCCGGAGGCCACCCCCAGGTCCGCCTCGCGGGCCTCGCCGGGCCCGTTGACCACGCAGCCCATGACCGCCACCCGCAGCGGATGCGGGAACCCGTCGAGCGCCGCCGTCACCCGGTCGGCCAGCGTGTAGACGTCGACCTGGGCCCGCCCGCACGACGGGCAGGAGACGATCTCCAGCCGCCGCTGCCGCAGCCCCAGCGACTCCAGGATCCCGATGCCGACCTTGACCTCCTCGACGGGAGGCGCGGACAGCGACACCCGGATCGTGTCGCCGATGCCCTCGTCGAGCAGCAGCCCGAAGGCCACCGCCGACTTGATCGTGCCCTGCATGAGCGGCCCCGCCTCGGTCACGCCCAGGTGCAGCGGATAGTCGCACCGCCCGGCCAGCAGCCGGTAGGCCGCCACCATCACCCGCGGATCGTGGTGCTTGACCGAGATCTTGATGTCACGGAACCCGTGCTCCTCGAACAACGAACACTCCCACAGCGCCGACTCCACCAGCGCCTCGGGCGTGGCCTTGCCGTGCTTCTCCAGCAACCGGGGATCGAGCGAACCGGCGTTGACCCGATCCTGATCGGCGTCCCCCGGTCGGCCGCCGCCCGCGCGATCTCGCCCACCTTGTCATCAAATTTCTTGATATTGCCGGGGTTGACCCGCACGGCCGCGCACCCGGCGTCGATGGCGGCGAACACGTACTTCGGCTGGAAATGGATGTCGGCGATCACCGGGATCTGCGACTTCCCGGCGATGGCCGGCAGCGCGTCGGCGTCGTCCTGCGACGGCACCGCCACCCTGACGATCTGGCAGCCCGCCGCGGTCAGCTCAGCGATCTGCTGCAGCGTGGCGTTGACGTCGGCCGTGACCGTCGTGGTCATCGACTGCACCGAGACGGGCGCGTCGCCGCCGACCGGCACGTCACCCACCATGACCTGCCGGGAGACGCGCCGGGAACGGCGGACGGACGGAATTCCGAGACTTACAGCGGCCACCTGTCGAGCTCCTTTCTGATGGCGTACGCGATGCCCTGGCCGGTCAGCCCGGCCTCGGCCAGCAGCTCCGACCGGCTGCCCTGGCCGATGAACTCACACGGCAGGCCCAGGTTGACCACCCGCTGGCCGGGCCCGCACGCCTGCCGGACGAGAGCGCCGGCCCCGGAGGCGGCCAGGCCGTCTTCGACCGTGACGACCAGCCGGCCGCCGGCGACGACCCTGCGCAGGTCACGGGAGACCGGGATGACCCAGCGCGGATCGACCACGGTCAGGCCGACGCCCGCGGCCGACAACATCGCCCCGGCGCTCAGGCACGGCTCGGCCATCGGCCCGATGGCCACGAGCAGCACGTCCTGACCGCTGGACGACAGCACGTCCACGTCGCCGACGCTGCCGGCGGGCGGGATCTCCACGCTCGCGGGGGACTTGGGGAAGCGCAGCGCCGTCGGGCCGTCGTGCTCGACGGCCTCCTCCAGCAGCTCGCACAGCCGCACCACGTCGCGCGGCGCGGCCACCCGCATGCCGGGCACGAGGGCCAGCGCCGCCAGGTCCCACATGCCGTGGTGGCTGGGCCCGTCGGGGCCGGTGATGCCGGCCCGGTCGAGCACCAGCGTCACGGGCAGCCGGTGCAGCGCGATGTCCATCAGCACCTGGTCGAAGGCGCGGTTGAGGAACGTGGCGTAGATCGCCACCACGGGATGCAGGCCGCTCATGGCCATGCCCGCGGCCGAGGCCAGGGCCTGCTGCTCGGCGATGCCGACGTCGAACATGCGCTCGGGGAAGCGCCGCCCGAACGCGGCCAGCCCGGTCGGGCCCGGCATGGCCGCGGTGATGGCGACCAGGTCGGGCCGCCGCTCGCCCAGGGCGCAGAGGTGCTCGGCGAAGGCGTGCGTCCAGGTCTTGGGTGAGGGCGTCAGGGGCCGCCCGGTCGCCGGATCGGTCACCGGGATCGCGTGCAGGTGCTCGTCGAGATCGCGCTCGGCGGGCTCGTAGCCGCGGCCCTTGCGGGTCACGCAGTGGATCACGACCGGCGCCCGCAGCTCGCGCGCCGCGCGCATCGCCCGCTCCAGCGCCGGGATGTCGTGGCCGTCCACCGGGCCGAGGTAGCGCAGTCCGAGGTTCTCGAAGACGGCCACGCCGGGGCTCGCCCGCATCCGGCCGAGGTGGTCGGCGCAGCCGCCGTGCGTCGGCGCGTAGGAGCGCCCGTTGTCGTTGAGCACCACGATGACCGGCCGGTGCCCGGCGGCCCCCAGGTTGTTGAGCGCCTCCCAGGCCACGCCGCCGGTCAGCGCGCCGTCGCCGACCACCGCGACCACGGCCCGCGCGCCGTCGCCGGCCAGGTGCCTGGCCTTGGCCATGCCGTCGGCGTAGGAGAGCGCGGTGGAGGCGTGGGAGCTGTCCATGTGGTCGTGCGCGGACTCCTGCCTGGAGGGATAGCCGCTCAGGCCGCCCCGGCAGCGCAGCGCGTCGAAGGCGTCGCGGCGGCCCGTGAGGATCTTGTGCACGTAGGCCTGGTGGCCGGTGTCGAACACGATGACGTCGGCGGGTGAGTCGAACACCCGGTGCAGCGCGATCGTGAGCTCCACGATGCCGAGGTTGGAGCCGAGGTGGCCGCCTCGCGCGCTCACCTTGTCGATGAGGAAGGCCCGGATCTCGCCGGCCAGCCCCGGGAGCAGCTCAGCGGGCAGGGCTCGGAGGTCTTCGGGGGTCGAGACGTAGGGCAGCAGGGTCTTCATGGCATCCCCAGACCGTGGGACTGCTGTGGCAAAAGAAAGCTTGAGCTACAAAAGACACTTTACACGCTCCGTATTCAATGAGTAACTATTGGTAGCGACCGACTGACAGAAGGAGCCGGGCGAATGCCGGTGAGCTTCACTCAGCACCACCTTGGATCACGCATTGATCGGCGGCTCAACGTCTTCCTTGAGAGCTGGCGGGCCCCCGTCTCCGACCCCGGCGTCGAGGCGGCCTACGGCCTGCTGACCGACTTCATCCTCAGCGGAGGCAAGCGGATCCGGCCGCAGCTCTGTTACTGGGGCTGGCGGGGCGCCGGTGGTGACGACTGTGAAGAGATCATCAGCGCCGCCGCGTCCCTGGAGCTGTGCCACGCGGGGCTGCTCATCCACGACGACATCATGGACGGCAGCGAGCTGCGGCGGGGCCGGGCCACCGTGCACAGGAACCTCGCGGGGCTGCACCAGGGCCCGGGGGCGGAGGCGTTCGGCCAGGCGGGTGGCATCCTGCTCGGCTCGCTCAGCCTGGCCTGGTCCGACGCGCTGCTGTCGTCGTGCGGAGTGGACCCGGTGCGGCTGCGCGCCGCGCACCACCTGTTCGACGCGATGCGCACCGAGGTCATCAGCGGTCAATACCTCGACATCCTGGCCCAGCTCCGCTCGGGCGCCAGCGTGACCGAGGCGCTGACGATGATCCGGTTCAAGACCGCCAAATACACCGTCGAACGGCCGCTGCAGATCGGCGGCGCGCTGGCCGGGGCCTCGCGGGAGCTCCTCGACTCCTACTCCGGCTTCGGCCTGCCGCTCGGTGAGGCGTTCCAGCTCCGCGACGACGTGCTGGGCACGTTCGGATCGTCGTCGCAGACGGGCAAGTCGGCCCTCGACGACCTGCGGGAGGGCAAGCACACGGTGTTGTTCGCGCACGCCGTACAGCAGGCGTCTCCCGCGCAGCTCGACCACCTCAGAAGCTGGCACGGCAACCCCGAGCTGACCGAGGAGCGGGCCGCGGAGCTGCGGCAGATCCTGACCGAGACCGGCGCGCTGGCCAGAGTCGAGGAAATGATCGAAGAGCGGGTGCGCGAGGCCGTGGCGGCGCTGACCGCGGCGCACATCAAGCCGGAGGCCGCGAGCGCGCTGACCGTGCTCGCCGACCAGCTCGCCCACCGCACGAAGTAGCACCGCACCAGGTAAGGGGCTGTCCACATGGGACGCGTACTCATCGCGGCCCCGCGCGGCTACTGCGCGGGCGTCGAGCGGGCGATCATCACCGTGAAGGAGGCGCTGCGGCGCTTCGGGCCACCGGTCTACGTGCGCAAGCAGATCGTCCACAACACCTTCGTGGTCGACGACCTCACCGAGCGCGGCGCGATCTTCGTCGACGAGCTCGGCGAGGTGCCCGACGGCTCGCTGGTCATCTTCTCCGCCCACGGCGTCTCGCCGGCGGTCAAGGACGAGGCCGGGCGGCGCGGGCTGCGCACGATCGACGCCACCTGCCCGCTGGTGACGAAGGTGCACAAAGAGGCCGTACGAATGGCCGAGGAGGGCTACGAGATCGTGCTCATCGGCCACGCCGAGCACGAGGAGGTCGAGGGCACGCTCGGCGAGGCCCCCGGCCGCATCCACGTCGTCGACCCGGCCAGGCCGGAGGAGGTGACGGCGAGCGGCTCCGGGCGGGTGAGCTGGCTGTCGCAGACCACGCTGGCCGTGGACGAGACCATGCGGGCCGTCGCCGAGCTGCGCGAGCGCTTCCCCGGCCTGGCCGATCCGCCGAGCGACGACAGCTGCTACGCCAGCCAGAACCGCCAGGAGGCGGTCACCCTGATCGCCCCGCGGTGCGAGCTGGTCATCGTCGTCGGCTCGGCCAACTCCTCCAACTCCCAGCGGCTGGTGGAGGTCGCGCTGAACGCGGGGGCGAGCGCGGCCCACCTGGTCGACCGGGCCGCCCACGCCGACGAGGAGTGGCTGCGCGGCGTGGAGACCGTCGGGGTGAGCTCCGGCGCCTCCGTCCCGGAAGTGCTGGTCGCGGAGCTGCTCGCCTGGCTCGCGGCCCGCGGATACGCCGACGTCGAGCCGGTGACCCTGACCGAAGAGACCCTCACCTTCTCACTCCCTCCCGAAATCCGACCAACCCGCAACCCCGGTTAGGCCCCTACAGAGATTGGCGGTAGATCACGATGACCGAAACGACCCACTCCGGCGTGCCCGAGAACGGCAACGGGCAGCTCAGCCTCAGCACCGATGCCGCCAGGCAGCTCTCGACCACCACGAAGACGCCGCCGCAGATGCAGGAGATCACCTCACGGTGGCTGCTGCGGCTGCTTCCATGGGTGCAGTGCGCCGGTGGCGTGTTCCGGGTCAACCGGCGGCTGACCTACACGCTCGGCGACGGGCGCATCACCTTCAGCACGACGGGCTCCGACGTGCGGGTCATCCCGGCCGAGCTGACCGAGCTGCCGATGCTGCGCGACTTCGACGACATGGAGGTGCTGGAGGCCCTGGCCGGTCGCTTCCAGCAGCGTGAGATAGAGCCGGGCGAGAAGGTCGTCTCCGAGGGCCGTCCCGCGGACCAGCTCGTACTGATCGCTCACGGCCGCGTGGTCAAGGTCGCCAGCGGCGCGTACGGCGACGACCAGAACCTCGGGGTGCTGGCCGACGGCGACTACCTGGGCGAGCAGACCCTGACCGACGGCGCCGAATACCGCTTCAGCGCGCAGGCCAGGACGGCCACCACCGTGCTCACGCTCTCCCGGCAGGACTTCGACCAGATCGCCCAGATGGCTCCCCATCTGCGTGAGCACATCGAAGCCTGGCGCACGAGCGGCGACCGCGCCCAGAACGCCTATGGCGAGGCCGCGATCGACATGTCCTCCGGCCACATCGGCGAGCCCGTGCTGCCCGGCACGTTCGTGGACTACGAGCAGAGCCCGCGCGAATACGAGCTGAGCGTCGCCCAGACCGTCCTGCGCGTGCACAGCCGGGTCACCGACCTGTACAACCAGCCGATGAGCCAGCTCGACCAGCAGCTCCGCCTCACGATCGAGGCCCTGCGCGAGCGCCAGGAGGACGAGCTGGTCAACAACAAGGAGTTCGGCCTGCTGCACAACGCCGACTTCGGCCAGCGCATCCGCACCCGCTCGGGCCCGCCCACCCCCGACGACCTCGACGACCTGCTGTCCACGGTGTGGAAGGACCCGGCGTTCTTCCTGGCCCACCCGCAGGCCATCGCGGCGTTCGGCAGGGAGTGCAGCAAGCGCGGCATCTACCCGCAGTCCAGCGAGGTCAACGGGCACCGGGTGCCGGCCTGGCGGGGTGTGCCGATCTTCCCGTGCAACAAGATCCCGGTCACCGGCCAGCGCACGACCTCGATCATGCTCATGCGCACCGGCCAGGAGAACCAGGGGGTCATCGGCCTGCACCAGACCGGCATCCCCGATGAATACCAGCCGAGTCTGTCGGTGCGGTTCATGAACATCAACGAGAAGGCGATCATCTCCTACCTGGTCAGCGCCTACTACTCGGCCGCCGTCCTGGTGCCCGACGCGCTCGGCGTGCTGGAGGACATCGAGCTCGGCAGGAACGGCTACTAGCCCTCGATTGGTGGTGCTGAAGGTGACGGAGTCGGATCAGCGCGACGCGCGCATGAGTCTCGGCACCGGGGCGGCGCGCGCGCTCGCCACGACGACCAAGACGCCTCCGCAGATGCGGGAGATCACCTCCCGCTGGCTGCTGCGGGTGCTTCCGTGGGTGGACGTCGCGGGCGGTGTCTATCGCGTGAACCGGCGGCTGACGTACCCGGTCGGAGGCGGCCGGGTGAGCTTCTCGAACACCGGCTCCCGGGTGCGCGTCGTCCCGCCGTCCCTGACCGAACTGCCGTTGCTGCACGGGCTCGACGACGACCGCGTGCTCGACACCCTCGCGGGGCTGTTCGAGCAGCGGGAGTTCGCCCCGGGCGACGTGATCGCCCGGGCGGGGCGGCCGGTGGACGAGATGCTGCTCATCGCGCACGGCCGGGTGAGCAGAGTCCGGTCCGGCCCGTACGGCGACCGCGTCGTCCTCGGCACGCTGGCCGACGGCGACCACGCCGGCGCGGACCGGCCGGACAACGTGTGGGACTGCACGCTGGAGGCCGGCACGGCGTGCACCGTCCTGGCGCTGCCGTGGGCGGAGCTCCACGCCGAGACCGGCCGGTCGCCGTCGCTGCGCGACCAGCTCACCCGCCACCGGGCCCGCCTGGCCGCGCCCCAGAACAGGTGGGGCGAGGCGGCGATCGTGACGGCCGCCGGGCACCGGGGCGAGCACCCGCTGCCCGGCACGTTCGCCGACTACGACCCGGGGCCGCGCGAATACGAGCTGAGCGTGTCGCAGACCGTGCTCCGCGTCCACACCCGGGTGGCCGACCTGTTCAACCAGCCGATGGACCAGACCGGCGAACAGCTCAAGCTCACCATCCAGGCCGTACGCGAGCGCCAGGAGCACGAGCTGATCAACAACCGCGACTTCGGGCTGCTGCACCAGGCCGATCCGAAGCAGCGCGTCCACCCCCGCACGGGCCCGCCGGGCCCCGAGGACCTCGACGAGCTGCTCTGCCGCAGGAAGAAGTCCCGCTACTTCCTCGCCCACCCGAAGGCCATCGCCGCCTTCCACCGGGAGTGCAACGCCAGGGGCGTCTACCCCGACAGCACCGAGATCGAGGGCGCCACGCTGACCGCGTGGCGCGGCGTGCCCATCCTGCCCTGCGACAAGATCCCCGTCAGCCGGGCGGGCACCAGCTCGATCCTCGTCATCAGGACCGGCGAGGAGGACGCCGGCGTGGTCGGCCTCTATCAGAGCGGCATCCCCGACGAACGCGAGCCGGGGCTCAGCGTGCGGTGCACCGGCATCGACGCGCGGGCCGTCGCGTCCTATCTGGTCAGCGCCTACTACTCGGCCGCGCTCCTGGTGCCCGACGCGCTCGGCGTGCTGGAGAACGCCGAGGTGGCGCGCTGACCACCCATGTGAAGGAGTGATCGTGTCCCAGCCGTTCGAACTGCCGGACTTCTACATGCCGTACCCGGCGCGGCTCAACCAGCATCTCGAAGAGGCTCGCGTGCACTCCAAACAGTGGGCACGCGACATGGGCATGCTCGAAGGATCCGGCGTCTGGGAGGAGGCCGACCTCGACGCCCACGACTACCCGCTGATGTGCGCCTACACCCACCCCGACTGCGACGGCGCGGAGCTGGGGCTGATCACCGACTGGTACATCTGGGTGTTCTTCTTCGACGACCATTTCCTGGAGGTCTTCAAGCGCACCGGCGACCTGTCCGGCGGCAAGGACTACCTCAACGGGCTGGCCCGCTTCATGCCGATGGGCGCGGATCTGACCGTGCCGGAGCCGAGCAACCCGGTCGAGGCGGGGCTGGCCGACCTGTGGCCCCGGACGGTGCCGAGCATGTCGCCGGCCTGGCGGGCGCGGTTCGCGGAGAGCACGCGCAACCTGCTCAACGAGTCGATCTGGGAGCTGGCCAACATCAACAGGGGCCGGGTGGCCAACCCGGTCGAGTACATCGAGATGCGGCGCAAGGTCGGCGGCGCGCCCTGGTCGGCCGGGCTCGTCGAGCACGCCGTGGGCGCCGAGGTGCCGGACCGGATCGCCGCGACCCGGCCGATGCGGGTGCTCAGAGACTCCTTCTCCGACGGCGTGCACCTGCGCAACGACCTGTTCTCCTACGAGCGGGAGGTCGGGGACGAGGGCGAGCTGAGCAACGGCGTGCTGGTGCTGGAGAAGTTCCTGGGCTGCGGCACGCAGGAGGCCGCCGACGCCGTCAACGACCTGCTGACCTCGCGGCTGCACCAGTTCGAGCACACGGTGTTCACGGAGCTGGGGCCGCTGTTCGTCGAATACGCCATCGACCCGCTGTCCGCCGCCGGCGTGCTGGCCTACGTCAAAGGGCTGCAGGACTGGCAGTCGGGCGGGCACGAGTGGCACATGCGCTCGAGCCGGTACATGAACAAGAAGGCGAAGACCGGGAAGCCGCTGGGCATGACGTCGCTGGTCAACATGCTGGGGGCCAAGCGGGTGCGCAACTTCACGCATGTGCCGTACCAGCGGGTCGGGCCGGCGCGGATTCCCGACCTGTACGTGCCGTTCGAGCTCAGGCTGTCGCCGCATCTCGACGCCGCCCGGCGCAACACGGTGGCCTGGTGCGGGGAGATGGGCATGCTGGAGCCCCAGAACGGGGTGGTCGGCTCCATGGTGTGGGACGAACGCAAGTGCGTCGACATCGACCTGCCGCTCTGCGCGGCCGGCCTGCATCCCGACGCCACCCCTGAGGAGCTCGACCTGGCGTCGTTCTGGCTGGCCTGGGGGACGTACGGGGACGACTACTTCCCCGTCGTCTTCGGCAGGTCACAGAACCTGGCGGCGGCCAAGGTGACGGTGGACCGGTTCTCGGCGTTCATGCCTCTCGACTGCTCGGCCACGCCGGCGCCGGCGAGCGCGCTGGAGCGCGGGCTGGCCGACATCTGGGCGCGTACGGCGGGGCCGATGCCGCTCGCGGACCGGCGCAAGCTGCGCGTCGCGGTCGAGGACATGTGCGCGGGCTGGCTGTGGGAGCTGGCCAATGAGCTGGCCCACCACGTGCCCGACCCGGTGGACTACATGGAGATGCGCCGGCTCACGTTCGGCTCCGAGCTGACGATGAGCCTGTGCCGGTTGCGGCACTCCAAGGGGATCCCGGACGAGGTCTACGCCAGCGGGCCGATGGTGGCGCTGGCGAACGCGATGATGGACGCGGGTTGCCTGGTCAACGACATCTTCTCGTACCAGAAGGAGATCGAGTTCGAGGGCGAGGTGCACAACTGCGTCCTGGTGGTGCAGACCTTCTTCGACTGCGACTACCCGGCGGCGCTGGCGATCGTCAACGACCTGCTGACCTCGCGGGTCCAGCAGTTCGAGCACATCGTCGAGCACGAGCTGCCGATCGTCTGCGACGACTTCGGCCTCGACGCCGGCGCGCGGCGCGACCTCGACGGGTTCGTGACCGAGCTGCGCGACTGGCTGGCCGGCATCCTCAACTGGCACCACAACTGCTACCGCTACGACGAAGCCTCACTGCGCCGCCACCACGAACCGCCCCCGTGGCGGCTCGGCGGCCCGACGGGACTGGGCACCTCGGCCGCGCTCATCGGGCCTCCAGGTGTGCGTCATGGGTCCTGGGCAGATAGAACCAGCCCATCATGCGCAGCAACCGCCGCTGGTACGGGGTGACGTTGTGCAGCCGGATCCACCGCTCCGAGGGCGGCAGCGTGGGCATCACGAGCACGCGCAGCCCTGAGATGTCGATGAAGGTCAGCTCGCCGGTGTCGACGATGACGTAGGTGTCCTGGCGGCAACTCGCCAGGGCGCTTGCCAGCGCGGAACTGTTGGTGACGTCGATCGCGCCGCTCAGCGTCACGGCGGGCGCCCCTGGCGCCGCTCGCACGGTGATCGTCAGCTGCTCGTCCTGATAGAGCAGCCGTTCCTGAACGCTCACGCTCCTCGCACCCCCCAACGCGCACCGGGGGTTGTCTGCCGAACCTGCAGGGAATGACCGCCACAACTGCTGGCGTTTGACCCGAAATACAGGTTACACGAGGTATGTGCCGCTATGTAATTTTCGCCGGAAAATGACCGAATTTCGGGGCAATATTGGTGGCTAACGCTTTCCGAACAGGCCGGCCATACCCGCGCCGGCCTCGGGCATGAAGGTCGCCGGCCTGATCGGACGAGCGATGCGGGCGAGTGACTTGGACGGCGCCCGGACGACGCGGCGAGCCTGGGACACCCCGGCAAGGTGCCGCCACTAGGGGTCGTGGCTACCGGAGTGTCACCAGGTCAGGCGCGCGCGGTCCCGCCGCCCCGGCGACTCAGTTGTTGTCGCCCGTGTTCTTCTCGTTGTTGGCCAGGTGGAGATCGATGTCCTGCAGGTGCAGGAGCGTGATGATGTCGATGTACTTGACCGAGTCGTTGAGAACGTCGTTCGCGAGCGTCAGGTCATCGAGGATGCTGAGCTGGCTCAGGATCTGCTTGTCCTTGTTGAGCGCGTTGGGGCCGACGTCGGCCGAGGCGCTGGTGGCGGAGAACCCGAACAGGAAGCCCGCGATCGCTGCACCGGCAAGAATGCGACGCATCATTTTTCTACTTCTCCTTTGTCGTCAATCGCTCGCACAGGGCGGCGAGATTCCAGTAATAACAATCTCGCGGCTCGCAGGCGCACTGCAACTTGGCCGAGCTAAGTCGAAGTCAAATGCCCGCCCCGATTTCTTGGGGCTGTTGATCATGACTAGTTCAGAAATGTCCGAGAAGCGGAGTTTTGTCCGAAATGCGGGGACGGCGATTTTTCATCTTATCGCCATACGGGCATCCCGCCTCCCAAAAGGGCGTTTTATCACCATAGGGAAGGAGGAATGCTACCGGGAGAGCGTCGCGGTGAGGCTCGGCGCGCAGGATGCGGGGGAGCGCTGAATATGCCATGAATGGACAACGGCCGCTGCTGCTAATAGCGCTGACCATCGCGATTTCGTACGTCCCCGGCGGCGATCCACCGGCGCTGGCGGGCTGCGTCACCCATTTCTGCCGGCAGACGGTCGCCAAGTCGAACCGGGCGGCGGGCGGGGCCATCGCGGTGCGGGCCGCGCTGGAGATGATCGGGGTCCCGTACACGTGGGGCGGCGGCGGGCCGGACGGGCCCGGGTTCGGGATCGGCAAAGGGGCCAAGGTCAAGGGGTTCGACTGCTCGGGGCTCGCCGAGTACGCGTGGGCGCGGGCGGGGGTGCTCATCGGGACGACCACGTACGAGCAGTGGCGAACGGGGATCCGGCTGCCGAAGGAGGAGGTGGAGCCGGGTGACCTGGTGTTCTACGACAACGATCCGCGACGTCCCGGGCCCGAGCACGTCGCCGTGGCCGTGGACGCGACGCGGATGGTGCACGCGCCGTACACCGGGCAGTTCGTCCGGCTCGACCCGCTGGACCGGCGGACCTTCATGGGGGCGGTCCGGCCGAGCGAGCGCGCGGCCAACACCGATCCGCCGGACATCGACCTCTGAGAGGGGGGTGCGGTGTGCCTGTGGGAACGCGGCCGCGCGGCCCAGGTCGTCCTGCAGTGATCGACCTGGGCCGCGCGGTGCTGGTGGCCTGGTGCGCACCAAGCCGGTTGCCGTGGCCTCGCGACCGTCCACGGCCCGTACGTTCGGTTCACCTCAAGGCACCAGGAAGACGACCTTGGCCGGGCGGGCTCCCGGCATTGTCCGGGAGCCGCCGATCGGCTTCCTGCCTACGCCACGTGAGGAGTCGTCAGTTGTTGTCGCCCGTGTCTTCCTCGTTGTTCAGGACGTGGGCGTCGATGTCGTTCAGGTGCAGCAGCGTGATGATGTCGACGTACTTGACCGAGTCGTTGAGGACGTCGTTCAGCGCGGTCACGTCGTCGAGGATGCTCAGCTGGCTCAGGATGCTCTGCCCGCTGTTGTGCGGGTTGGGGCCGACGTCGGCCGAGGCTCCGGTAGCGGTGAAGCCGAGGGCGGCGGCCGCGATTGCTGCACCGGCCAGAATGCGACGGATCATGTTTGCTTTCCTCCATGGATCGGCGCGGAAATCCCGACGCCATAGTCGTTTGTGCAGGGCTGTGAGGTGCCGCAAATAACAATCGCGGCAGGCGGCCAGAATCGCAACTCGAAAAGCCCTCATCGAGGTCAAGGTGGAACCTCGGTTTCTTGGTGATCGGTTTTCACGCTCGTCGACGGCGGACGGGATATCGGCTGCTCTGGCAGGCTGACCGACGGCATTTATTTTGGCTGACCGCGAGAAGTCCGACGGAATCGTGCACCCCCGTTTAGGCAACGATCACCCGAAACTTTGAGAATCCGAGTACGCCCGTCGGTGTACTCCGGCGGCCCGCCACGGGGTGATGTCCCCGGCTCGCAAAGCGGTGAGGATGGCGGGCGAGTTCGGGAAAGGAGGTGATCGGGATGCGGCCACGTATCCGGAAGGCGGTCCTGGTTATCCACGTCATCGCGTCGGTGGCGCTGCTCGGCGAGGTGTGGGGGCTCGTGGTGCTGAATACGGCGGCGGCGCTGACAAAGGACCTGGAGCTGGCGCACGCCGCCTATCGGCTGATGCCGCTGCTGGTGTTCGCGGGCGGGATACCGCTCAGCGTCACCGCTTTGATCACCGGCATCACCCTGGGGCTGACCGGCCATTGGGGGCTGTTTCGCCATTACTGGGTGACGGTCAAGCTGGTCCTGCTGGTGGCCGTGATCTGCGCGGGCATGTTGCTGTTCGATCCCGAGGGAATGGCGGCCGTGACCGAGGGCGGCCGGGCGGCGGGCGCCACCCGGCAGTGGAGTCAGGTGGCCGTGCCGGGGGCGCAGATCGTCGCGCTGATGACGGCGACGGCGCTGTCGGTGTTCAAACCGCGCGGCAAACTCCGGTGGCCTGGAAAACGGCCATGAATTCCTTTGGGTGCGTGGAGACGGTCAGGGCTCTTGAGGCTCTTCGAGGCGGTCGAGGGCGGTGGAGAGGCGGCGGAGGGTGTCCAGGCAGTCGCGTGCCCCTTCGACGCCCAGCTCGCCCACCAGCCGGTCGGCGAACTCCTGGTGGGCTGGGACGATCTTGGCGATCGCATCCCGGCCGGCCGCCGTCGGCTGGAGCAGCTTGGCCCTGCGGTGCGCGGGGTTGGGCCGGTATTCGGCCAGCCCCCGCTCCACCAGCAGGTCGGCGATCCGCTGCACGCCCTGCCTGGTCATCCCCATGTCCCGGGCGATCCCGGCGACGGACAGCGGCTCGCGCAGCACGGCCCCGAGGACCTGCCACCACGCGGCCGTCATCCCGGCCGGGCGGGCCAGCCCCTCCGCGACCTGGAGGAACTGGCCATTGAGCCGGAACGAGCCCAGCGCCATCCCGGACAACAGCTCGGCGCTTTCGCTCATGCCGCCATCAGCACCTCGAAAGCCGTGGGGTCGCTCTTGGAGAAGAGCCGGAACCAGGCGTCCAGCACCTCGGGCCGGTAGACGTCCAGCCGGCGGAACGCCTCCCTGGCGAAGGCCACCGGCTCGGTCGGCCCGGCCGTGATGAGGTCGCCGTCGAGCACCGCGTCCTGGTCGAGATAGCGGCCCTCGCCCTTGTAGCCCTCCTGGGCCCGCAGGTACTGGAGCACGGCGCTGGTGTGGTCGCGGTCGTCCAGCAGCCCCTCGCGGGCCAGCCCGGCCGTGGCGCCGCAGATGGCCGCGACCGGGACGCCCGCGTCCAGGAACGCGCGGGCCTTGTGCGCGAACGGCGCCAGCTCGGCCCCCGCGTCCCACAGCTCGGCGCCGGGCAGGATGAGCAGCGCGCTGCCGGCCGGGGAGAGCCGGTCGAGCGTAATGTCGGGGGTGATCCGCAGGCCGCCCATGGTGACGACGGGGTCGGCGGTGAGGCCCACCGTGACGACCTCGAAGCCGCCGGGTTCGCGCTGGTAGCTGCCGTTGCGCAGGTGCGCGGTGAGATGACCGGTCTCCCAGTCGGCGAGGGTGTCGTAGACGGCGAGGTGAACGATTCGCTTCATGACAGTATCTTGTCATTTCGACAGCATGTTGTCAACTGGATACCGTGCAAGGATAGGCCCCATGGCAGAGATCGTCGGCGGCGGACGTCCGGTCAACGACGCCGAGCGGCGCGTGATCGCCTATTTGCGCGACCACGCGCCCGCCGACTGGTTGCTGCTGCACAACGTCGAGGTCCCGCGCGGCCATGACATCTTCGAGGTCGACCTGCTCGTGCTGACCGCGCACTCGCTGGTGGTCGTCGACGTCAAGGGCACCAGGGGGCGGATCGAGGTCTCGGGCACGCGCTGGTTCCCGCCGCGCAGAGAGGCGTTCGGCTCGCCGGTGGCCAAGCTGCGGGGCACCGCGAAGGCGCTCAAGGGGCTGCTGGTGTCCAAGGCCACCCAGCTCGAACGGGTCTACGTCGACAGCCTGGTCGTGCTCACCTCGCCCGACGCCCAGCTCATCGATCCGGCCGGGCGCGACGCGGTCAACGTCACCGACCTGCCCGGGCTGCTGGCCACGCTGAGCGACGTCTCGCGGGTCAGGCGCGGGTGCAGCCCCGACGCGAAGCCGTACCGGACGGCGATTCTCGACGCGCTCAACCAGACCGTGCGCCGCAGCACCGCGCCGCCCAGGTTCGGCAACTGGGAGGTCGAGGAGCAGCTCGGCGGTGACGCCAAGATCACCGAATATCGGGCCTTCAACGTCACGCTGCCCGGCAGCGAGACCGTGCTGCTGCGGGTCTACCAGGCCGACCCCATGGCCGACCACGAGGCGCGGGCGGCCGAGCGGCAGCGCATCGCCAACGCCTACCAGACGCTGGCCAGGATCCCGCCGCATCCGTGTGTGGTGCGCTCGCGCGACTTCTTCGCCATCGACGACGAGAGCCGGTTCGTCCTGGTCCTCGACGACGTGCACGGCGAGGCGCTGCACCTGTCGCTGGGCAAGGGGGCGCGGCTGGGCGTGATCCAAGACCTGCTGCGCGGGCTGGCGCACGCGCACGCCAACGGCGTGGTGCACCGGGCGCTGACCCCGGCCTCCGTGCTGGTCACCGATGACGGGCACGCGGTGCTGACCGGGTTCGACTACGCCAAGCCGGGGCCGCGCGACTACACCGTGGCCCACGAGCTGGGCAACGTGCTCGACGCCCATTACGTGGCGCCGGAGTGCCAGGAGCGGCCCGACCGGATGACGACCGCCTCCGACGTCTACGCCGCCGGGGCCATCGCCTACCAGCTCCTGACCGGGCAGCTCCCGACGAGCGCCGACGCCCACGGGCCCGACGTGCCCGAGGTGGTGCGCCGGATGCTCGACCACGCCCCCGCCAAGCGGCCCACCGCCGAGGAGGCGCTCCGGGCGCTGGAGGCCGCGCCTCTGCGGACATCTCGCCTCAAACGGTTCGTACGCCGGATAGTGTCCGGATCATGACCACAAGGCTGCGCCCGGTGGCAGAGGACGATGTGCCCTTCCTGCACCGGCTCATGAACGACCCCGACAGCACCGGCGACTTCCAGTGGTACGGCTTCCAGGGCCCCCACCGGCTGCGCGCCCGCTGGGCCGAGAACGGCATGCTGAGCGACGAGGGCGGCATCCTGATCATCGCGGACGGTGATGACGCGGTGGGGTTCGTGTCGTGGAACAGGCAGATCGCCAACCGGGCCAGTTTTTACTGGTCGATGGGGCTGATCGTGGCACCTGAGCATCGTGGGCGGGGATATGGCACGGAGGCGCAGAAGCTGATCGCGCGCTACCTGTTCGATCACTCGCTGGCCAACCGGATCGAGGCGTCCACCGAGATCACGAACGTGGCCGAACAGCGGGCGCTGGAGAAGGCCGGTTTCACGCGTGAGGGTGTCCTGCGGGGTGGTGGGTTTCGTGCGGGGCAGTGGCACGATGGCGTGCTCTACAGCATGATCCGCTCCGATCTGGACTAGCCTCCCGCCGCACTCCGGCACAGGTCCCTTTGGAGGTTCTAGGCGGGGAGGTTGCGGCGGAGGGCGGTGGCGTGTCTGAGGTAGTCGAGGGCCAGGCCGGTGCGTCCCGCCGAGCGGTGTAGTTCGCCCAGGAGTTGGGTGGTGGAGGCTTCGCCGCTGCGGTCGCCCAGCTCCTGGAAGATCTCCAGTGATCGTTCGAGTCCGGTCGAGGCGCGGGCCAGGTCTCCGCGCGCGGCCTGGAGCCCGGCCAGGCTCTGCAGGGCGTACGCGCCGCAGTGCCGGTCGCCCAGCGACTCGAAGATGTCCAGGGCGTGCCGGTGGAACGACATCGCCTGGTGCAGGTGGCCCATCTGGAGGCACACGCAGCCCTCCCGGTGGGCGTCCCCCAGCTCTTGGGCCAGTCGCATGGCCTGGCCGAGTGACTCCGACGCCTGCGCCAGATCGCCGGACTTCAGGAAGATCCGGCCGATGGCCTGGCGGGCGAACGCCTCCCCGTGCCGGTCGCCGGTGGCCTGGAAGATGGCCAGGGCCTGGCGGAGGTGGGCGAGCGAGCGGGCGTACCGGCCGCGGAACTGGCTGACCGCGCCGAGGCCGCAGATGGAGGTGGCCTCGGCCCTTTTGTCTCCTAAGGCGTGAAATATCTGGCGGGAGCGGGTGAAGCCCTCCTCCGACTCCTCGTACCGGTCCTGGTAGAGGCTGACCTGGGCCAGGCCCCTCAGCATGGCGGCCTCGCCATAGGTGTCCCCGGCGGCACGGGCGGCGGCCAGCGCGGCGGTGTGCGTACGCCGCCACGTACCCAGATGGCAGTGCAGATCCAGGTACGGCACCATGGCCGCGGCCAGCCCCCACGCCGGCTCCGCCAGTCCGAGCCCGGCCGCCACCTCCACCGCCCCGGCCAGCGCCTCGTGCTCGGCCTCGAACCAGACGACGGGGTCGGCGGTCAGCCGCTCCAGCGTGGCCCCCGGCAGCCGCCAACGCGGCGCCCTGGCCGCGGTGAGGCTGAACACGGTGGTCGGCAGCCGCGCCATCGCGTGCTCGGTGGTCGCCGTCCACGCGGCCAGCACCCGGGAGACGGCTTCGAGCCCGGCGCCCTGGCCGCGTTCGAGCGCGTGCCGGGCGATCAGGCCGGGCACCCGGTAGCGCGGCTGCCCCACCGGGTCGGTGCCCACCAGGTCCAGCAGGTTGACGTCGACCAGCAGGTCGGTGACGTCGTGGGCGCCGTGCCGGCCGAGCGCCGCGTCGATCACCCAGCCCGGCTGGGCGGGCGTGCCGAGCAGGCCCAGTGTGCCGAGCGCGTGGGCGGCCTCGCCGGGCAGGCCGGCGTACCCGTGGTCGAGGCTGGCCCGTACCTGCTTCAGCTCGCCCAGCCAGTCGTCGTCGAGCCGCTGCCGCAGCACCGCCAGCGACCACCCGGGACGTCCGGCCAGGCGCGTGCCCGCGTTCCTGACGGCCAGCGGCAGCCGCCCGCAGGCGGCCACGATGGCCAGCGCGGCCTCCCGCTCGCGCGCCACCCGCTCCTCGCCCGCGATGCCGCCGAGCAGCGTCAGCGCCTCCTGCGGCGTCAGCTCGGCGAGCTGGATCAGCACCGCGCCGGGCAGCTCGGTGATCCGGCGTCCGCTGGTGACGATCACCGCGCCCCCGTTGCCGGGCAGCAGCGGCCGCACCTGGCCGGCGTCGCGGGCGTCGTCGAGCAGCATCAGCATGGGCCGCTCGGCCAGCAGCGACCGCAGCAGCGCCGAGCGCTCGGGCACGGTCGGGGGCGCGCTCTCCACGCCGAGCGCTCTGAGGACCTCGGCCAGCAGCTCAGCCGGGTCTCTGTCGCCGAGCTCCAGGTAGAGCTGCCCGGCGGGATAGGACTCGCGCAGGGCGTGGGCCGCGCGCACGGCCAGCGCCGACTTGCCCGCGCCGGGCGGCCCGGAGATAACCGCGACGGAGAACGGCCTGCCCAGCTCGGCCAGGGCGGCGGCCCTGCCGGTGAAGTCGGGCAGGTCGGGCGGGAGCTGCCGGGGCGCGACCGGTGCCACCGTGTCGGCCAGGATCAGCTCGTACGCCCCGCGCAGCTCGGCCCCCGGCTCGACGCCGAGCTCGTCCACGAGCTGGTCGCGGACGGCGGCGTAGGCACGCAGGGCCTCGGCCTTCCTGCCGTTCCTGTGCAGGGTCAGCACGAGGCGGCCCCACAGGTCCTCCCGGTAGGGGTGCTCGGCCAGCAGCCCGCGCAGCTCCGCGATGGCCCCGTCGTGGTCCCCGCGCTCGATCCGCCGCTCGATCAGCGCCTCGGCGGCCCGCAGGCGCAGCTCGTGCAGGGGTTCGAGGCGGCGGTCCCAGACCGGGCTGCCGGGCAGGTCGGACAGCGGCGCGCCGCGCCAGAGCGCGAGGGCCTCGGCGTGCTCGCCCAGCGCGACCAGTTCCTCGAACACCAGCAGGTCGAGCGTGCCCGCCGCCACGTCGATCGCGTAGCCGGAGCCGTCGCCCCGGAGCCACGCCGAGCCCAGCTCGGAGCGGAGCGAGCTGACGTACGTGCGCAGGTTGGCCTGGGCCGAACGGGGCGGGCGGTGCGGCCACAGCACCTCGACGAGCCGGTCGGCGCCGACCACCCGGCCCGCGTCGAGCAGCAGCGTGGCCAGCAGCAGGCGCGGCTTCCTGCCGGAGATCCGGACGGGGCGCCCGTCGGAGCGGACCTCCAACGGCCCGAGCACGGAAAAGGTGGTCGTCATCCCGCATCAGCTTCCTCTACAGAGGCCTGACAGCTCTTTGTACTGGTTCTGGACGATTCTTGTGCGGACGGTGCGGACTCTGGTCTCAGAGATCCCACGGGAAAGGATCACCCCATGAAGCTCAGCGGAGCAATGGTCGCGGGCCTCGCATTGTTATTCGGCCTCGGTACGGCCCCGGCCGCGGCGGCCGATCCGGTGCCCGAGTCGGAGATGGCTCAGGTACTCGCCACGAACTTCCAGCTACCGTTCCCCTGCGGACAGAGCTGGACCGGGAACTCCAGCGGGAGCAGCGCACACCAGTCGTGGGAGATCGACTTCAACCGGGGCAGCACCGCGGACGCCGACCTCGGTGACACCGTCGTGGCCGCCGCGTCCGGCACGGTGGCGATCTCGGCGCACATGGGCTCGACGAACCGCTACGGCAATCTCGTCAAGATCGACCACGGTGGCGGGTGGAGCACGTACTACGCCCACCTCAACATCCGCTCGGTCGTCGAGGGGCAGTCGGTCTCGCAGGGCCAGCAGATCGGCACGGTCGGCAGGACCAGCGCGCCGGGCAACAACATCTCGCCGCACCTGCACTACGAGGTACGGCTGGGCACCAACTACCCGTCCAACATCCAGAAGGCCGTCTTCAACGGCGTCACCTTCGGCTACCCGGCGCAGACGCTGGCCTCGAAGAACTGTGGTGGGTCGAGCAACCCGTACACGCCTCAGGAGGTCTGCGGCGCGGGCTACGACGTGATCGACTCGGCCGCGCTCAGCACCGAGGGCACCGTCTACCTGCTCTACAACGGCACGAACAACTGCGTGGCCACGATCAAGGCCAAGTCGCTGGGCACGGCCACCCTCACCGCCGCCTACCTGGAGGTGGAGGGCGCCGCCAGGAAGACCGACTCGGGCAACTTCGGCTACTACGCGGGACCGGTGATCGCCTCGGCGGCCGGCAAGTGCGTGCGGTGGGGCGGCAAGGCGGGCACCGCCGTGTACGACAGTCCGCTCGAGCACTGCGACTGACGGACACGATCAGGGCCGGGCGGTTCCAGAGCCGCCCGGCTCACACGTGTGTGATCGTGTCGAGGACGTCGATGACGTAGAGCCTGGGGTTCTCGCCCGGCGACGGGACCGCCACCCGGCTGCCGACCCGCTGCCCGACGAGGGCGTCCAGCCAGGCCGCCGGCACCTGCCCGCGCCGCAGCGTGAACGCGCTGGGCCCGCCCCGCCGGTACGACGAGTCCACGACGGTCCTGGACGGCCAGGCCGCGGCCACGTACTGGACGACCACCTTCGCCCCCGCCACGACCTCCCGCCCGGACCCGTCGATGATCGTACGAGGCGGCGCGGACGGGGTGAGGTCGGCCGGGATCACCGGCAGCGTACGCCCGACGAGCCGCGCGTCGGCCGGATAGCCGCCCAGGATGTCGAAGACGAGCACCAGCGTGTCCGTGGGCGACAGGCCGGCCGGCGCCGGGTTCGGCCCGAGCGCCTCGGCGGCCGTGCCGACCAGCATGATCCGGCTGCCCGCCGGCCGGCCGATGAGCGACTGCCGCCAGGTGTCGGCCACCCGCCTGCCGTCGAAGACCACCGTCGTGGGCTGGTTGCCGTCGTACGTGCTCGAATAGGGCCGGTTGCCGGACCAGCGCCGGATGTCCACGTCGGCGAGCACCACGTCACCGGGGACCGTACGCCGTCCGCTCCCCACCGACAGCACCGTGATCCGCGGCATGCGGCCCGGCTTGCCCCTGGGTATGGCGACGATCGGCCGGCTGCCGAACGTGCCCGTGACGACGGGTTGCGTGCCGTCCTCGGCCACGCCACACGAGGTGGCCAGCATGAGAAGAGCAGGCCAGAACAGACGCACGATTTCCTCCAGGACCAGATCCGAAGGAGTTGTTGCCGCAAGTCGGGCAAGGAATGCTGCGGGTCGCGCCATCTCACGACAAAGGCGCGGGAGACTGGATGTCGTGAGCAAGCCCAATCTCGCGCGGCGGGTCGCGGAGGCGGCCGAGATCGCCCTGACCACCCGGAAATACGTGACGTTCATCGACGTGGTGACGGGCCTGCGCTGGCTGCACTCCCGGCACGTGGACACCTGGCGGCAGGGCCGGGTGGCCACGCTCGCCGAGCTGGCCGCCGTCGATGAGGACCGGCTGGTCACCACCGCCGCCCTGCTGCGCGACTGGGCGCGGGCCAAGGGTCTCAGGCCGGTGGACACGCCCTACCTGGCCGGCACCCGCGACCAGCGCGAGCTGCGCTTCACCGCCGGGGAGGGGCAGGAGCCGTTCCGGGTGCACTGGCTCTCCCCCGACCTCAGCGAGGCCAGGGTGCGGCGGCTCACCGAGGCGCAGAGCAAGGCGCCCGACCTGGTGGCGGTCTCTCCGCTGGACGCCTGGACGTGCGCGTCCTGCGGCGACACCGGCCCCTACCTGATCATGGAGGATGACCGGCCACACTGCCTGACCTGCGCGGACATGGACCACCTGGTGTTCCTGCCGTCGGGGAACGCGGCGCTCAGCCGCCGCGCCAAGCAGGAGAGCGGTCTGGCGGCCGTGGTGGTGCGCTTCAACCGGCGGCGCAAGGTCTACCAGCGCATGGGCCTGCTGGTGGAGGACGCGGCGCTGGCGGCGGCCGAGGAGCGCTGCCTGGCCGACGAGGAGGTGCGCGAGCGCCGCCGCGAACGCGACCGGGTCCGCAGGGGCGAGCAGGACGTGGAGTTCCAGGCCCGGATGGCGGCCGAGATCGCCCGGCTGTTCCCCGGCTGCCCGGAGGAGCGGGCGCGGGAGATCGCCGAGCACGCCGGCCAGCGCGGCAGCGGCCGGGTCGGCAGGTCGGCCGCGGCCAAGGCGCTCGACGAGAACGCGATCACCCTGGCCGTGATCGCCTCCATCCGGCACCTCGACACCGACTACGACGGCCTGCTGATGTCCGGGGTGCCGCGGATGGAGGCCCGCGAGCGGATCAGGAACCGCATCGAGGCGAAGCTCGATGAGTTCCGCGGGCCGCGCTAATGTCGAAAACATGAGCGACTGGCACGACGTGCGGGAAGAGCTCCGGGTGTTCGCGCTCGGCCTGCCCGAGGCCCACGAGGATCACCCCTGGGGCGAGACGGTCATCAAGGTCAACAAGAAGATCTTCCTGTTCCTCGGCATCGACGAGCAGACCGAGAAGTGGGACCCGGGCTTCGGCGTGAAGCTGCACTCGGAGGCGCACGGCCACGCCCTGACCGTCGAGGGCGCGGCCCCCAGCGGCTACGGGCTGGGCAAGGCGGGCTGGGTGCACGTGCCCTTCCTGTCGGAGCTGCCGGAGACCGACGTGCTGATCGACTGGGTCGAGGAGAGCTTCCGGCTGATCGCTCCGAAGCGCGCGGTCAAGGAGCTCGACCTCAGGTGACGGCAAGACGCGTGGCGTAGCGCTCCTCCCGCCAGAGCTCCTTGCCGAGCACCTCCAGGAGGGTCTGGGCGGCGTCATAGACGTCGGTGTAACCGATGTAGAGCGGCGCGAAGCCGAACCGCAGGATGTCCGGCGCGCGGAAGTCGCCGTGCACGCCCCGGTCGATCAGCGCCCGCATGACCGGATAGCCGTCGGGGTGGCGGAAGCTCACCTGGCTGCCACGGTCGGCCGGGTCCGCGGGCGAGGCCAGCTCCAGCGCGTCGCCGACCAGGTCGATGAAGAGCGAGGTCAGGGCCACGCTCTTGGCGCGCACCTGGGCCATCGGCACCCGTTCCCACACGTCCAGCGCCGCCTCCAGCGCCGCGAACGACAGCACGTGCGGCGTGCTCACCGCGAACCGCCGCACGCCCTCGGCGGGCCGGTAGCCGGGCTCGAACGCGAACGGTTCGGCGTGTCCGTGCCAGCCGGACAGCACGTTCTCGGCGGTGGCGTGGTGGCGCGGGTTGACGTAGAGGAAGGCGGGCGCGCCGGGGCCGGCGTTCAGGTATTTGTAGGTGCAGCCCACGGCGAAGTCGGCGGCCGAGACGTCCACCTCCATGGCGCCCACGCTGTGGCACAGGTCCCAGACGATGAGCGCCCCGGCTTCATGGGCCGCGGCGGTGATCGACGGCATGTCATGACGGGCACCGGTACGGTAGTCGACCTCCGACAGCAGCACCACGGCCGCGTCGTCGAAGCGCCGCTCGGCGAAGTCGCGCACCTCGTAGCCGCCGAGCAGCCCGGCCAGCCCCTGCACCATGTAGTGGTCGGTGGGGAAGTTGCTCAGGTCGGAGACGATCACCCGGCGCCCGGGCCGCAGCCGCAGGGCCGCCGACACCGCCTGGAAGATCGCGATCGAGGTCGTGTTGCCCGCCACGACCTGCCCGGGGCCCGCGCCGATCAGCGGAGCCAGCCGGTCGCCGACGGTCAGCGGCTGCGCGTACCAGCCGGCGTGGTTCCAGCCGCCGACGAGCTGCCCACCCCATTCGTCCTCGACCGTCCGCCGTACGCGCTCCGCGGTCCGGCGGGGCAGCGCGCCGAGCGAGTTGCCGACGAGGTAGACGACCCCTTCCGGCAGCACGAACTCGTCTTTGAAGTCTCGCAGCGGATCGGCGGCGTCGAGGGCGAGGCAGCGGTCGCGATCCAAGGTTGACTCCTTTATGGCGGGATGGTGGCTATCACCCTATTCACGCCATTGTGGTACTCCCTCGCGTACCAGTTCTGCACCGGATTGTGACGCGCGTCCAGCCGGAACCTGCCGCGCGGCCCGCCCAGCTCGCCCACCTCGCCCAGCGCGCGGGTCAGGTCGCCGCCCCTGGCCACCGCCTCGTCGATGAGGCGCATGGCGTCCCAGCCCTGCACCGCCATCGCGGACGGGTCGCGGCCGGTCAGGGCCTGCCATCGGGCGACGAAGGCGGTGTTGTCCGGGTTGACCAGGGCGGGCGAGTACATGCCGACGCTCGTGATGCCCTCGACGTCCGCCCTGGTGGCCAGCAGCACGTCCTCGTCCGTCAGGTTCATGCAGGTCAGCAGCTTGACCTTGGTGTCGTAGCCGAGCCGCTTGAACGCCCTGGCGAACGTGATCGCCTCACCGCCGGCGTAGAACGCGAACAGCAGCCCGGCCTCCGGCGGGATCCGCTCGAAGTACGGCTCCAGGTCCGTGACCCTGCCGTAGGGCGTCAGGATGCGCTTGAGCGGCTCCGCGCCGTAGCCGTCGACGAAGCCCTGGAGCGTCTCGGTGCCCGCCGAGTAGTCGGAGGCCATGAGCACCACCCGCTGCCCGCCGTAGCGCTCGGCGGCGTACCGGCCGGCGGCGTGGCCGTGGGCGTGGTTGGTGTAGGAGACGCGGAAGACGTTCGCGCCGCCCAGCTCGTCGGCGCCCGCGTTGGCGATCACCACGGGCGTGCGGCCCGATTCCTTGACCACCGACACGGCGACGGGCGAGGCGATCAGACCGGTGATCACGTCCACGCCCTCGTCGTCGATGAACCGCCTGGCCTCCTTCTGGCCCCGCTCCGGGCTGCCCGCGTCGTCGGCCACCAGCAGCTCGGCGGGCCTGCCGCCCAGGCGGCCGCCGTGGTCGTCGAGGTAGAGGCGCATGGCGGCCTCCATGTCGTCGCCGAGCATGGCGTACACGCCCATCTGCGAAATGATCGCGCCGACCTTCACCGGACGGTCGTCCTCGTCGGGCGGCGGCAGCGACCCGCCGCAACCGGCCACCAGCAGCACGACCAGCCCCAGCACGGGAACGCGCATGGGGAGCTCCCTTCAGCCCAGGAACGCCTCGGCGTTGGCTGCGAGCAGCTTGGCGCGGGTCGTGCCGGACAGGAAGCCGGCGTTCCTGATCAGGTCACCCGAGGGTGACTCGCCTAGTGGGTAGGGAAAGTCGCTGCCGAGCATCACGTGGTCCTCCCCGAGAGTGTCGACGAGCAGCCGCAGGGCGCGCTCGTCGAAGACGGCAGAGTCGACGCTGAACCTGCCGAGGTAGTGGGACGGCGGCCGTTCCGAGACGCCGACCAGGTCGTTCCTGCGGTGCCAGGCGTTCTCGAACCGGCCGAGCCAGAACGCGAACGAGCCGCCGCCGTGCGCGAAGCAGATCCGCAGCGTGGCGGGCACGCGGTCGAACACGCCGCCGAGGATCATGGCCAGAATGGACAGATGGGTCTCCGCGGGCATCCCGACCAGCCACTGGGCCATCCACCGGGAGACGCGCGGCCCCGCGGGCATGTCCCACGGGTGCACGAAGACGGGAACGTTCCGCTCGGCGCAGTGCAGCAGGAACTCCACCACGCCGGGGTCGTCGAGGTCGCGGTCGCCGACGTGGTTGCCGATCTCCACGCCGCGGTGGCCGTTCGCCAGGCAGCGGTCGAGCTCCGCGCAGGCCAGGCCGGGGTCCTGCAGCGGCACCTGGCAGAACGGGATCAGCCGCTCGTCGCGGCAGATCTCCAGCGCCAGGTCGTTGAAGACCTTCGCGATCCGTACGCCCTCCGCGGCCGGCCGGTCATAGCCGAAGAAGACGGGCGTGGGCGAGACCACCTGCCGGTCCACGCCGTCCTTGTCCATCCGCTCCAGCCGGACCCGCGGATCCCAGCAGTCATCCTGAATTTTCCGGAAATCTTGGTCGTTGACGAGGATCGTCGCTTCGCGCTCCGACTCGACCCTCAGTCTGGGCGCCCCGGGCCAGCCCAGCTCGGGCCAGCCCTTGGGCACGTGGTGCGTGTGGACGTCGATGACCATCTAGCCCTTGCCAGGATGTAGCGCGCCGCATTGAGCGCAGGTGCGGGCCTTCTCATCGGCGTAGAACGCCTCGAAGACGGGCGGCAGGTCCTTGACGATGTCGCGTACCTGCAGCTCGACGTCGTGCAGCCGGTTGCCGCACTCCATGCAGTACCACTGGAACCGCTCCAGTTGCCCCTCAGGCCGGATCCGCTCCACCACCAGCCCCACCGACCCGGCCTCGGGCCGCTGCGGCGAGTGCGGGACGCGCGCCGGCAGCAGCCACATCTGGCCCTCACGGACGTGCACCGTCTCGGGGCCGTTCGGGCCGATGACGTTGACGTGCATGTTGCCGCGCACCTGGTAGAACAGCTCCTCGTACGGATCCACGTGGAAGTCCGTCCTTGCGTTGGGCCCGCCGACCACCATCACGATGAAGTCGTCCGCCGCCTCGAAGACCACCTTGTTGCCGACCGGCGGCTTGAGCAGGTGGGCGTGCTCGTCGATCCACCGGGTGAAGTCAATGGGGGGAATCATGATCGCTCCTGCGGATGGTAGGCGACGGCTTGCATCTCGATGAGGATGTGCGGGTGCGGGAGCTGGTGCACCGCGACCGTGGTCCTCGTGGGCCCCTCCTCGTCGAAGAACTCGGCGTAGACCTCGTTGTAGCCCCTGAAGTCGTTCATGTTGACCAGGTATGTGGTGATCTGCACGAGGTCGGCGAGCGAGCCACCGGCGGCCTTGAGGATGTCGCCGATGTTCTCGATGACCGCCCTCGTCTGGGCGCGGATGTCGAGGGTCGTCGCCCCGAACTTGTCCACCTCCACGCCCACGAACGTGTCATCCGGCCGGCGGCAGCTCGTGCCCGAGACGTACAGGAAGTCGCCTGCCCGCTTGACGTGCGGGAACCGTCCCCGGGGCGTGGCCTTGCCGGCCACCCGGATGGCCTTGGGTCTCACTTGGCGAACACCGCCCGCACCGATCCCAGCCCCTCGATGCGCGCCTCGAACACGTCTCCGGGAGCGACCGGCACGATCGGCCCAAGAGCGCCGGTCAGCACCACGTCGCCGGCCCGCAGCGCGCGTTCGGTGCGGCCGAGCGCGGTGGCCAGCCAGACGGCGGCGTTGAGCGGGTTGCCCATACACAGCTCGCCCGAGCCGGTCGAGACCTCCTCGCCGCCGCGCGTCATCGTCATCCCGGCCGCGCGCAGGTCGAGCCCCAGCAGCGGCATGGGCGAGCCGCCCAGCACGAAGGCGCCGGACGAGGCGTTGTCGGCGATCGTGTCGGCCAGCGTGATGTCCCAGTCGGCGATCCGCGAGTCGGCGATCTCGATGGCGGGCAGCGCGAACTCCACCGCCCTGACCACGTCGGCCATCGTGAAGGGCCCGCCCACCAGGTCGCGGCCGAACACCAGCGCGACCTCGGCCTCGGCCCGCGGCTGCAGAAACCGCTCCACCGGGATGGGCGACCCGTCGCCGTAGGCCGTGTCCGCGAACAGCATGCCGTAGTCGGGCTGGTCGATGCCGAAGCGCTGCTGCATCAGCACGTTCGTGACGCCGATCTTCCTGCCGACCAGCCGCCGCCCCTCGCCGAGCGCCCGACGCGTGTTCATCTCCTGCACGGCGTACCCGTCGGCCGCCGAGCCGATCAAGTCCCTGATCGGCGCGCACGGCTTGCCCAGACGCGCCGCTTCGATCAGCCGCTCGGCGGCTTGGGCGTGCGCGTCCACGGCCTGGGACCATTCGTCATGCATCGGGCTGCTCCAGTTTGATGGTGATCGTGGTGGGTTCTGAGTAGAAGTCGAGGGACCGGGTGCCGCCTTCACGGCCGATGCCCGACAGCTTCACGCCGCCGAACGGGGTACGCAGGTCGCGCAGATACCAGGTGTTGACCCAGACGAGCCCCGCCTCCAGCCTCTGGGCCACCCGGTGCGCGCGGTCGAGGCTGGTGGTCCACACCGTGGCGGCCAGGCCGTATTCGCTGCCGTTGGCCAGGTCTATCGCCTCGGCCTCGCTGTCGAAGGGGGCGATGTGGCACACGGGACCGAAGATCTCCTCCCTGTTGAACCTTGACCATTCAGACAAGCCTGTCACCACCGTCGGTTCCACGAAATAACCAGAATCGCGATGATCACCGAACGCGGGGACACTGCCGCCTGTCAGCACCTTGGCTCCCTCCGAGCGGGCCAGGGCGTAGTAGGAGAGCACCTTCTCGCGGTGTTCGGCGGAGATCATGGGCTGCGGGTCGATCTCCTGCGCGCGGACGGCCAGCCGGGCGCAGAACTCCTCGAAGATCGAGCGCTGCACGTAGAGCCGCTCGGTGCACAGGCAGACCTGGCCGCCGTTGGTGAAGACCGACTTCATGGTGCCCTCGACCGCCCGGTCGAGATCGCAGTCCTCGAAGATCAGGCCGGCGTTCTTGCCGCCCAGCTCGAACGAGATCGGCTTGACCCGCTCGGCCACCGCCTTCATGATCGCGGTGCCCGTGCCGGTGGATCCCGTGAACGTCACGGCGTCCACGCCGGGGTGCTCGACGAGGAGCTGGCCGGCGGAGCCGTACCCGAAGATGATGTTGACGACGCCGGGCGGAAGGCCGGCGGCGGTGCAGATCTCGGCGAACACCGCGGCCGAGCCGGGCGTGTGCTCGGACGGCTTGACCACCACGGTGTTGCCCGCGACCAGGGCGGGCGCCAGCTTCCACGTCATCAGCAGGAACGGCAGGTTCCACGGGACGATCACCGCGACCACGCCGAGCGGCCTGCGCACGGTGTAGCTGAGCACCCCGGACAGGTGGAAGGCGTCGTCGGGGCGCTGGGCGGCGATCTCGGCGAAGGCGCGGAAGTTCGCGATGCCGCGCGGGATGTCGAGGGTACGGGTCTGGTCGAGCGGCTTGCCCGTGTCGGCGATCTCCGCCGCCACCAGGTCGTCGAAGCGCTCCTCGATGCCCTCGGCCAGGCGGCGCATCCAGCCGGCGCGCTCGCCGACGGGCATCGCCGACCAGCCGCGCGCCGCCTCCCTGGCCGCGCGCACGGCGCGGTCGACCACCTCGGGATCGGCCTCGTGGGCCTGCCCGGTCACGGCCCCCGTCACCGGATCGTGCACGGGGAACGTCTTTCCCGCGGCCACCGGGTGGCCGCCGATGAAATGGGTCAGCACAACGCTCTCCTCATCTCTCCCTCGCTTCCCGGTATAGATCGCGAATGGGCGAGGCGTCCCGGGGTCACGGAACCCTCGATCGCATCGTCTCGCCGGAACGCGGCGCGCGCCATGCGCGATGCTGGTGAACATGCAGACCCGTATCGACCAGATCACCGCCCACGACGGCTCCTTCGACGTCCACGTGTGGCTCCCCGACGCCGGTGAGGGCCCCGGTGTGCTCCTCGTCCAGGAGATCTACGGCGTCGGCCCGTACATCGAGGAGGTCGCCCTCGACCTCGCGGCCAGGGGCTACGTGGTGGCCGCGCCCGACCTGTTCTGGCGGCTCCAGCCGAACTGGCGGGGCGAGCACACCCCCGAGGGCACGCAGGCCGCGATCGACCTCGCCGGCGGCTTCGACTTCGCGCAAGGGGTGGCCGACTGCGCGCTCACCGTCGCCCATCTGCGAGCGCTACCCGAGGTGCGCGGCGGGGTCGGCGCCGTCGGCTTCTGCCTGGGCGGCTCGATCGACTACATGCTGGCCACCCAGATCGAGCTGGACGCGGTCCTGTCCTTCTACGGCTCGGCGGTCCCCGACGCCACCGGGCTCATGGAGCGCGTCGAGGCGCCGCTGCTGTTCGTCTTCGGCGGCAGCGACCCCTACATCCCGCGTGAGCGGGTGGCCGTGGTGGAGAAGGCCGCTGAGGGGCGGCCGAACGCGGTCATGCACGTCGAGGAGGAGGCCGGGCACGCCTTTCACAACAGCCAGGCGCCGATGTTCCACCATCCGGCGGCGGCGGAGCGTACGTGGGCGGTGGCGACGGCCTTCCTCGCCGAGCACCTGCCCGTCTGATCTCCGAGGACCTGTCCAGAAAGACATCTTCCGGTACCCCTAGATCAATCGTCATCATGGTCGGATGGCGCGGACGTGGGAATTGTGGGGAAACGTCATTATTGCTGGTACCTTTGCGCTTCCCCTGGCGCTCCTGGCAATCTTGCTCCTCTTCCGCCGCCGCACCCGCGCCGGCCATCCGGCACCCCTCCGCACGTCGATCGCCGACGTCGGCATCGCGGCCGGGACCGCTCCATGGATCTGGATGATCCTCACGCCCTCCGACGGGCCGACCGGAGTCGGCCTGGTCCCGTTCGCCGACCTCGCGGACCTGCTCGACGCGCCGTGGGAGGCGGCGTTGGTGCAGGTCGGAGGCAATCTGCTGGTTTTCGCCGCGCTGGGCGCGCTGCTGCCGGTACGCAGCCGCGCGATGTCCTCGATCGCGCGCGTTGCGGCCGTCGCGGCGGCATTTTCGGTCCTGGCCGAGGCGCTCCAGTTCGCCCTGCGACTGGGCCGGTTCTCCTCCGTGGACGACGTCGTCCTCAACACGGCGGGCGCCGCGATCTTCGCTTTGGTTACTCGCCGCTGGTGGGCCGATCGAATACCGGGCAGGACCGTTCCACGGTAACGGCCTGTCTAAACATCCCGGAATTCACCACATGGGCACGATCCGCTCAAAAGAAGCTCGCGACCATCCTCTTGATCTGTGCGATCGTGGACAAGACGGGGCAAGTTCTCTGGAGACGCCACAACCCGGTTGGTGACAGAGGGTGATCAAAGTTGTCTGAATCCCCGGTAGCCCACGAACCCCCCATCTATCGACGCATCGCCGACGGCCTCCGCGCCCGGATTCTGTCCGGCGAACTGCGCGACGGGGACCGACTGCCGGGCGAGAACGCACTGATGTCCGAATACGCAATCGCACGAGCCACCGCCAGGCAAGCGCTTGCCGTACTGATCAACGAAGGGCTGGCGGTGCCCAAACGAGGCTCGGGGGTTTACGTGCGGCTCTTCAAACCGATACGCAGGCACGGCTCGCGCCGCCTGTCACGAGAGCAATGGGGCCAGGGGCGGGCCATCTGGGACGCGGACACCCGGGGCCGGCCGTTCACCGTGGACACCGTGGAGGTGGTGTTGGAGCGAGCCACAGAGGACGTGGCCGCCGTCCTGGAGAGCCCCGAGGTCTGGGTACGCCGACGCCGCTACTCGGTCGACACCAGACCGGTACAGCTCGCCACATCCTACTTTCCCGCGCATCTGGTGTCGGGCAGCGCGATCACCCTCACCGACACCGGCCCCGGCGGCGCCTACGCCAGGCTGGGGGACCTTGGCATCCCCCCGGCCCACTTCACCGAGGAGGTCAGGGCCCGTATGCCGGCGCCTCGTGAGAGCGGGCTGCTCGACCTGCCGGGCGGGACACCCGTGATCGTGATCTCGCGGACGGCGTACACGTCGGGCGGGCTCCCGATCGAGCTCAACGAGATGGTTCTGGACTCGGCGGCGTACGTACTCCAGTACGACTTCGACGCGTGATTCAAGCCGATCTGTCAAGCGATAGGTTGACCTGTCCGTCACGATCATTGTGCTCTCTAGAGAGGTGCCGCATCTTCTAACTAGATGGAACCTCGCCTGGGGGCCCGGGAAAGGTGGACAGCGATGTCCTTTGATCGGCATCTTGCCGAGATCGCCCGGGAGTACCCCCAGTGGACCATCTGGCGGAGCGACGCTGCCCGCTGGTGGGCCACGAGACACCATCCGCTGAGCGCGGCGCAGCGCGATGCCGGATGTGCGATGACCATCGACGCGGACGACCCGGACGGTCTACGTGACCAGCTCCGGGACCAGGAGAGGCGGGCCGGCGAGCCGCAGCGGCGGCGGACCGGCCCCGCATCTCCTTGATCGTCGGCCGTGGAGCGTTCCGCGGCCGGCGCACAGAGCCGCCCGGTGCCGGGTCCTGCGTCTCGGCGGCCCCGGCACCGGGCCACCAACTTGGAGGGGCCACGAACGCGGAAGCCTCCGACCCTATCGGGGGCGGGGGCTTCCGCTTGGTGGGCCCTCTTCGTGAACGCCGGCCTACTTGTGGACTTCGGACAGCCGGACGATGTTCACATCGGTGTCGTCTGAAATGCCCTGCTGCTGCGGCTTCTCCTCAAGCTCGGCGGGCTCGTCGTCGTCCTCGACGATGACCCGCACGTCGTCCTGCGGAGCCGGGGCCGGCGGGGCCGCGGCGTCGGGGACGAGCGGCCCGGCGGCCGCCTCGCTGCGCATGAGGTCGCCGAGCACCGAGCCGATCTCGGTCAGCCGCCGCACGACCTCCGAGTGCGTGTTCGACAGGTATTCGACCCGGCGCCCCGCCTGCTCGTCGAGCGCGGCGGTGCGCTGGTGCGCCGAGGCCATCATCGCGTCGGCCTCGCCGCGCGCCTGCGAGACGATCTGCTCGGCCTGCGCCCCGGCGGACTGCATGAGCTGCTCCGACTCCGACTGGGCCGTCGAGACCAGCCGCTCCGACTCGGCCTGAGCCGTTGTGAGCAATCTCTCCGACTCGGCCCTGGCCTGGGTCAGCGTCTCGTCGGCCTCCGTGCGGGCCGAGGTGAGCTGCTCCTCCGCGTCGCTGCCGGCCTGGGCCAGCATGCGCTCGGCCGCCTGTGTGGCCTCGCTCACCCTCCGCTCCGCCTCCGACTGGGCGGAGGTGAGAATCTTGTCAGAGGTCTCGCGCGAGCTCGTGACGAGCCGTTCGGCCTCCGACTTGGCCGACTCGCGGACGCTGGCGGCCTCGGTCTCCGCGTCCTCCCTCTTGCTCGCGGCCTCCTCCTCGCCGAGCCGGAGAATCTGCGCGAGCCTGGGGCTGAGGTCCTCGTAGCTCTGGGGCGTCTCGACCATGCGCCGCCTGGCCTCCGCCAGCTCGATGCGGCCCTGTTCGGCCTGATCGATCGCCCGTGCCAGCCGCTCTTCCAGATCCCGTACCTGGTTACGGGTCCGGATCATGTAGTCGTGGACCTGGCGGCGGTTGTAGCCGCGCATCACGACCTCGAAGGTGTCCTCTTGCATCAGATCGGGAATGCTCTCGTGCTGGTTCATCATGGGGGTTACCTAAGGGTGGTTTGCGTGAGGCGGGGGAAAACTGCGGGTTGTGAGGGTCTGACGACGAGACGTCAGGAAACGACTTTCCTGCCATCTGCCCACGTCCGCAACCCGAACGCCATACCCCGAGCTGGAATTACGATGTCTCGAATGTACATAGCAGCGTTGGACAACGGAGCAGTCCCGGACATACACCCCGAGGCGTACATCGCCCATGGCGCGATCGTGGTCGGCAGCGTACGGGTGGGCCGGGCGTCCAGCATCTGGTACGGCTCCGTTCTCCGAGGGGACGACGAGCGGATCGAGGTCGGCGAAGAGTGCAACGTACAGGATCTGTGCTGCCTGCACTCCGACCCGGGCGAGCCCACGATCCTGGAAGACCGTGTCAGCCTGGGGCACAAGGCCATGGTCCACGGCGCCCACGTGGAGTCCGGCGCGCTGATCGGCATCGGCGCCATCGTGCTGGGCGGTGCCCACGTGGGCGCGGGCACGCTGGTGGCGGCAGGAGCCCTCGTGGGCCCCGGCAAGAAGATCCCCGCCGGGGTGCTGGTCGCGGGCGTGCCCGGCAAGATCGTGCGCGAACTCACCGACGACGACCGCGACTCCTTCGCCCGCACGCCGGACAACTACATGGCCAAGGCGCTCAGGCACCGGCAGGCGTCATCGCTTTGATCAGGACCTCGTCCGACACCGAGGCGGTGTTGAGCGGGTCGGCGTATTCGGGCAGCTCCGGCCGCAGGAAGCGGATGAAGTCGACCGTGAGCTCCAGGTCGGGGGTGCCCTTGACCTGCTTGGCGTTACCCTTCGTGGCGTCCTTCTTGAGCAGGCTGTAGCTGTCCCAGTCGCTGTAGGCGGTGACGCCCCACTGGAGCACGTCGGGCAGGGTGGAGGGCCAGCGGCGGCCGACCTTCCACTTGCCGCCCTCCTCCTTGTAGAGCGCGACGAAGACGCGGCCGACGCGGGCCAGCGACAGCTCCACCCAGCCGCTCTTGACGGCCATTTCGGCGGGCTTGGAGCTGCCGTCCTGGGTGTACTTCACCTCGACCTGGCCGCTCTTCTCACCGGTGCCCGTGGTGACCGACACCCAGTTGGGCTTGGCGTACGAGTTCGGCTGCCTGGCCATCAGGCCGCCGAGCGAGAACTTCCGCTTGGGCTGCCCGCCCTTCTTGCCCTCGACCTTGACCCGGGCGTGCATGACGATGTCCCCGGCCAGGTCCTGGTACACGAAGGGCCCCCGGAAGCCGTCGAACCAGGCCGAGGTCTTGGGCTCCAGGTACATCGAGCCCTTCACGGTCTTGTTCACGTCGTACTTGGCGATCCGGTCGACGTCCTTCTCGGTCGTGCTGAGCTTCGTCCACGCTGACAGGTCCTCGGCGGCGTCGAACTCCGTCGAGGCCTCGCCCACCTCGCCGCCGGGCGCCGGCGGCTTGGTGTTGTCCATCGTGAGCACGCCGGGCCCAGAGGGGGTCGGGGGTGCGAGCGTGGTCGTACCGCACCCTGCGAGCACGCTCACGACCGCCAACGTCCCTGCTACCTTCGCCCTCATAGCGGACATTCTGCCGTGAAATGCCGATGGATGATCCGAGTACGCCCAGTACGATGACGGCCGTGCGACCTTGGGATGCGTTCACCTCCGCAGAGGCGGAGGTTCGAGCCATGGTCGCGGACCCCCGCTGGCAGGGGCTTTCCGTGCCCGATCGCGCCCATGTGCTGGCCGCGAGAATACTTGTGACCCCCGATGGCGACAGGTGGCTTTTCGGGGCGCACGCGCGCTGGCATCTGCTCGATCCGGCCGACGGCCGCTGGCACCTCGCGCCGCCGCCCAGGGGCACGCGGGCGCGCCAGGTGGGCCATCCGGCGGCGGCGCTGCCCGGCGAGGTGGTGCCGCACGGCTGGGACTTCCACGCCGAACCGGGCTCGACGCAGTCGTTCATCGGGCCGGACGTGCCCGAGGGGCTCACGGAGCAGCTCAGGGTGCTCGTACGCGCCTGCGGGCGCCGATCCGAGCTGGACTTCCCGCTGACGGCGTTCGACGAGATATTCGCCACAGACGTGCCGAGCACGGTCGCGGCCGTGTGGGGCACGATCATGTGGTGCGCGTACGCGCCCGCGTTCGACGGCAACGAGCGGCTGATCACCGTGTTCGGCGAATATCTGCGCCGCTCACTGCCCGGCGACGAGTGGGTGCGCTGGCTGCCCGCGCCGCCGCTGATCGACCTCGTCAGGCTGGTGGCCGAGCGGCAGCGCGCCGGGCAGGCGCGGTCGGCGCTCAGGCTGGCGGCCATCATCGCGGACACGGCCCAGATCCTGCTCCTCGACACCCGGTTCAGGCCGCGGGCGCTCGCCATGCTCACCATGGTGGAGCCCGTGCTGCGCCGGGCTGAGCCGCCCCAGGACGGCGACGGCGACGGGGCGATGCTCCGGGCGTGGCTGGGGCGCTGTCCCGCGCGGCTGTGCCGGGCCCTGCTGGTGGAGAACGACCCGGCGGGGCACTTCGCCCACACCCTCTACGACCTCGTCGAGGCCCTGGCGTTCATGCCCGACCCGCGCCGCGGCGCGGCCACGCTCCTCGCCGACCTGTCGGACTCCAAGGGGACGCTGCCGGGCCGGCTGGACCACCGGCTGCGGATGGCCTACGAGGAGCTGCGGGCGGCGGGCCTCACGGGCACCTCGGCCGCCGAGTCGACGCAGCCGGACGGGTTTCCCGTACAGACGGGGAACGGCGGGGTGTCGGTGGCGCCCGCGCCGGTGGTCGAGGTGGCGCCGCCGGACCGGGCGAGCGGGGCGGCGGTGCTCGGGGCGGCGTACGCGATGGGGCTCGGGTGGGGGCGGCTGACGGGGGCCAAGGTGCCGCAGCGCGGGCTGGCGGGGCAGTCGGCTCTGGTGCGCAGACTCGTGCACGAACGCGACGATCACCACACTGGGCCCGTCTAAACCACTAATACCGATATTTCACCCTTACTCCCCCTATATCGTTCTAACACTTCCGATAACAGTCATTGTGCTGAATTGTGATCTCGGTTTTGGGAAATGATCCCACTGGGGGCCCCGACGCGCGGAAGGGAATGACTCCGATGGGCCATGTCGCCCGAAGGGGCGTCCGCCGTAACCTCGTAGAGGGTGTGGGCTGCGGAAGGAAGGACGACGCGGTGGGGCACGACGACCTGGACTCTCGGGTCCACGACCGTGTCGCGTTGGACGAGATTGCGCTCTACGCCGAGGTGCTCACCGCCGTGGCAGTCAGCGAGCGGCGGCTGACCTTGGACGAACTCGACGACGCGCTCGGATTGCGGACTTCGGCGAGCCGCTGAAGGACCAACACGATTACTAGCCCCGGGGACCTAGTTCCCGACTCCTAAGGGGTCAGGAACAACGGTTTCCGGGGTTTCACATAACTAGTCAATCAGCTTCATGAACGGACCAGGCGCGCGATCGCCGCGGACGCCTCTTTCACTTTCGCCTCGGCCTCGGGCCCGCCGGTGTTGATCGCGTCGGCGACGCAGTGGGAGATGTGCTCCTCCAGCAGCCCCAGAGCCACCGCCTGCAGCGCCCGGGTGGCCGCGGAGACCTGGGTCAGCACGTCGATGCAGTAGGCGTCGTCATCGACCATCCGCTGCAGACCCCTGATCTGCCCCTCGATCCGCCTGAGGCGCGTCAGATATGCCTGCTTGTCTCCGCTGTACCCATGCATGGCTCTACGGTACCCGTTGCAGGTATCAGTCAGCGGAGATCCGCGATGAGCTTCTCCCACTGCTCGGCCACCTCGTCGGCCGAGTGGCGCACCGCCGTGTCGAGCGCGCCCGCCGCCAGGGAGCGCCGCCTGCGCTCGTCGTCGATCAGCGCCAGCAGCGCCGACGCGAAGAGCTGCAGCTCGCCCTCCGCCTCGGGCACCAGCACCCCGTTGTAGCCCGTCGCCACGAACTCCCTGGGCCCTCTGGCGCCCTCGAAGGCCACCACGGGCACCCCGCAGCCCATGGCCTCCAGCACCGTCATGCCCAGGTCCTCGCTGCGCGAGGTGCTGGCCACGATCGAGGCCTTGGCGAACTCACCCGCCAGGTCAGGTGTCGTGCCCATGAAGTAGACGTGGTTGTGCAGGTTGAGGTCGCGCACCAGCGAGCGCAGCAGGCGCTCCTCGGGGCCGCCGCCGTAGAGCCGCAGCCGCCAGTCGGGCCGCTTGTCCGCCACGATGGCGAACGCCTTGATCAGCCGGTCGTACGCCTTCACCGGCACCCACCGCCCGCCGGCGGCCACGATGCGGTTGTCCATCCGCGAGCGCGGCCACGGGCCGCCCGGCAGCGCGTCCAGCACGGCGTGCACGGCGGTCCCGTCGCCGAGGAGCTTGGTCCACTCCTCCTGGGCCGACTCCGTGGCCGTCACGACGGCGCTCAGGCGCGGATAGAAGCGTTTGACCGGAGCCGGGACGGCCGGGCGCCCCCACTCGCGGGCGATCTTGATGATCTCGCGCGGCGCGTGCCTGGCGGCCTGGACGCCGATCCCCGGCCTGGTCGTGATGAGGACGTCGGACTTGAGGTTGCGCAGCATCCGCCACAGGGCCACCTCGGTGCGCACCTGCCCGCTCGGGAACAGGTGCCTGACCCCGGGCCTGGCGTCGATCACGCTGCGCATGGCCACCTTGGGGCCGACGGGGAAGAACGGCTTCTCCTTCTGCCGCCGGACACTGATCACCTCGACGTCGTGCCGTTCCGCCAGGGCGGTCGCGAGGTTCAGCGTGGCTCGTACGTCGCCGCGCATGCCGTACGCGGAGGCGAGGACCAGGCTGACCTTCATCCACCGACCTCGATCCGCAGCTCGTCGTCGGCGGTGTAGCAGGGTCTGATGGGCACGCCGTCGACCTTGAACGACGGATAGTGCAGCCGGCGTCGTTTGCCGTCGACGTCGTCGAGCCGCGCGCCCAGCCGCAGCGGCGTGGGCACCCCCTCGACCTCCAGCGCGGGCTCCCAGGTGCCGCCGCCGTCGGGGTCGGCGGCCAGCACGTCGACCAGCGAGACGGCCGCGTGGAAGCGCACGCCCTGCACGGTCGCCGTGGCCGACACCCGGGCGTTGGTCTGGCGGCGGTCGAGGGTCATCGTGGCCTCGTGGCGCGAGTCGTCGTCCTCCAGCCCCGTGAACGCCAGCAGCCCCATGACCTCGAAGCGGCCTTCCCTGAAGTAGATCGAGCGCACCTCGGCCACCGGCTCCGCGTCGGAGATCTTCAGCGCCAGGAAACCGTTGCGCGTGCGGTAGGTGCGGTAGGCGAGGGTCCGCCGGCACAGCGCGTACGTGTCGAGATGGTCGAGTGAGAAGCCGGGATCGACGCTGCGGAGCCTGCTGCGCCTGCCCTCACGGCGCAGATAGGCGTCCCAGCGCCCGGCGCTGAGCTCCAGTGGCTCCAGCGAGACCGCCAGCGTGGCCTCGCGGGCCCGCGCGCCTGGCGTGCCGAGCAGCACGTCGCGTTCCACCCCCGTGGTGCGATGCCTGAGAACGAGTTCGGTGCCGTTTTCCAGTGGTTCGTCGATGGCTAGTCGCAGGGACAGGACGTCGGCCAGGGTGACTTCGGCGTCCGTGACGACGACGCCCATCACGAGCCCCCTCCCCGTCGAATAAGGCCATGCGACGTTGAGGTTACCGTGATT
The DNA here is from genome assembly GCF_900108335.1 of Nonomuraea solani. Classification (GTDB taxonomy): domain Bacteria; phylum Actinomycetota; class Actinomycetes; order Streptosporangiales; family Streptosporangiaceae; genus Nonomuraea; species Nonomuraea solani. The sequence goes on from NZ_FNVT01000011.1 coordinate 371,040, forward strand.
TTCCCGTTATGTGGATGCCGGATTTCTCGTAGTCACAGCCGTTGACATGCGAAACTCCTCCACAAGAGCTGTGGAGGAGTCCGACTATCAGTGGTCAGGAAGCGCCTTTGACAGATTTGATCAAGAGCTGGGCCACGTCCACGACTTCGAGCGTCTCCTTGGCCTCGCCGTTGTTCTTCTTCTCGTTGATGGCGTCGCCGAGCATGACCATGCAGAACGGGCAGGCGGTCGAGACCGTGTCAGGATCGGTGGTCAGCGCCTCGTCCACGCGCTCGGTGTTGATGCGCTTGCCGATGCGCTCCTCCATCCACATGCGCGCGCCGCCGGCGCCGCAGCAGAAGCCCCGATCCTTGTGGCGGTGCATCTCCTGGGTGGTGACGCCCGGCACCTTCGCCATGATGTCGCGCGGCTGGGAGTAAACCTTGTTGTGACGGCCGAGGAAGCACGGGTCGTGGTAGGTGATCTTCTCCTCGATCGGCGTGATCGGGGTGAGCAGGCCCTCGTCGACCAGCTTGGACAGCAACTGCGTGTGGTGCACGACCTCGTACGTGCCGCCGAGCTGCGGATATTCGTTGGCGAGCGTGTTGAAGCAGTGGGGGCAGGTGGCCACGATCTTCTTGACGCCGGCCTCGTTGAGCGTCTCGATGTTCTGCTGGGCCAGCATGTTGAACAGATATTCCATGCCGAGCCGCCGGGCCGGGTCGCCGGTGCACGCCTCCATCGGGCCGAGCACGGCGAACTTCACGCCCGCGATGTGCAGCAGCTCCGCGACGGCCTTGGTGGTCTTCTTGGCCCGGTCTTCGAGCGCGCCCGCGCAGCCCACCCAGAACAGATATTCCGTGTCCTCGGGCATCTTCTCCTCGACGAGCTCGACCTCGAAGTCGAGCTCCTCGATCCAGTCGGCCCGCTTCATCTCGGACATGCCCCACGGGTTGCCCTTGTTCTCCAGGTTCTTCACCATCACTCCCGCCTCGGACGGGAACGACGACTCCACCATCACCTGGTAGCGGCGCATGTCGAGGATGTGGTCGATGTGCTCGATGTCCACCGGGCACTGCTCGACGCAGGCGCCGCAGTTGGTGCACGACCACAGGACGTCGGGGTGGATCACGCCCTCCTCGCCGACGAGCGGCTTCTCCAGCAGCGCGAGCACGTCGGTGTCCTTGTGCTCGACGCCGCCGGCGGCCGCCATCAGGTAGGGGGCCACCTTGAAGGCGTGGTCACGCTGGTCGAGGATGAGCATCTTGGGCGAGAGCGGCTTGTCGGTGTTCCACGCGGGGCACTGCGACTGGCAGCGGCCGCACTCCGTACAGGAGTAGAAGTCGAGGAAGCCCTTCCACGTCGTGTCGCCGATCTTGCCGCGCCCGAGCCGCTCCGGATCGAGATCCTCGTCCTCGAAGTCGACCGGCTTGCCGTCGACGCGCATCTCCGGCGCGCCGCCCAGGCCGTCGGGGCGGCGCGAGAAGAGCACGTTGAGCGGGGCGGTGAAGATGTGCAGGTGCTTGGAGTTCACCACGATGACCAGGAACACCAGCATGAAGCCGATGTGCAGGAGCAGCGCGATCTCCTCCAGCAGCGTGCTCGCGGGCAGCGCGTCGCCGAGCGCGAGCGAGACGAACGCGCCGGAGGAGTAGGGGAAGTTGCCGTTGGCGGCGGCCGCGCCACGGGCGAGGAAGAGCGTCCAGATGATGTTGAAGATCATGAACAGGACGAGCCACGCGCCGCCCAGGTGCGAGCCGGAGAAGCGGGAGCGGCGGCCTAGCGTCTTGGGCGAGTTCTTGAGCCGGATGACGGCGAAGGCGACCAGGCCCAGCACGCAGGCGACCGCGATGAAGTCCTGCAGGAAGCCGAGCACCCCCCACGTCCCGATGAGCGGGATGTGGAAGTCGGGCGTGCCGGTGATCGCCCCCTGGATGATCGCGCCGTACGCCTCGATGTAGACGGTCAGCAGGATGAAGAACGCCCACATGACGAAGAAGTGAGCGACGCCCGACGGCGTCCACTTGAGCAGCTTCTTCTGCCCGAACACCTCGACGAGCTGAGCCTTGACCTCATCGCCCGCGTGCGCCTTGGCATATTCGATCCGCTCGGGCGCGGGTGGCCCCACGGTCGCGAGTTTGAACAGGAACAGCGTCCTGCGACCGGCGACCGCGACCGCCAGGACGGTCATGACGAGCCCGATGATGGCTACCCAGAGCACGGGTCCTCCCACAGACGACGTTGGCTGTCAGCGTACGGTCACCCGCTTCGCGGGCATCTCACGCGATCCTACCCACGAGTAACTTTTTTACGATACGCGACATACCCTAAGGTCATCGTCGGTTACAGAACAATGCTCTAACCCGTGAAGTACCTCTGGACGGTGGGCGCCAGAATCTCCACCAGCTCATCATGGCTCGCGCTGGCCATCGGCTCCAGCTTGATCACGTAACGCGCCATGACCACGCCGAACATCTGCGCGAACGCCGCCTCGATCCGCAGGTGCGGCACCTGCAGCCGCTCGGCCACCTGATAGAGCAGCGCGTTGGAGATGAACTCCCTGAACATCGCGGCCGCCTGCTCGTTGGTCATCGCCGAGCGGATCAGCGCCACCATCGGCTCCCGCGTCTCCGGCGAGGCGGTGACCCGCAGGAGGAGCCGGACCAGCCGCTCCCCGATCTCCTCGCGCGGCCCGTCGACCAGCAGCGGGATGACGTCGTGCGGGGTGATCGGGAGCTGCATGGCCGCCGCGAACATGCCCTCTTTGGTGTCGAAATAGTGGTGTACGAGCGCGGGATCGACCTTGGCCTCCCGCGCGATGCCCCGCACGGTGGCCTTGTCGAAGCCCTTCTCGGCGAACACCCTGCGCGCGGCCGTGAGGATCTCACCGCGCGTGTCGGCCGAGCCCGGCCGGCGGCCGGGGCGCCGCGTCTCCGGCGTCATCGGCCCACCGCCAGGTAGACCCGCATCGGCACGGACAGCACGCCCTCGGGGAACGCCTTGCGCAGCTCCGCCCGCTGCCCCTCGACCAGTTCGTCTGCGCGATCCGCAGACAGCGCTGCCATGTAGGAGTGCGAGCGCAGGTCGAGCAGGAAGTCCTCGATGCCGACCAGCCGGGTCCAGGGGATCCAGCGTTCCTCGATCACCTCGAAGGCGGCGGCGATCGGCGGCACCGACCACTCCTCGACCGCCGGGCCGTAGTAGGCCGGGACCGCCTCGGCCAGGCGGGCCTCATAGGCGGCCAGCCACTCGGCCTGGGCCGCGTGGTTGAAGTTCCAGCAGCCCGCGATCGCGCCGTCGGGCCGCAGCACCCGCCTGGCCTCGGCGATCGAGCTCACCGGGTCGAGCCAGTGCCACGACTGGGCGTAGGTCACCAGGTCGGCCACCCCGTCGGCCAGCGGCAGCGCGTTGCCGTCGGCCAGCACCGCCGCGACGGGCGTGCCCTGCTCACCGGCCGTCTTGGACACCAGCCTGGCGAGCATCTCCACGCCCGGGTCGACCGCGATGACCTGCGAGCCGCGCACCCTCAGCGCGCGCGTCAGGATGCCCGTGCCCGCGCCGATGTCCACCGTGGTGGCGCCGTCGAGATCGACGCCGGACGCCTCGCTCAGGGCGCGGTAGAGCTCGTCGGGATAGCCGGGCCGGCCCGCGTCATATGCGTCCGCCACCCGGTCGAACACCCTGCCGAGATCCTTGATGGGGCCTATGTTCATGTGGACGCCGCCAGGTGCAGCCTGGCGAAGGCCAGCCCCTCCGCCAGATCGTCGATCCGCTCGGTCCGGCTGGCGGCCTTACGTGTGTTGATCTCCAGCACCACCAGGCCCGTGTAACCGGTGCCCGCGAGGCGCTCCAGCATCGGCGCGCACGGCTGGTTGCCCCTGCCGGGCACCAGGTGCTCGTCCTTGTTCGTGACACCCAGGCCGTCGGCCAGGTGCAGGTGCGCGAGCCGGTCGCCGAGCTTGACGGCCATCTCCATGGCGTCGGAGCCCGACACGGCCGTGTGCGACAGGTCGAGCGTGACGTGCGGGAAGTCGTAGTCGACCGGGTTCCAGTCGGGCGAGTAGGGCACCACGTCGTTGCCCCGCGCCCGCAGCGGGAACATGTTCTCCACCGCGAACGTGACATTCGTCTCGTCGCGCATTCTGGCCAGCCCGCTCTCGAAGTCTTTCGCGTAGTCGCGCTGCCAGCGGAACGGCGGATGGACCACGACCGTCGAGGCCCCGAGGCGCTCGGCGGCCTTCTGCGCCTTGACCAGCTTGGCCCAGGGATCACGCCCCCAGACCCGCTGCGTGACGAGCAGACAGGGCGCGTGAATGGCCAGTACGGGAATTTCGTAGTGCTCGGAAAGCCGCTCGATCACGTCGATGTCCTGGCTCACCGGGTCGGCGCCGACCATGATTTCGACGCCGTCGTAACCCAGGCGAGCGGCCAGTTCGAACGCGTCAGGAGTGCGTTCCGGATATACCGAAGCGGTGGACAATGCGATCTTCGCATTGGGCACGCGGATGACATCAGCCACGCTGCCAGCCTAAGCCGGTGACGGCCGATCTGGCGCGCGAGCCCCACTGGTGGCGGCTCACCGGAGGTGTTCTTACGCCTACGGTATGGGCATGCCACGGATAGCCAGAGGTGCGATCCCGAGCCCGAATATCTGGAATGCGCCCCAGACGTACGAGCTCGAAAATCGCGCCGTCGACCCCGAAGGCGCGGCCGACGCGGCGATGCGCGACCTGCGCCCCTGGGACGGCGCCACCGTGCTCGACATCGGCTGCGGCACCGGCTACCACCTGCCGATCCTGTCCGCCGGGGCGTCGCGGGTGATCGGCGTGGAGCCGCACGGCGACCTGGCGCTGCTGGCGCGCCGCCGCTGCGCGGGGCTGGCCAACGTGACCGTGCACGCCGCCACCGCCCAGGACCTGCCGCTGGCCGACGCTTCCGTGGACGTGGCGATGGCGCGGTGGGCCTACTTCTTCGGTCCCGGCTGCGAGCCCGGCCTGCGCGAGCTGGCCCGGGTCGTACGCCGTGGCGGGGCCGCCTTCGTCCTCGACCTCGACGCCACGCGGGGCTCGTTCGGCCGCTGGTTCTCCCGTACCGTGCCCACCTATTCCGCCCGCGAGGTGGAGGCGTTCTGGACCCGGCAGGGCTGGCAGCGGCGGCCCCTCGACCTCCGGATGGCCTTCGAGCGGCGCGCGGACCTGGAGGCGGTGCTGCGCATCGAGTTCACGCCCGAGGTGGCCGAGCAGGCCATCGCCGAGACGCCCGGCCTGGAGCTGGCCTATCCGAACGTCCTGCGCTGGCGCCACTTCTGAGGCTTGACATTGACGTCGGTGTCAACGTTTACCCTGGCCATATGCGCATCGGTGAGCTGGCGGAACGCACCGGAGTGAGCACCCGCTCGCTCCGCTACTACGAGCAGCACGGGCTGCTCAGCGCCCGCCGGAGCCCGAACGGCTACCGCGACTACAGCGAGGACGACGTCAGGCTCGTGTCCGAAATCCGGGCCCTGCTCAGCGTCGGCTTCACCCTGGAGGACACGCGGCCGTTCGTCGACTGCCTGCGCCGGGGGCACAGCACGGGCGGCTCATGCTCCGAGTCGGTCGAGGTCTACGAGCGCAAGCTCAACGAGATCGACGCGGAGATCCGCGCCCTGCTCGCGCGCCGCGCGGAGGTGGCCGCTCAGCTCTCCCGGTCATGTCCGGGTTGTTTCGTAAGGGGATGAAGATGATCACGTTGACCACCGACAACTACGAGGAGCAGGTGCTCAAGAGCGACAAGCCGGTGCTGGTCGAGTTCTGGGCCGAGTGGTGCGGGCCGTGCCGGATGGTGGGGCCCGTGCTGGAGCAGATCGAGGCCGAGCACGGCCTTACCATCGGCAAGCTCAACACCGACGAGAACCCGGAGATCATGGCCCGTTACGGGGTCATGGCCGTGCCGACGATGCTGCTGTTCGAGGGCGGCGAGCCGGTCAAGCAGATCGTGGGCGCCAAGCCGAAGCGCATGCTCGTCTCCGAACTGGGCCTGGCGTAGTCCCTTCGATTTACCGGCCGATTCGTTCCCTCGGCCGATCCGAGGCGGGATCAACTCTCCTAACGTGGAGTTCATGACCCGCAACGCTCTGTCCGGCCTGTTCGCGCTCGGGCTATTGCTGGCGGTCACGCTGCTCGACCTCGCACCCCCCGGCCCTTCTGACGCCCCGCCCGGGGCGTTCAGCGCGGTCAGGGCGCACGAGCACCTCAAGGTCATCGCCAGGGCCCCGCATCCGACGGGCACCCCCGAGCACACCCGTGTCCGCGACCACCTGGTCGCCGAACTGCGCTCGCTCGGCCTGGACGTCCGCGTACAGGAGGGCGTGGGCGTCCTCCCGCTCTCCTATGACGGCGTCGTCCCCATGGGCCGGATGCGCAACATCGTCGCGACCCTGCCCGGCACCGCGCCGACGGGCCGCGTGGTCCTGGCCGCCCACTACGACTCGGTCGCCGCCGGCCCCGGCGCCTCTGACGACGGGGCCGGCGTGGCCACCGTCCTGGAGGTCGCCAGGGCGCTGCCCCGCAAGGCCAGGAACGACGTGGTCTTCCTGCTCACCGACGGCGAGGAGCCCGGCCTGCTCGGGGCGGAGGCGTTCGCCCGGCGAGATCCCGGGGGCACGGTGGTGGTCCTCAACAACGAGGCCCGCGGCAGCCGGGGCACCGTGCAGATGTTCCGCGCCTCACCCGGCTCGGGGCCGCTCATCTCCCTGTACGGCTCCACCGCGCCCCACCCTTCGGCCGACTCGGCGTTCGCCTCGATGATGGGCCTGCTGCCGAACAACACCGACTTCCACGTCTTCGACCGGGCCGGGTGGATGGGGCTCGACTCGGCGTACACCGGGGGCGGGGCCTACTACCACTCGCCTCTCGACGATGCCGCCCACCTCGACCTGGGGTCGTTGCAGCAGATGGGCGACAACTCCCTGGCCCTCACCCGCGCGCTCGCGGGGACCGACCTGGGTGCGTTGCGGTCCGGGGGTGAGCTGGTCTACTTCACGGTGCCGGGGATGCTCGTGCGCTATCCGGCCTGGCTGGAAGTGCCGGTCGCGGCAGCGGCCCTGGCTCTGGCCTGTGCCCTGTTCTGGACCCTCCGCCGCCGCAACACACCGGCCCTTGACCCGACTTGGCCGGCTGGACGACCGCCCTCTCCCGCCGGGCGGTCGTCGTTGCCCCGGGCCCTTGGATCGGCCGGGGTGGCACTCCTCCTGGTGGTCGTCACGGCGGCGGCCGGATATGCCCTGTGGCCGCTTCTCACCCTCCTCAGGCCCGAATACGGCGAGATGCTGACCGGCGACCCCTACCGGCCCTGGCCGTACCAGGCGGCGCTGCTCTCCTTCACGACCGCCCTCGTGCTGGCGGCCCGCCGGTTCCTCGGCTCCGGAGCGCCCGCGGTGCTGCCGGTGGCGCTGATCGGGATCGGGTTCGCGGCATTTCTGCCCGGCGGGTCGCATCCGCTGACCTGGTCGGCGCTGTTCGCGGCCGGCGGGTGGCTCGTGGCGCGGCGCGTGCGCGGAGACGGATGGCGGGTGGTGGCGCTGACCCTGGGAGCGGCTCCGGCGGTGGTGCTGCTCGGCGGCACCGCGCTGGCCTCTTTCGACGTCGGGCTGAAGATCGGCGGCCTGTTCGCGGCGTCGTACTGGGCGCTCATGCTCCTGCTGGTGCTGCCGCTGATCGAGATGACGCGGTGGGCGTGGCTGGTTCCTCTGGTGGCGGCCGTCGGGTTGGTCGCGGCGGGGCTGGTGGTGGACCGGTTCGACGCCGCGTACCCCCGGCAGAGGTGGCTCGTGTACGCCATGGACGCGGGCACCGGGCAGGCCGTCTGGGGAAGACGATCTCAGGAGACGACAGGCGAGAGCGTGCGGTGGTTCGGCGAGAAGGGGTGGGCCGCCGAGCCCGCTCCCCCGGCGAACAGTCTGGGGGCGCCCGCTCTGGCCGTGGTCAAGGACGTCACCTCGGGCGGACGCCGTACCCTCACCCTGCGTCTCACCCCCACCGGACGGGCGCCCGTCGCCGGCCTCAGCGTGACGCCGCGGGCGGCGCTGACCGTGGACGGCAGGGACCTGCGGGCCGCGAGCGGGTTCGCCTATCACGCGCCGTCCGGGCCCATCGACATCACGCTGGCGGTACGGGCCGGCGCCCAGGCCCGGATCCGGATATTCGAGCGGGCCTACGATCTGTCGGTCGTACCGGGATATCGGAGAGATCCACGGATCGCGGTCATGGGGCCTATGACCACGGTGTTCCGTGAGGTCACGGTGTGAGATCTCGAAGAATGTCGGCGGCACCCGCTAGCCTGCTCCGCATGGCCAAGACTGCCCAGAAGCCCGGATACCGCTGTGCCGAGTGTGGATGGCGCACCACCAAGTGGGTGGGCAGGTGCGGCGAGTGCCAGGCGTGGGGCACGGTCGACGAAGACGGCGCGCGCGCCGGGGTCTCCGTCGTCCAGGCGGGCGCCACCACCGCCCCCGCCGTGCCGATCGGCCAGGTCAAGGCCGATGTGGCGGCCGCCCGCACGACCGGCGTGGCCGAGCTCGACCGGGTGCTGGGCGGCGGCCTGGTGCCGGGCGCGGTCGTGCTGCTGGCGGGCGAGCCGGGCATCGGCAAGTCCACGCTCCTGCTGGAGGCCGCGGCCCGCATCGCCGAGCGCACACAGGTCCTCTACGTGACGGGCGAGGAGTCGGCGGCCCAGGTGCGCCTGCGGGCCGACCGCATCGGCGCGATCCAGGACCAGCTCTACCTCGCCGCGGAGACCGAGCTGTCGGCCCTGGTCACCCATGTGGAGAAGGTCCAGCCCAGGATGCTGGTGGTCGACTCGGTGCAGACGATCGGCTCGGCGCAGTCGACCGGCACGCCCGGCGGGGTGACGCAGGTGCGTGAGGTGGCCGCCAACCTCGTACGGCTGGCGAAAGAGCGTGACATGGCCACCCTCATCGTCGGCCACGTCACCAAGGAGGGCTCGATCGCCGGCCCGCGCACGCTCGAGCACCTGGTCGACGTCGTGCTCAACTTCGAGGGCGACCGCCACTCCAGGCTCCGCATGGTCCGCGCGATCAAGAACCGGTTCGGCCCCACCGACGAGATCGGCTGCTTCGACCTGCACGAGCGCGGCATCGAGGGCATCACCGACCCGAGCGGGCTGTTCGTGTCCCGGCGCAGCGAGCCGGTGCCGGGCACCTGTGTCACGGTCACGCTCGAAGGCACCCGGCCGCTGCCCGCCGAGGTGCAGGCCCTGGTGGCGCGCACGGAGGCCCAGCAGCCCAGGCGCACGTCGTCCGGCCTCGACCCCTTCCGCGTGCAAATGGTGCTCGCGGTCCTGGAGCGCAGGCTCAACGCCAAGCTCGGCGGCTGCGACGTGTTCACCGCGTCGGTCGGCGGCATCAAGCTGGCCGACCCGGCCGTTGACCTGGCGGTCATGCTCGCCGTGGCCAGCGCCGCCGGCGACAAACCGCTGCCCGCCGGCCTGGTGGCGCTCGGCGAGGTCGGCCTGGCCGGGGAGTTGCGGCCGGTCAAAGACGTGCGCAGGCGGCTGACGGAGGCGTCCAGGATGGGGTTCAAGCGGGCGCTCGTACCAGCCGGATCACTCGAAGACGGGGGCCGCCGCAACAACGGGCAGCGCGCTCTCGTGCCGGTCGGGCCGGTGGCGTTCGCGCCGGGATTCGAGGTCATTCAGGCGGAGAACGTCTGGGACGCTCTCACACACGTCACATAAGCGCGGCTAAGCTGGGCGTGACCGATCGACACGGGGGTCAGGTGGATAGGAGTCTTGACGATCGCCGTCGCGACGCCCTGGCCGCTGTAGCGCCGGGCACACCTCTGCGCGACGGCCTGGAGCGAATCCTGCGCGGGCAGACCGGCGGGCTGATCGTTCTCGGGTACAACAGGGTCGTCGAAGAGGTCTGCAGCGGCGGCTTCGAGCTCGACGTCGAGTTCTCGGCCACCAGGCTCCGCGAGCTGGCCAAGATGGACGGCGCCATCGTGGTGAGCGGCGACCAGAAGATCGTCCGCGCCGCCGTGCACCTCGTGCCCGACCCGTCCATCCCCACCGACGAGTCCGGCACCCGCCACCGCACCGCGCAGCGCGTCGCCCGGCAGACCGGCCTGCCCATCATCGCCATCAGCAAGTCGATGCGCATCATCGCCCTCTACCTCGACGGCATCCGCTACGTCCTGGAGGAGTCGGCGGCCATCCTGTCCAAGGCCAACCAGGCCCTGGCCACCCTAGAGCGCTACAAACACCGCCTCGACGAGGTCTCCGGCACCCTGTCGGCGCTGGAGATCGAAGACCTGGTCACGGTCAGAGACGTGTCGGCCGTGGCGCAGCGCCTGGAGATGGTCCGCCGCATCTCCGACGAGATCAAGGGCTACGTGGTCGAGCTCGGCACGGACGGCCGCCTCCTGTCCCTCCAGCTCGACGAACTGGTGGCCGGGGTCGACTCCGAACGCGAGCTGGTCATCCGCGACTACCTCCCCGCCCCCGCCGGCCGCCGCCAGAAACGCCTCATCGAGGCCATGCACGACCTCGACAAACTGTCGGGCGGCGAACTCCTCGACCTGTCGGCGGTCGCCCACGTCCTGGGCCACAACGGCAGCGACATGCTCGACAGCCCGGTCAGCCCCCGGGGCTTCCGCCTCCTGGCCAAGGTCCCCCGCCTCCCGGCCACGGTCGTCGACCGCCTGGTCAACCACTTCGGCGGCCTCCAGAAACTCCTGGCGGCCAGCATCGACGACCTGCAGGCGGTCGGCGGCGTCGGCGAATCCCGCGCCCGCAGCGTCCGCGAGGGCCTGTCCCGCCTCGCCGAATCCTCGATCCTCGAACGCTACGTCTAAGCCCCGGCTCCGCGACGCAAGGACCTCGCATGGGGGGGCGCTACGCGCCATACGAGCACTCGGGCCCTGCCTCCCAGGGGCTCCGCCCCTTCGACCCCGCAAACGCAAGGACCTCGCTCCGCTCGGACACCCCCGGGGATCGAGGCACGCTTCCGGGTGAGGGCCTTGCCAGCCCCTCGCGCTCCCCGGACGCGACACCAGCGAGCATCACCGGAGAGCAGCCGCCACAAGAGCCCGCGTTCCCAGCCACCTACATCGGCATCGGGGTCGTCCACCGATGGCCCGCATCCGCTCGCGCAATGTGGGGAGCGGGTTGGCGCTTCGGCGGTGGCGGGGTGGTACCTGGTCGGACATGATGTGACAGATGACCACTGAGCACATGATCGCGGATCAAGAACCCGTTGAGATCGCCATTGCGGATCAGACCGATCTCCCCGGGATCGTCGACATCTTGAACGACGTGGCGGCAAGCTCGATCGCGACCTTCGATACCCGGCCGACCAGCGTGGCCGAGCGGCACGCCTGGTTCGGGCAGTTCTCCCCGACAGGTCCCTACCGGCTACTGGTCGCTCGGCGTCACGGTAGAACGGTCGGTTACGCCGCTAGCCAGCCCTACCGGAACCACGAGGCGTTCAGGGAGACCGTCGAGTTCAGCGTTTCTCTCGACGCTGGTTGCCGGAGCAGGGGTGTGGGAACGTCGCTGTACCGAGCCTTGTTCGAAAGCCTGGCCGGCGAGCCGATTCACGCCGTCGTCGTGGGAATCGCCATGCCCAATGACGCGTCGGTCGCCCTCCATCGCAAGTTCGGCTTCACAGAAGTCGGTACCTTCCGCGAGTACGCCACGAAGAACGGCCGGTACATCAGTTCGCTGTGGATGCAGCGGCTCTTCTGACCGCGCCTCAAAGGGTGCGGCCCGCAACCACCACCGCCTGAAGACCACCGGTCCCGCCTCAACGGAGGCGAGACCCCCCGAAGACCGTGGCTCACCCCATGGCCACATACCGTCCGCGCGATCACCTAGCGAAGGTGGAAGACCCCCTTGGTGCTGCGGAGTTTGCCCAGGCGGACCGTGGCCACGTACGTGCCCGGCAGCGCGGTCGCCGGGGTCGAGCGGCAGTCGGCGCTCGACCGGCGCCGGTCCCACTCCAGAGCCCGTACGTACGGCACCCCCCGCTGCAGTTCCGTGACGTCCGTGCCCGGGCCGCTCACGCAGTCGGCCGTGGACCAGATGCGGTCCGCGCCCGACGTGATGCGGACCTCCATGGTCCGCGGGCCCACGTCGGCCTTGCACATCACCGGCCCCGTGTTCACCAGCGTGACCATGAAGCCCGGCTGGGCGTCGCCCGCGTAGATCTTCTCGTCGCCGCCCTGCATGCTGAGCACCAGGTCCTGCTCCGTGCACATCTCGCCCGCCCGCCTCGGTCGTGCGGCGGGGGACGTCTTCGGGGTGGCCTGGCTGGGCGACGGCGTGGCCGTGCCCATGGCGAGCGTACGCAGCCCCGCCAGCAGCGGATCGGCGGCGGGCGCGACGCTCGGTGTGGACTGCGCGCTGGACGTACGTTCGGGGCCGCTGCCCCCGCTGGAGCACGCCCAGGCCACCACGGCCACCACGACGAGCACCGCCACGAGGACGCTCATCCGACGCCGCCAGTAGACGTCGGGGCCGTCGCCACGCATCGAATCCGGATCCATACAGCAAGGATGGTAATCGAGCGACGACCGAGAGTGACGACACGCCGAACTTGGCCATCTCCCAATACGCTTGACCCCGTGGTTGAGCCGAACCTCCTGCACACTTCCGTTCTGGACTGGTACGAGTCCAACGCCCGGGATCTCCCGTGGCGTGCCGATGACGCGACCCCTTGGGGCGTACTGGTCAGCGAGATCATGCTCCAGCAGACCCCCGTCGTCCGCGTCCTGCCCATCTGGCACGAGTGGATGGAACGCTGGCCCACCCCCAAGGCGCTGGCCGCCGAGCAGCCAGGCGAGGCCGTACGCCACTGGGGCCGGCTCGGCTACCCGCGCCGGGCCCTGCGCCTGCACGCGTGCGCCCAGGCCATCACCGACGAGCACAACGGCGAGGTGCCCTCCGACCACGCGACCCTGCTGGCTCTGCCGGGCATCGGCGAATACACCGCGGCCGCCGTCGCGAGCTTCGCCTACGGCGGCCGCCACGCCGTCCTGGACACCAACGTCCGCCGGGTCTTCGCCCGGGCGGTCAGCGCGGAGGAATACCCGCCGACCGCCACCTCGGCGGCCGAGCGGCGGCTGGGGGAGGCGCTCCTGCCCGAGCTGGGTGCCGCCCGCTGGGGAGTGGCCGTCATGGAGCTGGGCGCCCTGGTCTGTACGGCCCGTGCCCCCCGCTGCGCCGACTGCCCGATCACACACCTGTGCGCCTGGCGGCTGGCGGGCAAACCACCCCACACCGGCCCCGCCCGCAAGGGCCAGACCTACGCGGGCACCGACCGGCAATGCCGGGGCCGCCTCCTGCAGGTGCTGCGCGAGGCCCACGGCCCGGTCCCCAAGGCGGCGCTCGACGTCGTGTGGGACGACGCGGTGCAGCGCGAGCGCGCCCTCGACGGCCTGATCACCGACGGCCTGGCCGAAGCCCTGGAGGACGGCACCTATCGCCTCCCCCACGCCTGAGATCGTGGACAACACGTCACCGCGGCTCCCGCACTTCGGAGCCTGCGGCACGTGCGAAAACGCGGCTAGCGAGCCCAGAGGGGCACGAGGCGCTCGGTGGCCTTGGGGGCCAGGTCGCAGGCGTCCGGCTCCGAGACGCCGTCCGGGTTGTAGGCCTGGATCCCGGCGGGAGCGACCACCACCGCCACGAACCCGCCTCCCGCCTCGGCGAACATCTGCCGGCTCACGTCGGCGGGCAGCACCATCGTGTCGCCCGCCGCCACCTCGAACCGCTCCCCGCCCAGCTCAACCACGGCGGACCCGTCGAGCCACGTCCACACCGTCTCGGCGTCGAACGCGTGCACCGGCCCGATCATCCCGGGCTTGGCGTCGACCCGCCACACGGCCTGCCCCGCCTGCCCCTGCGTCGGCGAGGCCAAAGTGGTCATGACGCCGTTGGGCGTCTCGGTCTTACGGGCGTCGGCCCGCGCGATAACAGTCATCGGCATTTCCTTTCACGCGATCCACGGCGGCGTGCCGTAGTCGGCCCCGTCGGCGGCGAGGGCGCGGGCTCCGGCCGGAGCCGTGACCACGGCCGTGTATCCGGTGGCGGCGTCGGCCTGCACCCGCCGCACCGTGTGGGCCGGCATGACGACGGTGTCGCCCGCGCCGACCGAGAACTTCTCATCGCCCAGCTCGACGGTCGCCGACCCGGCCACCCAACTCCACACCTGCTCACTGTCGAAGTCGTGCACCGGCCCGCTGGCCCCGGGCACGGCCTCGACCTTCCACAGGGACCGCGAGGCCCCTCCCTGCGTCGGCGAGGCGAACGTCGTCATGACCCCGCTCGGCGTCTCCGACCGCCGCGCCTGCGCGGCACGAATGACAGTCATGTCCTTCAACCCCTAAGATAGGCAACAACGTTGTCTATATAGTTAACCAGGTTGTCTATCATGTCAAGCGATCCCCCGGGATTCGAACTGCCGCTCCGACTGATGCTCGCGTTCAGAACGCTGATCGACGAGCTCCACGCCGAGCTCGCCAGGCAGGGTCACCCCGACATAAGGCCCATGCACGGATTCGTCATGCAGGCGATCGGCCGGGACGGCACGACCGCCGTCGAGCTGGGCCGGCTGCTGGGCGTCTCCAAACAGGCCGCGGGCAAGACCATCGACACTCTGGAACGCATCGGGTACGCCGAGCGCACCACCGACCCCGAGGACACCAGACGCAAGATCGTCCGGCTGACCCCGTACGGATGGGACGCCCTCAACCGCTCGGCCCAGATCTTCGACACCCTGCGCGCCCGCTGGGCCGCCGAACTCGGCGCGGACCGCCTACGGGCCCTGGAGGCTGACCTGCGCAAAATGACCCCGGCCAACCCCTGGCGCCTCGACACCCCAGGGTGGTTCGGCAACCTTTAGGCGGCGAGCTGCAAGCCCAGGCTGGTCAGGTTGGTACGCGCCCAGGCCAGCTCCTCGGCCAGCAGCGACACCAGCGCCCCGGGCCCCTTGGCCCGCCCCGGCACGGTCAGGTTGTGCGTCTCGACCTCGATGTGCGCGCTGCCGCTCACCGCACCCGACAACATCGCCCGCAGCGTGTCGTGCAGCACGGCCCCGGTGCTCGGCGTCTCGCCCGTGTGGTTGTGCACGTGCCCCAGCTTGACCACCGGCGCGCCGGCCTCGGCCAGCCCCTTCAGCGCCGCGCCCGGCTCCTCGGCCCCGCAGGCCAGGTGGCAGGCGTCCAGGCACACGCCCAGGTGCTCGGAGTCGATGCCGCACACCCGTTCAAGCGCCTGCTCGGTGGTCTCCAGCACGCACCCGGGCCACGGCTCGAACCCGACCCGGATCGTCTTGCCGGTCACGCTGTAGATGCCGCGCAGCTCACGCGCCAGCCGCTCCAGCCGGCGGGTGGCGATCGAGTGCAGGTCGGCGGGCCAGTCGCGGCGCCAGCCGATCGGAATCGTGGAGATGCTCCCGAATCGCACATCCTCCGGCAGCAGGAACGCCAGGATCTTGGCCAGCGCCATCGTGTAGCGGTAGCGCTCCGGCTTGGCCCAGTCGGGCCCGGGCACCTCCTGGTTGCGCCCGCCGGTGCCGTTGAGGCTCACCACCTCCAGGCCGCGCTCTTCCAGGGAGCGGCGCAGGCGTACGAGCTCGATGCGGTCGGCCGTGAGGTGGTCCGCGACGGTCGGCGACAGCCACAACCCGATGCCCATCCGCTCCACGCCCAGCCGCTTGCGCACCGGGACCGCGTAACGGGTCAGATGGGCGATGAGGTTCTCCAGGTCTTCAGCGGGGTGGACGCCTGCGTTGTAGGCGAGGTGAACGAGCGTTCCGTCAGCGTGACGCAGGCGCATCGGTTTCCTCCACGGCTTGCTGTATGTGTTCCGTCGCCCGCCTCGGACGTGCGAACCATGTGAGCATGCCTGGTTGCGGGTGGCGCGCGCGTCCGCCCTGAGTTGATTTCTTCCTACTCCCCAGGGAGCAGTCCTCAACTTAGGAGCACGCTCTTGTAGCTCACTTGGATGAGACTTGGCTTTGCTCTACGCAGTGTAGTACTACTCGCGGTGGCGGTATACCCGAACGCCCAACAATTACGCAACGGCCGCATTTTTTCTCACATCACCACATCCCGACGGTGAAAGCCTCTCGGGTTGGGACGCCCATGCTAGAAGCATCCAGGCCGCCCCGAAGCACTTTGACGATCTCCACGCGCCCCAAGCGGCCCTGAGCCCTCTTCTGCGGGTTCGCGGCGGCGTTCCCCGACACCGGCTCGGCCGGGGGCGTCAGAGCCGCCGACAGGGATGATGAGCCGCGCTCACGGTAGCCGGACATGCGAAAGCCCCCGCGTGAACGAGTCACGCGGGGGCTTCCGATGAACCAGGCGGCGGTTCTGGAGCGAACCGGGCGTCAGTTCTGGATCGGCGCGGCGATCGCCGCCGCCGAATCCGGCACCTGCGAAGCCGTCTCGCCCTTGAAGATGAACGTGGCGTTGTCGCCTTCGCCCTCGATCGTCACCTTCACGACCTGCCCCGGCCGGAGCTCACCGTAAAGGATCTTCTCCGACAGCGAATCCTCCAGCTCCCGCTGGATCGTCCGCCGCAGCGGCCGCGCACCCATCACCGGGTCGTAACCCCGGTCGGCCAGCAACTGCTTGGCATCCGGTGACACGTCCAGACCCATGTCGCGGTCCTTCAACCGGGAATCCACCTGCGCGAGCATCAGATCCACGATCTTGATGATCTCGTTCGGCGTCAACTGATGGAAGACCACGATGTCATCGACCCGGTTGAGGAACTCCGGCCGGAAGTGCTGCTTGAGCTCCTCCTGCACCTTCGACTTCATCCGGTCGTAGTTGGAGTCGGCGTCGTTGGACTTGGC
>NZ_FNVT01000072.1 GCF_900108335.1 Nonomuraea solani
GGCGGCCCACCTGTGGTTCCGAAGCGGAAGGATGGTCGTTCTCTGCCGCCTGCGTGATATGCCGCCGCGACGGGTTTTGCGTGGTCCGCAGAGCTGCATGGACTGTCTGGCCTGGGGAGTCTTCGGCGCTCGCCGATGCTCATCCTGCAACGTGCTTCGACACTGTTACCCGGGCAGCGAGGGCGAATGCGCCGGGTGCAGCCGGACGATCGCGCTGAAACGGGGTTACTGCAGGTTGTGCTGGCAGCAGGCCGCCTTCGAGTCGAAGGCCGCAGGCGGTTTGCCCCGCGGCGCGGTCTCGGTCCTGGCGTCGGGGGAAAGGCTGCCGTTCCAGCAGCTGTTCTTCGACCGGATGAAACGACGCCGTCCCGATAGCCCAGCCCATCAACGGGGATGGCGATCACGGCCCAAGCCGCCCCCGCCGCCCGCGGTCCGGCCCGCCGAGCGATGGGTCCAGCTCAGACTGTTCCAAGCACGCCGGGACTTCACCCGGTTCGAGGAGAGCACCGATGCTGATCTCGCCAATCCATGGCTGAACTGGGCGCTCTATCTCGCCTATCGGCGGGGCGAAGCGCGCGGGTGGCGGCGTGGTGTTCGATTCGCCGTCCAGCGCGCCCTGATCATCTTGTTGTCCCGGCATACCTCCCTCGACGTCATCTACTACTCGGAGGTGTTCCCCGCGCTGCGCGCGCTGGACCTCACCGTCGAGCGGACCGTCGAGGTGCTGCAGGAGATGGGGGTGTTCGTCGATGACCGGCCGTCGGCCTTTGACGGGTGGCTGGAAGCCAAGCTCGAAGGACTCACTCCAGGTATCCGAGACGACGTCGAGGCCTGGGCGCGGGCGCTGCACGGCGGCGCGCCGCGGATCAAGCCCCGCAACATCAAGTCGGTCTGGATCCAGGTGAACCGGCTCCGCCCAACGCTGCTGCACTGGTCAGACCGATACGACCACCTGCGGGAAGTCACCCGGGAGGACCTCGCCGCGGTCCTCAACGGCCTGCAAGGATCTCACCGCTCGAACTTCCTGGTTGCGGCCCGATCGCTGTTCGCGTTCTGCCGCAAACGGCGCAGCATCTTCCGCAACCCGACCCGCGGCGTCCGCATCGGCCAGCATCCTTACGGCCTCGTCCAGCGGCTCGACCAGGACGACATCGACCGGGCGACCGAAGCCGCCACCACCCCGGCCGCCCGGCTCGTGCTCATGCTCGCCGCCGTTCACGCCGCCCGCACCGGCGCCATCCGCTCCTTACTCCTCGATGATGTCGACCTCGGCAACCGACGGCTCACCATCGCCGGCCGCACCCGCCCCATCGACGAGTTCACCCATCAGATCCTGCTCGAATGGCTCGACTATCGGCGCACCCGCTGGCCGAACACAGCCAATCCCCACTTGCTGATCAATCAGCTGAGTGCCCTCGGCACCGGCCCGGTCTCCAAGATCTACTTCGCCAAGAAGCTCCGCGGTCAGGCTGCGACGCTCGAACGCCTTCGCGTTGATCGGCAGCTTGAGGAAGCCCTCACACACGGCCCGGACCCGCTCCACCTCGCCGCAGTGTTCGGCCTCGACCCCAAGACCGCTATCCGCTACGCCGAGAACGCCCGCGTTCTCCTGGCCACCGCAGCTGAAGAGCAAGACCCCGCCAGGCGCGACGAACCCA
>NZ_FNVT01000052.1 GCF_900108335.1 Nonomuraea solani
TCGTGACAGTCCTTGTCGCACCCCCATCACACCGCTTGGGACGGCCCGCGCTCAGTGCCGTACGGCCCATGGCGAAGGGACCTTGGTCCTCTCACTCCAAGACGTCGGACACCGGACGTCGGGGCACATCCTTGGCGTCGAAGGTGACACCCAGCCTCATGATCATCTGCGGATACTCACCCGCGCAGAGTTCCAGTCGCACGAATTCGCGCAGCAAGTCGATCTCCAGCGCCTGGGTGTGGAAGGCAGCGCTGACGCCATGCGCGGATGCGTACAGCAGAGCGTGCTGCAACGCCTGACCTGCGGCGATCCACTCTTCGCGGTTGTCGCCCCGAGTGGTCAGCACGGCTACGACACCGGTCACCGTCTCGTTCTGATCGCCTGCACGGCCCCAGCCATGCCGCCAGGAATAGTGGCGCTGAGGGAAGTGCGGCTCCGTGAGCGCGGCCTCTCGTGGGTATCCTTCGGCGGGCACCCCGTCGGTGCGGGTACTGCCAGGGGGCCTCGCCCAGCGGATGACCTCCAGGTTGAACCGCTGGTCCTGTACCTGCACGCCCTGCGCGACCTGGGTGAGCGCGGCCAGCACGCTCACCGCGTCAGGAGAGCGGACGGGCGTCAGCTTGGCGCCCTCGCTCATGGCCGCCTTGACCAGCGACTCGATGAGCTGCTCCGGCACCGGTACGTCGGCGAAGCCGGCCCGGTGGGTGCGGCGCCGCTCGATCTCGCCGCCGAGCACCCAGGTCGGCTCGTCGGCCTTCACCTGCTCGCCAGGCTCGACCGTTGCCAGTAGTCCTGGCCGGTCGGGATCGGGCAGGATACGCACCACGGGTTCGTAGCCCTCGCAACGCATCACTGTCCGCATAGTGAACAGGTCCGCCCCACAGCTGATCAGCAACGCCCTGCCAGCGGCATCACCCACGGACAGCTTCCTGTCGGCGTCGGCCCGCAGGCTGATCTCCTCGCCGGCCACGGCGAAAGTCCAGGGCTGAGTGTTGTGCACGGACGGCGCCCAGCGCCCTGCCTCCACCACCGCGTCCAACACCTGTTTCGGCGATCGGATGCTCATGGTCCACCTCCGGGAATCGATGAGCTCAGCGCATCACGTCGGAGCCGTCTGGTGAAGCCGCAATCCTGGTGTGTCCGTCAGCAGTTATGTGCGTCGCGTGTGCGTAGGGTCATAGGTCCTCGGTACGCCGGGACCAACGCCCGATCCTCGCCAGATCGCACAGCGGCGCATCGGCGACGACCGTCATCGACCGGTGGCCTCGTCGTCGGCGAACCCGCCCAGGGCATGCGTGGTAGCGTCCATGCTCTTCACTCGATCATCCGCAGCGGCGGCAAACGGGAGTCGAAGGCCCTCTGTCGCTGTCGATGATCGGCACGTCCGCACCCTGCGTGAAGGCGACGTAGATGGCGACGTTCGCGCCCGCCGCCACTGTCGCTAGGGCGTCCTTCCAGGTCAGCCTCATCGTGCCACCTCCTTTCACCTTGAGCCTCCGCTCGGGCGGCGGTCGTGGCCAGTGCCATTGGTCGGTGGATGCGGGACGTTTCGCCCGCCTACGGCGCTGCACGGCACGCGGTAGCCGGCGCCAAGATACCGGCGAGCTCATCGCGCAGATCGGCGGCGAGTTCGTCCAGGTCGGGGACCCCGTCGGGGTCGGCGATGATGGTGATGAACACCGTGCCGGCGTAGGACAGGATCTCGAAGCTCACCGTCACGTTCCCGCTCTCGGCGACCGCCACGGGGATCACCTGCCGGATGGTCGCGCCGGCGAAGGCCAGTGGCAGGTCCGGGCCGCGCACGTTGCTGACCAGGGTGTGGATGCGGCGCTGGCGGCGCAGGTACCAGCGGTAGAGCCCGAGGGCGGCCAGCAGACGGAACAGCGGCCCGAACAGGCCGGCCGCTGAGGCCTCGGCGGCCGGCTTCTTGCGGGCGGCGAGCAGGCCAGCGATCTTCACCATCCGCCGCTCGGAAGCGCCGGTGACGGGCAGGCTGGCGATCAGCACGCCGAACCGGTTGCCGAGCTCGGCAGAGGTGGCGGTGCGCCGGGCCGACACCGGCACCGAGACCGACAGGGCCTCCAGGTGCTCGCCACGCCGTTCCAGCAGCCTGCGGAGCGCTCCGGTGACGGCCGTCAGGAGAGCGTCGTTGACGGTGCTCCCGTGGCGGTGCGCCGTGGCTCGCACGGCCGCCAGGTCCGCTCGCACGACGGCGAACGTGCGGCGCGGGCCGGTCGGCCGCAGCAGGGAGCAGCGCGCGACGGGCTCCGGACGCATTCCTCCAGCCGCCGCAAGGGCCTTCTTCGCGTCCCGTCCGAAGGACCGCGCTCGGCCGAGCGCTCGTAACCGTTCGGCGAAGGCGTCGGCGACCAGGCTGCTCAGCGACGGCCGCGGCCGGGGGAAGCCGACGGGAGCGTCACGTTGTGGCTGATCGACGAGGGCCGCAAGCAGCGCCAGCCCGCCGATTCCGTCGGCCAGCACGTGGTCGAGGACAACGATCAACGCCGTCCCGCCGTCGTTCAGCCCGGTGACGAAGACAGCCGTCCATCGTGAAGGCGGCATTGGGCCGGTCAGGACGGTGGCGGCCACCTCCAGCAGCGCCCGCTCGTCCCCCGGCGAGGCGCAAGTGAGCTGCCGCACGTGCAGCCGGAGATCGAATCCGGGATCGTCCACCCATACCGGGCGGCCGCAGCCGAACGGCACGGGCACCAGTCTCTGTCTCAGGCGTGGCACCAACCGGATCCGATCTGCGAGCAGCGCCGTCGCCTCCGTCACATCGAACTCCGGCCCCGAATCCAGCAGCAAGACGGCGCCGGCCCTCTGGGACAGCGACGCGCCCGCCCCCATGGCGAGCATGGCCACGTCGGGCGGGCTGGCGCGGTCGATCACGGCCCCGGCTACGCTGGCGAACGAGCGGGTCATCGTGTGCTCTCGAGGATGCGCGTGTCCGGCCCGGGAAAGAAGAGAGACTCTCGCTCAGTGTCCAGCCATCGCACGAGGTAAGGGGGTGAGCCATCGGCGTGCTCCACGCCCACGATGAAACACTCCCTGCGAGGGTTGCCGCCGTACGTGCCCTCCACGATCAGCCGATCACCCACGGTCGCCTTCATGATGGGGCTCCTCATCTCCGCTGCGAGCAGGGGATGGCTCTCATCCCGCCTCCACCATCCGGCTTGCGGCCCGCATGGGGCAGTGCCGTAGGTCGTCGAAGCGCAGGGACCTTTGTCCTTCAGGTGGTGTGCCGTTCGAGCATGAACGCCGCGGCCAGCGCCGACGTCGCCGAGAATGCAGTAGGCGATCAGCTCCGGCTCAGCGACCGTCCTGTCCGGCCTGAGGGACACGTACGCCGCCACCTCACCGAGCCGCGCCTCGGAGATGCCGACGACGGCCCCAGCGACGGCCGGGTGCCTTGAGGATGCCGAAGGGGGATGTTGGGCAGTTGCAACCCGACGGCGTCGCCGGGGCGGATGCCGCGAGCGACCAGCCCATCGGCGACCGAGTCGGACAGCCCGTCCAACTCGGCGTAGTTCATGGCTCCGGCGTCGTGGCGGATCGCGGGCTTGCCCGGCGCGGCCTTCTCCGACTCGCGCAGGATGACAGCGAGGCTGAACATGGACCTGGCCTTCGATCAGACCGGGTGCAGCTCCGTCCTCTTCGTCTTCGCCCTGGCTTGGGAACGCTTTGCCGTCTTTCGTAGCTGAGCCCGCGTGGGGCGGTAGGCGCGGCGCAGCTCCCAGAGTTCGCCCTCGATGCTGCGGGCGAGCTGCGCGACCTCCGGCGCGCCGACGTGGTCACCTGTGACGCCGAACGTCACCTGATCGCAGTAGCTGAAGATGGACACGCCGGTGCGCAGCCGGCTGGCGATGGGGACGTAGGGCAGGATCTCCAGTGCCCGCCGGCCGAGCAGGTACAGCGGTCTGGTCGGGCCGGGGACGTTCGTGGTGACGGTGACGATCTGCCGCTGCGGGAGGTGCGCGGCCAGCCGCATGCCCCAGGACACGGGCGGGAATGGCTCGTGCCCGGCCAGGGTGGTGATCGCCGCGCCGGCCTGCGCCTCCCCGCTCGCTTTTAGCTCGGTCAGGTGCTCGTGCACGGCGCGCAGCCGCTCGGCCGGGTCGGCCACGTGGACGGGCAGGAAGGCCAGCATCAACGAGATACGGTTCTCAAGGACGTCTTCCTCGCCCTGGGCGCGGACCGAGACGGGGACGAGCGAGCGGACGGTGTGCGGTCCCGCCTCCTCGCCGCGCTGGAGGAGCAGGGACCGGTAGGCTCCGCTGATCGCGGCCAGCACCACGTCGTTGAACGTCGCACCCGCCCGGTGCGCCACCTCTTTGACGTCGCTCAACGACGCGCGGGCGACGGCGTATCGCCGGTACTCGCCGATCGGGCCCGTCAGCGTGGAGGAAGTCGCCGGCCGCAGCGCGGCGGTCAAGGCCAGAAATCCGCGCGCGGCGGCCGCGACGCGCTGGGCGGTAGCGCGCGGCGTGGCCAGGGCCCGGCCAATCGCACGCGCCTGCTCGACGGGGTTGCGGAGCAGGTCGCGCAGCGCGTCGGCGGTGAGTGTCAGGGTGGACGGCTCGCTGTCCGGGGCCCACGTGTTGTCAGGCGAATTCCCGGCTCCCTCCGGCGATTCGTCGAAGATCGCGTAGTAGAGCTGGGTGCCGGACACCCCGTCGACCATGCAGTGGTGCACCTTGGAGACCAGGGCCCAGCGGCCCTCGGCCAGCCCTTCGATCACCCAGTACTCCCAGAGCGGGCGGGTACGGTCGAGCCGCTGCGACATGATGTCGCCGATCAGGTCGCACAGCGCCGCGTCGCCGCCCCGGGGCGCCAGCGCGACACGGCGGACGTGGTAGCCCAGCTCGAATCCGGGGTCGTCGACCCAGACGGGCGGGCCGAGATCGAGTGGCACCTGCCGTGCCTTCTGCCGATAGCGCGCCACCAGCGGGAGCCGGGCGCGGATCGCCGCGAGGAACTCCTCGTAACCGGGCGGCGGTCCCTCCAGGACGGCCACCGACGAGATCGCCATCGACACTTCGGGCTGTTCATCTTCAAGGCTCAGGAATGCCGCGTCGAGCGGGCTCATGTGATCGGCCATGTCTGTCGCCACCCTCTGTACACGCCGGTTCTCCCTCAGCATCGTCTGGCGCCCGGGCGACGGGCAGGGCAGAAAGTCCCGAGCATGGGCGGCGTTGTACCCCGCCCATGCTCGGATGCGTGGCGGCCTCGACCTCGGGCCTCTTGGTGCCGAGCCAATGCAGGATCGCCGCAGCCATCTGGCGCGGCACCTCCTGCCCCGTGCACCGCGACCACGACAGGTCCGCTGGACGGGCCGCCGAAGTCCAGGTAGTGGATGCGATCTCCGAGCTCGGCCCACCAGGAGGTCCCGTAGGACGGGTTCGCTACCATTCCTCAGGTGTCGGGCGCGATAGTCCCATAGGTCATCTGTCCAGCCAGCCTTCTGCCACCACCGCGACAGGACAGGGTGCGTGCTGGAGGAAGTTCACCGTTCCCGGACGTCCGGCACGCCTGCGACCGACGACCACGAGAGTCGCGGCATCGTGGTCGTCGCCCGGCAGGATTCGTACGTCTGGATGGCGTGCCGCCCATGCGGACACGTCCTCGGTGGTGGCGAGAGGGGCCTGGCGCATTGCCGCCTCACCGAAGGCGAACTGCATGACGGACGCGTCCGGGTCCTTGTCCGCGACGACGATCAGGCCGGGATTGGTCGAAACGGGCAGCGGCCCAGGGCCGCGTACCACGATCACCGGGCACTCGGCGTGGGCGGCGACGTATCCGGCTACCGAACCGACGACCGCCCTCGGCAACGCGCTCAGGCCGCGAGAGCCGACGATGACGAGCGCGGCACCGCTGGAGAGCTCGACCAAACGCTGGGCGGCGGGCCCCTCGTGAAGTTCGGTCTCGACGAGCACGCCCGAGCTCGTGGCGCGGGCGCATTCGGCGCCGTGCCACAGCACGTGCTCGGCCGCTTTGCGCAGGTGTGCCTTGGCTTCCTCCCCCGCATGACCATACGGCCACTGCCAGGCGTGGGCGAGGGTCAGGGGCAGCTTCCTCAGCTCGGCCTCGTCGAGCGCCCAGTCCAGGGCCTGCATCGAGAAGTCCGATCCGTCGTAGCCGAGCACGATGTGGTTCATGGCGGTTGCCTCCAGTCATTGGCGAGCGATCCCTGGCACAGCCGTTCAGCGCCTCGCCTGCGACGCGGTGGTCCTGCCCATCCAGCTTCGCTCCACCGCGACCGGACCGGCAGGGACTTTCGGCACCTGAGCGTGGGCCGTCCGGCTCTGCCTGCCGTACTGCCCGCCGGACAGTCTTGGAGGTGGACGGCCTCACGGGAACTGCGAGATGGGCCAGGAACGGGAGATCCAGCATGTCGGACGGATATGACGTACTGTTGCGCGACGGTGGCATCGCCCACGTGCGCCCGCTGCGCCCGCAAGACCGCCAGGCACTGCACGAGCTGGTGGAGCGCTCGTCGGAACGCTCGGCCTACCTGCGCTTCTTCACCGGCGGCCGCAACACCGCGCACGCCTACATGGACCGGGTGACCGGTAACAAATACCGCGGCCACGGGCTGGTGGCGAGCCTGCACGGCCGGCTCGTCGCAGTCGCCGAGTACATCCCCATCGACGACGGCAGCGCCGATCTGGCCATTCTCCTCGACGATGCCGTGCACGGCCATGGACTCGGCACCCTGCTACTGGAGCATGTCGCCTTGGACGCGGCCAAGCACGGCGTGCGCGAGCTGGTGGCCGACGTGCTGGCCGAGAACCGGCCGATGATCCGGGTGCTGCACGACCTGGGCCTGGAGGTGACCCAGCGTTTCGAGGGCGGCACGCTGCACGTCAGCATCACAGCCGAGCCCACCCCCCGGTTGCGGGCGGTGATCGAGGCCCGCGACCATCAAGCCGAACGGGCCTCGCTGGCGCGGGTGCTCGCGCCGCGCTCGGTGGCGGTGATCGGCGCCGGCCGGAACGAGAGCGGGATCGGCCACAAGGTGCTGCGCAACCTGCTCGACGACGGCTTCCCCGGGCCGATCCACCCCGTCAACCCCAACGCCGAGGAAGTGGCCGGGCTGGCCTGCCAGGCCAGGGTTCCTGACGGCGTGGATCTGGCGGTCGTGGCGGTGCCCGCCCGGCATGTGTTGCAGGTGGCTCGTGACTGCGCGCAAGCGGGTGTGGCCGGGCTGGTCGTGCTGACGTCGGGGTTCGCCGAGGCCGGGCAGCGGGACGTGGAGTCGGAGTTGCTGAAGATCTGCCGCACGGCCGGAATGCGCCTGGTGGGACCCAACTGCCTGGGTGTGGTCAACACCGCGGTCCGACTCAACGCCAGCTTCCTGCCCCACCACCCCGTTCAGGGCCGCATCGCGTTGATGTCGCAGTCGGGGGCTGTGGGCGCCGCGCTGCTGGAGCGGCTGGACATCTCCTCGTTCGTCTCGGTCGGCAACAAGGCCGACGTCAGCGGCAATGACCTGCTGGACTACTGGGAGGACGACCCCGGCACGGACGTGATCGCGCTGTATCTGGAGTCGTTCGGCAATCCCCGCAAGTTCGCCCGTATCGCCGCCCGCGTTGCGGCCAAGAAGCCGATCCTGCTGGTCAAGAGCGGCAGGAGTAGCGCCGGTGATCGCGCGGTGCGCTCGCACACCGCCGCCGCGGCCACGCCCGACGTCGCGGTGGACGCGCTCACCAGGGCCGCCGGCGTCATCCGCCTCGACAGCGTCAACGAGCTGATCGATACCGCCAAGCTCCTGGCGGCCCAGCCCCTCCCCCGGGGACGCCGGGTCGCCATCGTCGGCAACTCCGGGGGCCCACAGGCCATGGCCGCCGACGCCTGCGAGCGGCACAGCCTGACCGTCCCCGAGCTGCCGCCCGGCCTGCTGAACGCCCGTGCCGCCGCCGCGCTCGGCAATCCCGTCGACCTGACCGCGGACGCGAGCGCCACCGAGATCGGCACTGCGGTGTCGGCACTCGCCGCCACCCCCGACGTGGACGTGGTCCTCGTCGTGTACACCCCGCCGTTCGGCTCCGGGCTGGACGCCACCCGCCAGGCCATCGCCGACGCGGCCAAGGGAGCGGACAAGACCGTGCTGGCCTGCGTCGTCGGCCACGACGACCTCATCGACGGCCGGGTGCCCAGTTACGCCTTCCCCGAGCAGGCCGTCGCAGCCCTCGCGCATACGGTGCGCTACGCCGAATGGCGTCGGCGGCCCACCGGGGCGGCCACGAAGCCCGTGCCGGCGGACGAGGCGAGCGCACGGACGATCGTTGAGGAGGAACTGGCCGCGTGCTCCGGCGGCGGCTGGCTCTCCCCCGACGCCACCGCCCGGTTGCTGAGCTGCTACGGGGTGACGCCGGTGGAGTCAATAGAAGCGGACGGCCCCGAAGCGGCAGCTGAAGCGGCCGCACGCGTCGGCCTTCCGGCCGTGCTCAAGGCCGTCGGTCCCGTGCACAAGAGCGACGTCGGCGGCGTCCGGCTGGGCCTGCGGACCCAGGACGAGGTGCGGGAGGCGTACCGGGAGATGCGGGCGCGCATTGGCGAGGAGATGACCGGCGCGGTCGTCCAGCGCATGCTGCCGGGCGGTGTCGAGATCATCGTCGGCGGCGTCAACTACCCGGCGTTCGGGCCGCTGGTCATGGTCGGCATGGGCGGGGTGCTGGCCGATCTGCTGGCCGACCGCGCCTTCCGGGTGCCACCCGTCACCGACGCCCTGAACATGATCGGCCAGCTGCGCTGCGCCCCAGTACTGCACGGCTATCGGGGCTCGTCGGCCGTGGACGTCGGCGCTCTGGCCGGCCAGCTTGAACGGATCGGCAGGTTGCTCGACGACCTGCCGCAGGTGGCAGAGCTCGATCTCAACCCGGTCATCGTCACACCGGACGGCGCGATCACCGTGGACGCCCGGATCAGGCTCGCTCCCTGCGAGCCGCCGCCTTCCCAACTACTTCGCCGCCTGCGCTGACCAACGACCACGGCCGCTCGGGACTTCCGGCCCTACACCCCGCTCCCGGCCGGAGGTGTGATGGAAGTAACCGGACTTCGCCGCACAGGAGACAGAAAAGAGCTGAACCGTCATGCGCATGACCGTCGCGGACGTGATGACGACCAAGGTCGTCTCCGTCACCGCCGCCACCCCGTTCAAGGACATCGCCGAGGCGCTCATCACCGGCGGCATCAGCGCCGTACCGGTGCTCGACGACGACAACCACGTGCTCGGCATGGTGTCCGAGGCCGACCTGCTGCGCAAAGAGGAATTCCGGGAGGAGTTCTACCGGGAGGGCTACCGGCCGCCGCTGCGCGCCCGGCTGCGCCACCCCAAAGGCCGGAAGAAGGCCGCCGGCGACACCGCCGCAGGCCTGATGACCAGCCCCGCCGTCACCATCTCCCCCGAAGCCTCCGCCGTCTCGGCCGCCCGTCTCATGGACGCCCACGACGTCAAACGGCTCGCCGTCGTAGATCGCAGCGGCCGTCTGCAGGGCATCGTCAGCCGCCGCGACCTGGTCAAGCTGTTCCTGCGCGGCGATGAGGAGATCGCCACCGAGGTACGGGACGACGTTCTCGACCGCAGTCTGTGGGTCGACACCGACGGCGTGCAGGTGGACGTGCGCCAGGGTGTCGTGACTCTGTCCGGCTGGATGGAGCGCCGCACGGAGACCGGCATCGCCGCCCGCATGACCAGCCGCGTCAACGGCGTGGTCGACGTCGTCGACAAGCTCACCTGGAAGACCGACGACTCCAGATGGGAGGCCAAGTAGCGATGCTCGTGCGCGAGGTCATGAGCAGCCCGGCCATTACCGTCCGCCGCACCGACCCGGTGCGGCGGGCCATCCGAACGCTGCACGGCAACGACATCACCGCCGCCCCCGTCGTCGACGACTCAGGCCGCCTCGTCGGCGTGGTCAGCGAACTGGACCTGCTGCGCGGCGAGTTCGAACCCGACCCGCGCGCCACTGTGCGGCCCGCCCGATCCACCCAGGACCCCCCGCCCCGCCGCGTGATGGAGGTGATGACCGGCGACGTCGTCACCGTCAACGAGACCACCGACGTCACCACCGCCATCGACCTCATGGTGGGCAAGCGGATCAAGAGCCTGCCTGTCCTGCGCAGTGACGCCATCGTGGGCATGCTCAGCCGCCGCGACCTGATGGCCATGCTCGCCCGTCCCGACGACGAACTCCGCGCGGCCGTCGTGGACGCGCTGCACGAGCAGTACCCCTTCGGCCCGAGCTGGGACGTCACCGTGCGCGACGGCGTCGCCGAGTTGTCCGGGCCGCCCCACGAGCACGCCGACCACATCGCCGACCTGCTCGCCCGCACCGTACCCGGCATCGTCCGGGTCAGACACTTCAGGAGATCGCCATGAGAACCCTCGTCGAGAACGTGATGACCACCGACGTGGCCGCCGTCAACCAGAACGCCTCCTTCCACACCGTCGCCGAACTGCTCATCAGCCGAGGCGTCAGCGGCTTGCCCGTACTCGACGACGACAACCATGTGCTGGGCGTCGTCTCCGAGGCCGACCTGCTGGCCAAGGAGGAGTTCAAGGAGCGCTACTACGGCGACGACTACCGGCCGCCGCTGCGCGCCCGCATCCGCCACACCGCCGGCAGCGAGGGCAGCGGCTACCGCAAGTCCCTCGGCGAGACCGCCGGCGCGCTGATGACCAGCCCCGCCCACACCACCGCTCCCGACGCCGCCATCGTGACGGCCGCCCGCCTGATGGACCGCCACGGCGTCAAACGCCTGCCCGTCGTCGACGCCGATGGTCGCCTGGTCGGCATCGTCAGCCGCCGCGACCTGATCAAGGTCTTCCTGCGTCTCGACAAGGACATCGAGCAGCAGGTGCGGGATGCCCTGCACGGCAAGGCCGAAGTCACCGTGACCGACGCCGTCGTCACGCTGACCGGCACGTACGCCGAGCGCAGCCAGGCCGTCACCGCCATCCGCCTGGCCGAGAACATCGACGGCGTCGTCGCCGTCCACGACACCCTCGACTGGAAACACGACGACATCGCCGACCTGCCCATATGGGGCGGCGCATGACAGGAAACCCGCCGTCCCCGGACTCACCGGGCCCTCGGCCGCGATGGAGCTGATGCCGGGCAAGTCGTCGTTACCGACGGCGGTGATCCAGTCGGGCAGGTTGTGTTCGGTCAGACGTGTGAGCATTTCGGTGAAGGCGCGGACGTGACCTGCGGTGGCGTTGAGTTCGGGGCAGCGTTCGGGAGTGGATGGCCTGGGCCTGGTGGGTGATGCGCGATGGTCGTGATCTTTGTGTCCAGAAGTCCTCGGTAACGGACAAGATCCGGTGGGGGCGCTCGATCGCCTCGCTTGAGCGACGTCGGAGGCGACAGCAATGTGGATCACGCTTCTGATCAAGGAGGCAGTGCTTCGAACCGCGGATCAGGCAACGGCGAGATAGTCAACATTATGTAGACTATTCACATCATGGCAAATACATCTGGTGGAGCTCGCGACGTCGAGCGGCTCGCGTCTCGGCTGCGGATGCTGGCCCTGCAGCGTTCAGACGCATGGCTGGACCTCGACCTCACGCTGCCGCAGTTGCGCGTGTTGTTCGCCGTTCGCCGACGAACCGGGTGCACGGTGTCAGAGCTGGCCCAGACCCTCGGACGACGGCTTGCGGCAACGTCCGCTCTGGCCAATCGGCTGGTCCGCGCCGGGCTGCTGCGCCGCGTCAGCGATCAGGACGACCGTCGGCGGATCCGACTGGAGCTCTCCGACAAGGCGGAACAGATGCTGACCATGGTGGACCAGCGGTCGGCGGACAGGTTCGCAGCCATCTTGGGACGCATGAGCACGCAGGGCCGTGCCGCGCTGGCCGACGCCTTGAGCGAGCTCATCGAGCTCGTGTCGTCCGACCTGCTCGAAGACCTGGCGCCGGGCGCCGATCCCAACCGCACGGAGAAGGGATTCCCGTGAGCGCATATCCGTACGACAACCCGTACGAGGGCTTATCCGGAACGATCAATATCAGGGCCGTCCGAGCCGCCGGTTTTCGGGAACGCCAACTCGATACCGGGACCCTGCGGATCAACTACGTGGTGGGCCCGGACAACGGACCTCCGCTGGTTTTGCTGCCGGCGCAGATGGGGATCTGGGAGAGCTACCAGCGGGTGCTGGTGCCGCTGTCGCGCCGGTTGCGGGTCTACGCGGTCGACATGCGCGGGCACGGCAAGTCGAGTTGGACCCCGGGAGCATACTCGTGGCGACACCTCGGCGCGGACATGACGGCCTTCCTGTCCGAGATCGTACGGTCCCCTGCCGTCATCTCCGGCAATTCCTCCGGCGGACTCCTCGCCCTGTGGTGTGCGGCCAACCTCCCCGATCAGGTCGCCGGGGCGATCCTGGAGGACGCCCCGGTGTTCTCCGCGGAGATGCCCCGCTTCCGCGACCGCGACCGCTTTGTGTTCGGCGGGCTGAAGCACCTCGCCGAAACCCTCGGCGATCCTCACCACCGGGATCTGGCCGACTACTTCCGCGGCTTGACGCTCCCGGTCTCCGCAACCCGGGAGAAGCGCGTCCCGGACTGGTTCATCTCTTTTCTGTCCCGTCGCGTCCAGGCGTTCCAGTCACGCCATCCCAGCGAGCCCGTGGACATCCGTTACTTCCCTCTCAAGCTCCGTCTGCTGCTCAAGTGCCTGTCCATGTACGACCCCGACTTCGCGCGGGCCTTCGTCGACGGCCGATTCTACGAGGGGCTCGACCACGCTGACGCGCTCGCTCACGTGTCGTGCCCGCTGTTGGTGCTGCACGCCGACTGGCGGCGTGTGCCGGGCCACGGCCTGATCGGCGCGATGGATGACGAGGACGCGGCTCGGATCGGGGAGCTTGTACCGCACAGCCGATATAGGAAGATCCATGCCAATCACGTGATCCACATGTTCGAACCCCGCCAATATGTGGAAGCGGTTGACACCTTCCTCAAGCAAGACGTCCTGGGCGAGTTCGCCAGACCAGCGGGACCGGCGTGATGTCACCAATTGGCTCCTGGCGCCGGGCGGCAGGTGGGGAACACGACCGCTCCCTCGCGCAAGGGCCGTTGATCAGGCCGTTGACGGCGGCCGGTGAGCCATGTTCGTCAGCGCCCGGAAGTACCTGCGCCGAAGCGGAGGGTGCGCGGCGTCGCGGGGAGTAGAGGGGATTTCATCAGCTCCAGGACCAGTTGCGGATCTCGGCGGGGTCCTCGCCATGCTCGCGGGTGTAGGCGCGCGCCTGCAGCCTGGCATCCGACATCTGCTGCCGTAGGTGCGCGGCCGTGGTACGTAGGCCGGGGACGCGGTCGATGACGTCCATGACCAGGTGGTAGCGGTCGATGTCGTTGAGCATGGCCATGTCGAACGGTGTGGTGGTGGTGCCTTCCTCCTTGTAACCGCGCACGTGGAGGTTCGCGTGGCCGCGACGCCGGTAGGTCAGGCGGTGGATCAGCCAGGGGTAGCCGTGGAAGTTGAAGATGACCGGCTTGTCCGTGGTGAAGAGCGTGTCGAACTCGGCGTCCGGCATGCCGTGCGGGTGCTCAGAGGGCGGCTGGAGACGCATCAGGTCCACGACGTTGACGACCCGGACCTTGAACTCGGGCAGGTGCTCGCGCAGCAACGCGGCGGCGGCCAGCGTCTCCAGGGTCGGCACGTCGCCTGCGCAGGCCAGCACGACGTCGGGCTCAAGTCCCTGGTCGGTGGAGGCCCACGGGAGGATGCCGAGCCCGCGCGTGTTGTGGGCGATGGCCTCCTCCATGGTGAACAGGTCGAGCACGGGTTGCTTGCCCGCCACGATGACGTTGACGTAGTCATGGGAGCGCAGGCAGTGGTCGCCGACCGAGAGCAGGGTGTTGGCGTCCGGCGGCAGGTAGACGCGCACGACCTCGGCCTTCTTGTTTACCACTACGTCCAGGAATCCCGGATCCTGGTGGCTGAAGCCGTTGTGGTCCTGCCGCCACACGTGGGAGGACAGCAGGTAGTTGAGTGAGGCCACCGGCCGCCGCCAGGCGATCTTCTTCGCCGTCTCCAGCCACTTGGCGTGCTGGTTGAACATGGCGTCGATGATGTGGATGAACGCCTCGTAGCAGTTGAACAGCCCATGGCGGCCAGTCAGCAGATAGCCCTCCAGCCAGCCCTGGCACAGGTGCTCGCTCAGCACCTCCATCACCCGGCCGCCGGCGGCCAGATGCTCGTCGGTCGGCTTGATCTCGGCGTTCCAGGCCCGGTCGGTGGTGTCGAAGACCGCTTGGGGCCGGTTGGAGGCGGTCTCGTCGGGGCCCATCAGCCGGAAGGTGCGCGGGTTGGCGGCGATCACGTCGCGCAGGAAAACGCCCAGCACGCGAGTCGGCTCGGTGGACTGCGCCGCCGGAGACTTGACCTCTACCGAGTAGTCGCGGAAGTCCGGCAACGTGAGCGGGGCCAGCAGCTCACCGCCATTGGCGTGCGGGCTGGCGCTCATCCGCAGCGGCCCCTCCGGCACCGTCTGCAGCAGGGCGGGCACCGGGCGGCCCTCCGCGTCGAACAGTTCTTCCGGGCGGTAGGAGCGCAGCCACTCCTCCAGCATCGCCAGGTGCTCGGGGTTGTCCTGGATCCCGGACAACGGCACCTGGTGGGCTCGCCACGTCCCTTCGACGGGCAGCCCGTCGACTTCGCGCGGGCCGGTCCAGCCCTTCGGCGTACGCAAAATGATCATGGGGAGTCTGGCGGACCGGCCGTCCTTGTAGGAGGCGATCTGGTCGAACACGGTGTCCAGGGTGCCGGCCATCTCCTCGTGCGAGGGGCCGACGATTTGAGGGTGGTAGCCGTACCCCTCCATGAGCTTGACCAGCTCGTCCTCGGGGATCCTGGCCAGTACGGCCGGGTTGGCGATCTTGTAGCCGTTGAGATGCAGGATGGGCAGGACGACGCCGTCGCGGTAGGGATCGAGGAACTTGTTGGAGTGCCAGCTCGCCGCGAGCGGGCCGGTCTCCGCCTCACCGTCGCCGACCACGCAGGCCACGACCAGCCGGGGATTGTCGAATGCCGCGCCGTAGGCGTGTGCGAGCGAGTAGCCGAGCTCGCCGCCCTCGTGGATGGATCCCGGGGTCTCCGGTGCGACGTGGCTGGGGATTCCGCCGGGGAAGGAGAACTGCCGGAACAGCCGGCGCATGCCGGCGGCGTCCTGGGAGATCTCGGGGTACTTCTTCGAGTAGGAGCCTTCCAGCCACGCGTGCGCGACCGCCGCGGGGCCGCCGTGCCCGGGGCCGACGACGTACATCATCTCTTGCTGGCGCTCGGCGATGATCCGGTTGAGGTGGGCGAAGGTGAAGTTCAGGCCAGGCGTGGTGCCCCAGTGGCCCAGCAGGCGCGGCTTGACGTGCTCCGGCTTCAGCGGCTCGGCCAGCAGGGGGTTGTCCCGCAGGTAGATCTGCCCCACGGACAGGTAGTTCGCGGCACGCCAGTAAGCGTCGATTCGCTGCATCGTCGTCATGTCTTCGATGCTGTCGAAGGGGGGCCTCGCGGCCTAGGGCCCTTGGTCCCTGATCTCATGGGTCACACGGTCCGGGCTATCGGATGCCCTATGCCTTCCTTGACGGCGAGGACTGCCGCGCCGGCCAGCGTCCAGGCGGTCACCACAGCCAGGTCGGCCCACGGGAACGACCGACCCGCCGGATCGAGTACGGCGAGTAACGCGTGGGAGATGTGCTTCAACGGGAAGACATCGCCGATCATGCGCAGCACGCCGGGCAGTTCGCCACCGATGACGAACACGTCCGAGACGAAGGCAAGCGGGAGAAAGAGGCCGAGGGTGATCGCGTTCACAGTCTGCTGCCTGCTCACGAACGCCACCACGACGGCGGCGAGGAGAGCGAAGCAGGCCCCGCCGAGAAGGATCGCGGCGAGGGCCCCGGGGATCATGGCTGGCACGACTTCTACGCCGAATCCGAGCGCGGCCACCACCGTCAGCACGACGACGGTGGACAGCGTCACCAGGAGCGCGGTGGAGAGGTTGCCCGCGTGGTAGGCCCAGCGTGGAAGCGGGGCGCCCGCGAGCCGTTTGAGCACCCCGCGCTCGCGGTCGCCCGCGATCGTCTCGGCGATGTTGACGAAGGAGGCCACTCCCACCGTGTACGTGGTCATAGCGGCGAGCATGAACACCGGCAACGGCACACCCGCGGACCGCGCCCCGGCGAAGATCAGCGAGATCAGCGCGAGGAGCAGCACCGGCAGGACCAGGGTGAAGAACGCCGTGGACGGGTCACGGCGCAGCCTGGTCACCGCGTGTCCCACCTGCCCGGCCAGCAGGCGCCACGGCGTAGGGCGGCCTTCCCGCCCCGGCGACCGGCGAAGAGCCGCATGAGCCGTCGCGGCCCGGCCCGGCGGGCGATACCAGCGGAAGCGCCATACAGCGACGGCCGCGCCGCCGATCCCCCAGGCCGCCAGCACCGCCAGGTGGCCGGCCTGGAAACCGGAGCCGGTCAGGAACGGGTTCATGGCGTCGCGGACGGCATTGGCCAGGTGCCGCAGCGGGAAGATCCAGCCCAGAACGTCCAGCCAGGCGGGCAGCCGGGCGCCGACGAGGATGATGTCGGAGATGAACGCCAGCGCCAACAGCAGCCCGGTACCGGCCAGTTGCACGGCCGCCGCGCTGCGCACCAGCCCGACCACCGCGAAGCCGAGGGCGGAGAAGCAGGCCGCCCCGGCCAGGAGGGTGAGGAGCAACGCGGGCAGGGTGCGCCAGACGATCTGCACGTCGTAGAAGATCAGACCCGCCGCCAGCAGCAGGGCGGCCGTCAGCAGAGCGATCACCAGCGATGCGCCGATCAGCCCGGCCAGCACCGCCGAGGCGGGCGCCGGCGTGCCGCGCAGCCGCTTGAGCCACTCGCGGTCGCGCAGGTCGGCCAGGTGGATGGCCAGCATGCCGAAACAGCCCTGAGCGACGCCGAACACCATCATGACCGGGATGACGAACTGCATGACCTTGACGCCCGTGCCGGCCGCGACGACCTCGTTGCCGACCGCGGCACCGACGATCACCGTCATCAGCAGGGGCATCGCGATGGTGAAGACGGCCGCCATCGGGGTGCGGAAGAAGGAGGTGAGCTCGTGCCGGACCAACCGGGCGATCATGATGTCGCCTCGCTGACCAGGTCGAGATAGACGTCCTCGAGCGATGGCTGGGCCAGCGTCAGCGAGGTCAGCTCGGTGCCGCGGTCCAGCGCCCAGCCGGTCAGCGTGTGCATGTCGCGGGCCGGCTGGGCCGTTTCGATGGACACGACGGGACCGCGCGTTTCGACGCTGCCGGTGAGGACCGGCAGGTCAGCCGGCATCGTTCCCTTGGGCAGCCGGAAGGACAGCACACTCGTGTGCCCGGCGCCGATCAGTGCTTCCGGCGTGCCGACGGCGACCAGCCGTCCCTCTCTCAAGATCGCGACTCGGTCGGCCAGATGCTGCGCCTCGTCCAGA
This sequence comes from Nonomuraea solani, assembly GCF_900108335.1. Taxonomy (GTDB): domain Bacteria; phylum Actinomycetota; class Actinomycetes; order Streptosporangiales; family Streptosporangiaceae; genus Nonomuraea; species Nonomuraea solani. The sequence continues at coordinate 17,460 of NZ_FNVT01000052.1, forward strand.
TAATGGGTGGTGAGCAGGATCGTCGTGCCGGAGGAGCGCAGCCCCTCGATCAGCTCCCAGGCGTGATGCCTGGCCGAGGGGTCGAAGCCGGTGGTCGGCTCGTCCAGGAATAACACCTCAGGCCGGCCGGCCAGGCCGAGCGCCAGGTCCAGGCGGCGCCGCTGCCCGCCGGACAGCGTACGAACGCGGGCGTCGCGCTTGTCCTTGAGTCCGACCTGCTCGATGACCTCGTCCGGGTCCCGGGGACGGGGGTAGAAGCCGGCGTACAACCGCAGCAGTTCGAATACGGAGAACTCCTCCTCGAACCCGGCCTCCTGCAGCACGATCCCGATGCGCTCCCGGTAGCCGCGACCGCCGGTGACCGGGTCGAATCCGAGAACCGACACCTCCCCGGCGTCCCGATCACGGTGCCCTTCCAGGATCTCCACCGTCGTGGTCTTGCCTGCGCCGTTCGGCCCGAGCAGCGCGAACACCTCTCCTCGCGCGACGGTAAAGCTCACGTCATCGACGGCTTTCACCGCTCCGTAAGTCTTGCTCAGTCCTCGTACGATCACCGCCGACATGTCAGCTCCTTCCGCGAGTACTTTCAATATCTGCGGAGGCGACTTGGCCCGGACAGGGCCGAAAGGCACACCGTTGGACCTTTCAGCGGGAATCCGTGACGCGGAAGACCGGGACTTGGCCCGGACAGGGCCGAAAGGCACACCGTTGGACCTTTCAGCGGGAATCCGTGACGCGGAAGACCGGGACTTGCCCCGCTATCCGTTCGAACTCCGCCAACGGCGCACGCCGGTCCACGGGCACGTGGGGCCGCGCTCCCGGCCCGAGCTCGAGATAACGGCGCAGAACGGGCGCCCATGCCGCCGCGGGCTCGATCTCTTCCAGCCGAACCTGCACGGGCCGACCGTGCCGCAACACCACCCGTCCTCCGGCCGCGCGCATGTTGAGCACCCAGTTCGCCTTCTGGCCGAGCATCGACACCAGGTACCTCTCGCCCTCATGGTCGGCGACCACGAGCGGGAAGGCGATGACGCGGCCGGTGCGCCTGCCGCGGACCCCCAGGGTCACCGCGCGTCCAACCCATCCGGTGGAGTGCAGCACTCTCCAGGTCCGGTTCATGGCACGGGCCACACGGTTCGGCCGCCCGCCCGGATAGAGCCAGTGGTGCCAACGCTGCCAGGGCTTTGAGCAATTCGTGGCGCTTCGCATGATTCCTCCTGCCTCGGGCTTCCGGTCAGCTCGCCCATGCGCGCAACCTTTGTGGGCTTCCTGAGCCTCGCATTCGGGCCAGCGATTCCTTTTCGAGGCAACGGACCCATTGCGGGGTCAGTCCCAGCTTCGTAGCGATCTGCCGTGGTGTGTGCCGGTCGTGCCCGTCCAGCCCGAAGCGCAACCGCAGGATGAGCGCCTGCCGCGGCGCCAGCCCCGCCACGAGGGAGTCGATCGCCTGCTTGAGCATCTTCTGTTCAACGAGCCGATCCGTGGCACGACACTGATCGTCCTCCACCAGGTCCCCGATGGTGTGTCGCTGCGGCCCTTCTCCCGCAGGCAGGTCGAGGCTGAGGCAGTTCCACGGCAGCCGCCGTAGCACGGCGAGTTTTGCCGGCTTCTGTTGTGTTTTCTCGGCCAGTTCCCGCTCGGTCGGAGTGCGCCCGAGCCGATGGGTGGCCTCCGACTCCACCCGCGCGATCTTGATGAGCTGGTCCTGCACACCGATTGGCAGCCGCACCGCGTGCGCGTGTTCCAGCCCATGCTGGATGGCCTTACGGATCCACCAGGTGGCGACCGTGGAGAACCGGTTGCCTCGGGCGTGATCGAAACGGTCGACGGCCTCGATCAGCCCGAGATTCCCGTCCTGGATCACGTCCGCCAGCGACATGCCGCGGCTGGCGTACCGTTTGGCGATCGACACGACGAGCCGCAGGTTCGCCTCGATCATGTGCTTCCTGGCGGCCCGTCCATCGGCGGCCACGGCCGCCAGCTCGGGGTCTGCGGCTCCTTGCTCGATCAGGTGAGCGGCGTAGGCGCCCGCCTCCATCCGCTTGGCGAGCGCCGTCTCCTCGTCTGTGGTCAACAGCGGGGTCGCACCGATCCGGGCCAGGTAGTCGCTCACCTGGTCCCGCGAAATCACCTGGATGTTCATCGCGCTGTCCTGCTCCCGGCCTGCGGGCCGCGAGCCGTCCGCTCCGACGACGATCATGCTTCCTCCTCAGTTCCCTTCACAGGACACTCTGAAGATCGCTTACCGCCAAGCGCCGAAGGGCCCCATGCGTGGGGACCTTCGCCACAACGCCGCTCGCACCACGCGCCTTCGGAACGGGTCATCCCGAATGACCAGACGCCCACCCCGGTGGGCGGGGGTGGGCGTCTGGTCGTTCGCGCTACTTCAGCCAGGGGGTGCGCTGGATGATCGGCAGGTTGCCGAGTCCGAGCGTGGTCCCCGCTCCGGCGAGGGCCAGGCCGGCCAGGACGATGGCGTAGATGATGTGGTCGTCCATGAACGGGTTGTTGGCCAGGGGCAGCTCGGCCGCCCACATCAGGACCAGCAACAGGCCGCCCGCGAACGCGGCGATCCGCAGGCCGACCCCCAGGGTCAGCGCCAGGCCGATGCCCAGCAGACCGGCCATGAACAACCAGTCCACCCACGCATGCCCGGCCAGGCCCGAGAAGAAGCCGCCCAGCGCGTTCTCGCCGCTCCCCTTCAGGAACCCGGTCGTCGGGCTACCGCCCTCGATCCAGGCCCGATTGGCCGGAGTGGCGAAACCCCAGCCGAACGTCTTGTCCAGAAACGCCCACAGAAACACCCAGCCGATCGAGACCCGGGCGACCGCCCAGACATAATCGACAGGACGGTGAGCAGCGGCGATCGTACCTGCCGCCGTCGGCTTGTGGATGGTGGTGGCCATGGCGAGCCTCCCTTTCAGCTCTTCGTGACA
>NZ_FNVT01000017.1 GCF_900108335.1 Nonomuraea solani
CGTCGCGAGGGTGGCTTCGGCGACCGTCGCGAGGGTGGTTTCGGGGCGCGCCGTGAGGGCGGGTTCCGTGACGATCGCGGTCCGCGTCGCGAGGGTGACCGTGGTCCCCATCGCGAGGGTGGTTACGGCGACCGGCGTGAGGGCGGCGGTTACCGGGACGCCCGTCCGTTCTCCCGGGACGATCGCGAGGACCGTACCGGTGCTGGGGGGACCCGCGCCAGGTACGGCCGGCCCGATCGCGAGGGTGCCGACGAGGCTCCCCAGCGTGAGAGGCTGCCCGAGGTGGCGCCCGACATCACGTCGGAGGAGCTCGACAAGGAAGTCCTGGAAGAGCTGCGTTCCCTGCCGGGCGACCTCGCCGACCTGGTCGGACGGCACCTCGTGGCCGCCGAGCGGGCGCTCGAGGCCGACGACCCCGATCAGGCGCACGAGCACACGAAGGTGGCGCGCCGGTTCGCGGCCCGCATCGGCGTCGTACGTGAAGCGGCGGGCATCGTCGCCTACCGCGCCGGTCATTTCTCGGAGGCTCTGAGCGACCTGCGGGCGGCCAGGAGGATGACGGGTTCGGATGCGTACCTGCCGGTCATGGCCGACTGCGAACGCGGTATGGGACGTCCGGAGCGGGCTATCGACCTCGTACGTTCGCCGGAAGCCGAACGGCTCGACCGAGCCGGGCGCATCGAGCTGACCATCGTCGAGTCCGGCGCGCGCCGCGACCTCGGCCAGCACGACGCCGCCGTGATCACCCTTCAGCGCCTGCCCGAACTGCGGGACCCGCAGCCCAAGCCCTGGTCGGCGCGGCTGGCGTTCGCGTACGCGGACGCGTTGGCCGAAGCAGGGCATCAGGAGGCGGCGACCGACTGGTTCGGCAAGGCGATGGCGTTCGACGAGGACGGGGAGACGGAGGCGGCGGATCGGTACGCGGAGCTGACCGGAGCCGTCATCGAGGACATCGAGGAGGAATTCGACTACGAGGACGACTCCGACGACGCCGGTGCGGCGGAGGCCGAAGACGTCGATGACGTTGAGGCCCTGGCCGAGGCGGGCGACCTTCTCGACGACGGTACGGAGCCGGCCGCTCCGCCGGCCGATGCTGCCGACGTACAGGATGAAGGTGCGGAGGAGAGCCGCGCTGACGACGTTCTGGAGACTGACTCCGACTCCGACGACGTGGTCGAAGCGGAGGACGAGCTCGAGGACGAGTCGGAATCCGACGACGAGCCCGATGACGAGTCTGAGCCCGAGGAATCCGGCGAGCCGCAGGATGCCGCTAAGGCGGTTGAAGAGCAGCAGGCCGAGACTCCGGGCATCACTCCGGCGTTCATCGAGCCTAACTTCGGTGACGTACTCGATGAGTCCAACGACGCCGCCAAGGACCGGCCCAAGACGGTCGACTGACGCCGAACTCCCGCCGTACCCGATGACATTCCGGGTACGGCGGGAGACCCGCTCGGTTCTTCATCGGGACACGGTGCCAAGCGGTAGTGCGCTGGGATGTGGCGTCAAGTGGCAGTGAGCAGGACGTGGCGCTTAACCGCAGGGCGCTGAGCGGTGGCGCTTAACCGCAGGGCGCTGAGCGGTGGTGCTTAACGGCAGGGCGCTGAGCCGTGGTGTCAAGGCGCGGGGTGCTGAGCGGTGGCGCAAAGCGGCACTAAGCAGACCATGGTCCCAAGGTGGTAGTGCGCTGAGCGGTGGCGCCAAGCGGCGGTTAACGGGACGTGGCGCCAAGCGGCGGTTGGCGGGGCGTGACGCCGAACGGCGGTGCGCCATCGCTTGGCGTCACGTGTTCCTTCCGGTCACGGGGAGACGCGGTCGAGCCAGTGCAAGATCCCCGCGACGTTCGACGGGGCACCACTCAGTATTTCGACCTCCTCGCTCATGACGCCGTCAGTCGTCAGTGCCGCATAACGCTCCTTGGTGCGATCCCTGACCATGGCGACGGCATGATCCAGGTCCATACCCTCCGACCGAGCCTGCCGTGTGAGATCCACCCAGACCCTCAGCTCCTCCGCAGATCGTTCGAGGGTCTCCCGAACCGCCTCAACCGGCCCATAGTGGCTGAACAGCAACCTCTGCGGCCCAAGCGCCTCGAACAGCGCGATCGAGTCGAGCGCGGTCTGCAGGTCGAAGTCCGGCGGCGGGGTCGCGGGACGCAGATCGCCCGTTTCGGGCAGGTAGACGCCGGCCGCGTCGCCGACGTACAGGTCACCGGTGGCGGAGTCGACCAGGCCCACATGGTGTTTCGCGTGGCCGGGGGAGTAGTGGCTGTTCAGCGTACGCCCATTGCCGAGATCGATGGCACCGGTGTCGCCGAGCGCGACGATGCGTTCCGCCTCAGTCGGGGACAATTCGCCGAAAAGGGTGTCGAGTCTGTCCCCCCACACCATGCGCGCGCTGGCCATCAGCCGTGACGGCTCGGCAAGGTGCCGGGCACCTTTTTCGTGTACGACGACCTGTGCGGACGGGAAGAACCTGGCGATATCCCCCACTCCACCGGCGTGGTCCAGGTGAATGTGAGTCACGACGATCGTGGCCAGGTCCTCGGGACCGACACCGAGCGAGGCGATGGCGTCGCGCACCACGGGCGCCGAGGTCGAGGTGCCCGTCTCTACGAGGCACGGCCGGTCGCCCAGAATCAGGTACCCGGCCGTGATGCCCGAATATCCGGCCATTTTGGTGTCGATCTCATAGACGTCGCCGCCTAGCGCGGTGATGTTGTCCACAGGCACTCCCGAGCGTCCAGCCGTTATCCCCAGAACGGCGTTCCAGCCGATCCGGCCACCCCATCATCGTAGAGAGTGATCTCCACCAGAACACCGATAGGAGGACGACGGTGGATCGAAACGAAGTCTTGCTGGTGGGGAGGCTGTCGGCGCAGGTTGAGGAGCACCCTCTGCCGAGCGGCGACACCGTGACCAAGTGGCGCATCATCGTGCGCCGCCGCCGGAACAGACGTGGCGCGGCACTGACGGACAGCATCCCGTGCGTCACGTTCAACCCGGAAACGGCCGCCGTGCTCCGTGGCCTCAAACCTCGCGACTATATCGAGGTGACAGGGGCATTCCGCTGCCGCGTCTTCGGCCCGTCGGCCGGCAAGATCTGGAGATACGAGGTGGAAGTGAGCACCGCCAGACCCTACGACGCCGAACTCCCCGCACCAGACGACCCGGCAGACGATCCCACCGGCCCCGTTCACGACGGCTTGTCCACCGGGCAAATCGCTGCGTTGATTCCCCGGCAGGTGACCTACCTGGCACCCACTGGTTGACGCGAGCTGCCTACGGGGGCTGGCAGCTTACGAAACGGTCTTCGCCTTCCGAGGGCTGGCGGCTGGGGACGGTCTTCGTCTGCCGGGGGCTAGTTAGCGGCTGACGGCTTGCGGAACGGTCCTCGTTTACCGAGAGCCGCGAGCTGTCGAACTGTCTTCGTCTACCGAGAGCCGCGAATTCGTCGAACCGTCTTCGTCTACCGAGAACCGGCAGTTCGCGGACCATCTCCATCCACCGAGCCGCCAGCGAGCGGAATCCGTGCGAGCGTATGGAGCCCTGCCCGGGTCCAGGCTCCAGCCTGTGGCCGAGGCGGCCGGCGTTCGTGTCTGGGTTTCCGAGCCCGGAGACGGGCAGCGGGCGGCTGGGGGGTCGTGTGGGGTGATGTGCGCGGCTGGGGGGTCGTTCGGCTGGGGTTCGTGCGGCGAAGGCACGGGTGGCTGGGGCGGTTCGTGCCGCGGGGGCGGGCAGCGCCGGGAGGTTCGTGCTGCAGGGCGCAGGCAGGGTCGGGGGAATGTGCTGGGAGGCGCAGGCGGGGCTGGGAGGTTCATGCCGCGAAATGCGGACGGGGCTGGAGTCTGTGTTGTGTGGTGCGTGGCGGGGCTGGGGTTGGTCCTGTGTGGTGCGTGGCGGGGCCGAGGTCAGTCCTGTGTCGTGCGTGGCGGGGCCGAGGTCAGTCCTGTGTCGTGCGTGGCGGATGGCTGGGCGGGTACCCGCCCGTCTCAGTCGGTCGCGAAGGTACGCAGCACTAGGCCAGTCCTCGGTTTGGGGCCGAAGGAGGTGGACTTACGGGGGACTCGTTCGCCACCGGCGGCAACGGCCAGCACGTCCTCGATGGCGAGCGGTTTGAGGATGACAGCGGTGCCGCCGGTGCGGACGGCCAGTTGTACGGCGGCGTCCGTGTCGTGGTGCACGATCCGTACGGCCTGCTCGTTGTCGCGCATGCCCCACAGCACGGGCAGTACGAACTCTGTGAGGACGGAGGTGTTGAGCGAGTTCCAGCGGTCGGAGCGGTCTGGTGGCATGGCTCGGCCCAGTTGAACCGGGTCCGGGTCGGTGAGGAGGTGCGAACCGTCCGCGCCGGCCAGCAGGAGAGCAGGCTCCGGGGCTTCCTCGAGCGCGGCCAGACCCTGCGCCAGGTCGTCGAAGTCGTACACGTGCCACGAGCCCTGGACCCTGGCGACCGCTTCGGCGAGCGGCAGACCGGGGATCACGCGATGGATGGCTTTCAGGTCGGGCGGGTAGGCGGTTGAGTCGACGAGCAGCGCCAGCCCGAAGTCCCACGGCCCTGCCAACGGTCCACGGGACTCTGACGTGAAATGGCTTACGTCGGAGTGCGTTGTCTCGTGACGGGGCCCGCCTGGATGACTTCCGCCCAAGTGGGCCGCACTTGCGGTGGCTTCGTCGGGGTGCGCTGCTCCGTGATCGGCTGCTCCTCCGGGATGTGCTGCGTCTCCGGGATGTGCTGCTCCTCCGGGGTGAGTTGCGCTCGGGTGGGTTGTGCCTGGGCGGGCTGCTTCGGAGTGGGATGTGTCCTGGCGTGCTGCTCCGGGGCGGGGCTGGTGTGGTGGGGCCGAGCTTGGGTGGGTTGCGTTCGGATGGGGTGTATCTGGATGGGCCGCGCCTGGGTGGGGTGTATCTGGACGGGTCGCGCTCGGGTGGGCTGTGTCCTGGTGTGCTGGTTCAGGGTGGGTTAGGTCTGGGTGGGTCGCGCTCAGGTGGGCTTCGTCCGGGTGCGCCGGAGTTGAGTGGGTTTCGTCTGGGTGTGCTGGTTCGGGGCGCGCTTTGTCGGGGTGGGTTGCGTCGGAGTGCGTCTCGGTTTGGTGGTTTTCGGTGGAGGGTCCGTTCGTCGGCTGGCTGGGTTGAGGACGGTGGGTGGCGCGTTCCTGGCGTTGAAGGACGCGGTAGGTGGCGTACCTGTGGTGGCCGTCGGCGATCAGGGCTTGGCGGTAGTGGAGGTCCGCGTTGATCGCGGCGATCTCGGTGGTGTCGGTGATCGCCCATAGGCGATGTGTGAGGCCGTCTTCCGTGTGGGCGGATATGAGGGGACGTCGCTTTGAGGCCACCTCGTCCGCAAGGCGGGTGGCCATGCCGTCGCCGCCCTCGTAGAGGAGGAAGATCGGTTCGAGGTTGGCTTGGGTGGTGCTCATGAGGGCGAGCCGGTCAGTGATAGGGCCCTGGAGGACGTCCTCGTGGGGCAGGATGATGCGCTGCCCGGGGTCGACCAGGCCCACGTCGCCGATCAGGCCGCGCTGCAGGACGTCCGGCCCGCTCTGCTCGTACACGTAGAGCGCCGGCACCGGGTCCGGCACCAACACGCCTGAGTTCAACCAGGCTCGCAGGGTGTTCCGGGCCTCGGCATAGCGGGCGTGAACAGGTACGTCGGGACTAGGGGGCGGCGGACCGGGGTCGGGAGGGGAGGCTTGGGGGCCGGGGTGCGAGGTATCAGGCTCGGAGCCGGCGGCCTGTGACTGCGGGCGGGTGGCTTCGGTTCGAGCGTATGGGGCGTCGGGTTGGGGGTTGGTGGTGGGGTGGGCGGTGGGTGCTTCGGGGGTGGGAGCGGACGTGTCGGGTGGCAGGGTGGAAACGTCAGGGGGAGGGGGTGCTGTGGCTGCGGAGGAGTTGCTGGGGGAGGAGCAGGGAAGGATGAGGCGTACGACGTTGTTCGGGTGAGACTCCAGGAGGGCCTCTACGTCGGCGTCGGAGATCAGGTCGTACGGTGGGGAGGTCACCTTGGCGGGATCCTCGACAGCGAAACGTACGCCTCGGAAGGGCCGTAGCACCAGTCCGCTCGGTACCGGCAGTTCAGGAGTCCCCATACCGGGCATGCTCCCATAAATGCTTACGCCTTCCGGAAGTCGCCCCACGGTTGCATTCGCGCCCGTTCCGCAGCAGGGCGGGGCGGGGTCGCCTTTACGCGGTGAAGGAGTCCTCACGCATGGCCCACGATGGAAATGTTCATGACGAGAGTTCGGGCGTTCCCGGGGGTGGTGTTTACGACTGGTATCAGCGTGGGGTGAAGTTGCTGAAAGAGGGGAGTCCGGCTGCTGCCGCGGCATTGCTGGAGAGGGCCTCTGCGGCTGAACCTGAATCGCGCAGCATTTTGGAGGCGTTGGCGCGGGCGCAGTTCAACTCACGGCAGTACGCCGAGGCTGCGGCCAGTTTCCGGCAGATCGTGGATGCCAATCCGGCCGAGGACTATGCCCACTTCGGGCTGGGGCTGTCCTTGTGGCGGACCGGGGATGTGGAAGGGGCTCAGGAACCACTGGCCATCGCCGTGGCGATGCGGCCGGATGAGCGGCATTATGTCTCGGCTCTGAAGAGCGTTCGGGCGACGTTGCGGGCTCGCCGGGAAATGTAGCCGGGGACGGGAATTGGCTGTGTGTTGCGGTGTGGAGTAAGGGCGCTCCCCCGCTGGCAAGCGTTCGTCATGCGCTAGGTGGCCCCGCGCCTGCGTCTGCTCCCTTTCTGGTGTCTCACTCTGGTGCTGGTTCGTGATGGCCTGATGTCTGGGTGGGCCGGTGACCGTGAGTTGATAAAGGCAAGCGGTGAGTTGATCAATGACAGCGGTGCCCTGGCGGTGACGGTGATGGTGGCAGCGCGGTACTGACCGTGTGGAGGTTGTGAAGCGCTGTAGGGGTTGTGAAGCCGGCGGGGTTGTGAAGCCGGTGGGGGATGGTGAAGCCGGCGGCGGTTGTGAAGCGGCGAGGGTTGTGAAGTGAAGGGGTGGTACTGACGGAGCGGTGGTGCTCTGGTCGGGGTGGGTTGGGTGTTCCGTCAGTTCGTGGGTGGGTCAGGCGTCAGGTTGGTTGATGGGTCAGGCGTTGTGGCGGGTGGCGTTGGCCGCTATGGCGGCCTGGAAGTAGGTGGCCAGGCCGGGGGACGTCGCGTCGATGGTGGTGGTGAAGCGGGGATCGGAGACGTACATGTCGCCCAGGCCGCGGTGGATCTCGTACGTGCAGGTGTAGCACCAGCGGGTGATGTGGGCGCGGTGCTCCTCCACCAGGTCCATGGCGAGGTCGCCGTCCGCCGGGGCGCCTGAGCGCATCGCGTCCGCCATGCGCGCGGAGATGTCGGCCGCCTCCGCCATGAAACGCCGCCAGTCCTCCTTGGTGTACGACGACGCCCGGTTCGTCGACTCCGTCCAGGCCGGCGAGCCGCCCCAGCGCTGCTCGGCCTCCGCCGCGTGAGCGTCCGGGTCGAAATCGCCGAACAGTTCGGCGCGGTCTTCGGGAGTGAGATTGAGGTTCGCGGACATGGCCGTCCTTTCTGTTGGCAGGTAGGTACGGAGGCGACGCTAAAGTCTCACGCGGCGTGAGAGTCAAACGGGAAGAGGCACTGTGCTGATCGACGGTTATGACACCCTGCTGCTCGACCTCGACGGCGTGGTCTACCTGGGCAGTCATGCGGTGCCCGGGGCGCCGGAGGCGCTGGAGGAGGCGCAGCGGCATGGCGTACGGCTGGCGTACGTGACCAACAACGCCTCGCGCACACCGGCCGCGATCGCCGCCCACCTGCGAGAGCTCGGCGCGCCCGCCACGGCCGCCGACGTCGTGACCTCGGCGCAGGCCGCCGCGCGGCTGGTCGCGGAGAAGGTTGCGCCGGGCGCGAACGTGCTCGTGGTGGGCGGGTCCGGGTTGCGGCTGGCGCTACGGGATCAGGGGCTCCGGCCCGTATCGACGGCCGCCGAGTCGCCGGTCGCCGTGGTGCAGGGGATCGCGCCCGGATTGTCGTACGGGCTGCTGTCGGAAGGGGCGCTGGCGGTGCGGCAGGGCGCTTTGTTCGTGGCGTCCAACGGCGACAGCACGATGCCGACCCGGCGGGGCGAACTGCCGGGGAACGGGTCCATGGTGCGGGTGATCGCCACCGCCACCGGGGTCGAGCCGATATATGCGGGCAAGCCCGATCCGCCGCTGCACCGGGAGTCGATGATCCGTACGGGCGCTCGGCGGCCCTTGGTCGTGGGCGATCGGCTGGACACCGACATCGAAGGGGCCTCCAACGCCGGGGTCGACAGCCTGCTGGTGCTCACCGGGGTGGCCACGCCGGCCGATGCGCTGATGGCGGAACCCCGGCATCGGCCCACGTACATCGGGGAGGATTTGGGGGCTCTGCTCCTGCCCTATCCCGAGGTGCGCGACGGCGCGTGCGGAGGATGGCAGGCGCGGTGGACGGACGGCGTGCTGCGTCTGGAAGGCGAGGGCGGCCGGATGGACGGACTGCGGGCGGCCTGCGACGCGGCCTGGACGGCGGCCGGTGACGGACGCCTGGAGGGGGAGGACGTGGTCAAGCCTGCCCTGGAGATGCTGGAGCGGGTCAGATGACGGGCCGTTGATGGTGGTGAGGGTGGGTTTCGGGGATTCGTGAGCGGTGGTGCGAGAGGGCATCTCGGAGGGTTCCCGTGCCGTGTGAAGGGGTCAGGCGACGCGGTGGCTGGTCTGGCGGGTGAACTGCCAGGCGCCCACGGCCAGGAGCAGGGACGAGGCCAGGACGAGTACGCCCAAGGACACCGGCACCCCGCCGCTCCACCCCCGCAGCACCAGCAGCCGCATGGCCTCGATCGCGTACGTCAGCGGATTGGCCCGTGCCACCGCCTCCATCCACCCGGGCATCGCCGTCAGCGGGACGAACGCGTTGCTCATGAACAGCAGCGGCAGCGAGGCGAACCCGGTGACCGCGAAGAACGTACCGTGTGACGGCACCGCGCAGGCCAGTGCCATCGCGGCGGCCGTGAGCGCCAGCGTGAGGAGCGCGGTCGCCGCCAGGATCGCCAGCACCCCGAGCGGTCCCGACGCGGGCCGTACGCCCAGGGCGAGCGCCACGAGCAGGATCACCAGCACCTGGGCCGAGTTCATGCCCACCTGGAACACGAACCGCGACACGATCAGCGAGCTGCGCCTGATCGGCATGCTGAGCAGTTTGTCCAAGTATCCGGTCTCCTTGTCGAACAGCAGCGGCATCGCCGCCGACACGCCGTTGCCGACCACCGTGAAGGCGATGATGCCGGGCACCGCGAACGCGATGTAGTCGCCCGTCCCCACCACCCGGGGATCGACCGCGCCCCCGAGGGCGCCAGCGAAGAACACCAGCCAGACGGCCGGTTGCAGCACGCTGAACAGCAGGTTCAGCCGCTCGCGAAGCATCATGAGCAGCCAGCGCCGGGAAAGGGCCAGCACCTCCTGAGACCACATCATCCGGATTCCTCCCGCAGCGCGTGACCGGTGTGCCGGAGGAAGACCTCGTCGAGCGTGGCCACGCCGAGCGCCGCCTTCAGCTCGGCGGGCGTCCCGCCGACCACCTGCCGGCCGTGGTCGATGATCGTCAGCCGGTCGCAGAGGCGGTCGGCCTCGTCCATGTAGTTGGTCGCCAGCAGGACCGTCATGCCCTCGTCGCAGAGCGAGCGGATGTGGTCCCACATGTGGTGGCGCGACTGCACGTCCAGGCCCAGTGTGGGCTCGTCGAGGATGAGCAGCTCGGGCTGGTGCAGCAGCCCGCAGGCCAGATCGAGGCGCTTCTGCATGCCGCCGGAGTATTCCTGGACGAGCCGGTCGGCGCTCTCCGACAGGCCCACCAGCTCCAATACCTCGCCGACCCGGGCCTTCAGACGCCGCCTCGGTACGTGGTAGAGGGCCGCCTCGATCTCGGCCTTCTCCCGCCCCGTCAGCAGGTAGTAGCCCATGGGGGAGACCTGCTGCATCACGTACCCGATGCGGCGGCGTACCTCCCCCGCCGACCGCACCACGTCGAACCCGCACACCCGCGCCGTGCCCCCGCTCGGCGGCAGCAGCGTGGACAACATCCTGATCGTGGTCGTCTTGCCCGCCCCGTTCGGCCCGAGCAGACCGAAGATCTCCCCGGGCGCGATCGCCAGGGCCAGGCCGTCGACGGCGCGATGGTCGCCGAAGGCGCGGCTCAGGCGTTCGCTGTCGATGATCAGACCCATTTGTTCGCCCATCGCCTAATAGTTAACGTTCTCATTAAATAACTAGGCGACGGAACGGGTCAACGGGTCCCTCAGATGAGCCGGCGCAGGCGCAGCAGGTCGCCGAAGCTCGCGTCGATCTTCACCCGGCCTCCGAGCAGCGCCCGCGCCAGGTCGAGCTCCCCGTCGACCAGCGCGACCAGGTCGTCGCTCGCGATCGTGAGCTTGACGTCGGCGGACTTGCCGTCCGGCGGCGGCTCCTCCGTGAACGGCTCGAGCCCCCCGTGGTGCAGCCGGCCGTAGAAGATCACGTCGAGGTCGGACACCCGGGCGCTGACCGTGCGCTCGACCACGTGCTTGGCACGGTCCTCCTCGTCGATCTCATCGAACTGGGCGACGAGCTTGGCCAATGCCGCCCGGCACTCCTCGACGCTTGCCATGATGCGCATCCTTTCTTCCCTTTGCGGACGGTAGCGTTCCACATCACTAGCACCCCCGTATGAGCTTCAACGAGTGACACGCCTGCCAAGGTCCCGGGTGCTCGCGGGAGGCGTTACGGTCGAGTCATGACTGAGGTTCCGGAGGAGACCGGCGATGAGCGGGTCGACGCCATCGTGGCCGGCCTCGGAGGGCTGGGCGAGCTGCCGGTGAGCGAGCACGTCGCACGCTTCGACCAGGCGTTCTCCGGGCTGGAGAGCACGCTCGCCGCCGCCGACGAGGCCGTGCCCGAGATCGTGCCCGAGGTCGTGCGGGCCACGCCCGAGGCCGTGGACGGCCGGTGAGCCGCAGGATCCGCCTGGACAGCGAGCTCGTACGCCGCGGCCTGGCCCGATCGCGTGAACAGGCCGCCCAGCTCATCGAGGGCGGCCGGGTCAGCGTCGGAGGCCAGCAGGCCCGCAAGCCCGCCACCCAGGTCGAGACCGCCTCCGCCATCGTCGTGGCCGCCTCGGAGGACGGGCCCGACTATGTTTCGCGCGGAGCGCACAAACTGCTCGGCGCGCTGGAGACGTTCACGAACCTGTCGGTGGAGGGCCGCCGCTGCCTCGACGCGGGCGCCTCCACGGGCGGGTTCACCGACGTGCTGCTGCGCCGCGGCGCGGCCCACGTGCTCGCCGTGGACGTCGGTTACGGCCAGCTCGCCTGGTCGCTGCGTACCGACGAGAAGGTGACGGTGATGGAGCGCGTCAACGTACGCGACCTCACCTCCGAGATGGTCGGCGAGCCGCCCACGCTGATCGTGGGCGACCTGTCGTTCATCTCGCTCAGGCTCGTGCTGCCCGCGCTGGCCGCGGTCGCCGCGCCGCGCGCCGATTTCGTGATGTTGGTGAAACCGCAGTTCGAGGTGGGCAAGGACCTGGTCGGGGCGGGCGGGGTCGTCCGTGATCCGGCGCTGCGGGCCGGCTCGGTGCGCGACGCCGCGGCCAAGGCCGGGGAGCTGGGGCTGACGGTCCGTGGAGTGACCGCCAGCCCGCTGCCCGGACCGTCGGGAAATGTGGAATATCTGCTCTGGCTGGGCAAGGGAGAGGGCGAGCCGCCGGTCGCCGACCTCGAAGGCGAGATCCAGCGTGCCGTCACGGAAGGGCCGCAATGAACCGGACCGTCCTGGTCGCCGTACACACCGGGCGTGGCGCCGCCGTCGACAGCGCCCGGCTGGTCATCGCCCGGCTGGTCGACGCCGGCATCACCGTCAGGATCCTTGACGCCGAGGCCGAGGAGATCGGCTGCGCGGGGGCACAGTCCGTCCCGGCCGATCCGAGCGCCGCCAAGGACGCCGAGGTCATGATCGTGCTCGGCGGCGACGGATCGCTGCTGCGTGCGGCCGAGCTGGCCAAGCCCGCGGGCACACCGCTGCTGGGGGTCAATCTCGGGCATGTCGGGTTCCTGGCCGAGGCCGAGGTCGCCGACCTGGCGGCGGCGGTCGACAGCGTCGTGGCGGGGCGTTACGACGTCGAGGAGCGCATGACCATCGATGTTCTCGCCCGGCAGAACGGGCGCGTCCTGGCGGACACGTGGGCGCTCAACGAGGCCAGCGTCGAAAAGCAGGAGCGCATGCTCGAAGTGGTCGCCGAGATCGACGGCAGGCCGCTGTCGCGGTGGGGCTGCGACGGCGTGATCTGCGCCACCCCGACGGGCTCGACCGCGTACGCGTTCTCCGCCGGTGGCCCCGTGGTGTGGCCGGAGGTGGAGGCGCTGCTCATGGTGCCCAACAGCGCGCACGCGCTGTTCGCCAGGCCGCTGGTGGTCTCGCCACGCTCCACGCTGGCCGTCGAGATCCTGCCGGACACCCCTGGCGGGGTCCTGTGGTGTGACGGGCGGCGCAGGTTCGACCTGCCGTCGGGGACGCGGGTCGAGGTGCGCAGGGGCTCCGAGCCCGTCCGCCTGGCCCGCCTGCACGGGGTCGAGAGCAGTGGCGCGCCGTTCACCGACAGGTTGGTGGCCAAGTTCGAGCTACCTGTTCAGGGGTGGCGCGGAAGGGTGCGACCCTGAGTGAATGAGGGGCAGAGCGCGTAGGATCACCTGGGCATGACGGACCGTCCCCAGCGGCCCGTCGCGGGCCGCGAGGTCCGCGCTCAGAGGTGTGACCATCGGACATGGCAGTGAACGGGAGTGGGCAGTGCGACCCAGGGTCGAGGAGGTCCGCATCCAGGGGCTCGGCGTCATCGACGAGGCCGTGCTCGAGCTTTCGCCGGGCTTCAACGTGGTCACCGGCGAGACCGGCGCGGGCAAGACGATGGTCGTCACCGGGCTCGGGCTGCTGTTCGGCGGCCGGGGCGATCCTTCGCGCATCCGCCCGGGAGCGGAGCGGGCGACCGTCGAGGGCACGCTGGTCATCGAGCCGGGCGGGCGCGTCGCCCAGCAGGTCGAGGACATCGGGGGCGAGATCGAGGACGGCGAGCTGATCATCTCGCGGGCCGTCTCGGCCGAGGGCAGGTCCAGGGCGTGGCTCGGAGGGCGCACGGTGCCCGTCGGCACGCTGACCTACCTGGCCGACGACCTGGTGGCGGTGCACGGGCAGATGGATCAGCAGCGGCTGCTGCAGTCGGGCAGGCAGCGGGCCGCGCTCGACCGCTACGCCGGCAACAAGCTGGTCAAGCCGCTGCGGGCCTACTCGCAGGCGTACAAACGGCACAAGCAGGTCGGCGCGTTGCTCGACGAGCTGACCACCAGGGCCAGGGAGCGGGCGCAGGAGGCCGACATGCTCCGGTTCGGCCTGGAGGAGATCGAGAAGGTCGATCCCAAGCCGGGCGAGGACATCGAGCTGCGTTCTGAGGAGGAGCGGCTCTCGCACGCCGACGCGCTGCGCAGTGCCGCGACGACCGCGCACACGGCGCTGCTCGGCGACCCGATGGAGGCCGCGGGCAGCCCGCACGACGTGATCTCCCTGCTCGGCGAGGCGCGGTCGGCCGTCGAGACGGTCCGCGACTACGACACCCAATTGGCCGGCGTGGCCGACCGGCTGGCCGAGGCCGGCTATCTGATCTCCGACGTGGCCACCGATCTGGCGGCGTACGCGGAGTCGATCGAGGCCGATCCGGCGCGGCTGGCGGCCGTACAGGAACGCCGCTCCGTGCTGTCCAGCCTGATCCGGAAATATGCGGAGGACAGCGCCGGTGTCCTGGCCTGGGCGCAGCAGTCCGCCGGCCGGCTGGCCGAGCTCGAAGGCGACGACGAGCGCATCGGCGAGCTGACTCGCGAATTCGAAGAGCTGACCGCCCGCCTCACCGAGCTGGCCGACGAGCTCACGGGGGTGCGCGAGGCCGCCGCCGAGCGGTTCGGGCACGCGGTGACCGAGGAGCTGACCGCGCTGGCCATGCCGCACGCCAGGGTCGTCGTCCAGCTCACCCAGAGCGCCGAGTTCGGCCCTGAGGGCCGCGACGAGGTGGAGCTGCGCATGGCCGCGCATCCCGCCGCGCCGCCCCTCCCGCTCAACAAGGGCGCCTCCGGGGGTGAGCTGAGCCGGGTGATGCTCGCGATCGAGGTGGTCTTCGCCGGTGCGGATCCGGTGCCGACGTTCGTGTTCGACGAGGTCGACGCGGGGGTCGGCGGAAAGGCCGCCGTGGAGATCGGGCGCAGGCTGGCCCGGCTGGCCCGTACCGCGCAGGTGATAGTGGTCACACATCTGCCGCAGGTCGCGGCGTTCGCCGACCAGCATCTCGTGGTCGAGAAGGCGAGCGACGGCAGCGTCGTGCGCAGCGGCGTCGTCACCCTCAACCACGAGGGCCGCGTACGCGAGCTGTCTCGCATGCTGGCCGGACTCGAAGACTCCGAACTTGGCCGCGCGCACGCCGAAGAACTGCTGGGTCTCGCGGCCGCCGACAGGTGATCCTGGGTGACATAGCGGACACGCCGCGTCATGCGTGGCCCCTGCGCTGTTTCGCTCTGGCAGGATGGTCTTGATGAAGGTTCCGGGAAACAGATTGCCGGGCCTCCGCGGTAGGAAGGTCGGAGACCTTCCCGGTGTAACGGCAGTGGCGAGAATCGACCGGCGTACCAAGAGGCTGACAAAACGCCTCCAGCCTGGAGAAGTTGCGATTATCGACCATGTTGACGTAGACCGGGTCAGCGCGGAGGCACTCGTCGCGTGCGGTGCGGCGGCCGTGGTCAATGTGGCCTCGGGCATCAGCGGCCGCTACCCCAACCTGGGGCCACAGATTTTGCTGGAAGCCGGGGTGCCGTTCGTCGACAACGCCAACCCGGAGCTGTTCGAGCGGGTCAAGGACGGCGACGTCGTCCGGATCTGCGAGGGCGTCGTCTACCTCGACGACGACGTGGTCGGCAAGGGTGAGGAGCAGTCCACCGAGGCCGTCGAGGCCGCCATGGCCGAGGCACGCGCCGGGCTGGCCGTCCAGATCGAGGCTTTCGCCGTCAACACGATGGAGTACGTTCGTGGTGAGGGCAAGCTTCTCATCGATGGAGTCGGCGTGCCTGAGATCCGCACCCCCATGGAGGGCAGACATGTCCTCATCGTGGTGCGCGGCTATCACTACAAGGAAGACATCGCGACCCTGCGCCCGTACATCCGCGAATACCGCCCCGTGCTGGTCGGCGTCGACGGCGGCGCCGACGCGCTCCTGGAGGCCGGCTACCTGCCCGACGTGATCGTCGGCGACTTCGACTCGGTCTCCACCAAGGCCCTGACCTGCGGCGCCGAGCTCGTCGTACACGCCTACCGCGATGGCAGGGCGCCCGGCCTCGAGCGCGTGCACCAGCTCGGCCGCGAAGCGGTGATCTTCCCCGCCACCGGCACCAGCGAGGACATCGCGATGCTCCTGGCCGATGACAAGGGGGCCGAGCTCATCGTCGCCGTCGGCACCCACGGCACGCTGGAGGAGTTCCTCGACAAGGGGCGCTCCGGCATGGCCAGCACCTTCCTCACCCGGCTGATCATCGGCAGCAAGCTCATCGACGCCAAGGGCGTCAGCAGGCTCTACCGCAGCCGCATCACCACCTCCCAGCTGCTCCTGCTGGTGATCACCGCGCTGATCACCATGGGGGTCGCGCTCGTCAGCTCGCCGCTAGGCAAGACCTGGCTGAACGGCGTGCAAGACTTCTGGAACGCCTTCATCTTCTGGCTGGTCGGACTCTTCTCGTGATCGATTTCCGCTATCACCTCGTCTCCACTGTCGCCATCTTCCTGGCCCTGGCGGTGGGGATCGTGCTGGGCACCACGCTGCTCCAGGATCCGGCGCTCGATCTGGCCAAGAAGACCAGCGACGAGATCTACAACGCCAACATCGGCCTGCGCGCCGACCTCGACACCCTGCGCGGCAGGGAGGCGGGCAACGACGCGTTCATCGCCGGTCTCACGCCCGAGGTGGTGGCCGGCGACCTGACCGGCCAGCGGGTGCTGCTGATCGAGGCGCCCGGCTCCAGCGGCACCGTGCGCGAGAACGTGCAGCAGGTGCTCGACCAGGCCGGGGCGGAGGTCACCGGGCGCGTCACGCTGACGGAGAAGTTCCTCGACCCCAAGGGCAAGGGCGTGCTCGACGGGCTGGTCAACCAGCTCAAACCGGTCAACATGATATTCCCCGACACGGCCACGAGCTGGGACAGGGCCGCCACGCTGCTCGCCGCGGCCCTCGTCACCACCGACCAGGCCCAGGGCGGCACCCCCAACACCGCCACCGCCGACGTCATCAGCACGTTCGAGGCGGGCGGGCTGCTCAGCACCGAGGGCGAGGTGGACAAGCGGGCCACGCTCGCGGTCATGTTCGCGCCCGAGAAGGCGTACGACGGTGACGGCGCCGAGGTCCAGGCGGGCGCGCTCGTCTCGGTGGCGAACGCGTTCGACGTGGGCGGCAAGGGCACGGTGCTCGCCGGCGCGGCCGCCACCACCGTCCTGCCCGGCGACCCGATCGCGCTCCTGCGCGACGAGAGCGAGATCTCCAAGCGCGTCTCCACCGTCGACACGGCGGATATGCCGGTGGGCCGCGTCGCCATCGTCTACTCTCTGCGAGAACAGCTGAGCGGGCGCGCCGGCCAGTACGGCGTCGGCAAGGGAGCCTCGGCCCCCGTCCCCGTCCTGACGTCCGCCACGCCGACCCCCACCGAGTCAGGGAGCTGACATGCCTGCGAGCCGGGCCCTGTTCTACGCCCTCGCCGGAGCCGCGATCGGGGCCGTGGCCGCCCGCGTCGCCTACACGGGCTTCACCCGCAACCGGCCGGCCGATCTGGGCGGGCGCTGGACCAGGAAGAACCACCGCGGCGAGCCCATCACCCTGCTCGAAGGGCCCGCGTTCGTGGCCGGCTCAGGCGCCGCGGCCGCGCTCACGCCCGGCCTGCCCGGCCGGGTGCGGGCGGCGGCACTGCTCGCCGGGGTCGGCAGCGGGGCGCTGGGCGCCTACGACGACCTCTACGGCACCACGTCCTCCAAGGGCTTCAAAGGCCACCTGACCGCGCTCGCGCGTGGCGAGGTCACCAGCGGCGCCGTCAAGATCCTGGGCATCGGCGCCACCGGGCTCGGCGCCGCCGCCCTCGTCTCGGCGGGCCCCGTGGACACCGCCGTCAACGGCGCCACCATCGCCGGCGCCGCGAACCTCGCCAACCTCTTCGACCTGCGTCCCGGCCGGGCCGTCAAGGTGGGGCTGCTCACCGGCGGGCCGCTGCTGGCCGCCTCCCTCTTCCGCGCCTCGCCCGCCGCGGCCGCGCTGGCCGCCGTCCCGCTGGGCGCCGCCGCCGCGCTGCTGCCCGACGACCTCGGCGAACGCGCCATGCTCGGCGACGCGGGCGCCAACTCCCTGGGCGCCCTGCTCGGCCTCGCCGCCGTCACCAGCCTCGGCAAGCCCGGCCGGTACGCGCTGCTGGGCACCATCGCGGCGCTGACCGCAGCCTCGGAGAAGGTCAGCTTCACCAAGGTCATCGCCGGGAACAGCGTGCTCAACCGCATCGACATGCTCGGCCGCCGCCCGGTCGACCCCGTGTGACGCCCGCGACGCGCGCGCCGGTCCGGCCCGCTAGGACGCGCGCGACGGTCCGGCCCGCTAGGACGCGCGCGACGGTCCGGTCTGTCAGGACGCCCGCGACGCGATCGCTTGCGCGGCCCGCTACGACGCCCACGATGGCCCGTCCTGCCAGGACGCCAGTGACGCGATCGCTTGCGCGGCCCGCTATGACGCCTGCGACGGCCCAGTCTGTCAAGACGTCGGCGACGCGATCGCCGGTTCGGCCGGCCAGGATGCCCGCGACGCGATTGTCGGTCCGGCCTGCCAGGATGTCTGCGTAGGCGTGATCGGCGGTACGGGTCGGCGGGAGGCCGGGTGGGCGTGGTGACGGCGCGGGGCGTCGCGGGCGGGGCGATGCTCATCGGGGCGATCACCGTGCTGGCACGCGTCGCCGGATTCGCCAAGCAATACGCCTTCGCCCAGACCGTCGGCACCAACTGCCTTGCCACCGCCTACATGACGGCCAACCAGATCCCCAACATCGTGTTCGAGGTGGTCGTCGGAGGCGCGCTGGCCGGCATGGTGGTTCCCGTGCTCGCCGGGCGCGAGTCGCGGGAGCAGGTCGGCCGGATCGGGTCGGCGCTGCTCACGTGGGTGGTCGTCGTGCTCGTGCCGGTGGGCGTGCTCACCGCGCTGCTGGCGGGGCCGATCATCGGACTGTTCTTCGGTGGCGGCGTCGCGGGGTGCACAGACGCGGTGACCGCCGTCGCGACCCGGATGCTGGTCGTCTTCGCCCCCCAGATCCCCCTGTACGGCCTGGCCGTCGTGCTCTACGGCGTGCTCCAGGCGCACAAGCGGTTCGCCGGGCCCGCGGTCGCGCCCCTGGTGTCCAGCATCGTGGTCATCGTGGCCTACCTGCTGTTCGTGCCGCTCAGCGGCGGGCAGAGCGAGCCCGTCGCGCGTCTGGAGCCCGCCGAGCTGGCCCTGTCGGTGGGGACGAGCCTCGGGGTGCTGTCGCTGGTGCTGGCGGTGATCGGGCCGGTCGCGCGGCTGGGACTGCGGTGGCGGCCGACCTTACGGTTCCCCGACGGGGTGGCCGGGCAGGTGCGCAGGCTCGCCCTGGCGGGCATCGCCGCGCTGCTCGCCCAGCAGGCGGCCATGATCGTGGTGGTCCTGCTGTCGAACCAGGCGATCGGCACCGGGGCGCTCGCCGTCTACAACTACGCGTGGGCGATCTATCTGGTGCCGTACGCGGTGCTCGCCGTGCCCATCGCCACCAGCGCCTTTCCCCGGCTGTCGGCGCGGGCGGACGATCCGGTGGCGTTCTCGGCGCTCGCGGCGCGCACGACCCGGGCGGTGGTGCTGGTGTCCGGGCTTGCGGCCGGGGTGCTGGCGGCGGCGTCCGGGCCGGGAGCGGTGGTGTTCCTCGCCGGCAAGACCGTGGTGCCCCCGCCGCAACTGGCGGCGGCGATCGCCCTGTTCGCGCCGGGGCTGGTGGGATATGGACTCATCGCCCATCTGAGCCGGGTGCTGTACGCGGCCGGGCGCGGGCGGGCCGTGGCCACCTCGACCGTGGCGGCCTGGGCTGTCGTGATGGTCGCCCAGACGGTCTTCGTGCTGGTCCTGCCCGACGCGTGGAAGATCGGGGGGATGGCGCTCGGGATGAGCGTCGGCATGACCGTCGGCGGGGCGCTCCTGCTGGGGGCCGTGATGCGGGCCCGGGGCCGCGCGGCCGTCGCCGGGCTGCTCAGGGCAGGGGGCGCGGCGGTGGCCGGTGGACTCGCCGGATACCTGGCCGGGGGCGGAGTGGCCGGTTGGCTGGGGGCGGGAAGCATGGGCTTCACGGTCCTGGCGACTGTGCTGGCCGCGGTGGTGGCGCTGGTGGTGGGGGCGTTGGTCGTGGCGGTGGTGGACCGGGAGGACGCGGGCGCGGTGACGGGCCTGCTCCGCCGGGACCGGTCCGGATGAACCGGGTGGGGTCGAACCCGGCTGGGTTGGCGGGTTCGGGCTGAGCGGGGCGGGGCTGGATCTGGCTGGACCAAGCGGACTTCGGTCGAACGGGGCCGGGCTGGACCTGGCCAGGTTGGGCGAGTTTGGGACGATCCGGGCGGGGTTGGACCTGGCGGGGTGGGGTGGGCTTGCGCGGAATGGGACGGGTTGGATGGCTTGGGCTGGGGTCGACCCGGCTGGGTTGCGCGGAGGTTCAGGTCTCAGTGGGCCGGGTTCGGCGGAGTTAGGTCTGGCCGGGCGAGACGGGCATGGGCTGGACCGGGGTGGGGCTCGACCTGGCTAGGTTGAGCGGGTTCGGGTCGAGCCGGACGGGCTGGACGGGCTTGAGTTCGATCGGTCTGGGATGGAGTGGTCTGGGTTGGGCCGGTCCGGGGATGGAGTGGTCTTGGTCGGGCTGGATGGGCTTGGGTCGAGCGGGCTTGAGTTTGATCGGTATGGGTTGGGCTGGTCTTGGTCGGGCTGGATGGGCTTGGGTCGAGCGGGCTTGAGTTCGATCGGTCTGGGATGGAGTGGTCTTGGTCGGGCCGGTTTTGGGTCGGGGCGGCGTGTGCGGGGTTGTGGTGGGACGGTGGTGTGGGGCTTGAGGGAGGAGCGGGTCGTGCGGGTGGCTTTTGTGCTGGGGACCACGTCCGGTGGCACCGGGCGGTACGTGCTGATGCTGGTCCGCGGCCTGGTACGGCGTGGGCATCGGGTGGTGGTGGCCGGGCCGCGCAGCGTTGAGGAGCAGTTCGCGTACACCAGCGCCGGAGCCAGGTTCGTGGAGGTGGCCGTCTCCGATCGGCCGGACCCCGTCAACGACGTGCGTGCCGTGCTCGCCCTCAGACGTGTGACCCGGGGCGCCGATGTCGTGCACGCTCACGGGATGCGGGCCGGGGCGCTGGCCGCGATCGGGCGGCGCGGGCCGGTGGTGACCTTGCACAACGCGCTGACCACAGGCGGTTTCGTCGGGCTGGTCTATGGGGTGCTGGAGCGGATCGTGGCCCGCCGGGCCGGGTGCGTGCTGCCCGTCTCGCCCGACCTCGGCGCGCGCATGACCACGCTCGGCGCCCGCGACGTGCGGGCCGCCCTGGTGCCGGCCCCCGCGCTGCCACCCGCCAAGCGGACGCCCGAGGACGTCAGGGCCGAGCTGGGGGCGGGGGAGCGGCCCGTCGTGCTGACGATCGCCAGGCTGGCCCAGCAGAAGGGGCTCGACACGCTGCTCGACGTCGCCGCGGGACCGTGGCCGGGCGACGACTCCGTGAAACCCCTGTTCGTGGTCGCGGGGGAAGGGCCGTTGCGTGGAGAGCTGCGGCGCCGGATCGATGCCGAAGGGCTCCCGGTCGTGCTGCTCGGGAACCGGGATGACGTGGCCGACCTGCTCGGCGCGGCCGTCGCCCTGCTGATGCCGAGCCGGTGGGAGGGGCAGCCGCTCACGCTCAGGGAGGCGCTCATGGCGGGGACGCCGGCCATCGCCTCCGCCGTGGGTGGGATTCCGGAAATATTGGGGGATGCGGGGATTTTGGTGCCGTATGGGGACGTCGGGGGGTTCCGTGACGCCGTACAGGAACTGCTGACGACGCCGGGAACTGCGGAAACGCTGGCTGCGGCGGCAGTGCGGCGCGGGCGGGAGATGCCCGATGGCGACGAGGCCGTGGAGAGTGTGCTGGCCGTCTACCGCGGACAAGATCCAGCGGATGATTAGGTGACGCTCAGGCGTTCTCATATACTGCGTGGGTTAGGGAGGGGAGTATCCCTTCGCGACAGCCTCGTCATCACGGTGCCGCCCCGCTCCACGGGGCCCCCGGGGCTGCCGGTCCGCAGATTTCGGCGGGCGGGAGAGACCTCCGGCACTGAGCCATGTCTGCCGGAGGGTTTTGAGTGGACGTACCCATGTGGGCCTGGATCGCCGTTATCGGCGGTCTTCTTGTTGTGCTCGCCGTTGACCTGTGGATCGTCGACCGCGGTGAAGCCCGCGAGTTCTCCATGCGGCAGGCCGGATACTGGGTGACGTTCTACGTCGCCCTCGCCGTCGCCTTCGGCGCGTTGTTGTGGGCCGTTGGCGGTGGTGGCGCGGCGGGCGAGTTCTTCGCCGGTTACATCACCGAATACAGCCTCAGTGTCGACAACCTGTTCATCTTCTTCATCATCATGAGCCGGTTCGCCGTGCCGAAGGCGTATCAGCACAAGGTGCTGCTCGTCGGCATCCTGCTCGCGCTCGTCATGCGCGGCATCTTCATCGCGCTCGGCGCTGCGGCGCTCGAGCGGTTCAGCTGGCTGTTCTACGTGTTCGGCGCCTTCCTCGTCTACACCGCGATCAACCTCGTCCGCCAGCACCTCAAGGGCGACGAGGAGGAGTTCAACGAGAACGCCGTGCTGCGGTGGGTCCGCAGGGCCTTCCCCACCACCGAGGGCTACGTCGGCTCCAAGGTCACGGTCAAGATCGACGGCAGGCGCATGGTCACGCCGATGCTGATCGTGATGGTCGCCATCGGAAGCACCGACCTGCTGTTCGCGCTCGACTCGATTCCCGCGATCTTCGGGCTCACCAAAGACCCCTTCATCGTCTTCACCGCCAACGCGTTCGCCCTGATGGGGCTGCGTCAGCTCTACTTCCTACTCGGCGGGCTGCTCCAGCGGCTCGTGTACATCAGTTACGGTTTGGCGTTCATCCTGGGGTTCATCGGGGTTAAGCTGGTATTGGAGGCGTTGCACTCCAGCCATGTCTCCTGGGCGCCTCAAATTCCCATCTGGGTGTCGCTCTCGGTCATTGGCGCCACCATGGTCATCACCACCGTGGCCAGCCTGATCAAAGCCCGCATCGACGCGCGCAAGGGCGAGGAAACGCACCCGGAGCAGGTCTAGCGAAAAGGGCTTCGAGGCGCTTTGCTTGTGTAGTTGCGCCGTGTAATAGTTGCTGGTTCTGTAACATCACGGCAAAGCGCCCAGTCCTATCACCACCAAAGGTTGTACGTGTCAGACGATTCTGCCAAGCCGAGCCGGATCAGGCTCGCACGCGGGGTCTCCCCGTGGCTCCTCCCGACGGCGGCCGCGGCGGCCGCTACCGCGCTGCTGACGCGCCGAGACCGGCGATGGGCTCTGGCGGCGGCGCCGCTGAGCGCACTCACCGGCGGGATGCTCTGGTTCTTCCGCGACCCGGACCGCATTCCGGGGGAGGGACGCATCCTGTCACCCGCCGACGGCGTGGTGCAGAGCATCGACCCGTGGCCGGACGGCCGTACCAGGGTGGCGATCTTCATGAGCCCGCTGAACGTGCACGTCAACCGTGCCCCCCTTGCGGGAAATGTCTCCTCCGTGCAGCATGTGGCGGGTGGGTTCCTGCCGGCGTTCAACAAGGACAGCGACCAGAACGAGCGCGTGGTGTGGCATTTCGAGACCACGCTGGGCGACATCGAGATGGTGCAGATCGCGGGCGCGGTGGCGCGCAGGATCGTGCCGTACCTGAGCGCCGGTGCGAAGGTCGAGCAGGCTGAGCGGATCGGTCTGATCCGGTTCGGCTCGCGGGTCGACATCTACCTGCCCGAAGGCATATCTCCCGCGGTGTCTGTGGGGGAGAAGACGGTTGCGGGGGTGACCAGAATTGACCGCGGCTGACGCCGGTAGCTGGCAGGCGAACGAGGACGAGCAACGTGGTCCGGTCGGCAAGGCGTTCCGCCTGTCGGCCGCCGACTCCCTGTCGCTGGGCAACGCCGTCTGCGGCTTCCTGGCGGTGTGCGTGCTCGCCTACTCCGCCATTCAGCAGCTCCAGGTGGGCGGTGGCCGGTTCACACCGGCGCCCAGCTACTTCGCCACCGCCATCGTGCTGCTGCTCATCGGCGCGACGTGCGACCTGTTCGACGGCCTCGTCGCGCGGCGCTTCCGGGCCTCCGCGATGGGCGCCGAGCTCGACAACCTGGCCGACGTCATCAGCTTCGGGTTCGCGCCCGCGTTCATGGTCGTGATCTGGGGCGGGTTCACCGACCAGGTGCCGTTCACCGCCGTGCTGGCCGCGGCCACGGCGATCCTGGTCGCCGGGGTCGTGCGACTGGCCAGGTTCGCCTGCGTCAAGACCAAGAGCGGCGACTTCATGGGCCTGCCCATCCCGATGGGCGCCATGACCGTGATCTCCATCGTGCTGCTCTTCCAGCCGAACTTCTGGACCCTGCTCGGCGTGCTCGCCGTGGCCTGGCTGATGGTCAGCCGCATCGAGTACCCCAAGCCGAAGGGCCAGCTTCTCGCGGTCGTTCTCGGGTGGATCATGGTGAACGTGGCGTTCCTCGCCGTCTGGGTCGCCTGGCCGCAGGGCGGCGACCTGCCGATCAAGATCGGGGCGAGTATGCAGATCGCCCTGGTGGCGGCGATTCCGCTGCGGATGCTGTTCTACAAGCGCGAGCAGCGCAAGGGTGCGGAGCGCATTCACAACTAGCGGGATTTTTCGTCTTACTTCGGCTTTGATGGAACCATGGCCGCCACGCCGCGCGAGCATACGCGCACGTACTATCTCGGCAAGCTGGCCACGGAGCTGGAACAGCGCGGGCTGACGGCCACATTGCGGCCCTATCCGCCCGCGCTGCGCATCAGCGATCCCGACACGATCATGCTGGCCGAGACCGTCGACTGCGTGCCGCTCTCCGAGGGGTGGTTCTACCGATGGTCGTGGGGCGAGCTCGTCGGGCTGGCCGACGATCCCACCCTGGCGGCCGAGCGCATCGTGCACGTGCTGGCCGCCCGCGGGTGAGCCCTGCAACCAGCCCTGCAACCAGCCCTGCCACCAGCCCTGCCACCAGCCCTGCCACCGGCCCTGCCACCGGCCCTGCTACCAGCCCCTGGCCTTCCACTCGGGAAGGGCGGGGCGCTCCACCCCCAGCGTGGTGTCCTTGCCGTGGCCCGGGTAGACCCAGGTCTCGTCGGGCAGGCGGTTGAAGACGCGCTCCACCACATCGGTGTAGAGCTGGTTGAAACGCTCGGCGTCCTTCCAGGTGTTGCCGACCCCGCCGGGGAACAGGGAGTCGCCGGTGAACAGGTGGTGACCCGCCGTGCCGCCGTCGTACAGCAGGGCGATGGAGCCCGGGGTGTGCCCCCGCAGATGGATGACCTCCAGGGTGACCGCGCCGAACGTGATCGTGTCGCCGTGCTCGACCGTGCGGTCGACCGGTACGGGAAGGGCGGAGGCGTCGAGCGGATGGGCGACCACCTGCCCGCTCGTCACCTTGACCATCTGCTCCAGTGCCTGCCAGTGATCGCCGTGCTGGTGCGTCGTGACGATCGTGCCCACCGCCTGCTCGCCCATCAGGGCCAGCAGCCGGTCGGAGTCGGCGGCCGCGTCGATGAGCAGCCCTTCGCCGGTCTCGGTGCAACGCAGCAGGTAGGCGTTGTTGTCGTACGGGCCGACGGCGAGCTTGCAGATCGTCATCGCGGGCAGCTCGCGCACGTCGGCGGGGCCGCCGACCTGGACGTCACCTGAATAGGTCATGAATAGTCCTTTGGAGGCGTCATGGGTAGATCAGCGGGGGCCGGCATCGTCTGCCACGGCGGCGGATCTGGGAGATCCGCCGGCCCGGGGCGTGGCGGCAACGACTGCCCCACGGGCAACAGACTAACCCCCTTGCCGTCCGACCTGCCGGTGAGCCAGGCCAGCATGTCGGCCGGTGCGCCGGTGACTCCTGGACCGGTGCCCAGGTTGTGCCATTCGGCGATGGTTCGGGTGCCCTCCTTGATGATGACCTCGCTGATCGTGGAGCGGTCGTACGGCCAGCAGGCCAGGCAGTCGTGGAGTTCGCGGCGGACGAACGAGGCCGGCCAGTCCGCGGGAGTGTGGCCGGCGTCGAGGTCGACGTGGTGGAGGCCGACCTCGCGCAGGCGGCGTACCAGGATGTACCAGGCGGGGTGGGGCGGCGGGCGCATGGCCTCGACCGGGGCGGACCAGCGGTCCTCGGGGAGGTCGCGGATGGCGGTGGCCAGGCGGGCGGCCTCTTCTCCGAGCTCGGCCAGGAGCCTGGCGGCCGGGCGGGTGGCGTGGGCGGCGATCTCGGTGGCCCTGGCCTCGTACGAGGAGTATTGAGGGGTTTTGGTGCCGGTTCTCGCCCAGGTCAGGAGATTGAGGTGGGAGCGGGCGTTGCCGGCGAGGTGGGCGAGGACGTGTCCTCTGGTCCAGCCGGGCAGGAGGGAGGGGGCGGCGATGTCGGTGTCCGAGAGGGACGCGGCCGTGGCCAGCAGCCGGTCGGTCGCCGCGGCCAGTTCGGCCTGCAGCGCGGGTAGAACGGTCATGTCCTGATATTTCATCATCTAGGGTGTCTGGGCTGGACGGGGCATAAAACCGCAGGTCGGGAGGTTGAATGTTGAAGGGCTCCTGGCGAGGCGCGAGATGGCCGTAACCTGTGGGGGACGGATTTTCGATGGCCGGAGATCGGGCCGCCGAAATTGTCGGAGCCTCCGTCTACCATCCCCCGTGGACCTATCCGCCTTTCGACATCCGGGATCGCCGTGGCAGACCGCCTGATCGTGCGTGGTGCACGAGAACACAACCTCAAGGACGTCTCGCTCGACCTGCCGCGAGACTCGCTGATCGTCTTCACCGGCCTGTCCGGCTCTGGCAAGTCGAGCCTGGCCTTCGACACGATCTTCGCTGAGGGGCAGCGGCGCTACGTCGAGTCGTTGTCGGCGTACGCCCGCCAGTTCCTCGGCCAGATGGACAAGCCCGATGTCGACTTCATCGAGGGCCTGTCGCCCGCGGTGTCCATCGACCAGAAGGCCACCAACAAGAACCCGCGCTCGACCGTCGGCACGGTCACCGAGGTCTACGACTACCTGAGGCTGCTGTGGGCGCGCATCGGCAAGCCGCACTGCCCGGTGTGCGCGCGCCCGATCGCCAGGCAGACGCCGCAGCAGATCGTCGACCGGGTGATGGACCTGGAGGAGGGCACCCGGTTCCAGGTGCTCGCGCCGGTCGTCAGGGGGCGCAAGGGCGAATACGCGGAGCTGTTCCGCGAGCTGCAGACCAAGGGCTTCGCCAGGGCCAGGGTCGACGGCACCGTCGTACGGCTGGAGGAGCCGCCGACGCTGAAGAAGTACGAGAAGCACGACATCGAGGTCATCGTCGACCGCCTGTCGGTCAAGGAGTCGTCGCGGCGCAGGCTCACCGACTCCGTCGAGACGTCGCTGCAGCTGTCCGGCGGCACGATCACGCTCGAGTTCGTCGACCTGCCCGAGGGCGACCCCAACCGTGAGCGCTTCTACTCCGAGCACCTCTACTGCCCCTACGACGACCTGTCGTTCGAGGAGCTGGAGCCGCGTTCGTTCTCGTTCAACTCGCCGTTCGGCGCCTGCCCGGAGTGCACCGGTCTGGGCACCAAGATGGAGGTGGACCCCGACCTGGTGGTGCCCGACCCCGAGCGGACGCTCGGCGACGGCGCGATCCACCCCTGGTCCGGCGGCCACACCAGCGAATACTTCGCCAGGCTGATCGAGGCGCTCGGCCACACGGTCGGGTTCACGCTCGACACGCCGTGGGAGAAGCTGTCGAAGAAGGCCCAGAAGGCGCTGCTGTACGGGCACGACGAGCAGGTGCACGTCAGCTACAGCAACCGATTCGGCCGCAAGCGGGCCTATTACACCACCTTCACCGCCGTCATCCCGTGGGTGCAGCGCCGGCACGCCGAGGCCGAGAGCGACTCGGCGCGCGAGCGGTTCGAGGGCTACATGCGCGAGATCCCGTGCCCCGCCTGCAAGGGGGCCAGGCTCAAGCCGATCACCCTCGCGGTCACGGTGGCAGGGCAGTCCATCGCCGACGTCGCGGCCATGTCGATCGGCGAGTGCGCGAAGTTCCTGGCCGGGCTCAAGCTGTCCGACCGCGACATGCACATCGCCGAGCAGGTGGTCAAGGAGATCAACGCCCGCATGGGCTTCCTGCTCGACGTCGGCCTCGACTACCTGTCCATGGACCGCGCCGCCGCCACCCTCGCGGGCGGCGAGGCGCAGCGCATCAGGCTGGCCACGCAGATCGGCTCCGGCCTGGTCGGCGTCCTGTACGTCCTGGACGAGCCGTCCATCGGCCTGCACCAGCGCGACAACATGCGGCTGCTCGACACCCTGATCAGGCTGCGCGACATGGGCAACACGCTGATCGTGGTCGAGCACGACGAGGACACGATCGCGGCCGCCGACTGGGTGGTCGACATCGGGCCCGGCGCCGGTGAGCACGGCGGCCAGGTCGTCGTCTCCGGCACCGTGCAGGAGCTCCTCGCGAGTGAGACCTCGATGACCGGGGCATACCTGTCCGGGCGCAAGAGCATCGCGATCCCCGCCAAGCGCCGCAAGCGGGACAAGAAGC
The DNA here is from genome assembly GCF_900108335.1 of Nonomuraea solani. Taxonomy (GTDB): domain Bacteria; phylum Actinomycetota; class Actinomycetes; order Streptosporangiales; family Streptosporangiaceae; genus Nonomuraea; species Nonomuraea solani. The sequence continues at coordinate 27,886 of NZ_FNVT01000017.1, forward strand.
GGCAGATCACGGTCAAGGGGGCCCGCGAGCACAACCTCAAGGGCGTCGACATCGACTTCCCGCTGGGCATGTTCACGGCCGTCACGGGGGTGTCGGGGTCCGGGAAGTCGACGCTGGTCAACGACATTCTCTACAGCGCGCTGGCCAAGGAGCTCAACGGGGCGCGCACGGTGCCCGGGCGGCACTCCCGGATCAACGGCATGGACCAGGTGGACAAGGTCGTCCACGTGGACCAGTCGCCGATCGGGCGCACGCCGCGCTCCAACCCGGCGACGTACACCGGTGTGTTCGACCACGTGCGCAAGCTGTTCGCGGCCACGGCGGAGGCGAAGGTGCGCGGCTACCAGCCGGGGCGCTTCAGCTTCAACGTCAAGGGCGGGCGCTGCGAGGCGTGCGCGGGCGACGGCACCATCAAGATCGAGATGAACTTCCTGCCGGACGTCTACGTGCCTTGCGAGGTCTGCCACGGCGCCCGTTACAACCGGGAGACGCTGGAGGTCCACTACAAGGGCAAGACGATCTCCGAGGTGCTCGACATGCCGATCGAGGAGGCCCTGGGCTTCTTCGACGCGATTCCGGCGATCAAGCGGCACCTGCAGACGCTCAACGACGTGGGCCTGGGTTACGTACGGCTCGGGCAGCCGGCGACCACGCTGTCCGGTGGTGAGGCGCAGCGGGTCAAGCTCGCCTCCGAGCTGCAGCGGCGGCAGACCGGGCGGACCATCTACGTCCTCGACGAGCCGACCACCGGTCTGCACTTCGAGGACATCCGGCGGCTGCTCGGAGTGCTGGGGCGGCTGGTCGACGGCGGCAACACGGTGATCGTCATCGAGCACAACCTCGACGTCATCAAGACCGCCGACTGGCTGATCGACATGGGGCCCGAGGGCGGGTCGCGTGGTGGCACCCTGGTCGCCAGCGGCACTCCGGAGGAGGTCGCGCTGGTGGAGGAGAGCCACACCGGGCGGTTCCTGCGGAAGATCCTCTCCGTCTGATCTGATACCTGGCGGTCCGTTCCCCGGCTCATCGGGGATCGGACCGCCGGTCCTCCCTGGAAGGTGATTCAGGAGCGGCGTCGCCGCGTTCGAGCCACCACTCCGCGAACGGCAGCGGCAGGATCCAGCCGAGCCAGGCACCCAGGCCCGCCACCGTGGCGGCCGGCAGGGTCTCGTCGCCGTGGAACGTCGTTTCAAGCTGCGGCGACAGCAGAATGGCGAACAGCACGCCGTACACGCGGTTGGTGATGATGGACATCGTCAGGGCGAAGTTGCGCACCATCCACCGGCGGTGATCGACGAACCGGCGCCGCCCGGCCATCCGCCGGCCGGCCGGCGTACAGCTCAGCCAGAGCAGCGCGTCACCGGCCATCGTGACCGGGCCGTACGGGGTCGCCAGACCGGCCACCAGGCCCAGCAGGCCGCTCGGGAGGCGGCCGCCGAAGACGTACACACGGCCGATCAGGCGGTGGGCGCCTGGAATGGTGCCGGCGGAACCACGGCCAGATCCGCAGGCAGCACGTGATCATCGCGATCGAGCCGAAGATCACGTGCAGAGAGCATCACGAAGTGCGGTGGGAAGAAGCCGGGGGGCGGGCACACGGGACTGGGCCGGGTCCAGCGACAGGCAGGGCGGTAGCGAGAACGCCAGGAACGCCGCCACCAGCGAAGCCGGGGGACAGGTGGGGCGGGCGGGCTGGTCGTCGTCTATGTCATGAGAGGAGCCTGGGCTCCGCCGCTGACCGTACGCCTACCACCCGCTGACCGGACCGTGGGGTAACGCCAATACAGTTAATGCCTGGCCAAGGGGTGTGCGAGGCCGGCCGGAAAACAATGATGACGGATCGGGGCGGAGCCATGTCCGAAAACGGGTTGGGACGGCGCGAGGTGCTGGGAGCGGCCGGGGTGGCGGCCTGCGGGCTGGCGCTGACCGCCTGCGGCACCGGCGGGGCCGAGAGCAGGCCGAGTCTGAAGGGCAAGGTCCTCGCCAAGACGGCCGACGTGCCCGTAGGCGGTGGCGCGCTGATCGAGGACCTGAAGGTCGTGGTGACGCAGCCGAGCGAGGGCGTCTACATGGCCTTCAGCGCGCGGTGCACGCACAAGGGCTGCGCGGTCAGCACGCCCAAGGACAACGTCATCCGCTGTGCCTGCCACGGCAGCGAGTTCGCCACGGACAGCGGTAAGGCCACCAAGGGGCCCGCCACCGCGCCGCTGGCCTCGTTCAAGGTCAGGGTCGAGGGCGACGGCATCGTGGTGGCATGAACAGGTAAATCTGCGTAGTTACCCGGATTGGGCTCGGGCACGCTGAACCGGCGCGAGGGCGCTGGCCGTACCTGAAGTGAGAAACAATCTGGGAGGACACACCATGACGGAAACGACGCGCCGGACAGTGGTGTTCGGTGCCGGTGGCGCCGGACTCGCTGCGGTTCTGACGGCGTGCGCGAGCTATGGTTCGCCGACGACGGAGGCGAGCGCGGAGCCGGAGGCGCCGGCTGAGGAGGAGGCGTCGTCTGAGCCCACCAAGAAGAAGAAGGAATCGCAGGCCAAGGCGCTGGCCGACACCAGCGACATTCCCGAGGGGGGCGGGAAGGTCTTCGAGAGCCAGAAGATCGTGGTGACGCAGCCGACGGCCGGGGAGTTCAAGGCGTTCACGGCGGTCTGCACCCACGCGGGGTGCACGGTCGCCACCGTCGCCAACAAGACGATCAACTGCCCGTGCCACGGGAGCAAGTTCAGCATCGAGGACGGTTCGGTGAAGGACGGCCCCGCGGGCGGCCCGCTGGAGGAGAAGCAGATCACCGTGGACGGCGACAAGATCCGGCTGGCCTAGCCGTCGTCTCATGATTTTCTCACCTGCGTGCGCTTGGGTGTGCGCATGGGAGAAGACCTTCAGCAGAGCCGCAGGGCGGTGTTCGCAAGCGTCGGAGCGGGTGGCCTGGCGCTGGCGATCACCGCGTGCGGCGCAAGCGACACAGGAACGACCGGCACCACGACCGCGACCGAGTCGAGCGCGCCCGCCGCGGGCGCGTCCGAGTCCAGCGCGCCCCAGGCCGGTGGCGCACTGGGCAAGACCGCCGACATCCCCGTCGGCGGCGGCACGATCTTCAAGGATCAGAAGATCGTGGTGACGCAGCCGACCGAAGGCGAGTTCAAGGCGTTCAGCGCGGTCTGTACGCACAAGGGCTGCGCGGTCGGCAGCGTCGAGGGCGGCGCGATCGTGTGCCCGTGTCACAACAGCAAGTTCGGTATCGCCGACGGCGCGGTCACGGCCGGCCCGGCGGAGAAGCCGCTGCCCGCGCAGGAGATCAAGGTCGAGGGCGACCAGATCATGCTCGCGTAGCGGACGACTCTTCAGCGTTGCCCGCCGTTTCTTTTGGCGAAAAGATACGGCGGGCAACCTTGTCGGTGGGGGCTACTAGGCTCTAGGCGTGGCGAGATCAGCGGGCAGCACCTTGAGTTTCCGGCCCAAGCCGGGTTCGATCCCCGATTCCCCGGGGGTCTACCGGTTCAGGGACGCGCATGACCGGGTGATCTACGTCGGCAAGGCCAAGAGCCTGCGGCAGCGGCTCAATTCGTACTTCGCCGATTTCTCCGCGCTCCACCCGCGCACGCAGACGATGCTGACCACGGCGGCCGGCGTCGACTGGACGGTCGTGAGCACCGAGGTCGAGGCGCTGCAACTCGAATACTCCTGGATCAAGGAGTTCGACCCGCGCTTCAACGTGAAATACCGCGACGACAAGTCCTACCCCTACCTCGCGGTCACCATGGGCGAGGAGTTCCCGCGCGTGCAGGTCATGCGCGGTGCCAAGCGCAAGGGCACCCGCTATTTCGGGCCCTATTCCCACGCGTGGGCCATTCGCGAGACCGTTGACCTGCTGCTGCGGGTCTTCCCGGTGCGCACCTGCAGCGCGGGGGTGTTCAAGCGGGCCGGGCAGATCGGCCGGCCGTGCCTGCTCGGCTACATCGACAAGTGCTCGGCGCCCTGCGTGAGCCGGGTGACCCCCGACGAGCACCGCGACCTGGCCGAAGACTTCTGCGACTTCATGGCGGGCAACACCGGCCGGTTCATCAAACGGCTGGAGAAGGAGATGCGCGACGCGGCCGTCGAGCAGGAATACGAGCGGGCGGCCCGGCTGCGCGACGACATCCAGGCGCTGCAGCGGGCGCTGGAGAAGCAGGCGGTCGTGCTCGGCGAGGGCACCGACGCCGACGTGATCGCGCTGGCCGAAGATCCGCTCGAAGCCGCCGTCCAGGTCTTCTACGTGCGCGGCGGCCGCATCCGCGGCCAGCGCGGCTGGGTGGTGGACAAGGTCGAGGAGACCTCGCCCGGCGAGCTGGTCGAGCAGTTCCTGCTGCAGATGTACGCCGAGGCGAGCCCCGACTCGATGCCCCGCGAGGTGCTCGTGCCCGCGCTGCCGCCCGACAACGAGGCGGTCGCCGAGCTGCTGACCGAGCAGCGCCGCGCCCGCGTCGAGGTGCGCGTGCCGCAGCGCGGCGACAAGAAGTCGCTGATGGAGACCGTCGAGCGCAACGCCAAGGAGTCGCTGGCGCAGCACAAGATCCGCCGCGCCAGCGACCTGACCACCCGCAGCAAGGCCCTGCAGGAGATCGCCGAAGCGCTCGACCTCGACCAGGCGCCGCTGCGCGTCGAGTGCTACGACGTCTCCCACCTGCAGGGCGAGAACGTCGTGGCGTCGATGGTGGTGTTCGAGGACGGCCTGGCACGCAAGGGCGAATACCGCCGCTTCGCGGTCAAGAGCAAAGAGGGCGACGTCGCCTCGATCCACGAGGTGATCACCCGGCGGTTCCGCCGCTACCTGGAGGAGCGCTCCGCGACGGGCGAGCTGGCGGCCGACGACGAGGACGGTCACGGCCCCATCGACCCGGAGACGGGCAAACCGCGCAAGTTCGCCTACCCGCCCAACCTGGTCGTGGTCGACGGCGCGGGGCCCCAGGCGGCCGCCGCCCAGCGGGCGCTCGACGAGCTCGGCATCGACGACGTCTCCGTGTGCGGCCTGGCCAAACGGCTGGAGGAGGTGTGGCTGCCCGGCGATGACCAGCCGGTTATCATGCCTCGTTCAAGTGAGGGTCTCTACCTCCTGCAACGCGTACGAGACGAAGCACACAGGTTCGCCATCACCTACCATCGTTCCAAGAGGTCAAAGACGGTGAAGGAGAGCGCGCTCGACAGCGTGCCCGGCCTGGGGCCGGCGCGCAGGCAGGCGCTGCTCAGACACTTCGGCTCCGTGAAGAAACTACGCGAGGCCACTGCCGCCGAAATCTGCGAGGTTCCCGGCATCGGCCCGTCCATCGCCGAGGTCATCGTGTCGACGCTGAAGGGAGAGTCACCTTGATCTCGTCAGGATGCCAAGGTGTTCATGCCGAAGGGGCGAGCGCCCCACCGGATCGCCGGCGCGGCGCGCCGGCACGCGAGCAGGTCCGTGATACCGGGCCGGCGGACGGAGCGAGACGATGAGCACCGAACCGGCGTTCGTCATCGTCACCGGCATGTCGGGGGCGGGCCGCAGCACCGCGGCCAAGGCCCTCGAGGACCTGAGCTGGTTCGTGATCGACAACCTGCCGCCAGGGCTGCTGTTCGCCATGGCCGAGGAGGCGGGCAAGGTCAAGCTGGCCACCGACAAGGTGGCGGCCGTCGTCGACGTGCGCAGCCTGGCCTTCACCACCGACCTCAACGCGGCCATCGAGGAGCTCGAAGGGCGCGGCGTACGCGTGCGGGTGGTCTTCCTCGAGGCCAGCGACGAGGAGCTGGTGCGCAGGTTCGAGAACGTGCGCCGCCCGCACCCGCTGCAGGGCGAGGGGCGGCTGGTCGACGGGATCGCCCGCGAGCGGGGGATCCTGCGCGAGGTGCGCGCCAACGCCGACCTGGTCATCGACACCTCCGCGCACAACGTGCACGACCTGCGCAACAAGATCGTCGCCTACTTCGGCGGGGAGGACCGGCCGGGGCTGCGGCTCAACGTGGTGTCGTTCGGGTTCAAGTACGGGCTGCCGGTCGACGCCGATCTCGTGGTCGACTGCCGGTTCCTGCCCAACCCGCACTGGGTGCCCGAGCTGCGGCCGATGAACGGGCTCGACCCGTCCGTGGCCGACTACGTGCTCGGGCAGCCGGGGGCCAAGGAGTTCCTCGACGCGTACGAGGAGGTCCTGCAGGTGGTCGCCGCCGGATACGCGCGCGAGGGCAAGAGCTATGCGACGCTGGCGGTGGGCTGCACGGGCGGCAAGCACCGGAGCGTGGCCATGGCCGAGCAGGTCGGCGCCCGCCTGCGCGACCGCGGGATGGAGGTCCAGGTGAGCCATCGGGATGTGGGGCGGGAGTGACCGATGAGCGTGCCGACGCTGCTTTGCCGGATCCGGTAGAGGGTGGTTCGAAGGCTGTTCCGGATCTGGTGGGGGGCGAGGTTCGTTCGCTTGAGACCACCGATGGTTCGCGCGTGCTCGATGCCGCGGCTTCTTCCGATGATGGTTCGCGCGTGCTCGAAGCGGCCGGGTCCGAGGGACGGGAGGCCGGGTTCGGGCCTGGGGTCGTGGCGTTGGGGGGTGGGCATGGGCTTTATGCGTCTCTGTCCGCCTTACGGATGGTCACCGATCGCCTGACCGCCGTGGTGACCGTCGCCGACGACGGCGGGTCCAGCGGGCGGCTGCGCCGGGAGCTCGGCGTGCTGCCGCCCGGCGACCTGCGGATGGCGCTGGCCGCGCTGTGCGGTGACGACGAGTGGGGCAGCACCTGGAGCGAGGTCGTCCAGCATCGCTTCAGGAGCGAGGGCGACCTGCACGGGCACGCCGTCGGCAACCTGCTGATCGTGGCGCTGTGGGAGCTGCTCGGCGACTCTGTGGAGGGGCTCGACTGGGTCGGGCGGCTGCTGGGCGCGCACGGACGGGTGCTGCCGATGGCGTCGGTGCCGCTCGACATCGTGGCCGAGGTGGAGCTCGACGGCGTCATCTCGACCGTACGCGGCCAGGTGGCGTGCGCTCTCACACCCGGCCGGGTGCAGGCGATCTCTCTCGTGCCCGAGGATCCGCCCGCCAGGCCCGAGGCGGTAGCGGCCGTGCTGGAGGCCGACTGGGTGGTGTTCGGGCCCGGGTCGTGGTTCACCAGCGTGCTGCCGCATCTCAAGGTGCCCGAGCTGGCCAGGGCGCTGCACGCCACCCGGGCCAGGCGGCTGGTGACGCTCAACCTGGCGCCGCAGCCGGGCGAGACCGACGACTTCTCCCCTCAGCAGCATCTGGAGGTGCTCAGGCAGCACGCCCCGGACCTGTCGATCGACATCGTGCTCGCCGACACCGGCATCGTGGACGATCCGGACGCGCTAGAGAAGGCCGCCGCGGCCCTCGGCGCCCGGCTCGTGATGGCCGACGTGGCGGGCCGCGACGGCTCGCCGAAGCATGACCCACGACGTCTTGCCTCCGTCCTGGACGAGATTTTCCTCTCGAAGCGTTGATCCTGGTCGGCGTGGCGCGAAGGTGCGAGAGACTCAAGGGATCCGGTCTGAATGGGGGAGAGGACTAGCGCATGGCGATGACAGGTGTGGTGAAAGACGAACTGAGCCGCCTGCCGGTGCTGAAGCCGTGCTGCCGCAAGGCGGAGGTTTCGACGCTGCTGCGGTTCGCCAGCGGCCTGCACCTGGTGGGCGGGCGGATCGTGATCGAGGCCGAACTCGACACCAACGCCACCGCACGGCGACTGATCAAGGACATCGGTGAGGTCTTCGGTCACAAGGCCGAGGTGCTCGTGCTGGCGCCGGCGGGGCTGCGTAAGGGGTCACGGTACGTGGTGCGCGTCTACCGCGACGGTGAGGCACTGGCCCGGCAGACGGGCCTGATCGACAACCACGGGCGTCCGGTGCGGGGGCTGCCCCGCCAGGTGGTGGCGGGGGCCGCCTGCGACGCCGAGGCCGCGTGGCGGGGGGCGTTCTTGGCGCACGGCTCGCTCACCGAGCCGGGGCGGTCGATGTCGCTCGAGGTGACGTGCCCGGGGCCGGAGGCGGCGCTGGCCCTGGTGGGGTCGGCGCGGCGGCTGAAGATCCACGCCAAGGCGCGCGAGGTGCGCGGCGTGGACCGGGTCGTGGTGCGAGATGGCGACGCGATCAGTGCGCTGCTCACCCGGCTGGGCGCGCATGACAGCGTGCTGGCCTGGGAGGAGCGGCGGATGCGCCGCGAGGTGCGGGCCACGGCCAACCGGCTGGCCAACTTCGACGACGCCAACCTGCGGCGGTCGGCGCGGGCGGCGGTGGCGGCGGGGGCGCGGGTGCAGCGGGCGCTGGAGATTCTGGGGGAGGAGGCGCCCGAGCATCTGGTGGTGGCGGGGCGGCTGCGGGTGGAGCACAAGCAGGCGTCTCTGGAGGAGCTGGGGCAGATCGCCGATCCGCCGCTGACCAAGGACGCGATCGCGGGGCGTATCCGGCGGTTGCTGGCCATGGCCGACAAACGCGCCTCCGACATGGGCATCCCCAACACCGAGGCCAACCTCACCGTGGACATGCTTGCACCTTAGCCACGGTGGGACGGTTGCCGCCGGCGTGGGGGTTTGCGGCCATTTGTTGCGGCGGTTCTGGTCGGTGCGCACGTGCCCACGTGGGGTTTACGACCATCTTTTACGGCGGGCCAGGTGGACGCGTACGCGCCGACGTGGGGTTTGCGGCCATCTTTTACGGCGGGCCAGATGGTCGCGTACGCGCCGATGTGGGGTTACAGCCATCCTTTACGGCGGGCCAGGTAGACACGCACGCGCCGACATGGGCGGGCGTCCGTCATGGCCGGTCGTGAAGGCTCACGGGGTGCTCGCCGTGACGGAGCGTCTTCTTGACCGGGTTCCGTGGCACCTTGGCCGGAGAGCGCCGCTTGGGACACCGTGGTGGGTGGGGGATGGATGCTCACCACGGTGCCGTGATCAGTCGCGGGCCGGGTTGCGGGGGGCGAAGAGGTCGGTCGTGGGCTTGGGGGAGGGTTGCTGGGCGGGCTCGAAGGGGGCCCGATACTCCGGTTCCTGCGACTCCTCCTCCTCGGCCGCCGCCTCCGTGCGCTGGGCGCGGCGTACCCGGGTGACGCGCAGGGCGACCAGCACGAGAGCGGCCAGGGCCGCCACGGCGATGTACAGCCAGGCCGCCCACGTCTCCGACAATGGGGCGCTGTAGAGGGACAGGGCGTCGGGGAGGCCCCCGTTGAAGTTGGCCAGGGTGACGTCGCCGAGGTCGGCCGGGGCGCGCTCGTCGGCCGGGGCGCGCAGGGCGGCGCCGATCATGACGGCGGAGCCCGCCATCTGGCCCGCTACCACGGCGCCGCCCGCGTACAGCGCCGCGAAGGGGAGCAGGACGAGGCTGCGCGGGCGTACGGCGCCGATCGCGAGGGCGACCAGCACGGCGATGAGGAGCGACAGCGCGAGCGAGACCGGCAGACCACCCCCGAACGCCATCACGGCGCCGGGCAGGCTCTGCTGGAACAACACGGCCGTCCCCAGGCCCGCCGCGCAGACGAGCCCGGCGAGCAGGCCTGCGAGGAGTCCGGGAAGCAGACCGGACCGCTTATGTGACATCTCAGCCCCCAGAGAATGCACGAATTTACTTCGACGAGTCGGGCACTTTACTCGAACCTGGCAAAACGTGTCGCCGGAACGGTGATTCACAGGGTGGGACCTGCAGTGGTCTAAACCAATTTAGGTCCGATAGGGTTCGTGTTTGAGGTTCAGCCCGCCATCTGTTCGAGGAGATCGGTTCCCGTGAGCATCCGCGTAGGCGTCAACGGCTTCGGCCGTATCGGTCGCAACTTCTGGCGCGCTGTCGCCGCCAGCGGCAAGGACATCGAGATCGTCGCGGTCAACGACCTGACCGACAACGCGACGCTCGCCCACCTGCTGAAGTACGACAGCATTCTGGGCCGTCTGCCCTACGAGGTGAAGGCCACGAGCGACGAGATCACCGTCGACGGCAAGGCGATCAAGGTCTTCGAGGAGCGCGACCCGGCCAAGCTGCCCTGGGGCGACCTCGGTGTGGACGTCGTGCTGGAGTCCACCGGTCTGTTCACCGACGCCACCAAGGCCAAGGTGCACGCCGACAACGGCGCGAAGAAGGTCATCATCTCCGCCCCGGCGAAGAACGAAGACGTCACCGTCGTCATGGGCGTCAACGACGGCACCTACGACCCGGCCAAGCACACGATCATCTCCAACGCCTCCTGCACCACCAACTGCCTGGCGCCGATGGCCAAGGTCCTGCACGACTCCTTCACCATCCAGAAGGGTCTGATGACCACCATCCACGCCTACACGCAGGACCAGAACCTGCAGGACGGCCCGCACAAGGACCTGCGCCGCGCCCGCGCCGCCGCCCTCAACGTGGTGCCCACCTCCACCGGCGCCGCCAAGGCCATCGGCCTGGTGCTGCCCGAGCTCAAGGGCAAGCTCGACGGGTTCGCCATGCGCGTGCCGATCCCCACCGGCTCGGCCACCGACCTCACCGTTGACGTCGGCCGTGACGTCACCGTCGAAGAGGTCAACGCCGCGGTCAAGGCCGCCGCCGAGGGGCCGCTCAAGGGCATCATCAGCTACACCGAGGACGAGATCGTCTCCTCCGACATCGTCACCGACCCGGCCTCCTGCATCTTCGACGCCGGTCTGACCAAGGTCATCGGCAACCAGGTCAAGGTCGTCGGCTGGTACGACAACGAGTGGGGCTACTCCAACCGCCTCGCCGACCTGATCGAGCTGGTGGGCCGCGACCTCTGATCCGCCCGCGAGGGAGCGCGCCGTCGTCCGGGGAAGCGGCCATCCGATCTGCTGAGCGGGTGGCTCTTCGAGCGGGCCGGGCGGGCCGTTCCTCCGAGTGGATCGGCCGGGCCGTGAAGCGGGTTGACACGTTTGGGAGGGTCGGTCCGCGAGGCGGGCCGGCCCCTTTGAGTGGGACCGCCGGTCTGTGAGGCGGTCCCTCCCTCAGGGCGGGTCGCCTTAGAGCCGGTCGGTCTTGGACAGGTCGGGTTCGAGCCGGTCGGTGTACTGCCGGTCGGGTTCGGGGCGGCCGGTCGTAAGCCGTCCCCGCCCCAACCCCGTACCCGCCTCAAGCCCGTACCCGCTTCAAGCAGTGAGGCCGGGCGCACGGGGTAGGGCGATCGGGCCGCCTCCGCCGGGTGAGGCCAGGAACACGTGTCGGGGCGCGCGCCGCGCGCCCCACGGGAACAGGAGCATGAGCATGCGCACGCTCGACGATCTCGACGTGAAGGGCCGGCGCGTGCTCGTGCGCGCCGACCTCAACGTCCCCCTCGACGGGGAGACGATCACCGACGACGGCCGTATCCGGGCGTCGGTGCCGACGATCAAGACCCTGCTGGAGCGGGGTGCCCAGGTCGTCGTCTGCGCCCATCTGGGCAGGCCCAAGGGCCAGGTCAACCCGAAATACTCGCTCAGGCCGGTGGCCGCGCGCCTCGGTGAGCTGCTCGGCCAGGACGTGGCGTTCGCCACCGACGTGGTCGGCGAGAGCGCGCGGAGCACCGTCGAGGCGCTCCAGGACGGCCAGGTGGCCCTGCTGGAGAACCTGCGCTACGAGCCGGGCGAGGAGTCCAAGGACGACGCCGAGCGCGGCGCGTTCGCGGAGAAGCTGGCCGGGTTGGCCGAGCTCTACGTGGGCGACGGGTTCGGGGCGGTGCACCGCAAGCACGCCAGCGTCTACGACGTGCCCAAGGTGCTGCCGCACGCGGCGGGCGGGCTGGTCGTGGCCGAGGTCGAGGTGCTGAAGAGGCTGACCGAGAAGACCGAGCGGCCCTACGTGGTGGTGCTGGGCGGCGCCAAGGTCTCCGACAAGCTCGGCGTCATCGCCAACCTGCTGACCAAGGTCGACCGGCTGCTGATCGGCGGCGGCATGGCGTACACGTTCCTCAAGGCCCAGGGCCACGAGGTCGGCAAGTCGCTGCTCCAGGAGGACCAGCTCGACAAGGTGCGCGGCTTCCTGAACCAGGCCGCCGAGCGCGGCGTCGACCTCGTCCTGCCGGTCGACGTGCTGGCGGCGGTCACCTTCGCCGCCGACGCCGAGCACGACGTGGTGGCCACCGACGCGATCCCGGCCGACCGGGAGGGGCTCGACATCGGGCCCAAGACCCGCGAGCTGTTCGCCTCCAAGCTGGCCGACGCCAAGACCGTCTTCTGGAACGGGCCGATGGGCGTGTTCGAGTTCGACGCGTTCTCCGGCGGCACCAGGGCGGTGGCCGAGGCGCTCATCGGCTCCGACGCCTTCACCGTGGTGGGCGGCGGCGACTCGGCCGCGGCCGTGCGCAAGCTGGAGCTCCCTGAGGACGGTTTCTCCCACATCTCGACCGGTGGCGGGGCCAGCCTCGAATATCTTGAGGGTAAGACCCTTCCCGGACTCGCCGCGCTGGAGGACTGAGTGACGCAGCGGAAGCCGCTCATCGCCGGTAACTGGAAGATGAACCTCAACCATTTCGAGGCCATCGCACTCGTCCAGAAGCTGGCGTTCGCGCTCAACGACAAAGACTTCGACAAGGCCGAGGTCGCCGTGCTGCCCCCGTTCACGGATCTGCGCAGTGTGCAGACGCTGGTCGACGGCGACAAGCTCAGGATCGTGTACGGCGCCCAGGACCTGTCCCAGCACGACGCCGGCGCCTACACCGGTGAGATCTCCGGCGCGATGCTGAGCAAGATCGGCTGCACCTTCGTGACGATCGGCCACTCGGAGCGCCGGCAGTATCACCACGAGGACGACGACCTGGTCAACGCCAAGGTGCACGCCGCCTACCGGCACTCGCTGACCCCCATCCTGTGCGTGGGAGAGGGCCTGGCGGTGCGTCAGGAGGGCGGCCACATCGCGCATATTCTCGGCCAACTCGACGGCGCGCTGCGCAAAATCACCGCCGAGCAGGCAAAATCGATAGTGGTGGCCTACGAGCCGGTGTGGGCGATCGGCACCGGCGAGGTGGCCTCCCCCGAGGACGCCCAGGAGGCGTGCGAAGCGTTGCGAGTGAGACTCGCTGAGCTCTACGACTCCGAAGTGGCCTCTGGGGTCCGTATCCTTTACGGAGGCTCGGTCAAGTCAGGCAATATCGCGGGGATCATGGCTCAGCCGGATGTCGATGGCGCGCTCGTGGGTGGTGCCAGCATCGACGCCGGGGAGTTCACGAAGATCTGTCGTTTCTCCGATATGCCCGGCTAACTGAGTCGTTCTGGGGGTGCGACTTGACAGCAGGCCGTACCCTCAAGAGGCAAGTTTGAATCGTCACGCGTAACAGAGCATTGAAGGAACAGGCATACCGTGGAAATCGGAATCTCCATCGCCCTCATCCTGGCGAGCCTTCTCATGATCCTGCTCGTCCTGCTCCACAAGGGCAAGGGTGGTGGCCTGTCTGACATGTTCGGCGGCGGTTTCTCGTCGAACTTCGGTGGTTCCTCGGTGGTGGAGCGCAACCTCGACCGGCTGACCGTCATCACGGGCACGGTCTGGTTCGTCTGCATCATCGCTCTCGGCCTGCTCATGAGGCCCTGAGCCAAAAAGTTAACGCGTGACAGTGATTCTCCCCCCGTGTCTGTACGCGGGGCGATCGAGCGAGGAGTTCATCCGTGGGTAGTGGCAACGCGATCCGTGGCAGTCGAGTCGGTGCGGGCCCGATGGGGGAGGCCGAGCGCGGCGAGGCGGCTCCGCGAGTGCGGGTCTCGTTCTGGTGCGCCAACATGCACGAGACGCGCCCCAGTTTCGCCAGTGACGCGGCGGTCCCCGAGACGTGGGACTGCCCACGTTGCGGCCTTCCGGCCGGCCAGGACGAGGAGGCCCCGCCTGCCCCGCCGAAGAACGAGCCGTACAAGACGCACCTGGCTTACGTGAAGGAGCGCAGGAGCGACAAGGACGGCAAGGCGATCCTCGAGGAGGCACTGGAGCGCCTGCGCAACAACAAGTCCCCCTGGTAGTGCGCGACCGCGAAAGGGCCCCGGAGCAGGTCTCCGGGGCCCTTTCGCGTCTTGGAGGGGCCGGCGGCCTCGATGAGCCGCGTTCGTCGTACGGGGTCAGCGGGTTTCGGGAACCGGCACGTCAGCGGGCTTCGTACACCGGTTCGCCGTCCACGAACGTCATCCGCACCCGTGTCGTCCAGATCTCGGCGGCGGGGAGGTCGAACGGGTCGCGGTCGAGCACCACCAGGTCGGCCGGGCGTCCCGGCTCGATGGCGCCGGCCGGAGAGCGGTTGATCCAGGCCGAGCCCGCCGTGTACGCGGTCATGGCGGTCGCCAGGTCGAGCCGCTGGCCGGGCAGGAACGGGGTCTGCGCGGTCGGGTAGCCGGCGTGCACCGAGTCGCCGGGCTCGGTGCGGTTGACCGCGACGTGCATGCCCTGCAGCGGATCGGCGCTGGAGACCGGCCAGTCGCTGCCCGCGCAGAAGCGGGTGCCGTGCCGGAGCAGGTCGGCGAACGGGTACTGCCAGGAGGAGCGCGGCTCACCCAGGTACGGCAGCGTCAGCTCGTCCATCTGGGCGTGGTGTGTGGCCCACAGCGGCTGCAGGTTGGCCGTGACGCCCAGGGCGGCGAAGCGCGGCACGTCAGAGGGCTCGATGATCTGCAGGTGCGCGATGTGGTGCCGGTTGGCCGGATCGGTGCCCTCGAAGCTGTCCAGGGCCTCGCGCACGGCCCGCTCGCCGATGGCGTGGAAGTGCACCTGGAAGCCGAGCCGGTCCAGCTCGGCGACGTACGACTTGAGCTTGCCCGGGTCCACGTACGACAGGCCCGTGCCCCCGCACAGGCAGTAGGGCTCCAGCGTGGCGGCCGTGAAGTTCTCCGTGATGCCGTCCTGCATGATCTTGACCGAGGTGGCCTTGAACCGGTCGAGCCCCTCTGCGGCGGCCCGGCGCGCCACCAGGTCGTCGATCTGCTCCAGGCCCCGCGTACGGTCCCACCACAGGGCGCCCGTCACGCGCGCCCGCAGCCGCCCCGCGCGGGCCGCCGCCACATAGGTGGGCAACTGGTCCCGGGAGCCCGCGTAGGAGCCCACGATGGCGTCCTGCCAGCCCGTGACGCCCAGCGAGAACAGGTGCTCCTGCGCGTCGGCCAGCGCGTCCTGCAGGTCCTGGTCGGTGGGGCGGGGGGTGAGCAGGCCGACGAGGTCCATGGCGCCCTCGTGCAGGACGCCGGTCGGGGCGCCGGTCGCGTCGCGTTCGATGCGGCCGTCGGCGGGGTCGGGGGTGTCGCGGGTGATGCCGGCGCGTTCGAGGGCGCGGGTGTTGACCCAGGCGGCGTGGTGGTCGCGCTGGATCAGATAGACGGGGCGGTCGAGGAAGTCGATCTGGTCGCGATGGGGAAGACCGCCGGGGAATGCCGACATGTCCCAGCCGCCGCCATCAATCCACTCTTTATCGGGATTTATCGCGGCGTAGTTTTTGATCTTCGCGATATATGCGTCAAGCCCGAAAACCTCTGACAAATCGCACTTTGCGCGTTCCAGGCCCGCCTGGACCGGATGGATGTGCGCGTCCGTGAAACCGGGCACCAGCAGACCGCCGCCGAGATCGACCGTCTCGTGGGCCTGTCCTGCCAGGTCCCCCTCCGCGTCCACGGCGGCGATCACGCCGTCGCGCACCAGCACGGCCTCGGCCACGACGCCCTTCGGGGTGAAGACGCGGCCCCCTCGGAAGAGGATGTTCATGGGGTCTCCCTTTCTCGATCACACCATCTTCCCGCCGCGAGGGCGGTTCAGTGACCGGTGATCAGGTCGGCGAAGCGGGCCAGGACAGAGGTACGCGGCATGGTGTGCTCGCGGTGGTCCGCCATCCGGTACAGGCGGTACATCGTGTGCACGCCCAGCCACCGCAGCGGCTCCGGCTCCCAGCGGCGTACCTCGCGGCCGACCCAGGGCAGCGTGGTCAGCTCCGTCTCCTCGCCCAGGATCAGGTCGCGGAGCGTGCGGCCGGCCAGGTTCGTGGTGGTGACGCCGTGCCCGGTGTAGCCGCCGGCCCAGCCCAGGCCGGTGGCCGGGTCCACGTGGACGGTCGAGCACCAGTCGCGCGGCACGCCGAGCACGCCCGACCAGGCGTGGGCGATCGAGGCGGAACGGGCGGCGGGGAAGAAGTCGGTCAGCAGGCTCCACAGGGCCTCGACGGTCCACTCGTGGGTGTGGCCGCGGGCGTCGATGCGCGAGCCGTACAGGTAGGGGCGGCCGCGGCCGCCGAAGGCGATGCGGTCGTCGGCGGTGCGCTGGGCGTACATGTAGTAGTGGGCCAGGTCGCCGAGCAGTTCGGCGTCGCGCCAGCCGACCTCGTCCCAGAACGACGGCGGGAGGGGCTCGGTGACGATCATGGAGCTGTTCATGGGGAGCCACTGCCTGCGCAGGCCGCGCAGGCGGGCCGTGAAGCCCTCCGTGGCGCGGATCACGTGGCCGGCCGTCACCGTGCCGTACGGGGTGACCGCCCGGTGCGGGGCGATCTCCGTGACCGGGGTGCGCTCGTAGATGGGCACGCCGAGCTCGCGTACGACCCTGGCCAGGCCCTGTGCCAGCTTGGCGGGCTGGATGCGCGCGCAGTGGGGGCTCCAGGAGGCCGCCAGCGCCCCGTTGACCCGGATGCGGTCCGCCGGGCCCACCAGGCGCAGATCGGGCTCCTCGATGCCCCACGCGCGGGCCGAGGCCACACTCTCGCGCAGCCGGGCGGCCTGGGCGGGGGTGCGCGCCACGTTGACCACGCCGCCCTTGACCAGGTCGCAGTCGATGGACTCCTTCTCACAGACCGCGATGACCTCGTCGATCGAGGTGTACATCTCGCGTTGCATGCGGCGGGCGTCCGCGCCGTACCGCTCGTGCGAGCCGGGCAGGTCGCCGGTCAGCCAGCCGCCGTTGCGGCCCGACGCGCCGAAGCCCGCGAACTCCTGCTCCAGCAGCACGACCCGCAGGGACGGGCGGGCGCGCTTGAGGTAGTACGCGGTCCACAGGCCCGTGTAGCCGGCGCCGACGATGGCGACGTCCGCCTGGAGGTCGCCATCGAGCCGGGGACCGGGGGCGGGCACGCCGGAGTCTCGGTACCAGAAGGACACGTCGCCGTTCACAAACCCAGACGACAAGGGGACACGCGCGCTCATAGCGACATATCATCCTATATCGGGAAAAATCACGCATCTTGCGACGAAATGCGCGATGAAACACGTCGTTAGCGGGCGCGTAACAGCCGCCGGGCATGCTCGTGTGCATGGGATTCTTGCGTATCCGGACCACGGTGGACGAGCGACCCGGCCGCCTGGCCTCGCTGGCCGCGGCCCTGGCCGACAGGGGCGGCAACATCCTCGGCCTGAGCGTACAGTCCGACACCGACGGCACCGTCGACGAGTTCGTCGCCGACATTCCCGCGAACCCCGAGACCGTGCGCGAGGCGCTGGAGGCGGCCGGTGGCCGGCGCGTCCAGGTCGTGCCCGCCACCGCTCACGAGCTGACCGACGAGCCCACCCGGGCGCTGCTGCTGGCCTCGCGCCTGCGCTCGATGCCCTGGCGGCTGCCCGAACTGCTGGCCGAACTGCTGCGCGCGGACGACGCGCGGTGGGTCTATGGTGAGCCGGTGAATGATCTTCCCGACCCGACCCTGCTCATCGTGCCGGTCGCGCCCAGGCGCTCGGTGCGGCTGCGCCGTGCCGAGCTGCCGTTCACGCTGACCGAGGCGGCCAGGGCGGCCTCCTTCGCCCGGCTCGCCCAGCCGGCCACCGGGCACGGCGGGGTCGAGCCCGCGGTCAAGCTCACCGACGGCGTCGAGGTCACCGTGCGCCCGCTGACCGGCATCTACCGCGAGGCCGTCCGCGACCTGCACGACAGGTGCTCGCCGGAGTCGCGCAGGTTCCGCTACTTCACCTCCATGCCCGCGCTGCAGCCGCGCATGTTCGACCGGCTGTGCGACAGGAGCCGTGGGCAGTCGCTGGTCGCCGGGCATGACGGGCAGGTCGTCGCGATGGCGAATCTCATGTTCACCCCCGACCCGGGCATCGCCGAGATGGCCTTTCTCGTCGAGGACCGCTGGCAGGGGCGCGGCCTGGGCACGGCGCTGGCCAGGATGCTCGTACGCACCGCCCGCGACCTCGGGTACGCCGAGGTCAGAGCCACGATGCTGGCCGACAACGCCAGGATGCGCAGCCTGCTGGTCTCCCTGGGCGCCACGCTCACCTACACCGAGGACCCCGGAGTGATCGAGTCTCGCCTGCCGGTCGGCGCCGTGGCGTCAGCCTAGGCCCTCCTCTTTCCCCGGGCTCTCGGGGTTCTCGGCGGCCGGCCGTTCGATGCCCAGGTGCCGTTCGATGCGCTCCAGACTTTCCTGGATCTGCGTGAGCCGCTCGCCCAGCACGGAGCCGCCGGCGAAGAACATCTCGCTGGGGCGCTCCTTGGAGCCGCGGCCCACCCGGTCCAGCAGGCGCTGGCGTACGTCGGCGAGGTCCGTGCCCGCGTCCACGAGCGCCTGCGCGGCCAGGCCCTCGCCCTCCTTGATCAGCCCGAGCAGGATGTGCTCGGTGCCGATGTAGTTGTGGCGCAGTTGCAGGGCCTCGCGCAGCGACAGCTCCAGGACCTTCTTGGCTCTCGGTGTGAACGGGATGTGCCCGCCGGGAGACTTGGCGCCGCGGCCCACCTCGCGCTCGACGAACGCGCGTACCAGATCGAGCTCGACCCCGCAGTCTTCGAGGACCAGCGCGGCCAGTCCCTCACCCTCGTGGATGAGGCCGAGCAAGATGTGCTCTGTGCCGATGTAGTTGTGGTTCATCATCCGCGCCTCCTCCTGGGCGAGGACGACGACCCTGCGCGCACGGTCGGTGAAGCGTTCGAACACCGGGGGCCTCCGTTCGGCTGGGGCTGCCTCCACTATGCGCTAGAAACCCCGTGATGTGGGGTATTTGTCCTGTGTGGATCTTGACGAGGTAGCCGACCGGCTGTATGCGCTGCCGCCGTCCGAGTTCACCGCCGCGCGCGAGGCCGAGGCCCGCGCGGCGAAGGACGCGGGCGATGTACGGCTGTCGCGGGACATCGCGAAACTCCGCAGGCCGACGGTCTCCGCCTGGGCGGTGAACCGGCTCGCCCGCGACCATCCCGACGCGCTGGCCGACCTGCTCGACGTGGGGGAGCGGCTGCGTACGGCCTGGGCGGAGCAGGACGCCGACGCGCTGGCCGAGCTGACCCAGCGCCGCGCCGACGCGACGGGCAAGGTGGCCCGGCTGGCCCGGCAGGCGGGCGGCCTGTCGTCGGCGGCCGCGACCGAGGTGGACCAGACCCTGGACGCCGCCGTCGTGGACGCCGACGCCGCCGCGGAGGTGCGTCTCGGCCGGCTGGTCAAGCCGCTGCGCTACAGCGGCTTCGCGCCCACCCCGATCCCGAGCGGGCGCCCCGCCGCGAGGAGGCGGAAGAGTCCCGAGGACGAGGCCGCGGAGACCAGGAAACGCGAGGAGGCCGAGGCTCGCAAGGCCAAGGAGCGCGAGGAGGCCGAGGCCGCGCACCGGGAGTGGCGTGAGGCGCTGGAGGTGGCCGAGAAGGAGCACGATGAGCGCGCCGAGAAGGTCGCGCGGCTGGAGGGGAAGCTGGCCAAGGCGCGCAAGAGGCTCGCCGACAGCCGGCAGCGGCTGGAGGTGACGCGGCGCGAGGAACGGCACGCGCGGCAACGGCTGGATCGATGAGTTAGGGTAGGTGTACGAAACGGTTTCGTACACCTTGGAGTGACGATGACTTGGACCCCTGCCTCCATGCCCGACCTGAGCGGCAAGACGGCCATCGTGACCGGCGCCAACACCGGCATCGGCCTGCCCACCGCACTCGAACTGGCCAGACACGGCGCCCGCGTCATCGTCGCGGCCCGCAACCCGGACAAGGGCGCCACCGCCGTCGAGCGGATCCTGGGCGCGGTGCCCGGCGCGCAGGCCGAGTACGGCCGGCTCGACCTGGCCGACCTGGCCTCGGTCAGGCGGTTCGCCGAGGGCGTCGAACGGGTGGACCTGCTGATCAACAACGCCGGCATCGGCATGATCCCCCGGCAGGAGACCAAGGACGGCTTCGAGATGCAGTTCGGCACCAACCACCTGGGGCACTTCGCGCTCACCGGGCTGCTGCTGCCGCTGCTCCTGGCCGCCCCGGGCGCCCGCGTGGTGAACGTGTCCAGCGACGCCCACACGGTGGGCAGGATCGACTTCGACGATCTGGGGCTGGAGCGCGGTTACCGCAAGATGGCCGCGTACGGGCGCTCCAAGCTCGCCAACCTGCTCTTCACCCTGGAGCTGCAGCGGCGCGCCGAGCGGGCGGGGGCCGGGCTGATCAGCGTCGCGACCCATCCGGGCATGACGGCCACGAACATCATCAAGATCGGGCCGCTCCAGCCGCTCCTCGGCGTGTTCCTCAAGGGCCCGGAGCGTGGCGCGCTCTCTTCCCTGTACGCGGCCACCTCCCCCGGCCTGCGCGGCGGCGAGTTCGTCGGGCCCACGCTCAAGCTGCTCAAGCCGTCGGCGACGGCCCGCTCGGAGGAGGTCGCCCGGCGGCTCTGGGACGTGTCCACGGAGCTGACGGGCGTACGATTCGATGAGATCGCCCACCGCTGAACCGTAAGGACGTGCACGTGGCTCCACTCGACCCTGCGCGTGACAGGGCCATCCTCGACGCCACGTTGGAGCTGCTGTCGGAGGTCGGCTACGACAGGATGTCGGTCGACCAGATCGCCAAGCGGGCCAAGGCCAGCAAGGCCACCATCTACCGGCGGTGGGCCGGCAAACCCGAACTCGTGGTGGACGTCATCTGCCGGCGGTTCGACACCGACGCGCCGCCGGGGGAGGACACCGGTTCCCTGCGGGGTGACCTGGTCAGCATCTTCCGGGGGCTGTGCGAGGCGGTGGAGCGCAAGCACACGCTCATCATCGGGCTGTCGTCGACGCTGGTGTCCAACCAGGAACTGGCCCGGACGCTGCGGGCCCACATGCCGACGAAGAACCTCGGCGACGTGGGGGCGCTGCTGGAACGGGCCGTGGTGCGCGGCGAACTGGGCGGGCCGGTCGACGCGGGGCGGCTCTTCGGGGTCGCGGAGGCGCTGGTGTGGCACCGCATGATCTTCGCGGGCCCCCCGTTCGACGCCGCCTTCGTCGAGGAGTCGGTGGACGGGGTGCTCATGCCGGTGGCCTTGGCCTGGTCGGCGGGCTAGCTTTCGGCCTCGATTCCCGCACGTCACCCGCCGCACTTCGGCGCGGTCCCTTTGATTGAGGGGAAGCAGTGAGGTCGCCTGCCTTGCGCTGAGGTCGCTTTGTGTTGGCGGCGGTGGTGAGATCGGTCGCCTTGCGCCGAAAGGGCGGCGGTGCGCCAGAGGGGCGGCGAGGTCGGCCATCTTGCCCCTGAGGAGGCGGCGTCGCGGCGGTCGTGAGACCCGGCGCCCTGCGCCGGAGTGGGGCGGCGAGTCCGGCAGCGTTGCCAGGGGTGGCGGGGTCGCCTTGCACCAGAGGGGACGGCCTTGCGATGGGGGAGGCTGCGAGGCCGTGCCTTGTGCTGGGGAGGCGGCGAGGTCGCCCTGCGGCGGCCGTGAGGCCGGCCGCCTCGCGCAGGAGGGGTGGCGGTGCGCCGGGAGGGTGGCGGTCCGCTGGAGGAGGCGGTGAGGCCGGCCTTGCGTTGGGGTGTGGCGAGGGCGCCTTGTGCGGGCGGAGGTGGTGAGGCGGCTGTCTGCGCCGCCGGAGGGAACGCCCGTGCGTCGGGGAACGGCGACGCCGCCAGCTGCCCTTGAGAGCGGTGGCATCGCCGATCGGCCTGCGCCTGAGGGCGGCGGGCCCGGCTGGTCACCTCATGCCGAAGGGGCGGCAAGGTTGGTCGGCCCATGCCGGAGGGGCGGCAAGATTGGTCAGCTCATGCCGGTGGGGGCGGCAAGATTGGTCGGCCCATGCCGGTGGGGGCGGCCTGACCGACCACGCTGCCTGGCCGACCGGCCTGCGTCCGAGGGCGGCGGCATGGCTGGCCGGGCCGTGCGTGGGGGTGGCGGCATGGTTGGCCGGGCCGTGCCGGGGGGCGGCGGTATGGCCGGTCGGCCTGTGTCGGAGGGCGGCCTGGCTGGTCGGGCGGTGCTGGCCGGGTCGTGCTGGTCGGGCTGTGCCGGTCAGGCCGTGCCGGTTGGGCTGGCCGGTGGGACGGTGCCGGAGGGGTGGTATGCCGGTCGGGCTGTGTTTGGGAGGGGCGGTAGGGGCGCGCGTCCTGTGTCTGAGGGAGGTGGCGTGGGTGGGTCGTGCCGTGGGAGGAAGGGTGGCGTTAGCGGGTGGCGTGGGCCAGGTAGGCGCAGACGGGGAAGCCCTCCTGCGCGTACGGGGTGGCGAGTCGGAGGTAGTGGGATCTGATGCGTTCGACGGTCTCCGGCGGATGGTCGGCGATCACTCCGAACCGGGGGCCGCCCGACTCCACGATGTCGGTCCACCAGGTTTCCAGGTCGACCTGGTGGCGCCATCTGACGGAGTCGACGGCCGGGGCCTGGAAGCCCGCCTCCGCGAGAAGGGCGGTGAAGCGGGGCGGGGTGTCGTGGGCGGAGAACGGGCGTCGCGGAGGATCGTAGGGGACCTCGGCGGCGGTGATGGCCTCGGTGAAGACGCTCGTGGCGGTCATCTCGTCGGACTTCCACCAGGTCAGCGCGATGGTGCCGCCGGGACGCAGGACGCGGTGCAGCTCCTTGAGGGCTCCGGCGGTGTCGGGTACGTGGTTGATGACGAAATTTCCGGCTATCGCGTCGAAAAGCTCGCCCTCAAAGGGCAACTCGGGAAGCGTGGCCTGCCGGATGGTCGCGTACGGATGCCGCCGCGCGATCAGCTCCAGCATGACCGGATCGGCGTCCACGGCGGTGACCTCGGCCCCTAAGGCGAGCGCCGCAGCCGTCACCACGCCGGTGCCGCAGCCCACGTCGAGCAGGCGCGGGGCGAGACTCTCGCGGGCTGTGGCCAGAAGGGGGCCGACGGTGTGGGAGCTGAGGTGGGCGAAGCCGCGATCGTACGCTTCGGCGTTGGTCACGGACCTACCCTAACGTAGCCAGAGAACCTGACATTCTGATGTGATATTTACCGGCAAACCCTATTTTTTCGTGAAATGTCGCCTCTAAGGTCGTCGGCATGACCATGACCACCGACGCCTTCATCCAGGCTCTCCCCAAGGTCGAGCTGCACGTCCACCTCGTCGGCTCGGCCTCCGTCCCCACCGTGCTGGAGCTGTCCCGCCGCCACCCGGGCAGCGGCGTGCCCACCACGGAGGAAGAATTGCGCCGCTTCTACACCTTCCGCGATTTTCCGCACTTCGCGCAGGTGTACCGGGCCGTCAACGGTCTGGTACGCGACCCCGAGGACGTGGCCACCCTCGTCCTCGGCCTGGCCCGCGACCTCGCCCCCCAGGGTGCCCGGTACGTGGAACTGCAGGTCACGCCGTACGCCCACAAGATCGTCGGCATGCCCATGCGCGAGGTCACCGAGGCCCTGGACCTGGCCGCCCGCCGCTCACTGGAGGAGCACGGAGTCGAGATGGCCTACATCTTCGACATTCCCGGCGAGTACGGCGAGGAGGCCGCCAAGGCCACCCTGGACCACGCCCTCCAGGAACCTCCCGCCGCGCTGGTAGGTTTCGGCATCGGCGGCATAGAACAAGAACGTACGAAATATCGGGACATCTATCGTTCGGCCTTCTCGGCCGCCCGCGCGGCGGGCCTGCACAGCGTCCCCCACGGCGGCGAGATGACCGGCCCTGAGACGATCTGGGAGGTCATCGAAGGCTACGGCGCCGAGCGCATCGGCCACGGCATCAACTGCCTGTCCGACCCCCGCCTGGTGGCCCACCTGCGCGAGACCCAGCTCCCCCTGGACGTGTGCCCGACCTCCAACGTGTGCACGGGCCAGATCACCCGCATCGAGGACCACCCACTGCCCCGGATGCTGGAAGAGGGCCTGTACGTCACCCTGAACAGCGACGACCCGCCGATGTTCGCGACGACGCTGGCCGACGAATACCGGGTGGCGGCCGAGGCGTTCGGGTTCGGGAAGGAGGAGCTGGCCCTGCTGGCGCGCAACGGGGTGCGCGCGGCATACCTCTCGGAGGAGCGCAAGCGGGAACTGGAGACGGAGATCGACGCGCTCGTCACAGGCGCAGGCGTCTGAGCGCGCTGCGAACGCGCCTAAAGCGCCGTACAGGCGCCCTAAAGCGCCGTACACGCGCCAAAACGCAGGACAGACGTCCCAAAAGCGCTGTACACACGCCCCAAAGCGCCGTACACACGCCTGAAAGCGCCGTACACACGCCTGAAAGCGCAGGACGCGCGTCCGGGACGAGCCGAACGCGCGCCTGAGGCGAGCCGAAGGGCGGCGCCGGGTGGACGCCGCCCGTGGTCGTCACGGGGACGCCATGCGCCCCAGCCCCGGCGGGATCTTGCCGGCGGCCGTCCGGTCCAGCAGGAACAACGTCCGCCCCCGCCCCCGAGCCCCGGCCGACGGGACCTGGACGGGCCCCGAGTCCGACAGGGCCAGGCGGACCGCGCCCGACTTCTCCTCCCCGGCCGCCACCACCCACACCTCGCGTGAGGACTGGATGGCGGGCAGAGTCAGCGAGATGCGCGTGGGCGGCGGCTTCGGGGCGCCGTGCACCGCCACCACCGGGCGGGTGTCGTAGAGCGCCGGCATCCCCGGGAACAGGGACGCCACGTGCGCGTCCGGGCCCATGCCCAGCAGCATCACGTCGAAGTTCGGCACCGGCCCGTGGTCCTCGGGGCGGGACGCCTTGCGCAGGTCGGTGGCGTACGCCTCCGCCGACTCCTCCGCCGTCAGCCCCGAGTCGGGGCCGAGCATGACGTGCACCCGCTCCGGATCGACGTCCACGTGGTCCAGCAGGGCCTCGCGGGCGCCGGTCTCGTTGCGCTCCTTGTCGCCGGTGGGCAGGAAACGCTCGTCGCCCCACCAGACGTCCAGCCGCCGCCAGTCGACGGCGACGCGGGCGGGGGTGGCGGCGATGGCCGCCAGGGTGGCGATCCCGACCGTGCCGCCCGTCAGCACGATCGACGCCGAACCCTTGGCCGACTGCACGTCGACCAGCCGGGTGATGATCCGCGCCGCCACCGCCTTGGCCAGGACGTCGGCGTCTCGGTGTACGACGATCGTGGGAACGCTCACTGTCGTCATCCCTTGTACGTCCTCGCGAACCGCTTGACCGCGGCCTCGTAGATCTCGTCGCTGTCGAGCCTGCGCAGCTCCTCGGCCATGAGCTCCGAGGTGTGCCGCCTGGCCAGGGCCACGTTCCTGTCGGGCTGACCCGGACGGGAGAGCGTCGCCAGGCGGGAGTCGCTCCTGGCCACGGAGAGCGTACCGCCGGAGGCGACCTGCAGGCGTACGGCGGTCAGGCCGGGACCCGGCGAGTCGATCACCTTGATCGACGCCCCGAGGCGCTCCGACAGCCAGGCGGCCAGCAGCACCGCGCTCGGGTGGTTGGGGGCGGCCTCCACGATCCCCTTGCGGATCTTGCCGACCGGCTGGTCGAACGCGGCCGCCAGCAGGCTGCGCCACGGCGTCAGCCGGGCCCAGGCCAGGTCGGTGTCGCCACGCGCGTAGCCCTTCGCCCTGGTCACCAGCGACTGCACACCGCCGTCGTCGAAGCCCTTGGCGTCGGTGATGCGCCGCTGGGCCAGCGCCCCGATCGCGTCCTTGGACGGCACGTCGGGGGCCTCGCCCGGCCACCACGCCACGACGGGGGTGTCGGGCAGCAGCAGCGGGCTGACCACGGAGTCGGCGTGCTCGGTCAGCTCGCCGTACAGGCGCAGCACCACGACCTCGCCGGGCGTCGACTCACCGATGCGCAGCTCGGCGTCGAGCCTGATGGGCTCCTCCACCTCGCGCTTGACCACCACGATGATGCGCGACGGGTGCTCGCGGGCGGCCTCGGAGGCGGCGCGCAGCGCGTCGTACTGGTGGCGCTCCTCGCAGACCACGACCAGCGTCAGCACCATGCCGACCGCCGGGGCGCCCATCTGGTGACGCAGATGGGTGAACTGGGCCGAGATCTTCCCGGCCGTGGTGTCCGACAACATGAAGGTCGTCATCTAGAGCCTCCTCCACACGCGGCCGTCGCGGGCCATCATCGCGTCCGCCGACGGCGGGCCCCACGCGCCGGACTCGTACGGCTCCGGCTGGCCCTGGGTGGCCCAGAACTCCTCGATCGGGTCGAGGATCTTCCACGACAGCTCGACCTCCCGCTGGTGCGGGAAGAGGGGCGGGTCGCCGATCATGACGTCGAGCAGCAGCCGCTCGTACGCCTCCGGCGACGACTCCAGGAACGACTCGCCATAGGCGAAGTCCATGGAGACGTCACGGACCTCCATCTGCGTGCCCGGCACCTTCGAGCCGAACCGCACCGTGATGCCCTCGTCCGGCTGCACCCTGATCACCAGGGCGTTCTGCCCGAGGATCTCGGTGTCGTCCTTGCTGAAGGGCAGGTGCGGCGCCCGCTGGAACACCACGGCCACCTCGGTGACGCGGCGGCCCAGGCGCTTGCCGGTGCGCAGGTAGAACGGCACGCCGGCCCACCGCCGGTTGGCGATCTCCAGCTTGATGGCGGCGTACGTCTCGGTGATGGACTCGGCCGAGATGCCGTCTTCCTGCAGGTAGCCGACGACCTTCTCGCCACCCTGCCAGCCCGCCGCGTATTGTCCGCGGGCCGTGTCGAGCCCGAGGTCAGGCGGCTGCTGCACGGCCTTGAGCACCTTCTCCTTCTCCCGCCGCAGCGCGGAGGCGTCGAAGGAGGTCGGGTCCTCCATCGCGACCAGCGCGAGCAACTGGAGCAGGTGGTTCTGGATGACGTCGCGGGCCGCGCCGATGCCGTCGTAGTAGCCCGCGCGCCCGCCGATGCCGATGTCCTCGGCCATGGTGATCTGCACGTGGTCGACGAAGCTGCGGTTCCAGATCGGCTCGTAGAGGTTGTTGGCGAACCTCAGCGCCATGATGTTCTGGACCGTCTCCTTGCCCAGGTAGTGGTCGATCCGGAAGATCGAGCTCTCCGGGAAGGCCGACGTGGTGATCTCGTTGAGCTCGTGCGCCGACTTCAGGTCGTGCCCGAACGGCTTCTCGATGACCACCCGCCGCCACGAGCCGTCGGGCGCGTCGGACAACCCCGTCCGCCTGAGCTGCTCCACCACCGTGGGGAAGAACTTCGGCGGCACCGACAGGTAGAAAGCGTAGTTTCCGCCCGTGCCGCGCGTCTCGTCGATCTCGGCCAGGGCCATGGCCAGCGCGTCGAAGGCCCCGTCGTCGTTGAACTCGCCCGGCACGAAGTGAATGCCCTCGCGAATCTGCTTCCAGACCTCCTCACGGAAAGGGGTCCTGGCGTGCGCCTTGACGGCGTCGTGCGTCAACTGGGCGAAATCCTGGTCCTTCCAATCGCGCCGGGCGAACCCGACCAGCGAGAAGCCGGGCGGCAGCAGCCCCCGGTTCCCCAGGTCGTAAATCGCCGGCAGCAGCTTGCGCTTGGCCAGGTCACCCGTCACGCCGAACAACACCATCACACACGGTCCCGCCACCCGCGGCAGCCGCTTGTCGCGCGGATCGCGCAGCGGGTTGGCTGCCGCCACCTCCTCGGTGGTGGCGATGCCCGCGACGGCCGCCGCCACGAGGGCGGCCTCCTCCGCGGGCGCTGCCGGGTCTGTCATCTCAAGCCTCCTGTGCGGCTGCGAGCAGGTGAGCGACACCCGCCACGCGGTCGGTCAAATGCAGGCGTACGGCCGGACGCCCGCGCGTCTCAAGCGCCCCCAGGTCGCCGAGCGCCTGGGCGAGCTGAAGCCGGCCCAGCGTGTAGGGCCGGCCGGGCACGGGCACGTCTTCTGCCACGGCCCCGGTGATCTGCAGGAACACGCCGTTCTGCGGCCCGCCCTTGTGATATTGCCCGGTCGAGTGCAGGTAGCGGGGGCCCCACCCGAAGGTCACGGGCCGGTCGGTACGCAGTGCGAGCAGCGCCCGCAGCGTCGCCGGATCGGCCATCATCCAGGCGTCGGTCATCTGCTCGAAGTCGGCCCCGTCGGGCACCGGCGCGTCGAAGGCGGCCAGCCGGTCGAGGTAGGCCGTGATCGCCAGGTAACCGTCGCCCGGCACCGCGCGGAGCAGCTCGGCGAACACCCCGGGCAGGTCCTTCGCCGTCACCGCGCCGTAGACCTCCACCGGGCCGTCCGTGAACGCGGGCCCGCCGGTGGGCAGGTCGGGCAGGGCCAGCAGGGATGCGGTGTTGTCCTTCGACTCGGCCACGTTGGGCTGGTCGAAGGGGTCGATCTCGATCAGCAGCCCGGCGATCGCGGTGGCGTATTCCCAGACCAGGAACTGCGCGCCCAGGGGCCCGTCCACGCGTACGTCACCGCCGTCCGACTCGATCGCGACGACGAGCTCGTCGCCCGCCCGCGTCGGGTCGGCGCCCACGATCGGCAGGATCCCCCTGCCCTGCTTGCCGGTGGACTCGGCGACGAGCTGCTCGATCCAGTCGGGCAGCCCGCTGATGGACGAGAGCTGGTCTTCCAGCAGCAGCTTGTCGCGCCCGGCCAGCGCCGAGCCGCCGAGCGCGGCCCCCAGGTCGAGCCCGGGGTTGCCGGTGTCGCGCGACAGCAGCGGCAGGATCTCCTCCGCGTCGTCGAGCAGCCGCGCCACGTCGGCGCCCGCCAGCGCGCTGGGCACCAGCCCGAACGCCGACAGGGCAGAGTAGCGGCCGCCCACGTCGGGAGGCGCCAGGAACAGGTGGTGGCCGCCGTCGAGGGCCCGCTGCTCCAGCGGCGAGCCCGGATCGGTGACGACCACGATGCGGCCCGCGGGCGCCAGGCCCGCGTCGGCGAAGAGCCGCTCGTAGATCCGCAGGTGGCAGTCGGTCTCCACGGTCGAGCCGCTCTTGCCGGCCACGACCACGATCGTGGCCTCCAGCGGCTCGGTGAGCGCGCGGCGCACCTGCCCGGGATCGGTGGTGTCGAGCACGGTGAGCGGCACGTCGGCGGTGTCGCAGATGACCTCCGCCGCCAGCGACGAGCCGCCCATCCCGGCCAGCACCACGTTGGTCAGGCCCGCGGCGCGGGCCCGCTCGGCGAGCTCGCCCAGCTCGGGCAGCAGCTCGCGCGAGGAGCGGGGCAGGGTCAGCCAGCCGAGCCTGACCGCCGCCTCCGCCTCGGCGTCCTCACCCCACAGCGTGGGGTCGCCGCCGGCGAGCCGCGCGGGCACGCCGTCGGCGACGAGGCGCCCCGCGACGGAGGAGGCGGCCGAGGCCACCCCCTCCTCGCGGTAGGACACCTCCATCACGGAACCAGGTTCTTCTTGACGCTCTCGAGCAGCTCGTTCCAGGACGCCTCGAACTTCTGCACGCCCTCGTCCTCCAGCACCTTCACGACGTCGTCGTAGTCGACGCCGGCCTCCTTGAGCTCGGCCATGGTGTTCCAGGCCTGCTCGTAGAAGGGGCGCACGGTGTCGCCGGTGACGTTGGCGTGGTCGGCCACCGAGTCGAGGGTCTTCTCCGGCATCGTGTTGACGGTGCCGGGGGCGACGAGCTGGTCGACGTACATCGTGTCGGAGTATTCGGGGTTCTTGACGCCGGTCGAGGCCCACAGCGGCCGCTGCGGGCGGGCGCCCGCCGAGCGCAGGCGCTGCCAGCGCTCGGAGTTCATCACGTCCTCGAAGGCCGCGTACGCCAGGCGCGCGTTGGCGATGCCCGCCTTGCCCTTGAGCTCCGGCTTGCCGAGCTTGTCGAGCCGCTTGTCGATCTCGGTGTCGACCCGGCTGACGAAGAACGAGGCCACCGACTCGATCGTGGCCAGGTCGAGGCCCTTGGCCTGCGCGGCCTCCAGGCCGGCCAGCCAGGCGTCCATGACCGCGCGGTAGCGCTCGAGCGAGAAGATCAGCGTGACGTTGACGCTGATGCCCTCGGCCAGCGCCTGCGTGATCGCGGGCAGCCCCTCGGCCGTGGCGGGGATCTTGATGAACAGGTTGGGCCTGTCGACCATCCACCACAGCGCCCTGGCCTCGGCCACCGTCTTCTCGCTCTCGCGAGCCAGGCGGGGGTCGACCTCGAGCGACACGCGGCCGTCCACGCCGCCCGTGGCGTCGTAGACGGGGCGCAGCACGTCGGCGGCCCAGCGGATGTCGTAGGTCGTGATGGCGCGTACGGCCTCGCCCACGTCCACGCCGCGTACGGCCAGGTCGTGGAGCTGGGTGTCGTAGGCGTCGCCCTTGCTGAGCGCGCTGGCGAAGATCGTCGGGTTGGAGGTCACCCCGACGACGTTCTTCTCGCGGATCAGCTGCTCGAGGTTGCCGGTGCGCAGGCGCTCGCGACTGATGTCGTCGAGCCAGATGGCCACGCCCTGGCTGGACAGCTTATTGAGGATCTCGCTCATCTTTTCTTCAGTTTCCCGTCGTCTCGCCCTTGTCCTGACCCAGCTTGGCCAGGCTCGCCTTGGCCGCCGCCGCCACCCGCTCGGGCGTCAGCCCGAACTGCTCGTACAAAGTCTTGTACGGCGCGGAGGCACCGAAGTGTTCGAGGCCCACCACCTCTCCGCACTCGCCGACGAACTGGTGCCAGCCGAGCGCGATGCCCGCCTCGACCGCGACACGAGCCCGGATCGAGGACGGCAGTACGGTCTGCCTGTATGCGGAGTCCTGCCCGTTGAACCACTCGACACACGGCATCGACACCACCCGCGTGGGAATGCCCTGCGCCTCCAGCAGATCGCGGCCGTTCACCGCGATCTCCACCTCGCTGCCGGTGGCGATGAGGATGACCTTCGGCTCGCCGTTGGACGCATCGCGCAGCACGTAGCCGCCGCGGGCCACGCCCTCGGCGCTGGTGCCCTCGTAAACCGGCAGGTTCTGCCTGGTCAGCGCCAGGGCAGCGGGCCGGTCGGTGTGCTCGAGCACGGCCTTCCAGGCGTAGGCGGTCTCGTTGGCGTCGGCGGGGCGCACCACGTCGAGGCCGGGGATCGCGCGCAGTGCCCACAGGTGCTCGATCGGCTGGTGGGTCGGGCCGTCCTCGCCCAGGCCGATGGAGTCGTGCGTCCACACGTAGGTGACCGGCAGCTTCATCAGCGCCGCCAGGCGCACGGCCGGCCGCATGTAGTCGGAGAAGACCAGGAACGTGCCACCGTACGGGCGGGTGCCGCCGTGCAGCGCGATGCCGTTGAGAATGGCGCCCATGCCGTGCTCGCGGATGCCGAAGTGCATCGTGCGGCCGTAGCGGTTTCCCGGGAACGCCTTGGTCTGGTATTCCTCCGGGATGAAGGACGGCTCGCCCTTCATCGTGGTGTTGTTGGACTCCGCCAGGTCGGCCGAGCCGCCCCACAGCTCGGGCAGCACCGGCGCGAGCGCGTTGAGCACCTCGCCGGAGGCCTTGCGGGTGGCGACAGAGCCGCCCTTCTCGAACGACGGCAGCGCCGCGGCCCAGCCGGCCGGCAGCTCGTGCTTGGAGATGCGGTCGAGCTCGGCGGCCCGCTCGGGGTTGGCCAGGCGCCAGTCGGCGAAGCCCTTGTCCCAGTCGGCGTGCTCGGCGCGGCCGCGCTGGGCGACGCCGTGGGCGTGCGCCAGCACCGCGGCCGGCACGTCGAAGGTCTTGGCCGGGTCCATGCCCATGACCTGCTTGGTGGCGGCGACCTCGGACTCGCCCAGCGCCGAGCCGTGGATCTTGCCGGTGTTCTGCTTGTTCGGGGCCGGCCAGCCGATGATCGTGCGCAGCCGGATGAACGACGGCCGGTCGGTCTCCGCCTTGGCCTTCTGCACCGCGTCCCAGAGGGCCTGGACGTCCTCGACGTAGTCGCCGGAGGCGGTCCAGTCGACGCTCTCGGTGTGCCAGCCGTAGGCCTCGTAGCGCTTCACCACGTCCTCGGACTTGGCGATCAGCGTGTCGTCCTCGATGGAGATGCGGTTGTCGTCCCAGATCACGATGAGGTTGCCCAGCTTCTGGTGGCCGCCGATCGCGCTGGCCTCGTGGCTGATGCCCTCCTCGATGTCGCCGTCGCTGACGAAGCACCAGATGTGGTGGTCGAACGGCGAGGCGCCCGGCTCGGTGTCGGGGTCGAACAGGCCGCGCTCGCGGCGGGCCGCCATCGCCATGCCGACCGCGTTGCCCAGGCCCTGGCCCAGCGGGCCCGTCGTGGTCTCGACGCCCGCCGTGTGACCGTGCTCCGGGTGACCCGGCGTGAGGCTGTCCCACTGGCGCAGCCGCCTGAGGTCGTCGAGCGACAGGCCGTAGCCGGACAGGTAGAGCTGGATGTAGAGCGTCAGGCTCGAGTGGCCGCACGACAGCACGAACCGGTCGCGGCCGAGCCAGTTGGGGTCGGTCGGGTCGTGCCGCATCGCGCGCTGGAACAACAGGTAGGCGGCGGGGGCCAGACTCATGGCGGTGCCGGGGTGGCCCGAGCCCGCCTTCTCCACTGCGTCCATCGCCAGGGCTCGAACGACGTCGACCGCCTGCTTGTCCAGGTCGGTCCATTCAAGGGCTGGCACGAGTTCGGTGCTCAAGTGCTGGGTCTCCGGAATCTAGTTGTCATTGGTATGCCGGTTGGCTATCCCGCCCATACGGGACCCTAACCGAGGGCGGCAGGCGATCGATTCCCATTCCACCCTCGCGTGTCCATGTACGGCGCAAGCCCCCCATTGGCCGGACCGGCCGCCCCTGCTACTACAGTTTGTTTGTTCGCAGGGGCGTCACGGCGCCCACCCATGGATCCGCTCTTATCAGAGGTTACGCGTTGACTCCGCACAGGCTGGAAGCGCCTTGACGGTGCTGACCAACAGGCAGGCGACGGCCCCATCACCACAGGTGGAGGCGCCGCGCTCGATCGGCATGATCGTGAAGGCCTACATCGCCCTCACCAAGCCGCGGATCATCGAGCTGCTGCTGATCACGACACTGCCGGTGATGTTCCTCGCGGCGGGCGGCCTGCCGCCGCTGTGGACGTCCATCTCGGTCATGGTGTTCGGCACCCTATCGGCGGGCAGCGCCAACGCGCTCAACTGCTACGTCGACCGCGACATCGACCAGAAGATGCGCCGCACCCGCCGCAGGCCCCTGGCCAGGCACCAGGTGTCGCCGCGCGGCGCGCTGATCTTCGGCATCGTGCTCGGCGTCCTGTCCACGATCGGCCTGTGGGTCACCACCAACTGGCTCGCCGCGGTGCTGTCGACGGCGGCGATCCTGTTCTACGTGCTGGTCTACTCGATGATCCTCAAGCGGCGCACGGCCCAGAACATCGTCTGGGGCGGCATCGCGGGCTGCATGCCGGTGATGATCGGCTGGGCGGGCATCACCGACCGGCTCGACTGGGCGCCGCTCGTGCTGTTCGGGGTGGTGTTCTTCTGGACGCCGCCGCACACCTGGACACTGGCCATGCGCTACAAGGAGGACTACGCGGCGGCCAAGGTGCCGATGCTGCCGGTGGTGGCCACCGAGCGGCGGGTCATCCTGGAGTCCATCGCCTACACGTGGGCGACCGTGCTGTGCTCGCTGGCGCTGTGGCCGGTGGCCGGCACCACGCTGTTCTACCCGATCGTGGCGGCCGTGCTCGGCGTGATGTGCCTGTGGGAGGTGCACCGCCTGCTGGCCCGGCTCAACTCCGGCAAGACCGGCGTCGACCTGCGGCCCATGCGCTTCTTCCACTGGTCGAACGCCTATCTGGCGCTGTTGTTCCTGGCCGTGGCGATCGACCCGCTGCTGGCCTGACGTCCTCCTCGCCCGGCCGTTGCGCCGGGCCTTTTTCCCTCCTTATCATGCACGAATGAACAGCTCTTCAGGTGTTGTGGCGGGACTCGACGGCTGCGTCGTGCAGGAGCCGGACGCGGCCAGGGTCGCCGCCACCCGGGACCGGCTCGTGACCTCCGAGGAGGCCACCCGGCTGGCCGAGCTGTTCCGCCTGCTCGGCGACCCCACCCGCGCCCGGCTGCTGTACGCGCTGCTGGAGGCGGGAGAGCTGTGCGTGTGCGACCTGGCCGACGCGGTCGAGGTGACCGACACGGCCGTCTCGCACGCGCTGCGCCTGCTGCGCACGGCCGGCATCGTGGCCAGCCGCAGGGCCGGGCGGATGATCTACTACCGGCTGGCCGACGCCCACGTCCGCATGCTGCTCGACCTGAGCCGGGAGCATCTGAGAGAGACCATATGAGCGGTCACGGGCACGGGCACGGCCACAGCGCTGACGCCGACAAGCGCTATCTGATCGGCGCGCTGGCGCTCATTCTCGGCTTCATGGCGGCCGAGGTGGTCGCCGGTGTGGCCGCCAACTCGATCGCGCTGATCTCCGACGCCGCCCACATGCTCACCGACGCCAGCGCCATCGCGCTGGCCCTGATCGCCATGCGCATCGCCGCCCGCCCGGCCAAGGGCGCCTACACCTTCGGCTACAAGCGGGCCGAGATCCTGTCCGCCCAGATCAACGGGGTGACGCTGCTGCTGCTGGTGGCGTACTTCCTCTATGAGGGCGTGCGCCGGCTGATCGAGCCGCCCGACGTGCACGGGCCCGTCGTCCTGGTCACCGCGGTGGCCGGGATCGTGGTCAACGCGCTGGCCGCCTGGCTGCTGTCCAGGGCCGACCGGCGCAGTCTCAACGTCGAGGGCGCCTTCCAGCACGTGCTCAACGACATGTACGCCTTCATCGCCACCGCCCTGTCCGGCCTCGTGGTCTGGCTGACCGGCTTCCGCCAGGCCGACACGATCGCCGCGCTCGTGGTGGCCGCCCTCATGCTCAAGGCCGGCTGGGGGCTGCTGCGCGACTCGGGCCGGGTGCTGCTCCAGGCCGCGCCCAGCGACCTCGACCCGGACGAGATCGGCCGCCTGCTGGCCGCCGAAAGGGACGTGGAGGAGGTGCACGACCTCCATGTCTGGACGGTGACGAGTGGCTATCCCACCCTGTCGGCCCACGTGATCGTCTCAGGGGGGTCGGATTGCCACCGGGTGCGCACGCGCCTCGCCGACCTGCTGCACGACCGGTTCGAGATCGGCCACACGACACTCCAGGTCGATCACGGCGTACCCGGCCTGGAGCCGCACTGCGCGGACCCACACGGACCCCGGCACTCTGATCCGTTAAAGTCACCGTATGGCGACCCGTGATCCACGCTGGGTGTTGAAGGACCGCCCATCGTTCGCACTGATCATCGGGCTTGTCCTGACCGGCATCTGCGCCCTCGTCTCGTTCTCCTTCGACGTGCTCAACGGCGCTCCGGTGCAGGTCTTCATCGCCCTCATGCTGGCCCTGGCCCCCGTGCCGCTGCTGCTGGCCGCCGTGCTGGCGCTCGACCGGATGGAGCCGGAGCCGCGCAGCAACCTGATCTTCGCCTTCGCCTGGGGCGCGGGCGTCGCGGTGCTGGTGGCCGGTCTGGTCAACTCGCTCAATCTGCACTACATCATCGACACCGCCAACCTGTCGGAGTCCAACGCCCGCAGTCTCGCGGCCACGTTCGGGGCGCCCGTAGTGGAGGAGTCGATGAAGGGCCTGGTGTTGCTGGGCCTGCTCAAGTTCCGCCGGGCCGAGCTCGACGGGCCGACCGACGGCATCATCTACGCCAGCATGGTCGGTCTCGGCTTCGCGATGAGCGAGAACGTCAGCTACTACTTCCAGGCGCTGTCCACCTCGGGCGTCAAGGGGCTGGCCGTCACCGTGGTGCTGCGCGGGGTGCTGTCGCCGCTGGCGCATCCGCTGTTCACCTCGATGATCGGGGTCGGCGTCGCCTACGCGGCCCAGCGGCGCGGCCCCGACCGCGTCACCTTCGTGCTGGTGGGCTGGGCCGGGGCGATGATCCTGCACGGGCTGTGGAACGGCCTGGTCTCCTACGGCGGCGTCTTCGGGCTCGTGGTGGCCTACCTGGCGCTGCTGGTCGTGCTGGTGGTGCTCATCGGCGTGGTGTTCAACGACCGGCGGCGCATCGTGGCGCTCATCCAGCGCTATCTGCCACCTTACGAGCCGACCAAGCTGGTCACCCAGGCCGACGTCTACATGCTGTCGGCGTTCCCCCGGCGGCGGCAGGCGCGGCAGTGGGCCAGGGCCCACGGCGGCAAGCGCGGGGTGCGCGCCATGCGCGACTACCAGCTCGCCGCGACCGAGCTGGGCCTGCTGCACGAGCGGGCGGCCCGCCACATGGTCGACGAGGACACCTTCCACGAGGAGCAGCGGGCCCTGCTGGAGTGCATGAGCACCGCCCGCGCCGACTTCCCCGTGCCGGAGATGCACGCCAGGTCGGTCGCCAGGGGCTCACCGCCGCCCGGCTACGCGCCCGGCGCCCCCACCTGATCGAGGATGCGGGTGAGCGAGACCTCGCGCGGCCCGGGATAGACGGGGTCGGAGTGCAGCACCAGGGCGTCGGCGAACGCCTTGGCGGTGGCGAACAGCTCGCGGGCCGCGTACGCGTACGTCGTCGAGGCCCATCGCCTGACGGAGTCGTCACCCACCCCGAACGTCTCCAGCCCCGCCGTCCGGCACAGCGTCACGGCCCTGGGCAGGTGGAACTCCTGCGTCACCACCGTCACCCGCTCGGCCCCGAACACCTTGCGCGCCCGCACGCACGAGTCCCACGTGTCGAAACCGGCGTAGTCGAGCACCATGACCGCGTCGGGCACGCCCTTGGCCCGCAGATAGTCGCGCATGGAGGTCGGCTCGTCATATTCCTTGCGGCTGTTGTCACCCGACAGCAGCAGCGCCCGCACCTTGCCCCCGTGGTAGAGCTCGGCGGCGATGTCGAGCCTGCGGGCCAGCATGGGCGTGGGCTGTGTGCCGTACAGGCCCGCGCCGAGCACCAGCGCGGCCTGCGTCTCGGGCACCCGCCCCAGCCAGCCGTCGCCCTCGGCCGTCGCCCGGTGCGCCGAGCTGCTCAGCCAGGCCCACGTCATCGGCGCCAGCGCCAGCACGCTCACCAGCACGAGCCCCTGGTACGTCCGGCGCAGCACCTTCCGAGAGGGGCGGACTTTTCCCAGCAAATCGCACCCCTTGCGGGCGGGGGAGTGGCGGACCTAACACCCCATAGCCTGGCATACCAACTCAGACGGCGGCGGCCGCTTCGGCGGGGGAGCGGCCGGCGGGCGCGGGCTCGGGGTCCCGGGTGCGCAGCGAGGTGACGGCCCTGAGCGCGCCGATCCAGACCAGGGTCGAGCCGACGACGTGCAGCAGCACCAGGACGGCGGGCACGGCCAGGAACCACTGCGTGTACCCGATCACGCCCTGGAGCAGCACCACCACGAACAGCCCCAGCGCCGCCCGCCTGGCGGGCCGGGCCGACTTCGTCACGTGCAGGGCGAACAGCAGCGCGAACGTCAGCCCCGCCACCACGTAGGCGATGTCGGCGTGCAGCCGCGCCACGGTCTCGATGTCGAGGTCGAAGCGGGAGGCCATCTCGTCGCCCGAGTGCGGGCCCGTGCCGCTGACCACGACACCGGCCACCAGCAGCGCGAACACCGCCGCGAGCAGCACGTGGCCGAGCCTGCGGACGTCGCGATGGGCCACCCGGCGCACGGGCGCGTCGCCCTCGCCCGCGCGGGCGTAGAGCATCCAGCAGGCGGCGATCAGGGCGCTGGAGGCGAGGTAGTGCACGCCGACCGTGAGCGGGTTGAGCATGGTGCTGACCACCAGCCCGCCCCACAGGGCCTGGAACAGGATGCCGGCCGGCTGCAGCAGGGCCAGCCGCACCAGCGAGCGCCGGCGCGGCACCATGCGCCAGGCCGACAGCACGCACGCGACCCCGACCGCCAGCACCAGGAACGTGAGCAGCCGGTTGCCGAACTCCACGGCCATGTTGAGCGGGTCGACCTCGGGGTGCGCGACCGGGATGAAGCTGTCGGGGGTGCACTGGGGCCAGGTCGGGCAGCCGAGCCCGGAGGCCGTGACGCGCACGCCCGCGCCGGTCACCGTGATGCCGGCGTTCACCACCACGGAGGCCATCGCCCAGCCGCGCATCGTCGACTGGGTGGGCGCCCAGAAGGAGAACAGACGGCGCACGTGGGGGTTGGAATGGTCCGTGGGTAGCTTCACGTCATCGATGGTAAGGGCCGGGTCGGCCGGTCCCGCCACGGGCTTCTCAAGCTAGCGAGGTATGTGACATATTACTGGGGGAGGTGGGTTGATGTCCGACGTCATCGTCGTCGGCGCCGGAGTGGTGGGAGCGGCCTGCGCCTACTACTGCGCGCGCGCCGGGCTCGACGTGACCGTGATCGACCGGGGACCCGTGGCCGGCGGCACGACCGGCTCGGGCGAGGGCAACATCCTGGTGTCCGACAAGGAGCCGGGGCCCGAGCTGGAGCTGGCCGTGCTCTCGAACCGGTTGTGGCGCACGCTGTCCGCGCACGGCGGCTTCGAGTTCGAGGCCAAGGGCGGGCTGGTCGTCGCCGAGACCGGCGAGGTGCGGGCGCAGCTCACGCAGCTCGCCGCCAAACAGGGCGTGGAGCACACCCTGGTGCCGCCGGACACGCTGCGCGACTACGAGCCGCACCTGGCCGATGGCCTGGCCGGTGGCGTGTTCTACCCGCAGGACGCCCAGGTGCAGCCCATGCTCGCCGCCGCCTCCCTGCTCCGGCACGGCGCCGAGAGCTTCGGTCGCGGCACGCTGCGACTCCGGCTGGGCGCCACGGTGACGGGCTTCCTCCGGTCGGGCGAGCGGGTGACGGGCGTGCGCACCTCGGAGGGTGACGTCCTCGGCGGCGCGGTCGTCAACGCGGCGGGCACCTGGGGTGGCGAGGTGGCCGCGCTCGCGGGCGTGAACCTGCCGGTCCTGCCCAGACGGGGGTTCATCCTCGTCACCGAGCCCCTCGGCGAGCCGCTCATCAGGCACAAGGTCTACACCGCCGCCTACGTGACCAACGTGGCCAGCGACTCAGAAGGGCTGGAGACCTCCGCCGTGGTGGAGGGGACACCCGCCGGCACCGTGCTCATCGGGGCCAGCAGGGAGCGCGTCGGGTTCGACAGGACGACCTCCGTGCCGGTCCTCGCGCGGCTGGCCGCCCAGGCGGTCGCGCTCTTTCCCGCCCTGCGGGAGGTGCGGGCCATCAGGTCGTACTGCGGGTTCCGGCCGTACTGCCCCGACCACCTGCCCGTCATCGGCGCCGACCCGCGGGTGCCCGGGCTGTACCACGCGTGCGGGCACGAGGGGGCCGGCATCGGACTGGCCCCGGCGACCGGTCACCTGCTCGCGCAGGTCCTCGCCGATGAGCGGCCCGACCTGGACCTGCGCCCCTTCCGCCCCGACCGCTTCGCCGAGGAGGCCCAGTGACGTTCCACATCAGCTTCGAGGGGCGGCCGGTGCCGGTCGCGCCCGGGCAGACGATCGGCGCGGCGCTGCACGCGGCCGGTGTGCGGTCCTGGCGCGCGACCCGGTTCGGCGGGCGGCCCCGGGGGCTGTTCTGCGGGATCGGGGTCTGCTTCGACTGCCTGGTCTCCGTCAACGGGCGGGCGCCCGAGCGGGCCTGCCTGCTGGAGGCCGCGCCGGGGGACGAGGTGACGGCGTCGTGACGTACGACCTGGTGGTGATCGGTGGCGGGCCCGCCGGGGCGGCGGGCGCGCTGACGGCGGCGCGGGCGGGGCTGCGGGTGGCACTCGTGGACTCGGCGGCGCGGCTCGGCGGCCAGTACTTCCGCCACTCCGCCGAGCCCAAGACGGCGCCGGGCCTCGAACGGTTCCTGCGGCAGGCAAGGGCGCTCGGCGACCGCGCCGACCTGCTGCTCAGGCACCAGGTGTGGAACGTGTCCCGCGACCCCGGCGGCGACCTGATCGTCCACTGCCTGACCCGTGATCCGGGCGCGTCCGAGCGGCCCGTGGTCATCCGGGCGCGCCGGTTGCTGATAGCCACCGGTGCCTACGACCGGCCGCTGCCCTTCCCCGGATGGGACCTGCCCGGCGTGCTCACCGCCGGCGGCGCGCA
Source organism: Nonomuraea solani (assembly GCF_900108335.1). GTDB lineage: Bacteria > Actinomycetota > Actinomycetes > Streptosporangiales > Streptosporangiaceae > Nonomuraea > Nonomuraea solani. The sequence continues at coordinate 67,705 of NZ_FNVT01000017.1, forward strand.
GGCGCTGCTCAAGGGCAACGGCGTCGTGGCCGGCCGGCGCATCGTCATCTCGGGCACCGGCCCCTTCCTGCTGCCGGTGGCCACCGGGCTGGCCGGGGCGGGGGCGCGGGTGCTGGGGGTGTTCGAGGCCAACGGCGGGCTCGGGCTGGCCAGGCATCCGCTGCTCGCCCTGGGCAAGGCCGGAGAGGCGGCCGGGTACGCGGCCACGCTCGCCAGGCACCGGGTGCCCTACCACCCGCGCCAGGCGGTGGTGGCCGCCCACGGGGAGCGCGAGGTGGAGGCCGTCACCGTGGCCCGCCTCGACAAGGACTGGAACGTTCTGGCCACCCGCGTCGTCGAATGCGACACCCTGGCCACCGGCTACGGATTCGTGCCGCAGATCGAGCTGGGCACCCAACTCGGCTGCGCGACCCGGCAGGACGCCGACGGCAGCCCGGTGCTGACCGTGGACGACGCTCAGCGCACCACCGTGCCCGGCGTCTGGGCGGCCGGCGAGCCCACCGGCGTGGGCGGCTGGCGCCTGTCGGAGCTGGAGGGCCGGATCGCGGGCCGCACCATCGCCGCTGAACGCTCTTCTACTGGCGAGGTCCCCGCCGTGCTGCTGCGGCGCCGGGAGCGGTGGCGGGCGTTCGGCGTGGCGCTGCAGCGGGCCTATCCGGTCCGGCCGGGCTGGCAGGGGTGGCTGCGCGCGGACACGCTGGTGTGCCGGTGCGAGGAGGTGCCGCTGGCCCGCGTACGCGAGGCGCAGGAGCTCGGCGCCACCGACGCCCGCTCCATCAAGCTCCTGGCCCGCCCCGGCATGGGCTGGTGCCAGGGCCGCATCTGCGGCTACGCCGTCTCCTGCCTGGCCGGCGAGCCGCCCCAGCCGCCCCGCCGCCCCATCGCCCAGCCCGTGACCCTCGGCGCCCTCGCCGGAACGGAACCCGACGACCACTCCGCTCACTGACCCCCTGACATGGAGGACTTTCCGATGGAACACCGCAGCAAGCCCTGGCAGGGTGTCATGGTGGCCACCGCGCTACCCCTGCGCGAGGACCTGTCGGTCGACTACGACGGCTTCGCCGCGCACTGCCGCTGGCTGGTCGGCAACGGCTGTGACGGGGTCGTGCCGAACGGGTCGCTCGGCGAGTATCAGACGCTCACCCCGGACGAGCGGGCCAAGGTGATCGAGACCGCCGCCGAGGCGGTGGGCGGCCGCAACGTGATGGCCGGCGTGAGCGCGTACGGCGCCGCCGAGTCCCGCCGCTGGGCCGAGCACGCGGGCGAGGCCGGCTGCGGCTCGGTGCTGCTGCTGCCCCCGAACTCCTACCGGGCCGACGAGCGGGCCGTCGTCGAGCACTACCGCGAGGTGGCCAAGGCGGGCGTGCCGGTCGTGGCCTACAACAACCCCTATGACACCAAGGTGGACCTGACTCCCGCGCTGCTGGCCAGGCTGCACGAGGAGGGGCTGATCGTGGCGATCAAGGAGTTCAGCGGTGACGTGCGGCGCGCGTACGAGATCGCCGAGCTCGCCCCCGAGCTGGACCTGCTGATCGGCTCCGACGACGTGCTGCTCGAACTGGCCGTCGCCGGCGCGGTCGGCTGGGTCGCCGGCTACCCCAACGCGCTGCCCGCCGCCAACGTCGCCCTCTACCGGGCCGCCGTCGCCGGCGACCTGGACACCGCGCTGCCCCTGTACAAGACGCTGCACCCGCTGCTGCGCTGGGACTCCAAGACCGAGTTCGTCCAGGCCATCAAGCTGTCCATGGACCTCGCGGGCCGTCATGGGGGAACCTGCAGGCAGCCCCGGCAGCCGCTGACCGGGGAGCAGGCCGCTATCGTGCGGGCGGCGACCGAGAAGGCACTGGCAGAAGGGCTGCGATGAGGACCAAGCGCGTTTTCCACGCCGTCGACTCCCACACCGAGGGCATGCCGACCCGGGTCATCACGGGCGGCATCGGGGTGATCCCCGGCGCGAGCATGGCCGAGCGGCGCGTGTACTTCCGCGACAACCTCGACCACATCCGTACGCTGCTGATGACCGAGCCGCGCGGCCACTCGGCCATGAGCGGCGCCATCCTGCAGCCCCCGACCAGGCCCGACGCCGACTACGGCGTGCTGTTCATCGAGGTGTCCGGGCTGCTGCCGATGTGCGGTCACGGCACCATCGGCGTGGCCACCGTGCTGGTGGAGACCGGCATGGTGGAGGTCGTCGAGCCGGTCACGACCGTGCGCCTGGAGGTGCCCGCCGGGCTCGTCGAGGTGGACGTGCGAGTCGAGGACGGCATGGCCATGGCGGTGACGCTGCGCAACGTGCCCTCCTACAGCGACCGGCTGGACGCCGCCGTGACCGTGCCCGGGTTCGGGGAGATCCCGTACGACCTGGCCTACGGCGGCAACTTCTACGCCATCGTGAACCTCGACCACTACGGCCTGCCCTTCGACCGCAAGGCCAAGAACGAGATCATCGCGGCCGGGCTGGCCACCATGGAGGCGATCAACGCCGCCGACGAGCCCGTGCACCGCGAGGACGACCGCATCCGCGGCTGCCACCACGTCTACTTCGCCGCCCCCGGCTCCGACGCCCACCACTCGCGGCATGCCATGGCCATCCACCCCGGCTGGTTCGACCGCTCGCCCTGCGGCACCGGCACCAGCGCCCGCATGGCGCAGTTGCACGCCCGCGGCGAGCTGCCGGTCGGCCGCGACTTCGTCAACGAGTCGTTCATCGGCACCCGGTTCATCGGCCGGGTGCTGGAGGAGACGACCGTGGGCGGGGCGCCCGCGGTGGTGCCGTCGATCACCGGCCGCGCCTGGGTCACCGGCACCGCCCAATACTTCCTCGACCCGCGCGACCCGTTCCCGGCGGGGTTCGAGCTGTGATCACGACCGTCGACTACCACACGGGCGGGGAGCCGTTCCGCATCGTGACCGGCGGGGTGGCCGAGATCCCGGGCGCGGACGTGGCCGCGCGCCGCGTCACCGCCATGACCGGGTTCGACGATGTCCGGCGGCTGCTGTGCCACGAGCCGCGCGGGCACGCCGACATGTACGGCTGCTTCCTGGTCCCGCCGGACGACCCCGGCGCGCACCTGGGGGCGCTGTTCTGGCACAAGGACGGCTTCTCCACCGCCTGCGGGCACGGCACCATCGCGCTGGGCGCCTACGCGGTGCACGAAGGGCTGGTCGAGGCCGATCCTGACGGTGTGGCCGACGTGGTGGTGGACGTGCCGTCGGGGCGCGTGACGGCCCAGGTGCGGATGTCCGCGGGCCGGATCACGTCCGTGACCTTCGTCAACGTCCCGTCGTTCGTCGTCGCCCGCGACGTCCGGGTCGCCGGCGTGAAGGTCGACGTGGCCTACGGGGGAGCCATCTACGCGTCGGTGCCCGCCGCGGCCTTCGGGCTGTCGGTCGAGCCCCGGCACCTGGGCGCCCTCGTCGAGCACAGCCGCCGGATCAAGGCGGAGCTGGCCGATCACCCGGCCGCCCGGCACCGGTCCGACGAGCGGCTGTCCGGCGTCTACGGCGTGATCTTCCACGAGGGGCCGCCCGCCGTGGAGGGCGTTACGCGGCAGCGCAACGTCACCGTGTTCGCCGACGGCGAGGTGGACCGGTCGCCGTGCGGCTCGGGCACCGCGGCCAGGATGGCGCTGCTGCACGACGAGAGCGGGCTCGGCGAGCTCGTCCACGAGGGCATCGCCGGCGGCGTCTTCACCGCCCGCGTACGCGACAAGACCGATGAGGGCGTGATCGTGGCGATCGACGGCATGGCGTACCGGACCGGCAGGCACGTCTTCGAGGTCGATCCCGGCGATCCCTTCCCGACCGGGTTCACGCTGCGATGAGCGGGCTGCCGTACCTCGACGCCGCCACGCTGGAGCGGCTGGTGCCCATGGGCCGGGCCGTGAAGGTCCTGGAGGAGGCGCTGCGGGCCGGGCTCGACCCGGAGGCCACGCCGCAGCGGCCGATCGTCGACCTGCCCGCGGGGCAACTGCTGCTCATGCCGGCCGCGGCCGGGCGCTACGCGGGGGTCAAGGCGGTCAGCATCGCGCCCGGCAACCCGGCGCGCGGGCTGCCCCGGATCCAGGGCACGTACCTGCTGCTCGACGGCGACACGCTGGCCCCGCTGGCGGCCATGGACGGGATCGCCCTCACCTCGCTGCGCACGCCCGCCGTCTCCGCCCTCGCCGTGCGCCATCTGGCCGAGCCGGACGCGCGGCGGCTGGTGGTGTTCGGCAGCGGGCCGCAGGCGTGGGGGCACGTGACGGCGCTGCGGGAGGTACGCCCGATCGAGGATGTCACCATCGTCGCCCGCGACCTGACCCGGGCACGGGCACTCGCCGCGCGCTGCCGCGACGTGGGCCTGACCGCCCGGACCCTGACGAACCCGGCGACCTCCGGCACACCGGCGGGGGTGGCCAGAGCGGTCCGCGAGGCCGATCTCGTCGCCTGCTGCACGACGGCCAGAGAGCCCCTGTTCCCGGGTAAGCTCGCCCGCGACGGCGTCACCGTCGTCGCGGTCGGGTCGCACGAGCCCGGCGCCCGCGAGCTCGACGGCGACCTGATCGCCCGCGCCACCGTGGTCGTCGAAGCCAGGGCGGCAGCCCTGGAAGAGGCCGGAGACGTCATCGTCCCGATCCGCCAAGGTACGATCACCTCTGGTCATCTCGCCGGCAACCTCGCCGACCTCGTCACCGGGAAGGTGGTCGCCGGTCCGGGGCCGCGCGTGTTCAAGAGCACGGGCATGGCGTGGGAGGACCTCGTGGTCGCGGCCGCCGCGTACGAGGCGTGGTCATGAACGCGGTCATGAAGACGGTCATGAACACGGTCATGAACGGGGTCGTGAAGACATGGAGAGGATGGGCGGGATGACTGCCGACGACCGGCTCGACCTGCCGATGGTGGGGGAGCGGCAGAGCCTGCGCGAGCAGGTCGCGCACGCGTTGCGCGCCGCGCTGATCACCGGGGAGATGCGGCCGGGAGTGGTCTACTCCGCGCCGGTGCTGGCCGCCCAGTTCGGCGTGTCGGCCACGCCCGTCCGTGAGGCCATGCTCGACCTGGCCAAGGAGGGCCTGGTCGAGGCGGTGCGCAACAAGGGCTTCCGGGTGACCGAGCTGTCCGACCGCGACCTCGACGAGCTCACCGAGATCCGCCAGCTCATCGAGGTGCCGACGGTGTCCCGGCTGGCCGACAGCTCGCGGGCGGAGGAGTTCGAGCGGCTGCGGCCCATCGCCGAGGAGATCGTCTCGGCCAGCGAGGGCGGTGACCTGCTCGCCTACGTGGACGCCGACCTGCGCTTCCACGTCGAGCTGCTGACCCTGTGCGGCAACGCGCACCTGGTCTCCGTGGTGCGTGACCTGCGCAACAGGGCCCGCCTCTACGGGCTGTCCCAGCTCTCCGAGCGCGGCACGCTGGCCGACTCGGCCAGGGAGCACCTGGCGCTGCTCGACGCGCTCAAGAGCGGCGACGCGGCGGCCGTCGGGCAGATCATGGGTGAGCACATCGGCCACGTACGCGGCATCTGGGCCGAACACTGAGAAGACCGCACGAGTTCTGACATTCGGGGATCGAGCACCGCCCGATGGCGGTAACCTCGATTCGGGCCGCTCGAGCGAGCGCCGGCGGCCCCGCCATCCAGGTCCTCAACGGACCGGCCACCCCATTGCGGCGGGTGGCATCTTGCCTGGTCACGCGGACACCCGCACTCCGGTGACCTTCCAAGGGCTCGGCCCACCCCGCCCATCGGGCCGAGCCCCCGCCGCGCGCCCGAGACCCCATCCCACGGGCGCGCGGCGGCCCCCCCCGATCAGCGGCTCCTGGACGCCCGGGTCGAGCCCAGGCTGGCGGCGACGATGCAGATGATCGCCACCCACTGCTGCACCTGCAGGAACTCACTCAGCAGCAGCACCCCGATCAGCGCGGCCGCGGCCGGCTCCAGGCTCATCAGGATGCCGAACACCTGCTTGGGCATCCGCCGCAGCGCCTGCAGCTCCAGCGAGTACGGGATCACCGACGACAGCAGCCCCACCCCGAGCCCGATCAGCAGCAGCTCCGGCTGCAGCAGGTCGGCGCCGCCGGTCGTCACCCCGACGGGAGCGACCAGCACGGCCGAGACGATCATCGCGAACGACAGCCCCGTGGTCCCGGGAAACCGCTGCCCGGCCGCCGCCGACAGCAGGATGTAGCCCGCCCAGCAGACCCCCGCCACCATCGCGAACCCGATCCCGGCCCAGCTCACCGACGAGGAGTCGCCCCAGGGGGCCAGCAGCACCACCCCGGCCGCCGCCAGCCCGACCCACAGCAGGTCCAGCCGGCGCCGCGAGGCCGCCACCGCCACGCCCAGGGGCCCCAGGAACTCGATGGCCACCGCGATCCCCATCGGCAGCCGCGCCAGGGCCTCGTAGAAGACCAGGTTCATGACGGCGAGGGTGGCGCCGAAGCCGATCCCCACCGCCCAGTCGCCCCACGACAGCCCCTTCAGCCTGGGCCGGACGAGCAGTCCCATGATCAGCGCCCCGGCCGCGATGCGCAGGAACACCACCGCGCTCGGCGGCAGCGTCGCGAACAGCTCCTTGGCGAATCCGGCGCCCAGCTGCACCGAGAAGATCCCCAGCAGCACCAGCCCGGAGGGCGGGATGGAGTCGGCGGCGCTCCGCAGCAGGCTCCCCGGCCTGGGCAGGCCGGGACCGCGGCCCAGCGGGTCGTCAATGGCGTACGCGGTCACGGGGACTCCTCAGAGGATAGGGGGGCAAGTCGTCGGGGGAGCGCCCGTGCGCCGGGCAATATTCCCCCATCTAAAGTGGTATTACTCCGTATCGGATCTTATATTCGGACAAATGGACGTATGACTGCCCCCGCTCTCCCCGTGAGCCTCACCCGGCCGCCGCCGGCCCTGTCCGTGGCCGGGTTCGTCAGCAGCTTCGACCGGTTCGCCGTCAGCCCCATGCTGGTGCTGATCGCGGCCGACCTGAACGTCTCGCTGTCGGCCTCGGTCGCCGCCGCCAGCGGCTACTACCTGGCCTACGGGCTCACCCAGCCGCTGTGGGGCGTACTGTCCGACCGGTTCGGACGTGTGCGCGTCATGCGCGTGGCACTGTTCGGCGCGGCCCTGGCGGGGCTGGTCTCGGCGGTCATGCCGGAGCTGTGGGCGCTGGTGGTGGCCAGGGTCGTGACGGGCGCCTGCTTCGGCGCGGTCATCCCCACGGGCCTGACGTACGTGGGCGACACCGTCGAGCAGTCCGTACGCCAGCGCGCCCTCACCGACCTGATGGCCGCCGCCGCCCTCGGCACGGCGCTGGCCACGGGCCTCAGCGGCGTGGTCGCGGGCCTGCTGGACTGGCGGGTGGCCTTCACCGTGCCCGCCGTCTGCGCCCTGGCCTGCGCGCTGTCGCTGCGCTCACTCCCCGAGCCGCCCCGGCCGGACACGGCGGGGCACGGCGTGCGCCGCTACCTGGGCGCGGTGCTCGGGCACCGGTGGGCGCTGCTGGTGTTCGGGCTGGCGTTCACCGAAGGGGCGATCATGCTCGGCGCCATGCCCTTCCTGGCCCCCGCGCTGCAGCACACCGGGCTGGCCGCCGCCGTGGCGGGCCTGGCCATCACCGCGTACGGGCTCGGCCTGTGGGCGTTCGCCAAGCTGGTCAAGCGGTTGTCGGGCCGCTGGCCCGCGCCCGTGCTGATGGGGGTGGGCGGCGTCCAGCTCTGCGCCGGGTTCGCGATCGTGGCCGTGCACGTCAGCGTGCCCACGGTCGCCGCCACGGCGCTGCTGCTGGGCGGCGGCTGGTCGTTCCTGCACTCCTCGCTGCAGACGTGGGCCACCTCGGTGGTGCCCGAGGCCAGGGGCACGTCGATCGCGTTCTTCGCCTCGGCGCTGTTCGTGGGCAGCGCGGTCGCGTCGTGGGCGGCGGGCTTCCTGGCCGAACAGGGCCGCTACGGGCTGCTCTTCGGGATCGCGGCGGCCGCCGCGATCCCGCTCACCGCCGTCGCCGTCCTCACCAAGCGCCACTACGCCCGGCTGCACGCCTGACGGTCACTCCCAGCGGAACGTCCGTGCCACCAGCCCCAGCGACAGCACCGCCCAGGCGGCGAGGACGGCCATCGGGACCAGGGGAAGGGCCGCGCCCTGCGCGAGCACCGAGCGCAGCCCGCCGGTCAGCGCCGAGATCGGCAGCGCCTCCAGCACCGGTCGCACACTCTCGGGGAACTTCGACAGCGGGAACACCACCCCGCCCGCCCCCAGCAGCACCAGGTAGACCAGGTTGGCCCCGGCCAGCGTGGCCTCGGCGCGGAGCGTGCCCGCCATGAGCAGCCCCAGCCCGGTGAACGCCGCGGTGCCCAGCACGATCAGCAGCGCCGCGCTCAGGAACGACCCCTGCGGCCGCCAGCCCAGCGCCAGCCCCACGACCACGATGATCACCGCCTGGAGCACCTCCACCCCGGCGACCGCGGCCGTCTTGGCGAGCATGAGACCGGTCCTGGACAGCGGGGTCGCGCCCAGCCGCTTGAGCACGCCGTAGCGCCGCTCGAAGCCCGTCGCGATGGCCTGCCCGGTGAAGGCCGTGGACATGACCGCCAGCGCCAGCACGCCCGGCACCAGGAAGTCGACCCGGCTGCCGGTGCCGACGTCGATCAGCGGCGCCAGCGAGAAGCCGGTCAGCAGCAGCACCGGGATGATCAGGGTGAGCAGCAGTTGCTCGCCGTTGCGCAGCATCGCGCGGATCTCCGCGCCCGCCTGCGCCAGCACCATGCGCGGGAACGGCGCCGCCCCGGGCGCGGGGGTGAAGTCCAGCGCGGTCATCGCAGCTCCCTGCCGGTCAGTTCGAGGAAGACGTCTTCGAGGGTGCGGCGCTCGATCCGCAGGTCGTCGGCCGTGACACCCTCGGCCGCGCACCAGGCCGTGACGGTGGCCAGCAGCTCGGGCCCCACCTGGCCCTCGATGATGTAGTGCCCGGCGGGCGACTCCTTGGCCGCGCTGCCCGCGGGCAGCGCGTTGAGCAGCTCTTCCAGCGTCAGCCCCGGGCGGGCCCGGAACCTGAGCTGCCGCTCGGCCCCCGTCAGCGAGGCGGGGCTGCCCTCGGCCACCACGCGCCCCTTGTCGATGATCACGACGTGGTCGGCCAGCCGCTCGGCCTCGTCCATGTGGTGCGTGGTCAGCACCACCGACACGCCCGCCGCGCGCAGCTCGCCCACCAGATCCCAGCAGGCGTGCCTGGCCTGCGGGTCGAGCCCGGCCGTCGGCTCGTCGAGGAAGACCAGCTCGGGCCGGCCCACGACGGCCGCGGCCAGCGACAGCCGCTGCTGCTGCCCGCCCGACAATCGCCGGTAGGGGGTGCGCCCGTGCTCGGTCAGCCCCAGCCGCTCCAGCAGCGCCCCCGGGTCCAGCGGATGGGCGTGGAAACGCGCGACCAGCCGCAGCCACTCGGCGCAGCGCATCGCCGGTGGCACGCCGCCCGCCTGCAGCATCACGCCCACCCGGGGCCGCAGCTCGGGCAGCGCGGGCGCGAGCCCGAGCACGCGCACGGTGCCCGCGTCGGCCCTGCGGAACCCCTCGCAGATCTCCACCGTGGACGTCTTGCCCGCGCCGTTGGGACCGAGGACCGCGGTGACCGCCCCGCGCTCGGCGCGAAGCGTGAGGCCGTCGAGGGCGGTGCTGCCGCCGTAACGTTTGACCAGGTCGACGAGCTCGACGGCTGGGGATTCCATGGCCACGAGTTTAGGGACTCCGCCGGGCGGTCCGGGCCTCAGGTGACTTTGACCGTATCTGGACATGTTCAAGCACTGGTTTCTGCTGAAAGCGGCCCCATCCGGTGAAAGCCTGACGGTGAGCTCCCCAACAGGAGGTTGCCATGTCGCAACGCAGTGGGTACGACCCCGGAATCCCGTGCTGGGTGGACCTGTCGAGCACCGATGTCGGCGCCTCGGCCCGCTTCTACACGGAGGTCTTCGGCTGGCGGGCCGACATGATCGACGACCCGGCGGCCGGCGGCTACGGCATGTTCGTCCACCAGGACAAGAAGGTCGCCGGGCTGGGCCCGGTGATGGACGGTGGGCCCAGGTCGTCCTGGAGCACCTACGTCGCCACCGACGACGCCGCCGCCCTGGCCGAGCGCGTCAGGAAGGCGGGCGGCACCGTGGTCATGGAGGCGATGCAGGTCTTCGAGGAGGGCGTCATGACCGCCTTCCGGGCCCCCGACGGCTCGTACGCGGGCGCCTGGCAGGCCCGTGACCACCACGGCGCCGAGCTGGTCAACGAGCCGGTCTCGCTCTGCTGGAACGAGCTGCTCAGCCGCGACGTGCCCGCCGCCGGGCGCTTCTACGCGGAGGTCTTCGGCTGGGCGCCGAACCCGCAGGACATCCAGGGCCTGAAGTACACCGAGTGGCAGTCGGGCGGCCAGGGCATCGCGGGCATGATGGAGATGTTCTCCGACTACCCCGCGGACATGCCGTCGTTCTGGATGCCCTATTTCGCCGTCGCCGACCTCGCCGCCACGACGGACGCGGCCGAGCAGGCGGGCGCCCAGGTCCTCGTACGCGCGATGGACGCGCCCCCGGGACCCTTCTCGACCCTCGCCGACCCGCAGGGCGCGCCCCTCTCGATCATCCAGCTTCACGAAACATCGTGAAAAGTCTGATGATTGGGAATTCGGAGGACCGGAACATGGTTTGATACCTCGGCCCTCGTGGGCCACCGCCTACGAGGGAGAGGGGAACACGCATGTCCGTGGCAGTCGAAGCCACGCCCACCGCCGTCCTGCCGAAACAGAGGAGCCGCCGCCGCGGGCTCCTCTTGGTCATTCTGGGCGCGTTGTCGGCCATCGGGCCGCTCTCCATCGACATGTACCTCCCCGCGTTGCCGGCCATCACCTCCGAGATGCTGAGCGCTCCCGCGCAGGTCCAGCTCACGCTCACCGCCTGTCTCATCGGCGTCTCCGTCGGCCAGATCATCGCCGGGCCGGTCAGCGACGTGCGCGGCCGCCGGATACCGCTGATGGTGGGCGTGGCCGGGTTCATGGTGGCCTCGCTGCTGTGCGCGTTCGCCCCGTCGGTGACCATGCTCATCGTCTTCCGCCTGCTACAGGGCATCCTGGGCGGCGCGGCGCTGGTCATCGTGCGCGCCGTCGTCCGCGACCTCTACGACGGCGCCGCCATCGCCCGCATCTTCGCCACGCTGATGCTCGTCAGCGGCCTGGCGCCGATCCTCGCGCCCATCGCGGGCGCCCAGCTCCTGGCGTTCACGTCGTGGCGGGGCGTGTTCGTGGCGCTCAGCGTCGCCGGTCTGGTGCTGCTGCTGGCCGTGCTGGCGGGCGTCCGCGAGACGCTGCCGCCGGAGGCCCGCGAGAGCGGCGGCCTCAAGCACACCGCCGGCACGTTCTGGCAGCTCCTGCGCAACCGCTCGTTCATGGGCTTCGCGCTGACCGGCGGGCTGGCGTTCGCGGCCATGTTCGGCTACATCTCGGGCTCGCCGTTCGTCCTCCAGGAGGTGTACGGCGCCACGCCCCAGCAATATTCGCTCATCTTCGCGCTCAACGCCTTGGCCCTGACCGTCACCGCCCAGCTCGGAGGCCGCCTGTCGGGCCGCGTGCCGCCCGTGTTGCTGGTCCGCCTCGGGCTCTTCATCGCCCTGGTGGGCGGGGTGGTGCTGATGACCGCCGCGCTCGCCGGGTTCGGCCTGTGGGGCATCGTGAGCGGGCTGGTCGTCATCATGCTCGGCCAGGGCCTGGTGCTGCCCGGCACCGGTGCGCTGGCGCTGGGCTCGCAGCCCGCCCACGTCGCCGGCAGCGCCTCCGCGTTGACGGGCGTGCTGCAGTTCGCGCTGGGCGCCGCCTCGGCCCCGCTGGTCGGACTTGCCGGATCCGGGACCGCCGTGCCCATGGCGTGTGTCATGCTCGGGCTCATCTTCTGCTCCGCCCTGACGTTCATGATCCTGGGCCGGGCGAAAGTTAGGTAAGGCTACCCTGCGTGACAAATTACATTCCCGCCCCTGGTCGGATCCATTTGTGAAGCGGGAAGGAATTACGGCACACTGATGTTGTGAAAAACATGCCCACGATCGAGCCAGGCAGCGAGCGCGGCACCCGCGCGCGTGTCGCCAGGCTGATTCTTGAGCATGGTCCCGTCGCGGCCGCGGCGCTGGGCGAGCGGCTCGGGCTCACGCCCGCCGCCGTCCGTCGTCATCTCGACGCGCTGCTGGCCGATGGGATGATCGAGCCTCGCACGGTCCGCCCACGCGGACAGCGTGGGCGCGGACGGCCGGCCAAGCTGTTCGCGATCACGGACGCGGGGCGCAGTGCCTTCGAGCACGCCTACGACGACCTGGCCGAGAGCGCTCTGCGGTTCATCGCCGAGCGCATGGGTCAGGATGCGGTGGCCGACTTCGCCCGGTCGCAGGTTTCGAGCCTGCGGCGGCGGCTGGAGCCGGCCATGCGGACGGTGCCGGCGGACCAGCGCGTGCAAGTGCTGGCGCAGGCGCTGTCGGTGGAGGGGTATGCCGCCTCGGCCAGCAAGGCCAAGTCGGGCGGCGACCAGCTCTGCCAGCACCACTGCCCGGTGGCACACGCGGCCGCGGAGTTCCCGCAGCTGTGTGAGGCCGAGACGGAGGCGTTCGCGCAACTGCTCGGCACCCCGGTGCAGCGCCTGGCCACGATCGCGCACGGCGACGGGGTCTGCACGACACACGTGAGCCCGCAGACGCTGGGCGATTCCGCACATAGAGACAAGAGCAAGGAGACCGGAAGGTGACTGTCACCGACCGCCCGGAGCTGGAAGGCCTCGGGAATTACAAGTTCGGCTGGGCCGACTCGGATGCCGCCGGGTCGGCGGCAAAGCGTGGCCTGTCCGAGGAGGTCGTCCGCGACATCTCCGCGCTCAAGAACGAGCCGGAGTGGATGCTCGACCTTCGCCTGAAGGGCCTCCGGCTGTTCCGCAAGAAGCCGATGCCCACCTGGGGCTCCGACCTCACCGGCATCGACTTCGACAACATCAAGTACTTCGTGCGCTCCACCGAGAAGCAGGCCGCTTCCTGGGACGAGCTGCCCGAGGACATCAAGAACACCTACGACAAGCTCGGCATCCCCGAGGCGGAGAAGCAGCGCCTCATCGCCGGTGTCGCCGCCCAATACGAGTCCGAGGTCGTCTATCACAAGATCCGTGAGGACCTCGAGGAGAAGGGCGTCATCTTCGTCGACACCGACACGGGGCTGAAGGAGCACGAGGAGCTCTTCAAGGAGTACTTCGGCTCGGTCATCCCGGTGGGCGACAACAAGTTCGCCGCGCTCAACACCTCGGTGTGGTCCGGTGGCTCGTTCATCTACGTGCCGCCGAACGTCGAGGTCGAGATCCCGCTGCAGGCCTACTTCCGGATCAACACCGAGAACATGGGCCAGTTCGAGCGGACCCTGATCATCGTCGACGAGAACAGCTACGTCCATTACGTCGAGGGCTGCACCGCGCCGATCTACTCCAGCGACTCGCTGCACAGCGCCGTCGTCGAGATCATCGTGAAGAAGAACGCCCGCTGCCGTTACACGACCATCCAGAACTGGTCGAACAACGTCTACAACCTGGTCACCAAGCGCGCCGTCGCCTACGAGGGCGCGACCATGGAGTGGATCGACGGCAACATCGGCTCCAAGGTCACGATGAAATACCCGGCCGTCTACCTGATGGGCGAGCACGCCAAGGGCGAGACCCTGAGCGTCGCGTTCGCGGGCGAGGGCCAGCACCAGGACGCCGGCTCCAAGATGGTGCACCTGGCGCCCAACACCAGCTCCAGCGTCATCTCCAAGTCGGTGGCGCGCGGCGGTGGCCGCACCTCCTACCGCGGTCTCGTGCAGATCGAGGAGGGCGCCCACGGCAGCGCCAGCACCGTCAAGTGCGACGCCCTGCTGGTCGACCAGATCAGCCGCTCCGACACCTACCCCTACGTCGACGTCCGCGAGGACGACGTCTCGATGGGTCACGAGGCCACGGTCTCCAAGGTCAGCGAGGACCAGCTGTTCTACCTCATGAGCCGCGGGCTCGACGAGGACGAGGCGATGGCGATGATCGTGCGCGGCTTCGTGGAGCCGATCGCGCGTGAGCTGCCCATGGAATACGCGCTCGAGCTCAACAGGCTGATCGAGCTGCAGATGGAAGGAGCCGTCGGCTGATGGGCCTGAACGAGAAGCCCCTGTCGACCCTGCACGAGAAGGCGTCCTACGACCTGGACGACTTCGAGGTCCCCAGCGGCCGTGAGGAGGCGTGGCGTTTCACGCCGCTCTCACGCCTGAAGGGCCTGCACAGCGGCAAGGCCGACGCCGCGGGCCACGTCCGCGTCGACGTGGACGCGGCCCCCGAGGTCACCGTCGAGACGGTCGGCCGCGACGACGCCCGCGTGGGCAAGTCGTTCGTGCCCACCGACCGGGTGAGCGCGCAGGCGTGGAACAGCTTCGAGAAGGCCACCGTGATCACGGTGCCGCGCGAGGTCGTCACCTCCAAGCCCACCGTGCTGACGCTCAACGGCTCCGGCGACGGCGCCGCCTACGGCCACATCGTGGTCAAGGTGGAGCCGATGGCCGAGGCCATCGTCGTGCTCGACCACAAGGGCAGCGCGGTCTACGCCGACAACATCGAGTTCGTCGTCGGCGACGGAGCCAGCCTCCGGGTCGTCAGCCTGCAGGATTGGGACCACGACGCGGTCCACGTCTCGCACCACCACGCCTCGCTGGCCAAGGACGCGACGTTCCGCAGCTTCGTGGTGACGCTCGGCGGCGACCTCGTACGCCTGTCGCCCAGCGTGTCCTACACCGCCCCCGGCGGCGACGCGGACATGTCGGGCGTCTACTTCGTGGACGCCGGGCAGCACCTGGAGCACCGCCTGCTGGTCGACCACTCGCAGCCCAACTGCAAGAGCAACGTCGACTACCGCGGCGCCCTGCAGGGCGAGGAGGCGCACGCCGTCTGGATCGGCGACGTGATCATCAGGGTCGAGGCCGAGGGCACCGACACCTACGAGCTCAACCGCAACCTCCTGCTCACCGACGGCGCCCGCGCCGACTCGGTGCCCAACCTGGAGATTCTCACCGGCGAGGTCGCCGGAGCGGGACACGCCTCCGCCTCCGGCCGGCTCGACGACGAGCACCTGTTCTACCTCCAGGCCCGCGGCATCCCCTACGACGAGGCTCGCCGCCTGGTCATCAGGGGCTTCCTCGGCCAGCTCATCGAGAAGATCCAGATCGAGGAGATCCGCGAGCGCGTGCTCGCCGCCGTAGAGGCGGAACTCGCCCGATGAGCTTCGAAAAGGTGTGCAAGCTCGATGACATCCCCGACGAGGGAGTTCTCGGCGTCGAGGTGGGGGAGACCCCCGTCGCGCTCGTGCGCAAGGGCGAAGACGTCTTCGCCCTGCATGATGTCTGCTCACACGCCGAGGTCAAGCTCAGCGAGGGCGAAGTCTACGACGGCACGCTGGAGTGCTGGCTGCACGGCTCGTGCTTCGACATCAGCTCGGGCAAGCCCACCGGCCCTCCCGCGACCAAGCCAGTGAACGTCTACACAGTCAAGATCGACGGCGAGGACGTGCTCGTCTCGCTCTCGAAGGAGTCCTAAGCACATGTCCACCCTTGAGATCCGTGACCTCCAGGTCGCCGTCGAGGACAAGGAAATCCTGCGCGGCGTCAACCTGACCGTGAAGGCGGGCCAGACCCACGCCATCATGGGCCCGAACGGCTCGGGCAAGTCGACGCTCGCCTACGCGATCGCCGGCCACCCCAAATACACGATCACCGGCGGGCAGGTGCTGCTCGACGGCGTCGACCTGCTGGAGCTGTCCGTCGACGAGCGGGCCCGCGCCGGCCTGTTCCTGGCCATGCAGTACCCGGTCGAGGTGCCCGGCGTTTCGGTGTCGAACTTCCTGCGCTCGGCCGTCACCGCCGTCCGCGGCGAGGCGCCCAAGCTGCGCGAGTTCGCCAAAGACCTGAAGAGCGGCATGGACGCCCTGTCCATCGACCCCGCCTTCGCCCAGCGCAACCTCAACGAGGGTTTCTCCGGCGGCGAGAAGAAGCGCCACGAGATCCTCCAGATGGAGCTGCTCAAGCCGAAGATCGCGGTGCTCGACGAGACCGACTCCGGCCTCGACGTCGACGCGCTGCGCGTGGTGTCCGAGGGCATCAACCGCTTCCGCGACGGCGGTGAGACCGGCGTGCTGCTGATCACGCACTACACCCGCATCCTGCGCTACGTGAAGCCGGACTTCGTGCACGTCTTCGCGAACGGCCGGATCGTCGAGCAGGGCGGCCCCGAACTGGCCGACAAGCTCGAGGCCGAGGGCTACGAGCAGTACACGAAGGCGTCTGCATGAGTTCCATCAGCTTCGATGTGGAGAAGATCAGGAAGGATTTCCCGATCTTCTCCCGCGAGCTGCCCGACGGGCGACCGCTCGTCTATCTCGACTCGGGCAACTCCTCACAGAAGCCCAACCAGGTCATCGAGACCATGCGGGAGCACCTGGCGCTGCACTACAGCAACGTCGGGCGCGCCATGCACGTGCTCGGCGCCGAGTCGACCGACGCCTACGAGGGGGCCCGCGACAAGATCGCGGGCTTCGTCGGGGCGCCGTCACGCGACGAGGTGATCTTCACCAAGAACGCCTCCGAGGCGCTCAACCTGGTCGCCTACTCCTTCGGCAACCCGGCCAACACCGACCCGCGCTTCACGCTCGGCCCGGGTGACGAGATCGTCATCTCCGAGATGGAGCACCACTCCAACATCGTGCCGTGGCAACTGCTCGTGCAGCGCACCGGCGCGACCCTGAAGTGGTTCGGCGTCACCGACGACGGGCGGCTCGACTACACGCCCGAGCTGATCACCGAGCGCACGAAGATCGTCTCGATCGCCCACCAGTCCAACGTCCTCGGCACCGTCAACCCGGTCGCCGAGGTGGCCAGGCGGGCGCACGAGGTCGGTGCGCTGATCATGCTGGACGCGTCGCAGTCCGTGCCGCACCACCCCGTCGACGTCGCCGCTCTCGACGCCGACTTCGTGGCCTTCACCGGCCACAAGATGGTCGGCCCCTCGGGCATCGGCGTGCTGTGGGCGCGGGCGGAGCTGCTCGAGGCCATGCCCCCGTTCCTGGGCGGCGGCGAGATGATCGAGGCGGTCTGGATGGACCACTCGACCTATGCGCCGATCCCGCACAAGTTCGAGGCGGGCACGCCGCCGATCGTCGAGGCCATCGGGCTCGGCGCGGCGGTCGACTACCTCACCGAGGTCGGCATGGAGGCCATCGAGGCGCACGAGCGCACGTTGACGGCCTACGCGCTGGAGGCCCTGCGCGAGGTGCCCACCTTGCGCGTCATCGGTCCCGAAACGCTGGAGGGGCGCGGCGGCACGGTGTCGTTCGCGCTGGAGGGCATCCACCCGCACGACGTCGGGCAGATCCTGGACGACCAGTTCGGCATCGCCGTACGCGTCGGGCACCACTGCGCGCGCCCGCTGCACCTGCGGTTCGGAATACCCGCGACCACGAGGGCGTCTTTCTACCTGTACAACACCACGGCCGAGATCGATGCCCTGGTGCGCGGCCTCCATCACGTTCAGAAGGTGTTCGCATAGCCATGATCGGCGAGTCGATGTACCAGGAGCTGATCCTGGAGCACTACAAGCACCCGCAGGGGCGGGGGCTTCGTGAGCCGTACGACGCCGAGGTTCACCACGTGAACCCGACGTGCGGCGACGAGATCACGCTCAGGGTCAAGGTGGGCGACGCCGGCAAGATCCTCGACGTCTCCTACGACGGGCAGGGCTGCTCGATCAGCCAGGCCGCCGCCTCCGTGCTGCACGAGCTGACCACCGGCTCGACGGTCGAGGAGACGCTCTCCGTGGTCGACGAGTTCACCAGGCTGATGCAGGGCAGGGGGAAGGTCGAGGCCGACGAGGAGGTCCTCGGTGACGCCGTCGCGTTCGCGGGCGTGGCCAAGTTCCCCGCGCGCGTCAAATGCGCGCTGCTTTCCTGGATGGCTTACAAGGACGCTGTTGTGAGGAGTGCTGCGCAATGAGCAAGCCGACGGAGACCCCGACCACCTTCGACGGTGACGCGACCGTCGAGGAGGTCATGGAGGCGCTCAAGGACGTCGTCGACCCCGAGCTCGGCATCAACGTCGTGGATCTGGGCCTCATCTACGGGCTCAACCTCGACCCGGCCGAGGGCGGTCAGCCCGTGGCCACCATCGACATGACGCTGACCAGCGCCGCCTGCCCGCTGACCGATGTCATCGAGGACCAGGCCCACTCCGCGCTGGAGGGTATGGTGTCCGATGTGAAGATCAACTGGGTGTGGCTGCCGCCGTGGGGGCCCGACAAGATCACCGATGAGGGGCGCGAGCAGCTGCGTATGCTAGGCTTCAACGTCTGATCTTTTTTCACTGTCACGGCTGACGTAAATCGTCGGCCGTCTCAGTGTGCCCTATCGGGTTGGAAAAGTCCGGACCCATGGCCGGGGAATATCCGATAACATCCCGGCGTTGGAAATAAATACACCCGGCGTCTCATCGCGCGTCTCGCATCGCCTGCGGCCGGTGCTTCCGGTGTATCCCCCCTCATTTTCACCCCGCCCCCATGACGGCGGGAAACCCTTGAACGTGTACGGCCCCGAGGCCGTACGTCCTGGCTCGTCCTTTCGCAGAAGTGACGCGCCACTTCGACGAAAGGCACGAACTTCGTGACCATGCTTGACGCTGTCATGCCCTCGCTCGGCGAAACCTCCACCGAGCCTGGGCCGTCCGAATTCGAGCTGCTCGGCCTGCCGAAGCCGCTCGTCAACGGACTGGCCAAGCTGGGCTTCGACAGCCCGTTCCCCATCCAGAGCGCGACGATCCCCGACGTGCTCGCCGGCAACGACGTGCTCGGCCGCGGCCAGACCGGCTCCGGCAAGACGCTCGCGTTCGGTCTGCCCACCATGGCGCGCATCGCCGGTGTGCGGCCCGCCGCCGGTCACCCGCGCGCCATGATCCTGGTGCCCACGCGTGAGCTGGCCCTCCAGGTGCACGACGCCCTTGAGCCGCTCGGCCGCGGTCTGGGCCTGCGCATGAAGGTCATCGTCGGCGGCATGTCCATGGGCAAGCAGATCGAGGCCCTGCGCCGTGGCGTCGACGTCGTCATCGCCACCCCCGGCCGCCTGGGCGACCTCATCCGCCAGGGTGAGTGCTCGCTGTCCCAGGTCCAGGTGAGCGTGCTCGACGAGGCCGACCACATGTGCGACCTCGGCTTCTTCCCCGTCGTCACCGACCTGCTCGCGCAGACGCCGGCCGACGGTCAGCGGCTGCTGTTCTCGGCCACGCTCGACGGCGACGTCGACAAGCTGGTGCAGCGCTTCCTGAAGAACCCGATCACCCACTCCGTGGCCCCGGCGACCTCGCCGGTCGACACCATGGAGCACCACGTGATCCAGGTGACGCGCGACGACAAGTTCGACGTCACGGCCGAGATCGCCAACCGCGAGGGCCGTACGATCATCTTCGTCCGCACCCAGCACGGCGTCGACCGGCTGTGCAAGCAGCTCGCCCGGGTCGGCGTCAAGTCCGGCGGCCTGCACGGCGGCAAGCGCCAGAACCAGCGCACCCGCATCCTCGCGGAGTTCCGCGAGGGCTCCGTCAACGTGCTCGTCTGCACCGACGTCGCGGCGCGCGGCATCCACGTCGACAACATCAGCCTGGTGCTGCACGTCGACCCGCCGCAGGACCACAAGAGCTACCTGCACCGGGGCGGCCGCACGGCCCGCGCCGGCGAGAAGGGCACGGTCGTCACGCTGGTGCTCCCCAACGAGCGCCGCTCCACCGACCAGCTCACCCGCCGCGCCGGGATCCACCCGTTCCGCCTCAAGGCCACCCCCGGTAACCCGCGCCTCGCCGAGGTGACGGGCGCCCGGGTGCCGAGCGGCGAGCCCGTCGCCGTGTGGGAGCCCGACGTCCGCAAGCCCCTGCGCCCGCGCCGTGACGGTGGCGGGTCGTCGGAGCGTCGCGGCGGTGGCCGTCGCGGGCGCCGTGACTTCGACGGCGAGCGCCGCCCGCGCCGCCACGACAACGGTGACCGTCCGTTCGCCTCCGGCGACGACCGTCGTCCGCGCCGCCACGAGGACGGTGACCGTCCGGCGTTCGCCTCCGGTGAGGACCGTCGTCCGCGCCGGCACGACAACGGCGACCGCCCGTTCGGTGGCTCGCAGGAGCAGCAGCCGCGCACGTTCGGCGACGACCGTCGCCGTGACGACCGGCCGCGGGGCGCATACCGCTCCGACGACCGGCCCGTCCGGCAGGACGACCGTGGCCAGCGCGGTGGCGGGTTCCGATCCGACGACCGGGCGCCCCGCTACGCCTCCGGCTCCTCCGACCGTGGCCGGCCGGTCACGGCCGACAACCGCGAGCGCGGGCCGCGCGACGGCTACCGCTCGGGTGAGGGCTTCCGCTCCGGCGGTGGCGGCCGTACCGACGAGCGCGGCAGTGGCGGCTTCCGCCGCAACAGCTCCGGCTCGGGTTCGGGCCGCCGCTTCGAGCGCTGATCACCTGTATTGACGCACGCTGCCCGCCGGGACCCCCGGCGGGCAGCGTCGTTTTCTCAGCCCTTAAGGCCGCTGAGCGCGATGCCGCGGGTGAAGTACCGCTGGAAGATCAGGAAGAAGACGATCGTCGGGATCGAGGCGAGCAGCCCGCCCGCCATGATCGCACCCTGGTGGTCGGGCCCGGCGTAATAGGAGTTGAGCCTGGCCAGGGCCACGGGCAGGTTCGCCATCTCGTCGCTCTGCACGATGATGAGCGGCCACAGGAAGTTGTTCCACTCCGCGAGCACGATGAAGATCGACATCGCCGCCAGCGCCGGCCGCAGCAGCGGCAGCACGATCCGCCACCAGATCCGCCATTCCCCGGCCCCGTCCACCCTGGCCGCCTGGATCAGCTCGTTCGGCACCGACTGCAGGAACTGCACCAGGAAGAACAGCACGAACGCCTTCGCCAGCGCCGGGACGATGTAGGCCGCGTAGCCGTCCAGCCAGCCCAGGTTCCGCATGATGACGTAGTTCGGGATCAGCGTGGTCTGCCAGGGGACCATCATCGACGCGACGATCATCAGGAAGATCGTCCTGCGCCCTCTGATGTCGTGCTTGGCGATCACGTACGCCGCCAGCGAGCAGATCAGCAGCGACCCGACGGTGATGGCGGTCGTGATGAACAGGCTGTTGAACAGGAACCGCCAGAACCCGAAGTCCACCTGGAACCGCTGGAAGATGCCCTGCAGATGCCCCGGGTTGATCCGCTCGGGCGACCAGCCCGAGTCGTAGAAGTTGGCGAAGGTCGGCGACTGCGGCACGAACGACGGAGGCGTCCTGGCCAGCTCGGCCGGCGGCTTGAACACGGTGATGAGCAACCAGTAGAACGGCGCGATCATCGTCAGCGCCAGCAGGTAGAACGGCAGGCGCAGCAGGTGCCCGTTGATCCGGGAACGCCCGGGACGGGCGCCGCCCGGGTCACTGGACGGCGGCGCCGCGGCGATCGTCCGCGTCGGGGCGACGGCCATCACAGCTCCTTCATCGCGCGGCCCAGGCGCAGGTTGGCGAGGCTGAGCACGAAGATGATCAGGAACAGCACCCAGGCGATGGCCGAGGCGTAGCCCAGCTTGAAGTGGGTGAATCCCTGGTCGTAGAGGTAGGGCACGATCATCAGGCCGGAGTCGAGCACGCCGCCGACGCTGTTGGTGCCCCGGAAGACGATGTAGACGGCCTCGAACACCTGGAACGCGCCGATCAGCCCGGTCACGACGACGTACGTGGTCACGGGACGCAGCAGCGGCAGCGTGATGTGGCGGAACCGCTGCCAGGTCGAGGCGCCGTCGATCTTGGCGGCCTCATGGTACTCCTCGGGGATGGAGCCGAGCCCGGCGACGTACAGCACCATCCCGTACCCCATGCCGCCCCACACCGCCATCAGCACCAGGATCGGGATCGTCAGCCCCGGCGTGGCCAGCCAGGCGACGGCCCCGCCGCCGAACCAGCTCACGATCGTGTTGGCCAGGCCCACGTCGCTGGGGAACAGCACCCACTTCCACATCAGCATGAGCGCGATGGAGGAGGTCACGGAGGGCAGGAAGAACAGCGTGCGCATGATCCGGTGGCCCCAGCCGGTGCCGCTGAAGGCCAGCGCCAGGCCGAGCGACAGCAGGGTGCCGAGGACGACCGACGCGACCACGTACAGGGCGGTGTTGCTCAGCGCGTGCAGGAAGCGGGAGTCGCCGAGCAGCGTACGGAAGTTGTCCAGGCCGGTGAACGCGGCCGGGTTGATGCCGTCGAACGTGGTGAAGCTCAGGTAGAGCGAGTTGGCCAGCGGCCAGAGCAGGAACCCCGCGAACAGGGCGAGGAAGGGCAGCAGCATCGCGTACGAGGTGCCGTAACGGCGCAGCCTGCTGCGCAGAGGGACGGGACTCGCCATCTTCCGCTCCAGCTATCCGGCGTTGCGCTGCATCACCTTGGCCGCCTCGGTCAGCGCGGTCTTGACGTCCGCCTTGCCGAGGATGGCCGACTGGAGCTGCTTGGAGACGTCAGGAGCGCTCTCGTCCCAGCCGGGGCAGCCAGGGGCGGCCTTGCCCGTCTTGATCGACGACTCGAACACCTGGGCCTGGTCCGCCTCGAACGACGAGGAGCCCACCACCTTGTCGGGGCGCGGCGGGATGTAGGGCAGGTTCCGCTTCCTGGCCTCGTCCACGATCGCGGCGATGGCCTCGTCGCCGTACATGAACTTCACGAAGTCCGCGCCCGTCTGCGCGTGCTTGCTGAAGGAGGTCACGCCGATCGCGCGGCCGCCGATGAACGTGGTCGGCCCGGCCGGTCCGGCGGGCAGCGGGGCCATCGCCCACTTGCCCTTCAGCTTCGGCTTGTTGGCGTCGATGCCCTTGGCGATCCAGTTGCCGCCCACCACCATCGCGGTGCCGGTGTCCAGCGCGTCGGACGCCTCCACGCTGGCGGTCGGCGCGCCGTGCTTGCGGTAGAGGTCCACCCAGTACGTCAGCGCCTGCTCGGCCTGCGGGGTGTCGAGCGACGGCTTGCAGTCCGGCGTGTAGAACGTGCCGCCCGCCTGGTAGAGGTAGTTGAAGTAGCCGATCCAGTCGAGGTTGCCCCAGTCCTGGCTGTAGGGCTTCTTGATCCCGGCCGCCTTGAGCTTGGCGATGTGGGCGGTCAGCTCCTCCCAGGTCTTGGGCGGGGCGTCGATGCCGGCCTTCGCCAGCAGATCGGTGCGGTAGTAGAGGGCGAGGGTGGACATGTCCAGCGGCACGCCGTACACCGAGCCGTCGGGAGAGATCGCCGACTCCCACTGGGCGGGCTGAGCCTGGGCCTTGAGCGAGTCGAGGCCGTGCTTGCGCAGGTCCACCATCGCGCCCCTGGCGCCGAACTGGATGGTCCACGTCATGCCCCCGGAGATGACGTCGGGCCCGCTGCGGCTGGTGGCCGCGGCCAGGAGCTTGGCGTAGGCGTCGTCCCACGACAGGGTCTGCACCTTGATCGTCACGGTGGGATGTCTCTGGTGGTAGAGGTCCGCCGCCTTCTGGAAGATCGCCGTCTCGTCGTCTCCGCCCGTGGACCAGAAGGACAGGGTCGCGGGGGCGTTCTTGTCCGCCTGCCGGGTCTGCGTCTGGCCGCTCGTGGCGCAGGCCGCGCTCAGGACCGCCAGCAGGATCGTGCCACCCGCTGCCAACGTTCGTCGCATCGAAGCCGTCCGATCTCTCGCCGCTCGTGCTAGGGATCTCATCACTTAAACGGATAAGTGACAATAGGAGGGCATGTAAGTTTCATCGGGCCTGCGCCGTTATCACCTTGACCTGTAGTGATGGCATGATGGAACGATCCAGGGAATTCGCCGCAGGAGCATCTCCGCTTTCCCGGTTCAGGGGATTCGTCTCGCGTGGCGGACGCGGGGCGGCGTCATCCCCTGGCGCAGACTAGGCTTAACAGGCACGTCAGCCGACCGACGAGAGAGACCATGAAGACCTTCGAAGAGCTGTTCGCCGAGCTGTCAGAGAAGGCCACGACCCGGCCCGCGGGCTCGGGCACCGTGGCCGCGCTCGACGCCGGCGTCCATGCCATCGGCAAGAAGGTCGTCGAGGAGGCCGCCGAGAGCTGGATGGCGGCCGAGCACGAGTCAGACGACAGGGCAGCCGAGGAGATCTCGCAGCTCCTCTACCACGTTCAGGTGCTCATGATCGCCAAGGGCATCGGCCTCGAGCAGGTCTACAAGCATCTCTAGGGCGCCCGGCGCCCGCCACCGCCCACCCTGGAGAAGCAAGAGCGACACAAGAACGAGGACCTGACATGCTGCGTCTGGCAGTACCCAACAAGGGCGCCCTCAGCGAGGCCGCCCAGAGCATGCTCAAAGAGGCCGGCTACCGGTCGCGCAGGGACAGCAAGGAGCTCGTCGTCGTCGACGAGGCCAGCGGCTGCGAGCTGTTCTTCCTGCGCCCCCGCGACATCGCCGTCTACGTCGGCGAGGGCACCCTCGACGTCGGCATCACCGGCAGAGACATGCTGGTCGACTCCGGCGCGCCGGTCGAGGAGATCATGCCGCTCGGCTTCGGCGGCTCCACCTTCCGCCTGGCCGCCGCGGCGGGCACGATGACCTGCGCCGAAGACCTCAACGGCCGGCGCATCGCCACCTCCTACGCCGGGCTGCTCGACAAATACCTCTCCGACCAGGGCGTCGACGCCCGCGTCATCAAGCTCGACGGCGCCGTCGAGACGGCCATCAGGCTCGGCGTGGCCGACGCCGTGGCCGACGTCGTCGAGACCGGCACCACGCTGCGCAACGTGGGCCTGGAGGTGTTCGGCGACCCGATCATGCGCTCGGAGGCCGTGCTGATCAAGCAGCAGAGCGCGCCCGACACCGCCGCCGTCGACCAGCTCGTCCGCCGCATCCAGGGCGTCGTGCACGCCCGCGACTTCGTCATGATGGACTACGACATCCGCGCCGAGCGCATCGAAGAGGCCATCGCGCTCACGCCCGGCATGGAGGGCCCCACCGTCTCGCCGCTGCACCGCGAGGGCTGGGTCGCCGTCCGCGCCATGGTCCGGCGCCAGGGTCACCAGCACGTGATGGATCAGCTCTGGGACATC
Organism: Nonomuraea solani; assembly: GCF_900108335.1. GTDB lineage: Bacteria > Actinomycetota > Actinomycetes > Streptosporangiales > Streptosporangiaceae > Nonomuraea > Nonomuraea solani. The sequence goes on from NZ_FNVT01000017.1 coordinate 92,795, forward strand.
GGCGCAAGAGCCATCCTGGTCACCGACATCTACGCCTGCCGCCTGTGAGATCTGCCCGCTAGGCCATCGGCCCGGCGGGCATATCGGAACCGTGCGTAACGAACTGGTCGCCTGGCGTGGTGGTGCCCGGCGCATGTGGTCCTTACTCGAGCAGGGCAACCGGCGCTGGGCGGCGGGCAGGTCCCACCGCCCGCACCAGGACCCCCGGCGCAGGAAACAACTCGCGTGGGGCCAGTCCCCGCACGCGGTCGTGCTGTCGTGCATCGACTCCCGGGTGCCGCCCGAGGTCGTGTTCGACGTCGGGCTCGGCGATCTGCTCGTCGTCCGTACGGCGGCGCACACGATCGATTCCCTGATCACCGCCGCGGTCCAGTACGGCCCGCAGGACCTGCGCGCCCGCCTCGTCGTCGTCCTGGGCCACCAACGCTGCGGCGCGGTCACCGCGGCCGCCCGGGCCTTACGCGGGCGGGTCACCCTGCCCGGCGAGCTGCCCCACATCGTCGCGGCACTCGAACCCGCCTACGCCACCTCCAACGGCCAGGTGGAGCCCATGGTCCGCGCCCACATCCGGCGTACCGTCCTGCGCCTCCGGGCCGACCCCCTCCTGTACGGCGCCGCCACCGTGATCGGCGCCTACTACAGCCTCGACACGGGGCTGGTGAGCCGCGTGACCTGACAAATGTCACCGTCAACGCCGGATGGATCGCACTGACCCGGCGCGAAACCCCGTTCTAGCGTTTCTCCCATGAACGCCATCGTGTTCGACCACGTCAGCAAGCACTACGGGGACGTGCTCGCCGTCGACGACCTCTCGCTCACCATCGAGTCCGGCACGACCGTGGCCCTGCTCGGCGCGAACGGCGCCGGCAAGTCCACCGCCATCAACCTGCTCCTCGGCCTGATCACCCCCACCCGGGGCACGGTCGGGGTGCTCGGCCGCACCCCCGGGGCGGCGGTCGGGGCCGGCGAGATGGGCGCCATGCTCCAGCACGGCGCCCTCATCCCCGAGTTGACGGTCAGGGAGCTCGTCGACCCCGCGCGGCTGCACCTGTCGGAGGGCACCGTGCGCAACTACCTGTCGTCGGCCATCCAGAAGACGCACGCCCGCAACCGCATCGAGGCGGTCCAGCGGGCGAGGAGCCAAGGGCGGGTGTAGGGGCCTATTTCAGGCTCTGCACCGCCTTGATCGCCAGGTCCACCTGCTCGGGGCTCGTCACGATGCTCGTGCCGAAGCGCAGCAACGACGGGTTGTACGGCGTCACGCTCGCGATCACCTTCTGCTCGTGCAGCCGGCGTACCGCCTCCAACGGCTGCATGCCCGCCACCGAGCAGCACACCAGCCCCGCCGACAGCTCCGGCGCCGCCGGGGTGGCCAGCGTGATGTGCGGGATCGGGGCCAGCCCCGCCTTGAGCCGGGTGGCCAGCTCCTGCGTGCGCTGCTGCACCCGGTCCTTGCCGATCGCCGTCATGAAGCCGAACGCCTGCGACATCGCCCAGCGGTGCTCGAACGCCTTGTAGCCGCCCGGCGTGACCAGCTCCGCCGTGCTCGCCACCGAGGCCTCCCCGCTCTGCCAGGCGGCGCTCGCGGCCCGGCTGAAGCTGGGCACGATGGGGGCGATCATGTCCCAGTCACTGCCCCACACGATGCCGGTGCCGCGCGGCCCGAACAGCCACTTGTGCGTGCCGCTGGCCAGGAAGTCGCAGCCCAGGTCCGCCACGCCGGAGGCCATCGCGCCGAACCCGTGCACCCCGTCCACGCAGAGCAGCGCCCGGTCCCGCTCGTCGCGGCCCTTGTTCGCCTCGGCCAGCATGTCGGCGATGGCCCGGACCGGCAGGCGGACGCCGGTGCTCGAATGCACCCAGGTGATCGCCACCACCCGCGTCCGCGGCCCGAGCCCCTCCTTGATCGCCGACACCATCCGGTCCTCCGAGGCCCCGGCCGGGTCGTCGTACAGCCTGACCCTGCGCACCTTCGCGCCCGTGCGCTCGGCCAGCAGGCGCAGGCCCTCGTGGGTGGCGAGGAAGTCGTGCTCGGTGGTCAGCACGTCCTGGCCGGGGCGCAGCCTGATGCCCGAGTAGAGCAGGCCCAGGCCCATCGTGGTGCTGTCGGTCAGCGCGATGCCGGCCGGCTCGCCGCCCAGGTAGCGGGCCGCGGCCTCGCGGACGCGCTGGTCGGGCTCGCCGGAGCCGGGCGGGGTGTACTCGGGGTCGGCGTCCAGCGCGTCGCGGTGCGCCCTGATCGTCTCGCGGACCGGCGCGGGCGCGGGGGCCAGCACGAACGCGGCGAACTGGCCGTACGCCGGGTCCAGGGTGAACTGCGCCCTGACGGACGCCCAGTCGGAGGGGTCGAACCTGCCCGGGGCCGGTTTGGCGGGAGCGGGGGCCGCGGTGGAGGTGCACGCGGCCACTCCGGCGAGCATGCCCGCGCCGAGCAGCGCCCTTCTGTTCAGCGGGTGATCCATCCTCCCTTCCTATCCTCGCCGCCGCCCGTTGTCAGCCGCGGATCGCGGCCACCTGCCTGATCAGATCCGATACGCGGACGATGCCCAGGCAGCGGTTCATCTCGTCGGTCACCACCAGGTCGTCGTACACGCGGGTCGCGTCCCGGCCCGCCGCCTGCATGGCGGCGATCGCCGGGGTCGTTCTCGGCACCGTGCGCGGCGGGTCGGCCAGGCGTTGCGCCGGTTTCGAGCCGTGCAGGGCATGGCCGTAGCGGGCCGCGAACGACAGCAGGAAACGGCTGCGGTCCAGGCTGCCCTTGGGCCGCTGGTACTCGTCCACCAGGATCACGCTGGTGATCGTCGGCTCGTGCCCGAACGCCGCCACCACCTCCTCGGCCTTCGCCCCGGCGGGCAGGGTCACGGCCGGGAGCAGCAGTTCCTGGACGCGGGGGCCGAACATGGCCGCGTTGGGGGAGTCGTCGGGGGCCGGGAGCGGGACCCGTACCTTGCCGTCGGGGCCGGGGGCCAGCAGGGGGCCGTGCGCGAGACGTACACCGAGGCCGCGCACCGCCGCCGCCTGGGCCTCGCGCTCCACGCTCGGAGCCAGGACGTGCGCGCCGATGCCGCGCGCCAGCGTCACCACCGCCCGCGCCACCGCGGCCGCGCGGTGGTCGCCGGGAATGCGCGCCACCACGTCGGGGTGCAGCGCCAGGAGGTACGGCGCCGCGTCCGTCACCAGGTCCAGGGCCGCGCCGCCCGAGCCCACGTCGGCGAAGCCGAGCAGGTAGCCGATCGTGCGCAGGCCGTCGAGCCCCACCTTGAGCAGCGGCCGGTCCTGCTCCTGGCACGAGCCGGTGAGCAGCAGGATCGCCTCGCGCGGGTGCCTACCCGCCCTCCTCAGCGCCTCGTGCAGGGGAGCCAGCGCGCCCGCGCCCTGCAGCACCACCCGGATCGGCAGCTCCAGCACCATGGGCAGTGGCGCGGCACGCAGGGCGCCGGTGGGGTCAACGACGGCGGGGTGCGCGATGACGGACCCGCTGTCGAGGTCCACCATGGGACTGGTGAGCAGGGAGGACACGTACAGATGGTGCTCCAGCCACTGGCGTGGCATAAGGCCCACGAAACAGAATTTACCGACATTTCGGCTTAGGTTCCCTGCCGCCGAGCTGTTCGGCGGTCGGTTAGCCTTCGGAACATGAGCGCGCGTCCGGCAAGGGGTGGCGGCCGGTGGGTCACGGTGCCGCCGGAGCGCCTGCATCCGTGGATCGACGGGTTCGCCGGCCGGCACGGGCCCTTCTCCACCTCGGGGGACGAGCGGGTGGTGCGGCTGCTGGCCGCCGACGGGGCGCTGGCCGAGCTGCACGTGCCCTTCCCGCCCATGACGCCGCCGGGGCCGCCGCACGTGACCCGGTTCGTGGCGCACGCCGGTGCCGAGCGGCGGGTGGGGGTGTTCCTGGTGCGGCTCGGCGGCTACGCGGCCGGCGTCTTCCAGGGGGCCTCGCTGGTGGCGTCCAAGGTGGGGTCGCGGCTGGTGCAGGGGCGTACGGCGGCGGGCGGGTGGTCGCAGCAGCGCTTCGCCAGGCGGCGGCGCAACCAGGCGGCTCAGGCGTTCGACGACGCGGTGGAGACGGCGGTGCGGGTGCTGGGGCCGCATCTGGGGGAGCTGGACGGGATGCTGCTCGGCGGGGACCGGCGGGCGGTGGACGCCCTGCGGCCCGATCGGCGGCTGGCGCCGCTGCTGGCGCTGGAGACCGAGCCGTTCCTGGTGGTGCCCGACCCCAGGCTGGCGGTGCTGCGCGACACGCCCGCGCTGTTCCGTGCGGTACGCGTCCGCGTGATCGATCCGGAGTGAGCCTTCAGCCCGCGCTTTTGTGATCGGCCTCGTCGGTCTTGTCGGTCTTGTGGTCGGCGAGGAAGGTGGACAGGGAGCGGGGCGGGCGGCCGGTCAGATCCTCCACCGTCGTCGTGATCTCCGCCCAACTGCCGTCTCCCCTCTCGCCCATCTCGGCCATGAGGGCGGCCAGTTCGGCGGCGTGCGCCTGGGGGATGCCCTGGCGTTCTTCGAGATGCGCGGCCATCTCCGGGAGGGGCAGGTTCACGTAGCGGGCCGGGCGGCCGAGGGCCTTGCCGATCTCCTCGGCCACGCGGTCGTGCGACAGGGACTCGGGGCCCGTGAGCACGAGGTCGCGGTCGGGGCCGACGGGGGCGGTGAGCAGGGCGGCGGCCACCTCGGCGATGTCCCTGGCGTCGATGTAGTTGATCGGGGCGGAGCCGTACGAGCCGTACATGGTGCCGTCCTGGAAGTCGCGCGGCAGGTTCTGCATGAAGCCGCTCGGCTGCAGGATCGTCCAGGGCACGCCCGACTTCCTGAGATGGGCGTCCACCCGGCCGTGCACGCCCATGCCGAGTCTGGCGCCGGGGGCCGCGTCGCGTACCGACACCGCGACGATCTGCGCGACCCCCGCCTGGGCGGCCAGGTCGATGACGGCACGGTGCGCGTCGGCGAAGCCCGGCCAGAGCGAGCTGTTCAGGAACAGGCGGTCGCCGGGGGACAGGAGCGCGCCGATGGTCTCGGGGCGGTCGAAGTCGGCGAGCGCGTACGGACCGCCCAGATCTTCGGCCGGCCGGCGGACGACGGCGAGGACGTCGCGTTCGCGCAGCCGCCGGACGAGCGCGCGGCCGATGGACCCGGTGGCACCGGTGACGACGATCATCATGACCTCCATAAGTGGAATCTCGGATTCCGGTTGCCGCGACGGTACACTAAGCGGAATCTAGTCGTCCACTTTGGAGTCGTACGTGCGCGCGGATGCCAGGCGGAATCTGGACAAGATCGTCGAGGCGGCCGCTGAGGTCGTCGCCGAGCGCGGCGTCAACGCGCCCATGGAGGCCATCGCCAGGCGGGCGGGCGTCGGCGTCGGCACGCTCTACCGCCGCTTCCCCGACCGTGACGCCCTGCTCGAAGCCGTCGGCGGGCACTACATCCACACGATGGCCGACACGCTCGACGCGGTCGCCGGCAGTGGCGCCGACGCCTGGAGCGCGATCTGGGACTTCGTGTCCTGGGCCGCCGAGCCGGGCCGCGCCGCGCTGGCCACCGCCCTCGCCGTGCTGCCGACGGAGGCGTTGACGAACCGGGCCGAGTTCGCGCGGGTGCGGGCGGGGTGGGTGGAGCGGTTCGACGAGCTCGTACGCCGGGCGCAGGCCGAAGGCTCGATGCGGGCCGACGTCGGCGTCGAGGACCTCGTCCACCTGCTGAACGTCTTCACCTGTCACCCCGACCGGCTGCCCGCGCCGGTGGCCGCCGACCCGGTCCGATACCTGCGGCTGATGCTCGACGGAATGAAGGCCGGCGCCGCCACGCCGCCACCCGATGCCGGAGTGTGACCGCCTCGCGTCGTTGAGACGATTCAAAAGAATCTTGAATGCCGCTATGATGAGCCGAGTTCTAGGTGGAACCGCGCTCTGCGGTCCATGTCAAGTTGCGGGTTTCTGCAGTTCAGGCAGCAGCACGGCCTCGTGAGGATCGATGGCGACCAGGAACATCAAGGAGGTCGCGCAGCTTGCGCGCGTCTCGGTGGGCACGGTGAGCAATGTGCTCAACCGCCCGGAGATCGTGTCCCCCGCCACACGCGAACGCGTCTTCGAAGCGATCAAGAAACTGGGCTTCGTCCGTAACGAGGTGGCTCGCCACCTGCGGGTGGGGCGCAGCCGGACGGTCGGGCTCGTCGTGCTCGACGTGTCCAACCCGTTCTTCGTGGACGTCGCCCAGGGCGCCGAATCGGTGGCCGACGAGCACGACTCGATGGTGGTGCTCTGCAACAGCGCCGGCGACACCGGCCGCGAGCGCCGCCACCTCGACCAGCTCGAACAGCAGCGGGTGATGGGAATACTGATCACCCCGGTGGAGATGGAAAGCCCCTGGCTGGAGGAACTGGCCGCGCGCGGCACCCCGGTGGTGCTGGTCGACAGCCCGGCGACCGGGCTGCAGTGCTCGGTGGCCGTGGACGACCGGCTCGGCGGGCAGATCGCGGGCGCCCACCTGATTGAACGGGGGCACCGGCGCATCATGTTTGTCGGGGGGCCGCCGTCCATCAAACAGGTGGCCGACCGGCACGCGGGCGTCACCAGCGCCGTCGCGGCCGCGGACGGGGCCGTTGAACTGCTCACCTCCACGGCGCCCACGCTGACGGTGGCGGAGGGGCGGGCGATCGGGGAACGGGTGGCGGCTCTGCCCGCCGACGAACGCCCCACGGCGGCCTTCTGCGCCAACGACATGATGGCGCTGGGCTTCTTACAGGCGATGGCGTCACGGGGCCTCAGGGTGCCCGATGACCTGGCCATCATCGGATACGACGACATCGACTTCGCCGCCGCGGCCGCCGTGCCGCTGTCGTCCATACGGCAGCCTCGGGAACTGCTGGGGCGGACGGCGATCGACCTGTTGCTGGAGGAGGTGGCCGAGCCTGAACAGCACCGGCACAGACAGGTCATCTTCCAGCCTGACCTGGTAATACGAGAGTCGAGCGCTCTCCGCCGCAACCCCTGACTCGCGCGGGCGGCATTTCAGGATATGCCTCACCGACGCGCCCAGAGTGCCCTGGGATCGGTGCGGCCCGCCGCCCGGCTGGGTCGCCGTACACGTTGCGCCGGGCCCCTCCGTCCACCGACTCACCGACGCGGCGCGCCCAGGCTGACCTGCGGGTTCGGGGGTGTGTGCCCCGGCCGGGTTCGCCCCGGGAGGCGCGCCCGGGCTGATCTGCGGGTTCGGGCTGTGGGCCCTGGCCAGGCTCGCCCCGAGAGGCGCGCCACTCCGAAGGTGCGCCACCTCAGGAGGTGCGCCACCTCAGGAGGTGCGCCGCTCTGGGGGAGGGTGCGCTCGCCCCGGAGGTGCGCTCTCTGGGGGCGTGGCTCGGCGGTGTGCCCTGCTCGGCTGGGGGTGTGCTGAGCCGTATGGACGGTGATGTGGCTGCGGCCCGCTTGCCAGGCTGGTCGCCGCACGCGTTGCGCCGGGCCCCTCCGTTCACCGTCTCGCCGACGCGGCGCGCCTAAGGTGAGCTGCGGGGTTCGGGGCGTGCGCCTTGCCGGGCCCCTCGGGAGGTGGGCCCCTCGGGAGGTGGGCCGTTCCGGGAGGGGGGCCGTTCCGGGAGGGGGGCCGTTCCGGGAGGTGGGCCGTTCCGGGAGGGGGGCCGCCCCGGAGGTGGGCCGCCGGAGTCGCGCGCTCGCCCCGGAGGGGTGTGCCTGGTCGGGGCTGGGTCTGGCGGTGGTTCCAAGCCGTCGCGGCCGGTTTGTGTCTTCATTCGTCCGACAACCCATTCATGTGATCGCCGAAGGAGTCATCCATGTCCGAGATCTACAACAACCCCCTGGCCACCCCCGATGACCTGGCCGGATTCCGGATGGAGGGGGATGGGGCCGTGTCGTTCACCCAAGGGCGCATGCGGCTGGAGAGCCTCAGGCCCGCCTCCGACGGGCAGGCGGCCAACGTCGTGCTCTGGTGCCCCGAGGAGTTCCCCGCCGACATACGGATCGAGTGGGACTTCTGGCCCGTCAGGGAGCCGGGGCTGGCCATCATGTTCTTCCACGCCCGGGGCCGCGACGGCGAAGACCTGTTCGATCCGCGCCTGACCCCGCGCAACGGCCCCTACGAGCAGTACCACCACGGCGACATCGACGCCTACCACGTCTCCTATTTCCGCCGCATGTGGGCCTCAGAGCGCGCCCTGCACACCTGCAACCTGCGCAAGAGCCACGGGTTCCACCTGGTCGCGCAGGGTGCCGACCCGTTGCCGGCGGTGCTGGACGCCGACGGGCCCTATGCGATCCGGCTGGACGTCAAGGGGGGCGAGGTCACGTTCTCAATCAACGATTTGGTCTCGTTCAGGTGGCAGGATGACGGCTCCGTCGGCGGTTCCGCCCTGGCAGGAGGCAAGATCGGGTTTCGGCAGATGGCACCGCTGATCGGAGAGTACGGAAATCTCCGGGTATCTCGTCATTGACTTTGAGTCGATTCAACACTAATTTCGCACCAACCGCCGTTCACTCGCTTGTAACTGGGCAGGAACCACGGTGCAATACTCCACCCCCGTATCCGTGCACGTGCCACGAGAAGGTGGTGCCGGATGAACCATCCCGCCATGTCGATCAGGATCCAAGCTGCCTGCTCAGAGCTCATCTGGGTGGTCCAGCTGAACCTGATGTGGCTCGTGTTCACCCTCGCAGGAGGAGTGATCCTCGGGCTCGGGCCCGCCACCGTCGCCGCCTACACCCTGGCTCGGCGGCATGCCCGAAATGAAACGTTTCAGGCTTGGAGCGAATTCTGGACCGTCTACCGACGGGAGTTCGTCCGGGCCTCGTTGCTGGTCCTGCCGGCGGCGCTGGTCGCCACCGTGCTGGTCGGCAACTACCTGTATTTCTCCGCTCTCGGGCCCAGCATGGGAGCGTTGCGGATCGCGACTTTCGTGGCCCTCATCGCACTGGCGGGTGTGGGGGCGCACGTAGGGCCGCTCTACGCGCACTACGATCTGCCGCTCTGGGCGTACTGGCCCAAAGCATCCCAGCTAGCGATTTTTCGCCCGGCCTCGTCCGTGGTGTTGCTGCTAGCGCTCTCAGCCATCGCCTTCGCGACCTCGGTGGCGCCCATCCTGGCGCCGATGATCAGCTTCGGCGCGTGGATCTATCTCAACACGTGGCTCTGCCTGCGCTTCTTCCAGGAGAACGAGGCGCGCCTGCATTCGAAAGGGAACTCATGAGCGCATCCCGCCGCCGGCGGCTCCTTGCCGGTGTGTTAACGCTAACGGCTGCTCTCACCGCCTCGGCCTGCTCCGGTGGTGACGCGCCCGCCGCTGACCCGAACACGCTGACGATCATGACGAAGCTGTTCGGGCCCGCTCCCGACCCGAAGGGTGAGATGCAGCAGGCGGTCGAGAAGTTCCTCGGCAAGAAGCTGCAGATCACCTGGGTTCCCAACGCCGAGTACGCCGACAAGGTCAACGTCACGCTCGCCTCGGGCAACGTGCCGCAGGTCGTGGTCGTGGACCCGCACGGCCCGGCGTTCGTCAAGGCCGCACAGGCCGGGGCGTTCTGGGACCTGACCGACAAGCTGGCCAAGTACCCGAGCCTGAAGCCGGTGGACGAGCGCCGCGTGCTCAACGCCTCCATCAACGGCAAGTCCTACGCCATCCCCCGGATGCGGCCCATGCTGCGTTCGGCGGTCATGATCCGCAAGGACTGGCTGGACAAGCTCGGCCTGAAGCTGCCCGAGACCGTCGACGACCTCTACAACATCGCCGAGGCCTTCACCGAGAAGGACCCCGACGGCAACGGCAAGAAGGACACCTACGGCCTGATCATCCCGAAGTGGCCGGGCAAGTACGCCAGCGCCAGCCCCTATGACACGCTCGAGACCTGGTTCGGCGCCCCGAACCAGTGGGGCGAGCGCAACGGCAAGCTGGTTCCCGGCTTCGACACCCCCGAGTTCCTCGAGGCCAACAAGTTCCTCAAGAAGATGATCGACGGGGGCATGGTCAACCCGGACTTCGCCAGCTACGACACGGCCAAGTGGGACGACCCGTTCTTCCAGGGCAAGGGCGGCATCATCATCGACGTGAACGTCCGCGCCAGGGCGCTGCTCGACAAGTTCAGGGACAACGGCGACAAGGACTACGGCGACAAGGTCGCCATGGTCGGCAACCTCAAGCGCGCCGACGGCAAGAAGTTCTCCCTGCCGTTCACCGGCTACAACGACGCCATCGCCATCTCCAAGCAGAACGTGCGGACCGAGCAGGACCTGGACAACGTCCTGAAGGTGCTGGACAAGCTGGGCACCAAGGAGGGGCAGATCCTGGTCCAGAACGGCATCGAGGGCCGCAACTTCAAGGCCGATGGCGACACCGCCGCGCTGATCAACGAGGACGACCCCGCGGTCCGGGTCGTCCAGGACAACGTCGACCAGGCCTTCACCCAGCTCGGATTCCAGGGCGACACGACGTACGGCGGCCTCGCCTATGCGCGCACGCCGTCCGGTCAGGCGTACAAGGACATCATCAAGCTGGGCCTGGACCTGATGAACGAGGACCTCAAGACGGCCGTGTTCAACCCGGCGCTGCCCGTGGTCTCGCCCACGGCCGTCTCCAAGGGCGCGCAGCTCGACGACATCATTCCCGACGCCCGGATCAAGTTCCTGTCGGGTGAGATGACCGAAGAGCAGCTGAAGGGCGAGATCAAGCGCTGGTACGACGCCGGCGGCACGCAGGTCGCCGCCGAGATCAACGACCTGGTCTCCAAGCTCGGCACCAACTGACCCCGCCGTGAGGGCCCGGGCCGCCGCCCGGGTCCTCACAGCCGACAGGAAACCCGCCGGCCCGCAGCTCACGAGCGCGGTCCGTCCGGCGGGTTTCTTTAGGAAAGGAGGCCGTTGTGGCCACCGACCTGGCGCCGCCTCCATCGGCGGCGGCGGCCAAGACCGCCCGCCGCCGCAGGAAGCCGGGACTGGGCGCGTCTCTGGCGCGCTACAAATGGCTGTACCTGATGATCCTGCCGGGCGTCATCTACTTCGCGCTGTTCAAGTACCTCCCGATGTACGGCATCACCATCGCCTTCCAGGACTTCGTGCCGTACCTGGGGTACTCCGGAAGCCCCTGGGTGGGCTTCAAGAACTTCGAGGATCTGTTCGCCGGCCCCGACTTCGGCCGGCTGATGTTCAACACGCTGTTCCTCGCGCTGCTGACCGTGGTCTTCATCTTCCCCGCGCCGATCGTCATCGCGCTGCTGCTGAACGAGCTGCGGGTCAACATTCTCAAGCGCTCGGTCCAGTCGGTGATGTACATCCCGCACTTCCTGTCCTGGACGATCGTCGCGTCGCTGACGTACCTGTTGTTCTCGGCCGACTACGGGGTGGTCGCCGGGTGGATCCGCGACGTGCTCGGGGACACCGCGAAGATCGACTACGTGGCGCAGGAGGACTGGTTCCGTCCGCTGATCATCCTGCAGCAGCTGTGGAAGCTGACCGGCTGGGGCACGATCATCTACCTGGCCGCGCTGGCCGGCGTGGACCCGCAGTTGTACGAGGCCGCGCGCATGGACGGCGCGGGACGTTTCCGCCAGCTCTGGCACGTCACGCTTCCCGCGATCCGCCCCACGATCGTCGTCATGGCCATCCTGACCTCGGGCAACCTGCTGGACACCGGCTTCGAGCAGATCTGGCTCATGACCACCTCGCTGAACCGCTCGGTGGCCGACGTGTTCGACACCTACGTCTACTACACCGGTATCACCCAGAGCGCCATCAGCTACTCCACCGCCGTCGGCCTGTTCAAGGGCGTCGTCGGCTGCATTCTGATCTTCGGCTCCAACTGGCTGGCCAAGCGCCTCGGCCAGCGTGGACTGCTCTAGGGAGCCCCGGCAATGTCGACCAAGACAAAGAAGAAGCTGAGCAGCGAGTACGACACGCTCGGCAGCCGCGTCTTCGACACCGTCAACATCATCGTGCTCGTCGGCCTGGCACTGATCACGGTGCTGCCGCTGCTGTACGTGCTGGCGGGGTCCTTCGCGAGCGAGTCGGAGATCGCCTCGCGGCCGTTCTTCCTGTGGCCGGAGAATTTCGTCACGGACACGTACGCGTTCATCTTCTCCACCCCCACCTTCGTCCGCGCGCTTCTCACGACCGTCGTCGTGACGGCGGTCGGCACGGTGGTGCAACTGGTGCTGACGTTCACCATGGCGTACCCGCTGGCCAAGCGGTACCTGCCGGGCCGGACGCTGATCCTCAACCTGGTGATCTTCACGCTGGTCTTCTCCGGCGGCATGATCCCCACCTACCTGGTGGTGCGCGACCTGGGCCTGCTGGACGGCTACTGGGCGCTGATCCTGCCGCTGGCGATCAACCCGTTCTATCTGATCATCGTGAAGAGTTTCTTCCAGGAGCTGCCGCAGGCGTTGGAGGAGGCGGCACGCATCGACGGCTGCAACGAGATGGGGGTCTTCTTCAAGATCGTCCTTCCTCTGTCCAAGCCGATCATCGCGACGTTCTCGTTGTTCTACGCGGTGGCCATCTGGAACGACTACATGTCACCACTGCTGTACATCACCGACCCCGGCAAGTGGACCCTGCAGATGCTGGTGCGCCAGCTGACCAGCGCCGACCAGGCCGACGCGCTGGCGAACATGGACAGGACGTTCGTGCCGCCCGAGCAAGGGCTGAAGTTCGCGATCGTGGTGATCGCGACGCTGCCGATCCTGTTCTTCTACCCGTTCCTGCAGAAGCACTTCACCAAGGGCGTGCTGCTCGGCGGTGTCAAGGAGTGACCCGCACGGTCCTGCTGGCCGGGGACTCGACGGTCGCGTCCTGCCCGGCCTTCGAGGCGCCGATGTCGGGGTGGGGAGCGCAGCTCGGGCCGTACGCCGGCGGCCCGGTGCGCAACTTCGCCAAGGGCGGCGCCACCACGGCCGGCCACCGGGCGGAAGGGCTGTGGGCGGCGCTCGTCCGCGAGATCACGCCGGGCGACGTCGTGGTGATCCAGTTCGGGCACAACGACCAGAAGGAGCCCGGCCTGCCCTACCGCGACAACCTGCGCGCCTTCGCCGAGGAGGCGCGCGGGGCCGGCGCGCTGGCGGTGCTGTGCACGCCGGTGCAGCGGCGCAGGTTCGATGGCGGGCGGCTGGTCCCGACCCACGGTGACTATCCCGACCAGGTGCGCGACCTGGCCGCCGCCGAGGGCGTACCGCTGATCGACCTGACCGCCGCCACCACCGAGCTGTACGAACGGTTCGGCCCCGAGGGCTCGAAGGCCCTGTTCACGCACTTCCCGCCCGGCGTCCACCCCCTCTATCCGGACGGCGTGGCCGACGACACCCACTTCTGTTTCCGCGGCGCCGACGAGGTGGCCGCGATCGTCGCCGAGCGACTCAAGGAGTTCGCATGACAGTTCTGCGCTGGCTGGACCGACCGGGTGAGGAGGGCGTGACCTGGGGAGTCCCGTGGCCGCGTGGCGCGGTCGAGCGGGACGCCCCGTTCGCGCTGGCCGACGCCGACGGGCGGGAGGTGCCCGTGCAGAGCTGGGTGACCGCGACCTGGCCCGACGGCTCGGTCAAGTGGTCGGCCCACGCGATCGGGGCCAGGCCCGCGACGCTGGCGTACCGGCTGGAGCCCGGACGTGAGCCCGCGGCGGCGGAGCGCGTCGCCACGGTCGCGCGCGAGGACGGCCTGCTGCGCGTGAGCACCGGTGTGGTCACGTGGGTCATCGAGGAGTCGGGGAACACGCTGGCCCGGTCGATCTCGCGCGGGAGCCGCGAGATCGCCAGGGACGTGCGCCTGGTCAGCCTGCGCCAGAGCGAGCCCACCCCCGACGAGGGCGGCGGCGTGCCCCGCGAGCAGACGACGGGAACCGTCGAGAGCGTAACCGTCGAGCAGGACGGCCCCCTCCGCGCCGTGGTGCGCCTGGAGGGCCGGCACGGCGACTGGCTGCCGTTCACCGTGCGCCTGTACTTCTACGCCGGCGCCGAGCACGTGCGGATCATGCACACGTTCGTCTGGGACGGCGACCCCGAGCGCGACTTCCTCGCCGGGCTCGGCCTGCGGGCCGACGTGGTCATGCGCGACGAGCTCCACGACCGGCACGTGCGCCTGGCCGGCGACGGCGGGTTCCTGACGGAGGCCGTACGCGGGCTGACCGGCCTGCGCCTCGACCCCGGCGAGTCCGCCCGCCGCAACCAGGTCGAGGGCCGCCCGGCCGGAGAGCTCGACCCGGCCGTCGCCTCCCGCCTGCACCTCATCCCCGCCTGGAACGACCACACCCTCGACCAGGGCTCCGCCGATGGCTTCACGCTGCGCAAACGCACCGCCGAGGGCCACTCCTGGGTGACGATCCCGGCCGGCACCCGCTCCACCGGGTACGGCTACGTCGGCGGCGTGAGCGGCGGCCTCGGCTTCGGCCTGCGTGACTTCTGGCGGCTGCACCCCACCCGCCTCGACGTCAGGAACGCGGCCACCGATCTCGCCACCGCCACCATCTGGCTGTGGTCGCCGTCCGCGCCGGCCATGGACCTGCGCTTCTACCACGACGGCATGGGCCAGGACACCTTCGCCGAGCAGCTGGAGGGCCTGGAGGTCACGTACGAGGACTACGAGCCAGGCTTCGGCGACGCCCACGGCGTGGCGCGTACGCACGAGCTGACCCTGCGCGCCTGCGCCGCCACGCCCGCCGCGGCCGCGCTGGCCGCGCACGCCGCCGCCATGAACGAGCCCGCCCTGCTGGCCGCCGCCCCCGAGCGGGTGCGCGAGGCCGGCGTGTTCGGCGTCTGGGAGCTGCCCGACCGCTCCACGCCCGCCCACGCCGCGATCGAGGACCGGCTGGACTTCCTGTTCGACCTGTACGTCCGCGAGCGCGAGCAGCGCCGCTGGTACGGGTTCTGGGACTACGGCGACGTCATGCACACCTACGACCAGGACCGGCACACCTGGCGCTACGACATCGGCGGCTACGCCTGGGACAACTCGGAGCTGTCGCCCGACCTGTGGCTGTGGCTGCAGTATCTGCGCACGGGCCGGGCCGACGTCTTCCGCTTCGCCGAGGCCATGACCCGCCACACCGGCGAGGTCGACGTCTATCACCTCGGCCGCTGGAAGGGCCTGGGCACCCGGCACAACGTGCAGCACTGGGGCTGCAGTTGCAAACAGCTGCGCATCTCCAACGCCGCCTACCGGCGCTTTTACCACTACCTGACGGCCGACGAGCGCACCGGCGACCTCATGGACGAGCTCAGCAGGCCCGAGGAGACGTTCGTGGTGATCGATCCCACGCGCAAGGTGCGCGAGGACGTCTACACCCCGGACCCCTCGGCCCTGTCGGTCGGCCTCGGCACCGACTGGGGCTCGCTGGCGGCGGCCTGGCTCACCCGGTGGGAGCGGCACGGGGACGAGCGGGCCAGAGACCGGTTGCTGGGCACGATGGCCGACATCGGGGCGCTGCCGCGCGGCTTCCTGACCGGCGAGGGCCGGCTGGACCTGGAGAGCGGGCGTTTCGACACCTCCCGTGACCAGATCTCCGTGTCGCACCTGTCGTCGCTGTTCGGGCTGCCGGAGATGTGCGCGGAGCTGATCGGGCTTGGCCTGGACGTGCCCGGCTTCGAGCGGGCGTGGCTGGACTACTGCCGCCTCTACCTGGCCACTCCCGAGCAGCAGGAGGCGGAGGTGGGACGGCCGCTGAGCGGGATCTCCCTGATCCAGGCGCACAGCAGGCTGACGGCGTACGCGGCCGCCCGCACCGGCGACGCCGAACTGGCCGCCTGGGCGTGGCGCAAGTTCACCTACGACGAGGGCGACCAGCTCAACAAGAACGCGCTGCAGCGTCAGCGGGACTGGCACCTGACCCTGGTGGACGGCCCCGGCGTGCTCCATCCCGTGCACGAGGCGCCGTTCGTGAGCACCAACGGAGCCGCCCAGTACGGCCTGGCCGCCATCCACAATCTGGCCCTGATCGGCAAGCACCTGGCGGAGCGTTAAGCAGAGGTGGGAGCCCCTCCGGGGGCTCTACACTGAACAGATGCATACTCCCGATTGATCCCGGCGTCGCACGCCTCAATCCTCGTTTCCTAGCTCGGGAGTGCTCCGCCAATATGATCATCGCCAGTGATATCGAGCTGCGCGCGGGCGCGCGCCTGCTCATCGAGAAAGCCTCTTTCCGGGTCAATCCCGGCGACAAGATCGGGCTGGTCGGCCGCAACGGCGCGGGCAAGACCACCCTCACCAAGGTGCTGGCGGGCGAGGGGCTGCCCGCGACCGGCACCGTCACCACCACGGGCGCCGTCGGCTACCTGCCCCAGGACCCGCGCACCGGCGACCTTCAGGTGCTGGCGCGCGACCGCATCCTGTCCGCGCGCGGGCTCGACGAGGTGATCCGCAAGCTGCGCGAGGCGGAGCTCGGCATGTCCTCCGCCGACGAGCGCACCCGGGAGAAGGCCGTCAAGCGCTACGGGCGGCTCGAAGATCAGATGCACGTCCTCGGGGGCTATGCGGCGGAGTCCGAGGCCGCCTCCATCGCCTCCAGTCTCGGTCTGCCCGACCGCGTGCTCGGACAGCCCTTGCAAACGCTTTCCGGGGGTCAGCGGAGACGTGTGGAATTGGCGCGAATTCTTTTCAGCGGAGCGGAAACTCTCCTTCTAGACGAGCCGACAAACCACCTAGATGCGGACTCAATCGCGTGGCTTCGCGATTTTTTGCGCTCTCATCAAGGTGGCTTGGTGATCATCAGCCACGACGTCGCCCTTCTTGAAGCGACGGTCAACAAGGTCCTGCACCTGGACGCCAACCGGTCGGTGATCGATCACTACAACGTGGGCTGGAACGCCTACCTCGCCCAGCGCGAGACCGACGAGAAGCGCAGGAAGCGCGAGCGCGCCAACGCCGAGAAACAGGCCGGTGCGCTGCTGGCGCAGGCCGACAAGATGCGGGCCAAGGCCACGAAGGCCAAGGCCGCGCAGGACATGATGCGGCGTGCGCACCGGTTGCTGTCGGGCACCGAGGAAGAGCGCAAAAGCGACAAAGTGGCGCGACTGCGCTTTCCCGAGCCGCAGCCGTGCGGGCGCACCCCGCTCACGGGTGAGGGGCTGTCGAAGTCGTACGGTTCGCTGGAGGTCTTCACCGACGTCGACGTGGCCATCGACCGAGGTCATAGGGTCGTGATCCTCGGGCTCAACGGCGCCGGCAAGACCACGCTGCTGCGCCTGCTGGGCGGGGTCGAGGAGCCCGACACGGGCGCGATCCGGCCGGGCCACGGCCTCAAGATCGGTTACTACGCCCAGGAACACGAGACCCTTGACAGCGGCCGTACGCTCCTGGAGAACATGCGCTCGGCCGGCGGCGAGTTCACCGACACCGAGTTGCGCAAGGTCCTGGGGTCTTTCCTGTTCACCGGCGACGACGTCGACAAGCCCGCGGGAGTGCTCTCCGGCGGCGAGAAGACCCGTCTGGCGCTGGCGATCCTCGTTCTTTCGAGCGCCAACGTCCTGCTCCTCGACGAGCCCACGAACAACCTCGATCCGGTCAGCCGCGAGCAGGTTCTCAACGCTCTGAGGTCGTATTCAGGAGCAATCGTCCTAGTCACACATGACGAGGGTGCCGTTGACGCCCTGTCACCGGATAGGGTGATCTTGCTACCGGACGGAACTGAAGACGCGTGGAGCGACGAATTTTCCGATCTTGTGGCACTTGCCTGATCTTAATTTGAGTGGGTACGGATCTTTTCCCGTGGAGTAGGTAGCCGATCCCGCTGAAATGACTGATCATGGCGGAGTAACGCTGCGGAAGTCCGGCACTACAGGAGGTACTCGTGGCCGAGACACTGAAGAAGGGCACCCGGGTCACCGGGGCCGACCGGGAAAAACTGGCCGGCGATCTCAAGAAGCGCTACGCCGCGGGCGAAAGCATTCGCGCGCTGGCCGCTTCCACCGGTCGGTCTTACGGGTTCATCCACCGCATCCTCAGCGAGTCCGGTGTGACTCTGCGCGGGCGCGGCGGGGCGACCCGAGGCAAGTCCAAGCGCTGACGGCCGCCTCGGAACGTGCGACCGCAGCCGCCCGTCCCTAGTCAGCCGCCGTCGCGCCCGAGCCAGAACGATGTTCTGTAGGCTCGGGCGCGACGGTCAGCACGCCGGACGAAGGAGCGGGCGATGGCGGAAGCGCAGGCGCGACAGCGCGGGGGGTACACGGAGGACGTCTCAGCCGAGAGACTGGCGGAGATCGGCCTTCGTTTCGAGGTGGACGGTGAAGTAGCGACGGTCACGCTCGACCGGCCGGAAAAACGCAACGCACAGACGTTCGCGACCTGGTCGGCATTGGCCCGGATCGGTGAGAACCTACCGGAACGGGTGCGCGTCGTCGTCGTGAAAGGTGAGGGACCGTCCTTCTCGGCAGGGATCGACCTGCGAATGTTCACAGCTGAGGGGGTGCCCGGACAGGGCTCGTTCAGTGCGGCGGCCAAGAGTGAGGACGCCGACTTCGAGCAGCGCATCAGACAGGCTCAAGCGGGATTCCTGTGGCTGCGCCGCCCGGAGATCGTCTCCATCGCCGCGGTGCAGGGGCACGCGATCGGGGCGGGGTTCCAGCTCGCGCTCTCCTGCGATCTGCGGATCGTGGCCGACGATGTCAAGTTCTGCATGAAAGAGCCCGCACTGGGCCTGGTGCCCGATCTGACGGGGACCAAGCCCCTGGTCGAGCTGGTCGGCCTGGCCAAGGCGATCGACATCTGCCTGACCGCCAGGACCGTGCACGCCGACGAGGCCATGCGGATCGGCCTCGCGGAATCGGTGGTCGCCGGGGGCGACCTGGAACGGGCCGTACAAGACAAGATCGGGCAGTTGCTGTCCACGAACAGGGACGCGGCGGCCGCGACCAAGCGACTCCTCCAGGGGGCGCAGGCACGCACCCTGGAGGAGCAGAGTGTGGCCGAGGGAATCGAACAGGCCGCGCGCATCAAGGCTCTCTTCGGTTAGATCCACGACCAGATCCACGGCATCCGGTGATTTCGCGGTGAGCTGAGCCGGGAATCATCGCGGGCTCCGACGACGCTGTCCCCGGGGCAGGAGGAGGTATCCCGGGATGGCGATGATGGGCGGGGGCTTCGGCCCCCAGATGATGACGTCGCTGCGGCGCGACGGCTCGGTGACCAAGCAGCGGCTGCGGCCCGGCACGGTGCGGCGCATCGCGGGCTACGCGCGGCCCTACACCAGGCAGATCTCGGCGTTCCTGGTGCTCGTCGTGGCCGGCGCGATGATCGTGATCGCCAACCCGCTGCTGATGAAGGCGATCATCGACGACGGCATCCTGCCCAAGCGGGCCGGCGTCGTCGTCGGCCTTGCCGTGGCGATCGCCGCGCTGGCGCTGGTCGACGCGTTACTGACGCTGGTGCAGCGGTGGTTCTCCTCGCGCATCGGCGAGGGCCTGATCTACGACCTGCGCACCGAGGTGTTCGACCACGTGCAGCGCATGCCGGTGGCGTTCTTCATGCGCGCCCAGACCGGCGCGCTGGTCAGCCGGCTCAACACCGACGTGATCGGCGCCCAGCGGGCCCTGACCAGCACCCTGTCGTCCGTCGTCGCCAACGTGGTCAGCCTGGTCCTGGTGCTGGGCGCGATGCTGGTGCTGTCGTGGCAGGTGACGCTGGTCGCCCTGGTGCTGCTGCCGATCTTCATCGTGCCCGCCAAGTTCGTGGGCCGCCGCATGTCGGCGCTGACCCGGGAGCAGATGCAGCTCGACGCCGAGATGAGCTCCGTCACCACCGAGCGGTTCAACGTGGCCGGGGCGATGGTGGCCAAGCTCTACGGCCGGCCCGAGGACGACGCCCAGGTCTTCGGCTCGCGGGCGGCCAGGGTGCGCGACGTGGGCGTGACCGTCGGCATGTACGGCACCGTGTTCCGCGTCGCGCTCGGGCTGGTCGCGGCGCTGGCCACCGCCCTCGTCTACGGCATCGGCGGCGTCCTGTCGGTGTCCGGCGTCTTCGAGCTGGGCACCCTGGTGGCCCTGGCCGCCCTCCTGATGCGCCTCTACGGGCCGCTCACGTCGCTGTCCAACGTGCACGTCGACGTGATGACCGCCCTCGTGAGCTTCGACCGCGTCTTCGAGATCCTCGACCTCCAGCCCATGGTCGCCGAGCGGCCCGGCGCCGTGCCGGTGCCCGATGGGCCGGTCACGATCGAGTTCGATGACGTGCGCTTCCGCTACCCGGCCGCTGACGAGGTCTCGCTGGCCTCGCTGGAGTCGGTGGCCAGGCAGGACACCGGGCCGTCGCACCCGGTGCTCAAGGGCGTGTCCTTCACGGCCGCCCCCGGTCAGCTCATCGCGCTCGTCGGCCACAGCGGCGCGGGCAAGACCACGATGACCTCCCTGGTGTCGCGCCTCTACGACGTCAACGAGGGCGCGGTCCGCGTCAACGGGCTCGACGTGCGCGACGCCACCCTCGCCTCCCTGCGCGACACCGTGGGAGTGGTCATGCAGGACGCCCATCTCTACCACGACACGATCGCGGCCAACCTCCGATATGCCAGGCCTGAGGCGTCCGACGAGGAGATCTGGGAGGCTCTCAGGGCCGCGCAGATCGGTGAGATGGTCGAGAGCCTGCCCGACGGCCTCGAAACCGTCGTGGGCGACCGCGGCTACCGGCTCTCCGGCGGCGAGAAACAGCGGCTGGCGCTGGCCAGGCTGCTGCTGAAGGCGCCGCGCGTGGTCGTGCTCGACGAGGCCACCGCCCATCTCGACTCCGAGTCCGAGGCGGCCGTGCAGGTGGCGCTGAAGACCGCGCTGGAGGGGCGCACCTCGCTGGTGATCGCGCACCGGCTGTCGACCATCAGGGAGGCCGACGAGATCCTCGTCATCCACGACGGGCGCATCGCCGAGCGGGGCGGCCACGAGGAGCTGCTGGCGCGCGGCGGGCTCTACGCCGAGCTCTACCGCACCCAGTTCAGCTCTTCTGGTAGCCCAGCCGGGTGAGCTCCTCCCTGGCGACCTTGCGCACCAGGTCGAGGTCGTCGCGGCGGAGCCGGGTGCGCCAGGCGCCGACCTTGGGCACGGCGTCGGCGTAGAGCACGGCCTTCGACACCCGCGTCTCCAAGAACTCCGTCAGCGCGGCGGCCGACTGCGGCGGCTTGCCGACCAGGTCCTCGTAGCGCAGCGTCAGGAGCCGGCCCTCGGGCAGCGTCCGGCGCAGCTCGGCGCTCAGGCGGACGGCGCTGCGCCAGCGCAGCGCGCTCTTGCCCGCCGCCGGCATGGTCTTCCAGCGTTCGAGGTGCTCGTCCTTGTTGACGCCGAGGAACGCGTTGGGGAACTCGGTCTGGTCGGTCAGCATCGCCGGCTTGAACCAGGCCAGGCACGCCGGGTCGGCCAGCATGTCGGACACCACGTCCCTGCCGTCGCGGATGAGCTGCACGAACCGGGCGTCGGGGAACGCCTGGAGCAGCACCGGCGCGCTGTAGATCAGGTCGGGGCTGCCGTCGCCGAACCGGGTGACGTCGGCGGCCGACACACAGGGACCGGTGCCCGTCACGCCGCCCGCCTCGCGGCACGGCTCGGCGCACTCGCCGCAGGAACGGGGCAGCACCTGCCAGGACTCGGCGAGGGCGTCGCGCATGACGCGCACGGCGCCGGACGTACGGGCGATCGAGGGCTTGCGGGCGAAGGCGTAGAGCACGTGCGCCACGCTCGCCCGGCCCATCGTCACATGGAAGCCCGGAGAGCGTTTCAGGGCACGGGCCAGCAGGTCCGCGCCGGAATGCGGAGCTCCGAGCAGGAAGACCGGCCGGCGGACTTTGATGCCGTTGACCACGAGGATGTGGGGCGGAAGTCGCATACGAGGGACAAGTGTGACACCGTTTGCCAGGTGAACGAGCCAATGCCAGTGTCGGTTCTCACCGGAGCGGGCATCTCCACCGACTCGGGCATCCCCGACTTCCGGGGCCCGCAGGGGGTCTGGACCAAGAATCCGCAGGCCGAGGCCAATGCGACGATCGACCGTTATGTGGCCGACCCCGGCGTCAGGCGGAGCGCGTGGCGGGCCAGGCTCGACAGCCCCGCCTGGAGCGCCCACCCGAACGCCGCGCACCTCGCGCTGGTCGATCTCGAACGGGCCGGGCTGCTGCGCGCCCTCATCACACAGAACATCGACGAGCTGCACCAGCGCGCCGGCTCCGCGCCCGGGAAGGTCATCGAGCTGCACGGTACGATGCACCGCGCCGAATGCCTGTCCTGCGACCTGATCACGCCCATGGACGAGGTGCTGGCCCGGGTGGCCGCCGGCGAGGACGACCCGCCGTGCCCGCGGTGCGGCGGCATCCAGAAGTCGAACACGATCTCGTTCGGCCAGTCGCTCAAGCCCGAGGTGCTGGACGCCGCGCGCCGTGCCGCGCAGTCGTGCCGCGTGTTCGTCGCGGTGGGCACCTCGCTGACCGTGCACCCGGCCGCCGGGCTCTGCGGTGAGGCGCTCGACGCGGGCGCCTCGCTGGTGATCGTGAACGCCGAGCCCACGCCCTACGACCCCTTCGCCGACCGGGTCATCAACGAGCCGATCGGCCAGGCACTGCCCACGCTCGTCAAGGAGTTGATCGATGCAGCCCGCTGACACCGTCGCGATCGTCTCGCCGTCGGGGCCGCCCAACGCCGTCCTGCTCAAGCGCGGCATTCAGCGGCTCGAGGCCCTCGGGCTCAAGGTGGTGACCGGATCGCACGTCCTCGGCCGGCAGCGGCTCGACTTCCTGGCGGGCTCCGACGCCGAACGGGCCGCCGACCTGCAGGCGGCCTGGTGCGACCCGGCCGTCTCCGCGGTGTTCTGCTCCCGCGGCGGCTACGGCGCCGGCCGGCTGCTGGGCCTGCTCGACTGGGACGCCATGCGGGCCGCCGGGCCCAAGGTGCTCCTCGGGTCGAGCGACATCACGGCGCTGCACAACGCGTTCGCGATCGAGCTGGGCGTGCCGACGCTGCACGGGCCGATGGCGGCCTGCGACGTCCTCTCCGGCGACGAGCAGGGGCCGGAGCCGGTGACCTGGGAGAGCCTGCGGGCGGCGCTGTTCGGCACGCCCCTGCCGGTCGCCGGTGACCGGGTGCTGGCGTCCGGGCGGGCCGAGGGCGTGGTGACCGGGGGCAACCTGTCGCTGCTGGCCTCGATGTGCGGAACCCGGTGGCAGCCGTCGTTCGATGGGAAGATCGTGTTCCTGGAGGACATCGCGGAGGAGCCGTACCGGATCGACCGGATGCTCTCCCAGTTGCTGCAGGCGGGCGCTTTCGACGGTGTACGCGGGATCGCGCTCGGGTCGTGGGTCGGGTGCGGGGATCCGTACCCGGTTCTGGAGGAACGCCTGGGGCCTCTGGGGGTGCCCGTGGTGGCCGGGCTTCCGGTGGGACACGGGTCGCCACAGTGGAGTGTGTGGTTCGGCGAGCTTGGGGCTATCGATACCGAATCGTGCTCCCTAGCTGGTCCGATCCGGCAGAGGGAGCAGGCAAGGTAGGAGGGACGAATCCGACAGAAAGGGACACGGCGCGTGAGTTTGTTCAGACGTGACCGGGGGTCCTCGCGCCGGCCGATCGAGGATGTCGATCTCGATTCGCTGCTCGCGCTCGTCGCGGAATCTCTCGGATACTCCTTCGAGTTCGCTCGTGACGGCTCCTCGGTGAAGCTCAGGGGCGACCGCGACATCGTCGTCCGGCTCACCGGGCTGCGGCGGGAGGCGGGGCGCAGGGCCAGGGAAGACTGGCCCATGCTCGTCTCCGAGCACCTCGGGCACGCCGTCTCCACCGCCGAGTCCGCCGCCCTGTCCGCCAACGGGCGGTGGCTGGACGTGTGCGACCTGCGGCAGGCCAAGCCGTTGCTGCGGACCCGGGTCGAGGCCGTGGACGAGGTGCCCGACCTGACCCGCGTCGTCGGCCGTCACCTGAACGCCGACCTGGTCGAACTGCTCACCGTGGGCACGCGCGCCGTGCGGCCCGAGGAGGCCGGGTGCTGGCCGATGCCCCCGGCGCGGGCCCTCGACCTGGCCGTGGCCAACGTCGGGCGGGAGGAGCGGCTGAGGGCCGAGCTGATCGAGCTGTCCGGCACGCCGGTGACCCGGCTGACCGCCGCCCGGCCGTGCGCGGCCACGCATCTGCGGTGGCTCGGCGGCCATCTTCCGGTGCCGGCGGACGGGGTGCTGGTGGTGCTGCCGGATCCGTACACGCTGCTGGTGCATCCCGTGGACGGGATCGGGGTGGTGCGGGCCATCGAGCGGCTGCGGGTGCACGCTGAGCGGATCTCCGGGCTCAGCTCGCAGGTCTACTGGTGGCATGAGGGGCGGTTGACGCTGATCAAGGCGGACATCGTCACGCAGGCGGGGCAGACCCGGCTGGTGGTGGCGCCACCGCCGGACTTCGCCCGCGTGCTGGCCCGGCTGGCCGTTTAGGGTCCTCCCGTATTTCGGTCCTTGTCCCTTGAGAGACGGGCGGGGCCGGGGCCCGAGGGCGCCGGGCCTCCCAAGGCCCGGCGCCGTCTTCGTGTCAGGGGCGGTTGACGTAGTCGCGCAGGTGGATGGCGGTGAGGGAGTCGCCGGTGGCCACCAGGTCGGACGGGGTGCCGGAGAAGACGACCTGGCCGCCGTCGTGGCCCGCGCCCGGGCCGATGTCGACGATCCAGTCCGCGTGAGCCATGACGGCCTGGTGGTGCTCGATCACGATGACCGAGTTGCCGTCCTCGACCAGCCGGTCGAGCAGGGCCAGCAGCTTGTCCACGTCCGCCAGGTGCAGCCCCGTGGTGGGCTCGTCCAGCACGTACGTGGTGCCGTTCTTGGCCATGTTGATGGCGAGCTTGAGCCGCTGCCGCTCCCCGCCCGACAGCGTGGTGAGCGGCTGCCCCAGCCCCAGGTAGCCGAGGCCGACGGCGACGAGGCGGTCGAGGATCGTGCCCGCCTGGCCGGTGGGGAAGAAGTCGCGCGCCTCCGCCACCGGCATCGCGAGCACCTCGCTGATGTTCTTGCCGCGCAGCGTGTACGTCAGCACCTTCGGCGTGAACCGCTTGCCCTCGCACTCCTCGCACACCGAGGCCACCTCGGCCATCATGGCCAGGTCGGTGTAGATGAGCCCGATGCCCTTGCAGGCCGGGCACGCCCCCTCGGAGTTCGCGCTGAACAACCCCGGCTTCACCCCGTTGGCCTTGGCGAACGCCGCGCGGATCGGGTCCAGCACCCCGGTGTAGGTGGCCGGGTTGCTCCGGCGCGAGCCCCGGATCGGCGACTGGTCGGCCACCACCACGCCCTCCCCGCCGGAGACGTGCCCGTGGATCAGCGAGCTCTTGCCCGACCCCGCCACGCCCGTCACCACGGTCAGCACGCCGAGCGGGATGTCCACGCTCACGTCGCGCAGGTTGTGCAGGGTGGCGTTCCTGATCGGCAGGTGCCCGGTGGGCTTGCGGACGTTCTCGCGCAGGCGTACCCGGTGGTCGAGGTAGCGGCCCGTCAGCGTGTCGGAGGCGCGCAGCCCGGCCAGGTCGCCGTCGTAGCACAGCCGGCCGCCGTGCGTTCCAGCGCCGGGCCCCAGGTCCACGACGTGGTCGGCGATCGCGATCGTCTCCGGCTTGTGCTCGACGACGAGCACCGTGTTGCCCTTGTCGCACAACTGCAGCAGCAGGTTGTTCATCCGCTGGATGTCATGCGGGTGCAGCCCGGCCGTGGGCTCGTCGAAGACGTACGTGACGTCGGTGAGGCTGGAGTTGAGATGGCGCACCATCTTCACCCGCTGCGCCTCGCCGCCCGACAGCGTGGACGACTCCCGGTCGAGGCTGAGATAGCCCAGGCCGATCTCGACCAGCGAGTCCAGCGTCGAGCGCAGCCCGTCGAGCACCGGGCCCACCGTACGGTCGCCGATGCCGCGCACGAAGTCGGCCAGGTCGTTGATCTGCATGGCCGAGCACTCGGCGATGTTCCTGCCCTGGATCAGCGACGAGCGGGCGGCCTCGTTGAGCCGGGAGCCGCCGCAGGCGGTGCACGAGGTGAGCTTGACCGCCCGGTCGGCGAACGCCCGCGCCCCCGGCTGCATCGAGTCGCGGTCCTTGCCCAGGTAGGCCCGCTTGATGCGGGGGATCAGGCCCTCGTAGGTGAAGTTGCTGGTGCCGTACTTGAGCTTGGTGGCGGGCTTGTGGAGCAGGTCCTGCCACTGCTGCTCGGTGAAGTCCTTGAGCTTGGCGTCGTTGTCGAACAGGCCCGAGCCGGTCACGATCTGCCAGGGCCAGCTGTCCACGGCGTGCATGGGGACCTTGATGGCGCCCTCGTTCAGCGACAGCTCCCTGTCGACCAGCTCGTCCACGTCGATCTCGGACGCCTTGCCCAGCCCTTCGCACTCGGGGCACATGCCCTCGGCCAGGTTGAAGCTGAAGGCGGAGGCGGAGCCGACGCTGGGCGAGCCGATCCGGCTGAAGATGATCCGCAGCATCGTGTGCGCGTCCGTGGCGGTGCCCACGGTGGAGCGGGCGTTGGCGCCCATCCGCTCCTGGTCGACGATGATCGCCGCGCTGAGGTTGTGCAGCGCGTCCACGTCGGGGCGGGCCAGGCTCGGCATGAACGCCTGGATGAACGCCGTGTACGTCTCGTCGATCAGCCGGCGCGACTCCGCGGCGATCGTGTCGAAGACGAGTGAGGACTTACCGGAGCCGGACACTCCGGTGAAGACGGTGAGCCGCCGCTTGGGGATGTCCAGGGAGACGCCCTTGAGATTGTTCTCCCTGGCGCCACGGACCTGGATGTGGTCGTGGCTGTCCGCGGCGGAGTGATCGCGGAGTCGGACGGTGCTGGCCTGCTGGCTGGAGAGCACGGAACCTTCCATCATCGGCTGACTTTTTATGCTGTAAGGGGATAGCCGGGACAGCTTACATCGGTCTGGAGGGTCCGGCGTATCGCAACAAGCAGTGAAATACGGGCGAACGATCGGCATCGGCCGCGGTGGATCTTCCCGGCGGCGGCTAGCGTGGCAGACGCTGTCAGTGCACCATCGGTCGGAGTGCGTCGAGTTGCGTGGGAATCACCGGGAGAGCGGCGTGCGTGTCGTTCTCGCGAGGGAAAGGCTGGTCTCGGTCGGGATCGATCCGCGGCTGCTGCGTGAGCCGCCGGAGACCGTCGCCGAGGTCGTGGCGGGGGAGATCGACGCGGCTCTGCGCGACCGGCCCGCCGATGACGAGGACGTGCCACGGGTCGAGCCGCTGGCGCTGGCCCGGGAGTTGCGCGCGGTGCGGGCCGAGCTGGACGCCAGGATGGCGCGGGTACGAGCGTCGATCCAGGCGAGCGCGGCCGGGCTGCGCGAGGAGGCCGAGGTGCCGGGCGACGTGCCCACCCTGGACTTCGGTGAGCTGTTCGACCCGCTCGTCGAGGTGCTGGAGACGATCGGCGGCGTGCCGGTGGAGGATCTGCGCGGGGAGTCCGGCGGACCGGTGAGCGCCGTCTGCGCGCCCGGGCCGCGGCTGGTGTCGTTGCGGGTGACGCCGCGGGCGATGGGCGGCGGTTCGCGGGAGTTGGGCGAGCGCGTGGCGGGCGCGGTCAACGCCGCCCTGGACGATCTGGCGGCCGGGCTGCTGCGGCGGCGCGAGGAGGCCGGCGCCGAGCAGATCATGGCCAGGGTGGCGGAGCTGCGGGAGCTGGGCGTGCTGCGGATGCAGGCGTACGTCCAGGAGATGACCGGGATGATGGCCGGGATCCGGCCGCGAGCGTGAGGGGGCGGCCGGGTGGCCGATGAGACGTGGGTGGACTGGGCGGGGCTGCGCCGCTCGGCGGAGGGCCTCGGGACGGCGTACGAGGACGCGCTCACCGAGGTACGGGCCTTCCAGGAGCGGATGGCCGGCTACGGCGCGCCCTGGGGCGTGAACAACGTCGTCAGCCAGGCGATCGGCCTGTGCTACGGCGCCGCCAGGGACGAGCACGCCACCTGCCACACCGACAACCTGGACGCCTACGGCGGCTACCCGGCGGGCATGCGGGCCATGGCCGGCAACGGCCGTCTCGCCGAACAGGACACGGCCGCCATGATCGGGAGCGTCCAATGAGTTTCGAGCTGCCCGCCGCCCTCGCGCCGATCGAGCTGTTCCTCGGCCGGCTGTTCTCCGACGGTGACGAGGACGTCCTGGTCCAGATGGGTGACGAGCACGACGGGCACGCTGTCAGGATGCGGGAGCACCTGGTCGCGGGGGCCGAGCATGTGCGGGGGTTCACCGGCGCGAACCTGGGCGACGGCGTCACCGCCCTCGACGAGAGCTTCGGCCATCCGGAGGGGCCACCGCGCAACCTGGCCGACGCCGGCACCGGCAGCCGGGTCATCGGGCTGGGGCTGAAGACGTCGGCCGGGATCGTGCTGGCCCACAAGGGGATCACCCTCTTCCAGTACGGCCTCACCGCGGCGGCCCTGGCCGAGACTCTGGCCACGGGCGGGGCGATGGCGCCGTTCGTGCGGCAGGCCGGGCAGCGGGCCGTCGACGCGGTCGCCAACGTCACCGTGAACGAGCTCCTAAGTTGAGATGACATCTCGGCGCACACCCCTTCCGGCGCCCCGCCCCGCTCATATGATCTTGCGCGGTCGGAGATCGGGGGGTTCGGGTGGCGGCGCCGCTGGGGTTGTTCAAGGCTCTGGCGGCGTTCCTGCGCAGCCCGGGCGCGGGGGCCCGCGCGGGCGCCACCGCCATCCGGCCGATCAGGTCGTCCCGGCGGGCCGGGCGGGACCGGGCGTACGCCTCCCGCGTGCTGACCAGGGACCCGATCGACGTGGCGACGGGCGAGGTGCTGCTCCGGCAGGTCGACGCGGAGGTGGCCGGGGCGCTGCCGCTGTCGTTCGAGCGCACCTATGTGTCGTCGTACCGGAACGGGCGGCTGTTCGGCGCGGCGTGGGCCTCGACGCTGGACGAGCGGCTCGCGATCGGTGACGGGCACGTGCGGTTCGCGGCGGCGGACGGGATGGTGCTCACCTATCCGGACGCCGGGCCGCGCCTGCCCCTGGAGGAGGTGGACGGCGGGTACACGATCACCGACCCGCTGACGGGCGTCATCAGGCACTTCACCGGCACCGAACTGGCCGCCGTCAGCGACAGGAACGGCCACCGGATCGAGATCGCCCGCTCCGGCGGGCTGCTGGAGGTGCGGCTGCCCGGCGGCCGCCAGGTGGCCGTGGAGCTGGAAGGCGAGCGGGCGGCCGTGCTGCGGGTGGCCGGTGAGGTGGTGGCCTCCTACCACCACGACGACGCCGGGCGGCTCAGGGAGGTGGGCGACGCCCGCGGGGAGCCGCTGCGGTTCGCCTACGACGAGGGCGGGCGGCTGGCCGGGTGGACCGACCGCAACGGGTTCCACTACCGCTACACCTACGACGAGCTGGGGCGCGGCGTCCGGGGCGAGGGGTCCGGCGGGTTCCTCGACGTCTCGCTCGCCTACGCCGCCGACAGCACGACGGTCACCGACGCGCTGGGGCACGTGACGACGTACCACTTCAACGAGCTGCGCCAGGTCGTCGCCGAGGTCGATCCGCTCGGCCGGCGCACGCTGAGCGAGTGGGACCGCGACGACCGGCTGCTGTCGCGGACGGACCCGCTCGGCCGCACCACCCGCTACGGCTACGACCCGGCGGGCAACCTGACCACGGTCGTCCGGCCCGACGGGCTGCGGATGACCGCCCGGTACGACGCGCTCAACCTGCCCGTCGAGATCGTCGAGGCCGACGGGGCGGTGTGGCGGCAGGAGTACGACGAACGCGGCAACCTCGTCGCCGTCACCGACCCGGGCGGCGGCCGTACCCGGCACGCCTACGACGCCCTGGGGCACCTCACGGCGACCACCGACGCGCTGGGCCGCCGCACGCGGGTGGAGACGGACGCGGCCGGGCTGCTGTCGGCGGTGACCGGCCCGGTGGGCGCGGCCATCCGGGTCGAGCGCGACGCCGCCGGCCGGGTCACCGCCCTGACCGATCCGGCCGAAGGGGTCACCAGGCTCGGGTGGGCGCCGGGCGGCGAGCTGCTGTGGCGCACCATGCCGGGCGGCGGGACCGAGCGGTGGCGCCACGACGGCGAGGGCAACCCGGTCGAGGCGGTGGACGCGGCCGGGGGCACGATCCGCACCGAGTTCGGGCCGTTCGACGTGCCCGTCGCCGAAGTGGGGCCCGATGGCGGGCGGCTCGCGTACACCTATGACCGCGAGCTGCGCCCGCTCACCGTCACCGACGCGCGGGGCCTGGTCTGGCGGTACGAGTACGACGCCGCCGGCCGGCTCGTCCGCGAGACCGACTACGACGGCCGCGCCCACCGCTACGCCTACGACGACGGCGACCGGCTCGTCGAGCGCGTCAACGCGGCGGGCCAGACGGTCCGGTACGCCTACGACGTCCTCGACAACCTGGTCGAGGAGCGCGGCGAGGACGTGACCACGTTCGCCTACGACCCGGCGGGGCGGCTGGTGCACGCCCGTGGGCCCGGCGCCGAGCTGCGCTTCGAACGGGACGCGCTGGGGCGCATCCTCGCCGAGACGTGCGACGGGGGCACGCTGACCAGCGACTACGACCTGGCCGGGCAGCGGGTGCGGCGGCGTACGCCGTCGGGGGCGCGCAGCGACTGGAGTTACGACGCGGGCGGCCGGGCCACCGAGCTGCGCACCGCCGGCGGGGCGCTCCGGTTCCGGTACGACGCGGCGGGGCGCGAGGTCGAGCGGCACGCCGGCGGCTGGGCGCTGTCGCAGTCGTGGACCCCCGATCACCTTCCGGCCTCGCAGACCGCGTGGGGCGTCCTGCACCGCTCGTACCAATACCGTGCCGACGGCCTGCTCACCGCCGTCACCGACCAGGACGACGGCCCGCGCCACTACACCCTGGACCCGGCCGACCGCGTCACCTCGGTGTGCTCGGCGGACCGTGAGGAGCGCTACGTCTACGACCCCGCGGGCACCGTCACCGAAGCATCGGTCCACGCGGGGCCCGCCCTCGTCCTGGCCGGTCGTGTCCGCTACGAGTACGACGCGCAGGGCCGGGTCACGCGGCGGACGTCAGGGTCGCGGGAGTGGCGCTACGAGTGGGACGCCGAGGACCGCCTCGTGGCCGCCGTCACCCCCGGCGGCGGGACCTGGCGCTACCGCTACGACCCGCTCGGCCGCAGGGTCGCCAAACAGCGCCTCGACGGCGCGACCGTGGCCGAGGAGATCCGCTTCGTCTGGGACGGCGACGTCCTGGCCGAGCAGGTGACCGACGGCGGGGTCACCACGTGGGACCACGAGCCGGGCACGTTCCGGCCGCTCACCCAGACCGAGCGCGCCCACGGCGGCGGGCCACGCTTCCACGTGGTCGTCACCGACGCCATCGGCACCCCGACCGAGCTGATCGACGCGGCCGGCCGGATCACCGCCCGCCTGCGCACCACCCTCTGGGGCGACGGCGGCCCGTCACCCTGCCCGCTGCGCTTCCCCGGCCAGTACCGCGACGACGAGACCGGCCTGCACTACAACGTGCACCGCTACTACGACCCCGTCGCGGGCCGCTACCTCAGCCAGGACCCGCTCGGCCTGGCCCCGGGCCCCGACCCGTACGCGTACGTCCCCAACCCCACCCGCCAGATCGACCCCCTCGGCCTGGCCCCCTGCCTGCCGGCCGTGCACGTCGCCTTCGGGCTGGGCAAGAACGGGCAGCTCAAGGCGTTCGCCGCCACGGTCGGCGCCCGCACCTACTTCAACCTGCCGAGGGAGTGGTACGTCGGCGAGTTCAAGGAGATCGTCCGCCACATCGTGGACCACCCGTCGGCCAAGATCTCGTTCAACCTGACCGGCATCCACAGCCCCCGGGCCTCGGTCAAGCGCGTGCGCAAGTACGGCCGCACGATGGGTCTGCGCAGGGGCACCGAGTTCATGGGCAAGAAGGCCGGCTACACCGACTTCGAGCTCTACACGATCGCCCACGCGCCGCAGTCCTGGTCCAAGATCACCTGGTACCGGGAGTCCCGCCTGCCGTGGCGCAAGGGGCTGCGCGAGACCGCCAACCCGTTCGGCTGAACGGGCTCCGGCCCGCCGGGACGCGGTGGGGCGCGTGGGACCCGGCGGGCCGGAGCGGTGTTCAGGCCGACAGCGGGTTGACGGCTCTGTGGTGCGTACCGATCACGGGGATCTCGTGCAGGCTGCCCGAGTACAGGAACTGCGTCATGCCGATCAGCAGCCGCCGTACGTCGTCCTGCGGGCGTACGACCAGGCGCAGGAACTGGCTGGTGGTGCCCAGCTTGTTACCGCACTCACGGACGTACACGCCGTGCTCGGTGAGCAGATGGTCGCGCAGAGGCACGCCGTCGTGCCCCGGCGGCAGCTTCACCAGCAGGAAGTTGCCCTGCGAGGCGAACACCGACAGCCCCGGCATGGTGCCGAGCTGCTGGAACATCGCCCGCCTGTCGGCGCCGAGCCGCCTGAGGCTCTCCTGGTACTCACCCATGAACTGCCGCATCATGAACACCACGACCTCGGCGAAGGAGTTGAGGTTCCACTTGGGCAGCGCGTCACGTACGCGCCCGGCCAGCGCCGGGTTGGCGACCATGTAGCCGAAGCGGATGCCGTGCAGGCCGAAGTTCTTGCCCAGGCTGCGCAGCACGATCACGTTCGGACGGACCGCCGCCTCGGCGGCGATCCCCGGGTACGGTTCGGCGTCCACGAAGTCGCCGAACGACTCGTCCACGATCACCAGGTCCAGGTCGATGAGCTCGTCGAGCAGGTGCAGGACCTCGTGTTTGGGCAGATAGCCTCCATCGGGGTTGTTCGGGTTGCAGATGACCGCCACCCGCGAGCCGCGCATGCGGACGAACTGCACGAAGTCGGTGACGTCGAGCGAGAAGTTGCGGCTCTCCAGCAGGGGATACATGTCCACCCGCTTGCCCGTCTCCAGCGGCTGGTCGGTCCAGCGGCCGAAGGTGGGGATCGGCACCGCCAGGCTCTCGCGCACCAGCAGATGGTCGATCCAGGTGATCAGCTCCGTGGAGCCGTTGCCCATCGCGACCGTCTTCGGGTGCAGCCCGAGCGTGGAGCAGAGCTCCTCGGTGATCGTGCCGGCGTCGCTCGGATAGAACTTGAGAATCGTTTCCAGGTTCCTCCCCAGGTGCTCGAAGATATCCGGTGTTGGAAAATATGGGTTGCAAGGTATGCAGAAGTCCACCGGGGCGCGCTCTCCTGAGGAGCTGCGCATAAGTGAGAAGTACGACGGGCTGTGCGCCTGCGCCCGCAAGAGACTGAGCTCCACGACACCTCCATGGACCACGTGTCCGATGTGTGAAGGTACGCGCGGGCGGACGAAGTGGTTCATGGTGGGCGTCCGACCTGTCCGTCCGACTTTGTCCGAGCAATGCCGGACACCCTTCTCCTACGCCCCGCGCCACGCTCGACTGGCCTCATCGACGCCGGCCAGGGAGGGACGTCATGGGCACCGGGCACACACGGGGACCGACGGATGGTGGCGGCGGGGAGTCGGACTGGGGCGAGGAGGACGGCGACGACCTTTCGCTCACTCCGGTCCGCTGAGGCGGGGGAGCACCGCGTCCGGGTCGGCCTGCAACTCGGCCTGCCAGGCCCGCAGCCGGCCCGTGCGCGGTCTGATCGGCGTGCGCGTCACCTCCGACAGCCACGACAGGGTCGCCCACGCCACCCGTACCGTCTGGTCGAAGAGCTCGCCGGGCAGGTGCGGCACCTGCGCGCGCAGACCGCCCCGAGGCGGCGGGACGCGCAGGAAGAGATCGTGCCCGTCGGGCCGCCGCGCCCGCGCCATCGACCGGGACAGCCCGTCGTAGTGCCCGGCGATACGCCGGCTCTGGCTCTCTCCGTCGTGCCGGCCGGGCGCGTAGTCGCCCTCGATCCGCCGGCCCCACCAGCGCAGGTACGCCATCGGCGGCCGCGCCGTGACGATCCTGGCGGGGGTGGCGAGCAGCGCGCGCACCTCGGGCTCCGACAGCTCGCCTGAGTCGGCGACGAAGGCCGCGGGGCGTACCAGGACGACCGCCGGCCACGGCTCGCGCTCGGCGTCGCGGCGGGCGATGTACTCGGCGACGGCCATCCAGCTCCGGTTACGGGAGCGTACGGCGTCGATGGGGAACGCCCCGATCCGGCCCGACCTGGTCACCAGGATGTTCTTCCTGACCAGCACGAACTGCCAGCCCAGCGCCTCGGCCAGCAGCGCGGCGGCCATGCCGGTGCCGTGCCTGCCGCCGAGCATCACGATCGTCCTGGGCTCGGAGCAGGTCCACGGCACGGTGCCGAGGGGGAACTGGCGGCCGCTGATCGCGCACTGGACGAGCAGGTGCGCCGGCCAGTCCGTGGCCGCCTGCCGCCAGGTCCGGCCGTCGGCGCCCTGCCAGGTGTACTCCTGGCCGTTGTTCAGGCTGCGCCGGGTCCTCGCGCGCAGCTCCAGGCGTATCAGGGCGAAGTCGTCGCGCGGGCCCCGCGGCCAGTGCAGCGCGGAGGCGGCGGCCAGGTCCGCCAGCTCCGCCTCCGGCAGCGGGCCTACGCCGGGCCGGGGCTCCAGCTCGGCCACGGTCGTCGTCGCCGCGCGGTACCGCTCACCCGAGACCACCTGCGACAGCCGGACCTCGAACCGCTCGGCCGCGGCCGGATCGTCGAGCAGGAGCTGCGCCGCCATGAGCGGCGCGGCCGGCTCGGGCCGGGCGAGCTGCGCCAGGTACGGCTCCGCCTTCTCCAGCGTGCCCACCGCCCGCCCCATCTCGTCGGCGAGCGCGGCCAGCTCGTGCGCCGACAGCTCGCTCTCCGGCAGCCACCCCATGGTGTGGAACAGCTCCGCCACCGGCACACCCGCGTACAGCCCCAGGTCGCGCAGGAAGTCGGGATGGATCGGCCGCTCGCCCTTGAGTATCCGCCGGACCAGGCTGTCGTCGCGGTCGAGCCGCCGCGCGATCGCCGCCACCGAGGTCGGCTCGCCCTTGGCCGCCAGCGCCCGCAGGCACCGCCCCGCGATCTCTCGAATGGGAATCTCCCCGGCCATCACGCCTCCATGCCAAATCGACCTGCGGAACGGGACAGGGCGGCCTTTTTGCACCTTAGGCCAATTCTTCAGAATTGACTTGGGGAACCGGGCGGGAGAGCAAAAGGATGGCATGCATGGAGGGAAACTGCGTCGCCTACGGGATTGACACCGGCATGGTCGGCTGGATCCACGATGACGACGGCTGGGAGCCTGACGGGGACAGATCGGAACCGGCTATCACCACGGAAGCCATGGAGCCGGTGGCGGCGAGGTAGGAGTCCGCATCCGGGACCCCTCGCAGCCCAGGTCAAGGCCCATGAGCGCTGGGTCCGCCCGCGTCTCCTGGCGGGCGGGCCCAGACCATTCGGGCGGGTTACACTGGGCCCTCCTATTGGCTCGCGGATAGAGAACGCCATGGCCGATGAATGGACGAGATCCGGCCGCACCATAATTGAGCGGGTCGCCACCAGAAACGGATTCGCGCGGGCGCTGACGACATTACGCGAGCGCGCCGGGCTGACCGTCAGAGACGTGGCGAGAGGGGCCGGAATTCCTGACAGCACGGCTGGGGATTATTTCGGCGGGGCGCATCTGCCGCCCGCGACCCAGCCGGATGTGCTGATACGGATACTCAAGGTCTGCGGCGTGAACGAGCCTGCCGTGGTGGAGCTGTGGCTGGAGCGGCTCGCCGAGGTCAGGCGGGCGCCGGGGCGCCGGCCCGCGGGGGCGCCGAGCCCGTATCGCGGGCTGGAGAGCTTCCAGGCCGAGCACGCCGGCTGGTTCCACGGCCGCGACCGGGTCGTCCGGCATCTCGTACGAGAGCTACGGGCCAGGGCGTCCGGCACGACGGGCCCGCTGGTCGCGGTCGGGCCGTCGGGGTCGGGCAAGTCGTCGGTGCTGCGCGCGGGGCTGATCCCGGCGCTGCGGCGGGGGGAGCTGGGAGAGGGCTCGGCCACCTGGCCCGTGATCCTCCTCACCCCCGGCACCCATCCCCTCCACACCCTGACCGCCGGCCTCACCCCGCTCGTCCCGGACGGCGGCGGGGACGCGGAAGCGCTGCTCACGCGGGCCGGAGCCGGGGACGGCCGGTTGGTGATCGTGGTGGACCAGTTCGAAGAGATCTTCACGGCCTGTGCCGACCACGGCGAGCGGCGGGCGTTCGCGGACGCCCTGTGCGCGGCGGCCGACCAGAAGGGCGGCGCCCTCGTCGTGCTCG
This sequence comes from Nonomuraea solani, assembly GCF_900108335.1. Taxonomy (GTDB): domain Bacteria; phylum Actinomycetota; class Actinomycetes; order Streptosporangiales; family Streptosporangiaceae; genus Nonomuraea; species Nonomuraea solani. The sequence goes on from NZ_FNVT01000017.1 coordinate 128,906, forward strand.
GCGTGCGCGCCGACTTCTACCCCCACGTCCTGCGCTTCCCCCGCCTGGCCCGCGCCATGCAGGAGGGCCAGGTCGTCATCGGCCCCATGACCGAGGACGAACTGCGCGAGGTGATCGTCGGCCCCGCCAGGAAGGCCCGGCTCGACATCGAGGACGGCCTGGTCGAGCTGCTCCTGCGCGACCTGCGCCCCCTCACCGCCGAGGGCGGCACGGGCGCGGCCCACGACGCGGGCGCGCTGCCGCTGCTGTCGTACGCGCTGCTGGCCACCTGGCAGCGCAGCCGCGGCCGCCGGCTCACCGTGCCCGACTACCGGGGCTGCGGCGGCATCAGCGGCGCGGTCGCGGACACGGCCGAGCTGGCGTACGCGGAGCTCACGCCCGCCCAGCGGAGCCTGGCCCGGCGGATCTTCATCCGGCTGGTGCACGTCGCCGACGACATGGCCGACTCACGCCGCCGCCTGACCCTGGAACGACTGCTGTCCGACACCGGCCACACCGCGTCCGAGGAGCTCCAGGACGTCCTGGACACGTTCGTCGAGCGGCGGCTGATCACCGTCGGCTCCGACGCCGTGGAGATCACCCACGAGGCCCTGATCCACGCCTGGCCCCGGCTGCGCGCCTGGATCGACGCCGACCGGGCCGGCCTCATCGTGGCGCAGCAGTTCGCCGACGCGGCCCTCGCCTGGCAGCGCGAGGGGCGCGATCCCGCCTCCCTCTACCGGGGCGCCCGGCTGGCGGCCGTGCGCGAGTGGGCGGACAGCGGGCACCGGGACGAGCTGTCGTCCTCGACCCGCGACTTCCTGGCGGCCTCCATCGGGCTGGAGGAGGAGGGGCTGCGGGTGGCGCGGCGGCGCACCAGGCGGCTGCGCTCGCTGGTGGCGGTGCTGGCCACGCTCGTGCTGCTCACGGTGACGGCCACCGGGCTGGCCCTGCGCGGCCAGCGTACGCTCACCGAGGAACGCGACATGGCGGTGTCCCGCCAGCTCGCCGCCGACGCCGACCGCCTGCGGGGCAGCGATCCGGGGCTGGCCGCGCAGATCGCGCTGACCGCGTACCGGGTGGCGCCGACGGTCGAGGCCCGTTCCAGCCTGCTGAGCGCGTACGGCGGGCCGTCGGTGACCCGGCTGCTGGGCCCGGCGGGCGTGCCACGGCGGATGGCCTTCAGCTCGGACGGCCGTCTCATGGCGACGGCCGACGCCACGCTCAGGCTCTGGCGCATCCCACCGGGTTCGGGTGCGGCCGTCGCGCTCGGGGCGCCGGTCGCTACGGAGCCGTCGCGGACGCTCGTCTTCAGCCCCGACGGCCGTACGCTGGCCGCCTTCGCCGAGGCCGGGACGGTCAGGCTCTGGGACGTCGCCGACCCCGCCAGGCCCGCCCCCATCAGCGCGCCGATCACCAGCCCCGGCGGCGCGGCCCCCGCCTACAGCCCGGACGGCCGGATCCTGGCCGCCGGCGGCTCGAACGGCACCGTGACGGTCTACGACGTCGCCGACCCGCGCCGGCCCCGGCGCCTCGGCGCGCCCCTGACCGGCCATTCCGGCACCGTTCAGACGGTCGTCTTCAGCCCCGATGGCAGGCTGCTGGCCGCCGGGAGCGCCGACCACACCGTGCGCCTGTGGGACCTGACCGATCCGGCGCGGCCCGTCCGGGTCGGCGCGCCCATCAGCGGTTCGAGCAGCGTGCTGCACCTGACGTTCGCGCCCGGCGGCGCGACCCTCGCGGTGGCCGCGAGCGGCGAGGAGAAGACCGTCCGGCTCTACGACGTGACCAGGCCCGGGCGGCCCGCCCGTCTCGGCGCGCCCATCGAAGGCCCCGCCGGGCTGGTGAACTTCGCCGACTTCAGCCCCGACGGCAAGACCCTCGCGGTGGCCAGCTCCGACAACAAGGCGTGGGTATGGGACCTGGCCACCCGCCGCACCATCGCCCTCCTGCCGCACCCCGCCCCCGTGGCCGAGGCCCGCTTCCTCGACGCGAACCGCCTGATCACCACCGCCGAGGACGGCACCACCCGCCTCTGGACGCTCCCGGGACCGCTCATCACCGACCCGAAGGACACGGTGTTCACCGCCGCCATCGGCACCGACGGCCGCCACCTGCTGGTCGGCGCCGACGGCTCCGACGAGACGGTGCGGCTGTACGACATCGCCGACCCCCGCCGGCCGGCCCCGCTCGGCCCGCCGATGAGCGTACCGACCGGCCTGGGCCTGTCCGGAGCGGCGGCGCAGCGGCCCGGCGGCGGGCTCGTCGCGGCGGGCACCCTGGACGGCCCCGTCCACCTGTTCGACGTCCGCGACCCCCGGCCGGCCGATCCGGCTGGAACCCCCGCTGACCGGCGCGAAAGCCAACATCGAGTCGGTGGCCTTCGCCCCCGACGGCCGCACCGTGGCCGCGGCCAGTGACGACGCCACCGTACGGCTGTGGGACGTCACCGACCCCGGCAGCCCGGTCCCGCTGAAGACACTCGACGACGCCGGCGCCAACGTGTACGCCACCGCCTTCAGCGCGGACGGCCGCCTGCTCGCCGCCGGGAGCGGCGACAACAACGCCTACCTGTGGGACGTCACCGACCGCGCGCACCCCGTCCGCGTCGCCCCGCCGCTGACCGGCCACACCCAGGAGGTCTACTCCGTGGCCCTGAGCGGGCACCTGCTGGCCGCCGGTGGCGCCGACAAGACGGTCCGCCTGTGGGACATCAGCGACCCGCGCCGTCCCCGCCCGGTCGGCAGACCGCTCACCGGGCCCAACAACATCGTCTACTGGCTGAGCTTCAGCCCCGGCGGGGGCCTGCTCGCGGCCGGCAGCGGGGACGGCACCGTGTGGCTGTGGGACATGCGCGACCCCGCCCGCGCCACCACGTACGCCAACCTGGCCGGGCTGACCAACTCCGTGTGGATGGTCGGCTTCAGCCCCGACGGGAAGATCCTCGCCGCCGGAGGGGCCGACAAGGCGGTTCGGCTGTGGAGCATGGACGCCGAGCGGGTCGCGACGCACGTCTGCGCCGTGGCCGGCGACCCGATCACGGCCACCGAATGGAACCGGTACCTACCCGGACTGCCCTACGATCCACCCTGCCCGCCGTGACCCTGCTCGCCGTGACCCCGCCGTGACAGGGTGAGGATGGCGATGTCGTCGCGCGGGACGGTCATGGTGAAGGCCCGCAGGTCGTCGCCGAGCGCCGCGGCCAGGTTCGCCGGCGGGTCGCGGGCCCAGGCGCGCAGCCGCTCCTCCAGCGGGTAGAAGGCGCCGCCGGGGTCGCGGGCCTCGGTGACGCCGTCGGTGCACAGCAGCAGCGTCGCGCCCGGCGGGAACGTGAAACGCGCCCCCCGCCGCCGCGACGTCGTCAGGTCCGCGAGACCGAGGGGCACGTCGGGCTCGCCGAGGTCCACCTGCCGGACGTCGCCGTCGTGGATGACGAAGGGGGCGATGTGCCCGCAGTCGACCGCCTCGACCGTCTGTCCGGGGCCGATGTCCAGCAGGAGCGCGGTGACCATGCGCTCGGGCTCGCCGGTGTGCGTGGCGAACCCGTTCTGCCTGACCACGGAGTTCTCCAGGGCGGCCACGACGTCGGTGAGCGCGGCCTCCCGGTAGGCCGCCTCCCTGAACGACCCCAGCACGGCCAGCGCCGTGCCGATCGCGGGCGGGCCCTTGCCCTGGACGTCCGCGATCAGCACCCGTGTCCCGTGTCGGGAGGGGGCGACGTCGTACATGTCGCCGCCGACCATCGTGTCCTCCTCCACCGGCTGGTAGAGGCCGTCGATGAGCACCTCCGCGGTACGCAGTGGCAGCGGCCGCACGATCAGCCGCTGCAGGGCGGCCGCCGCCGAGCGCAGCCGGCGCACCTCCTCCTCGCGCCGCACCCGGTATCGGCACCCGATCACGCTCACCACGCCGAACAGCGCCGTGAACCCGGCCGCCAGCAGGTTGTCGTCCACCTCGCCGCCGAGGTAGGCGACGATCCCGCCCTCCACCAGCACGACCCACATCGAGGCGATGGCCGTCTGCCACACCGTGCCCAGGCCCGAGACGATCGCGGGCAGGAAGATCAGCAGCGGCCACAGTCGCACGGCCGTGCCCGTGGTCACGTCGAGCGCGGCCACCACCGCGGTGATGAGGACGAGGCCCACCGCGAACACCGGCGTCGTGAGCCGCCCCGGCTCGCCGCCCTGGTGCCGCTTGTCGTCCGTCACCGATCCCCTCACCCCCCATGTCATCTTCTATCAGTCCGTTTCGCCTGTCCCGCCTTCTGGCGCGCGCCCTTGACCGCACCTTGCCCTGATGCGAATGAGTGCCGTAATGGAAACCATTGTCTTAACGGCTCGGAGAATGCGCGTCAGGCGTTTTGAATACCGGCCGAATGCGCGGCTCGACGGCCGCGGTGAATGTGCGGCTGCGGGTCGCTCTGACGCTGTGTACAGGCAGGATAGGGCGAGACGCTACGCAAAGTAAACAGTGGTGCCCTTTATGGCGGGGTTTGTTTGTGTTGGCGGGTAATCCTCCGCGAGGCGCGGTCCGGTGAATTGTGAGTTCTCATTTTCTTTTAATCGGCGAACTTATTGACAGAGAAAAATGATCTTGTAAGCATCTGAGTTGAGGCGTCACCGCTCCCGATTAATGTCAGGAAAGGAAACCGCGTGATCGAGCACGACTGGACCCTGCTGCCCACCGTGGTCGTACGGAGCGCGGGGTTCCCCTGGGAGCTCGTCCTGTCCCTCGCCTACCCCAGGGCGGCGGAGACGGCCGCGACGGTCGTACGGCTGGAGAGGCAGGCCCTCGACCTGCTCGCCGACGCGCCCGCCCACGGCGCGACGAGCGATGACGCCCGCCGGGCCGGCTCGCCCACCGGCTCGGCGGGAAGCGGGCGGCTGTCGCGTGGTCTGCGCAGCCGCCTGCGCGACCTGCGCCCCCTGCCGGCCGGCGCCCCCGGCCCTGACGACTGGCTCGTCGCCTGGAACAAGGCGACCGGTCTGCTGGAGGAGGCCCGCCTCACGCTGACCGGCCTGGCGGCGGGGGACGCGGCGCTCGTCCGGGCGGCCGTGAGCGGCGTGGTGACCGACGAGCGGTTCCTCGACGCGCTCGTGTGCTCCGCGCCGGGGCTCTACCGGGAGCTGCGGCGCGGGGCCAAGGGCGGCAGGACGCGCCGGGAGCTCGCGGGCCACCTGCAGGAGCTGTCCGCCAAGTGCGGCACGTCGGGCTGCTTCGGGCCGATCAACTACGCCACCATCGAGCCCGGCCGGGCCAGCGGATACACCTGGGAGGGGCATCGCGCGTGCCCGCGGCGGGTGGCGTTCCCCGCCGCGCGGGTGGGCGAGGCGCTCCAGCAGCGCATCCTGGCCGACTCCGGGCTGGTGGCGCGGCTGGTGCCGCGGCGCAAGACGTGGGCGGGAGACGTGCTCGACGGGGCCGCGTTCGTGGCGTGGTGCGACGGCGACCGCACGCTGGCCGAGATCGCCGCCGAGTCGGGGACAGGCCTGGAACGGGCGTCGGCGGCGCTGGCCGTGGCGGTGCGCCGCGGACTGCTCACCCACGACCTCTGCCCGCCCGCCACCATCCCCGACACCCTCGGCTGGCTGCTCGAACGGCTGACGGCGGCGGGTGTCCCGATGACCCGGCCAGGACCCGGGTCACCAGGCCGTGAGGGCCGAAAACCGCCCAGCCTGTCCTGCGAGTGCGGCTTTCCCCACGGGTCCGACGGGCACTCCGCCCGGCGCGGCCCGCATACGGACGTTCCCCCGCAGGGCAGGCGCGCCCTCGCCGGGCGGCCCCCGACGGACGCCGACCTGCCCCTGGGGCGGCGCGTCGGCGAGATCGCCGAGCTGCTCGGGCAATACCCCACCGCCTCGCCCGACGTGAAGCTGGCCGTCCAGCGGCGGATCGAGGCCCTGGCCGGGGGCGGGCGGCGCGATGACCGGGTGATCGTGCACGAGGCCGCCGCCGGCACGCTGCGGGTCACGGCCGGCGAGGGGCTGGCGGCCGACCTCGAGCGCCGGGTGCCGCGCGTGCTTGACCTGCTGGCGGGGGAGGCCGAGCTGACCAGGGTGCGTACCAACCGGTTGCTCGCCGCGCGGCTCGGCGCGGGCACGTTCGAACTGTCCGAGGCGCTGCGCGCGACCGGCGACCTGGAGGTCCAGCACGACGACCGGCTCGCGGCCCGGATCGCGGCCATCGTGCGCGACGCGCCCGCCGGAGCCACCGTGCTCAACCTCGCGGGCCTGCTCGACGAGCCCGCCGCGCCGGCCGCGCCCGTGCTCTGCACGGCCGACGTCATGGTCGCCGCGCCCTCGCTGGAGGCGTACGAGCCGGGCAGGACCCCGCTGGTCCTCGGCGACCTGCACGACGGGGTGCTGCTCACGCCGTGGGCGCTGCAGTTCCACGAGGAGAGCGCCGCGTGCCTGGCCGAACGGGACACCGAGATCCGGCGGGCACTGTCGGGGTTCACCGCGCTCAACGTCATCGCGCGCCGCACCAACGGCCTGCCGCCGCTGGAGCTGCCAGGGCCGGTGCTGGAGCTCGGCGGCGTGGCGGCCGACCCGATGCGGCGCCGCATCGGACTCGACGAGCTGTACGTCCACAGCGACGGCCGCCGCGCCGTCCTGCACGCCAAGGGCATGGACGAGCCGCTGATGTTCCACAACGGCGAGCACGACACGGCCCTGCACACGGCGCTGGCCCTGCCCAGGCTCCGCCGGATCCGGCTCGGCGACCTGCCCCGCGTTCCCCGTCTGACCTGGGACAACGTCGTCATCTCGCGGCGGCGCTGGCGGGTCGGCCGGACCTCGTTCGACGCGCTCGGGCAGGCCGCGGGCGATCGCGAGCTGCTGGTCGCCATGGCGCGGCTCCGGGAGACCCACGACCTGCCGCCCACGTTCTTCGCCGCGTCGCCGCGCGAGCGCAGGCCCATCTACGTCGACACCCGCTCACCGGCCCTCATCGAAGGGCTGGGACGCCTGGCCGGCACCGCCGATCGGCTCACGGTGACGGAGGTGCTGCCCGGGCCGGAGGACTGCTGGCTGCGGGAGAAAGAGCAGCGCTTCCCCGCCGAGCTGCGCTGCGTCTACCTGCGACCCGCCCGGAGCGTCCGCCACGACCCCCGGCCGTCCCACCGCCACAGACCGGCGGCCGCGCCCGCCGGACCGGCCGCCCCGCAGCGGCGGCGGGACGGCGCGGTCGCGCGGCTGGGCGGCTCCGGGGAAGGGCCGGACGACTCGATCGGCAGGCCGGGTGGCTCGCGCCCGGCCGGCGGCGAGTGGTTCGGTCCGGAGCCGCCCGGCCTCCGGGTGACGGCCCAGCCGCGCGAGCAGTCCGTGTCCGAGGGGCGTGCGCACCCGTACCCCTGGCCTGGAGAGGGTGGTTGATGGACCTGTACGTGGTTCCCCCGTTCACCGACTTCACCACCGAAGTCGTGCCACCGGCCGGGGCGGAGGTGCTCGATCTCAACGAGCACCTCGTCCAGCGGCTCGCCGACCCCCGCCGGTTGCGCTCCGCGCGGTCGCGTACCGGGCTGTTCGGGCGGGCGGCGGCGGCCATTCTCGAACGGAAGGCGTTCGACGAGGCCCACCTGAGAGCGATCGGCACGGCGCTGCGGCTGGCCGCCGACCCCGCCGTCCGGCTCACCATCGACGACCTGGAGCTGGCCGAGGGCAGCACCCAGAGCAGCAGGGACGTGCTCGGCGCGGCCGACCGGTGCGAGCTGTTCGGCCCCGAGCTCGGCCTGGCCGCCGAGGCCGCCGCGGGGCGGCGGGCGCACGTGGTGGTGGACGCCGAACAGCAGCTCCCGGCCGCGTTCGCGCTGGTGCGGGCGCTGGGGGCGCACCGGGTGACGCTGTGCGGGCGGCTGGTGGCCGAGCAGGTCGCGGCGCTACGCCGGGTGCCCGCGCTGGCCGGGGTCGAGTGGCGGGAGCGGACACCCGAACGGGTGATCAGGCCCATCTGGTACGCCCCGGCGGCGGCCTCCCTCACGGGCACCGGCGTGCGCGGGACCTCCACGGACGGTGGCTTCTCGCGGCCCGTCGAACCCGTGCGCTGGCTGACCGGCAAGGACCAGCCGCCCGCGACGGGTCCGTGGGCCGGGTGGCTGGACGCGGCGCGGGTGGCGGCCTTCCCGCCGGAGGCGCTGGGCCGCTGCCGTGGGCTGACGATCAGCATGACCCGGATCGACTTCCTGGCCGCCGTGACCGGCCTGAACGGCATGACCGTCAACCTGCGGCGGCTGCTGGCCGCCCTCCCTGCCGAGGTACCGGTGGCCTGCGAGCTGGCCGTCGGGGCGCCGGGGATGGCCGCCGGTGTCGTGGGGGAGTCGCTGGAACTGCTGGCGGACGGGCCCGGTGGGGTGCGGGCGGCCGGGCTGCGGCCGTACCGGATGGGGATCCGGTCGGTGTGGGCCGGGCAGAGCGTACGGTTTCCGCCGCCCGCCGCCGATGACCTGGCCCGATGGATCGATTTCGCCGCGCCGGAGACCATGGGGGCGCGCGAGGTACGGACCCTGATCGGTCACTGGCGCGACCGGCTCCCCGGGTTGCCGCCCGGCCGCCTGGCCGCCTGCTCCATCGCCGGTGCGCCGTCATCGCCCGCGTGTGTGTGGGATCCGTGCGCGGAGGTGGTGGCGGACTCGGGGCCCGACGGGCGGGAGACGTTCGCGGTGAGCCTGCGTTCTGGGCGCTCGTTCCGGCTCCACCAGGGCCTGGTCGCGCCCGTCTCCCGGCTCGCCGCCGCCGACCCCCACGCCCTCGACGGCCTCACCGCCGGAGCCCGCGCCTGGCTGACGACCGGCCTGGCCGAGGCCGGTGTGCTGAGGGGGCGGGGATGAGCGGGCTGACCTTAGGTCCTGCGGCGGCACACGGCTTCAGAACGGAAGGCGGTGGCCAGAACGTGACCTGCGGCTGTGGCGATCAGGGTGTGGCCGGTGGTTGTGGCGACCCGGACATGGCCGCACACCCGGGTGACCGGGACGTCCCCGAGGGTCCTGATGGCCAGGGCGTGGCCGGCTGCTGGGATGGCGAAGGGGGGGCCGGAAGCAGTGGTGAGGGCTCGTTCGGCGGGGACGGGCTCTCGTGGCGGGTTCCGGTCGGTGGGGGAGAGGTGGTCGTCGAGTTGTATCCGTGGGCGGGGGTGCGTACCACCGGGCTGCCCGTACGGTTGCTGGACGGTCTGGGGCATCCCGATCTGCGGCGGCTCACCGAACGGCTGCTCGCCGCCGACCGGCGGTTGTCGGCCGAGCGGGACCTGTTCGAGCGGAGTGCCGCGCCCTTGCGGGATGCGGTGCTGCGCCTGTCGGCTGACCAGCGTGCTCTTGCCCGGCGGTGCCTGAAGAGCGTGCGGGCCGGTGCACCGCTGAGCGGTGACGAGATTCGGCTGCTGGACGCGCTCGGGCTGGCCGAGCGGGTGCGGCGCTGGCAGTCGGCCGTCGTGGCGGCGGGCGCGGCGCGGGCCGCCGCCAGGAGCGCGCACGCCGCCGCCCGGCTAGCCACCCGGCGGGTCGTCGCCGAAGCGTATGACGACGATGTCGTACGGCACGCGGTCTTCCTCACCGACCCCGACTTCTACCGGGCCATCGCGAAACGACCTTTGGCCCGGCGGCCGGGGGACGGCACGGCGCGACGGTCACGACTGCTGACCGCCGCCGCCCACCGTCACCTGCGCCGCTTAGTTGCCAGTGCCGGCGGCCCTCTGCTCTACGCCCGCTTCGACCAGGAAAGCCCCGATGCGCCGCAGGTAGGGGAGTGGCCGGCCGTCGAGGGGCGTGAGGGGCGTGGTGTACGGGCTGATCGTGGCCGCCTGGTCGGGCCATCGAGGCTGGACAGGTGTGAGGGGTGTGAGGCCCACGAGGTGCGCGAGGTGTCCTGGGCGGCCGAGGTGCCGATCGGTGAGCAGTGGCCGGGCGAGGCCGGTGAGCAGCGGCTGGGTGCGTGCGATGAGGAACGGTCCAGCCGGTTCGGGGAGTTCGGGTCGAGGGCGGGTGGTGAGGAGGGGTCGAGCCGGTTTGGCGGGTGCGGGTCGAGGGCGGGTGGTGAGGAGTGGTCGTGCGGGCACGATGAGCGGGCGAGCGGGTCTGACGGACCGTCGGCAGGTGCGTCCGGTGAGCGGGTGGTCATCGGGGAACCGGCGCTGAGCCGGTTGCGGGAGGCGCTGTCCTCGGTGCTGCCGCTGTGGTGCCTGGCCGACCGGCTCGCCCGGCGAGGGGACGCGCAAGTGCTCCGCGACGTCCTGACCGGGCTCGCCGCCCAGGCCCGCCAGGCGGAGGTCATCCGGCTGAGCGGCCGGGACGTGGCCGCGGCCACCGCCGCGCTGTGGGCAGACGAAGGGCCAGAGCCCGGACTGCCCGGGCCCGAGCTGATGGCCGTGGGTGCGGACCTGAGCCAGGCGACCTGGCTACTGGCCGGCCTGCACGACGACGGCCCAGCCCGGTGCGACGGTCTCGTCGGCGGGCGCGGCGGCTGCCCCGTTCTGCCGTGGGTTGGTCTGGGTGCTCACACTCCGCGCATCATGATCGACGATCTCGTCTACCAGCGGGCCCGCTGGCGGTTTCCCCTGCCCGAGGAGCGGGGTGCGGACGCCTTCGACCGGTGGGTGGTCTTTCACCGGCGATGTCAGGAGCGCGGCCTGCCCCGGTACGTCTTCGTTCACCACCCCGCCGACCCCCGCCCCCTCTACATGGACCTCTGCGACCCCCTCGCCGTGGAGGACCTGGCGAGACGTGAGCCGGCCGAGGTGCTGGTGACCGAGATGCTGCCCGGCCCCGAGGCGGGAGGGCTCTGGTGGCGGGGAGTGGACGGCGGGGCGGAGTGCGCTGAGCTGCGGTTGAGGTGCCGGGTCCGGCCCGCGCACGACGTAAATCGGTTGCCCGAAACGCGGAAAGGTGGTGATAATCCCGGCTGAAGCAGCCCACGAATCAAGGAGGTCCCCGATGCGGGGAGCGTACGTGTCCTTCCAGCGCACAGAATCCTCCATTCCAAAGGGCATGACGCTTCTTGAGACCGTTCAAGCATCGGACCACACCCCATAACCCGTCCGTCCTGCGCCTGCTCCGTCCCGGACGGCGCTCCGCCGCGGCGCTGGCCGCGGCCGTGGCCGCCGCCACCGCGCTTCCGCTGGCGGCACCCCAGATCACCCGGCGCTTCGTCGACGACGCCATCGGCGGCGCCGGACTGCGGCACCTGACCCTCATCGCGCTCGGCTACCTGGTGCTCGCCGTCGCGGGCCAGGCCGCCAGGACGGTCACCGCCTGGCTGGCCGGCCGGCTCGCCTGGGACGGCACCAACCGCCTGCGCGAGCGCCTCGCCGGGCACGCGCTCGGCCTGGACATGGACTTCCACGGAAAGCACACCCCCGGCGAGCTGATCGAGCGGGTGGACGGCGACGTCGTGGCGATCGCCGACTTCGTCATGGCGTTCCTGCTGGACGTGGTGGCCGGCGCGCTGCTGCTGGCCGGCGTGATCGTCATCGTGTTCGCCGTCGACTGGCGCATCGGCGCCGCGCTGCTGGCGTACTGCCTGGTCATCGGGTACGCGATGGCGCGGGCCCAGCGCCTGGCCGTCCCGTCCGCGGCCCGGGCCCGCGCGGCGAACGCCACCCTGTACGGCGCCCTCGAAGAGCGGCTGGCCGGCGCCGAGGACCTCCGGGCGAACGGCGGCGGCGAGCACACCGTGCGGCGCTTCCACCAGATCAGCGCCGACCTCTGCCGGGCCGAGAAGCGGGACGCCCGGATCGGCACCATGCTGCTGGCGGGCACGTCGGTGGCCTTCGCCGCCGGCACGGCCATCATGCTCGGGCTGGCCGCCTGGACCGTCGAGGCGGGCACGCTCACGGTGGGCACCGCCGTGCTGCTCTTCCAGTACACGCTGATGGTACGAGCGCCGTTCGAGCGGCTGATCGACCAGATCAGGCGCTACCAGGCGGCGCTGGCCGGGCTCGCCCGCATCGGCGCCCTGCTGGCCGAACGTCCCGCACTGGCCGCCGGCTCGCTGCCCCTGCCCGCGACGGGCCCGCTCGCCCTGCGCCTCGACGGCGTCGGCTTCACCTACCCGTCGCTCTCCGGCGAGCAGGTCCTGTCGGGCGTCGCGCTCACGCTGGCCCCCGGCGAGACGCTCGGCCTGGTCGGGCGGACGGGCAGCGGCAAGAGCACCGTGGCCCGCCTGGTGCTGCGCCTCTACGACCCCGTAGAAGGCACGGTACGCGTCGGCGGCGTCGACCTGCGCCAGGCCGACCCGCTGTCCATCCGCGCCAGGGTCGGCGTCGTCACGCAGGACGTGCAGCTCTTCGCGGCGAGCGTACGGGACAATCTGACGCTGTTCAGGACCTCGCCCGGCGACGACCGCCTGCGCGAGGCCCTCACCAGGGTCGGGCTCGGCGACTGGCTGGCCGGGCTGCCCGACGGGCTGGACACCGAACTGCGCGGCGTGTCGGCGGGGGAGGCGCAGCTCATCGCGTTCGCGCGAGCGTTCCTCGCCGACCCCGGGCTCGTCGTGCTCGACGAGGCGTCCAGCCGGCTCGACCCGGCCACCGAGCGCCACATCGAGGAGAGCATCGACCGCCTGCTGGCGGGCCGGACCGGCGTGATCATCGCGCATCGCCTGTCGTCGCTCGCCCGCGTGGACAAGATCGCGGTCCTCGACCACGGCAAGGTCGTCGAGTACGGCCGCCGCGCCGACCTCGCCGCCGACCCGGACAGCAGATTCGGCCGGCTGCTCGACCTGGCAGGGGTGAGCCGGTGAGGCCCGACGGGAATGGACGGGTGTGGCCCGGCGGGAGGCGGCGGATGCGGCCGGTGATGCTGGTGGCCACCCGGCTGGCCACGTTCGACCTGCGCAGATACCTGATCGGCGCCCTGCTGTGGCTGCCGGTCCACGTCGTCCCGCTGGCCGGAGGGCTGGTGCTGCAGCGGGTCTTCGACCAGATCAGCGGCCACCAGCCGGCGGCCCTGCGGGCGACCCTGTGGTTGTGCGCGGCGTTCGTGGGCGTGGAGCTCGTCCGCGGGGTGATCATCGTCATCGCCTGGACGTACGGGGTCTACTGGTGGAACGCCGCGGCGGTCCTGCTGCGGGCCAACGTGCTGCGCTCCATCCTCACCGCGCGCGGCCCGGCCGCCGCCCGGCTGCCGCACTCCTCCGGCGAGGGCGTGGCCCGCATGCGCGACGACGTGGCCGACGCCGTGGACTTCACCGACGAGAGCGTCAGCCTGGTGGGCACGGTGCTGTTCGCCGCCGCGGCCCTGCCGATCATGGCCTCCGTCGATCCCGTCATCACGCTCGTGCTGGTCCTGCCGATGATCGTGGTGGGCGTGCTGAGCCGGACGATGCGGCGTACCGTGGCGAGACTGCACGGGCGGGCCAGGCGGCTCGGCGCGGCCGTCACGGCGTACGTGGGGGAGATCTTCGGCGGCGTGCTCGCGCTCAAGACCGCCGGCGCCGAGGCGGCGGCGCTGGAGCGGCTGCGCGCGCACAACCGGCGGCGGCGCGCGGCCGCGGTCAAGGACCGGCTGGCCACCGACCTGCTCGACGCCGTCACGACGACCACCGTCGAGCTCGGCATCGGGCTCGTCCTGCTGCTGGCCGCGCCCGCCATGGCCCGCGGCGACTTCACCGTGGGCGACCTCGCGCTGTTCACGAGCTATATCGGCTGGCTGACGGCCCTGCCGAGGACGATCGGGACGGTGCTCTACCGGCTGCCGCAGGCCGCCGTCGCCACCGAGCGGCTCACCCGGCTCATGGCCGCGTACGAGGACGCCGATGATCTGTCGCGGGGCGCCGACGTCTGGCTGCACCGCGATCCGCCGCCCCTGGCGCCGCCGCCCGAGCACGACGAACCCCTTCGGGTGTTCGAGGCGCGCGGGGTGACCGTGCGCGGGGTGCTGCACGGGGTCGATCTGCGCGTCGAACGCGGCTCGTTCACGGTCGTCACCGGGGCCGTGGGCGCGGGCAAGACCACGCTGGTACGCGCCCTGCTCGGCCTCCTGCCCCTGGACGAGGGCACGATCACGTGGAACGGCACCCCGGTCGAGGACCCGGGCACCTACCTGGTCCCCGGCCGGGCCGCCTACGCCGGTCAGGTGCCCAGGCTGTTCTCGGAGACCCTGCGGGAGAACCTGCTGCTCGGCCGGCCCGCGAGCGACGGCGCCGCCCGGCGGGCGCTGGAGCTGGCGGCGTTCGACCGGGATCTGGCGGCGCTGCCGGACGGGCTCGGCACGGTCGTCGGGCCGCGCGGCACCCGGCTGTCCGGCGGCCAGGCGCAGCGGGCCACGGTCGCCCGGGCCCTCGTACGCGAGCCCGACCTGCTCGTCGTGGACGACGTGTCGTCCGCGCTGGACGTCGAGACCGAGCGGCTGCTGTGGGAGCGGATCGCCGGGCGCGGCGGCCCGGAGACGGTCCTGGTCGTCTCGCACCGGCAGGCCGCGCTCGAACGCGCCGACCAGGTGATCGTCCTGGACCGCGGCCGGGTCGCCGGGCGGGGCCGGCTCGGCGACCTGCTGCGGGACTGCCCGGAGATGCGGCGCCTGTGGCACGCCGAACAGATCGCCGAAGCGGAAGAACGCTGAAGCACCGTGGCGGAGGAGCACACCGGTGGCTGAGGCACCATGGAGGATGTGACATCAAGCACCATGCGGGTGGCGGAGCTGGCCGAACTGGTCGCCCAGGGAGGCGTGGCGGTGCTCAGCGGGGCCGGCCTGTCGACCGAGTCGGGCATCCCCGACTACCGGGGGCCGACGGGCCTGGCCAGGAAGGCCGAGCCGATGACCTACCAGCGGTTCGTCGGCAGCGCCGAGGCGCGGCGGCGCTACTGGGCGCGCAGCCACGTCGGCTGGCGCCAGATCGGCCTGGCCCGGCCCAACGACGGGCACCGGGCCGTGGCCGAACTGGAGCGGCGCGGCCTGCTGGCCGGCATCGTCACCCAGAACGTGGACGGCCTGCACCAGGCGGCCGGGGCGCGCCGGGTGATCGAGCTGCACGGCGGGCTCGACCGCGTCGTCTGCCTGTCGTGCCGGGAGCGCACCCCCCGCGCCGAGCTGGAACGCCGCTTCCTGGAGGCCAACCCGGACTGGGCGGCCAGCGGCCGGATCAACCCCGACGGCGACGCCGTGCTCACCGACGAGCAGGTCGCCGGGTTCCGCGTGGTCGACTGCACCGGCTGCGGCGGGCTGCTCAAGCCCGACGTGGTGTTCTTCGGCGAGAACGTGCCCAAGCCGCGCGTGGACGAGTGCTTCTCCATGGTCGGCGGGGCGCGGGCGATGCTCGTGCTCGGCTCGTCGCTGGCGGTCAGGTCAGGGCTGCGGTTCGTCACGAGGGCGGCCGCGCTCGGCCTGCCCATCGCGATCGTCAACCAGGGCCCGACCGGCGGCGACGGCGACGCCGCGCTCACCCTCGACGCCCCGCTCGGCCGTACGCTGACCGATCTCACCACCAGGCTCACGGCAGAATAGGGATCATGTCTGCGCACACCTGCCTCTGCGGCCTGCCCGTCCCCTACCCGGCCTGCTGCGGCAAACTGCACCGGGGCGAGGCCGCGACCACGGCCGAGCAGCTCATGCGCTCCCGCTTCACCGCGTTCGGGGTCGGTGACGAGACCTACCTGCTGCGCACCTGGCACCCGTCCTCCCGCCCGCCTCACATCGGCCTGGACAAGCGGGTGCGGTGGGTGCGGCTGGAGGTGCTCGAAACCACCGGCGGCACCGTCGTGCACACGGAGGGGACGGTCCGCTTCCGCGCCCACTATGTCGACCGCGGCAAGCCGGGCGAGATGGAGGAGAACAGCAAGTTCGTCCGCGTCGAGGGCCAGTGGATGTACGCCGGCATGGCGTAGCCGCTCAGTCCCTGGGCGAGGTCCGTTCGATGGCCGCCGGGCGTCGCTGGGCGGCGCGGATGCGGGAGACGTCCAGCTTGCTCGTACGGTCGAAGCGGTAGATGCCGTTCTGCTCCTGGAAGACGTCGGTGAGCTGCGTGTAGCAGTAGCCGAACATCCGGGGGTCGTCCAGCAGCACCCCGACCAGCCCGGCGAACCGTTCCTGGAGCTCCTCCTCGCTCGTGGGCCGCTCGCCGTATCCCCAGGAGTTCTCCTCGGGACGCGCGTCCGGGTTCCACCAGATGCCGCCGAACTCACTGCAGAAGTACGGCTGGCCCTGGTACGGCACCGACCACGCCGTCCCGTCGGGGTCGGCGTTGACGTACGGCCTCCCGTCGGCCAGGCCCGCCATCAGCTTGCCGAACGCCACGGGATCCTGCTCGTAGCAGTGCGAGTCATAGACGTCGGCGCCGGGCACCCGGTGCGCGTAGCCGGAGGCGTCGACCACCGGCCGGGTGGGGTCGGCCGCCTTGGTGGCCAGGTACATACCCCAGGTGACGTCGTCGAGCACGGTGATCTGGTCGGTCGTCCTCTGCCACGTCTCGTTGAGCGGGCACCAGCCGACGATGGAGGGGTGGGAGTAGTCGCGCTCGACCGCCTCCAGCCACTGGGTCACGAACGACGCGGTCGGCCGCTGGTTGTCGCCGGCCGGGCCGCCGGTGCGGGCGCCCCAGTCGCCGAACTCGCCCCAGACCAGGAAACCCGCCCGGTCGGCGTGGTAGAGGTAGCGCTCCTCGAACACCTTCTGGTGCAGCCGGGCGCCGTTGAACCCGGCGGCCACGGCCAGCTCGATGTCGTGGCGCAGGGCCTCGTCGGACGGCGCGGTCATCAGGCCGCCGGGATGGTAGCCCTGGTCGAGGACCAGCCGCTGGAAGAGCACGTCGCCGTTGAGCAGGACGGCGTGCCCGTCGATGGTGACCGAGCGCAGACCGGCGTAGCTCTGCGCGGTGTCCACCACGGCGCCGTCGCCGTCGAGCAGGTCGATACGCAGGTCGTACAGGTGCGGGTCCTCGGGGGACCACGGCCGTACCCGGTCCTCCGGCAGCGGCAGCCACACCTCGGGGGTGAGGTCGAGGTCGGCGCGTGCCCGTGCCGACGCGACGTCGCCGTGCCGGTCCGAAATCGTCACCTGGACGCGGTGCCCCGGCCGGTTCGCCGACACCGGCACGGTCACCCGGAACGCGGACGCCGCGACGTTCGGCGTGATCCGCGGCCGGCCCAGGTGCGTGCCGGGCACGGGCTCGCACCACACCGTCTGCCAGATGCCGGTGGTGCGTCCGTAGAGCGCG
The DNA here is from genome assembly GCF_900108335.1 of Nonomuraea solani. Classification (GTDB taxonomy): domain Bacteria; phylum Actinomycetota; class Actinomycetes; order Streptosporangiales; family Streptosporangiaceae; genus Nonomuraea; species Nonomuraea solani. The sequence continues at coordinate 146,023 of NZ_FNVT01000017.1, forward strand.
CCGGTGCCCTCGAAGCTGGTCGCCTGCTTGCCGCGCGCCTGGGGGCCGGAGCGGGAATCGCGGGCGCGCACGACGACGGTGTACGCGTGCGCAGGATCGGCCACGGCGGCCAGGTCACAACTGAACGAGGTGAACCCGCCCCGGTGCCGGCGGACCTCGACCCCGTCCACCCACACCGTGGCGTCGTGGTCGACCGCCTGGAAGTGCAGCAGCACCCGCCGCCCGGCCCAGTCCTCCGGCACCCGGACGGTACGCCGGTACCAGACGGCCGGATGGAAGTCCGGGTCGCCGATGCCGGACAGTTCGGACTCAGGGCAGAACGGCACGACGATCTCGCCGGTCAGGTCCCGATCGAGCAGGCCGCGCTCCAGCCCGGAGTCGCCGGCGTCCCGCTCGAACTGCCAGGTTCCGTTCAGGCACCGCCACGCGGTACGGACGAACTGCGGTCGCGGGTATTCAGAGCGGGGGACGATCTCGGACACGTTGCTCACTTTCTCAATGGGGTCAGGATTTGACGGCACCGGCGATGCCCTCGACGAAGTAGCGCTGCAGCGCGATGAACAGGGCGACGACCGGCAGTAGCGAGATCGTCGCCGCGGCGGCCATGCCGCCCCAGTCGGTGGTGTTCTCGCCCACGAAGGCGAGCATGCCGACGCTGACGGTGCGCAGGTCGGGCCGGGAGAAGGTGAAGACCAGCGGCAGGAAGAACGCGTTCCAGGTGGACAGGAACGTGAGCACGGTGACGGTGGCCGTGACCGGCTTGGCCAGCGGCAGCATGATGCGGAAGAAGACGGTCCAGAAGCCGGCGCCGTCGAGGAGCGCGCTCTCGGTCAGCTCCTTGGGGATGCCGCGGAAATAGCCGGAGTAGAGCAGGATCGCGGCCACGTTCGCGGCGCCCGACATCGCCAGGATCATGCCGGTCAGCGAGTTCAGCATGCCGAGCTTCTGGGCGATGTCGACCAGCGGGATGATGGTGTAGCCGGACGGCACGAACAGCGTGGCGACCAGGAGTCCCATGACGATCTTGCGGCCGCGGAAGTCGTGGCGGGCGAGGGCGTAGCCGGCCATGGCGCACCGGACGACCACGATCACCACCGTGCACACGGTGACGATCACGGTGTTGAGCAGATATTTCCCGAACTGCGCCTCGCCCCACGCGCGCTCGTAGTTGTCCCACGCCAGGGTCTCCGGCAGCAGGTCGAGCCCCTTGGTGAACACCTCGGCCGACGTCTTCAGCGACGCCGACACCATCCACAGGAACGGGTAGATCCAGATCAGGCAGCCGATGGCGAGCACGGCGGCGGCGATCCACCAGGGCAGCCGGCGCAGCGCCTTGGCGGGGTTCATGCCGCTCTCCTGGCCTTGCGGGTGGCGCGGACCGCGAGCAACTGCAGCAGGCCGACGACGCAGATGAACAGGCCGAACAGGACGGCGGCCGCCGACGCGTACCCGAGCCGGGGGATCGTCGCGGCGAAGGCCCACCGGTAGATGTACACCTCGATCACCTCGGTCGAGTAGAACGGGCCGCCCCCGGTCATGGTCAGCACGAGGTCGAAGACCTGCAGCGACGCCTCGATCGACAGCAGGGTGATGATGACCAGGAACGGCTTGAGCAGCGGCATGGTGATGTGGCGCAGGATGGCGAGGGCGCCGGCGCCGTCGAGGCGCGCCGCCTCGTACACCTCAGCCGGCACGGTCTGCAGCGCGGCCAGCCAGTAGACCAGGGTGATCCCGAACCACTTCCACACGTAGACGGCGATCGTCGTGCCCAGGGCCGTCGACGACTGCCCGAGGAAGTCGATGCCGTCCGGCGCCAGACCGGCCTCGCGCAGCGCGGTGTTCACCGGGCCGCCGGCCGGGTCGAAGACGAACTGCATGACCACGCCGACGATCGCCGTGGTGGTGACCACCGGCAGGAACAGGGCGGTCCTGAACAGGTTGCGCAGCGGCATGTGGGGCGAGTTGAGCACGATCGCGATCAGCAGCGTGGCCAGCACCTGGACGGGCACCGCGACGAGCATGAACGTCAGCGTCAGCCGGAACGAGCTCCAGAACATCGGGTCGGCCAGGACCTCCTGGTAGTTGGCCAGGCCGATGAACGTCGCCCCGGCGTCGAACCCGTTCCAGTCGGTGAGCGAGTAGACGTAGCTGCCGACGATCGGGTAGACGGTGAACGCGCCGTACAGCAGGACGGTCGGGGTCAGGAACAGCCAGACGTACAGGGTGGTGCGGTCGCGGCGCCGTCGCGCCGCGGACGGGAGCGCGACGGTCATTCGCCGGCCTCTGGAACGCCCGCGGTGCTCTCGTCGATCATCAGCCGCCACGGCGCCTCAAGCTGCACGGCCGGGCTCTTGTCGCCTTCGACGCGCTCCAGCAGCCGGGTCACGGCGAGCTCGGCGATCCGCGCCTTGTCGGGGACGACGGTGGTCAGCGGCGGGGTGGCGAACCGGCCCTCGTCGATGCCGTCGAACCCGGCGACGGCGACGTCCTGCGGCACCCGCAGCCCCCGGGCCAGCACCGCCCGCATCGCCCCGAGCGCGAGCAGGTCGTTGTAGCAGAACACCGCGTCCGGCGGCTCGGCCAGGTCGAGCAGGCGCTCCATGGCGTCCCGGCCGTCCTGGCGCTGGTAGCGTCGCACGCGCACGGTCAGCTCGGGCCGGATGGGCAGGCCCGCCTCGGTCAGCGCCTGCTCATATCCGGCCGACCGATGCGCGGCCGTCGCCCGGGCCGGCCGGCCGGCCGACGCCTTCGGTCTGTGCGGTACGCCGATGGCGGCGATCCTGGTCCGGCCCAGCGAGATCAGGTGCTCCGTCGCCGCCTTGGCCGCGGCGGTGTCGTCGATGGCGACGTGGTCCACGCCCTCCACCTGCACCTCGCCCAGCATCACCGCCGGGCAGTCGCCCGCCCAGCTGCGCAGCTCGTCCTCGGTCAGGCCGAGCGGGCTGAAGATGAACCCGTCGAACAGGGCCGACCGGTCCCGCCGCATCAGTATCTGCCGCTCGCGCTCCGCCGACCCCTCGGTGCGGTCGAGGAGCACCGTGTAGCCGCGCTCCTCGGCCTGGTCGACCACGTGGGCGGCCAGTTCGGTGAAGTACGGCACGTCCAGCGGCAGGACCAGGGCCAGCAGGTTGGAGCGCCCCCGGTTCAGGCTGCGCGCCGCCAGGTTGGGCCGGTAGTCGAGTTCGTCCAGGGCCCGTTGCACCTGGGCGCGGGTCTCTTCGGACACGTAGGCGAAGTTGTTCACGACGTTGGAGACGGTCCGTACGGAGACTCCCGCCCGGCGCGCCACGTCACGTTGTGTCACCACAGTCGTTCACCCTCCTGTCGGGAGTCGAGGACACCAAGTTGCTGAAGAAGAGTCTTGCCGCGCGGCATGCCGCGTGGCAAGAATGAGTTTGCCACGCGGCAACATCGATTAACCAGACCTTCACGGCCGCGGGGGTGAAAGGCAGGACCGATGACCGCGATGACTCGGCGGGGTTTCCTCGCCGCTGCGGGAACTCTGGCCGTCGCGACGGCGACCGGCGCGTGCGGCTCCGGCGGCTCCGGCGGCGGGGTCGGTGGCGCGGGCAACTCGCTGACCTGGTGGGACCACCAGAACCAGTTGCAGAAGGCGAAGGCGGAGATCTTCGCCACGTTCGCCAAGAGCCCTGGCGGCGTCCCCGTCCAGTACAACTACTACAACCCCGCCAAGATGGGCCAGGCGCTGCAACTGGCCAAGCAGAGCGGCCAGCTACCGGACGTGCGCACCAACGCCGGACTCAACCTGCCCGCCGCGGCGCTCGTCGCCGCCGGGTGGTCGCAGCCGCTGGAGCTCACCGACGAGGCCAAGGCCCGGGTCCAGGACTCGCTCATCGAGGGCCTGCACATCTTCGACGGCAAGATCCACGCGTTCCCGATCTTCAGCCATCAGACCTACTCCTCGGTCACGTGGTTCAACACGGAACTCGTCTCGCGCGCCGGGCTGGACCCGGAGGCGCCGCCGAAGACCTATGACGAGTTCCGGGCCGCGGCCAGGAAGGTGCAGAGCTCGGCCGGCGGCGGGACGTACGGCTGGGTGTGGAACATCGGCATGCCGAACCGGCTGGGCGAGCAGGTCAACGACCTGGCGCAGGCGGGCGGGTTCGCGGGGTTCGCCGGAGTGCTGTACAGGAACGGCGAGTTCGCCTTCCACGCCGACGAATATCTCAACGTGATCGAGTTCCTGGTCTCGCTGCGCCAGGACAAAGTGCTGGTGCCGGGGGCGAACTCCTGGCTCGACGACGTGGCCAGGGCCCGGTGGACCGCCGGGATCGCGGCCTACTACTTCGACGGGCCGTGGTGCCCCGGGGTGGCGCTCAAGGACACGGCCGCGTTCGGTGAGAAGCTCGGCGTGGGGCCGATCCTGATGCCTGAGGCCGGGGCCGCCGTGGCCACCTACCACGCGCCGCAGGCCGGGGACTACTGGCTGTCGTCGGCGAGCAAGAAGGCCGCGGTGGCGAGCAGGCTGCTGAGCGAGCACTTCACCACGGAGGAGTATTCACGCACGGTCGCCGGGACCATGTCGCAGCCTCCGCGCGACATCTCCGTCGTCGGCGACTCCCAGGCGCACCCCGCGTACAAGAAGCTGGTCGGCTGGTTCAAGGAGAGCGTGTTCCTCGCCCCCGAACCGATCGCCGGGAACAAGGACATCGGGCAGGTGCAGATCGAGATGAAGCCGGTGACCCCCACCCTCGGCGACATCGTGCAGGGCGCGCTCACCGGCGACGTCACCGACGTCCGCGCGGCGCTGACCAAGCTGTCCAGCGACAGCGCCAAGCAGCGCGACGCGGCCATCGCGGCGGCCAAGCAGAAGGGCGCGCAGGTCGGCCAGGACGACTTCGCCTTCCCCAACTGGAAGCCGCGTTCGGACTACCTCAAGCCGATGTACGCCAAGCGCTAGCGGAGCCCCTGTGAACCGACCGAACATCGTGCTGATCATGACCGATCAGCAACGGGCCGACTGGACCGCCGCCGGCGGTTTCCCGCTGGACACCATGCCCTTCCTCGACGGGCTGATGGACACCGGCGTCCGGTTCCGGCGCGGATACACCACGTCCCCGCTGTGCGTGCCCGCCCGGGTCAGCCTGCTCACCGGCCGCTACCCGTCCGCGCACCGGGTCCGGCAGAACAGCGCCGCGCGGCACGTGCTGCGCGGGGCCGACCTCGTGGACGTGCTGCGCGACGCCGGGTACGCGCTGCACCTGGCGGGCAAGACGCACTTCTACCGGCAGGCCGCGGACTTCGACACGTTCGCCGCGCCGTACTGGCACGACCGCGGCCCGGCCGGCCACGAAGGGTTCGAGCGGTGGCTCGAAGGGCTCGACCACTCGGTCGGTCACGAGCCGACGCCGTTCCCGCTGGAGCGCCAGTCCCCGTACCGGATCGTCTCGGACGCGATCAGCGCCATCGAACAGACGCCCGCCGACCGGCCGGTCTTCACCTGGCTGTCGTTCCCGGAACCGCACAACCCCTACCAGGTCCCGGAGCCGTACTTCAGCCTGTTCGACCCGGACGACATGCCGGAACGGCTCGCCGGGCCGGAGGCGATCGAGCGCAAGGGCGGCACCTACACCTGGCTGCGCGACCTGATCGAGGAGAAACGGCCCGGCTACGACGCCGAGTGGCGGCGCTACCGCGCCAACTACTGCGGCATGCTCCGGCTCATCGACGACCAGTTGCGCCGGTTCTTCGCACATGTGGGGGAGCGGGAGACGCTGGTGTTCTTCGTCGCCGACCATGGCGACTACACCGGCGACTACGGGCTGCAGCGCAAGGGCGCGGGCATGGCCGAGCGCCTGATGCGCATCCCGTTCGCGGTGACCGGGCCGGGCGTGCGGGCCACGGTCAACGGCGCCGACTTCGTCTCGCTCGCCGACCTGCTCCCGACGATCTGCGACGCCATCGGCGCCGAGATCCCGGCCGGCGTCCAGGGCCGCAGCCTGTGGCCCATGCTCACGGGGGAGCCGTACCCGGCCGAGGAGTTCGCCACCGGGTACGGCGAACGCGGGTTCGGCGGGTTGTCCTACGGCGCGGGGGAACGCCCGCCGCTGCATTTCCCGTACGAGGGCCGCACCTTCGACGAGCTCAACACCGTCACCCAGTCCGGGACGACGGTGATGCTCCGCCGCGCGGAGTGGAAACTGCTCCTCGACGAACGCGGCACCGGCGAACTCTACGACCTGGCCACCGACCCCGCCGAACTGGACAACCGCTACGACGACCCCGCGCTCGCCGGCGTCCGCGCCGCCCTCACCACGGATCTCGCCCGCTGGATGATCCGCGTCCGGGACGACCTCCCCCAGGGGGCCTACACCCTCAAACGGGCCCCGCACAACTGGCACCACACCCCGGACTGACGGCCGCACCTCCCGCCGTCCTCAAAGGGGGGTCTCAGCCGAAGTGCGCCGGGAAGGTCACGGCTTGCGGGCGACGGCTCCGACGAAGGTGTGGTACGTGATGCCGGGCTCCGCCTGGTCAGCCGAGCCGGGCCGCCACTCCGGCAGCGGCACCAGGCCCGGCTCCAGCAGGTCGAGGCCGTCGAAGTAGGCCAGGATCTCCTCGCGGGTGCGCCACCGGCCCGTGCCCAGCGTCTCGTTGAAGATGCGCTCGGCCGCGAACGCCTGCCGGGACACCTCCGGATGGGCCAGGCCCGGGTTGTGAAAGTGGGAAGCGGCCAGGTGGCTGCCCGGCGCCAGGCGGCTCATCATGCGGGCGGCGATCCCGGCCGGGTCCTCGTCGTCCGTCAGGTGGTGCAGGATCGCGAACATCAGCAGCCCCACCGGGCGTGAGAAGTCGATGAGCCGCCCGACCTCCGGATCGTCGAGGATCGCGTCCGGCCGCCGCAGGTCGGCCTCGACGACCGTGGTGCCGTCGTCCACGGCGAGCAGTGCCCGGGCGTGGACGAGCACGACCGGGTCGTGGTCGACGTAGACCACCCGGGTGCCCGCGGCGGCCGACTGGGCGATCTCGTGGACGTTGCCGCGCGTGGGCAGGCCCGAGCCGATGTCCAGGAACTGGCGGATGCCCGCCTCCGCCGCCAGGAAGCGGACCACCCGCCCGAGGAACTCGCGGTTGGCGCGCGCGGCCTCCGGGGCGTCCGGGGCGATCACGAGCGCCCGCTGCGCCATCTCCCGGTCGGCCTCGTAGTTGTCCTTGCCGCCCAGCATGAAGTCGTAGACGCGGGAAACGTTGGGCTTGGTGGTGTCGACCCCTGGTGGCGCCTGTTCCCGTTCGTCGTCAGCCATGGGAGGCTCCTTCGGGTACGCCGATGGCGCGCCGATCGTAGCGCTGAAATGTCGCGAATGCCCTGGGATCAGGCCGACTCGCGGATCACCAGTTCCGTGGGCAGTATCACCGGCTCGACCGGCCCGGCCCCGTCGATCAGGGCCAGCAGCAGCCGGATCGTCTCCTGCGCCATCTCGGCCAGCGGCTGCCGGATCGTCGTCAGCGGCGGATGCGTCGAGATCGCCACCGACGAGTCGTCGAACCCGCCCACCGCCACGTCCTCCGGCACCCGGCGGCCCGCCGACCGCAGCGCGGCCAGCGCCCCGGCCGCCATCAGGTCGGAGGCCACGAAGACGGCGTCGATGTCGGGGGCGCGCTCCAGCAGCTCCAGCATCGCCCGCTCGCCGCTGGCCTGCGTCCAGTCGCCGTGCGCGATCAGCCGCTTGGTGGCCTTGCGGCCGAGCACGTCGGCGAAGCCTTCGAGCCGCTGGATGCCGCCCGGCGTGTCCATGGGCCCGGTGATCATGGCGATGCGCTTGCGGCCCTGGGCGACGAAGTAGCCGGTCATCTGGCGGGCGCCGAGGCGCTCGTCGGCGGCGGCGTACGGGATGACGGTCTCGCGCCCGATGACCGCGCCGCAGGAGACGGCCGGCGGGCCGGTGCGCAGCGCGTCGAGCAGCGGGTCGCCCGCGTGCGTCGAGACCAGCAGCACGCCGTCGGCGTGGCCGCCGCGCACGTAGCGCACCACCCGCTCGCGGTCGCCCTCGTCGCCCGCCATCATCATCACCAGCGACAGGTCGCGCTCGGCCAGCATCCTGATCGCCACCCGGATGAGCGTGCTGTAGTTGGGGTCCTCGAACAGCTTCTCGTGCGGCTCCGACAGGACCATGACGATCGAGCCCGTCCGCTGCGTGACCAGGCTGCGTGCGGCGCGGTTGACCACGTAGCCGGTCTCCGAGATGGCCCTCTCGATGGCCACGCGCGCCGCCGGGCTCACGTATTTGTCCCCGTTGAGCAGGCGGGACACCGTGCCGCGGGAAACGCCCGCGGCGGCGGCGACATCGTGGATCGTGGGGCGCTTCATTTGACGGCTCCGGAGGACAGGTCGGTCTTCCAGTATCGCTGCATCGTCAGGAAGAGCGCGATCAAGGGCACGATCGACAGGAAGGCGCCCGTCAGGATGAGGTTGTAGAGCGAGGGCTGGTTCGCCCCGGCGGCCAGCAGCGTGTACAGGCCCACCGTGAGCGGGAACTTGCCGTCGTCCCCGAGCATGATGAACGGCAGCAGGAAGTTGTTCCAGATGGCCACGAACTGGAACAGGAAGATCGTCACCATGCCTGGCACCATCAGCGGCATCGCCACCCGCCACATCAGGTGCCCCTCGCTCGCCCCGTCGATCCGCCCCGCCTCCAGCAGGGAGTCGGGGATGGCCGCGGCGGCGTAGATGCGGGCCAGATAGATGCTGTACGGGTGCAGGATCTGCGGCAGCAGGACCGCCCAGTAGCTGTCGGCCATCCCGATCTTGGAGAACAGCAGATACTGCGGGATCGCCAGCACCACGGCGGGCACCAGGATGCCGCCGATGAGCAGGTTGAAGATCAGATTCCGGCCGGGGAAACGATATTTCGCCAGCGCGTACCCGGAGATCGCCGAGACCGCCGTGGACAGCAGCGCGCCGCCGCCCGCGTAGAGCAGCGTGTTGCCGGCCCAGAGCCAGAACACGCCGTCCCGGTAGGCGAACAGCTCCCTGATGTTGTCCAGGAAACCGGTGCCGAGGGCGAGCGTCGAGGTGCTGAACAGCTCGCCCGGCGACTTGGTGGCCGCGATCAGCACCCACGCCACCGGGAACAGGCAGTAGATCGCGCCGATGAGCAGCAGCGCCGTCGGCACGACGCCGATCGCGCCGCCCGCGCCCACGCGGGCCCGCCGGCGCGTTGAAGCGGCGGTGACCGTGGCCATCAACCCTCCCCGAAGGCGCGGTTGCGGACCACGCGCAGGAATCCGAACGACAGGACGAGTGAGATCGCCGCGATGACGATCGAGGTGGCCGCGGCCGAGTACAGGTCGCCGGTGACGAACGCGTCGCGGTAGACCTTCATCAGCGGGCTCCACGTGGAGCTGATCGTGTTGGTCAGCGGCCGCAGCGTGGTGGGCTCGGTGAAGACCTGGATGGTCGCGATGATCGAGAACACGGTGGTCAGGATGATCGCCGGAGTCAGGATCGGGATCTTGACCCGCAGCGCGATCTGCGTCTCGGAGGCGCCGTCGAGCCGCGCGGCCTCGTACAGGTCGCGGGGGATCGCGCGGAGCGTGGTGTAGAGGACGAGCATGTTGAAGCCGACGCCGCCCCACACCGCCACGTTCGCCATCGAGTACGTGACGGTGGTGGCCCCCAGGAAGTCGACGTCCAGGATCGCACGGAACGGGCTGAGCGAGGGCAGGTAGAGGAAGCCCCACAGCAGCGTGGCCGCCACGCCCGGCACCGCGTACGGCAGGAAGATCGCGATCCGCGAGAACCGGGCCAGCCGCACCCGCGCCGAGTCCAGCAGCAGCGCGAACAGCAGCGCCAGCCCCAGCATCACGATCAGCACGAGCGCGCCGTAGCCGAGCACCCGCAGCCACCCGGTCCACAGCTCGGAGTCGGCGAGGGCGGCGGCGAAGTTGTCGAACCCGACGTACACCTCCCGCCGCGCCCCCTTCCCCAGCCCGAGCCCGGAGACCCTGGTGCGGCGCATCGCCAGGTAGACGGTGTAGCCGATGGGCACCGCGAGAAACAGCGTGAACAGCACGATCGCGGGGGTCAGGAAGAGGTACGGCCAGACCCCCCGCTCCGATCGCTTCATGAGGCGAGCTGGAAGCCGGACTTGCGCATGTCGGCGACCGTGGCGTCCTGCATGCCCTGCACGGCCTCGGAGAACGGGCTGCCGTTCTGCAGCGCCTTGTCGAAGCCGTCCTTGAAGGCGTTGTAGGTCACGCCGACGTTCGGGCCGAAGGTGAACCCGCGCGCCCCGGCGGACACGGTCGCGGCCTGCTGCCAGAAGTCGGGCTGGTTGGCGAAGTATTCGGGCGCCTCACCGAGCGCCGACTGGGCCTTGGTCGCGGCCGGGTAGATCGCGGCCTCCTTGACCAGCAGCTCGATGGCGGCCGGGTCGGTGTTGAGCCAGGTGGCGAACTGGGCGGCGGCGGCCTTGTTCGGCGACTTGGCCGACACGGCGGTGGACGAGCCGCCCCAGAACCCGCTGAAGCTCTCGCCGGCGTTCCACTGCGGCAGCGGCGCGACGGCCCACTTGCCCTTGGCCTTGGGCGCGTTGCTCGACAGCACGCCCGGCGCCCACACCGCGGACGGCCAGGTCAGCAGCTTGCCGTCGTTGAGCGCCTTGTTCCACTCGGGCGTGAAGAACGGCATGTCGTCGATGGCGCCCTCCTTGACCAGCCCGCCCCAGTAGTCGGCGACCTTCTTGGTGGGCTCGTCGGCGATGTTCACCTTCCAGGACTCGCCGCTGATCGACCACCACTGCGCCCCGGCCTGCTGGGCCAGCCCTGTGAACGCTCCCGGGTCCTTGCTGGAGAAGGTCCCGAGGTAGGCCTTCGGGTCCTTCTCGCGCAACTGCCTGGCCGCGTCGCCGTACTCCTGCCAGGTGGCCGGCACCTTGAGCCCGTGCTTGTCGAACAGGTCCTTGCGGTAGAAGAGCATCATCGGGCCGCTGTCCTGCGGGATGCCGTAGACGGACTCGGTGCCGAGGGTCACCAGGCGCCACAGGCCCTCGCTGAACTCGCCCTTGATCGAGGTGGTCTCGGCCTTCAGGTCGGCCACCGCGTCGGCGGCGATGAACGACGGAAGGTGCTGGTATTCGGCCTGCACCACGTCCGGCGGGTTGCCGGCCTTGGCCGCGGTGAGGAACTTGGCCGCCGCGTCGTCGCCGCCCGCCTGCTTGCTGACCGTGACCTGGATGTTCGGGTTGGCCTTGTTCCAGACCTCGGTGATCTTGTCCATGTTGGGGGCCCAGGTCCAGTACGTGAGCTTGACCGGGCCCTGGGGCGCGGCCGTGGTGCTCTGCGCGGCCTTTGGGCTCTCGGGGCTCTCGGCGGGCTCGCTGGACCCGCAACTCGCGAGGGTGGCCGTGAGTGCGACGGCCAGGGCTGCTCCAAGGCGGTTGGCGCGCATGCGTACCTCCAGAAAGTTCTGTGAACGTGCACAGAGTGGAACAGGGCCGAAACAACCGTCAAGGGGTTGTTATGTTCTCGTTAACACGCCTGCCCCGCCCGCAAATGGGGGAGGGACGGTTCCCTTCGGGGCCTGGTGAGCATTACTGTGCACGTTCACAGAAGCTTTTCGAGGGGGATGGATGTATCCGGAGCGTCCTGCCGGTATCGCCTATGGCGGGGACTACAACCCCGAGCAGTGGCCGCGCGAGGTCCTGGAGGAGGACGTCGTCCTCATGCGCGAGGCCGGGGTCAACCTGGTCAGCCTCGGCCTGTTCTCGTGGGCGCTGATGGAGCCCGAGCAGGGGCGCTACGCGTTCGGCTGGCTGGACGAGATCATCGACCGGCTGCACGCCGGGGGCGTGGCCGTGGACCTGGCCACGCCGACCGCCGCCCCGCCCGCCTGGCTCGTCGCCCGGCACCCCGACGTGCTGCCCGTGACCAGGGAGGGCGTGCGGATCGGGTTCGGCGGCCGGCAGAGCGCCTGCTCCAGCGCCCCGGCCTTCCGCGAGGCGACCGCGCGCCTGGTGCGGGCGATGGGGGAGCACTACCGGGGCCATCCCGCCGTCGTGATGTGGCACGTGCACAACGAATATGGGGCGCCGCTCGGCGAGTGCTACTGCGAGCACAGCGTGGCCGCGTGGCGCGAGTGGCTCCGCCACACTTATCGCGATATTTCGGCTCTTAATGAGGCGTGGGGCACGACCTTCTGGGGCCAGACCTACACCGACTGGTCCCAGATCGACGCCCCCCGCGCCAACCACACCGCGATCAACCCCGCCCAGCGCCTCGACTACGCCCGCTTCAGCGACGGCCAGCACCGCGAGCACTACGCGCTCCAGCGCGACATCCTGCGCGAGCTGACCCCCGGCCTCCCCGTGACCACGAACTTCGCCGGCACCGTCAACTGCAAGTCCGCCGACCTGTGGCAGTGGGCCCGCGAGCTGGACGTGATCGCCAACGACCACTATCTCAAGGCCGAGCGGCCCGACAACCACATCGACCTGTCCATGTCCGCCGACCTCGCGCGCTCCGTGGCGGGCGGCGCGCCGTGGATGCTCATGGAGCACTCGGCGGGCGCGGTCAACTGGCAACCGCGCAACATCGCCAAGCGGCCGGGGGAGATGCGCCGCAACAGCCTGGCGCACGTGGCGCGCGGCTCGGACAGCGTGCTGTTCTTCCAGTGGCGGGCCTCGCGGTTCGGGGCCGAGAAGTTCCACTCGGGGCTGGTGCCGCACGCCGGCACGGACTCCGAGCAGTGGCGCGAGGTGGTCCGGCTCGGCGCCGACCTGCGCAAGCTCGACGGGGTGCGGGGCGGCCGGGTGCGGGCCGAGGTGGCGATCGTGTGGGACTGGGAGTCGTACTGGGCGCTGGAGCTGGACTGGCGGCCGTCGGTGGACCTGACGTTCAGGGAGCGGGTGGACGCCTTCTACGAGGCGCTGTGGCGGGAGCACGTGACGGTGGACTTCGTCCACCCTTCCGCCGATATTTCGGGGTATCGGGTGGTGGTGGCGCCCAGCGCGTACCTGCTGACCGAGGGCTCCGCCAAGAACCTGCACCGGTACGTCGAAGCCGGCGGCAACCTGCTCGTGTCGTATTTCTCCGGCATCGTGGACGAGTACGACACCATCCACCCCGGCGCCCACCCCGGCGCGCTGCGCGAACTGCTCGGCCTGTCGATCGAGGAGTTCCACCCGCTGCGCGAAAACGAGACGGTCCCGCTGTCCGGTGGAGATCCGGCCCGGGTGTGGTCCGAGCGGGTCCGCCCGGCCGGCGCGGTCACCGTACGGGACTTCGCCGGCGGGCCCGACGCCGGTCACCCCGCCTTCACCCGCCACGACCTGGGCGCCGGCACCGCCTGGTATCTGGCCACCGCCCCCGTCACCGGCCTGCGCGACCTGCTCACGCAGGTGCTCGACCACGCGAACGTGTCCCGTCCGCGCGGCCTCCCCGAAACCCTCGAACTGGTGCGCAGGGGCGGCCACGTCTTCCTGATCAACCACGGCGACGAGCCCGTCACGGTCGAGGGGGTGAGCGGCACCGGCGTGTTCGACGGAGCGCGCCACGACGGCGCCGTCACCGTCGCGCCCGGCGCGGTCACGGTCGTCGCGGAATCCCCCCATCCCTAGGGAGACCCGATGAAACGCGTCCTGACCACACTGCTGTTACTGGCCGCCCTCCTCATCGTGCAGCAACCCGCCCACGCCGGCGGCCGCCTCCAGATCCGCGGGGCCGACATCTCCAGCCTCGCCAAGTCGGAGGCGTTCGGCGGCGTCTACCGCGACGCCCGCGGGCGCAGGGGCGACGCGCTGCGCATCATGGAACGGGCGGGCCTCAACTACATGCGGCTCAAGGTCTGGGTGAACCCGGCCGACGGCTACAACACCAAGGAACGGGTCCTCGCGGTGGCCAGGCGCGTCAAGGCGCAGGGCATGAAGCTGCTCATCGACTTCCACTACTCCGACACCTGGGCCGACCCGGGCAAGCAGTTCAAGCCGGCCGCCTGGGCGGCGCTGCCGTTCGAGCAGCTCAGGCAGGCCGTGTACGACCACACCTACGACGTGCTCAGCGCGCTGCGCCGCCAGGGCACCACGGCCGACATGGTGCAGGTCGGCAACGAGATCAACGGCGGCCTGCTCTGGCCCGACGGCTCCAACGCGAACTGGCCGAACACGGCCGCGCTGCTGAACGCCGGCTACGACGCGGTCAAGCGGGTGTCGCGCTCGACCAAGGTCGTGCTGCACCTGGCCAACGGCGGCGACAACGGCCTCTACCGGTGGTGGTTCGACAACGCCGGCGCCCACGGCATCCGGTACGACGTCATCGGGCTGTCGTACTACGGCTACTGGCACGGCACCCTGGAGGCATTCCAGGCCAACATCAACGACGTCGCCACCCGGTACGGCAAGCCGGTGGTCGTGGTCGAGACCGCGTACCCGTTCACGACGGCCGACGACGACGGCTGGGAGAACATCATCACCTCGGGCGAGCCCTTCCCCGGCTACCCGGCCACCCCGGAGGGCCAGTCCGCGATGCTCACCCGCGTCGCCGACATCGTCCGCGCCGTCCCGGACGGCCTGGGCCTCGGCCTGTTCACCTGGGAGGCCACCTGGACCGGCGTCAAGGGCAACGGCTGGGACCCGGCCGACCCGACGACCGGCAACGGCTGGGAGAACCAGGCCCTGTTCGACTACGACGACCGGGCGCTCCCGGCCATGCGGGTGCTCGGTCACCTGTGACCGGGCGCGCGGCCCCGACCTGTGGCTCGGCGCGGCCTGAAGCCCTCTCGGCGGATCACCCGCCGAAGCCGCATGATGGGCACATGACGATCGAACCGGACGAGCTGCTCACCACCACCCGCAGCGTACGCAAGCGCCTCGACCTCACCCGTCCCGTCCCGCCGGAGCTGGTCCGCGAGTGCCTGGAGATCGCCCTCCAGGCACCCACGGGCGGCAACCGGCAGGAGTGGCACTGGATCGTGGTCACCGATCCCGGGCTGCGCAAGACGATCGGCGACTACTACGGGCGCTCGTGGCGCCGGTACTACGAGTCCGGGTCGTCCGCCCGGGGGCTGTTCCAGGACGATCCGGTCAGGTCGGCGGCCCAGGCGCGGGTGTCCGACAGCGCCACGTACCTGGGCGACCACATGGGGGAGGTCCCCGTGCTGGTGATCGGGTGCATCAAGGTGGGGGGCGGGCTGCCGCCGGGCAACCAGGCGGGGCTGTGGGGGTCGCTGCTGCCAGCCGCCTGGAGCTACATGCTGGCCGCGCGGGCGCGAGGGCTCGGTACCGCGTGGACGACGTTGCACCTGGCGTACGAGAGCGAGATCGCCACGCTGCTCGGCATCCCGGGCGACGTCCGGCAGGGGGTGCTGCTGCCCACCGCGTACTACACGGGTGAGACGTTCAAGCCCGCGAGTCGGCAGCCGCTGGAGGAGGTGCTTCACGCCGATCGCTGGTAACGCCCTCGCGGCGGGCGCACAGT
The DNA here is from genome assembly GCF_900108335.1 of Nonomuraea solani. Taxonomy (GTDB): domain Bacteria; phylum Actinomycetota; class Actinomycetes; order Streptosporangiales; family Streptosporangiaceae; genus Nonomuraea; species Nonomuraea solani. The sequence continues at coordinate 161,455 of NZ_FNVT01000017.1, forward strand.
GGAGGTCACGACCGATGTGAAGGAGGGCCCGTGATCTCCTTGCCGCCGCTGCCGACCTCGCTGGTCGGCAGCTACGCCCAGCCCGACTGGCTGATCGACCGCGCCAAGCTGGCCGGCCGGTTCCCGCCGCGCGTACGGGCGAAGGAGCTGTGGCGGGTCCCGCCCGACCTGCTCGCCCAGGCCCAGGACGACGCCACCGAGCTGGCGATCAGGGCCCAGGAGCGGGCCGGGCTGGACATCGTCACCGACGGGGAGATGCGCCGCGAGAGCTACTCCAACCACTTCGCCACCGCCCTGGACGGCATCGACCTCGACCACCCGGGCACCGCCCTGGACCGCAGCGGCCACCCCAACCCGGTCCCGCGCATCACCGGCCCGATCCGCCGCCCGCGGCCGGTCGAGGTGGACGACCTGCTGTTCCTGCGGGCGCGGACCGAGCGCGTGATCAAGATGACGGTGCCGGGGCCGTTCACGATGAGCCTGCAGGCGCAGAACGACCACTACCCGGACGCCGAGGCCGCCGCCATGGACTACGCGGCGGCGGTCAATGCCGAGATCCGCGACCTGTTCGCGGCCGGGGCCGACATCGTGCAGATCGACGAGCCGTACATGCAGGCCAGGCCGGACGCCGCGCGCGCCTACGGGCTGGCCGCCCTCAACGCCGCACTGGACGGCGTCACCGGGACGACGGCCGTGCACATCTGTTTCGGGTACGCCGCGATCATCCACGAGCGGCCGGAGGCGTACTCGTTCCTGCCGGAGCTGGCCGGCTGCCCGGTCCGGCAGGTGTCGATCGAGACCGCGCAGTCCGGGCTCGACCTCGGGGTGCTGTCGGACCTGAAGGACAAGACGATCATCCTCGGGGTGATCGACCTGTCCACACCGGACGTGGAGCCGGTCGAGGTGGTGGCGGGGCGGGTACGCAGGGCGTTCGACCGGGTGCCGCCGGAGCGTGTCGTCATCGCCCCCGACTGCGGGATGAAATACCTGCCCAGGGCGTCGGCAGAGGGCAAGATGCGAGCCATGGCGGGGGCCGCGCGGCTGCTCCGCGAGGAGCTAGGATCATGGCGCTGACCCCCCTGATCTTCACCGCGAGGAGCCCACAGTGCCCGAGAGCGAGCAGGACAAAGCGTTAGCCGAGATCGACACCAGCAAGCCCAGCGTCTCCCGCGTCTACGACTACATGCTCGGCGGGAAGGACAACTACGAGATCGACCGTCAGGTCGCCGCCGCCGCGCTGGCGATCGCGCCCGACGCGCCCCAGGCCGCCCAGGCCAACCGGGAGTTCCTGCGGCGCACCGTGCGCTACCTCACCGCCGAGGCGGGCATCCGCCAGTTCCTCGACATCGGCTCGGGCCTGCCCACGCAGGGCAACGTGCACGAGATCGCCCAGTCCGTCAACCCGGGCACCCACGTCGTGTACGTCGACCACGACCCGATCGTCCTCGTCCACGGCCGCGCCCTGCTGGCCGTGGACGAGACCACCGCGATCGTCAACGCCGACGCCCGGGAGCCGGAGGAGATCCTCGGCGACCCGAAGACCCGCGCCCTCATCGACTTCGACGAGCCGGTCGGGCTGCTGATGTTCGGGATCCTGCACCACCTGTCCGACGACGAGGACCCGGGCTCGGTGCTGCGCCGGCTCGTGGCGCCGCTCGCCTCCGGCAGCCACGTGGTCATCTCGCACTTCCACAACCCGGGCGAGGCGATGCCGGAGGTGTCGCAGCAGGCGTACACGGCGGAGAAGGTCTTCAACGAGCACCTCGGCACCGGGCGGTGGCGCACCCGGGAGGAGATCCTCGCCTACTTCGACGGTCTCGAACTGCTGGAGCCCGGGGTGGTGCCGCTGCCGGAATGGCGGGCCGACTCGGCCGACCACGCCACCCCGGGGATCACCTACCACACCTTCGTGGGGGGTGTGGGGCGCAAGCCCTAGCCGGGCAGCTTGTTGGCCGCGACCACGTCGCGGTACCAGTGGGCGCTGTCCTTCCAGGTGCGCAGTTGCGTGTCGTGGTCCACGCGGACGATGCCGAAGCGCTTGGCGTATCCGTGCGCCCACTCGAAGTTGTCCATCAGCGACCACACGAAGTATCCCCGCACGTCCGCCCCGGCCGTGATCGCCTCGGTCACGGCCGTCAGGTGGCGGTTCAGGTAGTCGACGCGGCGCTCGTCGCGGATCCGGCCGTCGGCGTCCACCTCGTCCGGGAACGCGGCCCCGTTCTCGGTGATCATCAGCGGCAGGTCCGGGTAGTCGCGGTGCAGGCGTACCAGCAGCTCGGTCAGGCCGGTCTCGTCGATGTTCCAGCCCATCTCCGTGTACGGCCCCGGCTGCTTCACGAACTCGACGTCCTCGCAGGCGATCCACGGCGAGGCGGCCCCGTCCTGGTGCCCGTCGGCGGTCTCCCTGGCACTGGCCCCGTCCCACTGACGGACCAGCGTCGGGTTGTAGTAGTTGACCCCGAGCACGTCCAGCGGCTGACAGGCGGCCGCCTCGTCCCCGTCGAGGACGAACGACCAGTCGGTCACCGAGGCGGTGTCGGCGATCAGGTCGCGCGGGTAGGCGCCCTCCAGCATCGGGCCGAGAAAGGCCCGGTTGGACAGCGCGTCCGCGCGCCGCACCGCGTCGGCGTCGCGCTCGGACACGCCGCGCACGTGGTGCAGGTTGAGCGTGACCGACATCCGGGCGTCCCTGGCGGCCGTCGAGCGCAGCGCCTGAACGGCCAGGCCGTGGCCCAGGTTCAGGTGGTGCACGGCGGCCAGCGCGGCGGCGGGCTCGGTCCTGGCCGGGGCGTGCACGCCGGAGGCGTAGCCCAGGTAGGCCGAGCACCACGGCTCGTTCAGGGTGATCCACGTCGCCACCCGGTCGCCGAGCGCCTCGCCCATGAGACGGGCGTACTCGGCGAAACGCAGCGCGGTGTCGCGGACCGGCCAGCCGCCCGCGTCCTCCAGCTCCTGCGGCAGGTCCCAGTGGTAGAGGGTGGCCACCGGGGCGATGTCCCTGGCCAGCAGCCCGTCCACCAGCCGGCTGTAGAAGTCCACGCCCGCCCGGTTGACCGGGCCCTGGCCGCCCGGTTGCACACGCGGCCAGGAGATGGAGAACCGGTACGCGCCGACGCCCAGCGCCGACAGGATGTCGAGGTCCTCCTCCAGCCGGTGGTAATGGTCGCAGGCCACGTCACCGGTGTCACCGTTGGTGACCAGGCCCGGCGTGTGGGAGAAGGTGTCCCAGATGGACGGGCCGCGGCCGTCCTCGTTCCAGGCGCCCTCGACCTGGTAGGCGGCCGTGGCGGTGCCCCACAGGAAGGTGTCGGGGAAGGCGGTCATGTCACTCCTTGGCGCTGAGAGGGATCTCGATGTGGTCGGTGCCGGACGCCGCCGCGGCGTGCCCGCCGGAGCAGCGCAGGTTCCAGGGGAGCGGTGCGCCCTCGACGCGGCGGGCGCGGACGCGCTCACCCTCGCGGGTCACCTCGAACACGGCGGCGGGGGCGCCGTCCAGGCCGGGCACGGTGACGGTACGGGCGGCGCCGTCGGGCAGCTCGTAGACCTCCAGCGTGACGCCGTCGGCGTAGTCGTAGTCGGGCCGGTCCTCGCGGGCTCCCGTCGCGATCACCGCGCCCGGCCGTACGAGCAGTGGCAGGCTGTCGAACCCGTGCCGCTCGGTACGCCAGCCGGGCCCGCTGACCCGCTCCCCGTCGAGCAGCCGGGTCCACACCCCCTCAGGCACGTAATATGAAATATCACCATCTGCCGACAGAACGGGCGCCACCAGCAGGTCGGAACCGAGCAGATACTGGGCGTCCAGGTAGTCGCAGGCCCGATCTCCGGGGAACTCCAGCTGCATCGCCCGCATCATCGGCAGCCCCTCGGCGGTGGCCTGCACGGCGGACCCGTACAGATAGGGCATCAGCCGGGCCTTCAGCCGCGTGAACGCGCGCAGCACGTCCACCGACTCCTCGTCGAACAGCCACGGCACCCGGTACGACCCGCTCCCGTGCAACCGGCTGTGCGACGACAGCAGCCCGAACGCCACCCACCGCTTGAACACCGCCGGATCCGGCCGCCCCTCGAACCCGCCGATGTCGTGGCTCCAGAACCCGAACCCGGCCATGCCGAGCGACAGCCCGCCGCGCAGCGACTCGGCCATCGCCTCGAACGTCGACTCGCAGTCGCCGCCCCAGTGCACCGGCAGCCGCTGCCCGCCGGTCGTGGCCGAGCGCGCGAACAGCACCACGTCGCCCTCGCCGCGCCGCTCGGCCAGCACGTCGTGGACGGTCTGGTTGTAGATCAGGCTGTAGTAGTTGTGCATGCGCTCGGGGTCGGAGCCGTCGGCGTAGACGACGTCGGTCGGGATGCGCTCGCCGAAGTCGGTCTTGAACGCGTCCACGCCGATGTCGAGCAGCCCGCGCAGCTTGCCCGCGTACCACTCGCGGGCGGCCGGCGAGGTGAAGTCCACCAGCGCCCGGCCCGCCTGCCAGTAGTCGTCCTGCCAGACCGTGCCGTCCGGGCGGCGCAGCAGATGCCCGGCCGCCGCCCCCTCCTCGAACAATGCCGACGCCTGCCCGATGTAGGGGTTGATCCACAGGCACACGCGCAGCCCGCGCTCCTTGAGCCGCCGCAGCATGCCCTCGGGGTCGGGGAACACCTCCGGGTCCCACTCGAAGTCGCACCAGCGGAACTGCCGCATCCAGAAGCAGTCGAAGTGGAACACGCTCAGCGGCAGGTCCCGCTCGGCCATCCCGTCCACGAACGACGTCACCGTCGCCTCGTCGTAGTCGGTGGTGAACGAGGTCGACAGCCACAGGCCGAACGACCAGGCCGGCGGCAGCGCCGGGCGGCCGGTCAGCGCGGTGTAACGGCGCAGGATGTCGGCGGGCGTCGGCCCGTGGATGATCAGGTACTCCAGGTCGTGGCCCTCGACGCTGAACTGCACCCGCGACACGGTCTCCGAGCCGACCTCGAACGACACCCGGCCCGGGTGGTTGACGAACACGCCGTAGCCGCGGTTGGTGAGGTAGAAGGGGACGTTCTTGTAGGCGATCTCGCTGCTGGTGCCGCCGTCCTCGTTCCAGACGTCGATCGACTGGCCGTTGCGGACCAGGGCGCCGAAGCGCTCGCCGAGGCCGTACACGAGCTCGCCGGCGCCGAGTCTGAGCTGCTCCATCATGAAGTGCCGCGCGTCCGGGTCGTGCATGATGCCCAGGCTCTTACCGGAGCTGCGGGTCAGCTCCCGGTCGCCGGCGCTGAACGTCATCTCCCACGGCGCGTCCCTGCGCACCCGCACGGTCAGGCCGCCGCTGGTCAGGCCGGCCTCGGCGGCGTCCACGACGATCTTCACCTCCGGGTCGTCGTCGCGCACCGCGAAGGCGGGGGCCTGCGGCACGGACCCGGCGAAGTGCGTGGTCCGCACGCGGATCACGTCCGGCATCGGCGACGACAGGTCCACGGTGATCACCGGGCCGTCGATGGTGTTGCCGCGGCGGGTGATCTCCCGCGTCGGCGCCAGGACGCGCAGCGAGCCGGCGTCCGCGGTGACGTCGTGCGCCGTGACGGCGTAGTCGCCGCGCACGCCGGGGCGCATCCGCCAGTAGCCGTCTTTGAACTTCATGCCAATCCGTTCTTGAGCGACGATCGGGGTGATCGGCTGGCCAGGTGTTTCAGCGGATGGCGGCGACCGCGCGGGGCGTCAGCGTGACGTGGCCCGTCGCGGGGGACCCGGTCAGCAGGTCCTCGGCCGTCGTGTGGGGGATCGGCACCTCCACGGTGGTGGTGCCGTGGTTGAGCAGGAACAGGACGTCGCCGCGGCGGACCGCCTCGACGCCCGGCGGCAGATCGGGCAGCTCGCCCGTCACACCGGCGTCGGCCAGCACCCGGCCGGTCAGCGCGGAAAGGGCGGCGGGCTCGGGCATCGTGCCGACGTACCAGGCGACGCCCTCGCCGCTGCGGTGCCGCGTCACGGCGGGCCCGCCGTCTTCTGCGAACTCGGCTACGACCTCGGCGCCCTCGGCGGCCAGCAGCTCGGTCCACGTGTGCGCCTCGAACTCGGTGCCGTCGCTCCACCGGCAGCGCACGGGATGATCGTCGGGGGCCGGCATCCACTCCTCGCCGGACGCGCCCAGCACCTCCCGTAGCGGCGCGGGGAACCGGCCGGTGCGCACCTGCGCCCGCGGGTCCACGACCCCCGAGAACGGCCCGACCACCAGCACGCCGCCGCCCCGCACGTACGCGGTCAGCGCGGCCGCGTCCCGGTCGCCGACCAGGAACAGGTTCGGCACCACGACCAGCGCGTACGCCGATAGGTCCGCCGACGGCGGCACCACGTCCACGCTCACCCCGCGCTCGAAGTACGGCACGTAGTAGCTCAGCAGCTGGTCGGTGGCGTTGAGCCGGTCGCTGGGCCGGCCGCGCTCCTCCAGCGCCCACCAGCTCGCCCAGTCGAACACCATCGCCACCCGCGCCGGCACCGGCTCGCCCGCCACCGCGGCGAGCCCGCGTAGCTCCTGCCCGTGCGCGCGCACCTCGGCGTGCAGCCGCGTGTCCGCCCCCGCGTGCGGCACCATCGCGGCGTGGAAGCGCTCGGCGCCGAACCGGGAGGCCCGCCACTGGAAGTAGCACAGACCGTCCGCGCCCCGGGCGAGCGCCTGCAGCGACTCCAGCCGGAACTGGCCGGGCGGCTTCGGCAGGTTGTGCGGGCGCCAGTTGACCGCGTTCGTGGACTGCTCCATCAGCAGCCACGGCCGCCCCTTGGCCAGCCCGCGCATGAGGTCGTGCGTCAGCGCCGTGAGCGCCGGGGCCATCGGGTCGCCCGGCTCGGGGTAGTGGTCGTTGGAGACCACGTCCTCCTCATCGGCCCACGACCAGTAGTCGACCGGCTTGAACAGCCCCATGAAGTTCGTGGTGACCGGAATGCCCGGGGCGCGCTCGCGCAGGAGGTCGCGTTCGGCGCGGAAGTGCTCCAGCAGCGCGTCGGAGCAGAAGCGCCGCCAGTCGAGGCGCTGGGCGGGGTTGATGATGTACGGGGCCAGGCGCGGGGGCAGGATCTCGGCCCAGTCGCTGTAGTGCTGGCTCCAGAACGTGGTGCCCCAGGCGTCGTTGAGCGTTCCGAGGTCGCCGTACCGCTTGGTCAGCCAGGCGCGGAACGCCTTCGCCGACTCGTCGCAGTGGCACACCTGGCCGTACTCGTTGCCCACGTGCCACAGGGCCAGCGCCGGGTGGCCGGCGTACCGGTCGGCCAGGGCGCCGACGATCTCCAGGGCCCGCTCCCGGTAGACGGGGGAGGAGGGGCAGAACTGGTTGCGGGCGCCGTACCAGAGCCGGTGCCCCGACTCGTCGATCGGCAGCGTCTCCGGCCACCGGTGCCCCAGCCACGGCGGCGGCGAGGCCGTCGGCGTCGCCAGGTCCACCGCGATCTCGTGCCCGGCCATGAGGTCCAGCACCCGGTCGAGCCAGCCGAAGTCCCGCACGCCCGGCTCCGGTTCGAGCCGGCCCCAGCTGAACACGCCGACCGTGACCAGGTTGACCCCGGCGGCCCGCATGAGCGCGGCGTCCTCGGCCCAGACCTCCTCCGGCCACTGCTCCGGGTTGTAGTCCCCGCCGAACAGCAGCCCGCGCCCCTCGGTGAGCGTGTGCATGCCCAGCCGTGCCGTCATGGTCAGACCCCCTTACGCGGCGGCGCGGAGCTGTCCCCGGCCACCAGCCGGCAGGGCACGAGCCGCTGCCGCGGCGGCGCGTCACCCCGCAACCGATCGATGAGCATGCGCGCGCCGAGCCGGCCCAGCTCGGCACTGGGCGGTTCCAGCGTGGTGAGCCTCGGATGGAACATCTCGGCCACCCGGGCCGACGACAGCACCAGCATCAGCGTCAGGTCCTCGGGGATCCGCCACCCGCGCCGCGCCACGGCCGCGATCACGCCCACCGCCGCGTGGTCGTCCATGACCGCCAGCGCGGTCACGTCGGGGTGCTCCTCCAGCAGCCGCTCGAACGCCTGCCCGCCCTCTTCCGCGGAGCCGGGACGGAAGTCGCCCACGTAGGCGAGCCCCGCCTCCCGGGCCGCCGACTCGAACTCGGCCCCGGCCCTGATCGCGGGCCCGTACTGGGCGGCGTAGGTGCCGGTGGACAGGTTGAAGAAGGCCAGCTTCCGATGCCCCAGCCCGGCGACGTGCGCCACCGCCTCCCGCGCCGTGGCCGCGAAGTCGATGTCCGCGAAGTCGATCGATCCCGGCTCGCGCGTCCGCCCGATCATGCTGAACGGCACCCCGGCCGCCGACAGGAACTCCGGCCGCTCGTCGTCGAGGCCCACCTCCATCAGCAGCACCCCGTCGACCAGCCCCAGCCCGGTGAGATGCCGCAGCTCCTCGATCGGATCGGCGTTCTCGGGCGACAGCAGCAGGTGATAGCCCAGCTCGCCGGCCGCCTCGGCGGCCCCGGTGGCGAACTGCATCTCGGTCAGCCCGAACCCGCCGCGCGGGGCGGGGAACAGCAGCGCCAGGATGCGGGTCCGCTTGCTCTGCAGGCCGCGGGCCAGCAGGTTGGGCCGGTAGCCGAGCTCTTCTGCGGCCTGCTCGATCCGCCGCTTGGTCGCCGCCGCCACCGGGCGGGTGCCGTTGAGCGCGGCGGACACGGTACTGACCGCGACCTGAGCCCTCTCGGCCACGTCACGTAGCGAGGTCATTCCACTCCGGGAGACTGGTTGTCGAAACGTTTCGCACAACCTAGAGTCCGGTTTGTGGAGATGTCAATGGCGCCAATTCGGGCACCCAAAACTCACAGGCGACGCTTGAGCGGACCCGCCGGCGGCTTCCGGTCGTAAGGGGGTCAGTAGACGTAGGGCCAGCCGGCTGAGTCCCAGCCGATGAGGTTGATGCCGAGCTTGGGCGTGCCGTTGTCGTTGCCGTCGTAGTAGTGGTAGACGAGCAGGTCGCCGTCCACGTCCGACAGCACGCTCTGACCGCCGGGGCCGATCACGCGGCCGTGGGTCTCCAGCACCATCGTGCCGCCGCCCGAGAGCATGGAGACGCCGGCGCGGTCGGTGTAGGGGCCTGTGGGGCTGGTGGAGCGGCCGACCTTGACCTTGTACGTGCTGCTCGTGCCCGCGCAGCAGCGGTCGTACGAGGCGAACAGGTAGTAGTGGTTCCCGTGCTTGACGATGTCAGGAGCCTCGACGGCGTAGGGCGCGTCGGGCCGGGTGGCGAGGTGGTGGAGCGTCTGGTCGGAGGAGAGCCGCTTTCCGGTCGAGGGGTTCAGCCGGATCATGCGGATGCCGGTCCAGTACGAGCCGAAGCTGAGCCACCACCGGCCGGAGGAGTCGACCAGCAGGTTCGGGTCGATGGCGTTGTGGTCGTTGGCGGTCGTGGTCGCGTAGACGACGCCCTGGTCGGTCCAGGAGCCGGGCTGGCCGGTGGTGCTGGTGGCCAGGCCGATGGCGGAGTTGTTGGAGCCGAAGCTGGAGACCGCGTAGTACATCAGGTATCTCCCGCCCTGCTGGGAGATGTCCGGCGCCCACGGGTCGTTGCCGGAGGAGTAGGTACGCCACCACGACGGCGCGGTGCGGAAGGCGTTGCCGGCCCGCGTGAAGTGCACCCGGTCGGTCGAGGTGCGCGCCTCCAGGAAACCGTGGGTGGAGTAGAGGACGTAGCCGGACGAGGTGCGGATCATCGTGGGGTCGTGGACCACCACGTCCCCGGTGACCCGGCCGGGATTGGGGTAGGCGAGCGCGGCGCCCGTGAGCAGCAGCGCGGTCGCGGTGGCGGCGATGAGACGGGACAGACGGCGCAAGGGTCCTCCTCGAATGGGGGATGCCGGACGCTGCGCCGTGCGTCGCAGGCAATGTAGGCGCGCCTTTTCGCCGCCGTCAACCCTGGAGGGGGCGGGCGTGAAACTTACATCGCCCCCGTCCCGGCGACCTGCGGCGACGCGCGGCGCTCTTGACAAGGGCTGTCAGGGTTCGTACGGTCGGGCCCGCTTTCCACAGGTGATGTTAACGCTAACATCACTGAAGCCGGAGGCTGCGCCGCGTCATCCGCCCGGCCTGGCCCGCACCAGGCCGGACGGGTGACGCCTGCTCGCGATCAGGTCAGAGCACCCGATACCAGAGGTTCGTGGCGTGCGGCACGTGGTCGGCGCGGAGCCGTTCCAGCCGGACCTCGGCCCCGCCCGGATGGTCGAAGAGCCGGACCCCGTCGCCCAGGAGCACCGGCGCCACGATCGTGAGGACCTCGTCCAGCACCCCGGCCGCCAGGCACTGCCGGGCGACGTCGGCGCCGAGCACGTTGACGTACTTGCCGCCCGCCGCGGCCTTCGCCGTCTCGACCGCGGTCGCCAGGTCGCCGGCGAACGTGACTCCCGGCACCGGCGTCTCCGGGATGCGATGGGTCAGTACGATCTGCGGCCCGTCCCAGCCGCCGCCGAACGCCTCGCCCTCGCTCTCGGTCCCCTTGTACGGATCGTCCCCGCCGAACGTACGCCGGCCCACCAGCAGCGCGCCGACCTCGTCGATCAGCCCGTCCACCAGCGGGTTCGGCCCGAGATGCGCGGTAAGCCAGGACATGTCACCACCGGGACCGGCGATGAAGCCGTCCGCCGACATGGTCACCGAATACAGCAGTTTGCTCATGACCGTCAGACCTCGGGGTGCGGGGAAAATCATCGGCGCGGGGGAGCGGTGGAGCGGCGCTGGATCAGCTCGATCGGCCCGGCCAGCACCTCGGCCACCGTGTCGTCGGGCTTCAGGCTGCCCAGCAGGGTCACGCCGCGCCGGCCCAGCTCCGCCAGCGGCATCCGTACGGTGGTCAGCGCCGGATAGAGGTAACCGGCCAGGTCGAGGTCGTGCACGGCGACGATGGAGACGTCGCGCGGGATCTCCAGCCCGGCCGCCCGCACGCCCTCCATGGCTCCGATGGCCGAGGCCACGTTCGCCACGAACACCGCCGTCGGCCGCTCGGCGATCGACATCAGCCGGGCCATCGCCGCGGCCCCGCCCGCCGGGGTGTAGTCGGCCGCCACGATCGGCCCCTCCGGCAGGCCGGCGTCGCGCATCGCCGCCGAGTAGCCCGCCGACCGGCGCGCGGCCGTGTCGGCGCGCGACGGGCCGGCGAGGTGGGCGATGCGGCGGTGGCCGAGCAGCACCAGGTGCTCCACCGCGAGCGCGGCGGCGCGCTGGTCGTCGAGGATGACGTACCGTTTGACGCTTCTGCTGCGGTTGTTGAGCATCAACCATGGAATGGCCGCCTGGTCGAGCTGCCCGATCAGCCCGGACTCGTTCTCGGCGCCGGCCAGCAGCAGGCCGTCGATGCGGCCCTGGCCGATCCGGTCCATGTACTCCCCGAGCCCCGCGCCCGTCGCGCTGCCGGTGACCAGCACGTAGCCCTGGGCGGCGGCCTCCGCCTCCGCGCCCTTGATGATCTCGGCGTAGACGGGGTTGGCGAAGTCGGGGATGAACAGCCCGAACATGTGCGCCCGCGACGTGCGCAGGCTCCGCGCGGCGACATTGGGCCGGTAGCCCAGCTCGTCGATCGCCGCCAGCACCCGCTCGCGCGTCTCGGGCCGGATGTTGAGCGTGGGGTCCTTGTTGACGACCCGCGAGACGACGGCCCGATCCACCTTCGCCATCGCGGCGACGTCGGCGAGCGTGACCCGGGAGCGCTTCATGAGGACGATCCTGGACGCCGGCTCTCGCCGCTGTCCATCGAACGGTAGAGCGCGTCGAGCAGGCGCAGTGTGCCCAGGTTGTCGGCGCCGGAGGTCTCCGGCTCGCCGCCCTCGGCGATGGCCCGCAGCAGCGACCCCATCGGCCCGGCCACCGCGTCGGGCAGCCAGCGCCCGGTCACCGGGTACGGCAGCCAGCCGTCGGTCGGCACCACCCGGCTGTCGACCTCCAGGGTGTCGGGGCGGCCGCGCGGATAGTCGTACAGCAGGCCGAGCGTGCCCTTGATCGCGCCCAGCGTGCCGTCGATGCGGAAGGACGCCTCCTGGTCGCCACTGCGGTTCTCGTGCGTGGCGTGCACCAGCGCGCGCACCTCGCCCGGATAGATCAGCGTGCTCATCGTGCGCGTCTCGCCCCTGGCGAGCTGGCCGGGCGTGCGGCTGCCGGTGCAGAACACGCGCTCGGGGTCGCCGAGGATCGAGCGGATCGCGTCGAGGTAGTGGATGGAGTGGTAGACGATCTCCAGCCGGTCGGTGGTGACAAGCCAGTCCCAGGCGCTCCAGTCGGTGAGGATGTTCACGGTGAACGTCATCGCCGTCGGCTCGCCGATCCAGCCCGCCCTGACCATGGCGCGGGCGGCGGCGATGCCCTCGTCGAAGCGGAGCTGCTGGTTGACCGCGATCTTGAGCCCGGTGGCCGCCGCCAGGTCGACCAGGCCCTGGCCGGTGGCGACGTCGGGCGCGAACGGCTTCTGGCACAGCACGTGCCGGCCCGCCGCCAGCGCCGCCCGGGCGACGCCGGGCTGCGCCTGCGGCGCGACCGCGATGTCCACGACGGCGGCCCGCTCGTCGGCCAGCAACTCCTCCAGCGACCCGTACGTCCTGGGCACCCCGTGCCGGGCGGCCACCTCGGCGGCGCGTCCGGCGTCGAGGTCGTACAGGCCGGTCACCTCCAGCCCGGCCTGACGGTAGGCGGGCAGGTGGGCCACGTCCACGATGGCCCCGGCGCCCACGATGGCGATCGGCCGCCGGTGCGCCCCGGGAATGGTCAGATCGGCCGCGGCCGCGATCGGAGCGAAGACATCGATCACACCGCCACCTCCCGGAAAGCCTGACGAGCGCCGATCACGCCGCCACCTCCTGGATGCCGTAGAAGCGGGCCGCCGTGCCGCCGAACACGGCCGCGCGTTCGTCGCGGGACAGCCCCGACAGGGCGTGCCGGGTCTCCCGCCACACCTGGTCGTAGTCACCCGCCAGCAGCGCGACGGGCCAGTCGCTGCCGAACATCAGCCGCTCAGGCCCGAACACCTCGACCGCGTGCTCCACGTACGGCCGCAGGTCCGCACCCGTCCAGCCGTCGCCGGCGGCCGTGTTCAGCCCCGACACCTTGGCGTACACCCCCGGGCACGCCGCCGCCCGCGCCAGCAGCGACGCCCACGGCTCCCAGCCCTTCTCCCTGATCGGCGGCTTGGCCAGGTGGTCGATGACCATCCGCAGCCCCGGCACCCGCTCGGCCAGCACCGGCACGTGCTCCAGGTGCCGCGGCAGCACCGCCACCACGTCGAACGGCAGCCCGGCCGCCGCGAGCGACCTCAGCCCCTCGATCACCGTGTCCCGCAGCACCCAGTCGGGATCGGGCTCGTCGTGAATGAGATGCCTGATCCCGGCGAAGCGCGGATGCCGCCGGTACCGCTCCAGCGCCTCCGCCGCCTCCTCCGGCCGGTGCAGCGGCACCCACCCGACCACCGCGCCGACGAAGTCGTGCGCGTCCGCCTGCGCGAGCATGGCGTCGGTGTCGGCGTAGGAGTCCATCGACTGCACCAGGACCGTGCGATCGACCCCGGCCGCCGCGAGTTGCGGGACGAGCTCCGCCGGTTCGAACGTGCGGAAGATGGGCCCGGCCTCCGGCGTCAGCCAGGGGTACGCACCCGTCTCCAGGTTCCAGAAGTGCTGGTGGGCGTCGACGACGGTCATCCAGCCCCTCCTCCCGTGATCAATCGTTTGAGCGTCACAAACTAGCAGGAGGCTGGACGAGCTCCAGCGTGATCTCGTCCGGGTCGAGGAAGTAGCAGGCGTAGCCGCCCCTGTTCACGCCCGCCGTGATCTCGGCCGGCGGGTTGACGAACCGCACCCCGGCCGCGGCCAGCCGGGTGTGCTCGGCGCGGGCGTCCTCGACGGTGAGCGCCAGATGGGCGGCGCCGGGCAGGTGGCGGGCGGGGTCGCGGGGCTCGCCGCGCGGGCGTACGTACTCGACCAGCTCCAGGTCGTGCGTGGACACGCCGCGCGGCTGGCCCGGCACGGCGAGCTGGGCCACCCGCAGCACGGCGTCGGGGTAGCCGACCAGGCGGCGCGTGTAGGCGTTGTCCTGCTCCTGCCGGTGCACCAGGGCGAAACCGAGCAGATCCCGGTAGAACGCCACGGACCGGTCGAGGTCGGCGACGGTGAAGGAGAAGTGCCACACGCCTCTCATCCGAGCGCCTCCCCCTTGACCAGGGCCAGGACATCTCCCGAGATGCGAGCGGCGTCCGGGACCAGGGCCTGCGCCAGGACCGGCGCGGCCGGCATCCGCACGTCCGGCGTGCCGATCCGGAGCGGCGGCGCGAGCAGCGGCACGCCCGCCCCCGCGACGCGGGCGACGACCTCGGCGCCGAAACCGCCGGTGACGTTCGCCTCGTGCACGACCGCCAGCCTGCCGGTCCGCCGGGCGCTCTCGACCACCGCCTCGGTGTCGAACGGGTTGAGCCACGGCGTCTCCAGCACCTCCGCGTCCACGCCCCGCCCGGCCAGCATCTCAGCCGCCTCCAGCACCCGGTGCGTCATCGCGCCCCAGGTGACGAGCGTGACGTCGGTCCCGGCCCGCCGGGTGCGCGCCGCGCCCATCGGCCGCACCGCGCGGCCGGTCTCGACCGGCTCCTTCGGCCCGAAGTACAGCGTGCGGTTCTCGATCACCAGCACCGGGTCGTCGCAGTGCACGGCGCTCACCAGCAGGTCATAGGCGTCCTGCGGGGTGCTCGGCAGGCACACCCGCAGCCCCGGCACGTGCAGGAACAACGCCTCCAGGCACTGCGAGTGCTGCGCGCACGCGCCCGGCGCGTTGCCCTGCTGGGTGCGGATCGTCAGCGGCGCCGTCAGCCGGCCCTCCGAGACGTAACGCACGTTGGCCGCCTGGTTGACGATCTGGTCGAGGGCCACCAGCGAGAAGTCGGCCCACATGATCTCCACGATCGGCCGGCGGCCCATCATGGCCGCGCCCACCGCGCTGCCCAGGATGGCCGACTCGCTGATCGGGGTGTCGAAGGCCCGCTCGCCGAACCGCTTGCGCAGCCCCCGCGTCACCCCGAACACGCCGCCGGGCACGCCCACGTCCTCGCCGTAGACCAGCGTCTCCGGCAACTCCTCCATGAGCCGGTGCAGGGCCGCGTTCACGGCCTCGCCATAGGACAGGTCAGGCATACAGGTGCTCCCTCGCGGTGGCGGGGTCGGCGAGGGGCGCGGCCAGCGCGGCCGCGGCGGCGGCGTCCATCTCGTCCCGCGCCGTCCGCTCGGCCGCGTCGACGTCGTGCGCCGGCACTCCGTCGGCGAGCAGGCCCTCGCGCAGCCGGGCGATCGGCTCCTCGCGCCTGATCCGGTCCAGCTCGCCCGGCCGCCGGTAGGCTTCGGCGTCGCCGATGTAGTGGCCGGCCAGGCGCTCGGTCATGCACTCCAGCAGCGTCGGGCCGCCGCCCTCGCGGGCGACCTCCACGGCGTCGCGCATGTGGAAGCGCACCGCCTCGGCGTCGTTGCCGTCGATGCGGTGGCCCGGCATGCCGTACGCGGCGGCGCGGTCGGCCAGGCGCGGGCTGCGTACCATGTCGGCGATCGGGGTCAGCTCCGAGTAGCGGTTGTTCTCGCACACGAACACGACGGGCAGCGAGAACGCGGCGGCGAAGTTCATCGCCTCGTGCACCGCGCCCTGGTTCATCGCCCCGTCGCCGAACACGCTCACCGCGACCCGGTCCGAGCCGTCGTGGCGGCCGGCCAGCGCCGCGCCGCACGCGATCGGCGCGCCCGCGCCCACGATGGAGTTCTCGCCGTGGAAGCCGTACTCGGCGGCCGTGAAGTACGCCGACCCGCCGCGCCCGCCGTTGACGCCGCTCGCCCGGCCCATCAGCTCCGCGAACAGCGGCTCCGCCGGCACCCCTCGCGCCAGGGCCCACCCGTGGCCCCGGTAGGTCGCGAACAGCGCGTCCCGCTCCTCCAGCGCGTCGCACGCCCCCACCGGGATGGCCTCCTGCCCGATACAGAGGTGCACCGAGCCCACGATCGGGCCCTCGGCCCGCAGGTCGCGCACCTTTTCCTCGAACGCGCGGATCCGCCACATGGCCAGCAGGTCCGCCGGCCGTCTCTCACTCATCGCTCATTCCTCCGCGCTTGTTTTCGGGCTTCATTTCTCCAGGCGTCCAGGGCCGCGGCGCAGATCGCCCCGGCGTCGCCGACGTAGGACTCGGGCGGGATGGGCAGGGCGCCCAGGCTCTCCAGGTCGCCGGGCCCGGCCACGTCGCGCAGCGCGTCGGCCAGCGCCCGCCCGCCCTCGCGCGCCTCGTGCGCCGCCTTGTAGACCAGGTCGTGGGCCCGCTCCCGGCCCAGGGCGGGCGCCAGGCGCATCATGTACGCCTCCGCCATGATCAGCCCGCCCTCGGCGTCCAGGTTGGCCCGCATCGCCTCCGGGTAGACGCGCAGCCCCGTCGCGACGTCGGCGGCCGTGGCCAGCGCGCCCGCGGCCAGCTCGGCCAGCAGCGGGACGACGTACCACTCCACCTGCCACTCGCCGGCCGCCCGCTCGTGCCCGGCCTCCATCGCGCGGAACAGGCCCGAGCTGAGCGCGCCCGCCGTGCCCGACATGCCGATCACGGCCTCGCAGCCGATCGGGTTGGCCTTCTGCGGCATCGTGGACGAGGCCCCGCGATGGTGGCCGCCCGCCTCGCGCACCTCGCCGACCTCGGTCCTGGACAGGTCCACGACCTCGCGGGCGAACCGGGCCGCGGTGGCCGCCAGGCTCGCGCAGGTCACGCCGAACTCGGCGACGCCGTCCCTCGCCACGTGCCACGGCACCTCCGTGGTACGCAGGCCGAGCAGTCCCGCCACGCCCGCGCGCACCTCGGAGGAGCGCTCGCCCATGGCCGCGGACGTGCCGCCCGCCCCGAACAGCGACACCACCCGCACATGCCCGGCGGCCGCCGCCACCCGCTCGCGCTGCCGCGTCAGCTCGGCCAGCAGCACCGCCATCTTCGCCCCGAACGTCGTGGGCACCGCCTGCTGGGCGTGCGTGCGGGCGGCGACCACGGTGCCGGCGTGCGCGGCCACCATCCCGGCCACCGCGTCGCCGAACGAGGCGAGCAGCGCGGCCAGGTGGTCGAGCGCCGCGCCCATCTGCAGGGCGAGGCCGGTGTCCATGATGTCCTGCGTGGTCGCGCCGTAGTGGACGCGCCCGTTCGGGCCGTCGGGCAGGGCCGCCGAGATCATCCGGATGAGCGGCAGGATCGGGTAACCGACGTTCACCGCCTCCGCCCAGAGCCTGGGCAGGTCGATGGTGGCGGGCACGCAGGCCGCGGCGATGGCCGCCGCGTCGTCCGGGCCGATGACGCCCGCCTCGGCCTGGGCCAGGGCCAGCGCGGCCTCAGTGCGCAGCCAGGCCAGCACGGTGCTCTCCGCGGAGAAGATCTCCGCCATCGCGCCGTCGCCGAACAGCTCGGGCAGCAGCTTGAAGGTCTGCCTGGTCGCCAAGGTCAGTCCATCTCCAGTCCGCCGTCGACGTTCAGCGCCTGGCCCGTGATGAACGACGCCAGGTCGCTGGCCAGGAACAACACCGCGGCGGCGACCTCCTCCGGCCGCCCGGCGCGGCGCAGCGGCGAGCGCTCGCCGACCTCCTTCAGGTAGGCCGCGCCCGCGTCCGGGCCGAAGCGGCGGTCGCGGTCGCTGATGATCTCGTCCCACATGGCGGTGAGGAAGACACCGGGGCAGACCGCGTTCACCCGTACGGGCGCCAGCGCCTCGGCCGCCGACTTCGTCAGCGACAGCAGCGCCGTCTTGGTGGCCGAGTAGTGGGCCGCGTTGGGCCGGCCCGAGCGGGCGGCGACCGAGGCCAGGGTCACGATCGAGCCGCCGCCCTGGGCGGCCATCCGCCTGCCGGCGGCCTGGGTGAGCCAGAAGGCGGCGTTCAGGTTGACGTCCACGATCCGCAGCCACTCGTCCTGCTCGATGTCGAGCAGGGGAGTGGTCCGCATGATCCCGGCGCAGTTGACCAGCACGTCGATCCGGTCGAGGCCGTCCACCAGAGCCCTGGCCTGGGCGGGGTCGGTGAGGTCCGCCGCCCGCGCCGCGACGCCGAGCTCGTCCGCCGCCCCGGCCAGGCGGGGGCCCTCCAGGTCGGAGAGCACGACGTCCGCTCCGGCGTCGCGGAGCGCGCGGGCGCAGGCGGACCCGAGCCCGCCGGCGCCGCCCGTGACGAGCGCGGTGCGCCCGGTCAGGTCGATCGTGACAGCCATCCCCGATGGTCTCCCTCGGTTGCGTTCAAACGATTGACCAGAACATAGCAGGGGGCTCACAAACCGAACAAGAGGCATTTCCAGGGCGTTAACGCCAGCCGAGCTCCTCGTAGAACGCGGTGCGGGCCCGTTCGAAGGCCGCCCGGTCGAGGACCGCGCCCTTGTGGGGGCCATCGGTGATCGGCTCGGTGTGCAGGCGGTCCGGGAGCTCGTCGGGGCCGCCGCCCTCGCGGCCGGCGTACACGCGCAGGGCGTCCAGCCGTTCCTGCCCGGCCGCCAGCAGGTCCTCCAGGGTGAAGTCCGTGCCGAGGACGGCCGTGACCAGGGCGGTGAGGTGGTCGATGGTCAGGGGGCGGGTGGGGGAGGAGGCGAAGACGCACAGGTTGAGCGCGTCGAGGGCGCTCCACAGGCGGAGCAGGCGGGCGCTGCGGCGGCCCCGCTCCTCGTCCAGCTCGCCGGCCGGGGCGGGCTCGGCGCCGATCCTGCGGGCCTCCTCGAAGCTGTAGAGCAGGCCGGCGACGGGGTCGAAGTCCAGGTCGTGCTCCAGCGCGTCGTAGCGCGGGCCGCCGGGGGCGATCGCGTATCCGAGGCCGATGCCGGGCTGGATGCGCGGGTCGAAGCAGGGCAGCTCGGCGCCCTTGACGGTCATCGCGTACGGCGCCGCCGCCGGCCCGATCCGCTCCGCCGCCCTGGCGGACCCTTCGGCGAGCAGGTCGCCCAGCGGCCCGGACCGGCGGGCGACGTTCGCGACGAGCCCGGCCAGCGCCGCCGCGTCCCCGAACGCGAGGTTGCCGCCGGGCAGCAGCCCGCGTTCCGCGCACTCCATCGCGAAGGCCAGCGTGCCCCCAAGGGACACCGGGTCGAGACCGAGGTCGTTGCAGAGGGCGTTCGCGGCCAGGACGGTGTCGAGGTCGTCGATGCCGAGGTTCCACCCCAGCGACACGAACGCCTCCTGCCCGAGCCCGCCCGACCGCCGTTCGAGCCCCTCCTGGTCGGGGGCGTACACCTTCATGCAGTCGTTCGGGCAGCCGGGACAGGACCCGGTGGTCGCCAGCGCGCGGCCGGAGTAGTCGCGCGCCGCCGGGACCCGCAGCCCCGTCGCGCCCGCCACCGAGAAGTTCCGCACCGAGGCGTAACCCGGATCGAGCGGGTCGCCGACCCAGCCCGCGAACCCCGGCTCCCCCGCCTGCAGCGCGGCCAGGGGGTTGGCGGGCATGGCGGCCCGGTAGGAGGCCGTCAGCGCGGCGATCGCCGCCGGGTCCGCCACCTCCGCGGGGGCGTCGCCGACGCACACGACGGCCTTGAGGTTCTTGGCGCCGAACACCGCGCCGAGGCCGTAGCGACCGGCGGCGAAGGCGAGGTCGGTGACCACGCTCGCGTACCGGACCAGGTTCTCCCCGGCCGGCCCGATCGCCGCCACGTGGGCGCCGGTCCCGTGCCGGGCGCGCAGCGCGTCGGTGGTGGCCGCCGTGCCGAGTCCGCGCAGCTCAGCGCACTCGTGCACGCTCGCCTCGCCGCGCTCGATCAGCACGTACGACAGCCGCCCGGCCCGCCCCGTCACGGCCAGGGCCTTGGCGCCCGCGGCGCGCATCCCGGCCGCGAACGGCCCCAGCGCGTGCGCCTCCCCAGCCACCCCCGTCAGCGGCGACTTGGCCAGGAACACCGCCTTGGCCAGCCCGGGCGCCGCCGTCCCGCCCAGCATGCCGGCCGCCACATAGAGCAGCGCCCGCGGATCGTACGGATCCAGCCCCGCCGGCGTCCGCTCACTCATCAACCGCAACCCGAGGATCGTGCCGCCGAAATGCCCCTTCTCGGCGGATCGATATTCCTTCTCGACATTCCCGCTGGTCAAATCCACAATGATCGGCACGACGGGCACGACATCACATATCACCCGGTGGACGCAAGCCTTCCTACGGCCGCCCGGGATGCGACCGCAGCCAGCGCGACAGCCCCCGCGCGGCGGTGACCACGGCCGGGACGAGGGCGCCCGGCTGCGGGTCGCCGTGCCGTACCACGACCGACAAAGCGGCCACCACCTCGTCGGAGGCGTCGCGCACGGGAGCCGCCACCGACACCGCGTCCAGCGTCACCTGGCGGTCGCTGATGACGTAGCCGTCGCGCCGGACCTCGGCCAGCACCGAGCGCAGGCGGGCCGGATCCGTGACCGTCCGCGCGGTGAACGACGCCAGCGGCCCCGCCAGGTAACGCTCCTGCGCCTGCGGCGGCGCGTACGCCAGCAGCACCAGGCCGACGCCCGTCGCGTGGGCGGGAAAACGGCCGCCGACCCGGCTGAGCACGCCCACGGCGTCCCGGCTGGAGATCCGCTCCAGGTAGAGCACCTCGGCCCCGTCCAGGACGGCGAGCTGGACGTGCTGGCGGCTGACCTCGTACAGATCCTCCAAATACGGCATCGCCGCCTCGCGCAGCCCGAGCCCGCGCGGCGCCAGCGCGGCCACCTCCCACAGGTGCAGCCCGATCTGGTAACGGCCGTCGCGGTCGCGCTCCAGCGCACCCCACGACACCAGCTCGCTGACCAGGCGGTGCGCCGTCGTCAGCGGCATCTCGGTGCGGCGGCTGATGTCGGACAGGCTCATCCGGCGGCGCTCGCTCGAGAACGCGCCGAGCACACTCAGGACCCGGCTGGCCACGGACCTGCCCCCGCCTTGCGCGGGAACCGGGCCGGGCATCTCCGTAGTGGTCATGGACCCGCCTTTCTGACTGAGTCGATCACCCCCTGTCTCATGGTGTGGTGAGGAATGTCTTCCGTCCAGCGGTGGAGCCGCTATCGCGGATCACGCGCGGCTCGTATGGTGTCGGCGCGACCGTTGTCGGCGTGACCCAAGCCGGTCCTCGAAGGAGCTGCTCACCATGCCCGTGGCCCTCAGACCTCGCTTACTCGGAACGGCCGTCACCGTCGCGGCCCTGCTCCTCACCGCGACCCCCGCCACCGCCGAATCGGGAGCCCGTCCGGTGGCCCGCACCGACACCGGCCTGGTACGCGGCGCGCGCGCCGACGGCGTGGACCGCTTCCTCGCCCTGCCCTACGCCGCCCCGCCCGTCGGCGACCTGCGCTGGCGCGCCCCGCAGCCGCCGCCCGCCTGGCGGGGCGTGCGCGACGCGGCCGCCTGGGGCAACCGCTGCCCGACCGCCGTCAGCCCCAACGGCCCGCGCTCCGAGACCGAGGACTGCCTGTACCTCAACGTGTTCCGCCCGGCCGGCACCACGGCGGGCCGCA
The DNA here is from genome assembly GCF_900108335.1 of Nonomuraea solani. Classification (GTDB taxonomy): domain Bacteria; phylum Actinomycetota; class Actinomycetes; order Streptosporangiales; family Streptosporangiaceae; genus Nonomuraea; species Nonomuraea solani. The sequence goes on from NZ_FNVT01000017.1 coordinate 182,854, forward strand.
AGCTGCCGGTGCTGTTCTGGATCCACGGCGGCGGCCTGTCCAACGGCTCGGCCAACCAGCACGACGGCACGCTCATCGCCCAGCTTGAGGACGTCGTCGTGGTGAGCGTCAACTACCGCCTCGGGGTGCTCGGCTTCCTCGCCCACCCGGCGCTGACCGCGGAGGCGGGCCAGTCGGGCAACTACGGGCTGCTCGACCAGCAGGCCGCGCTGCGCTGGGTACGCAGCAACATCGGCGCCTTCGGTGGTGACCCCAGCCGCGTCACCATCGACGGCGAGTCGGCGGGCGGCTGGTCGGTCTGCGGCCACCTGACCGCCCCCGGCTCGGCCGGGCTGTTCGGCCGCGGGATCATCCAGAGCGGCTCGTGCCTGGCCTTCCCGGCGGAGGAGGGCGAGCGCGCGGGTGCCTCGATCGCGACCACGCTCGGCTGCGACACCGCCGCCTGCCTGCGCGCCCTGCCTCCGGGGCGGCTGATCGACGGCCCCCAGTACGCCCGCTTCCTGTACGGCTACCCGGCGCTTCCCGAGAACCCCGACACCGCCGTGCGGGCCGGCCGCTTCCAGCGCGTGCCCCTGGTGGTGGGCTCCACGCGCGACGAGGGCCGTACGTTCCTGCAGGGGAACCGGGGGTGGACCCGTGAGCAGTACGAGAGCTGGGTGCGCGCCCTGTTCGCCGGCCGGGCCGACGCCGTTCTGGCGCGGTATCCGTGGCCTGCGCAATCGGACCGGTTCACCTCGGCGTACCTGACCGGGGCGATCTTCACCGACTCCGGTTTCCTGGCCGGCATCGGCGGCTGCCCGACCCTGCGCCTCATCGAGGCGTTCGCGGCCCACACCCGCGTGTACGGCTACCGCTTCGACCACCGCACCGGCCCCGGCCTGAGCCCCGAGCCCGCCGGGTACGAGTGGGGCGCGGGGCACGCGGCCGAGCTGGCCTACCTGTGGCCGAGCTTCGACAACGGCACGCCGATCGCGCCCACGTTCGACGCCGCCGAACGCCGTCTGGCGCGCGACATGGTGCACCATTGGGGATCGTTCACGCGTACGGGACAGCCGTCCGCGCGGAACGCGGCGCCCTGGCCGTCCGTCAACCGGACCTCTCTGCTCATGTCGCTGCGGGCCGGGGGCCGTTCGGTTCCCGTTCCGCTGACCACGATGGCGGCCGAGCACAACTGCGACCTCTGGGAGGCGAGCTGAGGACCCGGCCCGGGTGGCATCCCCTGACGCCCGCGTCTCGGCGCGACGGCGGGCGAGGACCGGGCCAGGTGCGGGACATAAAATCCCGGTGACGCATATGTCCTACATATTTCGGGACGATAAATCCGACTTTTAATTCTTGTCAACATAAGTCGGACGATTTCCGAAGTAAGGTAGATCGTATGCCACGTGGATCCAACGGACAGAGCGCTGGGGCGGGAGCGCTGCTGGCCATCCTCAGGGACGGGCGGGCCCGGACCCGCGGGGAACTGGCCGAGCTCAGCGGCCTGTCCAGGTCCACCGTGGCCCAGCGCCTCGACGGCCTCATCGACCACCGCTGGGTCGTGGCCGGCGAGGGGGCCGTCTCCTCCGGCGGGCGGCCCGCCGCGGTCTACACCTTCAACGAGGCCGGCCGGGTCGTGCTCGCCGCCGACCTGGGCGCCACCCGCGCCCGCCTGGCCGTTCTCGACCTCGGCCTCAACGTGCTCGCCGAACGCGCCGGCGAACTGCCCGTCGACCAGGGCCCCGAGCCCACACTCGGCTGGCTCGTCACCGCCTTCGAAGACCTGCTGGCCGGGATCGGGCGCGACCTCACGCACGTGTGCGGAGCCGGCGTCGGCCTGCCGGGACCGGTCGAGCACGGCTCCGGACGGCCGGTGAACCCGCCGATCATGCCGGGCTGGGACGGCTTCGCCGTGCCCGGCTGGCTCGGCGAACGCCTGGGCGCCCCCGTGCTGGTCGACAACGACGTCAACATCATGGCGCTCGGCGAGCACTGGGCCGCGGGACCGGCGGCCGACCACCTGATCTTCATCAAGATCGGCACCGGCATCGGCTGTGGCATCATCTCCGGCGGCCGGCTGCACCGCGGCGCGCAGGGCGCGGCGGGCGACGTCGGCCACATCCGGGTGGCCGCCTCGGAGGCGCCGTGCCGGTGCGGCAACACCGGCTGCCTGGAGGCGGTCGCCGGCGGCGCGTCGATGGCGGCGGCCCTGCGCGGCGCCGGCGTCGAGGCGGGCGGCAGCCGGGACGTGGTGGCGCTCATGCGCGCGGGCGACCTGCGGGCCACCCGGCTCGTCCGGCAGGCGGGCCGCGAGGTCGGCGCCGTGATGGCCTCGATCGTGAACTTCTTCAACCCCTCGGTCATCGTGATCGGCGGCGCGGTCGCCGAGGCCGGCGAGCAGGTGCTGGCCGGCGTACGGGAGACGATCTACAGCCGTTCGCTGCCGCTGGCCACGCAGCATCTCGGCATCCGCGCGAGCGAGCTGGGCGACCGGGCGGGCATCGTCGGCGCCGCCGTCATGGTGGTCGAGCACGTGCTCGCGCCCGCCACCATCGACCAGTTCGTCACGCATTGACCATTCCGGGGGCGCGTAGTCCAATGAGATCGTCCCGAGCCCGGGGCGGTGGCATGCCCTCAGGGCCCGGCACGGAACCGCTGTGACGTGGTCGGCGCACGCGTCCCTCCAGGAAGGGAACCCGCGTGAGCCATCACCATGCCCCCGAAGCCTTAACGCTCTACCGTCGTCTGGGCCTGAGCCGTCGCCGGCTCTTCGCCGCCACCACCGGCCTGGCCGCCGCGGCCACGCTCGCCCAGCCCGCCGAGGCCGCAGAGGCTGCCGAGGCCGCTTCCAGACGGGCGCTCATCCCGCGCGGCAAGCGCGGCATCATCCTCTACACCGTCCGCGACGCGGTCGGCCGCGACCCGCTGTCCACCACCCTGCCCTCCGGGTTCCGGCGCGTGCTGGAGGAGCTCGGCCGGATCGGCTACCGGCAGGTCGAGTTCGCCGGGTACCGCCAGCACGCCAACGCCGAGGGCGGCGCGAACCTGGAGACCGTCGAGGGCGCCCGGCTGCTGCGGGCCTGGCTGGACGACAACGGGCTGCGCGCCCAGGGCAACCACGGGTTCATCCCCGGGTCGTGGCCGCTGACGACCGCCGACCTCGACCGGTTCAAGCAGACGCTGGAGATCGCGAACATCCTCGGCCTCGCCCACGTGGGCACCGGCGCGGACCCGACCGGGAGTGCGTACAAGGCCGACTGGGACGTGGCGGCGGACAAGTGGAACGAGCTCGGCTCGATCGCCCGCCGGGCCGGCGTCCGGCTGTACACGCACAACCACGACGCCGCCTACGCCTTCCTGCTCGACAGCGGGCCGCTCGACGAGCAGGGCCGGCCGACGCGCTCGTCGGGCATCCGCAAACTGGAGTACTTCTTCGGCATCAGCGACCCCAGGCGCGTCTACTTCGAAATGGACATCTTCTGGGCGCACGTGGCGCGGTTCAAGCACCACACGTACACCGCGCCCGACGGCTCGGTGCGGACTGACGTGTTCGACCCGCTCGCCACCGTCCGGGCCAGGGAGCACCGCTTCCCCCTGTTCCACGCCAAGGACGGCACCGCCAACCCGGCCACCGCCAACGGCTACGACATGGTGCCGTTCGGCACCGGCGACATCGACTACCGGCGCTTCTTCTCCCGGCTGCGGGAGCGGGAACGGCACAACCCGATGTACGAGCAGGACAACGCGCCCGGCACCGACCCCGCCCAGTCGCTGCGGTACGCCGAGCTGAGCTACCGCAACATGGCCGCCCTGCGCGGCTGACCTTGATGGATAAAGGGTGATCTCCGGGGCAGGGGGCCGGGGATGTCCACGCTCGATCTCGTCCTGGCCCTCGGCGGGGCGGCCGCTCTGCTGGCCGCGATCCTGCCCGAGGTGATCGCCCGCCGTCCCCTGTCCCTGCCCCTGGTCTACCTGCTCGGTGGTGTGCTGCTGTTCGCGCTGCCCCTCGGGTTACCCGAGCCCGACCCGATCGCGCATCGGGTGGCGCTGGAGCACATCACCGAGCTGTGCGTGGTCGTCTCGCTCATGGGTGCCGGCCTGGCGATCAACCGCAGGGCGGGGCTGCGCGGCTGGTCCACGACCTGGCGGCTGCTCGGCCTGGCGATGCCGCTGACCGTGGCCGGGGTCGCCGTCGCGGCCACCGCGCTGCTCGGCTGGCCGATCGCGGCGGCCCTGCTGCTCGGGGCCGTGCTCGCGCCGACCGACCCGGTGCTCGCCTCGGACGTGCACGTCGGCGAGCCGGTGGACGCCGAGAACGCCGACGACGAGATCCGCTTCGCCCTGACCTCGGAGGCCGGGCTCAACGACGGGCTGGCCTTCCCGATCGTGTACGCCGCCATCGCCGCCGCGGCCTTGGGCGGTGGCCGGCTGGGGGAGTGGGCGCTGGTGGACGTCGTCTACCGCACCGTGGCCGGGGCGGTGGCGGGGCTGCTGATCGGCCGCCTGCTCGGACGGATGTTCTTCCGCGCCCGCTCGGACGGGCTGCGCCTGTCGGAGCGCCGCGACGGGTTCGTCGCACTGGCGGCCACGTTCCTCGCGTACGGGGTGACGGAACTCGCCCACGGGTACGGCTTCGTCGCCGTCTTCGTCACCGCCCTCACCATCAGGCGGGCGGAGCACGGGCACGGCTACAACAACGTCCTGCACGGGTTCGTCGAGCAGATCGAACGGCTGCTGACGGCCTGGCTGCTGCTCCTGCTCGGCGGCTTCGTCGCGACGGGCGGCCTGGCGGCCCTCACCTGGCGCGGCGCCGCCGTCGGGGTCCTGCTGCTGCTGGTGATCCGCCCGCTGACCGGCTGGCTCTCCCAGTGGCGCGGCCCCGCCGGGCCCCGGGAGCGGCTGGTGATCTCGTTCTTCGGCATCCGGGGGATCGGGTCGCTGTTCTATCTCGCGTACGCGCTGGGCCAGGCCGACTTCGGCGTACCGGCCGAGGAGCTGTGGGCGGTGACGGGCTTCACGGTGCTGGCCTCGGTCGTGCTGCACGGCGTCACGGCCACCCCGGTCATGGACCACGTGGACGCCCTCCGCGACCGCCTGACGACCCCGAACACGTGACCCACCGCTCCTTCACCGGGGACTGCCCTTCACTACTGGGGACCGCTCTCCCTCGCCTGGGAGCGCCGCTCCTTCACCTGGGGATGCCCTTCACCACCGGGGATTCCCCTCCACCACCGGGGAGCGTCCTCCCTCGCCCGGGACTGCCGCTCCATCACCTGGGACGCCCTCCACCACCGGGGACCGAGGCTTCATCACCCGGGACCGAGGCTCCAGAGGTGCAACGTGCCGTTGCCGGTCGCTCCGGCGATGCCCGGGCGGCCGTTCAGGTCGGCCACGGCGAGGGTGCGGACGGCGCCGCCGTCGTCGTCCGAGCCGAGCAGGCCGAGGAGGTTGCCGTTGTCAAGGTTCCAGACGCGGACGGTGACCTCGCCGCCCGCCGGGGCGTGGGCGACGGCCGCGATGGGCAGGTCGCCGAGCCGGCCCGCGACCAGGGCGGTGACACCCCGGTCGTCGGGGCTCTGGCCGCTGAAATTCCACTTCTTCCTGCGCTTGCCCGTCGCCAGGTCGTAGACGCGCAGGGTCGCGTCGAGGTGGGTGGACACGAGCACCGGCTTGCCCTTCACCTCACCGCAGGCCAGCATCTCGATGCCGCCGATCTCGCCGGTGCGGAACGTATGCGTCTGCTTCCCCGTGGCCAGGCGCCGCACCCGGATCCGCTCGCCGCCGTCTCCCGTGACGAGCACGTCGTGCCCGTCCAGCCGGCCGAATGCCAGGCCGTGGATACCTTGGAAATGGTCCGTGATCGTGGATCCAATCTGCTTGCCGGTGGACAGGTCCCACAGCCGTACGACGCTGTACAGGTCCCGCAGGCCGTCGTACTTCTGCGACACCGCGACCGCCCGGCCCGCGACCGTGACGGCCACGATCGGGTCACTGGCCCGGCGGTTCTCCAGGCTCTCGCCCGTCGGGGTCCACAACCGCATCCTGCCGTCACTGTGCCCCGAGGCCACCACCGGCCGTCCCGCGAGGTCGCCGACGGCCACCGACGACACCGCCCCACCCCCGTCACCGATCCGGGTGACGGCCGCGCCCGCTTCCCAGGCGACCACGACGCCCTTGGCGGTGCCGCACACGACGGTACTCCCGGCGGCGGCCAGCGCGGCGGGTTCCCCACTGCCACCGGGCAGGGTGGCCGGCCCTCCGACCACCGCCCCGAACGGCTCCGCCGACGCCACCACCGAGGGCGACTCCGACGGAGACACGGACGTAGATGCGGACGTAGACGCGGATGGAGACGCGGACGGAGTGGACGTGCCGGCGCTCTCCCGCGGTGATGTGTCACCATCCGGCCGCCCGGTAGCCCCGTCATCCGCCCACAACAGCCCACCGCCCGGCCGGAGCACGGTGAACGCGGCCACCCCGAGAGCGGCCGCCGCCACACCCCCGCCCAGAACCACCCGCCGACTGACCGCGTTCCTGCGGCTCGGCGCCGTCCCCTGCCCCGGCGCCTCACCGGCGTTCGCGCCTGCCGCAGACGCGGGGGAGGGAATTGCAGCACCAGGTAATGGGCCGACCGGCAAGCGGTCAACCGGCAAGGGGCCGACGGGTGCAGGACCCGAGGGTCCACCTTGTGTGGGTCCTGCGGGGCCTGAGGGTCCACCCTGCACGGGCCCGGCCGTTCCGGGGTGGATCGGTAAGGGGCTGGCGGGTGCAGGGCTTGAGGGTTCGGCCGTTCCGGGGGCGACTGGCATGGGGCCGGCGGGTGTGGGACCCGAGGGTCCACCTTGTGCGGGTCCTGTGGAGCCTGAGGGCCTGCCCTGCACAGGCCCGGCCGTTCCGGGGTTGACCGGCGCGGGACCTGAGGGCCCATCCCGCACGGGCCCGCCCTGCACGGGCCCGCCCTGCACGGGCCCGGCCGTTCTGGGGCCCGCCGGGGAGGGGTCGGGGTGGGGAAGGCTGGTCGGTGGGGGTGAGGAGCGGGCCGTGGGGCCCGTTTGGCGGATCAGGTCCTGGAGGAGGCCGGCCGGGGTGGGGCGGGCGGCGGGGTTCTTGGAGAGGCAGGCTTCGAGCACCCCGAGCAGGTGGCCCGGCACCCCGTCCAGCCGGGGAGCCCCGCTCAGGATCGCGTTCATGATGACCGCCACCGTCTCCCCGGCGAACGGCGGCTGCCCGGTCGCGGCGAAGACCATCGTGCCCGCCCAGCTGAACACGTCCGACGCGGGCCCCACCCGCTCGCCCCTGAACTGCTCAGGCGACATGTACGTAGGCGTCCCGATCGGCCCGGACGTGCGTGTGGTCGCGTCGAGCGCCTTGGCGATCCCGAAGTCGATGACGATCGGCCCGTCCGGCCCCATCAGCACGTTGCCCGGCTTGAAGTCCCGGTGCACGATCCCCGCCTGATGGATCGCCGCCAGCGCCGTCAGCGTGGAGATCGCCAGCCGGTCCAGCGCCCCGCCCCGGCGCGGCCCCGAGACGCGGACGGCGGCCTGGAGGGTGTCACCGGGAACGTACTCGCTGACGATGTACGGCCGCCCGTCCGCCACTCCCACGTCCAGCACCGCCGCCGTGCAGAACGCGGCCACCCGCCGCGCCGCCTCCACCTCCCGCAGGAACCGCCACGTGACCTCGTCGTCCTGCGCGAGATGGCTGTGCAGCACCTTGATGGCGACCTCGTGCCCGTCGTCACCGGCCCCCTGGTAGACGAGGCCCTGCCCGCCGGAGCCGAGCACGCCGAGCAGGCGATAGCCGCCGATCCGCTCGGGATCGTCGGGCCGGAGCGGGCGCATGCCGGCCATCCCGCTCCTTCCACGAACCACACCGAACCTATGCAGACCTACGACATCTTCTCAAAGAAGAACTCGTGCTTGAGAAAGGACGTGTCGTATTCGTGCCCCGGGTACGGCGGAATCAGCTGCGACGCCTGGAACAGCCGCCACCCGTCGCGGAGCGCGTCCACCCCGGTCTCGTACGGCGGCTCGTCCCCGTCGCCCGCCGTCGGATTCGTCCGCCCGGTGCCGTCATAGGACGACCAGCCCACCACCCGCGCGTCGAGGGCGGAGGTGGCCAGGTAGAGCACGAGTACCTGCTGCTTCATGCGACCCTCCCGGGGCGGTTGTTCACGCGGGTCGTCCAGTATTCGATGTCGAACGAGGCGTCGGCGGTCATCGCCCGCCACAGGCGCGCCCGGTTGTGGATCTCCAACCGGCCGGTCGCCTGCTCGTACCAGGGGAAACGGGTGTTCAGCGCGTCCACGACGGCCGGGTCGGCCAGGTCGGAGGTGTCCCAGAGCCGTACCTGCGGCACGGTCGGGTTGAAGCGGATCTTGAACATGTACCGCCGTGTGGAGCTGTCGTTGCGCCGGCCGCCGTGCCAGATGCCGTGGTGCAGCAGCATCACGGTCCCGGCCGGGCACGTCAGCCGGGTCTGGCCGAGCAGGTTCTGGTAGCGGCCGGTGTCGCTCTCGTTGATGCGCCGCAGGTGGCTGCCCGGCACCACGAGCGTGCCGCCCATGTCCGCGCTCACTTCGCGCGGGTAGTACATGAGCTGGACGTCGAAGGCGTCCATGCGGGTGTCGATGATGGCGTCGGCGTGCAACGGCTGGGCCTCACCGCCCTGGGGCTCACGAACGTGCACCGCGTGGTGGTCGACGGTCGGGTCGGGGCCGACGAGGGAGTGCAGGGCCCCGGCGACCTCGGGCAGCTCGATCAGCCGGCGGGCGAACGATCCCTCGGGGAAGGCGCTGGTGACCGGGGTTCCGTACGGCACGCGGGGGATGCCCGCGTCGAGGACGCCGATCGCCTGGTCGTTGAGCTCGGCCGGGACGATCCCGTCGAGCCGCAGGTAGCCGGCGGCCACGAATCCGGCCACCTGTGCGGAGGTGAGCAAAGTGGTTCGCATGCCTCAAAGCTAGAATCGGACATCGTCCGTGTCGTGGGTTCTAATCATCAACTACTGGTCGATTTTCGCTCACCGAGGAGGGCAGGCATCGTGCGTCATGTGACCCTCGCGCTCTCCGCGCCACCGGCGGTCGCCGGGGCGGGCGTGGGCGTGCACGGCATCGTCAGACCGCTCGACGTGTGGCGGCTGCCGGACCTGTGGCAGCTCCACCTGTACGGCTACGCCGCCGAACTCGTCCTCGAAGGCACCACCCACGCGATCAAGCCGGGACACGTCAGCCTGATCCCGCCGGACGCCGAGGTGCATTTCCACTATCGGGGCAGGTCAGAGCACCTGTACGCGCACTTCCGCCTGCCCGGCCGGGACGAGCGGCGGACCGTGGCCGTCATGCGGGACGCCGGTGACCAGGCCCCCGTCATCGGCGCCGCGCTGCGCCAGGCCATCGCGGCCGTCCCCGAGACGCCGGCCAGGGCGTCGGCCGAGGTGTGGTCGGTGCTCTGGCGGGTGGCGAACCTGCCCCTGGCCGGCACCCCGCACGCCGTGGTGGCCGCGGCCATCGAGCACATCGAGGCCGACCTGGCCGCGCCGCTGACCGTACCGGCCATCGCCAGGGCCGCCGGGGTCTCGCACAACCATCTCACCCGCCTGTTCCGCGCCCAGACCGGCGACACGGTGGTCGGCTACATCCGCCGCCGGCGGCTGTCACGGGCGCTGCACCTCCTGCGCGAGTCGACGCTGGCGATTCCCGCGATCGCCGCGGCGGTGGGGATCCCGGACCTGCAGGCGTTCAACAAGGCCTGCCGCCGCGAACTGGGCGCCTCCCCCCGAGCCCTCCGCACCCAAAGCCCACCGTGAGCCGCCCCGCGCGACCCGGCACCCTTCACCGCGCGCTGAGCGGCCGCATATCCGTCCACACCTCGTCGATGTGGGCCAGGCAGGCGTCTTTCGCACCCCCGAACCCCACCGCCCGCCACCCGGCCGGCACCTCCCGGTCCGCCGGCCACACCGAGTACTGCTCCTCGCCGTTGATCACGACCTGGTATTCGTCCACGCCTTCTCCTTGGTCAGAGCCCCGCGCTCGCGCAGGGCCTCGAATCCGATCACGTCGTCGGGCGGCGCGTCGGGTACGAGGTCGTCGAAGTCCCACAGCACCCTGCGCCGCCTGGCGACCAGTACGCACAGCGCGATGGCGGTGCCCAGCAGCACGTACAGGAACCCGATGCCGCGCCCGTCACCGGTGCCGATCACCAGGCCGACGGTGTCCGCGAGCGCGCCCCCTTCGCGGAACATCGGCTCGAACAGGGCCGTGCCCAGCGGCGCGACGACCGCGTACCCGAGCGGCAGCGTCGAGAAGGCCACGAGCTGGTTAAGCGCGAAGACCCGCCCGTGATAGCGCTGCGGGATCTTGACCTGCACGATCGTCGTGTAGACGCCGTTGAGCAGGGTCAGCGACAGGAACAGCCCGAACACCCCGATGACGATCACCACGAGGTCCTCGCGCACCCCGATCACCACGGCGGAGAGCGCCAGCGACAGCGTGAACATGAGCTGCCCCCGGAAGCGCCGCACCCGCGGCCCGCCCCACACCGCCATGCCCAGACCGCCGAGGAACACCCCGAGCCCGCCGAAGAAGGAGACCGTCCCCACCTCGGTCAGCGACGCGAACGACAGCACCAGCGGCGAGATCATCAGGAACAGCGCCGCCATGAACAGGTTGACCACCGCGAAGAACGTGACCATGCGGCGGAAGCCCTTGTTGCCCCACGAGTAGCGGAAGCCGTTGACCAGCTCGGCCGTCATCGACTCGCGGCGGCGCAGGGCCATCGTGGCGGGGAAGCGGATGAGCAGCAGGGTGCCGATCGCGATCGCGTAGCTGACCACGTCGATGACCAGGATGCCCTCCAGCCCGATCAGCGCCATCAGACCGGCCGCGGCGAGGGGCACGATGAGCTGGGCGACGCCGTTGATCATGCCGACGACGCCGTTGGCGTGGCCGAGGAACCGTTTGGGCACGAGCTGCGGGATCGCCGAGCCGTACGCGATGCGCTGGAACGCCAGCGCCACCGACAGGCACACCAGCAGTGGGTAGATGTGCCAGATCTGCAGGTTGCCGGTCCACAGCAGCAGCCCGAGCACGAGCTGCGAACCGCCCGCGCCCGCGTCGCCGAGCAGCATGATCCGGCGCCGGTCACTGCGGTCCACGATCGTCCCGGCCAGCGGCGCGATCAGCATTCCCGGTACGAGCGCCAGCACGGAGAACAGCGCGAAGTCCACCAGCGAATCGGTGGTGAGGTAGATCCAGATCGGTACGGCGAACTCGGTCAGCGCCGACCCGATGATCGACAACGCCTGCCCGCCCGCCACCCCGAAGAACCGCCGCATACTCGGCCGCGGCCCACCCCCGCCGGCGGGCACAGCGGCGGGCACAGCGGCGGGCACAGCGGCGGGCACAGCGGCGGGCACGGGTGCGGCGGCGTCAGGGGGCGCGGCCGTCGTTTCCGGGGTGGTCGTGGAGACGCCTTCCAGCCACCACGTCTCCTCCCCGGTGACCCGTTCCAGCGGCTCCGTCCGGCCGGTGGCGATCGCGCCGTGGGTCCGGGTGACGATCTCGGCCAGCTCCTCCGCCCGATATTTCAGGAAAAAGTGCGCCGCCTCATCCAGGACCGCACACCCCGTCACCCCCGACAGCACGTGCCACTCCCGATACCGCTCCTGGTAGTACTCCATGACCGGATCCCGCTCCCCGGCCACCGAGATCACCGGCGCCGCCAGCCGCCCGGCCGACTCCTCGAACAGCCGGGTGAAGTACCGCTCCGCCGCCCGCGTCCCGTGCCGGCGGTTGCGGACGATCAGCTTGAGCTCCTCCGGACTCAGGCCGGAGACGTCGAGCCCGGCGACGGTGAGGGCGTTCACCCGCCCCTGGTCGCCCCGCAGGTCCTCCAGCCGGTGCCGCAGCCGGGTCAGCCGCCCCTCCGGCCGCGCGAACGGAAAGATCCCGCCCAGGTAGACGGCCTCGACCGCCCGCCCCGCCGCCTCCAGCCGCCGGGCGATCTCCGCGGTGATCATGACGCCGAGCCCGCAGTGGCCGTACAGCACCAGCGGCCCCCGTACCTCGGCCAGGATCTGCTCGGCGCAGACCCGCGCCACCTCGTCCGGCGGCATGGACTCCTCGCCGAGCTCGTGACCGGGCACGGCGATCGAGTACAGCGCCCAGTCGGCGGGCAGGGCGTCGGCCAGCGGCTTGTAGATCACCGCGCTGCCGCCCCCGTACGGCGCGCAGACCAGCGTGGTCGTGGCGGCGCGCGGCGGCGTGAGCCGGTGCAGCAGCCCGCCCCCGCCCTGATCCTCCCCGTCGAGCAGGGCCGCCGTCTCGGCGACGGTGGTGTGCTTGAACAGGTCCATCAGCGTCAGCCGCCGATCCGGTACGGCCTTGCGCAGCCGGGCCAGGACCCGCATCGCGAGCAGCGAGTGCCCGCCGAGCTCGAAGAAGTCGTCCAGCGCCCCGACCCGCGCCAGCCCGAGCACCTCGGCCCACACCCCGGCGACGATCTCCTCAGCCGGGGTGCGCGGCGGGACGAACCCGGTGCCCCCGTCGAGCCGGTCGTCCCCGGGGTCGGGCAGGGCGGCCCGGTCGACCTTGCCGTGTGACTTCAGCGGCAGGTGGTCGAGCCACACGTACCGTACGGGGATCATGTAGTCGGGCAGCCGCTCGCGCAGCCAGGCGCGCACCTCGGCGGTGGCCGGCCGGACGGCCCCCTCAGCGGGCAGCAGGTAGCCGACGAGCCGGTCCCCGCGCAGGTCGGCGACCGCCTGGGCGACACCGGGACACTCCGACAGCACGGACTCGACCTCGCCCAGCTCGACCCGGTAGCCGCGTACCTTCACCTGAAGGTCGCGCCGTCCGAGGAACTGCAGGCTCCCGTCGGGCAGCCACCGCCCGAGATCCCCCGTGCGATACATGCGACCGCCACCGGGATCCGGCAGGAAGCGGTCGGCCGTCAGCGCCGGCTTGCCCAGATATCCCCGCGCCAGCCGGTCGCCACCCAGGAAGATCTCCCCGACCACGCCTGCCGGGACCGGGCGCAGCCGCTCGTCCAGCACCTGCACGCGCGCGCCCGGGAGCGGCCGCCCGATGGGCAGCGTGGTGTCGCGCGCGGGTTCGGCCGGATCGACCGCGAACGTGGTGATGCCGACCGTGGCCTCCGTGGGCCCGTAGTGGTTGACCACCGCGCAGCGGCCGAGCGCGGCCAGCTCTCGCGCCCAGGCCCAGCCGGACGCCTCGCCGCCCAGGATGAGCAACCGGCGCGGCAGCAGCCCGGCCGGCTCCGCCTCGGCCAGCAGCGCCGCCAGGTGCGACGGAGTGATCTTCAGGTAGTCGGCGGGGGAGCGGGCGAAGTACTCGGCCAGCTCGGGGGCCGACGTCCTCGACGGGATCAGGTGCAGGCAGCCGCCGGTCAGCAGCGCCAGGTAGAACGTGGTGACGCCGAAGTCGAAGGCCAGCGACTGCAGCAGCGCGAACGACGAGCCGGGCTCGACCGCGAAGCGCTCACCTACCCCCGCCAGGTACGTCACCACCTCCCGGTGCTGGATCGCCACGCCCTTGGGCCGGCCGGTGGTGCCCGAGGTGTAGATCACGTACGCCAGGTCGTCAGGCCCGATCCCGGCGTCCACCGGCTCGAACGGCCCGCTCGGCTCGTCGATGAGCACCTCGGTGAGCCCGGCGGGCAGCGGCCCCCGTGACGCGGCCGACGTGACGGCGGTGCGCACGCCGGCGTCGCCCGCCATGTACGCGATCCGCTCGGCCGGCTGCTCCGGGTCCAGCGGCACGTACGCCGCCCCCGCCTTCAGCACACCGAGCAGCGCGACGGCCAGCCCGGCCGACTGCTCCAGGCACACCGCCACCCGGTCACCGGGCCGGACCCCGACGTCCCGCAGGCGCCGCGCGAGCCGCCCGGACCGCCGGTCGAGCCCCTCGTAGGTCAGCGTCTCCTCACCGAACACCACCGCGGGCGCGCCGGGCGTGCGCGCGGCCTGCTCCGCGACGAGGTCGTGCAGCAACCCGCGCGCCACCGGCGGGGGAGCGGTGCTCCACGCGTCCAGCCGGGCCCGCTCGGCGGCGGGCAGCAGCTCCAGATCGGCCAGCCGCGTCTCCGGCGCGGCCACGGCCGAGCGCAGCAGCGTGTCCAGCCCCGCCGCCATCCGCTCGACCGTGCCCGCCTGGAACAGGGCGGTGTTGTAGACGAACGTGCCGCTCAGCGCGCCGGCGTCCTCGTGCAGGTACAGGCTGAGGTCGAACCGGCTGACCACGGTGTCGGCCGCGAACCAGGCCAGCTCCCGCGCCCCGGCGTCGATCGGCTTGGCGGTGTAGTTCTGCAGCGCGAACATCACCTGGAAGACGGCAGACCTGCTGACGTCCCGCTCGACGCGCAGCTCGTTGACGAGCTGGTCGAACGGCAGCTCCTGGTGCGCGTACGCGTCCAGCGCCGCGTCCCTGACCCGGCCCACCAGCTCGGCGAACGGCGGATCCCCCGACAGGTCGGCGCGCAGCGCGAGGGTGTTGACGAACATCCCGGCCAGGCCGTCCAGCTCCGGCAGCCCCCGCCCGCTGACCGGGCTGCCCACGGCGAACGCGCTCTGCCCGGACCACCGCCCGAGCAGCGCCTGGAAGGCGGCCAGCAGCACCATGTACGGCGTCGCCCCGCGCTCCTCGGCCAGCGCCCGCACCGCCGAGGCCAGGCCGGCGTCGAGGCGGAACCCGTGGGCGGCGCCCGCGAACGTCTGCTCGGCCGGGCGCGGCAGGTCGGTGGGCAGCTCCAGCGGCGGCACCCCGGTCAGCAGGTCCCGCCAGTAGTCCACGTCGGCCCGGTACGCCGGGGTGCCCACACGCTCGCGCTGCCACCTGGCGTAGTCGCCGTACTGGACCGGCAGCGCGGCCACCGGCTTCCCGTCGTGCAGCGCGAACAGCTCGTTGAGCACGACGTCCCAGCTCCAGCCGTCGGCGACGGCGTGGTGGGCGGCGAGCATGAGCACGTGGTCGGCGGGCCCGAGCCGGACCAGCAGGACGCGCAGCGGCGGCCCGGCCGCCAGGTCGAACGGGCGGGCCAGCACCGCCGACACCAGCGCGCGGGCCTCCTCGGGGGAGCCCGCCGTGGCGGTGCGGAACTCGGGTGCGGGCTCGGGGTCGATGACGAGGCGCGGCAGCCCGTCATCGTCGGTGACGAACCGGCTGCGCAGGCTCTCGTGCCGGGCGGCCACCTCGCGCACGCCCCGCCGCAGCGCGTCCGGGTCGAGGTCGCCGGTGATCCGGGCGGTGCACGAGACGGTGTACGCGGGCGTGCCGGGCAGGTACTGCTCCAGGAACCACAGCCGCTCCTGCGCGTGCGAGAGCGGCGGCTCGGTGCCCTCGGGGCGCGGGGGGATCGTGGTCGTGGCGGTACGCCGCCGCAGCCGCCGGGCCAGCAGCGCCTGCTTGGCGGGGGACAGGCCGGTCACGGCACCTCCGTGGCGTCGAGCAGGAGCTGGGCCTCTTCGTCGGACAGGCCCTCCAGGTCGGCCAGCAGGATCTCCTCCACCGCGCCCGCGAACTCCTCCACCGTGCGATGGCTGAAGAACGTCCTGATCGGTACGTCGACGTCGATGGTGGCCCGCAGGCGGGCGGCGGCGCGTACCGCGAGCAGGGAGTGCCCGCCGAGATGGAAGAAGTCGTCGGCCGCACCCACCCGGGAGACGCCGAGCAGGTCGCTCCACACGTCGGCCACCAGCGCCTCGGCGTCGGTGCGCGGCGCGACGTACCCGGCCCTGGACCCGGTCCGCGCGCGCCCGACGGTGCCCGGCGCGGGCAGCGGCTCCACCCTCCCGTCCGGCCGCAACAGCCCCCGCTCACCGGTCCCGCGAATCACCCCGGCCGACCCGGGCGAAACCGGCGAACCCCACGGATCGACCACCGGCCCGTCCGCCGCCTCGTCCACCAGTTCCGAGACGTTCCGCTCCGGCTTGGCCGCGACCCGCTCCAGCAGCGCCGTGAACCGACCGGCGAACCGCCCGACGGTGCCCGCGTCCAGCAGCGACGCGTCGTACTGGAAGGCCAGCTCCAGCCCCCGCGCCTCCAGGGCCAGGTCGTACACCGTGTCAACCGGGTCCGGCATGAACGGCTCGTGCTCCAGGCCGCCGAACGCCCCCGGCATCGGCACGTCCTCGTGCACCGTCAGCGTCGTCTGGAACAGCGGCTCCTGACCGGGATCGCGCTCCACCTCCAGCGCGGACAGCAGCCGCTCGGGCGACAGACCGGCGTGCTCGGCCGCCTCCCGCTCGGCCGCGCGGGTGAGCCGCAGCAACTCGGTGAACGCCGGATCGCCCGGCAGCTCACCGCGTACCACCAGATGCCGGGTGAGGTGCCCGAACACGCCCTCCAGCCCGGCCACCTCGCGCCCGGCGACCGGCAGCCCGATCATGAACCCGATCTGCCCGGTATGCCGGGCCAGCGCCACCTGGTAGGCGGCGAGCAGCACGGTCCGCGACGTCCCGCCCGCCTCCCGCCCGAGCCGTTCGAGCCGCTCGCCCAGCTCGGGGTCCAGCCGGAGCTCGTGGCGTCCGCCGGTGCGGGCCGGCAGCCCGGGCCTGGGCCGGTCCAGCGGCAGGTCGAGGACCGGCGACCCGGCCAGCCGCCCGCACCAGTGCTCCAGCCCGGCCTCGGCCGGCGCCTCGCGCCCGCCTCGCCAGAGCGTGACGTCACCGGCCTGTACGGGCGGGGGCGGCGGTTCGCGGCGCTCGTACAGGATGGCCAGATCACTCAGCAGCACCCCCAACGACCAGGCGTCGGCCACGATCGGATGGGCGGCCACGCACAGCACGTGCTCCCACGCGGCCAGCCGGACCAACGCCACCCGCACCGGCGGCGCGGCCCCCAGATCGAACGGCTCGGCGGTGAAGGCGGCGACCAGCCGCCGGGCCTCCCGCTCGGCGTCCGGCACCCTGGTCAGGTCGTGCCGGGCGAGTGGCGGCGTGAACTCGGGCTCCACCACGAGCAGCGGCCGCCCCTCCGCGCCCGGGAACCGGGTCCGCAGCCCCTCATGCCGGGCAGCGACCCCGGCGAGGGCCGCGACCAGCGCCTCGTCGTTGAGCGGCCCGCGCAGCCGGAGCGCCACGGACAGGTGCGCGCCCGGGTCGCCGCCCAAGGTGTCCAGGAACCACAGTCGTTCCTGCGCGGGCGACAACGGCACCGCCGCGTCCGGCTCGCGTGGCCGCAGCGGCACCTCCTCGGCGGCCCCTGGAACCGGCAGCGCCTTGCGGTCCACCTTGCCGTTGGGCGTGAGCGGCAGCGTCTCCAGCGGCACGAAGACCGAGGGGATCATGTACGCGGGCAGCCGTTCGGCCAGGTGGGCGCGGAGCGCGGCCGGATCGGGCCCTCCCGTGAGATAGGCGACCAGCCGCTCCCGGTGCACCGCCGCCACGGCCTGCCGGACGCCGGGATGGGTTTCCAGAGCCGATTCGATCTCCCCGAGCTCGATCCGGTGGCCGCGCAGTTTGACCTGGTTGTCCGTCCGGCCCAGGTATTGCAGCGTCCCGTCCGCGCCGAGCCGTACGACGTCGCCCGTGCGATAGAGACGCCCGCCGGGCGGCCCGAACGGGTCCGGCACGAACCGCTCGGCCGTCAGGGCGGGCCGCTGATGGTATCCGTTGGCCAGGCCCAGCCCGCCGATCAGCAGCTCGCCGGGGGCTCCCGCCGGGACCGGCTCCAGATGTTCGTCGAGTACGTAGACGCGGGTGTTCCCGATGGGCCGGCCGATGGAGACGCGGCCGGGCTTCACCTCCCAGGCGGTGGACCAGATCGTGGTCTCCGTCGGGCCGTAGACGTTGAACAGGCGGCCCACACTGGTTCTGAGCTCGTCCGCCAGCGGCTCGCTCAGCGCCTCGCCGCCGACGAGCGCGGTGATGGCGGGGCCGGCGCACCCACCGGCCAGCAGCACTCGCCACCCCGACGGCGTGGCCTGCACGTGGGTGACACCCTCGCGCCGGATCTGCTCACCCAGCAGGGCGCCGTCCAGAGCGGAGCCGGCGATCACCGTACGCGCGCCCGTGATGAGCGGCAGATACAGCTCAAGTCCCGAAATATCAAAGGAAAGGGACGTGACCGCCAGCCACACGTCGTCCGGCCCCGCCCCCAGCAGCTCCTCCATGGCGACCAGGAAGTTCAGCAGCGCCCGATGCGGCACCACGACGCCCTTCGGCCGCCCGGTCGACCCGGACGTATAGAGCACATACGCCTGATCAGCCGCTATATCCAGGTTGCTCGCGTCGTAAGCCGAAAAATCATCATCCAGCGTCAGCACGGTGCCGTCGAACTCCGGCAACCGTTCCCGCAGTTCCGCCGGAACCAGCACCGTCCCCGCCCCCGAGTCCCGCAACACCAGCTCGATCCGCGCCGCCGGGTAGTCGGGATCCAGCGGCAGATAGGCCGCCCCCGCCTTGAGCACCGCGAGCATCGCGGTCAACGCCCCGGCCGACCGCCCCGCGTACAGCGCCACGACAGACCCCGGCCCGGCCCCGGCCTCGACCAGCCGCCGCGCCAGCCGGTTCGCGGCCCCGTTCAGCTCCCCGTAGGACAGCGTCAGAGCCCCGTCCACCACCGCCACCCGCTCAGGCGCCTTCGCAGCCCACGCCTCGAACAACGGCACCATCCCCGCGACGGCGGGCAACTCCAGCGCCGTGTCGTTGGGCCCGTGCAGCAGCCCTTCCCGCTCGGCCCCCGTCACCCGGGCCAGCGACGACAGCCGGGCCCCGGGCGAGGCCGCGACGTTCCGCAGCAGGTCGCCGAACCGGGCGGCCAGGCGTTCGATCGTGGCCGGGTCGAACAGGGACGCCTCGTACCCGAACGCCAGCTCCAGCCCGCCGGCGTCGAGCCAGGCGTCCAGCGTCACGTCGAAGCGGGCGGGCGCGTAGTCGGCGTGGAACACCTCGGCCGTGGCGTCCCCGAGCGTCGTGGCCGCGCCGTCGTCCTGCGTGTGCAGGATCAGCATGGTCTGGAACAGCCCGGTTCCGCCGCCCATCCGCTCCATCGGCACGTCGCCGTGGGTGAAGGCGTCGAGGACGGTGCGCCGGGTCCGTACCAGCAGGTCGGTGAAGGCCGGATCGCCGGACAGGTCGCCGCGCAGCACCAGCGTCTCGGCCAGGAAGCCGATCAGCGGCTCCAGCTCGACCCGGTCCCGCCCGGCCACCGCCGTGCCCACCGCGAGGTCGGCCTGCCCGCTCTGCCGGGCGAGCAGCGCCTGGTAGGCGGCGAGCAGCACCATGAACAGCGTCGTCCCGGTCGTCCGCCCGAGCTCCTCCAGCACCCCCACGACCTCGTGCGGCACCCGAGCCCGATGCACCGCCCCCCGCCTCTCGCCCGGCCGTGGCCGGTCGGCCGGGAGTTCCAGCGCCGGGACCCCGGCCAGCCGCTCCCGCCAGTACGCCAGCGCGGCGTCCCTCGCCCCCGCCGCTTCGCGCTCCTGCCGCCACCGCGTGACATCCCCGTGCTGCACCACCAACTCCGGCAGCCCTGCCCCCTCGTAGCAGGCGGCCAGATCGCCGAGCAGCACGTTCTGCGACCAGCCGTCCCCGACGATGTGATGGAACACCACGCACAGCACGTGCTCGTCCGCCGCCAGCCGCACCAGCGTCGCCCGCACCGGGGGAGCGGCCACAAGATCGAAGGGTGCGTTCACCCGCGCGTTCACCCGCCGCCGCGCCTCCGCCTCCCGCTCACCGGCCGGAAGCTCCGTCAGATCGACCCGCTCGACCACCACCGTCGCGTCCGGCTCCACCACCGCGACCGGCACCCCGTCCACCTCGGGGAACCGGGTCCGCAACGTCTCATGCCGCGCCACGACCGCGCCGAGCGCCGCCACCAGCCGGTCCGGCTCCAGCGCCCCGCGCAACCGCCGCGCCAGGTACACGTTGTAGGAGGCGTCCGCCGGATCGAGCCGGTACAGGAACCACATCCGCTCCTGCGCGGGCGACAACGGCGGCGCGACCCCTTCCGGGCGCGGCCTCGGCGGCGCCGACGGCGTTTCGAGCTCCTGTACGGCGGCCGCGAACGCCGCCACGGTCGAATGGGCGAACAGCACCGCGACGGGCACCTCGACCCCGAGCTGCCGCGCCACCCGCGCCGCCGCCCTGGCCGCGAGCAGCGAGTGCCCGCCAAGGAGGAAGAAGTCGTCCCCGGTGCCGGCCGCGTCCAGCCCGAGCACCTCGGCGAACACCTCGGCCACCACCCGCTCGGCCTCGGTCCGCGCCGCCCCGCCCGCCCCGCTCTCGGGCAGCCCGGGCTCGGGCAGCGCGTTGCGGTCCACCTTCCCGTTGGGGGTGAGCGGCAGCGTCTCCAGCGGCACGAACACCGACGGCACCATGTACGAGGGCAGCCGCTCGGCGACCCACCCCGGAAGCCCGCTTCCGTCCCCTGCGAGATAGGCCACCAGCGTCTCCCGCCGCACGGCCACCACGGCCTGCCGCACCCCGGGATGGGCCTCCAGCACCGATTCGATCTCCCCGAGCTCGATCCGGTGGCCGCGCAGCTTGACCTGGTTGTCCGTCCGGCCCAGATAACGCAACGTCCCATCGGGTTCGAGCCGCACGACATCGCCCGTGCGATAAAGACGCCCCCCGGGCGGTCCGAACGGGTCCGGCACGAACCGCTCACCGGTCAGCCCGGCCCGGAGGTGGTACCCGTTGGCCAGGCCCAGCCCGCCGATCAGCAGTTCGCCCGTGGTGGCCGGCTCCATCCGCTCGTCGACCACGTGAACCCGCGTATTGCCGATCGGCCGCCCGATGGACACCCGGCCGGGCCGTACCTCCCAGGCGGTGGACCAGATCGTGGTCTCCGTCGGCCCGTACACGTTGAACAGCCGGCCCACGCGGGCCCTGAGCTCGTCGGCCAGCGGTTCGCTCAGCGCCTCGCCCCCGACCAGCGCCGTGACAGCGGGACCGGCGTAGTCGGCGGCCAGCAGCACCCGCCACCCCGACGGCGTGGCCTGCACATGCGTGACACCCTCGCGCCGGATCAGCCCGGCCAGCCGATGCCCGTCCCTGGCCGTCCCCGGATCGGCGATCACCGCTCGCGCCCCGGTGACGAGCGGTAAATACAGCTCAAGTCCCGAAATATCAAAAGAAAGGGACGTAAGCGCCAGCCACACGTCGTCCTGCCCGGCCTCCAGCAGTTCCTCCATCGCGACCAGGAAGTTCAGCAGCGCCCGATGCGGAATGACCACGCCTTTCGGCCGCCCGGTCGAACCAGAGGTGTAGAGAATGTACGCCGGATCGGTAGGATCAACCGCGATGTCCGGATTATCCTCCGAAAGGGATGAATCGCCGGATAATTCCAGCACGGTGCCGTCGAACTCCGGCAACCGTTCCCGCAGTTCCGCCGGAACCAGCACCGTCCCCGCCCCCGAGTCCCGCAACACCAGCTCCACGCGCGCAGCCGGATAGCCGGGATCCAGCGGCAGATAGGCCGCCCCCGCCTTGAGGACGGCCAGCATCGCGGTCAACGCCCCGGCCGACCGCCCCGCGTACAGCGCCACGACAGACCCCGGCCCGGCCCCGGCCTCGACCAGCCGCCGCGCCAGCCGGTTCGCGGCCCCGTTCAACTCCCCATAGGACAGCGTCAGAGCCCCGTCCACCACCGCCACCCGCTCAGGCGCCTTCGCAGCCCAAGCCTCGAACAACGGCACCATCCCCGCGACGGCGGGCAACTCCAAGGCCGTGTCGTTCAACTCTGCCGGGATCATTTCGCGCATCGCGCCATCCTTCGCCGGACGGGCGTGGCCGCCCCGTCATGGGAACGCTCCCACGGGACGTCAGGTTAAGTACGCCCTCGCTCCACGGTCAACATCAATTGAATATTTAACTGAATTGCTCGGGCAAACGCGGGCGATATGCCATCTAGCTGCGGTTCCTTACAACTCCGTTTCGGAAACATTACTGAGACTGTTCCCTTGACATCTCTCCGCTGTGATCCCAGGCTCGTTCAGGGGGCCTTCCTGGGACGTTTTTTGGGAGCGCTCCCATGACCTTGCCTGCCCTCTGAGCGCCCGGAGAACGGTAATGACACCGACAGAGGAAGCCGTCATGGGGATCTGGACCGAGCTCCTGACCACCCCGCCCCGTACCGTCACCGACGACTTCTTCGAGCTGGGCGCGGAGTCGCTCACCGTGGTGCGGTTCCTGGCCGTGGTCCAGGAGCGCTACGGCGTCGAACTGCCCGTGGACGAGCTGTTCGCCGCCGACTTCACCGTGACGGCGGCGGCCACGCTCATCGACGAGACGCTGCTCGGGGGCGTCACCGGCGACCAGCTCGCGGAGCTGCTCGACGAGCTGGAGGGCATGTCGGAGCAGGACGTGCGCGCGCTGCTGGACGATACCTCGCCGCTCGGCGAGACCTCGACGTGACGGGCGCGGCGACCGGCGGGGGAGCCGGCTCCGCGCCGAGCATGCTGCTGGTGACCCACGGGACCGACGGCGACGTGCTGCCGTTCGTCCGGCTGGGCCGGACGCTCAGGGAGCGCGGGCACGAGGTCACGCTGCTCACCCACGCGCCCTACCGGAGCCGGGCCGAGGCGGCGGGGCTCGGGTTCGTGGCGATCGACACGCCGGAGGGGTACGACCGCTACCTCGCCGACAGCGCCCTGTTGCCCGGCGCGCGGGCCACCCTGACCTGGCCCGACTTCTACCGCCGCAACGGCCTCTTCGACCAGCTCGCCCGGGAGTGCCGCGAACTCGCCGACCGGGTCGGACCGGGCCGCACGGTCCTGGCCGGCCGCCACACCTCGGCCCTGTCGGTCCTCATCCTGAGGGAACTGCTCGGGGTTCCGGCGGCCTGGATCGCCGTGGCCCCGATCCAGCCCATGGCCACCGCCGTCGCCCGCCACCTCCACCAGCACGTGCTCGCGGACGGCATCGACGAGGTCCGCGCCACGCTGGGCCTGGGCCCGGTGACGAACTGGCCGGCCTGGTTCTCCTCCGCCGACCTCCACCTCGGCCTCTGGCCCACCTGGTTCGACCAGGCCGGCCCGCCCTCCCCCCGCTCCCTGCGCCTCACCGGCTTCCCCACCCCGGACGAACCCGACGCTCCGCGTAACGAGCCGTTGCCTCCCGAGGTGGTCGCGTTCCTGCGCGGGCCGGAGCGTCCGGTGCTGGTCACGGGTGGTACCGGGCGGATGCTGCACGCCGGGTTCTACGAGGCGGCCGTGGCGGGTTGCCGGCTCGCCGGGCGGCCGGCGCTGCTGGTGGTCCCGCACGAAGAGCTGGTCCCGCGGCCCCTCCCGCCGGACGTGCTGTGGGCTCCCCGGCTGCCGTTCCCGGCGGTGATGCCCGAGGTCGCCGCGGTGCTGCACCACGGTGGGATCGGCACCCTGACCAGGGCTCTCGCGTCGGGCACCCCGCAGGTGATCCTGGCCCACGGCGCCGACCGCCCCGACAACGCCGCCCGCCTGGCCGCCAAGGGCCTGGCCCACTGGCTGCCCGCGACCCGCTGGAGCCCGGACGAGGTGGCCCGCACCCTGACCGCCGCCCTCAAAGCCGCCCCCGGATCCGCCCCCGAGGCCCCCGCCGACGGCCTGGCCGCCGCTGCGGAACACCTGGAGTCCCTCCTGACCCGCCCCGCCGGCAGATCTCGGGTGCTGGCCGACCTGCCGCCCGAGCACCGCCGGGTGCTGGCCGCGCGCCTGCGGCGCCGGCTCGCGGAGCGGGGTGCGTCATGAGGATCCTGCTCGCCCAGAACATGATCCACCTCCCCTCCCACGGCGGCGCGAACAAGTCCAACCGCATCCTCATGGAGCACCTGGCCGCCAGGGGCCACGAGGTCCACGTCGTCGCCCCGCTCTCGGGAGCCATGCGCACCACCGACCAGGAAACGACCCCCCGAGGCGCCCACCCCATCGACACCGGCTGGCCGGACGAGGCCGGCTACGAGCACGGCGGGGTGACCGTGCACGCCGTGACCCGCCCGTCCCTGCTGGCCAGGCGGGTCGCCGACGTGGCCGGCCGGCTCTCGCCCGACTGGACGCTGGTCCCGTCGGACGACCCCGGCCTGATCATGCTGGGCGCGGCCCTCCGAGCGACCCCGGACCGGGTCGTCTACCTGGTGCACACCCTGCAACAACTGCCGTTCGGCCCGGGCGCGTTCTACCCGAGCGCCGCCGGTCTCCGGATGGTCCGCCGGGCCGCCGGCGCGGTCGCGGTCAGCCGGGCGGCGCGCGCCCACTGCCTGCGCCACGCCGCCCTGGACGCGAAGCTGATATATCCGCCGATCTACGGAACGGCCCCGGCGAAAACCACCACCGCCACCCACGTCACCATGATCAACCCCTGCGGCTACAAGGGCCTGCCGATCTTCCTGGCCCTGGCCGACGCCCGCCCCGATGTGCGCTTCCTGGCCGTCCCCACCTGGGGCACCACCGACGCCGACCAGGCCGAGCTGTCCCGCCGTCCCAACATCACGATCGTCCCTCCGGCCGACGACATCGACGACATCCTGTCCCGTACCAGGGTCCTGCTCATGCCCTCCCTCTGGGACGAGACCTTCGGATACGCCTGCGTCGAGGCCATGCTCCGCGGCGTCCCCGTGCTCGCCTCGGACGTCGGCGGCCTGGCCGAGGCCAAGCTGGGCGTGCCGTACCTGCTGCCGGTCAAGCCCGTCGAACGGTACGAGAGCGCCGCGCACGCCCGCCCGGTGCCCGTGCTGCCCGAGCAGGACCCGGCTCCATGGCTGGCGGCCCTGCGGCGCCTCCTCGACGACCCGATCCACCACCAGGACCTCGCCACCCGCTCCCGCCAGGCCGCCGCGCGCTTCGTCGCGGGCCTGCCGGAGGGCGCGCTGGAGGCGTACCTGACCGAGCTGGCCCCGGCCCGAGCCAGGATGAAAGGAACGGCTTCGTGACCGCCACCCACCTGTGCCCCGGAGAGGTGGCGCGCGGCCTGTCACCCCTCAACGGGGACGACCTGGCCCGGCTGCTGCTGATCCGGCACTTCGAGACCGCCCTGCTCCGCCTGTTCGGCGAGGGCCTGCTCAGCGGCACCACGCACACCTGCCTGGGCCAGGAGTACGTGCCCGTCGCCCTGAACCCGCTCCTCCGCGCCGACGACTTCACCTTCAGCAACCACCGCGGCCACGGCCACTTCCTGGCCCGCTACGGCGACGAGGCCGGCGCGCTGCTGGCCGAGATCATGGGCAGGGAGGGCGCGCTCTGCGGCGGGGTGGGCGGCAGCCAGCACGTCTACCACCGCTCGTTCATGTCCACCGGCGTCCAGGGCGAGAGCCTGCCGGTGGCGGCCGGGATGGCGCTGCGGCTGCGGCGGGCCGGGCGGGGCGCGCTGGTGTGCGCGTACGTGGGCGACGGCACCTGGGGCGAGGGCTCGGTCTACGAGGCGCTCAACCTGGCCGCGCTCTGGCGTACCCCGCTACTGGTCGTGGTGGAGAACAACGGGATCGCCCAGTCGACGCCCACCGCCCGGCAACTCGCGGGCACGATCGCGGGGCGGGCGGCGGCGTTCGGCATCCCGTACCGCAAGGTGGACTCCGTCGACGTCAACGCCATCCGGGCGGAGCTGGCCGCGCCCGTCGCCGCCGTCCGGGACGGGTTCCCGCTCGTGGTGGAGTTCGTCACACACCGGCTGGGGCCGCACAGCAAGGGCGACGACACCCGTACCCCGGAGGAACTGGCGCGGGTGAAGGAGAACGACTGGTACGCGCGCTACGCCGCGGCCTACCCGAGGCGGTTCGCGGTGGCCGACGAGACCTGGCGGCGGCACGTCGCCGACCTCGTGGCCGAGGTGTCGGCACGCCCGCCGTCCACCTGGGCGGCCCTGTGATCGAGCGGGTGGCCGAGCGGGTGGCCGAGCACCTGAACCGCGCCCTGCACGAGGTCCTGGCCGCCGACCCCGCCGTGTACGTCCTGGGCGAGGACATCGCGGACCCGTACGGCGGCGCCTTCAAGATCACCAAAGGGCTGTCGTCGCGGTTCGGCGAGCGCGTCCGCTCCACCCCGCTCAGCGAGGGCGCCATCGTCGGCGCCGGAGCCGGGCTGGCGCTGGCCGGCGACAAGGCCATCGTCGAGATCATGTTCGCCGACTTCGCGACCCTGGCCTTCGACCAGCTCATGAACTTCGCCGCCAAGTCCACCACCATGTACGGCCGCCCGGTCCCGCTGCCCCTGGTCGTCCGCTGCCCGTCCGGCGGCCACCGCGGCTACGGCCCCACCCACAGCCAGAGCCCGCAGAAGCACTTCCTCGGCATCCCCGGCCTGCCGGTGTTCGAGCTGACGCCCTTCCACGACGCCCGCGCCCTGCTGGAGCACTGCTTCGCCACGCTCACGCCGTGCCTGCTGTTCGAGGACAAGGTGCTCTACACCCGGCGGATGTTCCACGAGGGCGTGGTGGACGACCTGTTCAGGTACGAGCTGATCGGAGCGGGCCCCGGCGTCGCGCGGGTGCGCCTGGAGGGCGTCGACGACTACGACTGCACCCTCATCGTCCCCGGCGGCATGGCCCACCGCGCCGTCGAGGCCATGCGCGACCTGCTGCTCGACCACGACATCCTGTGCGAGCTGCTGGTGCCCGCCCGCCTCTACCCGCTCGACCTCACAGGCGCGTCACCCCGTGGCCGGCACGTCTGCGTCGCCGAGGACGGCCCCGCCGGCGGCACCTGGGGCGCCGAGGTGGCCGCCCGCCTCTATCCGGCCCTCTGGGATCGGCTGACCCGGCCGATCACGCTGGTCAGCGCCGCCGACAGCGTCATCCCCGCCGCCCCTCACCTGGAACGCGAGGTGCTCGTGCACGCCCACACCATCCGCCTGGCCGTCCTGGAGGCGCTGGCATGACCGCGGTCGTCGTCCCCAAGATCAACAGCAACGACGCGCGGTACCTGCTGGTCGAGTGGGTGGCGAAGGACGGCTCCACGGTACGCCCCGGCGACGTCCTGGCCCTCATCGAGACCTCGAAGACGATCGAGGAGCTCGAATCCGAGTACGCGGGCGTACTCCGCCACGTCGTCGAACAGGGCGCCGAATGCGAACCCGGCCAGACCATAGCCCGCCTCGGCGGCCCTGCCCCGGAGCCGGCGCCCCCACCCCCACCCACCTCCGGCCCCGTCATCACGGCCCCCGCCCGCGCCCTCATGGACGAGCTGGGCGTCACCGAGGACCAGGTACGCGCCCTGAACCACCCGGTGATCCGCCGCACCGACGTGACCGCCGCCTTCACCGGCGAGACCGACCTCATCCTCCCCCCGCCCCAGCGGCGCATCGCCGACGTCGTCACCCGGGCCCACCGCGAGACGCCCGCCGCCTACACGGTCGTCAAGATCGACGTGGAGGAGGCGCTACGGCTGGCCCGCGAGCTCACCCCCCGCCTCCGCACCCTGATCGGCCTGCCCGAACTGCTGGTCAGAGCCGTGGCCGGGCTGACCGCCCGGTTCGAGCCGATGTTCGCCACCCCGATCGCCCCCGGCCGCCTGCGCCGCGCGCCCACCGCGCACGTCGGCGTCACCATGGACGTGGGCAAGGGCCTGTACGTCCCCGTGGTGCGCGACGCCACGAACCGCTCGCTGGAGGAGATCTCCCGGACGCTGATGGCCCACCGGATGACCGCGATGCGCGGCGGGTTCCGCGAGGAGGACCTGTCGGGCGCCAACATCGCGGTGACCCTGCACAACCAGGGCACGGTCACGCTGGCGATCCCCATCGTGTTCCCCGGCCAGGTCTGCGCGCTGGCCCTGGCCGCGCCGCAGCGGGAGGTCGTACCGGACGGCGACGGTTTCGCGGTGCGCAGGACCGTGCACCTCGGCCTGGCCTACGACCACCGCTACGTCAACGGCCACGACGCCGTGCTGTTCCTGGACGCGATCAGGACCGCCCTCGAAACGCCCGGGGACCTGGCGTGACGGCGGACCGCCTGGCGGGCCTGTCCGACCGGCGCCGCGAGCTGATGACCCGGCTCCTCGCCCAGAAGGCGGCCGCCACCGCGATCCCGGCCCTGCCCAGGAGCGGGGCCCCGATGGAGTGCTCCCACGAGCAGCGCAGGATCTGGCTGGCCACGCGGGCCACGCCCGATTCGGCCCCGCCCAACGTCACGCTCGGCCTGGCGGTCACCGGCGAACTCGACCTGACACGCCTGCCGGCCGCGCTCACCGCCCTGGTGTCCCGGCACGAGACCCTGCGCACCCGCTACACCAGCGTGGACGGCCTGCCGTACCAGGTGATCAGGCCCGCGCAACCGGTCCCGCTCGAACTGACCGACCTGACCGCCCTGCCCGAGGCGGAACGCGAACCGGAGGCCCTGGCCCTCTCCCTGGCCGCCGCCGGCGAACGCTTCGACCTGGAACGCGGCCCGCTGCTCCGGCTGACCGTCTACCGCCTCGGCCCTCATGAGCACCGCCTGTTCCTGGTCTGCCACCACATCGCCTGCGACGGCGGCTCCCTGGCCCTCGTGGCGGCCGACCTGGCCGCGCTGTACTCGGGCGCCGAACTGCCGCCACCCCCGTCTCTCCAGTACGCCGACTACGCCGCCTGGTCCACGGCCCGGGCCAGGGTGCCCGAGCGCCTCCCGTACTGGCGGGACCGCCTGGCCGGCATCGAGCCCGTCTTCCCCCGCGTCCCGCCCACGCCCGCCCGCCCGGGTGTGACCACCGCCGTGCGGATCGGGCGCGACGTCGTCGACCGGTGGCGCGACGGTCCCGTGACGTCGTTCGCCGTGCTGCTGGGCGCGTACCTGGTGCTGCTGCGGCGGCTGAGCGGCCGCGACGACCTGGTCGTCGGCACGGTCACGACCGGTCGCGGCCGTCGCGAGCTGGAGCCGGTCGTGGGCTGCTTCATCAACCTGGTGCCGCTCCGGGTCACCGTGGGCGACGACTTCCCCGCGCTGCTCACCCGCGTCAGGGAGGCGGTCGCCGGTGCGCTGGCCAACGAGATCCCGTTCGACACGCTCGTCTCCGGCCTCGGCGCCCACCGGCTGCCCGGCGTGCACCCGGCCTTCCAGGCCGCCTTCGTGCACCGCGACGACCCCGCGCCGCCACCCGGCTGGGCCGGGCTCCGAGCCCGCGTGTGGGAGCACGAGGTGGACGACGCGAGCTTCGACCTCGGGCTGACCGCCACGCCGCGCGGCGCGGAGTACGAGCTCGCGCTCACCGGCGGACCGGCCCGCTTCACCCCCGGCGACCTGGACCGGCACGCCCAGGCCCTGGCCGCCATCCTCGACCCCTAGATTTCCACCGGCGGAGGGCGGGCGTTACCGTCCGGGTCACGTACGACGATCACGGTGCTGCGCGGCACCCTGAAACGGAGTACACGTGACCAACCCCTCTTTCGGCCGTCGCACCCTGCTGGGCGCGGCGATCACCGCCCCCGCCGTCGCCCTGACCGCCCCCGCCGCCGCTGCCACCACCACCGGCGGTGGCCGGTTCGACCGCGACAGCCCGCGCTTCACCATCGGCGTGCTGCCCGACACGCAGTACCTGTTCGACGAGGACAGCTCCGACCCCGCCCCGCTGCGCCAGACGTTCCGCTTCCTCACCGGCGAGCGCGAGAGCAGGAACATCGCGTTCATGACGCACTTAGGCGACGTGACCGAGCACGGCAGCGAGCACGAGATCGCCCTGGCCGGCGACGCGTTCAAGGCGCTGGACGGCAGGCTGTCCTACAGCGTCCTGGCCGGCAACCACGACATCCGGGGCGGTGACGACCAGCGCGGCGACAGCGCGTACCTGAAGGAGTTCGGCCCGTCCCGCTACGCCAGGATGCCCACCTTCCGCGGCGCCTCGCCCGACGGCTACAACAGTCACCACGTCCTCGACGCGGGCGGCCGCCGCTGGCTCGTGCTGGCGCTCGACTGGCGCGTCTCCGACCAGGGCCTGCGGTGGGCGCAGGGCGTCCTCGACGCCAACCCGGCCCTGCCCGCCATCCTCACCACGCACGACCTGGCCTGGTCCGGCGACGACGGCGTGGCCGCGCTCTCCCAGTTCGGGCAGCGCCTCTGGGACGTGCTGATCAGGCGCAACGACCAGATCTTCCTCACCCTCAACGGCCACTACTGGCCGTCCGGGCGCACCGTGCTGAAGAACGACGCGGGCCACGACGTCCACGTGCACATCGCCAACTACCAGGACCGCTACTACGGCGGCGCGGGCATGGTCCGGCTCTACGCCTTCGACCTGGTCCGCAACGTGATCGACGTGGAGACCCTGTCGCCGTGGCTACTGGCCCGCGACCCCGGCGAGCGTACCCCGCTGGAGGCCGAGCACCTCGAACTGACCGGCCCGGCCGACCGCTTCAGCCTCGCCATCGACTTCGACGAGCGCTTCGCCGGATTCGCCCCGCCCGTCCCGCCCCCGCCCAGGCCCGCGAAGGCGGTGATGCCGCGCGGCACCGTGGCGTACTGGCGCTTCGACGCCGAAGGACTCACCGGAGCCGGTACGGACGGCGCCGTCGTCCCGGCCGGCACGGTCGCCCGCGACCTGACCGGCGGCGGCAACGACCTCACCATGGAGCTCCTGCACGCCAGCGCCCCGGAGACGCTGAAGTGGTCGGCCGAGCACCACGAGGGCCAGCCCGCCCACGCCAGCCTCCGCTTCGACGGCGGCAAGAACCCCGACCGCGGCGCGGTGCTCAGGTCGGCGGCGAACGCGCCGATCAACGGCATGACGTTCACCTCCGGCTACACGATCGAGGCGTTCATCAAGCTGCCGGACCCGTTCGAGGGCGACCACGCCTGGATGGGCATCCTGAGCTGGGAGGGCCGCAGCGGCGACGCCGGAAAGTCCAGCGGCTGGTCGCCCGACGAGCCCACGTGCAGCCTCAACCTCTCACCCGAGCGCTTCCTGCAGTACGTCGTCTACCCCACCGGCCGCGACGCCGACCCCACCTCCTGGAGCCACGCCCTGCCCGTGGGCCGCTGGACGCACGTGGCCGTCGTCAACGACGCCCGCCGCACGACCGTCTACGTGGACGGCTCCAAGATCGCCCGCAACCCCGCCCAGCCGTCCAAGGGCATCTCGACGCTGGGCCGGCCGTTCGCCATCGGCGGCACCCAGTTCGCGCTCCGGTACGGACAGGGCTACTACGGCTGGATCGGCGACGTCCGCATCGTGGCCAGGGCGCTCAGGCCCAAGGACTTTCTGACGGCCTGATTGGGTAGGTTGGCCCTCCATGGAGGAACGCCCGCAGCACCCACGACGTCCCCGCCGGGGCCACGCGCTCGCCGCCGCCGCCTTGATCGGCGCGGCGGCCTGCGGTTCACCGCCCGCCGCCCGCACCCCCGTCGCGCAGACGCAGGCCCCACAGCCCTCCAGCGCACCGGCGGAACAACCTCCCGAGCGGTGGCTCCCGGCCGCCGACGAGAAGATCCCGGAGAGCCCCGCCGCCCTCGCCACCGCGCTGAAGCGCACCTCGGCCGCTCTCAATGACGCCGTCGACGCCTGGAAGGAGGAGGGCGGCGAGCCGCCGGAGGACGTCGTGCTGCTGTCCCTGTACCAGCAGCGCATCTACCGCTACACGGCCCGCCACGCCAAGGTCGCCTCCCGGGCCTTCGCCCGCCTGCCCGCCGCGCTGGCCGCCTCGTCCAAGGACAACACCTCGGCGATCAGGGAGCTGCTGGCCCTGGCCCGGCCCATCAAGCCCAGTGCCACGTTCAAGGTCCAGCCGCCCCGCCCCGCCGCCGAGCTGCTCGGCCACTTCAAGAAGGCCGAACGCCGGTTCGGGGTGGAGTGGGAGGTGCTGGCGGCGGTGATGTTCGCGGAGACCAAGTTCGGCCGGGTGAAGTCGGCCAGCCACGCCGGGGCGCAGGGGCCGATGCAGTTCATGCCCGCGACCTGGAAGGCGTACGGCCTGGGCGGCGACATCCAGGACCCGCGCGACGCGATCATGGGCGCCGCCAACTACCTGAAGGCCACCGGCGCTCCCCGGAACTATCAGCGGGCGCTGCACGCGTACAACCCGTCGCAGGCGTACGTGAACGCCATCCAGCTCCACGCCCGCCAGATCAAGCGCGACCCGCGCAACTACTACGTCTACTACAACTGGCAGGTGTTCGTCCTGACCACGGCGGGGGAGCGCCGCCTGACGGGCCCTTAAAGGCCCTTAGAGGAACAGGCAGAAGGGATGCCCGTCGGGATCCAGCAACACCCGCACGTCGTCCTGCGGCTGGAACCCGGCGAGCACCGCCCCGCACGCCACGGCCCACTCCACCGCCGCCGCCAGGTCGTCGACCTGGATGTCGAGATGCTGGGAGGCGGTCTGCCCGCCCGGCACGCTCGGCCACACCGGGCGGGCGTAGTGCCGCTCGTACTCGAAGTTGAGCGTGAAACCGGCCACCCCCTCCGGCGGCCGGACCTGCGCCCACTCGCTCTCGTCCGCCGTGACGGGCAGGTCCAGCAGCCGTGCGTAGAAGCGGGCGAGCTCACCCGGCCGCGACGTCCCGATCGTCATGGAGGTCGCTCTCAGAAGTGGCGGCATGATCAAAACTCCCCTTCCCTCCGAGAGTTGTTCAGTCCAGGTGAGCGCATTGCTGAACAACCATCGGCCCGATCCAATGAGAACTCCGGCCTGGGGGTGCCCAGGCGAAGAGGGATGAAACGGGGAGTATCTCGATGCGACTCAAGCCGATCGGAACGCTCGCGACCGCCGCCATCCTCACCGCCGCGCTATCGACGGTGACGACGACGCAGACCTCCGCGGCGGCCGGCTTCCACGACAGTTCCCGCGCGGTCTGGACCGGCATCCCGCCCGCGCTCGTCGGACGGGCGCAGGGCGGGGTCAAGTCCAACCACACGCGGATCTGGATCTGCGACCGCGTCGACGACGAGATGGGAGCCAGGACCCGCTACTGGACGACCAACGGGGGCTACGACATCGTCGGTGACGCCGACGGCGGAGGCGGCAACTGCGGCGAGGAGTCGTCGTACAACGGACAGCCGGTGACCCACTACCAGGTCTGCGTCGGCAGAAACGGCGCGAACACCCACTGTTCGGACAGAGTCGCCGCCTAGAGCGGCGAATTGTCGGTCGTCTGCATTACGGTCCCTTGGCATGATCATCAATGGCTGCCACATCGTGCTCGCCGGGCGATTCGGCCGGATCTCGAAGGATGAGGCCGCACGTGCCCTGGAGCTGCTGGGCGCGAGGGTGACCGCGTCGTTCTCGGCGAACACGGACCTGGTCTTCGCCGGGGCGAAATCGGGGGCGAAGGCGGGTCCGGCGGCGGTGCGCGGCGTTCCGGTCTACGACGAGGACGCGCTGCTGGCCGTGCTCGACGGCCGGGACCCCGGCACACCGCCGCCGTCCCCGCCTTTCACCGGTGTCCCGGACGGGCGGATGGACCCCGGCGAGGCCCTCGACCTGCTCAAGAACGCCGACTGGTCCACCTTCTCCGCGCCGCGCGACACCGTGCCGCTGCGCGAGGCGCTCCAGGCCCTGGAGCGCGCCCACGGCGTCACCGAGGCGCATCGCCTCGCGACCGCCAGGATCCGCGACGCGGGCGCGCTGCTGCGCCACTCCGGTGTGCACCGGGGCGAGCTGAACGGCCACGCGCTCAGCCCCGACGGCCGCCATCTCGCGGTCGGCAGCGCGCCGGGCGACGACTACGACCGCGGCGGCGTCCTGCAGCTCTTCGAGGTCGCCACCGGCCACTGCGTCCACGCGATCGACGGCATCATGGGCGGCATCGGCTTCCCCGACTACGCCCGCAGCCTCCAGTGGTCGGCCGACGGCCGGCGCATCGCGCTGGAGTACAACACCAACGCCACCGGCGTGTGGGACCCGTTCGGCACCGCTCACGAGCCGATCGCCGACGCGTTCTTCCTCGCCTCCGGCAGGCCGCTGGGCATGGCCTTCGCCCCGGACGGCAGGCGCGCCCTCGTCTTCGGCGGCGGGTCGGGGATCGTGCGCAACGTCATCGTGGCGATGCACGAGGGCTCGGTCGCCGGGCCTCCCGACGCCAACCGGGAGGGAACGCCGCCGATCGAGTTCGACGGGCCGCTGCCGGGCGGGCTTGAGAAGATCTGGGGCGATGAGCTCCTGCTGAACCGGGCGTTCTGGTCACGCGACGGCTCCCGGATCTATGGGCAGTTGTCGGGCGAGTACGCGATGATCTCCCTCGACGTGGCCGCCCGGCGCGTCGCCTGGATCCTGCCCCTGGAGGAGGACACCGAGGCGGCCCCGCCCGAGTGGAGCCCGGACGAACGGCTCGTGGCCCACCAGCGTGACGGGAAACTCGTCATCGCCGACGCGCTCACGGGCGAGACGACGGCCGAGCTGCCCGGCCGCCCGGGCGCCGACGTCCTGTGCTGGGGCCCTGGCGGCCGCCTGGCGGTGGTGGACCCGGCGACCGGAACCGTCGCGATCGCCGACGCGACGACCGGCGAGCACCGCTACGACCTCGCCATCCAGGCCGGCACCTCCAACCCCGGTGGCTGGGACGCCCGTTCGTGGGCCTGGTCACCGGATGGCGAGCGGGCCGCCTGCGTCACCGCCGAGGGCCGGATCGAGATCTGGTCGCTCGGCGACCACCCCGAACGGCTGCGAGTCCTGGACGGCATCCGGCGCATCGCCGGCCTGTGGACCCACGGCTTCGGCCTCGAATGGCCCACGGACGACGTGCTGATCGCGATCGGCGGGCACGCGGTGCGCTTCCTGCGCCCCGGGACCGGCGAGATCATGGCCGACCACCCGTTCCACCACGCCCCGTCCGCCCGCCGCCCGCTCGTCCTCACCGGCCGCGACCTCGGCGACGGGCTCCCGCTCGACCCGTCGTTCGCGCTGGACGAGGACACCTGGGCGGTCGCGTTCGAGGACGGCACGGTCATCGCGCCGCCCGGCCGCGACGACGACCTCGACGGCCGGCTCTGCTGGTCCGTCGCCCGCCGCTTCGCCTGGCCGCTGCGCTGGGGCGAGCCCAAGACCTTCCCCGACCCCGCTATCGCGGGCCTGGGGGCCGCCTCGCCGGAGACCGGGCACCTGCTGGCGCCGTTCAGGGGCCGCGGCAGCACGGCGGAGCGGGCCGGAACATGGCCGCCGCCCGGCACCGCCACCGTCTCCGATCTGATCACGGTGACCCGGGGCACGCTCGCCGACCTCACCGGCCAGGGCTTCCACAGCGAGTGGACCGTGGACACCCTCCAGCAGCTCGCCATGATCCGCGCCCGCAGGGGCGAGGCCGCGGAAGCCCGCGAACTCGCCCTTTCGATCCCGGAACACCAGCGGCGCCCCGGGCTCCTCGCGCGGGTCGCGCTCGCGCTCGGCGCGGCCGGTTTCACCGCCGAGGCCGCCGCCGTCCTCCCCGACACCGGCGACGACCTCTCCGACGTGAGCGACGCGGCCGACATGGCGGCGCTCGCCGGCGCCTACGCGGTCCTGGGCTGGCGGGAGCGCTCCGAGCGGTGGTTCGCCGCCGCGCGCAAGACCGCCGACGCCCACCGGTCGAACTGGGGCGCCCGCCTGCCGCTGGTCTGGGCGCTCACCCAGTGCGGCCAGGAGCGGGAGGCCCGCGTCGTGCTGGACGAGGGCACAGGCGTGCCGGGACCCCGGCACTACGGCGTTCCCTGGCTGGTCTGCCTGCTCAGGCGGGGCGAGACCGAGCTGGTACGCGAGCTGATCGGGGAGCGCAGCAGGCCGGTCGACCTTAACGGGACGCGCACCGGCGGGGACCGCTGGTTCGACGACTGGGCGGCGCCCCGCGCGCTCGCCGTCCACGGGCAGCCCGGCCTGGTCCGGCTGTGGGGCGAGGTCAACGGGTGCTGGGTGGAGCCCCACCTGGAGCTGGCCGAACGGATCGCGGCCGACGGCCCGCCCACCGGGCCGACCGCCGCCGAGCTGACCGACCTGGCCGTCAAGCACGCCGACCTCGTGAAGCGCCCGAAGGCGGCGAAGCGCCGCGACTCCGCCCACCTGGCCAGGGAGGCGGCGGAGTGCGGCCACGTCGGCGCCGTGCTCGACCTGCTGCCCTGGATGTCCGGCCCCAACAGGCACGGGCTGGACAGCAACACGCACACCTGGGTCGCGCTCAGCGCCCTGCGGACCATCGCGATCGGCGTGGACGTCGAGGTGTGGTGATCGCGCGGGTGCCCGGCCGGGCACCCGCGCCTCCCTACGACAGGGCCCGGGCCGCGTGCACCAGAGGCACGTGGCTGAACGCCTGCGGGAAGTTGCCCACCAGGCGGCCGTAGCGGGGGTCGTACTCCTCGGCCAGCAGCCCCACGTCGTTGCGCAGGGCCAGCAGCCGTTCGAACAGGTCTTTGGCCTCGTCTTTGCGGCCCTGCATCGCCATGACCTCCACCAGCCAGAAGCTGCAGGCCAGGAACGCGCCCTCGCCGCCGGGCAGCCCGTCCACGTCGTTGTCCTCCGCGATCGGGTAGCGCAGGACCAGCTCGTCGGCCATGAGCTCCTTCTCGATCGCCGCGACCGTGCCGGCGACGCGGGGGTCGTCGGCGGGCAGGAAGCCCACGATGGGGATCATCAGCAGCGCCGCGTCCAGCTCCGACGAGCCGTACGACTGCGTGAACGTGTTGCGCCGCTTGTCGAACCCCTTGTCGAGGATCTCCGCGTGCACGGTGTCGCGCAGCGTCCGCCACTTCTCCACCGGCCCGGTGCGGTGGAAGCGCTCCACGTATTTGACCGCCCGGTCGAGCGCCGCCCAGCACATGACCTTGGAGTGCACGAAGTGCCGGCGCGGGCCGCGCACCTCCCACAGGCCCTCGTCGGGCTCGTCCCAGTGGTCCTCCACGTAGTCGAGGAGCTGCCGCTGGATCGTCCACGCCCGGTCGTCGGCCGACAGGCCGCGGCTGCGGGCGACGAAAAGGCAGTTCATGACCTCGCCGTAGACGTCGAGCTGCAACTGCCGGACCGCCTCGTTGCCGATGCGCACCGGGCGGGAGTCCTCGTAGCCGTCGAGCCAGTCGAGGCGCAGCTCGGGCAGGCGGCGTTCGCCGGCCACGCCGTACATGATCTGGAGGTCCTGGGGCCGGCCGGCGATCGCCCGCAGCAGCCACGCGCGCCAGTCGGCCGCCTCCTCCAGGTAG
This sequence comes from Nonomuraea solani, assembly GCF_900108335.1. Taxonomy (GTDB): domain Bacteria; phylum Actinomycetota; class Actinomycetes; order Streptosporangiales; family Streptosporangiaceae; genus Nonomuraea; species Nonomuraea solani. Next base: position 219,824 of record NZ_FNVT01000017.1, read on the forward strand.
CCGGAGCTGATGAGGGCGTCGAGCGTCAGCGTGGCGTCGCGCAGCCAGCAGAACCGGTAGTCCCAGTTGCGCACCCCGCCCAGGTCTTCGGGCAGCGACGTGGTGGGCGCGGCCACGATGCCGCCGGTCGGCGCGTACGTCAGGCCCTTCAGCGTGATGAGCGACCGGACCACGGCCTCCCGGTAGGGGCCGTCGTAGGTGCATTTGCCGACCCACTCCGCCCAGTACGCCTCGGTCTCCTCCAGTTGGTTCTCGCAGTGGATCTGCTGCGGCATCGGCTCGTGCGACGGATGCCACGTGAACACGAACGGCAGCCGCTGCCCCTCCTTGACGGTGAACGTCGCCCGGTGGGCGTAGTCACCGCCCTTCAGCGGCACGGGGGAGTGCAGCCACACCGAGTCGGGCCCGCCGATCGCCTGCAGGTGCCCGTTGGTGCGGCGCACCCACGGCACGATGCGCCCGTAGTCGAAGCGCACCCTGAGCTGCGTGGAGACCTCCACGCTCCCGGAGACCCCCTCGACGATGCGCACGACGTCGGGGTTGCGGTCGCGCGGCGGCATGAAGTCGATCACGCGGACCGTGCCGGTGGGGGTGTCCCACTCGCTCTCCAGGATGAGCGTGTCAGGACGATAGCGGCGCCTGGTGGCGGGCCTCCTGCCGGTGGGCCCCATCCACCAGTGCCCGTTGCGTTCGCTGCCGAGCAGTGCCGCGAAGCACGACGGCGAGTCGAACCTGGGCAGGCAGAGCCAGTCGATCGAACCGTCCCTGGCCACCAGCGCGGCCGACTGCATGTCTCCGATCAGGGCGTAATCCTCGATCCGCATGCCTCAACGCTACTGGCGAAGGGGTGATCCCGTGGCCGGGTCGATCATGTCGCGTCATGTCCGGCCCGGCCACGAAGATCACGTCAGGGGGAACCAGCGGCTGAACAGCTGGGTCAGCGGCCCGATGGCCAGGGCGAACACGACGGTCCCGATCCCGACCGTGCCGCCGAGCAGCCAGCCGATGATCAGCACGGTGACCTCGATGAGAAAGCGCCCGAGGCGTACCGACAGGCCGAGCCGCACCAGGCCGGTCATGATGCCGTCCCGGGGTCCTGGGCCCATGCCGGCGCCGATGTAGAGGACGGTGGCGAGCGCGATGGAGACGACGCCGCCGGCCACGCAGGCCGCCTGGAACGCCAGATTGCCCGGCGTGGGCAGCAGGTAGATCGCCGCGTCGGCGAACAGGCCCAGGAACACCACGTTGCTCAGGGTGCCGATCCCCGGCTTCTGCTTCAGCGGGATCCACAGCAGCATCACCAGCGCGCCCACCAGGATGATGATCGTCCCGATGGACAGCCCGGTGCGCAGGCCGAGGCCCTGGTGGAAGACGTCCCACGGGTCGTTCCCCAGCCCGGATTCCACCTGGAGGCCGATGCCGAGCCCGTAGAGCGCCAGCCCGCCGTAGAGGCGGACGAGGCGGGCGGGCATGGTGGCAGGCCGGGAAACGGTCGTATCGCTCATAATGGACCAAGAGTGGCAGGGTTCAACTTGCCAAAACAGGGCCAATGACGAAAAGTGGCCTTATGAGGCACCTGTCAGCGACGCAAGTGGCCCGGCTGGTCCAGGCCGATCCCGCCGCCCGGCCGTACTACCGCGCCCTCGCCGACGGCGTCCGCGCCCTCATCATGGACGGCCAGATCCCGGTACGCGTCCGCATGCCCGCAGAACGCCACCTCGCCGAGACCCTCAAGGTCAGCCGCACCACCGTCACCGCGGCCTACGACCTGCTGCGCGAGCGCGGCTACCTGGAGAGCCGCCAGGGCTCCGGTAGCTGGACCGCGCTGCCCGACCCGGCCACCGCGCCCGACAACCCGTGGCTCAGCGCCGACGGCGACGGCCTCGTCCAGCTCCAGTGCGCCGCCCCGCCCGCCCCCGCGGTCCTGCGCGAGGCGATGATCGAGGCGGTCGACGACATTCCCCGGTACGGCATGGGCAACGGCTACGACCCCATGGGCCTGCCCGTCCTCAGGGAGCGCATCGCCGCCTACTACACCGCCAAGGGCGTGGCCACCAGGCCGGAGCAGATCATCGTCACCACCGGCTCCCAGCACGCGCTCCAGCTCGTCATCGGCCTGCTCGTCCGGCCGGGCGACGCGGTGGTCGTGGAGTCGCCGACGTACCCGCACCCCATGGAGGCGGCCCGGCACCGCGGCGCGCGGATCGTGCCGGTCGGGATCTCGCACGAGGGCTGGCAGCAGGACCTGGTCGCCGGTGCCATGCGTCAGTCGGGGGCGCGCCTCGCCTACCTCATGCCCGACTTCCACAACCCGACGGGCGCCCTCATGGAGGACCCGGTCCGCGCGGCCGTCGCGGGGGCCGCCCGGCGCGCCGGCACGATGCTGCTGGTGGACGAGACCTGGGGGGAGCTGGCGCTGGACGACGTGCCGCCGACCTCGCCGATGGCCGCCTTCGACACCGACAGCCGGGTGATCAGCGTCGGGTCGGCGTCCAAGCTGTGGTGGGGCGGGCTGCGCATCGGCTGGGTCCGCACCACGGCCGCGCTGGCCCGCAGCCTGGCCCTGTTCCGCTCGTCGGTGGACATCGCCAGCCCGGTGCTGGAGCAGCTCGTGGTGGCGCGGCTGTTCGACCGCCTGGAGGAGACGCGCGCCGAGCGCCGCCGCACGCTGCGCGCCTCACGCGACGCGCTGGTGTCGGGGCTGCGCGAGCACCTGCCGGAGTGGACGTTCGCGGTGCCGCGCGGCGGTGGCACCCTCTGGGTCCGCCTGGACACCGCCGCCACCCCGCTCGCCGAGGCGGCGCTCGCCCACGGCCTCCGGCTCGCGCCCGGCCCCTGGTTCGGCCTGGAGGGCACCCTGGAGGGCTACCTCCGCCTCCCCTTCACCCACCCGCCCGGCCTTCTCGCCGAAGCCATCACCCGCCTCCGCGCCGCCCGCGACCACGGCCCCACCGGCACCCCGCTCACCCCGGACTCGCTCATCGCGATGGTGTGAGCGGTCGCCGCGGGTCTCGTGGACGGCCGCGACGATGTCGTCATTCGCCGGGCCGTTCTTTTGCGGCCGTCGCAGCGCGCGGTCCGTTGTCCCGGGATCCGCCGCCGTCACTCGCCGATCCCCCTGGCCAGCGGCGCGCGCCAGTTGCGGCGCATGGCGGCGAGCCTGAGCCCGAACGCCAGCACCGCCGCCGCCAGCGTCGCCGGCCACCCGTACAGTCCGTGCGCCCACAACCCCGCCATCGCCCCCGACCCCAGCATGGCCGGCACCGCGTAGAGCTGCCGGTCGTACAGCAGGGTCGGGATCTCCCCGGCCAGGACGTCACGCAGCATGCCCCCGCCGATCCCCGTCGTGACCCCCAGCAGCGCCGCGTGCAGCGGGCTGAGCCCGTATTCGAGGGCCTTCTCCGTCCCGACCGCGCAGAACAGGCCGAGCCCCGCCGCGTCCAGCACCAGGATGGCCGGCATCACGCGGGCCACGTGCGGATGCCAGAAGAAGACGATCGCCGTGGCCACCACGGGCACCAGGACGTAGCCGAGGCTCTGGAAGGCGGCGGGCCGCACGTTCAGGATCAGGTCACGGACGACGCCCCCGCCCAGAGCGGTCATTTCGGCCAGCACCCCCATCCCGACCACGTCGAGGCGTTTGCGCACACCCATGAGCGCCCCCGACAGGGCGAAGACAAAAATGCCGACAAGGTCGAGAATTTCGGACACGTCGGAATGTTTACCTCATGACGGGCTCATGATGCTCGGCCATCATCACCCGCAACTTCCGCGTGAACATGAACAGCGCCACCCCGGCCACGATCGCCATCGCCGCCAGCACCAGGTAGTACATCGGCTCCGACAGCACCCGGTTGAGCCGCCCCGTCTGCCCGCCGACCGCGTCGCCCACCGACACCGCGATGAACCAGACCCCCAGCATCTGCCCCTTGAACGCCTCCGGCGCCAGCTTCGTCGTCACCGACAGCCCGACCGGGCTCAGCGACAGCTCCCCGAACACCTGGATCAGGTAGACCAGCACCAGCCACCACACCGACACCCGGCCCGCCCCGGCCAGCGCCGCCGCCACGGCCATGACCACGAAGCTCAGCCCAACCATGACCAGCGCGAACCCGAACTTCTGCGGCGTGCTCACCCGCGTGCCCAGCCGCACCCACAGAGCCGCGAACACCGGTACGAAGATCATGATGAACAGCGGGTTGAACGACTGCGTCGTGGCCTGGTTGATCGAGAAGCCGAACAACGACAGGTCGGTGTGATCCTGGGCGAAGAACAGCAGCTTGCTCGGCGCCAGGTCGTAGATCATCCAGAACACGGCCGCCGCCACGAACAGCCAGATGTACGCCTTCATCCGGATGCGCTCATCCTCGGTCAGGTCGTGGCCGCCGAACATGATGTACGCGAAATAGGCCACCGGCACCACCAGGATCACCACCGTGACCACCAGGGTCAGCCGGTCGATCGTCAGCGTCCCGGTCGCCGCCCACACCCCCAGCGCGCCCGCCGTCACCACCACCGCGAACGCCGTGACCAGCCCGGCCCGGCGCCGCTCGCCACCCGACAGGGGCATGCCCGGCCGCTCACCGATCCCGCGCAGCCCGCGCCCGCCCCAGAGGTACTGGGCCAGGCCCAGCGCCATCCCGACCGCCGCCGCCCCGAACCCCAGGTGCCAGCGGTCGCCCTCCGCCAGCCGGCCGACCACGAGCGGCGCGAAGAAGGCGCCCAGGTTGATGCCCAGGTAGAACAGCGAGAACCCGGCGTCCCTCCGCCCGTCGTCCGCCTCCGGGTAGAGCCGGCCGACCATGACGGAGATGTTCGGCTTGAGCAGGCCGGTGCCGGTGATGATCAGCAGCAGCCCGAGCCAGACGAAGAACGCCGACCCCGCCGGGATCGCCATGCTGATGTGGCCCAGCATGATGACGAACCCGCCCCAGAACACCGACCTGCGCGCCCCGAGAATGCGGTCCGCGATCCAGCCGCCCGGCAGCGCCACCAGGTAGATCAGCGCGCCGTAGACGCCGACGACCGCCTGCGCCGTCTCCTGCGACAGGCCCAGGCCCTGGTGCGCGGGCGAGGCGGCCATGAACGTGGCCAGGATCGCCCGCAGCCCGTACCAGCTGAACCGCTCCCACATCTCGGTGCCGAACAGGGTGGCCAGGCCCCGCGGATGCCCGAAGAACGTCCTTTCGCCGCCGCCCATGACCTTCCTCTCCGCATTTGTGTGATCACTCTACGTGAAGGATGTTCCAAGGTCTTGCCGCTACCCCGGGGGTGTGGTGCGATGCATGCCATTCATGCAAGTGAATACTGACTGGAGGCGGCTCCCATGGCCGAAGCCCTCGAAGTCCTCGAAGTCCGCGCCGAGATCGAGCGGCAGATCGCTGGCCGTACCGTCTGCGAGCAACTCAGACAGGCGGCCGAGCAGCACCACGACGCACCCGCCTATTCCGACCCCGATGGGGACGGCTGGAGCACGCTGACCTACGGGCAGGCGCGCGAGCGGGTCCTGGAGATCGCGGCCGCGTTCGCCGCGCTGGGCCTCGAACCCGGCGAATCCGTGGCCCTCATGATGGTCAACCGCAGCGAGCACGTGCTCGCCGACCTGGGGGCGGTGCACGCGGGGGGAGTGGGCTGCACGGTCTACTCGACGTTCGCGCCGGACCAGATCGCGTTCGTGGCCGGCGACGTGGGCGCCAAGTACGCCGTACTCGGCGGCCCCGCCGAACTGGCCCGCTGGGAGCCCGTGCTCGACCGGCTCGGCGACCTCCGCAAGATCATCATGCTGGAGGGCGCCCCGGCCGGCGAACGGTTCATGACCTGGGCGGACTTCCTGGAGCTGGGCCGCGAGCGCCTGGCCGCCGACCCCGGCCCGGCCGAGGCCCGCTGGCGCGCGGTCACCCCCGGCGACGTGGTCACCGTCCTCTACACCTCGGGCACCACCGGCATGCCCAAGGGCGTGCCGCTCACCCACGCCAACATCTTCTACGAGGTCGCCGCCACCGACCGCCTCACCTCGCTGCCGATGCGGGGCACCCAGATCTCCTACCTCACCTACGCGCACATCGCCGAGCGGGTGCTCAGCCTCTACCTGCCGCTGGTCAAGGTCTCCCACGTGCACTTCTGCACCGACCTGGCCAACCTCGGCGCCACGCTGGGGCAGGTCAAGCCGATGCTGTTCTTCGGCGTGCCGCGGGTGTGGGAGAAGATGATGGCCCGGCTCCTCGCCGTGCTCGCCACCCAGCCGGAGGAGCAGCAGGCCGCCGTACGCGAGGCCATGGCGGCGGGCGCCGCGTACGTCGAGGCGGGCCAGCACGGCCACACCGTCACCCCCGAGATCCAGGCCGCCTACGACCAGGCCGACGCCTCACTCCTGTCCATCATCCGCGGCATGATCGGCTTCGACCGCGCCGAATGGACCGCCACCGGCGCCGCGCCCCTGCCCGACGAGGTGCAGCGCTTCTACGCCGGTCTCGGTCTCAAGGTCATCGACGTGTACGGCATGACGGAGACGACCGGCGCCTTCACCGGCAACAGCCCCGCCTGCTACCGCCTGGGCACGGTCGGCAGGGCCGAGCCCGGCGTCGAGATCCGCATCGCCGAGGACGGCGAAATCCTCACCCGCAGCCCGCTCAACACCCGCGGCTACGTCAACCGCCCCGAGGCCACCGCCGAGCTCATCGACGCCGACGGCTGGCTGCACACCGGCGACATCGGCACGGTCGACGACGACGGCTTCTACCGGGTCGTCGACCGCAAGAAGGAGCTCATCATCACCGCGGGCGGTGAGAACATCTCCCCGGCCGAGATCGAGAACCACCTCAAACAGCACATCCTCATCGGCCAGGCCCTCGCCTACGGCGACAACCGGCCGCACCCGGTGGCCGTGCTGACGCTGGACGCCGAGGTGGCGCCGGGCTGGGCGCAGTCGCGCGGCATCACGTTCGCGTCGCTGGCCGAGCTGGCCGAGCATCCGGAGATCCTCAAGGAGGTCGGGACGGCGATCGAGGCCGCCAACACCAAGCTGGCCAGGGTGCAGCAGGTGAAGAAGTGGGCGCTGCTCGGCACCGAGTGGACGGCCGAGACCGAGGAGCTCACCCCGAGCCTCAAGCTCAAGAGGCGGATCATCCACACGAAGTACGCCGACGTCATCGAAGGGCTCTACTTGGGCTGATCCCGGGCTTTGCCATTCGGGGCGTGTGTTGTGGTCCTGGCCATTACCGGCCGGTTCCTACCGTCTCGATCATGACCAGAAGCCTGCTTCTCCTCTCGCTCGCGGCGGGGTCGCTCACGGCGCCCGCGGCCGCCGCCGCGACCGAGCCCGCCATCCGCGCCATCACCGTACGTCCCGCGGCCCCGGTCGTCGGCGCGCACGGCTCCGTCCGCCTGGTGATCGACGTGATCGCCAAGGGGGTACGGGGTAAGGACGGCGTCTCCGTCAAGGTCGAACCCGGCACGCCGCCCGCGCCCCTGCTGGCCGACAAGGCGCCTGTGCTCCCGGACCCGGCACCCGACCTCCCACCGGCCTCCGCCCCGGCCCCGGTCCGAGCGCCGGCCCAGCCACCGGTCCAGCCACCGGTCCAGCCACCGGCCCAATCACCGGCCCAATCACCGGCCCAATCACCGGCCCAATCACCGGCCCAATCACCGGCCCAATCACCGGCTCAGCCTCCGGTCCAGTCACCGGCCGAACCGCCGGCCCAGTCTCCAGCCAAGCCTCCGGTCCAAGCGCCGGCTCGACCCGCGGTCCAGCCACCCGGCCAGCCAGCAGGTCAACCACCGGCCGAACCGCCGGCCAAATCACCGGCCCAGGCACCGGCGGAGCCACCGGCCAAGTCGCCGGCCAAGTCGCCGGCCCAATCACCGGCCGAGCCTCCGGTTGTCGCACCGGCCGAACCACCGGCCCAGGCACCGGTCCAGCCGCCAGGCATGGCGCCGGCCCGGCCGGCGGTCGAGCCCCCGGCCGGGTCGCCCGCCGGGTCGCCCGCCGGGTCGCGGGCCGGGTCGCCGGCCGTGGCATCGGCCGGGTCGCCGGCCGCCGCAGCCGTCCAGCCGGAGCGGCGGCACGCGCCCGGCACCGGCCCCAAGGACGGCGTCCCCGCGGCTCGCCCGGTGACCGGCCCGGTTACAGGCCCGGTGATCCCGCCCCGTCTGGTGTGGCGTCTGGCCCCGGCCCCACCGGCTCGTATGACCGGCGGCTGGCAGACCTGGCGCTTCCTCCCGGACAAGCGCCTCAACCGCTACTACGCGGCCGGCACCTGGACGATCACCGTCACCGCCAAGGGCCCGGGCGGGACGACCATCACCGAGTACGCCGCGTTCGACCTCAAGCGGGAGACCAAGCTCACATCGGTGACCGCCGACAAGGCCGCCCGCTCCAACGGCGGCGTGCGCCTGCGCGGCTCGCTCACCCGCGTGGACCCGCGCGGCCTCACCGACCACGGCCCGTTCGGCAAGCAGCCCATCGAGATCCTCTGGCGTCCCGACGCCACCTCGGCCTGGGAAAAGGTGGGACACGCGACCACGGACGCCGCGGGCGCCTTCGTCGCGACGGTGCCGGGCAGGACCGGCGGCTACTGGCGCGCCCGCTACCCCGGAACCAGCCACTACGCAACAGACGCCTCGAAATCCCGACAAATCGTGCAATAAGGCATTAAAGCGCACTAACTTAATCGCTACGCTAAACCGGCGTTGCAAAATCGTGATCAACCTATTCGCAACTTTTCCTTACTCTTACGCGTCATTGGCGTTGACGTGCCCCGGTCCCGGGGTGCGTTTGAGACGGGGAAGGAATTCCGATTTTGATGATGCGACGTCTAGCCGCCGGCCTGGCGGCCGCTGCCCTGGGCACCACGCTGGTGGCCACCGCCGCCTCGCCTGCGTTCGCGGACGACCCGAACTGGGACCCGGATGTCGCGGGTGGCCGCACCAGCCTCCAGTTCGACGCGAACCCTGAGCCCGCGTGGAAGGGCCGCCCCATCACCCTTGAGGGCAAGCTCTCCGTCGCGTGCGACGAGGACTACATCAGCGGTTTCGTCTCGGTGCACCACGCCGACTACTGCAAGAAGCAGGAGAACTGGCACCGCCTGGCCTACAAGCGGATCGTGATCCTGTTCCAGCCGGCCCACAGCGGCCGGTGGGAGCACGTGGACACCATCCGCACCAGCGGCAAGGGCTACTTCGGCACCAAGGTCGAGGCTCGCACGTCCGGTACGTGGCGCGCGGTCTTCGAGGGTGCCAGGTGGCTCGGCCCGTCCGAGGGTACGGACTGGGTCAAGGTCATCGGCCGCCGCTGAGCACCATCACGAACGCCCGGTCGTCCAGGCCGGGCGTTCGCCATGTCCGGGGTCAATTTCTCGGGCAGGCTGCCCGCACACATCTGCTGAAATTTCGGGCACAGGGTGAAATCCGGCTCCGAACACTCCAGCGCGTGCCCGATCAGCGTCCTGGACGCCTCCGCCTGCCGGATCCGCCACTCCAGTTCCGCCTGATGCCGCCGCAGCAGCTCCCGCCTGTCATCGCGGGTGCCGGCGTCGAACATCTCCCGCAACTGCTCCAGCCCGAGCCCGGCCGCCTTGCCCCGCACGATCATCGTCACCCGCGACACCTGGTCCTCGGTGTAGCGCCGCCGCCCGCTGCTCCGCCGCGCCGGCCGGATCAGCCCCATGGCCTCCCAATGCCGCAGCACGTGCGTGGCGAGACCGAACCGCGCCGCCAGTTCGCCGATGCTCATCTCCGCGCTTGACTTCATGTTCACATTAACTTGCAGAGTTGATCCCGCTGTCAACGAACCACCTTTGGAGTGAACGGACATGCGGGACGTGATCATCATCGGCGGCGGCCCCGCCGGACTGGCCGCGGCGCTCACACTGGGCCGGGCGCACCGGCGGGTGCTGCTGCTGGACGCGGACGAGGGCCGCAACGCCACGGCGCACGCGGTGCACAACTTCTTCGGGCACGACGGGACACCGCCCGCCGAAGTACGCCGGATCGGCAGATCGCAACTGAAGGCGTACGAGAGCGTCGAACTCCGGGCCGTTCCCGTCACGGAGGCGCGCCGCACCGGGGCGGGCACGTTCGCGGTGGGGGAGGAGGAGTGCCGCAGGCTGCTGCTGGCCACCGGCCTCAAGGACGACCTGCCCGGGATCTCCGGGCTGGCCGGCCTCTGGGGACGCGCGGCGTTCCACTGCCCGTACTGCCACGGTCACGAGATCACCGGCACGCGGGTCTCCGTCATCGGCGCCACCCCCGACCGCGTACGACTGGCGCTCCACCTCACCCGCTTCACCCCCTTTCTCACCCTCTCCACCCACGGCGGCCCGCTCGCCCCGGACACCCGCGCCCTCCTGGCCCGGCACGGCGTCGCCCTCCGCTGCGAGCCGATCACCCGCCTGGAGGGCGAACCCGGCCGCCTCGGCCAGATCGTCTACGAATCCGGCCCTCCGGCGCCCGCCGACGCCGTCTTCGTCAAGTCCGCCCTCACCCAGCGCTCCACCCTGCCCGGCGCCCTCGGCTGCGCCACGTTCCCGGACGCGACCGTGCGGGTGGACGAGTTCGGCCGGACGAGCGTGGCGGGCGTGTACGCGGCGGGGGACATGGCGCGGCGCGCGAGCATGCCGATGCCCTTCACGGCCGTGATCGCCGCGGCCGCCGCCGGCACACTCGCCGCCGGCGCCCTCGACCAGGACCTCCTCAGCGAAGACTTCGCCCTCCCCAACCCCTTCACCACATGACCACCCCCGGCCCCCAGAACCCACCCGGCACCCCGCCCGACGGTGGCCGTCCCCACAGCGGCCCGCCCACCACCCCGTCCGATCGGCGGGCCGGGGCGGCCGGGGTGCGGTCGAACGTGCCTCTCGCCGTCGTAGGTCTCGTACTCGGTGTCCTCATGTCCGTGCTCGACCAGACCATCGTCACCATCGCCCTGCGTGACATCACCACCGACCTCGGCGGCACGGGCTCGGCCGGTTGGGTCGTGACCGCGTACGTGCTCGCCTCCACCGCCACCGCCACCCTCTACGGCCGCCTCAGCGACCGCTACGGCAGGCGCGCCGTCTACCTGGCCGCCGTCGCCGCCTTCACCGCCGCCTCCGCCCTGTGCGGCCTCGCCCAGGACATGCCGCAGCTCGTCACGGCCCGCGCGATCCAGGGCGCCGGGGCGGGCGCGCTGTTCGCGGTGCCGGCCATCGCGCTGGCCGAGCTGTTCCCCGGCCGGCTGCGCGCCAGGGTCCAGGGCGCCGTCGGAGCGGTGTTCGCCCTGGCGGCCGTGGGCGGCCCGCTCGTCGGCGGCGCCCTCACCGAGGCCGCCGGCTGGCGCTGGATCTTCTACGTGAACGTCCCGATCGGCCTGCTGTCCATCCTCCTGGTGGCCACCTCCCTGCGGCTCCCCAGACCCCAGGCCGACCCCCGCCTCGACGTTCCGGGTGCGATCCTGCTGGCCGGGGCCGCCGTGAGCCTGGTGCTGCTGACCGGACGCCCGGACCGCTACGGGCTGATCGCCCTCACGGCGGCCCTGTTCGCCGCGTTCTGGTGGCGCGAACGCCGGGCCGAGAGCCCGATCATCCCGCCCAGGCTGTTCGAGGAGCGGGCGCTGCGGGTGGTGTTCCCGGCCACGGCGCTGCTGGGGGTCCTGCTGTACGGGTCCATCGTGTTCCTGCCCACGTACCTCCAGGTGGCCTTCGGCCTGAACGCGACCGAGGCCGGCCTGGCGGGCAACCCGTAATTCATCCCCTTCATCGCCGCCTCCGCCCTCGCGGGCGGCCTGCGGCCGCGCACGTCCGTCCTGATCGGCGCGCTGCTGATCATCCCCGGCCTGCTCCTGCTCGGCCGGGCCGACCTGACCAGCCCGTACGCCTACGTCGCCGCCGGCATGGCGGTGCTCGGCGCCGGCTTCGGCCTCGTCATGCAGAACCTCGTCACCCTCGCCCAGAACGCCGCCCGCCCCGCCGACCTCGGCGCGGTCACCTCGGCCGTGCTGTCGGTACGCGGCTTCGGCATGGCCGCCGGCGTGGCGCTCACCGGCGGCCTCCTGGGCGACGGACCACCCCGATCGCTCGCCGCGGCGGTCCCCGGAGCCCTCCTGTGGGGCCTCGTCCCGGCGACCGCCCTGCTGGTCCTCCTGGCCACACTCCCCAGAAAGGACTAGTACGACACCGCCACCTGAACCCGGTGGCGCTCAGGATCGACCGCCTCGTCCACGAGCGCCACCGCCAGGTCCGCGTACGAGAACACCGGATCCCCCTCGGCGGCCTCCGGCACCCGCCCGTCGCCGAACCGGTACCGCCCGGTCCGGCCCGCCTCGTCGTCCAGGAACACCGGCGGCGGCGCGACCACCACCCAGTCGAGCGCCGACTTCCCGAGAATCTCCAGCTCCACGGCATGTCCCAGCGAGAACGTCCGGGCGTCCTCAGGGAACCCGGGCGTGTCCACCAGCCGCACCCCGGGGGAGACCTCCAGCAGGCTGCCGATCCCCAGCGCCACCAGCCGGCCGACGCCCGCCCGCGCCAGCCCGTCCACGAGCGCGCGCGACGCCGCCCCGAAGAACTCCGCCGACGCCACGTCCAGCCGCGCCGCCACCTGCACCGCCACGTCCTGTCCCGCCGCGGCCTCCGCCACTCGGCCGGCGTCGGTGACGTCCCCGGCCACGACCCGCTCCCCGGCCAGCACCGCGTACTTCGCCGGATCCCGCACCACGGCCGTCACCTCATGGCCGCGCGCGGCCGCCTCCGCGACGACCCGCCTCCCGGCCCGCCCGCCGGCCCCGAACACCACGATCGCGCTCATTCCGTACCCCCATCTGTCCGAACGGCCGGACGGCCCGGCCGCTCCGCAGACGGTAGAGGGGAGGATGTCGCTTTCCGCAACGATAGTTACCTACGATGGCCAGATGCCCGAGCCTCTCGATCCGGACATGTTCACCCACTGCCCGCCGGTCGCCGCGCCGATCCGCATCGGCGACAAGTGGACCGCCAAGCTCATCCGCTGCCTGGAGCAGGGCCCGCGCCGCTTCACCGAGCTCCAGCGGCCCCTGCGCGGCATCACGCCCAAGGTCCTCACCGCGTCGCTGCGCGCCATGGAACGCGACGGGCTTCTCACGCGCACCGCGTACGACGAGATCCCGCCGCGCGTCGAATACGAGCTCACCGACCTCGGCCGCAGCCTCCTGGAACCGATGAACGCCGGCTGCGAGTGGTCCAGGAGACATCTGCCCGAGCTGATCCACGCCCGCACCACCTGGCACGGCCTCTCCTGACCGGGACAGGAATCGATCTCCCGGGATATGCGTTGTCGTGCGGTGAAGGGGCGATTTTGAGCGTAGCCCGACGGGCGTCGTAGTCTGGCCCTCTGGCGAACGAACAGGAGGTGACGCCGCATGTTGCGAGACTCGTTCGGACGGGTGGCGACGGATCTGCGGGTGTCCCTCACGGACAAATGCAACCTGCGCTGTACGTACTGCATGCCCCCCGAGGGCCTCGACTGGCTGCCGAACGCCCAGCTCCTGACCGCCGACGAGATCGTCCGCCTGGTGACGATCGGCGTCGAGCGGCTGGGCGTCACCGAGGTGCGCTACACCGGGGGTGAGCCCCTGCTCAGGCGTGAGCTCGTCGACATCGTCACCCGCACCACGGCGCTCGACCCCAGGCCGCAGGTGTCGCTGACCACCAACGGCATCGGCCTGGCCCGCCTGGCCGAGTCCCTGGCCGGCGCCGGGCTCGACCGGGTCAACGTCTCCCTCGACACGCTCGACCCGGCCACGTTCAAGCAGCTCGCGCACCGCGACCGGCACGCCGACGTGATCGCCGGCCTCGCCGCCGCCGACCAGGCCGGGCTGCGCCCGGTCAAGGTGAACGCGGTGCTGATGCGCGGGGTCAACGACCACGAGGCCGTGCCACTGCTGCGCTGGTGCCTCGAGCAGGGCTACGAGCTGCGCTTCATCGAGCAGATGCCGCTCGACGCCCAGCACGGCTGGAGCCGCGACGACATGGTCACCGCCGACGAGATCCTCGCGCTGCTGACCGGCTCGTTCGATCTCACGGCCGACGACCTGGAGGAGCGCGGCAGCGCCCCGGCCGAACGGTTCCTGGTGGACGGCGGACCGGCCAGGGTCGGCGTGATCGGCTCGGTGACGCGGCCGTTCTGCGGAGCGTGCGACCGCGTCAGGCTCACGGCCGACGGGCAGGTACGCAACTGCCTGTTCGCCACCGAGGAGTCCGACCTGAAGACGGCGATGCGCGACGGCGCCTCCGACGACGAACTGGCCGCCCGGTGGGTGGCCGCGGTGTCACGCAAGCGCGCGGGCCACGGCATCGACGACCCCTCCTTCCTCCAGCCCTCCCGCCCCATGTCCGCCATCGGCGGCTGACACCCCCACCCGGGCACGCGCGGGGACCTCACGAAGGCCTGCCGGCATGGGCGCCCCGCATCCTGCGGGCGCCCATGGGCCGGCTGCGACACAGCTGCGACACAATGGACGCCCTGAAGGGTGAAGGAGGCTCGCATGAACGTGCTGCACGAGTGGACCATCCTGGCCTGCGAGGAGCTGGGCATCGACCCGGCCCGCGTGGACCGCGACCAGATCCTCGACCTGACGAAGGAGGTCGCCCACGGGGTCGCCAGGCCGGCCGCGCCGCTGACGGCGTACCTGCTGGGGCTGGCCCAGGGAGCGGGCACCGCACCCGAGGACGCGGTGGCAAAACTGACCACACTGGCGAAGAACTGGGGAGATCAGCGCACCCAGACGCTGACAGACGGCTGACACTCGAACGAACTCTTGAAGTCAAGCCCGCTCCCGCCTGAAGATTTCCTGTGAATAACGAGGCGGGAGCGCATGTAAACGATTTCGGGAAAGCAGCCCTATCAGAGTCTGGGGCTGATCAAAAAAGGGCGACGCCGGGTGGTTACGGGGGCAAACCACCCGGCGTCGCTTCATCGGCGTTCCGACGGGGGCCCGGAACGCCGGCACCAGCACTCCGACGGGGGACCGGAGCGCTTGCCTAAAGCGTACACCTACAACCCATGGGATGCGTCAAGACTTAGTCACGACCCGATCTCGCGTCGATGCAGCGGTATCTCGGTTTGGTTAGCCTCAGGGGACTGAAAGGTAGGTGGCGGGCCTGCCTCGCCCCTCTCATTGGCCCCGATTACCGCTATGTACGGCAAAAAGACGGCCGCGGCGATGAACAGCAGCCGGTACGGCCACGGCAGCGGCACCACCACCGCCAGGATCAGGCAGATCGTCCGGATCCCCATCTTGATGAGGTAACTGATCTCCCGCTTGCGGATGTCCGCGGTCAGCGACGGTTTCGCGTCCGTGACCTGGTGAACGTCCGCCTTTCTGCGCCACCCCTTCATAGCTTCCAAGGTAGACCCAGGATGTGCCGGGGGCGACGGCAGCCCGGCCGGGAGCGGGGGGTCATGCGATCATGGCCCTGGAGTAAGGAGGATGTGGAGATGACGGATCGCACCTACCGGGTCACCGAGATCGTCGGCACGTCGGGGGAGAGCGTCGACCAGGCCATCCGCAACGGCATCAGGCGGGCCTCCGAGACGCTCAGGCACCTCGACTGGTTCGAGGTGACGGAGATCCGCGGGCACATCGACGCGGGAGAGGTCGCGCACTTCCAGGTCGGCATGAAGGTGGGCTTCCGCCTCGAGGACGCCTGACCGCGCTTCTGAGACCGCACGGACGGCACTTCCGGCCGTGCGGCGCCTGACCACACGCATGGGTGACGCGCCCCTGAGTGGCCCGGGAAGCGCCTCAGAGGCCGCCTCAGCGCCCCGGGCCCTCGCGGGCACACCCGCGACGGGCCCGCCAGAGCTACGGCCGGCCTGCGCCCGATGAATGCCCCGCGCCCCCTTCCCACGGCGCCCGCCCCAGCACCCCGCCCCCCGAGCCCCCGCCCTCGCTCCCGGGCCTCCGCCCTCGGCCTCGCCCCTCGGGTGGACCCGCGACGGGGTGGTCCGAGCGGCGGCCGGGCTGCGCTGGATGGCGGCCATCGCCTCCCGGCCCGCCGCTCCCGAGTAGGCCCACGACGGCGCCACGCCTCACCTCTGACGCCCCAACGCCCGGTGGAGCGGTGCCCCGTTGGAGGGGCGGAGTGGCCGCGCTCGCGTCCCAAGGAAGCGGTTGTGCTCGTGCGCGTCCCAAGGAAGCGGTTGTGCTCGTGCCCAGGGGAAGCGTCGTGCTCGCGTCCCGGGGGAGTGGCCATGTTCGTGTGCCAGGGGAGTGGGCGTGGTCGGCCTGAGGGGACGGGCGCGCCCGGGGGTGGCCTGGACGAAGGCGTCAACGGGCCCGCGACCGGACAGCCCGGCGCCCGCGACCGGAAAGCCCCGGGTCCCGAGGCCGGAAAGGGCCGGGGCCGGGGCCGTGCAGGGGGCCGGCGCGGTGTCCGTGCGATCCGCCGCACCCAGGCGGTCCCGAGCGGTTAGATTGGCGGGCGTGAGTGGTGAGTTCCGCATCCTCCTGGTGTGCACGGCGAACATCTGCCGTTCCGCCATGGCAGAGGTGATCGCCAAGGCGATGCTCCATTCCGCGGCCTTCCCCGTCACCACGGGAAGCGCGGGAGTGCGCGCGCTGGTCGGCCATCCGATGGCCCCGCACGCGGTCGCCGCACTCGACAAGCTCGGCCTCGACGGCCGCGCGCACCGGGCCAGGCCGCTGGACCCCGTCCTGATCGGCTCGGCCGACCTGCTGCTGACCATGGAGGCCGGGCACCGCGCCGTGGCCGTCGGGCTCGACCCCCGGGCCGAGCACAAGACGTTCACACTGCCCGAGTTCGCCTTCCTGGCCTCGGGCGCGGGCCATCGCCGCTACCGCTCCGACACGGCCGAGCGGGCGCGCGCCATCGTCGCCTCGTCCGCCGAGCGCCGCGACCACCGGCGGGCCCTGGAGGTCTACGACCCCTACGGCGGCCCGCCGGCCGGCTACGAGACGTGCGCCAAGACGCTCGGCGATGCCCTCAGCCACGCCCTGGGAGCCCTCCTGGGCCCCCGCTGAGGTCCGCGCGCTGAGGTCACCGCTGAGGTCCGCGCTGAGGTCACCGCCAAACCAAAGCCGCAGGCCGCGGGTCAGCTCGCCTGGCTCACCGTCGACATGTTGAAGTCCGGCACGCGCACGGCCGGCATGATCGTACGCTGGAAGTAGTCGTTCCACTCGCGCGGCAGCGTGCGCTCGCTGGACCCCACCTCCGTCAGCCGTCCGAGCAGATCCACCGGGCTCTCGTTGAAGCGGAAGTTGTTCACCTCGCCCACAACCTCACCATGCTCGACCAGATAGACGCCGTCCCTGGTCAGCCCGGTCACGAGCAGGGTCTGCGGGTCGACCTCGCGGATGTACCACAGGCAGGTGACGAGCAGGCCGCGCCGCGTCGAGGCGATCATCTCCTCGAGCGACCGCCCACCCTCAGGGCCCGACATGATCAGGTTGTCGATGCCCGGCGTCACCGGCAGCCCGCTCAGCTCCGCCGAGTAGCGGGTCTGCAGCAGCGCCTCCAGCCGCCCGTCCTTGATCCAGTCGGTCGGCCCGAGCGGCAGCCCGTTGTCGAACACCGAGCTCTGCCTGCTGGAGCTGTGCGCCGTCACGAACGGCGCGCACGCGATGCCCGCCACCCCCGGGTCGCTCGACAGCGAGACGGGCAGCGTGGCAAGCTGCTCGCCCACGCGGGTGCCCCCGCCGGGCTTGGCGAACACCGAACGTCCGTCGAGCGCGTCTCTCGCCCCCGCCGACCAGAACATGTAGATCATCAGGTCGGCCACCGCGCTCGGCGGCAGCAGCGTCTCGTAGCGGCCCGCGGGCAGGTCGACCCGGGTCTTGGCCCACTCAAGACGCTGGGCCAGCGAGGCGTCGAGCGCGGCCACGTCGACGTCGGTGAAGTCGGGCGTGGACACGCCGGTCCACGCCGAGCGCTTCAGGTCGGCGGACTTGGCGTTGAGCTCAAGGCGCCCGGTCGGCTGGTCGTGCCGCAGCCGCAGGCCCGTGGACGTGCCCAGGAACGTCGAGGTCAGCGAGTGCTCCGCGAACCCGTACAGTCTCCTGCCGGCCGCCTGCGCCGTCGCGAACGCGTCGCCCAGCGCGGGCGCGAACCGCTCGAACACCTCGATGTCGGTCGGCCGCACCTCCTCGCCCCAGTGCGGCGACTCCGCCACGCCCTCCACGAGCGCCCGCGCGTCCTCGGCGGGCCGCGCGTCCCGCGCCGCGGCGTCGGCCGCCGCCACCACGTCTTCGAGCTGCTCATCGCGTACGGCGGCGCGCGAGACGACCCCCACGCCCTGCCCCGCGATCGAGATCACCGTCAGCCGGGCCGAGCGGGCGACCCCGTTCGTGGTCAGCGTGTTGCCCGCGAACCGCAGGTTGGCCGTGGACTCCTCGTCCACGAGCACCACGCAGCCGTCGTTCCGGGAGAGCCCGAGCGCCCGGTCCACCATCTCCTGGGGAGTCACTTCCCGGCCTCCTGCACCGTGTTGAGGATCCGCACGCCCTTGAACAACGCCGACGGGCACCCGTGGCTGACCGGCGCGATCTGCCCCGGCTGGCCCTTGCCGCAGTTGAACGCGCCACCGAGCACGTACGTCTCCGGCCCGCCCACCGCCTCCATCGACTGCCAGAAGTCCGTCGTCGTCGCCTGGTAGGCGAAGTCTCTGACCTGCCCGTCCAGCTTCCCGTGCGAGATCCGGTACGCCCGCTGCCCGGTGAACTGGAAATTGTAACGCTGCATGTCGATCGACCAGCTCTTGTCGCCGACGATGTAGAGGCCCCGCTCGACCCCCGCGATCAGCTCCGCGGTCGAGGGCCCGCCGGGCGCCGGCACCAGCGACACGTTGGCCATGCGCTGGATCGGCGTGTGGCCGGGCGAGTCGGCGAACGCGCACCCGTTGGACCGGCCGAGCCCTTTCAGCAGCGCCATCCCCCGGTCGAGCTGGTAGCCCACCAGGATGCCGTCCCTGACGATGTCGAAGCTCTGCCCCTGCACGCCCTCGTCGTCGTAGCCGATCGTGGCCAGGCCGTGCGTGACGGTCCTGTCGCCGGTCACGTTCATCAGCGGCGACCCGTACACCAGCTCGCCGAGCTGGTCGAACGTGGCGAAGCTGGTGCCCGCGTAGGCGGCCTCGTAGCCCAGCGCGCGGTCCAGCTCCGTGGCGTGGCCGATCGACTCGTGGATCGTCAGCCACAGGTTGGACGGGTCGACCACCAGGTCGTAGTCGCCCGCCTCGACCGAGGGCGCCGCCAGCTTCTCGGCCAGCAGCTCGGGCAGCCGGGCCAGCTCGCCCTGCCAGTCCCAGCCGGTGCCCGTCAGGTATTCGTACCCGCGCCCGGCCGGCGGCGCGATCGTCGACATGTCGTCGAAGCCGCTTCCGGCCGCCTTCATCGCGTTGAGCTTCGGATGCACCCGCACCCGCTGCTGCGTGGTCACCGTGCCCGCCGTGTCGGCGTAGAACTTCTGCTCCTTGACCTGCAGCAGCCGCGCCGACACGTGGTCGGCGCCCTTCAGCAGCCCGGCCGACCAGTCGGCCAGCAGGCTCACCTTGTCGGCCGTCGCCACCTCGAACGGGTCCACGTCGTACGCCGACACCCACACCGCCCCGGCGTGCACCGGCTCGGGCGCCAGCTCGACGGGCTCCCTGTTGATCGGGGCGCTCACCTCCGCCACCCGGACGGCCTGCTCGGCCACCACGGCGGCGGCCTCGGGCGTCAGGTGGACGCCGGCGGCGAACCCCCACGTGCCGCCCTTGACCACACGCACGGCGTAGCCGAGGTCGTCGGCGTCCATGGAGCCTTCGAGGCGCGCGTCGTAGAGGCTGAGGGTCTCGGCTCTGACGCGCTCCAGCCGGAAGTCGGCATGCTCGGCGCCGAGGTCACGAGCGCGTTGCAAGGCGGCGTCCGCGAGCTGCCGCAGCGGCAGCTCCAGGAAATCGGGATCGATCTGGCGCATGTCCACGATCCTAACCCCGTGATCTTGTCCCACCCGGACAAGGGGATACCGGCGGGTAGGGGATAGCGTCAGGTGCCATGGCACGCTCTGTACTCGTCACCGGGGGCAATCGCGGCATTGGCCTCGCGATCGCCCGTGAACTCGCCGCGGCCGGCGACGCCGTCGCGGTCACCTACCGATCCGGGGAGCCGCCCGAGGGCCTGTTCGGCGTGCGCTGCGACGTCACCAGCATGGCCGACGTCGAGGCCGCCTTCGACAAGGTCGAGGCCGAGCACGGCCCGGTCGAGGTCCTGGTCTCCAACGCGGGCATCACCAAGGACACGCTGCTGGCGATGATGAAGGAAGAGACCTTCACCGACGTCATCGACGCCAACCTGACCGGCGCCTACCGCGTCGCCAAGCGGGCCATCAGGCCCATGATGAAGCTCAAGCGCGGCCGGATCATCCTCATCTCCTCCGTCGTCGGCCTGTCCGGCCAGGCGGGCCAGGCCAACTACGCCGCCTCCAAGGCCGGCCTGGTCGGGTTCGCCCGCTCGATGGCCCGCGAATACGGCTCCCGCAACATCACGGTCAACGTGGTCTCTCCCGGCTTCGTCGCCACCGACATGACGGCCGAGCTCGACACCGCGGCGATCGTGGCCAACATCCCCCTCGGGCGGCAGGCGGCTCCCGAGGAGGTCGCGCGCGTCGTACGGTTCCTGGCCGGCGACGACGCCTCCTACATCACCGGGGCCGTGATCCCCGTCGACGGCGGACTTGGAATGGGGCACTGACGTGGGACTTCTCGAAGGTAAGCGGATCCTCGTGACGGGCGTCCTGACCGACGCCTCGATCGCGTTCTCGGTCGCCAAGCTGGCCCAGGAAGAGGGCGCCACGGTCGTCCTGACCGGGTTCGGCCGACTCAGCCTGGTCGAGCGCATCGCCAAGCGCCTGCCCGCGCCCGCGCCGGTGCTGGAGCTCGACGTCCAGAACACCGAGCACCTCGACTCGCTGGCCGCCCGGGTGGGCGAGCACGTCGACGGCCTCGACGGCGTGGTCCACTCGATCGGCTTCGCCCCGCAGACGGCGCTCGGCGGCAACTTCCTCAACACCTCCTGGGAGGACGTCGCCACCGCCCTGCACGTGTCGACGTACTCGTTCAAGTCCCTGGCGGTGGCCTGCCTGCCGCTCATGAAGGACGGCGGCGCGGTCGTCGGCCTCGACTTCGACGCCTCGAAGGCGTGGCCCGTCTACGACTGGATGGGCGTGGCCAAGGCCGGCCTGGAGTCCGCCAACCGCTACCTGGCCCGCGACCTGGGCAAGCAGAACATCCGCGTCAACCTGGTGGCGGCCGGCCCGCTGCGCACGATGGCGGCCAAGTCGATCCCGGGCTTCAAGGAGTTCGAGGACAGCTGGCCCGAGAAGGCCCCGCTGGGCTGGGATCTTTCGGACACGGTGCCGGCGGCGAAGGCGTGCGTGGCCCTGATGTCCGACTGGTTCCCGGCGACGACGGGCGAGATCGTCCACGTCGACGGCGGCGTCCACGCGATCGGCGCCTGACGGCCAAAGCCTGACCGGCCGCATCGCATCCGACCGGTTGCGTCCGACCGGTCAGGGTCGCCGGGCGGCCGCCACAGCCGGCCGCCCGGCGACCTGATCGGCGCCCCCGTACTTCAAGGCCTGGTCCACGACCCCCCCGTCGTCTGGGCCAGGCCACTGCGTACGAGGCTAGAAAAAGGGTGCGCGCCGTGCCACGGTGCACACTGCCCGATCACGCCGGGAAAGCGTGCACACCGCACCGCTCACAAGCTCACGCGAGCCGGTGCCGCCCATTACCGGCCCTGGCCGGCTCGAACGGGATCGACTCCGTCGGCTCAGTACGGTGGCGGCGCTGCTGCACGATCCGGGTGGCGAGGACCGCCGAGCCCAGGAGCGCGATCGTCAGAACGGTCCCCAGCACGTCGGAGGCCGGCGGGCTGGGCCGGACCACGCGCTGGTCCTGCATCGGGACCGTCAGTTCATGGGCGAACGGGTTGGGCCACAGCAGGTCGACCCGCGGCTCCTCGGCGTCCACCGTCTTCCGCTCGGGGACCGGCCGCCCCGTGTCCACCTGCTGCGGCCGGCTCTCCGGCCGGGAGGTGGTCGGCACAGGCGCCGCCGAGGCCTTCGAGCGGCCCTCGACCAGCCGTCCCTTGCGCGTGCCCGAGGGGCTGGGCGACGGGCCGGGGGTCACCGTGCCGACGCCTTCCTGGTCTTTGCAGGCCAGCACCGGCAGGCACACGTCGTTGAGGGTCTCCGGCACCAGGCCGGTCTTCGAGGGGTCCGGCGTCGTGCCGGGCTTGGCGGTCGATCGGCCGGAGTCGGACTTGGTCGTCGGCACCGCTTCACCGACCCGCCCGAGCACCTCGTCCGTGGTGTCGTCGACCCCGCTCGTCACCCGGTCGGTCGTGCCCCCCGTGAGGGTGTCGACCGTGCCCGTCACCGCCTTCACCACGTCGCACAGGGTGTTGGTCACCCCCGAGAGCAGGCCCCCGTCGTGCGCGCAATCCTGTACGGCCGCCGAGGCGGCAGGGGCCCCCACGGGGACGGCCGCCAGTGCCACCGCGAGAACTCCAGCCGAGATCGCGGTCCTGCTCCCCATCCGTCCCCTCCTGCGTCGCTTCCGGGGGAAATCTTTATGGACATCGCTCGCCAGACGCAGGCGTTTGCCGGGTAAAGTTGCGATTCGGTATCGACTAGTGATACGCGAGAGAGTCTCTCTTTCCGTATCAGTCGAGTGACGACACGTCATCGAGGGCCTCTCGGATCTCTCTGGGCAGCACCACGTCTTCTGCGGGCAGGACGCCCTTGAGCTGCGCGTGTGTACGGGCCCCGACGATGGCCGAGGCGACGCCGGGCTGGTCGCGCACCCAGGATAGGGCGACGGCGAGCGGCGACACACCAAGACCGTCGGCGGCCGTCATGACGGATTCGACGACCCGGCGGCTGCGCTCGTCGAGATAGGGCCGGACGAAGTCGGCGAAGTGGGGCGTCGCGGCGCGCGAGTCGCCCGGGATCCCGGTGCGATATTTGCCGGTCAGCACCCCGCGCCCGAGCGGCGACCAGGCCAGCACGCCCACGCCCAGGTGCGCCGCGGCGGGCAGCAGCTCGCGCTCCGGCTCACGGGCCAGCAGGGAGTATTCGACCTGGGCCGCGGTGACCGGGATGCGGCCGGGCACCATCCGCTGGGTGACGGCGGCCGCGGCCAGTTGCCAGCCGGCGTAGTCGCAGACGCCCGCGTAGACGGCCCGGCCGGAGGAGACGATCGCGTCGAGCGCGGCCAGGGTCTCCTCCAGGGGCACCTCGGCGTCGTAGGTGTGGAGCTGCCACAGGTCGACGTAGTCGAGCCCGAGACGGTTGAGCGAGTCGTCGACCGCGGCGATCAGGTGACGCCTGGAGGCGTCGCGGGGACGGCGGCCCGACGGCGTCACCACGGCCTTGGTCGAGATCACCAGCTCCGAGCGCGGCACCGAGTCGCGCAGCATCCGGCCCAGCAGCCGTTCGGAGTCGCCGCCGGTGTAGACGTCGGCCGTGTCGACGAGATTGCCCCCCGCGTCGAGGAACGTGCGGAGCTGGGCGGCCGCCTCGTCCGCGTCGGTGTCACGCCCCCAGGTCATCGTGCCGAGCCCCAGCCGGGACACCGACAGGCCGCTGTGGCCGACATAGCGCTGCTCCATGATCCCGCCAGGTTACCGTCCACGTCGATGAAACGTTGTGATCGACGCCTGCGACACTTGCTGTGTGACCACGCTTCTTCTGGCCCGGCACGGGCTGACCGACCTCACCGGGCCGGTGCTCGCCGGGCGTACCCCGGGAGTGCATCTGAGCGAGGCGGGCAGGGCGCAGGCCGCCGCGCTCGCCGGGCGCGTCGCGGGCGTCAGGCTCGATGTCATTGTCTCCAGCCCGCTCGAACGCTGCCGGGAAACGGCGCAAGCGGTTGCGGAAGGCCGCGAAACGGACGTCCAGATCGACGATCGCTTCATCGAGTGCGGCTACGGCGCGTGGACCGGCCGGCCGCTCGCCGAACTCGCCAAGGAACCGTTGTGGCAGGTCGTGCAGGCGCACCCGAGCGCGGCGACATTTCCGGAAGGGGAGTCGCTGACCGCGATGCAGCATCGGGCCGTCTCGGCGGTCCGGGAGTGGAATCAACGCCTCGGGGGGAAGGGTGTCTACCTGGTCTGCAGCCACGGCGACGTGATCAAGGCGATCGTCGCCGACGCTCTGGGCCTCCACCTCGATCAGTTTCAGCGCATAACCGCCGATCCGGCGGCTCTCACCGTCATTCGCTATGCCCCCCTGCGTCCCTTTGTTCTCAGGGTTAACGATATGGGGGAATTGAGGCTTCCCGAGGATTCGGAGGAGAAAGACGGGGGAGAAAACATCACCGGGAGCGATGCCGCCGTCGGCGGCGGGCCCGGAACCACGTAAGGTCAGGCTATGCCGGTCTTCGACTACGACCCACCAGAGAGATTCGTCGCCGGTGCCTTGGGGCAGCCGGGCGCACGGGTCTTTTTTCTGCAGGCCAGGGCCGAGGGCAGACTGACCACGGTGGCGCTGGAGAAATTGCAGGTCGCGGCGCTCGCGGGCAGGCTCGACGAGCTGCTCGACGAGGTGCTGCGCCTGAGCGGGGGCGTCGCCCAGGTGCCCGCGCTCGCTCCCGCCGACCTGGCCGACGACGCGCCCCTCGACGTGCCGCTCGCGGAGGACTTCCGCGTCGGCACCATGGCACTGGCCTGGGACGCCGAGAACTCGCAGGTGGTGATCGAGGCGCAGGAGGTCGTCGACGAAGACGATCTCGACAGCCCCGAGCCCGCGGTGCTGCGCGTGCGCATCAGCGCGGGCGCCGCGCGCGCCTTCACCCAGCGGGCCCTCCAGATCGTCTCGGCGGGCCGGCCGCCGTGCCCCCTGTGCGGACAGCCGCTCGACGCCGCCGGACACGTCTGCGTCCGTCTCAACGGCTACCGCGGGGGTGAGCAGGCTTCATGACCGCTCCGGAGAGCGAACCGGCCATCAAGCCCTCCCCAACGCCGTCCATGCATGACGAGGAGGCCCTCGCGCTGCTGCGCGACGGCACCGTGGAGGTCGCCGGCCGCCTCGTCGAGGCGACCAACATGACGCTCTACTGCTCGGTCAAGCTCGGCTCGCGCTCGGCCGCCTGCGTCTACAAGCCCGTACGCGGCGAGCGCCCCCTGTGGGACTTCCCCGACGGCACCCTCGCCGCCCGCGAGGTGGCCGCGTTCGAGGTGTCGCAGGCGACCGGCTGGCGCATCGTGCCGCCCACGGTCTACCGCGACGGGCCCTTCGGCCCCGGCATGTGCCAGCTCTGGATCGACACCGAGCGCGAGATCGACCTCATGCGGCTGGTCAAGAGCCGCAACCCGGTCGTGCGCCGGATGGCGGTGTTCGACGCGGTGGTCAACAACGCCGACCGCAAGGGCGGTCACCTGCTGCCGCTGCCCACCGGGCACGTCTATGGAGTCGATCACGGCGTCTGCTTCTCCGCCGAAGACAAGCTCCGCACGGTCCTGTGGCAGTGGCGCGGCAAGCCGCTGGCCCGCGAGGCGGTGGCGGTGCTGGCCAAGCTGGAGCGCGACCTGGAGTCCGGCTCGCTGGGGCGCCGGTTGCGCGAGCTGCTCACGCAGGCCGAGGTGGAGGCCACCTGGCAGCGGGTCAGGCGGCTGCTGGACACCGGGGTGCATCCGTACCCGTCAGAGGGCTGGCCCGCCATACCCTGGCCCCCCATCTGAAATACCCCAAACCCGTTTAATACCCTTTGCCCATGTGCACGCTCATCGTGAGAACAGGGCGGCCGCTGACCCTCATGGGCGTGCGGGACGAGTTCGAAGACCGGCCCTGGGAAGGGCCGGGGGAGCACTGGCCGGAATATCCGGGCGTGATCGGCGGGCGTGACCTGAAGGCCGGCGGCACCTGGCTGGCCGTCAACCCGGCGGCCCGCCGCGCCGCGGCGCTGCTCAACGGCCACGGCCGGGAGGCCGCGCAGGCGACCAGGATCTCGCGGGGAGACCTGGCGCTGCGGGCGGCGTACACCGGCGAGCTGCCCGCGGGCGACCTGTCCCGCTACGACCCCTTTCACCTCGTGCTCGCCGGCCTGGCCGGGATCCGGCTGCTGAGCTGGGACGGCGACCGCGCTGCCGTCTCCGCTCTGCCCGAGGGCACCAGCATGGTCGTCAACACGGGCCTGGACCCGGAGAGCGAGCGGGTGGTGGCGTACCTGCCCCGGTTCGCGGGCGCCACCGCATGGCGGGAACTGATCAAGGCGGAGCCGTCCTCCGACCGGAGCGCGCTGATCATCCGCCACGAGGCTCCGGACGGCCGGATCTTCGCCTCCCTGTCGGTGATGGAGGTCACGATCGCGCCGGACGATGTGACGTACGACTTCATCGACCTGACCGCTGATCGGGACGGATAGGCTCAAAGACATGAGATCGTGGTCTGCCCAGAACATTCCCCAGCTCCCAGGTGAGAGCATTCCGCTGAGTCTCTACGACACCTCGGCCCGGCAGGTCCGGCAGACCGATCCGGGGCCCACGGCCAGGATGTACGTCTGCGGCATCACCCCCTACGACGCCACCCATCTCGGCCACGCCAACACCTACCACGCCTTCGACCTGGTCGGCCGGATGTGGCGGGACGCGGGCCACGAGGTCCACTACACCCAGAACGCCACCGACGTGGACGACCCGCTCCTGGAGCGCGCGGCCCAGACCGGCGTCGACTGGCAGGACCTGGCCGAGCGCGAGATCGAGCTGTTCCGCGGCGACATGGAGGCCCTGCGGATCCTGCCGCCGCGCGAATACGTCGGCGTCACCGAGGTCGTCGGGCAGGTGGCCGGCCTGATCGCCCGGCTGTCGGCCAAGGGCGTCACCTACGAGCTCGGCGGCGACGTCTACTTCAGCGTGGCCGACGCGCCCAAGTTCGGGCAGGTGTCCGGCTACCCCGAGCAGGAGATGCTGGCCCTGTTCGCCGAGCGCGGCGGCGACCCCGACCGGCCCGGCAAGCGGCACCCGCTCGACTGGCTGCTGTGGCGGGCCGAGCGGCCCGGCGAGCCCGCGTGGGACTCACCGCTGGGCCGCGGCCGTCCCGGCTGGCACATCGAGTGCACCGCGATCGCGCTCGACCACCTGGGCCCCGGCTACGACGTCGCGGGCGGCGGCTCCGACCTGATCTTCCCGCACCACGAGTGCGGCGCCTCCGAAGGGCACGCCGCGACGGGCGAGTGGCCGTTCGCCAAGTTCTACACGCACGCCGGGATGGTGGCGCTCGGCGGCGAGAAGATGTCGAAGTCCAAGGGCAACCTGGTCTTCGTCCACAAGCTGCGCCTGGAGCACGACCCGATGGCGGTCCGGCTGGTGCTGCTGGCCCATCACTACCGGGCCGACTGGGAATACGTCCCCGCCATGATGGCCACGGCCGAGCGCCGCCTGGCCCGCTGGCGTTCCGCCGTGGCGCTCGCCTCGGGCCCGCGCGCCGAGGAGCTGCTGGCCACGGTGCGCGCCCGCCTGGCCGACGACCTCGACTCACCGGCCGCGCTGGCCGCGATCGACGCCTGGGCCGACGAGGCCCTGCCGGACGGTGGCCCCGACTCCTCGTCCCCGGCTCTCGTCCGCGACCTCGCCGACGCCCTCCTGGGCGTGTCCCTGTAGCGAAGCGGCCGCCCGTTCCCAGGCGGCCGCTTTTTTGTTACCCTGATAATCAGTAACACTGACGATCTATGGGACTGACATGATTCTGATCACCGGTGGCCTCGGATTCATCGGCACGCACACCACCCGCGCGCTGCTCGACCTGGGGGAGTCCTGCGTGCTCGTCCAGCGCCGCCAGGGCGCCTCCGCCGACGAGCGCGTCGTCGTCGAACAGGCCGACCTCACCGACGAACGGGCCCTCCTCTCCATCGGGGAACGCCACAAGATCACCGGCATCGTGCACCTCGCCGGTTCGATGCCGTGGCCGCCCGGCGGGCACGAGCCCGCCGAAGGCGCGGAGAGGGCGCTCAAGAGCCTGTTCAACGTGTTCAGGGCCGCCCAGGAGTGGCAGGTGAGCCGGGTCGGGCTGGCCAGTACGATCGGCGTGTACCTCGGTGCCTCCGGTGAGAGCCCTTTCGCCGAGGACGTTCCGCTGCCGATGACCGTCGCCCACCCGATCCCCGGCTTCAAGAAGATCGGCGAGCTGATCACCGACCACCTGGCCGGCGCCATGGGCATCGACGCCGTCACCTACCGCATTGGCGCCATCTGGGGGCCCGGCGGCCACACCCCGTCGCCGTTCTTCGGCGCGCCCCAGCTCGTGCACGCCGCCGCCCACGGCACTGATCACGGCGATCTGCGGGCGGGCGACGGCATGGACCTGCTCTACGCCAGGGACTGCGGCCGGGCCATCGCCCTGCTGCAACTGGCGGAGCGGCTGCGGCACCGTACGTACAACGTGGCCTCCGGGCGGCGGACGACCAACGGAGAGGTCGCCGCCGCGATCGCGAAACTCGTCCCCGGCGCCCGCCCCCACCTGACGGAGAGCCCCGAGACCGGCCTCTGGCTCGACGTCACCCGCCTGCGCGAGGACACCGGCTTCGAGCCGGAGTACGACACCGGGCGCGGGGCCGCCGACTACCTCGCCTGGCTCGGCGCCGGCAACCCCAGGTGAGCCTCAGACTCTCGCCAGTTGCTCGATCAAGCCCAGCTCGGCGGAGAACCACTCGATCGTCCGCCTGAGCCCCTCCTTGGCGGGCACCTCCGATGACCAGCCGAGCCGCTCGGCCGCCAGCGACGTGTCCGGCCTCCTGACCTTGGGATCGTCGGCCGGACGGTCGATGTACCTGATCTCCGACGACGACCCGGCCAGGTCCCTGACCAGGGTGGCCAGCTCGATCATGGTCAGCTCGTCGGGATTGCCGATGTTGACGGGCCCGGCGAAGTCGCTGCGGGCCATGGCCAGGATGCCCGTCACGGTGTCGTCCACGTAGCAGATCGACCGCGTCTGCGAGCCGTCGCCGGTGATCGTGATCGGCTCGCCGGTCAGCGCCTGCCGGATGAACGTCGGGATCGCCCGCCCGTCGAACGGGCGCATGCGCGGGCCATAGGTGTTGAAGATGCGCACGATCCCGGTGTCGGTGGCCCGCGACTGGCGGTAGGCCGTGGTCAGCGACTCGGCGAAGCGTTTGGCCTCGTCGTAGACGCTGCGCGGGCCGACCGGGTTCACGTTCCCCCAGTACGTCTCGCGCTGCGGGTGCTCCAGCGGGTCGCCGTACACCTCGCTGGTCGAGGCCAGGATGAACCGGGCGCCCTTCTCCCTGGCCAGCCCCAGCGCGTGCAGGGTGCCCACGCTGCCCACCCGCAGGGTCTCGATCGGATAGCGCAGGTAGTCGGCCGGCGAGGCGGCCGAGGCGAAGTGCAGCACGAGGTCCAGTCGGTCCGGCACGTGCACGTACCCGGTCAGGTCGCACTCGATGAGCCGGAACTCGGGCCGGACGAGCAGATGCTCGACGTTGCGCGGCCCGCCGGTGAGGAAGCTGTCCATGCAGACGACGTCCGCCCCCTCCTCCAGCAGCCGCTCGCACAGATAGGAGCCGAGGAACCCGGCGCCCCCGGTGACCAGAGCCCTCATGACGTGACCTCCATGACTGCGTCGACGACTTCGGAAACCTCGATCTTCAGCAGGCCGGGGTCGACCCGCTCCCCATGCGGATCCCCGTTGCGCCCGGCCCACAGCGCCACGTGGCGCCAGCCCGGCGGCGGCCCCCACAACGCGGGGGAGACCGGCCCGAACAGCACCACCGACGGCACGCAGAACGCCGTCGCCAGATGCGCCACGCCGGTGTCGCCGCAGATCACCAGCCGCGACCTGCTGACCAGGTCGATCAGGTCGGCCAGGCAGGTCCGCCCGGCCAGCATCCGCCCCGGCGGCAGGCCCGCCAGTTCGGCGACCTCGCGGGCCAGCGGCACCTCCTGCTCGGTGCCCGTGATGACCACGTCGTCGAGCTGGGCGGCCACCTGGGCGAAGCGCTCAGGCGGCCAGCGGCGGGCCGGGTGGGCGGCGCCCGGATGCAGGATCACCGGCCCCGTCCTGTCGGAGGTGCCGAGTGTCAGGTCGGTGGGGTCGGCGGGCACGCCGTGCCATTCCAGCAGGTCGCACCAGCGCCGTACCTCGTGGACGTCGTCCGGCCACGGCGGGCCGGTGCCGAAGCTGATCAGCCGCCCGGGATCGGTACGCCGCAGCGCCTCGATGCTCTGCGGCCCCTTCCCGTGCAGGTTGACCGCGATGTCGGGCCGCTCGAACGGGATGGGCCCCGGCCCCGACACGTCCACGTGGCCGTCCACCGCGCCGGTCAGCGGCAGCAGGGCCTCCAGCGCCCGCGGCGCCGCCAGCGTGATCCGGTGCTTGGGAAAGGCCTGACGCAGCGCTCGCAGCGCGGGCACGGCCGTGAGCAGGTCGCCCAGCCCGAGCCCGCGCAGTACCAGGAGTTCTAGGGCCATGACGTCTCCGTGGACGGGCACACGACGAGCTCTCTCACCTCGCATCCGGCGGGCTGCCGAAGCGCGAAGACGATCGTCTGCGCGACGTCGGCAGGATTGTTCAGGCCCGCTTCCGGACCCGGTTTGTACTGGTCCGGCCGGCCGTCGAAGAAGCCCGTCCGCATGCCGCCGGGGATCAGCAGGGTCACCCCCACCTCCCCGCGCAGCTCGACGGCCAGCCCCCGGGTGAAGCCGACGACGCCGAACTTCGAGGCCGAGTACGCCGACGCGTCGCTGAGCGGCCGCAGCCCCAGCGTCGAGGCGCAGGTGACGACCTTGCCGCGGGTGTGCTTCAGGTACGGCAGCGCCGCCCGTACGACCGAGGCCGTGCCCAGCAGGTTCACCCGGATGACCCGCTCCCAGTCGTCGGCCGGCACGTCCTCCAGCCGCCCGCACGCGTCGATGCCCGCGGCCGTCACCACCCCGTCCAGCCCGCCGGCCCGCTCGGCCAGCTCACGTACCGCCCGCTCGGCCTCCCTCCGTTCGGACAGGTCGGCCGTGACGTGCTCGAAGCGCTGGTCTGGCTCGCGCACGTCGACGACCAGGGCCTTCCAGCCCTCCTTCTCCACCGCCTCGGCGGTGGCCAGACCGAGCCCGGAGGCTCCTCCGGTGATCAAAATGTTCACTGGATCTCCCTGATCAGATTGGTTGTCGAACGGCCCGGCAGGGTGCTCAGTACGACGATCTCCGCGCCGAGCCGGCCGAGGACCTCGGATTCGGGCAACCGCTCACCCTCGTAGTCGCCGCCCTTGACCCACACGTCCGGGCGGAGCAGCTCGATGGCGCCGGCGGGTGTGTCCTCCTCGAAGACCAGCACCGCGTCCACGCAGCCCAGTCCCCGCAGCACCTCGACCCGGTCGAGCGCGTTCACGATGGGCCTGGACGGGCCCTTGAGACGGCGTACCGAGTCGTCGGAGTTGACGCAGACGACCAGCGCGTCGCCCAGCGCCCTGGCCCGCCGCAGCAGGCTCACGTGGCCCGCGTGCAGCAGGTCGAAGCAGCCGCCGGTGGCGATCAGCCGGCCGCCGGACGCCCGGGTGAGCGCGGCCACCTCCAGCGCCGTGCGCGGCCGGTCGCCGAGCCGCTGCTCCCGCACCCTGACGGACGCGGCGCCGCCGCGCTCGACGAAGCGCGAGGCCGCGGCCACGGCGGCGGTGACGGCCTCCTCGGCGCCCGCGCCGTCGCCCAGCGCCAGCGCCGCGGCGCTGGCGAACCGGTCGCCCGCGCCGCACGCGTCCCGGCCGCCGGCCCGCACCGGCGGCGTCACCGTGATGACCGGGCCGCCCTCGACGGCCAGCGCGGCACCGCGCTCGCCGATCGTGACGGCCACCGCCCTGGCCCGCAGAGCCCTGACGAGGCGGCGGGCGGCCTCGTCAGGGCCGTGATATCCCGACGGGCACAGCAGCTTCGCCTCCGCCTCGCTCGGCGTCAGCAGCGCGCAGCCGGGCATCGGCTGCTCGCCCCGGGGATGCGGGTCCCACACCACCGGCACGGTGCTCTCGCGCAGCAGGTCGCGAGCCATCCCGGCGACGCCCCTGCCATAGTCGGACACCAGCACCGCGCCGGCCGACTCGATCTCCGCCGCGAGCTCGGCGACGAGCGTGCCCCCCGCCGTGCGCCCGGCTGTGTGCCCAGCCGTTTTCCCTGCTGTGTGCCCGGCCACGCCGTCGCCGGTGTCCAGCCTGACCAGGCTCTGGCCGCCCGACCTGATCCTGGTCTTGCGGACGGTGCCGCCGCGCAGCGGCAGGCGTACCAGATCGAGCTCGCCCGACAGCAGCCCGCACAGGCGGTGGCCGTCGGGGTCGTCGCCGATCGCCGTGATCAGCACGACCTCGGCGCCGTCCCGCGCGGCCAGCAGCGCCGCCAGGCCCGCCCCGCCGGGGCGGGCCTGCTCGGCGCACACGTCGAGCACCGGCACGGGCGCGTCCGGGCAGAGCCGCTCGGCCTCACCCTCGACGTCCACGTCGAGCGGCGTGTCGCCGATGACGACCAGCCGCCCGGCCTTCACAGCGCGTCCTCCACCGCGTCGCACAACAGGTGGATCAGCGCCAGGTGGACCTCCTGCACGGTGGCGGTCTCCCACGCCGGTACGGCCACCGCGTCGTCGCACAGCCCCGCCAGCGCGTTCGGCGCCGGTCCCGTCATGGCCCAGGCCAGCAACCCGGCCCCCTGCGCCGCCGCGGCCGCGGCCAGCACGTTCGGGCTGGCGCCGCTCGTGGACAGGCACAGCAGCACGTCGCCCGCGCGGCCGTGCGCCCGGACCTGACGGGCGTAGACCTGGTCCGCGCCGAAGTCGTTGGCGATCGCCGTCAGCGACGAGCCGTCGGCGTGCAGCGGGATCGCCGCGTACGGTGGCCTGTCCTCCCTGAACCTGCCGACCAGCTCGGCCGTCAGGTGCTGCGCCTCCGCCGCCGAGCCGCCGTTGCCGCAGGCCAGCAGCCTGCCCCCGGCGGCCAGCACGCCGGCCAGCTTCCCGCCCCAGGCTCGTACGGTGACCGCGTGATCATCCACCTTCTCCAGCGTGTTCCAGAGCTTCTCGAGATGTACGTCCATGATCATCCCCCCATGGCCGCCAGGCGGCAGACCTTTCCATCGATGACCTGCGTGTACACGGCCTCGGTCCGCTCGGCCACGTGCGCCCAGCCGTACCGTTCCCGGCACCGTCTGGCCCCCGCCGCCCCGAGCGTCGCGTGCCGGTCCGGATCCCCGAGCACCTCCTTGAGCGCCCTGGCCAGGGCCCGCGGGCGGCGCGGCGGCACGAGGACGCCGCAGCCCGCGACCGTGTCGAGGTGACCGCCGACCGCCGACGCGATGACGGGCACCCCGCACGCCATCGCCTCGACCGGGACCATGCCGAACGGCTCGTACCAGGGCACCGTCACCACCACGTCGGCCGAGCGCATGAGCGCCGGAACGTGCCGGCGCGGGACGCTGCCGATGACGTGGACGCGCCGGTCGAGCCCGTACGCCGCGGCCAGCTCGCGCAGCCTGGCCGTCTCCTCGTCGTCCGGGCGGCCCCCGGCGATGACCAGGTCGGCGCCGGGAACCTGGCGCATGGCCGCGATCACGGTGTCGACGCCCTTGCGCGGCACCATCCGGCCGATGCTGAGCACCATCTTGGCGCCGGGGCGCGGCGCCACCGGCCCGTCCGGGCAGAACGCCGACAGGTCCACCCCGCACGGGACGACCGCGACGCGCTGCTCGGGGATCCCCATTGCGCACAGCTCGTTCACCTCGTCGCTGCAGGTGGCCAGCACGGCGTCGGCCCGCAGGCCGATCTCGCGCTCGGTGTCGATCCGGTGCGCGGGGCTGGTGTCGGCGTCCCCCTGCCAGCGCCGCTTGACGGTGCCGAGCGCGTGGAAGGTCTGCACCACCGGGATCCCGCCGGCCGCCCGCAGCGCGGCCTGCCCGCTCATCCAGAAGTGCGCGTGCACGACGTCCGGCGGGCGCACGGCCCAGCGGGCGGCGAGCCGCTCGGTGAACTCCGGCATGTACGGAGGCAGGTCGTCCTTCGGAAGAGGAGCCGCGGGACCGGCTCGCACGTACTCGACCGTGACGCCCGGAGCCAGCGGCACCGACTCGGGCTGCGACGCCGAGGAGCGCCGGGTGTGGACGACGACCGTGTGCCCGCGCTCCGCGAGGGCGATGGCCAGCGCGGCGACGTACACGTTCTGCCCGCCGGAGTCCACGCCGCCGACCGCCGCCAGCGGATCCGCGTGCTCGGAGATGAGATCGACCTTCACTGCGTCAGCTCCCTCACTGCCTTGACCACCTGCTCACTTGTCACCTGGGACAGGCACGGGTGTCCGGGGATCGGGCAGACGCGGGCCCTGCTGCCGCCGCAGGGCGCCTGCTGATCTCCGAGCAGCACCGTGGGAACGCCGTACGGGGCCCACCGCGCCGCGGGGACGACGGGGGCGAACAGGCTCACGACCGGGGTACCGACCGCCGCCGCCAGGTGCGCGGGGCCGGTGTTGCCCGCCACGAGCACACCGGCACGATCGATCACGGCGGCCAGTTCCGCGAATGTGGTCACTCCGCCCAGGTCGGCCGCCACGTCGCTGGCCACGAAGGCGGTGAGGTCACGTTCCGTTCCGGTCACGACAACCTGGTGTCCGTCCGCGGCCAGCTCCCGGACGGTCTGCCGATGCCTTTCGGCGGACCAGGTCCGAGCGGGGGCCGAGGTTCCTGGGTGCACCACGACATACGCGCCTTTGTCGGCAACGGCGCCGACGCCACTACAGTGCCCCGTAAATTTGGCTATATCCGGCAATGGCCGCTGAACTGCGAGTTTGCCGTCATCGCCCGGCGGCAGCTCGAATCCGGCCGCCCTGGCGACCGCCAGCATCCGCTCCGCCTCCGGCACGTCGACGCTCTCGTCCACGCGGTGCCGTACGTCGATCAGGGAGCCCGGGTAGTCGTTGCTGATCGCGGTGATCCGGCCCACCCCGGCCAGCCGGAGCAGGAGCGCCAGCGGGAGCGCGGACTGGTGGAACGAGGTCAGGATCACCGCCTCGTCGATCCCGCCC
Organism: Nonomuraea solani; assembly: GCF_900108335.1. Classification (GTDB taxonomy): domain Bacteria; phylum Actinomycetota; class Actinomycetes; order Streptosporangiales; family Streptosporangiaceae; genus Nonomuraea; species Nonomuraea solani. The sequence goes on from NZ_FNVT01000017.1 coordinate 254,822, forward strand.
GTCCTTCCGATCAGGTCGGCCACCCGGTCCTTCGTGACGGGTGGCGGGGTGTGGTCGATCCACGGCGCGTGCCACTCCACCACCCGGTCCACCCCGGGCAGCACCTCGGCCGCCGCCCTGCCGTGCGGCCCGGCCAGGAACACCACCTCCCGCGCCCCCGCCCGCACGGCACGGACGGCGGGCCCGGCCAGCAGCACGTCCCCGGCATCGTCCAGCCGCGCCACCAGCACCCGCCCGGCCCTCGACCGCCGGACCGCACCGGCCCCGCCCACTCCGGACCCATCCACTCCGGACCCGTCCAGCCCGGCTTCGCTCGCCCCGGGCTCGCGACCGCCGCTCATCGCCGCGCCCGCCATTCCCCCCGCAGCCGGTGCGCGCAGGCGACCGGCGGGATCAGCACGCTCGTGACGGCCATCCGCAGCACCTCGGCCGGGTCGCGCGGCCCCGGAGCGACCCGCCGCCACACGAACTCGGCGGTCAGCCCCGCCCACACGGCCCCCGCGACCACCGCCAGAGGCCCCGCACCCCGCTTCCGGGCGAGGTGCGCCGCCGTCAGCCCGGCCGCCGTCAGCCCGGCCGCCGTCGTCACCGCGTGCAGCCGCAGCCGCCCCGGCCCGCCGCCGATGGCCGCGCGCCACCCGGAGCCGTGCAGCCGCCGCATCAGCGCGTCGTCCGCGTTGCCCCGCTGGAACCGCACGCTCGCCCAGAACCCGTCCGGCCGCACCGGATGCGCCGTCACCCGCGCACCCTTGACGAGCCGGTGCCCCGCCCGCGAAGCCCGCAGCGCGAAGTCGGCGTCCTCCCGGTACGCCCGCGGGAATCGTTCGTCGAACCCGCCCAGCGCCTCCAGCGCCGACCGCCGGTAGGCCATGTCGGCCGTCACCCACAGCGCCCCTTCGAGCCCGGCGGTGTGCCGCTCACCGTCCGTCGGCCGCCGCCCCGCGGGCAGCGGCACCACGATGCGCCCCTGGCTGCCCGCCACCTCGCCGGGCAGGTCCGCCAGGTCCTTCCGGACCGCCTCGGCCCACCCGGGCCGCGGCATCACGTCGTCGTCCAGGAACACCACCCACGGGGTGTCCGCCGCCCGCCATCCGGCGTTGCGCGCCGCCGCCGGTCCCCGCCCACCCGACCGCACGACACGTACATGCCCGGGAAAGGGCCCCAGCGAGCCCGAAGCGGTGCGATCGTCCACCACGATCACCGGCACCCCCGGCCCCACGGCGGCCAGCGCGCCGCGCAGCGTCGGCCGCCCGATCGTGGGGATCACCACGGTGATCAACGCGGTGGTCACGAGGCGAACACCTCCCCGCGCCGCACCAGGTACGGCCCCAGCGCCAGCACGTCCACCGGCGAGGACCCGAAGCACTCCAGCGCGTCCCGCGGATCGTCCACCATGGGCCGCCCGGCGGTGTTCAGGCTCGTGTTGACCACCACCGGCAGCCCCGTACGCGCCTCGAACTCGCTCAGCACCCGCGCCATCAGCGGCTCCGTCGCCGCCGAGATCGTCTGGATGCGCGCCGTCCCGTCCACGTGCACGACCGCCGGAATGCGCGCCGCCCAGTCGGGCCGCACGTCGTGGACGAACAGCATGTACGGCGACGGCACCGGCCCCCGCCCGAAGATCTCCCCGGCCCGCGACTCCAGCACCATCGGCGCGATGGGCCGGAACTGCTCCCGCCCTTTGACGTCGTTCAGCCGCTCGGTGTTGCGCGCGTGCCCCGGATGCGCCAGCAGCGAGCGCCGCCCGAGCGCCCGCGGCCCGTACTCGGAGCGTCCCTGGAACCAGGCCACGATCCGGTCGGCCGCCAGCTCGGCGGCCACCGCGGCGGCCACGTCGGCGGGGCGGGTGTGCGGCACGCGGGCCACGTCGAGCCACGCGCCCAGCTCCTCGTCGGTGAAGCCGCGCCCGAGCGCCGCGTCCGTCATGGGCGCGGCCGGCTCGCCGTACGCCTGCGCCAGGTGAAGCGCCCCGCCCAGCGCGGTGCCCGAGTCGCCGGCGGCCGGCTGGACCCACACCTCGCCGAACGGGCCCTCGTCCAGCAGCCGGGTGTTGGCCACGCAGTTGAGCGCCACGCCGCCGGCCAGCGCCAGCCGCCGCTCGCCGGTCCGCTCGTGCAGCCAGCGCACCAGCTCCAGCAACACCTCCTCCAGCCGGGCCTGCACGCCGGCGGCCAGGTCGGCGTGGTCGGAGGTCCACGCGGCGCCCTTGGGCAGGGCCTTGGCGTAGCCGTTCCAGTCGACCGGCTCGACCCGGAAGCCGCCGTCGCCGGTCGTGTAGATCACCTCGCGCAGCGCGTCCAGGTGGCGGGGGGTGCCGTAGGAGGCCATCGCCATGACCTTGTACTCGTCGCAGGAGCGCAGGAAGCCGAGGTGTTCGGTGACGTCCTCGTACATGAGGCCGAGCGAGTGCGGCAGCTCCTGCGTGGCCAGCACCTCCAGCTCGCCGCCGCGGTAGACGCCCGCCAGGTGGGAGACGTTCTCGCCGCGGCCGTCGCACACCAGCACCGCGCAGTCGCGCCAGGGTGAGGCCAGGCCCGCCGAGGCGGCGTGCGCGATGTGGTGCGGCACGTAGGTGACCTGGCCGGGGTCGAGGCCGGGCAGCGCCGTGGACAGGAAGGCCGGGGCGCGGACGGCGTACCGGGTGCGCAGGTCCTCCCAGTCGCCCTCCGGCCTCCCGGCCACGAGCGACGGGTCGTAGGAGTAGGCCACCGCGTCGATGTCCTCAGGGGACAGGCCCGCCGTGCTCAGGCACCACGCGGCGGCCTGCTCGGGCAGCTCCCACGCGGAGAACGCCAGCGGCCGCTTGCCGTGCTTACGGCGGCTGAAGCGCTCCTCCTCCGCCGCGGCCACGATCCGGCCGTCGACCACCAGCGCCGCCGCCGGGTCGTGGAAGATCGCGTTGATGCCGAGAAACCTCATGCTGCCTCCTGAGGAATGTGGAGGACCGCTACCGAGAGAAGCGGTCCTCAAACCTTGAGCTGCGGAAACGCGCGGGCCGACGGGCGATTGATGACGCTAAGTAGTTGTTTGTCCCCTCGGCCCCCGGGTAGCTGCCGGGCAGCGACGGAGGTGGAAGGTGTTCGAAAAGCGACGCCCCGGAGCCGTGCTCTTCGACCGGGACGGCACCTTGATCAGGGACGTGCCGTACAACGGCGATCCGAACCTCGTCGAGCCCATGCCCGGCGCCGTGGAGGCGCTGGGCCGTCTCAGACAGGCCGACGTCCCGGTGGCCGTGGTCACCAACCAGTCCGGCGTCGCCAAGGGCCTGCTGTCCCCGGACGAGATGGACCAGGTGAACGCCAAGGTCGAGGAGTTGCTCGGGCCGTTCGACGCGTGGGCGATCTGCGTGCACGACGACGCCGACGGCTGCACCTGCCGCAAGCCCGCGCCCGGGCTCGTGATCAGGGCCGCCGCCGTCCTCGACGTCAGCCCGCGCGACTGCGTGGTGGTGGGCGACATCGGCAGGGACATGGAGGCGGCCAGGGCCGCCGGCGCCCGGGGCATCCTGGTCCCGACGACGCTGACGCTGCAGGAGGAGATCCAGCAGGCCGCCGAGGTCGCCGACGACCTGACCGACGTCGTCGACCGCGTGCTGAGCGACGCGGAAGGGCCGGTGCCGGCCGTCTCGGCGCCCTGGGCCCGCGCGATGGGCTGGAGCCGCTGGTGAGGATCCTCATCTGGCACGTGCACGGTTCGTGGGCCAACGCGTTCGTCCGGGGCGGCCACGAGTACGTGCTCCCGGTTGTCCCCGGTCGTGGTCCCGACGGCCGGGGGCGCGCGGACACCTTCGACTGGCCCGCGCGCGCCCGCGAGGTGCCCTGGGACCGGCTGCGCCACGAATCCGTGGACGTCGCCGTCTACCAGCGCCCGCACGAGATCGACCTGGCCCGCGAGTGGCTGGGGCGCGACGTGCCCGGCGTGTACGTCGAGCACAACACCCCGGTGGGCGACGTGCCCCGCACCCGCCACCCGCTCGCCGGCCGGAGCGACCTCCGCCTCGTGCACGTCACCCACTTCAACGAGCTGTACTGGGACAACGGCCGGGCGCCCACGCGCGTCATCGAGCACGGCGTCCCCGACCCCGGCCACCTGTACACGGGCGAATTGCCCCGCGCGGGCGTGGTGGTCAACGAGCCGGTACGCCGCACCAGGGTCGCCGGGACCGACCTGCTGCCCCGCTTCGCCGAGCGGGTGCCCCTCGACGTGTTCGGGATGAAGGTGCGCGGGCTGCCGTACGGCACCCACGAGGACCTGCCCCAGCACGTCATGCACGCCGAGCTGGCCCGGCGCCGCGTCTACCTGCACCCCTACCGCTGGACCTCGCTGGGCCTGGCCCTCATCGAGGCCATGATGCTCGGCCTGCCCGTGGTCGCGCTGGCGGCCACCGAGGCGATCGAGGCGGTGCCGCCGGAGGCCGGTGTGCTGTCCACGAAGGTGCACGTCCTGGCCGACGCGCTGGACGCGTACGCGAACGATCCCGAGCGCGCCGCGCAGAGCGGAAAGGCGGCCAGGGCCTCCGCGCTGGCCCGCTACGGACTCAGCAGATTCCTCTCCGATTGGGATCGGCTGCTCGGCGAGGTATGACCTGCCGATTATGGGTAGGCGCCAGGAGCATGATGATGATGCTCGACTGGACACGCAGGGCCGCCTGCCTGGAACTGGACCCGGAACTGTTCTTCCCGATCTCGATGGAAGGACCTGGCCAGTCTCAGGTCGAGCAGGCCAAACACGTTTGCGGCGGCTGCCCGGTGCGGGAGCCGTGCCTCGCCTACGCGCTCGACACCCGGCAGGCGTACGGGGTGTGGGGCGGCACCGACCCCGGGCAGCGGCGTGAGCTCAGCCCGCCGTCAGAGCCTCGGCCAGAAACCGTTCCCGTTCGGCCGCTTCGAGGTGGTCGCTGAACAGCACGCCGTCGAGGTGGTCGATCTCGTGCTGCAGCACCCTCGCCAGCACGCCGAGCGCCCGCACGGTCACGGGTTTGCCGAACATGTCGCGGCCCCGTGCCGTGACCATGTAGGACCGTTCCAGCGGCCACCACAATCCGGGCGCCGACAGGCACGCCTCGTCGGCCGTGACGCGCCGCGCCGACAGCTCCAGCCGGGGATTGACCAGATGGCCGGACTTGCCGTCGTAGGAGTAGACCACGACGCGCGCCGCCTCGCCGATCTGCGGAGCCGCCAGACCGGCCCGGCCTGACCCCGCCCGCATGGTGGCGGTCAGGGACTTCACCAGTCGCCGGAGCTCACGGTCGAAATCCTGGACCGGCGCCGCGACCGAGCGGAGCACCGGATCGTCGAACATGCGAATAGGCCGGACCGTCACTCGCAACTCCCCGATAGGCCGCGATCGTCACGGTGAACGTTTCCCCGGACCGCGCCCCGCCAACCGCGAAGCTCCTGCCTTGTAGCACAGCGGTAACAGAGGAGACCCAGAGGCGAAACCCCCCGAAAGCAGTATCGGAGGGTGATCTCACTTGCGTCACACGCGCCTGTGATGCCTGGCCGGGCGCTCGGGGCCCGGCCAGGCATCCATGACCATCAGGAGGTGCACGTATGAGCGCGCTTCCCGACGAGAGCGGCTCCTCCCCGGAGACGGCACCCGACGCCCTGTCGGGCTTCACCGTCGGCGTGACCGCGACGAGACGGCGCGAGGAGTTCGGGGCGCTCCTGGAGCGCCGCGGCGCCCGCGTGGTCAGCGCCCCCGCCATCCGGCTGGTCCCGCTGGCCGAGGACGCCGACCTGCTCGCCGCGACCCGGCTCAGCCTGGCGGACCCGCTCGACGACGTGGTGGTCACCACCGGCGTCGGCTTCCGCGGCTGGATGGCCGCCGCCGAGGGCTGGGGCCTGTCCGGCGACCTGAACGAGCACCTGTCCAGGTCGCGCCTGCTGACCCGCGGCCCCAAGGCCAGGGGAGCGGTACGCGCCGCCGGGCTCAACGACCACTGGACCCCCGCCACCGAATCGTGCGAGGAGGTCAAGCAGTACCTGCTGGCCCAGGACCTGCGCGGGCGGCGCATCGCGGTGCAGCAGCACGGTGAGCCGCTCAGCGACTTCGTGGCCGACCTGCGGCAGGCCGGGGCCGAGGTGATCGAGATCCCGGTCTACCGGTGGCTGCCGTATCGCGACATCTCGCCGCTGCGCCGCCTGATCAGCCAGACGATCTCCGGCTCGGTGGACGCGGTCGCCTTCACCAGCGCGCCCGCCGTGCAGGCCATGCTGGGCGCGGCGCGGGCCGAGGGGCTGGAGGAGGCGCTGCTGGCCGCGTTCAGCGGTCCGGTCGTGGCCGCCTGCGTGGGGCCCGTCACCGCCGACCCGCTGGTCTCGCGCGGCGTGCCGACGCTGCAGCCGGACCGCTCACGGCTCGGCGCGCTGGCCCGCGCCCTGGCCAGGCACCTGCCCGAGCACGGCGTCACCCGGCTCGTGGCCGGCGATCACCGGCTGGAGATCCGCGGCCACGCCGTCGTCGTGGACGGGGAGCTGCGGCCGCTGCCGCCGGCGCCGATGGCGGTGCTCAAGCGGCTGTCCGACAAGCCGGGGCACGTGGTGTCGCGGGCGGAGCTGCGTACCGTGCTGCCCGGCAGCGCCGCGCGCGACTCTGCCGAGCACGCCGTGGAGATGGCCATCACCCGGCTGCGCCGCGCCCTCGGGCCTGGCGGGATCGTCGAGACGGTGGTCAAGCGCGGTTACCGGCTCGCCTGCCGCTACGAGGCCGGCCTGTGACGCCCGCGCTCGTCCTGGCCGCGCACGGCACGCGCAGCGCGGCGGGGGAGCGGACCCTGTCGGCCCTGGCGGAGACGGTCAGAAGGGCGCGGCCCGGGCAGCGGGTGGAGCTGAGCTACCTGGAGATCAGCTCGCCGCTCCTGTCGGACGTCCTGCCCGAGGTCCGCGGCCCGGTGGTGGTCGTCCCGCTGCTGCTGGCCGGCGGCTACCACGCCCACATCGACCTGCCCGAGGTCATCGCCCGGCACCGCCCCGACGCGGTGGTGGCCGGCTGGCTGGGGCCGCACCGGCTGCTGACCGACGCGCTGGCGCGCAAGCTGACGCGCGCCGGGCTGCGCGCCACGGACGCGGTCGTGCTCGGCGCGGCCGGCTCGTCCGACCCGTCGGCGCTGGCCGACGTGCGCGCCGCCGCACACCGCCTCGCCGTGCGCCTGGCCCGCCCGGTGACGGCGGCCTTCGCCTCGGCCGGTACGCCCTCCCTGGAGGAGGCCATGGACCGGCTGGACTCGACCGACTCGACCCCCGCCGCGCGGGTGGCGATCGCCTCGTACGTGCTCGCGCCCGGCTTCTTCCACGACCGGCTGGCCGCGTCAGGGGCGGGGCTGGTGACCGAGCCGCTGGGGGCGGACCCCGACGTGGCGGCGCTCATCTGGCACCGCTACGACGAGTCCCTGCGCCGCCACCTGCCCCAGACCGGGCTTCAGGCGTTCGGCTCCAAGCGCAGCTCGCGCACGATCTCCCGTGCGCTGTCCTCGCGCGAGAGCCCGCCGTCCGCACCGAGGAACATCTCGATGTAGGCCCGGTGGAAGCATCCCGCGACCAGCAGCCGCGCGCTCGCCTCCGGATCCACGTCGGGACGAATCCGGCCCAGATCCCGCTCGGCCGCCAGGTAGGCGGCCAGCGGCGCGATCTCCATGCGCGGCCCGAGCCCGGTGTCGCGGATGGCCTCGCGGAACCGCACGGTCACGGAGGGTGAGGTGAACGCGGGCAGCGCCGCGCCCTGCACTTCGAGGTGATAGTCGATGCCGGCCTGAGCGACGGGCAGAAGATTGTCCGATACGCACCCTTTTCCGATGCGATGGTCGAGGTCATGAAGAATGCTGAGCCAGAGCGGGAGCCGGTCCTGGAGCAGGGCCAGATAGTGGTCCACCGACCCGCCGCCGTTGTCCTCGCGGACCTCGCGGAGGGAGACGGCCATCTCCAGGATGCGCCGCCTGGTGTCCTGGCTCCTCTGATACGGATCTACGTGGGAAGTCGCCATGGCGTGCCTAACGTGCGCGGTCAAGTGACTAGGCATCACGTGCGAAGCCGAGATTTTCGGGGGTGAGGGCTAAATCTGGAGTCCCAACTTGGTGCAATCTTGCACGGTTCCCGATTATTGCCCAAAATCACCAAAAAATGTCGGATCTAACCCCTGAAAATTAGCTGTCAGTGTCGGTGTCGCGGCGCCGCAGATAGCGCTCGAACTCGGCCGCGATCGCGTCTCCGCTGGCCTCGGGCAGCTCGGCGGCGTCCTTGCGCTCCTCGAGCTCCTTGACGTAGTCGGCCACCTCGGAGTCCTGTGAGGCCAGCTCGTCGACGCCGCGCTCCCACGCGCGCGCCTCCTCGTCGAGATCGCCCAGGGGCATGGGGATCTCCAGCACGTCTTCCAGCCGGCGCAGCAGCGCCAGCGTGGCCTTCGGGTTGGGCGGCTGGGCGACGTAGTGGGGCACCGACGCCCACAGCGCGATGGAGTCGAGCCCGGCCTCGCCGAACGCGTGCTGCAGCACCCCCACGATGCCCGTCGGGCCCTCGTAGCGGCTCAGCTCCAGGTTGGTGGAACGCGCCAGCGTCAGATCGGTCGCGCTGCCCAGGATCGGCACGGGACGGGTGTGCGGCGAGTCGTTGAGCAGGGCGCCCAGCATGACGGCCAGGTCGACGCCCAGCTTGCGGCAGATCAGGATGATGTCGGCGCAGAACGAGCGCCAGCGCATGTTGGGCTCGATGCCGCGCAGCAGCACGACGTCGCGCTCGATCCCCGGAGGGCGGGCGCGCAGCAGCCGCGTCGTCGGCCACACGATCGAGCGGGTGAGCCCGTCGGTCATCTCGACCACGGGCCGCGTCACCTGGAAGTCGTAGTAGTCGTCGGGGTCGAGCGCGACGAGCGGCTCGGCCTTCCACGCCGACTCGAGATGGGAGATCACACCGCTGGAGGCCTCGCCCGCGTCGTTCCACCCTTCGAACGCGGCAATGAGCACCGGGTCGACGAGCTCGGGGAGCCCTTCGAGCTCTGTCACGTGTCGCCTCCTCTCTCCATCGTCCCGCTAAGCCTATGCGGTCGGCGGCCGTCGGCGTCACCGATCTCCCCGCGAGCCCCTTCCGGCCGGTACGAGCGCCGCCGGCGCACCACCGGCCGAACCAGCAGGCCGGGCCATCCCCCCGCCCGCCCGCGCCCCGCCCGCCGGCCTGCCCGCCGCGGCGCGTACACGGGCGTGTCGTCCGGCGCGCCACCATCACACCCGGACGCGCGCGTACGCGAGAGCGCGCCTCCGGGGAGTGAAGGTCGTCAGCGGCCGCCGTCCGTGGTGTGCACGATCAGCACGTCGCACGACGCCCGGTGCGTCACCGCGGACGGCACCGAGCCGAGCAGCCGCCCCGCCAGGCTGTTGAGCCCCCGGTTGCCCACCACCAGCAGGTCGGCGCGGTGCCGGGCGGCCAGGGCGATCAGCACGTCCACCGCCTCACCCTGCTCGGCCGACAGCACCACGTCCGTCGCACCCCCCGCCACGGCGTGCTCACGCGCCGCCCGCAGTGCGTCGTCCGCGGGGGTGGAGCCGCTCACCTTGTACGCCAGCTCGCCCAGCCGCTCGGCGGCCGCGGCCCGCTCGTTCCCCCGCATGGGCAGGTACGCGCACGCCAGCACGAGCGTGGCCCCGGTCGCCCCGGCCAGGGACGCCGCCGCCGACACGGCGCGGAAGGAGGAGGCGGACCCGTCGGTGCCGACGAGTACGGTGCGGTAGCCCATGAACCCTCCAATTGGACGCGAAGTTCAATTGCTGCCCGATACCCTAACCCCCCACCCGCCCGCCCCTCGATCCGCACGCGTCCGGGGCACGGCTCGAGGCGGGGCCGGGCCTCGGAACGCACCCGATAAGCTGGACCCCATGAGCACCTCCCCGTCCTTCCGAGAAGTGTTGTCCGAGCGCGTCATCGTGGCCGACGGGGCGATGGGCACGATGCTCCAGGCCCAAGACCCGACGCTCGACGACTTCCACGGTCACGAGGGCTGCAACGAGGTGCTCAACGTCACCCGCCCCGACATCGTGCGCGGCGTCCACGACGCCTACTTCGCGGTCGGCGTCGACTGCGTGGAGACCAACACCTTCGGCGCCAACCTCGCCGCCCTCGGCGAATACGACATCTCCGACCGCGTCTTCGAATACTCCGAGGCCGGCGCCAGGATCGCCCGCGAGGCCGCCGACCACTGGTCCACGCCCGACCGGCCGCGTTTCGTGCTCGGCTCCATGGGCCCCGGCACCAAGCTGCCCACCCTCGGCCACCTGCCCTACGCGACCCTGCGCGACGCCTACCGCGACAACGCCGCGGGCCTGATCGCGGGCGGCGCCGACGCGCTGATCATCGAGACCTGCCAGGACCTGCTCCAGGTCAAGGCGGCCGTCGTCGGCTCCAGGCAGGCCATCGAAGACGCCGGCCGCGACGTGCCGATCATCGCGCAGGTGACGATCGAGACCAACGGCGCGATGCTGCTCGGCTCCGAGATCGGCGCCGCCCTGACCGCGCTGGAGCCGCTCGGCATCGACGTCGTCGGCCTCAACTGCGCGACCGGCCCCGCCGAGATGAGCGAGCACCTGCGCTACCTGGCCCGCCACTCGCGCCTCAAGCTGTCCTGCATGCCCAACGCGGGCCTGCCGGTGCTGACCGCCGACGGCGCGTACTATCCTCTGTCGGCCGAAGAGCTGGCCGGCGCGCACGAGACCTTCACCCGCGACTACGGCCTGTCCCTGGTCGGCGGCTGCTGCGGCACCACGCCCGAGCACCTGCGCCAGGTCGTCGAGCGGGTCCGCGGCAACGAGGTCGCCCGCCGCCGCCCGCACCCGGAGCCCGGCGCCTCCTCGCTCTACCAGACGGTCCCGTTCCGGCAGGACACCTCCTACCTGGCCATCGGCGAGCGCTGCAACACCAACGGCTCCAAGGCCTTCCGCGAGGCGATGCTGGAGGGCCGCTGGGACGACTGCGTCGAGACGGCCCGCGACCAGGCCCGCGACGGCGCCCACATGCTCGACCTGTGCGTCGACTACGTCGGCCGCGACGGCGTGGCCGACATGAAGGAGCTGGCCTTCCGCTTCGCCACCGCCTCCACGCTGCCGATCATGCTCGACTCGACCGAGCCCGCGGTGCTGGCGGCCGGCCTCGAGATGCTGGGCGGGCGCGCCGCGGTCAACTCCGTCAACTACGAGGACGGCGCCGGCCCCGACTCCCGCTTCCAGAAGATCATGCGGCTCGTCCGCGAGCACGGCTCGGCCGTCGTCGCCCTGACCATCGACGAGGAGGGCCAGGCCCGCACCGCCGACTGGAAGGTGCGCGTGGCCACCCGCCTGGTCGAGGACCTGACGGGCAACTGGGGCATGCGGGTCGAGGACATCATCGTCGACTGCCTCACCTTCCCCATCGCCACCGGCCAGGAGGAGACCAGGCGCGACGGCCTGGAGACCATCGAGGCGATCCGCGAGCTCAAGCGGCGCTTCCCCGGCGTGCAGACCACGCTAGGCCTGTCCAACATCAGCTTCGGCCTCAACCCGGCCGCCCGCATGGTGCTCAACTCGGTGTTCCTCAACGAGTGCGTCAACGCGGGGCTCGACTCCGCCATCGTGCACGCCTCCAAGATCCTGCCGATGGCCCGCATCCCCGACGAGCAGCGCCAGGTCGCGCTCGACATGGTCTACGACCGCCGCCGCGAGGGCTACGACCCGCTGCAGAAGTTCATGGACCTGTTCGAGGGCGTCGACGCCGCCGCCATGCGCGCCGGCAAGGCCGAGGAGCTGGCCGCGCTGCCACTGTACGAGCGGCTCAAGCGGCGCATCATCGACGGCGAGAAGAAGGGCCTGGAGGCCGACCTCGACACCGCGCTCGGCCAGCGGCCCGCCCTGGAGATCATCAACGACGTGCTGCTCGACGGCATGAAGACGGTCGGCGAGCTGTTCGGGTCGGGGCAGATGCAGCTGCCGTTCGTGCTGCAGTCGGCCGAGGTCATGAAGTCCGCCGTCGCCTACCTCGAACCGCACATGGACCGCGTCGAGGGCGAGACCAAGGGCCGCATCGTGCTGGCCACGGTCAAGGGCGACGTGCACGACATCGGCAAGAACCTCGTCGACATCATCCTGTCCAACAACGGCTACCAGGTGGTCAACCTCGGCATCAAGCAGCCGGTCTCGGCCATCCTCGAGGCCGCCGACGAGCAGAAGGCCGACGTCATCGGCATGTCCGGGCTGCTGGTGAAGTCGACGGTCATCATGAAGGAAAACCTGGAGGAGATGAACTCCAGGAAGCTCGCCCAGCGCTACCCGGTGCTGCTCGGCGGCGCCGCCCTGACCCGCGCCTACGTCGAGCAGGACCTGGCCGGGCTGTTCGAGGGCGAGGTGCGTTACGCGCGCGACGCGTTCGAGGGGCTGCGGCTCATGGACGCGTTCATGGCCGTCAAGCGCGGCGTCGCGGGCGCGACGCTGCCGCCGCTGCGCGAGCGGCGCGTCAAGGCGGGCGCGGTGCTGGAGCGCACGCCCGTCGAGCGGCTCCCGGCCCGCTCCGACGTGGCCGCCGACAACCGGCTGCCCAAGGCGCCCTTCTCCGGCGACCGAATCGTCAAGGGCATCTCGCTGAACGAATACGCCGCCTTCCTCGACGAGCGGGCCCTGTTCCTCGGCCAGTGGGGGCTCAAGCCCACCAGGGGCGGCGACGGGCCCGGCTACGAGGAGCTGGTCGAGACCGAGGGCCGGCCGCGGCTGCGCATGTGGCTGGAGCGGATGCAGACCGAGGGCCTGCTGGAGGCGGCTGTCGTCTACGGCTACTTCCCGTGCGTCTCCGACGGCGACTCGCTGATCATCCTCGGCGACGACGGCGACGAGCGCACCCGCTTCACCTTCCCGCGCCAGCGCCGCGACCGGCACCTGTGCCTGTCCGACTTCTTCCGCTCCAAAGACTCCGGCGAGGTCGACGTGGTCGGCTTCCAGGTGGCCACCATGGGGTCGAAGATCTCCGACGCCACCGCCGAGCTGTTCGCCAAGGACGCCTACCGCGACTACCTGGAGCTGCACGGCCTGTCGGTGCAGCTCACCGAGGCACTGGCCGAATACTGGCACGCCCGAGTGCGCGCGGAGTGGGGCATCGGCGGCGAGGAGTCCCTCGACGACATGCTCAAGGTCAACATCCAGGGCTGCCGCTACTCCTTCGGCTACCCGGCCTGCCCCAACCTGGAGGACCAGAAGCAGCTGTTCGAGCTGCTCGACCCCGAGCGCATCGGGGTGACGCTGTCGGAGGAGTTCCAGCTCCACCCCGAGCAGGCCACCTCCGCGCTGGTCGCCCACCACCCCGAGGCCAAATACTTCAACGTCTAGAGACGAGCACGACGAATCGGGGGCAGGGCATGCAGGCGGTCTTCTTCGACATGGACGGGCTGCTCGTCGACAGCGAGCGCGTCTGGCTGGAGATCGAGACCGAGGTGATGGCCAGGCTCGGCGCCGCGTGGACGCCCGAGCACCAGGCCCACCTCGTCGGCGGGTCGATGGAGCGCACGGTCGATTACATGCTGGCCGTGTCCGGCGCCGATGTGCCCCCCGAGACCGTGCGGGAGTGGATGACGACCGGCATGGTGGCCCGGCTGTCGGCCGGGGTGCGCGTCCTGCCGGGCGCCTCCGAGCTGCTCGACGCCCTGCGCGACGAGGGTGTGCCCGTGGGCCTGGTCACCTCCTCGCTCAAGGAGATCGCCGACGCGGTGCTCAAGAGCGTCGGCAGAGACCGCTTCGACGTCGTCGTCACCGCCGACGACGTGACCCGCACCAAACCGGACCCTGAGCCCTACCTGACGGCCGCCCGGCTGCTCGGCGTTGAGCCGGTCCGCTGCGTCGTCCTGGAAGACTCCCCGAACGGCGTGGCGGCCGCGACGGCGGCCGGCTGCGCGGTGGTCGCCGTGCCCAGCCTGCTGCCGATCGAGCCGGCGCCCGGCCGCCTGGTGGTCTCGTCCCTGACGGAGGTCGGGGTCGCCGACCTGAGGGCGCTGCCGCCCGCCTGAGGGTTTCTCCCCGGTTCCCCTAAGGGAAAAGTGGTTCTCGCGGAGGAGGCAGGCGCTGGTTCGCGTGCCAGGATGGAGAGAAAGCCACGACGAGGGGAACGGTTGTATGGACGCGTATGGCGCGATCGCTTGGCTGCCGCTGTGCGCCGGAGCGAGCATCGCCGGGCTGGCGCTCGCCTTTCTGGCCTTCAGGCGCAGGGGAGCGGCCTCCGGCATGCGGGTGACGGCGTGGGCGTTGCTGCCGATGGCGGCCTACCTGACCGGCGCGCTGCAGGCCCTGTGGACCATCGGCACCACCGTCGCCGGCTTCGTGACCAGCCTGGTGTTCAATCCCAGTGTGTGGGCGGGCGTGGCCGTGGCGGGGCTGTCGGCAGTACTGTTCGTCGCCTCGGGGGTGATGCGCGGCAGGAGGCTGGCGTTCGGCAGGAAGAAGAAGGCCGCTGCGCCGCAGCAGCCCGCCACGCCCGGTGTTCAGCAGGGTGACAAGCAGGGTGGCAGGCAGACTTCCGGGAAGCCCGCCGCCGCCACGCCCGGGCCGCAGCCCGCGGTGAGTGCGAAGAAGCCCGCCAAGGCCGATGACGACTTCTCCGACATTGAGGACTTGCTGAAGCGCCGGGGCATCAGCTGAATCAGTCCCTTGAGGGGATATGTCACGGTTCTGAGACGGAAACGCGACACGTACCGGACAATCTCTTCAAGATCGATACGAATGAGTTTCGCATCAATCACAGATTAGCCACATAGCGGCCTGAGGGGCTGGTCAGCGCAGCTCAGGCCATAGATTCTGCCTCCTGAGGTCGCGAGTCGCGGTCTAAAGTCAGTACACAGAGACAGCGTCGTCTGGTACCAGGGGGCAATCCGGCATGACCGCACCGCTAGACGTTTCCGGCTCCGCCGCGGAAGCGCATCCGGAGTCCGTGCTCGTGGGAGCGGGCAAGGCCATCCAGGGACGGTCGCTGACCCGGATCGCCTGGATACGGCTCCGGCGCGACAAGATCGCGCTCACCGGCGGCGTCGTCGTGCTCCTGCTGATCCTCATGGCGATCTTCTCCTCGCCCATCATCTCGCTGCTGGGGCACCCGCCGCTGGAATACCACCAGGACCAGATCGACCCCAACACGCTCCTGCCCAAGGGCACCTTCGGCGGAGTGAGCGGCGAATACCTGCTGGGCGTCGAGCCGATCAACGGCCGCGACGTCTTCAGCCGGATCGTCGCCGGCGCCTGGATCTCGCTGCTGATCGGCTTCCTGGCCACGATCGTGTCGGTCGTCATCGGCACCACGCTCGGCGTCGTCGCCGGCTACTTCGGCGGCTGGGTCGACCAGGTCATCGGCCGGCTCATGGACGTCTTCCTGGCCTTCCCGCTGCTCGTCTTCGCGATCGCGCTCGCCGGGGTCATCCCCGACAAGGCGTTCGGCCTGGAGGGCGACAGCCTGCGGATCGCGATGCTGATCTTCATCATCGGCTTCTTCAGCTGGCCCAGCATCGGCCGCATCGTGCGCGGCCAGACGCTCTCGCTGCGCGAGCGCGAGTTCGTCGACGCGGCCAAGAGCCTCGGCGCGCGCCACGGCTACATCCTGTTCCGCGAGGTGCTGCCCAACCTCCTGGCGCCGATCCTGGTGTACGCGACCCTGCTGATCCCGACCAACATCCTGTTCGAGGCCGCGCTCTCGTTCCTGGGCGTCGGCATCAACCCGCCCACTCCCACCTGGGGCGGGATGCTCTCCGAGGCGGTCCGCTTCTACACGCTGCCCCACTTCGTGCTCTTCCCGGGTCTGGCGATCTTCATCACCGTCCTCGCGTTCAACCTGTTCGGCGACGGGCTGAGGGACGCCTTCGACCCGCGCGCGCACTGAACCTCGCCAACGCTTCATCCCCCGCATCTCACTAACAAGGGGTTAGTCAATGAGAAGGAAACACGCACTGGCAGGAGCCGCGACAGCGGCGCTGGCCCTGGTGCTCTCCGCCTGTGGCGGCGGAGGTGGCGGTACACCGCAGCAGCCCGCCCAGACGGCCGGCGGCGGCGCCGCGCAACCCGCGTTCAACACCGCCCTCACCCAGGTGTACAACCCTTCCCAGAAGAAGGGCGGCACGCTCAAGGCGGCCCACTCCTCCGACTGGGACAGCCTCGACCCGGGTGACACCTACTACGGCTACTCGTTCAACTTCGGCCGGTTCTACTGGCGGACGCTGACCATGTACAAGACGGGGCCGGGCCCCGACGGCAACACCGTCGTCCCCGACCTGGCCGAAGGGCTCGGCACGCCGAGCGCGGACGGCAAGACGTGGACGTACAAGCTGAAGAGCGGTCTGAAGTTCGAAGACGGCACCCCGATCACCGCCAAGGACGTGGTGTACGGCGTGGCGCGGAGCTTCGACAAGGAGACCTTCCCGCACGGCCCCTCCTACCTCAACGAGCTGCTCAACTGGCCGAAGGACTTCAAGGGCGTCTACAAGACCCCCGACGTCGACTACAAGTCGGCCGTCGAGGCCACCGACGACACGACGGTCGTGTTCCACCTGAACAAGCCGTTCGCGTCGATGGACTACGTCGTCCAGATGCCGATGTCGGCCCCGGTGCCGAAGGACAAGGACACGGGCGCCAAGTACAAGGAGAAGGTCGTCTCCTCGGGCCCGTACAAGTTCGAGACGAACGAGATCGGCAAGCGCTTCAGCCTGGTCCGCAACGACCAGTGGGACCCGGCGACCGACCCGAACCGTCCCGCGCTGCCGGACAAGATCGAGGTCCAGCTCAACGTCAACGCCGACGACCTCGACAACCAGCTCATCTCGGGCAGCATCCAGCTCGACATCCCCGGCACCGGCATGCAGCCGGCCGCCCTGGGCAAGGTCCTGCCGGACCCGGCGCTGAAGGCCCGCACGGACAACCCGACCATCCCCAGGCTCTGGTACGTCTCGGTGATCCCGGACACGCCGCCGCTGGACAACGTCGAGTGCCGCAAGGCCGTCCTGCTCGCCGCGGACCGCGTCGCCAACCAGACCGCCTTCGGCGGCCCGCTGGCCGGCGGCGACATCGCCACGAACGTCATGCCGCCGCCCATCGTCGGCCAGGAGAAGTTCGACCTGTACGCCACGCCGGAGAACAAGGGTGACGCGACCAAGGCCAAGGCGGCGCTGTCCGCGTGCGGCCAGCCGAACGGCTTCGCGACCACCATGTCCTTCCGCTCGGACCGCCCGCGCGAGAAGGCGCTGGCCGAGGCGATGCAGCAGGCTCTGGACAAGGTCGGCATCAAGCTCACGCTGAAGGGCTTCCCGGCCTCCAGCTACTTCTCCGACTACGCGGGTAACGTCGCCTACGTGAAGAAGAACGGCATCGGCCTGGCCACCCACGGCTGGGGCTCCGACTGGCCCGACGGTTACGGCTTCATGCAGGCCATCGTCGACAGCCGCACCATCCGCCCGGCGGGCAACTACAACCTGAGCGTCAAGAACCCCGAGGTCGACAAGCTGATCGACCAGGCCTCGGCCGAGCTCGACGCCACCGCCCGCGAGAAGCTCTGGGTCGACGTCGACAAGAAGGTCATGGAGGACGCCTCCATCCTTCCGGTGGTGTGGGCCAAGTCGCTGCTCATGCGCGGCCAGGGTGTGACGAACATCGCCTACAACGAGGGCCAGAGCATGTACGACTACGTGCTGCTCGGCGTCCAGTGACCAGGCGAGGTTCGGGGATCTAGCGAAGGCAGGTGAAGGCAGGAGTGGCCCGCCCGCGGCGGGCGGGCCACTCGGCCGGTAGCGGTGGTCACATACATCATCAGGCGTCTGATCGGCGCCTTCGCCATGCTGATCGTGATCAGCATGGTCACCTTCGGCATCTTCTTCGTGGTGCCGCAGTGGGCGGGCGCGACGCCCGAGGCCATGGCCTCGCGCTACGTCGGCCGCGCGGCCACACCGGAGACCGTCCACCTGGTGGCCGAGCGGCTCGGCTTCAACGACCCGGTGGTGGTGCAGTACGGCAGGTTCCTCAAGGGCCTGTTCGCCGGCGCCGAGTACGACTACGGCGCGGGCGTCGAGCAGTGCCCGGCTCCCTGCTTCGGCTACTCCTTCATCAGCGGGCAGCCCGTCTGGCCTAACCTGGTCGACCGCATGCCGGTGACCTTCTCCCTGGCCCTCGGCGCGGCGCTCATCTGGGTCGTGGCCGGCGTCAGCGTGGGCGTGATCTCCGCCCTGCGCAGAGGCAGCTTCTTCGACCGCATCTCCATGGGCACCGCCCTGGCCGGCGTGTCGCTGCCCATCTTCTTCACCGGCATGATCTCCCTGGTCGTCTTCAGTTACGGCCTGGGCTGGACACCGCCGGGCGGCGCGTGGACGGACTTCACCGTGAATCCCGCGCAGTGGGCCTACAACCTGCTGCTGCCCTGGATCACCCTGGCGTTCCTGTTCGCCGCCGGTTACGCCAGGCTCACCCGGGCCGGGATGCTGGAGACCATGGGGGAGGACTACATCCGCACCGCCAGGGCCAAGGGCCTGCGCGAGCGCGAGGTCGTGGTCAGGCACGGCCTGCGCGCCGCGCTCACGCCCATCCTGACCCTCTTCGGCATCGACTTCGGCCTGCTCATC
>NZ_FNVT01000031.1 GCF_900108335.1 Nonomuraea solani
GCCTGGCTGAACGCCTTCACCGCCACCCACGACCCACCCGCACACCCGGCCTGACCCGCCGAACCCCAGGTCACCGCCGCCCTCGACGGTCCCGCACCGACACCCGCGCTGCCGCGCCCACCCTCGCTTCCGACCCCTGAAGGACACCGGACAGGCCGCGACCCCGCACGCGGCGGCTTCACCATGCCCAAAAGCGCGCCCTCACCTGCACATCCGGCCCTCGTCGAGGAATTGGACCGAAAAATGATCAGGCCAAGTCACACCGTGGATTCAGGCTAAGTAACCGCGCCATCCCAGCACAACTGGACCCGCAGACTGGCGGTAACTCAACAAATCCACACGATCACATAACGGCATCACGGATGGAGGCTCACGTAGGTACTCTCAGGGGCTCGAGGGCGGCTAGGACGAGGTCGAGGCCGAAGGTGAACTCCTCCGCCGGGTCGTAGCCGGCAGCGGCGAGCACCGCGGCGGACTCGTTGAGGTAGGGGAACTCGTTAGGAGGAAGCTGGGGCAGGAAGACGTCCTCGGCCATGTCCGCGAACTCATCGGCGGTGTCGAACGGCAGGCTGGCTTCCTGCAGGGCGAAACCGTAGACATAGCTGTCGAGCAACCAGTTGGCGTGCGTCGCCATCAAGACCGGGAAGCCGGCCCTTCGCAGGCAGGCGGTGACCGCTTCGCGGTGGCGGAGGTTCGCGGGCCCCGGCGATGTCCGCGACTCCATCAGGCCGATCGCCCACGGGTGGCGTGCGAGAACCTGTCGGACGGATACCGCCCGACGTCGCATCGCTGACTGCCAGTCGGTCTCTTCGGGCGGGAGCTCGATCTCCTCGAACACGACGTCGATCATGGCGTCCAGCAACTCCTCCTTGCTCGCTACGTAGTAGTAGAGCGACATCGCGCCCGCGCCGAGCGCGCCGGCCAGCCGGCGCATGCTCAGCCCTCCGACCCCCTCGCGGTCGGCGAGCCGGACCGCCTCGACCACCACCCGTTGCTTGCTCAGCGCCGCGTCTGTCGACACCTGGCGTTGTTCCCTCGCAGACACGGGTCTCCTCTCGCTCGCTCGAGCGGCTTGACAATCGTCCAGCGCACGGTCATGGCACAGCGTACTACTCGTAGTACAGCGTACGACGTACGATGTACGAACCAGCGAGAGTCGTGGCTCGGACGTGAGGAGGCTTCTGTGGGAATCGAACAGCGATCGAGTGCCGGAGTACGCCTGGCGCCGGGGGCGAGTCCGCCGGGGCGACGACGATGCGGGCCGCCGACCGGCACCGCTACGGCCTGCCCTCAGCGCTCGAGTCGTCCGAGGTCCGGGCTACCGCTGCCCGGTCGAGGCGATGTGCTCGTCCAGGTGGGCGCGGCCTCGGTACATCCCTGCCGCCACTCCGGCGGAGGGACCGCTCCTCTCGAAAGAAGTTCCGATGACCATCCGAACGAAAACCCCGAACCTGCTCGACAACCCGCCGGTCCCCGTGCAGGCCAAGCTCGCCGCCGCATGGACCAGCTTCATGTTCCTCTACATCTACGTCGACTACTTCCACCTCCACAAGCCCGGCATCATCGACAACCTCCGCGCCGGCGTCGTCTTTGAGTTCGACATCAGCCCGACGTTGTTGACCATGATGCTCGCGTCCGTGGCGATCCCGGCCCTGATGGTGATGCTCTCCATGACGCTGCCCGCCCGGGTGAACCGCGCCACGAACCTCGTCGTTGCATCGCTCTACATCCCCTACTCGGTGGTCAACGCGGCAGGGGAGTCCTGGAACTGGGCCCCCTTCTACGGCCTCTCCATTGGAATCGAGGTGCTGCTCCTGGCCTTCATCCTGCGCTCCGCCTGGACCTGGCCTCGAACCCCCGCCGTCCCAGCCGGTCCCGCGACGACCGACCTTCGACAGGACCTTCGACAGTAGGTGTCCGTGTAAAGCCCTACGGCGTGAAGCCCGCCGCCGCGGGCACCGGGCCGACCGTGACCAGCTCAGTCGCGGTATACGCAGAGAACCTGCTCACGAGCGGTCCGGTGTCCGCGCCAGCCGCGCCCGTAAGCCAAACGGTGGCTGACCGACCAGCAGACCTCATCCAACCAACCGCAACGACGAAAGGGCATTGGCTCGCTTAACGCACTCTAAAGACCACGCTGGCTCGCTACACGGCACTGGAGCCGGCCGAGCAGGGAGTGCTGGTCAGGCCCGGATTGTAGGTGGCGCTGGAACTGCGATGAAGTCGGTGATTCTTTACTCGGCCTGAGGGCGTTTCGTGTTCCGTGACTTAGTGCAGGTCGGCTTGCATGGCAGATGTGAGTTCTGTCAATCCTTTCGCCGAAATGGCTGCTGGGGTATCCGTCCCTGATCCAGATGCTGGGGGTCACCGTCCTGGAACGGGACCACAGCACCATCTCCGACTTCGGCGAGACGGGGAGAGCTCGCTGTGAAGGTAACCAAGTGACGTTCGCGAGATTTCGGCAAGGCGACTGACGGGGGAAGCGCATGAGCCTGGTGACGCAATGGTCGTCGCAATTGCCCGCCACCCATTTCGAGCAAGGCTGGTGGCGCCGCGAAACCTTTCTCGACGACCTACGGGCGCTGGTTCGCGACGCTCCCGACTCGCTCGCCTACCTACAGGCCGGCAGCGCCGACGAGGAGGCTCAGGCCATCACCTTCGGCAAGCTCTCCGATGCGTGCGAGCGACTGGCGGCGGCGCTTTGGGCCCGTGGCGTGCGGCCGGGAGACGTCGTCGCCTACCAGCTTCCCGACACGTGGGAAAGCGTCGCTCTCTGGTTGGCATGCAGCCGGATCGGGGTGGTCGTGACATCACTGCGGATCACTGCGGGCCTCCGCGAACGCGACCTCATCGTTGAAGGCACGGGAGCCACCCTCTTCATCTTCTCGAACGTGCTGGCCGATGACGTATCCGCGAGGAGCGTCCCAGTGGTCGCTCTGAACGACCTACTCCGTCAAGCCGAGAGCCTGGGACCGCTGGCACCGTCCGACCCTGCGGCTCTCGGCCCTGACGACATCTGCCAGATTCTGTTCACCTCGGGCACCACCGGCCGGATCAAGGCCGTGACGCACACCTACAACACCCTCTTCGCTGGCCTTCGTCCAGTGATCAAGCTGCTGCCCGCCGACGGACCCAACGCCTGCCTCGCCCCGCTGAGCGGCACCTATGGCCTGGCCTTCAACGTGCTCGCGCCGCTCGTGGCCGGGCGCTCCACAATGCTCCTGCCCGTGTCCGATGCCGAGGCGTGCCTGGATCTGATCGAACGGCACCGCGTCCGGTGCGTGTCCTCCAACCCGACCTACTTGAACCCTCTGCTCAAGGCCCAGCGCCGTCGTCGCAGAGATCTGTCTGCGCTGGGTGCGATCGTCACGGCTGGAGCGGCGATTCCCGCCCCCATCGCAACCGGGGTCCGCGCGGAAATGTGCCCGGTGCTGGTCAATGTTTTCGGCATGACAGAGGGCGGTGTGCTCTGCGCGACGTCGCCCTCCGATCCGGCCGACCGGGCAGAGGACGGCATCGGCCGGCCGTTCGCCGGCGTCGACGTCGAGCTGCGCGACCAGCGCCCCAACGGGGCCGGCCGCCTGCACGTCCGGGGTCCTTCAATGTGCTGCGCCATGGTGGACCTACGGACAGGGGAGACCCTCTGGGACTCCTCCACCGATGAAGGCTGGTACGACTCCGGCGATGTGGTCCAGCAGGATCAGCAGGGCCGACTGCGCTTTCTGTCACGCGTGGCCGATCGCATCGGGTGGGGACACCTCATTCCCATCTCCGAGGTGGAAGGCGAACTTCTCAACCATCCAGCGGTGGCCGACATCGCTCTGGTCGGCGTGCCGGACCCCGACGGCCTGGAGGCGGCCTGCGCGGTCATTGTGCCCGACGGCGCCCCGCCCTCCCTGGAGGAGCTGCATGCCTACCTACGCGCCCGAGGCATGACTGAAGGCTACTTGCCCGTGCGCTTGGCGATCGTCTCGGCCCTGCCGCAGACCTCAACCGGCAAGGTGGCGAAGTCCGCGCTTCGCGAACAGGTCATCTCGGGAGGGTTGAGTGCGGATTCTCTCTCATGACATGACATCCAGGCGGCAGTCTCGACTCGACAGTGGTTGTCCGAGGCGGTGCGGACGGATTTGCGACCGTGGGCATCCGGCCCGTGTCATCAGAACGACATCTCCCCTGCCTGCCCCGCTGGGCGCACGCCTGCGACGGCGAGCACCTCGACCGGCTGCCGGCCGTCAAACCCGCCTACGACCCGCACGACCTCGTCCGCAACCCGCAAGGAGACGGCAGCCAACCGCCGACAAGCGTAATGCCATGACCGGGCGCCCCTCTGTCCTCCTCACCACGTTGCAACGCCCCCTCGGGCCGCGTTGCCTTCCATGAGAGGCATTTTCCAGATGGATCCGGAACTACAACAAATAAACATGTGGCGCCGTCGGCTCGCGGAAACCGAAGCCGGACTCACCGCCTACGTAGCCGCTCGTGGCGATGCGGAAGCACTGGAAGCGCTTCTGCCGATAAAGGCGGCCTTCCTGCGCGCGCTGCCGGCCGATGATTTCAACCCGTCGGCATGGCAGCGCGCGTTCTTCACAGCACAGGCGGCCATGGAACGTTTCGTCGTTCGCCGGTTCGGTCACCAAGGCGTAGCAGAGTTTGCACGACATGTCGGAAAAATCTATGGGAAGGTATCCTATTCTGGGCAAGGCGGCGCCGGCGAGATCATGGAACGCATTGAACGCCAGGCGGCCAGTTACCGATCTGAAGTGGAGCTAGGGCCCGTCAGCGACACGCACGGTGTGCTTGAGATCCAGCATTGCGCCATTTGGGATTATCGAGAGCGGGCTCGCGACTCCGGGATGGAGCTGGTGCTCGATTCCCCCTGCCAATACTGCACGCATCTGCTCAGCTCGATGATCGCCTCCGCCCGCTTGCGCGCCTGTCATTCGCTGAGGAGTGCGCCTGACGATCCAGGCTGCCGGTGGGAGGCCAAGGAAGCCGGCGATGGACAAGAGGATCTGGCATGGCCCGAAACCGTGAGGCTGATGGAGGACGACGTAGCCCGGCTTCCCATGATCCAGGTACGGACGTTGGTGGCGGCCGCGGATCTGGACCTCACGGTACGGTTCTACGAGGAACTCCTAGGCCAGCCATGCAACCTGCGCTTCTCCTACGCCGAACGGGAGTTGGAGGTGGCGGCTGTGGGGCCGGTGCTCGTCATCGCGGGCTCCGAAACGGCCCTGGCGCCGGTACGCGACGCCGACGCGACGCTGCTGGTGCCATCGCTCGACGCCTATCTCGCCCGTGCAACGGAGATCGGTGGCCGGGTGGTTGAGCAGCCGAAGGTGGTCCCCTCCGGTCGAAATGCCCGTGTACGGCATCCCGATGGGCTCCTCGTCGAGTACGTGGAGCACCTTGGGGAGTAGGCATTCACCTAGCGTGGCTGGCCGACCAAGCCGCCACCTACACCGCCGCCCCCCTGGCTGACCCCCAGGCCCACGACTGGGCCGTGTGCGACTACCGGATGTGGCTGCTGCGCGATGGCCCCGCCAAACGCAGCCCCGTCTACGTCGACTCCGCCCTCACCGCCCTTTGAGATTGGGCCATTCGGTGACGGTGATCACCGCGTCCACACCATCCGCCGACCTGGACGCCTTCCTGGTCCTGGAGCGCACGAGGGAGTCGTAGGTGTCGCCGGTGCGCTCCCGTTCCACCCCCAGCGACCGCGCCCACGCGTCCGGCTCGGCCTGCACCACGACACCCGGCTGGTCGGCACCTGCAGTCCGCTCGATCTCCATGAAGACGCCGGCGAGCTCGACCTCGTCCACGCACACCCCAAGGCCGTCGACCGTGGCAGTGCGCCTGGTCTTGACGATCCGCACGGTCGGCCGGAACCCCATCAACATGATCGCCTGATGCATCTGCGCCCGGTCGGTGACTTCGCTCTCGTACTCCAGACACGCCTGCTCGATGGCGACCGGCTTCTTGACCGTGAACAGGTGCTGGCCCTCCTGGGTCCGCAACCGCGCGAACGCCACTCCGATCTTGCTCTGCCCGTACTCCCAAGCGGCGCCTTGACCATCAACCTGCGTGCTTCCGGCTTCGAGTCGGGGTAAATGCTGATCCTGAACGTGTTGTATCCCGCGGCACACTGCCATGATGTCCGGAAGCCCCAACTCATCACGATCGTCAGCTTCCCCTGAGAGCTCGCACAGGCTACAGCGATCTTGTATGAGCTCCCCACCTCAGCTTGCCGACCCATTCGGTCTGATCACCGGTGCCGGCGACATGATGCAGAAGCACCTTGCCCTTCGTCTCCTTCCGCAGATCCGTTAAGGGCTGTGTCGGAGGAGCGCTTGCCGACCGGGAAGGCGCAGAAACACCAGCAGACGGGTTCGAATCCCCAGATAACCGAACCGAGCAGGCGGTCATGAACGGCAGACCACGACGAAACCGACCAGGAACTGGCCGAGCCGACTGGAATGAAGATCAGGAAGCATCACGGCGAGCACTCTAACGACAACACCCCTATACCGGGCCGAACACCCGCGCCTTGGCCACAGGGACGCTCACGCCTGTGGCGCTGACGCTCTCGGCGGCCTCAAGGAGGGATGCGGCGGTTGCGGTGCTGGTCGTGGTGGTGTGGTGGTAGCCGAGCATGGTTGCGATCACCGACACCGTCTCCTCCATCGCCCGGCTCCTCGGCGTCAGCCTGCTCCACGATCTACAAGTACGTGCCCGAACTCAAGCCCGGCAGCGTCCAGCAGATCGAGACTGGCGACGCCCCCGCATCACCACCCGAACTCGCAGCAGCCACCCCGCAGGAAGAGCACCTGCCATGACGCCATCTGTTTCACTCGACGACTTCGACAGTCCCGAACACCTGGCCAAAGAGCTTCCCGCGGTGCAGGCGTGCCTGATGGCCCAGGCCGACCAGCGACAACAGCTACACGCCGACCGGCTTTCACGGCCCGGTACTCCTGAAGCTGCCACCAAGTGCAATAGTTCTCTGTCCATGCGCTGAAATTTCGAGGTCGAGCCGATGAACCAGGGCACCCATCCCGAAGAGCTGCCGGCCGAGGTCCTGGACGACGTGGCCAGCGTGGTCGGAGCAGAGGTCACTCTTCTCAGTCGCCTTCCCGGAGGCGTCAATGGGGGTGCCATCCGCGTCCAGTTGGCCGGAAGGGCAAATGCAGTGCTCAAAGCAGTGCCCCGGGCACACCCCAGCCACCTGGATGAGACGTTGCGGGCCCAGAGAGTGGTCGAGCACATGCGTAGGCGCGGCTATCCCACCCCGGCCTGGCTCGGAGTGGGGGCCACAGCCACTCATGTATGGCATCTGATGGACTTCGTTGACGCGGCTCCCGCGCCAGATCTGACCCCGTCCCTCATTGAGCAGCTGATGGAGATCATCGAACTCCAGGCCGGCCAAGCCTCCGAGCCCTACGACCACTGGTCGTACGCCTGGCGGGTCGCCACCGGTCAGGAATCGGCTGTCGCCGGGCTGGATTTGAACGAGACGCCGGAGCAGTCGCGTCTCCGCCAGTCCGTGGCCAGGCTCTCGGGGTATTCCTCCGTGGTGTCGGCCTTGGTCGAGCGCCTGCGGCTCGTGTGTGCCGACGTCCCACCACCACGAGAGGCACCTGACATGGTCCATGCCGATCTCTCAACCCCCAGCAACATCCTGGTCCGTGACGGAACGGTGGTGGCGGTCGTGGATATCGGGAACGCAGGCAGCGGCACGCGGGCGACTGATCTCACCGCCCTCGTGTGGTCCACCTTCCAGGATCCGCTGCTGGACGGTGTCCGAAGGCGGCTGTGGACGAGAATCCTCGACCTGGTCGGCTGGGAGGGGGCGGCGGTGCTCGCAGCGGCACAGATCCTCCTCATGCTCGAGGTCCCCATCCGTCACGGGCGCCACGATGTCGTTCCGGGAGTGGTCAAGCGCGGCCATCGCGCCCTCGACGAGCTGAACGCGCTTCGCTGACCCTACGGAGGGCGTTCGCGGAAACCGGCCCTACCGTTCCGACCTTCACATTCTGGTGCAAGCCCCGGACGGGACCATGGCCGCGTCCGCGATCATCTGGCTCGACGAGCACAACCGGACCACCGAGTCCGAACCCGTCGGCACACACCACCGCTATCGGCGGCTCGGCCTGGGCCGTGCCCTCCCAGGTCCCTACCTGGCGCACCTGCTCCGGACCGGCCCCGCCCGACAACCGTCCGCCACACCCTGCCGCGTAGAACCAACCGCCGAACCGCGGCAACCGCCTGTAACCTGCAAGGAGCGTCATCATGGAGTACGTCCGTCTCGGCACCACCGGCTTGAAGGTGAGCCGCCTCGCCCTGGGATGCATGAGCTACGGCGACCCCACCGCCCCCGGAGCCCACCGCTGGGCGCTGACCGAGGACAAGGCCGGGGCGTTCTTCCAACAGGCCGTCGAACTGGGCATCACCTTCTGGGACACCGCCAACGTCTACCAGGCCGGCACCAGCGAGGAGATCGTCGGCCGCGCCATCCGCGAGTATTCCCGGCGCGCGGACATCGTGCTCGCCACCAAGGTCCGTGGGAAGATGCATGACGGGCCCGGCGGTGAGGGACTGTCTCGCAAGGCGATCCTCGAGCAAGTCGACGCTTCCCTGGCGCGCCTCGGCACGGACTACATCGATCTCTACCAGATCCGCCGCTTCGACGATGAGACGCCGGTCGAGGAGACGATGGAGGCATTGCACGACACCGTCAAGGCCGGCAAGGTCCGCTACATCGGCGCCTCCTCGATGTACGCCTGGCAGTTCGCCAAACTCCAACACGCCGCAGACCTCGGTGGATGGACCCGCTTCGCGTCCATGCAGAACCAGTACAACCTCCTGCGCCGCCAGGACGAACCCGAACTGATGGCCATGTGCGGCGACATGGGCGTGGGCCTGGTCCCCTACTCGCCCAACGGAAAAGGCCGCCTCGCCCGCCCCGCCGGCGAACAGAGCACCCGCTCCCGCACCGACCACGTCGTGCAGTCCTTCGACAACCCGCACGACAAACCGGTCATCAACACCGTGCAGCAGGTAGCCGAAAGCCGAGGCGTGCCCATGGCGCAGGTCGCTCTCGCCTGGGTCCTGCGCAACCCGCTGGTCTCTGCCCCCATCGTCGGCGCAACCCAGCCCCACCACCTCCAGCAGGCCGCCGACGCTCTCACACTCCAGCTGACCGACGAAGAAACCGCAGCCCTGCAGAAGCCCTACGTCAACGCCGGTCCGTCCTGGTTCTGAGCACCGCTTCCCGAAGCGGTGATCTTCCATCGAGATCAGGGTGAAGGACCGAGGCGCCGCATACCCATACCGCTCTTCACACAACGTGGCTGATCAACTACTGATGTTCAGGAGGATGCGGGGCAGCGTTCTGGAGGGGGCATCTCTCGCAAGAGGGTGTCCGACCGGCAGCAGCTGCGGCGGCCGGACACCCCCCACCCTCGAGGCAGGACCATCCCGCGCCGCCGTGACCGCCGTCGTCGGCCCGAACGGCTCCGGCAAGTCGACCCTGCTCGGCGTGCTCGCCGGGACGGTACGCCCGTCACGCGGCACGGTCGGGCACGCCGCCCCGGTTCGTGGTCCAGCGCGACGCGGTCGCCGAGTCACTGCCGATCACCGTGCGCGAGACGGTGGCCAGGGGCCGCTGGGCGGCCCCTGGCCACGTCTGACGAGTGGTCGGTGGTCGACACCTGCATGGCGAGCCTGGCCGCGCGCCGGCTGGGCACGCTGTCGGGGGCCCTCCCGCGTCCGTCCTGACCCGGCGGGCCCTGGGCCAGGTGTTCCACGACGACCCGCGCCCCTCCGGACCACACGCCGCACAACGGCAACCGCGAGGTCATCTCCCGGTAATACGAGGTTCAGACACTGGCCGCTGAGCACGTCGGCGGAGGGGACCACCTTGGACATCGATCATTCGAGCATGCAGGGCAACGGCAGGGCCATCCACACCGAGGGCGGTGAGTTCGGCCGGACCGCCGGCCGGCTCCACGCTCAGATGGAACCCCTCCTGCCCTATTTCGGCAACCCTGAGAGCGACGAGGCGGCCCAGATCTTCCGCCGGGGCAAGGACGGGCATCCCGGCTTCGACGGCGCCTACGAGGACATGAGCACGGCCCTGCGCAACCTCCGCGAGTCGTACGAGGTCATCGGCGCCGCCGTCGTGGCGATGAGCAAGAACGTGCGGGGGGCCGAGTGGGCGAGCATGGCCGACAAGAACGGCGTCCTGAAGGACCTGCTCGAGTTCGCCCGGCGTGAGGACGACGAGGTCGGCGTGCCCACCACGCCGGTAGAACGGGACCGGTGAGGCGCGCATGCCCGTCGGGCTCGCGACGAAGGTCGCCCTGGGCGGTATGGCCGGCGCCGGCCTGGCAGGGGCGCTGGCGCCTGAGGTGCTGTTCGGCGTCTCGTTCCTCGACGGCGACCCGGATCGGATCCGCGCGGCGGCCGACGTGCTGGACGACCTCGCCGACGCGATCGACCTGCACTTCCGGGACGCGAACGCGGCCGCCGAGACCGTCTGGAAGACCAGCTCGGACGCGGCGGTCGACGCCTTCAGGAGGTTCTGGACCGAGGAGTTCGGCCCGGCGGTGCTGGCGGTCTCCCTCAAGCACCGCAACGCGGCCAACGCCTGCCGGGCCTACGCCGACGTCATCGAGAAGATCAATCACGCGCTGAAGGTGCTGTGCTGGATCATGACGGTGGACATGATGTTCACCATCGGATATCAGGTGCTCACCTGGAAGCTCTTTCAGGCGATCATGAAGAGGCAGGCGCTCCTGCTCAAGATCACCGCGCGGCGTTTCGTCCTCCTGCTGCTGCCCACGTTCTCCTACTGGGTGGCCGACAGCGCGGCGTACGCCACGGGCCAGGTGGCGCTGCCCCTGGGGCTCAACCTCCTGGGCGGGATCAAGACGGACCTGTCCGGCGCCGACGTCAGGTCGGCCGGCCACAACCTCACCACGTTCCGGGAGCACTTCGTGGCGAACATGGTCTTCGACGGGGTCGCCGACGGCGGAGCGGCGCTGATGGCGAAGGTGCCGGGGCTGCGCACGGTCGCCACCGCCGTCCCCCTGCCGAACGGGATGACGCTGAACACCGGCAGTTTCGTACCCCGGATGGCCGCGTCGACCTCGTACTCGATGGCCATGGACGCGCAGCACGGCGACAACCCCCTGCCCGGTTCCGAGCACGGGCTGACCGAGGAGGAGATGTACCAGAAGTTCCTCATCCACGGGACGCGCAGCCTCATCCCCCGGGTCAGGTGAGCGGGCTACCGCTCACCCTGCCCGAGATAGGGCCGCGTCACGTCCATGAGGCGCCGCGCCGCGTCCTCGGTCGCGCGCATCGACAGATCCATGATCGTCTCGGCCAGTTCCCGCGAGCCCAGCCTCATCGCCCTGGGGTCGATGTGCAGAGCGGTGAGCTGGCCTGACGACGAGACCCGCACCCTGACCTTGTCATCGGGGCTCGCCGCCTCGCCGGCGATCTCGCCGGCCAGGCCGATGACCTCGGAGAACTCCTGAGAGTTCGCCTGGAATTCCGCCATGATCCGGTCGAGCTCGAGGTCGCCGGTACGAAGATCGCGTTCCGCCATAAGGCATTATCCACCCGAACGTCACATAACTCGCGTTAGGCCGCAAAACGTAACATTCTTAACTTCGGTCGCCTACGGATTGACCACCACGTAGGAGACCTGGGGTGAGCAACGGCTCCGGCCAGTCGACCTGCACGAGCACGAGGACGCCGCCGTTGTACGGCGCCACGTTGCGCATCGTGAACCGCCCGTCGCCCAGCATCGGCGGGGGGACGTCGACCTGGCAGTCGGCATTCCGGCGGGCCGACCAGCGGTGCGCCAAGTTCGGCATCCCAACGGAGATCCATCCGCACACCCTTCGCCACAACCCCCCGCCTGTCAGGCGGGGGGTTGGATGTCAGCCGGTTGCCGGGGTGCCGCGTGGCCGGCTGGGGACGGTTACCACGTGGCTGGTGTTCGCCGGCTCGATGGCCGAGTTTCCCGCCAGCTTGATGGTGTAGGTGTGTTCGCCGGGCGTGGTCGGCGTATCGGCGAAGCCGAACGACCCGTCGGCGGCGGGAGTCACCTTTGGCAGGGTTTTCGAGGTGACGGTGCCGTCCCAGGCGATGATCTTGCAGGAGACGGTGATCGTGGTCGGCGGGAAGACGACGCCGTCGGCGGCGAAGGTTCCGCTGAATTCGAGTCGCTCGCCGAGGACGCCTGTCGCCGGTCCGGTCACGGTGAGCACCGGCTGATGCGAGGCCACCGAGACGGCCGTCGAGGCGCCGTCACCCATGAACCATGAGTTGCCCGGCCAGTACAGCTGGTACTTGAACGTTCCGCTGGAGGGTGGGATGTCGGTGAATTGATAGGTCCCGTCCGCCGCGGTGGTGATCTCCTGGAAGGGCCTGTCGGTGCCGTCGGGGAGCCAGCGGTGCAGTTCGAGCGTCTGTACGCCGGGCAGCGCACCGGTGCTCAGCGTGAGCCGCCCGCTGAGCGTCAACTGCTTGAGCGCGGTCGCCCCGGAGGGAGCCGTCATGGTCAGGGTGGAGGCGTGGTAAGGCGAATGCGGCAGCCGCCAGAGGTGCATGCGCCCGGTGCCAGGCTCCTTCAGCACCGCATAGGTGAGTACGCCGTAGAAGGCGATGCTGCCCGCCACCAGCGCCTTCCCCTGGTGGTCGGCCGCGTAGATCACCTCCGCCGTGGCCGGGTCGTACACCACGAGTTCGGCCGCCTCGCCCGCAGAGGAGTTCCAGCCGCCCACGACGTACGCGCCGTTCGGGCTGGCCGCGACCGCGGCAGGCAGGCCGTGCTCGGGCAAGGCGCTGCTGTCGTAGGAACGGGCCCGAGCCAGGGTTGTCGTGTCCCAGGCGTCGAATTGGCGGGTATCAGCCAACGCCGACAGCGCAGCCGACCCGTCCTCGGTGAGGGCGAGATCCCGCAGGAGCGGCAGCCCGTTCGCGTCTCCGCGGATCTCGCCGCGCGGGATGGCCGAGTCGGTGCGGACGTCGTACACCCTGATGACGGCGGGGTCGGCGGCCGGTTCCCCAGCCACCAGCGTGCCCCTGGCGACGGCGACCAGCGGAGGCTGGGTCGTGCCCGGCCCGACCGGGACGAGGGTGGGTGTCGGCGTCCACAGTCCGAGGGCGACGACGCCACCCTCCCCCGCTTCGCCGCACCCGTATCCGACCCACAACCGCTCGTACGACTGGGCCAGCGTGGACGGGCACGGATAGGCGGTGAGGTCGATCCGCTTGGTGATGGCGAGCGTTGCGATGTCGATCTCGATCACTTCATGCGAATCGCGCAGCGCCGCGTACACCTTCCTGCCGTTGTCCGCCACGGACAGGGCCACGGCACCGGACAGGCCGCTGATCGTGTCGATGAGCGCGCCGTCGCTTTTGGTGACCACAATCCGATCGTCGGCGGCGACGAAGATTTTGCCGCTCTTCCCCACCACGTCGCCGCCCCTGTCGGCGGCGACGCCGAGGTCGGTGACGGTGTCGGCGGCCGAGGCGGCGGGCGCCTGAGCGACGAGCAGGCCCGCCGTCACGAGCAGGGACCCGGCCAAGGCGACTAATCGCCGGGATAGAGGAGCACGGCGAAAGGTTGATGGGCGCACAGGCACTCCATTTCTGGAGGAGAAGAAGAGAAGCGACCCCCCCGCCATGACCACGGGACGCGCTTCCGCTGACGATCTTCGTCAATCGAACACATATTCGCATAGTGTGTCGTTGTCGTCCAGGGGCACGTTCGGTGTTACCGGCAGCCGGACGGAATCCGCCAAAATTCTCTAAGGACTACAGCGAGGCCTCCAGGGCGGGCGCAGCGGCCGCATCCGCGCAGCAGGTGAGACTCTTTCGGGCCACCCTGCGGGGTCTTCCCCGGGACAGGTTTCCGTTTGAGGGCAAGAACGGCCGGCGCCCCTTTCACCATCGTGGGACGGATGGATTGCCTCCGTACGAGGGTTGCTCACTCACCCGCGCACGTGCGGAAGCCGTATGCCGCCGCGAATGCCCGCAACGCCTTCTCGTTCTCGTCCGGCTCCAGCGACCGTTCCACCGCCAGCCGCGCCTCCTTCTCCCTGCCGTCGCGCAGCGCCGCCTCCGCGCGCCCGCTGAGCTCACGCAGGCCGGCGGCCAGCGCCCGGGCAGGTGTGTGGAAGCCGTCGCGTACCCGAGCCGCGTCCTCACCGGGTGGCGCGATGGCCTCGATCTCGGAAACGGTGGTGGTCATCGACTCCGATACGCGATGCAGCTCGTTCACCTGGGCGGCCAGCCCGGCGGGCTCGTTCTCGTCAGACTGGCGGGACGCCCGCTCGCACACCGCGTCCACGGCGGCGATGTAGCGCTCCTTGACCCGCGTGTAAGGCTCCTCCTCAGCCGCCGAGGCCCACCCCCATAGCAGAAAGGCCGTGATCAGCGCGACCACACCGACGACTGCGCCCCACAGACTCGCTCTCACGCGTCATCCACCCCTTCAGGGAAAGGCCCTTGGCGCACTCGCGGGGCGCCAAGGGCGAATGTCCGGCCGAGCCACGTGCAGAGGCAGGCCCTGGCCTGCGGTCAACAGCGGATCCGTCGCTCCTCAGAGCGCTTGAAGAGGGTGGCCGTCTTGCTGCCGCGCAGGAGGGAGTAGAGGTGGATCTTCGTCTGGTTGCGGTAGAGCTGGCTGCCGCCGGAGCACTTCCATGAGGGGGTCGTCGTCACGGTGAACGCCGCCCTGCCCTTTTTGACTTCGGAGGTGGCCTTCGTCCGCCAGTAGCCCAGCCCCCGGTACTGCTGCAGGGTCGTCTTGACCACGGCCTGGCGCCCCCACTCGCCCTTGCCACAGTGCACCTGACGGCTGGTCGTGATGCGGTTGCCGCTCCGGTGCGGGGTCTTGATGCGATGCCAGCCCTTGCAGCGGTCGTGGTACCCGATGCGCAGGTAGGACTTCTTCGACCAGCCCGGCTCCAGAGCGGCGGCCGCCGCTCTGTCCGACACCGCGGCGACGCCCGACCGCGCCTGTGCCGACGCGGGAGGGATCATCATGAGCTGGATCGCCGCCAGCCCGATGGCTAAGACCGCTTCTGCCGTCTTCTTTCGTCCGATCATCGGATCTCCTCTCAGAGAAATCCTCAGTGCGTACCGACCGGGGATGTCCCAGCGCGAGCATGGGCTGCGGTGAGACCGGCACCACCGTGACCGCCGAGGGGCACGGCTGGCAAGCGATCGGCCCCGTCCAACCGTCCAGACAATGTCCAGAATCATTAGGACAAGGGAAAGCTCCTGATGAACAGCCAGACCCTACGGCGGATGTCGTGGTCGGCCAGCAGCGGCAGTGTCACGGATGCCCGCCTTGATCATGCCGCACGGTATGGGTCCTCACCCGTCCAGCTTGCCCATGAACCGGCACGTCCGTACCACCGGAACCGGCAGGCTCAAGTACGCTCCGGTGAAAACTAATGTCACGCGTGACAAGTGTTGCGAAAACTGTTTTAATCCGACGCTAGGCGCCACTGTGGCAATACATGCCCAGTGTGGCCGTTTCCTCGAAATCGCGACTTCGTGGGAAGGCAGGCTTGTGGGAGCTCCAAGTGGCGAAGTCATCGTCACGGGCGGTCTCGGTTTCATCGGCTCACACCTGGTGGACGCGTATCTCGAAGCGGGCCACCGCGTAACGATCATCGACTCCAGCACAGGCGCCGTCATCGACGGCAAGGACTACGACCGCGACCCCCGTTGCACGGTCATCCGGCAGCGGGTGGAGGACTACCTGGCGGCGGGCGGTGACTTCGCCGGCGCCGACCGCGTCATCCACGCCGCCTCCTACGTCGGCCCCGCGAGCATCCTGTCCAGAGCGGGGCGGCTGGGCCACGACATCATCGGCAGTACCGCACCCGTCATCGACGCCTGCATCGGTGCCGGGACGCCGATGTGCCTGTTCAGCTCTGCCGAGGTCTACGGGCGCAGCGGCCTGCTCGACGAGAAGGACGACATCGTCGTCCCGACGCACTACAACACCCGCATCGAGTACGCGATCGCCAAGACGCTGGCCGAGGCGATGGTCACCAACAGCCGGCAGCACGGCCTGCGCGGCATCGTCATCAGGCCGTTCAACGTGGCGGGAGCACGGCAGTCGCGGGCGGGCGGGTTCGTCATGCCCACGTTCGTCCAGCAGGCGCTGGCCGGCAAGCCGATCACCGTGTTCGCGGGCGGCGAGCAGGTCAGGGCGTTCATCGCGGCGAGCGACCTGACTCGGTTCCTCATCGAGCACATGGACGCGGCGCTGGACAGCGACGACACCGTCATCAACGTCGGCAACCCGGCGAACGCCATCACCATCATGGGGCTGGCCCATCAGGTGAAGAAGCTGCTCGGCAGCGCGTCGCCGATCGTCGGCGTCGACGGCAGGAGCGTGCACGG
Source organism: Nonomuraea solani (assembly GCF_900108335.1). Classification (GTDB taxonomy): domain Bacteria; phylum Actinomycetota; class Actinomycetes; order Streptosporangiales; family Streptosporangiaceae; genus Nonomuraea; species Nonomuraea solani. Next base: position 16,441 of record NZ_FNVT01000031.1, read on the forward strand.
GCCGCACTACGCGGAGGCCGAGTCGTTCCACAAGATCCCGGCGCTGCGGGCGGCGACGAGCCTCGGCTGGCAGCCCAGGATCGCGCTCGACGAACTCATCCTGAGCACCGCCGCCTACTATCGCGCCCGTGAGGACCGGAGGGCAGTGAATGCGCCGCTTTGATCGCGTACTGGTGATCTCTCCCCATGCCGACGACGAGGTGCTCGGCTGCGGCGGGCTGATCGCCGCACAGGTCGGGGCGGGAGCCGAGGTCCACGTCCTGTATCTGGCGGTCGACGGCATGCGGCACTACGGCCTCGACGGCGCCACCACCTATCAGCAGCGGCTGGAGGAGATCGAAGCCGTCCGGGACACGCTCGGCTTCTCCTACGAGATCGCGTACGGCGACATGGAGCTGACCGAGCGGCTGGACACGCTGCCGCGCAGGGAACTCGTCGACCTGTTCGAGCGCGCCCTGAACGAGCGGCGGCCCAACCTGCTGCTGCTGCCGAGCTTCGCCGACTATGACCAGGACCACCTCGCGGTGTTCGGCGCCGGGTTCGCGGCGGCCAGGCCGATCGCGCCGCAGTTCGGCAAGTGGCTCGTGCCGACCGTGCTGCTGTACGAGATGTCGAAGATCCAGTGGGCCGCCGAGCCGATGCCGCGCTCGACGGCCTACTGCGACATCAGCGTCCATCTGGACCGCAAGCTGGAGGCGCTGCGGGGCTACAAGAGCCAGCACCGGCCCTCGCCGCACATCAGGAGCGAGGAGTCGGTGACGGCGCTGGCGACGCTGCGTGGCGCGGAGATCGGAGTCGCGCACGCCGAGGCGTTCGCCGTGCTGAGGGAGGTCCTGTGAAGGCGTTCGCGTTCTGCACCGGTATGGAGTTCGCGGCGCCGGCCGTGGACGTCCTGGCCGCTCAGGGCACTCCCCCGTCGCTGCTCATCGGCTACCCGCCCCAGCTCCAGCACCGTTCGGGCTACGCGCCGCTGCGGGACGCGGCGGCCACGTACGACATCCCGCTGCTGGAGACCGCCGACATCAACGACGGCCGGGCGCACAAGCTGGTCACCGAGCTGGGCATCGACCTGTTCGTGGTCGCCGGCTGGTCACAGCTCGTCCGTGAGCCGCTGCTGTCGGCGTGCCCGCTCGGCGCGGTCGGGTTGCACCCGACCCGGCTGCCCGAGGGCCGGGGGCGGGCTCCGCTGCCCTGGACGATCATCAAGGGCATCCGGTCGAGCGCGGTCAGCCTGTTCTTCCTCAACGAGGGCGCCGACGAGGGAGAGCTCATCGCCCAGCGTGAGTTCGCGGTGAGCCGCCGCGACGACGTCACCGAGGTGTACCGCAAGGTGACCGAGATCAACATCGAGCTGCTCGCCACGTACGTGCCGCTGCTGCTCGCCGGTCAGGTGGTGGCGCGCCCGCAGCCGCCGGGCGGGTCGGTGTGGGAGCGGCGGCGGCCCGAGGACGGCCTGATCGACTGGTCCAGGCCGGCGAGCGAGGTCTACGACTGGGTACGCGCGCTGGCCGCGCCGTACCCGGGAGCCTTCACCTTCGTCGGCGGACGCAAGCTGTTCGTGCACAGCGCCGACCTCATCGAGTGGGGTGAGCACCGGGAGCCGCCGGGCACCGTGCTGGCGCCGGTCTGGTCGACCGGCACCGCCGGGGTGCTGGTGGTGTGCGGTTCCGGGCTGCTCGTCGTCCGCGAGGCCCAGTGGGAGGGCGCGGGACGGCATGACGCGCTGACCCTGTTGGAGTCGGGTGAGCTCGCGGCAGGCACATGTCTGGGGACGTGACGCTCACCGGGGCGGTGATGGCGCATCCCAAGCGCAGAGAGGCGGCCGTCCGCCTGGCGGGCGGCGTCCTGAACGTGGTCACCGACCCGGATCCGGGAGGGCGGCCATCGGCGTTCCGGACGTCGCTGCTGGCCTGGTCGAGCATTCCCGAGGGTGCCACCCACCACGTGCTGCTCCATGACGACATGGTGCTGTCGGAGACCTTCTTCGAGCGGGCGGCGGCGGCCGCACGGGCCATGCCGGACGCGGCGCTCGCGCTGTTCGCGTTCTGGAACTCGCGCAACGGCGCCGCCGTGCGGCTGGGCGCGCTCGCCGGGGCGCGCTGGGTGCGCGGGGCCGGGGAGTACACGCCCGTCGCGGCGCTGCTGCTGCCCCGGCGGGTGGCCGAGGGGTACGTCGACTGGGCCCGCGACCGGGGCGGCACCTGGCCGGACGACGTCCTGATGGGCCGCTACCTCCGGCAGGCCGGTGTGCCGGTGTACGTCGCGGTGCCCAGCCTGGCCGAGCACGAGGACCTGGCCAGCCTGGTGGAGAACGACTTCCAGGGGCTGCGGCGCTCCCCCTGCTTCCTCGCCGACGAGCCGCTCTCCGGCGAGGACCAGGTGCTCGGGTCCTTGGCCGCGATCCCGTTCTTCAAACGCGGGGTGGCGCAGTGCGCGGTCCCCGGCGCCTCGGGGTGGCGGGACATCCTCTGTGAGGACTACCTGGACGGGCTGGGCTTCGACGTCGGCGGCCTGCGCGCGGGTTTCGCGGGCCGCTGGTGGCCGCTCTGGCTCACGGCCTTCACCATGGGCGTGGTCCAGGAGGACGCGGGGGATCCTCGGGTGCTGGATCGGGCGCTAGGGACCATGGGGGCCGGCGGGCTCTGCCATGAACTCGGCTCTCGCGAGCTGGCCCGGCTGTCGGAAGAACTCCACGACGTCGCACGGGACGGGCTCGCGGCAGGGCTCGCGGCGTCCCCTCGGCCTGCCGCGCGGCCGACGGTGGCCGTGACCGGGGCCGACACGTGGCTGCGCGAACAGCTCACATGGGCGCTCAGCGACCGCGGCCACCTGACCGCGGCCGATCCCGACGTGGTGGTGCACGTCTGCGGGCCGGACTCCGGCACGGACCCGGCCGAGGACGTGCGGCTGGCGCGAGCGGCCTTCTCGGGCCACGCCGGGCGCGGGATCCTGCTCACCGCCGGTGGCTCGCGCGGGATCGAGGTCGAGGAGGCGGTGGTGTTGCGCCTCGGCGAGCCGTACGGGCCGGGGATGCCGCCCGGCGGGACGGTGATGGAGCAGGTGCTGCGCTCGTCCCTGAGCCGGCCGCTGCGCGCCGGCGGCGAGGCGGGCCGGCTCGTGCACGTGCGGGACGTCGCCGCCGCCGTCATCGCCGCCATGACCCGCGGCGCGGGGGTGTACGACATCGCCTGCCCGCGGGAGGTGAGCGGGCTGGAGCTGGCGGAGGCGGTGGCCAAGGCGGTCCGGCCCGTGCCGATCGAGGCCACGCCTGACGGGGGTGTGACGGAGGGAGCCGTGGTGGACGTCGAGCGGGCCTTCGGCGAGCTGGGGTGGCGGCCGGAGGTGGACCTCGACTACGGGCTGCACACGTGTGCGCAGTGGCTGGCCTACGAGAGCGACCGCCAGTAGAGCCGTCCGTCGGGAGCCCCGATGACCAGCCGCCCTGAGGCGGCGGCCAGCGCGACACGGCCCCCGGAGAGGACCGGTCCGGGGCTCTCCGGGCCGGAGTCGGGCGGTGCGGGGACGGTCGTGGGCCGGGACGGGCCGAGGCCGGTCCAGTCGCGGTTCTGACGGTCGACGGTTCGCGTCAGGACACGGTCACCCGCGATGGCGAACAGGCGCCCGTTCATCGCCGTCAGGCCCGTGGCCCCTCCCCCGCCGCCGATCCGGATCCAGGCGGCGTCCGCGAGGCGGCGGATGGGGAGGTGCCAGAGCTCGTCGTCCGAGGTGAGGGCGAACAGCGCCTCGTCCGCGGCGGCCAGGTCCGTGGTGCGCTCCGGGGCCCGGCTCACGTCCGTCCAAGGGGCCGGGGAGAGGACGGGGTCCCGATAGCGGATGGCGCCGTCGGGGGCCAGGCCGTACAGGCCCGCCGGTGGGCCTCCGTGGGCCTCACGGGGGGCGGCGAGCGCCTGGGCGTCGGTGACGTCGATCGGGCGCCAGGGCAGGTTCTGGCCGGACAGGTCGCGCGTGCTCAGCACGCCACCGGGCCCGGCGGCGAAGAGCCGGTTCTCGCACACGACCAGCGCGACCGGCCGGGCCTCCGCGGCCGGGCGCGCTGGAGCAGACGAGCGCGACGGAGCAGACGGCCCCGACGGGGCAGGCGGGCCCGATGAAGCGGCTGGGTGCGGAGTGGCCGGGCCGATGTCCTCCCACCGCGGCGGGCCGGGAGGGCCGGATAGGCGGTCCAGGACGTTGCGGGTGATGCGGGCCAGGACCGGGTCGGCGGCCAGGGTGTTGCCCCAGTTGATGGTGCCGGCGTTGAAGACCGTCCCGGCCCCCAGCCGGTGCACGCCCATGGTGGCCGCGCCGCCCCTGCCGTACCTGCGCCAGTGCGACAGGTCCGCCGTGGCGAGGACGACGAACGACGGCGGGGTGCCGTCACGGCCCGTGGCCCGGGGGACGCCGTCCAGCCACTCCAGGTCTGCGGCGTCGGTCTCGTAACCGAGCGCTCCCCTGCCGAACGTGTCGCCGTCCCGCAGGCCGGTGCCCGTGTAGACCCAGTGATCGGTGAAGCGGGCCGTGTAGGACTCCTGGGACATCACCCGCGAGTCGACCCAGCAGCCGGCGCCGTTGCGGAAGGTCAGCCCGGTGAGGGTGTTCTCGGGACGGTTGACGGGGTCGCTGGGCCACTCGACGGTGGTGCGGCCGGGGTCGGTGCGCGCGAGGGGGTCGGCGACGGCGTCGCGGTAGCAGACCATCGTGCGCAGGTCGTCCTCGAAGCGGACCTGCCACCAGCAGGTGTTGCCGGAGAAGATGGCGATGTTGCCACCGCCCCGCGCGAACGCCTCCACCGCGTCCCGCATCTCCCACGACCAGTACTCGTCGTGTCCGTTGATCACCAGCAGCCGGTAGCGGCTCAGCAGATCGAGACCGCCGTGCAGGTCCAGCCCCGAGCAGTAGTCGACCGCGTATCCCGACGGCCCGAGCCACCGCAGCAGCCCGAGCTCCCACTCCTCGACCTGCGGCCCCGCTCCCGGCCGGTCGAAGCTGACCTTGACCGCGCGATCGGGCTGCTCGGACTGGTAGAGCCCCTCACCGGGCACGCCGGGCCGGTTGTACGCCTCCCAGGTGGGAAAGGGGATCGCCACCACCACCGGCGAGGCCGGCGCACTCGCCCGTACGACGAAATACGCGCACCCGTCGCCCAGGACCGCGCGATAGAGGGAGCTGGGCCAGTCGGAGCCCACCTTGAGCGTCCAGGTGTCACCCTCGGCGGTGTCGCGGAACACGACCCGCCCCGACGGCACGTCCTCGACGGTGATCGTGCCCCCGTCTCCGAGCAGGTGGAACCGGAGGGCCTCGCCCTGCGCGCACGACGTGGCCGCCGCGTACAGGCTCATGCGAACGCCGCTTCGACCAGCGTCGACTCCAGGTCGAACAGAAACCGTTCGATCGCCGGCGGCGCGAGCAGCGCGGTGTCGGCGTACAGCGACACCTCCATCCGCCCCGGCTCACCGCCCACGTGCAGCCGGAAGTCGCAGATGTTGCGGTCCATGGTGTCCGTCCAGGCCAGTTCGGTCCGCTCCATCGAGGCGCGGACGGCCCGCTCGTCCGGTCGTGCCGCCTCGTCGCGCTGCACCAGCCGCTGGTCGTTGAAGCAGCCGAACGACCTGATGCCCGTCCCCATCCCCGACACAGCCTCCTCCATCGCGTACGGATCGAACTGGGCCTGCCGGTACGCCTTCATGGCCACGCGCCAGCCCTGCCGCGCCAATTCCCCGAAGTCCGGGGTGCGCAGGTCGAGGAGCACGAGCCCCTCCTGCGAGATCGTGGAGACCACGTCGCGGCGATCGGCCGCGAACCGGTTGTTGACGATCACCCGCATGCCGCAGAACCGCTGGCCCGTGAGCCGTCCGGCGAGCCGGATCGCGGCCGTGAGCAGCACCGTCGATGAGCTCACCCGCGCGCGGGCCGCCACGGCCTGCGCCGCCGCGGCGATCGCCACGGAGGTCAGCGTGGCCTCCCAGAACCGCGGGTGCCGGGGAGCGTCCGACAGGATCACCGGATCCATGCGCCGGTATTCGGACCGCCAGAAGGACAGGGCCTCCTCCGACACGCGCCGGCCCTCTTCCGAGCGCTGCCATGCGGCGATCTCGCGCGGTGCCGCGCTCGCCACCGGGGGCAGCGAGTCGCGCAGCAGGAGCAGCCGGAAGTCCTTCACCAGGAGTTCGGCCGCGTGCCCGTCGGCGGCCAGGTGGCACAGGACCAGCACGACATGCCGGACCCGGTCCCCGTCCACCAGGAACGCCACCCGCAGCGGCCACTCCTCCCAGTAGTCGAACGGCCTGGCCGACAACCGGTCGCACACCACCTGCGCGGGTTCGTCGGTCACCTCGACGTAGGGCCGGGCGATGGGCGAGATCCGTTGACGGGGGTGGTCGCGGGGCCCGCTGAGCCGGGTGCGCAGCGCCTCATGCCTGGCGACGAGCCTGTCCAGGGCGTTGACGGCGCGCTCGACGGTCACGGGCCGCTTCGGTGCGGCGAAGATCCGGCCGATGTTGAGGTAGTGCTCCTCCGGCCGTGCCGCCACGACCGCCCGCCAGATGTCCTGCTGTCCCCACGTGAGCGGTGACTCAAGCATGGAGCCGCAGGTAGTCCGCCAACGCGTCCAGGCTGTCGGCCGACGCCAGGTCGAGTTCGACGCCGAACTCCGCCTCCACCGCGTCGATCAGCCTGAGATAGCCGAGCGAGGTGACGCCGAGATCGGACAGCCTGGCCTCGCCCGTCAGCACCTCGGCCGCCTCGACCGCGCCGTCGGTGGCCTTGGCGATCATGTCGGCGAGCCGTCCGCGTAGCTCCTCGTCCGTCTGCACCTGGAAAGCCCTCCCGTTCTGGGAAATTCGGGGCGAGTGTGTCATGCGGGGCCTGATGGCGGCAAGCGCCTACAGGTAAGGGGTTGACGGGAATGTGCATTTTTTCTAGCGTCATGCGGCAGCCCGATAAAAAATTTTGGGGGGTGGTTCAGTCGGCCCTTCCTGTCCCTGCTCTGCTGAGCTCACGAGCCGCTACCGCCCCCGATCACGAAGCCCTCATCGTCGCCGGAGCAGGCGGCCTCACGCTCCGCGAGTGGGACGAACGCTCCAGCGCCGCCGCCCATGGCCTGCTCGCCCGGGGCGTACGCAGAGGCGACCGGGTCGCGCTGGTGTTCGGCGGTGCCGACTGGCTCGACTACGCCGTGCACTGGATGGCCGTGCTGAAGGCGGGCGCCGTCGCGGTCCCGCTGTCGGACCGCCTGGCCGCGCCTGAGCTGGGCCGCCTGGTCGAGCACTGCGGCGCGACGACGATCATCCGCCGCGACGACGCGCCCGGCCCCACCCCGTCCGTCGCGGCCCCGGTCCCGGTCCCGGTCGACATCGATCCACTCGATCTCGCCCAGATCCTCTACACCTCCGGCACCACCGGACAGCCCAAGGGCGTGGCCGCGAGCCACGCGAATCTCGCCTCCCCGCCCGTCCACCCCAGACGGCGCCCGTTCGCGCACTCCAGGCATCTCGTGCACGCGTTCCCCATCGGCACGAACGCCGGCCAGGTCATGCTGCTCCACGCGCTGACCGCCGCGCCCGCCGTGGTCACGCTGCCGCTGTTCACGCCGGCCCGCTTCGCGGCGCTCATCGAGTCGTACGCGGCGGGGACCGTGTTCGTGGTGCCCGCGATGGCCATCGAGCTTCTCGGCGCGCGCGTCCAGGACCGCCACGACCTGTCGAGCGTGCTGCTGCTCGGCTCGGCCGCCGCCGCGCTGCCGCCGGCGGTCGCGGCCCGGCTGAGCGAGGCGTTCCCGAACGCGACGGTCGCGAACTACTACACCTCGACCGAGGCGGCCCCGGCCCAGACCATCATGATCTACGACCCCGACCGGCCGGGCGCTCTCGGGCACGCGACCGGCGACCTGAGGATCGCGGGCGCCGACGGGACCCCGGCCGGGCTGGGCGAGACCGGCGAGGTGTGGCTGCGCACCCCGGCGCACTCCCGTTCCTACTACGGCGAGCAGCGGAGCGACACCTTCCGGGACGGCTGGGTACGCATGGGCGACCTCGGCTACCTCGACGAGGAGGGCTACCTGTACCTCGTCGACCGGGAGAGCGACGTGATCAAGTCGGGCGCCTTCAAGGTCTCGACGCTCCAGGTCGAGGCGGCGCTGCACGAGCATCCGGCCGTGTCCGAGGCGTCGGTGTTCGGCGTGCCGCACCCGGTCATGGGCATGGCGGTGGCGGCGGCCGTCGTGGCCGGCGAGCCGGTGACGCTGGCCGGCCTGCGGGCCTTCCTGTCCGAGCGGCTCGCCCAGCACGAACTGCCCACCCGTTTGCTGTGCGTGGACGCGCTGCCCAGGAACGCCGCCGGAAAAGTGATCAAGCGAGACTTGCGCGGCTTGGCAGAGGAGTGAACATGGTCCTGGCGTCGCAGGCGCAGCACGGGATGTGGCTCACCGAGGTGATGCACGGCACCGGCACGGCCTACCACATGCCCTTCGCGTTGTGGTTCGACGGCCCGCTGGACCGGGAGGCGATGCTGGCGGCGTGCCGGGCGGTGGTCGCGCGGCACCCGGTGCTGGGCTGCGCCTTCGATGAGCGTGACGGCTCACTGCGCCTGGTGCCCGCCACGGGCGCCCCGCCGATCGCGTTCGTGGTGGAGCCGGATCCGGGGGCGCTGACCGACAAGGAGATCGCGCTGCCGTTCGAGCTCTCCAGCGGGCCGCTGGCCCGGTTCACATTGGTGGAGATCTCGCCGGTCCGGCACCTGCTGCTGTTCGTGGCTCACCACCTCGTCTTCGACGGCATGTCGAAAGACCTGCTCGTACGGGATCTCGCCGCCGCCTACTCCGGAGCCCCCGGCCCGCCGCTGCCCATGCCGCACGGGAGGGCGGAGCGGCCCTCGCCGGAGGCGCAGGCGTACTGGCGGGCGCGCTGGCGCGAGGTGCCGCACGTGACGATCAACGGGGTGACCAGGACGCCACGACTGGCCGGGCACGGCGAGAGCGTGCTGCGCGACCTGACGCCCGACATGCCCGACATACCCGGCGTGACCAGGTTCCAGGTCTTCCTCACCGCCGTGCACGCTCTGCTCCACCGATACGGCAACGCCGACACGGCCGTGGCCGTGGCCATGTCGACCAGGACCGCCGAGACCCGGGACCACATCGGCCTGTTCGCCACCGAGCTGCCGACCTTCTCGTCGTTCCCGTCCGCGGGCTCCTTCCGTGAGCTCGCCCTGGGCTTCAAGGACGAACTGCGCGAGCTGAACGCCTTCCGCGAGGTGCCGGTGGCCAGGGCGGTGGGCGGCATCAAGCCGGCGGTGGCGCTCGCGCCGGTGTCCATCAGCTTCCGGCGGCGCGCGCCCGACCAGGTCTTCCCCGGGCTGGGGCTGTCGGTGGAGTGGAAGATGTCCAACCACATGGTCAGGACCGTCCTCCACCTCCAGGCCGTCGACGGCGACGACGGCCTGCTCCTGACGCTGCACTACAGCCCGGACGTCATCTCCCGGCAAGACGTCGAACTGGCCGCCGACCATCTCTCCGCGGTGCTGCGCGCGGTCCGCGCCGATCCGGACGTACGGCTCGCCGACCTGCCGCTCCCCGCGGCCCCGCTGGACATCCCCTCGCCTGCCACTCCGGAGGCCGGACCGGCGCGCTCCGGGGCCCGGGCGGAACCCATCGAGGAGGAGCTGGTCGAGCAGGTCCGGCTGATCTGGATGGAGGTCCTGCGGATGGACCACATCGCGCCGGACGAGGACCTCTACGACCTCGGCGGGCATTCCCTGACCATCACGCAGATCAGCGCCCGGATCAGGAAACGGCTCGGGGTGGAGGTGCCGTTCGACGTGTTCCTCGACGATCCGACGATCATCGGGGTGGCCAAGGCCGTGGACGGGCTGCGGTCATGATCTCTCTGGGCCAGGAGCGGCTCTGGTTCCTGCAGCGGCTCGACCCGTCCGACGCGGCCTACCGGGTGGCGGTGGTGCGGCGGCTACGGGGGACGCTCGACGTGGAGGCGCTGAAGGGCGCGTTCGGCGAGGTCGTGGAGCGGCACGAGTCGCTGCGCACGCGCTTCCCCGACCAGGACGGGCTCCCGGTCGCGGTGATCGACCCGCCGGGGACGGTCCCCGTCGAGCTCGTCGCGTTCGAGCGGGCGGGCACCGGGGAACCCGTGCTCGACCAGGTCGCGCGGCTGCTCGGCGAGCGCGCCAACACGCCCTTCGACCTGGCCTCCGCCCCGCCCCTGCGGATCACGCTGGTCCGGCTGGCGAACGACGACCACGTGCTGTGCGTGGTGCTGCACCACATCATCGGCGACGGCTGGTCCCTGAACGTGCTGATGAACGACCTGGCCGCCTGCTACCTCGCCCGCGCGCGGGGTGTCCCCGCCGTCCTTCCCGGCCTGCCCGTCCGCTACGCCGAGTACGCCGCCGAGCAGCGGAGCTCCGACGCCGGCGCCCACATCGGCTACTGGACGGGCCGGCTCGCCGGAGCGGCGCCGCTGGAGCTGCCCACGGACCGGCCGCGTCCCGCCCGGCGGAGCAGCGCGGGCGACGACGTGGGCTTCGACCTGCCGCCCGAGCTCGCCGGCGCGCTGTCCCGGCTGGCCAGGGCCGAACGCTCGACGCTGTTCATGGTGCTGCTGGCCGCCTACCAGGTGCTGCTGGCCAGGCATGCCGGGCAGGACGACATCGTGGTCGGCTCGCCCACCGCCGGGCGGGACCGGCCGGAGCTGGAGCCGATGGTCGGACTGTTCGCCTCCACGCTGGTGCTTCGGGGGGATCTGTCAGGGGATCCGACGTTCGCCGAGCTGCTGCGCCGGACCCGCCGTATTGTGCTGGAGGCGATGGCGCACCGCGAGGTGCCGATCGAGCGGGTGCTGTCCGCGCTCGACATCGAGCGCGACCTGTCGCGTACGCCGCTGTTCCAGGCGATGCTGGCGGTGCACAACGCCGCGGTCGGCTATGACGAGGTGGAGTCGTTCGCCGGGATGGAGAGCCTGCCGTTCCCGCACGGGGCTCCTCCGGCCATGGTGGACCTGCGGATGGACCTCTGGCCGTCGGGCGAGGGCTGGCACGGGGCGTTCTTCTACAGCACCGAGCTGTTCGACCGGGAGACGGTGACCCGGCTCGCCGAACGTTTCCTGACTCTGCTCGCCTCGATCGTCGCCTCTCCCGAGGCGCGGGTGTCAGAGCTCGACCTCCTTCCGGTCGCCGAACGCGCGCTGCTCGACCGGGTCTCGACCGGCCCGATCCTGGAGACGCCGGCCACGACCGTGGTGGACCTGGTCCTGCGGCAGGCCCGGCTGCGGCCCGGCGCGACCGCCGTCACGTGCGGCGGCGAGCGCCTCTCCTACGCCGAACTCGCCGCCCAGGCCCTGCGGGTCGGGGGCGGGCTGCGGGAGCGGGGCGCGGGGCCCGGAGCGGTCGTGGCCGTCCGGCTGCGCCGGTCGGCGGCATTGCCCGGGACGCTGCTCGGCGTGATGCTGACGGGGGCCGCCTACCTGCCGATCGACCCGGCGCTGCCGCCGAGCCGGGCGGCGTACGTGCTGGCGGATTCGGGAGCCCGGTTCACCCTGGACGACGACGACCCGCTCCCGGGGGCCGCCTCCGGGCCCGTCACCGACGCCTCCGCCGACGGGCCGGCCGCCTACGTGCTCTACACCTCCGGTTCGACCGGCCGCCCCAAGGGGGTGGCCGTGCCCCACGCGGCGCTGGTGAACCTGCTCACCGGGATGGAGCACCTGCTCGGAGCCGGTCCGGCGGACGTGTGGCTGGGCAGCACCTCACTCTCGTTCGACATCGCGGGGCTGGAGCTCTTCCTGCCGCTGGTGACCGGCGGGCGGCTGGTGCTGGCCGGCGACGAGACCGTGCGCGACGGCACCGCGCTGGCCGGGCTGATCTCCGCGTCCGGCGTGACGCACGTCCAGGCCACCCCGTCGGGCTGGAACATGCTGCTGTCGGCCGGGCTCGACGCGTCCGGGCTGGTGGCGCTGGCGGGCGGCGAGGTGCTGCCGCTCGCCCTGGCCAGGCGGTTGCGGCGGAGGGCGGCGCGGCTGTTCAACCTGTACGGCCCGACGGAGACCACGATCTGGTCCACCGCCTGGGAGGTTCCCGCCGAGCCCGGCCGGGTGAGCATCGGGCGGCCGATCGCCGGCACCCACGTCCACGTGCTCGACGGCGCCGGCGCCGTCGCGCCGATCGGTGTGCCGGGTGAGCTGGCGATCGGGGGTGCCGGGCTCGCGCTCGGCTACCTGGGCCGGCCGGAGCTGACCGCCGAGCGCTTCGTGAACGGGCTCTACCGGACCGGTGACCGGGTCAGGTGGCTCGGCGACGGCACCCTGGAGTTCCTCGGCAGGGGCGACGGCCAGGTGAAGCTGCGCGGGCACCGGATCGAGCTGGGTGAGATCGAGACCGCCCTGGAGTCTCATCCGCAGGTGCGGCAGGCGGCCGTCGTCGTGCGCGACGACGAACTGATCGCGTACGTGGTGGCCACGACTCCCGCAGGGGCCCCGGCGGACCTGCTCGAACACGCGGCCCGATGGCTGCCCTCCTTCATGGTGCCCCGTGTCGTGGTGGCGCTCGACGTGCTGCCGATGACGCCCAACGGCAAGGTCGACCGGCTGTCGCTGCCCGATCCGGAGACGGCGGCGGCGGGAAGGGGCGGCAGGCCTCGCACGGCCCGCGAGCGGCAGGTGGCCAAGATCTTCGGGGACGTGCTCCGGATCGGCGACGTCGGCGTGGACGACGACTTCTTCGCCCTCGGCGGGCACTCGCTGCTGGCCACCCAGGTCATCGCCAGGCTGGAGGCCGCGGGGACGACGGTGCCGCTGCGGACGCTGTTCGGGCGGCCCACCGTGGCCGGATTGGCGGCGACGCTGGAGGGGCTGCCCGACGAGCCGGGCCGCCCGCCGGCCCCGCGTCCGCCGGGCACGCTGCCTCCACTCTCGGCCGCCCAGGAACGGCTGTGGTTCCTGCACCGGCTCGATCCGGGCGACGCCTCGTACAACATGTACATCGTGCGCAGGCTGCGCGGCCCGCTCGACCCCGAGGCGCTGCGACGGGCGCTGACCGCGCTGCTCGCCCGGCACGAGTCGCTGCGCACGCGCTTTCCCGAGGTGGACGGGCGGCCGGTCGCCGTCGTGGAGCATGCCGGCCCCGCCGCCGTCGAACGGCTTGACACGCGTGACGAGGCGGAGGCCCGCGCGTGGGTGGCCGCCCGCACCAATGCCCCGATGGAGCTCGGTACGGCGCCGCCGCTCCGGACCACGCTGATCCGCCTGGGCGACGGCGATCACGTGTTGTGCGTGGTGCTCCACCACATCATCGCCGACGGCTGGTCCATCACCGTCCTCCTGAACGACCTGGCCGCCCTGTACGCCGAGGCCCTGACGAGCGGCGCGCCGCCGGACGGGGCCCTGGCACCGTTGACCGTCCAGCACGGTGATGTCGCGCGCTGGCTGCGGGAGCAGGACGGGAGCGCGGCGCTGGAGTACTGGCGGGAACGGCTCGCCGATCCGCCCACGCTGGCGCTGCACACCGACCGGCCGCACACACCGGGCCCCGCGCGGGGCGACTTCCACCTGCTGGACATCCCGGACGATCTGGCCAAGGCGCTGGACGCGACGGCGCGGCGGCAGCGCAGCACGCTGTTCATGGTGCTGCTGGCGGCGTACCAGGTCTTGCTGGCCCGGCACACCGGGCAGACGGATCTCCTGGTCGGCTCGCCCACCGCCGGGCGGGACCGGGTGGAGTTGGAGCCGATCGTCGGCTATCTGAGCACCACGCTGGTGCTGCGCGGCGACCTGTCGGGCGATCCCACCCTGGACGAGCTGCTGACCAGGACGCGCGGGACCGTGCTGGAGGCGATGGCGCACCAGGACGTGCCGTTCGAACGGCTGCTGGCGGACCTGGACATCGAGCGGGACATCACCAGGAAGCCGATGTTCCAGACCATGCTGACGCTGAACAGCCGGACGGCGGACGGGGAGCAGGACCGGCTCGGCGACGGGCTGGAGATGTCGTACTTCGACGACGGGTATCGCCAGGCCAAGTTCGATCTGGTGGTGGAGGCATGGCGGGCGCCGGGGCGGCTGCGGGTGGCCTTCGGCTACGACGCGGGCCTGTTCGACCCGGAGACGGTGGCGGGGCTGGCCGGACGGTTCGCGGTGCTGTTGCGCGCGATGGCCGACCCGGACAACCGCCATGCCCGCCTGTCGAGCCTGCCGATGCTCACCGCCGCCGACGAGGAACTGATCGCTTCGGCGAGCGGCGCCGAAAGCGCCGCGCCGGACGCCGGCGTGCGCGACAGTTCAGAGGCCGGCGTGCCGGGCATGGTCGCGGAAGCCGTCGCCGCCCACGCCCATGAGCCGGCCGTCGTGTGCGGGTCCGAGAGCGTGACCTACGGCGAACTGGCCGAGCGGGTGTCGCGGCTGGCCACCGAGCTGACGCGGCGTGGCGTGCGGCGCGGTGACGTGGTCGGCCTCCATCTCGGCCGGTCGATCGACGCCGTGGTGACGATGCTGGCGATCTGGCGCGCCGGAGCCGCCTACCTGCCCCTCGACCCCGCCTACCCCGCCGCGCGCCACCGGCACATGATCGCCACGAGCGGTGCCCGCCTGACCGTCTCCGACGGCCTGCGCGTCTCGGCCACGAACCCTGCTTCCCCCGGTCAGCCTCCCCCGGACGGCGAATCCGGCGGCGGCCTCGCGTACGTCCTCTACACCTCCGGCTCCACCGGGACCCCCAAGGGCGTGGCGGTCGAGCACGCCGGCCTGGCCGCCCGGGTCCGGTGGATGCGCCGGGAGTACGGTCTGCGTCCCGGTGATCAGGTGGTCCAGCTTGCCTCCCTGAGCTTCGACACCCACGCCGAGGAGCTCTACCCCGCCCTGACCACCGGCGCCACGGTCGTGCTCCTCCCCGATGGCGGCGCTACCCTGCCCGACCTGCTCGCCGAACGTCCCGGCATCACCGTGCTCGACCTCCCGACGGCGTACTTCCACCAGCTCGTGGACCTGATCGACGAGATCGCCTGGCCCGCCGCCCTCCGCCTGGTCGTCATCGGTGGCGAGCAGGTGCACGCCACCGCGGCGGCCCGCTGGCGGCGTCGTTTCGGCGACCGGGTACGGCTGGTCAACACCTACGGCCCCACCGAGACCACGATCGTCGCGACCGCCGCCGACCTGGCGGGCGACCCCGGCGACGAGCCCCGCCCTCCGATCGGCCGCCCGATCGAGGCCACCACGATCCGCGTCCTCGACGACCACGGCGCGCCCACCCCGCCCGGCGCCCCCGGTGAGCTGTACATCGGCGGCCCGGGCGTCGCCCGGGGCTATCTCGGCCTGCCGGAGGCGACGGCGCGGCGGTTCGTCCGGCTCCCCGGCGGCCGGTTCTTCCGCACCGGCGACCGGGTCCGGCTGCGCCCCGACGGTCTGCTGGAGTTCCTGGGGCGCATGGACGAGCAGGTCAAGGTGCGGGGCTTCCGCGTCGAGCCGGGTGAGGTCGAACACTGCCTGCTCACGCATCCCGACGTGCGGCAGGCCGCGGTGACCGCCAGGGACGGCGAGCTCGTCGCCTATGTGGTGGGTGAGGCGGCGGACCTGGCCCAACATGGGGCCCAGCAGGTGGCCCAGTATGTGGCAGGGCGGCTTCCGCCGTATCTGGTGCCCACCCGCTGGGTCGTCCTCGAGGCGTTGCCGCTCACCGCGAACGGCAAGCTCGACCGCGACGCGTTGCCGGAGCCGGGCCGTGCCACCGGCCGGGCGGTCCAGGAGGCCACGCCGCCGCGTTCGGACGCGGAGGAGCTGATCGCCGATGTCTGGGCCGAGGTGCTCGGCGCGGACAAGATCGGCGCGTTCGACGACTTCTTCGCGCTCGGCGGGCACTCACTGCTCGCCATCAGAGTGGCGGCCCGGTTGCGGACGATCGCCGGCGTGGACCTGCCGATCCGTACGCTGTTCACCCGCCGGACCGTCGCCGACCTGGCGCGCGCCGTCGAGGAGGCGCTGCTGGCGGAGGTGTCCGCTCTGTCCGACGAACAGGCGCTGAGCATGCTGGATCCGGAGGACAAGGCGTGACCGAGCTGACCGAGGCCCAGCGGGCGCTGCTGACCCAGAGGTTGCGGCGGCGCAAGAGCGCCGCGACGATCCCGGCGCTGCCGGGAGGGCAGGCGCCGCCGCTGTCCTACGCGCAGGAGCGGCTGTGGTTCATGGAGCAGTACGCGCCGGGCAACCCCGCGCACACGATCCCGTTCGTACGGCGGCTGCGCGGCCCGCTCGCCGCGGACCTGCTGGGCGACGCGCTGAACCGGGTCGCCGCGCGCCACCAGCCGCTGCGGACCCGCTTCCCGGTCAGTGACGACGGGCAGCCCATGGTGACGGTCTCGGCCGCCGTCACGGTCCCGCTCACCGTCGCCGACCTCACCTCCTCCCCCGCCGCCGGCTCCGCCGACGAGGCGCGGGCTCTGGCCGACCGCTTCCTCGCCGAGCCGTTCGACCTGGTGACCGGGCCGGTGATCAAGGCCCTGCTGGTACGGCTGGCGGCCGACGATCACGTGCTGGCCATCGCCGTGCACCACATCGCGGCCGACGGCTGGTCGGCGAACATCCTGCTGCGCGAAGTTCTGACCTGCTACGACGGGGGGCCGCTGGCCGACCTGCCCGTCACCTACGGGGACTTCGCCGCCTGGCAGCGCGCGCGGCCCGGCGGCGCGGACGACGTGGCCTACTGGCGCGAGCGGCTGGCCGGCCTGCCGCCGCTGGAGCTGCCCACGGACTTCCCTCGGCCGCCCGAGCTGACCCACCTCGGTGCGGCGCACTCCTTCACCGTGGACCCCGCCCTGGTCGCGCGGCTGGAGCGGCTGGGGCGGGAGCACGGCGCCACGCCGTACATGGTGTTGCTGGCGGCCTTCGCGGCGCTGCTCGGCCGCTACGCCGGGCAGGAGGACGTGGCGGTGGGCTCCCCCGTGGCCGGGCGCTCGCTGCCGGAGCTGGACGGGCTCGTCGGCTGCTTCGTCAACATGCTCGCCATGCGGGTGGACCTGTCGGGCGACCCGTCGTTCGCGGAGCTGACGCGGCGGGTGCGGGACATGTCCATGGACGCCTTCGCGCACCAGGAGCTGCCGTTCGAGCGGCTGGTGTCGGAGCTGAACGTGCCGCGGGAGGTGTCGCGGTCGCCGCTGTTCCAGGTCCTGTTCGCGATGCAGAACTACGGCGGGGAGCCGTCGCCCGCCGGCGGCCCGGCCGTCGAGGGGTTCGCGCCGGGCGTGTGGGCCACCCGGTTCGATCTGGAGCTGTACACCGGCGGCGATGGTTCGTTCCTGTTCGTCTACAACGTCGCGCTGTTCTCGGCGGAGCGGATCGCGCGGATGGCCGGGCATCTCACCGCCCTGCTCGACGGGGTCGCGGCCGGCCCGTCGGCCCCCGTCTCCACGATCGAGCTGCTCACGGCGCCGGAGCGGGCGGAACGGGAGCGGTGGAACGACACCGGGCTCGACCTGGGCGCGGACGGCCTGCTGCACCGCCCGTTCGAGGAGCGGGTGCCGTACGCGCCGGACGCCGTCGCGGTGACCCACCCGGACGGCGCGATCACGTACGCGGAGCTGGACCGGCGGGCCACGCTGCTGGCCGCCGAGCTGACGTCCGCAGGCGTGCGACGCGGAGAGCTGGTCGCGGTCGTGATGGAGCGGGGGTGGGAGCAGGTGGTCGCGGTGCTGGCCGTCGGCAAGGCCGGGGCGGCGTACCTGCCGGTCGACGTGGACCTGCCCGACCAGCGGCGCTTCGAGCTGATGGCACGCGGCGAGTGCCGGGTCGCGCTCACCCAGCCGCGGCTGGACCTGACCTGGCCCGCCGGCGTGACCCGGGTGCCGGTGACCTCCCTCACCGCGTCGCCGGCCGTGGTGGGCGACGACCGCGCCGACTGCCCGGCGGCGCCCGGCGACCTCGCCTATGTGATCTTCACGTCGGGCTCGACCGGCTCGCCGAAAGGCGTGATGATCGAGCACCGGGCCGCCCTCAACACCATCCGCGACATCAACCACCGGTTTCGTGTCGGCCCCGCCGACCGGGTCCTGGCCCTGTCGGCGCTCAGCTTCGACCTGTCCGTGTACGACGTCCACGGCGCCCTGGCGGCCGGGGCGACCCTCGTCATGGGCGAGCCGTCGGCCGACAAGGACCCCGCCGCCTGGGCCCGGCTGGTCACCGAGCACGGCGTCACCGTGTGGAACTCGGTCCCCGCCCTCATGGAGCTCCTGGTCGACCACGCCGAGCACGAGGGCACCGACCTGAGCTCGCTGCGCCTGGTGATGATGTCGGGCGACTGGATCCCGCTGACCCTTCCCGACCGGATCCGCGCCCTGGCCCCCCAGTCCGAGATCATCAGCCTGGGCGGCGCCACCGAAGGCTCGATCTGGTCCATCTTCCACCCGATCGGCGCGGTGGACCCGGCGTGGTCGTCGATCCCCTACGGCCGTCCGCTGGCCAACCAGTCCTTCCACGTCCTGGACCGCGGCCTGTGCGACGTGCCCGTGGGCATGCCCGGCGACCTCTACATCGGCGGAGCGGGCCTGGCCACCGGCTACTGGCGCGACCCGGACCGCACCGCCGCCGCCTTCCTCACCCACCCGCGTACCGGCGAGCGCCTCTACCGGACGGGAGATCGGGGCCGCTACGGCCCGGACGGCACCATCGAGTTCCTCGGCCGCGCCGACGCACAGGTGAAGATCCGCGGCTATCGCATCGAACTGGGCGAGATCGAGAGCCACCTCTCCCGTCACCCGGACGTGGCCGAGTGTGTGGTCACCACCCACGGATCGGGCACGGCGGCACAGCTCGTGGCGTACGTGGTCGGCGAGTCCGCCGCCCCGCCGGACCCGGTACGCCTGCGCGCCCATCTCGCCGAGACCCTGCCCGCGTACATGATCCCCACCCGCTTCGTCCCCCTCCCCCGGTTGCCTCTGACGGCCAACGGCAAGGTGGACCGGCGCCGCCTCCCCGATCCGCCGGCGTCGGCGGCGGCGCCGAGCGAGCGGGCCGCGCCGGCCACGGAGGCGGAGCGCCTGGTCGCCGCGGTCTGGGCCGAACTGCTCGACGGGGCCGCCATCGGGATCGACGACGACTTCTTCGACGCCGGCGGACACTCCCTGCTGGCGATCAAGGTGGTGGCCAGGCTGCGGAGGGTGCTGCCGCCCGTCGCGGCGCCCATCGCCGTGGTGGACCTGTTCAAGCACCCGACCATCCGCGAGCTGGCCGCGCTGGTCGACGGCACCGCCACCGCGTCGCGCGGGCTCCTGCACGAGCTGACGCCTAGCCGTACCTCTCCTCCTGAGCTCACGTACGTCTGCGTGCCGTACGGCGGAGGCGCGGCGGTGGTCTATCAGCCACTGGCGGACGCCCTGCCGGAGACGTACGCCCTGTGGTCGCTCGCCATCCCCGGGCATGATGTCGGCCTGGACGAGGAGCGGCTGCCGCTGGAGGAGGTGGCGTCCAGGTGCGTGGCCGAGATCCAGGACAAGGTACGCGGGCCCGTCGCGTTGTACGGGCACTGCGGCGTGGGGTCGGCCCTGATCGTCGAGATCGCGCGGCGACTGGAGGCGGCGGGGCGCGAGCTCGAAGCGGTGTACATCGGGGCGATCTTCCCGTTCGCCCGTCCGGGGAGCGGGCCCCTGGCGGCGCTGTCCAGGCTGGCCAGGCGGGAGTTCCTGCGTAGCGACCGCGGCTATGCCAACTGGCTGACGTCCATGGGCCTGGACATGGGCGATCTGGAGCCGGGGCAGGCTCGGCACATCATCAAGAACATGCGGCGCGACAGCGAGGCCGCGGAGGAGTATTTCACCGGGCTGTTCGAGGGCTCGGTGGAGCGGTTGCGGGCACCGATCATCAGCGTGGCCGGAGAGCACGACCCGGCGACCGAGTACTTCGAAGAGCGGTATCGCGAGTGGCACTTCCTCACGCCGACGGCCGCCGTGGTGGAGCTGGACGAGGCCGGGCACTTTTTCCTGAAATATCGGGCGGCGGAGCTCGCCGAAATCGTCACCCGCACGCACCGCGCCATCAAACCGGTCACAGAGCCGGTCACAGAGCCGGTCACAGAGCCGGTCACAGAGCCGGTCACAGAGCCGGACGCGGGTTCAGCGGTCGCGGGCGGGGCCAGTTGGCGGGTACGGGAGGTGTCGCGGGCGGGAACACCCGCCGGGACGCAGGCCGGAGCACAGGCCCGCGTGACCGGGCCGCAGCCGAGCATGAAGCGGTTCGTGGCCGTCGCCGCCGGTCAGTCGGTCTCCCTCCTGGGGTCGGCGCTGACCGGGTTCGCCATCCCCGTCTGGATCTATCTGACCACGGGCTCGCTGGCGCAGTTCGCCCTGCTCTCCGTGATCGGGCTGGTGCCGGGGATGGTGGTGGCCCCGCTGGCGGGCGCGATCGTCGACCGGGGGAACCGGCGGGCCGTCATGCTCGGCGGCGACGTCGCCGCCGTCGGCACCCAGCTCGCCTTCGGGGCGCTTCTCTGGACGGGGAGCCTGCAGACCTGGCACATCTATCCGCTCATCGCGCTGCAGTCGGTGGCGCTCACATTCCAGCGGCTGGCCTACACCTCGGCCGTGCCGCAGCTCGTTCCCAAGCGTTACCTCGGCCATGCCAACGGCATCGTCCAGATGGCC
Organism: Nonomuraea solani; assembly: GCF_900108335.1. GTDB lineage: Bacteria > Actinomycetota > Actinomycetes > Streptosporangiales > Streptosporangiaceae > Nonomuraea > Nonomuraea solani. The sequence continues at coordinate 37,061 of NZ_FNVT01000031.1, forward strand.
GGAGGCATGACGCAGTTGCTCGTGCCCCTCGCAGCCGTCGGGCTGATGGCCGTGATCGGGCTGGAGGGGATCCTCGTGCTCGACGTGGCCAGCTACGTGTTCGCGATCGGGGTGACGGCGCTGACGCGCTTCCCCGCCGCGATGGCCTGGCGCCGGAAGGAGCCGGTGCTGACGGAGATGGCGGCCGGGTTCCGTTACTCCTGGGGGAACCTGGGGTTCCGTCAGATGCTCCTCTACTTCGCGGTGCTGAACATCTTCCTGTCGCCCCTGTTCCTGCTGATCTCGCCGCTGGTGCTCTCCTTCGGCACGCTGCAGGACGTGGGCCGGATCTCGTTCGTGTCCGGGCTGGGGGTCTTCCTCGGCGGTCTGGCCATGACGGCCTGGGGCGGCCCGCGGCGCGGGCGGATGCGGGCGGTGCTGTGGTGCACGCTGGCGCTGGCGGCGTTCTGCCTGGTGACGGGGTTGCGAGCGGATCTGGTGACGATCGGGATCGGGGCGTTCGGAATGTCGCTCTGGGTGACGCTGCTGAACGGTGTCTATGCCACGATCGTGCAGGTCAAGGTGCCGCAGCGGTTCCACGGGCGGGTGTTCGCGCTGAACACGCTGATCGCCTGGTCCACGCTGCCGCTCGGTTTCGGGCTCGTGGCGCCGTACGGGGCGGCGGTGTTCGACCCGCTGCTCACCCCTGGCGGGTCGCTCGCGCCGACCGTCGGAGCGCTCATCGGGACCGGCGCCGGGCGTGGGGTGGGGCTCATGTACCTGCTGTTCGCCCTGGCGATGGCGGTGCTGGCGGTGGTGGCGCTGCGGTCGCGGCTGCCAGGGCTGCTCGACAAGAGCGCCGACGCGGCCCCGGACGATCTCGTCGGGCTACAGGCCCTCGGACGGACGCTCTAGGGTCTCCTTCAGCGCTTGGAGGAACAGCACGACCTCCCTGCCGTTGACGATCCTGTGGTCGTAGGCCAGGCCGATCGCCGCCACCGTGCGCTCACCCTCGGGCTGCGGTGAGGTGAGGGCCACGGCGCAGGTCTGGCCGGGGAAGATGATCGGGATGGCCAGGATGATGTCGGCGTCATGGTGCAGGGTGACGACGATGTTCCCGCCGGTGAGGTGCTCTTCGCCGAAGCCGCCGTGCTGGGCGAGCCTGCGGAACTCGGCCAGGCGTTCGGCGATGTCCGGCACGGCGAGGCGGTCGCGGATCACCGGCACGTAGAGGCCGCTTCCCATGTCGATCGTCACTCCCACGCGCGGCTGGTCGGGGATGCGGACGGTCTGGTCGTCGATGAGCTCGGCGAAGAACATCGGGAAGTCGTCGTGCAGCCGGGCGACGGCGGCGACGAGCAGGTCAGGGAGGCCGACCAGCCTGCGTAGCCGTCTGGTCAGGGTCCGGGCCGTCGCGAGGGCGGGGGTGACGTCCACCTTGATGACGGTGTATCCGGCGGGGATGGCCTGGTGCGACAGGGTCACGGTCCGGCCGACCGCGCGCTGGTGGCCGGACAGCGTACGGGTCCTCCCGCCGCCGGTGGCCATCTCGGCGGCGAGCCGCTCCACGTCGGTTCGCCGTACCACCTTGACGTCCAACCCGGCCACCAGCGCGGGGTCGAGGCCGAGCTCGTCCAGCAACGCGCGCGCCGGCGCCGTGACGAGCGGCCCGCCGGCGGCGGGCACCGGCTCGGGGCCGGGCGCCGGGTCGGCGGCTGACATCGGGCCGACCCGGGCGATGAGCTGGCCGGGGACGCACCTCATGCCCGTCCGTACCAACTGAGTCAGCGCTCCGTCCTGCTCGCTGACCAACTCCTCCACCGTCTTCGACGTCTCCAGCGTCGCCACCGGGTCGTCCCGCCGCACCGGAGCCCCGTCCTCGGCCAGCCACTCCAGCAGCGTGTACTCCGAGTCGTTGTTGTTCAGTTTCGGGACCCGGATCTCACCCATCGAGCGCCTCCAGTACGGCCCGGCAGATCGTGCTGTCCTGCAGCACCACGTCACGCTCCAGGTGGGCGGCCGTGGGGATCACGCTGTCGGCGGAGCTGACCAGGCGGACCGGCCGCCGGAGTGAGCCCCACAGCCGGGCGTGCAGGTCGGCGGCTATGTGGCCGCCCCAGGTGCCGCCCGCGCTGCCGTCCTCCGCCACGCAGATCAGTCCCGCCCGGCCGAGCAGCGGCAGTAGCCCGGCGGGATCGAACGGGTACAGGCGCGACGGGACGAGCACGGCCCCGGCGAGGTCGTGGGAGAGCAGCAGCGTCCGCATGGCGGCGATGGCCCGGTGCGCCACGCCGCCAGGGGCGATCACCGCGTAGTCGAGGTCGCCGTCGAACCGCACCACGGCGACGTCCTCGATGAGGTCCCAGGTGAACAGCTCGTCCACGTCGTACATCCGGTGGGTGTAGAGGACCTTGTCCTCGAAGAGCAGGCAGGGCTCCTCGAGCGCGAGCATCCGGTCGAGGACGGCGCGGTTGTCGTGGAACGGCGACATCTCGAAGAGGGAGAGGCCGGGTACGCCGATGAAGTGCTTCTGCAGGTTCTGGCTGTGGGTGGGGCCGTAGCCGCGGTTGCCCCCCGAGGGACAGCGGATGATCAGGGGCATGGGGACGCGCCGGCCGTACATGGAGACGGACTTGGCGGCGAAGTTCACGATCTGGTCGAAGGCGAGCGCGGCGAAGTCGCCGAACATGATCTCGACGATGGCCTTCTCCCCCGCGAGCGCGAGGCCGGAGGCGGCGCCGACGATCGCGCCTTCGCTGAGCGGAGTCGTCAGGACCCGGTCGGGGAAGTGGGTGGACAGGCCGCGGGTGATCTTGAAGGCGCCGCCGTAGGGGTCCAGGAGGTCCTCGCCGAGCACGTACACGTCGGGGTCGTCGCCGAGCAGGCCGTGCAGGGCCTGGTTGAGGTTCTCGCCCACCCTCATGCGGTGGTCCAGGCGGCCGGCGGCCGGGCGGCCACCTCTGCGGCGATCGCGTCCATGCGGGAGCGGGCCGCCGCTTCGATCCGCGACGACTGGTCGGGGTTTTCAGCCTGGTAGGAGGCGTACCAGTCGGTGATCACGGCGTCGGGCGGGCGTGAGTCGTCACCCTTGCTGTGCGGGCCGAGGCGGTGCGTGGCGAATTCCACCACCGCCGGCGAGCCGCCCCTGACCCTCTCCACCCAGGGCGCGAGCTGCCGTCGTATCTCGGCGACATCCAGGCTCGACACCCGCGTGTGCCCGATGTCGAAGGCGGCCGCCCGCCCCGCGATGGTGCCGGCCATCTGGAGCTCGGTCGGGGTGGACTGGGCGATGCCGTTGTGCTCGACCACCACGAGCAGCGGCAACCGCCAGAGCCGCGCCATGTTCAATGCCTCGTACACCGCCCCTTCGCCCCACGTCCCGTCACCGATGTACACGCAGGCGAGCGTGCCTGGCTCGTGCCGCTTGAGCTGCAGGGCCACGCCGGCGGCCACCGGCAGGCTCTGCCCCTGCACGCCGGTCGACAGGTAGCGGTCGCGGCGCAGGTGCTGGCTGCCCCCCACCCCGTCGCACACGGCGCCCTTCCGGCCCATGATCTCGGCGAGCAGCCCTTCCGGGTCCTCGAACCGGGCCAGGTAGTGGCCGTGCCCGCGATGATTGCTGAACACCCAGTCGCGATCGTTCAGCAGCGGGCGCAGGGAGACGGGGACGTACTCCTGCCCGAGGCAGGTGTGGGTGGTGCCGTTGAGCTCGCCCTTGGTAAAGAGCGCGAGCACCTTTCGTTCGAAGGACCGGATCAGCAGCAGTAGCGCCAAGTCCTCATCCGCCAGCCTGTTCATAGGCCCCTTGAGTCCCAGGAAAACCTCCAGAAAGGCTATACAACACCGACATATCGCGTCTACGCCTGATCGTCGAGTGTTCAGGACACCCGGATACAGGCGAGCCGTGACCCGAGTCGAAGTCGAGGTGCTCGACGTGGCCGGCGCAGGTCCTGGCGACCGAGCGACACGTTCGACGTCAGGTCTTCGGCGTGCCGGCATCTGTGAGAGCGCATCGAGTTTCCCTTCCAATATGCGGGAAATCCTCCCCCGGGCACGCGGGTACTACAGGCGAGCCTCCCCCACGCCAATGCCGGCGGCCGTGAATGCTTACGAATGAACACCCTCTGATATCGCACAAGGTCCAGCGGCCCAAGAAGCCGTGCGTCCAAAGCGGGAAACGATAACAAGCCTTATCACCCCCTGAGCCGAGAGCCGCTTGACGGCGTAAATCGCGGAGTCTCGCGCGGCGGATCGGTGCCGACCGAAATATCATTGTTTTATGCCGCGCCCGCCGAGCGATCAGCCCAGGCAGCTATCGCGTCGCGCGGGCGGCGAACCACGTGCGATCGGGAGTGAGGAAACGATCGATCGCCAGGCCCGCGTCGGCCAAGGCCGTCGTGAGCTGGTCGTCGGTGAGGGGCCGCTCCGTGAACGACTGCGTCCACCGGCGGCCGTGCGTCTCGTACGCCATCGTGACGCTCATCAGGCCACCGGCGGCCGGCGTGAACTCCGTGATCGTCGTGGTGAATCCCGACCTGTCGAACGTGGTGCCCACCGACCACGTCGCGCGCACGTCGAGAGGGATCCACTGGATCACCACCACGCCGTCATCGCGCACGTGGCGGCGGCAGCAGTCCAGGAAATGCCTCCTGGAGTCCTCCCCGGGCACGTGGATGAGAAGCGAGGCCAGCAGGACGGCGTCGAAGCGGCGGTCCAGGGCGAGATCCTCGATGCGCGCGAGCACCGTCCGCGCGCCCCGGATCCTGGCCAGCATGTCGGCGGACTCGTCGACCGCCACGACCTCGTAGCCGAGATCGAGCAGCGCGTGCGTCACCCGGCCCGCTCCCGAGCCGAGTTCGAGGATCGATCCGCCCGCGGGTACGGCGGCCTGGACGATGCCCGGCTCGCCGGCCGCGGTGACCGCGGCGTAGAACTCCACCGGTGAGCCGTCGGGGGTGAACGCCCCCGGCCCCGTGCCTGCGTTCATGCCTGTCACTGTAGATCGTGGCGGGCGTTCCTTGAGAGCGAAGCCGCCCGGAAAACGCAATTGACGAACAACTTCGGCTGGTTCATGCTGGCCGGTAAGTGGGTGAATCCGATAATGGGAAATTCCGCTGACTTGGGGGTGTCATGGCAATAGAGGCCGCCATAAAGAAGATTCTGGCGACCGAATTGTTCGTGGAAGCCTCGCCCGAAAAAATCAGCGACCAGGAGAGCCTGCGCGACGTCTACGGACTGGATTCGCTGGGATTCACCGAGTTACGGGTTCAGTGCGAGGACCATTTCGAGGTCCGCATCTCCGACGCGGACTTCCAGCCCGAGAACTTCCGGAACATCGCCAGCCTGGCGGGCCTGATCCGGCGCCTGCGGGACGGCGAGACGTGAGCCGGAACGAATCGACGGCCGGCTCCCTCCCCCATGCCCTCGCCGGCGGCCTTCATCTCGATCACTACGGCGGCGACAGGTTGCCGTTCGTCTCGCTCGGCGCCCGCGGGGTGCGGATGCGGCTGGCGGAGGGCGACGACCACCCGGCGGCGCGCGAGCCGTTCGAGGTGATCGACGCCTCCGGCGGCTACGCCAGCGCCTGCCTGGGCGCGGCGCACCCCACCGTGCACGCCGCCCTGAGCCGGGCCGTGACGGAGCTCGGATACGCGACGGACGAGGTCGAGGTCGCCGAGCGGACGCGCCTGCTCAGCGAGCTGTTCGGCCCGGACGGGCTGTGGTGCGATCGGTTTCCGGCCGGCGACTTTCACGTGGCGGGCCGTAACTCCGGCTCCGAGGGCATGGAGCTGGCGATGCGGCTGGTCCTGGAGTCGCGCTTCGACCGGCGCCGGCTACGGCCCGACCCCGAGCGCGGTGGCCGCGACCTGATCCTCGCGTTCGAGGGGGCCTGGCACGGCTGGACCGGCGGGCTCACGCTGCTGCTCAACCGGCGTCACTTCCGCGTCGGACTGCCACGAATCGCCGACACCGGCGCGTACGGGGTGAAAGCGGAGTTCCTGCCGTTCGGTGCCCTGGAGCCGTTGCGCGAGTTCTTCGCCCGCGCGGGCGACCGGGTGCTGGCCGTGGTCGTCGAGCCGGTTCAGGGCGACGCCGGCCTGCTGGTCCCGCCGCCCGGCTACCTGCGGGCGCTGGCCGAGCTGGCGGCGGGGCACGGCGCGCTGCTGGTCGCCGACGAGGTGCTGACGTTCGCCAAGACCGGCGCCTTCTTCGCCATGACGGACGAGCTCGGCCCGATCCCGGCGGACATCACCGTGATCGGCAAGAGCCTGGGCATGGGAGCGCTGTCCACCGCGATGGTGATCGCCCGCCGATGGCTGGGGATCCGGCCGTCCGGCGCGGTCGCCACGTCCGACCTGCGCCCGCTGACGTGCGCGGTGATCCGTGACGGGCTGCGGCTGATCGTCGCCGAGAAGCTGCTCGAACGGTCGGCGGCGCTCGCCGAGCGGCTGGCCGGGTTGCTCGAAAGCGAGGTGCTCGACCGGTTCCCGCAGGTGTACCGCGCGTCGAGGGGCATCGGCCTGCTACACGGGCTGGAGCTCACGGAAGACGCCGCCGGCAGGCTGCCCGGCCTGCGCCGGCACATCATTCGGGCGGGATGCTACGTCGAGTTCATGGCGGGCGCCGGCCACCGCTCTCACGACCTGCCGTACATCTTCCCGACCATGCGCGTGGCCCCGCCGCTCGTCGTCACCGAGGCCGAGTCGGACGAGATCGTCTCGGCGATTCAGCGCGGGACGGCGGCGTTCCTGGAGGCACGGCGGTGAGTGTCATGGTGTCATTGCCCCGCCGCGTGGAGCACGTGGACACCGACGCCGCCGGTGTCATGCACTTCACCCGCTACGCCTCCCTGATCGAGACCGCACTGCTGGAGAACCTGGAGGCCCTCGGCGTCGGCACCCGCCTGATGGACGAGCACAAGGTGCAGCCGGCGGTGTCCGAGCTGCGCATGCGCTACAGCGCCGCCGCCCGCTTCTCCGACGAGCTTCTGGTACGGGTCGGCGTCGAGCATGTCGGCGGCGCGTCGTACCGGATCTCCGGCTTCGTGTACCGCCGGGAGGACGGCGCCGAGACGCTGCTCGCCTCGGGCTTGCTGGTGATGTGCCTGGTCAGGGTCGCCGACGGCGCCCCGGCCGCGTTGCCCGCCACCCTGCGCACCACGCTGGCGAGATGCATGGGAGAAGCCGATGGGTGAGTCGACACTGGGGTTCAGCGAGATCAAGCAGTGGCTGCGCCACCGGCACCCGATGATCTACATCGACCGGGTGCTCGACTACGTGCCCGGGGAGTCCCTGCGCAGCATGCTGGCGGTCTCCGGGACGATGGACGCCATCGCCGGGCACTTCCCCGAACGGGCCATCTACCCCGGCAGCCACCTGATCCAGGCCATCGCTCAATCCGGCATCATCCTGTACCAGCTGAGCACGTCGAAACTGGCGGACGATGAGATCACGCTCATCGGTTCCGTGCAGGCCCGCTTCCAGCGCATCGTGGTCGTCGGCGACCAGGTGATCTTCAACGTGCGCGCCGACCGCCTCACCGGCGACACCTTCCACTTCTCGTGCCGGGCGACCGTGGACGGCGAGCCCGCGGCGGCCTTCCGCGGCTCCCTCGTCAAAGTGACGGTCGAGCAGCTCGGGCGGCGGCTGTGGTGAACGTCTGGGTCACCGGGATGGCGTGGTCCACCGCCCTGGGCGACGGGCTGGCCGGCGTGTGGCGGCGGCTGCTCGACGGGCACGACGGGTTCGAGGCGCTGCCGTCGGAGCATCCGCTGCGCAACCCGCTCGCCGCGACCGTGGCCGATCCGCCCGCGGGCATGAAGCCGTCGGCCCGGCAGCGGATCCTCGCGGAGGGCACGCTGTCGCGGGCGCTGGCCGACGCCGGCGGCCCGGCGGACGCCTATCCGGTGCTGGGCACGAGCTTCGGGGCGCTCCTCGACGACGAGGACGGCGACCTGTGGCAGTGGGCCGCGGACGTCGCCGCCGCCGTGGGCCTGCGCCGGCCGCCCGTGGCGGTCAGCACCGCCTGCTCGTCCGGGTCCGACGCGATCGCGGTCGGCGCGGCCGCGATCCGGTCGGGGGCCGCGGACGTGAGCGTGTGCGGCGCGGCCGACGTGGTGACGCCGGCCAAGCGGCTGGCGCACACCGCTCTGCGCACGATGTCGCCCACGCGGCTGCGCGCCTTCGACCGCCGCGCCGATGGCACGCTCCTCGGCGAGGGTGCGGGGTTCGTGGTGCTGGAGCGCGAGGAGGCGGCCCGTGCCAGGGGCGCCGTCCCGTACGCGGTGCTGGCCGGAACGGGAGCGGCCAACGACGGGGCCGGGATGACGGCGCCCGACCCCGGCGGGACCGGCGCCGAACTCGCCGCGCGGCGCTGCCTGGCCTCCTGCGGGCTCACCGTCGAGGACGTCGCGGTGGTCAACGCGCACGGCTCAGGCACCCCGGCCAACGACAGCGCCGAGTCGGCCGCCCTGGCGAGGCTGTTCGGCGGGTGCGAACGGCCGCCGGTCGTGTTCGCCACGAAAGGGGCGCTGGGGCACACGCTCGGCGCCACGGGAGCGCTGGAGGCCGTCGCCGTCGTGCTCGCGCTGCTGGACGGGCGCGCGCCGCCCATCCCCGGGCTGGACGAGGTCATCGAGGGTTTCCCCCTCCCCGTCGCCACCGGCTCCGCGAGCCGTCTGCGGCCGGGCGCTGGGCTCAGCCTGACGCTCGGCTTCGGCGGGTTCATCACCTGCCTGGCGTTCACCCCGGGGCAGCGGCATGCCCATTGAGCTGGTCACGCTGGCGCGCGGGCGCAGCGAGAGCGATGACCTGACGAGTGCCGGGCGTCGCACGACGTCCTTCTACGCCGACCCGGCCGCCTGGCTGGTGGTGGCGGCCGTCGAGGACGCGCTGGCCCGAGCCCCCGAGAAGGTGCGCGGCGAACCGGAACGGATCGGCGCGCTGGCGGTCAGCGACCACGGAACCCGCCACACCATGAGTTCGGTCGCCGCGACGGCCGGCCGTGGACGGGTCTCGCCGCTGCGGTTCGCCGGGGCCAGCCCCGGCTCCCTGGCGGGCCTGCTCTGCATCGCGCTGGGCTTTCGCGGGCCCAGCCTGCTGGTCTCCATGCGGCCCGACAGGGCGCACGCCGTCATGGAGCTGATCGCCTCGGACTGGCTGGCGACCGGCCAATGCCGGTACGTCGCCGTCGCCGAGCACACCGTGACCGGCGACGCCCACACGGTGTCCGGCCGCATCCTGGGTCGCGACGGGGACTGAGACACCGATGGAAGACCTGGGCCGGGTGGAGACGTACCTGAGCGAGCGCACCCTCGACATCGACCCGGGACCCGGCGCGCGCACGCCGGTGGCGACGGCCGCCGATCTGTTCGCCGGCCTGACCGACCGGCGGGGAAACGTCGTGCTGCTCGCCCTGCCGAGTGGCACGACCTTGCTGCGGCACCTGTTCGGGGCGCTGCACGGCGGCGCCGTACCGGTCGCGGTGTCGCCCGCGATGCCGGCCGGCCGCCTCGAACAGGTCGCCCGGCGTCTCGGCGCCCGCCTGCTGGTCACCCCGCACGGCAGGCCGGCGCCCGGCACGGCCGTACGGCGTCTCGGTGACACCGTCGTCGCCACGCTGCCCGGCCCCTGGCAGCGTCACGACCCCGACCATGTGATCATCATGACGTCGGGGACGTCCGGTATCTTCAGTGGCTGCCTGCACCGGGCCTCGTCGCTGTTCCGCAACGCCGCCCGGCACGCGGAGTCGGTAGGGCTGGGTTCCCACGACACCATGCTGGTGACGTTGCCGTTGAACTTCTCCTACGCCCTGGTGGCCCAGGCGCTGGCGGGCCTGGTCACCGACGCCCGCCTGGTGATCGCCGGCCCGCCGTTCAGCCGGCGCGGCTACCTCGACGCCATCGTCCGCCATGGGGTCACCAGCTCGTCACTGACGCCCTTCCTGCTGCGGCACCTGCTGTCCGAACGGCCGCCCGCCGGCCTGCGCATGCTCACGGTGGGCGGCGACGGGCTGCCGGGCGAGGAGGTGAGCCGGCTGGTCGCCGGCCGGCCCGGCCTGGAGGTGTACATCACGTACGGGCTGACCGAGGCGGGACCCCGGGTCAGCACGCTGGCGGCGCACCGCGAACCGGCCCACCGGCACGGCTCCGTCGGCCTGCCGCTGCGGGGCGTCGGCGTGGCTCTGCGCGACGTGCGCGACGGGGTCGGGGAGCTGCTCGTGACCTCCGACACGGTGATGGTGCGGCGAGTCGGCACAGTGGACGGACCAGTGGACGGACCAGTGGACAGCCCAATGGACGGCGCGGTGGACGGCCGCCACGCCGGGACCCGGCGGATCGCCACCGGCGACCTGTTCCGCCTCGACCCCGACGGCTACCTCCACTTCGCCGGCCGCCTCGGGGACTCCTGCGTCGTCGAGGGGGTCAAGGTGTCGCTGCCGTCGGTGCGGCGCCTGGCCACGGCGCTGCCCGGGGTGGTGCGCGCGGCCACCCGCCCCTGCTCGGGAGGCGCGGCCGACGAGGAGCACGTACCGCACGACGGGCAGCGTTTCGTTCTGGAGCTGCACATGCGCGAGGTCACCCGCGAGGCGGTGCGCCCGGTGCGGGCGGAGCTGCACCGCCTGCTGCTTCGGGCCGAGCGCCCCTGCCGGATCCTCGCGGTCCCGGCGGCGGACACGCCCTACAAGTGAGCGTCGATGTAGGCGGCCAGCTCGCGAACGGTGGGATGTTCGAAGACCGCCCGGACCGGGATCTCCAGGCCCCACTCCTCGATGACGGCCGCCGCGATCCGTACCGCCATGAGCGAGTGCCCTTTCAGCTCGAAGAAGTCGTCGTCGGCGCCCAGGTCCTCGCGCTCCAGGACCTGCCGCCAGATCGCGGCGAGCCGGCGCTCGGTGTCGGTGGCGGGCTCCTTCGGGTCGGCCTGCCGGGTGGCGATCGTGCCGGGGTCGGGCAGCCGCTTTCTGTCGATCTTCCCGGTGGAGGTGAGGGGCAGCCTGTCGAGCACCACGTACGCCGCCGGCACCATGTACGACGGCAGCGTGCCGGCCACCCGGCGGTGCACCGCGCGCACGTCCACCGCGGCCCCCCGCGCCGGCTCCAGATACGCGGCCGGATGGGCGGTGCCCTGCTCGTCGGTGAAGACGCCGACGGCCGCCTGCGCCACGCCCGGCTCGGCCCGCAGCACCGCCTCGATCTCGGCCAGCTCGACGCGGGCGCCCCGGATCTTGACCTGGTGATCGCGCCGTCCCAGGAACACGAGGGCGCCATCGGCCCGCCTGCGCGCCAGGTCCCCGGTCCGATAGGTGCGCAGGCCCGACGCGTCGGGCCCCGAGAAGGCCGCCTCGGTCTCGGCGGGCCGGCCCAGGTAGCCGTGAGCGAGGTAGCGGGTTCTGATCCACACCTCCCCCTCCTCGCCGAAGGTGTCGTCGTCCTGGTGCAGCAGGGTCTGCACGCCGGGGATGTCGCCGCCGATCGGGATCTCGCCGGCGCTGTCCGGCTCGACCCGGTGAAAGGTCGCGACGGTGGTCTCGGCGGGGCCGTAGACGTTGTAGATCGCCGCCTGGGGGAAGTGGGCGCGCACCTGGTTCACGGTCGCGGTGTGCAGCGGCTCGCCGTACAGGCTGACCACCCGCAGAGCCGGATCGGGGGCCGCGCCGGCGCTCTCCCGGGCCAGCAGCAGGCGGCGCATGAGCGTGGGCACGCAGAAGACGTGCGTCACCTGGTGGGCGCTCACCCAGGGCAGGAGCTGCGCGCCGTCGGGCTTCACGGTGGGTGGGGGGATGACGATCGCGGCCCCGGCGTCGAGGGCGCTGAGAATCTCCAGGTACGCGGCGTCGTAGCTGAGGCGGGCCAGTTGCAACATGCGCGCGCCACGGCCGAGCCCGCTCTCCGCGGCCATCCAGCGGCCGAAGTGCAGCAGGTTGCCGCTGCGCTGCATGATGCCCTTCGGCCGTCCCGTGGAGCCCGAGGTGTACACCAGGCAGCTCGTGTCCTTGGGCACGATGTGCTCGCGTGAGCCCGGCGGCGCGGCCGACAGAACCTCCGCGCTGTCCGCCTGGACGGTGATCACGGCGGGACAGCCGTGCGGCGGCTCGTCGCCGGGGCGCGTCACCACGCCCGTCGCCCGGCAGTCGTCCAGGATCGCGCGGTGCCGGGCGGCGGGCTGGTCGGCGTCGAGCCAGACGAAGGCCGTGCCGGCGGTGAAGGCGGCGAGCATCGCGGCGATGCCGTCGGCGCCGTCGGGCAGCGCCATCGCCACCACGTCGCCCGCGCCCAGGCCCGCCCCGGCCAGCGCGCCACGGTAGCGTTCCACCCGCGCGGCCAGGCCCGGGTAGCCGAGCACGCCCTCGGCCGAGATGATGGCGGGACTGTCGGGGGCCTCAGCGGCGTGGGCTTCCACACGCGGCCCGATATCGGAGTCGAACATCATTCCCCTTCGGCCTCGGCTGAGATCCGCGCGGCGACGCGGGTGATCTCCTCGACGACGAACGCTTCCGCGTCCTGAACCACGAAATGGCCGGACGGCACGGACCTGACCGAGCAGCCCCCGCTCGTACAGCGGGCCCATCCCGCGGCCTCCCCGGCCGTCAGACCGGGATCGTCCGCGCCCACGAGCACCCGGACGGGCACGGCCGGCAGCGGCCCCGCGCTCGCGGCGTAGCCTCGAAGCAGCCGCAGGTCGGCCCACAGATCGCGCAAGATGAGCCGATGCACGACCGGATCGTTCAGCGCCTCCCGCATCCGCTCGTCACCACGCCACATCCGGGCCAGGACACGATGGTCGTCGGGGGTGTGGTCGCCGAACCTCTCCGCCCACAGCCGCGGAGGCGCCGACGAGACGATCAGGCACGCCACCGGCGGGCTCCCGGACATCGCCCTGGCCGTCTCGAACGCGATGAGCCCGCCCAGGCTCTGGCCCACCATCATGTACGGCCGCCGCACCCGGACCCCCGCCGCCACGATCCGCCCGACCAGCCCGGCCAGATCGCTCACCTCGACACCGTCGCCGGGGCGGGGCATGCGCACGGCCAGCACCTCGACGTGATCGGGAAGAGCCCGCGCCAGGGCCTCGTACGACGGCGCGTCCCCGCCCGCGTGCGGAAAGCACACGGCCCGTAGCACCGCCTCCGGCCTGCGACGCGGCGTCCAGAAGCACTCTGTCACGAGGGCTCCCCCGGCACGAAGAAGACCACCGGCGCGTCCGGCTCGCCCTCCCAGGTGAAGGAGCCCGGCACGAGGAAGCCGGGCAGCCGCCGGCGCAGCCGTGCCCGCAACTCGCCGGCCGCGGGACGAGGCAGGCCGGGCACCGCCCTCAGACGGGCCGCGAGCCCGCCACCGTCTCCTGCCGTGACCTCGGCCGCCGCGATCGACCGGTCGGCCAGCAGCGCCTCCTCGATCAGCCGGGCCGGCACCCGAAGCCCCCGGACCACGAGTTCCTCGCCCACCCCGCCGAGGAACTCGACCGTGCCGTCCGCCCGGATCCGGGCCAGCAGCCCCGTACGGTTCCCGGCCAGCCACGCCTCGCCCGGCACCCCGAGCGGCAGCGGCACCCCGTGGGTGTCACGGATCGACACCGCCACCTCCGCCTCGCCGCCGCCGATCGCCGCGCACGTCCGCGAGATCGGCTGGTCAGGGTTCTCGCAGAGCGCGCGCAGCAGGCGGAAGTAGTCGTCGATCAGCCGCGCGACCGTCTCCTCGTCGAACAGGTCCGCGTTGAAGCACGCCTCCACGCTCAGCTCGCCGCCGGCGCGGTCCAGCAGGTGGACCTCCAGGTCGAAGCGGGTCGCCGGCGCCGTCAGCTCCTCGCCCCACACGCGGGCGCGCACCTCGCCCCAACGCGCCTCCCCGGCCTGGGGCAGCACCAGCATCTGGAAGATCACCTGGACCAGCGGGGCGTAGGAGGGGTCACGCCGCGGCTCCAGCCGGTCCACCAGCACGTCGAGGGGCAGCAGGTCGTTGTCGTAGGCGTCGAACAGCGCCTCGCGCGCCCGCGCCAGCACGGTGCGGAAACCCGGGTCGCCCGACAGGTCCATCCGCACCGGCAGCGTACCGACGAAGAAGCCCACCGTCCGCGCGAACTCCGGCCGCGACCGCCCGGCCACCACCACTCCGAGCACCAGGTCGTCCGCGCGCGCGTAGCGGCCGAGCAGCACCGCGAAAGCGGCGTAGGCGACCGTGTACGGGGTGAGACGCCGCCCCGCGGCGAAGGAGGCCAGGAGGTCGGCCACGTCTTTCGGCATCGCCGTGGCGATCTGGCCGCCGCCGGTGCCCTGGAGCCTCGGCCGTGTGCGGTCGGCGGGCAGGGTGACGAGCTCGGGCACTCCGGCCAGCCGCTCCCGCCAATAGCCCAGCACCCGCTCGGCCGCAGGCGACCCGGCCCGCTTGCGCTGCCAGTCGGCGTAGTCGAGATAGTCGGCCCGCAACGGCGGCAGGCCCGCCGGCTCACCGCCGGCCTCGGCCGCGTAGAGCCGCCCGAGTTCCTCGTCGAGGATCGGCACCGACCAGCCGTCGATCACGATGTGATGCACGCACAGCAGCAGGACGTGCAGGTCGGAGGCGACGCCCAGCAGGTGGGCCCGCATCGGCTCCTCCCGCCCCAGGTCGAAGGGCCGCGAGGACCAGCGGCGCGCGAACGCGCTCGCCTCGGCCTCCCAGCCGTCCGGGGCCAGGCCGGCGCGGGGCAGATCGACCAGGCAAGGAACAGGAGTCACCGCCACGCGGGGCGAGCCCGCCTCGGCGGGGAATCTCATGCGCAGCGCGACATGGCGATCGGCCAGCGCGCCGAGCGCCCGGCCCAGGGCCGCCGCGTCGAGCGGCCCGCGCAGCTCGTAGCCGCGAAAGACGTTGTACTGGTTGGACTCGGGGGCGAGCTGCTGGTGAAACCACAGCCGCTGCTGGCTCGGCGAGAGCCTCGGCTGGCGTGCTTCCGGCATCGTCGCATCACCTGTATGAGAGGCGAGGTCGCTGATCGTCGAGTTGTCGCGCGTGGAACCGGGGATCTCTGTCATGAGGCTCTACCAGGGCCTAAGGGTTGTCAACCCTGATCCCCTCGGCCGACGCCGCCCGGTCGGTGCCGGCACCGGAGCGATGCTCGGGTCGAAAGCGGTAGGCACCATGCCGTCGGCGGCGTTGGTCGAAGTAGCTGCAGGCGTGGTCATGCCGTGTGACGGACTCCGCGTCGGTGCCGCCCGCCGCCGTCCAGCCGCACGGCTCCACCGCCGCGCACCCGTCGTCGGCGCCGCTGTGCAGGTGGGCTGACCAGAGGCTCGGTACGGAAGGGAAGCGGGTGCGGACCGCGCGGACGGCATGATGCAGAGCCAGGGCGGGACCCAGGCTCAGCCGGTCGTAGACGTCGGTGGCGATGTCTGCAAACCCCGCCCTGTTCGAGCCGTAACCAGCCCGCACCGTCCTCCGGCCCGCACATGGCCCCCGGGTTCACTCCGGCCGAAAAACCCTCACCGCGAGAGTCCTTGGGTTCGGCATCGGACGCGCGAATCCCGCGACCGATGAGAGGTCCGCGATGATCACTAAGGCTGCCTGACCTGCGCAAAGAGCAAGTGGTCGCAGGTCAGGGGCATATCCGTTGGATTTCCGCAGTCAGAATCCCGCCTTGCGCCTTCACTACTGTGGCCGTCATGCAGGCGAAGCGGACGAGGCGGGCATCGATGTCCCGCATTCCGTGAAGGATGGCGCCTGAGCAGGAAAGACCGGGCGCGATGCTATGCCACCTTGGCCGAGGCGGCGGTCCAGGTGTTGCACGAGGCAGGGTCGGCGGTGGCGAAGCCCCGCTTGAGCCAATAGCCGACGCTGGACTCCTTTCCCCAGCGGCGATCCTTCTCAGAGGTGTCACCGCCGGGCAACGTCAGGAAGTAACTCCAGTCTTTGCCGGTACGCCCGGTCAGTGGCCAGACGCTTTTGATGAACGCGGCGGCCAGGCAATCCCGTTGCAGGCTGTAGCGCCGTTGCTGCTCTTGGAGCTCGGACTTATTGCGGTACCGCACCACCTCGTAGGCGGCCGCGATGCCGATGAGGTGCTGGACGTGATAGCCGTACATATAACCGGCCTGGTACAGCATCCAGAGGTCTGTGGGGTCGTCCAAGTATCCCTCGCCGACTTCGAATGTCAGCGTGCCGGTCCTTTCGCAGTAGTAGGCCTCTGAGTCGTCCTCCTGGTTGAAGGTGTCTCCGCAGTATTTCTTCGGAATGTTGTCGACCTGCCGCACCTTGGCCGGGCGGTAGGGCAGGTTCGCGCTGGTGAGGTGTTGTTCCCAGGTCGTTTCCAGGCAAGCGAGCATCGCGTTGATGTACGCGCGTCCGAGCTGGCGATTGTTGCGTTTGACCGGGGGTTCTTCACAGGTCGTCGTCGGGAGGACTCCGGCTTCGTAAAGGGGGTGGGCGATCAGCTTGGGATGTTTGACCGGATACGCGGTTGCCGCGGCGGCCGTTCCGGCTAAGGGGGCCATGAGCACGCACGTGAGTGCGGCGATCTTGACGATTTTCATGATCCCCGACCTTAAGGGGAGGCGGCAGGTCACGCAATTGCGGCCCCGGCCGGGCCCCGCGGCGGCTCGGCCGGGGGGCGCCGCGGGCCTGGGTGAGCAAGGTATTCTCGCCGGCTCTTCTGCGGCTGACGCACGATCCGGCCCTGTCGTCCCAGACCATCATCTGTCCGCGCTCCTGAGAGATCGATGTCCCGGCGGCCGCCGCCATCCGCCAGCAACTCCTGGAGATGCCTGCCCCCGTCGCGTCTCCTCAGAGAAGGAGGTGGAACGTGGAGCCGCTACGCCGTCGGGGAACACGGCACGTCACCCATAAAGCCTTACAGGAACGACAACTTACGACAGCTGAACAGGCGAGCCCACCAGTCAGTACCGGAGACTCATGGGGGTCAAGCGGCGTCGTGATCAGATTCAGGGCCGCTTACCGCTTTCAGTTGCTCGAGTAAAGCGCCGAGGCCCTTCCCGGGCTGAGGCTCTTGTGGCGGTGGCAGGTCGGCGATCGCGCCCACCAGGAGCGGTCCGTCCAGCAGGTCGGCGGTGAACGTCACGCCGGTGAGGCGGGCCGCCATCGCGAACATCCGCGCGAGGCCATGTCCGGACAGGTCGTCGTAGCGTTGGTCCCAGTCCTCATCTGAGCTCTCCTCGAGAGGCAGGCCGAACTCGCGCATGAGGCCGGCGAGCCGGTCAGTGTCGGCACCGGAGCGACGCTCGGGAAAACTCGGGTCGAAAGCCGTGAGCACCATGCCGTCCGCAGCGTAATGAAAGTAGTCGCAGGCATAGTCATGCCGCAGGACGGACACCACGTCGGTGCCGGCCGACAGCCGCGCCAGCATCTCCGTCCCCGACCAGCCGCACGGTTCCACCGCCGCGCACCCCTCGCCGGTAGCGACCACTCCGACATAACCACTTCCGTCACCACCCTCGGTGACCATCGTGAAGTCGGAAACCGCCAGCCCCAGCTCGGCGAAGCTCATCGGCGTGCTCGTGCGGGCGCCGAACCTGCGCAGCACCTCGGCCGGATCGAGCCCGCGCAGCAAGGTCACGCAGTAGATCTCGCCAAGCAGGTCGCCCCGATCGCCGTACGGCGGTTGCAGCCAGCGGAACGGCGTCAGCGCATCGATCGTCATGTCGCGATCTTGGCAGGCCCAACCGACATGGTCAGGCCCACTTCACCCCTCCGCGCGCACCTGCTGTCCGAGAGCCCGGCTTGTTGCCGCCGACATCACGGAAAGTCACTATCACGGCCCTCGGCATCGAGAACTCGCGATGGTCGAAGAGGTGACTCCACCAGTAAAGCGCCGCCCAGGCGGGGTGTGCCGCTCAGCCGCATGTCGTCTCGGAATGTCCGAACGGGCTCAAGCGGTCGGTCAGGAAGGCGATGATCTCGTCCCTGGCCTTCAGCGTGGGATGTCCGGCTTCGTCGACGAGGTGAGCGGTGACCACGCTGTGGGGGGACCCGACCACGTCGCCGAAGAACGGTGGCGGGCTGGTGTTCGCGGAACTGCCCGCGAGAATACGGCCGTCGAAGGCGTCGCCGAGGAGCGCCTGGTAGGCGGCGAAGCGCCGGCCGGTGCACCAGCGGTCGTCATCGAAGCGGTAGGCAAGAACCTTCAGCCCGTCGCGCGCGATGCGGTCTCGGACCGCGCGCGCGTCCTCGTCGCTGATCTCGAGTCCGGCAGGGTCGTCCAGCGGCAGCGACGGGTGGTTGACCACTGGCGCGATGACAGCCGGCTCAAGCGCCATGGTGAGAGCGAAGTTGCCGGTGAAGCACAATCCGATCGCGCCGACTCCCGGACCGCCGCATTCGGCATGGGCTTGGCGCGCCAGCCCACGTAGCCATGCCGTGACCGGGCTGGTGCCGCCCCCCGCGAACGCGCGGAACTCGGCACTGACACACGCGCGGCGGACGACCTCCCTACCACCCTCGACCGTGGGATAGGCACCGTCGATTCCGAAGAGTGAGGGGACATGAACGGTGAAGCCCGCATCTCGCACCCACCGCGCCAGTCGAAGGACATCGGGACTGATGCCGGGCATCTCCGGCATCAACACGACGGCCGGCCCGGAACCCGCGGCGTACACCGTCTTCACCACCCCCTCCACATCCACGAGTCGGCGGGAGAAGTCCGTGATCATGTCGTCAAGTCGTTCGCCGGCAGCGCTCATGGTGACAGCGTGGACCGATGCCCCCGCAGAGGGCGAGAGGCGACATCGCCATGTGTGCGGGTAATCTCGCCATGGGCTGATGGTGAGGAGGCGAGCGTGAGCGCGCTGCGGGTCGGTGTCCTGGCCTATCCGGGCTGCTTCGCGTCCGAGGTGTTCGGCGTACCCGATCTCTTGACGATGGCCACGCACGTTGCCGGTCCGGACGGCTCCGGATACGAGGTGTCGATCTTTTCGCCTCGTCGTCGTGTCGTGGCATCGGGTGGTGCGGTGTTGGGCGTATCCGCGCTGCGCGAGGTAGATGTCCTTATCGTGCCAGGGTTCGAGCTCGTGCCGGGCCTCGGCGTGGACGCGAAGCTCGCACCCCTCGCGCCTGAAGTTGAGGCGATCCACTCATACGCTGCTGCGGGTGCTGTCGTCGTCTCGATCTGTGTCGGTGCGTTCCTGCTCGCCGAGGCTGGGCTCCTCAACCGACGCCGTGCCACGACAGCCTGGCTCCTCGCGGACGAACTGGCTCGACGCTATCCGGACGCCGACGTCCGGCCTGAGCGTCTGGTCATCACCGACACTGGGGTGACGACGACGGCGGCCTTCAGCGCCATGTACGACTTCGCGCTGGATCTGATCCGTCAACACAGTGGTGCCGGCGTGGCACGGACAACCGCGCGGGTGGCGCTCGTCGACGACGCGCGATCGTCCCAGACCCCATACGTTGACGAGCGATTTCTTCCGCAGCCCGGAAACGCGTTCTCCCACAAGGTCATGCGATGGCTCGACCAAAACCTTGCCGCCCGATACGACCTCGCCGCGTTGTCGGACACGTTCAAGGTCAGCACTCGGACACTGCTGCGGCGCTTCGCGGACGAGACCGGCCAGAGCCCGCTGGAGTACCTGCAGTCGTCGCGTGTCCGTCGCGCCCGCCACCTCCTTGAGGCCACGAACCGAACCGTCGCCAGCATCTCCGCCACGGTCGGATACAGGGATCCAGGCACGTTCGCCGCCCTCTTCGCCAAGCACACTGGACGGCGCCCGAGGGACTACCGCGCGGCCTTCCGCCGCGTCGACTGATTCAGGCGCATGAAGCCGGTTTACCCCCGGAGATCACAGTCAGTTATGGCCGCGCCCCTCTACCGTGGGCCTCCAGGCCCAAGCGATCAAGGCCGAACCCCAAGGTTTCTCCCTCCGTGTTGTGGGAGCGGGTACTGGCCGTCCACGCGCACTGATCGCAGAGCTCAACCCCGAGATGGCGGCTGGTGCCGGTCGCGTTGACGGCACCCCAACAGAGGCAGGGGCAGGAACTCAGATCATTCGATCAACGGTCTTACCAGTAGTGGTGTTCAGGAGTGCTGATGCTCCTTCCGCCGCTGGAGCAGTTCCTCGACCGCGTTCGGCAGAGTCGTCTCGAAGTCGGTCGGCTTCGCCCATGTCGGGGTCACGACGAGAGCGGACGCCGGCTGATGCGCCAAAACGAGCAGCATCGTCGGCGTCCCATTCTTCGAAAAATACGGACTTCCGTCTATTTTTTGATCTCGTAGCGCAGAACTGCCACGCCGTTGTCGAACCCGGTGGCCTCGATCAGCTTCAGGTCTTGCCGATCCTCGAAAATGCGCGTTCCCTTGCCGCGTGACGCCGGGCAGACGAGCAGGGTGAGCTCGTCGACGAGGCCGGCGTCTATCAGGGAGCGCATGAGTGTCAAGCTCCCCCACAGCCAGATGTCCTTGCCGCTCTGCTCTTTCAGCTCCCGGACGGTGGCGACCGGGTCGCGGGTCACGGTCGCGGCCGGGAAATCGCCCCAGGGGGCGTGCTCCAGCTTCGAGGAGGCGACGAACTTGGTGAGGTTGTTGAGCTTCTCGCCGTACTCGCCCTGATCAGTGGCGGTCGCCCAACCCTGGGACTGGGCGTAGGTGTTCGCACCGAGAATCAGCGTGTCGACCGCGTCGACGAACCCCATCACCTTTTCCTTGTACTTCTTGTTGGTCGTCTCGGAGAAGGGCTCCCCCGACACGAAGCTGAGCCCGCCGTCCTCCTCCGCGGCGATATTGTCGACGGTGACCCACTGCTGGACTATGAGCTTGCGCATGACGGAATGTGTCCTTTCGAATATCTGTCGGTTGAGCAGGTCACCGGTACGAAGCCTTCGTGACGGATTCGACACCGGAGGCACTAGAGCGATTCTTCTTTTCGAGGACGAAACCGCGCGGGGTTCTCGACCTTCTACCTCGACATTTCCTGGCGAGCTTCAACGAATCCGCGCGCTCCGAGGCGGCCACAAACGGGCACAGGGAGAGCCACTTCGCGCCAAGGACATGGCGGTGCCCCACAATCAGCCGCGTCGGATCGCCGCTTCTCGATCGGCCCCCGCCGCGGCCCGCAGGAGCAGGTCCAGCCGCGTACCCGCGGTGGGAATCCGCCAAGGCGGGCGGCGCTCAGGCGGGCTGACGTTCCTTCCGCTGCCGGATCAGCTCCTCGACCGGGCTCGGCAGGGTCGTCTCGAAGTCGATCAGTTTCGCCCAGGTCGGGGTCACGACGATCCGGACCATGCCGTCGTGGTAGAGGAAACGTACCTCCGCCTCCCAGACGATCCGTTGCTCGGGCGTCATCTGGTAGGTGCTGGTCGTCTGGAGGTACTCGTCCGGGATGCCGTCGACGAACTTCGGCGTGCACATGACGATCTCCGCACCGTTCCAGGCAAAGATGATCGGGATGTGCCGTCCTTGGCGACATAGGCCAAGCGGGCCAGCATCTCCCGGCTGAGCGGCCGGTTCAGAACCTCGATGATCTCATTCGGTCGCACGGTCGCTCCTTCGGTTGTCGTTTCGTGGATCGTTGTGGGTGGTCTCGACCGTCTGCGGCGGGCCGTTAGGCGAGCTCTTCAGCCAGGGCGACGACGATGCCCTCGGAGCCGCTCCATGCCGGGTTCCACGAAGAACGCGATGACCACATCGAGGTCGTCGACGATGCTGTCCATTTGCTTGAGCGTCGTGCCTGGCTCATTCGTCACACGGCCGGTTCGTGGCCGCTGGTATTCCTGGGACGGAGCCGGCACCGCGTTCTCGACAACCTCGACGGCTCGTGTTCCGAATTTTCGTCAGCGATCGTGGCGCTGTTCGTAGATGCGGCGCACGCTGGTTCCGCTGCTGAGGTCCGCGCCGTACACGTGCAGCGTGATCGCGACCGTGTCACCGGTGTTGCGGACCCGGTGGATGTCGTCGGGCGGGGCGACGCCGCTGACCGAGCCGGCGGGCCGGTGCCGCTCACCGATCTCGACCAGGCGGTCGCCGTCGATGTCGTACAGGGTCTCGGTCTCGGCGCCTTGGAGCACCATGAACGAGCACCACACCAGGTGGTCGTGGATCTCCGTCACCTGGCCTGGCCGCCACACCACCGCGGACACCGAGAACGCCGCCTCGGTGTGCAGGGTGTGCTGGGTGTAGCCGTCGGGCGAGCCGGCCCGCTCGGCCACGGTGAGGAGGTCCACGTCCGGTTCGGTCTCTGCCAGTACGTCGGCCACCTGCTCGGCGATGGTCCGTGGGGTCGCCTGCCAGCGGGCGTGCGACCGGATGCGTGCGACCAGCTCGGCCAGGCCGGGCCTGGGCGGCGAGTCGACGGGGGCAGTCATCTGCTTGGCCATGACAACGATGCTGGCCTGCCAGCGGTCATGGCGTCTAATGCCAAAAACTCCCGCGTCCCATAGATAAAGTTAATAACATGATGAACCTGACGCACCTGCGGGTTCTGGAGGCAGTCGCCCGTCACGGGTCGGTGACCGAGGCCGCCAAGGAGCTGCACTACTCCCAGCCCTCGATCAGCCACCACCTCGGGCGGCTGGAGACCTCGATCGGGGCCCGGCTCATCCAGCGCGCAGGCCGCGGTATCCGGCTCACCCCCGAGGGCGAGCTCCTGGCCCAGCGGGCCAGGGAGATCGTCGGGCGGGTGGAGGCGGCCTCCGTCGAGATGGCCGCCCAGGTCGGGCTCCGGGCCGGGCGGGTCCGAGTCGCCGGCTTCCAGACGGTCCTCAGCACGATCGTCCCCAAGGCGGCGGCCAAGCTGTCCATGTCGTACCCGGGCATTGAGCTGAACCTGGTCGACGTGCACCCGGTCGAGGGGCTGCGGATGCTCCGCGCCGGGCACGTCGACATCGCCCTGGTCTTTCGGCACGCCGACACTCCGGACGAGGAGGAGGGCTTCCGGCTGACCCACCTGCTGGACGACCCGCTCTACCTGATCAGCCAAGAGCCAGGCCAGCGCCTGGAGGACCACCGCGACGCCGCCTGGGTCGGGGGATGCGAGCGCTGCCGCGCGACAATGGTCACCGCCTGTCAGGAAGCCGGCTTCAACCCGCGGATCGCGTACTCCAGTGACGACATGGTCGTGGTCCAGACGCTCGTGGCGGCCGGCATGGGGGTCGCCACCCTGCCCGGGCTCGCGCTCCAAGCCCACCGCACGCCGGGGATCCACGCCACCGAGATCCCGGGCAACACCCGGCACATCTTCGCCGTCACCTACGGCGAGCCGCCGGACCCGCCCGCGACCACCGCCCTGCTCAAGATCCTCAGGACAACCGCATAGAGCACGATGACGACCTCCCCCGGGCCGCACTCTCGGTCCGCGATCCGCGCCCAGCCTAACCAGGGGTTGGGCGGTGTCCGTCGCGTCGTAGAGCCTTCGGGGTGGTAATCGGGTCAGTGGTGCCGCCGGCCGGGGTCGTGCTCGGCGAGCGCGGCGGCTACGGCATTGGACGTAGATGCTGAGGTGTGCAGGTTCCGGTGGCCGGACAGGGGCATGAGCATGGAAGCCGACCAGCCGTCTTCGCCCAGGCGGGTCACCGCGGTGGCGTCGGCCAGGCGGAGCCGGGCGGCGATGCCGAGGGTGAACCCGCCGCCCAGGTTGGCGACGAACGCGATCGGCGCGAGCAACTGCTCGGCGACCGCGTGGCGGACGGGCTCGGGCAGGCGGGACGGATCGCGGTGTGCCCGAGCGCAGGGCGGGACGACAAAGACGTGGGCATGGTGACCTCGAAAGCGGGAAGCGTGGACAGCACGACAACGCCGACGCGGGAGAGGACGCAAAGTCCTGCCTGTTACTCCCGCCTGGCGCTGATAGCTCGGTCACGATGACCACCCCAGTGTGCCCGGGGCCGGCCACGTGGCCACGGGCACCTCCTGCAGAGATTGATTTCGACAGTGAGAAGAGGATCTGGCGTTTATCGGTCATTTTGGACAGCGCTTGCGCCAGTGGCGGGTCAGAAATGCCGATGAGAAGTAGCAGCGCTCCTCGCCCCAACGTCTTGGCGGTGCCTGGCCGCCGACAGCGTGCGGGAGCGAGCGGCGGCCAATCCCAGCCTGGACACGGGATCTGCGGCGCGGACTCGCCACCAAGGATCTGTCTCGGACGGTTCGGGAGCGTGCCTTCTCAGACAATTTCGTGCGTGAGTGTCTTCGCCCCACCCTGGGGGTGGACAAAGGTCACAGACCATGACCACCGTTATTCGGTGCCACCAGCACCGGGGCCGGCCAGCGTGACCATCGTTTCGAGCAGCGTCGTGTAGACAATGCCGGGTTCAGCGGATTCCTCCCAGCTCGGCTCTTCCCCGGCCGCCGGACTGGTTTCCGCCGCCGGAAAGAACAGCCACCACAGATTGTGCCAAGGGTCGAGGAACCGGGCGATGCCGTACCCGCCGTAGAAGGGAGACACCGGAGTGACGACGGTCGCACCTCGTTCGACCGCTCTGCGCATCGTCTCCTGGGGGTCGGCGACGTACACCTGGGTCAGGGCCGGGGTGAACGGCCAGTCGGCCTTACGGTCAGCGACCATGAGCAATGAGTTGCCGATTTTGACTTCGGCGTGGATCAGCGTTCCGTCTCCGGCGTAGAAGTCAGGGGTGCGGGCTTCCCCCCGCTCAGTCGCATCAAAGACAGCGACGAGGAAGTCGATGAAAGGCGCGGCTCCGTCAACGACGACGAATCCGTTAACGGTGTTCTCACCCTGGGGTTCGGGATCTTGCTTGGTCATCTCCATGCCGCGAGGCTAGAGATGATTGCGGCCAGTTTCCTGCCGCAATAGCAGCTCAGGGGACGCCCTGCCGGGTCCAGCTCGTTGGCTTCGGAGCTGAAGAACCAGCGGATAGCCGTTATCGATGAGAACGATCATGGAGCTGCGGGAGATTGGAACGTTCGCTTTGTGACGGGTTGAGTGCCCAGGGCGTGCCGGTCAAGGACGAGGATGTGGCCCGGCTGTCCCCGCTGGGCCACGTCCACCTCAACTGCCTGGGCCGGCCTCATCGGCCCCGGACGAAGGGCCTGCGGCCGCTCGGAGTGGCGGCGCTGCCCCAGGACGCTTCTTCCGCCGTCGTGGACGAGGACGATGCTTAAGCCCTGCAGTCGGCACCGGTCACCGATCAGGTCGAAGCCCTCGGCTCATCACCGGCTGTCTGTCCACCGCCGACGCGTCCGGCGATGACCGAATCGGGATCAGCGCCATGCCAAGCATCAAGAGTTCACCGGGATAGATCAGGTTGCGGCAGACCCGGACAGAGGTCATGGCCGGATCAAGACGCTTCAGACGCCGACATCCGGGCTCGCTGTTCCTCCGGTGTGCCGTGATCGGCTGGTCTGCTCATACGGCGATATAGCGATCGCTCGCCTTCCCGCGCAGATGCCCAGGTGGCAACTTCCGGCCGTAGGCGAGCAGGAGGAGATCCTGTGCTGAGCCGATCAGGGGGGCGCCGGCGCCGAAGGACCAGTCGAGGTCGTCGGCGCGCAATTCGACACCGTCGAGGTTGGCGCCGAAGAATTTGAGGGTTCGGGGGGTGACGTGCTCCAAGAGGAGGCGCACGCGGTCTTCGGGGACGCGGCGGCCGAGGCCGAGGGCGACGGTGATGTCCAGGCCGTGGATCAGGTCATGGCCCAGCGCCGCCGTGATGCCGCCGACCGGTGGTTTCCAGGGGTGGAGGACGTTGTCGCGGATCGCGCTGACCAGCTCGGCCGTGGACAGGGTGGCCGCGTCCTGGCGGGCCCGCCGGTCGGCCATCCGGTTGACGCCGCCTCCTGCCTTGACCAGCTCCAGCACCATCCTGGGCAGCGAGTATCGGAATCCCATCGACATGTGCGCCGCGACCTCCCGTACGCGCCATCCGGCGCACAGGGTCGGCGCGTCCCATTGGGCGGGCGGCAGATCGTCCAGCATCGCCGCCAGTTCTGTACGTTCGGCGGCGATCGCGGTGGTGATGTCCATGTGGTGCTCTTTCTCGTCAGATGGGTGGAGCCGGTCAGCCGCCGAGCAGGAAGCCCAGCACATCCGGGACGAACCGGTCGTCGGTGAACGTCGCGGCGTGACTTCTGCCTGGATAGCTGATCAGCCGGGTGCCGGGGATGCCCTCAGCGGTCTGGCGGGCCAGCTCCAGCGGGGTAAGCCAGGTCCTTTCGCCCTGGATCAGCAGCGTGGGAGCGGTGACGTCGCGTAGGCGGTGGCGCAGGTCGAAGCCGTCTTCCGCGTTGAGCATGGTGGCGGCGTCGGCGTGGGTCCTTGCGGCCGTCGGCCAGCCGGCCCATCGCCTTGACGAGGGCTTGTCCAGCGGGCGACTCGGTGACCGGCTCGGCCAGCGCCGGGGTGGGGCGCGCTCCCCGCCGTGTCCGGTCGATGTAGGCTCGCTGGGCGTGTTTGCCGATCGGTCCGAGGGTGGCCGCCGTGCCGGCCAGGGCCAGGCGAGTGACCAGGCCCGGGTGGTCGGCGGCGAGTTGGAGGGCGAGCGAGCCGCCGGTGGACATGTCCAACACGTTCACCGATAGGCCTCCATCGCCCTGGCGTAGTGGGCGGCCAGGTCGGCCATGGTCGTGGTGGATGGCAGGCCGGGCCGGCGGTTGAGCACATGGACGGTGAAGTGCTCGGTGAGGGGCCCCACCGTGCGCATCAGGTAGCGGCGGCCGAAGCCGGTCGGGATGGCGGCCTCGGGGGTGAAGAGCAGGACGATCAGCGGCGGTCCGGCGCCGATCGACAGGCACGGCAGTCCGTTCATCATGACGCCACTCGTTCTGTCAGGCGGGCGGCGGCGGTCAGGATGGCGCCCAGCTGCACCGCGACCATCCTGCGCGGCTCGATCGGCGGGCCGGGGCCGTCGGTCTCGGCCTGTCCGTACCACTGGTCGAAGCGCTCGGCGAACAGGTGGCGTTGCTGCCGGATGGCCGGCGTGAGGTTGCCTGCGGCCAACTCGGCGTCCAGCATGCGCAGGAACACCCCCAGCAGGCGCAGCCGCAGCAGGTGCAGCGTCTGGCGGTGGGAGAACTCCTCGGCGACCGTGGCCGGCCGATCCAGCTCAGGCAGGGCCTCTTCTTCGAGCTCGGCGAGCTTGCGGAAGGTCTCCAGCGTGCTCTCGGTCGAGCGGCGGAACGGCGAGCGCACGGTCAGGTCGCCGGCGACGGCCCGCATGCCCGCCTGCAGCGTCTCGATCAGCTCTCGCCCTGCCACCGCCCCTTCGGCAGCCACCTCCCGATGGGTACGGCCTGCCGCGCTCTGGTCGGCCACCCGCTCATCAGCCCACGAGGGCACCTCGGTCACCAGGTGGAGCGCGCCGAACCTGGCGGCGTAGTCGGCGCTGCTGCCGCCGGCGCCGAAGGTCGGGCCCACCTGTGCCCCGTCCGGCGTCAGGAAGACAGCGGGCGCGATCGGCTCGGCGCCGGGCAGTTCCGGCTCGCCGTGGTGCAGCGGAAGGCCCTCCACGCCTGGCAGGCCGGCCAGCCGCTCGGCCAGGACGGCGTCGCGGCGGTTGAGGTAGAAGAACGCGCCCTGATACTCACCGTTGTGCAGCGAGCAGACCAGCGACGGCCGAACCTCGTCCATCAGCCGCATGAGCGCGGCCGTCTCCGGCAGCGGCCGGTCGAACCGGTAGTCGCCGCTGACCAGCGGGAAGGTCCACTCGACCTGGTCGGCCAGGTCCGGGCGGTAAAAGTGCTCGGCGTAGGCGCGGCGGTCGCCCGGCGTGGCGTACCAGCCTTCGTTCAGCCGTGCGCCGTCCGGATCCGCGCACGCCACGATGTGCCAGCGAAACCCCAGCGAGGCCGGGTCCTGGCACAGCAGCCTGATCAGCGTGAGGACGGTCAGCGCGCCGACCGGCTCGTTGGGATGCGGCCCGGCGATGATCACCGCGTCCGCCGGGCCGTCGCCGATGGTCAGGGCGTGCAGCGGCTCGCCGAGCCGCGAGGCGCCAATGCGACGCCGCCGTACCAGATCGGGATGGGCGGCGGCGATCTCCTCCAACTCGGACTGCACGGCGTCGACCGATGGGAACGCGGCATAGCCGGGAACCCGGCTCATGTACTCTGCAACCTTCATAACGAGATTACTGTAATAATGAGATTATGAGAATGACAAGGGCGGAGGCCAAGGACCGGAACCGGCAGGCCCTGCTGGAGGCCGCGCGCCGGATCGTCGCCCGCGATGGTCACCGGGCCAGGCTGGAGGAGATCGCCGAGCAGGCCGGGCTGACCACCGGTGCCGTCTACTCGCTGTTCGGCAGCAAGAACGGCCTGCTGATCGCCCTGGTCACCGACTACCTCGGCCCGCATTACGACGGCATCGAACAGGCGGTCTCCCCCGGTCTCGAAGTTGTCGAGGCGGTGGAGGTCTTCGCCCGCCACTACCGCCGCCTGTGCGACGACCCCGACGCGCTGCGCCACCTGTCGTTCGAGATCAGCCTGCAGGACCTGGCGCTACGCGACCCCGAACTGCGGCCCAAACTCGCCGCCTCCGTACGGGCGCACGAGGAACGCCTGACCACACTTCTGTCCGGCAGATCCCACAACGGGAACGTCCTCACATCGCGGCAGGCGCAACGCCTGGCCACGGCGCTGCGTGCGCTCCTGGTCGGCCTGAGCCAGGGTGTCATCCTCGGCCTCGCTGACGCTGCCCCTGGGGAGTATTTCGCCGCCGCCGCCTGCGCCCTGGTCACCCCGGAGGTGCTCGGACCACCCTGAGGCCACCGAGAGGCGCGTCATGAACCGCCACCCGTGGCAGGACTCCGATAATTCCTGGACGGCATTACCGCTGGTCGCCAGGGTGTCCAGAAAGGTTTTACGTTTTTGGACACTGCCGGGAGGGTGGCTGACGACCGTCTGGGCGTGCGCACGAGTCTCGACGCGCGACCAGAACCCACAGCTCCAACTCGACGCCCTGGCGACCAGCGGCTACGACGAACTGGCCACACTACGCCGCCTGCTCGACGATGGCGCCTCGGTCCCCGAAGCTGCCCGCACTCTAAAAGAGGCCGTTCCACCGCCTACGTAGCGCTCGCGCCGTTGACCGGTAGCTACCCCACCGGCATCCCGTACTCTGCTCGACCGCGCCCCTACCCCGGCATCCGTCTACGACTGGAGCGACCCCTTCGGCCGGCTCTTCCTGCAGACCCTCGCGAGGTGTCCCTGGCAGGCGAGTACAGCGTCGGACGCTCTACCATCCACGGGCCAGAAACCTCCAGGTAGAGCGGCCACACGTGGAAATTGGACGTCACCCCTTCGCGTAAGATCATTCTCAGCGCCAAGGGCTACTCCTGGACGGCCAGCCTCAACCCCGAACACGCCGGGCAGTACCCTCGCACCGTTGCCTCGGGGTGACAGAGGCCTGGTTGATAGTGACTTTCGGTCATAGAAGAATTACTCTCCGTATGGACGTGATCAAGTCCGGCTGATCAGGAACGTCAGCCGACAAACGGAGGGGCGACACATGTTCAACCCCAAGGCGCGCACCCTGCTCTTCGCCGGGGACACTGTCCGCGCTCGTGATCCTGGCGCCGGCCCCCGCCCATGCGGACGCGCCGCACACCCGGGCCTCCGCCCACGTGGCCGCAGACGACACCCTGATCTCCGGCAAGAACATTACCTTCGCCTCCAGCCCGACCCCGGCATCTACTGCGTGGACATCGACCGCAGCGTCAACCTCAACGACGAGCCCATCATCCAAGCCGCCTCACCCACCCCCCACAGCGACTGCGGCAACCGGGCGGACACCGTGACCGTCTGGGTGAAGTGGGCCCTCGTGCACGGCCACGAGCTCTCCCCCGGCAACTTCTACCTCAGCATCCCCCAGTCGACCCAATACGGCATGGGCCCCTCAGCCGTATGACGTGAACCGCACCGGCAGCTAGAAGCTGGCATCACATAGGGTAATTTCGCGAGCACGTTTGGAGAGTTCTTTGCGGCACTCGCTTACCGCTCTCGGCGCTTTGACCCTGGCGCATTTCATCGCCCTGATCCCCGCGGCGGCACCCGCTCAGGCAGCTGAAGGGACAGCGACCTTCAATAACGCGAGGGGCATGGACATCACCCTGACCAACCCCATCGACGGGGAGTGCTACAACCTCGCCAACAGCTGGCCCGAGGGCGCCGTGTGGATGAGCAACCACACCAGCACCGACGCCACGGTCTATGCAAGGCAGGACTGCGACACAAGCCGTACCAACTATCCGTTGCCCGCCGGCGCATCCAAGAACCTGGCCATGACGATGCTGGGGTTCCAAAGCGGCTGGACCAGCATCCGCTCGGTGAAGTTCGGCACCGGTTCCACGGCGGCCAGCATCCAGCCGCGGGCCTTCTCCGACGTGCCCGACATCGGATGCCCAGCAGGACAAAAGAAGACCGGCGACGGCCGATGCTCATCGGTCCCTAGCTTCTGACCGCGTTACGGGCCGTCGCCCGCACGGTAGGGCCATATCGGTCGCGCACCCTGGAAGGCCACGAATCGACCCACAACCGCGGCAAGGCCATCAGCGGCGCCAGCGTCACCGACGAGGCCAACTTCTCCATGGCCGTGCACCTGCGCGGCCAGGTCCGGGGGCTCGGGACTCTACTGACGGGTAGCTACGCTAAGGACGGATCCGTAGGTCGGCAGGGTGGGGGTTGACTGGTTTGGTTTGATTTCGATTTGGGTGTACTGGTCGGTAGTGGCTGTCTGCATCCATAGCGTCGCGTTCTGTGGCTGTTGACTATCTCTCGGACGAGCAGGTCCGGCGTTATGGGGCGTTCGTGGCCGACCCGACGCCTGAGGAGCTGGAGCAGTTCTTCTTCCTTGATGAGCAGGGGCTGGTGGAGGCTCGGAAGAAGCGGCGCAAGCACAATCGGCTGGGCTGGAGCGTTCAATGGGGCACCGTACGGATGCTGGGGACGTTCCTGGAGGATCCGATCGAGGTCCCGTGGGCGGTGGTCGACTACGTCGCCGAGCAGCTGGGGATCGACGACCCGTCGTGTATCAAGCAGTACGCCGAGCGGAGTGAGACGCAGTACGAGCACACCGGCGAGATCCGGAAGTTGTTGACGTTCCGGGAGTTCGCCGAGGCCGAAGAGTAGATCGTGCGGTTCGTCGCCTCGCGGGTGGCCACGACGCGGGATTCGCGGCGGGAGTTGTTCGACCGGGCAGTGCTTCATCTGATCGAAAAGCGGGTGCAGCTGCCGGGGATCACGACGTTGGCGCGGCTGGTGCGGGATGTGCAGCTGTCGACGCTGGAGGAGATCAACGCGGCGGTGGTGGCGCCGACGCCGGTGCACACGCGGCGGGAGCTGATCGGCACGCTGGAGGTGCCGGCGGGCAAGCGGGTCTCGACGCTGGAGTGGATGCGTACCCCGGTGGTGAAGCTGACCGGCAAGGGGGATGGTCGCCGCGCTGGATCGCACCTCCTGCGTGCTGGGGCTGGGGACGGGTGCGGTGGATCTGACGGCGGTCGCGCCGGTGAAGCTGGCGGAGCTGGCCTCCTACGGGCTGCACGCCAAGGCCCCCAAGATCAAGAATCTGAAGGATGAGCGGCGGGTCGCGACGCTGGTGGCGACGGCCCGGCAGTTGGAGCGGTCGTCGGTGGATGACGCGCTGCTGCTGTTCGACCTGCTGATGTCGACGAAGCTGCTGTCGGGGGCGACCCGGGCGAGCAACAAGGAGAAGCTGAAGACCTTCTCGAAGCTGAAGACGGCGGCGTCCCGCATGGCGGCGGCGTGGGCGATCGTCCTGGCGGAGCGGCCCGAGGGTCAGGGGCCGGCGTCGGTCGCGGAGATGATGGCCGCAGTCGAGACCGTGGTGTCCAGGGAGGAACTGGCCGCCGCGGTGGAATCGGTGCGCGAGCTGCTGCCGCCGCCGGGCAGCGACGACGACGGCGATGCCGAATGGCGGGCGTCGCTGGTCGACCGGTACGCGACGGTGAAGCCGTTCATCGACATGCTGTCGGCGGTGATCCCCTGGGGCGCGACCGAGGCCGGCACCGAGGTCCTTTCCGCGCTGCGCGGCCTGCCGAAGGTGATCGCGGCCCGCAAGCCGGGCACCGAGCACATCCGGGGGTTCGAGGGCCTGGTGACGGGGTCGTGGCGTCGGCCGGTGTTCGCCGATCCGAAGCTGCAGCCCCCGGCGATCGACCGGCCCGCCTACGTGTTCTGCGTGCTGGAGCAGCTGCACGACGCGCTGCGCCGCCGGGACGTGTACGCGGTCGGCTCCGACAAGCGGGCCGATCCGCGCGTCCAGCTGATCGAACCCCGGTTGTGGGTGCGGGAGCGGGACACGGTGCTGACCGCGCTCGGCCTCCCGGCGGATCCCGCCGAGCACCTGGCCGACCTCGCCGACCTTCTGGACGGCGCGTTCCGGCAGGTCGGGGAGGGCCTGGCGGGCAACGACGCGGCCAGGATCTCGGGCGGGAAGCTGTCGCTGGCCCGGCTGGAGGGACCCCGCACCCCGAGGGTTTCGCCGCGATCCACGACGCGGTCGCGGGGATGCTGCCCCGGATCGACTACCCGGAGCTGATCCTGGAGGTCAACGCCCGGACGGGGTTCTTGGACGCGATGCCGCACATCTCCGGGTCGCAGGCGCGCCGCGACGACCTCGATCTGAGCCTGGCGGCGTTGCTGGTGGCCCGGTCGTGCAACATCGGGCTGACGCCGGTCGCCAAGCCCGGCACCGCCGCGTTGGGCGAGAGCCGCCTGGTCGGGGTGGAGAAGGGCTACTTCCACGGTGAGGGCATCGGGAAGGCCTCAGCGATCCTGGTGGACAAGCAGGCCGGCATCGAGATCACCGCGGACTGGGGGGCGGCCTGGTCGCCTCCACCGACGGGCTGCGGTTCGTCGTCCCCGTCCGTTCCCTGCACTCGCGGCCGTCTCCGCTGTACTTCGGAATCGGGAAACGGCCGCGCGGCACGACCTGGCTGAACACCGTGTCGGACAAGGTGATGGGGCTCGGCGGTCTGGTGGTGCCGGGGACGATGCGGGACTCGATGTTCATCCTGGACGCCATCCACCGCCTGGACGCCACCGAGCCGCCCGACATCGTCACGACCGACACCGGCTCTTACAGTGACGTCGTCTACGGCATGTTCGCGATCTGCGGCTACCAGTTCGCGCCCCGTCATGCCGACATCACCGACACCCAGCTGTGGTGGGTCGACGCCGTCATGCTGAAGGGCGAGATCACCCGCGATCACCGGGGCTCCAACGGGTGGGGCGCGTTCAACGAGCTTCAGCTGCGGCGGGTGTCGGTCCCCGCGATCGTCCAGTACTGGGATGACATGGTCCGGGTCGCCGGATCGTTGTCGACGAACAAGGTCCGCGCCTATGACCTGATCAAGATGATGACTGCGGGCGGGCGGCTCACCGGTCTGGGCAACGCGTTCGCCGCCTACGGCCGGATTTTCAAGACGCTGCACCTGCTCCAGATCATCCACGTCGAGTCCTACCGGCGGATGATCGGCGCCCAGCTCAACACCGGAGAGTCCCGCCACCAGCTCGCCCGCCGCGTGTTCTTCGGCAACCTCGGGCAACTCCGCCAAGTCTATGAACGCGGTATGGAGAACCAGCTCGGTGCCCTCGGCCTCGGCTTGAACGCGATCACTTGGTGGAACAGCCTCTACATCGACGCCGCCGTCGCCCGGCTGGAGGCCGGCGGCCTGGGCATCAGCCGTGAGATCAAGGCCCGCCTGTCACCTCTGCTGTTCGAGCACATCAACTTCCACGGCTCCTACCCCTTCCACCGCCCCCAACTGGAGGAAGGACGCCTGCGGGACCTGCGCGACCCCAACGCCGTCGAGGACGAGCCGGAGGAATAGGGCACCCGGTGAGCGACGACTCCCCTCCAGGCCCGGACGCGGCACGGGCCAGGCCCGGCTTCACCGTGCCGTCCCGCTCCGACGGATGGCCCGACCTGCTCGGACGGCGGCCCCTGACCCCTGCCGAGCGTGCCGAACTGCGGCGTGCGCTGGAAGCCGAACCCGAGCCCGGCAGCACCGACACCACCCCGGATCCTCTGTTCCTGGCCTACCTGACCATCGACGGCCTGGACCGCGAAGGCGACCCGCGAAAGGCGATGCGGCTGCGCGGCCGCATCCTCGCGGCCGCACGCAGCGCCGCCGAACAGCGCCGCACCACCTTCCACGCCACCGAGACCACCGTGACGGTCGGGATCTACGGCACGGACGCCGCCGCCCGGATCACCGTGCTGCGCGCCGCGTTGGCCGCGCTCGTCACCAAGCACGGGCTGGCCGCCCGCGACGAACCATGGTGAGCGGCAGGAGACGAAGGGGTCCGCTCACCCCATGGTCGTCGGCACTGCGGCGGCTCCGTCGTGTTCACGCAGCATGCGCAGGACGGTGGCTGGGGAGGGGTGGCGGCCCTTCTTCTTGCCCTTGGTGATGACGAGCCGCGCCGCGATGTCGCGCAGGCTCAGGTTTTGGGCGCGCAGGTGCAGGGCCATGGAGAGCATGGCGTCGTCGGTGACGGCGACGCCGCCGATGGTCTTGCCGCGGCTGCGGGCCGATTCGTGGCCTTCCAGGGTGCGGTCGCGGATGTACTCGCGCTCCATCCCCGACAGCGCGGCCAGCACGGTGAACACGACGCCGGACGGGTCGTGGGAACCCTGCAGCTCCCCGGTGAGGAACTCCAGGCCGATGCTGGCGGCGCGCAACTGCTCGGCCAGGGCGGCCAGGTCGAGACCGCGGCCGAGCCGTTTGTGCTCGTGCACCACGAGCGTGACCGCCACCCCGGCCGAGCGGAACTCGTGGGCCAAGGCCACGGCCTTATCGAGCTCAGGCCGGGTGGTGGCGCGGGTGGAGATCTTCTCGGAGAAGACGCGGGTGACGCCGGCGGCCTGGAGCGCGTCGAGTTGAGTGTCGAGGAACTGGCGGACGGTGGAGGCGCGGGCGTAGCCGATGCGCACGTGCCCGGCCGGCTCGGCGCCGGCCGCGGCCGGGCGGGGCAGCTCGATCCACAGCGTGCCCGGCTTGCGGACGGGCGGGGTGGCCACGGTGAGCGTCTTGGCGAGCGCGGACACCAGCCGGAAGCGGGCGGTGTGGTACTGGACGGCCACCTTGCCCTTGCCGGTCCGGCAGGGCGAGCCGGCCGGGGCGGCGCAGGAGGTCATCGGGCAGGCGTGGGCCTCCACGCGGAGGTAGTCGTCGTCGGGCACCGCCAGATCGTTTCATGGATGCGTTTCATCCCGCCATCTGTTTGCATCGACCTATGAAACGGTGTTCGCCCTGGACGCGTCCGGCCGGAGGCGCCGTTTCATAGATATACCTATGAAACAGCCGAGGGCATACCCGCCCCGATCCAGGCCGGCAAGTGCTGAGCGGACCAACCCATGGGCCGACCTCGGCGAACCGGCTGTATCTGTCCGAATCCTGGACCTGTTGCCAGTCGCTCATACTCCGGGAGTTAGCCGAGGTAGAAGTCCTTGCGGGCGGTGACGAACTCCTCGACCGTCTGGGGCCGTTTTCCGGTGATGCGCTCGACGTCGGGGGTCGCCCGGTCATATCGGTTCGCGCGGTGTAGCTGGGCCATGGTCGCGATGTGCTGTTCGGTGTGCTGCGGCAGGCCCGCGTTCGCGAGTATCTCTGTGCGCCACCATTGCAGGGGGACGTCCAGATAGGTCACCGTGCGGCCGAGCGCCTTGGAGAACTCCTGGGCTACGCCGGTCATGTCGAGCGCCCGCGGTCCGGTCAGCTCGTACACCTTTCCGGGGTGCTCGCCGGGGTCGCGCAGGATGGTCGTGACCACCTGGGCGACGTCGTCGGCGGCGATTGGCGAGGTGCGTCCGGTCCCGAACGGCAGTGCCAGCGTGTTGTTCTCGCGGATCGAGCGGGCTGCGAGGGTGGTGAACAGCGGATTGTCGAGGAACGTGGTCGGGCGTACGTGCACCACGGGCAGGCCTGACCAGTCCAGCACCTGCTCGGCCAGCCAGTGCAGCCGCTGCTGGTGGGATTCGGCGGTGCTGGTGGCGGTCATCTGTGACACCGTCATCTGCGACAGGTCCACCAACAGGTCGAGTTTGCCGTGCGCCTTCGCGACGGTGGCGACGACGGTCGCCGCCAGCAGGTGGTCCGGGGAGACGCTGAGCCCGAAGTACGCCCGGCGGACTCCGTCGAGCGCGGCCGCCACCGTGTCGGCGCGGGTCAGGTCCCCGGTGACGACCTCGGCGCCCAGTGCCCGCACCGCGGCTGCGCGGTCGTCCTCGCGGCGGACCAAGACGCGGACCGGCACGTTCTGCGCGCGCAGCCGTTCGATGACCAGGTGGCCCACGCCGCCGGCGCCGGTGACGAGAACGAGGTCATGTTCAGTCATTGGGTAGTTCCTTTCGGTGAGTTCGCCTCGGCCGGGGTCTGGCCGTGCTCGGGGCCGGCGGGCGCCGGGGATGCCTCTGTCATCGGAGGAAGAAGTTGAGGAGGGTCTCGGTGCGCTTGTTGAAGGGGGCGCGGAGCAGGCGGGTGGCGTTGAAGCGTCCTTGGGTGTAGATGCCTTTGGGGTGGCTGAGGGTGCGGAAGCCTTCGATGCCGTGGTATTTGCCCATGCCGCTGGCGCCGACGCCGCCGAAGGGCAGGTCGTCCTGGGCGACGTGCATGAGGGTGCCGTTGATGGTGACGTTGCCGGAGGTGGTGCGGTCGAGGACCTTGCGCCGGTCGGGGCCGTCGTCGCCGAAGTAGTAGAGCGCGAGCGGCCGGGGCCGGGCGTTGACGTAGTCGATGGCGTCGTCGATGGTGCGGTAGCCGAAGATCGGCAGGATCGGGCCGAAGATCTCTTGGTGGGCGATGCGCATGTCGTCGGTGACGCCGAGCACGACGGGCGGAGCGAGGGTGTGCGGGCGGTTGGTCGCCTCGTGCGGCCGGTGTCCGACCTCGATGATGCGGGCGCCGTGGGTGCGGGCGTCGTCGAGTAGGCCGGTGAGGTTCTGGTACTCCTTGTCGTTGACAATCGAGGTGTAGTCGTCGCTGGTCGGGCCGTCGGGGTAGGCGGCTTTGACGAGCCGGTCGTAGGCGGTGATGAAGGTGTCGATCTCGGATTCGTGGACGAGGGCGTAGTCGGGGGCGATGCAGGTCTGCCCGCCGGACAGCAGTTTGCCGAAGACGATGTCGGCCACGGCCTGATCCGTGACGTGGCCTTTGGCCACGATGGTCGGGGACTTGCCGCCCAACTCCAGGGTGACGGGGACGAGGTTGTCGCTGGCGGCTTTCATCACGGCCCGGCCGACTTCGGTGCTGCCGGTGAAGACGAGGTGGTCGAACGGCAGGCCCGAGAAGGCGGAGCCGTCACCGTTGACCATGGTGACCTGCTCCGGCGGGAACAGTTCGGCGAGCATGGACGCGAGCACCTTGTTGGTGGCAGGGGTCAGCTTCGAAGGTTTGAGCATGACCCGGTTGCCTGCGGCGATCGCGGTGACCACCGGCATCAGGGACAGGTTGACAGGGTAGTTCCACGGGGAGATGACCCCGACCACGCCGAGTGGCTGGTATTCGATGCGGTTGCTGCCGAACCGCAGCAGCAGCTCGATGTGGCGGCGGGTAGGGCGCATGAACCGGCGCAGGTTGCGCTGCAGGTATTCGATGCCCTGCACGACACCGACGATCTCCATGAACGCGGTCTCGTGCCGTGAGCGGTGCCCGAAGTCGGTGTCGATCGCCTCCTCGATCGCGGTACGCCGGGCGATCAGCGCCGCCTTGAACCGGGCCAGATCGTTGCGGCGCGCGGCGAGCGACGGTGCGCCGTCGCGTAGGTAGGCGGCGCGCTGCACCTGCAGGATGTGCTGGAAGCGCTCGGCGTCGGTGGGCGAGGTGGTGACGTCGCTGACGGTCATGATCGTGCTCCTCAGTTGGTGCGGATGGCGGCGGAGGGGTGGGCGCGCTGGCTTTCCGCAGCGGTTGGTGCGGGCAGTGGCGGCCGGCTGAGTGCGCCGGTTTTCCTCAGCGGTTGGTGCCGGCGGCGGCCTGCTCGGGGAGCGAGCGGCGGGCGGCCCAGCCCATGATCCGGACCATGGCGCGGCGGGGCAGGAGCTTGCCGGCTACGGCGAGTGAGCCGCTGTTGGTGATCACCGACGGCGGTGCGGAGCGGCGGTCGAGGGTGTCCAGGGCGATCTTGACGACCTGTTCGGGGGTGGCCCGTTTCGTGCCGTAGTCGGCGTTCTGGCCGGCGGCGTCGTAGAACTCGGTCTTCGTGGCGCCGGGGGCCACGGCCAGCACGCGCAGGCTGGTGTCGTGAGTTTCTTCCCACAGTGCTTCGGTGAAGCTCAGGACGAAGGCCTTGGTGGCGCCGTAGACGGCCATGTACGGGTTCGGCTGGAAGCCGAGCAGGCTGGCGACGTTGATCAGGATGCCGTTGCCGGTGGCGGTCAGCGGGCCGACGTAGGCGCGGCTGAGGTCGATCAGCGAGGCGATGTTCAACGCGATCATGCTCTGCAGCCGGTCCGGGTCCTCGTCGGTGAACGCGTCATGGGTGCCGAACCCGGCGTTGTTGACCAACCCGGTCGCGTAGATGCCGCGGGACTCGAGCTCGGCGCGCAGGGTCCGGCCGGCATCCGGCAGGCCGAGGTCGCGGGTGACGGTGGTCACCGTGACGCCATGGGCCCGGGTGAGTTCGGCGGCCAGGCTCTCCAGGCGGTCGGCGCGGCGGGCGACCAGGACCAGGTCGGCGCCGCGGCGGGCGAGTTGGCGGGCGAACTCGGCGCCGAGGCCGGAGCTGGCGCCGGTGACGATGACGGTCTGGCTGCGGTAATCAACTTTGCTCATGCCGTTCACTCTACGCACTGCTTTGCACTGAGTGCAAATAGGTGCATCGTGTGAGTTGAAGTACCATCGGTGCATGGCTTCGAAACCGACACCCCTGCGGGAGCAGACCCGCTCCGTGGTCCGCTCGCTGCTGGCCCGGACCGCTATCGAACTGTTCGCCGCCAAGGGGTACGACAACACGACCCTGGAGGAGGTCGCCGCCGCCGCGGGCGTCTCCCGGCGGACCCTGTTCAACTACTTCCGCAACAAGGAAGACCTCGCGCTCAGCAGCCTGGCCGAGCAGGGCGACCTGATCGCCGCGCGCCTCGCCGAACGCCCGGCCGACGAAGACGCCTGGACGGCGCTGCGCACGGCGTTCCAGGCTCTCGAAGAGATCGACATGACTGCCGAAAGGCGCCTGGAATTCATCACGCTGCTGTTCGGCAACGACTCCCTGCGCGCCGGCCACGCCGAGAAACAGGCCCGCTGGCAAGACCTGTTCGCACCGCTGATCGAGCCGCGGCTGCCCGACTCCGACCGCCGCACCCTGCAAGCCCGCGCGATCGCCGCCACCGCGATCATCTGCCTGCAAGTGGCCAACGAGGAATGGGTACGCCTGCGTGGACAGGCCGACATGCTCGACCTCTACGACACGGCCGTCCAGGCCATCCACCGCCCTACCTGAACCCGGCCCGCCTCCCGCTTCATCACGCTCGCCGGTGGCCACGGGACGGGTGCGTAACGCGTGGAGGGCGGCCCATACCCCGGTGGCC
Source organism: Nonomuraea solani (assembly GCF_900108335.1). Taxonomy (GTDB): domain Bacteria; phylum Actinomycetota; class Actinomycetes; order Streptosporangiales; family Streptosporangiaceae; genus Nonomuraea; species Nonomuraea solani. The sequence goes on from NZ_FNVT01000031.1 coordinate 76,457, forward strand.
GGGGTTCCCCGCTGGGCACGAATCGCCGCCTACACCGTCCCGTTCACCGTGCTGCCGTCCAGCCTCTGGCGGCTGCCGGCCGCGTTCGGCGACGGGCTCCCGCTCGGCGAGCGGGCCTACATCGTCCTGCTGTCGATCCTGTCGGAGCTGGTGGCGTTCACGGCCGTCGGACTGGTCGCCACCTGGGGGGAACGATTTCCACGCTGGATTCCCGGGATGGGTGGCCGTAGAGTGCCAACGCCGGTCGCCGTCATCCCCGCCGGTCTCGGCGCCGTGGCTTCGACGATCTTGTGGACAGCCTGCTTTATCACCCAGCTGGCCGGAGTGACCCTGCGAGGCGAGCCGACTCCGGCCAACTTCCCCACTCAAGCAGGCGACTGGGAGGCGGCGCTCTTCTACCTCTGCTACCTCCCGCTGCTGCTGTGGGGACCCCTGCTCGCCGCCGTCACCTACGCCTGCTACCGACGCCGCCGGAACAACTGACCCGATCGGCACGGCGCAGCGCAAGCCTCGCCTCCTCCACCCTCTGAAGGCCTCCTACGTCTTCCCGGGCCCGACGTGCGATGGTTATCTGGGGTTGTCAAGTGAACCTGCTGGTCAGCCACTTGAATGCCTGTCAGGCACGTCAGGCAAGTAGGCTGCCCGGATCGGTCCGGGGGTCATATGTGGCAGTAGGTTCGTCCCGGTCCCGCCGCTGTCGCGATTCCGTCATCGGCGGCTCTTGGATCAGGGGCGGGATCGCGGGCGTTGGGATCATGCTGGGTGAACAGATTCCCAGAAGGGCCTGGATCGGCAAACTGGCTGGGCTTGCTGCAGAGATGGCGGGGGGCCCGCCGGGCGGCGATCGGCGCCGTGCATGGTCGGGCGGATTCGGTTTCGGAGGCTCCTGCCCGACCATCGCGTCTGCCCGGTCCCGTCAGGCGGCCTCGAAGTCGGCTCGGTGGTCGGCGGCCCACTTCGCCAGAGTACGGCCCGGCCGCCCGGTCACCACGGTGGCGGGACGCGGGACGTCGGGGACGGTGAGGGTGTCGTGCCAGTAGTCGAGCAGCATCTTCATCACCGGCTCGGGGATGAACTGTGCGGTCTCGGTGCGGAACTCCTCGGGTGTGATCTCCACCAGCGGGATCTCCCGTCCCAGGGCCTCGCTGATGATGGCCACCTGCTCGGAGCGGGTCAGCGCTTGCGGGCCGGTGAGCGGGATCACCTCACCCAGATGATCGTCGGAGAGCAGGGTCTCGGCGGCGGCCTCGGCGACGTCGTACTCGTGGATCGGGGTCTGCGCCGATGCCAGGTACGGCGCCCGGATCGGTGCGCCGGATCGGATCTGCCAGGCCCAGGAGAGCAGGTTGTTGGCGAAGGTGCCGGGCCGCAGGATCGTCCAGGCATCGGTGCGGCCGGTCACGACGGCCTCCACCGCGCTGTGGTGAAGCTGGCTCGCCGACCCGTGGTCACGCTGGAACTCCTTCGCGGCAGCCAAGGAGGACAACACGGTGAAGCGGTGGACGCCATGCGCGATGGCCGCGGTGACGAACGCCTCGACGCCCTCGGCGGGGAAGACGAAGGCGCGATCGACACCGTCGAACACCTGCGACCCGAGCGTGGTGGCATCGGCCAGGTCACCGGCGACGACCTCGACCCCGGCCGGCAGGTTCGCGTCATCGGGCTTGCGGGTCAGCGCACGTACGGCGGCGCCGCGGGCGAGCAGGGTCGCGACGAGGTGACGACCGACGGCACCGGTCGCTCCGGTAACAAGGATGGTCACGATTGTTCTCCTTAGGGAGTAGCCCGGTCTGTCCGGCTTGAACTGCAATCTAGAGCAGGTTTAGGTCATTTTCTGTCCCTATTTCTCCTAGACTCACGGATCATGCCGGAACAGACCACGACCGAGCGGGCCCTGCGCCTGCTGGAGCTGCTGCAGGCCCGCCGGTCCTGGAGCGGCGGCGAGCTCGCCGACCGCCTCGGCGTCGGCGGCCGCACCTTACGGCGGGACGTGGAGCGGCTGCGGGCCCTGGGCTATCACATCGAGGCACGCCGCGGCCCTGACGGCAGCTACTGGCTGACCACGGGCAGCGACCTGCCGCCGCTGGTGTTCACCCCGGACGAGGCGCTCGCCGTGGCCGCGGCCCTCGCTTCGTCAGCCGCGAACGGCGCCGCCGGCGGGGGTGAGGTCGCGCTCACCGCTCTGGCCAAGATGGAGCAGGTGATGCCCCAGGCGGTGCGCCGGCGGGTGCGGGCGCTGCGCTCCTCGATCGCCCTCGGCGACACACCGAACGCAGCGGCCGGCGCGTATCCGGCTCCATTGAACGCCGATGTGCTGGCGGTCCTGGCGCTGGCGTGCCGGGACGCGGAGCAGGTCCACCTGCGCGTGATGAGCACCGAGGGCGCAGAAACCGGACGGGAATCCTCGCGCCACGTCGAACCTGCCGCCCTGGTGCCCCGGCAGACCCGGTGGTTCCTCGTGTGCCGCGACCTCGACCGCGGCTGGCGGGTGCTGCGCGTCGATCGGATCACGCGAGCATCGGCTACGGGCGTGCGCTTCGAGCCGCGCGAGGTCCCCGAAGGCGACCCGGTCGCGTTCGTCACCAGCCAGCTCGGCGCTCCGCCTCGGAAACATACGGCGACGATCCTGATCCACGCCCCGATTGAACAGGTACAGGCGTACATGGGCGGCTTCGCCGCGGACTTCGCTCCGACGACAACCGCCACGGGTCAGGCAGCGACCCACTGGCGCATCGCCGACGTACGTCTGGAGGTCCTCGCCGGTGGCCTGCTCTGGGTGCGGTGGCCCTTCGAGGTGATCGACTCCCCCGAGCTCGCCGCCCTGCTGCGGGATCGAGCCGCGGCCTTCGCCTTCGCCGCCGACCCGCGCTGATGCCGACTCGCCAGGCCGTCACCACTAAGGGTCTCGCGCGGGCAAAGGGACACGCATTCCCGGACTCCTGCGCGGGCTGGGGCGATCGCCGCCGGGAGCCTCCTTCGTCGGCCCACGGCATCGAGCCCGAAGGCCACCTGAGGTGGCGTGATCACGGCAACGCTGACGTAAACGCATACGACCGAGCCCTGACGAGATTTCGCAGGTGACGAACGTGCCTGACAACCCCAGATAACGTGTCAGGCACGTTCCTCTATAGCCCAGTTACCTGACATGCCTGACGCCTTCTCGGCACCCCAGATAACAGGGGAGTTCTGCCATCCGTGCAGCCGGCTTCTGAAAACGACAAGGGGGGCGACGGGTTCGAAGGAGCGCAGCGGCCGGTAGCCAGTGGCATCCCGCTGGGCCCGGTCCGGTTAGAGAACCAACCGAGCGATCCAGTCGCTCACCAGCGTCAGTCCCCCGATCCGTCCTTAGCGTAGCTACCCGTCAGTAGAGTCCCGGAGCCCCGGTCCTCGGCCTGCGCGACGTCGCCGCACACCTGATCATCACCACGGGCAAGCGGAAAGGACGGCACCTCTCGGCGACAACCGTCCTGCGCATGCTCCGCAACCATGACGACAAGACCAGCACCGGTCCCGATGCGGCGGGCGTCGGCGGCTCGATGACTTCGCCCGTTGCCCCGGCCCGCCAACTCCAGGCAGGCAAAGATGGGATACATGCCGGAGCCGAGCGAGTCGTTCCAGCCGGTGCATGAAGTGGCGAAGGTCGTCCGTTTGCCCGTACCCAACGAGATCCGCGAACCGGACTGCATGATCGGCCCGAAGGTCTGGGTCAGGCGGCGGATCCGCCGCCTGCCGCCATTTGGCGATCTTCCGGGACCGCTCGCTCGTGCACTATGACTGCTCAAGCCACCACACTGCTACGCGCGCTGCTGGTGCTCACCCACAACGAGACCACCCGGTGACAGACGATCACACGACATGATCAAGCGCCCTCGCTGCCCCAGCACCGACAATCGAACTCAGGCAAGGGGTATGACCTGCGATTTCAGGATGGACGTACCCCGCTATACCGGGCCAACGCGCCAAGCCTGACCACCGGTTCCCCTCGCCTTTTCGGCATGCCGCCGTTGGCTCCTTGCGCGGGTGGCGAGTCACCTAGTCAGCGGCCACAGCGGCTACGCAGGCGGCGAGATCCTCGCGTAGCCGACGCTGTTGCGCCGCGGACAACGGGGAGAACAACCGCTGTTCGACGGCGCGCACCGCGACGCTGGCCTCGCGCAGCGTCGACCGTCCGGCTTGGGTGAGCTCGGTGGGCAGCGCCCGCCCCTGAGTGGCGTGATCAGGCCTGGTGAGCAGGCCGCGCTCTTGTAGCCCGCGAAGGACGAGGTTCATCGACTGGCGGGTGACGAAGGCGCGGCGGGCGAGTTCGGAGTTGGACAGTCCCGGATGCCGGCCGAGCAGTTCGAGGCATGCGTATTGGGAAACGGTGAGGCCCAGTGGACGCAGCACCTCATCCATCGCGGTGTGCAGTGCGGCTTGCACCTGCTTGAGGACGTAGCCCACCGACTGGCCAAGGTCGCCCACGGTCTCTTCTTGCTCCATGTCAGCATCCTGACATACTCTCCTATGTCAACAAGCTGACATAGGAGAAAAACTTATGAATGGACCGGTCACCTACTTCGAACTGCCGAGCACCGACATCGAAGCAACCCAGCGATTTTGGGGCTCGCTGTTCGGATGGACGTTCTACCAGGGCAACTTCCCGGGCTACTCGATGATCCAGGGTTCCGAGCCCATGGGCGGGGCGCCGCACGACGATTCGTCACGACACCCGCGCATCTTCTTCGCCGTCGACGACATCACCGCCGCCGTCACCCGGGTGCGCGACCTCGGCGGTACGGCAGAAGATCCGGTCAACATCCCCTCTGGCGCCTACGCCCACTGCACCGATGACCAGGGCGTGGAGTTCAGCCTGTCCCAACAGGCCGGAGACCAGGGTTGAATCGCACCGAGATCGGCGAGCCAGGACCAAAGGGATCTCTGGTGAGAGCGTTGTTGCCGCTGGCGCTGGCGACCTTCGCGGTCGGCACCGACGCGTTCGTGATGGCCGGTCTCCTGCCGGCCATCGCCGCCGACCTTGAGGTCAGCGTCCCGGCTGCCGGCCAGTTGGTGACCGTGTTCGCACTGACGCTCGCTGTCGCCGCGCCGATACTGAGTTGGCTGCTGAGCCCACTGGATCGTCGCAAGGTTTTGCAGCTGGCGCTGATCGTGTTCGTCGCCGGCAACGTCGTCACCGCACTCAGCCCGACCTACCCGATCGCGCTGTCAGCCCGGATTCTCACAGCAGCCGGGGCGGCCACCATCACCGCCACAGCGTCGAGCGCCGCTGTCGCCATCACGCCTCCCGAACGCCGGGGGCGTGCCATGGCGCTGGTCATCGGCGGATTGACGCTGTCCACCGCGCTGGGCATGCCGCTGGGCAACTTGATCGGCGGCATCGACTGGCGCCTGACACTCTGGGCGGTCGCCGCCCTTGGCGTCGTTGCCGCGATCGGCATCTCGGTAGCGTTGCCCAAGGTCGTGCTGCCGGCGACCAGCCTCATGGCCCGCCTGGCCCCGCTGCGCCAGCCCAAGGTGCTCTCCATTTTGGTCGTGACGCTGCTGGTGATGGCCGGACATTACGCCGTCTACACCTACATCGCAGCAGTGACGGCTAGCGCCACGACCGGATCGTTTTCCCAGGCCCTCACCATGATTCTGTTCGTCTGGGGTGTCGGTGTCCTGGTCGGCAACTTCTTCGCCGGCCATCTCGTGGACAAGCGTCCGGTACTCGGGGTCGCGGTCGGGGCACTCGCCGGCGGCACCGTGCTACTCGCGATCAGCCCACTCACGGTCGGCAACCTGGCCATTGCGAGCATCTGGGCCGCCATCTGGGGCATCACCGACGGTATGGCCTCGGTGGTGCAGCAACACCGGCTGGTGACCTTCGCGCCCGCCTCGTCACCCATGCTCCTTGGTCTCAACTCCTCCGCGATCTACTTCGGTGTAGCGATCGGTGGCGGACTCGGAGGTCTGGCCCAGGAGTGGCTGTCGGTCACCTTGCTCGGCGTTCCCGCCGCGGTCTTGGCACTGCTCGCCACCACCATCACCGTCGTGGAGGGGAGGGAAGACCCGGCGAATGCCTCGCCAAAGGCAGCCGAGAACCGCCGCTGAGGCAGCAAATGGGCCGACCGGCCCGCCGGGGCAGGCGCCGTACCCCCGGGATCTGCTGATCGACGCCACGGCGGTGACGGAGGCCGGCCGGGGCGGGGACGCACCGCACGGCGTCACCCGGCCGCATGAAGGACCCGCGATCGGCTGACGCGCAGCACGTCCATCGCCACGGCGCGGCACGCGGCCTTGCTGCTACTGATGCTCGCCCCTCTTCGGACAGGAGAACGGCTCCATGCGGAAGGATCTTGAAGTTGCCGACGAGGCGGCCGGGCTGGTCGGCCAGGAGAACCTGGACCAGCTCGCCCGCGCGGCCACCGTCTCCTACGAGTGCTGGCTGTGCATGCGGCCGGGGAAACTGCCGGACACGCCCGCAGCGGTGCTCGCCCTGAGGGACGGCCCGGTGACCGTGGCCAAGCTCGCGCACCGCTTCTGCTCAGAGTCGTTGGTGATGGACGTGCCCGGCCTGACCTCCGTGATGTACGACCCCGCCAGGGCGGTCAGCGTCGATGCGGAGGCGGCGTTCCTGCCCTACCAGGCGGGCCACCGCCCGGCCCTGCTGCTGGAGGTCCGCGCGACGGTGAGCATGGACGCCGGGCAGGATGAACGCGTCGACCGGGCGGCCGGCTGGCTGCTGGAGCACGGCCTGCACCTGATGGCCGCCGCCGGCGAGCAGGTGCGGGCGGCGCTCGGATGGGCCGTGCAGCTGATCGGCGGCGGCGGCCTGCGGGTGACTGGGCCGGGCGGCGAGTTCTACGGCGGCAACCTGCAGGCGGATCCGGCCTGGCGGCGCGCGGTCACCACGCACGGCCGCTGCCTGCTGCTGGTGGGCGCCGGCTTGAGCCTGAACCGGGCTCCGCACAGCCTGCAGGACGCCCTGGACCGGGTCGACGCCGTCGTCCGCCAGGGACGGCTGGCCGGCGCCATGGTGACGGTCGAGAGCCGATGACCGGCGGCCTGCTCGCTGGAGCGGCTCGACCGATCGAACGGGCCCGGCGCGCCCCCTGCTGATCGACGCGGTCAAGGGCGTGCTCGCCGGGGCCCGGGCGGCGGCCTTCGAGGAAGCCAACGCCACAGGACTGTCCCTGGCGGAGATCGGCCGGTGGGTCGGCATCGGCCGGGCGGAAGTGAGCGAGGCGATCAAGGAGCACGGGCCGCCGGCCCGGCCTGCTGGCCACCCTCGCCGACGTTCTGGGGAAACACGCCGCATGGCGTTATCGGGCCAGCGAGCGCCGGACTCATCCCCGATCGTCCAGGTCGAAAACCGGCCTCGACAGGAGCCCCGGTCACCTGCTGTGACCCGGGGCGACTCTCTACTTTGGGGCTCATCGCACCGATCCGAGAGGAGGACCGACTACTGGCGGGACACCACCCGAACCCTCGACATGGACCTCCGGGTGGCTGCGCTCATGCTCCTGGATGAGTCCGCAGCCACGCCGGGCCACCCCTGACGCGCAAGATCGAGACCCGTTTCGCATCCCCTACACACAAATTCCGGGACGTGTCCATGGCGCCGCCACCTTGCCAACCGTCACCAGCAGCGCACTATGCATGTTTGCGCCCCAGCACAAATCCTCTCCCCGCCGGGCGACGCGGCGACCGACCATCGTGCATGACCGGCACGACGGGGAAGGCGGCCGAACGCGCGGAGTCCGCGGCGACCGCCTTGAGGAGTGCCGATCGGCACCAGCACCGTCCACTTCTAGGAGGAGCACTGTGCGTAGCACATGGATCAGGAACGCCATCGGAACGGCGGCAGCGGGAGCGCTGCTGGTAGCGCTGAGCCCGTCGGTCGCGCACGCGGAGCCGCGCTGGAACCTCGTGCCACCATCGGGAGAGCGGGCCGAGGCCGTCGCCCCGTCCATCATCAACTACAACTCCCGCATGGTCCTGCAGCCAACGGGCAGCAGCACCGCCAACGGTGCCCGCGTCGTGCAGTCGCTCTACAGCGGTTCCAGTTTCCAGACCTGGACCCGCGTCCTCGACGGCAGCTATTCCAGTTTCGACAACGGCGGCTCGCGCAAGAACCTCGGCATCGACCGCGCGAGTACCGCGGCAGGGGCGAACGCCATCCAGGCGAACCCGGCCGGCGATACGAACCAGGACTGGTACCTCGACGACGCCGCGTACCCGGGGAACTGGTTCGCGATGAAGAACCGTAAGAGCGGCCTGTGCCTGGGCATCTCCGGCGGCAGCACCGGCAGCGGCGGGCAGGCCGCGCAATTCTCCTGCGACGGAAGGGCCAACCAGCGCTGGGCATTAGGAGTGCCAGCCTGACGCCCAGCTCGAAGGCGCCGCCCCGGACCCGTTCCGGGGCGGCGCCCCATGGGCTCTACGCCGAAGAGCATCCCTGCAACAGGGCATGACCCAGCGGGGTGAGCAGGTGCAGCACGGCATTGCCGTCTCGCCAGCTGCGGACCAGCCCGGCCTCGCGCAGCGCTGAGGCATGGCGGCTGGCGGCAGCGAGGGAGATCCGCACAGCCCGAGCCAACTGTGTCGTTGTCGCAGGCCGGTCGAGAGACTGCAGGACCGCCGACCTGTTCCTTCCCATCAGCGTGGTCAGCGCCGGGGCGCTGCCTATCACCGGCTGCCAGCGGTGCCGTTGCGCGATCGGATAGATCAGGACCGGCGGTAGTTCCTGATCGGCCAGGGACAACGGGGCGCGCTGGCAGAAGTAGGACGGAACCAGCCGCAACCCGCGTCCGCCGAGCACCAGATCCCGGTCCAGCCCGTAGCCGACCTCCAGCACCGGCGGCTGCCAGCGCATCAGGGGCCGCATGCCGTCGAACAGTCCCGCCAGGCCACCCCGCAGCAGGTTGCCCGATTGACAGGCACGGTCGGCGGCGGCGGCCGCGCCGACCAGATCGGCGAACGGTGCCACGGCTGCCTCGTGATAGGCGTGCAGCGTCCCGGCGAGCCGGCGCAGCGCCATCATGTCGCCCTCAGCGAGCGGCCGCACCCAGCCAGGCAGCCGGTGGCGCTCTCCCAGCAGCCGCAGCTCTCGGCGCAACCGCCGCCGGGGCGTGCTGAGCAGCGCCTCCAGCCCGGCGTCCAGCCCGCGAGCCGACTCGTTCGGGGTGAGGAAGTCCGGGAAGTACGGCCCCGTCGGCGTGAGCGGGTCCAGGACCCGCCCCCCGGCCCGGATGCGCGCACACCTATCGGGAGAGGCGCGTAGCCGGTTCAGCCAGGGCGTGAAGGCTAGTGGTCGTACCGGATCCCGCAGCCGGAACCGGGTGAAAGCCACCTCCCACAGCGGGTCAGGCTCGTTGGCGATAGTGACGCGAGCGAGGTCGTCAGCGGTGAAATGCACCCGTAAGATCCCCACGTTGGCTCTCCAAGCCAGGATTTCCTTCGCATGCGTACCGGTATCTTCGGTTCAATGACCGATGATTGTTGTGCTGTACCGCGCACCACAGCGGTTTCATAAGTGACTTCTTCCTCGGTGCATTTATGCTGCTTGCGACCCTGCCCCGCGCAGTCGAGATATTGGCCAGCCTGCAGCGGGTTGCCGAACTCGCTGGCCGACGACCTCAACCCGCCCGGCATAGATGCGGTACGTCCGATTGACGGCGATGTTGATCTTCCAGCTCTTGACGGTCTGGCTTCTTTTGCAAGCCCGCTCTTTGTGAATCCTGATCCACGCGGAGCTGCTGGTGTAGTACGGCCGCAGGCTCGCGACGTAAGTACCCCCGGAGGTGAAATCGCCGTAACGTCTCTCCAGGTAAGCGACGGCTGCCTGCGCCGGCGCAGGCAGGGCCAACGAACCCACGGGGACGAATGTAGCGGCAGCGATCTTTTGAATGCGTTTTATGCCGAGATCCCGTCCTGTCTTCCCGTTCCCACCAGGAGCGTGGTGCCTACATTGTTCGACATCCATGATCTGGCAGGAAATAACGCGTTTCTGGAATTACTGACCAGAGACAGCTATCGAGCGAAAGGCCTGGCCGACTATGCAAGGGTAAAGCGATGGGGCAGGCGTAGCGTCAGCCCAGGAGCGGTTTTCTGCCTACATCACACGGCGTATGTTTTCACGCGCGTCCACCCTGCGTTGTAGCCGGCATCCCCTCTTCGTGAATGAGGTGGATTCCGCTGGCCGCGTGGCCAGCGGAATTGCCCGTCGAGGGCGACCAGCCCGGAGTAGAACAGCAGTCGGCCGATGGCGCGGTCGCGGGCGAGCCGGCGCACCTCCACGGCGCGCAGGAAGCATTTCTGCTCGCGGGCGTCCAAAGGCTTGGGGGGCGACCAGCCAAGCCAGGAAGGAGCGGACCCGGGAGGTGTAGGCGCGGCGGGTGTCGTCCAGCGGCGCTCGCTCCAACGCCGCGGTGAACGCGGCCGTTACGGGGAGAGGGCTTTGCCGACATCCCCCTGCTGCTCCCCGGCAAAGATATGCAGAAAGGGGGACGCACGGACGGGACGGCCCCGGCGATCCTTCCGGCATGAACATCGTCGCCTCACTCGTCATCGGCGCGGTCACCGCCGTCGCTCCGGTCACGACCACGCCACCGTCGTGGCAGGACTGCGGAGACGGTCTGCAATGCGCGCAGATCCAGGTGCCGGCCGACTGGGCCCGCCGATCAGGGCCGAAGGTCACGATCGGTCTCGCCAAGCTGCCCGCCCAGAACCAGGCAGGCAAGAAGGGCGTGCTGCTGGTCAACACCGGTGGGCCGGGCGAGCAGATCACGCTTCTCCGCCAGGGACAGAAATACTTCAAAGATCTCACCCAATGGTTCGACGTGGTGATTTTCGACCCACGGGGGTTCGGCAAGTCCAACGCGATCAACTGTCCTATCCCCGCACCGTTCGCCACCGAGTGGGTGTTTCCGACCAAGCCGGCCTATGACGCGTACGCTGCGAAGAACCGCACGTTCGGGGAGGCGTGCGCCAAGGAAGCCGGGCCGCTGTCGGGCAACCTCAACTCCTGGCAGATCGCGCACGACATGGAAGCGATCAGAGAGGCCCTCGGCCAGGCCAGGCTGACCTACCTGGGCAACTCGCACGGCACCGTGCTCGGGCAGGCCTACGCCGAGCTGTTCCCCCGCAAGGTCGGCCGGATGTACCTCGACAGCGTGTGGGACCACACCACGCCCGGCCCGCGCGAGTGGCTCCGCCGGCGCGCTCAGGCACTGGAGGCCAACGCCGAACGCTTCGCCACCTGGTGCAAAAACACCACCACCTGCGCGCTGCATGGCAAGGACCCCCTGGCCGTCTGGGACGAGGTGATGGACAAGGCCCGCCGCGAGCCCATCCCCGCGCCCGAGGCCGGTCCCGAGGTGCGCATCAGCGACACCCAGATCGCCTCTCGCACCAACTTCACCTACGAGGCCACCTGGGAGCGCCTGGCCGCCGGGCTCGCGCGAGCGCAGGCCGGTGACGCCTCGTTCTTCGCCAAGGTGGAAGGAGCGCCCGACCCCAGCCTGTCGCGCGTCATCCTCTGCGCGGACCTGCCCTACCCCGACTACGACAAGCTCAAGAAGCTGGAGAGCGCGCTGCGCCGCGACACGCCCCGCATCGGATGGCGGATGGTGTGGCCGATGGCCAACCACTGCGCGGGCCTGCCGCCGACCAGGACGTACCCGCCCCATCCCATCAAGGCGCCGGGCCTGCCGCCCGTGCTCATCGCCAACGGCGACCACGACGACAACAGCCCGGCCGCCGACGGCCGCCGGCTGGCCGCACAGCTTCCCCGCGCCCATTACCTGAAGGCCGTGGGAGGACATGCCCTCTACTTCACCGGTCACCCCTGTGTACGCGAACACGTGCACCGCTACCTGACCACGGGCAAGATGCCGCCGCGTGGCGCCTCCTGCGGACCGGCGAAGTAGCGTAGCGGCCGTGTACGCCAGACAGGGACTGCTCATGCTCGCGGCCGCAACCGTGCTCACCGGATTCGCCATGCTCGACGGCGAGCCGCCGCGACCCGAGCTGCCCTTCCTGGCGAGCGTCAGTCTCGTCGCGGCTCTGCCTCTGACCCTGGCAGGACGCTTCCCACTGACGGGAGCGCTGCTGTCGGCCGCGATCGCTCTCCTCGGCCTGCTGGTACCGGGCTGGCCCGGCCGGCTGGTGACCATGGTCATGTTCGGTGCGGCGGCCTTCCACCTGCCGCGCCGCCCGTGGCTGGTCATGAGCCTGTCCATTGCCTGGACCACCGGCTACGGCCTGCTCATCCCGCAGGCCAACAAAGGGCTCTCCGTGGTCACCGACCTGGTCATCATGGGCGTGGCCCCGGTCGCGGTCGGCCACATCCTGCGGTTGAACGGCGAGCGGGCCGCACAAGCGGCCGAGCTTGATCATGCCGAGGCCAGACGCGCCATGGCCGAGGAACGCGCCGGGCTCGCACGCGACGTCCACGACAGCGTCGGCCACCACCTCACCGCGATCCGCATGCAGGCCACCGCCACCCGCCGGGCCCTGCGCGGCCAGACGCCGGCCGCCGACCACACGCTGGCCACCATCGCCGAGCTGTCCTCAGCCGCGCTGAAAGAGGTACGTGCCCTGCTCGACACCCTGCGCGAGGCACCCGTCGGACCGGACCTGGAGGAGATCGAGGACCTGGCCCGGCGGCTCTCCACCCCGCACCTGCGCATCTCGGTCCACCACGCCGGTTCCAGCGCCTGGCTGCCACCCGGCGTGGCCCATACGGTCTACCGCATCGTGCAAGAAGCGCTCACCAACGCCGCCCGCCACTCGGGGGCCGCCCACGTGGAGGTGCGCGTGCGCCGCAGCCGGTCGGCAGTGACGCTCTCGATCACGGACAACGGCCGCGCCCGCCCCGGCGCGGAAGGGCGGGGCATCAGGGGCATGCGCGAACGCGTTCAGGAGCATGGTGGCACACTCACTGCAGGCCCAGGAGAACATCACGGCTGGCGGGTGGAGGCCGTCGTGCCAATCGCAAAGGGCTCTGCGTCACCGAGGGTCAGGCACAGCCCTTCGGCACGACGGGAGATCCCACGTTGACAGCCCAGGATCGCGGCGTGTGCCGCATACCGGTTCGGGCGACCCTTAGGAGGAGAGCGGCGTGACCATTCGCGTGGTGATCGCCGATGACCAGCCCGCCGTCCGCGAAGCTCTACGCATGACGCTGGACGGCGAGTTCGACATCAAGGTGGTCGGTGAGGCGGCCGATGGAGCCCAGGCCGTGCACCAAGCGCTGTGGCGGCGTCCCGATGTTGTGGTGATGGATCTGCGCATGCCGTACGTCGACGGGATCTCCGCGATCCGGCAGCTCGCTCAGGTGGAGGTCTCGCCGAAGATGCTCGCGCTGACGACGTTCGACACCGACGAGTACCTCTTCGGCGCGCTCCAGTCGGGCGCCTCGGGGTTCCTGCTCAAAGACAGCGACCCTGACCTGCTGCTGGAGGCGGTGCGAGCGCTACACCGCGGGCACGGGCTGGTGGACCCGCAGGTCACCACCCGGCTGATCCACCGCTTCGCGAGGGTGTCGCCCGCGTCCGCCACCGAGGCGCAACAGCGGCTCACCGCCCGCGAGTTCGAGGTGCTTCAAGAATTGGCCCGTGGCCTGAGCAACAGGGAGATAGGCGAAGCCCTGACCATCGAGGAAGGCACGGTCAAGAACCACGTCGCGAGCCTCCTCCGCAAACTCGGGCTGCACACTCGGGTGCGCGCCGTCATCTATGCCCACGAGCACGGGCTGGCCCCGCGCGACCTGGACATCTGACCCCTCAACGAAGGGCTTCTGGCATCCGCTGCGACGTTTCCTCAAACGGTGTCGCCCACGAAATCCCTGCTCAGACCTGGTTTGGCGGCTCATCGCCCATTTCTTATTCGCCTACACCGGCGCCCCTCGCCTGATTCCAACACGCTCGCACCGCCGCCCAATCTTACACACTTGTTTCTTTTGACACACATGTGTAAGTTCATCGCATGTCGGGAAACCACATGCCGGAGCAGCCGGCCGTCGACCGCAGGGTGCAGCGTTCCCGCGCCGCCCTGATGGCCGCCGCAGTGCGACTGGTGTCCGAGCGTGGCACTACAGCCCTTCCGGTCGCCGAGTTCACCGAGGCTGCCAACGTCAGCCGGAAGCTGCTGTACATGCATTTCGGTGACCGGGACGGGCTGCTCGTGGCGGCGGCCATCGACCTGGTGGAGCGAGAGTTGCTGCCACGGACCGTAGAAATGGATGGGGATCTGCGTGAGCACGTGCTGGCGACGGTGCGGCACTTCGCCGAGCACCGGCCGTTCTACCGCCCCATGCTGACCGGGCCGTGCGCGTTCGCCATGACCACGAAGCAGAACAGCCTGCTCGGCTCGCTCAGCAGAGACACGGTGCGGGACGTGTACGGCGATCTGGAGCAGCAGACGCTGAACGACCTGGCACTGGTCATCACGTCGGGAGTGAGCGCGGTCGTCAACGACTGGCTGATCAACGCGGACGACCCCCTAGACCCCGACGCGATGACGGATCGCCTGCAGCGCATGGCGTCGGCGTTGATCAATTCTCGAAGTGGCGGAGGCCGGGTCCGATGAATCTGATAAGTCACGTCGTCGAGCGCCTTCAGCATCTGCCGCCGCCGCTGACCCGGGATTTGGGCAGTGAACGCGATCTGAAGGTGCCAATGCGGGACGGGGCCGTCCTGCTGGCCGACCGCTGGTTCCCCAAGGCCGGCCGGAAGGGCCTGCCGACCGCGTTGATCCGCACCGCCTACGGCAGAGGCTTCCTGGACGCCTCGATGCTGGCCAGGCCGCTGGCCGAGCGCGGCTTCCAGGTGCTGATCGTGAGCTCGCGCGGCACCTTCGGCTCCGGCGGCGCCTTCGACCCATTGCGCTGCGAACGCGAGGACGGGCTGGACACCCTGGACTGGGTGGTCGAACAGCCCTGGTTCGGCGACTCCATGATCCTCACCGGCGGCAGCTACCAGGGGTTCACCCAATGGGCCGTGGCCGACCAGGTGCCGCCCCAGGTCAAGGCGATCATCCCGCTGGTGTCGAACTCGGCCCTGACCTTGGACTTCCTGCACCAGGACCGGTTCTCCCTGGAAGTCCCGTTCAGCTGGGGCATCAGCGTCGCCGGCCAGGAACGACCATTGTCCATGCTGCGCGTTCTGCTGCAGGAGAGAAGGCTTGAGCGCGTCCTGCGCACGTTGCCGTTGAGCCAGGCCGACGTCGCCATGCTGGGCCGCCACGACGACTACATCCAGAACATCCTCACCCACGACTCCGACGACCCCTTCTGGGCGGCACTCGATCACCGTGATCGTGTCGCCGACATCACGGTGCCCGCCAGTCTGATCGGCGGCTGGTACGACTTCTTCCTGCCCGGTCAGCTACGCGACTTCCACGTGCTGCAAGAGGCCGGACGTGGCGCCCGTCTCACGGTCGGCCCCTGGCCGCACGCGTCATTGGAGGCCGGCGGGGTGGCCGCCCGGGAGGCACTCGACTTCGGCCTGGCCCACGCCCGCGGCGAGCAACCACCGGAACGCGCCCCGGTGCGGCTGTTCGTCATGGGCGAAGACGCTTGGCGCGACTTCCCCTCCTGGCCGCCGCCGGGATACCGGCCGCAGCGCTTGCACCTCCAGCCCGCCGGAGCCCTGGCCACCGACCCGCCCCCCGAATCGGACCCGGACGGATACCACTACGACCCGGCCGATCCCACGCCCACGGTGGGCGGGATGCGCATGACGATGACGGAAAAGGCGGGCAGAGTCGACAACACGAAGCTGGAGGCCCGGCCTGACGTCCTGACCTACACCACCGCCGCTCTGGAGCGCGACGTGGAAGTGATCGGAGAGGTCAGCGCCGAGATCTGGTTCCGCTCCAGCCTGCCCTACGCCGACATGTTCGTCCGGCTCTGCGATGTCGACGAGCAAGGCCGCTCGTACAACGTCTGTGACGGCCTGATCAGCCTCACGGGCGCCGACCGGACCTCCTGCGCGACAGTGCGTCTGTGGCCGACCGCGTACCGGTTCAAGCGCGGCCACCGCATCCGCGTCCAGGTCTCCAGCGGCGCCTTCCCCCGCTACAACCGCAACCCCGGCACCGGCGAACCCCGCGCCACCGCCACCACCCTCCGCGCCGCCGACCAGCAGATCCACCACGACCCGCAGCACCCCTCCGCCGTGATCCTCCCAGTTCGGCAACCCGAATAAGCCCTGTGGTGGTACATCGAGCACTGGGTCAGGGACGCTCAGGGTCTGTCGTCGGATCGAACATGGGAGCGCCATCCGCTGCTCCTGCGGCAGGTCTGGGTCGTCGGAGGCCGCCTCGGGTCGGGCCGGCCGGCGCTGGCTGACCGCGCAGCATCCACCCAGGTGGTGAGCGAGATCCGGTAGACGCGGGCGGAGGGCTTCGCGATGCGCGCGCCGGTGAGGTGCCGCTCGACTGCGGCTTCGTACGACGGCGGCGGGGCGGACAGCGGCACGACCCGCGCGCGGCACCCGCAACGCGCCCCCGTTCTCCGGCACGGCCACCCGTTCGATCGCCACCCCGTCGGCTCCTTCCGGCCCTGCCGCAGTAAATCCGACATTCACCGCGGCAGTGCTTTCAGCTGCTGCGGTTCGATCAGGCCGTCAAGATTGTGCCTGTCAGTAAGCAGACGCCGAGTTCTGCTTCGCCCAGTTCGTCTCGGCCTCGGAGCCCTCTGGAGGCGGCACGATTCCGTTGATCATCCAGAGGTCTCTGCTGGTTTCGTCGACGTGGAACTCCCAATGCAGCCCTGTGTGCTGTTCGAGGTGGGGCTGCAGCATGCCCTTGATCCACTGGGCGGTCCGCCGGCGGCTGTCTTGGTCGGGATTACGCCGGGCGATGTGGTCGATGACGATGCGGATCCCGGCCGGGGTGGGTTCCCCGCCGACGTAGAAGTCCTCGGGCCGGGTTTCGTGGAACAGGGTGACCGCGTAGAACCGGGGCAGCCCGGCCTTTTCGTAGTGATCGGCGATGCGGGAGGCGAGTTGGTGTTTGTCGTCGTCGGTGAAGATCCCGGGGGTGTGATGAATGGTCCACAGTGGCATGGCGGTTCGGTACTCCTCGGGTGATGGTCAGCCGGCAGATGAGAAGGTCAGGTGCTCCACGGGGCCGGAGAGAGCCGCTTTGACCGTGACGGTGACGTCGTCGGCGAGCACTTCCGTGTCGCCGGACTCGAGGCCGGCGACGATCCGCGCGGCGATCTCGGCGGGCGTGGTCTTCGGCCGTTCGATGGCGGCGACCATGTCGGTGTCGATGAATCCCGCGTGCACGCCTACGACCTGGGTGTTCTGGGGCGCTAGTTCGAGTCGGAGCGAGTTCGTGACCGACCACGCCGCAGCTTTCGACGCCCCGTAGGCGCCGCTGCCGGCCAGCCAGGACAGCACGGAGTGCATGTTCACGAGTGCGCCCCCGCCGTTGGCGGCCAGGATCGGCGCGAACGCCCGCGCCATCCGCAGCGACCCGAAGACGTTGACGTCAAATGTCTCGATGACGCTCTCGAGGCCGCCTGTCAGCAGTGCGGCCGGCAGCAGGACGCCGGCGTTGTTGAACACGATCTCGGCGTCGGCGGCGACCTTCGCGAGGGCGGCGACCGACTCCGCCGAGCGGACCTCGAGCTCGGCGGTGACCACCTCTGGACGTTCATCGATGTACGCCGCGCGCGCGGTGGAATACACCTTTCGCGCGCCGCGCGCCAGCAGTTCGTCCACGAGGGCCGCGCCGAGTCCGCGCCGGCCGCCGGTCACCACGGCCACCCTGCCCGTTACCGCAACCATTGCACTCCTCTACCTGGGTAACGATGTCGTTAGTAAGATAAATCACGACACTGCTGGGTAATGCAAGCGTTAGTTAGAATGTCGGAGTGGCGATGGAGTTCGAGGAGCGGCTGCGCGACCGGGATGCCTGGTCGATCGGCGACGGGTGCTCGGCGGGGCGTGTGCTGGACCTGCTGAGCACCAAGACGGTGTTCCTGGTCATCCGCGAATGTTTCTATGGCACAACCAGGTTCGATGACTTCGTGACGCGGATCGGGACCACGGCACCCGCGGTGTCACGGGCGCTCAAACAGCTGGAATCCGCACAGATCGTCGCGCGCGCCCCCTACCAGGAGCCGCGCAGACGGGCCCGCGACGAGTACCGGCTGACCGCGGCCGGCGAGGACCTGCTGCCAGTGTTCCTGTCGCTGTTGCAGTGGGGCGACAAGTACCTGCAGGAGGGCCGCCCACCCCTGTCGTTCGTCGAGACCAGCACCGGCCGTGCCTTGAGAGTCCGCGTGACCGCCGACCCGACGCCGGAGACGACGTCCGACGACATTGAGATCCAACTGAACCCCGCATGGCGGCGCGGCTAGCGCCTTCGACTCGTACGCCTCCGGCTGGATGCCGAGCTCACGCGTGGAGTACTCGCCAAACCGCTTCAGGTACGGCGAGACGTGGGCCAGGTCCTCCTCCAGGGGCTGGCGGACGATCTCGGCGATGTCCGGGACGTCGTGGAGATCACCGTGTTCTCGGAAGTCATGGCCAGGGCGTGAAGCCCTCGTGCCGGACGACCCAGCTCCCGTCCTTCGGGAAGCCCGGGCAGTCGGTGTCCGAGCCGTCCCAGCCGGCCGCCATGAGGGAGACGGCGGCGAGCACGCCGCCGTTGGCCGACAGGTAGATCGGCAGCAGGCTGCCGAACTGCGGGACCTGGCCGGTGGGCAGGAAGGTGTTCTTGCCCGTCTCCATGAGGAGGGCGTCCACGGCCAGGTCGGGGCGGCCGAGCCGGGTGGCGGTCATCGCCATGGTGGGGAAGTCCCAGCCCCAGGCGGTGTCCCACTGCCAGTCGGCGAGCACGTCCAGGAGTGTGGCCTCCATGATGGCGGGGTCGATGAGCGGGTTCTCGGGGACGACACCGAGGGCGCACAACAGCGAGGGGTGGTCGTCGCGGCGCAGGTACGGCTCGGTGGCGATGGCGGTGTAGACACCGTCACGCTGGTGGGGCCGAGCCAGGTTGTCCTGGATGTGCTGCCAGTCTTCGCGCCGCCTGAGACCGGAGCGTTCCCGCCAGCGCTGCGCGATCTCCAGGCCCCACCACCAGTAGGCGAGCTCGAACGTCGGGTCCTCGGTGGCCCGGGCGTCGTAGAACTCCTGGGCCGGCATGACGGGGGCGGGCAGGTGATAGGTGCCGTCGCGTTCTTCGACGAAGGACGCCATGAACAGCGCGGTCTCCTCGACCAGTTCGGCGAAGCGGGTCACCAGCCGTTCCCGCTGCGGCTCCGTACGGCCGCGGTGGAGCAGTTCGAGGAGGTAGAGCGGGTGCGGCTGCTGCCAGACGAGCAGGGCGCCGATGTGGGACGGGCTCTCGCGGCCGTCCGAGGCGACGTGTTTGGGCCAGCGGGCGCCGGCGTAGTGCTGGCGGCGGGCGGTCTCCTGGGCGACGTCCAGGATGGTCAGGTACCAGTTGAGGCTGCGTTCCAGCAGGTCGGGGCGGCCCCAGGGGGCGAGCTGGGCGGCGTGCCACCAGTGCATCTCCAGATGGAACTTGCCGTACCAGGAGTTGGTGGTCAGGCCGGTCTCCTGCGGCGGGGTGCTGCCGGAGCAGTTGACCGCGTTGAGGTACTGCGACAGGATCACGCGGCGTTCCAGCTCGGCGGCGCGCGGGTCGGTGCTGCCGGTGAGGTCGATGGCGGCGCCCGTGGTCCAGAACTCGCGCCACCAGGCGTTCGCGGCGCCCTCGATCGTCAGGAACTCACCGCGGCCCAGCGCGCCCGCGTCCTCCGGGGCGAAGGTGGCCACGAGCTCCAGGGCGGTGCCGGAGGTCTTCAGCTCGAAGGTGTGCGGCTCGGCGGCGGTTGCGATCTCGCCTTCCGACCAGTCCAGGCGCACCACGTACGTGGTGTCGTCGAGCGTCCGATCGAAGCGGCAGGCGCGCTCGCCGAGGGGCCGCAGCACCGTGGTGTGCCTGTCCGGAGCCGTCCAGTCGGAGGTCGCGAAGAAGCCGTCACTGGCGTACGGGAAACGCACCGCGACGGCGGCCTGGCCGGTGGCGAGCAGGTCCGACTCGATGCGGAAGGCCACGCGGGCGCGGCGCGGATCGGCGACCGTGGTCACCCGAACCTGGTGCCCGGCGTAGGTGAAGACGCTGGTGATGGTGCCGGTCCACAGGTCAAGAAGCTGATGCGGCTCTTTCAGGGCCCCGGGGTCCTCCTCTGGCGCGCCCCCGGCCTCCGGCCTCAGCATGAGTCCGATGCGGCCGAGGTCGAGCCGGTGGGGGTTGGCGTGCAGCCAGGCTCCGGCGCGGAATTCCTCCGGGATCTCACCGCCCATCATCGAGTTCATGTCGAACTTGTCCGGATACGCGACAGGGCCGCGAGGGCTGTCATAGGTGGTCATCGCGTCGGCGAGCACAAAGTTGTCCGGGTTGGGCATCGCGTGCCAGCCCCACGTGGACATGGTCGCCGTGTTCACCGCGAGCCGCCCTTCGGGGAAGGCGGTGGCCTGGTCGTGGTAGGCGGGGAAGGTCTGCATGCCGGTGATGTCGGCGGTGTAGGCGAAGTCGCCGTTGCCGACGGTCAGCGCGGCCGCGGGATCGGCCTGCGCGATCTCGACGGTGTGGCGGCGGACCAGCGCCTGCCTGTCGATCTTGGTCAAGGGTTCTTCCCTGCTATTCAACGGTGATCAGGATTTCGGCCGGGTCGCAGTCCGGGGCGGTGGCGATCACGTGGATCTTCCCGGGACCGGTGGGGCGCAGGACGGCCAGGGCGCGGCCGTCGTGGGTGCGGCGTTCGGCCGCGTCGAAGCGTTCTTCCGTGGCCGGGCAGGCGCTGCCGAACCCGGCAGCCACTCCCGCGCCCGACACCTCCAGCCGGACCGGACGGTCGGCCGAGGTGTACGAAGTCCCGTCGGCATCGGTCAGGGTGAGGGTGACGTAGGCGAGGTCACCGCCCGTGGCCGAGACGGTGAGCCGGTCGGCCTCGGCGCGCAACCGCACGGGGCCGGTCGCGGACCGCAGCAGATCCCGGCCGGCCTCGGTGCCGTCGCGGTAGGCGACGGCGAGCAGTTCGCCCGGCTCGTACGCCGCCTCGAACGCGGTCCGGAAGCGCTCCACCGGCTGCCGTCCCAGCGAGCGGCCGTTGAGCAGGAGCTCGATCTCGTCAGCGTCGCTGTAGACCTCGACCGTGATGGGCTCGCCTTCATACCCCGGCCAGGTCCAGCTCGCGATCGTGTCACTCCACGCCCAGGGGCTGCCGATGAACGTCCTGCCGTGGTGCTCGGGCCGCCACACCGCCAGGTAGGGCCGGCTGCGCAGGCCGAAGACGATCTCCCGGTAGTAAGAGGCGGGACGGCGGTGGCCGGTGATGTCGATGTCGCCGCAATCGGCCGTCAGGTGCGGGTACGGGGCGTTGTGCGGCGGCCGCGCATCGTCCGAACTCGCGTACTGGGCCCGGCCGATGCCGACTTCGCCCAGGTAGTCCCAGCCGGTCCAGGTGAAGTCGCCGATCACCGTGCTGTACTGCCGGACCAGCGCCCAGTTGCGGTCGATGCGGGTGGGGAAGGTCTCGGTGCCCAGGATGATCCGGTCCGGGAACCTCTCCCGGTCGAGCGCGTAGCGGCTGTCGGAGTAGTTCATGCCGGCCACGTCGAGCACGCCGTACGACTCGGCGGTGCGCTCGGTGACCAGGTCGGAGACGGCGACGGCGTTCATCGCGTCCCCTGCGTCGGCCATCAGGGTGTTGATGCCCGCGCCCTGGTCCTCGGCCGCCTGCCGCATGAAGGCGCCCAGCTCGGACATGACGGCCAGCATGTTGTTGATCGCGTTGGTGACGTAGCGGGTGCCGTCCAGGGCGCGGACCTTCTCGGCCAGCCTGCGGCCCCAGGCGGCGCCGGACGGGCTGCCGGTCTCGGGGATCTCGTTGCCGATCGAGTACATGATGACGCTGGGATGGTTGAAGTCCTTGGCGACCATCGCCTCGATGTCACGTTCCCACCACTCGGGGAAATTCAGGCTGTAGTCGTACGGGCTCTTGGCCGAGGTCCACACATCGAACGTCTCGTCCACGACCAGCATGCCGAGCCGGTCACAGGCCTCCAGCATGGCCTTGCTCATCGGCTGGTGGGACATGCGGATCGCGTTGAAGCCCGCCTCTTTGAGCAGTTCCACGCGGCGTTCCTCGGCGCGGGCGAAGGTGGCCGCGCCGAGCACGCCGTTGTCGTGGTGCACGCACGCGCCGCGCAGCTTGACGCTCTCGCCGTTGATCCGCAGGCCGTGCTGAGGGTCCAGGCGCAGCGACCGGATGCCGAAGGCGACCCGCTCGGCGTCGAGGCCGGTGAGGCTGACGTCGCAGGTGTACAGGGCGGGCGCGTCGACGCTCCACAGAGCGGGGTCGCGCACGTAGAACCGCTGCCGGGCGATCGCGGACTCGCCGGGCAGCGCGGTCACCTTCGAGCCACCCGATGCCACCACGATCCCGGCGGCGTCGCGAAGCTCGGTGACCAGGTCGAGCGTCCTGATTTCGATCGAGTCGTTCAGCACGGTCGTGGCGACCTCGACCACCGCGCGCTCGGCGTCGATGTCCGGCGTGGTGACGCGGACGCCCGCGGGCGCGATCCGGACCAGGTCGCCGACGAGCAGCCACGTCTCGCGGTAGATGCCCGCGCCGGTGTACCAGCGCGAGTCCTGGTGGGCGCGGCATTCGACGCGGATCTCGTTGTCCTCGCCGTACCGCAGGAACCGGCCGGCGTCGATGCGGAAGAGCGAATACCCGTAAGGACGCTGGCCCGCGTAGTCGCCGTTGATGTGCACCGTCGCGTCACGATGGACGCCCTCGAACTCGATCGCGATGCTCTTGCCCCGGTGCTCCTCCGGGACGAAGAACGTCTTGCGGTACTCGTACACCCCGCTCGGGAAGTACGCGCCGGCAGCACCCTCCTCGGAAGCCACCCGCTCGCCCGAGATCATCGCGTCGTGCGGCAGCGTCACCTCCTGGTACGGGACCACCACCCCGGCCAGCTCGGCGAAGGGGTTGACCTTCGGCCGCACCTGCCAGCCGTCGTTGAAGGACGTGCGGATCACTTGTACTCCAGTCCGAAGCCTTCGGGGAACAGGACGTCGTCGAGGTCGTTCGGCACGTCGGCCTGGTTGCGTTCGACGGCGGTCATGCTGCGGGGCAGCTGGAACGGCAGCCGGCCGCGCATCGCGCCCGGGGCCACCAGGGCGTGCGCCAGCGCCGCGTTCCCGGAGCCGAAGCTGCCGACGATCGCGGTGGCGAGGTCGGCGAGCGGCGTCAGGACGGCCGGGCGTTCGAGCTTGACGTCCACGATCACCGGTCCGATCGCGGCCAGCTCCCGCACCCGCGCCACCGTCTCCTCGGCGAAGTCGAGGCTGCCGGCGTGGAAGTACGGCTCCAGGAACATGCCGTCGCGCTGCTCGAAGGGCGCGTCGAGCCGGACGACGATGACGTCGGCCTCCTCAGGGCGATCCACCCCTTCGGGGAAGGCGCCGCCTTCGACGTACACGCGGGCCGTCGGCGCCAGGGGCAGCAGGCCGTCGTTCTTGAGCAGCACCAGCGACCCGACCTGGACGTCGAACCCGGCCGTGACGGCCTCCGGGGTGCCGGCGCGCTCCGGCGCCTCGGCATAGGGGTCGTCGAACAGGCCCAGCTCGAACTTGACCGCGAGCAGCCGGGCGAGCGATTCGTCCAGCCGCGACTCGGGGACGGTGCCGTCCTCGACGAGGGAGAGCAGCACGTCGGTGCACTCCTCGCCGCCGAGCTGGTCGCAGCCGGCGTCCAGGATCCTGGCCACGCGCCCGGCGCGGCTGAGGTGTTCCACGCCCCAGGCCCGCGCCGGGCTGTAGGGGCTGTCGGTGACGAGCTGCCAGTCGGTGCAGACCACGCCGTCGTAGCCGAGGTCCTCGCGCAGGATGCCGGTGATGACGCCCTTGTTGAAGCCGAACCCGACCTCCTCGATCGCCCGCCCCTTGTGGACGGCGCCGACGGGCATGCCGTAGTACGGCATGATGGCCGACGTGCCGGCGTCGATCGCCTCCAGGAACGGCTGCAGGTGGTGGTCGAACAGGCCGCCCGGGTAGACCTGCTCGCGCCCGTACGGGAAGTGCGGGTCCTCGCCGTCCTTCTGCGGGCCGCCGCCGGGGAAGTGCTTGGTCATGCACGCCACGCTGGTGGCGTCGAGCGATTCGCCCTGGAAGCCCTCCAGGTAGGCGCGCACGTAGGCGGTGGTCAGCTCGGCGCTGGGACCGAAGGTGCCGGACTGGCGGGCCCAGCGCGGCTCGGTCGCCAGGTCGATCTGCGGGTGCAGGGCCGACCGGATGCCGATCGCCCGGTACTCCTGGCGGGCGATGCGGGCGAACTCGCGCACCGCGTCGACGTCGCGCAGCGCGGCCAGGCCCATGGCCTCCGGCCAGCGGGAGAACGCTCCGGACAGCATCGAGGTGGCGAGATTGTCGCCGCCCGAGTGGCACGGGTCGGTCGAGATGGTGACCGGGATGCCGAGCCGGGTCTGCTCGGCGAGTTTCTGCACCCGGTTGTGCCAGAGCGCCGCGACCTTCGCCTCGCCCGGCAACATGATCACGTTGAAGTGGGTGATGAACTGCCGCTGGATGGTGTGCGAGGTGGAGTGCGGCATCAGCATGGCGCCGGTCTCGACGGGCGAGCCATCCTGGCCGGCCTCGATCATCGGGTGGAAGAACTGCCCGGCCTTCTCCTCGACGGTCATCCGCGAGATGAGGTCGCGGACCCGCTGGGCGACGGGCAGGCGGGGGTCCTCGTAGGGGTCCATGACGCCGTTGCCGTTGAGATCACGGTAGACGGTGCCGTCGGGGGCCTGTGAGGTGACGAGCCACTCGGACATGAACTTCTTTCTCTCGTTCAGCGGACGGATTTGACGCGCAGCAGCACCACCAGGCCGCTGGCCAGGGTGAAAGCTCCCGCGACGTAGAAGAGCAGGGCGTAGTTCTTGTCTGCCCCGGTGGCGCCGATCGCCAGGAACAGTGGCGCGACGAGGGGCGCGACGCCCTGCGCGATCGAGTTGGCGAAGCCGTAGATGCCGATGTAGCGGCCGGCGTCGGTCTCCCGGTCGGGCAGCACGTCCAGCATCAGCGCCTGGTCCACGGCCGAGAACACGCCGATGCCGAGATTGCCCAGCATCGCTCCGACCATGATCAGCGGTACTGTGGGCGAGAGCGCCATGACGACCGCGCCGATCGCGACGACGGCGCCGCCGAGCAGCACGAAGATCCGGCGGCGGCGAAACCTGTCGGACAGGAACCCGCCGCCGATCGCGCCGATCATGGCGGCGACGATGCCACCGAGCCCGAAGGCGGCCATGATCCCCGCCACGTCCGCCACCCTCACGTCCATCCGGTCGGCCAGGAAGAACGCGGTGAAGGTCGAGTAGAAGGTGACGCCGGCCATGAACAGGAGCTTGCCGAGCCAGTTCCAGGCGAAGTCAGGGTTGCGGCGCGGGCTGAAGAGGTAGGGCCGGATCAGCAGCCGGGCGCTGAAACGCTCTTCCGCCTTGGGCAGGTGGCGGCTGTCGCTCTCGCGTACGAACACGATGAACAGCGCCAGGGCCACCGCGCCGATCGCACCGGGCACCAGGAACAGCAGCAGGTTGTTCCCCGTCACCGCGCCCGCCATGATCGTTCCGCTGACGGGCGCGAGCTGCTGGACGACGCCGGACAGGCCGGCCACCTTGCCGCGCTGGGACTCCGGCAGGCGGTCGGCCTGCGAGGCGGTCAGCAGGGTCATGACCGAACCCCAGCCGATCTGCGCCAGCATCCAGCCGATGGTGAGCACCAGGATGGTGGGGGCCTGGGCCAGCACCACGAGGGCGACGACGCCGAGGACGGTCAGGCCGATCAGGTACGGTCGGCGGCGGCCGAGCCGGGTTCGCGCGCGGTCGCTGAGCATCCCGAGCACCGGGGTCGTCAGTAGCGCGGCGATGGCTCCGGCTCCGGTGACGTAGCCGAGATACTCCTCGTTGTCGGGGGCGAGCTGGGCGACCCTGATCGCCAGGGAGATCGAGATGGGCGTGACCAGCGCCATGAAGGCGCCGAATACGGCGATGACCAGGAGCCAGATGTAGCCGGCGCCCACCTTGGGCAGGTCGTCGGTGGGCGCGACGGCCGGTCCGGCGGCAGGCGGGTCGATGGGTGGCTGGTCGGCGTGGGTGAATGCCATGGAAACCTCGCAGGGGGATGAGTGCGGCATTCGCAGAGATGGGAGGGTCAGCGCCCGGTGGTCTCGAGCAGGAGGTCGATGTCCAGCAGGCCGCCGCTCATCGCGGCGAGTCTGCTCAGCGGCAGCGACTCGACCATGCGGAAGATCGCCGGGTCGGTGAGGACCGAGGCGTCCTGTCCCGCGCTCATGGCCTTGAGCAGGAGCGGGCCGCCGGTCGGGTGGGCGAGCCAGTCGCGGATGGGCGAGTGCGGGCCGAGAGGCTTGGCGAGTACGGGGGCGTCCACCGTCACGGTGGCCGTCAGGCGCAGGTCGCGGGAGGAGGCGCCGACGGCGATCTCGAAGTCGCCGGCCTCCAGAACCCAGCGGCCGTGGTCGGGGCTGTAGTAGGACAGGTCGCGTTCCTGGAGCTCGAACGCGACCTGGGCGGACTCGCCCGGCGAGAGCTCGATCTTGGTGAACGCCTTCAGCTCGCGGACGGGCCGGTCGAGGGAGGCGTCGAGGTCGGCGACGTAAAGCTGCACGACCTCCTTGCCGGCGACCGGGCCGGTGTTGGTGAGCACGAGCCGCACCCGCACGGTGTCGCCGTCCACCTCGGTGCGCAGGTCGGAGTAGCCGAAGGTGGTGTAGGACAGGCCGTGGCCCAAGGGGTGGGCGACCGGCATGTCCTTGGCGTCGTAGTAGCGATAGCCGACGTACAGGCGCTCACCGTAGGTCGGTCCCGGGTAGTTGAGGTAGGCGGGGGTGTCGGCCAGGCGCAGCGGAATCGTTTCGGCGAGCCGGCCGCTCGGGTTGACCCGGCCGGTCAGCAGATCGGCGATCGCGCCACCGCTGGCCTGGCCGGTCAGCCACCCTTCGAGGATCGCCGTGGCGTGGTGCCGCCAGGAGGCGACTTCGACGACGCCTCCGTTGGCCAGCACGACCACCACGTTCGGGTTGGCCTCGGCGACGGCCGCCAGCAGGTCGAGCTGGACGGCGGGCAGGTCGAGGTGCCGGCGATCGAAGCCCTCGGACTCCTCGCCCTCCGGTAGCCCGAGGAACAGCACGGCCACGTCGGCGACGGCCGCGCCGGCCACCGCCTCGGTGAGCAGTGCCGGGTCTTGTTCGCCGGACAACAGGAAACCAGGAGCGAACGACAGCTCGGCGAAGTCGCCGGCCAGCGCGGTCAGGGCGTTGTCGACCCTGATGGGGTTGATCTGGGAGCTGCCCGCTCCCTGGAACCTCGGCGTGCGGGCGAACTCGCCGACCAGCGCGATCCGTGCTCCGGCGTTCAGGGGCAGGATGCCGTCGTCGTTCTTGAGCAGGACGGCCGACTCGGCAGCGGCCTTCCTGGCCAGGTCGTGGTGTCGGCCGAAGTCTGCTTCGCCGCTCGGTTCGGCGGTGCGGTCGATCAGGGTGAGCAGGCGTGCGACGGCCTGGTCGAGCACCGCCTCCTCGATCTCCCCGGCCCGCACGGCGGTGACGAGGCGGGCGGCGCTGACGCCGTTCGTGCCGGGCATCTCCAGGTCGAGCCCGGCGGCGACGGCCGCGGCCGGGTCGGCGACCGCGCCCCAGTCCGACACGACCAGGCCGTCGAAGCCCCACTCCTCGCGCAGCACCTCGGTGAGCAGCCGGCGGTTCTGAGCGGCGTGGACACCGTTGATCCTGTTGTAGGCGGCCATCACCGTCCATGGCCGGGCGTTCTTCACGATGTGCTCGAAGCCGGCCAGGTAGATCTCCCGCAGGGTGCGCTCGTCCACGTCGGCGCTGACCAGCATGCGGTCGGTCTCCTGGTTGTTGGCGGCGAAGTGCTTGACCGACGCGCCCACTCCCCGGCTCTGGATGCCGCGCACCAGCGCCGCGCCCAGTCGCCCGGTCAGGACCGGGTCCTCCGACAGGTACTCGAAATTGCGCCCGCACAGCGGCGATCGCTTGATGTTGACGCCCGGTCCGAGGATGACGTCCACCCCGGCCGCCCGGCTCTCGGCGCCGAGTGCCTCACCGACCTCCGTGAGCAGGCCGGCGTCCCAGGACGAGCCGAGGGCCGCCGGCGTGGGGAAGCAGGTGGCCGGCAGGCTCGCCTCGAAGCTGAACTGCTCGGCGTCCGGGGCCACTTTGCGCAGGCCGTGCGGGCCGTCGGTCAGGGTGATCGAACGGATGCCGGCCCGCTCGACCGCCGCCGTCTCCCAGGCGCCCTGCCCGGACAGCAACGCGGCCTTCTCCTCCAGCGTCAGTGCCGCGATGGCCGTCACGATGTCGATCTTTTTGTGCACGCGCGTTCCTTATGCCGATGGGTCAGAGCCGCCCGTGACGGGCGACGTGGCCCAGCCACGAGAGACTGGGCTTGGGATGGCGTTCGAAGGTCTCGCGGTCGACGGCGATCAGCCCGAAGGTGGGCTCCCAACTCCCCCACTCGAAGTTGTCCAGCGCGCTCCAGTGGAGGTAGCCGCGCACGTCGATACCGTCGTCCATGGCCTGGGACAGGCCCCGCAACGCTTCGGAGGTGTAGGCGATCCGCCGGGAGTCGTCGGCGGTGGCGATGCCGTTCTCGGTGACCAGGATCGGCACCCCGCCGGTCGCCTCCCAGGTGTGGCGGACGGCGATGCCCAGCGCGTCCGGGCGGTAGGCGAAGCCGGTCTGGGTGTTGTCCGGGCTGGGCGGGTGCGGAACGACGCCGTTCTCGTCCACGGGCTGGCTGGTGTAGGACTGCACGCCGATGAAGTCGTCACCGCGGGCCGCTTCCAGGTACAGGTCCTCGCGAAGGTAGCGCACCTCACGCAGCTTGGCCTCGTTGCCCGGGGTCGGGGTGAGTGCCTGGTTGGCCACCGTCCACCCGACGGCCGCGCCGATGTGCTTCTTGACGATCTCGCGAGCCGCGTGGTGAGCCTCGGCCAGCCGCCGCCCGATCTCCAGGCCGGGTTCGGGCAGCACCGGTCGCGTCTCGCCCTCGATGGTGGGCGTCGTCCACTTCTCGACGTCACCGGCCTGGGCCGCGCGGCTCATGGCGACCATCACGGCGAGCATGTTCGGCTCGTTGATCGTGCAGACCCACTCGACGCCGTCGAGGATGCCCGTGACCTCCCGGACGTAGCCGGCGAACCTGTCGATGGCGTCGTCGGCCATCCAGCCGCCCCGCTCGGCGAACCAGCGCGGGCCGGTGAAGTGGTGCAAGGTGACGACCGGCTTGAGCTCCAGGGCCAGCGCAGTGTCGATCATGCGACGGTAGTGTGCGAGCGAGGCTCGGGAGAAATGCCCGGGATCGGGCTCGACGCGCGCCCACTCGACGCCGAAGCGGTAGGTGTTCAGTCCGGCCTCGGCGAGCAGGCGCATGTCCTCGGGATAGCGGTGGTAGCCGTCGACCGCGTCGCCGCTGCGCTCCAGACCGGGCACGAGTTGCTCGCTCAGCCACCAGTCGCTGTTGAGGTTGTTGCCCTCCACCTGATGCGGCGCGGTGGCGGCGCCCCAGAGAAAGGTTGCGGGGAAAGTCAACGAGGTGCTCCTTTGGGCGGTTTGGACGGCTTCAGCGTGTGCAAGTTGGTGACACGTTTCGGTGACACGTGTCTGTAGAAGGTGAGCTGACGTTAACAGCAGATATCCCGGGGCTGACAAGGGATGTCTTCGTAACGGATCCGCAACGGCCTGCGAACCGCCACTCCCACGACAGACACGTGTCACTATCCGTTTAGGATGAAGGGCCCCTGCCCCAGCACCTCAGACGTGAGGACTCATGACGCGACCTGCCAGAAGGATCACGAGCACCGACGTTGCCCGGGCGGCCGGTGTCTCCCGCACCACGGTGAGCGTGGTGCTCAACGACGCGCCAGGGCAGTCGATCCCTGAGGAGACCAGGCGTCGCGTCATGGAGGCGGCCGAGCGCCTGGGCTACCGCCCGCACGCCTGGGCGCGCGCGCTGCGTGCCGGCCGGAGCGACGTCGCGTTGCTGGCCGTTCCCGACCTGCCGATCGGGTCGAGCATCAGCCGCTTCATCGAGGAGCTCGCCACCGCGCTCGCGGCCTTCAACCTGACCCTCGTCACGCATCTGGAAGGGGCGCACGGCCGTTCGCTGCCGGACGTCTGCGCCAGCGTCGGCGCGTCGGCGGTGATCGGCTTCTACCCGTTCGACGCCGACACCGTCCAGGCCCTACGCCGCGCCGGCGCCACCGTCGTCCTGCCTCTCCCGTACGAGGACTCCTCGATGCAACAGGTCGGCCGGATGCAGGCCGGGCACCTCATCAGCCGGGGCCATCGGCGCATCGGCTACGCTCTCACCGCCGACGCGGCCCTGCGGCCGATGGCCGACGACCGCCTGCGGGGGGTGGCCGGTGCTTGCGCCCAGGCCGGCCTCGAACCGCCCGTCGCGCTGACCGTCGGGCTGCAGGTGCCGGAGGCGGCGCAGGCGGTGCGGCGCTGGACGGAGCAGTCGGTGACGGGTGTGTGCGCCTTCAACGACGACACCGCGATCGCCGTCCTGGCCGGCATCCACGAGCAAGGTCTGCGCTCCCCCACCGATCTCGCCGTCATCGGCGCCGATGACATTCCCACCGCGCAGGTGGCGATCCCGCCCCTCACCACCGTGGTCTTCGACCTGCACGAGATCGCGCGCGACCACGCCGAGTCGGTGGTCGCCGGCCTTTCCGGCACGCAGCCGCGTTCGACCCCCGCCTCCTTCAATCCCCGCGTGATCCAGCGCGCGTCCACCTGAAGCCCGATTCCCCGGCCTCTCCTGTCCCCCTGTACCTGTACCGAGAGGAATCGCCATGCGATCCGTCAGAAATGCCGCGCTCCGCTGCTTCGCCGGCGCCGTGGAGCCGGTCACCGACGCGACAGGCGTCACCTTTCACCGCTCGTGCGGCACGACGCGGGCCCGGCTGGGCGACCTCGGCTTCGACTTCATGAGCACCGTGCCGTCCGGGGTCCGGTTCGAGGCGTTCACCGACGCCTCGGTGCTGGAGCTCGACGTCGATCTGACGAAGGTCCTGACGCCCGGCGTGACGGTCGGCACCGCCTTCGACCTGGTGATCGAGGGTGACCTGCGGGCCCCAGTGATCGCCGATGAGCAGACCCTCATCGTGCTGGACACGGCCACCGGCGGCATGGAGGTCCGGCCGGGCGGGCCCGCCACTCTCCGGTTCGACCTCGGCGAGGCGGGCGAGGAGCGGCGGGTGGAGATCTGGCTCCCCGCTGCGGCGGGGCTGAAGTTCCTGGACGTCCGGATCCCCGACGGGGCGTCACTGCGTCCCGTGCCGGCCGATGCCCCGCTGTGGGTGCACCACGGCAGCTCCATCAGCCAGTGTTCCGAGGCCGAGCGCCCGACCGGGACCTGGCCGGCGATCGTGGCCCGGCGGACCGGCCGGTCGCTGCTCAACCTCGGCCTCGGCGGCCAGTGCCACCTCGACCAGTTCGTCGCCCGGACCATCCGCGACCTGCCCGCGGCCGCGATCAGCCTGGAACTCGGCATCAACGTCGTCAACGCCGACTCCCTGCGCGAACGCGCCTTCGTCTCGGCCTTCCACGGATTCCTCGACACGATCCGGGACGGTCATCCCACGACGCCGATCCTCATCGTCACCCCGATCGTCTGCCCGGTCGCCGAAGACCACCCCGGCCCGACCCTCGTGGGCGCCGACCACCAGGTCCACGTGGCCGCACGACCCGCCGAGCTGGGCAACGGCGCGCTCACGCTGACCCGCGTCCGCGAACTCCTGCACGAGCACGCCGGTCTGCGCCGCAAGGAGGGCGACGGGAATTTGCACGTCCTCGACGGGCTTGCGCTCTTCGGCCCTGACGACGTCGCCGACCTGCCCGACGGCCTGCATCCGAACGCGGCAGGCTACCGCCGCATGGCCGAGCGCTTCCTGCCCCTGGCCTTCGGCGACGAGGGCCCGCTGCGGTAGATCAAAGAGCCACCGTCCGGAAACCCGCGTTGCCCATGCTGGAGTCGGGCGTGTTCGACGATCGGGCGGCGTTGCGGTAGCGGTTGCAGTAGGAGTCATGGCAGAGGTAGGAGCCGCCGCGCAGCACGCGCAGGACCGGGGATACCCGGGGGCGCGGGTTGTGCGCCGGCTCCTGCGCGCGGGCGCGTTTGGCGTAGGCGCGGGAGTCGAACGGGTCGTCGCACCACTCCCACACGTTGCCCACCGTCTGCCAGAGGCCGAAGCCGTTCGGCTGGTAGGCGCGCACGGGCGCGGTGGCCGGCCAGCCGTCGTCGCCGGTGTTGTGCCGCGGGAACGTGCCCTGCCAGATGTTGACCTGCCATTGCCCGTTCGCGTCGAGGAGTTCGTCGCCCCAGGGGTAGCGGGCGCCTTCGAGCCCGCCGCGCGAGGCGCGCTCCCACTCGGCTTCGGTGGGCAGGCGCCGCCCCGCCCAGACGCAGTAGGCCTGGGCGTCGTTCCAGGTCACATGCGTCACCGGATGGTCCTCCCGCCCGTACAGGTCGGAGCCCGGGCCTTCCGGTCGCCGCCGGCTCGCGCCCTCGACGGCGAGCCACCAGGGCGCGCGGGGGGAACTGCCGATCACGGTGGCGCGCGGACGCACCAGCGTGTGGAAGACCGCCGAGGAGCCGGCGGTCTCGGCCTCGGTGCGGTGATCGGTGGCGTCGATGAAGCGGGTGAAGTCGGCGTTGGTCACAGTGGTCGCGTCGATGTCGAACGCGTCGAGCCACACCTCGTGAACGGGCGACTCACCGTCGCCGGGCAGGCCGTCACCGAACGGGTCCCCCATGCGGAAGGTGCCGGCCTCGATGGGGCACTGCTCGATCAGATGCGCGCCGCTGTGCGCCGTGTTCGCCGCCGTGTTCGCCGCCGGTTCCGCGCGCGTGCCGGCCGTCCGGCGCGGGGCGCAGCAAGAGGTGCGCTCGGGATCGGGGTAGGTCATGGGCCTTTCCAGAAAGACGGAGGCTGTTGCGGATCCGTGACGGAGCCGGCTCTTGTCAGCCTCGGGTCACCGACACGTGTCTGTAGTCTGGCGCGACGAGCGTCAGCCATCCCGTCCCCTTTCAAGGAGCACTTCCGTTGCGCAATTCCGGAATCGCGGTCGTCCACTGTTCGCCGGGGCGGCGACGCGATGAGGGCCATCATCGTCATGTTCGACAGCCTGAACCGGCACCTGCTCTCCCCGTACGCCGACACCTTCGTCGACGCCCCGAACTTCGCCCGCCTGGCGGCCGGGATATGGGACGGGGTACCTGGAAACGGGCCTCGCCCACCGGGGGTTCGGCGTACGGGATGCCACGGAAGACGGCCAGGCCCTCTTCCGTGCGGCCGCGCACCACGCCGACGGCGATACGGACCTGGGGTTCAGGCATGGCCACTCCCTGTTAAAAGGACCGATTTAACAGTTGTCCACTTCTTACGCATGTCTGCGGTCCGCCCCAACGTCAGCAACGGTCTGATCAGGATCAAATGAGTCATCCCACCACCCTCATTACCGTTCTCCGCCGGTCACCAGGTGACGGGGAGTTCGTGCACGCCGTAGACCAGTCCGTTGAATTTGAACGGAACCCGGCCCAGCTCGGTGGCCAGTTTCAGCGTCGGGACGCGCCGGTAGAGGGTGCCGTACACCACCTGCAGCTCCATGCGGGCCAGCGGCTGTCCCAGGCACTGGTGCACGCCGAAGCCGAAGGCGACGTGGCGGCGGGCGTCGCGCCGGAGGTCGAGCCGGTCCGGGTCCTCGAACACCTCAGGGTCGCGGTTGCCCATCTCGTTGACCATGATGAGACCCTCGCCGGCGCGCACGGTCTGGCCGGCGACCTCGAGGTCCTCCGTCGCGACGCGCAGCCGTCCGTTGTGCACGATGTTCAGGTAGCGCAGCAGTTCCTCCACGGTGGAGGCGACGAGCTTCGGGTCGTGGGTGTCGCGCAGCAGGGCCAACTGGTCGGGGTGTTCCAGCAACGCGAGGGTGCCCAGGGCGATCATGTTGGCGGTGGTCTCGTGGCCGGCGAGCAGCATCAGTGCGCCCATCCGGGCCGCCTCCTGCCGGTCCAGCTCGCCGGCTGTGACCCGCTCGGCCAGCCCGGACAGCAGGTCGTCACCGGGATGGGCGAGCTTCTCGCCGACCAGGTCGTCCAGGTAGGCGTGCAGCGCCTGGTGGCCCGCCTGCCGCTGTTCGGGGGTCGCCGTGCTGTTGATGATGGTCTTGCTGGTGTCCTGGAAGAAGTCGTGGTCGGCGTACGGGACGCCGAGCAGTTCGCAGATCACCAGTGACGGTACCGGCAGCGCGAACGCCTCCATCAGATCAACCGGGTTGGGGCCGGCCAGCAGGTCGTCGATCAGCTCGTCCACGATCTTCTGTACGGACGGGCGCATGGCCTCGATGCGCTTGATGGCGAACGGCGCGGTGACCATCCGGCGCAGCCGGGCGTGCTCCGGGTCGTCCATCCCGATGAAGCTGCGCTTCACGCCGCCCGGGGGCAGTGGCACCGTAGAGGGGAAGCCGGGGCGGCTGAGGTCGACGCTGACCCTCGGGTCCGCGAGTACGGCGCGCTGCTCGGCGTAGCCGGTGATCAGCCAGGGGGTGCTGCCGTCCCAGAGCCGGACCCGGGTCATCGCGCCTTGCCGGTGCTGGGCGTACAGGGCCGGGGGCGGGTCGAAGGGGCAGCGGGCCTCCCGCGTCATGGGGAACTCTGGAACCTCTGCAGGGCTTTCCGCAGAGCGAAGTGTGCTCGCCACGATTGTCCGTCCTCTCCTTGGATCTTGCTTGTCCGACGGTGCTGCCGCGTGCGGTGCGCCGGTCACGGGTGATGAGTCACGGGGGCCTGCCAGAGTCCGACGATCGCGTCGATCAGGCTGGTGGCGAGGTCATCCCAGCTCGGATGGAGGGTAGGGGTGCCCTCGGCGAGGGCGCGTTCCCGCTCGACGCACATCTGGGCGATCAGGTGACGGGCCATGACCGAGCGTTCGTCGCGCACGGTGGGCGGTAAGCCGGGCAGGCATTGGTTCAGGCCGGCCACGAACATCCGCAGCGAGGCGGAGGTCAGCGCCTCTTCCATCATGATCTGGTGGAGGGCGGGGTCGCTGGTCACTTGGACGCAGAATCGGGCGTACCAGGTGGGGCTGCCCAGGGCGGCCAGCCGCCCCGTGAACGGGCGCACCAGACAGGCCACCCAGTCGCGGACGTCCGTGGAGCCGGCGGCGTCGGCGACCATCCACACCCGCAGCTCCTCCATCTCCTCGGCGTGTTTACGCGCGATCGCGCGCACCAGGTCGGCCTTGGTGCCGAAGTGGTAGCCCACCGCGGCGCTGTTGCCCTGCCCGGCCGCCTCGCTGATCTGGCGATTGGACACCGCGTGAATCCCCCGCTCGGCGAAGAGGCGCTCCGCCGTGGTCAGGATCACGTCCCGCGTCGTGCTTCCCCGTTCCTGTCGCATCGTCTTGCCCACGATCGTTACCACCCCCATCAGGCCAGGTCACCCAAAGTGAATCATATGATTTACATTAGTCAAGCATATGATTTAATCGAGTTCAAGGCGCCCGCTACCGAACGGAGGGTTTGTGAGCAAGATTTGGTTCATTACCGGCTCGTCGCGTGGTCTCGGCCGCGCGTTCGCCTGTGCGGCCCTGTCGCGCGGCGACCGGGTCGCAGCAACGGCCCGAGACCTCCATGGCGTGGAGGACCTGGTCGCCACGTACGGCGAGGCGATCCTCCCGCTGACCCTGGACGTCAGGGACCGAGCAGCGGTGGACGACGGCGTGCAGCGCACCCATGACCACTTCGGGCAGTTGGACGTCGTGGTCAACAACGCCGGCTACATCGTGCACGGCGCCGTCGAAGAGCTGAACGAGCAGGACCTGCGCGATCAGCTGGAAACCAACCTCTTCGGGCCGCTATGGGTGGCCCGGGCGGCGCTGCCCCACCTACGCAGGCAAGGCGGCGGGCGCATCATCCAGATCTCCAGCCTCGCCGGGGTCGCCGCCTACCCGACCCTGGGCGCCTACCATGCCTCCAAGTGGGCGATGGAAGGGCTTTCGGAGTCTCTGGCCGGGGAGGCCGCCCAGTTCGGCATCAAGGTCACCATCGTCGAGCCCGGCTCGTACGGCACCGACCTCGGCGCCGGGGCGGTCCGGTCGGCTCCCCTGCCGATGTACGACCATCTGCGCGAGGCGCTCCTGACCGAAGCCCCCGCGCGCGAACCAGGCGACCCGGCCGCCGCCGCGCGGGCTCTGCTGCGGATCGCCGACGCGGACGACCCACCGCTTCGAGTCATCTTCGGCGCGCACCCGTATCAGGCCGCACGACAGCTCTATGCCGAGCGGCTCGACACCTGGGCCGAGTGGGCCGAGTTGTCCACTCAAGCCCAAGGCTGAGGATCGCGCGATGGCCCGCCCCTCATTGGATCAGGCCCCGGCGACCCTGCCCGTGCGAACCGTCCGGGCCGTCATGAGCGAGGTGTCACCGGCGCCTGCAGCAGTCCGACGATCGCGTCGATCAGACTTGAGGCCAGGTCGTCCCAGCTCGGGTGGAGGGTGGGCGTGCCCTCGGCGAGGGCGCGCTCCCGCTCGACGCACATGTGCACGATCACGTGCCGCGCCATGGCCCAGCGGGCCTCGCGTACGTCGGCGGGCAGGCCGGCCAGGCACCGGTTCACGCCGTCCACCAGCAGCCGCAGTGACGGTGAGGGCAGTGATTCCTCGACCGTGATCCGGTAGAGCGCCGGGTCGGCCATCACCTGGGCGCGGAAGCGGGCGTACCAGGTGGGCGCGCCCAGGGCGTCCAGGTGCCGGGTGAACGGGCGCACCAGGCAGCCCACCCA
>NZ_FNVT01000016.1 GCF_900108335.1 Nonomuraea solani
CGTCATCCTGGCCGGCCGTGTGGTCCTTCTCCAAGGTGGCCCGCATCGACTCGTACTGGCCGAACCGCTCGAGGATCTGCTCGCTGGTCCATCCCAGTGCCTTGAGAAGCACGGTGACGGCCTGCTTGCGCTTACGGTCGATGCGCACACCGACGCTGTCGCGCTTGTCGATCTCGAACTCCAGCCAGGCACCCCGGGACGGGATGACCTTGCAGCCATAAAGATCCTTGTCGGACGTCTTGTCGACATTACGTTCGAAATAGACGCCGGGCGAACGGACCAACTGCGAGACCACGACACGCTCGGTGCCGTTGATGATGAACGTGCCCTTCGGCGTCATGAGCGGGAAATCCCCCATGAACACCGTCTGGCTCTTGATCTCACCGGTGGTGTTATTGATGAACTCCGCCGTCACGAACATCGGGGCGGAGAAGGTCATGTCCTTGTCTTTGCACTCATCGACTGAGTACTTCGGCGGCTCGAACCGGTGGTCGCGGAACGACAAGGACATGGTCCCCGAGAAGTCCTCGATAGGACTGATCTCTTCGAAGATCTCTTCGAGGCCCGACTGGGTCG
Organism: Nonomuraea solani; assembly: GCF_900108335.1. Taxonomy (GTDB): domain Bacteria; phylum Actinomycetota; class Actinomycetes; order Streptosporangiales; family Streptosporangiaceae; genus Nonomuraea; species Nonomuraea solani. The sequence goes on from NZ_FNVT01000016.1 coordinate 577, forward strand.
GGACGTCCTTGCGCCCGGCCTGACGAGCCGCCTCTACCCGGGCCTTCCACTTTTCGTTGCCGAGCAACCAGTCGAACGACTCGGTCTGCAGGGCGAGAAGGTCAGGAACTTCGAGAGGCTCCTGGATGCGCGAAAAAGAGACGCGACGGGGACCAGCGGGTACGGCGGAGGCGTTGCGCGAGGCTGCCAACAGATGTCCTTCCGAGGGCTCGCGGCGGACTGACTACACGCACGCCAGACAACCTCGCAACGTGAGCAAGCATCACGGGTCGTCAAAGGGCAGCGCAAAGGGGCAGTGTAGCCGAACGGCACACGCCTGTCCACTTCACCCTCGCTGCATGCTCCACGTTGGTCGCAGCATCGCCCGTTCAGGCGGAAACGTCAAGCCCACAAGCCCGACTTTTAGCCGACTAGGGGCCCGGACGCTGGGTTTTCTCCCCTGCGTGACCGAGTGCCTACCGCCAGGCCCAAGACGATACCCGCGAACGGGGGCGGTTAACGCTCCGTCACACCAGGGGCCGAACCCATGCCGGCAACCGGTGTAGCTGTGACTGAGGTACCCCTGACTTGGGCTTCGCTAAACCTGATTTTTGGTAACAATTGAAGCTAGCGACGCGCCCGCGAGATCTCGGGGCCTCAAGCCGTCCCCAGCAGCGTGGACAGGTCCGCCACCAGCCAGCGCGAGTCTTGCCGCACCATGACGAACCTGGCGCGGTTCTGGGTGAACTGTTGCTGGAGCCCTTCTTTACCGGGGATCTCCTTGACCGTACCAGTGTTCACGAAGAGCAGAACCTCTACCCGGCCGGGCTCGGCGCGCTCCACACCGACCCCCGCCACGGCGATGGTCTGCACGATCTTCTGCTCCTTCACCTTGGACACCAACGTCGTGGTGAGTTCCTTGTAGTGCCTGGTCAGCTCGCCCGTCGTGTACGTACCCGCCCGGGCCAGATCCTCCTCCACCGTCCGGTAGTCGTAGGAGAGCAGATCGGGCGCGACCTCCTTGGCCACGGCCATCGCCGCCGCGCCTGCCGCGTTGGCGTCGCGCAGATCCCTCAGGTTGAACCACATCGTCGGCACCAGCACGGCCGCCGCGGTCACGAGGACGCCCAGCAGCACGATCGTGAAGAGCCTCACTTCACCTGCACCGCCTTCGCCACCAGCCAGGCGCCGCCGACCTTGCTCAGGTCCATCGACCACCGGTAGTACCGCTCCTGCGGCGGGCTCCTGGAGCCCTCCCAGCGGATCTCCACGTCGGCCACGACCAGCACCTTGGCCGTCGCGCCCGCCATCGACACCAGGCCGGTCGCGCGGAGCACGCCGTGCTGGACGACCTTGCCGGCGACCGTGGTGGACTTGAGCTTGGCGGCGTTGGCCGCGTATTCGGCCCTGGCGGCCCCGGTGGAGGTGTCGAGGATCCGCCGCAGGTCGGCGTCGACGGTCTTGTGGTCGAGTGAGACCAGGTTCTTCGCGTGGGTCCCCGCCGCCAGCAGCGCGGCCTGTTTGTCGCCTGCCCTGCCCTGTTCGTCGCGCGCCTGCGCGGCGATCCACACGCCCGTGCCGACGAGCACCGCCAGCACTCCGCTGAGCCCCGCGATCAGGATGCGAGCGGGCCGAACTGCGAGTTCTGCCACGTCTGCTCACCCCTCCCCGGGCCGGTCGCCGGATCATAACGCGAGATCTGCTCGCGCAGCCCGGTAATCAACCGAGGTGGTCTGGCAGTGAATGTCGGTTTCTGATCACTCTGCGACTCGCCGCTCACGAGCCGGCTCGTACGCCTCCGACAGCTCGGCGAGCGAATCGGTCAAGGCCGCCAGATATCCCCGCAAATGCCTTCAGAAGGCCCTCAGAAGCCCGCTGAGCGCCGATGAGGGCCTCTCCCTCACTCGAACATCCCCGTCGCTATCCGATGCCGTGGAAGTGGGCGTTGACCAGGCGGGGGTACTCCTCCAGCCAATTACGGCCGCGCTCGTCCACGAACGACCCCTGCGGCGGGATCACCCCGTTGTCCGCCAGCCAGGTGCCCGGCGGCCGCTGGGTGCGGCGCATCCGGTTGCCGGTCGGCATGAGCTGCGGCGGGATCGGCGGCAGCGTGCCGGGGTCGTGCCCCTGCTGCGCCTCGGCCTCCAGCTCGGAGATGTCCTTCTCCTCCGACATGCCGATGGGCCCGTGCCGCCTGGCGTTGAGGAACTGCCGCACCACCGGCTCGTCGCTCGACAGCAGCATCTCGCGCGGCCCGAACATGACCAGCTCGCGCCGGAACAGCAGCCCGATGCCGTCGGGCACCGTACGGGCGGTGTTGATGTCGTGCGTCACGATCAGGAACGTCGCCTCGATCTCGGCGTTGAGATCGACGATGAGCTGGTTGAGGTACGCGGTACGGACCGGGTCGAGCCCCGAGTCGGGCTCGTCGAACAGGATGATCTCCGGATCCAGCACCAGCGCCCTGGCCAGCCCCGCCCGCTTGCGCATGCCCCCGGAGATCTCCCCCGGCAGCTTGCTCTCGGCGCCCAGCAGCCCGACGAGCTCCATCTTCTCCATGACGATCTGGCGGACCTGGGCCTCGCTCTTCTTGGTGTGCTCGCGCAACGGGAAGGCGATGTTGTCGTAGAGGTTGAGCGAGCCGAACAGGGCGCCGTCCTGGAACAGCACGCCGAACAACCGGCGCAGCTCGTAGAGCTTGTTCTCGTTGCAGTTGGCCAGGTCGTAGCCGTCGATCCAGATGTGGCCGCGATCGGGCCTGAGCAGGCCGACCAGGGTCTTGAGGAAGACCGACTTGCCGGTGCCCGAGGGGCCGAGGAGCACCGAGATCTCGCCCGCGGGCAGCGTGAGCGAGACGTCCTCCCAGATGACCTGCCGGCCGAACGACTTGGTCAGTCCGTCGACCACGACTTCGACGCCCACTGTCACCTTCCCGGTCGCAGCGAGTATTCCGGGGATCACACGTCCCATCACCGTAGCGGCGTTCCGGAAGATTGGAACCGGATCCAATAGCTTGTTACCGGCCGGTTATGAGACGTCGGGTCCAGTAAGCGCGCGCAGGGCCGGTCGCAGCAGCCGGGCGACCTCGTCCTGCGGCACCCCGCGCAGTTCGTCGAGCTCCAGCAGTTGGTGCCCCACGGTGACGCCGAGCAAAACCATCGTCATCAGCGCCGCCCGGAGGCGGGCGTCGTCACCGGTGATCGAACCGGCCAACCGGTCGATCTGCTGGCCGAGCACCTCGCGCGCCGACGCGGCGGCCTCGGGGTGGGTGAGCATCGACCGCAGCATGGCCAGCGAGCTCTGGGGCAGCTCCATCTTGACGTCGAGCGTGCCGAGCAACCGCTCGACCAGCTCCTGCGGGTCCGGCTCCCCTTCGGCCATCGGCACCACTCGTACGGCGTGCCGGAAAAGCTCCTGTTTGCTGCCGAAATATTGCATCACGAGGGCCGGATCGACCTCGGCGGCCTTGGCGACGCCCCTGATGGTGGCGCGCTCGTAGCCCACTTCGCCGAAGAGCGCCCTGGCCGCGTCGAGGATCCTCGCCTCGGTCCTGCGCCGCCGCTCCGCCCTCTCGCCCACGCGCTGACTCTACACGCGTTGACCGAGCCGTCATTTTCGCTCTACGCTCGTTGAGTCAAATGGAAGGGGCTTGTATGTCCATCGAAGAGATCGTCACGGGCTACCACGCGGCCATGGTCCACAAGTCGGCCGACGAGCTGGCCGGCCTCTACGCCGAGGACGGGCGGCACGAGTTCCCGTTCGGGGGGCTGGCGGCGTACGAGGGGAGGGAGGAGATCCGCGCGGGCTACCGCGCGATGTGGGGCGCGACCGCGTTCGAGACCAAGGAGGTACGCCGGGTCGCGCTGCACCACACGCTGGACCCGGAGGTCGTCGTGGTCGAGCAGGAGACGCTCGTCAGCGCCGGCGAGCGGTCGATCACCGTCCCCAGCCTGGTGGTGCTGCGAGTCAGGGACGGCCGGATCGTGCACGCCAGGGACTACATGGACACCGGCGTCATCGCCCAGGTGCGCGCGGCCGCTGGCGCGTGACGACCACGGTCCCCGCGAACCGGTCGTGGTAGCAGAGGAACTCCAGGGGCACCGCGACCCACTCGTCCCCCTCTTTGAGGACCGGTTCCGCCGCCTCTTCGATCCAGATCGCGAGCAGGGCCCACAGCAGGAGGTCGACGAGAAAGGCGGCGAAGCGGGCGGATTTGGGGGCGATGTGCAAACGGACGGTGTGGGGGGTGGTTTCGGTCACCGCGAGATTCTGCCGCCCTCAGCTCTGGGTGGTGAGGTCGAAGACGGTCGTGCCGCCGACCGTGGTGGCGGTGAACGTCTCCTGGACCCAGGCCGCGATCCTGGCCGCCTCGTCGCTGCCGCCCGCGCTCTGCCTGCCGCCTCCCATACCGGTGCCGAGGAAGTAGTGGATCTTGTGCTCGGCGACGTATCGCTGGAACTGTTCCAGCGTCGGCGCGGGATCGGTGCCGTTGAACCCGCCCACGGCCATCACCGGGCGACCACCGGCGAGCTGGTAGGCGGCCGCGTTGTTCGAGCCCACGGTCGCCGCCGTCCACGTGTAGGTGGCGGCGTCGTTCTTGAGCAGCGCGGTCAGCTCGGCGGCCGGGGTCCCGGCGTTGAGCAGCCCGCCCATCCCGCCGCCCCGCATCCCGCCCCGGCCCCCGGGCGCCTGACCGCCTCCGTCCCGCCGCTGGAACCCGCCGGGAAGGCCGTTCTGGCGCTGGAAGCCGCCGCCTGCCGGTCGTCCGAATCCCCCGCCGGTGGAGGGTCCGGCCGTCGGGATGGCCCCGGTGTGCGCGGACGCGGCCGTGTCCACCGCGTACGCGGCCGGCCCGGCCAGGCAGGCCACCACCGCGACCACGACGACGGCCAGGAGCCGCCGCGAGAACAGCATCGCCAGCGCCGCTCCCAGCCCCGCCACGAGGACCGCGACGCCCAGCCACGGGTTCCAGTCGGCGCTGCGCGCCAGCAGCAGGTACGACCACCCGGCCGTCCCGGCGACGACCAGGGCCGTCAGCCGGTGCGCCCGCCGTTCCCAGAGCACGGCCGCTCCCATGCCCACCAGTGCCGCGATGGCCGGCGCCAGCGCCACGGTGTAGTAGGCATGGAAGATCCCCTGCATCAGGCTGAACACCAGCCCGGTCACGATCAGCCAGCTCCCCCAGACCCACAGCGCCGCGCGTACCGGATCGGTTCTGGGCGCCCGGCGGGTGAACCACATGCCCGCCACCAGCAGCACCAGCGCCGCCGGCAGCAGCCAGGAGATCTGCCCGCCCGCCTCGGTGTCGAACAGCCGCAGCCACCCCGCCTGCTGGTTGAGGTTGCCCAGCCCGCCGTAGTCGCCGCCGTTGAGCCGTCCGATGCCGTTGTAGCCGAGCGCCAGCTCCAGCACGCTGTTGCTCTGGGAGCCCCCGATGTACGGCCGCTCGGACGCGGGCACCAGCGCCACCGCCAGCAGCCACCACCCGGCCGACACCACCAGCGCGGCACCGGCCAGCAGCGACTGCCACACCCGCCGCCAGAACGCCACCGGCGCCGTCACGAGGTAGACCAGCGCGAACCCCGGCAGCACCAGGAACGCCTGCAACATCTTCGCCAGGAACGCGAACCCGATCGCGCTCCCGGCCAGCACCAGCCATCGCGTGGAGCCGCGCTCCTGGGCCCGGATCACGCAGTATCCGGCCACGGTCAGCAGCAGCACCAGCAGCGCGTCGGGATTGTTGAACCGGAACATCAGCACGGCCACCGGCGTGAGCGCCATCACGGCCCCGGCCAGCAGCCCCGCCCAGGCGGAGAACAGCCTGCGTACGGAGGCGTACACCATCGCCACCGCACCGACCCCCATGAGGGCCTGGGGCACGAGGATGGCCCACGAACTGAGCCCGAACAGCCGCACGCTGAGCACCATCGGCCACAGCGACGCGGGCGTCTTGTCGACGGTTATCGCGCCGGCGGCGTCGGAGGCTCCGAAGAAGAACGCCTTCCAGCTCTGACTTCCCGCCTGTACGGCCGCCGAGTAGAAGGAATTGGCCCACCCCGAGGCGCCCAGGCCCCAGAGATAGAGCACGCCGGTGCCGAGGAGCAGCCCGGCCAGCGCCCAACGAGACTTCGCTTGGATGACCACACCCGGCACGTTAGGCAGGCCGTTTGGCGGGGCGATGAGACGTACATGAGAACTTCCTGAGGCCCCTCAGAAATGCAAAAGAGGCGGCACACCCGGCACCAGGGTGTAACCGCCTCTTTCGAAGAGCGTTGTCGCGTGAATTACTTCACGGTGACGGTCGCGCCGGCGCCCTCGAGGGCAGCCTTGGCCTTCTCCGCCTGCTCCTTGTTGACCTTGCCGTCGAAGACGTTCTTGGGAGCGCCGTCCACCAGGTCCTTGGCCTCCTTGAGGCCCAGGGACGTGAGGGCGCGGATCTCCTTGATGACCTGGATCTTCTTGTCACCGGCGGCCTCGAGGACGACGTCGAACTCGTCCTGCTCCTCAGCCTCGGGGGCAGCGGGGCCACCGGTGGTGGGGGCCGCGACAGCCGCGACGGGGGCGGCGGCCTTGACGTCGAAGACCTCTTCGAACTGCTTCACGAACTCGGACAGCTCGAGGAGGGTCATCTCCTTGAACGCGTCGAGCAGCTCGTCGGTGCTGAGCTTCGCCATGATGCTTTCCTTACGTTTAGGACTTGCAGAAAACTAGGAACGGGACCGCGGTAGCTGCGGCAACCCCCGTGTTACTCGCCCGCCTCGTCGCGCTTGGCGCGAAGGGCTTCGGCCAGTCGAGCCATTTGCGTGGGCAGCGCGGCGAACGTCGCGGCAGCAGTGCTCTGCTTCGCCTTGAGCGCACCGGCAAGCTTCGCGAGGAGAACCTCGCGGGACTCGAGGTCAGCGAGCTTGGTGATTTCGGAGGCGTCGAGCGTCTTACCGTCGAGGACGCCGCCCTTGATCACCAGGAGGGGATTGGCCTTGGCGAAGTCACGCAGACCCTTGGCCGCCTCGACAACGTCGCCGTTGACGAAGGCGATCGCGGTCGGACCGGCGAGCAGGCTGTCGAGGCCCGCGAGACCGGCCTCGTTGGCCGCGATCTTGGTCAGGGTGTTCTTCGCCACGGCGAACTTCGCATTCTCACCGAGAGAGACGCGCAGCTCCTTGAGCTGAGCGACGGTGAGACCGCGGTACTCGGTCAGAACGGCGGCAGCGCTGCCTTCGAACTCGCTCTTGAGCTCGGCAACCGCTGTCGCCTTATCCGCCCTCGCCATGGGCCTCCTTCCAGATGTGCCGCCGGCGAAGGCCCGTAGAAATGAGAACAGCCCCGGGCGCAGGGCGCACGGGGCTTCACTCACATGAATCAGTCCATGTGGGAAACTCGTATCACACCTGCGCGGGCCGTCCACATGACGTGGATCCTTCGGTCGACAGGCTTTGAGGCACCTGACGACGACCGGCGGTCTTTGGCATCGACCAGACTACGTGCTGGCCGCCGAGTTTCCAAATCGTTCTCAGTTGGTCGTGCCCTTCGGCAGCTCCCCGACCTGGTCGGCCGGCGGGGCCTGGATGTTCACGGCCTCGTTGTATCCCTTGAAGAACAGGGTGGCGTCGAGCGTGGCGCCCTCCTTGGAGCCGTTCAGGGCGAGCTTGCGCGGCAGCCCGTCGGCGGCCACCCAGATGTCGAACTTGACGTCCTTCAGCTCGGCCAGGCCGGCCTTGGCCTGCTCCTGCTTGTCGGCGGGCAGTTGCTGCACGGCGACGTCCACGGGGAACGTACCGCTGTAGTGGGTGCTGTCCTCGCCGTTGACGCTCTCGGTACCGACCGACTTCACGTCCTGCGAGGCGGTGACCAGCTTGGTCATGTTGCCCAGATCGAACTGCTGGATCTGACTGAGGTACTGGTTCACCTCGGCCGACCCACCACCCATCTCGCTCAGCGAGACCTTGATCCACGACTTGGTGGCACCCAGGAGATCCTTGAGCGCCTCGACCTTCACGTAGACCGTGTCGCCCTGCAGTACGGCACGCATGCCGCCCGGCAGGCTCTGGCCCCCCATGTCGAGACTGTCCAGGGTGAGGTCGACGGAGAGCTGAGGCTTGCTCTGGTAGAGCATGCGCCCCTGCACCTTGCCGTTGCCCTCCTGGGGATGCGTCACGTTCACCACGGCGTCGACCGTGTAACTGGTGACCTCGGCGGTCTTCTGCGCGGCCTGCGCGAGGACCTCTGAGGCGGCCAGGTTGACTTGGATGGGCTGGGCGTTCGATCCGCAACCGGCGACCGCGGCCACGACGAGCGCGGCACCGGCCGCAGTCATACTTATCGTGCGCTTCAGCATGTCTTGACCCTACTTTTAAGTTCGCTTGCCGTGGCGCCTTCCCCGCACAAATAAGGGAAAACCCAGGGTTATCCCCCACACGCCCTGCACGCTTCCCACACATATCCCCGTTGATCAGCAACGACACGCACGACATCCCACCCCTCAAAAAGGCGCAAATTCGAGGGCAACGAACCACCGCCAGAGGCACCCCAAAGCCGCCGCCCCAGAGGCAGGCACGCCGAGCCAAGGGCTGCGAGCCGGCCGCAGAGCGTGCGGAGACGCCGGAAGCGGGACGATGCCGCCCAGCATGAGCAGAGCGGGCGCGCAGGCCAGCGTCGTCTCACTCGTCGCCCAGGCGGGGAGCCTCGCTCGCCTGGCACCGGCTGTCGTCGTCGCGGTCGCTGTGGGCGCCGGTGAAGGCCAGCGCCGACAACAAGCGGCAGCGCAGACCGTCCGCCATGCCCGGCGGCACCAGCTCCAGATCGTCTTCTCCAGCACCCTGGAGCGAGGGGACGGGGACAACGCGCCACTGGCCACCGTCGTCAAGCGACTGCGCCGGCAGGAGGGAGGAGACATCGTCGTCCTGGCCGGCAGCAGCGTCATCCGTCAGCTCCTCGACGCCGGCGAGGTGGACCGGCTGGCCGGCGGCTCTGGAACCAGGGCCCGGCCAGGAAGTGGGCCGTAGGGGGTCGGAGGTTGATGGCCCGATGCCGGGGAGCCGATGTCCGGTGTCAGGACGGGCGCCCAGGGCTGGAGGTCGTGGGTCGTGGGCAGGGAGGAGGGGGCCGGCTTGGCGCGCGTTGCGGTGGCCGGCCATGTGCGGGTCAGAGGGCGTATTCCTGGAGGCCCTCAGCCACGTGCGGCGGGTGGCGGTCGCCACGGCCCGCCGTAAAAGAAAGAAAAGACCCCCACCCGGAAACCGGGCGGGGGCCTTCGAAAAAGAGAACTTCGAAAAAGAGAACTAGCCCTCGAGGTCGGTGGTGAGGCCGCGAGTGACGTTGGGGTCGACGGGGACGCCGGGGCCCATGGTGGTGGAGAAGGTGACCTTCTTCAGGTAACGGCCCTTGGCCGCCGAAGGCTTGAGACGCAGCACCTCGTCCAGCGCCGCCGCGTAGTTCTCGATGAGCTGGCGCTCGTCGAACGACGTCTTGCCGATGATGAAGTGCAGGTTGGCCTGCCGGTCGGTGCGGAACTCGATCTTGCCGCCCTTGATCTCCGTCACGGCCTTGGCGACGTCGGGCGTCACGGTGCCGGTCTTCGGGTTGGGCATGAGGCCACGCGGGCCGAGCACGCGGCCCAGGCGACCGACCTTGCCCATCAGGTCGGGCGTCGCCACCACGGCGTCGAACTCGTTGAGCCGGTTGCCCTTGGCGATCTCGTCGATCAGCTCGTCGGCGCCGACGATGTCGGCGCCCGCCTCGCGGGCCGCCTCGGCACGGTCACCGGTCGCGAAGACCAGGACCCGGGCGGTCTTGCCGGTGCCGTGCGGGAGGTTGACCGTGCCGCGCACGATCTGGTCGGCCTTGCGAGGGTCGACGCCCAGCCGGAGCGCGACCTCGACGGTGGCGTCGAACTTGGTGGTCGACGTCTCCTTGGCCAGCTTCACGGCGTCTACGGGCCCGTAGAGCTTGTCGCGGTCGATCTTGGCGGCCGCGTCTTTGTGCGCCTTGCTGCGCTGCATTTCATACTCCTAGTGGTGTCCGGGCCGGGTTCATGCGGCCCTCCCACGAACTACTGGGAAAGGTCTTACTCGGCGATCGTGATGCCCATCGACCGGGCGGTGCCGGCGATGATCTTCTCGGCCGCCTCGATGTCATTGGCGTTGAGGTCGGGCATCTTCGTCTCGGCGATGCTGCGCAGCTGCTCGCGGCTGAGCCTGCCCACCTTGTCGCGCTGCGGGACCGCACTGCCCTTGTCGATGCCCAGGGCCTTCTTGATCAGCTCGGGCGCCGGGGGCGTCTTCGTGACGAAGGTGAAGCTGCGGTCTTCGAAGATGGTGATCTCAACGGGGATGATGTTGCCCCGCTGCGACTCCGTGGCAGCGTTGTACTGCTTGACGAAGTCCATGATGTTGACGCCGTGGGGACCGAGGGCGGTACCCACCGGCGGCGCCGGGGTGGCCTGGCCAGCGGGGAGCTGGACCTTCACCAGTGCGGCGATTTTCTTCTTCGGAGGCATTAGTCCTTCTCCGGGTCCTGATTGCGATGCATCCAGCCCGTCGGATTGCGGGTCCGGACATGTCGGAGGCCGCCCCGCCAGCAAGGAACCCGCTCAGCGGACTGCCACCCACCGATGGGCCGGTTGAACCGGGCGGCGGTCCGTGTTGCGGATTTCTCGCTGGTCGCGTTTAGGCGGCCGGCCGAACGTCTAAGTGTATGTGATCGTCTTAGATCTTCGAGACCTGGTTGAACGAGAGCTCCACCGGAGTCTCACGGCCGAAGATGGAGACGAGCACCTTGAGCTTCTGCGACTCGGGGCTGATTTCGCTGACCGAGGCCGGAAGCGTGGCGAACGGGCCGTCCATGACCGTGACGGACTCGCCGATCTCGAACTCGACCGTCGGACCGGAGGCCGCCTTGGCGGAGGTCTTCTTGGTCTCCTCGGTCGGCTCCGGCGCCAGCAGCTTGGCGACCTCGTCGAGGCTGAGCGGGCTCGGCTTGTTGGACAGGCCCACGAAGCCGGTCACGCCGGGCGTGTTGCGCACGGCGGCCCAGGATTCGTCGGTCAGCTCCATGCGCACCAGCACGTAGCCGGGCAGCACCCGCTCCTTGACCGGCACCTTCTTGCCGCTCTTGAACTCCTGGACGGTGTGCGTCGGCACCTCGACCTGGTAGATGTAGTCCTCCATGTTGAGCGAGACGTTCCTGCTCTCGATGTTGGACTTCACCCGGTTCTCGTAGCCGGCGTAGGAGTGGATGACGTACCACTCGCCGGGCAGGCCGCGCAGGGAGCTCTTGAACTCCTCGACAGGATCGACGTCGGGAAGCTCCGCCTCGTCCTCGACCTCGGAAGGCTCGACGTCGTCGGCCTCTTCGGCCTCCTCGTCGCTCTCCTCGACCTCGGCCTCTTCGAGAGCCGCCTCGGCGGACTCCTCAGTGGCCTCTTCCAGCTCGTCGCCCCACTCGTCGCGGGACTCGTCCGCCGGAATTGAAGACTCGGACACGGTGTCTCTTCCTCTTTCGTCTCTGTCGTTTGCCTGGGATCGAATGGACACTCCGTCAGGCGACACCGGCGGCGTCTAGGTCAGCTACCGCCGAAGACCTTGAGGACCGCCCACCCCAGGGCGGCGTCAAGCCCGTACACGATCGCAACCATGATCAGAACGAATATCAGAACGACCGTGGTGTAGGTGATGAGATCCTTGCGTGTCGGCCAGATGACCTTACGAAGCTCGTTGACGACCTGCCGATAGAAGAGGGCAGGAGAAGTGCGTGTCTTCTTCTCGCCACTAGGCTTGTCTGCGGTCTCGCCGCGCGTGTCGATCGCCACAGTCCTCACCTGATCCGTCGTATCCAACGCAGTTTCGCGGCGCGCTTATACGCCTATTATTGCGCGGACCGCACTCGCAGGGCACGAGGGACTCGAACCCCCAACCGCCGGTTTTGGAGACCGGTGCGCTACCAATTGCGCCAGTGCCCTATGTCGTTGACCAGACTACCCTGATCGACCCACTGCCTGGACCGAACCGCTCGCCGACATGCGGCGGAAGGACCAGGCGAAAGCATACGGGTACTTGCCCGGTACGTCGAACCAAAACCTGATCGCCCAGGTCACACGCACGTGGGACCATGGAGGCATGTCCACCCGATCCCGCATCTCCGCGAGAATTTCCGCGATTTCCGAGTCCGCCACCCTCGCTGTGGACGCCAAGGCGAAGGCGATGAAGGCGGCCGACCGTGCCGTCATCGGCTTCGGCGCGGGCGAGCCCGACTTCCCGACGCCCGGCTACATCGTCGAGGCGGCGATCGAGGCGGCCCGCGACCCCCGCTTCCACAAGTACACGCCCGCCGGCGGCCTCCCCGAGCTCAAGCAGGCCATCGCGGCCAAGACGCGGCGCGACTCCGGCTACCAGGCCGAGGCGTCGCAGGTGCTGGTCACCAACGGCGGCAAGCAGGCCGTCTACCAGGCGTTCGCGACGTTGCTCGACCCGGGCGACGAGGTGCTGGTCGTCGCCCCCTACTGGACGACCTACCCCGAGGCGATCAAGCTGGCCGGGGGCGTTCAGGTCGACGTCGTGACCGACGAGTCCACCGGCTATCTCGCCGGCGTGGAGCAGCTTGAGGCCGCGCGCACCGACCGTACGAAGGTGCTGCTGTTCGTCTCGCCGTCCAACCCGACCGGTGCCGTCCACTCCCGTGAGGAGACCGTGGCGATCGGCCGCTGGGCCGCCGAGCACGGCCTGTGGGTCGTCACCGACGAGATCTACGAGCACCTGGTCTACGGCGGCGCCGAGTTCACCAGCATCGCCACGGCCGTCCCCGAGCTGGGCGACCGCGTCGTGATCCTCAACGGCGTGGCCAAGACCTACTCCATGACCGGCTGGCGCGTGGGCTGGCTGATCGGCCCGTCCGACGTGGTCAAGGCCGCCACCAACCTGCAGTCGCACGCCACCTCCAACGTCTCGAACGTGGCCCAGATGGCGGCGCTCGCGGCCGTGTCCGGCGACCTGTCGGCGGTGGCGGAGATGCGTACGGCGTTCGACCGGCGGCGGCAGACGATGGTACGGATGCTCAACGAGATCCCGGGCGTGTTCTGCCCGGAGCCGAAGGGGGCGTTCTACGCGTATCCGTCGGTCAAGGAGCTGATCGGCAAGGAGCTGCGCGGCCGCCGGCCCCGGTCGTCGGCGGAGCTGGCGGAGCTGATCCTGGAGGAGGCCGAGGTCGCGGTGGTGCCGGGTGAGGCTTTCGGCACGCCGGGCTACTTCCGCCTGTCCTACGCGCTGGGTGACGACGACCTGGTGGAAGGCGTCAGCCGGCTCAACAAGCTCCTCTCCGACGCGCGCTGAAAACTACGACGCGCTGATGTCGGCGGCCATCGGCTTGATCTCGGCGCTGAGGCCGGGCGTCGCGGCGACGTAGACGGCGGTGCCCGGCCGTTCCAGCCACATGAAGTTGCGCAGGCCCGTACGCGTGGTCCAGTGCAGCGCAGGTTTGCCCCGGTAGACCGTCAGCGCCGACCTGGCCACCAGCGTGGCGAACTGCTCGGCCGTCCGCGCCCCGCACACCACGCCCGCGTACACGCGCTCGTCGTTGTGGCTCCAGATCACGCCCTTGACCTTGAGCGGCTTGGCGAGCGAGTCGAGCCGGTTGAACGAGCCCGCCCGGTCGAGGCCGGGCAGTGTGGCGGGCACCCGCACCTGGGTGTCGTCGCAGGACAGCGCGATGGCCTTGCGGGTGAACTCCGGTTTGGACGGCGGCGGGGTGGCCTTGGGCGCGGGCTCCTCACCGGCTCCGGCGCCGCACGCCGACAGCGCGAACATGAGGAGCGCTGCCACCAGCCGCCGCATCGAGGCTCCTGTGCACTTGAGTGGTCATCCAGGGAAAAGGCCTCCTAGTCTCCTACAGGAGCCTTGACGGAGGCGGCAATAGCGAGCAGTTCCCTGCCGAGCGAATCGCCCACCCGAATCCACGCGCCCGTGCCCGGCCGCTCCAGCCAGACGATCACCCGGCCGCCGCCGGGGTGCCGGCCGGCCACGGCGGGTTTGCCGCGGACGGTGGTGGGGCGGGGGCTCAGCACGGTGATCCGCTTGCGGTAGCCGTCCCAGTCGGCGGCCACGCTACCGTGCTCGACCCGGACTTCGACGAATCCGCCCGCCGAGCCGAACCTGGCCCAGCCGCCCTCGGCGCCGTCGCGCAGGGCGCCCCCGCCGGTGCGTACGAGCCCCCTGGGCAGGTAGGTGAGCCAGAAGTCGCCGGAGATCACCGCGATGACACTCTCAGGAGGGCGGGGAACGGCCGCCGCGGCGGCCACCGGCCTGACAGGAGCGGCGGGCCGCGTGATGGCGGGGGCCGGGGCCGGGGCGGGGGTCCGCATGGCGGCGTGCGGAGGGCGGCCGAAGCCCGAGGAGAAGATCAGGTAGATGATCAGGCCGGCGGCCCCGAGCGCCAGTGCCGCGAGCACCGCACGCAGTCCGTGCCCGATTTCCTGTCCCTCGGGGATCATGCATCGTTGATCCCCCGATCCGCCCCGGCCGTACCGTACGGCTATTCGGTGGCGCTGACGCCTTCGGCGATCCTCTTCAGCTCGGCCTTTCCGTCGACCTCGTCGGCGAGGTCGGGGCTGAGGCACACCTCGACGAACAGGTCGTCGCGGAGCTGCCAGGAGATCGTGAGCGTGCCCCCCTCGGTGCCGTCGGGAACGATCTCGCCGCCGTCGGTGACGGTCGCCAGACGCGCCTGCCTGCCGCCGACGTCCACGGCCTCGGACCCCTGCTCGGGGACCCCGAGGGTGGATTCCGGGTTCTTGCCGTGGATCACGAACACCTGGATCCCGTAGGGCCCGAACTCGGAGCCCGGCTTGTCGAAGGTCGTGCTGTAGCTGTTCTTGCCGAACTTGTCCTTGCTCGACCACTTGCCCCAGACGAGCCCCTCGGGCACGTAGCCGAGGCGGATGCCGCCGAACTCGCGCCCGTCTCCCAGGTCGCCGAGGTCCTGAGGTTTCGGCGAGACGGGAAACAGGTCGAGCTCGACGGGGCCGCCGGCGGCTACCCGCTCACCGGCGGCCGGCCGCTGCGCCTGCACCACCTGGTCCTGTGCGTCGCTGGCCACCTCGGTCACGAGACCGGCCTCGCTCAGGATGCGTACCGCGTCGGTGGCGCGCTTGGCGGTCACGTCGGGCACGATCACCTCGTCGCGCATGACGACGCCGGTGGCGGCCGGGGGTCTCGTGGGGTCGGAGGAGTTCCACGCCACCGGTACGGCCACCGCCACGGCGGCCGTGAGGAGCGCGGCGCCGCCCGTACGGAAGCGGAGCACGTGGGCCCGGTGCCGGCGGCGTACGGCCCGCCCCAGGTCCGGCGCGGCCTGCACCCCGGCGACGTGCGCCTTCATGGCGTCGGCGAGGTCGTCCTCGATCGTCATGTGGTCACTTCCTTTGCGACATTGAGGTTGGCGCGGATCCTGGCGAGCCCCCGTGCCGCCTGGCTCTTCACGGTCCCGACCGAGCAGCCGAGCAGGGCGGCGGTGGACGATTCGGACTGGTCCTCCCAGTAGCGCAGGACGAGCACGGCCCGCATCTTGGGCGGCAGCCGGCGCAGCTCTCCCATGAGCGTGTCGCGCAGGTCGAGGTCGGGAGAGCCGGCCTCGGTCTCCGGCGGCCGGGCGAACATGATCTCCCGCACGACCTTGTGCCGCCGCGCCTTGCTGATCGCCGCGTTGACGACGACCTTCTTCGCGTACGCCTCGGGGTTGTCGTGCCTGATGCGCGCCCAGTTCCGGTAGACCTTCTCCAGCGCGTGCTGGACCAGGTCCTCGGCGTCGTGCCTGGCCGCTCCGCAGACCAGGATCGCGGTGCGCAGCAGTGAGGTGCTCCGCGCGGCGATGAACTCGTCGAACGCCGCTTCGTCGTCATCTGTCATGAGCGAGGGTCCCCTTTCGCCCTCCTCAACGCGCGAACCCGGCGCAAGGTTGAGTGGCAAGATATGCAGATGCCACGGCCCCTGCACGCGCTTCCCAAGGCCCATCTTCACCTGCACTTCACCGGTTCGATGCGGCACGCGACGCTGATCGAGCTCGCCAGGGAGCAAGGGCTGCACCTGCCCGACGCGCTGGAGCAGGACTGGCCGCCCAGGCTGCGGGCCACCGACGAGCGCGGCTGGTTCAGGTTCCAGCGCCTCTACGACATCGCCAGGTCCGTGCTGACCCGGCCTGATCACGTCTACCGGCTGCTGCGCGAGACGGCCGAGGACGAGGCGGCGGCCGGATCGCGGTGGCTGGAGATCCAGGTCGACCCCTCGGGCTACGCGCAGCGCTTCGGCGGGCTCACGGCCACGCTCGAACTGGTGCTGGACGCGGTGGAGCGCGCCGCCAGGCACGCGGGGATCGGGATCGCGGTGATCGTGGCGGCCAACAGGACTCGGCATCCGCTCGACGCGAACACGCTGGCCAGGCTCGCCACCCAGTACGCCGGCAGGGGCGTGGTGGGGTTCGGGCTGTCGAACGACGAGCGGCGGGGCGCGGCCAGGGAGTTCGAGCGGGCGTTCAGGATCGCCAAGCGCGGCGGGCTGCTGGCCACGCCGCACGGCGGCGAGCTGATGGGGCCGCGCAGCGTGGCGCAGTGCGTCGACGACCTGGGGGCCGACCGGGTGGGGCACGGGGTGCGCGCGGCGGAGGACGAGTGGCTGATGGGGCGGCTGGCCGATCGGCAGATCTGCTGCGAGGTGTGCCCCACGTCGAACGTGGGCCTGGGGGTGGCCGAGGACGCGGCCGACGTGCCGGTGCGGCGGTTGTTCGACGCGGGGGTGCCGATCGCGCTGGGCTCCGACGACCCGCTGCTGTTCGGCACGCGGCTGCTGCGCCAGTACGAGCTGGCCAGAGACGTGTACGGATTCAGCGACCCGGAGGTGGCCGAGCTGGCCCGTCAGTCCGTACGGTCGTCGGCGGCCCCCGAATCGCTGCGCAAGGAGCTGCTCAAGGGCGTGGACGACTGGCTGGCCGGCTCACTGCAGTGACGTGGCGGCCCTGATGGCCTCCTCCTTGGTCTTGACCCCCTCCAGGCGGTAGTTGATCGTGTCCTGCGCCCAGATGAGGGTGGCGGCGGCCTGGCGCAGGGGGACCGCGGTGCCGTCTTCCCGCCTGATGTAGCCCAGGGGGTGCTCGCCGGGGATCCACCAGGCGTCGTACGGGCCCACGTCCACGTAGTCGGGCCCGGGCGGGCCCAGCTTCTTGAAGAAGAACGGGTCCAGGGCGCCGTCGAACTGGTCGAACCTGACGCCGCCCGGCCAGAACATCGACACCACCCCGCCGTCGTCGGCGACGGTCACCCGCTGCGGCGGCCCGAGCGCCTTGGGCGTCTTGACCTGGAACCGGACCTGGCCGGGCGTGGCGACGGTGCGCTCCCCCGGCAGCGGCGCGGTGGTCGTGACCGGTGGGGGCGGGGTGTCGCCGATCCGCAGCTCGATCCCGGCGAACCGCAGGATCCGCTCGACCACGGCCCGGCCCTGCGGGGTGGCGGCCGTGACGGCGATGACGACCGCGGCCACGGCGGCGGTGACCACCCACCTGGTGCGCCGGCGCGGCGGCCGGGCGTGCGGCCGCACGGGACCGGTGATCGGCCCGTGCGCCGGATCAGGGGATTCCTCCGGAATCGGGTCTGTGGTGAGGCGGGCGCGGACCGTGGCGGCGACGTCGGCCGGAGGTGGGGCGGGCACGTCGAGGAGGTCGCCCAGGGCCAGGAGTTCGGTCTCAAGGTCGTCGTAAGGCTCATGCGAGCTCATTGCCCACCTCCTCCCTCAACCGGGCCAGCCCCCGATGGGTGCTCGACTTGACGGTGCCGACCGGCCAGTCGAGCACCTGGGCCGTCTCCGCTTCCGTCAGTTGTAAGAAGTACCGGCAGACGACGGCCTGACGTTCCCGCTCGGGCAGCCCGCGTACCGCCGCCAGCAACCGCGCCCGCCGGTCGGTGGCCACGGCCGCGCCTTCGGGATCGTCCGGTGCCCGCGTCTCCGCGGTCGCCCCTAGCCGCAGAGTCAGCTCGGACCTGCGCCCCCGCGACCGGGTCAGGTTGTGGGTCTCGTTGGCCACGATGCGCAGCAGCCACGGACGGAACGGCGACTCGCGCCGGAAGCCCGGCAAATGGCGGAACGCCTTGACGAAAGCCTCCTGCACCACGTCCTCGGCCTCGTCGCCCGCCCCCAGCATGGCGGCGGTACGGTGGGCGAGCGCGCTGTAGCGGGCGACCAGCACCTCATAGGCCGCTAGGTCACCTTCGAGCGAGCGGGCGATCGCCTCGTCGTCGTCCATGGCGAGTCAGATTCCACCGCATCGGAGGCCGCCTGGGGAAGGGTGTTTCACCGATCGGGTGAACCTCACCGCCCACCAGGGCATTAGACTCGGGCAATCCATGAACCCTTGAAGGAACGGGATTATGTCTGGGTATGACCGTGTAGTCCAACCGGCGGCCGGTGACGAGGCCCTGGAGAACCACCTAGGTGGGGACGAGGCCAAGAACTATCGGCAGTACGAGTTCGACATGGTCGCCCCGCATGTCGGCCGGTCGATGCTGGAGATCGGTTCCGGGCTCGGCCACTTCGCCGAACAGTTCATGCCGCGACTCGACCGCCTCGTTGTCAGCGACTTCGACCCCTACTGCGTCGAGCAGCTCGACAAGCGCTTCGCCGACCGCGACGACATCAGCGTCCTGCAGTTCGGCCTGCCGACCGACATCCCGCTCGAGGACAAGGTCGACACCGTCGTCATGATGAACGTCCTGGAGCACATCGAGGACGACGCCGGGGCCCTGCGCTCGCTGGCGGCCGTCACGCAGCCCGGCGGCCGGATCATCATCTGGGTGCCCGGCTACATGCAGCTCTACGGAGACTTCGACCGCAAGGTCGGCCACGTCCAGCGCTACACGCCCAAGACGCTGCGCGCCACGGTCGCCAAGGCCGGGCTCGACATCGACGTGCTCAAGCCGATCAACTTCCTCGGCGGCATCGCGTGGTGGCTGGCCGTGCGCCGGGGCGGCGTGGGCTACCCTGACCCGCGGCTGGTCAAGATCTACGACCGCACGGTCGTACCGACGACCAGGTTCATCGAGCGTTTCGTGCGCGCGCCGTTCGGCCAGACGGTGTTCTGCGTGGCCAGGGTGCCCCAGAAGTGAGTAGCGCGCCGGGCCGCCACCATGGCGGCCCGGCGGCCTACTTGATGGAGCCGGCGGTCAGGCCGCCGACCACCTTCCGCTCGATCAGGGCGAAGAGAATGATCACCGGGATGGTGGCGATCACGGAACCGGCGAACAGGTTCTGCCAGTCCACCTGGTACTGCCCGATGAACGAGTTGAGCGCCACCGGGAGCGGCTGGTTCTCGGTCGTCGTGGTCAGCGTCAGCGCGACCACGAACTCGTTCCACGCGGCGATGAAGGTGAAGATCAGCGCGGTGATGACGCCGGGCATGGCCAGCGGCAGCGTGATCCGGAACAGCGCGCCGAAGCGCCCGTTCCCGTCGATGAAGGCGGCCTCCTCCAGCTCGCGCGGGATCGAGGAGAAGTAGGCGTTCAGGATCCACACCGCGAACGCCAGGTTGAACCCGCCGTTGACCAGGATCAGCGCCCAGATCGAGTCCACCAGCCCGAACATGAAGAACTCGCGGTAGATGCCGACCACCATGGCCGTGGGCTGGAACATCTGGGTGATCAGCACCAGGATCAGGAACGCGGTGCGCCCCCTGAACTGGTGCCGCGCCGAGTAGTACGCCGCGGGCAGCGCGACCAGCAGCACGAGCACCGTCGAGCCCGCCGCCACCTTGATCGTCACCCACAGGTTCCCGGCCAGGCCGCTGCCCCAGAAGTCGGTCAGGTTCGACCACACCCACTCCTGCGGCCAGAACGACACGTCGCGCAGCGAGTCCTGGGAGCGCAGCGAGGTGAGCAGCATCACCACGTACGGGAACAGGAAGAGGAACGAGATCAGGTACGCGCTGGCCGCGACCACGACCGTCTTGATCTTGGGCAGGGCGCGCGACGGCGGCCTGCCCGCGCGGGCGTGGTGGTGGGGCCTGGCCCGCGGCGGCACCGTCTTGACGGCCATCACGCGACCTCCTTGTTCCACCGGGACACTCTGAGGAAGATCACGGTCAGCACGATCACCATGCCGAAGTTGACGACGGACATGGCGGCCGATTCACCGATGTCGGAGCCCTTGAGGATGTACATGAGGATCGTCGAGGTGGCCGTCGAGTAGCCCGGCTGGCCGTGGGTCATCGCCCAGATGATGGGGAAGCTGTTGAAGACGTTCATGACGTTGATCAGGGCGGCCACGGTGAGCGCGGGGCGCAGCAGCGGCAGCGTGATCGACCAGTACGTCCGCAGTCGCCCGGCCCCGTCCATCTTGGCGGCCTCGTACACGTCGGCGGGGATGGTCGCGAGGCCGGCCAGCAGCGCGTACGTGGTGAACGGCACCGACACGAACACCGCGACGAACACCAGCCACGGCATGGCGGTGGCGGCGTCGCCGAGCTGGTCGGCGGCGGCCCCGCCCATCGCGTCGATCAGCCCGAGCTTCAACCGGATCTGGTTGATCACGCCGACCTCGGGGTCGAGCATCCACTTGAAGATGATCGCCGTCATGAGGACGGACGCGGCCCACGGCGCGATCAGCGCCCACCGGGCCACCTTGCGCAGCGGGAAGCGCTGGTTGAAGAGCTGGGCGAGGGCGAGCGAGATCAGCACGGTGAGCACGACGACCGCGATCACCCAGATCACGCTGCGGAGCATGATGTCGGCGAAGTCCTTCTCGGCGAACAGCTTCTCGAAGTTCGCGAACCCGTTGTAACCGCGCTCCACGCCCAGCCGGCTGATCTCCAGGAACGACGACCTGATCATCTCGACCACGGGCCAGAGCACGACCAGCACGATCAGCACCACGGCGGGCCCGACCCAGGCGAGAGGCTCAAGGGCGCGCAGGCCCCGCCTTTGCACGCTTTTCATCAGACACCTTTCCAGGACGGTACGGCCGGCACCCGGGTGCCGGCCGTACGGGCCCCCGATGGATCAGCCGGCCGCTTCGGCGGTCTTCTGCAGCTCACCGAGGACCTTGGCCGGGTCGTCCTTGACGGCCCCGCCGATGGTCTGCTTGATGGCGGGGTTCACCTCGGCCCACTTCGGGTCCTGGAACGGGTAGAAGCTGGCGTTGGGCAGCGCGTCGAGGAACGGCTTGAGCTTCTCGTCGCTCGACAGCTTCTGGATGCCGCCGTTGGTGACGGGCAGCAGCTTGTAGGTGTCGGAGATCTTCTGCGCGGCGCTGCCGGTGTAGAAGAAGTCGAAGAACTTCTTGATCTCGGCGGCGTGGCCGTTCTTGTTGAACGCCATGATCCAGTCCATGACGCCGAGCGTGGTGTCGAGCGGGCCGGCCTTGCCGGGGATCGGCACGACGCCGTAGTTCTTCAGGCCGGCCGCGTCGAAGATCGGGATCGACATGGGGCCGCCGTTGACCATGCCGACCTTGCCCGCGCCGAAGTCCTCCCAGACCGTCTTACGGTCCTTGGTGCCCGGGTTCGGGGTGGTCAGGCCGGCGTCGACCAGGCCCTTCATGTACGTGAACGTCTCGACGTTCTGCGGCGAGTTGATCGCCCACTTGCCGGCCGCGTCCTTGTAGGTGCCGCCGTTGCCCAGCATCCACAGGAACGACTCGGCTTGGGCCTCCTCCTGGCCGAGCGGCAGGCCGAACGGCTGCGTCACGCCGGCCTTCTTGAGCTTCTCGGCGGCGGCCTTGAGCTCGTCCCACGATTTCGGCGGCTCGGCGATGCCGGCCTTCTCGAACAGGTCCTTGTTGTAGAACAGCGCGCGGGCGGAGGAGACGAACGGGATGCCGTACGCGGTCCCGTCGACCTTCCCGAAGTCGGCGAACTTCTGCAGCATGTCGCCGGAGACGTTCGGGGACAGGACCTCGTCCACCTTGTAGAGCAGCTTGTCCGCGACGAAGCCGGAGTAGTCGCCGGTCTGCAGGATGTCGGGCACCTGGCCGTTCTGGACCATGGTGGCGACCTGCTTGTCAATGTCGTTCCAGTTGATGACCTGGACCTTGACCTTGATGTTCGGGTTGGCCGCCTGGAACTCGTCCACGACGCCCTTCCAGAACGTCTCTCCCGAGTTCGGCTTGCCGGGGCCGTCGCCGTAGTCGGCGGCGACCATGTTCAGGGTGACCGCGCCGCCTTCGGACGCCTGGGTGCCGCCACCGCCGCCAGAACCGCCGGAGCCACAACTGGACAGGACCAGCATCGTGGCCAGGCCGAGAGCGGCGCCGCTCACAAGCTTCATGTTCACTGGAGATACCGCCTTCGCGTCGGGCGGGTGAAGCTGGTCCGTACCAGCCAACGGACCCCGCCCTGGGGGATTGAGGCACGCGAGCCAAGGCTCGCCTGTGTTTGCGCCAGCGTAAGCCCGAGTTAAGCAGCCGGTCTATACCGGCTCGTCTCGGTTTTGCAACACTCGACCCCAATTGAGCGCACAACCGGTCTAGACCGGATGTCAGAGTATTTTTCTCCGCACGCTCTCCCCGCCCTCCGGCGTGCCGATCCACGGCCCCTCGATGGACGGGTCGAGGATGCCCTCCTCGACGAAGGCGTACCGGCCTTCCAGCACGTACGCGGCCAGTCGCACGTCACTGCCGTCGCTGTTGTCCCAGAGGCGGTCGAACAGCGCGTCCACGCGCCGCCTCGCCTGCTGGCAGAAGGAGTCCGCCAGCTCGAACGGCCGACGTCCCAGGTCCTTGGAGTCCTCCTCGGCCTTGACGCAGACGGCGGTCATCGCGAACAGCTCCGCCCCGATGTCGACGATCCGGCCCAGGAACGACTGCTTGTGCTCCAGCCTGCCCTGCCACCGTGACATGCCGTAGAAGGTGGACCGGGCCAGCTTCCTGCTGGTCCGCTCCACGAACCGCAGGTGCGCGGCCAGCGGCCCGAAGTCGGCGTACGCGGTCGGCAGGTTCCCGGTCCCGGCCACCAGCGTGGGCAGCCACCGGGCGTAGAAGCGGCTGGCCCGGCGCAGCGCCTGCGTGCGCTCCTGACGGCTGGCCTCGGGGTTGATCAGCTCGCCGGCGGCCGACAGGTGCGCGTCCACCGCCTCCCTGGTGATCATCAGGCGCATGATCTCGGAGGAGCCCTCGAAGATGCGGTTGATGCGGGAGTCGCGCAGCATCTGCTCGGCGGGCACGCCGCGCTCGCCCCTGGCGGCCAGCGACTCGGCGGTCTCGTAGCCGCGCCCGCCCCTGACCTGGACCAGTTCGTCGAGCGCCTGGTACGACAGCTCGGAGGCGAACAGCTTGGCCAGCGCCGCCTCGATCCTGATGTCGTTGCGCTGGTCGTCGGCCAGCCGGCCGGTCAGCTCGCAGACGGCCTCGATCGCGTACGCGGTGGCCGCGATGAAGGCGATCTTCGTGGCCACGGCCTCGTGCTTGCCGACCTTGCGGCCCCACTGCACGCGCTCGTTGCCCCACTCCCGGGCGATCTTGACGGCCCACTTGGCGTTGCCCGCGCAGGTGGCCGGCAGGGACAGGCGGCCGGTGTTCAGCGTGGTGAGCGCGATCCGCAGCCCCTGGCCCTCCTTGCCGATGAGGTTGCGGGCGGGCACTCTGACCTGGGAGAACTCGGTGACGCCGTTCTCGATGCCGCGCAGGCCCATGAACGTGTTGCGCCGCTTGACCGTGATGCCGGGCGTGTCGGCCTCGACCACGAACGCGCTGATCTTCTTGCCGGTCCTGGCCATGACGACCAGCAGGTCGGCGACGACGCCGTTGGTCGTCCACAGCTTGACGCCGTCGAGCACGTACTCGTCGCCGTCGCGGACCGCCGTGGTGCCCAGCCGCGCGGGGTCGGAGCCGACGTCGGGCTCGGTCAGCAGGAACGCCGAGATCTCGCCCACCGCGCATCTGGGCAGGAACTCGCGCTTCTGCTCCTCGGTGCCGAACAGCTTGATCGGCTGCGGCACACCGATCGACTGGTGCGCCGACAGGAGGGTGGCCAGGGCCGGGCAGTACGAGCCGACGAGGATGAGAGCGCGGCAGTAATACAGGTAGGGCAGCCCGAGGCCGCCGTACTCCTGGCTGATCGTGATGCCGAACGCCCCGAGCCCCGCCAGGCCCTTGACCACGTCGTCGGGCACCTGCGCGGTGCGCTCGATGAGGGCGGGATCGACGTGCGCGTCGAGATAGCGCCGCAGCGCCCTGACGAAGTCCTCCCCGCGCTTGGTCGCCTCGTCGGACAGAGCGGGCGCCGGATGCACCAGATCCAGCCGGAAGTCGCCCAGGAACAGTTGCTTGGCGAAGCTGGGCCGCGTCCATTCCTGCTCGCGGGCCTGCTCGCCGACCTCCCTGGACTCCGCGTACTTGGCGTGCTCGGTCATCAGCACCTCCGAACGTTGCGCCGTCCTGTGCTTGGAGTACTGCCCGCCTGACGGCGCCCTGCGCCGTTTATAGCCCGATTTTGTATGAACGGCGAGCATGGACCTTCAGCACGGCCAGTGCCACGAGAGCGAGCGCGGCGGGCACCACCAGGTAAACGCCGCAGAACGCCAGCGCGACGACCGACATGCCGGTCCCCACGACGGCCGTGATCCGGTGGCGCCCGGCCGGCAACATCCGCACCGCCGCCGCCACCCCCGCCACGGTGACCGCCGCCAGGCACGCGGAGGTCGCCCGCATCAACACGTCCAGATCAACCGCCCAGATCAGCACAGGCACGCTGAAAACGGCCTGCAATCCCAGGCTCCGGTACGGCGTCTCACCCGGCGCCCCGCCCCTGGCGAACCAGCCCGGCAGCGCGCCGTCCCTGGCCAGGGCCGCCCCCAGCCGCGCCGCCCCGGCCAGGTAGGTGTTGACCGCGCCGAACGTCAGCAGCACCGCCACCACCCCGGTGACCGGCCGCGCCGCCGAGCCGAGGCCGATCTCCAGCATGGCGGTGAGCGGCACGCCGGTCATGTCCGCGCCGAGCACGCCGACGGAGGTGACGGAGACGCCGACGTACAGGAGCGCGACCACGACGAGGGTCACCACGGTGGCCCTGATCAGGCCGCGCCGGTCGGCGAACTCGGCCGACAGGTGGCTGGCGGCCTCCCAGCCGACGAACGCGAACATGAGCACCCCGGCCGC
The DNA here is from genome assembly GCF_900108335.1 of Nonomuraea solani. Taxonomy (GTDB): domain Bacteria; phylum Actinomycetota; class Actinomycetes; order Streptosporangiales; family Streptosporangiaceae; genus Nonomuraea; species Nonomuraea solani. Next base: position 25,671 of record NZ_FNVT01000016.1, read on the forward strand.
CGCCACCACGCCGCCCGCGCCGTACGGGGCGAAGGGGGTGAAGTTGGCGGCGTCGGCGTGCGGGGCGGCGGTGATCACGGCGGTGGCCAGGAGTGCGACGAGCAGGGCGACGAGGCCGATCTGCAGCCGTCCCGAGGTGCGCAGGCCCGCCGCGTTGGCGCCGAACGCGGCCAGCAGGATCAGGCAGGCGGCCAGGGTGCCGTCCACGCCCAGGCAGGCTTCGACGTACCGGCCGCCGACCAGCGCCCCCGCAACGGTGCCGAGGGGGACCGCGCCGTAGAACCACCATCCGGCCACGGCGGAGGCGTGCCTGCCGAACGCGAGCCCGACGAAGCCGGCCACGCCCCCGCCGTCGGGGTACCGGGCCCCGAGCGCGGCGAAGGTCAGCGCGACGGGCACGCTCAATGCGAGCAGCCCCGCCCAGGCGAGCACGGAGGCCGGCCCCGCCGCGGCGGCGGCCAGATGGGGCAGCACCAGCATCCCCGGCCCCAGCACCGCGCCCACCAGCAACGCCGTTCCCTGTCCAGCACCCATTCGTCCAGTCATGGGGCCGAACTTACTTCCCCTATTCGGACATAGGGGTCTGCTGGCGAACGTATGACCGGAATGCCATGCCAACCTGTGGTCATGGACGAACTTGATTCGGCGATCGTACGGTTGCTCCAAACGGATGCGCGGCAGTCCAACAGGGAGCTGGCCCGTCAGCTCGGCATCGCGCCCTCGACCTGTCTGGAGCGGGTCAGGGCGCTGACCCGCAGGGGCGTGATCCGCGGCTATCACGCCGACATCGATCCGGCCGCGCTCAACCGCTCCGTGCAGGCCATGATCTCGGTCCAGGTACGGCCGCTCAGCCGGGCGGTGATCAACGCGTTCAAGTCGTCGGCCGCCGAGATGCCCGAGGTGCTCAGCGTGTTCGTCCTGGCCGGCGGGGACGACTTCCTGCTGCACGTGGGTGTGCGCGACCTCGACCACCTGCACGCGTTCCTGCTCGACCGGTTGAGCAAACGCAAGGAGATCGTCGGGTTCCGCACGTCGGTGGTGTTCCAGCAGGTGCACAAAACGGTCCCGGACCGGCTGCCGTAAATTCGGTTGCACGGAGTCCCACGAACCTCATACCTTCATGGACATGCGCCTTTACCAGTAATTCGCCCAGTCAGCCCCCGTTCCCCAGACGCGGCAACTGAGCTTGTCGACCGGCCTTCGTTTCGAGCCGCGTCGTGAGTTACGTAAAGGAGCTTCCTTATGCGAGTTCGCTCAGGCAGGAAAAACCCCCCGCAACTGCCCGTGGTGCGGCCGATGCCCAAAATGCCGCAGCGCCCGATCGCGCCGCCCCGGCGCATCCCGCCCAAGGGCCGCTAGACAACTACCAGGATGGTAGTTAGCGAGCGCCGCCTCCCCCGTTACGCCTGGGAGGCGGCGCTCCACCCTTTTCAGAGCCGTTCGATGATGGTGACGTTGGCCTGGCCGCCGCCCTCGCACATCGTCTGCAGGCCATAGCGGCCGCCGGTGCGCTCCAGCTCGTGCAGCAGCTTGGTCATCAGGATCGCGCCCGTGCCGCCGAGCGGGTGACCGAGCGCGATGGCGCCGCCGTTGGGGTTGACCCGGGCGGGGTCGGCGTCGAGCTCCTTCATCCAGGCCAGCGGCACCGGGGCGAACGCCTCGTTGATCTCGACCACGTCGATGTCGCCGATCGACATGCCGGCCTTCTTCAGCGCCCGCTGCGTGGCGGGGATCGGGGCGGTCAGCATGTAGACCGGGTCGTCGCCCATGAGCGCGAGCTGGTGGATCCGGGCGCGCGGGGTCAGCCCGTGCTCGCGCACGGCCTGCTCGGAGGCGATGAGCACCGCGCCGGAGCCGTCGGAGATCTGCGAGGAGGTCGCGGCGGTGATCTGCCCGCCCTCCTTCAGGGTCTTCAGCCCGGCCATCTTCTCCAGCGTCGTGTCGGCCCGGGGGCCCTCGTCGTCCTCGACGCCGTTGATGGGCTCGATCTGGTCCTTGAAGTGACCGTTGGCGATGGCCTTGGCGGCCCGCTGGTGGGACTCGAACGCGAACTGCTCCAGCACCTCGCGCGTGTAGCCCCACTTCTCGCACATCAGCTCCGCGCCGCGGAACTGGGAGATCTCCTGCTTGCCGTAGCGCTCGACCCACTTGTCGCCGAACGGGAACGGCATGCCCTTCTCCAGCGCGGCCGTGATGGACGAGCCCATGGGCACGACGCTCATGGACTCGACGCCGGCCGCCACGACCAGGTCCTGGGTGCCCGACAGGACGCCCTGCGCGGCGAAGTGGATCGACTGCTGCGACGAGCCGCACTGCCGGTCGATCGTGACGCCGGCGGTGGTCTCGGGCAGGCCCGCCGACAACCAGGCGTTCCTCGCAATGTCCATGCTCTGGGGGCCGAACTGCATGACGCACCCCATGATGACGTCCTCGACCGCCGCCGGGTCGACGCCGGTGCGGTCGATCAGCGCCTTCAGCGTGTGAGCGGCCAGGTCAGTGGGGTGGACGGTGGAAAGGCCGCCCTTCTTCTTGCCGACCGGGGTGCGGACCGCCCCGACGATGTACGCCTCTGCCACAGTGCCTCCTGGAAACCGAGCATTATTCGGTTACTAGGGGCAGAGTACAACAGAATGACGTTCGGGGCTGTGCCCGCCTTCAGGCCGGCGGAACGAGGTCCTCCGCCGCGTCGACCCGGAACCGCCACCGGTCCACCACGAGGCCGTTGAGCGCCTCGGACAGCTCCAGGGCGAGCGCGCCGAGCTTGGCCGGCTCGTCGCCGCGCAGCTCGATCGCGGTCAGCTCGGTGGCGAAGGGCAGCAGTTCCTGTACGGCCGGAGGCTGGCCCTTCTGCGGCACCAGCACGGCCTTGATGTCGCCGGAGACGAAGGTGAAGTCGTCTTCGTGCTCCTCCAGCAGCGGCGCCAGCTCCTCGGCCGTGGGGCGTACCGGCAGAATCACCGCCGGGCCGCTCTCGGCCTCGTCGGCCGGATCGCTCACCTCGCCCCGGCACACCGACAGCCCCTTGAGCCGGAAGGCCAGCCCCTCGGCCAGAAAACGGTCGAAGTAGTCCAGTGGCAGCGGCCCCTCGGCGGTCACCCGCACCGCCCACACCTTCTCCAGTTCGCCACCGGTCAACTCCGGGTCGGCCTCGACCGGGGCGCACACGCGCACGTCGGTGGCCACGATGTCGTCGCCGTCCTTGTGGGCGCTCGGGTCGGCCAGCCGGATGATCCGTAGCAGTTCGTCCGGGTCTGGTTTGGCCGGAAGGGCCGCCGTGGGGCCAGTCCGCAGTCTCCGCTTCGCCATCCAGCCCATGCCAGCCTCCGCGCTCAGCTTCTCAGCTTCGATAAGAGCTCGTCATCGTCGCGTAGACGATGACGTTGTCCGTGTAATGCCCGGTGATGCGGTTGTAGATGCCACCGCAGGTGATGAGGTGGAGCTGGGCGTTCTCCCGGCCCCCGTACACGCGCTCGGTCGGGAACGTCTTCTTGTTGGCCTGCTCCACGCCGCCGACGGTGAAGACCGCGGTGGTCTTGTCCTGGCGCTGGACCTCGATGGTGTCGCCGTTCTTGAGCTGCGGCAGCTTGCTGAACACCGCCGGGCTCGTCCTGGTGTCCTTGTGCCCGAGCACCACGGCGGGGCCGGCCTCACCCGGGGTGGACATGTTCCGGTACCACCCGGCCAGGTTGGCGTTGTTCGACGGAGGCACCTCGATCGAGCCGTCCTTGGCCAGGCCGACGGACTTGATCGGCGCGTTGATGCCCAGGCGCTTGATCACGAGCCGGACCGGCGTGGACGGCAGCATCGCCGGCGCCGGGACGATCTGCGGCAGCGGCGGCGGCACGTCCGGGCCCGCCTGGAACAGCGCCTGCTCGGGCTTGCCCGTGGGCTGCGACTGCAGGGCCAGGGCGTCCCTGTTGCTCTCCAGGCCGTACTCGGCGGGCGAGTTGAGCACGATCAGCATCCCGGCCACGACGGTCGCGACGCCGGCGAGGGCGGCCACGATCAGCACGGTCCTGAGAGCGGCGCTGCCCTTCTCCTCAGGAGGCGGCGGCGGAGTGGGCGCGGCGCCACCGTAGGGGTAGTAGCCCGACATTTCGCTCAGCCCTTGATCGAACGTCGCCGCATGACCAGCCCGCCCACGGCCGCGGCCGCGATCAGACCGGCGCCCGTCAGGATGAACAACCTGCCGTCCGGCCCCATCTCACCACCGGCACCGGTGTCCGCACCCGCCTTGGGGGTCTTGGACTTCTGCACCTTCGGCGTGACCGTCACCGTGGCGGTGCTGGTCCTGGTGGGGCGAGGGCTGGTGGTCGTGGGAGTGGGAGTGGGGGTCGGGGTGGGGGTCGTGCTGGCGTTACCGACCGTGAAGGTGTACGTCTTCAGCCCGGTCGTGCTGGTGGGCGCCACGCACTTGATCGCGGGCGAGGAGGCCGACGTCCCGAAGGCGATGTCGCCCGGGGTCAGCGTCACGGTGCCGGTGCTGGTGGGCTTGACCTTGATGGTGACGCTGGGGAGCGTCGCCAGGTCCGACCCGGCCGTGGCGCCGGTGAGCGTCGCCTCACCGGTCGCGGTGGCGGGCGCTCCGGCACCGCTCGCCTTGATGGTGGCGAAGATCTTGGAGCTGGCGGGGAAGTTCGTGGGCAGCGACAGTGGATCGCCGGTGGTCTGGATGGTGCCGGCCCACTTGACCTCGGCGTCGGCGTTGGCCGAGGCGGTGGTCGGGGGCGTCAGAACGACCTTGATGTCCACGTCGGCCGGGTAGTCGGTGTTGGTGGTGACGGTGGGAACGAGGTCACAGTCGTAGGTGATGATCTCGTTGTCGGTGCCACCACCGCCCGTACCGATCGGGACGCTCAGAGCCTCGGCGGTGGTAGGCGTGGTGCACGTTGTCGTGGTGGTCGCGCCAGTGGTCAGGCCCAGCTTCAGGTCGGCGGGCTTCAGGGTGACGTTGCCCGTCATGCCAGCGGTGACTGCGACCTTGTAGACGACGCTGCCAGCGGGGACGGCGGTCTGGTTGATCGTGACCGTCGCTCCCTCCTTTGCCGTGGTCGCGTCGTTCACGGTGGCATTCGTTGGCGTCAGGGCCAAGGTGGCGCTCACCTTGCCGGCCACCGTTGGCGATGCGGCCAGCGTCAGCGCCGGGATGCTCACCGTCAGATCGAAGGTCTGGCCAGCCGTCACCGTGTCGGGTGTGCTGAGGCTGACTGTGATCGGGGTGGCGGCGGTGAACGTGAACGGCCCACCAGTGGCACACGTGTAGCTGTATTGCTTGGTCACGGCCGCCAGAGCCGCTGTTGGCGTCGCGACTATGAAGAGCGAACAAACGGAGACGACAAGCGCACCCATCAGTCCCAACGCGGACGTCTTATGGGCGAGGCGGCGCCACGCCTGGGACATAAGCACGGGTCCATCTCCGTTTCAAAGCAGTGTCAACAGTCGTGCCAGAATTCCAGCCGTTGGTCACGGTTAGGTTGAGATCCTACGAACTGTCCCTGTCAACTTCCCGTAAACCGCCAAATCGGCCACAGCTTACCGGGTCAGCCCTTCTTCTTTGACAGCGTTGCGTACACGACGATGTTGTCCGTGTAACTATGCGCGGTCTTGTTGTAGACCCCGCCACAAGTGATGAGCCTGAGCTGGGCATCGTTCGTGTTCCCGTACACGCGGTTGGTCGGGAACGACGTCTTGCTGGCCTGCTCGATCCCACTCACCGTGTACCGGGTGACCTTTCCGTCCGACCGATACACGTAGATGTGGTCGCCCTTGGCAAGTTCGCGCAGCCGGTCGAAGACGGCGGGGCCCTTGCGGGTGGCGACGTGGCCGTTGATGATCGACGGCCCGGCCTCCCCCGGCACCGGCGAGAACCGGTACCAGCCCACCTGGTTGGGCTTGCTCAGCGGCGGGGTGCCCAGCTTGCCCTTGATGTTCACCGTGACCGCCCCGACCGGCGCGTTCACCTTGATCTTGGGGATCTTGATACGACTGGGCCTGGCCTTGACCTTGGCGGCCCGGGTCTTCGGTGCGGGGATCGGCGCGACGACCGGCAGGGCCGCCAGCGGCGGGGGCGCGTCCAGGCGAGCCGGGGTCAGAGGTGCGTTCTTGCCACCTGGCCCGACCGTCGCCGGGAGGACGAACGCGCCCGCGTTCGACACCTCCACCTTGGTCGGCTGGTCCTTGGCCGCCGCGAGCGGCGTCGACCCGTCCTGGACCGGGGGCGCCAGCGAGAGCAGGCTCACCATGACCAGGCCGACACCGCCGAGTGACCCGGCGACCAGCAGCCCGGGCAGCGCCCTCTGCATCGGTGTCTTCTGCTCGGCCATCACTGCGCTCCTCCCGCGTGCTCGGCCCTGCGCCGGCGCAGCAGCAGCCCGCTGCCCGCGCTCCCCAGCACCACCGCCATACCGGTGGCCATCAGTCCGTACGGCCGCTCGACCTCCGGCGCCTCACCACTGTCCACACCGCCCTTGGGCGTCTTGCCGATCTGCGCCCTGTAGTACTTCGTCGCGGTCGGCCCGGTGGACTTCGGCGTGGACGTGCCCGTACCGGTCGCCTGGGGCACCACGATCACGCGGCCCAGGCTGTCGGTCACAGTGCCGGCGGCGGGGGGCGTGGTGTGGTCGTCAGGGTCGGGATCGGGATCCGGGTCCGGGTCCGGGTCGTTCGTGGGAGTGTCGCTCGGGTCGGGTGAGTTCGTGTCCGTGGGACCCGACTTCGGCCGGACCGTCACTTCGATCGACACCGGAGTGGCCACCGGGCTGCACTTCGCGCTGTGGTATCCGGTCGGCGTCTGCGCCGTGGTGGTCGACACCTCGAACGCGTCCAGCCAGGTGAACTTGGTCCCGTCGGCCGCGGCGTTCACGATCTTGATCTTGTGCTTGCCGTACGTCAGGTTCGGCGACGTCCACAGGTCCTGACCGCCGTCGAGGTCGTCGTTGACGGGGTCGTCGTCGGCGTCGCGCGAGGGGTCGATCGTGGCCCGCTTGACATCGTCGATGAAGATGTCGACCGGACCGGAGTCCTTGTCCGTCGGCCCGATGTACGTCACGCCGGTGCCGACGAAGGTCAGCTCGGCAGAGGAGCCGGGCACGTTGCTCTGGTGCAGGTCGTTGTGCACGTGGTTCTCGGAGCCCGGCCGGTCGTTCAGCTCCGTCCAGCCGGGGCCGTACACGATCTGCATGTCGCTCGGATTGTCGGTGTCGTCACCGTCGTTGACGAGGACGTCGCCGTCCGGCGGGGTGAAGTCGAGCTCGATGTCCTTGGGTGTGATCTTGACGGTGCCGGCCTTGTTGGTCAGGCCGGGGTCGTTCATGATCGGCGGCAGGGAGAGCTCGTCGTCGGGACGCAGCGCGTCCTCCTGCTCGGCGCTGCCCCTGGGCTGGAGAATGCCCACCCAGTCCTTGCTGAGCTGGACGTTGCCGGTGGCGTGCACCTGGCCGCCCGGGCCGAAGTAGCCCGGCGACTGCAGGCGGCTGCCGTCCCCGGTGTAGCTCATCTTCCAGGTGAAGTTGAGCGGGTCGCCGACCGTGAGGTCCGTGGCGAACGTGAGGTTGGTGGTCAGCCTGACCGAGCCGCCATGTCGCACGATGGGGCTGGGGCCCACGGCGACGCACGAGTAGTCGATGACGAGATCGGCCGGCGCGGCCGACGCGGGTACGTTGGGCAACACCACTAGACCTAAGGTCGCCACAGACCCAACCGATGCGGCGATCAACGCGTTGCGCCACCGACTCACGGGAGACTCCGATCACCCACAAATAGACCGAGGGTAGATCTTAAGGGCCAAACCACGCGCAACACATACGGAATGCCGTCTCTCAGAGCACTTGTGATGAAGCCGTGTCCACAGTCTCCTGCCGCACCGCAAAAGCGGGTATACCTGACGGTAACAGAATGGAATTCTGTGACTGGAGGCACTGATGCAGCGAGATCTCTTCGACGAGGAGCACCTGCTCTTCCGGGAGACCGTGCGCGAGTTCATGACCCGCGAGGTCGTGCCGAACCACCCCCAGTGGGAGAAGGACGGCATCGTCCCGCGTGAGGTCTGGAAGCGGGCCGGGGAATTGGGCATGTTCGGGTTCTCGGTGCCGGAGGAGTACGGCGGCGCGGGAATCACCGACTTTCGCTACAACGCGGTGATCGTCGAAGAGATCATCAGAAGTGCGGCCAGCGGACTCGGTTTCTCGTTGCACAACGACGTCATGGCCCCGTACATCGTGGAACTGACCAACGACGAGCAGAAACAGCGCTGGCTGCCCGGATTCGTGAGCGGCGAGCTGATCACCGCCATCGCCATGAGCGAGCCGGGCGCCGGCAGCGACCTGCAGGGCATCAGGACCACCGCCGTACGCGACGGCGACCACTACCGGGTCAGCGGGCAGAAGACGTTCATCACGAACGGGATCAACGCCGACCTGGTCGTCGTGGTGGCCAAGACCGACCCCGAGGCGGGCGCCAGGGGCACGACGCTGATCGTCGTGGAGCGGGGCATGGAGGGGTTCGGCCGCGGGCGCAACCTGGAGAAGGTCGGCATGAAGGCGCAGGACACCGCCGAATTGTTCTTCGACAACGTCCGCGTACCGGTCGCCAACCGCCTCGGCCCGAACGACGGCGAGGGCTTCTTCCAGCTCATGCACAACCTGCCGCAGGAACGCCTGTCGATCGCCGTGGCCGCGGTCGCCGCCGCGGAGGTCGTGCTGGAGCAGACCATCGAATACTGCAAGTCGCGTCAGGCCTTCGGCCGGAGCATCGGCTCGTTCCAGAACACCCGGTTCGTCCTCGCCGAGCTGGCCACCGAGACCGACATCGCCCGCCACTACGTCGACAAGTGCATCGTCGCGCTCAACGCCGGCCAGCTCACGGCGGTCGACGCGGCCAAGGCCAAGTGGTGGACCACCGAACTGCAGACCAAGGTCATCGACCGCTGCCTCCAGCTCCACGGCGGGTACGGCTACATGATGGAGTATCCAGTCGCCAAGGCGTGGCTGGACAGCCGGGTCCAGACCATCTACGGCGGCACCACCGAGATCATGAAGGAGATCATCGGGCGGTCGTTCGGGTTCTAGTTCCTGGCGCGCGGGTGACGGCCTGAGCCCGCATACTGGACAACATGGACGGCGGCCTGATCCTCCTGGTCTTCCTGGCGTTACTGTTCGCCTGGGGACTCAACCGTGTACGCCGGATGTTCCGCCTGGGACCCGTGGGCTACATGGGCGTGGTGATCGTGTTCGTCATCGCCATGCTGCTCGTCTGGGGCCAGACCAAGCTCTGACACATCGCCTCGACGAAGCGGCCGAGCAACATCCCGCAGGGAGTGGCAGGTGCTCAACGCCATAGCCCAAGGCGGCGGCTCACCGAAGCGGTTCCGGCAGCGGATGACCGAGGGCGTGATCCCGGAGGACTACCACGCGACCGTCGACGTGCTCCGCCGCATGGCGGGCAACCTCGCCTGACTACGGTTTCAGGCTCACCCAGTCTTCGACCGTCGTGGTGTGGTCCGGCCGGCGTCGCATGAGAGGGAGTTCGGGCCGCAACGTGGTGCCGTCCTTGAGGATCTTGATGTGGCCGCTCGCGCCACCCAACTCCAGGGACCCGCTGCGGAGTGCCCCCGCCACGTCCTCCGGTAGCAGTTGCGTCCCCTTCACACGTGAGGGAAGCAGATTGTCGATCGCCTTGATGGCGACATAGACGGCATCGTGGTGCATGATCGCGTCACCGTCGTCCATGCTCTTCTCTTCGGGGAATAGCCGCCCGTACGCTCTTTCGTTGTTTCCCACGAACCTGCTCTTGATCGCCTCCGGGACAACGCTCTTGCTGTTCGTCACGTTCTCCTTGGGAGCCAGGGCCGTGTAATAGAGCTGGAGCTTCCCGTCGCCGTCGGTCCAGGTGGCCCCCTTGTCCAGCTCACTGGTGTCGTCGCCCGAGATGATCTTGACCTCGCGCCCGACGCAGCCGTGCGCCCTGCTGAGGGCGTCCAGCAGCGAGGGAAGCTGCTCGGCGCGTCCCGCGTAGAAGACATAGTCGGCTCCCCAGGTGCAGAGCCGATCGGCGTTGATCCCCATGACGGCACCGGCCGTGCTGGTCGAGGAGTCGAACGCCTTGCCCTCCATGAGCTCCACGTTCGGCGCGTCCTTGAGCACGCTCGCGTACGTGTCGTGCAACGTCTTGGCGTAGTGCTGCGAGGAGTTGGTGTCCTCGACGATGACCGCCTTGATCTTCTTGCCGGCCCGCAGGGCGAACTGCGCCCCCGCCGTCGCCTGATCGCTGTTGAGCGGCGCCAGCCGGACGAACCCGGCCTGCCCCTTGAACTTGTCGGAGGTGAGGACCGCGGCGACCATCGCGACTTTGTCCTCGCTCAACCGCGTGACCACGTTGAACGTGGTGGAGGTGCTGGCGCCCAGCCCGACGACGGCCGCGATGTGGTCACTCGCCACCCGGGCCCGCAGGTCCTTGACGGTGTCCTCCCAGTCGTCCGGCCCGCTGCTCCCCACGAGCAACCTGACGTGCGACGCCTGGCTCTGCGTCTCGTTGTGCCACAACTGCGCCAGATAGGAGCCCTGCAACGCGTGCCTCATGGCCTCCTTGCTCATCCCGGCCTCCTGCCAGTCAGCCGACAGCGGCAGCAGCACCACGATGGTCACGTAGTCGGTGGGATTCTTCTTCAGCACCTCGGCGTTGTGGGCCTGGATCTTGCCCATCACCCCGCTCATCTCCTCGCCGAACGCGTCGGCGGCGTCGCTCAGCCGGGCGGGTTCCCACAGCGCGAAGTGCACGGCACCGGCGGCCAACAGCGTGGCGACCGCGGCCACGGCCCCGAGTTTGAGCCTGCGGCGACGGCTCGTGTAGCGCTCGTCGGGCGGGATCCGGGGGCTGCTAACGCTCTGGACGTCGCTCATACCTATCGGCCTCTCCTAGCAGCGTCGAACGACCGGTCTTGCAGTAGGAGACCAGCCCTCTGAACTGGCGCGCGATCTCCTCGGCGCACCGGCCGGTGGGGTCGAGCAGGGGATCGAGCCAGAACCAGCGGGCCACGACCAGCGCCCGGATCACCGTGTCCCGGCCGAGCCGTTCGGGGTCGGCGGGGTCGGTGGCCAGCGCGCCGTGCGTCAACTCCAGGGAACGGTCCAGCGGCAGGCGATTGGGCGCCGTGGTCACGCGTTCGTACAGCTTGATCCACTCCCGCAGGCGGCTGTCCTCACCGTCGTGGCGGTCCAGCGCCTCGAACCGCTCGCCGAGGAACCGCACCACCTCTCTCAAGTGGGGATCGTCCGGGGTTTCCCCCGTCACGCGGGCGAGCCGGTGCGACATGGCGGCGGCCAGGTCGGCTTCGCCGCGTTCGCGGTAGAACCGCTCCATCGTCTGGTGTACGTCGTCCCAGCGGGCCGGATCAGCGGCGAGCCGGTGCAGCAGGAGCCGCCGCAACCAGTCATGGATGACGGTGACCTGCGGGCCCCCGCTGCCCGGCGCGGGCCGGATGCCCGACTCGTTCTCCTCCAGGCTCTGGCCGACGAGCCACAGCCGGTCAGCCAGCTCGTCGCGCAACTGCGGGGCCAGGCCGGTGAACGGGGCGTCGATGGCGTCGTCCACGTTCCTGACCGCCGACCAGGCGATCAGGAGGTCGCGGTACGGCAGGCGCTCGGGCAGCAGGCGGTAGAGAGCGTTGTCCTTGTACAGGACGCCGCGGAACTCGTCGTCGTCGCCCACGTTGCCGGTCAGCTCGATCAGCAGGCCGGTCGCGGACGGATATCCCCTGGTCAGCTCCCATGCGGCGATCGCGTACGGCCCCCACATGGGATCGGCGGGCACGGCCGGCAGGAGCACCGGGCACCACCAGCGGTGCTCCGCCCTGCCGCGCCGCCGCATCCAGGCACCGTGCGTGGCCTCGCCGGCCGTGAGCGGGTGGTTGGCGTCCGGCAGGACGACGCCGGGACGCGTCCACTGGGCCACCGCCCGCGGCCAGGTCTTCGACGCGGCCACCACGACCAGCGGGGCCTGGGTCTCGCGCCGCGTCATGGCCGTGGTGAGGGCCCGCAGCAGGGCGTCGCCCGCCGGGAAGTCGACGTCGTCGAGCAGGACCAGGCAATTGCGCGGGTAGCGGCGTCTGGTCCAGGCACGCGCGAGATCCTCCAGCAGGGCGTCGCAGAGGACGCTCGACACGAACTCCGTCCGGTCCTTACCTCGTTGGCTGAGGTCGCGGGCGAGATCCACGATGTTGCCACCGGGCAGGCGCCGGGTGAGCCAGCCTCTCGCCTCACGATGGAGGAAATCGGTGCCGACGGGAAGCGGCAGCGCGAATTGTGTGGTGGAAACCGCAAATTTCAGAAATGGCCCCACATCTGGAATGCAGGACAGCATATCCCCCAGCGAGCCCAGATTTATGGGCGGATTGACCCTGTTTCCGCGAAGAACACTTTGTAGCTGCTCTTCCATCTCCGAATCCGGCAAAGCGGGATCCAGCTTGAGAACGAGCAGCGTGAACACCGTACGCGGCAACCTGACCTTGCGCAGCACCACGAGATCGTGCGCGAGCTGCTGCACGAGCGCCAGCACCGAGCCCCCGGCCGACGGATGCAGGGGCAGGTGGACGACAGGAGACACCGGCCCGACGACACTGCCGGCGATCCGGCTCAGCGCGGTGGTCTTCCCCATGCCCGGCGGTCCGAGCAGCAGAATGACGGGAAGCTCGGGTTCCCCGGCGGGATGCGTAAAAGTCAGGCATTTCGCCAGCAGCATGTACCAGGAATCATCCGAGGAGAAGTCCGCCATATGCTACCCAATGGGATAATTCGCGGTTAGGCCCGCTACCTTTACCCCAGCATATTGACGACTCTTTACGGACGCGCGACTTTCACGAAATAGCGCCGGCTTCCAGGATGACCCGGGCCACCAGTTCGGGATCATCACTCATCGGCACATGCCCGCAGCCCTTGAGCAGCTTGACCCGGTGCCCCGACCACCGCGCCGCGCGCACGGCCTGGCGGCGTACCAGCAGCCGGTCGTGCTCGCCCCACGCGATCGTGATGGGCGTCTTCGGCGGGGCGGGCGGCATCAGCCCGGCGAACGACTCCAGGGTCTCGTCGAACCCGGCCGCCCGGCCCAGCGCCTGCGTGGCCGCGATCAGCGCCGTCGGCTCCAGCCTGGCCGGACGGGCGACCAGGACCCCGGCGGTGATCGCGCGCAGGTAGCGGTTCTCGGCCATCCTGACCAACTGCTCCTGGGGCATCGACCGGGCCGAGGCACGCAGGGCGCGCAGCACCGACTGGCAGTAGAGCAGCTCAGAACGGGACCAGAAGCCGGCCGGGGACAGCGCGGTCGCCGTACGGACGACACCCCGCGAGGCCAGCTCCAGCGCGATGTAGCCGCCGAGCGAGTTGCCCGCCACGTCGGGCTCGCGGATGCCGAGCAGCGCGCAGAACGACTCGACCGCGTCCGCCAGCGACTCGGCGGTGTAGGGAGTGCGGTCGGGCAGGCCAGGAGAGACCCCGAATCCGGGCAGGTCGACCGCGATGACCGTCCGCGCGGCGGCCAGCCGGTCCATGACCGGCAACCACGCCTGCCAGTGGTGACCGATGCCATGGATGAGGATCAGCGGCGCGCCGGTGCCCCGGCGCTCGAAGGCCAGCTCCATGGCGTCAGTGAATCATCACCTGCCGCGTGTGGGAATCTCGAACCAGACGGCTTTGCCTTCCCTGGTGGGTCGCGAACCCCATCGCTTCGCGAGCTGGTCGACCAGGTAGAGCCCGCGCCCGCCCTCGTCGTTCTCCCCCGCGCTGCGGATGCGCGGCAGCCGCAGGTCCTGGTCGAACACCTCGACCCAGACCGAGTCCTCGCCCCTGCGCAGCCTCAGCGTGAACTCCTTGTCGCCGACCAGCTCGTCTTCGTAGCCCGGCATGTCCCAGGACTCCTCGAACGGCAGCGGCGGCCCCTCCACCATGAGCTCCCTGCGGGGCACGTTGGCGGTGGCGGCGTGCAGCACCACGTTGGTGACGACCTCGGAGACGAGCAGGCAGGCCAGCTCGGCGCGCTCTTCGGGCACGTTCCACCCGGAGAACGCCTCCGCCGCCATGCGCCGCGCCTCGCCCACCATGATCGGCTGGGCCGGGAACGTGCGCTCCTCGACGTCGAGGTCGACGTCGCTGGAGCGGACCACGAGGATGGCCATGTCATCGTCGATCTCGCCGGGCACCGCGACCGTGGCGGCGTCGGCGACGCGCTCAACCTCGGCGTCGGACATCTTGGCCAGCTTGTCACAGAGCACGCCCAACGTCTCGGCTTCGCTGGGCATTCGGCCATCCCGGCCTGGCCGGCGGTCCACCAGACCGTCGGTGTAGAGGAGCAGCGCGGCACCCGGCGGGAGCGTGCGGGTCTCCTCCTTGTAGACCAGGTCGGCGTGCAGGCCCTTGGCGCGCACCCCGAGCGGCTGGCCGACCTCCTCGATGTCGAGCTCGACGCACTGGCCGTCGACCAGCAGCAGCGGCGCGGCGTGCCCGGCGTTGGCGAAGGAGAGCTGGCGGGACCAGGCGTCGTAGACCAGGTATTGGCAGGTCACGATGGGCGGGACGCTGACGTCGGCGCCGTTGTCGTCCTGCTCGGGGGTGGCGATGATGCGGGTCCACTCGTCGAGCCTGGCCAGGATGTCGGCCGGTGACTTGTCGTCTTGGGCGAAGGCCCGCAGCGCCGCCCTGAGCTGGCCCATGATGGCCGCGGCCTTGGCGCCCCTGCCCTCGACGTCGCCGATCACGATGCCGACGCGGCCGGCCGACAGCGGGATCACGTCGTACCAGTCGCCGCCGACCTGGGTCTGGATGCCCTGCCCGTGCGAGGCCAGCGGGGCCGCCGGGTAGTAGCGCACCGCGATGTCGAGCCCGTCGAGCTTCGGCAGCGCGCGGGGCAGCAGGTGCTTCTGGAACGACTCGGCCGTGTGCCGCTCCTCCTCGAACAGCAGCGCGTTGTCGATCGCGAGCGCGACCCGGGTGGCGATGGCCCCCACGAAGTCGCGGTCGAAGGCGTCGTAGTGGGGGCTACGCCGGTCGGTGAGGTTGGACAGGCCGAGGTACATCAGCCCGAGCGTCTCCCCGCGCACCAGCAGCGGGGCCACGATCGCCGAGGTCATGCCGATCTCGCCGCACAGCCGCGCGCTGTTCTCGTGGGGCGCGGGGTAGCGGCTGGTGGCGAAGTCTTCGACCAGGATGGTCTCCTGGCGGCGCAGCGCCGTGTCCGCGTAGTGGCCGGAGGGGTAGCGGATCTCGGCGCCCACCGGCTTCCATGTTCCCGATGGCGGCGTCCACCCCTGTACGTGCTGCGAGACCCGGCGGACGAGCCGGTCACCCTCCATCAGCTCGATGAAGCAGTGGTCGGCGAACTGGGGGATGAGCATCTCGGCGACCCGCTTGAGCGTCTCCTCGACGTAGAGGGAGCCCGCCAGGCGCTCGCCGATGCGCTCCAGCAGCCCGAAGCGGTCCTTCTCCCGCTCGTTGCTGCGCAGCGCCTCGCGAGCCATGATCACGATGCCCGTGACCGAGCCCGAGGTGTGCCGCAGCGGCACGGCCTGGGCCCGGACGTAGACGATGGTGCCGTCGCCGCGCCTGACGTCGAACGTGCCTTCCCACACGCCGCCCTTGAGCACGTGCTTGGCCAGCTCGATGGCGAGCGGGTGGTCCTTCTCCATGATCCCGAGGGACAGGACCGACGCGTCACGTGCGGGCGACTTGCCCTGACGGCCGAAAAGTTTTTCGGCGAATGGATTCCAATAGAGGAGGTTGCTGAAACGATCGGTGACGACCACGGCCATTTCGGCGTGATCGAGCACGGATCCGGCAGCAAGGTGATCAGCCGCTTCTTGTGACAGATCCCCCCATCGCTTCATCCGGAGACCACTCCTCGGGGTGGCGTGTCTGCACAGCGGACCACGGGCGCTCCTGCAACAGTCTTGGCCAGGGGAGAGTGGAGGGCCTCCCAAGAGGGATTCAACCAAGCAGCCGCGCGCGCGTCAGCGCTTGGAGACAAATACGTGCGCGGCGACATCGCGCGGAAGCTCCGCGGGAGTGTCCTTAGCGTCACCGTCACCTGTCACCCGCACACCGTCGTCGCTCGCCGCGAGCGTCACCTCGCGTCCGGGTTGTATCCCAACTTGCTTGAGTTTAAGCATCAGAGCAGGATCGCTTTGCACTTGTTCGCTAATTCGACGCACGACGACGGGTGTGTCGCGTGGGCCCGCGAGGTCCGTCATGGATGTCAAGAGGCTCACGCCGCTTTCGGCCGCCTCTTTGGCGCCCAGCTCGGCCAGCCCGGGGATCGGATTGCCGTGCGGGCAGGTCGTCGGGTTGTCGAGCAGCGTCACCAGACGCGCCTCGACCGACTCCGACATGACGTGCTCCCAGCGGCACGCCTCGATGTGCACCTCTTCCCAGGGAAGGCCGATGACCTGCGTGAGCAGGCATTCGGCGAGGCGGTGCTTGCGCATCACGCGTGTGGCCAGGGTGCGGCCGAGGTCGGTCATGGACAGATGCCGGTCACCCTCGACGCGGACGAGACCATCGCGCTCCATGCGGGCGACGGTCTGGCTGACGGTGGGGCCGCTCTGCTGCAAACGCTCCGCGATGCGGGCGCGAAGGGGGACGATGCCCTCCTCTTCGAGCTCGTAAATGGTGCGGAGGTACATCTCCGTGGTGTCGATCAGGCCGTGTGCGGTCAAGGCTCCTCCCAACTGAATGTTACGCCGGTCGTGGCGGGGACTGAGCCCATCCGCTGCGGGCACAGGAATCACACGAACCCTATTGGGAGAACGACCGACGATGGTCAAGGACGGCAACAACGGGGCGGCCGGGTTCCTTCCCGACCGGCTCGACCTCCCGGCGCTGCGCGCCGCCGCCTCCTGCTGTGAGGGCTGCGACCTCTATCGGAACGCCACGCAGACCGTGTTCGGGGAGGGTCCGCGCCGGGCGAAATTCATGCTCGTGGGCGAGCAGCCGGGCGATCAGGAGGACCGTCAGGGGCACCCGTTCGTGGGCCCGGCGGGGCGCATTCTGGACAAAGGACTGGAAGAAGCGGGGATCGCGCGCGAGGAGGTCTACCTCACGAACGCGGTCAAGCACTTCTCTTTCACCCCGCGAGGGAAAAGAAGAATTCACCAGAAGCCGACGGCGGCCGAGATCGACGCCTGCCGGCCGTGGCTCGACGCCGAGCTGGCCGTGGTGCGTCCCGAGGTGGTCGTCGTGCTCGGCGCCTCGGCGGCCAGGGCGCTGCTGGGGCGGGACTTCCGGGTGACGCGGCAGCGCGGGGAGCCGGTGCCGCTGGGGGACGCGGTCGCGGTGGCGACCATCCACCCGTCGGCCGTCCTGCGCGCACCCGACAGGGACGAGGCGTACGCGGGCTTCCTGGCCGACCTCCGGGCGGCGAGCCGGGTCTCCTGAGAGCGCAGGTCCCTAACGGGTCTTCTTGGCGCGGAAGTTCCTGAAGCCGGTCACCGACAGCCCCACGGCCAGCACGGTGACGGCGCACGCGATGCCGCCGCCCACCCACGCCCCGGTCAGCCCGAACGCCGTCGCGGTGGCCCCCGCCCGCAGGTCGCCCAGTCGCGGCCCGCCCGCCACGACCACCATGAAGGCCCCCTGCAGCCGTCCCCGCATCTCGTCGGGCGCGTAGAGCTGCAGGATCGACTGCCGCCACACCGACGAGATGACGTCCGCCATCCCGCCCACGGCCATGAACAGCACCACGAGCCACAGATCGTGCGCGAGCCCGGCGGCGGCCACGGCCAGCCCCCAGACCGCGATGACGATCGACAGCGCCACCCCCTGCCGCGACACCCGGCCCACCCAGCCGGAGAACAGCGCGCCGGCCACGGCGCCCATGGCCATGGCGGAGTTCATCCAGCCGAGCGCCAGCATGGAGCCGCCGAACCGCTCGGCGGCCAGCTCGGGATAGAGCGCGCGCGGCATGGCGAACACCATCGCGATGATGTCCACGACGAACGACATCATCAGCACCGGGCTCCTCACGATGAAGCTGAGCCCCTCGACGACGGCCCGGGCTCCTGGACGTCTCACCTCGCCCAGCGGAGGCAGTGAGGGCAGTCTCAGCGCCGCGTAGAGGCTCCCGGCGAAGAGCAGGGCGTCCACCGTGTACGCCGCCGCGAACCCCCCTTTGGTCAGCGCCACCGCCCCCACCATCGGCCCCGCCACCGCCCCGATGCTGTAGACCAGCGAGTTGAGCGCGTTGGCGGCGGGCACCAGCTCCGGCTCCATGATCCGCGGAATGATCGCGCCCCTGGTCGGCCCGGTGATCGCGAAGCCGGTGGAGTTGAGCGCGACCGCGGCGAAGATCAGATAGATGTTCCGCAGGTCGAGCAGGGCCTGGACGAGAATGAACAGGGTGGCCGCCCACGCGATCAGCGAACCGATGATGAGCAACTTGCGCCGGTCCACGGCGTCGGCGACCGCCCCGCCCCACAGCCCGAACACGATCAGCGGGATGAGGTTGGCCATGCCCAGCAGCCCGACCCAGAACGAGGAGTGGGTCAGCTCCCAGACCTGCTGCCCGACCGCCACGACGGTCACGCCGACGCCGACGTGGGAGACGGCCTGGCCCACCCAGATCCGCCGGTACGCGGGCACGCCCAGCGGCCGGGTGTCTACCAGATGACGCTTGACCACATCCCCGAATGCCACTTAGAGAACATTAAGGGGCAAGCCTTTCCAAAACCCACCCGGGCCTCGTCCGCCGGTAACGCAGCCTGTCATGCATCCGATCGAGCTGCCCCTGCCAGAACTCCACCTCGATCGGGTCGACCCGGTAACCGCCCCAGAAATCGGGCACCGGCGGATCCTCGGGCCAGCGCGCCGCCAGCTCCTCGTAGCGGGCGTCGAGGTCCTCGCGCGAGCGCACCACGGCCGACTGCCGCGAGGCCCAGGCGCCGATGCGCGACCCGTAGGGGCGGGAGGCGAAATAGTGGGCGGACTCCTCGTGGGAGATCCGCGTGACGATGCCCTCGACGCGCACCTGGCGGCGCACCGGGTGCCAGGGGAACAGCAGCGAGGCCCGGGGGTTCTCGGCCAGGTCGCGCCCCTTGCGCGACTCGTAGTTGGTGTAGAAGACGAATCCGCGTTCGTCGTAGCCCTTCAGCAGGACCGTCCTGGCGCTGGGGCGCCCGCCGGCGGAGGCGGTGGCCAGGATCATGGCGTTGGGTTCGGGCAGGCCGGCGTCGAGCGCGTCCTGGAACCAGGTGGTGAATTGCGCGATGGGGTCGGACGAGAGATCTGATTCGAGCAGCGGCCGGCCCTCGTACGTACGGCGAAGCCCCGCCAGCAAGGGCGGGCGCGGGGTGGCATCCACGAGACGGTATTCTTGCGCGCTTGCGTGGCGGATCCCACGCACCACCCCCGACCAGCGGGTTTGGCCTTACGGCGGGTCCCGAGACCGACCATGAGCTGGGAGGGGGTTAAATTGACCCGCCGGTATCTCGACATCAAGGCATTGCCCAAACATGGCAACAGAAGGGGAGGCGGCCGAGCATGTCCGACTTCAAACCCGGGCTCGAAGGCGTCGTAGCTTTCGAAACCGAGATCGCGGAACCGGACAAAGAAGGGGGCGCCCTTCGATACCGGGGCGTCGACATCGAAGAGCTGGTCGGCCGTGTCCCGTTCGGGCACGTTTGGGGCCTGCTGGTCGACAACAAGTTCCAGCCGGGCCTGCCCCCGGCGGAGCCGTACCCCATCCCTGTCCACTCCGGTGACATCCGCGTAGACGTACAGAGCGCGCTGGCCATGCTGGCTCCGGCCTATGGCTTCAAGGCTCTGCTCGACATCAGTGACGAGGAGGCGCGCGACCAGCTCGCCCGTGCCTCCGTGATGGCCCTCTCCTTCGTTGCGCAGTCCGCGCGCGGCCTCGGCCTGCCGATGGTGCCGCAGAGCCGCGTCGACGAGGCCAAGACCATCGTCGAACGTTTCATGATCCGCTGGCGCGGTGAGCCTGATCCGAAGCACGTCAAGGCCATCGACGCCTACTGGACCTCCGCCGCCGAGCACGGCATGAACGCCTCGACGTTCACCGCCCGCGTCATCGCCTCCACCGGGGCCGACGTGGCGGCCGCGCTCTCCGGTGCCGTCGGCGCCATGTCGGGCCCGCTGCACGGCGGCGCCCCGGCCCGCGTGCTGCACATGATCGAGGGCGTCGAGCAGCTCGGCGACGCCAAGAAGTACGTCCAGGGCGAGCTCGACAAGGGCAACAGGCTCATGGGCTTCGGGCACCGCGTCTACCGCGCCGAGGACCCGCGTGCCCGCGTGCTGCGACGCACCGCCAAGGAGCTCGACGCGCCTCGCTACGAGGTCGCGGCGGCGCTGGAGCAGGCCGCGCTGGAGGAGCTGCACGCCCGCAAGCCCGACCGGGTGCTGGCCACCAACGTGGAATATTGGGCGGCCGTGGTCCTCGACTTCGCCGAGGTGCCGTCGCACATGTTCACCTCGATGTTCACCTGCGCCCGCACGGCCGGCTGGGCCGCGCACATCCTTGAGCAGAAGCTGACGGGCCGTCTGGTCCGCCCGAGCGCCAACTACATCGGCCCGGCCTCTCGCCCGCTCGGCGAGGTTCCCGGCGCCGACGAGGTGACCGGCAAGTTCTGATCTCCCCACGGCTACCGCGCGGCGCACGCCTCGCGGTAGCCGTTTCGTTTTCCCCGAGGTAAGACGAAACGCACTAGGGGAAAGTGGTTCCTTGACCGCCTCCTGTCAACGGCTCAGCCTGACTGCAGGCAATCCCCAGCCCTCCCAAGAGCAGGCCCCGACGATCCCGCCGCAGCGGGCTCGTCCATGCCCGCCTGCCCCTCCTCCGATGGGAGGGCGGTAAGGAGGCACGTCATGAGCTCATCCAACGGCGAGCCCACATCCGGCTTAACCAGGCGCGGCTTCCTGGCGGGCGTGGGAGTGGGGGCGGCGACCCTGACGCTCACCCCCGCCGAGGCCCTCGCCAAGGTCGTGACGGCCCAGGCCGGCGGCCTGGCCACCGCACCCGACAGGTTCGGGCGGGTCTTCAACCTGCCCCCGTTCGCGGACTTCAACGCACCCTCCCTGAGAGGGGCCCTGCTGGAGATGGGCCGCACCGGCGGCGTCGTCGACGCCAAGGACCCGCTCCAGGAAGGCCCGATCCGCCTGATCACCAACCCCGAGCTCAGCCCGAACAACCTGGACAACGCCTCGCACACGGCGGGCCTGACGTTCCTGGGCCAGTTCATCGACCACGACATGACGTTCGACGAGGCCTCGCCGCTCGGCGTGGTGACGGCGCCCGAGGAGTCACCCAACTCCAGGACGCCGGGCTTCGACCTCGACAGCGTCTACGGCGGTGGCCCCGCCGCCGACCCCCGGCTCTACAACCCCTCCGACACCGCCAAGTTCCGGATCGAAAGCGGCGGCAGGTTCGAGGACGTCCCCCGTACGGCGAACCGCACGGCGATCATCTCCGACCCCCGCAACGACGAGAACCTCATGATCAGCGGGCTGCACGCCGCGTTCCTGCTGTTCCACAACCGCGTCGTGGACCATCTGCGGGCCGCCGGACAGCAGGGCAACGTCTTCGAGGCCGCCAGGCAACTGGTCAGGTGGCACTACCAGTGGCTGGTGCTCAGGGAGTTCCTGCCGCTCACCATCGGCCAGAGCGTCGTCGACGACATCCTGAGGAACGGGCGGCGCTTCTACCGGCCGGCGGCCGGGGAGCAGTTCATCCCCGTCGAGTTCCAGGGCGCGGCCTACCGGTTCGGGCACAGTCAGGTACGTCCGTCCTACCGCGCGAACCTCGCGGGCAACGCCGACAACACGCCCTTCTTCGGCTTCATCTTCGACCCCGCGGGACAGGGCCAGGCCGACCCCGTGGACCTCCGTGGCGGGGCCAGGGCGCCCAGGCGCTTCATCGGCTGGCAGACGTTCTTCGACTTCGGAGACGGCGAGGTACGGCCGAACAAGCGCATCGACACCAAGATCTCCACCCCGCTGCTCAACCTGCCGCTGGGCGCCATCCCCTCCGGCGACCCGCCCACGTCGCTGCCACAGCGGAACCTGCTGCGCCACGTCACCTGGTCGATCCCGTCGGGGCAGAACATCGCGCGCGCGATCGGCGTACCGGCCCTGGAGGCCCAGCACTTCCCCGAGTTGCAGGCGATCGGCCACGGCCTGCCCGCCAGCACCCCGCTCTGGTACTACGTGCTCAAGGAGGCCGAGGTCCTGGCCGGCGGCCTGCGCCTGGCGGGCGCAGGCGCCAGGATCGTCGGCGAGGTCTTCATCGGGCTGCTGCAGCTCGACCAGAGCTCGTTCCTGCGTACCAACCCGACCTGGCGGCCGACGCTGCCACGGCGGTCCGGCGCCACGGGCGACTTCCGGATGGTCGACCTGCTCACCTTCGCGCGGGTGGACCCGGCGAGCCGGGGCCAGTGAGTCCGGTGCGGGGCCGCTCACCGGGCGGCCCCGCGGCCACCAGCCCCGCGCGGTAGGCGATCGTCAGGGCCTCGGCGCTGTTGTGCGCGCCGAGCTTCCTGAACAGCCTGGCCCTGGTGCTCTCCACGGTCTTGCTCGCGATCCCGAGCAGCCGGGCGGTCTGCCTGATCGTGTGGCCGAGGGCGATCGCGCGCAGCACGTCCGCCTCGCGCGCGGTCAGCCTCGGTACGGGATTCAGCGGCCGCCCCGCGCCCGCCCCCACCACCAGGTAGTCCTTGGACACCAGGTCCAGGACCGCGCACAGGTGGTCCGGCACGTCCCGCAGCCACAGAACGGCTTGGGCGCCGTTCGCGATGGCCTCCGCCACCGTCGCGGCCTGGGGCGCCGCCGACGGCACCGCCACGGCCAGGGCCCCGAGGCGCGCGGGCAGCGCCCAGTCGGCCGCCACGGGGTCCACCAGCACCGCCGTGCACCGGATCCCGGCCCAGTCCAGCGCGTCCTCGTCGTACGGAAGCGCGTCCCGCAGCACGGCCAGCGCCCGCCCGCACTCGATCAGCGCCCGCGCCACCACCTCGAAGGCGATGGGGCACTTGGACTGCACGACCACCAGGTCACGGCCGGGCACCTCCGCCGGGCGCGGCACGTTCCCCGGCAGGCCGAGCAGCCCGCGGAAGACGGCCTGCCCAGGGCCGGCGACGCCGAGCTTGCGGTAGATGCGCCGCCGGTGGTTCTCCACCGCGCAGCGGGAGACGGACAGCAGGTCGGCGATCTCCTGGGCGCTGTGGCCCGAACCGGTCAGAGAGAGGATCTCCAGCTCTCTGACGGTCAGGACATAAGCATCTTCCATGGCCATCACGCCTCATGCGACTTGACTGGAACGTGAGATTCCCGGAGCGCTTAGTCAAGTGTGCGGGCATCACAGGCGTCCTGACATGGCGTCGGAGATGAAAGTTTCACAGGTCTCAAAATCCGGACCGCGTGCGAGCCATTCCGCGCAGGTCGGTAGGCTCCGTTACGTGGCTGACATCGTAATTCCCGCTGACATCAAGCCCGCCGACGGCCGATTCGGCTGCGGGCCCTCGAAGGTTCGTCCCGAGCAACTGGCCGCGCTCGCCGCCTCCGGCGCGAGTCTCATGGGCACCTCCCATCGCCAGAAGCCCGTCAAGAACCTGGTCGGCCGCGTGCGCTCCGGCCTGGCCGACCTGTTCTCGCTGCCCGAGGGCTACCAGGTCGTGCTCGGCAACGGCGGCACCACCGCGTTCTGGGACATCGCCGCCTTCGGGCTGGTCCGCGAGAAGTCCCAGCACCTGTCGTTCGGCGAGTTCTCCTCGAAGTTCGCCACGGTCACCAAGAAGGCGCCCTGGCTGGCCGAGCCGAGCGTCATCAAGGCCGAGGTCGGCACCTTCCCGACGGCGGTCGCCGAGGACGGCGTCGACGTCTACGCGCTCACCCACAACGAGACCTCGACCGGTGTGGCCATGCCGATCAGCCGCGTGGGCTCCGACGACTCGCTGGTGCTCGTAGACGCCACCTCCGGCGCCGGCGGCCTGCCCGTCGACATCGCCGAGACCGACGTCTACTACTTCGCGCCGCAGAAGAGCTTCGCCTCCGACGGCGGCCTGTGGATCGCGATCATGTCGCCGCGCGCGCTGGCCAGGGTCGAGGAGATCGCCGCGTCCGGCCGCTACGTGCCGGAGTTCTTCAGCCTGCCCGTCGCGATCGACAACTCCGCCAAGGACCAGACCTACAACACCCCCGCGGTGGCGACGCTGTTCCTGCTGGCCGACCAGCTCGACTGGATGAACGGCAACGGCGGCCTGGCCTGGACCACGGCCCGCACGGCCGACTCCAGCCAGCGCCTCTACACGTGGGCGGAGAAGTCCTCCTACGCCACGCCGTTCGCCGCGCCCGAGTTCCGCTCGCAGGTGGTCGGCACGATCGACTTCTCCGACGACGTCGACGCCGCGGCCGTGGCCAAGGTGCTGCGCGCCAACGACATCGTCGACACCGAGCCCTACCGCAAGCTGGGCCGCAAGCAACTGCGCGTCGCGATGTTCCCGGCCATCGACCCGGCCGACGTCGAGAAGCTGACGACCTGCGTCGACTACGTGGTCGAGCGCCTCTAGTCGTCCCCGCGAGAACCCGCGAGACCCCGCGAGTCCCCTTGGCCGGCACCGGCGTCATCGGTGCCGGCCGTTTCGTACGTCCCTCCGGCCTAGGAACCCTCTTTGCCCGACATGACCCCCTCCGGCCGCAGGAGCGCGCGGCCGAAGAGCCTCGGCTATCTCATGTTCGCCAGCCGCTGGCTCCAGGTCCCGCTCTATCTGGGCCTCATCGTGGCCCAGGCCGTCTACGTCTGGCAGTTCGCGCTCGAACTGTGGCACCTGATCGAGACGGTCTTCCTGCACAAGGAGACGACGCTGGTGGCGCCCTCGCCCGAGGTCGTGGTCATGCTGACGGTCCTGGCGCTCATCGACGTGGTGATGATCTCCAACCTGCTGATCATGGTGATCATCGGCGGCTACGAGACCTTCGTCTCCCGCATCGACCTCAACGACCACCCGGACGAGCCGGAGTGGCTCTCCCACGTCAACGCGAACGTGCTGAAGGTCAAGCTGGCCACCGCCATCATCGGCATCTCGTCGGTGCACCTGCTGCAGACGTTCATCCGCGCGCAGTCGACCCCCAACGACAAGATCATGTGGCAGACGATCATCCACCTGGCCTTCGTGGCCTCGGCCATCGGCCTGGCCTACATCGACCGCCTGCTGGCCACCTCACCCGCCGAGCACACCCGCTCGCACCTCTAGAACGAGTACGGCTGCGCGGCCGGCACCGCCCGCTTGCGGCGCAGCACCCAGCCGGCCACCACGCCGCCCACGAGGCCGAACAGGTGCCCCTGCCAGGAGATGCCCTCCTGGTTGGGCAGCAGGCCCGCCAGGATCCCCCAGTAGGCGATGCCCACGCCGACGGCGATGGCGATGTCGAGGAGCCTGCGGTCGAACAGGCCGCGGGCCAGGATGTAGCCGAAGTAGCCGAACACCAGGCCGCTCGCGCCCACGGTGTAGACCATCGGGCTGGCCACCCAGGTGCCCAGGCCACCGATGAGGATGATCATCACGGTGGCCCAGAGGAACTTGCGCACATCACGAAGCCCGGCCAGGAAGCCCAGGATCAGCAGCGGCAGCGAGTTGGCGATGAGGTGACCGAAACCGATGTGCAGGAACGGGGCGAAGATGATGCCCACCAGCCCGTCGGGGTCCCAGCCGCGGATGCCGAACTGGTAGTCGAGCGCGCCGTTGAGGAAGAAGTCGACACCCTCGACCACCCACATGACGGCGAGCATGCCGACGACGATGATGAGCGCGCTGAGCGCACCGGACAGCAGGGCTCCGGCACCGCGCTTGGCCGACTCGAAGCTGGAACCCGAATAGTCGCTCATGCGCTCTCCCGGTAGTTCGTCTCCTCTTTCTTTACCGTAACCAGGAACGGCTACGCGCGCGTTAAAGAGTCCCCTCCCGCTCTTTGAGGCCGCGGGAGGGGCCGGTCACTCGCCCTTCCACTGAGGGGCGCGCTTCTCCGCGAACGCGGCGGCACCCTCCATGGCGTCCTTCGAGCCGAAGACCGGGTTGATGATCGGGCCTTGCCGCTTGAACATCTCTTCCAGCGGCCAGTCCTGCGACTCGATGACGACCTTCTTGGTCGCGGCGAGCGCGAGCGGGGCGTTGGCGGCGATCTTGCGGGCCAGCTCCAGGGCGCCCTCAAGGGCCGCGCCGGGCTCGGTGATCCGGTTGACCAGGCCGAGCTCGTACAGGCGGGAGGCCGGGTAGTGGTCGCCGGTCAGCGCGATCTCCATGGCCACGTGGTACGGGATCCGCCGCGGCAGCCGCATGATCCCGCCCGCGCCCGCCACCAGGCCGCGCTTGGGCTCGGGCAGCCCGAACTTGGCCTCCGACGACGCCACGATGACGTCGCACGCCAGGGCCAGCTCGAACCCGCCGGCGAGCGCGTAGCCCTCCACGGCGGCCACCAGCGGCTTCCTGGGCGGCGCCTCGGTCAGGCCGCCGAACCCACGGCCCTCGACCACCGGGAAGTCCCCGGACAGGAACCCCTTGAGGTCCATGCCCGCGGAGAAGGTGCCGGCGGCCCCCGTCAGAACGTAAGCGGAAATGTCGGGACGAGCGTCCAGCGTGTCCAGCGCCTCGGCCACGCCCCTGGCCACCGCTCCGTTGATGGCGTTGCGGGCCTTGGGCCGGTTGATGGTGAGAATCGCCACATTGCCGGACTCTTCGACGAGCACTTCGTCAGACACGTGACCTCACTTGGGCTGGAAGCGGATGCCGCCGTCGAAGCGGACGACCTCGGCGTTCATGTAGTCGTTCTCGATCAGCGACCTGACCAGGTGCGCGAACTCGTCGGCGCGGCCCATGCGCTTGGGGAAGACCACCGGCGCCACGAGCTTGGCCTTGAACTCGTCGGCGTTGCCGGAGAAGCCGTAGATCGGGGTGTCGATGATGCCGGGGCAGATCGTGTTCACCCGGACGCCGATCGCGGCCAGGTCGCGCGCCGCGGGCACCGTCATGCCCACGATGCCGCCCTTGGAGGCCGAGTACGCGAGCTGCCCCGTCTGCCCCTCCAGCGCGGCCACGGAAGCCGTGTTGATCACCACGCCGCGCTGCCCGTCGGCGTCGGCCGGCTCGGTCTTGGCGATCGCGGCCGCGGCGATGCGCATGAGGTTGAACGTGCCGATCAGGTTGACCTCGATGACCTTGCGGTAGGTCGCCGGGTTGTGCGGGCTGCCGTCCCGGTTCACCGTGCGCTCGGCCCAGCCGATGCCCGCGCTGTTGACGACCACGCGCAGCGGCTTGCCGGTCGCAACGGCGGCGTCCACGGCCGCCTGCACCTGCTCGTCGTCCGACACGTCCGTCTTGACGAAGACCCCGCCGAGCTCGTCGGCGACGGTCTTGCCGCGCTCCTCGTTGAGGTCGGCCACGACCACGGTGGCGCCCGCGCGGGCCAGCTCGCGGGCCGTGGCCTCGCCCAGGCCGCTGGCGCCGCCGGAGATGATTGCTGCAGATCCGTTCACGTCCATATCCCGGACCCTAGCCGCCAACCGAATGAAGTTCTACTCGGGGGTGGTTAAATCTCACCCACGGCGGTGTCCACGTCGGAGTAGACCTTGATCCGCCGGTCGAGCCCCGTCGTGCGGAGAATGCGCGCCACCGGCGCCTGTGGCGCCGCCAGCGATACGCCGCCGCCCTCCCCCGTCGCCAGCCGCCAGGCCTCGATCAGCACGGACAGGCCGCTGGAGTCCATGAACGACAACTGCTGCAGGTCGAGCACAAGCCTGGCGCCGTCCTGTTTGATGGCGTCACGCACCTCGTCACGTAGAAACGGTGCGGTGAACAGGTCAAGCTCACCCTCGACGGCCACCACCACGGCATCACCCAGGGCGTGTCGCGCAAGCCGCAGCTTCATTTGGCCCCTCCTCGATGAGCCACTGTACTTCGACATCCCCCGGTAGCGGGCATGCACAAACTACGAAGAGTCGGATGCTGTGGGACAAGGCAGCCCTAAACACGCACCAAACGCCCGTCGAGAGCCATGCATCAAGTTTCCTACCCATCCGGACCCCGGGTTCCCGCCTGGGAGTCCAGCTCGCCTCACAGAGCGGGGATCGCGAACCCGTACGGAAGCTCCAAACGGTGCCTGGCCAGCAGTTCGGTGTCGGCGAGCAGCTCGCGCGTGGGCCCGTCCGCGGCGATCACGCCGTCGGACAGGATGAGCGAGCGCTCGCACAACTCCAGCGCGTACGGAAGGTCGTGCGTCACCATCAGCACCGTCACGTCCAGAGAGCGCAGAATCTCGGCGAGTTCCCTGCGCGCCGCCGGATCCAGGTTGGACGACGGCTCGTCGAGCACCAGGATCTCCGGCGCCATGGCCAGCACCGTCGCCACCGCCACCCGGCGCCGCTGGCCGAACGACAGGTGGTGCGGCGGCCGGTCGGCGGCGTGCAGCATGCCCACCCGGTCCAGCGCGTCCTTGACCACCCGGTCCAGGTCCTCGCCCCGCAGACCGGCGTTGGCGGGGCCGAAGGCGACGTCGTCCCTGACCGTGGGCATGAAGAGCTGGTCGTCGGGGTCCTGGAAGACCAGGCCGACGCGCTGCCTGATCTCCTTGAGGGTGTCCTGGCGCACGGGGGTGCCCGCGACGGCGACGCTGCCGTGGCCGGCCGTGAGGATGCCGTTGAGGTGCATGACGAGGGTGGTCTTGCCGGCGCCGTTGGGGCCGAGCAGGGCCACCCGCTCACCGCGGGCGATCGACAGGTCCACGCCGAACAGCGCCTGCGTGCCATCCGGATAGGCGTAGGCGAGTTGCCGGACTTCGAGAGAGTTCACCACGTCAGTCCCATAACTGCGAGGGCCACGGCGGGCAGGGCGAGCGCGGTGCCCCATTGGCGCACAGACGCCGAGAGATCATGAATTATCGGCATCTGTCCTGTATATCCCCGACTCAGCATCGCGAGATGCACGCGTTCGCCCCGCTCGTACGAGCGGATGAACAGCGCCCCTGCGGACCGCGCGATCACCGGCACATGCCGGAAATTTCGCGCTTCGAACCCACGGGACTCCCGCGCCACCCGCATCCGCCGCATCTCATCCATGATCACGTCCATGTACCGCAGCATGAACATGGCGATCTGCACCAGCAGGCTCGGCAGCCGCAGCCGCTGCGCTCCGATGAGGATCACCCGGGGCTCCGTGGTGGCCGCCAGCAGGATCGAGGCGATCACCCCCAGCGTGGCCTTGGCCAGGATGTTCCAGGCCGCCCAGAGCCCTGGCACGCTCAGCGAGAGCCCCAGCACCGTGGTCCGCTCCCCCAGCCCGATGACCGGGATGAGGAAGGCGAACAGCACGAAGGGCACCTCGATCGCCATCCGCCGCAGCAGATACGTCACCGGCACCCTGGCCGCCACCGCGACCGCGCCCAGCAGCACCGCGTATGCCGCGAAGGCCCAGAACCGCTCACGCGGCGTCGCCACCACCACGAGGGCGAAGGCGAGAACGGCCAGCAGCTTGCACTGCGGCGGCAGCCGGTGCACGACCGAGTCGCCCGGCCGGTAGAGCCGGTGTTGATGCCCGGCGCCCACGGGTCACACCTTGGTCTTGGTCCGGCTGCGCGCGGCGTAGGCCAGCGCTCCGGCGATCAGCAGCACGAGCCCGACCCCGACGATCCCGGCCACGCCGACGGGGATCCCGCCGACCTCACCGTAGTCGGCCATGGCCCACTCCCCGAACATGTGGTCTGTCGCCTGGCTCAGGAAGCCCTTGTTCTCGGCCACCGCCTCCAGCCCGTCGGGCGAGGAGGAGGCGAAGAAGGACACGAGCCCGGCCAGCACCAGCGTCACGCCGACGCCACCGAGCAGGAACGGCTTGAGCGCGCCACCGGCGGCCACCGGCTCCGGCGCGCCCACCGTGCTCTCGCCCTCCGCGCCGCGCAGGACCAGCGGCTTGGCGAGGCCGCGGGCGCCGTACACGAGGTCGGGGCGGACGGCCAGCACCGCGCCGACGGTCACGGCCGTGATCAGGCCCTCGCCGATGCCGATCAGCACGTGCACGCCGCCCATCGCGGCCGCCACCGTGCCGACCTCGATCGGCGCGGTCCCGCCGATCCAGAACAGCACCGTGAAAGCGAGCGCGGAGGCCGGCACCGAGATCAGCGCCGCCAGGAACGCCGCCACCACGACCTTGCCCCTGGCCATGGCCGTGACCAGCCGGAAGACGCCCCAGCCGACGAGCACGGTGACGATGCCCATGATCGTGATGTTGATGCCGAGCGCCGTCAGCCCGCCGTCGGCGAAGAAGACGGCCTGCACCAGCAGGACCACCGCCATACAGAGCACGCCTGTATAGGGCCCGACGAGTATCGCGGCCAGCGCGCCGCCGAGCAGGTGACCGCTGGTGCCGGCGGCGACGGGGAAGTTGAGCATCTGGACGGCGAAGATGAACGCGGCGACCAGCCCCGCCATCGGCGCGGTCCTGTCGTCCAGTTCACGCCGTGCCCCGCGCAGGCAGACCGCGACGCCGGCGGCCGCGACGGCCCCGGCGGAGATGGAGGTGACTGCGTTGAAGAAGCCATCAGGTACGTGCACGGCATGCCTCCCCAGAAACACGAAGGTTCCTAACATTAGGACATCGCCTTGCACCTGCAAATAGATGGCATTTACTGCAAGATCCTTTTAATGATGGTCTCCGCGGTCAGCCGCCGTACCACCGCGCTCAGCCTGCCCTTGCCCGACGTCGCGTAGGGCCGCACGGACCTGAGCAGGGCCGCTCCCCACCATCTGCGCGGCGCCGCGACCGTCTCGGCGTCCGTCTCGATCCTGAACCGCGCGGGCGGCCCGCCCAGGTCCAGCTCCAGGTAGGCGTCCCAGGTGCCGGGCGCCAGCCGGCCCACCGCGGGCCTGGCCGCGAAGCCGCCCCCGGGCAGCGCCAGCACCCGCTCGGCCCGCTCACAGCCGGTACGCCGCTCGCGCCAGACGAGCCGCCTGATCGCCGCGGCCGCCGGGACGGTGCCGACGACGGTGATCTCGCCGTCGATGAGCAGCCGGTGCCCCAGCGACCATCGGGTCCTGATGAGCCTGGCGGTGCCGGGCACCGCGACCACGTGCCCGCCCATGTCGATGCTCAGGTTGCCGTTGTCCCTGGTGAAGTAGGGCAGGGAGACGACGCCGCCGACCAGCCGGGGCTGCGGGCGGGTGATGCCGGTGTCGCGGTCGGCGCCGAGCCGGCCGAGCCGTACGACGCCCTCGATCTCGACCGCCACCCGCAGGTCCCAGATGCCGGAGTGGAGCGCGGCCACGTCCACGCGGACGGTGAACTCGCTGCCCTTGCGCTCGGCCGGCACGACCAGCTCCGCCGACGGGTCGTGCCGCGAGCGCAGCACCACGGCCAGGCCGTCGTCCCTGGTGATGCCGTGCAGCCGGGCGGCGCCCGTCACCACCAGGCGGTCGCCGTCCCAGCGCAACCCGGTCAGCCTGCGGCGGACGGTGGCGCTCTCGATGCGGGCCAGGCGCACCAGGCGGTCGATGTCGTCGAGTGCGGTGGCCCGCTGCCGGTCGATGGTGTTGAGCCGCTCGTGCACGCCGGGGGTGTACCACTCGTCGCAGAGCGCGGCCACCTCCCGTGCGATGTCCTTGCGTCGTACGTCGTCGCTCTCCAGGAACACGGCCCCGAGCTGCGTGAACACGTCGAGCCTGAAGTGCCTGCGCAGCAGGTGGTCACGCAGCGGGCCCGGCTCGATGTGCCGGGTCATGAGCCGGATCGGCTCCCTGATCATGGCCAGCCAGGACAGCGGGTCGCGGCTGCCGGCCTGCTGCATGATGCTGCTGCCGTCGGGCCTGGACACCAGGTGGTAGCAGTCGTAGTCGGCCACCACCGAGATCCCCTTGGCGTGGCAGTAGGCGTGGACGGTGAACAGGATGTCCTCGCCGACCAGCATGCCCTCGCCGAACCTGATGCGGTGGCGTTCGAGCAGCTCGCGCCGGAACAGCTTGAAGCAGCTCAGGCTGTTGTAGACGGTGCTGTCGCCGAGCTCCACCCGGTCAGCGCCGTGCTGGAACATCGACATCGGCGCGCGCCGGCCGTGGCCCACGATCTTGCCGAGGACGATGTCGGAGTCGTTACCGTCGGCGACGGCGACCATGCGTTCCAGCGCCTCGGGGCCGAGGTGGTCGTCGGCGTCGCAGAAGAAGACGTACCGGCCGGTGGCGTGCTCGATCCCGATGTTGCGCGGCCGTCCCGCGCTGCCGCTGGCGTCGATGTGCACGACCTTGACGCTGGCCTTGTGGTAGGCGGCGTACAGGTCGAGGAGTTCGGCGCTGCCGTCGGTGGAGCCGTCGTCGACGACGACGATCTCCTTCTTCACCCGCTGGACGAGCGCCGACGTGAGACATCTGTCCAGATAGGCCCGGCAGTTGTGGACGGGGATGACGACGCTGACGTCCACCGCGTCGTCATCACTCCCTGTCGCCGACATCGCCACCACTCCCAGGCGTCACGTTGCGCTGCCATTCGGCTTCAGTATGTGACGAGCGGTGGTCCCTATGAGGGCTGATCGGAGGTCTTCGTCCCTTGCTTTTCTGAACAGCGGAGATTCACGGCATTCGACTAATAAGCAGCTGCACAACCGCCAAATACCGCATTCAGGCAACACCGAATGAGTTTCAGGGATGAAGTTTTCCCACCCGGGAGGAGAAATCTCTCCACGCGGAGCATGCCTGCGCTCCCGGGCTCGCGCGGTGATCCAGCCGAGAGAGTTGCGCGTCTACAGTTAGGCAACCTTGACCGAGAGGTGGCGGGAAATGGGATCGGATCTCCGCAGGGGAACGGTTGACGGAACGGCCGTCCACACTGCTGAGTTCATCGTCTCCTCAGCGCGGCTGACAGAGCTGCACGAGTGCTCCGCGGTGCTGCGCCGTACGAGGATGCGGTCCGAGGAGATCGTGGACGAGGCCCGCGCGCTGCTGGACGAGGCGGAACAGCGCGACGACACCGCGCACATCCTCGACCTGCGCGATCAACTCGAGCGGGCGCGCACGATGTACTGCAAGGTGCTCAACGCCTATCTGGCGATCACGCGCAGGATCAACGAGGAGCGTCAGGAGATTCTGCGCGCACAGATGGAATTGGATCGGCGGACAGGGTTGTCAGGTGCCGCCTGACGGGGCTAGTGTCAGGCCATGCCTGACTGGAAGGACAAGATCCGCTGCTCTTTCTGCCACAAGAAGAGCACCGACGTGAGCAAAGTGATCGCCGGTCCTGGAGTGCACATTTGCGATGAGTGCATCGGGCTGTGCAATTCCATCCTCGAAGAGGAGCGACTCGTCGCCTCCACCGCCCCCCGGCTCCCCATGTGGGAGACCATGTCAGCGGAGCAGATCCTCGAACATCTCCCGAAAATCGCCGCCGTACAGGCGCAGGTGGACGACAACCTGCGCGACTGGGTGGCGCACCTGAGAACGAAGGACGTCAGCTGGGAACGCATCGGCGCCTCGCTCGGCATGACGCGCCAATCGGCGTGGGAACGCTTCAAAAGTGAGACCTGATCCGTAGGGGCGGGTGAACCGTCGTGACGTTTGGGGCGTCCTATAACTAGGGAGGCCCGATATGCGCGTCCTAGACGGTTTCGCGACGTACGACCTGGAGGAGTTCCACCGGGAGCTCGTCCTGGTCCTGGTACTGCACGAAGAGGCGGAACGGCTGGCCGCCGAATGAACGGGCTCCAGCTCCCCGGCACGGCCGGGGAGCTGGAGCAGGGGCTCGCTCAGCCGAGCTGGCCGCGGATCGCGCCGGCCGGGAACCTCTTGTTGTGGACGTTGACGTAGTACAGGTGCGGCCACTTCACGATGCCGCGCAGTTCGCGCCTGGTCAGGGTCATGGCGGCGTTCTTGGCGTTCTGGTGCTTGACCGCCTTTATGCAGCCGCGCGCGAAGCCCTTCGCCGGCGCCTTCAGCCCGACCACGACCGGGCCGGCCACCCCCTTCTTGCCTCGGTGGATGTGGGCCGCGGTCGCGGGCCCGATCTTGCGCGCGGTGATGAAGTAGCACAGGTGCCCGCGCCGTACCTGGTAGACGAAGGTGCCGAAGCCGTTGCGGTCGCCAGGTCCCGGCACTTCCTGCCGGCCGTTCATTCTGACGCGGTTGACGTCGGCACTGGTGGTGGCGGTGGTCGCGTCGGCCGAGGCGGGCAGCGCGACGATCGCGGTGAGGGCGGCAGCGGTGGCGAGGGTTGCGGCTGCCAACTGTCTGCGCATGGGATGATTCCTCTCCCATCGGACATCAGGACACCCTTCCGCACGGTTCCGCCCTACGACCGGTTCGGCGAGTAAGGGAAAGACCGCCCTTCGGTAAGGCGCCTTTCTGGATGGATAACGGCGCGGCATAAGATGGCCGACCATGCTGCGATGTGCCGTACTGGACGACTATCAGGGCGTGGCCCTCGGGCTGGCCGACTGGTCACGGGTGCGGGCGACGAGTTTCCGTGAGCACTTCACCGGTCTCGACGATCTCGTGGCCGCGATCCACGACTGCGAGATCGTGGTCATCATGCGGGAGCGCACGCCGTTCACGGCCGAGGTGTTCGCCCGGCTGCCCAGCCTGCGCCTGCTCATCACCTCCGGCGCGCGCAACGCGGCCATCGACCTGGCGGCCGCGCGGGCGCACGGGGTCACCGTCTGCGGCACGGCCAGCGGTTCGGCGCCGCCGGTCGAGCTGACCTGGGCGCTGATCCTCGGCCTGACCCGGCACCTGCTGCCCGAGGCGACGGCGTTCCGCTCAGACGGGCCCTGGCAGAGCACGATCGGCGGTGATCTGCACGGCCGCACGCTCGGGCTGCTCGGCCTGGGCAAGATCGGGTCCAGGATGGCGGTGATCGGGCGGGCGTTCGGCATGGACGTCGTGGCGTGGAGCGAGCACCTGACGGAGGAGCGGGCGCTGGAGTGCGGCGCGCGCTTGGTGTCCAAGGACGCGCTGCTGGCGGAGTCCGACGTCGTCTCCGTCCACCTCGTGCTGAGCGACCGGACCCGGGGGCTCGTCGGGGAGCGGGAGCTGTCGCTGATGAAGCCCGCCGCCTACCTGGTCAACACCTCGCGGGCGGCGATCGTGGACCAGGACGCGCTGGTGTCGGCGCTGCGGGCGGGGCGGATCGCGGGGGCCGGGCTGGACGTCTTCGAGGTCGAGCCACTGCCGGCCGGGCACGCGTTCCGTACGCTGCCGAACGTGCTGGCCACGCCGCATCTGGGCTACGTCACCGAGCTCAACTACAGAACCTACTTCCGCGAGGCCGTCGAGGACATCGACGCCTTCCTCGCCGGCGCCCCGATCCGCGTCATCCCTTGACCCTGGCCCTGAAGGCCGCCGTCATCCCTTGACCCTCGCTCTGAAGGCCGCCGTCATCCCTTGACCCTCGCTCTGAAGGCCGCCGTCTTGACGCGGTTCTGGCAGGCCGTGGAGCAGAACCGGCGGGTGCCGTTGCGGGAGACGTCCACGTAGACGCGGTCGCAGTGCGGCGCCGTACAGACGCCGAGGCGGTCGCAGAACTCCGTGCCCAGCACGATCGCCAGCCCCGTGGCGCAGCTCGCCGCCCAGTCCGTGGCCATGGTGCCGTCCCTGCCGTGGAAGTGCAGGTGCCACGGCTCGCCGTCGTGCCGTTCGAGCATCGGCCTGGCGTGGGTCTCGTCGAGGAGCGCGTTGACCAGCGTGGCCGCCCTGTCGATGTCGTCGGCGGCGACCGCGGCGAAGACCGCGCGCAGCCGGGCGGCCACGTCGGCCAGCTCCGCGCCCTCCGCCTCGGTGACCTCCCGGTACGCCGGATAGACCGACCGCAGGGCGGCCCCGGCCGCCGCGGCGGGCTCCGGCGAGGGGAAGGCGCGCCCGCGCCGCTCGCCCGGGGTCAGCTCGTTGACGAGCGTGACCGCCACCCTGACCACCGTGTCCGTGTGACTGTTGTAATCCAATTGACCGGTTACACCTTCATGCTTTACGTTGTGACTGTCCAAAGCATAAACGACAGTCACAAGGAGATGCTCGTGCTCACTCACGATGCCGCGCTGGAGTGGATGACGCGCTGGGACCGTCAGCAGGAGGGTTACCTGCCCGACCGCGAGGAGCGCTTCACCGCCCTGATCGACGCCGTGGAGGCGCTGGGGCGGCCCGATCCCCTGGTCATCGACCTGGGTTGCGGCCCCGGCTCGCTGTCGGCGCGGTTGCTGGAGCGGCTTCCCGCGGCCAGGGTGATCTCGGTGGACGCCGATCCGCTGCTGCTCGGGCTGGGGCGGGCGGCGTACCCGGAGCTCACGTTCGTGTCGGCGGACCTGCGGACGAGCGGCTGGACGCGTGCGCTAGGCCTGGACCGGCCGGCCGACGCGGCGGTCAGCACGACGGCGCTGCACTGGATCTCCGCGCCCGACCTGAAGGCGGTCTACGCC
The DNA here is from genome assembly GCF_900108335.1 of Nonomuraea solani. Taxonomy (GTDB): domain Bacteria; phylum Actinomycetota; class Actinomycetes; order Streptosporangiales; family Streptosporangiaceae; genus Nonomuraea; species Nonomuraea solani. The sequence goes on from NZ_FNVT01000016.1 coordinate 62,078, forward strand.
GAGCTGGCCGGCGTGCTCCGTTCCGGCGGCCTGCTGCTCAACGGCGACCACATGGACACCGAGGACGTCACGCCCGCGCTGTCGCGCCTGGAGCGCGCGGTGCACGAGCGTGAGACGGAGCGGGCGTTCGGGGCGAACCGCCCGGAGGACTGGCGGACCTGGTGGGACGCGGTCGAGGCGGACCCGGCCCTCGCCGAGCTCAACGCGGCCCGCAGCACGGCCGGCGCCGACCACCGCGGCTCCGAGTCCCACCTGCTGTCCCATCACGTCGAGGCGCTGCGGGAGGCGGGCTTCCCGGAGGTCGGCACGCTGTGGCAGCGGGGCAACAACCGGCTGCTGTGCGCCGTACGGGCGTGACCTGAGCGGCCTTCCACGTCACAATGAGCCCATGCCGAGGCTCAAGCGGCTCACCATCGAAGAAGCCCGCACCCTCACCCGCGCCGAGCTCCTCCCCCGGATCGAGGAGGAGCAGCGGTACTGGTACCAGCGCATTCACCGGTGCATGATGCAGCCGGGTGACGAGCAGGACTTCAAGACCTTCAACGACATTCTGCACATCACCACCGCCCCCTACCGCTCGGACGTCCTCCAGGGCGACTACTGGGCCAAACCGTTAGGCGAACTGGGCGAGCTTTAACGCCGGCCGCCGCCCCCAGGTGGCCCAGCGCCAGAGCCACTCCAGCGGCCCGAACCGGAAATATCGCAGCCAGAGCGTGGACCACACCCACTGGATCCCGAGGATGGCACCCGCGATCATCAGCACCGTCGCGGTGGACCACGCGCCCGGCTTCCCGCCGATCGCGAGAACGAGCACCGTGGCGCTCAGGTAGTTGGTCAGTGCCATCCGCCCGAGCGGCTCGAACACCACCCGCAGCGCCCCCTGGAGCGGGGTCCTGAGCAGCACCAGCATGCCGCAGACGTACACCCCGGCGACCAGCAGCCCCGCGATCGCGAACAGGGTGCCGAACGCGGGGCTCTCCATCGAGGTCCCGGCCTGCGCCCACACCGCCGGCACCGCACCCGCCGCGAACACCAGCGCCGGCACGCCCGCACCCCGGCCCTCCTTGATCCACCCGTACCTGGTCAGCGTGGCCCCCAGCAGGAACAGTCCCGGCACCAGCACGATCCCGTTGCTACCGATCACCAGCGGCACCGCGAGCAGCACGCCCGCGAGCGCGGCCACCGCCCACCGGGGCAGCCAGGTGGCGGGCAGCAGCACCGCCAGGCCGACGACGGCGTAGATCGTCAGGATGTCGCCCCGCCAGAGCAGCATCATGTGCGCAAGCCCGATGGCCAGCAGGACCAGCAGCCGCCGCAGCAGGATCAGCCGCGGCCGTGCGGTACGGCGGGCGGCGGACTCCAGCATCAGGGTGAACCCGATGCCGAACAGCAGCGAGAAGATCGGGAAGAACCGCTGGTCGACGAAGAGCCCGATCCAGGCGAGGCTGTCGGCTCGGGCGGCTTGGGCGGCCTGGACGACCCCGGCGTCCACATTGGCGATCGGTCTGACGTTGGCGACCAGGATTCCGCACAGGGCGAACCCGCGCAGGACATCAAGCGCGACCAGTCGTGGGTGATGTGACATGGGCCCATCCTGCGAACCGGACCCGGGGCCGGGCATGGACCGAAAGCAGGGTTTCGTACGGTACTTTCGGCCTTTTGCCTTTATGGTGCGATTCGTGGACACGCTGGAGAGCCTCGTCATCGCCCGGCGGCTACGCGTCCCCATCGACGCGCCCGCCGACCCGACGCCCGACTGGGGCGAGGTGGCCGCCCGTCAGCTCGACGCCGCGCTGCTGAGCGCCGGGTTCGCCTGCTCGCCCGCCCTGCTCGAACGCCTGACGCTGCTGCCGGGCGCGACCGTGCTGGATCTCGGTGTACGGGTCCTGGCCGCCGTCCGTGAGCTGGTCGGCGACCATGTCGAGCACAACGCCTACTTCATCGACTTTCCCAAGAACGTGCCCGACACCGTGGACTTCTGGTTGGGCCAGTTGTCCACTGCCGTGGCCGGCGCCGAGGGTGCCCCGCTCAACCTGCTGAACCTGGCCGGGTACGGCCGCTACCAGCACTCCTACGCCGACCTGCTGGCCGCGCACGCCGAGCTGATCCCGCTGGCCGGTGACCGGGTGACGGTGCTGGAGCCGGGCGGCGGGCTGGAGGCGGAGGCGCGTGCGCTGTACTTCTCGCTGGCCGGCTCCGAGGTGCCGCTGGCGGCCGAGGACCTGGCGGCGCTGCGTGTGCTGGCCGCGTACTGTGACGGCGAGCCCGAGCGCATCCCCGTGCGGGAGAACCGCGCCATCGTCAACGAGGTGCGGCTGGCCGCCGGCCGGCCGTTGCTCGTGGACACGGTGACCGACGTGCTCCGGCTCGCCTGCGCCTGCTCCGGCGGCGACGTCACGCTGGCCACGCCGACCAGGTTCCGCTCGTTCCGCCGGGCCGAGCGCCGCGCCCTCCTGCGCGCCCTGGACGACACCGTCGCCTCCTCCCCGGCCAAGCTGGGCGACGTGCCACGGCACCGGGAGCCGTGGAAGCGGCTCGGCGAACGGCTGCATCCGCACGAGCATCCGCGGTTCCCGGGGGCGATCCAGGTGTTCGAGGTGGCCAGGGGGACGCGGGCGGCCGCGGGGTTCGACAGCCGGGTCGAGGCCTCTCTGGCACAGGGCCGGGTCGATGACGTCGTCAAGCTGCTTCGGCACACGCCCGGCGCGCTGCTGCGCCGCCTGGACCACCTGCTCCGCGTCGGCTCCTCTTCCACGACGGTGCTGTCCGCCGCCGAGGAGGCCGCCGCCACCGCCTCCGGCCGGGTGCTGCTGTCGCTGCGCGAGCACCTGCAGAACCGCCGCGCCACCGCCGCCGGCCGCCTGTTCACCAACCGGTACGGCAGAGGGTGGGCGGCCCCCGACCTCCGAGCCCCGCTCGCGGACGAGGTCCTGGCCCGCGCGCTGACCATCCTCGACGAGGAGATCACCCGCCGCCTCCCCGACCTCGGCGAGCTGATCGTCGACCCCAACGTGCTCGACGTCGCCCTCCCGCTGTCCGGCAAGGCCGTCGCCCCCGGGCTCGGCATGCTGCCCCGCGGCTCGCTGTCGCCGGTGCACGGCGAGCTGCTCAGGTTCTTCGTCCACTGGCACCAGGCGCACCAGCGCACCGACTACGACCTGTCGGCGCTCATGCTCGACTCCTCGTACGGCGACGCGGAGCACGTCTCGTGGACGAACCTCACCAACGACTTCGCCCGGTATTCAGGTGACCTCACCGAGGCGGCTCGCGGCGCGTCGGAGTTCATCGACATCCGCCTGCCCGCCGCCACCCGGCCGATCATCATCCCCCAGGTCAACATCTACGCCGGGGAGCCCTTCGACGAGGCGGCCGAGGCGTTCTTCGGCTACATGACCAGGGATGGCGAGCAGGAGGGCCGGCCGTTCGAACCGCGTACGGTGCGCATGAAGTCGGACCTGCGCGGCTCCGGCCGCGTCGCCCTGCCCCTGGTCTTCCTGCGCGATGACGACGGCGGCTGGCGGGTGAAGTGGCTGCACCTCTACCTGAGGGGGCATCCCGCCTTCAACCAGGTGGAAGGCAACCTCGTGGGCGCCTCCCTGCTCGTGCGGTCGGTCGTCGAACGCGACTATCTGCGCGTCCGCTACCTGACCGGCCTGCTCCAGGCGAAGGGCTCGTCGGCGGGGCACACGACGTACATCGGGCTGACGGCCCCGGGTGACCTGCCGGAGGGGACGCGGGTGTACACGCCCGCGACCCTGCACGAGCTGATCCCCGCCTGATAAAGTCGATCTCCTGGTCGTGAGGCCATCCGAGGGCTTCCTTCTCTCAATCGGGCCCCCAGGGGGCCTATTTGATTCCTCTAGCTCCCGGGCCTTCCTCACGACCAGCTCTAGGCTTTGACCAGCGACGCGAACACGTCCGCGTCGTCGAGCCACGGATAGTGGCCCGCGCCGGGCTGCACCACATACTCGGCGTTCGGGAACAGCTCCGCGTACGCGGCCACCGCGCTCGGCGGTGAGTTCAGGTCGACCTCGCCGGCCAGCACCCGCACGGGTGCGCCGAAGGTGGCGAGCGCGGCGCGGGTGGCCTCCGGCTGGAACGCGCCCTCCGCGCTGTAGGCGGCCGCGGCCTGCTCGTTGCGCTTGCCCTCCTGCGCCGCCTGGTGTTCCTGCGCCGCCGTGTCCCATCGGCCGTAGAAGAAGGGGTTGATGGCCCGCACCTTTTCGTCGTCGACGTCACCGGCCACGATCGAGCGCAGGGCCGCGATGGCCTCGTCGTACCAGGGCTCGCCCTCGCGCAGGAGGGCGGTTTCGAGCCGGGTCTCACCGGTGATCGGGATGCCGACGGCCACCGTGCTCGGGGTGATCAGGGTGAGCCGGGCGACGCGGCCGGGGTGGCGGCTCACGTACAGGGCGGCGAGGTTGGCGCCCGCGCAGTGGGCGAGCAGGTCCATCCGGTCGAGGCCGAGGTGCTCGCGCAGCGCCTCGACGTCGCCGACCAGCCGATCACAGCGGTAGGACGTGGGATCCTCCGGGACCGCGGACCCGCCGGTGCCCCGCAGGTCCGGCACGATGAGCCGCCGATGCGCCCGCTCCGGCAGGCCACCGAGGTCGCCCAGATAGCTGGAATCCTGCAGGAGCCCACCGGGCAGGCAGACCAGCGGGGGACCCTCTCCGTAGACGTGATAGGCGAGCACGGTGCCATCGGGGGCGGAGAAGGTAGGCATGGCCGCGATCCTGCCAACGCCGCCCCCGCCGGGGCAACGGATTTATTCGAGAACGCGCTCTCTCGAAATGTTAATTACGGGTCCATTGCTGATTGGCGCCGCCTGAACAGTCCCAGATCTGCAGCCGGGTGCCATTGGCCGAGCTGACCCCGGTCGCGTCAAGGCATTTGTTCGACTGCGGATTGACGATCGCGCTCCCATTCAGGGTCCATCGCTGGGCGCCGGTGCCGTTGCAGTCGTAGAGCTGCACCTGTGCCCCGTTGGCCGTGGAACCGTCGGTGACGTCCATGCACTTGCCGAGCGCGCGTACCGAGCCGTCGGCGTTCCAGGTCCAGCTCTGCGCGGCGGTGTCGTTGCAGTCGTACAGTTGCACGGCCGTGCCGTTGGCGGTGTTCGCGCCGGCCACGTCGACGCACTTGCCGCCATATCCGGTGATCCGGCCGCCGGTGCCGCCGGTCGGCGGGGCGTGGACGCGGACGTAGTCGATGGCCATGGCCTGCGGGAACGTGGTGGAGGCGTCGGGGTAGCCGGGCCAGTGGCCGCCGACCGCCACGTTCATGATCATGAAGAACGGATGGTCGAAGACCCACCGGTTGCCGCCCAGGTCGGCCGGGGTGCGGCGCTGGTATTCGACGCCGTCGACGTACCAGATGATCAGGTTCGGCGACCAGTCGACGGCGAACGTGTGGAACGCGTCGGCGAACACGCCGCCGATCGAGTGGCCGGCGCCGATGCCGCCGGCGCCGGAGTAGCCGGGCCCGTGCAGGGTGCCGTGTACGGTGCTGGGCTCGCGGCCGATGTTCTCCATGATGTCGATCTCGCCGCTGTTAGGCCAGCCGACCGAGCCGATGTCGTTGCCGAGCATCCAGAAGGCCGGCCAGATGCCCTGGCCGCGCGGCAGTTTCATGCGGGCCTCGAACCGCCCGTAGGCCCTGGTGAAGGTGGCGGCGGTGAGGAGGCGGGCGGAGGTGTACTGGCAGGTGCCGTAATGACACTGGAAGTTGGACGGGTTCTCGCGGCGGGCGGTGATCACCAGGTTGCCGGCGCCGTCCATGGCGGCGTTGCGGGTGCTGTCGGTGTAGTACTGCTGTTCGTTGTTGCCCCAGCCGCTGCCGCCGATGTCGAAGCGCCACTTCGACTGGTCGACCGCGCTGCCGGCGGCTCCGTTGAACTCATCGGACCAGACCAGCGGGCCCGGGGCGGGAGCGGCGTTGGCGGTGCCGGTCAGGGGCACGAGCAGCGCCCCGAGAGCGGCGCCGATGGCGAGGAACGTACGTAAACGGGGGGTGCGGATCATGTGAGTTACCTCATCCGGCGTGAGTTTACAGAAACCTTCCGGCAAGCTGAGCCCCGTTGTCAAGAGAGCGCTCTCTCGCCACTGCTCGCACCGCAGGATGCCCGGCTTCAGCATGAGGGACATTCCGCGATCCGGCATCCGAAGATGCGAGATCCACGAAAGCGGCGGCGACAAGGACGAGGTGGATCTGCGGGCCGAACAGTCCCGCAAGGGAACCTTCCAGTTCAACGCCAAGGGCATCGCGGCCTCCGACATCACGACCGACCAGCGCGTCCTCGAGCGTGAGCGGGCCATCAGCATCGGAAAGACCAGCTACCTCTCGGGCGGCATGTGGAAGAACAAACTTCCCGAGGGTAAGACCTGGTACAAGACGGGCGGCCTGCCCAGCGGCGGCGGCGGTTTCCACGGCCAGGTCATCAACCCCGCCGAGCCGAAGACCTTGGCCGCGCTCGTCAAAAAGGGCCGGCTGTCGGGAAGCACCCTCACATTCAACGCCGCCGGGCTCGTGAGCAGGGTGCGGAGTTCGTACGCGGCCACGGGTGTGCTCGACACGAACGGCTACGACGGCAAGACCATCACCGTCGACAGCCGTTTCACCGGCTGGGGCGTCAAGGTCTCGATCAAGCCCCCGAACCCCGGCACGGTGAGCACGAAGACCTCCGAATAACCGCATGTGAACAGTTGACCTTTGCACCGTTCCTGATGGTTAATCGAATGGGGTGTCGCTTTCAACGGGGGAAGCGGCTTTCGTGCTCATGGGGGGAACCATGGCCAGAAGTCTCGTCGGCATGCTCTTAACGGCCACCGCCGCGGCGGGATTGCTCATCGCAACACCCACCGCGGCCTCGGCTCAGACGGGCGCCCGCCCGCACCTCATCGACTACAAGATCTATTGGGGCAAGTGTGAGGACACCTGCCGCATCAAGGTCCGCATCAAGAACGTCTCCCGCAAGCGTCTCCACGACGTCAGCCTGACCGCCCGGCTCTGGGTCAACGGTAAGAAGGTCGGGTCCTGCTACAGCCGTATAGGCCGCATCAACCCCAAGAAGGTCCGCTGGGCCGGCTGCACCGTACGCTCGGCGAAACTCACCGCCCAGTGGAACCGCTATCTCGACGGCGAGAGCGACTTCAACCACAAGACGAAGACCAGGGTCCATTACGAGTACTACGGCTGACGATCGCATTCGCCGGGGCGAGCACGGTCTCGCCCCGGCGACCCTTTCTTGGCCTGCGATCGGCGGGAGGCCCGAATGAAAATAGTTCTAGCCGGGGGAACGGGGCAGGTCGGCACGATCCTCAACCGGGCGCTGACCGCCGCGGGCCATGACGTCGTGGTCCTGACCAGACGACCGCTGCCACGCGCAGTCCACTGGGACGGGGCGACCCTGGGGCCTTGGGCGAAGGAGATCGACGGCGGCGACGTCGTGATCAACCTGGCCGGACGCAGCGTCAACTGTCGCTACACCCCGGCCAATCTGCGGGCCATGATGAATTCGCGGGTGCGTTCCGCCCGGGTCGTGGGTGAGGCGATCGCGGCCGCCTCGCGACCTCCCCGGGTCTGGTTGCAGATGAGCACCGCCACCATTTACTCCCACCGTTTCGACGCGCCCAATGACGAGGCGACCGGTGTGCTCGGCGGCACCGAATCCGGCGTTCCCGGTTACTGGCGCTACAGCGTCGAAATCGCGAAAGCGTGGGAGCGGACGCAGGAACAGGCCGAGACCCCGGACACGCGCAAGGTCGCCCTGCGCTGCGCCATGGTGATGAGCCCCGATCGCGGCGGCGTTTTCGACGTCCTCCTGCGGCTGGCCCGGCTCGGTCTCGGTGGTCCGATCGCGGGCGGCGCCCAGTACGTGTCGTGGATCCACGACCGCGATTTCGTCCGCGCCGTCGAATTCCTGGCCGACCGGGACGACCTCAGCGGCCCGGTCAACCTCGCCGCCCCCGTTCCCCTGCCACAACGCACGTTCATGCGGGTATTGCGTGCCGCGTGGGGCGTACCGGTGGGCCTTCCCGCGACGAAGTGGATGGCCGAACTCGGGGCGTTCGTGCTGCGTTCGGACACCGAACTGCTGTTGAAAAGCCGCCGGGTCGTGCCGGGCCGGCTGCTCGAAGCGGGCTTCGTCTTCGATCACGCCCAATGGCCGGAGGCGGCCGCGGACCTCGTACGGCGCGTGAGATGAGTGAGGCATTCGAGCGTCAGCGTCTGTCCTTCGGGGCGGCGGCGGACGCCTACGACGTGATCCGGCCGTCGTACCCGGCGCAGGCGCTGGAATGGGCCTTGGGCACCGCTCCCATCAGGGTGGTCGATCTGGGCGCCGGGACCGGGTTGCTCACGCGCCTGCTGATCCAACTGGGCCACGAGGTAACGGCCGTCGAACCCGACCCCAAGATGCGCCACAAGCTGACGGAACGCCTGCCGGATTGCGCCGTCGTCGCAGGATCGGCGGAACAGATCCCTCTCGCCGGCGGCGCGGCGGATGCCGTCGTCGCCGGTCAGGCATATCACTGGTTCGATCCCGAGCCGGCCCACGCCGAGATCGCCCGCGTGCTGCGGCCCTGCGGCGTGTTCGCGCCGCTGTGGAATCTCCGCGATGAATCGGTCGACTGGGTGGCCCGCCTCTCACGGCTCATCGACGAATTCCGATCTTCACGAGGCGAGGGTGTGCCGGTCGACGCCTTCGGTGACGCGTTCGGCCCTGTCGAACGCCGCGACTTTCAGCACGACCGGCCCCACACCCCGGCCTCGCTCCTCGCTCTCATCCGTTCCCAATCCTGGTATCTCACCGCGACGGAGAACCGTCGCCGGCAGATCGACAACGCCGTCCGCGCCCTGGCCGACGGCCTGCCGCAATCCTTCGACGTGCCCTACGTCACCAGGGTCTATCGCGCCACCCGGCTCAGCTCCAGGTCATATTGATGGTGCGCTCGAAATTGACGTACCCGACGCGCTGAAAGGCGTTCGCCATCGGAATGTTGCCGAGATCCGTGGCCGCCCGAATGCGCGGGACGTCCTGCGCGCTGAGAATCCGGGTGCCTTCGGCCAGAATCTCGTCGATATAGCCGTTGCCCTGGTGCGCGGGCAGGACGGCGAGGTAGCCGACGATGGGGTTGTAGTCGTTGCGGGCCGGGGTGACGAACCCCACCGGCTCTCCGTCCGGCAGTGTCGCGACCCGCCACCAGTCCCGCGGGCTCCGGTAGTGCGCGAGTTCGTCCTCGTAGTGCCTGACGGCCGCCTCGCGGGCGGACATCCGGGTCAGATCGGCACGGCTGTGCGCGTCGAGCGTCCCGTCCAGGACCAACGTCATCAGGGAGAGGATCTCCTCGGCGTCGCGGACCGGCCGGAACGCCAGGCGCCCGCGCGGCTCGGGAATCGGCGTACCGGGACGCCACTCCAGGCGCAGCCGTTCGACGAACGGGCGGGCGCCGGCCCGTTCCAGTGCGCTCATGCGCTCCTCGACGACGCGCTTGGTCTCCTCGGCCGCGCGCCAGCCGGGTGGGACGTAGCGGATGTACTCGGGCGGAGTGGCGCCTTCCTGGATGACTTCGGCCAGGGCGGTCCGCAACAGTCGCGCTCCGATGTCCACACGGCCGTCGTCGATGTCGAAGACGTCCAAGAGGAAGGGTGTGTCGTCGCCGCTCCGGCCCCACCAGGCGGCCCTGGCCAGCAGGTGGTCGCCACGGAGGGCCACCCACATCCATTGCGGCCGGCGGCGGCCTGCGGCGAGATCGTCGGCCAGTTCCTCGTTGAGGACATAGGACAGCCGGGAGAAAAGGCCGAGTTCTTCGGGCCGGGTGATCGGGCGGATGGTCAGGTCGTTCTGTTCCACGGTCAAGGCACGCTCCGGTGAAGGCGCCCGTCCGCTCCGGGGGTCAGACGCGGTCCGCGCCCCGGGAGGAGACAAGCGTAGTGATCATGGACTTCATGGGCTTATCCCTCCTTTCGGTGTCGTGGCCCCTCAGCCGGGGTCCAGCCGAAGATCTATCCGATCATCGCTCCCCGCGCAAACCCCTTTTCGCGCTTCCAGCAAGGGGAGGACGCGAAGTCGTACCCTTCGGTATGGCCGTCATCCACCACACCGCCCTCAAGCCCACCAAACTGGAACTGCTCACGGCCTGGCTGCCCACCCGCCCGTGGTACCTCGGCAGTGCGGACGAACCGGCACTGGTCAAGGCCGGCGGCTTCCGGCTGGATGACCCGCAGGGTGAAGTCGGGATCGAGTTCATGGTGGTCACCTCCGGCACCCACCCGGCCACCTACCTGGTGCCGCTCACCTATCGCGGCGCCCCGCTCGACGGGGCAGAGCACGCGCTGGTCGGCACCATGGAGCACGGGGTGCTGGGGCGGCGCTGGGCCTACGACGGCTGCCACGACCCGGTGCTGGTCACCCAGTTGCTAGCCCTGATCGAGGGCCGCGTCCAGGCCCAGGACCAGAACACCAGCGACACCCCCGACCGCGAGATCACCCGCTCCTACCGCGGCGACGGCCTCACCCCCTTCACCACCGTCACCGACGACCAAGAGGGCACCGAGCTTTCCGCACCGCACGGTACGACCCTCCGCCTGCACCGAGTCCTGACCAACGGGCCCGACCTCGCACCGGAAGCGACCGGCCATGTCGCCGGCTCCTGGCGTCTGCCCGATGGCACCCGCGCTCGAGGGCTGTTCGTCGTCTTGACCTCGACCAAACATGAGGTTGCATAGTCGCGTTCATGAAGAGCTTCGAGATCGGCGTCATCCTGCCCGGCGTCACCGAGAGCCTGAGAGAAGCCGCCCGCCACGCGGAAGACGCGGGGCTCGACGGAGTCTGGCACGGTGATCACCTGGCCATCGGCCGGCCGACGCTGGACGCGCCGATCGCCCTGGCCACCGCCGCCGCGGCCACCTCGACGATCAGAATCGGCACCAGCGTGTTCATCCCGGCGATCCGGCCCGTGGCCTGGGCCGCCAAGCAGATCGCGACCCTCCAGTACGTGTCCGGCAACCGGCTGGTCCTGGGCGTCGGTTCGGGGGGCGGGCCTGAGCAGTGGGCGGCGGCCGGGGTGGCGTACGAGCGGCGCGGCAGCCGTACGGACACCGCGCTCGAACTGCTCCCCAAGCTGCTCGCGGGCGAGAAGACCCACCTGCGGGACGAGCCGGGACAGCCGACGGTCACGCTGACCCCTGCCGCCGACATGCCGCCCGTGTGGGTCGGCAACGCGTCGCAGGCGGCCATCCGGCGGGCGGCGCGGCTGGGCGACGGGTGGTTCCCTTCCCTGGTCTCGCCCCGGGAGGTCACCGAGGGGAAGGCGCAGTTGGCGGAGCTGGCCGCGAGCCACGGCCGGGCCGTTCCGGTCATCGCGATCGGCGCCGCCGCCGCCCTGGGAACCGGGCCGGGCGTTCCGTCCCGGGCGCAGATCGCGACCGGCATCAGCGGCGCCTACGGCCGTCCTCTTGAGGAGGTCATGGAGATCCCGCTCACCGGCCACCCCCAGGAGGCCGCCGAGAGGCTGGACGCCTACCGCGAGGCCGGGGCGAGCCACGCGGTCATCGGGATTTCGGGGGGCGACTGGCGGACGCAGGTCGACCTCCTGGCGGAGGTGAAGGGTCTGCTGCTCAAGTGAGCGGATGGACGAGAACGAGATCCACACCCGGCCGCGTATATGAGCGCAGCCGACAGCATGGTGACCGGCCATGCGGGCCTCGCGGCGCCGATCACCAGGCTGAGGATGATCGAACCGACGGTGACGACCAAGGAGGCGAGAGCCGCCCAACGGTGTTGATCGTAGTAGGAGCCTCGGACATTCCGCGGTGACGCTAGGGCACCACGACGACCTTCCCGCTGGCCTGGTCGTTCTCCATGTACCGATGGGCCGCGACGATGTCGTCCAGACCGAAGACCCGGTCGACATTGGGCCGATAGACACCGGCCTCGACCTGGTGAACGATCCGCTGCAGCACGGCCGCACCCGCGCTGCCCTTGATGTCGTCGCTGTGGAAGGCCGTGAGCCTGGTTCCGGACGGGATCATCGCGATCGGCTCGAAGTCCGGGATCGCCCATCCGCTGAGCGAGCCCGCCACGCACACCGTCCCGCCACGACGGACCAGGCGCAACGAGTCCACCGCCGTACGCGCCCCAACGAGATCCAGAACATGATCCGGGCCTTCGGGCCAGATCGCGCGCAGGCCCGCCGTCAACGGCTCCCCGGTGTCGACGATCACGTGGTCGACGCCGGCCCCGATCAACGCGCCGACCTTGTCCCGCCGCCGGGTCGTGGCCGCGATCTCGACACCATAGCCGGCCGCGATCGACGCGGCCGCCATCCCCACCGACGACGTCCCGCCACGGATCAGCAGCCTCCCCTGGCCGCCCGGCCCGACCCCCAACGCGTCCAGCGAGCCTTGTGCGGTCAGGTACGTCTCCGGCAACGCGGCCAAGACGTCCCAGGCCAACGTGGTGGTGACCGGCATCAGCAGCGAGTTCGGCAGCAACGCGTACTCCGCATAACCGCCGTCGAACTCCCGGCCCATCTCTCCCATGACCGCCGCGACGGTCGTCCCTTCCGGCAACTCGGGCGCGGTCGAGGCCGCCACGGTCCCCACACATTCGATGCCGAGCACCCGCGGGAACCTCACGTTCGGGGAATGCCCCTGACGGGTCCGCAGCTCCGACCGGTTCAGGCCCGCGCCCTTCACCCGCACCAGACTCCAGCCCTCCCGAACCTCCGGTACGGGCACCTCACGAATCTCCAGCACCTCAGGCCCACCAGCCCTGACACAGACCGCCGCTCGCATGGTCACTCACTTCTCCTCGGGTACGTGATGTCACCTCCACTGTCACGAAAGGACGCTGTGTCCGGCCACCGGTAAAATGCCAAGTTATGCCCGTTGGCCGCCAACCTCCGACCTCACATCTATGGCCGTCCGGAGGCGTACATCTCTGGCCCTCCGGTGGAACAAGCCCGGTGGACTCCCATTCACGCGGACATCTGGTGTACGCGGCCCATGGCGTCCTGTCCGTACACACCGAACGCGGCACCTCGATCGTGCCGGCCAACCGAGTCGCATGGACCCCCGCCGGCTTCACGCACTATCACCGCGCCCACAGCCAGACGGATATGCGAATCCTCTTCCTACCGGCGTCCCTGGCCCGGCTCGTACCCGGCCACCCTGCCGTGTTCACGGTCTCTAACCTCGCCCGCGAAATCCTGCTCACCCTCACGGGCCCACGCAACTACGACCGCGCCGCGGGCACCCAAGACCGGGCCGCGAGCGCCCGCCTCCGCCGAGTCCTCGTCGACGAACTTCACGAAGCCCGCGAACAACCACTACACCTACCGGAACCGCAGGACGACCGACTACAAGCCATTGCCCGGCTGATGTACGACCAGCCCGGAAACAACACCACCCTGGCCGAACTCGGGCAGGCGATCGGAGCCAGCGCCCGCACCCTCAGCCGCCTGTTCAGCAACGAACTCGGCATGACCTTCTACGAATGGCGCACCCAGCTACGCATCTATCACGCCCTCGTCCTACTCGCCGACGGCCACGACACGACCCACGTCGCCAACGCCTGCGGCTGGGCCAACCCCAGCAGCTTCATCTCCGCCTTCACCAACCTCATCGGCACCACACCGGGCCGCTACCGTTCCCGATAACCCTCGGAAAGGCCTCTATACATCTCGTGATGCCTCAGCTTGACCGGCCCGGTCACTCGGCGCGCTGCACTGATACGTTCTGGCACACAGATGGCGGCGCTACATCGCCCGTGTCTGGGAGCGACTCACGTCGCCATATTCGTCTTCAACGACGCGGTCTGTGACCTCTTTTAGGCGTCGCTCATGAGATCGCCGATCAACTGCCCGCCGCAGGACACCGAATGTCATTCCTCGTCGCCCTCAACCCGAGCCCGATCAACATGATGTGGTACGCCCATGATGTCGATCCAGCCTGCGTCGCCCAAGCGGCAGACCTCCTGCGCAAGGTCGAGACCGCAGCGGTTGGTACCACGCGCGCTCCAGACCTGCCACGCCAGCGCCGTCGTCATCGCTGACACCTCCTCCGACGCAATAGAGGGCTACCTGACGGCACACGGCCTGCGGCACCAGGCTCCTGACGCCGAACCCTCCAACCACGCCTTGGTCACTTCGGATCTGCTCTTGATGTACATGGCGTACGAGGTCTGCATCGGCTCCCTCGTCCTGGTCAACAAGCGAGGCCCCGCAAACACCTCACTGGGTTCACTGACGCGGTCGCCTCTTCCTCCATAGCCCACCTCGCCGCGGGATTCACAACCATCACCGCCGAGCGTTCCACCGCATAACGCCCGAGCACCGGAGACGTTACCGTCACAAACCAATAGCACTTCCAAGGTCATGTACGAAAACATGCCCTCATGGCAGTGGCTGAGTTCGCCGGCGTGACCAAGGACGAGCATCGTGGTGTGACCTCCCAGGGAGGTCTTTATGAGTTCTGGACCGAGAATTCCGCCCACATCTATCTGCACGACACCGACTTCAGACACTTGACCTACCAGCCAGGCAGACCGCCGATACTGGAGCTGCAGTTCGTCTACGATCCGGAGTGGGCTCCACCCGAACTGTCGGAGACGCCTGTTGTGGTCTTCCGGTTCGAGGATGTCCGCCTCGTCGAGTGGCGCGAGGACCAGGAAGGCCACGACTGCGTGACCACTCACCCCGATGCTCCACCTGGGCAAGTCGAACTCTTTGACTGGGACGGCGCCGACCTGTTCACCCTGTTCACCTTCACGCTGTGCCTGGCCTTCCATGCATCGCGGGTAGAGGTGGCCGTACGCGCGGAGCCTGCATCAGTCGCCCCGAGTTCCACGTATCCCTGAGCGCAGCTCACGTGCACCGCCTACACGCCTTCTCCTGCGCCTCAAGGGCCGTCGTCAACCCGGTTTATTGAACATGAAGACTTCATGCGTTCAGAGATCAGCTTGGCCGAGTTAGGTGAAGAGCTGGCCCGAATCGCTACTTCCCCCATAACCGCTCTTCCGTTCTCCGAGATAGAAGCCCTTGAGAAAATGATCGGCGCGCCTCTCCCAGAGGAGTTTCGGTCATTCCTTCTCGACATTGGCCTGGGTGCCCGTCCCGGCCCCGTGCTCGACCTGGCCTGGATCGTCAATGAGACGCGGCGAGAGCATCAGTACTTCCTGGAAGAGCCGGACATGACGGTCTCACCGCAACAGCCCTTTCCCATCACTCAAACCGATGTCCAAGGTCTACCGCGCCTCTCCGCAGAAGGCATCGAATCCATCTTGTGGTTCGACAAGCCGACGCCAGGAACCATGCTCCTTTGCAACCACGGCTGTACGTGGATCAGCATGCTCGCACTGAACGGCGAGCTCGCCGGCACGGTATGGATGACGGAGATGGGATGGGTCGAGGAGATGCACTGACCCTCCACTCCCTGGGGCGAAGGCGACCGCTGGGCACGCCCATACAGCGGCTGGACCCAGCCGGTTCCCTTCCTCGACGGGCACATCCGCTGGACGAGACGGAACGTCGCCAGACTCCAGAGCCACTCCGATTAGCCCGTTGGCAAAGGGTTCCAGCAAGATCTCAACATCGTCCCAACAAACCAAGAAGCCCTGGCCATCGTTTACAAGGCACCCAAACGATCTTGAAAGCCGTCCGAACATGTTGCTGGATGTCACACCATCCATTGCAGTTCACCAGAATTCATGATCGTGCGGCTCGGTAGCTCCCAAGACTGTGCTGGATCGCCAGGCCTCAGTCTGTGTAGTCCTCGAACTCCCACTCTCCGATCCGACCGATCTTCTCTGCCAGCTCGCCCCATGTGGGGGCCTCCAGTACGGCAATCCGATCGCTCAGCCACTCGGTCACCTTGTCGGGATGAAGTTCGGCAACGAAGAGCTAGTGCCGGCCAATGAGAAAGGGGTGATGTGCAAGTTGCTCTGTGAGGGCCGACGGGGTGCAGACGGTGAGTTGGAAGCGTTCCTCGCCCATCTCGCCCTGAGAACCGACATACATTTCCAGGAGTTCGCAGGCATGGGTCGGATCGTCGATCCTCCGCCCCGCCTCAAGATCGACCCAACGGAACTCTCGTACTCGTGCTCTCACCATCCCATGATCGCGTACATATGCACCGCTAGCGGAGATCTTGGCTCGTAGGCACGTTGACCTGCGACTGAAGCCGGTCGTGAATGATCGTGCTTGACCCCTCACCACCACCCAAAATGGCACAGCGATCAGCCCCGCGACCAGATGTTCTCCGCACAACGCCGACGCCAACAAATGCGGTGCGGTCGGCCTCCTGAGGCGCCCAGCAGATTCCGGATATTCGGCTACATAAGCTGACATAAGCCTGAAAGAGGTAGGTACGTGACGAGGCGTCGCAGGCAGTTCTCACCGGAGTTCAAGGATGAGGCCATCCGCATAGTGCTGGAGGGTGATCGGACGGTCGCGTCGGTGGGGCGCGAGTTCGATATCAACGCCAGCACCCTGGACAGTTGGGTGAATCGGCATCGGATCGCGACCGCACAGGACGAGCGGCCGCCGGTCTCCGGGCTGGACCGGGCACGAATCAGGGAGCTGGAACGGGAGAACGCCGAGCTGCGCGAGAAGTTGATCTTCTTGAAAATCGGCCGCCTTCTTCGCGGCAGAGCGTCTGCCGAAGGTCCTGCTGGGCGCGGAGCTTCGACTCCATGGCCTCTCGCGCGGCGCGTCTGAGCTCTTCTTCTAGCGTCATCGCTAAGCCTCGCTCTGGCGCTTGCGCATCTCTTCCAGCAGCGCCATCGCTGCCTGGCCGCCCTCGGCCGCCGCCTGAAGTGCGGCGCGGCCTTCTTCGGTGTGCCCCTTCCGGGTCAGGTCGTGGGCGCACGCTCGGTCTCGTACAACTTCCGCCACTGGGCGGATTCCTTCGTGGCCTTGTCCATCGAGGGCTTGCCGAACACGTAACCCTTCAGGAACAGGAAGAGGACCAGCCCACCGAAACCAGCGATGAGCAGGTAGCCGATGACGTTCGGGTCCTGCACACGAGCACCTCTTCCGGTTGAGCTGGTGGTTGTGGTGCCGCCCGTCCGCACCCTCAGCAACGGGCGGCACATCAAGAGGCGGAATTGTCCGGATGTGGACACCCGCCGTGGGGCAACCCGGAGGATGCTTGGAACGTCCCAATAGCGCACGCCCACACGTCTCTGGAGTCGCTCCATGGGGTATCCGTCCCAGCCACAAGGGCCGTACGGCCAGAACCAGCCACAGCAGCAGCCGTACGGCTACAGCGGCCCCCAGCCCGGGTACGGATACCAGCCGCCGGCCCCGCCGCCTCCACCACGGCGCAACATCGGCCTGATCATCCTGCTCGCGGTCGGGATCCCGCTACTCCTGATGGGTGGATGCGCCGCCATTGTGCTGGTGGCCGCCGACACCGGGCGTGAGGCGGTGGTCACCACAGCGGATCCGCCGAATGCAGTCCTGCCGTCCAAACTGCCGGAGTCGAGTGCCCCTGTAGACAAGGCGGTGGAGACGCAACCGGCAGAGCAGCCAGTAGAACAGCCGACGGAGCAGCAGCAGGCGGATCAGGGGCCGTCCACGGCGACGATCGGCGGATCCATCACCCTGGCCGGGAGAGATCCCGGTCTGCAGGTAGCAGTGACGGTCGTCAAGCTCATCAACCCAGCGACCCCCGCCGAAGACTTCCTCAAGCCGAAGTCAGGCAACAAGTTCGTGGCGTTGGAGGTGACGTTGCAGAACGCCGGCCAGGCCGTCTACAGCGACTCCCCGACCAACGGGGCGACGCTGATCGATGGTCAGGGCCAACAGTACCGGTCCACCGTTTACAGAGTGCGCGAGGGGCAGTCGTTCGGCGGTTCGGCGACGATCAACACGGGCGATATCCGCCGTGGTGTGATCGTGTTCGAGGTGCCGGAGGCTGCCAAGCTGACCAAGTTCCAGTTCGCGTTGGACAGCGGGTTCGCGGAGCAGAAGGGCGAGTGGACGCTCAATTGATGCCCAGGTGCTGATCAGGCGATGCTGACCCACTCCAGGGTGAGCTGGCAGGTGGCGGACTGGTGCTGCCCGAGTCCTGCAAGGCGCCGACCTCCTCGTACTGGCCAAGCGACAGGAACCTGGGCACGGTCAGAAGGTTGTACGACGGATAGCCGCCGTCGGCGGTGGCGCTACGCACGTCCGTGAACATGCTGGCCCCGCTGCGCGTAATGAACACCATGTGGATGCCGCCTGGGAAGTTGACCCAGTCCAGGAACGCCGTGATGTTGTACCAGCCTGCGGTCTGCGCGGTGTACCGACGGGCTGGGGAGACCCCTCTTCTCCGACACGCCCAGCTCCCCGATGCCCAAACCCGCAACAAGCAGAACCCGAGAGGTCAGCTCCCCCACGCCCGCCTTCACGACCTCCGACACATCCACGCCACCACGCTGCTCTTGGCAGGCGTACCCGTCCACGTCGTCGCAGCCCGCTTCGGCCACGCCGACCCGGCCATCACCCTCCGCGTCTACGCCCACGTCATCCACGAGCAAGCGGCGACGGCTGCCGACGTCTTCGCCAGGGCCATCAACAGTTGATCGGGAACCACCGTGTTAGCAAGATCTCGACATTGTCCTGACAAAGCAAGAAGCCCCTGACGGCATAACGCCTATTCAGGGGCTTCCTGTTGCAGAGCCGACGAGGGAATCGAACCCCTGACCTTCTGTTTACAAGGGGCAGAGCAGATGTCCCGTCAACGCGCGGCCGTCCTGCTCAAGTGGTGGTCGTGAAGAGTCGGCATGCAACCGAGTAAGACGGCGTTGCTGTACAGCAGAGGGGAAGCGTCCCCAGCAGCAAATCCGCCCTTGCTATCGCAGGGCCATCGAAACTCCAGGAACAGCAACCTGGGTAGTTGCCTCCGTCGTGAGTCAGCCGCTGGCCATCCGCAGGTCGCCGCCGAAGCTCTCTGCGACTACAGTCCCCGAGTCGAACACGAACTCCGCTCCCACACGCTCGGTACCGTCCACCCCGCCGCCGAACCGCTCGACAACGCGTATGAGCCGTTCGCCGATGTGCCGTACGAAAGGAACGTCATCCGGAGCGGAGATCACATCAACGCGGCTGCCAAGCTCTTCCATCACGTAGCTCTGCCCTGGTTCGCATGGCTCGATCCGAAACGACCAATCGGCGCCGACTTCGACGCCAACAGTCACTGACTCCAACCGCAGCCACACATCGATGACTTCAGGGGCGTTGGTTTCATGCACGAACTGGGCGACCATCACTTCGATCAGACGCTTGTGCGCCAGACCCGCAAGGTCCATGGCATCCGCTACTTTGCTCTACTCTCAGTCCCGGGCGACCTTGGCCACGGTACTCACACCCCGCATGATGCCCGACAACCGGTGGCAAGGACCGAAGCAGTCGGTCCGCGGCAGCCGATCGCCCCAGCCCGAGAGGCGGGTACCGAAGTCAGCGATCGTCACGGCCGTGCAATGCACATGTCCTTGCTCGACGGCGAGGCCGCGTTCAGGCGCTGAGCTGTGGTCGCTCCGCCTTCGACGACCGACCGTACAACTCCCGGTAAGCCTCGCGTAGTTCGACGGCTTCGGCCAAGCCGTGCTCCTCGACGCCCGCGATCACCTCCTTGACCCGCCAGTAGTTCGAGGGCACGAGCAACCCGCTCATGACCGCCTGGAGGGTGATGTGGCCGGCCTCTCCCGGCTCGTCTGTAGCCAGCAAAGCCAGGGCCAGATCGAGACGAGCGGAGGCGGCTCTACGGGGACGCGGCCCGCCGTCGTCAGTGGACTCCAGCCGTGCGAGTACCTGCCGTGCGTAGCCCACCGCCGCGGGATCGCCCAGCCACGAGAGCGTCGTCGCGGTGTATGCCTCGCTCTTGGCGGGGTCGTACCTGAAGTGGTGCTCCGGCCGATCCGGCATGGGCATGGGAGAGACCATCTGGTGAATCCGGTTGAGCGCGGCCCTGGTCTCGGTTCCCTTCCCCATCCGTGCCCACGCCCGGCCCTCCTGCCCGGTCGCCTGGATGTAGGCCGAGCTTCGGCGGGGGGCGACATCTTGCGCTCCCTGGGAGAGGATCATGGCGTGCTGGTATTCGCCCTCGGTGAGCGCTTGCCATGCCTCTGTTTCAAGGCACCACCCCTTGATCTCGGGGTACTCAGCGTGGTCGGCCAATTGGCCAGCGGTCCGCAGGCGAGCTGCGGCGGCGGGATACTGCCGCAAGTCGATGTGGCAGGTTGCGGCGAGCAGTGACAACCAGCCGCCGGCCACGAGCAGACGTCGATGCTCCGTGAGCGTCTTCCTGCCGTCGAGAAGCCGGACAACATACTCCAGGTGTCGTTTCACGCGCCCAAGTAGCTGTGCCGGGGGTGTGCGAGGGTAGGCCGACGCCAGGTCGTCCACGGCGAGTTCCAGCCGTTCCAGGGTTTCCCGGCCGACGTCGCTGGCCCCTGCTCGGCGGGCGAGCTCGATCGCATCGATCTCGTCGCCGAGGTACATCTCTTGGTCAACATCGCCGAAGAGGGCGTGTTCGCTCAACCCGTACAGGCGGCAATACAGCT
The DNA here is from genome assembly GCF_900108335.1 of Nonomuraea solani. Taxonomy (GTDB): domain Bacteria; phylum Actinomycetota; class Actinomycetes; order Streptosporangiales; family Streptosporangiaceae; genus Nonomuraea; species Nonomuraea solani. The sequence continues at coordinate 82,629 of NZ_FNVT01000016.1, forward strand.
CGGCGTACTCGTCGTCCGGCCGGTGCTTGCCACATTCATGGTCCCGGATTCTGCGGATCACGCTCTCGGGCTCGGGCAGAACCCTGTCGGCGACCCTGGACAACTGCACCGCGAGATCCCGCTGTGACCATCCTCGCCTGGTCCGCTCGGTACGTAGCCGACCAGCCCAGGCCGGAACCTTGCTCATCGCGCGCACCTCCGGGGGATGGGCGGACACGGGCGGATGGCCGGGTGCGCCTCCAGTGTCCTCTCCCGCAGTCGTACCACGGGCGACTGAGATGGAACCGTGCAATGGGACGCGAACAACCGCGACGCGATGACCGACGCTGAGCAGCGAGCGCTCATCCAGGCTGCCGACCCGAACGTCCGCCAGGTCATCTCCGATGCCGCGCTCATACTGGACCTGCGCGGCCGTCAGCTCTCGGTGCTCCGCAGCACCTATCCGGGCTGGGACATCGACTATGAGAGCGATGGGTCGGGACGGATGTGGTGGACGGCTGAGCTACGCCGGATGCCCACATTGGAGATGGCGACCGCAGGCGTGATGCGGAGCGTCCGGCAGGAGGATGCCATCGCGCTCTTGTCCACGCTGGCCTGGCAATCAGCTCTCTTGCACACCACCCGCCCCGGCATCAGGGCATCGCACATCCCACCCACCGACGACACCGCATGACCACCGGACCCGATCGCTGCAACGACTGTGGCCAGGACGTGTTCGGGGCCTACCTGTTCGATCACGGATGCCTCAAAATCGACCTCGACCCTGAACCGGTCGTCGGAGGCGATTACACATACTGGAACCCCACTTACGGGAACAGCCAGCACTGGCGTGCCACTTACCGCCCTGTCAGGGTATCTCCGCCGCTGAACATGCCCGAGCAGGATGCCAAGAAGTGGGACGGAAAGAAGGCCGCAAACGAACGCTCATGGTTCGTACAGCACGTGTGCGGTCTGACGCCCGCACAGATCCAGATCCCGAGCCTCGAGACCCGCAAGGCGCTCAACCGCCTGAACGCTAGCCTCAATAGTGCACACATTCCCTAACTGACCATGAGAATCAGAAGGCCCTTCATACGGACACGTCGAACTATGCGTCTGCCACTGCCGCACCGTGACGATGATCAGTGTTCAAGCTCGACACGACCCCATTGAGCTCCCCGAGCCAGGAACGAACGCACTCACCGCCTATCCCTCTCATATGACCTTGAGAGAGATCACGGCATCATTGGGCGAGGCAGGCAGCCATTGGCATACAGACCCGAATGACTCGCCCGACAGGCTTGAGCTTCGCACCGAACCAGCGGGGTCGGCTTCCGGCCACGCGCCCGAACCCCTCCTAGAACAGGCCGGCCTCTGGATCAACGATCACGAGTGCGCTTCCCTGCCACATGGACTCCCCGATGATGGCTTCGGCATGTGACGAGCGGAACGGTTGCTGTACGGCGCTGCTGTATGGAGATCAAAAAGGCCCCTTCCAAGTCGCGGAAGGGGCCTTCTAGCTGCGAGCCGACGAGGGGAATCGAACCCCTGACCTTCTGTTTACAAGAGACTTCGAGACCGTCCACGCGTGTCCACCGCCGTCACGGACACCTGCTCAGAGCTCTTCCTGGAGCGTTCCCACTCCGGAAGCATCCAGGGTTGTCCAGAACGGTTGTTAGCATCCGCGTTAGCAAGATTGCTGGCCTCGGCGCTCTACCGTCAGAGCACGCCTCAAAGCAAGGTTTCCGGCCGAAGTACCTCGCTGCGCAGGATGCGATGGATCTCGCTGACGTCGGCATTATGGTTCGTCTGACGTCGCAGTTCCTTGCGTATGGTGTCGGTCACTACGTCGGACAGAAGTACCTGGGCCAGGGACCTCGGCGACGTTGCGGCGCGAGCCCTCCACAGGTCATCGATCAAGCGGCGCTTGAATGCCTCCTTGGTCAAGTAGAAGAGCGCGTCCGTCTTGACGCTCAAGCTGGCGTCACTGAGCAAGTCCACTTCAAGGGCCAGGTCGATGACCACGGGGAGGCCAGGGGTCATGTGATACGCCTGCCACACTTGGCCGTTGGACAGGATCATCCACTCAACGCCCTCGTTCACGGCGTACATCTGCACCTGCCGCAGATGTTTGGCGTTGAGCTTCTGGCTACAGCGCTTCACCTCGATGAAGGCGATCAGCTGCTTGTCAATGCGGATGCCGTAGTCAGCGAACTCACCCTTGACCTGGTACTCCGTAGTGAGGTCGTCATATTTGTCGTAGCCGAGGCCTGCGCATAGGAAGTCGGTGATGAGCAGACGCGTGTCCCCTTCATTAGCATCACGCGCTATGAGATCGGTTAGCGGCTTGGAATAGCGTCGTATCGCTGCTCGAACGCGGTCCCGTGCATCTGCCTCCCACTTCGGAACTGCCCGGGCTCCCACTGGCTTCTTCGTTGGGGAGCTTGCGGCTTCCCTGGAGACCTCAGTCTGCTCGTTACCGACGATCGCCTGTGCAGTCTGCTCGCTCATCGCATCCACCTGCGCATCTAGTAGGGACAAGGCAGGTTAGGCTCATTTGAAAGATCAACACATTATGTCATTGGGATCGATACGAAAACGACTCCACGATGCCACTCTGAGTGCACAGGTCGAAATCACACATATGGCACAAAAATCCCTCGGTGGCCACTCCACTGACCAACAGGACAAGGATTCCAAACGATCGGCAGTCGAACCAAAATAGGGGAATGTGACCGTCCGTTTTTCAGGCGGAGCAATCACCCTGCTCGGCTGATGGAGACTGTGGTCAGACGCGTGTGGACGGTGGCGCGGATACGTCGGTGTGTGGGGACGTTGCTGTCAGCGCTGCTGTCACCTCAGCCGCGGTCACTCGCCGGGCCCGGCGTAGGAGGGCCTCGTCGTCGATCACCCCAGCCCCTGTGGGCGAGAACCGAAGTCAGCGATCGTCACAGCGGCAACGCGCACGCTTCACATAGCCGGATCGGGATGTGGTCGATACGGAGTGGTGGCGGTCCAGCCTCCACCCGATGAAACGTGCAGACTAGCCACCCCAGGATAATCAGTGATGAGCCACAAGTCAGTTATTTCAGGAGGAAGGGCCGGCGACGTATGCGGAAGCCCGAGATCGCGGACCGCCATGAGCGCGTGAAATAGAGAGAACCCGGATGCAGGATAAAATGGAATTGCGACAGCAAGATGACGTTGCGGCAGTCCGCTGATATGAAGTTTCCGCCTCTCCCCAGCACATCTACTGGAGTTAGCGAAACGCTCACTCCAATTAGTGATTACATCGGTGGATGTAATCTTGGACCATCCAGCAACTTGCAGACGAGCGCAGCCTTGAGGAACTGAGGAATCTACCCGAATGCCCACAACCCCCAGAGCGCTAAGCCCCGCGGGCAGGATCAGCGGGGTTGGCGAATCTGGATAGATTGTTGCCGCCTCCATCCTCATGCTTTCAAATTTCGCCAGGAATGGCGAGAGCTCGCTGGCTGCCCACTTATCGGGTTTCGGGGGATAGGAGCCGATATCTACAGTCCACCCCTTACCGCATCCTGTCAGCGGCAGTAAGGGCTCGCCAAGACTGCTCCACTGAGCCTCCGCATAGTCACGATCGGAGGTCACTTCTAGAGCAGCTACCATACCATTCTTCAACTCAATCTCGAAATCATGAATGGCGTGACCTTCGTTGAGGTCAGTTAGATTTATCGCTATTAGCTCTAGGTGTTCTTCTATTACAGCTTTGGCTAGGAGCTCCGCAGGTTTAAGCTTCACTGATCCTCCAAAGATCGTCATCGTGATTAAGATTGCGCTATCAGAGTAGTGGTACCAGCGCAGCTACACACTAGCTGGCATACCACCTCATACCCGACCCGACGCCGCAGCGGAGCCCCGCATTCGACAATAAGGGTTGATGTCGCCATTTCTCATCAGCCTCCGCCTCTCGCAGGAACCAACCACGCCCCGCAAGTTGCGCAAAGGACTCGCGCCCAGCACCCTACCTGTAGTGGAGCTAGACTATCGAACACAGCTTCTAAGGCGTGCCCGGAAGGGTCATTTCGGGTGTCCTGAATAACATGTTGATCAAATCGATACAGCACGGGTCACCCACGGCAGGTGACAAGGAGGAGACCCCGTTGAACAATTTGGATCGTGACAGAGCGCGAGCAGCCTTACGGTATCTCAAGTCCGGAAATAGTTCGTGTTACAGGACGCGATCAGGATATTATCGAACAAATTATTACACTAGCGGACAAGGCACGAAAAACTCTAGGATTTCTTCCGCCAGCCGCCTTCCGCCAGGCTGCCGATCGGAAGACCCTTCTCGCCGTGCGATCAGAGGGCACCGTAGTGGGTTATGCGCTCTACGCGCTTCCCCATCAGATAGTCCGACTAACTCATCTATGCATCTCTCCCGATTATAGGAGTCGCGGACTAGCGCGCCAGTTGGTAGACGCGATTACCAGGGACCACGGGGATAGATTTGGCATTGCTCTCAAGTGCCGGACCGATTATGTCGAGAATGCGCTCTGGCCACGGCTCGGATTCATTGAGCGCGGCAGAACGCCAGGGCGAAGCAAGAAGCGGCTACCGCTATCTATCTGGTGGAGAGATCACGGTCACCCAGATCTGTTTTCTTCTGCCGAGTCGCTGGACATCCTCAAGGTCGCTCTAGACGTAAACGTATTCGTCGACATTGAGAATGGGGATGATCGAGCGGCTGCGAAGGAGTCACATGCTCTCATCGAAGACTGGCTTGTGGGCCAAGTAGAGCTCACGATCACTCCAGAACTTTCACGAGAGATCAGTCGCCTGCCACAGTGCGATAGTAAGAGCACACAAGTTGCCGCCCTCACGAAGTACCGGACCCTAACAGCTGACCACAGCACAAGCGACGCGATGTATCAGCGTTTGCTGGATCATGCAAAGTCCGCGCATGGGCTCGATCTGTCAATAGAAGAATCCGATAGGTCAGACGTTCGCCATATTGCGGAGGCGTATGCCGCTGGTGTAACCGTCTTCGTCACACGGGATGAGCGTTTGTCCATATGGGCTCGCTCAGCTCTAGACATCTGCGGTGTACGTGTAATGCGCCCAGCCGATGTCATCCTCTACGTCGATGAACTGGCAAGGGCACAGGCATACATGCCTTCACAGCTTCTCGACACCGAATATCGCCTGGAGCCCGTACGATCTATGGAAGAAGGTAATCTACTTTCCTTTCTCAACTCATCTGACGGTGAACGAAAGACTGATTTCCTTGCCAAAGTCAGACAACTGTCCGCGGAGGGGCAGAAGTGGGAACGCCTGATACTACGCGACCCCCACGGCAATGCTTCAGCACTACTAATATACGGTCTAGAAGCGACGCAGCTTACTGTGCCCTTGATTCGAGTAGGGAACTCTCGAATCGAAGAGACGATCGTTCGTCAGCTTATCTACCTTGCTCGCACTCAAGCCCGACAACATAAAAGAGAGATAATACGCATCACTGACCGGCAGCTTTCCAAGGCGCTCCAACGCATACTTCGCAGCGAAGGCTTCGTGTGCCATAACGATGCCTGGATAGCATTCGTAATAGACCTTTGCGCCAACGCAGCGGCGGTTGATGAACAAACAGCTCTAGCGGCACGACACGTAGATATACGCCTAACAAAACTTACTACAAATCTTTCTCCCATAATTGCGGCCGATTTAGAACGATCGCTTTGGCCTGCAAAGCTAGTTGACTCGGCGCTCCCTTCATACATAGTTCCCATCCGGCCATATTGGTCTGCGGAGCTCTTCGGCGTGCCACAGACACTTATCCCCCGCTCGAACTCGCTTGGCATTAGTCGCGAGCACGTGTACTACAGAAGCCCCATCCCTAGAGGGGAGCGCGCACCAGCACGCTTGCTTTGGTATGTGAGCAGCAATTCGGCTGGCGGCTTGTCGGCGATAATAGGTTGCTCTCGCCTGGAGGAGGTAACTGTCGATAGCCCACAAGCACTCCATGGCCGCTTCCAACATCTCGGGGTATGGAGCAGACAACAGGTCATAAATGCCTCAAAAGGTGGCAAAGCACTCGCCTTGCGCTTCTCTGACACGGAACTCTTCCAGCATCACGTTCCGTTGAGGCGCATGCGACAGATTGCTACTACTTTCGGCCAGACCCTTCAGCTACAGTCGGTGTCGAAGATCTCTTCCGATCTGTTCGCCGCAATATACAAGGAGGGTCAAGGCCCGTGACCATCGAGGAACGAGCCCTCTTGCTGTCGATACGCCCCAAGTACGCTGAAGCAATCATGGCCGGCGATAAGTCGGCGGAACTTAGGCGTCAGCGACCGGGAGTGAGTCCCGGGTCAGCCATGATGATCTACACTACGGCTCCCGTCGCAGCGTTGACAGGCATAGCAAAGATTATGAGCATCTCGGAAGGCTCACCGGACGAAATTTGGGAGCGCCATGGTGATGAGCTCGGCCTATCGAGGACGGAGTTCGACTCTTATCTTGCGGGAGCTGCGACCGCTATTGCTCTCACGCTGAGCGAACCAAGGCGGCTATCGGAGCCGCTCTCCCTCCAAGAACTGCGAGAAAAACTCGCTTTCCATCCACCACAGAGCTTCCGCTACATGACGAAAACCATGATCGACCAACTTGCGCGGGCAGATCATCCAGACCATGAGCTGCTAGAGGACCTACTGTCCGCTAACCTGCAGCAGCCCCTGCCTACCTGATCACCTCGTACGCCGTCGACTCACCGCGTAGCGGCAGCGGGCCGGGGACGGAGTGCCAAGCTCGGCTTCGCGTGTACGTTCGCCGGTCGCCGTTCCTCGCTCATTCGTTGCCCTGCGGTCAGAGCCGGGCTTGATACGGAGGAGCCGGTCTGCTGGGCTTGCCTGAGTCGATGGTGTACGAGGTGATCAGCCCCCAACCACCCATCTACGTTCAGGGCCGTGTGGCGACCACCTCGGTGCCGGAGTGCTCCCGCCGGAGGCATGCTTTGACCTCACAGGCACAGTCCGAGAGTCATCCCTCGTGGTGCTGGTGAACGTCCTAGACGCGGCTCTGCCTGCGTTCGATGGTGCGGCAGGGTGGCCGGGCGGGACCGGCCCGGAGAGGCCGCATGCCCGCCCGGACCGCCCGGCCGCCCGCCGCCCATCGGGCGGCGGCTTGATGACGTGCAGATAAGTTGCTTTCTGGGCTGCCCGTAGCTGTGTGTGTTGTCCCGGGACATGCTTGACGGATGAGTCCCAGGACGTGGGCGACAGGTGCTGTTTTCGGTCAGGCTGGCGTGCGTCGTTGCGGCGTCGTGCGTCGGGAGGCCGGGATTGGCCCTGGTGGATATGTCCGTGGTGGAGCAGCGGTATCGGGCTGTGCTGGCGGTGCTGGCCGGCGGTTCGGTGACCGAGGTCGCGCGCGAGGTGGGGGTGGCGCGGCAGACGTTGTCGGGTTGGGTGTCGCGTTATCGGGAGTCCGGGCTGGGTGGCCTGGTGGATCGGTCGCGGCGGCCGCATTCGTCTCCGTCGCAGATGGCCGCGGAGGTGGAGGTGCTGGTGTGTGAGCTGCGGCGCCGGCATCCGCGGTGGGGCCCGGTCCGGTTGGCGCATGAGGCCGGGCGTCGAGGTGCGGATCCGCCGCCGTCGCGGATGGGGGTGTATCGGGCGCTGGTGCGTCACGGCCTGATCGAGCCGGGCGCGGGGCGCCGCAAGCGGGTCTATCGCCGCTGGCAGCGGGATGCGCCGATGGAGTTATGGCAGCCGGGCATCGTCGGCGGGGTGTTGTTGGCCGACGGTCGCGAGGTCAAGGTGGTGACCGGCGTCGACGACCATTCACGCTTCTGCGTGATCGCCAAGGCGGTGGTGCGGGCCACTGGCCGAGCGGTCTGCCTGGCTTTCACCGAGGCGTTGCAGGCGTTCGGCGCGCCGGGTGAGGTGCTGACCGACAACGGCAAGCAGTTCACCGCCCGGTTCGGTCATGGCGGGGAGGTGCTGTTCGACCGGATATGCCGGGACAACGCGATCGTGCACCGGCTGACCCAGCCGCGTTCGCCCACGACGACCGGGAAGGTGGAGCGTTTCCACCAGACGATGCGCCGCGAGTTGCTGGACGATGCCGGCCCGTTCGAGGACCTGGCCGCGTTCCAGGCCGAGCTGGACGCCTGGGTAGAGCAGTACAACACCGCCCGGCCGCACCAGAGCCTGGACATGGCCGTCCCGGCCGACCGGTTCACACCGGTGAGCGTGGTGAAGCGGGAGCTGCTGCCGCTGCGCCTGCCGACGATCCTGGCTGCGCAGCCGGACCCGGTGCCTGCCGTGGATGACGTGCCGGACGAGGCGGCGGCACCTGAACACCGAAAGAGCAGCAACGAGGGCAAGCCGGTGGCCAGGCAGCCGACGAGGCCGGCGCCGTGGTCGGGTGGGGCGATCGAGTTCGACCGGGTGGTGCCGGCCAGCGGCAACCTGGGCGTGGCGGGTAAGCAGTTCTGGCTGGGTCCGGCCCGCGCCGGTCAGGTGATCACCTTCTGGGCGGACGTGAACGTGATCCACCTGCTGGTCGGCGGAGTGCGGCTCAAGAGCCTGCGATCGCACCTGTCGACCAACGATCTGGCCCGCCTGTTCGCCGGAGGCGGTCGTGTGGCAGGGCCGTCGCCGCTGCCGCAGGCCGAGAACGACGCGGTGGTGGAGGTGGAGCGGACGGTGAACAAGTACGGGTCGGTCAGCCTGGCCGGCCGCTACCTGCTGGCCGCGGAGATCCTGGGTGGGCGCCGGGTCACCATCCGGATCGAGGAGAAGACCCTGATGTTCCTCGACCCCGACACCCGGCAGTTGCTGCGCACCCGCCCGAACCCGCTGATCTGGGCCAAGTGCCTGCAGTTGCGTGGTGCTCGCCCGGCCGGGCCGCCACCGGTTCCGGAGCGGTCGCCGATCACGGTGCAGCGGCGCGCGAACGCCTTCGGCGTCATCATGGTGGCCCGGCAGACCGTCTCGCTCGGTCGCCTGCACGTCGGCCAGGTCGTCACGGTGCATGTCAGCGACACCACGCCGACCATCGACCTGGACGAAGGGCCGCGCACGGTGCGCCGCACCACCGACCTTCCGGTCCGCAACGTCAAAGCGCACCGGCCGTACAAGGTCGACCATGTTTCCTAGATCACCTGTCGCCTATGTCCTGGGACCGAAACGTCAGGCATCTCATGGGACTAGACAGGTCCTACGTGATCCGCGTAAAGGACCCGGAGACCGGTGAGAGCAAGCCCCGCTGGGTGAGCGGCTTCGCCACCGAGGACGACGCCAAGGCGGCCCGGGACGAGGCCAGGGTGAGAGCTCGGCGCGGCGAGTACATCGACCGGAACACGATCACGGTCGCGGAATACCTCGCCGACTGGATCGAGGGCCACGCCGTCGAGATCAAGCCGCACACCCTCAAGGGCTACCGCGACATGATCCGCCTCTACATCACGCCCCGGATCGGCACCGTCCGCCTCCAGGCACTACGTCCGTCCGCGATCACGAGGTTCTACCGCGACCTGCTGACGAGCGGCGGCGAGAAGGGCCGCCCGCTCGCCGCGAACACCGTCAAGCACGTCCACACGGTGCTCCGCAAGGCCCTCACGGACGCCGTGCTCGTGGACGAGCTGCTTCCCAACAACCCCGCCGAACGGGCCAAGCTCCCGCGCACTCAGCCGACCGAGCCAGGCATGGTCTGGACGCCGGCCCAGCTCCGGGCCTTCCTCGCCACAACTCAAGAGCACGTCTGTACGCCTTCTTCCACCTGGCGGCCTACACAGGTGCCCGTCGCGGCGAACTGCTCAACCTCCGCTGGACGGACGTAGACCTGGACAAACCACAGATCCACATCACCGGCACAGCCGCAGTGATCGACCGCCAACGAGTCGAGGGCATCACCAAGAGCGGACGCTCCCGCGTCGTGTCCCTCGACCCCAGCACGGTCAGGGCCCTCAAAGCCCACCGCGCTCGCCAGGACGAGGAACGCCTGAGGCTCGGCGAGTCCTGGAAGGGCGGCGGCGCGTACGTCTTCACGACCGGCTGGGGAGACCCGCTCTTCCCGGACACGCCCAGTTCCCTGATGCCCAAGCTCATCGAGACCCACAACAAGCAGAACCCGCGAGCCCAACTCCCCCACGCCCGCCTACACGACCTTCGCCACATCCACGCCACGACGCTGCTCCTGGCCGGCGTGCCCGTCCACGTCGTCGCGGCCCGACTCGGCCACGCCGACCCGGCGATCACCCTCCGGGTTTACGCCCACGTCATCCACGAGCAAGCCGCAACGGCGGCGGACGTCTTCGCGGCAGCCCTGGAGACACAGAGGCGGGTTGAGCATCTCCAACTGTCAGAGCCGTGTTCTATCGTGACCGCCCATGGCAATCATGACGCCACGCGAGCAAAGACGCTCCTTGCAGAAGTGCGACTGCGTGCTCTGCTTCTACTGCGATATCAAGCTCGAACGACACGAGCATGATCACTATCCGATCCCCAAAGCAGCAGGAGGCACGCAGACAGTACCTGCGTGTTCCGACTGTCACGATCTCAAAGATCGCATCCCGGCGTTCAAGTGGGATGTAACGACCAACGTCCTTGCTCTCATGGAGCTGCTGCAGGGCTTCAACCCGCATAAATTCCTTGAAGCACCTGCAGAGCTCAAGCGAACTATTCTCCGGGAAGATCCCTTCTTCGCAGAGGAGAGCGTCCGGCAGCGCTGGCACACCCTCTCGCCCATGGCCCGGCTGCTCTACACGAAGCTGCTCGCCCACGTTCTCAGCGAGTGAGCCATTGGGCGCTTCGATGTCCTAGCAGCAGTTAGCAAGGCTGTTAGCAAGATCTCGACATTGTCCTGACAAACCAAGAAGCCCCTGACGGCATAACGCCTGTTCAGGGGCTCCCTGTTGCAGAGCCGACGAGGGGAATCGAACCCCTGACCTTCTGTTTACAAGACAGATGCTCTGCCGATTGAGCTACGTCGGCACGGCCTACCAGTGTAGACGCTAGAGACGCCTGTGACGAGCGACCTCATACAGCGCCACCCCAGCGGCCACACCAGCATTGAGCGACTCAGCCGCCGCCTGCATCGGGATGCGGGCCACCACGTCGCAGTGCTCGCGCACCAGCCGGGAAAGGCCCTTGCCCTCCGAGCCCACCACGACCACCAGCGGTTCGGACAGGAGTTCGACGTCGGCGATGTCGGTGGTGCCCGAGCCGTCGAGGCCGAGCACGAACAGGCCGGCCTCGCGGTATTCCTTCAGCGCGGCCGTCAGGTTGGAGGCGCGGCCGACGCGAAGGTTGGCCAGGGTGCCGGCCGAGGTCTTCCAGGCGCCTCCCGTGACTCCGGCCGAGCGGCGGGAGGGGATGAGGAGGCCGTGGGCGCCGAAGGCGGTCGCGGAGCGGGCGATGGCGCCCAGGTTGCGCGGGTCGGTGACCGAGTCGAGGGCCACGATCAGCGGGATCTCGGCGGCGTCGTGGGCGAGCTCCACCAGCTCCGACGGGTGCGCGTAGTCGTAGGCCGGGATCTGGAGGGCGATGCCCTGGTGGATGACGCCTTCCGTCAGGCGGTCGAGCTTGTCGCGGCTGACCTCGAGCAGGGCGATGCCGCGCTCGGCCGCGATCTTGATGGCGTCGCGTACGCGGTCGTCGTTGTCGAGGCGTGCGGCGATGTAGAGCGCGCTGGCCGGCACGCCCGCCTGCAGGGCCTCCACCACCGGGTTGCGGCCGCCGATGTATTCGGGGGCGTCTTCGGAGCGCCGCTGCCGGGCAGGAGCCGGGCGTCTGGCGCCCCCGCGCTCCTCCCTGGCGACACGCTCGCTGCGAGCCTTGTCCTTGTACCAGTGCCGTTCTTCGGCAGGCGGAGTCGCGCCCCTGCCCTCCAGCGACCGGCGGCCCTGGCCCCCGGTGCCCTTGGCCGGGCCCTTCTTCTTCGCGGGCCTGCCCGATGCCCTACCGCCTGCTGCCATGTCATAAAGGGTACTCGGGCCGCCACGCACATCAGCCCACCGGCAGAAAGCGCGCCCCCGGTTCAACAAATATCCCGCCATGCCCGTCTGTGGGGTGACGTACCCATCGAAAGGGCGAACACCAGTGGAAGACGACCCCCGCTTCGCGGAGTTCGTCGCCGAGCGGGCCAACGCGCTCCTGCGCTACGGCTACGCGCTCAGCGGCAACCCGCACGATGCGGCAGACCTGACCCAGGAGGCCCTGATCAGGTTGCACCGAGCATGGGCGCGGGTGCGCAGCAAGGAGGACCCGGAGCGCTACACCAAGGTCATCATGGCCCGCCTCCACATCAGCGTGTGGCGACGCCGCCGCCGCGAGCACCTGGCGTGGGCCCTGCCCGAGACGCCGCTGCACGACGCACTGCCCTCCGACGCCGACCAGGAGCTGTGGCGGGCCCTCGAAGGGCTCCCGCGCAAGCAGCGCGCCGTCCTTGTCCTCCGCTTCTACGAGCAGCTCCAGGACGCGGAGATCGCCGATCTCCTCGGCATCTCCCAGGGCACGGTACGCAGTCACGCCTCCCTCGGCCTGACCAAGCTCCGTACCAAGATCACTGACCGTACCCCCGCCAAGAGGAGGACCCCATGACCAAGGAGCTGGAAGACGACCTCCAGCGGGTTCTCGGCCGCGCCGCCGAGATCGCGCCGCAGGCCCCGGGCGGCTTCTCCGCGCACATCGCGCGCACGTCGAGGCGGCGCAGGACGCGTACGCTCGCCGTCGCCACCGCCCTCGCCGCGGCGGTCGTCGCGGGCGGTGTCACCGCCACGGTACGCGGCCTCGACCAGGGCGGAACCCAAATAGCCGTAGCCCCCGGAGAGCAGATCCCCGACCCCGTCGAAAAGGTATGGCCGGCCGCGGTCTGGAAGATCCCGGCCAGACTCCCGGACGGCGGCAAGTTCCAGCCGAAACTGTTCATCGACGACAAGACGGTCCTCCTGGAAACGTGGGAGAGCTTCGAGAAGGCCAACGCGCTCTACGCCTACGACCTCGCCACCGGCCAAGTCCGCAAAATCACCGACATCCGCACCCGGAAGGGCGTGTACGCCTCGAACTACATCGTCGGCGCGGGACGGGTCATCTGGATGACGGCCGAGAAGAAGGGCACCCGATTCTGGTCGGCGCCGCTCGAAGGCGGGCAACCCACCGCCATCACCACCGACACCCCGATAGCGGGCGCCGTCGACAAGGCCACCGTGACCGGCGACCGGATCGCCTTCTCCCTCGCCAAGGGCGGCGTCTTCACCCTCCCCCTGACGGGCGGCGGCGTGACCCCCGTCGCGGGCGCCGAGCGGCATCACATCCTGCGCTGGCCCTGGGTGGGCACGCCCGGCCCGCACATGCCGGACAACGTGACCAGTTTCGAGGAACTGCTCAACGCCGAGACGGGCGAGACGAGCAAGGCCGTCACCCGCCCCGGCGAGGAGTTCGTCACCTGCGGCGTCACCATGTGCGTGGGCGTACGAGCCGACAACTCGGCCTTCCATCGGCTCCGCGACGGCTCACAGGAGCGCGACCTCCCCGGCCAGGCCATCGCGGGCCTCGCGCTCGACCGCTTCATGACCGTCATGATGACCGGCGCCACCCGCGGTCAGGCGCTCCTGGACGTCACCACCGGCACATCCGCCGACCTCGGCCTGCGCCCCGACGCCAAGGGGCAGATGCTCAGCATCTACCCCGGCCTCGACAGCGACCCGCTGATCACCTATGAGCTCGACGGCCGGTACGTGCTCATCGACCTCACCAGGATCGGCTAGCGGCTCAGCTCCCACCGGGCCCCGTGCGGCGTGTCCTCGACGGTGATCCCGGCGGCGGTCAGCCGGTCTCTGATGGCGTCCGCGGCCGCGTAGTCCTTGCGCTCCCTGGCGGCCTTGCGCTGCTCCAGCGCCACCGCGACCAGCGCGTCCACCACCGGGGACAGGTCGGAGCCCGTGCCGCGCCACTGCGGCGAGCGCGGGTCGAGGCCCAGCACGTCGAGCATGTTCTGGGTCTCGGCCAGCAGCCGCGCCACGGCCTCCTTGTCGCCGCGCGACAGCGCCACGTTGCCCTCGCGGACGACCTCGTGCACGACCGCCAGCGCCTGCGGCGTGCCGAGGTCGTCGTCGAGCGCGTTGACGAACGCCTGCGGCAGCGGCGCGTCGGCGTCGACGTCGTGGATGACCTCGGCGGCCCGCGTCACGAAACCCTCGATGCGCTGGTAGGCCGCCGCGGCCTCCAGCAGCGCCTCCTCCGAGTAGTCGATCGAGGAGCGGTAGTGCGGCACCGCCAGGTAGTAGCGCAGCTCGACCGGCCGCACCTTCTGCACCATCTCGGGGATCAGCAGCGAGTTGCCGAGCGACTTGCTCATCTTCTCGGCGCCGATCTTGAGCATCCCGTTGTGCATCCAGTAGTGCGCGAAGTCGTCGCCCGCCGCCTGCGACTGGGCGATCTCGTTCTCGTGGTGCGGGAAGACCAGGTCGATCCCGCCGCCGTGGATGTCGAAGACCGGGCCCAGGTATTTCGTCACCATGGCCGAGCATTCCAGGTGCCAGCCGGGACGCCCGGGGCCCCACGGCGTCGGCCAGGTCGGCTCGCCGGGCTTCTCGCCCTTCCACAGGGCGAAGTCGCGGGGGTCGCGCTTGCAGGACTCGTCGTCGGTGTCGCCGGCGCTCCGCATGTTCTCCACCTTCTGGTTGGAGAGGGAGCCGTAGCGGTCGGCGTAGGAGCGTACGTCGAAGTAGACGTCACCGCCGGAGGCGTAGGCGTGGCCGCGCGCGATCAGGCGCTCCATCAGCGTGATCATCTCGGGGACGTGCCCCGTGGCGCGCGGCTCGACGGTCGGCGGCAGGCAGCCCAGCGTGTCGTAGGCCCAGGTGAAGGCGCGCTGGTTGCGCTCGGCCACGACGAACCAGGGCACGCCCTCTTGGGCCGCGACCCTGATGATCTTGTCGTCGATGTCGGTGACATTGCGGCAGAACGTCACGTCATATCCGGACCGCGCCATCCAGCGCCGGAGCACGTCGAAGTTCACGCCCGAGCGGATATGCCCGATATGCGGAGGAGCCTGCACGGTGGCACCACACAGGTAAATCGACGCCCGGCCGGCTTCGACCGGAACGAATTCACGGATGGCGCGCGTGCTGGTGTCGTAGATGTGCAGGCTCACGAAGGCAAGGCTAACGCCTCAGAGCCGTCATCACGTCGATAAATCAGCCCCGCAAGAAGACCCTGTCGGGGGAAATCCGTACGATGAGCCGCTCGACGCCCGGCTTGTCCTCCCATGCCTGGCCCTTGTACTTCTGCGACAGCTCCTCGATGAGCGCGCCCTCGGGGTCGGGGGTCATGGTCACATGACCGCGCACCTCCACGTACCGGTACGGGTTGGCGGGATCGATGACCAGCAGACTCGCCCTCGGGTCGCGCTCGAAGTTGCGCGGCTTCCTGCGCCCCTTCACGGTCGAGAACAGGACGTCGTCACCGTCCGTACGGACCCAGACGACGGACGACTGCGGCCCGCCATCGGAGTTGATACTCGTCACCGTCGCATGATTCGGCGCGTCCAGGAGTTCGCGGACTTCTTCGGACAACTCGGCCATGGGGGCTCCCTCGATCGGTCTTGATCCCCATTCTTCTGTAGGCTCGAAACCGCCATGGACGTGACTCCCCCCTCTATGCTCCGCCGGCTGGGCATCGCCCTGGCGGGGCTCGCGGTCGCCGCAATCACCGGGGCCGCCTGCGCGCTCTCCTTCGATGACCTGCGCACGCTGGCCATCACCGGCGAGGCCAGGCCTGACCTCGCCTTCCTCTATCCGGCCGCCTTCGACGCGCTCCTGGTGGTCGCGCTGATCGGCGTGCTGCTGCTGCGCTCGGCCAGAACGCTCGTACGCGTGCAGGCCGCCTTCGTGCTGGTCCTGCTCATCGTGGCGGCGGCGGCGGCCAACGTGGCCACGGCGCTGCGGTTCACCTTCGACGTGCGGCCGACGGCGGTGGGCGTGGCGCTGGCGCCCTGGGTCATGCTGGCCCTGGCGCTGTGGCTGTGGTTATTGCTCATCAAGCACGTACAGGCCCACCGGGACGCCCGCCACCTGGACGAGCGTGCCGTCGAGCAGGACCTCGTGCCCTTCCACCGCCCCCATGCCGACGACGCCCCGCCCCCGCTCGGCACGGAGGTCCCCGCGCCCGTCCTGGCTCCCACGCCGCTGGTCGGCCCCACCGCGGCCCCCGAGACGCCTCCGGTGTCGGCACAGGTGTCGGCGCAGGTCTCCGAGTGGCCGGAGCTACCGGAACCCGAGCCCCGCCCGCAACCGAAGCCGGAACCCCGGCCCGAGCCAGAGCCGGAGCTCGAACCGGAGCCGGAGCCCGAGCCGGTGACGCGGCCCGTCCGCTGGGGTGACCGGGTCAAGCCGGCCGACGTCCTGGTGCACCCCCGTTCCGAGGACAAGGACGACAAGGACGCCGACACCCAGCCGCACCCCATCGTCGAGGACGACCCGGATCCGATCCACGGCCCGGAGACCGCCGATCCGAGCGAACGCGAGGACGAGATGGAGGACACCGCCCCGCATCCGGTGATCGACGACGGCACCCCCGCCCCCGCGGGGCGCATGCGCAGCACCCCACGGCCACCGGAAGACTGAAAGCCCGCCCGGAGCGAACCCGGGCGGGCTTTTTCGTTTGTCCTATCTCGCCTGGCCGTGCGGCGCGGGCCGGGGTGGGGCCCGCGGGCCGGCCTGACGTCGATGCCGCTAGACGCGGCGGCCGCGCCGGAGCCCGGCGACCAGTCCGACACCGACGATCGCGAGCACCACCTGCATCACCAGCTCGATCCAGTCGATGCCGGGCGTCGTCTCGACGCCGAGCACCTGGGCGAGCAAGGTCCCCACAAGGGCGGCGACGATGCCGACGACGATGGTGAGGATCCACCCGATTGCCTGCTTACCAGGGAGCAGCAGGCGGCCGATTGCGCCGATCACGGCGCCGATCACAATGGCGCCAAGGATGGATTCGATGGTCATGATACTGAACCTCCCCGTGAGGTGAGCGGTTCATCCTCACGGGAAGCTCGCTACCCGATCTACGGCGATTATGCGCCGAATTTACGTACGAGCAGGTCAGGTCGGTGTTCCAGGCGTTCCACGGGTACGGCCGTCGCGTCCTGTGCCCATTCGCGTCACGAGAAGCACACCGATCACGGCCAGTGCGAGCTGGAGTATGTGCTCGATCCAGTCGATTCCCCTGGTGTCGGCCCAGCCGAACGCGTGTGCGATCAACGTACCGACCAGGGCGGCGACGATGCCGACGATGAGGGTCAGGCCGATGGACATGTTCTGCCTGCCGGGCACCATCAGCCGGGCCAGGGCACCGACGATCGCGCCGATGACTACTGCGGAAACAATCGCGCCGATCATGTGTAGCTCCCCCCGAGACGTTCACATGTCACCGGGACACATACCCTCTGAACAGGCAAACTACCCATGGGAAGGCGGCGGTCGTACCGCGCCAGTAACGAGCCGCCGCCTTCGAACAGGGCGGGCTAGGCGACGACCCGCCAGGACACCCTCACGCATCCCACCGTAAAGACGCCCGGCGTTCAGGAAAGGTTGACCACCAGGGCGGTCGCGATGGCCGCGACGCCCTCGCCACGGCCCGTCAGCCCCAGCCCGTCGGTGGTGGTCGCCGAGACGCTCACAGGCGCCCCCACGGCGGCGCTGAGCGCCTTTTCAGCCTCTGTACGGCGTGGCGCCAGCTTGGGCCGATTGCCCACCACCTGGATGGCCACGTTGCCGATCTCGTAGCCCGCGGCCCGCACCTGGCGCGCGGTCTCCTCCAGCAGCGTGGCACCCGTCGCGCCGGCCCAGCGTGGGTCGGCGGTGCCGAACAGCCCGCCGAGGTCGCCGAGCCCGGCGGCCGACAGCAGCGCGTCGCAGGCCGCGTGCGCGGCGGCGTCGCCGTCGGAATGCCCTTCGAGCCCGAGCTCACCCGGCCAGTGCAGGCCCGCGAGGTTGAGCTCGCGGCCTGATTCGGCAGAAGCGAACGGGTGGACGTCGATTCCGACGCCCACCCGTGGAAGATTCGTGTTCAGGAGTTGAGAACCTCGTCGAGAAGGGCCTCAGCCTTGTCCTCATTGGTCTTCTCGGCCAACGCCAACTCACTGACCAGGATCTGACGCGCTTTGGCGAGCATGCGCTTCTCGCCTGCGGACAGGCCGCGCTCGCGGTCCCTCCGCCACAGGTCCCGAACAACCTCGGCGACCTTGTTGACATCGCCGGAGGCGAGCTTCTCCAGATTGGCCTTGTAGCGACGAGACCAGTTGGTCGGCTCTTCCGTGTGCGGCATCCGAAGGACATCGAAAACCCGCTCAAGGCCTTCCTGACCAACAACATCGCGCACACCGACGAGTTCTGCGTTTTCTGCTGGCACCTGGACGGTAAGGTCGCCCTTGTCGACCTTGAGCACCAGGTAGGTCTTTTCCTCACCCTTGATGGATCGCTTCGTGATTGCTTCGATCCGAGCAGCCCCATGGTGGGGGTAGACGACAGTGTCGCCGACCTGGAAAGTCATGTGACAAGTACCCCTTCCGCTGTACTCCAGAGTACCACGCATCCACAGCCTCCCGGAACAGTGAAATCCTCATAACTGCAGGTCAACGCCGCATATTGGGGCTTGACAAGAGCTCAACTGTATGAATCGCATTTGCTCACATAGCGAATGACCTGCAGGGGTGCGGATATGACCTTGCATAGGGGTGGATATGGTGGGCGCTGCACATCACGCACGCGCGACACCTGCGCAGAACCAAGGAGAACCCGCCCGTGACCAGCCGTCGCTGGATTGTCGTAGCCGCGTTCTTGGCAGCCCCCGTGCTCACGGGCTGCGGGGCGGGTTTCGACGCCACCACCAACAAGCCGTACGCGCCGAACGAGGCGCAAGTGTTGATCGAAAAGGGTGCATACGGCAACAAGAGCGGCATTCACATCCCGCAGGCGTTCATCCTCGGCCCCGACTCCGGCGCACAGTTGCCCTGGCGCGGCTCGGCCCCCCTCTACCTCAACATCCTCAACACCGCGGGTGCCCCTGACACCCTCCAGGCCGTCTCCGCCGGCGACGTGGCCACGGTGAAGGTCACGGCCCCGATCCAGCTCCCCAGCAACCAGCTCGTCAACACCGGCAAGCCCACCCCGCAGATCATGCTCGAGGCGATCTCCAAGAGCCTCAGGGGCGGCGAGAGCATCAAGCTGGACCTCCAGTTCGCCAACGCCGGTGTCGTGTCCATGACCGTGCCTGTGGTCACGCGCAGCCGCGAGTTCAAGGAATACCCCGCGGCACCGGGCGCCACCGCGGCCCCCACACCCACCCCGTCGGCGTCGGCCCACGCCGAAGAGGGTCACTAGAGCCAGAAAAACCCCTTGTTCCGGCCCACCACCGGAACAAGGGGTTTTTCAGTCCTCCGTCGCGTCGAACTTGTAGCCCAGGCCGCGCACGGTCAGGATGCAGCGCGGGTTCGACGGGTCGGACTCGATCTTGGCGCGCAGGCGCTTGACGTGGACGTCCAGGGTCTTGGTGTCGCCCACGTAGTCGGCGCCCCAGACGCGGTCGATGAGCTGGCCGCGGGTCAGCACCCTGCCGGCGTTGCGCAGCAGTACCTCCAGCAGCTCGAACTCCTTCAGGGGGAGCTGTACCTGCTCACCGCGTACCGCGACGACATGCCTGTCGACGTCCATCCGCACCGGGCCGACGGCCAGCACGGCCGTCTCCAGCTCCTCCACGACGTCGCCCTGGCGGCGGAGCACGGCGCGGATGCGGGCCACCAGCTCGCGAGAGGAGAACGGCTTCGTGACGTAGTCGTCGGCGCCCAGTTCGAGGCCCACGACCTTGTCGATCTCGCTGTCCTTGGCCGTCAGCATGATCACCGGCACCTTGGAACGCTGCCGCAGCGAACGGCACACCTCCGTGCCGGGCAGGCCGGGGAGCATCAGGTCGAGCAGTACCAGGTCGGCGCCGTTGCGGTCGAAGGTGTCGAGCGCCTCGGGCCCGGTCGCCGCGACCGACACCTCGAAACCCTCCTTGCGCAGCATGTAGGACAGGGCGTCGGAGAAGGACTCCTCGTCCTCCACCACGAGTACACGGGTCATTGGGCTGCCTCCAGCGGTATCGAGGGTGGTACTGCCACCGCCGTGCCGCCGAAGGCGGGCAGGCGGAGCGTGAAGGTGGAGCCGGACCCTTCCTTGCTCCATACGGACACCTCGCCGGCGTGGGCCGCGGCGACGTGCTTGACGATGGCGAGGCCGAGCCCGGTGCCGCCGGTCGCCCGGGACCGGGCCGCGTCGACCCGGAAGAAGCGCTCGAAGATGCGCTCCAGCGACTCCTCGGGAATGCCGATGCCCTGGTCGCTGACGCTGATCTCCACGGAGTCGCCCGCGGGCCGCACGCTGACGACGACCCTCGTGTGCTCGGGACTGTAGGCGACCGCGTTGTCGATCAGGTTGCGCAGGGCCGTGACGAGGAGTTCGTCGTCACCCCAGATGCGCAGGCCCTCCGTGCCGCCGAAGACGAGCGTGATGTCCTTGGCGGCGGCCTTGGTGTTGCAGTGGTCGATGGCGTCGTGGATGGATTCGTCGATCGTGACCTGGCCCGGCGTCGGAATGGGCTCGGCGCCCTGGATCCGGCTGAGCGTGATCAGGTCCTGGATGAGGTAGTTGAGCCGGGCCGCCTCGTGCTGCATGCGGCCGGCGAACCGGCTGACGGCCTCGGGGTCGTCGGCGGCGTCCTGGATGGTCTCCGCCAGCAGGCTCAGGGCGCCCACCGGGGTCTTCAGCTCGTGGCTGACGTTGGCGACGAAGTCGCGGCGCACGGCCTCGACCCGGCGCCGCTCGGTCTGGTCCTCGGCCAGCACCAGCACCTGGCCGTACGAACCGAGAGGCGCCACGCGGACGGCGAAGTTGGTGGTCTCCTGACCGAACTTGTGCCCGGCGACGTCGATCTCGCTCTCGCGGATCTCGCCGTCGCGGCGTACCTGCCGGGCCAGCGCGAGCAGCTCGGCGGCCATCAGGCGATCGCCCTTGACCAGGCCGAACGCCCGTGCGGCCGAGCTGGCGCGCAGGACACGGTCGTGGGCGTCGAGCACCACGGCGGACGAGGGCAGCACGGCCAGTACGGAGGCGACGCCCTGCGGCAGGGCGGCTCCCGTCTCCACGTCGTCGGTCGCCACGGCCCGGCGCGGGGCCTCGATCTGATTGCGGTAGAACAGGACCGCCAGGGCGCCCACGACGAACCCGGCCAGGGCCGCGAAGCTCATGGCCATCTCACTCATGCCTCCGATGGTAGGTGGCGTTTCCGCAGGGACAGACCCTCTCATCAGGGGATGAACGACCCTTTCCTGGAAAGTTCATCTTGCTGTAGGGGTTCGTTCATCGAGGGCCACGTACGGTGACGGCATGCGCGACGCGTACCATGAAGAACTTGATCTGCTGACCGACAAGCTGGTCGAGATGACCAGGCTTGTCCGCTCGGCCATCTCCCGTGCCACCACGGCCCTCCTCGACTCCGATCTCCCACTCGCCGAGAGTGTGATTTCCCGCGACGAGGAAGTGAACGCGGTCTTCGCCGACATCGAGGCCTCGATCTTCGAGCTGATGGCCCGGCAACAGCCGGTCGCGGTGGACCTCCGGATGGTCATCACGGCGCTGCGCATGGGCACCGACCTGGAGCGCATGGGCGACCTCGCCGTCCACGTCGCCAAGGTGGCCCGCCTGCGGCACCCCGACTCGGCGATCCCGCCCGAGCTGCGTTCGACCATCCTGGAGATGGGCCAGATCGCGGAGAACCTGGTCACCAAGGCCGGGAGCTGCGTGGCCTCGCGGGACGTGGAGTCGGCGCTCGAACTCGAGCAGGACGATGACGCGATGGACAAGCTGCACCGGAAGTTGTTCCGGCGGATCCTGGCCAAGGATTGGCAGCATGGGGTGGAGCCGGCGATCGACATCACGCTGGTGGGACGGTATTACGAGCGGTACGCGGACCATGCGGTGCGGGTGGCGCAGGACGTCGTCTACCTGGTCACGGGCGCCCGCCCGACCTGACGCCCCAGGGGGCTTCACCGCAAGGGCTTCCCCATAAGGCGCGCTACGCGCGACGGGGCTCAGGCTGCGTCCAGTGGGGGCAAGCCCCCACACCCCCGGCGAGGGGCCTGCCGGCCCCTCGCGCTCCCCGGCCCCGGGCCTTTTCGGGCCTTGAAATCGAATCCGGACGTTCGCTTAGGAGCGTGGACTGCCCCCAGGAAATGGGGTGCACTTCGCAGCTCGAACACTTCGCGACAAAGCGGAAGAAGTCATCTGCACTCCTCACTGCCCTGCAGGAGCGCGTCGTCCATATCTCGCAGGCCGGGGGGCCTACGGCTTCTACTCAGCCAGAGCCGCGGGTACCTAATGAGAGCTAGCGGGGTTTGTCCGGGTGTGATCGGGCTTCCCAAAGGCGCACTGGGGCTCCGGCTGTGTCCAGCGGGCGCGACCCCCGGCGCCAGGCGATTCAGCCGAAGGACTTTGCCGATACCCGATTCGGGACAGGCTCCCCGTGGGACGCCATCGCCTTCGTCACCCGCCACCGGAAGCGGCCGTTCCCCGCCACGACCAGCACCTGAAGGCGTAGCCTGGGCAGTCGGGACGGAACGAATCGAGAGTGCCCCCATGCTCGACGATCTCGAAGGCAAGAAGACGGGCGAGCGGCTCCGAATCATCCGGGAACGCAAGGGGATGTCCAGACCAGTGCTGGCCGGGCTCGTCGGTTACTCCGCCGAATGGCTGAAAGGCATCGAGAGCGGCCGGCGACTACCGCCACGCCTCCCCGTGCTGGTCCGCTTGGCCGAGGTGCTCGCCGTCGGCGACGTCGCCGTCCTCGCCGGAAGCGACATGGACCTCGGGGGGCAACACCACCATCCCCATCAGCTCGTTCGCGCGCATCCCCACGAGGCGGTGCCCGCCATCCGGGAAGCCGTACGCGCGCCCCTTCTCACCGTCACCGGGCAGCCTTCGCCGGTCGCCGCTCTGCGACGGCGTACCTCTGACGCTTGGCGCCTCTGGCACACCTCGCAGTGCTGCGACGTCTTCCACCTCGGGTTCGCCCTGGTGAATCAGGCGTCCCTCACCGGGGGTGATTCGAAGTCCGAGGAGCTGTGATCGTCCCCGGCGCGGATCCTTTCCAGGCGCCGCCGATCGAGGGTGCATGCCGGTTCTGCTCGGCCCGGATCCGGCGCGAGACCAGCTCCCTTGGTTCCTTGCTTGGCACCGCGCCGGATGGGCGATGCTGGGAGTTGTACGGTGCCGATGGGAGGGCCGATGGCTGACGAACACGCGGAGACGACGGGCCGGTGCTATGCGTGCAAGCGCACCTTCAGCTACGACCCGAAAGAGGTCGAGCTCTTTCTGATCGACCCGGAAACGGGTCTTCCTCCGGGGATCACGTTTTTCGGTTCGCTACGTCCTGCCAAACCCGAATCCGTGGCCCGATCCGCCGACGAGCCGGTCTGTCCTGATTGTGTGGACAAGGCCAAGCGGTTCCATGAAGAGAGCAATCAACCGCCTCATTGGGATAGCTGGCCGCCCAGCAAGAATTAATCGTTCACAGCGGTTCCAGATCCGCGGAACCTGTGGAGAGCCCATGGTCGTGGCCCTAACATCTACTGCGGACAGACCGGTTACCGAGCTGGGCGAAGGGAAGCCTTCGCCCAGCTCAAGCGGTGTGGCGAGCTTAGGCCGGGATGGCCGGTCGCCGTGTTCGGAATGATTGCCGGGAAGGCTCAATTGTCGAACGAGCCACCGTTTACGCCGCGGTGAAATAGTGGCCCAGGTCGAGGTCTGCGATGAGACCGGGGTGGGTCGGCTTCCAGTCCAGAAGCTTCTGGGTGTACGCGCTGGAGGTCGGGTTGTCGAGCGGGACGATGGACGCGAGAAAACCGAAATGACTCTCCGCCTGGCCTGACGGGATGGCGGCGGCGGGGACGCCCAGGTGATGGCCGATGGTTTCGGCTATCAGGCGGAACTGAATGCCCTCTTCGCCGACCGCGTGCAGCCGTGAGCCGGCCGGCGCCTGCTCCAGGGCCAGGCGGTACACGTGGGCGGCGTCCAGCGTGTGGGCGGCGGGCCAGCGGTTGGTGCCGTCGCCGAGGTAGCCGGACACACCGGTGGCCCGGGCGATGGCGATGAGCATCGGGACGAAGCCTTCGCGGTCCAGCGTGCCGTGTACGACCGGCGGGAGCCGGACGACCGACGACCTGATCCCGCGTTCGGCGTACTGGATGGCCGTGTTCTCGGCCACGACCCTGGCGTGCAGTCCCTGACCGTCGGTCAGCACGTCGGTCTCGGTGCCGGTACGCCCCGACGCGAGCATGGCCGTACCCGCGGTGCCGACGAAGGGCTTGCCGGTGCCGGCGAGCGCCTCGCCGAACGCCCGTACGACCGCCCGGTCGGCCTCGACGGCGGCGGCGTAGTTCCCGGCGCGCATGGCGTCGTGCTTGAAGGCGAGGTGGATGACCCCGTCGGCGGCGGTGGCGGCCTCGCGCAGGCCGTTCAGATCGTCGAGATCACCGAGCCGGGCCTCGGCGCCGAGAGCCTTCAGGGCTGTCGCCCCTGCCTCGGAGCGGGCCAGGCCGACGACCTCGTGGCCGGCGGAGAGAAGTTCGGGGACGACGGCCGAGCCGATGTGGCCGGTCGCGCCGGTGACGAATACACGCACGGAGAAGCCTCCTGGCTCTCGATGACTACCGTGATGAGACCAAGTCCCATCACAGTAGCACCTGATGAGACCGAGTCCCATCGCGTAAACTGTCCGGATGGGTCGATGGGAGCCGAACGCACGCGAACGACTCGAACGTTCGGCGCTTGAGCTGTTTCTCCAGCAGGGCTACGAGAGCACCACCGCGGCGGAGATCGCCGAGCGGGCCGGGCTGGCGAAGAGCACGTTCTTCCGGCACTTCACCGACAAGCGCGAGGTGCTGTTCGGGGGCCAGGAAGCGCTGAACCGCCTCTTCGCCGACGCCATCACCGGCGCACCCGGCTCGGCGACCCCGCTCGACGCGATCCGCGCGGCGCTGGAATCCGCGGTGAGGATCTTCAGTCCGGAACGGCACGTGTGGGTGCGGCAGCGCAAGGTGGTCATCACGGGCAACAGCGATCTGCTGGAACGCGAGCTGCTCAAGCTCGCCAGTCTCACCGCGGCCATGGCGGACGCTCTGCGGAAGCGTGGCGTGACGGACCCGACCGCGAGCCTGGCGGCCGAGCTGGGCCGCCTCGCCTTCCACAACGCCTATGCCCGCTGGGCCGACCCGGCCAACCAACGGGATTACCTCGAGATCGCCCATCAGGAACTGGACGAACTGAGGGCCGCGACCGCCGCACTCGGCCAGGAACCACCGGCAGGGTGAGTTACGCGGTTGGTCGATGACCGCGCTGCGAATGTTGTTCCTGTGGACGGGCGGCGGCGGAGCCTCCTCGTCGACGCCCTACCCTGGTTCAGCTGAGTACGAATACTCATGCGCTGTTCCGGCCGCCTTCGTACGCTTCGATCATGCTTCTCAAGCTGGCCCCCACCGGACCGTGGCTTTGGGGCACCGCCACCGTCACCGCCGCCGTCGGCCTGTGGCTTTTGTGGACCGCCCCCTGGGCCGGCGGTAACGACCGCTGGAAGCTGGTGGCCGACCAGTCGTCGGTCACGTACGGAAAGGTCATCGCCACCGGTGAGCACGACGCCTGGGCCTTCGGCTGGGACATTCTCGGCATCGGCGCCTGGTTGCCGATGGCCGACGGCCCGCACCGTCCCACAGCCTTTCGCTGGGACGGCGATCGCTGGACGAAGAGCGATCTGCCGGTCAAGTTGGGCGATATCGGCCCGGTCGCCGCGTCCGGACCCTCGAACGTGTGGGCCTTGGCCAGCGGCGACGGCAATACCGCCGTACTGCGCTGGGACGGGCGTTCCTGGACGATTGCCCACAAGCTGCCCGCTGGGGCCGAGAACCTCGCCGTCACCGCCGACAACGACGTGTGGGCCTTCGGTGACCACAAGGTCTGGCACTACGACGGCTCAACCTGGTCGGAGGAGAGCGTCTCCTTTCGCGCCTTCCAAGTCAGCGCCCGCTCCGCCTCCGACATCTGGGCCCTCGACGGCGACGCTTCCCGCGTGCACCACTTCGACGGCGAGGTCTGGACCCGAATCGACCTGACCGCGGCGCTGCCGAAGGCCCCGCCCCCGTCCGACTGGTCGCCGCCCGAGCCGAACGGTCCCCGGCTGACCGCCATCACCGCCGACCCGACCGGTGTGTGGATCACCGGGGAGATCGGGGTGTCATCGTTCGTGCTCTCCCAGACCGGTTCCGGCTGGCGCGGCGAGGACACCTCCGCGACGGCCGGTCGCATGTCCCGTGACCTCCCGCCCGTCCCCGACGGCAGGGGCGGCCACTGGTTCCTGGGCTCGACCGACATCAACGGGTACGAGTCCGCCCTCGCTCACCGCGACCCCTCCGGACGCTGGACCAAGGTTCCGGCCGGCGGCGAACTGACCTCGCTGTCGGCCGTCCCCGGCGGTCCGCTCCTGGCCACTGGAGCGATCGGCAGAGCGTCAGGCGTCTTTCGCAACCTTCAGTGAAGCGGGCCGGCTCAACTGTGCCGGGTCGGTCGATAGGTCAGCACCCGCGTGTGGCCGTCGAAGGTCCGGGCCTTGAGCAGTTCGAGGTCGAAGTCGTATACACCGGCGAAGATCCGGTCGTCCCGGAGATCGCTGGGAAGACCGGCACCTCGATGGCGTCGATCAGGCCGGCGTTCGGCAGCGCCCGGTTGAGCATCAGGCCGCCGTGGGAGCGCAGCGGCTCGCCCCCACTGGACACAGCCCGAGCCCCCGTCGCGCGAAGCGCCTCTAGCGGCCCTGGTTGGCGACGGCTTCGGCGGCGGCCTTGGCGGCGTCCGGGTCCAGGTAGCGGCCCCCGGGCAACGTCGGCCGGTAGTCGGCGTCGAGGTCGTACAGGAGGGGGATGCCCGTCGGGATGTTCAGGCCCGCGATGTCCTCGTCGCTGATCCCGTCCAGGTGCTTGACCAGCGCCCGCAGCGAGTTGCCGTGGGCGGCCACCAGGACCGTGCGGCCCGCTGCCAGGTCCGGGACGATCTCGTCGTACCAGTACGGCAGCATGCGGTCGACCACGTCCTTCAGGCACTCCGTCCGGGGCATGAGCTCGGAGGGAAGCAGGGCGTAGCGGGCGTCGCCAGCCTGGGAGAATTCGTCGCCGTCGGCGATGGGGGGCGGGGGCACGTCGTACGAGCGGCGCCAGAGCATGAACTGCTCCTCGCCGAACTCCTCCCGCGTCTGCGCCTTGTTCTTGCCCTGCAGCGCGCCATAGTGGCGTTCGTTGAGGCGCCAGCTGCGCTTGACCGGGAGCCAGTGCAGGTCGGCCTCCCCCAGCGCCAGGTTGGCCGTCTGGATGGCCCTGGTCAGGAGGCTGGTGTGGACGACGTCGGGGCGCAGCCCGGTCTCCTGGAGGAGCTTGCCGCCGCGGCGGGCCTCGTCCTCGCCCTTGGCCGAGAGGCTCACGTCCACCCAGCCGGTGAACAGGCCCTTCGCGTTCCAGTCGCTCTCGCCGTGTCTTAGCAGCACCAAAGTCGCCATGCGGCCAATCCTATGGTTCTCGGTGGAGATCACCATTCCGGGTCGGCGGAACAGGTCAGCGGTCCGGATCGGCGAAGCGGGCGAAGGCCTGGAGGTTGGCGAGCGACTCCCCGCGCTTCGCGCGCCACTCCCACTCCCGCCTGATGGACGAGGCGAAGCCCAGTTCGAGGGCGCGGTCGAACCAGTCGTCCGAGTACGTCAGCACGCACCCGAGCAACCGATCCACCTCCTCCTCGGTGACGGCCATCAGCGGCACCCGGCCCACCAGGTAGACGTCCCCGACGGGGTCGAGCGAGAAGTGCACCCCGTACATCGTGCCGTTCTTGCCCAGCAGCCACCGGTAGAACTCGACGTGGTTCTCGTCGGGCTGGCGACAGAAGAACGCCTCGACGTGCAGCACCCGCTCGCCCACGATCAACCAGGTCATGGTGGCGAGCTTGTGCTGCCCGGGCAGTTTGACCAGGAACGCCCCTGGCCGCGGCTCGTCATAGGTGACGTCCGCGGCCTTGAGCGCGGCTTCGACGACATCGCGCATGCCGACCAGGATAGAAGCCTAGAAGTTCACGGCGAGGGGCAACTTGGGCAGGTTCGCGGTGGCGGCGGCGTACACGTCCAGCAGATGGGAGGCGGTGGCCTGCCAGCCGAACGCGGCCGCGTGCGTGCGCGCGTCCCGTGAGAGCTGGTCGCGCCAGCGCGGCGAGACGATGAAGCGGCGCAGCGCCCGCGCCCAGTCGCCCGGGTCGTGGCCGTCGACGAGCAGGCCCGACACCCCGTCCCGTACGGCGGTGCGCAGCCCGCCCACCGCGGCGGCGGCCACCGGCGTGCCGCACGCCTGTGACTCCAGCGCGACCAGGCCGAACGACTCGTTGTAGGAGGGGACGACGGTGACGGAGGCGGCCCGGTACCAGTCGGCCAGCTCGTGCTGCGGAGCGGGCGGCACGAGGCGTACGACGTCGGCGATGCCCAGCTCGGCGGCCAGTTCGGTGAGGATGGACGGCCGCGCCAAGCCGTTGCCCGAGGGGCCGCCGACGCAGGCGACGACCAGGCGCCCGCGCAAGGAGGGGTCGTCGATGAGCATGCGGGAGGCGGCGCGCAGCAGCACGTCGGGGGCCTTGAGCGGCTGGATGCGGCCGACGAAAAGCAGGACGTGGGCGTCCTGGGGCAGCCCGAGGCGGTGCCGGGCGGCGGCCTGGGAGGCGGGCTGGAAGACGGTGAGGTTGACGCCGGGGTTCACGACGGCGACGCGCTGCTCGGCGGCGCCGTACAGGTCGATGAGCTCGCGGGCCTCGTCGGCGGTGTTGGCGACGAGGCGGTCGGCGATCTCGACGACCTGTTCCTCGCCGACCACGCGCGCCTGGGGCTCCGGCTTGTCGCCCTGGGCGAGCAGCAGGTTCTTGACCTTGGCCATGGTGTGCATGGTGTGCACGAGAGGTACGCCCCAGCGCTCCTTGGCCAGCCAGCCGACCTGGCCGGACAGCCAGTAGTGGGAGTGGATGACGTCGTAGCGGCCGGGGTCGTACATGGCCTCGGTGCGCAGGACCTCCGACAGGAACGCGCAGAGCTGGCCGGGCAGGTCGGCCCGGTCCATCTCCTCGTACGGTCCCGCCGTCAGGTGCCGGACGAGGACCCCGGGGGCGAGTTCGGCCACAGGTGGCAGGTCGCGGGCGGTGGCCCGGGTGAAGATCTCCACCTCCACGCCGAGCTGAGCCAGCCGCTTGGCGGACTCGACGATGTACACGTTCATGCCGCCGGCGTCGCCCGTACCGGGCTGGTCCAGCGGCGATGTGTGCATGCTGATGGTCGCGACCCGGCCGACCCGTCGTCGCCTCACTCGACATCACCTCCAAGCGGAATACAACTATCCAGATTTTTGCGACATTCCCGACAGCCGGTCACAACGGGGGTGCACAACCGCGCCCGCGGCGTGCTGGCAGGATGTGGGACATGCGGAAAACGGCTGTGGTGACCGGTGCGAGCAGCGGGATCGGAGAGGCGACCGCGCGTCGGCTCGCCGCCGAAGGTTACGAGGTGGTGGCGGGTGCCCGGCGCCGCGACCGGCTGGACGAGCTGGCCTCGGAGGTCCCCTCGATCAGGCCGGCCACGCTGGACGTGACCTCTCAGGAGTCGGTCGACGCGCTGGTCTCCTCTCTCGAGCGCTGCGATGTGCTGGTCAACAACGCCGGCGGCGCGTTCGGTCTTGAATCGGTGGCGGAGGGGCGGCTGGATGACTGGCAGCGGATGTACGACACCAACGTGCTGGGTTCCCTCCGCATGACCCAGGCGCTGATCCCCAAACTCGTGGAGTCGGGCGACGGCGTGCTGGTGATGTTGACCTCGACGGCGGGGCTGACCTCGTACGAGGGCGGTGGCGGCTACTGCGCGGCCAAGCACGCCCAGCGCTCGATGACCGAGACCCTCCGGCTGGAGCTGGTCGGGCAGCCGGTGCGGATCATCGAGATCGCGCCCGGAATGGTGCAGAGCGAGGGCTTCGCGCTGACCCGGTTCAGGGGCGACGCGGCGGCCGCCGCCCGCGTCTACGAGGGCGTCCCCGGCCCCCTGAGCCCTGACGATGTGGCCGACGCGATCGCCTGGAGCGTCACGCGCCCCGCCCACGTCAACATCGACCGCATGGTCATCCGCCCCCGTGCCCAGGCCGCGCAGCACCGGGTGCACCGCGTCAGTGGCTAAACCGGTCGGATCGATCACCCGGGGGACCACCGGGTACAACCGGCTGCGGCGCTGCGACCGCTGGATCGCCGCCGTGCACGGCCCGATGCTGCGCCGCGCCGCGCGGCCGCTCGTGGTGGACCTCGGCTACGGCGCCTCGCACACCACGACGCTGGAGCTGTTCGCCCGGTTGCGCCGGGTGGCGCCGGAGGTCGAGGTGGTGGGCATCGAGATCGATCCGGCCCGGGTGGCGGTGGCGAAGCCGTACGAGCGGGAGGGGCTGAGCTTCCGGCTCGGCGGCTTCGAGCTGCCGGTCTCGCGCCCGCCGGCCCTGGTACGCGCCTTCAACGTGCTCAGGCAGTACGACGAGGCCGACGCGTGGCGCTACTGGGACGCGCTCAGGGCTCGGCTGGCCCCCGGCGGCATCCTGGTCGAGGGCACTTCATCCGAGAACGGGCGGCGAGCGGTCTGGGCGGGGCTTTCGCCGGACGGGCCGGAGACCGTCACGTTCTCGGCCCGTTTCGATGCCTTCGAGCGGCCTTCCGACCTGGCCGACCGGCTGCCGAAGACGCTCATCCACCGGAACGTGCCGGGTGAGCGCATTCATGCGTTCCTGACCGACTTCGACCGCGCCTGGGCGGTCAGCGCCCCTTATGGCGCCCATGGGCGCCGGCAACGGTGGCTGGCCGCCGTGGAACACCTGGCCGCCTCATGGCCGGTGCCTCGGCAGGCGCCGCTGGGCGGCCCCGGCAGATGGCGGCTGGGCGAGCTGACCCTCCCGTGGTCCGCCGTCTCATAAATGGTCTATTTCGCTCACTTGATCTCCGGTATATGGTCACGATGCGATCTGAATCAATCAAATTCAGTCGGGAGCCGAGATGAGCAGATTCTCAGGCTGGGCCCGCCGCGTGGTCGCGGTCGTGGTCCTCTCAGGAGCGGTCTTACCCGTGCAGGAGGCGCAGGCCGCGCCCCCGCTCACCACCCCATGGACCGCCGAGGTGACCCCGGCCAGCGCGCTGCCGGAGTATCCACGGCCCCAGCTCGTCCGCCAGGAATGGCAGAACCTCAACGGCCTGTGGCAGTTCGCCGGCACCGGTTCGATCACCACCCCGCCGGTCGGGCAGAACCTGGCCGAGCAGGTGCTGGTGCCGTACCCGATCGAATCAGGACTTTCGCGGATCCAGCGGCACGAGGACCGCATGTGGTACCGCAGGACCTTCACCGTCCCCGCCACCTGGTCGGGCCGCCGGGTGCGGCTCAACTTCGGCGCGGTGAGCTGGGAGACCAGGGTGTGGGTGAACGGCACCTCGGTCGGCACCCACACCGGCGGCTACGACCCGTTCGGCCTCGACATCACCTCCGCCCTGCGCACCGGCTCGAACGAGCTCATCGTCGGCGTGTACGCCCCCGTCGACGCGACCGGCGCCCCCGTCGGCAAGCAGCGCCGCTCCCCCGGCGGCATCTTCTACACCGCGCACTCCGGCATCTGGCAGACCGTCTGGATGGAGCCGGTCAACGCCGCGAGCGTCACGCGCCTGGACACCGTGCCCGACGTGGCCGCCGGGCGGCTCGACCTCGTCGTCCAGGCGGCGGGCGCGTCGGGGCAGCAGGTGCGGGCCGAGGTCATGACGGGCGGGACCGTGGTCGGCACCGCGACCGGCGCGATCGGCGCGCACCTGCGGGTGCCGGTGCCGGACGCGCAGTTGTGGACGCCTGACGACCCCTTCCTGTACGACCTCAGGGTCACGCTGACCGGCACCGGCGGCGGCGACGTCGTGACCGGATATTTCGGGATGCGTTCCGTGGGCAAGGCCATGGTCGGCGGCGTGCTGCGCCCGACGCTGAACGGCCGGTTCGTCTTCCAGCTCGGCACCCTCGACCAGGGCTACTGGCCCGACGGCATCTCCACCGCGCCCACCGACGCCGCCCTGCGCTTCGACCTGGAGCAGCAGAAGGCGCTCGGCTACAACACCGTCCGCAAGCACGTCAAGGTCGAGCCCGCCCGCTGGTACTACTGGGCCGACCGGCTCGGCCTGCTGGTCTGGCAGGACATGCCCTCGATGCGCACCGGCGTCAGCCCCTCGACCGCCGACCGCGCCAACTTCGAGAGCGAGCTGCGCCGCGTGATCGACCACCTGCGCGGGATCACCTCGATCGTGCAGTGGGTGCCGTTCAACGAGGGCTGGGGCGAGTACGATCCCGCCCGCATCGCCGACCTGGTCAAGAGCTGGGACCCGAGCCGCCTGGTGAACAACAACTCGGGCTCCAACTGCTGCGGCTTCGACGGCGGCAACGGCGACGTGGTGGACGACCACATCTACGTCGGCCCCGGCACGCCGCAGCGGCCCAGCGCGTCGCGGGTGGCCGTGCTCGGCGAGTTCGGCGGCCTCGGCCTGCTCAGCCCGGGGCACCAGTGGCCGGGCAACGGGTTCGCGTACGAGATGACGTCCGACTCCACCGCCCTCACCAACCGGTACGTCGCGATCAACGAGCAGCTCAAGCCCCTGATCGTGAACAACGGCCTGTCGGCCGCCATCTACACCCAGCCGACGGACGTCGAGAACGAGGTCAACGGCCTGTGGACGTACGACCGGCGAGTGCTCAAGATGAACGCCGACCGCGTACGGGCCGTCAACCGCTCGGTGATCCAGTCCGCCACGGGCCTGACGGCGGGCGCCCTGACCTCGCTCCGCGTCACCACCTCCGGCCACACCGACCGCTTCCTGCGCCACCAGGACGGCCTGGCCCGCACCGACGTCGTCACCGCGGCCGGCACGGACGGCCTCAAACAGGACGCCACCTTCTGGGTACGCCAGGGGCTGGCCGATCAAGGTTGCTTCTCGTTCGAGTCCCGCAACTTCCCCGGCCACTTCCTGCGCCACTCCGCCTTCCGGGTCCGCAAGGACGCCCGTGACGGTACGGCCCTGTTCGACCGGGACGCCACGTTCTGCGCCCGCGCCGCGCAGGCGGGCACCGGCGTGTCGCTGGAGTCGCTCAACCTGCCGGGCCACTTCCTGCGTCATTACGCGGAGGCCGTCTACGCCGCCCGCAGCGGCGGCCCGAACGCCTGGGACACGGCCGCGTCGTTCGCGGCGGACGTCACCTGGCTGCCGGGCGCGCCGTGGTGGCGCAGCGGCGCCGATCTGACGGTCGGGGCGGCGCAGTCGCTGCGGGTGACCACGCCGGGGTTCACCGACCGGTATCTGCGGCATCAGGACTCGCTGGCGCGTACCGACGTGGTGAACGCGGCCAGCGCCCAGGTGCTCAAGTCGGACGCCACGTTCTACGTGCGGCGGGGGCTGGCCGACGGGAGTTGCTACTCGTTCGAGTCGCGCAACTTCGCCGGGCACTTCCTGCGGCACGCGGACTTCCGGGTGCGCAAGGACGCGCGGGACGGGACGGCGCTGTTCGACCAGGACGCCACGTTCTGCGCCCAGCCGCCGCGCGCGGGGGGCACGGGGGTGACGCTGGCCTCGTACAACATCGCGAACCACGCCGTGCGGCACTACGCCGAGGCCGTGTACATCGCGGTGCCGGGCGGCTCGCACGCCTTCGACGCGCCCGCCGGTTACGACCAGGACGTGACCTGGGCCGTATCAGCACCCTGGGCGCCGTGAGTCAGAGGCGCGCCTCGAACACGTCGTAGGCCGCGCCGTCGAACAGTACGAACCGCACATCCCGCACATTCGTCTCCGCCGTCCGCACCGCTTCGAAGGCGATGCGGGCGGCGTCGTCCATGGGCCAGCCGTAGATGCCGGTCGAGATCGCGGGGAAGGCCACCGACGCGGCCTCCAGGGAGTCGGCCACGCGCAAGGACTCCCGGTAACAGGACGCCAGCAGCTCCGACCGGTCCTCCGACGTGGAATGGACCGGCCCGACCGTGTGGATCACCCATCGCGCGGGCAGCCGCCCGGCCGTCGTGGCCACCGCCTGGCCGGTCGGCAGCCCCTTGCCATAGTGCGAGGCGCGCAGTTTCCGGCACGCCTCCAGGATCTCGGGCCCGCCCTTGCGATGGATGGCGCCGTCGACACCACCGCCGCCGAGCAGGGAGGAGTTGGCGGCGTTGACGATGGCGTCGGCCCGCTGCTCGGTGATGTCGCCCCGGACCAGTGTGAGCTTCATCTCGCCAGTCTGCCCGCCGGGCAGACGGCGCCGGGCACCCTACCCCGCGGACCCGCCGCGCCCGGTTTCCCCATGGCAGCCGTCAACCCGTCACGACCATCACGACCGGGCACCCCGTGCGCCCCCGGATTCTCATACGAACGCATCACCGCAAACCGGCCATGACCACGATGCGCGACACCGCATCAACCATTTACCCGCTCACATCACGGTTGGTAACCACCCGGAAGCGGTAGGAAGTCCCGGGACCCGTTTGCCAGCTCGACGCCTTGTAGAGCTAATCTGAAAGGCGTGAAGGGTCTTGGCGAGCTTGAGCGCAGCATCATGGACATCCTCTGGGCGGAGAGCAGTGCGCTGACCGCCCGCGAGGTCGGCCGGCTGATAGCCGACCGCGATCTTGCCCCCACCACGGTCATGACCGTCCTCGACCGCCTCACCCGCAAGGGCTTCCTCCAGCGCACCCGCGACGGCCGCGCGTGGCGCTATCAGCCCGCGGAAAGCCGTGACGCGTACATCGCCGAGCTTATGCTTGAGGCGTTGGACCTGACGGGCGACCGCTCGGCCGCCCTCGCACGCTTCGCCCAGGCCGTTTCCGGGCCTGAGGCGGAGATCCTGCGCAGAGCCCTCACGGAGCTGGAGGAAGAGTGATCACGGCAGCGGCGCTGGCAGCGCTCGCCACGGCGTGCGCGGTTGGCTCCTGGCGTTTCACCACGGCCCGGTGGACCTCCCGCGCACCACGGCTGGCCATCATTCTCTGGCAGTCCCTCGGCGTGACCTGGGGGCTGGCCACCACGGGCGCCATGCTCGCCTACGCCGTCCAGCCCTATGGCAGGGGGGTGCTGCCCGGCCTGATCGCGTTCGCGCACGGCGAGACTCCCGCGCAGGCGTGGGACCCGCTGCACGTCCTGGCCCTGATCGCGGGGCTCACCGCGCTGGCCGTGCTGGTCGTGGTGCTGCTCACCGCGGGCGTGCAGGCGCTGCGGGCCCGCCGGCGGCACCGGATGCTGCTCGCGCTGATCTCGCACGACAACCCCGGTGTGCCGGGCGTGCGCGTGCTGGCCCATCCCGGGGCCGCGGCCTACTGCGTTCCGGGGCTGCGTTCGCAGGTCGTCGTCAGCGAGGGCGCGCTCAAGCTGCTGTCGGAAGACGAGCTCGCGGCCGTGCTCGCGCACGAGGCGGCGCACGTACGCGAGCGCCACGACCTGGTGCTGCTGCCGTTCGCCGCGCTGCGCAGGGCGCTGCCCTGGTCCGGGGTGGTGGCCGACGCGCAGGCCCAGGTGGAGCTGCTGGTCGAGATGGCCGCCGACGACCGGGCCCGCCGCTACTGCTCGCCGCGCAGGCTGGCCACGGCGCTGCTGCGGTTCGGCACGGCCGGGGCGATGCCCACCCCGCAGGGCATGCTCGGCGTGCACGCCCAGAACATCATGGCCAGGGTGAATCGCCTGATCAAGCCGGATCCCGAGCTGGCCACGCGGGAGCGCTACGGGCTCATCGCGCTCTCTGTGACCTTGCTCACCTCCGCTCCCCTCCTGTGGGTTTTCCAGCTCTAACGCTTGCTGCTGTTAATCACTCCGTTTGCAATTGCAAGCACCACGGGGCAGACTGTAGGCATGGCACTACCCAAGGTCGGCTCGATCGGCGAATACATCCGCGAGCAGCGGCAGCAGGCGAAGATCTCGCTGCGCCAGCTGGCCGCGGCTGCGGGGGTCTCCAACCCCTACCTCAGCCAGATCGAGCGCGGTCTTCGCAAGCCGAGCGCGGAGATCCTCAACCAGATCGCCAAGGGTCTGCGCATTTCCTCGCAGGCGCTCTACGTACAGGCGGGCCTCATCGATGATCGAGAGCCGCCGAGCGACGTGATCACCGCGATCAGGGCCGACGCGCTCCTGAGCGAACGGCAACGCCAGGTGCTGATCGATATCTATGAGTCGTTCCGCAAGGAGAAGCGCGCCGAAGACGAGCAGACCTCCCAGAATGCTCATCCCCGGCACGACTCCGATTCGGACGACGAGCCGCTGCCCGAGGAGTTTCTCGCCGCTCTGGAGCCCTTCGCGGCGACCTCACGCAACGGCGACGTCTCCCAGGAAACCAAGGAAGGTTAACCCATGACGCTGGCCACCGAGGTCAAGAAGCTCACCGAGTCCAAGCCGTTCTACGCCGTCGCCGGCGTCGGCGACTTCGCGGTCGAGAAGCTGCGCGAGCTGCCCGACCAGCTTCTGCGGCTGCAGTCGCGGCGCTCCGAGCTGACCAGGGACCTGCCGGTCAAGGCTCGCGAATACGCCGACAAGGCCGAGGGCATCGCCAGGGAGTTCCCTGAGAAGGCCCGCGTGTACGCCGACCAGATCACCCTCAAGGCCACCGAGGTCTACGAGGACTTCGCCACCCGCGGCCGCAAGGTCGTCAGCAAGGCGAGCGGCGAGGCCGCGCTGGAGCTCGAAGAGGTGTCCGTGGCCGCCGAGCCGCCCGTCGCCGAGCCCGTCCAGCCGGTCAAGAAGCCCCGCACGCCCAAGGCCAAGGCCTGACCTGACGAACAGGGCCCGTCTCCCATCGGGAGGCGGGCCTTTCCATTCGGGGGTGCCCGCCCGTCGGGGGCGCCTATTAGGCTGAAGCCGTTTCATCGCGGCGTTGGGCGGAGCCAACCACATGAATATGATCAACGGCATTTTCAACCTTCTCTTCCTGGCGCTGGCCGGCATCATCTTCGGCATGTCGGTCTACGCGCTGGTGCACGCCCTCCGGGTGCCGGCCGACGCGTTCATCTCAGCGGGCAAGCTGAAGAAGAACATCTGGCTGCTGATTCTCGGGCTGGCCACGCTGTTCTCCGCCATCGGCGCCTACACCTACCTGATCAACTTCATGTACGTCGGCGGTCAGCAGTTGCTCGGCATCGGCCTCGGCATCTTCTCGATCGCGGCCGTCGTGGCGGCCACGGTCTACATCGTGGACGTCAAGCCCGCCGTCAAGGGCATGGGCGGCAGGGGTGGCAACAACGGCCCCTACGGTCCCTGGTAGGCCTTCAGGACAGCTCGGCCGCCAGCCAGGTGGCGATGCGCTCGTGCCCGGCCTGCGTGGGATGCACGCCGTCGGGCAGGATCGCCTCCGCGGGCCAGCGTTGGCGCATGGGGTCGTAGAACGGCACGCCCTCTCCGCCGGCCGCCTTCGCCAGGGCGTCGCGCACCTCATACGCCTTGGGCGGCGCCCCGCCCAGCCAGATGGGGCCCACCATGACGACCCTGGTGCCCGGCCAGTGCGCGCGCACCTCGGTCAGCAGGCGTTCGGCGGCCTGACGTACACGTGTGGTGCTCCAGCGCCGGTCGTTGTGGCCGCCGGAGATGACCAGCAGGTCGGGGGCCGGGCGCCAGGCCAGCTCCACCTCGAAGGAGCGCTGGAACGTACGTCCAACGCGCCCCTTGCTGAGAAACCCGGTGCCGCCCGCGCCCGCGATGACCGGCTGCCAGCCCAGCAGCCGCGCGGTCTCCGACGCGTACGTCTGCCACGACGGCACCGGCCCCGACCCCACGGTGAAGCTGTCACCCACGAACATCATCACCGGCGCCACCGGCTTCGCGCTCACGGCGGCCCGCCGAGGGCCGCGCCGCTCCTCGCCGCCACATCCCGAAATTGCGGTAAAAATCGTCAATATCGCGGCAACCAGGGCTATTCGCGGACGATTCATCGAACCACGCATGAACACCCCGGGGCACTAGGCTTCCGATATGACTCACGACCTGCACGGACGCACACAACGCCTGGAACTCGCGGACCAGAGCCTGCGTGACTTCGAAGCCGTCGTCCTGGACGCGACACCGGAAGGGATCGTGCTGAGCCGGTCGGCATTCTATCCGGGCGGCGGCGGCCAGCCCGCAGATCACGGAGTCCTGATATGGCAGGGTGTGGAGACCCGCATCGTGGGCGTGCGCAAGGGCGACGACCTCCAGCTCATCCCGGCCGAGGGCGACCCGATCCCGCCGACCGGCACCGTGGTGGAGGCGGCGGTGGCCGACGAACGGCGCTCGGCGCTCATGCGCACGCACTCGGGTCTGCACGTGCTGTGCGGGGTCGTGTTCAGGGACTACGGCTGCCTGGTCACCGGCGGCAACATGGACGCATCCATGTCTCCCGAAAAGCAGACTGTTGGAATCGCCCGGATGGACTTCAACCTGCCCGAGGTTCCCCCCGGCTTCAAGCAGGCGGTCGAGGACGCCTGCAATACCGAGATTCAGGCAGACCGGCGCATTGACGTGCGGGTTCTCCCCCGCACCGAGGCGTTCGCCATTCCGGACATCATCCGGACCGCAACGAACCTGATCCCGGATACGGTCACGGATGTGCGCATCGTGGACATCGCCGGTCTGGACACCCAGGCGGACGGCGGAACGCACGTCGCATCGACCAAGCAGATCGGCCGGCTCCGGGTCGCGAAGGTCGAGAGCAAGGGCCGCGGGTTCCGCCGGGTGCGCGTCGAGATCTGCGACTAGCCGGAGCCTGTACGTCCGGGAACGCGGGGGCACCTCGGGTTGATATGGAGCATGTGCCTGCTTCACAGAAAGTGCTCGCAGCCGTTCTGACAGCGGGGCCTCGGTGTTTCCAGGCCACACCCCGATGCGACATGGCGCACCCGTTCCGGATTGGGCTAATCGGGCCTAGCCGCCGAACTTCACTTCGGGATAGCGGGCGGACGGCTTGTCCAGCAAGGGCTGCGGCTTCCCGGTGAGGTGGCGGGCGAAGAAGGCGGCGACGTAGGTGCGGGTGATCTCCACGGAGCGGGCTCCGGTGGCCGTGACGATGTCCCGATACCGGCGGAACGGATGTGGCGGCAGTACGTGCGGG
Source organism: Nonomuraea solani (assembly GCF_900108335.1). Taxonomy (GTDB): domain Bacteria; phylum Actinomycetota; class Actinomycetes; order Streptosporangiales; family Streptosporangiaceae; genus Nonomuraea; species Nonomuraea solani. The sequence goes on from NZ_FNVT01000016.1 coordinate 121,835, forward strand.
AGGAGCCGCGCGCCCTCAAAAGGGGCTCGCAGGGACTAGAGCGTCCCCGCCTGGCTCTGCGTCAGCGCGGTACGCGCACCAGGGTGCAAGTGCGCGATCCAGCTCGGCCGGCTCTCCCCGCGCAGGCGGCAGTAGCGGGCGAGCGCGTAGCCGAATTCCGGCTGCGTGAGATAACCGAGGCGGCGGGTCTCCCCGTTGTTCGTGGCGCTGTTGAGCGTCTCATCCGTCAGATAGCCGCGGGGAATGATCTGCCAGCCGCGTGAAGCACGCGCGAACTTCATGGCGGCGTTCGCGGTGAAGACGCCGAATCCGAGATAGACCGTCAGCAGGTCGGTCAGCCGCTCCTGATCTTCTCGCTCCGCCGAAATGCGCCCCTCCCCGATCAGCCGCACATGGCAGAGCTCGTGGGCGATGACGGCCGTCAGATAAGCGAGATCGGAGACCTCCTTCCGGTCGAACCCGACGACGTGGCTGCTGCCCTCCTGGTAGTAATGACCAACCGTCCTCTCGCCGGCCACGGCCTCCACGCCGTCGAAGAACTCCACCTCGATCGTGGACACATCGACGGCCATCAGCCGACGCACCTTACTGACCAGCGCGTTGACCCGATCAACGGTGCCGAACCGGTTGTGCACGGATCGGAAGAAACCTGGAGTCGGCAGCGCGACCTCACGGAGAGCGACTTCCTCGCCGAACTCGTCCTCGAACCAGTCCATGGACGCATCGATCCACGCCCGCTCGGTCAGACCGATCGAACCCTCCTCATTCGACGAGGACGACCATGGGGGTGGCCCGTCACCACGATTGAACGCCAACCTTCGCCTCCCTCGTACAAATGACCATTTATGCGGGTAACTCGTGAAATACGCGCCTTGGTTCCGCCGCGCAACCGACCGGCCGGCCTCGGTGATGTCGCGATCTTCCTCGCATCTGAGGACGCACGTCGAACTAGCGGCGGGGCTCTTGAGCGGATGCGTCTTTCGCGAGCGCGCCGGCGATGAGCTCCGCCGCGCGGGACGCATCTCCGCCGGCCCGATCGAGGAGTGGTTCGAGCGGCCAATGGCGGCCTTCGTCCAGGACCAGGGTGATGCCGGGTTCGTACAGGTCACCGCACATGCCGAAGCCCAGGCCGGGCAGGCGGGCGTGCAGAGCCTCGGTCAGGCCGGCGGCGAAGGCGTCACGAGCGGCGCGGGCCTGTGGATCACACTCCCGCAGAGCCTCGGCGACGACCTCGGCGTCGTACTCTTCCAGGTACGGCACCAGCGCCGGATCTCCCAGGCAAGCGATCGCCGTGAGCATGTGGTCGGTGGCGCCGGCCTCGTCCAGGAGCCGAGCGGCGTACGGCACGATGCGCCGATCCCGGCGCCTGGCCAATCCGGTGACCGCTTCCTCCCCCACCTCGCCGAAGTCGTCATCGACCCGCGCCCACAGCGCCTCTCGGATCGCCTTGCCGTCAACCTGACAACGGCTCCCCAAGGCGAACGTCGCCCAGTTCCGGACCTCGTCCGCGGCATCGGCGCTCAGCCGGATCAGCACCTCGACCACCGCGTCGCTCGCGGCGGGATCCATCGGCAGCGCCCACGCCACATATTCCCGGACATCCTCGTCGGGGTGGCCGGCCAGCCGCAACAGCTCAGGCGTCGCACGGTCATCCGCCGTCGCGCCCAGCGCCCGCGCGATCGAGGCGTGGACAGCGCGATCGCCCTCTGAACCGGCCAGGTGCAAAACCGCGAAGAGCACCGTCTCCCGCAGCGACTCATGAAATTCCGCGAGACAGCCCAGCAGATCACAGCCGATCTTGCGCTCGACGGGATCGAGCGACTCCAGCATCGCCAAGCCCTTTTCGCCTGCGGTGTCCCGATCGGCCGCCGCCTTCTCCACCAGCTCCCACGCCTGGTCGTAGTCACCCGGGCAGGTGGCGTTCCTGGCCAGCTCGACTGCTTCGGCGATCAGTTCCATGCCGCAAATGATCCCGTCCTGCGTTCTTCTCAGCCATCGGATTTTCCGGGCAGACCACCGGCGATCGACGTGGTCGCATCCGCGTAGAGGCAGCCGGCAGACGATCCGCAGGACGACGCCCTCCCTGTCCTCTAAAGGGCTCCCGCCTGACCCGCCTCGATCATCGGGGCAAGCCCGTCGAGCAGTGGCCCGAGGCCGAACTCGAAGAGCCGGTCGAGGTCCATGTCGAAGTCTCCCAGCTCCTCCAGCAACGCCCCGAACGCCGGGCTGGACCGGGCGATCATCTGCAGGGCCTCCTCCTGCCCGCTCATCCACTCCTCGTCCGTGATCCCCGTGCTCGCCCTGGCCTGGCGTTCCAGCTCCATGTGGACGGCGATCCCCTGCGCGTAGCTGTAGACCAGGATCTGCACGTACATCTTGGTCACGGGGTCGAGCCCGGTCTCCCGCAGCGCCGACATGACCAGCTCGCTGTGCTTGAGCAGCCCCACCACTGGCAACGGCCGCGTCAGCGGGGTGACCCTGGCCATCCACGGATGCGCCCGGTAGACGGCCCACTGCACCCGCGCGGACACCTCCAGCGCCGCCCGCCACCCGGGCGGAGGATCCGCCGGCAGCGGGAAGTCCGCGAACACGGCCTCGACCATGAGCATGACCAGGTCGTCCTTGCCTCCCACATGCCGGTAGAGGGACATGGTCGCCACCCCGAGCCGGCCCGCGAGCGCGCGCATGGTCAGCTCCGGCAGCCCGTCGGCGTCGGCGATCTCGATGGCCGCGCGCACGATGCGCTCACGGGCGAGCTCGCCCTCGGACGCGACCGGCCGCCGCGCCGGCTTCCCGCCGCGCGGCTCGGCCACGATCGTGCCCACGCGCGGCTCCGCGACCACCACGCCCTCCTGGGCCAGCAGTGTCAGCGCCTTGGCGGCGGTGGCCAGGGCGACGCCCCAGTCTCTGGCCAGTTGCCTGGTGGACGGCACCCGATCCCCCGGCCGCAGCCGGCCGTCGGCGATGCGTTGCCTGATGTCGGCCATGATGCGCGCACTCGAACTCATCTCACTCCCCTGTACTAGTACAGCTCTTCCCATTATAGCCTTGCGACCTGCTGTATGTACTGCGTACATTCAGTTCTGCGTACAACGTCAACGGCAAACGAACAAGGGAGCACATCATGAAGGTTCTCGTCTCCGGAGCGAGCGTCGGCGGACCGGTCCTGGCCTACTGGCTGCGGCGGTACGGGCACGAGGTCACGGTCGTCGAGCGGGCCCCGGCCCCGCGCAAGGGCGGCCAGGCCGTCGACCTCAGGGGCGCCGCGCTGACCGTGGTCGAGCGCATGGGCCTCCTGGAGCAGGTCAGGGAGCTGCGTACGACCATGCGCGGCATGTCGATGGTGGACACCGCGGGCAACGAGCTCATGCGCGACGAGGAGGCCACGCTCAGCGGCGGCCGGTTCGACAGCCCCGACGTCGAGATCATGCGCGACGACCTCAACGCCATCCTCATCGCGGCCTCGGACGCCGAATATCTGTACGACGACTCGATCGCCACCCTCACCGACGACGGCGAGGTGACGTTCGAGAGCGGGCGCCAGGGCCGCTACGACTACATCATCGGCGCCGACGGCCTGCACTCCAACGTCCGGCGGCTGGCCTTCGGCGAGGAGTCGCAGTTCGTGCACCACCTCGGCACGTACGTCTCCATCTTCACCGCCGCCAACTTCGTCGGCCTCGACCACTGGCAGACCTGGTTCAACGAGGGCGACGCGGGCGGCGCGGTCTTCAGCGACCGCGACACCAGCGTGATGCGGGTCAACCTGGGCTTCAGGGCCGAGCCGCTCGACTACGACCACCGCGACATCGAGCAGCAGAAGCGCCTGGTCGAGCAGCGCTGCGGCGCGGTCTACGAGGGGCCCAGGCTGCTCGCGGCCATGTGGGAGTCCGACGATTTCTACTTCGACTCGATGGCCCAGGTCAAGATGGAGCGCTGGTCGAAGGGCCGGGTCGCGCTGGTGGGCGACGCGGGCTACTGCGCCTCGCCGCTGTCGGGGCAGGGCACGAGCCTGGCCGTGGTGGGGGCGTACGTGCTGGCGGAGGAGCTCGACCGGGACCCGGCGGCGGCGTTCGACCGCTACGAGGAGCGCATGCGCCCGTTCGTCGACGCCAACCAGGCGCTCCCGTTCGAGAACCCCGGCCAGGGCGCCGCACCGGAAACGGTGCAGAAGGCGGCGACCAGCATCACCCTGTGACCAACCGCTACGATTTGCCGCCATGAAGGGTTTCAGACTCACGCTGGCCGCCCTGGCGGCCACCGCTCTTACGTTGACGGCCGCCCCCGCCGTGGCGGCGGCCGGAATCACGGACGAGGTGACGATGACCCTCGGCAAGAACGGCACCCTGCACGTGGTCGAGAAGATCAGCGGGGCGTCCGGGCAGCTCAAGCGGACGTTCATCACCAGGACGCGGTACGACGACAACAACGACCGCGTCTACCAGATCTCGAACGTCAAGGGCGGCACCCTCGCCGGCGACGTGCTCACCGTGACGGGCCAGACCGTCGAGTACGACGTCAAGGGCGCGGTGACGACCTCGGGCGGTGTCGAGGAGCTGCGCTGGTTCGCCGTGAACGGCTGGAACCAGCCGGTGGCCAAGGCCACGGTCAAGGTGGAGGGCCCGGGGCAGGTGCAGAACCTGTCCTGCTTCGCCGGCGAGCTCACCTCCGCCATCGGCTGCACCTCGGCCTCGATGGACCACTCGGCCACCCAGGCCGACTTCGAGCAGGCGAACATCGGCCCCGGCCAGGCGCTGACCGTGGTCGTCGGATACCCCAAGGGGTCGAGCGGCGGCACCCCGATCCTGGAGAAGCGCTTCTCCCTGGCCGCCGCGTTCACCCTCGACCTGGTCACCGGCGGCGCCCTGGCCGGCCTGCTGGTGCTGCTGCTCGGCGGCATCGTCCTGCTCTACTGGACGCGGGGCCGCGACGCCCGGGTCGCGGGCCACGAGAGCGGCGCGGTCGATCCGGTACAGAACGGTCACTTCACCCCGCCCGACGGGGTGCGGCCCGGCCAGATCGGCACGCTGGTGGACGAGCAGGCCGACGTGGTGGACGTCACCGCCACGATCGTGGACCTCGCGGTCCGCGGCTACCTGCGGATCGACGAGCAGCCGCGGCAGACGTACGACGCGCCCGACTGGATGCTGGTCAGGCAGCCGAACGCGCCCGTCAACGCGCTCCTGCCCTACGAGAACGCCCTCTACAACGCCATCTTCGACGGCCGGGACGCGGTGCTGCTGTCGCAGTTGTCCGGCTCGTTCGCCAGCCACCTGGGCAAGGTGCGCGACGCGCTCTACGCCGACGTGGTCCGGCAGGGCTGGTTCGCCCGCCGCCCGGACACCGAGCGCACCCGGTGGACCACGATCGGCGTGATCCTCATCGGTGTCGGGCTGCTGGCCACCGTGGCGCTGGCCTGGTTCACCACGTACGGGCTGCTCGGCCTGGCGCTGGTGATCGCGGGCGGCGCGCTGGCCGTCGGCGGCCAGTACATGCCGGCCAAGACCGCCAAGGGCTCGGCGGCGCTGGCCCACACCATGGGCTTTCGCCAGTACCTGTTCTCCGGCGAGCTGGGCGAGGTGCCCGAGCAGCACCGGGTGGAGCTGTTCTCCCGCTACCTGCCCTACGCCGTGATCTTCGACGGGGTCGAGCACTGGGCGCGGGTGGTGGCCTCGGTCACGGGCAACGGCCACCAGGCCGACAACCTGTACTGGTATCACGGGCCGGCGGAGTGGGACCTGTCCAAGTTCGCGGGGTCGATGCGCACGTTCACCACGACGACCTCCGGTGCCATCTCGGCCTCGCGCCAGTTCCGCACCCTCTAGCGGATCCGCAGCTCCCCGACGGGCCGCCCGCCACCGAGCACCGGCGGGGCGGCCAGCTCGGCCAGCTCGGGCGCGTCCAGGCCCAGGGAGCGCAGCGCCGCCACGGTGGCGGGGACTCGGGCGCGCATGGAGCCGTCCTCGATCTTGACGGTGCCCGCGCGGCCATCCTCGAACACGAACGCGTCGAACGCCTCCGCGCCCGTCTTCAGCATCAGCCCGGGGATCGCGCGCATGATCTCCGCCTCGACGCGGCCGGTGCCCGAGGTCCACTCGGGGTAGGTGCGCATGGCGTCGAAGATCTTGCGCTCGTACGAGTCAGGGGACGACAGGGCGAAGGCACGGAACCCCTTGGTCACGCCGAGCATCGAGACGAAGAACAGCGGCGCCCCGCACCCGTCCACCCCGGAGGCCGCCACCCGCTCGCCGGTCAGCTCCTCCACCGTCTCCCTGATGGCCCGCTGCAGCGGATGCGCCGGCTCCCGGTACGTCGTCACCGGCCAGTCGTTCACCACGCACGTGGCCACCATGGCGGCGTGCTTGCCCGAGCAGTTCATGAAGACCCGCCCGCGCTCGGTCACCGCCCGATCGAACGGATAGTCCTCGGGGCACTGCAGCGCCGACTCCTCCAGCCCCGCCCCCGCGAGGATCTTCCTGACCCCGTCGACGTGGAACGGCTCGCCGGAGTGCGAGGCGCAGGCCAGCGCGAGCAGCTCGTCCTCCAGGCGCAGCCCGGCGCGCAACATGCCGAGCGCCTGGAGCGGCTTCATCGACGACCGCGGCGAGGCCGGTACGTGCACCGCGCCCCTCGCCTCGACCGGGAGTCCCTGGGCGTCCACGGTCAGGATGCGTGCCTGATGCGTGGACTCCACGAACCCGGACCGGACGACTTCTACGATCATCGACATCTCACTTCCCCCTTCCGTACGAGTGTAGGGAGGGTTTGACCTGGTCCAGAATGGTTTCCCATGCGAGCAGTCGTACAGAGAGTCAGTTCGGCGTCGGTCGAGGTCGAGGGGCGCACGGTCGGGGCGATCACCGAGCCGGGCCTGCTCGTCCTGGTGGGCGTCACGCACACCGACACGCGCGCCGAGGCCGCCAAGCTCGCCGCCAAGCTGTGGGGCCTGCGGATCCTGCACGGCGAGAAGTCCTGCTCCGACGTGTCGGCGCCGCTCCTGGTGATCAGCCAGTTCACGCTGTACGGCGACGCGCGCAAGGGCCGCCGGCCCACCTGGCAGGCGGCGGCCCCGGGCCCGGTCGCCGAGCCGCTGGTCGATGCCGTCGTCGAAGAGCTGCGGGCGCTGGGCGCGCACGTGGAGACGGGCGTGTTCGGCGCCGACATGAAGGTGTCGCTGGTCAACGACGGGCCGATCACGCTCGTCGTCGATATCTGAAATCGGTTATCTGATGCGGCGGCGCATCGCCGGGTCGATGGTGACGTTGCGACCGGCGTCCGGCGGCACGACGACCTCCTGGCTCGCGGCCACCCCGCCGGCCAGCAGCGGCGCGTCCACCGGCACCGTGCGCTTGACCACGGCCAGCGCGATCGGGCCCAGCTCGTGGTGGCGGGCTGCCGAGCCCACCACGCCGACCTCCTGGCTCTCGAAGATCACCGGAGCGCCGTGCGCGGGCAGCGTGTCGACGCTGCCGTCGAGGTGCAGGAACACCAGGCGCCGCGGCGGATGCCCCAGGTTGTGCACCCGGGCCACCGTCTCCTGGCCCCGGTAGCAGCCCTTGCCCAGGTGCACGGCCGCGCCGATCCAGCCCACCTCGTGGGGAATCGTCTTGTGGTCGGTCTCGAAACCCAGCCGCGGCCGGTGCGCCTCGATCCGCAGCGCCTCGTAGGCCCACAGCCCGGCCACCGGCCGCCCCAGGTGCTCGGCCAGCTCGGCCCGCGGCACCAGCAGGTCTTCCGTGGCCGTGGAGAGCACGGCCAGGTCGTCGGCCCGCGACACCTCCACCCGCAGCATGAACCGCATGCGGTCGAGGTAGTCGATCAGGCTCTGCGCGGTGCCGGGCTCGACGTGGGCCAGCAGGGCCTCGCCGTCGTCGACGAGCGTCAGGTGGTGCAGCACGCGGCCCTGCAGGTCGAGGTCGAGCGTCTGGGTCCACTCGCCCGGTTTGAGCGTGTCGAGCTTCTGCGAGGTCAGGTCGTTGAGCCATTTCAGCCGGTCGGCGCCGGAGACGCGGACGACCTCGCGGTTGCTGCGGTCGACGACCGCCTCTCCCTTGGCCAGCGCGCGCTGCTCGGCGAACAGGTCGCCGTAGTGCGCCGCTACGTCGGAGTCGGGGCCGTCGGCGGCAACGGCGCCGGGGAGATCGAGCAGAGGGCTACGCATGCCTTCCAGGCTAACGGCAGTTGCGGCAGCGGCCGAAGACGGTCAGGTGATGGACGTCCGCGGCGAACCCCAGCTCCTCGTCGAGCCCCTTGACCAGGCCCTCCGCCAGCTCGGGCCGGACCTCGATCACCTCGTCGCAACCACGGCACACCAGGTGCACGTGGTCGGCCTCGGTGGCCAGGTGGTAGGTCGGCGCGCCGTGCCCGAGGTGGGTGTGGGTGACCATGCCGAGCTCTTCGAGCAGCTCCAGCGTGCGGTAAACGGTCGAGATGTTCACCCCGCGCGCCGTCTGGCGCACCTTGACGCAGATCTCCTCCGGCGTGGCGTGCTCCAGTGCCTTGACCGCCTCGAGGACGAGCTGACGCTGCGGGGTGACCCGGTAGCCCTTGGCGCGGAGTTCCTCATGCCACTGCGTCTCCGTCATGCCCCGAGTCTACGGCTCGGTGATATTCACTTGCCCCTGTCGCGGCCGAGCGCATAGCTTCATGGGTACGCGGAAAGGAGGTGGTCCGAATAATGGATAGTCATAGTCGGGCTAGCGAGGTGGTTGTCCGCTGACGACGCGGACTGTTGTCTCGTGACGTTCAGCGAAATCGAGGCAACCACCGGGGCCCCTGGCAGCCGGAGGGCGGGATCCAACATCCCGGCCATGGTCCATCCGGCCCGTCTGCACGGCAGGCGGAGTGTTGCCCGGGGCCCTCTTCAGTTCTTCCCCTAGTGCGATCCCCTGGCCTCGATGCCCAGCTTCTCGCACGCCTCCCGGTAGAGCCGCACCACGGCCTGGCGCACCTGCGCCCGCTCGGTGATCGTCTCGCCCCAGGGCACCCTGACCCGCTCGCCGCCGTCGATGGTGAACTCGATGGCCTCGGCGTCGACGCCGGTCGTCATGGCGGTGCCCGCCTCCGGCCGGCCGCCGAGCCCGCGCACGATGATCAGCGCGTCGTCGGTGTGGTCGTCGTTCATGTGCCGCTTGATCGCCTCGACGGCGTCAGCGGTGAAAGGCGTGCTCATAACGGCTCAAGCTACCTTCTTCAGCTCCGCCGACATATGGTCGGTCAGCGGATGGCCGACGGCCGCCATCTCGTAGGCCCACATGAGGTTGCCGTTGACCAGCCCGTAGAGGCGGTGGCCCGCGGTGTATTCCTTGGCGGAGGCCGTACGCGCGACGACGTCGGTCTGCAGCTCGATCTTGTGGAAGACGACCTCGCCGACGTAGACCTCGACGACCCCGGTCGGATGCGCGAGCACGACCTCGATCTGCCGGTCCGGCTGCGGCCGCCAGTATCCCGACTCCATGGCCAGCGGCTTGACCCGGTCGCCCGCGTCGTCGAGCAGCCAGGTGCGGCTCACGTAGCTCAGGAACGGCTTGCCGTTGTGCCCGAACTCGATCTCCTGGCCGAAGTTGAAGCTCTCGATCGTCGGGTAGCCGCCCACGCCGGCGCCTTCCCAGCGCCCCAGCAGGAACGCGATGTGCTCCAGGTCGGGGTGCACCTCAGGTTCTTCCATGGTGTCCAAGAGTAGTGGGGACAGACCTCCCGGGGGGTTAGGGTGGCGGACATGGCACGATCACTGGTGATCAAGGTGACCGCCGGGGCCGACGCCCCCGAGCGCTGCAACCAGGCGTTCACGGTCGCGGCCGCCGCGCTCGCGAGCGGCGTATCCGTTTCCCTGTGGCTGACCGGCGAGGCGTCGTGGTTCGCGCTGCCGGGCCGGGCCAAGGAGTTCGCTCTGCCGCACGCCGCTCCGCTCGCCGACCTGCTCGACGCCGTGCTGGCGGCCGGCCGGGTGACGCTCTGCACCCAGTGCGCGGCCCGCAGGGAGATCACGGTCGACGACCTCATCGACGGCGTCCGCATCGCCGGGGCGCCCGCGTTCGTCGAGGAGGCGGTCGCCGAAGGCGCCCAGGCCCTGGTCTACTGAATTCAACGACGCAGCAGTCTGCGGGCGGCGGTGATCACGGCGGAGCCGACCTCACCCACCAGCGGCTCGCGCTCCTCCTCGGCGCTCGGCCCGGCGTCGGGATGCGCGGGCGCCACGCAACCGGCGCGGCACGCCTCCAACTGCGCCGCGAACGCCAGCCCCAGGAAGAGCGCGATCGAGCTGAGGAACGACCACAGCAGCAGCGCCATGACGGCGGTCAGCGGCCCGTACGTGTGACCGAACGTGCCGTTGTACTCGGTGTAGAGGGCAAGGCCCAGCGTGAAGAGGATCCACAGGGCCAGCGCCGCCAGCGCGCCGACGGCCAGCCACGTGTGGCCGGGCTGCCGGCGCCGGGGCGAGGCCCTGAACAGGATGACCGTGGACACCAGCGCCAGCAGGAAGCCGAGCGGCCAGCGGGCGAACGCGAACGCCTGGCGGGCCCCCGAACCCCAGCCGAACACCTCGGCCATCGCCCGGCCCAGCTCGCCGCCGCCGACCAGGACCGTGAACCCGGTGATCATGCAGACCCCGGAGGTCAGCGCGAGGACGGCCGCCCTGGCGTACTTGCGGTGGAACGGCCGGTCGCGCTCGACCCCGTAGATCCGGTTCGCCCCGCGCTCGAACTGCGCCATCGCGGTCGTCAGCGCCGCCAGCGTGGTCCCCAGGCCCAGCCAGAGGGCCAGCTCGTCCCGGGTGCGGTCGCCACCCGAGAGGGCCTGAGCGACGGCCTCACCGCCGTCTCCGGGCGCCAGAGCGCGCAGGGTCAGCTCCAGCACCCGGCCCAACTGCTCCTGGTCGGTCACGGCGCTCAGACCGACCAGGGCGATGGCGCCGGGGATGATGGCCAGGCAGATCTGGAAGGCCAGGGCCCGCGAGTGGCTCATGCCGTCGCCGTACCTGAACCTGATCAGCGAGTCGCGCGCGAAATGCCACGCGCCGTATTTCCTGAGGGTCTCCCACGCGTCGTCGGCGGAGAGTTCCTCTCCGCTCATCGTGCGCGTCTGGGGGACGGTGACGGTGGATCCCACTCCGCACGCCCTACCCACAGAGGGGCGTTTAGTGCTGCAGTACGGTCGCCAGACGCTCCTGGCGCAGGGCCTCGTAGCGCGAGTCGTCGAGCGGCGCCAGCTCCCCCACCCGCCACGCCAGCAGCAGGTCGGCCAGCGCCGGGTTCCTGGCCAGCGCCGGGCCGTGCAGGTAGGTGCCGACGACGTGGCCCGCGTAGCAGCCCTCGAAGCCGTCGCCGTTGCCGATGCCCTTGATCGTCCGGGACAGCGGCTTGACCCCGGGACCGAGGTGGGTGATGCCCATGTGGTTCTCGAAGCCGGTCAGCGTGGGCAGGTTGAGCGCCGCGTCCACCTCGGCCACCAGCTCGCCCACGGCCCGCGCGGGCCCGCGGGAGCTGGCGATGTCGAGCAGCCCGATGCCGTCGACCGGCTGGCCCTCCTCGCCGCCGAACGTGCTGCCCATGATCTGGTAGCCCGCGCACACCGCCAGCATGGCCGCGCCGCGCGCGATGGCGCGGTGCAGGCCGCCGTCTCTACGCAGACGCTCGGCGGCCAGGATCTGCGGGCGGTCCTCGCCGCCGCCGATCAGGTAGATGTCGCCGGTCTCGGGGATGGGGTCGGCCGAGCGTACGTGGATCGTCTCCGTCTCGATGCCCCGGCGCCGCGCCCGCTGCTCCAGGACGAGCACGTTGCCCTGGTCACCGTAGGTGCTCAGCAGGTCGGGGTAGATCCAGACGATGCTGAGTGCGCTGTCAGACGGCACGTCCGAACTCCGATCGGATCGACTGGAAGGCGGTGTAGTTGGCGATCACGTCGACCCGGCCGGGCGGCTGCATGGCCAGGGCCTCGCTGAACGTGTCGCACAACATGAACGGCACGTCGGCCACGTCGAGCCGGAGCGCCAGGTCGAGACGGCGCTCGCCGGTGACGAAGACGGGACGCCCGCGCAGGATGCGGTAGTCGACGTCCCACAGCCACGAGGTGTCGCGGCCGTCGGGGCCCTGCGCGTTGACGGACAGGATGATCGGCAGTTGCGGATCGGCGACGTCGAACGCCTCCAGCCAGCCCGCCGGGTTCTTCGACAGCAGCAGCCGCGCGTGGCGGCCCTCACGCTCGACGGTCGTGTAGCGGCCCGCGACCGAGGTGACCTCGCGCAGCCGGGGCAGCGCCCGCTCGACGGACAGCCCGAACGCCTCGGCCACCGCCAGCGCCATCACCGCGTTGGAGCGGTTGGCCAGGCCGGGAAGCTGGATGTCGAGCAGCCACCGCTGCTTGTACGGATCGACCACCATGTCGTCGTCGAGCACCCACTGCGGCTCGGGCCGGTGGAAGGTGCACTCCCGGCACGCCCAGTCGGCGTCCTTGCGGTCGAGCGGGCCGCCGCACTCGGGGCAGCACCAGGAGTCCTCCTTCCACCGCTGCCCGCCGGACACCCAGGTGACCTTGGCGGCGGTGGAGGCGCCCCAGGTGACGAGCGGGTCGTCACAGTTGGCGATGACATGGGTGGGCTTGCCGGAAAGGGCCCTGCGCCACTTCTGGGCCAGCAGCCAGATCTCGGCGGCACGGTCCATCTGGTCGCGGCTGAGGTTCATCAGGCAGACGACGCCGGCGCCGGTCGTGTCGAGCACCTCGGGCAGGTATTTCTCGTCGACCTCCAGCACGCCGTAGGGGGCGCCCTTGTGCTGGGAGAGCGCGGAGACGTGGCCCGCCGGCATGTTGGCGCCGAAGGCGTTGGTGGCCACCTCGCCGAACTCCAGCAGGGCGGAGGTGATCAGCCTGGTCGTGGTGGTCTTACCGTTGGTGGCGCTGACCAGGGCCAGCTTGCGGTCGCGGGCGAGTTTGCGCAGGAGGTCGGGCTCTAGCATCAGGCCCACCCGCCCGCCGATCACCGAGCCGTCACCGCGCCCGGTCATCCTGGACAGCGTGGCGGCGCTGCGGCCCAGGGCGCTGGCGAGTTGCGCCCGCAAAGGAAGCTGGGTCATGCCCAAGGATCCTAGTCGTCGTTGGGCCTTGGTCTGATGACGCACACGAAAGTCAGGCGGGCGGGGAGTCCGCGAAAGCGATCTCCGGCGCGCCGCCGTGGTCGAACGGCAGCACGAAGCGGCGTGGCCACGACAGCACCCCTTCCAGCCATCCCGCCCCCATCGTCTGCCCGACGTGCCGGATCCTGGCCGTGGCCTCGATGCCGATCGCGACGGTCGTGATGTCGCGCTGCACGCCCTCGTTCTCGTCGTCGCCCAGGATCACCCGCCAGGCCAGCGCCCTGTTGCGGTCGACCTCCATCGACAGCGGGTGGTGGCGCAGCGCCTTGGCCCGGTGGCCGAGCAGCTCCGTGTGGACGAGGTCGCCCGTGCCGTTGCCGTTCGGCTGGCGGAACAGGGCGTACTCCATGGGCGGGGCGGGGCTGCGCAGGTTGGGGGCCGGCTGGCCGTACGGGAAGAGCCTGTCCACCTCGTGCAGCCAGCGGACCTGCGGGATGACCCACGACGCCCCAGGGCGTTCGCCGCCGCTGTCGAGCGCGGACAGCAGGCGCGTGGCCGTCTCGGCCGCCTTCTCCGTCAGCAGCGCCGGGTCGAACCAGCTCCGCAGCGACCAGGCGCGCCGCTGCACCGCGCGTTCGACCAGCGTGGCGAGCAGGCACTCCCGGCGCCTGGCCGGCAGGTCGGACCAGGCGGCGGCCAGGGCGCGCGGCACGCCGGGCAGCGGCCGGTTGCTGACGAAGGCCAGGATGACCGTGTCGCACCAGATGCGCAGCCAGGCCCACTCGGGCGCGTCGGCCAGCACGTCGGCCTCGCGCAGCTCCACCAGCGTGCACGCCTGCCCGGTGCGGCACTGCGCCCCGCACGCCGCCGACCTGCGCCCGCGGATGGGCGGCGGCGGGCCTGGGAGCACCTTCTCGCGGGCCTCACCCAGCGGTACGCGCACGCGCAGCGGCCGGTCCATCCCGTCGGCGAACACGGCGGCCGCGCCCGGCTGGAGCGAGACCACGTGGCGGGACTGCTCGTCGCTCAGGTTCATGGCGGCGCCGACGAGCTTCCTGTCGTCCTCGGCGGGCAGCCGGTGCACGACCTTGAGCGCGGTGTTCTTGACCACGTCGGAGATGAGCTTGGTGGGGATCTGCTCGGCCACGACGATGCCCTCGCCGTACGCCCTGATCTCGGCGAGCAGGCCGGCCAGCAGCTCCACGGCGTGGGTCGAGGCCCGGCCGTGGCCACGGTCGCGCAGCAGCCGGTGCGCCTCCTCGATCACGATGACGTGGCGCAGCCCGTCGGCCTTCTCCCTCCTGGCCCGCATGCGCAGGTGCTCGACGATCCGGATGATCAGCGTGCCCATGAGGAACGCCTTGTCCTCGTCGTTGGCGACGTCCTCGATCGCCAGGACGACGTCGCGCCGCAGCAGGCCGCCGATGTCGGCCGGATGCCCGCCCTCGAAGAAGCGGCCCGCCGAGCCCACCCGGAGCGAGCGCAGCCGCAGCGAGATGAAGCCCTCGACGTCGGCCTGGACCTCGCGGCCGTAGCCGATCTCCTTGATGACGTCCATGGCGTGCTGCTGGAGCTGTTCGAGGGTGGGGACGCTGGGCGGCACGTTCGAGCCGGGCACGGCGCCGCCGGTGACGACGTCCCAGCCGGTGGCCTCGTAGACGCGCTGCAGGGCCAGCGACATGATCTGCGGGAACGGCTCCTCGGCGTCGAAGGCCGCCATGAACAGCGCGCGCACCATGTCGATGTGGGCCTGCACGGGGTAGCCGGGCTCGGGCTCCAGCGGGTTGATGCTGAACGGCACGCCGTCGGGCGCCGACGGGTTGATCACCGTGATGGGGTCGTCGATGCGGCCGGCCATGGCGGCGTACTCGGATTTGGCCGGTTCGATGGCCAGCCACGGGATGCGGGCCCTGCTGAGCTGCTCCAGCAGGTGGCGTACGGTCTGGGACTTGCCCGAGCCGGTCGCGCCCGTCACGAACGCGTGCCGGTTGAGCGTGGCCAGCGGCACCCGGAACGAGCCGACGCCGCGGTCCTGGCCGTCGAGGATCTCGCCCAGCTCCAGCTCGCCGCCCTCGGCCTCGGAGGTCACGTCGAAGAAGCCCGATTCGAGCACGCGCACCCCCGGCACCTCCCGCCGGGGCAGCCCGGCCAGCGCGGCGAGCGCCCCCGCGGTGGCGGCGAACGGGGCCGCGGCGCCGTCGGCGGGGTCCTGCATGGTGATGGCCAGGGCCTCCGACAGCGCGTAGACGGCGCCGTGGGAGCTGCGCAGGCGGTACGGGTGGTGGCTCATCTCGACGGACCCGACGAGCACGGGCGCGATCTGGCGCAGCTCGTCGGCCGTGGCGCCGCCGGCGAGCACTCGAACGTTCCACAGGCCCGCCTCGCGGAAGGCGTCCAGCTCCTGCATGCGGCGCTCGGCCCGCTCGGCGTCGAAGCGGGAGCGCTCGGAGGCGTCGCCGTACTGGCGCAGCACGTTGAGCTGGGTGCGCAGGTGGGCCACCTCGGCGTCGAGCAGGTCGGTCGGCTCGGCCACCACCAGCCACGCGAACGGCCGCGACATGAGCGTCACCAGCGTCGACTCGAACAACGTCGGCCGCCGGAGCTCGTCCGGGTCGAACTCGCGCCCCTTGCTGCCCAGCGGCGGCGCCTGCCGCCCCGGGCACGGCGTCCACACCAGGTCGGCCAGGTCGGCCAGATATTCGTCGTCGAGCTGCACCCCGCACGCCCCGCCGGGAAACAGCAAGGGCTGCGGCCCGCTCGGATGGCCGGGCGCGTCGGTGGCCCGGCGCGGCTGGCGCGGTGGCGACAGCGGGCCCGCGTTGGTGATGAGTTCCAGTGGCGCTCCCGAGCCACGCGACAGCCACCCGATCACAAAAGGCCGGTCGCGCTGCGCCGCCGACAGCACCGCGGGAAGCACGGTGACGAAGTCCCATTCGGCCGACGAACTACGCGAGGGTGCTGCGATCGACTGGATTCGATACCAGGGCCCGCTCAGCGAGACACTCGGCTGCATTTCATTCCCCCACAGACGGTTCTTTAGTAAATTCCGCCAACCGTCAGCTCGTCACCTTGACATTGACCATGTCATTGCCTGCCCTTGCGCCAGTCCAGGCGTGGCGGTGGTGGCCCGAGGTTCGGTGGCGGCTCTCCGTTGCCGTCGCCGTCCTTGGGGTCGAGGGCGAGTACGGCCTCGCGTACGTCCTCCAGCTCGCCGAGCGTGGTCTTGGGGAAGGTGAGGATGGCCGGGTTGGCGTCCGCGAGGCGTACGCGCCTGCCCTGGGCCGTGGCGTCCGTGACGATCACCGACGTCGTGGGGAGCTGCTGGAGCTCGTGCGGCTCGACGAGGAACTCGCGCGAGCGCTGCAGCACCCGCTCCTTCTCCGAGATCTTGTCGGCGGTCCTGCCCCACTCGGTGGACTCGGTGATGTCGCCGGCCAGGTCGGCGTGGTTCTCGGCGCGGTCCTCCCGCTCGTCGTCGAGCTGGGCGATCGTCGAGATGTAGCCGCCGTCGAGGCCGGGCAGCGAGTCGCTGATCGTCTCGGTGAGCTGGGCCAGCTCCAGGCGGTGCTCGGTGCCGACGTGCTCGCTGGCCACCCGGGCGTCCTCGGCGTTGCCGAGCCGCATGAAGGCCACCGCGGCGTGCCCGCGGCCGAGCCGCTCCCGCACGGTCGGGGTCAACGACCGATAAGTCAGGACAAGTCCGGTACGCGAGGTCTCGCAGGCGTCCATCAGCCGGTCCAGCACGTCGCCCCTGAGCTTGTCCGCGCCCGCCACGATGATCGTGTGGTACCAGGGCCGGTCGGAGGCGGCGGACTGGCGCAGGATGTGGGTCAGGGCGGTGGCCACGTAAGTGCCGAGCACCCGGTTGCCGAACACGCCCGCCTGCCGGTCCATGCTCACCACGCGGAGCCTGGCGGGCGGCAGGCGTACGGCCTCGGTGCCCAGCGTCTCCAGCTTGCGCAGCTGCGACTCAAGGGCCCAGGCCCGCTCGATCACCACCCGGTCGCTCACCCCGCGCCCGAACAACGTCCCGATGCGCTCCAACTGGGTCGCGGTGATCAGCCCGAACCGCAGGTCGTCGCGTGGGTCGCCCACCTGGGCCAGCGCCCGCAGCGCGGCGGTCACCTGGCTGATCGTGGCGTTGTCGCCGAGCACCTCCAGCACCCGCTCCAGGATCGCGTTGTCGAAGCTGAGGTCGCGCGTGGTGCGGTGCTCCTCGCTCACGCTGACCACGTGGGCCAGCACGTCCGCGAACGCCTCAGGCTTCAGCGTGGCGCCCAGGTCGAGCTTGGGCAGATCGACGGGCAGCACCCAGACCAGCGGGTCGTCGCCGCCCTTGCGGGCCAGCTCGATGAGGTCCTTGGCGATCGCGCCCTCGGACAGGTCGAGCACGGTGAGATGGCCGCCGCTGTAGAGCCGCGTCGCGCCGAGCAGGGTGACCAGCGCCGACCATCCCGGCAGCGTGCCGCCCGCCACGTCGATGCGGTCGATCTCGTCGGGCACCGCGACGGCGTACCAGGTGAGCTGCCGGTCGTGCCGCTCCTTGGACTCCTGCCACTCGCGGTAGCGCTGGGCGTGCTCCTCCTGCGCGCGGAACAGCTCCTTGTCACGTTCCCGCTGCTGCCGTTCGTCCCTGGCCCGCTGCTCCAGCACCCGGTACTTGACCGCCCGATCGCCCTGCACCAGCGCGTAACTGCAGATCCCCGCCACACCGCCGGCGGCGACGAGCCCGAGCAGCGCGAACGACCAGCCCAGGTATCCGGACAGGGCCGCCGCCAGGATCAGGACGGTCAGGATCAACATGAACAGCCGGAAAATTCGTACCGGCCGGTTGAGCATGTCCTCTTGCAGCCGTTCACGGCGAAGTAACTCGAGCTCGGCGGGATCGGGCTCCGCCGCAGGCGCCGTCTCCTCGACGGGCGAGGGCCGCTTGGGCGGGGGGCCGGGGTCGGGGTGCAGCAGGATGTACTGCCAGCCCAGGTAGATGCGGTCCGCCTGGAGCTGGGCATGCTCAGGATGCACGTCCGTCACGTGACCCTCCGGCCGCCGATATGTCGTTAGGAGTGGGGGTCAGCCCTTTCCGCTTCGTGACAGCGTATGAGCTACAAGCCCGGTAGCGGCAGGGTTCTCGGCAAATCGCCCGGTCCGATGGGAGCATTGCGGCGAATGGGACAAGCGATACCTATTACCATCCTTATCCATGACGGAACCCTCCGGCGAGAGCACTGACAAGCCCAGACGCCCGGTAGTGGTGCCCGCAGTCGCTCTGGTGGCGTTCACCGGTGTCGGGATCACCGCCCTGCTGGGCGGACTCGGCCAGGCCCCCGAACTGCCCGAGCCCCAGAAGCAGGGCGTGGTGGTCGACCAGGGCCGCTACTCCACCGAGTTCGTCGAGGCCCGGGTGACGGTGGAACCGGCCAAGACCGACTTCGAAGAGGACAAGCGGTTCGTGGAGATGGTCTTCGACGTCACCAACCAGGGAGACGACACCGCCTCGATCGGCATGCCGCCCGAGACGTTCGAGAAGGCGTTCACCGGCACCTCCTTCGCCGGGTCGCTGGTGAGGATCACCCCGGCCTTCGGCAAGGACGCCGGCCCTTTCACCTTCGGGCTGGCCAAGGACGGTGAGACCCGTCAGCTCCACCCCGGAGTGGCCACGAAGGTCATCGTCCGGTACCAGCTCAAGGACACCGACCAGCCGCCGAAGGAGATCACCCTCGACGTGGCCTCCTTCGAGCAGAGTCCCAGCTTCCTCAGCGGCATCTCGGAGTGGCGGATGGTCAGCGACGAGAAGAACGACAAGGTGCTCCCCGAGGTCACGGCGCGGGTGACGTTGCCGGTCCAGGGAGGTGACGGAGCGTGACCGCGACAGAACCAAGATCAGCCGTTGCTCCGTCCCGGGCGAACAGGCGGGCCGGGCGTCGGCGCGAGGGCACCGGATCCGTGCTCCTCACCACCGCCGCGGGTCTCGTGCTGATCATCGGCGCTCTCTGCGTGCAGTCGTTGCAGCTCGGCCCCGAAGCGCGCCTCGCACCACTGACGTACGTGGGCGCCAAGGGCGAGGCAGTGGACGCGGGGCGGTTCACGGCGCGGCTGGACTCCTTCTCCACCGCCAAGTCGATCCAGAGCAGCGGCAAGACCATAGGGACCGACGGCCTGTTCTTCATCATCAACGTCTCGGCCAAGAGCAGCTTCGAGCCCTACCACCTGGGCCAGCCGGTGCTGCTGACCGCCGACGGCAAGAGGTTCTCCGCCACGGACAGGGTGGACAGCACGTTGACGCTCTCGAACGCGTGGGTGCAGCCGGACATCTGGGTCAGCGGCCGGTTCTTCTTCGAAGTGCCCGCTTCGGCGCTGCCGGAGGCGCGGGTCATCATCGCTCTCCCCGCGAAGGCGGGACTGGTGGAATCGTTCGAACCAGAGGTCGAGGTGGATCTCGGCCTGGACGAGGCGGCGGCGCGCAAGCTCGCCGCCTCGCCGCAGGACGTCTACTCGACGGATAAGAAGTGATCGCGGGATGAGCACCAACGACGAGCGTGGCTGGTTCGCGCCGAAGAACGACCGGTGGCAGGAGGAGGATCCATGGCGGGAGGAGGATCGGCCGCCACCGCCCAGTTCGACTCCTCCTCCTGGTCTCAGCGTCCCTCTGGACGAGCCTTCGCCCGCCGAGGAGACCATCCCCTACAACCAGATCGTCCCGCCGATCAGCGATCAGGGCAGGCCGGCTCCGTCTCGTGAGCAGGGGATGCCGTTCGAGCAGGGGACGCTGCCGCGCCGGGGCAGGCGCCACGTCCAGGAGCCACAGCAGCAGCCACCCGGCAACCCGCCGGGGACCGGCATGACGCACGGCCACGGCGTGCCGCCCACCATGGGAGGCGTGCCCTCAGGACCTCGCGCCGAGGGCGGCCCGTCTTTCGGGCAGAACCCGCCGCCCGGCCAAGGTGGCGCACCCTACGGACAGAGCCCGCCGCCCGGCGCACCCTACGGACAGGCCGGGCCGGATGCCGCTCGGGCGCGGAGTGGTCCGCCCGACGTCTCACGCCCGCAGCGTCCGGTGCCACGGCACGGGATGCCCACCGCGCCGCACCAGGGACGCCCCCGGCACCTCCATTCCGACCAGCAGGTCTGGCCTCCCGCCGCCCGGGAGCCCGTCGGTGGCAGCACTCAGCCCATCCCCGCCGTACGGCTGCCCGCACCGGCGCCGGCCACCGCTCCGGAAGCTCCGCGGCCGGAAGACCGTCAACCGCCGCCTCAGGGCCCTCAGGAGCCCGCCGCCGCCCAGCCCGCCCCGCGCCCCCGGCGGCAGCGCACGCTGCTGGTCGCCGCGGGCGCCGTGCTCGTGTCGCTTCTCGCCACCGGCGCGCAGGTGTACGACGGTTATCTCTTCAGGGAGAAGACCGTCACCCAGGACATCAAGGTGACGACCGTCGCCGCGGGCGGAGTCGGCAAGGTCCACAACATCGAGTACAAGTCCAGCATCACCCCCACCCAGGCCCCCAAAGACAGCAAGCACGGCCCTGAGGTGACGTGGTTGAAGGTGGTCATCTCGAAGAAGGTGCTCGACGCCGCCCAGGCCACCATGACCTCCGCGCCCTACGACGTCGAGCTGGAAGACCGCCGGGGCCGCACCTGGACCGTGGTGATGGACCGGTACGGCACGCTGTCGACGGAGGACAAGCTCGAAGTGGGCAAGGAGTACAAGATCGACGGCATGGCCATCGTGCCCACCCCGGTGGCGAACGAGGTCGAGCTCAGCTTCCGGCCGAGCTCCTACCGATCGGACACGCCCACGGAGGACCTCTTCAAACGGGAGACCGTGGAGAAGATGGGGGAGGACAACGAGGTCCTGCGGTTCAGGCGTCGCTGAGCGCTTCGCCCTTGAGCCGGGCCCTGGTGGCCGCGATGTCGTACGTGGCCGCCAGGAGGGCCATGGTGACCACGGTCACGATCATGTCCCGTACGAACGCCACCGGCGGCCCTTGCAGGACCCAGATCCATTCCTCGCCGGTGCCGATGAGCGTGCGAACCACCCGGTCGGCGTACTGAGCGGCCACGTCGATGCTGACGTAGCACAGGCACATCATGCCGAACAGGGGAAACCCGCCCTTGAAGATCATTCGCAGCGAGTTGGCCAGCGGCACCCAGCGGTCCCTGAACCCGCCGGTCACCTGGTTGAACGACTTCTGCGTGAGGTCGTGGCTGCTCTCCAGGCGGTCCACGCCCTTCTCCAGGCGGGTGCCCTTCACCAGGGCCCGGGTGTCGTCCGAGAAGGCGCCGAAGACGAGCATGGCCACCGTCAGCCAGGCCAGCGGAACCGCGACAGCCTCCAGGAGCAGTGGCCAGACGTCCGCGAACCCGGTGGTGAACGCGTCCCAGCCCGGCACGCTCGTCCGCGCCTCGTCCAGGACCTCCTCCGAGTCGGCGACCACGTTGCGGTGCTCGATCCAGTCGGCACGGGCCTGGGCGAAGGAGTATGTGGCGTTGAGCCCCAGGAAGACGAACGCGAACTCGCTGAAGGCCGCGCCGAAGCCGTAGAACTTGCCCTGCTTGTTCTCCAGGAGCTTGGCGAACAGCAGCTTCAGCCCGAACATCACGGCCATCGCGACGAGCGAAATGCGCCAGTCAAGGTCGATCAGTCCGCGCCCGACCACCGATTTCTCACCGAACCACGAAGCTTCCGTCCCGTCGTAGTAGTGATGGAAGATGTCCATCTGATAGATGGCCCTGGCGTCCTCCGTCTGGAAGCCCCATGCCAGATAGAGCACGGCGTAGGCGGGGGCCGCCCGGTCGAGCACCCTGAAGAACCGCTCGTCCGGCGCGCCCTCCTCGGTTCTGGCCCGCATTTCCCACAGGGCGCCGCGCAGGCTGTGGAGCATCCCGATGGTGACGGTCATCGCGACCAGGACGATGAGCGTGAGCAGGGTCATGACGGCCACGAGGCGGAGTTGCCTGGCGTCGCCGTAGGCCACCTCGACGGCGCCGTACAGGAGGACGAAGCGCGCCAGTTCGCCGGCGGAGAACCAGAGGATCAGCGGCAGCGCGCATTTCCCCGCCAGCCGTAGTGCGTGCAGGGGAAGCGAGTACGGCGACGGCATTCGCTGAGCCGGTGTAGGCCCAGGTCGGGGTGGTGCCGTCACACCTGGCGATCCGGACATCTGTCGAATCGTATCGGTCTGTCCCTTGTGCCGCAGCCGCAACTCCAGAAAGTTGCATGATCACATAGCGTGAGTCGCCCCAGGGCAACGGCGAAATATCCGCTGCCCGATACGCACCCCTCGGCGACGTACGTGGGGCAACATGACTGTATGGAGCCGCAGCCCGCAGTCGACACAGATCCTCGCGTGGTGGGAGATCGGCTGCGGCGGCTGCGGCAGGCGCGCGGGGTGTCGCTGTCCGAGCTGGCCAAGCGGGCGGGCATCGGCAAGGCGACCCTGTCGGGGGTGGAGACCGGGACCAGGAACCCCACCCTGGAGACGTTGTGGGCCATCACGGCGCAGCTCGGCGTGCCGATCGGGGCGATACTCGACGCGCCGCCCGAGCCGCAGATCATGCGGGGCACGGCGATCGAGGCCGAGCTGCTCGAGGTGTTCGAGGACGACCGCGTCACCTACGAGCTCTACCGCGTACGCGTCCCGCCCGGCCTCACCCAGACCTCCCCCGCCCACCACGAGGGCGTGAGCGAGCACGTCACGGTCTTCACCGGCACCCTGAGCGCCGGCCCCATCGACGAGCCGCTCACCGCCGGGCCCGGTGACCACATCTCGTGGCGGTCCGACGTGCCGCACGGCTACCGGGCGCACGGCCCCGACGTCGTACGCGCCACGCTGCTGATGCGCTACCCCACCAAGCCCTGAGCCGGCCGGCAGGTGCGGCACGGGCGGTAGCCGGCGGCGCCCGCCTGGACGAGAGTGCGGAAGCCGTGCCGGTGCCTGGGCGTGATGCGCCTGGCGTTGTGGCAGGTCGGGAAGCACACGACGCCCGTCGTGTCGCTGGCCAGGTAGAACACGCGCTCCCCAGCCAGTTCACGCAGCCCGTCCAGGTCGGTGCCCTCGGCCAGCAGCAGTCGTTCCTTGGCGGCGGAGCCGAAGACGTAGTCGCCGACGACGCCGTCCGATCGGATGACCCGGTGGCAGGGGATGAGGAGGGGGAGCGGGTTGGTGCCGAGGGCCGTGCCGACCGCGCGGACGGCCTTGGGGCGGCCGACGCGCGCGGCGATCCAGGAGTAGGGGCGCACCTCGCCGCGCGGAATGGTGCGTACCGTCTCCAGGACCTCGCGCTGGAAGTCGCTCGTCCCGCGCAGGTCCAGCCGCAACCCGGACAGGCGGCCGGTACGCAGGGCGGGCAGCAGGCCGGCGGGCGGGCGCTCCGCGGGCAGCAGGGGGCGGGCGAAGCGCTTCCTGAACGCCGGGGTGAAGCCGTCGCCCGCGTGCACGTACGCCACGCCCTGGTCGGTGAACGCCACCCGCAGCTCCCCGATCGGTCCTGGCACGCTCACCCAGCGCGCCGCGATCCGGTCGAGCAGCCCGTCGGGCGGGTCGGCCGCCAGTGCCGCGAGTCCGGTGAGCAGTGGATCCTGGGTCATCGGGCACCTCCCAGTGCTCTTAGCCGCCTCAACCCCCGCGACACATGCGACTTGACCGTGCCCTGGGGGATCTTCAGCACGGTGGCGATCTCGCTGACCGGCAGGTCCACGACGTGCCTGAGCACGACCGCGGCCCGCTGCTCCTCCGGCAGCTCGCCCAGCATGCGGGCCAGCTCGTCGCCGGTCTCGTGGCGCACCGCCGTGTCCTCCACGTCCTCGCCGGGATCGACGCCGTCGATCGGCTCGTCGCGCAGGTCGGGTGGCGGCTTGCGGGACTTGGCGCGGGCGCAGTTGCGCCAGACGTTCATCAGGATCGTCATCACCCACGCGCGGGGCTGGAGCTCGGCGATGCGCTCGCGGTCGTAGCCGGCCAGTCCCCGGTACGCCCGCAGGAACGCCTCCGCGGTGAGGTCCTCGGCGTCGGCCCAGCGCCCGCTCAACCGCAGCGCGGTCGAGAAGACCAGGCCGCGGTAGGCGCCGTAGAGCTCGGCGAACCCCTCGTCGAGGTCGTCGAGCAGCGCCTTGCGCACTGGGTCGAGACAGTCGAATTCACTCACATCAGGTACAACACCGCCGAGAGTTAAACGGTTGCACGCGCCCGGGAAAGCCGACGCCAAAGGCCCGCGTCCAGGAAAGACGCGGGCCTTCGCATGTGTGCGGTCAGACGGCGACGGCGAGCTGGGAGACCTCGCCCAGCTTGGCCTCGACCTGGATGTCCCTGGTCACGCCGCCGCCCGCGATGATGCGGACGGTCCAGTCGCCGGGAGCGGCGAAGAAGCGGAAGACGCCCTCGTCGGACACGACGACCTCACCGGTGAACTCACCGGAGTGGTCGAGCAGCCGCGCGTACGCGGTGCCGGCGCCGGTCACCACGCCCTGAATCACGGCCTGGTTGGCCAGGTCGATTCCGGCGGGCAGCGTGATCGTCTGCTCCGGCGCTCCGCAACCCTGTGCAGCGCTCGTCATCAGCGGGCCTCCCCCAGCTCGATCGGCACGCCCACGAGCGAGCCGTATTCGGTCCACGAACCGTCGTAGTTCTTCACGTTGGACTGCTCCAGCAGCTCGTGCAGCACGAACCACGTGTGCGCCGAGCGCTCGCCGATGCGGCAGTAGGCGATGGTGTCCTTGCCGAAGTCGACCCCGGCCTCCCCGTAGAGGGCGCGCAGGTCGTCGTCGGACTTGAAGGTGCCGTCGTCGTTGGCCGCCTTGGACCACGGGATGTTGCGGGCGGTGGGCACGTGGCCGCCGCGCTGCGCCTGCTCCTGCGGCAGGTGGGCGGGGGCCAGCAGCTTGCCGGTGAACTCGTCGGGCGAGCGCACGTCGACCAGGTTGAGCTTGCCGATCGCGCCGACCACGTCGTCGCGGAACGCGCGGATGGCGGCATCCTGCTCCTGCGCGGTGTACTGCGTCTTGGCCCGCTGGGGCACCTCGCGCACCAGCTCGCGGGAGTCGAGCTCCCACTTCTTGCGCCCGCCGTCGAGCAGCTTCACGTCCTGGTGGCCGTACAGCTTGAAGTACCAGTAGGCGTAGGAGGCGAACCAGTTGTTGTTGCCGCCGTACAGCACGACGGTGTCATCGTTGGAAATGCCGCGGTCGGACAGCAGAGCCTCGAAACCGGTCTTGTCCACGAAGTCGCGGCGCACCGGGTCCTGCAGGTCCTGTCGCCAATCGACCTTGACGGCGCCACGGATGTGGCCCTTGTCGTAGGCGCTGACGTCCTCGTCGACCTCGACGAGAACGACTCCGGGCGTGTCGAGGTTGGCCTCGACCCAGTCGGCGTCCACCAGGGCGGCGGAACGACTCATTGGGAAACCTCCATTTTGGCGGCGGGCAGTAGACGGCGAATCAGCAGGTACATCTCGCAGCCGAGGCAGAATCCGAAGGCTGCGTTGAGGAAGGCGGCGAGGAGGGCCGCGGCCGTGGCCACGAGGGCCAGCGGCGCGATCCCGGCGAGATATCCGGTCAGGCCCGCGACCGCGAAGACCAGACCCACCCCCTGGGCGAAGCGGGGCGGGCGGGCGTCCTCGGTCTCCTTCGGGGCGCTCTTGACGAACGCCTTGAAGAGCATCGCGTACGGCGAAGCCCAGGCGGCGCCGAGTGCGAAGACCACCGCCTGCGCGGCGAGCGGCCAGGCACTCTCCGTCACCAGGACAGAGGCGAGGACCAGGGTGGTGATGGCCGCGCCGAAGCGCAGCGCTCTAGGATCGGCACGCATCGCGGGATGCTCCTGAAGGGGTCGACGGGGCGGATCGGAAGTCCGCTCGAGATCGTCCTCAGGCAGCGCGACAGAGCGCGGTGGCCACGCGGCAGAAATCTACCGCGCGCCGCTTCGTCAGCAGCTCTGTCGATGGGTTCATAGCGACGACAGTACTCGGCGTCTCGTCATCTGTCACATCTCGTCCGGTTGGTGAGACGATTCATGAGACGGCGGTACGGCCTCGGCCAGCGCGGCCAGCACTTCGGCCTTGCGTGGCTGCCCGGCGGCCCGCTTGACGACGGCGCCGGAGGGGTCGAGCACGAAGACGGTCGGCGTGCGCATGACGTCGAGCCGCCGGACGAGGTCGAGCCGGGACTCGGCGTCGATCTCGACGTGGCTCACCCCCGGCACGAGCGCGCTCACGTCGGCCAGGATCCGCCGGGTGGCCCGGCAGGGCTGGCAGAAGGCGGTCGAGAACTGCACGAGCGTCGCCCGTTCGCCGAGCCCGGCGCCGAGGTCGGCCGCCGACAGCCGGTCGCCGTCGCTTTCGTGCACGCGTCCGTCGCGGCGCAGGCGGATCACCCCGATCACCGTTCCGAGCGCCAGAGTCGCCAGCGCCACCCACAGACCTGTCATCCCCTGGTGCAACCGCGCGGAGGCGCGATTACTTCCGCGCCGGAACGCGGACGAGCACTTTGCCCGCCCCGTCGACGATCTCGAACCTGGCGATCTCCCGCATGACCATGGTCGTCTGGCGGGGGAAGACGGCCTGGCCCTGGCCCTGGTATTCCTCGCGGCTGACGACCCAGCCGGCCGTGGCCTCGCGCCGCCCGTCCTTGGCGACGACGACGAGACTGCACGTCGTGTCCACCGGCACGCCGCTGACCTGCACGTCCAGTTGGGTGCCGCCGTCCATCGACCAGGCCACCACGGTGGCGTTGTACTGCAAGAGCTTGTTCTCGCCGGTGAACTTGCGGCCCTCGCCCTGTTTCCTGACCGGTGTGGGCCGCTTCTCCGCCGGCGACTGGGACGGCTCGGCGCTCCGCAGGGAGCTGTCCGACTCCGCCGCGCCCTGGTCTCGCATCACCTTGGGCGCGGACTCCTCGGAGCTGGTCGTCACCGGGGCCAGCGCCGACGAGGGCGCGGCCTGCTGGGAGTTGAGCTGGATGGCCGAATAGACCGTTCCGCCCACGACGAGCACCGCCGCCGAGGCGGCCACGGCCATCAGGACGCGGCCGCGCCTGGTGCGCTTGACGCGGTCGTTCAGCAGCCGGTCGAGCACCTGGCGCGGGGGGCTGGCGACCAGCTCGACGTCGCGTTCCGACACCTTGCCCAGGAACGAGGCCACGCCTTCGAGCTCCAGCAGCTCGCCGCCGCACGCCTCGCAGGTCGCCAGGTGGGTGTCGATCTCCAGTGCCTCGTCGGGGTCGAGCGCGCCCAGGGCGTGGGCGCCCAGGGCCAGGCGGACCTCCTCGCACGTCATCATGGCGCCAGCCCCCGCTCTTCAAGTGCCAGTTTCAGGGCCCGTAGCGCGTAGTAGGTACGTGACTTGACCGTTCCCGGCGGAATGCCCAGCGTCTCCGACGCCTCCTTCACCGATCGCCCCCGGTAGTAGACCTCCAGCAGCACGTCGCGGTGCTCGGGCCTGAGCACGGCAAGCGCCTCCGCCACGGCCCACGACTCGACCGCGCGCTCCAGCTCGTCGTCGGCCGGCAGCACCGCCAGCGCCTCGTCGCCGGTCTCCTGCGGCCTGGCCTTCTTGGCGCGATGCTGGTCGACGACGAGGTTACGGGCCACGGTGAACAGCCACGCGCGGATGGGCCGGTCGGAGAGGGCCTCGGGATGTCGCCAGGCCCGCAACAGCGTCTCCTGTACGACGTCCTCGGCCCGCCCGGAGTCACCGGTCAGTCGCAGAACGTAGCCGTAGAGCGGCCCGGCGTGCTCGTCGAAGAGGGTCTTCACGAGTTCCTCGTCGGCGGTGCCCGCTGTGCTCACATCCTCATCACGTACGCCAGGACGGAGCGGTTCAACCTCATCCACGAATCGGCACGTCAGACGCTTCGGCCGAGAACTCCAATCCCTCGGCCACGCTCTTGACCCCGGTCACCTTGACGTCGAAGGGCAGCTTGCCCTTGAACGGGATCGTGTACGAGACCAGCCGGGCGAACTGGTCGGGAATGCCCTCGATCTTCTCGGCCTGGACCCTGATGCCCCCGTCGGCCAGCTCGATCTTCATCTCGGCGTTGAACTTCACCTTCTGCACCCCCATCATCACCTCGCCCGACGCCGTCAGCCGCTGCCCGTTGCCGCCGATCTTGACGCCCTCGGGGGCGTACTTGTCGATGGTCGCCCTGGTCAGCGTGCCACTGATGGTCACACGCCCGGCCTGGATGTTGGGACGGTTCTGGAGGACGTCGGCCAGGGGTGCCGTCACGTCGTAGGCGGCGCCCCGCAGGTTCCTGACCGGCACGCCCCCGTAGGTGAACGTGCCGAGATTGAACCGTACCTCTGGATAGTGCCCCGAGACGGCCTGAGTGAGAAATGGGATGCCCTCAATCGTCACGGTAGGCGTGGTGCTGAGGTTGGAGGAGGCCGCGATGCGGTTCGCGAGGTCGCGCTCGACCCCGGCCACGGCGACCCTGTCGACCGCGACCAGCAGGACAAGGAGCACGATCAGGAAAACGATCAGCTTGCGCATGGGGCTCCCTGTCTAGAGCGGGGGTCAAGAGCCTACCGACTGGCTTGTCTCATTCCCCCGCAAAGCTCCCACTCACCCGCCGGTACACCCCATCTGTTCATCCACCGGCGAACGGCGGCAGGACCTCCACGGTCGCGCCGTCGCCGAGAACCACCTCGTCATGGGGTCGCCGGCCGACCGGGGAACCGTCCACCAGGAACGAGCAGCGGCGGACGACGCGTGCCAGCTCTGCCCGATTTTGTGTGATTTTCGTCATGAGTTCACCAAGATTGAGCGCATCGAACGGTTCTTCGGCGACTCCCGCCGCCTCCTTGGCCGCGGCCCAATAACGTATCTTTCCTGTGGCCATGCCTGCCTCACAATCTGTATGGGGTCTATTGTGCGCCGCCCTTAACGAGGTCGTTTCAGGGGACGCGCTGTTCACCTGCTGGACGCGTAATGGACGCGACTTACTCGTGGGATATCCTCACGTACAGGACCTGGGCGACGTAGCCCCCGGGTCCTTGCGCGTTTGAGGAGGCCGTAATGAGCAACCTGCTGCTGCTGACCAACGCACTTGAGCCGTCCGCCGAGGTGCTTCCAGCGCTGGGGTTGCTGCTCCACTCGGTCCGGGTGGCTCCAGCGGAGGCGTCCGCGCTCATTGACGCGCCACCCGCCGACGCCGTGGTCGTCGACGCGCGCAAGGAGCTCGCGCAGGCCAAGAGCCTGTGCCGGTTGATCCGCACGACGGGCATCGACTGCCCGTTGCTGGTGATCGTGACCGAGGGCGGGCTGGCCGCGATGACCGCGGAGTGGGGCGTCGACGACGTGCTGCTCGACAGTGCCGGACCGGCCGAGGTGGAGGCGCGGCTGCGGATGGCCGTCGGCCGCATCTCACAGGCCGCGACCGAGGACGTGCCCGACGAGATCCGCAGCGGCGACCTGTCGATCGACGAGGCCACCTACACCGCGCGGCTGCGCGGCCGGGTGCTCGATCTCACGTTCAAGGAGTTCGAGCTGCTGAAATATCTGGCCCAGCACCCCGGCCGGGTGTTCACCCGCGCCCAGCTCCTGCAGGAGGTGTGGGGCTACGACTACTTCGGCGGCACCAGGACGGTCGACGTGCACGTCCGGCGGCTGCGCGCCAAGCTGGGCACCGAGTACGAATCCCTGATCGGGACCGTTCGCAACGTCGGCTACCGCTTCGTCCCCGACCGCAACGACCCGGCGCACGTCTAGCGCGCGATTGACAGCGGGCTCACCGCTGACGTCCACTGATGTGACAGGTTTTGGTAAGGGCTGATCCGGTCCTGTCATGTCGAGGACACCGCCGTCCCCAGATGGGTGGTGTCGTAGTGGGTCTGTTCAGGTCTTTGGTGGACGACGGTGCCCGGCCGCGCGTCTACCGGCGCAACGAGACCATCTGCTCGCCGTCGCGGACGGCCGGCAACGTCTATCTCATCGACTGCGGCTACGCCCGCGAGTACACCCCGGCCGGTGAGCGTGAGGCCGTACACGATCTGCGCGGCGCCGGCGATCTCGTGGGCGAGCTGGCCTTCTGGAGCCCCGCCGACCGGGTCAAGGTCGACGCCCTGACCGAGGTGCGGGTCTGGCCGATCAACCTGCGGCGGCTGCGCGAGCACGTGGCCACGAACCCCGCCGTGGCGACGGCGCTGGTCCAGGAGCTGTTCGCGAGGAACATCGCCGCCCGCAGGCACGAGGCCCTCGCCCGCGCCCCCGTCGCCGCCCGGCTGGCCGTGTGGCTGCTGCACCTCGACGAGCGCTACGAGCTGGCCTCCGACGCGGCGCCGCCGCTGTCCATGGAGACCCTGGCCGACCTCGTGGGCAGCTCCCCCGACGTGGTGCAGCGCCAGCTCACGCAGTGGACGCGGCTCGACTGGCTGGTACGCCCCGGATACCGTCGGCTGCGCATCGCCGACCCGCCGGCGCTGCGGGACGCCGCCGGCGACTGGGAGCACCTGTCGGCGCCGTGGACCGGGCAGCTGACGCCGTTCCTGACCCGTCCTGGCGCGCCGGCCGAGCCACTGCCGGTCGGCGAGGTGCCCAGGCCCCGCCAGCTTCCCGCCGAAGTGCCGGACTTCACCGGGCGGCAGCAGAGCCTCGACCTGCTCACCCACTGGCTGGAGCGGCCCCGGCGGACGAACACCATGGTCGTCCAGGGGCTGCCGGGCGTCGGCAAGACCACGCTGGTGACGCACTGGGGGCACCTGCACGCCGACCGATTCCCCGACGGGCAGATCGTGATCGACCTGCGGGGACAGTCGCCGAACCAGCCGCCGATGAGCGCCACCGAGGCCCTCGGGCAGATCCTGCGCTCGCTCGGCGTCGGCGCGCACATGCCCGCCTCCGACGAGGCCGAGCTGATGCTGCTCTACCGCAGCAGGATCGCCGGGCGCCGGCTGCTGCTCATCCTCGACAACGCCGCCGACTCGGCGCAGGTGCGGGCGCTGCTGCCGGGCAGCAAGGACTGCGTGGTGCTGGTGACCAGCAGGACGCGGATGGCGCCGCTGCGGGCCACCGGGCACGCCGACCTGATGGACCTGTCGGTGCTCGACCCGGGCAACGCGGTGGCGCTGCTGGTGGCGGTGCTCGGCGAGGGCTCGCCGCGGGCCGCCGACCGGGACGCGCTGGCCGAGCTGGCGCGGGTGTGCTCGTACCATCCGTTCGCGCTGCGGATCTCGGCGGCCAAGCTGGCCGAGAACCCCGGGCTGAGCGTGCAGTCACGGGTACGCGAGCTGCGCAGCTCCGACCGGGCGCTGGTGGGCGATCCGGAGGAGGCGTTCAGGTCGGCGCTCGACCTGGCGTACGAGTCGCTGAGCCCCGGGCAGCGGCGGGCGTTCCGGCACGTCGGGCTGCTGCCGGGGCGGGACTTCACGCCGGAGGTGCTGGCCGCGGCGCTCGGCGTGCCGGTGAGCGAGGCCGTGATCGCGGTGGAGGGGCTGCACCGGGCCTACCTGGTCGAGCCGCTGCCCGGGCCGCGCTACCGGGTGCACGACCTGGTCAAACGGCTGGCCAGGGAGCTGGGGCGGCACGCGGAGGCGGGCGTGCGCGAGGCGCGGGTCCGGCTGCTCGACCACTACCTGGCGGTGGCCGGCGATCCCGCCACGCCGCGCGAGTGGTTCGAGGCCGAGCGGCGTTCGCTGGTGTCGGCCGTGCGGCTGGCGGAGGAGAGCGGCGCGCACGGGATGGCGTGGCGGCTGGCGGAGGCCGTGTTCGAGCCGTTCAGGAGCCTGCGGTTCTACGAGAACAACCTGGAGATCCAGCAGGGCGGGCTGACGTCGGCGCTGCAGGTGAGCAACCGCCGGGCGATCGCGCGGATGCGCAGCCACCTGGGCTCCATCCACCGCGACATCGGGCCGTCCACGCTGGCGGCCAGGTTCATCGGCGAGGCGCTGGCCGACTTCGCCTCGCTCGGCGACTCCGTGGGCCGGGCGCGGGCGCTCAACGACCTGGCCGAGGTGCACGGCATCGCCGGCAACAACGAGGACGC
Source organism: Nonomuraea solani (assembly GCF_900108335.1). GTDB lineage: Bacteria > Actinomycetota > Actinomycetes > Streptosporangiales > Streptosporangiaceae > Nonomuraea > Nonomuraea solani. The sequence goes on from NZ_FNVT01000016.1 coordinate 153,872, forward strand.
GCTCAAGTGCGCGGGCGAGGCGCTCGACCTCTACCGGGAGATCGGCGACCTAGCCGGGGTGGCGGGGTGCCTGCACACGCTCGCCCGCCTGCATTTGTCGCAGGAGCGTTACGAGCTGGCGCTCCAGTACGCCGGGCAGGCCCTCGACGTACGCGAGGAGCTCGGCGACCGCAGGGGCACCGCGCAGAGCCTGATCATCCTGGCCCGCGTGCAGCGCAACCTGGGCGAGCCGAACGCGGCCCTGTCCGAGGGCCTGGAGGCGCTGTCGATCTGCCACGACCTGGGCGACGAGCACGCCGAGGCCGAGACGCTGCTCTGCCTGGCCGAGATCTACGACCTGCTGCGGCTGCAGGAGGACGCCCAGCGCGACGCGGAACGGGCGCTGGCCGGCTACACGGCGACCGGCGACCAGTACGGCTGCGGCCGGGCCCTGTGCGCGCTCGGCCGGATCGCGCGCAACGGCTCCCGTTATGACGAGGCGCTGGCCTACTACGAGCAGGCGCTGGCCGTACAGCTGGAGCTCCACCACGAGCAGGGCAAGGCCGAGACGCTCGGGGACATCGGGCTGGTGCACTGGCGGCTGTCCGACTACCTGCGCGCCGACGACTACCTCAGCCAGGCGCTGGCGATCAGCCGGGTGATCCACGACGAGCCGGTGGAGGCCCGCATGCTCAACCGGCTGGCCCGGGTACGCCGGCGGCAGGGGCTGCCGCAGGTCGCCTTCGTGTACGCGCTCGAAGCCCTCGACATCGTGCAGGGCATGGGCAACCGGCGGGCGGAGGCGGAGGTGCAGGAGACGCTGGCGTACACGTACCTGTCGCTGGGCCAGCACAAGCCCGCGCTGCGGGCTGCCAAGGCGTCGCTGGCGATCAGGGAGGAGCTGCGCGACAACCGGGCCAGCGCGCTGCTGTCGATGGCGCAGGCGCTGCACACGGCCGGCAAGTCCGCGGCGGCGCTGACGCTGGCCAGGGAGACGGTCGAGCTGCAGAACGAGACCGGCACCAGGGACCGGTGGGCGGCGGCGCTGACGACGCTGGCGATGGTGCTGCTGGACCTCGGCCACACCGACGAGGCGCTGGTCTACGCGCGGCAGGCCAGGGAGGTGCACCAGGAGTGCGGGACCAGGCGGGACCTCGGCTGCGCGCTGCGGGCGCTCGGGCTGATCTCCGCCGAACTCGGTCATCGGGCGGCGGCGGCCGAGTATCTCCAGGACGCCGTGCGCACGCTCGAAGAGGTGGGCGACGTATTCGAGGCCCAGCTCGTGGCGGAAGAATTGCGGGGACTGGCGTGAATCCCGCTAAAAGTCGGGAATTCTCGGGGGTGAGGTCGCAGATCTTTTCCTGAGCATCCCGTTATCTGGTTTCACCGGCTATTCAGCGGAGGTGATCCGGGTGCTCAAGAATCATCTGCGGCGAGACCTTCAGTGGCTCAAGCGACAGGCGCGGAAGGACAGACGGATCACCGTCGTCCTCCTCACGGGCGTGCTGGGAGCCTGGTTCCGCCAGCTCTCCCCGCCCGCGGATCCGGCGCAGTCGCCGATCCTGCTGGCCATCGCGTACGCGCTCGTCATGAGCTCGGCGGCGGCCTGGCTGGTGTCGGTGTACTTCGTCACCAGGAGCCTGCGGGCGCGGCGGGAGCCGGCCGAGGAACTTCGGTGGATCTCCCGGATCGGCCGGGGCAAGGAGTGGGCGTTCTGCTCGCTCAGCGCGTACGTGGCCTGGCACCTGCTCCAGTTCGTCACCGCGCTGGTGCTGGGCTGACCGGGACGGCGGCGGGGCGTCACCCCAGGTATGGGGCCCGGGTGACGCCCCGTCGTCTCATGGCGTGAGGTGGGCACGTCCGAGGGAGTCGACGCGGATGGAGCCGTCGGTGTGCGTGAACTGGACGACCTCCGCCGTGGGCAGCTCGGCGACGCCGAAGTCGGTGCCGGCGTGGGCGTCGGCCCATCTCAGCAGCTCTTCGGGGTCGCTCAGCGGGCGGGCGAAGTGGACGAGGCTGACGTACCAGCGGTCGCGGACACGGCCGTGCTCCAGATCGCGGATGCCGCGGCCCCGCAGCGCGTGGATGTACCGCTTCCTGAGCGTGACCAGGGTGTCGTCCTCCGGCCTGCCGTGGACGAGGACGCCGCCCTGGTGCGGGACCACGCCCTTCAGCCGCACCCGCACCGGGGGCAGCCCGGTGGCGGCCTCGGTCAGGGCCTCGCCATAGGCGCGGCGGAGGGGGTCGTCTCCGGGGATGTGGGCGCGGTACGGCTCCAGCGACCTGAGCGTGACGTGCAGGGTCGGGCCGGCGTGCACCCAGTGGCCGTCCGCCGGGAAGGTGGCGGCCAGGCCGGCCAGGCGCTCGACGATCTCACCCTGAGGGCGGAGCACGGCCGCCGCGCCCCAGCGCCGCGCGCCCTCCACCATGGGCACGTCATGGGTGGCCCGGCCGGCCAGCAGGGCCGCGCGGCCCCGGTCGCGGAACTCGGCGAAATCGGACATTCGAGCAGTATGCCAGGATCATGGACGGTCATGGATGAGCGCCAGCAGAGCCGGCACCCAGTGGTCGCCGTAGCGCTCCCGCAGGTCGGCCCTGCGCCAGTCCGTCCCGGTGACGCGGCCCCGGCAGAGCGGCGTGCCGCATCGGCAGTCCATGGCGAAGTCCGGCGCGGCGGTGCTGGTGGCGTAGTCGTTGGTGGCCTCGTCGCCCGGGCGCAGGTCGCGGCGGGTGGCCAGGGTGTAGGGGCCGGTCCACCACAGGTTGGGGTCACAACTGTGGTTGCCCTTGCCGTTGGGGCTGCCGGGAGGCAGGACCAGGTGGAGGTCCGCGGCGACGGCGATGGTGTCGACATAGGGCTGTGCGGGGTCGGCGAGCAGGTCGCGAAGCCGGTCCCAGGTCAGCAGCCGGCCGCCCAGCCGGGAGACCTCGGTGCCGGCGGGGATGGCGGCGGTCGCGAACAGGCCCACGCCGGCGATGGGCGAGGAGCGGACTTCGAGGTGCGGGTGCAGCCGGCAGCCAGGCTCGGGAGGTCGCATACCGCACCTTAAGGGAAGGCGTCCTTGTGCGGCCCGTGGTCCGGGTCGAACTCGTGGCGGATCCTGGCGCAGTCGTCGATCAGCGCGCCCTGCAGCGAGCCGAAGGCGGCGTTCCTGGTCCGGCGGAACTCCGTGGCCAGCCGTTCCTGCAGGCGCTCGCCGTCGCGGAGGGCGGCGCGCAGATCCGCCAGATCCTCCGGCCTGCCCCCGCCGAGCTGCAACCGGCCGAAGTCCTCGAAAGCCCGGGAGAGCGCCGCCAGCTCGCCGGCCAGCGGTTCCGGCAGGTCGGCGGCGCGTTCGCCGGGCAGGCCGCGGACGCCGGTGATCAGGTCCATCAGGCCCCTGGCGATGCCCCTGAGCTGGTGACAGGCATGGTCGAGGGCGGTGGCGGCCTCGGCGAGCTGGCTCAGGCGGCGGTCGAAGCGGCGGCGGCGCAGCGACAGGCGTACCGACTCCGCGGCCTGGTCGGCGGCGTCCTTGGTCTCCTCCAGGCGCTGCGACAGCCCCCTGGCCCGGTCGAGCCAGTCCCGCGCCATGGCGTGGGTCCAGTCTTCCCGCAGGCCGTGGGCCATGTCGCCGGCCAGGTCGGACAGCTCGCCGGAGAGCCGGCACAGCTCCTTGCCGGCCTGCTCGACGAAGCGCGGCGGCAGGATCAGCAGGTTCGCCGCGATGCCGAGGCCGGCGCCCAGGAGCACGTCGGCGAGGCGGGCGAAGCCGTACGTGCTGCCCAGCGCGAACACCAGCAGCGCCGTGATCGGGATCTGCACGTTCTGCGCCGGCAGGTTGAGCAGGCGGGTCAGGACCAGGCCCGCCACCACGAGCATGGCCATCGTCACGACGTTGACGCCGATCAGCCAGATCAGCGCCGTCGCCGCGCCCACGCCCACCACCACGGCCCCGACCTGCTGCAGCCCGCGGACCACCGTGCTGTACGCCGTCGCCGACACCGTCAGCAGCACGCCGACGGGCACCAGCACCGGCAGGTCCACCTTGAGCACATAAGCGGCCAGCCACCAGCCCAGCACGCAGGCCACGGTCACCTTGACCGTCTGGACCAGCGCCTCGCGCTCCAGCCGCAGCCAGCGCCCGACGCCCACGCTCCGCAGGCGTTCGAGCGCCGACGCCCCGCTCGCCACGATGCGCGCGAGCGGGGAGCCGGCGCGCTCCTGTCTGCGCCCCGATTCGCTCTCCATGAGCACCCCCGTCCCTCTGACCTGCCCAGGGACGCGATGATTAGCTCAGGAGACGGGTGCGGCGCCCGTCGCCGCGGCCGTCAGGCGTTCGTAGACCTCGACCGGCGTCGTCTCGCAGCCGAGCCGGTGCCCGGTCAGCTCGCCGTGGTCGTCGCTGGAGCCGGTCACGGCCAGGCCGAGGTCGCGGGCCAGCCCGCGCACATGCGCGCGGGCCTCCTCGTCATGGTCGAGGTGGTCGGCCTCCACGCCGAACAGCCCGGCCGCCGCCAGCTCGGCGATCCACTCGTCCGGCACCACCTGGCCGCGTTCGACCGCCTTCGGGTGGGCCAGCACCGCCGCGCCCCCGGCCGCGCGCACCAGGCGCACCGCGCGCTCGGGGTCGAGGGCGTAGCGGGAGACGTAGGCGCGGCCGCCCGTGCCGATCCACTCCGGTGTGAACGCGAGCGCCGGGTCGGCGATCGCGCCCGCCGCGACCATGGCACGGGCGATGTGCGGCCGCCCGACCGGGCTGCCGGCGGCCAGCTCGGCCACCTGTTCCCAGGTCAGCGGCACGCCCAGCCCGGCCAGCCGTTCGACGGTGAGCCGGGCGCGGACCTCCCTGGCCTCCCTGATGCGCGCGCACTCGGCGGCCAGCTCGGGCTCCAGCGGGTCGAAGAGGTAGGCCAGCAGGTGGATGCTCTGGCCGCCGCGCCGGCAGGACAGCTCCATGCCGGGGACGAGCGTCAGCCCGGCGGGCAGCGCCTCGATCGCCGCGCGATGGCCGGCCACGGTGTCGTGGTCGGTCAGCGCGAGCACGTCGAGCCCCCGTTCGCGCGCGCGGCGCACCACGTCGGACGGGGGCTGCGTGCCGTCGGACGCGGTGCTGTGGCTGTGCAGGTCTATGCGCATCGTCCCCGATCATTCCAGACCTCTCAGACCGTGATGGTGGCCAGACTCCTTCCGTCGAAGGTCTCGATCGTGAAGTGGTTCAGCTCGGATTTCGGCAGGCTGGTGCCGCCGTGCAGGACCAGGGGGTCCGGAGAGCCGGGTACCCCGTACCCCTTCTCCGGGACGCCCCAGCTCGCCACGACCTCCGAGCGGCCGTCGTCGCCGACCGCCATGAGACGGCACTGGAGCGGCCCCTTGACCCCCTTCAGCTCCAGCGCGACATGGGTCCCCCAGCCCTTGTCCTCCAGCCCGATGACGCCCGCCACGCCGGTGGCGGGGTCGGTGCCGGAGTAGGTGCTGCCGGTGAGCAGTAACTCGCGGGCCGGGCCGTGCACGCTGTCGGGGTTGGGGCCGTCGGTGTAGGAACTGATGGCCAGGAACACGCCTGCCGCGACCACCAGGCAGGCGGCCGCGGACATGAACGTGCGATAGAAGCCGCGGCGCCGGCGTTCGGCGGCGGCCCGGCGTACCAGGAGGGACTCGACCTGCGCGTCCGGCTCGTGCGGCAGCAGATCGTCCGGGTGGACCGTCTTGATCAGCTCCCCCATCGCCGCGAACGAGCCCACCTCCCCGGCACAACTCGCGCAGCCACGCAGATGGCGCTCGAAAGCGGCCCGCTCGTCCTCGCCGAGCAGACCGAGCGCGTACGCGGCCACGTCCTCGTGCTGTACCTCCGTCATGGCGTCACCCCCCTGTCGTTCATGTGACGCACCTTGATCACGGCAGCGTCACCCCCCTTTCCTCCAACGCGACACGCAGCGCGCGCATCGCGTAGTAAACGCGGGACTTCACCGTGCCCACCGGCACGCCGATCGTCTCCGCCGCCTCCTGGACCGTGCGGTCCAGCAGGAACGTCTCTGTGAGCACCTGACGGTGGGCCGGGGAGAGCGAGAGCATCGCGTCGGTCACCACGATCTCCCTGAGCAGTCGCTCGTCCTCGGCGGCCACGGGCGCGACCCGTTCGGGAATGTCCTCGACGACGTTGAGGGGCCGCGAGCTGGGGCGGCGGCGGTTGTCGATGACGACGCGGCGCGCCACCGTGGCCAGCCAGGGCATGAGCGAGCCGGACTCGGTACGCAGGTCGTGGAGGTTGCGCCACGCGCGTACGAGGGTCTCCTGGACGACGTCCTCGGCCCAGCGGCGGTCGCCGCCCGTCAGCCGGACGGCGAAGGCCATCAGGGAGGGGCCGTATTCGCGGTAGAGGGCTCGGACCATGGCTTCGTCGGTCACGCGATGATTCACGCCTGCGGCTCCTCGCGCTGCAGATATCATGAAATATCCCGCTTGGTGCGCCGATATTGGATTTATTACTGTAGCCACGGGCGGAGTCTCGGGTCAGGTACTTTGCCCTGTTACTGAGCAGTTAGATTCATTGGTTAAATCGGGCTTCAGTCCCCTGGAGAGGGGATTATGATCATTCGGTTGACAGTCCGTGATCCCGCGGCCTCCAGCGCTGCCGACGTCGAGGTGACGGCGGAGCCGGAGACCCCGATCGGCTCGCTGCTGCGGGCCCTGCCGTTCCCCGTCAAGGGACGGCCGTGCTTCGTCGGCAGCGGCAAGCTCGACCCCCGGACAACGCTCGCGGACAGCCCGCTGGTTCCCGGCGCGACGATCAGTGTGGGCGAACCCGAGCGCGCGGAGCCCTGGCGGCCGCTCGCCGCGGCGGGCGCGATCCGCGTCTTCGCGGGTCCCGACGCGGGCCGGGTGGTCTGGCTGAGCCCCGGCAGCCACGTCATCGGCCGCGAGTGGACCGACATCGCCCTGCCGCGCGACGCGAAGGTGTCCAGGCGGCACGCCCGGCTGGACGTGTCGTGGACCGGCGAGGCCACGGTCGTCGATCTCGGCTCGCGCAACGGCACCCTGGTGGACGAACTGGTCGTGCGCGGGCCGGCCACGCTGCGGCCCGACGGGGTGCTGCAGGTGGGCGACGACCGGCTGCGGTGGGCGCCGCTGCCGCCGTCCAGGCTCAGGACCACCCGTGCCGGGGACGGGTACGTCGACTTCGACCGGGCGTTCTCGCCCGCGCCCGCCGTACCGGGGGCCAGGCTGGCCCTGCCCCGCAATGAGGTGCCGCAGCGCAATATCGCGGTGGCGCTGCTTTCGTCGCTGCTGCCGCTGCCCATTTCCATCGCCATGGCGATCTTGTTGAAAAGTGCATATTTTCTGCTTTTCGGAATTTTGACCCCTATCACGTTCTTTGCCACCCAGTGGGTGGAAGGTCGGCAACGTACGAAGAAACAGCGTGAGTTCGACGTGCGCAAACAGGAGACCGTGGAGCGAATGCGCCGGCACGTCGTCCACGAGCAGTGGCTGCGGCACGTCGTCGCCCCCGACGAGGTGGACCTCACGTTCGCGGCCACCCACGAGGGGCCGGGGCTGTGGCCGCGCAACGCCGACTCCCCCGACGGCCTGACGCTGCGCGTCGGGGTGGCCGACGAGCCGGCCACGATCGCGTTCGACGGGGAGCGGTGGCCGGACTTCGCCGAGCCGGTGCTGCGCGGGGTGCCGGTCACGGTGGACCTGCGCGAGATCGGCGTGCTCGGCGTCATCGGCCCGCCCGAGCCGGTGGACGCCCTGCTGCGCTGGCTGCTGGTCCAGCTCGGCACGCTGCGCGCGCCGGACGAGCTGCGGCTGGTCCTGATCACCGCGTCCGGGGGCGGGCATCTGGCGTGGGCGCGCTGGCTGCCGCACCTGAACGTGGACGCGCCCGTCCCCTGCCTGGTCGGCAACACGCCGGAGACCAGGACGGAGCGGATCGAGGAGCTGAAGAACCTGGTCACCGAGCGCCGCAAGGCCAGGGAGCGCCACGCCTCCACCGGCTTCGGCGAGGAGATCGTCGTCGTGCTCGACGGCGCCCGGGCGTTACGCGACATCCCGGGCATGAAGGAGGTGCTCAGGGAGGGCCCCTCGGTCGGCGTGTACGTGATCTGCGCCGACCAGCGCAGCCTCAACGAGTGCCGCGGCGTCTGTGAGCTCGACGGCGCCGGCCTGCTGCTCACCCGTGGCCGCCAGGGGCTGCCGGTGTCGGTGCAGCCCGAGAGCCTCGGGGAGCAGGCCGCCGAGCGCATCGCCCGCGCGGTGGCGCCCATGCGCGACCGGCTCACGCTGGCCAGGGCCGAGAGCGTGATCCCCGACTCCGTACGCCTGCTGAACGTGCTGGACCTGACGGAGCCGTCCGACGAGGCCGTCCTCGCGCGCTGGAGCGCCGATCCCGGGCCGACCACCAGGGTGTGCGTCGGGGCCGACGGCTCGGGCCCGGTGACCGTGGACCTCGCGGCGGACGGGCCCCACACGATGCTCGGCGGGGCGACGGGGGCGGGCAAGAGCATCCTGCTGCAGACCCTGGTCACCTCGTTGCTGCTGGCCAACCGGCCCGACGAGCTCAACCTGGTGCTGGTCGACTTCAAGGGCGGCAGCGCGTTCCTGCCGTTCGAGCACTGCCCGCACGTCGTGGGGCTGATCCGGTCGACCGGGGACACGGCGGCGGACGTGTTCGACGAGAGCGCGGCGCGGCGGGTGCTGGCCTCCGTACGGGCCGAGGTGCGGCGCAGGGAGGCCGTGCTGGCCAGGTACGGGGGCGAGATCGACGTCTACTGGGAGGCGGGCGGCCGGCTGCCGCGCCTGGTGATGGTGTTCGACGAGTTCGCGCGCGTGCTGGAGACCTCGCCCGACTTCCTGCGCGAACTGGTGAACGTGGCCGCCAAAGGACGCTCGCTCGGCATGCACCTGGTCCTGGCCACGCAGTCGTTGCAGGGCAAGCTGTCACCTGAGCTGAAGAACAACATCTCCCTGCGCATCACGCTGCGGCAGAACGAGCCCTCCGACAGCACCGAGGTGCTCGGTGTGCCCGACGCCGCCACGATCCCGTCGCGGCTGCGCGGCCGGGGCATGATCATGCGGGTGGGGGCCGAGCAGCGGACGCCCCAGCTCTTCCAGACCGGCTACCTGGGCGACCCGCCGCCCACCGGTGCCGCGCCGGCCTCCGCGCGGCTGCTGCCCTGGCCGGCGCTCGGGCTGCCGCGCCCTGAGGCCAGGGACACGCCTCGCGCCGGGCGTACCGACCAGGACCTGGCCATCGCGGCGGCGATCGCGGCGTCGGGACGGTTGTCGACCGAGCCGCCGTTCCGGCCCCTCCTGCCGCCGCTGCCCGCCGCGCTGCCGCTGGCGGGGCTGGAGGGGGCCGGTGGGGTGCCGTTCGGGCTGATGGACGATCCCGCAGGCCAGGCGCAGCCGGCGATGGGGCTGGACCTGGCCGGGACGGAGCGGCTCATGGTGGCGGGCGGGCCGCAGTCGGGGCGGACGACGTTCTGCCGGACGCTGATCTCCAGCCTGGCGGCGCGCTGCTCGCCTTCGCAGGTGTGGCTGTACGTGGTGGAGAACCAGCCGGGCGGGCTGGCGGCTTATGCGGACCTGCCGCACTGCGGGGCGGTGGCCGGGGGCGGCGAGCCTGACCGGATCCGGCGGATCGTGACGTGGCTGGCGGGCGAGGTGGAGCGGCGGCGGCTGGCCCGGCTGTCGCCCGGCGGGCCCGACGCGCCGGTCGTGGTGTTCGTGATCGACGGGTGGGAGTACTTCGAGGATCGCGGCAATCCGGACTTCTTCGAGACGCCGCTGCTCGTCACCCTGCGCGGGATCGTGGCCGGCGGGCCGCCCGTCGGGGTGCACACGGTGGCGGTCGGGGGGCACGACATGCTGCGGGGGAAGACGCCCGACCTGTTCTCGCGGCGGTTGTTCCTGCCGTTTCCGCGGGAGGAGACGCGGCGGTCCTACCTGTCGTCGGGGATGGTGTCGCCGCCGGTGCTGCCGGGGCGGGCCATCGAGGCGGCCGGCGGGCTGCACGTGCAGCTCTGCCTGCCGCCCGACCACGTACCACCGCCGCCCGCGCCCGCCCGGCACAGCCGCGAGCCGGCGCGGCACGCCAAACCGTTCCCGCCGCTGCCGATCCGCGTCCCGTTCACCGGCCCGGCCATCGGCGTCGGCGGCCCCGACGTCACCCCCGTCGAACTGGACCTCTTCGACCTCGGCCCGCACCTCGTCCTGGTGTCGGGCCCCTCGGGCTCGGGACGCAGCAACGCGGCCCTGGTCATGGCGACCGCGCTGCTGCGGGCCGGGGCGAGCGTCCTGGCCATCGCGCCGCCCCGCTCGCCCCTGGTCCGCTCACTGCCGGGGGCGCGGACGCTGGCCGGCACCACGTTCACCGACGCCGACCTCAGAGAGGCCGCCACCGCGTTCGGGGACGGGCAGTACGCGGTGGTGATGGACGACTTCGACCAGCTCACGATCACGCCCGGGGAGCAGGGCTTCGACACGCTGCCCACCCTGCTGCAGGACATCCTCGCGCCGTCCGAGCTGGGACGGCGGGCACTGATCATGTGCGGGGACGCCACCCCGCTGCTGGAGGGGCATCGGCGGTCGCTGTCGGGGGAGGTGACGGAGGTGCTGCGGTCGGGCACCCGGTTCCTGCTGACGCCCACGGGGCGGGTGCAGGCCCGGGAACACGGCCTCCACCTGGAACCTGACCAGTTCTTCGGCGGGCCACCGGGACGGGCCTACATGGGGACGTCGCGACGGCTGGATCTGGTGCAGTTCGCGGTGTTGTAGGTCAGGCGAGACGACCGGCGCGCAACAGGTGGACGGCGGCCTCCGGCTCCAGCGGCGACTCCCGCAGGACCTGGGCCAGCAGGGCTTCGGGGGTGAGGCCCGGCCGCTCGAACGGGGAGTTGTCGTCGTCGAGCGTCCCGCCGACCAGCAGGGCGGTGACCGCGGACATGATGATCATGAGCAGTTCCGCCACCCGCTCATCCCCCGGGCCCGCCGCGAACGACAGGTACCAGTGCCCGGCGAACTCGTGTCTGCCGGGCGGCACGAAGAACGTGACGACCTGGCCCGCGCCGCCCCAGTGAAACCTCCAGGCGTCGTCTTCCCGCACGAAGGAGATCTCGACGTTCGACACGTCCAGAATCGTGCGCATGGCGAACCCCGCCACGCGCGCGAGCGTCTCCGGATCCGGCCGCTCCGGGCACACGACTCCGATTTCCATGGACATGCCTCACCCCGGGAACACGATCCAGCCGCCGGCTGTGTTGACGTAGATGCTGCTGATGGTGCCCTGCCGGGGTATTTGAGCCAGCGGCCCGTTGACCCCGAAGTCGAGCAGTCTGTCTCCTGCGACGTTCTTCGCATCGACGAACAGCTCGACGCCCGAGTATCCGGCCCTGCTCGCCGAGTCCTCCGCCACGCTCGCGTGCCTGAGAACCCCGGCTGGTGACGACCCAGAGTATCCCTTCAGGCTGATCGGTGATCCGTCGAGCCAGCCGTCGATGCCGGGCTCGTTGGCGGCCCGAGGTCCCACGACCTGCCCGCCGCGAAGCTCCACGATCTCTCTGGCCTGGGCCACCTCGTGTGGTTGCATGCCGTTCGGGACCACGGACCCGGGCCTGCCCGGTGGCAGCCCCTTCGGCCCGGCGGCCGGGTATGCGGCGAGCCCGAGTGGGTCGCACCAGGAGAGCGGGTTGAGCACGTACGCGTGCGGGTCCCACCCCCCGCGCAGCCCGATCGGGTCGGCGGCCAGGTAGCGGCCGGCGTCCGGGTCGTAGTGGCGGAAGAAGTTGTAGTAAAGGCCCGATTCCTCGTCCTCATACTGGCCGGGGAAGCGTAACGGGCAGCCGGCGCCGGCCGTGATCGGGCCCGAGGAGGCGCCCCAGTGCGACTGGCGGAGGCGCCAGGCCACGTTGCCCTCGGCGTCGACCAGTTCGGCCGGGGTGCCGATGAGGTCCGTGGCGATGGCGTAGAAGCGTTCGTCGATCCATTCCTGGGCCACCGGCCGGCGTTCGGACTGGATCAGGGGGCGGAAGGAGCCGGGTTTCCAGTCCCAGGCCGTCGCCCGGTCGTCGCTGCTCTGTTCGGCCAGCGTGAGGCCGTCCCAGACGAAGTCGGTGCGCTGCGAGCCGTCGGCGCGCTCCTTGGCGATGCGGCGGCCCAGCGGGTCGTAGAGGTAGCGCCAGCGGGTGCCGTCCGGGGTGGTGACGGTGGTCAGCAGGTCGTCGGCGTCCCAGGTGTAGTGCCAGGTGCGCGGTCTGCCCGACAGGAGTTTGCGCTGCCGGAGGACGGTGCGGCCCTGGCGGTCGTACTCGTAGCGGGTGCGGCCCGCCTGGCGGACCATCGTGCCGGTGTACGAGCGCAGCCCCTGCGCGTCCGGCGGCGGGGGCCAGACGGCGTCGGTGATCTGGCCGGCGGCGTTGTAGGTGTAGCGCTCCGACCAGCCGGCCCCACGTACGGCGGTGACGCGGCCCACCGGGTCCAGGTCGAAGTGCCGGCGGCCGGCGAGGAGGTCGTCGATCTCCGTGACGTGGCCGTCCTCGCGGTAGCCGTAGGTGCGGCGCTGCGTCACCTGCCGGCCTCTGGCGAGGGTCTGGGTTCGGAGGCGGGAATCGGCGTCCCAGTCGTGGGCCAGGGAGACGTCCGCGCCGAACGTCCGCGCGATCTCCCGGCCCGCGAGGTCGTGGGTGAAGTGGATGGTCTGGCCGGCCGTCGTGAGGGTCAGCGGGAGGTCGCGGTCGTCGTAGGTCCAGGTGGTCTCGGCTCCCGACGGGGTACGGCGGAGCACCCTGCGGCCCAGCGTGTCGTAGGCGGAGGTCAGGGTGCGGCCGTTGCAGGTCTCGCCCGTGACGCGGCCGTCGGCGTCGCGGGCGATGCTCAGGTCGGCGTCCGGGTTCGAGGCGTGAGTCAGGCGGCCGAGCGCGTCGTAGCCGAACGTCGTGAGGCGGTCGCCGGCGCGCCGGCCGATGAGGCGGTCGAGGACGTCGTAGACGTAGGTCGTCGACTGCCCGGCGCCGTTGACGCGTTCCGTGAGCCGGCCGGCCGGGTTGTGGACGTAGGTCAGGACGCGGCGGTCGAAGTCGGTCTCCTGGATGACCTTGCCAGCCGGATCGTAGTCGTAGTGCCAGGTCAGGCCCTGGGCGTCGGTGACCGTGGCGAGGCGGAGCTCGGTGTCGTACGCGAACTCGATCCGCGCGCCGTCCGGCGTGACCCGGGCGGTGGCCACGTCGAAGGGGCCGACCTCGACGCGGGTGACGCCGCCCGTGGCGTCCACGTGTTCGGTGAGGTTGTTCTCGGCGTCGTAGGTCCAGCGTTCCGTGGCTCCGCCGGGCGAGGTACGGGTGGCGGGCAGGCCCTCGACCGTCCACGTGTGGCGGGTGACGTGGCCGAGCGGATCGGTGACGGCGCCGACCCGGCCGAACGGGTCGCGGTCGTAGCGGGTGGTGGCCCCCGACGGGTCGGTGATCGCGATCGGCAGGCCGGCGGCGTCGTGCTCGATGGTGACGGCGTGGCCGAGGGCGTTGGTGATCGCGGTCAGGTGGCCCAGGTCGTTGTAGGAGTAGGTGGCTGCCGGGCCGGTGGTGAGGTTGCCGCGTTCGTCGTAGCGCAGCGTCGTGGTCGTGTCGTCGAAGTCGGTGATCGCGATCGGCAGGTGCCGGCCGTCGCGGGTGTAGCGGCGGGTGGCGCCGTCGGGTCTGGTGGTCGTGAGCGGGGCGCCCGCGTCGTCGTAGGTGTGGCGGGTCGTCCGGCCGAGCGGGTCGGTACGGGCCAGCAGCCGGTCGTGGCGGTCCCAGGTGTAGCGGGTCGTGTGGCCGAGGGGGTCGGTCACGGCGGTGACCTGCGACAGGTCGTTGAAGCGGTACGTGGTCTCGTGGCCGAGGGAGTCGCGGGCCCTGGTGACGCCGTCGCCGTAGGAGATCTCGGTGTTGAAGACGCCCGCCGAGCCGGTGCCGTAGACGCAGCGGCCCTCCAGGTCGTAGGTGTAGGCGTACCAGGTGCCGATGCGGTCGTGCCAGCGGGTCAGCCGGCCGTCGTCGTCGTAGGTGAAGCGCAGCGGCAGGCCCGAGGAGTTGGTCACCTCGGTCAGGTCGCCCGCCTCGTCGTAGGCGTACGAGATCAGGGTCTGGCCGGCGCCGCGCAGCCGGATCTCGACGATGCGGCCCTGGTGGGTCTCGATGTCGAGGTGGTAGCCGCCCGAGTGGACCACCTCGGTGGGCAGGCCGTCGAGGTAGTGGACGTCGATCCGGTTGCCGTTGCGGTCGGTGATCGCCGTGACGGGGAAGAGGTCCTGGACGCCGGTGAAGTGCGTGGTGCGGCCGGTGTGCGGGTCGGTGACCGTGTAGCCGTCGCCGTCCGCTCGCAGGGCCAGCCGGGGGCCGTCGTCCGGGTGGGACGCCTCGCCGGGGGCCGGGTGGGGGAAGGTGAGCAGGGTGCCGGTTTCGGTGGCCAGGTAGACGGCCTCGGTGTCCACCTCCAGGCGCTGGTCCAGGGTCGAGGCCCAGGAGCGGCCGAACCAGCGGCCCGCGCGATGACTGGACAGGTGGGTGCGTTCCAGGTGCAGCGGGAGCACGCCGGGCAGGTCGACGTCCGTCTGCGGGAGCAGCACGATGCCCGTCGGGAAGTGCACCGGGTCCTGGCTGAAGAACTGGCGGCCGCGCTGCCAGGACGTGCTCGCCGCCGTTCCGGCGCGGGCGCCGCCGGCCTGGATCGCGGAGCGGAGTGAGGTGACCGACCGGCTCGCGCCGGTGCCGAGGGCACCGACGATCACGCCTCCGCCGCCGCGTACCGTGGCGGCCCCGGCGGTCAGGGCCTTGGCTCCGCGCGCCAGCAGGCTCAGGCCCTTGCCCACCGGCAGGACCCCGAGGGCGGCCAGGCCGACCTGGCCCAGCGAGCCCCTGCCCTGCCGGTACTTGTTCAGCGCGTCGGCCAGCACCACCGCGCCGGCCGCCACCGCCACCCCGGCCAGGATCACCCCGGCCACGCCGCCGGTGCCGATCACCAGCACCACCAGGCCGGCGACCATCGCCACCGTGCCCGCGAACGACACGAAGTCGTCCCACGACCTGAAGGGGGTGGACAGCGTGTCCCAGGCCTTCTGCAGCCAGGACTTGTCCTTGATGCCGCTGCCGTCGAGCGCCTGCTCGATCTCCTTGACCGCCCGGCTCTCGGCGTCGTCGCGCAGCCGGGCCGCCTCGTCGGCGATCCGGCGGGCGCGGGAGCGGTCGGCGTCGGCGTCCCTGGCCCGCTGCACCGCCGGGCGGACGGCGGCCTGCACGGCCGGGTCGGCGGCGGTGATCGCCGACTCCATCTCCGGCAGGCCGGTCATCGGGGTCGCGGCCGGGAGCCTGGCCTGGATCTCGCGCAGCGCGCCCTGGAACTGGAGGTCTGCCGTCCTGCCCTGGCGCAGTGCCGTACCCGCCTGGGATTTGGCCTGTTCGAGGCTTCCCGCGTACGTCATCAGCGCGTTGCCCGCACCCCGGTACGCCTTGCCCAGCTTGGCCAGCTCGGCGGGCAGCTCACCCAGCGCCTCGGTGTACTTGGCGGCGTAGTCGCCGCGCATGCGCAGCGCCGAGCTGCCGCTCGACACCGTGCTCAGTCTGGCCGTGTGGTCCTCGGCCAGGCTCGCCTGTTCGAGCAGCCGGTCGGCGAGTCCCCTGACCTGGCCCGGATCCCCGGGCGCGGGGTCGCCGGCCAGGCCCAGGACCTCCCATCCGCCCGGCATGACGTCACGCCCCCGCGCCGCCGCTGAGCGAGGCGTCCAGCTCGCGGTGCTTGGCGATGGCCGTCTTGAGGAACTGGCTCATGCCCTCCAGGCCCTGCATGACCTGCCTGGCGCCGTTGTTCCACTGGTCGTAGTCCTGCTGGAACTTGCCCGAGGCCCGCTCGGTGACGAAGTCGCTGCTCACGAGCTGGTCGATCATCGACTTGAGCTGGGTCAGGCGGCTCTCGATGTCCTCCTTCTCCTTGTTCAGCCGGGTCGCGCTGTTCTCCACCTGCGGGAAACTCAGGTGATGGGTCCCACCTGCCATGACCGTTCACTCTCCTTGATGCTCTGACCAGGCCAGGGTGGCGCTGATCGCGTCGAACAGTTCGAGCATGGGCTCGGCCAGGCCGAGGTGCGGGCTGGTCAGCACGAGGTCGAGCACGCCGTGCCCGCCGGGCACGGGGACGAGCGTCTGCGTGACCACGGCCTCCGTCTGGCCGGACTCGACCCCGGTCACCCGGACGGCGCGGCCCGCCCGCAGCTCCACGATCTCGACGTCGCGCCAGGCCGTCGTGTCCGGCCGGGGCGGGGCGGTGACGATGCCCGAGGCGATCGCCTCGACGGTGTTGCCCGCCGGATCCGCCTGCCCGCCGGTGTGCAGGACCATGAGCGTGGCCAGGACGGTGCCCACGTCCTCGACGTGGTCGGTCATCGCCGCGCCGAACACCGCCCCGTGCCGAGCCGCCAGGTCGGCGACCTCGCGCAGCACCTTCAGCAGCACCGGCCGGTGCGGCGCCAGCCCGGGGGTGGCCGCCACGCGGGCGTCCACGAGCCGGGCCAGGTCACCGGTACGTCCCGCGCGCCAGACGTCGAACTCGTACCAGGATTCGGGCACCCGGACGGTGAACCCGAAGGGCAGGTCAGCCATGGCCGGCCTCCTCCGTGAGCGCCTTCGCCGGCTGGGCGTTCCGGTCCGTCAACGCGAACACCAGGGACGCCGCGATCGTCGCGATCAGGATGCCGGTGAGCACGCCGAGCATGAGGGCCTTCATCACGCACCTCCTGAGGTGGTGGACAGCGACTCGGCCAGCGAGCCGTCGAGCGTGCCGGTGCCCTCGACGAGGGCGTCGAGCAGGCCGGCCGCGCGTTCGAGTAACCCGTTCATGCGCTCCCGGTTGTCCGAGGACTCCGCGAAGAACCGGCGCAGGACGTCGTCCACTTTTTCCGAGCCGGTTCGCGCGTCGAGTGCGCCGACCTTTCCGCCGTCCAGTGCGGCGCGAATGGATTTGAGATCGCGCGAAACGTTCGTGGCCTCCTGGCGGTCGGCGGTGAATTCCTCAGCCATTCGGCGTCGCCCCCTCGATCGCTTCGAATGCGCGCCAATCCCGATAAACGGTTTCGACGACCAGCGAGCCATTCGTCCTGCTGCCCATGTGGAGCTTCAGCCGGAGCGGCAGCCCCTGCTCGTCCACCCGCAGCGTGAAGGCGACGGGCCCCTCCGCGCCCGACCCCGCGTAGGCCGCGATGGTCTCCTCGCCCCTGATCCGGTGCGCGAAGGCCGTTCCGGTGATCGTGCGGCCGTTGCCCGGCGCGGGCGCGGCGCTGACGCTCGTCCCGGCCGCGACGAGCAGAGCCTTGATCGTGTACGGCGAGCTGAAGCGCCGCACGGCCGCGCCGTCCGCCTGAACGCAGGTCTCCGGCGCCGGCCGGGCCGCGTCGAACGGCACGCCACCGGCCACGCCCGCGTTCCCGGCCAGGGACACTTCCGCGGGATCTGGAGCGTTCCCGCACGTCAACTTCATCTCGTACGCCGTCGCCGCCCCCTGGGCGAAACTCAGCCGGCCGTCCGCGGCGACCGCCCCGCCGGACGCCGTCACCTTCTGCTCGAACGTGGCCGTCCGCCGCCCGATCGCGCCCACCACGTCGCCGGTGTCGCCGGTGTCCGGCTGCCGTGCGTGGCCGGCGATCGCGGTCACGGCACCGGCCACCACCGCGACGATCAGCACCCCGATCGCCACGCCCACCAGGTACGACGGCCGCCGCCAGATCGGTGTGGGCGCCGGGGGCGGCTCATAGGGCGCCGGCTCGTCCGGTCTGGTCCGCCGTTCTGCTTCGATCAGCAGTTCGTTCACCGTGGCGCCACGGGCGGCGCCCGAGTGGCCGAGCAGGATGCGTACCAGGTCGACGGCCGACGGGCGCGAGCCCGGGTCGGCGCGGCGGCACTCGTCGACCACCGCGCGCAGCGCGGGCAGCAGCCTGTCGAGGTCGGGTTCCGCGGCCGGCCCGCGCCCGGTGGCCGCGAAGACGATCACGTCGGCCCAGTCCCTGACGTCGCTCGCCGGGAACCGGCTGTCGCGCGGCCCGGGGGCGAAGAACGCCTGGCCGTACGGCCCGATCACGACGTTTCCCGGGTCGAGCCGCAGCCCCGCGATCCCGCCCAGGTGCAGCCTCGCCATGGTGGCGGCGGTACCGAGCGCGAGCAGGTAGAGCGCTTCTCCCCGATACGGTCCCGCGGCCCTGACCACCGCGGCCAGCGATTCCCCTTCTCCGAGGTAATCGCCCGGCCGCAGGGCCAGTCCGGTGCTCCATCCCTGAAATTCCATCGCCATCCCCGTGGGTCGGCTTTTTCCGTCAGGTTGTACGCCGGCGCCCTGGGAACGGTTCAACGGAATTCAAGACCACTCTGGAATCATTCAGGGACGGCCGTGAACAGCTCATAGCTGTGCCCGTTGGGATCGCGGACATAAACGCCCCGCCCGCCGCCGAGATGGTTGATCTCGCGGTCCCAGCCGTTCATGGTCCCGGAGCCGTAGTCGGTGGCGCTGTCCTGGAGCCGCTCCAGGGCCCGGTCGAAGGTGGCGTCGTCGATCAGGAACGCGTAGTGGCCCGGCTGCTGGGGCGGGTGGCGGTCGTCGAAGTCGAGCGTCAGGTCGGCGTTGACCCGGACGGGCGCGAACGGACCGGCGGGCACACCGGGACGCAGGCCGAGCAGGTCGGCGAAGAACGTGGCCGCGACGGTCTTGTCGGCGGCGGGGACGATCAGGTGGTTCATGACGATGGTCACGACGGACCTCTCTTCTCGGGCTGATTGCATGCGTTTTGCACACAATCATATGTGCGGATCGCATGCAATATGCTTCACGGCATGAGTGATGAGGAGGCCGGGCCGGCGTTGTTCCGGCTGGTGCGCTTCTGGTCGCGGCGGTGGGCCGGGCGGGCGGCGGAGTCGGCCGGGGAGCAGCGCCACGTGCAGCACATCCTGGTGGTGGAGGCCGTCCGGACGAGCGACGGGGCCACGGGGCCCACAGTGGGCACGGTGGCGCATCAGCTCGGCCTCGACCACTCGGGCGCCAGCCGCATGGTCAGGGATGCCGTGGAGGCGGGCTACCTGGCGCGCGATACTTCCGACAGCGACCGGCGGCGGGCCTGTCTGCGGCTCACGGAGGACGGGCACGCGCTGCTGGCGGGGTCGCGGCAGTGGCAGCGGCACGCCTTCGAGGAGCTGACCGCCTCCTGGGACGAGCACGACCGGCGCCAGTTCGGCGCCTACCTGCGGAGATTGGCGGACGACGTGGGAGCGTGAAGGCGGGCGATCGGGGCCAGGGTCGCCAGGGCGAGCAGGCCCAGCAGGATGAACGCCGGTCCGAAGCCGCCGGTGGTGTCCCTCAGCGCGCCCACCAGCACGGGAGCGAGCGCCGCGCAGGCGTAGCCGACGAAGAACGCCATGGCGCTGACCCGCCCGGCCTCGGCGGCGTCGCGGCTGATCACCACGGGCAGGGTCAGAACGAGCGTGAACAGGCCGCCGTCCTCGTGCAGCAGCGGCGCCACCCAGGCCAGCTCGCAGTAGTACAGCGCCCAGTTGGCGGCCCGTCACCTTCCAGGCCGCACCGCTACGCCACGGCTCCTCGGCTTGACCTTAACGCGACGTCAACGTTTCTAATCGGAGGCAGGACATCCGAAAGAGAGGAACGTGATGGGCGGAGCCGTGCTGCGGATCCTGGGGTTCGAGCTGAAAGGGCTGGCCGGCATCGGGTTGTGGGTGCTGCGCCGGCGGCACGGGGTGCCCGAGGGCGCGACCGTCGTGACGTACGCCAAGGAGCAGGCGTTCATGCTGGGGCTGATGACGTTCGCGATGGCGGTCGAGACGGTGATCGTCGACCTGCTGCTGGTCGCGTTCGACGTGCCGGCCTGGATCCGCTACACGGTGCTGGCCGCCGACGTCTACGGCCTGCTGTTCAGCGCCATGCTGGCCGCCACCTGCGCCACCCGCCCCCACGTCGTCACGCCCTCCGAGCTGCGCGTCCGGTACGCCGCCTACTTCGACCTGCGCGTCCCCCTCGACCGGATCGCCGCCGTGCGGACGAGCCGCAACTACAACGAGGACGGCATGGTCACCGTCAAGGACGGGAGGCTGACCGTGGCGGTCGCCTCGCAGACCAACATGACGATCGAGCTGACCGAGCCGATCATCGTCGTCCGCCCGCTCGGTGCCCGCGCCGAGGTCACCTCGATCCGCCTGTTCGCCGACTTTCCCGACCAGGCGCTGATCGCCCTGGGCGCCGGACAGAGCGCACTTTCCTAAGAGCCAGGCGAGGGTTAAGTTCCATACAGCACCATCTCGGGATCTTCCACCCTCGACCTCGGATGGAGGCGCCGCCATGCTGTTATCCCGAAATATCGGCATGAGATCACCCATCGCAGCGGCGATCGCAACACTGTCCCTGACCCTGGCCGCCCTGATCCCCACCGCACCCGCCCGAGCGGCCGCGGCCCCCGACATCTCCCTGGCCAACGTCAAAGCCCACCTGTCCCAGCTCCAGTCCATCGCCACCGCCAACGGCGGCACCCGGGCCCACGGCCGGCCCGGCTACCTGGCCTCGGCGAACTACGTCAAGGGCCAGCTCGACGCCGCCGGATTCACCACCGTCCTGCAGTCGTTCACCTACAACGGCGCCACCGGCTACAACGTCATAGCCGACTGGCCGGGCGGCGACCCCAACGACATCCTCATGACCGGCGCGCACCTCGACAGCGTCACCGCGGGTCCTGGCATCAACGACAACGGCTCGGGCAGCGCGTCCATTTTGGAGACCGCGCTCGAAGTGGCCCGCCAGTCGCTCCAGCCCGCCAAGCACCTGCGCTTCGCCTGGTGGGGCGCGGAAGAGCTGGGGCTGCGCGGATCGCAGTTCTACGTCAACAACCTGCCGGCCGCCGAACGCGCGCGGATCAAGGGGTACCTGAACTTCGACATGGTCGGATCCCCCAACCCGGGCTACTTCGTGTACGACGGCGACAACTCGGACGGCACCGGCTCAGGCCCAGGCCCGGCCGGGTCCGCGGCCATCGAGCGCACGATCCAGGACTACTTCACCTCGATCGGGGTGCCGACGCGCGGCACCGACTTCGACGGCCGCTCCGACTACGGTCCCTTCATCGCGGTGGGCATCCCGGCGGGCGGCACGTTCACCGGGGCCGAGGGCATCAAGAGCTCCGCCCAGGCCACGCTGTGGGGCGGCACGGCGGGGCAGGCGTTCGACGTCTGTTACCACCGCGCCTGCGACACGACCGCCAACATCAACGACACCGCGCTGAACAGGAACGCCGACGCCATCGCGTACGCCGTGTGGACGATCGCCACCGCCGTACCGCCGATCACGGTCTGGCAGGACACGTTCGAGACCGCGAACGGCTGGACGGTGAACCCGAGCAGCACCGACACCGCCACCATCGGACAGTGGGAGCGGGGCGACCCCGAGGCCACCACCTCCAGCGGCGCCAAGCAGCTCGGCACCACGGTCAGCGGCACGAACGACCTGGTCACCGGTCGCACGGCGGGCGCTTCCGCCGGCGCGAACGACCTCGACGGCGGCATCAGCTCGATCCAGTCACCGCCGATCACGCTGCCGACGGGCACGCTGAACCTCTCGCTCTCGTGGTACCTGGCGCACGGCTCGAACGCCTCCAGCGCCGACTACCTGCGGGTGCGCGTGGTCGGCAGCACCACCGCCACCGTGCTCAACCAGACCGGCGCGGCCACGAACCGCAACGGCGCCTGGGCCACGGCCACGGCGAGCCTGAACGCCTTCGCGGGCCAGACGGTCCGCATCCTCATCGACGCGGCCGACGCCTCAGGGGCCTCCCTGGTCGAGGCGGGCGTCGACGACGTCAAGATCACCCGATAGCTCCTCCCGCGGGCCGGCCCCGCACGGGACCGGCCCGCCACCTCCCGTGGAGCCACACCATGTCCCCTCTTGTCCGAAAATCAGCCCTGCCCTTCCTCGCCGCCGTCCTGCTGGCCGGGGTGCTGACCCCGGCCGCCGAGGCGCGCGCGCCGCGCGACCGCGAGATCGACCGGATGGTCCAGCAGGTCGACGCCCGCAACATCGGCCGGATCATCGCCAAGCTCGCGTCGTTCGGCACCAGGCACACGCTGTCCAGCCAGGACGATCCGGTACGCGGCATCGGCGCCGCCAGAGACTGGATCTACGACGAGTACACGAGGATCGCCGCCACCTCCGGCGGCCGCATGACCGTGGAGAAGCAGTCGTTCGTCCAGCCGGTCTCGCCCCGCATCCCGGCGCCCACGGTGATCACGAACGTGGTCGCCACGCTCCGCGGCACCCAGGACGCCTCGGCCGGCCGCACGTACGTCGTCAGCGGCCACTACGACTCCCGCTGCACCGACGTCATGAACGCCACCTGTGACGCCCCCGGCGCCAACGACGACGCCTCCGGGGTCGCGGTCGCCATCGAGGCCGCCCGCGTCATGGCCACCCGCGCGTTCGACGCGACCCTGGTCTTCATGGCCGTCGCGGGCGAGGAGCAGGGCCTGTACGGCTCCGCCCACTACGCCCAGCAGGCCAAGCAGAACGGGGTGGACGTGCAGGGCATGTTCACCAACGACATCGTGGGCAGCGCCGACGGCGAGAACGGCCGGGACGCCAAGGCCGTCCGGGTGTTCTCAGAGGGCGTGCCCACCTCCGAAACCCCGGCCCAGGCCGCCGTGCGCCAGTCGGTCGGCGGCGAGAACGACGGCGTGTCACGCCAGCTCGCCCGCTTCGTCAACGACA
This sequence comes from Nonomuraea solani, assembly GCF_900108335.1. Classification (GTDB taxonomy): domain Bacteria; phylum Actinomycetota; class Actinomycetes; order Streptosporangiales; family Streptosporangiaceae; genus Nonomuraea; species Nonomuraea solani. The sequence continues at coordinate 176,601 of NZ_FNVT01000016.1, forward strand.
CGGCGGACCAGTACGTGCCGTGGTTCGACGCCCGCATGTACTACCGCAGGGACCGCTACCTGCGCGGCGGAGACCAGATCCCGTTCCTGCAGCAGGGGTACGCCGCCGTCCGCCTCACCGAGGTGCACGAGGACTACCGGCACCAGCACCAGGATGTGCGGGTGGAGGACGGCGTCCAGTACGGGGACCTGCTGCGGTTCGTCGAGAACGACTACGTGGCGAGGGTGACGCAGGTGAACCTGGCGGCCCTGGCCGCGCTCGCCCGCGCGCCCCGCGCTCCCGGCCGGGCCGCGATCGTCACCGCCCGGCTCACGAACGACACGGATCTGCGGTGGGACGCCAACCCCGAGCCCGACATTTCGGGGTACGAGGTGGTCTGGCGGGCGACCACGGAGCCCCAGTGGACGCACAGCCGGTCCGTGGGCAACGTGACGTCGTACACGGTGGAGGGGCTGTCGAAGGACAACTTCCAGTTCGGCGTGCGCGCCGTGGACGAGCATGGCCATCGCAGCCCGGTCGCGTTCCCGGCACCGGCGTCATCCTGACACCGGTGGCCGAAGCCCGGGATGGCCGGGTGGGTGGACGGGCCACCCACCCGACCGGCCTTTTACTCGCTGGTCGTGGCGACGGCCGCCTGGGCCGCGGCCGGGGCCGTTCTCGGCGGGATGGAGCGCAGGTTGAAGGCGAATCTCGCCGTCGAGTCCGCGATCGCGTCCGCGTCCACGTCGAGTGCCGTGGCGTTGATGTTGGCGATGGTGTCACAGGCCTGGTGGTAGCAGATGTCGTACGCCACCCCGGCCGTGCCACCGAACAGCGCCGCCTCCTCGGGCGTCTTGATGCCCTCGGCGCCGGTGAAGATGCCGCCCGCCGGGATGCCGACCGCGATGAACGGCCCGTAGTCGGACCGCCCGTCGAAGTCGGTGCCGACGGTGGGCAGGCTGCGGGTGCCGTAGAACCGCGCGAGCTGCTGCTCGATCTGCGCCGATCCGGGCGGGCCCGCCGGCGAGCCGACGCCGTCGGAGTCGTCGCCGTCGTAGAGCTTGTAGGCGAAGTTCGGTGAGGCGACCATGTCGAAGTTCAGGTAGACCCTGATGCGGTCGCGCTGCGCCTCCGACAGGGATTCGACGTACTGGTCGGAGCCGAGCAGGCCGATCTCCTCAGCGGCCCAGAACGCGAACCGGACCTTGTTCTTGACCGGATAGAGTGCCATCTCCTCGGCCACCTCAAGGATCGAGGCGCTGCCGGAGCCGTTGTCGTTGATGCCGGGCCCGGCGGGCACGCTGTCGAGGTGCGCGCCGACCATGACGACGTTGCGCGGGTCACCGAAGCGGGACTCGGCGATCACGTTGTCGTTGGTGCCGAGCGTGAGCGTGGCGTCCACCCTGAGCCGGACCGTCGCGCCGGGCGTGGCGGCCAGTTCGTTGCCCACGGCGAAGTCGGCGAACACCATCGGGACGCCGGCCCGCCACTCGCCGATGTCCAGCGCGAACGCGTCCGTACGCCCCGGCTGGCCCTCGTTGAAGACGATGATCCCGGAGGCTCCCGCGCGGCCCGCGTTGCGGATCTTCTGGGCGAAGGCGCAGGTGCCGCGCTGGATGAGCGCGATCCGGCCCGCCACGAAGCCGGCGAAGTCCGACGCCTCGCAGCCGCTGGTGGACGTGGGGGTCGGGGTCGGCGGCAGCGTCAGGTCCACGCCCTGGACCTGCGCGGTCACGTCACCCGCCGGCGAGGGCTGGAAGGTGAAGAAGTCCTCGTTCGGCACGTACGTCTTGGCGCTCGGCGCGGTGAGGTTGAGCGTGGGCGGGCTGTTCTCGGTCCAGCCCTCGACGAAGTTGATCGGCTGCAGCGTCACCTTGTACCCGGCCTTGCGCAGCTTGCCCGCGACGTAGTCACGGGAGGCGTTGTAGCCGGGGGTGCCGGCGGCGCGGTTGCCGCCGTTCGCAGTGGCGATCGCCTGGAGGGCGTCGAGGTGCTTGCTGACGTTGGTTCCCTTGACCTGCTTGACGAGCAGCTTGGCGAACACGTCGTCGAGACCTCCCGTCGCCTGGGCCGGCGCGGCCATGACGAGCGGTAAGGAGAGTGCGGTGACCAGTGCGATGACGATTCTGCGCATTCAGGCTCCCCCTAGGGACGGGAATCGCGGCGATGTCCCCCGAGCCGCCGCGAACGGACGGTAACCCGCCCAGAAACCCGTGTGAAGACCCACTAATGCGGCAAAATCCGGACAGTTACTCCTCGCGGCGGGCGCGGGCCCGCCGCTTGCCCTCGTGCATCGCCTGTACGCGGGCCACCGGAATCGTGTGCCCCTCCGCGACCAGGTCGTCGGGCAGCCGCTGCGGCGCGGGCATCGACTCGGCCCACGGGTCGCCCTTGAGCAGCCCGGGCGCCGTGTGCACGGTGAAGTCGCCCGGCGCAACCTGGTCGAGGTCGTCCCAGGCCACGGGGAAGGAGACGGGCACGCCCGGCCGGATGCGCGGGCTGTAGGCGGCCGCCACGGTGGCACCGCCCGCGCGGGTGGAGTCGAGGAAGACCTTGCCCTCGCGGTCTTCACGGATGAACGCCGTGGTGGCCAGCGCCGGATCGATGCGCTCGGCCCGCGCGGCGACGGCGCGGGTGGCCGCCGCCAGGTCCTCCACGACGGTGCCGGCCTCGATCGGCACGAACACGTGCACGCCCTTGGCGCCGCTCGTCTTCACCGCCCCGGTCAGCCCGGCGTCCGCCAGGGCCTGGTGGACCAGGAACGCGCCGCGTACGGCCAGCGAGAAGGCGTCGGAGTCTTCCGGCGGGTCGAGGTCGAGGATCAGGTGGGTGGCGTGGTCACCGACGAAGAGCGCGGGGTGGTATTCGACGGCCCGCTGGTTGGCGAACCACAGCAGCGTCCTCCTGTCGTTGCACAGCGCGTAGGTCACCTGCCGCCGCGACGCGTCGGCCCACAGCGACACCGACTCCATCCAGTCGGGGGCGTATTTGGGCAGGTTCTTCTGCATGAACGGCTGCTGGCCCGGGCGCACCCTGATCACGGAGAGGGCGCGGTCGCGCAGGGCCGGAATGATGCGCTCGCGCACGGCGTCGAGGTAGTCGACCAGATCGCGCTTGGTGGCGCCCGCACCGTCGAACAGCGGCTGGTCGAGGTTGGTCAGGGCGACGCCGTCGCGCGTCTCATCAGCGGCCACCTGTCCTACCATGCCGATACTCGAACGTATGGTCAACCAAGGAGCCGCTTTGACGCGTCACCTCTACATCACCCGTCACGGCGAGGCCGCGCCGGACGGCACCGGGCTCACCGCAAACGGCCGCCGCCAGGCCGCGCTGCTCGGCGAGCGCCTCAAGGACGTGCCCTTCTCCGCCGTCCACCACGGCCCGCTGCCCAGGGCCGCGCAGACCGCCCGGCTGATCGGCGAGAGCCTGCCCGGCGTCCCTCTGCGCGAGAGCGAGATCGCCGGCGACTACGTTCCCTACGTGCCGGTCGAGGGCGAACTGCCCGCCGAGATCGCCGCCCAGTACAAGCGCTTCTTCGAGCCGGTCACGCCGGAGGAGCGCGAGGAGGGAGCGCGGCTCGCGAGCCAGGCCCTCGACCTGTTCACCGGGCCTGCCAACGAGCCCCGCCACGAGCTGGTCGTCACGCACAACTTCCTGGTCGGCTGGCTCGTCCGGGCCGCCATGGACGCCCCGCCGTGGCGCTGGCTCGGGGTCAACCAGGCCAACGCCGCCCTGACCGTCATCCGGTACGCGCCCGGCCGCCCCTCCTCCGTGCTGGTCTTCAACGACATGAGCCACCTGCCGCGCGAGCTCCGGTGGACGGGTTTCCCACCAGAGCAGCACGTCTGAGCAGCGGTTATCCGCTCGAAGAGGACTTGGCCATCATCTCCCTCTCCTCGCGGGTGGGGATGAGGCCGGCGGGCGCCAGGATCTTGGACTCCTCGAACGGCGCCTCCGTGCTCGGCAGCGGCTCCCGCGTCCTGATCGCCTTCGTCCAGACGCGCGCGGCGTCGAGGATCACCACGATGATCAGGATCGCGAACAGCGCCGCCAGGACGCCGTCCACGGTCGAGTTGATCACGATCTGCCGCATCGCGTCCGTCGTCTTGGCGGGCGCGAGCAACTGCCCCTGGTCCAGCGCGGTCTGGTAGCGGTCACGCTGGGCGAAGAAGCCGAGCGTCGGGTCGGCCGAGAACACCTTCTGGTAGCTGGCGGTCAGCGTGACCGCCGCGTCCCAGGCCAGCGGCACCCCCGTCACCCAGGCCCATTTCAGCCGGCCGCTCTTGATCAGCAGCGTGGTGGCCACAGTGAGCGCGACGGCGGCGAGGAGCTGGTTGGCGATGCCGAACAGTGGGAAGAGCTGGTTGATCCCGCCGAGGGGGTCGTTGACGCCCTGGTAGAGGAAGTATCCCCAGGCCGCCACGACGACGGCGCTGGAGGCGACCAAGCCGGGCCACCAGCTCACCCGGCCGATCGGCTTCCACAGGTTGCCGAGCGTGTCCTGGAGCATGAACCGGCCCACCCGTGTCCCGGCGTCGACCGTGGTGAGGATGAACAGCGCCTCGAACATGATCGCGAAGTGGTACCAGAACGCCTGCAGCCCCGCTCCCCCGATGAACCCGGAGAAGATCTGCGAGATGCCCACCGCCAGCGTGGGCGCGCCGCCCGTCCGGGCGATCAGCGTCTCCTCCTGTACGGCCGCCGCCGCGGCCTGCAGTTGCTCGGGCGTGATGACGAAGCCCATGTTGGTCACCGCCGCGGAGGCGGTCTCCACCGTGGGCCCGACGACGCCCGCCGGGGAGTTCATGGCGAAGTAGAGCCCGGGGGTCAGCACGCAGGCCGCCGTGATCGCCATCACGGCCACGAACGACTCCATCAGCATGGAGCCGTACCCGATCATGCGAACCTGGGACTCCTTCTGGATCATCTTGGGCGTCGTGCCGGACGAGATCAGCGAGTGGAACCCCGACAGCGCGCCGCAGGCGATGATGATGAACACGAACGGGAACAGCGACCCCGCGAAGACCGGCCCCTTGCCGCTGAAGGCGAAGTCGGTGAAGGCCGTGGTCTGCAGCGGCGGCATGGTGATGGCGATGCCGATCGCGATCAGCACGATGGTGCCGATCTTCATGAACGTCGACAGGTAGTCGCGCGGCGCGAGCAGCATCCAGACGGGCAGCACGGCGGCGACGAACCCGTACGCGATCAGCCACAGCGCCAGTGCCGACGGGCTGAGCGTGAAGAACGGCGCCCAGCTCGAATCCTGCACCCAGCCACCGGCCACGATCGCCAGGAGCAGCAGCGCGACCCCGATCACCGTGGTCTCGACGACCCGGCCCGGCCGGATGACCCGCAGGTAGAACCCCATGAACAGGGCGATCGGAATCGTCATCGCGATGGAGAAGACCCCCCACGGCGACTGCGCCAGGGCGTTGACCACGACCAGCGCCAGCACCGCGAGCAGGATGATCATGATGGCGAAGACCGCGATGAGCGCCGCCGCCCCGCCGACCGGCCCGATCTCGTCGCGGGCCATCTGCCCGAGGCTGCGGCCGTTGCGCCGCATGGAGAAGAACAGGATCACCATGTCCTGGACGGCCCCGGCGAAGATGACGCCCGCGATGATCCAGATGGTGCCGGGCAGATAACCCATCTGCGCGGCCAGCACGGGCCCGACCAGCGGTCCCGCCCCGGCGATGGCGGCGAAGTGGTGCCCGAACAGGATGCGCCGGTCGGTCGGCTGGTAGTCGATGCCGTTGTCGAGCCGCTCGGCGGGAGTGGCCCTGCGGTCGTCGGCCCGCAGGACCTTGCGCACGATGAAGCGGGCATAGAAGCGGTAGGCGATGGCGTACGAGCCGAGGGCGGCGCAGAGCAGCCACACCGCGTTGACGTTCTCGCCTCTGGACAGGGCGAGCACCGCCCAGCCGACGGCCCCGACGAGGGCGACCGCGGACCAGATGAGGATGGAACGCAGCTTCACCTGTTACCTCCCATATGTATTGGGCGCCCCAGGCAGCAGCGGAGTCCGGCGTCCGGCGGCAGATCGGTGACGAAGCGCCGCCAGCGCCACAGCGGACGGCAGTCGATCGTGACGGGCAGCTCGACCAGATGCACCCAGGCGGTGGGGTGCGCGTACACGAGGTCGCTCCCGAGCCGCCGGGCGCGCCTGGGCAACCGGGCGCGGCGCAGCGGCCTGACCGAGAACTCCCCCGCGTCCGCACAGCAAAGGCCCGTCACATGCCAGTCGAAGAACACCACTTCTTCGTCGCGCAGGGCTTCACGGGCGGCGTGCGTAAGCGTGATACGGGACATCTGTGGCTCCTGAATAACAGGCAGCTCAAGATTCACCGTCGGCCTTCCCGCTGCGGCGACCTCCGAAACGCGAAAGGCCCCCGCCTGGTTGGGGCGGGGGCCTGCTTGAATGCGCTACTTCTTCCAGGGCTCGAAATACGCCACTGTGGCGTAGTCGACCTCCACCGCGTCGGGCGGGGTGCCGCCCGTGGCGCTGGCGCCGGTCACGAAGATCCGGACCCCTTCGGCGCTCGCGTCCACGGCGAGCGCGTGCGCGTCGTCCCTGGCCCCGGCCGCGCCGTCGTAGCGGCCCGACCACACCTCCGCGCCGGTCGCGGCGTCGTACGCGATCGTCACGTAGTCCGAGCCGGCCGCGTCCACCTCGCTCTGGCCCGCGATGACGACCTTGGTGCCGTCCGGGGTGGGCCGCACGCCCATGGCGTAGTCCTCGGCCTTGGCCGGTCCGTCATAGCGCCGCACCCAGGCGCGCCCGCCGGTGGCCGGGTCGAAGGCGATCGTGGTGAAGTCCGCGCCCGTGCCCTCACCGGTGGTGTTGCCGGTGACGTACAGCCTGCCGCCGGGCACCAGCGTCAGATCGTGCGGGTTGTCGCTCTGGTGCCCGGGGCCGTCGTAGCGGTCGGCCCAGATCTCCCTGCCCGTGGTGGCGTCGTAGGCGATCGTCATCGCGTCGGTCTGCGTGTCCGGGTGGACGCTGGCGCCGGTGACGAAGACCGTCTTGTCGTCCGCCGCCATCCCGGAGGGGATGTCGATCCCGTTGGCGGGGCCGTTGTGGCGGGCGGTCCAGAGCTGTTCGCCGGTGGCGGCGTTGTAGGCCACCGTGCCCCAGTCGGCCAGGCCGGTGCCCTCCTCGCCCTGGCTCTGGCCGCTGACGAAGAGCTTCGAGCCGTCCGGGGTCACCTGGATCACCCGGCCGTCGTCGGTGCTGGAGGTGCCCTCGCCCGGCCCGTCGTAGTGCGACAGCCAGGTCCGCTTGCCGGTGGCGGCGTCGTAGGCGACCGTGAAGTAGTCCTCCACACCGCCTTCGCCGCGCGACTCCATGCCGGTGACGTACACGCTCTTGCCGTCGGGGGCGATCGCGAGGCCGTTGCCGAACTCCGTGGCCTGGCCCTGGCCGGTGTGCCGGGTGGCCCAGAGCTCCTTGCCGGTGGCGGTGTCGTACGCGAGCGTCACCGCGTCGTTGCCGGTGTCGGTCCCGGCGCTGATGCCGACGACGTACAGCCTGCTGCCGTCGGGGCTCACGCCGATGGCGGCGGGCTCGTCGAAGTTGCCCGCCGGGCCCACGTAGCTCTTGCTCCACAGCTCGGCGCCGGTGGCCGCGTCATAGGCGACGGTGGCGATGCTCGGGCTGAGCAGGCCGGGCGTGCTGCCGTAGCTGGCGCCCGTCACGTAGACGCGCTTGCCGGTGGGGTCGGTGGCGATGTACTCGGCGGAGTCCTTGCCGCCCGCGGCCCCGTACGTGGCCGCCCACTTCTCCGGCGTCGGCCGGACGAGGACCGGCACGCGCACGGTGTGCCTGCCGTCCTTCCAGGTGAGCTGCCCGCCCGTGTAGGCGTTCATCGGCGCCGAGGTCCGCGTGAACGTGACCGTGAACGCCTTCGTCTCGCCCGGCTTCAGCGTCAGCGTGCCCGGCGACACCCTCGCCGTGATCCCGGCCAGGCCGGTCGTGGACGCCGTGTACGTGGCGGTCGCCGTGCCGACGTTGGTCACCTTGCGCGTCACCGTCCGCGTGCCGGGCAGCCGGCCGATCGCGATCGACGGGACGTTCAGGTCGGTGGCGGCGAACGAGTACTGCTGCCTCTTCAGCAGGTCGCACGTCGAGGGCTGGACGCCGCCGGTGCTGCCGCACAGGAACGCCAGCCAGTCCTTGAGCCCGCTGTCGTAGACCAGCCCTGGCTGGGCGGCGCTGTTCGGGGTGACGTGGCCCGCGCCCTGCCCGAAGATCACCGACGGGTCGGTGGACGGCCCGTCCTTGACGTCGGAGCCGCTGGTCATGAGGGCCGACTTGATGGCCATCGGCGACCAGTCCGGGTGCAGGTCCTTCAGCAGCGCGGCCAGCCCGGCGACGTGCGGGGCGGCCATCGAGGTGCCGCTGGAGACGTTGAAGTCGAGCCCGTTCGCGCCCGGCGGGGCGAAGGCCGCCAGGATGTCCTGGCCGGGGGCGATCAGGTCGGGCTTGAGCAGGTCGCCGCCGCCGGCGCTCAGCGGTCCCCGGGAGGAGAACGCGGCCACGTACGGGGCCGGGGTGTCGGTGGTGATCTTGGCCTGCTCGACCGTCGCGGTCGCCCCTGACGTGGCGGCGTAGTCCTTGACGGCCTTCCTGTCCTTGTCCGACAGGTGCACGGCCGGGATGGTGTGCAGGTCGGAGTTGAGGGAGTTGTCGGCGGTGTTTACCAGGATCATCCCGATGCCGCCCGCCTCGGCGACCGCGACGCTCTTGTTGACCCGAGGCGTCACACCCCGGTCGCACACCACGATCTTGCCCTTGACCTTGGCCGGGTCGAGCACGGCCTTGCCGCCGTTGTCCCTGGCGGCCCAGCACTGCGCCGCGCGCGTCGCGTCGGCGCCGGGCAGCCCCGCCGCCGCGGCGTCAACGAGCGGCGCCGGGCCCGCCTTCGTGGCCACCAGCGAGGCGCCACTGTACGTGGTGCCGTTGCCCAGCGTCGCCGACCCCTGGGTGCCGCGGTTGTGCGTGCCGGCCGCGACCGTCGTCACCCAGGGCGACGGGTGCGCCACCGTGGACGCGGCAGGCCCGCTGTTGCCGCCCGCCGCCGCGACGAACACGCCCGCCTCCGCGGCCGACAGGAACGCGACCTCGGCCGGGTCCAGGAAGTCCGTGCTCGTGCCCGAGACCGAGTAGTTGATGACGTCCACGCCGTCGGCCACCGCCTGGTCGATGGCGGCGACCAGGTCGGAGTAGTAGCCGTTCGCGGTGGAGGCGTCCTGCGTGGACCAGAGCGCCTTGTACGCGGCGACCCTGGCGCGCGGCGCGATGCCGCTGATCTTGCCGAACGCGGCGGCCGGCCCTGTCGTGGCCACGCCGTGGTTGCCCGCGGCCGTCGAGGCGGTGTGGGTGCCGTGCCCGTTGTAGTCGCGCGGCGACTGGAACTCCCACGGGAGCTGTTCCTTGATGCCGGCGTCGCCGCCCCAGCCGGTGTTGAAGTGCTTCGCGCCGACGATCTTGCCGTTGCACAGGGCGGCGTCCCAGGACTTGTCCGGGCTGCCCTGCGTGCACGTGCCACCGTAGCCGGCCGCCTTCCCGTACGCCTTTCCGGCGACGTCGGGGCTGGCGAAGCTCTGGCTGGTCGCCCAGATGCCGCTGTCGATCACGCCGATGACCAGGTCCTCGCCCGCGCCCTGACCACGCGGGCCACCCGTGGGGCCGCCGAGCTGAGCCCAGAGGCCGCCCTGCGCGTCGAGGCCCAGGAAGGCCGGTGTCGAGGACGTCGCGACGGACACCTTTTTGTCCTCGGTCACGGTCACGACGTCGGGTAACGCCCGCATCCTGGCCGCCTGGGACGTGGTCATCCTGGCGGCGAAACCGCCGTAGGAGTACACGTACTCGTAGAGCTTCTTGCCGCCGGTCTTCTTGAGCGCGGCGTCGTGCCGGCTCTTCAGGTGACCGACGTATTCGGTCACCTCGGCCGAGCGGGGTTCGATCTTCTCGCCCCGCTCGGGCTTGGTCTTCGGCAGACCGGCCACGTCCCCCTCGTACGTCGCGACGGGGTCAGGGGCCATCTGCACGATGTAGGTCTTCTGGTCCTCCGCGGCGGCCACGGCCGTGCTCGGCCAGGCGAGCCCGGCCAGCGCGAGCCCGGTCACCGCCACCAGCCGTCTGGGGATTCCCGGAGATTTGGACAGATCCATCGTCGCCCCTCCATGCGTCACCGCGCATCACGCGGACGATCGCCGAGGCTATTGAGGGGCGGGCCGGGTCGGCATCCGTACCGTATACGGATTTTTGGGCATTACTTAACGGCAGTTGACGATCCGGTAGCCTATTTGCGCTGACATGCCGCCATTAGCGCAGGTAGGGGGTGGCCGCATGCCCCATGTCGCCCCCTCGGGCTCGCTCTCGGGCTCGCTCTCTGGCGTGCTCATCGGCCGCCGGGCCGAGCTAGCGCTCCTGCGTACCGTCATCGCCGCCCCTCCCTCGCTCGCCCTGATCGAGGGCGAGGCGGGGATCGGCAAGAGCCGCCTGGTCGCGGAGCTGTTCGCGGCGCCCGACCTGGCCGGGACGCGCCGCCTGGTGGGCCAGTGCGAGCAACTGCAGGAGCCCCTGCCGCTCTCCCCGCTGCTCGACGCCTTCCGCCTGGCCGGGGCGGAGCTGGTCCGGTCGAGGCCGCCGAACCCGGTGATCGGGGCGCTGGCGCCGCTGCTGCCCGAGATCGCCGAGCACCTGCCGCCGCCGCTGCCCCCGCTGCCCGACCAGCGGGCCGAGCGGCACCGCGTGTTCCGCGCGGCCGTCGCCCTGCTGGAGCATCTGAGCCCGCTGGTGCTCGTGCTGGAGGACGTGCACTGGGCCGACGGCGGCACCCACGACTTCCTGGCCTTCCTCGCCGCGCACCAGCCGCGCGACCTGACCGTCATCCTCACCGTACGCACCGAATCGGGGTCGCTGCCCATCCGCGAGGCGTTCGCCCGCGCGCCGTCGGGCCCCGCCCGGACGGTCGGTCTGACCCCGCTGAGCCCGCCCGAGGTGGAGGAGCTCGCGCGGAGCATCCTCAAGACCGAACTCCCCCGTACGTTCGCCGCGCCTCTCTACGAGAAGACCGGCGGCATCCCGTTCGTCGTGGAGGAGGTGCTGCGCACGCTGCTGGAGCGGCTGCCCGCGAGCGAGATCCCGGCCCACCCCGACACGCTCGCCGGGCTGGCCGTGCCGACCGTGCTGCGCGACGTCGTGCTGCAGCGCCTGTCGTCGCTCGACGAGCCGGAGCGGGAGATCGTCGGGGCCGCCGCCGTCATCGGCATGACCCCCGACGACCGGGTGCTCGCGGAGGTCACCGACCGCAGCCCGCCGGAGGTCGCCAAGGCGCTGGCGAAGGCGCAGGCGGTCGGGCTGCTGCACGAGGAGGACGGCCGCAGCCGCTTCCGGCACACGCTCGCCCGGCAGATCGTGTACGAGTCCGTGGCCGCCCCCGGCCGCCGCTGGCTGCATCTGCGGACCGCGCGGGCCCTGGAGTCCGGCGACGGGCCTCGGCCGGTGGCCCGGCTCGCCCACCACTTCCGGCACGCGGGGCGTACCGCGGACTTCGTGGGCAACGCGGAGGCCGCCGCCGACACGGCGCTCGCCCACGGCAACGACGCCACGGCGGCGCGGTTCCTGCTGCAGGCGCTGGAGGTCGGGGAGCTGTCGCGCGACGTACGCGTGCGGCTGGCCGTCAAGCTCGGCCGGGTGGCGGTGGACGGGCTGGCGCACGCGCAGGCCGTACCGATCCTGGAACGCCTGCTGGCCACCGAGCCGCTGCCCGCGGACCCGCGCGGCGAGCTGCGCTTGGCCCTCGGCCGCCTGCTGCGCCAGCACGGGGAGGCGCGGGCCGGCTACCTGCAGATCGAGCGCGCCGTCGACGATCTCGGTGACCGGCCGTCGCTGCTCGGCCGCGCCCTCGCCGTCCTGGCCGCGCCCGAGACCGTCGTGGACCGGCACATCAGCGAGCACGCCGCGCGCTGCGACGAGGCGGAACAGGTGGCCCGCCGCAGCGGCGACCCCGACATCGGCGTCGCGGTACGCATCGCGCGCGCCTCCCTCCTGCTCGAACAGGGCGACCCGGAGAGCTGGCGGCTGATCGACGACCTGCTCCGCGACGACCACCTGCGCGCCTCCCCCCGTGAGCACGCCCGCGCCTGCCTGAACTGGGCCCAGGGCGCCCTGCACGTCGGCCGCCTGGAACGCGCCGAAGCCCTGCTCGCGGAGGGCCGCCAGGTGGCCGGGCAGGCCGAATACCTGCGGGTGGCGGAGGTCGTCGAGCTGGTGAGGGCCGCCGTGGACCGGGCGGCGGGGCGGTGGGACGGGCTGGAGGGCCGGGTGCGGCTGCTGGGCGGCGCGTCGGCCGGCTTCGCGGCGGCCTCCCTTGACTCCCGCCTGCTGCGCGGTGCCCTGCTGGCCGCCACGGGGCCGGCCGAGGAGGCGGTCGCGTGCCTCACGGAGGTGATCGCTCTCGCCGAGCGGGTCGGCGCGGTGTGGCCGCTCATCCCGGCCAGGATGACGATGTCCCGGCTCCTGCTCACCCTCGACGACGCCACCGGCGCCGCCGACCACGCCACGGCCGCGCTCGCGCTGGTCAGGGCGAAGGGGAACTGGGTGTGGGGCGCCGAAAGCGTCCTGTGCCTGGTGGACGCACTAGGGGCTGGGGCCGGGGCTGACGCGGGGCCGGCGGATGGCGCCGGGGCCGGGCTGGTGGCGGAGTTGGCGGCCGGGATCGACGGGGCCGACGCGCCGCTCGCGCAGGCCGCGCTGCTCACCGCGCGGGCCGTGGTGGCGCCGGAGGAGGCCGATGGCCTGCTGGAGCGGGCGCTGGTCACGCTGCGGGAGGCCGGGCTGCGGTACGAGGAGGCGCTGGTGAGCGAACGCCTGGGCCGATGGCGCTGCGAGCACGGATCCGCTGACGGCGGGCGGGCCCTGGAGGACGCGTTGCGCGCGTTCGGGGCGATGGGGGCGGACCGGGACATCGCCCGCGTCTCCCGGATCATGCGGCAGAACGGCGTGCCCATCCCGTACCCGTGGCGAGGCGGGCGGCCGTCGCACGGGCAGACGTTGTCGTCACGCGAGCGCGAGGTGGCGCTGCTGGCGGCGGCCGGGAAGACGAACCAGGAGATCGCGGACGAGCTGTTCCTGTCACGGCGGACGGTCGAGAGCCACGTCGCCAGCGCCCTGCGCAAACTCGGCCTGCCCTCACGCAAGGACCTGCGGACCCTCCCACCCGACTGACGCCGGCACTCCGTCACTCGGTCATTCTGGTGGTGATCACGCGGTGTTCCCATGCCCAGGCGGCGACCTCGACCCGGTTGCGCAGGCCCAGTTTGGCCTGGACGGTGGACACGTGGCCTTTGACGGTGCTGAGTGAGATGCACAGCTCGTCGGAGATCTGCCGGTTGCTGTGGCCCTGGGCGATCGCGCGGACGACCTCCGTCTCCCGGTCGGACAACCGCTGGGCGACCGCGCGATCCGGGCCCGGGCCGTTGGCCGCGAAGTGGCGCAGCAGCCGGAGGGTGACCGACGGCGAGATCAGCACGTCGCCCGCGTGGGCCGCCCGGACCGCCTCGACGAGCAGGTCGGGGCCGGCGTCCTTGAGTACGAAGCCGGCCGCGCCCCCGCGCAGCGCCCCGTAGACGTACGCGTCGAGGTCGAACGTGGTCACCACGACCACCCGCAGCGGGTCGAAGACGGCCGGGCCCGCCAGGGCGGAGGTGACCTCGATGCCGTCGAGGCGGGGCATCTGGACGTCCACCAGGCACACGTCGGGGCGCAGTCTGCGAGCCAGGGCGACGGCCTCGGCGCCGTCCGCGGCCTCGGCGACCACGGTGATGTCGGGCTGGTCCTCCAGGATGAGGCGCAGGCAGTCGCGGATCATCGGCTGGTCGTCGGCCAGCAGGACCGTGATGCTCATCGGCCTCTTTCGGGGAGCGGGAGGGTGGCGAGGACGGTCCAGCCGCCTCCACCCGGGCGCGGACCCGCGGTCAGGGTGCCGCCGAAGGCTTCGGCGCGTTCGCGCATGCCGACCAGGCCGTAGCCGCCCTTCTCACCACGGTGCGGACGGGGGCCGGGGGTCTTGTCGGCGATCTCGACGGTCAGGGCGTGCCGGTCTCGTGCGACGGTGACGGTGACCGACGTGGCGTTCGGGGCGTGGCGGGAGATATTGGTCAGGGACTCCTGGACGACGCGGTAGACGGTGCCGGCCACCTCGGGCGGCAGGGGGCGCCCGCCTGAGGGGAGCCGCAGGCGTACCGGAGGGCCGTTGAAGTGGCCGACCAGCTCGTCGAGCTCGAACTCGCCGGTGGGAGCGGTGCCGCCGGGTTCGCGTAACAGGCCGACGACGCGGCGGGTCGCGGCCAGGGCGTCGGAGCCGGCCGACTCGATGTCCGCCAGCGAGCCGGGGACCTTCTCCGGGTGCTTGCCGGCGACCAGCCGGGCGGCCTGGGCCTGGAGGACGACACAGGTGACGTGGTGGGCGACGACGTCGTGCAGCTCTCTGGCCAGGGCGAGGCGTTCGTGGCGGCGTACGCGCTCGGCGACGGTCCGGCGGCGGGCGGCCAGCAGGCGCGGCCCCAGACCGGCCGCGAGGGCGGCGAGCCAGCAGGCGCCGTTCAGCATCGCCACCGTGGCGTGGGAGGAGACGGAGGTCAGGGCCGCGGCCAGGCTGCCGCCGACCACCGCGAGGCCGCCCGCCGCCACCGCGACCGCCTGCCGGACGGGCAGCACCCTGACGGCGGAGCCGACCAGCACCGCCAGGCTCAGCGCCAGGCCGGGGCCGGGCTCGGCGGGCAGCTCGGCCAGCCGGGCGACCAGGATGGCGGCCGCCGCGACGACCATGCCCGCGACCGCCGCCCACAACCGATGACGGTGGCGGACCAGCACGATCGCGCAGCCCACCGTCCCGGCGGCGCAGTCGAACCGCCAGTAGGACCCGCCCCAGGTCTCCGCGATCCGGGCGGCCGCGGAAACGGTCACCACCGCGAGCCCGGCGCCCAGCCCGGCATTCCACAACCACCGCACACGCACACGGTAGGGGCCCCGGCGCCGGGCGGGTACCGGTCAAAAGTACGGTCCTGGATCCTGCTTCCGGCCGAGTGGGCGACGGTCAACCGCGTATTTACACGTTTTCACCGGGTTGTTAGGTTCACAGTTGACAACGTTGTCACCCCCCGTCCCTCCCTCCCGAGGAGCAGTGAATGGTGTCACGACGTAGTTTCCTGTGGGCGAACGGCCTGGCCCTCGCGGCCGGTGGCCTCGGGCTCACCGTGTCCGGCCCCGCCGCCGCCGCGACCCGTACCGCCGCCCCCTTACTCCCCGGCTTCGGCCGCCCCACCCGGCTGGACTTCGCCGACATCGCCACCCTCCACGGGAACGACCAGCTTCTCCTGACCACCCTCCAGGGCGTCGTCAACCGCCGGCGCCCGCGCCTCTACTTCAACTACAACGCCGAGAACTACGACGTCGCCTGGCTGTCCAGCACCGGCGCCGCCGTCACCCGCCACGAGCGCCCCCTGGACCTGATCGCCCGCTACCGCGGCGAGGTCCGCGGCGCGATCCTGCACGACCCGGCCGTCCCCGACTCGGTCAACGTCGCCACCACCCTCGCCGGCCTGGAGAACGCCGTCGCCGCCACCGCCGACCAGGCCACCGAGTACGGCCTCGAAGTCATCTCCGACCT
Organism: Nonomuraea solani; assembly: GCF_900108335.1. GTDB lineage: Bacteria > Actinomycetota > Actinomycetes > Streptosporangiales > Streptosporangiaceae > Nonomuraea > Nonomuraea solani. Next base: position 192,260 of record NZ_FNVT01000016.1, read on the forward strand.
GCGCGGCCGGTTCGACCCCGGCGACGTCCTGGCCACCTACCGCTGGCAGCTCGACACCCTGTTCCCCCGCTGCACCCAGGCCCTGCTCAGCGGCCTGCCTCCGACCAGGACGGTACGGGTCGACGGCGTCCAGTGGCGCGAGGTCGCCAGGGAGACCGAGCGCGTCAGGGACTCCTCCAACCGCGAGGTGCGCACGTTCGACCTCAGCCAGGAGCTGACCGGCCAGGACGGCGTCTACCTGCGCTTCCAGGACTCCCTCGGCGACGACGGCTGGGGCGCCTCGGTCGGCGCGGTCAAGGTGCTGGCCGACGGCGCCCAGATCGCCGCCTTCACCCCGGGTACGGACGGCGAGGCCGCGTACCTGTTCGACGGCCTCAACTCGGCCATCGGCGGGGACGCCAACCGCTTCGCCGACGGTGGCAACTACTTCATCTACCGCTTCGTGGCGCCCGCCGGCACCCGGCAACTGCGGGTCGAGGTGGACCTGTGGAACCAGTTCCTGGTCACCGCCGCCACCACCGCCCCGACGCGCGTCGAGCCGTTCCCCTACTTCCGCGACTACACGGTCGCGACGCGCGCCATGGTCTTCTGGCTGCCGCCCTCCGGCCGGACCGGCGAGCTGCTCGACGAGATCCTCGGCAGGGTCAGGCCGACCACGCCCTACGCGGGCTGGTTCTCCAACGACGTGGCCGGGGAGTGGGGCGGCGTGGACCGGGCCTCACAGCACGCCGTCGAGGTCGTGCCCGCCGACTACTACATGAACGCCACCGTGCACGCGGGCGTCCAGGCCAAGATCTCCGACCGGGTACGCCCGAGGCCCCGGGCCACCCTCCGCAACCGGGTCTACCTCACGCTCACCGTGGGCGAGGGCGACAACATCCAGTACTGCCAGCGGCACATGCGGCGGCTGTGGGACGATCCGGCCCGCGGTGACGTACCGACGAACTGGACGGTCAGCCCACTGCTGGCCGAGATCGGTCCCGCGCTGCTGGCGCACTACCAGCGCACGGCCACCGCCAACGACCTGCTGATCGCGGGCCCGTCCGGCGCTGGCTACACCTACCCCGGCTCCTGGCCCGCGTCCGCCCTGGACGCCTACACCAAGCTGACCGGGCGGTTCCTGCGGCGTACCGGGATGGACCTGGTGTACGCCTACAACCAGCGCAACGCCGCGGGTGACGGCTGGGTGCCGTTCGACGAGCGGATCGTGGCGTCGTACCGGAAGAACACGCCGCTGCGCGGCATCGTGCAGTCGTGGGAGACCGGTGACCTGCGGTTCCGCGCGGCCGGGATTCCCGTGATCGGGAATTTCTCACCGCAGGGCAAGGCCCAGGAGTACCGGGACACCCTCGTCAAGCGGATCGAGGGGTGGGACGGGCGGGCGCCGCTGTTCATCGCGGGCGCGGTCAACGCCTGGAACTGGACGCCCACCGACATCGCCGAGCTCGGGACGCTACTCGCCGAGCCCTTCGAGATCGTCCGCGGTGACACCTTCTTCGCGCTGCTCGGCGAGCACCTTCACGCCCAGAGGTAGTCGTGGCGGGGCGAGGCCGGCGTGACGTGGACCTGGCCGTCGCGTACCTGCCATTCGGTCTGCCCGTCGGCTTCGTGGAAGGCGAGGAACAACCCGCACACGCGGTCGCCGTCCGCGTCGACGGCGGGCAGGGCGGCGATGCGGCGGAGCCGGTCGAGCACGTCGTCGACCTCGCCCGCGCGCACCGCCCTGGCGTAGCAGGCGGCCTCCAGCCAGCCGCCGTCGGGGAAGGTCCAGCCCGCCGGGTCGCCCTCCTCGATGATGTGCTCGGCCTCCGACCGCTGGCCGTGGAATTCGAGCCAGCCTCGTACGTACACCCATGTGCCCATGACGACATGATCCTCGGTGGCCCGCCTTTATTGTTCTGCCATGACGCCTAACCTTCGCCTTGTCCCTATCACGCCCGCCAACATTGACTCCGCCATCGCGGTAAAAGTCCGCCCCGACCAGGAGCGCCTCGTGTCGCCGGTGGTGAAGTCGCTGGCGGAGGCGTACGTGTATCCGCAGGCGGCCTGGCCACGCCTCATCCTCGATGGCGATCTTCCCGTGGGGTTCCTCATGGCGTTCCTCGAACTCGACTGGAACGGCAAGGGGGTCGACTTCCGTTCCGGTCTGTGGCGGCTCAACGTCACCCCTGACGCGCAGGGGCGCGGGGTCGGCCGCTTCGCCGTCGAGTCGGTGGCCGCCGAGGTCAGGCGGCGTGGCGCCACTCAGATGTACGTCACGTGGGAGCCCGGCGACGGAGGGCCCGAGGGGTTCTACCGCAAGCTCGGGTTCCAGCTCACGGGTGAGGAGAGTGGGGGGCAGACGGTGGGCGTACTGGATCTGAAGGGGTGAGAGCGGCCATGAGCTTGCGGGTGAAGCGGTGCAGGTGCGGGTCGAGCCGTTCGATCGGCTCTTCGAGCAACCGAGGCGGCGTCACCCATCTGATGCCCGTGAACTCGGCCTGGTCGAAGGTCGTCACCTGGTCGATGTCGAGGACGTACCAGAGCGACACGTCGGTGTGGGGGCCTTCGCCGCGCGTCCGGGTGACGGTGACGAAGAAGGGCCGCTCACCGAACCGCGGGTGCGCCACCGCCGGTAGGTGCAGCTCCTCCGCGCACTCCCGCACCACCGTCTCCCACGGGTCCTCCCCCGGTTCGACATGCCCGCCGCTGGGCAGCCACAGGCCGGCGGCGCGGTGGGCGACCAGCAGCAGTTCCTCGCGCGGGCTCAGGCCCACGAAATAGCTCACCAGGTGGGGGTCGGGGATGTCGGGCTTGCGGGTACGGTACAGCGGCGCGCCGGAGCCGATCCACGCCAGCACCTCGGCGACGTGCCCGGCCTCCTGCCGATCCCATGGAGCGATGGCTCCAACCTGCCGGGCCAGGGCCACGGCACGGGGGTTCGACCTCCGCCCACTGACACGCGCCACCACGCGGCGGAGTAAGGCGGCGAACGCGATCGCCTTGGCGGACATGCGGGAGATCATTCCATGCTCTGGAGTGCCACACTCATGGCGGCACCCCACCGCCACGGGGTCAGCCGGCGTCCGGGACATACCGCAGGTTGAGTACGCCGGTCGTGAACGTCTCGGACTTGACCAGCTTCAGCGGGTGGGCCGGGGTGTCCTCGAACAACCTCTGGCCCTGGCCGACGACGATCGGGTGAACGAGCAGGTTCAGCTCGTCGAGCAGCCCATTGGCCAGCAGCCACCGCACGGTCGTCGCGGAGCCGGACATCTGGATCTCACCGTCGATCTCGTCCTTGAGCGCGCGCACCCCGGCCGCGACGTCACCGGAGATGACCGTGGTGTTGGCCCAGTCGGCCTTTTCGAGAGTGCTCGACACGACGTATTTGCGGGTGTCGCCGAGCGCCTTGGCCACGTCCTGGTCGCTGTCGGTCTGCGTCCAGTAGCCGGCCCACTCCTCGTACAGCTTGCGGCCCATCAGCATCGCGGCCGCACTCTGCATGCCCGCCTGGACCACGGCGCCCATCTCGTCGTTCCAGTACGGGAAGTGCCACTTGTCCGGCGACTCGACGACGCCGTCAACGGAGATGAAGAAGCTGGAAACGATCTTACCCATGGCTCTGTTCCTTGATCTTTGGAGTTACGCGGTCGGCCTTGCAGATAGGAGATTAGGGAGGAACGACCCTCCGGGTCTTGTACAGAAGCGACAGCGACCATAGGGAGCCGACCATGTCATCGGTATCGTCGTCGTGGCGCCGCATCGACGCCTGGCTGGCGGCGCACGCGCCGGCCACGCTGGCGATGCTCAACCCGCCGGCGACCCCGGACGCGCTGAAGAGCCTGTGCGTAAGGCTGCCCGACGAGCTGAGCGAGTCGTTGACCTGCCACGACGGGCTGAAAGAGTGGACCAGCCTGCTGCCGGAGCAGACACCGCTGTCCGCGTCGGGCATCGCGGCGCACTGGCGGATGCGCATGGAGATCGCGGCCGACATCGACGGCTTCGTGGCCGTCGCCCCGGTGGGCGAGCCCTGGTGGCATCCCCTGTGGATCCCCTGGGCAGAGAGCGCCGACGGCAACGCCCACGTCATCGATCAACGTCCCGGGCCCGGTCAGGGCCGGCTCGGCTGGGCGGTCCACGATGGCGTCGGCGACTTCTCCGATTCGTGGCCCGGCCTGACGGCCTACTTGAACGATGTCGCCCAGGCCCTGTACCTCGGGTGCGGGGTACGCGGGATGTACCCCTACCTGACCTGCGACGGGCTCCTGTGGTGGGACTTCGGCACCGAGTGCCGCTCGATCAACGGCGAGCCGCTGCTCCCGGCGCCGGTGGGGGTGGGCGGGCAGGGCTGAACGGGAACATCTACAGAACTGGAAGGGGTCCGCCACGATCCGTGATCGACTATCACCGAGACAGCGATGTATGAGTGATCAATGTGGGGATGAGTCATGAGGCGCCGCCGGTACCGTCGACTGCCGAACCTCGTATCGCTACCCAGACGTTCGCCCGGCCGGTGGATCGTGATCGCGCTCGGCCTTGGCGTGATCATGGTGGCGCTCACCGGCGCCGCCGATCCGTACCAGCAGACCCGGCAGTTCCGCGAGGCGGTGGTGTGCGACCAGGACGCCGGCGGCTGTCTCGGCGATGAGCCGGTCTCCGTCGTTCGCCGGCGTACGTACACCACCACCACGACCACGACGAATACCGACGCCAACGGCCACACCTACACCAGCACGAGCACGACCACCCACCACGAGATCACCTGGCGGCGCGCCAACGGCTCCCAGCAGGCCCGCGACGTGTCGTCGAATGTCTACAACAAGGCCAAGGAGGGACAACCGGCCACATTGCGGCTCTGGCGCCAGGAGGTCGTCGGCCTGGAGGTGCAGGGGGAGACGGAGTGGTTTCTGCCGGAGGCCAGCACGGCGCTCGGCGTCTGGCTGGGCGTGGCCTTCTTCGGCCTGGGGCTCCTGCTGTGGGGGCTGCTGTTCGGCTGGTGGGACGGCTTCTTCTTCCTCGTCTACCGTACGTTCTGCTGGATGTTCATGGGTCTGGTGCCGGTGGCCACGGCGGCGCACACCTTGGCCTTCGGCTGGGCGACCGGGGGTGACCTCGTCATCCTGATCGTGGTCTGCGCCCTGTTCGTCGGGATCCCGGGCTGGATGCTCTTCGGCTCGATCCACGAGCGTTGGTGACGCGGTCCTGTCGTACCGCGTCCCGAGGACCGGCGGACATGACGACCGCCGGTCCCGGCGTTTCCTAGGGGAGCAGCGCGTGGCCGAACGAGCCGAAGGACGGGTCGGTCGCGCCGAACCGGCCCAGGTCGAAAGCGGCCGCGTTCGCGGCGCCGACCCCGTCGAGCGCGATGACCAGGCCCGCGCTGATGAAGCCGCCGACGGTCTCCTGCTCGGCACTGATCACCAGATCGACCTTGCCGTCACCGTTGAAGTCACCCGATTTGGCCTGTCTGGCGGCCTGAGCGGGCGTCGCCGTGATTAACGCCGCCATCAACACACCGGCCGTGGTCGCTCCCATGAATAATCGATTCATTGAACACTCTCCCCGTTTTCCCCTATTGCCCGATGTCCAACAAACGGCACTCAAGCACGACTATCCTCATTCATCAATAGAATTTCTAACTTCTGCGAGGCACGCTTTGTCGGGCACCGGGGCAGTGAGAGGGCCCTGCCCCGGCCGCTAGAGGCGACCTTTAGCCCATCGCCTCAGGTCGTGTCACCCTTGAGACGTGACCGAGAGATCACCAGACGAACGATTCGCCGTTTGGCGCCATGTCATAGTCGGCTCCCCTGGCCCGCCTCCGGCCGAGGACATGACGGTGACCAGGAGTTCATGGGGAACGTTGCATTCGCTACGCAAACCCCGCGCGCTGCCCCCACCGGATCGAATATGGGCTGAGCGGGAATGGCAGATCATCCGGCGCGGCCACGTCCCCGAAGACATGGACGACAAGTGGTTCGCCTTCGTCGACGACGACCGCTTACATTTGCACCGGAGTTGGACCGGAGTCCAGGAGTTCCAAGCGGATTTCCAGCCGTGCGACGGCGGCCGGCGGATCGCCAAAGTAGCGATCGAGTCGAGCAGGCGCCGGTATAGGCGCAGGTACGAGGACTCTGATCGCCTGCTGCTGGAGTTGCTGATCGATACGGTCCTCCTCGGGTCCTATGACGTCTCGCGCTGGCGGCACCTGTACGAACAGATGACCTGACCGCAGTTCCGCGGCTGACATGGTCGCGGGCGCCTACAGGGGCGACACCCCGAGCAGAGCGCCGGCCACGTCCTCGAACCGAGGCTCCGCACCCCCGAAAAACTCGTAGAAGATCGTCGCCGGGCATGTCAACATGACGGGGTGCTACCTCACTTCACGTGGCCGAGCGCCGAGCATTGTTTCCCTCTGCCGGCGCGGAATACGTACCGTGTCTGCGGCTTTGAATCAGCGGATCGGGGGTGTGGGGCGGAATGACTTCGCACCTCCACGCGCTCTGCTTCGACGCGAACGACCCACTCCGTCTCGCACGCTTCTGGGCCGGCGTCCTCGACTGGGAAATGGCCGACGATCCCCAAGACGGCATTGTGCTTCTGCCGAGCGATGACACCGGGTTCCGAATCCGCTTTCTGCCGAGTCAGGAGCAGAAGGCCGGCCCCAACCAGATGCACTTCGACCTGACGAGCACCTCCCTCGAGAACCAGCAGCAGACGGTGGCGAAGGCGCTCGAACTCGGCGCTCAGCACATCGACGTGGGCCAACTGCCGGAGGAGGGTCACATCGTGCTCGCCGACCCCGAAGGCAACGAGTTCTGTGTCATCGAGCCGGACAACAAATTCCTCGCCGACTGCGGATTCATCGGCGCCCTCGCGAGCGACGGTTCGCAGGAGGTCGGATACTTCTGGAGCAAAGCGCTGGACTGGCCGCTGGTCTGGGATCAGGACCAGGAGACCGCGATCCGCTCGCCGCACGGCGGCCCGAAGATCACCTGGGGCGGCCCGCCACTGGATCCGAAGCTCGGGAAGAAATACCGGCTGCATTTCGACCTCGCTCCACCCGCCGACGGCGATCAGCAGGCAGAGGTCGACCGTCTGATCTCCCTGGGCGCGAAGCGCGTCGACATCGGCCAGGGCGAGGTCGACTGGGTGGTCATGGCCGACCCCGACGGCCACGAGTTCTGTGTCCTGACCCCGCGATAACGAGAGCCGTTTCCTGGGCCGACGAGTCCGCTCAGCCCGTCAACCAGAGCCCTGACCATGAACGCTCACGATCAGTACGCTGCTCACCATGGGAGACGGTAAAGCATCACTGCTGCTGGAGGACGTAACGTCGGCCTTGGAGACGACCCTCACCGCCATGAAGGCTGTGGGCGCCGACCCGATGTACCGCGTGGGTGGCACCGGCGCGGCCCTGCTGCAAGGTGTTCATCTTCCCGTCGGAGATCTCGATGTCCTACTCGCCCGGCGAGAGGACGTGGACACCATCTCTGCCGCCCTCTCATCCTTTCCCTGCCTGTATCCGGCATCTTGGCTCCCCGAGACTTCGCAGTATTTCGCCAGGTACGAAGTGAACGGGGTCCCTTTAGAGCTCAGCACCGTCGAACAGGAGACCGACTCCGACGCGATGGAGTGCATTGGCCGTGGCCCATGGCAGCACTACGTCCTGATCACGTGCGGCCCGCATCAAGTTCCCGTGGTGCGTCTCGAACTGCGGTTGGCCACAGAACTCCTGCGCGATCGCCCCGATCGATACGAACCTCTCCTCGACCTCATGGCGGCCCAGGGGTATGAGCCAGACCTCCTGAAGAGGGCCATGGCCACTCACGATCTTCCGATGGAACGCCGGCGCCTGGTCAATGACCGCCTCAATCCCGGCGCGTCCAGCAGAACACCATAGGCTGAATCCCGCGGTAGAAGGATGGGCAGGGAGGCTGCGATGGCTGAGAACACACTGGTGGCCGAGGTGATGGCCGAACTGGCCGAACTCGAGGATCCGAAGGCACGCGCGGTCAATGAGAAACACGGCGACGACCACGGTGTGAACCTCAGCAAACTGCGCGCACTCGCAAAGCGCCTGAAGACACAGCAGGAACTCGCCTGCCGACTCTGGGAAACGGATGATACGGCGGCGAAACTACTGGCACTCCTGATCTGCCGCCCGAAAGCGTTCCGGCGGGACGAGTTGGACGTCATGTTGCGCCAGGCGCGCACCCCCAAGGTCCACGACTGGCTCGTGAACTACGTGGTGAAGAAGAACCCGCACGCCGAAGAGCTACGCCTGGCCTGGTACGCCGATCCGGACCCAGTCGTCGCCAGCGCCGGCTGGGCACTGACCACCGAACGCGTGGCAAAGAAACCCGACGGCCTCGACCTCCCAGAACTACTCGACGTCATCGAAGCGGAGATGAAAAACGCGCCGGACCGCCTGCAATGGGCGATGAACCACTGCCTGGCGCAGATCGGCATCGAACACGCCGAACACCGCGCCCGCGCCATCGACATCGGCGAGCGCCTGGAGGTCCTCAAGGACTACCCGACTCCCCCGGGCTGCACCTCTCCGTTCGCGCCCATCTGGATCACCGAACTGGTGCGCCGCAAGGAGACGGTGTGACTCAATAGCTGTCGCTCCAGCGATACCAAGGACCCTGGATGTGCTCGAACGACGACGCGACCGACGGGTTGGAGTCATCGACCGGCACGTGCTCAGGACTCCAGACGTAACCATAGGGATCCACGCTGGGCCCATTCTCGCCCACCCGGAAATAGACCCGGTCACCCTCTTGGTAGATCGCCTGAAACTCGACCTCCCCGATCTTCCGCGACCGAGTCGCCACACCGTCGTCCGACCCGGCCGCCCGAGCCACCTGCTCCATCTCGGCGAAGGAGTTCATGATGCGTTGCTCCTCGCCGTACCCGCAGGCCGTCGGCGATGCCAGTGCGACACAGGCGATCAGTTTCCTCACACGTTGATTCTCTCCGTCCCAAGAGGCCCCTGCGGCACCGTTCAGGAGATCGCACAGCGCGACGAACATCGTGGACCCGTATCGCCTGCGGTCCAGCCGACGGCGGCCTCGACCGGTACGCGAGGACCGCACAGTGGCCCTGGTCTACCTCGGCTTGTCCGGGTCGATGGCGGGCGGGCCGCAGGCGTGATCATGCCCGGCCAGTTGCTGACCAGCCAGTTGGCCAGGCGCCATTCGGCGTCCGCCGTTCCACATGGTGGGCGTAGCAGGACGGTTGCGGACCCGTACGAGATGCGACTGTCACCCGGCGGGGACGGCGTCCCGCTTCCGAAGCCGCCCAGTTGTGACCTAGGTCATAGTTGAGGTTGACCTTAGGTCAAGGTGGAAGCTCGTCGCAGCGGCGCGAAGCCGACCGGACACGACAGATTTGAAGGGGCAACCACCATGTCCATCACCCTTTCCGACCAGGACAAAAGCACTCTGCGGACCGCCGCGTACGGCGCTGTGTCGCTGATGGCCGCCGCCACCGGCTCGCCCCACAAGGCCGCCACGAACGCCACCATCGCCCTGTCGTCGGCGACCGGTCTGGTCGGGCATGTGCTCGCCGCGAACGCCAAGGACATCGACCTGAACGGCACGACCGTCGCCGAACTCGCCGACCGGGTATTGCCGGCCCTGACCGCAGCCATGGAACTGCTCGGCAAGCGGGCTCCGGCAGAAGCCGACAATTTCCGCAGGACCATCCTCCTCGCCATCGAAGCCGCCCAGGTCCACCCGGACAAGCCCAGCACCGTTGCGGCCGAGATGGCCCGCAAGATCACCGCCGCCCTCGACGCCGCCGGGCAGGATCGTCCGGAGTTGCAGAAGGCGATCGAGGAGATCGTTGATTCCGGCTTCGTCGGGGTGTCGCTGCGCGTGCACGATGAGCGGGGTGAGTGGGCCGGCAGCGCCGGGGCGGCCGAGCTGGGCGGGGCCGCGAAGCCGCCGACGGACGGGCATGTCCGGATCGGCAGCAACACCAAGACCTTCACCGCGACCCTGGTGCTGCAACTGGTGGCCGAGGGCAAGATCGCCCTGGACGCCCCCGCGGCGGACTACCTGCCCGAGTTCGGGCTGGACGAGCGGATCACGGTGCGGATGCTGTTGCAGCACACCAGTGGCGTGTTCAACTTCAGCGGCGAAGTCTACGCCGACGGGACGATCGTGGCGGGGATCCCCATTCCGTACGGCACCACGGGCCAAGAGTGGATGGACAACCGGTTCAAGACCTACCGGCCGCAGGAGTTGGTGGAGCTGGCGTTGTCCAAGCCGGCGCGGTTCGAGCCTGGGACGGGCTGGAGCTATTCCAACACCAACTATGTGCTGGCCAGGCTGCTGATCGAGAAGGTCGCCGGCCGCTCGGTCGCCGAGGAGATGCGGCGGCTGATCCTGGGACCGCTCGGGTTGTCGGACACCGTGGTGCCGGACGCCTCGCCGGAGATCCCCGAGCCGTACGCGCACGCCTACTATCGCTACGAGGACGCCGGCGAGCAGAAGACGATCGACGTCACCCGCCAGAACCCCTCCTGGATCTCCAGCGGTGGCGACATGATCTCAACCACCCGGGACTTGCACACGTTCATCTCCGCGCTGCTGGGCGGCAAGCTGCTGCCGGCCCCGCTGCTGGCCGAGATGTGCACGCCGCACCCGACGGGCATTCCGAACATGGACTACGGCCTGGGAGTGTTCGTGGTGAAAACGGACGACGGCGGCACCCTCATCTCCCACAACGGTGCCGCCGTGGGCCACGCGGCACTGATGTACAGCACGCCTGACGGCAGCAAGACCCTGACCGCCGCACTGAACTGCGTGGACGACGCCGACCTGTCCATTGCCGCAGCATTCCAGACCGCCCAGCAAAGGCTCGTGAACGAGGTCTTCTGCGGTAAGCCGGCCGAACACCTGTGACCGCAGCCAGGCGCGGTGCGCTCACAAAGCTGACGCCGCCGCCGCGCAACAGGCCGAGTGCGACATATCCAAGGACGCCCCCGCCCGCGCATGATGAAATTGCCGGTGATGATCAGATATCTCGGGATCGCCGGGCTGATATCCCTTAGCCTGCCCACGCAGGCCCCCGTGCTTCACGTGATGACGTGGAACGTCTGCGCGGGCACGTACAACAGTTGCCCCCTCTTCCGCCGCACCACCACCGAGCTGGCCTGGCACGTCGCCGTGCTGGCCACCAAGGCGGACGTGGTCTTTCTCCAGGAATTCTGTACGGGTGCGGACGCCGATCTGGAGCGCGAACTGGAGGCGCGTACCGGCCGGGCGTGGAGCATCAAGTCGGCCGGGTTCGCCCACCCGGATGGCTCGCCGTACCAGTGCGCCCCCGACTGGAACGGCAAGGCGCGCGGGGTGCAGAGCGTCACACTGGCCGTAGCCGAACGGAGCGTCCGTTTCGAAGTGCACGCGCTGACTTCGCCACCGTGGGGCACCCGCAGGTACGCGGTCTGTACGGCCGATCGAGCGCTCTGCACCGCGCACTTCTCCTCCGGCTCGATCTACGACGACAGGCAGAAGGGCGCGCCCTACCGGCACAAACAGCTACGCGAGCTGTTCAAGCTCGGCCGGGGTGTCGTCGGCGGCGACCTCAACCTGGTGCCGCGCGCCGCCGCCACCGCGTACGAGGGTCGCGACGAATGCGACCCGCGCAACCGCTGGACCTACGTCACCCGCAAACGGAAGATCGACTACGTGTTCGCCGGCGACGGCCGCGTGCGGGGTTGCTTCGTCGATTACGCCAGGAAGCGGTGGTCGGACCACGTACCGATGCACGCGTGGGTGGCGCGGTAGCCAGAGCGGCAGGTGGGAGAGGGGTCTCTGGGCCGAACCGTATGATCCATTTCATGTCGATCCCCCGAGCGGCCGCCGTGGTCGTCGACGGTGTCCGAGTCCTGGTCATCAAGCGATTCCTGCGGCGCAGCCCTGGCGTCCCCTGCGTCGAACAGCCGGGTAACTCAGAGCGCTGCGCCCCTTTCTCACGCGGCGGCGATGCCCGGAACTCCACCGGACACCCCGGCCGCCTGATCATCCCGTCTGTCGTCGACCCGCCCAAAGGGAAAGCAGGCACGGGTCGATGGCGGAGGTGGGACGATCAGGCATCCACTTCAGCCCTCTACGGTTTCCCGGTCCGCGCCGCGATCGCCCCGGAGCCGGAGCGCTCCTGCCGGAGGCTATGGTCTGCCCATGCCGGACTTTGAAGCCTGCGCGCGGCTTTCCATGTGGGAGCAGGCCAATTCCCTCGTGGGTGACGCCGAGATCGTGATTGATCGTCCCGCGGGTACGCCGCATCCAAAGGTGTCGAGCTTCATCTACCGGCTGGATTATGGCTTCTTGTCCGGGACCCAAGGCGGGGACGGTGAGGGCATCGATGTGTGGGTCGGCTCATCTCCGGCGCGTACCGTGTCGGCGGTGGCCTGCACGGTGGATCTGCTCAAGCGAAACGCTGAGGTCAAGTTCTTGTGGCGCTGCTCATCGGATGAGATCGCGCTGGTGGAGGGCTTCTATGCCCCTCAGCCTCAAGCGCCTGTGGTGATCCATCGGCCGAAATGAACGGGGCCGCGCAGCAAATGGCGACGGCGTGACAGTGATCGGCGCGGTGGCTCGGTATGGCCGCGGTACCTGACCATGTGCGTAACCGATCCGGAGGCTGCGGACCTGGTCAAGGACGCGATCGATCAGCTCGCGGAGGAAGGCCCAACGGCGCGTCGTCCTCTGGTCGACCGGGTACAAGGCAGCCGGTACCACAACATGAAGGAACTACGCCCGCCCTCATCGGGGACGAGTGAGATCCGGATGCTGTTCTGCTTCGATCCGGTAAGGGGCGCATCTTTCTGGTAGCCGGTGATAAAGCCGGCAACTGGAACCGCTGGTATCGGGAAGCGATACCACTGGCTGATGAACGATTTGCCCAGCACCTGATCACGCTCAAAGAAGAAGAGCAGGAGGAGCGATGAGCGCTCGGCACAGCAAGTGGTCGGATGTCAAGGCCAAGGCGGCAGCGCTCGACCCGCGAGACGCGGCGGAACGCGCTGCTGGAGAGGCCGTCGCGCGTGAACGCCGCGAAGCGTACGTCCGCGAATTCCAGCTCGCCGAGATCCGTCAGGCCGCCGGTGTCACTCAGGCTGAACTCGCCCACACCTTGGGAGTCAGCCAAGCTCGCATCTCCAAGATCGAACACGGCGAAGTATCCGGCATCGACGTCGTACGAGAGTACATCGCTGCGCTCGGGGGTCACTTGGATCTCGTAGCCACGCTCGGCGACCGAACCTGGAAAGTTGCCTGAGGGGGCCGCACCGACCTGCGGCCAAGCACTTCATGGCTTCGACCACATCAGCCCAAACCCAAGCCTTCACTCGGCTTTCCTATGAGAGCGGGTGACAAGAATTGAACCCGCGCTGTCAGCTTGGGAACTCTTTCAAGATCACAGCATCTGACCAGGGGAAAAGCTGACCTAGGTCAATGCCGGTCGAGTGACCGTGAGTCTCCGCGGCTCCCCGTTGATCACCGTCCGAACGGGCACGCAGCGGGCACGGCCTGGCGAACGGTGCGGGGGCAAGAAGATCTCGGCATGGGAAACGAGATCCATGGGTTCGTCGAGTGCCGCACGTGGTTCCGCGCGGCGTCACGGCACCTCCGTTTCTCACACGGCGGTGATGACCCGAAACTCCACCGGCTCGGAGACGTCACCGTGCATCACCACATCGATCTCCAACGCCGCCGCCAACCGCACCATCAGCGGAATCGTCGGCATGTGCGCTCCACCCTCCAAGCGGGAGACCTGCGGCTGCGTCATGCCCGCCCGCTCGGCCAGCTCCGTCTGCGACAGGCCCAGCTCGATCCGGCGACGGTAGACGGCCGCGCCGAGGTCCTGCCCCAGCCGTGCCTCCTCCACCATCGCGGCGTACTCGGGACTCACCTCCTCACCGGCAATCCGCTTGGCCTTGATCGTCTTCCACTTGTTATGCCCGGCCATCCCTCCAGCTCCTTCCCTCGTAGATCCGATGCGCGACGCCGTGCTCCGAGCCACCAGCCATGCACTCGACCATCGCCTTGCGGGCGCTCCACATCGCGCGGCTGCCTGTCTCGCGTCTTGTAGAAGGCAGTCAGCAACACCGCCCGGCGATCCTCGGCCAGCCAGTAGGTGAGGCGCACCGAGTGGTGTGCGATATCGAAACGCAACTCCCACAACCCGTCACCCAAGTCGCGAGCATGACCGTACGGCATCCGGTCGCCGAACTGAGCGAGCCGTTCGACGGCGGGCCTCGACAGCGGCGTGATCCCGGTCGGACAGAGTGTCCAGCCAAGCCTCCACCCCTGGCTCCAGCTCGATGTCGTACAGCTCTTCACTCATGCAACACAGTGTATATGCCAAGCTTTACATAGCCCGACTCGTGCAGGGCGCGACAATGCGGGCAATCTGATGTTGCGATGGCTAGACTCAGAGGTCTAGATCAATTTGGCGGCCCGCGATGAAGATCGCGGCATGGCCGAGTGAAATCCGAGTTATACAAGATCAAGGCCCAGGTCTCGCAAACCTTCCAACCTGGGCTTTCGTGTGTGGAGCGGGTGACGGGAATCGAACCCGCGCTGTCAGCTTGGGAATTGCAGGGATCTTGCCTCGTAGGGGCGTTGACCTGCGGCTGAGACCGGCCGTGAGTGACCGTGGTTGACCCCTCGTCACCGCCCTTAATGGCACGCTAATGGCACGGCGGTCAAATGCTCTTTGTTCAACGGAGCGGGAGCGCTCGCACTCTGATGCCTGCGGGGGCAAAGGCCACGATCGCACCCGTAGACAGGTGAGGGTCGAGGACATCAAGGTGGTTAAGGATGATATTCACCAGCTCAGGCGGTCGAAGCTCAAGGATCTCCCGCACAAGCATGACCGAGGGCTTGGTGGTACGGGCCTGAGCCAAAAGCGCGCCGAAGTCTGTATCCGCCGAGACGATGACCCGGTCGTCCGCCATGGCAAGGGCCATGATCGTGGAGTCCGGCGCACTCGTCGCTTGGAGATCGCGCACGTGCACCGCATCGTGACCGGCCTTCGCCAGCAGTTCAGCGACGCGGTGAGAGGCTCTCATCGATCAGGAAGTTCACGCCGGCTCTCGGAGGCGGTAGAAGTGGACGTTCGTGGAGGCCGCTGCGTATTCCAGCCCCTGCTTGATGTCCTCGCGTTCGAGGTCGGGGTAGTCCGACAAGATCTCATCGAAGGTCCATCCAGCCGCGACGAGCCGTACCACCGTCTCCACGGTGATCCGCAGCCCTCGGATGGTCGGTTTGCCTTCGAGCTTGTCGGGCTCGACAGTGATCCGATCGAAGTTCATGGCGTCTCCCCTCCATCTCGATACTGCCAGCTCGCACCTGTGCTAGCGACCGCGATACCACGGCGACATGAAGAGAGATGAGGAAGATCAAGGAAACCGGCCAGTGCCAGAGGCCTGGCTGAGCTTTCTGTGGAGCGGGTGACGGGAATCGAACCCGCGCTGTCAGCTTGGGAACCGGCTACTGATCTTGGTGTCCTGAGCGGGGAGAACGGGGGTCCTGCTCAGACCGCGACGAGTGGCCGTGAGTGGCCCTGAATGACCTTGACCTGCCGTTCGTTCTGGCACGCATCTGGCACGAGGATCAGCTCTCCGACCTGGGATTGAAACGCACTGCGCGCACCCCGCCCGCCTCGGCCCCATTAGGACCCGCCGATCTTGAGCACTTCCCCCTCCCTGAGCTGGAGATCCACTCCAGAGGCGATTGTTGACTCGGCACTACAGACCCTCGGGCGACGCGTGCGTGTAGCGGTTGAGCGTGGTCGAGGTCGACGAAGCGGGTATCCGGCCTGGCCTTGCCCGAATCACTGCCATACCCGCGATATACCGCCCCTCGCTAGCGTTGGCCGTGTCAACAACCCGCATGTGGCGGGCGCTTCTTGCTGCCCAACCGGCAGCATCCAAAATCGCCGCGATATCCCCAAGGAGAACGATGGATTCCCGTGCCTTCATCCGAGCCGCAGCTGTGGCGGCAGCTGTGCTCACCATGACTGTCGCCACACCGGCCGCCGCCGCTTCGGCGGCCAACGCCGCGCCCTCCTGCGTCGATGTCCAGCATGGGAGGACCTTCTACGAGGAGACCGCCTTCGGAAAGTACTATCACCACTGGGTGAAGATCACGAACAACTGCGCCAGCAAGAAGAAGCTCAAGGTGGACTGGAGGGGGGCCTTTATGCCCGACTCGAAGTGCACCACGATCAACAAGGGCAAGAGCGCAGAATTCACCAAGAACGGCAAGTGGGATGCCTACGCCGGGTGGTACGGCTGCTGAGCTGACCCTGATGCCCCGCTTTCGATGCATGATCGTTCTTGCTAGGGCACAGAGTATGGGCAGCAGTCAAATCCCGAAAGGGCGCACAGACGATCCGCTGTCTCGCTGTCTACCTACGACGACACGACCGAGTCAGCAGCCACATGCTTGGCTTCGCGACCTGAGGACACCGCTATCCGGTGAGCCGGTGCTGAGGAACGAAGCACCGGATCGTCGATCGCCCCCAGCCACTACCTGAGGCCAGCCCACGCGTGGCGATCGTAGGGCTGCATTCGTGCGGCGGCGTGACGCTGGGGTCGGTGAGCTTGCTCAGTACGGCGGGCGCCACGATCGGCGTGGCGGTCCGTGCTGCTGCCGCCCGGGACCGGCCCCCAGGCCGCATGCCCGGGCGGCGGGCAAGCGACCGCCAGGATGCGCCCGACCTACCCAAGCGGAAGATGTCGAGCACGACCCTGGGGCGAACCTTCGAGGCAGCGGACGGCAGGACCTACCGGCCCTCGCTGTTCATCACGCTCACCCTGCCGAGCTACGGCAAGGTCATGAACGGCGCTCCCGTCGATCCGGACACGTACGACTACGTTCAAGCGGCCCGTGACGCGCTGCACTTCTCCAAGCTCGTGGACCGGTTCGTGCAGAACCTACGCCGGGTCGCTGGCTACGACGTGCAGTACTTCGCCACCGTGGAGCCTCAGAAGCGGCTCGCTCCGCATCTGCACATGGCCGTCCGGGGCACCTTGCCGCGCGCCGAGATGAAGCAGATCGCGGCGGCGACCTATCACCAGATCTGGTGGCCTCAGACGGATGAAGCCCGCTTCGAGGGTGACCACCTGCCCGTCTGGAACGACGGCATCGGCTACGTGGACCCTGACACTGGCGAGGTCCTGCGCACCTGGGACGAAGCTCTCGATCAGCTCGGCGACGAGCCCATGCACGTGATCCGTTTCGGCGATCAGGTGGACGTCAAGGGCGTGCTCGCCGGGTCGCCGACCAGTGCATCCGGTATCTGTCCAAGTACCTCACGAAGAGCCTTGGCGAGACCCTGGACGGGCAAGCTCAACGGGAGCACGCGGCCCGCTTCGTCGATGCCCTTCGCTACGAGCCGTGCTCACCCACCTGCCCAAACTGGCTGCGCTACGGCGTACAGCCCAAGAACGCCAAGTCCGGGATGCTCCACCGCTATGTCTGGCAGCCGGTCAGGCCAGGCGATCCCGATCTCGCTCCGATCGGCGTCCGGCTCCTTCGATCCATCGCCGAACGCCAGCGATGGCGCGCTCACCTGAGACGTCTCGAAGAACTTTCGGCAACTCCGCAGGCAGCCTGAGAGGAGGAGATCTTGGACCAACTGTTCACCGTCCCGGAAGCGGCCGGCCTGCTCAGCACCTCGGTTCGCTTCGTCCGCCGACTGATCGCCGAACGCCGGATCGAGTTCGTGAAGGTCGGGCGGCACGTCCGCATCCGAGAGTCCGCACTGATCGCCTTCGTCGTCGCCGGGACCGTCGCGCCCATGACGACCTTCGACGCAACCGGAAGGGCCGCCTGATGGCGAACAAGGACAACCACCGCCGTTTCGGCAACATCCGCAAGCTGCCCTCGGGGCGGTTCCAGATCCGCTACCCCGGACCGGACGGGCGTATGAGGACCGGGGAAGAGACCTACGAGCGCAAGGGCGATGCTGACCGAGCACTCACGCTGATCGAGGGGCGGATTCTCACCGGAACATGGACCGACCCTGAGCGATCCAAGGTCAAGCTCGCAGAGTATTCGGCAACCTGGATTGACCAGCGCCCCGGACTTCGACCGAGAACGATCGATCTCTATCACTGGCTACTCAAGAAGCACATCACGCCGTATCTCGGCAACGTCTCGCTCGGCAAGCTCTCCACGGCGATGATTCGGCAGTGGCGGGCGGACCTGCTCGGCAAGGGCGTCTCAGTGAGCATGGCGGCCAAGGCGTACCGCCTCCTCCGCGCCGTGCTCATGACGGCGGCCGAGGACGACGGGATCATCTCCCGCAACCCGTGCAAGATCCGTGGTGCTGGCGACGAGCACGCCGAAGAGCGACCGGTCCTCTCCATCGGGCAGGTCTTCGAGCTGGCGGACAAGGTTGGGCGCCGCCCAGTGGGCAGCATCCGGGCGGCTCAAGAGAGGCGAAGGACACCGCATCCGCTTCCAGCGGCATGGTGAGATGCGGACCTACTCGGAGGTCTTCCCGACGCGACCAGAAGCCGAGCGGGCGCTGTGGCGGATGATCGACACCGGACAGGCCGACTGCACACATGATCGCCGCTACCGGGCCTTCGTGCTCCTGGCCACATTCGCCAGCCTGCGATGGGGCGAGATCACCGCACTGACCCGATCGGACCTCGACCTCGACGCCGGTACAGTCCGCGTGCGCCTGGCCTATGTGGAACGCTCCACAGGTGAGCTGGTTCTTGGTCCGCCCAAGTCCAAAGCCAGCAAGCGCATCGTCGGCATCCCACAAGCGATCATCCCGGCTCTGAGAGAACACCTGCGGCTCTGCGTGAAGCCCGAGGCCGGAGCACTGATCTTCACCGGGATCAAGGGCGGCCCGATGCGCCGGAGCGGGTTCAACAAGCTCTCCGGCTGGATGGAGGCCGTGCGGGCGATCGGCGTCCCGGGACTGCACTTCCATGATCTCCGCCACACGGGAAACATGATCGCGGCGGACTCGGGCGCGGGCCTCAAGGACCTCATGGCGCGCATGGGACACGACAACGTCCGGGCCGCGATGATCTATCAGCACGCCGTCCGTGGAGCCGACAAGCTGATCACCGACGCCATCGACAAGCATCTCATCGGGCACGAACGGGCACGCGACGATGACGAGGACGACCCGCCTGGCCTGCTGGTTCCCGCCGGGTGATCACAAGCCTTAATGGCACGCAGAGATCAGCAGCCCTAGAAAACACCAAAGCCCAGGCACCGAATCCTTCGGTCCGCCTGGGCTTTCCCTATGAGAGCGGGTGACGGGAATCGAACCCGCGCTGTCAGCTTGGGAACTCTTTCAAGATCACAGCATCTGACCAGGGGGACCGCTGACCTGGGCCAATTCCGGTCGAGTGACCGTGAGTTCCCTCGACTCCCCGTTGATCGCCGTCCGAACGGGCACGCAGCGGGCACGCGCCGGGTACGGATCTAAGCCCGCCAGGCCGTGTGAGGACATCGGCGTGTCGCGAGGCTGGATCGAGAAGCAGCCATGCACACTATGACCATATTCGTCAGTTGAGGCTAGGGGTTGGGGGGATCTGTTCAATTCAGATCGGCGCTATCGTTCTGACTGCTCTTGCACTCATCGGGACAAGATTTGCATGCCTGGCCCTAGTGAACGGAAAAACCAGGAAATCTAAGCACCGGAGAAAGAAAGGGGTTCGTCAATGAACGGTAAGTTGATCGCAGCGGCTGCACTGGAGACAGTGTGGGCAGTTGGCGTAAGCGTGCTGGCTGGCTCGCCACTCCTGACCTGAGCTGACGAATGGCTGAACATGAATCTTGACTCGCTCGCTGGCATATGCTCCACCTTCTATTCAAGGTCTCACTATGGCAACTGACCTGGTGCCACCTGTATTGACAGGAATTTTTGCCCTGGCTGGCGGCCTCGGAGGCGTCATGCTAAGCGGCTGGGTCGTTCGACGTAACGACCAGCGCAAACTAGCGTCCGAGGATGCGCGGCGATGGCTCAACGATCGGCGCCAGATATACGCTCGCTATCTTGTCCTAGTGGAATCAATGCATCGAGAAGTTGATCGTGTCGCAATGTTCTTGTCCTACGATGGTCGTAAACCAATAACAGGCGAGGACGCGGAGCTCTTGAAGGAGGGCATATACGAGTACTATCACCGCTGGGACGATGAACTACAGCCTTTACTCCTCGAAGTGCAACTCATGGCTACGCCCTCTGTGGCCGATCTAGCGGACCGCATGTCTGGAGCTCTTTTGGAGATCGCCCCAGAAGCTCCAATAGGACATCCACCACCTACATTTATCGAGTACTACCCGGGATGGTTCCAGGCTCAAGATCTGCTTTCAATGCTACGGGACGCCATGAGGGAAGAGCTTGGGATGCCAGAGAAGCTATCCTCGACGGAGAGCAGGAAGGCCTCCGGCTGGCCATGGCTCGAAAGCCGCCCCTCTCGCAAAAGCTATGTGCAGCATGATCCGAATGGACGGCATTTTAGTGAAACGGAGGAGCAATTCCTTCCCCGCGTTGACGCAGAAGACCAAAAGGGCAGGGCGAGTACCGTCCCCCAACAATCGACCACGGTCCACATGCTCGCCGCGTCGACTACAAAGCGGAGACAGGCGCATATCGGATGGCGCTGGAGGAGAACATAGAATCGGGAATTGCTCGCGAATCGCAAGCACAGGTGTCCTGTCCTCGTGAACGTGCCACCGCGTGCACAACCGGGCGTTGCTTGCGGGACGCGCAGGCCCCCCCCCCCCCCCCCCCCCCCCCCCCCCCCCCCCCCCCCCCCCCCCCCCCCCCCCCCCGCCTGATCATCCCGTCTGCCGTCGACCCGCCCGAAGGGGAAGCGGGCCAGGGCCACGGGTCGATGGCGGGCGGGATGATCAGGCTTCCACCTCAAGCACTTACGGCTTGCAGAGGCGAAAGCGTCATCCCGGAGCCGGAGCGCCCCCGCCGGAGGCCTATTTGTTTTGGCTGTGCTTATCCAACGGTCGAAGAGCCATGATCATGGCGGCAGAGCCTCCGTTCTTCGCCCAGGTGACCCCCACAAGGCGAGCACGCGAGCTCTCTCCCGCCTCTCGCAGAGCTTTGGGAGCATACGGGGCTACGTTCATTCCTTTGATAATCATGGAGGGGATGAACTTGTCGTTCAAGTCGCCGAAGACCTGCGCTTCCCCGGAACCATCTGGGAGCATGTGAGAAGCAATGCACGATTCGCTAACTACATCTCCTGCTTTATTTGCTACGCGTCGGTTCAACTCCGCAGCGGCTTCCCTTATGATCACAGGATCGCGACGGCGAGCCACTTCGTCTTTGAGATTCCTCACCTCATCGTCTTCGACGTGCATACTCTGACCTGTGACGAAGTGTTTTATTCCTCGCACGCGTGCATGACTGATGAAGAAGTACTCACGTGGAGCGGCTAGATCTGCACCTTGTAGGCTTTGGAAGCTGGATATGGCATACAAGTGCGGCACCGGACCCTCATACGCCATCAGTGTGAATGTGTGCCATCGGTGCTCCGCTGGAACGGTCTTCAGCCAGATATTTCCTTCGTCCCGCACCCTCTCCACAACATCTCGCATCGATCTTTGGCCCGGTAAATGTTCGAGGATTCGACCCAGCCACTTGGCTGTGTCATGGCTGCCCCAACTGGCGAGACCGGTGTAGCACAGGAGGCCCGACCATCCCGTGTAGTGGAGGACCACTTGCTTCTGGGCTGAGCTGCTGACGATGGCGCCTGTGTCCCCGCGCGTGAGGCGAAAATCCGAGGTCTGTACGCTCAAGGATCTGCTGGCCACGGTTACGTTCAGCGTCAAGGGGTTCTCCTGGTTGACCAGCCCAAAGTGAACAAGGGCGCCCGGCTACGTCGAGACTGTACGACACATGAACTGTGGTTGCTCCGGTCGCGCCCGGAGTCGCCGGCGGCCGGGACCGGCCCCCAGGCCGCACGCCCGGCCGCCGAGCGGACGCAGGGCGCGAGGCGGCGCGGAGCGCCGCCGCCTTGATACCTACAAGAACAAATCGGCAGTGCACGGCGACCCGCCCGGTGTGGTCACGCGGACGATTGGCTCAAGCTCCGGTGTGCCGCGTTGATGGCGGCCAGCAGTTCACGAGCTGAGGCGTCGCGCTTGCCGGTGAGGGCGTTCTCCACTCCGGTGAGCTGTTGGAAGGCCCAGCGGGATTCGGTGCGCTGGGCGGTCTCCAGGGCTTGGCGTCCGCTGGTGATGCCTTCGTTGAGGTCGCCGATGCGGAGTTGGGCGGCGGCGATGTCGGCGTGGACGGCGGCGATCTTCTTGTGGTCGGTCTCGTGTGAGAGGGCGTTGAGGGCGGCTTGGCCTTCGTCGATGACACGTTGTTCGTCGCCGAGGCTGACGTAGGTCGAGAGCCGGTAGGCCGCCATCCGGCCGGAGTCCAAGAAGCGGGTCCAGGCTCGTTCACGCTGCGGACGAGCTGCGCCGTACGCATCCCTCGCCTGCTCCATGCGGATCAGCGCCTGGCGGTCGCAGAGGGCGGCGAGCTCTTCGGCTTCGCGTGCCAGCAGCCAAGCGCGGGTGGCATTGTCACCCTGGGCCGGTAGGTACTGCTGGGCCAGGCGGATGTTCTGGACGGCGGGGGCACCCCGAACGGCATAGGAGCGGTAGGCGTAAGCGCAGGCTTGAATGATCGGGTGCCCGCTCTCCTGCGCCGCCAACGTGGCGATGCGATCAAAGGCGGCGGACTGCCCCGGTTGCTTGATCTCCCAGGCGATCCACGAGGCCAGAACTGCGGCTTCGCCGGTGGTGGCAGCTAGCCGGCGGCGGAGGCGGTCGGGGAGTCCTGCCTGGAGGAGCGTGCTCAGCTCGTTGAGGTGTGCGGTAAGGCCCTGGTAGAGGCTGCGGGCGGGCATGGTCTCTTCGAGGCGGTGGAAGCCGACCGTACGGGCTTCGAGGCGTTCCACCGTGTCCTCTTGATCGGCGCGAGTGCCGGAGAGGGCCAGGGTGAGGCGCTCCCAGGGGTTGGCGATGGAGGCGGCGCTTTCGGCGGTCAGTCCGGCTGCGATGAGCAGCATCGTTCGGCGGTCCATGTGGCCATCCAGCCTTCCCACGATCCAGGCCAGCGTCAGCACGTCAACGTCGCAAGCGTCGTCCGGCTGGCGCGAGCCGATGACTACTTGTTCCACGTTAAGGAGGCTGCTTGCTGGTGTTCCATCCCACGCCGGGATGGGTGTGGGCGGGAGTGGGACGCCGGTGAGGATCCGCGGGGCCAGGCCGAGAGTCATGCGGGCAGGGTCGGGCATGTTCAGGCCCTCGGCGATGCGCTCGAACACGTCGAGTGCGACGACTTGGGCCTTGCCCTTCATGTACTCGCTGACTTTGCCCTGGCTGAAGCCCACGGCGACGCCGATGCGGGTTTGGCTGACGCCCGCGTACTGGCGGACGAGTCGGAAGAGATGGCCGATGTCGCGATTTGTGAGGGCGGTGCGCATTTCGGGGCGTTGCCACAGGTCGGCCGGTATGACGACCGGTTCGGCCCCGTCTGCGGGCATGTGCCGTTTCCCCTTGCGTCCTTGGACTGCCGGTAACTCCACGCTCACGGTTCGGAGTTATCCCGTCAAGGGATATTGCTGATCCCGTCCGAGGAGTCCGGCTCGGGATGGGTTGCCTTGTCGCAGGTGAAGACGCTTGTCCCATGACTCGAAGCGATCAACCGACAAGTGAGAGGTGCCGGGCCTGCCGGTCCAAGGGATGGCGCTGGGTGCGTAAGAGCCGTGCCGATGCGCTGCGCCGGATCGACGGGGCCCCGGTCGAGCTTGTGCAGGTGACCTGCTTCGAGTGCTCAGGTGTCGGCAGAAAGCGAGCGACGTAGTGGAGATCATCACGGACTGCATCAGTCCGCACGTCGGCAAGGTTCGGGAGGGGTACATGCGGTTGGTCTGGCGCGAGACGTCGAAGATCAAGGAGCGTGCCCGGGTGGTGGCCTGGTCGTGTCACTGCCGGTCGGCTGTGTACGAGCTGTGTCGCGCGGGCGGTCAGTCCTACATCCGCCGGACGGACTACGACGAGAAGGGGGAGACGGTCTACGAGACCTATCGGTGGTCGTTCATCAAGGCTTCCGAGGTCTGGGCCGCCTTGCTTGAAGGTCGAACGGTTTAGGTGGGTTCGACGGCGCGGTGCCTGAAACGGGGCCGCGCCGTCGTCGTTGGGGGTATGTCTATCTGTCGCTGGAAGGGGTTGCCTAAGCAGCATGCGCTGATAGCCTGCTTGGCTAGACAGGCATGCTGAATGTGGAGCCCTGATGTCATTTGAGTACACGCCTCCGAAGTACGCGCAACTGATCGCGGAACTGGAGCGGCGCATCGACTCGGGCGAGTATCCGCCCGGCTCCCTGCTGCCCAGCGAACACCAGCTCATGGCCGAATTCGCCATGGCGCGCCCGACCGTCGTCAAAGCCCTCGGCGTCCTACGCGATCAGGGCTGGATCGTCACCCACCAGGGCAAGGGCCGTTTCGTACGCGGTCGCCCAGCCATCCCAACGGGTCAGCAAGTGAGGGCCGGGCGGGAACTTCTCGACCGCCGAGAGGTCCAGGCTTCCAGTCGGCTGCTCACGGCCGGAGAGGTGGAAGCACCGAACAGGATCGCGGCCTACCTCGGGATCAAGGCCAAGTCGTCCGTCGTGCTGCGCCGGACCCTGGTAGAGCACGACAACGAACCGACCGAGATCTCTTCGACATGGCTTCCGGTCGAGGTAGCGCAGGGGACGGCGCTGGTCGAGTCCGAGGAGTTGAAGCAGGGCGTCCGCCGATACGTTGAGGCTGCGGCCGGCACAGCGCTTGATCACATCATCGAGCACATCACCGCGCGTAACCCCACCAAGGAGGAGTGCACGCTCCTCGCTGTCAAGAGTTCCGCCGCGCTGCTGACCGTCTATGCCGTCGCCTGCGATGCCACCGGGAAACCGTGGGTCGTGGTCGAGTCCCTGCTACCAGGGGATCGGCACGAGTTGGAGGACGCATACCCCATCCGGTGAGAGGGGGCTTCGCTGACTACGGGGTCGGCGCGACCGACTGCCGCCACTCCAGAGCCTCGGCCGTGTCTCGGTATTCCAGGAGGTGTTGACCTGCGATCTTCTGCAACAGGTCTCGCACCTCCGCTGGAGTGGCGTGGAAGAACTCCCGCCGCAGGTTCACCTTGTTGAGCCGCCGATCGGTCAGTTCGGCGTGCAGGCGCCCCTCCAGCCCTACGGCGTCCTCGCTGAAGATCAGCGCGTGTGTGTCGAACCTGAACGGCACCGACGCGTCACCCAGTTCGCGTACGCGGTCTTCGGGCTCCAGCCGGCGAGTCATGCCGATCTTCACCACGTTCTCGCCGAACGCGCCGATGTTGGAGATGACGTACACGTACCCGGCCCTGACGTTCGCTTCACGGGCCTCGACGTCGGAGACCGCCGCACCGATCTCCTCCAGCTTGGCCTTCAGCTCGTCCACGCTCTCGGCGGACGCGGCGCCGTTCTTCAGCAGCTTGGCCAGCGCCGATCGATAGTGCGCTTCCTCCTTGCGCAGCCGGGTCTTCTCGCGCTCGAACTCGCGGCGGGCGGCCTCTTCCTCCCGCTGCTGCTCGCGCTGCGCCCGGACGAGTTCCTTCTCCTCCTCCTGCTTGGCCAGGTGGTCGGCCGTCAACTCCAGTTCGTAGATCCGCGTGCGGTGATAGCCGGGATTGACATGGATGTTCATCGTCCGTCCCAGCTTGACGATCGACTCCACGACTTTCTCCAGCCGATCGATCGCCGACTGCAGCTTGTATGGGCGCATGGTCCGTACGCAGTTGTCCGCCTCGGCGTTGTAGGCGCGCAACATCAGCTTGGAGAAGTCGCGCACCATTTTCCGTCCCTCGGACGCGGACCCGTTCACCTGCCAGTTCGTGGCGCCGACGACGGCCTGCCCTTCCTTGGCCATCGCCTTGATGCGCGCTTTCACCTGAGCGAGCTTGTCCTTGTATGCCACTGCGTCGCTCAGCGGATGCCGATACTCGTAGACGCCCACCTCTTGCAGCAGGACCGTCTCCTCGGTCTGCACGACCCGCTGCTCTGTCTCACGCAGCCGTCGGTTCGCGTCGTTGATGGCGACTTGCAGCCCAGCATGCTCCACGTGCAACGCCTCGGTCATAGCCGAGACGCGCATGGCATCCATCCCGCCCAGTCGCTCCACCCATGCGCGGAGCTGGGCGTTCTCCTCTTCCAGACGTTTCTTGCCGCCGAACAGCCCGCCGCTCTTGCGTTCCGGTTGCTCCGATACGCCCGGAGGCGCTGTAGCCGGCGGATCCTCGGGAATCCAGAACTCCCAGCCCGCAGGAGCCGGAGGCCACGACGGATCCGGACGCCATCCCTGTGGAGGCTTCCACTCGCGAGGCGGTACCGGCCATCCAGGAGGAGAGTTGAACCGGTACTCAGGCATGAGCGCTCCTCACGGTGAAGACGGCAAGCCGTACACAGGAGAGATAGCTGTGAGCGCCGCAAGAGTTACAGGAAGCAAGCAATCGAAGCCGCGATATTCCTCTTTGTCCTAGTTTCGCTAGCCGGGGTTCCAGCTTTCTTCGTACTCGGTTCTTGGTTTACTTGACTGGCCAAGTGGTCATGATGCCTAATGAAGCTACTTGATCAGCCAAGCAGCCTAACCGCTCAAGAGGAGAAGTGATCCACATGGCAATGCAGGGACCCATCCCCGTCACGTTCGTCCAGGTCTTCCCGCACGGCTGCTACACGGTCGGGGAGGTCGAGCAGGTCAAGGACTTCGAGACCTCCACGAACGGCCGGTTCGTCCAGGCGCGGGACAAGCAGACGGGCGAACTCGTCTGGCAGATCCCCGTCATGGACGCCGACCCGTCGCTCAAAGCGGCTCAGAAGACCGTGGCGGTCAAGATCCTCAGCCCCACACAGCCGGTCGCCCCGGCTGCCGTCGCGGGGCTGCCGTTCACGCCGGTCGAGTTCGACGGCATGACCGTCACCCCGTACGTCAACGGCTCCGGCCGACTCGCCTACTCCATCAAGGCACGGCAGATGCTCGCGCCCCGCACCAACACCACCAAGTCCAACGGCAAGGAGGTCGCCGCATGAACGACGGCTACAGCTACACCGTCATCCGCGTCCAGCCCAACGAGCAGACCCACATCGGCGTCTCGATCTACCCCGACGCCCTGGCCGAGGTGAAGTACTTCCCGGCCAAAGAGCACTCCCACGCCTTCATCACCATCACGCACGGCGTCGCGGACGTGACCATCGGCACCACGAACACGGCCGAGATCACCGACGAGCACGTCACCTTCGCCCGCCACCTGCTCAACGCGGCGGCGGCCTTCCTCGCCGACTGCGAGCGGCTGCACGCCGAACAACAGGCTGCGGCCTGACAAGCAAGCGGGGCCGCTGGAACTGGTCCTTCCGGCGGCCCCTCATCTCCCCTGACGCGAATCACGAGAGGTCTTCAGCCTAATGTTCAAACGGCTCCCCGGTGACGAGGCACGCAACCTCGTCACCACCACCCCAGACACCGCCGTCGTCTTCCAACCGGCCGTCGTCCGCACTCCCGCCCTCATCACACTCGTCATCTACCTCTACCGCTTCCTCGTCGCCCTGGTCCGAACCTTCTGGCAGCACCCCGTAGCGACGACCGTGCCTGCTGTCCTCGGGCTCACCTGGTACCAGTACGGGTGGCCACTCGCCGTCTCCCTGCTCGGCACAATCACGCTGAGCCTGGCCGCCTGGGCGTTCATTGGCCGGCCCTCATTCGCTCGCCTCGTCGGCTGGCGACTGCTGGCCTGGTGGCGGCTGATGTCGGTCTACCGCCGCCACTGGCAATCCGTCATGGACGTCTCCGGCCTCGGCAGGCGCGTCCATGGCCGCCATTACCTGCCCCGGATCGTCCGCGTCCAGTGCGACGACTGGGCCGACCGGATCACCGTCCGCATGCTGCGAGGCCAGGCGGTCAAGGATTGGTCCGACCGCATCGACAACCTGGCCCATGGCTTCGGCGTCACCTCGTGTCGCGTGGCGCTGGTCAAAGGCGGGCGGCTGCTGCTCATCTTCCCGCGCCATGATCCGCTGGCCTCGCCGATCCCCGCACTGCCCGTCCCCGACGAGCCGACCGTGGGACCAGTCGAGATCGGCAAGCAGGAGGACGGCCGACCGCTCCGGCTCAAGGTGCACGGCACCCACGTTCTGATCGCGGGCGCGACCGGGGCAGGCAAGGGCTCGTTCCTGTGGGACACCATCCGCGGGCTACTCCCAGCGATGCGGGCGGGCCTGGCCGAAGTCTGGGCGCTGGACCCCAAGCTGATGGAACTGTCCTTCGGGCGCGAGCTGTTCCAAGGCCGCTACGCCGCCGATCCCGCCGACTGCGCCGACCTGCTCGACGAGGCGGTCAGCGTCATGCAGAAGCGCGCGACCCGCTTTGCCGGTCTTCAGCGCTCGCACGTCCCGACCGTCGATGATCCGTTCGTCCTGGTGCTGGTGGACGAGGTGGCGTTTCTGACCGCCTACCAGCCCGACCGGCAACTCCGGCAACGCATCTCCGCCGCCCTGGCCACCCTCGTCACCCAAGGCCGATCGGTCGGCGTTGGCGTCATGGCCGCCCTCCAGGACCCCCGCAAAGAGGTCATGAACATCCGCAACCTCTTCCCCGACAAGATCGCCCTCAGACTCGACGAATCCGAACAGGTGGACATGGCCCTCGGCGACGGCGCACGCGACCGGGGCGCACTCGCCGACCACATCTCACCCATCCCCGAGCAAGGGGCCGGCGTCGCCTACATGCGCCTGGAAACCTCCCCCGAACCCATCCGCGTCCGCACCGCCTACGTCTCCGACACGGACATCCGCGCCATGGTCACCCAGTTCGGGGAGGCCGCATGACACTCGCCCACTTCCTCCACGGGCTGCGCTGCGCCTCCTGCGGCACGCTCAACGCCCTCTGGCTCGACCTGATCCGCGCCCTGGTCGAGTGCCACCAGTGCGGCCAGACCGCGCTAACCCTCACCGACACCGACGAAGGGAGGTCCCTATGACCCATGCGCAAGACCGGGCACTACCCCGAGCGGTACGCCTGGCCATGCCGATGGCCCGCGACGTCGTCGAAGAGGTCGCCAAGCTCCACGGCGTGTGCATCCGGCCCGTCCCGCTCAAACGGCTCGACACCCACACCGGCCAGTGGGAGATCATCGACGTCCCGTGCGGCTCCCCGATGGACAGCAAGTGCCCGCCGTGCGCCAAGCGCAACAAGCAACTACGCAAAGCCCAGTGCCGCGAAGGCTGGCACCTCGACGCCGAACCCACCATCACCCCCGACGAACCCAACGAGGAACAGCGCTGGCTCGTGGAGTTCCGCGCCGACATCCAAGGCCAGCGCGACGAAGCCGAAAAGGCCAGCGGCGACACTACCGACTTGGACGCGGTCATCGAGGGTCTGGACGAGGAGATCAACGCGGCAGGCATGCGCGGCAACGTGCTCGGCCGTACGACCACCAAGCGCCCCCGCTCGACCAAACGGCGACAGGACGCACCGGACCTGCCCAAGCGCAAGATGGCACACACCACACTGGGCAGGACCTTCCAGGCCCCGGACGGCAAGACCTACCGGCCCTCGCTGTTCGTCACGCTCACCTTGCCCTCGTACGGCAAGATCCGTGACGGCGCGCCCGTTGATCCGGACACCTACGACTACGCGAGGGCGGCTCGCGACGCACTGCACTTCTCCAAGCTGGTCGATCGCTTCGTGCAGAACCTACGCCGCGTAGCAGGCTTCGACGTGCAGTACTTCGCCACCGTGGAGCCGCAGAAACGGCTTGCCCCGCATCTGCACATGGCCATCCGTGGAACGCTCCCGCGTGCGGAGATGAAGCAGATCGCGGCGGCCACCTATCACCAGGTCTGGTGGCCCTCCGTCGATCACGTGGCCTTCGAGGGCGAGCACTTGCCGGTCTGGCAGGAAGGGGCCGGCTACCTCGACCCCGACACCGGCGAGATGCTGCCCACCTTGGACGAAGCCCTCGACGGCCAAAGCCCAACGCGACCACGCGGCCCGTTTCGCCGATGCCCTGCGCTACGAACCCTGCTCACCGGCCTGCCCGAACTGGCTCCGTTACGGCATCCAGCCCAAGGGCGCCAAAGCCGGGATGGCTCCCGGCCGCTGCCGCTCCAAGGCACACAAGCCCGAACACCTCGGCTACGCGGGCCGCCGCGTCCTGGTCTCCCGCAAGTGGTCCAACAAGACCCTCACCGAGCACAAGCAGGACCGCCGCACCTGGGTCTTGGAAGCCCTCGGAAAGGCCAACGAGCCCGTAGACCCGCACCGGTACGTCTGGCGCCCTGTTCCAGCCGGAGACGCCAACGTGCCCTCCCTGACCTCACGCCTCCTGCGATCCGTCCGTGATCGGCAACGCTGGCGCACCCACATGGCCGAACTCCAAGCCAGAGCAGACGGTCAAGATCTTTCGGCAACGGAAGGGAGGGCGGCATGAGCGGGGCATCCAAGCGCCCCGTTGACCGTCTTCTCACTGTCACCGAAGTAGCGGAACGGCTCAGCACCAGTGAGCGGTTCCCCCGGCGTCTCATCGAAGAACGCCGGATCACCTTCGTCCGCATAGGGCGCAAGGTTCGCATCCCCGAATCCGCGCTCAACGACTTCATCGCGGCGGGACTCGTCCACCCCATCTCCACCCGCACATGGAGGGCGGCATGAGTAGGCGTCGATTCGGGCGCGTTCGGAAACTCCCCTCGGGACGATTCCAAGCCAGGTATCCCGGCCCCGACGGCACGGACCGCACCGCGCCACACACCTTCGCGGCCAAGAAGGAAGCAGAGATCTGGCTGACCAAGAAAGAGGCCGAACTACTGGCCGGCGATTGGCTGAACCCGGACCTCGGAAAGGTCAGCTTCAAGGAGTACGGCGGAACCTGGATCGACGAGCGTCCGGGTCTGCGTCCCAAGACGGTCCAGCTCTATGAGGACCTTCTCCGTATCCACCTCGTCCCGACTTTCGGCAACTGCTCCGTAAGCGAGATCAAGGTCGCGAACATCCGCAAGTGGCGCAAGCCACTTCTGGACAACGGCGTCGGACCGGTCACCGTCGCCAAGGCGTACCGGCTCCTGAAGGCCATCTTCAACACGGCCGTGGAGGACGGACTGATCAAAGTCAACCCGTGCACGATCAAGAAGGCGGGCAAGGAGGACTCGCCCGAGCGACCCGTCCTGACCATGAAGCAGGTCTTCGTCCTGGCCGACGCCATCGAGCCACGATTCCGCATGCTGATCCTGCTCGCCACCTTCGCCAGCCTGCGGTGGGGCGAGCTGGCCGCACTCCAGCGCAAGAACCTCGACGTGGACGCAGGGACGATTCGCGTCGTCGGCACCACGACCGAACTCAAGGACGGCTCGGTGACGATCGGTCCGCCCAAGTCCGAAGCGGGCAAGCGCCTCGTCAGCATCCCCGCGACCCTGCTGCCGGACCTTCGTAAGCACATGGAGACGTACGCCGAGAAGGGCGAGCACGGACACGTCTTCATCGGCCCCAAGGGCGCCAGGCTCCGACGCGCGAACTTCACCCGCGTCTGGGCGGCAGCACTCAAGAAAGCCAAGCTCAGCGGCTTCCACTTCCATGATCTCCGCCACACCGGGAACACCCTCGCGGCGCAGTCCGGCGCGACTCTCCGGGACCTGATGACCCGCATGGGCCACTCGTCCACCCGAGCCGCGCTGATCTACCAGCACACCGCGATGGAGCGCGACAGGGCCATCGCCGACGCTCTCGGCAAGCTCGCCGAGGAAGCCCTGAAGCCGGAAGAGCCGGACCCAGACGAGCAAGATCCAGACGGATCGGGCACGTAACGGGCACGGAAGATCGAGAACGTCCCTGAAAACAATCAAAGCCAGGTCGGAAATCCATCCCTGACCTGGCTTTTCAGTCTGAGAGCGGGTGACGGGAATCGAACCCGCGCTGTCAGCTTGGGAAGCTGATGTTCTGCCATTGAACTACACCCGCGTACGACCCGAAGTCGCCTCCCCACTGTAGCGGAAACTTGGCGCACTTCAGCAATCCCAGCCCCACACACTTCCGCCCCGACCGGTAAGTTGGCTCACCGTGTTGCTATCCGACCGTGACATCCTTGCTGAGATCGACGCCGGCCGACTTGGCATCGATCCCTTTCATCCAGAGATGATCCAGCCCTCCAGCATCGACGTACGGCTTGACCGGTTCTTTCGGGTGTTCGAGAACCACCGCTACCCGCACATCGATCCCAGTGAGGAGCAGCCGGATCTCACGCGGTTGGTGGAGCCCAGCGGGGACGAGCCGTTCATCCTGCATCCGGGTGAGTTCGTGCTGGCCTCCACCTACGAGGTCGTCAGCCTGCCCGACGATCTGGCCTCGCGGCTGGAGGGGAAGAGTTCGCTGGGGCGGCTCGGGCTGCTGACGCATTCGACGGCCGGGTTCATCGATCCGGGGTTCAGTGGGCACGTGACGTTGGAGTTGTCCAACGTGGCGACGTTGCCGATCAAGCTCTGGCCGGGGATGAAGATCGGGCAGTTGTGCGTGTTCAGGCTCAGCAGCCCCTCCGAGCACCCGTACGGCTCCAGCAAGTACGGCTCCCGCTACCAGGGCCAGCGCGGCCCCACCCCGTCGAGGTCGTTCCGGAACTTCCACCGGACGAAAATCTGAATTAGATGAACATCAGGTGAACAACCGGCGTACAAACGGGTGAACGGGACGCTACGGACGACCGTTCACCAGAGCCGGCGGGCAGCGGCGGCGATGGCGCGAACTGCGAAAACGTAGGGCGAGCAGCAAAAAGGCGACTAAAAGTACGCGCTTCTGCGGTGTCGCACAACATACGCCGGGTAGCGAGTAGGCGAAGGGAACATGAAGTTCGCATTTCGCCTGGTAGGCCATACCCTCTTCCACGGACCATCCCCGCACATCTGGAGAACGACGTGCGCCTGCGTCTCACGCCACGTGAGGACAGCTACTACGACCTGTTCGCCGACTCCGCGAACAACCTGGTCACGGCATCCCGTCTGCTGGTAGAGATCATCAGCGAAGGCTCGGACAGGGAAGCCCTGGCCGAGAAGATGCGCGCCTGCGAGCACGCCGGCGACGAACGCACCCATGCGATCATGAACCGGCTCAACGAGAGCTTCATCACGCCCTTCGACCGTGAGGACATCTATCGCCTCGCGTCCAACCTCGACGACGTGATGGACGCCATGGAGGCCGCCTCCGACCTCATCGTCCTGTACCAGATCGACCACCTCCCCAAGGACGTCGTCCGGCAGGTCGAGGTGCTGGAGCGGGCAGCCGAGCTGACCGCCGAGGCCATGCCGCGCCTGCGGTCGATGAAGAACCTCAACGAGTACTGGATCGAGGTCAACCGGCTGGAGAACCAGGGCGACCAGGTCTACCGGAGGCTGCTGGCCAAGCTGTTCAGCGGTGAGTACGACGCACTCACCGTCATGAAGATGAAGGAGGTCGTCGACGCCCTCGAAGAGGCGGCCGACGCCTTCGAGCACGTGGCCAACACCGTCGAGTCGATCGCGGTCAAGGAAAGCTAGGCCCTGGTGGACCTCACGCTCGGCCTCGTCATCGGTGTGGTCGTCATCGCCCTGATCTTCGACTACACCAACGGGTTCCACGACGCGGCGAACGCCATCGCCACCTCTGTCTCGACCCGGGCTCTAACCCCGAGAGCCGCGTTGTTCATGGCCGCGGCCATGAACTTCATCGGCGCCCATCTGGGCACCCAGGTCGCCCAGACGGTCGGCAGCGGCATCATCGACGCTCCGAAGGGTTCGCACGGCCTGGTCGTCGTGGCCGCAGGACTCATCGGCGCGATCACCTGGAACCTGATCACCTGGTATTTCGGCCTGCCCTCCTCCTCCAGCCACGCCCTCATCGGTGGCCTGGTGGGCTCCGCGCTGGCCTCGGCCAGCCTGGTGCACTGGGACGGCGTGGTCGCCAAGGTCGTCATCCCGATGATCCTGTCGCCGCTGATCGGATTCAGCCTCGCGGCAGCGATCATGATCGCAATATATTGGATCTTCCGCAACAGCCAGCCGGGCAAGACCAACCGCGGCTTCCGCTACGCGCAGACCGTCTCGGCCGC
The DNA here is from genome assembly GCF_900108335.1 of Nonomuraea solani. Taxonomy (GTDB): domain Bacteria; phylum Actinomycetota; class Actinomycetes; order Streptosporangiales; family Streptosporangiaceae; genus Nonomuraea; species Nonomuraea solani. The sequence goes on from NZ_FNVT01000016.1 coordinate 226,384, forward strand.
CGCCATGGCGCTCGGGCACGGCCTGCAGGACGCGCAGAAGACGATGGGCGTGATCTTCCTGGCCCTCACCGTCGGTGGCTTCGCGGCCCCGGAGGATCCGATCCCGCAGTGGGTCATCCTCGCCGCGGCGGGGGCGATCTCGCTGGGGACGTACGCGGGCGGGTGGCGCATCATGCGTACGCTCGGACGGCGCATCATCGCGCTCGACCCCCCGCAGGGCTTCGCCGCGGAGACGGCGGCCGCCACCGTGCTGTACGGGGCGGCCATCGGATTCGGGGCGCCCATCTCCACCACGCACACGATCACCACGGCGATCATGGGCGTGGGCGCCACCAAGCGGCTCAGCGCCGTGCGGTGGGGGGTCGCGGGGAACATCATCACCGCGTGGATCCTGACCATCCCGGCCGCCGCGCTGGTGGCCGCCGTCTCCTATTTCATCCTGCACGCCATCGTCGAATAGCCCGGCGAAGCACATCGTCGAACAACCCGGCGAAGCACTATGCGGGCGCGTACATCACGTCCACGTCCCACCGGTTGAAGCCGAGGGACTCGTACAGCCTGATCGCCGCCGTGTTGGTCTCGTCCACGTACAGCATCGCCTGGGCGAGACCACGCGAGCGCAGGTGACCCAGCCCGGCCAGGGTGAGGGATTTGCCCAGGCCGGTGCCCTGCTGGGAGGGGTCGACGCCGACGACGTACACCTCCCCGAGCGGTTCGTGCCCGTGGTCGGTGGAGCCGTGGATCTTCGTCCAGTGGAAGCCGACGAGCCGGTCGTCCCGGATCGCCAGGAAGAAGCCGTCGGCGTCGAACCACGGCTCCTGCTCGCGGCGCAGCAGGTCGTCCATCGTCCACGCGCCCTGCTCCGGGTGGTGGGCGAAGGCGGCGGCGTTGACCTTGAGCCAGGCCTCCTCGTCCCGGCCGGGCACGAACGTGCGCAGGCTCACCCCCTCCGGCAGCGCGTGGGCCGTCAGCGGCGCGAACAGGGAGCGGCGCATCTGCCAGAGCGAGCGCACCCGTTCGAAGCCGAACGAGTCCGCGAGCGCGCCCGCCCCCGCGTGGTCGCCGTGGGCCCACAGCCGTGGCCGGCCGCCCGTCTGGTCCATGACCGCGCTCAGCAGGCGCGCGCCGTGCCCGTGGCGGCGGTGGGCCGGGTGGATGACCAGTTCGACGCTCGGGCCCTCGACCTCGTCGGTGGGATCGACGTGGGCGTACCCCACCACGGTGTCCTCCGCGTACAGCAACAGGGACCTGGCCTGGGGATCGCCGCCGTAACGGAGGTGCAGCATCACGTGCTCATTGAGCGGACGGACGCCGTCGGCCTCCGTCGCCGCCTCCACGACGCCGAGCACGTCGGCGATCTCCCCGTCATCGAGCCGTTCGCGAACTTTCACGTGAGCACTCACGGAACGAACTCTAGGCGGCCAACTGGCAAATAACGCCATGTGACGGCCCCGCAAATCGTTACCTTTGCGACATTGGTTGCATAGATTGCCGCCGTAACGTCTTGGGCCATGACGTCTCGTTCCCTCCTCCGGCTGGCGCTGGCCGGAGCCGTCGCCTCGGGTGCGGTCATGCTCGCCACCCTCCCGGCGGACGCGAGCAAGGCAGCCCCCAGGATGCTTCCCGTACGGCTGCTCGCGCTCAATGACTTCCACGGCAACCTCGAACCTCCGACCGGGTCCTCCGGCCGCATGGTCGACGAGCACGGCAACACGGTCGACGCCGGTGGCGCCGCCTATGTCGCCACGCACATGAAGGCCCTGGCCGACAAGAACACCATCGCCGTGGCCCAGGGCGACCTCATCGGCGCCACCCCGCTGATCTCGGCCGCCTACCACGACGAGCCGTCGATCGAGTTCATGGACAAGCTGGGGCTCAAGGTGGCCGCGGTGGGCAACCACGAGTTCGACGAGGGCTACGCCGAGCTGCGCCGGATCATGAAGGGCGGCTGCCACCCGGTGGACGGCTGCTCGCCCGCCGGCGAGTGGAAGGGCGCCAAGTTCGACTACGTGGGCGCGAACGTGCTGTTCAAGAGCCCCGACGCGAAGACCGACGCGCTCGACGCCCTCAGCGGCGCCGACACGGCCCGGGTCAGGGAGGCGCTGGCCGACTGGGGCGTGCCCGCGCTGCCGCCGGTCAGCGTCAAGGTGATGAACGGCGTGCCGATCGGCTTCATCGGCCTCGTCACGCAGACCACGCCGAGCATCGTCACGAGCGAGGGGATCAAGGACCTCAAGTTCGTGGACGAGGTGAAGGCCGCGAACCTGGCCTCCAAGCTGCTCAAGATCGTCGGCGTGAAGGCCCAGGTCGTGCTGATGCACGAGGGCGACCAGGTGACCACGGGCCAGTCCCCTGACGCCTGCAGCGCCATCCCCGGGGCGGGCAACCGCATCGCCACGCAGGTGGACGCCGAGGTGGACCTCATCCTCAGCGGCCACTCGCACCAGGCGTACCTGTGCAAGGTCAAGGACCCGGCCGGCAACGACCGCGTGTACTCCCAGGGCGGCTCGTTCGGGCGCGTGATCACGCAGGTCGACATGAAGGTGAACGGCGCGACCCGCGACATCGACCGCGCCTCGGTCGTGGCGGACAACCACGTCGTGACCCGGACGGTCACCCCGGATGCCGAAATTTCAACGTTCGTGCAGACGTGGAAGGACCGCGTCGCCCCTGTCGCCAACAGGGCGGTCGGTACGATCAGCGCCGACATCACGAACACCGCCGCGCCCTCCGGCGAGTCGCCCCTCGGTGACTTCATCGCCGACGCCCAGCTCGCCGCGACCAAGACCGGCGGCAACGCCCAGATCGCGCTGATGAACCCGGGCGGCGTACGAGGCCCGCTGACCTACGCGAGCTCCCCGGCGAACGAGGGCAACGGCGTCGTCACCTACGGCGAGGCGTTCACCGTGCAGCCGTTCAACAACCTGATGCAGGTCGTCACGCTGACCGGCGCCCAGCTCAAGACGGTGCTGGAGCAGCAGTTCACCGGCGGCCCCAACAACCAGGCGTTCACCAAGATCCTGCAGCCCTCGGCGAACTTCACCTACACCTACAGCCGCGGCGCCGCCTGGGGCTCGAAGGTGTCGGACATGAAGATCGACGGGGTCGCGGTGACGGACACGCAGTCGATCAGGGTCGCGGCCAACAACTTCCTGGTGGGCGGCGGCGACGCCTTCCTCGCCTTCCGGGACGGCACCGACCTGTGGAGCGGGCCGCTGGACATCGACGCCTTCGTCGATCACCTCGGCAGGAACAACCCCATCGCCCCGCCCGCGACCAACCGCATCAACGCCATCTCATAGCAGTCAGAAGCGGGCCTCACGGCAAGAGGCCCGCTTCGCTCATTTCCACACCAGCCACTTGCGCTCGATCTCGGCCTGCAGATCCACCCCGTGATGGCGGGCCATGAGCACCACCTGGCACAGCACGTCGGCCAGCTCCGCCCGGAAGTTGACGTCGAGCTCCTCCTCGCTGTGGCCCTTGGTCCTGGCCCGGCCGGTACGCATGAGGAACGCCTGGGTCAGCTCGCCGATCTCCTCCTGGAGCTTGAGCAGGAACCAGGTGTCGTCCCGCTCGATCCCGAGACGGCGGGCATATCGGTCGGAGATGGATTCGACCTCGTCGGAGAGCTGGCTCAGGTCCATGCCGCCGAGTCTAGGCAGAGGCGGTCAGCCTTCTCCGTACAACGGCAGAACGGCCACGAACCGCGCTCCCGGCGCGTGATCGGCGATGGTGAGGCTGCCGCAGTGGGCCGCGGCGATCTCCCGGGAGAGCGGGAGCCCGAGGCCGCTGCCGCCCTTCTCCTTGATCCGGGCGCTCTCCAGACGGGTGAATCGTTCGAAGACCCGTTCCCGGTCCTCCGGCGGGATCCCGTCGCCGTCGTCGGTCACCGTCACCACCACCCGGTCCCCCACGATGGCCACCTCCAGGTCGACGCCGGTGGCGGCGTGCCGGGTGGCGTTGTCGAGCAGGTTCGTCAGGAGGCGGTCGAGCTGCATGGGCGAGCCCATGACGGGGGCCGGCTCGCACCGGCCGACGCGGATGGGCACGCGGGCGTGCTCGCGGCGGCGTACCTGCTCTTCGGCCAGGCGGCACAGGTCCACCACGCGGCGGTGCTCCATGAGGGCGCCCGCGTCGAGCTTGGCCAGCATGAGCAGCTCGTCGATGATGTCGGTGAGGCGTTCGGTGGCGGCCAGGGAGCGCGCGCCCGTGAGGGCCCAGTCGGTCTCGTCCGGGTAGGTGGTGGCGACCTCTAGCTGGGCGCGCAGGGCGGAGATGGGGCTGCGCAGCTCGTGCGAGGCGTCGGCGACGAAGCGGCGCTGGGTCTCGGCGGAACGTTCCAGGCGGTCGAGGGTGTCGTTGGTGGTGGTGGCCAGGCCGGTGATCTCGTCGCCGGTATCGGGCACGGGGACGCGGCGGCTGAGGTCCTGGCCGGTGATCTCGGCCAGCTCGGCGCGGATGCGCTCCACCGGGCGCAGGGCGAACCCGACCGCCATCCACGTGCTGGCTCCGACGATCAGCAGCACGAGCGGGGTGCCGATGAAGACCAGGATGTAGATCCACTTGAGCGCCCGGTCCACGTCGGCGAGGGAGGCGGCCCCGTAGACGGTGGCGGAGCCGCCGGGGGTCCGCACCATCATGGCCATGACCAGATAGTGGGCGCGGGGTTCGTCGTCGTTGCGGGTCAGTTCGAGCTCGGTGGAGTAGACGGTCTCGAAGCGAGATGGCCGGAAGCCGGTGATGCGCGCGTCCTCGGGGAAGTCGTGGCTGCTCGCGAGCACCTTGCCGTCCGCGGAGACGACCCGCAGGAGCCGGACGCGCGACGGGGTCTCCAGGACGTCGGGCAGCCGGCCCGTACGAGCCTCGCCCGCGACCCGGCGCACGGCCAGTTCCACCCTGGCGTGGACGAGGCCGTGCAGGTTGTCCGGGATGGTGGCGAGCGTGAGCGCGGCCGTACCGGTGAAAACGACCGCGGCCACCAGGACCGACACGGTGGTCAGACGGGCCCGGATCGAGTGCGGAAACAGCCGTGACGCCAACGCCATCCCATTCCACCCCCCGTACGTGACATTTACCCGGTAGAAAGGCTCGCGATCATTCCCGGGCGGTACGAACGAGGTCGTAGAGCGCGGCGCCCAGGGCGATGAGGACGGACACCAGCACCACGACCAGCCCGTGCCGGAAGGCCGTGGACCAGCCCTGGCCCAGCGACCCGAAGAACGTCGTGCCCGTCGCCGCGATCCCGATGGCCGAGCCAAGCCGCTGCCCCGTCTGCAGCACCCCGGCCGCGCTCCCGCCGCCCTCCGGCGGCACCTCGGACAGCGTGATCGCCTGGTTCGGCGAGATGACCAGGCCGCTGCCCATGCCCGCCACCAGCAGCGGCAGCGCGGTCGCGAGACCGACCCCCTGCCCGGGCACCAGCACGGTGGCGCCCATCGTGGCGAGCAGCCCGGCGATCACCATGGTCAGCCCGACGGCCACCAGCCGCCGCCCGGCCCGCGACACCAGTCGCCCGCCGACCACGGAGGCCGAGGCCGAGCCGAGCGCGAACGGGGTGATCGCCAGGCCCGCCATCAGCGCACTGTAGTGGTGCCCGCTCTGCAGGTAGAGGGTGAAGATGAAGAAGATCCCGGTGAAGCCGGCGAAGTAGAACAGCGCGATGGCCGTGCCCAGGCTGTAGGAGCGCTTGCGGAACAACGTCAGGTCCACCAGCGCCTCACGCGGGTAGTGGCGCTCCCAGGCCACGAACCCGGCCAGCACCAGCAGCGCGGCCGGGACGAGCAGCCACTTGGCCTGGCTCTCCCACTGGTGCCGCTGGATGAAGGGCAGCAGCAGCCCGGCCACGCCGACACCCAGCAGCAGGACGCCCACCAGGTCCATGCTCTCGCGGCGCCGTTCGGCCGATCGTGGCAGCAGCCGCGCGGCCAGCGGGAGCAGCGCGATGCCGATGGGCACGTTGACCAGGAACACCCAGCGCCAGCCGTGCTCGGGGCCGGTCAGGGTCACCAGCGCGCCGCCGATGAGCGGGCCCGCGGCCGTGGACACGCCGATGGTGGCGCCGAGGGCGCCGAAGGCGCGGCCCCGTTCGTACCCCTGGAACATCTGCTGGATCAGGCCCGAGACCTGCGGGTTGAGCATGCCGGCCGCCAGGCCCTGGATCAGCCGGGCCACGATCAGGACGTGCATGTTCCCGGCGAAGCCGCAGGCGGCGCTGGAAAGGGTGAACAGGACCACGCCCCACATGAAGATCGTCCGGCGGCTCCTGGCGTCCCCCAGGCGACCGGCCGGGACCAGGAGGAGGCCGAACGTGAGCGCGTAGCCGGACAGCGTCCACTGCAGGCCGTCCTCGGTCGCGCCCAGGCCGTCGCGGATGGAGGGCAGCGCCACGTTGACGATGCTCACGTCCAGCCCGGTCATGAACGCCGCCACCAGGCACACGCCCAGTGCGCGTTTGCGCGTGTCCGATCCGGACGCTCCCATCATGCGGCATGATTCCCCCGCCAATCTTGAAATATCGCCCGCCGATGATTTCTTTGCGGAAGACGGGTAACGTCCGATCATGGACACGATGGCCGTCGAGCAGAACGGCATCAACGCGGTCCCCGAAGCCGAGCGCCACGGCCGCCCGAGGGATCTGTTCTGGCCCTGGGCGGGCTCCAACCTCTCGCTGTTCGGTGTCGCGTTCGGCGTCTACATCGTCGGGCTCGGCCTGGGAGTGGTGCCCGCGATCATCACGGGAGCCATCGGGTACGCGCTCTCGTTCCTCCTCGTCGGCCTCGTCGCGATCGGCGGCGCCCGGTCCGGCGTGCCGACGATGACGCTGGGCCGGGCGCCGTTCGGTTACCAGGGCAACAAGCTGCCCGCCGTGCTGTCGTACGTGTCCAACGTCGGCTGGGAGATCGTCCTCGTCACGCTCTCCGCGCAGAGCGGCGCGGCCATCCTCGCCCGGCTGGCTCCCGGCCTGCCCGCCACCACGGCCACCGCCGTGTGCTTCGCCGTCGCCGCCGTGGTGGTGATCGCGGTCGGCGTGTACGGCCACGCGATGATCATGGTCGTCCAGCGCTACCTGACGTACACGTTCGTCGTCCTGACGGTCGTCTACATGGTCCTGATGGCCCCGAAGCTCGGCGGCTCGCTGCAGACCACGGCCGGCCCGGGCGGCTGGCTCGGCGGGATCATCTTCGCCATGACCCTGCTCGGCCTGGGCTGGGTCAACTGCGGCGCCGACTACTCCCGCTACCTGCCGGTGAGCTCCCCGCCCCGATCGGTCGCCCTGTGGACGGCGCTCGGGGGCGCGCTGCCACCGATGGTGCTGCTGGTCTTCGGCGTGCTGCTGGCCGGCGGCGATCCCAAGCTGGCCGAGGCGGCGGGCGCCGACCCGGTGGCGGCGCTGGCCGGGGCGCTGCCGACCTGGTTCCTGCTGCCATATCTGCTGACCTCCATCGGCGGCTTCCTGGCCGGCGCGATCATGGACATCTACTCGTCGGGGCTGTCGATGCTGGCGCTGGGGGTGCCGATCAGGCGGCACTACGCGGTGCTGATCGACGGGCTGCTCATGGTGCTCGGCGGCTATTACCTGCTGTTCGTCTCGACCAGTTTCCTCTACACGTTCCAGGCGTTCCTGGCGATCGTCGGCGTGGTGATGGCCGCCTGGGTCGCGATCTTCCTGGTGGACATGTGGCGGCTGCGGGCCGGCGGCCGGGACTACGACGAGCGGCTGCTGCGGCCGGGAGCGCCCGCGCTGCGCTGGCAGGGCGTGGTGTCGCTGGTCGTGGCGTCGGTCGTCGGGCTCGGGCTGATCACCTCGCTCGATCCGAACATCGCCAAGGTCGTCGGCTTCCTGATGGGCGACGCGCTGGAGAAGAGCACGTTCGGGCAGGCCAACATCGGCGTGGTCATCGCGCTCGTGCTGGCCGGCCTGCTGTATTTCGTGCTCGGGGGCCGCCGCCGCGCCTGAGTTGTTACCCTTGGTAATTGATGATGGACATTCCGTTGCGGCTGCTGCGGTTGGCCGTGCACGTCACCGCCTGCGTGGTGCTGCTGATCGCCGTGATCACCGCGCTGCGCGCGGACCGCGTCCCCGAGGCCGCCGGGGGCCTGCTGCTCATCCTGCTCTACACCGCCGGCCCGGCGGTCGAGCATCGGCCCCTCCACGTCCGCGTGTGGCTGGGGCTGGTGACCGCCGGGTGGGTGGTGCTGGCCATGACGGCGCCCGCGTTCGTGTGGCTGGCCTTCCCGCTGCTGTTCGCCTACCTGCACGCGTTGCCGCTGTGGGGGGCGATGTTCGGCGTGGCGGTGCTGACGTCGGCGGCGATCTTCGCGGCGGCCTGGCACGCGGGCGAGCTGACCGTGCCGCTGCTGGTCGGGCCCGGTCTCGCGGCGGCCGTCATGACGCTGCTGGCGCTCGCGTGCAAGGAGCTGCGTGCCGCGACCGATCCTTAGGCGGTCACGATCGAGAAGTCCGGCACCGGCCGGTCCAGCACCGCGACCAGCCGCCGCAGCACCGCCGTGTCGCCCTCCCGGTGCACGGCCTCGACGCCCTTGCCCGCCAGCAGGCCGGCGAGCTGGGCCTTGGTCAGCCGCAGCGTCAGGTCGGCCGTCTCATCGGCCGGGTTCGCCTGCTGGATGAGCGCGCCGTTGGACAGCGTCGTCCGGTGGCGCTCGCCCAGGTCGGTCAGGTGCCAGTCGATGGTCAGGCGCTCGTGCCAGGCCCGCGGCCCGTTCACCCGGATGGCGAGCGAGTCGAAGATCTGCTCCACGGTCAGCGCGGCGAAGAAGTCCGGCGAGGCGGTCTCGACGGTGGCGGGCACGATGCCGTCGGCCAGCTCCAGCGCGCCCATGAGATAGCAGTTGCGCCAGGTGGCGTTCTCGGCGCCGTGACCGAGCCGGGTGTAGACCTCGGCCAGCAGGTCGCGGGCCTCCTTGTTGCCCTCGTCGGCGAAGACGGCGTGGTTGAGGAGCTGGGCGGCGAAGCGCAGGTCGTTCTCGTCGATGTAGCGCCTGGCGAACGCGACCACGGCCGAGCCGCCGCCCAGGCATTCGACGTACCGGACGGCGCTCTCGCGCGGCGGGTGCTCCCACAGGTGGGCGGGGTTGCCGTCGAACCAGCCCAGATAGCGCTGGTAGACGGCCTTGACGTGGTGACCGGCCGCGCCGGCGTAGCCGTGGGTGTGCCAGGACTGCTCCAGCTCGGGCGGCAGGTGCAGGGCCTCGGCGATCTCGGGGCCCGTCAGGCCCCTGTTGAGCAGGCGCAGGGTCTGGTCGTGCAGGTAGGCGTAGAGGTCGCGCTGCCGTCCGAGAAGGTCCTCGACGCGGTCGCGGCCCCAGGTGGGCCAGTGGTGCGCGGCGAAGGCGACGTCGGCGGTGTACCGGGCGAGGGTCTCGGTCAGGCTGCGCGACCAGGCGCGGGCGTCGCGGACGGCGGCGCCGCGCAGGGGCAGGGCGTCGTGCTGGGTGTGGGTGGCGTGGTCGGCCAGGCACAGGGCGCGGTGGCCGGGCAGCAGCACGTTCATGCCGGTGTCCGGGGTGAGCTGGAAGATCATCCGGATCCCGTCGAGCGTCTCCTCCTGGCCGGTACGCGCGATCTCGGCGGTGGGCGGGATCAGCGACAGGGTGCCCGTCGAGACGGTCATGCCCATGCCGGCGCCGATCTGGCCCTCGGGCGAGCGGGACAGGGCGGGGCCGTACATGTAGACGGCGCGGCGGGTCATGGCCGGGCCCGCGTAGACGTTCTCGGTGACCGCGTGCTCCATGAACCCGGCCGGGGCCAGGATCGGCACGCCGCCGCCGGTCACACCGCGCACGCCGCCGAAGTGGTCCGGCCGGGCGCCCGTGTAGAGGACGCCGGTGACCGGGCGGTCGCCCCGGTGGGCGCGGTAGAGCCGGAGCGCGGCGGTGGCGCACTCGATGGAGGCGAGCGGGTCGATCACGACGACGCCGTGCTCGCCCTCGACCAGCGTCATGTTCGACAGGTCCAGGCCGCGCACCTGGTAGACGCCGTCGGTGACCTCGTACAGGCCCTGTCTGGCGCAGAGCTCGCCCTGCCGCCAGAGGCTGGGATGGGCCGTGGCGGGGCAGTCGCGCTGGAGGAAGTCGTAGGAGTCGTTGTCCCAGACGACCCTGCCGTCCGCCGCCGTGATCACGGCCGGGCTGAGCCTGGCGATGAAACCGCGGTCGGCGTCCGCGAAATCGGCCGTGTCGTGAAATGGAAGGTCTGCCATATTCAGCCGCATGCCCTGGATTCAGCACAAATAGCTCAATAAACACCCCTATTAGCATGAATCTCGGGCAATAAGGACAGTAGCCAGAAGCAGGTTTCCGTGGCCCGCCACAACACCGGCAGCCGGATCCGCTCGTTCGGTGCGTGGATCCGGTCGTCGGGAAGCGTGAACCCCATCAGCACGACGGGCGCGCCCAGGACCCGCTGCAGGTGCCCGATCGCGGGGATCGATCCGCCGGAGCGCGGGTGGTTCGGTGAGCCATGTGCCAGAGGCGGAAGCAGCGGCACGTCATTTGATCGATATTCTGCTCCGAAGGGGCGAGCCACCTGACGGGGGTGGGGTCCTACTGGATCTGACGGTGGGCGACACGCGATGCGTCATCACGTGCGATGTGGGTGCTCCCGCTGTGCTGACGCCGCGCGAGGCGGAGATCGCCCGGATGGTCGGCAAGGGGTTCACGAATAAAGAGATCGCCAAGGTGCTGGAGATCAGCACCTGGACCGTGGCCACGCATCTGCGGCGCATCTTCTCCAAGCTGGAGGTCTCGACCAGGGCCGCGATGGTGGCCCGCCTCCTGGAGACCAAGCCGGTCGAGGAGCCCGACCTCGCCATGTGATTGTCTTGCTCCTCATGGAAGCCTGCGTGTTCGATCTCGACGGTGTGCTGGTGGACTCCGAGCCGGTGTGGGAGGAGGTCCGGCGCGCCTTCGTGGCCGAGCACGGGGGCACCTGGCAGCCGGACACCCAGTCCAGGCTCATGGGCATGAGCACTGGTGAATGGGCCGCGTACCTGCACGAGCTCGGTGTGGAGATGGCGCCCGACGACATCGCGCGCGGGGTCGTGGACCAGATGGCCGCGCGCTACCAGGACGGGGTGCCGCTGATGCCCGGGTCCGTGGCGGCGGTGCGGCGGCTGGCCGGGCGGCTCACGCTGGGCCTGGCCAGTTCGTCACCACGGCGGCTGATCGACGTGGCACTGGCCGCGGCCGGGCTGACGGAGTGCTTCACGGCCACGGTCTCGACCGAGGAGGTGCCGCGGGGCAAGCCGGCGCCCGACGGCTACCTGGAGGCGGCCGGGCGCATCCGGGTGGCTCCCGGGGAGTGCGTGGCGGTGGAGGATTCGAGCAACGGCCTGCGGTCGGCGCACGCGGCCGGCATGCGGGTGATCGCGGTGCCGCACCCCCGCTACCCGCCCGCGCCCGACGCGCTCGCCCTGGCCTGGCGCGTACTGCCCGACCTGGACGCTCTCACTCCCGCGTCGCTGCTCACGTGAGACGTCGGGGGGGTCGCTCTCGTGCTGGGCGGCCCCCGATCGCTACGATTACGGAATCGTGCGAGACATCACGGTTTTCAGCGGCAGTGCACATCCTGAACTGGCCGCGGAGATCTGCGCCCAGCTGGGCACGCCACTCCATCCCGTCCAGGTTCACCGCTTCGCCAACGACGTGCTCGAAGTGCAGTTGCAGGCCAACTGCCGGGAGCGCGACGTGTTCCTCATCCAGCCGCTCGTGCCGCCCGTACAGGAGCATCTGGTCGAGTTGCTGCTCATGCTCGACGCCGCCCGCGGCGCGTCCGCGGCCAGGACCACCGTCGTGATGCCCCATTACGCTTTCGCCCGGTCGGACAAGAAAGACGCGCCGCGCATCTCCATCGGCGCGCGACTGGTGGCCGACCTGATGGTGACGGCGGGCGCCAACCGGGTGCTGGCCATGACGCTGCACTCTCCGCAGGTGCACGGCTTCTTCAGCGTCCCGGTCGACCATCTGCACGCACTGCGCGAGCTGGCCGCGCACTTCCGCCGGTACGACCTGTCCAACACCGTCGTCGTCTCCCCCGACCTCGGCAACGCCAAGGAGGCCGCCCACTTCGCCCGCCTGCTCGGCACCGGGGTCGCGATGGGCGCCAAGCAGCGCTTCAGCGACGACCGGGTGGTGATCAGCTCGGTGATCGGCGACGTGGCCGGCAAGGACGTGATCGTCCTGGACGACGAGATCGCCAAGGGCAGCACGGTCATCGAGCTGCTCGACCGGCTGCGCGAGCAGGGCGTCAGGTCCGTACGGGTGGCGTGCACGCACGGCCTGTTCGCGGGCGGGGCGATCGAGCGGCTGAGCGCGCTGCCCGAGGTCGAGGAGATCGTCTGCACCAACACCGTCCCGCCGCCCAAACCCAGCGACAAGCTGACCGTGCTGTCGATCGCCCCCGCCATGGCCGAGGCCATGCGCCGCATCCACGACGGGGAGTCGGTGAGCGCCCTGTTCAGCGCGCCCTGATCGGGTCACGCGTGGGCCGGGACGGGACGCCGGGATACCCGGCCGGCGAGCGGGGCGAAGGAGATGAGCAGCAGGATGGCGCCGACCGGCATGAGGTCCTTCTCGATGAACGGCACCACGCAGTCGAGCAGCACCAGGACCGGCGTCCAGGCCCTGACGCGACGCTGGGCGGCGAGCTGGGTGACGAGCGCGACCTGGCCGACGAAGAAGAGCAGCGGACCGCCCTCGTAGATCGCCAGTGAGACGCCGGGAACGGCCTTGACCTGATCGAAGAGGACGCCCATCCCGGCGTTGTCGGCGGCCATGAAACCGACCGCGATGTCGATGCCAAACTGCGCGAGCAGCGCGAGGACGCCGGCGATGCCGAGCCCTGTCCACACCGTGGACAGGGTGTTCCGGCCGGCCATCCGGCGCATCTGCACGAATGTCGAGGCGAACAGGACCAGGGCCGCCATGAAGGCGAGGTGCCCGGTGGTCCAGGCGAGGCCGGGGCCCCGGGCGCCGTCGAGACCGTCGAGGATGCGGATCACTCCGTAGGCCAGGACGAGCAGCGGGGCGGCGATGAAGGCGAGGCGGGGGTTCACTTCTGAGGCTCCTCAAGGGGGTTGGGATGCCTCAATCCTGGTTTTGCGCAGCCCGGAAGTAATCGCCGGGGAGAGCGATCCTGGGTCTCCCTCTTACGAGTGAGTCTTGAGCAGCGCCGCGCACCAGGCGAAGTGACCGTCACCGCCGTCCGAAGAGAACAGGTCGTAGGTGGTCAGGGCGTAGGCCGTCTGGTAGAGGGCCAGCGTTTCCGGTGGGTGGTGCAGCTCGGTGGCGAAGAGGTGGGTGAGGGTGGCGACGTGTTCACCGGCGTACGGGCCGTACATGTCGTAGATGGCGGCCGTGACGGCGGCCTCGAACGCGGGATCGCCGGCGGTGGTGAAGAAGCCGAAGTCGAGGACGGCGACGGGGTGGCCGGCGTCGTCGACGTGGATGTTGGGCGCTACGAGATCCCCGTGGACGACGGTGACGGCGGTGCCGGGCAGCGCCCTGAGCGCCCGGACGGTTTCCGCGACTCTCGCGGACAGGTCCGGGACGTGGGCGGCGAGCAGGTCACCGTGCCGGCGGGTGGCGCGCTCGACGACGGCGGCGAGAGCGTCGGGGAAGCGGGTGTGGCCCTGCCAGAGCGGCCGGTCGTCGCCCTGGACCGTGAGGCGCCGCATGGCCTCGGTGCCCGGAACGGTGGCGAGACCGCGGAGGACGGTGAGGAGCGCGCCGGTCTCCCGGGAGGTCAGCTCGCGTCCGGGCGGCGGGAACGGTGACCCGGTCAGCTCCCGCTCATAGGTGACGACGGTGCCGTCGCGCTCTTCGACCGAAAGAATCTCCGGCGTGGTGGCCACGGTGGGTGAAGTAGCGGAGCCAGTCGGCGGTGTGTCGCGAAGCCTCTGTGATCAGCGCAACCTTTCCAGCGGGCCGTGAATCGATCATAGTTGCCATCATGCACGCAGCGACCGAACGCCTGCTAAGGCATTTTCTCGAAGGAGTGGAACCGGCCGTTCCCCTGGTCGCCCTCTGGGCGCACGGGTCGCTCGCGGCGGGCGACTACCAGCCGGGACGCAGCGATCTCGACCTGATCGCGATCCTCGACTCCCCCGTGACCATGGAGGGGTGGCGGCGGATCAAGGCCGTGCACCGGGGGCTCGGCCTGCCGCTGGCGGGTCAATTGCACTGCTCCTACCTGGCCAGGCAGGAGCTGGACGACCTGGCGGCCGAACACGTGACGTGGGCGCACGAGCGCATCTTCCGCCGCCCGGTCACCGCCGTCACCCGGCGCGAGCTGCACGTGGCGCCGCTGGTCCTTTCCGGGCCGCCGCCCGCGGAGCTGCTGCCGCCGGTGTCGGATGCCCAGCTGACCGCCTTCGTACGCGCCGACCTGCGCGACTACTGGCTGGTCAAGACCAAGGGCCGGCGGCGCTGGCTGCAGGACATCTGGGCGGATCTGGGCCCGCTGACGGTCGCCAGGGCCACGGTGACCCTGGGGGAAGGCCGCATGATCACCAAGCGGGAGGCCCTCGATCTGCTGCCCGGCCTGGGCGCGCCCGAGCAGTTGGTGGCCGACATCGCCGCCCGCCGCTATGGCACGCCGCCCCCGGTCCTGAGCCGGTTCAGGAGGGCTCGGATGGCCCGCGCCTTTGTCAGGTCCGCGATCAGGAAGGCCCTGACCTGATCGGCGGTTACTACCTGAGAAGAATCGAATCACCAACTGGGAAAGGGCGGCACATGGGGGAAAGCAGGCAGTCCTATCTGGTCGCGGCGGCGTCGGCGGTGTCGCTGCTGCGGCATCCGGCCGTGGCCGCGGCGTGGGACAAGCCGAGCGCGCTCATGGAGTTCAGCGTCGCCGGCCTGGCCGGCCACGTGGCTCACCAGCTCGTCAGGGTCGGCGACGTGCTGGCGCCGAACGGGGAGGTCCAGGAGCCGATCCCGCTCATCGAGCACTTCTCGCGCTCGCCGTGGGTGCAGGCCGGGCTCGACCACGAGAGCAACCTGAGCGTCCGGCGCGGCGGTGAGGCGGCCGCGGCGGCCGGGTCCGCGGTGCTGACGGAGCGGGCGCAGGCGCTGCTGGAGCTGCAGAGCGCCGCGCTGCCCGCGGAGCCGGCCGACCGGGTCGTCTACCTGCCGTGGACCGGCTGGTCGCTGCGGCTGGACGACTTCCTGCTCACCCGGCTGGTGGAGCTGGTCGTGCACTCCGACGACCTGGCGGCCAGCGTGGGCGTGGACACTCCCGAGCTGCCGACGTCCGTGATCGACCCGGCGGTCGAGCTGCTGGCCCGGCTGGCCGTGCACCGCCACGGGGCCACGGCGGTGATCCGGACGCTGAGCCGGGCCGAGCGAGCGCCGGCGACGATCAGCGCCTTCTAAGTGTGGAATGAAGCGTTCCGTTCTGATACTCTAAGAGCAGAACGTTCCGTTCCGCATGAAAAAGGAGCTTGTCATGGTCTTCCTCGTCACCGGTGCCACCGGAACCGTCGGCCGTCTCGTCGTCGAAGAGCTCGTCCAGGCCGGGCGGCAGGTCCGCGCCCTGACCCGTGACCCGGCCAAGGCCGCGCTGCCCGAGGGCGTCGAGGTCGTGGCCGGTGACCTCGCCGACCCCGAGTCCGTGGCCGCCGCCTTCGAGGGCGTCACCGGCGCACACCTCATCAACTTCGCCGGCGACGACTACGCGCCGCTGCCGGACGGCGCCCGGCTCGTGGAGCTGGCGGCCAAGGCCGGTGTCCAGCGGGTGACGGTGCTCGGCGGGCGTGCGGACGGGCCGATGGAGCAGGCCCTGGCCGCGAGCGACCTGGAGTGGACGCTGCTCAACCCGGTCGAGTTCATGTCCAACACGCTGCGCTGGTGGGCGCACACCGTGAAGACGGAGGGCGTCATCAAGGAGCCGTTCGGCGACCGGCTGAGCGCGCTGGTGCATGAGCGCGACATCGCCGCCGTGGCCGCGACGGTGCTGGTCGAGGGGGGTCACGGCGGCAGGGCGTACACGCTGACCGGGCCCGAGGCGATCACGCTCAAGGAGAAGGTGGCGATCCTCGGCGCCGCGATCGGTCAGGACGTCGCGTTCGTGGAGCTGACCGTGGACGAGGCGCGGGCCAAGTGGGCCACTGACGGGATGGGTGAGCAGACCATCGAGTTCCTCGTCAGCGCGCTCGGCAACACCCCCGAGGAGGGCTACACGGTCGTCCCGACCGTCCGCGAGGTGACCGGCCGGGACGCGCGCGGCTTCGCTCAGTGGGCCGCGGAGAACGCCGACGCCTTCCGCGTGTGATCGGTGACCTCGGGGAAGTCCTCGACCGGCGTGCGCTTGCCGAGCAGGTGCCGGTCGAGGAATCCCGCGAGGTGGGCGCGGGTGATCTTCAGCGCCTGCGTGCCGTCGAGCTCCTGGGCGGGAAGGCCGAGCCGCGGCCTGAGCACCGCGTAGTCGACGAACGCCGCGTGGTCGGTCCCCGCCACCGCGATCCAGCGCTTCCAGCCGGTCAGGTTGGGCCAGGCCGTCTTCCACGAGGTGTCGGTGCCCTGGACGCGCGCCGGCGCGCCGAACAGCATGAAGGGCTTCTTGAGCGGCTCTTCGAGCTTGAACGAGCCGTCCAGGTTGACGCCGGCCCCGATCCGGCGGTCGGCCAGCGCGGCGTGGGCGGCGGAGTAGCCGCCGACCGAGTGGCCGACCATGGCGATCCGCGAGCGGTCGATCGACTTGCCCCATCGGCCGCCGGTCAGCTCGTCGAGCACGAACCGCACGTCCTTCACCCGGCTCGCGACGACCTTGGCCTGGTCCTGGCCCTTCACGCAGGCCAGGCAGGAGGTAGTACGCCCGTCCGGGAACGTGGTGCCGACCGACTCGTACGTGTGCTCGACGGCGGCCACCAGGTAACCCCTGCTCGCGGCGTCCTCGGCCAGCGAGGTCAGCGTGGCGCGGGGAAAGCTGAACCCGGGTGACATGACGACGAGCGGCAGCCGGCCCCCGCGCACCGGGGCGTCCACCCCGGCGTAGGTTCTGACCTTGGTGAGCGCGTCCGGCGGGACGTCCTTGAAGGCCGCCAGGATCGCGGCCGACTCCTGCGGAGTGACGTAGGGCCTGCGCTCGGCCACCGCCTTCCGCGCCGGGTAGTAGAGCGTGACCAGGAGCTCCCGTGTGTCCGCCTCGGGGTTCCACGGGTCGGGGCGGCTCTTGTCCACCAGGTGCAGGGTGGTCGTGCCGACGGGCTTCGGCCCGGTCGGCTCCGGCAGGGCGAGCGCGGCGGCCTGGGCCTGAGGGGCTGCGCCCAGGACGATCAGCGAGGTGGTCACGACGGCCAGGGTTCTCTTCATGGGCACCACGCTGGCGGCGGACGGGCTCCGGGTGTCCGCCCCGATCGTCGATCGGCTCTTACTACTTTCGTCGTAAAGCCCTTTACGGGCCTCCCCATACGCTGTGACCATGCGGTTCGTTCTGCTCGGCGCGGGTGTGTCGGCGCTGTCGATGATGGTCCTGTCCGGGCAGGCCGGGGTGCCGTCCGGCCTGCCGTGGCCGGCGCAGGTCCTGATCGCCGCCGCCGCGGGCCTGGCCGCCTGGCACGCGCGCCGCTCCGTCTGGCCGCTGGCCGCCGTGGGCGCCGCCGCCTACGCCTGGCTGGTGATGTGGCCGCCGTTGCTGCTCGCCTCCTACTACGCCGGCCGCACCCTCGGAAGGCGCGGCGTCGCCGCCTATCTCGGCGGCAGCCTGGTGGCGTGCGGGGTCTCCGCGCTGGTGGGCGGGTGGCGCGCGGGCCGGCACGAGCTGCTGACCGCGACCCTGGGCAACGCGCTGTTCATGGGGATCGCCGTGATCGCGCTGCCGCTGGCCCTGGGGCTGTGGACGAAGGCCAGGCACGAGGTGCTGGAGGCGGCCAAGGAGCGGGCCGAGCGGCTCGAACGCGAGCAGGTCATGCGGGCCGAGCAGGCCAGGGCGCAGGAGCGGGCCAGGATCGCCAGGGAGATGCACGACGTGGTGGCCCACCGGGTCTCGCTGATCGTGCTGCACGCCGGGGCGCTGGAGGTGCGGACGGCCGACGACGAGACGGCGCGGGCGGCGGCCCTGATCGGCGGGATCGGCCGGGAGGCGCTGACCAACCTGCGCGACGTGCTCGGCGTGCTGCGCACACCACAGCGCTCACCACAGCGCTCACCACTGGGCTCACCGCAGCGCTCGCCACAGCGCTCGCCGCAGGCCGAGGAGGCACCGCGCTCGCCGCAGGCCGAGGAGGCCTACCGGCCGCCGCCCACGCTGGGCGACATCGACCGGCTGCTCGACCAGTCGCGTGCCCTGGGCATCGCGGTGACCAGGCACGACGAGGGCGAGCCGCGGCCGGTGGAGCCGACCGTGGAGCGGACGGCGTACCGGGTGGTTCAGGAGGCGCTCACCAACGTGCACAAGCACGCGGGGGGCGCGAGCACGGACGTGCTCATCCGTTACGGGGCCGGCACGCTGGAGGTCGAGGTGGCCAACACGCCGCCAAGCGCGCCGCGCGAGGAGCTGCCCGGCGCGGGCTGGGGGCTGGTGGGGCTGCGCGAGCGGGTCGAACTGCTCGGCGGCACGCTGCGCACCAGCGCCCAGGACGGCGGCGGCTTCCTGGTGAGCGCCAGGATCCCGGCATGATCAGGGTGCTCGTCGTGGACGACGAGGAGCTCGTCCGGTCGGGGCTGCGGCTGATCCTGGAGGCCGCGGGCGACATCGCGATCGCCGGTGAGGCCCGCGACGGCGCCGAGGCCCTGTCGGCGGTGCGGCGGCTGCGGCCCGAGGTCGTGCTGATGGACGTCCGCATGCCCGTCATGGACGGCCTGACCGCCGCCGCCCACCTGCTCAAGGAGCCGGAGGCGCCAAAGTTGATCATGCTGACCACGTTCGACCTGGACGAGTACGTGCACGAGGCCCTGCGGCTGGGCGCGGTCGGGTTCCTGCTCAAGGACACCCCGCCAAGGGAGCTGGCCGCCGCCGTCCGCACGGTCGCGGGCGGCCACGCCATGCTCTCCCCTTCGGTCACCAAGCGCCTGCTCGCCTCCTACGCCGACCGCGCCCCCTCCCGGGCCGAGGCCGCCCGCAAGCAGTTGGCCGCGCTCACCCTCCGGGAGGAGGACGTCGTCAGGGCGCTGGCCAGGGGCCTGTCCAACGCCGAGATCGGCCGCGAGCTACGCCTGACGGAGGCCACGGTGAAGGCGCACGTCAGCCGCGTGCTGGCCAAGCTGGGCCTGGCCAACCGGGTCCAGGCCGCGATCCTGGTGCACGACGCCGACCTGTCCTAGGAGACCGTCTCCGCGTAGTGGCAGGCCGCCTGCGCCTCGGGCACGGCCGGCAGGATCTCCAGCCTCTCGGAGCGGCACCGGCCGTCCACGCCGGCCTCGGCCGCCTTCCCCGAGGCGAGCACGTGGCAGCGGGCGTGGAAGCGGCAGCCGCCGGGGATCCTGGTCGGGTCCGGCGGCTCGCCGGTCAGCACGATCCGCTCGGGCGACTCGGGCAGCACCGACATCAGGGCCTGCGTGTACGGATGCCGCGGCGCGGTCAGCACCTGGTCCACAGGACCGGACTCGACGATCCTGCCCAAATACATCACGGCCACCCGGTCGGCGATGTTCCAGGCCAGCCCCAGGTCGTGCGTGACGACCAGCGCCGACAGCCCCAGCTCCGCGCGCAGCTTGAGCAGCAGGGCCAGGATCTCCCCGCGGACGGAGGCGTCCAGCGAGGCCACCGGCTCGTCGGCGATCAGCACCTTCGGGTCCAGCGCCAGCGCCCCGGCGATCACCACGCGCTGCCGCTGGCCGCCGGACAGCTCGTGCGGGTAACGCAGGAAGAACCGGTCGGGCGGCCGCAGCCCCGCCCTGGACAGGGCCGTGGCGACGACCTCGTTCTCGTCCGCCAGGCCGTGGATGCGCGGGCCCTCGGCGACGGCCTCGTAGACCGTGTGGCGGGGGTTGAGCGAGCCCATCGGGTCCTGGAGGACGAGCTGCACCTGCCGCCGATACGCCTTGAGCGCCTTGGAGCCGTAGTCCAGAGCGGCGCCGCCGTAGCGCACCTCGCCGGAGGTGGGGCGTTCGAGGCCGAGCAGGGTGCGGGCCAGAGTGGTCTTGCCGCAGCCCGACTCACCGACCAGGGCGACGATCTCGCCCTCGCCGATGGCCAGGTTGACGCCGTCGACGGCGCGGGCGCGGCGGCCCCGCGAGGAGAACTCCACGTGCAGGTCGCGGGCCTCCAGCAGGGCGTGGGAAGCTCGCTTCCCACGCCCTGCCGGAGGAATCGCCTCTTCCACGCCTTTCGGGGGGTTCGCGGGGGGCGTGCCCCCCGCGTGGATCTCTTCCACGCCTTTCGGGGGGCTCGCGGGGGGCGTACCCCCCGCGTGGGTCTCGGTCATGAGGCCTCCTCCTTCGCCCTGACGTGCACGCAGGCGGCGCTGCGGCGCTCGCCGGCCGGCCACAGGTCCACGTCCAGGGTCGCGCATTCGTCCAGCGCGACCGGGCAGCGCGGGTGGAACGAGCAGCCGCCGGGCAGGTTCATCGGGTCGGGCGGGTCGCCGCCCAGGCCCTTGGGCGCCATCCGCGAGGCCGGGTCGCCCACCGTCGGGAACGCGGCGGCCAGCGCCCGGCTGTAGGGATGGCGGGCCTCGTGGAACACGTCGCCGGACGGGCCGTGTTCGACGACGCGGCCGGCGTACATGACGGCGAGCTGGTCGCACACGTCGGCGAGCACAGAAAGGTCGTGCGAGATCATGATCAGCGAGATGTTCTGCTCGGCGACCAGTTCCTTGATCAGGGTCAGGACCTGCGCCTGAACCATGACGTCGAGCGCGGTGGTCGGCTCGTCGGCGATGATCAGCCGCGGTGAGCAGGCCAGCGCCATCGCGATCATCACGCGCTGCCGCTGGCCGCCGGACAGCTCGTGCGGGTAGCTGCGGGCCCGCCAGGTGGGCAGGCCGACCTGTTCGAGCAGCTCGTGCACGCGCTTGCGGGCCGCGTCGGGCTTGGCCTGGCCGTGGACGAGCAGCGGCTCGGCGACCTGGTCACCGATCCGGCGCACGGGGTTGAGCCCGTGCTGGGCGCCCTGGAAGACGATCGAGGCCTCGGCCCACCGGACGGCGCGCAGGCGGCCCCACTTCATGGTGAGCAGGTCCTCACCGTCGAGCAGGATCCGGCCGCCGACGCGCGCGTCCCGGGGCAGGAGCCGGAGCAGCGCCATGGCCAGGGTCGACTTGCCGGATCCCGACTCGCCGGCGACTCCGAGTGCCGCTCCGGAGTCGAGCGTCAGCGACACCCCGCGCACGGCGGGCACCTCGCCCGCGGCGATGCGGTAGGTCACCGACACATCATCGAGTTCGAGAAGACTCATGCGGCCGACTCCGTCGTCCACATGAGCCCAAGGCTGCTGTGTCTGATGGTTGTCTCGCTTCGCTCGTTCACGCGTTCCTCCTGAGGCGCGGGTTGAGCACGGCCTCCAGAGCCCGGCCGACCAGCGTGAACGCCATCACGACGGCGAGGATGGCCAGACCGGGGATGAGGATGTACCACCACGCTCCCTGGGTGGGCGCGCCGAAGTCGTAGGAGGCGCGCAGCATGGTGCCCCAGGAGGTCTTGCTGGAGCTGGCGCCGAGGAAGGCGAGCGTGGACTCGGTGACGATCGCGCTGGCCACCTCCAGCGTGGTGCTGGCCAGCAGCAGCGGCGCCACGTTCGGCAGCACGTGCCGGGTGGTGATGTGCCAGTGGCCGCCGCCGAGCGCCTTCGAGCGCTCGATGTAGGGCCTGGCCTCCACGGAGAGGGTCTGAGCCCTGATCAGGCGGGCGGTGGACGGCCAGGTCGTGATGCCGATGGCCATGATGATCGTGAACGTGGAGCCGCCCAGGATGGCCGCCAGCACGAGGGCCGTGACCAGCGAGGGGAGCACCAGGAACCAGTCGGTCACGCGCATCAGCGCGCCGCCCAGCCAGCCGCGGAAGTGCCCGGCGGCCACGCCGACGACCAGGCCGATCACGATGCTGAGCAGCGCGGCGAGGAAGCCGACGAGCAGCGACGTGCGCGAACCCCACCACACCATCAGCAGGATCGAACGCCCTGACTCGTCGGTGCCGAACGGCTCGCTCAGGCTCGGCGGCGCCCACTTCTTTCCGACACCGGCGACGACGCTGGTCACGTTCTCGCTGATGAACAGCGGCGCGACCAGCGCGAGCAGCACGGCCGCGACCAGGACCACCAGGCCGATCAGGCCGGCCCGATGGTGGCGGAAGTCGGTCCAGAACCGGCTCAGCGCCAGTCGCCTGCGGGCCGCGGCGACACTCGTCACGCCGACCTCACCCTCGGGTCGAGTATGTGGTAGACCACGTCGGCCAGCGTGTTCATGACGATCACGGCCACCGTGATCAGCAGGAACGTCCCTTGCATGAGCGTGAAGTCGGGCACGTTGATCGCCTCGTAGAACAGTTTGCCCAGACCGGGCCAGGTGTAGATCGTCTCGACCGTGACCGCGCCACCGACCACGAAGCCGATGCGCATGAACACCAGGGTCACGGTGGGCAGCAGGGCGTTCGGCACCGCGTGGCGGCGGCGCACCTCGTCGTCGCGCAGGCCCTTGGCCCTGGCCACGGTGACGTAGTCCTGGCTGACCTCCTCCACCAGCGACGACCGCATGACCAGGAGATACTGCGCGTAGACCACGGCCACCAGCGTCAGGCACGGCAGCACCATGTGCGAGGCCACGTCCAGGATGTATGCGAACCCGTCGGGCGCGTCGACGCTCTCGATGCCCCGGAACGGCAGGATGCCCGGGATCGGCCCGATGCCGACGCCGAACACCATCATGAGCAGCAGGCCGAGCCAGAACGTCGGCACCGACCAGAGCAACAGCGACGTGCCCGTGGAGAAGCGGTCGAACCTGCTGCCCTGCCGCCACCCGGCCCGTGTTCCCTGCCAGATGCCGAGGCTGACCGCGATCACCAGGCCGGTGCCGGTCAGCAGCAGCGTCGGCCCGATCCGCTCGCCGATCAGGTCGAGGACGGGCCGCTTGTACTCGTACGAGGTGCCGAGATCCAGCCGGAGCGTGTCGCCGACGAAGTCGACGAACTGGTCGAACAGCGGCTTGTCGAGGCCGAGCCGGCGACGTTCGAGGTCGAGCTGGCCCGGCGTCATGGCCCGGCCCTGGGCCAGGTTGCGCACCGGATCGCCGGGCAGCAGCCGGAACACGAAGAACGTGCCGACGAGCACCATGGCGATGCTGAACAGCGCCCCGCCGGCCTTCGACAGCGCGTAGCGCAGCACGCCTCGGCCGGCGGAGCGTTCGTCACCAGGGCCCGCCGCCTGGGCGGCGGCGGGCTCTGCCGCTTCTAGCGGAGCGGTCATTCGCGCTCGTCGGCGACGCTCTTACGCCGCCTGGTCAGGAAGAAGGCACCCACTCCGACGACCACCACGGCGCCGACGATGCCGGCGATGAGCCCGGTGTTCGAACCGCCGCCGGCGCCGCCGCCGCTCGCCGCCGTGACCTTGGCGTCCACGGTGTAGAACGGCCAGTAGCCGCTGCCGCCGTACAGCAGGCCCTTGTCCTCGGGGATGGGGGTGATGCTGGTGATGCGGTCCTTGCGGTAGCCCTCAAGGTCGTTCGTGTAGTAGATCGCGATGACCGGGGCGTCGGTGTAGAGCCGCTCCTGCATCTGCTTGAGCAGTTCGACGCGCTTGGGACGGTCGAGCTCCTTCTGCTGGTCCTTGTAGAGCTGCTCGAAGGTGTCGTCGCAGTAGAAGGACTCGGTGCCGCCGCCCTCGCCGTTCGCGGCCGGCCTGCGGCTGCACAGGTGCGTGGCCATGATCTCTTCGGGGTCGGGGTTGACCGACCAGCCACTGATCGCGATGTCGAAGTTGCCGGTGACGCCGGTCTCGTCGGTGAACTTGCTGGAGTCGAGCTTCACCGTGGTCAGCGTGATGCCGATCTCCTTGAGGAAGGCCGTCAGGTATTCGGCGAGCTTGTCCTCGATCGGGGTTTCGGTGTGGATGGTGAAGCGGAACTCGAGCTTGCGCTTGCCGTCGGGCATCGTACGGACGCCGTCGGCGCCCTTCTTGTAGCCGGCGTCGTCGAGGATCTTGTTGGCCTTGGCCACGTCGTAGGTGACCTTCTTGTCACCGGTGGCCTCCCAGAAGAACTCCTTGTACAGCGGCGGCACGATCGAGCCGTCGGCGGCCTTGGCCAGGCCGTTCTGGACCTCGTCGACCAGCTTCTGCTTGTCGATGGCGGTGTGCACCGCCATCCGCACCTTCGGGTCCTTCAGCGCCGGGTGACCGTCACCGGTGGGCTTGTCGTCCGTGGTGGTGGCGCCGTGGTTGATCTGCAGGTACGACGCGCGGCGGCCCTGGGTGTTCCAGGCCTCGATCTTCGGGTCGTTCTGGATGGCCTCGAACTCCTGCGGGGTCATCCGGCCGAGCAGGTCGATGTCACCCTTCTTCAGACCGGCGACGGCGGCCTGCGGGTTGTCGTAGAAGATGACCTGCAGCTCGTTGATCTTCGGCGCGCCCCGCCAGTAGTTGGGGTTGGCCTGCAGCTTGACGTACTGGTCCTTCTTGTGCTCGATCGCGATGTACGGACCGCTGCTGACGGCCGGGTACTTCTCCGCGTCGTAGTTGGCCATGTCGGTGACCGACTCCCAGACATGCTTGGGCATGATCGGGACCGGGTTCTCCAGCATGGACGCCTGCGGCGACTTCAGCTTGATCGTGAGCTCCTGGCCGCTGGCCGTGACGCTCTCGAAGTTCTCCACCGCCGGGCCGTTGGCCGTCTTGGCGGCCTCGTCCGTCATCATCTTGTTGAACGTCCAGGCCGCGTCGTCGGCCGTGATCGGCTTGCCGTCCGACCACTTGGCGGTGCGGATCGTGAACGTCCAGGTCAGTCCGTCCTCGGACGTCTTCCACGACTCGGCCAGGTCGGCGCTGGGCTGGAGCGTCTTGGAGTCGGGGACCGTGAGGTAGCCGTACATCCAGCGGTGGATCGAGGTCGAGACCAGGCGGACCGCGAGGAACGGGTTCATCGAGTCCATGGCCTGGGTCGCACCGATGCGTACGATCTTCTTCCCCGCCGCCGGGTCTTGGGCATGGGCCGCAGGTGCGCCCTGACCGGCCACTAATAGCGCGACGCCCAGCGCAGCCAGGCGTGCGAACCATTTGCTCATTAAGTGCCTCACCTTCAGGCGGGGGTTTCCTGTGTAGAGAAAGGCACACCATACGGAGACCGCGTGTCAACGAGTGGCGGAAAATTGTTTCATCTTCGTTTCCTTGGGCGGTGTAAATTTTCAGCGCACTCGGCACTACGGTGACCTGGTGCCCCGTCCACTCGCCGCCGTCACCGCTGTCGTGATCGTGGTGTGCGGGCTCAGCGTACGGGCTCTGTGGGACGGTCCGGCGCCGAAATACGCGGGCGATGCCCTCTACACGGCGTTGATCTACACTCTCGTGGTGATCGCCCTGCCGAAGGTGCGGCCGTGGGCGGCCGCGGCGGTGTCCGTCGGGCTGAGCTGGGTGATCGAGTTCGCCCAGCTCGGCGCGATCCCGGCGGTGCTGCGGCCGGTGCTCGGCAGCACGTTCAACGCCCCCGACCTGCTCTGGTACGCCGTGGGCGGCGCCGTCTGCTGGGCCGCCCACGCGCTGTGGCTCAGGAGAGATACTTCAGCACGCAACCTTTGATAGTTTTCCGCGCATGGAGTGGCTCAGCGAGGACGAGCAGCGCGCCTGACGCACGTTCGGCACGGCGGCCCGCTGTCGGAGGCGCCGGACAGGACGCTGCGGATGGCCGAGCTGGCCAAGTGGACGCGGTCGAAGCCGAGCCGCGTCTCGCACGCGGTGAACAAGCTGGAGCAGGCGGGCTGGGTGCGCAGGGAGCACTACGCGGCCGACCGGCGCGGGTGACTGGCGGTGCTGACCGACGAGGGCTTCGAGGCGCTGCGGGCGGCCGCTCCGCAGCACGTCGAGAGCGTGCGGACCCACCTGATCGACGTGCTCAGCCCGGAGCTTCGCCAGTTGGAGGAGATCGGCAGGACCCTGCTGCGCCACCTCGGCGACTGAGCCGCTTGACTTCAAGCGCGCTTGAAGGCGTTGGCTCGCTCCCATGAACCTCGCTCTCATGAACCTCGATCTCGTGAAGAAGGCCATGGCGCGCCAGTTCCACCGCCCCAGCGGCATGGGCGGACGACTGGCGGGATGGGTCATGGCGCACCGCTCGTCCAACAGGCGGCGCAACCGCTGGGTGGTCTCGCTGCTCGACGTGCGGCCCGCCGACCGCGTGCTGGAGGTCGGCTTCGGCCCGGGCATCGCCATCGCCGAGCTGAGCCGCCGCGCCACCGCCGGAGTGGTCTACGGCGTCGACCACTCCGACGTGATGGTGCGGCAGGCGACCCGGCGCAACGCCGCCGCCGTCCGCGCCCGGCGGGTGCGGCTCGTCCAGGCGCCGAGCGACCGGCTACCCGCCTTCGACGAGCCGTTCGACGCCGTGATGGCCGTCAACACCCTCGGCATGTGGCCGGAGCCGGCGCGCCGCCTCGCCGAGCTACGTGCCCTGCTCAAGCCGGGCGGGCGCATCGCGATCGCCTCGCAGCCCCGCTGCCCGGGCGCCACCGCGGAGACCTCGGCGCGGGCCGCCCAGGAGATCATCGATCAGTTGCGCGAGGCCGGATTCGCCCGGACCCGCGTCGAGACCCTTCCCCTGAAACCGCCCGTCGTCTGCGTGCTGGCCGAGCACTAGCCGCAGGACCCCCCACCGCAGCACGAGCCGGCCTGCGGGAGCAGGTCGACCTTGCCGGCCAGCTCGTAGCCGGCCTCGACGACGGCGGCGTCGATCAACGCCACGTCGAGCGGCGCCTGGCTCGTCACGGTCACCGCCTTGGCCGCCAGATCGACCTCGACCCCGCTCACCCCGGCCACCTTGCCCACCTCGGTGGTCACGGCGCTGACACAGTGACCGCAGGTCATGCCTTCAACCTGGTACGTGGTGACGGTCATGATCACTCCTCAATCGTCGACTCCTTGACGGGCACTATACCCCCTGGGGGTAAAACGCGCATACATCGGCCGCCGTCGGTAAGGGGGTGGGAAACACGGAGGAGGAGTCCCCATGCTGGACGGCAAGACCATCGCGTTCCTGGTCGCTCCGGAAGGAGTGGAGCAGGTCGAGCTCACGGAGCCGTGGAAGGCGGTCAAGCAGGCCGGCGGCACGCCCCGGCTCGTCTCCACCGAACCCGGCCGGATCCAGGCGTTCAACCACCTGGACAAGGCGGACACGTTCGTCGTGGACGCCACGGTGGACGACGTCGACGCGGGATCCTTCGACGGCCTCGTGCTGCCCGGGGGCGTCGCGAACCCGGATCTGCTGCGTACGGTGCCGAAGGCGGTGGCGTTCGCCCGTGCCTTCTTCGATGCGGGCAAGCCGGTGGCCGCCATCTGTCACGCGCCCTGGACGCTGGTCGAGGCGGACGTGGTGCGCGGCCGTACGCTCACCTCCTGGCCCAGCGTCGCGACCGACCTGCGCAACGCCGGGGCGACCTGGGTGGACAAGGAGGTCGTGGTCTGCACGGCCGGGCTGAACATGCTGGTGACCAGCCGTAAGCCGGACGACCTCAAGGCGTTCTGCCAGGCGGCGATGGACGCGTTCGGCTCTTAGACCCCCAGCAGATCGGCCACCTGGTCCGGGTGGGTGAGCTGCGGATAGTGGCCGGCGCCCGTGACCTGGGCGGTCGCGAGCGCTGTTTCCACCGGGGCGTCCGCCGTCCCGGCGATGATCGTCACGGGGACCGTCACGGTGGTGAGCAGGTGGCGCAGCTCCGCGCGGTTCGCCGGAGCCGCGGCGGTGCGCAGCGCCTTCACCACCCGGCGGGCCACCCCCGGACGTTCCAGGTCGGCCAGCGAGGCGGTCACCGCGGGGTCATCGGCGGGGAGGCCGAGCAGCTTGGCCACCGGCGCTCTGCGCAGCAGGGCGGCCGCCGGGGCCGAGCGCAGATAGGCGGGCCCGACCGGCTGCAGGAACGCCGGGGCGACCAGCACGAGACCGGCGACCCGGTCCGGGTGCCTGGCGGCGAACCGCAGCGCGGGGCCGCAGGCCAGCGAGTGGCCGACCAGGACCGGCCGCGTCTCGGCGGGCGCCAGCAACTCCTCCAGCCAACGATCCAGCGACTCGCCTGGAGCCGAGCGGCCCAGGCCCGGCAGGTCGGCGGTGAGGATCGGGCCCTTGAGGTGGGAGGCGAGGGGTGCCCACATGTCGGCGTTCATCGGCAGGCCGGGGAGCAGCACGTGGGCGGGGCGGGTCCGGTCGCCGATGACCCAGGTTCGCGATCCGGCGATGTCCTGAAATCCCTGGGTGCCCGGCCACGGCTCCGTCGTGCCGAACCGGCTGGCCACCAGGTGGTCGGCCCAGTGGCGGAGCTCCTCGCGGACCGGGGGCATGCTCAGCCCCGCGCCGGCGGCCAGGGCGTGGGCCGAGGCCGTCGGGTAGCGGTCGGTGGACAGGAACGGCAGGGTCTCGGGGTCGGCGCCGGTCAGGGCTCGGGGCAGGCGTTCGAGCAGGCCGATCGGCACGTGGCGGCGGGGCGCGGCGACGCCCATGTGGCCGGCCAGCAGCCGGAGCAGGTCGGGCAGGAGCGGGGTGTCGTCGTCGAGCAGCCAGTGGTCCTGGCCGGGCGGGCTGGCGGGCAGTTCGGCAAGGAAGCGGGCGACGTAGCCGACGGTGACCACCGGCAGGAACACCTCCGGGCTGCCGGGCACCGCCGGAAGCCTGCCGCGCCACAGGTCGTGGACGACGGAGGCCAGGCCGATGTACTGGCCGGGGCCGATCACGGTGGACGGATGCGCCATGGTGAGCGGGACGCCGAGCTCGCGAGCGCGCGCCCGGACGGCCTTGTCGCCCTCCTTCTTCGACGCCTCGTACGCACCGCCCCCGCTCTTGCCGCCCTGGCCCTCGGCGATGCGGTAGCCGCCGATGTGGATCAGGCGGCGCAGGCCGGGGACCGTCGCGGCCCAGTCCACGACGTGCAGCGGGCCCGCCACGTTGGCCGCCCGCGCCTGCGCCGGGTCCAGCCCGAAGGCGTAGTTTCCGGCCGTGTTGTAGACGTCGCGCGCCTCGGGCAACCCGGTGAGGGGCTGCGAGATGTCCGCGGTGACGACCGTGAGCCGCCCGGTGTCCACGCCCTGATCCGCCAGCCAGGTGGTGAGCCGCTCCGGCCGCCCCCGTACGCCCGCCGCCACGCTCTGCCCGCGCCCGAGCAACTCGGCCACGAGCGAGCGCCCGATGAACCCGCCTCCGCCGAACACGATCGCATCCACGGCATTCCTCCTTATAAGTAGACCGATCTGCATATTTTGAGGCCATGAAAAAACTCAGGCCAGCAGGACCCGGACCTGCCGCCCGACCCGGTGCAGGGGCTCCCTGCTCCGATGCGCCCTGGCCAGCATCAACGCCCCTTCCACCAGGGCCAGAATGGTGACCGCCAGGTCGTCGGCGTCGGGCCGCCCGTCCAGCTTGGCGCGCAGCGCGGCCTCCCACGACGTGTAGACCTCCGAGCACGCCTGCTGCAGCGGGTCGTTGTCGGCCGCCATCTCCAGCGCGACCGTGGCCACCGGGCAGCCCTTGCGCCACCCGGAGGACTCCAGCCGCTCACCGAGGAAGTCGAGCACGCTCTCGACCATGGCCTCGGGCGTGGGGGCCGCGTCGGCGATCTCGCCGAGCGCCGTGCCGACGGCGGCGCCGGCCCGCCGTACGGACTCGCCGACGAGCTGGTCCTTGCCGCCGGGAAAATGGAAGTAGAGCGAGCCGCGCGGCGCGTTGCCCGCCGCGATCACCTGGTTGAGCCCCGCTCCGAAGTAGCCGCCGCTCTCCAGCAGCTCCTGCGTGGCGTCCAGCAGCCGGGCCCGCGTCTCGGCTCCCTTGCGCCCCTTCCGTTCCTCCATGGCTTCCAAAATAGACCGATCTGCATATTAATTGCAAACACCCGTCACCCTGACGAGATCGAAACCCGCGTGTAACGCCTTGTACCCAGGAGAAGAATGGTCTAGATGTAGACCAAAAGGAGCGTCCTCCGCACGCCCCCCAGGGAGACCTCAATGACCACTGAAGAGGATTCCAGACGACTCGCCGAGCTCGGCTACAAGCAGGAGCTGGCCCGTACTTGGAGCGGTTTCTCCAACTTCGCCATCTCCTTCTCGATCATCTCCATCCTCGCCGGCTGCTTCACCACCTTCGGGCAGGCGTGGAACAACGGCGGCCCCATCGCCATCTCGTGGGGCTGGCCGCTGATCTCCGCGTTCATTCTGATCATCGGTTTCTGCATGTCGGAGCTGGTGTCGGCGTACCCGACGGCGGGCGGCATCTATTGGTGGGCCGCCAAGCTGGGCAAGCCGATCCACGGCTGGTTCACCGGCTGGCTCAACCTGATCGGCCTCATCGCCGTCACCGCGTCGGTCGACTACGGCTGCGCGACCTTCCTCAACATCACCATCAACCGGCTGACCGGCGGCGCGTGGGAGGCCTCGCTCCCGAACGCGTTCCTGCTGTTCGTGATCGTCCTCGCGCTGCACGCGCTGATCAACATCTTCAGCCACCGGCTGATCTCGGTGCTGCAGAATGTCTCGGTCTGGTGGCACGTGGCGGGCGCGGCGGTCGTGGTCGCCATCCTGGTCTTCGCGCCTGAGAACCACCAGTCGCTCGGCTTCGTCTTCGGCGGCACGAACGAGAACACCGAGTTCGACTTCGGCGACAGCGGCCTGCCGTTCTGGCTCTACATCCTGCCGCTCGGCTTCCTGCTCACCCAGTACACGATCACCGGCTTCGACGCCTGCGCGCACGTCTCCGAGGAGACCCAGGGCGCGGCCAAGAGCGCGGCGCGCGGGCTGTGGCAGTCGATCTTCTACTCGGCCGTCGGCGGCTGGATCCTGCTGCTGTCGTTCCTGTTCGCGGCCACGAACGTGGAGGAGCTCAACAAACAGGGCGGTTTCGTCGGGGCCATCTTCGAGACCGCGCTGTCGCCCCAGCTCGCCACGGCGATCTTCGCGATCTCCACGATCGGGCAGTTCTTCTGCGGGATGAGCTGCGTGACGTCGATGTCGCGCATGACGTACGCGTTCTCGCGCGACGGCGCGGTGCCCGGCTGGCGGCTGTGGTCGAAGGTGGACCGCAACCGCACTCCGGTCAACGCGATCATCGCGGGCTGCGTCGCGGCCGCGCTGATCACCCTGCCGGCCCTCTACGCCCCTCCCGGCTCGGCCACGCCGGTCGCCTTCCTGGCCGTCGTGTCGATCGCGGTCATCGGGCTCTACCTGGCCTTCCTCATCCCGATCTGGCTCCGGCTGCGCATGGGCGACGCCTTCACGCCCGGTCCGTGGACGCTCGGCAGGAAGTACAAGGTCCTGTGCTGGATCGCCTGCGTCGAGATCGTGATCGTGTCGATCTACTTCATCATGCCGCTGTCCCCCAAGGGCATTCCGGGCAATCCCGAGTTCACGTGGACGTCGGTCAACTACGCGCCGATCGCGGTCGGGGTGGTGCTGATCGGGATCGCGCTGTGGTGGACGCTGTCGGCCAAGCACTGGTTCACGGGTCCCCGGCGCACCGTCGACTAGGTTCTGCGTGGGTACGGCTCACGTGGCCGTACCCACTCAGGAGCCTTTCGAGAGGACACTACGATGATCTTGGTCACTGGAGCGACCGGCAACGTCGGCGGCGAGGTCGTCGAGGCCTTACGCCAGGCGGGCCGGCCGGTGCGGGCCCTGGTCAGGAAACCGGTCGCGCTGGAGGGCGTGAGCCAGGTGACGGGCGACCTCAATGACCCCGCCTCGCTGGAGGAGGCCCTGGACGGCGTGTCGTCGGTGTTCCTGCTGCCCGGCTACCGCGACATGCCGGGCATGCTGGCGCGGTGCAGGAGCGCGGGCGTGACGTCCGTGGTGCTGCTCACCAGCCCCGCCACCACGGCCACGGACACCTCGAACGCGATCTCCCAGTACATGATCGCCTCGGAGACGGCCGTCCGCGAGTCGGGGCTGGCCTGGACGTTCGTGCGGCCCTGCGCCTTCATGTCGAACGCGCTGCGCTGGCTGCCGCAGCTCGCCCAGGGCGACGTCGTACGCGACGCGTGGGGCGGCGTGCGCACCGCGACCGTCGACCCCGCCGACATCGCCGCCGTGGCCCGCGCGGCTCTGGTCTCCCCTTCCGACCACGATGGGCGCGTTTACCAGCTCAGCGGCCCCGAGCCGCTGCTGCCCGCCGACCGGGTGGCGATCCTGGGCCGCGTGCTCGGCCGTGACCTGACCTTCGAGGGCCAGTCGGATGACGAGGCCCGCGCCCAGATGAGCGCGGCCATGCCCGCCGAGTACGTGGCGGCGTTCTTCTCCTTCTACAGCGACGGCACCCTCGACGAGTCGCGCGTCCTGCCCACCGTCGAGGAGGTGACCGGCAGACCGCCACGCACCTTCGAGCAGTGGGCCACCGCCCACGCCGCCGCGTTCCGCTGAGAGAAAGGGGCGCCACCGGGTTCGATGGCGCCCGCTCTTCTCACCAGTGCAGCTTGCCCGACTGCCACGTCGTCTGACCCTGCCGCTTGAGCGTGTCCTTGAGCGTGCCCACGGCGCAGCGCGTGCCGTGCGGAGGCACGACCTGCGAGATCAGGTAGTTGTCGATGTAGTCCGTCTGGCACTTGTCCTTGCCGTAGATGCGGTGCCCCCAGCCCTCGTACGTGAGCAGCACAGCCTTCGGCCCCATCTGCGCGGCCACGTTCTGCGACCACTCCAGCGGGGTGGCCGGATCGTGGATCGAACTACCCAGCAGGATCGGCGTGTCGCCGGTGTACCGCAGCTTGTGCGGCTGGTTGGTGGTCGGGTAGTTCAGGCAGATCGGCATGTCGTCGATCGGGTACGGGTGGTAGCGCACGTCCGGCGCGCGCCGGGCCGAGCTCCACCGCAGCGCCGCGTACTCTGCGTAGCTGCGCACCCGCAGGTTGTAGTCCTGGCACAGGATCGCGGTCGGCATCCAGGCGACGTCACCCTCGACGGGCCCCCGGCCCGGCAGCGGCGGCAGCTCGCCCGTCGGCTCGCCGCCGTTGAGCGTGTTGATGACCTCGCTCAGCAGCCGCCAGTCGGGTCCCTCGGTGCCCAGCGCGGCGTTGTAGATGACCTGCAGCTCCGTCATCGGACGGTCGGGCACGCCCGGGTAGTACAGCTCGCCGCGGCGCGCCTTGGCCAGCAGGTCCTTCCAGATCGCCCGGATGTCCTTGCCGTGCAGGACGCAGGTGGTGTCCTGCTCGCACCAGCCGACGAACTGGTCGAACGAGTCCTGGACCGCGACGGCCTCAGTGTCGAGGAAGCCCTTGATGCCGAGGCTGTGGTCCATGTTGCTGTCGAGCGCGAGGGCCCGGATCTTGTCCGGGAACAGCTCGGCGTACATCTGGCCGATCAGCGTGCCGTACGAGATGCCGTAGTAGGTCAGCTTCTCCTCGCCGAGTGCGGCGCGGAGGGCGTCCAGGTCACGGGCGACGTCGACGGAGTCCACGTGGTCGTACAGCGGGCCGGTGCGGGCCCGGCAGTCGCGGTGCAGCTTCTTCGTGAAGGTGTTCCACGCCACGAAGTCGGCCTGGCTCTTCATGACGGTGTGCGGCATCTGGTTGTACACCGACGCCGAGCAGATCACCGGGTTGCTGCGGCCCACGCCGCGCGGGTCGAAGCCGACGATGTCGAACCGCTTCCGCAGCTCCTCGGTGAAGAACCCGGGAGCGCCGTACGCGGCCTCGACGCCCGACCCGCCCGGACCGCCCGGGTTGATCACCACGGACCCGATCCTGGCCGCGGGGTCGGTGGCCTTACGGCGGGCGATCGCCAGGTCGATGGTGGCGCCGTCCGGCTTGGACCAGTCGATCGGCACGGCCAGCTTGCCGCACTCGGCCTCGGGCTCCTCTTCACAGGGCGCCCACGTGATGGTGCCCGTCTTGGGGGCCTGCTGATCAACGGCCGGCCGCGGATCCGCGGCGGCCGGAGACACGGGTAACAACGTCGCCATCGCTACGAAGGCGGCGGCGAGCAGGGAGGTCTTTCTTCGCACAATGCTCCAATCGTTGGTCGGTAGACCCGGTAGGGGCTCACGGCCAACAAGAGATCATGCCTGGTCAGAACCTCACATGAAGCATATTTTTCCGAATGTCCTCTTAGGACGCCTCGAATACCTCCGCCACGGCCGCGCGTACGTCGGCCATGGAGACGGACTCCAGCTCGCGCTTGAGCGAGGTCATGTCCACGTCGGGCATCCCGCAGGCGACCGCCCAGTCCCACGGCGTCAGGTCGCCGTCGACGTTGAGCGCGAACCCGTGGCTGGTGACACCCCGGCTCTGCCGCATCCCGATCGAAATGATCTTGCGCCCGGTCTCGACGGTCCAGACCCCGGTCAGCAACTCGGACCCGGGCGGCGTGTCCCGGCGCTCGGCGCCCAGCCCCAGCTTGCCCAGCCCTTCCACCAGCCGCAGCTCGACCTCACGCACGTAGTCGACGATGCCCTCGCTCTCGCCCAGCTTGACGATGAGATAGCCGACCAACTGGCCGGGGCCGTGGTAGGTGAGCTGCCCACCCCGCCCGGTCTCGACGACGGGGATGCCGCGGGTGGGGTCGGGCAGGTGGGTGACCGGCGTGCGGCGGCCGATCGTGTAGACGGACGGATGGCTGAGCAGCCAGAGCGTGTCCGGCCGCTCGTCCCGTTGGCGCTGCCCGACGAGGTCGGTCATGCGCTCCATCGCCTTGTCGTAGTCGACGAGCTCATCCTGGATGAGCGTCAGCGGCCTTGCCCTCATGCATCGAGGATATGCGCGGCGCCCGCCTACCAGGTCACCGGTAGCCGGTGCACGCCGTACACCAGCATGTCCGACCGCATCGGCACCTCGTCGGCCGGTACCGCCAGGCGGAGGCCCGGGAGGGCGGTGAGGAGGGCGGGCAGGGCGATGCGCATCTCGTTGCGGGCGAGCTGCTGGCCCAGGCACTGGTGGATGCCGTGGCCGAACGTCAGATGGCCGACCGCCTCCCGCGTGATGTCCATGACGGCCGGGTCGGTGAACCGTCGCGGGTCCCGGTTGGCCGCGGGCAGGGAGATCGTCACCGTGTCCCCCGCCTTGATCGCGTGACCGTCTAGCTCCACGTCCTCCAGCGCCGTCCGGGCCGTGAAGTCGAGCACCGTGAGATAGCGCAGCAGCTCCTCCACCGCCCCCGGCACCAGGGCGGGGTCACCGCGCAGCGCGGCGAGCTGGGCGGGGCTGGTGAGCAGGGTGAACGTGCCCTGGGCGAGCATGTTGGCCGTCGTCTCGTGCCCGGCCAGGAGCAGCAGCATGGACACGCCGGCCAGCTCTTCCTCGGTGAGCTCCCCGCCGGCCGACAGGCCGCTGATCAGGTCGTCACCCGGGTGCGCCCGCTTGTCGGCCACCAGGTCGCGGACGTAGACGTTCACGTCGTTCATCGCCTGCTGCTTCTGCTCCGTGCTCGCCTCCAGCGACACGATGATCGAGGCCCGCTGCTG
Organism: Nonomuraea solani; assembly: GCF_900108335.1. GTDB lineage: Bacteria > Actinomycetota > Actinomycetes > Streptosporangiales > Streptosporangiaceae > Nonomuraea > Nonomuraea solani. The sequence continues at coordinate 261,897 of NZ_FNVT01000016.1, forward strand.
GAAGTGGTCGCGGTCGTCGTACGGGACACCGAGCAGTTCGCAGATCACCAGCGCCGGGATCGGCAGCGCGAAGTCGCGCACCAGCTCGGCCGGTGGACCCGTGCGCAGCATCGCGTCGAGCGTGGCGGTCGTGATCTCGGCGATCCGCGGCTCCAGCAGGTTCATCCGGCGCACGGTGAACTGGCCGGTCAGGAGCTTGCGGTAGCGGGTGTGCTCGGGCGGGTCCATGCGGACGAAGAACGCGGGCGGCCGGCGCAGGGCCATGTGCCGGCCGATCTGCGGCGTCGTCGGATGGTGCAGCTCCGGCCTGCTGCTGAAGCGGTTGTCGCCCAGCACGGCCCGGGCCGCCGCGTAGCCGGTGACCAGCCAGCCGAGGTGGTCGTCGGCGTACCGCAACCTGCGGATCGGGGCCTCCTCACGCCACTTCGCCAGCTCCTCCGGCGGGTCGAAGGGGGCCTGCCGCAGGGTGGGCATGGTGACCGGCGCCGCGTCGCTCATGTCGAACTCCTCAGGGTTCGCTGTCGCGTGTCCCACCAACATCCATCACCGGAGGCGGCCGATCAATGGGCGGCTACGGCAGCGCCGGTACGGCCGGCGGGGCGTCGGTCCAGCCGGTCTCGGCCACCGTCTGGACGGCGCCCTCCCTCTCGGCGCCCTCGCCCTTGACCGACAGCGTCTCAACCTGCGACAGCAGCACCATCTCGCCGGTGTCGATGATCATCTTGGTCTTGGCCGTGAGCGTGCCCTCCTTCTGCTCGCTCGTGTCCGCGATCACGACGCTCACGCCCGCTCTGCCCAGGGGGTCCGTCGCGTTTCCCTCGGAGCGGACCCCCGGCATCGTCAGCAGCGCCTGGTAGGCCGCGGCGCGGACCTGCTTCGGAGCGGGCATCGCGTGGAGGATCCGCGGCAGCGACCCGCTCACCCAGCCATCGACATTGGACGCCGGAAGCTTGCGGACCTGGGCCGTCTTCACGAGCCAGCCCTTCAGGCCGTTCGGGTCGGCGGGCAGGCGCTGGACCTCGTCGTACGTCAGCCGCTGCCCCGCGATCTGGTACGCGTTCTCGTTCCTCATGGGAGTGACGTAGCCCTTCGACGGCTGGGTGGACAGCTTCGCGGCCTTGCCGTCGAGCGATTTGGTCCACTTGGCCGGAGAGCCGTCACGCTGCCACGCCTTCTTGTCCGCCGCGCTCTTCGGCACCGCCCCGAGGTTGCGGAAGCCGGACGACGCCTTGCCGCCGGCCGTGCTCCACCACTCCATGACCTGCCGCTCGACCAGCGTGTAGGGGTGCGCCCGGCTGCCGAACCGCCCCGGGTGGGCCTTCGATGTCAGGATCCGGTAATGCCAGTAGGCGCCCTCGGGCCCGGCCGCCGCCGCGGGTGCCGGTGTGCTCACGAGGGCGGGGGCGCCCAGGGCCAGGCCGACGCCGAGAATCGCGAACTTCATCTGGTTCTTCCTCCACGGGTACGAGGTGACGACCATCAATACGCCTGGGCCGCCCGAACCGTTGCCCGCGAAGGTGATCTCGGCGGGCGGGCAACGGTTGGCACGGCCGAGGCGTATTAGGAGGCGTGAAATCGGACAGACAGCCGTGAGCGGCCCGGAGCACGACTTCGGCGCCTTCGTGGCGGCGCGTGCCACGAGTCTGCTGCGGGTGGCCTACCTCGCCTGTGGCGACCAGACGGAGGCCGAGGACCTGCTGCAGACGGCGCTGGAGCGGACGTACCGGCAGTGGGATCGGGTGCGCCACAACAGCCCCGAGCCCTACGTACGCCGCGTCATCATCAACGCCGCCATCAGCCGGGCCCGCCGCCGGGCCATCCTCAAGATCATCCCCATGTACAGCCCGCCGGAGACACCGGTGCGCGCGACGGACGTCGACCTGCGCCACGTGCTCATGGAGGCGCTGCGCGCGCTGCCGCCCCGGCAGCGCGCGGTGATCGTCCTGCGGTACTGGGAGGACTACAGCGAGACCCAGACCGCCGAGGTGCTCGGATGCACGGTCGGCACGGTCAAGAGCCAGACGTCGAAGGCCATGGCGAAGCTCCGTACGGCGCTCGGCCGCGAAGCAGTGGAAGGAGTGGTCAGGAATGCCCGCGCTTGAGGACGAGATCCGGCGGCTCATGGCGGACGAGACCGCCTCGCTGCACGCCGCGCCCGACCTGGTGGAACGGGTCGTGCGCTCATCGCGTACCAGGCGGAAGAGGGCCAGGTTCGCGGCGCTGGCCGCGTCGGTGGCCGTCGTCGCCACGCCCATCGCGTTCGTGGCCGCCGGCACCGTGGCCACGACCGGGCAGGAGCCTCCCACGGTCACCATGACGCCGGAGCCGCCCGCCATCGACGACGTCCCGCCCGCGCGCTCCGACTCGCGCGACCTCGGCGACCTGGGGGACGGGCGGGCGTTCGGGCAGGTCAGGGTGGGTTATCTGCCGAAGGGGCTGCGGTGGTCCCGCTGGTCGCTGGACCTCGGTGACCGGTACACGACCTCGTACAACGCCCCGGGTGACGAGGAGGGCCACTACCGCGTCCAGATCTACATGTACGAGGATCAGGCCGTCCAGGAGGTGAGCGACCGCCTCCTGGGGCTCCGCGACGAGGGCGAGGGCGAGGAGGTGGCCATCGGCGACCGCACCGGCTTCCTGGCGGTCCAGAACGTCGGCGAGGACGGCATGAAGGGCACCCCGACGCTCTTCCTCAAGATGAGCGACACGCGGTGGGCCGAGATCATGTTCAGCCCGGTGTACGCCAAGGAGTTCTCCGGCGCGGCGGCCGTCACGGCCGAGCTGAAGAAGATCGCCGAGGGCCTCACCCCGGCCGGATGAGCCGCCGCTGCCACCATGGCCGATCGGGTGGCGCGTACGGATTCGGCGCGGTCCGGCTCAGGTAGTAGTGGTCGATGGGCAGGACCAGCCCGTACAGGTACGGTCCGGCCCACGACGGCAGGGCGGTGAGAGCCCGGTGGAGTCGCCGGCGAGGTGCGTCCCCCGTGCACTCCTCGCACAAGCATCTGCCGACGACTCGGTCGGCGGTCCCGATGAGGACCGCCTCCTGCCAGGCCACCAGGCTCGCCCCCACCACACCCGGCCACATGCGGGTGTGTTCGAGAGCGATCACGGCGGCCATGGGGCGGCGGCCGAGCCCGGGAACCTCATGGATCAGGGCTCTGTGGGCGCCGCACATCGATCCCGGTGCACGGACCTCGGAAGGGCGCCTACGCGGCATGGCCCTTTCTGGTCGATGTCATGGGGACGATGATCGCATATGCCTATGCGGCGTTCGTCGTACGGTAGCCCTTCGGCTCTTCCGGGACGAGGATCCACATCACGACGTAGACCACCCAGAGCGGCCCCGGGATGAGCGAAAGCAGCAGCCAGAGGATCCGTACGAGGGTGGGCGGAAGGCCCATCTTGTCGGCGAGACCGCCGCAGACGCCGGCCAGGATCCTGTGCTCTCGTGAGCGGTACATGCTGTTTCCTCCGTGTGGTGTTGCGACCTATCTCCTAGAACGGACGACCCGGCCGCAGGACTCCCGTCAGGAACCCTGAGAAAACCCTGTAAGGGTCAGCCACTCATGAGCCATTCCCAGATGTCGGCTGGTCAGTCCACGCCCGGGGTCCACGTGGATGAGGAGGAAGTCAGCCAGACCCTGATGCACCCTGAGATATTCCTCGTCCTCCGCCCACACCTGGTCGTCGAACCAGACGAACGGGCGGCCCCCCACATAGTCGGCCACGTGCCGGGTCTTGAACATCTCCCCGTGCTCGCTCGGCTCACCGGGCCGCATCGGGATGACGGGGAGTGAGGGCAGGCCGATTCTGGGCGCGATCCACTCGTTGGCGTGCTCTTCCCAGGTGGTCGCCCAGACCAGTTCGGAGCCGGTGGCGAGGGCCAGGTCGATCAGGCGGCGGCCGTGCCGGGGGTTGAGGTGGACGGTGTAGACCTCGGCGCCGACCGTGCAGCGGTAACGGTGGAAGTCGGGCGTGGGGCGGGACATGGGGTTCAGCACGCCGTCCACGTCGAGCAGGAGCAGAGGTTTCACTTAGCGGCTCCGGCCCGGTGTTCCTGCGGGCTGACGCCGCGCACGCGTTTGAAGGCCGCGCTGAGCGCGAACGGGCTGCCGTACCCGACCTTCCTGGCCACCGAGCCGATCGTCGCGTCCGGCTCGCGCAGCAGGTCGGCGGCCAGGGCCAGGCGCCAGTCGGTCAGGAACGACATCGGCGGCTCCCCCACCAGGTCGGTGAACCGCCTGGCCAGCGACGCCCGCGACACGCCCACCTCGGCGGCCAGGACGGCGACCGTCCACGGGTGCGCCGGGTTGTTGTGCAGCATCCGCATCGCCTTGCCGACCACGGGGTCGCTCATGGCGCGGTACCAGCCGGGGGCCTCGTGGGTGGCGAAATGTCCGCGCAACACCGCGATGAGCAGCAGGTCCAGCAGCCGGTCGAGGACCGCCTCCTGCCCCGGCTCGTCCTTGACGATCTCCGCGCCGAGCAGCGAGATGACCGGGTCGCCCGGCCGCACGATCAGCGGCGGCAGGGCTTCGAGCAGCCGCCGGCTGACCTCGCCCTCCAGGTTGTAGGTGCCGGTGAGCAGCACGGTTTCGCCGTCGGGGTTGTTGCCCCACGTGCGGATGCCCAGGTCCATGGCCTGGTAGAGCGACTCGCCGTCGAGCGTGGTGCAGTGCTGGCCGGGGTGGATGACGATCTGCGGCTCGGTGCCGGGGTCGTCGGCCACCATGTACGGCTCAGGCCCCCGGTTGATCGCGACCTCCCCTGGCCGCATCCGCACCGGCTGCCCGCCGTCGAGCACGATCCACGCCTCTCCCCGCACCAGCGCCGTCACCGACAGCGGAGCCTCGTCCTGAATACGCAGTGACCAGGGCGGATCCAGGATCGAGCGGAGGAGGAAGGCGCCGCGGGCCCTCGGGCCGTCGAGTAGCGCCGCGAGCTGATCCATGGGCTAGACGATCGCATATGGGATTGCGCTTCTCAACCATGGAGAGTCTTATCGGTATGGTGACTTACTGTATTCATGACAATCCTGGTACTCGGCGGGACCGGCAAGACCGGCCGCCGCATCGCTGACCGGCTCACCGCACTCGGCCTCCCCGTACGGACCGGCTCCCGCTCCGCCACTCCGGCGTTCGACTGGCAGGACCGCGCCACCTGGGAGCCCGCCCTCGACGGCGTCACGGCGGTGTACATCTCCTACTATCCCGACCTCGCCTTCCCGGGCGCGTACAACGACGTCAAGGCGTTCACGCGGCTGGCCGTGGACGGCGGCGTACGGAAGCTGGTGCTCCTGTCCGGCCGCGGCGAGGCGGAGGCGCAGGCGAGCGAGCACACCGTGCGGGACTCGGGCGCCGACTGGACGGTCCTGCGCTGCAGCTGGTTCATGCAGAACTTCAGTGAGGGCTTCCTGGTCGGCCAGATACTCGACGGCGTCATCGCGCTGCCCGCCGCCGACATCCCGGAGCCGTTCGTGGACGTGGAGGACATCGTGGACGTCGCCGTGGCGGCCTTCACCGAGGAGGGGCACGCGGGCAGGCTGTACGAGCTGACGGGACCGAGGCTGCTGACGTTCGAGGACGTGGCCGGCGAGTTCAGCCGGGCGACCGGGCGGCCGATCTCATTCGTCCGGGTGGAGCCGCAGGAGTATGTGGCCACGGCCGTCGCCCAGGGCGTGCCCGAGGAGGAGGCCCACGGCCTGGCCGCGCTGTTCACCGAGATCCTGGACGGCCGCAACGCGAGCGTGGCCGACGGCGTGCGGGAGGCCCTCGGCCGCCCGGCCCGCGACTTCGCCGACTTCGCCAGGGCCAACGCCCACGTGTGGAAGCCCTAAAGTCGCACCACCCTGGCCGGATCCCAGCCGGGCCGGGGCACCGAGTCGAGCAGCAGCCGGGTGTAGGGGTGCTCCGGCTCGGCCAGCACCCGCGCCACCGGCCCCCGCTCCACCACCACCCCCCGGTGCAGCACCAGCGTGTCGTCGCACAGGTGCCGGACCACCGCCAGGTCGTGGCTGACGAACAGCAGCGCGACCCCCGACTCGGCGCGCACGCGGGCGAGCAGTTCGAGGATCTGCGCCTGGATCGACACGTCGAGCGCGGCCACCGCCTCGTCCAGCACCAGCACCGACGGCTCCACGGCCAGCGCCCTGGCGATGGCCAGCCGCTGGCGCTGGCCGCCGCTGAGCTGGTGGGGCCGGGCCTCCGCCTCACGTTTGCCGAGCCCGACCTGGTCGAGCAGCTCGGCGGCCCGGGCCGGGGCCTTGCCGTGCAGCCTGAGCGCCGTGCGCAGGCAGCCGGCGGCGGTCAGCCGGGGGTCCAGGGACAGGTAGGGGTCCTGGAACACCATCTGGATCTCCCGGGCCCGCCGCAGTCTGGCGGCCCTGCCGCGCTCACGTAGGGGCCGCTCCCGCCCGTCGACGGCGATCGTGCCCGAGTCGGGGGTGACGAGGCCGACGAGCATGCGGGCGATCGTGGTCTTGCCGGAGCCCGACTCGCCCACCAGGCCCAGCGAGCCCCCGGCGGGCAGGTCGAACGACACGGCGTCGGCGGCGGGCGTACCGGCGTAGGTCTTGCACAGGTCGCGTACGGCGAGCATCACGCCTCCACCTCTCGTACGGCGAGCATCACGCCTCCACCAGACGGCAGGCGGCGGAACCGCCGGGGACGGGCACGGGCTCCGGCACCCACGTGTCGCAGCCCGCCGCGACGGATGGGCAACGGGGCGCGAACGGGCAGCCGGCGAAGGCGTCGTCCAGGGACGGCGGCCGGCCGGGAATGGGGCGCAGCGGCCGCGGGTCGCCCAGCTCGGGCGTGCAGGCCAGCAGCCCGGCCGTGTAAGGGTGGCGCGGATCCTCGAACAGCTCCTTGGCCGGTCGCGACTCCACCACCGTCCCCGCGTAGAGCACGTGCACCCGGTCGCAGAACGCGGCCGCCAGGTGCAGGTCGTGCGTGATGAACAGCATGCCGAGCTCCCGCTCCGCCTGCACCCGGCGCAGCAGCGCGAGCGTCTCGGCCTGCGTGGTGACGTCGAGCGCGCTCGTCGCCTCGTCGGCCAGCAGCAGCGCCGGGTCGGCGGCCAGCGCGGCGGCGATGACCACGCGCTGCAGCATGCCGCCGGACAGCTCGTGCGGATACTGCCGCATGCGCAGCTCCGGATCCCGCATCCCGACGGCGGCCAGCAGGTCGAGGGCCCGCGCGCGGGCCTCGGCCTTGGGGCGGCCCAGCGTGAGGACCATGCGCTCGGTCAGGAAGTCGCCGATCCTGCGGACCGGGTTGAGCGACGAGCGCGGGTCCTGGTAGATCATCGCGACCTGGGAGGCCCGCAGGTCGCGCAGCGCGGCCGGGGACATGGTGAGCACGTCGTCGCCGGAGACCGCCACCCGGCCCGACACCCGCGCGCCGGAGGGCAGCAGGCGCAGCACCGAGCGGGCGATCGTGGACTTGCCCGAGCCGGACTCGCCCACCAGGCCGACGATCTCGCCCTTGCCGACGGTGAGCGACACCTCACGCAGGATCGGCCGCCGGCCGCCCGCCTCGATCGTCAGCCCGTCCACCGAGAGCAGCATCACGATCCCCTCACACCCATGCGGTCGGCCAGGCGCACGCCGATCACGTTGAACGACACGACCACGAGCGCGATGGCCACGCCCGGCACCAGCACCGGCAGGAACGCCCCCTGCACGATCGCCGGCTGCCCCTCCTTGACCATGAGCCCCCAGTCGGAGGACGGCGGCTGCGCCCCGAACCCGAGGAAGCTCAGCGTGGCCAGGCTCATCAGCCCCTCGCCGAACAGCACGACCAGGTAGCCGACGATCGAGCGCGCCAGGTTGGGCACCAGGTGCCGGACGCAGATGGTGAACCCGCCCATGCCCTGCACCCGGTAGGCGTCGATGTACGGTTTGCGGCATTCGGCCAGCGCGACGCTGCGGGTGTATTTGGCGATCGTCGGCGTGTACGCCAGCCCGAGCGCCACCACCGCCGTCGTCATCCCGTTGCCGAACACGGCCACGATCAGCACCACGAACAGCAGGCCAGGGAAGGCGTACATGACGTCGGTCAGCCGGGACACCACGGCGTCCACCCAGCCCCGGTGCCAGGCGGCCAGCGTGCCGAGGGCGACGCCGAGGACCGAGGCGATGGCCAGCAGCGCCAGGGGGCCGATCAGGGAGGTGCGGGCGCCGTACAGGACTCTGGAGAACAGGTCGCGGCCGGACTGGTCGGCGCCGAGCAGGTGGTCGGGCGACAGCGGCGCCAGCGTGGCGGCGAAGTCGACCGCGTCGGGCTCGTAGGGCGCCACCAGCGGCGCCAGCGCCGCCGCGACCACGACCAGCCCGAGGAAGGCGGTGGCCGACCAGTAGCCGAGGGGCCGCGCGGCCTTGGGGGACAGCGTGGCGATCGCCGTGGTCATGCCCGCCTCCTCACTCGGGGATCGATCAGCGGTTGCAGCAGGTCGACGAGGGTGGTCACGGCGATGTACGCGGTGACCATGAGCAGCAGCACCGCCTGCGTCACGGGGAAGTCGTGGGTGTTGATCGCGTTCACCAGCAGCGAGCCGATGCCGTTGAGCCCGAACGCGGTCTCCACGGTCACCGTGCCCGCGAGCATGCCGGCCGTGACCAGCCCGCACATGGTCACGATGGGCCCGAGCGCGCCCCTGAACACGTGCCTGACGACGATCAGCCGCTCGGTCAGCCCCGAGGCGCGGGCCACGGTCACGTGGTCGAGCTCGCGCTGCTCGATCATGGACTGCCTGGTCACGCGGCTGATGATGGCCAGCGCGCCGAGCGCCAGCGTCACGGCGGGCAGCGTCAGGTGCCACAGCGACCCGCCGCCCATGACCGGGAACCAGCCGAGCTGCACGCCGAACAGCGAGATCAGCACCGTGGCGACGACGAACGCCGGCACCGAGGTGGCGAACGTGGTGCCCGCCACGACGGCCGAGTCGGTACGGCCGCCGCGCACCGCCGCCAGCACCCCGAGCGCGATCCCGAACACCACGAACAGCACCGCCGCGTACGCCACCAGCCCGAGCGTGCTCGGCAGCCGGGCCAGCAGCAGGTCGCCGACCTGGTCGTTGTACTGCGTGGAGCGCCCGAGGTCGCCGGTCACCGCGTCGCCGAGCCACCGCGCGTACTGCACCAGGAACGGATCGTCCAGGTGGTATTGGGCGCGGATCGCCGCCAGGTATTCGGGCGTCAGGTTCTCCTTGCCGCCCGCCAGGAACGTGACCGGATCGCCAGGCGCCGCGTAGGACGCCCCGAAGATCACGAACGAGGTGGCGAGCAGCGTGGCGACCAGCCCCGCCAGCTTGCGGACCACCGACTCAGCCCTTGGCCCCGAGGTCGGCCGCCCACGGATAGCTCATGTGGACCTGGGAGGCGGGCGGCCCGGTCACCTTGCCGCCGAGCACGACCGCGTTGGGCACCTCGACCAGCGAGATCCACACCATGTCGGCGGTGAACCGCCGCTGCAGCTCGATGACGTCCTTGGCGCGGGCCGCGTCGTCGGTGGTCTCCAGCGCCTTGGCGACCAGCTTGTCGTAGCCGGGCGAGCTGAACCCGACCCAATTGTTGGCCGAGCCGGTCAGGCCGTTGTCGTAGAAGCCGATGGGGTCGGACTTGGTGATGTACCAGTCGTCGGGCACGAGGTCGACCTGGGCGCGGAGTGATTTATCCGTATAAAAGCTGCCGAACTCCGACGCCGGCACGGTCTTGATCTCCGCCGTCAGCCCGATCTTCTTCGCCGCGTCGACGACGGCGTTGGCGATGACCGAGCGATACTGCTCGCCGTCGGTCGCCACGACGATCGACTCCTTGGGCGACCCGGCCTCCTGGACCAGCTTCTTGGCCTCCTCCAACCGCGGCGACTCGGGCGCGCCCTGGAGCTGGTCGTAGGCTGCCTGGAACGCCTCCTTCTCGTAGGACCACGCCCCGACCCCCACCGGCACCTTCCACGGCCTGGCCAGCCCGGCGAACCCGGACTTGGCGATGCCCGCCCGGTCGACGGCCAGCGACAGCGCCCGCCGGATCTTCGGGTCCTTCAGCACGCCGCGATCGGTGGGCAGCAGCACGAACACCCGGGTGGTCGCGCCATAGGCCACGCTGACCGCCTGGTTGGCCTGCAGCGCCACCGCGGGCCCGGTGTCGGTCAGGTAGGCGCCCTGCGCCGCCCCGGTGACCAGGCTGTTGACCAGCGCCGTGTCGGAGGCCCACTGGAACGTGACGCTCTTGGTGAGCGGCTTGACGTCCTTGTTCCAGTAAGCGTCGTAACGCTCGATCGTCAACTTCGAGCCGGAGGCCCACTCCTTCAGCCGGTAAGGGCCGCTGCAGGCGTCTTCGTGCCCCGGCGTGCCGAACTCCTTGCCGAGCTTCTCCACGACCTCCTGGTTGAGCACGATGCCCGCGCCGCCCGCGATGGCCTGCACGAACAGCGCGTTGGGCTTCTTGAACGCGATCGTGACCTCGTGCTCGCCGGTCTTGGCGACCGACTCGACGTCCTCGAACTCGTCGGACTCGTCCATGCCCTCGCCCGCGTGCCGCTTCAGGCTCCACACCACGTCGTCGGCCGTGACCGGCGAGCCGTCGTGGAAGGTGGCGTCCTGGCGCAGCGTGAGCACCATGGTCTTCGGATCGGGCTGCTCCGCCTTCTCGGCCAGCCATGGTTTGACCGTCATGTCGGGCTGGGTCTGCATGAGGCGCTCGCAGACGTTGGCCATGACGGTGCGGTTGGCGGTGGCGCCGTCGGCGTCGAGGTCGAGCGTGCCGGGCTCCTTGTCGAGCATCCAGACGGCGCCGTCGAGCGGCCCGGCCGCCTTGGCGGTGCGCTCGACCAGCGTGAGCTTGGCGGGGTCGGGCGCCTTGGTGGTCGCGGCGGGACCTCCGCAGGCGGCGACCAGACCGGCCAGCCCGATCAGGGGGATGAGTTTTCTCACGGGGTCACTTCTCCATGCGGTCCGTCGTAGAGGTTCCAGGGCACGCGCTCGTACTCGTGGTCGCAGGGCGTGCCGGCCGCGATCAAGTAGTCGCCCGTGGTGAGGTCGACGCAGCTCGACAGCAGGGTCGCCCACCGCTTCACGGCGGGCTGGGTCTCGTCGGGATGGGTGCAGAGGGACTCGGGGTAGCCCAGGTGGTCGGACATGGCGGCCCTGATGCGCTTGCGGGCCTCGTCGGTGCCGGACGACTGGCGCACCGTACGCAGCCCGCCCTCGGCCCGCGGCACCCGGAACAGCGAGTCGGTCGAGGTCGGCCGGTAGGTGGCGGCCAGTTGCGCCGGCACGAACGCCTGGTAGTGGTTGCCGTGCACGAGCTGCCCGTCGGTCGGATACATCCAGCCGACCGCGCCCGGCGTGGTCTCCAGGTCGATCGCGAACCCCTCGCGGTGCGTGACCAGCGCGTTGCTGGCGATGTGGGCCCGCGACTTGGTCAGCGCCTCCAGGGCGGAGTTGAGGTTGTCGCTGTCGAGCACCCGCCGCCTGATCAGCGTCTGCGGCACACCCACGGCGTCGTCGAAGCGCCCGCCGAGCCCGTTGGCGTTGAGCGCGATGCCCGCCGAGTTGGCCCCCTGCCGCCCGACCTGCCCCGCCTCGACATGCATGATCACCGTCGGCTTGCCCGGCTGGACCACCCGCAGCACCATCAGCGTGCCGCGCACCCCGTCGCGCCAGTCCCAGTTCTGGCCGGCGTAGACGTGGCCGTCGCCGGACGCCTCGCTCATCAGCGCGAACGAGGTGCACCCGTCGGGCTCCATGGAGCTGAACGTGGTGTCGTAGATGATCTCGCCGCGGGCGTTGAGCGCGAGCACGTCGAGGAAGCCGACCCCGGCGCCCTCGGCGATGCCCTCCATCTCCTCGACCAGCTCGGGCGCGAACGCCCGGCTCGGCTCGACCCAGCGCGTGGCGCGCTCGACGACCTGCTCCCACGACAGGCCGCTGGAGTGCGCGAACGCCTCGGCGTAGTAGGTCAGCGCCCGCTCGATGCGCTCGCGGGCCTGCTCGCCGTATTGCCGCCCGCGCTCACGGGGAGCACCGGAGATCTCGACGAGGGGCAGGGAGGTGAGGCTCAATGGTGCTCCTTGGACCGGCCGAAAGCCTGTAACGTTCATTTCAGGAGGCGGCGAGTCTGTAGCGGTCGTTTCCAAGGCCAAGAGTAATGAGCGCTACACGGGAGTCAAGAGCCGTAATGGAAAATACACCGAGCCCGATCGAGCAGCTCAGGGCGCAGGTCAGGCAGCTTTGGGAGGAGTTGTCCCCTGCTGAGCGGTCGGTGTGCCACTACCTGATCTCCGCCTCGCCCGAGCAGATCCTGTTCGCCAGCGCCCAGGAGCTGGGCAGCGCGACGGGCACCAGCAACGCCACCGTGGTCCGCACGATGCAGCGGCTCGGCTTCGGCGGCCTGCCGGGGCTGAAGCGGGCGCTGGCGGCCGAGTTCACCTCGGCGGTCGCTCCCGACATCCGGCTCAAGCAGCGCATCAGCCACGTCGGCCAGGACCTGTCGGGCATCTGGGAGCGGGTCTTCGACGAGGCCCGTGAGCGCATCGAGCACTGCAGCAGGCTGCTGGACGCGGAGGCGTTCAAGAAGGCGGTGGAGCTGCTGGTCAACGCGCCGGGCGTGTTCGTCTACGGCGCGGGCGCCTCCGAGCCGGCCGCCCACCACCTGGCGCTCAAGCTCAACCGGCGCGGCCACCGGGCGCGCGCCGTGTCGGCGACGGGGTTCACGCTCGCCGACGACCTGCTCGGGCTCGCGCACGGCGAGGCCCTGGTGATCTTCCAGCCGGCCCGCAGGCTCAAGGAGATCACCGTGCTGATCGACCGGGCCCACGCGGTGGGCGCGGGCATCGTGCTGATCTCCGACGAGCTCGTCGGCCCCTTCGCCGACCGCGTCGACGCGGTCCTGGCGGCCCCGCACACGCCCACGGGCATCACGGCCGAGCCGCTGACCGGCATCATCGTGGCCGACGCGCTGCTGCTGGCGCTCGACTCGCTCGACGAGTCCCGCTCGGTCGAGCACTCCCATCAGCTCAGCGCCTTACGTGAACAGCTCCTCGGCCCGCGCCCGACCGGCAGGTGAACATCAGGCGTATTGCCCGGCCTTCGAGCTTCGGCGGAATCCGGCGGCCACGGAGCCACTACGATCCTCTGAGCATCCCGCGCTCGGAAAGGTGTCGTCGTGATCGGCTGGCTAGAAGCGGTAATCCTGGGGTTGGTCCAGGGGCTGACGGAGTTCCTGCCGATCTCCTCCAGCGCCCACATCCGTGTGGTCTCCGCTTTCGCCGGCTGGGATGACCCCGGGGCGGCGTTCACGGCGGTCATCCAGCTCGGCACCGAGACGGCCGTGCTGATCTACTTCCGCAAGGAGCTCTGGGAGATCATCTCGACCTGGACGCGCTCCCTGTTCAACAAGGAGCTGCGCAGGCACTGGGCCGCCCGCATGGGCTGGTACATCATCGTCGGCACCCTGCCCATCGGCGTGCTCGGCCTGGTGCTGAAGGAGCAGATCGAGTCCCCCTTCCGTGACCTGCGCCTGGTGGGCACCACGCTGATCGTCTTCGCGGTCATCCTGTGGTTCGCCGACCACACCGCCCGTAACAAGCTGACGCTGGAGAAGCACCTCAGCTTCACCCACGCCATCATCTACGGCTTCGCCCAGTCGCTGGCGCTGGTCCCCGGCGTGTCCCGCTCGGGCGGCACCGTGACCGCCGGCCTGCTGCTCGACTACCGCCGCGAAGACGCGGCCAAATACTCGTTCCTGCTGGCCATCCCGGCGGTGCTGGCGTCGGGCGCGCTGGAGCTGACCGAGATCGGCGAGGGCCAGGCCCCCGCTTGGGGGCCGACGATCCTGGCCACGATCATCTCGTTCATCGTCGGCTACGCCGCCGTGGCCTGGTTCCTGCGCTACATCAGCACCCACCGCTTCACCGGCTTCGTCATCTACCGGATCGTCCTCGGCTTCTTCGTCATCCTCGCGGTCACACTCGGCTGGATTCCGCCTCAGGCCTGACCCGCGCCGGATAGTAGTCCGCCCACGCCTCGTCGCCCATGCGCAGGATCTTCAGCCCGATCCAGCCCAGGGCGGCGACGGGCGCGATCCAGAACGGCACCGTCCCGGGGCCGTACGGCACCGCGAACGACCCGAGATAGCCGGCCGCCACCACCAGCGGCGCCCACCAGCCCACGAACCCGGCCCGCCACACGGCCGCGGTCAGCACCGGCAGCCCGAGAAACCCGAAGAACATCCACGGCATCTGGAAGCCGAAGACGACGCCGGGCAGGCCGAGCATCTCGTCCATGATGCGCTGCGCCTCCTCGGGCGTGTGGCGCTGCCCCAGCCACCACTCGACGGGGTCGCTCAGCAGCAGCCCGGACAACTGCAGATAGCCGATCATCGTGAGCGCCCCGGCCACGTGGCCGAGCCGGACGGCCTTGCGCCTGGTGAGGTGCATGAGGCCGAGTACGGCCACGGCCATGAGCATCCAGCTCCAGTGATAGAGCACGGACTGGATCTGGGCGAGCGCGGGGTTAGCGCCGAAGCTGACCGCCTCCCGGTCGTCGCCCCAGGTGCCGGGATCGACGACGACGGCGACGGCCTGGAGCAGCGGGGCCACGATGAGCAGGGCTCCCGCCGCGACGCGCCGGAAGGCCACCTGATTGTTCAACATGGCGCCGACGGTAGGCGCCGGGCCCACCGCCCGTCGTCCGCCTGCGGGGCGATCGGGCCTCCCCTGCGCGGCGGAGAAGATCAGGTCACGGAGCGGGGGTAACGGCTGCACACGGCGAAGACGGCGGCGAAGAGGGTCCAGGCGGTGACGTACGCGATGGGGTGCGCCCAGGTGTCACCGATGACGTCGGCCAGCGCCACGCGCCCTTCGAAATAGACGGCCAGCCCCGCCACCGCCCCCGGCAGGGCGCCCCACCACCGTCGCCAGTAGACCTCGTACGCGACCACCTCGAACACCACGAGCGCGATCGGCCCGAACAGCAGGAACTTCAACCCCGGCGGCTGCGACAGCGTCACGGCCAGCGCCATGACCGCCACCGCGGAGGCGGCGGTCAGCAGGACGACGGCGCCGAAGGGGGCCGGCTGGTCGCGCGGGTCCTCCTCATCGAGAGGCACAGGGATGGGCTCGTCTGACACATCCGACATTCTGGACGACACCGAGGCGCGACGAGCTCATTTCACCGCCCGGAGACGTGGCCGGGGCGGCGGGCGTCGATCCCGCGCTCCAGCGCTACCTGACCGGCACGCTCACCTTGGAGGAGGAGACCGCCGCCTCCCGATAGGTGGCCAGCGTGAAGACCAGCGCCACCAGGCCCAGCCCGGTCGCCAGCACGACCACCCCGATCCTGCCGTACGACTCCAGCGCCACGCCCCCGGCGATCCCCGCCAGGAACAGCCCGACATACTGCGCCGACGACAGCAGCCCCAGCCCGATCGGCACGTTGTCCGGCACCGCCGCCACGGTCCTGAACTGCTGGGACGGCCCCGCCAGCCACCCCAGCGCGCCCCACAGGAACCCCCACGCCAGCGCGATCGGCAACGCCAGGTTCGCGACGGGGATGAGGGCCATGAACAGCGTGCCCGCCGCCATGCTGACCAGCACCACCCTGCGCGGCCCGTACGCGTCCGTGAGGCGCCCGCCGAGCTGGTTGCCCACGATCCCGCCGACCCCCCAGGCCCACAGCACGGCGGCCAGCGGCAGGTCGAACAGCGACCCGATGTAGGTGTAGGCGCTGAACGCCGCCCCGAACATCAGCAGCTGCGACCCCAGCACCGCCAGCACCCGCCGATCCCGCAGCGGCGCGAACCGCTCCCGCAACCGCCCCGACGTCGCGATCCTGACCTGCGGCACCATGGCCGCCACCCCGATGAACCCGACCACGCCCAGCCCGGCCACCATCCACAACGTGGCCCGCCAGCTCGACGCGGCCCCCAGCCAGGTCCCCAGCGGCACGCCGATCGCCGACGAGACGGTCAGCCCGCCCATCACCAGCGCCAGCGCCCGCCCCCGCCGCTCGGGCGCGGTCAGGGCGTTCGCCACGCCCGACGCCGTGGGCGTGAACATGGCCGCCCCCGCCGCCGCCACCACCCGGGTCGCCAGCACCATCGGGTACGTCGGCGCCAGCGCGGTCAGCACGTTCCCGGCCACGAACACCCCCAGGGCGACCAGCAACAGCGTCTTACGCGACAACCGCGCGGTCAGGGCGGCCAGCAACGGCGACAACACCGCGTACGCCAGCGCGAACACGGTCATCAACTGCCCCGCCGCCGACGGGGAGATCTTCAGGTCGGCGGAGATGGGCGGCAGCAGGCCGGCCGTCACGAACATGCCCGTACCTATGGCGAAATTTCCGACGGCGAGCGGATAGAGCCGCGAACTCATGGGGCCTCCAGCAAAAGTTGGACGCACATCAAACTGACGTATAGTTGGATCGTTGTCAAACAATAAGACGGAGGTAGGGTTTCCCCATGCGCCTGCTACCGCACCCCGCCACGGAGGACATCCAGCTCACAGAGGTGCTGCGGGCGCTGTCCGACCCCATCCGGCTGGAGATCGTGCTCCGCCTGTCCGAGTGCGGGGAGATGACGTGCGGCACGGCGGGCGACGCGCTCGGCGTGCACAAGTCGACCGCCTCACACCACTACCGGGCGCTCCGGGAGGCCGGCGTGATCATGTCGAAGCAGGAGGGGCGGCTCAAATACATCAGCCTGCGCCGCGACGACCTCGACGCCCGCTTCCCCGGGCTGCTCGGCTCGATCCTTTCCGCGACACGGCCGAGCCTCGGGGACCCCGGGAGCTCCGGCAGTCTCGGGAACCTCGGGAGTCTCGGGATCGAGGCTCATGCCGGCTCCTGACGCGGCCGGCGCGCTGCCCATCCGGCACGTGCTGCCCGAACTGCTCGCCACTCTCGACCGGCACGGCAGCGCGGTGCTGACCGCCCCGCCGGGCACCGGCAAGACGACGGTGGTGCCGCTGGCGCTGGCCGAGACCGGCCTGCGGGTGCTGGTGGCCGAACCACGGCGGCTGGCCGTACGCGCGGCGGCCCGGCGGATGGGCGTGAGCTACACGATCAGGGGCGAACGGCACACGGGCGCGAACCCCATGGTCGAGGTCGTCACGACCGGCGTGCTGCTGCAACGCCTCCAGCGGGACCAGGAACTGACCGGAGTGGACGCGGTCGTCCTCGACGAGTGCCACGAACGCCACCTCGACGCCGACACCGCGCTGGCGTTCCTCCTCGACGTCCGCGACACCCTCCGCCCCGACCTCCGTCTCCTGGCCACCTCCGCCACCGCCGACGCCGGCCCCTGGTCCGCCCTGCTCGGCGGCCCGATCGTGGCGGCCACCGGCACCACGCACCCCGTCCGGACGATCTGGTGCCCGCCGGACCGCCCCGTCGCCCCGCCCCACGGCCTGCGGGTGGACCCCGCGCTGCTGTCCCACGTGGCCTCGGTGGTCCGCCGCGCGCTGACCGAACAGGACGGCGACGTGCTGTGCTTCCTGCCCGGCGTGGGCGAGATCGCCAGGGTGGCCGGCCTGCTGAGCGGCGTGGAGGTCCTCCAGGTCCACGGCCAGGCGCCGCCACACGTCCAGGACGCCGTGCTGTCGCCCGGTGCGGTCCGCAGGGTGGTGCTGGCCACGTCGGTCGCCGAGTCCAGCCTGACCGTGCCCGGCGTGCGCGCGGTGGTGGACTGCGGGCTGGCCCGGGAGCCGCGCACCGACCATGCCCGGGGCCTCGGCTCGCTCACCACGGTCAGGGTCTCCAAAGCCTCGGCCGGCCAGCGCGCGGGACGGGCGGGGCGTGAGGCGCCCGGCACGGTCTACCGCTGCTGGACGGAGGCCGAGCACGAGCGCCTCGCCGACCACGCGCGGCCGGAGATCGCGCTCGCGGACCTCACGGGGTTCGCGCTGCAGGCGGCCTGCTGGGGCGTCCCGGACGCGACAGACCTGGCCCTCCTGGACCCGCCCCCACCCGCCGCGATGGCCGGCGCCACCCGCACCCTGCGGGCCCTCGGCGCCCTCACAGACTCCGTACGACCGGCCGCCGACGAACCCCGGACCCCGGCCGCGGGGCCTGTGCGGGTCACGGAGCGGGGGCGGCGGATGGTGCTCGCCGGGGTGCATCCCCGGCTGGCGCGGGTCCTGCTCGACCTGGGCCCGGCCGCCGCCGAGGTGGTGGCCCTGCTGTCGGAGCAACTTCCGCGCGACGTGCCCGACGACCTGGTGGAGGTCTTGCGCGCGGCCCGCCGCGGCGGCACCGGCTTCGCCGCCCGCTGGCGCCAGGAAACGACCCGCCTACGCCGCACGGCCACCCGGCGCCAAGCCGCCCCCGTGGTCCGCACCGATGACGAGTTGGCGGGGATGGCGGTGGCGCTGGCGTTTCCCGAGCGGGTGGCGCGCCGTAGGGGTGGCGGGTATCTCATGGCGTCCGGCACCGAGGCCCAGCTTCCCGAGGGCTCCAAGCTGCGTACCGCCGAATGGCTGGCGATCGCGATCGCCGACCGTCCCACGGGCTCGGCCTCGGCGCGCGTCCGGCAGGCCGTGGTCATCGACGAGGCCACCGCCCGCCTCGCGACCGGCACCACGGTCGAGGACGAGATCACCTGGCGGGTCCCGCCGGGCGAGCGCAGGGGCGACGTGTCCGCCCGCACGGTCGAACGGCTCGGCGCGATCGAGCTGTCCGCCACCCCGCTCAAGGACGCCGACGTCCGCCCCGCCATCCTGTACGGCCTGCGCACCGAAGAGGTCCTCACCTGGACGAAACAGGCCAAGGACCTACGCGACCGCCTGGCCTTCTGTCACCGAGCCCTGGGCGCCCCCTGGCCCCCGATGGACGCCCTCATCGACCTGGCCGACCAGTGGCTGGAGCCCGAGCTGTCCAGGGCCCGACGCCGCGCCGACCTGGAGCGCATCGACGTGGCGAACGCCCTGAAGCGCCTGGTCCCGTGGAGCGAACGCCTGGACAGAACGGCCCCGGAACGCATCGAGGTCCCCAGCGGCTCCCACATCCGCGTGGACTACTCGGGCGAGCAGCCGGTGCTGGCCGCGAAGCTGCAGGAGCTGTTCGGCCGGCAGGAGACGCCCCAAATCGCGGGCGTGCCGGTGCTCGTCCACCTGCTCTCCCCCGCCGGCCGCCCGCTGGCCGTCACGGCGGACCTGGCCTCGTTCTGGCGCGACGGCTACCGCCTGGTCCGCGCGGA
This sequence comes from Nonomuraea solani, assembly GCF_900108335.1. GTDB lineage: Bacteria > Actinomycetota > Actinomycetes > Streptosporangiales > Streptosporangiaceae > Nonomuraea > Nonomuraea solani. Next base: position 281,095 of record NZ_FNVT01000016.1, read on the forward strand.
GATGCGCGGCCGCTACCCCAAGCACCCCTGGCCGGAGGACCCCCTGACGGCCCCGCCCACCCGCCGCACGAAAGGCAGGCCATGACAGAGCCGCTGGCGGCCGCCGTCCGTGACAACGCCGCCTGGTGTGACCTGATGTGCCGTGCCCACGGCCGCCCCGGCACGTTCACCGGACGAGCCTGGACGAACTCCGCGAGAACCCCGCTCTAGCCGTCACCCTCTCCCCCGACGCGACAGAAGCCGACGTGCTCGGCCACGATCGCCGAATGGGAGCGGGCGTGCTTCGGCGGCGACGTACAGAACCTCTTCCTGCCCCCGCCCTCGCCCACGATCGGCCCCCTCAGGGTCTGGCTCAAGACATGACGTCGGCCAGCGTCGGGTTCTCCAGGACCGGATAGCGCTCGGTGCCGACGCCGAGGTCCTTGAACCCGCTGGACGTGGCCACACACACCACAGGCCCGTCGAAGTCCCGCCGCAGCCTGCGGTATCCGGCCACCCCCGCCAGCCCCGACAGCTCCTGCCACATCCCCTGCCGGGCCAGATCCCGCTGGGCCCGGCGCATCTCCTCGTCCGTGACGAGCACGGCCTCACCGCCACTGTCGCGCACCGCCAGCACGCCCCGGTGCCCGCCGACGGTCCCGGAGATGCCGTACGCGTCGCTGGGACCCAGCTCGACGATCGCGGCGGGCGCCCCGGTGGCCAGCGCCCGCGCGTGCGGGCCGCCCGAAGCCGTCTCGCAGGAGAACATCCGCGGCGCCCGCTCCGCCAGCCCGAGCAGTTGCAGCTCCACGAACCCCTTCCACATGCCGAAGAGCAGCTCGGCGTAGCCGGTGGGGGCGAACACGGCCGCCGGCACCCTGCCGAGCTGCACGAACAGCTCGTACGCCATCGTCTTGTAGCCCTCGGGCCCGAACGGGTGCCCGGTGTGCGTGACGGTCTGGTTGCTGACCGGGTGGTAGCCGAGCCGGTCGACGATCTCCCGCAGCAGCGGCCAGCGCGCCTCGGGAGGCACGGACACGACCTTGGCCCCGTACGCGCGCACGAAATCCTGCACGGCGGGCGGCGAGTCCGCCGAGGTCAGCACGATCGCGGGCAGCCCGGCGCGGGCCGCGTAGGCGGCGGCGGAGGCGCCGTGGTTGCCGGAGGAGGCCACGACCACGCCCGGCGCGCCGGAGGCGACGGCGGCGCTGACCACGACGCGGTTCAGCCGGTCCTTGTGCGACCAGGTCGGATTGCGCGACTCGTCCTTGATGAACACGTCCTCGAACGGCAGCAGCGGAGTGCCACCCTCGCCCAAGGTGGGCGCTTCGAGCGGTGGCAGCAGTGGCGACCACCGCGCGATGTCCGTGCCGGGCTCCTGTGTGAACAGGCCTCTGTCCACCCGCGCGTAGTCGTAGGCGACTTCGAGCGGATAGGCGATCTCGTCGGTGCTGGTCTTGGGGCAACCCCGCGTCAGCGGCGGGAACAGCGGGAACTCGGCCGAAGGGTCGCCCAGGGAGCGCTGGCGCAGAGCAAGCGAAGGTCCGTTCACGCCAATCGAGCCTATCGAGCCTCGCAACCAAGAGTGAAAACCTGCACACTCTAGTCATGCTGTGGGCAGGCAGATCCGCCATCGAAATCGCGACGGCCGTCCGGAATGGGGATGTGAAGGCCGCGACCGTCGTCGAGGAACATCTTCACGTCATTTCGGAGCGGGAGCCCCGGGTGGGCGCGTTCCGGCTGGTCAGAGAGCAGGCCGTGGACGAGGCCGAGGCGCTGCAGAAACGCCGCGACCTGGCCGATCTGCCGCTGGCGGGCGTACCGGTGGCGGTGAAGGACAACCTGGAGGTGGCCGGCGAGGCCACGCGCGGCGGCTCCGCCGTCACGCCGGACGCGCCCGCGCTCGAAGACCACGTGACGGTCGCCCGCCTGCGCGCGGCCGGCGCGGTGGTCGTCGGCCTGACCAACCTGCCCGAGCTGGGGCTGGTCGCGCTCGGCGACAGCGCCTACGGCATCGTGCGCAACCCGTGGAACCCCTCCCGTACGGCGGGCGGCTCGTCGGCGGGCAGCGCCGCGGCCGTGGCGGCGGGCATGGTGCCGATCGCGCTCGGCAACGACGGCATGGGCTCGCTGCGCATACCGGCGGCCTGCTGCGGCGTGCTGGCCATCAAGCCCGGCACCGGCGTGGTGCCCCCGCCGGCCGACGACTGGGACCGGCTGACCGAGAACGGCCCGCTGGCCAGGACCGCCGCGGACCTGGCGCTCGCGCTGTCCGTGCTGGCCGCCGACCCGTCGCTGGCCGAGGCGTGGCGCGGCGGCCGACGGGTCGAGCCCCCGCCGCGCATGCTGCGCTCGGTCTGGGCCGACGACGACGAGGTGTGGGAGCCGGTGCCGCCGCCCGACAGCCCGGAGCCGTTCGACCTGCGGGTGGCGTACGCGCCGCAGCCGTTACCCCCTGGGCTGTCCATGGACAAGGAGTTCCAGTCCGCCGTGCGCGGGGCGGCCGAGACGCTGCGGCTGGCCGGGCACACGGTGGTCGAGCACGGGCACCGGCTGCCCGCCTGGCTCGGTCCGTCGACGATCTCGACCTGGCTCGTCCGGGCGGCCCTGTCCGCCGACGGGCTCGACCGGCAGCGCCTCGAACGGCGTACGAGAGGGCTGGCCCGGGTCGGGAGGGTGCTCGGCGCGCTCAAGCTGAACGGCGTGCGCGGCCGGGAGCGCTGGAGCGGCTACGGCGCCGACCAGTGGTTCGGCGACGCCGACATCCTGATCATGCCCGCCCTGGCGGCCATCCCGCCGAAGGCCGAGCGCTGGGGCGAGCGCGGCTTCCTGCGCAACGCCCTGACCAACATCCGGTACGCCCCCGCCACCGGCGCCTGGAACATGTGCGGCTGGCCCGCCATCACCGTGCCCACGGCCACGCACTCCAGCGCGCTGCCCATCGGCGTCCAGCTCATCGCCCCGCCCGGCGGCGAGCCGCACCTTCTCGGCCTGGCCGCCCAGCTCCAGGCCGTCCACCCACCGCTGAGACCGCCCGGCTTCTCGTTCTGAGAAACCGGGCGGCCGCTCGATCAGATGCCGATCGGGTGCCAGACGGTCTTCGTCTCCAGGAACCGCGTCATGCGCCCGATCCCCGGATCGCCCGTCCAGTCCTCACGGGCGGGCCGCAGGACCCGCTTGAGGTTCTCGGCCGCCTCCTGCTCGCAGCGCAGCGCCAGGTCATCGTCCTCGACCCCGGTCAGGTCGAGACCGTTGACGTCCATGTGCGCCGCCAGCCACGGAGCCAGCTCGGCCCGCTGCCCGGTGAGGATGTTGACCACGCCGCCGGGCAGGTCGGAGGTGGCCAGCACCTCGGCCAGGGTGATCGCGGCCAGCGGCGAGGGCTCGGACGCCACCACGACGCTGGTGTTGCCGGTCACGATCACGGGAGCGACCACCGACACCAGCCCGAGCAGCGGATCGTCGGGCGCCACCACGGCCACCACACCGGACGGTTCGGGCGAGGACAGGTTGAAGTAGGGACCCGCGACGGGGTTGGCCGCCCCGTGCACCGAAGTGATCTTGTCCGACCACCCCGCGTACCAGACCAGCCGGTCCACCGCCGCGTCCACCTGTTCGAGCGCCGCCCGCTTGCCGCCGCCCAGCTCTTCCGCGAACTGAGCGCGCCGTCCTTCCAGCATCTCGGCGACGCGGTAGAGGATCTGACCCCTGTTGTACGCGGTCGCGCCCGACCAGCCGGGGAACGCCTTGCGGGCGGCCACCACGGCGTCGCGGGCGTCCTTGCGCGAGGCCCGGGAGGCGTTGGCGAGGAACTCGCCCTTGGCCGAGGTCACGGGATAGGACCTCCCACTCTCCGAGCGCGGGAACGCCCCGCCGATGTACAGCTTGTAGGTCTTCCGCACCGACAACCTACTCATCGCCCCGACCCCTCCACGTGGACTCCTGGGACATCTGGACCGGCACGAAGACCTGGCCGCACCGGCTCACGCCGCAGCGGTGGGCGTACCAGCCGGTGCGTACGGGACGCCCCGCCCTGGCGAAGGCGTGCCCTCTGGTGGCCTGCGCCCGGCGTTCACCGCGCCGGGCGCGGCGATGCTCACACGTCAAGGTAGGCCTCCAGCCCGTGGCGTCCGCCCTCGCGGCCGTAGCCGGACTCCTTGTAGCCGCCGAAGGGCGAGGCCGGGTCGAACTTGTTGAACGTGTTGGCCCACACCACGCCCGCGCGCAGCCGGTCGGCCATCCACAAGATGCGCGAGCCCTTCTCGGTCCACACCCCGGCCGACAGCCCATAAGGGGTGTTGTTGGCCTTCTCCACCGCCTCGGCCGGCGTGCGGAAGGTCAGCACCGACAACACCGGCCCGAAAATCTCCTCCCGGGCGATGCTGTGCGACTGCGCGACCCCGGTGAACACCGTCGGCGGGAACCAGAAGCCCTTGCCGGGCAGCTCGCAGGCAGGCGACCAGCGCTCGGCCCCCTCCGACTCGCCGATGTCGCTGAGCCGCCGGATCTTGGCGAGCTGCTCGGCCGAGTTGATCGCGCCGATGTCGGTGTTCTTGTCCAGCGGGTCGCCCAGGCGCAGCGTGCCCAGCCGGCGCTTGAGCGCGGCCAGCAACTCCTCCTGTACGGACTCCTGCACCAGCAGCCGCGAGCCCGCGCAGCACACGTGCCCCTGGTTGAAGAAGATGCCGTTGACGATGCCCTCGACGGCCTGGTCGATGGCGGCGTCGTCGAACACGATGTTCGCCGCCTTACCGCCCAGCTCCAAGGTCAGCTTCTTGCCGGTGCCCGCCACCGTCCTGGCGATGATGCGGCCGACCTCGGTGGAGCCGGTGAAGGCGACCTTGTCGACGTCGGGGTGCGACACGACGGCCGCGCCGGTCTCGCCCGCGCCGGTGACGATGTTCACCACGCCGGGCGGCAGCTCGGCCTGGCGGCAGATGTCGGCGAACAGCAGGGCGGTCAGCGGGGTCGTCTCGGCCGGCTTGAGCACCACCGTGTTGCCGCAGGCCAGCGCCGGGGCGATCTTCCAGGCCAGCATGAGCAGCGGGAAGTTCCACGGGATGACCTGCCCGGCCACCCCGAGCGGCCTGCTGCCGAACCCGGCGTACTCCAGCTTGTCGGCCCAGCCCGCGTAGTAGAAGAAATGCGCCGCCACCAGCGGCACGTCCACATCACGCGACTCGCGGATCGGCTTGCCGTTGTCGAGCGACTCCAGGACGGCGAGCTCACGCGCCCGCTCCTGGATGATGCGCGCGATCCGGAACAGGTATTTGGCCCGCTCGGCGCCGGGCAGCGCGCTCCAGACGCCGAACGCCTTGCGCGCCGCCTGGACGGCCCGGTCGACGTCGTCGGAGGAGGCGGTGGCGACCTCGGCGAGGGTCTCCTCGGTGGCCGGGTTGACGGTCTTGAACGAAGGCCCCGAGCCGTCGACGAACTCACCGTTGATGAACAGCCCGTAGGAGGACTTCAGGTCAACGACGTCGCGCGACTCGGGTGCCGGTGCATAGTCGAACATCGTGTCGAACTTCGTGTCGGGCATCGTCTAGTCCAAGGTGAAGTAGTCGGGACC
>NZ_FNVT01000045.1 GCF_900108335.1 Nonomuraea solani
AGCCGGATGACTCGCTTGATCAGGCCGAGCGCGGCGCGCAGCCGTTTGTTGTAGCCGGATTGCTGCGGCAAGTAGGGGAACAGGCCCGTCAGGTGCTTGCGGGCGTAGCGCAGCCAATGCGCCTCGGAGGTGAACCCGAGCAGCGACTGAGCGACCGCGACGCACACCAGCTCGGAGTCGGTCAGCACCGGGGGCCGGCCCGTCCATCGCGGTCCCTTCAGCTCGTCGTCGATCTTCACGTACAGTGCAGTCAAGAGGGTGTCCAGGTCTTGCGTCACAACATGATCTTGGACGCCCTCTACTCATGCCTGATCATCGGGCCCAGGACATAGGACTTACTCGTCTAGGCGGTTTCGACGATCTTCGCGAGCCTGGCCAGCGCCTCGGTGATCTGCTCCGGCGTGAGGCCGAGGACCGTGCGCTGGTGGCCGTACACCTCGGGGGCCAAGGGGGCGAGCAGGACGTCGACCAGCGCGTCCGCGCCGGGTGTTCGCGCGGCGACCAGGAGCGCGCGCACGTGGGCGCGCCAGAAACCGTACGCGCCCGTCTCGAAGCGGGAGCGGCCCACCTCCGAGCCGAGCACCAGGTGGGAGTGGTCTTCCAGCAGGCGCACCATGGCGGCGTAGAAGGCGGCCAGCCGCTCGGCGGCGTGCGCCGTGCCCGTGAGGGCCACGGCGCAGGCCAGGCCGGCGACCACGATCCGCCGCGGTGAGCGGGTGCGCATGACTGCCTCCATAGGTCGATGGACCCTGCCTATCGGCCGGGACATTGACCGGCCATGGGGCGGCGTCCGTGGTCAACACCGGACACTCGGCGATCCACCGCCGATGGAACGCTCCAATGGGAGGGTCAGGTGAGCGCGGGGTAGTCGGTGTAGCCGCGGTGGTCACCGCCGAAGAAGGCCGCGGGGTCGGGGGTGTTGTACGGGCCACCGGCCGCGATGCGGGCGGGCAGGTCGGGGTTGGCCAGGAACAGCGCGCCGAAGGCGATCAGGTCGGCGGTGCCGTCCTCGACCAGGTCCAGCGCGTCCGCCCCGGTGGGCACGGGGTGGGTGCGCGGGTTGAGGATGAGCGCGCCGGGCCAGTCCTTGCGCAGGCGGCGGATCAGGTCGCGGTCCGGGCCCTCCACCAGGTGCAGGTAGGCCAGGCCGAGCGGGGCCAGCCGCGCCACCAGGGCGCCGTACGTCTCCTCCACGTCGTCCTCGGCGATGTCGTTGAAGGAGTTGCCGGGCGAGAGGCGCAGGCCCACCCGCTGCGCGCCGACGGCCTCGGCCACCGCGGCCGCCACCTCGGCGGCGAAGCGGATCCGGCCACCGGCCGAGCCGCCCCAGGCGTCGGTGCGCCGGTTGGTGTTGGGGGCGAGGAACTGCTGGATCAGGTAGCCGTTGGCGCCGTGCAGCTCCACGCCGTCGAACCCGGCGGCGATGGCGTTGCGCGCGGCGGCGGCGAAGTCGTGCACGGTCTGGACGATCTCGGCCTCGGTCATCTCCCTGGGGGTGACGAAGTCCATAGGGCCCTGGTGGGTGTAGATCTGCCCCTTGGCCTGGACGGCGGAGGGCGCGACCGGGTGCAGGCCGTCCGGCAGCAGGCTGGGGTGGCCGATCCGGCCGGTGTGCATGAGCTGCGCGAAGATCACCCCGCCTTCGCGGTGCACGGCGCCGGTCACCGTACGCCAGGCGGCGACCTGCTCGTCGGAGTGCAGCCCGGGGGTGTCGGGGTAGCCCTGGCCAATCACGGACGGCTGGGTGCCCTCGGTGACGATCAGGCCGGCGCTCGCCCGCTGGGCGTAGTAGGCCGCCATCAGCTCGGTCGGGGTGTTGCCGGGGCCGTAGGCGCGGCTGCGGGTCATCGGGGCCATCACGATGCGGTTGGCCAGGCGCTTGCCGCCCAGTTCAAAAGAGTCGAATGCCGAAGGCATGATCACGTTCCTCACCTGTCGTCGTTAATGAAGCGTACTGTATGCGACGCGAACTATATCCGCGCTGTACCATAGCTCCGTGACGAAGACGGGGCAAACGATCGCGACCACGGGGGCGGCGGAGTGGGGATGCACCACAGACGGACGGCTTGACGTCGCCGCCGGGCTGGTCCAGCTCAGCACCCTGGTGCAGAACATCTACGCCCGCGTCTCCGAACGTCATGACCTGACCCCCGTCCAGGCCAAGCTCCTGTGCGTGCTGCTCGGCGGCCCCAAGGGCATGGCCGAACTGGCCAACGGCTTCGGCGTGGAGAAGGCCGCGCTCACCGGCCTCATGGACCGGGCCGAGCGGCGCGGCCTCGCCCAGCGCTCGCCCGTCCCCGGCGACCGGCGCGCCGTCCAGGTGACGCTGACCGACGCCGGCCGCCAGGCCGCGATCGCCTTCCACGGCGAGGTCGGCGACGAGCTGAGCCACCTCACCGCGTCCCTCGGGCCCGACGACCGCGAACACTTCCGCACCACGATGGCCGAGATCATCGACAGGTGCGAAACCGCGCGCTGACGCGATCGGTCAGGCGGTGCGGCGGGGCACCAGGCGGATGATCGGCAGTTCCCGGTCGGTCTTCACCTGATACTGGGCGAAACGGGGCGCGGCTTCGATGATCCGCCGCCAGGCCTCCGCGCGCTCCGCGCCGTGGAGCTGCTCGGCGACCACCGCCACCTCGCGGCCGTCGACGTCGATCCGCACCTTGTCGGGATGGGCGGCGAGGTTGTGGTACCACGCCGGGTTGCCCGGCGCTCCGGCCGCCGACGCCACGATCAGCCAGCCGCCGTCCTTGTCGGGGAACCAGCCGACCGGGTTCGTCCGCTCCCGTCCGCTCTTGGCGCCGATGGTCGTGAGGACCAGGGCGTTGAAGCCCATGAACGTGCCACCGCCCCTACGGCGGATCCGCCGGGCCATCAGATGGTTGAACCAGCGGAACACCGGCCCCGCCTTGGGCTGGCGAGCGCCGCGGGTCCCCCTGTGCGTGTTGAAGCTCATGCGACCTCCCTTTTGTTATCGACACATACTGTACATGTCGTTAACTAGTTCGCCACCAGACGACCGGTTTTCTGACCGGTGGGCTTACACCGTGAAGGATGCGCTGATCATGCTTCGGCAGCCATTGCATAGGAAGCTTTCCTATTTAATACTGCGATCAGTGCAGCGTATCGACACGCCACGCCCCGCCCACTGCCCGGAGGTTCCCGTGATCCGTCGTGTCCTCGCCCCCTTCGCCACCGCCGCGTTCGCCTGTCTCGGCGTGCTCGCCGTCTCCGCCGCGCCGGCACAGGCGGCGCCCGTGGAGATCGTCTACAGCCCGCTCTCGCTCGGCGACTACTGCTCCGCCAAGGTCGACTCCTCCTCCGCCATCGGCTTCTACAGCGGCGGCGTGAGCTGCTACCGCCGGAGCACCGGCGGCTCCGGCCTGACCTACACCGGCAGCGGCAGCGCCTCCGCCGCGTGCGCCCACTTCAACCCCACCTACACCCTCACCGGCTACGCCCAGGGCGCCAGCCAGGCGCTGATCTGCAAATACTCGGTCTGATCCGCCCCTGGCGCCGCCCTCTCCCGGCGGCGCCAGGGCCAGGCGGCGGTGCGCACTAGGCTGTCGATCATGCGCATGCTGCACCTCGGACTGCGAGTCACCGATCTGGAACGCTCGCTCGCCTTCTACACCGCGCTCGGGTACGCCGAGCTCGGCCGTGTCCCCGAGACGGGGTTCGGCAGCCTGACCATGCTCAAGCTGCCCGGCGACCCGTTCGTCAGCCTCGAACTCGTGCACGACCCGGCGCGGCCGGTCAAGGACATCGCCGCCGTCAACCACCTCGTCGTCCAGGTGGACGATCTCGATGCCACGATCGCCGATCTCGCGGCCAAGGACGTCACGGCCGAGCCGCCCGCCGAGCTGGGGCCGGGGTTCCGGACGTCATGGCTGACCGACCCCGACGGCTACCGGATCGAGCTCGTGCAGTGGCCACCCGGCCATCCGGCCGGCATGACGGCGGCCGACTTCGCCTGATCGTGGCCCCGGCTGAACCCGGGCGGCCCGGCAGCCGTACCCCCCATCAGGTGTTCGATCGGACGGGCGGGGGCGATGGCACACGGCACCACGCGTGGCGAGACGGCGATCAACCTCGGTGGCGACCCGTCGGTGATCGGCGGTCATCGCGTCATCCGGCGGCTCGGCGCGGGCGGGATGGGCGTGGTGTACCTGGCCGAGACCCGGGCGCGCACGCCCGTGGCGATCAAGGTCATCCATCGGCACCTCGCCGCCGACCCGGCGTTCCGCCGACGGTTCCGGCGCGAGGTCATGACCATGCGGCGGGTGGCGCGTTTCTCCACGGCCGCCGTGATCGAGGCCGACCTCGACGGCGACGTCGCCTACGTCGTGACGGAGTACGTGCCCGGCCCGACGCTCTTCAGCGCGGTCAGCCGGCGCGGCCCGATGTCGGGCTCGGAGCTCGACGGGCTCGCGATGAGCACGGCGGTCGCGCTGCGGGCGATCCACGCGGCCGGCGTCGTCCACCGGGACCTCAAGCCGGGGAACGTGCTGCTGTCGCCCGTCGGGCCCAAGGTCATCGACTTCGGGCTGGCGTTCACGGCCGACTCGACGACTCTGTCCGTCACCGGGATGGGCACGCCGGCGTACATGGCTCCCGAGCAGGTGCGCGGGATGGTGTCCGCCGCCTCCGACGTGTTCGCGTGGGGCGGGGTGATGGTGTTCGCGGCGGGCGGGCGGCCGCCGTTCGGGTCGGGGGGCGGTCATGACGTCCTCTATCGGGTGGTGCACGAGGATCCGGTGCTGCCCGCGTTCGACGGCGTGCTCGCCGAGCTGGTAGGGCGGGCGCTCAGTAAGGATCCGGCGGCCCGCCCGACGGCCGCGGAGCTGGTGGACGTGCTCGGGGCAGGGGCCACGACGGTACGGCTCTCCGCCCCGCCGGCACGGCGCCCGTACCGGAGATGGATGTGGGCCGGCGCCGCGCTGGCCCTGCTGACGGCGGGCGCGGTCGTCACCCCCCAGACGATCGCGTCCCGTCCTCCTCAGCCCTCCCCCGCGCTCTCCCCCGGGCCATCACCCGCGCAGACACGGCCGCCGCTTCCCGGTACGAACCCCCTGCTCGCCGACGGGGTGCGCTTCTACACCCAGCCGGACACGGAGGCGGAGCGGCAGGCGCGGACGTGGGCCGCGCAGGGCAGGACCGCCGACGCCGCGCTCATGCGCGCGCTGTCCCGCGTCCCCCAGGCCATGTGGCTGGCCGGCGGCTCGCCCGCGGACGTCACCCGCACGGTACGCGAGGCGGTCACCCAGGCGCGGCGGCAGTCGGCCGTCCCCGTGTTCGTCACCAACAACATCCCGGGCCGCGACTGCTGGAACGGCGGCGCCTCCGACACCGGCGCCTACCGCGGCTGGATCAACGCCGTCGCCGAGGGCATCGGCGACCGCCCCGCCGTCGTCGCCCTGGAACCCAGCTCCCTGGCCCGCATGCCGGGAAGCCCGGAATGCCCGAAGGGCGGGGAGGCCGCCGTCCAGCGGTACGCCGACCTCTCCTATGCCGTCGACACCCTCACCGGCCTGGCCCGCACCGCCGTCTACCTCGACGGCGGCGTGCCGGGCTGGCCCGCGTTCACGCAGATGGCCGAACGCCTCGTCAACGCGAACGCCGCGCGCGCCGACGGTTTCTACGTCAACGCGGTCGGCTACCGGCCGACCGGGCAATCGCTGACGTACGCCGCGAACCTGGCCAGGTGCGTGCACCTGAAGGCCACGTCGTGCGGCGCGAAGGAGCTCAAGGCCGTCCCGGACGACACCCCCGGTCTGCCCCATTTCATCATCGACACCAGCCGCAACGGCGCGGGCGAATGGCGGCCGCCGCCCGGCCGGTTCCCTGCCCCGGACGAATGGTGCAACCCGCCCGGCAGAGGTGCGGGCGAACGCCCGGCCACCGGCACGGGGACACCGCTGGCCGACGCGCTGCTGTGGCTCAACAGCCCCGGCTACTCCAACGGCCGCTGCACCCGCGGCACGTCCGGACCGGCGGACCCGGCGTACGGCATCGTCACCCCGGACGCCGGTCAGTGGTGGCCCGATCAGGCGCTCGAACGCGCCCGCAACGCCGTCCCGCCGCTGACGCCCTGACCCGGCTTCAGCAGCCGCCGGCCCAGGGGCGCCAGGGCCAGCCACATGCACAGGACCGCGAACGGCATGAGGGCCTGGCGGCCGGGCCCGTCCAGCAGCTCGTAGGCGACGAACAGGACCAGGGTGGCCAGGACGAGCGCCAGGGTCGCCCCGCCGATGCGCTTCAGGACGGCGAGCTGGATGACCAGGGCCAGGAAGCCGAGGTAGACGAGCTGGGTGCCGAATCCGTACAGGATCTCCTCGGCCGCCGGGATGCTGCGGATCTGCCGGTCCAGGACCTCCCACTCCGCGTGGGTGTCGGTGGCGAACCCGACGTACAGGTCGACGATCATCTCGGCGATCGAGGCGCTGACGCTGATCAGCGCCACCGCCAGGCTCACCCTGGCGAGGACCTGCCCGGCGCCGCGGCTCTGGACCCGGCGGTACAGCTCGACGCAGACGATGGCCAGCATCACGAAGCCGGCGAGCCACACCGAGTGCGCGATCGTCGTCTGCGGCTCGGCGCCCTCGTTGCCGCCGAACCGCATGAGGGTCCAGCCGCCGATCTGCGCCACCGGCGCGAGGATGAGCGACCATCCGGCGATGTCCCGCCAGGTCACGGCCCCCAGCAGTTCGCGTGCCATCGGCAGGAAGGCCACACAAAGGATCATCGATGATCCGGCCTGCGCCAGCCGCAGCGGGATCTCCACCACCAGTTCGGCGCCGCTGACCAGGACTCCCACGGTCACCAGGGCCGCGAAGAGCCTGCCGGCCTTGCCCTGTGCCGCGAGGTGGATCGCCTGCGCGACCAGCGCCAGGAACAGCAGCACGGGACCGACGTCGTAGATGGCGAGCTGCACCCCGGGCAGGTCGTGGATCTGGCCGCTCAGGGCCCGCATGTCGTCGCGGTTGTCGGTCGAGAAGCCCACTACCAGGTCGATCACCATCTGGACGGTCAGGCAGCCCGCCCCGACGACAGCGACGATCATCGAGCCGGTGGCCGGTAGCCCCCCTCCCGAGCGCCGGTACAGCTCCACGCCGACGATCCCGTACATGAGGCTGCTGATCACCCAGGCGATGTGAGCCAGGGTCCAGCCGGGTTCATGGCCACCGGTGCCGTCCAGGCGCATCAGGGCCCAGCCGGCCAGGACCAGCAGCGGGGCGGCGGCGAAGGACAGGCCGGCGATTCGTTTCCACGTCATGGCGCCGAACCTAGCCTTACAGAATTTTTTCTGCAAGTTTTTCTCTGCAGGAAGTTTTCTGCATGCTGCTAAGCTGATCACATGGCAACCGAACCGGTCATGCACACCCCGGCGGCGATGAAGGCCCTCGCCAGTCCGCTGCGGCGCGAGATCCTCAGGCACCTCGCCAACCACGGACCGGCCACCTCGACCACGCTGGCCAAGGCCATGGGCCAGAACACCGGGACCACCAGCTACCACCTGCGGATGTTGTCCGACACCGGTTTCGTGACCGAGCTACACGACCGTGCCAAAGGGCGGGAACGCTGGTGGGACATCGTCAAGGCCGACCGCCGGATGCCCGCCCGCGAAGAGCTGACCGACGCCGAACAGGACCTCGCCGAACGGCTGGGCGACTCCAGGCTCGCCGAGGACCTGCGGATGTTGTCCGCCTTCGCCCACGACCGGAACGAGGACGGCGACTGGCAGCAGGGCTCGCGCGCCGGCACCTTCATGACCAAGGCCCAGCTCATGGAGTTCCACGAGGAATATCTCAAGCTGGTGCGCCGCTTCGGCGCCGACCGCGACCACGCCCCCGAGGGCGCCCGGATGGTGCTGCTGCGCTGGATCGGTTTCCCCGACCCCCGCGGCTCCTGATCCGCGTCAAACGGTCGTCTGGAAGTCCTGGGTGCCGATGACCCGCAACAGGTCGAGCTTCTCGCGCGCGTCGGTGCCCTCGGTGGGGAAGAACGCCAGCACCTTGAGGTCCTCTTCTGGCGTGAGCAGCACTTCGCAGGTCAGGTGGAGCAGCCCGACCTCCGGGTGCACGAACCGCTTGTGGTCGAAACGGCGGATCGCGACCTCGTGCCGTTCCCACAGGTCGCGGAACTCCGCGCTGCGCCGCAGCAGCTCGTGGACCAGCTCGACGACGTCGTCCTCGCCGGCGCGGCGGGCGTACGTCGCTCGCAGGTCGCTGACGGCCGCGGCCGAGAGCCGGGGCCGGTCCTCCTCGGGGACCCGGGCGCGCGACGCCGGATCGGTGAACCACCGCCACGTGAGCGGACGGCCGGCCTGGCGATCCCGACCGCCCAGCACGATGTCGGCGAGGGCGTTCTGCCACAGCACCTCGTGCAGGTCGGTGCAGATGCAGACCGGGACGTCGGTGAGCCGGTCGGCCAGGCTGATCAGCCCGGGGCGGATGTGCCGGCCGGCCCGGCGCGCCGGGGGCGCCAGTCCGGCCAGGTGGAAGAGGTGGTCGCGGGCGTCCAGGTCGCAGCGGAGCGCCCGCGCCAGAGCGGTCACGATCGGCTCGGACGGATGCGGGCCGCGGCACTGCTCCAGCCGGGCGTAGTAGTCGCTGGACATGCCGGCCAGGTGCGCCACCTCGTCGCGCCGCAGACCGGGGGTGCGCCGCCGCACGCCGTCGGGCAGGCCGACGTCGGACGGGCGCAGCAGTTCCCGGCGACGGCGGAGAAAGTCGGCGAGCCCGGCGCGGTCGATCATGTCCGCCAGTTTATTGACCGGCCGCACCCCTATCCAGGGACCGGTCGTCCCTGGATGAGCCGGTCCTGGTGGCGGGCGCGCGGCGGTGCGCACAGTGGGGCATGACAACGACAACGCGCCTCGGCGCCCGCCGCCTCGGCCGTACCGGTCCCCTCGTCTCCTCGCCCGGCCTGGGGTGCATGGGCCTGTCCGGCGCCTACGGCCGCTCGGACGACGACGAAGGCGTACGGGTCCTGCACGCCTACCTGGACACCGGCGGCACCCTGCTGGACACCGGCGACCACTACGGCTCAGGACACAACGAATCGCTGATCCGGCGCGCGCTGGAAACACGGAACCGCGACGAGGTCGTGCTCTCCGTCAAGTTCGGCGCCATGCGCGGCCCCGACGGCCGGTTCGGCGGGGTCGACGCCCGCCCCGCCGCGGTGCGGAACTTCCTGACCTACTCGTTGCAGCGCCTCGGCACCGATCACGTCGACATCTACCGCCCGGCCCGGCTCGACCCGGCCGTGCCCATCGAGGACACCGTCGGCGCGATCGCCGAGCTGGTCGAGCAGGGCCACGTACGGCACATCGGCCTCAGCGAGGTCGGCGCGGAGACGATCCGCCGCGCCGCGTCCATCGCCCCGATCTGCGACGTACAGCTTGAGTATTCGCTGTTCAGCCGCGACATCGAGGACGAGATCCTGCCCGTGTGCCGCGAGCTCGGCATCGGCGTCACCGCCTACGGCGTCCTGTCCCGCGGCCTGATCGGCGGCAGCGGGACCACCGAGGGCGTCCGGGCGATGTCACCGCGCTTCCAGGGCGCCAACCGCGAGCACAACGACGCCCTCGCCGCCCGGCTGACGGAACTGGCCGCGGCGAAGGACGCCTCCGTCGCGCAATTGGCGATCGCCTGGGTCGCGGCGCGGGGCGAGGACATCGTGCCGGTCGTCGGCTCGCGGCGCCCCGGCCAGGTCGCCACGCTGGCCGGCAGCGTCCACGTCTCGTTCAGCGCAGCGGAGCTCGCGCACATCGAACAGCTCATCCCACGGGGCTCGGCCCAGGGCGACCGCTACCCCAGCCACTTGATGGCCGACCTGGACAGCGAGCGCGGACGCCGCTGACTCACCGGGCGCGGACGAGTCCCCGCAGGAAGCTCCACAGCGGGGAACGCGACTGCGGCGCCGCCGCCTCGTCCGGCGACGACGGCCGCGCCACCGGCGCCTCGGCCTCCCTGGAGACGGGGACGCGGGTGTCCGCGAGCTGGTACTGGACCGGCAGCGACCGCAGCGCGCGCATGAAGGGAGAGGGCCGCCAGGGCAGCTGGTCCGGCGGCAGCGCCGGCTTCAGCCGCGTGCACCGGGCGAACAGCCGCTGGACGGCGATCGTGGTGATCTGGGTCGCCAGCCGGTGGCCCAGGCACTGATGCGGCCCGGCTCCCCAGGCGAGGTGTGCCCGCGTGCTGCGGATGGCGTGCTGGTCGAGCGCCCCCGAGAATCGCGGGTCGGCGTGGGCGGCGGCGACGGAGAGCATCACCGGGTCGCCGGCCGCGATCGTGTAGTTGCCCAGCTTCACGTCCGTCAGCGGGAAGCGGAAAGTCAGGTTGGCCATCGGCGGGTTGAGCAGGGCGACGCGGTTGACCGTCTCGTCGATCGCGCCGACGGACAGGCTCTCTCGCACGACGGGGTTGGAGACGACCTCGACGACCACGTTGCAGACCAGGCTGGCGGTGAAGTCCAGCAGGCCGGGCAGCATGAGCAGCTCGCGGGCCAGCTCGTCCAGCGTGAGGTCGGGGTCGGCCTCGATCATGTACGAGGTCAGGTCCTCGCCGGGACGTCGCTTCTTGGCGGCCGCGAGTTCGGTCATGGCGTCGTACAGGCGCTGGAAGGCCGCGGCCGCGTCGGGACCGGCGTCGACCATCCGCCAGATGTCCATCACGACCTCCTCACCGCGGGCCGCGCTGAAACCGAGGAGGCGGTTGGCGACCATCAGCGGCAGCGGCCTGGCGTACTGGGCCGCCAGGTCCGCCCATCCCGTGGGGCCGCCTTCGGACAGGACGCCGATGAGGTCATCGGCGTACTGCCTGATGGCCTGGTCGAGTAGCTGGGCCTGCGGGTGGGAGTGCTCCTGGTACGGCGCGAGCGCCTTCGTCCACGCCGCCCGCAACCTGTTCTGGTTGGCGCCTTCCGCGAACGCCGAGCTGTTGACCTGGAACACCGGGAGCAGGGGCCACTCCGCCGGGACACGATCCTCGGCATAGGCCCGCCATCTGTCCACGTTCTTGCTCCAGACGGCGCCCTTGTTCTGCAGGACGTGGAGCACCTCCTCGTAGCCGAGGACGAACCAGACGGGGACGCCCAGCAGATCGACCGGGGCGACCGGGCCGTACCGCGCGCGCAGACGTTCGTGGACAAGGCCGGGGTTGGTGTCGTAGTCCCTGCTGAGCAGCGGTTCGATGGACATCGATGCCATGGTTTCAGCCGACTGCAGGGGCCACGGGCCGTTGGTCACGGTGATGAGCTGCCTCTCTTTGATCGCCGTTCGTGCTCTAGGCGCTACCGGCCGAAATCACTCAAGAGTTCTGTAGCATCACCTATACCGTCTGTTATGGCAAGTGCCGTCATTCACCGCCGAGATAGTTCTTGATCCCGTCCGCCAGCGCGCCGGCGATGCGCTTGCGGAAGGCGGCGCTGGACAGCTTGGCCGCGTCGCCCGCGTTGCGCATGTTGCCGCACTGGATGAACACGACGGGCCGCTTCGACAGGTTGAGCCCGCCCAGGTCGGTACGGGACCGCAGGCCGTCCTTGCCCCGGTAGTTCGCGTACGGCATGCCGGTGCCCTTCCGGTACGCGTCGCGGATCGCCAGCCCGAGCCGGCGGGACGGCTCGATGATCCCGTCGTTGTGCCCGGGGACCAGCCCCGGGAGGACCACGTGGAACCCGTGCCCGCCCGGCCTGCCGCTGTCGCCGTGGATGGACACCACCGCGTCCGCCCTGGCCTCGTTCCCGATCGCGGCCCGCTCGGTGACGCAGGGGCCGAAACCCTCGTCGTCGGGCCGGGTGAGCACGACCTTGGCGCCCAGCTCCTCCAGGAGCGGCTTCAGGTCCTGGGCGACGCTCCAGGCGAGGGCGTTCTCCTGGTAGCCGTCTTCGGTCTCGAAGCCGACGGCGTTGCAGGCCTTGCTCTTGGTGATGATGTCGACCTGGCGGTTGATGTCGAAGGGATGTGAGGCGTTCCCACCGTTGTGCCCGGGATCGAGCACCACGACCTTGCCCCCTAAAGGCCCCTGGCCGGAGGACGGTGGCGCCGGTAAGGAGGTCGATGGCGCCAGTGGAACCGTCTTGTCCGGCGCGGCAGCACCGCACCCACTGATCAACGCGGCCAATGTGCTGAGAACCACGAACCCAGGTCGATCAACGCGCATGGTCAGACCGTATCGGGCGAGGGCCCCGTGAAACCTGGAAATCACACAGGGCTCATGTTTCATGGAGACCGCTTACCGATCTTCGCTAGGGTCGTACGGCGGACACCGACCCCCCTCGGAAGGAGCGCCAGAGCGCGTCATGAACAGGCAGCCAACGGCGAAGCCCAAGATCCACGACATCGGGGCCATGTCCGCCGATTTCAACCGAAATCCCTATCCGGTCTACGCCATGCTCCGCGAGGAGGGCCCGGTGCACCGGGTTCGCCTGCCCGACGGCCAGGAGCTCTGGCTCGTCGTCGGCTTCGACGAGGCCCGCGCCATGCTCGCGGACCAGCGGCTCTCGAAGGACCTCGCGCGGATCGGCGCCAGCTCCCTGGACCAGGAGTTGCTCGGCCCGCACCTGCTGGTCTCCGATCCGCCCCGGCACACGCGGCTGCGGCGCCTCGTGTCGCGCGAGTTCACCCCGCGCCGCGTGGAGTCCATGCGCGAACGCGTCCAGCGGGACGCCGACCGGCTGCTCGACGACATGCTGCGCTCCGACCGGGCGGACCTGATCGAGGACTACGCCTTCCCGCTGTCGATCGGCGTCATCTGCGAGCTCCTCGGCGTGCCGTCCATGGACCGGGTCTCCTTCCGTGCCTGGTCCAACGCGATCAACGCGCCCATCGGCTTCCAGCAGAAGCTGACGGCCTTCCAGGAGCTGGCCGAATACCTGGCCGGTCTCATCGAGAGCAAGCGCGAGGACCAGAGCGACGACCTGCTCAGCCAGCTCATCCGGACGACCGACGAGGACGGCGACCGGCTGTCCCAGGCGGAGCTGCGCTCCATGGCGTACCTGCTGCTGTCGGCGGGGCACGAGACCACGGTCAACCTCATCGGCAACGGCGTGCACGCGCTGCTGCGCCATCCGGATCAGCTGAAGGCGCTGCGCGCCGACCTGGACGCGGTGGGCGGCGCGGTGGAGGAGATGCTGCGCTACGAGGGCCCCATCGAGTCGGCCACGTTCCGGTTCGCGCTGGAGCCGGTGGCCGTCGGCGACGCCGTCATTCCGGCCGGGGACGCGGTGCTGGTCGCCGTGGGCGCGGCGAACCGTGACGCGGGCAAGTTCGACTCCCCCGAAGAGTTCGACGTTCAGCGCGACCCGCAGGGGCACCTCGCCTTCGGGCACGGCATCCACTACTGCATCGGCGCGCCGCTGGCCCGCATGGAGGCGACGATCGCCATCCGCAGCCTGCTGGAGCGCTGCCCCGACCTCCGGCTCGACGCCGAGCCGGAGGAACTGGAGTGGCTTCCCGGCACGCTGCTGCGCGGCGTCCGCCGGCTGCCGATCCGCTGCTACCAGGCGAGTCCGTGAACGGAGACGTCGCCCCGCCAGACGACCTTCCGGCGGGACCCGTCCGCGAGGCCGACCGCCTTCCGGCCACCGAGATCATGATCTCCGGCTTCAGGCCGGGCTCAGTGTGGCGGCCAGGCTCTGCTTGATGGTCCGGGTGACGTCGTCCGCGAGGATCTCGGGCAGGCCGTGCTCGATGCCGTACAGGATCTGGGCGGCGACGTCGGCGGGGTCGGCCTTCTCGGCGGTGACGGCGGCGACCATGTCGGTGTCCATGAACCCGACGTGCAGCGCCGAGACGGTGATGCCGCGGGGCGCCAGCTCCTCGCGGACCGCGTTGGTCTGCGCCCAGGCGGCGGCCTTGGCCGACGCGTAGGCCCCCGAGCCGGCCGGGTGCAACCAGGACAGCACGGACAGGACGTTGAGCACGGCGCCGCCGCCGTTGGCCTCGATCACCGGGGCGAAGGCCCGCGTCACGGCGAGCGGGCCGAAGAAGTTCGTCTCCATCTCCAGGCGTACCGCCTCCAGGTCACCGGCGACCAGAGCGGTGCCGGTGGCGATGCCGGCGTTGTTCACCAGCAGGGTCGTGTCCGGCGCGATCTGGGCCGCGGCCCGGATCGACTCGTCGTCGGTCACGTCCAGGCGCACCGGGATGACGCCGGGCACGTCGACGCTCTCAGGGCGGCGCGCCGCCGCGTACACCTTCGCTCCGCGCTCCACGAGCTGGGCGGCCAGATGGCGCCCCAGCCCCCGGTTGGCGCCCGTGACGACCGCGACCGCTTCCTTCAGTTCCATGTCCGCTCCCTCAGTTAGATTATGCTTACCATCTAAACTGCAGACTAGGATAGAAGTCAACCGACATCCAAATGAGGGGGTGGCCATGGGCCGCGTGTCGCGGGCGCAGGCGCAGGACAACCGCAGGCGCATCGTGGAGACCGCCTCCCGGCTGTTCCGCGAGCAGGGCACCCAGGTCAGTGTCGCCGACCTGATGAAGGCGGCCGGCCTGACCCATGGCGGTTTCTACAAGCAGTTCGCCTCCAAGGAGGCGCTCATCGACGAGGCCACCGCCTACGCCTTCGACGACCTCACCCAGCGCCACACGGCCGCGCTCGAACGCGACGGCGCCCAGCGGGCGCTGATCGACGCCTACCTGTCCGTCGAGCACCGCGACAATCCCGCGGACGGCTGCCCCGTCGCCGCGCTCGCCGGGGACATGGCGCGCGAACCCGGCATCCCCGAGGCCCACCGCGTCTACGCCGAGGGCGTCGGCGACTTCGCCGGCCGGCTCGCCACCGACTACGAGGTCGGTCTCGTCCGGCTGTGCACCATGCTCGGCGCGCTCCTGCTGGCCCGCGCCACCAAGGACTCCCCCGTGTCGGAGGAGATCCTCGCCGCGGCCCGCGCCGCCCTGGCCACGGAACCTTAGGCGACGCCGTTGAGCCGGGCGAGCTGCTCATCGGTCAGCCGCAGTGCCGACGCCGCGACGTTCTGCTCCAGGTGATCGATCGAGGACGTGCCGGGAATGGGGCAGATCACGCCGGAGCGGGCCAGCAGCCACGCCAGCGCGACCTGCGCGGGCGTCGACTCCGTGTCCGCCGCCACCTCGGCGACGACACCCTCGGCGCGGGCCAGCTCGCCGTTCATGATGGGGAACCAGGCGACGTACGGAATGCGCTCCTTCTCACAGTGGCCGAGCACGTCCTCACCGGCGCGGTGCGCGAGGTTGAACAGGTTCTGCACGGCCGCGACCTCGATGATGGTCCGGGCGGCCTCGATCTGCTCGACGGTGACGGTCGACAGCCCGAAATGCGCGATCTTGCCCTCGTCCTGGAGTTCCTTCATGGCCCCGAGCTGGTCCTCGAACGGCACCAGCGGGTCGATCCGGTGCAGGTAGAACAGGCCGATGCGGTCGGCGTTCAGGCGGCGCAGGCTCGCCTCACACTGCTGGCGCAGGTAGGCGGGGCGCCCGACCGCCTCCCACTCCCGCCGCCGCACCTGAGCCTGGCCCGCCTTCGTCGCGATCAGCAACTCGTCCGGGTACGGGTACAGCGCCTCGCGCAGGATCTCCTCCGTCACGCCGAAGGCGTAGGAGTCGGCGGTGTCGATGTGGTCGACGCCGAGCTCGACGGCACGGCGGGCGACCCGGACGGCGTGACCCCGGTCCGCGGGCGGCCCCCAGATGTCCGCGTCGGACAGGCGCATCGCGCCGAAGGACATGCGGTGCACCGTCCGGTCGCCGATCCGGACGGTGCCCGACTGTTCGATCTGCTGCCGCACGTTCGCTCTCCTCTGCTCAGGGGCGATCAAGCCTTCCAGCGGCCGGCGGCGCCTGGATAGAACGTGCCCGTCACGCCGGGCGGCACCCGAATGACGCCGTGGTACAACCGCGGGCGGGCCGAGCCGTCTAGGGTGTTGCGATGGGCGGGACGTTCTCCGTGGACACCGCGGCGCACGACGGCGCCGGATCCTTCTTCGACGCCTTCCGGCGCGGGTGGGAGACCGAGATCGGCGCGGCCTTCCCGCTGCCGACGTTCAGCCCGGAGACCGCCGATGACCTGCGGGGCAAGATCCGGGCCTCCAAGGTGCACGACACGGTGATCACCGACATCCGCGTCGCCTCGGACGTCCGTACCGTGGGAGCCCTCGACGACCACAACGACGAGGTGCGGATGTACGTGATGCGGCGCGGCGCCTGGATGCTCACCCGGCCGCGCGACCGCAGCGAGGTCACCGTGCCGGCCGGGCGGATCCTCCTCCGCTACAACGGCTGGCCGTCGCACTTCCAGGTGGTGCCCGGCACGACGGCGAGGGTGCTGTCGCTGCCCGCCTCCCCCCTCAGGCCGCTGATCGGTGACCGGCAGATCGTCGCGACCGCCGGCTCGCCCGAGACCCGGCTGCTCATGGCGCACGCGAACATGGTGCACGCGACGCTGAACGACCTCACCCCGGCCGGCGCGCAGGCCGCCCGCAACGCCCTCGTCGAGCTGGCCGAGGGCGTGATGAGGCAGCGGGTCGACGGCGCCGAGCCGCTGCTGGCGCCCGCCCTGGCCCGCGCCGCGAAAGACCTCACGGACGACCACCTGGCCGACCCCGATCTGTCGCCCGCGATGCTGGCCCGTGAGCTGGGCGTCACCGTACGGACGTTACAGCGCGCGTTCGCCTCGACCGACGAATCCGCCGCCGCCTACATTCGCCGCAGGCGGCTGGAGCAGGCCGGTCTCGCGCTGACCGCGCCGTCCGGCCGGCCGAGCGTCTCCGAACTGGCCGCCCACTGGCAGTTCGCGGACAGCAGCCACTTCATCCGGGCCTTCAAGAGACAGTACGGTCAGACGCCCGCCGCGTACGCCCGCTCGACGCGCCCTTCTTGAAGTCCGGGCGCGGCGGGGTGTTGTATGCGTCAGATGATCGACGAACCGCTGGAACGACTCCGCGCCGCCGCCCGGCGCACCCGTGAGCTGGCCTCGAACCGGGCGGGCACCGGCCTGGGCCACGAGGACGCCGACGACGACGTCGGCACGATCGGCACGGACGGCGCCCTCGGGTTCGACCCGTTCCCCCTGCTCGAAGCCCTCCACCGGCACGGCGTACGAGCCGTGGTGATCGGGCAGGTCGCCGGTATCATGCACGGCTCCGCCGAACTGACCGGCGATCTGGACCTGCTCTGGGACGGCCTCCCGGCCCACGCGCCGGCCCTGGCGGCGGCCTTCGCCTCCGTCGGCGCCCGGCTGACCGACGAGGCGGGCGACCCCGTGGCCACGCGGCCGGATGCCTTTCTCCGGCCCAAGGTGCGGTTCACCTCGCCCGGAGCCGGCGGCGACTGCTGCACCCCGGCGCTGCCCTGGGGCGGCCTTCAGGTCCGGGAGTGCCTCGACGGCGCGATCACCGCGGTCGGCGCGGGCGGCCTGGAGGTTCACTACGTCTCCCGGGCGGATCTGATCCGGATGCGCCGCGCCCTGGGCCGCCCCAAGGACCTCCGGCGAGCGGACGAACTGATCAACGGGTGGTGAAGGCTCCGCCGTTGACGTGGATGGTCTGGCCGGTGATGTGCCGGGCGCCGGGAGAGGCGAGGAAGAAGATGGTCTCGGCGAGGTCGCCGGGCGTGCCCGGCCGCTTGAGCATGGTCTCCTCCACGAGCCGCTGGTGGCGTTCCTCGGTCATCCCGTCACCGAAGAAGTTGGTGCCGGTGACGTAGCCGGAGGAGATGACGTTGCAGGTGACGCCCCGGGGGCCCAGCTCGGCGGCGAGGAAGGTGTTCCAGGCGGCGAGCGCGGCCTTGGCGGCGCCGTAGGAGCCGCCGCCGCGTTCGGCGCCGATCGATCCGATGCTGACGACCGTGCCCTCGGGGGCGAGCCGGCCGCCGACCGCGGCCGTGGTGAGGACCGCGGTGAGCACGTTGGCGGACACGTTGGACAGCCACTGCCGGGCCAGCGCCTGCAGCGGCGGCGTTCCGGGGGCCGATCCGGGGACCAGGCCACCGGCGGCGTTGACGAGCACGTCGAGCGGGCCGTCCAGATCAGCGGCCAGGGCCACTACCTGGTCCGGGTCGCTCGCGTCGCAGACCAGGCCGCGCACGCCCAGCTCCTTGGCGGCGGATTCGACGGTGTCCGGGTGACGGCCGGTGATGGTGACGCCGGCGCCATCGGCGGTGAAGCGAGCGGCGACGGCTCGGCCGATGCCGCTGGTTCCGCCGGTGACGAGCACGGTCCTGCTCATGAGTCCTCCTGTCCGCTGGTACGTTTAGACCTAAACATAGCGGAGGACGTACCCATGGCCGAAATCGACACCCCGACCGAGCCCGCGGAGATCGCGGCCGCCTGGCAGCGCGAGCGTCCTGGCACGCCGACCGACTCCATCGAGATCGTGACGCCGATCTGGCGGCTGGCCAAGATGTTCGCCGACGACCGCGCCCGCGTCCTGCGCGCCGCCGGGATCGACGCGGCCACGCTCGACCTGCTCTCCGTGATCCGCCGCTCCGGCCCGCCGTACCGGCTGAGCACCCGCGAGCTGGCCCGCCGCACGCTGGTGACGGCCGGCGCGATCTCCCAGCGCGTGGCCAGGGCCGAACGGACGGGTCTGGTACGCCGCGGCCCCGGCGAGAGCGGCCGTAAAAGCGTCGCGGTGTCGCTGACGGACGAGGGTCACGCGCTCATCGAACGATCGGTCGACTCGGTCCTCGGCCGCGAGGCGTCCCTGGTCGCCGGGCTGACCCCGGCGGAACGGGCCACGCTCGCGGGCCTGCTGGAGAAGCTGACCGTCGAGGTCCGGGGCCGGATCTGACCCCTGTCGCCCGGCCAGGATTTCGCCCGGAACCGGATCCGGGCCCTATCGCCCGACCAGGTCTCCGGCCGGAGCGGTCCGGGCCGCCGGGCGCATGACCAGGATCAGCACGGCCAGCCCGGCGAAGATGGCCGCGGCGACGACGCCGGTGACGTGCACGCTCACGGTGAACGCCTCCCGCGCGGCGATAAGGTCGTGACCAGCCGCCAGCGCGCCGGCCAGCGAGTCGGACGTACCGCCCATCCGCGCGCGGTAGACCACCGCCGCCAGCACGCCGAGCAGCGCGAAGCCGAGCGAACCCCCGAAGTAGTTGCCGGTCTCCGAGATCGACGCCGCCGACCCCGCGCGCTCCGGCGGTACGGACCCGACGACCAGCCCCGTGCCCAGCGCGAACAGCGGGCCGGTGCCCAGCGCCAGCACGGTGATGCCGATCATCACCAGCGGCAGGGAGCCAGGCCCGCCGACCCCGGCCAGCAGCAGGCTGCCCAGCGCCGACCCCGCCAGCCCGCCGGCGATCGCCGTCGTCTCCTTCATCCGCCGGGCCAGCGCCGGCGCGGTCATGGTGCCGGCCGCCACGCCCAGGCCCATGGGCGCGAACAGCAGCGCCGACGCGACCGGCGAGTAGCCCAGGACGCCCTGCAGGTACTGGGTCACCATCAGGCCGGTGCCGGCCATGGCGACACCGGCGAAGACCAGGCCGGCGAGGACGGCCGTGAACGGGCGGTTGCGGAACAGCCGCAGGTCCAGCAGGGGTGTCTCCAGCCGCAGTTGCCGGCGTACGAAGATCACTCCGATGGCCGCACCGGCGACCAGGGCCACCACCGGGCCGACCGGCGCGCTCTCGACGATCAGCTGCTTCAGGCCGTACACCATCAGGAGCACCGCCACGAGCGACAGCCCGACGCTGGCCGGGTCCAGCCGGCCGGCCTGGCCGCTGCGGAACTCCGGCAACAGGAACGGCCCCGCGAGCAGCAGCAACGCCATCGCCGGCACGGCGACCAGGAACACCGATCCCCACCAGAAGTGCTGGAGCAGGACTCCGGCGAGGACGGGCCCGAGTGCGCCGCCGGTGAACTGGCAGGTCGCCCAGATCGCGATGGCCCGCCCGCGCTGCCGTTCGTCGCGGAACATGTTGGTGATCAGGGCGAGCGTGGACGGCGCCAGGGTCGCGCCGGCGACGCCCAGCAGCGCACGCGCGACGATCAGTGTCAGCGGATCGGCCGCGAAGGCGGCCACGACCGACAGCGCCGCGAACGCCGCCCCGCCGATCATCAGCAGCCGCCGGCGGCCGATCCGGTCGCCGAGCGTGCCCATCGTGATGACCAGGCCGGCCACCATGAGCGCATAACCATCCATGATCCATAGCTGCTGGACGTTGGAGGCGCCCAGGTCGGCGCTCAGTTGCGGGAGGGCGAGGAGTAGCGCCGTCACGTCCATCGCGACGAGCAAGGTCGGCAGCATGAGGACGGCCAGTCCCAGCCAGGCCCGGTTGACTTGCATATCCGAAATTTCCTGTTCTCTCGGTGTTTTCGCGGGTTGGTCGGAGCGATCGGGCGCGTCTTGACATCTGCCGGTACCGAAACTCGTGCGAAAGTTCTGGCGGGGGATGTCAAGACGGGCCCGGCGGCTCCGACCAACCGGTCGAAGGGCCCCGCCAGGGGCTCGCGAACCACGAGGAGAACGAGATGAAGTTCCTGATCAGCCTGCATATCAACCCGGCCGTCCTGGACGCGCTGACCGACGAGGAGAGGGCGGCCATCGGCGACGGCCACGGCGAGTTCGTCGAGGAGCTCAAGCGGTCGGGCGAGCTGATCACCACGCAGGCGCTGGTCGACCCGTCGCAGGCCGCGGTGGTGACCGTGCGCAACGGCCAGCCGGTGGTGACCGACGGGCCGTTCCTGGAGGCCAAGGAGTACCTGGGCGGCTTCTACCTGATCGACTGCGAGAACAAGGAGCGCGCGATCGAGCTGGCGGCGCAGATCCCGGACACGAAGATCCCGGGTCTGGGCGTCGAGGTGCGGCAGGTGATGTTCGCTGACGGACAATTGGAGGCATGACAGCGCCACCAGCCATCGAGGACCTGCTGCGTGAGCTCACGCCGCAGGTCCTCGGCACGTTGCTCCGCAGGAACGGTCGGTTCGAGGGGTGCGAGGACGCCGTACAGGAGGCCGTGCTCGCCGCCAGCGTGCAGTGGCCGGCCGAGGGGGTGCCCGCCAACCCGCGCGGCTGGCTGGTGACCGTCGCGTCCCGGCGGCTCATCGACCAGATGCGCAGTGACCACGCGCGCCGCGAGCGGGAGTCGGCGACGGCCGTCGAGGTGGTGCCCGAGGAGATACCGGACACCGACGACTCGCTCGTGCTGCTGTTCCTGTGCTGCCATCCGACGCTGACCGCGGCCTCCCAGACCGCCCTGACGCTGCGCGCGGTCGGCGGCCTGACCACCGCCGAGATCGCCCGCGCGTTCCTGGTGCCGGAGGCCACGATGGCGGCCAGGATCAGCCGGGCCAAGCAGCGGATCAAGGCCGCCGGCAGCTCGTTCGGCCTGCCGGTGGGCGCGGAGCGCGAGGAGCGGTTGCGGGTCGTCCTGCACGTGCTCTACCTGATCTTCAACGAGGGTTACACGGCCTCCTCGGGCAGCGAGTTGCACCGTACCGACCTGGCGCGGGAGGCGATCCGGCTGGTCAGGATGGTGCACGCGCAGTTGCCCGAGGACGGCGAGGTGACCGGCCTGCTCGCGCTGATGCTGCTCACCCACGCCCGCCGGGAGGCGCGCACGACGGCGGCCGGCGACCTGGTGCCGCTCGACGAGCAGGACCGCGCGCAGTGGGACCGCGCCCTGCTCGACGAGGGCGTCGAGCTGGTCAAGACGTCGCTGGCCGGGCCGGAGCTGGGCCCCTACCAGTTGCAGGCGGCCATCGCCGCCACGCACGCCGACGCGGCCACGGCCTCGGAGACCAACTGGCCGCAGGTGCACGCCCTCTACCTGATCCTGGAACGGATCGCGCCCAACCCGATGGTCACCCTCAACCGGGCGATCGCGCTCGCCGAGATCGAGGGCCCGGCGGCCGGGCTGGCCCTGCTCGCCACGCTGGACGGTGACGAGCGGATGGCCGGGCATCACCGGCTCCTGTCCGTGCGCGCGCATCTGCTGGAGAAGACCGGCGACCTGGCTCCGGCGTACGAGCACTACCGGCGCGCCGCGAAAGCCACCGCCAGCCTTGCCGAGCAGCGTTACCTGGAGTCGCGGGCCGCCCGGATTCGCTGAATGCCTGGCTACCTGTTATACAGGTAGCCATGGCGATTGAAACGGTCACCGTGGCGGACGCCGTCGCCGACCAACTACGGCGGCGGCTGCTGTCCGGGCACTATCGGGGCGGCGAGCAGTTGCGCGACACCGACCTGGCGCGGGAGTTCGGCGTGGCGCGGCCCACGGTGCGCGCGGCGGTGCAGATGCTGGTGGCGGACGGGCTGCTCGAACGCGGGCGCGGGCGCAGCGCCCAGGTCAGGTCGTTCGCCGCCGAGGACGCGATCGACCTGTGCCGGCTGCGCCGCGCGATCGAGGCCGTCGCGGTCGAGATGGTCATGTCGCAACGCCTCACCGGTGTGGAGGCGGTGATGCGGGAGTTCGCCGTGCTGGGCGACGACGTCTCGTGGGACGTGGTGGCCGACCATGACGTGGCCTTCCACCGGGCCGTGTTCGTGGCCGCGGGGTCGGTCCGGCTCCTGCGTACGTTCGATGAGCTCAGCTCCGAGCTGCGCCTGCTCATCGCTCAGTTGCAACCCACCTATGACAGCGTCTCCGAGCTGGCGCGCGAGCACGAGCTGCTGCTCGCGGAGCTGCGCTCCGGGGACGCCGAGCGCGTCAAGGCCGCTTGGAGCCGGCACTTCGACGACGCGGAACGATTCTTCCTCGATCTCATCAAGGAGCGTGCAAAGTGAACTTCGGCGACTACGACGCCCTCAGCTTCGACTGCTACGGGACCCTCATCGACTGGGAGAGCGGCATCGCGACCGTGCTGCGCGGGTGGGCCGGCGCGCACGGCCTGCGAATGAGCGACGAGGAGCTGCTGACGGCGTACTCGACGCACGAGGCCCAGGCCGAAGCCGACTTTCCCGGTGACCTCTACCCGAAGATCCTGGCGCGGGCCATGCGCGGCCTGGGCGCGCAGCTCGGCGTGCCGGTCAGTGACGACGAGGCCAAGTCGCTGGCGGTCTCGGTGCCCGACTGGCCGGCGTTCCCCGACTCGACGGAGGCGCTCGAACGGCTCGCGCGCCGGTACCAGCTGATCATCCTGTCCAACGTGGACCGGGCCTCCTTCGCGGGCTCGAACCAGCGCCTGGGCATCACCTTCACCAGCATCCTCACCGCCGAGGACATCGGCTCCTACAAGCCGTCTCCCCGCAACTTCGAGGCGCTGGCACGCGAGGCCGGGCGGCTCGGGGTGGCGGAGGGCAGGTTGCTGCATGTGGCGCAGAGTCTGTTCCACGACCACGTACCGGCCAAGGCCGCGGGCCTGCCGACGGTGTGGATCAACCGCCGCCACGACAACCCGGGCGGGGGCGCGACCCCGGCGCCGCCATCCGCCGTCACCCCGGACTGGACGTTCCCGTCCATGCGGGCGTTCGCGGACGCGGTGGACGCCTGATCGGGTTGATCGTTCGCAGGCGCGTCCGTGGAGATGGCCGACCGCATACCCATCCGCCCGAAGACGGCCGACGCCTGACCGCATCACCCGTCCGCAGGCACACGTCCGCGAAGACCGCCGACCACATCACCCACCCGCAGACACACCACCACGAAGACCGCCGACCCCCGACCACATCACCCATCCGCAGGCACACGTCCGCGAAGACGGCCGGCGCCGAGCACCGATGATCGCTCACTCGGAGGTCGTCCATACCGTCGATCGCTGATCGCTCACTGGAAGGTCGTCCATGCGTGCGGCCGATGATCGCTCACTGGTAGGCGGACACCTGGAGGCCGTACAGGCGGGCGTACCGGCCGGCGCCATCGATTAGTTCGGTGTGCGTGCCGCACTCGGCGACCCGCCCGCCGTCGAGCACAACGATCAGGTCGGCTATCTGGATGGTGGCGCTACCGACGACCTCCCCTCGAACACCTCGCTGCCACGCGGACCTGCGCTACACGGGAACGCTGAGCATGCACGTGCTGCGCCACCGCAGAACACAGCCCCGCACCACCCAGACCCGCACCACCCAGACCCGCACCATGCAGACCTGCGGCTACGCACGTCTGTGTGCAGCCGCATGGCGATGCCTCGTCGTTGTCCCTCTCCCCCAGCCACCCCGCACAGACCGACCCCTATTCGTCGGCCGCCACACAGGCGGCCCTTTCCCCCGACTGTCTCTCCACTCACATAGCCGAACCACGCCATCCACGCCATCCAGGTCACCCAGGTCACCCAGGTCACCCACGCCACCCAGGTCACCCACGCCACGCAGACCACATGACACCCATTCACGCCACGCAAACCGCAGACACCACCCGCGCCATGACCCCACGACACCCACCCGCGCCACCTCGGCGATGGCCCCCACCAACGTGCTAGCGCGGTGTGACCAGGCCGGCTTCGTAGGCGGCGATGACAAGCTGGGCGCGGTCTCGGGCCCGCAGTTTGGCCAGCAGGCGGCCAATGTGCGTCTTCACGGTCCCGGGGCTCACCTGGAGCTGAGTGCTGAGCTCGGCGTTGGACAGCCCGTGGGCGATGAGGATGAGCACCTCGCGCTCCCGATCCGTGAGCGTGTCGAGCCCGTGGAAGGTCTGCTGAACAGGCCGCCGTACGAACTCCGCGATCAACCGTGTGGTCACGGTCGGCGCGAGCAACGTCTCACCCGACGCGACCACCCGAATAGCCTTCAAGAGATCGTCGGGCGGCGCGTCTTTGAGCAGAAACCCGCTGGCGCCCGCCCGCAACGCCGAATAGACGTATTCGTCGAGGTCGAACGTGGTCAGGATGAGAACACGGGTGTCCCCGGCGATCTGCTGGGTCGCGGCAATACCGTCCATCTCCGGCATCCGAACGTCCATGAGCACCACATCGGGTGACTCGGTCCGCGCAAGCGCCACCGCCTGCCGCCCATCGGCCGCCTCCCCCACCACGGTGAGGTCGTCCTCCGAGTCGATCAGCAAACGGAAGCTACCGCGTACCAATGCCTGATCATCGGCGACGAGCACCCGAATCAAGAAATCTCCCATCACACACCCACCGCAAGCAGACCCGGTCCGACCCGTGGATACCCTGCCCGGGGTCTGCTCAGCTCACGCCCATCATGGCCGATCAACGCCTGCCCCCCACACACCAATCCTCGAGGTACGGCGAAGCCATGAGCCCGCACCCTGCGAGCCCGAGAACCGCAAGCCGGAGCCCGGGAGGACGAACGCCGGAAGCCCGGGAGCCCACAGCCCGGAGGCCGCACTCCGGAGCCCAAAGCCCCGGGGCCCGGCTGCCCGGATGCCCGGATGCCCGGATGCCCCGATGCCCGGAGGCCGAGAGCCCGGGAGCTCGGAGGCCGAGAGCCCCGATGCCCGGAGGCTGAGAGCCCTGCGAGTCTGGGAGTCGGAGGCCGGGTCAAGGGAGCTTCCAGGAGGCGTATACGCCGAATCCGCCCGTTGGCAGTGGTCCGGCCTCGAAGGTGCCGCCGTACATCATGGCCCGTTCGCGCATCCCCGCGAGACCGTGCCCGCCCGCCCTGCCCGGCAGCACCCGCTGCCCGGGGCCGTCGTCGACCACGGAGATCCGCAAGGACCCGTCGGCGGCCGAGACGCCGACCCGGCAGCGGGCGGGGGCGGCGTGCCTGATGACGTTGGTGATCGCCTCCTGGACGATGCGATAGACGGCCAGCCCCATGCTGTCGGGTACGGTTCCGCTCACCGAGAGGTCGACCTCCACGCCGGCCTCCGCGGCGCGGCGGGTCAGGGACGGCAGGTCGGCGAGGCTGGGAAGGGGTGTGCTCTCGGGCGCGCTGCCGGGTGAGCGCAGCGCGCCGAGGAAATGGCGCATCTCGACGAGGGAGCCGCGCCCGATCTCCTCGATGGCCCGCAACGCCTTCAGCCCTTCCTCCGGATGCTTGCCGAAGACCTTGGCCGCCACGCCCGCCTTGACGGTGATCATGCTCATCGAGTGGGCGACCACGTCGTGCAGCTCGCGCGCGATCCGCAGGCGCTCGTCGACCGCCGCCTGCTCCGCCCGCCTCTTGACCTCGCGCGCGGCGAACTCGCGGCGAGTGCGCGCCGCCGTACCGAGACTCCAGCTCGCCCCCACGACCAGCCAGGCCATGACGACGACGAAGACGGGGTCGGGCCAGCCGTCCGCCCGTCGTGGCACACCCAGCGCCGAGACCAGCAGAGCGGCCCCGGCGACGAGCAGGCCCGGAATGAGGGCGACCGCTGATCGCCGCACCGGTTGGGTGGTCGCCACCGTGTAAACGGTCGCGGCCACCACCACCATCGTCATCAGCCAATTCGTCTGCAGCGCGAGAACGAGGACGCTGATCAGGAGCGCGCCGCAGTATGCGGCCACCGGCCAGATCCGCCGCACCGCCACGGGCACCACAAGCAGCCAGCAGGCCAGCGCCGACGCGGCGCTCACGGTCAGGCCCGGCGGATTTCCTGATGACGCCAGCGCGAACAGCACCGCGGCCACGGTGTCGGCGAGAATGAGCAGCCGGTGGGGAGGCCGCCAGGCGAACAGGTTCACGCCGCGACGTTATCGGGGAACGGCCGCGAGCGAATCGGAGCACGAGCTGTCAGACCAGGGTCGTACGTGGCTCTCGTACAGCTGCTTCGTAGGACCCTGGTCCGATCCACAAGATCGGAGCCTGCTCCGATGTGCGAGGCCGCCGCCGTACAGCATCGTTGCCGCCATGAACCGACGCAGACTCATCACCCTGTGTCTCGCCGCCTGCCTCGCCGTGTCACTCGGCGGCATCGCGCTGGCCTCGGCGCAGGCGTACCGCCTCGTGTGGAGGGCGTGCGGCGACGGCCTGCGATGCGCCGACCTGGTCGTGCCCGTGGACTGGGCCGATCCTGGCGGCCCCAGGACCTCGGTGCACGTGGCGAAACTGCCCGCGACGGGCGCGAGCGCGGGGCCGCTGATCGTCAACTTCGGCGGCCCTGGCACGAGCACGGCGATGTTCAGGCGGACGGATGATCCCGACGCGCCGCCGGAGCTGCCGGCCCTGCTCGATGAGTTGCGGAGCCGGTTCGACGTCATCGCCATCGATCCGCGCGGGCTGTCCGAACCGCAGTCCCGCAAGAAGGTGAGCTGCGCGGAGCCCTCGGCCTCCATCTTCGGCCTGCTCCTGGCGCGTACGAAGCAGGACTGGGACGCCCACGCCGCCACGAACGCGGCCCACCAGGAGAGCTGCCGCAAAGCGGCCAAGTCGGCGTGGCACGGCATGACGGCCTGGAACGTGGCCCACGACATCGACGCGCTGCGCGCCGCGCTCGGCCAGGAGAAGCTCGTCTACGCGGGCAACTCCTACGGCACCGTCTACGCCCAGGCCTACCTGGAGCTGTTCCCGCAGCGGGTGGGCCGGATGTATTTCGACGGCACCGCCGACCACACCCAGCAGGAGTTCGAGCCCTGGTTGCGCAATTATGCGCGCACGCAGGAGCGGCATCTCACCCGTTTCCGCGACTGGTGCGCCCGCCGTACCGACTGCGCCCTGCACGGCAGGGACGCGGGCAAGGCGTGGGACGAGCTGGTCGCCAGGGTGCGCCGCGCGCCTCTGCCGGCGTCCTCGGGGCGGACAGTGCACGAGGGCCAGCTGTACGCGGGTGCGATCAACGGCATGAACCCGGCGAAATGGCCGAAGTTCGCGACCGCGATCCGCAAGGCCCTCGACGGCGACGCCGGGAACTTCCTGGCCGAGCTCAAGCCGGTTGAGGGCGGCTCGTCCGTGGGCCAGATCTCCCTGTGCAACGACTTCATGCCGAAACCGCCGACGTACGAGGAGTTCCAGGCCATCGAAGCCCGGCTTCGCCAGATCGCGCCGAGGTTCGGCTGGCTCGAAGGCCGCTTCGAGCTCGGGCGGTGCTGGGGGTTGAGCGGAGGCGCGTCCTGGGCGCCGCACCCGCTCCGGGTGACGGGCGACGTCCCGCCGATTCTCTTCGCGATCGGGGAGCTCGACAACAACACCAACTATCTCGGACAACGACACGTGGCCGAGCAGGTCCCGTCCGCACGCGTCCTGTGGCACGGCGACGGCCACGCCTCGTGGGCGACCAACCTCTGCCTGAGGCGGTACGCCAACGCCTACCTGATCAGCGGAAAGCTGCCCGAGCCGGGCACCCGCTGTCCCGCCGAACGGATCCAGAAGGTGGGAAAGTGACCCCCTCCCCCGGAGGAATGAACTCGGGGAATTCCAGCCCTCACAGGCCGGAACCTCCTCCTTCATCGGCGACCGCCCACACCCAAGAGCGTGCGACCGGGCACCCAACTCCTCAAGGCTTGCAATCCGGCTTATCCGGCCTCCAACTGCCCACACACCCAAGAGTGTGCGATCAGGCTTGCCACCCGCCGGCCCGGCTTGGGCATCACCCGACCATTCGAAGCTCACGAAGGAGGCTGCTGTGACGCGAGATCCGGAAGGTCCGCACACCACTCAGGCCGGCGCGGCCGTCCCATCCCCCCGATACCAGTCCAGGGTTGAAGTCCGGAGCCACCGATGATCGAGGTCCGAGATCTTACGAAAGTGTACGGTTCCACGCGGGCTGTCTCAGGGCTGACGTTCGACGTCAAACCTGGACAGGTCACCGGCTTCCTCGGACACAACGGCGCCGGCAAGTCCACCACGATGCGCATGATTCTCGGCCTGCACACGCCCACGTCGGGCACGGCGTTGATCAACGGCGTCCGCAAGCGCGACCTTCGCGACCCCATGCGGGAGGTCGGTGCCATGCTCGACGCCACCGAGGTGCAGGGCGGGCGCCGCGCGTTCGATCACCTCCAGGCCCTGGCGCACACCGGCGGGATCGGGCGGCGCAGAGTCGTCCAGGTTCTCGAGGAGGTCGGCCTGGCCGGCGCGGCACGCAAACGGATCGCCGGGTTCTCCCATGGGATGCGCCAGCGGCTCGGCATCGCGGCGGCACTGCTCGGTGACCCGGGCGTGCTCATTCTCGACGAGCCGGTCAACGGCCTCGACCCTGATGGCATCCGCTGGCTCAGGACGCTGCTCAGATCCCTGGCGGCCGGGGGGCGGACCGTCCTGCTGTCCAGCCATCTGATGACCGAGATGTCCCTCACCGCCGACCGCCTCATCATCATCGGCCGGGGCCGGCTGATCGAGGACACCACGATGGCGGACCTGCTGGCCCGCTTCCAGGGCGACGTCCTGGTCCGATCCCCCCATGCGGCCCGCCTGTCCAGGGTGCTCGAAGCGGCCGGCGCGACCGTACTCCGCGCTCAGAGTGCGACCGTACCAGGCACTCCGAGCGCGACCGTACTACGCACTCAGCGAACGGGCTCGCCGACCGCGAGCGGGACGGCCACGCCGTCGGCTCGTCCCCCTGCAGACGAGGGTGGTTGGCGGGTGCCCGCCACGAGCACCAGCTCGTCCGCCACCGCCCAAGGCGAGGGAGAAGCGCCCAGGGCCAGCCCGTTCACCACCGCCGTAGACAAGGGCAAGGTGCCTATGAGCGGCTCGTCCGCTGCCGCCCTGGACGAGGACAGCCTGTCGGCCACCGACCGCTCCACCACCGCCCTGAACGAGAGCGAGCCGCCCGGGACCCGCTCGTTCACCGCCGCTCTCGATGAGGGCGAATTGCTGGTGACCGGTTTGTCCGCAGCCGCCATAGGTGACGCCGCGCTGGCGAGTGGCTGCGCCGTTCACGAGTTGGCGCCGCGCCGGGTGTCGCTGGAAGAGGCCTTCATGGAGATAACCCAATGATCAACGTCGTCGCATCGGAATGGCTCAAGCTGCGCTCGCTCCGATCCACCTACTACGTGCTGGCCTCCACGCTCTCGGCCCTGGTGCTCAGCGGCTTCGCCGCCTTCTCGATCTCGCACTACTTCGACACCAAGGGCGCCGGCGGTGAGCTCGTCGGTACGGGGCTCAGCTTCAGCGCCGACATTCCCCCCATCCTCTTCGGCATGCTGGGGGTGCTCGCCATCTCCGGCGAATACGGCACCGGCATGATCAGGCTGACGTTGACCACGGTCCGGCGCCCGTGGATGCTCCTCCTGGCGAAGGTCAGCGTGGTGGCCACCGTGGCCGCGGTCGCTGGTCAGGTGCTGGCGTTCGCCACCTACTTCACCGCGCAGGCCGTGGTGGCGGGGCGCCCGATCGGCGCCTCGTTCGCCGAACCGGGCATCCTGACCGAGGTGCTGGCGACGGGCGCAGGCTCCGCTGTCGCCGCGGTGACGGGGCTGGCTCTGGCCACGATTCTGCGTTCGACACCGGGGGCCCTCATCGCGCTGGTCGCCCTCATGCCGGCCCCGGCCGGGGTGGAGCGTTTCCTTCCCGCTCCCTGGAACGACTGGACGGGCTCCCTGACGATCGCATCGCTGACGAGGCAACTGGCCGGTGTTCCCGACGCTGGTGCCTTCGGCCCCGCCTTAGCCGCCGCCGTCCTCGCGAGCTATGTCGTGATCGCCTTTCTCACGGCGGCTCTCGCGATCACCCGTCGCGACGCCTGACCGGCGCGAACCTCCGCTGCAAGCTCGCGGTCGAGGCAGAACCGACGACAGCGCGCTGAGCCCAGGCCATCGGTTCCACTCGACCGCGCCGTGCCGACCCGCACCGGAAGGTGACCATCGGAGGTGAAGCGGGATGGCCCTCGCCGAGGCCGAGTTCGTGATCTGGGCCGGGGAGCCCTACCGGTGAAAGGCGACTTGAATGACCGCTGGGAACCCCTTATCTCGAAGCGGCGATTCCGGTGAAATCCCAGCGTAAACCCGGTGAAAAGAGAGCGACTTATCGAGTGTGGCCATAGGCCCGACCGGCCCCGACGTTAGGGGCGGCTAGGGGTACATCTGGGGCGGAGCCCCGGCTTAGCCTGAACTCCGCTGCCTGAGGGAGATCGTCGATTATGCGGAATAACCGGCCGAGATACAACGGGACATTCATCCACGATTTTCTCGACCAAAGCGCCGCGGAGTTTCCCGAGTCACCAGCGGTGCGGGACTCCACCGGTATCTGGACCTATCACGAACTGGATACGATCAGCCACGCGGTGGACCGCTGGCTGGCCGGGCACGGCGTCGGCCATGGCGCGCGAGTGGTGGTGCAGGCCCCCACCGACCGCCGGTTGGCCGCGCTGTTCTTCGGCGTCTCCCGCCGCGGTGCCGTCTTCGTGCCGCTCAACCCGGCGATGAAGAGCTTTCACCTGCGGTCGGTGCTCGAGAACGCCGACCCCACGCTGGTGATCGTCGAATCCGCCGGTGGGAAGCCCGACGCCGTGCGCGCCCTCACCGGCGCACCGGTCCACGACTTCGAGGCGGTCTGGAACGAGGTGACCGAGCTCGCGAGCCAAGGGGCGCGCGTGGCCGTACCGAGTGAGATCGACCCCGCGGACCTGGCCGCGCTGGTGTACACCTCAGGCAGTACGGCAGAGCCGAAAGCGGTGATCTGCCCCCACGCCCAGGTCTGCTTCGCCACCGTGGCGCTCGTCGAGGCACTCGACTACCGCCCGGACGACGTGGTCTTCTGCCGTTTCCCGATGTCCTGGGACTACGGGCTGTACAAGCTGCTGATGACCTGCGCCGTGGGCGCCGAGCTGGTCTTCACCGACGCCGGCGCCGACCTGCGGCTGGTCGACCAGTTGCGGAAGACCCGGGCGACGGTGGTGCCGATCGTACCCTCGCTGGCCAACATGATCATCGCCTCGGCGCAGCGGCAGAGTGAGCCCACCACCGGGGTGCGGTTGTTCACCAACACCGGCGCGGCGCTGCCCGCCGCCACCATCGAGGCGCTGCGGACCCACTTCCCCGGCGCCCGGGTGGTCCGCCAGTTCGGCCAGACCGAGTGCAAGCGCATCTCCGTCATGCCTCCAGAGGAGGAGCGGGAGCGCCCGGACTCCGTCGGACGGCCGCTGCCCGGCACCACCGTGCACATCCTCGACCCCGACGGGAACCCGGTGCCCACCGGGACGACCGGGGAGATCGTGGTGACCGGCCCGCACGTGATGCCGGGGTACTGGCGCAGTCCCGAGGTGAGCGCGAAGACCTTCCGCCACGATCCGCGTACCGGGGAGAAGCGCCTGCACACCGGTGACTACGGGCGCCTCGACAAGGACGGATACCTCTACTTCGACGGCCGGCGGGACGACATGTTCAAACGCAAGGGCATCCGGATGAGCACCGTGGAGATCGAGGCGGCGGCGCTCGACATCGCCGGGGTACGGGCGGCCGCCGCGCTGCCCCCGGACGGCGAGCACGATCTCGCGGTCTTCGTCGAGGCCGACAACGGGGCGAAGCTGGAACCCCACGCCGTCCTCCGTGAGCTGGCCGCCCGGCTGGAGCCGGCCAAGGTGCCCGCGGTCTGCCGGGTGCTCTCGGAGATCCCGCAGTCTGCGCACGGCAAGTACGCCCGCGACCGGCTGCGCCATCTGCACGCAGGGGAAACACGTCCGGCCGCGCCTCGTCCCCGGCAAGTGGTCCCGGATTCAGCGCCCGAGGACACGACTCAGCAGGCGCTCCCGGACTCAGTGCCCAGGGACGCGGCTCGGCAGGCGGGGCCTCACCGGAAGTCGCCGGGAATCCCCCGTGAGGAGCTGGTCCGCCGGTTCGGGTCCCCGCTTTACGTGTACGACCTGGACCGGGTCACGGCGGCGTACCGGGACCTGGCCGATTTCATGCCGGAAGGCACGGCGATCTACTACGCGCTCAAGGCCAACCCGCACCCGGACGTGGCCCGCGCGCTACGTACGGCCCCGGGCGGCGGCTGCCGTGCGGAGATCAGCTCCACCGGGGAGCTGGCCGCCGCGCT
This sequence comes from Nonomuraea solani, assembly GCF_900108335.1. GTDB lineage: Bacteria > Actinomycetota > Actinomycetes > Streptosporangiales > Streptosporangiaceae > Nonomuraea > Nonomuraea solani. Next base: position 32,728 of record NZ_FNVT01000045.1, read on the forward strand.
GGCCGCCGGTTTCACCGGCGCGGACTGCCTGTACACCGGGCCCGGCAAGACCGCGGAAGAGCTGGCCGAGGCGCTCGCCGCCGGGGTGCGGCTGTTCTCCGTGGAGTCGCTCACTGACCTCGAACACGTCGGCGCCGCGGCCACCGCACAGGGCACTGTCGCAAAATGCCTGCTGCGCGTGAACAGCGCCACCGCGGCCGCCGCCACCAGCATCCGGATGACCGGCACTCCCTCCCAGTTCGGCAACGACATGGAGGATCTGCCCGCGCAGGTGGCCGCGATGCGCGCGATTCCGGGCACCCGGATCATCGGCGCCCACTTCTTCCCGCTCAGCAACGCCGCGGAGGAGGACAGCCTGATCGGCGAGTTCCAGCACACCGTGACGGTCGCCGCGGAGGTGCAGCGCATCCTGGGCGAACCGCTCGAACTGGTGGATCTCGGCGGTGGGTTCTCCGCGCCGTACGGTGTGCCCGGTACGCGATCCAGCTACCCGAACCTGCGCAAAGGTCTCGAAGAGGCACTGGACCGGTACCTGCCGCAGTGGCGGGACGGCCGGCCGGGCATCGCCTGCGAGTCCGGCCGATACCTGGTGTCCGACTGTGGCGAGCTGCACACCACCGTGGTCAACGTCAAGGAGAGCCGGGGCCGTACCTTCGTCATCCTGGACGCGGGGATCAACGCGTTCGGCGGCATGTCCGGGCTCGGACGGCTGCTCCCGGTCCAGGTCAAGCCCACGACACCGAACGGCGACACGCCGCACGCCGCCGCGCCCGGCCGCCTGGCCGCGCTGGCCGGGCCCTTGTGCACGCCCGGCGACCTGCTCGCCCGCGGGGTCGAGCTGCCCGACCCGGCCCCCGGCGATCTGGTGACCATCCCGCACGCGGGCGCCTACGGCCTCACCGCCAGCCTGTCCCTGTTCCTCGGCCGCCCGACGCCCACCGAAGTGGTGATCCGCGGGGACGAGATCGTCTCCGTCTCCCGGCTGCAACGCCAACGGGTATACGACCTGCCGCAAAACCCCGACCCCCGGAGCGCATGATGGCAACCCCAGGCGACCACGGCGGCCCTTCCGCGGCCGGGCTCGACGGCCTCGACGAGCTGCCCGCCGCGGAGCAACGCCGGGTGCTCCTGGAGCTGGTGCACCGGGAGACCAGGGAGGCGCTGCTCGGGGTGGAGGGCGGCGAGCTGGCCGAGGTTACCTCCAACCGGCCGTTCCGCGAGCTCGGCCTCGACTCGCTGGCCGCGGTGGACCTGCACGACCGGCTGGTCGACGCCACCGGCGTGACGTTGCCGATGACCCTGGCCTTCGACTACCCCACGCCCGCGCTGGTCGCCGACTACATCCGCGCCGCCGTACTCGGACTGCCCGTGCCGGAGCCCGCGGGAAGCCGCACGGGCGTCCTGGAGGCCACACCGGACACCGACGCCGACCCGATCGTCCTCGTCGGCATCGGGTGCCGGTTCCCCGGCGGCGTCGACTCCGCCGAGGGACTGTGGCGAATCTTCGCCGAGGAACGCGAGGTGCTCGGCGGCTTTCCCACCGACCGCGGCTGGGATCTGGAGAACCTCTTCGACCCGAACCCGGACGCCCCGGGGAAGAGCTACGTGCGCCGCGGCGGCTTTCTGCCCGACGCGACCGGGTTCGACGCCGATTTCTTCGGCATCAACCCGCGCGAGGCGCTGGCCATGGACCCGCAGCAGCGGGTGGTGCTGGAAACCTCCTGGGCCGCGCTGGAGCACGCGGGCATCGACCCGACGTCGCTGCGCGACCGGCCCGTCGGCACGTTCTTCGGCGCCGAGGTGCACGAGTACGGCGTGCGCGTGCACCAGGCGCCGGAAGGCCTGGACGGCTACCTGATGACCGGCAACGCGCCGAGTCTGGTCTCCGGCCGGCTGGCCTATCTGCTCGGCCTGTCCGGGCCGGCGATCACGGTGGACACCGCGTGCTCCGGCGCGATCGTCTCGCTGCACCTGGCCTGCTCCTCGCTACGCTCAGGCGAGTCCTCCCTGGCCTTGGTCGGCGGGGTGACGGTGATGGGCAGCCCCGGCATGTTCACCGCGTTCAGCCGGCAGCGGGGGCTGGCCCCGGACGGCCGGGTGAAGGCGTTCGCCGATGGCGCGGACGGCACCGCGTTCTCCGAGGGTGTCGGGGTGCTGGTGGTGGAGCGGCTGTCGGAGGCGCGCCGCCACGGGCACCGGGTGCTGGCCGTGGTACGCGGCACCGCGATCAACCAGGACGGCAGGTCCAACGGGCTGACCGCGCCGAGCGGTCCCGCGCAGCGCCGGCTCATCCGGGACGCACTGGCGTCCGCCCGGCTGGAGGCCGCGGACGTGAACGCGGTCGACGCGCACGGTACGGGGACGGCGTTGGGGGACCCGATCGAGGCGCACGCGCTGCTGGCCACCTACGGCCAGGACCGGCAGTCGCCGCTGTGGCTGGGCTCGGCCAAGTCCAACCTGGGTCACACCCAGGCGGCCGGCGGCATTGCCAGTGTGATCAAGATGGTCATGGCGATGCGGCACGGGCTCTTGCCCAAGACGCTGCACGTGGACGCGCCGTCGTCGAAGGTGGACTGGTCCGGCGGGGCGGTGGAACTGCTGACCGAGGCCCGGCAGTGGCCGCAGGTCGAGGGCCGGCCGCGCCGGGCGGGGGTGTCGTCGTTCGGCATCTCCGGCACCAACGCTCATGTGATCTTGGAAGAACCGCCCGTCGAGGAGCCGTCGGTGGTCGGCGGCGGTACGGCCATGCCCGCTGTTGAGGAAGCGCTGGCCGGGGCGGGGTCGGCAGAGCGGGACAGCATCACGGCCACTGCTCCCGAGGCTACAGGGACGGTTCCTGTGTTGCCGGTGCCTGTGATGGTGTCGGCCAGGAGTCAGGCTGCGTTGCGGGCGCAGGCCGGTCGGCTGGCCGAGTACATGACCGAGCACGGCGCGGCCGATGTGCTGGAGGTGGCCGTCGGGTTGACCCGAAGGGCCGCCCTGGAGCACCGGGCGGTGCTGCCGGTGGCGGACCGGGAGGGTCTGCTGGCCGGGCTGCGTGCACTGGCCGCTGACGAGCCGGCGACCGGAGGGTCGGAGCCGTCTTCGGTGGTGGGGCGGGTGCGGCCGGGCCGGGTGGCGGTGCTGTTCTCCGGTCAGGGTGCCCAGCGGCCCGGGATGGGTCGTGAGCTGTATGCGGCTTTCCCGGTGTTCGCCCGTGCCTTCGATGAGACCTGCGCGCTACTGGAAGCCGAGCTCACCGCCTCCGATGCTGCAGAGGTTGTGAGCGGCCTGGCAGGTGGAGTGGGCTTGCGGGAGATCATCCTTAGCGAGGCTGGTGGTTCTGGGGCTGCTGGGTCCGGCTCTGGTGGGGTACTGAATCAGACGGTGTTCGCCCAGGCCGGGCTGTTCGCGGTGGAGACGGCGTTGTACCGGCTGCTGGAATCGCTAGGGGTCCGGCCCGATTACGTGGCCGGGCATTCGCTGGGCGAGATCACCGCCGCGCATGTGGCCGGAGTGCTGGACCTGGCCGACGCGTGCCGCCTGGTGGCCGCCCGTGGCCGGTTGATGCAGGCGCTGCCGTCCGGAGGCGCAATGGCGGCGATCGGCTGCGACGAAGACGTGCTCGCCCCGGTGCTGGCCGGCTACGACCAGGTGGCGGTGGCTGCGGTGAACGCGCCCGGCGCGGTGGTGGTCTCCGGTGCGTCCGGCCAGGTGGAGCAGGTCATCGAGTGGGCGCGGCAGCACGGACACCGGACCCGGCCGCTGCGGGTATCGCACGCATTCCACTCCCCGCTGATGGAGCCGATGCTGGCCGAGTTCGAAGAGGTCGTGGCGGGGCTGACGTTGCGGCGTCCAGAGCTGCCGCTGGTGTCCAACGTCTCGGGAGACCTCGCCGGCGCCGAAATCACCGAGCCCGAGTACTGGGTCGAGCACGTACGCCGACCGGTGCGGTTCGCCGACACCGTCACCACTCTGCGTGGGCACGGGGTCGGCTGTTTCATCGAGGCAGGTCCGGACGCCCAGCTCACCCCCATGATCGAACAAACCCTTACCCACGACACCAGCGAAACCGGCGGTGGGGCCGGCGACCACGCCGAGGCCCGTATTGCCGATGGCGGCCTCGGGGAAGCAGAGCCTGCCTCGGTGGTGGCGTTGCTACGCCGCGACCGAGACGAGACCACCCAACTGATCGCTGGACTGGGTCAGGCCTGGACCTGCGGCACGGCCGTGGACTGGACCGCCTGGCCGACCTGGGCCACCGAGGCCACCGGGGCCACCGGGGCCACCGGGGCCACCGGGGCCACCGAGATCGGACCGGCCATGTCGGCTGGTGCTCGCATCGGCCATCTGGACCTGCCCACCTACCCCTTCCAGCACCGCCGCTTCTGGCTCCAGGCTGCCCCGGCCGGCGACCCGGCCGCGCTCGGCCTGAGTGCTGCCGACCACCCGATTCTGGGTGCGGTGGTGGAGCAACCCGACGGCGGCGCCATCCTGACCGGGCGGTTGTCAGCCACCGCCCAGCCCTGGCTGGCCGACCACGCGATCAACGCCACCCCGATCCTGCCCGGCACCGCCTTCGTCGAACTCGCCCTGCGCGCCGGCGACCAGGTCGGCTGCCCGGCCATCGACGAACTCACCCTGCACACCCCCCTGGAGCTACCGAGTCGGGGCCAGGTGACGATCCAGGTGGTCGCCGGCCGATCCGCCGTGGACGGGCGGCGGCCCGTGGAGATCCACTCCATCGGCGAAGACGGTGTCTGGCTACGGCACGCCACCGGCTTCCTCTCCCCCGCCCCGGCTCCCGACCCGGCGGTACACGAGTTCGCCGTCTGGCCACCACCGGGCGCGGAACCGCTCGACGTCACCGGCCTCTACCCGGCGATGGCCAACCGCGGCTACGACTACGGCCCCGCTTTCCGCGGCCTCACCCGAGCCTGGCGTCGTGGCGAGGAGGTGTTCGTCGAGGTGGCGTTGGCCGACGGGGTGGAGGCAACGGGCTTCGGCGTGCACCCGGCGCTGCTCGACGCGGCCCTCCACGCCACCGACCTGCTGCCCGGCCACGACCAGGATACGGCGTTGCCGTTCGCCTGGCGCGGGGTGTCACTGCATGCCGACGGGGCGCGTGCGGCGCGGGTCAGACTGCGCCCGGACGACGAAGCCGGGGTTCGGCTCGATCTCGCCGACCCGGTGGGCCAGCCCTTGGCCACGGTGACGTCACTGGCTTACCGCCCGGTGCCCGCGCAGTGGTCGAGTTCGCGCTCTGCGGCGCAGCAGTGGCTGCACGAGGTGGTATGGCGGCCGGTGGACGTGACGGTGTCGTCGGATGCCATCGGCGCAGATCTGGTGATCGATGCCACCGGGTGGTCCGGGGTCGAATCTGCCGACAGTGGGCTGCTGGACCGCGTGCGCCGTGGCGTGGGTTCGGTGCTGGCCCGCTTGCAGGAGTGGCTGACTCGTGAACCGGGACATGACGCCCGGTTGGTGGTGGTGACCCGAGGTGGGGTCGCCGCTGACGGCGGGCAGGTGGATCCGCTTCAGGCCGCGGTGTGCGGGTTGATACGGGCGGCGCAGGCGGAGAATCCGGGCCGGATCACCCTGGTCGACCTGGCCCCAGGCGACGGTTCGCTGGAAGGCGCGCAGGTCGCCTTCGGTCTGGAGGGGGCATCGGCGAGCGCCGTGCCGATCGCCACCGCCAATGGTGAGGTGGCGCTTGGCAGCGATTCGCTGGGCCGAAGCGGCTCCGGTGTGGGCCGAAGCGGCGATGACGATGAGGTGGCTGACGCGGTGGCGGCGGCGTTGGCGTGTGGTGAGCCGGAGGTGGCGCTGCGCGGCGGCCGGCTGTGGGTGCCACGTCTGGAGCGGGTGGCATCGCCCGGTTCGGAAGATGTGGCCTCTTCCTGGTCGGCGGCTGGTGGGGCTGGTCGGGTGGGGGATGCCGGTGAGGAGCCGGTGGCGGTCTGGCCGGTGGATGGGACGACGCTGATCACCGGTGGTACTGGTGGGCTGGGTGCGTTGGTGGCGCGGCATCTGGTGGTCGAGCATGGGGTGCGGCATCTGCTGCTGGTCTCCCGTCGCGGCGCCGATGCCCCGGGGGCGGCCGAGTTGCGCGATGAGCTGGCCGGGCTGGGTGCCGAGGTGTCTGTCGCCGCTTGTGATGTGGCTGATCGGGATGCGCTGGCGGTGCTGCTGGAGGGGATTTCCGGTGCTCATCCTCTGCGGGCGGTGGTGCATGCGGCGGGGGTGGTGGATGACGGGGTGATCACGTCGTTGTCGGCCGAGCGGGTGGAGGCGGTGCTGCGGCCGAAGGTGGATGCGGCCTGGTATCTGCATGAGCTGACCCGGGCGGGTGATGTGGCTCGGTTTGTGGTGTTCTCCTCGCTGGCCGGGGTGGTGGACGGGGCGGGGCAGGGCAATTACGCGGCGGCCAACGCCTTTGTCGATGCGTTGGCGGTGGCGCGGGTGGCGGCTGGTCTGCCGGCGCTTTCGCTGGCGTGGGGGCCGTGGTCGGAGGAGCGGGGCATGGCCGGCCGGCTCAGCGGGCGGGATGAGGCGCGGATGCGCGCCGCCGGGCTGCTGTCTTTGACCGCGGCTCAGGGCCTGGCCCTGCTGGACCTGGCCCTGACCGACGTCGGCCGAGACGTCGGCCGGGCCTCCGATCGGGACTCCGGTCTGGACACTGGCCGAGACGCCGGCCGAGACGCTGGTCTGAGCGCTGGCCGGGCCCCCGGTCTGGACGCCGACCGGGACGCAGGTCTGCCCGCTAGCTTGGACGCTGGCCGGGACGCCACTCTAAGTGCCGGCCAGGCTCCCGGTCTGGGCACTGGCCGGGACGCCGCTCTGAGCGCCGGCCGGGACGCCGCGCTGGACGCCGGCCGGGATGCCGCGCTGGACGCTGGCCGGGATGCCGCGCTGAGCCGGGACCCCGGTCTGGACGCCGGCCAGGCCCCCGGCCGGACCCCCGGTCTGGGCACTGGTCTGGGCACCCGCCGGGGCGCGGGTTTGGGTGCTGGTCGGCCGCATCTGGTGCCGGCTCGGTTCGATCCGGTGGCGCTG
>NZ_FNVT01000046.1 GCF_900108335.1 Nonomuraea solani
CGTGCACCGACCAGGGTGAGATGGCGCTGGGCAAGAACCTGCTCGTGGCGTTCATGCCGTGGGAGGGTCACAACTACGAAGACGCGATCATCCTGTCCCAGCGGCTGGTCCAGGACGACGTCCTTTCCTCGATCCACATCGAGGAGCACGAGGTCGACGCCCGTGACACCAAGCTGGGCCCGGAAGAGATCACCCGCGACATCCCCAACGTCTCCGAAGAGGTCCTGGCCGACCTCGACGAGCGGGGCATCATCCGGATCGGCGCCGAGGTGGTTCCCGGCGACATCCTGGTCGGCAAGGTCACGCCCAAGGGCGAGACCGAGCTGACCCCGGAGGAGCGGCTGCTGCGCGCGATCTTCGGTGAGAAGGCCCGCGAAGTCCGTGACACCTCGCTGAAGGTGCCGCACGGCGAGCAGGGCAAGGTCATCCACGTACGCGTCTTCTCCCGCGAGGAGGGCGACGAGCTTCCCCCCGGTGTCAACGAGCTGGTCCGCGTCTACGTGGCCCAGAAGCGTAAGATCACCGACGGTGACAAGCTCGCCGGCCGCCACGGCAACAAGGGCGTCATCTCCAAGATCCTGCCGGTCGAGGACATGCCCTTCCTTGAGGACGGCACCCCGGTCGACATCATCCTCAACCCGCTGGGCGTGCCCGGCCGGATGAACGTCGGCCAGGTGCTCGAAATGCACCTGGGATGGATCGCCGCGCGCGGCTGGGACATCTCCGGCGTCCGGGAGGCGTGGGCCGAGCGGCTGCGGGAGAAGGGTCTCGACAAGGTCGCCCCGCGTACCAACATGGCCACGCCGGTCTTCGACGGCGCTCACGAGGAGGAGATCGTCGGCCTGCTCGACAGCACCGTGCCCAACCGTGACGGTGACCAGCTCGTGCAGCGCGGCGGCAAGGCCCGGCTGTTCGACGGCCGTAGCGGTGAGCCGTTCCCGTATCCGATCGCGGTCGGCTACGTCTACATCCTCAAGCTGCTCCACCTGGTCGACGACAAGATCCACGCGCGTTCGACCGGCCCGTACTCCATGATCACCCAGCAGCCGCTCGGAGGTAAGGCCCAGTTCGGTGGGCAGCGCTTCGGTGAGATGGAGGTGTGGGCGCTGGAGGCCTATGGCGCCGCCTACGCCCTGCAGGAGCTGCTGACCATCAAGTCCGACGACGTTCTCGGCCGGGTGAAGGTCTACGAGGCCATCGTCAAGGGCGAGAACATTCCCGAGCCGGGCATCCCGGAGTCCTTCAAGGTCCTCATCAAGGAAATGCAGTCGCTGTGCCTGAACGTCGAGGTGCTCTCCAGCGACGGCATGTCCATCGAGATGCGTGACACCGACGAGGACGTCTTCCGCGCCGCGGAGGAGCTCGGTATCGATCTGTCCCGGCGTGAGCCGAGCAGCGTCGAAGAAATCTGATCCTCACCCACCGCGACCCGCGAGTATCGACCGATACTCGCGGGTCGCGGCGTGTGCGTGCTGCTTACGGGCATCGGGCCGCCGCCAGGCGCGGCTCGTCATGGGCGGGCTTTTCTGCACACGATCCGCACGTCTCGCCCGCAGGGTTCTGCACACGGCCGTGCGAGCATGCCGGACGTGTCCAGATATATGGTGATCGCCTTATTGGCGCTGCTGATGACGGGTTGCGGCACGGCGGCGAAGACCGCTCCCGAGGTCGCCGGATATGTCAGGGCCTATCTACAGGCGCACCCGGACGTCAAGCGGGTGGCGAAGCAGGGGGCCCAGAGTGCCACCGTGGTCACCAAGGGGCAGGACCTGGACATTTCCGCTGACCTGAGCGAAGGGTTGAGCGGGCGGCTCATCCGGACGAGCGGTGGCGCGTACATGCGGATGCTGGGGGAGGAGGTGGCGCCGGGCAAGGCCTGGGACAAGATCACCGACGAGCACGAGCCGTACCACCTGCTCGGCATCGACGCGGTGGCCGGCCAGGGCCTGGCGCTGGTGAACAGCCACCACGTGCACGAGATGCTGGCCGTGCGGGGACAGGTGAGCGGCCCCGCGGACGATGGCGGGCTCGACCGTTACACGGTCGCCATCGACGTGCGGGCGGCACTCGACCGGTTGGATCTCGGCGCGTTCCTGGAGGTGTACGACCCGCTGCCGTTCCTGCAGGAGACCGAGGACGAGTACGGGCGGGTGCGGGCCGGCGATCGGGCGGCGCAGGCGAGGTTGCGCGGCGAGTTGCTCAAAGAGTTCGGCGCGCGGGCCACATACGAACTCTGGCTCGACGGCCAGGGGCGGCCGATGCGGCAACGCCTGACCGCGAAGGCGCCTGCGGAGATCACTTTCTCCGATTGGGGCACGACGGCTGTGGCCGCTCCTCCGGCCGATCAGGTCCGGGTGCTGGGGAAGTGACTCCGCTGAACATCGCGACTCCTGACCCGATGTCCCCTGTTCGTCACGCTGCGGACGCTCCTGTGCCGGCACGCCGACCTGGTTAAGCGCTATGGAGAATTCGAGATGGCGATGGCGGTCAGCGCGAAACCGTTCCGCACCGTCCACCGGCCTGCGAACTCCGCGGGTGCGGTGGGGACCTGCCGGAGCAGCCGTACGGTGAAGGTCGAGTCTTGCTGAAAGGTGATGTCAGCGTCGCTGAAGCCCAGTTTGACGTGGCTCACCGGATACCACGCCTTGAAGATGCTTTCCTTCGCGCTGAACAGCAAGCGGTCCCAGTGAATGCCGTCCCGCGTTCCGAGACCGGTGAGACGCCGCTCCTCGGCGGGCAGCACGATCGCTTCAAGAACTCCGCCGGGCAGCGGGGCGTGGGGTTCCGCGTCAACCCCCAACGTGTGAAGGTCCCGGCTCCGGGCGACGGCCGCGGCGTAGTAGCCCGCGCAGTGGGTCATGCTTCCGACGACCCCGCCCGGCCACAGCGGCTCGCCGCGCGGCCCGGGGAGCAGGGCGACGGGTGGCAGGCCCAGGCCCGCCATGGCCTGGCGGGCGCACCGGCGTACGGCGGCGAATTCCCGGCGCCGCTTCGGCACCGCGTTCCGCACGACCTCCGCCTCTTCCGGGAACAGCACATCCGGGGAGACGTCGTCGCTCCGCGTGCTCACGCAGGACACCAGGTCCGGCAGAATGCCCTCGATCATGCGACCCCCGCTCCGGCGGATGGCGGGCTCTGCCGCAGCAGGCCGATGGAGGTCTCTTCGAACCGCGCGCCGTCGTGCCAGGTCGTACGAGGAATGTGGAGGCGGCCATGGACGACGGCCTCCGGCCGGAAGCGGGCCTCGCCGGGCGGTTGGACCGGGTCCTCGCGCGGAGTCGAGAGCTCGTGATCGTCAGACGTCCGGATCACCCGCTCGAACCGTTCCGCGAGCGGCCGGAGCGCCCACGCCACGTCGTCGCTGACTCACGCATGGCTGTCTTGAGCCGTCGCGGAATAGGGGAGCAGGAGTTCGGTGAGGACGTTCACGACCTCGGGCAGGCGGTCCTCCAGGAAGAAGTGGCCGCCGGCGAACACACGGAGGTCGAATTCGGCCGTCGTGTGCGCCTGCCAGGCACGCGCCTCGTCGATGGTGGTGCGCGGGTCATGGTCGCCCACCAGCGCCGTGATCGGGCAGGCGACGACCGAGTTCGGTGCTGCCTGATAGGTCTCCACGGCCTGATAGTCCGCGCGCAGGACCGGCATGATCATTTCGACCAGTTCCGGATCCTGGAGGAAGGTCGGATCGGTTCCGCTGAGCAGCCGCAACTCCTTCGCCACACCGGCGTCATCCCGCAGATGGACGGTCTCGACCCGGGTCGTGGAGGGCGCCCTGCGGCCAGAGGTGACCAGCATCCCGGGGCTCCGGACGCCGCGCCGCGACAGGGAAAGGGCCAGTTCGAACGCGACCAGCGCTCCCATGCTGTGGCCGAGCAGGACGTACGGCCGGTCCTGCCGGTCGGCCAGCACTTCGGCCAGGGCCTCCGCAAGCGCGCGAACGTCGGTGAAGGCGGGTTCCCGCCGCCGCTCCTGGCGTCCTGGATACTGTGCGGCCCACACCTCGGCCCAGGACGGCAACGCGGCGGACAGCCGGAAGAACCCACTCGCCGACCCACCGGCGTGCGGAAGACATATGAGGCGGACGTCGGCGCCGTCGTGGTGGAACGATTTGAACCATTGATCGAAGGAGCCCGTCAATTCCAACCCCAATCTCGAACGGTCTTACATGGGGGACCGTACTGGACGTGACGCGTGCGCAGAACCCCTGAGAGGGTAATCCGGCGACCCCTTGACGAGAGTGGTCACCCCGATGCCGACCCCTACTTTCTTTTCGAGGAGATGGGGATGTTCTGCGGAGAGCGTATGATTCCGTGCTACAAGGATTGATAAAGCTCTATGTGCATCCGGTGGGCGCCTGTCCGCCCGTGATCGGGGGCTTGGTGAGAACATGAAGGAAGGGGCTCTGGGAGGCGGCGGCCTTCAGGTGGTCGCTGCCACGGTCCCCTGATTCCAGCGGCGGTGGAGGCCTGCGCACGATGCCGGGGTCAGCGGCGGCGGGCCGACCGGCATACCCGTGACCCAACCCCTAAGAACCCCTATATCGCGGCCGTCGCGGTCCGCCGAATCCCGGATATCCATATCTGGCCAGGGCGAGTTATGGTGCCCAATGGGATCGGGGTGGTCATCCTACGCCGGGGACGGCCGCATTCACACCCCCCGAGAGCACACGTCCCTTCGGGAATCGGAGAAGTTAGATGGTGAGTCTCACGCCGATCGTGGACAGCGCGGTCGACACCACATCCAACGATCCCGGGCTCGCCGGTTTCCGGCCGAGAATCCTCGGCAGAGGAATTGCTCGACGAATTCCGGGTGACGGACCTTTTGCACGCCGCCATTCAAAGGCATTGTCCGACGTTGCCGCCGGGCGGACGAGCTCACCGCCGGTGACCCGTGGCGCCAAGAGGTGAGCATCGGCCCGCTCATCGGCATCGGGCGGCTCAAGCGGGTCAGTGACATCGTGGCCGATTCGGTGGCGGGCGGGGCACGGATACCGGCCGGCGAGACGCACCGGGACCAGTTCCGGGCGGTATGTCCGGCGTTCTGAGCTACTCCGGGACCTTTCGAAGGTGATGAGATGACAGCTGTCCAGATAAACGCGTCGTTCACTCCCGAGCTGGATGCGCCCGAAAAGTGGGACGTGGCCGAGAGCGAGCCGGAACCGGACGCGCGAGCCGCCGTCCGCGGCCTCCGCGAACGACGTGAGCAGGCCCGGCGCGGCCCGAGCGACCGCGCCACCGAACAGCAGCGCGCGCGGGGCAAGCTGACCGTCCGCGAGCGCATCGCCCTGCTCTTCGACGAAGGCGAGTTCACCGAGATCGACGGGCTGCGGCGGCACCGGGCCAGCGGCTTCGGCCTTGAGGACCGCCGTCCCTATACCGATGGGGTCGTGACGGGGTGGGGGCCGGTGCACGGGCGCACGGTCTTCGTCTACGCGCACGACTTCAGGATCTTCGGCGGTGCGCTGGGCGAGGCGCACGCGGCGAAGATCCACAAGCTGATGGATCTGGCCGAGGCCGCGGGCGCCCCGATCGTCGGGCTGTGTGACGGTGCGGGGGCCCGCATCCAGGAGGGCGTCTCCGCGCTCGCCGGATATGGCGGGATCTTCCAGCGCAATGTCCGCAACTCCGGGGTCATCCCGCAGATCAGCGTCATGCTCGGCCCCTGCGCCGGCGGCGCCGCCTATTCCCCCGCGCTGACCGACTTCGTCTTCATGATCCGCAACACCTCGCAGATGTTCATCACCGGGCCCGACGTGATCCAGTCCGTCACCGGCGAGATCATCAGCCACGACGATCTCGGCGGCGCCGACGTGCACGCCACGACCTCGGGCGTCGCGGCCTTCGTCCACGATGACGAGGCCGAGTGCCTGGAGGAGGTCCGCTACCTCCTGTCGCTCCTGCCGTCGAACAATCGTGAGCAGCCCCCGGCGCTGCCGCCCGGCGATCCGGTGGACCGCCCCACCGACCGGCTCCTCGACCTCGTCCCCGCTGACCCTCGCCGCTCGTACGACATGCGCGACGTGATCGAGGAGATCGTGGACGACGGCGACTTCACCGAGGTGCACGAGCGGTGGGCGGAGAACCTCATCTGCGGCCTGGCCCGGCTCGGCGGCCAGGTCACCGGGATCGTCGCCAACCAGCCGGCCAGGCTCGCCGGCGTCCTCGACATCGAGGCCAGCGAGAAGGGCGCGCGGTTCGTCGCGATGTGCGACGCGTTCAACATCCCGCTGGTGACGCTCGTCGACGTGCCGGGATTCCTGCCCGGGGTCGGCCAGGAACACGGCGGGATCATCCGGCACGGCGCGAAGCTGCTGTACGCCTACTGCAACGCGACCGTGCCCAGGATCCAGGTGATCCTGCGCAAGGCGTACGGCGGCGCGTACATCGTCATGGACTCCCGGTCGGTCGGGGCGGACCTGTCCTTCGCCTGGCCGACCAACGAGATCGCGGTGATGGGCGCGGAGGGCGCCGCGAACGTCATCTTCCGGCGGGAGATCGCGGGCGCGGAGGACCCGGAGCGGGTGCGCCGTCGCCGGGTCGCCGAGTACCGGGAGCAGCTCATGCACCCCTACTACGCCGCCGAACGGGGTCTCGTGGACGACGTCATCGAGCCCGGCGAGACCCGGGCCCGGCTCGTCGGGGCCCTGTCCATGCTCAGGGCCAAGAACGCCTCCCTGCCCAGCCGCAAGCACGGGAACCAGCCGCAGTGAACCCATCACCCGCCGAGCCCCCGGCGATCCAGGTCGTCCGGGGCAATCCGGACCCCTACGAATTGGCCGCGCTCACCGTCGTCCTCGCCACGGCCCTGGCCGCCGGCGTCTCCGAGGCCGGCGACCGGCCAGACAGCGTGTCCAGCCGATGGGACGCGCCGCTCCTCTCGGTCCCCACCCGCTCATGGGCGGCCCGGTCCCATCCCGCGTGGCGGCCACCTTTTTGAGCCCACATCCCTTTTGAGCCCACATCGCACACAGGCATGACAGAAAGGAGGCTGCGGTGGCGCTGCACAAGGTTCTCGTCGCCAACCGCGGCGAGATAGCCGTGCGGGTGATCCGCGCCTGCCGCGACGCCGGGATCGCGAGCGTCGCCGTGTACGCCGAACCAGATCGCGACGCCGTTCACGTCCGAGCCGCCGACGAGGCGTTCGCCCTGGGCGGCGACACTCCGGCGGCCAGCTACCTGGACGCCGCCAAGGTGCTCAGGGCCGCCGCCGACTCCGGTGCCGACGCGATCCACCCAGGTTACGGATTCCTCTCCGAGAACGGAGACTTCGCCCAGGCGGTACTGGACACCGGGCTGGTCTGGATCGGGCCGCCACCGCAGGCGATCCGTGACCTGGGCGACAAGGTCGCGGCCCGCCGGATCGCCGAGCGGGCCGGGGCGCCGCTGGTCGACGGCAGCCCCGGTCCGGTGGCCGACGCCGCGGAGGCGATGGCGTTCGCCGAGCGGCACGGGCTGCCCATCGCCATCAAGGCCGCGTTCGGCGGCGGCGGGCGCGGTCTGAAGGTGGCGCGGACCATGGAGGAGGTGCCCGCGCTCTTCGAGTCCGCCACGAGGGAGGCCGTCGCCGCCTTCGGGCGGGGCGAATGCTTCGTGGAGCGCTATCTCGACCGGGCGCGGCACGTGGAGACGCAGTGCCTGGCCGACGTTCACGGCAACGTCGTCGTAATCTCCACGCGCGACTGCTCCCTCCAACGGCGTCACCAGAAGCTCGTCGAAGAGGCTCCGGCCCCTTTTCTGAGAAAAGAGCAGATCCGGCGACTGTACGACGCCTCGAAGGCCATCCTCCGGGAGGCCGGGTACATCGGCGCGGGCACCGTGGAGTTCCTTGTCGGCGCGGACGGGACGACATCGTTCCTGGAGGTCAACACCCGGCTCCAGGTGGAACACCCGGTCACCGAGGAGGTGACCGGCATCGACCTCGTACTCGAGCAACTGCGCATCGCCGACGGCGAGGCCCTCGGCTACGGCGATCCCGAGGCGCGCGGGCACTCTCTGGAGTTCCGCGTCAACGGAGAGGACCCCGGCCGGAGCTTCCTGCCGGCTCCCGGGGTGGTGACCGCCTTCGTCCCGCCGTCGGGCCCGGGAGTACGGCTGGACTCCGGGGTGGAGAGCGGCAGCGTGATCGGACCGGCCTGGGACCCGCTCCTGGCCAAGCTGATCATCACCGGCGCCACCCGCGAGCAGGCGCTACGGCGCGCGGCGCGGGCGCTGGCCGAGTTCCGGGTCGAGGGGATGGCCACCACGCTTCCCTTCCATCGGGCCGTGGTGGCGGATCCGTCCTTCGCCCCGGAGCTGCAGGGCTGGGCGGAACCCTTCTCCGTCCACACCCGATGGATCGAGACCGAGTTCGTCAACACCGTCCCGCCGTTCGCCGGCCCGGAGGCGGGTCCTGCCGGCCAGGGCGAACGGGGGACCGTCGTGGTGGAGGTGGACGGGCGTCGCCTGGAGGTCTCGGTGCCGGCCGGCCTCGGTCTCCGCCCGGCGCGACCGGCCACCGTACGGCCCAGACGGCGGGACCTCAGGAAGACCGCGACCGCGGAGTCCGGCGAGACGCTCGTCGCGCCGATGCAGGGCACGGTCGTGAAGGTCGCCGTGGAGGAGGGCCAGTTCGTCCAGGAGGGTGACCTCGTGGTCGTCCTGGAGGCGATGAAGATGGAGCAGCCGCTCACCGCGCACAGGACCGGCACGGTTCGCGACCTCGCCGTCGAGGTCGGGGCCTCGGTCGGGACGGGCTTCGCCGTGTGCGCCATTCCCGGGGGAGCCGACGTTGCGCGTCCGGTATGACAAGCGCGGGAGCGTGGTGTACGGCCGGACGGTCGGGGTGGGGTCACGGCTCATGGTCGCCCGGAGCCCCCACTGCCAGGGCGAACCGATCGCTAATCGCGAGGCCGATTCATGTTACTCGCACCACAACCACCGGTTGTCCCATCTGACTCGCCTAGGAGGGGAAATAGGGGGGCCGTTAGGGGTCGAAGGGTGATCTATCAACATATACTGCCGTCATGTTGTCCGGTTCACCGACAATTGGCGATGTCATCAATACGTACAGTCACGAGGCTCCCGTCGCCCCCGAGGATCGTCCTCCGCTTCTGACTCCACCCTGACGGACCAGCTGAAGAGTGGACCTCTGATACTTCGGGGAAATATCGCACACTATGCCTTTACTTCAGCACGAAATGCTGGAGGACGAGGATTGCGGGGGCACGCACGTGCGGGAGAGAGACAGCAAGGAAACGGGGCGTATGACCTGGGCGCGCGAGCGCGCTCGGCGAGACGGGGACGTACGGGGATCGAGGCTTGCCCCACACCGTCGTGACGGAACCGGGTGGGCGCGGCGCGCCGACGAGGGGACCATGACGTCGGCGGCATGCCTCATAGCCGAGATGAAGCTCGCGGCGGCCACGCCGGAGTCGCCGCCGGAACGGCGGGCGGCCCGCCTCGGCCCGCCACGCATCATTCGCGACGGCCATGCCGCGCGCCAGCATCCCGACGCCAGAACTTGGGCGGCCGATTACTTTCGTTTCCCTTGCCTGTCACCCTGCCCCGTAAACCCTTCTCTCGGACGAAGCACGCCGAGGGGATCGCTGAAACCCGCTGGAAAGAGAAAGTAACTGATCGAGAACGACGACTAGGGTGAGGCATGGGCCATGCAGCTCATCGAACGTGCAGAGGCACTGGCAAGCTTCCGTAGCCTTATGGAGAAGGCGTTGGGCGGGACCGGCGGGGTCATGTTGATGACCGGTTCCGGCGCCATGGGTAAGAGTGCGTTACTGCAGGCCTGCGCCAACGAGGCCGGCGCGGCCGGGTTCCTTGTGATGAAGAGCGCCGGGTCGCGTGCGGAGCGAATGTTCCCCTTGGGGACTCTCGGACAGTTGTTTCGTTCTGTCGAACTTCCTCCGGAGTTCGCCGACGAGGTGGAGCAGACGCTCGTTCCCGAACCGATCAACGGGATCTCCGGAGTGCCCGACCCGGTGGTGCTCGGGCAGAATCTCACGCATGTCGCGGCGCGGCTGTGCGAAGTCCTCGTGGTGCTCACCAAACGACAGCCGATCCTGCTGTCCGTCGACGACGTGCACAACGCGGACGGCCCGAGCCTGCAGGCCCTGCTCTACATCCAGCGGCGCATGGCGAACGCTCCGCTGCTGCTGGCCGTGACCTCGTTGTCGCAGCGTCGTTCGGTGAACTCCCTGTTCAGCGCCGAGCTCACCGGGCAGCCCAACTGCGTTCAGGCGCGGGTCGCCGGGTTGTCGCCGGCGGGGGTGGAGGAACTTCTCCGCGACACCGTGGGCAGCGAGCCCGCCGCCCGCCTGGCTCCGGAGTATCACCGGCTGAGTGGCGGGAACCCGCTCCTCCTGCACGCCATGGTGCAGGACTACTGGGATGTGGCGCAGGGTGGCTGGTCGCCGGAGGGCACCCAGCCGGGCGTCGGCCGCCATCTCCACCAAGCGGTGCTGTCCTGCCTGCATCGATGGGATCCGCGGATCCTGGACGCGGCCCGCGGCGTCGCCCTGCTCGGGCGCTCGGCCAGTACCGGCTCGGTGGCGCAACTGCTCGGCGTGAAGCCCGCGTACGTGCTCCCCGCGCTGGAGGTCCTGGACGGGGCGGGGTTGCTGCGCGGATGCCAGTTCCGGCATCCGACGATGCGCAAGGTCGTCCTCCGTGATCTGAGCCCGGACCGGCAGTCCGTCATGTACATGCGGGCGGCGCGGATCATGTATCAGCTCGGCGCCGAGCTCGGCGACATCGCCGACCACCTGCTGACCTCCAGCCCGGCCACTCCGGCCGAAGCGGAGCCGTGGATGGTGGCGGTGCTGCGCGAGGCCGCCCAGGCGGCGCTCGTGCACGACGACCAGGACCGGGCGATCAGTTGCCTGGAGCTGGCCCGGCTCATCTGCGACGACGAAGCGACGAGAGCGGCGATGCTGACCGAGCTGGCCCGGGTGAACTGGTGCCATCGGCCCGCCGCCGCGCTGCGCTTCCTGGCCCCGCTGGAGGACGCGTTCGGGCGCGGCCAGCTCGCCGCCGCGGACGCCCGCGCCCTCAGCAGGTATCTGCTGTGGCACGGCCGGACCCGCCGTGCGGCCGGGATCTACGACTGGGCGGCGCCCTCGCCCGGCACCCCGTCCCGGGGGCACTCCCGGCTCTGCTTCACCCGGGAATGGGTGCGGTTGATCTTTCCCACCATGTTCGTCGGGGGCGAGGCGGACGGGCCGGCGCATGAGGACGGCGCGGCCGGCCGGGAGTTCTCGATGAGCAACCTGCTGCTGGGCAAGGCCGAGGAGGACATCGTCGGCGCCGCCCAGGAGTTGCTGGAAAGCTGCAACCTGGCCGAGGCGGAGCTGGAGGCGGTCTTCGGCGCGCTGTTCACCCTGGCCCACACGGGCCGTTACCAGGAGGCGGTGCGGTGGTGCGAGTCGCTCGGCACCGAGGGGGCGGCGCGCGGGTTTCCGCGGTGGACGGCCGCCCTCGCCGGGATCCGGTCGTGGCTGGCCGTGCAGCACGGCGAGCTGGGCGAGGCCCGGCGGTACGCGCGGCAGGCTCTGGGCGGGATGTCGCGGACGGGCTGGGGCGTGGTCCTCGGGCTGCCGCTGACGGTGCTGCTGCGGGCCACCGTCGCCATGGGAGACCTGGACGAGGCGGCGGAGATCATCAAGCGCGGGGTTCCCGACGACATGGCGCGAACCACGCTGTGGCCGCTCTTCCTGCAGGCCAGAGGCGACTACTATCTCGCCACGAACCGTACGCGGGCGGCGTTGAGCGACTTTCACGAGTGCGGTGAGCTTCTGCGCGAGTGGGACCTCGACATTCCCGCGCTCGTGGACTGGCGTTGCGCGATCGCCCGGACGTACCTGCAGATAGGCGCGGTCGAGGAGGCCCGGCAGAAGATCACGGAGCAGTTGTCCATACCCGGCGGCACCCATCCGCGGGTGCACGGCCGGGCGTTGCGGCTGCTGGCGTCGGTCACCGAGCTGCGGCAGCGGCCGGGGAGGCTGCAGGAGGCGATGTCACTGCTGCAACGCTCCGGCGACCTGCTGGAGCTCGGCTGGGCGTACGCGGACCTCAGCGACGCCTACCAGGAGCTCGGCGACATCACCCGGGCGCGGCTGATGGCCCGGCGGGCCAAGCAGATCGCCAAGGCGTGCGAGGCCGGCCCGCTGTCCGCGCGGGTACAGCCGCGCGAGGAGGACAGCGGCGGAGACCTGGGTGAGGCGGCCGCGCTCAGCGACGCCGAGCGCCGCGTCGCCGCGCTGGCCGCGTTCGGCTACACCAACAGGGAGATCAGCGAGCGCCTGTTCATCACGGTCAGCACAGTGGAGCAGCACCTCACCCGGGTGTATCGGAAGCTCAACGTGAAGCGGCGCGCCGACCTGCCGACCGAGCTGTCGCTGGGCGTACGGGATTCGTCGAAACAGACGTATCCCGTATGACGCGTCGCGTCGCGTGTCCAACGGGGTGCTGATCACGCGCTCATCCAGGACCTCGAGGAGTGGCCGGCGTCACTCAGCAGTGTGTCGAACGCCAGGGGCTGCGGTTCCGGCAGAAGGGCGACCAGCAGGCTGATCTTTCTGATCATGGCCGGGGAGTATTCACGCACCGGGGTGATCTCCACCTCGGTCAGGTCCCAAGGGCCGAGCAGTTCTTCCGCGCGCTGTGCGGCCAGCACCGGATCCAGCCCGTACCAGAGGATGAGCGAGGTCAGCAAATCGCGGCCGGTCCAATGGTCTGGGATGTCCGAGATGTCAACGAGGTTGGACGGCGCGGTGATGGACGAAAGCGGCTTTTGGAACACAGGAGTCCCCCGAATCAGCTCAACTGTTGTTCACCAAAGATGCGGTGCCAAGTGCCTCGCGTATCGGGCGCGGATCGCTCCCGCGCCGATGGATCGGGGGCTGGCGGAGAAGCACGCGCAGCCCGTCGGTCAGGTCGGTCACGGACACCAGGTCGGGGCTGACCAGCCATTGCGCCATCAGCCCTTGGAGCAGGGTGAGATAGAGCCGGCCCACCGCGCGTGCGGACTCCTCGTCGAGCGACTCGTCCGTGCCGAGCAGCTTGGCCAGCCCCTCAGGGGCGGCGGCTGACGCGAGCGCGATGCCGAGTCTCTCCCGCAGGTCCGGCGCATGCTCGGCGCAGGTGAGCGCCTCGAAGCTGGCGGCCAGCAGCGGACGGTTCTCCTTGAAACTGTCGACGATCTGGATCCAGGTCTTCTCGAAGCCCTCCAGCGGGTCGGCCGGGTCGGAGTAGACGGTGACCTGCCACAGGTCGGTCCAGTCTTGGGCCATCTCGATGAGGGCCTCGCGGAGCAGCGCCTCCTTGGAGCCGAAGTGGTAGCCGATGGAGGCGAGGTTGGCCCCTGAGGCGGCGCTGATGTGCCGGGCGGTGGTGTGCGCGTAACCGCGCTCCACGATGCACCGCTTCGCGCCCTCGAGGAGCTGCTCTCGTTGTCCCATGATGACGATCATAGCATCATTCATACGTCCGTCCTAGACGCTTGTATGATTCCAGGCATGGCGCAGATGAATCCCCCCACCGCGGGACCTCGCGAGTGGCTCGGCCTCGCTGTCCTCACTCTCCCCGTGATCTTGCTGTCCAACTCGATCACCATCCTGTTCCTCGCGGTCCCCTGGATCACCGAGGGACTCAGGCCCAGCGGTGCCGAACTGCTGTGGATCATGGACATCTACACGTTCGTGCTGGCCGGGCTACTGATGCCGATGGGCGCATTGGGCGACCGGATCGGCCGTCGGCGGGTGCTGCTGGGGGGCGCGGTGGTCTTCGGACTCGGCTCGCTCGCCGCGGCTTTCGCCACCTCGCCCGAGTTGCTGATCGCCGCGCGGGCGCTGCTGGGCATCGGCGCCGCCACGCTGATGCCGTCCACGCTGGCGCTCATCCGGACGCTGTTCCAGGATCCCGGGCAACGCAAAATGGCGGTGGGCGTCTGGACCGCCGGCTCGTCGGGAGGTGTGGTGCTGGGGCCGCCGCTGGGCGGTTTCCTGCTGGAATACTTCTCCTGGGGCTCCGTCTTCCTGATCAACGTGCCGTTCATGGTGCTGCTGCTGATCGCCGGGGTGATATTGCTGCCGGAGTCCCTTGACCCCAGGAAGGGCCGCTTCGACCTGCTCGGTGCGCTGCTGTCGCTGGGCGCGGTGCTGCCTCTGATCTACGGGCTGAAGCAGCTGGCCCTGGAGGAGCCGTCGATCTGGTCGGTCGCCGCCCTCATCGCGGGCGCCGGCTTCGCCCTGGCGTTCGTGCGCCAGCAGCGCCGGCTGGCCGACCCGATGATCGATATCAGCCTCTTCCGGCGGCCGGTCTTCGCGACCTCGGTGGGCGGCTACGCGCTGGTCATGTTCGCTCTCACCGGCGGCACCTATCTCGCCTCGCCGTACCTGCAGCAGGTGCTGATGCTGAGCCCGCTGCCCGCGGCGCTGTGGCAGATGCCCGCAGGGGCCGGGGTGATCGTCGCCGCGGTGGTCGCCGGCTATCTCGCGCAGCGGGTCCGGCCCGGTCCGATCTTCGCCGCCGGCCCCCTTCTCATGGCCGCCGGCCTGCTGATCATGTCGCAGGTCCAGGTGGACTCCGGGCTGGCGGTGCTGGTGCCGGGGATGATCCTGGTGGGCGCGGGCACCGGGATCGTGGCCACGGTGGCCGTGGACATCGTGCTCGGCAGCGTGCCGCCGGAGCGCTCCGCGCGGGCCTCCGCGCTGTCGGAGACCAGTCTGGAGCTGGGGACCGCGCTGGGCATCGCGCTCATGGGCCTGCTCAGCACCGTCGTCTACAGCCAGACGCTGCTGGACACGATGCCGCAGGGGGTGCCGGAGGCGGAGTCCGCGGCGGCGTCCGAGACCCTTTCCGCGGCGCTCTTGATCGCCGCCGACCTGCCCGGCCAGGTGGGTGCCCAGCTCGCCGAGGCGGCTCGGGCCGCGTTCACCCTCGGTATGCAGGTGCCGCTCTACGTGACCGCGGCGCTCATGCTGGCGCTGACCGCCATCGCGCTGTTCGCGCTGCGCCGGGCCGACATCAAGCAGGCGGAGACCGAGATGCCGGGGGTGGACTGACCTGCGCTGACGTTCAGGTGCGCGGGTTCCCCCTGTCGGCCGCCCCGGCCCCCATACGTGGTTCATCGGGCCGGGGCGAGGTCCATTAGGGGTTGATCTAGGGGGAACGTCCGCCTCTAGCGTGGCGATCGTCGATCCGATCGCAGGCTAGGTGGAGGCACCATGCCCGAAGGCGCCAACCCGGTAGCCGATTACGAGTTGGGACTGCGTCTGCTCAACGCCCGCGCCACACAGCGGGTGCTGGGCAGCCTGGGCGACCCTTTCGCCCTGGTCTTGCGCGGCGCCGACGATCCCTACCCTCTCTACGCCGCGATCCGTGAGCGCGGCCCGATCTACTCCAGCACGACCGGAAGCCGGGTCACCGCGGATCCGGAAGTGATCGCCGAGGTCCTGGCAGACCCGCTGTGGCGGATGTCGAGCCCGGACGGCTCGCCCGTCGCCGAGCAGCCACTGCCCTTCTACGGGTACGGCACGCAGGGCGCCGAGGCCGATGAGCACACGCGGCTGCGCGCCCACTGGCAACCTCTGGTCGACCCGGAGGCGCTGGCCGCCCATCGCAAGACCGTCGAGCGGGAGTGCCTGGCCCGCCTCGACCGGATCACCGGTGACGATCTCATGGCCGGCTACGCCTGGCCGGTGGCGACCGCCGCCACCGGCGCGCTGCTCGGGGTTCCCGCCGCCGCGCTGCCACGTTACGCGGAGTGCTGCGCGGCCGCCGCGGCGCTGCCGGACTCCCTGCTCGCCGCCCAGCCGCTGACCCTGGTCCGCCGGATAGAGGACGCCGTGGCCGGGCTCGACGCGTTGTTCGGCGGGGAGCCCGGAACCCCCGACCGGGCCGTACGGGTGCTGCTGTCCACCACCGCGGTCCCGGCCACCGCCCACCTGGTGGGCAACGCGGTCCACGCGCTGCTGGCCGAGCCCGGGCGGTGGGCGGCACTGTCCCGGGATCCCGGCCTGGCGGAGGCGGCCGTGGCGGAGACGCTACGGTACGACCCGCCGGTGCAGATGGAGATCCGGGTGGCCGCGGCCCCGGTCGAACTGACCGGGACGACCCTGCCGGCGGGCAGCCACCTGGTGATGATCACCGCGGCGGCGGGCCGGGACGCGGCCCGGCACCCGGAGCCGGACGGTTTCCGCCTCGATCGGCAGGCCGAGCCGGAGCCGCTCGCCTTCGCCGGCGGGCTCCACCACCTCCCGGTCGCCCCGCTGGCGCGTGCGCAGGCCGAGGTGGCGCTGCGGATTCTCGCCGAGGCGCGGCCGAACCTGCGGCCGTCCGGCGCGCCGGTGTACCGGCGGCGCGCCCCCGTGGTGCGCGGCCCCGTCGAGCTGCCCGTGCACGGGCTTGGAGAGACCTGATGCGTGTCCTGCTGACCTCGTTCGCCCTCGCCTCGCACTACAACTGCCTGGTGCCGCTCGGCTGGGCGCTGGCCGCCGCCGGACACGAGGTCCGGGTGGCCAGCCAGCCCTCGCTCACCGACGCGATCACCGCCTCGGGACTGACCGCGGTCCCGGTCGGCACCGACATGGTGCTGGAGGAGGTGCGGGAGCGGCCGGCCGCTGCGATGGGCCCGCCCCAGGTGCACGAGGACCGCGACGAGCCGGTCACCTGGGAGCAGGCGCTGGACTTCGACATGGTGATCGCGCCGCTGCTGCTGGCCGCCACCAACAACACGGCGATGGTGGACGAGCTGGTCGGCTTCGCCCGGCGGTGGCGCCCGGACCTGGTGATCTGGGAGCCGTTCACGCTGGCCGGCGCGGTCGCGGCGGAGGCGTGCGGGGCGGTGCACGTCCGGGCATTGTGGGGCCTCGACGTGCTGGGCAGCGCCCGCCGCACCTTCCTGGACCTGCGTGACCGGCAGCCGCGGGCGCACTGGGAGGACCCGGTGGCCGAGTGGCTGACGCTGACCCTGGCGCGGTACTCCCGCCCGTACACCGAGGAGGTGACCACCGGACGGCTCACGATCGACACCACGATGCCGCCGAGCCTGCGGCTGCCGGTCGGGGTGCCGGTGGTGGGCATGCGGACGCTGCCGTACAACGGCCGCTCCGTGATGCCCGACTGGCTGGCCGAGCCTCCCGGCCGCCCCCGCGTCTGCTTCACCCTGGGCGGGACCGGCGGCGACTTCCTGCACGACTGGGCGATGGGCCCGGCCGAGCTGGTGAGAGCGGTGGCCGAGCTGGACGTCGAGGTGGTGGCCACGCTCGACGCCGAGCAGCGCGCCCGCCTGGGAGAGGTGCCGGACAACGTGCGCATCGTCGACTTCGTGCCGATGAACCTGCTGATACCGACCTGCGCGGCGGTGGTGCACCACGGCGGGGCCGGCACGTTCAGCGCCGCGCTCCTCAACGGGGTGCCACAGCTGATGGTCGCCAACACCTGGGACACCCCGGTGAAGGCCAAGCGGCT
Source organism: Nonomuraea solani (assembly GCF_900108335.1). Taxonomy (GTDB): domain Bacteria; phylum Actinomycetota; class Actinomycetes; order Streptosporangiales; family Streptosporangiaceae; genus Nonomuraea; species Nonomuraea solani. Next base: position 17,460 of record NZ_FNVT01000046.1, read on the forward strand.
GGCCGGCTCCGGCGCCGGCCGCTACATCCCGCCGCCGAAGCTCGACCCCCGCGGCTTCCGGGACGCGGTGGCGGAGCTGGTGCACGAGCCCGGCCCGCGGGCCGCCGCCGACCGGCTGCGCAGGGAGATGCTCACGGAGCCCACCCCGGCGGAGCTCGTCCCCCGGCTGGAACGCCTGGTCGCGACGCATCGCGCGGGCAGGTCTGGGGACGAGTCCGGTGCGATACGGGACCTCGGCGTGGCCGAGGGCGCCCTGCGGTGACCGGGGGGCTGAGATGAGTCGACGGCCGACCGCGAAGGGCACCGTGCCGTTCGGGGAGTACCGCACCTGGTATCGGGTGAGCGGTGACCTGTCCGGCGGGCGCCCGCCCCTGGTGGTGCTGCACGGCGGGCCCGGGAGCACGCACGACTACCTGCTGCCGATGTGCGAGCTGAGCGACACCGGCCAGCCGGTGATCCACTACGACCAGCTGGGCAACGGCGGCTCCACCCACCTGCCCGACAAGGGCGCGGACTTCTGGACCGTGCGGCTGTTCCTCGACGAGCTGGACAACCTGCTCGAACGGCTCGGCGTGGCCGGCGGCTACCTGCTCTTCGGCCACTCCTGGGGCGGCATGCTGGGCGCCGCGCACGCCGCGACCCGCCCGCGCGGGCTGCGCGGGCTGGTCATCGCGAACTCGCCGGCCTCGATGACCACCTGGCGCGCGGAGATGGTACGGCTGCGCGCCACGCTCCCGCGCGAGGTGCAGGAGACGCTGGCCCGGCACGAGGCCGCGGGCACCACCGGCACCCGCTCCTACTTCGACGCCATGCGCGTCTTCTTCGACCGGTACGTGTGCCTGGTGAACCCGTGGCCACGGGAGTATCAGGCCTCCTTCATGGAGATGCACAACAACCCGACCGTCTACTACACGATGAACGGGCCGACCGAGTTCCACGTCGTCGGCACGCTGCGCGACTGGTCGGTCGAGGAGTTGCTGCCGTCCATCGAGGCGCCGACCCTGATCATCTCCGGGCGGCACGATGAGGCGACCCCGGAGACCGTGCGCCCGTTCCAAGACCTCATCCCGGACTCCCGCTGGGAGATCCTCGAGAACTCCAGCCACCTCCCGCACCTGGAGGAACCCGACCGGTTCCGGGAAGTGCTGCTGGCCTACCTCGCCACTGTTGACGGGACCCAACCGGGGACCCGCGCAAGCGACGCCACGACAGGGAGTTGACGTGACCCGCATACTGCCCGACCCGAACCCGAGTCCGCGGAAGGGCCGCCCGCGAGCCCTGGTGAGCGGAGTGGCATCCGACTCGCACACCTGGAACCTGGTCTATCTGCAACTGGTCTGCGAGGAAGAGGGCCTGGACGTGGTGAACCTGGGACCGTGCGTCCCGGACGACCTGCTGGTCACCGAGTGCGTGGACCAGCGCCCCGACCTCGTGGTGATCAGCACCGTCAACGGGCACGGCTACCGGGAGGGCCTGCGGGTCGTCCCCAAGCTGCGGGCCCGGCCGGAGCTGACCGGCGTCCCGATCGTGATGGGTGGCCGCCTCGGGGTGACCGGGCGGCGGGAGGACGACCTCGCCGGCGAGCTCACCGCGGCCGGCTGTGACCGGGTCTTCGATCGCGGTCCGGAAGACCTTGATGAGTTCAGGACCCTGGCCGCCGCGGTGGCCTGGACGGCGGACGACGCTGCGGCGCGGACGCCGGCCCAGTTCGGCTGAGCCCGCGGTGGCCGCGGGATTCGGCGATTTCGTGGCCGGCACCGCCGCGAGCGGCGAGCTGGTGGTGCAGCCCCGGATGGGGTTCGGCGACGTGGCGACCATGCGCACCGGGCTGCTCGCCACGAAACGCGCCCGCGCGACCACCGCCGGCACGATCACCGTGGACAGCTACACCCGGGTGGGCGACCTGGACTCGGCGGCCGCGGCGCTGGCCTCCGGCGCCGCGCTCAACGGCTACCCCCTGGTCAGCCATGGCGTCGCGGTCAACAGAGAGCTGCTGCGCGGGGTGCGGGACGCCACCTTTCCCGTGCAGGTGCGGCACGGTTCCGCCAACCCCGGGAAGATCTTCGAGGCGTTGCTGGACGCCGGCCTGGACGCCACCGAGGGCGGCCCGGTCTCCTACTGCCTGCCGTACAGCCGGATCCCGCTGAACCAGGCGGTCGACCACTGGGCCCGCGGCTGCGAGCTGCTGGCCACCCGGGGGCGGGCGGAGGGAAGAGAACCGCACCTGGAGACCTTCGGCGGCTGCGTGCTGGGCCAGCTCTGCCCGCCCGGCCAGCTCGTCGCGCTCAGCGTCCTGGAGGGGCTGTTCTTCCAGGCCCACGGCCTGCGTGACATCTCGCTGAGCTACGCCCAGCAGACCAGCCCGCGGCAGGACGTCGAGGCGGTGCTCGCGTTGCGCGCGCTGGCCGGGGAGTTCCTCGCCGGGGTCCGCTGGCACGTGGTCGTCTACGCGTACATGGGCGTCTACCCCGAGACCCCGCGTGGCGCCGCGTCGCTGCTGGCCGCCGCCGCCGAGCTGGCCGTGCGCACCGGAGCGGAGCGGCTCATCGTCAAGACCGAGGCGGAGTCCCAGCGCATCCCCACGATCAAGGAGAACGTGGCCGCGCTGGAGCTGGCCGGCACGACGGCGCGCGCGGCGCGGCCGGTCGAGCCGCCGCCGAGCAGCACCGACTCACAGGTGTACGCCGAGGCGCGGCGGCTGGTCGAGGCCACCTTGGAGCTGCACCCGGACGTGGGCCGGGCGCTGCTGCGCGCGTTCAAGCTGGGCTACCTGGACATCCCCTACTGCGTGCACCCGGACAACCGGGGGGCGGCGCGCAGCCACATCGACGGCGACGGGGCGCTGCGCTGGGCGGACGTCGGCGCGCTGCCGCTGGACGGCCTGGTGACGCGGCGCCGCTCCCGCCCCGTCGGCTCGGCCGAACTGCTGGACGCGCTCCACTACGTCCAGCGCAGGCACGACGGCCAGGGATGAGCGCCCGCGCATGGGTGGGGGCCGCCCGCGTCACGATGAGGGGTACTAGGGGTGGGGCCGGCCGGGCCGCCGCGGTTAGCGTGCCCTGGTGGATAACGTATCGAGCCACGAGATCGCGATGGTTTTTCCAGGGATGGGACCGACCGCATTCGCCGACATCGAGCGGTTCGCCACCGAGGTGCCGCTGGCGTGGCGGCTGTTCGCCGAGGCCGACGAGGCGCTCGGTTACCCGGTGCTGGACCGGTTCCGCCGCGCGGACGGCGACTACTCCGAGTACGCCCAAGTGGCCTTCCTGGTCACCTGCCTGGCTCTGGCCGAGTGGGCCGAGCAGGAGGCGCTGCCCGCCCGCCCGGGGCTGTGCACCGGGCCGAGCTTCGGCGGCAAGGTGGCCGCCGCCTATGTGGGCTCGCTGGGCTTCGCCGACGCGGTCTGGATGACCGCCCGGCTGGCCCAGTGCGTGGCCGACTACTTCAGTCGGGAACACCAGAGCCTCGTCACCCACTCGTTCGTCCGGGTGAATCCGGAGGTGGCGGAGGAGATGCTCGGCGAGCTGACCGCGCGGGGCCGCGTGGCGGACGTCGCCTGCCGCGTGGACAAGGACTTCTACATGGTCACGCTGTCGGCGGACGATCTGCCGGGGCTGGAGAAGGGGATCCGCGCCGCCGGCGGGCTGTCGCTGTACACGATGCGGCCGCCGATGCACTCCCCGGCCTTCGCCCGGCTGCGGGAACGCGCGGAGAAGGAGGTCCTGAACGAGCTGGAGTTCGCCGAGCCGCGGCTGCCGGTGATCTCCGACCACGACGGGTCGCCGCTGACCACCGGGGAGCAGGTGCGGAACCTGCTCCTGGACGGCTTCGTCCGGCAGATGCACTGGCCGGGGACGGTCGAGGCGCTGCGCGCCAGGGGAGTGCGCACGGTCTGCGTGGCCGGGCCGGACTCCTTGTTCGGCCGGGTGCCGGCCACCAGACGGCACTTCGAGGTGGTGCCGGTCGGCCCGAAGCGGCCGCTTCTCGTCGGCGCGGCCCGCGATGCCGAGCCCCGCTCATCGCGCGGCGGGGAATCCGGTGCGGAGCGTGGCTCGGCGGCGGGGTGACCGGGCGGCCTCAGAGGGCTGGACGGGCCGCGCTGAGCGCCGCCCACAAGGCCCCCGGAGTGTTGAAGGTGTCCAGGACGAGTGCCTCCTCGTCGAACTGTACGGAGTAGTCGGCTTCCAGCGCGCTCAACAGTTCCACCGCGCCCATGGAATCCAAACCGAATTCCCGGAGGTTGGTTTCCGCGGTGAGCTCGTCGCCGGAAGACAGCAAGGGAAGGCGGTGCCGCAGCAGTGCCTCAAACTGTTTATCCCACATGGCCTGAATTATGCCTCAATAACTCGCGCTGGGGGAGAAGAAAATGGGCGAAGATATTCACCGGAACCTCCACGGGCGATTTCTGGGAGGGCTGGCCGCCGCGCCGCGCGGTGCGGCGCTGCGCCTCGGAGACCGCACGGTCACCTTCGAGGAGTTGCACGAGCTCGCCCTCGTCTGGGCCGGATCGCTGCTCCACGGCGGCGTTACCGGCCCGATAGGGGTGCTCGCGGAGAAGGGGGTCACGGCCTACGCCGGGGTGCTCGCGGCGCTGTACGCCGGGACGACGGTGGTGCCGCTGCACGCCGGCTTCCCGCCCGACCGGACGGCGCGGATGGTGACGGCGGCCGGCGTCACCGCCGTGATCGCCGATGGGCGCGGCGCCGCCCTGCTGCCCGAGCTGCGGGAACGCGGTTACCTCGGGGCCGTGTTGCTGCCCGACGGCGGCGGCGAAGGGGGGATTCCGGTGGCGGCCGCGCACGCGCCGGCCGAACCGCACGCGGTGCCGCCCGAGACCCCCGCCTACCTCCTGTTCACCTCCGGCTCGACCGGCCGGCCCAAGGGCGTGACGCTCACCCACGGCAACCTGCACCACTACTTCGGCGTGCTGGACGGCCGCTACGACTTCAGCCCCGACGACGCCTTCTCGCAGACCTTCGACCTGACCTTCGACTGCGGGATCTTCGACCTGTTCTGCGCCTGGGGCGCGGGAGCCCCGGCGGTGCCGGTGCCCCCGCGCGGCCACGCCGACCTGCCCGCCTTCCTGGAGCGTCACCGGGTGACCGTGTGGTTCTCCACGCCCAGCGGCATCAGCCTGGCCCGCCGGCTCGGCGCCCTGCGGCCGGGCACGCTGCCGGGCCTGCGGTGGAGCTTCTTCGCCGGAGAGGCGCTGCGCTGCCAGGACGTCGAGGACTGGACCGCCGCGGCGCCGTACACCACGGTGGAGAACCTGTACGGGCCGACCGAGCTGACCGTGACGATCACGGGTCATCGCTGGTCGCCGGAGCACTCGGCGAAGCTCGCGGTCAACGGCGTCGTGCCGATCGGCGCCGTGCACCCCGGGCACCAGGTCCTGCTCGTCACCGAGGACGGCCAGGTGACCGACGAGGAGGAGGGGGAGCTGTGCGTCACCGGGCCGCAGCTCACCCCCGGGTACCTGGAGCCGGCGGACGGCGCGGGCCGCTTCCTGGAGCACGCGGGGCACACCTGGTACCGCACCGGCGACCGGGTGCGGCGGCTTCCCGGCGACGAGCTGTGCTACCTGGGCCGGCGCGACGCCCAGGTGCAGGTACTGGGCTGGCGGGTGGAACTGGCGGAGATCGAGCACGCGCTGCTGGCCGCCGGTGACGGGGTGGCCGAGGCGGCCGCGGTAGGGGTGGAGGGGGAGGCCGGCACGGAGCTCGTGGTGTTCTACACCGGCGAGGCGCGTCCGCCGGTCGAGCTGGCCAACCGGCTGCGCCGTACGCTGCCGCACGGCATGGTGCCCAAGCGATATCACCACCTCGACGAACTTCCGCTCAACGCCAACCGCAAGGTGGACCGAAAGGCGCTCACCGCGCGCGCCGGCGAGCTGTTGGGCCCCGGCAACAATTGATATTAGGGGGCCTTAGGGGTTAGTCGGCCCCCGAACATTTCGTAACTTGGTTGCGGCACCAAAAGGGTGGTAGACCCATGAAGCCCGGCGAGCTCAACGCTCCTGATATTCCTAGGTTGGTAATGGACAACGAAGAGAAACTTGTCAATTACCTGAAAAGAGCGACCGCGGATCTGCGGGAGTCTCGGCGGCGATTGCGTGCCGCCGAGGATCGCCTGCGCGAACTGGGCGCCGGTCCCGACGGCGGGGCGCCGATCGCGATCGTCGGCATGGCCTGCCGGTACCCGGGCGGGGTGACCGCGCCCGAGGACCTGTGGCGGCTGCTCACCGACGAGGTCGACGCGGTCACGCCCATGCCCGCCGACCGCGGCTGGGACATCGACGCGATCTACGACCCGGAGCGCGGCAAACCGGGCAAGACGTATGCCCGCGAGGGTGGCTTCCTCCGCGACGTGGCCGACTTCGAGCCGGAGTTCTTCGGCATCGGCCCCAACGAGGCCACCGCCATGGACCCCCAGCAGCGGCTGCTGCTGGAGACCACCTGGGAGGCGGTCGAGCGCGCCGGGATCGACCCGACGGCGCTGCGCGGCAGCCGTACCGGCGTGTTCGTCGGAGTCATGTACGGCGACTACGGCTCGCGGAGCGACCGGATACCCCGCGGCGTGCAGGGATTCATCGCGCACGGCAGCCACCGCAGCGTGGCGTCCGGCCGGATCTCCTACCTGTACGGCTTCGAGGGGCCCGCGGTCACCGTGGACACCGCGTGTTCGTCGTCGCTGGTGGCGCTGCACCTGGCGGCGCAGGCGCTGCGCGGCGGCGAGTGCGAGCTGGCACTGGCCGGCGGCGCCACCATTTTGTCCACCACCGAGCTGTTCGTCGACTCCGGCCGGCAGGGCGTGCTCTCCCCGGACGGCCGCTGCAAGTCGTTCGCCGCGGCCGCGGACGGGGTCGGCTGGGGCGAAGGGGTCGGCCTGCTGCTGCTGGAACGGCTCTCCGACGCCCAGCGGCACGGGCACCCCGTACTTGCCGTGATCCGCGGCAGCGCCGTGAACCAGGACGGCGCCAGCAGCGGCCTGACCGCGCCGAACGGTCCGTCCCAGGAGCGGGTGATCGGCGCCGCGCTGGCCGCGGCGGGGCTGTCGCCGGCGGACGTCGACGTCGTGGAGGGGCACGGATCCGGCACCGGGCTGGGCGACCCGATCGAGGCGCAGGCGTTGCTGGCGACCTACGGGCAGGGCCGCGAGCGGCCGGTGTGGCTGGGGTCGGTGAAGTCGAACATCGGCCACGCCCAGGCGGCGTCCGGCGCCGCCGGGGTCATCAAGATGGTGCTGGCGATGGGGCACGGCACGCTCCCGAAGACGCTGCACGTGGACGCGCCGAGCGAGGAAGTGGACTGGTCCGCCGGCGCCGTGGAGCTGCTGACCGAATCACAGCCGTGGACGCGGAACGGCCACCCGCGCCGCGCCGGCGTCTCCGCGTTCGGGGTCAGCGGCACCAACGCCCACATCATTCTTGAGGAGGCACCGGAAGAGTCCGCACCCCCTGACCGCACGGCCGCGCCTCCCGCGGTCATGCCGGTGGTGGTGTCGGCCAAGTCCGAGGCGGCGCTCCGCGCGCAGGCCGACCGGCTGGCCGGCTTCCTCACCGAGCCCGGCACCGGCATCGGCGCCGACGCCGGCGCCGCCGCCGAGATGGCGGACGTGGCGCGGGCGCTGACCCGGCGGGCGGCGCTGGCGCATCGGGCCGCGCTGGTGGCCGGCGACCGTGACGGCCTGCTCGCCGCGCTGCGCGGCCTGGCCGCGGGCGAGCCACCGCCAGGCGTGACCGTCGAGGCGGCCCGGTCCGGGCGGCTGGGCCTGGTGTTCTCCGGACAGGGCGCGCAACGGCTCGGCATGGGCCGCGGCCTGTACGCGCGCTTCGGCGTGTTCGCGCAGGCCTTCGACGAGGCGGCCGAGCTCTTGACGGCCGAGCTGGCCGGCGTCTCCGGTGGTCCGGCCGGACTCGGCCTGCGTGCGGTGCTGGCGCCCGCGTCCCACACCGACGAGACGGCCGACGCCCTGAACCAGACCGTGTTCGCGCAGGCCGGGCTGTTCGCGGTGGAGACGGCGCTGTACCGGCTCCTGGAATCGTTCGGGGTCCGGCCCGACTTCGTGGCCGGCCACTCGATCGGCGAGATCGCCGCGGCGCATGTGGCCGGGGTGCTGGACCTGGCCGACGCGTGCCGCCTGGTGGCCGCTCGTGGCCGGTTGATGCAGGCGCTCCCGGCCGGCGGCGCGATGGCGGCGATCGGCTGCGGCGAAGAGGAGCTCGCGCCGGTGCTGGCCGGGCGTGGCGAGATCTCGGTGGCGGCGGTGAACGCGCCTGGTTCGGTGGTGGTCTCCGGCGCGTCCGAGCAGGTCTCCGAGGTCGTCGACTGGGCGCGGCAGCACGGCTACCGGACCCGGCCGCTGCGGGTGTCGCACGCGTTCCACTCGCCCTTGATGGAGCCGATGCTCAAAGAGTTCGGGGAGGTCGTGGCGGGGCTGACGCTGCGGCGTCCGGAGCTGCCGCTGGTGTCCAACGTCTCGGGTGACCTGGCCGGCGAGGAGATCACCCAGGCCGACTACTGGGTGGATCACGTGCGGCGGCCGGTGCGGTTCGCCGACGGCGTCGACGTCATGCGGCGACGCGGGGTCACCCGCTTCCTGGAGGTCGGCCCGGACGCTCAGCTCGCCCCCATGGTCGAGGAGATTCTCGCCGACGGCGGCCACACGGGCCTGGTGGTGCCGCTGCTGCGCCGCGACCGCGACGAGACGGCCAACTTCGGCGCCGCACTCGGCGCGGCCTGGGCCGGAGGCGTGACCGTGGACTGGGCCGCCTGGTTCGCCGGCCGTGAGACCCGTCCCGTCGGCCTGCCCACCTACCCGTTCCAGCGGCGCCGGTTCTGGCTGGAGGCGCACCGGGCCGGGGACGTGTCGGCGGTCGGCCAGGCGCCGGTCGAGCACCCGCTGCTCGCCGCCGCGGTGACCCACCCGGACGGCGGTGTCACCCTCACCGGGCAACTGTCCCCGCGTACCCAGTCCTGGCTGGCCGACCACACGATGAACGGCACCGTGATCTTTCCCGGGACCGGCTTCGTGGAGCTGGCGATCCGCGCCGGCGACGAGGTGGACTGCGGCCGGCTCGACGAGCTCGTCCTGGAGACCCCGCTGGTCATCCCCGCGGGGGACGCAGGCGTAGCCGTACAGGTCGCCGTGGGAGCCCCGGACGATCGGGGCCGCCGCACCGTGGAGATCCACTCGACCACCGGGGAAGGCTGGATCCGGCACGCCCAGGGCACCCTTGCGCCCGCCACGGCCGACGGCGCCGCCCTCACCGCGTGGCCGCCCCCGGACGCGCGGCCCGTGGACGTCGACGGGCTCGACGACCGGCTGGCCGAGCTCGGCTACGAGTACGGCCCGGCGTTCCGCGCGTTGCGCGCCGCCTGGCGGCACGGTGACGAGTTCTACGCCGAGGTGGCGCTGCCGGAAGGGGTGGAGTCCACCGGATACGGCGCGCATCCCGCACTGCTGGACGCCGCGCTGCGGGTGGGCCTGCTGCCCGAGGTGGACGCGGAGACGGCCGGGCACGAGCGGCCCGTGGTTCCGTTCGCCTGGCGCGGGGTCGAACTGCACGCCACCGGCGCCGCCGCGGCACGCGTACGGCTGCGCCCGGACGACACCGCCGGGGCGGGAGCCGTACGGCTGGACCTGGCCGACGCGACAGGCCGCCCCCTGGCCACCGTGACATCGCTCGAATCCCGCCCGCTCGCCGCCGGCCTCCCGGTCGGCGCGGCGGCACACCCGCTCTACGAGGTGGAGTGGCGGCCGCTGCCCACGCCGGACGAGGCCGCGCCGGACGCCCTCGCGGCGACCGAAGTGCACCTGGCCTGGGACGACACCGCGGCGGCCACCTCCTCGCCTGATGGGGTACGGCACGGCGTGGCGGCCACGCTGGAGCGCGTGCGGCGCTGGCTGGCCGACGAGCCCTCCGCCGAGGACACCCTGGTGATCGCGACCAGAGGCGCGGTCCCGATCGGCGGCGCGGCGCCCGACGTGGCGCAGGCGGCGATCTGGGGACTGGCCCGGGCCGCCAGGGAAGAGAGCCAGGGACGGATCATCCTGGTCGACCTGGACCCCGAACTGGACCCGGACCGCGCTGCGATCGACAAGGCAGCCGCGGCCTCGGCGCGCGCCGGAGAGCCCGAGACGGCCGTTCGCGCCGGCCGGCTCTGGGCGCCCCGGCTGACCCGCCTCGACGCCGGGAACGCCGATGCGGCCTGGCCCAACGAGGGCACCACGCTGATCACCGGGGGCACCGGAGGCCTGGGCGCCCTGCTGGCCCGGCACCTGGTCACCGAGCACGGCGTGCGGCACCTGGTGCTGACCAGCCGCCGCGGCCTCGACGCACCTGGCGCGGCCGAGCTGCGCGACGAGCTGACCGGGCTGGGCGCCGAGGTGACGGTGGCCGCCTGCGACGTGGCCGACCGCGCCGCGCTCGCCGAGCTCCTGGACGAGGTCGGTCCCCTCGCCGCCGTGGTGCACGCGGCCGGAGTGCTGGCCGACGGCACCATCCCGGCGCTCGACGAGGAGCGGGTGGCACGCGTGCTGCGGCCCAAGGTGGACGGCGCGTGGCACCTCCACGAGCTGACCCGCGACCACGACCTGCGGGCGTTCGTGCTGTTCTCCTCGACGACCGGGCTGATGGACGCCGCGGGACAGGGCAACTACGCGGCGGCCAACGCCGCGCTGGACGCGCTCGCCGCACGGCGGGCCGCCGCCGGGCTCCCGGCGATCTCGGTGGCCTGGGGGGCGTGGGAGGCGGAAAGCGGCATGGCCGGCCGGCTGGACGGCCGTCAGACCGCCCGTCTGGCCGCCTCCGGGATGCGACCCCTCACCGCCGCGGAAGGGCTGGCCCTGTTCGACGCGACGCTGGCCGCGGGACACCCCGCGCCAGTGGCCTGCCGGCTGGACCTCGCCGCGCTGCGCGGCCGGGACACGGAGCCGCCTTCGTTGCTGCGCGCGCTGGCCGGCCGCCGGTCGGCCCGTGCCGCCGCGGCCGGGCCGGGCTCGCTCACCGACCGGCTGGAGCGGCTGTCCCCGCCGGAGCGGCGGGAGCTGCTGCTGGGCGTGGTCCGCGCGGAGGCCGCCGGCGTGCTCGGGTACGACGCGGCCGAGCTGGTGCCGGTGGACCGGGCCTTCCAGGAGCTGGGCTTCGACTCGCTGTCCGGAGTGGAGCTGCGGAACCGGCTGGGCCGGCGGATCGGCGTGGCGCTGCCCGCGACGCTGGTCTTCGACCACCCGACGGTGACCGCGCTGGCGTCATTCCTGGCGGACCGGTCAGGAGGGAAGCCGGAGCCGGTGGTCCGGACGGCGCCCGCCGTTACGACCGACCCCATCGCGATCGTGGGACTCGCCTGCCGGTACCCGGGCGGCGTGGACTCCCCGGAAGACCTCTGGCGGCTGCTGACCGAGGGCGGAGACGCGGTGGGCGAGTTCCCCGCCGACCGCGGCTGGGACCTCGGTTCGCTGTTCCACCCGGAGCCCGGGCACGAGGGGACCTCGTACACGAGGGAGGCCGCCTTCCTGTACGGCGCCGCCGACTTCGACCCGGACTTCTTCGGAATCAGCCCGCGCGAGGCGGCGGAGATGGACCCGCAGGAGCGGCAGTTCCTGGAGGTGAGCTGGAACGCGCTGGAGCGGGCCGGGATCGACCCGGCGTCGCTGCGCGAGACCAGCGCCGGGGTATTCGCCGGCGTGATGTACCACGACTACGTGCCCGCCGGCGCCGGCGGCGCCACGGTCTCCGGGCGCGTCTCCTACACCCTTGGCCTGCGCGGGCCCGCGATCTCCGTGGACACCGCCTGCTCGTCCTCGCTGGTGGCGCTGCATCTGGCCGCGGACGCGCTGCGGCGCGGCGAATGCGATCTGGCGCTGGCCGGTGGTGTGACGGTGATGGCCACCCCAGAGTCGTTCGTGGAGTTCTCACGGCAGCGGGGCCTGGCCGCCGATGGCCGATGCAAAGCGTTCGCCGAGGCGGCCGACGGAGTCGGCTGGGGCGAGGGCGTGGGTGTGCTGGTGGTGGAGCGGCTGTCGGACGCCCGGCGCCGTGGGCACCAGGTGCTGGCGGTGCTGCGCGGCTCGGCGGTGAACCAGGACGGGGCCTCGAACGGGTTGACGGCGCCGAACGGGCCGTCGCAGGAGCGGGTGATCGAGGCGGCGCTGGCTTCGGCGGGGATCGGTCCGGGGCAGGTGGACGTGGTCGAAGGACACGGCACCGGTACCGCGCTGGGTGATCCGATCGAGGCGCAGGCGTTGCTGGCCGCCTACGGTCAGGACCGGCTATCGCCGTTGTGGCTGGGGTCGGTGAAGTCGAATCTGGGGCACACCCAGGCGGCCGCTGGGGTGGCCGGTGTGATCAAGATGATTCTGGCGATGCGGCACGGGCTGCTGCCCAAGACGCTGCACGTGGACGCGCCGTCGTCGAAGGTGGACTGGTCCGGTGGGGCGGTGGAGCTGCTGACCGAGGCCCAGCCTTGGCCTCGGGAGGCGGACCGGCCGCGCCGGGCGGGAGTGTCGTCGTTCGGCATCTCCGGCACCAACGCTCATGTGATCGTGGAAGAGCCGCCCGCCGAGGAGCCGGTTGCGCCGGCCGGTGAAGACCCCGCCAAGCTTCCGGTACTTCCGGTGCTGGTCTCGGCCAAGAGCGAGGCGGCACTGCGGACGCAAGCCGACCGGCTGGCCGGGCTCATGACCGAGCACGACGAGGCCGATCTGCTGGATGTGTCCGTCGAGCTGACCCGAAGGGCCGGCCTGCCGCGGCGCGCGGCCGTACTGGGCGAGACCCGCGATGCCGCGGTCGCCGGGCTGCGCGCGCTGGCCGCCGGCGAACAGGCCGCGGAGCTCGTCCGAGGTCTCGTGCACGACGGCGCCGACCAGCCGGTGTTCGTCTTCCCCGGGCAGGGCGGACAGTGGCCCGGCATGGCGATCGAACTGCTGGACTCCTCGCCCGCGTTCACCGCGGCCCTGGAGCGCTGCGCCGCGGAGATCGAGGCGCTGGTGGACTGGCGAGTGCGCGAGGCACTGAGCGACGCACAGATGCTCGACCGGGTCGACGTGGTCCAGCCGGTGCTCTGGGCGGTCATGGTTTCGCTGGCGGAGACCTGGCGCGCGGCCGGGGTCGAGCCGGCCGCGGTGGTCGGCCACTCGCAGGGCGAGATCGCCGCCGCCTGTGTGGCCGGAGCGCTGTCACTGGCCGACGGGGCGCGAGTGGTGGTGACGCGCGCCCGCGCGGTCGCCGAGCGCCTGTCCGGCCAGAACGGCGGCATGATGTCGGTGGCGCTGCCCGCCGAACGGATGACCGAGGTGCTCGCCGGGTACGGCGACGCGGTGTCGGTGGCCGTGGTGAACGGGCCCGGCTCGGTGGCGCTGGCCGGCGACGGCGCGGCCCTGGAAGAGCTGGAGGCCCGGCTGCGGGCGGAGGGCACCCGCGTCAAGCGGCTGGCCGTGGACTACGCCTCGCACGGCGCGCAGGTGGAAGTGCTGCGCGAACCGCTGCTGCGCGACCTGGCGGGGCTGCGACCGCAGACCGCCCGGGTGCCGTTCTACTCCACCGTGGTCGCGGGCGAGCTGGACACCGCCGGGCTCGACGCCGAGTACTGGTACACGAACCTGCGGCGTACCGTGCGGTTCGCGGAGACCACCCGGGCGCTGCTGGCCCGGGGACGCCGGCTGTTCCTGGAGATGAGCCCTCATCCGATGCTCACACCGGCGATCGAGGAGACCGCCGCCGCCGACGGCGTGGACGTGGCCGCGCTGGGCACGCTGCGCCGTGACGAGGGCGGCCGGTTCACCACGGCGCTGGCCGAGGCGTGGCTGCGCGGAGTGCCGGTGGACTGGCCGAAGGTCCTGCCGGGCGCGCGGCGGCGCGTGGAACTGCCCACCTACCCCTTCCAGCACGACAGGTACTGGAAGCCGGCCACCTCGGGTGGACCGGCCGGGCTGAGCGCCGCCGGCCTGGACTCCGCCGACCATCCGCTGCTCGCCGCGGTGCTGGACGAGCCGGACGGTGACGGGCTGGTCTTCTCCGGCCGGCTGTCCATCGCGGGTCAGCCGTGGCTCGCCGACCACCGGGTGGCCGACCGGATCGTGATACCCGGCGCCGCGCTGGTGGAGATGGCGTTGCACGCCGCCGACAGGGCCGGCTGCGACATGCTGGAGGAGCTGATCCTGGAACGCCCGCTGGTGCTGCCCGACGACGGCGCGACCCGGGTGCGCGTGGTGGTCGGCGCCGCCGACGACGGCCACCGGCAGATCTCCGTGTACGCCGCGCCGGCGTCGGCGGACACGACGACCCCCGCGTGGACCCGGCACGCCACCGGCACCCTGGCGATGGCCACCGGCGCGGAGCCGCCCGCCCCGCAGTCGGCCTGGCCGCCGGGAGACGCGCGGCAGATGGACATCGGGGATCTGTACGAGACCATGGCCGCCGGCGGGTACGGCTACGGGCCGGCGTTCCGCGGGCTGCGCCGTGCCTGGCGCCGCGGCGACGAGATCTTCGCCGAGATCGCCTTGCCCGACCCGGTCGCCGGCGAGGCGGACCGGTACGGGATCCATCCGGCGCTGCTGGACGCCGCGCTGCACTCCGCCGGGCTCCTCGACGGCGATGCCTCCGGCGCGCCCCGGCTGCCGTTCACCTGGCGTGGCGTACGACTGCGCACCACCGGTGCCACCGCGGCACGGGTACGGCTGCGCGGCGTCGCCGACCGGCCCGGTACCGGCGAGCCCGACCGCGGGCGGAACGGTTCGGACCCGGGGACGACGGACCGCTTCACCATCGAGCTGGCCGACCCCGGAGGGACCCCGATGGCCTCGGTGGAGGCCGTGGTGGTGCGCGCGGTGACCGACGGGGAGCTGGCTCACGCGGCGGTGGCGAACGTCGCGCCACCGCGCCTCACCTGGACACCGCTGCCCTCGCTGCCCTCGCTGCCCTCGGTGGCCTCGGGGGCCAACGGCGCTGGTTCGGTCAACGGCGCGGAATCGTCCAACGGCGCGGCCGAACTGTCGGCCGACG
Organism: Nonomuraea solani; assembly: GCF_900108335.1. Lineage (GTDB taxonomy): Bacteria > Actinomycetota > Actinomycetes > Streptosporangiales > Streptosporangiaceae > Nonomuraea > Nonomuraea solani. The sequence goes on from NZ_FNVT01000046.1 coordinate 32,464, forward strand.
CGGTGACGGCACACCTGGCCGCCCCGCACCAGGAGGAGTCCGCCGAGGCCGCGATCCCGGGCCTCGAGGTGTTCATCGTGCCCCGCGACGATGGCGAGGACCCGGCGGCCGCCGCTCACGCGGCCACCCGGGACACCCTGGCCGCGCTGCGCGGATGGCTGTCCGGCGACCGGCCGGACGGCGACCGGCTGGCCGTGGTGGTACGCCGCGCGGCGGCGGTTCTCCCAGGAGAGGACGCCGATCCCGCACACGCGGCGGCCACCGGCCTGGTACGTGCCGCGCAGGCGGAACATCCCGACCGTTTCGTCCTGATCGACACCGACGGGCAGGACCTGCCGTGGGCGGAGGTACGGGCGGCGATCGAAGCGGGCGAACCGGAGCTGGCCCTGCGCGCCGGCACGGTTCACGCGCCGCGGCTGGTACGGGACGCCGACGCGCTCGCCCCCCCGGCCGGACCGTGGCGGCTGGCCACCACCGGCAAGGGCACGCTGTCCAACCTCGCGCTGCTGCCGGCGCCGGAGGCGACCCGCCCGCTGGCGCCCACCGAGGTACGGCTGGCGCCCCGCGTCGCCGGGATCAACTTCCACGATCTGGTGGTCGCCCTCGACATGATCACGGAGGAGGACGACGGCCTGATCGGCGAGGCCTCCGGGGTGGTGCTGGAGGTCGGCTCCGCCGTCACCGACCTGCGACCGGGCGACCGGGTGACCGGCCTGGTCGACGGTGGCGCCGGCACCGTGGCGATCACCGACCGGCGGCTGCTGGTCCCGATCCCGGACGACTGGTCGTTCACCGCGGCCGCGGTGCTGCCGATCGTCAATCTCACCGCCTACTACGGCCTGGTCGACCTGGCCGGCGTGAGCCCGGGGGATCGGGTGCTGGTGCACGCGGGCGCCGGCGGAGTCGGCATCGCCGCGATCCAGCTCGCCCGGCACCTGGGCGCGGAGGTCTACGCGACCGCGTCGCCCGCCAAGTGGCCCGTGCTGCGCGCGCTCGGCCTGGACGAGGCCCACCTGGCCTCCTCCAGAGACCTCGGCTTCCGGGAGAAGTTCCTGGACGCCACCGGTGGCGCGGGTATGGATGTGGTGCTCAACTCGCTGGCCAGGGAGTTCGTCGACGCCTCGCTGGAGCTGCTGCCGCGCGGCGGCCACTTCCTGGAGATGGGCAAGACCGACATCCGTCAGGCGGAAGAGGTGGCCGGCACCCACCCGGGGGTCGTCTACCGGGCCTACGACATGGTGGCCCAGTCGCGTACCGAGCATCCGGCGGGCACCCCGGAGCGGGTCCAGGAGATTCTCGCCGAGGTGCTGCGGCTGTACGTACACGATGTGCTGCGGCCGGCGCCCGTCACCGTCTGGGACGCCCGGCGCGCCAAGGACGCCTTCCGGCACCTCCAGCAGGCACGTCACGTCGGCAAGCTCGCGCTGACCGTGCCGCGGGAGCTCGACCCGGACGGCACCGTCCTGATCACCGGCGGCACCGGCGTTATCGCCGGGCACGTCGCCCGCCACCTGGTGACCCGCGGCGGCGCGCGGCACCTGCTGCTGGTCACCCGCCGCGGCGCCGGCGCGCCCGGCGCCGCCGAGCTCCGCGACGAGCTGGCCGAGCTGGGCGCCTCGGTACGGGTCGAGGCCTGCGACGTGGCCGACCGGGACGCTCTCGCCGCGCTGCTCGACGGCATCCCGGCGGCGCATCCGCTGACCGGGGTGGTGCACGCGGCCGGCGTCCTCGACGACGCCACGATCGCCTCGCTCACCCCGGACCGGCTCGCCGCGGTGCTGCGGCCCAAGGCCGACAGCGCCTGGCACCTCCACGACCTGACCCGAGGGTCCGATCTCGCCCTGTTCGTCATGTTCTCCTCGGCCGCCGGGCTGCTCGGCTCGCCCGGGCAGGGCAACTATGCCGCCGGGAACGCCTTCCTGGACGCGCTCGCCCAGCATCGGCGCCATCTCGGACTGCCCGGGCACTCGCTGGCCTGGGGGCTGTGGGCGGAACGCAGCGCGATGACCGCCCACGTGGGAACGGGTGACTCGGCGCGGCTGGCCGCGTCCGGGCTGCGCGAACTCGACACCGAGAGCGGGCTGCGCCACTTCGACGCCGCCGTCTCCGGGGACGCCCCTGTGGTGCTCGCCGTGGACGTGGACACGGACGCGCTGTCCGGCCAACCGGTGCCGCCGGTGTTGCGTGGCCTGGTGGCCGCGCCGGCGCGGCGACGGGCGGCGGCCGGCACGCCCGCGACGGAGGCGTCGCTGACCGAAAGGCTGTCGGGGCTGCTCCCGGCCGAACAGCGCCGGATCCTCCTCGACCTGGTCCGCTCGCACGTGGCCGCGGTGCTCGGGCACGCCGGCGTCGACGCGATCGTGGCGGAGCGGGCCTTCGCCGAGCTGGGCTTCGACTCGCTGACCGCGGTGGAGCTGCGGAACCGGCTGGCCGCCGCCGCCGGGCTGCGCCTCCCGGCGACGCTGGTCTTCGACCATCCCAACCCGGAGGCGCTGGTCACGTTCCTCCTTGAGGAACTCGACCCGGAGCACGCCGACCCGGCGCGCGCCGTACTCGACGAACTCGAACGGCTGGAGGCCACGATGGCCGAGCCGCTCGCTGAGGCTCCACCCGGGCAGGCCGATGTGGAGGCGGTGGCGGCCCGGCTGGAGGCGCTGGCCCGCCGCTGGCGGGAGGCGCACCGCCGTACCGACGGCAACGGAGCTCCGCGCGACCAGGTACGCGATTTCGCCGCGGCGACCGACGAGGAGCTGTTCGCGGTGCTGGACAGTGAGCTGGGCGGCCCGGACGGGACGTCTTGAACGGGGGAGATGACTCATGTCGGGCGACGACCGGCTGCGTGACTACCTGCGCAGGGCCACTGCGGATCTCCAGGAGACCCGGCGGCAGCTCCGCGATGTGACGGAGCGAGCCCGGGAGCCGATCGCGATCGTCGGCATGGCCTGCCGGTACCCGGGCGGGGTGGCCACCCCGGAGGAGCTGTGGTCCCTGGTGGCCGCGGGCCGGGAGGGCATCGCCGGCTTCCCCACCGACCGGGGCTGGGATCTGGACGCGCTCTACGATCCGGAGCTGACCCGCCCGGGAACCAGCTACGTGAACCGCGGCGGGTTCCTGGGCGGCTCCGGCGAGTTCGACGCCGACTTCTTCGGGATGAGCCCGCGCGAGGCCACCGCCACCGACCCGCAGCAGCGGCTCATCCTGGAAACCTCCTGGGAGGCTCTGGAGCACGCCGGCGTCGACCCGTCCGGGCTGCGGCGCAGCCGTACCGGAGTCTACGTCGGGGTGATGGCTCCGGACTACGCGATCGGCTACGGCCGGGACGTACCCGAGGCCGAGGGCATGCTCAGCACCGGATCGCACGGCAGCGTGGTGTCCGGGCGGGTGTCGTACGCGCTCGGCTTGGAAGGGCCGGCGGTGTCGGTGGACACGGCGTGTTCGTCGTCGCTGGTGGCGTTGCATCTGGCGGCACAGGCGTTGCGCAGCGGGGAGTGTGATCTGGCGCTGGCCGGTGGCGTGACGGTGATGTCCACGCCGGAGACGTTCACCGAGTTCGCCCGGCAGCGGGGGCTGGCCCCGGACGGCCGGGTGAAGGCGTTCGCCGACGCCGCGGACGGCACCGCCTGGGGCGAGGGTGTCGGGGTGCTGGTGGTGGAGCGGCTGTCGGACGCCCGACGCCACGGCCACCGGGTCCTGGCTGTGGTACGCGGCACCGCGGTCAACCAGGACGGCGCCTCCAACGGGCTGACCGCGCCCAACGGCCCCTCCCAAGAGCGGGTGATCCTGCAGGCGCTGGCGGCCGCCGGGTTGGTGGCCGCGGACGTGGACGTGGTCGAAGCACACGGTACGGGCACCGCGCTGGGCGATCCGATCGAGGCGCAGGCGCTGCTGGCCACCTATGGCCGTGGGCGGCGGTCGCCGTTGTGGCTGGGCTCGGTGAAGTCGAACCTGGGTCACACCCAGGCGGCGGCCGGGGTGGCCGGTGTGATCAAGATGGTCCAGGCGATGCGGTACGGGCTGCTGCCCGAGACGCTGCACGTGGACGCGCCGTCCTCCAAGGTGAACTGGTCCGGCGGCGCGGTGGAACTGCTGACCGAGGCCCGGCAGTGGCCGCGGGTCGAGGGCCGGCCGCGCCGGGCCGGGGTGTCGTCGTTCGGCTTCAGCGGCACCAACGCTCATGTGATCTTGGAAGAGCCCCCCGTCGAGGAGCCGTCGGCCGTCGGTGCCGCTGCTGAGGGATCGCCGGCCGCGCCGGTGCCTGTGGTGGTGTCGGCGAAGAGCCAGGTGGCGTTGCGGGCGCAGGCCGGTCGGCTGGCCGGGTTCATGGCCGAGCACGGCTCCGCCGATGTGCTGGAGGTGGCCGTCGGGTTGACCCGAAGGGCGGCCCTGGAGCACCGGGCGGTGCTTCCGGTGGCGGACCGGGAGGGTCTGCTGGCCGGGTTGCGGGCGTTGGCGGCCGGGGAGCTGGAGCCGTCTTCGGTGGTGGGCCGGGTGCGGCCGGGCCGGGTGGCGGTGCTGTTTTCGGGCCAGGGTGCTCAGCGGTCTGGGATGGGTCGTGAGCTGTATGCGGCTTTCCCGGTGTTCGCCCGTGCCTTCGATGAGGCGTGTGCGTTGCTGGAGGCCGAACTCGCTGCCACAGAGGTCATGACCGGCCTGGCCGGTGGGGTGAGCCTGCGGGAGATCATCCTCGGCCGGACCGATGGGGTGCTGGATCAGACGGTGTTCGCCCAGGCCGGGTTGTTCGCGGTGGAGACGGCGTTGTTCCGGCTGCTGGAATCGCTGGGGGTCCGGCCTGATTACGTGGCCGGGCATTCTTTGGGTGAGATCACCGCCGCGCATGTGGCCGGGGTGCTGGAGTTGGCGGATGCGTGCCGTCTGGTGGCGGCTCGTGGCCGGTTGATGCAGGTGGTGCCGTCCGGTGGTGCGATGGCGGCGATCGGTTGCGGTGAAGAGGTGCTCGCGCCGGTGCTGGCCGGTTACGACCAGGTGGCGGTGGCTGCGGTGAACGCGCCCGGCGCGGTGGTGATCTCCGGTGCGTCCGGCCAGGTGGAGCGGGTCGTCGAGTGGGCGCGGCAGCACGGGCACCGGACCCGGCCGCTGCGGGTGTCGCACGCGTTCCATTCCCCGCTGATGGAGCCGATGCTGGAGGAGTTCGCCGCGGTGGCGGCCTCGCTCGCGTTCCACCAGCCGACCGTGGCGCTGGTGTCGGGGGTGAGTGGGCGCCTGGCCGGCGCCGAGATCACCGAGCCCGGCTACTGGGTCGAGCACGTGCAGCGGCCGGTCCGGTTCGCCGACACCGTCACCACCCTGCGCGGGTACGGAGTCGGCTGTTTCCTGGAGGCCGGTCCGGACGCCCAGCTCACCCCCATGATCGAACAAACCCTCGCGCACGACGACGCCCACGGGGATGCAGAGCCTGCCTCGGTGGTGGCGTTGCTGCGCCGCGATCGAGACGAGACCGCCCAACTGATCGCCGGACTGGGCCAGGCCTGGACCTGCGGCACCGGCGTGAACTGGACCGCCTGGCCGACCTGGACCACCGCACCGGCCGGTGCCCGCATCGGTCATCTGGACCTGCCCACCTACCCCTTCCAGCGGCGGCATTACTGGCTGCTCCCCCCGGGCCGCTCGCAATCGAGTGGAGCCGCCGTCACCGACCGCCCTTCCATGTTCGAAGTGGCGTGGCGGCAGGCGGGGGCGGCGATCAGTGCGGCGGCCACCGGCGACGCACTCGTCATCGATTCCACAGACAGTGCTGACGGAGCCCAGGGCGCTGGTGATGTACTCGATCGAGTACGGACCGCTCTGCGTACGGTCCTGGCCGACTTGCGTGGCTGGTTGACCGAAGCGGACACGCGGCCGGTCGTGGTGGTGACCCGGGGCGCGGTGGCCGTGGCCGACGGCGAGGTCCCGGATCCGGCGCAGGCGGCGGTGTGGGGGCTGGTGAGGGCTGCTCAGTCAGAAGAGCCGGGCCGGATCACGTTGGTCGACCTTGACGCACACGACGGTTCTCTGGAAGGCGGGCAGGTCGCCTTCGGTCTGGAGGGGGTATCGGCGAGTTCCGTGCCGATCGCCACCGCTAACGGTGAGGTGTCGCTTGGCGACGCCTCGCTGGGCCGAAGCGGCTCCGGTGTGGGCCGGAGCGGCGATGAGGGTGAGGTGGCTGACGCGGTGGCGGCGGCGTTGGCGTGTGGTGAGCCGGAGGTGGCGCTGCGCGGCGGCCGGTTGTGGGTGCCGCGTCTGGAGCGGGTGGCATCGCCCGGTTCGGAAGATGTGGCCTCTTCCTGGTCGGCGGCTGGCGGGGCTGGTCGGGTGGGGGATGCCGGTGAGGAGCCGGTGGCGGTCTGGCCGGTGGATGGGACGACGCTGATCACCGGTGGTACTGGTGGGCTGGGTGCGTTGGTGGCGCGGCATTTGGTGGTCGAGCATGGGGTGCGGCATCTGCTGCTGGTCTCTCGTCGCGGCGCTGATGCCCCGGGGGCGGCCGAGTTGCGTGGCGAGTTGGCCGGGCTGGGTGCCGAGGTGTCTGTCGCCGCTTGTGATGTGGCTGATCGGGATGCTCTGGCGGTGCTGCTGGAGGGGATTTCCGGTGCTCATCCTCTGCGGGCGGTGGTGCATGCGGCGGGGGTGGTGGATGACGGGGTGATCACGTCGTTGTCGG
>NZ_FNVT01000015.1 GCF_900108335.1 Nonomuraea solani
GGGGGTGGGTGGTTCGGGGGCCGAGGTGGCTCCTGTGGCCGGGCGGCCCTGTTGGCGGGTGGGTGGTTTCGGTTCTGGGGTTGGGGTCGTAGATTCGGCGGATGGACCCGGTTGAGCTCTTTCGTCAGGTGGCGGCGACCGTTCCCGCCTACCGCAGGTTTCTGGTCGAGCAGGGTGTTGAGGTCGCAGATGTCGTGACGTTGGAGGATTTCGCCCGGCTGCCCATGACCAGCAAGGAGAGCTACACCCGGCGGCACCCGCTGCCCGACCTGTGCCGGGACGGGAGGATCGGGGACATGATCGCCGTGTCGTCCGGCTCGACGGGGGTGCCGGGGTTCTGGCCGCGGTCCGTGAGCGACGAGCGAGTGATCGCCGAGCGGTTCGAGGAGGTCTTCCGGGACTCCTTCGGCGCCCGCGAGCGGCGTACGCTGGCCGTCGTCTGTTTCGCCCTGGGCACCTGGGTGGGCGGCCTGTTCACCGTCAGTTGCTGCAGGCACCTGGCCGAGCGGGGGTATCCGATCACCGTGGTGGCTCCGGGGAGTGACCGGCGGGAGATTCTGCGGGTCCTTCCCGAGCTGGCCCCGCACTTCGATCAGGTGGTTCTGCTGGGATATCCGCCGTTCTTGAAGAACCTCATCGATACCGAGGACCTGCCGTGGCGGGAGTGGGACGTCAAGCTGGTCACGGCGGGTGAGGTGTTCAGTGAGGAGTGGCGAGCGCTGGTCTCCGAGCGGGCCGGAATCAGGGATCCGCTGCGTGGGATCGCGTCCCTGTACGGCACGGCCGACGCCGGTGTGCTGGCCAATGAGACGCCGCTGTCGGTTGAGATCCGCCGGTTTCTGGCGGGGCGGCCCGAGGTGGCCAGGGAGGTGTTCGGTGAGTCCAGGTTGCCCAGCTTGCTGCAGTACGACCCCGGGGTGCGGTTCTTTGAGGAGCATCAGGGCACGCTGCTCTTCTCGGGTGACAACGGGATTCCGCTCGTTCGCTACCACATCGCCGATGAGGGTGGCCTGGTGCCGTACGAGGATCTGCTGGGCTTTGTCCGGCGGCATGGGTTCGAGCCGGGTGAGCAGGGGCCGCGGCGGCCGTTCGTGTACGTCTTCGGGCGCGCCCACTTCACGGTGTCCTACTACGGCGCGAACGTCTACCCGGAGAACATCGCCATCGGGCTGGAGCAGCCGGAGGTCAGTGGCTCGGTGACGGGCAAGTTCGTCATGGAGGTGACCGAGGACGCCGACCACGACCGGCACCTGACCGTGACCGTGGAGCTGATGCCCGGTGAGAAGCCCACCGAGGGAATCGCCCAGGCGGTGGGCGCGTCGATCCTGGCCCAACTGCTCCGGCTGAACAGTGAGTTCGCCAACTATGTGCCGGTCGCGCAGCAGACGCCGTTCGTCCGGTTGCGGGAGTCGGGCGATCCCGAGTATTTCCCGCCGGGTGCCAAGCATCGTTACACCCGGTAGGTCCGCATCACGGCTGTTCTGCGCCGTACCCCGGCGGGGTCTGTGAAGAGCGGACGAGACCAGCTACATGATGGAGCCGCTGTCAGCGGTCGCGGAGCGCCGTCGTTTCCCCACGCCGCGGGCGCTTCGCCGAGCGGGCGTTCCGGGTCAGCCCTCCCGGCGTACGACCACCAGGGCGACGTCGTCCTCGCGCGCCCCGAACGCCCCCAGCATCCGCTCGGCGAACTCCTCCAGGTCGTCCTCGACGGTCTCCGCGAGCCGCCGGGCGTGCTCCAGGCGGTCGTCGAGCGAAATGTGGCGATCCTCCACGAGCCCGTCGGTGAACAGCAGCATCGTGCCGCCCGGCGGCAGCTTCAGCCGGTCGACCTGGTAGTCCTCCGGCAGCGCGCCGAGCAGCAGGTTGCCCAGGGAGTGGTAGGCGGAGCCGGGCCCGGCGAACAGGGGCGGGATGTGGCCGGCGTTGCCCACCTCGACCTCGCCCGTGGCCGGGTCGATGAGCATCAGGCACAGCGTGGCGGTCATGCGCGGGTGGTAGCGCCGCATCATCCGGTTGAGCAGGTCGAGGGAGGCGCTGAGATCCATCTGCATGATGAAGGAGGCCCGCATGGCGTGGCGCAGCTCCGCCATCACGGTCGCGGCGTGCAGCGAGTGGCCCTCCACGTCGCCGATCGCCACCAGCACCCGGTCGCCGATCGGCAGCACCTCGTAGAAGTCGCCGCCCACCTCGATGTTGTCCACGGCCGGCTGGTAGCGCAGCGCCACCCGCAGGCCGGGCACCTCGGGGATGCGGGTGGGCAGCAGGCTGCGCTGCAGGGTCAGCGCGATCGCGTGCTCCTCGGTGTAGGCGCGCAGCGCGTCGACCGCCAGGGCCAGTTGCTGGCCGAGCTGGCGCAGCAGGTTCACCTCGTCGGCGTCGAGCGCCGGCCGCGCCTCCACCCCCAGGTAGATGGGCGCTCTGGCGTTCTTGGTACGGCACAGCACGCCCGTGCTGCTGCCCTCGATCTGCACATCCGGTAGGAGCCCGCGCCAGTCTTCGGCGTCCAGGGTGAACACGTGGGTACGCGCGGCCTCCCGCTCCACCAGCCGGCCGAGCCGGTCGAGCAGGCCGGGGGCGGCGTTGTGGGCGGTGGCCACCTCGCCGGGACGGGCCCGGAAGCGGCGCGTGCGCCCGTCGGGCAGCAGCGCCAGGGTGCCGCAGAAGCGGCCCAGCACCTTGGCCGAGCCCTCGACCGCGACCGACAGCAGCGCGTCGAACGACTCGGCCTCGTTCATCCGCAGCGTCACGTCGGCCAGCCCGGCCAGGCGCTCGGCCATGAGCTCGGCCCGCCACCGCGCCCGGTAGTAGCGGAGCATGGCCTCCACGGTCGCGGCGAACTCGGCGGGCTCGATGGGCTCGGCGAGGTACGCGTCCGCCCCGCGCTCCAGCCCCTCCGCGCGCTCGCGCACCGAGATGGCGTTGGCCGACACCTGGATGACGGGGATCGCGGAGGTCGCCGGGTCGGCCTTGATCCGCTCGCAGACCTCGTAGCCGGGGATGTCGGGCAGCCGTACGTCCAGGACGATCAGGTCCACGTGGTGCGCGGTGAGCGTCTGCAGCGCCTCCTCGCCACCCCCGGCCTCGATCACCTCGTGGCCGGCGCGGCGCAGCCAGCTCGACAGGATGTACCGCTTGGTCGGCGTGTCGTCGACCACCAGGACGATTCCCGGCTCAGTCATCCCGTACCCCTCTCGCGCTGCGAATGGCCTGGAGTAACTGCTCCCTGCGCAGCCCGTGCTTGGACAGGACCGGCCTGCTGTCGGGGGCGCGCTGCGGCGCGATCGTGACCACGACCACGGGGATCCGGCTCAGCCGCTCGTCCTCGGCCATGCGCTGGAGCAGCACGTTGCCGTCCACCCGTGGCATGAGCATGTCGACCAGGATCACGTCGGGCGGGCTGACCGCCATCAGGTCGAGTGCCACGGCGCCGTCGGCGGCCTCGTCAACCCGGGTGGCGAAGCCGTGCAGCATGCGGCGGGCCGAGGCGCGGAACGCCTCGTCGTCGTCGGCGATGAGCACCCGGCCCAGCTCGGGCGGGCCGCTGTAGTGCGGCAGCCGCAGCGTGGCCGTGGTGCCCTCGCCCGGCCGGCTGTCCAGTTCGAGCGTACCCCCGAGCGCCTCGGCGAGCCTGCGCGCGTACGGCAGGCCCAGGCCGGTCCCCCGGTAGCGGACCTGGAGGGTGCCGGGGACCTGGAAGAAGTCCTCGAACACGCGGGGCAGGTGCTCCGGCGCGATGCCGATGCCGGTGTCGGTGACCGTGATGACGACCTCGTCCTTCGTGTCGTCCGGGTGGGCCCGCAGGGTCACCTCGCCGCTCTGGGTGAACTTCAGCGCGTTGGACAGCAGGTTGCGCAGGATCCTGAGCAGCATGCCCTCGTCGACGTACAGCTCGGCGATCTCCGGCGCCACCTCGTGGCGCAGCTCGACCCCGGCGCGCTCGCTGGTCGGGCGCATCGTCACGTGGAGCTGGCCAGCCATCCGCGCCAGGTCCACCTCGGACGGCTGCGGGTCCAGGCGGCCCGACTCGGCCTTGGCCATGTCGAGCAGCTCGCTGACGAGTTCGAGCAGGGTCTCGGTCGAGGTGCCGATGAGCCGCACCTGGTGCGCCTGCTCCTCGGTCAGCGGTTCGCCGCCGGGGCCGGTCAGCAGCCTGACCAGGCCGATCACGGAGTTGAGCGGGGTGCGCAGCTCGTGGCTGACCGTGGCCCAGAAGCGGTTCCTGGCGTCGCCGGCCTCGCGGAGCAGGCTGGACTTCTCGTCCAGCTCGGCGTACAGGGCGACCACGCCCCTGTTGGTCTCCTCGAGCTCGTCGGAGAGCTGGTTGTACATCGCCAGCACGCCGGTGTTGGTCTCCTGCAGCTCGGCGTTGAGCCGCAGGACGTCCTCCAGGGTCTCGGCCAGCTCTCTGTTCTGCTCCCTCAGCTCCTCGAGGGCGGAGACCGGCGCGAGGCGGGCCAGTTTGTCGCGGATCTCCTCGACCGGGGCGGGCCGCGGGTGCGGCCGCAGCCGCTTGGCGAGCGTGACGCGCCCGCCGTCCAGCGTGACGCCGTCGACCAGCCGGGCGGCCAGCGTGAGGCCCTCGGAGTCGGCGAGGCCGGTGGGCCGCGTGTGCTCCAGGGTGATCAGCAGCTCGTGCTCGCCGAGTTCGAGCACCGCGCTCGCACCCGGCCCGAAGACCTCTCTGCCGACCTCGCTGAGCGCCGTCGCCACCCGGATCTGGTCCTGCGACTCCAGCCCGGTCAGCTCGGCGGCGGCGCGGCCGAGGCGGCGCAGCACGAAGACGTCCTGGTCGGTGGCGATCCTGACCCGGATCAGCTCAATGGTCGCCATGACGCGGCCTCACCGTCACCACGCACGCGTCGTCCCGCCTGCTGCCCGCCTCGCGCAGCAGCCCCGCGGCCACCACCGCCGGGGTACGGGCGAACAGGCCGGGCAGGGCCACCGGGTCCCAGCGGTCGGTCAGCCCGTCGGTGTGCAGGACCACGGTGGCGTAACCGGGCACCTCGTAGGAGAACTGGCGCAGCCGCCCCTTCTGGTATCCGGCGATGCCCGGCACCGACACCATGCCCTGGCGTCCCTGCGCGTGCGCGACCCAGCCGGAGACGTTGCCGAGCCCGGCGAACAGCACGGTGTCCCGTTCGACGCGGGCGACGGCGACCGCTCCCCCACGGGTGCCGTTCATCCCGGTGTGCAGGCGGTCCACGATCTCCACCGGCTCCCGTTCGGAGATCTCCATGAACAGCTTGACGGCCGCCTGCGTGGCCTGCGCCGCGATGAGACCGTGGCCGAGCCCGTCGCAGACCAGGACGGTCGTGGCGGAGCCCGTTTCGGCGATGGCGAAGCCGTCGCCGCACACCATCTCCTCGCCGATGGGCCGGGTCAGGCCGCTGGCCCGCTGCGGCGGGCGGGCGGTGGCGCCGGCGGTGAAGTGCACGGCCAGCACGGTGCCCTTGCCGGGCACGGAGTGCACGTCATAGCCGGTGGCGATGCGGGCGATGGCCCCCATGCCGATGCCGAGCGTGCCGGAGGTGGAGTAGCCGTCGCGCAGGGCGCGGGCGATGTCGGCCATGCCCGGCCCCCGGTCCACGGCGATGAGCTCCACCGTGGCGGGAGCCTCGGGGTGGAAGCGCACCATGACGGCTCCCTGGACGGCGTGCTTGACGAGGTTGGACACCGCCTCGCTGACGGCCACGGCCGTCTGCCCGATCAGGACGGCGTCGAACCCGGCCTCTTCGGCGAGCTCGACGGCCTGCCTGCGCACCGCGCCGACGGCACTGGGATCTTCGGCGCGGACCCACTCTCCCATCAGCCGGCTCGTCACCTGGCCCACTTCGTCACCGTCACGGTCGTGCCCTTTCCCGGCGCGGACAGCAGGTCGAACTCGTCGACCAGCCGCCGCGAGCCACCGAGGCCGAGACCCATGCCGGTGCCCGTGGTCCAGCCGTCGGTGAGAGCCTGCTCGAGGTCGGGAATGCCGGGCCCTTCGTCGCTGAAGACCAGTTTGAGGCCGCGCCTGGGCCCGTTCTCGACGACCAGGATACGCACGTCTCCCCCGCCGGCGTAGACCAAGGCGTTACGGGCCAGCTCGCTGGCGGCGGTGACGATCTTGGTCTGGTCGACCAGGGACAGGCCCACCTCGATGGCGACGCTCCGCACCGCCTGGCGCACCGCGACGACGTCGGCGCTGCTCGCGATGCCGATCTCCCGCTCGGCGCTCACGGGGTCGCGCTCCTGATGTGGTCCAGGAGCGCAACCCCTTTCTCCAGGTTGAGCGCCGTACGGACGCCGCCGAGCGAGAGCCCGAGCTCCACGAGGGTGATCGCCACGGCCGGCCGCATGCCGACCACCACGGTCTGCGCGTCGAGCATGTCGCACACTCCGGCGATCGTGGCCAGCATCCGGCCGATGAACGAGTCGACGATCTCCACCGCGGTGATGTCGATGATCACCCCTTTGGCGCCGTGGTCGACGACGGCGTCGGCCAGGTCCTCCTGCAGGGCGAGCACGCCCTGGTCCTCCAGATCGATCTGGATGGAGACGATGAGGACGTCGCCGAGCTTGAGGATGGGGACTCGCTGCACTACACGTTCTCCGCTCGAATGGCGATGCGCCCGCCCTGCGCACCGGACACCTGGACGCCCCCGCGCTTGAAGGCGTGGGCGAGCGCGTCGGCCAGCGACGCCTTGGTCACGATGTCACCGAACTCGATGCCGAGGGTGACGATGGTGTGCGCGATCTGCGGGCGGATGCCGGAGATGACGCACTCCGCGCCCATCAGCCGGGCGGCGACGACGGTCTTCAGCAGGTGCTGGGCGACCTGGGTGTCGACGGCCGGGACGCCGGTGATGTCGATGACGGCGTGCTCGGCGCCGGTGTCCACCAGCGTCTGCAGCAGCTTCTCCATGACGACCTGGGTCCTGGCGGAGTCGAGCGTGCCGACCAGTGGCACGGCCACGATGCCCTCCCACAGCTTGACCACCGGGGTGGACAGTTCGAGGAGCTGCTCGGCCTGGTCGAGGATGACCTTCTCGCGGGCGGTGGCGTACGACTCGAACGTGAACAGTCCCAGGTCGTCGATCAGCCTGGAGAACCAGATGAAGCCGCGCATCGACTCGGCCTCCGAGTCGGCCTCGACGAACTCGTAGAGCGCCTCCTTCAGCCCGAACACCGCCCTGGCGGTCTCAGAGGGAGTGAAACCGGCCCGCGCCCGCGAGCGGGACAGCTCGGCCAGCAGGCCGCGGACGTCGGCGAAGTCGTTCTTGCCTTCGTCGATGGCGGCGATGAGCGCGCGGTAGAGCTCGTTGAGCTCCTCCGACGGCGCCTTGGCGATCTGAGTCCAGCGACGGATGAGCTGCTCTTCGTTGTCGCGCAGCAGTTCTTCTACGCGTCGCCTGGCTACATCGGCATGAACGGACAAGGATCACTCCAGAGACGGCGGCTGGCATGTGCTCGTATGTTAGTGCGATTTTTCGGACATCAGGGACTCCCAATTCGCCACCCCTTGACTTCCCGGTTTCTGGGTAGATGAGAGGGAACAGGGCTTTTGATGACACCGTGTCGTCATCAGCTTGACGCCGGCCGCAGACGTTTGTGACACTGTGTCAGGAAACGTCAGCGCAACCAGAGGTGGGCCGTGACCACGCCGTTCTCCGAAATCCTGAAGAACGCCACCTGGGGCGACCACGAGTCGGCCGAGTCGGAAAACTACCTCTCGGAGCTCATGAGCGGGCGGTTGACCGAGCACGAATACGGCGAGATGGTCGCCCAGCACTATTTCGCGTACGTGGCCCTCGACGGCGCCTCGCGCGACCTGGCCGACCACCCGGTGGCCGGGCGCTTCGTGTTCCCCGAGCTCTACCGGGAGCGGGCGCTGGAACGCGACCTCTTCACCGTGTACGGGGCGGGCTGGCGCGACCGCATCCAGCCGTCGAAGGCCACCCGCACCCTCGTGGCCCGCATCCACCAGGTGGCCGACTGGCCCGCCGGCTACATCGCCCACCACTACACCCGCTACCTGGGCGACCTGTCGGGCGGGCAGTTCATCCGGATGGAGCTGCAGAAGATCTACGGCTACGCCAAGGGCGGGGGCGTGGACTTCTACATCTTCGACGAGCTGGGCAGCCTGCCACGGTTCAAGACCGAATACCGGTCGCGGCTCGACGAGCTGGACCTGGACGAGCGGGAGCGGCAGCGGATGATCCGCGAGGTCAAACTGGCCTACCAGCTCAACACCGAGGTCCTGACCGAGCTGATGCACGTGGTGAAGGCCGCCGCCTGACCCGGTCTACGGGGCGCAAGGGTCGCGCGGAGGGGTGATGTGTCGCCCTCGTTCAGGTGCGGGCAGGCGGTGTGCGCCTACCATGGGCGTATGCCCCGCATTTCGGCCGCCACCATCGGCGAGCACCGCGCCCAGACGCGCGACCGGATCCTGCAGGCCGTCTCGCGCCTGTCGCGGGTGCAGGGCATCGACGCCATCTCCCTGACCGACGTGGCCGGGGAGGCCGGCATCACCCGGACGGTCCTGTACAACTACTTTCCCGACAAGGCCGCCCTGCTGCTCGCGTTCACCGAGCGGGTCACCCAATACTTCATCGACAGCTACGAGCGGGAGCTGCCCGCCGGGGCCTCGCCCGCCGAGCGGCTGCGGGGGTTCATCAGGCTGCAGCTCGACGGGCTGCTCGCCCATCCGCATCCCGGCGCGGCCGATCTGAGTGCGGCGCTGGGGCCCGATGCCTATCAGCGGCTGGCCGAGCATGTCGCGCCCATGCAGCGGGTGCTCATCGACATCCTGGAGAGCGGAATCGCGGCCGGAGACTTCCGGGTGCTCGACGTGGCGGCCACCGCGCGGATGATCCTGGCCGTCCTGGGGGCCGAGCGGTTGCCACTGATCAGCGGGGACGTGACGGTCGAGGCGGCCGGGGAGCTGGTGTCGGAGTTCGTGCTGCGGGCGCTGGGGAGCGGGCCGGACGCGCCCCCAGAGTGATCTCGGGCCGACGCCGGTGACAGGATTGGCCCATGACGACTCGCCCGGAGGAGACGCACGGCCACGTCGAGCTCAAATCGGCGCGCGGCCGGTGGATTCTGGCGGCGACCGTGCTCGGGTCCGGGCTGGCGCTGCTCGACAGCACTGTGGTGAACGTGGCGCTGCCGTTTCTCGGCAGGGAGCTCAAGGCGGACATGGCCGGGCTCCAGTGGACGATCAACGCCTACACCCTCACCCTCGCCGGGCTGATCCTGCTGGGCGGCTCGCTCGGTGACCGGTACGGCCGGCGCAAGATCTTCCTCATCGGCGTCGTCTGGTTCGCCATCGCCTCCGCCCTGTGCGGCGCGGCGCAGAACATCGAGACGCTCATCGCGGCCCGCGCCCTGCAGGGCATCGGCGGGGCGCTGCTCACGCCGGGCTCGCTGGCGATCATCCAGGCGTCGTTCGTCCGCCACGACCGGCCGCGCGCCGTCGGCATCTGGTCGGGGCTCGGCGGGGTGGCCAGCGCCATCGGGCCGCTCCTGGGCGGGTGGCTGGTACAGACGGCCGGCTGGCGGTGGGCGTTCCTGCTCAACCTGCCGTTCGCGGTGCTCATCGTGTTCGTCACGGTGCGGCACGTGCCCGAGAGCAGGAACGATGAGGCGGCGGGCCGTTTCGACGTGCTCGGGTCGGTGCTGGCGGCCCTGGCGCTGGCCGGGATCACCTACGGGCTGATCGAGCGGGGCGCGCCGCTGCCGCTGGTCGCGGGGCTGGTGCTGGGGGTGGCGTTCGTGTGGACGCAGATCCGCCGGTCGCCGGACGCGCTCGTGCCGGTGGGGATGTTCCGCAATCACGTGTTCACGGCGGTGAACGTGGTGACGCTGATCATGTACGCGGCCATGGGCGTGGTGTTCTTCCTGCTCGTGGTGCAGCTCCAGGTGGTGTCCCGGTTCACCCCGATCGTCGCCGGGCTGTCGATGCTGCCGGTGACGATCCTGATGATGCTGCTGTCCGGCCGGGCCGGCGAGATCGCGAAGCGTTACGGGCCGCGCTGGCCGATGACGTTCGGGATCCTGGTGGCCGGGGCCGGGTTCGTCTGGATGAGCACGATCGGCTTCGGATCCTCGTACGTGCTCCAGGTCCTCCCGGCGGTGACCGTCTTCGGGATCGGGCTGTCGGCGGCGGTCGCGCCGCTGACGGCCACCGTGCTGGCCACGGCCGAGGAGAGGTACGCGGGCACGGCCAGCGGCGTCAACAACGCGGTCGCCCGCACCGGCAGCCTGCTGGCCGTGGCCGCCGTGCCGCCGCTGGTCGGGCTGGTGGGCGACGCGTTCGAGAACCCGGCGGTGTTCGACGCCGGGTTCCGGCAGGCGATGCTGATCAGCGCGGGGATGATGGTGGTCTCGGCGCTGATCACGTTCCTGACGATCAGGAGCAACGTCCTGGCCGTGGACGACTGACTCTCAGAACGCCGACTCTCAGAACGCCGACTCTCAGAACGCGAAGGGCTGGGCGCGGACGCTGTTGTCGAAGTTGGACAGGAGCAGCTCCGGCTCGCCGACCGAGCGGATCTCGGGCAGCCGGGTCAGCAGCTCGCGGAACATCGTGCGCATCTCCTGCCTGGCCAGGTTGGCGCCCAGGCAGAAGTGCGGCCCCGGGCCGCCGAAGCCGACGTGCGGCTTGGCGTCGCGGGTGATGTCGAACGTGTCGGCGTGCGGGAAGACCGTCTCGTCCCGGTTCGCGGAGCCGTAGAAGAGCACGACCTTGTCGCCCTGCTTCAGCTCCAGCCCGCGCAGCGAGTAGTCCTCGGTGACCGTGCGCCGGAACTGCATGATCGGCGACACGTGGCGGACCATCTCCTCGATGGCCCCGTTGATGTGCGCGTCGAAGTCGCTCGTCAGCAGCTCGCGCTGCGCCGGGTTGTCGGTGAGCAGCTTGATGCCGTGGGCCATCGTGTTGCGGGCCGTCTCGTTGCCCGCGACCAGCAGCAGCGCGAAGAACGAGCCGAGCTCCTTGTCGGTGAGCTTCTCGCCGTCGGGGTTGGCGTTGACCAGCAGCGAGACGAGGTCGCCCTTGGGGTCGGCGACGCGCTCGTGGCCGAGCTTGATGACCATGCGCTGCAGGGCGAGCAGGGCCAGCATGTTCTGGCCGGCGAGCTGGACGCTGCGGGCCAGGCTGGGGCGTACGCCGGTGTAGGCGGTGGAGACGTCGACGTGCTGGTGGACCTTGGCCCGCAGCTCCTGCGGGATGTCCAGCATGTCGCAGATGACGTGGATGGGCAGCCGGGCGGCCACCTGGGCGACGAAGTCGCGCGGGCCGTCCTTGACCACGTCGTCCACGATGCGGGCGCACGCGGCCTCGATGTCGCTCTGCAGCCCCGACAGCATCTTCGGGCTGAACGAGCGGGTGACGATGCGGCGCAGGCGGGCGTGGCGCGGGTCGTCCATGTTGACCATCGACTCACCGAACACCTGCTTCACCCAGCCCGGCGGCTCCGGGTTGGTGACGGCGGGCTCGCTGGAGAAGATCTTGGCGTTGCGGCTGGCCTCGACCACGTCCGCGTGTCGCACGAGGGCGTAGAAGCCCTTGCCCGAGCGGAGCAGCGGCACCTTCTTCTCAGGGAAGAACACCGGATGCTCAAGCTGTCGGAGCCGGGCGAACGCCTCGTTTCGCTCTTTGAGCGGTTTACGCCAGAAATCCAGATCCGCGAGGTCGATGTCCACCCGACCATCCTGGCACGTTCCCGCGCCTCGGCAGGCCCTCGGAACGGTGACGGCCGATGTGCATCCCGCTCTCCTGGGGCGTTCTCATCCCGTTCAGGCCCGGTTCGGCGTGAACGGACATGAATTCCGGTATGAATGCGCTGCTCGCCGCCTGCCTGGTTCTTCCTCTCGCTTCCGGTACGGCCCCCGCCGCCACGCGGTCGTGCGGCGGCCACCCGCTCGACTTCGACGCCGACGGCCGCCCCGACCTCGCCGTGGCCGCCCCCTACGACGCCTCCAGGGCCGGTTCCGTCACCGTCATGTACGGATCGGGCAAGAAGGCCAAGCTCACCCAGCCGGGCGCGGAGCCCGGCGACTCGTTCGGATCGGCGCTGGCCGTCGGCGACTTCAACGGCGACAAGTGCGCCGACCTGGCCGTCGGGGTGTCGGAGGAGTTCACCGGGGAGCGGGTGCCCGGCGGCGACGGCAACGGCGTGGTGCAGCTCTACCAGGGCTCCCCCGACGGGCTCGTCGCCGGGAAGGAGCTGGCGCCGGCCAAGGCGGGCAGCGACCGGTTCGGGGCCTCCCTGGCGGCCGGGGACCTCGACGGGGACGGCAAGGACGAGCTCGTCGTCGGCGCGCCGAGCCATCGGTCGGGCGGGGCGGTGACGGTGTACTGGATGAAGGGCCGCAAGCCGTACCAGATCACGCAGAAGACGCCCTGGGTGCGGCAGGCGGCTAGCGTCACCGACCAGTGGGGCGCGGCGCTGGCGACCGGCGACTTCGACGGGGACGGGCGGGACGAGCTGGTCGTCGGCGCGCCCGCGGACAGCGTGAAGGTGGACGGGCAGGGCTCGGCGACCGTGGTGGACGTGCGCGGCAGGCGGGCGCGGCTGCTCACGCAGAGCACGCCGGGCATCAAGGGCGCCTCGGAGAAGTGGGACAACTTCGGCGCCGCGCTCGCCACCGGCGACTTCAACGGCGACGGCCGGTCCGACCTGGCCATCGGGGTGCCGGGCGAGGGGATCAGCGCGAACCAGCGGGCCATGGACTACGGCGACGGGACCGTGGACGTGCTGTACGGCTCGCGCGGCGGCCTGCGTACCGACAGGACCGAGGCGTGGTCGCAGAACTCGCTGGAGGGCAAGCCCCGCTACTACGACCGGTTCGGGGCGTCGCTGGCGGCGGGCGACTTCAACGGGGACGGCAAGGACGAGCTGGCCATCGGCGTGCCGGGCGAGAAGGCCGTCCAGGTGCTGGCCGGGCGGGCGTCGGGCGGGCTGACCCGGGTGGGCAACCTGCTGATCAAGGGCAAGGGGCGCGACTTCGGGGCCTCGGTGGCGGTGCTGCCGGGCTGGGGCGAGCGCTATCGGGCGCTGTCGAAGCGGCGGCCGGTGTACGGGCTGGTGGTGGCGGCTCCCGATCAGGGGCTGGTGATGTACGTGCCGGGCAAGCGTGCGCCGGGGCTGCGGCTGGGTAAGGTGCGGCAGGTCGGTACGGGGCCGGGACTGTACGGGTATGCCTTCGGCTGATCTCAGGCGGGCAGGATCACCCGGAACAAGGCCCCCTTTCCGGGCATGCCCTCCGCCACGATGACGCCCCCGTGCGCCTCCACCAGCGTGGCCGCGATCGACAGCCCCAGCCCGGACCCGCCCGCGCTCCGCGCCGGATCGGCCCGGTAGAAGCGCTCGAACACCCGCTCCGCCACCTCGGCCGTGAACCCGGGCCCCTCGTCGGCCACCTCGACCACGGCCTGGTCGCCGTCCACGCCCACCCGCACCTGGAAGGCCGTGCCGGGCGGCGTGTGCGTGAGCGCGTTCGTGACGAGGTTGTTGATCACCTGCCCGAGCCGCGGCTCGTCGCCGGTCACGATGACGTCCCCTTCGCCGCCGAACAGCCGTACCAGCTCGATCCTGCGGTCGGGCGCCAGCGTCTGGGCGTCGATGACGGTGGTCGCGGCCAGGCTGAGCAGGTCGACGGGCCGCCGGGCCAGCTCGCGCCGCTGGTCGAGCCGGGCCAACAGGAGCATGTCCTCCACCAGCAGCCCCATCTTCGCCGCCTGGCCCTCGATGCGGTGCAGCAGGCGTACGGCCTCGGCCAGGTCCTTCTCCTCCCCCAGCCGGTACAGCTCGGCGAACCCCCTGATCGAGGTCAGCGGCGTGCGCAGCTCGTGCGAGGCGTCGGCCATGAACCTGCGCATCAGCTCCTCGGAGCGCCGGGCCGCCCTGGCGGACTCGCGGGCCGCGTCGGCCGCCGCCTCCCGCTCGCGTACGGCCATCTCGATCTGGGTGAGCATGGTGTTGAGCGAGCGGCCGAGCTTGCCGACCTCGGTGGTGTCGGCCCAGAGCGGCACCCGGCGGGCGAAGTCGCCGCCCGCGATGTCGTTGGCGGTACGCGCGATCTCGCCCAGGGGGCGCAGGCTCCGGCGTACCAGCCAGTGGCAGGCGAACCCGAGCACGACCAGCGTGCCGCCGCCGCCGACCCCGACGATCAGGAGGAGCTGTGACACCGTGCCGTCCACGTCGCCCAGGCTGATCGCCATCACCCGGCTCTCGCCCTCGCGGACGGGCACCGCCACGACCCGCCAGCTCGGGCCGCCCGTCCCGCGCGACTCGACCGTGAACGGCCGCCCTCTGAGCCGCAGGACGTCGTCGAACGTGAGACGGGGCAGGGCGGGCCGGTACTCCTCGGTCGACTCGCTGATCGTCCTGACCGCGGTGCCCTGGGAGTCCAGCACGACGCCGTGGAACAGGCCGAAGTAGCGCTGCGGGCGCGGGTTGGGGCGCGCGTCGGGCGGCGGGGGCACGTCGCGCCACGGCACGGTCGCGGCGCGGAGCTGCTGGTCGACGCGCTCGACGAGATAGCCGCGCAGCAGTCGTACGGCGAACAGGCCGGTCAGCGTGATGGCCAGGGTGACCAGCACGAGCGTGACCGACAGCAGCCGCAGCCAGAGCGGCGCCCTGGCCAGGTGTTTGCGCAACCGGCTCATATGCGGGGCGGGCGCAGGATGTAGCCGACCCCGCGCAGCGTGTGCAGATATTTGCGCTCGCCGGTGTCGACCTTGCGGCGCAGGTAGGAGACGTACGACTCCACCAGGCCGACGTCGGTGCGCCAGTCGCCGTTCCAGACGTGGTCGAGGATCTGCGTCTTCGACAGCACCCGGCCCACGTTGAGCATGAAGTAGCGCAGCAGGCGGAACTCCGTCGGCGACAGGCGCACCGGGATGCCGTCCCGCCAGACCTCGTGGCTCTCCTCGTCCAGCTCCAGGTCGGCGACCTGCATGCGGTTCGGCGGCGGGGTGCCCCTGCGGGTCCTGCGCAGCACGGCCCGGATCCTGGCGATGGTCTCCTCGAGGCTGAACGGCTTGGTCACGTAGTCCTCGCCCAGCCCGAGCCCGGCGAGCCGGTCCTCGGGGGTGTCCTTCGCGGTCACGAACAGCACGGGGACCCGGCGGCCGCGGGAGCGCAGCCTGCCCGCGACCGCCAGGCCGTCCAGGTCGGGCAGCATCACGTCGAGCATCACCAGGTCCGGTGTGCTCTCCTCGGCCACCCGCAGGGCCTCCTTGCCGTCGGCCGCGGTCAGCACCTCGAACCCGGCCATGCGCAGGCTGGCCGAGAACAGCTCCCTGATGTTGGGTTCGTCGTCGACCACCAGCAGCCTGGCCTCGGGTTCGGTCATCGCGGGCCGCCTCCCTGGGTGCCCTGAGTGCCCTGAGTGCCCTGGGTGATGGAGGTGGCGGTCATGGAGCCGTCGTCGCCCTGGCGGCCGCGTACGACGACCTGGGTGCCGGTCTTGAGGTCGGTCAGTTCGGCCTTCTCGCTGACGGTGATGGCGGTCTCGCCGGTGGTGTTGACGGTCACGGTGGCGCCGTCGCCGGTCTTGACGTACAGCCTGCCGTCCTCGATCTTCTCCACGGTGCCCATGGTGCCGCCGCCCATCCGCTGGCCCTCTCCGGGTTGTTGCCCGAAGCCGCCCGGGCGTTGCGCGTACCCGCCGCCGCCCATGGGGCGCTGCTGGGCGCCGGCCTGGGGTCCTTCGGGAGGGGCGCCGAACACGGTGTTCGCCTGGATGCCGATGAGGATCCCGGCCACCAGGACGACGCCGGCGCCCAGCGCGAGCGTGAGCTTCGAGGTGCTCTTGCCGGGCTGGACGGCGAGCTCGTCCCGCAGGTCGTCGGGGAACGGCGAGGTGTCCAGCTTGTCCATGTCCTTCTCCTTACTCATGGCGCAAGGCCTGGATCGGCCTCAGTTTGGCCGCCCGGTTGGCGGGATAACTGCCGAAGAACAGCCCGATCCCCACCGACACGCCCAGCGCCAGCGCGACCGACGACGGCACGAGGACCGGCTCGATGCCGGCGATGGTGAACCTGGTCCCCACGTACGCCACCAGCACCCCGGACAGCCCACCCACCAGGCTCAGCAACGTGGCCTCCAGCAGGAACTGGCCCAGGATGGCGCTCCTGGGCGCGCCGATGGCCTTGCGGATGCCGATCTCGCGGGTGCGCTCGGTGACGGTCACGAGCATGATGTTCGTGATGCCGATGCCGCCCACCAGCAGCGAGATCGCGGCGACGGCACCCAGCAGCACGGTGAAGGTGCCGGTCGCCTCACTGACGGTCTCCTGCAATGTGGCCTGGTTGAGTACGCGGTAGTCGGGGTTGTCGTTCGTGATGCCGTGTCGTTGGTTGAGGATAGCCGTGACCTCGGCCTGCGCCGTCGTGGTGGCCTCCGCGCCGGTCGCCTGCACGACGATCTGGTTCAGCGAGCCGAACCCGCTCAGGCTCTGCTGTACGGCCGGCAGCGGCGCGATCGCGATGTCGTCCGCGTCCTGCATACCGGTGGAGCCGGCCTCCTTCAGCACGCCGACCACCGTGAACGGCACCCCGGACACGCTGACCTGCTTGCCGATCGGGTCGAGGGTGCCGAACAGCTCCTCCGCGACGGTCTGCCCGAGGACCATGACCTTCCTGGCGGCCAGCACGTCGTCGTTGAAGAAGTACGTGCCCTTGGCGACGGGCTTGTTGACGGCCTCGAAATAGCTCGGGTACGTGCCGACGAACTGCGCGATCGCGTGGCTGGCGGCGCCGTACGCCGACGTGGCGGAGGCGGCGGTCACGACCGGCGAGACGGTCTTGACCGACGGCGCGATCGTCTTGTCGGTCAGCGCCTTGGCGTCGGCGAGGCTGAGCTGCCTGGCCTGTGTCCGAGGCCCGCTGTTCCCGCCGCCGCCCCCTCCCGGAGCGCGCATCCCGCCGCCGCCCCCGCCCGAGAAGGACGGCGAGATGGTGAGCGTGTTGGCGCCCAGGCGCTGGATGTTCTGCTGGATGCTCTGCGAGGAGCCCTCGCCGACGGCGACCAGCAGGATGACCGCGGCGACGCCGATGAGGATGCCGAGCGTGGTCAGCGAGCTGCGCATCTTGTTGGCCAGCAGGCCGCGCAGCGCGAAACGGAGAATTTCGAGGCGGTTCACCTGACGGCCGCCTCTTCTGACGGCCGCAGCCTCGGTGGCGGGCCGTCCACCGGGGCCTGGCGGCGGTCCTCCACGACCTCGCCGTCCACCAGCCTGATCACCCGCTTGGCGTGCGCGGCCACGTCGTCCTCGTGGGTGATGAGCACGATCGTGCGGCCGGACTCGCTGAGCCGGTCCATGATGGCCAGGACGTCGCCGGTGGAGGCGGTGTCGAGGTTGCCGGTCGGCTCGTCGGCCAGCAGCAGGGCGGGCGCGGTGACCAGCGCCCTGGCCACGGCCACGCGCTGCTGCTGGCCGCCGGAGAGCTGGTTGGGCTCGTGGTGCACGCGGTCGGTCAGCCCGACCTGCTCCAGCGCGGCCAGGGCGCGGGCGCGCCGCTCGGCCTGGCCGACGCCGCCGTACACGAGGGGCAGTTCGACGTTCGCGAGCGCGCTCATGCGCGGGATCAGGTTGAACGACTGGAAGACGAAACCGACCCTGCGGTTGCGCAGGATGGCGAGCTGGTGCTCGTCCAGGCGGCCCACGTCGGCGCCGTCGATGAGGTACGTGCCCGAACTGGGGATGTCGAGGCAGCCGAGGATGTTCATGAGCGTGGACTTGCCGGAGCCGGAGGCGCCCATGATGGCCAGGTAGTCGCCTCGTTCGACGTCGAGACTGATGCCGCGCAGGGCCCGTACCCTGGCGTCGCCCTCGCCGTACTCTTTGACGAGGTCGCGTACGCGCAGGACCGGCGCCCGCTCCGGGGGGTTCATCGCCCGCCGCCCGGCATGCCGCCGCCGCCCGGGAAGCCGCCGCCGCCGAACTGGCGCTGGCCGCCACCGCCGCCTGTGGTGGTGCCGGTCGAGGTCGCCGGGGGGACGATCTGGTCGCCTTCCGACACGCCCGACTTGATCTCGGTCGTGGCGGTGCCGCGCACGCCGACCTCGACGGCCGTCCTGGTCTGCGTACCGTTCTTGAGCAGCGTCACCGACGTCTGGCCGCCGCTGGTGGAGATCGCGGTGGAGGGGACGGTGACGACGTTCTCGGCCTGGCCGACCACGACCTCGACGGTGGCGGTCTGCCCCAGCCTGACCTGGCTCGGGACCTTGGTGAAGGTGACCGTGACCGGGTATTGGACGACGTTGTCGCTGGTGGCGGCGACGGGCTCGATCTGGGTGACCTCGCCGGTGGCGGTCACGCCGGGCAGCGCGTCGAACGTGACCGTGGCCTCCTGGCCCTGCTTGAGCCGGCCGACGTCCGACTCGGTGAAGGTGCCGACGAGCTGCAGCTTCGTGGTGTCGGCCAGCTCGATGAAGCCGCTGGAGCTCTCGCCCGATGACTCGCCTGACGACTGGGACGTGCTCTGCCCGCCGCTCGACCCGCCCCCGCTGGAGCCGCCGACCGAGCCGTTCACCGCCGTGATCGTGCCCTTGAACGGGGCCTTCAGCACGGTGGCGGCCACCGCGCGCTGGGCCTCCCGGTAGGCGTTGCGGGCCTTGATGTAGGAGGCGTACAGGGCGGCCGTGTCCGTGCCGTCGGCTACGGCGCTGTCGTACGTCGCCTTGGCCGCCGACAGGCTCTCCTGTACGGCCGCGTCGTCCAGCCTGGCCAGGAGATCGCCCTTGGCGACCTTGTCGCCCGCCTTGACGTAGATCTTCTCCACGGTCCCGCTCGTACCGAACGACAGCGCTCTCGCCTGGGAGCTCTCGACCGCGCCCGAGGCGGACACCGCGGCGGTCACGGAGCCTCGGCTCGCGGTCACCGTCCGGACGGTCGTCTCCCCCGCGGCCTGTCCTGTGCCGAGCTGTGCGTAGGCGAGCCCGGCACCGCCCAGCAGGAGCACCGTGAGCGCTCCGTTGGTAATCAGCGCTCTGCGCCTGATCGACACCTTCACAGCCGGTGACCCTTGCACACCAGGCTGCGCCGCAGCCGCGAGCAAGCTGAACGTTCGCTGACAGCCCGTACGTCTCCGGACGCGTACAGGTGACTCTTAGGGTGCTCGCAGCCTGGCCCGATCTTGCCCCGCCAGGATGGGCGGCCATGAGACCGACTTTCGCGCTGGGCGGGCTCGCCCTCGCCGTGCTCGTGGCCGGGTCAGGCCTGGCACTGGCGCTGCGCGACGACGCCCCGCCCACCGTCCAGGTACGGCTGGCCGCCGCCCAGCGTGGCCAGGTCACGGCGTCGGTGAGCGCGGCGGGCAGCACCGTGGACGGCTCGCGCAGGGATCTGGCGTTCGGCTCCTCGGGGACGCTGACCAAGGTGTCCGTCAAGGTCGGGACCAAGGTGCGCAAGGGCCAGGTGCTGGCCCGGATCGATGGGCGGGGGGCGCGGGAGGCGTACGCGGCCGCCAAGGCCGACCTGGCCGCCGCCCAGGAAGCCCTGGACGAGGCAGCCACGACGTCTGCGACCAGCTCGTCGAGCAGCTCGGCGGGCTCGACCGGCTCGACCGGCGGCACCTCCGCGACCTGCGCGCCGACGTCCGCGGCCGGCGGTGTCTACGGCCCGTCGGACCCTTCCCGGGACCGTGCCGCCGGGACCGTGGTCGATCCCGCCGGGCACCCGGGCTCCAGTCCGAGCCCTTCGCCGACCTTCAGCCCGCGTCCGACCACCACTCCGACCACGGGGCCCTCCGAACCTGAGCCGCAGCCGACGGTGACGGTCACCGTGACGGCCACGGTGACGGCCACCGTCACCACGACCGTCACCGCCACCCCGCCGGGAAGCGGCGGGACCGAGCAGGCCGGCGGACGCCCGTCCGGCAGCGCCGAACCGTCCACCAGCGCGAAACCGTCGCCCAGTGGGAAGGCGAGCGGCCGGCCCACCGGGGCGGGCAAGCCCTCGGCCAGGCCGAGCACCGGCGCGAACCGCCCGTCGCAGGGCTCCTGTGCCCGGCCGGACGGCGGCACCGGGGCCAAGGGCGGGCTCAGCGAGGAGCAGGCCACCGCGAACGTCGACCGTGCCGAAGCCGCGCTGGAGGAGGCGGCCGACGCCGTACGGGCGACCCGCATCGTGGCCCCGGCGGCGGGCACGGTCCTGTCGGTCGCCGGCCGGGCGGGTGACGCGGCGGGCGCCGGCACCTTCATCAGCCTCGGCAACCTGAACGAACTGCAGGTCCAGGCCATGGTCACCGAGTCCGACGTGAACCGGCTCAAGCTCGGCCAGAAGGCCCAGGTCACCCTGGCCACCCGCACCGGCGAACGTTACGAGGGCACGGTGACGGCGATCGCGCCGACCGCGACCGTGGACGGTCAACTGGTCCGGTATTCGGTCACACTGGCCTTCGACGAGCCACCGGCGGGGCTGATGCTCGGCCAGACCGCCTCGGTGACGGTCACCACCGACGAGGCCGAGAACACGATCTTCGTGCCGGCCGCCGCCGTACGCGATCGGCCGGACGGGACCCAGGTGGTCACCGTGCGCTCCGGCGGCCGGGACACGGCGAAGGCGATCAGGACGGGTGTGCGCGGCGACCAGTACGTCGAGGTCACCTCGGGTCTGGCCGAGAGCGACCAGATCGTCATGTCGGGTGGCACGTCGGGCGAGTTCCCGGACGGGAGCTGGCCTGACGCTTGAGCACGCCGGGTGAGTTCCCCGACGACGACGGGGAACTCGCCCGGCGCCTGAGACGGCCGGTCCGGACGGTCACCACCCGCCCGCCCGGCCCGGTCCTCCGGCCGGATCCCGGCGACCTGCCATCCGGGATCCGGCCGGACCTTCCGGTTGAGCGGATCCTCAGCGGGCTTTCAGCGAACGTTCAGCCTTCGCGAGCGTTCAGCGGGGCGCGGCGCCGGCCTTGGCGGCGGCCGATTCGCCCGTCGTGGTGGCCGGGATCATGAGCCGGTGGGAGGTCTTGGCGCGGGCTCCCTTGCGCGAGATGTAGTCGAGGGTACGGAAGTCGACCGACATCTCGTCCCGGCTCAGCCGGGCCACCAGGTAACCGCGCCGCTGGTCGATGTAGGACAGATGCGGGTTCTCCTGCAGGGCCTCGGAGATCCACGTGCGGTCCCGATAGCCGTCACCGTCGCTCGCGATCGACGACGCCACCAGTTCCCTGGCCACCACCGGCGAGTCGGGGTCGTCGAAGTCGGTCTTCAGCTCGGCCAGGTGGTGCATGTGCGCGTCCCCGGTCAGCACCACCGGGTTGGGCGTGCGGGCCAGCGACCCGAGCAGCCGCGTGCGCTCGGCGGCGTACCCGTCCCAGGAGTCGAGGTTCACCTCGCGGCCAGGCCCGACCTTGTAGTCGCGGTGCGCCATCATGATCTGCTGCCCGAGCAGGTTCCAGCGCGTGGTGGAGCCGTTCAGGCCGCTCTCCAGCCAGCGCCACTGGTCGGCGCCGAGCAGCGTACGCTCGTCGGAGAGGCGGTCGTCGCAGCCGGCCCGCACGCCGTCCAGGCAGGCCTGGTCGTCGCGGAACTGCCGCGTGTCCAGCAGGTGGAAGCGGGCCAGCGACCCCCACGAGACCCGCCGGTTCACCCGGAGCACGGCCCCCTGCACGCTGGCGCGGCGCAGCGGCATGTTCTCGTAGTACGCCCTGAACGCCTCCGCCCGCCTCTTGGCGAACCCGGGCGCGCCAGTGCTGGAGACGGGCCCGGCCCAGTTGTTCTCGATCTCGTGGTCGTCGAAGGACACCAGCCACGGCGCCACCGCGTGCGCGGCCTGCAGGTCGTGGTCGCTCTTGTACTGGGCGTGCCGCAGCCGGTAGTCGGCGAGCGTCTCGCACTTGCCGGGAGTGTGCGTACGGACGCGGCCGGCCAGGGCGGTGTAGCCGCTGGGGCCGTACTCGTAGAGGTAGTCCCCGAGGAACACCACCAGGTCGGGCTCCTGCTCGGCCAGGCGGCGATAGGCGGTGTAGTAGCCGTGCTCGTAGTGCGCGCACGCCGCCACCGCGAACGTGAGCGGCGTCTCCCCCTGCGGCGTCGTCCTGGTACGGCCGGCCGGCGACACGCGGCCCTGGCTCTTGAACCGGTAGAAGTAGTCGCGCCCCGGCTGCAGCCCCTTCAGCTCGACGTGGACGCTGTGGGCGTCGCGCGCCCTGGCGGTGGCGGTGCCGGACTCGACGATCGCACCGAAGCGCTCGTCGGTCGCGACCTGCCAGTCGACGTCCACGTCGCGGGCGGGCATGCCGCCGCGGCCGTCGCCGTTCAGCGGGCTGACGGCCAGCCTGGTCCACAGGACGAAGCCGTCGGTGGAGGGGTCGCCCGAGGCGACGCCGAGGGTGAACGGGTCGGATCTGAGGGTTCTGGCCGAGGAGGCGGCCGCCGCCTGGGGGGCGGCCTGCGGGAGAAGGAGGCCGGCTGTCGCCGCTGTCAGGAAGGCTCTGCGGTCCACGTTCACAGGTATGTCCGCCCACGCTGACCCCGCCGTGACAGCGGAGTCAAGCGCGGGTGAACAGCGTCGGTCGTCCCGCGACTTCGCCCAGCCGTCAGCGGGCGGCCCCCGGCACGTCGGACAACGTTCCGCGGAGCGCGGCAGCATCGGTGAAGCGTACGCCGGTCATGCCCGCGCGCTCGGCGCCCTCCACGTTCTCCGCGCGGTCGTCAATGAAGACGACCTCGGAGGGGTGGGTGCCGAGCGCGCGGGCCACCTCGTCGTAGATCTCCCTGCCGGGCTTCACCAGGCCCATCCTGCCGCTGTAGAAGCGGTGGCCGATCTCGGCGATCCAGGGCAGCTCGTCCAGGCCCTCACCGACGCAGACGGGCGCGTTGGACAGCAGCGCCACGTCGCGCCCCGCCGCGAGCAGCTCGCCGAGCAGGGCGACGGTGCCCTCGTTGGGGTAGGCCCAGCTCGCGATGTCCATGGCGACCAGCCGGGCGACCTCGGCGTGGCCGACCGGACGGTCCAGCACCGCCGCCCAGTAGGCGTGCGGGCTCAGGGTCGCCCGGTCGAAGTCGAGGCGGTGCTCCCAGTAGGCGCGCTTGAACGCCTCGGGGTCGGCGTCCATGGCGTGCGCCATGGCCTCCGCGTCGGACTCGGGCTGCGGAAGGGACAGGACACCGCCGTAGTCGAAGACAATCCACGTCATGCGAGAAATGGTCGCAGATGCGGGTCCAGCGCCGGGCAGCCCAGGTACTTCTCGACGGTGTGGAAGTCGATCCAGTCGAGGTTGACGAGTTCTTCGACGTCGATGCCGGTGAAGCTGCGGGCGAGGTCGGGCGGGATGGCGGCGATGTCGTCCTTGTCGGCGATGTTCACCCAGCGGCGTACGCCCCGGGGCCGCTCGCCGCGGCCGTTGATGGGGGCGGGCAGGAGGTGCTCGAAGACGACGTTGCGCATGCCGAGCGGGCTGCCGAGGGTGACCAGGAGGTCGATCTCAAGGTCGGGATTCGCCCAGAGGGCCTCGTACGCGACCACGCTGCCGAGCGAGTGGGCGATCACCACGTTGGGGCGGCGCTTCCTGATGACCTCCGACACGGCCTGCCGGGACCGCTCGCGCCTGGCCTGGTCGGTCAGGTAGGCGGCCACCTCCGGCGCGAACAGCTTGGCGAACGCCGCCGACCTGTCGTCCAGCCGGTTCAGCAGCCAGCCGGTGAACGACTTGAGCGCGCCCGTCACGTGCTCGCCCCAGCCGAGGTTGCGGGCCCAGTCGACGAGTACGCGCTGGGTCTGGGCCTCCATCGCGGCCGCCGCCCGCCGCGGCACGGAGCCGTCGTCGTCGCGCAGGTGGTGGGAGAAGTAGGCGATCTCGGAGAAGTAGGCCCGCGACTCTCCCCCGAGCGCCGCGTGCAAATAGCGGTCCCATTTCAGCCGCATGGCCTCGGCGGCCCCCGCCGCGGACCTTCCGGCCTGAAGGTAGTAGTTGTACTTCCCGATCCCGTGCACGCCGACGATGACGGCCACCGCGCCTCCCCTGACCCCATGATCTTTTCGCGCGATAATGGCATACGCTGCTTGCGGCCTGCCGTCAAACGGGTTTTCCGGGGAAAATGGCATTGCGGACGGCATATGGCGTCCATATACGGTGACATGTCGTACAAAGGGTGCATTCGAGAACAGGAGCCCCGCCCATGCCAGGCCCGCTGGTCGTCAACGACTCGATCGTCATTCCCGACATCGAGCTCGTCTGGCGTTTCTCCCGCTCCTCGGGCCCTGGCGGCCAGGGCGTCAACACGACCGACAGCCGGGTGGAGCTGACCTTCGACGTGGCGTCCAGCGTCGCGCTGCCGCCCGCCCTCAAGGCCAGGGCCATCGAGCGGCTGGGGGCGGAGACGATCACGATCGCCGCCTCGGAGTACCGGTCCCAGCTCCGCAACCGCGAGGCCGCAGCGCACCGGCTGGCGCAACGGCTGCGCGAGGCCATCGCCGCGCCCCCCAAGCGCCGGCGCCCCACCAAGCCGAGCCGGGGCGCCGTGGAGCGCCGGATCGCCAGTAAGAAACACCGCTCCGACGTCAAACGCCTCCGCCGCAACTTCTGACCCCGGCGAAGGGGCACGGAGGGCCGGACCGTGCGCGACCACCGCGGGAAGCGGTGATCAGGTGATGAGCCTGGGGAGGGATGCGATACTGGCCGACAGGTAGCCGGCCACCGCCTTGGGGACGAGGTTTCTGGAGGTGATCTCCGTTCGGGCCAGAGGGACGCGCTCCACCTCGTACAGCCCCCGCGAAGGGTCCGAGAACTCCGGTCCGTGACGCAGGCCAGGGTCCATGGAGACGAGACGGCAGCCGTACACGTGCTGGGTCTTGAGCCCGCCCTCGCACGGATACGACATCGTCACCAGAGGCGTCACCGCGCGGACCGTGGCGCCGAGCTCCTCCAGGAGCTCCCTGTGCAGGGTATTCTCCAGCGAACCGTCCTCCGGCTCCACGTGCCCGCCCGGCACGGTCCAGTACAGCGCCCGGCCGGGCACCGTGCGCCGGAAGAGGACGAGGTGCTCGTCGTGATCGAGTAGGACACCGCGGACACTGGGTCGCATACGCCCACCCTATTTGACCGGTATGTCCTTCGGGTAGCCTAACCTACGGTACCGTAACCTGAAGGAGAAGATCTTTTATGGCGATGACTCAGACGGAGCTGCTGCACGAGCTCGAGCCCGTGGTCGCCGGGGAGCTCGACCGCCACGAGAAGGTGGCCAAAGAGTGGTTCCCGCACGAGTACATCCCGTGGAGCGAAGGCCGCAACTTCGACGGCATCTACGGGGGCGAGGCGTGGCAGGACGGCGACTCCAAAATCCCCGAGGCCGCGCGCGTGTCTCTCATCGTCAATCTCCTGACCGAGGACAACCTGCCCAGCTACCACCACGAGATCGCCACCACGTTCGGCCGCGACGGCGCCTGGGGCACCTGGGTGCACCGGTGGACGGCCGAGGAGGACCGCCACGGCACCGCCCTGCGCGACTACCTCACCGTCACCCGCGCCGTGGACCCCATCGCGCTGGAGCGGGCCCGCATGGCGCACATGCAGTCCGGCTTCGTCACCGAGTACGGCACCATGCTCCAGCAGCTCGCCTACGTCTCCTTCCAGGAGCTGGCCACCCGCATCTCCCACCGCAACACCGGCAAGGCGTCCGGTGACGAGGGCTGCGAGCGGCTGCTGGCCAGGATCGCCGCCGACGAGAACCTGCACATGCTCTTCTACCGCAACCTGCTCAAGGCGGCCTTCGAGCTCGACCCCAACCAGACCATGCGCTCGGTGACCGACGTCGTCACGACGTTCCAGATGCCGGGCCAGGGCATGGAGGGCTTCGCCCGTAAGTCCCTGATCATCGCGAACGAGGGCATCTACGACCTGCGCCTGCACCTCGACGACGTGCTCATGCCGGTGCTGCGCCAGTGGGCGGTGTTCGACAAGACCGGGCTGGACGCGGAGGGTGAGCAGGCTCGCGAGGAGCTGTCGGCGTACCTGGCCAAGGCGGACGTGACGGCCGCCAGGTTCGTCGAGCGCCGCGAGGAGCGCCGCGCCCGCGCCGCCGCCCGCAGGTGACCCTCTGATCATGCGCCGCTGACCTGGTGGCCCGCGTAGTGGCTGGGACGTGGGAAGATCCTGCCCCATGGATCTCCCCGCCCAGCCGCTCATCTGGGTCGCCACGAGCCTCCGACGATCGATAGGGAGTACCCGGGCGGTCCCCGCGGCCGGTGAAAAGGCCCTCCCCGAACGGCAAAGCCTGTGCGCCTCTTGACCCGCAGATGGTCTTGGACATTGGCGGCATCGGGCAGGTTCCCGGTAACACCGGAACCCCTGGGGAGCAAGGGTGAAAATCATCGGGATCGCCGCCAGTCTCCACGCGGGGTCTTTCATCAACAGATTGCTGGACGCGGCGGGCGGTGAGCTGCCGGACGGCGTCGGGTTCGAGGTCTGGCAGGGACTGGGCGAGATCCCGCCGTGCGTCCCGGGGCCCGTCCCGCGCACGGCACGCGAGCTGATCGCGCTGGTCGCGGCGGGCGACGCGGTGCTGCTGACCGCTCCCGAGCACAGCCTGCTGCCGCCCGAGCTGACGTACGCGCTGGACTGGATGGCGGCGGGCCAGGGGCTGTCGGGCCGGCACGTGGCGGTGATGAGCGCGAGCGCGCGGGCCTGTGGGGCGATGTGGGCGCAGGCGGAGCTCTATAAGCAGCTCCAGGGGGCCGGAGCCGTCGTTTCGGGGGCGGAGCTGGTGATCTCGCCCGCCTGCCCGCACTTCGACGAGAACGGCCGTCTGACGGCTCCTGAGCTGCGGGCGCAGGTGCGGGCGGTGGTCGGCCGGCTCTGCCCGGCCAAGGTCATGGAACCGGCCAAGGTCATGGAACCGGTCAAGGTGATGGAGCCGGCGAAGGTGTGCGAACCGGCGAAGGTCATGGAGCCCGCCAAGGTGCTGGAGCCGGCCATGGTCATGGAGCCGGCGCTGTCGCTGCGATCGGCTCCGGTTCTGGAGCCCGCTCTGTCAGTCTGACCCTTCGGGAAGCCGCGGGCCCGGCTCCAGGTCCCGAACGTCCATGGAGCCGTCGCAGCCGGTCAGCGATCCCGGCGGACGCGTATAGGGCTGGGCGGCGCCGGGGAGAATCTTCTCCTCCGTCACACACGGTCCTCGATCTCCCAGAGGTGGTCGATGACGTGCCAGGCGACGCGCCGCAGCGCGTAGCGGGGCGGCCACGAGGTGGCCAGGGGCGGCTCCCAGGGGCGCGACAGCACGCCGGTCAGCTCGGCCCGCATCGCCGCCCGGTCTTCGGGCGATTTATACGGCTTGTGACGGACGCCGACCATCCGGGCGTAGGAGCGCTCGGCCTCCGTCACGTGATCCACGATCTTCGTACGGTCGCGCCCACCCCCGCGCGGCCCCTTGCGCAGCTCCTCGGGCGAGACGGCGGCGACCTCGTCGAACACGTCCCAGGCCGCGAGCAGCACGGCCACCTGCCGCTCGGCCTCGGCGCCCGGCAGCGGTTCGAGGTCCAGTCCCGGCACCTCGTACGGCACGCCGAAGTCCGTCGTCGCCGACCCCGGCACCCGGGTCACCACCTCGGGGTCCCCGGGCTCGAACGTCAGCCCCGCCCGGTCGGTGATCACCCGGTAGCGGGGCACGTAGTCCATGAGCCGGGAGATGGCCGCCTCCTCGCCCTTGCCGATCCGGCACCAGCCGGGCCAGTCGAGCGAGCAGGCGAACACCTTCTTCGGGCCGGTCTCCAGGTAAACGCGGTTCATGGCACCGAGCCTGCCACGCATACCTGTCAGCGGCCGTCAGGTTCAGATCATGTCGATGAGGTCGGCCACCGAGTCGACGATCAGGGACGGACGGTAGGGGAAGCGGTCGATCTCGTGACGCTGCGTGACGCCGGTCAGGACGAGGATCGTGAACAGGCCCGCCTCCATGCCGGAGACGATGTCGGTGTCCATGCGGTCGCCGATCATGGCGGTGGTCTCGCTGTGGCCGTCGATCTCGTTGAGTGCGCTGCGCATCATGCGGGGGTTGGGCTTGCCCACGAAGTAGGGGGCGACCCCGGTGGCCTTGGTGATGAGGGCGGCCACGGCGCCACAGGCCGGCAGGGAGCCCTCGGTGGAGGGGCCGATCGGGTCGGGGTTGGTGGCGATGAAGCGGGCGCCGCCCTCGATGAGCCGGATGGCGCGGGTGATCTGGGTGAAGCTGTAGGTGCGGGTCTCGCCGAGCACCACGTAGTCGGGGTCGAGATCGGTCAGGATGTAGCCGACCTCGTGCAGCGCGGTGGTCAGGCCGGCCTCGCCGATCACGTAGGCCGAGCCGCCCGCCCGCTGGTCGTCGAGGAACTGGGCGGTGGCCAGCGCGGACGTCCAGATGGACTCGGCGGGGACGACGAGGCCCGCGCCCGCCAGGCGGACCGAAAGGTCGCGCTGGGTGTAGATCGAGTTGTTGGTCAGCACCCTGAACTTCTTGTCCGATTCGCTGAGCCGCTTGATGAATTCGTCCGCACCGGGGATGGGCCGGCCCTCGTGCACCAGGACGCCGTCCATGTCGGACAACCAGGAATCGATCCGCTTACGCTCAGTCACCCGCCCATCGTACCGAGCGTGCCTTGTCGACTTACGGCCCGGTGGATGAACAATGTTCTTCATGGCGTTCACCGAATCCGCACAGGACATGCGAGACGAACTCGTCCAGCTCCGGCACTCCCTGCACACCACCCCCGAACTCGGGCTGCACCTGCCGCGCACCCAGGAGAAGGTTCTGGCGGCGCTGGAGGGGCTGCCGCTGGAGATCACCACGGGCGAGACGCTCAGCTCGGTCACCGCCGTGCTGCGGGGCGGCCGGCCGGGCCCCGCGGTGCTGCTGCGGGGCGACATGGACGCCCTGCCGGTGACCGAGAAGAACGATCTGCCCTACGTCTCCCAGTTGCCCGGGCAGATGCACGCGTGCGGGCACGACCTGCACACCGCGATGCTGGCGGGCGCGGCGCACCTGCTGAGCGCGCGGCGGGAGGAGCTGGCCGGTGACGTGATCTTCATGTTCCAGCCGGGCGAGGAGGGCCACGAGGGCGCCAAGCACATGATCGGCGAGGGCGTGCTGGACGCGGCGGGCGCGCGGCCCGTGGCGGCGTACGGGATGCACGTGGTGTCGGCGATGTTGCCGATCGGCCTGTTCACGTCGCGGCCGGGGCCGATCATGGCGGCGGCCGACACGTTCCGCGTGACGGTGAAGGGGCGTGGCGGGCACGGGTCGAGCCCGCACCGGTCGCTGGACCCGATCCAGGCGGGCTGCGAGATGGTGGCGGCGCTGCAGACGATGGTGACCAGGACGTTCGACGTGTTCGACCCGGTCGTGGTGACGGTGGGCAGTTTCCACGGCGGGTCGGCCGACAACGTGATCCCCGACGACGCCCGGTTCGAGGCGACCGTGCGGACCTTCAGCAAGGGCAACCGCACGCTGGTCAAGCGGCGGCTGGTGGAGGTCGTGCAGGGCATCGCGGCGGCGCACGGGCTGTCGGTGGATGCGTCGTTCGGGATGGGCTACCCGGTGACGGTCAACGACGAGAGCGAGGCCGATTTCGTGGGCAGGACGGCCGACGAGTTGTTCGGTCCTGGGCGCTACATGGTGACGCCGCAGCCGGTGATGGGCTCGGAGGACTTCTCGTACGTGCTGGAGAACGTGCCGGGGGCGTTCGTGTTCCTGGGCGCGTGCCCGCCCGACCGTGACCCGGCCACCGCGCCCTACAACCACTCCCCCGAGGCGATGTTCGACGACGCGGTGCTGCCGGACGGGGCGGCGCTCTACGCCACGCTGGCGCACGCCCGGCTGTCCTGACGTGCGCGCCTGGGTGGTCGACCGGCCGGGGCCGATGGCGTCCCGGCCGCTGGCGCTCATCGAGCGGGAGGTGCCGGAGCCGGGGCCGGGCGAGGTCCTCGTACGGGTGGAGGCGTGCGGCGTGTGCCGTACCGACCTGCACCTGGCGGAGGGCGACCTGGCCCCGCGGCGGCCCCGCACCTCTCCCGGCCACCAGGCGGTCGGCCGGGTGGAGGGCACGGGCGAGCGGGTGGGGGTCGCGTGGCTGCGCTCCACCTGCGGCACGTGCCCCTACTGCCGCCGGGGGATGGAGAACCTCTGTCCCTCGTCGGCGTACACGGGGTGGGACGCGGACGGCGGGTACGCCGACTATCTGGTCGCGCCGGCGGACTACGTCCATCCCCTGCCGGGCGACGTGCCCGCCGAGCGGCTGGCGCCGCTGCTGTGCGCCGGGATCATCGGCTACCGGGCGCTGGCGCGCTGTGACCTGCCCGCCGGGGGGCGGCTGGGGATCTACGGGTTCGGGGCGTCGGCCCATCTGACCGCGCAGGCCGCGATCGCCCAGGGCGCCGTCGTGCACGCGGTCACCCGGTCGGCGGCCTCCCGGGAGCTGGCGCTGGAACTGGGCGCCGCCTCGGCGGGCGACCGGCCGCCGGAGCCGCTGGACGCGGCCATCCTGTTCGCGCCGGTGGGCGATCTGGTGCCGGCCGCGCTGGAGGCGCTCGACCGGGGCGGGACCCTGGCGATCGCCGGGATCCACCTCACCGACGTCCCGGTGCTGAACTACGAGCGGCACCTGTTCCAGGAGCGCACGCTGCGCAGCGTCACCGCCAACACGCGGGCCGACGGGCGGGCCTACCTGGAGCTGGCCCTGGCGCACCCGCCGCGGGTGACGACCGTGCCCTATCCGTTCGAGGAGGCCGGGCGGGCGCTGGCCGATCTGGCTGCGGGGCAGGTCAACGGGGCCGCGGTTTTGGTCAAGGATTGAGCTGACACTTGATGGCGCTTAGCACCACTTCGTACACTGATGAAGGAAAGTTACATTAACCTCACAACCTCTGGAGATTATTGACGCTGGTGTGGCGCGATCGTAGTGTCCCGGTCAATCCCTAGAGACATCCCCCGGAGCGGCAAATGAAGCGACTGGCAGCGGTAGTGGCGTTGCTGGGCCTTGCCACCGCGACTGCGGCGTGCAGCGGTGGTTCCACCAACAAGTCCGGCGGCTCGGGCGGTGGTGGCGGCGGGCTCTTCACCACGATCGACGTGAACAGGCCGGGCCTTGAGGCGACGGCGCCGGCGAACCCGTACAACCCCAAGGGCAACTCCTTCCCTGGGTACAGCTCGATGAAGCTCGGCTGGGTCGTGAACCACCTGACCGACCCCAACAAGGCCCTGCCCGGCATCGCGGCGAGCTGGGAGATCGCGGAGGACAACTCCGCCATCACCCTGAAGCTGCAGCCGAACGCCAAGTGGTCCGACGGCAAGCCGGTCACCGCCGAGGACGTCAAGATGTCCATCGGCATCGCCTACACCCAGGGCAGCACCGCCTTCTCGGTGACGCCGGGCGCGGCCGGCGCGGCCGCTGAGGTCACGGTCGTCGACCCGCAGACCGTCAAGATCACGCAGGACATGGCCAGCCCCAGTCCGAAGTTCGCCCGCGGCGTGCTCGACACCACCGTCCTGCCCGCCCACGTGTGGAGCAGCGTGCTGCCCGCCGACTTCTGGGACAAGCTGAAGGCCGCCCGCGGTGATGGCGCCGACGCCGAGAAGGCCCGCGAGGAGGTCACCGCGCTCGGCGAGAAGGTGATCGCCTTCGCCCCGCCGAAGGACGTCTCCGCCGGCCCGTTCGTGCTGGAGCGGGTGAACCCCTCCGAGGCGCTGCTGGTCAAGAACAAGCACTTCTTCAACGCCGCCAACGTCGCGCCGGCGCAGGTGAAGTTCCTCAACTACACCGGCAACGAGCAGATCTGGACGTACCTGACGTCGGGCAAGCTCGACCACGCCGGCTTCACCGCCGCCCCGACGGACGTCATGAACCGGATCAAGGCGGCCTCCGGCAACGAGGTCATCAAGGGCTTCTCACCGGTCGCGGTGGGCCTGGCGTTCAACCAGTCCAAGAAGCCGTACGACAACGTGCACGTGCGCAGGGGCCTGGCCCACCTGATCGACCGCGAGCAGGTCACCAAGGTCGCCTCGCCCGAGGGCGGCACGGCGGCGGTGACCACCAGCGGCATCCACCAGAAGGCCGCGCAGGCGTGGATCCCCGACACGCTGCCGAAGCTGGAGCCGTACACGGCGGACGTGGCCAAGGCCGAGGAGGAGTTCAAGCAGGCCGGCCTGACCAAGAAGGACGGCAAGTGGACCCTCGCGGACGGGACGCCGTGGAAGGTATCCATGCACGCCCCGGCCGGCTTCTCCGACTGGCTGTCCGCGCAGGAGAACATCAAGAGCCAGCTCGTCAAGGCCGGCGTGGACGCCGAGGTCGTGACGACCGCCGACTACCCGCTCTACCTGGAGGAGCTGGCGGCGGGCAAGTACGACGCCGGCTTCTGGCTGATGGCGCTCGGCCCCGCGCCGTACGACATCTTCCAGCGCCTCTACGGCGCCTCCAACGGCTGGACCAACGTCGCGGGTAAGGTCAAGCACAGTGACGCCGGCAAGGCCGGCAACTGGATGGGCGGCCCCGAGGAGATCGAGGTCGACGGCACCAAGATCAACCCCGGCGAGCTCACCGGCAAGCTGAACTCCGCCAAGGAGGAAGAGGCCAAGCCGATCATGGCTCAGCTCGCCCAGGCGGCCAACCAGGACCTTCCCGTCATCCAGCTCTGGGACTACGTCAACACCCAGTTCGTGAACAACAGCCGGTTCACCGGCTATCCCAAGGACGACGAGCTCCTGCGCATGGGCACCGGCGTGCTCCCGTCGGGCGTGTGGATCCAGCAGGGCCTGATCAAGGCGAAGCAGTAGCCTATGACGCTCATCGCACGGCGACTCGCGGGCCACCTGGCCCGCGGGTTCGTCATGATCCTGGTCGTCGCGACGATCAGTTTCTTCATCGTCAACAACATCCCCGGCGACCCCATGGCGGCCCGCTACGAGAAGCTGGTCGAGCAGGGCATGGCCCCGGAGGCGGCCTCACAGGCCGTCAAGGTCCTGTACGGGTTCCAGCCGGACGGCTCGCTCTGGCAGCAGTACACCGAGTTCATCGGCGGCCTGCTCCGCTTCGACCTCGGCGTCTCCGTCAGCCGCCCCGGCACCCCGGTGCTGGACGTGCTCACCGAGGCCGCCAAGTGGACCGTGCTCCCGGTGCTGCTCGGCACGCTGCTCAGCTTCCTGGTCGGCATCATCCTCGGCGTGTACGCGGCCATCAAGCGCACCGGCAAGCTCGGCGACGCGCTGGCCATCTCCGGCTCGCTGCTGCACGGCATCCCGCAGTACGTGCTGGCCATGCTGCTCGTGGTGATCTTCGCGACGCTCATCCCGATCCTGCCGGCCGAGGGAACCGTGGACATCCTGTTCGAACCGGGCTGGAACGCCGGCTACCTCGGCTCGCTCGCCGAGCGCGCCGTGCTGCCGGTCGTCACGTACGCCCTGTCGGCCTACGGCGGCTGGATCCTGGCGATGAAGTCCAGCGTGGTCACCGTGCTCGGCGACGACTTCATCCTGGCCGCCGAGCTGCGCGGCATGAAGCGCTCGATCGTCTTCCGTTACATCGCCCGCAACGCGATCCTGCCGCTGTTCACCATGCTCGCCCTGTCTTTGGGCCTGCTGCTCGGCGGCGCGGTCTTCATCGAGAAGATCTTCAACTACCCGGGGCTCGGCTGGCTGCTCATCGGCAGCGTCCAGGACCGTGACTACGCGCTGATGAGCGGGGCGTTCCTGCTGATCACGGTCGCCACCATCATCGCCAACATCGTGGCCGACCTGTTCTACACGGTCATCGACCCGCGGGTGCGCAGCGGAGAGGAGGCCCGATGAGCGCCACGCTCATCCCGGAGGCGGGGGCGCCCGCCGGCGTCACCATGCGCAGGAACTTCTGGCGCGGCGTGTGGCGGGTGCTGCTGCGCAAGCCCAGCCGGATGGCCGGCGTGGTCATCATCATCGGCTTCGTCTTCATGGGCGTGTTCGGGCCGATGTTCTATCCCGACCACCTGCCCGACGACCCGAACGCGATCACCCAGCCGCCGAGCTGGGAGCACTGGTTCGGCACCGACCCGCAGGGCCGCGACGTGCTCGCGCTGGTCATCACCGGCTCGCGCTACGTGCTGCTCACCGCCGCCGTCACCGCGCTCATCACGGTCGTCGTCGGCACCGCGATCGGCCTGTTCTCCGGGTTCAAGCGCGGCCGCTGGGACACCGTGCTCATGCGGCTCACCGACATGAAGCTCACCATCCCCGGACTGCCGCTGCTCCTGGTGCTGGCGACCGTGTGGAAGTTCGGCAGCCCGCTGCAGATGGGCCTCGTGCTGGGGCTGCTCGGCTGGGGCGGCGTGGCGCGGGCCGTGCGCTCGCAGACGCTGTCGCTGCGCGAGCGCGGCTTCATCGAGGCGGCGCGCGGGCTCGGGCTGTCCACGAGGCACATCATCGGCAAGGAGCTGCTGCCGAGCATGGCGCCCTACATCGCGATGAACATGCTCATCGCGGTCACCGGCGCCGTCTATTCGCAGGTGGGGCTCTTCTTCCTGGGCGTGCTGCCGTACGAGTCGGACAACTGGGGCGTGATGCTCAACCTCGCCGTGTTCCAGGCGGGCGCCATGGTCACGCCGAACGCGCTCGGCTACCTGCTGGCGCCGCTGCTGGCCATCCTGCTGCTCACGCTCGGCATCGTGCTCGTGGTGGACGCCATGGACGAGATCTTCAACCCCCGGCTGCGCGAGGAGTGAGTGTGAGCGAGCAAGCGCCGGGAGTGCGCATCGGCGGCCTCACGGTCGTCTACAAGACCCCGGCGGGCGAACTGCCCGCCGTCAGAGACATCAGCCTGACGCTGGAGCCCGGCTCGATCACCGGCATCGTGGGCGAGTCCGGGTCGGGCAAGTCCACGCTGGCCCTGTCACTGCTCAACGCCGTCCAGCCGCCCGGCAGGATCGCGGCGGGCAGCGTCGAGATCGACGGGCTCGGCGACGTGGCGGGGCTCAAGGGCGAGGAGCTGCGCAAGGCGCGCGGCAAGCACATCGGGTACGTCTTCCAGGCCGCCCAGAACTCCCTCAACCCGCTCAAGACCGTCGGCAAGCAGCTTCTCGACCTGGGCCGCTCGCACGGCGTCGAGGACCTGCGCGGCCTGGTGCGCGAGGCCAAGGAGCTGCTCGGCCGGATGGGCCTGGACGGCACCCGGGTGCTCGACTCGCACCAGCACGAGCTGTCCGGCGGCATGCGCCAGCGGGTCGGCATCATGCTGGCGCTGGTGCTCAACGCCCACCTGGTGGTGCTGGACGAGCCGACCACCGCGCTCGACATGATCACCCAGGCCAACATCCTGAAGATCGTCCGCGAGGTGCACGCCGAGCGCGGCCTCACCACGCTGGTCATCACGCACGACATCGGCGTGGTGGCCGAGGTGGCCGACCGGCTGGCGGTCATGTACGGCGGCCGCCTGGTCGAACAGGGCCCCACCAGGGAGGTGCTCGGCTCGCCCCGGCACCCCTACACCCGGGGCCTGATCAGGGCCATCCCCCAGCTCGTCGGCGACATCGACGAGGCCCAGGCGCTGCCGGGCCGGCCGCCGACGCTGGCCACTGTGCCCAAGGAGGGCTGCGTGTTCAGGGAGCGCTGCCCGCTGCGCATGGACGTGTGCGACGACGTCGACCCCGAGGCCGTCTCGGACGGTCCCCGGGTCGTCGCCTGCCACGCCGTGAACGTCAAGGAGCACGCATGATCACCGGGACCGGCGTCGTCAAGACGTTCAAGCAGCGGGGCAAGGTGCTCGGCGCCCGTGAGGTGCGGGCGCTGCGGGGGGTGGACTTCGCGATCCCCAAGGGCGGCGCGGCCTCGTTCATCGGGGAGTCCGGGTGCGGGAAGACCACGCTGGGGCGGATCATCGCGGGGCTGGAGACGTACGACGAGGGTGAGATCGCCATCGACGGCGTGTCCTTGTCGTCGCTCAAGCCCAAGCAGCGCCAGCCGCACTTCCGCAAGATCCAGCTCATCCACCAGGACCCGTACTCGGCCCTGAACCCGACCAGGACCATCCACCAGACGCTGCACGCGCCGCTGAGCCTGCGGGCCGGGCAGACCGGGCGGTCGAAGGCGTGGATCGAGGAGCGGGCCGCCGAGGTGCTCTCGCTCGTCGGGCTGGACCCGGGCTCGGTGCTGGCGCGCTATCCGCACCAGTTGTCCGGCGGCATGCGGCAGCGGGTGGTCATCGCCCGCGCGCTGACCGTGGACCCGGAGATGCTGGTCGCCGACGAGGCCGTCTCGATGATCGACGTGTCGCTCCGGCTGGGCATCCTGGCGCTGCTGAAGGACCTGCGTGAGCGGCTCGGGGTCAGCGTGCTGTTCATCACGCACGACGTGGCCACGGCCCGCTACATCGGCGGCGACGGCGAGCTGTACGTCATCTACCGGGGCCAGGTCGTCGAGCGCGGCGCGGTGGACACGATCATCGCCGACCCCGTGCATCCGTACACGCAGTCGCTGCTGTCGGCCATCCCCGTGCTGCACGGGCTGGAGCAGCCGGGCGAGCAGCCCGTGACGCCGCTGGAGTCGCTGGACGAGAGCCAGGCCGACGAGGGCTGCCTGTTCGCCCGCCGCTGCCCGTTCCGGGGTGAGCGGTGCACGAGCGAGCGGCCGCTGCTGCAGATCACCGAGGGCGTGCCGCAGGAGCACGCGTGCTTCTATCCCGAGCGGCGCAGCGTGATCGCCCGCCCGATGAGCGAGGTGTGATGGGGCACGCCGTACGGTCCGCCGGGCTCACGGGACTCGCGGAGGCGGCCCGGGTCGCCGAGGCCGCGCTGACCCTGGACGCCGGGGAGGCCGCCGCGCTGGTCGGGCACCTGTCGCGGCCTCCGTCCGGGCGCACCTGGACGGCGCTGGCCACGGACGGCGGCGTGGTGATGGCGTCCCTGTCGGACAAGGATCCGGGCGTCGGCCACATCGACCTGCTCGCCGTGCACCCGTCGGCGCGGGAGCAGGGCCGGGGCCGGGCGCTGGTGCGGGCGGCCGAGGAGTGGCTGGCCGGGCAGGGCGCGCGGCAGGCCCGCTTCGCCGGGAACGCGCCGTGCTACGCCTGGCCGGGCATCGACGTGCGCTACACCGCCGCCGCCTGCCTGGCCGAGAGCCTGGGCTACGAGCGTTACCACGTGGCCTGGAACATGACGGCGGACCTGAGCGCGGACCTGTCCGTGACGGACGAGCCGGCCCGCCTGGAGCGGGCCGGGGTCGCGGTGGGCGCCGCCAGCGCCGACCGTGCACGCGTGGCCGCGTTCGTCGGGGAGCACTGGAACGAGCGGTGGGCCTGGGAGGCGGAGCACGCGGCCGGGCTGCACTACGCCGAGCGCGACGGCCACATCCTGGCCTTCGCGGCCTGGGGGGCGCGGCCCTCGTGGTTCGGGCCCATGGGCACCGCCCCGGAGGCGCGCGGGCTGGGCCTGGGCGGCGTGCTGCTGCGCAGGTGCCTGGCAGACCAGCGCGCCGCCGGACAGGCCGAGGCCCAGATCGGGTGGGTGGGGCCGTTGCGGTTCTACTCGCGCGCCGTGGGCGCGCGAGCCGAACGCGTCTTCTGGCTCTACCGGCGCGATCTGGCGTGATGTCACTCGTCGGTACGGTCTGCGCCCCCGTAGAGCAATCGTCCTTCCGGGCGTCCCGGCGGCGGGCACAGCTCGCGGGGGTCCCCGCCGGCCTCCAGGGTCGCGGTGAGGGTGCCGGAGCCCCACAGGTGGTCCATGAACAGGTCGGGGCCCCAC
Source organism: Nonomuraea solani (assembly GCF_900108335.1). GTDB lineage: Bacteria > Actinomycetota > Actinomycetes > Streptosporangiales > Streptosporangiaceae > Nonomuraea > Nonomuraea solani. Next base: position 37,670 of record NZ_FNVT01000015.1, read on the forward strand.
CAGCGCAGGTCATCGGGGTAGAGGGTGCGGGCGACGTACAGCATCGACAGGCCCGTCAGCACGGGCCTGAAGGCGGCGCGGTCGTGCACGTGGAGCTGGACGCCGCGGACCGGGGTGCCGGCGTGCTTGTGGAACGTCGGCGTGAACCACGTCTCCCTGAACCGCACGCCCGGCAGGCCGAGCGCGGCCAGCGCCGGCGCGAATCCGGCGTCGGCGTAAGGGGCCCCGATGAGTTCGAACGGCCTGGTCGTGCCGCGTCCTTCGGAGAAGTTCGTGCCCTCGAACAGGCCGGTGCCGGGGTAGACCAGCGCGGTGTCCGGGGTCGGCATGTTGACCGACGGCATCACCCAGGGCAGGCCGGTCTCGGCGTACGTCATGTCGCGCCGCCAGCCCTCCATCTCGACCACGCTCAGGTCCACGTCGAACCCGAACAGCCGGGCCAGCTCCCCCGCCGTCCTGCCGTGCCGGACCGGCAGCGGGAAGCGGCCCACGAAGCTGGCGAAGGCCGGGTCGAGCGGCGGGCCCTCGGTGACGGTGCCGCCGAGCGGGTTCGGGCGGTCCAGCACCACGAACCGCAGGCCGAGCCGGGCGGCCGACTCCAGCAGGTCGTACATGGTCCAGACGTAGGTGTAGAAGCGGGTGCCCACGTCGGCGATGTCGAAGACCAGCGTGTCGACACCGGAGGCCGCGACGACCTTGTCGAGGGCCTCGCCGGAGAGCCCGTAGGTGTCGTACACCGGCAGCCCCGTCTTCTCGTCCACGGAGTCGCCCTCGCCGCCGGCCGCCTGGACGCTTCCGCGCAGGCCGTGTTCGGGGCCGAACAGGGCGGTCAGGCCCAGCCCCGCGGCCTGGAGCGCGTCCGGGGTGGGGGTCAGATCGGGCAGGACGCCGGTCGGGTTCGTGATGAGGCCGAGGCGGTGGCCGCCCGCGAGCGCAGGGTCCGTGGCCAGCCGTTCGGCGCCTGTTCGTACATGTGGCATGAACCCATTGTCTGAAAGATATTTACAAGAGAGAAGTAGAGGGTGGAAATTAGCGTCATGATTGATCCGCTTCCCGAGCTGTCCACCGAGCAGAGCGATCCCCGCTACAGCCAGATCGACCGGCTGCCGACGGAGCAGATCGCCCGATTGATGAACCAGGCCGACGCCGCCGTGCCGGCCGCCGTCGCGGCGGTCACCCCGGCGATCTCGGCCGCCATCGACGCGATCTCCGCCAGGATGGCGCAGGGCGGCCGGCTGCTGTACGTCGGCGCCGGCACGTCGGGACGGCTGGCCGTGCTGGACGCCAGCGAGTGCCCGCCCACGTTCGGCACCGATCCCTCGCTCGTGCAGGGGATCATCGCCGGTGGGCCTGACGCGCTCACCCGGTCCGTCGAGGGGGCGGAGGACGACGCCGAGGCCGGCGCCGCCGCGTTGAAGGACCTGGAGGTGGGACCGCTCGACTCGGTGGTGGGCGTGTCCGCCAGCGGGCGGGCCCCTTTCGTGCTGGGGGCGCTGGCGGAGGCGGCCGGTCGCGGCGCGCTCACGGCGGCGCTGTCGTGCAACGCGGGCGCGCCGCTGTCGGCCGCCGCCGAGCACGCCATCGAGGTCGTCGTCGGGCCCGAGGTGGTGACCGGTTCGACCAGGCTGAAGGCCGGCACGGCGCAGAAGCTCGTGTTGAACATGATCTCCACGATCTGCATGGTCAAGCTGGGCCGGACCTACGGTAACGAGATGATCGAGATGTCGGCCATGAACAGCAAGCTCGCCGGGCGGGCGCTGCGCATGGTCAGGGACATCACCGGCGCGGACCAGGACACGGCGGGGGCGGCACTGGACGCGTCGGGGGGCCAGACCAAGATCGCGGTGCTGATGATCCAGCACGGCCTCGACGCGGACGGGGCCCGCGCGCTGCTGGAGTCCCACGGCGAACGCCTCAACGACGCCCTGAGCGGCTGAGGGGGGCACTGGGCCGCCCGGTGTGCAGGGCCGTCCGGTGCGCAAGCACGCTCTGGTGAAGGGACCTGTGCCGTAACCGGCCGTGCACCCCCTTCGGCCGAGGGACCTGTGCGGAAATACGGGGGAGGTAGGGGAATGTCCGATCGCCTGGACGCGATCCTGGCGGACGGGGTGCTGCGCGTCTGCTCGGCCGCCGTCGCGCTGATCGCCGTGGACGGATCCGTGGCGGCCGAGTCGGTGGCGGGCGAGCTGGTCCGCTACACCGGCGCCCAGGGGGCCCTCGCGGCGGAACGCCCGCCGGCGCGCCGCGACTCGATCTTCGACCTCGCCTCGATCAGCAAGCTGTTCACCACGGCGGTGCTGCTGTCGCTGACCGAGGAGGGCGTGCTGGACCTGGACGAGCCGGTGGCCGGCCGCCTCCGTGGGAGCGATCCCAGGATCACGCCGCGCCATCTGCTCACCCACACGGCGGGCCTGACCCCGACCCGCCGCATCGACCTGGAGCTGCCGGAGTCGGACGCCGGCGAGCGGCTGGCCGCCATGGTGCGCACGCCGGTCACCCACCCGTTCGGCGGCCCGTACCTGTACAGCGACGTCGGCATGGTCATGGCGGGCCACCTGGCCGAACTGGCCGGCGGCGCGCCCCTGGACGTCCTGGTCCGCGCCCGCGTCACGGAGCCGCTCGCCCTCACGGACACCGGCTACCGCCCTCCCACGCACACGCGGGTCGCCGCGACCGAGTGGAAGCCCGAGCGCGCCGGGCCCGGGTGCGTGCGCGGCGAGGTGCACGACGAGACCGCGTACGCGCTGGGCGGCGTGGCCGGCCACGCCGGGGTGTTCGCCACGGCCGGCGACCTGCTGGCCTTCGGCGAGGCGCTGCGGCGCGGCGGCGGCCCCGTGCTGCGGCCGGAGAGCGTGGCCGAAATGACGCGCGACCAGGGCGCCGGGGGCGCGCCCTTCCGGCACGGCCTGGGCGTCCGGATCGGCGACCCGGCCACCGTGGGCCCCCTGGAGGCGGCGTACGGCCACTCGGGCTTCACCGGCACCTCGCTCGTCATCGACCCCGCCCGCCGCCTGACCGTGGTGCTCCTGACGAACGCCGTCCACCCCGTACGGGGCCGCGACGGCATCCGCGAATTGCGCCATTCCGTCGCCGCCGAAGCCCTGCGCCTGGCTGACCTCGCTTCCTGACAGGAAGTAATTGGTAGACCACAAATCGTGTATTGATCTGCCCGAAATGCTGTGGAAAGGTACCTGCGTGACGGCTGGGAACAATGGGACGTCTCACAGGCTCTTCCATCAGAAGGGCCGCGGGGAAAAATGAGCGAACCTCCTTCGTCCCAAAAAAACCGCTTTATCCAGCGATTTGCTGGAATGGGTAGATTTGGCATGGTCTGGTCGGGCCAGGTCATCACGCTGGTCGGAAATTCGGTTCTCCGCTTTTCCCTCATCATCCAGGCGTGGACCGTCGACCATCAGGCCACCCAGGTCGTGGCGCTGTCGTTATGCGCGCTGCTGCCCCAGGTGCTGCTGAGCCCCACCGCGGGCGCGCTCGTGGACCGGCTCCGTAAGCGCACCGCCCTGCAGCTCGCCGACCTCGGCGGCCTCGTGGCCGTGGGCGCCATGACGGCCGTCTACTTCCTCGGCGACCTGCACCTCTGGCTGGTCTACGTCACCGTCGCGCTGCTCGGCGCGGCCGCCGCGTTCCAGTACCCCGCCCTGTCGTCGGCCGTGCCGCTGCTGGTGGACAAGGAGCAGCTCCAGCGCGCCAACGGGCTGCTGGCCACCGCCAAGAGCGTCGCCGACGTGGGCGGTCCCGCCCTGGCCGGGCTGCTCGTGGTGACCGGCGGGCTGGGCGCGGTGCTCTGGGTCGACCTGGTGAGCTTCGCCGTCGCGCTGCTGACCGTGCGCATCGTGCGCATGGACGGCGACAGCCCCGGCGAGGCCGGAACCCGCAAACGGCTCGGCGCCGACTCCCTCGAAGGACTGCGCTACCTGTTCGGCCACCCCGGCCTGCGCGGCCTGATCCTGGTGTTCTTCACGGTCAACCTGGTGATGGTGTTCGGCTTCGCCGTGGTGCAGCCGATGATCCTGGCCAGGACCGGCAGCGACGTCTCCGCGCTGGCCGGCGTGAACGCCGGGATCGGCGTCGGCGGCATCGCGGGCGGGCTGCTGCTGGCCGCCTGGGGCGGGCCGAAGAACCGGGTGCGCGGCATGATGCTGGGCGTCGTCGGCATGTGCGTGAGCGCGCAGATCGTGATGTCCATGGTGCACGGCGTCGTCGCCTGGACCGCCGCCATCCTGGTCGGGGCGCTGATCATGCCGATCGTGAACGGCACGCTCCAGTCGATCATCCAGACCAAGGTGCCGAAGGAGCGGCAGGGGCGCGTCTTCGGGGCGGTCCTGTTCGTCTCGCAGATCTCCTCACCGCTGGCGATGGCCTGCTCAGGGCCGCTCGCCGACCACGTCTTCGAGCCGCAGGCGGCCGCGGGCACGGGCCTGGCGGGGCTGTTGCGGCCGTTCGTCGGCACCGGGCCCGGCAGTGGCATGGCGGCGATGCTGCTGATCGCCGGCCTGCTGGGATCAGGGGCCGCCCTGTGGGGGCTGGCCCGCCGCGCCATACGCCATATCGACGTGCTGACGCCCGACCTCGAGAAGCAACCCGCGAAAGGCTGACATGACCACCAACCCCTTCGAGGACGAGAACGGCGCCTACCTGGTGCTGGTGAACGACGAGAACCAGCACTCGCTCTGGCCGGCCGGCATCGACGTGCCCGCGGGCTGGCGGGTGGCGCTGGACTCCAGCCCCCGGGCGGAGTGCCTGGCCTACATCGAGACGCACTGGACGGACATGCGGCCCGCGAGCCTCGCGTGAGCGGGCGGGTTCATGAGCTGTTCGCGGCGCAGGCGGCCCGCACTCCCGGCACGACGGCCCTGGTCTGCGGCGCGGAGCGGCTGACGTACGCCGAGCTCGACGCGCGCTCCTCGGCCCTGGCGCACGATCTCGCGGGCGTGGCGGGCGGGGTCGTCGGGGTGCGCATGGAGCGCGGCACCGGTCTCGTGATCGCGCTGCTGGCCGTGCTGAAGGCCGGCGCCGGGTACATGGTGCTCGACCCCGAGTTCCCCGACGAGCGGCTGCGCGGCATGGTGTCCGACACGGGCGCCGCCGCGGTGCTCTCCCCCGAGGGCGTCGAACGCCTCCAGGACGCGGCCCGGCACGACGGGGTGGCGTGCGTCATGTTCACCTCCGGCTCCACCGGCCGGCCCAAGGGCGTCGCCGCGCCGCACCTGGCGATCACCGCCACGGTGACGGGGCAGGCGTACGTACCGTTCGAGGCGGTGTGGCTGCAGTGCTCGCCGGTGTCGTGGGACGCGTTCGCGCTGGAGCTGTGGGGGCCGCTGCTGTCGGGCGGGACGTGCGTGCTCTACCCGGGACGGCGGCCCGACCCGGTGGTGCTGGCCCGGCTGATCGCCGAGCACGGCGTGACCAGCATGTACCTGTCGAGCAGCCTGTTCAACGTGCTCGTGGACGAGTGCCCGGACGCGCTGGCCGGCGTACGCGACCTGATCGTCGGCGGCGAGGCGCTGTCGCCCGCGCACGTCGCGCGGGCCCTGGCCCGGCACGCCGAGCTGCGGGTGAGCAACGGCTACGGACCGGTCGAGGGCATGGTCTTCCTGACCACCCACCCGGTGACCGCGACCGACGGCCCCATCCCCATCGGCGCGCCGCTGCGGGGCAAACACGTCCGCGTGCTCGACGCGCGCTTACGGCCGGTGGCGGACGGGGAGGCCGGCGAACTGTACGCGACCGGCGCCGGACTGGCCCTGGGATACGTCGGGCGCCCCGGCCTGACGGCGGAGCGGTTCGTGGCGGATCCCTTCGGGGCTCCTGGTGAGCGGATGTACCGGACGGGCGACCTGGTCAGGGCCTCCGGCGGCGTGCTGGAGTTCGTGGGCCGGGCGGACGAGCAGGTCAAGGTGCGCGGCTTCCGGATCGAGCCGGCGGAGGTCGAGGCCGTCCTGGCCCGGCACCCCTCGGTGGGCCGGGCCTGTGTGATCGCCAGGGAGGACCTCCCGGGCGAGCGGCGGCTGGTCGCCTATGTGGTGCCGCGCCAGGGTGAGACGGCCGAGGGCGAGACGCTCAGGGGCCATATGGCGGCCGTGCTGCCCGACTTCATGGTGCCGTCGGCGTTCGTGGTGCTGGACGCGCTGCCGCTGACCGGCACCGGCAAGCTGGACCGGGCGGCGCTGCCCGCGCCCTCCTACGGGAGCGCCGGTTCCGCCGCGCCGCGCGGCGCGGTCGAGCAGGCGCTGTGCGAGCTGTTCGCCGAGGTGCTGCGGGTGCCCGCGGTCGGCGTGGACGACGACTTCTTCGCGCTGGGCGGCGACTCGCTGACCGTGGCCCGGCTGCTCAGCAGGATCCACGCCGAGCTGGGCGCGCAGGTCGGCGTCAGGGCGCTGTTCGAGACGCCCACGGTGGCGGGGATCGCCGAGCACGTGAAGCCCCAGGCCCCTGGCGCCGGAGCGCAGGCGCCGGCCGCCGAAAGACGCGCCGGCGGGATGCCGTTGTCGTTCGCGCAGCGGCGGCTGTGGTTCCTCGACCGCATCGACGCGGGCGCGGCCTACAACATGCCCATGCTGGTCCGGCTCAGCGGGCCCGTGGACGCGGACGCCCTGCGCGGGGCGCTCGAAGACGTCGTGGCCAGGCACGAGGCGCTGCGGACGGTGTTCACCGTGCACGACGGCGAGCCCGGTCAGGTCGTGGTGCCGGCCGGCGAGGCCAGGCCCGGGTTCGCCGCCGTCGAGGTGCCGGCTGGCGAGCTGGACGCGCGGGTGGCCGAGGCGGCGCGGCACCGGTTCGACCTGGCGGCCGAGCTGCCGATCCACTCCGTGCTGTTCACCACCGGGTCGGACGAGCACGCGCTGCTGCTGGTCATGCATCACATCGCCACCGACGGATGGTCGCTGCCGCCGTTCATGCGGGACCTGTCGCGGGCCTACCGGGCGCGGCTCGACGGCGTGCCCGTCGCGTGGCCGTCCCTTCCGATCGGGTACGCCGAGTACGCGGCGCTGCACCGGGAACGGGTGGACGCCGTCGCCGAAACCGAGCTGGCGTACTGGCGCAAGACCCTGGACCGGCTGCCCGAGCGGCTGGCCCTGCCCCGGGGCAGGCCGGGCACCGAGACGGCCGGCGCGGCCGGGACGGTGGTCCGGCACGTCGGGGCCGGGTTGCACGCGCGGCTGGCCGAGCTGGGCCGGCGGCGCGGGGCGACGCTGTTCATGGTGTTACAGGCCGGGCTCGCCGTGGTGCTCGGCAAGGCGGGCGCGGGCACCGACCTGCCCATCGGCGCGCCCGTCGCGGGACGTTCCACCGGCCCGGTGGACGATCTCGTCGGGTTCTTCGTCAACCTGCTCGTGCTCAGGACCGACCTGTCGGGCGATCCGGCCCTCGGGGAGCTGGTCTCGCGGGTCCGTGAGACGGATCTGGAGGCGTTCTCGCACCAGGAGGTGCCCTTCGAGCGGGTCGTGCAGGAGCTGAACCCGGTCCGGCGGCCGGGGCGGCATCCGCTGGTGGACGTGGTGCTGGCGCTGCAGAACAACCTGCGGGCCGAGCTGGCGCTGCCCGGGGTCGAGTCGCGGGTCGAGGTGGTCAGGACCGGCTCGGCCCGGTTCGAGCTGCTGGTGGACGTGACGGACGACTACGGTCCCGGGGGCGCGCCCGCCGGCATCGCGGTGACCCTCGAATACCGTCTCGACGCCTTCGGCCGGCCGGTGATGGAGTGGCTGGCCGACGCCCTGGTAACGGTCCTGGAGGTCATGGCCGCCACGCCGGACGCTCGGGTGTCGGCGGTCGTGCTGCCGGAGGCGCCGGCGGTGCCGCTGGTGCCCGAGGAGCAGGTCATGACATCGGGCGAAAAAGCGCCCTCCGAACTCGAACGAAAGATCGCGGACGTGTGGGCCGAGGTGCTCGGCGTCCCCCGGGTCGGGGCCGAGGACGGCTTCTTCGCCCTGGGCGGGAACTCACTGGCGGCCGTGCGGGTCGCGGCCCGGCTGACCGCTCAAGGGCTGCCGGTGACCACCTCCCAGCTCTTCGCCACTCCCACGGTCGGCGAGCTGGCCGCCGCGCTGGACGGGGCCACCGCCCGGACTGAGCCCGCCATCGCCCGGCTGCCCCGAACCCCCCGCACCCGTACCAGTTGAGGAGCACGTCCATGGAACTCAGCGTGATGTTCTTCGGTGCGGACGACGCCAGCGCCGCCGGCCATGCCGCCAAATATGACGACATCATGGCCATCACCCGGGCCGCCGACCGGCTCGGTTTCACCGCCGTCTGGACCCCCGAACGGCACTTCCAGCAGGTCGGGCAGGTCTTCCCGAACCCGGCCCTGCTCAGCGCCGCCCTCGCCACCGCCACCGAGCGCATCCACGTGCGCGCGGGCAGCCTCGTGCTGCCCCTGCACCACCCGCTGCGCGTGGCCGAGGACTGGGCCGTCGTGGACAACCTGTCGCGCGGCCGGGTCGGCGTGTCGGTGGCGACCGGCTGGCACTCGAAGGACTTCGTGCTCGCCCCCGGCGCCTTCGAGGGCCGCAGGGAGCAGGCGTTCCGCGACCTGGGCCTGCTGCGGCGGTTGTGGGCGGGCGAGGCCGTGGAGTTCACCGACGGGGCGGGCGAGCGGGTGGCGGTGACCTCGCAGCCGCGCCCCTACTCCCCCGCGCTGCCGCTGTGGACCACCACCTCGGGCAGCCCGCAGACGTGGGAGGCGGCCGGCGGGCTGCGGACGAACATCCTGGGCGCCACCATCGGCCAGACCCGCGAGGAGCTGGCCGGCAAGATCGAGCGCTACCGGGAGGCGTACACCGCCGCCCCCGAGCAGCCGGGCGCCCCGCCCAGGGGCACGGTCACGCTCATGGCCCACACCTACACGGGCACCTCCGACGAGCAGGCCAGGGAGCTGGCGGGCGGGCCGCTCAAGGCGTACCTGCGGTCGTACGTGGCGCAGACGGCGGCCAACAAGGGCGCCGACGGCCGGGCCGCCGCGCTGAGCGAGGCGCAGCTCGGGACGCTCACCGACTTCGCCTTCCAGCGCTACCTGAACTGGGGCAGCCTGATCGGCTCGCCGGAGACGTGCCGCAAGAACCTGGCGGACCTGGCCGACCTGGGCTGCGACGAGGTGGCCTGCTTCGTGGACTTCGGGCTCGGCGTGGACGAGGTCCTGGCCGGTCTCGAACGCCTCGCCGACCTGCGGGAGGGCATGTGAGCGAGCGAACGGTGAAGCCCGGGAGCAGCGCCGGCCGGTTCGCCGCGCTGAGCGGGGAGCGCCGGGTGGAGCTGCTGCGCCGCCTGGTCGAGGCGGGCCGCCTGGAGGCGATCCCCGACATCGTGCCCCCGCGTGATCCGTCCCTTCCGGTGCCGCTCAGCCCGGCGCAGGAGGACCTGTGGGTGTACGAGTCGCTCTATCCGGACACGGCCGCCCTCAACCTGTGCTGCTCGTACCACTTCGACACCCCCGTCGACCCCGCCGACCTCGAAGCCGCGCTGACGATCGTGCAGAGTCACCACGACAGCCTGCGCATGCGGATCACGGGTGAGGTGGGCGACCTGCGGGTGGAGTTCGCGCCCGCCGAGCCGGTCAAGCTGGAGCGGCTCGACCTGCGCGGCACGGGCGTGAGCGTGCATGAGGCGCTGCACGCCTTCAGCCGCCGCACGTTCGACCTGGACGGCGGGCCCCTGATGCGGGGCCGGTTCATCACCGTGGACGACAAGCGCGCCACGCTGGTGCTGGGGCTGCATCACATCGCGACCGACTGGTGGTCCTTCGACGTGCTGCACCGCGAGCTGACCGAGGCCTACCGCGCCGTGCGCGACCGTACCGAGTCGCACCTGCGCCGTCCCGAGATCCAGTACGCCGACTTCGCCGGCCGGCAGCGGGAGCTGGCGGCGGCCGGGGTGTTCGACGCCCAGCTCGACTGGTGGCGCGGCTATCTGGCCGACCCGCCCAGGCCGCTGACCGTCGGCCCGGCCGCGCCCGGCGGGGAGTTCGGCGTCCGGCAGATCGCCTTCCGCATCGACGCGCGCACCGAGGCCGCCGTGCGCGCGCTGGCCAGGGAGCGCGGCGCCACCGTGTACGGCGTGCTGATGACGGCGTTCGCGGTGTTCGCCCACCGCCTGACCGGCGAGCCCGACCTGATCACCGGCACCCCCGTGGCCAACCGGTCCGCCAAGGGCCTGGACCGCGTCATCGGGTACGTCATGAACTCCCTCCCCATCCGCTGGCGCGTGGACGCCGGAACGACGTTCGCCGGCCTGCTGGCCCGGTTCACCACCGAGTTCCCCCAGGTCCTGGCCAACGCCGACGTCCCCGTGGGCCGGATCGTCCAGGCGCTGGACCCGGAGCGGGTGGCGGGGCGCTCGCCGCTGTTCCAGTGGGTGTTCATGCACCTGCCGCGCCAGGAGAGCGTGGCCCGGCTGAAGGAGATCGCCGACCCGGAGCGGGTGCACACCGGCGGCGAGCACGACCTGATCGGGATCGTGCGCGACGGTGACGACGGGTTCGAGGCGAGCCTGGAGATCCGCACGGACATGTACGCGCCCGAGGTCGTCCGGGCCTGGGCGGACACCTTCGCGGCGCTGCTCGCGTCACTGGTGGCGGCGCCGGACGCGCCGGTATCGCTCGCCTCGATGGTGTCGCCGGAGGAGGCCCGTCGGGCGCTGGCGGAGCTCGACGGCACCGCGTTCGTGCCGCCGCCCGTGAGCCTGCCCGACCTGGTGGCGCGGCAGGCCGAGCGCACGCCCGACGCGGTGGCGGTGGAGTCGGAGAGCGAGCGGCTGACGTACCGGGAGCTGGTGGAGCGGGCCGACGGGCTGGCCGGGGCGCTGGCCGAGCGCGGGGTCGGGCCCGAGCGGGTGGTGGCGCTGGCGCTGGGCCGGTCGGTGGCCACGGTGGTGGCGATCCTGGCGGTGCAGCGGGCGGGCGGGGCCTATCTGCCGCTGGATCCGGATCATCCGGTGGAGCGGCTGGCGTACCAGATCGCGGACGCGGGGGCGGTGCTGCTGGTCGCGGAGGACGGGGTGCTGCCGGGGCTGGCGGTGGAGCGGGTCTCGCCCAAAATTTCGCGCTTTGACGCGAAATTTGAGCCTATCGAGCTGCGGAACGCCGCCTACGTGATCTACACCTCCGGCTCGACCGGCCGCCCCAAGGGCGTCGTGGCCGGCCACGGCGGGATCGCGAGCCTCGCGCACTCCCTGGTGAACCACTTCGGCCTCGACGGCGAGAGCCGGGTGCTGCAGCTCGGCGCGCCGACGTTCGACATCTCGATGGCCGAGCTGTGCATGGCGTTCGGCTCCGGCGGCACGCTCGTCGTCCCGCCTGACGGGCCGCTGGTGGGCGCGGAGCTGGGGCGGGTGCTTCAGGCGCGGCGGGTGACGTTCGCGCTGGTCCCGCCGTCGGTGCTGGCCACCGTGCCTGCCGGCGACTACCCGGATTTGCGCGGGTTGTCGGCCGGTGCCGACGTGTGCCCGCCCGAGCTGGTGGCGGCGTGGCCGGATACGTCCTTCTGGAACGCGTACGGCCCCACCGAGACCACGGTCGCCGCCAGCGTCAGCGATCCCCTCACCCCGGGCGGCGGGCTTCCGCCCATCGGCCGGCCCCTCACCGGCACCCGCCTGTACATCCTGGACGCCCTGCTGCGCCCAGTGCCCGTCGGCGTGCCCGGCGAGCTGTACATCGGCGGCGCCGGGGTGGCGCGCGGCTACCTCGGCCGGCCCGGGCTCACGGCCGAGCGCTTCGTCGCCGACCCGTACGGCGTGCCCGGCGAACGCATGTACCGCACCGGCGACCTCGCCCACCGGCGCGCCGACGGCCAGGTCCAGTTCCTGGGCCGGGTCGACGACCAGGTCAAGGTGCGCGGCTTCCGGATCGAACCGGCCGAGATCGAGGCGGTGCTGACGGGTCACGCCCACGTGGCCCAGGCGGCGGTGGCGCTGCGCGACGGCCGTCTCGTCGCCTACCTCGTCCCCCGGCCGGGCTGTGACACGGGTGCCGTCCTGGCGCACGCCGTGGCGGCGCTGCCCGTGCACATGGTGCCGAGCGAGTTCGTGGAGCTGGCCGCGCTGCCGCTGACGCCGCAGGGCAAGCTGGACCGGGCCGCCCTGCCCGCGCCGGACCGCACGTCGAGGGCGGTGCGCGAGCCGGTCACCGAACGCGAGTCGGTCCTGTGCGGGCTGTTCTCCGAGTTGCTCGGCCTGGCCGAGGCGGGCGCGGACGAGGACTTCTTCCGGCTGGGCGGCGACAGCGTGACGGCGATCCAGCTCGTCAGCCGGGCCAGGGCGCGGGGCCTGGAGCTCACGCCCCGCGATGTGTTCACCGCCAGGACCCCGGCCGCGCTCGCGGTGCTGGCCCGGGCTCCCAGGCAGGTCGTCACGGACGAGCCCGCAGGGCGGTTCCCGATCACGCCGATCATGCACTGGTGGCGCGAGCACGGCGGCCCGCTGGAGACCTTCACCCAGTCGCTGGTGCTGCCGGTGCCCGAAGGGGCGGACGAGGACCGGATCAGGGCCGCCCTGCGCACGCTCACGACCCGGCACGCGGCCCTCCGCATGCGCCTGCTCCGCCACTCCGGCACCGACTGGGAGCTGGAGATACCGCCCCCGGAGGAGGCGCCGCTCCCCCGCCTGGAAACGGCCGCGACCCCGGGCGACGGCCCGGATCCGGCCGTGATCCGGCTTGACCCCGAGCGGGGGGAGATGCTGGCCGCATCCTGGGTCGCGCCCGGCCGGCTGCTGGTCACGGCGCATCATTTCGCCGTGGACGGCGTCTCCTGGCGGATCCTCGGCCCCGAGCTGAGCGCCCTGCTCGACGGCGAGGAGCCGGCCCCCGTCCAGGGCACCTCGTTCGCCCGCTGGTCCCGCCTCCTGACCGCCGAAGCGGCCGACCCCGAGCGGGTGGCGGCCGAGCTGCCCCTGTGGGAGCGGATGGCGGCCGAGGGCGAGCCCCTGACCACGACGTCAGGCCGTCGTGGACCGCGTACCACCCTCACCAGGACGCTCCCGCCCGAGCTCACCGACCAGGTCCTCACCCACCTCCCGGCCGCCTTCCGCTGCGGCCCGAACGAGGTGCTGCTGACCGCCCTGGCCATCGCCGTCACCCGCTGGCGGGGCGGCACGGGCCTGCTGGCCGACGTCGAGGGGCACGGCCGCGAGCCGTTCACGGGCGACACCGACGTCTCCGGCACGGTCGGCTGGTTCACCACCCAGTACCCCGTCGCCCTCGACGCCACCGGCACCCCCGCCGAGGCGCTCAAGCGGATCAAGGAACGCCTCCGCTCGATCCCGGACTCCGGGCTCGGCCACGGCCTGCTCCGCCACCTCAACCCGGGCACGGCGGCCAGACTCGCCGCCCTGCCCGCCGCCGACCTGCGCTTCAACTACCTGGGCAGGTTCGAGGGCGAGCTGACGGGCATGCCGGACGCCCCGATGGCGTACGCGGTGGAGCTGGACGCCATCGCCCAGACCGGCCCGGACGGCACCCGGCTGGTGGCGAGCTGGTCCTACGCCGCCGAGGCGATCACCGGCGACCAGGCCGAGAAGCTGGCCGGGCTGTGGGACGAGGCGCTGGCCGAGCTCGCCGGGCAGAGCGGCGAGGGCGGCGCGACCAGCTCGGACTTCCCGCTGGTCGAGCTGACGCAGAGCCAGATCGACGCGCTGGAGGCGGACCTGGACGGCGACTGGTGAGCGGCCGGCTGGCCGACGTGCTGCCGCTCTCCCCCGCCCAGGAGGGCCTGCTCTTCCACGCCCTGTACGGCGGCGACGACGCCTACGTCGTCCAGGCCAGGTTCGCCATCGACGGCCAGGCGGACCCGGCCCGGCTGCGGGCGGCGCTGGAGTCCCTGCTCGACCGCCATCCGAACCTGCGCGCCTGCTTCCGCCACAAGGGCCTGGACCGCCCGGTCCAACTGGTGCCGCACCGCGTGCGCCTGCCGTGGACCGAGGTGGACCCGCCGTCGGAGGCGGAGCTGGAGCGCATGCTGGAGGCCGACCGGCTGCGGCCGTTCGACGTCACCAGGCCGCCGCTGGTCCGCGCCACGCTGGTCGGCCGGCGCGAGCTGGTGCTGACCATGCACCACCTGCTGGTGGACGGCTGGTCGATGCCCATCCTGGCCGGGGAGCTGGCCACGCTGTACGCGGGGGACGGCGTGTTACCGCCCGCGCCCGCGTACAAGGACTATCTGACCTGGCTGCACGCCCAGGACGGCGAGCGGGCGCTGGCGGAATGGCGCGCGGCGCTGGCGGACCTGCCGGGGCCGACGCTGGTGCGGCCCGGCGCGGTCGCGGCGAGCCTGCGGCAGGAGGTCGTCGAGCTGGAGCTGACGCGGGAGCGGAGCGAGGCCGTGCGGCGGCGCGCCCGCGAGGCCGGGGTGACGCTCAACACGCTGGTGCAGGCCGCGTGGGGGCAGGTGCTCGGGCGGATGACCGGGCGCGACGACGTGGTGTTCGGCGCGGTGGTGTCCGGCCGCCCGCCGGAGGTGCCGGGCGTGGAGTCGATGGCGGGGCTGTTCATCAACGCCCTCCCCGTCCGGGTCCGCACCGGCGAGCCCTTGTCGCGCCTGCAGGACGAGCAGTCGCGGCTCACGCCGTACCACCACGTACGCCTGGCGGACGTGCAGCGCGGCACCGGCGAGCTGTTCGACACCCTGCTGGCCTTCGAGAACTACCCCCGCGACGGCCTGTCCTCGCCCGGCATCCGGCTGACCGACGTCCACGACGCCACCCACTACCCGCTCACGGTCACGGTGGTGGCGGGCGAGCGGCTCTGGCTGCGCCTCGGCCACCGCGCCGACCTGTTCACCCGCGCCGAGGCGGAGGCCGTGGCGGAACGCCTGGTCACGGCCTTGGAGAGCGACGAGCTGCCCCCGGCGGAGTCGCACCGCCTGCTGGTGACCTGGAACGACACCGCCCGGCCTGAGACGGCCGGGTCGGTGCCGGAGCGGTTCGCGGCGCAGGCGGCCCGCACGCCGGACGCCGTCGCCGTCGAGCACGGCGGCCACGCGCTCACCTACGCCGAGCTGGACGCCCGCTCGGACCGGGTGGCCGCCCGGCTCGCCATCGAGCCGGAGACGCCGGTCGCGGTGCTCATGGAGCGCTCGCCCGACCTGGTCGTGGCCCTGCTGGCGGTGCTGAAGGCGGGCGGCTGCTACGTGCCGCTCGATCCGGGCCAGCCGCCGGCCCGGCTGGAGTGGCTGCTGGCGGACAGCGGCGCGCGGGTCGTCCTGACGTCGCTCGACGAGAGCGGCGGCCCGGCGTTCGAGGGGCCGCCGCTGCGCCGGGACGCGGCCGCGTACGTCATGTACACCTCGGGCTCCACGGGCACCCCCAAGGGCGTCGTCGTCACCCACGCGAACATCCTGGAGCTGGCCGCCGACCGCCGCTTCGCCGGCCACCGGCGGGTGCTGCTGCACAGCCCGCACACCTTCGACGCGGCCACGTACGAGCTGTGGGTGCCCCTGCTGAACGGCGGCACCGTCGTCGTCGCCCCGCCGGGCCCCCTCCGGCCGGACACCATCGCCGGCGCCCGGCTCAGCGCGGTGTGGCTGACGGCCGAGCTGTTCCGCGCCCTGACCGACCTCGCGCCGGACGCCCTGGCCACCGTGCCGGAGGTCTGGGCCGGGGGCGACGTCCTGGCACCCGACACGGTACGGCGCGCGGCCCGGCACGGCGTCCAGGTCGTCAACGGGTACGGCCCCACGGAGACCACGACGTTCGCCACCAGCCACCGCGTAGGCCCCGAGCCGGGCACCGGCTCCGTCCCCATCGGCCGCCCGCTGGACAACACCCGCGTCTACGTCCTGGACCCCCGCCTGCGCCCCGCGCCGGCGGGCACCGTCGGGGAGCTGTACGTCGCCGGGACCGGGCTGGCGCGGGGCTACCTCGGCCGGCCCGGGCCGACGGCGGAGCGGTTCGTGGCGGACCCGTTCGGCGGGCCGGGCGAGCGCATGTACCGGACCGGTGACCTGGCGCGGTGGACGTTCGACGGTGAGCTGGAGTTCGCCGGCCGGGCGGACGGCCAGGTCAAGATCCGCGGCTACCGCATCGAGCCCGGCGAGGTCGAGGCGGCCCTGGAGAGCTGCCCCGACGTGCGGCGGGCCGTCGTCATCACCGCCTCGCTCGGCGGCGCCGTGCGGCTGGTCGCCTACGTCGTGACGGACGCGATCGAGCGGGTGCGGGAGCAGGCCGCCGCCCGCCTGCCCCAGCACCTGCTCCCCGCTCGGTACATCCCGTTGGACCGGCTTCCGCTCACCGCGCACGGCAAGGTGGACCGCGCCGCGCTCCCGGCCCCCGAAGCGCCGTCCGTGACGGTCACGGAGCCGGCGACGCCGCGCGAGAAGGAGCTGTGCGGCCTGTTCGCCCAGGTGCTCGGCGGCGAGGCGGGCGCGGACACGGACTTCTTCGACGCGGGCGGCGACTCGCTGCTGGCCATGCGCCTGACGGCCGCGATCGAGGCCGAGATCGGCATCCGTACCTCGATCGCCGCCCTGTTCGAGGCGCCGACACCGGCCAAGCTCGCGGTGCGGCTCGACCGGACGGCTCCCGAGCTGGACCTGTCGCCGCTGCTGACCCTCCGCGCGGAGGGGGACCGGGCGCCGCTGTTCTGCGTGCATCCGGGGCGCGGCATCGGCTGGTCGTACACCGCGCTGCTCCCCCATCTCACCCCCGGCCGGCCCGTGTACGCGCTGCAGTCGCCGGTGCTCCAGGCCGGGGTGCACACGCTGCCGGGCGGTATGCGGGAGCTGGCGGAGGAGTATCTGGCGCGGGTGCGCGCCGTCCGTCCCGACGGGCCGTACCTGCTGCTGGGTCACTCGTTCGGCGGGCTGCTGGCGTACGAGATGGCCGCGCGGCTGCGCGAGGACGGGCAGGAGGTGGGGCTGGTGGCCTCGCTCGACGCCGTGCCCTGGCCGCCGGGGTTCGAGGCGGAGCCGGCCGGCCTGGAGCAGGAGGCGCTGACCATCCTGCTGCGCACGCGCACGCTGCACCCGTACGCACAGCCGGGGCCGCTGGAGCGGGCACGGGTGTTCGCGGCGGTGCGCGACAGCGAGGGCCCGCTGTCGGGGATGGACGACGCGGGGCTGTCCGCCGTGGCCGACACGGTGGCCGGGCATCTGCGGCTGGCCGTCACCTACCGGCCGCCCCCGTACGACGGGACGGTGCTGCTCTTCTCGGCCACCGCCCAGCCCGGCGGCCTCGGCTCGGCGGTCAAGACCGAGCGGTGGAGCCCGGCGCGGGTCCGGGTCCACGAACTCGACTGCGGGCACAGCGATCTGCTCAGGCCGGGATCGGCCGCCGAGATCGCCGGAGTCCTCGAACCGATTCTGCGGGAGTGGTGACGATGCCGGTTGAGTACGAGTTCCCCGTGTCGGCGGCGCAGGCCAGGATGCTGGTGCTGGACCGGCTCCACCCGGGGACCGCCCAGTACAACGTGCCCGTGGCCTTCGCCGTACGCGGGCCCTTCGACACGGCGGCCTTCGGCGCGAGCCTGGACGCGGTGATCGCCCGGCACGAGTCGCTGCGCACGGTGTTCCGCCCGCACGACGGCCAGTATCTGCAGGTCGTGGCGGAGGAGGCGAAGGCGGCGTTCCACGTCGAGCGGGACGTCCCCGCCGATCAGGTGGCGGCGGCGCTGCGGGCGGAGGCCGCGCGGCCGTTCGACGTCGAGGCGGGGCCGCTGCTGCGCTGCGTCGTGTACGCCCTCGACGACGGCACCCACCACGTCCTGCTGACCGTGCACCACCTGGTGTGCGACGGCTGGTCCCTGCGGCTCCTCCTCCAGGAGCTGAGTGCCGCCTACCGGGGGGCGGCCCTGGAGCACCACGACGGCCTCCAGTACCCCGACTACACCGCCTGGCAGCGCGACCGCCTGGCCGCGAACGCCCTCGACGCCTCCGTCGCGTTCTGGGCCGACTCGCTCAAGGACGCGCCCAGGACGCTCGCCCTGCCCACCGACCACCCCCACCCCGCCGTGCAGTCCACGGCCGGCGGCGTCGAGCGCCTCGACCTCCGCCCGGACACCCGCGCCCGCCTGGCCAAGGTCGCCGCCGAGCGGAACGCGACCCCGTTCACGGCGATGTTCGCGGCGTTCGCCGCCTTCCTGAGCCGCATATCCGGCCGGCGGGACCTGGTCGTGGGCGTGCCGGTGTCGGGGCGCGACCATCCGGACGTCCAGGGCCTTGTCGGCCTGCTCGCCAACACCCTCGCCCTGCGCGCCGACCTGGCGGGCGATCCGTCGTTCCTCGACCTCATGGCCGGCGTACGCGACCGCCTGCACGCCGCCCACCCCCACCAGGAGGCCCCGTTCGAGGCCGTCGTCGAGGCCCTGGCCCCCGGCAGGGAGCTCAGCCACGACCCCCTCGTGCAGGTCATGCTCGCCTTCGACGACGACACCCGGCTCGTGCTCGACCTGCCGGGCGCCACCACGGAACGCCTCGAACTGCTGCTCGACGACGCCAAGTTCGACCTGCTGCTGAGCGTCCAGCGCGACGGCGACGACCTGGCCGCCCACTTCGTCTACCGGTCGGACCTGTTCGAGCCCGGCACGATCCAGCACTGGGCCCGCGCCTTCGCGACGCTGCTGGACGGCCTGCTCGACCGGCCCGACCTGCCCGTCAGCGCCATCGACCTGCTCTCGCCGGGCGACCGCCGGCTGATCCTGCGCGACTGGAACCGCACCGCCGTCCCGGCGCCGGAGGCCCTGGTGCCCGACCTGGTCCCCGACCTGGTGGCCGGCCGCGCCGCCGAACGGCCCGGCGCCACGGCCATCGTTCACGGGACGACCACGCTGACCTACCGTGAGCTTCTGGAGAGCGCCGACCGGCTGGCCGCCAGGCTGCGCGCGGCCGGGGTGGGGCCCGAGGTGCCCGTGGGGCTCTGCCTGCCGAGGGGCGCCGGCATGGTGGTGGGCGCGCTGGCCGTGCTGCGGGCGGGCGGCGCGTACGTCCCGCTTGACCCGGCCCATCCGGAGGCCCGGCTGAAGTTCATGATCGCCGACGCCGGGGTGCGCCTGCTGATCACCGACGGGGCCAGAGACCTCGGGGTGCCCGTCGCCAGCCTCGAAGGGCCGATCCCGTCCATCGGCCCGGTGCTCACCGAGGCGCCCGCCCTGGCGAACACCGCCTACATCCTCTACACCTCCGGCTCCACGGGCACGCCGAAGGGCGTCGCCGTCGAGCACCGCGCCCTGCTGAACCTGGCCACCGCCGTCCGCCCTCAGTTCCCCGTGACCGGCGAGGACCGGGTGCTGCAGTACGTGTCGTTCGGGTTCGACGTGGCCGTGTCCGACCTGTTCTTCACCCTCACCGCCGGGGCGGAGCTGCACGTGGCGGGCGAGGACGAACGGCTCGGCGACGCCCTGTACGCCCGCCTGCTCGACTCCCGGATCACCTACGTCTTCCTGCCGCCGTCGGCCGCGATGTCGCTGCCGTGCCCGCCGGACGCGCTGCCCGAGCTGCGCACGCTGGCCATCGGCGGCGAGGCGTGCCCGCCCGAGCTGGTGGAGCGCTGGGCCACGCCGTCGCGGCGGGTGGTCGACGCGTACGGGCCGAGCGAGACCACGGTCTACGCCACCACGGCCGACCTCGCGCCCGGCCGGCCGGTGGTGATCGGCCGCCCGGTGGCCAACAGCCGCGCGTACGTGCTGGACGAGCGGCTGCGTCCCGTGCCGGTGGGCGTGGTGGGCGAGGTCTACGTGGCGGGGTCCGGCATGGCGCGCGGTTACGCCAACCGGCCGGGGCTGACGGCCGAGCGCTTCGTCGCCGACCCGTACGGGCCGCCGGGCGAGCGCATGTACCGGACCGGCGACCTCGGCCGCTACGGCGCCGACGGCGCCCTCTCCTACCTCGGCCGGGTGGACACGCAGGTCAAGCTGCGCGGCTTCCGCGTCGAGCTGGGCGAGATCGAGACCGTGCTGGCCGCCCACCCGGGCATCTCCATGGCGGCGGCGGCCCTGCGCGCGGACCGGCTGGCGGTGTACGCCGTGCCGGTCGGCGAACCCCCGTCCACGGCGGACGTGCGGGCCTGGCTGGGCGCGCGGCTGCCCGGCTACATGGTGCCCGAGATCGTGATCTTCCTTGACGAGTTGCCCCTCGGCACGTCGGGCAAGCTCGACAGGGCCCGGCTGCCCGAACCGCCTCAGACCCGTCCCGATCTCGACCGGCCCTACGTCGCCCCGGACACCGCCACCGAGCGGCGCCTGGCGGCGGTGTGGGCGCGGGCGCTGGGGGTGTCCGAGGTGGGGCGGCACGACAACTTCTTCGACCTGGGCGGCAACTCGATCCGGCTGCTCGCCGTCCTGGCGGGGCTGCGGGAAGACGGCCAGGGTGGCGGCGTCGAGCTCGTCGACCTGTTCCGGCATCCGACGGTGGCGGCGCTCGCCGCCCACCTGGACGGCTCCGGCCAGGACGATCACGGCGAATCCCGCCGACGGGGGCAGGCCAGACGCGAACGGCTGGCCGCCCGCAGGAACGTACAGAGAGGCAGGGGGCAATGACCGACGTACCGGCGGTGGCCATCGTGGGGATGAGCGGCCGCTTTCCCGGCGCCCGCGATCTGGGCGAATTCTGGCGGAACCTGCGCGAGGGCGTCTGCTCGATCGCCGACTTCACCGAGGAGGAGCTGCTCGCGGACGGGGTGGACGCCGCCGAGCTGCGCGGCCCCGGCTACGTGGCGGCCAAGGGGTTCCTGGCGGGGGCGGACCGGTTCGAGCACGAGCTGTTCGGCTTCAACGCCACGGAGGCGGCGGCGCTGGATCCGCAGCATCGGCTGCTGCTGGAGACGGCGTGGTCGGCGCTGGAGGACGCCGGGTACGACCCGCGCCGCGCGCCCGGCAGGACCGGCGTGTACGTGGGCGGCGGGCCGACCGAGCACTCCGTCGCGGCACAGGTCGACCGGGGGCTGCGGTCGCGGCTCGGGCCCATGCATGTGCGGGTGTTCACCGATCGCGAGTTCCTGGCGGGCTGGCTGTCGTACCGGCTGGACCTGACCGGGCCGAGCCTGACCGTGCAGACCGGCTGCTCGACCTCTTTGACCACGGTGCACGTGGCGGTGCAGGCGCTGCTGGCCGGGGAGTGCGACCTGGCGCTGGCGGGCGGGGCGTCGATCGACTCGCCGTACAAGCGGGGTTACGTGTACGAGCCCGGCGGCATCCACTCCCCCGACGGCCGCTGCCGGCCCTTCGACGAGAAGGCGGCCGGCATGGTCGGCGGCGACGGCGTCGGGCTGGTGGTGCTCAGGCGGCTGGAGGACGCCGTCGAGGACGGCGACCCGATCTACGCGGTCGTGCGCGGCACGGCGGCGACCAACGACGGCATGGCCAGGGTGGGGTTCACCGCGCCCGGCGTGGACGGCCAGACGGCGGCGATCGTGGAGGCGTGGGCGGCGGCCGGGCTGGAGCCGTCCGAGGCCCAGTTCCTGGAGGCGCACGGCACGGGGACGGACCTCGGCGACCGGATCGAGGTGTCGGCCGCGGCGGCGGCGTTCGCCGGGGCCGGGCGGTGCGGGATCGGCTCGGTGAAGTCGAACGTCGGCCACCTGAACGCGGCGGCGGGCATCGCCGGCCTGATCAAGGCCACCCTGATGCTGCACCACCGCACGATGGTGCCCACGGTGAACGTCACCCGGCCCGGCCTGGACACCGCCCCGTTCCACCTCCTCACCGAGACCATGGACTGGCCCCGGCCGGCGACCGGCTCCCGGCTGGCTGGCGTGTCCTCTTTGGGCATCGGTGGCACCAACGTCCACGTCGTCCTGGAAGAGTCCCCCGAGCCTTCGCGCTCCTTGGAGACCACGTCCGAGACGCCGAGGGTGCTGCCGTTGTCGGCCCGGACCGAGAATCAGCTCGCGACCGCGGCCGAACGCCTGGCCGCCGCGCTGCGGGCCCCCGGCGCGCCCCCGCTGGCCGACGTCGCCCACACCCTCACCCACGGCCGCGCCGCCATGAACGTGCGCGCCTATGTGCTGGCCACCACCCATGAGGAGGCCGCCACCGCCTTGGAGACCCTCGCCTCCCGGCCTTCCGGAGGCTCGGCGCTGGGTGAGGCATGGGTGGCGGGGCAGGACGTCGTGTGGCCCGCGACCGCCGGACGGCGGGTACGCCTGCCCGGCCACCCCTTCGCGGGCCCCGCCCACGGCGCCCTCACCCTGACCACCGCCCCCCAGACGGTCGAAGAACCCGCCGGGGACGACGACCTCGCCACCGCGGTGACCGAGCTGTTCCTGACCACCCTGGCCCTGGAGAGCTCCGACGACCTCACCAAGACCTACTTCGCCGTCGGCGGCGACTCCCTCACCGCCGTGTTCCTGGTCAGCGAGCTACGCGACCGCTTCGGCAAGGACCTGCCCATCGAGCTGTTCCTCGGCGAGCTGACCCTGGAGCAGCTCATCGCCCGCGCCCTGGGCGACGAGGAGGACGACCTGCTCGGCGACCTCCTGGACGAGCTGGAGCGATGAGACCCCACCCGGACCCCGCCGCGATCGACGGCCTGGACCTCCTCGACCCGCGGCTGCACGCCGACCACGACCTCACCCCGGTGTGGCGGTGGTTGCGCGCCCACGACCCGGTACGCAGGCACGACCGTTTCTGGAGCGTCACCCGGCACGCGGACGTCCTGCGCGTCATACGCGACCCCGCCACCTTCACCTCGCTCCAGGGCAACATGCTCCGTACCCTCCTGCGCGGCCACGACCCGGGGGCGGGCAAGATGATCGTGGTCACCGACGGCCCGAAGCACGCCGGGCTGCGCCGCCTCCTGACGCCCGGCTTCGGCCCCCGTACGCTCGGGCCGGTCACTCACTCGATCACCGAGGCGACCCGCGACCTGCTCGGCGCCCTGGTCGAGCGTGGCGGCGGCGACTTCGTGGCGGAGGTGGCCGCCCAGGTGCCCCTGCGCGCGATCTGCGAGCTGCTCGGCGTCCCGGAGCGGGACCGGCAGCGCGTACTGGAGCTGACCGGCGAGGCCATGCTGGGCGAGGTCGAGCAGGGGCACACGTCGATGGACGCCAGGATCGCCCAGAGCGAGATCCTTCTCTACTACACGCACCTGGCGGCCCAGCGCAGGGCCGCGCCGGGCGAGGACGTCATCAGCCTGCTCGTCTCCGCCGGCCTCACCGAGGAGGAGGTGCTGCTCAACTGCTACAACCTCATCATCGGCGGCGACGAGACCGCCCGTCTGGCGATGGCCGGCGGGCTGCTGGCGCTGGCCACGTACGAGGAGCAGTGGGCCCGCCTGCGCGCGGACCCCGGCCTCGTGCCGGCCGCCGTCGAGGAGATCCTGCGCTGGACCACCCCGGCGGCCCACGTCGGCCGGGCCGCGACGCGCGACACGGAGCTGGCGGGGCGGCAGATCGCGGCCGGTGACGTGGTGGCGCTGTGGACCGTGTCGGCCAACCGCGACGAGTCCGTCTTCGACGGCCCCGACCGGTTCGACGTCGGGAGGGCGCCGAACCGGCACCTGACGTTCGGCTACGGCCCCCACTTCTGCCTGGGCGCCCAGCTCGCCCGCGCCGAGCTCACGGCCCTGCTGACCGAGCTACGGGAGACCGTGACGGCCGTCGAGGTGACGGGCCCGGTCACCTGGCTGCCGTCGAACTTCGTCAACGGCCTCGCCACGCTCCCCGTGAAGCTGGCGTAGCCTGCGGACATGCCCGTCCATCTGAACCACACGATCGTGCCGGCCAGGGACAGAGACCAGACGGCCGCCTTCCTCGTGGACCTGCTGGGGCTGGAGCCCGCGCCGGTGTACGGCCCGTTCCGGGTCGTCACGCTCGGCAACGACGTCTCGCTCGACGTCGTCCAGGCCGGCGACGAGGTGCCGTCCCAGCATTACGCGTTCCTGGTGGGTGACGCGGAGTTCGACCAGATCTGGGGGCGCATCAAGGAGCGCGGCCTGCCGTACTGGGCCGACCCGTTCCACCAGCGACCCGGCGAGATCAACACCAACGACGGCGGCCGCGGCCTCTACTGGGACGACCCCAACGGCCACAACCTGGAGATCATCACCGTCCCCTACGGCGGCTAGCCCCTCGGCCCACGGTGGGTGCCCGGCCACTCCGTCCTGCGACGGCACCCCGGCACGCCGTCCCACGAGAGCGGCCCGACGCGCCATCTCACGGTCACCTCCCGACCCACACCACCGCCCGTCCCCTCCGAAGGGACCTGCACCGCCCGCCCCGCGCCCTCCCAGAGGACCAGCGCCACCACCCCTCCCTCTCCCAAAGGGACCTGTGCCGAAGTGCGGCGGGGAGCGGAGGGGCGGTGGGACACCCGGTGGTGAGCGAGCGTGCCGACGTCAGGGAGCCAGCGCCTCCAGAGCCTCCTCCGCCCGCCGCATCGCCTCCTTGGCGTCCGTCATGACGAACTCCCGGTCGAAGTTCAGGTCATGGAAGACGTCCGTCACCCCCTGGTCGGCCAGCGCCACCACATCGCTCCTGATCTTGGAGTACGTGCCCGTCAGCGGCCGCTCCTCATCCACGTCCCGGACCTGGGTGACGCCCCGGCACACGTACCGGAAGGCACTGCCGTCCCGCCCCGACTCCGCCAGCGTCCCCTTGATCAGGGCGATCCGCCCGGCGATGGCGGCCAGGTCCTCGCGGCTGGAGCTCACCCACCCGTCGGCCACCCGCGCCGCCCGCCGCAGCGCGACCTCGGCCGTGCCACCGAGCAGGATCGGCGGCGGCCCCGGCACCGGCTTGGGGTCGATGTGGGACGGCGGCACCCGGTAGAACTCGCCGCCGTGCTCCACCGGGTCGTCGGCCCACGCCTTGCGCAGCACCTCGACGAACTCCTCGCCCCGCCGCCCGCGCCGCGCCATGTCCACGCCCGCCGCCTCGAACTCCTCCGGCAGCCAGCCCAGCCCGATCCCCGCGGTGAGCCGGCCGCCGGAGAGCGTCTGGAGCGTGGCGAGCTGCTTGGCCAGCGGCACCGGCTGCACGTACGCGTTGATCACCGCCACGCCCAGCCCGATCCGCTCGGTGACGGCCGACAGGTGGGCCAGCGTGATGAGCGGGTCGTGCACGCTGCGGTAGGTCGGCCCCATCGGGTGCCCGACGGGGTACAGCACCCGCTGGAACGTCCAGAGCTCGGCATAGCCCAGCTCCTCCGCGCGGGTGGCGATGCGGCGCATGTTGTCGGGAGTGGCCCAGGGCCCTGACACGGGTACGGCGAAACCGACTCTCATGGCCCCTAGTCTGTACGACGTGAATTCGTTCTTGAAGTGAGCGTGTGACCTGCGCGGGAATATGTGGCGTCACCCGTGTCGTGGAGGCCGGCCGCGGCCACCACCCCGGCCGGCCCATGGTGCGGGGCACCCGCCGACCGGGTGCCCCCGCCATCGCGCACACTCATGTGGTCACTTTGCTGTTGCCGCTCAGCACCGTCTGATAGGTGCTCTCCCCGCTGTGGATCACCTGGACCTCGACACGTGTCCAATATCTGACCCCGGGCAGCTTGGCGCGGTGTATCTGCGGGTGATGGCCGAGAGTGCACGCCCGCCACCCGCTGGATGTGGTGGTGACGACGCCGCCCTCGTACATCCTGTACCTCACCCGGCAGGGGCGGCCGGGATTGCCCCTGGAATTGAGGTAGATGTCCCCGGAGACCTGAACCCTGTCGGAACTGCACACTCCCACATTCCATCCACTATGGATGTAGTCGTTGCATCCGCCCCCGGCGGCGGTGGCAGCCGGCGCACCCGCGACCAGCACCGCGCTGATGGCCGCCGCCGTCACTCCCCCGGCGAGCGCGCGCAGCAGGACGGCTCTTCCCCGTAACGAATTCACTTGCGCTCCTCACTTCTGGTCACCGACTTCTGGATTCCGACGGTAGGAGAGCGAGAGCCGAACATACTTACCGTTCAGCGCCAACGTGTTGTCATCGCGTGCCAGATTCAAGGACCCGGCACGACGTCGGGCGACGCGGGGTCGCCTGCCGCGGACGAGGCCGGCGGCGCGGTGGAGATCGCAGGTCCCGGGCGACCGCGTCCGGTGGCACGCGCGCCCGACACCGCCCCATAGTCTGTACGCGTGGGGCTGGAGGACGAGCTCGCGGGGATCGCCGCGGCATATGGGGGCAGGGGCGAGCCGGTTTTACACCCGACCCGCACGGACGTCGTGGTGTTACGGATGGGCGAGGTCGTGGTCAAGGCACACTCCGCCCGCGACGACGCCGAGTCGTTGCGGCCCAAGTTGAAGGCGACGGCTTCGGCCTCGGTCAGCGGCGTGATGCTGCCCCCGCTGGAGCCCGAGGTGCTGGAGGCGGCCGGCCGCGCGGTGACGGTGTGGCCGGCGGGCCGCCCCGTCGCGCAGGACGACCCCGACTCGGCGCCCTGGGAGGAAGGGGCCAGGCTGCTGGCCAGGCTGCACGCCATCCCCCTCACGCTGCTGCCGGGCCTGCCGCCCGCCGGAGGGCCCGCCAGGGCCGCCCGCGCGGTGGCCCGCATGCCGGGCGACGGTCCCGTCGAGCAGCTCGTCAGGCGGGCGTTCAAAGAACTGCCAGAGCCGCACTCCTCGTCGCTGCCCGAGCTGCTGACGCACGGCGACTGGCATCTGGGCCAGCTCGTCCACCGCGACCGCTGGCTGCTCATCGACGTGGACGACCTCGGCGTCGGCGACCCGGCATGGGACCTGGCCAGGCCCGCCGCCTGGTACGCCGCGGGCCTGCTCGACCCGGCCGTGTGGGAGCGGTTCCTGGGCGCGTATCTGGCCTCGGGCGGGCCCGCGCTGGGCCACGGCGACGACCCCTGGGGGCGGCTCGACCTGCCCGCCAGGGCACTGACCGTCCAACTGGCCGCCGTGGCGGTGCTCAACGCCGATCGCGAAGGCCGGGAACTGGACGAGGTCGAACATTCGTTGGTCGAATCGTGCAACAGAATCGTCCGAGCGTGATGACGTTGCGCGCGGTAGGTTTCACCCTGAGACCTCAAAGCCAAGGAGAGCGACTTAGATGCAGTGCCCTAAGTGCCGCGGAAGCATGCGGACCTATGAGCGCAACGGCGTCCACATCGAGCAGTGCGACAACTGCCGCGGGATCTTCCTCGACTACGGCGAGCTCGAGACGCTGACCCGGATGGAGACGCAGTACCACGCGCCGCCCCCTCCCGCCCCTGGCCACGCCCCCGGCCCCGCCTGGGGCGCCCCGCAGCACGGCGGCCACTACGGCCACCACCGCGGGCAGCGTAGCTGGGTGGGCATGCTGTTCTCCACCTGATCGCGAAGGCCGCGCACCTCATGGTGCGCGGCCTGTTTTTCAGCGCCTGTTCCGGCTCCGGGGCCTCAGCCGCCGGGGAAGTCGTCCGGATCCACGGGCGAGGTGCGGGCGTTGCCGCCGGTGATGGCGTGCAGCGTGATCCGCCAGTCGTGCCAGAGGATCTGCGTGGCGGTGAACGTCGTCTTGAACTTCACCGTCTTCTGGAACCGCTCGAAGCTGCAGTTCCTGGTGAACGCCTTGGTCTTGCCGTCCCAGTCCACGCCGTGCGTGAAGTAGATCTTGTAGTTGCCGTCCCGTACGCCCCGGACCTTGAACTTGGTCTTCCTGCGCACGTAGACGCTCATCGTCTTCGAGCCGCCCTTCATGACCGTGACGACGGCGTCGCGGGTGCTGCCGTTGTCGATCTCCAGGGAGCTGCGGCCGTTGAGCGTGCTCTTGCGAATGAAGGCGCCGTTGCGCAACCTCCTGGTCTGGCGGTCGCCGGCCTTGACGTTCACGACGTCGGCCGGGTAGTCGCCGGCGCTCTGCAGGGCCTTGCCCGCCTCGTCGAGCGCGGCCAGCTTGTCGTCGAGGTCGATCAACACGGCCGATGACGTGCACAGGTCCTTGGCGCCGACCTTGCCCGACGTGGAGCCCAACTCGGTGGAGAAGTCGCGCAGGGCGGTGACGTAGGCATCGTGCTGGGCGCGTACGGCCTCGGGCGGGGCCAGGGCGCCCAGCGCGTCGGCGGCGCCGGTCAGCTCCCGCTCGGCGCGCTCGACCCGCTGGTCCAGCGCCTTGATCCCGCGCGCGCCCGTCAGGGCCTTGATCGCGTCTGCCATCGATTCGCGCCGGCTGTCGAGCTCGCCCTTGTACGCCTCCGGCGTCAGCGCGGCCGCGCTCGGGCTGCCCTCGGCCGGACCGCTTCCGGTGGCGGGAGCGGCACCCTGGCCACCGGCGACACCGGAGACCGTCGCGTCACCGCCGGTCGGTGACGGCGCGCCGGAGGAGCACGCGCCGAGCGTGAGCGTCGCCGCGGCGAGAACACAGGAGATCAACCGGGGTGCAGCCACCTGTCACACTATCGCCGGGTTGATCCCCTACCGTCAATTACGATTCCGTCAGTCCGTCCTCCCGGTCCTGCCGCAGCCACCGCGTGATCCCGAGCGTCTCCAGGAACGGCAGGTCGTGGCTGACCACGATCAGTGCTCCCCGGTACGCGGCCAGCGCCTGCGCGAGCTGGCGGACGCTGGCCATGTCCAGGTTGTTGGTCGGCTCGTCGAGCAGGAGCAGTTGCGGCGGCGGATCGGCGGACAGCAGCGCGGCCAGGGTGGCGCGGAAGCGCTCGCCGCCCGACAGCGTGCCGACCGCCTGGTTGACCCGTTCGCCCCGGAAGAGGAAGCGCGCCAGGCGGGCGCGTACCTCGTTGACGGTGGCGGCGGGGGCCACGGCGCGCACGTTGTCCACCACGCTGAGCCCGTCGTCCAGCAGGTCGAGCCGCTGGGGCAGGTAGCGTACGGGCACGTGGGCGCCGTGCTCCATGATCCGCTTGAGGAGCGTGGTCTTGCCCGACCCGTTGGGGCCGAGCAACGCGATCCGCTCAGGACCGCGCACGACCAGCGACTCCAGCACGGCGGCCACCCGCTCCTCCGCCTCCGCCGCCGGCCGCTCCGGCGGCTCAGGCGGCTCAGGGCGGCCCGGCGGTCCGGACGGCTCCAGGGGCAGCGTCAGGACCGTGCGGCCCGCGGGGACCTCGGTGCCCGGCAGTTCGATGCGGATCTCGGCGTCGTCGCGTACGGCCCTCTCGGCCTCGGTGAGCCGGTCGCGGGCCTCCTCCAGTCTCTCCAGGTGGAGGGTGCGCTGCTTCCCGGCGGTGACCTGGGCCTTGCCCTTGAGGGTGTTGGCGACGATCTTGGGGACCTTCTTGTTCTCGAAGGCCTTCCTGCCGTACCGCAGCCCCCTGTCGGTCCTGGTCCTGGACTCGACGAGCTCCCGCTGCTGCCGTCGCACGTCCCCCTCGGCGGTGCGCACGACGCGTTCGGCGGCGTCCTGCTCGGTCGCCACCCGCTCCTCATAGTCGCTGAGGTTGCCCCCGTACATGCGCACGGCCCCGTCGCGCAGCTCGGCGATCTGGTCGACCAGTTCGAGCAGCGCCCGGTCGTGGCTGACCACCACCAGCACCCCCTGCCAGGCGGCGACCGCGGCGTAGAGCCGCCGCCGCGCGTCCAGGTCGAGGTTGTTGGTGGGCTCGTCGAGCAGCAGCACCTCGGGCCGTTTGAGCAACTGGGCGGCCAGCGCGACCATGATGGTCTCGCCGCCGGACAGCGTGCCGACCGTGCGGTCGAGCCCGATGTGGCCGAGCCCGAGCCGGTCGAGCTCCGCCAGGGCGCGCTCCTCCACGTCCCAGTCGTCGCCGACCGCGGTGAAGTGCTCCTCGGCGACGTCGCCGCCCTCGATGGCGTGCAGCGCCGCCCGCGTCGCGCTGATCTCCAGCAGGTCCGACACGGTACGGCTCGCGCCCAGCGGCACGTTCTGGGGCAGGTATCCCACCTCGCCCGAGACCGACACGCTCCCGGACCGGGGCGCCAGCTCCCGCGCGATGATCTTCAGTAGGGTCGACTTGCCCGACCCGTTGACGCCGATGAGCCCGGTACGGCCCGCGGGGAACGCGGCGTCGAGCCCGTCGAGGACCGTGGTGCCGTCCGGCCAGCCGAAGGACACGTGGTCGACCACAATGGAAAAAGACATAAGGCGGCTCCCATCACAAAACCCGAAATTTCGTGACTTGGCGGGAATCACCGCATACGCATGCGACACATGGGAAAGAAGAACGAGTCCGCGGCAGGGTCGAGGATGCGTTCGAGGTCCAGGTGTGCGCACGCGTGCCCATGACAGGGCGGAACGGCGCGGTGCCCGCGACCTCAGATCCTCACGTCAACTGCCTCCACGGCTCGGCGATAAGACATTCGAAAGCTTAGGGGATGCCCAGATCACGTGGCAAGTTTCCGAGCCCGGTGGGCGGCCACGTTGACCCTGTTCGCGCAGGCCGGCGAGCAGAACCGGCGCCGCCCGTTGCGCGAGGTGTCCACGTAGACGATCTCGCACCCGTCCCTGCCGCACCGCCCGAGCCGCCCGCCGCCGGCGAAGCACATGGCCATGGCCAGGCCGCCCGCCGAGGTGTCGCGCGCCCTGGAGACGATGTCGGCGTCGATGGAGAAGAAGTGCAGGTGGGGCTCGCGGCCGTCGTGGGCGCTGACGTACGGCTTGGACGCGGTGACGTCGAGCAGCTCGTTGACCAGCTTGATCTGCAGCTCCTGGTCGCTCTCCCCGAACACCGGGGCCAGCCGGCGCGCCCACGCCCGCAGTTCGCCCGCCTGCTCCACCGTCACGGCGGTGCGCAGCAGCCGGTGCTCGGTGAGCATCGCCTCGACGGCCCCGGGCGTGAAGTCGGTGGCGTTGACCAGGGCCGCCGCGAGGGCCGCCCCGTTGCCCCCGTAAGCGTTGAAATGCATAAGGCCATTACATCAGGTTGGAATCATGCACTCCAGAGATCTACACGATCCCCTCGCCATGACCGTGATCTCCTCCCACCGCACCTCCGAGGGCCTGGTCTCTTACTTACGGTGCGCCTGTGGCGCGTGGGAGGTGCGCACCGCGCGCATGGTCGCCACCGCCACGCCGCGATCACCGCGCACCATCGACTGACACGCCGCCCAGCCCCTAGAGTCGGGGCCAAGCACCCCCTGGAGGTCAGGCATGTCCAGCATTCCCTCCCTGCTGCGCGACCGGATCGCGGCGACCCCCGACGCAGAGGCGTACCGAGTGCCCTCAGATGGCGGGTGGACCTCTTTGACTTGGCGGGAGGTGGGCGAGCGCGTACGCGGGCTCGCCCTCGGCCTGTCCAAGCTGGGCTCGGGCCCCGGCACCCGCGTGTCGATCCTGTGCTCGACGCGGCTCGAATGGATTCTGACGGACCTGGCGGTGCTGGCCACGGGGGCGGCCACGACGACGATCTATCCGTCCAACACGGCCGCCGAGTCCGCGTTCGTCATCACCGACTCGGGCAGCACGATCGTCATCGCCGAGAACGACGACCAGGTCGCCAAGCTCAGGTCCGTACAGAAGGAGCTGTCCGACGTCGCCCACGTGGTGGTCATCGACGGCTCGGCCGCCGACGACGGCTGGGTGGTCACGCTCGACTCGGTGAGCGACGGCGAGGGCGACTACGACGCGATGGTGGACGCCATCGCCCAAAACGACCTGGCCACCCTCATCTACACCTCGGGCACCACCGGCCGGCCCAAGGGCGTGGAGCTGACCCACGACAACTGGATCTACGCCGCCGGCGCGGTCCGCGAGCTCGACCTGCTCTCCGGCGACGACCTGCACTTCCTGTGGCTGCCGCTGTCGCACTCCTTCGGCAAGCTGCTGGAGGTCGTGATGATCCACATCGGCGTGCCGACCGCGATCGACGGCCGCCTGGACAAGATCGCCGAGAATCTCGGCGTGGTGAAGCCGACCATCATGGCGGCGGCGCCGCGCATCTTCGAGAAGATTCACAACACGGTCGTGGCGACCCAGCAGCGCGAGGGCGGTGCCAAACTGCGCATCTTCACCTGGGCGCGCAAGACGGGCATCAGGGTCGTCAAGGCCCGCCAGCGCGGCGCGGAGATCCCGGTCACCACCAGGCTGGAATACGCCGTCGCCGACCGCCTGGTCTTCTCCAAGCTCCGTGCCCGGTTCGGCGGCCGGATCCGCTTCTTCATCTCCGGCGCCGCCCCGCTGTCCCAGGACATCGCCGAGTTCTTCGACGCGGCCGGCCTGACCATCCTGGAGGGCTACGGCCTGACCGAGTCGTCGGCGGGCAGCTTCCTCAACCGGCCCGACTCGGTGCGGTTCGGCACGGTCGGCCCGCCGCTCCCGGGCACCGCGGTCCGCATCGCCGAGGACGGCGAGGTCCTCATCGGCGGGCGCGGCATCATGCGCGGTTACCACGGGTTGCCGCAGGAGAGCGCCGAGGCGCTGGACGACGGCTGGCTGCGCACGGGCGACATCGGCGAGCTCGACGAGGCCGGGCGGCTGCGCATCACCGACCGCAAGAAGGAGCTCATCAAGACCTCAGGCGGCAAATACGTCGCGCCCACCTACCTGGAGGGCCGGATCAAGGCGGCCTGCCCGTACGTGTCGCACGTGTTCGTGCACGGCGACCTGCGCAACTACGTCACGGCGCTGGTCACCCTCGACATGGACGTGGTCACCCCGTGGGCGCAGGCCGAGTCGCTGCCCGCCGACGCGGAGAAACTGAGCGGGCACCCGCGCATGCGCGAGGAGGTCGAGAAGGCGATCGACCAGGTCAACGCCGACCAGGCCAGCTACGCGACGGTCAAGAAGTTCGCGATCCTGGCCGAGGACTTCACGGTGGAGACCGGCGAGCTGACGGCCAGCCTGAAGATCAAGCGCAAGGCCGTCGAGGCGCGCCACAGCGCGACGCTCGACTCCTTCTACGCCTGACCGGTGAAGGCGGTCACGCGCACGGTGTGGCCGCCCGACTCCAGGGTCACGGTGGCCGGCCCGGTGGTGAGCACCGCGCCGACCCACACGGCCGAGTGCCCGGCACAGCCGGTGAAGCGGTAGGACGCCGTGCCGTCGGCCAGCGAGTAGACGTTGTCGGCGCGGTAGCACGCCTGGTCGAACAGCAGCGCGGTGCCCGGCGTCCTGGTGGTCAGGGTGACGTCGGCGCATCGGCGCTGCCCCGGCGGGTCGTTGACGTCGGCAACGGTGGCGGCGGCACAAGCGGTGGCGGTACAGGCGGTGGCGAGCAGCAGCGCGCCCGCGGCGAGAAGTCTCATGCCCCCCGTTACACCGGCCGCCCGCGTAGGGTTCCTGACGTGATCTCGCATCTCCCGGTACGCCCCCGGCACTGCGACGCCCAGGCCATGATGCACGCGGCCCGCTACTACGAGTACTTCGAGGACGCCTTCCTCGACTGGCTGGGTGCCAGGGGCGGCTACGACCGGCTCCGGGCGGAGGGCGCCGACGTGGTGGTCAAGGCCAGCGGCTGCGAGCACCACTCCCCCGCCAGGCTCGGCGACGTGCTGGCCGTGGAGAGCGCGCCGGCCCGGGTCGGCACCACGTCGATCACGATGACGTTCACCATGCGGCGCGGGGAGGAGCTGGTGGCCGTCGGCACGATCACGTACGTGTGCGTCCGCGACGGCCGCGCGGCCCCGCTCCCTGCGATGCTCACAACACCCGCTTAGCTCCGGGCAGCGAGCGCGCCAGGTAGGCGATCCACCAGCACAGCGGCAGCGCCAGGGCCAGCACGATCGCGAACTTGACGATCGCGATCGCCTCCAGCCACCGGAACGCCCAGCCGAGCCCGACGAGCACGAGCGGGTGGATGACGTAGACGGTGTAGGCGTGGTCGGCCAGGAACCTCCCGCGCGGCCCCTGGCGGTTGAACCGTTCCCTGAACCACACCGTCAGCCCGATGATCATGCTGACCGCGAACGCCGACTCCCACAGGGCCGACACCGCCGAGGAGAGCGCCCCGCCGGTCACGAACAGCAGCGGCACCAGCACCGCGCTCGACACACCGGCCGCGACGAACCCCAGCCGCCCCGCCCGCGCGGGCAGCGTCTCGAACCAGCCGCGCCTGAAGGCCACGCAGCCGAGCGCGAACATGCTCGCGTACTGCGGCAGGAACTGCGGCGACGGCAGCCCGAGCACCGGAACGTAGGTGCCGGTCGGCACCGGGATCCGCCACAGGAACGTCACGGCCGCAAGCCCCAGCACGTAGAGCACGATCCACTTCGCCCTGAGCGGCTCGGCACGCTGCTCAAGGGGGGCGCGGCGACTCCGCCACAGCGCGTAGGCCAGCGCGAAGACGATCAGCACCTCGGCGAACCACATGGGGCCCGGGTCCCACGAGCCGATGTAGTAGTGCCAGTACGGCATGCCCTCCCGCCCGGCGAACCCGCCGAAGTTGACCAGGGGCCGCAGCAGCACGAGGAAGACCAGCAGCGGAATGCCCAGCCGGATCAGCCGGTCGCGCACGAACGAGCGCCCGCCCTTGCGGTCGTGGGAGCCGGGGGTGAAGAAGCCGGAGATGAGGAAGAAGAAGCCCATGAAGAACGCCTGGTCGAACATCACCAGCAGGTCGAGCAGGCCGCCCGAGGCGTCCTTGGCGGGCTCGGTGTAGAACCACAGCGGGATGTTGCCGTACGTGACCGCCACGTGGTGGGCGACGACCAGCACGGTCAGCACGATCCTCAGGTTGTCGATCGCGTAGAGCCTGGTCCTGGTTCTCGGCTCGGCCTTCATTTCCTGCATGCCCTTTCGAAGAGGTCGGCGAGCTGCCTGGCGTGTGCGTCGAGGTCGTGATCCGGAGTGGTCACCCAGTAAGCGAACATGTTGTCGATGGCCGAGGAGTGGGTGATCGCCATGACGCGGGTGTCGAAGTCCCTGAACTCCCCGCTCTCCTGGCCGAAGAGATAGATCCGTTCCAGGGCGAGGTAGACGTCCTCGTTGGCCTTGATCCCGTAGCGCGGCCGACCGTCGGCGGTGCGGAAGTTGTAGAAGATCTCCCCCAGCGCCTTGAGCTGGCTGCGGTGGCCGCGCATGTGCTCGGCCACGGCCAGGATGTGCGTCCTGAGCAGCTCGGTGGCCGTGACCACGCCCTCCATCTTCGCGGCCACGTGCTCGGCGATGGTGCCGTAGGTGCGCTCGACGACCTCCACCATCAGCTCGTCCTTGCCGGCGAAATGGTAGGAGATGACGCCCTTGCTGATGCCCGCGTGCTTGGCGATCCGCGCCAGCGACGCCTGGGCGAAGCCGGACTCGGCGATGACCTCGATGGCGGACGCCACGATCTGGGCGCGCCTGGCCTCCTCGATGAACGACCGAGGCTTCTGGCCGACCGGCTCATTTTCTGACCGCATGGCCAAAATTTAGCACGCTCGGATGGAGCCCGCGAGACGAGGGTGGTCAGAAGGGCAGCCAGCCCATGCGGCCGTACCAGGTGCCGCCGGCCGCGAGGTGGTCGGCGATGCCGCGTTCGAGCCGGGTGCGGCGGGGCAGCGCGGCGGCGTCACCCGGGGAAGGGGCGTCGCCGCCGAACACGAACGCCAGCAGGTCGCTGTTGTCGAACCGGTGCAGCAGGTGGAAGCGGCGCTGGAAGGCGAGGATGTTGGAGTCGGCGGGCAGATATCGCGCGAGCTGGTCGTCGAGCAGCCACGAGCCGCACGTCATGACCCGGACCTCGTCCCCGGGAAAGTGCCGGGGAAAGAACCGCCGGGCCCGCTCGAACGAGGCGTCGCACGCCTCGGGCGTCAGCGGGCCGTGGAAGTCGGGCACGTGCACCCCGAGCGACGGCGATCCGGGCCCCACCGGCAGCCCGGCGGCGCGGAGGGTCTCGCCGGTGGTCCGGCCCAGCGTGTCGCGGTTGAACTGGAGCCGGCCCAGCTCGTAGAGGATGCCCCGGGCGTGCAGCATGAACCAGTAGGGCACGAGCAGGCCGCCGGTGCCGAAGCGCTTGCGGTGCACGGCCATGTTGCGCCCCAGGTCGGTGAACGTCGCCCAGGACACCTCCTCCGGGACGCCCAGCTCGCGGTGGTAGGCGCGGGTGTGCGGGAGAGTGGCCAGGAAGACGTAGACGTAGAAGTAGGGCCCCAGCTCGGGCAGCGACTGGAACGGCGGCGGATCGGCCATCTCGCCCATGGTGGACACGAGCGAGTGCGCGCACCGCTCGGCCAGCCACCACTGCCAGGTGCCCGGCTCGGGGCGGGCGGCGAGGACCGCGTTGACGTCCTCGTGCGGCACCGCGAGCCGCAGCAGCTCGTCGGCCAGGTCGCCGCCGGGCAGGGCGAGGTCGAAGCCGCCGAGCGACTCCAGGTGCGCGAGCCAGTCGGGATAGGGCCGAAGCAGGGCTTTGACGTCCATCGGAGTCAGCCTAGCCGCCCCTGGTAAATCGTCCTGGCCTGCTGCAGCAGGGACACGTGGTCGCCGAACTGGTAGGGGCTGGCGAGCCTGCCGTGCTGCCTGATCAGGTCCTCCAGCAGGTCGAGCCATTCCAGGCACCAGAGCACGTCGTCCCGCCTGGCTACCTGGCGGCCGCCGACGTCCACGTACACGGGGCTGGTCAGGGCGTAGCCGGTGGTGGTCAGCGTGCGCGGGTGCGGGTCGCACAGGACCTCGGCCATCACGTACGTCGGCGCCTCCACCCGGAACTCGGCCGTCACCGTCAGCAGGTCCTCGCCGCGCCGCCGGTAGTCCGCCGACAGGCGTTCCGCCCCCGCCCGCACGCCCTCCGCCGTGCGGATGCGGACCGCCGCCACCTCGGGGCCGATGGCGGAGGCGGTGACGCTGATGCGCTCCCCCTCGCGGGCCAGGTGCACGTGGCCGGGACCGTGGCCGTTCACCGTCATCTCCAGCCAGGGGCCGGTCGTGGCGAACGTACGGCCCGCGCGTACGGCCGCCGCGAACGACCGGGCGGTCAGCTCGCCGTCGATCTGGGCGTAGACGCGCGCCCAGCCGGGCGGGTTCGACTGGTTGTCCGAGCGGGTGAACGAGATCATCGCGTCCGTGCCCGCGGTCACCGCCAGCCGGTTGCCCGCGCCGATCAGCCGCCGGTACACCGCCGCCGTGGACGGGATCGAGGCGTGGGTGAGCACGTCGAGGCTGTCGACGAGCCCGAGCGCGGCGTCGGCCACAAGCTCGCGGGCGGCGCAGTTGCGCGGCGCGGGCGACACGATGCCCTTGGGCGGGTCGCCGTCGCCGATCGGGGTGCGGAACGGGTGGCTGTAGCCGACCAGCGCACCGAGTCCGCGCAGCTCGCGCAGCCCGTCGGCGTTGGGCGGCCAGTCCGCGTCGCCGTCGAAACCCGTGTGGTAGCGGCCCGGGGCCGAGCGCGGCGCGAAGGCGTAGATGTGGCCGAGCAGGTCGTTGCGGTATTCGACGCCCATCCTGGCCAGGTGGGTGCCGTCGGACCAGGGCAGGTCCTGGCCGGTCCAGTGCTCCAGCGCCTCGCGGTCGTAGACGCGGCGGCCGGAGACGTTGCCGGCCAGCAGGTTGAGCACGTGCAGGTCCTCGCCGTGCTGGGCGGCGGCCGCGTCCGCGGGCACGCCGACCAGGTCGCCCGCCCAGTTGAGGTGGACGTGCATGTCGGCGCCGTACCAGCCGCGCCTGGCGGCGTCGTAGATGCGTTCGGGGGTCAGCTCGATCCGGTGCTCGGCGCCGGGCTCCGGGGTCAGCTCCAGCCGGGCCTCGTCGTACTCCATGCCCCTGGCGGCGATGATCGTCAGGGCGGTGGAGGGGACCTCCAGGACGAGGTCGTCGCCGTGGAAGTACGGGCGGCCGTGGTAGTCGTGGCGGTTGGGGGTGTCGGGCGGGAACCAGCCGCTGCCGTCGGCGGCCACGACGCTCCACCGGCAGGGCATCCCCGCCACCAGGCGCAGCCGGGACGCGCGGATGGGCCGCAGGAGGGTGTCCAGGCGGACGCGGGTGCCGTCGACGACGACCGTGCTGTCCTGGTCGACCTCGACGAGCCAGGCGCCGCCCGGCGGGAGCAGCCGCTGGGCGTCGTCCACGCCGACCAGGCAGGGCTCCTCCCGCCTGGAGTCGATGAGCAGCGACATCCGCTCCTCGCCGCGCCCCGGCAGCGGCGGGGTTTGCGCGCCGCCGGACGGCGCGGGCCTGGCGCCGCCGGGCAGCACCACGAACGGCACCTCGCCCGCCCAGCGGGCCGCCCTGCCGCGCCGGCCGCCCTCCCCCTCGCCCTGGATGGGGCGCAGCGGGTTCGACGGGAGCAGGACCGTCCTCGGGGCGCCCTCCAGGGCCACCCCGTCCTCCTCGATCCGTACGGCGACGAGGTGTCCCGGCAGGTCACCGTCGAGGGTGTCGCGCAGCACCCGGTCGTAGTCGGGCTCGTCGAGGCGGGCGGCGAGCTGGTCGAGCGGCCGGTCGGGATGCTTCTCGGCCACCGCCTTCAGCACGAGCTCCCAGAACCGGTCGAACAGCGCGGGCGGCAGCACTCTGCGCCTGGCGAAGAACTTCACGTAAGGGATCTCCGGCTCCCCCCAGGTGATCCCGTGCTCGCCCAGGAGGCGGCCGTACTCCTCCAGCGCGCCCGCCACCGTTTCCGGCAGCATCGACTCCGCACACATACGAGCCTCTCCCCACGTCGGTTGCGCGACATCGTGACATGGATCACGGGGCCGGTCCGACCGGTGCCGAGGCGGGGGGTGGGGATACTTCAACCCCGGGAGAGGTATCTTCACTCCGGGGTTTCCGATGCTGCTCCGGCACCCGGATGAGGGCGTCTCGTTCGCGGCTTTTCAGGGGCTTTCGAGGGGTTCTTTGCCAGAATCTTTTACCTTCCCCTTACCGGACGGTGACGGGCTTCTGGCGGGCGGTGACGGGCTTGCGGCGGGCCTGGCGAAGGCGGCCAGGAGGCGGTCGGCCGCGAGCGCCGGGGTGAGCCCGCCCGCCAGCACCTCCCGCTCCACCTCCTCCGCGATCGCGGTCACCCCCGGGTCGTTGCGCAGCTCGGTCAGCAGCCGGTCCTGCACCAGCGTCCAGGTCCACCGCACCTGCTGCCGGCGGCGTTTGCCGGCCAGGTCGAGCCCGTCCTGGTGGTCCAGCACGTGCCGCCAGAGGTCGTCCAGCCCGTCGCCGGTGAGCCCGCTGCAGGTGAGCACGGGCGGCGGGGCCGCGCCCGAGCGCAGCATGCGCAGCGCCCCGGCCAGCTCCCGGGCCGCCTTCCTGGCCGGCAGCTCGTGCTCGCCGTCGGCCTTGTTGACCGCGATGACGTCTGCCAGCTCCAGCACGCCCTTCTTGATGCCCTGGAGCTGGTCGCCGGTGCGGGCCAGGGTGAGCAGCAGGAACGTGTCCACCATGTCGGCCACCGAGGTCTCCGACTGCCCCACCCCGACGGTCTCCACCAGGACGATGTCGAAGCCGGCCGCCTCCACCACGACCATGGCCTCCCTGGTCGCCTTGGTGACGCCGCCGAGGGTGCCGGAGGTGGGCGAGGGGCGGATGTAGGCGGCGGGGTCGACCGACAGGCGGGCCATGCGGGTCTTGTCGCCGAGGATGCTGCCGCCCGTCCTGCTGGACGAGGGATCCACGGCCAGCACGGCGAGCTTGTGTCCGTCACCCGTCAGCCGGGTGCCGAGCGCGTCGATGAACGTGGACTTCCCCGACCCCGGCACGCCCGACACGCCGACCCTGCGCGCTTTTCCCGAGAACGGGGTCAGCTCGATGAGCAGCCGCTGCGCGAGAGCGATGTGGTCGGGTCTCGTCGACTCGACAAGCGTTATGGCGCGGGCGATCCAGGTACGCGACCCGGCTCGTACGCCCTGCGCGTAGTCCTCCAGCGAGTGCACCCTGCGTGCCCCTTTCTTCCCAGATAGTGAGCCTAACGTCTGACAAGTTTTGACTTTTGCCAGTAGGGTGCTGGACGTCTCATCACAGCCGTCACAGGAGTCACTCCCCTCATGCCCAACGTCGAACCCCTCCGCGAGGGCGACCCGGCAGCGGTGGGGCCCTACCGGCTGGTCGGGCGGCTCGGCGCGGGCGGCCACGGTGTCGTCTATCTCGGCCAGGCACGCAACGGCACCCCCGTCGCCGTCAAGGTGCTGCGCGAGGGGCTGACCGTGGACGAACGCCTGGCCAGGGCGATCGCCGCCGCGCGCAAGGTCGAGCCGTTCTGCCTCGCGCAGGTGCTCGACGCGTCGACCAGCGGCAGGCCGTACATCGTGGCCGAGTACGTGGACGGGCCCTCGCTGCAGCAGACGGGCCGGCACGGCGGGACGGAGTTGCAGCGGCTCGCCGTGGCGACCGCGACCGCGCTGGACGCGATCCACCAGGCCGGCGTCGTCCACGGCGACTTCACGCCGTCGAACGTGCTGCTCGGGCCCGACGGGGCGCGGGTGGTGGACTTCGGGCTGGCCGGGGCGCTGAGCTCGGGCATGAAGGCGACCAGCAACATCGTGGGCACGCCCGCGTACATGGCGCCCGAGCAGCTCGCCGGCCGGCCGGTGGGGGCGGCGGCGGACGTGTTCTCGTGGGCGTCGGTCATCGTGTACGCGACCACGGGGCGGCCGCCCTTCGGGGACGACTCGCTGCCCGCGGTGATCAACCGCATCCTGCGTGAGGACCCGAAGCTCGGCGACCTGCCGGGGCCGTTGCGCCAGGTGGTGCCGGCCTGCCTGGCCAAGGACCCGGGGGCCAGGCCCGCGATGCGCGACGTCCTGCTGCGCCTGGCCGCCCCTTCCCGCCGCCCGTCGGCCCCCGCCCCTGCCCCTGCCCCGCCGCCGCAGACGCCCGAGCAGAGCTGGGACCAGACTCCCGACCGCTCCTGGGAGCCGCCCGCCGACCGCTCGCGCGCTCAGGATCGGGGATCCGACCGCGCGTGGGAGCAGACCGCCGACCTGGACGCCGTCCCACCCCACGGCCATGCGCCCGGTCATGCGCCCGGCCACCAGCAGTCCCCCGGCCACTCGCAGGCCGCCGGTCACGCCCAGACGGCCGGGCACTCTCAGGCCGGGACGCCTCGCCGGCCGCATGACGTGCCCCGGCGGCACCCCGCGCGCCGGCCCGTCTCCGATCCGCACGAGGCTCAAGACGCGCACGACGGCTCCTCGCCGCTGCAGGCGCTGTTCGACCTCTCCTCTCCGGTCGAGCAACCGGCCGGCGATGGGCCGCAGGGCGGGCAGTCGATGCCTCTGGGAGCACCCGTGGCCACCGGCCCCGGATCTCAGGGTTCGCATGTGCCCGTCGGCACCACCGGGCCGCTGGGCGTGGTCGTGGCGTCCGATCAGATGGTTGCTCCCCCCGGGAAGGGCGGCGGGCAGGGCCCCCCGCCGCGCTCGCGGGGGCGGCGGGTGAAGACCGTGCTCATCGCGGGCGTCTCAGGCGTGTGCGTGCTGGCCCTGGCCGGCGCCATCATCTGGCTCACCCCCACGACCCCCACCCCGAAGACCTCGAACGTCTCCGGCAACTCCAGCGCCCCCGCCACCGACGCGGGCGCCACGCCGTCCAGTACGCCGCGCCCCACCCGTACGCGCAACACCAACAGGCCGACCCCCCAGTCGGACGGCACGCCGAGCGCCGTCACCAGCGACGACCCGGCCGCGAACCGGCTCAGGCTCGTCTACATCCGCCCGAACGGCACCAAGAACGGCACCTGCTGGTCCGGCGGCGAGGTGACGCTCCAGGCGCTGGTGCAGCGCACGGGCGCCCCCGTGACGTTCAGCTACACCTGGATCATCGACGGCGTGACGACCAGCCGCGCCTCGGCGATCATCTCCGAGAACGGCCGGCGCTACCTCGCCTCCCCGCGCACCCTCCAGAGCACGGGCGGCACCCACAACGTCACCTTACGGATCACCGCGCCGACGACCGCCCAGCGGACGATCTCGGTCGCGATGTGCGAGGACGGCCTCTAACGGTCTCCTCTGAGCTGTTCGAGCAGGTCGAGGGCGGCGTCGGCGATCACGGTCCCCGGCGGGAAGATCGCGGCGGCGCCCGCGGCCCGCAGCTCGTCGTGGTCGCCGGGCGGGATGACGCCGCCCACCACGATCATGACCTCGGGAGCGTCGAGCCCGGCCAGCGCCTCGCGCAGCGCGGGCACCAGCGTGAGGTGCCCGGCGGCCAGCGACGACACGCCCACGATGTGCACGTCGGCCTCGACCGCCTGCCTGGCGACCTCCCCCGGCGTCTGGAACAGCGGGCCGACGTCCACGTCGAAGCCCAGGTCGGCGAAGGCGGTGGCGATCACCTTCTGGCCGCGGTCGTGCCCGTCCTGGCCCATCTTGGCCACCAGGATGCGCGGCCGGCGCCCTTCGGCCCGCTCGAAGTCGGCGCAGGCCGTACGGACGCGTTCGATGTTGCCGGCCTGGCCTGATTCGTCGCGGTACACGCCAGAAATGGTACGCACCTGCTCGGCGTGCCGCCCGAACACCTTCTCCAGCGCGTCTGAGATCTCGCCCACCGTGGCCTTGGCGCGGGCGGCGTCCACGGCCAGTTTGAGCAGGTTGTGCTCCAGGCCGGGCGCGGGATGCCCGGCGGCCTTGGTGAGCTCCTCCAGCGTGTGCCCCACGGCCGCGTCGTCGCGTTCGGCCCTGAGCCGGGCGAGCTTGTCGAGCTGCTGGGCGCGTACGGCGCTGTTGTCGACCTTGAGGACCTCGATGTCCTCGTCGCTCGTGGCCCGGTACTTGTTCACGCCGATCACCGGCTGCCGGCCGGAGTCGATGCGCGCCTGCGTGCGGGCGGCGGCCTCCTCGATGCGCAGCTTCGGCAGGCCCGCCTCGATGGCCTTGGCCATGCCCCCGGCGGCCTCGACCTCCTCGATGTGGGTCCAGGCGCGTTCGGCGAGGTCGTGGGTGAGGCGTTCGACGTAGTAGGAGCCGCCCCAGGGGTCGATCACCTGCGTGGTGCCCGACTCCTGCTGCAGGAGGAGCTGGGTGTTGCGGGCGATGCGGGCGGAGAAGTCGGTGGGCAGCGCCAGGGCCTCGTCGAGGGCGTTGGTGTGCAGCGACTGGGTGTGGCCCTGGGTGGCGGCCATGGCCTCGACGCAGGTGCGGGCGACGTTGTTGAACACGTCTTGGGCGGTGAGCGACCAGCCGGAGGTCTGGCTGTGCGTACGCAGGCTCAGCGACTTCGGATTCTTGGCCCCGAAATCGGCGACGAGTTTCGCCCACAGCAGCCGCGCCGCGCGCAGTTTGGCGACCTCCATGAAGAAGTTCATGCCGATGCACCAGAAGAACGACAGGCGCGGCGCGAACCGGTCGATGTCCATTCCCGCGGCGACCCCGGCGCGCAGGTATTCGACCCCGTCGGCGAGCGTGTAGGCCAGCTCCAGGTCCAGGGTCGCCCCGGCTTCCTGAATGTGGTAGCCGGAAATGCTGATGGAGTTGAATTTCGGCATCTTCTCGCTCGCGTACGCGAAGATGTCCGAGATGATCCGCATCGACGGGCCCGGCGGATAAATGTAGGTGTTGCGGACCATGAACTCTTTGAGAATGTCGTTCTGAATGGTTCCGGCGAGTTGCTCGGGCGCGACGCCCTGTTCCTCGGCCGCCACGATGTAGAGGGCGAGAATGGGCAGCACGGCGCCGTTCATGGTCATCGACACCGACATGCGGTCGAGGGGGATGCCGTCGAAGAGCTGCCGCATGTCGTAGATCGAGTCGATCGCCACTCCCGCCATGCCGACGTCGCCGGCCACGCGCGGGTGGTCGGAGTCGTAGCCCCGGTGCGTGGCCAGGTCGAAGGCCACCGACAGGCCCTTCTGCCCGGCGGCCAGGTTGCGCCGGTAGAAGGCGTTGGAGTCTTCGGCCGTGGAGAAGCCCGCGTACTGGCGGATGGTCCAGGGCTGGTTGACGTACATGGTGGGGTACGGGCCGCGCAGGTAGGGGGCGGCGCCGGGGTAGGTGCGCAGGAAGTCGAGCCCGTCGAGGTCGGCGGCCGTGTAGAGCGGCTTGACCCCGATGCCCTCGGGGGTCTCCCACACCTCGCCCGCAGGTTCCGGCCCGCCAGAGCTTTGGGCGGGCAGGTCGTTGAGCGGGATGCCGGAGAAGTCCGGGATCATCGGGTCACCTCCAGGCCGTCGGCCGGGTCATCGGGCCGGTCATGGGGCCGGTCGTCAGGCCGATCATCGGGCAGGTCATCGGACCGGTCGCCCGGCCGGTCGTCGGGCAGGTCGTCGGGCAGGTCGTCGAAGGTCGTGCGGAGGACGGCGAGCGCGTCGCAGCCGGCGTGGAGGTTGGCGTCCACGCCCTCGTAGCGTCCCTTACCCGCCAGCCACACCCTCTTCGCGCCCGCCTTGTGGAGCGCGGCGGCCACGGCGGTGGCGTGCTCGTCGTAGA
Organism: Nonomuraea solani; assembly: GCF_900108335.1. Classification (GTDB taxonomy): domain Bacteria; phylum Actinomycetota; class Actinomycetes; order Streptosporangiales; family Streptosporangiaceae; genus Nonomuraea; species Nonomuraea solani. The sequence continues at coordinate 81,698 of NZ_FNVT01000015.1, forward strand.
GCCGGTCGCTGGAGCACAGGCAGGCGACCGTGGCGCCGCTGACGGCGAAGGCGGTGGCGATCTGCTCGGGGTCGGTGCCGGGACCGGCGGTCTCGGTGGCCAGGCCGCCCGCCTGGAACAGGTTCGCGGCGAACGCGGCGCGGGCGGTGTGGGCGGCGATGGGGCCGATGGTGGCGAGGAAGACGGCGGGCCGCTCGGGCCGGGCGTCGGCGAGGTCGCGCAGCCGCTCGAACGGCTCGGCGTACCGAATCTTCGGCAGGCCCTCGGGGTCCTCGGGGTCCTCGGCGGGCCGCGCGTCCGGCAGGCGCCCGGGCTCCTCGGTCTTCGTGCGGCGGACGGGTTTTTCGTGGATGTCGGGGTATTCGGACACGCCGGTGATCGGGAGGCGGCGGTGCGCGATGTCGGCGGCGCGGCGGTCGCGGGTGGCGGCGAGGCGGTCGGCGATCAAGCCCGACGCCCGCCCGGCGCCGCCGACGGCCTCGATCTCCTGGAACCAGGCCCAGGCGGCCTCGGCCAGGTCGGCGGTGCGGCGTTCGACGTACCAGGAGCCGCCCGCCGGGTCGATCACCCGCCCCAGCCCCGACTCCTCCAGCAGCAGCGCCTGCGTGTTGCGGGCGATGCGGCGGGAGAAGGCGTCCGGCAGCCCGAGGCAGGCGTCGAACGGCTGCACGGTGACCGCGTCCGCCCCGCCGACGCCGGCGGCGAAGCAGGCGAGGGTGGTGCGCAGCATGTTCACCCAGGGGTCGCGGGCGGTCATCATGGCCGAGCCGGTGACGGCGTGCTGGCGCTGACCGCCGGCCTCGGGGGCGCCGCACACCTCGGCGACCCTGGCCCACAGGCGGCGCGCGGCGCGCAGCTTGGCGATGGTGGCGAACTGGTCGGCGGTGGCGGCGTACCGGAACTCGATCTGTCCCAATGCCTGCTCGGCGGTGAGCCCGGCGCCGGTGAGCGCCCGCAGCTCGGCCACGCCCTGGGCGATGGAGCAGCCCAGTTCCTCGGCGTCGCTGCCCCCCGCGTCGTGGAAGGGCGTCGCGTCGACCAGCACGGCCCGCAGGCCGGGGAAGCCGGCGGCGCAGCGCGACGCCAGCTCGGCGGCGGGCCCGTGCGCCGCGGATGCTCCCAGGTTGCCGCTCAGCGTCGTGCCCCGGGCCGCGGCCAGGCCGAACAGCACCTCGGCGGCCTCCCGCACCCGCTCCCCGGCCTCCAGCGCGATCGGCGCCAGGTCGAGGTAGACGTCCTTGAGCACGGTTTCGAGCGATTCCACCGGGATCGCGCCGTCGCCGACCACCAGCCACAGCGAGGTGACGCCGTTCTCCAGGTCGGCGAGCACGGCCTCGGGGTCGGCCACGGCGTGCCGCTGCCGCACGTCCCATCCGGGCGCGGCCGTGGCCCCGCGCACGTAAGGCGCCGCGCCCGGCGGCCCCGGGTCGCCCGGCAGGTCGCCGGCGTCGTAGAGCGGCGCGACCGTCACCCCGTCGCAGGTCGTCCTGGACAGCGCCTCCTCCGGCGACCCCGCCTCGACGCCGGATTTTCGCAGGACCTCCAGCGCCAGCTCTCGCCAGTCGTCTCGGGAGGTGGACGCGAACCCCGCTGCCAGTTCCATGTTCGGATAGTAGGCCGAACACGCGGGCAACCAGTACCCCAGGGTTAGGGGACAGGGGCCTCCCACGTCAGCCGCCAGGTGATCGGCCCGACCACGCCGTCGTCGTCGATGCCCTGCTGGCGCTGGAAGCGGCGGCACATCTCGCGCGACTCGCTCCCGTACGCGCCGTCCACCTCCAGCTCCCAGCCGCGTTCGAGCATCCGCGCCTGCCAGGTGCGCACGTCCTCGCCGCGCATCACGGGCGGGTATGTGAGCAGGCGGCCGGGGAACGGCGGCGTCTGGGGCTCGGGGGTTCCGTCCGGCCGGGGCGCGCCGCGGCGTACCCAGGCGTAGAGGGACTCGCCCGGGCAGTCGGTGGCGTAGCCGTCGCGGTGTCCCTTGATCTCGTTGCCGGCGCGGCCGCGGTCGCGTACGTATTGGACCGCGTCGAGGATGCCGTGCAGCATCTCGTCGGGCGGCTGCACGAGGCCGGCGTTGCCCACGAGCCCGAGCACGGCGTAGTGCCCGGCGTTGAGCCCTGGGCCGTTGGCGGCGGGCAGGTGGTGCAGCCCGCGGCCCTCGAAGACCTTCATGTGCGGGCAGGCGACATAGGAGTATCCGATGTCGATCCAGCCGTTGCCGTCCATGTGATGGCCCTGGATGGAGCGCACCAGGGCCGCGCAGCCCGTGTGGTCGGAGACGATGCCGGGATCGACTCTGCCGCCCGTGTAGTGGACTTTGACTCCCTTGGTGGAGTCGAGCTGTGTGTAGTCGCCGCGCGGGGCGCGGGCGTTCCAGTCGCGCCGTAACACCAGGTCGATGGCCACGGTGATCTCCGAGGGTCGCTGTCGTGACGACTGAGCGTAACGCGGGCGACGTGAGCCGTCCCGGAGATCCCGGGATTCGGCGTTACGGTCTGATCACTCGTTTGTCCGTGACGATGGCGGTGATCAGGTCGTGTGGCGTCACGTCGAACGCGGGGTTCAGGGCCTGCGTTCCCTCGGGCGCCAGGCGTACACCTCTGATCGTCACGATCTCGTCCGCCCCGCGGTCCTCGATGTCGATCTGGTCGCCGGACGGGGTGCCCGGGTCGATCGTGGTCTCGGGCGCGACCACGATGAACGGCACCCCGGCCCGTTCGGCGCCGAGCGCGAGCGCGTACGAGCCGATCTTGTTGGCGGTGTCGCCGTTGGCGGCGATGCGGTCGGCGCCGATGAGCACCGCGTCCACCCCGCCCTTGGCCAGCAGGTACGGCCCCGCCGAGTCGGCGATCAGGCGGTGCGGCGCGCCCATCCTGGCCAGCTCCCAGGTGGTGAGCCTGGCCCCCTGCAGCAGGGGCCTGGTCTCCAGCGCGAGCACCTCGGCCAGCCGCCCGCGCTCGTGCAGCGTCTGCACCACGCCCAGCGCGGTGCCGCGCTCGACGGCGGCGAGCCCGCCGGTGTTGCACACGGTCATGATCCGCAGCCGGTCGCCTTCGAGCAGATCGGCCCCGCGCTCGCCCATCGCCCGGCAGGCGGCGAGGTCGTCGTCGCGCACCCGCAGCGCCGCCGCCAGCACCGCCTCGCGGCCCCGGGGTAGCTGGGCGGCGGCCTGGTCGACGCCCCAGGCCAGATTGACGGCGGTGGGCCGGGCGGCGCGCAGCGCGGCGATCTGCTCGGCGACCTGGGCGGGCTCGCCGTCGGCCAGCAGCACGCCGAGCGCTCCCGCCACGCCGAGCGCGGGCGCGCCGCGCACGGCCAGGCGCCTGATGGCGTCCACGAGCTCCCCGACGGTCTCGATGCGCAGTGTCACGCACTTGTCGGGGAGCAGTGTCTGGTCGACGAGCTCGATGGCGCCGTCGACCCAGTCAATGGTCCTCACGGGCGCAACGTTAGCGTTCTGCGAGGACGATGACGGAATCCTTCTCGCCCAGGACGAGACTCTCGGCCTTGTCGGGGTTCAGGACGATGCCGTAGTGCGGCGGGTCGTTGCGCGCCGTGGCCTTGCGGTAGCCGATGGCGGTCTCGCCCCTGCGCCTGGCCGACTCGACGACCGTGGAGAACGTCACCTGCGCGCCCGGCTTGACGTACGAGGCGGCGGGACGGGGGTAGATCTCCGACCCGCGCGAGTCGAAGAGGTAGCCGAACACGTCCGCCAGGTGCCGGTTCTCGGCGAGCTGGGCGAGGAGCAGGCCGATGACGGTGTCGCTGATGACGATGTCGTCGGCCTCGGTGACCTCGGCCAGGGAGCGGTTGTTCTCGTCGTGCATCTCGCTCACGATCGAGTAGTGCTCGCCGAGCCGGCTCTGCATGTCGCGCAGTTGCAGCAGCGTCATGAGGGTGCGCGTGTCGGAGTGGTGGGGGTCGAAGCGGTCGTCGGACAGGACGATGACGTGCTGGAAGAGGCCGACGCCGAGCGACTCCAGCGCGTACCGGTCGGTGGTGTCGCAGTCCTTGACGTTGACGGTGAGGTTGCGCAGGCCGGCCAGGTTCGTCCCGGCCTTGGGGTGGTCGGCGGCGACCTCTAAGACCGAGCCGGGTGCGACGTAGCCGTCCAGGTAGCGGATGATCTGCTCGGCTCTGCCGTTCCAGTTGAGCAGCAGCGTGCGCTCGGGCTCCGTGGGCGCCTTCTCCTTCACGACGACGGCGCTCTCGTTCACCGACGGCTTGCCCGCGGCCAGGCGGACGTGGGAGTCGTCGTGCGCGATGACGATGACCTCGTCCTCGGCGGCGATGACGGTGTCCATGGGCGGGTTCAGCACGACGCCCGACGGCCTGCGCAGGCCGATCACGGACGCGGTCTGGTAGGCGTGCAGCGCCTCGCCGTAGGTGAGCCCGACGGTCTTCTTGGGCGTGCGCAGGTAGATCTCGCCGCCGTCGAAGTTGAGCAGGTCCATGCAGACCACGGACATGCCGGACTGCCGCGAGGACTGCACGATGAGCCTGGAGGCGGTGTCGTCGGAGTCGACGAGGTGCACGTCCGCGCCGCCGGCCAGGCGGGCGGCGGCGATGTTGCGGCTGGAGGCCAGGCCCGCGACCACCGGCGGGTGGATGCCGGTGCGCTTGGCCAGCGCGAGCAGGATCTTGATGACGTGGGCGTCCGGGTCTTCGCTCTCGGGCGAGAGCACGACGACCGAGCGGGCCGCGGCGAGGTTCATCAGCGCGAGGTCGCGCGGCTCGGTGGGCCGCCCGGTGCGGCAGACCACCCTGGTCCTGCCGAGGTCGCCGACGTGCTCGCGGATCTCCTCCTCCATCTCCAGCTTGTCGCGTTCCGCCAGTACGGCGATCACCGAGCCCTTCTGGCTGGCGTGCGCCTTGACCAGTTCGGCCACGATCGTGAACATCTGGTCCGACCAGCCGAGCACGACCGTGTGGCCGGACTCGACGATGCGCGAGCGGCCTCTGCGCAGGCGGTCTACCCGCTCCTTGAGCCCGTTCGACAGCAGGCCGACGAGCATGCTGACGATGAACAGCCCGCCGAGGGAGCCGGCGAACATCACGGTCATGTACGTGATCGAGCCCTTGTCGCTGGCGATCCTGCCGGGGGTCAGCGCGTGCATGAGAGCGATCCAGAGCACTTCCCCCGCACTCCCGACGCCTTCCGGCTCGCCAGGCGTGAGCCAGAGCGTCAACCCGGCCACCACCACGATCAGCCCGATCGACACCACGGCCAGCCAGCCGATCAGCGACGCGGTCCCCCTGGACATGGTGTTGTCGAACCAGTACCGCGCCCGTTCGCGGAACGTGATCTTCGACACTTCCCCGATACCTCCGTGTAAGGAGTGATTTGACCCGACGACACAAGGTACCGGTGGATCTTGGCTTCCGCATGACGACCGGTAACGTATCGGCCATGGCGCAGCCCCTCACTCCCGGCGATCCGGCGTCGCTGGGCGGGTTCCGGCTGGCCGGGCGGCTGGGCGAGGGCGGGCAGGGGGTGGTCTACCTCGCGCATTCGGCCGACGGCGAACCGGTCGCGGTCAAGCTGCTGAGCGCGGGCGACAGGCAGACGCGGGCCCGGCTGGCGCGCGAGCTCGACGCGCTGGAGAGCATCGCCTCCTTCTGCACGGCCCGCGTCATCGACGTCTCGGCCGACGGCCCCCGGCCTTTCGTGGTCAGCGAGTTCGTGGACGGCCCTTCGCTGACCGAGCGCGTACGCGAGCGTGGCCCGCTGCGCGGCGGCGACCTCGAACGCCTGGTCGTCGGCACCGCCACGGCGCTGGCGGCCATTCACGCGGCCGGGATCGTGCACCGCGACTTCAAGCCGTCCAACGTGCTGCTCGGGCCGGACGGGCCGCGCGTGGTGGACTTCGGCATCGCCAGGACCGAGGGGCCGGCGACCATGACCTCGGGGCTGATCGGCACGCCCGCCTATCTGGCTCCCGAGCAGATCAACGGTTTACCCGCGACGGGCTCATCGGACGTGTTCGCCTGGGCGGCGTCGATGGTCTACGCGGCCACGGGGAGGAGCCCGTTCGGGGCGGACACCGTACCGGCTGTGCTGCATCGGGTGCTGCACGCCGAGCCGGACCTGTCGGCGCTGCCGGGGCGGTTGCGCGAGGTGCTGGCGTCCTGCCTGTCCAAGGACCCGGCACGGCGGCCCACGGCACAGCACCTGATGCTGTCCCTGGTCAACCCCAGAACCCCACCGGCCGGCCCGCCTGCCGGCGGCTCCTACCGGCAGGATCCGACACAGAGCACGGTGGGAACGGCACGCGGGGCGCGGCGCAATCTGCTCGTCGGCGCCCTGGTGGCGGTCGTGGTCGCCGTGGGAACGGCCGGCGGCACGGCCCTCTACCTGAACCGCACCCCCACCACCACCCTCACGTCGTCACCGTCCACCACTCCGGAAACGGCGCCCGGCACATCACCTCCGCCGGCCACGGAGACGGGAGGCGACGGGAATCTGAAAATACCGGCCGCCTTCGCGGGAGAGTGGTCCGGGCGCACCACCAGCACGAACCCGCTCGACTCCGACGGCGCGGACAACACGGTGTCCCTGAAGGCGGGCGAATCCACCGCACCCTGGACGGAGAGGGACCAGAATGACGACTGTAAGGGAACCATCAACCTCACCAAGGTCGAGGACGACCGCCTCACCTTCCACTTGGGCGAGAACGACGGCGGCTGCATCGCCGGCACGATCACGCTGACGCGGAAGGGCGGCGACGCCCTCACCTATACCTGGCGCGACGTACCGGGGCCCGGTCTCGTCACCCAGACCGGTATTCTCAAGAAGTCTTGAACGAATTCCTGACCAAAACCCTTAGACATCCGGCGGGGAGATGGAGATCATGGACGATATGTCTGTGATCAGGGAGGTGCCGTTCCCAAGCCCGGACTCCTCCGCCGAGCTCCCGATGAACATCTGGATCGACGACGCCGACTCCGCCATCGATGTCATCGACGCGCTGGCATTGTCGCCGTTCGCGACGGGTGCTCAGCCGTGGTCGCGCCTGGCCAACCTGGAGCGCGTACGCCCTGACGCCACGCTCACGCCCGCCGGCGGGCGCGTCCTGCGTACCGCGCGGGTGGAGGACGGCTCGGAGTCGCGGCTCATCTCCGGCGACGGCTGGACGCTGCGCGTCATCCGCCACCGCAACCGCACGGCGACCGTCAGCGTGACCGCGGTGAACGAGGACCTCGCCAAGACCGTGCTCGCGGAGAGCATCGAGGGCGCCGAGGAGCCGGTGCCGGAGGTCGATCACGTCGAGATGGGCTTCTGGTGGCGGGGCATGCACGGCGGCACCCGCTCGGAGAAGCCGATCACGGCACAGCCCTGGAACGAGATCAGCGCCAACTACTCGGCCAAGGTCCGCCCGGCCCTCGACCGGCTCATGTCGGTCACGCCCGCCGACGTCAACGGCCGCCTCATCCTCCTGCACGGCCAGCCCGGCACCGGTAAGACCACGCTGCTGCGCACCCTGGCCAAGCAGTGGAGCGAGTGGTGCCAGGTCGACTGCGTCCTCGACCCGGAGCGCCTGTTCAACGAGCCCGGCTACCTGATGGAGGTGGCCGTCGGCTACGACACCGACGAGGACACGCAGCGGTGGCGGCTGCTGGTCCTGGAGGACTGCGACGAGCTGATCAGCGCGGGGGCGAAGGCCCAGGCGGGGCAGGGGCTGTCGCGCCTGCTCAACCTGACGGACGGCCTGCTCGGCCAGGGCCGCGACGTCCTGGTGGCGATCACCACGAACGAGGACCTGACCCGCCTCCACCCGGCCGTCGTCCGCCCGGGCCGCTGCCTGGCGCAGGTGGAGGTCGGCCCGCTGACCAAGGACGAGGCGGTCACGTGGCTGGGCGCCTCGAAGGGCGTCGGGCCGTCCGGGGCGACGCTGGCCCAGCTGTACGCCCTCCGCGCCGGCCGCGACATCACCCCGACCCCGGAAGACGACTCCACGGGCCTGTACCTCTAAGCGGCCGGGTTTCTTCTCGCCCTCGACGTAGGCGAACCGGCCCCACCGGTTGGGGCCGGTGTGGCGCCGTGCCCTGACAGTCGTTTTGACCCTTTGAGTACCGGTATTGACCTTATTGATCTCTTCGCTTCGACGATTGATCATCGAGGGCAGTAGCTCTTCCTCCCCCAGGAAGGATCCCCATGATTCGCCGCGTATCGCTGGCCGTCCTGCTCGCCGTCGGCACCCTCACCGTCATCAGCTCGCCGGCGCACGCCCGCGCCTGCAAGATCGACTACCACTGCGAGACGTACTACTACACCGACTCCTCCCGCACCACGCTGGTGGGGGTCAAGTACGAGAACTGCGTCGGGGATGAGACGTGGGTGGGCAGGCGCGGGTCGTATCCGGAGTTCTTCGAAACCCCCTGCTGAGCGTCCACCCAGAGGCCTCCGCACAGAAGTCGAGGCCGCCCGGTCGGCGAACAACGCTCGGCAGGCAGGCCCGCCAGAGTCGCGATGGCGACCTCCGGCGGGTGCGGGAGCCGATGTCGAGCCCGATCGGGCGGCGCGGGCGTGCTCCCGGCCTGAGGGGGACGCGGCCGCAGGCGGCACACCCACCTCCGGCCCTCTCCGATTGGGCGACAGCGCCAAGACCGCAACCAGGGACGCGGCCGCAGGCGGCACACCTACCTCCGGCCCCCTCGGCCCCCTCGGCCCCCCGAAGAACGAAGAGGGCGGCCGGCCTGACTCCCGCGGCCCTCCGACATACCGCAGACGTCAGGTGAGGTAGGTGTGGAGACGGCGCGCCTCACGAACGAAGTTGTTCGACGCCCTGCGCCGCGCGATCTCCGCCACACAGGGCACCGGCCCTCGTGCCCCGGCCCACTGAGCGGCGCGCAGGGCGAAGCCGAGACACTGGGTGTGCCTGCTGAGCACCTGCTCCCCCGGCCCCGGCAGGTACGCGGCCAGAAACCCCATCATGATCCGCCACACCTCCCGATGAGCGCCCAGCTTGGCGGCACTCTCCAACGTCTCGAACACGGGCCCCGTCTTGAGCGCCGTCCTCCGTACCAGTAACGCCAGTTGCCGCCCCAGTTGCTCGGCGTCGAGATCCCCGCGAGCCACCATGCCGACCACCGGCCGCGCCCGCTCCTCCGGCCACCGCGACCAGGCCCGGTCGGCCACGAAGTACGCCTGCACGAGCGCCACCCCCTCCCCCGGCGGCCCGCCCGCCAGAGCCAGCGCCTGCGCCTGGGCCGGCTCGACCTGCGGCCGCCGCCACCGCAGCAGCAGGTGCGGCACGAGGTGAAGCGCCACGGCCTCCCGATGGGACGGCATCACGTACGGCCACCACGACATGCAGGCGTCATGGTCCTCAAGGCGGTGCGCGGTGGGCCCGGACAACAACTCGTCGACGAGCGGCAGCCCGGTCGGCGTGGCCCGCATCCTCGGCACCAGGTCATAGACATGCGCACCGGACACCTCGCGATCGTCGAGATACTCCCCCACCCACCCGACCTCGGCCCCACCCGACGTGTACGCCCTGCGCGACCCATCCGCACCCGACTTCGCAAGGCCACCTCGCCCAGAACCCGCCTCACCCATTCCAGAGGGGCCGAATCGACCAAGATCAGCCTCGAACGACCCCGAAACGCCAACTCGACCCGGGCCCGCCTGCTCCGGCTCCTGCTTCGGCACCGGCTCCTGCTCCGGCACCGACCCCGGAACCGGAACCGAAAGACCCTCTCGACCCGGATCCGCCTCGCCCGGCCCCGAGGAGCCACCTCGACCGAGATCCGCCTGACCCGAGCCCGGCAGACCGGCTCGGCGCGGATCCGCCTCGTTCGAGCCCGAAAAGGCGACACGACCGAGATCCGCCTGACCCGACCCCGGCAGACCGGCCCGGCGCGGATCCGCCTCGTTCGAGCCCGAAAGGGCAACACGACCTCGACCTGCCGCACCCGCCCCTGAAAGACCGGCTCGGCCCGGATCCGCAACGGCGACATGACCGAGACCCGCCACATCCGCCCCCGAAACGCCGGCCCGGCCAGGGGCCGCCTGGGCTGGGCCCAGCAGGTACGCCCAGCCGATCTCTGAGACCGGGTCGGGTCGGCCGCCGTTCATCCATCGCGCCACCGCCCGCCCCGCCGCCGAGGTGAGGCGATTCGCCCGTGCGGCCACCTCCGGGGCGACCTCACGCGGCAACCGCAGCAACGCCTGCTGCAGATCGACCGGCAATGCCTCCACTCCCAAGCGCTCGTACCCCGCCACCCGCTCGACCAGCTCACCCGCGTTCAGATGCCCGGTCCCTTCGGTGGGCTCGCTCAGCAGGTACGGCGGAAGCGTCCCGGCCTCGATCGCCTCGTACACCTCGGCCCACCGCCGCAACAGGAACAGGTGCACCACCGGCACCTCACCGGCCAGGGGCAATCGCGGCCCTCCTCGCCTGGGACGCCTCCCCGTCCCGAGCACCCCTCGCCCCCGCGCCTTCCTCCCGGCCCGGCCCACCGCACCGCCCGCCTCGGCCACAGCCCCAAGAGACCGCCGCACGACCCCGCCGGTGTTCACGCCGGTCGCTCCTCCGGCGATCGCTTTTGCGGCGGTCGCTCCTCCGGCGGTCGCCACGTGAGTCCCTTCCCCGATCAACTTCTCTTCGGGTAAGGGGGTACGGGTCACGATGAGGCGGGCGATCTCATCCGACCACTGCCCGATGTGCGGCCACGGGCGTTCCAGGGCCTCGCCGGACGTACGTTCCCGCGCCAGCCTGACCGCCAGTCCCTCCGGGTCGTGGGCGTGCAGACGTACGACCCCCGCCAGCCACAGTTCGGCCGCCACCCACCCTGTGCCGTTCGGGACGGTGCCCAGGTTTTCGGCCGCCAGAATCGGGGCGGGGAACGGGCCCGGCTCCCGGGGCGCGGGCAGCGGGGTAGGGGTGAAGGCGTCCGGGTCACGTTCGGCCTCACCGCCGAACACCGCGGCCAGCGTCTCACCGAACTCCTGTGGCAGGGCGCCGATCGCGTCCCTGAGGGCCTGTGCCCCGGGTGCGGTGAATCGTTTGGCGTGTTTGACCGCCATTCGTACCGCCCGTCCCTGTACGTCGGCGGACTCGCAGGCGAACGCGCTCCCCAGGGCGGGAGCCAGTGCGTCGAGGTCGATGGCGGGGTCACGGGCTGCCTCGTCGAGCCACGTGAGCCCGGCCGTCAGCAGCTTGCGCTCCCCTCGGAACAGCAGGGCCCGCAGCGCCTCCGTCACCTCGCCGGGGCCGAGCGCTTCGAGCCGCCGTACGTACCGCAGCACCGACTCCGCCACGGGCCCGGGCACGGTGGGCAGCAGCCGCAGGTAGGTGTGGCGGCGCTGGTACACCTCGTCGTGGGACGGGTCGAGCAGCTCGTGCAGGCGAACGAAGAAGCGCAGGTCGGCGGCGGGACCGCCACGCAGGAAACGTCCCAGGCAGCCGTCGAGCAGCAGGTCGCGGCTGATCCTGCCCTCGTGCGTGAGCTCGTCGAGGGCGGCCAGCCAGGCTCGGGAGGTGGGTGACGCGCTGCGCTCGTCCCGCAGCACGGCCCCGGCACCCTCCGCCTCGAACAGCCGTGGCAGGAGGTGGTCGAGCAACGGGTCCGTCCGCAGTTCCGCGACCGTGGGCGGGACGCTCGCCCAGGCCACCACCAGCGGGTCGTGCTCGGGCGGGACGGCACCACTGCGGCGCAACATGGCCAGCGCGAGCGCGGCCGTCCCGTCGGGTCCGCGTCGCTTGCGCGGGGCGGGGGCAAGCGAAAGCGCAAGGCGAACGGCGAAGTCGACATGCCAGCCGATCGGCCGGTCCGCCAGCACCCGCTCCAGGGCGGTCATGGCACCGCCCTGACCGGTCGAGCCCGCCGTCGGGTCCTGACCGATCGGGCGATCCGGGTTGATCGGGCGATCCTGGCTGATCAGCCCAGTCCGCCGGTCCTCACCAATCGAACCGGGAGGCTGACCCTGGCCAAGCGAGCAATCCGAGCCGATTCGGCGGTCAGAGCCGGTCGAGCCGATCGGCTGATCCGGACCGGTCAGGCTGGTCGGCCGATCCGGGGTGGCCGAACCAGTCGGCCGGTCCTGGCTGCTGGTCAGGCCAGTCGGTCTGGTGGCACCGGCCGCCCGATCCGGGCCGCTCAGAACAGTCGGACCGGCCGGCCGATCCGGGGTGGTCGAACCGGTCGGCCGGTCCTGGCTGGTTTGGCTGGTTTGGAGGTCGCGTAGGTTGAGCCAGGCCACGACGGCTGCGGCGTCGCTGATGGTGCCGGCGCCGGCGACGCGCATGGGCTCGATCCAGCTCTCGCCGGGCTCCGGGTGGCGCGGTGGGTTCCAGGGGGCGTCCCAGCGCCAGCGTTCGTGGTCATAGACGGTACGGCCGGCGCGGGCGGCTTGGCGTACGTATTCGCGCCAGGTCGCCTCGGCCTTTCGCTCTGTTCTGGTCACCCGCTCCTGGCGTCTGAGCGCCGCCCGCCGTTCCGCCACCAGGAGGTGATCGGGCAGCGCGGCGGCCACCGCGCGGCGCTCCTCGTCATCGAGCGCCAGCACCCGGTCGGCCACCAGTTCGGGATCACCGGTGTCGATCGCCGCCACCACCATCTCCCACGCACCGGCGTCCGTCGTCCCCGGCACGCTCACAGCGCCCGGCCCGGCCACGATCCCTGACACCGCCACGACCGCCGCACCGGGCTCTGCCTCCTGAACGACCTTCCCATCCGGAGCCGCCACATCTCCCGAGGCGAGCGCGGCTCCCACAGCGGGCACGGCCTCCTGAACGGCCCTCCCGCCCGGAGCCGCCACATCCCCCGAAGCGGGCACGGCCTCTGGAGCGGGCACTCCGCCGGGAGCCATCGCGCCTTCCAGAGCGGGGATCCCTTCCGAGGCGGTCACACCTTGCGAAGTGAGGATTCCTTCCGGGGCCGTCACACCTTGCGGAGTGGGCACGGCCCCCGGAGCGGGTGCCTCTGCCAGGGTGGTCGCACCTTCCGTAAGGGCGGGCGCCCCTCCCTGCCCGGGCACAGCCCCCGGAGTAGGTGCCCCTCCCAGGGTGGTCGCACCTCCCGTAGCGACGAGCGGCCTTCCCGACCTGGGCACAGCCCCCGGAGTGGGCGTTTCGCTCGGGGGCGGCGAACTCCCCACGACGGGTTCGCTCCCCGGAACGAACGTCGCTCCCGAAGCGGGCACCAGGTCCGGAGCGGCTGCCAGGTCCGGCGTGGGCGCTAGGTCCGAGGTGGGTGCGGTCGCGGAGGTGAGCGGGATGCCCGGAGATGAGGTGGGCGCCACGTCGGGGGTGAGTGCGGTCGCCGGAGTGAGCGGGGCGCCCGGAGAGGGGGTGATCAGGCCGTCTGGCGTGGTCATGGGGCTGCCTGCGCGGTGGTGGCCGTCGGTGCGTCCGTGGTGACGCGGGCGGCGATTCGGGCGGCCAGGACGTGCTTGCACGGCCCCCGCGAGCCCCGGTGGTCGAACCACCACGGGCACGTGCACTCCCCCGCCGACACCCGGACCCGCCGCACCCCGCCGTCCGTCGTGACCTCGGCCTCGTCGGTGGGCAGGAGGCGGACGGCGCCCGAGTCGACCAGGCGGCGGGCCGAGGTGAGGCGGGGGTTGAGTTCGGCGACCTGCTCCTTGTCGTACGGCAGCTCCCGGTGGAAGTGGGCCGCCTCGTGCAGGTCGTAGCCGACGCGGCCGGCGGTGCCGAGCTGGGTGAGGGCCGCGCGTACGCGGTCGAGGGGCAGGCCGGCGCGGTCGGCGAGGAGGCCCAGCTCGACGGTGGGTTCGAAGTTGAGGAGCATGCCCACCACGTCGGCGTCGGCGGCGGCCTCGTCGGTGGACAGGTCGTCGAGGACGGCGCCCTCGCCGGAGAAGCCGCGCCACGGCTCGGGCGAGATGGCCAGGGTGTAGCGCATGCCGGGCAGCTCCAGCTCCCACGCGCTGGCGGTGGAGGAGCCGTCGGCGGGGCCGTACACGCGCAGGGCCTTGGCGAACCTGAGCAGGGGCAGCAGCGTGGCCACCCGGCCGGTGCCGGACAGGCAGACGCCGCCCCGGACGGGGGCGGAGGAGACGCGGAGGTCGCGGCCGGAGGGGACGGCCCAGACGGTGGAGCGGGCGCCGCGGGGCAGGGAGCGCAGGAAGCGTACGGCGTGCGGGCCGGTCAGCTCGGCGCGCAGGTCCCAGGCGGCGGCGATCACCTGGACCTCCGCGAAGCCGCGCAGCCACCGCGACGGCAGCGGCACCTTCTTCTCCACCACCGCCCCGTCGAGCGTGGTCACCGTCAGCTCGTCGGGCCCGACCCCGAGGTGGAGCGGGTCCCGGCCGCCCACCCTGGCCAGCGACTCGCGCAGCGGCCCGTTGACGTCGACGTTGGTGGTGCCCCGGTCGAGCACGTCGCCTTCGAGCTCCAGCACGTCGAGCCGGGCGTAGACGCCGCCGCACGCCGAGAACGACTCGAACCGCAGTCTTCCGCCGTCACACGTCACCACCGGGTCGCGGGTCCAGCCGGGACGGGGCTGGTGGTAGCGGGTGAGCGCCACGTCGGCCACGGCCAGCAGCCCGGCGGCGGCGGGCGCGGCCTGGGTGAGCAGGCCGCTGAAGAACCTGGGGTGGGCCTGCGGGCCGGCCAACGCCGTGCCACCGGAGGTCGAGAGGCCGAGCCTGCCGTCGGTGAGTGTGGAGTGGCCGGCGTAGGCGTAGGACTGGATCGCTTGGGTCATGTCCCGAACGATAGAGATGATCACTGACACAATCGGGCCGGTACGTAAACCATCCGATGTGCGACACAGTGTGCGAAAGCACAATGTGTTCGGTGCTCACCGTTGATCTGGCTCGCGTCGCCTTCGCCCGCTTCGCCGTCCCAGACCCGACCGCACCAGAGCGTACAAGGACAGGCGCGGACGTGTGGACCGGCGAGGAGTGCCAGATCGGCTTCGCGGCCACCCAGATCGTGCCGTCGTGGACCGCGCGCACCCCGCCAGGCTCCTGGATCGAGATCGAGGTGAGGGCCAGGACCGCGCAGGGCCGTCTCACCAAGTGGTACGTCATGGGCCGCTGGTCCGAGCACGGCGATCCGCGCACCTCGGTGCCCGGCCAGGGTGACGAGGACGGGGACGTGGCGGTGGACACGTTCGTGGCCAGGCGGCCGGTGGTGGCGTACCAGGTGCGGGTGAGCCGGCACGGCGGCGGCGCCCGGGTGACCGGGCTGGGCGTGATGGCCTCGGCGCTGCCCAGGACGCCGGTGGTGCCGAGCGCCGCCGGCGTGGCCGAGCCGGTGGAGCTGGCGGTGCCGCGGCACTCGCAGCACGAGCACGCCGGGCACCACACGCGCTACGACGGCGGGGGCGCCAACTGGTGCAGCCCCGCCTCGGTGGCCATGGTGCTCGGCTTCTGGGGACGCGGGCCGGACCCGGGCGAGCTGGACTGGGTGGGGGACGGCGACCCGGCGCCGGTCGTGGACCACGCGGCGGCCGGCACGTACGACGACAGCTACCAGGGCACCGGCAACTGGCCGTTCAACGTGGCCTACGCGGGCCGGTACGGGCTGGCCGGGTTCGTCACGCGGCTGCGATCGGCGACGGAGCTGGAGGCGTTCGTCAGGGCGGGCATCCCGGTGATCACCTCGCAGTCGTTCAAGACCCACGAGCTGCCCGGCTCCTGCTACACCACGAACGGCCACATCCTGGTCGTGACCGGCTTCACGGCCGAGGGCGACGTCGTGGTGAACGACCCGGCCGCCCCGTGCGACGCCGAGGTCCGCCGGGTCTATCCGCGGGCGGCGTTCGAGCACGTGTGGCTCAGGAGTTCGGGCAGCGGCGGCATCGTGTACGTCCTCCACCCACCAGAGACCCCCCTTCCTCCCTGTACCAACGGCAATTGGTGAGTTGATGAGCATTCGACCGATCGACGTGGCCCATACCGATGGTGGCCCCCAGTGGGTGGAGGCGGTGGCCACGCCCTCCGGAGTCGAGGTCTGGTGGGACGAGCCGCGCCCGCACGAGGGCGGCCGGCGCTGTGTGGTGCGCCGCCTGCCGGACGGCTCCCGCGTCGACGTCCTGCCCATGGGCTGGAACGCGCGCAACCGGCTCGTCGAGTACGGCGGCCGCTCCTGGCGCCCGCTGCCCGGCGGCGGCCTGGTGTTCACGAACTGGGCCGACCAGCGCCTCTACCGCCTCGACGGCACCGAGCCGGCGCCCCTCACCCCAGAGGGCCCGTCCCGCTACGGCGACCTCTACCTGCCGCCCGGCCGCGACGAGGTGTGGGCGGTCAGGGAGACCGGCGACGTACGGGACCTGGTGGCGGTGCCGCTCACCGGAGGTCCGCTCAGGGTCATCGCCAAAGCCCAACATTTCCTGATAAATCCGAGAATCTCCCCAGACGGCCATCATGTCGCCTGGATCGGCTGGGACCACCCCAACATGCCCTGGGACGGCACCGAGCTGTGCGTGGCCCCCCTCCAGGACGACGGCACGGCGGGCGGGCACCGCGTGGTCGCGGGCGGCCCCGAGGAGTCGGTCACCCAGGCCGAATGGCGCGACGGCACGAGCCTGTACGCGGTCACTGACCCCAGCGGCTGGTGGAACGTGCACCTCGTCCCCCTGGACGGCTCCCCCGCCCGCAACCTCACCCCGATCGAGCAGGAGTTCGGCGCCGCCGTCTGGAAACCGGGCCTGACCACGTTCGCGGTCGCCGAAGACGGCAGGCTGGCCGTCGTCTACGGCACCGCCGACCACCGCCGCCTGGGCGTCCTCGACCCCGCGACGGGCGAGCTGCGGGAGCTGGGCGGCGCGGCCACCCACTGGTCGTCGACCGTGTCGGTGGCGGGCGGCAAGGTGGCGGGCGTGGGGGCGACGCCGTACACGCCGCTGGAGGTCACCCTCGCCGACCTCGGCGACGGCGCGCACGAGGTGGCGTCACCGCGCAAGCCGCTGCCCGACCGCGCCCTGCTGCCCACGCCCGAGGCCGTGACCATCGAGGGCGTGCGCGCGCACCTGTATCCCGCGATGAACGCCCAGGGGCCGGGCCCGTACGTGATCTTCGTGCACGGCGGCCCGACCGGGAACCTGCCGATCGTGCTCGACCTGGAGATCGCGTACTTCACCAGCCGCGGCATCGGCGTGGCGGTGGTGAACTACGGCGGGTCGACCGGCTACGGCCGCGCCTACCGTGAGCGGCTGCGCCACCAGTGGGGCGTGGTGGACGTGCACGACTGCGCCCGGGTGGCCCGCGGCCTGGTCGAGCTGGGCCGGGCCGACGCCGCCAAGCTCGCCATCCGCGGCGGCAGCGCGGGCGGCTGGACCACGGTGGCGGCCCTGGTGCACAGTGACGTGTTCGCGGGCGGGGTCGCGCACTACGCGATCACCGACCCGGAGAGCTGGGCGGCCGAGACGCACGACTTCGAGTCCCGCTACCTGGACGGCCTGGTGGGCCCGCTGCCCGAGACGCGGCAGCGCTACACCGAGCGTTCGCCGCTGCTGAACGCCGCCCGCGCCTCGGGCCCGTGCCTCATGCTGCACGGCCTGGAGGACGCGATCGTGGACGTCGGCCAGGCCGAGCGGTTCACCGCCGAACTGGACAGGCACGGCAAGGAGTGGGCCCTGCTCACCTTCCCCGGCGAGCAGCACGGCTGGCGCAGGGAGGAGACCATCGTCGCGGTGCTGGAGGCCGAGCTGGCCTTCTACGGGCTGATCTTCGACATGGAGACGCCCGAGGTGCCGCCGTTGACCCTGAAGGGGAGAGTGTGAAGAGCGTTGCCGAGATCTGCTCGGATCTGATCAGGTTCGACACCACCAACCCGGGCTCGGGTGAGCGCCCGGCCGCCGAATACGTGGCCACGCTGCTGGCCGACGCGGGGCTGGAGCCGGTGGTGTTCGAGTCCGCGCCGAAGCGGACCACCGTCGTGGCCAGGATCGACGGCGACTCGCCCGACGCGCTGCTCGTGCACGGCCACCTCGACGTGGTGCCCGCCGACCCGGCCGAGTGGCAAATGCATCCGTTCTCGGGGGAGATCACCGACGGCTGCGTGTACGGCCGGGGCGCGGTCGACATGAAGGGCTCGTGCGCGATGACGCTCGCGACCGTGCTCGGCATGGCGGCGCGGGGCGTACGGCCCAGGCGCGACCTGGTGCTGGCGTTCCTGGCGGACGAGGAGGCGACCGGCGACTACGGCTCCCGGCACGCGGTGACCGAGCACCGGGAGCTGTTCGACGGCGTCACCGAGGCCATCAGCGAGTCCGGCGGCTTCAGCGTGGACGCGGGCGGGCACCGGGTCTACCCGATCGCGGTCGGCGAGCGGGGCACCGCCTGGATGAAGCTGACGGCGCACGGCGTGGCGGGCCACGGCTCGCGGCCCGCCGTGGACAATCCCGTCGCGACGATGGTGCACGCCTTGTCGCGGGTGGCGTCGCATGAGTGGCCGGTACGGCTGACGCCGTCGGTCGCGGCGCTCATCCGGGAGCTGTCGGAGATCACCGGCCAGGCGATCGACCTGGACCGCCTCGACGCGGAGGCGGCCCGGCTCGGCGCGCTGGGGGGCCTGTTCAAGGGCCAGATCCGCAACTCGGCGAACCCGACGATGCTCGACGCCGGCTACAAGGTCAACGTGGTGCCCTCGACGGCCGGGGCGCACGTGGACGGGCGCTACCTGCCGGGGCTGCAGGAGGAGTTCCTGGCGACGATCGACGAGCTGCTCGGGCCGAAGATCACCCGGGAGTTCGTGAACCTGGAGGACGCGCCGGACGCGCCGTACCCGTCGGCGTTCTTCGACGAGCTGGCGGGCTCGCTGGTGGCGGAGGACCCGCTGGCCAGGCCGGTCCCGTACGTGATGGCCGGCGGCACCGACGCCAAGTCGTTCGCCAGGATCGGCATCAAGGGGTACGGGTTCGCACCCCTCATGCTCCGCCCCGACCTCGACTACTTCGGCATGTTCCACGGCAAGGACGAGCGGGTCCCGGTGGCGGGCCTGGAGTTCGGCACCCGGGTCCTCACCCGCCTGCTCACCTGACCGGCGGGCCGAACCAGCCGCTGAGCGCCTCGCCGAACCCGTCGCCTCCCCCCGCCCACGCGACATAGCCGTCGGGGCGCACCAGCAGCACGTCGCCACCGCCGGGCCCGGCCGGGCGCACACGGTCGTCGTAACCCGCCACGACAGCCCCCATCAAGAGCCCGCGTCCGTCGCACAGCGGTTCCGGCGCCGGGGCGAAGCGGCCGACGCGCGGGTCGGGCGAGCCGGGCGCGTAGTCGGTCTCCGTCCCGTCGGCCATTCCCGTGAAGTGCGCCCTGGCCTCCGGCAGCGCCAGCACCTCTGAGAGCACGTCCCGCAGCGCGTCCACCTGCGCCCCGGGCCGCATCAGCGCCACCTGCGCCCGCGAGTTCCGCAGCACCCTGGCCGCGACCGGGTGCCGCTCGGCCGTGTACGTGTCGAGCAGGCTCTCCGGCGCCCGCCCCCGGACCACCAGCCCCAGCTTCCACCCCAGGTTGACCGCGTCCTGCAGCCCCAGGTTGAGCCCCTGCCCGCCGATCGGCGCGTGCACGTGCGCGGCGTCCCCCGCCAGCAGCACCCGCCCCTTCCGGTACGTCGCCGCGTGCCGGGTGTTGTCGCCGTACCGGATCCCGGTCTCCAGCCGCTCGACCACCACCTCCGTACCGGTCACCCGCCGCAGGCTCTCCTGCAGCTCGCCGGCCGTCAGCGGCGTGTCCCGGTCGTCGGGCCCGCCGTCGAACTCGATGGTCGCGATCTCCCCCGGCACCAGCGACAGGTTCACCAGCCCCCCAGGGCCGCGCAGCGACGAGGTCACCATGCCCGGATCGGCCAGCTTCGCCACGGCGGTCCGCCCGGTCATGGTCGGCGGCGTGCCCTCGAAGGCGAACCCGGACCGCTTGCGCACCACGCTCCGCCCGCCGTCGCACCCCACCAGGTAGGCGGCTCGCTCCACCCGCCCGTCGTCGAGGGTCGCCGTGGCGCCCGAGGCGTCCTGCGCGACGTCCGCCACGCGCCCCCGCGCGATCCGCACGCCCATCGCGGCGGCCCGCTCGGCCAGGATGGCCTCCAGCCGGTCCTGCCTGAGCATGACGTATTCGGCCCGCCCGCCCTCGTCCAGCAGCGGCAGCCCGGCGAAGTGTCCCTTGATCCGCCCTTTCCGCAGCAGCTCGACCATCAGGGCGACCAGGTCCGCCCCGGCCGGCTCGCGGCGGGCGGCCAGCTCGTCGAGCGTCTCCCACTGGGCGCGTTCGACCGGTTCGAGCAGGCCGCGCAGGGCCAGCGACCGGACGGTTCGGGCGTTGAGCGAGCGCAGGCCGAGGCTGCGCGTCCTGCGGTCCTCGCCCGTGGCCGCCTCCAGGACCAGGGGGTCCGCTCCGGCCAGCTTGAGCTCGCACGCCAGCAGCAGCCCCACGGGCCCGCCGCCGACGACGATCACGTCGGTCATCCCGCCTCCTTACTTACGTTGTATGCTTACGTCGTAAGTAGAGCACGTACACCGTAAGCTTTGTCAACATGCGAGCAGCGCTGAACAGGGAGAAGGTCCTCGACGCCGCCTTGGCGCTGGCCGACGAGGAGGGCATCGACGGCCTCACCATGCGGCGGCTGGCCAAAGTGCTCGGCGTCGAGGCGATGTCGCTCTACAACCACGTCTCGAACAAGGCCGACCTGCTCGACGGCATCGCCGAGCGGGTGTTCGCGCAGGTCGAGCGGCCGGACCCGGAGGCGCCCTGGCCGGAGCAGGTCCGCGGGGTGGCGCTGAGCATGTACCGGGTGTTCCGCCGCCATCCGGTCGTGCCGCTGGCGCTGGTCACCGACCGGTCCAACCCGACCTCCGTGCGCGCCCTGGAGCCGGCCGACGCCCTGGTGGGCGCCCTGTTCGCGGCCGGGTTCGACGACGTGAGCGCCTGGCGGGCGCTGGGGGCGGTGAACGGGCTGGTGTTCGGGTCGCTGCTGCTGTCCACCGGCGGGTTCACCGGGGATCCCGGGAGGCACGCGGGCGAGCGGAACGTGGGCGCGTACATCCGCGAGATGGATCCCGTGGCGCTGCCGCACTTCAGCCGGGTGCTGCGGTCGACGCGGAGCGGGGTGGATCCGGAGGCCGACTTCATGTACGCGCTCGACCTGCTGTTGCGCGGACTGGCGGACGACAGCCGGACACTATGAAAAATCCGGAAATGTCAGGCGGCGAGGGCCGGCTGGAGCCACCCTGGGTCGGTTCCACTCGTTCGGCCGGGGCGCAAACAGTGGAACAAAGCATTCCGTTCTGATATAGTGGAGACATCGAAGCAAAGGGGGCTCACCGATGAGCGACAACATCACCATCAGCGGCTGGGACGTTCTCGACGCCTCGCACAGGGCGCTGCGCGAGGCGGTCGGCGGCGTCACCGCGGCCGGCTGGGACCGGCCGACGCCCTGTGACGGCTGGACCGTCGCCCAGGTCTTCCAGCACGCCGCCGGCGACCAGATCGGCTTCGCCGCCGCGCTGACCGGCGAGCCCGGCCCCTCGTTCAACCCGTTCGACCCGTCAGGCGTGCTGGACGGAGATCCGCGGGAGCTCCTGGAGGACGCGCTGACCCGCTCGGCCAAGGCGTGGGCCGGGGTGGACCCGGAGGCCGCCGAGGTGGCGACGCCGGTGCCGCCGAACACGATGACGCCGTGGTCCGGCTCGGCGGCCTGCGCGCTCGACGCGGGCGTGCACGCCTGGGACATCGCCGTGGCGACCGGCCGGCCCTCGCCGCTCACGCCCGAGCTGGCCCGGCCGCTGCTGGTGGTGGCCAAGGAGATCGTCGAGCCGCTGCGGGCGTGGGGCGCATACGCTCCGGCGCTCGACCCGGGCGCCGGCGACGACGACGTGGCCGCGCTCCTGCGCTACCTGGGCCGCGACCCGCACTGGACCGCCTCCTGACGAAAAAGGGCCTGCCGCCGCGATGGCGGCAGGCCCTTTCGCTCAGCCCGCGCGGCGGAGGGTGCGGCGGACCGCCAGGCCGCCGAAGACCGCCGACGCCAGCCCCAGGATCCCCGCCTCCGTCCACTGGAAGCGCCAGAACAGGGTCGGCGGGTGGTAGTAGATCGCGTACCGGTAGCCCTTGCCGAACAGGCACGTCTGCCACGCCTCGGTGTTCCTGCTGCTCTGCCCCTGATCCACCCGGCGCGGGCAGCCGCTGCCGGTCGGGTCGGCGACCTCCCTGCCGGAGGGCTCCACCCAGGCGGCGCTCACCAACCGGATGTCGGGGTCGTCGATCACCACCGTGCCGGTCAGCTCGGTCCGCGCCGGTTCCGCGTACCCGTCGCTGATGGCGAACAGCACGAACGTCGTCGCCGCCACTCCGGCCACGACCAGGGCCATCGCGGGCAGCGTACGCCGGAACAGGGTCCCGGCCAGGGTGCCGAGCGCGAACGCGTAGAGCCACCAGGCCGCCGGCGCCACCCCGACCATGTTGAACACGCCGATGTTGCCGAACGAGGAGTCGATCCCGGCCCTGAACACCGGCCGCCACAAACTCACCATCAGCGACAGCAGCAGCCCGCCCGCGACGACCGCGCCGCCCAGCACCGACAGCTTGACCGCCAGCCACCGCCACACGGGCACGGCCTGGGTCCAGGCCAGGCGGTGGGTGCCGCGCTCGTACTCGCGGCCGAGCAGCGGCGCGCCCCAGAACGCCCCGATCAGCGCGGGCAGCACGAGGGGCATCCAGCCGAACACGGAGTAGACCGCGTCATAGCGCTGCCCGAGCGCCACGTCCAGCTCGCCGCAGGCCACGGCGGGCCCGGGACAGCCGGGCGGGGCGTGCTCGGCGACGTAGAGCCCGGCCTCCACGGCCGAGGCCAGCAGCAGCGCCCCCAGCAGCACCAGGAAGCCGGCCGTCACGAGGATCTGCGCCCGATGCTGGCGCCACGTCACCCAGATCACGCGCCCACCCCCGTCAGTCCCGGGAGCGCCGCCGACTCAGGGCTGCGCAGGTAGCCCATGACGAGCTCGTCCAGCCCGGGTCGCCGCGCCTGCCAGCGCGGATCGTGCGGGGGCGCGCCTCTGACCAGCATGCTCACCTGCCTGCCGGTACGGCTCGCGCCCACCACGTGCGTCCCCGCCGCCGACGCCTCCTCCGGCCCGGTGAGCACGAGATGCCCGTCGAGCAGCTCCTCGATGTCGCCGCTGACCTGCAGCCGCCCGCCGTTCAGCACGACGAGCCAGTCGCAGGTCTCCTCCAGGTCGGAGACGACGTGCGAGGACAGCAGCACGGTCAGCTCCCGATTGGCCACCTCCGCCATGATCGTGCGCATCACGTCGTGCCGGGCCAGGGGGTCGAGGTTGGCCAGCGGCTCGTCCAGCACGAGCAGGTCAGGCCGGCCGGCCAGCGCCATGGTGATCGCCACCTGGGCCCGCTGGCCGCCCGACAGCCGGCTCACCTTCCTGTCGAGCGCGACACCCAGGCGGCCGAGCCGGTCGGCGGCGGCCTCGCCGTCCCAGCGATCGTTCATCCGGCGGCCGAAGGAGAGCATCTCGGCGACGGTGAAGCTGTCGTACAGCGGCTTGTCCTGCGCCACGAACGCCACCTCGCCGGACACCCGCGCCTGACCCCGTGTGGGCCGCAGCAGGCCGACGGCGGCGTGCATGAGCGTGGTCTTGCCCGCGCCGTTCGGGCCGACGAGCGCGGCCACGCGCCCGGCGGGGACGGCCAGCGAGCAGTCGCGCAGCGCCCAGGAGCGGCGGTAGCGCACGCCCAGCCCGGTCACCTCGAAGACGGGCCTCACGCGACCCCCTCCTGCGCGGCGTCGGTCAGCACCGCGGTGAACAGCGCCCGCAGGTCCTCGTGGTCGAGCCCGGCCGCGCTCGCCTCACGCACCCACGCCTCCAGCCCGCGCCGGAACCGCGCGTGCTCGGCCAGCGTGGCGCCGCCGACGCCCTGCCGCACGAACGTCCCCATCCCGGGACGGCCCTCGACCAGCCCCTCGCGCTCCAGCTCGCGGTACGCCTTGAGCACGGTGTTGGGGTTGATGGCCAGGCTCTCCACCACCTCGCGGGCGGTGGGCAACTGGTCACCGGGCCGCAGCGTGCCGAGCCTGAGCGCCTGCTTGACCTGGTGGACGAGCTGCAGGTACGTCGATACCCCCGAGCCGCGGTCGAGGCGGAAATCGATCACCACAATACCCTTTCACTATTCGAATAGTGAAAGGGTGTTGTACGAGGTGACCTCTTGTCAAACCTCAGGCGAACTTGCTCTTCGGCCGCTCCTGGAGCTCACCGTCCACGTAGACGTCGAGCTTCTCGTCGTAGAACGCCACCAGCCCGGCCACCTTCTCGCTCTCCGGCAGCGGCGTCCGGTAGGACCAGGCCAGGTCCTTCTTGCCGTTGACCGCCCAGTATTCGGCCGTCCCCTTGTACGGGCAGTGCGTGACCGTGTCGGTGTGCTCCAGCAGGTCGAGCCGTACGTCGGTCTTCGGCAGGTAGTAGCGGGTGGGCAGCCCCGTCTCGAAGAGGATGCGCGGGCCGTGGGAGTCGGCCACGGTGACGCCGTCGACCTCGATGCGCACGTGCCGCGAACTGGCCAGGATGTCCACCCTGGTGTACGGGTCGCGCGGGTGGAAGAAGATCTCCTCGTCCTCCTCGAACCAGGCGTCCATGGCGTCCCACTCGAAGCGGACGTGGCCGCGGATCTGCTCCAGCGGCGACTCGGGATAGGCCAGCGCCGCGCCGTCGGCCTCCGCGGTGCCCGAGGTGACCGTGTAGACGACGGCGTCACCCCTGCTCGGCGAGTGCTTCGTGACCCCGGTCGCCTTCAGCGCCGCCTCGTCCACGTCGCTCAGCGGGAAGTAGTAGGTGGGATAGTAGGGCACCTCCCACACCAGGAGGGCGGCGGTGGTGTCGGCCACCACCCGGCCGCCGAGGTAGGTCCTCACACGCTTGGCCGTCCGCTCGACGCGCACCCGGCCGCGGTTCGTGGCATCCATGCACGCGCCAACCCCGGCGGCCCGCCCGCTATTCCACGAGCCGTTTCTTCACGGCCCGCCGACCTCAGCCGAGGCCGAAGGCGCTCAGGGTGGCCCAGGTCGTCAGCGTGCCGGCCGCCGCGCCCGCGACGACCTGCGCCAGGGTGTGGTGCGCGAGGCGTACCCGGGCCCAGCACACCAGCGCCACCACCGCCGCCCCGACGAGCGCGGCCGGCAACGCGGGCAGGACGTGCGCGAACACCACGACGGTGCCCGCGGAGACGGCGGCGTGGAAGGAGATCTTCCAGCGCAGCGTGATCGGCACGGTCACGGCGAGCGCGGCGAGCATCGCGGTCACGGTGGCGACGAGCAGCGTCGGCGCGCCCAGCGCGACCAGCAGCGCCAGCGCGACCAGCACGGCCGCGACCGCCGCGAGCAGCGGCCCGGTACGGCGGGCGCGGTCCACGATGTGGTGGGAGTCGAGACGCCCCGAGCGCACGCCCACCGCGATCACCGCCGCCGGCACGCCACCGCAGAACGCCGAGGCCACCAGCCCCCACGCGGCCCCGGCCCACCCTTGCGCGACCAGGCCGACCAACGGCGGCATGGCGATCACCAGCACCTGCGGTGCCAGCAGGTTCGTCACCCGCTTCGCCAGGACGTCGGCTGTCATGTCACGAAAGATTACGCGATCATGAGTGCCGTCTCTTCCAGCAGGCCGGTCTCAGCCCTTGCCCGCCGCGTTGACGATGCGGGTCGTCGAGCGGTCGGCGATGGCCTCCAGCTCCCAGCACTCGGCCCCCAGGATCGCCGCCGCCGCGGCGCGGCCCCCCGCGTGCGGGTCGCCCGCCGTGTGCGCGAGCGCCGCCGGCCGCATCGGCGCCAGCAGGTCGATGTAGTCTTCCGGCCCGTGCGCCTCGGGCGGCCCCGTCACGATGAACACGCCGGTCACGAAGCGGAGCGCGGCCAGCACCTCGGCCCGCTCCGCCGACGGGTTGAACGGGCGGGTCGGCCCCTTCCACGCGCGCACGCGCGGGTCGTCCTCGACCCCGATGACCAGCGGCAGCCCGCGCGCGGCCACCGCGCCCAGATAGCGCACGTGGCCCACGTGCAGGATGTCGAAGACCCCCGTCACGACCGCCGCCCCCGGCCGCTCGTACGGCTGCACCCAGACGGCCTCCAGGCTGCTCACACGTCCTCCTGCTCCCCCACGGGCCTAGACGACTCGTCGATCGCAGCGTACTCGGTCGGCGTCCGGAGTCGTGCAGGCGACCTTGGGAAAGGCCATTCCTACCTTTTGGCGATAATCTGCACCCCCTGTCTGGCGCGTCTCATAACGTCACCGGATTTGGGGGAGGTCGCCGTGGCGGCGCCGGAATCGCAGCTTGCCGATGAGGACGATCAACGTGGCGCCGATGATCCCGCGATACGGCTGAGGGGGATCCCCTCCCAGGTGTCCGAGGCCAGGGGGCTCGTGACGACCGTGCTCGGGCGCGACCACCCGCTCTACGACGACGTGGTGCTGCTCACCAGCGAGCTGGCCACGAACGCGATCCTGCACACCAGGTCGGGCGCGGGCGGCTCGTTCACGGTGACCGTGATCAGTTCGGAGACGGCGGTACGGGTGCTGGTGACGGACGCGGGCTCCGACGGGCCGCCGTGCGTGTGCCGTACGAGTCCGCAGTCGACCAGCGGCCGCGGCCTGCCCCTGATCGAGGCGCTCAGCCACCGCTGGGGCTTCACCCGGCAGGACGGCTCCACGACGGTCTGGTTCGAGCTGCTGCAGGAGCGGGTGCCCGCCGGCGCGGCGCTCTAACGCCCTTGATCTTCCGCCGTCCGCGCATCGGCGGCTACGAGATTCGCGGACTCGTCGTCGAGGCGGGCCCCACCTGAGCGGTCACAGATGTCGCCGCACGCCCTGGTCGAGCAGGTCCGTTCGGTCTTCGTCCACGCCGGAGCCCGGCCCACATCAATCTCCTTCGAGGTCTTCGCAGGCTCGTAGCCGGCGCCGCAGGTGCGCCTGCTCGGGCTCGGTGCCGGCCGAGGCGAGCGCCTCCCGGTACGCGTCCGCGGCCTCGCGACGGCGGCCCAGCCGCCGCAGCAGGTCGGCCCGGGCGGTCGCGTACGGGTGGTAGCCGCGCAGCCGCTGTTCCCCGGCCAGTTCGTCCAGCAGGGCGAGCCCCGCCTCGGGCCCGTCGCGCATCGCCACCGCCACGGCCCGGTTCACCGCGATCACCGGGGAGGGCGCGAGCGCGAGCAGCACGTCGTACAGGGCCACGATCTGCGGCCAGTCGGTGGTCGCGACGTCGGCGGCCTCGTCGTGCAGGGCGGCGATGGCGGCCTGCACGCCGTACAGGCCCGCCGGACCCCCGGTGAGCGCCACGACCACCAGGTCCTGGCCCTCCTCGATCATCGCCCGGTCCCAGCGGCCGCGGTCCTGGTCGTCGAGCAGCACCAGTTCGCCGTCCCGCCCGACCCGGGCCGCGCGGCGGGCGTGGATGAGCAGCATCAGGGCGAGCAGGCCGGCGATCTCCCGCTCCCCCGGCAGCAGGCAGCGCAGGATCCGGGCCAGCCGGATGGCCTCCTCCGCCAGTTCCAGCCGGAGCAGGTCGGGGCCCGAGCTGGCCGCGTACCCCTCGGTGAAGATCGAGTAGATCACCTGGAGCACACCCGGCAGCCGCCCGGGCAGCTCGTCCGGGCCGGGCACCCGGAACGGGATGCGCGCCTCGCGGATCTTCTTCTTGGCGCGCACGATCCGCTTGGCCATGGTGGCGGGCGGGAGCAGGAAGGCCCGCGCGACCTCCGGCGTGGTCAGCCCGGCCAGGCAGCGCAACGTCAGCGCCACGCGGTCCTCGGCGGGCAGGGCGGGGTGGGCGCAGGTGAAGAAGAGCTGCAACCGCTCGTCGGGCAGCTCGCCGTGGGCGTCGGCGGCCGGTGCGGGTCCCGCGCGGTCGGCCTCCACCTGGAGGACGGCGAGGCGCGCGGCGTACGTGCGGTCGCGCCGCAGCCGATCGACGGCCCGCCGCCGCGCCGTGGTCATCAGCCACGCCCCCGGCTTCGGCGGGACCCCGTCGGCGGGCCAGTGGATCAGCGCGGCCTCGATCGCCTCGGAGGCGACCTCCTCGGCCAGGTCCAGGTCGCCGAAGCGGCGGACCAGGGCGGCGAGGAGCCGCCCCCGTTCCTCCCGGAAGATCGCCTCGATGGAGGGCCCCACCGGTTCGCACCCGCCCGCCGCCATCACAACCCCCTCTTTCAGAACTCGGCGATCGGCCGGACCACCACGGAGCCGCCGCCGCGCGCGCCCGGGCAGCGGGCCGCCCAGTCGAGGGCGACGTCGAGGTCCGGTACGTCGATGACGTAGTAGCCGCCGAGGACCTCCCTCGTCTCGGCGAACGGCCCGTCGGTGACCGTCCGCTCGCCCGACGCCCCGACCCGGACGGTGGTGGCGGTGGTCAGGTCGGCCAGCGAGTGGCCGGCGACGTGGATGCCCGACTCCCTGACGGTCTTGTCGTAGGCGATCCAGTCCTCGAACGAGGCCGTCTCCTCGCCCTGGGCGTCGTCCTCGGTGGCGGGGCTGTTGATGAGCAGCATGTACTTCACGGCCGGACTCCTGTCGTCGTCACGCGGCGGCGATCGCCGCGTCGTCATGTCTACGAACGGGACGGGCGTGAAAGGACACGTCCCCGGAAGTTTTCTACCGCGTTCGGAGAAACCGGGTCAGGCGTCCAGGCGGCACAGGCCCTCGGCCAGGGCCTTGGTGGTCAGGCGGGTGCGGCTGTCGCAGCCCAGCTTGGCGAAGATGTGCTCCAGGTGTGTCGTCACCGTACGGACGCTGAGCACGAGCGAGGCCGCGATCTGCGGGTTGGAGTCGCCGGCCGCGACCCGGGTCAGCACGTCGACCTCCCGGCCCGTGAGCTCGTAGGGCAGCGAGCACGGCCGCTCGGCGGCGATGGCCCCCTGGAGCGTGCCCTGGAACCCGACGCCGGCCCGCAGCAGCCGCATCTCGTGCCAGCGGCCGTCGCGGTCGAGCCAGAGCCCGTGCCGGCTCAGCTCCCTGGAGTCGATGAACGCCCGCGCGCACTCCTCCACCGCCGGCTCCCGCAGCGCGGCCGACGTCTCACGCCCCGGCACCTCGCGGCGGACGCCGCGCCGGTCGAAGGCGATCACGCGGTAGTCGGGCGGCAGCCCGACCGGGTCGATCACGCATCTGCTCAGGTCGGTGATGTGGGCCAGCATCGGGCTCGCCGCCGCCACGAGCTCCCCGGTGAGCCGGGGGAAGTCGTCTCTGGTGGCCAGGTGCAGCAGCCCGGTGTAGCGGCCCTCGCTCAGGAACAGCGGCGCCGTGAGCCCGGCCCGCCAGCCGTAGGGGGCCAGGTGGCGGCGGAAGTAGCGCTCGGTGCCGGGCTGCTCGGGCATGCCGACCGGCGCGCGGGTGGCCATGGCGGTCCGGTAGGCCTCCAGCCCCGCGTATTCCTCGGCCGCGTCGCGGTCGATCCGGGTGTGCCCGTCGGAGACGACGCTGTGGTGCCGCCGGGTGGCGGGGTCGTAGGCGACGAACTCGTAGGCGTCGAGCGGGACCAGACGGCGCAGCGCCGCCATCGCCCCGTGCGCGCCCCCGCCGTTCGCGACCTGGTAGCCGACCTCGGCGAACGCCTGGAGGCGGCAGACGTCCAGGGTGATCTCGGCCACGGTTCTTTATATCATTGCCCGATTTTGCAGGTTCCTTGGCAAAACAGGGATGTTATGGTCGTGCCATGCAGCGCGCTTTCGTCACGACGACGCCGGACCCCGTCCCGGCGCGCTGATTCTCGCATCCCGGGCGAACGCCCGGGAGCCGCTGGTCGTTCGCCCTTTCCCAGGAAAGGATGATCATGAACGACCACCGCAGGCTCGGCCGTGAGCTGGGCATCTTCGACACCGACCCGCTGATCGGCTCCGGCCTGCCCTACTGGCCGCCCGCCGGGGCGGCCGTGCGCAAGGCCATCGAGGACTACGTGCACGAGCTCGAACGCCGCAACGGCTACCAGCACGTCAACTCGCCGGTGCTCGGCAAACGCGAGCTCTACGAACGCTCCGGCCATTGGGCGCACTACGCCGAGGACATGTTCCCGCCGATGGAGGTGGGCGGCGAGGAGTTCGTGCTGCGGCCCAGCCTGTGCCCGCACCACGCGATCATCTACCGCTCGCGGCAGCGCAGCCACCGCGACCTGCCGCTGCGGATCGCGGAGCTGGGCGGGATGTACCGGTCGGAGGCGTCCGGCGTGCTGGGCGGGCTGACCAGGGTGCGTTCCATCCAGCTCAACGACGGGCACGTGTTCTGCGCGCCGGAGCGGGCGGCCGAAGAGGTGTCGGCCGCGCTCGACCTGATCGAGGCCGCGCACGCGCAGCTCGGCATCGAGGCGGCGCGCTACCGGCTGTCGCTGGGCGGCGACGGCGGCAAGTTCGTCGACGATCCTGGCATGTGGGCGCGGTCCGAGGCGCTGCTGCGGGACGTGCTGAAGGAGCGCGGCCGCGCGTACGACGAGGAGCGCGGCGAGGGCGCCTTCTACGGGCCGAAGATCGACATCCAGATCGCCGACCCGGCGGGGCGTGAGGCCACCCTGTCCACCGTCCAGGTCGACTACTTCCAGCCCGAGCGCTTCGACCTGCGCTACGTCGGCGGCGAGCGGCCCGTGATGGTGCACCGCAGCGTCGTCGGCGGGCTCGAACGCCTGGTCGCGCACCTCATCGAGGTCCACGGCGGCGCCTTTCCCGCCTGGATGGCGCCGGTGCAGGCCGTGGTGCTGCCGCTGTCGGACGCCGGGCGGCCGGCCGCCGAGGACGTGCTGCGGCGTTGCCTGGCCGCCGGGCTGCGGGCGGAGCTGGTGCCCGCCGGCCGGGGCAGTCTGGGGGCCAGGATCAGGGCGCACCGGCTGGTGCCGTACCAGCTCGTGGTGGGGCCACGGGAGATGGAGAGCGGCGGCGCCGCCGTGCGCCGGCGTGACGGCGGCCAGGCGGGTGACGTGCCGATCGAGCGGTTGGCGGCCGGCGCACGCCCCCGGTTCTGAGGCAGGCAACCAAAAAGGTAACGGCCCCTTCCCTAAAGCTGTAAACGACTCGTAAAGTCCCTGCAACGCCTGTCGGGGAGGAAAATTTTGACCGAGCTGAGCGACCGCGAGAACGAGCTGGTCTCCGCCCACGAGCAGGAACGACCGGCGCGGGAGCTCGGCGGGGCGCTCAAGCTCGGCGTGTGGATCCTCGGCGGGCTGTTGTCGGTCTATTCGCTGGTGGTGGTGTTCCGGCCGGTCGAGGCGCTGGAGCACCGGATGACGTTCCTGGCGGTGGCCCTGCCGCTGGTCTTCGTGAGCTACCGCTCGGGAATGGGGTCGTGGCTGCGGCGGCGGCTCGGCCGCGAACGGCCTCCGTCGGAGGAACCTCCCAGGCGAGACCGGCCCGGCGTGGCCGACTGGCTGCTGGCCGCCGCGTCCCTGGCCGTGCTGGTCTATCCGCTGCTGGACATCGACGCGTTCCGGGATCGGGGCTCGGGCGCGGCGCTGACGGACCTGGACATCGTGGCCGGGCTGGTGCTGACGGGGCTGCTGCTGGAGGCGGTACGGCGCACGGTCGGATGGTCGCTGACCATCATCTGCATCCTTTTCCTGATTTATGCCTATTACGGGGCCTACTTGCCGATTGATTGGACGATCGGCCATCGCGGCTTCGACCTCGGGCAGATCGTGTCGCAGCTCTATACGGGCACCGAGGGTTTCTTCGGCGTCCCGATGCAGGTGGCCGCGAGTTACATCATCCTTTTCACGATTTATGGTGCCGTACTGGACTTTTCAGGCGCGAGCCGGTTCTTCATCGACCTCAGCTTCGCCGCCTTCCGCAGGTCCCGCGCCGCCCCCGGCCGTACCGTGACCCTGGCGGGCTTCCTGCTCGGCACGGTCTCCGGCTCCGGCGTGGCCACCACCGTCAGCCTCGGCAGCGTCGCCTGGCCGGTGCTCAAACGGGCCGGCTATCCGAGGGAGGCGGCGGGCGGCATCCTGGCCGCCGGCGGCATCGGCGCCATCCTGTCGCCGCCCACACTGGGCGCGGCCGCGTTCATCATCGCCGAGTATCTGCGGGTCAGCTACCTCGAAGTGCTCCTGTACGCGACCATCCCCACGATCCTCTACTACCTGGGCATCTTCCTGGCCATCGAGATCGACTCGCGCCGCTTCAGCACCCACGCCGTCCAGGTCGACGCCCCCAAGGCCGGCAAGCTGCTGCTGCGCTTCGGCTACCACTTCAGCTCGCTGATCCTCATCATCGTGCTGATGGCGCTGGACCGGTCGGCGTTCCAGTCCGTGGTGATCGCCACCGCGGTCGCGTTCGCGCTGTCGTTCCTCGACCCCGAGCACCGGATGGGCCCCAAGCGGGTCGGGCAGGCCCTGGCCAAGGGCACCCTCGAAGTGCTGCCGGTGACCGCGGTGTGCGCGGCGGCGGGCATCATCGTCGGCGTCATCACCCAGACCGGCCTCGGGCTCAACCTCGCCGACATCATCGTGGACGCGGCCGCCGGCAACCTGGTGCTGACCACGTTCCTGTCCGCCGTCGCGGTCATGCTGCTGGGCCTGGCCGTGCCGGTGACCGCCAGCTTCATCATCGCGGCGGTCATCATCGGGCCCGCGCTCTTCGCGCTCGGCGTCACGCAGGCCGAGGCGTACATGTTCGTCTTCTACTACGCCGTGCTGTCGGAGGTGAGCCCGCCGACGGCCCTGTCGGCGGTGGCGGCGGCCGCGATCACCGGCGGCAACACGTACAAGACCATGATGATGACCTGGCGGTACACGCTGCCGGCGTTCCTGGTGCCGTTCGCCTTCGTGCTGACGCCCAACGGACAGGCCCTGCTCGGGCAGGGCCCGATCGGCACGGTGCTGCTCATGACCGTCGTCTCGGCCGTCGCGGTGGCGGCCCTGGCCATGGCCACCGGCGGGCTCAGCGGCTGGCCCGAACGGCTGCTGGCGGCGGCGGCCGCGGTGCTGCTGCTGTTCCTCGAGCTCGTCCCCATCGTCGCCGGCCTGGCCCTGCTGGCCGTGGCCGCCGCCGTGCACCTCGTCAGAAGCAGAAGAAAGGACCCAGCGTGAAGCGGATTCTTGCGATGGTCGCCGTGGCCGCCCTGGCCGTGGCCGGCTGTGGCGGTGGTGGCGGCGGTGGCGCGGGCAACCGGCTGTCGATCGCCACCGGCGGCACGACGGGCGTCTACTACGTGTACGGCGGCGGCCTGGCCAAACAGTTGTCGTCGAGCATCGCCAACACCCAGGCCACCGCCTCGGTCACCTCGGCCTCCATCGAGAACATCAAGCTGCTGGCCTCCGGCAAGGCCGACATCGGCTTCTCCCAGGCCGACACGGCCGCCGACGCGGTCAACGGCAAGGACTCGTTCACCGCCAAGCAGCCGATCAAGGCGCTGGCCCGCATCTACGACAACTACACCCACGTCGTGGCCGCCCCCGGCGTCGAGGCCACCAAGGTCGCCGACCTGAAGGGCAAGCGCGTCTCGCTCGGCCCGGCCAACTCCGGCACCCAGGTCGTGGCCAGGCGCATGCTGGAGGCCGCCGGGGTCAACCCCGACACCGACATCACCAAGCAGCAGCTCTCGATCAACGAGTCGGTGCAGGCGGCCAAGGACGGCACCATCGACGCCTTCTTCTGGGTCGGTGGCCTGCCCACGGCCGGCATCACCGACCTGGCCGCGAGCAAGCCGGACATGAAGCTGCTCGACACCGGTGACGTGCTGGCGAAGATGCAGACCACCTATGGCCAGCAGTACGTCCCGCTCGATGTGGACATGTCCCTCTACAAGCTGGAGGGCACGGTCAAGACCGTCGGCATCGCGAACGTGCTGCTGGTGCCCGACAAGATGAGCGAGCAACTCGCGTACGACATCACCAAGACCCTCTTCGAGAAGAAGACCGAGCTGTCGGCCGTGCACCCTGAGGCGAAGAAGCTCGACGTCGCGCTCGGGCAGAAGGTGGAGCCGGTCCAACTGCACCCGGGCGCGGCCCGCTACTACAAGGAGAAGGGCTGACCCGGCTGCTCCTGGCGCTCGTGATGGTGGCGGCGCTCGGCTCGGGCGCCGGCGCCGGGCGCCTGACCGCGGGCGGCCTGCCGGTCTCCGGCGGGTTCGCCATCGGTTACGTGCATTCGGTCTATCGCGCGCCCTCCGCGGAGGTGTTCACCGTGGAGGGCCGCCGTTTCACCATGCGGGCGGTGCTGTCGCTCAATGAGAGCGTGCTCGACTACTACGCCGTCGAAGGCGTCCGGACGCGTGATCCGGACGGCGTGTGGGTGCTGTGGCTGGCCGAGCCCGCCACGTACGGGGAGCTGTCGCTGCTCACCACGTCGATCGGCCGCCGTACCCTGATCGCCGGCGGGCGTTGCCTGCCCCTCTATCCGGCCACGGGCGCCGCCGAGGTGCACCTGACGCTCCGGGCCACCCTGGACGTCCGCAGCCGGCCCTGTGACTACAACCAGTCCTTCTTCTTGAAGACCACGTACAGCGCCACCGAGCTGACGGCGACCAGGACCGTGGAGACCCAGAAGCCCCACGTCTCCCCCGTCCCGGGATAGGGCACGTTCTGGCCGTAGAAGCCGGTGATCGCGGTGGGCACGGCGATGATCGCGGCCCAGCTCGTGACCCGCTTCATGATCTCGTTGAGCCGGAAGCCCTGCTGGGACAGGCGGGTCTCGCGGGCGTTGGCGAGGGTGTCGCGGATGGAGTCGACCCCTTCGCCGACGCGCAGCACGTGGTCGTGGACGTCCTGGTAGTAGGGGGCCATCGCCGTGTCGCTGACGATGTCCTGGTCGCGGCGGAGCAGGGTGCCGACCACCTCGCGCATCGGCATGGTGATCTTGCGGAGGGCGGTGGTGTTCCTGCGCAGGACGTACATTCTGCGCTGCAGCTCCCTGCCGGCGCTCAGCCGCCCCTCGAACAGCACCTCCTCGAGGGCCTCCGCCTGCCCGTCGAGGTCCTGCACCAGGTCGAGCTGGCCGTCCACCACCGTGTGGAGCAGGCCGTGGAGCAGGAACGTCACGCCGTGCACCGCCAGGCGGGAGGTGGCGTCCCAGCGCCTGATCACCTCGCGGATGTCGAAGTGGTCGTTCTCCCGCACGGTGACCAGGGCGTTCCTGGTGACGAAGACGTTGATCTCGACGGCGTCGAGCCGTTCGTCCTCGACGCGCACGGCGTAGACGGTGACGAACAGGTGGTTGTCGTAGACGTCCACCTTCGGCCGCTGATGGTCGCCGATCACGTCTTCGACGGCCAGCTCGTGCAGCCCCAGCTCCTCGCCGATCGCCTTGAGCTCGTCGGGCGTGGGGGTGCACAGGTCGAACCAGACCGTGTTGTCCGGGTCTCCGACGTGGTCGGAGACCTCCTCGATCGGGAACCCTTCCTTTTCGAGGACGCCGTTGCGGTAGAGACGCGTGTGCACTAGGTGAGTCTGGCAAATCGGCGGGCGTTGCGCACGGCGGCCCCTCCCGGGTCGTTGTTGAAGTAGACGTAGGCGTCCCGCCAGCCGGCCTCGTGGACGCGCCCGGCCCACGTCCGCAGCGCGGTGTCGCCGTACTCCATGCCCGCGCGCCCTTCGTGCAGGCGGACGTACCCCCAGTCGGCGGTGCGCCAGAGCGGGGTCACCGGGCGGCTGCGCCGGTCCGCCCAGCACAGCGCGGCCCCACGGTCGCGCAGGAGCCGCTCGATGTCGCCGGTCCACCAGGAGTCGTGGCGCGGCTCGACGGCCACCCGGACGTCGCCGGGGAAGCAGTCGAGGCAGCGGCCCAGCGCGGCGGCGTCGGCCTGGAGCGTGGGCGGGAGCTGCAGCAGGATCGGGCCGAGCTTGTCCCCCAGGCCGGCGGCGGCGTCCATGAGGCGCCGTACCGGCTCCTCCGGCTCCGACAGCCGCTTGATGTGGGTGAGGTATCGGCTGGCCTTGACGGCCATCACGAACCCGTCCGGAGTGCGCTCCCGCCAGGCGGCGAACGTGTCGCGGCTCGGCAGGCGGTAGAAGGCGTTGTTGCTCTCGACGGTGCCGAACTCCGCCGCGTACGTCTCCAGCCAGAGCCGCTGCGGCACGCCCGCCGGGTACAGCACGTCCCGCCAGTCCTTGTACTGCCATCCCGACGTTCCTGCCAGCCATGTCATGCCGTTGGGCTACCCCGGGCGGCGGGGTGCAGTACTGTCCTTGTTCGTCACCCCAAGGAGGACCTTTCACGCGATGGGCGCCAACCACGCGCACGGCACCGCCGTCCCCACTTCGCGGCGCACGGTGGTGGCCGGTCTGGCCGTCCTGGTGCCGCTCGCCGTCATCACGCTCGCCGGCCTGCTGTGGCTCTGGCCGAGCGGGCAGGACGCCGCCGCGCCACAGTCCGGCGTCGAGCGGCTGACCGGCACGGTCACCGGTGTCACGCTCGCCAAGTGCCCGGCCGCGACGCCGGGCTCGCCCCAGCCGGACCCGGCGACCTGTGGCAACGCCACCGTCCGGGTCAAGGACGGGCCCGACGTGGGCAAGGACGTCAAGCTCCGCCTGCCGGGCGGGCCCGGGGCGCAGCACTTCGCCGTCGACGACGAGGTGATCCTGCTGCGCGACGGGGAGGGCGCCTACCAGATCTCCGACCACGACCGGGCGCTGCCGCTGTGGTTGTTCGGGGCGGCGTTCGCGCTGGCGGTGATCGCCTTCGGCCGCTGGCGCGGGGTGATGGCGCTGGTCGGGCTGGTGGTGACGTTCGTGCTGCTGCTGACGTTCGTGATCCCCGGCATCCTGGAGGGCAAGCCGCCCATCCTGGTGGCCATCGTGGGGGCGGCGGCGATCATGCTGGCGGTGCTCTACCTGACGCACGGCTTCTCGCTGCCCACGTCGATGGCCGTGCTCGGCACGATGGCCAGCCTCACGCTGACGGGGCTGCTGTCGTACGGCGCGCTGGGGTTCGCGCGGCTCAACGGGGTCACCGACGACAGCGCGCTGATGCTGGGCATGAGCCTGTCGATCGACACGCAGGGGCTGCTGCTGGCCAGCATCATCATCGGCGCGCTGGGGGTGCTCGACGACGTCACGGTGACGCAGGCGGTGACGGTGGCCGAGCTCGCGCACGCCAACCCCTCCTACGGCTTCACCCGTCTCTACCGGTCGGCGAGCCGGATCGGGCGGGCGCACATCGCCTCGGTGATCAACACGATCATCCTGGCGTACGCGGGCGCGTCGCTGCCGTTGCTGCTGCTGTTCAGCATCGGCGCGCAGCCTCTGGGCGAGGTGCTGACGACACCGGTGATCGCCCAGGAGATCGTCCGCAGCATCGTCGGCACCCTGGGACTGATCGCCGCGGTGCCCATCACCACGGCCCTGGCCGCCCTGACGGCCTCCCGCCGCTCCCACGAGGAGGAGCCTCATGACGAGGAGCCGCTCCCCCGCCGTGAGGGCAGGCGGGTCACCGTCAAGGACACGTCCGACGACTTCTTCGCGCCGCACGCCGACGACGAGGACTTCTTCTCCCCGCAGCCGACCGGCCCTCAGCCCGCCGTCACCCGGCAGGACGTGACCTCGCCTCCCGGTGGGTTCTTCACGCCGCAGCCGCGCCAGGAAGAGACCCCGCCGCTCCCCGAGCGTCCCGCGCGGGGCCGCCGGCGCCGCACGGGCCCCTGAGCGGGGTCAGTCGGCCTCGGCGCTGCCGCCCACGCGGAGCTTGCGGCGGGCGCGCTCGTAGAACGTGGTGCCCAGCCGGACCACCTTGGCCGCCCCCGGCCAGGCGGTGACGGTGACGCTCTCGCCGGGGCACAGGTGGGCGACCACGGCCCCGTCGACCTCCACGGCCAGCCGCCCGCTGGTCGGCAGCACATGGAGGGTCACGTCCTCGTCGGCGGGCAGCACCAGGGCCCGGTTGAAGGAGGAGTGGGCGGCGGCGGCCACCACGAGCACCGCCTCCACCCGGGGCGAGACGATGGGGCCGCCGGCGGAGAAGCTGTAGGCGGTGGACCCGGTGGAGGTGGCCACGATGACGGCGTCGGCGGCGTAGCGGACGAAGGGGCTGCCGGCCGGGGTGACGGACACGGCGGCCAGCCCGTCGCCGGGGATGCGGACGAGCGCGATGTCGTTGAACGCGGTCACGTCGACGCCCGACACGGAGCAGCGGATGGCCATGCGCGGCTCGATCGTGTACGCGTGCGCGTCGATCGCCGACAGCGTGTCGGCCAGCTCGTCCACGTCGATCTCGGCCAGGAACCCGAGCTTGCCGAGGTTGACCCCCAGGATCGGCGTGGGCCGCCCGGCGATCAGCCGCATCGTGCGCAGCATCGTGCCGTCACCGCCGAGCCCCACCAGCAGGTCGGCCCGGTCGACGAGGGTGGCCGTGTCGACGGCCACGGCGGTGCAGTCGATGCGCCCCACCTCGTCGGGCAGGCCGATCACCGTGGCGCCCTTGTCCCCGGCCCAGCGCAGGATGGTGTCGATCGCCTTCCTGGAGTCGCGCTGGGGATGCAACACCAGCCCGACCGTCCCGACCATGCCCATGAGGCCAGCTTACGGTGCCCCCGGAGCGCGATCTTCGGTAGCGTCCTCTTTCATGCGGCTTCACGTGGGATGTGCGATGTGGGCTCACGCGCGCTGGCAGGGGCGCCTCCTGCCCGCCGGGCTCGCGCCGGGTGAGCGCCTTCGGGCGTACGCGTCGTGGTGCGACGCCGTGGAGGGCAACACCACGTTCTACGCCACCCCGTCCAGGAGCACGGTGGAGTCCTGGGCCGCCCAGACCTCGCCCGATTTCCGTTTCGTGGTCAAGCTGCCCAAGCCGGTCACCCACGAGCACCACCTGATGGGCGCCGACGAGGTCCTGCGCGCCTTCCTGGACGCGATCGAGCCGCTGGGGCCGCGGGCGCACGCGCTGTGGATCCAGTTGCCGGCCTCGTTCTCCCCGGCCGACGCCGGCACGCTGGCGGCCTTCCTGCACCGCCTGCCCCGGTCCCACCGGTACGCCGTCGAGGTGCGCCACCGCGCCTTCTTCGAAGACGAGCGCTCCGCCCGCCTGCTCGAACGGGTGCTGGCCGCCAGGGACGCCGAGTGGGTGCCGTTCGACACCACGGTCATGTTCCAGAGCCCGCCGGCCAGCGACGCCGAGCGGGACGCGTGGGCGAAGAAGCCGCGCGTGCCACGGCGTTCGCGGGCCCTCACCGGTCACCCGATCGTCCGCTATCTGGGG
Source organism: Nonomuraea solani (assembly GCF_900108335.1). Classification (GTDB taxonomy): domain Bacteria; phylum Actinomycetota; class Actinomycetes; order Streptosporangiales; family Streptosporangiaceae; genus Nonomuraea; species Nonomuraea solani. The sequence goes on from NZ_FNVT01000015.1 coordinate 120,769, forward strand.
CGCGACGCCGAGGAGCGCACGGTGGAGGGCTGGCGGCCCTGGCTGGGCACGGTGGCGGAGTGGCTGCGCGAGGGGCGGTCACCGACCGTGTTCATCCACACCCCGGACAACGCCGACGCCCCGGTCCTGGCCCGCCGGTTCCACGACGAGGTGCGCGCGCTCGTCCCGGACCTCGACCCGCTGCCCACGCCGATGCCCCTCCCGGAGCCGGACGAGCCGCTGACGCTGTTCTGAACGTTTCATGTGTCCGCCCAGGTCAGGCGGCCCCCGGGGGCGGTGATCTACCCCGGGGGCGCGGGCCGGTGTGATACTTCCTCGACTTCCGAGGAGGATGCATGCGCAAAGCAGCGACGTTACTCGCCTCGACCGCCCTGGCCACCGGCCTGGCGCTGTCGGCCGGCGCGGCCCCGGCCCAGGCCGAGACGCTCCGCAACGTCTACTACTACGACTGGGACTGCCACCGGGTCGGGAACCTCGGCATCGACAGCGGCTGGTGGACCTCCTACCGGTGCGTCCCTCAGGGTCAGTACTGGTTCCTGTACGCCTGACGCACCTTCATCGCACCAGGCAGGGCCGTTTCGGGTCGAAGGTCCAGCCCTCCACGAGGTAGCGCATGGCGACGGCGTCGTCGCGGGCGCCCAGGCCCCGGCTCAGGTAGAGCTCGTGGGCCGCGGCCAGGGCGTCCCGGTCGAGCTCGACCCCCAGCCCGGGGGTGACGGGCACGTCGATGCCGCCGTCGGTGATCTGGAACGGCTTGGTGGTGAGCGCCTGGCCGTCCTGCCAGATCCAGTGCGTGTCCAGCGCCGTGATCTCGCCCGGCGCGGCCGCTCCGACGTGTGTGAACATCGCCAGCGAGATGTCGAAGTGGTTGTTGGAGTGCGATCCCCAGGTCAGGCCGAAGTCGTGGCAGAGCTGGGCGACGCGCACGGATCCGGCCATGGTCCAGAAGTGCGGGTCGGCGAGCGGGATGTCCACCGCGGCGGCGCGTACGGCGTGCGCCATCTCCCGCCAGTCGGTGGCGATCATGTTGGTCGCGGTCGGCAGCCCGGTGGCCCGCTTGAACTCGGCCATCGTCTCCCGCCCGGAGAACCGGCCCTCGGCGCCGCACGGGTCCTCGGCGTAGGCGAGGACGTCGCCGAGCCCTCTGCACAGCCGGACGGCGTCGGCCAGCAGCCAGCCGCCGTTGGGGTCGAGGGTGATCCGGGCGTCGGGGAAGCGGCGGGCCAGCGCCGTGACGGCCGCGATCTCCTCCTCGCCGGCCAGCACGCCGCCCTTGAGCTTGAAGTCGGTGAAGCCGTAGCGCTCGCGGGCGGCCTCGGCCAGCGCGACCACCGCGTCGGGCGTGAGCGCCTCCTGGCGGCGCAGCCGGGACCAGTGGTCGCCGCCACCGTCGTCGACCACGTACGGCAGGTCCGTCTTGCCCGGGTCGCCCACGTAGAACAGGTAGCCCAGCATCGGCACCCGGTCGCGCTGCCGGCCCTCGCCGAGCAGCTCGGCCACGGGCACGCCGAGGTATTGGCCGTGCAGGTCGAGCAGGCTGGATTCGAGGCCGGTGACCGCGTGGACGGTGGTGCGCAGGTCGAACGTCTGCAGGCCGCGGCCGCCGGCGTCGCGGCCGGCGAACCGCTCGGCCACCAGGCGCAGCAGGCTGCGGTAGCGGGCCACCGGCTCTCCCGCCAGCAGCGCGCCCGCCTCCTCGATGGTGCGGCGGATGGCCTCGCCGCCGGGCACCTCGCCGAGGCCGGTGCGCCCGTCGGAGTCGATGGTGATGACGACGTTGCGGGTGAAGTACGGCCCGTGCGCGCCGCTCAGGTTGAGCAGCATGCTGTCGTGTCCGGCGACGGGGACGACCTCGACGCGCTCGATGGTGGGAGACAAGACGGCGGCCCCTAGCTGATCTTGTTGATGAGGGTGGTCAGCTCGGCGAGCTCGCCGTCCGTGAGGTTCTGCAGCGGCGGCCGCACCCCTCCCGCCGGGCGGCCGACGGCGGCCAGGCCCGCCTTGATGATCGACACGGCGTAGCCCTTCGTGCGGTCGCGGATGTCCAGGTAGGGGATCAGGAACTCCTTGACGCGCCGGTAGACCGCGTCGCGGTCCTGGGCCTTGACGTCGGCGTAGAAGTCGAGCGCGTACTGCGGGACGAAGTTGAAGATCGCCGACGAGTACGTGCTCACGCCGAGCTGCAGCAGCGGCAGCGCGAACGTCTCGGCCGTGGGCAGGCCGCCGATGTAGGCCAGGCGGTCGCCGACGGAGGCGTAGATGCGGGTGAGGTTCTCGATGTCGCCGACGCCGTCCTTGAACCCGATGAGGGTCGCGTTGCGGTCGGCCAGGGCCTCGACGGAGCGGTCGTTCAGCACCGCGTTGGCCCGGCTGTAGACGATCACGCCCAGCCCGGTGCTGCCACAGACCGCGGAGATGTGCTCGACCAGGCCCGCCTGGCCGGCCTCCGTCAGGTAGGGAGGCATGAGGAGCACGCCGTCGGCGCCGGCCGCCTCGGCCGCCTTGGCCTGGGCGATGGCGTTCACGGTGCCGCCGGTCGCCGGGGCCACGACCGGCACCTTGCCGTTCACCTCGGTCACCGCCGCGCGGACCACCTGGTCGATCTCGGCCGGGGTGAGCGAGAAGCCCTCACCCGTGCCGCCGGCGGCGAACAGGCCGGCCACGGGGTATTCGCTCAGCCAGGCGAGGTGGTCACGGTAGCGCGCCTCGTCGAACTGCAGATCGTCGGTGAAATGCGTGACGGGGAAGGACAACAGGCCGCTCTTGAGCTGTGTGGCGAGCTCCTGCGGCGAGTGGTTCGGCATGACGGGCGCTCCTCGCTTTACACGCGGCGGTGGGAAGAGCCCCCGCCGCCGGTAAGGTCTGTCGCCGTCAGGCTAAAGAAGTGGGGCGATTCCTGTCCAAGTGCGATTCTGTATCCGACGATACCGCCAGGGCATCATCGCTTCGCCTCCAGGTCGGGCAGGAGCTCCAGGACGCGCCAGAGCGCGGGGTTGGTGGAGGTCGCGGCCCAGATGACGTGCAGCTCGACCGGCTCGCCGGTGGCGGCGTCTTCGGCGTCGACCGGGTCGCCGCCCTGCACCAGGTCGCAGAAGGTGATGCCGTCGATGCCGAGCGAGCGCGCGCTGGCGGGCGCCAGCGCCACGCCCCGGCCGGCCGCCACCAGGAGGGCGGCGGTGAGGATCTGGTGCACCTGCTGCTCGATGCGCGGGTGGGCGTTGGTGAGGAAGCGGACGGTCAGCTCGTGGAAGTAGCGCGACTGGACCGGGTTGTAGCTGATCACCGGCAGGCCGTCGAAGTCGTCGGGCGTGAGCGGCCGGTCGAGGTCGGCGAGCGGGTGGCCGAGCGGGACCACCGCGCACAGCGGCTCGCGGAAGACGACGCGGGAGTCGAGCGAGGCGATGTCGAAGGGCGGGCGGGCCAGGCCGAGGTCGAGCTCGCCGCGCAGCAGGCCGTCCACCTGCCCGGCGGTGACCCGTTCGTGGAGGATGACGTCGATCTCGGGGAGTTGCTCGGACAGTCGCCTGAGCAGGGGGCCGAGCATGCTGATGGCGGAGACGGCCGTGAAGCCGAGCCGTACGGTGCCCGCCGCGCCGCTGGCGATCCGGCGCGCCCGGTCGCCGGCGGTGTCGACGAGCGAGAGCATGCGGCGCGCGTCTTCGAGGAAGGCGCGCCCGGCGTCGGTGAGGACGACGCGCCGGTTGTCGCGCTCCAGCAGGGTCACACCGACCACGCGCTCCAGCTTCTGGATGTGGCGGCTCAGCGGCGGCTGGGTCATGCTCAGGCGATCGGCCGCGCGGCCGAAATGGAGCTCCTCCGCGACCGCCACGAATGCCCGAATCTGATCCAGTGTTAGCATGATGCGTAAAGAGTATCACTCGATACCGAATTGAGGCTGGACAGGCATCGAGGCTGGTCCTTAGTCTCCGGAGACTACGAGTGGAAACCTTGCCGTAACCTTACGCAACTCCCCTCCGCTCCCGAGCAGATCACGGGTGGCCGCGCCGCCCGCACGAAGGAGAAGTCAATGCCGACATCTCGGACAGCCCCCCGCCGCATCCTCATGGGTGTCGCCGGTGCCGCCGCCGCGATCGCACTGACCGCCTGCGGTGGCGTCAAGACGACCTCCTCCGGGAGCAGTGAGGGCAAGTATCCGTCGGGCAACATCGAGTTCAGCGTCGGCGCCTCCGCCGGCGGCTCCACCGACCTGATCACCCGGGCGCTGGCCCAGGGCATGTCCAAGGAGCTGGGCGTCTCGGCGCCGGTGCTCAACAAGCCCGGCGCCAACGGGGCGCTCAACGCCAAGGAGCTGCAGGCCGCCAAGCCCGACGGCTACAAGATCGCCGTACAGAACGCCTCGCTCTTCACGATCACGCCGCTCACGGTGTCGGCCGCCGAGGCCACGAAGATCGACTCGTTCGATGTCATCACCGGGATCTCCCGTGACGACTACGTCATGGCGACCAACCCCAAGTCCGGCTTCAAGTCCATCGAGGACATGAAGAAGGCGGGCAAGACGATCCGCTACGGCACCACCGGCGTCGGCACCGGCGCCCAGCTCGCCTCGGCGCTGACCTTCAAGAGCGCCGGGATCGAGGCCACGGCCGTGCCGTTCGACGGCGGCGCCCCGGCCCTGACCGCGCTGCTGGGCAACCAGGTCGACGTCTCGACCATGCAGATCGGCGAGGCCATCGAGAACGTCAAGGCCGGCAAGCTCGTCCCGCTGGCGGTGTTCTCGCAGGAGCGCATCCCGTTCATGCCGGACGTCAAGACGGCCAAGGAGCAGGGCTTCGACGTCCTCGTGACGCAGTACCGCTTCCTGACGGCGCCCAAGGGCACGCCTGAGGACGTCAAGGCCAAGCTGCTCGAGACCGCGAAGAAGACGTTCGCCACGCCCGAGTACAAGAAGTTCAACGAGGACAACTCGCTCACTCCGATGGAGGTCTCCCCGCAGGAGGTCCTGACCTCGCTGCAGAGCGACTCCGAGACCTACAAGAAGCAGCTGGACGAGTTCGGCATCAACCTCGCCGGCTGATCGAGGAGTTCACATGTCCATGTCCGACCCCAACGGGCCGCCCGCGCCGGATGAGCCCGAGGGCGACCTGAAGGCCGAGACCGAACGGCTGCTGGCCGAGCTCGAAGAGCAGCGGCCGCCCCACGCGGGCCCGATCGCGCAGGTCGGCGCGGCCCTGGTGGCGCTCGTCGTCGGCGTGCTCGGCGCGGTCGGGTCGTACGCGCTGGGCCTCGGGCGGCTCACCGCTCCCGGGCCCGGCCTGTGGCCGTTCGCCATCAGCGTCGTGATCGTCGTGCTGTCGGCGGTGCTCGTCTTCACGGGCCGCGGCCTGCAGGACACCGAGCGCTTCTCCAAGGCGAGCCTGCTGACCGCGGGCGGCCTGGTGACGCTCGTGGTGTGGGCCGCGCTGCTGCCGGTGATCGGCTTCGAGATCCCGTCTCTGCTGCTCATGTTCGTCTGGCTCCGCCTGCTGGGCAAAGAGTCGTGGCGCTCCTCCATCGTGGTCAGCATCGGCGCCGTGGCGGCGTTCTACGTGCTGTTCGTGGTGCTGCTGCAGATCCCGCTTCCGCGACTCATCTGAGAAAGTCACATGGACATCTCCCCGATCATCGACGGCTTCGGCGTCGTCCTCGAACCGGCCAACCTGCTCTACTGCTTCATCGGCGTCATCATCGGCATGCTGATCGGCGTGCTGCCGGGCCTCGGGCCCGGCGCCACGATCGCCATCCTGCTGCCGATCACGTACGGCATCGGCCCGGTCTCCGCGATCATCATGCTGGCCGGCATCTTCTACGGCGCCCAGTACGGCGGCACGATCACCTCGGTCCTGCTGCGCCTGCCGGGCGAGGCGTCGTCCGTGGTGACCGTCTTCGACGGATTCGCGCTGGCCAGGCAGGGCAAGGCGGGCACCGCGCTCGGCATCGCGGCCATCGGCTCCTTCGTCGGCGGCACGGTCTCGATCCTCGGCCTGACGCTCGTCGCGCCGATCGTGGCCGGGTTCGCGCTCGACTTCGGGCCGCCCGAGTACGCGGCCCTGGGCGTTCTGGGCGTGCTGCTGATCTCCTCGGTCGGCAACGGCAACAAGCTCAAGGCCATCGTCGCCGCCTGCGTCGGCCTGCTGATCGCGACCGTGGGCCGCGACACCTTCACCGGCGCGGAGCGCTTCACGTTCGGCAGCCTGAACCTGGCCGAGGGCATCGACTTCATCCCGATCGCCATGGGCCTGTTCGGCCTGAGCGAGATCCTCTACAACCTGGAGGAGCGGCACAACAAGGTCTCCGCCCCGGCCAAGGTCGGCAACGTGTGGCCGTCGCGCCAGGACCTCGGGCAGGCCAAGGGCGCCATCGGGCGCGGCTCGCTCATCGGGTTCGTGCTGGGCGTGCTGCCCGGCGGTGGCGCGGTGCTGTCGTCGCTGGCCGCGTACGCGTTCGAGAAGCGGCGGGCCAAGAACCCCGAGCGCTTCGGCAAGGGCGCCATCGAGGGCGTGGCCGCGCCGGAGACCGCCAACAACGCCGCGGCCACGTCGTCGTTCATCCCGCTGCTGACCCTCGGCATCCCGGCGAACGCGACCATGGCCCTGATGTTCGGCGCGCTGCTCATCCAGGGCATCCAGCCGGGCCCGCAGCTCGTCACCGAGCACCCCGACGTCTTCTGGGGCGTCATCAACTCGATGTACATCGGCAACATCCTGCTGCTGATCATGAGCATCCCGATGGTGGGCGTGTTCGTGAAGATCCTGCGGATCCGCCCGGCCGTGCTGGCGCCGATCACGGTGCTCATCACCCTGCTCGGCGCGTACACCGTGAACAACCAGGTCTACGACATCTTCCTGGTGATCGCGTTCGGCCTGCTGGGCTATCTGATGAAGAAGTTCGGCTTCGAGCCGGGGCCGCTCGTGCTCGCGTTCGTGCTGGGCTCGATGATCGAGAACTCGGCGCGGCAGTCGCTGCTCATCTTCGGCGGCGACCCGGCCGGCTTCCTCACCCGTCCCATCTCGGGGACCGTGTTCGCCCTGGTCGTGATCGTCGCGGCCTGGCCACTGATCCGTAAGGCACTGCCCCGCCGTACCAAGGAGCTGACCTCATGACCATCCTCGTCGGTTACCTGCCGACGCCCGAGGGCGAGGCCGCCGTGGACGCGGGCCTGCGCGAGGGCGCCCTGCGCGGTGAGCGCGTGATCATCGTGAACTCGCCGCGCCGCGGCGCGCCCGTCGACGAGCGCAAGATCGACGAGGCCGCCGGCGACGCGCTCCTGGAGCGGGCGCGCGCGGCCGGTGTCGAGGCCGAGGTACGCCAGCCGCTGCACGACGACGACCTGCCCGAGACCTTCGAGGCCCTGGTCGGGGAGACCGGCGGCACGCTGATCGTCATCGGGCTGCGGCATCGTTCGCTCGTGGGCAAGTTCATCCTGGGCAGCGAGGCGCAGCGCATCCTCATGGAGGCGAGCGTGCCGGTGTTGACCGTGAAGGCTCCCCAGTGAGCGCGGGCCGGGTCAGCCGGGTCTCCGTCACGCCGGTCGCCTTCCGCGACCCGCCCCTGCTGAACGTGGTGGGGGTGCACCAGCCGTACGTGCTGCGCGCCATCGTCCAGGTGCACACCGACTCCGGGCTGGTGGGGCTGGGTGAGACCTACGCCGACCTGGCCCATCTCGAGCGGCTCGGCGCGGTGGCGGCCTCGCTGCCGGGCACGGACGTGTTCGACGTCAACGGGCTGCGCCGCGTCGTGGTGGAGACGCTGGGCGCGTCCACGGGCGGGGCGGGCGCCAGCTTCGGCGGCATGCTGGAGGTCTCCAGCGCCGTGGACACCGTGGCGGCGCCGTTCGAGGTGGCGCTGCTCGACCTGCAGGGCAAGGCGCTGGGCCGGCCGGTGAGCGACCTGCTCGGCGGCGCCGTACGCGACCATGTGCCCTACTCGGCGTACCTGTTCTACAAGTGGGCCGGCCACCCCGGCCACGACGACGACTCGTGGGGCGAGGGCCGCACGCCCGAGCAGATGGTCGCCCAGGCGCGGCGGATGATCTCCGACTACGGCTTCACCGCCATCAAGCTCAAGGGCGGCGTGTACGAGCCCCGCCACGAGATCGAGACCGTCGAGGCCCTGGCCGCCGCGTTCCCCGGGCACGCGCTGCGCATCGACCCCAACGGCGCCTGGACGGTGGAGACCTCCATCAAGGTGGCCGACCGGCTCGCGGGCGCCCTGGAATATCTGGAGGACCCGACGCCCGGCATCGAGGGCATGGCCGAGGTCGCCAAGCACACCGACCTGCCGCTGGCGACGAACATGTGCGTCATCGCCTTCGAGCACCTCAAGCCGGCCGTCGCCGCCGACGCCGTCCAGGTCGTCCTGTCGGACCACCACCTGTGGGGCGGGCTGCGGCGCTCGGCGCTGCTCGGCGGCATCTGCGAGACGTTCGGGATGGGCCTGTCGATGCACTCGAACTCGCACCTCGGTGTGAGCCTGGCCGCGATGACCCACCTGGCGGCCGCGACCCCGAACCTCACCTACGCCTGCGACACGCACTACCCGTGGAAGACGGAGGAGGTCGTCAAGCCGGGGGCGCTGGAGTTCCGCGACGGCGGCGTGGCCGTGCCCACCGGTGCGGGGCTGGGCGTCGAGCTCGACGAGGACGCGCTGGCCGCCCTGCACGAGCAGTACGTCACCTGCGGCCAGCGCGGCCGCGAGGACACCGCCTACATGCGCACGATCGAGCCGGGCTTCTCTCCCAACACCGCCCGCTGGTGAGTCAGGGCGTCTGCAGGCGGGCGCGCGAGTTGGACAGGTGCAGCCGCATCGCCGCCCGCGCCGCCGCGGCGTCCTGGTCGGCGATGGCCCGGTAGACGTTCTCGTGTTCGAGCGTCACCCGCGTGAAGTGGGTGGCGTTCGAGACCGAGTAGACGTGCTCCAGCCGCGTGCGCGGCAACATGATCATCATCGGGCCGAGCGAGGCCAGCAGGTCGGAGTAGAACCGGTTGCCCGACGCGAGCGCGACCTTCAGGTGGAACTCGAAGTCGGCCTCGACGGCGTGGCCGGGCTGCTCGCCGGTGCTCCCGAGGTCGACCAGGGCCCGTTCGATGGCCTTGAGCTGCAGGTCCGTACGGCGTTCAGCGGCCAGCCCGGCCGCCTCCGACTCGATCCCGATCCGGAAGTCGATCATGTCGAGGACGTCGCGGTGGGTGCGGATCCGCGACGCCTCCACGGAGAAGGCCGTGGAGGCGGGCAGGGCCAGCACGAACGAGCCGCGTCCCTGGAAGGTCTCGACGAGGCCGGCGGCCTGGAGCCGTGAGACGGCCTCGCGGACCACCGTGCGGCTCACGCCGAACTCCTGGATCAGCGAGGACTCGGTCGGGAGCTTCTGGCCCGGCTCGATCTCGCCGGCCAGGATGCGGGCCTTGAGCCGCTCGACGAGCTCGTGCGCGAGGCCGCGCCCGGTGTCGCGGTCGAGCCTGCGATCCGGGGGAACGTCTGGCACGGGGGACAATTTACCGGATCTCGATGTCGTCGAGCCGCCACTTCGCCGCGTCGCCGGCGAGGGTGAGGCCCAGTCCCGGCCGGTCGGGCACCCGCATGCGCCCGTCCTCGATCGTCAGGCGCTCGGCGAACAGCGGCGAGAGCCATTCGATGTGCTCGACCCAGGAGTCGCGCGGGTAGGCGGCGGCCAGGTGCACGTGGATCTCCATCACGAAGTGCGGGGCGACCTGCAGGTGGGCGTGGTCGGCCAGCGCGGCGATCCGGAGGTAAGGCGTGATGCCGCCGACGCGGGGCACGTCGGGCTGCAGGAAGTCGGCGCCGCGCAGGTCGATGAGGCGGACCAGGTCGGGCACGCTCGTGAGCATCTCGCCGGTGGCGATCGGTGTGTCGAGGGTGGCCGCGAGCCGCGCGTGCCCTTCGGCGTCGTACGCGTCGAGCGGCTCCTCGATCCAGACCAGCCCGAACTCCTCCGCGACCCTGCCGAACCGCAGCGCGGAGGGCCGGTCCCACTGCTGGTTGGCATCCACCATCAGCGGCGTGCCGTCGCCGATGTGCTCACGGACGGCCGCCAGCCGCCGCAGGTCGGCCCGCATGTCGGGCTGGCCCACCTTGATCTTGATGCCGCCGATGCCGTCCTTCAGCGACTGCGCGGCCCGTTCCTTGACCTCCTCGATCGGCGCCTGGAGGTAGCCGCCCGAGGTGTTGTAGACCCGGACGGAGTCCCGGTGGGCGCCGAGCAGCTTGGCCAGCGGCAGGCCCGCCCGCTTCGCCTTGACGTCCCACAGGGCGACGTCGATGGCGGCCAGCGCCTGCGTGGCCACACCGGAGCGGCCCACCGAGGCGCCCGCCCACAGCAGCCGCTCGTAGATCCGCCCGATGTCGGAGGGGTCCTCGCCGAGCAGGTTCGGGGCCACCTCCTTGGCGTGCGCGAACTGGGCCCGGCAACCGGCCCGCGTCGTGTAGGAGAACCCCAGCCCGGTCAGCCCGTCCGTGGTCGTGATCTCACAGGTCAGGACGTCGATGTGGGTGAGGGGCCGCTGCCGCCCCGTGGCCACCTTGGCGTCGCTGACGGCGAAGGCGAGCGGGACGGCGTAGTGGCCGAGCCGTACCGACGCGATGCGGTCGCCCACGGGTCAGGCCTTCCCGAACTCGACGCTGTCGACGACCCACTTGCGGCACTGCTCGCTGAGCGTGAACCCGAGCCCGGGCCGGTCCGGGACGATCATGCGGCCGTCGCGGGTCTCCAGGCGCTCGTTGAACAGCGGATTGAGCCACTCGAAGTGCTCGACCCAGGGCTCGCGCGGGTAGGCGGCGGCCAGGTGCAGGTGGATCTCCATGGCGAAGTGCGGGGCGAGCTGCAGCCCGGCGTGGTCGGCGAGCGTGGCCAGCCGCAGGAAGGGGGTGATGCCGCCGACGCGCGGGGCGTCCGGCTGGATGATGTCGGCGGCGCGGGCCTCGATGAGGCGGACGTGCTCGGCGACGCTGGAGAGCATCTCGCCGGTCGCGATCGGCGTGTCGAGGGCCGCGGCGAGCTGGGCGTGCCCTTCGGCGTCGTACGCGTCGAGCGGCTCCTCGATCCAGACCAGCCCGAGGTCCTCGACCGCGCGCCCGAACCGCAGGGCCGAGGGCCGGTCCCACTGCTGGTTGGCGTCCACCATCAGCGGCGTGTCGTCGCCGATGTGCTCGCGGACGGCCGCCAGGCGCCGCAGGTCGGCCTTCATGTCGGGCTGCCCGACCTTGATCTTGATGCCGCCGATGCCGTCCGCCAGCGACTGCGCGGCCCGCGCCTTGACCTCCTCGATCGGCGCGTGCAGGAAGCCGCCGGAGGTGTTGTACGTCCGGACCGAGTCGCGGTAGGCGCCGAGCAGCTTGGCCAGCGGCAGGCCCGCCCGCTTCGCCTTGAGGTCCCAGAGTGCGACGTCGATGGCGGCCAGGGCCTGCGTGGCGACGCCGGAGCGGCCGACCGAGGCGCCGGCCCACAGCAGGGTCTCGTACACCTTGCCGATGTCGGAGGGGTCCTGGCCGAGCAGGTTCTCGCCGACCTCCTTGGCGTGGGCGTACTGGGCGGGGCCGCCCGCGCGCTTGGAGTAGCTGAAGCCGGTGCCGCTGTGGCCGTCCTCGGTCGCGATCTCGGCGAACAGGAAGGCGATCTCGGTCATCGGCTTCTGCCGCCCGGTGAGGACCTTGGCGTCGCTGATGGGGACGTCGAGGGGCAGCGTGACGGAGGAGAGCGAGACGTGGCGGATGCGGTCCATGGAGGTCCTCGTACGTTGGCGGCAGAATCGTATGTCATCGTACAAATTCATAAGTCGTATGACAAGTCAGGCGTCGCTCGGCCCCGGGCTCCAGCCGGTCGCCTGGGCCCAGCCGTCGGCCCGCCGGATGATGTCCCACACGATGCCGGACTTCTCCTCGACGTACGCCTGCCGGTCGTGCGCGTGCTTCACCGCCAGCCGCCGTTTGACCTGCTCGTACTCGCGGGCGTCCGCCGGGTGGAGGCGAAGGTGGTCGCGGAAGAGCAGTGCGAACTGCTCCGAGAAGCTGCCGGTCCCGCGGACGTGGATGTGCGTGCGCCTGGCGCCGGGGCGCTCCCTGAAGTAGCGCTTGGTCAGCTCGGGGTTGCCGGACCGGTACACGAACCCGGCCTCGGTCAGGGCCGCGACGAAGCCCGGGTGATCGAGCGAGGGCACCGAGATCTGCACGTCGATGATCGGCTTGGCGGCGAGGCCGGGGATCGAAGTGGAGCCGATGTGGTCGATCCGGTCGGCCTCGTCGCCCAGCAGGGCCCGCAGCTCCGCGCCCAGCCGCGCGAACAGGCCCGGCCAGGCGTCGTCGTAGTCGGCGATCACGATCACGGGTGGCGTCCTTTCGCCGGGCGGGCCGAACGCCGTGCGCGCCCGGCCTGCCCCGGCCTCGCTACTGCGACAGGACCTCGCGCAGGGTGACGGCGAAGGCGTCCGGGTCGCCCGCCATGCCGAACCGGTCGTCGAGGAAACCGCCGTGGTGGCTGGGGAAGATCACGGGCTTGCTTCCGAGCCGCTCGGCGACCGCCTCGCCCGCGCGACGGGCCAGCGTGCCCTCCGACTCGACGCCGACGGCCACGACCACGCGCGTGGAGGCGGCGCGCAGGGCCTCGAAGTCGTGCCGGTGGTGCGTACAGGTCATGAGATTCTGCCCGAACAGCGCGTCGTCGCGGGAGCCGTCGTCGTCCGCCGGCATCCCGAACTGGGCCGGGTCCGGCGCGGGCCGGTCGGCGAAGTCGGCCGGAATGTCGCCCTGGTGGCTGGTGATCGCGATGAACTTGCCCATCGCGGCCCCGAACCCCTCGCGCTCGTACGTCTCGCGGATGTCCGCGACCGCGGCCAGCGCGTTCTCCCGGTCCGGCAGCTCCTGGACGGCGGGCGGCTCGTGGGCGACCAGCGTGCGCACCTGCTCGGGGTGCTTGGCCACCAGCGCCAGCCCGTTGACCGCGCCGCCACTGCTGGCGAAGATGTCGACCGGCCCGCCGCCGAGCGCGGCGATCAGCCGGTGCAGGTCGTCGGCGTGCAGGTCGGGCGTGGACTCGGCGAGGCCGTCGGTCCGCTCGCTGCGCCCGATGCCGCGCGGGTCGTAGGTCACGACCGTGCGGTCATGGAACCGCTCGGCCAGCGCCTCGAACCCGGTCGCGTCCATGGGCGACCCGATCATCAGCAGGGCCGGCGCGGTGCTCCGCTCCGCCTCCCGCACGTCGTAGTGCAATGTCGCGCCGGGCACCTCGACGGTGTGGCTCATGCGCTCGCTCCTCTTCGAAGGGGACTACTGATGGGCAGACCGGCGGCGGGGGCGAAACTCATCGGCCGATTATGCCACCGTCACCCCTTCAGGCCCCCGCTGAGCAGGTCGAGCCGCCAGAAACGCTGGAGGAACAGCAGCAGGGCGATGAGCGGGACCACCGAGACGGCCGCGCCCACGATGGCGATGCCGTACAGGGCGGGCTCGGAGGAGCCCTTGGCGAGCAGGGTGTAGAGGCCCACGGTGATCGGGAACTTGGACTCGTCCGACAACATGATGTACGGCAGCAGGAAGTTGTTCCACGTCCCCACGAAGTGCAGCATGAAGATCGTCACCATTCCGGGCACCATCATGGGCAACCCGATGGCGCCGAAGATGCGATATTCGCTCGCCCCGTCGATCCTGGCCGCCTCCAGTGTGGCGTCGGGGACCGAGGCGGTGGCGTACACGCGGGCCAGGTAGATGCCGAACGGCGAGATGAGGTTGGGCAGCAGGACCGACCAGTAGCTGCCCACCAGGCCGGTCTCCGACATGATCAGATACTGCGGGATCGCCAGCGTCATGCCGGGCACGAGCACCCCGGCCAGGATCGCGTAGAACAGCACGCTGCGGCCGCGGAAGTCGTACTTGGCCATGGCGTAGCCGGCCAGCGTCGAGATCAGGGTCGAGGCCAGCGAGCCGACGACGGCGTAGAGCGCGCTGTTGCCCGCCCAGCGGACGAACCGGCCGTCGCCGTAGGCGAACAGGTCGCGCAGGTTGTCCAGCAGGCCCGTCCCCGGCGCGAAGGTGAACGTCGAGAACAGCTCCGCGCTCGACTTGGTCGCCGCCACGATCACCCAGGCGACCGGCACCAGGCAGTAGAGGGCGCCGACGAGCAGGACGAGGGTGGGCAGGATCTTGGCCCGATGCTGCGGGAGAGCTCTCATCGCATGCCTCCGAAGGCCCGCTTCTGGGTGACCTTCAGCAGCAGGACCGACAGGGCGAGCGTGCCGGCGGCCAGGATGACGGACGCGGCGGCGGCCAGGGGCAGGTCGTCGCGGATGAAGCCGTCGCGGTAGATCTGCATCAGGGGCACCCAGGTCTGGGAGATCTCCGTGGTCATCGGGCTGAGGGTGGTCGGCTCGCCGTACACCTGGAGGGTGCCGATCAGGGCGAACAGGCCCGTGAGGACGAGCGCGGGGGCCACCAGGGGGATCTTGACGCGCCAGGCGATCTGCCATTCGGAGGCGCCGTCGATGCGGGCGGCGTCGTACAGCTCCGCCGGGATGCCGCGCAACGACGTGAAGATGATGATCATGTTGAAGCCGACGCCGCCCCAGATGGCGATGTTCGCCAGCGAGGGATAGATGCCGGTGGAGCCCAGGAACGGGATCTCGCCGAGGCCCAGTTCGCGGGTGAGGTAGTTGAAGGGGCTGGTGGACGGCAGGTACATGAAGCCCCACAGGAGCGAGGCCGTCACCCCGGGGATCGCGTACGGGAGGAAGATCGCCGTACGGGAGAACCGGCGGGCGCGGGAGCCCGCGTGGTCGAGCAGCAGGGCGAACAGCAGCGCCAGGCCGAGCGTGAGGGGCACGCTGATCAGCCCGTAGAGCCCGAGCCGGCCGAAGCCGGCCAGGAACTCGGGGTCGGTCAGCGTCTTGACGTAGTTGTCGAGCCCGACGAAGACCTCCTGGCGCGTGCCGAAGATGCCGCCGCCGGTCAGCCGCAGCCCGCGGGCGCTGAGGTGGACGGCGTAGGCGATCGGCACCGCCAGGAACGCCACGAACAGCAGCACGGCGGGCGCGACGAACAGGTACGGCGCCCGCGACCTGCGGCGGGCGCCGACGGGAGCCGTCATGGGCCGGCGACCTTGAAACCGGTGGCCTTCATGTCGTCGACCACGACCTGCTGGGTCTTCTTCAGCGCGTCGGCCAGCGGCGTCTTGTCGCGGACGGCGGCGGCCATGGCGTCCTGGAAGGCGCTCTGGGCGGTGCTGACGTTCGGCCCCCAGCTGATGTGCGGGATCGTGCTCTGGGCGGCCTTGGTCGCGACGTCCCAGTAGTCCTTCTGACCGGCCACCAGCTTGGGCGGCTCGCTGGCGCCGGTGGCCTGCTGGCCGGCCTTCGACGCCGGGTACTCCCCCTCGGCGATCTGGATGTCGTAGGCCGTCTTGTCGGTGTTCATCCACTTGGCGAACGTGGCCGCGGCCTGGGCGTGCTTGGAGTTCTTGGTGACCGCGATGGCGCTGCCGCCCTGGAAGGCCACGCGTGAGTCGCCCTTGGTCCACTGCGGGAGCGGGGCGATGGCCCAGTCGCCGGCCTGCTTCTCGGCGATCCCGTACAGCACGCCGGCTCCCCACAGGGCGCTCGGCCAGGTGAGGATCTTGCCCTTGTTGAGCTGGTTGTTCCACTCGGGGGTGAGCAGCGGCTGGGCCTTGACCAGGTCCTTGTCGATGAGCCCCTGCCAGTAGCCGGCCACCTCCAGCGAGGGCGCGTCGGCGATGCCCACACTCCACGTCGTGTCCTGGACCTTCCACCAGGAGGCGCCGGCCTGCTGGGCCAGCCCGGCGAAGTTGCCGAACTCGGCCGGGGCGAACGTGGCCAGATACGCCTCGGGGTCCTTCTTCCGCACGTCCGCGGCCACCTCGGCGAAGTCGGCCCAGGTGGCGGGCGGCTCGATCTTCAGCTCCTCGAAGCGCTTCCTGTTGTAGACCAGCACCATCGGCCCGACGTCCTGCGGCACGCCGTAGACGGCGCCGTCGAAGCTGGTCAGCGACCACACTTCCGGGCTGAAGGCGTCCTTGATGTCGCCGGTGTGGGCGGAGATGTCGGCCAGCGCCCCGGCCACGATCATCGCGGGCAGCGTCTGGTACTCCAGGCACGTGGTGTCGGGGGCGTTGCCCGCCCGGCTCGCGGTGACCAGCTTGGTCGCCGTGTCGGTGCCGCCGCCGGCGTCGGTGTGCCGTACCTGGATGTCCGGGTGGGCCTTGTTGAACGCCTCGACCTTGGCCTTCTGGCCCGCGCCCCAGCACCAGTGCTGCAGTGTGACCGGCCCGGTCCCGGCCGCCCGCGTGGCGGCGCTCCCGCTCGTGGTCTCGTTCGTGCCCGACGAGCAGGCGCCCACGAGAACGAGCGCGGCGAGCGCGCCGGAGACCCCTCTGATACCCATCCGCGTCCCCTTCCGCTGCGCAAGCACAGTTGGCTTCGCAGGAAAGCCAACCTAGAGAACGAGTGAGGTCCATGTCACTACTTGTGTCGAGATTTCGTGAACTGTTATGAACATGGCTGTCATGTTAGCTTTACCGCAAAGCCAACAACGGGAGGCTGGCGTTGAGGACGGTTGGGGCCCGAAGATGGGTCGGCATGTGGGACGCCCTGCCCGACGCCGCTCGCTCCATCGTCAAGGAGCTGATCATCCACGGCCCGCAGTCGAGGACCGCGCTGGCCAAGACCCTGGACCTGTCGACCGGCAGCCTGACGCGGCTGACCAAGCCGCTGATCGACGCCGGTCTGCTCGTCGAGGGTGACGTGGTGCACGACCCGGTCAACGGCCGCCCGACCCGTCCCCTGGACGTGGCCGCCGGCGAGCACCGCTTCCTCGGTCTCAAGCTGACCGCTGACCGGGTCCACGCCGTCGTCACCGACCTGCGCGCCGAGATCATCGCGGCCCGCGACGAGCCGATCGGCGACCAGAGCCCCGACGCCGTGTGCCGGCAGGCCAGGCGACTGCTCGACGAGTTGTCCGGCGGGGCGGGCGCGCTCGTCGGCGCGGGCGTCACGCTTGGCGGCAACGCCCGCGCCTCGGCGCAGGTCGGCGGCGAGCGGCTGGTGGACGCGCCGTTCCTGGGCTGGCGGCAGGTGGAGCTCAGGCCGCTGATGGAGCGGGCGCTGGGCGTGCCGTGCGTGGTGCAGAACGACGTGGCGGCGCTGGCCCACCAGCACCACTGGTTCGGGCCGGGGCGCGGGCTGCGCGACTTCGCGCTGGTCACGATCGGCGCGGGTATCGGGTACGCGCTCATCATGCACGACCACCTGGCGGTCGCGACCGAGGCGGACCTGGGCATGTTCGCCCATCTGGTGCTCCACCCCGGCGGCCCGATGTGCCCGGAGGGCCACCGCGGGTGCGCCGCCTCCTACCTGTCGAGCTGGGCCGTCGAGACGTGCGCGGGGCAGGGGCTGCGGCGGCCGGTGACGTACGACGAGGTCATGCGGCTGGCCGCGGCGGGCGACAGGGTGTGCCTCGGCGTCGTCCGCGAGGCCGCGCACGCCCTCGGCCGGCTCATCGCGCTCGTCGCGACCGTCTCTACGGCCAAGACGGTGGTCCTGGCGGGCGAGGGCGTGGAGCTGGCCCGCATCGCCAAGGACGAGCTCGCGCTGGCCCTCACCGCGAACCGGCGCGACCTGCCGGACTCGGTCGACGTGGTGATCGAGTCGGACGACTTCCGCGAGTGGGCCCGTGGCGGCGCCGTGGTCGCCATCCAGAGTTTCGTCACCGGCAGCGACTGAAAGGCCCGCGTTCTTGCGCCGGTCTCGGACCCGGGCCGAGACCGGCAAAAGCATTTACGTTAGAAGTCCCTGTTTCTGCGCATGACGATCACCCCCTCGCTGGCGGTGGCTGCCTTGACGCACGCGATCTTAGGCAGGCCGGTACGGCGTTCCGCTGAATTTCAGAATTCGTCGAAACGTGCCGCCATGAGCGTGCGACAGGTGAAGATCGAAAAAGGCCGGTGACCGAAAAGCCGCCGCCGTCCGTATCTCCTGGAGAGCAAGTGAGCCACCAGGAGACAGCATGCGCTACGCATCCAGAGGCGCCGCCGTCGCGGTGACGGCAGGGCTGCTGGCCTACGCCGTGCCCGCGATCGCGCTGGCCGGCGCGGTGCCGCGGGACACCTGGGTCGCCGGTGTGAACGTCGGCGGCCTGTCCGAGGAGCAGGCACGTACCCGGTTGGAGAGCGCGCTCGGCCGGCCCCTGACGCTGTCGGCGGGCGGGCGGACGCTGCGGCGGGCCCCGGCGCGGCTCGGGATGACCGTGGACGTCCCGGCCACCGTCGGCGCGGCGTTCGAAGGCGCGAGCACCCCGGCCGGGGTGCTGCGCTCGCTGTTCGGCGGCGGCCGGCGGGTGGTGAGCCCCCGGGTCACGCTGGACGAGACGCGCCTCGCCGCCGAACTGGCCGCCATCGACGTCGCCCCGCGCGAAGGCGGCGTGCGCTACACGGGCACCCGGCCGCGCGCGGTCCTGCCCAAGCCGGGCCGCGCCCTCGACCGCGCCGGCGCGGCGGCCGCCGTCCGCCAGGCCGTGCTGGCCGGCCGTACCTCGGTGACCCTCACCACCCGGCCGCGACCGGCCGGGACGCCGGCGGCGGAGATCCGCCGCGTCACCGGCACGCTCGCCCGCGCCGCCGTCGCCGCCCCGCTCACGCTGACGAACGGCGGCAGGAAGACCACGTTGTCCGGCTCCGACGTGGCCGCCGGGCTGCGCTGGGTCGCCGACGGCCGGGGCGGGCTGCGCCCGTCCTTCGACGCCCGCGACCTTCCTTCCGACCTGGGCAAACGGCTCGTCGCCGCGGGCGGGCGCCCCAAGGACGCCACCTTCCGGATCGTCCGCGGCCGCCCCCGGGTCGTCGCCGCCCGTCCGGGCCGCGGCGTCGACGCCAAGGCCCTCGGCCCGGCCATCGCGACCGCGCTGGCGACCGGCCGCCGCAGCGTCGAGGTCCCGACGGCCGACGCCGCGCCCCGCGTGACGACCGAGCTGGCCGGCCGGCTCGGCGTCAAGGAGAAGGTGAGCACGTTCACCACCCGTCACCCGTGCTGCGCGCCCCGGGTGACCAACATCCACCGCATCGCGGACCTCATCGACGGGTACGTGGTCAAACCCGGTGAGACGTTCTCCCTCAATGACGTCGTGGGCAGGCGGGACCGGGCGCGCGGCTTCGTCGAGGCGCCGATGATCCTCAACAACCGGTTCGTGAACGACGTCGGCGGCGGCGTGTCGCAGTTCGCCACGACGATGTTCAACGCGGTGTTCTTCGGCGGCTTCGAGGACGTGCAGCACCGGGCGCACCAGTACTACATCTCCCGCTACCCGGCCGGCCGGGAGTCCACGGTCTCCTTCCCGCAGCCGGACTTCCGCTGGCGCAACAACTCCCCCTACGGCGTGCTGATCAAGACCTCGTACACCGGCACCTCGATCACGGTCCAGTTCTGGAGCACCAGGCGCTACACCGTCGAGTCGCGCAGCTCGGCCCGCTACGCCGTGACGTCCTTCCCGACACTGCGCGAATCCGGGAAGGAGTGCATCCCGATGGACGGGGTGGAGGGCTTCGCCATCGACGTGTGGCGCATCTTCAAGAAGGACGGCAAGGAGATCCGCCGCCAGCGGTTCCACACCGTGTACGCCCCGGAGCCGCGCCTGCGGTGCACGTGACGTCACCCCTCCGGGAGCCACACCTTCAGCAGGACCAGCACCAGCAGGACGAGCATCACGGCGGAGATCACGGTCATGGCGGCGGCGAGCGCGCGTCTGAAGATCAGGTAGCTCGTCGGCGGGCGGCCGGCGGCGCGCGGCCGGGGCTCCCAGGGCCGCCGCGCCTCACCCGTCGTCAGCTCGCTCACGGCCGTGGCCGTCTCCCCCGCGAGGCGGCCGTTCAGCCGGAGCCCGCCCGCCCAGGCCAGCAGCTCGGCGATCCGGGTGCCCTCGGGCGGGATGCCCGAGGTGAGGTAGCGGACGTCGGCTTTCTGGTGGTCCAGCTCGCGTACAAGATTGCCGAGCCCCATGGTCCTGAGCCAGGAGGGCAGGTCGTCGGCGCCGCGCCCCGAGGTGGTCTGCCGGAGCAGGTCGGCCTTGCTGAGCACGACGGCGACCCGGCGCTGCCTGCCGCCGTCGGCGCGGCTGACCAGCTCGTTGCGCAGGCGCGCGAAGGTGTCGGCCGGGTCCTCGCGGGACAGCACGACCCCTTCCTCCAGCAGGGTTCGCCGCTCGGACTCCAGCAGGTGGTCCTGCACCTCCGGGATCGCGAAGGGGTCGATGACCAGGATCAGCGCCTCCCCGTGGGCCAGGTAGCGCATCTCCTCGACCTTGCTGGCCCCGGTGTAGTGCTCACCGGACGGGTCGAACAGGTAGAGGATCCGGTTGCCACCGCTCTTCCCCTTTCCCGGCAGCGCCACGTCCAGGATGACGGCCTTGGGCAGGTCGGGCAGGGTCTTGCTGATCCGGCCCGCGGCCAGCTCCCTGCGCAACTGCCGGAAGGCCTGGTCGTCGCTCCGGTCGGCGAAGAAGGCCCGGCCGCCGGCGGCGTGCACGGCCTCGTGGACGGCCTCCACGCCGAGCGCCATGAACGTCGTCTTGCCCGCGTCGGGCCCGCCGACGAACGGCAGCGGCTCGATCCGTACCCGGCCGACCCGGTCCGGGAGCAGCCGGTCGCAGGCGGGGCAGTGCGCCTGGAGGCGGTAGCGGCCGAGCAGGACGGTGGTCGGCAGCCGCACGCCGCAGCGGCAGACGTGCCGGGCGGCGCCGTTCAGGTCCGGTCTGAGGTTCGCGTGCGCGGCGCCGCACTCCGGGCACGCGTAGACCGGCAGCGTGAACCGGGCGTAGCACCGCGGATAGGGGCAGGTCTGCAGGATCCGGTACGCCAGCACGAACACGTGGTCCAGCACCCGGAGCACCCCGACGCAGAGCAGCCAGACGAGCAGCCCGAGCGCGGTCGTCACCGCGTACACGGCCATGATCAGCGCGGCGATGACGCCCGCGGGCACCACGGCGGACACGATCCCGCCGCAGACGGCGAGCCAGATCGGGAACAGGAACCAGCGCTGGTCGCCGCCGGCGAGGGTGCCGGTGGCGCCGCGCAGCGCCCGGTCCGCCTGGGCCTTGACGCGCGGGACGACCGCCCTCAGGATCGTCGTCCAGTCCTTCCACACCTGCCCGGACAGGTAGTGCGGATGGGCCGGATCGCGCTCCTCGTCGTCCCTCGGCGGGGCGACGGGCGACGAGCCGGGCACCAGGACCGTCCACGCCTGCACCAGGTAGTGGCCGACCGCGACCAGCGTGCTCGCCAACAGCACGAGCGGGTAGATCATGATGCCGGCGAACACGCCCGCCAGCACCGCGGCCAGCCAGGCGATGAGGAGCAGGAAGCCCATCAGTCGCCCCCGAAGACCCGGCGCTTCGGCTTCATGAGCCTGCGCAGCCCCTCGGCCAGTTCGCGGTCCTTCCTGAACCGGCTGTCCACGGATCCGAACGGCAACCTGCCTCTGACCAGGGAATAGGCCCACTCCTCCAGCCGGGGCACGTGCACGCCCTCCTCCCTGAGCCTGATCGCGATCTCCAGGAGCGCCGCCTGCTCCGCCCGGTTCGGGCGCGCGGTGAGCCACTGTTCGAGCAGCCAGTCGCGGGACTGCCGCGACAACTTCCTCATCAGCGCCGTGCGGGACTTCGGCTCCTGCTCGGCCAGCGTCCTCGCCGCCCGGTCGCGGGTGAGCGTGACGAGTTCGGGGTCGATCCTGGGGTTCAGGCCGGTGAGCCGTTCCACCTCGGCCACCGCCTGGTTCAGGGAGCCGGCGTGGGCCAGGCCGGTGGCGGCCAGCACGGCCTCCGCGTCGTCGATCACGGAGCCCTGGAGCCCGGCCTTCCTGATGCGGTCGGCGACCTCGACCACGTCTTCGCCCCTCAGCCCGGTGCGGACGAACAGGCGGGCGGGCAGGCTGTTGAGCACGTAGTAGTCCTGCACCTGGCGGCCGGCCTCCTCGATGAGGCGGCGCAGCTCGGTGGCCGTCGGCTCCTCGCGCCAGATGTCGCCCAGCGCGGCCTCCCGCTCGCGTGCCGTTCCCGGCGCGTGGTCCAGCGCGAGGAGCCGCATGGTCGCCTCCACCCGGTCGAGGCGCGCCGACTTCACCTCCCAGACGATCACCGCCGCGGCGGTGCCGGGGGTGGCTCGCAGGTCCCGGCCGGCCAGCGCGCGGCACACCTCGGGGGTGAGCGCGCTCTCCCGGACGGCGGACGTGGCCCGCTCCAGGCCGGTGACCAGCCCGGCCAGCAGGGCCTCCCGCCATCGGTAGGGGGTGCGTTCGAGCTGGCCGGGCACGTCGGTGAGGCGGGCGTCCACGAGCGCGGCGACGGCCCGCTCCACCTCCCGCCCGGGCAGCCCGATCCCGGCCGCGTCGGCCACCCGCAACACCCCGACCAGGCGCTCCAGCCGATCCGCCACTCCCAGCGCCTCCCGCGCCGCCCCGGCCACCTCCTCCCGATACGCCTCGGGCACCGCCACCTTCCGCGACACCGCCGATGGCTCGTGCGGGCCCAGATCGAGGGCGGCCAGGGCCGGGTCGCGCAGGGCCAGCAGGACGCAGCGTGCCGCGCAGGGCCCGGCCGCCGTCGCGGGGCCGTGCAGGGCGACCGCGGCGGCCAGCGGGTAGCCCAGCCGGTCGGCCCGCTCCCCCAACGGCGGCCACACCCACTCGGGCGGCCCGTCGCCGAGCAGCCGGGCGACCGCCGCCTGTTCGGCGGCCGGCAGGTCGGCGCCGGTCCGGCAGAGCGCCACCAGCGCCGCCGCCGTGTCGGGGTCGTCCGGCCCGAACGCGGCCAGCTCGTCGATCCCGTCGAGGTCCATGGCCTGCCACAACTCCCGCACGGTCTCCGAGAACCGCCCGGTCTCGATCGCCGCCGGCTCGTCGGCCAGCGCCACCACGGTAGCGTCCACGTCACGGGGGATCCACACGTCGGGCGTGGTGCCGACGATGAGCTGCGTCGTGGCGGCCGGATCACCGCTGTAGGTGACGAACGACAGCCGCGTGACCGCCTCCCACGCCAGCGAGTACGAGATCACCGCGATCCAGCGGACGATCTCCTCGCAGTCGGCCCCGACCAGGATGAGCCGCCCGTACCCTTCGACGAGCCCGCGCCGGACGAGTTCGAGCAGCCCGCTGAGCCGCCGGTAGGCCCCGGGCCCGCCGGCGGCCAGCCACTGCCCGAGCGAGTCGGGGTCGAGCGCGGTGCCGGGCATGAGCTCGGCCAGTTCGGACAGCGAGGCACCGGGTGTGACCGGCGTGTCGGCCCACAGCGGCGCCCGCCAGAACTCGATCGGCCGCACCCCCACCAGGTCGTCGCCGGCCAGCACCAGGGCGTGGCCGAAGAAGTTGCCGTAGCGCCCCGAGTAGTCGCGCCCCAGGTAGTGGCAGCGGACCAGGGCGTAGTGGTCGTCGGCGGGGCCGTACGACATCGCCACCGGCATCGCCCGGATCTCCTCGGGCGAGGGCGCGGCCGGCGCGCTGGGCGGCGGCCGGTAGGTGAGGTAGGGCGTGACCCGCGCGCCCGGCCCGGCGGGCAGCCCGGGGCTCTCGGCCACCACCTGGAACCCGGCCCGCCCGGACGGCCCCGCCGCCGCCGAGGTGTAGTGGAGCTGCCAAGCCACGGCGCTACCTCCGTATGCCGTCGAGCATTCTGAACCGGTAGAGCAGCCACAGCAGTGGATCTTCGATGCGGTAGGGGCGAATGCCGCTGCGCGCGACCGTCCTGCCCTCCGGCACCGTGCCGAGGGCGGACAGCCCGAACAGGGCGTAGTCGCGGTACTGCTGGCTCAGGTAGCGGTCGATCATGCCCGCCTGCCACTGCTGCAGCAGCGCGCGGACCTGCTCGTCCACCGCCTCGCGGTCGTCCAGGTCGAGCGCCCCGACCGGCTCGCGGGTCCGGTGCAGCGCCGACTGGCGCTCCATCGACTCCCGCAGCTCGTCGATCTTGCTGAGCGCCACGGCCGCCGGGATGGCCAGGCGGCCCTTGTCGCGTTCGCGCAGCAGCTCGGTGACCCGGACGATGACGTCCATCTGGTCGCTCAGCAGGTCGTCGGCGAGTGTCCCGCCACGGCCGCGCGCCGAGCCGGACAGCGCGGCCTGCGCGCCGGGCAGTTCGAGCGGGTCCAGCAGGAAGATCACGGCGTCGGCGGCGCTCAGGTAGCGCAGGTGGAGCTCGCTCATCTCGCGCTGGCGAAGGTCCTCACCGGCCGTGTCGAACAGCACCAGCGTCAGCGACGCCGTACGCCCGCGCAGCCGCCCCGGCACGGTGCGCGTGAACCGGTAGACCAGCGGGTCGCGCGGCGCCGAGCCGGCCGACTGCGTGCCGGCCAGGAGCTGGTGCTCGCCGTAGAGGGGACGGTCGAAGTCCGTTTTGTAGCGTTCGATCGTCCGGTCGTCACACGGTACGAGCGAGGCCCCGAGCTCCTCACCGACCCGGTTCATCAGCTCGTGCACCAGGACCGCGATGTAGGTGCTCTTGCCGGCGTTCTTCGCCCCGACGAGTGCGACGATCTTGCCGGGGTTCGCGCAGTATTCCGTGGGCAGCCGGCTGTGGCACGCCGGGCAGACCCGCCACGCCGTCTCCCGCGCGCAGGCCGGGCACACCGCGCGCCGCCCCGGCCGCCGCACGGTGAAGACCGGCGGCAGCACCGGAGGCGTGCCGCCACGGAACGCGCCGAGCACCTCGTCCGGCTGCGCCTGGCAGCCCTGGTTGCGCCCGCCGCGCCCCATGCAGCGGAACCCGATGTGGCGGGGCGCCACCTTGGCGAAGCAGTACGGGCACGTGATCATGGCCTCACCCCGACTTGAGCACGCGTACGGGCGGATCGACGAGTTCGACGGGGCCTTCGGCGAAGCAGCGCAGCCAGTAGGGCTTCGGCTGCCTGGGCATGGGCACGGAGAGCCGCGCGGGCGGGTCGAGGCCGGACCACTCGGCCAGCACGCGCCCGTCGTCGGCCGAGCACGGCAGGACCCGGCCCGGCTTGATCACGAGGAGCAGCCGCGTCACGCGTACGGGCCGCTCGGCGGACAGGTCGACGACCAGCTCGCGCCGCCACGGCGGCCCCTCCGCGCGCAGCGAGTAGCGGACCGGCACGACGGCCGAGAGCGGCACCCGCACCGCCGGGCCGTGCACCCGCCTGCCGTTCATCAGGGTCGTCGGGGTGAGCCGGATCGCCGGCGCCTCCGCCTCGGGGACGTCGAGCCGGATCCCGCCGCCGGAGCGGTAGGCCGCCGACGACACGAGCAGGCGGCGCTCGCCCCACCGGACCTCGATCTCCGGCACGCCGGGCGGCCACTCCAGGCCGACGTGGACGGTGCCGCCCCGGCGCACCGCGCTCACGCCCCGGGGTGCGGGCAGGTTGACGTGCTCGCGGTGCGCGCCGATGGTAGCGCTCTCGCCCGCGACGGTGACGGCCAGGAGCACGCCGGACACCTGGGCCGAGCGCAGCGCGTAGCCGTCGCGCGCGGGGGTGGCGGGCAGGACGCGCCCGGCCGCGTACACCTCGTCGAGCGGGACGACCGCGCCGTACGGCCAGCGCGGCTCCCCCGCGAGCAGCACGAACTCCAGCACCCCCGACGGCGGCTCGGCGCAGCGGACCAGCAGTTCGCCGCCGCCCGCGTCCGGCTCGACCGTGAACGCGGCCACCGGCACCGGCTTGGCCCGCGGCGTGACCGTGCGCCGCAGCCCGGGCGTGGTGACCTCGCCCCGGCCGTCGGGATAGACGGCCGCGACGAGGTAGTCGTAGGTGGTGCCGTTGCGCACGTCGCGGTCGCGGAAGCCGGAGCCCTCCACCCGGATCGGCACGCCGTCGCGCTCGACGACGACGCGCAGCACCTCGGCCGGCGCCCGCCAGTGACCGGTGACGACGCCGTCGACCGCGCTCAGCCGCAGGTCCGCCGGCTCCGGCCGGAACGTCAGCGGCGCGCACTCGACCGCGGCCGAGACGGCCTGCCCGCGCCGGGCCGCGACCGCGTAGGTCACGGGCGTGTTGACCGGCGGCCGTTCGTCGGACGCGTGCGGCCGTGTCGTCTCGGCGAACGGGAACCCGTCGCGGTAGACCTCGTAGTCGACGCTCCCGCCCCGTGACGGCGACGGCGGCCACGTGATCGCCACCACGCCGCCCCGCAGCCGGGCCTGCGGCTTGCCCGGCGGCCGTGGCGCGAGCCCGGCGAGCAGCGCTTCGGTGCCCGGCAGGTCGGGCGCCCGGCGCAGCGCGTCTTCCAGCATCAGCCAGGCCCGGTCGGGGTCGGCCTCCGCGCGGGCGGTGTCGCGCAGCCCCACGGCGGTGTCGAGCCGGGCGCGCGCCTCGGCGGCGAGGACGGCCGTCTCGCCGGTGAGCGCCTCGGGGGGCAGCGCCGCCGCGAAGTCCACGGCCTCCTGGATCAGCCCCGCGCCGATCAGCTCGCGCAGGCGGTCGAGCGGCCCGCCGGCCACGCCGCTCTCCTGCCGGATCGCGAAGATCAGCCGCTTGGCGTCGTCGGGGTGCAGGCCGAGGTCGCCGGTGGCGTGCCGCAGGAGCGTGTCGTCGTACGGGTGCTCGCGCACGCGTTCGCGCAGCCGGGCGGCGATGTCGTAGCGCAGGAGCGCCGCCGCGTCGGGGGTGTTGCGCAGCGCCGAGAAGATCATGTCGGCGCTCACGGTCCACGGGCCCCTGGTCCTGCGCTGCGCCTCCTGCTCCAGCAGGGTGACCCGCTCGGGGATCCCGGACAGGTCGCCCATGATCCGGATCTCGGCGTCGGCGAAGACGAATCCGGCGAGGTGGGGCCGGCCGAGCGTGTCGAGGGCCGCGCGGACCTTGGGGTAGGCCACGTAAGGGGGCGTCTGCGGCAGCCGGTCGGGCTCGCGCACCTCGATGTCCAGCTCGGCGGCGATGCTCACGGCGGCGGGCGCGTCGAGCCCGGCCGACGTGGCGATGCCCGCGACGACGTCGGGCGGCAGCATGCGGAGTCTGCCCGCCGCGTCGTTCAGCCGCCGCCGCACGTCGGCCAGCCGCCGGCCGTCGCGCTCGGCGGCCTGTGCGACGTGTGCCCGCAGCGGGCCGAGATCGCCGCCGGCGGCCGCCTTGAAGACCTCGGTGTAGCGTTCGGCGTGCTCGGCCTCCAGGGCGTCGACCAGCTTGCGGAACTTCAGCAGTTGCCGCGAGCGCCGCCAGCACTGCCGGACCTGCCGCACCGTCTCGGTGACCTCGGCCGCGCTCATGCCCTCCGTGAGCTGGTAGCGCGGGCGCAGGTCGACCGGGGGCAGGCCGCCGGAGCGCCGGGCCGGATCCAGCACCTCGCGCACGTATCGGGCCTCGTCGAACGCCATGGATCAGTCCACGCGCACCCGGGCGAGGGAGTCGCGCGACGACACGACCTCCTCCTCGGACATGCCGCCGATCTGGATGTCGAGGTCGAGCCGCTCGCCCCGCTCGTGCTCGCGCGCGGTGACGTGCAGCAGCCCCGAGGTGTCCAGCGCGAAGGTGACCTCGATCGGGAAGCCGGCGGGTTTGCCCGGCGGGATGCGCAGGTCGCCTTCGCCGATCTGGTCGTTGTCGCCGAGCTCCTTGGACTCGGCGCTGCCCGCCTGCTCCATCACGCGCACGGTGACGCCGGTCTGGTCGTCGTCGAGGGTGGCGAAGTCTTCGGTGACCGACGCGGGCAGCGGATCGTTGGCGTGGACGAGGTGCGCGACGTAGTCTTCCCGGGTCCGCCGGTTCGTCGTGACGATGCCGAAGGCGCGGGAGGCGACCGTCTTGATGGTGCGCCCCTCGATCGCGCGCCGCTGGACGGCGGACAGCCCGGCCTCCAGCGCCATCGCCTCGGCCTTGGCCCGCTCGCCCGAGTTGGCCAGCCGCCGGTAGGTCTCCTCGAAGGCGTAGAGCGCGGCCCCCTTGGCCACGGCCAGGTCGGGGTCCTGCAGCCGGGGCGTGAGGCCGAACTCCTTGCTCAGCGTCTCGGCCACGGCGGGCATCCGCGACGAGCCGCCGACCAGGACCAGGTGGTCGAAGGAGAGCACGCCCTTGGCCCGCGCGGTCTCCAGGGTGCGGCGCGTGATGGCCACCGTGCGCTCCAGCAGGTTTCTGGTGAGCGCCTCGAACTCCTCCCTGCCGAGCTCGACCGTGGTCACCCGCCCTTCGTGCATCACCCGGACGGTGTGCCTGAGCCGGGTGGACAGGGTCTTCTTGAGGTCTTCCGCGATCTTGCGCAGGTCTTGCTCGGTGGCGTTGCTCTCCAGCGGGTCGCCGGCGTCGGGGTGCTCCCGCCGGAAGCAGGCGGCCAGGTGCTCGACCAGGTGGTCGTCCCAGTCTGCGCCGCCCAGGTCGTGGTCGCCGTCGGTGCACACGACCTCGATGTCGCCGCCGCGCAGGGTGATGACGGTGGTGTCGAACGTGCCGCCGCCCAGGTCGTAGACGAGGATGTGGCGGTCTTCGTCGGGGTTGAGCACGCCGTACGTGATCGCGGCGGCGATGGGCTCGGAGATGATGTCGATCACGTTGAGCCCGGCGATCCGGCCGGCCTTCCTGGTGGCGTCGCGCTCGGCCGCGCCGAAGTAGGCCGGAACGGTGACGACCACGTCGGTCACGGTCTCCCCGGTGGCGACCTGGGTGTCGGCGGCGAGCTTGCGCAGCACGAAGGCGGAGATCTCCTCCGGTGTGTACGGCCGTCCGTGCAGGGTCCTGGTGACCTCCTGGCCCATGTCGCGCTTGATCCGGCTGATCACGAGGTCGGGCTGCACGACCGCGCTGTCCTTGGCGGGCTGGCCGACCACGACGTTGTCCGGGGTCTCGAAGAAGACCACCGAGGGCGTGGTGTCGGAGCCCTCGCTGTTGCGGTGCATCTCGGCCCGGCCGATCCGGTCGATGCCGGCGATGCACGAGTAGGTGGTGCCGAGGTCGATCCCGTAAACGGCCATCTATGCGTCGTCCTCCCTGTGCTGTACGGCCTGGCCGATCGCCACGTCGGCCTTGCGCAGGACGCGTTCGCCCTGGTGGAAGCCCTCGGCGAGCACCGCCACGACCCGGCCCGGCGGCCCCGGCTCCGTCCTGGTCGCCCGGTGCCTGGCGGCGTCGTAGGGGTCGCCGGGCGCCACGTCGAGCAGCTCGGCCCCGGTCCTGGCCAGCACCTCGGCCACCTCGGCGGCGATGGCCTCCATGAGCGAGCCGTCCTGCCCCGCGCCGCGCAGCCGGGCCGCCTCGCGCCCGGCCAGGTCGTGGAGGCGGTAGAGGCCGGCCCGCACCGGCGTCAGCGCCTCCTGGAGCAGGCCGTGGCGCAGCGCCTGGTTCTCCTCGAAGAGCCGGTCGATGATCTCTTCGCGGTGGGCGGCGCGGTCGTGCTCGGCCTTGATCTCCTCGGCGAGCCGGTCGAGCGCGGCCGCGGTCGAGGTCATATCAGGGAATTCTGGGGGGATCGTCATAATAAGGTGCGATTCCAAGCGGCAACGTGAAATGGCGAATCCAGAGTATCGGCACCACCACCGCCCTGAATATCGCCGGATCCCTCGATCCATAGGCGATCGGTATTTGACTCGCGCTTATTGGACCTTTCGGTCCCCGGGCTGCCCGACGGGTCCCCACTTCCCCCGCCGGACAGCCGTCTCGGAGGCGAGATCAGGAAACGATATTTATCCGGCGAGAGAGATTTTCAACAACGACTGCAATATTTAAGGTCATTCGGACCATATCGCGGGCCCCGATTTGAGTCAAGGTGACCTAAACGCGCGCACTGGAGGCGTACGACGCCGGTTCCCCATCGGCCGATCGCGGCATCGGCGGGAACAGCAGCGCCGCCGGCCCCCGGCGGTAGAGCGCGGCGGGCCGGCCGATCTCCGGCGTGCGCAGCTCGCCCGTCGGCACCACGAAGTCCGTCGCCTTGGTCACCTTGCGGCGGAAGTTGCTGGGGTCGAGCGGGAACCCCCAGATGACCTCGTAGACGTGCCGCAGCTCCGCCATGGTGAACGGCTCCCGGCAGAAGGCCGCCGCCACCGTCGTGTACTCCAGCTTGGCCCTGGCCCGGTCGAGCCCCTCCCGCAGGATCGCCAGGTGGTCGAAGGCCAGCTCGGACGCCAGGGCCGCCTCGACGGGCGCCCAGTGCGCGGTCGCGGCGTCGGTGCCCGCCACCGGCGCGGGCAGGTTGGGGCCGAGCGCGAGATAGGCGACGGTGAAGGTGCGGCCGCGCGGGTCGCGCCCCGGCGCCCCGAACGTGCGCAGTTGTTCCAGGTAGAGCTCGTTACCGTTGATGCCGGTCTCCTCGGCCAGCTCGCGGAGCGCGGCCTGGTCGAGGTCCTCACCGACGCGTACGAAACCGCCCGGCAGGGCCAGCTCCCCCTTGAAGGGCGGCTTGCCCCGCTCGATCAGCAGGACCCGCAGCCCCGCGTCGAGCACGGTGAAGATCACCAAGTCCACGGTCACCGCCGCCGACGCCGACCCGTCATGCTTTGATGCCCGGTTCACCACGCACCCACCATACCTATGGTCACCTTGACCCAATCAACTCCGCCATTTATGGTCAATTAGACCTTAACGGGGGTTTGGAGGGCCACATGGGCCGATCCACCACGCGTCAAGAACACGGCGGGGCCTTACGGCAGGACACGGCCACGCGGCATCTGTGCACGGGGGTGCACCTCGACACCAAACTGCGGGTCGTCGTCCTTCGCCGGGTGCACAACGATCCGCGGCATCTGGTCGCTCCGTCGTACGGGTTCGACCTCGTACCCGTCGTCGTGCACGCCTGGCGGGCGTGGCGGCTGCAGACCGCGCAGGACCTCGCGCTGCTCGGGCTCTTCGCGGCGGGCTGCGCCGTCAGCCGTCCTGCCGCCATCGTCGTCGCCTGCGCCCTGGCGTTCTGGTGGACGTGCGGCATGATCGTCAAGAGCGCCCGGGTGGTGCTGCCGCTGTGGGCCAAGGAGGTCGCCGACCACTGGCTGCACCGGGTGCGGTGGCGCAGCCAGTCCGACGAGCTGCGCGAGCACCGACGCCGGCTGCGGCTCGGCGCCATCGCGTGCGTGCTGCTCGCCCTGGTGACGCTGATGGCGTCCGCGCCGGCCGGCGACGCGTTCGGCGACACCATGCGGACCGCCGGAATCGTCCTCGCGGCGATGGCCGTGGTGGTGGCGGGCAGGGGCGCCGCGCAACAGGTGTGCCTCAACCGCATGTACCACGCCACTTCGCTGCGCCCGGCCGAGCTGTCCCCGCGCCAGGAGGCGATCTCCGACCAGCAGTCACACCCGTACGTCGTCTACCGCCGTCCCAAGCCCCAGGACACCGGGACCAAGAAGCCGGAGGAGCTCGACTGGGACCTCATCGACGGCGACCTGATCCCCTTCGTCGGCAGCGGCCAGCTCGTGCACCGGTGGCTGCCCCCGTTCACCGTCCAGCTCCTGTCGGCGGTGGGGCTCGTGGACGCCGTCGAGCACCGGCCCCTGGAGGAGCGCGAGCACGCCAGAGCGCCGTTCCAGCCGCACGAGCTCGTGAAGTACCTGAAGAAGGTCATGGCTCCCATGGGCGACGAGAGCGACCCCACCGCCCTGCGCGGGTTCACGGTGCGCGACCGCGTGTACGTCGCCGAGCCCGACGTGCCCGCGCCCGCCGGCTGGCTGCGGCAGCCACCGAGTGAGGCCGAGCTGAACGCCATCATCGACGAGCCGTACGGCGACGAGCACCATTTCCTGGAGTTCTGCGCCAGCGTCGCCGGTGAGATCGTCACGACCGTCTTCCTCCGGCTGACGGTCAAGGGCAGGGCGCTGAGCCTCTACTTCGCCGCGTGCGCGCTGACGCGGACCCCGGCCGAGTACCACGTGCTCAACGCCTACCGCGAGAACGACGCGGGCGCCGTCCTGCGCTCGGCGCTGCGCGAGCTGCCCTTCCTGCCGTGCCGGGCCGCCGGGACCTGGCGGCTGGTCCAGGCCCCTGGGCTGGTGGCCGGGGCCCTGCGGGCGCGCAAGAACCGCATGCTGAAGCCGCGCCGCGGGATGGCCATCGGCGCGCGGATCAGCGTCCGGGAGGAGAAGTCGACGCCGTGGGAGGACGCGCGGCTGGACGAGGTCACGATCGAGGACCACGTGAAGCTCATCGAGCAGCGCCTGCTCAGCGCCGTCCAGGACTTCCTCGAAGAACGGAAGATCGACACCTCGGCCTTCAGGAAGCGGGCCGACCGGATCATCAACACCGGCGTGCTGAACATGGGCGGCAAGGTCGACATGAGGCAGTCGGCCGTCGGCACGAACGCCCAGGTGCGCCAGGACAGCCGCGAACCTGACAAGAGCTCTGAGGGAGGTCACGGCGATGAGCGGCAATAGCGGCTTCGTCAACTACGGCGGTCATGTGACCATGCACCAGTCCGCCGTCGGCGACAACGCGCGGGTCGACGTCTCGGCCGCGCCCCGCGAGGACGACGTCCCCGGGCGCGCGGACGTCGGCGTCATCACGATCCTCGGGAACGAGGCCAGGGCCGCCCATGAGGTGCTCGGGCTGCGCCCGGCCGGCGGTGCCGCCCTGCCCTTCTTCGAGGGCGACGTGACCACGGGCGGCACGACCCGGCGGGTCGTCGCGCTCCGGGCCCTGTCGCAGGGGCAGCGTTCGGCCGTCGTCGCCTTCGACCACCTGCGGCGGCACTACCGGCCCGCCGTCGTGGTGCTGGCGGGCATCGGCGGGGGTGTTCATCCCGGCATCGAGGTGGGCGACGTCGTGGTGACCACCAGGGTCGTCTACTACGACCTGCGCAAGGAGACCCGGTCCGGGCGGCGGCGCAGGGGTGAGGAGCGGGAGTCGCCCGCCGTGATGGGGCACGCGGTCAACTCCTTCTTCACCGCGTACGGCGAGCCCGCGGTGCTGCCGGGCGGGTTCCGGGTGCTGACCGGGCCCATCGGCTCGGGGGACGCGGTGATCGCGGACGCCGAGTCGGAGATCGTCCGCTATCTGCGGGCGTTCAACGACAAGATCCTCGCCGTGGACATGGAGGCGGGCGGGCTGACGCAGGCCTTCCACGAGCAGGACGGCCCCGGGGCGGTGCGGGGGTGGGTGGTGGTGCGCGGGATCTCCGACGACGCGAGCGCGGCCAAGAACGACGACCACCAGGACCGCGCGGCCCGCAACGCCGCCCTCACGCTGCGCCACCTGCTGCCGTACCTGCCGTCCACCCGGCCCTGACCCGGCGCCGGGCGGACGGCGGTTCCGGGTCAGAAGGCGAGCCGGCGCCAGTTCGGGACCTCGCCGGCCGTCAGGGCGCGGGCGAGGATGGCGGCGCGGTCCACGGCGCCGGTCAGCCGCTGGCCGCCGCCCTGGTCGGCGCCGAAGCGCAGCGGGCGGGCGGTGCAGCCGGTGATGCCGTCGGAGGTGGCCTGGCCGGTCGCCTTGCGTTCGCCGTCCACGTACACGGTGATGGCGCCGGAGCGGTCGAGGGTGACCACGAGGTCGATCCAGCGGCCGGTGGGCAGGGTGGTGTTCAGGCCGACGTTGGCGCCGGCGCCGATGAAGCGCAGCGTGCCGGCCGGCGTCACGTCTATGAGGACGCCGTCGGTGCCGGGGTCGCCGGAGCGCTGGGAGTCGAACAGGCGGCGGTAGCCGCTGCCCGCGATCTTGACCTCGGCGGCGAACGTGGCCTCCCTGACCAGGCCGAGCGTGGTGCCCGCGGTGGTCAGGTAGGTGTCGCCGTCGAGCGTGAGCCCGCTCCCGGTCGGGGCGGTGGCGTCGTAGGCGGCGGTGCCGGTGACGGTGGCGTGGCGGCCGTTGCCGGAGGTGTCGGCGACGGTGCCGCCCTCCTTCGGGTCCCAGGCGACCAGCACCGAACCGGCCGGTGGCGGGGCGCAGGGTTCGAGGGCGAGGACGGCGGTGGCCGCGCCCTGCCAGGAGCCGGTGACCGCCGCCGAGAGCACCGCCCGCCGCGAGCCGTCGGCCGGTCCGGGTGTGACGGTGAAGGCGGCGGTGCGCGACCGTCCGGGCGCCACGCCCGGCAGGTGCCGGGTGGCCGGCTCGACGGTCCACCCCTGGGGTACGGCGAGCGCCACGTCGGAGGCGGGCACCGAGCGGCGCCGGGTGGCGGTGACCGTGACCTGGGCCTCGAACGGGGTGCCCGGCCTGGCCGTGGCGGGCGTCTTCAGGGCGACGGCGGCCTCGTTCTGGATGGTGTACGCCTTGCCCGCCCGCGCGTTCCAGCTCAGCGTGTCGCCGTCGCGGCGCGGGCCGACCTCGTGACCTCGCTCGTCGAAGACCCGGTAGCGGCCGGCGACGAACGGGGAGGCGACCTTGATCGGGCCGGTCCTCCCCGGACGCACGGTGACGGTGTCGGGGGCGCCGTCCTTCCAGGTGGCGTCCACGGTGACGTCGCCGCGCGCCCGCAGGCCCGACACCGACCCGTCCCGCCAGGCGGACGGCAGCGCGGGCAGCACGCGTACGACGTCGTTCTGGCTCTGCACCAGCATCTCGGCGATTCCGGAGGTGGCGCCGAAGTTGCCGTCGATCTGGAACGGCGGGTGGGTGTCCCACAGGTTGTCCAGGGTGGAGCTCTTGAGCTGCTCGGCGAGCATCTTGTGGGCGTGGTCGCCGTCCAGCAGCCGCGCCCAGAAGTTGATCTTCCATGCCTTGGACCAGCCGGTGCCGCCGTCGCCACGCGCGGTCAGCGAGACCTCTGCCGCCCGCGCCTCGGGGCTGCCGGGGGTGATCTGGTTCCCGGGGTGCAGGGCGTACAGGTGGGAGACGTGCCGGTGGGTGTCGGTCCTCGCGTCCCAGTCGGTCTTCCACTCCTGGAGCTGGCCCCAGGAGCCGATCCGCAGGCCGGGGTCGAGCTGGGCGAGGGCCGCGCTCAGCTCCTTCCGCAGCCCTTCGTCCACCTTGAGCGTCCTCGCGGCCGCGAGGGCGTGGGTGAACACCTCGCGGACGATCTGCTGGGACATCGACGCGCCGGCGGAGAAGTCGCCGTGCTCGGGCGAGTAGCTCGGGGAGACGACGAGCCTGCCGTCGCGCGGGTCGGTGTGCAGGAAGTCCAGCCAGAACTCGGCCGCGCCCTTGATCACCGGGTACGCGGTCTCGCGCAGGTAGCCGGTGTCGCCGGTGAAGCGGTAGGTGTCGTACAGGTGCTGGGTGGTCCAGGCGGCGGCCTCGGGGAACCAGAACGACTGGGCGTAGTCGTGCACGCCGGTGAAGCCGAAGGGGTTGGTCTCGTTGTTGACCACCCAGCCGCGGGCCCCGTACATGTCCTGGGCGGTCTTGCGGCCGGGCGCGACCAGCGCCGCGATGTAGCGGTCGTACGGGCGGGTCGTCTCGTGCAGGTTGGTCTGCTCGGCGAGCCAGTAGTTCATCTGCAGGTTGATGTTGACGTGATAGTCGGCCGACCAGGGCGGGCTGGTGGAGTCGTTCCACACGCCCTGCAGGTTGGCGGGCAGCAGGTCGTTCTCGCGGGAGGAGGAGATCAGCAGATAGCGGCCGTACGCGAAGAACAGCGCCTCCAGCGCCCGGTCGTCGGCCGCGCCACCGCCGGTGTAACTCCTGCGCAGCCGGTCGGTGGGAACCCGCGGCGTCTCCTGGCCGAGGTCCAGCTTCACCCGGTCGAACAGCCTGCGGTAGTCGGCGACGTGCGCCCGCCTCAGCTCGTCGTAGCCCTTCGCGGCGGCGGCGTCCACCGCGGCGGTGACCCGGGCGTGCGGGTCCTCGCCCCGATAGTCCGGGTACGTGCCGGCGTAGTCGGTGCCGGCCGAGAGCACGAACACGGCGCTGTCGGCGCCGGTGACGGTGATCTCGTCCCCCGCGTCGGTACGGCTGCCGCCCGTGATGATGACCTGGACCTGGACCTCGAACCGCAGCCGGTTGTCGCGCAGCGTGCCGCGGATGGTGAGCCGGCCGCCGGCGGCCGTGACCGTCTTGTCGTCACGCGGCGAGGTGTGGCGCAGGGTGAACGACACCTGGCCCGGCCGGTCCGCCGAGAGGCGGCCGACGATGACGTTGTCGGGGTTGGCGGCGAAGTACTCGCGCTCGTGGCGGACGTCGCCGTCGGTGTAGGCGACGCGGGCCACGGCCTCGCGCAGGCTCAGCTCGCGGCGGTAACCGGCAGGGCTCTCGGGCGCGCCGGGGAGGTCGAGGCGCAGGTCGCCGAAGGTCTGGTACGCGCCGAAGCCCGTCTTGGGCTGGCCTAATAGGGCGGCCACGTCGGCGGGCGTCATCCAGCCGTCGCGGTCGATGCGCCGCCGCACCTCGGCGATGGCGTCCGGCCGCGGGGTCTTTCAGCCGCCATGGTCGTAGCCCGGCGACCCCGGGCCGCCGGTCCACAGGGTCTTCTCGTTGAACTGGATCCGCTCGGACGCCACGCCGCCGAAGATCATGGCGCCCAGGGGGCCGTTGCCGATGGGCAGGGCCTGGGTCTCCCAGTCGGTGGCGGGCTTGTCGTACCAGAGGGTCAAGTCATCGGGTGTCTGTTCCGGTTCGGGGGCGGCGTAGGAAGGGGCCGGGAGCCCGGCGGCTAGGGTGAACACGACGATCAAGGTAGCGCTGAAGCGTCGGCGTGGGGGGTGGGCCACTGATTCCTCCGATCAGGCGGCGATCCCCACAAGGAGATAGCACCGAAATCGGACGGCAACAAGGCGCCCCTCTCATGTCATCGGCTTTCCGAAATTTTCGAGCATCGCAACCGGACCGGGCCGAACAGGCCGGTGGTGCGCTGGCCGGGGAAGACGAAGTGGGTGGGGCTCGCCTCGTCCATGTAGGGGGCCAGGGTGCCGAGCACGAGGATCTCGATCTCGTTGGCGCCTTCGTCGAGGTCGACGTCGAAGACGTAAGGAGAGCACACCCGGACGCCGCAGGGCCGCCCGTTGACGCTCACCTCGGCGGTGCCCCTGACGCGCCCCAGGTCGAGCGCGCCCGGCCCGGCGGGGGCGTCCATCGTGGTCCGATACCGTACGCCGCCGCTGTAACCGGCCAGCCCGCGCTCCTCCCAGTCGCCGAGCCGCATCCGCCCCGGCCCGCAGGTGAACCGGACGGGGCCGGTGAAGGCGGCGCCCGCCTGCGCGCCGGGGGTGGTGTCCACCCGGATCTCGGCCTCGCCGTGCGGCCCGCCGAACTCGGCCCGCACCTCGGCCCGGCCCAGGGCGTTCACCTCGATCCCGGTCGCCCCGGGAGGCACGTCCAGCAGGAACAGCTCGGTACGCGCCCGCGCCCCCGGCACCGCGAACACGACAGGCACAGCGCCGGGGGTATCGGTCAGCCAGTGCGTCTCCGGGAGGGGGTGCGGGCGCGGCAGGAGCCAGAGGGCGGCGGGGTCGCCGTGCTGGCGGCGGCGGACGCGCGGGGCCGGTGACCAGTCAGGGCCGGAGACCGCCAGGCCGTCGGTGAGCACCCAGCCGCCGGACTCGACGCGTACCGTGTTGGCGCCCTCCCGCAGCAGGTGGGCGACGTCGTAACGGCGCACGCGCGGGATGTCCGCCTCCGCGTACGGGTCGAAGCCGCCCTGCCGGCCCGCCTCGACGCCGTTGACCAGCACCCGGCAGAACGACGTGGAGGCGACCTGCAGCAGCGCGGGCCCGGGGCCCGGCACGTGCACGACCGTCTCCAGCGGCGCGCCCGCGATCCACTCCGGCCGGGCCGCGCCGGCGGGGTCGGCCACGAAGCAGACGTACGCCCGCAGGTCGAGCTCCTCGTCCGGCACGAGCACCAGCTCCAGCAGGTGCTCCCCGGCGGGAATGGGCAGGCGCGACACGGCGGCGTAGCCGTGGTCCTCAAGTGGCACGGACGAACGCGGTTGCTCGGTCCCGTCGAGCCAGACCGTCTTGGCCGCCCCGGCGCCGATGGCCAGCCAGGCGGGACCGCCGTCAGGGACGGTAACGACCGTGCGGAAGCGCGCCTCCATGCCCGCCTCGACGCGGCCGAACGCCAGGAACTCCACCGGCACCCGGCCCTTCGGCCCCAGCGTCTCCCGGTGCACCGGATCCTTGTGCAGCCCCCGGGAGGACGACCACACCGACGGGGTCCAGGGCCCGGCGCCGGTTCGCTGCTCGCCGCGCGGCCCGAACGTCACGTCCACCGGCACCCCGTCCGGCGTGCGCAGGGTCCGGCATTCGACCCCCGCCCCGCCCCCGAAGTCCGACCAGGTGTCGTCCAGGGTGGGCACGAGCTCGACGTCCCACTCGTCCCCGAGATCCACTTCCACGGGGTAGGCGGGCCGCGAGGCGGGCTCGGCCTCCGTACCGTCGAACACCAGCAGCGCCGCCGGCCCGTCGTCGAACGGGACCACGACCCGCACGGCGTCACCGTCCCTGGTGTACGGCAGCGCCACCGCCTCACCGCCGGAGAAGGGCCGCAGCAGCAGCGGTGTCCCCGAGACGCCCCGGACGGTGATCGGCATCTCGCGGGCGTACCGGGCGGGGTCGAAGTCGATGACCGCGTCCAGCCAGCCCAGGTCCACCCCGCGCTCCTCGGGCCGCCCCACCCCGATGCGGCTGGCCATGGGGAACGCGGCCGGCAGGAACACCAGCGTCGTCTCCCCGTCCTGCCGCACCAGCGCGGGCACGGGCGCCTCGACCCGCCGCTCCAGGTCGCCCAGCGCCTCCCCCAGCCGATCGGCCCCGGCCACGAACCGAGCCCCCAGCCGGGCCCCAAGCCGAGCGACGTCCACGGGCACATCCACCGGCACATCCACCGGCCCATCCACCGGCCAATCCACCGGCCCGTCCACCGGCCCACCGGCCGGGACCTGCTCGGCGCCGACCTCGATCAGCAGGCCGCCGCTCGCGGCGAACTCCGCGAGCCGGTCGGCCACCTCCTCCTCCAGCACCGTGACGGCCGGCAGCACGATGGCGCGGTACGCCTCCGTGGACACCGTCAGCCGCCCGTCCTTGACGACCGCCCGCCGCACCGAGTCCTCGTCGATGACGTCCGCGTCCAGGCCGAGCCGGTCCAGCACCCCCGGCTTGGTGGCGAACCAGGCCATGTCGCCCACCAGCTCGCGATAGACCTCCTGCGCCCGCAGCGCGGCCCGGCCGGCGCCGTCCACCCCCGTCCCGGCCTGCGCGGTGGCCGTCGGAAGCAGGACGGCGACGTCGCAGGCGTGCCGGCCCAGCGACAGGGCCGCGCACAGCCGGGTGACGGCCTCGGCGAAGACCCGGTGGTGCCGCCAGTACGGCTGACGCCAGTCGGTGGACGGCGGCGCCCACTCCCACCAGCCGCGTTTGGTCGTGTAGTAGACGGCGTGCGGGTTGTACAGGGTGGCCCCGGCCCGCAGCCACGGCAGCAGCCAGTCGAACGTCTCCTCCAGCGTCCCGCCCCACCCGCTCGAATGGAACGCCTCGATCCAGGTGCGCGGCCGCCCGTACAGGTGGGCCAGCGAGGAGTGCAGACGCGCGTCGCCGTGGTGGTCGGAGCCGGGCGCCCCGAACCAGCGGTGGGTCCGCGCGTAGTCGGCGTACAGCCGCACCCCGTCCACCGGATGCCCCGCCCGGGCGGGATCCTGCTGGTCACAGCCGTGCACGAGACCGTGCCGGGCGTGCCACTCGGCCAGCGGCCGGAAGAACGCCTCCTCGGCCAGCTCGGCCCGGGTGACCTGGTACGCCCGCCAGTCCGGCGAAGGGGAGTCCAGGTCGAACGCCTGCCCGCGACGGGCCAGATGCTCGGCGGCGAACCCGGACGACCAGGTGGGCAGCGTCGGCAGCTCGTCCTGGAACGACCCGGCGATCACCCGGCCGAACCAGTGCCCGATCCGTCGTTCGAACTCCCCGTGCACCCGGTCCAGCAGCACCGCGCACGCCTCGCGCGAGAGATAGTCGAAGCCCCGCGACGTGACCGACCCGTCGGCGGCGAGCCACTGCCCGGCGAACTCGGGCCGTTCCTGCACCAGCCGCGCCTGCAGGTCGGCCCCGGAGAAGCCGAGCTGGTCGTAGAACCACAGGTGCGCGCCCAGCTCGTACGCGTCCTCGCACACCCCGTCGAGCAGCTCCCACCACGCCTCCGACAGGAACGGCGGGTCGTCGGCGCCGGCCCCGAACATCGGCCCTGAGGGGGCCAGGTTGAGGATGACGAGATTGTGCACACCCCCGGCGACCAGGCGTTCCATCTGCCAGCGCAGCCGATCCCGGCGCAGCGGCTCACCGCTCCACCACCAGATCGCCGCGGGGGAGAACGTGCGCGGCGGCTCGCGGAAGACGTCGAAGACGTTCATCCCTTGAGCCCGCTGGAGAAGCCCTTGATGACGTACCGCTGCAGCAGCAGGAAGACGACGACGATCGGCAGCGCGCCGAGCACGAGGCCGGCGAAGACGAGGCCGTGCTGGGAGACGTACTGGCCGACGTAGGCGAACACGCTGACCGGGACGGTCTCGAAGCCGGAGCCGCCGAGGTAGACCAGCGGGGTGAAGAAGTCGTTCCAGATGAAGACGGCGTTGAGGATCAGCACGGTGCCGGTGATCGGCCGCAGCAGCGGGAAGACCACGCGGGTGAACGCCGTCAGGTGCGAGGCGCCGTCGATCTGGGCGGCGCTGGCGTACTCGCGGGGCAGCGCCCGGATGAAGCCCGTGTAGAGGAAGACGGTGAACGGGAGCTGGATGCCGGTGTAGAAGAGGATCATCCCGGCGTGCGTGCCGATCAGCCCCAGGTCGGTCACCAGCTCGTACAGCGGGATCATGCCGAGCTGGAAGGGCAGCACGATGCCGAGCAGGAACAGGACGTACAGGCCGTAACCGAGACGGGTCCGCACGCGGGCCAGGAAGTACGCGGCGAAGGAGCCGAGCGCGACGAGCGCCACCAGGCTGACCACGGTGATCACGGTGCTGTTGACCAGCGACGGGCCGAGCGCGGCCGCCGACCAGGCGCTGGCGAAGTTGCCGAGCGTGGGCGGGTCGGGCAGCGCCAGCGGCGACGACGAGATCTGCGCCGGGTCCTTCAGCGACAGAGAGATCAGCGTGTAGACGGGGAACATGAACGCCACCGCCGCCGCGATCATGACGATCTCAAGCCAGAACGTCCTTTTCACGCGGTCACCTCCCGTCCGCGCAGGTAGTACACCTGGATGAGCGACACCGCGGCCACGAACAGCGCCAGCACCAGCGCGATGGCGGTGCTGTAGCCGAACTTGCCGAACACGAACGCCTGCTTGTAGAGCACGGTCGACAGGGTCTCGGTGGCGTAGCCGGGGCCGCCGTTGGTGGCGGCGAAGATCTGGTCGAAGAGCTTGAGCCCGCCGATCGTGGAGAGCATCAGGTTGATCGTCACGGCGGGGGCGAGCAGTGGCCAGGTGACGTAGCGGAAGCGCTGCCAGGTGCCCGCCCCATCGATCATCGCGGCCTCGTGCAGCTCGCGCGGCACGCCCTCCAGGCCGGCCAGGAAGATGACCATGCTGTAGCCGGCGTACTGCCACACCACCATGCCGGCGATCGACCACAGCGCGACCGACGGGTCGCCGAGCCAGTCCACCTCCAGGCCGAGCAGCCCGTTCAGGCCGGCCGCCGGGTCGGGGTTGTAGATGTACTTCCACAGGAAGGCCACCATGACGGGGCTGACGACGACGGGCGCGAAGAAGACGACGCGCAGCAGCGCGCGGCTCTTCAGCTTGGCGTGCACGCCGAGCGCCAGCAGCAGGCCGACGCCGTTCTGGACGACCACGATGGCCACGGTGAGCAGCAACGTGTTGCCGATCGAGCCCATGGCCTGCTCGTCGTCCAGCAGGGTGCGGAAGTTCGCCAGGCCGACGAAGGACATGTCGCGGCCGATGCCGCTCCAGTCGGTGAAGGCGTAGACGACGCCGGAGATGGCCGGGTACAGCACGATCAGCGCGTACACGGCCAGGGCGGGCGCGGCGAACAGCCAGGACGGCGCGGCGGCGTCGAAGCGCCGCCGCCGCGCGGCGTGGGCGGGCCGGCTCCGCCCTGCGGTCACGGGGGTCACTTCCGGTACGCCTCGTCCATCTTCTTCAGCGCCTCGTCGATCGTGGAGTCACCGGCCAGCAACTCCTGGACGACCGCGAAGTGCACCGGCTGGACCTCGGCGTTCGGCCAGCGCTGGTCCATGAACGGCACGGCGCGGTCCTTGGTGAACGGCAGGAACGACTGGACGGCGGGGTCGATGGTGGAGCTCGCGTCCTGGGTGAGCGGGATGGCGGCGATGGCCTTGGCCCAGGCGTTGATGTTCTCCTGCTTGCCGAGGTAGTCGATGAACGCCTTGGCCTCCTCGGCGTTGCGGCCCTTGGCGTTGGCCCCGAGCCCGACGACGACGCCGGCGGGGATCCACACCTGGTTCGCGTCGTCGGCGCCCGGCAGCGGGAACATCGACAGGTCGTCGGGCGAGGAGGCGGCCTTGCGGAAGTCGGGCAGGACGGCCGAGACCTGGATGGCCATGGCCGCCTTGCCGGTGGCCACCATGGAGGTCTGCTGCTCGAACGTGGTGCCGTTCGGCTTGTCGTTGAAGAAGCCGCGCTTCTGCAGCTCCAGGTACATCTCCATGGCCTGCCGCCAGCCCGAGTCGGCGAAGCTGGCCTGCCCGGCGAGCTGCTTGTCGTCGAACGTCGGGTCCTTGGCGTAGACGGTGGAGGGCACCAGCGCGTACGTGATCAACTGGGTGACCCACGGCGTCTGCGCGCCCAGCGCGATCGGCACCACGCCGACCTTCTTGAGCTTGTCGCACACGGCCAGGAACTCGGTCCACGTCGTCGGCGGCGCGTCGATCCCGGCCTTGGCGAAGGCCTTCTTGTTGTAGACCGCGCCGATCACCGACGACCCGGCCGAGTAGATGTAGGTCTTGCCTTCGAGCTGGAAGGCGGGCTTGAACCCGGCGGGGATGGTCTGCGTCCACGTCTGCGCGGACAGGTCGGCCAGCAGCCCGGCCCCGGCGATCTGGGACATCGACATCGCGCTGCCGTTGCCGGGATAGACCACGTGCAGGTCGGGGGCGTTGCCGGCGCCTAGCTGGGTGCGCACCGAGGTCTGTACCTGGTCGGTGGGCGCGTAGGAGGGCGTGATGCGGACGGCCGGCTTGACCTTCGCGTAGGCGGCGGCCAGCTCGTCCATCGGCGTCTTCTGGTCGGCCACGCCGATGAACTTGAGCTCGGTCGTGGCGGCCCCACCGGTGGTCGCGGTGGTCTCGGGCCTGGTGGAACAGGC
The DNA here is from genome assembly GCF_900108335.1 of Nonomuraea solani. GTDB lineage: Bacteria > Actinomycetota > Actinomycetes > Streptosporangiales > Streptosporangiaceae > Nonomuraea > Nonomuraea solani. The sequence goes on from NZ_FNVT01000015.1 coordinate 163,830, forward strand.
CGTGGCGAGCGTGGCCGCGGCCAGACCGCCCATCATGCGCAGGAACTGGCCGCGGCTGACCCTGGCGCCGTGCAGCAGGTCGGTCATGTCGCTGTCTCCTCGGTCGTGCGGAAAGCTGAAGATCCCCGAGAGCTGGATGCGAACGTTTTAATATCTTGTTAAGTTCACAAACAATCATGTTAAAACTGGCGGTGGGGGGAGAGTACGAGTCGCCCCAGCGGGGTGTCAAGGGTAGGATGCGCAGCCGTCCGACAGGGTCGGAGACAGGGTGGAAACGGTGGACACACAGGTGAATGCGCGTCAGCACACCTCCAGCAGGTCAGCGCGATGGCAGGGCATGGCCGAGCACATCGTGCGCCGGGGTTCCGCCTCCGTCACGGAGCTCGCGGAGAGCTTCGGCGTGAGTCTGATGACCGTCCACCGCGACCTCGACGAGCTCGAACGCCAGGGCATGGTGCGCAAGGTCAGAGGCGGTGCGACCGCCCAGGCCAGCAACGTGTGGGAGAGCAACATCGCCTACCGGCTCAAGGCGCACACGGCCGAGAAGGACGCCATCGCCCGGGTGGTGGCGGGGCTGATCGAGCCGGGCAGCTCGCTGATGCTCGACGACTCCACGACGGCGCTGGCCGTGGCCCGCCACCTCGACGAACTCGCCCCGCTGACCGTCGTGACGAACTTCCTGGAGGCGATCAGGCTGCTGGCCGGCCGGTCCGACATCCGGCTCATCGCGCTGGGCGGCGAATATCACGCCACGCATGATTCGTTTCTCGGGCTCGGCTGCGTCGACGCGGTCGAGGCGGTGAGCACCGATGTCGTCGTGGTCTCCACCTCGGCCATCTCCGAGCAGTACGCCTACCACCAGGAGCAGGAGATCGTGCTGGTCAAGCGGGCGATGCTGCGCTCGGCGGCGCGCCGCGTGCTGGCCGTGGACGGCTCCAAGCTGGCCCGCGTGGCACTCCACCGGGTCGCGCCGCTCGACGACTTCGACGTCGTGGTGGTCGACTCGGGGGCCCCGGCCGAGCTGCTGCAGCGGCTGCGCGACCACCATGCGAACGTTCAGGTGGCACAAATGTAACGCGATCCTGCGTTATTTGTAACTTGCATCTTGTTAAGTGCTCGGCTGCTTGCTACAAAGTGAGGGCTTTCGCCCCCCAGCTTAGGAAGCAGCATGCATCCCTCCCGCCGAGGCTTCCTCGGGATAGGCAGCGCGGCCTTCGCCCTGGCCTTCACCACGAACCTGGCCGATCCGCGAACCGCCCAGGCGCGGGCCGCGGTCAAGGCCGACTACCCGTTCCGGCTCGGTGTCGCCTCCGGCGATCCGCTGCCCGACCGGGTGATCCTCTGGACCCGCCTGGCGCCCAGGCCGCTGGAGCCGCTCGGCGGGCTGCCGTACAACAGGATCCAGGTCGACTGGGAGATCGCCGAGGACGAGGCGTTCACCCGCCGCGTCCGCCACGGCTCCGCCTGGGCCACCCCCGAGTACGGACACTCGGTGCACGTGGACGCCAAGGGCCTGCGGCCCGGCCGCGAGTACTTCTACCGGTTCCGCGCCGGCGGCGAGCTCAGCCCCGTCGGCCGGACCAAGACCGCGCCCGCGCCGCGCAGCAGCCCCGACGCGCTGCGCCTGGCGTTCGCCTCGTGCGCCTCGTGGCAGGACGGCTACTACACCGCCTACCGCCACCTCGCCGACGAGAACCCCGACGTGGTCTTCCACCTGGGCGACTACATCTACGAGTACGGCATCGTGCCATCCGGCGGCACCCGCAACACCCCGGTGCCCGAGCAGTTCCGGGTGCAGTGCGACACCCTCGACCGCTTCCGCGTCCAGTACGGCCTCTACAAGAGCGACCCCGACCTCCAGGCCGCCCACCACCGCGCGCCGTGGATCGTCACCTGGGACGACCACGAGGTGCTCGACAACTGGGCGGGCCGCTACGGCCCCGGCGGCGAGGTGACCGAGCAGGACTACCTGGTGATCCGGGCCAACGCCTTCCGCGCCTTCTGGGAGAACATGCCCGTCCGCGTGCCTGAGGTGCGGGGCCCGGACGCCCGCATCTACCGCCGGTTCACCTTCGGCGACCTGGCCGAGTTCAACGTGCTCGACACCCGGCAGTACCGCGACGACCAGGTGTGCGGCGACGGCCAGCAGGTGGACTGCGCCGAGCGGCTCGACCCGGCCCGGCAGATGATCGGCGCCGAGCAGGAGCGGTGGCTGCTCGACGGCCTCGGCGCCTCCCGCGCGAAGTGGAACGTGCTGGCCCAGCAGGTCGCCATGATGCAGCTCGACTACGACGCCGGACCGGCGCAGCGGCTCAGCATGGACCTGTGGGACGGCTACCGGGCCGCCAAGGACCGCCTGTTCACCGGCATGGCCGAGCGCCAGGTCAGCAACCCGGTGGTGCTGACCGGCGACATCCACTACAACCTGGCCGGCGAGCTGCGGGCCGACTTCGACGACGCCACCACGCCGCCCATCGGCGTAGAGTTCGTGTGCACCTCGGTCAGCAGCGGCGGCAACGGCAACGCCTCGACGGGCGTGCCGCCGGGCGGCTCCGACCCGGTCAACCCGCATCTGCGCTTCTCCAGCTACCAGCGCGGCTACGTCTCCTGCGAGGTCACGCGCGGCCAGTGGCGCTCGGACTTCAAGGTCGTCCCGTACGTGGACCGCCCCGGCGCCCCCGTCTCCACCCGCGCCAGCCTGCTCACCCTCGACGGCGCCCCCGGGCTGCACGCCCTCTAGGAAGGAACGGATCATGCGTATTCTCGCCGCCGCGCTGGCCGTCGCCGCCACCCTCACCACGACGGCCGCCGCGTGGGAGCCCGAGCAACCGCCCTCGTCGCTGTCCGTCAAGGTCAGGCCGGGCACGTCCCACGGCACCGGCAGGCTCACCCCGATCGCGGGCGCGGACAAGCTCGTGGCCCCGATCGGCGTCGACCCCGCCTGCCCCGCCCGGATCGACATCGGCCTGCGCAGCGACGCCAAGAAGGCCACGTACGCCACCATGCAGGTGGAGATCGACCCCCCGCTGACGGCGTCCCGGTCGATGCTGACCAGCTACCTGCCACCCGGCTACGAGCTGGGCGCGAAGCTGCTGGTCGCCGTCCCGCCCGACATCAAGCAGGGCACGTACGGCCTGCGCCTGCGCACGCCCGCGCAGACCCTGAAGGTGCCGGTCGAGGTCGTGCCCGTGGACGGTCTCGACAACGGCGGCAACCTGGCGCTGCGCCGCCCCGTCACCGCCTCCTCCCAGCACACCAACGCCAACTACCCGCCGTGCAGCGTCGCCGACGGCGACCGTTCGTCGAACGGCTGGGCCGGCGGCAACGGCTGGAACGACGCCACCGCCAGGGCCTGGCCCGACACGATCGCCATCGGGCTGGGCGGGGCGCGGCAGGTGTCCCGGGTGGATCTGTACACGCTGGACACCGAACGCTATCCCGCCTCCCGGCACGGGCTGCGCGACTGGGACGTACAGGCCCAGGTGGGCGGGCAGTGGCAGACGGTCGCGCAGGTGCGCGGCAACACGGCCGGGACGGTGCGCTCCGACTTCGCGCCGGTCACGGCCGACGCCGTCCGCATCGTCGCGCTCGCGTCGAACGGCGCCAACGACTACACGCGCATCATCGAGGTCGAAGCCCGCTAGGAGAATCCATCGTGACCGAAAGCACGTTCACCCGCATCAGCCCGCGCCGTCCCAAGGTCGGCCTGGTCGCCGGCGGGCTGGGAGCCTACTGGCCGCAGTTCCCCGGGCTGCTCCCCCAGCTCCAGCGCTCGGCCGCCCGGGTCGCCGAACGTATGGGCGAGCTGGACGCGGAGGTGGTGGACGTCGGCTTCGTCTCCGACGCCCAGGAGGGGGCCGAGGCGGCGGAGAAGCTGCGGGCGGCGGGCTGTGACCTGATCGTCGGGTTCCTGACGACGTACATGACGGCCACCATGCTCGTCCCGATCGCGCAGCGCAGCGGCGCGCCCGTGCTGCTGATCAACCTGCAGCCGACCGAGTCGATGGACCACGCCACGTTCGACACCGGCCAGTGGCTGGCCTACTGCGGCGCCTGCCCGCTGCCGGAGATGGCCAACGCCTTCACCCGCTGCGGCATCCCGTTCCGCTCGGTCTCCGGTTACCTGGAGGACGAGCGGGCGTGGGAGCGGATCGGCCGCTGGGTGCGCGCGGCGGGCGTACGCGCCGCGCTGCGCCACGGGCGGCACGGCCTGATGGGCCACCTCTACCCGGGCATGCTGGACGTGGCCACCGACCTGACGCTGGTGAGCGCGAACTTCGGCGGCCACGTGGAGGTGCTGGAGTTCGACGACCTGCGGGTACGCACCGAGAAGGTCACCGACGCCGAGGCCGCAGAGCGGGTGACGCTGGCCCGCGAGGTGTTCGACCTGGCCGACTCGGTGGACGAGGACGACCTGGCGTGGGCGGCCCGCGTGTCGGTGGGCCTCGACCGCCTGGTCGAGGACTTCGAGCTGGACAGCCTGGCCTACTACCACCGGGGCCTGGACGGCGAGATCCACGAGCGGCTCGGCGCGGGCATGATCCTGGGCGCGTCCCTCCTCACCGCGCGGGGCGTGCCCGCCGCCGGCGAGTACGAGCTGCGCACCTCGCTGGCCATGCTCATCATGGACCGGCTGGGCGGCGGCGGCTCGTTCACCGAGTTGCAGGCCCTCGACTTCGCCCGTGGCCACGTGGAGATGGGGCACGACGGCCCCGCCCACCTGGCGATCAGCTCCCGGCGGCCGCTGCTGCGCGGCCTCGGCGTCTATCACGGCAAGCGCGGGTGGGGCGTGTCGGTCGAGTTCGACGTGACGCGTGGCCCGGTGACCGCGTTCGGGCTGCGGCAGGCCAGGGACGGGAGCTACGGCTTCGTGGTCTCGGAGGGCGAGGTCGTGTCGGGGCCGCTGCTGCAGATCGGCAACACGACGTCCCGGGTGGACTTCGGCTGCGACCCGGGCGAGTGGACGGACGCGTGGAGCGCCAGCGGCATCTCCCACCACTGGGCCCTGGGCACCGGGCACCGCCTGGCCGACCTGCGGGCGGTGGCGGACCTGCTCGGCGCGGAGGTCACCCACGTCCAGCCCGGCTGATCGCGTCAGTTCGACGGCACGGGGAGCGCGTTCGTCAGGAAGTCCCTGGTAGAGGTGGTGTAGGCGGAGCAGAGCAGGCCGCCGAGGCGGGTCGCCCGGCCGTCCCCGAGACGCCGGGTGGCGACGCCCATCGCGTTCACGCTGCGCTCCACCGCCACGCTGGAGACGGCGACGATCGTGTCCCCGTGCCGATCGACCCAGCGGAACGCCTCCCAGAGCAGGGCGCGGGCCAGGTCGCCGAAGCCCGCCGCCACGGTACGCGACCAGGCGCGGTCGGTGGCCAGGCGGCTCATCTCCCAGACGGCCGGATCGTGCGGAGCCTGGCCGCCGCGTAACGCCTCGAAGAAGACGTCGCGCAGCATATAGGGACCGTCGGTGGGCAGCAGCCGGCAGCACCCGGTGACCCGCCGGTCCGCGTGGCCGATCACGTAGACGGGGTCGTAGTCGTCGTATTCGTCGCGTTCCCTGCCGTGGAGGCTGCCGACGTCCCAGCGGAGGCGTTCGCGGAACACCTCGTGGCGGAGCCGGAACATGCCGTCGAGCAGCCACCCCGGCAGGTCGCCCGCCCGCCCCACCACGATTTGTGATCCCCTCGGCACGAGCAAACGGTATGGGCTGCCGGGGGCCGGTGTCTTCGTGACTTCGCGCAACATCACTTTCGGCTTCCCACGCGGCGAGGCCCGTAGTTTCAACTAATTTCCGAAACTTTTGTCAGCCATCCGCAGCTCATCGGCACGATCTACCGAAACATTTCGACCATGCGTTGACATGTTTCGGCGATGTTCGCAAACTGATCACCGACGTCCCCCTTGGAAGGGAGAGCCCAGTGATCAACAGGTCGGCCCCTTCGAGAGTCGTCGCCCTCATGGTGGCGGCGCTGCTCTCGGTCGCCGGAGCGGTGACGGTGGCCTCCCCCGAGGCCGTCGCGGCCGCTGGAGTCGAGAACGAGGGTGCCGACTGCGCGGTGCCCGGCCTGCCTGACGCCGGATCCCTGCCCGCCAACGCCCGGCTGCCCGATCCCTTCAGGAAGCTGGACGGCACGCGCATCTCCGCCAAGTCGGATTGGCGGTGCCGGCGGGAGGAGATCAAGCGGCTGTCCGAGAAGTTCGTCTACGGCGAGAAGCCCGTGAAACCGGCCAGTGTGACGGGGACGGTCTCGCGGACCGGCATCACCGTGAACGTCAACCACAACGGCCGCAGTTCCAGCTTCTCCGCGAGCGTCTCGCTGCCGAGCGGGACGGGGCCGTTCCCGGCCGTGGTCGTCTTCGGCGGGTTCGGGGCGGACACCGCCGCCATCACGGCGGCCGGCGCGGCCGTCATCAATTACGACCCCTACGCCGTCGGGCGGGAGGGCACGCCGCGCAGCAACAAGCAGGGCGCGTTCTACAGCGTCTACGGCTCCGCCAGCGGCACCGGGCTGCTGCTCGCCTGGGGATGGGGAGTGAGCCGGATCATCGACGTCATCGAGCAGTCGGGCGGCGCCATTCTCCGGGCGGACGCCACCGGGGTCACCGGATGTTCGCGGTTCGGGAAGGGCGCCTTCGTGACCGGCGCGTTCGACCAGCGCATCGCCCTGACCATGCCGATCGAGTCGGGCAGCGCGGGCGTGCCCATCTTCCGCGGGATTCCCGGGGAGGGCGCCCAGAGCCTGAGCAGCGCCTACGGGGAGCAGCCGTGGCTCGGGGACGCGTTCGGCTCGTTCACGAGCAGCCCGAACCGGCTGCCGGTGGACACTCACGAGATGGTGGCCATGGTCGCGCCGCGAGGGCTGTTCATCATGGACAACCCGCACATCACCAACCTGGGCCCCCGGTCCGCGAGCGTGGCGGCCCTGGGCGGCGCGGAGGTCTACAAGGCGCTCGGCGCCGGAGAGAACATCACGTACTGGTCCGACGTCCAGGACGGCAGCCACTGCGCCAACCGGGCGGAATGGCGGACCCCGCTGCAGCAGAACATCCAGAAGTTCCTGCTGAAGACCGGCAACGCGGCCGGCTCGATGAGGATCTCGGCCAGGGCGGCGGGCAACCTGGCCGACTGGCGTGACTGGCAGACGCCGGTCCTCGGCGACTCCGGCGACACCACCGCGCCGAGCGCGCCGGGCGCCCCGGCCGCGTCCGGTGTGACCGCCACCGGCGCCACGCTGACCTGGGCCGCCTCCACCGACCAGGGCGGTTCCGGGCTGGCCGGCTACGACGTCCATCGCGAGCAGGGCACCACCGATCCGCGGCTCGGCCAGTCCACCACCCCCTCGATCACCCTCACCGGGCTGACCGCCAACACCCAGTACCAGGTGTACGTGCGGGCGCGCGACGGCGCGGGCAACCTGTCCGCGAACTCGCCACCGGTCACGTTCACGACGGCCACGGGCGGGGGCGACACCTCGCCGCCGACGGCCCCGGCCGGCCTGGCCGCCTCGGGGACCACGTCCACGGGCACCACCCTGAGCTGGACGGCCGCGACGGACGACACCGGCGTCACCGGTTACGACGTGCTGCGCGCGCCCGGCGCGAGCGGCGGCACGTTCACCCAGGTCGGCACGTCGGCCACGACCTCGTACGGCGACACCGGCCTGACCCCGAGCACCACCTACCGCTACCAGGTCAGGGCACGGGACGCCGCGGGCAACGCCTCGCCAGTCTCGAACACCGCCCAGGTCACCACCCAGCCCGGCCCGTCCACCGGCACCTGCTCGGCCGTGCCGACCGTCCAGACCCAATGGGCCACCGGGTACGTCGTCCAGCCCCTGACCATCACCAACACGAGCACCGCGACCATCACCGGCTGGACGGTCACCTTCACGCTGCCCGCCGGGCACACCCTGACCGGCTCATGGAACGGCACCGCCACCGTCAGCGGGCAGACCGTCACCATCAGGAACGCCGGTCACAACGGCACCCTCGCCCCCGGTGCCGCCACGACCAGCGTCGGCTTCCAGGCGACCCGCCCGAACGGCAACACCGCGCTCCCGTCGGGCTACTCCTGCGCCTGACGGCCGGCGCTGCCGGCCCACCCGTCCCCACGGGGGCGGGTGGGCCCACACGCGCGGGTCTGGAAGCATGGTCACCGATGACCGAGCAGCGGAAGCGGCGCGCCTACTCCAGCGGCCTGCGCCAGGAGCACGCCCAGGCCACCCGGATGAAGATCGCGACGGCGGCGCGCGACCTGATGGCCGCGAAGGGCTACGCCGGCACCACCATGGCCGAGGTGGCGCGCGAGGCCGGCGTGGCCGTCCAGACGCTGTACACCTCGTGCCCCGGCGGCAAGCCCGCGCTGGCCAAGCTCGTCTACGACATCACGCTGGCCGGAGACGCCCAGGCCGTGCCGCAGAGCGACCGGCCCGAGGTCCAGGCGATCGTCGACGAGCCCGACCCCGCGCGCAAACTCGCCCGCTATGCCGCCATGGCCACCGCCATCCTCCGGCGTGTCGGCCCCGTGCACCGTCTCCTGCGCGCGGCGGCCGCCGCCTCCCCCGCCGACGCCGGGCTGCACGACGTGCTGGCCGGGATCGAACGCGAACGGCTGGCGGGCGGCCGCGGCCTGGCCGAGCACCTGCACGCCCTGGGGGCGTCGCGCCCCGGCCTGTCCACCGGCCGGGCGGCCGAGCAGATCTACGTGCTCACCTCGGCGGAGAACTTCGAGAAGCTGACCGAGGTGTGCGGGTGGAGCGAGGCCGACTACGAGGAGTGGCTCGCCCTGATGCTGGCGGCGGCCCTGCTCGGGACCTGACTCAGGCCCGCCAGGTCGCGGCCTGGGTGAGGAAGGCCGCGTTCTCCTCGGGCAGCCCCAGGGTGACGCGGACGCCCTCGCCCGGGAAGGCGCGCACGATGATCCCGTGGTCCAGGCAGTGGCCGGCGAAGGCCGCGCTGTCCTGGCCGAGGGGCAGCCACAGGAAGTTCGCCTGGGACTCCGGCACGTCGTAACCGAGAATGCGCAGTTCTCCGGTGACGCGTTCGCGTTCGCCGATCGTGAGGGCGGCCCGCCTGGTGACCTCGTCGCCGCTCTGGAGCGCGGCGATCGCCGCCTCCTGGGCGAGGGCGCTGACGCTGAACGGCGTCTGGGTCTTGCGCACCTGCGCGATGATCTCCGGCGCCCCGACGCAGTAGCCGACCCGCAGCCCGGCCAGCGCGTACGCCTTGGAGAAGGTCCGCAGGACGACCACGTTCGGCCGGTCGCCGAAGAGCGCGAGCGCGTCCGGCACCACGGCCGGATCGGCGTACTCGTGGTAGGCCTCGTCGATGACGACCAGCACGTGCCCGGGCAACTCCTCGACGAAGGCCCGCAGGGCGGTCTCACCGATGGGCGTCGAGGTCGGGTTGTTGGGGTTGCAGACGAACACCAGCCGGGTCCGCTCGGTGACGGCCGCCGCCATCGCCGGCAGGTCCTGGACGTGGTCGCGCAGCGGCACCCGCACGGGTACGCCGCCGGCCACCGTGGTCAGGATCGGGTACGCCTCGAACGACCGCCAGCCGAAGACGACCTCGGCGCCCGGCGTGCACACCGTGAGCAGGATCTGCCCGCAGACCTCGGACGACCCCGCCCCGACGGCGACGCGGTCGGTGCTCACGCCGTGGCGGGCGGCGAGCGCCTCCAGCAGGCGGCGGGCGCCCATGTCGGGGTAGCGCGACAGGCCCCCGGTCAGCTCGCCGAGCCGGGCCGCGACGCCCGGCAGCAGCCCGTACGGGCACTCGTTGCTGGCCAGGACGACGGCCCCGGGCACCTTGCGGCCCGGGACGTAGGACTGCAGTTCGAGCAGGGACGGGCGTAGCCGCACCACGTGACTCTCCTTCTCTGCCGGTGCTCACACGTGGGCGAACAGGATCGCGGGGTCCTCGACGCAGTCGGCCACGAAGCGCAGGAACCCGCCCGCCGTGCCGCCGTCGCAGACCCGGTGGTCGAAGGTGAACGACAACTGGGTGACCTTCCGGGGCACGACCGCGCCGTCGACCACCCACGGCCGGTCGATGATCCGGCCGATGCCCAGGAGGGCCGCCTCGGGGTGGTTGATGATCGGGGTGGATCCGTCCACGCCGAAGACGCCGTAGTTGTTGAGCGTGAACGTGCCCCCGGTCATGGCCGCGGGCGGCAGCGCGCCCGAGCGGGCCAGGCCGGTGAGCCTGGCCAGTTCGGCGGCGAGCTGGGCGGTCGTCATCAGGTGCGCGTCCCGGACCACCGGCACGACGAGGCCGCGGTCGGTCTGGGCGGCGAACCCGAGGTTGATGTGCCCGTGCCGGACGATCTCGGCCCGGCCGGTGTCGACCGAGGAGTTCAGCTCGGGGAACCGCCGCAGTCCGGCCACGCAGACGCGGGCCAGGAGGGCGAGCAGGCCGATGCCCAGGCCGGGGCTGGACCGCCGCAGGGCGTCCCTGACCGCGAGCAGGCCGGTGGCGTCGGCGTCCACCCAGGTGGTGGCGTCGGGGATCTCCGTGCGGCTGCGGCTCAGCTTGTCGGCCACCGCCCGGCGCACACCGCGCAACGGAATCCGCTCCCCCACCGCTTCGAGTGACTCGGGGGTCTCGGGGGTCTCGGCGGCCGTGGTGATGGCCTGCTCGACGTCGCGGCGCAGGATCACACCACGAGGGCCGGTAGGGCTGATGGCGGCGAGATCCAGGCCGTGCTCCCGGGCGATCTTGCGGACGAGCGGCGAGATCACACGAGGCGCCTGATCAGGTGCGGAGGGCACGGCTTCGGGGATCTGCCGGGGGCGGGTGCGGCGGCGGCGAGAGCCCGTGGCGTGGGTGGTGCCGTATCCGATGAGGACATTTCCGGATCCGGCCTGTTCCTCCTCCCGGTAGCGGTCCGCGGCGGACGAGACGTCCGCCGGGCCGACCTCGATCAGCGGACGGCCCACCGCCAGCACGGCGCCCACCTCGGCGTGCAGCCGCAGCACCGTCCCCGCGTACGGGACCGGCACCTCCACGGCGGCCTTGGCCGTCTCGACCTCCACCACGATCTGGTCGACCTCGACCGTGTCACCGACGGCGACCTTCCAGTCGATGATCTCGGCCTCCGTCAGCCCCTCACCGAGATCGGGCAGCCGGAACACCTGAGCGGCGGCAGTGGTGGCCGTCATGACGCCTCCCCGGCCAGGTGCATGAGATCGGGCTCGTCCCCGAACTGCAGCCGATCGACCGCGTCGAGGACCCGGTCCACGTCCGGCAGATGCGAGTGCTCAAGGATCGGCGGCGGATAGGGGATGTCGAACCCGGCGACGCGCAGCACCGGCGCGGCCAGCGAATGGAAGCACCGCTCCTGTACGCGGGCCGCGATCTCCGCCCCCACCCCCGCGAACCCCTGCGCCTCCTGGATCACCACGCACCGCCCCGTCTTCCGTACCGACGCCACGACGGTCGCGTCGTCGAACGGAACGATCGTGCGCAGATCCACCACCTCCAGCGAGAGCCCGTTCTCGGCGGCGGCGGAAGCGGCCTGGAGCGCGACCTGCACGCTCGGCCCGTAGGCGACCAGCGTCGCGTCGCGGCCCTCGCGCCGCACCGCCGCCCGCCCGAACCCCGCCGCCCGCCGGTCCCCGAGGGCGGCCTCGTCCTTGGACCAGTACAGCCGCTTGGGCTCCATGAAGATCACCGGGTCGGGGTCGGCGATGGCGTCGCGCAGCAGCCAGTACGCGTCGTCGATCGTCGCCGGGGTCACGACCTTCAGCCCCGGCGTGTGCGCGTAGTACGCCTCGCTGGAGTCACAGTGGTGCTCGACCCCGCCGATGCCCCCCGCGTACGGAATCCTGATCACCATCGGCAGCGACAACCGCCCCCGGGTACGGTTACGCAGCTTGGCCACGTGCGACACGATCTGCTCGAAGGCCGGGTAGGCGAAGGCGTCGAACTGCATCTCGATCACCGGCCGCAGCCCGCCCATGGCCATGCCCACGGCCAGCCCCACGATCCCCGCCTCGGCCAGCGGCGTGTCGAAGCACCGCTCCTCGCCGAACTCCTTGGTCAGCCCGTCGGTGACCCGGAACACGCCGCCCAGCGGGCCGACGTCCTCGCCGAACACGAGCACCCGCTCGTCCTCGCGCAACGCGTCCCGCAAGGCGGCGTTCAGCGCCTGGGCCATGGACAACGTCGTCGTGCTCATGTCAGTCCTCCGTGGCGGTCAGCTCGGCCGCCAGCAGCGCCCGCTGCTCGCGCAACTGGGGTGTCGGCTCGGCGAAGACGTGGTCGAACAGCTCGAACGGGTCCGCCGCCGGGTCGGCGTTCATCCGCTCGCGGACACGCGCGGCGAACTCCTCGGCCACCTTGTGCGCCGACTCGACGGCCTCCGCGTCGAGCAGGCCGCGCCCGCGCAGGTAGGTCTCCAGGCGGGCGAGCGGATCGGCCGACTCCCACTGCTCGACCTCCTCGCTCTCCCGGTAGCGGCTGGCGTCGTCGGCGTTGGTGTGGGGGTCCATCCGGTACGTGTGCGCCTCGACCAGGAACGGGCCGCCGCCCGTCCGCGCGTTCCGCACGGCCGCGCTCAGCACGGCCAGCACCGCGACGAGGTCGTTGCCGTCCACCTGCTCGGACGGGATGCCGTAGCCGATCCCCTTGTACGCCAGCGCGGGCGCGGCGCTCTGCTTGGCCAGCGGCACCGAGATCGCGTACTTGTTGTTCTGCACGAAGAACACGACGGGGGCGTGCAGGACGGCGGCGTAGTTGAGCGCCTCGTGGAAGTCGCCCTCGCTGGTGCCGCCGTCGCCGATGAAGGCCATGACGACGGCGTCCTCGCCCTTGCGGCGCAGGGCCTCGGCCATGCCGACCGCGTGGATGGTCTGGGTGGCCAGCGGGGTGCACTGGGGCGCGACGCGCGTGGCGGCGGGGTCGTACCCGCAGTGCCAGCCGCCGCGCAGCAGCGTGAGCACCTCGACGGGGTCGAGGCCGCGCGCGACCAGCGCCACGGAGTCGCGGTAGGTGGGGAAGAGCCAGTCGCCGGCGCGCAGCGCGAGCACGCCGGCGACCTGGCAGGCCTCCTGGCCGCGGCTGGACGGGTAGACGGCGAGCCGGCCCTGCTTGGTCAGCGCGGTCGCCTGCCGGTCGAAGCGGCGGCCCACGACCATCTGCCGGTACGCCTCCAGCAGCCGCTCATCCTCCGGGACCGCGTAACCGGCGGGCGGCTCCACCTCCGTGCCGTTCTCGGCGACGAAGCGCACCGGCTCGGGTGACGGCAGAAGACCATCCACCACCTGGGTCCTCGTGGACATGACGACGCCTACTTTCCTTGGACGTTTGACACCCAAAGCGTCCGCCCAGGTCACCATCTGTTCAAGACATCAGGCATGATGAGCGACAAATGGGTTTCTTGCGGGCTTCGGGAGGTCCGATTGTCGATCGAAGAGGGCGCTGAGGGCGGTTGGCCGGGACAATCGGCCAGCCGGCTGGACGGCGTTGATCGCGCGATCATCGCCGAGCTGCTGCGCGACGGCCGGATCTCGATGCGCACCCTGGCCGAGCGCGTGCACGTCTCCCGGGCCAACGTCTACGCCCGGATCACGCGGCTGATGGACGACGGGGTGATCACCGGCTTCACCGCCGAGATCGCCCCGCACAAGGCGGGCCTGGGCACGAGCGCGTACGTTTCGGTCACCATCGAGCAGAACTCCTGGCGCGCGGTGTCGGCCAGGCTGAAGGACACCCCGTACGTCGAGCACTTCGCGCTGGTCGGCGGCGACTACGATGTGCTGGTGCTGGTCAGGACGCCGGACAACGTGGTGCTCAGGCACGTGGTGCTGGAGCGCATCCAGGACATTCCGGGCGTGCGCGCCACCCGTACGTGGCTGGTGTTCGAGGAGGCTCGCGGCCGGGGCGTGGAGTGGCGGGCGTGAGGGTCAGCGCCCGCGCGACTCCTTGTACTCCCCGAGGAGCGCTTCGAGGCGCCGGACCATGAAGGTGTAGTAGTCGCGCATCTCCGCCAGGCGGGCGCGCTGCAGCTCGGGGAGATCGGCCGCGCGCTCCTGCGCGTTCTCGGCGAGAGCCAGCAGCTCGGTGGTCTGTTCGAGCTGGTGCTGCAGGCAGCCGATCCAGGCGTCTTCCCGCCATTCGTACACGTACTGGCGTGAACCCGGCTCCTTGAACCGGCGCACGGTCCCGCTGACCATCAGCAGGCGCGTCGTCTCCGACACCGAGCCCTTGCTCGCGTCGAGGGCGCTCTGCAGGTCGGCCATCGTCATCGGCGTCCGGCTCAGCATGAGGACGCCCGCGGCGCGGCCGGCCATCGGCGGCCAGCCCATCGCGCGGCCGATGTGCAGCCCGAAGTCGTCGATCAAGGGATTCACACCAGCCGACCTCCATTGTTCAGAAAAAAATGAATGTTCACTATTGACTGAACTTTCTGCCAGGGGCAGTCTACCGGCTAACAGCGGTTCGGGTCTGTCCGGAGCCGCGCTCCCTGAGCCGAACTCTGGAGGTTCGCCGTGACACGCACGGGCTGGGACATCATCGTCGTGGGAGCGGGGTCCGCCGGCGCCGCGCTCGCCGCTCGCTCCGCCGGGCGGGGCAGGCGCGTCCTGCTGCTGGAGGCCGGGCCGGACTATCGGCCGGCGGGGTTGCACGAGGCGTGGCGGTCGCCGAACCCCGTCCGCGCGCTGCTGGATCCGCAGGCCACCGAGGGCCTGGTCTGGATGGGCGTCAACTCCTCCCGCACCGACGAGCAGGCCCAGGCACCCTACTGGCGGGGACGCGGCGCGGGCGGCAGCTCGACCATCAACGGGCAGATCGCGATCCGGCCGCCGATGGAGGACTTCGACGACTGGGCCGCGGCGGGCTGCGCCGGCTGGTCGGCCAAGGACGTGCTGCCCTTCTTCGCGAAGCTGGAGGACGACGAGGAGTTCGGCGACGAGCCATACCACGGGCGGGGCGGCCCGACCCCGATCTTCCGGATGCCGCGCGAACGGTGGGGCGCGGTGGACGCGGCGCTGAGCGCCGCCGCGCAGGCCGCCGGGCACCCCTGGGCGCCGGACGTGAACGCGCCGGGGGCGATCGGGGTCTCGCCCTATCCGATCAACTCCCGCGACGGGCGCCGGGTCACGGTCAACGACGGCTACCTCGAACCGGCGCGGGCGCTGGCCGGCCTCACCGTACGCGGTGACGCCCTGGTCGACCGGGTCGTGTTCGCCGGTGACCGCGCCGTCGGCGTCCAGGTGATCGTGGACGGGACGGCGGTGACCGAGTACGCGGACGAGATCGTGCTCAGCGCGGGCGTCATCCACTCCCCGGCGATCCTGCTGCGCTCGGGCATCGGCCCGGCGGACGACCTGCGCCGCCTCGGGATCACCGTCCGCCAGGACCTGCCGGTCGGCCTCGGCATGCAGGACCACCCCATGGCCGTCGTCGAACTGCCGCTGACCGAGGAGGCCGCCATCAAGACGGCCGACGACCGCCACACCAACGTCTGCGTCCGCTACAGCAGCGGGCCCGGCGCCCCGCCGTCCGACATGATGTTCGTGTCGCTGAACCAGAACGTGCTGTCCATGGAGGCCGCCGACACCCGCTTCCCGGCGGGCGGCTTCGGCGTGTGGCTGAACCAGAACTTCTCGCGCGGCGTCCTGCGGCTGACCTCCGCCGACCCCCGCGACCAGCCCGAGGTCAGGGAGCGGATGTTGTCCGACGCCCGCGACCTGGAGCGGCTGCGCGCGGGCGTCCGCGCCCTGACCGAGCTGGCGCGCGGCCCCGAGGCCACCCCGATCCTCGCGGGCTCGGTCGAGCGCGGCAACAGCCGCCTGTTCGCGGTCCTGGACGACGACGCCGCGCTCGACGCCCACCTGCTCGCCACCGTGGTGGACGCCCAGCACGGCACCAGCACCTGCCGGATGGGCGCGCCCGGCGACGCCGCCACCGTCGTCGATCCGTCGTGCCGCGTCCTCGGCGTCGCCGGCCTGCGCGTCGTCGACGCGTCGATCTTCCCGTCCGTTCCGCGTGCCAACACCAACCTGGCGTCGATCATGGCCGGCGAGCTCATGGCCGACCGCATCTGAGGAGCCTTCCCGTGCGAACCCTGCGAAACCTGATCGGCGGCACCTGGGAGGACTCCCGGGGTGCCGAGTTCCACGACGTGATCGACCCGGCGACCGAGGAGGTCGCCGGCCGCTGCCCCAGCGGTTCACCCGAGGACGTCCGCCTGGCCGTGGACGCGGCCCTCCAGGCGCAGCCTGCCTGGGCCGCGCTCCCGGTCGCCGAGCGCGTGGACCGGCTGTCCCGGTGGGCGGACACCATCGCCGCGCACGCCGGCGAGCTGGCGGAGATCGAGTGCCGCGAGATGGGCAAGCCCGTCCCCCTCGGCCAGGCCTTCATCGGCGGCGCGGCTCAGTCGCTCAAGGTGGCGGCGGCCGAGGCCCTGGACTACGCGTTCGAGGAGACCATCGCGGAGAGCGGCACCACGATCGTGCGCTCCCCCGTCGGGGTGGCGGCGGTCATCGTGCCGTGGAACTTCCCCGTGCCCATGATCCTGGGCGCGCTCGGCCCGCTGCTGGCCGCCGGAAACACCGTCGTGCTCAAGCCGTCCGAGCGCTCGCCCATGTCGGCGGTGCGGCTGCTGGAGCTGATGGACCTGCCGCCCGGCGTGGTCAACCTGGTCCTGGGCGACTCCAGGGCCGGCGAGCCGCTGGTCGCGGACGAGCGGATCGGGCTCGTGCACTTCACCGGCTCCGTCGCGGCCGGTCGCCGGGTGGGCGCGCTGTCCGGGGGCCTGCTGCGCCGGTCGATCCTCGAACTCGGCGGCAAGGACCCCGTGGTCGTCGACGCGGGCGTCGATCCGGTCGCGACCGCCGCGGCCGTCGCGTTCGGCGCCTTCGCGAACTCGGGCCAGATCTGCACGTCCATGGAACGGATCTACGTGCATCAGGACGTCGCCGGCGCGTTCATCGACGCTCTGGTGGCGGCCGCGGGGACGTACACGCTGGGCGACGGGCGCGACGCGGGCACCGTGCTCGGGCCGCTGGTCGACCGGCGGCAGCGGGACATCGTCGTCCGGCACGTCACCGACGCCGTCGAGCGCGGCGCGACCGTCCTCGCCGGCGGGACCGTGCCCGAGGGCAGGGGCTTCTTCTACCCCGCGACCGTGCTCACCGGCGTGGACGACTCCATGCTGGTCATGACCGAGGAGACCTTCGGGCCGCTCGCCCCGGTCGTCGTGGTGTCCTCCTTCGAGGAGGGGCTGGAACGCGCGGGCGCGACGCCGTACGGGCTGGCCGCCACCGTGTACACCGGCGACCCCGCGCACATGGCCGCGGCCCGCCGCATCCCCGCCGGGGTCGTGTGGGTGAACCAGTGGCAGGGCGGCGGACCCGAGCGGCTGTACGAGCCGGCCGGCGACAGCGGCATGGGGGCGACCGGCGCACGCGCGGCCTACGACGCGGCCACCCGCCCCACCTCGATCCACACCTCGTAAGGCAGCCACACCTCGTAAGGCATCCACCTCGTAAGGCTCAGCGCCCTTCGAAGACCGGCTTGCGCTTGGCCAGGAACGCCTCGACCGCCCCGGCGTGGTCGGCGCTCCTGCCCAGGCGGGCCTGGGCCTGCGCCTCGGCCGTGAGCACCGTACCGAGATCGTGCTCCCATGCCTGGGCGAGCAGGAGCTTGGACTCGGCGTAGGCGGCGGTCGGCCCGGCGGCGAGCCGGGCCGCCAGCTCGCGGGCCGCCCCATCGACCTCCGCGCGCGGGACCACGCGGCCCGCGATCCCCCACTCGACCGCCTGCCGGGCGCGGAAGGACTCGCCCAGCAGGACGAGCTCCTGGGCCCGGCTCGCGCCGACCGACCGCGTGAGCGTCGTGGACAGCCCCGAGTCGCACGTCAGCCCGATCGCCGTGAACGCCGTGGCGAACACCGCCTCCTCCGCGAGGACCCGCAGGTCACAGGCCAGCGCGAGGGCCAGCCCGGCGCCGGCGCAGGTGCCGTTGACGGCGGCGACGACCGGCTTGCCCATCGTGGCGAGCAGCCGGATGATCGGCGCGTAGTCGGCCTCGACGGTGTCGAACGCGTGGCCCGCGTCGGCGCGCAGGGCGGCCGCGTGCTCGGCGAGGTCCTGACCGACGCAGAAGGCGCTCCCCGCGCCGGTCAGCAGCACGGCCCGGACGGTGTCGTCGGACGCCGCCGCCTCCAGTTCCCGCCGCAGCGCCGCCTTGAGGCCGGTGTCCAGCGCGTTGCGGCGATCGGGGCGGTTGAGCGTCAGCACGGCCACCGCCCCGTCACGCTCGGCGATGATCTCCATGTCAGGCCCCCGGCCAGGTCTTGGCGACGAGCGTCAGGACGTCGTACGTCGCGACCGTCTGGCCGTCCTGGTTGGTCACGAGCGCGTCCCAGCGGACCTCGCCGTAGTCGGCGCCGCCGCGCGGCGTGATCTGCTTGACGGTCAGCGTCACGTCGATGGCGTCACCGGCCTTGACCGGAGTGAGGAAGCGCAGCGCGTCGACCCCGAAGTTCGCCAGCACCGGCCCGGGAGCCGGGTCGACGAAGAGCCCGGCGGCCAGCGACACGACCAGATAGCCGTGGGCCACGATGCCGCCGAACAGCGGGTTGCGCGCGGCGGCTTCGGCGTCGGTGTGCGCGTAGAAGGTGTCCCCGGTGAACTCGGCGAAGTGGTCGATGTCCGCGAGCGACACCGTGCGCCTGGCGGAGGCGATCGTGTCGCCCACGCGCAGCTCCGCCAGCGACTTCCTGAAGGGGTGGACGTCCGACTGGGCGCGCGCGGCCCCCGTCGTCCACCGTCCGGTGATCGCGGTGAGCTGGTCGGGTGAGCCCTGTACGGCGGTGCGCTGCATGTGGTGCAGCACCCCGCGCACGCCACCGAGCTCCTCCCCGCCACCGGCCCGCCCGGGACCGCCGTGCACCAGGGTCGGCAGCGGCGAGCCGTGCCCGGTGGACTCCTTGGCGTCGTCACGATCCAGGACGAGCACGCGGCCGTGCCAGGGCGCCAGCCCGAGCACCACCGACCGCGCGACCTCCGGGTCGTGGGTGGCGAGGGAGGCGACGAGGCTGCCCCTGCCCCGGGCGGCCAGGGCGATCGCCGACTCGACGCCGTCGTAGGCGAGCACGGTGGCGACCGGGCCGAACGGCTCGACGTCGTGCGGTTCGGCGGCCCCGGAACGGGCGCGCAGCACGAGCGGAGCCATGAAGGCGCCCCGCTCCCCATCAGCCGGGGCCGCGCCGCTGAAGGCCACCTCGGCGCTCGACCGCAGCGCCTCGACGGCCTTGCGCACCTCGTCGCGCTGACCGAGGCTCGCCAGCGGGCCCATCCGCACGTCGGGGTCGCGCGGGTCGCCGACGGCCACCTTCTCCAGGCGGGCGGCGAGCGCCTCGACCACCTGGCCGGCGACGGTCTCGGGAACGAGCACGCGGCGGATGGCCGTGCACTTCTGTCCCGCCTTGACGGTCATCTCAGTGACGACGCCCTTGACGAACAGGTCGAACTCCGGGTCCTCCGGCCGTACGTCCGGCCCGAGAATCGAGCAGTTGAGCGAGTCGGCCTCGACGCCGAGCACGACGCCGCCGTCGAGCACGTTCGGGTGGCGCCGCAGGATGCCGGCGGTGTGCGCGGAGCCGGTGAAGGCGACGGAGTCCTGGATCGTCAGCTCGTCGAGCAGCGCGCCCGCGCCGCCGGCGACGAGCTGGAGCGTCCCTTCCGGGAGGATCCCCGAGGCGATGATCTGCCGGACGGCGAGCTCGGTGAGGTACGCGGTCTGGCTCGCGGGCTTGACGATCGTCGGCAGCCCGGCGAGGAAGGCCGGGGCCAGCTTCTCCAGCATGCCCCAGACCGGGAAGTTGAAGGCGTTGATCTGCACCGCGACGCCCGGCCTGGAGGTGTAGAGGTGCTGGCCGACGAAGGTGCCGCCCTTGCCCAGGCGCTCCAGGCCGCCGTCCAGGAAGACCGTGTCGTTCGGCAGCTCGCGCACGCCCTTACTGGCGTAGCTGAACAGGGTGCCGAAGCCGCCGTCCACGTCGACCATGGTGTCGCGCGCGGTGGCGCCGGTCCGTACGGACAGGGCGTAGAGCTCGTCCTTCCGCTCGACCAGGTGCTTGGCCAGCGCCTTGAGCAGGGCCGCCCGCTCGTGGAAGGTCAGGGACCGCAGCGCGGGCCCGCCGGCCTCGCGGGCGTGCCGGACCATCGCGCCGACGTCCAGCCCCCGGCTGGAGATGCGCGCGACCTCCTCCCCCGTGGCGGCGTCGAGCAGAGGTGCGCCGTCGCCGGCCGCCCGGAACCATCGTCCGGCGGCGTAGCTCTCCAGCAGTGCGCTCACATCGTCTCCTCTCGGCGGGGAGCTATTGCGCAACAGCCCCGACCCGTGCAACCGTAATACTGACCGAGCGATAAGTAAATATGACCCGACCGTCTCGGAGGCAAAGATGACGACGACTCCGGCGGAGCCGGAAGTGGACGAGCGGCTGCTGGCGGCGTTCGACGCGACCATCGCGCGGCACGACCGGATCGAGCCGCGTGACTGGATGCCGGACGCCTACCGCAGGACGCTCGTCCGCCAGATCGCCCAGCACGCGCATTCCGAGATCATCGGCATGCAGCCCGAGGGCGCCTGGATCGGCCGCGCCCCGTCCCTGCGCCGCAAGGCGATCCTGCTGGCCAAGGTGCAGGACGAGGCCGGGCACGGCCTCTATCTGTACTCGGCCTGCGAGACCCTCGGCGTCTCCCGCGCCGAGCTGACCGAACTGCTGCTCGCCGGGCGGCAGAAATACTCCTCGATCTTCAACTATCCGACGCCGTCCTACGCCGACGTGGGCACGATCGGGTGGCTCGTGGACGGGGCCGCGATCTGCAACCAGGTGCCGCTGTGCCGCACCTCGTACGGGCCGTACGGGCGGGCGATGATCCGCATCTGCAAGGAGGAGTCCTTCCACCAGCGGCAGGGCTACGAGCTGCTCATGACGATGATGCGCGGCACCGACGCCCAGCGCGCGATGGTCCAGGAGTCGGTGGACCGGTTCTGGTGGCCGGCGCTGATGATGTTCGGGCCGCCGGACGCCGAGTCGCCCAACAGCGCGCGGTCGATGGCGTGGGGCATCAAGCGCAACTCCAACGACGAGCTGCGGCAGCGGTTCGTCGACATGACGGTCCCGCAGGCCGAGGCGCTCGGGGTGACGCTGCCCGATCCCGACCTGCGCTGGAACGAGGAGCGCGGGCAGCACGACTTCGGCGAGCCGGACTGGGAGGAGTTCGCGGCGGTCGTGCGCGGGGACGGGCCGTGCAACGCCCAGCGCATCCGCCACCGCCGGGCCGCCCACGACGACGGCGCCTGGGTACGCGAGGCGGCGACGGCGTTCGCCACCCGGTCCAGCGAGGTGGCGGCCCGATGAGCGCCGACCGGCGGGAATGGCCGCTCTACGAGGTGTTCGTCCGTGCCAAGCGCGGGCTCAACCACGTCCACGTCGGATCCCTGCACGCCCCCGACGACACGATGGCCGTGCGGCACGCGCGTGACGTCTACACGCGGCGCAACGAGGGCGTGAGCATCTGGGTCGTCCGGGCCGACGCCATCACGGCCTCCAGCCCGGACGAGAAGGATCCCCTGTTCGCGCCGAGCGGCGACAAGGTCTACCGGCACCCGACGTTCTACGAGATCCCCGAGAACGTGCCCCACATGTGAACACCGCAGAAAGGCTGACCATCGTGAACGACGATCATGGCAGCATCTACGACGGCCTGATCGGCGGAGACTCCTCCCAGTGGGCGTTCGGCACCGATTTCGAGGACCCGCTGGCCGGTGTCGACACGACGGTGCCGGACGGCGTCGACCATGCCGAGCTGGCCGCGTACTGTCTCATGCTCGGCGACGACGCGCTCGTCCTGTCGCAGCGCCTGTCGGAGTGGTGCAGCCGCGCGCCGGACCTCGAAGAGGACATCGCGCTGGCGAACATCGCCCTCGACCTGCTCGGGCAGGCGCGCCTGCTGCTGGCGCGGGCGGCCGCCGCCGACCCGGGCGTCGTGCCCGCCCTCCCTGAGGGCTCGCCGGTGCCGGCTGAGGACGCGCTGGCGTTCTTCCGTGACGCCGGCCGGTTCCGCAACGTGCGCGTCGCCGAGGTGCCGAACGGGGACTTCGCGCACGTCGTCGTACGGCTGCTGCTGTTCTCGGTGGCCCGGCTGGCGCTGCTGGAACGGCTGCGGGCGAGCAAGGACACGGTCCTGGCCGCGGTGGCGGGCAAAGGGGTCAAGGAGTTCACCTACCACCGGGACTGGGCGGCCCGCTGGTTCCTCACGCTCGCGCGGGGCACCGACGAGTCGCACCGCAGGCTCCTCAGCGCCCTCGCCGCGCTGTGGCCGCTGCAGGCGGAGCTGGTCGCGCCGCATCCGGTCGAGCTGTCGCTGGCGCGCGCCGGTGTCGCCGTCGATCCCGCCGCCACGCGGGACGAGGTGGACGCGGTCCTCGACCAGGTCTTCGCCGCGAGCGGCGTCGCCCGCCCGGACCATCCGCCGCTGCCGGGCGGTGGCCGTACGGGGACGCACACCGAGGACCTCGGCAGCCTGCTCGCCGACATGCAGATGGTCGCCCGCGCACACCCGAGCGGGCGCTGGTGAGCCCCCGGGACCGGGCCACCGCGGTCGCCCGGGAGGTGCGCGATCCCGAGATGCCCATGCTCACCCTCGCCGACCTCGGCGTCCTGCGCGGGGTCGAGGTGGAGCGGGCGGCGGACGGCGGTGAGATCGTGGTCGCCGCGATCACCCCGACCTACACCGGCTGCCCGGCCATGGCGACCATGCGCGACGACCTCGTCCACCGCCTGAACGACGCCGGCTTCCCCCGCGTCGAGGTACGCGTCGTGCTCGACCCGCCCTGGTCCAGCGACTGGATCTCCGACCGCGGCCGCGCCGCCCTGCGCGAGGCCGGGCTGTCGGCCCCCGGCCCGGCCCGCCGGATCTCCGGCCCCGTGGCGCTCACGCTCGGCCCGGCCAGGACCGCCCCGCCCTGTCCGCGCTGCGGCTCGGCGGCCACCCGGCTGACCTCCGAGTTCGGCGGCACCGCCTGCAAGGCCCTCTACACCTGTGCCGACTGCCTTGAGCCTTTCGAGCACGTCAAGGAGATCTGACATGACCACGCTCGCGCCAGGACCCGCGCGGACCCGGGCGGCCACCGCCTTCCACCCGCTGACGGTGGCGGCGGTCGACCACCTGTGCGACGACGCCGCGGCGATCACGTTCGCGGTGCCCGACGAACTGCGCGAGGCGTACGCCTTCCAGGCCGGGCAGTCGCTCACCCTGCGCCGCGTCGTGGACGGGCGGGAGCACCGGCGCTCCTACTCGATCTGCGCGCCGGCCGGCGCCGCGCCGCGGATCGGGGTCCGCGAGATACCGGGCGGCCTGTTCTCCTCCTGGCTCGTCCGCGACGTGGTGCCGGGCACGCGGATCGAGGTGCAGACGCCGACCGGCTCCTGGCGGGCCGACCCGGCGCGGGGCGAGCGGCACCTGTGCGTCGCCGCCGGGTCGGGCATCACCCCGATGATGTCGGTCGCCGCGACGGTGCTGTCCCATCCCGGTGCCCAGGTGTCGTTGCTGTACGGGAACCGTACGAGCCGTACCGTGATGTTCGCCGAGGAGCTCGGCGACCTGAAGAACCGCTACGGCGCCCGCTTCCAGCTCGTCCACGTGCTCTCGCGCGAGCCCCGCGACGTCGAGCTGTTCTCGGGCCGGCTCGACGCGGACCGGCTGCGCCGCATGCTGACCGACCTGGTGCCGGTCGAGGCGTTCGACCACGTCTGGCTCTGCGGGCCGCTGCCCATGGTCGAGGACGCGCGGGCGGTGCTCACCGATCTCGGTGTCCCCGCCCGGAATGTCCACGTCGAGCTGTTCTACGTGGACGAGCCCCCGCCACAGCCGCGACGGCCGGAGCCGGGACTGCCGACCGGCGCGACCACCGTGCTGACGACGGTGCTCGACGGGCTGCGGTCGACCTCGACCGTCTCCCGGCAGACGACGCTCCTCGACGGTGCCCAGGCGACGCGTTCGGACCTGCCGTTCGCCTGCAAGGGCGGCGTCTGCGGGACGTGCCGGGCCGTCGTCCGCGAGGGCACGGTGGACATGCGCCGCAACTACGCCCTCGAAGAGCCGGAGGTGGCCGCCGGGTTCGTCCTGACCTGCCAGACGTTCCCGGCCGGCGAGAACGTCACCATCGACTACGACGCCTGACCAGGAGATCTCTGTGACCCAAGCCTTCGTCGTCTCCGGCGTACGGACGCCGATAGGCCGCTACGGCGGCGCGCTCGCCCACGTCCGCCCCGACGACCTCGCGGCCCTCGTCGTGGGCGAGGCCGTCACCCGCGCCGGGATCGACCCGGCCCTGGTGGACGAGGTGGTGCTCGGCGCGGCCAACCAGGCCGGTGAGGACAACCGCAACGTCGCCAGGATGGCCGCGCTCCTGGCCGGCCTGCCCGACTCGGTGCCCGGCTTCACGGTCAACCGGCTCTGCGCCTCCGGCCTCACCGCCGTCGCGACGGCGCGCGCCCTGATCGCGGCGGGCGACGCGGACGTCGTGGTCGCGGGCGGGGTGGAGTCGATGACGCGGGCGCCGTGGGTGACCGAGAAGCCGGCCAAGGCGTTCGCCAAGCCCGGACCGTCGTTCGACACCTCGATCGGCTGGCGGTTCACCAACCCGCGCTTCGACGCCGAGACGACCGCGTCCATGCCGCAGACCGCCGAGACGGTGGCGCGCCGCTGGAGCCTGAGCCGCGACGAGCTCGACGCGTACGCGCTGCGCTCCCACGAGCGGGCCGTCGCCGCCACCAAGGACGGCCGGTTCACCGGCGAGATCGTCCCGGTGCCGGTCGGCGGCAACGTCGTGGACGTGGACGAGGGGCCGCGGCCGGACACGACCCTGGAACGGCTGGCGCGCCTGCGGCCGGTGAACGGCCCCGGCGGCGTCATCACCGCCGGCAACTCCAGCTCCCTGAACGACGGCGCCGCGGCCGTCGTCGTGGTCAGCGAGCGCTTCCTCGACCGGCACGGGCTGACCCCGCGGGCCCGGCTCGTGGCGGCGGCGAACGCCGGAGTGCCGCCGGAGATCATGGGGATCGGCCCGGTCCCGGCGACGCGCAAAGTGCTGGAGCGTACCGGGTGGGGCGTCGGCGACCTCGACGCCGTGGAGCTCAACGAGGCGTTCGCCGCGCAGTCCCTTGCCTGTGTCCGCGATCTCGGCCTGGACCTCGACCGCGTCAACGCCGACGGCGGGGCCATCGCGCTCGGGCATCCCCTGGGCGCGTCCGGGACCCGGATCCTCGTGACGCTGCTCGGCCGGCTCGAACGTACCGGCGGCCGTCGCGGGCTGGCGACCATGTGTGTCGGCGTCGGTCAGGGCAGCGCGCTCCTGGTGGAGCGGCCATGAGCCTGATCGTCGAGGAAGCGGCCGACCGGGTCGTCTGGCGGCTCGACCGGCCCGAGGTCCGCAACGCCATCGACCGCGAGCTGGTCGCCGCGCTGCACGAGGCGTGCGCCGCCGTCGAGGAGGAGCCGCGCGTCGTCCTGCTCACCGGCGAGGGCCCGGCCTTCGCGGCCGGCGCCGACATCGCCCAGTTGCGCGAACGCCGCCGTGACGACGCGCTGCGCGGCATCAACAGCAAGATCTTCGATCGGATCCACCGGCTGCCGATGCCGACCATCGCCCTCATCGACGGGTACGCCCTGGGCGGCGGGGCCGAGCTCGCCTACGCCTGCGACTTCCGGATCGGCACCCCGAGCGCGCGGATCGGCAACCCGGAGACCGACCTCGGCATCATCGCGGCGGCGGGCGCGGCCTGGCGGCTCGCCGAGCTCGTCGGGGAGCCGCTGGCCAAGGAGATCCTGCTCGCGGGCCGGGTGCTCACGGCGGACGAGGCGCGGGCCGTACACCTGCTCAACGACGTCGTCGAACCCGCAGACCTGCTCGCCGCCGGACATCGGCTGGCCGACCGCATCGCCGCCCGCGCGCCGCTGGCGACCCGGCTGACCAAGGCCGTCTTCCACGCCCCGAGGGGCGCGCACCCGTTCGTGGACGACGTCGCCCAGGCGATCCTGTTCGAGACAGAGGAGAAGCGGACGCGCATGACGGCATTCCTGGAACGGCGACGGGAGCGGAACTCATGACCCTACTCGCGACCCTGCCACAGGTGGTCGGCGTCTTCGGCGGCGGTCGGATGGGGTCGGGGATCGCGCACGCGTTCCTGGCCTCGGGCAGCCGGGTGATCGTCGTGGAGAACGCCCCCGAGACGGCCGACCAGGCCGGGCACCGGGTGAGCGACAGCCTGGCCAAGGCCGAGGCGAAGGGCAGGCTGGGGGTCCCGCTCAAGGACGCCCTCTCCCGGCTGCGTACGACGACGGACGCGGGCGAGCTGGCCCCGTGTGAGCTGGTCGTCGAGGCAGTCCCGGAGGACGCGGCGCTCAAGGCCGAGGTGCTGGCCCTGGTCGAGCGGCGGGCGCCGGGCGTGGTGCTCGCCACGAACACCAGCAGCCTGTCGATCGGCGGGCTCGCCGCCGCCCTCGCCGCGCCGGAGCGCTTTCTCGGGCTGCACTTCTTCAACCCCGTCCCGGTGAGCGACCTCATCGAGATCGTCACCGGGCCCCGTACCGATCCGGCCGTCGTGACGCGAGCCCAGGGCTGGGCGGCCGCGCTCGGCAAGACGCCGATCACCGTCGCGGACTCGCCGGGCTTCGCGAGCAGCCGGCTCGGCGTGCACCTGGCGCTGGAGGCGATGCGGATGCTGGAGGAGGGGGTCGCGAGCGCGGCCGACATCGACACGGCGATGACGCTCGGCTACCGGCATCCGATGGGGCCGCTGCGGACCACCGACGTGGTGGGGCTGGACGTGCGGCTCGCGATCGCCGAACACCTGGCCCGCGAGCTCGGGCCCCGCTTCGACCCGCCCCGGATCCTGCGCGACCTCGTCACCGCCGGCCACCTGGGCCGCAAGACGGGTCAGGGCTTCTACACGTGGTGAGAGCCTGACACCGGCTCACTCGACGTGGTCCGCGCGCGACACCGGCGTGGTCCGCGCCCGACACCGGCTCACGCGACGTAATTCGCGCGACGCCGGCTCTCGCGACGTGATGAGAGCCGGCGTCAGCTCTCGTGGCGGGCCAGGCCGTTGAAGGCGATGACGGTGATGGCGTCGGCGACCATCGCCCGGTCGTACGCCCCATCCGGCCGATACCACTCCACCAGCGAGTTCACCATCCCGAACACCAGCCGGCTCACCAGCGCCGGCGGCACGTCGTCGCGCAGGGCGCCCTCCGCGACGGCGTCCGCGACGAGCGCGGCCAGGCGTTCGTCGAGCCACCGGCGCCGTTCCAGCGCCGCCAGCTCGACCCCGCTGTTGCCGCGCACCCGCAGCAGGAGCGTGACGGAGGGCTGGTGCGCCACGAGCACCTCGACGCTGCGCCGCACCACCTCACGCAGCCGCTCGTACGCGGTCACCCCGGCCCCGTCCTCGAAGGCCGCGGTGACGGCGGCGGTCAGCTCGTCGAGCGCGTCGTCCAGCGCCTGACCGAGCAACTGCTCCTTGCTCGTCACGTGATGGTAGATGGCCGGCTTCGTGAGACCGAGCTCCTTGGCCAGGTCGCCCATGCTGGTGGCGTCGTAGCCCTTGCGGTTGAACAGCTCCACGGCGGTGCGCAGGATGGCGGCCTGATCGTATCCGGGACGGCCACGCCCACGGCGCGGGGTCGGTTGGGCGGGGCCGTTCGTCGTCACGAAAGCAGCATCTCACGGCAGATCAGACGACCTGCCAGGCGCCGCATCATCACGGTCAGTCGGTGCTGAGGGGCCGCCAGTCGAGTACGGTCGCCGCCAGGTCCCGGATCGAGGCGAGCAGCCCGAGCCGAGCCGCGCGGATCTCCGGCTCCTCGGCCATCACCAGGATCTGGTCGAAGAAGTCGGTCACCGGGCCGACCAGGGCCTCGGCCACGTCCGCGAACTCCGCCAGGGTCCTGTCCCGCCAGGCCATCGCGTCCAGGACGCCGTTGAAGGCGCCGACGAGGGCGAGTTCGGCGGGCTGCGTGAGCAGGGCCGGGTCGTAGCCGGCGGAGGTGCCCTCCGGGACGATCCGGTACACCCGTTGCAGGGCCACGATCAGCTCCGTGAACGCCGCGTCCCCCGTCCGGGCGGCGAGCTCGTCGAGGGTCTCGTCGGCGTTCGCGGGCGCGTCCGCCAGCGGCATCACGGCGCTGACGAGCCGGTGGTCGGCTCCCGCGTCGAGGAGCTGGCGTTCGTAGCGGCGCATGACGAACGTGTGCGCGTCACCGACGGCCTCCGCCGGCACCTCCACGCCGCCGGCGGCGAGCTGGGCGGCCGCGGCCGCCAGTCCGGCCGAGACGGTGACCTGCCGCAGCTCCGGCATCGCCCGCAGGATGGCGAGCACGCCGAGGGCCGCGCGCCGCAGGCCGAACGGGTCGGAGCTGCCGCTGGGGCTGACGCCCACCGCGAACAGGCCGGCCAGCAGTTCGAAGCGGTCGGCCAGGGACAGCACCGCGCCGGGCACCGTCGCGGGCAGGGTGCCGCCGGAGGCGTGCGGCAGCTCCATCTCGTACAGGGCCTGAGCGACCGGCTCCGGCTCGCCCGCGTGGCGGGCGTACTCGCGGGCCATGGTGCCGGCCAGGCTCGACAGCTCGATCACCATCTGGGAGGCGAGGTCGAACTTGGCCAGCCGGGCCGCGCTCGCCAGCACGCCCTGCTCGGCGTCGGACAGACTGAGCAGCCCGGTTCCGGGGCTGGTGACGGCCGTGTCACCTGCGCCGGTGATGGCCGTATCGCCGACGCCGGTGAGAGCCGTGTCGCCTGCGCCGGTGACGGCCATGTCACCTGCGCCGGTGATGGCCGCGGCCGTCGCCGCCACCCGGTTCGCCCGGTCGGCCATCGAGCCGAGACGTTCCTCGAAGGCCAGCTTGTCCAGGGCGGCCTTCATCGTTTCCGGCTTCACCTGCAGGTCGGCCCGCCAGAAGAAGGCGGCGTCCTCGTAGCGGGCGCGCAGCACCGCCTCGTTGCCCGCGCGGGTCGCGGCGTGGTCGCAGGACCCGTTGGCCACGGCGACGAAGTGGGGCAGAAGCCGCCCTTCCGCGTCGCGTACCGGCAGGTAGCGCTGGTGCTTGCGCATGACCGTCGTCAGGATCTCCTGCGGCAGCTCCAGGTAGCGGGCGTCGAAGCCGCCGAGGATGGGCTCGGGCTTCTCCACCAGGTCGACGATCTCCTCGACGAGAGCGGCCTCCAGCTCCAGGTCGATGAGGCCGCCGACCTCGGCCGCCAGCTTCTGCGCCCCCGCGACGATCTGCTCGCGCCGGGCCGCCCGGTCGAGCACGATGTCGTGCCCGGCGAGGAACTCCGCGTATCCCGTGGCGCCGGGGACCGTGACGACCGGCTCGGGCGCCGTACGGTGCACCCGGGTGGTACGGCCGCTGAGCAGGGCCGAGACCGCGACCGGGACCTCCACCTCGCCCAGCAGCGCGAGCAGCCAGCGCACGGGACGGCTGTAGGAGAGACCGGGGTCGTTCCAGCGCATGTTCTTCTCGCCGCGCAGGTCCGTCACGACCTCGGCCAGAACCTCGCTGAGCACCTCGACCGCGCCCCGGCCCACGTCGGTCTTGACCACGCCGACGTACTCGACGCCGTCGATGTCGATCCGCCGCAGGTCGGCGACGTCCACGCCCTGGCCGCGGGCGAAACCGGCGGCGGCCTTGGTCGGCCGGCCGTCGGCGTCGAAGGCGGCGCTGACGCGCGGCCCGCGTACGGTGCGCTCGGCGTCGAACTCGGCGGGCGCGACGGTGTCGACGATCGCGACCAGGCGGCGCGGCGTGGCGAAGGTACGGATCTCGCCGTGCGTCAGGCGGGTGCCGGCCAGCTTGTCCGCCAGCGACCGGCGTACCTCGTCGACCGCGCGGCTGACCTCGGTGACGGGCAGTTCCTCGGTGCCGATCTCCAGCAGCAGCGTGGCCGGCTCGGACACCGCAGGCAGGACCTCCGGGAGGGCGGGCCGCGGCAGCGGTTCGACCGTGCCCAGCGGGTGGCCCAGTTCCTGGCGGCGCTCCTGCCACAGGGCGGCGACCTCGCGGGAGAGGGCGCGCATGCGGGCGAAGGACTTGGCGCGCTCGGTGGTGGAGACGGCGCCCCGGGAGTCGAGGACGTTGAAGGCGTGGGAGCACTTGAGCACGTACGTGTGCGCCGGCAGCGGCAGCCGGGCGTCGAGCATGCGGCGGGCCTCGCCCGCGTATTCCTCGAACAGCCGCCGGTTCGCCTCGACGGACGCCTCATCCAGGTAGTAGCGGCTCATCTCGTACTCGGACTGGCCGAAGACCTCGTCGTAGGACAGGCCGGGCGCGTAGGCGATGTCACGGAAGTGCGTCACCTGCTGCAGCGCCATGATGATGCGCTCCATCCCGTACGTGATCTCGACCGACACCGGGTCGAGGACCGTGCCGCCGGCCTGCTGGAAATAGGTGAACTGGGTGATCTCCAGCCCGTCCAGCCACACCTCCCAGCCCAGGCCCCAGGCTCCCAGCGCCGGAGATGCCCAGTTGTCCTCGACGAACCGTACGTCGTGGGCGTCGATGTC
Organism: Nonomuraea solani; assembly: GCF_900108335.1. Classification (GTDB taxonomy): domain Bacteria; phylum Actinomycetota; class Actinomycetes; order Streptosporangiales; family Streptosporangiaceae; genus Nonomuraea; species Nonomuraea solani. The sequence goes on from NZ_FNVT01000015.1 coordinate 194,413, forward strand.
GATGCCGAGCGCGGCCAGGCTGCCCAGGTAGAGCTCCTGCGGGTTGCCCGGGTCCGGCTTGAGGATCACCTGGAACTGCGTGTGGGTCTGCAGCCGGTTGGGGTTCTCGCCGTAGCGTGCGTCGTCAGGCCGTACGCTGGGCTCCACGTACGCGACCCGCCACGGCTCCGGTCCCAGAACGCGCAGAATGGTCGCGGGGTTGAGCGTGCCCGCCCCGACCTCGGTGTTGAACGGCTGCACCACCATGCAGCCGCGATCGGTCCAGTATTTCGTCAACGCGAGCAGCGCGTCCTGCATCGTCAGCACGACGTAAACCTCGATGTTCATGCTCAGGGGGCCGGTCGGCCCGTTGACAGAGCAGTCTAGGGGGCGGCCGGGGTGATCCACCCGTCTCCTGAACCGTCCTCTACAGGCTGTAGAGTGAGCCCGATATCGGGCGAAAGGGTTAAAGCGTGCTGCGCTGGTTTCGAGTCGTGGCGGTGGCCGAGGCGTGTTCCTGGGCGGGGCTGCTGGTCGGGATGTTCTTCAAGTACGTGGTCGCGACCGGTGAGCTCGGGGTGAAGATATTCGGGCCCATCCACGGGGCGCTCTTCGTGCTGTACGCGGTCGGCGTGATCCTCGCGGCCCGCGAGGCCGGCTGGAGCCGGGGCGCGGTGGTGCTGGGGTTGGCGTGCGCGGTGCCGCCGTTCACCTCACTGTGGTTCGAACGCCGGATGGCGGCCCGCACGGCTGCCGCCCAGCCCGCCTGACCCACAGCGCCCGCCGATCTTCGGCGCTCTCCGAACGCCCGGCGGGCGGCGGGCGGCCCGTCGCTCGCTCCGCACAGCCGACCTGACGCTCAGCGGTCCCTCGGGCTCCCCGGACGCCGGACGGGCGGCTTGCCGCTCAGCGCTCTTCCCGCACCCCCACTCGACCGACCTGACGCTCAGCGGTCTCGGAACACCGCGCGGCCGAGGGGCGGAATGGCGCCGCAGGTGCGGAAGAACCAGCGGGACGTGGCTCGTGTCAGGGTGCTCGTGGTGATCGCGGCTTCGGTGTTGCGCACCACCTCGCGTACCGTCTCGAACCCGTGGCGCAACATGTCCTCCTCGTAGGCATTCAGCGCCTGGCGCAGTGGTTGCTCGCCACGGTCGGCCGCGGTGAGTGCGGCGCAGAGGCGGTGGGCGTCGCGCAGCGCCGCGTTGCCGCCGAGCCCGCCGACCGGCGGCATGTGGTGGACGGCGTCCCCGAGGCCGGTGACGTTGCCGCTCTCCCACCGGCCGAGCGGCCGCGCGGCGCTGAACCCGGTCCGGTAGAGGGTGTCCGGGGTCGAGTCCGCCAGGAGGCGGCGCAGGTCGGGGTGCCATCCGGCCGTCCGCTCGGTCAGCAGTTTCCGGGTCGCGGCCGGGTCTTCGTCGGTGAAGTCGGCCGGGAGCAGGTCGCGGTGCATGATGTACGCCCACAGGATGTAGTCGTCGTCATGCGAGCCGGCCAGCAGGTGCTCCGGGTCGAGGCCGAGTTCCCGGATGCGGTCGCCGAGCCTGGCGGTGATGGCCTCGGGGTCTTCCCGGGGGCGGAAGATCGCGGTGAACAGGAAGTCCTTGCGCGGCCAGAAGACGTTCCGGCCGGCGAGCAGCCGGTCTGGCAGCCACCGTCGGTTCTCCTCGGTGAGGAACAGCTTGCCGGCGACGGCCATGGCCGGCAGTTCGGTACGGCCGGCCGCCGGATGGAGCTGCGACCACACCCGGGAACCGACGCCGTCCGCCGCGACCAGGACGTCGGCGGTCGCGGTGGTGCCGTCGGCGAACTTCGCCGTGACCGTCCCGTCGCCCGACCGGGCGAAACCGGTGAACTCCTTGCCGAAGCGGACGACGTCGTCCAGACCGGCCAGCAGCAGCTTGCGGAGTGTGACGCGGCTGACCGCGTGGTCGCCGGTCGCGGGGTCGAGCGGGTCGCGGGCCGGGCCGTCCTGACCGATGAGGATGAGGGGCCGCATCCGCTCGTCGAGGAAGCCGATCCCGGGCCCTGGGTCGCCGGCGGTGGCCACCAGCACCTCCCAGAGGGCGGGTGGCAGACAGCCGTGCAGGCCGGTGCTCCCGGCCGCGTCGATGTTCAGCCGGAAGCCCTGGAGTCGTGAGTCGGCGGTGCGGTCGCGTTCGTAGACCGTGACCTTCACGCCGGCGCGCTTGAGGCCCTGCGCCAGGCAGAGCCCGCCGATCCCGCCGCCGATCACGGCGACGTCCAACCGCTGAGACATCATCAGGTTCCCACCTTTCGATAACGAGCGCGCTCGCCCCCAGGTCAGCCGGGGCCCGGCCCGAGTCAGGCCAGCCCGGATCAGCCCGGGGCCCGGCCCGGATCAGGCCAGGCCCGAGTCAAGCCGGCCCGGATCAGGCCAGCCCGGATCAGCCCCGGGCCAGGCCCGGGGCCAGGCCAGGCCCGGGTCAGATCAGGCCAGCCCAGGCCGGATCAGGCCAGGGTCGCTCGGGTCCGTCCAGGTCGGGCCAGGTCAGCCTCGGTCCGCGTCAGGCGGGCGGGCGTCCGTTCACGTCCGCTCGCATCGGCCCAGAGCCGCTCAGGTGCGGTCGGTCGCGAGCTCCGCCAGGAGGCGGTCGTGCCAGGCGACCTCGGTGTCGAGTCGCATCAGGGTGTGGTCGAAGGCGATCGCCTCCAACCGAGTCAGGTACGGCCCCGCCTCGGTGCGCAGGGTGCGCCAGAAGCGGAGTTGCTCGGCGTAGGCGTCGCGCCGACGCTGGGCGGCCGTGCGTAGGTCGTCGATGCCGATCTGGCCGTCGTGCAGGAGCACGAGCTGGATCGGGTCCGGTCGCAGGCTCGTGTCGGCGAGTACGGACCTGATCACCGAGACCAGTTCGTCCCGGCCCTTGTCGGTGATGCCGTACACCGTCCGGGCCGGCAGGTTGCCCTCCTGTTCCGTGCGGACCACCTCGACCACGCCCTCGTCCGCCATCCGCCGCAGCGCCCCGTACAGCGAGCCGGGTTTGACGTCGGCCCAGAGCTCGACCCGGTCGAGTTGCGCTTCAGAGCGGATCTTGTGGCCGTGCATGGGGCCGCCGTCGGCCAGGGCGCCGAGGATGAAGAGTCGAGTTGCTCGCACATGAGTACTCAAACACGACTATGGCTTACTACGCAAGAGTGAGTACTCAAAGGAGAGTAGTCATATAGGGGAGCGCTGGTCACGGAAGGGTGTCGGTGGCGAATACGGCGCGTGGAACGGTCCTTACTGGACGTGAGCAATACTCAGGTGTGGGAGGTTTTGACACAGGGTTGTCACGATCGCGGTAACGATAGGTTGCCGTCCCCTCATGCTCTGTTATGGTCCCGTCTTGTCCCTAATTGGGACACCCTTTACTCAACTGAGGAGGAACATGAGGAGCACGAAGAGGGCCACCGTCCTCGCCGCGGCTGTGGTGACCGCGACCGCACCCCTGCTGGCCCTCGCGTCCCCGGCGATGGCCCAGCAGCCGGCCACGACCACCCAGGCGGCTCAGGTCCCAGTGCTGGACTGGCTGTCCCTTGACGCGCTCAGCGGTACGGCGTTGGTGCAGCGTGTCAAGGAACTGCTGGGCAAGGGTTACGTCCCCACATCGCTGAACGTGACGAACGCGGCCAACCCGCAGTACACGTCCCTGTGGGTCAAGGACACCGTCAGCAAGGTGAACGTGCTGCAGGGCCTGTCCGCCACGGATCTGCCCAAGACCATCACCGACCAGGTGAAGGGCGGCTTCCAGCCCAAGCTGATCACCGCCACCGGCTCCGGCCCGAGCGCGGTCTTCGCGGCGGTCTTCGAGAAGACCACGCAGCTGGCCAAGTCGCAGCTGGCCATGAGCAAGGAGACCTTCACCAAGGTCAACGCCGAGTTCACCGCCGCCGGCTACAGCATCGCGTCCCTGGACGTGTACGGCACGGTCGAGAAGCCCCTTTACGCGGCCGTCTGGGTGGCCGGCGCCGCCACGGGTGGCGTCCAGGTGACCCTTGGTCAGACCGTGGAGGAGCGCGGCAAGGAACTGCTGGCGAAGGCCAAGCAGGGCCTGCAGCCGGTCGTCATGGCCGTCGAGCCGGGCAAGCTGTACAGCACCGTGTGGAGCAAGGGTAACGCGACGGGCCTGAAGGAATACCTGAACCTGTCGAAGGTGACGTACACGCTCAAGTCGACCCAGCTCAAGACGCTGGGCTACACGCCGAAGATCGTGAGCGCCGAGGACGGCGTCATCGCGTCGGTGTGGAGCAAGAGCTAAGAACCTCGAGCGTCACCGGTCGCGGGCTGCGATCTTGAGCTGAGTCCGGCACAGGAACAGTGTGCCGGACTCAGCTCTACCATACTGTGGGCCGGTGCTCCGGCGTTCACTGTTCACGCCGGGAGGAAGGCGAAGCAGGAGCCGGATCGGAAACGGCCGTCCCACAGGTGCGGGCGGACGTGAGCGCCTTGTTCCTCGCGCGGCATCCGTGCCGAGACGTCCTTGAGTGAGTTGACCGCGCCAACCCCGCGTGCGGCTGGGCCGGCCATGCCGGCACCAACTCCGCGATCAATATCAAGAACGCCGTCGGAACGCCGGTGTCAGGACGTGGAGACCACGGGACCGCCGGTCTGCGAAGCGTCAACCCCCGCGCGCCGCTCAACCGCGACACGACGGGAAAGTCTCCGGCCTTCAGACCGGGGAGGCGTTCAAGGTAGTGCAGTTCCGCCGTGACCGCGCAGTCCGGCGTACACGCGCGCCGCGTTGCCCGCGAGCACCGCCCCGGCCACGTCGTCGGGGAGCAGCCCGGCGACCGCGCGGGCGTTGGCCGCGACCCCGGGAACGCCGGGCCAGTCGGTGCCGAAGATCCATTTGCGGGCCAGGCGGGTCAGGTCGTAGCGGGCGTAGTACTCGGGCAGCCGTTTGGGCGGCAGCCCGGACAGCTCCAGCCAGACGGTGTCGTGGGACAGGGCCAGGAACGCGGCGGCGTCGTACCACCAGCCGCGCCCGCCGTGCGCGAGCACGATGTTCAGGCCGGGGAAGTCGCGCACGACCGGGATGAGGAAGGCCGGGTCGGCGTTCTCGTTGGCGGAGCCGGGGAAAGAGCTGGTGCCGCAGTGCACGACGAGCGGCACGCCTTGCTCTTCGAGTACGTGGTAGGCCGGATAGAGGGCCGCGTCGTCGCAGCGGAACCCGCCGTGGACCGGGTGCAGCTTGAGCGCCGCGGCCCCGAGGCCGAGTTGGCGGCGCACCTCATCGGCGATCGGGAAGTGCAGGTGCGGGTTGACGTTGGCGACCGGGCGGAACCGGGCCGGGTTGTGCTCGACGATCGGCAGCAGGTCCTCGAACGACTGTGTGCCGGTGGCCTTGGGACTGTACTCGCAGAACAGCAGCGCCATGTCCACGCCCTGAGCGGCGAAGTGGGCGTCCAGCAGGGCGGGACGCGGCCGGCCCTGAGCGTCCCAGACCTCCTCCAGGAGACCGTCCTGACCGAAGTCGCGGGCCCACCGCACCCAGGCGGGCTTGAGGGTGCCGAGTAGCGGCACATGTACGTGCGCGTCGATGAGCGGGAGGCCGTCGATCATGCGCGACTCCCGGCGTCGAGCTCGGCCATGGCCGGACCCGTCCGAGCGGCCATGGCCCGATCCGTTCGAGTGGCCATGGCCCGATCCGTTCGAGTGGCCATGGTCAGACCCGTTCGACGTCGTAGTCGCCCTTGCGGCCGGTGCCGTAGCGGCGCAGGGCGCCGTCGGGGCCGGAGGCGTTCGGGCGGATGAAGATCCAGTTCTGCCAGGCCGTGAGCCGGCCGAAGATCTTCGTCTCCAGGGTCTCGGGGCCGACGAAACGGTGGTTGGCCTCCATGCCGGTCAGCGCGTCGGGCGACAGCGAGGCGCGTTCCTCCAGCACGATGCGCAGCTCCTCCTCGAAGTCGATGTCGTCCAGGGCCATGGTGACCAGGCCGAGCCCGGCCGCGGCGGCGGCGTCCAGCGGCTCGCCGATCCGGGCCCGGACGGCGGCGAGGTCATCGACGTGGCCCCAGTACCGCGACTCCAGCCGGGACAGGCCGTTGCCCATGGGAAAGTCGCCGTCGTTGGACGGGCCGAGGACGAGGGTGGCGGGGATGGCGTCGGGGTCGCGGTCCTCGTAGACGCCCTCCAGCATGTACTGGCGGTCGGCGGCCAGGGCCAGCTCGGCGAGCAGCCCGGCGAAGGCGGTGCCTGGCTCGATGACGGCGATGAGGCTGCGGCTGGTGACGTCGAGGCGTTTGAGCGTGCGCTTGTAGTAGTGGCGCACCTCGTTGGCGAACCAGTCGCCGGCGACGTGGACCTGGGCGTCGTAGGCCAGCACCCGTTCGTGGTCGCCGGTGGCGCGCAGGACCCAGATGCCGAGGTCCGGCTCGTTGGTCCGCAGGTGCAGGATCAGGTCGTCGAGCGCCCGCGTCATGGCGAGCGGCCAGTAGCCGGCCCCCTGGGCGACGGGATCGGCGGGCGGGGCGTCGTGCGGCCCGGTCACGGTGATCTCGACGACGCGGTTCGGCCGGTCGATCCGCGCGGACACGTACGGATAAGTGATGCTGTCACCGTCGTCCTTACGATCGAGCGGCGTCAGCACCACACCCTGGGCGCCCTCGGGACGGCGGGACGAGGCCGCGGCCGCGGTGGCGCGCCGGGCCACCTCCTCAGGGAAGGCGCCCCGCGGCACGGTGGCGTCCACCAGCCCCCACTCGACGGCGGTCCGGCCGCGGAAGCCCTCGGACCTGGTGGCGAACACGTCGGCGCGGTCCTTGCGCACATGCCGCTTGTCCACCACCCGGGTCAGCCCGCCGGTGCCGGGCAGCACGCCGAGCAGCGGCACCTCGGGCAGCGAGACGGCCGAGGAGCCGTCGTCGATGAGGACGATCTGGTCGCAGGCGAGCGCTAGTTCGTAGCCGCCGCCGGCGGCGGTGCCGTTGAGCGCGGCGATCCAGGTCTGGCCGGAGTGCTCGGTGGCGTCCTCGATGCCGCCCCGGGTCTCGTTGGTGAACTTGCAGAAGTTCACCTTCCACGCGTGCGAGGACTGGGCGAGCATGCGGATGTTGGCCCCGGCGCAGAACATCCGGTCCAGGCCGCCGGTCACCACGACGGCCCTGACGCCCGGATGTTCGAAGCGCAGCCGCTGGACGAGGTCGTACAGCTCGATGTCGACGCCGAGGTCGTAGGAGTTCATCTTCAGCTCGTAGCCGTCGACCAGGCCGCCGTGTTCGTCCACGCGCAGCGTGACGGTGGCCACCGCCCCGTCCACCTCCAGCGTCCAGTGACGGTAACGGTCCGGCGAGGTCGCGAAGGTGACAGTCAATGCGTGCTCCGTTGAGACGAAGGGCTCTCTTCAATATTCGACTTGTACGGGATTTAGCGTCAAGGCTTTGTAGTATTTAATGTCACCCAGGAGACCCGCGGCGCTGCAGGCGTACCTAACCTGGAAGAATGCGCGTCAGCAAAGCGTGGAACGATGGGAGAACGACGGTGGAGCAGCAGCGTGAGAGGGTCTCGCCCAGCGCCCGCTCGCTGCTGCTGACGGTGCTCGGCGAGTTCGTGCTCCCCCGCCAGGGCGAGGCCTGGACCGGCGCCCTCGTCAACGCGCTCGGCGCCCTGGGCGTCGAGGAGAAGTCGGCGCGCCAGGCGCTCTCGCGCGTCGCAGACGAGGGCCTGCTGGAGTCGGTGCGCCACGGCCGCAAGGTGCGCTGGCACCTGACCGAGGCCGGCGACCGGCTGCTGCGCGAGGGCACCGAGCGCATCTACGGCTTCATGCGCAGGCCGCACGCGTGGGACGGCCGCTGGCTCGTCCTGACCGCCGGCGTCCCGGAGACCCAGCGCCGGCTCCGCCACCGGCTGCGCACCAAGCTCACCTGGCTCGGCCTCGGCTCCCCCTCCCCCGCCCTGTGGGTGATCCCCGACGCCACCAAGGAGGCCGCCGTCCGCGAGGTGATCCGCGAGCTCGACCTGGCCGACCGCGCCTACGCCTGGACCGGTCCGTCGGCGCGGATCGGCGACACCGCCAAGCTGATCAACGCCGCGTGGGACCTCGACGACGTGGAGAAACGCTATCTGAGCTTCATCGACGACTTCGAGGGCCGCGTGGTCACCTCCGACCGGGAGGCGCTGGTCGCCCAGTTGCTGCTGATCCAGGAGTGGCGGCACTTCCCGTTCCTCGACCCGGATCTGCCGGCCGAACTGCTCGACCACGACTGGCCGGGGCCCCGGGCGGCGGCCGTCTTCCACGACCTGCGCAACCGGTGGCACCGGCGGGCGCAGGCCGAGTGGGACCGGCTGGACGAAGAGGCGGCCGCCCGGCACTAGAGCAGCCCCTCGTCGGCCAGGTGCACGTAGTCGAACTCGACGGGCTGGTCGTTGATGCCGGTCTTCGGCGGGGCGATCCAGCCGGCGAACCTGCCGTACTCGTACTCGGGGATCATGAGGGAGGCCACCTGCTCGCGGTCGGCGTCCGTGGGCAGCCATTCGTCCGCCCGCGCCCGCCAGGCCGCCTCGTCGACGACCTCGCCATCGGGAGTGACGTGGTGGCCGGCGTACACGCCGACCTTGCGGTTGAAGCCCTCGTGCGGCAGGTAGAGGCGCTCGGACAGGCCGGCGTCCGCCAGGGCCTGGTTCCAGCGGCGCACGCCGTGGGAGCAGTCGGCGACGTACTCGTCGCGCAGGTCGAGGTTGAGCGCGCTGAGCAGCGGCACGGTCGTGGTCGTGATCCGCCCGTCCTCCACGTACCGCAGCTCGCGGGTGTCCTCCAGCAGCACGTGGTCGTCCTTGCGGCGGGTCTCCATCCAGCGGCCCTTGAGCCCGGAGGTGAAGTAGTTGCCGGCGTTGGTGGACCGCTCGGAGCCGAACAGGTCCATCGAGACCGAGAACTGGAAGTTCAGGTAGCGCTGGATGACGGCGAGGGGGATGCCGCCGTGCGGCAGGATGTCGGCGGTGCCGTGCTCGCTCATCAGCTCGGCCGTGCGCTCCAGCACCCGCTGCACGCCGGTGGTGCCCACGAACATGTGGTGGGCCTCCTCCTTGAGCATGAACTGGCAGGTACGCGCGAGCGGGTCGAACGCCGACTCCTTCAGGGTGCCGAGCTGGTATTTGCCGTCGCGGTCGGTGAAGTAGGTGAACATGAAGAACTGCAGCCAGTCGGTGGTCTGCTCGTTGAAGGCGCCCAGGATGCGCGGCGCGTCGAGGTCGCCCGAGTTGCGCTTGAGCAGTTGCTCGGCCTCCTCGCGGCCCTCCCTGCCGAAGTAGGCGTGCAGCAGGTAGACCATCGCCCACAGGTGACGGCCCTCCTCGACGTTGACCTGGAAGAGGTTGCGCAGGTCGTAGATGCTGGGCGCGGTGTTGCCGAGGACGCGCTGCTGCTCCACGCTCGCCGGCTCGGTGTCGCCCTGGACGACGATCAGCCGCATCAGGTCGGCCCGGTGCTCGCCGGGCACCTCCTGCCAGGCCGGCTCGCCCTTGTGCTTGCCGAAGTTGACCTTGCGGTCGGGGTCGCGCTCGGCCAGGAAGATCCCCCAGCGGTACTCCTCCATCGGCACGTGCTCGAAATGCGCCCATCCGTCCCGGCCCACCGCCACCGCCGTACGCAGGTAGACGTCCTTCGTCGGCAGGGCGGGCCCGAGCTGCCTCCACCAGTCGAGGAACTTCGGCTGCCAGCTCTCCAGCGCCCGCTGCAGCCGCCGGTCACCGGCCAGGTCCACATTGTTGGGGATGCGCTCGCTGTAGTCCACGCGGCTGAGCGGGCCGGTGGGATCGGGAGCCGCGCCGGTACGGGGGTCGGTGCCCATCGCTGGTCTCCTTTCGACGTTCTCTCCAATCTGCCACAGTTCGCTTGCGGAACGAAATACGTCTGTAGAAAATCTCGACCTGGCTACCGGCCGTTCCGACCTGCAGTCCTTTTCGGATCGATTACAGACTATTGACGCCGCAACACAGGTCTGTAGATTCTGGGCCCACCAGCCAGCGTGTGGCGCCGACGTTCAACTGCCAGGAGTCGCCATGGGTGTCCGCTCCGTTGTCCCGCGCACGTTACGACCGGCCCTCCTCGCACTGACAGGCGTTCTCGTGCTGTCCGGCTGCGCGGGTTCGAGCCTCGACCAGTCCGGCGGTCAGCAGGCCGGCGGCACGGTGAAGATCGGGTTACTGGTGCCGCTGTCCGGCGTCTACGCACCGCTCGGGGAGGACATGCGCAACGGCTTCCAGCTCTATCTCACCGAGCACGGCGGCAAGCTCGGCGGGCGTACCGCCGAGGTGGTCAGCGCCGACGAGGGCGAGGGCCCGCAGACGGGCGTCCCCGCGGCGCAGAAGCTGGTCACCCAGGACCAGGCCGCCGCCGTCGTCGGCGTGGTGAACTCCGCCACCGCGCTCGGCCTGCGGGATTTCTTCCACGAGTCGAAGAAGCCGCTGCTGATCGCCAACGCCGGCGCCAACGACATCACCGGCGCCCGCAAGTCCGCGTACGTGTGGCGCACCAGCTTCGCCAACGGCAAGGTCAGCGCGGCACTCGGCCCCGCCGTGGCGAAGGAGGTCAAGGAGGGCGTCTACCTCATCGCCGCCGACTACGCCGCCGGGCGGGAGATGGTCGCCGGGTTCCGCAGGACGTTCGAGGCGGCCGGCGGCAAGGTCGCCGGGGAGAAGTACACGCCGTTCGGCAAGACCCAGGACTTCCAGCCGTTCCTGTCGGCGATCCGCGGCTCGGGCGCCAAGGCCGTCTACGGTTTCTACGCCGGCGCGGAGGCGGTCAGCTTCGTCAAGCAGTACCAGCAGTTCGGCCTGGCCGAGAGCATCCCGCTCTACGGCACCGGGTTCCTGACCGAGGGCGGCGTGCTGGACGCGCAGGGCGAGGCCGCGGTGGGCGTGAAGACGTCCCTGCACTACTCCACGGAGCTCGGCACGCCGCGCAACAAGGAGTTCATCGCCGCCTACCGCAAGGCCTACGACGAGGCGCCGACGGTCTATGCGGTGCAGGCCTACGACGCCGCCGCCGTGCTCGACAAGGCCCTGGCCAAGGCCCCCGGCGGGAGCGGCGAGGAGCTGGTCAAAGCGCTCGGCGGGGTCGGTCCCATCGACAGCCCCCGAGGACAGTGGAGCTTCGACGCCGACCACGACGCCCAGCAGAAGTACTACCTGCGCGAGGTGCGCTCCAGCGGCGGCGCCGTGGTCAACGCCGTCGTCAGCGAGCTGGGCTGATGGCCGCCTACCTGGTGAGCGGGCTGAACGGCCTGGCGATGGGCTCGTTGCTGTTCGCCATCGCGCTGGGCCTGTCGCTGGTGTTCGGCATGATGGACGTGCTCAACCTCGCCCACGGCGCCGTCTACCTGGTCGGTGCGTATGTGGCGGTCGCGCTGGCCGCCGACGGCGGGAGCATGACGGCCTTCGTCCTGGCGGTGCTGCTGGCCGCCGGGGTGGGCGCCGCGCTCGGCGGCGTGCTCGCGGGCCTGACCCGGGCCACGCCGCGCCATCTCGACCAGGCGCTGCTCACGCTCGGCGTGTCGCTCGTCGTCGCCGAGTCGTTGTCCGTGCTGTTCGGCGACGACGTGCACGCGATCGCGGCGCCCGCGCCGGTCGACGGGAGCGTCGCGCTGTTCGGCGAGCCGTATCCGCTCTACCGGCTGCTGGTGATCGGGTTCGGCGTGGTGCTGGCCGTGGCGGTCTACGCGCTGGTCGAGCGGAGCCGGCTCGGCTCGGTGATCCGCGCGATCGTCGCCGACCGCGACATGGTGTCGGCCCTGGGTGTCAACACCGGCCGGGTGCTCATGGGCGTCTTCGCGGCCGGGGCCGGGCTCGCCGCGGCCGGCGGGGTGCTGGCCGGGCCGATCCTCGGGGCGCAGCCGGGCCTGGACGAGAAGGTGCTGCTGCTGGCGCTCGTCGTCGTGGTGATCGGCGGGCTCGGCTCGGTGCGGGGCGCGCTGCTCGGCGCGATCCTCATCGGGCAGGTGCAGGCGCTCGGCACGTCGCTGCTGCCGGAGTACGCGTCGTTCCTCGTCTTCGCGGCGATGGCCCTGGTCCTCCTGGTACGCCCGGCCGGGCTGCTGCCGGCGGTCCGCGCATGAGGGCTGTGGCGGCCGGACGGACGCTCGTGCTGACCGGTGGGGTGGTGATCGTCCTGCTGGCGGCGGCGCCGCTGGTGCTGGGCGCCTACCCGGTGACGACGATGACGCGCATCCTGGCCTTCGCCGTCCTGGTGCTCAGCGTCGACCTGCTGACCGGCGTCACGGGCCTGCCCACGCTCGGGCAGGCGGCCTACTTCGGGACGGGTGCCTACACGGCCGCCCTCGTCGGCATCCACCTGACCTCCGACGCCCTGGCGCAGGCGGTCGCCGGGCTGGTGGCGGGCCTGGTCGCCGCCGGGCTGACCGGCTGGGTCGCCGTACGGGCCGGGGGCATCGTGTTCCTCATGCTGACCCTCGCGATCGGCGAGTCGGCGCACCAGGTCGCCGACACGTGGCCGGCCATCGGCGCCGGGAACGGCCTGGCCGGGATGCCGCCGATCAGCCTCTTCGGCGGCCCGCCGCTGCCCGCCGCCGGGTACGTCTACTGGTGGGTGCTGGCGGTCGCGGTCACCGTCTACGCGGCGGTGGCCCTGGTGGTGCGGTCGCCGTACGGCAGGACGCTGCGCGGCATCCGCGACAACGAGCCCCGGATGCGGGCGCTCGGCTACCGTCCCGCGCTCGCCAGGTACGGCGTGTTCTGCCTGGCGGGAGCCGTCGCGGGCGCGGGCGGCGCGCTGTGGGCGGCGCAGGCCAGGTTCGTCTCGCCCGGCGATCTGGGGTTCGAGGTGGCGGCGCTCGCGCTGCTCAGCGTGGTGATCGGCGGGGCGGGCAGCCTGTGGGGGCCGTGCGCGGGCGCGGCCCTGGTGCTGCTCGTCCGCGACAACCTGTCGGCCTCCATCGGCGGGCACGGCCCTCTGGTGCTGGGGCTGGTGTTCGTGGCGGTGGTCTTCCTGCTGCCGAGGGGCGTCGCCGGGATCCGGCGTGAGAAAGGGCGGCTCTCGTGGCGCGGGAAAGGGCGGCTCTCGTGACGCCTCTGCTGGAGCTGCGCGGGCTCACGCACGCCTACGGCTCGCTCAAGGCGGTCGACGGTGTCGATCTGACGGTACGGCCCGGCGAGCGGCACGCCCTGATCGGGCCGAACGGGGCCGGGAAGTCGACGCTGTTCGCCACGGTGGCCGGGACCCTGGCGGCCTCAGGTGGCAGCGTGCTGTTCGACGGCCAGGACATCACGGGGCTGCGCGAGTCAGAACGGGCCCGCCGTGGCCTGCTGCGCACGTACCAGCACTCCAGTCTGTTCCTGGACTGCTCGGTGGCCGACAACGTCGCGCTCGCGGTGCAGCGGGTGCACCGGGTGGCGCATCGGCTCGACCGGGCCGCGTGGCGCTTCCGGCGTACCGAGGCCGAGACCGCGCGGCACCTCGAGGCCGTCGGGCTCGCCGGGCGGGCGAACGACCGGGCCGCCGACCTGTCCCACGGCGAGCGCCGGCAGCTCGAAGTGGCGATGGTGCTGGCCGCACGGCCCGCCCTCGTCATGTTCGACGAGCCCACGGCCGGCATGTCGGCCGCCGAGACCGAACGCTTCGCGGAGCTGGTCGAGAGCCTGCCGAGCGCCCTGACCCTGCTCATCGTCGAGCACGACCTGGACGTGGTGTTCCGCCTGGCCGACCGGGTCACCGTGCTGTATCTGGGACGGGTGCTGGCCTCCGGCCCGCCCGAGCGGATCCGGGCCGACGAGGAGGTGCGGCGCGCCTACCTGGGCGCCGCCAGGACCGACGAGCTGTTCACCGGGGATTTCTCATGACGGACGTGCTCACCGTACGGGACCTGCGCGCCGGTTACGCGGGCACCACGGTGCTCGACGGCGTCGATCTCACCGTGCCCGCGGGCGGGGTGGTCGCCCTGCTGGGCCGTAACGGCGCCGGTAAGACGACCTTCGTCCACACCGTCATGGGGCTGCTGAAGCCGTACTCGGGCGGCATCCGGCTCGGCGGCCGCGAGCTCGCGGGCGCGCCCGCGCACACCGTCGCCCGCGCGGGCATCGCGATCGTCCCGCAGGGCCGCCGCGTGTTCGCACCCCTGACCGTGGAGGAGAACCTGCGCCTCGCGGCCGGCCGCCGGCCCCTCGACCGGGTGTACGCGCTCATGCCCCGGCTCGCCGAGCGCCGGAACCATCGGGGCGACCAGTTGTCCGGCGGCGAGCAGCAGATGCTGGCCATCGGCCGGGCGCTCCTGCGCGAACCTCGGCTGCTCCTGCTCGACGAGCCGTCCGACGGGCTCGCGCCCACGGTCGTCGACCAGGTCGCCGGCGTGCTGGAGGGCCTGCGCGCGGAGGGCATCGCGGCCGTGCTCGTGGAGCAGGACCTGCACCTGGCCTTCCGGCTGGCGGATGAGGTCACGGTCATGCGGAAGGGCCGGATCGTGCACCGGTCCCCGACCGACGAGTTCCGGGCCGACCGCGCCCGCGCGCACGCCCTCCTCGGCGTCGGCTGACACCGGAGCGCCGAACCACGAGCGCTACCTGGCCGCCCTGGAGGCGGGAGTTGACCGGCCGCTTCCCGTCGGGTGAACTGAGATCGGGAGGGTCATGTCGCTGCGCGCACACGCGGTCCTGGTCGACCTCGACGGCGTGATCATCAATTCGTTCCCCACGACCAGCGCCGCCATCGCCGCGGTGGCCAGCGCCGAGCTCGGCCGGCTGATCTCGGCCGCCGACTGCCACCCCTACGCCGGTGGGCCGCCGCCCGACGCGCTGCGGCTGCTCGGGGTGGCGGATCCCGATCTCGCGTACGAGCGCGGCTTCGACGCCGCCATGCGGGCCGCGCTGGCGGAGACGGTCATCTTCACGGACGTCGTGGCCGCGATCACCGAACTGGCGCGGGCCGGCGCGTCCATCGCGGTGGTGACCGCGCAGGCGCGGCGGCGCGTCGGCATGCTGTTGCCGCCGGACCTCGCCGATCACATCGGCGTGGTGATCGCCCACGAGGACGTCGACCGGCCCAAGCCCGCACCGGACGGGGTACGGGCCGCGCTGCGGACTCTGGGCGTCCCGCCGGAGCGGGCGGTGTTCGTGGGCGACGCCCCGAAGGACATGCTGGCCGGCCGGGCCGCCGGGGTGTGCAGCCTGGGGGTGACGTGGGGCTTCCACACCGAGGAGGAGCTGGTGGAGGCGGGGGCGGACGGGATCGTACGAGATCCGACCGACCTCACCGCCCGGATCGTCCACCACCTCGGCCCGGCGTCCGGCGGGTAGTCACCGCCGTCCCCGCGCCCAGTCGTCGAGCGCGTCGATCAGCCAGCCGGCGTCGCCCGCGACCACGACCGACGTGCTCAGCATGGCCTCCCGCAGGTCCAGGCCGTGCGCCTCGGCGGTCGCCCCGGTGTGCCAGCTGTCGAACACCGCGTCGAGCAGCCCTTCGACCACCCACGCCTCCCCCGCCCCCGCGATGCGCCGCACCGGTTCCGTCCGGCGCAGCACGGTGTCGGCGAGGTCGCCGTACTGGGATCCGACGCGCCCGCCCCACCCGCCGACCAGCCCGAACAGCAGGGGCCGCAGCCCCGTGTCCAGCACGGGCGTCAGCCCGGTGCCGGCCAGCACGTCACTGCCGCAGACGATGACGTCGACGGCGCCCTCGGCGAGCAGCACCGGCAGGTCGGCGGACCTCGCCAGCACCACCCGCAGGTCGGGCTCGGCGAAGGAGTGCACCAAACGCCGGTCCGTCGGCAGCCGGTGGCCGAAGGCGTCGGCGAGAAACCGCCCGATCAGCCTGCGGTACGGCGAACCGGCCGAAACCCCCAGCCGCAGGGGACGATCCCGTGCCGCGCCGCTCCGGGTCCACACCGCGCCCCCACGATCGGCGGCATGGGCCGCGGCGACCGCCCGCAGGGCCCGGCCGAGCTGGACGCGGGCGTGCTCGTGCTGCTCGGGCGACAGCAGCGAGCCCCGGTTGCCCTCGATGTTGATGACGCGAATTCCGTTCTCACGGACCCACCCGACCAGGGCGCCGGGCAGCGAGTCGTCCGGAATGCCGGTCAGGTCCAGCCACGGCCGCCCCAGGATGCCGGCCGCCTCGCGCGCGGTGGCCGACCCCTCGGAACGGCGCGGATCCCAGGTCACCGTGCCGTCGGCGATGTACACCGTGGTCCAGGTGCGGTGCCGGTAGCTGTGGCCGCCGAGCACGGTCAGGTGGGCGTCGCCGAAGTCGTCCACTCCGCCGAGGATCCGCTCGGTGCGCTCGGTACGCCGCCCTTCGGGCAGCACGCAGAAGCTCGGCAGCCCCAGCTCGGCCGTCACGCTCAGCACGAGCTGGTTGACGCCGGTCTGCCCGCCCACCACGATGACCGGCCCCGCGGCCCGGCGTACCCGGTCGAACAGCCTCCCTTCCCGCTCGTCCGCGCTGGTGCGGCCGGTCAGGTGGCTGAAGACGGCGTTCAGATCGTCCTCGTGAGGGGGACGCGTCTCGCCTTCCGCCTTCCCGGCGGCGATCTCCGCCTCCCGTGCGGCCAGGTCGGCCGGGGTGCCCGCGAGCCGCGCCAGCAGGTACGCGGCGGCCGCGGCGGGCAGTCCGGCCACGTCCATGGGCAGCCACTCCGCGCCGCCGGTGCCGGTGTCGAGCCGGGCGAGGGCGGCGGGGTCGCCGATGACGTACGTGACGCGCCCGGCCGCCAGTTCGTCACGCAACCGGCCGCACGCGACGTCCGGCCCGCCGACCAGCACCGCCACCGGCACGCCGGGCGGTACGGGCGAAGCGAGCGCACCCGGCTCGACCAGCAGCAGATCAGGAGATCCCGGCACATCGAGGACCGCATCGAGGGCCACGCCGACGGCCGGCGGGGTCAGCGGATAGTGGTCGATCAGGCGTTGCCGGTGGATGGCGATGCCCCTGCGGCGCAGGTCGTCCACCGGAGAGGTGAGCGGTTCGCCGGGGTGGCGGCGGCGGGCGATCGCGCCGCTCCACCCCACCGTGCGGGGACGGGGCACCGGCCCGAGCCGGTCCACGATCTCGGCCAGCACGTCGCCGATGAGCCCGCCGGGCACCCACTGGCCGCCGTCGGGCCCGTTCTCCAGGCGCCAGGACAGTTCCCCGATCCCCAGGATGGAGCCCGCCACCTCAGCCCGCCCTTCCGCGTTCGATGGCGGCGCCCACCCGCCGGTCAGGAGGCAGCGCCCACCGGGCGGGGCCGGCCAGCAGCCGGCCCAGCGATTCCACTCCCGGGTCGTCCAGGAAGGTGGTGTCGGTGGTCAGGACCACGACGGCGGCGTCCGGCAGCAGGTGGACGCCGATCTGCAGGGCGAACCCACCCGTCGAGAAGCCGGCCCGCCAGGCGCCCTGCGCGGCCTCTTCGGCTCGCTCCGGCGCCTCCGTGCGCACCGCTTCCGATCCCGACTCCCGGAAGTGGAAGTCGACGACGGACTGCGCGGGCGTGTCGGCGGCGATGGCGGCGGTGCGCAGGGCGGCGGAGTCGTACCGGCACTCGCGAGAGGCGGCCCACAGCTCCCGCCCGCACCCGGCCGCCAGCTCGGCCACCGTCTGGTCCGCCTTGATGTCGACAAAGGCCGATCCCCTGCACATCATCAGCCCGATGTGGCGGAGTTCGTCGCGGGTGCGCCGGTTGGCGGCGAGCACCGCGGTCCATACGGCGGGCTGCCCGGTGACGGCCGACAGGGCCAGGCAGCTCAGCGTGAAGGCGGCCGCGGCCCGGGACACCCCCAGCGACGAGGACAGCGTCCGGATCACGGTGGCGAGCTCAGAGCTTCGCAGCACGAACGACGCGTTGGGCCCATCGGGCCAGATCGGATCGGGGTAGCGGCCCAGGGCGGCGACGGCGCGGCGGGAGCGTTCGACGACGGCGGTGATCGCGCGATCCGACCGGGCGACGCCCTCGGGCGAGGACTCCTCGGCCGTGAGCCGATCATGCAGGTCGAGCGCGCGGGACCGTCCGTCAAACTCCCGTCTCAGCTCCGCGGTCGCCCACCCGTCGAGCAGCCCATGGGCCACCTGGACGCGATGGAGATCGCCGCCCAGGGAAAGGAGCCGGACATTGCAGAGGGAGTCCGGCGGCGGTTCCGCCTCGCACGTCCGGAACTCGGCGACCGCGTCGTCCGCCGGGTGCACGTGGCGGAGAACGGCTTCACCCTCACCTCGGACGACCGTGGTACGGAGTGCGGTGTAGCGCCGGATCGCCGCCGTGACGCGCTCCATGATCTCGCCCCGGCCGCCGCGGAGGTCGATGTCCATCCTGGAGCGCCACTTGCTGTCGAAGACGATCCCGCGGGGCAGGTGCGCGGGCGCGTACCAGGCCACGTACGGCCAGTTGGCCCTAATCACCGGACTCGTCCCTTTCGACCGCATCGGCCAGGAACGCCGCCAGGTCGCCGGCCACCGGATGCAGCAGCACCCATTCCGGCGGCACCGTGATGGGCAGCCGGTCGCCGAGTTCGTCCGCGACGAGGACGGCGAGCATGGAGTGACCGCCCAGGTCGTAGAAGCTCGATTCAGGCGTGGCAGGGACCTCCAGCACCCGCTCAAAAACCTCCACGACCACGGTATTCATGATTTTTCGGGAAATGACCGATGATGGCATGGTGCATCCGATCTTCATCTCATGGAAGAACTGGCCGCGCGCTCGCGCGGAACTGGCCACGATGCTCGACGACGATTCCCTGACCCTGGTCGAGACCGCCTTCGACCTCGCGGAAACCTGGCAGGCCGGCCAGCGCCGGCCAGGCGGCGAGCCCAACACCGAGCACCTGCTGGAGGTCCTGGAGATCCTCACCCGCGGGGCCGGCGAGCGGGACGGTGAGGTGCTGGCCGCCGCCGCGGCCCACGACGTCATCGAGGACAGCGCGTGCACCCTGGACGTCCTCGAACGCGCGCTCGGCCCCGGCCCTGGCCGGCTGGTCGCGCTGCTGACCGACCCGGAGCCGCGGCCCGGCGAGAGCCCCGCCGACACCCGGCTGCGCTACCTGCGCGGGATCTCCACGGGGCCCGGGGAGGCGATCCGGATCAAGCTGGCCGACCGCTACAGCAACGTCCAGCGGCTGCACCTGCACCCGGATCCGGCCTGGCGGCGCCGCTACTACGCCGAGACGTGCGAGCACATCGTGCCGCTCGCGGCCGCTCACCCCTGGTTCGCGCGATGCTTCGACTCCTGGCGACGCCACTATTCCTCCTCGCTGGAAGCCTGACCTCAGACGCCCGGGCCCTTCATGGCGGCCTGGAACGCCGGGCCGAGACGGGCCGTGATGTCTTCGGCCGGCAGCCCGTGGCGTTCCATCGCCTGGCTCAGGAGGACGAGCGAGAAGTCCTGCCAGTACGGCGGCAGCTCGCCGTCGATCCGGCGCAGCAACTCGCCCACCGCGCGGCGGTCCAGCGTCACGGCGGCGCGCATCGTACGCTCGTGGTCGAGCAGCACGGCGACGTCCCGCAGCGCCGAGCCGCGCGGCATCGCGGCCATGACCGCGCGCGCCCGCCCCGGCTCGCTGCCGACGATCGCCTCCGCCAGCTCCACGTCCTCGTCGTAGATGTGCGACGAGATCGCGAACTGATGGTAGGAGCCCGGCTCCACCCCGACCTCAGCCGCGACGATCTCCGACACCAGCGAATAGAGGAACAGGTCGGCGGGCAGCACGCGGGCCGCGTTGCTGGAGCGCAGCACGGTCGTGGTGTGGAGCAGCCCGTCGCGGATGTGGAAGGTCGTCGACAGGATGCACGGAATGTCCCTGGACTGCCGGACCGCGTCCTCGGGATGGTAGATCGCCATGGTGGCCCGGCGCGAGGTGGCGTCCTCGCGCAGCGCCCTGATCACGCCGCGCAACTGGTCGACGCCCCGCCGGGGGTACAGGATGCGGGCGCCGTCGCACGATCCCGGCACGGTGAGCCCGTCGTCGGTGAAGCGCCGCGCGTTGGGGTCGTAGTACATGATGTCGGCCAGCCGGTCACTGCCGGACATCATCCAGGCGAACCGCCCGACCGCCGCCCGGAGGTTGAACCGGGTGTCGAAGAGCAGGCGGTCACGGGTGTCCGGCACGGTGAATCCGTGGTTGCGCAGCTCGGTCGTGCCGCGTTCGCTGCCGATGGACAGTCCGGTGCCGAGGACCACGCGGTCCCCCGACTTCAAGATGGTCTGCAGGACGTCGCGGAACACGGCGTCGAACGTCTGGTCGTCGGTCTGGTTCACGATCCTCACGTACCTCTCTGTCTCACCGGACCTGATCCTGTTCACACGGTCGCGCCAAGGATCGCGTCCACCACCCTGCCTGCCGTCACGCTCTCCATCAGCACGTGCGGCCGCACGTCGACACCCAGCCGGGCGCTCAGGCGTTCGGCGATCCGCACGGCCGACAGCGACGTGGCGCCCAGGTCGAACAGGTCGTCATCGAGGCCGGCCGGGACGCCGAGCTCCCGCGCCACCTCCTCCCGCACGGCCGCGACGACTCCGTCCCGGGTCAGGGGCCCAGGGCCGCGGGTACGGGGTGCGGCGGCCGTCAGCCGGTCCTTGATCTCGCCGAGCCGCACCTTGCCCAGTTCGGTACGCGGCAGCTCCGCCACCGGTAGCACCCGGCGCGGCACCTGGAGGTCGGGAAGCCGCCGGCGCAGGTCGTCCAGGAGAGCGGGCACGTCGCCGGGCCGGGCGAAGACGACGGCGGCGGCCACCTCGGTGCCCAGGACGGGATGGTCGAGCCCGACGACCGCCGCCTCCCGTACCGAGGGATGCTCTTCGAGGGCCTGGACGATCTCGCGCGCCGACACCTTCACCCCGCCCACGTTGAGGATCTCGTCGGCCCGGCCGAGCACGTGGACGATGCCGTCCTCGTCCACCCGTCCGACGTCGCCCGTCCGGACCTCCTCGCCGAGCCGCCGCAGGACGAGCTCGCCGGCCGAATGGGCGGGCGCGGGGGCGCCGCTCTCGTCGAGGACCACGACCTCGACCCCCGGCGGTACGGGACCGACGGCGGTGGGCTTGCCGGGGTCGTGTACGCCGCAGATGTTGGCCCACCGCGCCTCGGACAGGGTGTAAACGTTGAGCACGGTGGCCCCGGCGAAAAGCGCGGTGAGGTCGCGGAAGGTCGCGGGCGCCAGCGGGGCGGCGGAGCAGAACACGTGCTCGACGCCGTGGTCGCCGAGCGTACGGCCCCGGGTCGTGTCCACGAGCAGCCGCGCCATCGCCGGCACGAGTCCGATCCTGGCCGGCCGCAGGAACTCCACGAGTGCGGCGAACGCGCCGGGGTCGAACCTGCGCTGGGCCACGATCTCGACCTCGCCGCGCAGCGCCGCCCTGACGAGGGTCTGCGCCCACGCGCTGCCCGGCGGCAGCGCGTGCAGGTAGCGGGAGCGGCGCGGCGGAGGCGGGCGCTCGACGAGATCGGGCCCGAGCTCCGCGGCGATGACGCCCCGCGCGGAAACGGGCACGGGCCGGGGGGCTCCGGTGGTGCCGGAGGTGAACATGAGATCGGCGAGCTCATCCCGCGCCGCGTACGCCCTGCCCCCTGTCACTTGGATGCCCGTGTCCGGCGTGATGACGAGGGCGCAGCCGACGCTCGCCGCCGCGTCGGCGGGGGCGTCCTTGTGGATCGGTACGCAGACGAACCCCGCCCGGTAGACCGCGGCCACCGCCACCGCGTAGCCGAGCCAGTCCCGGCCGGTGTACGAGAGGCCGGCCGCGTGCCCGGTGCCGGGAGCCGCGGCGGCCAGTTCGCCGGCGAGCGCGCGGGAGGCGGCGTCCCAGCCGGCGTAGGTCAGCGTTTGGCCGTCGTCGGTCCTGAAGGCGACCTCCTCGGGCATCGTGGCGGCGCGCGCGACGAGTGCCCGGTCGACGAGTTCCGCGAAGCGGGTCATGAAGGAAGCCTCCTCAGCAGGGCGAGCACCGCCGGTTCCGCGCCGGCGAAGCGGTGGTCGCCGCGATACGGGTGCACCTCCAGGCCCGCCCCGGCGTGACCGGCCCAGCCCGTCAGGTCACCGCCCGGGAGCTGGGGATCGTCGGAGCCGGCGAAGAGTCGCACGGGGCGGTCCAGGGGAACGTGGCTCGCGGGCGTGTAGGAGTTGGCGACGTCCAGGTCCGCCCGTACGCCGCGCAGCACCAGGTCCAGCAGGCCCGGCGAGCGCAGGATCTCCGGCGGCGGGGCGACCAGGGCCTGGTAGACGCCCAGAGGGTCGTCGGCGGGAAACTTCACGGCGCCTCCTGGGCCTGGATGGCCGATGACCCACACCTCCCGCAGGTCGTGACCGCGACGCCGGAGCGCCCGCGCCACCTCGAACTGGACCAGCCCGCCCAGGCAGTGGCCGAGCAGGATCGTCGGCGCCGGGGGCAGGGCCGCCACCGCGCCGGTCAGCCGCTCGGTCAGCTCGGCGAAGTCGTGGATCGGGGGCTGCCCGATCCGGCTCTCCCGGCCCGGCACCCGCACGCCGCGCACGGCCGCTCCGGCGGGAGCCCGCCGGGCCAGCCCGGTGAAGACCGCCGCCCCGGCGCCGAGTCCGGGCAGGCAGAGCACGCGGCACGTGGCGGCCGCCTCGTCGCAGGGCGAGAACCAGCCGGCGTCAGGCATGGGCGCCGGCCTTCAGGGAGAAGGCGGGAACGCGGCCCATCAGGGCGGCCGGGCCGAACCTGCGGGCTCTGCGTTCGAAGTCCGCCTCGGTGATGAACCCGCGGTCCATGAGGGTCAGCGCGTCCACCCGTCCCCACCGCCGGGCGAAGAATTCTCTCAGCGCGGGCCAGGAGATCCGCTGCTCGGTCACGCCCGCCCGGGTGGCGAGGTCACGGCCCAGGCGCAGCGCCCCGGCCGTGCGATGCCGTAGGTCCTCGAACGCCGTCTCCCGCCGCAGCCCTTCGATGAGCGGTTCGACGAGGGGGATGCCCGGCGGCCGTCGCGCGGCCCGTACCAGGATGCGGGCGGCCATGGCCTCGTAGGGCCCGTCCCTTTCCTCCTCGTGCGTCCAGTCGGCGAGGTTCGCGACAGGCAGGATGCCGAGGCTCTCCGCCCGCGCACAGGCCAGGCGTTCCAGCCGCGCCACGTCCACAGTGGGCTCTCCGGCGAGCGCGGCGAGGGTGTGGCGGTGGTGGAAACGCGGGTAGTCCGCGGCGAAGAGCCGGCAGTAGGTGAGCACGTCCACGTCCGTCACCGGGACTCCCCCGACGTCGGTCTCCCTGGCCTCCTGCAGCCATTCGTGCAGGAATGAGGTGACGGCGACGGAGGACGGCCTGGCCGTTACGGCGGGGACGAGGCGGAGCAGCCGTTCGGCGTCCGCGCGCTTGACGTCGGTGGCGAAGCTCATGAACCCGTGCGCCGCCTCGGCCAGCACGCCCCGCCGCATCGCGGCCTCGGCGATCGACGCGTAGGCCCGGTCGCCGAAGGGCAGGCTCCGCGCCGCCTCGACCAGCGCGCACTCGTCCGTACGGCTCAGCGCCCCACGCCACCGAGCCCGCCGGGCCGCGAACCGTACGTTGACCAGAGCGACGCTGTGCTGCGCGTAACCCGTCTCGGCGGGCCCGTGGAGCACGGCCACCTCGTCATCGGCCTCCAGCAGCCCGAGCGAGAACAGCCGGTAGACCACCCCCACCCCCCGCATCCCGAAGGAGTCGAGCTCGGCCGCGCGCAGGGCGCCCATGCTGCCGGCCCCCAGCACCGCGACGCCCCGCGACAGCAGGTAGAGGATCTCCTTGTGGCGCACGGCCGCCGACCGGTAGAAGACCCCGTCGATGATGGCCACGACGTCACCGGGGTCGAGGTCGAGCCGGAGCAGGTCGCCGTGCGCGACCGGCGGGTGCACCCGTGCCCCGGGCAGGAGGGCCTGGACGCGGGCGGCCGGCACCGTGGGGCCGGCGAACACGTGGTGACGCGTCAACGCTTCACCCCTCTCTCTGCGGCCGGGTCTCCTCGGCGCCCAGGGGGTTGCGCATCCCCTGGACGACCACCTTGACGACCGAGACGGGTTCCGCCGGCAGGTCGACCACGATCGGCTCGACGTGCCGCACCCGGGCCAGGCGGTCGGTGAGCAGCGCGACGTCGTCCGCCAGACGAGCGGTCGAATCGTCGGACAGGCAGAAGGGAACCCGGGGACCCGGCGGGTCGGCGGGCGGGCGGGGTGCGCGGTCGGCCTGCAGGGAGTAGACGCGCGCCGACAGGTCCTCGCGGCTGCCGCTGATCGTGGCCAGCCGCACCTGGGCGGCCTCGGTGAGAGCGCGGGAGAGCGCGACCGCGGGGTCGAGGTGACAGCCGGACCCCCGGAACAGCACCGGCAGGGACGGGCTCCAGATGTGGGCCTCGTAGCAGGGGACGCCCAGGTCGTGGGTGGCGTCGAACACGAAGACCGCGTTGGAGCCGCTCCGATACCGCTCCAGGAGCCACCGGCAGCCGGGATCGCCGACGGTGCCGAGGTCGAGCCAGGGCCGCCGGTCGAAGGGCAGGTCGTGCGAGCGCGCGACGGCGTCCCGCTCGATGATCTCGCACAGCGCGTGCACGATGGCCTCGTCGCGGGAGTTCCCGCCGGCCAGGCCGGTGCTCGAACTGCGGAACAGCGGGACCGTCCAGCCGGGCCCGACGAGGCTGGAGATCCGTACGTAGTCGAGCGGCACCCAGGTGGCACGCCCGGACCGCAGCCACCGGGCCGCCGTCCAGTCCAGCGGGAGCCGGTCGGAGACCAGGGAGGGGCGGGCCAGGTCCAGGTCGGTGAGCCGGTACCCGAGCTCTGGCAGCGCGCTCGCCGGTGCGCGGAGATCGGGAACGGCCTGCTCCGCGTGGCTGACCTCGATGGCCTCCATGGCCGCCGAGACGCGGGCGAGTTCGAGCGTGAGCCCCTTGCCCTGGGAGACGGACAGGCTGTGCGCGTCCGGCCGCACGGCCAGGCAGACGGGGATGCCCACGTCGTCCAGCCCGGTGACGTCGGCCACCCGCGTGATGCCGCGTTCGGCGAACGTCGGCTCAATGCGCCGCCACGTCTCCTCGGGCGGGACCAGGCGGTGGGTGCCCCGGGTGAGCGTCTTCTCGCTCACCGGCAGGCCGGTTTCGTGACGTGCCAGGAGCGTGAGACCGTACGGAGCCGGAAGCCGAGCCCGGCGTTCAGCCGTTCCATGGCCGGGTTGTCTCCCTCGATGGTCGTGGTGAGCGTCCGCACGGACGAGTGGTCGCGCAGGTCGCGGATCAGGTGTTCCTTCAGGTACCTGGCCAGGCCGCGGCCCCGCCGGTCGGGGGCGACCACGGTGGAGTCGACGTGGCCCAGCTCGGGTGCGGCACCGGTGAGCAGCACCTCGTGGAGGGCGACGGGCTCGTCCGCCACCAGCACCAGGGCGCGCCGTTCCAGCCCGGGCCGGGTCAACGCCCGTTCGATCTCCTCCGGGTCCACTCCCCTGCCGGCGTAGAGGGGCAGCTTCAGCCTCGACACGGCGGGCCACCACGAGGCGGGGTAGCGGCCGCGGACCTCGTGGAGGGTGAGGCCGGCGGGCGGGCGGGGCGGTCGCAGGGTGGCGTGCGACAGGTCCAGGCGATATTCGCGGCTCACGCCCGCCGGTTCCGCGCCGAGCCGGCGCATCACGGCCGCGCCGCCGGCGATGTCGTCCTGGGTGACGAAACGCAGGTCCGCGACGTCGTACGCGGCGGGCTGCCCGAGCAGCGTGCCGAGCAGCAGCCGGGCGAGTCCCTGACGCCGGGCGGCGGGCCTGACCTCGATCTGGCAGTCGGCCGTCCCCCGTTCCAGCGGGCGCAGGAACCCCCAGCCGCCCGCCGGAGAGAAGAGCAGGGCGCCCTGGGACGCGGCGTGCCGCAGCCCGCCGGCGGCGAGCGCGTCCGGCACCTCGGGCGCCGCCCGCTCGCGCCGCAGCTCGTTGCGCAGGGCGTTGAGCCGGGCGAGCAGCGCGTCCGGAGCGTCCGGGGCGAGCACCTGGATCGGGTGAGCCGTCATGGCCCGTCTCCGAGGCCCGAGGCGGCGTGCAGGGCGAACAGTTCCGCGTAGGCGCCGTCGCGGTCCATCAGCTCCGCGTGGCGGCCCTCCTCCACGATCCGCCCGTCCTTGAGCACGTAGATGCGGTCCGCCATCTGCACGCTCGACATGCGGTGGGAGATCACCATGACGGCCTGGTCGGGCGCGGCCCGCGCGAGCCCGGCGAACAGGTCGTGCTCGGCCCGGCCGTCCAGCGCGGCGCTGGGCTCGTCCAGGATCATCAGCGGCGCCTGACGGAACATCGCCCGCGCCAGCGCGACGCGCTGCCACTGGCCCACCGACGGCTCGTGCGCGCCGGCGAACTCGGGCCCGAGGACCGTGTCGTACCCGTCGGGCAGGACGGACACGAAGTCGTGCGCCCCCGCCTCCCGCGCGGCGGCCACCATGCGCGGCTCGTCGGAGAGCGCCGTGACGTCGCCGAACACGATGTTGTCCCGGGCCGGCAGCTGGTAGCGCACGAAGTCCTGGAAGACGACCGACACGTTCTCCCGCAGCCGGGCCGCGTCGATGTCCGAAAGGTCGCGGCCGTTCCAGCGGACGGCGCCGGTGTCCGGTTCGTAGAGGCCGCACAGGAGTTTGGCGAGCGTCGTCTTGCCCGCGCCGTTCTCGCCGACGAGGGCGACGATCTCGCCGGGGCGTACCTCCATCGACACGTCCACCAGGACGGGCCGGTCGGAGCCCGGGTAGGTGAAGGAGACGCCGTCGAGCGTCACATGGGCGCCGTCGCCGGACGGGGCGGCCTTCGTGCCGGTGGGAGCGGCGGGCAGGTCCATGAACCACCAGAAGTTCTCCACGAACACCGCGTTCTCGTAGAAGCGGCCGGCGGAGCTGGCGAACTGGTGCCCCTGGATGATCAGGAAGAGCAGCGCGCCGACGGCGGCGACCGCCGCGCCCAGCGTCATGGAGCCGAGAGAGTACTGCCACAGGGTGTAGACCAGCCCGCACGCTCCCATGACGGCCGTCCAGAGACCGCCGATGAGGTAGCGCCTGGCCCACTGCCGTCCCACGGAGCGCAGGTCGGTGACGCTGTCCGCCTGCAGGAGCCGCAGGCGGCCGAGCAGGACGTCGGCCAGGCCGAAGCAGCGCACCTCCTTGGCGGCGTCGATGTCGGCCATCAGGGTGGACAGGTAGCTCAGCTTGCGATCCCGGTCCATGCTGGTGACGAAGTAGGTGTAGATGGCGTGCATGGCGCCGGCCGTACGCCGCAGCATCAGCGCGTACGCGACCACGACGAAGACGGCGAGCACGGGCTGGACGACCACGAGGAGCACCAGCAGCCCGGCGATCGTCACACCGGAGCTCACCAGCAGGATGAGGTCGGCGCACATCCGCAGCGGCCGCCATTCGATGTCGCGCTGGGCCTGGGCCAGGCGCGTGCGCGTGTCCGGCGCCTCGATCACCGGCAGCGGCAGGGCGGCGGCCTTGGCCGCGAGCATCTCCGTGGCCGCGTAGCTGACGAGCTTCGGCAGGACCAGCCGCAGGCCCATGGCCACGGCGAGCAGGATCCTGGTCAGCGCGAAGACCGCGAAGATCGCGATGATCGGCACCACGATCTCCCCGAGCGTGGTCTGGCCGCCGACGCCGACCACGCGGCCGATCACCCATCGGACGAGCAGGAGCTGCAGCGGGATGCTGAGGGCGATGAGCGCTTCGAGGCCGAAGGTGAGGGCGGCCTCCTTCGGGCTGGTCCGGCGGATGAGCCGGATCGCCGATCGGGTCATCGCGCCGTACCGGCCCGGCGACAGGTTGGGCGGGCGGTCCATGGCCACGGGGCCGGCGTTGTCGATCATCTGGCCTCCCGGGCGAGCTCGACGGTGATCCGGTAACCGGACTCGGCCGGGTGGACCACGGGGACCAGCTCGCCGAAGCCGGGCCGCCCGGCCGCTCGCCAGGCCCCTAACAGGTCGCGCAGCTCGTCGTCGGAGCCGCAGCGGAAGTAGCCGCTCTGCCGGGTGGGCACCAGGGCGACGCCGGCGGGCGAGCCGGCGCCGACGCACATCCCGAGGCCGGGGACGAAGGCGGTGGTGAGCGGGGCCGGGTTCACGGCCATGAGGTAGGCGTGGAACGCCTGGACGTTCTCGTCGTCGGTCACCGGGGAGTGCACGTCGGATCGGTCGCGGAGGAAGGCCCGCGCGATGGCCCGCCGTTCGTCCGGGGCGATCTCGGTCAGCCAGTGTCCGCTGAGCCAGAACGGCGGCTCGTCCTCGTCCTCGTCCTCGTCGCCGGCCTCCAGGACGACGTCCGCCTGCTCGGCGGGGCCCGACCAGGAGCGCCGGGGGGCGTGGTCGAGCGGCGCGAACGTGGCGCCGGTCACCGCCTCACCGATCAGGTCGCCGCCGGGCGTGCGGCGCAGCCGTACCGTGGCCGCGCAGGCGGCCTGGGGCAGCAGCCGGACGGGCGCGACGATGACGCCGTCCGGCGCGAGCTGTCGCGCCCAGGACTCCGGTACGAGGTCCGCCGTGGCCCACGCCATCACCCGGTCGAACGGCCCACCACCTGGCCAGCCCGCCCGCCCGTCGCCGGCCATGAGCTCGGCGTTGGCGACGTCGTGGCTCTTGAGCAGGGCGGCGGCCCGGTCGATCAGCTCGGGCACGATGTCGACGCTGCGTACCAGGCCGGTGGGGCCTGCCAGTTCCGCCAGCACGGCGGTGCTGTAGCCGGATCCGGTGCCGATCTCCAGGATCCGCGCCCCGGGCGGGGGCGCCAGCAGGCGCAGGAGCGCGGCGATGACGGGCGGGGCCGAGACCTGGGGCAGGCGGCCGCCGTCGTCCGTGGCGGCGTAGTCGTCCCATGTCACCGCGGCCATCGCCGACGCGACGCCGTCGGGTGTTTCGGTCTTCATCGGGGTGGTCCTTCCTTCACGGGTCCCGGCCGGGCGGGCGTCGAGCGTGCGGAGCAGGTGGAGGGCGTCCAGCCGTTTGACGTCGAACAGCGCCCGGCCGCGCCGGAGCAGGCGCACGACGGAGTCGGTGGCCGCCGCGCCGGTGAGCCGCCGGTAGTGCGCGGCGGCCTGGGTGAAGTCGCGCTCGGGGTAGAACAGGTCGCGCTGGCCGGCGAGCAGCCTTTCGCCGATCCAGGCGGGTACGAGGCCCGCCCCGACCAGCCGGGTGATCGCGAACTCGACGTTGACGAGGGGGTCGGAGCGCGGCTCGTACGGCGGTTCCGGCGAGTGGACCAGCGCCACCTCGTCGTCGCCCCGGCCCGGCTCGGTGAGGTAGCGGCGGTAGACCCAGCCGTGCCCGGCCATGCCCTGGTCGCGCAGCTCCACCGCGCGCAGGGCGCCGAGCGACGAGCACCCGTACACGCGCACCCCGGCCCGGAGCGCGGCCAGGATCTCGCGGTGACCGACCGAGAGCGCGTGGTGGAAGTAGCCGTCCACCAGGCACACCGCGTCGGGCGGGTCGTCTTCGGCGAGCAGGGCGGGCAGGTCGCCGCGCCGGACGGGCGGCCTGACGGCGAACGCGGGATTGCGCAGCCTGATCCCCCGCAGC
The DNA here is from genome assembly GCF_900108335.1 of Nonomuraea solani. Lineage (GTDB taxonomy): Bacteria > Actinomycetota > Actinomycetes > Streptosporangiales > Streptosporangiaceae > Nonomuraea > Nonomuraea solani. Next base: position 223,805 of record NZ_FNVT01000015.1, read on the forward strand.
GAGGGACCGGCGAACACGACCGTACGCGGGCCGCTCATGCGGTGCGCGTCCTCCGGAGACGGGCCGCTCACGCGGTGCGCACCTTCCGTACGCGGGCCGCTCATGCGGTGAGCACTTTCCGGAAGCGGGCCGTGACGTCGGTGACCTCGTTGACCGGGCGGCCCTCGACCTCCACCCACGCGTGCGCCTCGAAGGGCCGCATCGCCACGCCCATGCACCAGGTCGCGTCGGTCCTCCTGAACAGGCAGAGCAGCACCATCGCCAGCGACAGCTCCATGCACCCCGGCCGGCCGAAGAAGACCACGCTCGGGCGCTGCGCCGCCGCCCAGGCCCGCTGCGCCTCCTCGGGGGTCGGCGGCCGGCGCGCCGCCCGCGCCTTCATGCGAGAGACGACCGCGCGCACCCGTCTGAGGGGCAGCAGCCGGATCAGCCCGGAGGCGACGACGACGGCGCACACGCCCGCGAATCGGTCGCGCCGGGGCAGGACCTGGCCGTCCTGCGCCGACAGGGCCGCTCGTCTGTTCACCGCTGCTCCTTCCCTGCCGCCACCTGAAGGGAGCGGCGCAGTGCTCTCGGGCCGAGCCGGACGCCCTTGCGGACGAGGGGTTGCAGGTGCGGCACCAGCACGCGGACCACGTGCACGGGGTAGCCGGGCGGGGCCAGCGAGGTCATGTACGCGTCGGGATACCCGGCCGCCGCCAGCGCCCCCAGGAGGTCACCGCCGTCCGCGACCGCCGTCCAGGGAACGCTGCCGTCCGGGGAGTCGAAGACGTTGTCGAGGTGGGCCCGCCGGTCGGCGTACGTGGGCCACAGCAGGAGGCGTTCGGCCTTCTCGTCCAGGTCGTCCCTGCTGCCGCTGATGAAGCCCAGCCGGCTCTGGGCGGCTTCGAGCAGCGCCCCCAGCAGGGCCCGCCGTTTGTCGGGATGGCAGCAGTAGCCGTTGTTGATCAGCAGGGCGTTGTCGCTGCCGGGGTCGGCGATCGTGCAGCCGATGACGCACACGCCGAGGTCGGTGGTGAGGTCGTACACCGCGACTTCGAGACCGGCCCGGCGCATGGCCTCGATGTACCGCCACGCGGGGGCCTCCGCGCGCAGCGACCCGATCTCGATCATCGGGGCCCGGCGCGCCATGTGGAACAGCGCCCGCGCGTCGTGCTCGACGACCTCGCACAGCCCGTGCAGGATCGCCTCCTCCTCCGTCGCGCCCACGGCGAGGCCGCAGGTCTCGGTGCCGTAGAGGTAGAACTCCTGGCCGTGCAGGGGGTGAAAGACCGCCTCCGCCGGCGCCCAGCGCACGTGCCCGTCGCCGAGGTGGCGGACCTCGGTCCATCCGTACGGCCGGTCCAGGTCGATCTTGCGGCCGGCGTACGGGGTCAGGGACTTCAGGTCCAGGACGTCGTCCCGGCCGAGCATGGAGCGGATGGGCAGCCGGCGGATCCGGTCCGCGTGATGCCGTCCCTCCGCCCAGTGGTGCTCCACGGCCTCCATCGCCGCGCTCATCCAGGCCTGGGCGGGTGTGGTGCCCTTGCCCGAGTGCACGCACAGGCCCAGCTCTTCGGCCTCGGGGCGGATCGCCAGGAACACCGGGAAGCCCAGGACGTCGAGCCCGGTGATGTCCGCGACGCGCGACACGCCGATGCCGTCCAGGAGCTCAGCCGTGGCGGCGAGCCTTTCGGCGGTGATCCTGGCGTCCGGGGTCAGGCGCACGGCGGGCTCACCTCCTCCCGCGCCCCGGCCAGCACCGCGTACACGGCGGCCTCCTGGCCGGGCAGGCAGCCCAGTGCGGCGTCGAGGTCGGCGTCGTAGAAGCCGCCGACCGGGCAGGCCGCCAGCTCGTACGCGGTGGCGGCCAGCAGCAGATTCTGTGCCATGTGACCGACTTCGAGCAGCAGGAACCGGTAACCGCGCCCCTGGTATTTCGCGGTCGTCTCCGCCGGCCTGATCGTGAAGACGAAGGCGCACGAGCAGCGCAGCGCCATGCCCGCGTCCACGAAGAGGGCGGGCCAGATCCGGCCGGGCGCGCCCCACGGACGGCGCTCCAGCGCATGCGACTCCGGCACATACCGGTACACGCCGTCGTCCAGCCCGTCCGCGTCGAACACCGCCACCCAGAGGGCCGTCCCCGGCAGCGCGCCCGCCGACGGGTGGGTGTGCCGCCCGGACTCGGTACGGCCGGCCGCCGCCCAGCACAGGCCGCCCAGCTCGGCGAGGGACAGCCCGCCCTGGAACCGCCGCCGGGATCGGCGCCGGCCGATCAGCTCCCGCAGATCGACGGGCATGGCCGAGGGCTGTTCCAGCCGGACGACGTCGCGCTCGTCCGGCAGCAGCGGCGGCAGGGACTCATGAACGGCCCCCGCCGGGCTCTTCGGGCCGAGCAGGCGGGTGTTGGAGGTCTCCTCGTGCATCGCTCGCCAGGACATATCGCCTCACCAGTACGGATGGGGTGCCGGGTGGTAGGTGAACGAGGGCGGGACGGGCCGGCCGGTCATCAGCTCGCCCACCCTGACGAGCCGGTCCGAGCCGAGGTAGCGATGCGTCTCCTCCTGGATCAGCGGCTGGGTGTCGGTGACGATCGTCTTGACGGCGTGCAGGCCGTGCCTCCTGGTGGCGTCCCCGCCGAGGTCGCACACGATCACCTGGTGTCCCTGCGCGCCGAGGACGCCGACGAGGTGGTCCAGCAGCTCGCGATCGCCGGACACCGGCAGATCCGGCACGGGCGGCGGGCCGGGCGGCGCGTCGTACAGGAAGCGGAGGTGACGCTGATTTGGTTCGTGCAGGTAGTAGGCCGGGTGGTCGGCCAGGCGCCGGGGCAGGGGCCGGGGCCGCCGCCGGTCTCGTCGCACGGCGGCCAGCCGCCTGACCGCGCAGAAGGTGCCGGCGGCCTGGCGCAGCGCGGCCTCCGCCGCCGCCCGCTCGGAGGCGGCGGCCGCGCAGCCAGCGGCGAGGAACGGGCCGTAGGCGTCGCGGGCGCTGAGGAGCGCCAGGCAGACAGGAACGGGCAGGGGGCCGCGCAGCGCGAAGAGGGCGACGTCGCCGGGGAACGCGCGCAGCGGCGCCAGCGGCCCGCGCAGCCGCCCGTCCTCGACGGGCCTGCGTACGGGGATGGCCGCGTACAGCCAGGTCAGCATGAGCGCGTCGCGGGCGATGACCTCCAGCAGGCCGCGCACGATCGCGCGGTCCCTGCCGGGGCTGCACGCGCCGCCGGTGCTGGCCGGCTCGACCAGCCGATACGGGAGGGGCTCGGGGTCGGCGTCGAGCAGGACCGCGTCGCCGGGGACCCAGATGTCCTCGTCGTCCGGGAGGGTCCGCCCGCGCACCCATTTCAGGGGGAGGTCGTCGGAGTACGGCACGAGCCCGCAGCCGGGCCGGGCGTATTCGCCGGGCGCCAAGGGGGTCAGCCTCCGGGGGTCCAGGGTCGGGCCGGGCACGCCCGCACGGGCCAGGGGTGCGGTGACCTGCGTACCGACCGGGTGGGTGAGGCAGTAGCGCTCGACGAACTCGCCGAGCGCGCGACCGGTCGCCGTCAGGGCGGAGGTTCCGGTGCCCAGCCCGGCGATCGGTGTGCCCGGCGCGCCGGCGCGGGAGGAGCCGAGGGCCCGCACCCGATGCACGGCCGGGTCGCCCATCGTGCCGTCCCTGAGCGTCACCGAGACGCGCAGGCCGTTCTCGGCGAAAAATCCCAGCGCGGACCCGATCGTCGACAGCGCCTCCTCCTCCGGGCCGAGACCGGGAGGGGCGCTCAACACGGTGGCCGAGGTGCTCGACACGGTGGCCGGGGTGCTCAGCGCCGTGACCGGGGCGCTCAGTGCCGTGACCGGGGCGCTCAGTGCCGTGGCCGGGGGTGGCGACTGGCAGGTCAGGCAGCCGGGCCGCCGGCTCACCCGGCCCGATCGCGGCGACGCCCCGGCCACCACATAGGCGCCCGGCTGCCGGCGCGACACCAGCGTCAGCGCCGCCTGAGCCGCCCGCGCGGCGGTGTCCGCGTCCACGGCGGAAACCGGCTCGTCCAGCCCCGCCAGGTACGCCCCCACCCCGTCCCCCGGCGACCGATGCTCTCCCAGCTCGGCCACCAGACAGGAGTGGCAGGGCCCACGACCCGGCAGGAGGAGCGGCCCGACCAGCACGTCGGCGCCGAGCCCGCGAATCGGCAGCCACGGCCGCGCCCGCCGCCTGGCCCAGAGGTTCACCTGCTCCAGCTCGGCCACCGGCGCGGCGACGACCAGAAGCGCCCCGCTCACCAGATCCCGCCACGCGGCGACCCGGCGAGCGGACAGCAGTCCGGCGACGGCGTCCGCGACGACACCCTCCCCGGCGACGGCCACCGACGACACCTTGGCCGGGGCGGCCCGCGCCTGTGTGATCACGCGTTCTCCCCGTCGGCGAGCAGCAGCCGCGCGTCGATGAGCTGGCGTACCAGGCTCCTCATGTCGGACTCGATCACCTCGCGGGGAGCGTCGAAGAGGTCGCAGACATGGGCGACGGCGGCGTCCACCGTGTCGCCCTTCGCGAGCGCCGACCAGAACTCGCCGCCGGTCTCGTTCAGCGCGAAGTAGACGTCGTTGCGGGTGTCCAGCAGCACGGCACTGTCGTCGAACATGGTCGTCACGACGTGCTCGGGGATACGAATCATGATCTTCAGCTCCAGAAATCCACGCTCTGGTCCCGCAGGGCGCGAAGCCAGACCTCCATGCCGACGATTCCGTTGACCAGCCACGAGTTCATGGGCAGCCCGAGGCGCATCCGGTTCAGGGCGGCGGCGAGCCGGGCGCCGTCGACCAGGCCCAGTTCCACGACCCGGGCGCCGGAGACGAGGTCGAGGACGCGGTCCATGTTGTGCGCGAGCCCGGCGTAGATGTCGGCGTTGTAGTCGCCCTTGGTCGAGCGGTCGAAGGGGTGGTGCGGGAACTCGGCGGCGAGGGCGTCGCGCAGCAGCGGTTTGGCGGCGAACGGGCTGCCCCGGTAGGCGATCCGGCTCGCGAGACACGCCTCGATGACCGCCGCGTCCAGGAAGGGGTAGTGGACGGAGACGCCGTTCGCCTGGGCCGCCTCGCGCAGCGTCTGGCAGATCCGGCCGATGAACCAGATCTCGACGATCGAGCCGTGCTGTCCCGGGGTGTCGGCGTACGGCTCGGCCCGCGCCGCCAGGGCGCCGACCTCCTCGCTCAGCGCCAGCCGGGCCTCCGGCGTGAACCAGTCGGCGCTCTGCGAGGGCAGCGACCAGCCGACGTACGACCGCTGGCGGTGCGCGGGGCTCAGCCAGTCGACGGGGTCGCGCAGCGCCTCGCGCTGACCGGCCACCCAGCGGCGGTACGGCCGCGCGCCGAGCCCGGCGGCGGTCGCGAACAGGTGCAGCGTGGAGAAGCTCTTGACCTGCGCCCAGCCCCGGGCCTGGGCCAGCGCCGTACGGAGTTCGCGCCGCCTGATCAGGTCGGCCAGATAGCCGAGCGGCGGCACGAGGACGGCGTCGCCGCCCTCACCGTCGAGGTGCATGTCGGACCCGGCGGCCCGCGCCACCTCCATGACCGTGCGGAACCTGCCGTAGGAGTAGGCGAACAGCGCGGGCTCGCCGGTGAGGGGCACGGCGTCGAGGTCGCTGAAGTGGCGCGGGAACAGCTCGGCGGGCAGGAACGTGCTGTCGATGTTGGGGTGCCCGGCGGCGGCCCGGCGCGCGAGGGCGAGGTCGTCGTCGGATCCGTTGGCGGCGCTGCCGTAGGTCACGGTGGTCAGGGAACGCCCGTCGGCGGCCAGGCGGCGCGCGGCGAGCAGGGTGAGGGCCGTGGAGTCCATGCCCCCGCTGAGGTCGGCGGTGGGCTGCCGGCTCCCGTCGGCCCGCGCCTCGACGGCGTGCGTGAGCCGCTCGCGCAGCAGCCGGGCCGCCTCGCCGGGCTCCGTCTCGGGGCCGGGCGGCCGCCAGTACGGCAGGCAGCGCACCGTGCCGCCGCCGATTTCGAGGTAGCCGCCGGCCGGCACCCGGCGGACCTCGCGGAACGGGGAGCGCTCGGCCAGGAGGTCGGGCAGCCACGGGCACATGAGGCTGCCGGTGAACCAGCCGAGGTCGAGGTCGCTCTCCTCCAGCCAGGCAAGGGGCAGCGTGGAGTTGGCGAACCAGCAAGTGTCCCCCAGGCGCCGGTAGTAGATCGCCCGCTGGCCGGACACGTCGGAGTAGGCCCGTAAACGGCCCGGTTCGCGTATCAGGAGGTTGAAGTCTCCGGGTGCCGAGGTGAGCAGGTCCTCGTGGCGCCCCGACCTGAGCACTTCGGCGGCTTTCCTGCGGAGTACGGCGGGACCCGAGATCCAGTCGCCCAGCACGACGAGATCGCCGGCCGTCCACACCTGCCGGGCCGGCCATTGCGAGCCCAGCCAGAGCCTCGACGGCCCGTTCCAGACGACTTTCCCGGCCCGCGGCCCGCGAACGGGCGGCGGTTCATTTGTTATCGGCGCGCACCCGACGAACCAGCGATCGGCCGGCTCCCGCACTCTTTCCACGAGACGATTCCTCACCGAAGCGTGAATGAAGGGGGGTCTGGCCGGTCGTTCATTCATGCGTTGACCGGCCAGACGCGGCGTCTACCAGTAGTAGGCGCCCTTGTCCGCGGTGTCGCAGCAGTTACCGCTCAGGGTCAACTCCACTGCGTCGCCCAACTTGAACAGCATCGGCGGTTCGTACTTGCGTTTCTCCATTTTCCACCTCCCTTGCAGCTAGACAGCCTTGTGGAACGCGCGCCGGCAGACGGGCGCGCGCGAATCAGGTGGATTTTCGACGAGGGGAATTACTCGTCAGAAGAGGCTGGAGAGGTCTCGTATGACCAAGTGGACAGCATCAACCTTCTGGGGACGCATGCACATATGTCGAGACTTATAGATCTCGGCCCGCGAGTCAACCCCGAAGTCGCACGCAATTTCGAACGTGACGCGTTGGGGCGATGAGAAAAGAAGGAACTCCTGTGAAAGAAGCAATTCTCATGGGCGGGCCGGGACAATGGGAAACGGTTTGTCAGCGGGGACGCCTGGTATGCGTCTCACGCTCGCGGCGGACGGTCGGCCGCCTGCCCTTGATGGTGGCCCGCCGGAGTGCGGCGATCACCTCGTCGGCCGCGGAGTCGGGCACCTCCACCAGCGAGAACCGCTCGGCGATCTCGATCGCGCCGATGTCGCGCCCGCTCAGCCGCGACTCGCCGGCGATCGCCCCGACGAGGTCCTGCGGCCGGATGCCCGCGCTGCGCCCGACGTTGAAGAAGAGCCGGGCCATACCGCCGGCCGGGCCGCGCCCGTAGCGCTGGCCGTCCGGGCGGCCGTCCCGCTGCCCGCCGCGCTTGTCCACGGTGCGCGGCGAGATCTCGGGGATCTCCTCCTCGTCCAGCGCTCCCCCGCTGGACTCGTGCGCCAGCTTGACGGCGGCGAGCGCCACCTCCATGAGGTCGAACTCGTCGGCGAGCGACTCGACCACGACGCGGAACGGCTCCAGGTCGTCCTGGAGCAGGCATTCCTCCAGCGCGGCCCGGGTCAGCTCCATCCGGCGCGCCCGCAGGTCGGCGACGGTCGGCAGCCTCTCCACCGAGATGCGCTGCTTGGTCACCCGCTCGATCGACTTGAGCATGCGGTGCTCGCGCGGCTCCACCAGCGTCAGGGCCACGCCCTCGCGACCGGCGCGGCCCACGCGCCCGATGCGGTGCACGTACGCCTCGGGCGCGGACGGGACGTTGTAGTTGACGACGTGGGTGAGCTGCTCGATGTCGAGACCTCGCGCCGCCACGTCGGTCGCGACCAGCAGATCGGCGGTCCCGGCCCGCAGCCGCGCCATCACCCGGTCGCGCTGCTCCTGCTCCATCCCGCCGTGCAGCGCCTCGGCGCGGTAGCCGCGCCCGTTCATGGCCTCGGTGAGCTGGTCGACCTCCTCGCGGGTGCGGCAGAAGATGATCGCGGCCGTCGGCGCCTCGATGTCGAGCAGCCGGCCCAGCGCGGCGGGCTTGTGCGACCTGGCCACCAGGTAGGCGGTCTGCTCCACCAGTGGCGTGGCCTCGCGCCCCTCGGCCGCCGCGTGCCCCATCTCGATGCGCACCGGGTCGCGCAGATGGCGGCGGGCGATGCCGTCGATGCGCGGCGGCAGTGTCGCGGAGAACAGCACGGTCTGGCGCTCCTCGGGGGTCGCCGCCAGGATCTCCTCGATGTCGTCGGCGAAGCCCATGTCGAGCATCTCGTCGGCCTCGTCGAGCACGACGGTGCGCAGATCGCGCAGGTCGAGCGTGCCCCGCCCGATGTGGTCGAGGGCCCGCCCCGGTGTCGCCACCACGATGTCGACCCCGCGCTTGAGCGCCTGCAACTGGCGGACGATGGGCGCGCCGCCGTAGATGGGCAGAACGCGGGTGCCGAGTGTGCGGCCGTAGCGGTGGAACGCCTCCGAGACCTGCACGGCCAGCTCACGCGTGGGCACGAGGATCAGCGCCACCGGCCCGCCGCCGTCACCGGGTGGTGGCATGCGCTGCAGCACGGGCAGGGCGAACGCCGCGGTCTTGCCCGTGCCCGTCGCCGCCTGCCCGAGCAGGTCACGGCCCTCGACCAAGGGCGGGATCGCCTCACCCTGGATCGGGGTGGGCTCTTCGTAGCCCAGCGCGGACAGCACGTCCAGGAGCTCGGATCGGAGCCCCAGATCGGCGAAAGTGGTATCGCCGTCGTTCTCATTCACGGTCATGGCCGACTCCTCACGAACTCCCACATCAAACGTCACAGCTCTACCCTTGCAGAGGATGTGGGAACGTCAGGCCGTGCCCTCCTCGGCCCGGGGCGCGAAGCGCCGTCCGGCGACCCTTTTCGAGCCCGCCGGGCAGGTAGTGGTGGGCGCGCACTCCATTGTGCTCTCGCCCGTCTGGCGGGACCGCGTGATTCGCCGCCAGTTCATGATGTGCCGGCGTCGCTCAGTGAGCGGCTTCGTACTGCTCCACGACGGTGGCGGCGATCCGGCCGCGCTCGCTGACGGGCAGGCCCTGGGCCTTGGCCCACCGCCTGATCTCGGTGGCCTTGTCGCGGGTCACGGTGTGACCCGAGCCGGCGCCGCGACGCCCGCGGACGACCCGGTCGGCCCGGACCGCGCGCGCCTTGGTGATGAAGGGAGCGAGAGCCTTCTCCAGCTTCTCCCTGTTCGAGCCCGAGAGGTCGATCTCGTAGCTCGTGCCGTCGAGAGCGAACCTCGTGGTCCCCTCGGCGTCACGGCCATCGATGTCATCGATAAAGGACTCAACAATACGCTTTGCCATAAGGGTGCTCCAATTACGTCACTGTTCCAGGTACTGTAGCCGTCTTCAGCAGACCGTGCACCTCTAAGAGCCTTGTGCCCGGACAAAGGAACTCCCGGCCCGCACTTGGACTATCACACCTTCAGCCCATGCGGCCCGGTTTTCGCGGTCGCCGAAGCCGCCTTCCATGGGCGATGAGCTCAGCCCATGGCCAGGCAGCGAACATCATAGAAGCTCGCCCGCGCGCAACGCATCCCCCTGGGACCGGCCGGAGATCGCCGCCACCCTTGGGCGCCAGTCATTTGCCATCGACAATGGCGATGAATCGGCGGTGTTGAAGGCTGATTCAGTGCTCAGGGCCTGGAGTTCCACGTTGATGACGTGGTGGTCCTCGGGCTCGCCGGCACACCAAGCGGCGAGCGTTCAGCGCCGAACGCCCGCCGTCTTGTGTGGGTTCCCGCGAAGGTGCCGGGAGTCAGGAGTTGCAGCCGCAACCACATCCACTGGCGCATGAGCAGGATGATCCGTGGCCGCATGAGCAGGATTTCGTGCTGTTTGCCGTCATGTCTAATAAGTTCCGCGGAGTGGCGCCGGCCGAACTCGCCGGGAAGCGACAAAGCCCCTTCCCCTACGGATGTGACATCAGACATGGCCGACACAGGCGCGGCACTGCCAATGCGCGGGCCTACTTCCGATAAGGCCGTTCTCCAATGCGATACTCACCAGGCCACTGGAAGGCCGTACACGCCATAGACGTCCAGGCCGTCGCGCATCGGCACCTCTTCCGGCGCCACGGCCAGGCGGAGATCCGGAAAGCGGGTGACCAGGGCGGGCAGTGCCGCGCGCATCTCGACGCGGGCCAGCTGCTGGCCGAGACACTGGTGGACGCCGTGGCCGAAGGCGACGTGCCCGGTGGCGTCCCTGGTCAGGTCGAGGACGTCGGGGTCCGGGAAGCGCTCCGGGTCGCGGTTGGCGGCCTGTACGGAGAGCGCGACGCTCTCACCCGCCCTGATCGATCGACCGCCCAGTTCGAGGTCCTCCAGCGCGGTCCGGCCGCCGGTGTGGGCGATGCTCAGGAACCGCATCAGCTCCTCCACGGCCTTGGGCGCGAGGCCCGGATCCGCGCGCAGCAGGGCGAGCTGGCCGGGGTGCTCCAGCAGCGCGAAGGTGCCCAGCGCGATCATGTTGGTGGTGGTGTCGAGCCCGGCGCCGAGCAGGAAGCCGCCGAGGTTGCCCAGCTCCTCGTCGGTCAGGTCGGTGCCGGTCAGGTCGCTGAGCAGGTCGTCGGTGGGGTGGGCGCGCTTGTCGGACACCAGCTTGCGGATGTAGGCGGCGAGCGCGTCGTAGGCGGCGAACTGCTCCGCCGGGGTCGCGTTCGCCTCGCCCATCGTGGCCGCCATGCTCTGGAACTCCGCGCGGTCGGCGTAGGGGACGCCGAGCAGCTCGCAGATCATCATCGCGGGCACCGGCCGGGCGAACGCCTCCACCAGGTCGGCGCCGGGGCCGGCCGCCTCCATCGCGTCGAGGTGCTCCACGGTGAGGGCCTCGGCCCGCTCGGCGAGCAGGTTCATCCGCCGGACGGTGAACTTGCCGGCCAGCAGTCTGCGGTAGCGGGTGTGCTCCGGGGCGTCGACCCCGCCCAGGTCGCCGGGCTGCGCGGGCGGCAGTTCGCCGGCGTCGGCCAGGACGTAGTGCTGCAGTTCGTTGCGGGAGCTGAAGCGGGGGTCGGCGAGGACGGCGCGGACCAGGCCGTGGCTGAGGGCCAGCCAGCCCACGTGGCCGTCGGGGAAGACCAGGCGCCACAGCGGCTGCTCGGCGCGGAGCCGGGCCAGCTCGGCGGGCGGGTCGAACGGACGGCCCGCCGGACGAACGCCGGGAAGGGCGGCCAAGGGCTCGGTCATGTCGGCTCCTTCGAATAGGAACGTCGTACACTGAACGCGAACAACGTACGCAAGGAGAACGATGTGCGCAACACTCGTCGCGCGAGAACCGACCTGACCGCCGGTGATGGACCCGGAAGGAGACCACCGCTGTTGCGCCCTGCCGAAGCGGAAGACGATGCCACCTTTCCCTTCCACATCGAGAACAGGGCCGTGGGCATTCGGGAGTCCTACGTGGCCGTTCGCCCAAATATTGACGTTTTCTTGACGCCATGATCGCGCTGATCAGCCTTTACCCCTCACTAGTGTCTTCGTCTTGACGCCCGCTTGACGGAAGGACCCAGGTGACCGAGGTGGACCAGCGTGCGGCGATGCCGACGACACCGCTGCGGCGGTGGCTGCTCAAGGGTCTGCAGGGCCCTGAGGGCGCGGCGAACCAGCCCGCGCCAGAGGAGGCCTCGGGTCACCAGCACAAGTGGTGGCAGGTCATGTGCCTGACGGGCGTGGACTACTTCTCCACCCTCGGCTACCAGCCGGGCATCGCCGCGCTGGCCGCCGGCGCGCTCAGCCCGGTGGCGACGCTGCTGCTGGTCGCGCTGACGCTGTTCGGCGCCCTGCCGACCTACCGGGCGGTGGCGGAGCAGAGCCCGCACGGGCTGGGGTCGCTGTCGATGCTGGAGAAGCTGCTGCCCGGCTGGCGGGGCAAGCTGCTGGTGTTGTTCCTGCTCGGGTTCGTGGCCACCGCCTTCATCGTCACGATCACCCTGTCGGCGGCGGACGCGACCGCGCACATCCTGCACAACCCCTTCGTCCCGCAGTCCTGGGAGCATCTCCAGGTCCCGGTCACGCTGGTGCTGATCGCGGCGCTCGGCGGGGTGTTCCTGGCCGGCTTCAGCGAGGCCATCTCCATCGCGGTCGTCCTGGTCGCCGTCTTCCTCCTGCTCAACGTGGTCGTGGTGGGCACCGCCGTGCAGCAGGTGCTCGCCCACCCCGAGCGGGTGACCGGCTGGCAGAACACGCTCAACTCCGACTACTCCAGCCCGATCGCGATGGTGGCCGTCGCCCTGTACGTGATGCCGAAGCTCGCCCTGGGCCTGTCCGGCTTCGAGACCGGCGTGGCCGTCATGCCGCTGATCAAGGGCGAGCCGGCCGAGCGGATCAAGGGCGCCCGCAAGCTGCTCACCACCGCCGCGCTGATCATGAGCGTCTTCCTGCTCACCTCCAGCGTCGCGACCACCGTGCTGATCCCGGCCGAGGAGTTCGCCGAGGGCGGCTCGGCCAACGGCCGCGCCCTGGCCTACCTGGCCCACCTCTATCTGGGCGACTGGTTCGGCACCGCGTACGACCTGTCCACCATCGCCATCCTGTGGTTCGCCGGCGCCTCCGCCCTGGCGGGGCTGCTCAACATCGTGCCGCGCTACCTGCCCCGCTACGGCATGGCCCCCGACTGGACCCGCGCCATCCGCCCCATGGTGCTGGTCTTCACCGGCATCGCCTTCCTCATCACCGTGGTCTTCGACGCCGAGGTCGAGACCCAGGGCGGCGCGTACGCCACCGGCGTCCTGGCCCTGATCCTGTCGGCCGCCATCGCGGTCACCCTGTCCGCCTGGACCAGGGGCCTCGTCAAGGCCGCCGTCTTCTTCGGGGTCGTCACGCTGATCTTCGCGTACGCCACCGTCGCCAACATCATCGAACGGCCCGACGGCCTCGTGATCTCCCTGCTGTTCGTGCTGGCCATCGTGGTCATCTCGCTCATCTCCCGCGCCACCCGCTCCACCGAGCTGCGGGTCACCCACATCAGCCTGGACGACTGCGCCCAGCGCTTCATCAACGAGGCCGGCGAGATCATCCTCATCGCCAACGAGCCCCACGGCCGCGACGCCAGGGAGTACATCGACAAGGCCCGCGAAGCCTGGGAGCTGCACCGCCTGCGCACGAGTGAGGGCCTGCTCTTCCTGGAGGTCACCATCCCCGACGCCTCCGAGTTCGCCGGTGAGCTGCGCGTGACGGGTGAGGAGCGCCACGGCTTCCGCGTCCTGCGCATGCAGAGCACCACCATCGCCAACGCCATCGCCGCCCTGCTGCTGCACCTGCGCGACCGGACCGGCAAGACGCCGCACGTGTACTTCCATTGGGCCGCCGAGGGCAACCCGATCGGCGCCCTGCTGCGTTACCTGGTCTTCGGCGGCGGCGACGTACCACCGCTGACCAGGGAGGTTCTCCGCCAGGCCGAGCCGAACCCCGATCGCAGGCCCATCGTGCATGTCGGCTGATGAGATCGAGTGGACAGCGCCGCCGGTGACATGATCACATGGGCTCCCCGTCCCTACCGTGCGGAGCACAACCATGTTCAAACGCAGCCTGACCAGGTCAGTTGCCCTTGTCACCCTCTTCCTGAGCGTCACCGCCCCGGCGGCGGCGGTGGCGGACGACGCGCCGGCCGACCCGACGCTTCCAGGACCGGTGTACAAGACGGTCACAGACAAGAACGGGCAGCTCTCCCTCCAGACGTTCGGACGCCCTGACGGCAAGGACATGGTGTTCCGGATCTCCGGCAGCGTGTACGCCAACGTCGAGGGCAACAGCCTCGACCCGGCGTTACGTCACGGCCAGAAGCTGTTCAACATCGAGGGCTACAACATCCGCCGCCTCTACCGGGTGCCGGAGACCACGCAGCTCTACCAGTTGTCCCGCGAGATCGTCTTCTACACCGACCCCGCCGACCCGACGCGCGTCGTGCGGGAGTGGAAGAACCCGATCGACCAGAAGACCTATCCGGTCATCCCCATCAACAACGACACGGTGAACTTCGGCCCGTTCAACGTCACCTCGTCGTACGTGGGCCCGCCGGTCCGCCAGCTCCACGACGAGAGCGTGTGGACCAGCGACATCCCGGTGCGCACAGACTTCGGCACGACGCTCGGCGAGCGGTTCGGGCTGGTGAACGGCGTGTACGCGGCCCAGGAGATGTTCGACTTCTTCGTGGACAACCGCGAGGTGGCGGCCCGTACCGGCACCGGGATGGTGCCCTCGGGGGCGATGAAGACGAAGATCGGCTGGGCGCGGACGAGCCCGTGGACGCCGTTCATGTGCCTGTCCGAGACCGACGTGCGCGGGCAGCTCACCTACCACGCCCGTAGCTGGTCGCTGGGCTCGTACGCCGAGATCGAGCCGTGGCTGCGCGCCGAGGTCGAGGCGAATCACCCGCTGTACAAGAGCACGCCCAGCGCCCCTGGGCCGAGCGAGAACTCCTGGACCTCCTTCTACAACAAGCAGCTGGGCAAGGGCGCCACCACGTGGGCCGCCTGGTGCGCCGCCAACGGGCGCTGACACGAGGGGACCGGCCGGCCTGACCGCTGGCCGGTTTTTGACATTCCGGCGGGGTTCTCGGCCCGCGGATCGCTGCTTACACTCCGGTTCGCGCAGCCCCCTCTGCCAGGAGGTCCTTGTGTCATCTCCCTCGTTCTCACCCCGCTTACGACGGCTGACGGCGGTGGCCGCCGGGCTCGTCGTCGTGATCGCCATGAGCCCGGTCGCGGCGCGGGCCACACCGGCGCCGCCGACACCGCCGCCCGCCAAGTGGCGGGCCACTCCCCTCACCGGTGCCGAGCTGGTCGACGGCGCGAAGTCGCCCACGGGCAGGCTCGCCAGGAGCGATCCGGCGCTGTTGCGCGTCACCTCGCCCGCGCCGATCAACGTCGTGGTCAAGCTGGACTACGACTCGCTCGCCGCCTACCAGGGCGGGCTGCCCGGCCTGCCCGCCACCAGCCCCGCCGTCACCGGCCGGGCCCTGGACACCAGGAGCCCGGAGGCCAGGCGGTACGGCCGGCACATCAAGCAGATCGAGGACGCCTTCGTGGCCGAGCTGGCCGGGAAGGTGCCGGGAGCCGTGGTGGGCCAGCGGATCAGCACCGTGTACGGCGGTATCGCGCTCCGGATCCCGGGCAACAAGGTGGCCGAGGTGCTGAGGCTGCCCGGCGCGGTCGCCGTACAGGAGGACAGGCCGCAGCGGTTGCTGACCGACTCCAGCCCGCGCTTCATCGGCGCACCCACCCTTTACGGCCGGCTCGGCGGCAGTGACACCGCCGGCAAGGGCGTGATCGTGGGCGTGCTGGACAGCGGCGCCTGGCCCGAGCACCCCTCCTTCGCGAACCGGCCGGGCCTGCCCGCGCCGGGGCCGACCAAGGACGGCACGCCCCGGGTGTGCGACTTCGGCGACAACCCGCTGACCCCGGCCAGTGATCCCTTCACCTGCACCAACAAGCTGGTCGGCGGGCAGCCGTTCCTGGAGACCTACAACGAGGTCTTCGGCGGCGAGGTCTATCCGGACAGCGCCCGCGACTCCAACGGGCACGGCACCCACACGGCCTCCACCTCGGCGGGCGGCCCGGTGGCCGACGCGAACCCGCTGGGCATCGGCCGCGGCCCGATCCACGGCATCGCGCCCGGCGCCGGGGTCTCGGTGTACAAGGTGTGCGGCGCGCAGGGCTGCTTCCCCTCCGACTCGGCGCAGGCCGTGGCGCGGGCGATCCTCGACGGTGTCCGCGTCGTCAACTTCTCCATCTCCGGTGGTTCCGACCCCTACAGTGACCCGGTCGAGCTGGCCTTCCTGGACGCGTACGCGGCGGGCGTGCTGGTCTCGGCGTCGGCGGGCAACTCCGGGCCCGGCGCCGGCACCACCGATCACCGAAGCCCGTGGGTGACCACGGTGGCCGCCTCCTCGCAGGCCAGGACGTTCCAGTCGACGATCACGCTGTCCAGCGTCACGGGGACGGCGACGATCAAGGGCGCCTCGATCACGGCGGGCCTCCCCTCGCCGCTGCCCGTCGTGCCGGCGTCGGCGCCGCCGTACAACAACGCGGCGTGCACCGTCCCGGCGCCGCCGGGGATCTTCACCGGGAAGATCGTCGCCTGCGAGCGCACCCCGAACCGGGTGCTGAAGAGCTTCAACGTCCGGCAGGGCGGCGCGGCCGGGATGATCCTCTACAACAGCTTCGCGTTCGACGTCTTCACCGACGCCCACTGGATTCCGTCGGTGCACCTCGACAAGCCCGAGACCGACACCCTGATGGCCTTCCTCGCCTCCAACCCGGGCGCCACGGCGTCGTTCACGCAGGGGACGAAGGCGGCCTGGCAGGGCGACGTGATCACGCACTTCTCCTCGCGCGGCCCCGGCGGGGACTTCCTCAAACCGGACGTCACCGCGCCCGGCCAGCACATCATGGCCGGCATGACGCCCACCCCCGAGTCGCCGCTGGAAGGACCGCCCGGCAACCTCTACCAGGTCATCTCGGGCACCTCGATGTCGGCGCCGCACGTGACGGGCTCGGCGGCGCTGCTGTTCGCCCTGCATCCCACCTGGACGCCCGGCCAGGTCAAGTCGGCGCTGGAGACCACGGCCAAGACCACGGTCACCAAGCAGGACAGGACCACGCCGGCCGACCCGTTCGACATGGGCGGCGGGCGCATCGACCTGACCAAGGCCGGTGACCCCGGGCTGACGCTGGACGAGAGCGCGGCCGACTTCGTCGCCTCGGCGGCCGACCCGCTCAACCGGATCGACCTCAACCTGCCCTCGGTGAACGCGCCGACCATGCCGGGCATCATCACCGCCAAGCGCACGGTCACCAACACCACCGGCTCACGGCTCACCTTCACGGCCACCGCCACGGCCGCGAGCGGCGCCGCGATCACGGTGCTGCCGCCGCTGTTCAGCGTCGCGGCCGGCCGCAGCGCCGATCTGAGCGTGGTGATCACCGCGCCGGAACTGCCCGACGGGCAGTACTTCGGGCAGGTCAACCTCAAGCAGGTCGGCGGCCCCCGCGCGCTGCACCTGCCGGTCGCGTTCTTCCGCCAGGAGGGCGCGGTGCCGGTCGACCAGACCTGTGAGCCGTCCGCCATCCCGCGCGACACCGGTGAGTCCACCTGTACGGTCACCGTGCGGAACACCACCGCGCAGGACGCGGACGTGACCGCGTTGTCCACGCTCGACGGCCGCCTGCGCCTGAACGGCGTCACCGGCGCGACCAGGGTCGGCACCCAGATCGCGACCGCCAGGGCGACGCTGGCCGCCACGCAGCCCGCCCGGCCGACGATCGCGCCCGGCGCCGGGCCCGCGGGCTATCTCCCGCTGGACGCGTTCGGGGTCACGCCGATCCCGATCGGGGACGAGCAGGCGGTGAACTTCACCCTGCCCGCCTTCGTGTTCGCCGGCCGGACCTACACCAGGATCGGGGTGACCTCCAACGGGTACAGCGTGGTCGGTGGCGCCGTCGCGGACGACATCTCGCCGGTCCCGCAGACGCTGCCCGACCCGGCCCGGCCGAACGGCGTGCTGGCGACGTACTGGACCGACCTCGACGGCACCGGCGCGCCGGGCGTCTTCGCCACGATCCTGACCGACGGGGTCAGCGACTGGCTGGTGGTCGAATGGCGGCTGAACGTCTTCGGCACCACCGATCTCAAGGTCTTCCAGCAGTGGATCGGGCTCAACGGCGCGGAGGACATCAGCTACGCCTACGACCCGGCCAACCGGCCCGGCTCACCGCCCGCCGGCCTCGGCCTGACCGTGGGGGCCGAGAACGAGCTGGGCACGGGCGGTGACCAGATCACCGGGCCGCCGGTGGAGGACCTGGTCGTCACGAGTGCGCCGGCGGTGCCGGGCGGCAGCATGACGTACACGATGAAGATCAAGGGGGTGACCGCCGGGGCCGGCAAGGTCACGACGGCCACCTCGACGCCTCAGGTGAAGGGGATAACGGTCGAAGTGGACACGATCACCGTTCAGTGACGGTCCTCGGCGGGGAGGCGGGAGATCAGCCAGGTGACCGCCAGGGCGGCGGCGCACATGCCGGACAGGGCCCACAGGCCGGCGTCGAAGGAGCCGGTCGCGTCCTTGAAGGCGCCCAGCCCGAACGAGAACGTCACCCCGCCGAGGTTGGCGCAGAAGTTGCTGAAGCCGGTGACGAGGCCGGTGTTCGCGGTGCCGACGTACTGCAGCGGCACCGCGAACAGCGGCCCGAAGTAGAGCTGGAGGAAGATCGAGTTAACGGCGATCACCGCGATCAGCGCCGGGAGGGAGTCGACCAGCGGGATCAGGAAGATCGTGACGGCCAGCACGCCGAGTGAGACGCCGACGACGGCCAGCGGGCGGCCGAGGCGGTCGGAGACCCAGCCGCCGAGGAAGTTCGACGGGGCGGTGAGCGCCGCGCCGATGGCGACGACGGCGCCCGCCACGGCGAGGGAGTAGCCCTTGTCCTCGACGATGAGGCTCGGCAGCCAGAACGCGATCCCGGTGACCACGGCCAGGCGGACGAACTGGATGAACCCGGCCAGCCACACGGCCCGGTGCGACAGGAGCTCGCGGGCGTCGGCCCAGGTGGGCGGCTTGGCGCCGGTCTTGGGCGGGGCCGGGTCGCCGAGCTTGGCGAAGGCGAGCAGGACGAGCATGCCGCTGGCGGCGAACAGGATCATCAGCCAGCGCCAGCCGAGCGGGCCGACCAGCGCCGGGCCGAGGGCGTTGAGCAGGATGTTGGAGGAGAAGCCGCCGGCCACGTACAGGCCCATGGCGGTGGCCCGGCGGTCGGGCCGGAACTGGCGGCTGATCAGCATGAGGCCCGGGGCGAAGACCAGCGCGCGGAAGATGCCGGAGATCGCCTGGTTGGCGACGAGCCAGCCGTAGGAGTCCAGCAGGGCGAAGCTGAGCGAGAGCAGGTTGGTGCCGACGAGCCCGGCCACGAACAGGCGCTTGGGGTCGAACCGGTCCGACAGGTAGCCGGACGGGATCTGCATGAGCGCGTACGTGAACGTGCCGGCGGCGGCCAGCAGCCCGGCCTGCGACGGGCTGATGCCGATGTCCTCGCGGATGAGCGGCAGGAACAGGGCGATGCCGCCGAAGGCCAGGGCCTGCATGCTCTGGCACACGACGATCAGCGTGGCGTTGAGGCCCCGTTTCCGCGTGGACGCCGCCGTCATGGTCATGAAATGTGCCTCTCGCGCAAAAGGTGAAGCATATTCAGCAGTGTCCGCCTTGCGATGAACCGGGGCGGCACATCGCTTTCGTCACCCGAAATTTCGCCATTATTGGCCTAAAAGGGTATTTCGGTCCTTACCATAATGGCCGCGGTGATCACCGGTGAGAGTCTCCGGTGCAACTGCCGCAAGGAGCCCCACGTGCGGAAGATCGCAGCCACCACCCTCGCCCTCCTCACCCCCTTCGCCGCAGCCGGCGCCGCGCCGGCCGCGGCGACAGCCGTGTCAGCCGTGTCCGTGCCCGACCGGTCCCAGGTCGTCATCGTCGGTCACCGCGGCTCGGCGGGGCACCGCCCCGAGCACACGCAGGGCTCCTACGAGCTGGCCGTGGCCATGGGCGCCGACTGGATCGAGCCCGACCTCGTACCGACCAAGGACCACGTGCTGGTCGTCCGGCACGAGAACGAGATCTCCGGCACCACCGACGTGTCGCTGCGGCCCGAGTTCGCCGCGCGTAGGACCACCAAGGTCGTCGACGGGCGCGATGTGACCGGCTGGTTCACCGAGGACTTCACCCTCGCCGAGCTGAAGACGCTGCGCGCGGTCGAGCGGCTGCCCGCCGTCCGCCAGCGCAACACCGTCTACAACGGCTACTACCAGGTGCTCACCTTCCAGGAGGTGCTCGACCTGGCCAAGGGGCTCTCGCGCCGGTACGGCAGGCAGGTCGGCGTCTTCCCCGAGACCAAGCACCCCACCTATTTCAGGTCGATCGGGCTGCCGCTGGAGGAGCCGCTGATCGAGACCGTCAAGCGCAACGGGCTCAACCGCCCGGGCGGCTCGGTGGTGGTGCAGTCGTTCGAGCCGTCCAGCCTGAAGCGGGTGGCCAAGGAGCTGCGCGTGCCTCTGTGGCAGGCGCTGGGCACGACCGGGCGGCCGTACGACCTGACGGCGGCCGGTGACCCGACGACCTACGCGGACATGATGAAGCCCGAGGGGCTGGCGAAGATCGCCGAGTACGCGCGGTGGATCGGGCCGGACAAGTCCTCGGTGATCCCGATCAATCCGGACGGCGGCTCGGGCACCCCGACGACGCTGGTGGCCGACGCGCACCGGGCCCGGCTGAAGATCGGCGTGTACACCTTCCGCAGCGAGAACCAGTATCTGCCGCTGCAACTGCGCCGCGGCCAGCTCCCGGCGGAGCACGGGGACGCGCTGGCCGAGTATCGTGCGCACCTGGACCTGGGCGTGGACGCCTTCGTCACCGACTATCCCGACACCGCCGCCCTGGCGAAGGCGGAGCTGGGCGGGCCGCGCGAGCACGTGCAGCCGAAGCAGTTCGACAACGGCCTGCCGGAAGAGGGCCGGGAGTAGCCCAGCGCCACCGGTAACTACTACGAATAGTAAGCCTCCTCGCCTGTCCAGAAATGCTGGGAAAAGGGCAAAGGACCCCCGATCTTCTGTACTATTTCGCCCGGGGTTCCGCACTTACGAGGAGGCATCGTAGTGGTCGTGTTGGCCAGGCTCGGGCGTACGACGGTCGCCGCTTCGCTGGCCTTGGCCGTGCTGGCCGCCAACCCTGGCGCCGCCCTCGCCGACCCGCGCCTGCCCAAGGTCAGGGCCAAGCTGGTGAAGCTGAACGAGCGGGCCGACGAGTTGGTCGAGAAGTACAACCAGGCCACAGAAGCGTACAAGTCGGCGAAGAAGAAGTACGACACCCTCAACGCCGAGCTCGGCCGCAAGGACGCCCAGGCGGACGCCCTGCGCAAGGAGCTCGTCGCGGTGGCGGTCGACGGCTACCAGTACGGCCCGGTGTCGGGCTGGCAGCGGTTCGCCTTCGAGGGCAGCCCGGAGGTGACGCTGGGCAGCATGGCCTCCCTCGAACAGATGACGCGGGTGCGGGCCGCCAAGATCGCCGCCTATGAGGCCGCCACCAAGGACCTGCGCGACCGGCGTACCGCGGCCAAGGGCGCCCTGGCGGAGGCCGACGGCGCGCGCGACAAGGTACGCGGCGAGAAGACGAAGGTGGAGAAGCTGGTCGGCGAGCAGACCAAGCTTCTCCGCCGGCTGAACGCCTTCAAGAGCGGCGACCCCAGCAGCCCGGGCATGGTCTACTCGGGCCCGGCCTCCGGCAACGCCCGCCGCGCGCTGCAGTTCGCCTTCGCCCAGATCGGCAAGCCGTACCGGTTCGGCGGCACGGGGCCGGGCTCCTACGACTGCTCCGGCCTGACCCAGGCCGCCTGGCGGACCGGCGGGGTGTCACTGCCCAGGACCACCTGGACCCAGTGGTCCTGGGGCGCGGCCCGCCAGGTGCCCCTGACCGACTTACAGCCGGGTGACCTGCTGTTCAGCAAGGGGCTGGGGCACATGGGCATGTACGCGGGCAACGGCAAGATGGTGCACGCGCCCCAGACCGGCGACGTCGTCAAAGTCGTCGACCTCGACGACTACTGGCGTACCCGCCTGCTCGGCGCGGTCCGCCCCTGACGGCGTCCTAGTCGCCGCTCTTCTGCGGCTTCCGCCAGATCTCCTTGCCGGCGGCGTCGTAGCCGACGATCTCGAACCCCTCCAGGTAGATGTCCCCGGTCCGGTCGTGGGTGCCGGCGAACAGGCGGAAGCCGAGGTCCCAGGGGTTCTGGACGGCGCGGGCCGAGACGGTTTCGCCGCCGGGGAAGACCAGCTCGACCCTGGCGGTCCTGGCGCCGGTGATGCCGAACCAGCGGCCGTTCCGCTCGCGCAGCTCGACCGGGTGCCTGTCGCCTCCCAGGTCCGTCATCAGGTCCTTCTCGCGGACGAGGTGCGTTTCCACCGGCTTGCCGTCCAGTTTCCAGATCAGCGTCTTGCCGGGCGTCTCGTACAGACCGGCGCTCAGGCCATCGCCCAGTTTCCGCTCCTTGGCGACGGGCTCGGCCGTCGACTCCGGCACGACGAGGCGCTCGTTCCGCACCGTGGCCCGCACCTCGCCCCGGGGGTCGGTGAACTCGAACGAGGCCACCTCGTCCGCGGACGGGACGGTCACCGTCCAGATGGCCTGGGGAGCGCCCGCCGGACGCTGAATCGTGCCGGGCGTCCTGACTCCCTTCGCCGTGACGGCCGCGACCGCGCTCACCCCGTCACCCGAGGCGCCGTAGTACAGCACCATGTCCGGCGGCGGCCAGGAGGCCGTGGAACCCTGCAGGGAGAAGTCCCCGGCCACCGGATCGTCCGCGCAGAAAGAGCTCCCGCCGCCCGCCCGGCTCCGTGTCCGCGTGCAGAAGTGCACGGCGCCGCTCGCCGCCCGGGTGAACCACAGCTCGATCGGCCTGTTCTCCGAGGGGTCGGCGGTGACCAGCCGCTCACCGATCGGCGGCCGCACCTCCAGGTTGCGCTCGTGAACGCGCCCGGGACCGGCCGTCGTGGCGGTGGTCACGCCGTCGCCGGTTCCGGCGGGCCGCGTCAGGGTGAGCGGCACGGCGATCGACGCCACGGCCACGCCCGCGATCATGGCGTGCAGGCGCGTCCTGCGGCGCCGCGATCGGGCGACGATCCGCCCGGGCAGCCCGGCGGGCGCGTGCGGGGCGTGCTCGGAGGCGTGTCCGAGCGTGCTGCGCAGGTACGTCTCCAGGTCGTCGGTCATCGCAGGCCCTCCTCGGCGGTGGCGGGTTGGGGAAGGGCCGAGCGCAGTTTGCCCAGTCCCAGAGAGGCATGGCTGCGTACGGTTCCGCGCGAGATGCCGAGCACCTCGGCGATCTCCTCGTCCGCCAGATCCTCGTAGTAGCGCAGGACGAGCACGGCCCGCTGCTTGCGCGGCAGCCCGTCGAGCGCCCGCCACAGCCCCTGCTCCACGTCGGAGGGCAGCAGGTCGTGGTGGTCGGTGTCCGGCAGGTCCCAGAGCAGGTGCTCCCGGCTGCGCCGCCGCCAGGCGTTCATGTGCAGCCTGGCCATGATCGTACGGGTGTACGCCTCGGGGTTCTGTTTCCGTCGTACGCGTGACCAGGCGCGATGTAACCGGATCAGCGCTTCCTGGGTGAGGTCCGCCGCGTCATGGGCGTTGCCGCTGAGCACGTAGCCGTACCGCAGCAGAGCCTCCGCCCGATCCGCGACGAAACTCTCGAACCTGGAGTCTTCCTCCAATGTCCAAACCTTTCCTCGTCCGTCTCTCTATAGACCGGGCGAGGCCCCCGAACTGTTGAACCCGCTCACGAACCGTCGCGCAGGTCGCCCAGGCGCTCACGCGTGAAGCGGAGGTCGTCGAAGGTGACCGCGCACCCGTCGCCGGTCGGCGACTGCGCCTCGAAGCCGATCGCGGCGGGTGCGGTCATGCCGTCGATGGTGAAGAAGCGGATCATCCGCCAGGTCTTCCCGTCGAGGGAGGCGTGGTAGGCGAAGGCGTGGTCGATCCGGGAGACCCGCAGCCACACCGTACGGCCCTCGACGACGAAGGCGTTGGCGTCGTCGGCGACGCCGCGGGCGACCACGGAGACGATCATCGGCTCGCCGTCGGGCGAGAACTCGAAGCAGAGCTTGCCCCAGTGCCGCTCGTCGAACCACAGGAGGAGCACGCCCGCGTCGTAGGTCGAGGCGAACTCCACGGTGACGCGGGCGCTGAACTGGAAGTCGCCCTCCGGAGGGACGCCGAGCAGGGTCGCGGCGTTGAGCATCGACTCCGCGTTGAGCCCGGCGCCCGGGTCGATGAAGATGTCGCTGTGCGGGGCCGCCGCGGCGGTCACGGTGGGCCCGGCGATCGCCCACGCCTGCTCGGAGGACGGCGCGAGCGTGAAGGGCAGGCCGGGTACGGTCCAGGGGGTGGTCATCTCGCCATTCTCTACCGGAAGGCGGGGACGGTGGGCGGGTGGCCCATGAGGACGGCGCCTGCGGCGTCGTACATGGCCGGGCTGAGGAAGGCGTGTTCCTGCGGCACCAGCGCGTCGCCGAGCAGGGCCTGCAGCGGGTGGTCGCGGTAGATCGCGGCGGTTCCGGACAGTGAGACGACCTTGCCGACCACCTCCGCCGACGTCCGGGCCAGGTGGGCGGCCGACAGGCGCAGGTGCGCGTTCTGCCGGTCGCTGACCAGCCCGCCGTCGACGAGCGACTGCCACGCCTCGTCGGCGGCCTCGTAGAAGTAGGCCCGGGCCGAGCGCAGCGCGGCCTCGGCCTCGGCGATGCCGGCGCGGTAGTAGGCGCGGTCCGCGAGCGGCGGGGCGCCGGTGATGCTCGCCCGGGCGCCGCCGGTCCGCTCGGCGAAGTCGAGGGCCGCGCGGGCGACGCCGGCCGAGACGACGGAGAGCGACTGGGCGGCGTACGTGATCGCGGGATAGCGGTAGAGCGGCTCGTCGATCACCGGCGTCCCGCCCCGGATGAAGGACCACTCCCGGCCGACCTCGACGTCGCGCGCGACGATGTCGAAGGAGCCGGTGCCCTGCATGCCGACGACGTCCCAGTCCTGGACGATCTCCAGGCGTTCCGGGCGCAGCAGCACCCCGCGCGGTTTGCCGGAGGTCGAGTCGTCGCCCGGGATGCCGACGCAGATGACGTCGGCGGCCATGCAGCCGCTGGCGAACTTCCACCGGCCGCTGACGCGGAAGCCGCGCTCGGTCGGGGTGGCCTGCTGGATGGGGAACAGGCCACCGGCGAAGACGACGTCGGGGCCGTCGGCGTACAGCTCGGCCTGGCTCTCCAGCGGCAGCGGGCCCAGGTAGATCAGTTGCGAGCCGAAGCTGGCCACCCAGCCCGCCGAGCCGTCCACCGCCGAGATGCGCTCGATCTTGCCGAGGAACTCCGCCGGCGGCATCGTCTCCCCGCCGAACCGCTCCGGTGTGGAGGAGCGGTAGAGGCCGAGTTGTTTGAGCCGTCCGACGAAGTCCTTCGGTATGTAGCGCAGCTCACGGAACTCCGCGCGGCGGCGGGCCAGCTCGGCGAGCACATCATCGAACACCTTGTCGAATGTCTTGTCGAACACGGCCGAATCGTTCTGCGCCATCGTCGCTCCTCGGCTCGGTGGAGACCCGAAGCCGATGGTTCCCGATTCGGCGCCGCGTTAGTCCGATCTGCCGCCTCCACGGCGCTTGACGTACAGGCGGCCGCCGCTCGGGCCGGTCCACTCCAGCCGGACGACACCGGCCACGGCGGCGTCGCCGGAGCGCGACGGGTCGGCCCAGTAGCCGAAGGCCGGGTTGCGGAAGAACGTGGCCCACAACCCCCCTTCGTGGTCCTTGAAGATGTTGTTGTGCCCGGCGCCGACGCCCATGGTCCACCGTTCGGAGTAGGGGCCTTCGAACGAGTCGGAGACGGCGACGATCGCGTCGTACTGATACTGCGTGCGACCGGCGCCGGCCGGGTCGTAGGCGTACCGCTGGCCGTTCTCGGACACGCGGTCCCAGGCGGCGTGCAGGAGGAAGTATTTGCCCTCGTGCTTGAACACGTACGAGCCTTCGAGATAGGGCTCGGGCGTGTAGGGCCTCTGCTGGAACTTCGGCAGGCCCGTCGCCGGGACGATGTCCTCCATGTCGTCGCGGAACTTCGCGTACAGGTGGTTGTGCAGCACCAGCCAGGCGTCGTCGCCCTCGGTGTACATGCTGCCGTCGATGTGGAAATAGGCGCCGGGCTTGATGAAGGCGGGCCCTCCGATGAAGGACTCGCCGAAGGGTTTGCCGGCATTGCCCTCGACGAGCCGGTACGGGCCCTCGACCCCGCCCTCGCTCACCAGCATGAACGTGCCGACCTTGGTGGAATGATCGCCCATGCACGCGACGATGTACCACTTACCACGGAAGTAGTGCACCTCCGGCGCCCAGACGTTGCCCCGCTTGCCGAACTGGCCCTCGTCGGTCCAGTACTCCTGCCACGGGGCGACGACGGTGCGCCCTGGCCGGTTCTCGCCGACGAATTCGGGCGACCACACCTTGCCCTTCTCGGCGCCGGGCCGGATGCCGGTGGTGTCGGCCAGCCGCCACGGCCCGCGCAGAGACCTGGCCACCCAGATGAACAGGCCGTCGTTCCACGGGCCGGCCCCCGGCAGCCCCGGCGACCGGGTGGTGCCCGTGGCGACGTAGAGCGGACGGCCGTCGACGACGAAGCAGTTGACGTAGGTGTCCCGCATCCAGACCCGGCCGAGCTGCCGGTCCCGGGGGCGGAGTTCGAGCGGTAGGACGAAGGAGTTGTCCTTGCGCGTCCAGAGGTCCTGCCGGGTGTCGGCGAGGCCGTAGGGCTCGGGGTCGGGCCAGTTCGGCGGGAACCGCCGCGCCTCCCCGGTCGCCGCCCGCGCGGCGGTCGCGGGCAGCGCCGCCGCTCCCACCAGGCCGGCGGCACCCGCCAGTAAAGACCGTCGATCCACGTGCGACCCGCTCTCATCAGTCATGCGGGAGAGTCTGCCCGCAGCGGCTTATTTTCGTCAATGACCCGGAAGAAATACTCGGGAGCCGCATAATCTATAGTTTCCCTACAGGAAGAATAGGTTTTCAGCAGGAAGGGTCCCGATGAGCCTCCAGTTCCTCTGGTACATCCCCAACCAGGCGCGACCCGGCCATCGCGGCGACGACACCGTGGTGGATCACAACAGCCTGGAGACCCTGACCGGCCACGCCCGAGCCCTTGAGGAGCACGGGTGGGGCGGGGCGCTGATCGGCACCGGCTGGGGGCGGCCCGACACCTTCACGGTCGCCACCGCGCTGGCCGCGCGGACGACGACGTTCCAGCCGCTGATCGCCGTCCGGCCCGGTTACTGGCATCCGGCCAAGTTCGCCTCGGCCGCCGCGACGCTGGACCATCTCACCGGCGGGCGGGTGCTGGTCAACATCGTGTCGGGCAAGGACGATCTGGCGGCGTACGGCGACAGCGAGGGCGACCAGGCCCACCGCTACGCGCGCACCAAGGAGTTCCTCCAGATCGTCCGCAGACTGTGGACCGACGAGAACGTCACCCACCACGGCGAGCACTTCGCCGTCACCGGCGCCACCGTGGTGCCGCGCCTCGCGGGCCGGCACCCCCGGCTCTACTTCGGCGGCGCCTCCGAGGCCGCCGAGCGGGTGGCCGCCACCGAGGCCGACGTGCAGCTCTTCTGGGGCGAGCCGCTCGACGGCGTCGCCGAGCGGATCGACCGGCTCCGACGGCTCGGCGAGCGACTCGGCCGCGAGCACCCGCCGCTGGAGTTCGGGCTGCGGATCACCACCGTGGTACGCGACACCACCGGCCAGGCGTGGGCCGACGCCGAGGCCAAGGTCGCCGAGATGGCGAAGGGCGCCGTCGCCCGCGACGTCAACTGGGGCGCCGCCGTCGGCCAGCGGCGGCTGCTCGACCTGGCCGCGCGCGGAGAGGTGCTCGACGACAACCTCTACACCGCCCCCGGCAAATTCGGCGGCGGCGGGGCCGGCACCACCTGGCTGGTCGGCTCGGCCGAGGACGTGGCCAGGTCGCTGCGCAGGTATCAGGCCCTCGGTATCACCCACTTCGTCCTCTCCGACACGCCCTACCTGCCGGAGATCAAGCGCCAGGGCGATCGGCTTCTCCCGCTGTTGCGCTCATCCGGCGAGGCGGCCGCGGCGAATAGAGGGTGATAATGAACACCGGGCGGCCGGG
Source organism: Nonomuraea solani (assembly GCF_900108335.1). GTDB lineage: Bacteria > Actinomycetota > Actinomycetes > Streptosporangiales > Streptosporangiaceae > Nonomuraea > Nonomuraea solani. Next base: position 251,436 of record NZ_FNVT01000015.1, read on the forward strand.
TCTCATCCCGGTCGCCTGGACTAAACGTCGCCGAGGAGCCGGTCGGCGGGGGCCTCGACGGTGGCCTGGATGTCGTGGCCGTGGATCGATTCGTAGCTGTCGGCGGTGACCTGGACGGTGACGCCGCCCACGTCGTGGCCGTCGGCGAGCAGGCGCCGGGCGAGCCCCGCCGCCGTGTCGCGCGTGACGTCCTCCACGAACTGGGGGCGCAAATGGGTCCGGCGCACGATCTCGTACTCGTCGGGCCGCTTGAGCAGCTCCTGGGTGAGCACGGTGTGGGCGGCCACGGTCTCGTACAGCAGCCGAAGACCGGGCAGGGCCGCCCGGGTGGCGGTGCGGACGGACAGGGTGACGCGGCCCTTCTGGCTGTGGGTGGCGATCGGTACGCGGCCCAGCAGGCGCAGCCCCTCGTCGGCGGTCAGGCCCAGCTCGTCCACGAGTTCGGTGAGCGCGTATCCCTGCATGCATGGGCAAGCGGTCATATTGGTGGCCGAAACGGACTGGCTGATCGAGGGCCGCGGCCCGGCCACGGCGGTCGCGGTGATCTCCACGGCGTCCGGCGAGGCCAGCGTGGTCACCGGGGTTGAGGTCCGCATGGGGGCGAGGGCGCGCAGGTGGACGCGGGCCCGCTCCTGCTCCTGAGTCCGGCGGATCCGCTCCGCGATCGCGAGCGCGATGTCCGCGAGCGGCCCTGGAGCGTCGTGCTGGAACGCCTGCTCGATGCGGGACATGTGGATGCCTCGCTGGTGCGCGGCGAGGGATACCTCCGCCTCCACCTCGCACATCAGCTGCGCCGTGCCGCCGAGAAGGTCCTCGTTCACCTGGAGCGGGATGTGCTGACGGTGGACGCGTACGGCGGGCAGGGCGATGCGCACGCTCGGCCGCTGCCCGGGAACGTCGTAGAAGGAGTCCGTATAGACCTGCGGAGATGCTGCCACGTTGCGCACGAGATTCCTTTCGGAGAGGTCGAGGGGTTTCGTGCCCGGACTGCAGTTCGAGTTCGAGCCTAATGAGCCGGATCCGGCGGTGAGCGCGGGGTTGCCGGGAGATCCGGCTGATGTGACCATCGGGGAATGCCTCGTTCAAGATCCGTTCTGCCGGTGCTCGCCGTCACCGTTTCCGCGCTGTTCGCCGGCGGAGACGCCCAGGCGGCGGCGGACTCTCCGTTACCCTCGGCGATCTTCCGCGCCACCCACAACAGCTACTCGGGCGGCGACAGGGGTCCGATCGCCGAACAGCTCGACCGCGGCGTCCGCTTCATCGAGTTCGACATCCACGACAACGACTACGGCACCTCCCGCGACTACTCCGTCGGCCACGACTCCCCCGGCAACCAGGTCGACCACGCGGGCAACCCGGCCTCGAACCGGTTACGCGAGTGGCTCGACGTGGTGGACACCTGGTCCGAGCAGCACCCCGCCGCCGCGCCGATCGTGGTCGCGCTCGACGTCAAGGACGACCTGACGGACAACCCCTCGTACGCCGCCGGCAACCTGGGCGCGCTCAACCAGGAGCTCACCTCCGTCTTCGGCGCGCGGCTGTACCAGGCCCAGGACTACCCGGCGAGCCCGCCTTCCGTGGATGCGCTGCGCGGCCGGGTGCTGCCGGTGATCTCCGGCAACGGCACGACACGCACCGAGTACAAACGGGATGTCGGTTACAACCCGGCCATCGCGATCAACGGCCGCGGCCAGGTCGTGGAGGTGCACGACTCGGGCGGGGGCGCGCTCTGGTACTGGAGCGGCACGTACGGCGCCGACGGCCGCGTGACCTGGCTCCGCCACGGCAAATACGACACCGGCGTCACCCCCGCCGTCACGCTGAACGACAACGGCGACCTGGTCGAGGTCCACCAGTCCCAGAACGCGACCACGCTCTGGTATCGGACCGGCCGCCTCGACGCCGCCGGCGAGATCACCTGGTCGGCCAGCCGCCAGTACGACAACGGCGTCCAGCCGACGGTCAGGTTCACCGACCCGGCGGGCACCACACTCCGCGAGATCCACCGCAGCCAGAGCAGCGACCAGAACTGGCACTGGAACGGCGTGCTGAACGCCGGCGCGGTCACGTGGAGCGGCAACGCCAAGACCTCCGACGCCCGCTACGACAAGACCACCTCGGTCAGCGGCACGTCCCGCGTGCGCGTGTGGACCGGCGCCGACGGCCCGACCCCGGCCCAGACGCTGCGGGTGGACACCGACCGGCGTACCGGCGACCGCATCCGCTTCCCGCAGACCGCCTTCGTCGAGTTCCAGAGCGGCAACAGCGCGGAGCTCCAGCAGGGCGCGCTGTTCTACGCGGCGACCGCCGGCGAGTCCGCGTTCATCACCGCGGCCCGGAGGGCCGGGCGGCTCGTGCGCGGCTGGGGCTTCAACTCGGCGGGCCAGGCCACTGATCCGCTGGCCAACTATCCGGCCACCGACCATCCGTACGCCTCCTGGTACGAGACCCTCCTCACCCGGTCCGGCGCCGTCCAGTGAGCGCTACGCTATGACGAGCGTCATAAGCACCTGAGGAGAGCCGGATGCCGAGCTCGCGCGAGCGGATCATCATGGGGGCGGCCGACCTGATCCGGCGGCGCGGGCTGGCGGGCAGCACGGTGCGGGATCTGGCGGCGCACTCCGGGGCGCCGTTCGGATCGACCTACCACTACTTCCCCGAGGGGAAGCAGCAACTGGCCGCCGAGGCGGTCCGGTTCGCCGGTGACCTGGTGTCGCGGGTCCTGGAACGGGAGCTGCGGGCCGGTCCGGCGGCCGGGCTGCGGGCGTTCCTGGGCCTGTGGCGGCAGACGGTCCTCGACAGCGACTTCAACGCGGGCTGCCCGGTGCTGGCCGTCGCGGTCGAGGAGCCGCCGGGTGAGGGCGGCTCCCCCGCGATCACCGCCGCGGCCGAGGTCTTCACCGCCTGGGAGGGCCTCCTGTCGGCCGCGCTGCGCGAAGACGGGGCCGGCGGCGAGGACGCGGCCCGGCTGGCGACGCTGATCGTCGCGGCGGTGGAGGGGACCGTCGCGATGTGCCGCGCCAAACGCGACATCCGCCCGCTGGACGACGTGGCCGCCCAACTGGAACTCCTGGTGAGCACCCGCGCGGGGCGCCTCTAGACGGCCAGTAGCGGCCCCAAACGCGCCTTCCGGGTCGCGGCCAGGCCCCCGGCCAGGCCGCTGACGACGCAGACCAGCACCAGGCCCGCGTACTGCGGCAGCGAGTAGGCGAACCACGGCTCACCCGTCATGGCCCGGCCCAGCGCGGCCAGCGAGACGGCGGCGATCCCCGTGCCGAGCAGCGCGCCGGCGCACGTGACGATCAGCGACTCCCAGCAGACCGCCCTGGCGAGCTGCCCCGGCGTCGTCCCCACCGAGCGCAGCAGCCGGATCTCCGCCGCCCGCTCCGCCATGGACAGGGCCGTCGCGTTCACCACCGCGATCACGGTGTACGCCACCGCCGCCCCCACCAGCAAGGGCGCCGCCCAAACCGCGGCCCCGGTGCGCGTCACGCCCGCCGCCGCGTCCGAGGTGGTGACCGCGAACAGGAAGGTGCACGCCAGCGCCACGGTCAGCATCACCGGAGACGCGGCCGACATCGCCCGGCGCGGCTGCGCGATCAGCGCGGACCGGGCGATCATGCCCGCCCCCGGGTCGAGCCAGGCCACCGGAGCACCGAGCAGCGCGCCGATCCCCCGCAGCACGACAGGGCCCAGCGCCGACCCGGCCACGCACAGCGCCATCGTGGCCCCCAGCCCGGCCGGGACCTGGGCCGTCGCCTTCATCTGCGGCAGCAGCCACAGCAGCGCGAATCCACCGGCCAGCGCCACCACGCCGGCGACCGCCCGGGGCCACGGCACGAGCCGGCCCTGCACGGCGCTGTCCCGCAGCACCTCCAGCGGCCCCATCCGGACCGCCTTGCGCGCCGCGGACCGCGCGGCCAGCAGCGTCACCGCCACTCCGGCGACCGACGCCACCACGAACGGCACCGGCGTGAGCTCCACCGGGACGCCGCCGGGCGCGAGCCCGGCCACGCGCGTGAACGCCGCCATCGTCAGGGCGTACGGCATGGCCAGCAGGCAGCCCGCCGCGGTCGCCAGCACGGCCACCACCAGCGCCTCGGCCCTGACCAGGCCGCGCACCTGCCGTGGCGTCATGCCGACCGACCGCAGCAGGCCCCAGGTCCTGCGCTGCCGCAGCACGTGCATGCTCAGCATGCCCGCGACCACGAAGATCGACACGAACCCCGACACCACGGCGGACATGATCAGCAGCCCCATGATCCCGTTCAGCTCGTCGTCCGAGGCCGCGCCGGCGACCAGCAGCCCGCTGCCGCCGATCAGCATCACGGCCAGGACCACCGCCACGAACGAGGCGGCCAGCCCGGTCCGGTTGGCGCGCACGTTGTTCCAGGCGAGCACGAAGGTCACAGCCGGCCGCCGATCTGGGCGGCCGACGGCCGGTCGAGCACCTCCGTGACGCGCCCGTCGGTCAGGAACAGCACGGCGTCGGCCCGGGCCGCCGCCTCGGGGTCGTGCGTGACCATCACCACCGTCTGGCCGAACGCGTCGACCGCCTCGCGCAGCAGCGCCAGCACCTCGTGCCCGGTGCTCCGGTCGAGCGCGCCCGTGGGCTCGTCGGCGAAAAGCACGTCCGGCCTGCCGAGCAGCGCGCGGGCGATGGCCACCCGCTGCTGCTGGCCGCCGGAGAGCTGCGCCGGGCGATGGCTCTCCCGTCCCGCGAGGCCGACGCGGCGCAGGAGCTCGCGTACGTGCGCCGGGTCCGGCCGCCGCCTGGCCAGCCTGCTCGGCAGGATCACGTTCTGCCACGCGGTCAGCGACGGCACCAGGTTGAACGCCTGGAAGATCACCCCGATCCGGTCGCGGCGGAGCACGGCCAGCTCCTTCTCCGGCAGCCGGGTGATGTCCCGCCCGGCGATGCGGACGGCGCCCGACTGCGGCCGGTCCAGCCCCGACGCGCACTGCAGCAGCGTGCTCTTCCCCGACCCCGAGGGGCCCATGACGGCCGTGAAACTGCCACGCGGGAACCCGACGCTGACCTGGCGGAGCGCCGCCACCTCGGTGGCACCCTTGCCATATGTCCTGGTCACTCCGTCCAAGAGGACCGCACTTTCTTCCATGATCACGAGTCTGCCGAAGCGCGCCCGCCACCAGCCATCCGGCAGAACCCTGATCGGCCCCCGAGCTTCAGCAGCTCTTCTCGTACGGCCGGTCAGGCAGATACCGGACCCATTCCGCCTCGGTGAGCGCCCGCCCGGCCCGCGCGCACACGGCCTTCAGCAGCGGCTCGACGGCCACGGGCAGGCGGCTCGCCCGGCCGGCGCGGCCCACGGTCAGCACCTCGCGGGAGCCGGGGGTGAACGCGATCGAGTACGCGCTGTCGGGCAGCTCGACCACGGGCCCCACCTGCCTGCCCTGCCGCACGTCCCAGACGACCATCGACCGGTCGTCCAAGGCGAGGGCGAACAGCCGGCCGTCATGGGAGAACGCGGCCGTCGAGCTCTCATATCCGGCCCTGGCCCAGGTGCCGACCTGCCGGCCCGTGGCCGTGTCCCAGATCCCGACCTTGCCGGAGAACCCGGCCGCCACCAGCTTGAGGTCGCCGCTGAACCAGATCTCCCGGGCGACGCCCGGCAGCGACAGCGGCGGCCCGAGCGGCTTGCCCGCCACCACGTCGATCAGGCGCAGGGTGTCGCCGTCCAGGCCCACGAGGCGGCCGTCGGCCGCGACGGCCCAGTCGAGCAGGCGCGGCGGCCGGGGCACCTGTTTGAGCAGCCGGCCTCCCGGCACCTCCCGGAGCACGAAGTCGTCGCCGGCGAGCCAGACGCCCTGGGGAACGGGCAGGACCTTCGGCGAGTCCGGCACCAGCCCGGTGATCTCCGGGAGCGGCACGCGGGCCAGCTCCTTCCCGGCGGCGAGGTCCCAGACGGTGACCTGCTCGCCGGCCTCGATGGCCAGGCGGCCGCCGTCCCGGCTGAAGGCGGTCTTGATCTCGAAGGCGCTGGGCTCGGCCAGCTCGACGGGCCGGCCGTTGACCATGACGGCCGCGGAGTCCTCGGCGTGCGTGGCGAGCACCCTCCCGTCGGGGCTGAACCCGATGTCGTCCATGGTCTCGGAGCGGACGTAGCCCGTTTCGAGGGTGACGACCGTGTCGTCGGCCAGGTAGCGCAGCCCTTCCGGTCCGAGCGCGGCGGCCGTCGCCGGCTCCTCGGCCGGGTGCCGCAGCAGGACCGGGTCGTCGGTCAGCCGGTAGACCGTGATCTGGTCGCCGTATCCGATCAGTGTCCGGCTGTCCCGGCCGAACACCGGGGTCGTTCCGGTGTCCCATTCCTGGAGGGTGTGCACCTTCTTGCGGGTACGCGTGTCGTACACGACGAGCTCGTCCTCCATGGCCAGGGCGGGCAGCGCCCCGTCGGGGCTGAAGGCCGGGATGCTCGCGCAACCGCCGCACGCGCCCTCGAACCCGGGCAGCGTCTCGCCCGACGGCAGCGCCCACACCTCCGCACCGACGGCGTAGCCGCCCTTCGGGTGCACGGCCACATCCGTCAGCGCGGCGAGGGACGTCGTCTTCCCGCTCTCCGGGTCGTAGATCATCTTGCCCTGCCCGAAGTCGGCGACGAGGTGCCGGCCACTGAAGGAGATGGTGAGGTCGAAATTCTCGTCGGCGGGCACCCGGTAGCCGGTCCGCCTGCCGGTGGCCATCTCCCAGAGCCCGACGCCGGTGTGGTCGGCGACGGCCAGCAGCCGGCCGTCCGGGCTGATCGCGGCCTGGCGCAGCCGTTTGCCGGTCAGGCCGAGGCCGGTGAACCCGCCTGTGCGCCGGCCGGTCCCGACGTCCCACACCTTCACCTCGTCGGGGCCGACGCTGATGAGCGAGCGGCCGTCGGCGCTGAGCGTGCGGGCGGTGGCGGGGCCGGTGTCGGGGTCGCGGAAGGATCGGGTCGCATGGTGTGCGGCCGAGGCGAGCAGCGCCGACCTCGCCTCGTCGGTGGGCGCCAGCCGTCCGGCCGCCGCGCTCAGCAGCATGCCGAGCACGGGGTCCTTCCCGCGCACCTCGCCGGCCACGCCGGCCAGCCTGGCGGACTCGGCGACGTCGCGCTGGCCGGCGAGCATGGCGCTCTGCCGTACCAGCATGAGACCGGCCACCAGGGCCAGGCTCAGCAGGACGGCGAGCGTGATGGACACCAGCCGGCTCCGGCGGGAACGGCGTCTGGTGAGCGCGGCGCCGGCGGCCAGGAAGTCGCGCTCGTCGGGGGTGAGCGTGATGTTGCGGCGCTCGGCCGCGGCCCAGCGCAGCGCGTCGTCCAGCGAACTGCCCTGGAACAGGTCGGCCTCGCGCCGTCCCTGCTCCTGCCAGCGCTCGGCCGCGGTCCAGATCCGGCGGTGCACGGCCAGCCCGTCGCGGTTGGCGGCGACCCAGGCGCGCAGCCAGGGCCAGGCGGGCAGGAGGGCCGGACGGGTCAGCCGTACCGGATCTCCGTCGGAGACCACGTACGCGAACGCCTTCAGCACCCGGTCGGCGCCCTCGGGAAACTCGGCCCTGCGCGCCTGCCGCAGCGTCAGTTGCCCGGCCTCGGTCACGGTGACCAGCCGCAGGAAGACCTCCGGGACCAGCTCTCTTTCCGCCGGTGAGAGCGCGGCGAAGGCGTCCTCCGCGAGGACTTCGAGCACGGGATCGCGTACGGCCTCCGTCAGGCGCGCGCCCTCGCCGGCGCCTCGTTCCAGCAGGTGGGCCGTCTGGAGGCCGAGGTCGCCGCTGATCAGCGCGAGCAGCAGGTCACGCGCGGGCGGCCGCCGGTCGGGATCCTTGGCCAGCGCGGCGCCCACCAGCGTGCGCAGCGGGGCGGGCAGCACGGCCAGGTCCGGGTCGTGCGACAGGACGCGGTGCATGACCGCGCCCAGCGCCTCCGCGGTGAACGGGTCCTTGCCGGTGGCGGCGAACAGCACGACCGCGCCCCAGGCGAACACGTCGGCCGCGGTGCCGGCCCGCTGCCCCGAGTAGACCTCCGGGGCCATGTAGCTCGGCGTGCCGGCCACGATGCCGGTGGAGGTGAGCGACATGTCGAGGGTGCGGGCCACGCCGAAGTCGATCACCCGCGGCCCGTCGGGCCCGAGCAGCACGTTGTCCGGTTTCAGGTCCCGGTGCACCACGCCTGCGTCGTGGATGGCGGTCAGCGCGGTCGCGATGGCGGTGGCCAGCCGGTGCAGGTCGTCACCGCCGAACACCCGGTCGGCCGCGCGCAGGCTCGGGCCTTCGACGTATTCGCTGACGATGTACGGCCGCTCCGCCTCCAGGTCCGCGCCGAGCACCCTGGCCGTGCAGAACGAGGCCACCCGCTGCGCCGACACGACCTCCTTGGTCAGCCGGTCGCGCACCTCCGGCCGGTTCGCCGGGTCGGGGTGCCACGCCTTGATCGCCACTCTGGTGCCCGAGGAGTCGTAGGCCTCGTACACCACTCCCTGGCCGCCCACCCCGAGGCGGCTCGCCAGCCAGTAATCCCCGAGCTGGCGCGGATCGGCGTCGGTCAACGCGGTCTTCATGCTGATGTTGACGCGCCGACCGGAGAAATTGTTGTGACCCGCGGGTGTCAGGTCAGGCCGGTGAAGACGCGTTCGAGGCTGTCCGGCGGCGAGAAGCAGCGCGTCAACCCGGCTCGTGTTCGAAAGGCGGGGCCAGTAAGGGGCGCACGGGACCGGAGAGGGGCCCAGCCGGGCGATGGCCAACGGGGATGCGGCCACAGGCGCTCGATCATCCGGGCCTCCAGGGTCGTGGAGACCTATCCCATAGTCCGATTCGAGCACGAAGCGGGGTGAGCGTGTGGTCCCAACGATGGCCGCCCGTCAGGCGCGCGCGAGGTTCCTGATGGCCGGGACGGCGAGCAGGAGCGCGGAGATGACGAGGACCATCACCGAGGCCGCCAGCAGCACGGGCGCCGTGCCCAGCATGATGGCGAGGGGTCCGGCGACGGCCTGGCCGACGGGCTTCATGACCAGGGAGCCGGCGGCGTCGTAGGCGTGCACCCGGCCGAGAACGTCCTGGGGGATCTGGGTCTGCACGCTCGTGTGGAACATGACCACCCAGAACGTGATCCCCATGCCGCCGACCGCGTAGCAGGCGGCCAGCGTGGCGGGCGGCAGGCCCAGCGCCACGCCGAGCGGCACCAGGGCGCAGCTCGTCAGGGCGATGGCCCCGGCGCGCAGCGGATGGGCCGGCCGGAGCCGCATCGCGACGAGGCCGCCGAGCAGGTTCCCCACGCCGAACGCGGACATGATCAGCCCGAGGGCGGAGGCGCCGTACGCGGCGGTGATGGTGCTGTACCCCAGGGTCAGGGTCGGGCCGAACGAGGCGACCTGCCAGAGGCACCAGATCACGATCACGCCCCACAACCAGGTCCTGGCCCGGAACTCCCGCCAGCCCTCCACCAGATCGGCGCGGAACGTCGAGCCCTCCGCCCGCGCGCCCCGCGCCGTGAGAGGGCGGAGGAGGAACAGGCAGAGGCCGCTGATCGCGAACGTCGCCGCGTCGATCGCGAAGACCACCCACGGCACCGAGACGGCCAGGAGCACCCCGGCCAGGGACGGGGCGAGCACGCTCATGCACGACTCGGAGACCCGTAGCGTGGCGTTGCCCCGCTGCACGTCGGGGGCGATCCGCGGGGTGATGCTGGCGACGCCCGGCTGGAACGTGGCGCCGCCCGCGCCGACCAGCGCCAGGAGCACGAGCACCTGCCACAGCTCGGGGGTGCCGAGGGCGAACAGCAGGGCGAGTAAGGACTGGAAGACCAGGCGCACCACGTCCGAGATGATCATCATCCGCCGGGCGCCGAACCGGTCCGACAGGACACCGCCGAAGATGATGAGCAGGGCGAAGGGCGCCAGGTGCGCGGCCAGCGCGTAGCCGACCCCGCTGAGGCCGTAGCCGCCCTGGATCATCGCGGCCGAGATGACGACCGGCAGCATGTGGTCGCCCAGGAGCGACGTGCTGCGGGCCGCGAAGAAGAGGCTGAAGTCGCGGTTCCAGAGCCGTTCCGCCGAGGCCGGAAGAGTTACGCGCAAGTCAACTCCATGTTCACGTTGATGAAAATCAATATTGACGACAGGACGTCAATAATTGGAAGGTGCATTCATGACTATCGATGTGCCCAAGGGACTCAAAGGTGTGGTCGTCACCGAGACATACCTGAGCGACGTCCGTGGACGCGAGGGCTTTTATCACTACCGCCAGTACTCCGCGATCGAGCTCGCGGAGAAACGTACCTTCGAAGACGTCTGGCACCTGATGCTGCTGGGGACGCTGCCGTCCGAGGAGGAGCGCGAGCGCTTCATCGAGCGGACGATCCCGCTGCGGCGCGTGCCCGGCGCGCTGCGGCCGCTGCTGCCCGCCCTGGCCACGTCGGGCAGGGACGGCGGCCCCCTCGACAACGTGCGCAGCGCGGTGTCGGCGGCCGGCGCCGTCCGCGGCATGCGGCCGCTCTACGACCTCGACCCCGGGCAGCGGCTCGACGACGCGCTGTTCGTCAGCGCGCTGACGCCGACGCTGCTCACCGCGCTGTACCGGCTGGCGCACGGCCTGGAGCCGGTCGAGCCGCGCGACGACCTGACGTACGCCTCCAACTACCTCTACATGCTCACCGGGCAGGTCCCCGACCCGGCCCACGCCAGGGCGATCGAGCGCTACCTGATCTCCACCGTCGACCACGGCTTCAACGCCTCCACGTTCACGGCGCGGGTGATCGCCTCCACCGGCGCGGACCTGGCCTCGTGCGTGGCAGGAGCCCTCGGCGCGCTGTCGGGCCCGCTCCACGGCGGCGCGCCCAGCCGCGCGCTCGAAACACTGGACGAGATCGGCACCCCCGACCGCATCGACACCTGGGTACGCGACCGGGTGCTGGCCGGCGACCGCATCATGGGGTTCGGCCACCCCGTCTACCGCACCGAGGACCCGCGCTCGCGCATGCTGTCGGGCATCGCCAAGGGCTTCGGCGGCGGGCTGGTGGACTTCGCCCACGAGGTGGAGCGGCGGGTGGTCGACATCCTGGCCGAGCTCAAGCCGGGCCGTGAGCTGCACACCAACGTGGAGTTCTACGCGGGCGTGGTGATGGAGATCTGCGGGATCCCGCGGTCGATGTTCACCCCGACCTTCGCCGCCGCCCGTACGGTCGGATGGAGCGCGAACATCCTCGAACAGGCCGCGGACAGCAAGATCATCCGGCCGTCGGCGCGGTACGCCGGGGAGGCCCCGCCGCAGCCGGTGCCCGCGGTTTAGATCACGGCGGCATCCCGTACGGGCTATGGTGGCGAACTCACGATCTTGGAGGAACCACCATGAAGTACACCATGGCCCGGTCGGCGCTCGTCCTCGTGGTGACCGGAGGCGTGCTGGCGGGCGTCGCTCCCGCGGCGAACGCCGCCCAGCGGCTGGGGCCCTTCGGGTACGGCCGCATCAAGCTCGGGATGAGCGAGGCGAAGGCCAGGGCGACCGGGTTGATCGTCCGCAAGACCATCAACGCCCCGACCACGTGCGCGGCCTATGACCTGAAGACGAAACGGTACGACGGGAACCGGGCCGGGCTGTTCATCTCGAAGCGGCAGGGCGTGGTCACGATCTCCGGGCCACCCGCCGCCAGGACGCCGCAGGGCATCGGCCGGGGCTCCACGCCCGCGCAGTTGAAGGCCGCCTATCCCAGGCTGAAGCAGAGCGCGATGTACGGGACCTTCGCCACCGTGCCGGGCAACCCCAAGGCGTCCTACATCTTCCACGTGTCGAAGAACATGGTCCTCGGCGTGACCCTGATCCTGACCAAGCAGGACTGCCTCAAGTAGCGGCACTGTTCCTCCCCCGGCCACCGACGCGCCAGAGACTCGTCACGCGGCATCGATGAACTCAGGCGGTTCGATGACGACCGACGAGAGGAACATGCCGTCATGTCTGCTTCTGGTGATTCGGTTACCCGACGGCGCTTGCTGGCGGTCACCGGCGGGCTGGTCGGGGCGGTGGCCGTCGGCGGTCTGACCGGCCCCGCCTGGGCTGACCGGCCTCCCGGCGGTGGGCGGCGGCGCTGGCTGCCCGGTGACCACCACGTGCACAGCGAGTTCAGCGTCGGGTACGACGACTCCACCAGCCCGCCCAAGCCGATCCTCGGCGGCGACGCGATCTACCCACTGTCGGTCAACGCGTCCAACGCCGAGCGGTTCGGGCTCGCCTGGATCGTCTCGACCGACCACGGCGGCCCGCTGCACTCCAAGCTCGACGCCGAACAGCGCTACCCGAGCCTGCTGGAGGCGCGCCGGTCCGTGCCGAAGGTGCTGCAGTTCTACGGCATGGAGCTGGACACGCCCGCCGCCGACCACTCCAGCCTGATCATCCCCAAGGTGGCCACGGAGCGGGACATCCTGTTCCAGCTCGAAAGCCGCTTCTCCAAGCGTGACCCGTTCCCGGCGGACCCGTCGTTCGACACCGAGCGGAAGATGCTGGAGGCTTTGCGGGTGATGCGGCAGCTCCCGCACAAGCCGCTGCTGTTCGCCAACCACCCCGCCAGGTCCGCGACCGGCCTGGGCGTGTACGGCCAGGACACGCCGGCCGAGTTCCGCGACTGGCACGACACCGCGCCCGACATCGCCCACGGCTTCGAAGGCGCCCCCGGGCACCAGGCCGACACGCTCAACAAGGACGGCTCGATCGATCCGGACGGCCGGCGCGGCGGCTATGGCAACCATCCCACGATGGGCGGCTTCGACCAGATGACCGCCCGTCTCGGCGGTCTCTGGGACTCCCTGCTCGGCGAGGGCCGCCGCTGGTGGATCACCTCCACGTCCGACTCCCACGTGCACTACACCGACGGCGGCGCCGACTTCTGGCCGGGCGAGTACTCCAAGACGTACGTGCACGCGGGCTGGGACTACGCCGACGTCCTCGACGGCCTGCGCAACGGCCGGATCTTCGTCACCATCGGCGACCTCGTCGACCGGCTCGACCTCACGGTCAGCCGCGCCGACCTGGGCGGCGCCATGCCTGCCGACGGCACGGCGAGCGTCGGCGAGACCCTGCGGTTGCGCGGCCGTGACCGCGACGCCGAGGTGGAGGTCCGCTTCCGGGTCCCCGCCACGCCCAACGCCAAGGGCGAGCGGCCGCAGGTGAACCGCGTCGACATCATCACCGGGCGGATCACCGGGCCGGCGCGGGACCGTACCTCGGACACCAACCCCACCACCAAGGTCGAGGCCCGGTACGGCGCCGGTCAGTGGCGGCGCGACGGCGACGAGATCGTCGTCCGGCACACGCTGCGCGACATCGACGGGCCCATGTACGTCCGTGTGCGCGGGACCAGCACGGCCGAACTGGAGCCGGAGCCGGACCCGCGCGGCTCCGACCCGTGGGCGGACCTGTGGTTCTACTCCAACCCGGTGTTCATCGAACGCTGACACACGGCACGTCCTTTCGGGCTCGTGCCGGTGTTCATCGAATGCTGACAAACGGCGCGTCCTTTCGGGCTCATGCCGGCGTTCCATGACGCGCGCGTCCTTGGGGTGGCCGCTGCGGCGGCCACCCCACGTCCTCTACCGAATGGCCAGCCCGCCGGTCTCCGCTGGACGGCCGCCTTCGCCCGTCCGTTCGCGTCGGGCCGCCCAGGCGTCCAGAGTGTCGCGGGTCGCCTCGTCCAGGTGGTGCAGCTCGCTCAGGTCGAGCCGTACGCCGGCGGCGTCGGGCACCGACTGGAGCGATCGGTGCATCTGAGGCAGGCGCAGGAACGTGGCGTTGCCGCGGAGCCGTACATGGACATGTCCCCGTTCGTCGTGCTCCCAGCTGACCGTCACGTGCGACAATCGCCAGGCCGCCAGCACGATGGCCAGGCCCAGCCCGGTCAGCACGCCGGTCAGCAGGTCGACGCCGGCGATCGTGGCGGCGGTGATCAGGGCGATCGCCCCGTCCGCCCGGTCCTGGCGCACGGTGCGTACGAGCCTGGCCGGGTCGATCAGCTTCCAGCCGGCGTGGACGAGCAGCGCCGCCAGCGCGGTGAGCGGAATCGCCGCCAGCAGCCCCGGCAACGCGACCGCGAACAGCAGCAGCCACACCCCGTGCAGCACCCGGGACGCCTTGGTGCGCGCCCCCGCCTGAACGTTGGCCGCGCTGCGCACGATGACCGCGGTCATCGGCATGCCGCCGAGCGCGCCGCTCACCACGTTGCCCGCCCCTTGCGCGGCGAGTTCGGCGTTGTAGCGGGTGGGCCGCCCGTCGTGCAGGCGGTCGACGGCGGCGGCGCTGAACAGGCTCTCCGCCGAGGCCACGATCGCGATCGTCAGGATCGTGCCCAGCACCGCCGGGTCGGTGAGCATCGCGAGTTCCGCGCCGCCCGGCGGGTTCAGCGCGCCGGACAGCGAGCCGACCTCCACCCGGGCCACGGACAGGTCGAACGCCAGACCAGGCCCGCAGCGGCGGCCACCGCGACCAGCGGCGCGGGCACCGCGCGCAGCCGCTCGGGCACCCTGCCCCACGTCACCAGGATGCCCAGGGTCAGCAGGCCGATCCCCAGCGTCCACAACGACGACGCGCTGCCGCCGACGCCGGCCAGGAGCGCGGGCAGGCCGAGCAGCTTGGCGACCGTGCCGGCCGGCGCGGCGCTCGCCGCCAGCGGGTAGAGCTGGCCGAGCACCAGGACGATGCCGATGCCGGTCAGCATGCCTCTGACCACCGACGGGGAGATCGCCTGGAACCAACTGCCCAGGCGGAGCAGGCCGAGCAGGATCTGTACGAGCCCGGCGCCGGCGGCGATCACGCCGAGCGCGGGCAGGCCGTGACGGGCGACCGCCTCGGCCACCAGCACGGTGAGCCCGGCGGCCGGCCCGCTGACCTGCAGACTGCTGCCGGGCAGGAATCCGGCGACCAGACCACCGACGATCCCGGTCACGATGCCGAGCTCCGCGGGCACCCCTGACGCGACCGCCACTCCTACGCACAACGGCAGCGCCACCAGGAACACCACAACCGAGGCGCGAACATCGGCGAGGCTCGTCTTCGCGATCGAGAAGCGCGAGTTGTCAGTCATACGCCTCCTCACAGCTCGCCGAACGAGAACTCGACGCCCTCGCCCCGCTGGGCCGCCTGCACGCGGCCGGTGTCGATCTCGTAGTACCAGCAGTGCAGGCGCAGCTCCGCCCGGTCCAGGCGCTCCCGCACGACGGGCAGCGCGGTGAGGGCCGCGAACTGGGCCACCAGGTGCCGCCGTTCCGCGCCGCGCTGCGGGTGACCACCGTCCTCGCCGGCGATCCGGTACGGCACCCGCCGTGGCGCTTCGGCCAGCCAGCGACCGGCGTTGGGCAGCCGTACCGGGTCATGGCCGTCGGTCATGGCGGCGACGGCCCCGCAGTGGGAGTGGCCGCACAGGATGATGTCCCGTACGGCGAGCACGTTGACGGCGTACTCGATGGTGGCGAGCTCGCCCGACGGCGTGCCGGGGCGCGACGGGATGACGTTGCCCGCGGTACGCAGCTCGAACAGCTGTCCCGGGCGGGTATGGGTGATCTGCGTGGGAATCACGCGGGAGTCGGAGCAGGTGACGAACATCGCCAAGGGCCGCTGGCCGTCGGCGAGCCGGGCCCGGCCCGGGTCGGGGGTCGTGCTGTGGGCGCGCGCGTGCGCCACGAGGTCGTGGAACTCCACGGGTTCTCGCTTCCAGGAGAAGGTTCTCTGTGCGCCTGTATGCCGCGATCGTCCGCGAGCCGAGTGTCAAGATCGTTCGCGAACGGCCCCGGCATCAGTGCCGGAACACCTGGAGTGAGGACGGTGACCGGCCCGCGGCGAGCGCGCCGGCGGCACCATCGTCGAAGGGTGGAGGGGCACAGGGCCCGACGGCCTCCGAGGTCACGACGGTCCTGGCGGACAGCGTGCCCGGCGGAACCCCGGTCCAGCGGCCGGCGGCGACCCAGGCCGGGCTTTCGTCCGGCAGCAGACCCGGGTGGGAGAGCTGCTCAGAACAGCCCTCGGCGACGCGCGTCACGTCCGTCTGCTGGAGGTTCGTCGACCCGTGGCCGACCTCGGTGGCCGTCAGCGACCACAGGGTGAGTACGAGGAGGAGCGCACCGAGCAGGCGCCGCCGCCATGCGGACGTTCCGGGCAACGCGCCTCCTCCCCTCGATCTTCCGTCTTTTCGCAGGCTAGCCAGGCTCCTGTAAACATGGAGTTAGGAGATGTTGAATTCGTCTGTCAGGGTCGGTTCCCGCCATGACTCGTGGCGCAGTGGTGTCCAGTCGTGCGCGAACGGTCCTTCCCGTCTCTCGATCATCGCGACGACCTCCGTACGGGCCGCGTCGATGTGGCGGTGGTCCCGATCGCTGATCAGGCCCAGCCGTCTGGCCTGCCGATATTCGTCCTCGTCCTTCCACCGGTACTGCGACAGGTCGGGCTCGGCGACCAGGTCCAGCATGAGGTCGAGGGTGTCGATGCCCAGGTGGGTGCGCTGTTTCGGCAGGTCGAAATCGACGTACCAGGAGAGCGGCCGGTTATCGGCGTCGAAGAACTGGCGCACGGTGAAATAGGAGTCGATGCCGTACCAGCTGCGCACCACGGTGTTCCGCCACGCGTACCATCCCAGCTCCCACTCCCCCGAGGCGAGCTCTCGAATGGCACGATCCCGGCCACCGCCATCGTTCGCCACCGCGCTGATCCACGTGGTGGAGATGAGGCCGCGAAGCCCCGGCCAGCCCGCCACGACAAGATATTCGTCGGTATCCTGAATGACACGGTACGGGACCGCCGACCAGACCTTCCCTTGCCATACATGGCGGCGCACGGCGGTTTCCCCGGCTTCGAAGCGTTTGTGCATGCTTCGATCGTGCACGACTGGGAGTTCTATGACGCACGGCGCAGGGCGTGACCGGGTGATCGCGGAATGCCTGGCCAAGCCGGGATCGGTGGAGGACTACCCGTTCGGCGACGAGGTGGCCGTCTTCAAGGTGGCCGGGCGAATGTTCGCACTGGTGCCGCTGGGCCCTCCGCCGGAGAGCATCAGCCTCAAGTGCGACCCCGACCTGGCCGTCGACCTGCGCGCCCGCCACACCGCGATCACGGCCGGCTACCACCTCAACAAGCGTCACTGGAACACCGTGGCCCTCGATGGCTCGGTGCCCGACGAGGAACTGCTGGAGCTGATCGAGCACTCGTACGAGCTGGTGGTGGCACAACTGACCAGGGCACAACGAGCCACACTTTCCGGTTCCCCGTAACAAAGGGGACGGAATTCCGCAATGGTGCCGCTCAGGGCGGCATCGTTAGCGTCGGCGAGTGCTCAGAAACACCGTCGCCGCACTTTTTCTCGCCCTCATCCCCTCGCCGGGCCACACCCCACCGCAGGGCGTCGTCTCCCCCGCCGCGGTGGACGCGTTCGTCACGCGCTACCAAGAGGCGACGGGCCTGCCGGGGGCGGCGGTCGCGATCACCAAGGGAACGCGGGTCGTCCACGCGGCCGGCTACGGCCACACCCCCTCGGGCGCACCGATGACCGCCGACACGCCGATGGCGGTCGCGTCGGTCAGCAAGTCGTTCACCTCACTGGCCGTCATGCAGTTGGTCGAGCAGGGCCAAGTCGAGCTCGACCGTCCAGTACGGGGCTATCTGCCCGAGTTCACCATGGCCGACCCCCGGGCCGCGAAGATCACCGTACGGCAGTTGCTCGACCAGACCTCCGGCATGGCCGACTCGGCCTTCCACGAGAAGAGTCTGCCCCAGCCTGACACGCTGCGGGGCGCGGTGGCCCGGCTGAAGACCGCCGAGCTGGCCGCCGCCCCGGGAACCGTGCACAGCTACCACAACACCAACTACCAGGTCGCCGCCCGGCTGGTCGAAGTCGTCAGCGGCCGGCCGTTCGCCGGCTACCTCAGGGCCAAGGTGTTCGAGCCGCTCGGCATGCGGTACAGCACCACCATCGACACCGACCGCGACCTGCCCGACAGCGCCCGCGGCCACCTGAACATCCTCGGCCTGGCCATCCCGCTGCCCGAGCCCACGGGATTCGGCAACGGCTCGGGCGGGGTGCTGAGCAGCGCCGGCGACATGGCCCGCTGGCTGATCGCGCAGAACAACGGCATCCTTTCGGCCGCGAGCATGCGGGAGATGCGCACGCCGTCCCGGCTGGACGACTCGTACGCGCTCGGCTGGTACGTCGGCAGGACCCCTCGCGGCACACCCGTGGTCGAGCACGGCGGCGACCTGTTCACCTCCACCGCCTACCAACTGCTGATCCCGCAGTCCGGGTACGGCCTGGCGGTCATGGCCAACACCGGCATGACCTACTCGGACGCCAAGACCCTGATGGACGGCCTGGTCACCCTGGTAGAGGGCGGCCACCCCGAAACCCCCTCCGGCCCGCCGTACCTGGCCACCGACGCACTCTTCACGGCGCTGACCCTGGCAACGATCGCCCTGGCCATACTCGGAACGGCCCGCTCCCGCCGCTGGGCCACCCGCCACCACTGGTGGCGACTGCCGCCACTGCTGATGCCCGCCGCGTTGTGCCTGAGCGTGACCCCGATCTTCGGCCTGCTCGCCCGGGGCAGCGACATCATGTGGATCCAGGTGGTCTACCTCTATCCAACGTTCATGCTCTGGCTGGCAACGACCGCAGCGGCAGGCATCGTAGTCACCGCCGCACGAGCCACGTCCCTGCTCACCAGAACGAGCCACAGCCATAGCGACACCGGCACCAGCGACAGCGGCAGCAGCGGCAGCAGCGGCGAAAATCACGTCAGCGCATCATGAAAGCATCGGCCGAGCGATACCAACCCGGCACGTCGAGCAGAAACCGTGCGCGCCTCCCGGAGGCGCGACGCCGGCGTCCTACCCAGTCGCGGCCGCAGAGTAGTCCGAACCGCCGGCCAGGCAAGAGACCGGCAACGACCGACGAGAGCCTCTCTGCCCCTCTCCCTAACGCAACCGCCCCGTCCGCACTGACGCCCCCGTCCGCATCCCCGACCAGCCTCATCCCTCAGTCCCCAGCCCCCCAGCCCTCAGCCCTCAGCCCTCAGCCCTCAGTGAGCCAACTGGTTGGCTGCGCCCAAAAGATCACCACTCCGGAAGTCTCGCGGCCATGTTCGCTGGCGGCCCGCATGCGCAACGATTCACCTACAACCCCAAAGGCAGCGTCCCTCTCAGATCGGTGCTCGCTGGAGTTGCCAGGATCGCGCTGACAACGACACCGAAAAGCCGATCGAGGCGCGGCGCGAGCGAAGGTTGATCGCCGAGCCACGCCAGCGACCCTGCCAGCGCGAACAGGTCCGTGCCGTCGATGTCGGTTCGCGCCATGCCCTCATCCTGAGCACGAACAAGGAGCCGCGTGCCGGCCGCCCGCATCGCGACGCACGAAGTATGAAGTGCCGACTGCGGATCCTCGATGGCGGCCACCATCAACGCCACCACACCGCGATAGTTGTGCGCGCATGCGACGAAGTCGCGCAGCCACGACACCAGCGCATCATCAGGCGAGCTCGACGTCTCGAGCTCCCCCGCCGCCGCCGTCAGCTCGTCGAAGCTCGTACGAAGCAATGCCTCGAACAGCGCCTCACGCGTCGGAAAGTGACGGAGCAGTGTCGCGAGCCCCACCTCAGCTCGGCGTGCGATGTCGCGCATCGATGCCTCGACACCTTGCTCGGTGATGACAGCGCCCGCGACTGCGAGCACGTGGTCGCGATTCTTCCTGGCGTCGGCCCTCATCCGTCCCTCTCGATTTGACTATCCGGATCAGCGATCCATATTATCCGGATCAGTGATCCACATATCCGGACCACTGATCCGATAAGCGTATCCCCTGGCAGGGGCGGGAGAAAATGATGCCGACACACACGATGAGGGCGATCCGGCTGCATGAGCACGGCGGCCCCGAGGTCCTGCGTTACGACGAGGTACCCATTCCCGAGCCGAAGCCGGACGAGGTGCTCGTTCGCGCGCACGCGATCGGCGTCAACCCTCCGGACTGGTACCTGCGCGACGGGCTGATCGATCTGCCTCCGGAGGCGGAGCTGAAGATCAGCCTGCCCGTGATTCCCGGGACGGACGTGTCGGGCGCCGTCGAGGCCGTCGGCGCGGATGTGGACGACCTCTCCATCGGCGACGAAGTCTTCGGCCTCCTTCGCTTTCCCAGCTTCAATGGCAGCGCATATGCCGAGTACGTGGCCGCCCGCGCGTCGGACCTCACCCGCAAGCCGGCGAACGTTGATCATGTGCACGCCGCCGGGGCGCCCATGGCCGGGCTGACCGCTTGGCAGTACCTGATCGAGCTCGGACACGACCATCCATCGCCCTTCCAAGCGGAGCGTCACCACCCGGTGTCACTCGATGCCGGCACGACGGTCCTCATCAACGGCGCCGCGGGCGGCGTGGGGCACTTCGCGGTACAGCTGGCGAAATGGAGAGGCGCACGTGTCATCGCGGTGGCGTCGGGCGCGCACGAGTCGTTCCTGCGCGAACTCGGCGCCGACCAGTTCATCGACTACACCAAGAGCCGCCCCGAGGAACTCGTACACGACGTCGACCTCGTTCTCGACACCGTCGGCGGCCGCGAAAGCAGCCGCTTCCTCCGTACGCTCAAGCGCGGCGGCGCCCTGTTCCCAGTGTTCCCCGGCGTCTACGACCCCGAAGAGACCGCGAAACTGGACGTCACGGTCTCGATCACCCAGGTCCGCTCGAACGGCGCACAACTCGCCGAACTGGGACGCTTGCTCGACACGGGCACGGTTCGCGTCGCACTGGACAGCACGTTCCCCCTCGCGGAAGCCCGAGCGGCACACGAACGCGCCGCCCGAGGACACATCCAAGGCAAGATCGTGCTCACAGCCGCTTAGCACTCCAGCCACAGATCGTGATCCCGATGGCGAGGGGCCGAGGAGACAGGAGGTGGCCAGGGTCGATCACCTGGACGAGATCGGCCACGCCACCGGGTGTCCGTTGTCAGATGACATCGAACCTGGCCATTAGCCCTGGCGTGACTTTGTAGTGGCCAGTTCACCTGTCACAAACCGCG
Organism: Nonomuraea solani; assembly: GCF_900108335.1. Taxonomy (GTDB): domain Bacteria; phylum Actinomycetota; class Actinomycetes; order Streptosporangiales; family Streptosporangiaceae; genus Nonomuraea; species Nonomuraea solani. The sequence continues at coordinate 272,444 of NZ_FNVT01000015.1, forward strand.
AGGTGGTTGTGTCATTCAGAACGGCCATTTTCCTGCAGTGCCCGCACAGGTAGACCGGAGGCACGGGCCAAGCCCGGCCCGGTGGCGGCGGGCCCCGGTTCGAACGATCCATCTGCCTCGGGGCGCTTTTCCGTTACTGGGCCTTCTACTGGGCCTTGAAGCGACTTAGAGGCCACCCGGATTGGTGCGGATGGATGTTGCCTGCGGGCTGGTCAGGACTTGCCCACTCGGGCCGCCGGGGTTCTCGAACGTGACGCTGCGTAATTGAATACGTCATCGCCTTGTGTAGTTCTACGGATCCCGCCGATCGCTCTTTCGGCCACAATCATCTCGGTCAGCTTGTTGTCGTAGTTCTCCAGGCAGAACCTGTAGTCTCCGCTCCCGAAGGCGGCCGCGATGTATCGGTCGTAGTAGATGTGGTGGGGCGTGCCGAAGTCCTCGTATGCCTGGTCGCCGGTTGCCTGGATGTTCCACACCGCGGCCTGTCCCCCCTGCTCGCAGTCGGCAACGAGGTGGAAGGGCATCCCGCCTTGGTGGAACAGGCATTTGCCGTTGTCGGCTTTGATGCGATACCCGCCCTCCAGCGCGGCGGAGGCCGAAGGCGCGGCGACGGTGACGGCGCAGGCGGCGCCGAGCATCGTGGCGAACAGGCGTGACAGTTTCATCAGTTCCTCCCGCGAGATGGGCGTAGAGACGACACCTACGAACACTATTAGTGATTTTCAAATCACTGTAAGTAGCTGCGGAGGAAGAGAGGCATCGCGGACGTCCTGTCGTGTCCGGCCTCCACCTCAAGATCATTACTGAGGAATCGAGACACACCCACATCTGGGTGAAGCGCCGGGCGTAGGCGCCGCCGAGTGAGTGCGGGACGAGCACGTACGGAGCGGGCGCACCTGTGGCCCGCAGCAGCGCGCGCAGTTCGGTGGCGACCTCGGCGGCCTTGCGCGGCAACGCGGCCGGGTCGCTCCAGCCGGTGCCCGCGCGGTCGTAGAGGACGGAGGTAGTGAATCCCGCGACACGCTCGTGCAGGTTCAGGTAGTCGAGCCCGACGGCGCTGGCGCCGGACATGAACACCACGGCGGGACCACCGCTGCCGGACGTGTGGAGAAAGAGGCGACGACCCTGAACCTCGTAGTGGCGCCCCACCGGGGGGAGGAGTGACGTAGTCATGTCTCGATGATGCGACCCTGACCATGCGTCAAGGTCAAGTCCTAGCGTTCGCCCAGGTCAGGATAAGAAAGCGGCTCTGTCGCCAGCCCGCGCATCACGTCCGCGCAACGACCTCGCCGCTTCGGATAAGAGCCCACAATTCCTCAGGGGCCATCCGCGATCAAAACTTCAGGCACAGGCACTACGCCGTTTCGCGGCTCGGCGCGAGGACTCCCGCGCCCCGCCAAAGTCCACGAGCCAGGCCCTGTGGTGGGCCGCTCTCGTGATGATCGCCACACAACCACCTGGGCCGTCCGCCGCCGTCTCAAGTAACGCCCGGGGCCCTTGACCCTCGCGTTACGCACTCTTCCTTGATCGCCGTGCATGTGGCGAGGGGGATGGTTCCGCGTGCCTTCGCTGGTCTGCGGAGCGGATGGGCAGATGCGGGAGCAGCATCGGCGGTGTCTGTTGCACTCTGTTTGAAGGTGATCCGCTGATGCTCCCGGATGGCACGTTACCGTCGCCGGCCGCGCTGTTGGCGATCGCTGGTGGTGGCCTGCCAGAGGGCGGGCAGGTGAGCGACCGCGGCGGCCAGCTCGCCAGGGTCGGGGACGGCGGGCTGAGCTTGGCTGATCGTGGCCAGCATCGCGTTGGCCTCGGCCAGGTCGGCAGGCTGCTGCGCGCGGGCGGTCCGGTCGCTGGCGGAGTGCCGCACGACGAAGGGCGGGCACGGGGCGCCCTCGGCTGATGCGGGCGTTGATTCCCCGGGGCAGGACACAGACGTTCGCTGGCCTACAGCAGTTTCAGTAGCGGCTCCTGCAATTGCAGTAGCGCGAATTGCCAGCAGTGACACGACGACCGGGCGGCCCGCGCCACGACAGTCTGAGCTGGTGCGCGAGATCGGATGAACGGTTTTCCGACATGGCTGCTTCGCCGTACCGCCCTCGGCCGTCGGCGGAGGCTGACGCATCCGCTTGACGCGGGTTCGAGCCCTACAGACCAAGGAGTGGATCAAAATGATGGACCACGACGTCGCAATCGTCACCGGTGGGGGCGGGGACATCGGCAGGGGTGTCTGCCGGGCGTTGTCAAAGGCCGGGACGACGGTCGTGACGCTCGATCTCGACATCTCACATGCCGACGGCGCCGACCGGGCCATCCAGTGCGACGTGCGGGATCCCGCGGCGTGCGCGGGCGCCGTCGAGGAAGTCGTTCGCGACTTCGGTCGCGTAGACACGCTCGTCAACCTGGCGCAGGCGTTCGTCCAGAAGCCGCTACCTGAACTCACCGACGAGGACATGCGCCTGGTGTTCGACTCCGGGCCTATGGCGACGTTGCGCATGATGCAGCTGTGCTATCGGCACCTCAAGAGACGTGGCGGCGGATCGATCATCAACTTCGCCTCGGCGGCCGGGACCCAGGGAGGCATCCCCGGGCTGGGCGCCTACGCGGCCGCCAAGGAGGCCATCCGGGGCCTGTCCAAGCACGCCGCTGTCGAATGGGGGCCGGACAACATCCGCACCAACGTGATCTGCCCGGCCGCCACCAGCGACCCGAACCGCTTTGGCTTCGGCAAGCAGGTCGCGGACCGCAACCCCCTACGCCGCATCGGCGACCCCGAAGCCGACATCGGCGGCGTGGTCGTCTTCCTCGCCGGCCCCAGTTCCTCCTACATCAACGGACGCACCCTGCACGTCGACGGCGGCGCCGGGACCTTCCGCTGACCACAGCCGGGGCGCCCGGCAGAGGCGACGCCGCTTCTGGCGCCTTGCCGAGACCGGCCCCCTTCGACCAGCACACCTGCATCGACACCACCGCCGTGTCCGGCGGAGACCCCAAACGAGAGAGGAACGGCTTTGAACAGTGCGGCGAACGACGCCCCCCGGATGCCCTTCGAACGGACGAGCACCCTCGATCCGGAGCCCTTGTACGACGAGCTGCGGCGCCAGGGCCCGGTGACGCGGGTGACAACCTCAGTCGGTGATCCCGCCTGGCTGGTGACCGGTTTCGCGGAGGCCCGGCAGATCTATGGCGACAGCCACCGCTTCCGGCGCTCGCACTTCGCGCCCGAGCAGGCGGCCCGGATCGCCGACGCCGCGCTGCTGTCCGGTCCCACGAACAACTACGACAGCGAGGCACGCGAGCACGAGCGGATGCGCCGGATGCTGGTGCCGGCGTTCTCGGTGCCCCGCATGCGGCGGCTGACCGACCGGATCGGGGAGCTGACCGAAAGCTGCCTGGACGACATGGCGGCGGCCCGTAAGGCCCGGCCGGACGAACCGGTGAATCTGAACGACCTGCTGGCCTTCCCGCTCCCGGCGTTGGTGATCTGCGAGCTGCTCGGGGTGCCCCAGGAGGACCGCGCCTTCTTCCGCGGGTTGTCCGAGCGGATCAGCACCATCGACGGGGGTGACGACGCGCGGGCGGCGATGGGCGAGTTCATGGCTTATATGGGCCGGTTGATCGCGATCAAGCGCGAGCAGCCGGGAACGGACGTCATTTCCGACATCCTGGCCATGCAGGCCGAGGACCCCACGTTCACCGACCAGGACATGATGAAAATCTCTGCGGTCCTGCTGTTCGCCGGGCACGAGACGACCGCGGCCCGGATCGGCTTCGGCACGCTGTGGCTGCTGTCCGACCCGAGCCGCCGGGACCGGCTGGCCGGCGACCCGGACGGTGCGGTGCGGTCGACCGTCGAGGAGATCCTGCGGATCGCTGCGCCCGGCGGCGTCGGCATGCTGCGCTACGCCCACGAGGATGTGGAGATCGGCGGCGTCACCATCGCCCGCGGCGATGCGGTGCTCATCTCCAACGACGCGGCCAACCGGGACGGCGCCGTGTTCGCCAACCCGGACGAGTTCGATCCGGACCGCAAGCCCAACACCCACCTCACCTTCGGCCACGGCCCGCGGGTCTGCATCGGCTCGAACCTGGCCCGCACCGAGTTGCGGATCGTCTTCCCGGCGCTGCTGCGCCGTTTCCCCGGCCTGCGCCTGGCCATCGATGTGAACGAGATCGAAGTCCTGTCCGACCGGCGGCTCACCGGCGGAGTGGGCCGCATTCCCGTCGTCTGGTGAACATCGTCTGGTGAGCGTTGCCGCCTGACCGTGCGCCCGGCCCCGTACATGACCGTTCCCCATGACCCCCACATCCCGACAGAGCTGAGGAGCAGAAGCATGCGTGTGGAACTGGACGTGCCCAAGTGCGTTGGCTCCGGGCAGTGCGTCATGGCCGCGCCTGATGTGTTCGATCAGCGGGACGAGGACGGCATCGCCGTCCTGCTGGACGACCACCCCGCCGAGCAACTCTTGTCCGGAGTGCGGGAAGCCGTGGCGATCTGCCCGGCCGCGGCCATCCGCCTGGTGGAGCGGTGAGGAACGTCGTGGTCGTCGGTTTCTCGGCCGCCGGGCTCGCCGCGGCCGAGACGCTCCGCCGAGAGGGCTATGACGGCACCCTGACCGCCATCGGCGACGAGCCTTGGCCGCCCTATGACCGGCCGCCTTTGTCGAAGCAGATTCTGGCCAGGGAGTGGGATGTCGGCAGGCTTGCCCTCCGGCCCCCGTCGGACGTGGCCGCGCTCGATCTGGATCTGCGGCTCGGGACGGCTGCGGCCGGCCTTGATGCGTCGAACCGTACGGTGCGGCTGGCGGACGGCTCGTCGGTGCCCTACGACGGGTTGATCGTGGCGACGGGCGTCCGTCCGCGCCGGCTGCCCGGCCAGGGAGCGCACCTGCTGCGCACTCTCGACGACGCGCTCGCCCTGCGGGAGCGCATCCGGCCGGGGCGGCGCTTGGTGGTGGTCGGCGCCGGGTTCCTGGGCGCGGAGGCCGCCGCGGTGGCCTGGAAACTGGGCGCGCACGTCACCCTGCTGGAGCCAGCGTCGGTGCCGCTGGCGCACGCGGTGGGCGCCGAAGTCGGGCGGGTGCTGTCGCAGGCCCACCGGGATCGCGGTGTGGAGCTGCGCTGCGGGGTGACCGTCACCGAGGTGGCCGAGGACGGGGTGCGGCTCACCGGCGGCGAGATCGTCGAAGGTGACGAGATTCTCGTCGCGATCGGTTCGCTGCCGAACACCGACTGGCTGGCAGGCAGCGGCCTGACGGTCGTCGACGGCGTGGTCTGCGACGAGTACTGCCAGGCCGGGCCGGACGTGTACGCGGCCGGGGACGTCGCTCGCTGGTACAACCCGCTGTTCGGGGTGTCGATGCGGATCGAGCATCGCACCAACGCCGCCGAACAGGGCATGGCCGCCGCCCGCAACCTGCTCGCCGGGCCGCGGGCACGCAAGCCGTTCGCGCCGGTGCCCTACTTCTGGTCCGACCAATACGACATGAGGATCCAGGCTTACGGCTACCTGCGCGGCCACGACGAAGTGGCCATCGTGGAGGGCGACGTGACCGGACACCGGTTCGTGGCCGCCTACCGCACCGGCGACCGGCTCACCGGCGCCCTCGCGGTCGGCATGCCGCCCAAAGCCATCCGCCGATGGCGCCAGGCCATCGCCGTCCGGGCAACCTGGCGCGAGGCCGTACCGGAAAAGGCACCCGCGGCGGTGCATCCGCACGAGGAGGGCCTCCCCAGCGGACCGCAGGGCTGAGGAGCGGCGCCCGATCGCCCGCTTCACGTGCACGCCCGTCCCTCAGCCCTTGCCGAACACGATCGTCCCAGCCAGGCTGCCCCTCACACGGAGATCACGTTCATGCCCCGGACACACCCTCACACCACCGAAGCAGAGCAGCCCAGCCCGGCACGGGCGGGCACCGTCGTGGCGGTCCTGACGTTCGCCGGGATCGTGACCGCGTTCGTGCAGACCCTGGTATTCCCGATCGTTCCCCGTCTGCCCCAGTTGCTGGACGCCTCGGCGTCGGACACCGCCTGGGTCGTCACCGCCACACTGCTGTGCGGCGTCGTTTCCACGCCGGTGATGGGACGGCTCGGCGACCTGTACGGCAAGCGCCGCATGCTCCTGCTCGGCGTCGCCCTGCTGGTGGCCGGCTCGATGATCTGCGCACTGAGCGACTCCCTCGCTCCGTTGCTCGCCGGCCGTGCGCTACAGGGCCTGGGGAACTGCGTGATCCCGCTGAGCATGAGCATCCTGCGTGACACGCTGCCCGCCGATCGGCTTCCCGCGGCGACAGCCGTGACGTTCGGCTCCACGGGCGTCGGCGGCGCCCTTGGCCTGCCCGCCGCCGCGATCATCGCCGACACCTTCGACTGGCACGTGCTGTTCTGGACCTCCGCGATTCTCGGCGCCGCCGCGGCCGTCCTCATTCTGCGGCTCGTGCCCGAGTCGGGGATGCGCACCGGCGGGCGCTTCGACCTGACCGGCGCCGCGGGCCTGGCGGTCGGCCTGGTGTGCCTGCTCCTCGTGGTCTCCAAAGGTAGCGACTGGGGGTGGGACAGCGCCGCCACCCTCGCCTTCTTCGCCGCAGCCGTGGTCGTCCTGCCGCTGTGGGCCTGGTTCGAACTACGCTCCGCCGAACCCATGGTGGACCTGCGCACCACCGTCCGCCCTCAGGTGCTGTTCACTCATCTGGCCGCCCTGTCCCTCGGGGTCGCACTGTTCGCGACGAACCTGGTCCTGCCACAGTTGCTCCAACTGCCGGAGGCCACCGGGTACGGGCTGGGCAAGTCGCTGGTCATTACCGGTCTGGTCATGGCCCCGCAGGGCTTGGTGATGATGGCGGCCTCCCCGTTCTCCGCCCGGCTCACCAAGACCAAGGGCCCGAAGGTGACGCTCATGGTCGGCTCCGTGATCGTGGCGGCCGGCTATCTGCTCAGCATGGTGATGATGGCCGAGGTCTGGCAGATCGCCGTGGCATCTTGCGTCGTCGCCATCGGGGTCGGCTTCGCGTTCGGTGCGCTGCCCACCCTCATCATGGGCGCTGTACCCGTGTCCGGGACTGCCGCCGCCAACGGTCTCAACACCCTCATGCGCGCCATCGGCACCTCCGTCTCCAGCGCCGTGGCCGGCGTGATCCTCGCCGAAATGACCATCGACTTCAACGGTGTGCACCTGCCATCAGAGAACGGACTGCGCGCCGTCCTCGCGATCGCTGCCAGCGCCGCTGTCGTCGCCTTCGCCTCCGCATCCTTCATCCCCCGCCAGAGGCAGGCCGCCACACGCGCGGATCCTCCGGCGCTGGCGGAGACGACAGGGAAGTCCACCGCAGCTGAGTAGGCGACACGAAGCAGCCCAAGTGACCCATTGACATCCCGGAGGAAATGCATGGAGCTCTCCATTGCCCAGCCCATCAGCGAACCGACAGGAGGCCTGGCCGGCTGGGCCATCGACCTGATCGACTCACTCGGCGAGCCAGGGCTCGCGCTCCTCTGCGCTCTGGACAGCATGCTTTCGATCGTCCCCGCCGACATAGTGATGCCGCTGGTCGGCTTCTCCGCCGCCCAGGGAGCCATCAGCCTCGGCGCCGCAATAGCGTGGGCCACAGCGGGATCGGTCGCGGGATCGCTCGTCCTGTACGCCCTCGGGGCGCGACTCGGCCGTGATCGTGCCCGAGCGCTGCTGACGAAGATCCCGGGCATCAAGACAGAGACCGTCGACCGCACCGAAGCCTGGTTCGCCCGGCATGGCGCCAAGGCGGTGGTGTTCGGCCGGCTGCTGCCGGGCTTCCGTAGCCTCATCTCGGTACCGGCCGGGGTCGAGCGGATGCCGCTGCCGACGTTCGTGTTGCTCACCGCGATCGGCAGCCTGATGTGGAATTCCATCCTGCTGGTCACCGGATATCTGCTCGGCGAGAACTGGCACCGAATGGCCGACGTCACGGGCATGTTCCAGTACGTCTTCTTCGGGGCGCTCGCCGTAGCCGCCGTCTTCTTCGTCGCCAAGCGCCGCGGCCGACGCCGCAAGCAGCAAGCCAAGACCGTGGTCCCCGACGGCGTGGTCCCCGACGGCGACGCAACGGAGTGAGGTGACCATGAAGGGCACACGCAGATTGGGGTCGACGGATTACGCGATCAGCCCCATTGGCATGGGTTGTCTGCAATTCGCCCAGGGCCAGGGCATGGCGGGACGGATCTACTCGCCGCTCGATGCGGCCACCACCACTGAGATCGTCGGCAAGGCGCTCGCCGGCCGGGTAAATTGGTTCGACACCGCCGAGACCTACGGCGGAGGCGCCTCCGAGCGGGCCTTGAGCACGGCACTGCAGGAGAACGGGGTCGCCCCTGACGAGGTCATGATCGCCACGAAGTGGGCACCCTGGCTGCGGCGGGCCGCGACCATCGAACACACGATCGGCGACCGCATCGAGGCCCTGCAGGGTTACCCGGTGTGCCTCCACCAAATCCACGGCCCTCGCGGCAGCCTGTCGTCGCTTCCGGCGCAACTGCGGGCGATGGCCCGACTGGCCCGACAACACCGCATCGGCGCCATCGGCGTCAGCGACTTCTCGGCGCGACAGCTGCGGGAAGCCGCCCAAATCCTCCGCGACGAAGGCATCGCACTCGCCGCCAACCAGACCCGGATCAGCCTGCTGGACCGCGACATCGAGCACAACGGCGTCCTGCAGGCCGCCCGCGACCTCGGCATCACCCTGATCGCCTACTCACCGCTGTGCCGCGGCGTGCTCACCGGGCGGCTCCACGAGGACCCCGCGCGCGTAGAGGCGCTGTCGCGGACACGGCGTCGGCTGAACCCGCACCTGCGCGGCCAGGGCCTGATCCGGACGGCGCCCCTGATCGACGAGCTGCGCGCGATCGCGCAGACCTACGGTGTGAGTGTCGCGCAGGTCGCGCTGAACTGGTTGATCAGCTTCTACGGTGACACGGTCGTCGCGATCCCCGGGGCTTCCCAGCCATGCCAGGCCGAGGAAGCCGCCGCCGCGATGGATTTCACGCTGACCGACAAGGAACTCCAGCGACTGGCAGAAGTGAGCGAGCGCGTCCGGTGAAGCCCTACCGAGCGTCCGACCAGGTGCCCCACCCGTCCCTGGGCTGCCCAAGGCAGAGACCTCGGGCAGCTCATACGGCCGTCTACGCTGGGTCTTGTCCATCCTGGACCCAGCACCTGACCTGGAGAATCGCGATGACCGCCAGCCTGGAGCGCTACACGGAGCGCCACCCCCACGCCGTAGATGCGGTGACGGTCCTGGCGCTGTTCGCCTGCGCGGTCCTGGGAGCCAAGCTCAGCACCTCCGGGGCCAGCCGACCGGAGCAGGAGTGGCCGGCCGAACTCCTCGCCGCCATCTCCTGTCTCGCCGTGTTCCGAGCGCGCAGCCACCCGCGCACCGCCGTCGCCGTCACTGCGGTCAGCACCGTGGCCACCGGCGCCCTGGGCTACCTCCTCAGCCCTCTGCTGCTGGCACCCGTCATGACGGCGCTCTACTGGCTGGCCACCCTCACCGACCCCAAACCCACGCGGGTCTACGGCGCGGCGACCATGGCCGTGGTGGTGACCACCACAGTGCTGGACGATCCCACCGGCGACACCTTGCTCCTGCGCACAGTCGCCCCCTTCATCTGGCTGCTGCTGCCCCTCGCCGCCGGCAGCAAGGCCAGCCTCAGACGCGCCTACCTGGAGTCGATGCAGGCCCGCGCCGCACACGCCGAGCGCACCCGCGAGGAAGAAGCACGCCTGCGCGTCGCCGAGGAACGCATGCGCATCGCCCGGGAACTCCACGACGTCGTCGCCCACCACATGGCCGTGGCCAACGCCCAGGCCGGCACCGCCGCCCACCTCGCGCCCACCCACCCCGAGCAGGCACAGAAGATCCTCGCCGACCTCACCGGCACCACATCCTCCGCGCTGCTCGAACTCCGCGCCACCGTCGGGCTGCTACGCCAGGCCGACGACCCCGACTCCCTGGAACCGTCCCCGGGGCTGGACCGCCTGCCCGAGTTGATCTCCGCGTGCGAATCCGCCGGCCTCGACGTCACCGTCACCACCGAAGGAGAACCTCAGCCCCTGTCCCCAGGCGTGGACCTGACGGCGTACCGGATCATCCAGGAAGCCCTTACCAACGTCACCAGGCACGCGGCCGGCCACGCGGCCCACGTCCGGCTCGCCTACTCCGGCTCCCGCCTGCTGATCAGGGTCACCAACGACGGAACCGCCACCACCGCCCCCGCAGACCTAGCCGATGGCTTCGGCCTCATGGGCATGCGCGAACGCGCCCACTCCATCGGCGGTGACCTGAGCGCCGGCCCTCTCCCCGAAGGCGGCTTCGAAGTCACCACCGCGCTGCCGTTCCACCCCCACGCCCTGAAAGAACACGAGGCGACCCCGTGAGCATCCGTGTCCTGCTCGCCGACGACCAAGCCCTGCTGCGAGGCACGTTCCGGCTTCTGATCGACTCCTGCGCGGACATGGAGGTGGTCGGCGAAGCCGCCAACGGCAAGCAGGCCGTGGAGCTCACCCGCGCGCACCATCCGGACGTGGTCCTCATGGACATCCGCATGCCAGGATCGGACGGCCTGGCCGCCACCGCCACCATCTGCGACGACCCTAAGCTGGCCGCCACCCGCGTGCTCATCCTCACCATGTACGAAACCGACGAGTACGTCGCCAAGGCACTGCGCGTCGGCGCCAGCGGCTTCCTCGGCAAGCACGTCACCACGGACACCCTGCTCGCCGGCATCCGTACCGTCGCCTCCGGCGAAGCCCTCCTGTCACCCGGAGCCACCCGCGCCCTCATCACCCGCTTCCTCGCCACACCCGCCCCGGGCGCCCTGATGACATCCCCGCAACGGCTCAGCGACCTCACCCCTCGCGAACGGGAAATCACCATCCTTGCCGCGCAGGGCAAGTCCAACGCCGAGATCGCCGAAGACCTGGTCCTGAGCGTCCTGACCGTACGCACCCACATCCAACGCGCCCTGACCAAACTCGACGCCCGCGACCGCGCCCAACTCGTCGTCATCGCCTACCAGACCGGCCTCGTACACCCCGCGCCTCCCGCCCTGTGACGTCGCCGGTGTCGGCACCCGAGGCCGGACCTGAATGTGCGGTGCGCAACGACGTCTTTCCCGTGTTACCGCGAAGGAACGAGCCCCGATGGTCGAACCAGCCGCGGCGTGAGCGGCTGGTGGCACCGGGGTCGGTGCCTCACTTCGCCGGCGTCTCGCGGACATCGGCGCCGCCCAGCCGGAGCATGGCCTGGTAGAGCTGGTCGCGGGTGAGTGGTGGCTCGGGTAGCGGGTGGCAGCGATCGGCACGGAACCCGTCGAGCATGAGGTGCAGATACCGGCGCCAGGCACCCGGCGCGATGCCGTGGGTGGCGTGGATGATCCGGCTGTGGGCCCAGACGACGAAAACCAGATCCTGCGCGGTCACGTCGGCTCGTAGAGCGCCATGCCGCTGGGCACGTTCGACGATGCGGTCCGCGAGCACAGCTATGTGGGTCTGCTCCTCGTCGAAATAGGACGAGGTGGGCAGGCGTATGGACGCCAGATCGTTGAAGCCCCGGTCGTCGGCCTGGAGCTCACACATCGTCTCCAGGAAGCACCAGAAGCCCTCCCACGCATCGTCCATCTCCGCAGCCTGCTCGGCCGCGTCTCGCCACAGCCGCATCTTCTCCGCGAAGATCGCCCTGACCAGCTCGGCGCGGGTGGCGAAATGCCGGTAGAGGGTGCCGATGGCCAGCCCCGCCCGGCGCGCCACCTCCTCCAGCGGCGCTTCCAAGCCGTGTTCGGCGAAGACGTCCCGTGCGGCGGCCAGCAACGCGTCACGGTTGCGCTGTGCGTCGCGCCGCCGCGGCCGACTCGCGTCACTGGTGCTCGCCACGGTTGTCATGGCCACATGCTATCAACCGGAGGGGTTCCTCATGTTTGTGCTACAGTGCGATTGAACGTGAGGCAACCCTCATTTTTGGAGGCGTAGTGAGCCAGTCAGAGAGCGCGAACGCCGCACTCCCCGATGTCAGGGTCTTCCATTGGATGAACCGGGCCATCCGCCCGTTGCTCGCCTCGCCCCTGCACCGGCTGGTGAGCAAGCGGCTGATGCTGCTGAGCTACACCGGCCACAAGAGCGGCCGCCGGTTCACCATTCCGATCGCCTACTTCGCGTGGGACCCCGGCACCGTCCTGGCCATGTCCAGTGTATTGACCTGGATCCCGAGCATGCGGAGCGGCCCCACCGTCCAACTGCGGATCCGCGGCCGCGAACGCGACGCGGTCCCCGCGGTGGTGGAGGACCGCGGCGAACTCGCCGACCTGCTCGCCAAGTTCGCCCGCCGCAACGGGTCCCGCGCAGCCAGGGCACTACGGCTGGGCCTGCCCGGCGACCGCCAGCCGACCCGTGAAGACCTGGAGGCGGCCAGCGCGAAGACCCGCTTCGTCGTCTTCCATCTGACTCCATGAGTGCGCTGAACGCATCCACGAGGAGTTCGTTCACATTAATGAGTGTTCTGTCACGGGCCCACCAGACAGCCCGGCCGTCTCGTGGTCGAGGAACTGCCGGAGAAGATCCCGACCGACCAGATCACCGCCGGGGCCCAGCCCGAAAGAGGCCACCGCTCTCGAAACCCACAGGGGCCACAAACGGCTGTGGGCGACTACGACGTCGCCCACAACAACGTCCCCGACACCTTCGCGTGCCTGTCTGCCGCAGCCGACAAGGTAATGCTGCCCCCGCAAAGCGGGCATGGACCGCTGCCTAACACAAGGCCGTCTCCGACGCCGCGAGTGTCGCACGGCTCGCCTGCACCAGTGGCCTGGCGAGCTGACAACCGCGCTAGCCGACGACCGCCGCACAACCGCATAGCTCATGGCGGACTACGGCCTGCCCGTACGTCCTGTTGCACAACACCACGGACCACGAGGACTACCTGAACTGCTCACCCCGATGCTCGAACACAGCGCCATCGTCCAGGCCACCGTCGCCATGTTGAGCGGCGAGTGCCATGAGGACACCACAGACGAGCTGACCGGCGAGACCGCCTTTCAGCTCTGCAGAGCACGCCGAGTTGGCAGCGTTCGGTATTGCCGCTATAGGAGGAGACGACATGCTCGACGCACTGCCGGTGGAGCGCGACGCCAAGTGCCCCTTCGATCCGCCGGCGGAGCTGGCGCGGATCCAGGAGACCAGCCCACTGACCCAGATGAGATACCCCAACGGTCATGAGGGCTGGCTGGCGACGAGCCGCGCGCACGTGCGCGCGGTGCTGTCCGACCCACGGTTCAGCGCCCGCAACGAACTGATCAACCGGCCCGTCCCAGGTCCGGTGGGCGAGTTGCCGGCTGCTCGGCCCGGCGAGTTCATCTTCATGGACGCGCCGGAGCACACTCGGTACCGCCGCCTGTTGATCGGCCAGTTCACCGTTCGTCGCATGCGCGCACTCGCCGACCGGGTCGAGCAGATCACCACCGAGCATCTTGACGAGATGAGACGCCAGGGCCCGGGCGTCGATCTGGTGCAAGCCTTCGCACGACCGATTCCCTCGCTGATGATCTGCGAGTTGCTGGGTGTGCCGTACGAGGACCGTGAGACGTTCCAGCGGGACGCCGACATGGTCGTCGGCCAGGAGCCCGATCTGGAGAAGTTCCACGCCGCGCTCATCGGGTTGCGGAGCTTCCTGGGCGACCTCGTGCTCGCCAAGCGCGCCGACCCGACCGACGACCTGCTGAGCGATCTGACCACCAGCGACCTCACCGACGAAGAGCTCACCAACATCGGGGTCTCGCTCCTGAGCGCTGGACAGGTCACCACCATGACCATGCTCACGATGGGCACGCTCGTGCTCCTCCAACAACCGGAACGGTTCGCCGCGATGCGGGACGATACCGAGCGGGCGGTCGAGGAATTGTTGCGCTACCTGACGATCATCCCGTTCCTGAACCGCGTCGCACACGAGGACGTGGAGCTGGACGGGCAGCGGATCAGAGCCGGCGAGACGGTCACGCTCTCACTCCAGGCGGCCAACCGCGACCCCGACCAGTTCACCGAGCCCGATGTCCTCGACCTGGGCCGAGAAGGCAGGGGACACATCGCGTTCGGCCACGGCGTCCACCAGTGCCTCGGCCAGCAATTGGCCCGCGTCGAGATGCAGGCCGCCTTCCGCGCTCTGGCAACCAGGTTCCCGACGCTGCGGCTTGCCGTGCCCTTCGAGGAACTGCCGCTCCGCCCGGGCACGCTGAACTTCGATGTCCTGTCACTCCCGGTGACCTGGGACTAGAGCGTCGATCAGCTAGCTCTGATGGTGTGTGCGGTACCTCTTTCTGATCGTGTCTTCGGCCGGGGTCAGAGAGAGGATCCATGATTCATGCGTCCGGCTCGTGGCAGCCGCCGGTGGAACTGTCCCCGGCCAGCACGTCGGTCTCCAGCGCTCCAGGTCCTCAGGCGTGGCCGGGGCACGCGCCACCCGAAGATCCTTCACCACCGCCAGCGCCAACTCCGGCCACCTCGCCTTCACCCTCACGGCAAGACGAACGACCTGAACGATAGACCTTCAGAATCCCTGAAATCTCATCAATCTCCGATGAAGCCGGAGCACCAGCAGATAGGCCCAGGTCCTGCGGCTAGAGGGAGCAGGGAAGCCAGAAGCAACTCAAGGGTTACTAGTTAAATCAAGCGATCAAGGGCCGACCGGCCGCATGTCAGCCCGCACGTCCGTACTCCGCCGACAGCGCACCGTGTCAACCTCTGGGGCGATTGGGGCGTCTGTTGTCCAGGAGGTCGATGGGTGGAGGTACCGGACGGCCTGGACGACCTGCATCTGGAGTTCCTCTTGATCGAGGCTCTGTGCGCTGAAGCCGAAAGACTGTCGGGGGTCAGCGAGGAAACGCGGGATTCGGTGTTCACCGATCGCGACCGGGTGGTCACTGGTATGCATGAGTGGTGCGGTGTCGTGTTCTGGAGGGGGGCGCGCTCGCACACGAGGCGGTCCGGTCGGCAAGGCGCTGCGGCCCGCCGGCCCGGCCGCCGACGGTGACAAAGGCGCTCTACAGCCTGCCGTTGCGCAACAGGGCCTCGATGCCGAGTTCGAGGTCGCTCTTGCCCATCAACTTGTCGATCGTGCCCGCGACCAGATCATCGGCCAACGCCAAGATGACCGCGTTGCTCGCTGCGAACGCCTCCACCGCCGCCACGTACTGATCGACCTTCGCCGCCTCGGCCGCGTTCAAGTCCTGGGCCTGCCAGCGCTCGCCCGTCTCGACCCACAGCCACATGTCGTCGCGCTGCACCCCGAACACCTGCTTGATCCGCTCCACGGTGTGATCGTCCAGCAGATGCGGAGCGCGCCGCGCCGGCTCCAGGGTCCGCAACTGATCGCGATTGGCGCCCAACTGCTCCAGCACGACCGCGGTCATCATGTCCACATCGCTCACCGGCCGCCACTCGGCTCGCCCCGGCCGTCCCTGCCGCCACCATCACCACGCGCCATGCCCCAGATGGTCCCAGACCCCCGCCAGCCGCCCACCGTACCTTCACCACATCGAGACCAGGGATTGCCTCCCACACCATGATCATTATCTTATCTGCCCCACCCCTCTGTGCGATGGAACGGAATCCGGCGTTAACCATGTCCGGAAGACCGCAGCGGCAGAGGACTACTGACCTGGGAGAACCCCGTTAACGCCGGATCCCGTTCCAAATCTCTCTGACCCCCGCTTCGCACGCGTACCATTTCTCGCCACACGTGCTGCGGCTCAACCCCTCTGCTGCGACTCGCCCATGTGCGGGCACCCCGCACGCGGGCCACGAATTCGCACACGTGCCACGGCTCAACCCGCCTGCCCAACTCGCACAAGTGCGACCAATCCGCACATGTGCCACGACTCACCACATGTGCTACGACACACCACATGCGCCATGTCTGGCCACATGCGCCACGGCTCAACCCCCCTGTGCTGCGACTCGCTCATGTACGAGCACTCCGCTCGTCGAACTCGACCCACCAGACTTCGCCCCGTTGCACACGTCCTCCTGGCACAGGACGGCAGGCGACCCTGCATTTTCCCTCGGTTGGGTCAGGGCCGGGTGGTCGCCGAGTGCGCGATTTTCGAGACCGTTTTGCCCTTGAAGATGAACGTGGCGTTGTCGCCTTCGCCCTCGATCGTCACCTTCACGACCTGCCCCGGCCGGAGCTCACCGTAAAGGATCTTCTCCGACAGCGAATCCTCCAGCTCCCGCTGGATCGTCCGCCGCAGCGGCCGCGCACCCATCACCGGGTCGTAACCCCGGTCGGCCAGCAACTGCTTGGCATCCGGTGACACGTCCAGACCCATGTCGCGGTCCTTCAACCGGGAATCCACCTGCGCGAGCATCAGATCCACGATCTTGATGATCTCGTTCGGCGTCAACTGATGGAAGACCACGATGTCATCGACCCGGTTGAGGAACTCCGGCCGGAAGTGCTGCTTGAGCTCCTCCTGCACCTTCGACTTCATCCGGTCGTAGTTGGAGTCGGCGTCGTTGGACTTGGC
>NZ_FNVT01000034.1 GCF_900108335.1 Nonomuraea solani
CCCGCTCCGCCCGCTCCGCCCGCTCCGCCCGCTCCGCCCGCTCCGCCCGCTCCGCCCGCTCCGCCCGCTCCGCCCGCTCCGCCCGCTCCGCCCGCATCCCCCTCTGCCGACTATCCCGCGCCCCTCTCGCCCCCTTCCCCCCGCTCGCGCTTGCCTTGACCTGCGGCGTGCAGTCAGGGCCGCCGTGGCTCGCCAAGGCCGGAAGTGTGCGGCCAGGGCTCGCGGTGAGCTCGTCGGACGGCAGCGTGCGGCCAAGGTCAGCGGTGCGTCAGCCGAGACCTGCGGTGTGCAGCCAGGGCGTCGGCGGACTCCCCGAGCCGGCAGCGCGCGGGCCAGGGGTGGCGGTGCGCCAGCCGGGACATGCGGTGTGTGGCCGAGAGCCGCGGTGGGCTCGCCGAGGCCGGCAGCGTGCGTGGCCAGGCCGACGGTGGGCTTGCCCGGACCTACGGTGCGTAGCCCTGGGTCGGTGGTGCGTTTGTCGGGTCTGCGCCGTGTAGCCAAAGGCTGCGGTGGGCTCGCCGGAGTTGGCGGCGCAGTCAGGGGCTGGCGATGTGCTCGCCAGGGTGTTGCGCTCGCCAGGGCCGGTGTTGCGCCCGCCACGGCCGGCGGGGCTCGCCGATGCTGGCGATGTGCTGGCCGAACCCTGTGCCGGGCTTGCCGAAGGCCGGCGCTGAGTCGGCCCGCTGGTAGGCGATGAGTTCGCCCGGCTTGGCGATGGGCGCGGCAGGTTCGGCAACGAGCCCCGCCGATTTGGTCAAGAGCCCGACCGATTTGGTCGTGAGCCGGTCGGTTCGGTCGTGAGCTCGGCCGGTTCCGTAGTGGGGTCCGGGCTGGAAGGCGTACGTCATGGACCAACCCGGCAGGCGCGTACGCCGCCGGGCCGGGTCAGCAGGTGCAGAGGAGGCCGCGGAGGGCCGTCTCCAGGCACAGGCTGGTGTTCGCGGGCACCGGCCAAGGGAAGCGGACCAGTGACTCGTCCACCCGTACCGTGGCGCCGAACCGATCCAGCTCCCACAGCCACACCTCCCCGGCCTGCTCCCCGAGCTGTCTCGACACCCCGGCCGTCAACTGCGGCCGGTGCGAGTCGTTGACATGGGCCAGGACCCGCTCGGCGGTCTCGGTCAACGGGTCGGGCGCCGCCTCCAGGTAGTCGTCGGCGTCCAGCAGGCCGGACTCCTGCCCGGTCAGATAGACGACCTGCCCCACGTCCAGCCGCAGCAGCCGGGGCGCGTCCCGCTGGCCGAAGCGCTCCAGGGCCTCGAACAGGCTCTCGTCCGGGCAATGCGCGGCGACCGCCACGGCCGCCTCACGCGCCTCCTTCTCTGGTACGGCCTCCGCCCACCCCTGCACCTCGAGCAGCCCGCGCGGGTGGGTGACGGTGCCCAGTTGCCGCATCGCGGTGAGGTTCACCGCCACGACGGCGTCCTCGCGCAATCCGTGCAGCGACTCGCCGGGCATGACCAGGAGCACCGGACGGCCGCGTTCGTCGACTCCGCCGCGCGCGGGCGAGGGGGCGCCGTCAACGGAGATCTTGGCGACGCTGGCGGTCGCGGCGAGGGTGCGGACCCGCTCGGGGATCGGCAGCATGGCGCCTCCTTGAGAACCAAAATGCTGGTAGGTTAGCCTTACCTAAGTAAGGACTACCTAATCACATTGAGGTGAACGTGCGCTACACCGGCCCTAAGGTGCGACTGTCCCGTCGCGCGGGCGTCCCGCTGACCAAGAAAGCGGTCCGCTACTTCGAGCAGCGCCCCTACCCGCCGGGCGAGCACGGCCGCAAGACCAACCGCCGCACCACCGGCGACTACGGCCTGCGGCTGATGGAGAAGCAGAAGCTGCGCTGGTACTACGACGTATCGGAACGGCAGCTCCGCCGCTACTGGGACCTCGCCGTCCGCAAGCCGGGCGCGTCGGGTGCCGAGCTGGTCGCGATTCTGGAGACCCGCCTGGCCTCTCTCGTGCTGCGCTCCGGGCTGGCTCCGTCGATCTACGCGGCCAGGCAGTACGTCAACCACGGCCACATCGCCGTGGACGGCCGCAAGGTCGACATCCCCAGCTACCTGGTCAAGCCGGGCCAGGTGATCACGGTCCGGGAGCGCTCGCGCAGGATGCAGCCGTTCGTGGCCGCCGCCGAGGGTATTCACGCCGACGACCGTACGGCGCCGTACCTCTCGGTCGAGCTGTCCGAGCTGCGCTTTACGCTGCTCAGCCGGCCCGAGCGCGAGCAGATCGCGGTCCCCGTCGACGAGCAGCTCGTGGTGGAGTTCTATTCGCGTTAGCCATGACCGGAGCGGGAGCGTCACGCCGGCCGGCTCGAAGTGTTCTTCGACCTCGTGGCGGTGGCCCCAACCGGCCCACCGCCTCGCGCAACCTGGCCGGACGTGGCGCTCTTCGTGCTGCTCTACCACGCGGTGCGGACCACGCTCTACTCCAACGTCCGGGGCGAGCGCACCCGCGTACGCTCCATATGATCTTCTCGGTGGTACGCGGCCGCTGCCCGGGAGCGCATGATCGACGAGATGCGGGAGCAGGCCCGGCGGCTGGACGAGCGGCGGATCGCAAATACCGTGTCCGAGGTCCGGTCACCGCCGCCGCGCTCGACCCCGCGCACCTGGGGGAGTGCCTCGGGCCGTTCGTGCTCGGCGAGGCCGTCATGCAGGTCGTGAGGGCCGCCTCAAAGCAACACTGAGGGCCGCCGCGGTGGCCGGGTTCGGGCTGATCGTCTCTTTGTGGTGGCTCACCCTCCATTACGGCCTCAGCGCCGTCGCCGGTGCGCCGGAACGCGGGCTGCGGCCGTACGTGGCGCTGCCCGTCCACTTCGCCATGACCGCGAGGGCTCGGCGTGATCGCCGCCGGTCGAGCATACGCATGGTGGCGTCGGCTGGGCGGGCCGTCTACTTCGCTGCCTCGACCGCGCTGGAGGTGGCTCTGAAGGCCGGGCGGCGCTGGATCTGAGGCTGGGCGGTGCCCTCCACCGTCGCCCCGTTCGCCGTGGCGGCGGTGTCGGTGCTGATCGTGGGCTGGCCGGCGGTCGTGCTCCTGCTGGCTGTGGCCCTGTGGCAGGTACGCTACCGGCCGCGCCCCGGCCCGACCGCCCAACGCCCAACCGGCTCAGCCCCGCCGCACCGGCTCGGCCAGCTCAGCCCCGGCCGCCGCGCCCGCCTGACTTCGCCCGCTTCCCCGACCCGCCACGCCTGTTCGACCCGCCCCGCCCGCTGGCCTTCCCCCGCCCGTTGGAGCCACCGCCCGAAGCGCCACCCGAACCGCCCTGACGACCGCCCGAAGCGCTGCCCGTACCGCCCTGACCGGCGCCTGAAGGGCCGGTATTCGAACCGTTGCCGTTCGCCGCAACCGGCTGGGTGGAGGCGTTGCGCAGTTCGGCGACCTCCTTGCGCAGTTCGGTGAGCTCGTCCAGGATCTGCTGGGTGTGCGCCGTCGACGAGTCCTCCATCGCCGCCCGCTCCTCCGCGCTCTCCTCGTCCATGGCACTCACCACGACCGCCAAGAACAGGTTCAGCACCACGAAGGTACAAACCAGGATGAAGATGGTGAAGAAGATCCAGGCCGACGGATGCCGGCTCATCACCTCCCGCGCGATGTTCCCCCAGTCGTCGCCGGTCATCGTCTGGTAGAGGGTGAACAGCGAGGTCGGCAGGCTGCCGAAGCGGTCGGGCGCGGCCTGTCCGTACAGTTTGGTGGCCATGACCGCGGCCACGTACAGGACCAGCGACAGCAGCACCACGATCGAGCTCATCCCCGGCATCGCCCGCAGCAGCGCGGACACCACGCGGCGCAGGCTCGGCACGACGGACAGCAGCCGCAGCACGCGCAGGATGCGCAGGGCGCGCAGCACCGACAGGCCGCCGGTCGTGGAGGCGAAGGCGATGCCGACGATCAGCGTGTCGAAGATGTTCCAGGGGTCGCGCCAGAACGCGGAGCGCTCCGCGTAGAGCTTGGCGATCAGCTCGGCGGCGAAGATGTAGAGGGCCACGTGGTCGACCACGGTGAGCAGGGTGCCGTGGCGTTCGACCAAGGCGGGGAAGGTCTCGAGGCCGAGGGTGCACGCGTTGACCAGGATGACGGCGATGATGAACCGCTGGAAATGCCGGTGGGCGAGTAAGGCACGGGTTCGTGCACGCACGGGGACAGGCTCCTCAAGGGTGGATCGTGGGCCCTACCATGATGACGCAACATGATCAAGAGGGAGACTGTGGTATAAATCCCGCCTGACAGTCAGCAACGAGGGGGCCGAGCGACCATGTCCTATCCCGAGTACGGTCCCGGCTATTACGGCCCGCAGCCGCAGACCCACCCCAACGGCACCACGATTCTCGTGCTGGGCATCCTGAGCCTGGTCGTCTGCACCTTCATCGGGCCCTTCGCCTGGTCGATGGGCAACAGGGCGCTCCGTGAGATCGACGCCAGCGGCTACTTCTACGAGAACCGCGGCCACGTCCAGGCCGGGCGCATCTGCGGCATCGTCAGCAGCGTGCTGCTAATGATCACCTTCGGCTTCCTGGCGATCGGCCTGGCCTTCGCCGTCATCGGCGGCGCCCTCTCCACCAACTCCTAGGCCGCCCTCTCCATCGGTTCCTAGACCGCCCTCCCCACGAGCTCCAGGGTCGCCCTCTCCCTGAGCTCCAGGGGCGCCTTCGCGGGCTCCAAGGTCGCCTTCCTGAGTGGCTCCAGGGCTGCCCCCTCCCTGGGCTCCCAGGTCGCCCAGGCCGGCCTCCAGCAGGTCGAACGCCTGCTCCGCCTGTGCCCGCAGATCGGGCTCGATGCTCTCCCAGTCTTCGCCCGCCAGCCGTCTGCGTACCGAGTAGTGGGTCAGGACCTGCGCCGTGTCGAGCAGGTGGGAGGAGACGAGCTGGGGCGTGACGTCGTCGGGGCCGGTGTCGAGCGTGTCGGCGAGGGCCTGCGCCAGTGACCGCTTCCGGTCCTCGTGCAGCGCCCGCAGCCGGGCCACCAGCGCCGGGCTCGCGTCCACGACCCTGGAGAACACGTCGGCGCCCAGATTGAAGCCGTAGCGCCAGTGGCGCGTGCCGATCGCGTCGAAGAAGTCGCGCCGGAAGGCCCGCACCACGCTCTCGCCCGGCTCCCGCTCCTCCAGCACCCGCAACGGGAGATCCACGGCCTGGTCATGCCGGTCGGCGAACAGGTCCTCCTTCGTGCTGAAGTAGTTGAAGACCGTGTTGACCGACACGTCGGCCGCCCGCGCCACCTCGGCCACGGTCACGTTGTCGAACCCCCGCGCCATGAACAATCCCATCGCGATGTCCGCGATCCGCTGCCTCGTCTCGCGCTTCTTCCGCTCGCGCAGCCCCTCTTCCATGCCTCCATCGTACAGAGTTTGCAGTCGCCACAAAATTGTGGCTACTCTATTTTTGGAGGCGATGAAAATGATCAAGACTTCAGGTCTGAGCAAGACCTTCGACGGCGGCGTCGAGGCCGTCGCGGGCGTCGACATATCCGTGGAGCCCGGCGAGATCGTCGGTTTCCTGGGCCCCAATGGCGCGGGCAAGACCACGACCATGCGCATGCTCACCACGCTGCTGCGCCCCACCTCCGGCACCGCCACGGTGGCCGGCCACGACCTGCTCGGCGACGCCAGGGAGGTGCGAAAGCGCATCGGTTACGTCTCCCAGAGCGGCGGGGTGCTGCCCGTCGTGCCGCTCAGAGGCGAGCTCGAGCTGCAGGGCATGCTCTACGGCCTGAGCCGTCAGGCCGCCGCCGCCAAGACCCAGGAGGTCCTGGCCAGGCTCGGGCTCACCAAGCTCGACGGCAAGCCCGCCGCCGCGCTCTCCGGCGGGCAGCGCCGCCGCTTCGACATCGCGTTCGCCCTGCTGCACGATCCGGCGCTGCTCTTCCTCGACGAGCCGACGACCGGCCTCGACCCGCAGAGCCGGGCCAGCCTCTGGGACCACATCCGCGCACTGCGCGCCGAGAAGGGCATGACCGTGTTCCTCACCACCCACTACCTCGACGAGGCCGACGCGCTCTGTGACCGGCTGCTGATCATCGACCACGGCCGGATCGTCGCCGAAGGCAGCCCGGCCGAGCTCAAGACCGGCGGGCGCACGCTCGACGACGTGTTCCTCGACATCACCGGCCGGTCGCTGCGCGAGGAGGCGGGCGTCTGATGCTGCGCGACACCTGGGTGCTGTTCCGTCACGGCGTGCGCGTCACGCTGCAGCAGAAGGTCGGCCTCATCTTCGGCGCGATCCAGCCGCTGCTGTTCCTGGTGCTGTTCGGGCCCATCTTCGCCACGATCGGCACCTGGGAGACCCTGGTCCCCGGCCTGATCATCCAGCTCGGGCTGATGAGCATGGGGCTGGCCGGCTTCGGCGTGGTCTTCGAGAAGCGCAGCGGCGTGCTGGAGCGCATGCGCGTCACCCCCGCCAGTCGCCTGGCGCTGCTGCTCGGGCGGGTGCTCAACAACGTCCTGACCCTGGTCGTCCAGACGTTACTGCTGCTCGTGGTGGCCTTCGCGCTCGGCCTGCGGGTTCCCGTGCTCGGGCTGGCGGCCGGGTTCGCGCTCGTGGTCGTGCTCGGGGCGAGCCTCGCCGCGCTGTCGTACGCGATCGCGCTCACCATGAACGAGCAGCTCTTCGCGCCGGTGATGTCCACGGCGGTGATCCCGTTGATCCTGCTGTCCGGCTCGTTCCTGCCGATGTCGATGGCGCCGGGCTGGCTCGACGCCCTCTCCCACCTCAGCCCGTTCAGGTACGTGCTGGAGGCCATCCGCGACCTCTTCCACGGCCACTACCTGACGGGCACCGTCGGCGCCGGGGTGGCGGTCACCGCGATCTTCGCCGTGCTCAGCCTCACCATCGGGACCCGGGTGTTCAACCGCGAGAACGCCTGACAGCGAAAGGGCCCGGTATTTCCGCACATGACCACGACTTCCCTTCTCTTCCGCTTCCCGCCGCACTGCGGCGAGGTCCCAATGAAGGAAGGGGTGGTGGGGGCCGGCTCGCCTGGAGGGCGGGGAGATGGAGAGGTCGGCTCGCCTGTGGCGACCTGGTGGGGTGGCGACCTGGTGGGCGCGGAGAACGACGCTAGGCGCTAGCGGTAGGAGTCGATGAGGCGGGCGAGGTGACGGCCGGCGATCTCCAGCGGTGCCTCGCTCTGCGACACCTGCGCCGACAGCTCCGCCCCCTCCAGCGTGTTGATCACGGTGTGCGCCAGGTCGTGCGCGACGTCCTCGGCGAGGCCGGACTGCCGGAGCCGGTCGCGGACGAGGGTGCGCCAGTTCTCGTACGCCTGCTCCGCGGCCTCCTGGATCTCGGGCACCCGTCCGGCGCACTCCAGCGCCGTGGTGGTGACCGGGCAGCCGTCCAGCCAGTCCGACTCGCGCAGTCCGGTGGCCAGGTCGCGGGTGCAGGCGATGATCGCCGCCGCCGGATCGTCGTCGCCGGCGAACGCCGTGCGCAGGAAGTCGGCGAACTCCCTGTCCCCATGGCGGACGGCCTCGACCGCCAGCTCCCGCTTCCCGCCGGGGAAGAAGTGGTAGACCGAGCCGAGCGTGGCCTCGGCCTCCTGGGAGATCTGTTTGAGCCCGGTCGCCTCATAGCCCTGCCGCTGCATCAGCCGGGAGGTCGTCCGGACGATCCGCTCCCGGGTGCCGATCTCGTGCCGCGTCCTCATGAGCCGAGTATATAGAGCGTTCGTTCTAGCGGTGTGCTAGCGTCTCAATTCTAAATAGAGCGTTCGTTCTAGCGAAGGAGAGTTCACGCATGTCCGTAACCGTGATCGGGCTCGGCCCCATGGGGCAGGCCATGGCCGCCGCCTACCTGCGCGCCGGCTACGAGGTGACCGTGTGGAACCGTTCGCCCGCCAAGGCCGACGACCTGGTGACCCAGGGGGCGCGGCGGGCGGGGTCGGTCGAGGAGGCGCTCACCGCGAACGACCTCGTGGTGCTGAGCCTGACCGACTATGACGCGATGTACGCCATCCTGGCCCAGGCCCCGGCGGCGGCCCTGGCCGGTCGGACCGTGGTCAACCTCACCTCCGACACCCCCGACCGGGCCCGTGAGGCGGCCGCGTGGCTGGCCGAGCGGGGGGCCGTGCAGGTCACCGGCGGGGTGCAGGTGCCGCCTCCGGGGATCGGCACGCCTGGGGCCTCGACGTACTACAGCGGTCCCGAAGACGTGATCGAGAAGCATCGGAGCGCGCTGGAGGTGCTGACCGGGATCGAGTACGTCGGCGCCGACCCGGGCCTGGCGGCGCTCTACTACCAGATCGGGATCGACATGTTCTGGACCGGGCTGGCCGGCTACCTGCACGGTCAGGCGGTCGCGGAGGCCAATGGGATCTCGGCCGAACGGTTCCTGCCGCATGCCGTGAAGACCATGAACTTCCAGTACTTCCTGGAGTTCTACGCCCCGCGCATCGCCGCCGGCGACCACCGGGGCGACGTCGACCGGCTGGCCATGGGCGTGGCCAGCCTGGAGCACGTGGTGCACACCGCTCGGGCGTCCGGCGTGGACCCCGCACTGCCGGCCGCCGTCCTGGACGTGTTCCGCCGGGGCGTCGCTGCGGGCCACGGCCAGGACAGCCTTACGAGCCTGGTCGGCGTGCTGAAGGACCAGCGCGCCGGGTGACCCGGAGGAACCCTCCTCCTGGCCGCCCGGCGGATCGGCTACTCGGAGGGTCGGCTGCTGGGCGGGGTGCCGCCCGGGGGCCGGTCTCCCGGAGGGGTAGGTCCTGCCGGGGGATTGGCTGTTCGGCGGGTCGGCCCCCCGGAAGGTCGGTTGGCCGGAGGGCCGGCCCCGGGTTGGCCCCCGGTGGGTCGCCCTCCGAGAGCCGGTAGGCCGCGGGATCGGCTCCCCGAAGGGTCGGCCTCCTGGAGGGCTGCAGGCCGGAGGGCTGGCGGCTGGGGGCGCCTCCCTAGGGTCGGCTGGTCGGAGAGTCGGGCTCCCCGGATCGTCGGCGTCGGCCCTCCGGATCGTCGGTCCTGTGGATCGTTGGCCCCCCGGAGGGTGCCTCCCCCGGATGGTGCCTCCCGGATGGTGGCCCCTGGATGGTGGCCCCCGGATGGTGGCCCCTGGATGGTGCCTCCCCCGGATGGTGCCTCCCCCGGAGGGTTGGCTGGCTGGAGGGGTGGCCGTTGGGAGGAGCGGTCCCCCGAAGGGGTGCCTCTTCGGGGGATTGGACGGCCGGGGAGGTCGGTTCTCAGGCCATGCTCTTGGCCCGGCGCTGCAGTGCCGCGATGATTCCCGCCGGGTCGAGAGTTCCGTACCCGTAGTCGTAGTCGAACCCGACCTCGCTCCGGTCCTCGGCCGTGCGGCGCAGCAGGGCCCGTAGCTGGGCCGGCGACAGACGGGACGCCGGCCAGCGCGTGCGGACCGCGGCGACCAGCCCGGCCGCCACCGGGGCCGCCGCCGAGGTGCCCGAGTCGGGCTCGCCGGCGCCGAACGCGCCGGAGCCGGAGAAGTGCGTGTACGCGCAGACGTCCGGCTTGCGGGCGGTCAGCCGGCCCGGCCCCTGCGAGGAGTAGCCCACGCGGTCGCCGTTGACGTCGACGCCGCCGATCGACAGGGCCTTCGGGTGGGAGTTGGCGCCCACGATGGGCCGGGTGGAGTAGGCGCAGCGGGCGTCCCGGCAGTCGCGCCCGCAGTTGCCCGCCGCGAACAGCACGTCGGCCCCCGCCCGGTCGAGGGCGGCCACCATCAGGTTGAACGGATGGGCGGCGTTGTCGGAGTAGTTGCCCGGATGTCCAACGGGAAAGTCCCATTCGGGGGAGAACGACCCCCACGAGTTGTTCACGACAAGGGCTCTGGACGCGGCGGGCTGGGCGTCGAGCACGTTGCGCAAGTGCGCGAACGCCGACACCGCGTCCGACAGCAGTCCGTCCATGGCCGAGCCGCCCGGCCGGGTGGACAGCAGCAGCGGGATGTCGATCAGCGTGGCCTGCGGCGCGGCGAGCAGCGTGTCGAAGGCGCACATGGTCCCGTGATCGACCTCGAACTCGCCCGGCCGCCCCGTCACCCCCGACGGGCTCCAGCACCGCTCGGCGTCCAGCGTGACGCCCCGGCCGAGCTGCCTGGCCGTGTGGGCGGCGTTGATCCCGGTGTCGAGCACCGCCAGCGCCACGCCGGTGCCGTCGAGCCCCTCGGCGTGCAGGCCGGGGACGTTCAGCAGCCGCTCGACGTCGTGCCAGTCGCCGACCGGCCCGTCGCCGCCGCACGTCGGCGCGGACTCGATGACGGGATCGGAGAAGACGCCCACCACGTCGGGCCTGAGCGTGGGCAGCAGTGTGACCCTGGCGGCCAGTTCGTCGTCGGAGATCGTACCCCTGACCAGGACGGAGGCGTCTTCGGCGGCCAGCGAGAAGTCGAGCGGCTGGTTGAGCGAGAGCGGATCGCCGCCGGCGGCGGGTACGGGCCTGGGCAAGGCCACGGGCGTGAACGCCGTGTCGAGCTCGACCCCGGGCAGCCCGTCGGCGACGTCGGCCGTGGTGGCGGTCCGGTCGGGGTCGGCGACGGCCGCGACCAGATCGGGGGAGGGGCGAAGCTGGATCAGGACCCGCATGAGTCACCACCGGTTGAATGGAGGGAACGAACCTCCCAACATTCCTTCATTCGCTTGCGCTCGTCCAGCGGATCTCTGGGGTTTTGACCTGCAAAAACACCCCAATCGGTGCGAAGCGGACGACATTTGTTCTGGGCCGTCAGGCTTCCTTGTTTTCGGTCTGTTCACTACGGTGAGGAATCATGACGCTCCAGGCGCAGAAGCCGGTCGACGATGGGAAAAAGGCTCACTGGCTGGCGGTGCGGCCGAGGCTCATCCTCGCCAGCGCCTTCATGCTCTTTCTCGAGCTGGCACTGATCCGGTGGACCGGGTCCAACATCGTCCACCTCAGTTATTTCACCAATTTCGTGCTGCTCGGCTCGTTCCTGGGCATCGGGCTCGGCTTCCTGCGGGTGGGGCGCTCGCACCGGCAGCCGTTCTACTCGCCCATCGTGCTGGCCGTCCTGGTGATCGTCGTGCTGACCTTCCCGGTCACCGTCGACAGGAACACCGAGGGCGTCCTCTACTGGACGAGCCTGTCCACCACGGGCCCGCCCGCCTGGCTGATCCTGCCGGTGATCTTCTGCGCCGCGGCCGTCATCCTCATGGGCCCCGCCGAGCTCGTCGGCCGCTGTTTTCCCGAGCTGCCGCGCCTGGAGGCCTACCGCTACGACCTGATCGGCAGCCTCACGGGCATCGCCGCGTTCACCGCGCTGTCGTTCCTGAGCGCGCCGCCGGTGTTCTGGGGGCTGATCGCGGCCATCTGCTACGGCCTGCTGCTGGTGCCGCGGCCGCGCGTGATCTACGTGGGGCTCGTGACCGTGCCCTCGCTGGTCGTGGTCGGGCTGCTGCTGGCCGAGACGCTCACCGCCGGGGCCATCTGGTCGCCCTACTACAAGGTCACCACCAAGCAGCTCCAGCAGCTCGGCATCCCCGTCGTCGACATCGCGGTCAACGGCATCCCGCACCAGCAGGCCGTGCCCGCCTTCGCCCGGCTGCAGTGGGAGGCCCAGTACGGCCTGCCGTACGAGCGCACCTCCAAGCCGCCGAAGGACGTGCTCATCGTCGGCGCGGGCAGTGGCACCGACGTGGCGATCGCCCTGTCCAAGGGCGCCGCCCGCGTCGACGCCGTGGAGATCGACCCCAAGCTGCGCGAGCTCGGCGGCTCGGAACACCCCGACCGCCCCTACGACGACCCGCGCGTCACCACCCACGTCACCGACGGCCGCGCCTTCCTGGAGCGCAGCGGCGACAAGTACGACCTCATCCTGTTCGCCCTGCCCGACTCGCTCACCCTCGTCTCCGGCGCCAGCTCGCTGCGACTGGAGAGCTACCTGTTCACCGAAGAGGCCATGAAGGCCGCCCGCGCCCACCTCAAGCCGGGCGGCACGTTCTCGATGTACAACTACTACCGCGAGAGCTGGCTCGTCGACCGGCTGGCCTCGACCATGCAGAGCGCCTTCGGCCACAAGCCGTGCGTCGACGTCGTCAGCACCGCCGGCCAGCAGGCCGTGATCACCGCCGGCCTGGCCGCGACCGACCAGCGCTGCGCCGGCGAATGGCCGGGCGCCGCCGCCGGCACCCCGCAGCCCGCCAGCGACGACCGGCCGTTCCTCTATCTCAAGGACGCCACGATCCCGCCGATCTACCTCATCACGCTCGGCCTGATCCTCATCGTCAGCCTGCTGGCCGTCCGCGTCGTCGCGGGCCCGTACGAGCGCATGCGCCCCTATTCGGACCTGTTCCTGCTGGGCGTGGCGTTCATGCTGCTGGAGACGAAGAGCGTGACCGGGTTCGCGCTGCTGTTCGGCACCACGTGGGTGGTCAACGCGATCGTGTTCGCGGGCGTGCTCGTCGCGGTGCTGGCCGCGGTCGAGGTGACCCGCCGCTTCCGCATGCCACCCCTACCGGTCATGTACGCCGTGCTGCTCGCGGGCCTGCTGCTGGCCTGGCTGGTGCCGAACGAGTGGCTGCTGTCGCTCCCGCTGCCCCTGCGCGCGGTGGCGGCCGTGACGGTGGCGTTCCTGCCCATCTTCGCGGCCAACGTGATCTTCGCCAAGCGCTTCGCCGAGACGGCCGACGCCACCACCTCCTTCGGCGCCAACCTCCTGGGCGCCATGGTGGGCGGCTGCCTGGAGTACGCGGCGCTGGTGATCGGCTACAAGGGCCTGCTCATCGTGGCGGCCGTGCTCTACGTCGGCGCCCTGGTGTTGCTCCCGAGGAAGAAGTCCGCGCTGGTGTGACAGAGCCGGAAAATAGTTTATGGAATTCTCGCCCAATGGCTCGGAGAATGCTTTTCGCCGTGGCTTGATTTGTCGCGGAACACGAGGTGAGCTAGACGTACCAGCCATGTCGTAAAGAGAAAATCGTCCGCGTGAAAGGGAGGTACGCCATCGGGGGTGACGTCCGGTAAACCCACGAGAAAAGGTGAACTCATGGCGACACGAGGGGCAGCAAGGATAGATGTCGAGCTCGCCCAGCGACAGGAGCCGGAGCCGATGCCCGCCGGACGCGCGGAACAGGTCGCCGCGGTGCTCCCCAAGGGAGTGCTGTTCGCGACGCCGGACCGCGCGGCGGCGGAGGAGCCCAGGGTGCCGCAGGCGGAGTGGTCGCTGACCTCCGCGTGGCCCTACCGGGGCCAGACCGCCACCGGCACCGCCGCCGTCTACTACGGCGCGGGCCACGACCGCCTCACCAGGCCGATGATCTTCGCGGACGGGTTCGACCACGGGCCCAGCGACCTGCGCGGGCTCTGGCGCCGCCTCAACGCCCCCTATCCACCACGGCGGCACCGCCTGCTCGACCAGCTCCTCGCCCAGGGCATCGACATCGTGCTGCTGGGCTACGGCGCCCGGCACATCCACATCCAGGCGAACGCGGGCGTGGCGGCGACCTGCGTCCGCCGGGCCATCAGCGAGCGGGCCGGGAACGCGCCGCTGATCGTCGGCGGCGTCGGCATGGGCGGGCTGGTCACCCGCTACGCGCTGGCGGAGATGGAGAACCGGCGCGAGGACCACCAGACCATGACGTACCTGTCCTACGACGCGCCCCACAACGGCGCCTGGATCCCGCTCATCCTGCAGCAGCTCGCGTACTTCTCGGCGAGCCTCGCCCCGGCCGCGCCCGGCCAGGCGGACCTGATCGCCAGCCCCGCCGCGCAGCAACTGCTGTGGGCGTGGGTCGAGAGCGGCGGGTACTCCGGGCCCGTCGCCACCGCCAGCCCGCTGCGCGTGGAGTTCATCGAGGACCTGCGCCGCGTCGGCTGGTTCCCGGTACGGCCGCGCAAACTCGGCGTGGCCAACGGCGCCGCCGACGGCACCGGCAGGAACGTGCCGCCCGACGTGCCGGTGTTCGAGTGGACCGCGCTCGGCGGGCTCGTCGGCGCCACGGTCCGCACGCAGCCCGATCGCGGCACGAACCGGCACGTCGGCGGCATGCGGGCGGTGCCGGTGTGGGCCAGCAAGAGCTATACCAGCGACGTCGCGCCGTTCGACGGAGCGCCGGGCGGGACGCTGCCCGCGTACGGGATGCTCGCCGACCAGCTCGGCGTGCCGATCGACGACCGTTACCGCTCGGCCTGCTTCGTCCCGTCCGTGAGCGCGGTCGCCCTCCAGTACGACCCGGTCGAGTGGACGGTCGATCTCTACACCGACATCACCGCCCTGTCGCCCGAGCACAGCCAGCTCGACGACTTCCAGTGCGACGCCCACAACTCCGAGCACGGCGAGGTGACCGCCACGCTGGCGGAGTGGATCCTGGGCCAGCTCGGCAAGTGAGCACCTGCGCGGGCGGCGGGCCGGCCGGTCCGCCGCCCGCCCGAACGGGGGACCCGAATGCTCGAGGAGATGCTGCCCGGCCACGACGGGCTGCTCGCCGACCCCTACCCCGCGTACGCGCGGCTGCGGGAGTCGGGCGAGCCCCACCTGGTGAGACTGCGCGGCGGCCTGTACGGCTGGCTCGTGACCCGCTACGACGACGCCCGCGCCGCGCTCGCCGACCCGAGGCTGAGCAAGGACCCGCGCAACGCGCCCGCCGACTGGCGGGAGGCGGGGCGCGGCCGGCCGCTGGAGGACCGGTCCGGGCTGGGCACCCACCTGCTCACCACCGACCCGCCCGAGCACACCCGGCTGCGTCGCCTGGTGTCCGGGTTCTTCACCGCGCGGCGGCTGACGGAGATGCGGCCGGGGATCGAGGCGGCCGCGCGCACGCTCGCCGGGAGGTTGTCCCCGGGTGCCGACCTGGTCGGGGACTTCGCCGCGCCGCTGCAGTCTGCCGTGCTCTGCGACCTGCTCGGCGTGCCCGCCGGTGACCGCGCCGATTTCCGGCGGTGGACCACGGCCGTGGTGTCCTCCGAGCCGGTGCCGGGCACCGCCAGGCCGGAGGCGCTGCGGGCGCTGGCCGCGTACGTGGGGGAGCTGGCCGCCGGCAAGCGGGCCGCGCCCGGCGACGACGTGATCAGCGCGATGACCGCAGCCGGGGACTTGGGTGAGAACGAGCTGCTGTCGATGATCTTCCTGCTGCTCGTCGCCGGTCACGAGACGACCGTCGGGCTCGTCGGGCTGGGGACGTACACGCTGCTGCGGCACCCCGGCCAGCTCGCGCTGCTGCGCTCCCGCCCCGAGCTGATCGACCGGGCCGTGGAGGAACTGCTGCGCCACGACAGCCCGGTCGAGCTGGCTACCTGGCGTTTCGCGCTGGAGCCCGTGGAGCTGGGCGGAGTGCGCCTGGCCGCCGGGCAGCCCATCCTCGTCGCGCTGGCCTCGGCCAACCGCGACCCCCGGCGCTTCGACGACCCCGACCTGCCCGACCTCACCCGGGACGACAACGCCCACCTGAGCTTCGGCCACGGTCCGCACTACTGCCTGGGCGCCCTGCTCGCCCGCGTCGTCGGCAGGGCCGCCCTGGCGGAGGTCGCCCGCCTGCCGGGGCTCGCGCTCGCGGTGCCGCCCGAGCGGCTCCAGTGGCGCGCCAGCCTCACCGTACGGGGACCGCTAGGACTTCCGGTCACCTTCGCTTCTCAGAAGCCACAGAGCTCGTCCAGGCCCTGAGCGCCCTTCTGGCTGTTCCGCGTCGGCGTCTGGGTGGGCGCCGCCCCCGCGCGGGTCTTCTGCGGGGTCGAGGCGGCGACACTGGGGGAGGCGCTCACCCCGGCCGTCGTCGCCCGGGAGGGGCGGCCCGAGTCGGCGATCGCCTTCTTGGTCGCGGTACGGATCTTGGCCCAGTCGGGGCGGCCCGAGTAGAACTCCGGCGGGACGAACTGCAGGCTCGTGATCTTGGCGTCCTTGACCTTGAGCCCCAGCGGGACCAGCGGCTCCAGGAGCTCACGGGGGATGTTCGTCTGCGCCACGCGCCTGGCCGCGCCGGCGAGCTTGCTGAAGTTGGCCAGGATCACCGTCGGCGTGGCCTGCTGGGCGAAGGCGCCGATGACGCAGCGCTGGCGGGCCATGCGGGAGAAGTCGTCGCTGTTGACGCGGGAGCGGCCGTACCAGAGGGCCTGCTCGCCGGTCAGCTTGCGGTTGCCCGCCTTGATGGTGCCCGCCGTGCCGTAGAGGCCGCCCCACGGCACGTCCTGCTCGACCTTGATCCGCAGGCCGCCGATGGCGTCGACCAGGTCGGCGAAGCCGTACATGTTCATCATGGCGTAGTAGTCGATGTGCAGGCCCAGGGTGTAGCCGATGGCGTCCATGAGCGCCCGGGGGCCCTTGTTCTTGCCGCCCATGATCTGCGGGTTGTCGTTGGCGTACTGCCAGACCTCGTTGAGCAGGCCGCCGTTGGGCAGCTCGGCCATGAAGCCGTTCGGGAAGTGCTTGTGCAGTGGCGAGCTCGTCGGGAAGCGCACGTGCTGCATGTTGCGCGGCAGGCTGAACAGGACCGTGGCGCCCGTCTTGATGTTCACGCTGGCCACGTTCATGCTGTCGGTCCGGACGCCGGTCCTGTTGCCCGCCGCGTCGCCGCCGATGAGCAGGAAGTTGACCCGGTCCTTGCCGTTCCAGGGATCCTCGGGGTTCTTGATCACCACGGGGTTCTCGGGGTCGGGATTCGAGCGGAAGATGTCGTTGGCCGCGTTGCGGAAGGTCATCACGGCCTGGGCCGCGAAGGCGAACGGCGCCATGACCGTCACGCAGAGCAGGCCCACCACGATGCCGGTCAGCACCTGGCCCTGCTGCTTGAGCTTGTTCGGGCCGAGCGCCACGTACGACGTCACGATGACCGCGAACCACGCCAGCGCCAGCACCCCGGCGACGACGCTCACCGTGACGAGCATCCCATCGCCGGCGAAGGCGGCGAACCCCGCGAGGCCACCCCGGCTCAGCAGGTAGGCCAGGAACGCCAGCAGCAGCACCGCGTACACGCTGACGAGCACCAGCCCGGTACGGCGGCGCCCGGCGCGCAGATGGGCGGCGCCGGGCACGATGGCGGACAGCGCGGTCCAGCCCAGGACGGCGCCGGGGGTCAGCGGCTTGGCGAAGCGCGGCGCGGCCGGGCGGCCTCCGGATGAAGCACGGCCTGAAGCCGGGCGCGGTCGTCGCATGGGGCGCCGTTTCCTGCCTTCTGGCACGGTGTCTACCCCATCGCGATTGCTCACACCCGGCTCCTTACGCGCCTACCCAGGCAAAACTGGCGTTTGCCCCCCGTGGGCACAAGATTGCCAGGATTCTAGCCCCCATACATGGACATCAGAGACAAGAGTTCAAGCTGAGATGAATGCCACGTGTCGGTCACGAGACCGTTGAGGACGGCGCCATCCACGTGTTGCACTGGTAGGACTGGCTCCGCTCCCAGCCCTGGCGGAACCACCGGTTGTTGTTCACGGGGGTGCCGTGATCGCGCGGGTAGCCCGGGTGGTCGCCCACCTGAGAGTAGAAGAAGAACAGCCTGCTCCGGTTCGAGGTGTTCACCGGATATGACGCCGCCACCGACCGCATCCACATGCCGGCGAAGCAGGTGGCCTGCAGCTCCAGCCGCCTGCTGAGCGCCAGTTTGCCGCTCTGGCTGCTGGAGTCGAGCGTCTGGCGCCACCAGGAGTCCATCAGGCCCGTGATGTTCTGGACGTGGTGGCCGTACTCGTGCGCCATCATGCTGATGATGCCGCCGTGCCAGCTGATGATCTGGCCGTACCCGCGCGAGTTGCCGTTGCCCCTGGCCATGGCCGAGGTGGAGGCATAGATCGTGTTGTTGCGCGGGCAGTAGTACGGCACGATGTTGCCCGGCGACGGATAGTCCCCGCACGCGCCCCTGCCCCGCTTGGCCGCGATCGCGTAGTTGGGCGGGCTGAACTCGATGCCCTGCTTCTCCAGGATCGGCCGCCACCCCTGGTCCATGCACCTTCCGGTCTTCAGGATCAGCGACTTGAGCTGGCTGTGGCTGAAGATGCTGGCGTTGCCGGCCCGGCAGTTGAGCCTCGGCAGCGCGCCGGCCCGGTACATGGTGTTGTTCTTCAGGCTCGTGTTCACCCGGACCTGCGCGGGCGGATCGACGTTGGTGTCGGTCGGCTGCTCGCTCGGCCGCTGTGTGGTGGGCTTCTCGGTGGGCGTGGGGTCCCGGGTGTCCGAGCTCGTGGGGAACGGCGTGGAGTACGGGTTCGGGTCGTCGCTGGCGTCGTACGTCGGGATCGCGACCGGCGTGGACGTCTCCGAGCGGGAGGCGCTCTTGAGCATGACCGCGCCGATGATGATCAGCACGAACAGCGCCGCCAGCGAGCCGAAGACGGCGCCGATCACCCCGGCGGCGCCCATCCCCGACTTCCGGCGCGGCGGAGGCTGGTGGTGCCACTGCCGCGGCGGCATGGGCGGCGGCGGTGGTGGCGGTGGTGGCGGAGGAGGCTGCCCATACGGCTGTTGCCCGTACGGCTGCTGTCCATAAGGAGGCTGTCCGTACGGTTGCTGCCCGTACGGCTGCTGCGGATAGGGCTGCTGCGGGTACGCCTGCTCGGGGTACGGCTGCTCCAGCCGGCGGGTGGGCGGATCGCTCCGCGGCGGTGGGGGCGGCGGAGGCGGGGGTGGCGGCGGGCTTCCTTGCGGTTGCGGCTGCCGGTAGCCCGGCGGCGGCCACGGCCGCGAGGGTGGCCTCTGTGGCTGCCCTGGCCCCTGTGGCGGGGGTGGATAATGCCCGTTCCCTGTCACCGTGTCTCCCCGTTTACCCGCATGTCGGCAATGCCTGGCTTTGCGTCCCGACTTGACGGACCCTTGCCAAATTTGGGGCAAAAGCATACTGATTTCTCACCCGTCACGGATGTAGCAGTGCTCGGTCACAGTCCGAAATCATTCGAGGTGATCTCCGCTATCTCCGGGTCCGGGCGGCGGGCGGTGTCCTAGCTTCATTGCCATGAATCTCCAGCAGCTCCGCTATGTGGTCGCGACTGCGGAGCACCGCACCATGACCGACGCGGCCAGGTCGCTCTACATCGCGCAGCCTGCGCTGTCCCGCGCGATCCGCGACTTGGAGCGAGAGCTCGGCATGACGCTCTTCGCTCGTTCCGGCCGAGGCGTGGTCGTCACCGCGCAGGGCCGCCGGGTGGTCAAGCTGGCGAGGGAGGCGCTCGACGCCGTTCACGAGATCGAGGGCCTGTCCAACCACAGCATCGTCACCGAGGCGGAACTCCGCATCGCCGCCACTCCAAGCCTCGAACCCGGCCTCGCTGGGCGGCTGCTGCCCGCCTACGCGGCCGAGCACCCGGGAGTACGCGTGCACATCGTGCGCTGCGACGGCCGTGACGGCGTCGTCAGCGCCATCAGGGATCAGCGGGCCGACCTCGGCCTGACCGATCTCCCCGTTCCCACCGATCTCATCACCCACCCGCTCGAACGCCAGGAGATCGTGCTGATCTCCCCGCCCGGGCTCGAACTGCCCGATCCCGTGCCGATGGGCAAACTGCACGGCATGCGCCTGGCGCTGCCCGCCCGCGGGAGCATGCGGCGCAGGGAGCTGGACGCGATGTTCGGCAAATACGCGGTCACCCCGGTGGTCGTGCTCGAAACCGATGAGCGCAACGGCTGGCTCAACGCCGTACGCGCCGGGCAGGCGTCACTGCTGTGGTATCGCGGGATGGCCGACCAGGCCGGGCGCGCGGGACTGGTGGTGCGCTCGCTCGAACCCGCGCTGCGCCGGGTCATCGCCGTCGTGCACGCCCGCCGCCGCCTGCCGCTCATCGCCCAGGACTTCCTGACCACCGCCGAAAAGGGGACAGCCGCCTGACCTCTTTCGGAACGATCCATTGATCGACGAAACATCAGGGCCCGGAACGACGACCGAGCCCAGGGGCCCGGCGACGACGCCGTGCCCCTGAGGGCCGTCACCTTGACACAGGGAGCCGGACCACCGCGCGCAGACCCGGCGCGGCGTCCTCCAGCGCGACCGTGCCGCCGTGCGCGCGCACCGTCTCCCGTACGATGGCCAGCCCCAGCCCCGCGCCGCCCTCGTCGCGGCTGCGCCCGGAGTCGAGCCTGGTGAAACGGTTGAAGACCCGCTCGCGATCCTGCTCGGGAACGCCGGGCCCGTCGTCGGTGACCGTCAGGACCCCGTCGGCGGTCAGCGCCACCTCGACCTTGGAGGTGGTGTGGCGCACCGCGTTGTCCATCAGGTTCGTCAGCACCCGGCTCAGGTCGAGGGCGTCACCGCGCACCACCACCGGGTCGCAGACCGTCAGCCGGGCCTCGGCGTACCGGTCGGCGATCTGGCGCACCACCTCGTCCAGCTCGACCGGCTCGCGCCGGGCGGGCACCCCGCCGCGCTCGTCCAGCCTGGCCAGCGCGAGCAGGTCCTCGGCCAGCCGGGACAGCCGCATCGTGTCCTCCAGCACGCCCTCGGCCGTCTCCTGCCAGTCCTGACCGTCGGGATGCCCGAGCGCCACCTCGAGCTGCAGCCGGATGCTGGCCAGCGGGCTGCGCAGCTCGTGCGCGGCGTCGGAGACCAGCGCCCGCTGGCGCTGCTCGGCCTCCTCCAGCCGGGACAGCATGCCGTTGAGCGTGGTGGCCAGCGAGTGCACCTCGTCACGGGACTGCGGCACCGGCAGCCGCCGCGACCTGGCCGTGTGCGTGATGTCCGCCGCACCCCTGCGCAGCGCCGCGATCGGGCGCAGCGTACGGCCGATCATGATCCAGCTCGCCACCGCGAGCAGCACCACCAGCGCCGGCGTGCCGACCAGGAGCACCCGCCCGGCCGTGCCCAGGCTCGTCTGGATCTCGCTGACGGGCCTGGCCGCCACCACGGTCTGCCCCCGGTCCGCGCTGAGCACGACGACCCGCAGGAAACCCGAGATCGCGTACGGCCGCCCGTCCAGCTCCGTCGCCTGCCCGTGCAGGAGCACCTGCGCCCTGGCCCGGGCGTCCAGGAGCGGCACCAGCCGGTCGGCCCCGTACGTGACGTGCGTGATCCGCCCCTTCGCGTCGATGACCTGCACGATCGTGCCGTCGTGCGTGGTGATCGGGCTGGTCAGCGTGCCCGCGTCGGCCGCCACGCGCACCCGCTGCGCCTGCTGCCTCGTGGACTCGTCCACGGTCGCCATCAGGGTCCGGTCCAGCACGCTGAGCAGCACCGACGCCGACAGGGCCAGCGCCAGCGCGAGCACCGCGGCGGCCGCCACCGTCAGCCGGAAGCGCAGCCCCTGCCGCCGCCACCAGAGCAGCGGTGAGTCAGCCACCGTCGCCCGCCAGCCGGTAGCCGGCGCCGCGCACGGTCTGCAGCGCGTTCCTGCCGAACGGGGCGTCGATCTTGCGCCGCAGGTAGCCGACGTACACCTCGACCACGTTCGGGTCGGTGTCGAAGGTGTCCCAGACGTGCTCCAGGATCTCCGACTTCGACACCACCTCGTCCCGCCGCCGCAGAAGGAACTCGAGCAGCGCGAACTCGCGCGGCGTCAGCTCGACCGCGCTGCCGCTCCGCTCCACCTTGCGCCGCGCGGGATCGAGCGACAGGTCGCCCGCCACCAGCACCGACGGCCGCCGCCCGGCGTCGCGCCGCAGCAGCGCCCGCAGCCGGGCCACCAGCACCACGTACGAGAACGGCTTGGTCAGATAGTCGTCGGCCCCCAGGTCGAGCCCGTCGGCCATGTCGTATTCGCCGTCCTTGGCCGACAGCATGAGGATCGGCACCCAGTTCTCCTCGGCGCGCAACTGCTTGCACACGTTGTACCCCGACAGCCGGGGCAGCATGATGTCCAGCACCACGACGTCGTAGTCGCCCTGCCGGGCCGCGTAGAGGCCCTCCTCGCCGTCGTGGGCGAGGTCCACGGCGAAGCCCTCGGCCTGGAGCCCCCGCTGGAGCGCGGCGGCCATGCGTCGCTCGTCCTCGACGACAAGTACTCTCATGTGGCGATTCTCCTGTTCCTGCCCTGAGACAACGCTGAGAAGGCTGAGAGCCGTCTCAGACTGTCTCAGGTCTGCCACAGGATGCATCACGCAGGCTCTGAGCATCGACATACCGTTAAGGAGTGAAATGCGCAGAGGCACGTTCGTGAGGTGGGGAGTCCCGATCGCGGCAGCGGCCGTGATCGGAGCCGCGATCGGCGCCGGCCCCGTCATAGCCGCGGTCAGCGGCGAGCCCGTGCTGCCGGAGCGTTCGGCCCAGCAGTTGCTGGCCGACGCCGCGGCGGCGACCGGCAAGGCGGGCGGCATCCCGCCGATGTCCGGCACCGTGCAGCAGACGGCCTCGCTCGGGCTGCCGGCGCTGCCGCAGACCGGCGAGGCATCGCCGCTCAGCCTGCTGTCCGGCTCGCACGAGGTGAAGGTCTGGTACGGCGCCGAGGACAAGGTCCGCGTCGCCATGCCGACCCAGCTCAACGAGACCAACCTGATCGTCAACGGCGGCCAGGGCTGGTACTGGGAGAGCGCCACCAACACCGCGACCAAACTGACCATCAAGCCGGGCACCGGTGAGAAGCACACCACGCCGACGCCGCAGCCCAGCGACCTGACGCCGCCCCAGGTGGCCGAGCGGCTGCTGGCCGGCGTCGACGAGCACACGTCCATCAGGGTGATCAACACGGCGGAGGTGGCGGGCCGCCCGGTCTACCAGCTCGTGGTGGCGCCCAAGGCCGAGGGCTCGCTGGTGCAGGAGGTGCGCATCGCGCTCGACGGCGAGACGTACGTCCCGCTCCAGGTCCAGGTGTACGCCAAGGGCTCGGCCGAGCCGGCGTTCCAGGTGGGCTTCACCCAGGTGACGTTCACGCCGCCGGCCCCCGAGAACTTCACCTTCACCCCGCCCCCGGGCGCCAAGGTGGAGGAGAAGACGCTCGGTGGCGAGGAGCTCTCCGAGCAGTCCGGGCACACCGTGGACCGCGCGGAGAAGGCCAAGGACGTCGCGGGCCGGCTCAAGGTCGTCGGCGACGGGTGGGCCAGCGTGGCGGTCGTACCGTTCTCGCTGTCCGACCTGACCGCCGAGCAGGCCGCGAAGCCCGAGGAGTCCGGCCGGCGGTTCGGCGGCGGGGAGGGCGGCGACGCCGACCCGGCCGCGCTCGCCGAGACCGTGCTCAAGTCCGCCACCCCGGTGAGCGGCACGTGGGGTTCGGGCAAGCTGATCAAGACCAAGCTCGTCACCGCCCTGCTGACCGACGACGGCCGCCTTCTGGTCGGCGCGGTCACCCCGGAGGAGATCACCAAGGCGGCGGGCATCAAGTGACCATCGTCACGCAGGAAGCGGGGGCGCCCTTCGGGGCGGCCCCGCCCTCCGGGGACGCGGCTCTCGTCACCGAGGGCCTGACCAAGCGGTTCCGCGGCGGCCAGGTGGCGGTGGACGCGCTGGACCTGGCCGTGCCGCGCGGCTCGGTGTTCGGCTTCCTGGGGCCGAACGGCTCCGGCAAGACCACCACCATCCGCATGCTGCTCGGCCTGGTGGCGCCCACGTCCGGCACGTACTCGGTGCTCGGCCTGCCCCAGGCCAGGGCGCTGCCCAAGGTCGGCGCGCTGGTCGAGGGGCCGGCCTTCTACCCGTACCTGTCGGGCACGGCCAACCTGGCGCGCTTCGACGCCGCCGACCCGACCGCGCCCGGCGGCACGGCCAAACGGCGGATAGCGGACGCGCTCGAACGGGTGGGCCTGTCGGCCGCCGCCGGCAAGCGCTACCGCAACTACTCGCTCGGCATGCGCCAGCGCCTGGCCATCGCGGCCGCGCTGCTGGGGCCGCGCGAGCTGCTGATCCTCGACGAGCCGACCAACGGGCTCGACCCGCAGGGCACCCGGGAGGTGCGGGCGCTGGTCAAGGAGATCGCCGCCGACGGCACCACGGTGTTCGTCTCCTCGCACCTGCTGGCCGAGGTCGAGCAGATGTGCACGCACGCGGCGATCATGCGCGCCGGCAAGCTCGTCGCCCAGGGCACGATCGCCTCGCTCAACGGCGGGCTGGTGGCCCGGGTGCGGGTGGAGACGCCGGACACGGCGGACGCGGCACGCGTACTCGGCACGCTCGGCCTGGCCGACGTACGCCCTTCGGGCGGCGAGGTCACGGCGGAACTGGGCGGGCACGCGCCCGAGGCGATTAACGCCTCTCTGGTAGGGGAGGGCGTGGCGGTACGGGGGCTGGCCGTCGTGCGGCCGAGCCTCGAGGACGTGTTCGTGGGATTGACAGGGGAGGGCTTCGATGTCGACGGCTGAGAGCTCGGCAACATCGACGCAAAGGCGCCACATGCCGGGTCTGGTGCCGGTGACGGAGACCATGCGCACCGTCGAGCGCACCGCCGAGTCGGAGAAGCCGTCGCCGCCGCCTTCGGCGCCCGGCTCCGGGCCGGGGCGGGCGTTCTGGCGGTTGCTCGGCTCGGAGGTGGGCCTGACGTTCCGGCGCCCGCGCAACCTGATGATGCTGGCCGTGCTCGCCGTCGTGCCGGTCCTCATCGGGGTCGCGCTGCGCCTGGCCGGCTCCGGCGACGAGGACATGAGCGGGCTCATCCAGGACGTCGCGGGCAACAGCCTCATGCTGACGTTCGTCTCGTTCTCGTTCCTGGTGCTGCTGCTGATGCCGGTGGCCGTGAGCGTGGTGGCGGGCGACGCGATCGCGGGGGAGGCGGGCGCGGGGACGCTGCGCTACCTGCTGGCCGCGCCGGCCGGGCGGACGCGGCTGCTGGTGGTCAAATATCTGAACGCGGTCGTCTTCGGGTACGCGGTCGCCGCCGTGGTGGCGCTGTCGGCGCTGGTGACGGGGCTGCTGCTGTTCCCGGCCGGGCCGGTGACGCTGTTGTCGGGCACCACGATCTCGATGACGGAGGGCCTGCTGCGGGTCGCCATCACCGTCGGGTACGTCGGGGCGGCCATGGCGGCGCTGGCGGCGGTCGCGCTGGCGCTGTCGACGTTCACCGAGGTGTCCATCGGGGCCATCGCGGCCACCATGGTGCTGCTCATCGTGTGCCAGGTGCTGCGGGCGATCCCGGAGCTGAGCGCGATCACGCCGTATCTGCTGCCGACCCGGTTCACGAACTTCGACGCGGTGCTGCGCAGCCCCATCGACTTCCGGGCGCTGGGGGACGGGCTGCTGGCCTTCGGGGCGTACATCGCCCTGTTCGGCTCGATCGCCTGGGCCCGCTTCTCAGGCAAGGACATCACCTCCTGACCCGCCCAGTTGAGGCGCCCGCCACCCGGCGGGCGCCTCAAAAGCCCGATCCAACGGCCCACACCGGGCCCGGCGGGGTCGGTGGGTTATGCCGTTGGGCGGCGGCGGCTGAGGATGGCGAGGACGACGCCGATGACGCCCACCGCCAGGCCGGCCGCGCCCAGGACGCGGGCCGTGGCGTCCGAGGAGGACTCGGCGGCGACCGGTACGACCGAGGGTGCGGCGGCAGTGACGGTGGCAGTGGCGGCGGCAGCGTCGGCGGACGGGGAGGCGCTGGCCGAAGCGGCGGTGCCGTGGCCGTTGCCGGCGCCGGCCGGGACCAGCTTGAGGACCGGTGCCGGGTGCTCCGCCTCCGTGCCGTCCGTCTTCGGGGCGTCCGCCCAGTTCACGACCTCACCCCCCGAGTACGTCTGCTTCGTCGGGAACGTCAGTGAGTCGGTGTCCTTGGGCAGTTGACCCATGGACACCTCGAACTCCTGGAACTCGCCCGGATTGATCTTGCCGCCCGACCAGACGATCTTGGTGACGGCCTCCTCCAGGTCGCCGTACTCGGTCTTGACCGGCTTGGGCAGTTTGCCCTCGGTGACCTTGACGTC
Source organism: Nonomuraea solani (assembly GCF_900108335.1). Taxonomy (GTDB): domain Bacteria; phylum Actinomycetota; class Actinomycetes; order Streptosporangiales; family Streptosporangiaceae; genus Nonomuraea; species Nonomuraea solani. Next base: position 25,644 of record NZ_FNVT01000034.1, read on the forward strand.
CCAGCCGGGCAGCGGCTTGACCGACACGAAGGCGAGCGGATGGTCGGCGGGGAAGGTGACCTCGATCTTGGTGGTCGAGGCGTCGTCGCGTTCGTTGGGCACCCGGAAGGCGACCTTGCTGAACCCGCCCTGCTCGGCGGTGCCGGGCTGGATGGTGACGTGGGCGAGCGCGGGCAGCGCGAGCCCGGCGGTGAGGGCGGCGGTGACGGCGAGCACGGTCGCCGCGCGGCGTACGAAGGACATGCGAAAGCTCCACTTGGTGTTCGGGGGGAAGGAAAAAAGGACGGTCAGGCGGGAAGTGGAGGACCACGCCTGGCGACACTGTGCCGGAAGCCCGGCGGCAGCGGGACCACCCGCGCATGGACGATCGGCGCGCGGCCCCGGGGGACGGGCGCGGCGGCGACCGGCGTGAGCAGGACGAGATGACGGCCGAGGCGGCGCAGCAGCGACCAGATCGCGGCCTCGCCGCGCGACACCCACAGACCGGTGATCACCGTGGCCGTCAGGTGGGTGAGCAGCATGCCCGCGTTGACGGCCAGCCCGCCCCGGGCGTGCCCGTGGAGCAGGACGTAGGAGGCGCCCTCGCCCGCGAACAGCTCGTGCAGCCCGAGTTGCGCCCCCACCAGCACGATGGTGATCGTCCCGGCCGAACGCTCCCTGCCGCACAGCGCCAGCCCCAGCGCCGCCACGCCCGCCAGCCCGAGGGCGGCGGCCTGCGGCGCGGGCGCCGCGCCGCCGCCGAGCACGTGGGCGAGCGCGGCCAGAGCCACGCAGACGGCGGCGAAGACGGCCGTCCGCGCGAGCCTGAGGGGCAGATGGGCGCGCATGGGTGTGCCCCATGCTCTCACGGGGCAGGGGTTCTTGAGACCCACAGTTCCAAGCTGCGCAATGCCTGGTCCGAAAATGGCATTTGTCGCTAGGGTCGTGCCGACCACGTTGACATAGAGGTGAGAACGTTGCGGCACTTAGCTGGTTTGCTCATCGGGCTTGTGGTGACGGCTGCGGTGCTGGGAGGCGGCGGATGGGCCGTCCAGCAGGCCGTCGGCAACGCGGCGGCGAATCCACCGGACAATCAGCGGATGTGGATCGCGCTGGGCGCGATGGCCGCGGTCGGGCTGGTGGTGGGGCTTGTTACGGCCGGCCGGATCTCGCCGCTGGCGACGTTCGTGCCGTCCATGGTGCTGCTGGCCTGGACGGTGGTCTACGCGCTCGACGTCAACAGGGCGCTCTCGCTCATTCCGTCTGAGCCGTCGGTCAACCAGATCGTCAGGGACGCCGGCTTCGGTGCCAAGACGCTGCTCACGACAGGCGTCTACGCCCTGCTCGGCGTGGCCCTGTTCATCCCCGTGCTGATGCCGTCGCGCTGGTCGCGCCGGCACGACGACCTCGACGAAGAGTACGAGACCACGCCGGAAGGCAGCTACTACTAGGGCATGGAGCTGCCCGTGTAGAGGCGGGTGACGACCTCCTCGATCGACGACTGGCCGGGCGCGGTGGCCATCAGGTCGTCGAGCGTGCCGTCGAACGCCAGCCGCCCGTGGTCGATCAGCATGACCCGGCGGCACAGGCGTTCGATGTCACCGAGATCGTGCGTGGTCAGCAGCACCGTCGTGCCCCGCTCGGCGTTCAGCCGCCGCAGGAAGTCGCGGATGCCGGCCTTGCCGACCACGTCGAGCCCGATCGTCGGCTCGTCGAGCACCAGCACGTCGGGCGCGTGCAGCAGCGCCGCCGCGAGGTCGCCCCGCATGCGCTGGCCGAGGCTGAGCTGCCGGACCGGGGTGCGGATGAACGCGTCCAGGCCGAGCGTCTCGGTCAGTTCGGCGAGCCGCGCGGCGAACTCTTTGCGATCTACTTTGTAAAGGTGCCGGATCAGCTGAAAACTGTCCGCCAGCGGCAGATCCCACCACAAGGTCGTCCGCTGCCCGAAGACCACCCCGATCCGCCGCGCCAGCGTGGTGCGCCTGCGCGACGGGTCGAGCCCCGCCACCCGCACCTTCCCCGACGTGGGCGTCAGGATGCCGCAGAGCATCTTGATGGTGGTGGACTTGCCGGCGCCGTTGGGGCCGAGGTAGCCGACGAACTCCCCTTCGGCCACGGTGAACGACAGGTCGGTCACGGCGTGGACGACGTTCCGTTTCACCTTGAACGTGCGTCCGGCCCGGTCGAGCTCGATCATGGTCAACTCCCCGTCGATCGGTAGTGCCGGAGGGCCTGCCGCCAGGCCAGCGCGGCGAGCAGGGCGAGGACCAGCGCGGCGGCCGGTCCGAGGAACCGCAGGAATTCGGGCGTGCCGAAGGGGTCGTCCCGGCCCAGGACGTACAGGCCGGGCTGCCAGTTGATGAAGGCCAGCGGCAGCACGTACGTCACGCCGGCGACCATGTCGCGGGCGTAGATGCCGAGCGGATACTGGCTGAGCTGGTGGCTGCCGTAGGTGAAGGCGCTGGTCACCTCGGGCGCGTCGACGAGCACGAACTGCACCGCGCCGGCCAGCGTCCACAGGGAGGTGAAGATGACGATGCCGGTGGCCACCATGACGGGGACCATCCAGAGGCGCCGCCAGTCGAGGTCGAGCGCGGTCATGGCGTAGCCGAGCACGATGCCGGCCTGCAGGATGCGCCCGATCCGGTTGGCGTTGAAGCGGTCGGCGGCGAGCTGGACCCAGGCGCTGACCGGCCTGATCAGGAACGTGTCCAGGGTGCCCGCCTTGATGTGCTGGCTGACGCGGTCGAGGTTGCTGACGAAGGTGTCGCAGAGGGTGAAGGCGAGGCCGGCGGCGCCGTACAGGAAGAGGACCTCGTCGCGGGTGAAGCCGGCGAGGGTGGTGGTGTTGGCGAAGATGACCAGGATCACGCCGACGTCGAGCGCGGCGATGACGAAGCCGAGCGCGGTCATCAGCGCGAAGGAGGCCGGGTACGCGGCGGCGGCCCGGGTCCAGGTCCACACCAGCAGGGCGTACGTTCTAACCACCCTGGATCACCACCTTGTGGCGGACCGCCCTGGTGGCGAGCGCGCCGAGCCCGAGCAGGACGGCGGCCCAGAACACCTGGAGGGCGAGTGTCTCCAGGACCGGCGCCTTGCCGAGGTAGAGGTCGGTGGGAAGCTGGACCATGGCGGCCCAGGGCAGGGCCCTGGCCAGCTCGCCGAGCCAGCCGGGGAAGAGGTGCAGCGGCACCATCATGCCGCTGAAGAACGTGGTCAGGACGAGTGACGCGACCGCCACGCCGCGGTCGTCGAGGAGCCAGCAGACCGACAGCGCGATCAGGTAGCGCCAGGCGAAGCTGACCACGACGGCGAGCGCGAAGCCGGTCAGGAACGCGAGCCACCGGCCGGGGTCGCCGGGGAAGAGGAGGCCGAACACGGCCGCGCCGACGAGCATGGGCGGGAAGCCGCGCACCACGAACAGGTAGGCGGCCCTGCCCAGGTCTTCGGCGAGGGTCCAGAGCTGCAGGGAGGCGGGGCGGACGAGGTCGAGGGCGATGTCGCCGCTGCGGATGCGCTCGGGGAGGGTCAGGCCGCCGCCGAACAGTTGCATCGGCCCGATGAGTGCCTGGGTGACGAAGCAGTAGGTGACGGCGTCGGTGAGGTCGTAGCCGGCCAGGCCGGGGCGGGCCTGCCAGAGGGCGATGAGGATGTAGGCGCGCAGGATGCCGAAGACGCTGTTGGTGAACGCGCCGGCGAGCGCCGACCAGACGTAGGTGGCGTGTTTGCGGAAGCCGTACCGGACGAGCCGGGCATAGAGCGGTATGGTTTTGCACCTCCGGGGTGTGAGGACACGGTGACAGGCCGTGTCGGTGCCCGCGCACGGGTCTGCCGAAAGGGAAAGCAGGAAATTATCCGTTGCGGTGTCAGCGGTCCGCAACGCGATAAACGAAGCGCAGGCCCGACCAGGTGGCGTCGATGGCCGCGACCTTGTTGTCGACCAGGCCCAGGTCCAGGCCGTATTCGCGGATGGGGTTCTCGGACAGGTCGGTGGGGACCTTGCTGGCGCGTTTGGGCCAGCAGATCCAGAGTCCGCCGTTCCTGGCGAGCAGGGCCTTGGCGGTGGGGAAGGTGTCGTGCAGGGCGGTGCTGGCGGGGCAGAAGACGAGGATGACGTCGTACGGGCCCTCGCCCGGCGCGCGGTGGACTTCGGCTTCGGGTTCGCCCAGGTCGAGCCCGTCGGGGGCGTCGAGGGCGAGCACCAGGTGGCCCGGCTTGACGCCGAGCTTGCGGGGGAGAGGAGTGCCCGAATAGCCGGCCATGGAGGCCAGCGTGTCACAGGGCCGAAATGTTCGTGTAAGAGATGAGACACTTACCGGCCGGTAGTTCGATGTTGAAAGGGGAAGAACAGTCCTTGGAGGGTCGATATGCGGATCGACAAGGATGTGGTTCCCGAATACCCCTTGAGCTGGCAGGCTCGCGCGCTGACCGGTCTCATGCGGGGCACCCTGAAGCCTGCCTCCACGCTGCTGATGCGTCACCCGCTGGCCCTGGTGGGGGCGTCCCGGCTGGGGGAGCTGGCGCGGCGGGTCGAGGTGCCGCATCCGGCGCACGTCTCGATCGTCCCGGCGGCCTTCTCCTCGTGTGGTGGCGAGTGGGTGCGCGGCGGGCAGGGGCTCGACGAGCGGAAGGTGGTGCTGTACTTCCACGGCGGCGGCTATTTCTCGTGTTCGCCGCGGACACACCGGGCGATCACGTGGCGGTTGTCGATGGTGGCGCGGCGGCCGGTGCTGGCGCTCGACTACCGGCAGGGGCCGGTGCACCGGCTGGCCGATTCGCTGGCCGACGCGCTGGACGCCTACGACTGCCTGCTGGGGCGGGGGTACGCGCCCGGGGACGTCATCGTGGCGGGCGACTCCGCCGGCGGGCATCTGGCTCTGGCGACGCTGCTGGCGCTGCGCGACCGTGGGCGGCCGCTGCCGGGGGCGGCGATCTGCCTGTCGCCGTGGGCCGATCTGACCGACTGCCCGCGCCGGGCCAACCGCTGGCAGGACCCGATGTTGCCGGCCAGCCGGGTGCGGTGGCTGGCGCGCCGGTGGACCTCGGGCCTGGATCCGCGCGATCCGCTGGTCTCGCCGGTGCTGGGGGACTTCACGGGGCTGCCGCCGTTGATGATCGTGACGGGGTCGACGGAGGTGCTGCGGGACGAGGCCCGGCGGGTGGCCGAGCGGGCGCGGCTGGCGGGGGTGCCGGTCAGGTATGAGGAATGGCGGCGGATGCCGCACGTGTTCCCCATTCTGGCGGACGTGCTGCCGGAGGCGCGGATGGCGTTCCGGCACATGTCGCGGTTCCTGGGGGCGGTGGCCGCCGCCGGGCCCGCGTCGATGGGTGATTCCGCGGCCGCGTGAGTTTGGCCCTGTCCCTTTTGCCGTGGTCGGCGTACGCTGGCAGATCTAAGTGTGTAAGGTTAGGTATACCTAACTTATAGATCTGGGGGACAGTTCGATGGCTGAGAAGCCTATAGATCATCATCGGGGCGTCGTCCTGCGGACCGAGAAACTCTCGCGGCACATGGTGCGCGTCGTGGTCGGGGGCGACGGGCTGGCCGACTTCGCCACCAGGGGACTCACCGACCACTATGTGAAACTCGTCTTCCCGTACGAAGGCGTGCAGTACCCCGAGCCGTTCACCGTGAAGGGCTGCCGCGAGACCATGCCGCGCGAGCTGTGGCCGCGGCTGCGGACCTACACCGTGCGCGCCTGGGACCCCGACTCCCGCGAACTGACCCTCGACTTCGTGGTCCACGGCGACGAGGGCCTGGCCGGGCCGTGGGCGGCGCGGGCCGTACCCGGTGACGTGGTGCTCATGCTGGGCCCGGGCGGCGGCTACGCGCCCGAGGCCGACGCCGCCTGGCACCTGCTCGTGGGGGACGAGAGCGCCCTGCCGGCCATCGCGGCAGCGCTGGAGGTGCTGCCGGACGGCGCCGTGGCGCACGTCCTGATCGAGGTGGACAGCCCTGAGGACGAGCAGAAGCTCGGCACCGCCGCCGACGCCCGGATCACCTGGATCTACCGGGGCGGCCGCCCCGTGGGCGAGGGACTCGTACGGGCGGTGCGGGACCTGGAGTTCCCCAGCGGTGACGTGCACGCGTTCGTGCACGGCGAGGCCGGTTTCGTGAAGGAGCTGCGCCGCCACCTGCGCCTGGAGCGGGGGATCTCCCTCGACCGGCTGTCGATCTCCGGATACTGGCGGCTCGGCGTGGACGACGAGGCGTGGCGCGAGGTCAAGAGCGACTGGAACCGTGCGGTCGAGGCCGAGGAAGAGGCGGCGATCGCCTCCTGAAGCATATGAGAAGGGCCGCGCCGGTGCTGGGGGTACCGACGCGGCCCTTTCGCCGGGGGGAACCGCCGGCGAGTCGAAGGAATCTAGTGCGCGAACTGCTCCTCTTCCGTCGAGCCCTTGTAGGCGGTCGTCGAGGAGTCGGGCGCCACGGCCGTGCTGACCAGGTCGAAGTAGCCGGTGCCGACCTCGCGCTGGTGCCTCGTCGCGGTGTAGCCGCGGGACTCGGCGGCGAACTCGGCCTCCTGGAGCTCGACGTACGCCGTCATGCCGTCGGCCGCGTACCCCTGGGCCAGGTCGAACATGCCGTAGTTCAGCGAGTGGAAGCCGGCCAGGGTGATGAACTGGAACTTGTACCCCATGTGCCCGAGCTCCCGCTGGAACTTGGCGATCGTCGAGTCGTCCAGGTGCTTCTTCCAGTTGAACGACGGTGAGCAGTTGTAGGCCAGCATCTGGTCCGGGTACTCGGCCTTGATGGCCTCGGCGAACTCGCGGGCGACGTCCAGGTCGGGCGTGCCGGTCTCCATCCAGAGCAGGTCGGAGTGCGGCGCGTACGCCAGGCCGCGCGCCACGCACGCCTCCAGGCCGTTCCTGACCCGGTAGAAGCCCTCGGCGGTACGCTCGCCGGTCGCGAACACCTGGTCGCGTGGGTCCACGTCGCTGGTCAGAAGCGTCGCGGCCTGTGCGTCGGTCCGCGCGACGATCAGCGAGGGCACCCCGGCGACGTCCGCGGCGAGGCGGGCGGCGTTCAGGGTCTTGACGTGCTGGCCGGTCGGGATCAGCACCTTGCCGCCCAGGTGGCCGCACTTCTTCTCGGAGGCGAGCTGGTCCTCCCAGTGCACGCCCGCGGCACCGGCCGCGATCATGCCCTTCATCAGCTCGAACGCGTTGAGCACCCCGCCGAAGCCCGCCTCGGCGTCGGCCACGATCGGCGCCAGCCAGTGCGGGGCGTCCGCGTCGCCCTCCGACCAGGTGATCTGGTCGGCGCGCAGCAGCGCGTTGTTGATGCGGCGCACGACGGCGGGCACGGAGTTGGCCGGGTACAGGCTCTGGTCCGGGTAGGTGTGCCCGCCCAGGTTCGCGTCCGCGGCCACCTGCCAGCCGGACAGGTAGATCGCCTTCAGCCCGGCCCGCACCTGCTGCACCGCCTGGTTGCCGGTCAGCGCGCCGAGGGAGTTGACGTAGTCCTCGGTGTGCAGCAGGTTCCACAGCCGCTCCGCGCCGAGGCGGGCCAGCGTGTGCTCCTCCTGGACGCTGCCGCGCAACCTGATCACGTCTTCGGCGCTGTAGGTGCGCTCGACACCCTCCCAGCGAGGGTCGTTGTCCCACTCGTCCCGCAGCTGCTCAGCAGCTCCCTTGAGGCGATCGTTCATCGGTTCACTCCTTTGTCATCCCCTGGGGCTCCCTGCCGAGTCTCTGCCCTGGGCGGAGCGATCAATAGTCCGCCTGAGAGAGAAGAACGGTTGAAATTCTTGCTACATGCATTACCAGCGGGTATTCATCAGCGAAGAAATCGCAAGTTTTACCGTTGGACTAGACCAATCGCGGTGGCGCGCCGCAGTCGCAGGACGGTCACCCGTCGGAGGCTAGAAAATGGGCCGTTTTTCTGTCTAAGATTCCGGCATGGCGTCCTTGCTAGGCGAAGAACCGCTGTCTTTGACGCAGGAGCTTGATCTGATCGCGTTTGGCCAGCGCCTGCGCCACCTGCGCAAACAGCGCGGTCTCACGCTGTCCGACCTGGGATCGCGCGTGAGCCGGGCGCCCAGCCAGCTCTCGCTCCTTGAGAACGGCAAACGCGAGCCCAAGCTCTCCCTGCTCAAGTCGCTGGCCACCGCGCTGGGCGTGCCCGTCGAGGAGCTGCTGCGCCGCCAGCCGCCCAACCGCCGCGCCCAGCTGGAGATCGCGCTGGAGGAGGCCCAGCGCGACCCCATCTACGCCGGGCTCGGCCTGCCCCGGCTCAAGGTCTCCGCCCGCGTGCCCAACGACGTCCTCGAACACCTCCTCGGCCTGTACGGCGAGCTGCGCGCCCGGCAGGCCAGGGGCACCGCCACGCCGGAGGAGGCCAGGGCCGCCAACGCCGAGCTGCGGCGTCGGCAGCGCGAGGTGGGCAACTATTTCCCCGAGATCGAGAAGGCCGCCGCCGAGGCCCTCGACGCGGTCGGCTACCGTACCGGGGCGCTGTCGCAGAGCACCGTCCAGAGCCTGGTCACGCACTTCGGCTACACCGTGCACACCGCCCAGGACCTGCCCCGCTCCGTGCGCTCCATCACCGACCTGCGCAACCGGCGCATCTACGTCAAGCACGAGCAGCTCGGCATGCACACCCCGCGCACGATCCTGCTGCAGACGCTCGGGCACCTCGCGCTCGGCCACGACAAGCCCCGCGACTTCGCCGACTTCCTGCGCCAGCGCACCGAGGCCAACTACTTCGCCGCCGCCGTCCTCGTGCCCGAGAAGGCCGCCGCCCTCTACCTCCAGGAGGCCAAGTCCGACCGGGCGCTGTCGGTGGAGGATTTGCGGGACGTGTTCGCGGTCTCGTACGAGATGGCCGCCCACCGCTTCACCAACCTGGCCACCCACCATCTCGGCCTGGTCTGCCACTTCGTGCGCAACGACGCCGGCGGCACCATCTACAAGGCGTACGAGAACGACGGCATCGTCTTCCCGGCCGACGAGCAGGGGGCCATCGAGGGGCAGCGGATGTGCCTGCAGTGGTCGGGGCGGCAGGTGTTCGCCTCGCCCGATCGGTTCTCGGTGTTCTACCAGTACTCGGACTCGCCGACCGGGACCTACTTCTGCGTGGCGCACGTCGATCCGTCGCGGGAGCGGGACTTCGCCATCACGCTGGGGGTGCCGTACAAGGAGTCGCGCTGGTTCCGGGGCCGCGAGACCACCAGCCGCACCAAGTCCAACTGCCCCAGCGGCGACTGCTGCCGCCGCCCGCCCGCCGAGCTGGCCGAGCGGTGGGAAGGGTACGCGTGGCCGTCCGCGCGGGCCAACTCCCACGTGCTGGCCGCGCTGCCGCCCGGGTCGTTCCCCGGCGTGGACGAGGCCGACGTCTACACCTTCCTGGAACGGCACGCCACCGCGACCTGAGCGCTCGGCCCGCCGCGCCCGGGAGCGGCGCGGCGGGCCGGGTCTCACGTGCTCTTGCGGCGCGCCCCCTTGGCCGCGATCACCGAGCCGGTCACCACGAGAGCGCCGCCGACCAGCCAGATCCACACCGGCGTGCCCGGCGCCAGCGGACCGCCGACCGCCGAGGTGACCGTACGGTTGCCGGCGCGCGCCTTGCCGCGCGTCACGGACCCGCCCTTGCCGTCACGCAGGACGACGACGGGCAGCTGGATTCTGGCGGTGAACTCCAGCCACGCCCGCCACCACGGCGGAGCGGATGAATCGGGAAAGAAAAGCCATCGCGAACTCCTGACCTGAGGTGCCCGCCGCTCAGAGGACGGGCCGGAACCGGGAGGACGCCCGCGCGTCCTCGGTGGCCGGGATCGGGGCGTTGCGGGTGAAGAGCCGGAACGCGACCTTGCGTCCGGACCGCCCCACCCATCTTCTACACTCCGTAGAAGTAATGGGTCGGTGATGAGGAGTCGCAGGTGCCGCAGCAACAGGATCGGGCCGATGCCCGGCGCGCCAAGGTCGAGGCCATGCGCGAGCAGGACGAGCAACGGTCCGCGCGCCAGAAGAACGTCACCATGACGGTCGCCGTCATCGGGGTGTTCGCGGTGGTGGTGGCCGTGTGGCTGGCGATCGGCAGTATGGGCTCGGGCACGGACAAGGCCGGTACGAGCCCGGGCGCGCCCCAGTTGATTCGCGAGGACAGCCACCGGCTGCAGACCGCCGCCGACGGCAAGGTGACCTTGGTGGAGTTCCTCGACTTCGAGTGTGAGGCGTGCAGGGCGTACTTCCCCACCGTCGAGGAACTGCGCAAGGCTTATGCCGGGAAGGTGACCTTCGTCGCGCGCTACTTCCCGATCGCGAGCCACTTCAACGCCGAACGCGCCGCCCGGGCCGTCGAGGCGGCCGCGCAGCAGGGCAAGTTCGAGCTGATGTACCAGCGGATGTACGAGACCCAGACCCAATGGGCCGAGAAGCAGGTGCCGGCCGACGCGTTCTTCCGCAAGCTGGCCCAGGGGACAGGGGCGGACATCGCCGCCTGGGACAAGGCGTACGAGGATCCGGCCACGCTGGCCCGGGTGAACAAGGACGCCGCCGACGGCCAGGCGCTCGGCGTCCAGGGCACCCCGACGTTCTTCCTCAACGGCAAGAAGATCCAACCCCGGAGCGCCGACGAGTTCAAGGCGGCCATCGATGCTGCGCTCGCCCAGTAGCTCCGAGGCGGCGCCCTTCCCCACGCTGGTGCCGCGATTGCTATTGATCGGTGGCGGGGCCGGGCTGGTCGCCGCGTTCGTCCTGACGATCGAGAAGATCGCGCTGCTGAAGGACCCCGACTACGTGCCGAGCTGCAGCATCAACCCGGTGCTGTCGTGCGGTTCGATCATGCGTACGCCGCAGGCCGAGCTGTTCGGCTTCCCCAACCCGCTGCTCGGCATCGCCGCCTTCGCCATCGTCGCCACTGTCGGCGCCGCCCTGCTGGCCGGGGCCCGGCTGCCGCGCTGGTTCTGGCTCGGGCTGCAGGCCGGTGTCACGGCGGGCGTGGTGTTCGTGCACTGGCTGATCTTCCAGAGCCTGTACGTCATCGGCGCGCTGTGCCCGTACTGCATGGTGGTGTGGGCCGTGACCGTGCCGGTCTTCTGGTACGTCACCCTGCGCAACCTGCCGCCCGCCTCGGGGATCGCGCGCCGCCTGACGACGTACCACAGCGTGCCGCTCACCGTCTGGTTCCTCGTCCTCGTCGCCATGATCGGGGTACGTTTCTGGACCTACTGGAGCACGCTGCTCTGAGCGTGAGCCCTGCCGGTAACCTTTTCTGGGCGGGCGAGGCAAGGGGAGGGCGCGATGGTGCGGCTCGGCAGTCTGGAGCGATCGATCATGGAAGCGCTCTGGAGCCGTCCGGAGGGGATGTTCGCCCAGGACGTCGCCCAGGCCCTGCCCTCGCAGCCGGCCGTGACGACGGTGCTGACCGTTCTCGTCCGGCTGACGCAGAAGGACCTGGTCTCCCGCGAGCGGGTCGGGCGCGCCCACCGCTACAAGGCGACCGCCGACAGGGACGCCTTCGTCGCCGAGGTCATGCGGGCCGCGCTGGAGGACGCCGGCGATCTCGCCGCGACCGCGCAGCGCTTCGTCGGCACGGTGACGCCCGAGATGGCCGCAGCCCTGCGTGAGGCGCTGGACGGGCGCGATGGGGCCGCGTCGTGATCGGGTGGCTGGTGGCGGCCGGGGTCGCGCTGGCGCCGATCGCGTTCGGCGGCCGGGTCGCGCGGCGGCTGGCCGGGGCGGCGTGGACGTACCGTCATCCCCGGGCGGCCCTGGTGTTGTGGCAGGCCAGTTGCCTGGCGGGCGGCCTGGGAGCCGTGGGGATCGGGCTCGTCGCGGCGGTGGCGCCGCTGGCGGCGGTCTTCCCGCACGGCATGCACGCCCTCGCCGGTCAGATCGCCGCCGGGCAGGGGCTCGACGGGCTCGGGCCGCCCCATGTCGTCGCGCTCGCCTGGTCGGTGGGGCTGATCGTCTGGCTGCTCGTCCACACCACCGGGGTCACCGTGAAGACGGCCGCGCGGCAGCGGCGCCAGCGCCTGCTGGTGGACGTGGTGGCCGACCATTCGCCGGTCCACGACGCGTACGTGCTGCCGACCCGGGAGCGTGTCGCGTACTGTCTGCCCGGCCGGCGCGAGCGCGTCGTGCTCAGCCAGGGCACCCTCGACCTGCTCAGCTTGCAGGAACTAGAGGCGGTGCTGCAGCACGAGCGCGCCCACGCCCGCGGCCGTCACGACCTGGTGCTGCTGCCGTTCGTCGCGCTGGTGCAGGCCTTCCCCTGGCTGCCCGCCGCCCGGGAAGCGCGCGCGGCCGTCCCCGTGCTGCTGGAGATGATGGCCGACGACCACGCCCGCCGCGCGCACGGCGAGATCCTGCTCGCCCGCACCCTCGTGCGCATGGCGACCCCGGCGCTGGACGACGGGGCGGCGACGCTGGCTCTGGCCGACGCCGCCGTGGCGGAGCGGGTGGCGCGCCTGCTCCGCCGGCCCGAGCGCCCGCGATGGGTCCCGGCCGCGGCCTACTCCGCCGCGACCCTGCTGCTCAGCGGCCCCTTCGCGGTGCTGCTGGCCCCGCTGCTCTGCCTCACCATCTGGAACATCTGAAGGGCCGGTTACGCGGGCTTGTCCCGTGCTTTCGCCCGGGCCTCGCTCTCGGCGGCCTTGGCTCTCGCCTCGGAGCGCATCAGCTTGACGACGCCCGCGACGAACACCCCTCCCACCACGAGCGGGGGGACGAGTGCGGACACGATCTCGAACATGGTCGCCCTTCCGGGGTGCCCTCAACTTCTACGTGATGTCGAAAGCAGCGTACTGCGCGGCCCGCGCGCCCATGGCGGCGGGCCACCGCCATTCTCCTCTGCCGCCCCGGGCAGGACCGCGTTCCAGCCGTCGCGGCTGAGGCGCACGACCTGCCGGGTCTGCCCGGTCCTGACGTCCACCGCGTACAGGCCGCCGCCCCCCTTGCCCTCGGCCATGACGGTGACGTGGGACGCGTCGCTCCAGATGGAGGTCCCGCGTCCTTCGGCAGCCCGCGCACGGTCACCTTGCGCACGGCGCGACCTCGGAGAAGCCGATGAGCAGCCCCGGATCCCCTCCCACGGATCGAAACTCAGGTACCGGCCGTTGGTCGGAGACCAGCAGCATCGATCCGCCGCCGAGCTCGTCCTCGCCGATCTTCACGGGAGAGGTCGTCTCGGAGCCGCTCACGAGGTCGCGGACCACGTACGCTCCGGCCTCGGGGCTGTAGTAGGCCAGCAGGCGCCCGTCCCGGCTGATCGCCACCGGGACACGATGCCGGCCGGGCCGTTCGTGTGGAAGAAGACCACCGACGAGATCCTCGAATCCTTACCGGACACCCAGGGGCGTCAGCGGCCCGGGTCGAAGCGGCCGTCGATGACGGTCCAGCCGGCGTCGACGACGAGGTTCTCGCCGGTGACGTACGACGCCGCGTCGCTGGCCAGGAACGCGACCGCGGAGGCCACCTCGTCGGCGCTGCCCCACCTGCCGAACACGGTGTGCGCGCTGTAGGCCTCCCTGGCCTTGACGTCGTCCCACAGCGGCCGGGTGAGCGGCGTGTCGATGACGCCGGGCGCGATGGTGTTGACGCGCACCCCCTGCGGGCCGACCTCGGTGGCCAGGCCGCGCGCCATCTGCAGGATGGCCGCCTTCGTGGAGGCGTACACGCCCAGGCCCGGTTCCACCATCAGGGCCCGCATCGACGAGCAGGCGATGAGGCTGCCGCCGCCCTGCTCGGCCATGACGGTGCTGGCCTCCTTCAGGAAGAAGAACGTGCCCTTGAGGTTGAGGTTGACGATGCGGTCGAACTCCTCCTCGGTGTAGGCGGCCAGCCGCTTGCGGATGTTGATGCCGGGCGTCGTCACGCCGATGTCGAGCCGTCCGTACGCGTCCACGGTCGTCCGTACGGCCCGCGCGATCTGCTCGTGGCTGCCCAGGTCGGCGGCGAGGCCCTGGGCGGTGCCGCCTTCGGAGACGATCGTCTTGGCCGTCTCCACGGCGCCGGGGCCGTCGAGGTCGGCGCACACGACCTGCGCGCCGAGGCCGGCCAGCATCTGGGCGGTGGCCTGGCCGATGCCGGAGGCGGCCCCCATCACCAGGGCCGATTTTCCGGTGAGGTCGAACAGGGCACGATATCGGTTGGTCATCTCACTTTTCTCCGAATCTAGGGAAGCATCCAGCCCAGGACGGGCGTGGACTGCAGGAAGACGAGCAGGGCGATCACCAGCAGCAGGGCCAGGCTGTAGCCGATGACCTTGCGGAAGATGTCGCCCTCCCTGCCCTGGAGGCCGACCACGGCGGCGGCGATCGCGAGGCTCTGCGGGGAGATCATCTTGCCGACGACGCCGCCCGAGGAGTTGGCCGCGGCCATGAGCTCGGGCGACAGCCCGGTCTGCTGCGCCGCCGCCACCTGGACGGCGCCGAACAGGGCGTTGGAGGAGTTGTCCGAGCCGGTGATCGCCACGCCGAGCCAGCCTATGACCGGCGAGAAGAAGGCGAACACCCCGCCCAGGGTGGCCAGGCCGCGGCCGAGCGAGCCGGTCTGGCCGGACAGGTTCATCACGTACGCGAGCGCCAGCACGCACAGGACGCAGACGATCGTCCAGGTCAGCTGCTTGACGGTGGTCGCGTAGATGCTCGCGGCCCGGTCCGGCGGCACCTTCAGCATCAGGGTGGTGATCACCCCGGCCACGAACAGCAGCGTGCCGGCGGCGGGCAGGAAGTTGAACGAGAAGACGGTGGCCACGGGGTTGCCCGCCGGCCCCGTGATGGCCAGCCCCGGCCAGGCGAACTCGATCGCCACCGAGCCGAGCGCGCTCTTGACGGCCGAGAACTGGGCGACGACGAAGATGGCGATCACGACGGCGTACGGCAGGTAGGCCAGGATCACGTTCCTGCGGGTGTCACGTTCCCCGCGGGCCAGCATGGCGGCCTCCTCCTCGGCGCTGCCGGCGCCGGAGCCGCCCGCCATCACGGGGGTGGACGACACGCTCAGCGGCTCCCGGGGCCGCCAGACCCGCAGGAACGCCACCAGGAAGACGGCGCAGGACAGCGCGGCGCCGATGTCGGCCAGCTCGACGGAGATGAAGTTGGAGAAGACGAACTGACCGGCGCCGAAGGCCAGGCCGGCGACGAGCGCGGCGGGCCAGACGGCCCGGACGCCGCGGCGGCCGTCCACGAGGAAGACCAGGACGAGAGGGACGAACACGGCGACGATCGAGGTCTGCCGCCCGGCGATCGCGCCGAGCGTGTCGAAGTCGAGCCCGGTGACCTTGGACAGGGTGGTGATCGGCACCGACAGCGCCCCGAAGGCGACCGGCGCGGTGTTGGCCACCAGGGAGGCGACGGCGGCGCGGAAGGGCGGCAGGCCGAGCGCGATGAGCATGACCGCGCTGATCGCGACCGGGGTGCCGGCGCCGGCCAGCGCCTCAAGGAGCGCGCCGAAGGCGAAGGCGATGATGATGACCTGGATGCGCTGGTCGTCGCTGACCCCGGCGAACGAGCGCCGCAGCACGGCGAAGTGGCCGGTCGACTCGGTGAGTTTGAAGATCCACAGTGCGTTGACGAGGATCCAGATGACGGTCAGGAAACTCGACGCCGCGCCGTAGCCGGCCGCGCCCAGGGTCTGGGTGATCGGCATGCCGTACACGGCGAACGCGATCACGATCGACACGGCCAGCGCCGTCATGCCCGCCCACTGGGCCTTCCACCGGAAGACGCCGAGCAGGACGAACAGGACGACGAGCGGGATGGCGGCGACGAGGGCGGACAGCCCGAGCCGCCCGAGGACGGGGTCGAAGATCTGCTGGTACACGTACGCCCCTCAAAGGGATCAGGATGGCTCCGGCCGGCCCGCGGGCGAGCCGGCCGGGCCGGTGAAATGGGAGGTGAAGCGCGGCAATCCCCCGATGCCACTGAAAAGGGCGGGCCGTCAGGCCTTGTCCGAGACGAGCTCGCCGCCCAGGGCGAGCCGGTCGGGCTCGATCTCGTTGAACTGGACGCGTACGAGGTGGCGTGGCGCGCCGAGCACGTCGACCACGGCGTCCGTGACCACCCGGGCGAACGCGGCCCGCTGGGCGGAGGTCCGTCCCGTCAGGATTTCGACGGTGATGTTGGGCATGGTGAACCGTCCGATCAGGTGGTGACGATCGCGTCGTCGGCGCCGATCAGCGCGAGGACGACGGCCGTGTCGAGGAGCAGCGCCGGGATCAGGCGCCGCCGGAAGAGGGCGAGGATGGCCGCGACGTCCGGATGCGCCGGCTCGATCACCGGTACGGGCAGGGTGGCCGCGGCGGCCTCGGCGTCGGCCAGCACCTGGTCGCGGGCGGCGGCGTACTCGGGACCGCGGGCGATCGGCCCGAGCCGCCGCCACACCTCGATCATGAGGTCAGGGCGGTTGCCGAGCGCGCGGTAGTAGCTCAGCACGCGGGGGTGATCGTGCACGGCGCGGATCTCCTCGTAGACCCGGGCCAGCTCGTCGCCGGGCGGGGTCCCGTCCGGCACGATGGTGTACGCCTGCGGCGAGACACCTCGCGGACCGGGGTCGGCACCGGGCTCGAACGGGGTGGCGCCGGCGGTGAGCCCCCGATACCAGCACGACGTGAGCAGCAGCAGTTGCGGCAGCAACCGATGGAACGTGGTCGTGTAGCGCCGGATCTCGTCGAGGTCGCCGGTGATCTCCTGTGCCTTGGGCAGCAGGCCGGACGGCACGCCCAGCCCGGCCGCGGCCGCCTTGAACTCAGGTGAGCCGATGACCGGCTTGAAGTGGTCCCAGGCCGGCACGAGGTAGCCGGGATGACTGGCCAGCGCCTGGAAGACGGGGCTGACGAAGGGCACGCCCAGATAGCCGGGCACCTCGCCGAGCACCCGGGCGGCGGCCTCGGTGAGGGCGGGCTTGGCCGGCAGGGTGGGCAGCAGGACGGCGCCGCGCGCGGCGTCGTCGCGTTCCGTGGTGATGATCGGCTCCAAGGTCGGTACGCCCGCCACCGTCCTGGTGACGCGCAGCGGATTGGCATCGCGCAGAGGCGGGGGGAGGTGGCTCTGCGGGGTGTTCTGGTAGGCGACCGGGCGCAGGAACCTGAAGATCCCGTTGGTTCCGACCGAGGTGGTGGCGGCGTTCGTGGTCGCCGGGTACGGGCCGCCGTGGTGCATCGCGTCGGTGACGGCCACGCCGGTCGGCCAGCCGTTCCACACCAGGCGGCCGACCCGGGTGGTCAGTTCGGTGGTCAGCTCGGTGGCCAACTGGTGGCCGTCGTCGGCCGCCCCGAGGTGGATGGTGGCGGTGAGGTGCCCGTCGAACGACCGGGCGGCCTCCGGCAGGTCGCCCGGCTCGCCGTACCTGACGACGACGCCGAACGGGCCGAACCGCTCCTCGCCGAGCACCGGATCGCTCAGGTACGTGGCCACATCGGTCTCGACCAGGCCGGCGGGAGACCTGAAGCCTTCGCCCGGGTTGGCGGTGCCCTCGCCGTGAGGCGTGCCGCCGCCGGCGACCAGGTGCACGCCGGGCCGCCCGGCCACCTCCGCGACGCCCTCGGCCAGCCGCCGCCACATCGGCTCGTTGAGCATGACTCCGGGCGGCCGCGCCTCGACACGTTCGGCGGCCCGTGCCACGAACCGGTCGCCGGCCTCGCCCAGCGGCACGAAGACCACGCCCGGCTTGGTGCAGAGCTGGCCGTTGGAGCTGGTCAGGGAGTCGATGAAGGCGTCGGCGAGGTCGTCGCCGAGCGCCCCCGGGAGGATGAAGACCGGGTTGAGGCTGCCCATCTCGGCGTACACCGGGATCGGGCGCGGGCGCGCCGCCGCCAGGTCGAAGATCGCCCGCCCGCCGGACGGCGAGCCGGTGAAGGCCACGGCCGCGATCTCCGGCGCGGTCACCAGGTCCCGCGCGAGGCCGAGGCCGCTCGCCTGGAGCAGGTGGAACACGCCGTCCGGGGCGCCGGTCGCGGCCACCGCGCCGTGCACGATCGCGGCGGTCAGCTCCGCGGTCTCGGGGTGGGAGGGATGCCCCTTGACGATCACCGGGCAGCCGGCCGCCAGCGCGGCGGCGGTGTCCGTGCCCGCGACGCTGAACGCGAACGGAAAGTTGCTCGCCGCGAAGACGGCGACCGGCCCGAGCGGCACGTTGACGCGCCGGACGTCGGGCGCGGCGGTGGTCGCCGGGTCGATCACCGCGCCCAGGTGCCCGCCCCGCTCGATCATGTGCGCGAACTGGGTGAGCTGGAACGCGGTCCGCTCGACCTCGCCGGTCAGGCGCGGCAGGGGTAGCCCGGTCTCGGCCTCGGCGACCGCGACGAGCTCGGCCCGGCGGGCGATCAGGTCATCGGCGATCCGCCGGAGCAGGGCGGCGCGCGGGGCCGGGTCGAACCCGCTCCAGGCGGGGAACGCCGCGGCCGCCCCGGAGAGCGCCTTGGCCAGATCGGCGGGCGTCGCGTCGGTGAACCGGCGCCGCTCGGCCCCGGTCCGTGGGTCGATCGACGAGAAGCTCTTCATGCTGCCTTGTTGCATGCCGGGTAGGATACAAACTTGGATCCAAAGTACTCAAGAGGGTGTTTCATCACCGTTTCGCATCCATCGCACCGGCCGGCACTACGCGGTGCGATCCGCTGATTTCGGGAACGGGGCACGTTCTGGAAGAATCACGAGTTCGAGCACAACCTGGCAGGCGGACCGGAGGAACGATGGCCGAGCGGCCCGGGACGGCGGGTGCGAAGGTCGCGGCACGGCAGCGAAGGCCGCGCGCGGGCAGTGGTGAGTCACTGGGCGACCAGGCCTACGCCCACATCCGGGGCGCGATCCTCCAGGGCCGATACCGTCCCAACCAGCGGTTGCCCGAAGACGAGCTGGCGACGGAGCTGAGCAGCAGCCGCACTCCGGTGCGCGTCGCCCTGATGCGCCTGGTCGACCAGGGGCTGGTCATCCGCGAGCGGCAGGGCTGGGTGGTGCGCGAGCACACGCCCGACGAGATCCGCGAGATCTACGAGGTGCGCTGCGCGCTGGAGTCCATGGCCACCGGCCTGGCCGCCGTGCGAGCCACCGACGAGCAACTGGCCACGATCGCCGCGTTCTACGACGGGGACATCGAGGAGTTCGTCAGCCGGCCGCGGGCCGAGCTGGGGCGGATGAACCGCGACTTCCACCACACGATCGTCCAGGCGTCCGGCAACGGCCGGCTGCTCGGTGAGTGGCTGCGCAACCGCGACTTCGGCATCACGTACAACATGGCCGTGCTGTTCACCAGGGACGAGGTCGTCACCTGCGTCGAGGGCCACTGGCGCATCGTCGAGGCCCTGTCACGCCGCGATCGGGCGGAGGCGGAGCGGCAGGCGCGTATCCACGTCGAGGACGTCCAGGCCGCGTCGAGCCGCCGCCTCGACGACCTGCAGGCGGCCGGGGGGCTCTACCAGGCCTGAGCCCGCCCGGCCAGGTCAATCCGTCGTCAGGCGACCTTGGACGACGGGGCCGTCCAGGTGTTGCACGCGCGCGGGGACGCCGCGTCGAAGCCCCTGTCGAGCCAGGCGGCGATGCTCTTGTTCGTGCCGTGGCTACGGATCGACGCCGCCTCCTCGTCGCTTTCCCGCGTGAGGTCCAGCAGGAACTCCCAGTCCTCCTCGGTGCGATCCAGGGAGCCCCAGACACCGCCGATGATCGCCCCGCCCAGGCACTCCGCCTGGAGTTCCTCGCGGCGGGACTGCTCGTCGAACTCCTTCTCGTTGCGGTAGGTGATCTCGTCGTTGGCGTCGCTGATCCCGGTGAGCCCCTGCACGTGGTGTCCGAACTCGTGCGCGGCCACGTTGAAGAGGTACAGGTCGGTGGGGTCTTCGAGCACGACCTTGTCCAGCAGCACGAGGAAGCGCCGCTCGGAGGGGCAGTAGACGCCCGCGGCATCGTCCCACGAGGAGCCGCAGAACTTGCGCGGCTTGGTGATGAACCCGATCTTGGCGGGGGTGAAGGGCAGGCCCGCCCGCTTGAAGTGCGCGCCCCACGACCGGTTGAGGCAGCCCAGTATCGCGGTCAGGTATCGCTTGGCGGACGCCACGTCGTTCCGCTGGACGCTCGGCTCATGGCACTTGCTCTTCCGCAGGTCGCCCGTTTTGTACAGCTTGTTCGCGGTCAGCGTGCTGTCACGGATGGGGTAGGCCGAGGCGTTCGCGGTGCCGGATAACAGCAGGCAAGCGAGCGTGAACGCCGCGGCGATGGGAGCAAAACGCATGATCCGCATCCTATGGTGACGGACGGGCGTCATGCGGGCGACGGGGTCTCCTGGCCGGGTGTGACGAGACCGGACTCGTAGGCGAGCGCCACCGCCTGCGCGCGACTTCTCAGGTTGAGCTTCGTCATGGCGCGGTTGAGGTGGGTCTTGACGGTGGCGTCGCTGACGGACAGGCGCGTGGCGATCTCGGTGTTGGACAGCGCGTGGCCGACCAGCTTGAGCACCTCGGACTCGCGGGCCGTGAGGGTGTCCAGCTCGGGGGAGGGCTGAGGGGCGGCCGGGCCGGGGCGGTGGGTGTAGGCCTCGATCAGGCGCCGGCTGACGCTGGGGGCGAAGAGCATGTCGCCGGCGGCGATGGTGCGGATGGCGGCGATGAGCCGTTCCGGCGGGGTGTCCTTGAGAAGGAACCCCGAGGCGCCGACGCGCAGGGCGTTGTAGACGTACTCGTCGAGGTCGAAGGTCGTCAGGATGAGCACCTTGGGCCGGTGGCCGGTGTCCGCGGACAGGATGCGCTCGGTCGCGGTGACGCCGTTCATGCCGGGCATCCTGATGTCCATGAGGATCACGTCGGGGCGGGTCGCCGCCGCCACGGCGACGGACTCCGCGCCGGTCGCGGCCTCTCCGACGACGTCGAGGTCGGGTACGGCGCGGATCAGCGCCGCCAGGCCGGCCCGGATGAGGACCTGGTCGTCGACGACGAGTACCTTGATCATGTATGCGGTTCACCATGCGGGTCGGCGGGCGGATCGTGGCCGCCCGGAGGAGACAGGGGCAGGGTGACCACGACCTCGAACCCACCCGACGGTTTCGTTCCGGCCGTGACCGTTCCCTTGTAGAGCTTGACGCGTTCGCGCATCCCGATCAAGCCGTGGCCGTCCCTCTGTGACACGGGCACGGCTTCGGCGGCGCCCCTGCCGTCGTCGGTGACGCGTAATGTCAGCTCGGCGCCGTAGATGAGGGAGATCCACGCGGTCGCCTGGCCGGCGTGTTTCAGCACGTTGGTGAGGCATTCCTGAACGACCCGGTACGCACACAGATCGACCCCGGGCGGCAGCGGGCGTACCGATCCGGTGATCGACAGGTGCACGGGCAGACCGGCCGCGCGCACCCGTTCCACCAGCTGTTCGAGACGCTGCAGGCCGGGAACCGGGTCGTAGCCCTCCTCCGGGTCGTCGCCCCCTTCGTCGCCCGCCTCGACGCGCAGGACGGACAGCAGCCGCCTCATCTCGCCCATGGCCTCGCTGCCGGTGTCGGAGATGGTGGCGAGCGCGCCGCGCGCGGTGGCGGGGTCGGAGCCGAAGACGTACCCGGCGAGCCCGGCCTGGATCAGGATGACCGACATGTGGTGGGCGACCACGTCGTGCAGCTCGCGGGCGATGCGCAGCCGCTCCTCGGTGACGGCGCGCCGCGCCCTGTCCTCCTGCTCCTGGCGCAGCCGTTCGGTGAGGTGGGCCAGCCGCTTGTTGCGCTCGACCAGCATCCGCGTGCTGTTGCCGAACGTCCAGGCGACGGCGATCATGATG
Source organism: Nonomuraea solani (assembly GCF_900108335.1). Lineage (GTDB taxonomy): Bacteria > Actinomycetota > Actinomycetes > Streptosporangiales > Streptosporangiaceae > Nonomuraea > Nonomuraea solani. Next base: position 47,312 of record NZ_FNVT01000034.1, read on the forward strand.
CTGCCCTGCACGATGTTCGGCCAGACGAAGTCGGCCGGGCCGAGGAACGCCGCGTGCCACCAGGAGGCCGCCGCCGGCAGCACGCACGGGACCGACACCGCCGGGGACCTGTGGGCGGCCACGGTGTAGACCGCCAGCAGCGCTCCGACCTCGTTGATCCGAGGGTCGTAACCGGCCGCGTGGAAGACGACCGCCGCGCCGCAGGAGATCACCAGCACGGCGATCGGCGCCCGCCGCCGCCACGCCAGGACGAGGTTGACCAGCAGTGTCAGCCCCGCGCCCGTGGCGTCCATGGGGCGCGGCGTGTAGCCGAGCTCGGCCGGGCTGCCGGAGAGGGCGAATCCGAATCCGAGGGTGGTGCCGGCGATCACCACGCTGAAGAGCAGATCGACGATGAACGGATGGATCACGGCGAGTCGTCTCAGCGACGACAACACCTTTGCGCGCATCAGCGCAGCCTAGCCGCCGTCGACGACGGCCCTCATCCTCTGTGGGGATGACGGCGCCTACGACTCGGGCGGTATACGCGCGGCGATGTACCGCAGGGGTTTACCCCGGCCGGCGCGTCGCGTGGATCGGCCCGGATACCCTGTCCGACGTGAACCAGTTGGTCGAACTCCACTCGCGCAAGGCCGCCCGCATCCTGGACAGCGCTCGCGAGCTGGTGCTCGACCACGGCGTGGGCAAGGTCACCGTGAGCGAGATCAGCCGGGCGGCCGGAGTCGGCAAGGGCACCGTCTACCTCTACTGGCCCAGCAAGGAAGACCTCATCCGCGGGCTGTTCGCCCGTGACCTGCTCACTCTCCTGGAAGAGATGATCGGCCGGATCACCGCCGATCCCGCCACCGTCCGGCCGCGCCGCCTGGCGCCGCTGCTGGTGCGTACCGGGCTGAAACTCCCGCTGGCGCGCCGCATGCGGAGCGGCGACGCCGAGGTGCCGCGGCTGCTCATGCAGAACGCCGGCGATCGGGAGCTGTTCGCCCGCACCAAGCCCGCCGCCATGTGCGACACCGTCGTGCCGATCCTGCACCGGCACGGCCTGATCCGCGACGACCGGCCCCTGGCCGCTCTGGCGTATTCTCTGCACGCCCTGCTCAACGGGTTCGCCCTCGCCATCTACGAGCCCGCCGAGGCGCCGTCAGGGGTCGACGACCCGGACACGGTGCTCGCCGACACCGTGGCCCTGCTGGTCGAACCCCTCGACGAGCCCGCCGAGGCGGCCGTCGCCGCGGCCGCCGAGGAGACCCTCGCCGTCTTCCGCGAGGTCCGCGACGCCGTGCTGGACTTCATCGACCGCGGCCAGACCCCCGAACACGTGCGCTGACGGCCTTCAGATACGAGGCCGCAGCGTACGCCGGAACAGTGCCCCGGCGGCCAGGCCGAGCAGGAACGCGGCCAGCCACCACGCCGCCGGAAGGATGCCGACCAGACGGAAGATCCTCGAGTTGAGGAAGTTCACGGGGGCGCCGGGGATGTCGAAGACGGTCAGCCACACGTTCACGAGGACACCCAGCGTCAGCCCGCCGAGCGTGACCGCGGCGGCCAGGCCGCCGACCTTCACCAGCAGCCAGCGGCGGCGCGTCACCGACTGGGTCCAGGTCAGCTGATGCGTGCCCCGCTTGAACTCGCGGGCCAGCAGCGGAGCGCCCCAGAAGGCGCCGATCAGCGCGGGGGCGAGCAGCGGCAGCCAGCCGATGAGCTCACTCATGGCCCACATCCACTCCATCATCCCCAGGCGGTAGCGGGTGCACGCGTTCGTCTCCGCCACGCAGCCGGCCCGCGGGGCGTGTTCGGCGGCGAAGCCGGCCGCGCCCAGGCCGTTGGCGAGCAGGGCGATGCCCACGGCGGCCAGCAGCAGCGCGGTGACCAGCACCTGCGTACGATGCTGGCGCCAGGTAAGCCACAACACTTCTTCGTCTCCTTGGCGTTCAGGACAGGGCGAGGGCCGGGCGGGGCAGCGCGGCGTCGTCGGGACTGCGCAGGTAGGCGACCACCAGCTCCTCCAGGGTCACGCCGCGGGCACTCCATCGCGGGTCGTGCGACGGCGTCCGCCCGTCGGTGCGGACCAGCAGCGTGGCCTGCCGGTCGCTGCGGCTTTCGCTGATCACCGGCATTCTGGCCGCCACCCCGTCGGCGAGCCCGGCCGGGCCCGACAGCACGTGGTGGGCGGCGAGCAGGTCGTCGATGTCGCCGCTGACCTGGACCTGCCCGCGGTTGAGCAGCACGAGCCAGTCGCAGGTGTCCTTCAGGTCGGGCACCACGTGGGAGGACAGCACGACGGTCATCCCGGTCTCGACGACCGCCGCCATCAGGGAGCTCATGACATCGTGCCGGGCCGCCGGATCGAGGTTGGCCAGCGGTTCGTCCATGACCAGCAGGTCGGGCCGCTTGGCCACCGCGACGGTCAGCGCGACCTGGGCCTGCTGGCCGCCGGAGAGCGTGCCAACCTTGCGATTGAGCGGGATGTCCAGGTCCGCGAGCCGTTCGCGGGCGAGGTCGTCGTCCCAGCCCGGGTTGAGGTGCCGGCCGAAGCGGAGCATCTCGGTCACGGTGAAGCCGTCGTAGAGGGGTTTGTCCTGCGCCAGGAACGACACGCGGGCGAGGGCCGCCGCCGACTGCCTGATCGGCTCGCCGAACACGCGCACGCTGCCCCGCGTGGGCGTGACCAGGCCGACGGCCAGGCGCAGGAAGGTGGACTTGCCAGCGCCGTTCGGCCCGACCAGCGCGACCACCCGGCCGGCGGGAATGGACAGCGAACAGTCGCGCAGCGCCCACGTGCGCCGGTAGCGCACGCCGAGCCCGGTCGTCTCCAGAGCGCTGTCGCCGTACGTCCGCGCGATCGGCGTCCCCGTCATGCCGTCTGTCCCCGTCATGCCGTCTCCTCCCGGAAGGATTGGTTGAGCACGGAGGCGATCAGCGCCTCGAGGTCTTCTTGTCCGAGCCCCGCCTCACGGCCGTTCCGCACCCACTGGGTGAGGTCGTGGCGGAGCCGTACGTACTCCGATGGGGGAGCGCCGCCCAGCGAGCGCTGGACGAACGTGCCCATCCCGGGCCGGCCGACGACCAGGCCCTCGTGTTCCAGCTCCCGATAGGCCTTGTGCACGGTGTTGGGGTTGATCGCGAGCTTGGTGACGACCTCTTTGATCGTCGGCAGCCGGTCTCCCGGCATGAGCAGGCCGAGCCGCAGGGCGTGCTTGACCTGCTGCGCGATCTGCAGGTAGGTCGCCACGCCTGAGCCCGGGTCGAGGTGAAGGTCGATCATCTTCATACCCTTTTACTATGAGAATAGGAAAAGGGTAGAAGTGCCCGCGATCTTCGTCAACTCGGGGCGTTCCCTCCGGGCTTGAGGCTTTTCGCCTGCCCGGCTCTGGCGGGGGCCGGAAAAGTCTCCGGGGCCCGTACAGCGACAGGCTTGAGGTCATGAGCTTCCCGATGTTCTCCATGACCCGTGCCGCCGGATGCCCCTTCGACCCGCCGCCGGAGCTGACGTGCGGCGGCGAGCCGGTCTCGCGCGTGCGGCTCTGGGACGGCGGCACCGCGTGGCTGGTCACCGGCCATGCCGACGTACGCGCCCTGCTCGCCGATCCGCGCGCCGGCGTCGACGTCTCCCAGCCCGGTTTCCCGCACACCAACGCGGTGAGCAAGGCCCGCGACGCGCAGATGAAGACGTTGATGCAGATGGACCCGCCCGAGCACACCACCCACCGGCGCCGCCTGATCGCGGACTTCACGGTCAGGAGGATCGAGGCGCTGCGGCCCGGGATCCAGCGGATCGTCGACGACCTCATCGACGGCCTGCTCGCCGGGCCGAACCCGGCCGACCTGGTGGAGGCGTTCGCGCTGCCGGTTCCCTCGCTGGTCATCTGCGAACTGCTGGGCGTGCCCTACGCCGACCGCGCCTTCTTCCAGCGCGTGGCCGGCGAACTCGTCATGGACGAGGGCGATCCGGCGCGGGCGATGGCCGCCAGCGAGGAACTGAACGACTACCTGGAGAGGCTGGTGGAGCTGAAGAGCGCCGAACCGGGCGACGACGTCCTCAGCAGGCTGGCCGTGGAGCAGTACCGGACCGGCGCGATGACCCGGAGCGAGATCGCCACGATGGGCCAGCTCCTGCTGGTGGCCGGGCACGACACCACCGCCAACATGATCGCGCTCGGCACGGCCGTGCTGCTGGCCCATCCGGATCAGCTGCGCGCCATCCGCGACGGCTCCGCCGTGGTGGCCGTCGCCGTCGAGGAACTGCTGCGCTACCTGGCCGTCACCCACACCGAGGCCCGCCGCGTCGCACGCGAGGATCTCGTGATCGGCGGCCGGCTCATCCGTGAGGGTGAGGGCATCATCGCGGTGAAGAGCACCGCCAACCGGGACCCCGCCGCCTTTCCCGACCCGGACGCGCTCGATGTCCATCGTGGGGCGCGCCACCACCTCGCCTTCGGCTTCGGCGCCCACCAGTGCCTGGGCCAGGCGCTGGCCCGGGTGGAACTCCAGGTCGTGTTCGGCACGCTCTTCCGTCGCGTCCCCACGCTGGCGCGTGCTGTGGCGCCGGAGGAGCTGGTGTTCAAGGAGAAGGCTGTCTTCTACGGACTGCGCGAACTGCCGGTCACCTGGTAGGAGGCGCACGACATATCCCGACTTGACAGGCTCGGCCGAATCGTTATCGTCGATAACGTTATGGCTTTTAACGAATTCGATCGGCTGAGCCGGTCGACCGGGTTCCTGCTGGCCTGGGTGGCGGCGGACGGCGGCGAGCGGTACGCCAAGGAGCTGGCCACCTTCGGGCTCAAGGCCCACCACGTGGGTGTCCTGACCCTGCTCCAGGACGGGCCGCTGCCGCAGTCCCGGCTCAGTGAGCGGCTGGGCGTGTTCAAGCCCGTCATGGTGACGCTCCTGCGGGACCTGGAGGGGATGGGCCTGGTGCGACGCCACGCCCACCCCACCGACGGGCGCGCGCTGGAGGTCCATCTGCTGCCGGCCGGACGGGAGCGCCTTGAGGTCGTCGAGGAGGCCGGCCGGCGCCTCTCCGACGAGTTCTTCGCCCCGCTCACGCCGGAGGAACGGCTAACGCTCCACGAACTGCTCACCAAACTCGCCGAACCCGAACCCGAACCCGGGGCCGGGGCCGAACCCGAACCCGGGGCCGGGGCCGAACCCGAACCCGGGGCCGGGGCCGAAGCTGGGGCTGGGGCCGAAGTTGAAGCCGGAGGGGATTGACATGCGACCGTCACTGCAGTTGAAGCTGACCCTGGCCGCCGTGCTCGGCATGGCGTACTGGCTGTTCGGCAACCTGTACGAGGCGGTGGTCTTCTCGCCGAACTGGGTCCGCGACAGTCCGGCCCAGATCGCCCGGCTCGACGGGTTCTTCAGTGTCACCAGCGCCACCGTGTACTTCGTGCCGCTCACCCAGCTCGCCCTGGTGCTGGTGTGGGTGCTCTGGTGGCGCAACCGCGACGGCGACCTGGCCCGCGATCACCGGCGGGCCGGCATCGCCGCCATCGTGCTGGCCGTGCTGAACGCCTACATCGTGGCGACCGTGCTCCCGAGGCTGTTCGGCGCCGGCGCGCTCCCCGAGGGTCTCAACGCGGCGGCCTGGCAGTGGAACGTCCTCAACGTCGTGCGCATGGTGCTCACCGCGACGACCGCGTACTACCTGTTTGCCGCGTTCAGGAAGCTGGACCGAAGGTCCGGTCAGCTGGATCGCGGGTCGGGCTAGCTGGATCGCGGGTCCGGTTTGCTGGGTCGGGGTCGGGTCGGTTGGATCGTGGGCCCGTTGGCTGGGTTGGCCGGCTGGTCAGGTGAACAGTTGGCCGGCGTTGACGTCGATCGTGGCCCCGGTGATGGCCTTGGCGTGGTCGGAGGCGAGGTAGAGGACGGCGCGGGCCACGTCCTCCTCCGTGGCGATCCGGCGCAGTGCCATCGCGGACACGTCGCGGGCGAGGATCTCCTCGAAGGTCACGCCCTCCGCCGCCGCCCGGGCGCGCATCCACTCGTTCAGCGTCTCGCTGGCGATCCAGCCGGGCGCGACGCAGTTCACCCGCACCCCATACGGCCCCAGTTCGTCGGCCAGGCAGTGCGACAGCAGGTGCGCGGCGGCCTTCCCGGCGGCGTAGTCGCTGCGCCCCGCGTAACCCGTACGGGAGGACAGTGAGGTGATGTTGACGATCGAGCCCGAGCCCCGGGACACCATGTGCGGCGCGATGAACCGGCAGGCCAGCAGCGTGCCGTAGCCGCCCGTCTCGACGGCCCGTCGCCAGGTCTCCAGGTCGCCGTCGGACATATCGAGCACGTTCCTGCGATGCGAACCCGGGAAAGCGGCGTTGACCAGCACGTCCACCCGGCCGAACCGGTCGATCACGGTGCCGGCGAGCCGGCGTACGTCGTCGATCCTGGTCACGTCGGCGGGCACGGCCAGCGCGCCGGGCACCTCGGCGGCGATCTTCTCGACGCCGGCGGCGGTGCGGGCGGCCACGACGACCTCGGCGCCCTCCGCGCGCAGCAGCGCCGTGAGAGTCCGGCCCAGCCCAGGCCCGGCACCGGTGACGACGGCGATCTTGTCGGCCAGCAGCACGTCGTGATTGTACCAAGCGTTTGCTCGGGGCATAGTGTGACATTTCGTTACTTAGCGAGTCCCCTTCGTGATTGATTCCGCCGATCGCCGCCAGCGATATTGAAAAGGTGAGCGCTGATCCCGCGTTAGTGCGCGGCGGGGTCGTCCGGTCGGTACGGTCGGCCGCGGCGAAGATCCGCACCTGGTCGCCCCCGGTGCTGCTGGCCGTGCTGTCCGCGGGCGCGTTCACCTCGGTTCTGGGCGGGCCGGGCCTGCTGGGCGCGGGGATCGGCGCTCTCACCGCCGTCGGCGGGAACCTGCTGACCGACGTCGTGAAATCGGCCATCGACGGCATCCGCGCGAAGGGCGGGCGGCCGGAGGACGTCGAGGCCGAGCTGGTCCGGCGGATCCAGGAGGCGCTGGAGTCCGGCGGCGAACGCGCTGCCGGGCTGCGTACGGAGATCGCGGGGATGCTGCGGGAGTACGGGCTGGCCGGCGCGGCGATCGAGGCGGCCGTCCAGAGCGGCGACCGCGACCTGCAGGCGGCCCTGGCCGAAGGGCTGGCCGGGCTCGGCGCGGAGTTCGGCGAGTTCGCCTTCGTGCTTTCCGACGTCGATGACCGGCTGAGGCTGATCAGGGAGAGCGTCGACCAGCAGCGGGCGGAGCTCCAGGTGTCGGTGGGCCTGCAGTACCGGCAGGCGACCGACACCCGGCTGCTGCTGGAGCACATGGCGGTGATCGAGCGCCGCACCCGCCCGGCAGGCCAGGCCGGCGGCGCGCGGGGGCCGCGCCGGCCGGAGGGGAGCCCGTACAAGGGGCTGGCGACCTATGGGGAAGCGGACGCCGACGTGTTCTCCGGGCGCGAGGTCGTCACCGCCCAACTGGTCAGCAGGCTGTCCGGGCGGCTGTCCGGGCCGGGCCTGCTCGTGGTGACCGGCGCGTCGGGCGCGGGCAAGTCGTCGCTGCTGCGCGCCGGGCTGTTCCCGGCGATAGGCCGGGGCGATCTGTCCGAACCGGCGCGGCACTGGCCGCGCCACGTCCTGGACCAGCCCACCCGCACCCCGCTGTCCCTGCTGGCCACGCTGCTGGCGGGCCTGGCCGGGCTGGAGGTCGGGACGGTGCTCGACGCGCTGAAGCGGGCGCCCGGGGACGCGTCGCTGCTGGTCAGGCAGGCGGTGGACACCGACGCCCGGCGGCGCGGGGTCCCCGAGGAGGAGGTGGCGGGCTGCCGCCTGATCCTGGTGGTGGACCAGTTCGAGGAGGTCTTCACCGCCAAGACGGCCGCGGAGGTGGAGGAGCGGGCGGCGTTCATCGCCGCTCTGCACGCCGCCGCGACCGTGCCGGTGGGATCCGCCGGTACGCCCGCCGCGCTGGTCGTGATCGCGGTGCGCGGCGACGTGATCGACCGCTGCGCCGACCATCCGCCGCTCGTCGAGGCGTTGCAGGGGCCGTTCACCCTCGGTGCGATGACGGAGCGGGAACTGCGGGCCGCGATCACGGTGCCGGCCGACGCCGCCGGGCTGGAGGTCGAGTCGGGCCTGGTCGACACCATTCTCGGCGAGCTGCGGTCCTCGTCGGGCGGGTTCGACGCGGGCGTGCTCCCGCTGCTGTCCCAGGCGATGCTGACCGTCTGGGAGCATCGTGAAGGCGACCGCCTCACGCACCGGGGTTACGCCCTGACCGGCGGCGTGACCCACGCCGTCACGGCGAGCGCGGAGGCCGCGTACGAGAGTCTCGCCCCCGACGGCCGGGAGGTGGCCCGCCAGGCGTTCCAGCGGCTGACGGTGGTGTCGCCGGAGGCCAAGCTGGCCCGGCGCACGGTGCCTCGCGCGGCGTTGTCCGAGATGGACGAGGTGCTGGAGGTGTTCGCGAGGCGGCGGCTGATCGTCGTCGACGCCGGGTCCACGCAGATCTCCCACGACGCCCTGCTCCAGCACTGGCCCCGGCTGCGCGGCTGGCTGGAGGCCGACCTGACCGGGCACGCGCTGCGCAGCCAGTTGATCGACGACGCCGACGACTGGGAGCGCAACGGGCGGAACGCGTCGTACCTGTATCGGGGTGAGCGGCTGACCGCCGTCCTGCACGCCGAGACGCGCTGGCGGGCCGACCCTCTCACCGGCACGCCGCGCCTGTTCCTCGACGCCGGCGTACGCGCGGAGAGCCGGGGCAGGCGGCAGCGGCGTCTCACCTTCGTCACGCTGTCGGGGCTGCTCGCGGTCGCCCTCGTCTTCGGCGGGGTCGCGCTGTTCCAGGGCAGCGCGGCGCGGGAGCAGGGGGCGGCCGCGCGGGAACAGCAGCGGGTCGCCACCGCCCGGCAGCTCGTGGCGAAGGCGGAGGCGGCCCTGCACTCGGACCCCAGGACCGCGCTGACGCTCAATGTCGCCGCCTACCGGATCCACCCCGACGCCGAGACCTACGCCTCGCTGCAGACCGCGATCACCACCACGCCCTACGCCGGGCGGCTGACCGGCGTGGCGAGCGCGGTCCGCTCGGTCGACTACTCCGCCGACGGCCGCTATCTGGCCGCCGGGTTCGACTCGGGCGCGATCATGCTGTGGGACCTGCGCGATCCGCTGCGCCCCCGCCGGGTCGGCGCGCCCTTCAAGGGCTTCGAGGCCGGTGCCACGGTGCTGTTCTCTGGCGACCATCGGCTGGTCGCGGTGAGCTGGGACGGCGACGTCACGATCTGGGATCTCGCCGACCCGGAACATCCTCGCCCTCTGGGCAATCCCGTACGTGGCACGAAATATCGGGACATGGGGGCGTGGCTGTCCCCGGACGGCACCGTCCTGGCCACCTCGGCCAAGGCCGATCCCGCCCTGCGGTTCTGGGATCTGACCGATCCCACGCGCGTCCGCCCGATCGGAGGCCCGCTCACCGTCTATCCCAAGCGCGTCCAGGCGCTCGCGTTCTCCCCTGACGGCGCCACGATCGCCACGTCCGGCTCGGGCGACGACCCGGTGCTGCTCTGGGACATCGGAAAGCGCGCCGCGCTCGTCGGAAAGCGCGCCGCGCGAGCCGGGAAGCGTGAGGCGCCGCGCCGGCTCGGCCGCATCGTGCCCCGGCCACGTGATCTCGTGGACTCGCTCTCCTTCTCCGCCGACGGCAGAATCCTCGCCGCCGCCGGGATGTTCCGGGGCATCGGACTGTGGAACGTGAGCGACCCGGCCGCCCCCCGGCCCGCCCGTGATCTCCTTCGCGTGAGCATGGGGTCGAAGGTAACGTTCTCGCCCCGCGCCGCCACGCTGGCCACGACCGCGGGCCGCGACGTCGGGCTGCTCCTGTGGGACCTCTCCAACCCGGACTTTCCCTCCCGGACCGAAACGTTGATCGCCGGTCAGGACGACACGACGCTGGCGTTCTCACCGGACGGCGGCATGGTCGCCACCGGTGGCACGGGCGGCCACATCACGCTCTGGAACCTGGGACGCGCCGGGCGCCCGCGCGCTCTCGGCCCGCCCTTCGTCGGGCACCAGGGAGACCTCAAAGAGATCTACGCCCTCGACATGACCCCGGACGGCACCATGATCGCGACGGGCGGCCGGGACACCACCGTCGTGCTCTGGGACACCGCCGACCCCGCCAGGCCGCGCCGGCTCAACACCCTTCACGGGCACATGGGCGAGGGGGTCGACGCCGTGGCGTTCCGTCCCGACGGCGGTCTCCTGGCCACCGGTGACGGCCAGGAGACCGTCATCCTGTGGGACCTGGCCGACCCCGCCCGCCCGCGCCGGCTGCCGACCTCGCTCACCGGGCCCACGGACATCATCCGGAACCTGGTGTTCTCCCCGGACGGCAGGACTCTCATCGTGGCCGGAGACCAGGGCACGATCTTCTGGGACGTGAGCGTTCCCGGCCGCTCGCTGCGTCTGGCGTCCGTACTGGAAGGGGAGCGTGTGCTGAGCGTCCGGCGGGTGCGCGACGGCCGCGTGCTCGCCGTCGTCGTCGGGTCGGGCACGTACGCGACGCCCACCGCCACCGCCGTCGCCGATCCGACGCTCCCGGCCACGGCGACGAACGAGGAAGGTGCGGACTCGGGTGGGTCGGCCAAGCCCCGGACGGACGGCCCCGGGGATCCGAACGGTGCCCGGCTGTGGGACATCACCGATCCCCGGCATCCACGCCGGCTGGGCCCCGGGCTCATCGGTCACGATGCGGACGTGGCCACCGCGGCGATCTCTCCCACCGGAGACCTGCTGGCCACCGGCGACGGCAAGGGGGCGGTCATCCTCTGGGAGGGCGCCCGGCGCCTTGGCGATCCCCTCGTCGCGCACGGCACCATCAGCGCGGTCAGCCTGGAGTTCGCCCCCACCACGGACATCATGGTGACCGGCGGCATCGACCAGAACGCCTATCTGTGGGATCTCGGCAACCGCATCCTGCCCCGTCAGCTCGGCACCGCACTGTCCGACAACGTCGACACCGTCTGGCAGATGGCGTTCTCCGCCAACGGCGAGACCCTGGCCACCGCCGGCAGCCGGGGCGACGTCGTCCTGTGGGACCTGCGGCCGACGTACGAGCTGCGCCGCCACCTCGACGAGACCGCCTGCCTGGTGACCGGCGGCGGCCTGAGCAGGGAACAGTGGACCCGCTACCTGTCCGGCCTGCCCTATCAGGACGTCTGCTGATGGCCGAGCAGCGCCGCCGCGTCGGTGTAGATGCCGTGGTCGGCGGCGGCCCAGCCGATGCGCCGCTGCTCGCTCAGCCGGCGTGCCGCATCGGGTAGTCAGGACGGGATCCACGACTCCACGTACGGCACCCGCTCCACCGTGACCCGGCCGCCCACCTGGGTCAGCCGGGTTCTCAGCTCGGCGACGTCGTCGGGGCCCAGCGCCGTCTCCCGGCCGGTGGCCGGCAGGGTCACCAGCACACCGCCGGTGCCGGGGGCGGCGTGCACGACGGCCCGCCCGCCGCTGCCGCTGCCGCCGGTGCCGGGTTGGTGGGCGTCGGCGATACTGTGGGCGTGAAGTACGTGTCCAGAGTGCCGCGACCGCCGCTGGACGGGCTGATCGACGACCTTTACTACCTGGAGGGTGCGCCGCCGTACGCCCGGCTGATGCTGCCGCCGAGTCCGTCGGCGTTGTTCATCGTCAACCTCGGGGCGCCGTTCCGCATCCGTGCCGGCACCGACATCGAGCCGGCCGAGTACGCCGACGGCTGCGTGGTCACCATGCCCACCCGCGCCTTCGAGTTCGGCTATCCGCCGGGGACCCGGTCCGTCGGCGTGCACGTCAAGCCGTGGGGGCTGGCGCCGTTCCTGCCGATGCCCGCGGCCGAGCTGTGCGACCGGCCGGTGACGGTGGAGCAGGTTTGGGGCCGGCCCGCCATCGCCGAGCTGCGGGACCGGCTGGCCACGGCGGCCGGGCCGTACGAGATGTTGACGCTGCTGGAGGAGGAGCTGATGCGACGGCTGTGCGAGACCGCCGGTCTGGGGCTGGTCCGCCATACGAGCAGCGTCATCGCGGCGACCGGCGGGGCGGTGGCGATCGGCGACCTGAGCGTGGCAGCCGGTGTCAGCAGCACTCATCTGGCACAGCGGTTCAAGGAGCTCATCGGCGTCACGCCGAAGCGGCTGGCCCGCACCTACCGCTTCACCGCCACCGTGTTCGCGATCAACCCCGCCGGACCGATCGACTGGAGCGACCTCGCCGGTGGCGCGGGCTACTTCGACCAGGCCCACTTCGGCCACGAGTTCCGGGCGTTCACGGGGCTCACGCCGACCCGGTACGTCGAAGTCCGGCGGCGGTTCCTGCGCGAACATCCCGGCCACGTGCTGGACGGCTGGCCGCTGCCGGCCGATTGATTTCTTACAAGAGCGGCGGCTCACGACACGCTAATTTTGGGGCACCCCGAAGCAGAGGAGAGTCCCGTGGGCAAGGTGGTCATGTACAGCACGGTGTCGGTGGACGGCTTCATCGCGGACGAGAATGATCAGCCCGGACCGCTGTTCGACTGGTTGTCCAGCGGTGACGTCCCGTTGGACGAGAGCGGCGAGCTGAAGGTGTCGCAGACGTCCTACGACTACACCCGGCCGTACTGGGACCAGATCGGAGTGACGATCGCCGGCCGCCACGTCTTCGACATCACGGACGGCTGGGACGGGAAGCCTCCGAGCGGGATCGACCACGTGGTCGTCGTGACACACCGGCCGATGCCCGAGGGCTGGGACCCCGAGGCGCCGTTTCACTTCGTCGACGGTGTCGAGGCGGCCATGGCCAAGGCGCAGGAGCTTGCGGGTGACCGCATGGTCGAGGTCGCCGCCGGCGACGTCGGTGGCCAGATGCTTGCCGCGGGTCTGGTCGACGAGGTGCGCATGGACGTCGTACCCGTCGTGTTCGGGTCCGGCAAGCGCTACTTCGGGTCGGTCGGCGCGCAGCACCTGTTGGAGGATCCTGACGTGGTGATTCAGGGCAACCGGGTGCTTCACCTGCGTTATCGGGTGCGCCGTTGACCGATCTGAGCGGTTACGCGAAGAAGTCCACTGCGAACGGTGACACAAGATCGGGCCTCCGGCCGCGTTCACGCATCGTTGTCCCTGGACAGCCGACGCCGACGGTCTCCGTCGTATCTTGGCCGACCCCGCCCGAGCGTGGCCTCGGGACTTCCGATCCACGCGCCGCCGCCCACCCCATCAGAGCTTCTGATATCGCGGTCCTGGACTGCGCTTGGCTCGGCGGCTGGCGCTGGAGACGTCGCAGGGTGACGGCCGGCATCCCGCGCGGTCCGGCTCGTGCGGGAGGCCGACACCGCGGCCACCTTCGCGGTACGGCTGCGCTCGGCCCAGCCGTTGACGCCCTGGCGCGGCGACACGGTCACCCTGCCCGGAGACGCCGCCCACGCCATGTCGCCGGGCCGGGGCGAAGGGGCCAACGCCACTCTGCGCGACGCCCGGTCACTGGGCCGGGTCGTTACCGGCTGTGTTCGTCAGGGCACGCCTTTGGCCATCGCGAAGGGCGCATACGAGGCGGAAACGCCGGCGTACGGCAACGAGATGGTGGAGCGATCGCGCCGTCAGCCGCTGTTCGACCGCGGAAGCCGCTGAAACCGGGGGAGCCGCAGGTGAGCGCTGCGCGGCGCGGGGAACAGGAGAGGGGCACGACCCGTCACATAAGCTGACATATGGGGATTCGGGGGAGGGGTCGCATGCTGCCTGAAGTGCAGGGATGGTTGCGACGCCGTACGTCGTCCGCCCGGGACTGGCCGCTGCGGGACCTGGTGGCCGCCAAGGGGGAGACCACGGTCAGTGTCGTGCTGCCGGCCAGGGACGAGCGGGAGACCGTGGGCGAGATCGTCGGGGTGATCCGGCGTGAGCTGGACGGGCTCGTCGATGAGATCGTGGTCATCGACTCGCGCTCCGCCGACGACACGGCGCTGGTAGCGGCGCGGGCCGGGGCCAGGGTGCACGCCCAGGACGAGATCCTGCCGCAGTTCGCGCCGCTCGACGGTAAGGGGGAGGCGCTGTGGAAGTCGCTGGCGGTCACGACGGGTGATCTGGTGGTGTTCGCCGACGCCGATATCCGGAAATTTCGTGCTTCGTTGGTCTTTGGGTTGCTCGGGCCGCTGCTGGCCGACCCGACCGTGGTGTACGCCAAAGGCTGCTATGACCGCCCGCTCAACGGCGCTCCCAACGGCGGCGGCCGGGTCACGGAGCTGGTCGCCCGCCCGCTGCTCAACCTGCACTGGCCCGAACTGGCCGGTTTCGTCCAGCCGCTGGCCGGGGAATACGCGGGCCGCCGCTCGGCCCTCGAACGCGTACCGTTCCTGACCGGCTACGGCGTCGAGCTCGGGCTGCTGATCGACCTGCTCGAACTGGCCGGGCTGGACGCGTTCGCCCAGGTGGACCTGGGGTCGCGCGAGCACGCGCCACAGTCGACCGAAGCCCTCGGGGGCATGGCCTCGCAGATCATGCTGGCCGCGTGGTCACGCCTGGAACGCCAGGGCAAGATCCGTACGCGGGGCGAACCGTCGCCGTGGCTCGCGCAGTTCAGCAGAAGCGCGGACGGCCACGACGTCATAGAGCGCGACATCGGAATCGCCGAGCGCCCGCCGATGCTCACCGTGGCGGGCTGATCGCCGAGCGCCCCCCGATGCTCACCGTGGCCATACAAGCCCCTATTTAAGGCCAGTGGTGACGAAAGCCGCTATCTGATCGCGCAACGCCTCGTGGTCGTCGGCCGAATCCCCGAGGATGATGCGCCCGAGCTGCGGCATCATCGCCGGGAACATCGCCAGCCCGGTCAGCATGAACAACGTCCGCGCCGTCCCGGCCGACGGCTCCTCGCCCCGGCCCTCGGCCAGTGAGGCCACCTTGCGGCCGCAGCGCTCCACCCTGGACTCCTGGCCGGGCAGCAGCTCCTGGCCCCGGTAGTTGAGCGCTTCCCACATCAGCAGCCGCACCAGGTCGGGGTGGGTGCGGTAGTAGTCGGTCAGCCTGGCCACGTAGTCCACGGGGTCGGCGCCGGGCAGGGCGATCTGCGCGGTCAGGTCGTCGAGCGCCTCGGTGATGACCGCGTCGAACAGCTTCTCCTTGCTGCCGAAATGCCCGTAGATGCGCTCTTTGTTGACGCCGGCGCGCTCGGCGATGCGATCCACGCGGGCGCCCGCCACGCCGTACGCGGCGAACTCCTCCCGGGCGGCCTCCAGCAGGGCGGCCCTGGTGGCGGCGGTCGAGACCTTGGGTGCCATGGCGACCATCCTAGCCACCAACCGGTTGGTTGCAAACCAACCATTCAGTTGACATCCAACCAGTTGGTTGGCTAGCGTCAAACGCCATGACGCTCACTCTCCCCATCACCGAAGCCCCGCCCCGCTGGGCGCCCTTCGCCCGCACGCTGACGGCCTTCACGCTCACCGCCGTCCTGGCCAGCGGCCAGTTGTACGTCGTGATCCCGCTCCTGCACGCCATGGCCGCCGGCTGGAGCGCCCCGCCGGGCGGCCTGACGTGGCTGGTGACCGCGTTCGGCATCGGGTACGGTGTCGGTTTCCTGGTGTTCGGCCCCCTTTCCGACCGGTACGGACGCCGCCGCCTCCTGATGTTCGGGCTCCCGCTGGCCGCCGCCACCACGGCACTGGTCGCGCTGAGCCCGTCGCCGGAGGTGGCGTTCGGGCTCCGGGCGGCGCAAGGGGTGGCGGTGGCGATGTTCCCGCCGGCGGGCATGGCCTACCTGGCCGAACGGATCGAGCCCCGCCGCCGCGTGGTCGCCATCTCGGCGATCACGGGCGCGTTCCTCGCCTCGGCCGTCCTGTTGCAGGTCGCGGCCCAACTCCTGGTGGACGTGATCGGCTGGCGCGGCCTGTTCCTGCTCTCGGCCACCGGTTTCCTGGGGGCCACCTTCGCCGTACGGGCCGTCATGCAGCCCGACCACTTGCCCGAACCGCCGCGCGGCCACCTGCCCGAACCGCCGCGCGACCGCCGGCCCGGCCGGTCGGACGATCAGCGGTCCGACCTGGGGCGCGACCGGCGTCGCGAGAGTGCCGGTTCCCTGCTGTCGGCCTACCGGCCGGTGCCCCGGCTGCTGTTCAACCGGGTGCTGTCCCTGCGTTACCTGGCCACGACCGTGCTGCTGGCCGGTTTCGTGGCCGTCTACACCGGCCTGCAGATCTACGGCGTGGCCTCGCCCGCCGAACTGCTCACCCTGCGCGCGGCCGGACTGCCGTCGATCGTGCTGGTGCCCCTGCTCATGCCCTGGCTGGCCAGAATCCCCACCACGACCAGGGCGGTGGCGTTCCTGACGGTCGGAGCGATCGCACTCGCCACGATCGGCCTCACCGGCACCGTCGCCCTCGTGCTCCTGCTCGCCCTCTACGTGGCCGCCATCACCGGCGGCCTGCCCAGCATGAACGAGTCCATCTCCGCCGGTGCCGGACAGGCGCGCGGGACGGCGCTCGCGCTGTTCTCCTTCACGCTCGCGGTCGGCGGCAGCGCGGGCCCGCAGGTGGCCGCCGCGTTCGGCGGTTTCACCCCGCTCATGTACGGCCTGGCGATCGCCATGTCCGTCGCCGCCCTGGCGGTGCTGGTCAGCACGCGGGAACGCACGTGACACCCGGGCCGGCTCATGACGTTTCCCCCACGGCGGGCCGCAGGCGGCTGTCCCGGCGGCCGAGAAGGTGGCACAGCAGCCAGAACAGGGCCGTGACCAGGAGGAAGCCGGCGAACAGCCAACCGGCCGCCGCGAGCTCGCCCGCGTCGAAGGGCTGTGGGTCCTTGGTCAGCACGGTGTAGCAGAAGCCGGTCGCCGCGACGATGGCGACGGCCACGTACACGAGTTTGCGCCAGCGCAGCAGTTTCGGGCCGTCCATGAAGGCGAACGGGGTCAGCGCGAACAGCACCGACTGGATCCCGGCGGCCCAGATCGTGGCGAGTGTCAGGTCGACGACGTACAGGCCGAACGAGTGGGTCGCGACGGTGAGTCCGCTCAGCGACAGCCACATGAGCAGCGCGGCGAGGCTGACGCCGAGCAGGGTCAGGCAGCCCGAGAACACGGCCCGTCCGGCGGGGCGGGTGTCGAGGTCCTTGCGGCCGGTGGCGAGGAAGACGGCGAACACCCCGTAGACGTACGCGGGCTGGAAGCTCTGCCAGCGAGACAGCGCGGCGCAGACCAGCGCGACGACAATGGCGGCGGGTACGGCCTTCAGCGTTCCGGTGGGCTGGGCGTGCCGCCGACGCCAGATTTCGACGGGCAGCTCGTAGGCCACGGTCGTGACCAGGAAGGCCGCGCCGAACCCGGCCACCGAACCCAGAGTGAGCGCGAGGGAAGGGGCGGGCCCGCTCGCGAGCGTGAACAGCAGCCCGGCCGAGGCGACCGCCAGGACCACGAGCAACCGCGGCGCCACGCGTACCGGCGGCCGGGGCCACCATCGGGGCCGCAGCCGGTGCCGGTGCTCCTCGAACAGCTTGTTGAAGTACTCGGCGGGGAACCCGATGAGCACCATGCCCAGAACCAGCGCCACCGCGATGACGACCGCCTGCGCCAGAGCCTCGATCGTGTACGAGGACGCGGGCCGCAGCCCGGCGGGCAACGGGGCGCGCGGCACGGAGGTGGCCTCCGTCGTCGACCTGGCGACCACGACGGCCGGTGCGGCCTGCGGCGGCTGGGAGGTGGTCGGCGGTGGGAGCGACTGAGCCGCCTGCGACGAACCCGTCGGCGAACTCGTCGGCGAACTCGTGGTCGCGGTGGTGGCCACCGTCGCGGACCGCGTGGCGGGAGGCCGGCTGGTGACCGGCGGAGTGGAGGGCGGCGACTCCGGCGAGACGGACGGGAACGGGGACAGGGAGGGGGCCCGGGTCGAGGTCGGGCTGTGAGTCGGTGCCGGCGTCTTGGTGGTCCGGCTCGGACTGGGTGATCCGGTGCGGGTGATGGTCGGCCCGAGCGGCATGGGCTGGGTCACGGTGAAGACCGTTCCCGGTACGTCCACCGGACAGAATTCGTTCGTGAGATCACTCTGCACGGCCACGGAATACTTCCCGGCCGCGATTTCCGGCACGGTCAGCGAATAGACGAACTTCCACCAGGAGTTGTCTCCCGCCTCTTTCTCCCGCTCCACTTTGCCGGCGAGCGGCTTGCCGTCGAACAGGGCCGGCCCCGGATCCGCGCAACCGGCCTCGGCCCGCCGGAGCGTCAACTGGACGGCGGTGCCCGGCGGGCCCTCCGCCACGTCCAGCTCCAGGAACGGGTTCAGATCCGGTGTGGCGAATCCCAGGACCGCCGCCCCGAGAACGAACACGGTGGCGAGGCGTTTCATACGTCCAGCGTCGCAACGGCGCGCTCCCGGCCGCTTCCGGGAAATCCCTTGAATCGGCTCCCCAACGGCCGGGCAGAGGACTAGGAGATTTCCTGGCGCGCCATTCTCCGCGTTCGGTCCACCATGAATGGACGGCTGTTTCGAAGAAAAAAAGGGGGAGAGTCAATGGTGTCCGAGCGAACGTCTGCCGGCGAGGGCGTCATCCCGGTGCCCACCGGTAGTGACGCCGGATGGGTGTGGCGCGCACTCGTCGTCGGGCTGCTGGTCGTGATCGTCCTGGCGCTGGGCGGGATCATCTGGGCGATCGGCGACGGAAACCCGGCCACGAGCCCGGACCTGCTCGTCACGGTCTTCAGTTCGGCGCTGACCGGCCTCATCGGGCTGTTCGTCAAGTCACCTACCCAGTAGGGCGCCGTGACGACACTGTGGCGACACCGTGGCGACACTGTGGCGACACTGCGGCGACACTGTGGCGACACTGCGGCGACCGTGCCCCGTGGGGCGGGCCGGTCACGGCAGGCCGCGGGCGACCAGGGCCGCCAGGGCGGTTCTGGAGGTGACGCCGAGCTTGGTGTAGGCGTGGCTCAGGTGGTATTCGACCGTCTTCACGCTGAGCGTCAGCTCTCGCGCCACCTGGTTGTTGGTCAGCCCGGTGGCGACCAGCCGGGTCACGGCCTGTTCCTGCGGGGTCAGGCCCAGGGCGTCCTGTCTGCGGTTGAGCCCGCAGGCGGCCAGTTCCTGCGTGCAGCGCTCCTCGAAGGGACGGGCGCCGAGCTGCTCGAACCCCGTGCGCGCGAGCTCGATCAGATCGGCCGCCGCGGTACGCCGGCCCGCGCGGCGCAGGAAAGCGCCGAAGGCCAGTTGCAGGCGGGCGGTCTCGAAGGGCATCGCGACCTTGCCCGCGTGGCGCAGCCCCGTCTCGAACCACTCCTCGGCCGTCTCCTGCTCCCCGAGCGCGGCGTGCAGCACCCCTCGGGCGCGGGCGAGCGCGGCGAGCGCGGAATGGCGCTGCCGGGCCTCGGCCACCTCCTGGACACGATCGAGGACGGCGCGCGCCCGCTCGTGCCGTCCGAGCGCCACCAGCGCTTCGGCCAGCAGGTCAGGCCACGGTACGACCCCGGGCTCCGGTGGCCGGCCCGTGGCTTCGAGCGGCATCAGGGCCGCCACCACGGCCCCATGGTCGCCCTGGGCATGGGACAGGCACGCCTGCGCCCAGGCCAGATGAACACGGGCAAGAGCGCTTGTACCGGTCGTACGCAGGTGGGCCTCGGCGCGGGCCTGTTCGCCCTGGCCGGCCGCGACCACCGCGGCCGTCGCGTGCGCCCAGCCCGCCAGCCAGGCGTGCCCGCTCTCGTCGGCCAGCGCCGCGGCGGCCTCGGCGTGCGCCTGGGCGCCGGCCCAGTCACCGAGGCGGTGGTCGGCCTGGCCGAGCATGACGAGGGCGGCGATCCTGGCCGGCACCGGCAGCTCCGCCGCGCGGGCGGCGAGCCCGCCGAGCACGTGGCGGCCGTTGGCGAGATCGTCGGTCCAGATCTGCAGGACCGCCCGGCCCAGCGGGGCGGCGTGACGGGTGGCGCCGAAGGCCAGCAGCCCGGTGAGATCGGTCCGCACACGCCGCGCCCATTCCAGCCCCTCCGCCAACCGGCCGTCGAGCAGATGCAACAGCGCCAGCCGGGTGCCGGCCCACCCGGACAAGCGCGACGAATCCGCTCGCCAGGAGCCGCACGGCTCGGATGAATCCCCTTGCCGGGCGCCGCACTCCTCGTAGGCGTCGGTCAGCAGGTTCACGGCCTCGGGCAGCCGGTCGGCGACGTGCGCCACGGCGCCGGCCGCGTACGCCGCGACGGCCGGGTCCGGGCAGTCCGCCAGCTCGGCGCTCAGGGCGGCGGCGTCCTCCACCCGCCCGTCCGCGAGCAGCGCCTCGACGAGCTCGGCCTTGAGCAGGCACGCCGGCCCCGCGCCGCCGGCAGGAAGGCTCGGGGCCGGGGTGAGGTGGGTGGCGTGGGCGAGGTGGTCGGCGGCGGTGGTCCAGTGGCCGTTGGTGGCCTGGCGGCGGGCGTAGCCGGCCAGATCGGCGGCCAGGCGGGCGTCGGGGCGGGTGGCGGCCTGCATGCGATGCCAGAGCGTGTCCGCCTCCGTCCCGGCCAGCCGGGTGGCGCGCTCGTGGAGCAGGGTCCGTGCCGCCGGGCGCAGCGAGTGGTACACGGCCGCCCACCGCAGCCGGTCGGGGAAGTGCACGCCGAGGGCGCCGACCGTGCGCCGCTCCTGGAGGAGACCGGCGGCCACGGCCTCGTCCAGCGCGGGCAGCGGGTCGGTCAGGTCCGCCAGCTCGGCCACCAACGACAGCGGGGCCGTCACGCCGAGAACGCTCGCCGCCTCCACCAGGGTTCTGGCCACCGGCGTGAGGGCCGGCACCGGGTAGCCGGGTGGCGCGGGCAGCGGGACGGCGGAGTCCAGCACGTCGGTGGGGTATCGGGCGAGCAGGGCGCGGGCGTGCGTGGGGTTGCCGCCGGTGTGGGCGTGCAGCCGTTCGGCCATGCGGGCCGTGATCGGGCCGGTGCCCAGCGCGTCCGCCAGCTCCCGCAGCTCCGCCGGCCGCAGTCCGGGCAGCTCCAGCCGGACGGTGTGCGCGTCGCGCAGGAAGTGCTCGAACGTCGTCGGCAGCCGGGTTCCGGATCGGGTGACGATGACGGTGAGCAGCCGCGCGGACCCCAGACGCCGTAACGCGAAGGCCAGGGCGCGCAGCGACTCGCCGTCGGCCCACTGCGCGTCGTCGATCACCAGGACCAGCGGCCGGTCCTCCACTTGCCGAAGGAGGTTCTGGAGCAGCTCGGGCCCGGTCCCATCCGCCACAAGCTGGGCGAGCAGCCCGTACGGCAGGCCGGACTCCTCCTCGGCCGCCCGCGCGGTCAGCGAGGCGACAAGACTCTCGGACAGGAAGTGCCGGACCAGCGTGGTCTTGCCGATGCCGGCCGGCCCGTTCACGTGCAGGAGACGGTGGCCCGCCTCGATCCGAGCCAGCTCGGCTCCCAGAACGGTCAGCTCACTCGCGCGCCCGATCAGCACATCGCCCCCCGCGAAAAGGTCAGAACCCCGAGTGTCCGCCGCCGCGCGTCCCGGGGCCCAGGGACAGCCGACCCGTTCCGCCCGGGAATCTCGGGCGCGGGTCAAAGGCCGAGAGCCCGGTCGAGGGCCGCCCGGGCGTCCAGAAGCCCGCTCCCGTACCGGTTGTTCGGCACGGGGTCCGCCGAGGTGTCGCGCAAGGGCCGGGCGGTGTCGCGGAGGATGTGGGCCACCTGTTCCGGGGCGAGGCCGGGCGAACAGGACAGGATCAGGGCCGCCACGCCCGCCGCGTGCGGCGCCGCCATGGACGTGCCCTGCAGAAACGCGTACGTGTCATCCCAAAACGTGCTGAGCACGTTCACCCCGGGAGCCACCACGTCGATGTGCGGGCCGATCTGGGAGAAGGCCGCCCGCCGGTCGGCGGCGTTGACGGCGCCGACGGCGACCACGCCGGGGTAGGCGGCCGGATAGCCGGGTTCGCTGGTGCCGTTGTTGCCCATCGCCGCGACCACGACCGCCCCGCGCGCGAGCGCGTGCGCGACGGCGTCGCGTTCCACGGTGGTGCCGACCGCCCCGCCCAGGCTGAGGTTGATCACCCGGGCGCCCTGCCCGGCGGCCCAGGCGATGCCGGCGGCGAGGTCGGCCGAGCTGCCGATGCCGCCCACCCGGCCGCTCACCGTGTTCCGGGTACGGGCCAGCACCCGTACGGGCAGGATCCGGCAGCGCCAGGTCACGCCCGCGACGCCGCGCCCGTCGT
Organism: Nonomuraea solani; assembly: GCF_900108335.1. Lineage (GTDB taxonomy): Bacteria > Actinomycetota > Actinomycetes > Streptosporangiales > Streptosporangiaceae > Nonomuraea > Nonomuraea solani. The sequence continues at coordinate 69,418 of NZ_FNVT01000034.1, forward strand.
CGCTGAGGCAGGCGATCGTCCCGGCCACGTGGGTGCCGTGTCCCACCTCGTCCTGCGGCTCGTGTCCTGCGGCGTGGAAGTCGCCCTCCAGCACCCAGGGCGCGAGGCGCGCTTCCCACCCGGCGAGGTCCCAGTCGACCAGGTCCCGGCCGGGCAGGAGCAGCGGCGCGAGCTGCGGATGGTTCAGGTCAACGCCCGTGTCGACGACCGCGACCGTGACGGCGGCGCTGCCCGTCGTCATGTCCCAGGCGGCCGGGCAGTTGATCCTGGCCAGCCCCCACTGCTGCGCGTAACGCGGCTCGTCGGGCCGCAGATGGCTCTCCCGGTAGCGGTTGGCCTCGGCGACCTCCACCTCGTCCAGCGCCATCAGCCGGTCCACCACCTCGGGCACCGCGTGCTCCGGGGCGAACCGCACCTTGAACGTCGCGGCCAGCGCGGTGAGCGGCGCGGCCGTCGCCGACCCCCGTTCGGTACGCGGCGGCGCGGGCGCGTGCACCGCCGTGACGGACCGCGTACCGATGGCGGCCAGGACGGCGTCCACGGCGGGCAAGCCGAAACCGGACGCCAGGCCGGGCAGCCCGCGGGACGGGCCCGAGGAGACGCTCACCCGCAGGGCGCGGGCGGATTCCGTACGGAGCTGGAGGACGACCTCGCCGGGAACGGCGTTGTCCGCGCCCGCGCCGAAGATGGTGAGGTTGTCGGCCTCGGAATCGTCCGTCATGGCGACGTGCCCGTCGAAGCCCTCCATGGCATCGATGGTGCGGCGCGCCTTTCGGTGACATAAGGGACGGACGGCGGTGGCGGCCGGGAATTCGTCCCCTCCCGGCGGGACGCGCTCCCGCAGGCGGGGGACGGTCAGTGGTCGAGGTCGCGTTCCGGGGCCAGGCCGGCGTCGCGGGCCATGAGCGCGAGGCGTACCCGATCGGGGATCTGCAGCTTGGCCAGGACCTCCGACACCATGTTGCGCACGGTCTTCTCCGACACGCCCAGCGCCCGCGCGATGGGGCCGTTGCCCAGGCCGCCCGCCACCTGCTGGACCAGCTCGCGCTCGCGCGGCGTGAGCCGGTCGAACGGCGGCGGCGGTGGCGAGGGCGCCCGCCGCAGCGCCGCCAGCACGCCGGACCCGATCCGCGGCCCCAGCGCCACACCCCCGTCGGCGACGGTGCGCAGCGTGGTCACGACGGTGCGGGGGTCGGTCTGCTTGAGGACGTAGCCGCGCGCGCCCGCGCGCAGCCCGGCCGCGACGAGGTATTCGTCCTCCACCATGGTCAGCAGCAGCACCGCCGTGTGCGGCCGCACCTTGACGATGCGGGCGGTGGCCGCGATGCCGTCGCCGTCGGGCAGCCGGATGTCCATGGCGACCACCCGTACGTCGTGCGTCACCACGATCCTGACCGCCTCGGCCACGGTGGCCGCCTCGAAGATCTCACCCACCCAGCTCTCCGCCGCCAGCAGCCCGCGCAGCCCGGCGCGGAAGACGGGATGGTCGTCCACGAGCAGCATGGCGACCGGGCTCGGGCTCTCCTCGGGCGAACGATCCACCGTCACCGCCCCCCGCCTACCGGCCGTGCCTGGCGGGCAGGGCGAGCGCCAGGGCGCGCGGACCGTCCAGGAACACCAGCCCGCGTCCGGCGAACTCCTCCAGCGCCGCGCGTACCGCCTCCACCGGCAGGCCGAGCCGCCCGGCCACGGCCGCGGCGGTGATGGGACGCTCGGAGCAGGCCAGGTAGATGGCGGCGAGGTGGTCGTGGAAGGTGTAGGTGCCCTCGGTGTCCGGGTTCCGGCCGTCGTGGATCTGCAGGAACCCGGGCGCCGACCAGTACGTCAGCTCCGGCGGCCGCCCCTCACTCCATGCGGCCGCCCACGCGGTGACGGCCCGGTCCAGCCCGGCGTAGGCGTCGTCTGGCAGGGCGTCGAGGAACGCGTACTCGAAGAAATAGGCCACCTTGTCCAGATCGACGTCCGCCGGATAGACGTGGGCGTAGCTCGGGTCGGGACGGCGGAACCGCAGCGGGAAGGCCCCGCCGGCCAGCGGGCTGAAGCGCTCCAGCCAGATCCGCGCCGCGCTCTCCGGCGGCCGCAGGTGCGTCAGGTGCGGCACGAGCGCCGCCTGCCCGGCGTAGTCGCGCTCGCTCTCGCCGGGAAACCCCCACAGGATGTTCCACGCCACGTGGATGTCGTAGTGCTGGGCCCAGCGCAGCAGGTTGACGTTCTGGGCGGCGGTGGTGCCCTTGCGCATCAGCCGCAGCACGTTCGTGCTGAGCGATTCGAGGCCGGGCTGCAGATACCGTACTCCGGCCCGCGCCAGCCGCCTGAGATGGGCGCGGCTGAGGTTGGCCTTGACCTCGTAGAAGATGTCGTAGTCGGCCTCGCTCGCGATGAGCCGGGGCAGCAGGTCCTCCAGGTAACGCATGTCGAGGATGTTGTCCACGGCCTCGAACCGGAAGCTGCGATACCGCCGCGCCTGCCCGGCCAGCTCCGCCAGCAGCCGCTCGGGCGACTTCGCGCGGAAGGCCATCGACGTGCCGTTGAGCCCGCAGAAGGTGCAGTGGTGCCTCTCGCCCCACCAGCAGCCACGGGCCGCCTCGAACGGGATCCACACCTCCCTGCGGCTGGTGCGGGCCAGCAGCCCCAGCTCCTCGGCGTGCTCGAAGTACTCGTCGTAGTCCGGCGGCGGCAGCGCGTCCATGTCGCGCCGCAGGGGCGCCGGCGGCGTCGCGACGACCTCGCCGCGCACCCTTCTGGCCAGCCCGGGAATTTCGTCCAGGCCGGTTCCCTCCGCGACGGCGGCCAGCAGCCGGGGGAAGGCCACGTCCCCTTCGCCGATGACGGCGGCGTCGACGCATTCGACGGACCTGACCAGCTCCAGGCCCATCTCGCCGTCGAAGTTGGCGCCCCCGAAGACCGTGAGCAGCCGCGGATGGCGCGCCTTGAGCCGCCTGGCCAGCGCGAACGACGCCGCGTTCTGCTGGAAGGTGCAGCTGAACCCGACGACCGCGGCCTCCTCCCAGGGCAGCGCCTTCATGAGGGCGTCGAGGTAGGCGGGCACCTCGCGCTCCCTGATGGCGGTCAGCAGGTCCCTGAACTCCTCGTCGTCCACGGTCTTCAGCAGCGCGGCGTCCCGGTCGGGCGCGCGGGCGCCGAAGGCGTCGAGGGAGAACAGCCAGTCGCCCAGCATGATGTCCCGGTGGTCGGCGAGCCGGTCGTAGGTCTCCGGGCCGACGCGGGCGGCGAAGTCGAGGTTGGCGTGCAGCGTACGGACGGGAAATCCCTGGGCGCGCGCCAGCGCGGCGAGCAGGCCGGCCTGGATCGACGGCCGGCGCGCGTCCATGAACGGCATCGAGACGATGACCGTCAGAGGGGGCACCGTTACTCCTGGCCGTTGATCTGACGGTCCTGGCGCAGCGTGTTCCGGGAGTCGAAGGTGAAGGCGCGCCTGGCCCGGATGTTCGGGAGCTGGCCGATGTCGCTCAGACCACCGAGTTCGGCGGCCTTGGCGGTGAACGCGCTGAGGAACTCGTCCCTGAGCAACTGGGTGAGCGCCTCCGCGGCCGTCCGCGCGAGTGCGTCGGCGAGCTGGGCCCGCTCGGCCTCGTTCAGGTTCTTGATCGCGTTCACAGCGGTGACCAGGTCTTCGCTCGGCTGGTCGACTGCCATCGTGCACCTCCCAGTGGATCTCCGGTTGGGCTCTTACGCGTGGTGCGCCAGGTCCGTACGCCCGCTCAGCCGGCCGGCGATCTGCTCGGCCTCGCCGTGACCGATCTCCGTGAGGATGGTCAGCGCCGAGCGCCACACGCGCTCGGCGGCCTCCCCCCGGCCGGTGGCGTGGTGGGTGTCGCCGAGGTGGGAGAGCGTGGCCGCCTCGTTGTAGCGGTCGCCGATCTTGCGGTACAGGTCCAGCGCGCGGTGGTAGCAGGCCACGGCCTGCTCGTGGTCGCCGAGATGGTGGTAGGCGTAGCCGAGGCTGTCCCAGGTCTCGGCCTGCCCGCCCTCGTCGTCCAGCTCCTCGTGCAGGGCGAGCGCCTCACGGCAGCAGGCCAGGCCCTGCCGGTGGTCGCCGACCCGGGCGTGGAACCAGCCCACCGCGTTGAGGGCGTCGGCCAGGCCCGCCTTGTGGTCCACCCGCCGGTAGAGGTCGAGGGCGCGCTGCGCGTGGTCGAGGGCCTCCAGGTCGCGGCCCTGGGGTTCCAGCAGCGACGCGAGAGAGCGGTGCGCGTACGCCTGCCCGGCCTGGTCGCCGGCCTCCTCGAACAGGGCGAGGGCCGACAGCAGGTGGCGGTGCGCCTCCTCGTAGCGGTCGAGCCGCGCGTACGCCCGCGCGATGCCCCGGTGCGCGAGCGCCTGCGCGGCCGGGTCGCCGCTCCTGAGCGCGGACGCCAGGGCGGTGCGGTGCGTGGCGGCCAGGTCCTGCCAGTGGCCGCGGCGGTCGAGGTAGGTGGACAGGGTCCAGGCGAGCTGCCAGCCGTGCAGGTCGTAGCCCTCGTCATGGGCCTGCTCGACGGCGGCGAGCAGGACGGCGTGCTCGGCGGCGAACCACTCCATCGCCTGGTCGTGGGCGGTGATCGAGATCGGCGTGACCCCCTGCCCGGGCGGCGCGAGCAGGAGCGGGTCGCGCAGCGGGTTGATCAGCCGGTCGGCCAGGAACGCGGACTGCAGGTAGTGGTCGAGCATGCGGCTCGTCGCGGCCCGCAGCTCGGCGCCGGTCCTGGTGGCCCGCGCGAGCTCCGACGAGTACGCCCGCAGCAGGTCGTGCAGGACGAACCTGCCGGGCGCGTGCTCGGTCAGCAGGTGGGCGGCCGCCAGCTCGGCCATGGCCGAGCCCGTCTCCAGCAGCGGCGTGTCGGCCAGGCTCGCCGCCGCGTACGTGCCGGTGTCCGGCCCCGGATGCAGGCCCAGCAGGATGAACAGCCGCTGCGCCGGATCGCTGAGCCGCCGCAGCGACCAGGAGAACACCGACCGGATGTCCGTCGACTGGTCCGCGGTACGGAAGGCGTCCAGCCCGCCCTTGGCCTCCCGCAGCTCCCCGGCCAGCAGCGCCAGCGGGAAGCGGGGATTGGTGGCCGCCCGCGCCGCCACGATGGCCAGGGCCAGCGGCAGCCGCGCGCACAGGGTGACGATCTCGCCGACGGCCTCCTCCTCGGCGCGTACCCGCTCCTCGCCCAGGCGCTGCGCCAGCAGTTGCCTGGCCTCCGCGGCGGACAGCAGGTCCACGGTCATCGGCTGCGCGCCCTCGGCCACCACCAGGCCGGAGAGCTGGTCCCTGCTGGTCACCAGGACCAGGCAGGTCGGGGTGCCGGGGAGCAGCGGGCGTACCTGCTCGGCGTTGCGCGCGTTGTCCAGGATGATGAGCACCCGCTGGTCGGCGAGCAGGCTGCGGTAGAGGGCGGCCTGCCCTTCGACGCTGATCGGGACGCGCTGCGGCGGCACCGCGAAGGCGTCGAGGAACCCGCGGATCGCCTCGGCAGGCTCCATCGCCGAGCCGCCCGGGTCGAAGCCGCGCAGGTTGACGTAGAGCTGCCCGTCCGGGAAGCGGTCGCGGACGCGGTGCGCCCAGTGCACGGCCAGCGTGGTCTTGCCCACCCCGGCCATCCCGCCGATCGCGTTGATCACCACGGCCCGGCCGCCGGCCCGCTCGTCCAGGCAGAGCGCGTCCAGCCGGTCGAGCTCGGCGTGCCGCCCGGCGAAGTGCGCCAGCCCGTACGGCAACTGCGCCGGCACGGGCAGCCGGCGTACGGTCTGGACCGGCTGCGGGGCGGCGCCCGTGAGCGCGGGATCGGCCACCAGGATCTGCCCGTGCACGCGCCGCAGCGCGGGCCCCGGCTCCACGCCGAGCTCGTCCATGAGGTGCTCGCGGGCCTCGTGGAAGGCCGACAGGGCCTCCGCCTGCCGCCCGGAGCGGTACAGCGCCAGCATCAGCAGCACCCGCAGCCGCTCGCGCAGCGGATGGTCCGCCACGAGCGCGCGCAGCTCGCTGACCAGCTCCAGGTGGTCGCCCAGGGCCAGCTCCACGTCGATGCGCTCCTCGACGACGTCGATCTGGCGCTCGCCGATCCGGTCGCGTTCGGCGTCCAGCAGCGGGCTCGCCAGCCCCTCGCAGACCGGGCCGCGCCACAGCCGCAGCGCGTCGTGCAGCGCCTTGGCCGCCGAGCGCAGGTCGCCGGCCAGGCGGGCGGCCCTGGCGCGTTCTACCTCGGTCTCGAAGACGTGCAGGTCAAGACGGCCGGGCGGGACCGTTAGCAGGTAGCCGGTGTCGGTCCAGGACAGCAGCTCGGAGGGGGAGCGGGGCGAGCGCTCGGGTTCGAGGACCCGGCGCAGGCCGGAGATGTGCTTCTGCAGCAGGTTGAGCGCATAGGTCGGCTGGTCCTCGCCCCAGATCGCGTCGATGAGGCGTTCGCGGCTCAGCGGCCTGTTGGCCTGGAGGAGCAGCACCCCCAGCACGGTCCGCTGCTGGAGCGACCCGAAGACCAGCTCCGACTCATCCCGCCACGTCCGGAGTGGGCCAAGCACCCCAAAGCGTAAGGCCGGGCCGCTCTGACCGCTCATCCCGACTCCTGCCGCTCGGGCAACCCACAATCAATTAACATAAACCTCCGCGCACGAGCGGCCCAGTGGATTTCCGCCGACTCCAGCGGGCACTCCAGCGCCGCTTCCAACGGTCCCCGCCATGCTGGTCTCCAGGATGCTCACGAGCATCCGGGCAGCGCGAACGTCGGGAGACCGTTCATGCATCAGGACATCCAAGCCGCTCGGCAGAGCAGGGCCCCGGAGAACAAGCCGGAGAACAAGCCGGAGAACAGGCTGGAGGACGAGCTGGCCGAGGAGCGCCGCCGGCTGCTGCGCGACCTGCACGACGGTCTCGGGCCCGCCCTGGTCGCCATCGCCTACCGGCTCGACGTGGCCGGTGGGCTGCTGGGGGAGGACCAGCGGCAGGTCGGTGAGGTGCTCTGGCGGCTGCGCGACGACGTACGGGAGTTGTGCGCGGAGATCCACCGGATCGTCAACGACCTGCGCCCGGCCGCGCTGGCCGCCGGGCTGCTGCCCGCGCTGCGCGCGTACTGCGTCTGGCTGGACGGGGCCGGCGGCGGGCTCGACGTCACCGTGCGCGCTCCCGAAACGCTGCCCGAGCTGCCCGCGGCCGTCGAGGTCACCGCGTACCGGATCACCACGGAGGCGCTGGCGAACGTGCTGCGCCATTCGAGCGCGGGCACGTGCGTGCTCAGCGTGGCGCTCGGCGACGACCTGGAGATCGAGGTGCTGGACGACGGCAGAGGTCTCGGCCCGATGACAGGGGACGGGCTGGGCCTCGCCTCGATGCGGGCCAGGGCCGCCGATCTCGGCGGCAGCGTGACGGCCGGAACCGGGCCCGGGGGCGGGACCCGGATCGTGGTCCGGCTGCCCTGCGCCCTTGAGCGCTGCCGGGTGACGGCCGCGTAGCGGCGGCCCTCGCCCGGCGAAGTCCGACAGGCCCATGAAAGTGGATGATCGCGATGCAGATTCGACCGAGCCCCGTGCCTCCGGGACGGGCCATCGTCCTGGCCAACCTCAACCTCGACCGGGGGATCCCGGCGGGCGACCGGAGCCTCGCCCTGGACAGCCGCGACGACGAGATCAACGGCGCGGACGATCTCAAGGACCTCACGAGGCTGCCGAGGCCGGCCGCGAACGGGGAGGTCACGCCGGACTCCACGTTCGTCGCCCTGCTGGACGGCGGTGACAGGAACCGGGTACGCCTGTTCGGCCCGGTCGGCTCCGACGGCAAGTGGCAGCGGGTGCTCGGCGCCTCGGTCAACCCGCGGCGGATCGCCACCGAGTACACCGCCGCCTACCCCGGCCCGGACGAGCTGCTCATCGAATCGCTCACCCTGCCCGGCGCGCCCGTCTTCGACCCCGCCGACAGGAACGGGAAGGAGATCCGGCTGGAGTGGGGGTACCGCGTGCCCGGCGTCGGCGACGTGCTCGAGCCCCGGGTCGTCACCATCGCCCCGCTCCTGCTGCCCTCGAACCTGGAGCCGGTCGATCGCGTGTACATGACCTGCCTGTACGACTACGACGTCACCTTCAACCACCCGACGCTGGCGGAGGTCATCGCCGCGCTCAGAGAGGTGCTGGGCCCGGACCGGGTGCCGGTGAACACCCGGCCGGAGCCGGACGGCGGCGTACGCTACCTGCCGCACGACCCGTTCGACCCGGACGCCATCGGCGGGCTCTACCTCATCGACGGCCACTACTTCAGCGACCCCTGGACCCAGGACGAGGTGAAGATCGGATACTGCCTGCTGCCGGGGCCGCGCCACACGCAGGTCGCCCTGCACAACCCGCGCGGCCGCGACCTCGGCCCGTGGGTCAGCCGGCTGCTGCCCGGCAAGGAGCTGGGCCTGTTCAACGACCTGGACCAGGTGGCCGACGACTCGATCAGCTACGGCGGCAACCTGGAGGTCTCGCCACCGGTCGAGATCGAGACACCGCCGGCGCCGTCGGGTCCCGCCGGGCCCGAGATCGCCGATCCACCACGGGCGCCGTTCGGGAAGATCATCCTGGGCCGGGGCGAGGTCCTCGCGTTCACCGAGGTCGTCCCGCCGGAGGCCGCCGACCTGGAGCAGGAGCTGTCCGGGGAGCTGGGGGTGCCCGGCTGGCTGTTCGACCTGTTCGAGAAGTACGACTTCGACCTCGACCGCGACGTCACCTCCGTCGGCAACACCAGGCCCGGCGAACGGTGGCGCGTGGTGGACGCGCCGATCGTCGACTACGGGCCGCGGGTCTTCGAGATCCGCAGGCGGGACGGGCTGCTGGACGTCTACCTGCTGCGGCTGCACGCGCCCGGGTATCGGTCGTTCCTGGAGGCGCAGGGCGTACAGCCGATTCTGCCGCTGGACGTCTCCTGGCTGGCGGTCGGGCACGTGGACGAGTTCGTGACCGTCGTGCCCAGCAGGGCCGTGGACGCGGACGCGCCGCGGCGGGACTTCCGCGTGGTCACCGCGTCGCCCCAGGTGGCCGTCGACCTGCTGCTGGCCGCGAAAGCGTACGAGCCCACCGACCTGTTCCGTGGCCGCCAGGAGATCTACAGCGACGACGAGACGGGCGACCTGTCGCTGACCGACGCCAGGAGGTCCGTCGCGGACGTGCTGGGCATCCACCAGGAGTTCAACGAGAACCTGCACCGGCAGAAGATGCTGCTCATCGAGGAGCGGCTGCGCACGCAGCTCGACCTGGGCGAGGGGCGCCTGCTGCGGCTGCCGGTCCTGTTCGCCAAGCCGCCCGGCATGGCGGCCGGAACGCTGGGGCTGATCCTGCACAAGGAGACCTTCAACTGGACCACCGCCTACACCCCGAACCTGGTCAACCTGGTGGTCCTGGACGACCTCGTGCTGCTGCCCCGCCCGCTCGGCCCGCGCCTGCGGCCGCGCGAGGTCAACCTGATCCTGGCCAGGCAGCTCGGCATGGAGCTGTCGGCCGAGCAGCTCGCGCGCCTGGCCGGTGAGCCGCACTGGGCGCGGCGCGGGGCGCTGGTGAACGACATCGCCGCGATCTTCGGCGTCTCCATCGGCGCCGTCAGGAACCACCCGGCCAACAATCCCATGGGGCAGAGCGTGTTCGGCTCCGACGGCAGGACGTACCGGCAGTGGGAGCGCGTGTGGATCCCCGAGAAGAGCATCGACCTGTTCGAGGCGTACGCGTGCTGCGCGCTGGAGCGCCTCAGCCTGCGGGTGCGCTTCGTCGAGGACTGGGACGCCTACCACATGGGCCTGGGCGAGCTGCACTGCGGCATCAACGTGCAGCGCACGCCCCGTGAGATCGATCCGGGCTATCAGGGCCCCTACTGGTGGGAGACGTGATCGCGATGACCGGCGCGGAGTTCGAGCAGCTCTTCCAGACGTGCGTGAACGAGACGCGCGAGCCGTACGCCGTGGCCCGCGACGCGCTGCGGGACCAGGGCGACGAGGCCGTCCCGCCGCTCCTCGCCAAGGTGTCCGAGTCGTCTGACGACGACTGGCTGCCGCGGATCGTGGCGCAGATGGTGCTCGGCTGGATCGTGCGAACGGACCTGTACGAGCAGGTCGGGCACATCCTGCGGCGGCCCGGCAGGACCGCGGGGCCCAGGCCGGTGAGCCTGGTGCCGGCACCGACCGCCGCGGCCGTGGCGCTGTCCGGGCTCGGCGCGGACGTGGTGCCGCGGCTCATCGAGATCCTCGTCAAGACGCACGAGTGGGACGGGGAGCGGGAGTCCTCGGCCGTCATGCTGGCGCTCGACTACCTGCGTGACCGGCGGGCCGTCATGCCGCTGCTGGACCTGGCCGCGCCCGGGGGCGACGCCCGGCGGCGCATGCTGGCCATGTCGACGCTCGGCGGCCTCGGTGACCAGGCCGCGTTCGAGGTCGCCAAGCAGGCCCTGGACGATCGCGGGAACAGCGCCAGGCTGCGCGGCATGGCCGCGGTGTGCCTGGGCCGGATCGGTGACCCGGCGGCCGGCCAGGCGCTGCGGGCGGCGGCGGCCGCTCCCGTCGCGAGGAACGCGGCCGTCACCACGGAGGACCTCATCCTGCGCCAGAGCGCGATCCGGGCGATGGGCTACCTGGGCGCGCCCGGGGACGCCACGGAGCTGAAGGAGATGCTCGACCAGGAGTCCAACGTGGCGCTGGGGCTGGAGCTGGTGGGCGCGCTCACCCGGCTGCGAGAACCGGAGGCCCTGCGGCAGTGCGGCAACGAGAACACGGTGGTGCGCGAGGCGGCCGAGGAGGCGGCCCGGTCCCTTTCCGGACCTGGCTACTGACCGGTAAGGTGTTACCGCCGGTAACGCCGCAGGCCGAGGAGAGCGCGATGACGGGGTTCTGCCCGGAGCTCAGTGACGACGTGGTCGAGGTACGCGACTGGGTGCACGCCTTCGCCCGCGACGTGATCCGCCCGGCGGGCGCCGAGTGGGACGAGCGCGAGGAGACCCCCTGGCCGGTCATCCAGGAGGCGGCCAAGATCGGCCTGTACTCGCTCGACTTCTTCGCCACCCAGTGGTTCGAGGAGAGCGGGCTGGCGCTGCCCGTGGCGTTCGAGGAGATCTTCTGGGGCGACGCGGGCATCGGCCTGTCCATCGTCGGCACCGGCCTGGCCGCCGCCGCCCTGGCCTCGAACGGCACGCCCGAGCAGATGTCGCAGTGGCTGCCGCTGATGTTCGGCTCGGAGAACGACGTCAAGCTGGGCGCCTTCTGCGCCTCCGAGCCGGACGCCGGCTCCGACATCGGCGCCATCCGCACCCGCGCCGTGCACGACGGCGGCGACTGGATCCTCAACGGCGTCAAGACGTGGGCCACCAACGGCGGCATCGCCGACGTGCACGTGGTCGTGGCCTCCGTCGACCCGGCGCTGGGCACGCGCGGGCAGGCGTCTTTCGTCGTCCCGCCGGGCACGCCAGGGCTGTCCATGGGGCAGAAGTTCCGCAAGCACGGGATCCGCGCCTCGCACACGGCCGAGGTGATCCTGGACGAGGTACGCGTACCGGGGTCGTGCCTGCTCGGCGGCAAGGACAGGCTGGACGCCCGGCTGGCCCGCGTACGGAAGGGGGAGCGGGCCGGGGAGCAGGCGGCCATGCGCACGTTCGAGACCACCCGCCCCTCGGTGGCCGCGATGGCCGTGGGGATCGCCAGGGCGGGCTTCGAGTACGCCAGGGACTACGCCCGCGAGCGCGAGCAGTTCGGCCGCAAGATCGGCGAGAACCAGGCGATCGCCTTCCTGCTCGCCGAGATGGCCACCCGGGTGGACATGGCCCGGCTGCTGACCTGGCGGGCCGCCTGGATGGCACGCAAGGGGAGGCAGTTCGAGCAGGCGGAGGGCTCGATGTCGAAGCTGGTGGCGGGGGAGACGGCGGTGTGGGTGACCGAGCAGGCGATCCAGATCCTGGGCGGGGCCGGATACACCAGGGAGCATCCGGTGGAGCGCTTCCACCGGGACGCCAAGATCTATACCATTTTTGAGGGCACGTCGGAGATCCAGCGGCTGATCATCGGCCGGGCGGTCACCGGCCTGCCGGTCCGCTGAAGGGCGTCATGTCGGCTGGACCCGGGACACCGGCCCATGATCACTCTGCGGAGGCGAGCGTGACGGTGCGGTAGTGGGTGGTCAGCCGTCCGTCCTCGTCCAGGACGTGGAAGGCGAGCGCGGGCGGCTGCTCCAGGTACACGTGGTCATCCGGATGCCTCCGGTGCTCCCACGGCAGCCGCGAGGTCGAGACCACTCCGGGCGCGACCAGCAGTGGCAGCCCGGCGAACGTGGTGGCCGCCGCGGTGTGCGCGTGCCCGCACACGAACCCGGCCAGGTGCGGATGGCGACGCGCCAGCCCGGCCAGCCGCTCCTCCCCGAACTGCCGGATCCCGTCCACGAACGGCATGCGCAGCGGCGCGGGCGGATGGTGGAAGCCGGCCAGCACCCGGTCGGAGGTCCCGGCCAGGACCGTCTCCAGCCAGTCCAGCGTCTCGTCCTCCAGGAAGCCCTCGTCCTTGCCCGGCACCGACGAGTCGCACAGCGCGATCACGCATCCGGCCACGCGCAGCACCTGGTTGATCGGGGCGGCCGACCCCGGCAGGCCCAGCAGCGACTCGCGGAACGCCGTACGGTCGTCATGGTTGCCGGGGCAGATCAGCGTCGGGTGGCGGGAGGTCAGCAGTTCGCGGGCCAGCTCGTACTCGGCGGGCAAGCCATGGTCGGCGATGTCGCCGGTGACCAGCACGGCGTCCAGGTCGTACGGGAGCCCGTCGAGGTAGTCCATGACCGCCCGGGTGCGGTCGGCGCTGCGCCGGTCGTCGATGTGGACGTCGCTGAGATGGGCGATCACGGTCATGGGGAGGCTCCTTCCAGAACGGTCCCTTGAAAGGTACGGGCCGACCGGACCACGCGTAAGATCCAGTTTCATGCCGAAAAACTGGTCCAGTTCGCGACTCGATCTGCATCTCGCCATGGGGACGGGTTCCGGCAGGCGGGCCGGGCTGGAGTCGGCGCTGCGCGAGGCGGTGCGCGACGGGCGGCTGCCCGCCGGCACGCCGCTGCCCTCCACGCGCGGGCTGGCCCAGGAGCTCGGGTTGTCGCGGGGCACCGTCACGGCCGCGTACGACCAGCTCGTCGAGGAGGGCTACCTGAGCACGCGCCCCGGATCGGGCACCACGGTGGCCACGGTGCCGCTCAGCTCCGGGGAGCCCACACGTCCCGGGCCGGTCCGGGCACTTCCCCTGCACGACCTGCGGCCGGGCTGCCCGGATGTCGGCTCGTTCCCGGTCCGGGCCTGGCTGGCGGCCACCCGGCGGGTGCTGGGAGCCGACACGCTGAAGGCCGGCGATCCCCAGGGGCGGATCGAGCTGAGGACCGCGCTGGCGGACTATCTCGGGCGTACGCGGGGCGTGCGAACCGGACCGGATCGGATCGTGGTGACCTCCGGGTTCTACCAGTCGATCACGCTGCTCAGCGGCGTGCTGGAGACCGGGGTCGTGGCCACCGAGGATCCCGGGCACAACGCCTTCCGCGAGGTCGTCCGGCGTGCCGGGCACACCTTGCTGCCGCTGCCCGTGGACGCGTACGGCGCCCGGCTCGAAGGGCTCGACGCCCAGGTCGGAGCCGTGATGCTGACGCCCGCGCACCAGTATCCGACCGGCGTGCCGCTACATCCGGGCCGCCGCCAGGAGCTGTGCGCGTGGGCGCGCGCCACGGGCGGGCTGGTCGTGGAGGACGACTACGACGGCGAGTTCCGCTACGACCGCCAGCCCGTCGGCGCGCTGCAGGGCATGGCGCCCGAGCACGTCGTGTACTGCGGCACCGCCTCCAAGACGCTCGGCCCGGGGTTGCGGCTGGGCTGGATGGTGCTGCCGCCCGGCCTGGTCGAGCCGGTGACGCGCGCCAAGGAACTGGCCGACCTGTACACCGAGAGCCTCGGCCAGCTCGTGCTCGCCGACCTGATCGCCACGCACGCCTACGACCGGTACGTACGGTCCTGCCGGCTGCGCTACCGACGGCGGCGCGAGCTGCTGCTCGACCGGCTGGCCGCCGTTCCCGGCATCATGGCGCAGGGGGTGCCGGCCGGGCTGCACGCGCTGATCACGCCGGCCGACGAGCGGCGGGTGATCGCGGCCTGCGCGGCTCGCGGGGTGGCCGTGCGCGGGCTGGCCGAGCTTCACCACGACCCGGCCGGCCGGGCGCAGGGGTTGATGGTCGGGTTCGCGGCGCCGCCGGAGCGTACGTACCCGGCCGCCGTCGACGCTCTCTGCGCGGCGCTGAGCGCGTGAAGGCGGTCAGGGGGAGATCTCGGGAAGCTGCGGGCGGGTGCGGTAGCGGTGGCGCTGGTAGAGGTAGAAGAGCGCGAGGTGCACGGCGGCGGCGAGCAGGCCGAGGGCGATCGCCACGCCGAGAGGGAACGCGAGGGTGGCCAGAAGGGTGATGCCCGCACCGATCACGATGCTGTTGATCGCGGCGATCATCATCGCGATCGTGAACAGGCCGATGAGCCAGTCGCGCCGCCGCCCGATGCCCATGGTGGCGGCGGCCGCGGTGACGGCGTCGTTCTCCGCGGCCCCGGCCCAGGCGACGATGTAGTCGGAGGCCCGCGGGGATAACCGGCGGTAGTAAAGGCGGATGCGGGCTATCGCGCTACGGCACAGGATGTTCTGCACACCCGTGTCGACCAGGCGCACGCTGGTGAAAAGGCCGAGAACGGCCAGCGCGGGCAGGACGGTCGCGGCCAGCGGGACGAACGCCGGCGAGGGCGGGGCGGCGAAGCCGAGTGCCACCAGCGAGCTGGACAGCGCCTTCACGTACAGCGTGGCCCGGGACGACTCCTCGCTGGAGGCGGTGCTGATGGCGGTCTGCAGGACGAAGTGCTCCGTCGTGAGCGCGGACATGAGGGCGGGATCGTCGTTCGTCATGCGGATGATCCTTCCCATGGATGGGGATTTCTCCACTACACGGCATTCAAATAGAGAACGGTGTAGATTACTACAGCCCTGTAGAGTGTCAAGGGTGAGCGACCAGACGATGAGCCGCCGCGACCGGCTTCGCGCCCAGACCAGCGCCGAGATCAAGGCGATCGCCTTGAAGCTCATGGCGGACGGCGGCCCGGACGCCATCTCGCTGCGCGCGATCGCTCGTGAGATGGGCATGACGGCCGGCGCGATCTACAGCTACTTCGCCACCCGCGACGACCTGGTCACCACGCTCATCGGCGACGTCTACACCTCGGCGGTGGACACGGCCGAGGCCGCCCGCGACGCGGTGCCGGAAACCGACCCCGGCGGCCGGATCCTGGCCTGGGCCCAGGCCATGCGCGACTGGGCGCTGGCCAGCCCCGAAGGCTTCCGGCTGATCTACGGTGACCCCGTGCCCGGCTACCGCGCGCCCGGCGACGGCCCCGGCAAACGGGCCGAGGCGCGCGCCTGCGGCGGCCTGGTCGGCCTCGTCGCCGCCGCCTGGCCGACGGCCCGGGCGCGGCGATCCGACGACCGCGCCTACGACTGGGCCGACTTCGACCCGGGCCTGGTGGCCCACGTCCGCCAGGACTTTCCCGACCTGCCACCGGCGGCCATCGCGATGACGCTCCGGGTGTGGGGCCGCATGCACGGGCTCATGGCCCTGGAGATCTACGGCCACCTGCGCTCCCTCACCCATGACCCGGCCCGGGTCTACCGCGACGAGATGCACGACCTCATCGCCTCTCTCGGCCTCGGCGAGTCCGGCTAGAGGTCTTCCCGCGTCACCAGCTCGAGCAGGCCGGGGAAGCGGGCGTCGAGGTCCTGCCTGCGCAGGGTGATGAACAACTTGCGGCCCTCCGGCCGCTGGAAGATCACGCCCGCTTCGCGCAGGACCCGCCAGTGCGTGGTCAGCGTCGATTTCGGCACGTCGGGCACGATCGAGCCGCAGAACTGCTCCTCGCCCGACTCCAGTGCCCGCACGATCTTCGCGCGCACCGGGTGCCCGAGGGCCGCGAGCACGTCCAGCAGGTTGATCTGGTCGCGTGAGGGATGCAGCATGCCTCGATTGTACGCATGTCCCGGACAGTGATTTGACAGGGCGCGCACGTCTGTACGAGCATCTCGAATCGTACGAATATCCCGGACGATCGTAAGTAGGAGATCGTGACCCATCGCGCAGCTCTGACCCTTGCCTTGCTGGCGCTGTCCCAGCTCATCACCTCGCTCGACTACTTCATCGTTTATGTCGCGCTGCCCGACATCGGGCAGGATCTCGGCTTCTCCGCCCAATCGCTGCAGTGGGTGGCCAGCGCGTACGCCGTCGCCTACGGCGGCTTCCTGCTGCTCGGCGGCCGGGCGGCCGACCTGCTCGGCCATCGCAGGATGTTCGTCGCGGCCACGGCGCTGTTCGCGTTCTCCTCGCTGGCCGGCGGGCTGGCCGAGAGCCAGACGCTGCTCGTCGCCGCCCGCGCGGTGCAGGGACTCGGCGGTGCCCTGCTCTTCCCCGCCACACTCGCGCTGGTCAACACGAGATTCGCGGAAGGACCCGCCCGCAACAGGGCGCTGGGCGTGTGGAGCGGCGCGGGCGCCAGCGGGCTGGCGCTCGGCTCGCTGCTGGGCGGGCTGCTGACCGGGGCGTGGGGCTGGCAGGCCGTCTTCTACGTCAACGTGCCGCTGGCCGGCATCGCCATCGCGGGCGCGTACCTGCTGATCCCGGCGGACGGCCCGCGGACCCGCGGCCGCCGCTTCGACCTGCCGGGCGCCGTGCTGGCCACGGCCGGGGTGAGCCTGCTGGCCTTCGCGCTCATCCAGGGCCCGGAGTCCGGGTGGACCTCGCCGCCGATCCTCGGCGGCGCCGTGCTGGCCGCCGTGCTGCTGGCCGCGTTCGTCGTTGTGGAGCGGCGCGGCGACGACGCGCTCATGCCCCTGCGGCTGTTCGGCAACCGCAGCCTGCGCTCGGCCATCGCCGTCATCCTGGTCTTCGGCGTCACGTTCAACGCGCTGCCGTACTTCCTGACCGTCTACTTCCGGACCGTCCTCGGCTACGGCGCGGTGGCGACTGGCCTGGCCTTCCTGGTGCCCGCGCTGCTGATCGCGCTCGGCACCCAGCTCGGCGGGCGGCTCGCGGGCCGCATCGGGATGCGCTCGACCCTGCTCATCGGCACCGCCGGCGGGGCCGTGGGCGCGGCGCTGGTGGCCTTCGGCGTCAGCGCGGACGGCTCGTACGCGAACGTCCTGCCCGGGATCGTGATCATGGGGATCGGCCAGGGCCTCACCTGGACCGGCATGTGGATCGCCGCCGCGACCGGCGTCGCCGGCCGCGAGCAGGGCGTGGCCTCCGGGATGGCCTCCACGGCGCTGCAGGTCGGCTCGGCGCTCGGCCTGGCCGTCCTGGTGGCCGCCGGCGGGGTGGGCGCGGCGACCGGCGCGGCGCTCGCAACCGGACTGCGTACGGCGGTGTTCCTCTCCGCGCTGGGCATGCTGCTCGGCGCCGCGGTCGCGCTCACCTTCGCCCGGGAGCGCGCCGCCGAGCCCGCGCTGGTCTCTGTGGAGGAGCTGTGATGTACGACGTCGCGATCGTGGGCGGTGGGCCCGTGGGCATGCTGCTGGCCGCCGAGCTCGGGCTGCAGGGCGTCCGGCCGCTCGTACTCGAACGGCCGGCGGTGCCGTCGGGGGAGTCCAAGGCGGGCACGCTGCACGCGCGTACCGCGCAGAGCCTCGACCGGCGCGGCCTGCTCGACGCGGTCGGCAGGTCGAGCGGGGGAAGCGTGAACTTCCACTTCTCCGGCATGTTCGGGCTCGACCTCGGCGCGGTCGCGGAGGAGGGCGCGAGCATCGTCGGCAGTCCGCAGGCGTGGGCCGAGCGGGTGTTCGCCCGCTACGCGACCGCGCTGGGCGCGGAGATCAGGCGGGGGCAGGAGGTCACCGGGCTGGTCCAGCACGACGACCACGTGGTGCTGACCGCCGGCGCTCACGAGCTGTCCGCGCGCTACGTGGTGGGTACGGACGGCGCGCGCAGCACGGTACGCCGCGCCGCCGGAATCCCGTTCACCGGCACGCCCGCGCGGGTGGCCGCGCTCATGGGCGACGTGCGGCTGCTCGACCCGTACGGCGTACCGCCCGGCTACACCCGCACCCCGCGCGGCTGGATCATCGTGTGGCTCGACCCGGCCGGGCACAGCCGCGTCACCACCTACGACTTCCGCGCCCCGCACCCCGACCGGCGGGCCCCGGTCACCCTCGCCGAGCTGCGGGAGGCGGCTGAGCGCATCCTGGACCGGCCCGTCCCGATGGCCGGTCCCAGGAACCTGTCCCGCTACGGCGACGCCGCGCTGCAGGCGGGCACGTACCGCGAAGGGCGGGTGCTGCTGGCCGGGGACGCCGCGCACGTGCACTTCCCGTGGGGCGGCCAGGGGCTGAACACCGGGCTGGCGGACGCGTTTTCCCGAGCTGTTCGCCGAGCTGATGAGCTTCGATGAGGTGAACACCCATCTGAGCGGAATGATCAGCGGCGTTCACACCACCTACGACGTGGGCGTCCCCGGGGCCGGGCGGATGGCCGCCGACATGGTGCTGAAGACCGACGGCGGGCCGGTCAGGCTGGTGGAGGCGTTGCGGACCGGGCGGCCGCTGCTGCTCGACCTGGCCGGGCGCGACGACCTGGTGGCCGAGGCGACCGGGTGGGCGGACCGCCGCTACGGGTCAGTCGATCGCCTGGTAGGCGGTGGTCCAGAAGTCGCGGTGCAGGAGCTGGGTGTGGGGCGAGTCCATGGCGCTCTGGGTGAGCAGGATGCCGACGAGGCCCTCGGCCGGGTCGGCGTAGGCGGTGGTGCCCAGGCCGCCGTCCCAGCCGAACTGGCCGGGTGAGGCCAGGTCGCGGCGGTGGGTGCGCACGGCCATGCCGAAGCCGTAGCCGCCGTGCCGGCCGAAGTGGTCGCCGAAGGCGTCCTTCTCGGTCTTCTGCGCAGGGGTCAGGTGGTCCATCGTCATCAGCGCGACCGAGGCCCGCGACAGGATCCGCTGGTCGCCCTGGTTGAGCAGCATGCGGTAGAAGGCGTGGTAGTCGTCCACGGTCGACACCAGCCCGTCGCCGCCGGCCTCGAAGACCGGGGGTTTGCTGTACTTGCCGCCGGCGGCCTCGTCCCACACGACCGGTTCGCCGTTCTCGGGGTTGTGCGCGTAGCTGGTCGGCAGCCGGTCGATCTTGGCGGCGGGCACGTGGAAGCCGGTGTCGTGCATGCCCAGCGGGCCGAACAGCCGCTCGCGCAGGAACTCCTCCGGCGTCCGCCCGCTCACCCGGCCGATGAGCACGCCGAGCACGTCGGCGCCGGTGTGGTACTGCCACAGCTCGCCCGGCTGGTACATCAGCGGCAGCTCGCCCAGCCGGCGGATCCACTCATCGGGCCCGAAGTCCGGTGAGGTGGTGTCCAGGCCGAGCTCGTGGATCGCGGTCTGGATCGGGTAGGTGTCCGGCGCCGCCAGCACCGCCCCGAAGCCGAAGGTGAAGGTCAGCAGGTCGCGGACGGTGATCGAGCGGTGGGCCGGCACGGTCTCCTCCAGCGGGGCGTCGATGCTCTTGAGCACCCGCCG
>NZ_FNVT01000069.1 GCF_900108335.1 Nonomuraea solani
ACCGGAACCCCCACACCCCGCTCAGCGAGCACCTGACACGCCCGCACGAAAGCATCGAGAATCGCCCGCCCGGTCTCCTCCGTGAACAGGTCCGTGGCATATTCGAGGGCCACGTCGAGCGTTTCGCCGGTCTCGTTGACCAGCATCATGAGGTCGAATTTGGCCGATCCGTCCTCGACGGTGAGCTGGGCGAGATCAACGCCGTCCATATCGATCCCGGTACGCGGCGCGTTCTGCAGCACGAACATGGCCTGGAAGATGGGGTTGCGCGCCAGGTCACGATCGGGGGCCAGCTCCTCCACCAACCGCTCGAACGGTACGTCCTGGTGCGCGAAGGCATCCAGCGCCCCATCCCGCACCCGCCCCAGCAACTCCTCGAACGACTCGCCCGCCCGCACGCGAGTCCGCAGCGGCAGCGTGTTGGCGAAGAACCCGATCAAGCCCTCAAGCTCCGACCGCGACCTGTTCGCCACCGGAACGCCGACGACCACCTCGTCCTGTCCGGCCCGACGCGCCAGCAGCGCCGCGTAGACCGCCTGCAGCACCATGAACAGCGTCGCTCCGCGCTCGCCGCCCACCCCGAGCAGCCCGGTCACCGTCGCGGCGTCGATCCGCGCGTGCAAATGCGCGCCCCGATAGCTCGGTACGGCCGGACGCGGGAAGTCGGCCGGCAGCTCCAGCACCGGCGCGGCCCCGGCCAACGCCCCGCGCCAGAACGCCAGTTGCCGCTCCAGCACCCCGGACGCCAGCCACTGCCGCTGCCAGACGGCGAAGTCGGCGTACTGCACCGGCAGTTCTGGCAGCTCCACGCCTGCGTAAGCCGCCTGGACCTCCTCCAGCAGCACCCCCACCGACCAGCCGTCGGAGACGATGTGATGCATCGACAGGGCCAGCACGAACTCCCGCTCGTCCGCCCGCGCCAGCACCCACCGGACCAGCGGCCCCCGTTCCAGGTCGAAGGGCCGTGCCGCCAGCTCCACCGCCACCCGATCCGCCGCGCCCGCGATGTCAGCGGCTCTCCGCAGATCGACCTCCGCGAAATCGATCAGTGGCACATCGCCGATCACCTGGACCGGACGGCCATCGACCTCCGCGAACACGGTCCGCAACGCCTCGTGCCGGCGCCCCACCGCCATCAAGGCCGCACGGAGCCGATCGACATCCACCTGGCCCCGCAACCGGACCGCCGCCGGCACGTTGTAAGCCACGCCGTCCGGCTCCAGCCGCTGCAGGAACCACAACCGCTGCTGCGCGAACGACACCTCGATCGGCCCGCCACGCTCCACCGCCACCAGCGGCACCCCATCGGAGATCACGCCCCGCTCCACGACCACGGCGGCCAGGTCACGCAGCACCGGATGCTCGAACAGCGACCGCAGCGGCACTTCGACGCCGAGTTGTTCTCTGACGCGGGCCATGAGCTGGGTGGCCAGGAGCGAGTGGCCGCCGAGCTGGAAGAAGTCGTCCAGCGCGCTGACCCGATCGACGCCGAGCACGTCGGCGTAGATCGACGCGAGCCGACGCTCTTCCACCGTCGCCGGCGCCACGTACTCGGAACGGTCGGCGAACTCGGGAGCCGGAAGCCCCGCCCGGTCAACCTTGCCGTTGGGGGTCAGCGGCAAGGTCTCCAGCACGACAATCGCTGATGGCACCATCGCGTCCGGGAGCGTGCGCGCGACCTGCGCCCGCACCTGACCGGCATCGACGGAGCCTGCGACGTAGCCGGCCAGGCGGGTCTGACCGAGATGGTCGGTGACCGCCGTGACGACGGCATCGGCGACGCCGTCGAGCGCGCGCAGGGCGGCTTCGATTTCGCCCAGCTCGATTCGCTGGCCGCGTACCTTGACCTGGTGGTCGCGGCGGCCCAGGAACTCCAGCCGACCATCCGGCAGATACCGAACGACATCGCCGGTGCGATACAGCCGTGCCCCGCTCACCCCGGAGAACGGATCCGGCACAAACGCCATCGCGGTCCGCACCGGGTCACCCAGATAACCCCGCCCAACACCCGCACCAC
>NZ_FNVT01000022.1 GCF_900108335.1 Nonomuraea solani
GAATGGCTCGACTATCGGCGCACCCGCTGGCCGAACACAGCCAATCCCCACTTGCTGATCAATCAGCTGAGTGCCCTCGGCACCGGCCCGGTCTCCAAGATCTACTTCGCCAAGAAGCTCCGCGGTCAGGCTGCGACGCTCGAACGCCTTCGCGTTGATCGGCAGCTTGAGGAAGCCCTCACACACGGCCCGGACCCGCTCCACCTCGCCGCAGTGTTCGGCCTCGACCCCAAGACCGCTATCCGCTACGCCGAGAACGCCCGCGTTCTCCTGGCCACCGCAGCTGAAGAGCAAGACCCCGCCAGGCGCGACGAACCCACGGGTCGAAACGGTCCATGAGGGATGAAGAACCTTCAGTTCCATCGGATGAACCTTCAGTTCGCATGAACTCTGGGACTTCCCCGGGGTCGAGGAACGAGAGGACAGCCATTAGCGCTGAGATGGATCATTGTGCAGATGGTCACCGCGACCTGCGGAAACGCTCAAGATCGCGCTATTGGGCCAGCCCATCCCGCCACCTTCGAGCCGGAAGCTGACTCAGCGCCGTTGGTTGTGTATCGCCCTGACCTGCTAGAACAGCCCATACCGCTAATGGCTGTCCCATCGTTCCTCGACCTCGGGTCAGCAGCGGGCCGAGGCTGCCGCGCGCGGTGATCTTTCCGGTCCGGATGAGGTCCAGCGCGGTCGCGGCGGCTTCCAGCAGCGCTTCCTGGCGCACGGTGTCGAAGGTCTCGTAGGGGCGCCATACCGTGATGCTGGCCCGAGGTGGCCAGCCGACGGTGACCCAGATCCGTTCAAGAGCGGCGGCCGAGTGCCGACGGATCTGCGAGGTGGACGACCTTTCACCGCTTTGCTACGGCAGCAAAGCGTGCCACACATCCATTCCGCTGTCCCCGGACAGACCCAAGCAGAATGGCAAACTCGGTTGTTCTCACCACGGCCGGATGGTGCTGTTCTGTCATGGGGCGAAATACGCCGGGGCGGCAGGTGGCCAGAGCGGGTCTCACCGGGATCATCGTGGCTCCGCTGGCGGGGATGGCGGCGAATCTGGCGACCTCGACCGTGACACACGAATCTCCGGGGTGGACCGCGCTGACCTGGACGGTGACCACGGTGCTGACCGTACTCCTGATCGTCGCCCAATATCGCGCCTCCGCACCCGGCAATGAGCCGATGAAAGTGGACGAGGCCACGGAAGTCCTGCGTCACGCCGTGACGGTCCAGTGGGAACGCGAGGCCAACACCCTCCGGCTGGCCGAGATGCGCCGGCTGCCGATCAAATGGAGGAGCGCCGTCTCGGAACTGTTCGAAAGCTTCGAACAATCCCTCGCCTGGTCACGGCGTTTCGACCGGGCACCGAAAAGTAGTGACGTGTACGAACAGTGGCGAAGACGGCGCGGCGACGGCAAGCAGCTCAGCCTCGTATGGATCGACAGAACGCCCGCCGGGAGGCTCGTCATTCTCGGTCCGCCCGGCTCGGGGAAGACCGAACTGCTGATCGACCTCATGCTTTCCCTGCTGCGCCGTGAACCCGCGCCGCCGGAGGTGCCTGTGCTGGTGCCGATCAGTTCGTGGAATCCGCACCAGACCGAACTCGAGGAATGGCTGGAGAACTGGCTGATCGCGACCTATCCGTTTCTCGGCAGGTCCCCGGCCGGACCGGACACCGGCACGCTCGCCGTGGCCCTGCTGAAGGCCCGTCGCATCGCCCTCATCCTCGACGGCTTCGACGAGCTGCCGCCCGTGAACCGCCGCCAGGCCCTGGACCGGCTCAACGTCGAGTCGTACGTCCTGCGCAACGTCCTGCTCACCAGCCGTACCGACGACTTCCGCACGGCCGTCCATCCGAAGAACACCACCGTGCGTCACCTGGCCGGCGCCCAGGGCGTGGAGCTCAGGGCACAGAAGGTAGATGAGATCATCGACTACCTCGAACAGAACTCCACCCGAAGCGGGCGCTGGGAGATCTTGCGCGAGCCCGAGCTGGCGCGGGAGTTCGACACGCCGCTGATGGCGGTGCTCGCCGACAGCGTCTACAACCCCGGCGGCGACGGGAGCCCTGAACCGACGGAGTTACGCGGCAAGCCCGACGTTCCCGGCTATCTGCTCGACGGATATATCGCGGCGAAGTTCCCGGAACGCCCGGACGCGGCGCGGCGATGGCTGACCCAGCTCGCCGATCCGCCGGGAGACCGTGTCGCAAGGCCGGACATCACCTGGTGGGACCTCGGCTCGCTGCGCCTGCCGCCCACGTGGCGGCGCGTCACGGTCACCGTGCTCGCGCCGCTCCTGGTCTTCTGCTGGACGGCCTTCTCAACGGGGATGCTCAACCGGTGGGTGTTCGACAGCGCCGAGGTCGGCCTGGCCCACGGCCTGCGGATCGGGGCGGCGGGGGTGCTCTGCTACGGCTTCGTCCTGTTCGTGTCGGGCAGCGGGCGGGCGGCGGTCATGGCCGCGCTCGGGGTCTACATCGCCGGCTCGATCAGCGGCGGTTACGAGCTCGGGATCACCGCGGGCCTGGCCGGCGGGTTCAGCTGGCGGCCCCTGGAGCTGAAACGGACCGGTACGGCGTACGCCCTGCTCTTCGGGGCGGCCGCGGCCGCCGTCGCGGCGGCGATCAGGCTGCTCCCGCTGCCCGCGAACCTCACGCAGGGCTTCGTCGCCGGGTTTGCCGACGGGTTCGTCAGCGGCTGGGACCAGGACGTCAACGGCTGGATCGCGACGGGGACCCTGGCGGCGCTGCTCGCCGCCGGCGCCCTGCGGATCAGCCCGGTCCGTGCGGACGCGCGCGTGCTTACCCCGCCTCGGCCGCCGATGCCGTGGCTGGTCGCGGGCGGGCTGGTTGCCCTGGTCAACGCCTGGGCGGACGGGTTCCGTCCGCACGCGTCCCATGGCTGGCTGCTGGCGCCCGCCGACGGCCTCGCGATCGGGCTCGCCGTGTGGGCGGTCGCGATGATCGTACGGGGGCGCCCGGCCCCGCGGCTTCGGCCGTGGATCTGGAGCGTCGCGATGGCGCTGGCCGCGGCGGCGTTTGGCGTGCTGGCGCACACCGCGAAGGGCGACGTGCACGACGGATGGGCGCGCGGCCTGGCCGACGGCATCGCGGCCGGCTTCATCGTGTGGCTCACTCTCCACTACACCGCAAAGGATCCCTCCCCGCGCATGTGGTTCTCGCTCCTGGACCGGGTACGTGCCGCCGCGCCGGCCGTCCTGGCGGCGATCGCGCTCACCGTGCTGTTCGCCACCTCTGCGGGCTGGGCCAACGCCGTCGTGGTCTTCATAGGTTTCGCGGCTCTCGTCCTGTATTGGCTGCTCCGCTCCCCCGCGCAGGCGCGGGCCGCGGTGAGCGGCGGCACCGTCCCGGTGGTCGAGGCCGGCGTGTACGCGCTGGTCGTGATGGCGCTGATCGGCGGCCTGGCCTTCGGGTTCCTCTGCGGCGCGACCGCCGCCCTGGCCGGCAAGGTGTCGACGGAGATCTCCCGGCGCAGATGGCCGTCGATCGGCCTGCGGGCCTCCTGGTACGGGCTGCTCGGCGGCGCGGCCCTCGGCGGAACGGCGGCGGCCGCGGCCGCCTTCACCCGGATCAGCGTAGTCTGGCTTCCGTTCATCTGGCTGTCGGCCACGCTCGCTACGGCCCTGGCCTTCGGCGCCCAGGGCCCGTCGGCCACCGAACGGGACGTCATGGTGCCGCGCCGCCTGCTCCAGCTCGACCGCCGCACGTTCCTGTGGTGCACGCTGGGCATCGCCGCGGCGATCAGCCTCGCGGTCGGCGTACGGGCGACGGCGGGTACGCACCGGCCGCTGATCGGCGTCATCGCCGCGGTGAGCACGTTCTTCACCTACGGCCTCACCGCGGGCATCACGGTGGCGGCGGCGCAGAGCAGGTACGGCATCGCGAAACTGGAACGCACGCTGCTGGCGGCCCGGGGCCTGCTGCCGTGGACATTCATCGGATTCCTGGACGAGGCCTGCGACAAAGGCGTCCTGAGCCGCAACGGCGCCTCCTATCGCTTCCGGCATCCGTTGCTGGCCGAACGGCTCGCTTCCCGCGACATGGAGTGAGAGCTCGGCGGACCTCGGGGTCGAGGAACGACGGGACAGCCATTAGCGATACGGGCTGTTCTAGCAGGTCAGGGCGATACACAACCAACGGCGCTGAGTCAGCTTCCGGCTCGAAGGTGGCGGGATGGGCTGGCCCAATAGCGCGATCTTGAGCGTTTCCGCAGGTCGCGGTGACCATCTGCACAATGATCCATCTCAGCGCTAATGGCTGTCCTCTCGTTCCTCGACCCCGTGGCCAGCGCCGCCGGCCCCGCACGCACCGCCGACGTCCCCGCCCCACCGGAACGCACCCTGCAGGACCGGCTGGCCGACCTCCTGGCCAAGCACAGCAAACGCCGATGACCTCTCGCGGGGTGAGGAACGTGCAGGCAGCCGTTGGCGCCGAGAACGATCCGACATCGCCGCACGCCTGGTCATCACCACAGGCAAGCGGAAAGGACGGCACCCCCTCGGCGGCGACCGTCCTGCGCATGCTCCGCGACCATGACGACAAGACCAGCACCGATCCCGATGCGGCGGGCGCGGCGGCTCGATGACTTCGCCCGTTGCAGCGCGTCCAGGATGTCCAGGGCGTCAAAGGCTCGCGTGTCCCGGCCGGGCGCAACGTCGCCGCCGAACTGGCCGGCGCCCGGCGCGAGCGCTACGACCCCGGCGAGCGGTCGCTGCGCATCGTCTGCAAGGGCAACAAAGAGCGGGAGCGTGATCATGGACGGAGAACCGCCCGGCACCCGTCTGGCCTGGGACCTAACTTCCTCCTGTGGAGGCGGTCACGATTCGGACGAAGTCGCCTATCTGGGTCATGGCGTCGGCGGCCTCCGGAAGGAACGACCAGTACAGCTGAAAGCTCTGGGCGGCCACCGGATAGATCTCCAGCCGTACGTCGACGCCCTGGGCTCGCGCGTGCTCGGCCAGCCGTTCCGCGTCGGGGAGACCTTCGTCACCCGCTGCCGCCTGGATGAGCATGGGCGGCAGCCCGCGCAGGTCGGCGTGCAGCGGATCGAGAAGGGGATCGTCGAGCGGGTGCCCGTCGAGGTAGCGGGCGATGCCCCAGGCGGCGCCCTGGCGGGTGGCGCTCGGCGCGGGGACATCGGGCAGGCTCGTCGGGGCTGCGGCGTTGAGGTCGACGTACGGCGTGAACAACACCGACCCGGCGGGCAGCGACTCGCCGTGCTCTTTGAGCCGCAGGAGCAGGGAGAGTGCGAGACCGGCACCGGAGGTATCGCCGGCCAGCACGACGTCGGGCGGCGCGGCACCCTGGCCGAGCAGCCAGGTGTAGGCGGCGTGGACGTCGTCGAGAGCGGCCGGAAACCGGTGTTCGGGCGCCAGTCGGTAGTCGGGGGTGAGTACCCGCCCGCGGATGGCGTCGGCCAGCGCCCCAGCCAGAGACCGGAACCCGAACGCCGATCCGCTGGTGTAGGTGCCGCCGTGCAGCAGCAGGACCCAGGCCCGACCGGGTTCGGCCGGGCTGGCCACGAGCCCCGGCACGCCGCCGGCGTTGGCCGGGGTGACGGCGATCTCGGGCACGAGCGGCATCAGCGCGTAGTGCCGTTCGGCGGCGGCGCGCAGCGCGTCCACGTCGGCGTAGGTCAGGTCGGTGAACTGATCGCCGAGCCGCCGGATGTGCTCGGCCAGTTCCCCGCCGGTCGAGCGGGTGGCCCTGACCACGTCGTCGATGTCGTCGAGCACGGCCGGCACCCGGTCGAGCAGGGTCCGCCCGGCGGGCGTGAGGGCGACGTTCTGGGTGGAGCGGCGCAGCAGCAGGCAGCCGAGGCTGCGTTCGAGCGCGGCGATCTGGCGGCTGAGCGTGGACTGCGACACGAACAGGCGGGCGGCGGCGCGGCTGAAGTTGAGCTCCTGGGCCACCACGACGAAGGCGCGCAGATGCCTCAGCTCCAGGCTGTCCGGCGCTTGTCCGCGGGGGATTTGATCGCTCACCTCCCCATGATCGGGCATCCGGCCTGCGGTTCTGCACATCCCGCACAAGTGTCATGCGGGATGCGGCGTTCCCTTCGGCACGGTCTGCCGCCAGGGTGGATCGCAGCAGGTACTTCCCCAACTTTGTGCGTGGAGTAGTGATATGCGGAAGATGTTCTCCTTCATGGCGATCAGCGCCGACGGCTATCACGCCGACCCCGACGGCGGGCTCGGCTGGCAGACCTTCGGGCAGGAGTTCGCCGACTATTCGGTCGAGCAGCTCGACGAGGTCGACACGCTCGTGCTCGGCCGCACCACCTACACCGAGCTGGCCGCCTACTGGACGGGCGATCTCGGCGCGCAATTCGACCGGCGCATCGCCGACCGGATGAACCGCCTGGCCAAGCTCGTCGTCTCCGACACGCTGGAGACGGTCTCCTGGGCGGGCTCGTCCGTCGCGTTGACCTCGGTGGAGAAGCTGGCGGAGGTCAAGCACACCCCGGGCAAGGACCTCGCGGTCCTCGGCAGCTCCACCCTCACCGCCGCCCTGCTGCGCGCGCACCTCGTCGACGAGGTGCGTCTGATGGTCAATCCGATCATCCTGGACGGAGGCGCCACGCTGTTCGCCGGAGCCGGGACGGTGCCGCTGGAGCTGATGCGGGTGCGCCCGTTCCAGTCCGGCAACGTCCTGCTGTACTACCGCCCGCGGTCCTGAGGGCGCGGGCGCTGACGTCACGTCATGATCCAACTGGACGTTGAGGTGGCCGCGGGCCGCACGCTGCATGTGTACGACACGGCCCCTGCGGGGAGCGAGCTGCCGCCGGTTCTGTGGCATCACGGCACCCCCAACCTGGGCTCGCCTCCCGAGCCGCTCTTCGCCGCGGCCGGCAGGCTGGGGTTGCGCTGGGTGTCGTTCGATCGGCCTGGCTACGGCCGGTCCGCCCTCGCGCCGGGGCGCACCGTCGCCTCGCTCGCCGCCGACGCGGCAGCCGTCGCGGACACGCTCGGCATCGGCCGGTTCGCCGTCGTGGGGTACTCCGGCGGCGGGACGTACCCTCTGGGGTGCGCCGCCGTCCTGCGTGATCGTGTCCAGGCGGTGCTGAGCCTGGCCGGTATCGCCCCGTACGGCGCGGACGGGCTTGACTGGTTCGCCGGGATGGTCCCGTCCGGGGTGGCCGCCCTCGGAACGGCGGCGGCGGGCCGCGAGGCGCGGGCGGCGCTGCAGGAGTCGGGTTTCGCCTACGACTGCGAGTTCACCGCGGCCGATCTGGCCTTCTTCGAGGGATCGTGGGGCTGGCTGGGGAAGATGGGCGAGCCGGCTCTGGCCGCCGACCCCTACGGTCAGATCGACGACGACGTCTCCTACACCCATGCTTGGGGCTGCGACCCCGGCACCATCAGCGCGCCCGTCCTGCTCCTGCACGGCGCCGCTGACCGGATCGTTCCCGCCTCCCACGGGACATGGCTGGCGGCCCACTGCCCTACCGCCGAACTGCGGCTCCGCGCTGACGACAGCCACTTCACCATCACCGGCCACGCCGAAGAGGGCCTGGACTGGCTCCGCCGGCAGATCTGAACAGAGGAAGATTCATCATGATCAAAGCACTGAACGAGATAGAAGTCGTCACCCTCTTCGTCGAAGATCTCGCCGCGGCGCAGGAGTTCTACGTCGGCGTCTTCGGCCTGGAGGTCGTCTACCACGACGACGAGTCGGCTGTCGTCCGGCTCGGCCCGATGATGCTCAACCTGCTGCGGCGTGAGCAGGCACCCGAACTGGTCGAACCGGCCACGGTGGCCGGCGCCAGGTCCGGCGTCCGGGCGCTGTTCACGATCCGGGTGGCGAACGTGGACGGCGTCTGCGCGGAGCTGGAGCAGCACGGCGTACGCCTGCTCAACGGCCCGATGGACCGCCCGTGGCGACGGCGCACGGCCGCATTCGCGGATCCCGACGGCAACGTCTGGGAGGTCGCCCAGATCCTGGAGGGCAGCTAGTGGAGCCGCGGACGGGCCAGGAACTCTTCCCCTTCACGATCCGCGTCCCCGACAGCGAACTGGCCGACCTGCGTGAACGCCTGGCCAAGGCGCGCTGGGCGCCCGAGCCGGCCGGCGCGGCCGACGGGTACGGCGTTCCCCGCGCCCGGATACAGCAGCTGGCGGAACACTGGCGCGACGCCTACGACTGGCGCGTCTGGGAGGACCGGCTCAACCGGTACCCGCAGTTCACCACGACGATCGACGGCACACGGGTGCATTTCCTGCACGTCCGCTCGCCGGAGCCGCACGCGCTGCCGCTGATCTGCAGCCATGGCTGGCCGGGCTCCGTGGCGGAGTTCCTGGACGTGATCGGTCCGCTGACCGATCCGCGGGCGCACGGCCTGTCTCCTGAGGTGGCGTTCGACCTGGTGATCCCATCTCTGCCGGGTTTCGCCTGGTCCGGACCCACCCCGGACACCGGCTGGGGGCCGCGCCGCATCGCCCGCGCGTGGGCGACCCTGATGGACCGCCTGGGCTACCGCCGCTACGGCGCCGCCGGCAACGACTGGGGTTCACACGTCTCCCCCGAACTGGGCCGGATCGCGCCTGAGGCCGTCGTCGGGGCGCACGTGACCCAGCTGTTCTCTTTTCCCGAGGGCGAGTGGCTGTCCTACCCGCCGAGCGTCGAGCCCGACCTCGGCGAGCTGACGCCGGACGATCGGGCTGCTCTGGACGGTCTGCGCCATCTGCAGCGACACGCGGGTTCCTACGCTCACGTCCACGGCCGGCAGCCGCACACGCTCGCCTTCGCGCTCACCGACTCGCCGGTCGGGCTGCTCGCCTGGAACAGCCAGGCCATGGGCGGCTTGGACGCCGACACCCTCCTCACCCACGTCACGATCTACTGGCTGACCGGCACGGCCACCTCCGCCATGCGGCTGTACGCTGAGTACGAGCGGCAACCACCGGCCGACGGACCGACCACCACGCCCCTGGCCCTGGCTCAGTTCCCGCACGACATGCAGGCCATCAGGGCCTGTGCGGAGCGCGACCACGCCGGCATCGTGTCCTGGCGCACCTACGACCGGGGCGGCCACTACGCCGCCCACCAGGCACCCGATCTCCTCGTCCACGACATCCGCACGTTCTTCGCTGCATGACCGACCGCGCCCAGGTCTGGGATCACTGTCACACGCACGGCTACGTTCGCGCGCCCTTGTGCCACGATTGCAACACCCGTCACTGGGGCGGATGGGAGCCGTCCCTAGGCCGCGCCCCGCGTTCGGCGAACGTCGACCCGAGCTATTACCAGCGCTGCCCGCGTCGCCCACGTCACGACGACCCCTATAGAGCCGGTTGCAGTCGATGACCTCGCCGGCGCCTGGTCCCGCGTACGGCATCGGCGTGCTGGCTCCGGCGCGTTCGGTCGTGGCCGATCGGGGCGGTCCTGCCGGAGATCGGCGAGCGCGTCCACCAGGGCGTCCTCATGGGCGCGGCGCGCGGCGTCGATGAACTGAGTGCGTTCCTCGTAGGTGGGCTCGGGGAACCGGTGGGTCAGCGTGCGGCCTTCCTGGGTCCAGTCGTGCAGGTGGCGGTCGGGGTGCCGGGGCCCCCACGCCTCCGCCCACTCGTACGGGCCACCGGCCCCGATGCCGAGCTCCTGGGCGATGATCCCGGTCTGCCAGTTGGTCCAGATCAGGGTCCTCCAGCCAGCGGGGGTCCACACGATCAGGGAGGAGTTCGGCGGGTTGTCCTGGCGCTGGTACCAGGCGGGTTCGGGGATCTCCGATCGGTGCGGGGAGGCCGGGCGCGGGCCGGGCGCGGTGGCGGGGCGGGGGCGCTCGGGAGCGTCCGGGTCCGGCAGGTAAGTGTCCACGGTGCGGGAGACCTCGCCGTTATCGGTGCCGTGCTCGACGACGTCGGCGCGGGCGTAGTGGTCGCGATGCGGCATGTAGGCGCGGGCGATCAGGCGGGCGTCGTCCCGGGTCGAGCACCAGCCCACCGTCTGCCAGTTGGAGGTGTTGCCGCCGTAGTCCTCGCCCAGCACCTTCCCCTCGGTGCCCCTGAGGTCGTGCCAGACCGCGACCTGCCAGCGCAGCCCCGGCGCCGGGGCGAACTCCTGCGGCGGGCCCACGATCTGACCGGGCGCCTCCACCGGCCAGCCGGTGTGCGCCCAGATCCACCGGCCATCTTCGTGCAGGCAGGCGGAGGGCAGGATGGCGGGGGCTCGTTCGTCATCGATCTGATGGCTCCTGCCCGCCGGGGCCACGCTCGCCACCATCCGCGCGGACGCCGACAGCATCGGCGCAATGGCCGTGCTCACACTCCGGGCGGCCGGCCACCGGCTCCAGCAGCCCGCGCTGGACAAGGCGGCGCTGATCGCGCGGGCCGACAAGGAAGAAGCCAGCCCCTGGCCCGGTGTCCGGCCCGTGCCCGCCCCGCAGGACCTCACGCCCCGCTGCGCCTGGTTGACGTCGAGACCACCAATATCCTGGTGATGAAGGCCACCGCCCGGGTGCTCGGCGATCCCGCCGCGCCCGAGGCCGTGCGCGATGGGCTGGAGAATGGCCAGGCCACGTCCACGGCCGCCGATCTGGCCGCGTACGCGGCACGCCTGGCCGCCCTGCTGGATCAGGCCGACGACCCGGACGCGATGATGCTCCGCGACCGCCTGGCCGACGTCGACCCGGTTGAGGACGTGGTCCTGACCCGCGACCAGGAGGCGGCCTACCAGGCGATCGCCGACCGGCTCAACCAGGCGTGGCAGGGCGGCGGGCTGGGCCGCTTCCTGCACTGACCAAGGTGATTCGTTACCAAAACGCAATAATTGCTCTTTGATCGCGGCTTTCGGATGATCCTCAATCCTCAGCAGAACCGCCTGGTGATCGCGTTGCGCGACGCGCCCATTCCTCGTTATCCGAGGTCACTTCACTCGTGCGCCTGGCATGTAAGAAGCGTTTCTGACGTGCGGTTCTGGCGCTAAATGGCTGCGCGTTTTCCGCTGTCGAACGGCTCCGTGCGTAGGTCGAGCTACGGCGCATCCCCACATGCTCGCCTCATAAGCTATGTCTCATCGTCAACGGGATCCTCCCCGGGATCTGTAGATCCCACCCCCACGGGGGTCTACAGCCCCCCGCCCCCAAGCGCCACTCGTTCAGGGGGCCGACCAGGAAGGGCCTGATGAACAACGACGATGACGGCAAGAGGCACCGGAACTTCTGGGAATGGGCGGCGCTCGGCATCCGGGCGGCGCTCATCGCGGCAGACTGGTGGCTCAACCGGAGAGGGCCCGACCTTTTAAGGCCAGGCCCTGCTCACCCATTAAGCAGAGGTCCCCGGGAAATGGCTGGTACCCAACCCGGGGGCTTTCTGCTGCCCGGCCTCGATCCCAAGGCCCTGGCCATGAACATGTTCACCGCGTGAACATGTTCACGCATTTAGCACTGTACCCCGCGCGTAGGGAGGGGCATTACAAGAGCCAGGCATACAGGTGTAGTGCGGTTCTTGCGCCTTTGCCAGCGGTCGATCAGGGCGGCGTTGGGATGGCGCCGGGCACGCAACCGACGCAGCCGGTCGGGTCGGTCGGCGATCGCAGGCGGTCATGCCTTACCTCGCTGATCGGGAAGCGTCGACGATCTGTTCACGAAGGGCCGGTCGGAGGTGATCGTGATGTCGGCGCTGGGGGCGACGTCGGACGTGACCCTGAGCACCACGACCGCGCGGGGCCTCAACCCGGACTCAACAACAACTCAACCAGCCCTGCCTTACCTTTCCCGTGTCCACGACGACCAGCGAAAGGAAGCACGATGAGACGTCTACCACTGATCCTGGCCGCCGGCGCCCTTACGGCCGGCACGCTTCTCGCCCCCGCCGCCCAGGCGGCGACTACGACGACGGCCGCCGTCTCCGTCCAGCAGGCGAGCCAGCCCCGCTGGTTCACCATCTGGGACGGCGGCGGAAACACCAGAGGCATCGATACCGGGGCGATCAAGAGCCAGGCCAAAGTCCTGCAGATCGTCACCCAATGTTGGAACGGCGGTGACGGCACCGCGGCCACGGCCACCCTGTTGAAATGGGGGCCCAGTGGTATCGGCCCAGGTGGTGGGTGGATGAAAATGAAGCGCGACCGCGGCTACTGCCTGGGCGGGAAGATGTACACCCGTATCCACGATGCGAGGGCCGGCGAGAAGTGGAGGGCCACCGTCACTCTCAGCCCCAAGTCCCACACGGTCAGGGTGTGGGTTCAGAACTACGGCTGATCGGCCCACTGATTGTCGGGCGTCTCTTGATGTGAGCGGGGGCTCGTCGAGGAGCGACGTTCGGTGTGAGCCGGTAGCGGCTCGTCTTTCGTGGGGTTGTCTTCGTTCGTGTGCGACGACAGCGTGAGCGTGTCTGTAGCGAAGGTCCCGCCAAGCCATCAACATCTGCTCGGCTCCGGAGACGAGCCCGAGGACGGCCGTGTCGGCGATGGCATCCCCCGGCTGGGCGGCCGAAGCCAGGTAGTAGATCAACCGAGCAGCGCCATGGCGTTCCAGCAGGTGAACGTCCACGTTTCCTGTGAGCAGGACACACTCACCCCCACCGGCAGCACTTTCAGCAATCGACGATCACGAAGGGGTGCGGGGCGCGTACCAGCAGCCCGCACCTCCAGAGAGCATCCCGTACCGGTGAACAGACCACCCAGCAAGGTCACCTCCGCCAGACCGGCCGTGACCGGCGGCTTCGGAGGAGTCCGCGCTAGTCCACCCCTCTGGCAACCCAGAGCGCTTGGACTTGTTGGCTGCCCCTTGCATGTTGGGTGTGCATGCTCGGGTTAATCTGACTACCGTCGTGGCCGTGATGACTTCAGCGGCACTGGGTGTTTTCCGTGACGGGCCGGACGCCGAGGACCTGATGACGGTACGGCAGGAGTTCGGGCTGGGCGCGATCCAGGACGCGACGTTCCTCGCAGAGGGGCTGATGAACCGTAACTGGCGCCTGGACACCGTCACCGGCGCGTACGCGCTCAAGCTGTTGCGCGACGTCCCCGCGGAGACCGCGCGCCGCAATGCGCTGGTTCTGGGCGCGTTGGCATCGGCCGGGCTTCCGGTCTGCGCCCCGGTGAAGACCCGCGACGGGGCTGCCGTGCTGGAGATCGACTCACGTCACTATCTGCTCTCCCCGTGGGCGCACGGCACCCACATCGAGGGAGTCGACCTACCGCTCGCCGAGGTTGCCGACTTCGGGGCGCTGGTGGCCAGCCTCCACCAAGCCCTGAGCGATCAAGCACCCGTACTTCTGCCGACGGCAGATGTCCGACCCCGCGCGAAAGTGACCAGCCCAGATGTGGCGCTAGCCAAGGCCGACCGGCTGTTGACCGCGATCAGCGCGATTGACGAGCCGAACACCTTCGACGAACAGGCCCGGCAGCTGCTGGAAGAACGCAAAGTGCTCCTCGACAAGCATGGAGCATCCCCTCCGGCCGAGGGCGAGGCTCCCGGACCATTCGGCTGGACCCACGGCGACCTGCAGTACCGCAACGTGCTGCGCCGTAAGGGGAAGGTTACGGCTGTGCTCGACTGGGACCGGGTCGCGGTCAAACCCCTCGCTGAGGAGGTGGCCAGGACCGCGCAGGTGCAGTTCGGCGGCGAGCTCGGTCGCCTCGATCTGGATCGTGTGGCCGCCTTCGTGGGCGGCTACCGCACGGTGATGCCGGTGTCGCGCGCTGATCTCGCCGACGCGGTGCACCGGTTGTGGTGGAAACGCATGTCCGACTACTGGATCTTCGAGTTCCATTACGACCGCGACGACCACGGTCCGGACTCGCTGATGGCCCCCAGCGAGCGGCTCCTGGCCTGGTGGACCGACCACCGCCAGGAGGTCGAGCACGCCTTCGCGGCGGGTACCTGACCCACCCGGCCAACCGCTCAGAATTCGATCATCGCTCGGACTCCTTTGCGGGCGGCGGCGTGCTCGAAGGCAGTATTGACCTCCTCCAACGGCCAGCACGAGGTGGCCAGCTCGTCGGCGACCAGGTGGCCGCCTGTGACCATGCGCATGTAGGCGGGGATGTCATGCCGGGAGCGGACCTCGCCCATCACCGATCCGGCCATGCTGCGGCCGTGCCGAAGCAGCGACGCGGGCAGGCGGATGTCGCCGCCTGCGGGCATCATCCCGACGATGATGGCCTGCCCGCCGGGGGCCAGCGTGGAGAACGCGGCCGTGGCCAGGTCGGGTTCACCGACGGCCTCGACCGCGACGTCAACGCCCCGCTCCCCGCCTGCCGCCATGATGGCGGCGATGAGATCGTCAGTTCCGGTCGAGGTGTCGGTGGGGTCGAGGGTTGCGGTCGCACCGAGAGCAGCGGCGGCGTCACGGCGGTGAGGTACGGGGTCGACGGCGATGATGTGGGCGGCGCCGCCGATCCGTGCGGCCTGAATCGCGCCCAGGCCGACCCCGCCGCAGCCGATCACGAGCACCCTCTGGCCGGGGCGCAGGCGCGCGGTGTTGAAGATGGTCGCCGCCCCGGTCGTCAGGCAGCAGCCGAGCAGCGCGGCGGCGGCGAAGCTCAGGTCGCCGGGGATGGGGATGACCCCGGCGGCGTCCACGAGCATGAGCTCGGCCAGGGCGGACACGCCCAGATATTGGCGCAGCGGCTGGTCGTCGAGGCAGAGCCTGCCGCGCTGGCGGACTTTGGCGGAGACGTCGGTGCAGTAGACCATCCGGCCGGACAGGCATGGGCCGCATCGTCCGCACGGCATCTGGTCGCAGACCAGGACCCGGTCGCCGGCCTGGATCGAGGTGACGCCGGGGCCGACCTGTTCGACGACTCCGCTGGCTTCGTGGCCGAGCACGGTGGGCGTGGGGTAGGGGAAGCGGCCCTGGGCGAAGTGCAGGTCGGTGCCGCACACGCCGACGCTGGCGGTGCGGATCAGTACTTCGCCGTGTTCGGGCTCGCGCAGCTGAACGTCGTGGATGGACATCGGCTTGCCGGGCTCGTGCAGGACGGCGGCGCGCATAGTGAGGGTGGCCATCGAGTTCCTCCTGGGTTCGCGGTTCACAGGGAGCGCAGCGTCGTCGCAAGGACGGCGGCGAGCTGGTGCATGTAGTCGGGTACCGGCAGGTCGGGGATCTTCAAGATCAAGGTCTGCTGGCGGAAGCGCTGGTAGCGGGGGAAGTCACGCACGTCCGGAGGGGTCCACCGGCCGCGCATGTGAGGCCAGTAGCGTTCGATCACAGCGGGTTGCTGCAGCAAGGGTGTCGTCAGCCAGTCGGGGTAGAGCGCCCGGACCGGCAGGCGTGCTGCCGTGCATGCGGCGTTCAGGGCGTCCGGGTCGAGCACCGGCTGCAGCATGGTGAACGGGGTGCCGTACCAGCCGCGTACCGAACCGTCAGGGACGGCCATCGGGGCGAGCGGCAAGCCCATGGCGTCGATGAGCTGGGTCAGGAGGGTGAGGTTGGTCGCGGAGTCGCTCATGCGGCTGGGCAGGGATCGCAGTTGCTCGCGGGCGATCACCGCGGACAGGGCGGGGATGCGGAACTTGTAGGAGGCGCCGGCCAGGGGCAGCGGGTCCGGGTGGGTGAGCTCGGCGGCCAGCCGGTAGGGGTGATGGCCGACGGTCATGGCCCGCTGGTAGAGGGCGCTGTCGGAGGTGGTCATGATGCCGCCTTCGCCGCCGGAGACCGCTTTGGACTCCTGAAGGCTGAAACAGCCTGCCGCCCCCCACGAGCCGACGGGGCGGCCTTGATACAGGGCGCCGTGGGCGTGGGAGCAGTCTTCGACGATCGGGACCGGTAGGCCGGTGAACTCCCGCAGGGCGGCGGGCACGCCCCAGGCGTGGGTCACGAGGACGGCCGAGCAGTTCGCCGGGTCGATCTGGGCGGGGTCGAGGTTCGGCGAGTCCTCGGTGAGGTCGGCGAAGAGGGGGAAGCTGCCGGCGTGGAACGCGACGGTGATCGCGGAAATCCAGGTCATCGGCGACATGGCCACCCCCGCGTCGGGCGTCGCGCCGGCGGCGTGCAAGGCGGCGTGCAGGGAGGCGGTACCGGAGTTGAACGACAGGGCGTGCGTGGTGCCGGCCGCGGCAGCGAAGGCGTCTTCGAGAGCAGCGCAGGCGGGTCCCCGGCCGATCTCGGACAGGGAGCCCGACCGGAGCAGGTAGGTCACGGCCGCGATCTCGGTCTCGCCGTACTTGGGACGTCGAGGGAACGGCACCGTCATCTGCCGCATCGTCATCGCGCCGGTCATAGCGCCGCCGTCTGAGCGGGGACCAGGTGCTTGGCGGCGTCGGCGAGGGTTCGGTGCAGGTGCTGGCCGCTGGCACCCTGCGGCAGGGACCAGGACAGCCAGAACACCTCCAGGTCTTGGACGCTGGTGACGGCCAGGACGTCGTGATCGGTGTCTGCCGGGGTGTAGATGATGTCGCCAGGCTGTACCTGCAGGACGCTCTCGCCCACCGAGATGGTCCCGGTGCCCGCCATGACGAACCAGAACTCGTCGAAGTCGTGGTGGTGCCGGTCGAAGCGGCTGCTGCCATCGGCGCGCAGCCGGAACCGTCCGGCCGAATGGGTCGGGCAGCCAGGTGGCCGATTCTCGGCGGTCAGTCGTTGCCCGGATGTGGTGCGGATCAACATCACGCGTGCTCCTTACGACAGATGGGCGGGCAGGACGGTCGGGCTGTGGGAGGTGATCGCCGCCAGGTCGGCGGCCAGGCAGTCGGCGATGCGGTGGGCGGGCTCGTTCTCACCGCGGCGGGTGTGAAAGAGCAGCAGGCTGCTCGCGATGCGGGCGCGGTGCAGGGTCAGCGCCCATGCCCGGTCGAGTTCGACGCCGTCGGGGAAGTAGCCGTGCAGCAATGCCTGGGCCATCTGCGGGTGCTCGCGCACGCTGAATCCGGCGATGTCGGCCAGGGGGTGGCCGCCCCGGGCGCTCTCCAGGTCGATGAAGCCGCTGATCGCGCCGTCGGCAGGGTTGAGGAAGATGTGCCGGGCGGCGCAGTCGCCCACCAGCAGGCGCGGGCCGGCATCGCGTAGGCGCCACAGGTGGCCGGAGACGGCGCGGTGGGCCGCCTGCGCCAATCCGCCGGCCGGAGCCGCGATCGCCGGCGGGGCCGGGTGTGGCAGGAGCGAGTCGAGCAGGGTGTGGTGCGGGCCGCTTCCGGTGGGGGTGAGTCGGCCGTAGCCGTGCACGGCGATGGTGTGCGCGCGGCGCAGCAGGGCGCCCGCCTCTTTCGCAGCGCGCAGCATGGCCGGGTACGGGGTGGAATCCCAGGTGTCCAGGAGACCCTCTGCCCCGGTCAGCGGCACGCCCGGGCACCGGGTCTCGACGCAGATCGACGCATCATGGAAGAGGACCTCCGGCGCCGGTACTCTGTGTCTGGCCAGGGCCCTGGCGGCGAAGGCTGCGGTCCCGTACCGGGGTCTTTCGCGCCGTGGTGTTTTGACGATCAGCGCGCGGCCATCGAGGGTGTGGCCAGCGAACACGATATTGTCCGCCCCTGCCCCGAAGAGTGTCAGCCCGCTGCGGTCCAGCACGATGCCCGCGCTGGCGATCGTTTCGGTGAGCCGGGCAGCCACGGCAGCATGCATCGGGGTCACCGCCATGCCTCCGTCATGTCGGTGGGCTGACCGGTGCGGGCGGAGCGCAGCGCGGCATCGAGCAGGGCGATCGAGCCGAGCGCATCGGGCAGGCACGGCCCGCCGTGTACGGCGTCGAGCATCGCGGTGATGCGGGGGCCGTGCCCGTCGGGCGGGGTGGCCATTGCGGTGATGGTCGGGTGGTCGGGGTCGACGTCGTGGAAGGTCGCCACCGTGTCCAGGCCGTTCCACTGCCAGCCGATGCCCGGCTGGTCGATGCGCCAGTGTCCGTCGGCGCAGGTTCGGTGGGCCATGCCGGTGAGGCTGCCGGTGAAGCCGCCCCGGAAGGTGAACACCGACCCATCAGCGAACGCTACGGTCGCGGCGGCGATAGAGCAGTGCGCGCCCAGGAACGGCAGCGGCGTCTCGGTGCAGTGCACCGAGACGGGGGCGGCGCGGATGAGTTGCTGGATCTGGTCGAAGGCGTGCACGGCCAGATCCGCCACGGCGGGAAAGGTCAGCTGGGATCGGAACCCGGCGGCCGGAAGGCGGACGAACATGTCCTGGCTGATGGTGTAGGGGCCCGCTCCTGCCGCGTGCACGAGGTCGCGGAAGGCGAGAAACCTGCGGTCGTGGCCGCGGTTGCTCATCACGGCGAGCACCAGTTCTCGACGGTGCGCCAGTTGCACCAGGTCGCGGGCTTGGTCCAGGTGCAGCGCGAGGGGTTTCTCGGTGAAGACGTGCCACCCTTGCTCCAAGGCGGTCTGGGTGTGCGGTGCGTGCAGGTCGGCGGGCGTCAGGTTGACGACGATCCCCGCGACGATCCCGGAGCCGTTCGCAGCGAGCGCGGACTCCAGGTTCGCGAACCACGGCACCTCGGCCAGGCCGGAGCGCTGGGCGAGGCGGGTGGCGGCCTCACGGTCGACATCGACCAGGGCCGCGATGGTGACACGCCGGTCGGCCGACAGGGCGCGGATCCACCGGCCGGCGATCAGCCCGCACCCCACGATGACGACGTTAATCGGGTTCATCGGGTTCATCGCAGACCCTCCAGGTACGGCTTGAGCAGCCCGCACGCGTGCTCGAGCACCTGATCCG
Organism: Nonomuraea solani; assembly: GCF_900108335.1. Lineage (GTDB taxonomy): Bacteria > Actinomycetota > Actinomycetes > Streptosporangiales > Streptosporangiaceae > Nonomuraea > Nonomuraea solani. The sequence continues at coordinate 18,604 of NZ_FNVT01000022.1, forward strand.
CAGGCGATGCGGCGTCCAGGCTCAGGCAGATCGGGGTGATCGGGGCGCGGAAATGGGCGTGGAAGCCATCGGCGAAGACCGCGTCGTAGTACAGCGGCGGCATGCCGGGGCGGCCCTTGGCCCGCGCCGCCAGCACCTCATGACCGGCCTGTAGAAGTAGGGTCACCTCGGGCACCACCGCCAGGCCCTGAACGATGTGCTGCTCGACCAGGATGCGGGCCGAGGCGTTGGCGTCCAGAGTGCGGATCGCGCCGACCGCGCGCAGATGGGCCAGGAGGGTGTCCACGGTCCGGTCCAGAACAACGTGCGCACCGCGGCCGACAGCGGCCCGGACGTGGCGCGCCCGCAGCTGTTCGATCTGCAGGTGCTGGGCGAGCGCGTCGTGCTGCTCGGCTTCGCTGGCCGCCAGCGGAGCCGGCAGCAGGGACGGATCCGGAGCGGCGTGGTAGTAGCAGGGCACGACGCAGGTGCGGCCCAGCCGGGCGGCCAAGGCCGAGGCCAGCGTGCTCTTGCCGGTACAGGACACACCCTCTAATCCGATGATCATCGTGGTGCTCCTTCACGGCGGTGAGTCTTCGGCGCCGGCGATGCGGTGCCGGTCGGATGACGGCCTCGTACGGCGGCGCCGAGCGCCTGCCAGGGGCCGATGCTGCGCAGCAGGTAGGCGGCCAGCAGCTCGGCGGAGTCTCGGACTATCTGCCGGGCAGGCATCGGCCCCGGCCGGGCGCGGGCGAGCATGAGCACGGGGACGGTGCTGGCCAGCAGCACACCGGCGCAGGCCGTGACCCTGAGCGCTGGTGCCGAACGGGGAGCCAGGGCGGCGGCGAGGGTCACCGCGGTCAGCGGGCCGGCCGCCAGCCAGGCGGTACCCCGGTAGATGGCGACGGCGGAGATCAGGCACCGCTGCCCCACCGATCCGGCTCCCTCCTGCGTGGCCGCTCGCATGAGGGCGGGGTAGTCGAGGTAGGAGCAGAACCAGCGGCGGGTTTGGGCGAGCACTTCGGCCGCCGAATCCGGTGCGGGCACGGCGCCCACTAGGGGGACGCTCACGGTGGGGATGGCGCGCAGGGTGAACCGCACGCCGGTAGGTACATCGTCCAACACGGTGGTCTCCGGCAACCCGCCCACCTCCGTCAGGACGTTTTGCCGCAGGAACAGGCCGTGTCCGACGGGCTGGGACAGGCCCGCCTTCGCCCGCGCCGTCCAGCCGTCCCGGCCGATCCAGTGGTGGTAGCGGCGCGCGTAGGGGATCTCCCGGCGCAGCGTCCACACCGTCTGCAGCGTCGCCGACCCGCGCACGAACGCGTGCGCGAGGCGGCGGCCAGGGTACGCCGCGGGCGCGACATGCGGAGCAACGTGCAGGGCGTGCTGCTGCACCACGGGCGGCCCGTGCGGCTGTGAGGAGAGCAGCGCGTAGGTGGCGGTGAGCACGTCTCGGCTCGGGCGGGAGTCGATGTCGTAGACGGCCAGGTAGTCGTACGGCCCGAGTGAGCGTGCGGCGTAGTTGATCTGGGCGGCTTTGCGTCCGAGACCGGGGTAGGTGAGGTGGCCAATCCGCGGCCAGTCCTCGGCGGCCAGGAGCTCGTCGATGACGTCACGGGTGACAGGGGTGCGGGCAAGGATCGCTTCGGCGGCCTCCACCGTCAGGTTCCCGCCGGTCGCGGCGCGGGCGCGGTTGAGGTCGTTCAGGTCGCGTGCGGCCACCTGCGGAAACTGCGACGCGCTCAGGCGCCCGCTGCGGCTCACCGTCTCAGAGAGGAGGGCACGTTCATGTTCCTCGCGAGCGGTGGACACGAACGTCACGGTCATGCCAGGAAAGACGGGCAGGGTCTGCCGCCACCAGGCGAGCGCCGCCCCGACATGCCCCTGCTCCCGCAAGACCGGGACGATCACCTGCACCTCAGGCGGCCGGCCGCTCTGAAGGGGTGTCTCCTGCGCTTGGCGGCCGTGGCGCAGCCAGGTGAGCGTGCGGCTGAGCTGCCAGGCGCCCGCCGTGTGCCTGGCCACCATCCCCGCGGCCGCGACCCAGGCGGCGGCCCGCACCGCCTCACCAGCCCGCATCGGACTCCGCCTTCACCACGGCCTGCAGGAAGCGCTGGTAGGTGTCCTTCAACCGGCCCGGCGGGTAGTCCTGCTGCCAAGGCTTGGCCGGTCCGGCGTAATGCAGGATGGCGGCGTGTGGTTCGTCGGCCAGCAGCGTGGCCAGCGGTTCATACGGTTCGGCGTCCGCGTGCCGGTAGCCGGGCTGGGCTGCCAGCGCGGACAGGGCGAAGGTGTTCCAGCGCCGCTCCAGGCGCAGCCACCGGTCGGCGGCGGCGACGTTCAGCGCGTCCTGGTCCCACAGCACCACCTTGTCGGGGCGCTCGATCAGGAATCGGCGGGCATCGGTGAACAGGCCTTGCCGTTCGCACACGGGCAGGTCCATGAGCATGACCCCGGAGTTGAAGTAGTCCCGGCCGTGCGGGAGACGCAGCTCGGCCCAGCCGGGCAGTGCGATCCCGGCGCCGATCACGGGATTTTGCGCATCTCGCACCGCGCCCAGCGCGGCGCTCCCCAGGTCTGTGAGCAGCAAGGGGCGCAGCTCTCCCAAGACCAGGATGTCGGCGTCCAGGTAGAGTACTCGCTCTTGGTCGCCGAGTGTCTGCCCGATTTCCAGCCGCAGGTAGACCGCTTCTGACACCCATCCGGACACCGGACCGGCAGCCGCGGGCGTGATGGGGCGCAGGCCGACGTCCAGCCCGAGCCGGTCGCCGTGCCGGTGGAGCAGCGCCCGGCTTCGGAACGACAGGTTCTCGTGCAGCACCCAGATCCGCAGCCCGGCGTTGCCGGGGACGGCGGCCAGCGATTGCAGCAGCACGGTCAACGGCCGCACATACCCGTCATCGACGCAGCACACGATCGGTGCCGGCGGCCGTTCCATCATGCCACCGCCCCCGCCGTGACCTGCCGGCGCTCCCAGGCCAGGGTGCGGGCCAGGCCCTCGCGCAGGCTCACCTGCGGCTCCCAGCCCAGCACGCGGGCCGCCCGGGTGATGTCGGGGCGGCGGCGGCGCGGGTCATCGGCCGGCAGATCAACGAAGGTGATCGGCGAGCGGGAGCCGCACAGGTCGCGGATCAGGTGCGCCAGTTCCAGCACGGTGATCTCGTGGGTGCCGCCGATGTTGACGGGGTCGGCGAACCCGCAGGTGAGCAGCCGGATCAGGCCCTCGACGGTGTCGTCGACGTAGCACAGCGACCGGGTCTGGGTGCCGTCCCCGGCGATGGTGAGCGGGGCCCCGGCGAGCGCCTGCCGGATGAAGGTGGGGACCATCCGGCTGTCGGCGCCGGACATCCGGGGCCCGTAGGTGTTGAAGATGCGGGCGATCGCGGTGCGCACCCCTGTGCGGCCGGCCTGCGCGGTGACGGCCTCGGCGAAGCGTTTGGCCTCGTCATAGACGCTGCGCGGCCCGATCGGATTGACGTTGCCCAGATAGGACTCGGCCTGGGGGTGCTCCAGCGGGTCGCCGTACACCTCGGAGGTGGAGGCCAGCAGCAGTCGCGCGCCCTTTTGGCGGGCGAGCTCGGCCATGTTCAGCGTGCCCAGCGCCCCCGCCCGCAGCGTCGCTACCGGCAGCGCCAGGTAGTCGCGGGGCGCGGCGGGCGAGGCCAGGTGCATGATCGCGTCCAGGGGGCCGTGGACGGGGTGCGGCAGCGTCACGTCACCGTCGAGGAAGGTGAAGGAGCGCTCGCCGGTGAGCGCGCAGAGGTTCTGGCGGCGTCCGGTCGACAGGTTGTCGAGCCCGATGACGGACGCACCTGATCGGATCAGTTGTTCGCACAGGTGGGAGCCGACGAACCCGGCCGCCCCGGTGACGAGAACGCGGGCACCGTCAAGATCTCTGCTGGCAAGATCATGGCTGGTCATAGGTGTCTCCCGGATCGCGAGCCGAAAGTCTCGACCCATGCGGCGGCGGTGGCCGCGCGCGCAGCAGCGGGCACCTCGTAGAGGCCGGGCGCGTGCTGCTGCTCAGCGAGCAGCGCGGCGGCTAGGATCATTTCGGCTTTGATGAGGTGAATGGCCGAGCCCATCGCCGAGGTGTGCAGGAAATTGACGGCATTGCCGTTGCCGAGCAGGAAGAACGACTTCCCGCACCCTGCGCTGATCTTGGACACGCCGGGGATCAGCTCCTCCCGGACCATGCCGTCGCCGGGACGGGCCAGGACGGCCAGGTCGAACTCGTCGTCGCGAGAGGTCGCCCCGGCCAGGAACGCCCCCTCGCGCAGGAACGGGAGGTGCTGCATCCCCAGCGCGCGGTTGCCCGTCGCGGAGAAGACCAGATCGGCGCAGGCCAGCACGTCGCTCAGGCCCGCTGAGCCGTAGCCGACCGCAATGGCCTGGGCCTGGCGGACCGGGTCACTGTCCACCACCAGGACGCGCACATGCCGGGCGTGCAAGGCGGCGGCGATACCCGCGCCGATCTTCCCGTAGCCCAGCACACATGCCTGCCGTCCCGGCAGTACCTGGCCGAGGTGGCGCAGCAGCGTCTCCACCGAGAACACGATCGCCTCACCGACCAGCCGGTCCTCAGGCTCCTTCAGCGGACTGCGGGCCACGCTGTAGATGCCGCACGGCAGCGCGGGCAGCGCCTCATAGCGGCGGTGCCCGTTCTCGGTGTCCTCGACCACGCCTGCGACCTGGTCCGGCAGAGCCGCGCACAGCGCGGCCAGGGCCGGGGCGAAGTAGCCGCCCACATCTGACAACACCACCCGGCGGCCTTGCGCGCGCTCGCCCACGTAGTCGGTGAGCCAGCGTGGATCGGCGCACCGAACCCGATCCAGTCGATCACATCGAAAGGCCGCGGCGGTCTCCTCCCGCACCAGCGCGTTGACCGACTTGGGCTTGGGCAGCACCGCGGCGATCGGCGTCGTGTGGTCCAGCGCTGACAGGAAGTCCATCTGCCCGGGCAGCAGATGGGAGATGACCAGAGACGCGGCGTCGGTGGCGGGCAACGTGGAGGCCAGCCAGGAGAAGAACATGTCCGCCGGAGCCGGCGGAGCCGACGCGAGATCGGTCAGGCGCTCGTGAGGGGTGGTCAGGCGGTGAGTCAGCACTGGCCACCACCGGTGTGCTGGTCGCGCGTGACCTGAGGCAGGAGCGTGCACGGCATGGTCATCGATCGCCTCCCGTGGGCAGAAGCGGAATCTCCACTCCGGAAGGTAAGCCGCCCAGTCCTCTCACATGCGGAACCCGGTTACGGGGTAGGAACCAGGGTGCTATCGCCCCAGGTCAACCGAGCTGAAGAAGGTCCTCCAACTCCGCGACGGCCGCATCTACGTTGGCGAACAGCACGCCGGCCATGCCGAGCCGGGTGGCGGGCGGCAGGTTGTGGGCGGTGTCATCGACGAAGACACACTCTGACGGGGCCAGGCCAATCTTGTCGAGGGTGAGCTGATAGATCGCCTCACCGGGCTTGCGGAGCCCGACCTGATCGGAGATCACCACTGCGTCGAACCGCTCCTGCAAGGCATAACCGGCGTAGGGGTCGTAGACGCCGGTGCCCCAGGAGTTCGACAGCACCGCGGTGGCGATCCCCGCGCTACGGGCGCGCGCAACCAGGTTCAGGACCGGCTGGCACGGGCGCAGGTCGGCGAGCATCCGGCCCAGCAGCCCCGCGGGCTCGACTCCCAGCAGACGCGCCACGGTGGCTTCGTACTCGTGCTGGGACAGGCGCCCGTCCTCCACGGCGGCCAGCGCGGCACTCCCCTCCGAGGTGCCGCGCAGCACGTGTTCGACGGCGTGGGCGCCGAGACCTTCACGCACCCCGAACGCGCGCAGCGCCCCGTAGAAGTCGGTGGTGATCACTCCACCGAAGTCCAAAATCAGCCCGCGATACACCGGCACCTCCGACTACGACATCGCCTTCAACGCGATGAGCTTCTCACCCAGCCGCCGCACCGTCGCCGTCCGGGCGGGCCGCACCGCGGTGAACAGCTTCTCCACCCGGCGCAGACTGTCGGCATGCCGCGTACTCTCGATGATCCTTAACGCGTCGATGGCGTGCTCGGCACCGTCATCGATCTTGCGGTCCAGCACAAACGCTTCGGCCAGGTCGATGTGGGCGGTGCAGCGGTGCTTACGCAATGCCGGATCCAGCCGGCCCAGCGCGCCCAGCAGCGCGTTCTGTGCTTCGCCATACCGTCCCAGGCGCATCAGCCCCCCGCCTCGATAGGCCGCCAGCTTGTCGACGTTGAACACTCCGATCCCCAGCCATGGATCAGCCAGATCAGCCAGATCAGTGCGCCCCAGGTGGCAGGCCGCCTCATCCAGGAGAAACTCACATTCCCGGTCCTCACCGGAGGAGGCGTGCATCTCCGAGGCCACCGCCGACAACCAGCCACGAGTGACCGGGTGGATCCCTCGCCCCGCCAGATCCAAAGCGCCCCGGGCGAAGCCGAGGCCGCCCCTGCGGTTACCGCTGTAGGAGGCATGAAAAGCCCGGCACCCGAGCGCGAACCCCAGCAGTTGCGGGTCATCGATCTGCTGGCCGGCCCGCGCCGCGATCGCCAGGTACTGCCGGGAGGAATCGAAGTCGCCCAAGTCCAGCATCAGCATCGTGCCGACCAGCGCGCCCATCTGCCCGATCATCGACACCACACGGTCATGGTGCTCACCGGCGTCCGGCGCCAGTTCCAGCAGCACGTTCAACGTGCCGTAGGCCGGACCGATCAAGGAGAACGCCGAGGAGGACCGGTAGGCGCGGCGGTAGCCGAGCGTGGCCTGCTCCAGCCCCTCCACCGTCTCGCCATCCAGCCGGACCCGGCCGGCTCGAACCGACTCGAATCTATCGCCGAGGTCATGGGCGTGCGCCGGATGAGTCCGCAGCAAATCCAGCATGGTCATCACCGAAGCGGCAGCCTGCCCGAAGAACCATCGGCGCTTCACCTCGTCCCACATCTCCCAGTCACGTGGATTGATCAACAAATGCATCAGCTTCAGGGTCTGCCCCTGCCCGACCGGCACCTGCCGATGTCCGGTACGGGCCTCCAGCGCGAGCAGGCACTCCAGAGGAATCCCGACCAGCTCAGCGATCCTCTGGGCCAGGCTGAGGCTGTCCAGCCGAATGACGCCCGTTTCGACTTTGGACACCCAGCTCTCACTGCGCCCGATCAAAGCGGCGAAGGCCACCTGCGACAGCCCCCTCCGTCGGCGGGCCGCGGCCACCTGGCGCCCGACCAGGACGTCGACCTCGTTCATGGCGCACCCGCCGTCTCGAGTCCGATAACCGTCGCCCGCCCGCGCCCGGCACCACGAAGCTAACCCACCCCCCATGACATGACTATGGCTATCGTGGTCGCCTTACCGGTCATGTGACAGTGGCCACGAGATACGGTTCTGAGCCGAGATCAAAGGCCATTGGCACAGCCTTACGTCCCCGGCGATCTTGAACGGGCGCGACCGTACAGGTCAGGAGACCCTCTCCGGGGGATGGCCCCGGGGCGGGGACGTGACACCGGGCTGGGGTCGCAGCCGGGCCGGTGATCTACCTCGATTGTTACCACTCGTCGTCGGGCGTGGCGGCCTCGTCGGACTCCCGCCCCGCCGGGTCGGCGATGGCGAAGCCCTCCAGCGCATGCGGCACGTCCGGGGCGTGCTCGCCGGTGCGCTGCCGGGCGGTCCATGCCTGGCGGTCCTGCCGGCGGCGGGCCACGGCCATGGCCTGGGCGAGCATCGCGCGGTCGGCGGCGACCTGCTCGGCAGCATCGCGCGGGGCGCCCTCGCCGGAGGCCTGCGAGGGCGCCGGTGGCGAAGCTGGGCAGGTGGTGCTGGTTTCGTGCAGCTGACGGCGCAGCTGGGCGATCGCCTTCGAGGTGTGCTCGGGGTCGGCCAGGCGCAGCGCATCGGCCGGGGTGGTGCGGATGAACGCGTCCGGCGGCGCGTTCGGGGTGACCGCCGCGGTGACGGCCTGCAGGCGGAGCTGGGGCAGGGTCAGCTTCATGCGGTTCTCGGCGAAGCGCACGCGGCCGGCGACGGCCTGGCGGGTGCCCCAGTCCGGCCGCATGATCGTCAGCAGCGTGACCAAGCTGTCGCGCACCAGATCGGCGTGGCCGTCGTCAGCCAGGCCGGGCAAGGCGGTGTCCATGCGCTCTGGCCTACCGTCCCCTCCGCCGGCCCGGGGCGCCTCTTGGGCCAGATCCGGCGAAGGTTTTGACGGAGGGGTCCCTGGCGGCAGGGGACCGCGCTCGCTCTCCGTCGTGCATGTACACGGTCGCGCGCGCCTGCGCGCAGGGAAGGAGTCGTGCACCACCTCCGCCTGACCCAGCTTCTCCACATGGCTTGCCAGGGTGTCGGGAGCGATCGTGAACTGGAGGTTGAAGCCCAGCTTGGCCGGGCCCGGCACGGTCTTCAGCTTGCAGGTGACCTTGTGGACGGACGCGGCGGCGACCTCACCCGTTCCGACCTTGCGCGTCTCGGTGAAGCTGAGGGCGTTGGCACCGGCGTACCCCTCCTGCCGCAGCCGCGCTTGTAACGCCTCCAGCTCCAGCAGGGTCGCCGCACTGCGGGTGGGGTCCGCCTGCTGACGCAGTTCGTCCCGCTGGCGGCGCTCCAGGTCCGCCCGCTGCTGGTCCCGCTCCACCTTGGCCTGGTTTGTGCGGGTAGCGGCCACCATGGTTGACCACATTGCGCAGGACCGCCCCGCGGTGCGCCAGGACCTGCTGGTGTACCTCCTGTCACAGGTCCGCCTGTTCTCGCAGCAGGCGTTGCACGGCGGCCCGGGGCAGGACCAGGTCCGTGATCGCCTTCTCCGGGCGTCCGAGCGCCCGAATGTGGGCCAGGAACTTGCTCCAGTAGGCCTGCTGTATCGCCATCGCTCCTCCAGACAGATCCGCACCTCGATGCTTCCTCTCGATGACATGGCCGAGACCTCGGCTCGGGGGAAGCTTTCCCTACGTGCCCGCGCGCCCCAGGACCGGCGCCAGGGTGCCGGGGGCAGCGCGCGGGTCCTCCTACAGGTCGGCGATGATGACCGGCCGGATGTGGCTGGTGTCCAGGCCGTCGAGCTGGCCATGCAGGACCAGGTGGAACTGGGCCTCGGGGATCAGTCGGGTAGGTCGATCTCGGTCTGCTGGCCGCGGAAGTAGCGGTAGCAGGAGATCCTCCCGCTCTTGCGGAGCTCGCCCAGGGCGCGCCGGACCGCCTCGGCGGGCAGGTGTGAGCCCTTGACGAAGGCGGCGATGGTGACGATCAGCGGCCCGGCCGGCACCTTGGCGGCGTCAGTCCGGATTTCGCGGGCCAGGTAGTCGGTGACGTCGGCGGGCGGCTCGGCGGGGCTGGTGACCTCCAGGTCGTCCAGCATGGCGGCGTTGCGTGCGCAGCGGGCCGCTGTGTCCAATACTAAGTGAACGCCTGCGCGAATCGCTCGACTGCCACAGGCTGGGCTACGCGCCGCCTGCCGCGCCTGCCTCACACAAACATCGAGGCGACGGCAGCGACGCCCTAGAATTAGGGTTACATCAGCGCGCTAGGATGAAGGGCACCGCGGCTTGGCACTACTTCGGCGCCAACCCCCGCACATCTGTAACACGCCCCTCCCCGGCTGCATGAGAGCATCCCCGACCTCGGAGATCTCACCAGTAAGCGCCTGGGGATCACCCCACAGGGAACCCAAACCTGCGAGATCAGCACTCCGTGGGCCGCTGACGAGTTGGAGCACGCGCCGCCAGCCCGGGAGACCCTGCCACGGATCCCGTTAGGTTAAATCTAAGAAGTTCAGTCCTCATGCGATCACCAAATGACCAACCAGAGCCGGAAGTGCCACGACCGAGTCTGCGAAGCACGTACGCACAGGTCTTGACTACCATTCAGCCTTTTAGAACGGCGTGAATGGCATCATGGAATGCTCTCAGCGCGCCTCGCTCGAATCCAGTTCTTGTTTGAAACTCCCAATCCTCCAGCTTTCGGTCTGTTTCACGCAAACCCGCAAGAACCATACGAACCTCCCTGGCAGACAGTTCGAGACCGAAAAGATCAGTACGAAGTGACACGGCCCGCATTTGAAACCTCCATCGAAAAGTTAATCCAGGTTGTCCCAATACGCCTTGCCCTGCTTCGGGGGAAAGGCCGTGCCGAAATTTGGATCATTTTTATTCCAGAAGACCACAACACCATTTTTCCAAAAGGCGACAACTCCAGACTGACCCTTGACATTCTTGGCCTGGCCCGTCTCTATGATATCTTGGATCAGAGCTGCGTATTCCTTGCGAGTGCGTATGCCGCGAAATTCGGGCCGTTTGAGAACATGCTTCAACATGCTTCTCAAAGCCATGGCCATCGGCCATCTTTGCAGCGAATGCCCCAGCCTGACCGCGGACCTGGGAACGTATGACGCGTAGAGCGACCGCGTGGGTGCTTACCGCGTAAGCACCGTCGCCGCCATTGAGGGGCGCTTCAGGGAGAACTCGTGTCCCCTGATGCGGCGGTAGGTACCGATGGGCTGGAGCACCCAGACCCTGACCATGGAAAGCTCAACATGTCGGGCACACCACGGTGGCGAGCATGTCCTGCTGCTCCACGTCGTACGGCTGGCCGGTCGTCTGGAGGGCGTCGTAGTAGTCGGCGTACTCCCCCACCTCCCAGGCGTGCTGCTGAACGCCCTCGGCGAGGAACTCGTGGACAATTCCGGTGACCTGCCAAGTCGTCAAGCCGGAGCCGACGCCCTGCGGTGAGCTGATAATGCTGCTGGAGCCTCCCCAGCCCGACTCGGGTGTGGCCGTCGGGTCGGCGTGGTTCAGGGTCTCGATCAGGCCCGGCCAGTCAACGAACGAGGGCAGCGCATCGGTGTTCCACCGAGCCACTGTGTGCTTGCGGCGGCCTGGCCCGTCCGCGAAGGAGAAGGACGGGTTGCTGGCCACGACCACGGGGGGCGTGGCGGTAGCCGATGCTCATGGCCAGCCGGTGCGAGCCCACCACAACCGCGATCGACGCTCTCACGGTGATGTACAGGCTTGCCAGCGCCTCACGGGCCTCGCCCAGCGCGGACTCGGCGTACCGGTCCCGTGAAACGATCAAGTACATCAGCCGCAGAGCCATCCTGCGATCCTACCGAAGCCGAGCCATCGAGCACAGCAAGACCCCAGATCAAACCCAGTGAGACAATATTCGACACCCACAGACTCTGTTCGGCGAATCACACTATGCACTTCCCGGCCACTCAAGCCATTCTTCGAGAGCCTCCAAGAGAGATACTCCTACATGATCTAGCTGATCTCGTCGCAGCGAATCCCGGAGCACCTCAACGCTCTCTCGATCAAGATGGAGCGTCATAAAGAAGTGTGGATCTACGGGAATAGGCGCCAGCTTAGCATTTTGCTCGACGATCAAGCGCACCAGCTCCAGCGCCGACTCTCTATCCAATCCAGGAACATCAATAGACCAATAGGGCGAATCTTCATTCATAGCAAGCACCTGACGATATTCCTAGCATTTCAGGACGTTCAATAGCGCATCCGTCGTGGCAGTTCTTGTCTCCTTGCGACCGAGACCTTCCACCGAATCAGCAATCTTCCACGTTCCTCCATTGTGCGAACCGTCGCCATGTCCGATATCCTGTGATATATACGTTTTTGTTTTCTTATTCCAGAAGACGATCTGGCCGCGCACCTTGAAATTTGTCTTTGCGTAACCGAGATATTTTGCCAGATCTGTAGCCTGCTTATTCGTAAGGGGTTGGTTCTTCCCGTCCTTTTGGGTCGGAAGCGGAGGATCGTTGTGGACCAGGATGGCTTGGTCGCCTGCTACCACATGGTAGGTGTGCAGGTCAGCGACCGTCAGGTTATGCACCTGCTGTGCCGCTGTCCATCGCCTGACATCTGCGACTTGGATCCACGTACCTGTGGACGTCAGCAGCCATGTCCCCGGCTGAAGATACGTCGCGTCAACCCATCTCTTCAAGGAAGGAACCCAGAAAGGATGCTGGGACGTTGCGACGACCGACGGATGGCTGGCGTCGCCCGCACTCTCCGTCCCAATGGTGATCTCGGTCAGATTCTTGGTGCCGGAACCGTTGATCAGTGCTGTGACTTTCTTGGCCACGGTCTCACCGGTGGCCGGATCGGTGGCCAGGACCTCGTCCCCGACGCGTACGTCTTCAATTGGCTTGCGACCCCCGTCCGCCATCAGCACCAGAGTTCCCGGCACGAAACTGCTGCAAGCTTTCGCTATTACGCTGCCGCTCTTCCCAAGCGCACCGACACCCTTGATAACTCCCTTGACGCCCTTTGATGCAATTCCTGCTCCTGGTATGAAATTCATCGCAAAGAGCACGCAGCCAGTGATGCTGCCGTTCGCGCAGTCCTTTGCGTCTCCGAAGAAGAAGTTTAAGGCTGATTCCCAGGAGCTTCTGTTCTTTCCATATTTGACCTCCCCCCACAGCCGCGTAAGCTCACGAAGTTGGTCCTCGCCGAGACGGAGTTCAGCCTGCCACTGGATGCATTTCGTGTTGTTGCTAGGATGAGGGAGGCACTCTTTCCAGTATTTCTCGGTGAGGGCAGCCTTGGCCGTCGCGTCTTTGACGGCCCCGCAGCCGGCCGAGCCGAACAAGCTCACGCAGGCCGCATTAAACGATTTATTTGATGCCGTTGGCGATACAATGGAACCGTCTGCGGCTACCTTGGTGGTGGGCAGTTTCAATATCTTCCACATGGTGTCTACTTGCCACTTCTCAGTGGCGCCACCAAGGACGTAATCCACCAGGTATTGCTGCTTGCGCTTATCTACACCCTCAAAACCCTTTGGCGTTGTCATGCCATTCGGCAGCACTTGCTGTGTCAGCACCTGTTCCACGGTCATCACCACGACGAAACCGCCCGTGATGACTTCGCCTGCCGTAATGCAGGCGATGCAGTCTCCGATCGCGCTGCCGGACCAATCCTCAGGCGCGCTTGATGCACCGGCGTAGCCATAGTCGGCACTGGGCGAGTAGGAGGCGAGGCCGGCAATCGCATCGCCGCCGATGACCGTGGCATGACCGGTGGGATCGATTCCCACCATGGGGGAGGCGTTGGCGTAGGTGTAGCGGTTGGCCTGGACGGAGGGAGCGGGGTCGAGGGTGGCGGTGTCGCGGCTGGTGAAGGTGCCGGTGCCGGGCTGGTACCAGCGGGCGTGCATGTTGACCTTGCCGGTGTCCGGGTCGGTGTATTCACCCTGGTAACCGAGGCTGGCCTTGTCCCCTGTCTGGGCGGTGACGGCGCCGAAGGGGTCGTAGGCGGTGGAGGCGGTGATCGCGGTCGCGGTGTAGTTGCCGACGAGATCGCCGTGGAGGTCGCTCATGGTGGCGGCTGCCGGGCCGGTGCCCTCTTGCAGGCTAAGCAAGGCGCCGAACGGGTCTCGGGCGTACTTGGCCTGAAGGCTGCCGTCGGCGCTGATACCGACGAGGTCGTTGCTCAGACCGGCATAGTGGTGGGTTTGCTTGGTGGCGCCGGTGATGCGGGAGGTGACGCGGTCGAAGGCGTCGTAGGCGTAGAGGCTGTCGGCGTCGGCGATGAGGCGGTCGAAGGCGTCAAAGGTCAGCTGGGTGGTGGCGCCGTTCTTGGTCTGGGTGGCCAGGGTGCCGCGCGGAGCGTAGGTGTAGTCGGTACCGTCACCTTGGGTCAGGCGGTTGCGTTCGTCGTAGCTGTAGGTCTTGTCGCCGGCCTTGGTACGGTTTCCGGCCGCGTCCCATTCATAGGCGGTGGTGGTGCCGCCGGGGGCGGTCCAGGAGGTGAGCCGGTTGGCGTGGTCGTAGCCGTAGGTGTTGGTGCCGGCGCCGGCCAGGCCGGTGGTGGTCTTGGTGGTGAGGTTGTCGTCGAGGTCCCACCCGTAGGTGATCTTCGCGATCTGGGTGCCGGTGCTGTTCGTCAGCGTGTGGGAGGTGGTCCGGCCCATGTCGTCGTAGCCGAAGGTCTGGGTGCTGGCCGGGTTGGCCGCGTTCAGGGTCTCGACGCGGTTGGCCTTGTCGTAGCCGTAGGTGAGGGTGCGGCCGGTGACCGGGTCGGTCGCGGTCTTGAGCCGGTTGGCGGTGTCCCAGGTGAAGGTGGCCGTGCCGGCGGCATCGACGCGCTGGGCGAGGTTGCCGTTGGCGTCGTAGCTCATCGTGCTCGGCTGGCCGGTGGGCTGGGTCAGCTTGGTGAGCAGGCCGCGGTCGTTGTACTCCAGGGTGTAGTCGCCGGCGGTGGTGAGCTGGCCGGCGGGGTCGTAGTCCAGGATGCGCTGGGCGGTGGCCGCGCCCCCTCCTGCGCCGTCTTCTTGCTTCAGCCGGCCCAGGTGGTCGTAAGTGCGGGTGATCTGCACGCCGCCGGGCTGGGCGATGGTGGTGTTGTTGCCGGCCTTGTCGTAGCCGTAGGTCCAGGTGCGGTCGGCCTCGTTCGGGTGCTGGGTGGTGGCGGGTTCGATGAGCTTCTCCACCAGGCCGAGGCTGTTGTAGGTGGTCCAGGTGGTGTTGCCGCGGCCGTCGGTCAGCTTGGTGCGGGCGCCCTTGTGGTCGTAGCCGAACCGGGTGACGATCTCCTCGGTCGCCGAGACCGGCTCGGTGCGCGAGGTGAGCCGGTTCAGCGCGTCGAAGCTCTGCTGGGTGGTGTGGTTCTCGGCCGAGGTCTGACTGATCGGGTTGCCGGCCAGGTCATAGCCGGAGCGGGAGGAGCGCAGCGTGTCGCCGGCCTTGTTCAGGTCCTTGACCTCGGTCGGCCGGCCGGCCAGGTCGTAGACCATCTCGGTGGCGTTGCCGGTGGCGTCGGTGACCCGTAGCGGCCGTCCGGTCAGGTCGTAGGTGCTACTGGTGGTGTTCTGGGCAGGATCCGTCGTGCTCTTGACCTCGCCGGCGGCGTTGGGGACGAACGTGGCGGTCTTGTTGCCCGGCTCGACCGACTTGGTCAGCATGCCTGCGTGGTTGTAGGTCAGCCCGGTCGTGTGGGCGGCCGTTGTGGGTTTGCGTTCGATCACCGTCTCGGTGATCTTCCTGCCCAGGTCGTCGAAGGTGGCCTCGACGCGGGCGCCGTTCGGGTCCACACCGGCCAGCTGCTCACCGGCCAGGTCGAACTCGGCGATCCAGACACCGCCGGGGCCGGACGGCCCGGGGTCAACCTGGCGGACGGGGTTGCCGAGCGCGTCATAGTCGGTCGTAGTGACATAACCACGCGGATCGGTGGTGCTGGTACGCCGGCCGGCCTTGTCGTAACCGTGCGCCACCGTCGGAGTGACCGCCGCGCCGCCGGGCGCGGTGTAGGCGGGCATCGTCAACCGGACGGCGCGGCCCGCCTTGTCGTAGGCGGTGGTAAGGGTGCCGCCCTCGGCATCGACCGTGTGCGTCTGGCCGCCGAAGGCGTCGTAGCCGCGACGGATGATCGGCCGGACCGTGACCGGGCCCGCGCCGGCCTTGTCCACCTGCACGCTGGGCGCCGTGCTCTCGATCAGGCGGCCCAGCGCGTCATAGCGGTTGCTGGTCGTGAAGTCGGCAGCCGTGGCGCCGTCCGCGTTGCCGCGCGGGTCGATGATCGCGGTGGTCAAGCCGCGATCGTCCACGGTCCAGGTCGTGGTGAGGTCCTGGGCGCCGTTCTCGATCGTCTGCCGCGTCTTGATGCCGGACGCGTTGTAGCCATAGGTCGTGATCTCTTCACGGGAACTGCCGGCTCCCGTCCGGGTCTCCTTCGTGATCAGGTTGTTTTCGTCGTAGCTGTAGGAGGTTTTGCGCTTGAGCTCAGCCGGATCCAGCGTCGTGGAGGTGAGGCGGCTAGCGGCGTCGAAGGCGTAGTCGGTGGTGGCAAAGCCACCACCGGTCACCTTCTTGGTGAGGTTGCCCGCGTCGTCGTAGTCGTTCTCCTCCAGGACGACGTCCTCGGTGGTGGTCGCGCCGTTCAGCTTGACAGCGTTGGCGGTCACCTTCCACACCTGGTCGTCGGCGAAGTAGTCGTAGGAGGTCTTGCGACCCATCGCGTCCAACTTCGCGGCCAGGCGACCAGCGGGGTCGTAGGAGTACGACTCCAGCGTGATCTCCTTGGCCGGCTGCGGGCTGACCGGGCTGCCGGTCCAGTTCTTCAGCGTCTTGGTGTGCAGCTCGCCGCGCTCGGTGTAGGTGTAGCCGAACACCGAGCCGAGCTGGTCGGTGACCGTCGCTTGCAGACCGAGGGTGTTCCAGGTGGTGCGGACCACGCCGCCCTCGGGATCGGTGACGCTGTCCTGGCGGCCGTAGGCGTCGTAGGTGGAGGTGACGGTCCGCGTCGCATCGCCGCCGGTCAGGTCCGCGACGGTTTCGGTGAGCTTGTTACCGTCCGGGTCATAGACGTAGGTCACTTTGGCGGTGTGCGTGACGCCGGAGATCTCGTTCTTCACGGCCGGGGCTGTCTGGCTGGCCGGCCGGCCGAGCTTGTCGTAGGTGATGGTGGTCTTCACGCCGCCGGGGTGCGCGTCCGAGATCTGGGTCTGGGTGGTCACCCGGCCGAGGGCGTCGTGTTCGAACGTGGTGACCAGCCCGGACGGGGCGGTCTGCTCGGCCAGGTCGCCCGTCGCGCGGTAGCGCAGCTGGGTGGTGTTGCCTTTGGCGTCAATGCGCGTTTTCACCAGCCCGGCCGGTGTGGTGCCGCCGCCGATGGCCGGCTCGCTGCCGTCGGTGTAGGTCGCTTCGCTGGAGCGGCCGTTGGGGAAGTCCAGGGTGGCCGGTGTGGTCTGCTTGGTCTGCTGGCCATATTGGTTGTAGGCCAGGGTGGTGGCGTAGGTGTTGTCGGTGGACGACGTGGAGCGGCCGTCCCGGTAGGCGATCAGCTGGTCGTTACGCGGGTCGAAGTCGTCATCGGCGTTGACCTGGTAGCCGCCCCAGGCACGGGCTGCGACATGGGTCGCGTCGCTTTGCCGGAAGCAGGTGTAGGGGTTGTCGTACTCGTCGTCGTCGGCGGCCGTCCCGGTTACCGGCGTGCATGCGGCCGTGGCCAGCAGGTTTCCACGCTCGTCATAACTGGTATTCGTCACCACCGTGTTGGGCGCGTTTACTTCCTGCGGGAAGCCCGCGCTGTCGTACAGCATGGTGGTCTTCTGCAGGCGTTGGTCGGTACGGGACTTGAGCCGGTCACCGCGCCAGGCGTCGTGTTCGAAGCTCAGCTTCCCGCCTTGGGGGTCGATATAGGAGACCGTCTTGATGCCGGTGGCAGGATCGACCGGGCTCGGTGCGGTGAGCCTCCAGATGCCGCCGTGCTGATCGGTATGCGCCTGCAGGCGATCAGCGGCCGGGTCGTAAGTGTTGTCCGCCCACACGCGGCCGGACGGCAAGGTGATCTTCTTGAGCGCGTGAGGTGCGGCGGCGCGGGCCGCGTAGTGCGCTGCGCTCTGCCCGGCGCTCAGCGCCCGGTCGTAGACGGCGACCTCGTCGATCTGGCCGGCGAACCCCCACGCGGTTAGACCGACGCCTGCGTTCACCGGCTTGGCCGCCGGCCAAGCGGCCGCGGTGATGCCGTGGCCGATGGTGGCGTAGGCCAGCCAGTTGTGGTCGATCGTCCCGGCCAGGGTCCCGACGACGGCACCGTCCAGGTACAGCGTCTGGGTGCTGCCGGAGCCGGCCAGCACGGCATGGTGCCATTGGTCGTTGGCGACGGAGGCGGCCGAGGTGATCGGGGCGATCAGGGGCGCACCGCTGGACTGCAGGACCCGCAACTGGCCGCGTAGCTTGCCGTCGGTGCCGACGTACAGGAGCGGCACACCGTCGTTGATCCGCCCTGACATGACCGGCTCGGACGGCGCGGCGAAGGCCAGCATGCCGTTGGTGGTGGTCTTGAACCACAGCTCCAGGGACAGCTGATCGGCCATGCGCGCGATGGCGTGATCGGGCAGCCGCAGACGGGAGGTGCCGGAGAAGGAGGCGGCGGTGTTGCCGGTGCCAGCCAATGCGCCCGGCTGCTCCAGGGTCACTTGATCGTAGTCGGCCTTGCCGGCGCCCCAGCCGCGGCTTTCCGCGTCGTTGGTCGGGCTCGGCTCGCAGCCGTGCGGGCACGCTGTGGGCGTCGGCTGCGCGGTGGGGGTGGGGGTGGGCTGGAGGGCGGGTTCGTCCAGCCGCCAGTAGCCCACCGGCTCGTCGTCTTCGACCAGGCCCCGATAGGGCGACCCCGTGCCGTAGCCGTAGCTGGTGCAGTTGGGGGCCGCTTCGGGATGGCAGACGCTGATCAGTTTGTCGCCGTCGTAGCCGTAGGTCCACGTCAGCGGCGCGCCGTTGACCGGGTCGGTGGCCACGCCGGTCACGTGCGCGCCGGTCCAGGTGAAGGTGAGTGAACGGCCCCCGGCCGCGGTGACCTTGGCCAGCTTGCCGTCGGTGCCGTAGCTGAGATTCTGGGCGCGGCCCCGGTTGTCGGTGATCTTCGAGAGCTTGCCCTGCGCGGTGAAATGGTAGATCGTCGCGGACTTGTCCATCAGCTTCCAGCCGCCACCCGATACCTCGGCCAGCGTCGCGAACGTACCCGAGGGCGCCTGGAAGCTGCCGTCGCCCTTCGGCGCGAACCGCAGCCGCCGCCCATCGGGGTAGGTCACCAGCAGCGACGCGCTCGGCTCGGCGGCGATGCGCATGTCGTAGCGGGTTGACCAGCCCGCCCCGAACAAGCCGTCACGGCGGGCGTCCAGGCTGTTGTAGGAGCGCACCACCGACAGGGCCGGCCCCACCGTGGCCACCGACGCGTCTGCCACCGTGGTGGTGTAGTTGCCCGCTACCGGATGAAACTCCTGGCCGTTCTCGCCCCGGGCGGCAAGCTGCGCTCCCACGGTGGGCTGCCGCGCCGCGTGACCAGCACCCGATACGCCGACGTGACCGCACCGACCGTCACCTGCCACGCGTAGGTGGTGCCCCACTTCAGTTTCCCGGCCGGGACCTTCCAGGTGTTCACTCCGGCGGGCAGGTAGCCGGAGGAGATCGGCAGGTTGCCTTGGCTGCACCAGGTGCTCGGGTCGGAGGCGCTCTCCTCGCCGTCCGGGCTCGCGCACAAGCTGAACAGGTACGTGTACGGCGCGGTTCCGTTCGTCGCGTGCGCCACCAGCGTC
This sequence comes from Nonomuraea solani, assembly GCF_900108335.1. GTDB lineage: Bacteria > Actinomycetota > Actinomycetes > Streptosporangiales > Streptosporangiaceae > Nonomuraea > Nonomuraea solani. The sequence goes on from NZ_FNVT01000022.1 coordinate 37,624, forward strand.
GGTGTCAGTGACCCGACTTGGGCACCGTTCAACGGCCACATGTCCTCCACCACCGTCAGCGCCGCCGCATCCAGCGCCTCGGCACGGGCGGCACCAGACGGTAGCGCTTCGCCTTCGCCGCCGCTGTCCGGCGCCTGGGGGTTCTGATCACGGACGGCGTTGTCAGCGGGTGCCGCCTCCTCAGGCACCTTCATGTCAGATGGCGTTCCCGGCGGCAGCTCGGCCGTTGCCGCTGATGCGGGTACCAGCGACGCAAGGGTTTGGAACGATCCCATGGCTTGGCGGGGAAGGGTGAGTGACCCCTGCGCTACGGCGGTGATGCTCTCACCTGCCGCTGCGGCCGCTACCGGCTGCGGCGCCAACTGCAGAAGACCCGGCGTCAACGCCAGCAGCGTCGCCACCGTCACTCCGGTCATCGACCGAGGTGTACGAGCCCACGACAAAAACCGGCGCATGCGCCATCACGCTCCGAACCAACGAGGGGCGGCCAACGGGGACGCCGAACGTCGCTCCACCCCCGCCCGAGGTATCAACAATCGCCTTGACCTGAGCAGTTCGGAGCTGGTCACCAAACGGGCAAAGCGTAACGGGAGCATGATCAAGCAACAAGAGCCACTTTTACTATCGAAGATATACAGATAGTGACGAACCGCATGATCGGGGCAAATCTACCAAGGCTATCCGCACGGCGTCGTAACCTCTTCGTCGCCGGAGCGCGGGGCGCGGGAAGGGTCTCGGACCGACGGGTGAGGCCGCCTGTCCAACGTCACCACTTCCCGGGCCAGCCCCAATGCCGTTGCTTGACTCACGCAAGCGTTTCATGTGATTCCAGGGAGTGACTTTCCGGTCGGGACTGCCGATGTTCAGGCATGCATCCATCCATAGACCGGGTTGTCCGATGCCGTGCGGCTCGGGAGACCGTAAGGAGACCGGCAGTTCCAGACGATCCCAGCTTCGCGTGGTCATCGTGTCACCGATTGGCCAGCAAGCAAGTCTCTTACCTGCACAAATAGCGAGGCGTGACATCATCCGTCATCGTCCAATATGGGGAGCTGCGGACTTCAAGTTCGTGGACTGGCGGCTGGTGGAGGACGTCCTGGGTAGGTCGTGACGGCCGAAACTCGTCGCTGATCCACCGTCATCGGCCTGGCCACCGGGGCGATCTCCCTGGTGGCCCTGCCCTTGGCCGCCGCCCGGCCGGCTCGCCGGCGTGTTGCTCGTCATCCGGCTGGGGCCCTGAGGAGTCAGACCTGACTCTCGGCCCATTCGGCCCACTCCTGTTGCATGCGGCCGAGGCGGAGGCCGTATTCGAGCGCGATGCGGCCGTACACCGACAGGTCGTCGGTGCCGCTCTCCACGAACGCGCGGATGCCCTCCAGCCGCTCCACCTGCCCGGCGGCCAGCTCCGCCTGATGCCGGAGAAACTCGCGCGCCTCCTCCGGGGAGATCCTGGCCAGGAAGAACACGCGCAGCAGCATGTCGCTGCGCGTCGTCCTGGCCGGCTCGACCGCCGTGAGCCAGTGGCGCAGCTCGGCCAGGCCCTCGCCGGTGAGCGCGTATTCCTTGCGGCCGCGCGGCCCCTGCGTGGCTACGTCCACGAAACCGGCTTCGGCCAGCTTGCCGAGCTCGGCGTAGAGCTGGCTCTGCGTGGCCGGCCACACGTTGGAGAGCGAGACGTCGAAGGTCTTCATCAGGTCGTATCCGCTCGCGGGTCCCTCCGCGAGCAGACCCAGCACGGCGTGTCGGAGGCTCATCTTCCTATGTTGACATGTCCGGATATGAACGTCTACTTTCGACATGTCACTACAGGAACGTCATGGGAGCGTACGTGCGCGGCCTGCTCGGTTTTCTGCCCTGGATCGTCTACGCCGTGATCGCGACCGGCGACGAGTGGCGCTGGGGCGCCATCGCCGGCCTCGTCATCGCCCTGGCCCTCGTCGCCGCCGACCGCCGGGCGGGCAGGGCCTGGGACGAGATGGTGATCGAGTCGAGCGCGGCGCTCTTCTTCGCCGCCCTCACGGCGCTCTCCCTCGCGAACCCGCACTCGGCGCTCACGCCGTACGGGCCCGCGCTGGTCAACGTCTGGCTGGCGGGCACCGCCTGGGGCTCGCTGGCCATCGGCAAGCCTTTCACGCTGGGCATCGCGCGTACGATGGCGCCGGAAGAGGTCTGGAAGACCCCGCGCTTCCACCGCGTCAACGCGATCATCACCACGGTCTGGGCGGCGGCGTTCACGGTCGCGGCGCTCTCCCTGACGCTCGTCCTGCGGGTCTCGCCGCACGCGACCACGCTGGTCATCGCCATCAAGGTGGCCACCTTCGCGGCGCCCGCCGTCTTCACGGCGTGGTATCCCAAGCAGGTCGGCCGGGCGAACTGACTGTCACCTGATGGCAAGCCGTCACTGCCGTTACGCTGAGTAATCATACGGTAACTCAACGTTGGAGCGCCATGCGGCTTCACCTCATCGGAACCGGATCGATCCTCAGCACCCGGATGAGCGCGTCGGCGCTCGTCGACGGCACCATCCTGATCGACGCGCCGAACGGCGCCATGAAGGCCCTGCACCGCGACGGCCTGGACCCGGCCGGCATCGACATCTGCCTCATCACCCACTTCCACGCCGACCACTTCTTCGACATCGTCTTCCTGTTCCTGGAACAGGGCCTGCTGCGCACCCGCGACAGCGAGCTGGTGCTCATCGGGCCCGGCGGCTTCGGCGGGCGCGTGGAGCACCTGTTCGAGCTGGCCTATCCCGGTAGCTGGCCGCACGTCAAGGAGAACACCAGGCCGCGCTTCGTCGAGCTCGGCGACGGCGGCGAGTGGTCCGGCAACGGCTACACCGTCCGCGCCCTGCCCACCCGGCACACCGTCCCCTCACTGGGCTACCTGATCACCGACGCGGCCGGCACCCGGCTCGGCTACACCGGCGACACCGTGCTCTGCCCCGCCGTGGAAGAGCTGGCCGGGCAGAGCGCGGCCCTGGTCCTGGACACCTCGTTCCATCAGAGCAAGGCGGGTCACATGGGCCTGGACGACGTCGAGGCCCTCGCCGACCGCCACCCCGGGCTTCCGCTCATCGCCACCCACAGGGACGACGACGTCACCTCCTCCAGCCGGCCGGCCATCCACTTCCCCGGCGACGGGCAGACCTACCACGTGACGGCCGACGGCCTTTAGGGGGAGATGGCCCTTTTTTGAGGGGGGCGATGGCGGTGGCCGTGGCTTCGCCTGATCGGATGACGCCCTCGATGTGGCCGTACCAGCGGGGCGAGGTCTCGGCACCGGCCCAGTGAATGCGGCCCACGGGGGCGCGCAGCGCGGGCCCGTACTGGGTCCAGGCGCCGGACGGGAAGACGGCGGAGCAGGCGCCCCGCGTGAACGGCTCGGCGTCCCAGTCCCGTTCGGCGTAGGTCGCCGGGGAGGCGGCCCGCGGACCGAACAGCCCGGCCGGCTGATCGAGAACCGCCGCCCGGCGCTCGCCGGCCGGGCGCTCATGGACCGGGCCTCGGCCCCTCAAGGAAGCCGAGCACCGGAGCGCGAGCTGCTGTCGGCTCGCAGGTGACGCGGCCGGACAGTATGAGCGGAATCGCCATGACGACGTGCGCCGCCCGCCAGGCCCGATCCCCGAGGCCACGACGACGCCGTGCTCGTCCTGGGCGACACGGTCGACCGGGGTGCCGAGGCGCACGCGGTCACCGAGCCGGCGGGCCAGTCGTACGGCCGGTACGTGCGCCCCGCCATCGAGGCGGTCCTGCTGCGCGCCACCCTCGACGGCGATCACGTCGGATGGGTGGTCGTACATGTGCTTTCTCCGGTGGGTGGGGTGTCCGCGCATGACGGACACATCAGCGCACCCACCGACCGCCACGGCGCTGACCTTTACGAGATCAGTTGACGCGACGATCTCACCCCTGTCGCCCGCGAGGGCGGCCTCGTCGACCGGGCTCGAACCGGCGTCCACCCGGTCCCGAGCCGGGCGCTCTACCACTGAGCTACAACGAGGCCTCGCCCATCGCCGACCGGGCTCGAACCGGCGTCCACCTGGAGTAAGAGCCAGGCGCTCTACCACTGAGCTACGGCGTGGCCGTCTTCAGTGTGCTCGACGCCGACTCCCTCGCGCCACTCCTTTTCACCAGGACTTCTCGGGCAGTTCGCTCGCCACCACGCCGGACCGCAGCCCGTGCTCGGCGTCGGCGGCCAGTTCCTCCTTGACGGGCCCGCCGCTGAACACCCCGGCCCGGCGCAGCAGCGCCGCCCACACCGGGTCGGCGATGGTGACGCCGTGGACCAGCTCGGGCGTGGGCCGGAACACCGCCGTGGCGCGGCGCGGGGCGGGCGCCGTCCAGCCCGAGGCGGCCGGGTCGAGGCCGGCCCGGCGGCAGGCGGACTCGACGTCGGCGCGCGTACAGGCCGCACTGCCGTCGAGCACCTGCCACGGCGGCGGCAGCGCCGACCACACCTTCGTGTTCGGATCGACGTCGCCGCCCGTGGAGCGGTGCCAGGCGGCCAGGTCGGCGGCCATCAGCCGCATCACCTTGCCGGGGCACGCCGCGTCCAGCAGCTCCAGGGCGTTCAGCGCGGACAGGCAGGCCAGCCAGCCGGCCCGGGCCGCGTTGTAGGCGACGGCCAGGTTGTTCCAGGTGGTGGAGTCATGGCCGCGCCGTACGATCATCGACTCGCGGTCGGTGTCCGGCCGCCAGCGCTCGGCGAGCATGGTCGCGCTCTGCCGCAGCACCGACGACCAGCGGCCGAGCAGCACACCGCGCTCCTGGTCGCTCAGGTGCTCCAGGACGTCGGGGCTCGTCCGCACCTGGGCGATCATCCACCAGTCGGACCGGTTCGTGCACCGGTCGAGCAGGAGTGAGGCGATCTCGTCGAACGGGTTGTCCCGCCCCGACAACGTGAACTCCCTGCGCAGCTTGCGGCGCGCGGTGTAGTAGGCCATGAAGCAGGCCGCGTCGGCGTCCGCGGTGAACCGCTCCAGCGGCACCTCCGCCGCGAACCCCGTGACGCCGACCATCAGCAGCCGCCGCTTGTCCTGCTCGACGGCCAGCGTCCCGGCCTTGGCCGACACCCGGCGGAGCATCCGGAAGCGCCGGTTGTACTGCCGCTTGGACAGGTCCATCCCCGCCGCCTCACGGGCCTGCCGGTTGAGCCGGTCGGCCAGGAAGTCGGTACGGGCCGGCGACCATGCGATCGAGCGGCCCATGCTCGCCGCGAACTCCAGCAGCGACTCCGGATCGTCCGGATCCACTTCCGCGCGCTTTCCGAACAGCCGGGTGGCCGCCGCCACCTGCCGGGCCCCGCCCACCGGGCGGGCGTAGTCGGTGGACATCGACGAGAACCACGCCGTGCCCCGCGAGGAGTGCTTGGCCGCGCGCTCCAGGACGACGCGCTCATGCCGGGTGAGCCGTCCCTCCAGTGCCTGCAGCACCAGGTCGGCGACGTCCTCCGGGCGGTAGCGGCGCTCCAGTGAGCCGTGCAGCTCGGCGAGGATCTCCTTGCGGGAGGCCGGCCCCTTCTTGCGCTTGCTCATGGTCGCCATCATGGCCGCGCCGGCGGCGGGAATCGACTGGTTTGTCCGGCGCTATGTATGGGTGCGATGGCCGGTGATTTGTTCGCCGGCGCGCGGAGCGGGCCGGCGACGTACGCTGGCAGGCATGCCGACCCGGATCGGATCGTTGCTGCGCAAACCGTACCTGGGGCTGATCGTGCTGGCCGTGAGCGTGCTGCTCGCCGCCGGCGCGCCGGCCGGTGCCAGCTCAGGGGGCACCCTCTACGTCACCAACGGTGACACCGGCGACATCGCGCTCTTCCGCGTCGGCGGCGCGGGCGTGCCGGTGCTCGAACCGCCGCTCGTCCCGACGGGGCGGCAGCCGCGGGGGCTCGTGCTCGCCCGCGACGGCCGCACCGCGTACGTCGTGACGGGGCTGGACAACAGCGTCCACCAGTACCGCGTCGGCAGCGACGGGCGGCTCGCCCCGCTCGCGCCGCCCGTGGGGACGGGCGCGTTCCCGTTCGGCATCGTCGTCGCGCCCTCGGGCCGGACCCTGTACGTCGCCAACGCCGCCGACGGCACCGTGTCGGCGTTCACCATCGGCCGCGGCGGGCTGTTGCGCGACCTCGGCGCAGCCGTTCCCACCGGCCAGGACAGCCCCCGGGGACTGGCCATGACCCCCGACGGCCGTTTCCTGTACGTCAGCCACGGCAGGCCGGCGATCACCGAGGAGGACACCGAGCCGCCCGGCTTCGTCGTCGTCTTCTCCGTCCATTCCGACGGCACCCTGCACAGGACCGGCGAGCCGGTGCCGGTCGAACGGGGCGGGCTCGGCATGTCGGTCACCCCCGACGGGCGGTTCCTCTATGTCGCGTGTGAGGTGCTGACGAGCGTGTCGGAACGCCAGTTGTTCGGCTTCGCCATCGGCCGGGACGGAGGGCTCACGCCTGTGCCCGGCTCGCCGTACCGCGCGCCCGACGTGCCCATCGGCACCGCGGTGACCCCGGACGGCCGGCGGCTCTATCTCACCAGCGGCGGCCTGAACGTGAATCCCGACATCGCCACCAAGGTGTGGGGCTTCACGATCGCCGCCGACGGCTCCCTGCGCCCGGTCCCCGGCGCTCCCTTCGACGCGGGACGCGGCCCGGTCGGCCTCGCGCTGACCCGGGACGGGGGCCGGCTTCATGTCAGTACGCTCCGCTCGGAGCTCGTCACGTTCGCGGTGGGGGTGGACGGCGGCCTGACACCGATCGGCGCACCTGTTTCGACCGGCGGCATCCGACCGCTCTTCCAGTCCGTGACCATCGGCCCGCACTGATCCCCTTCTCAGGGACCGGCGTCCGAGGGGCAGGTCTCCTTGTACGGCTCGTCCGGCAGGAACCGCCCCCATTCGCGCCGGTCCAGGGGCCGGCTGGCGAGCGCGCACGTGACGGAGAACAGATCCGGCCGCAGGCCGACGTCCCACAGCCGGGCCGTTCGGTCCTCGCCTCCGGCGGTCGCCAGGGTCCGGCCGTCCGGACTGAACGTCACCGCGCCCGCCCTGCCCTCATGCCCCATCAGTGGCACACCGATCTGCAGGCCGGTGGCGACGTCCCACAGCCTGGCGGTCCTGTCGTCGCTGCCGGTGCTGGCGAGGGTCCGGCCGTCGGGGCTGAACGCCACGGCGCGCACCGGCCCCTGATGCCCGGCCAGCGGCGCGCCGATCTGGGTGCCACCGGCGACATTCCACAGCCGGACGGTCCTCTCGTCGCCACCGGCGCTGGCCAGGATCCGGCCGTCCGGACTGAACGCCATCGCGTTGACGAAGCGGGGATGCCCGGTGAGCGACGGCAGGATCTCCATGCGGGTATCGAGGTCCCACAGATGGATGCCCTTGTCCGAGCCGTCGGCGACGGCCAGGACGCGGCCGTCGGGGCTGAACGCCATCGAGGTGAAGTAGGCATTTCGCGGCATCGGCAGCTCGCCCAGCGAGGCGGCGGTCACGGCGTCCCACAACCGCACGGGCGTCCGCAGGGTCGCGTCGGACGTGGCCAGGATCCCGGCCCTGGGGCTGTAGGCGGTCAGCACGGCCAGGCCGTCCTTCCAGGTGATCGAAGGGCCGGCCGGCTCGCGGGAGGCGACGTCCCAGCGGCGCGCCACGCCGTCGCCCACGGCGATCAAGGTACGGCCGTCGGCGCCGAACGACACCAGGCGGACGTAGCCGTCCAGACCGTCCAGGTCCAAGGGGGCGCCGAGCTGCTCGCGGGTGGCCACGTCCCACAACCGCACGATTCCGGCGTCGGTGGTGGCCAGGGTTCTGCCGTCGGGGCTGTAGGCCAGTTTGTACACGCCCTCCGCGTGCCCGGCGAGTGGCGCGCCCGCCTGCCGGTGGATGGCGATGTCCCACAGGCTGACGGTCTTGTCGTACGCGTCCGCCGTGGCCACCGTCCTGCCGTCAGGACCGAACGCCACGTCGTACACCGCCTTCTTGCCCCACCGAAGCGGCGGGCCGATCGGCGCACCGGTGGCGGCATTCCACAGCCGCACGGTGCCGTCGTGGGAATGGACCGTGGCCAGCGTTCCGGGGCCGGTGAAGGCGAGGGCCACGATGGTGTCGTCGGCCGATGTGATGGGACGGCCGATGGGCTCGCGGGAGGTGACGCGCCAGAGCCGTGCCTTCGTGCCCGCCGCGGTGGCCAGCGTGTCGCCGCCGGGGGCGAAGGCCAGTGCGGTCACGTGCCGGTCGCGGGTGACGGGGGCTCCCGTCCGCTTGCCGGTGGCCGTGTTCCAGAGGTGTACGCCGGTGCGGTCGGCGGTGGCCATGGTGTCGCCGGTGGGGCTGAAGGCCATCGAGCGTGGCGGGCCACCGCTGCCGGACAGCCAGCCGACCGGCTTGCGCGTGCCGAGGTCCCACAGCTTGCCCCCCTCGTCGTGGGTGACGGCCAGCAGTCCCGCGTTACGGTCGAAGCTCAGCCTGGGTACGCCCTCATGCCCGGTGAGCGGTGCCCCGGCCTGGCGTTGCGCGGTCAGGTTCCACAGGCGTACGTCCACGGTGTCGGCGGAGGCCAGGAGGTCGCCGCGGGGCGCGAAGGTGATGTCGTACACGCTATGGCCGTGACCCGTGAGCGGACTGCCGATCTGCCGGTGCGAGGCGACGTCCCACAGCCGTACGGTGCCGTCGAACTCGCCGGTCGCCACGGTTCGGCCGTCCGGGCTGAGCGCCACCGAGGTCACGGCGGGTGATGTTCCCGGCAGCATGCCGCGTACGGGTGACACCGACGCGTTCACCAGCGCGTGGCGGGCTTCGGCGGTCGGCCAGGTGCGCCATGCGGTGGTGGCCAGCCGGGCGGCCAGGAAGGCGTCGGTGGTGGCGAAGCCGACGCTCTGGGCGGCCAGTTGCCGGGACAGGGCCTTGCTGAGGTTGGTCTCGGCCACCTGTTCCTGGCTCTCGGCCGTACGCGCCGCCGCCACCGCGACCAGGGCGGCGGCACTGGCGACGACGGCCAGCGCGATCAGGCCCGCCAGCGCCGTCCGGTTACGCCGCCTACGCCGCGCGGCAGCCGCCTCCCCCGCATCCAGAAACTCCCACACCGTCCGCCCGCACTCCAGCGATCCCTCCAGAACGCCGGACTCCGGCAACCCTTCACAGGCCCCGGACTCCGGCGACCCCTCACGAACGCCAGGCTCCGGGAGGCCCTCGGGAACGCTGGGCTCCGGCAGGTCGTTGGTGTCATCGCGGCGGGTGGTGCGGAGTTGCTGGGCTGCCGTCAGGCGGGCGCCTCGGTACAGGAATGACGGGTCGCGGGCGTTCGTGGCCCACTCTTCGGCGTCGTCCAGGAGTTGCCCGTACAAAGCCTGGCCGGCCAGGTCCTCCTGGAGCCAGCCGCGTAGCCGGGGCCACGCCTGGAGCAGGCAGTCGTGGGCGAGTTCGGCGCCCGCGTCCGTGACCACCATCAGTCGCTGGGCCGCGAACGCGTCCACGACGGCGCGGACGTCGGCGTCGGCGAGTTCCGTCCGGGGCAGGCGGCGGCGGGCGAGCCGTCCGTCACGGGCCACCACCGTCATACGCCGGCACAGCGAGGGGGCGATCTCCCGTTGCCGGGCGGGCAGGGCGTCGTGGACGGCGTCGGCGCAGTTCTGGACCGCGCGCTCCACCCCGCCGCCCCTGCCGTACCCGGCGATGGTCAGCCGGTCGCCGTCGCGGTTGTCCCAGGTGGCCAGCATCGCCTGGGAGAGCAGGGGGAGGGCGCCGACGCCGTACCCGCCACTCAGGTGTGCTGGGCCGCGGCGGGTGTCCAGTTCGCGCAGGACGAGCTCCGGCAGGCCGGACTCCACCTCCAGCCCCGCGGCGGCGGCCGGGCCGGTGATCACGCGCAGCAGTTCGGGCTCGGTCATCGGGCCCAGGACGTACTGTCCGCCGGTCATCGCCTCGGCCAGCACCGGGTAGGCCGCGCACCGGTCCAGGAAGTCACCCCGGACCCCGATGACCACCGCGGCGGCCGGGCCCGTCGCGGCCAGGGCCCGGACGAACGCCTCGGCCTGCCCGGCCAGGGTGAACAACTCCTCGAACTGGTCCACCACGATCACCATTCGCCCGTCGCGCGGGCCGTCGCCTGCCAGCGTCGCCTGCCGTACCAGCAGGTGGGCCTGGTCGGGCTCGGCGGCCAGGGAGTGCCGGGCGGCCACCGGGTCGGCCCCGCTCCGCGCGGCGAGCTGGGTGGCCAGCTCGCCGAGCGGGTCCCGGGTCGGGGTGAGGACCAGGCACGGCCACCGGGCCGCGCCGGGCACCGGCAGCAGGCCCCGGGCGAGTGCGGGCAGCAGGCCCGCCCGCAGCAGCGAGGACTTGCCCACCCCGGAGGGGCCGGTGACCACCACCGGCCCCTCGCACAGTCGTGCCGCCAGGGTGCCGACCAGGTCCGCGGTGGCGCGTTCCCGGCCGTAGAACACCTGGCTGTGGTCGGCCTCGAAGGCCAGCAGCCCCCGGTACGGGCTCCCCCGCTCCCACCGCGCCCGGCCGTCGTTCGGTTCCGGGCGGGCCTGTCGCAGGGCGGCGAGTTCTTCGCGGATCAGCATGAGGTGCGCGGACTGGAGCCGCATCCGTTCCCGGTCGTGCCGGTGCTCGGCGTCCTGCCGGTGCAGGCTCTCCTGGATCTCCGCCGCGGCCCGCTCGACGCTGGTCAGCAGGAAGCCGAAGCCGGAGAATTGGCCGGTCAGGGCCGTGAATCCGGCCGCCAGCCGCTCCTGCAGCGTACGGTTTCCGCACTCGATCGCCACGCGCAGGGCGACCTCGGCCGCGTCCACGCTCTTCAGCACGGCGGCGATCTCCGCCCGCAGCGCCTCAGACCGCCGGCCGTCTTCGGCGAGCATGCGCTCGATCCGCCCGGCGACCTCCGCCTCAAGCGCCCCGGCGTTGCTCTGGTCGGCACATCCCAGCGTCCCGTCGCCATCCTGGCCGGCCTGTTCCGGTGTCTCGGCGTCGCTCTGGGCGGCGCGGCGTAGGGCCTCGATGGCCTGGCCGATGACGTCGCTGAGGACGTTGGTGCCGACGCCGGCCAGCACCTGGATCCCGGCCAGCGCCACCCCGCCCGGTGCGGCCAGGGCCAGCGGGATCAGCGCCCCGGCCGAGAGCACGGCCAGGAGAGCGGGCGGCGTCAGCCGGGCAGCCCCCTGCGCCACCTGCCGCGCCACCGCCGCCGCGACCCCCGCCCGAGCCCGTTCCCGGGCGATTCCGGCCTGATCGCCACCCGTTCCCGCATCCGCCACACCATCACCACGCCGCCGCCTCGACACTCTCCGTTATCGAGCTATCACACAACGGCGTCATCGGCCATCGGATCGTTCACCCTCCGACTGGAGCGCGGCGGCCGTGCCGTCGATCAGGACGCGCAGGCCGTGCTCGAAGGCCTCCTCCCCCAGCGCGCTCGCGCCCTCCCGGAACGCCCGCATCAGAGTGGCGTCCATCCCGCGCTCCAGCAGGGCCGCCACCGCCGCGAGCCGGTCCGACGGCTCGCCCGCGACCTCCGGCCGCTCGGCCTGCTCCCGCAGGACGAAGCCGTTGATGTAGCTGGTGCAGCTCCCGATCGTGCGCAGCGCCAGCACAGGAGTGAAACCGCAACCGACCAGCGCGGTGAGCTCCTCGTCGAACAGCCTGATCGTCGCCGGGCCAAGGTTCGCCGCGTTGGCGACCACGCGGGCGCCGTCGCGGTGCGCGAGCAGCGAGGCCCGGTACGCGCGCGCCCGGCGGGCGAGCCACTCCTGCCAGCTCTCGCCCGACCGGGGCGGCCCCATCCCGGCGGCCAGGATGATCGCGTCGGCCATGCCGTCGAGCAGTTCCTGCTTGGTGCGGATGTGCCAGTAGAGCGCCGGGTTGCGCACGCCCAGCTCGGTGGCCAGCCTGCGCACGGTCAGCCCGTCGAGCCCGACGTCGTCGAGCAGGCGAAGCGCCGTTTCGATCAGGGTGTGCCTGGTGAGTGCCGGGCGCCTGGTCTCGCTCATGGATTGACACCTTAGCAGCGCTAAGGGAACATGATGGCCTTAGCACTGCTAAGGAGGGGGACCATGCAACCGACCAGGGCCTTACTGGCATGCGGCGCCGCCGCCGGCCCGCTCTTCATCGCCACCGTGCTGATCCAGGACTACACACGCCCCGGCTTCGACCCCCGGCGGCAGCCGCTCAGCCTGCTGAGCCTCGGCGACCTGGGCTGGATCCAGATCGCCGATTTCGTGGTCACCGGGCTGCTCTACGTCGCGGGCGCCGTGGGGATGCGGCGCGCGCTGCACCCCGGCCGGGGCGGCACGTGGGGGCCGCTGCTGATCGGCACGTTCGGAGCCGGGCTGATCATCGCGGGGATCTTCCGTACCGCGCCAGGGTGGGGTTATCCGCAGGGGGCGCCGGCCGGGGTGCCCGGCTCCACGGACGTGAGCCACGTCCTGCACGGGGCGGGTTTCTTCGTGGTGCTCGTGTCGCTGGTCGCGGCCTGCTTCGTGTTCGCCCGGCGGTTCGCCGCGCAGGGCGAGCGGCGGTGGGCGCTCGCGTGCGCGGCCACCGGGGTGGCACTGCCGACGATCTACGTGCTGTCCGGCGTCCTGTCGGAGCGCGGCGACGACGCGCAGCCCCTGAGCCTCCTGCTACGCCTCCTGGCCGTGGTGGGCTGGGGCTGGGCCTCACTCCTGGCGGTACGGCTGCGCCGCGAGGTCAGCTGACCTCCTCGCCGTGGGTGGGGACGAGGTCGAGCGCGCGCATCCGGCGCTCACCCCACTCGCCCAGCGCGCCGAGTGCCGCGTAGAGGGCGACGCCGTCGGCGGTCAGCTCGTATTCGACCCGGGGCGGCGTCTCGTCGAACACGGTCCGCCGGACGATCCCGTCCGCCTCCAGCTCGCGCAACTGCTGGGCGAGCACCTTCTCGCTGACACCGGGAAGGCTGCGGCGCAACTCGCCGAAGCGGTGGAGCCGCTCGTCCAGCGCCCAGAGGATCAGCGCTTTCCACTTGCCCCCGACGACGTCCATCACGGCGTCGAGGGCACAGATGTAGGGCGGGTTGCGCATCTGCCCCATGGTAGCCGGGGCGTCGCGGGTCAGCGGATGGCGCTCCGCATCCGCCACAGCGAGGCGCGCAGGTGCCCGCCCAGCTCCGTGGGCGCACCGGCCTCCCCCGAGGCGGCCAGGATGTTCTCCAGGCCGGTCGCCTGCATCGCGGGGTTGAACTCGTCCGGTACGGCTTCGTGCACGCCGACGTCGGGGACCATGAACGGCAACATCTGCTCCATCCACGGCTGGAGCACCTCGCGCTTGAACGCCTCCACGTCACCGCCTTCCGCCTGGACCAGGGTCAAGGCGTGGTCGGCCCCGGCGCTCATGCCGTACATACCGCTCAGGGCGGCCATGTCGTACAGCGCCGCGAACCCCGGATCCTCCCCCACCCAATGAGGACGGCCAAGGGGAGCGAGCACGGGGGCGGCCCGGTCGAACAGGTCACGCGCGCCGCTGTACAGGATGAAGGCCCCCTCGGTCCCGATGGTCGGCGGCACGGCCATGATCCCGCCGGCCAGGAGGCGCGCCCCGTGCTCGTCCAGCCAGGTGGTGAGCTCGCGCGCCTGCCGTACGGAACCGCTGGTCAGGTTGACGAGCGTGGCGCCGGCCAGCTTCGGCGCGGCCGGCGCGAGCGTCTCGCGGACGCTCGCGTCATCCAGCAGGCACACGACCGTGAGGCCGCCCGCCCCGATCGCCTCCGCCACGCTCGACGCCTCCCGCGCACCGCGCGCGACGAGGTCGCCCGCCTTCCCGGGCGTGCGGTTCCAGACCATCACCTCGCGACCGGCTTCGAGGAGCGCGCTCGCGAGCGCGCGTCCCATGGCTCCCAGACCGAGGACGCTGATTCGTTCATGTCGGATGTTCATGCGCATCACTGTCCACTCGGGCCGGTACGCGTCACAAGAACGCACTTTGAAGTGCGTGATTACCTCCCGGTTAGTGACAGGCTGGAGACGGTATCGAACGACTGGCCGATCCGCGGACGGGCGGCAGCCCCTCCGCCGGTGATACGGAGGCGATGCGCACCCATGAAGGATGGCCGGGATCTGCGCTTCAGTGTCCTGGGACCGCTGCGAGCGACCCACGCCGACGAGCCCATCGCGATCTCCGCTGGCAAACAGCGGGTGGTGCTGGCCACTCTTCTCCTCAACGCGGGACAGGAGATCTCCTACGACGAGCTGTCGCATCGCGTCTGGTACGCCGACGCCCCCGTCAACGCGCGGAGCGCGCTGTACACGTACGTGACGCGGCTGCGCCGGGTCCTGGGCGACTCCGACGAGCCCACGCTGATCCGCACGCACGCGCAGGGCTACGTCATCGACGTCGAGCAAGACCGGCTGGACCTGGCACGGTTCCGCCGGCTCGTGCGGCACGCCGGGCAGGCCGCCGGGGAAGGCGACCTCGCCGGTGAGGCGGAGCTGCTCGGCCAGGCGCTGGAGCTGTGGCGGGAGCCCGTGCTGGCCAACGTGCCCTCCGAGGTCGTGCACCGGGACGACGTGCCGCGGCTGGCCGAGGAGCGGGTGCGTACGCTGGAGCGCTGGTTCGAGGTCAGCCTGCGGCTCGGCCGCCACGATCACGTCGTCGGGGACCTGCTGGTCGCGGCGGGCGCGTACCCGCTGCGCGAAGGGTTACAGGCCCAGCTGATGCTGGCCCTGTACCGGTCCGGCCGCCAGGCGGAGGCGCTCAAGGCGTACCACGGCACCGCGATGCTGCTGCGCCGGGAGCTGGGCGTGGACCCCGGCAAGGAGCTACGGACGCTCCAGCACGCGATCCTGCACGACGACCCCGAGCTCGCCGCCTCCCCACCGGCCGAGACTCGCCTCACCACAGGCCCGCAGCCACCTCCCGTCCCCGGCGAGCTGCCCGCCGACGTGGCCGGTTTCGTCGGGCGGGCCACGGAGGTCGAGCGGCTCACCGAGCTCACGACGCGCGGAAAGCGGCGGATGGCGGCCATCACGGGAGCCGGCGGCATCGGGAAGTCGGCGCTGGCCCTGCACGTCGCCCACCGCGTCGCGGCCGACTTCCCCGACGGGCAGCTCTACGTGGACCTGCTCGGGTCCACCCTCGGCGTCGAGCCGCTGCCGCCCCGCGAGGTGCTGGCCAGGTTCCTGCGCTCTCTCGGCGTCACCGACTCGGCCATCCCGTCCAGCGTGGAGGAGGCCGCCGGGCGGTTCCGTTCCCTGTGCGGCGGCAAGCGGGTGCTCATCGTGCTGGACAACGCGCACAGCGCGGCGCAGGTACGGCCGCTGCTGCCGGGCAGCGCCACCTGCGCGGTCCTGCTGACGTCGCGCCGGACGCTCGGCTCGCTCACGGAGTTCGGCCATCACGAGCTGGGCGCGCTCCCGGAGGAGGAGGCGACCGCGCTGCTGACCGGCCTGGTCGGCGCGGACCGGGTGGGCGCGGAACGGGCCGCGTGCGCGGAGATCGTCCGTGTGTGCGCCGGTATGCCGCTGGCGCTGCAGATCGTCGCGGCCCGGCTGCACACGCGCGCCTCCTGGCCGATCCAGGTGATCGCCGACCGGCTCGGCGGCGAACAGCGCCGCCTGACCGAGCTGCGGGCCGACGACCGGGCGGTCCGCACCAGCCTGCAGGTCAGCTACGAGGACCTGCGGGCCGGCGCGAGCGCCCGGATGTTCCGGCTGCTCGGGCTGCTGGAGAGCCCCGACACCAGCGTGCCGGTGGCGGCGGCGCTGGCCGGCCTGCCCGAGCCGGAGGCCGAGCGGATCCTGGATCGGCTGGCGGACGAGCGCCTGCTCCAGACGGCCACGCCGGGACGCTACCGGCTGCACGACCTGGTACGCCTGTTCGCCCGCGAACGGGTCACGGACGAGGAGCCGGAGGACGCCAGGACGCGGGCCGTCCAGCGTGCGCTGCACTGCCAGCTGGCCACCGCGCGCACCGCGCTGCGGCTGATCCATCCGCATCTCCAATGGCCGGCCGCCCTCTCACCGCGGGAGCTCGTGCACCCGGGAATCGCGCTGAACGACCGGCGGGACGCGCGCGAATGGATCAGGGCGGAGAACGGGAACTTCGTCGCGACCGTCCGCCAGGCCATGGACGCCCCCGGCGACGGCCCGTCCCTCGCGGTCGCGCTCGGCACCGCCATGGCGACGTTCATGGACTACCTCGGCCTGTGGCAGGCACAGCGGGAGCTGGCGGGCCTGGCGGTGACCGCCGCCGACCGTACCGGCGACCTGCTGAACCGTGCCACCGCCCACAGCAAGCTCGGCTGGTCCATGATCCAGCTCGGCGAGTCGCTGGACTCGATTCCGCACCTCCAGACCGCGCTGGCCGCGCTCAGGGAGCTGGGCAACGACCGGGGTGAGGCGGCTCAGCTCACCAACCTGGCCACCGCGTTCCGCCATCTGCGGCGCATGGAGGAGGCCATCGACCATTACCGGCAGGCCCTGGCCATCTATGACCGGCTCGGCATCGGCCTGGCCCAGGGGGTCTGCCTGACCAACCTCGGCCTGGTCTACCAGCGGATCGACCGGCCTCGGGACGCCATCGAGACCCACGAGCGGGCGGTCGCCATCCTGGAGAGCCTGGAGGAGGACGAGACGCTGGTCTCGGCGATGGGCAACCTGGCGGAGGCGTACCGGCTGGGGGGCGACACGCGGCAGGCCATCGCGTGTTTCCGGCGGGTCCTGGCCATCGACCATCAGGTCGGCAGCGGGAGCTATCCGGAAGCGGAGCACCTGTGGGGGCTCGGGCGCGCCCTCTACGACGCCGGGGAGCACGAGGCCGCCCGGGAGCACTGGCGCAGGTCGGCCGCCGTCCTGTACGACCTCGGCCACCTCACCGCGCAGGAAAGGCTGGCCATCGAGTCGAGCGCGAACCCGCCGACGCCGGCGGTGATCGACGAGCAGTTGTAGCAGGGGCGCGGCCGGGTGAGGGAGACCCGGCCGCCAGGGGGATCAGCAGTAGCGGGCGGGCGCGATGCGGTCCATCACGCCGCCGAACCTGCCGTGGTAGTTGGGGCTGTAGTCGCCCCCGGACGCCAGGCGCTTGGCGTGCCAGTTCCACTCACTGTCGGCGGTGTCGACGAAGCAGGCTCCGCTCGTGGCCACGAACGAGCCGACGTTGTCGGCGTGCGTACCGCCGATGAACCTGTTGCCGTCGGCCTCCCACCAGGTGTGGACGGCCCCGGTGTAGTTGGGTCCTGTCCACAGGCACACATGGGCGTGGCACGCCGGGACGGCCGCCTGGGCGGGCGCGGCCGGCAGCGCCAGAGCGCCGGCCGCGAGGAGCGGCGCGACCAGCGCACTGAGGGTTTTCATGGGGGGACTCCTTTCGCTGACTGCTTGGGACTCCCGCACGTTATACGCATGGTCAACGATCAGACACGGAAAGTTATGGAGATCTCACTTCGCGGTGGGGCCCGTTTGCCGCCTCGCGCGGCGCGATCAGGCGGCAGACTGGGGTCGTGATGGGATGGCTGTCTTTGGTCGGCGGGGTGCTGCTCGTCGCCGTGGGTGCGCTGTGGACCCTGCAGGGGATCGGTGTCGTCGGTGGAAGCGTGATGAGCGGCGTGACGCTGTGGGCGGTGATCGGGCCGATCGTCGCGCTGGCCGGGCTCTGGCTGCTGTTCGTCGGGGTACGCCGGGTGCGCGGGCGGCCGCGCGGATGAGATAGCCGGAGATCTGGAAAGCTACTCCCGTGCGGATTGTCATGCTGGGCCCGGTTCAGTGCCTCTCCGATGACGGGACCCCGATCGACCTCCCGGGCGCCCGGCTGCGCATGCTGCTGGCGCGGCTCGCGCTGGAGGTGGGCCGTCCCGTGTCGCCCGAGTCGCTGATCGACGACCTGTGGGGCGAGGAGGCGCCGGCCGGGGCCACGGCCGCGCTGCAGGGCCTGGTCTCCCGGCTGCGCAAGGCGCTGCTCGGAACGGCGACGCTGGAGTTCGGCGCGGGCGGCTACCGGCTGCCCCTGGCCGCCGATGACCTCGACGCGCACCGGTTCGAGGAGCTGGCCGCGCGCGGCGGGCGCGAGCTGGCGGCCGGCCGGCTGGAGGACGCCGCGTCCCTGGCGGGCGCGGCGCTGGAGTTGTGGCGCGGCCCGGCGCTGGCCGACGTGCTGGAGGCGCCGTTCGCCCGCAACCTCGCCACCCGGCTGGACGACCTGCGGGTGGCCGCCGCCGAAGACCGCTTCGAGGCGAAGGTACGCCTGGGGCTACAGGCCGAGGTGCTGGCCGACCTCCGGACCGCCGCCACCGCGCACCCGCTGCGCGAACGGATGGCCGAGCTGCTGATCCGCGCGCTGGCGGCGGCGGGACGCCAGTCGGACGCCCTGGCCGTCTACGAGGAGATCCGCGGCAGGCTGAGCGAAGAGCTGGGCGTCGACCCCTCCGCGGAACTGCGCGAGGCCCATCTCGCCCTGCTCCGTGGCGAGCTGGACCGCCCCGTGCCGCCGCGGCAGGCGGCGTCGAGCCGGCTTCCGGCGCAACTGACCAGCTTCGTCGGCAGGGAGGGCGAGCTGGCGCAGCTCGCGGCACTGATGACCGGCTCGCGGCTGGTCACCGTCGTCGGCCCTGGCGGCGCCGGGAAGACCAGGCTGTCGCTGGAGGCGGCGGCCAGAGACCGGGCCTGCGAGCGCGGCCGGGTGTGGTTCGCGCCGCTGGCCGGTGTGCGCGAGCCCGATCAGTTGCTCGACGCGGTGCTGGGCGCTGTCGGCGGCCTGTCCGGCAGCGGGCAGCCGCAGCCGGCCGACCCGGTCGACCGGCTGGCCGAACGGCTCGACGGCGGCGACGCCGTCCTGGTGCTCGACAACTGCGAGCACCTGGTCGAAGCGGTCGCCGAGCTGGCCCACCAGGCGCTCACCCGGCTGCCGCAGTTGCGGATCCTGGCCACCAGCAGGGAGCCGCTGGCGATCACCGGGGAGGCGCTGTGCCATCTCGGCCCGCTCGACCTGCCCGCCGAAGACCCGGACCCGTCGGAGGCGGCCGGGGCGGCCGCGGTCCGGCTGTTCGCCGACCGGGCGGCCGGGGTCAAACCGGGCTTCGCGGTGGACGAGTCCACGGTCGAGGCCGTGGTGGAGATCTGCCGGCGGCTGGACGGGATGCCGCTGGCGCTGGAGCTGGCCGCGGCGAAGCTGCGCTCGATGAGCGTGGAGCAGATCGCGCGCCGGCTCGACGACCGGTTCCGGCTGCTCACCTCGGGCAGCAGGACCGCGCTGCCGCGCCAGCGCACGCTGCTGGCTCTGGTCGAATGGAGCTGGGACCTGCTGGACGAGGCCGAACGGGTCCTGGCCCGCAGGGTGTCGGCCTTCCCCGGCGGGGCGAGCCTGGCCGCGCTGGAGGCGGTCTGCTCGGACGAGTCGCTGCCGGCCCACGACGTCCTCGACGTGATCGGCTCGCTGGTCGAGAAGTCCATCGTCCAGCGGGCGGGCGACCGGTATCGGATGCTGGAGACGATCCGCGCGTACGCGGCCGGGCGGCTCGACGCCTCGGGCGACGACGTCTTCCCGCGGCTCGCGGACTATTTCCTGACGCTGGCCGAGGAGCACGAGCCGCTGCTGCGTACCAGAGAGCAGTTGCGGGCGATCGCGGTGTTCGACGCCGAGCACGACAACCTGGTCTTCGGGCTACGGACCGCGCTGAACGCCGGCGACGCGCCGACGGCGACCAGGTTCGTCAGGGCGCTGTTCTGGTATTGGGGGCTCAAGGGGATGACCTCCCAGTACGCGACGTCGGTGACCGAGGTGCTCAAGTTCGGCGACGCGCTGCCCGGCCAGGTACGCGCCGCGTTCAGCCTGGTGCAGTCCGCGGCCGGCCCCCTGCAGTCCCATGGGCCGCTCAAGGACGCGGACTCGGCGGAGACCATGGGGTTCCATCCCGCGCTGCCGATGTTGCGGATGGCGCAACTGACGTCCGCCGCCGACCTCATGGAGGGGCAACTGCAGCAGGCCCTGACCTCGCCCGACCCCTGGGTACGCGCCAGCGCGATCTGGACCCAGGACCACGTCCGCGTCGAGAGTGGCGACCTGCTGACGGGCGTCCAGGCGCGGCAGGAGGCGCTGCGCGGCTTCGAGGAGGTCGGCGACCGCTGGGGGCTGCTGATGAGCCTGCTGCGGATCAGCCGCGACCATTCCCTGCGGGCCGAGCACGGGCCGTCCATCGCCACCGCCGAGCGGGCGGTCGCGATCGGCTTCGAGCTCGGCACCGAGATGCACCTCTACTGGGCCAGGTCCCGGCTGGCGCGGGAGCGGGTCAACGCCGGTGACCTGGAGGGCGCCCTGCGCGACGTCCACGCCGCCGTGCGGCAGGCCAAGGAGCTGGGCCATCGGCGTACCGAGGCCAACATGTACTCCTCGCTGTCGGTCGCGCACCGCGTCGCCGGGGAGCTGGAGCGGGCCGAGGAGGCGCTGGACCGGATGGAGGTCCTCGCGCGGCGGCTGCCGTCCACCGAGGGGCTGCCCAGCCACGCGGCGGCGGGCTTCCGGATGGCGATCCGGCTCGCCGAGGGGGCGGCCGGTCCGGCGCGGGCGCTGCTGCCCGCCGTCGTCCCTCCCCTGTTCGCCCAGGGCCACGCGAACGGGCTGGCGTGGGGAGCCGAGCTGCTGGCCGGGCTGTACGCGCTGGAGGACGACCCGGCCGGTGCCGCGTTCGCGCTGGGCAGGAGCGAGGTGCTGCGGGGCGCGTTCGACGAGGGTGACCCGGACCTGCGCGTGCTGGTGGCCGCCCTCACCGAGCGGCTCGGCGCGGACGGCTACCGGGAGTCCTACCGCCGTGGACTGGAGTCGCCACGGCAGGAGGCACTCGACTGGCTGGCCGATCAGGCGGCGTTCCCACGGTAGGCGCGCGGGGTCAAGCCGCGTTCTTGCGGTAGGCGCGCATGGCCAGGGGAAAGAAGATCGCGACGACGGCCGCCATCCAGACCAGGGCGCCGGTCAGCGGGCCGGCGACCTCGCCGCCGTTCAGCAGGCCGCGTACGGTGTCGGCCATCAGGCTGACCGGGTTGACCTCCGACCAGACCCGCAGCCAGCCGGGCATGGTCTGGGCCGGGACGAACACGTTGCTGGCGAACGTGAGCGGCAGCACGAGGATGGTCATCAGCCCCTGGACCGACCCCGGAGTCCTGACCAGCATGCCGACGTAGACCGACAGCCACGAGAAGCTGAGGGCGAAGCCCAGCAGCAGCGCGACCGCCGCCAGCGTGGCCACCGGGCCGGTCTGGATCCGGTAGCCCATGATCAGCGCGAGCGTCAGCAGCACGGCCAGGGAGACCACATAGCGCACGATGTCGGCGAGCACCGCGCCCACCAGCGGCGCCGACCGGGCGATCGGCATGCTGCGGAACCGGTCGAACACGCCGGTGCCGGCGTCGGCGTTCAGTGAGACGCCGATGCCGATGCTGGCCTGGAAGACGGTCATGACCATGATCCCGGGCACGATCGTCCGCAGGTAACCGTCGATGTCGCCGCCGCCGATCGCGCCGCCGAAGAGGTAGACGAACATCAGCAGGAAGACGATCGGCGTCAGGATGACGTCGACGAGCTGGATCGGCGTCTTCAGCAGTTTGGTGACGCCCCGCCCGGCCAGGGCCAGGCCGTGCCGGGCGGCCTGGAGGGGGCTGACGCGCAGGGGGGTCGGCTCGGCGTACAGGGTGCTCATGCCGCGGTCCTTTCGGTGATGTCGTTCTTCTGTCCGGTGAGCGCCAGGAAGACCTCGTCGAGGCTGGGCAGGCGCAGGCCCAGCTCGTCGGCGGTGATGCCGGCCAGGTCCAGCCTTCTGACCAGCGCGGAGATCAGCATCGGGTCGGCGGCGGGGACGGTGAGCAGGCCGGTGTTCGGGTCGGCGGCGGGGCGCGCGCCGGTCAGGTCGCCGAGCATCCGGGCCACGGCGTCCGCGTCGGCGGTGACCGTGGGCCGCACGTGCAGGATCTGGCCGCCGATGCGCCGCTTCAGCTCGCCCGGGGTGCCCTCGGCGACCACCCGGCCGTGGTCGATCACGGTGATGCGGTCGGCCAGCTGGTCGGCCTCCTCCAGGTACTGGGTGGTGAGCAGCACAGTGGAGCCATCGGCGACCAGGCCGCGCACGATCTCCCACAGCTCGTTGCGGGTGTGCGGGTCGAGCCCGGTGGTCGGCTCGTCCAGGAACAGCACCTGCGGCCTGCCGACGAGGCTCGCCGCCAGGTCCAGCCGGCGGCGCATGCCTCCCGAGAACGTGCTGATCGGGCGGGTGGCGGCGTCGGTGAGCTCGAAGCGCTCCAGCAGCTCGGCGGCTCGCGCCCTGGCCTGCCGCTTCGACAAATTGAGCAGGCGGCCCAGCAGGATCAGGTTCTCCACGCCCGACAGGCTCTCGTCCACCGAGGCGTACTGCCCGGTGAGGCCGATCAGGGTGCGGACCCGCACCGGGTCCTTCAGCACGTCGTGGCCGCCGACCGTGGCCCGGCCGCCGTCGGGGCGCAGCAGGGTCGCGAGGATCCGCACCGTGGTGGTCTTGCCGGCGCCGTTCGGCCCCAGAACCCCCATGACCTTGCCGGCCGGCACCTCCAGGTCGACGCCGTCCAGCGCGGCCTTGTCCCCGTACCTCTTGATCAGGCCCTCGGCCTGGATCGCGTACGTCATCGTCACTCCTTCGCGGTTCTCGACGTCCCTGACAGTGCCGGGCCGCGCTGACAGGGCGCGGATTTCGCGCTGATGGCGCGTCTTTGTGCGCCGTCAGAGCGGTCTCAGCGGCGGCGGCCAGTGTTCGGGGTGCACACCAACGAGGCGAAAAGAGAAACCCATGTCGCAGGAGAAGCTGACCGCCGCCGTCGAGGCGCTGGCCGAGAAGTTCGGCATCCCCGGAGCCGCCGTCGGCGTGCTGGCGGGCGGCCGGGAGACCCACGCGTTCCACGGCGTGACGAGCGTCGCCGACCCGCTGCCGGTCGATGAGCGCACGCTGTTCCACCTGGCCTCGGTGACCAAGACCTTCACGGCGACCGCGCTGACGCGCCTGGCCGCGGAGGGGCGGGTGGACCTGGACGCGCCGGTACGCCGGTACGTCCCCGAGCTGAGGCTCGCCGACGAGGAGGCCGCGGCGCGGATCACCGTGTCGAACCTGCTCAACCACACCGCCGGCCTGGACTGGAACCTCATCGACACCGACGAGGGCGACGGCTCGCTGGTCGCGTTCGTGGCGAAGATGGCCGGGCTCACCCTGATCGCGCCGCCCGGCGCCCGGGCCTCCTACAGCCAGGCCGGCTACAACCTGGCCGGGCGGATCATCGAGCACGTCACCGGGCTGCCCTACGAGCGGGCCGTGGCCGCGCTGGTCCTGGAGCCGATCGGCCTGTCGAACACCTTCTTCGACCTGGACGAGGTCATGACCAGGCGGTTCGCCGTGGGGCACAACCGCGACGAGGACGGCACGCTGGTGCCCGCGCGCCCGTGGACGTCGTGGCGGGCCGGTTCGCACGGCAACAACCCCGGCGGCGGCATCGTGTCCTCGGTGAGCGACCTGCTGCGCTGGGCCCGCTTCCACCTCGGGGCCGGCGACGGCGTGCTGCCGGCCGAGGCGCTGCGCCGCATGCGGGAGCGGACGGTCGCGCTGCGGGCCAGCACGCTCGGCGACGGCATCGGCATCGGCTGGTTCCTGAAGGACGTGGACGGTGTCCGCACGATCGGGCACGCCGGGTCGGGCAACGGCCAGTTCGCCGAGCTGCTCATCGTGCCCGAGCGCGACTTCGCCGTCGTCTCCCTGGCCAACGCCGGGCCGGACGGCCACCCGTTCAACCAGGCGGTCGTCCGGTGGGTGCTCGAAGAGCATCTCGGCCTGGCCGAGCGGGACCCGGAGCCGATGCCGTACGACGAGGGGCGGGCGCGGGAGGTCGCCGGCCGCTACGAGATCGACGTCATGAACCTCGACCTCGCCACCGACGGGCTGGAGGTGACGCTCGGGGTCGGGATCAAGCCGGAGATCCGCCAGAGGTCGGACGCCGACATGCCCCCGGACCACCCGCCGGCCCGCATCGGGTTCCTGCCCGGCGACGAGTACATCATCGTCGAGGGCGGCCTGAAGGGGCAGCGCGGCTTCTTCACCCGCGACGACGACGGCGCGGTCACGGGCGTGGACCTCGCCGGGCGGCTCTTCACCCGGGCCACCGACCACGGTCAGGCCGGCAGGCGGCCCGTGGCGAGATAGCGGTCGATCTGCTCCGTGGCGCTGCGATTGCGCAGGCAGGCCGTCAGGGTTCGGTTCATGACCGGCCATGGTGCCGTTCCGGGCAGGCTTTCATGATCGGCCGAAAGGACGTACCGTGCTCGGCGGACGGCCCTAAAGGCGCGGCAGCGCCTTGTTGTGCAGCCAGGCCGACAGCAGCGGCCCGACCGGCTGCGCGGCGTAGCGCTGGACGTGCCCGGCGAAGTCGCGGGTGCCGACGGTGCCGTGCCGCCACCCGGCGGTCCAGTCGCGCAGCGCGGGGAAGAACACGTCGTCGCCCAGGGCCTGGCGCAGCGCGTGCAGGGTCAGCGCGCCGCGCTTGTAGACGCGGTCGTCGAACAGCACCGCCGGCCCGGGATCGGCCAGCACGAAGTCCTGCGGGAGCAGCGCGAGCCGCTGGTGCCAGCGGCTCGCGTGACCGTCGGCGGACAGGCCGCCCGACCCCTCCGACCACAGCCACTCGGCGTAGGTCGCGAAGCCCTCCTGCAGCCAGATGTCGCTCCAGCAGGCCACGGTGAGACTGTTGCCGAACCACTGGTGCGCCAGCTCGTGCGCGATCAGCCGTTCGGACCCGCGCACACCGTCGACATGGTTCCTGCCGAAGATCGACATGCCCTGTGCCTCGACCGGGATGTCCAGGTCGTCGTCGGCCACCACGACGGTGTAGCCCGCGAACGGGTAGGGCCCGAAGTGGTCGCCGAACAGTGCCATCATCTCGCCCTGCCGCCCGAAGTCGTGGCGCACGCGGGTGGCCAGCCGAGCCGGATGGGCCAGCCGGATGCCGTCGATGTCGGTGAGCTGGTAGCGCCCGATCTGCACGCTCGCCAGGTAGGTCGCCATCGGCTCGATCTGGTCGTAGATCCACGTCGTGGTCCCGGCCCCGCGCCGCCTGGCCACGAGCACGCCGTTCGCGATCACCTGGTACGGCGACGCGGTCGTCACGGAGATCCGGTAGGACGCCTTGTCATCCGGCCGGTCGTTGCACGGGAACCACGAAGGCGCCCCGATCGGCTGCCCGGCGACGAGCGCGCCGTCGGTCAGCTCCTCCCAGCCCAGCCCGCCCCACCGGCTCGGTACCGGTACGGGATTGCCCGAATAACGCACCTCGACCCCCGCGCGCGCCCCGGCGGGCAGCGGCCTGGGCAGCGTGAGGCGCAGCTTGCCCTGGCCGTGCGTGTAGCGGGTGCGCACGCCGTCCACGGTGACGCCCGCGACCCGGAACCGGCCGAGGTCGAGGTCGAGCACGCCGAGCGGCTCAGCGGCCGCCACGGTCAGCCGGGCCGTGCCGTCGATCCGGTTGGCCGGGACGCGGTAGGCCAGCCTCAGGTCGTAGTGCGTGACGCCGTACCGGTGGTCGCCGTGACCCGGAAAATACGGCGTCATCGCCACGCCGAGATGGGGTTGCCGAACCAGCGGGTGCGGGCCGGCACGTTCTCGCCGCGCATCACCAGAGAGGCCGGCCCGATCGTGGTGTCGGTGCCCACCCGGGCGGCCGGCAGCACCACACCGTGCGGGCCCAGCGTCGCGCCGTCGTCGAGGATGACCGTGTCCATGCTCATGACCCGGTCGTGGAAGAGATGTGTCTGCAGGACGCAGCCCCGGTTGACGCACGCGCCGTCGCCCAGGGTCACCAGGTCCGCCTCGGGCAGCCAGTACGTGTCACACGTGACCCCATGTCCAATGCGTGCCCCGAGCGAGCGCAGCCACACGTTCAGCGGCGCGGTTCCGAGCCACGGCTGCGCGAACCAGGGCGCCGCCAGCACCTCGACGAAGTTGTCCGCCAGCTCGTTGCGCCACACGAACGAGCTCCACAGCGGCTGGCTGCCCGCCTTGATGCGGCCGACCAGGGCCCACTTGGCGGCCGTCGCGACCGCCGCCGCGACCACGCCGGCGGCCGCCATGACCACGCCGCTCAGCGCGGCCGCCGCGGCGAAGCCGTAGCGTGCCGCGAGTGCCGCGAAGGCGGCGGCGACCAGGACGGCGAGCGCGACCGCGCACATGGCGGGCACCACGCGGAACGCCTCGACGAGGGCCCGCGCCGCCTTGTAGCGGATGGGCGGGTCGTAGGTGCGGTTGCGGTCGCCCTCCTCGGCGGTGCGGTGCAGCTTCATGGGCGGCATACCCACGTAGGAGGAGCCGGACTTGGCCTTCTTCGGGGTCGCCGACAGCACGCCGACCAGGCCGTCCTTGGGCACCTTGCGGCCGGGGGCGGTCATGCCGGAGTTGCCGAGGAAGGCGCGCTTGCCGATGCGCGCCTCCGCGATGTGCATCCAGCCGCCGTCGAGCTCGTACGGCGCCACCATCGTGTCGTCGGCGAGGAAGGCCCCGTCGCCGACCGACGTCATGGAGGGCAGCGCGAGGACCGTGGACAGTTCGACGCCGCGGCCCACCTTCATGCCGAGCGCCCGCAGCCAGGCGGGGGTCAGGACGCTGGCGTACAGGGGGAACAGCCAGACGCGGGCCGCGGCCATCAGCCGTCCCGTCGCCCACGCCTGCCACGCCTGGCGGCTGTGCACCGGGTGGTGCCCGGCGTGCAGGCCCAGGCCGAGCAGCCGCACGCTGACCAGCGTGACCAGGGCGAAGGCCGCCATTCCCGCGAGCGTCGCGAGGGGCACACCGGGCAGTGCGGACGTGAGGGCCGCGCCGAGCGTGCGCGCGTCGCGGGCGAACCAGGCCAGGATCGCCAGTCCGGCGCCGGCCGCGACCACCGGCAGCAGGCTGAGCACGACGGCGGTGACGCCGTAGAGCGCCGCCCACAGCCGGGAGCGGGCGGCCCGCTCATCGGGGCGCGTCCGACGCGACTTGCCCTGCCTGAACGCCGGCGCGCCGGCCCAGAGGGCGCCAGCGGGCACGTTGCCCACGACCGCAGATCCGGGCGCCACCTGGGCGTTCTTGCCGATGCGCGCGCCGGGCAGCAGCGTGGCGCGGGAGCCGACGGTGGCGCCGGCGCCGATCCGGATCTCGCCGATGTGCAGGAGGTCGCCGTCGTACCAGTGGCCGCTGAGGTCCACCTCCTGCTCGACCGACGCGCCCCTGCCCACCCTGAGCAGCCCGGTGACGGGCGGGGGCGAGTGCAGGTCGGCGTCCGCGCCCACCTGAGCGCCGAGCAGGCGGGCGTACCAGGTCATCCAGGGCGCGCTGGCCAGGTCGGGGACGCCGAGCCTGGCCGCGAACTGCTCGGCGAACCACAGTCTCAGGTGTACGCCGCCACCGCGCGGGTGGCTGCCGGGCTTGACGCCGCGCAGCAGCGACCTGGCGAGCACGGCCGACAGGCTCATCCGGCCCATCGGGGTGATGAACACGAGCGCGCCGAGCGCCACCCACCACCAGGACAGGGCGGGCGCCCACGCCGGCGCGAGCAGGTTGCCGAGCGCGGCCAGCGGCACGATCCAGCGCATCGCGCCGACGGTGAGCAGCGGGATCATGAGCAGCGTCTGGGCCAGCGCGGCCCGCCGGGGCATGGGGACCACGGGCGGCCGGGCGGGCTCGGGCTCGCCCCTGGCGGTCAGGAGCCCCGCCAGGCCGGCCAGGGTCGGCTGCGCGTACACGTCGCCGACCGCGATGTCCGGATAGTCGGGGCGCAACACGGAGACCAGCCGGGCCGCGGCCAGGCTGGTGCCGCCGGCGGCGAAGAAGTCGGCGCCGGGGCCGTCGGGCGCGACGCCCAGGATGGCGGTCCAGCGCTCGGCCAGCAGTTCTTCAGTGGGGCTCAGCCCGTCGAGCGGCGTGGTCTGCTCGGTCAGCGGCCAGGGCAGCGCGTCGCGGTCGATCTTGCCCGAGGTCCTGGTCGGGAGCGACTCGACGGGCGCCAGGCGCGGCACCAGGGCCGCGGGCAGCGAGTCGGCGAGCAGGTCACGCGCCTCGTCCGTGTCGAAGCCGGGGCCGGTGACGATGTATCCGACGAGCACCTGGTGCCCGCCGCCCGCGGTGCGGACGGCGGCGGCCGCGCCGGTGACGCCGGGCAGCGCCTGCAGCGCGGCGTCCACCTCGCCCAGCTCGATCCGGCGCCCGCCCAGTTTCACCTGGTCGTCGGCCCGGCCGACGAAGACGAGGCCCTCGGGGTCGGCCCGCACCAGGTCACCGCTGCGGTAGGCGCGTTCCCAGCCCAGCGACGGCAGCGGCGCGTACTTCTCGGCGTCCTTGACCGGGTCGAGGTAGCGGGCCAGGCCCACGCCCCCGATGACCAGCTCGCCGGTCTCCCCCATGTCGACCGGCTCGCCCGAGCCGCCGACCACCGCCAGGTCCCATCCGTCGAGGGGCAGGCCGATGCGTACGGGCTGGTCGCCGGTGAGCCGCGCGGCGGAGGCCACCACGGTCGCCTCGGTGGGCCCGTAGGTGTTCCACACCTCCCGACCCGGTACGGCCAGCCGCTCGGCCAGCTCGGGCGGGCACGCCTCGCCGCCGAAGATGAGCAGCCTGATCCCGCCGAGGTGCTCGGCGGGCCAGAGCGCGGCCAGCGTCGGAACGGTCGAGACGACCGTGATGCCCCTTTCGGCCAGCCAGGGGCCGAGGTCCATCCCGGTGCGCACGAGGCATCGGGGCGCGGGCACGAGGCAGGCGCCGTGCCGCCAGGCCAGCCACATCTCCTCGCACGAGGCGTCGAAGGCCACCGACAGCCCGGCCAGCACCCGGTCGCCGGGGCCGAGCGGGCGTTCCCGCAGGAAGAGTTCCGCTTCGGCGTCGGCGAACGCGGCCGCGGAGCGGTGCGTCACCGCGACGCCCTTCGGCTTGCCGGTGGAGCCGGAGGTGAAGATGATCCAGGCGTCGTCGCCGGGACCGGGCGGGCCCCCATCGTTCTTGCCTTCGAGCACGGTCAGCTTGTCGGTGATGACGGCGTGCACGCCGGCCTCGGTGAACACAAGCTCGGCGCGCTCGTCGGGGTCGTCGGCGTCCACCGGCACGTAGGCGGCACCGGCCGCGAGCACGGCGAGGATGGAGACGTAGAGCTCGGCGGTGCCCGACACGACGCGCACGCCCACCCGGGCGCCGCGGCCGATCCCGGCCTCCGCCAGCTCGGCGGCCACCCGGTCGACCTCGGCGCGCAGGGCGCGGTAGCCGAGGGACACGGTGCCGTCGTCGAGCGCGGGCGCCTCAGGATGCAGGCGTACGCTTTCGTCGAGAATGTCGAGCAACGTACGGGGTGACGGCGCCAGCAGGCCCGCGGGATAGACCGCGGCGGCGGTTCTGGGCTTTAACCCGGTCGTGTCGGTACGCAAACGCTGCTCCCTGTGTCAGGCGGGCGGTCTCCGTGCGCAGCATTCGTACCATCCGCCACCGTGGTGGCCCTTCATGCCACCCCGTCCCCAACGACCCCAGTGGCCGATCGTATTCCGCTCCACCTTCCGCCAGGCGTCAGCGTACGCCCGTCCGGTGTCAGTAACGGTTCATCTTCGAGTCCAGGGCCAGCCCCGCGTCGATCACCTTCGCCGGCACCCCCTTGATGCCCATCTGGTCCTTGGCGATCTGCCCGAGGGTGGGCAGGCTCTTGCGGTCCGGCCAGGTCTCGGGCTTCCACAGGGAGGCGCGCAGGAACGCCTTGGCGCAGTGCATGTACAGCTCTTCGACGTCGATGAGGATCGCCAGCCGGGGCCGCTTGTTCTGGACCACCAGGTCGTCGAAGAACGGCGCGTCCGACACGAGCGTCGCGCGCCCGTTCACCCGCAGGGTCTCGTTCATGCCGGGCACGATGAACAGCAGCCCGGCGTGGGGGTTGCGCAGCACGTTGCGGAGGCTGTCGAGCCGCTGGTTGCCCGGCCGGTCGGCGAGCACGAGGCGGTGGTCGTCGAGCACCAGCACCGACCCGGCGGGGTCGCCCCGGGGTGAGACGTCGCAGGTCCCGTCCGAGTTCGAGGTCGCTAGGAGGACGAACGGGGAGTGGGCGATGATCGTGCGCGCGTGGGCGTCGATCCGGGCGATGTCCTTGTCCCAGATGGTCTGCGGCGGCTCTTTCACGATCGCGCGGAGCTCGGCCTCGGTCGCCACCGTACGGATCTCAGAAGGATTCATAAGGAAAGGCTAACCTTAGTCGAAGGAAATCCGTTCGCGGCGGCCGTGGCGCGGATGGCAGGGTGCCGGGCATGGCGCCCCAGTATCAGATTCGTGCCGACCACGACGCTCGCACGATCGTGGTCTACCAGGCGTACTCCCCCGCCATCGCCGACGCGGCGCTGCGGGCGGGACGGTTCGTCGCGCCGTTCTCGTTCCGGCGCATGACGTGGATCAAGCCCTCGTTCCTGTGGCTGATGCACCGCAGCAACTGGGCCCGCAAGCCCGGCCAGGAGCGCGTGCTCGCGGTGCGGATGACCCGGGAGGGCTGGGAGGAGGCGCTGTCCCAGGCCGTGCCGACGACCGCCGACCCGGAGGACGTGGCGCGGGCGGCCGTGCACGTGCAGTGGGACCCGGAGCGCTCCCCGCGCGGAGCGGCGCTGAACCACTACAGCATCCAGGTCGGCATCGGCCGCCACTTGATCCGTACGTTCGCCGACGAGTGGATCGTCGGTCTCGCCGACCTCACCCCGCAGGTGCGCAAGGCCGCGGCGCTGGTCCAGGGCGGCCGGGCCGCGCAGGCGCAGCGGCTGTTCCCGCCGGAGCGCGTCTACGCGCTGCCCCCGGCGCTGGAGGATCGCCTGGCGCCCCGATGAGACGCGCCGGCCCGCACCGGCCCCCAAGGTCGGTGCGGGCCCCGAGCGGGGTCAGGCCGGGCAGTTCGCCTTCTTCTTGGTGATGACCACCTTGTCCGGCATGGAGTTGTCGATCTTCTTCTTGCCGCTGGTCCGCGGGTTGACCGAGAAGCACTTCCAGAAGAAGTCGTGGTTCTGTTTCACGAACTTCAGCTCGATCCAGCGCTTCTGGTTGCAGTGGTTGTTGAAGTACACGGTGGTGGAGACGTTGCCGTCGCCCCAGGAGGCGTTGATCCTCTTGCCTCTCGGCGACGTACAGGCGGCGGAGGCCCGGTGGACGCTCTGCGTCTGGGCCACGGAGGTGTGCGAAGACTGGGCGGACGCGGTCGACGGAACGGTCAGCAGCGCGAAGGCGGCGCCGAATCCGGCCACCGCGGGGACGAGCTTCCTCATGATCCTTCTCCTGTCTCGGTGCGTACGGCCCCGGCCCGCTCTCGTGCCGCCGGGGCTCGCTCCCCACGCTCACCGGCGGCCCCGGCGGACGGCAAGGGATCTTTGTCCGGCGTCCGTCCAGCAATCTTTGGACGGACGCCGGACAATGGATTCACCGAGGTCCGGCGGCCCTGCGCCCCAGGAGAAGGTCGATCACGAGGAACACCAGCAGGCTGATCCCCATCAACGGCAGGAAGATCCCCACGCCCACGGCGAGCAGCGCCAGCAGCCCCACCGGCGTCCGGCCCACCTGCCGCCAGGCGCCCCGCGCGGGTGCCACGGCCAGGCCGCCGGCGGCGGGGCGGCGGCGCCACCACATCCGGTAGCCGAGCACGATCAGCGTGATGAGCCCGGCGGCCACCCCCATGAGCACGATCTGGTTCGCCAGGCCGAACAGCAGGCCCATGTGCCCGTCGATGCCCCAGCGGGTCAGCTTGGCGGCCAGCGGGAAGTCGGCGAAGCGCAGTTCGCCGCTCACCTGGCCGGTGGCGGAGTCGACCGCGACCTGGTCCAGGCGCACCGGCCACTGCTTGTCGATCTCCTTCACCACGTAGGCGCCGCCGGACTCGGCCGGCCAGACGATCTCCAGCGGGCCGGACAGCCCCTTGCCCGCGGCCGTCTGGGCGACGCGGTCGACGCTGATCGCGGAGGTGGTCTCCTGCTGGTGGGCGCCCGGGGTGTGCGCGGCGTGGTCGCCGGCCGACGTGGAGATCGCCGGGGTCGACCAGCCGAGGGCGGTACGCAGGTCGTCGACGTTCTCGCCGGCGTACTTGGACCAGGTCAGACCGGTGGCGGACAGGAAGAGCAGGCCGAGCACCACCCACACGCCGACCGAGCCGTGCCAGGACATGGTGCGCCGCAGGCCCGTGGTGCCGCGTTCGGGCAGGAACCGCCGCCGGCGCCCGGTCGCCCACAGCACCAGCCCGCCGAGGGCCACCACCCAGAGCCAGCTCGCCGCCAGCTCGCTGTAGATCCGTCCGGGCTCGCCCAGGTGCAGGTGGCGGTGCAGGTTCGAGATCCACGCCCGTACGGGGAGCGCGCCGGAGCTGCCGTAGCTCTCCAGCCTCCCGCGTACCTGGGCGGTGTGCGGATCGACGAAGACGGCCAGCTTGGTGCTCTCGGCCAGGCCGGGCACGTCGAGCAGCACCCTGGTGCTCTGCCCGGCCTCGACGCCGGGCTGTACCGCGCTGACCTTGCCCTGCGGCTGCGCCGCCCGCGCCGCCGCGACCTGCTGGGTCAGGGGCAGCCGGGCCTGGCCGGCCGGTGCGGTCAGCTCGTGCTGGTAGACGAGTTTCTCGATCTGGAACGAGGCCGCGTACAGCAGCCCGGTGGTCGCGGCGACCAGGAGGAAGGGGGCGATGAGGAGCCCGGCGTAGAAGTGCAGCCGCAGCACGAGGGGGCGCAGGCCCGCCCGGCGCGGCGCGCCGGGCTCCGTCACGGGGGTGGGCGGGACGTCGATGGAGGTCATGAAGGCGTTTCTCCGTTCAGCGAGAGCGCGGAAGCGCGACGTCTCGGAAGACAGCTCGAAAGCGCGCCGCCGCGGAAAAGGCGGCCGCGCGGGAACGACCGCGCGACGAGACCGCGCGGCCCGAAACCGATCAGCTAACGGAGAAAGAGAGCGGCGGCCCACGCCGGGACACGCACGCGGCGAACGGCGACCGCCGCCGCCACACGGGGGCGGCCCAGGCGACCGCGTGCCTGGCCACGGCCGGTACGCCGGCCACGACGAGCAGCGCGACCCAGAACCCGGCCAGCACCGCGACGGCCAGGTGCAGCAGCATCGCCAGGCCCGATTCGCCCCGCGACAGCCACCACGCGGACCCGACCGCGGCCACCGCGTGGACCAGCAGCATCCCGAGCCCGATCCCGAGCCCGCCGGCGTGCCCGTGCGGGTTCTGCGCCATCACGGACGGCAGGGTGCCGCCGAACAGGTGGTGCATGCCGTACTCGGCGGCGAAGCACGCGCCCAGCAGCACGTTCATGCCGCGCGGGCGGCCACCGAGCAGGTACGCGCCCGCCCAGGCCACCGCCAGCGCGACGGCCATCCGCCCAAGGTGCACGACCGTGCCCCCGGCCAGCACGTGCAGGGCCGCCGACACCAGCACGCACGCCCCCGCGAACGAGGAGGCACGCAACGCGCGCCAGAGAGGTCGGCCGACATGCACCCGGCAATAGTGCCATATGCCCCGATCTTCCCTGGGCTGTTTCGGCGATCACCCCACCCGTACGGGCCGGTCCGCCGCTGAGACGCACGTCACATCCGGCTTCCTGTCACAACCGGCCGGGGCTACCCGGTCATGTGGGAGGAGAGCCACGACCTCACCGCCGGAGATGACACATGTCGCGACCCGTCCCCGGTTTCACCGACGTCGGGCTGCGCGACACACCGATACCCACTCTGATCAGCAACGGCCACCAAGAACCGCCCGTACATCTCACGAAGGAAGCCTGATGAGCACCGATCACAACCACCACCTCGACAACCCCGACAAGAGCGGCCCGCCGCCGAAGCTCGACGTGGTCGCCACCGTGCCGGGCGCGCCGCCCGCGCCGGCGGGGGCCGAGGCGATGACGATCCTGGTCACCCTGCCGCCGAACAGCCCTGGCGCGCCGCCGCACCGGCACTCCGGCCCCGCGTTCGGGTACGTGATCAAGGGCGCCATCGACTTCGAGCTCGAAGGCGACCCCGTGCGGGTGGTCCGGGCCGGTGAGGCGTTCTGGGAGCCCGGCGGGGACGTGATCCACTACCAGGACGGCAACCACTTCGCGGACGAGGAGTCGGCGTTCGTGGTGACGATGTTCTGCGCGCCCGGGCAGCCGATGCTGACCGTGGTCGAGCCGGAGGAGCTGGAAGCCCGCCGGGATCGCCGCGCGCCGCGGGCGTGAAGACGAAAGGCGGGAACCGGGAATCGGTTCCCGCCTTTCTCCTTTATGCCGAGGCGGCGTCGAGGATGGTGGCGGTCACGGCGTCGGGCTGCGAGGCGGCGATCGCGTGGGAGGCCCCGGCGACCTCGCGGGTGCCGCGGGAGCCGGCGCGTTCGGCCATGAAGCGCAGCGCCTCGGCCGGGATGTTGAGGTCACGCTCACCGTGGACGAACCAGGACGGAGTGGTACGCCAGGCGGGCTCCTCCCCCGTCAGCGCGCCGGTCAGGGCGCGCTCGGTCACCGGCCGCTGCGTCGCCGCCATCAGCGCGGCCTCCCCGGCGTCGAGGTCGGCGCAGAACTGGTGGTGGAACTTGTCCGCGGCGATCCGGAACTCGTTGCCGCCGGAGGCCACCGGGTACGCCTCCAGCGCCGCCCCCAGCGTGCTGCCCTCGAACTTGCCGGACAGCAGGAACGCGTTCTCGCCGGGTTCCGGGGCGAAGGCGGCGACGTAGACGAGGGCGCGGACGGCCGGGCCGGCGGCCTGCGTGATCACCATGCCACCGTAGGAGTGGCCGACCAGGACGACCGGGCGCCCGATGCCGGCGATCACGTCGCGCACGTACGCGGCGTCGCCCTCGACGCTCCGCAGCGGGTTGGCCACGGCGACGGCGGTGAGCCCGTCGCCGTGCAGGCGCTGGACGACCCGGTTCCAGCTCGCCGACTCGGCGAAGGCGCCGTGGACCAGGACGATGACGGGCCGCTCGCTCATGCGCCGGCCTTTCCGGTGTTCAGGGCGGCGCCGAGCACCGCGATGGCCTGGGCGGTGGCGGCGCGCGCGGCCTGGGTGCCGCTGACCGGGTTGAGCATCATGAAGTCGTGCAGGGTGCCGTTGTAGCGGACGCTGGTCGTCGGCACGCCGGCCTCGGTGAGCCGGCGGGCGTAGGCCTCGCCCTCGTCACGCAGCACGTCGTTCTCGTCGACGATGACGAACGCGGGCGGCAGCCCGGCCAGCTCTTCCAGGCTCGCGCGGAGCGGGGAGGCGGTGATCTGCGCGCGTTCGGCCGGGTCGGTGGTGTAGGCGTCCCAGAACCAGGCCATCGCCTTGGCCGTCAGGTACGGGCCGGTGGCGAACTCGCGGTAGCTGGCGGTGTCCTGGGCGGCGTCGGTGACCGGGTAGTACAGCGACTGGTGCACGAAGGTCACGTCGCCGCGCCGCTTGGCCAGAAGGGTCAGTGCGGCGGCCATGTTGCCGCCGACCGAGTCACCGGCGACCGCGAGCCGGGAGGCGTCGAGCCCCTCGTCGGCACCGCTGCGGGTGATCCACTGGGCGGTGGCGTACGCCTGCTCGATCGCGACCGGGTAGCGGGCCTCGGGCGAGCGGGCGTACTCGACGAAGACCACGGCCGCGCCCGCGCCCACGGCCAGCTCGCGGACCAGCCGGTCGTGGGTGCCCGCGTTGCCCAGCACCCAGCCGCCGCCGTGGACGTACAGGACGACCGGGAGCGGGCCGGACGACGCGGCGGGCCTGACGATCCGTACGCGCACGTCGCCGGCCCCGGCGGGCACGGTGATCCACTTCTCGGCCACGTCGGGCTTGTCGACCGGCGCGGCCTGGAGGTCGTCGAGCACCTTGCGGGCGCCGTCGACGCCCAGCTCGTACAGGAACGGGGGCTTGGAGGTCGCCGCGGCGAGCTCCCGCGCCGCCGGCTCCAGGACGTTATCGTTCATTGCGAAAGGCTCCGTTTCCTTGACTCGCCCGCTAAGACCGGGCAGCCCGCCGATCTGTGACAGCGGGGCCGAAAGGAAACTCAGGCCGTGCTTCTGAGCAGTGTGGTGCTGATCTGCTTACGGGAGGCGATGCCGAGCTTCGCGAACACCTTGCGCAGATGCCATTCGACGGTGTGCGGGCTGATGAAGAGCTGCGCGCCGATCTCGGGGTTCGTCAGCCCGTCACCGGCCAGGCGCGCGATCTGCGCCTCCTGGGCGGTGAGGGTGGCGCGCGCCTCGGCGGTGCGCCTGCGTACCGTCTCGCCGGTGGCCTGCAGCTCGCGACGGGCGCGCTCCGCGAACGCCTCGGCGCCCATCCGGCTGAGCATCTCGTAGGCGATGCCCAGGTGCTCGCGCGCGTCGACGCGGCGGTTCTCGCGGCGCAGCCACTCGCCATAGAGGAGGCGGCTCCGGGCGAGCGTCATCCGGACCTCGGTACGGCCGAGCCGGTCGATCGCCTCACGGTAGAGCGTCTCCGCGACCGGTCCTTCGCTCACCTGGGCACGCGCGCCCGCCGACGTTCCGAGGGCCCAGTCGGTGCCGCTGACCTGGGCCAGCTCGTCGAGTTCGCGGGCGGCCCCGGCGGCGCGGGCCGGCCTTCCGCTGCGGACCGCGGCCTCGACGAGCTCGACCAGGGACCTGATGAACGGCCCTCCGAGCTCCTGCGGGTGCTCGGCGCCGCGCTCGGCCGCGGTGTACGCCTCCTCGTAACGACCGAGGCCGTTGCAGAGCACCGCGCTCGCCCATTGGGTGGCGGTCACCGCCTTGCCCTCCCGCCGCAGGGCCGGGTCACGCATGATCGTCTCGATCACCCTGGCGGGTCGCGGCCTCCCTGCCCTTCCAGGGTTCGAGTACGAGGGCCGCGTACTGGGCGAAGAACCGGCTGCCCGTCACCTCGCCGATCGTCACCGCCTCGGCGAGCAGCGCGTCGGCGCCCGCGAGTTCGCCGGCGAGGGCCCGGTTCGACACGCGCAGGTGCAGAGCCGACGGCAGCAGCTCGTCGAGCCGTCCGGGGGTCACGGAGTCCAGCAGGGCGCGGGCGTCGCTGTCGCTCAGCCGTCCCACGCCGAGCTGCCGCAGCCCCGTCAGCTCGGGTTCGAGGTGGGGATCGCGCACCGCGAGCACGAGCCCGATCGGTTCGGCGAGCAGGCGCCGGGCGACGAAGGCGAGGGTCTGCGCGGAGACGTGATCAAGCCACTGGGCGTCGTCGACGAGGCAGACCAGCGGCTCCTTCTCGGCCACGTCGGCGAGCAGGCTGAGCACCGCGAGCCCGACCAGGAAACGGTCGGGCGGAGTGCCCGTGCTCAGGCCGAACGCCGTTCCGAGCGCGTCGCGCTGCGGCTCCGGCAGGCGGGCGAGATGATCGAGAAACGGGGCGCAGAGCTGGTGCAGGCCGCCGAAGGCCAGCTCCATCTCGGACTCGACGCCCGCCGCCCTGGCCACCCGGCAGCCGGACGCGGCGCCCCGGGTGTATTCCAGCAGCGCCGTCTTGCCGATGCCGGCCTCGCCGCGCAGGACCAGGACCGAGCTGTGGCCGACCTGTACGGTCGTCACGAGCCGGTCCAGCGTGTCGCACTCGATCTGCCGCCCTCGAAGCGGTGAACCCGCCATGTACGCCCCCGTCGCTCCATCTTAGATCGTTTCGTGCCTCGCCCCCGGGGTCCCCGTGGCCCGGGCCAGGGTATCGACCAGGGTCTCCCCAGGGCGCGATCCGAGGGCCACGGAAACGACCGTGATCACATCGGCATCGCCGGATGCCGGGGTGCGAACGGAGCCGAGATCGTGACCATGAACCTGCTGGAGCCGCACAGAGGCCACGAGGAGCAGGTGTTCGTCAGCACCGCGCCCCGGCTCTTCGCGATCGGCCTGCGCGTCCTGCACGACGTGGGCGAGGCCGAGGACGTGGTGCAGGAGACGTGGCTGCGGTGGGCGCGTACGGATCGCTCGGTCGTCGTCAGCCCGCCCGCGTTCCTCGCGCTGACCACCACCAGGCTCGCCATCAACGTCGTCCAGTCCGCTCGCCGGCGTCACGAGACCGCCGCCGGCCCCTGGCTGCCCGACACGACGGACCGCTCGGTCAGCCCCGAGACGGCGGCCGAACGGCGTGAGGCGGTCGGCACCGCGATCCGGCTGCTGCTGGAGCGGGTGACCCCCGCCGAACGGGCGGCCTACCTCCTGCGCATCGGCTTCGACTACCCCTACCGGCGGATCTCCGAGCTTCTCCACCTGGGCGAGGACCACGCGCGGCAGCTCGTGCGGCGGGCCCGTGACCACCTCGCCACCGGGCGGCGCCACCCGGTGAGCGCCGCCGCGCACCGGCGGCTCGTACGGACCTTCCTCGCCGCCGCGCGGACCGGCGACCTCGCGGAGCTGGAGGACCTGCTGGCCACCGACGTCGCTACCGGGTTTGGTCGGTCGGCCGGATGAGGATCTCGTTGACGGCGACGTGCTCCGGCTGGGTGACCGCGTACACGACGGCGCCGGCGATGTCCTCGGGCCGCAGGGTGCGCATGGCGGCGGCCATGTCGCGCGCGGCGGCCCGCATGGCGGGGTCGGTGATGTGGTCGGTGAGTTCGGTGGCGACGAAGCCGGGCTCGACGAGCACGACCCGCACGCCCTGGGCGGTGACCTCCTGCCGCAGCGCCTCGGCGAAGGCGGTGATGCCGAACTTCGTCGCGGCGTAGGCGCCGTTGCCGGCCGACGCGATCCGGCCGGAGGTCGAGGAGACCTGGACGACGGCGCCCTTGCTCTCCAACAGGTGCGGCAGCGCGGCGTGGATCATGTACATGGAGCCGAGCAGGTTGGTGCCGACCATGCGCGTCCACTCGGTGAGGTCCGCGCCCGCGATCGGGCCGGCGAGCATCAGCCCGGCGTTGTTGACCAGGATGTCCAGGGCGCCGAAGTGCTCGACGGTCTTCGCGACCGCGGCTCGCACCGATTCCTGGTCGGTCACGTCGAGGTCGAGGGCCAGCGCGGCGCCGGGTGCCTTGTGGACGAGGGCCTCCAGCCGGTCGGCGCGGCGGGCACCGGCCGCGATCCGGGCTCCTTCCGCCGAGAGGGCCAGCGCGGTGGCCTCGCCGATGCCCGACGACGCTCCGGTGATGAGGACGACCTTTCCGTCCAGCGTGCTGCTCATGTTCTTCTCTCTTCACGAAACGGACCGCTCGGTCACCGGCACTTCGCCTCCAAGGAGGAGCTGCTGGCGGCGATCATGCTCGGCATGCTCGACGAGCTCATGGGCACCGCCACCGCGCTGCTCACGGCCGACGATCCCGGTGTGGCGCTGCGCCGGTTCATGACGGCCGGCGTGGAGATCTTCTGCAGGGATCGGGCGTTCTGCGAGGTCGTCGGACGCCCGTCCGTGCAGCACCCGCAGGTACGCGACGCGATCGACCGCCTGTGCGACGTCGTCGAGACGCTCACCGCCCGCGCCCGCGAGCAGGGCGCCGTCCGGCCTGAGCTCACCGGCACCGATGTCGTCCTCCTGATGAGCGGCATCCAGCACACGGCGGCGCCGCTGCTGGCCGCCGAACCGCAGGCGTGGCGGCGCTACCTGGAGCTGGTCTTCGACGGCCTCACCACGCGTTCCGGGCGGGTGCTCCCGTACCCACCGCCGGGCCGGGTGCCCCTGACCGAACCAGCATCTCGCTGACGGCGACGCGCCGCTTTCGCGTGACGATGTAGCCGATCGCGTCCGCGACGTCCTCCGGCCACGGCTCCTCGGTGTCGCCGGGCTCCACCGCGCTGACCCGAACGCGTTCGCCGGCCAGTTCCTGGCGGAGCGACTCGGTGAACGCGGCCAGGCCGGACCTGGTCAGGCCGTACACGCTGCTTCCCGGGCGGGCGACGCGCCCGGCCGTCGAGCCGACGTTCACCAGGTCCGCCACCTGCCGCGGGGAGGTCGACGCCGCGTAGATCAGGTGCGGGACGGCGGCGTGCGTGACGTGCAGCAGCGCCGCCACGTTGAGCGAGATCATCCGGTCCCACTCCTCGACCGTGGTGTGCAGGGCCGAGTTGAGCAGCATGATCCCGGCGCCGTTGACCAGGATGTCCAGGCGGCCGAACCGATCCAGCGTGTCCTGCACCAGGTCGTCGGCGCGTCCGGGCTCGGTGATGTCGGCCGCCAGCGCGACCGCCTCTCCGCCCGCCTTCGCGATCTCGCTCGCGACCTGGTCCAGACGGTCGCGGCGGCGGGCGGCCAGGGCCACCGCCGCGCCCTCGCGGGCGAGAAGGCGCGCGGTCGCGGCGCCGATCCCGCCGCCGGCACCGGTGACGAGCGCGACGGTTCCGTCCAGGGGCCGGTCGTACATGGCTGCCTCATTCCTCGGGTCCCTCGAGTCGCGGACACGACGAGGGTGGCGCGGGCGCCTGCCGGGTCGCACCAGGGTGTCCCACTGGTCGGGCCGAGCTACGTACTGGTCACCGGTATCAGGGCGTCGCCGAGCTGCCTGCGGGAGCTGATCCCGAGCTTGGTGAAGATCTTGCGCAGGTGCCACTCGACCGTGCGCGGGCTGAGGAAGAGACGCGCCCCGACCTCCGGGTTGGACAGGCCGTCCCGTACGAGCAGGGCGATCTGTCGCTCCTGCGCCGTCAGCTCGTCGCTCGTCGAGGTTCCGTTCCTGCGCTTGCGCACGGTCTCGCCCGTGGCGAGCAGCTCGCGGCGGGCCCGCTCGGCGAACGCCTCCATCCCGATCGACACGAACATCTCGTACGCGGTCCGCAGGTGGATCCGCGCCTCGGCCCGCCGGCGGTCCCGGCGCAGCCACTCGCCGTACAGCAGGTGAGCGCGCGCCAGCTCGGGGCGCAGAATCGTCCGGCCCAGCCGCTCGATCGCCTCGCGGTAGAGGCCGTCCGCGGCGTCGTCGTCGCTGACCAGCGCGCGGCAGCGGGCCAGGATCCCCTGCGCCCAGTCCGTGTCGCACGGTTCCGCCGCGTCCGCCAGCCCTTCGAGCGCCCCGCGGGCGGCCGTGTCGTCGCCGGTGCGCGCCGCCGCCTCGACCAGCTCGGGCAGCGCCCACTGGGAGACGATCACGTTGGCGCTCCGGGTGGTGGCCTGGGCCGCCGGCAGCGCGAGACCGTAGCGGGCCAGGCCGTTGTAGAGGACCGCGGCCGCCCATTGAGCGGACGCGACGCCGTTCAACTGGCCGCTGGCACCGGCCTCTTCGATCGTGGCGGCGATCAGCGCCTCGGCCTCGGCCTCCCTGCCCCGCATGGCCGTCAGCAGGAGCTCGGTGTGCCGCGTCATGGGCACGCCCGTCGCGTCGGCGACGGCATCGGCCTGGGCGACGAGCGCGGCCGCGGCGGCGAAGTCGCCGCTCAACGAGATCGGGATCCCCAGCGAATGGAGATAAAGGGGCAGCTCGGACAGGGCGCCGGCCGTGCGCACCGCCTCGACCGCCCTGGCGGGCGTGTCGGGCATGATCCGGTCCTCCCAGAGAAGCGCGCTCACACCGCACGCGGCCCAGCCCCATTTCAGGAGATCCTGTACGGGATGGTCCGTCAGCGCCTCCTTCGCCCTGCGCAACGTGGGCAGGGCGGCGCTCCGGCCGTCGGTGATGAGCAGCGCATAGCCCTCCAGCACGAGGTCGAGGGCCCGCGGGCCGCCTTCGGGGGCGGGAAGTTCCCTCATCGCCCGCGAGATGGCCATGAGGCTGTCCCGGTTTCCGGCGCCGAACGACGCGGAGGCCCAGGCGATGAAGTACGTCTCCCGCGCCAGGTCCATGTCGAAGGGTTCCAGCCGCTGCGCGGCGGTCAGCAGCATCAGCGGCGCCTCGTTGTTGAAGCCGGTGGCGAACGTGATGTGACCGCGTACGAGGTGGGCTCGCACGCGCTGGAACTCGTCCTGGGCGTTCCGCTCCGCGATGCCGGCGAACCGGCGCGCGGCCTCGATGTCGCCCGCCCGGAGGCCGGCGTCGGCGGCGGTCAAAGCACGTTCGGCGCGCCGCGAGGGGTCGATGGTCAGGGCCACGGATCGTTGCAGGAACGCCGCCGCGGCGGCCAGCCCGCCGCGTGCCTGGGCGCGGCCGGCGACGCGTTCCAGTTCGGCGGCGACGCTCTCATCGGGCGCGGCGGTGGCGGACGCGAGGTGCCAGGCGCGGCGGTCTGGGTCGGCCCGCGCGTCGGTGACCTCGGCCAATGCGAGGTGGACCGCCCGGCGATCCTCCTCCTTCGCCGACCCGTACACGGCCGACCGCACGAGCGGATGACGGAAGATCACCCGTACGTCGAACTCCAGCAGCCCGTCCGTCCCGCTCGCCAGGACGGTCGCCGGGGTGACGCCGAGCCGTTCGGCGGCCCGCCACACCAGCGAGGGGTCGCCGACCGGCTCGGCGGCGGCGATCAGCAGGAGCAGCCGGGTCTGCTCGGGCAACCCGTCGATCCGGGCCAGGAAGCTCCGCTCGATCCGGCTCGGCAGCGTGTCGGCGTCCAGGTGGCCGGAACCGCCCGCCACCTGGGTCACGGCCAGCTCACGCGGGAGCTCCAGCAGGGCCAGCGGGTTGCCCCTGGTCTCGGCCACGAACCGGTCGCGGATGTCCTGATCGATGCGTACGTGCGTCACCGAGTCCAGCAGCGCGTGCGCGTCCGCGGCCTTCAGCCCGGTGACCTCCAGCTCCGGCAGTCCGAGCAGGTCCTGACCCCACTCGCGGGAGCCGAAGACGAGGGCGACCGACTCCGCCAGCAGCCGCCGGGCGACGAACCCGAGGACCTGCGCCGAGGCCCGGTCCATCCACTGCG
The DNA here is from genome assembly GCF_900108335.1 of Nonomuraea solani. Classification (GTDB taxonomy): domain Bacteria; phylum Actinomycetota; class Actinomycetes; order Streptosporangiales; family Streptosporangiaceae; genus Nonomuraea; species Nonomuraea solani. The sequence continues at coordinate 80,253 of NZ_FNVT01000022.1, forward strand.
CGTCGTCGACCACGCAGAGCAGCGGGCCTCCTTCCGAGGCGTCCGACAGCAGGCTCAGGACGGCCAGGCCGACCAGGAAGCGTTCTGGCGAGGCGCCTCCGCGCATCCCGAACACCGTCTGGAGCGCGTCGCGCTGCGGCACGGGCAGGTTCTCCAGGCGGTCGAGCAGGGGCGCGCACAACTGATGCAGGGTGGCGAAGGCCAGCTCCATCTCGGACTCGACACCGGCCGCGCGCAACACCCGCATGCCGGTCGCCGTGCTCTCCGTGTACTCCAGCAGCGCCGACTTTCCGACTCCCGGCGCGCCGTGCACCACGAGCACGCGGCTCTCTCCCATGCGGACGGCCACGATGAGCTGATCGAGAAGAGCACACTCCCGCCCCCGCCCGAGCAGCTTGGTGCCCCGCTTACGTCGATCCACGGCCCCCCGCCCGTTTGCCCCCTTATGAATACCCCCAAGACAGGTGAAACCGCTAGCGGAGGCGTCCCTTCCCCCGGTGCGCGCGCACCGCCACCACCGCGGCGACACCGGCGAGCACCGCACCGGCCCTCACCACGGGCCAGGCCGCCTGTCCCAGACGGAGGAACAACCGGCCGCCGGCGACCGGGCCGGGTGCCGTGCCCAGGCCCACCATGAACGGGAAGCCGCCGATGTAGCACCCTTCGAGGCGCCCGCCCACGACCGCCGAGTTCTGGCCGCCCGCCGTCTCCGTGGACACCGGCTCCAGCCCGATCGCGAAGGCCCGGCCTCCTCGGGGCGCAGGGCCTCATCGAGCGGACAGTCGCCGAGCAGTTCGTTGCCCGGTGGCTCTTCCGGCCGCCGAGCAGGTCGCCGTTCTGGCGGCTCTTCCGACCGCCGAGGCGGTCGCGATCCTGCTGACGACCGAGCTGGTCGCGCGTGACCGCTTTGTGCGAGCCGCCTGGCGGCGCTGCTCATCCTGAGCGCCCGGCACCTCCCCGGGCGGCCGGGAGACGGTTCCGGACAGGATGCGCCAGGTGAGGGGCGCCCGGCTCGCCAAGCGGCCGGGATCCAAAGCTCATGCCCGCTCGTCAAGCGGCCGCAGCCCAGAGCACGGCCCCGCTCACCAAGCGGCCGCAGCCCAGGGCGCATCCGCGCTCGCCGGGCGGCGGCCGGGTCCTGGGGCGTCCTTCGCGGGAGGCGCATCGCGGACTCCGGGACGCCGGCGCGGTCTCCGTGGACTGCCGGCGTGGCCATCCGTCTCCCGGTTCCCGCAGGGTGCGGTTTCATCCCGCACAACCTCCATCGCCCGAGGGAAACAGGGGCTTGGGCCGACCTCCCTAGCAGGTCCTGCCATTGCGCGGATCGTACGTCATGTTGCAGATCCACACGGCGGCGGCAACGGCACCGCCGTCGACTTCCAGGCCGTACCAATGGCGATACTGCAGGCCGTAGACCATTTCTCTCTCGCTGTTGCACGCGGGCGTGCCACCTGGCCAGTCCGGAGGGAAAGGCCAGGGAAGCGACACGCCGCCGCCGCTGCCATCGCCGCCCGCTCTTACGAAGAAGGTGTCGACTATCTCACCGGTGGAGTAATCACGAAGGCGTGCCTCGACCGCTCCTCCCCCACATACGTAGAACCGGGCGATGACCCACAGCTCAGAATTGTGCGGGATTATCGCCCCCGTTTCGCAGTAACCGTAGGAAACCTTGCAGCCTTTGATGTCGTAGTCCGCCCACGCCGGCTGAGTTCCGAGGACCAGCACAGAAAGTGCGCTTGCGACGATCGCAAGCGCAGCCCGTAGTCGTCCGCGCATGTGCCACTCTCCTTCTCGCGCATTCCCACGGATTTACCGTCTCCTGGTGCCTGTGAGCGCGCCAGGGCGTTTCGATCGGGCTCGAAACGCCCTGTTCAGGGGGCGAAGACGCGGGGCCTGACGACGGTTGGCCTTCGTGATGGTGTCCGTTCGGTGATAGGAGCACACCGCATGCGCGTCACAAGGCTTCCCGCCCGGTGCGTAGAGAACGGCGGGGCGGCGTTGTCTTCCTGACTGAGACGGCGCGGCGGGAGCGCCGGATATGCGGGCAACGGGGAGACGGGGCGGGCGGATGCGCATTCATTTCACGCGCGCTGACCTGGCGTGCACTCATGTGGCGAACGGGCCGGACGTGATGTGGGAGGTCGTCGGCAGCCTGCAGGCCCTGCCGAACACGTACGGAAAGAACACGTTCGGGCCGTGGCGGCGGCAGGTGCGCCACGACCTGCATCGCGCGGGTCTGGCCCGGCCCGTGCGCGACCGGCTCTTACCGGTCGCGCCCCACGCCGCCTACTACCCCGACCTGCTCACTCCCCCAGAGGGCGCGCTCGGGCTGGAAGAAGCCCTGAACGCCATTCTGAGCACGTCCCGGCGCCGATTACGCGAGGAGATCGGCCGGCTCGGCGACGGGCCCGGCCACGGCGCCTGGCTGGACGACCTCCGTACCGGCAGAGCGGGCGCGCTGGCCGAACTCGGCGACGTCATGCGCGCCTACCATCGGCTCTCGGTCGAGCCGTACTGGCCGACGATCCGCGCCTGCGTCGACAGCGACATCGCCCGGCGCCGCCACGCCCTGCGTGAGGGCGGCATGCACGGCCTGCTCGACAGCTTCCGCCCGAGCATGCGCTGGCGCTTCCCGGTGCTGGAGATCCCTCTCCATCCCTCCGGCCGGGACATTCATCTGAACGGGCGCGGCCTGCTGCTGATCCCCTCCTACTTCAACCGGCTCCATCCGCTCACCATCTTCGACGCCGAACTCCCGCAGGCCGTCGTCTACCCGGTGGAGCACCACCCCGAGCCGGTCCCCACGCGGCACGACACCGCCTTGGCCCGGCTGCTCGGCGACACCCGGGCCGCGGTGCTGCGAGCCGTGGCCGACGGCGGCACGACCGGCGAGCTGGCCCAGCGTGTCGGGGTGTCACCGCCCACCATCAGCCACCACACCGCCGTACTACGCGACGCGGGCCTGATCGCCAGCCGACGCACCGCCACCACAATGCTGCACACCCTGAGCCCATTGGGCGAGGCCCTGCTCGCAGGCCGCCTGCCGACGAGGTCACGGATGTGACGACCGTTGCACGGTGACGAAATCGCGCATCAAGGAGAGCCGAATGGCCGGATGGCCGCACCTCGCCACCGGGCTCACCACCTGATGGGCGCCAGTGCGAACATGAAAGCGCCATGTCGCACTGGCCTGCGCGACGATGCCGGTAGTCCTACTGGTAGGCCGTTGCCTGGAGGGTGTACAGCTCGTGGTAGAGGCCGCCCTCGGCCATCAGTGCTTCATGAGTCCCCTGCTCCACGATCTTTCCGTGATCCAGGACATAGATGCGGTCGGCGTAGCGGACGCTGGCCAGGCGGTGGGTGATCAGCAGCACCGTGCGGCCGTCGGCATGGCTGCGCAGACCCTCGAACGCGGCATGTTCGGCGCGGGCGTCCAGCGCGGCGGTGGGTTCGTCGCAGATGAGCAGGTCCGCGTCGCGGTGGAAGCCGCGGGCGACGGCGATGCGCTGCCATTGGCCGCCGGACAGCTCATGGCCGTCCTTGAAGCGGCGGTCGAGCAGGGTGCGGTAGCCGTGGGGCAGGTCGGCGATGACGTCGTCGGCACCGGCGATGGCGGCCGCGGCGTGCAGGGCGGGTTCGCCCTTGTCGGTGCCCATCGTGATGTTGTAGCGGGCGGTGAGCGGCCAGCGGGTGTGGTCTTGGGCGATGACGGCGGTGCGGAGCCGGACCGCGTCGGGGTGAACGTCCGCCAGGTCGACGTCGTCCCAGAGGACCACGCCGCTGTCGGGCTGGTAGAGGCCGGACAGGATCTTGGCGAGGGTGGTCTTGCCGGAGCCGTTCTCGCCGACGAACGCGATCACTTCGCCGCGGTCGATCTTCAACGACACCCCGGACAGGGCCGGGGTGTCGGAGCCGGGGTAGGAGAACGTGACCCCGTCGACGGCGATGCGCTCGAAGCCGGCCAGGGCCGTGGTGGCGGAACCGGCGCTCGGCGGGCGGTGCCGCTCGGTGCAGAGGTCGAGGAATCCGGTGAAGTCGGTGAAATAGAGGCCCTCCTCGTAGAGGCGGTTGGTCGCGTACATGAGGTTGGCCAGTGAGGTTTGGGCCGATTTGATGGCCAGGACGGCAGTGCCGGCGACGGCGAGCGGGATCGCGGCCACGGCCAGCAGCAGGCCGAGGGCGATGTAGACGAGCGCCGCGCCGAGGCCGCCGATGGCCTCGCCGATCAGCCGCGTGATCGTCTGCCGCCTGGCGAGCCCGAGCCGGACGTCCTGCTCGGCGGCGGCTACCGCGTCGTACATGCGCAGCAGGAAACCCCGCATGGTGAACGCGCGGACCTCGGCGGCGGCGCCTCGTTCCGCGAGCAGTTTGCCGATGATCCACTTGCGGCGGCGGGCCGGGATGAGCGCGTATTCGGTGGTGTAGCGCATGCGGGCGCCGCGGATGGCGGCCCACGAATCGGGCAGCACGGCGAGCAGGAGGAGTGGCAGCAGGGCGGGATGCAGCATGCTCAGCACACCGGCCACGGCGACGAGCCCGATGCCGGCGGTGAGCACGTCGATCGCGGCGGTGACCACGGTCGAGGCGACGTACATGCCGCGCGCGGTGGCGCGCTCGAGGGCGTCGTGGAAATCCGGATCGTCGAAGGCCACGAGCGCGACCTCGCTGGTGAGACTGTAGAGCTGCTCCTCGGTCAGGCGGGAGATCTGGGGGTTGAGGCGGGCCTGGGCCCATCCCGCGCCCGCCTGCAACGTGGCGCGCATCGCGGCGGCCGCGGCGACCAGGGCGAGGCTGGGCAGCGCGGCCATGACCCGGCCGAGGGTCGGCCCGGCGGTGAAGAGCGCGGTGAGCACGCCCGTCGTGGCGAGCAGTCCGAAGGCGGTGAAGACGCCACCGAGCAGGTTGAGGATGACCGCGCACAGGATGTCGCGGGGGTTGGCCCGCCAGGCCACCTTCATGGCCTGGCGCACGAGGGAGGGCAGGCGTCCGGCGATCGTGCGGAAGCGGACTTCGGCCATCTTGTCGGCGTGGCCGTACCAATCGGAGATCGTGATCTCGCCCATGTCCAGGGCCTGTTCTGCCATGACCGAGAGTATGGACTTCGTCACCGACAGTTTTGACTTGGAGTGGGTACGGCCGGACAGGCCCCGTTGTGCACAGATGGTCCATGTTTTCGGTTCGTGGCCATATTTGTCCGATGCCGCCCGTTTGGAATCTCTATTCGATGTTTCGGAAGGCTGAATTCGGTACGGGCCGCGACAGCACATGCCAAGCGACAAGACAAGAGTTGACGAGCTTATTTCCTCGTGCGCATGATCTGTGTTGATGATCCGGCAATTGCCCCACCACCAACGGAGGTCTGAAACGTGAAGCGATTATCGGCAATCATCCTCGCCGGCTCCCTGACTTTCGGTTTCGGCCCGGCGGCGTCCGCCGATGACGAAAAGCCGGGAGTCCAGAAGGAATCCACTCCGTTCAGCTATATCGCCCCGGCCGACCGCGAAAAACTGATGGCCCAAATACCCCTCCAGCAGGCCGCCGGCAAGATCCGCTGGGCCGTCGAACGCGCCAAGGCCCCCGGGTTCGCGGGGATCGCGTTCCGGGACGGCCAGGTCGTCCTCTGGTGGAAGGGCTCGCCGCCCGCCGACGTGCAAACGGCCGTCGTCTCCGCGCAGGAGAAGGCGCCCGTTCAGACCAGGAGCGCACCGCACTCGCTCGCCGAGCTCCAAGCCGCTTCGGCCGCCATGGTCGCCCGCATGCGGGCCAACCCCACCTCGCCGTTCCACACCGTGACGATTCCGGTCGACGGCAGCGGCCTGGTGATGCAGACGGAGTCGGACCAGGCGGGCGCGGCCTCCATTCTTCAGGACGTCGCCGTCCCCGTACGAGTCGAGAAGCACGAGCGGATCACCCCGGCCGGCCGGCTCAACGACAGCTCGCCCTTCTACGGCGGCATGCGGCTCAACAACAACGACAACGGCGCCTTCTGCACCGCCGGCTTCGGCGTCGTGGCAGGCGGCGCCGAATACCTTCTCACGGCCGGCCACTGCGGAAGGATCAACGGAAGTCACAACAACGGGAACGACAGCATCTTCGTCGGCACCGCGACGCATGAACATGTCGCGCACGACCTCCTGCTGATCTCGACCAACGCCGGCAGCCGGATCTGGGACGGCGGAGTTCCCGGCGGCCTCAACACCGGCGGCGAATTCACCAAGGGCGTCGCCGGCTGGGACTGGGCCTACTCCGGCGAGTTCGTCTGCCATTCCGGCTCGCGCAGCGGGGCCGTGTGCAGCATCCAGAATTCCGGCAACTTCACCGCCACCACGTGCGGCAACGACGTATACGGCAACTACGAGTGCTACAGCGACCTCATCTACTCCGAGCGGACCAACGGATCGCCCGCCTGCCAGGGCGGCGACAGCGGCGGCCCGGTGTTCACCCTGTCCGGGACGGCCAACGTCGTCGCCAAGGGAACGGTCACGGGCTGTGGCGGCAATGCCATGACCTACCAGGACTTCGGTACCGCCTGGCGCGACTTCGGCATAACGACGATCACCTGATGATCGACGGCGGCCGCGTGACGGGTATGACGCCACCCTGCGCGTCGACCAGGACGCGGCCGCCGAGCGCGCTCTTCAGCACGAAGCCGTAATCGGCCATTCGCCCGAACGCGAGCCTGACGCAGTCTTCGGCGGGGGCGCCGACGGCCCGTACGCCGACGGCGACCGCCTGCTCCGATTCGATGACCCGCGTCTCGTACCTGACCGGCTGCTGGCCTGGGCAGGGGTCGGGCGGGCCGGGCAGGCTCACCGTCAGGGATCGGCCATCCGGCGCCAGCCGGGCGTCCGCCGCCACAGCGGTCGCTCTCACTTCGCCCGGTTTCCAGAGCGCCGCCGGGTCGATCGCCGGCCAGGCCACCGGAGCCTCTGCTCCCCGCACGTAGAACAGCCACGCCGGGAGTTTCACGGCGCCCATGTCGGTGCCGAACGAAGCCGAACCCAGCTCACCCCGGACGACCTCCACCGTGTCCGGGGCCGGCCTGGCCATCGCCGTGAACGCTTTTTCGGCTGATATCAGTGACATTTCGGCCGGGCCGTCTGGAAGTTCCACCCGGACTTTTCCTGAAGGCGTTTCAACAGGACCGAATTTACGGACGAACGCCCGGTTCCGCGTCATGGTTTTGAGCTCGTCCGGCATGCGTTCCGACGGGGCGGCCATCGGAAGGTCACCGATGATCAGCAATGGCCGCGGGGCCCGATCGGCCGGAAAGGCCGCCCAGTCATCCAGGGTCTTCGGGGGAATGTCGGCCGGCACACGTTTCTCACTCGCTGTGTCCGAGGCATTTCCGCATGCCACCACGAGAACAAGCACGAGCGCTAATGTTGTCCTTCTCCGGACGTTACGCACACTGCCAAAGATAGTCATCGAGGGCAGCGCCGTACAGAACTCCAATAGCGGTAAGGAAACATGGAAGTGAGCACCTACGACGTCGTGCTGGTCGGCGGCGGGATCATGAGCGCCACCCTCGGTGCGCTGCTCCGGCGGGCGAGCTCCAACGCGGCATCGCAGCGCCAGTGACGCGGCCGAGGACGAACGCCACAGGATCCGGGACACGATCGGCGCCGGAGACCTTCCGGGCACCACACCTCGACGCTCATGAAAAGCGGCCGCGCGGGCGATGCCGCGCGGCCATTTCGTGGAACTTCAGGAAACGGTCAGATAGAACGCGGTGTCGGCCGGCACCCTGGAGGCGACCCTGCTGTAGACGGCGATGATGTCATCGCGGCCCCAGCCACACGGTGCTCCCCCGACCTCCACGGACAGCGTACGCGCGGCGTTGTACAGGCCGACCGGCGTGGCGTGCACCGCCACCGCGCCGTCGAGATTGACGTGCTCGTCGACGGCGACGCAGTACGTGCCCTTCGACACGTGCCACACATCGCTGATGTGCTTGCTCCGTGAGACGGACCCGTCCATCTCCACCTTGGCCGACGCCTGGGCGTACGGCGTGTCCGCGCGGGCGGCGGACGGAACCAGGACGGCGGCCGCGGCGAGTGCTCCGGCCGCGATGCGCTTGTAGTTCTTCATGTCGGTGTCCCTTTGGTCCCGTTCAGGAGATGGCCAGGTCGAAGCCGCCGTCGGCGAGCCGCCCGTGGGTCGTGTCGTAGACGTGAACGGCGACGGTGTTGTCCCGCTTACAGGTCGCCGACTTGTTCCGGTAGGCGATGTGCGGCAGCCGCCGGGCGTTCCGTGGCGTGATCTGGATCAGCGCCTTTGCCACGTCCACGTCGTAGGCGACCCGGACGCAGTATTTGCCCGTGCCGGCCCGCCAGGAGTCGATGACGTTCTTGCCGTTGTTCAGCTTCCCGTCCGCGTCGACGATGGCCCCGGCTCTGGCGTACGGAGCCCAGAGATCGGCGTGTGCGGCGGGGCCGGCGGCGACGAGAATGCCACCGGTGGCGACCAGCGCCAGGGCGCCCGCAAGGGTGCTACGGAACATAGACGTTCCTTTCGATGACGTACAGATACGATCCGTAGCTGAAAATAGGCAGCGTGTGAGGGCCGCGTCGCGAACCGCGCCGCAGCCCTACGCTCAAGGAATATTGGTGCTCAGTTGGTGAGATCGTCGTACCACTGAGGGTTGGGGACCTTCAGCGGCTCGGGCGCGGCGCCGGGGCCGGGTTCGACGTAGAGCTCGACGGCGTCGGAGCTGTACGGGCGGGTGCCGTTGACGGTCCAGCCGTTCTTGACCTGGTCCGCGGTGGCGGGATGATCGCGGTAGCCGTCCTCGCCCTGCTTCCACAGCAGGCGGTAGGTGACCTTCAGCCCGCGCCGGAGCGCCTCGGCGCGCACCACGGCGACCTTCTTGCCGTGCGTCTTGTAGCCCTTCAGCGACTCCTCCCCCATGGGGTCGTAGGGACGGTCGTTGGCGTACGGTTCGCCCGGCTCGGCAGGGCGGCCGACGCCGAAGACGACCCGGCCGGGGAAGTCGGACGGCATCCAGACCTTGCCGCAGAAGGCCGACGCGCACGGCCGCACATCCTGGACACCGATGCTGCCGTGCCACCTGAAGCCCTCCGGGACGACCGGGCCGATCAGGTCACCCACCTCGTCCGGCGCCACCGGGATGACCTTCACCCGGACGTTCAGCCCGACCGCGCGGAACGCCTCCTCGAAGCGCCGGTGGTCGGCCGCGGGGTCGGTGATGGTGACGCTGAAATGGTCGTCGCCCTTCTTGATGGAGACGGCCGCGTTGGCGTATTCGGTGGCCGGGCCGGTGGACGGCAGGCCGACGCCGATCGCGACGGCCACGGCCAGGGCGGTCGCCGCCGACAGCAGCAGTGCCGGCCGCGTGGTGAGGAACCGGCGGCGCGCCGGAGTGGTGGTGGCCATGATCGCCGCCCGCAGCTCGCGCGCGCCGGGCCCCTGAACCGGCGCGTGCGGGGCAGGGTCGATGGCCTTGACCAGGTGATCGATGTTCTTCACGCTTCCCCCATCACGATCGTCGAGGACGGCCGGCGGCGCAGTGTGGCCGCCAGTCGTTTCCGCGCCCGGTGCAGGCGGGTCCTGGCGGCGATGGCCGTACAGCCCAGGACCTTGGCGATCTGCTCGCTGCTCAGCTCCTCCCAGCACGCCAGCGCCAGGACCTCCCGGTCCCGCTCGCCCAGCTCGTCGAAGGCGGCACGGACGTACTCCAGATCGGCCGGCGTGCCCGGCCGGTCGGCGGCCAGCTCGTCGCGGAGCCGGTCGGCGAGGCCGGCCCGGCGCGAGGCGCCGCGCTTCTGGTTGGCCAGGACGCGGCGGGCCACACCATAGAGCCACAGCAGCGCCCGCTCCCCCTCGGGCACCTCGCCGATCCGCCGCCAGGCGGTGAGGAACGTCTCGGAGATGACGTCGGCGGTGTCGTCGGGCGAGCCGGTACGGCGGGCGGCGTACTGGTGTATCGCCGAGTAGTACGCGTCATAGACCGCTTCGAAGCGATCCCGGTCTGTCACGGATTCTCCTTGCCGAAGGTGGCGGACACCCTGGTTTGTGTCCGGCATCCTGCGGGGCGTTGCAAATCTCCGGATCCTGGTTCGATGCGAGCGATGTGAGCGATCTTCCTGTCTTTCCCCTCTCGACCCGTGAAGACCTGTAGGTAACAATCGGCCCAGATACCACAAGCGTCATAAGCAAGGAGTAAGGGCCTTGGTTGATGCGACTTTCAAGGTCTTGGGCCCGGTGCAGGTACGCTGGCCCGATGGCCGGCAGGTCCAGTTGGGCGGCAAGCTGTGCGCCGTGCTCGCCACCCTCCTGGTCAACGTCAACACCGTGGTCTCCAGGGAACGCATGGTCGCGACGCTCTGGGAGGAGCCTCCCGCGTCGGCGATCGCGAACCTGCACACGTACGTCTCGCAGTTGCGCAGGGCGCTGCCCCCGGAGACGCGGCTGTCCACCAAAGACACGGGCTACCTGCTCGAAGCGGCCGTCGAAGAGGTCGATCTGCTGCGGTTCGAGCAGGCGGTACGGCTCGCGCACGCCGCGGCCGAGCAGGGCGACCTCCAGGCCGTCGCCCGCCAGTACGAGAGCGCCCTGTCGATGTGGCGGGGACGCCCCGCCGAGGGCACCACGCTCGCCGGCCCCATGCTCGCCCGCGTGACCGAGCTGGAAGAGCGGCTGGCCGCGGCGCGCCTGGACTGGGCCGAAGCGAAGATCGCGCTCGGCCTGCCCGCGAACGCCATCGAGGACCTGCGGCTGTTCGTCGCCGAGCAGCCGCTGCGCGAGCGCGCCTGGCACCTGATCATGCTCGCGCACTCGCAGGCGGGCCAGCGCGACAAGGCGCTGGAGGCATTCCGGCAGGCCCGCTCGGTGCTCATCGACGAACTGGGCCTCGAACCGGGTGAGGAGCTCCAGCAGCTCCAGGCCGGCATCCTGGCCGGCACCATGGTGGTGAACGGGTCCGCGCCGCGGGCGGGGGTCTACCGGCTCCCGTCGGACGTCAAGCATTTCAGCGGCCGGGAGGCCGAGCTGGCCGCCCTGGACGCGTTCGTCCTCACTGAAGACGAGGAGCCGCCGTACACCGCCACGACCTGCGTGATCAGCGGCACGGGCGGAGTCGGGAAGACCGCGCTCGCCGTGCACTGGGCCCACCGGGTGCGGGAGCATTTTCCCGATGGTCAGCTTTACGTGGATCTGCAGGGGTTCAGCCCGGGCGCCACGCAGATGCCGTCCGCCCAGGCCGTCCGGATCCTTCTGGGGTTCCTGCAGCCGCCGCACCACGGCATACCGTCCACCTTCGAGGAGCAGGTCGGGCTCTATCGCAACCTGCTGGCCGGCAAGCGGGTGCTCGTCATCCTGGACAACGCCCGCGAGACCGACCAGGTGCGCCCGCTGTTGTCGCCGTCGCCGGGCAGCCTCACGCTGGTGACCGGCCGTACCGTGCTCACCGGCCTGATCGCGACCGAGGGCGCTCATCTGCTGCGGCTGAGCCCGCTCTCCCACGCCGAGGCCGGCCGGCTGCTGAAACGCCGCCTGGGCCAGGACCGGGTGTCGGCGGAACGCGAGGCGGCCGACGACATCATCAGGACGTGCGCCGGGCTGCCGCTGGCCCTGGGCATCGTCGCCGCGCGCGCCATCATCGACGCCGGGCTGCCCCTGACCGCGCTGGCCGAGGAGCTCCAGGCGGAGAGCACCCGGCTGGACGCGTTACAGACCGACGAGCTGAGCACCGACTTACGCGAGGTCTTCGGCTCCTCCTACGGCGTGCTGCCCGCCGCGGCGGCCGGGGCCTTCGCCCAGCTTGGTCTGGCGCCGGGCCCGGACATCAGCCTGACGGCCGCCGCCAGCCTCATCGGCCGCTCGGTGGTGCAGGCCCGTTCGCTGCTGCGCACGCTGGAGACCGCCCATCTGCTGCACCAGCACGTTCCTGGGCGGTATCGGATGCACGATCTCGTCCGGCTTTATGCCATCGAACGCGCCGCCCGCGATCTGAGCGAGGACGAACGCGCGGCGGCCGTACGCCGGCTGGTGGACTTCTACCTGCACACCTCGTACGTCGCCGACCTCCTGCTCTCCCCCCGCCGCCGTGGCATGTTCGAGCTGGCCCCGGCCGCGCCCGGCTGCCTGCCGCGCAACCTGGCGGACGCGGCGACGGCGCAGGAATGGTTCAGGGCCGAGCATCCCTGCCTGCTGGCCGCCCAGCGCCTGGCCGCCGAGCACGGGCTGCACCTCGCCGTGTGGCAACTGGCCTGGACGCTGGACACCTTCCATCTCGGTCACAACCTGCTCCAGACCTCCGTTTCGACCTGGCGGATGGCCTCGACCGTCGAGCACCCGGAGGATTCGGCGGCCCACGCCCTGATCCACCAGATGCTCGGCCGCGCCTGCGCCCGCGCGGGGCACCACGAGGAGTCCTTGCCGCATCTGGCCGAGGCTCTGTCCCTGTACGAGCGGTCCGGCGACATTCCCGGCCAGGCGTACGTACGCCACACGCTCGCCCTGGCCTGGGAGCAGCAGGGCGAGCACGAGCAGGCGCTGGTCCACCTGGAGCACGCGCTGCGCCTGTACCGGAAGGTCGGCGACACCACGGAGGAGGCCAACGCGCTCAACTCCCTGGGCTGGAACCACGCGCTGCTGGCCGACTTCGCCGATGCCCAGAGGCACTGCGAGCAGGCGCTGGTCCTGAACCGCCGCCACGGCGACCGTCTCGGCGAGGCGGCGACGCTCGACAGCCTCGGCTACATCGCCCACAACACCGGCCACCACGCGCAAGCCCTCGACTACTACCACCACGCCCTCGACCTGCGCCGCGCCTCCGGTTATGCCAGCAAGGAGGCCGAGACCCTGTCGCGGCTGGGCGACACCTACCACGCGCTCGGCCGGCACACCGAGGCCGCCCAATCCTGGAACCACGCCCTGATCATCTACCGGGCTCAGGCTCACACCACGAAGACGCGGCACGTACAGGCCAAGCTCGACGCCCTGCGCACGTTATCGATCTGAGTTCCGGATCGCCTCGATGGCCTCTTCGACGCGGTCCAGGTGCGTGCGGTGGCTGACGACGCACAGGCGGAGCATGTACGTGCCGCCGATCATGGTGCTGGACAGCAGCACCCGGCCACCGGCGTTGACCCGCCGCAGGAGCCGGGCGTTGCAGGCGTCGGCGTCGCCGTCGCCGGGCACCCGGCGGAACGCCACGGTCGTCAGCGAAGGCTCCCAGGGGACCTCGAACCCGGCGTCCACCAGCGCCGAGTGCGCCACCCTGGCCAGGTCGAGCTTCTCGTCGAGCGCCTCGCGGAAGGCCGCCAGCCCGTGCAGCTTGATGGGCAGCCACAGCCGCAGGCCACGGAAGTCCCGCGTCAGTTCCGGGGAGTACTCGGTGAAGTTGGGGATGTCGTCCTCGGCGCCCAGGTCCTGCAGGTAGTGGGCGTCGAGGTGGTGCGCCTGGCGCAGCCGCGGCCCGTCGCGGACGAGCAGGGCGCCGGTGCCGTACGGCAGGAACATCGCCTTGTGCGGATCGAGGGTGATCGAGTCGGCGCGCTCGATGCCGCGCAGCAGGGCCCGGCCGCGCTCGGTGAGCTGGAACGGGCCGCCGTAGGCCGCGTCGACGTGGAACCAGAGCCCTTCCGCGCGGGCGACGTCCGCCAGGGCGTCCAGCGGATCGACGGCGCCGGTGTTCGTCGTGCCGGCGCTGCCGATGACCAGGAACGGCCGCCGTCCCGCCGCGCGGTCGTCGGCCACCATGCGGGCCAGCGCCTTCGGGTCCATGGTGAGGCTGCCGAGCGTCGGCACCGTGCGCACATGGGCGCGCGGGAAGCCGGCGAGCCGGGCGGCCTTGGCCGAGGAGGCGTGGGTCTGGTCGGTGACGTACAGGGTGCCGTCGAGGAAGTCCTCGTCGAGCAGCGCGGTACGCGCGGTGACGACGGCCGAGAAGTTGGCCATCGAGCCGCCGGAGGTGAGGATGCCGCGCGCCGCCGGCGGATAACCGAACAGGTCGCACAACCAGCGGATCGCGGTCGCCTCGATCTGGGCGCAGGCGGGCGCCAGATTCCACACCGACACGTACTTGTTGAGCGCCGCCGCCAGGAGGTCGGCCAGCGCGGACACGTACAGGCCGCCGCCGGGGACATAGGCGAGATAGCCCGGCCCCGCGCTGGTCGCCCCGCCGGCGGCCGCCGCGGCCACCGTCTCCAGCAGCCCGTCCCAGTCGGTGCCGTGCTCGGGGGCCGGCTCGCGCAGCCGGGCGGCCAGGTCGGTGGCGCCGCCGAGGTCGAAGGCGGGCAGGTGGGGCAGATCCCGGATGTACGCCTCGACCAGGGACAGTGCCGCCATGCCCATCTCGCGCATGTGAGCCTGGTCAGGTTCAAGGGCATAGCGCGGCATTTCGGACATGCTGGCATCGTGCCACACGCGCCCCGTCAGCCCTTGAAGGCACCGTCCATGATCCCGGCCACCATCCGCCTGCCCACGAAGACGAACAGGACGATCAGCGGCAGGGTGGCCAGGAACGAGCCCGACATGGCCAGTCCGAGATCGACGGTGAAGCTGTTCTGCAGGGCCTTGATGGCGATCTGCGCGGTGTACATCTCCGGCGATTTCAGCACGATGAACGGCCACAGGAAGTCGTTCCACGCGGTCACGAAACCGAGCAGGCCGAGCACGAACGCGGCCGGCCGGACCAGCGGGAACGCGATCCGCCAGAAGATCTGCCAGGTGGTCGCGCCGTCGATGCGGGCGGCCTGGAGGATCTCGTCGCTGATCGTGGTGGACAGGTGCTGGCGCATCCAGAAGATGCCGAACGCGCTGGCCAGCCCCGGCACGATGATCGCCTGCAGGGTGTCCACCCAGCCCAGCGAGGAGATGATCATGTACTGCGGGATGACGGCGAGCTGCGTCGGCACCGTCATCGTCAGCACCACGATCAGGAACAGCACGTTGCGGCCGGGAAAGCGCAGCTTGGCGAACGCGAACCCGGCCAGCGAGCAGAGCACCGCGTGCCCGACGCCGATCGTCCCGGCCACGATGAGGCTGTTGACGATCGAGCGCACGAACGGCACCGTCGTGAACACCAGCCCGGCCAGGTGGAAGAAGTTCCCGCCGGGCACGACCTCGGGCGGTAGCTGGGTGGCGGTCGCGGTGTCGGTGGTCGCGACCACGAACATCCAGTACAGCGGGAACAGGCAGGCCACGGCGGCCAGCGCGAGCATGAGGTAGGTCCACCAGCGGACCCGGCTGGACTTGTTCACGATCGCTCCGGGCGGATGCGGGTGGACAGGACGTAGTTGAGCGTGGCGATGGCGATGATCAGGACGAACAGGGCCACGCCGATGGCGGAGCCGTAGCCGAACTGGAACTGGCCGAAGCCCTGCTCGTACAGGAAGAGGGTGAGGGTCTGGCACTGACGGACCGGGCCGCACGTGAGCGGGGCGGCGCGGGAGATCAGCAGCGGCTCGGTGAAGATCTGCAGGCCGCCGATGGTCGAGGTGACGATGGTGAACACGATCACCGGCCGCAGCGACGGGATGGAGATGTGCCGGAACTGCTTCCAGGCGCCGGCGCCGTCCACGGCCGCCGCCTCGTAGATCGAGCGCGGGATCGCCTGGAGCGAGGCCAGGTAGAGCAGCGTCGTGTAGCCGAACCAGCGCCAGGTGACCATGACCGCGATCATCACGTGGCTGCCCCACACCGACTGCAGGAAGTCGATCGGCCCGACGCCGAACAGCCCGAGCAGCCAGTTGAGCAGGCCGTAGTCGCGATCGAACATCTGGGCGAAGACGATGGTGGTGGCCGCGACCGAGGTGATGTACGGCACCACCATCGACATCCGCAGGAACACCGCAAGCCGCAGCCGGGCGTGGTTGAGCAGGTGCGCCAGCCCGAGCGCGATCAGCAGTTGCGGCACGGTGGACAGCAGCCAGATGCTGATCGTGTTCCAGGCGGCGTTCCAGAACCGGGCGTCGTCCAGCAGCCGGGTGAAGTTGTCCAGGCCGATGAAGACGTGCTCGCCGATCGGGTTCCAGTCGAACAGCGCCACATAGAACGTGAACAGCAGCGGCACCAGCCCGAACACCGAGAAGATCAGAAAGAACGGCGCGATGTACGCGTACGGCGCCAGGCGTTCGCCCAGCCGCTGCCGGACCCGCGCCGTCCTTTCGGGCACCACCGCCGGTGCCGGCCTAACGGAGGTCGTCATCTACTTGCCGATGGCCGTCTTGATGTTGGCCAGCGCCGTCGTCCACGCCTGCGCGGGGTCGCCCTTGCCCTGCTCGACGTTGGTGATGGCGTTGATGAACTCCTGGCCGATGGCGGAGCTGTCCGGGCCGATGCGGAACGGCTTGAGCCCGAGCAGGGAGTTCGTGTAGATCGTCCCGGTCGGCGCGTCGGAGAAGAACGGGTCCTTCAGCCCGGTCAGCTTCGGGTCCTTGTAGACCGACGGCGTGGTGGGCAGCGAGCCGGAGTCGGCGAAGTGATCGAGCTGGGCCTGCGGGGACTGGGTCTTGGTGATGTAGTCCCAGGCCGCCTTGGGGTTGGCCGCGCCCTTGGGGATGGCCAGGTAGCTGCCGCCCCAGTTGCCGGCGCCCCCCGGAATGGTGGCGATGTCCCACTTGCCCTTGGTGTCGGGTGCGTTGCTGCGGATCGCGCCCAGCATCCACGACGGCGCCGCGATCACCGCGAACCGGTCCTTGCCCATGCTCGCGCTCCACCCGTCGGTGAACGAGCTCTGCTTGGCCGTGATCCCGGCCTGAATTGCCTTCAGCCCCAGGTCGAACGCGGTCTTGACCTGCGGGCTCGTGCTGTAGACGACGTTCCCGGACGGGTCGTAGTACTTCTGCGGCCCCTGGTTGACCGCCTGGTAGAACACGCTGGTGCCGGCGTTGTCCACGAACGCCTTGCCGGTCTTCGCCGTGTACTTCTTGCCGGTCTCGATGAAGGCGTCCCAGGTCGGCCAGAGCTTGCCCACCTCCTCCCGGTCCGTGGGCAGCCCGGCCTCCTTGAACAGGTCGGTGCGGTAGGCCACGGCCATGCCGCCGACGTCGGTCGGGATCCCGATGATCTCGCCCGCCGCGGCCGTGGACTGGCTCATCACCCAGTCCAGGTAGTCGCCCTTGATCTTGTCCGCGCCCATCGGGCGCAGGTCGTGGAAGTTCTGCGGCTGCTGGACGAACTTGGGCAGGTCGTCACCCTGGATCAGCACCAGGTCGGGCACCTTGCCGCCGGCCAGCGCCGTGGTGAGCGCCTGGGCGGTCTCGACGGAGGAGCCCACCTCGGTGAGCTTCACCTGAACGCCCGGGTTCTGCTTCTGGTAGTCCTCGACCGAGGCCTTCTGGTTGATCCCGGTGAACGACCAGAACTCGAACGACTTGCCGTCGCCCGACGGCTGGGCCGAGGTGCCGCCGCCGCCTCCACAGGCGGAGGCGGTCAACGCGAGGGCCACGGCGAGCGTGGCCGGTGTGACGATGCGGAGCTTCACGGTGATCTCTTCCGAACGTGCGGTGGCGGGTGGGGGGACCAGACGTCAGATGGTTTAATAAGTTTCGGAGGGAATTCCGATTGTTAACCGGGGACTCTAGGTCGACGCTTCGAAATCCGTCAAGAACTTCTCACTCAGCGCAGCGAAACGAATCCGAATCCGCGCCGATAGACTTCCGGCCATGACCGCAGCCGGCGGCACCCCGTCATCACCGCCACTCACCATCGCGCAGCTCGCCGAGCTGGCCGGGGTGTCCACCGCGACCGTCTCCAAGGTCGTGAACGGTCGCACCGAGGTCGCCCCCGAGACCCGCGCGCTCATCGAAGGCCTCATCCGCGAGCACGGCTACCGCCCGCAACGGCGCGTCAGCCCGGCGCCCCTGGTGGAGCTGGTCTTTCACGCTCTGGAGGGCGACTATCCGATAGAGATCGCCAAGGGCGTCGAGCAGGTCGCCCGCGACCACCAGCTCGCCGTGGTGCTGTCGGAGCTGCAGCACCGCCACATCCCCGGCAAGGGCTGGATCGAGGGCGTGCTGAGCCGCCGCCCGACCGGCGTGATCGCGGTGTTCTCCGGTCTCAACGAGGACCAGCGCGACCAGCTCGCCACGCGCGGCGTGCCGCTCGTGCTGCTCGACCCGCTCGACGATCCCGGCCCGCAGGTCTCGGTCGGCGCGAGCAACTGGAACGGCGGGCTCGCGGCCACCCGCCACCTTCTCGACCTGGGGCATCGGCGCATCGCGATCATCACGGGGCCCGACTTCGCCCTGTCCAGCCGGGCCCGCCTCGACGGCTACCGCACCGCGCTCGACATGGCCGGGGTGGCCGCCGACCCGGCCCTGATCGGCCAGGGCGACTTCACCGTCGAGGGCGGCCTGGCCCAGGCCGAGCGGCTGCTGCGGCTGCCCGACCCGCCGACCGCGATCTTCGCCTGCAACGACGGGCAGGCCATGGGCGTCTACCGGGCCGCGTACCGGCTGGGGCTGCGCATTCCCGACGACCTGAGCGTGGTGGGGTTCGACGATCTGCCCTCGACCCAGTGGACGACCCCGCCGCTGACCACGATCCGGCAGCCGCTCGCCGAGATGGCGGCGGCCGCCACGACCATGCTCCTCAAGCTCGCGCAGGGCGAGCCGCTGACGCGGCCCCGTATCGAACTGGGCATCGACCTCGTCGTCCGGGAGAGCACAGCTCGACTCCGAAACTTTCGGTAAAGTTGCCGTACGTTCCGGCGTCTCAGGGGACACGCTGGAGTCGGTAGAAGGCCGCGTGGCCGCGCTCCCGGTCCTCGTCGGCCTCCAGTTTCCAGCCGTCGGCGAAGCGGGCGGCGACCTCTCCCTTCGCGATGCCGGCCGGCTTGGGCCACGGGCCCCTGCTCGGGTAGCAGCCGAGCAGGAGCAGGACGGCTCCCGGCGCGGCGATCCGGGTGACCGCCCGCACGTAGGCGTCCCGGTCCCCGGGTGGCACGCTGTGCAGGCAGCCCCGGTCGAACAGCAGGCCGTATCCGTCGCCCAGGCCGAGCCCCGCCGGGTCCATGAAGTCGCCCACGTACCAGCGGGCCTGGACGCCGGCACGTTCCGCCTTCTCGCGGGCGCGGGCGATGGCCACGGGCGTCAGGTCCACGCCGGCCGCGTCCCAGCCGCGCCCGGCCAGCCAGATGACGTGGGTGCCGGTCCCGCAGCCGATGTCCAGCGCCCGGCCGGCGGGCAGGGCCGGGAAGCCGGCCGTCCCGTCCACGGCCTCGACCAGTTCGGGGACGGGTCCCCTGGTCTCCCAGGGCGTCAGGCGGATCCGGTAGAGGAACCTGAACCAGCGCTCGCTCATGTCACGACCCCGCCGAGCAGCGCCTTGGGCTGGGTGAACTCCTCCAGCCCGTACCGGCCGCCCTCCCGGCCGTGGCCAGACTGCCTGAAGCCGCCGAACGGCGCGCCCAGGTCGAAGCCGGCGCCGTTGATGTGCACCTGACCGGCGCGGATGCGGCGCGCGACGCGCGAGGCCCGCTCCCGGTCGGCCGACCACACCGCCGCCGACAGCCCGTACGGACTGGCGCCCGCCAGCGCGACGGCCTCGTCCTCGCCCTCGTACGCCTGCAGGCACAGCACCGGCCCGAAGATCTCCTCCGTGGCCAGCACCGCGTCCGGCGGAACTTCGGTGAAGACGGCCGGAGCGGCGAAGAAGCCACGTTCCGGCAGCGCCCGGTCACCCGTGATCAGGCGGCCACCGCCTCGGCGGACGTACCCGAGGACCCGTTCGAGCTGCCGCCTGGACACCAGCGGGCCGAGCGTGGTCTCCGCGTCGCGGGGGTCGCCGACGACGTTCGACTCGGCGGCCGCCACCGCCAGCTTCTCGGCCTCCGGCAGCCGGGCCCGGGGCACGAGCAGACGGGTGAGCGCGTTGCAGGTCTGGCCCGAGTTGAAGAACGCGTTCATGACCGTGTCCGGCACGGCCGTCTCCAGCGGGGCGTCGTCGAGCAGCACGCACGGCGACTTGCCGCCCATCTCCAGGGCGACCTTCTTCACGCCGCGACCGGCCGCCTCGGCGACCAGCGCACCGGTGACCGTGGAGCCGGTGAACGACACCATGTCGACCAGCGGATGCGCGGCCAGCGCCGCGCCCGCCACCGGACCGGTGCCGGGCACCAGGTTGAACACGCCCGGGGGCAGCCCGGCGGCGTCGATGAGCTCCGCCAGCCGGAGCGCCGCCATAGGGACGATCTCGCTGGGTTTGACCACCACCGTGCAGCCCACGGCCAGGGCGGGGGCGGTCTTGGCGGCGATCTCCTGCAGCGGGAAGTTCCAGGGCGTGATGGCGCCGACGACGCCGGCCGGCTCGCGGACGACCAGCGTGTCCGCCGCCGCGCCCGGCACCGGCGAGGGGGCGGAGAAGCCCTCGGCCAGGTCCGCGGCCATCGTGAAGATCTGCGCGGGGGCGGCGACCTGCGCGTCGCGGGCCATCGCGCGCGGCATGCCGAGATCGGCCACGATCAGCTCGGTCAGCTCGTCGAGGTGCAGGCCGATGAGCCGGCCGATCTCGCGGACGTGGCCGAGCCGCTCCCGTTCGGGGGTGCGCGACCAGCCGGGGAAGGCGCGCGCGGCCGCGCGGACCGCCCGGTCGACGTCCCCGGCGTCACCCAGCGCGACGGCTCCGATGCTCTCTTCCGTGGTGGGATCGAGGACGTCCAGCGTGCCGCCGTGCGGGTCCGCCCAGGCGCCGTCGACGTAGAGGCCCCTCATGGCCGCGTCACCGTGACCGGCAGGCTGGACAGGCCGCGCAGCGTGGCGTTGCGCCGGACCACGGGCTCCCCGGCGAGGCGCAGGCGGGGGCGGCTCAGCAGCGCCGACAGGACCACCCTCGCCTCGACGCGGGCGACGTTGAGCCCCAGGCACGAGTGGGAGCCGCGGCCGAAGCCGAGATGCGGGTTGGGGTGGCGGTCCAGCACCATCGTGTCCGGGTCGGGGAACTGCTCCGGGTCGCGGTCGGCCGCCGCGATCATGGCGGTGACGACGTCGCCCTGGCGGATCTTGGCGCCGCCCAGCTCGACGTCCTCGGTGCTGCCGCGGCTGAGCGCGTGCACGGGGCTCGACAGGCGCAGCAGCTCCTCGATCGCCGGGTCGAGCGCGGCCGTGCCGGTACGCAGGGCGTCCTCGGCGTCGGGATGCCGGAGCAGGCGGGCGACGGCGTTGCCCAGGAAGCGGCTGGGCACCTCGAACCCGGCGTGGAAGAACGCGCGTACGGAGCTGACCAGCACCTCGTCGTTGGCCACCCCCGAACCCGCCAGGTGCGTGGCCACGTAACCGAGCGCGCCCGCGCGCGGCGGGTCGGCCAGCCAGGAGCGGACCAGGTCGTTGAACGCGGCCCTGGCCTTCAGCCCCGGGTCCAGCGCGTCCGGCGCGAGCTGGGCGTCCATGCTGCGGTCGAGGTCGTCGTTCAGGCGGTCGAAGGCGTCGCCGGTGCGCGGCGGGTCGACACCGATGAAACGGGTGATGGCGAACAGCGTGAACGGGTCGGCGAAGTCGCGGACGAAGTCGAACGTGCCCCTGTCCATGAGCGGACCGAGGAGAGCGTCCGCGCGCTCGGTCAGCGCGGCCTCGACGGCCTTCAAGTCCTGGGCGCGCACCGCGTCCAGGGCCAGGTGGCGCAGGGGCGTGTGGTCGGGCGGGTCAAGGGTCTGCAGGCTCAGCAGGGTCGGCGGGGTGGGCTCGCCGATGCGGCGGAAGTCGGCGGCGAAGCGCTGGGAGTCGCGCAGCACGGCAGAGCAGTCCGCGAACCTGGTGAGCAGCCAGCATCCCAGTTGCTCGTGCCAGTAGACCGGCGCGGTCTCCCGCAGCCGGCGGTAGGCCGGGTACGGGTCGGACAGGACGTCGTCGTCGAGCGGGTTGAACAGCGGATCGGCCGCATGCGCCGTCGTGGAAGCCGTCACTCGAGGCACCTCCTCATGTCGCCCCGACGGTAATCAAGCGCGCCCGATCTCAGATACGCCGCTTACGGGACATCTTCCGCGGCCCAGATTTCCGGTCTCCGGCAACGCTCAGTGGCCGGCGAAGCCGGGGAGGAGGTCCACGTCGTCGTACACGTGGTGGAAGACGGGCGTCGCGGCGCCGGACAGCGGCGGGACGATCCACGCCCATTCGGCGGGCACCCGCCGGCCCGCGCGGCGCTCGCGCTCCAGGTGCCGCATGAACCGCTCCGCCTCCGTGTGGTGGTCGCTGATCGTCACCCTGGAGCGCTGGAACGACCAGAGCACGGCGACGTTCAGCTCGACGAGCGCGCGGTCCTTCCAGAGCGTGCGGGGGTCGGCGGCGCACAGCCCCATCCGGTGGGCGATCTCGGGCAGCATCGCGTACCGGTCGTCGTCGGCCAGGTTGCGGGCGCCGATCTCCGTGCCCATGTACCAGCCGTTGAACGGCGCCGCCGGATAGCGCAGCCCGCCCGCCACGAGCGTCATGTCGGAGATCGCCGGCACCGCGTGCCAGCGCAGCCCCAGCTCCCCGAACCAGGACAGATCGGGATGGCCGATGGGCACCTCGCGCACGGCCTCGGCGGGCAGGTCGAACAGCCGCGGCCGCTCCCCCGGCGTCTCGACGAGCAGCGGCAGCGGGTCGAACGAGGTCCCGGGGCCGCCGGGCCAGCCGAGCTTCAGCACGCGCTCGGTCAGCGCCGCGTTGCGCGGGTCGCCGCGGACGGTGCCGTCGTCGCGGCGGTAGCCGGCGTACCTGATGAGCTGCTCGTTGTGGATGCGCGGCCCCGCGCGGCCGGGGATCTCCGGCGCGAAGATCGTGATCATCGGGCGGATGCGGCCGTGCGCGTACGCCTGCCGCAGGTGCGCGACGCATTCGAGGTAGACGCCCTCGGCCGTGGTCACGTGGCGGCGGTCGCGGACCACCAGGTTGCGCCAGTAGAGCCGGCCGATGCACCGCTTGCTGTTGCGCCAGGCCACGCGGGCGGCGTGGGCCAGTTCGGCGGAGGTGTGCGCGTAGGTGCCGTGCTCGCCGATCGACCTGCGCACCTCTTCCAGCCGCCGCCCGGGTGGCCCGGCCTCGGGATTCTCGTCGTGGAACCGCCGCACGAACGCCTCGGCCTCGTCCATCGAGCCGGAGGCGGGAACGCTCACCTCCGTCATGCTCTCCTCCTCGCGCAGCGGGCGGGGGTGGTGACCCGGCGATGCCGCCGGGCCACCGAGTGCTACATCCGCGTTACGTCAGTGCAGGTAACGCATCTGTGCTCACCTCCTCCGTCCCCTCCGGGTCCGCGGCGCGAGCCCCGGACGCGGTGTGGGAGTGATGGTGATGGGCCGAATGTACGGGGAGGACGAGGTGATCCCGAAGGTCCGAGCACCGACGCCCGGCCCGGTCCGCCCTTCCGGACGCCGGAAACGTCGGGCCTGGGGTGTTCCGGGGTGACGTGCCCGTTCCCTACGGTGGAGCGATGGTGGCGAGCCGCGCGGACTGGGACGGCCAGGCCGCCGACTATGACGAGGCGATGCGGCCGTTCGAACGGCACGCGTTCGCCCGGGCGCGGGCCTGGCTGTGCTCGCGCGCCCATGGCGACGTCCTCGACGTCGCCGCGGGCACCGGCGCCAACCTGCCGCACTACCCGCCGGGCTGCCGCGTCGCGATGGTCGACTACAGCCGCCCGATGCTGGCCCACGCCAGAGACCACGACACGCGGGTACGGGTCGCGCTGTGCCAGTCGGACGCCCACCGGCTGCCCTTCCTGGACGGCTCGTTCGACGTCGCGGTGTGCGCGCTGAGCCTGACGCTGCTCGGCCGCGGCCCGGCCTTCACGGAGATCAGGAGGGTGCTGCGGCCGGGCGGCCACCTGCTGGTGCTGGATCACGTGCACGCCGGACGGCACGCGTGGCGGCCGGTGCGCGAGGCGGGGTTCCGCGTGGCCGACCGGCGCAGGCTCCTTCTGGGCCTCGTACGCGCGGTCGACCTGTCCTTCTGAAATCCGGAAAGCGCCGCCGGATCGAAGGTCGGGGATGGCACCTTCCTCGGCCCGCAGACCCCGGCCTACTCTCCCTCGCATGTCGGAACCCGTAGATGTGACGGTCGAGCACCACGTCGCCAAGGTGCGGCTGAACCGCCCGGAGGTCCTCAACGCGGTGGACGGCGCGGCGCTGGCGAAGTTCGGCCTGGCCCTGCACGACTGCGCCGGCTCCCCCGACGTCCACGCCGTCGTCATCCACGGCGCGGGGCGCTCGTTCTGCAGCGGTATCGACCTGACCGCGCTGGCGACCGGGCGGATCCCCCTTGAGTGGTTCGACGAGTGGGAACGGGCGGTCGCCCTCTGCGAGGAGATGCCGAAACCGGTGATCTGCGCCGTCCACGGCCACTGCCTGGGCGGCGGGTTCCAGATCGCGCTGGCCTGCGACGCCCGCGTGGCCTCTCCCGACGCCGTTTTCGAACTGCCCGCGATCCGGGAGGGCCTCATACCCGGCTTCGGCGTGCACCGTCTGCCGCGTTATGTCGGGGTGGCGCTGACGCGGCGCATGGTGCTGTTCGGCGACCGGTGGACGGCCGCGCGAGCCGCCGAGCTCGGGGTGCTCGACCAGGTGAGTCCCGACCCGCTGGGCGCCGCCACGGAGCTGGCGCGGGAGCTGGCGCCGCTGTCCCAGGTGCACAGCTTTGCGGTCTGCAAGCGGCTGCTGAGCCTGTCCGGCGCGGGCGCCGACCCCCTTCAGGAGTATCTGGCCCGGCAGGCGGAATGCCTGGGCTCCGAGCACCACCACGCCTCGGCCGCCGCCTGGTTGTCGCGATGAGGCGCACAGGCGGGATCCTGCTGGTCGTCACCCTGCTGGCCGCCACCTTCCTGCTGCTCAGGCTGGGGTCCGAGAACTGGAGCGGGCCACCGAGACGCGACGTCGAGATCGCCGGGCGGATCCCGGCCACCGTCTTCGTGCCGGGCCGGCCGCCCGCCGGGCATCCGGCCATCGGGTTCACGCTGCCGCGGCCCGCCGGGCAGCGGCCTCCCGTCGTGGTCATCGCGCACGGTCACAGCGCCGACCGGGAGATGATGAGCCCGATCGCGCGCAGCCTGGCCCGGGCCGGGTACGCGGTGGTGGCCTTCGACCTGGCCGGTCACGGGGCCAGCCGGACGCCGTTCTCCGTCACGCCGTTCGCCTCGGAGCCCGACCGGCTGCGGGCCGACCTCAAGGCCGTGGTCGACTGGCTGGGGACCTACCCGTACGTGGACGGCCGGCGCGTGCTGCTCATGGGGCACTCGCTCGGGGCCGCGCTGGTGCTCGACTTCGCCTCGCGGGACCCGCGGCCGGTCGGCACCGTCGCGCTCTCCGGCTCGGTCAACCCGGCCCTGGCCGGGCCGCTGCGGCCGCGCAACGCGCTCTTCCTCGTCGCCGCCGGGGACGCGCGGCCGATCCACGAGGAGACTCTGGGTACGGCGCGGCAGCTCGCGGACGTGACCCCCGAGGAGGGGCGGACGTACGGCGACCCGCTGACGGGCCAGGCCGTACGGCGGAGCCTCGTCCCGGGCACCGACCACATGACGGTGCTGTGGTCGGACACGGCGTTCCGTGAGGCGGTCGCCTGGATGGACACCTCGGCCGGCAACCCGGCACGCCGGCCACCGGGTCTCGACGACCCGCGCCTCGGCCTCAGTGCGTGGTACCTGCCCTGCGCACTGGTGCTGCTGGCGGGGCTGGGCGTCGCGGTGGGCAGGGCGGCCAGGAGAACGGCCCCCCGTCCCCCGGACGTCCGCGCGACGTACGGCATGGTCATGACGGAACCTCGCGTGCACGCCGTGGTCCCGGAGGGAAACGGCCCTGCCGGGACGATCCCGCCGCAACGCCGCGCCCACCCTGCGGAAGGAACCGGAGGTGGGGGTGGGAGCGCGGGCGGCGGCATGACCGCAAGCAGGGCCGGGAGCGGGGCCGGGAGCGGGGCCGAAGGCAGGGCCGGGAGCGGGGCCGGGGTGGGTTCCGGGGCCGGGATGCACTGGCGGCTCGGGTTGTTCCTCGGGGCGATGCTCGTCTCGCTGCCCTTCCAGTACGTGGGCGGCGTGGACGGCCGCACGCTGGCCGGGTTCCTCGGTCTTGAGGGCGGCGACGCGATGCTGGCCTTCCTCGCCATCTCCGGCGGGATCCTCCTGGCGATCCCGGCCCTGGCCCCGGCGAGCCGGCTGGGACGGGTGCTGGCCCCGCCACATCCCCTCACCAGCGGCGCGGCCCGGCTGGTGCCGCCCGTCCTCGTCGGCCTGGCCGGCACATACGTGCTGCTCGCCCCTCTGGGCCCGGTGTTCCACCGGCTCGTCCCCACCTCCGAGCGCGCGATCGCCGGCATCGTCTCCGCCGCCCTGGCCCTGCCCTTCTTCCTGGCGCTGGAGGGCCTGCTGCGGCGCGGCAACCTGCTCGTCGCCGTGGCGAGCTCGCTGGCCGGTCGCCTGCTGGCGGTGATCGTCGTCTACGCGGGGCTGGCCCTGGGCGTCTTCCAGGACATCGTCGGCCTCTACGCCCTGTTCCTCGGCGTGCTGCTCCTGCTGTTCGAGCCGCTGGCCGCGGCCGCCTACGCGACGGGCCGGGACCCGAGGGTGGCGGCCCTGATCCAGGCGGGCCTGCTCGGCTGGATCGTGGCCGTGACGGTGCCCTGGTCGGGATGAAAAGGTGGTGACGAGTCAGGGGGTCGGTATGAGCGTGCCGGGCGGACGTACGAGCTGGTTCCGGATGAGCCCGCCCAACCCGGCGGCGGGCCTCCGGCTCATCTGCCTGCCGCACGGTGGCGGCGGCACGGCCGCGTTCCGGGGGTGGGCGAGCGGGCTGCCCGCCACGATCGAGGTGTGCGCCGTGCAGTTGCCCGGCCGCGAGAGCCGCATGGGCGAGGATCCCATCGACGACATGGGCGTGCTGCTCGACGGACTCGCCCCGGCCGTCGTCGAGGTGCTGGACAGGCCCTTCGCCCTGTACGGCCACAGCATGGGCGC
Organism: Nonomuraea solani; assembly: GCF_900108335.1. Taxonomy (GTDB): domain Bacteria; phylum Actinomycetota; class Actinomycetes; order Streptosporangiales; family Streptosporangiaceae; genus Nonomuraea; species Nonomuraea solani. Next base: position 107,136 of record NZ_FNVT01000022.1, read on the forward strand.
ACGCGTCGCCTTCGAGCTGTCCCGCCGCCTGCGCCGCATGGGCGCGCCGGCGCCCCGGCACCTGTTCGTGTCCGGCTGCCCGGCCCCGCAGTTGCCCCAGCCGCCGCCGCTGCACCCGCTGCCCGAGGCGGAGCTGGTGCGGCGCCTGCGCGAGCTGGGCGGCCTGCCTCCCGAGGTGTTCGAGATCCCCGGGGTCCTCGACGTGCTGCTGCCGGTGATGCGCGCCGACTTCGCCGTCGTCGAGAACTGCGCGTACGAGCCGGAGCCGCCCCTCGACCACCCCGTCACGGCGTTCTGCGGCACCACGGACCCGGAGGCCGACCTCGCCCAGACGGCGGCCTGGCAGGCGCAGACGAGCGCCGCGTTCGCCGCCCACGAGGTGCCCGGCGGCCACTTCTTCGTCCAGGACCGGCGCGCCGACGTGCTGGCCGTGATCGTGAAGGCCCTCTCCACCGATAGTTGAGCCGGGCGGGACGGCGGCCCACTTTGGAGGAGTCGTCGTCCTCCTGTGGCGGATGACAGGTCCTGCCTATCGCGTTTCACTGGGGCCTGGACGGTATTCCATCGACAACGTACTTGGGTGATACCCATGGCAGACAAGGAGAAGAGGTTCCAGCTGGTCGTGGAACCCGGTGGGGCCGATTTAGGCGGCTACCCCGACACGCTGCTCGACGTGGCCGTCACGGGCCGCCGGCTGAGCCAGCGCGAGATGAAGGAATGTGAGAGCACGGGCGCGACCGCCGCCCACGAGGGCCTGTCGCTGGGCGACACCGTCGATCTCTTCGTCGACGCGACGAAGCGGGCCTGGCCCGACCTGCCGCGCATGGCGCGCGGGCGGTGCAGCCGCATGATCGACGCCGACGCCGTGGCGGCGATGGGCTCCGACGTGCTGACCGCCATGACGACCGCGGTGGCCGCCGTGACCTCCGGCTACCAGCAGGCGCAGGTGGAGGCCCTGCGCGCGGAGGAGGACTCCCGCCGGAGGTTCATCGACGACCTGCTGGAGGGCACGGGCGACATCAGCTCGCTGGCCGACCGTGCCGAACGGTTCGGCCTGCAGCTCCTGGCCGACCACGTCGTGGCGGTGGCCGAGGCGGCCCGGCCGTTCGGCGAGTCGGACCGGGTCCTGGGCCGGGCCGAGGCCGCCCTGCGGGCGGGCGTGGAGCACGGCAACGTGCTCACGGCCGTCAAGGACGGCCGGATCCTGGTGATCGCTCCGGTGGCGGCGCCGGCCGGGCAGGAGGGCAGAGCGGAGGCCCCCATCGGGGCGGCGCTGGCCAGGGTGATCGAGCAGGAGGCGGCGACCGCGTGGCGGGTGGCCGTCGGCCAGCCCCGTACCGGTGTCCAGGGAGTGTGCCGCTCCTACCGTGACTGTGGCGAGGCGCTGCGGCTGGCCGCCAGGCTCCGCTTCTCGGAGCGGGTCATCGCGGCGGCCGACCTGCTGCTCTACCGGGTCGTGCTCAGGGACGCGGAGGTCATCGCGGACTTCATCGACACGGTGCTGGGGCCGCTGGTCAACGCCCGTTATGGTGCTGAGCCGCTGCTGGAGACGCTGGACGGCTATTTCGCCTCCGGCTGCGTGACGGCCAAGGTCGCCCGGCGCTTCTACCTGACGGAGCGCGCGGTGACGTACCGGCTGAACCGGATCCGTGTCCTGACCGGGCACGACGTCCATGTGCCCAGGGAGCGGCTGGCGCTGGAGATCGCTCTCATCGGGGCGCGCTATTTCGACTGGCCGCGCAAGCCCCTGCCGGTCGCCTCCTGAACGGTCCCGTACGGCAGCACCCTCACTCTGCCAGGACGTGCGGGCTCGGGCTCTCCTCGGGCGTGAACACCGGCGCGAGCATCCCGTACCTGCGTGAAAGCCGCACGGTCGGATCCAGTGCGGCGGGATCCACCCGGCGCCGCGACCAGACGGACGGCGCCACGTGCACGTGCACCACCCGGCCGATGATCAAAATGCAGTTGCCGACCGGCACCTCGTCGGCGAGCACGCACTCGAAGTGCGCGGGCGCCTCTGCGACGCGCGGCGCCTGGACACACCGCGCCGGCTCCGGAGTGACCCCCGCGATCATGAACTCGTCGCATTCGGGTTCGACGTCCGCGGCCGTCGCGTCCAGGGCGCTGAGCAGCGGCTGGCCGGCGATGTTGACCACGAACTCGCCCGTCGCGCGGATGTTGCGCAGGGTGTCCTTGACGCCGACGGAGCTGAACGCCACGTGCACCGGATGGTCGGCGACGAGGTTGAAGTACGAGTGCGGCGCGAGATTCCGGTGGCCGCCCGGCGACACCGTCGAGACCCAGGCGATGGGCCTGGGCACCACGAGCGCCGTCACCAGGTCGTAGGTGTCCGGCCTGCTCCATTCGGCCGGATCGATCTCCAGGTCCCGGTCGAGGTCCATCGGGGGTCGCGCGTGCGAGCCGGCCATCAGGTGCTCTCCCTTCCGGGGCGGGCGGTGGCGAGGAGGGGCAGGGCCGCCGCCACGTCGTCGCCGTATCTCATGAGCAGCCGATACCGGTCGGCCCTGGCGTGCCGCATCGTGCGCAGCATGCTGACCGCGTTGCCCTCGGTGGCCTCGCCCTGGACGATCGAGCGGTCGCCGCCCACCAGCGCGGCGGCGACGAGGACGTGGCGTTCGATGTCGATGAGGTCGGCTTCGAGCAGCGCGTCCCTGGCGAGGGCGAGTTCGGGGTCGCGGGCGGCCAGCGTGTCGTACGGTTCGGCGAACTCCTCGACGAGCGCCGCCATCGCGCGCCGGTACGCGCGGTGCTCGGGCTGGGTGCGGCCGGTCAGCTCGGTGTCCACGGCGGGCGGGCGCATCGTCGGGCGGACGGTCGCCTCGTAGCAGGCGGCGGACATGTCGCCGGAGTGGACCATGGCGGCGGTGAAGCCCCGCACGTGCACGGTCGCCTCCCGGAGCTCGGCCAGCGTGGCCGCCCGGTCGCCGTTCCGCACCGCGCCGACGGCCCGGGTCACGGCGGCGGCGGCGCGGAGGTTGAGGAGGAAGTAGAGGTGGTGGACGACGATCCAGCGGGTCAGCTCGGTCGGCACCGGAAAATACGGCCCGTCGCCCGGTTTCCGGGAAGGTCCACCCGGCCTTCCGGCGGTGTCGCCCGGGAGGGCGGTCAGCAGGTCGGAGACGGCCAGGAGTTCGGCCGCCAGGTCGTTCACCTCCAGCCGGGCGTGCCGCAGGTCGTCGAGGGCGCGGGCGGCGATCGTCGTCACCTCGGCGGCCAGGCGCGGCCCGTCCAGCGGCGCCGTACGGACGCCGAAATACTCGTGGTTCGGCACGATCGGCGCCAGCCCGGAAACGTCGAGCGGCGGCAGCGCCGCCCGGCGGGCCAGCTCGCACACCTGGTCGGCGGCTCCACCGAGCAGGTCACGGCCCGGCGCCCCGGCGGGGTCCAGCAGGGCGAGGCGGGCCCGGGCCAGTGTGTCCGCCGCCGCCGCGAGGTCCGCCAGGAGCGGGCCATCGAGCGGGGTACGACTGTGGACGAGACCGTCCTCCGGAAGGACGACGATCCGGATATCGGGGCAACCCGCGCCCATGACCCGACCTCCTCGTGCCGTGGTGAAGCAGGCCACCATGGTAGGAACCACCGCACTCCGGCCGAACGATCCCGACGTGCACGACCCGGCCACCGTCGTCTTCCGGCTTCCGGAAAAGCGGTCAGTCCCGGTGGGCGGCGGGCGTCCAGTCGAAGTCGGCGACCGAGATGAGACCGCTCTGGTAGGCGAAGACGACGGCCTGCGTGCGGTCGCGTACCTCCAACTTGGACAGCATGTGTGAGACGTGCGACTTGACCGTGGAGTCGCTGATGCGCAGGACGGCGGCGATCTCCGACGTGCTCGCTCCGAGCGAGAGGAAGCGCAGGATGCGCAGCTCCTGCTCGGTGAGGTTGCGCAGCAGCCGGCCCCGTGTGCTGCCGCCGGCGGGCATCGGCAGGAGCGCCCGGGCCGCCGAGTCGGCGAGCACGACGTTACCCGAGGCGACCGAGACCACGGCGGCGCTGAGCGCGCAGGCGCCGTTCTCCTTGAGCAGGTAGCCCATCGCGCCCGCGGCGACCGCCTGGGAGACGTACGACCTGGAGCGCGTCGCCGTGAACACGAGGACCTGCCACTGGCAGGTCTCGGCGATCTCGTGCAGCACGGAGGAGCCCATCTTGGGCTGGTACGGGTCGATGACGACCACGCAATGCGGGCACGAACGCATCAGTTTCCTGGCGCCGTCTCTGCCGTCGGCCTCGGCGAGGAGGTTCAGGCACGGCTCGCGGCGCAGGCTGTCCTTGATGACGCCGCGGGCGAGCGGGTCGGCCTCGATGACGAGGACGTCCACCCGCGCGGCGGCCGGATGCGGTGGCCCTGGGGATGGCAAGGGGGGTAAGGCGGAATCGACGTGGTGCGTGTGCCGGTCAGCCTCCCCGTTGATGGCTTTAGGGGACACCCCACCGCCCTCCCCCGGCTCACCGAGCGTAAACGCGTCTGCGTCCCGGCCGTCGGGCGTGGCTGGTCGCGGCCACCGATTGCCGGTCACCGGAAGGCGGCTCCGACAGCGAATGTTGGAATTCCGCCCTGTGAGTGCCGGCCGCGGCGTACTTACCCTTCCCGGCGAGATGAGTAGAAAGCGTGCCTACTCTGCCGCCACCCCCGAAGGGAACGGACGATGACCTCTCGCCGTGAAGACATAGGCAACCTCTCCGCGGAGGAGAAGCGGCGGCTACTGGCCGAGCTGCTCGTCGAGAAGCGGAGTCGCGGCGTCGACCGGTTCAGCCCGCTGCAGCGGCGGCTGTGGGTGCTCCGCCGGATGGAGCCCGGCATCCCCACCCACGTCCTCGGCGTCTCCGAGGTGCGCGGCCCGCTCGACACGGCCGCGCTCCAGGAGGCCGTCCGGGCGGTGGCGGGACGGCACGAGCTCCTCACCGGCGGGTTCGTCGAGGTCGAAGGGGAGCCGGTGTGGGCCCCCTCGACCTCGGTGTGGCTCAGCGTGCCGGTCGTGGACGTGTCCGGGCTGGCCCCGGACGAGCAGGACCGGGAGATCGGGCGGCTGGTCGCCAGGGAGGCGGCCCAGGTGTTCGACCTCGCGACCGCGCCGCTGATGCGGATCTCCCTGGTACGCCGGGCGCCCGGCCATCACACGATGGTGGTCGTCGCGCACCAGCTCGTCATGGACCAGGCCAGCGTCGGCCTGCTCATCCGCGAGATCGCGCGAACGTACACCGGAACCGCCACCCCGGCCGACATGCCGAGCGGCGGTGAGCCGGCCACGTTCGCCGGGTTCGCCGAGTGGCAGCGGGAGCGGCTGGCCACGCCGGCGGCCGCCCAGGACCTCGACCACTGGCGGCACCGCCTCGGCGGGCTGCCCGACCTGAACCTCCCCAGCGACCGGCCGCGCCCCCCGATGGGCGGCCGCTCGCTGTCCGGCGCCGGCCACCACTGGCGGGTGCCGGCAGGTCTGGCGGCCCGCTGGAAGGAGGTGGCCGCCCAGACCGCCACTGGGCCGACCACCGCCGCGCCCGCCACTGTGCCGGACGTGCTGCTCGCCGCCTGGCTGACCGTGTTGTCCCGGTACAGCGGCCAGCGTGACCTCGCCGTCGGCCTGCCGGTGCCCGGCCGCCCCGACGAGTGGGCGAACGTGCTCGGCCCGTTCGAGAACACGGTCGTCCTGCGGGCCGACCTCACCGGCGACCCCACGTTCGCCGCGCTGGTCGCCCAGATCGCCGACGCCCGCGCGCAGGCGATGGAGCACCGGGAGACGCCGTTCGAGCACCTCGTGGACGAGCTCCCGCAGGGTGACTCCACCGCGCCGCCCCTCTACCAGGTGCGCTTCGTCGAGGACGAGCCCGCCGAGGTCACCTCGCACGCCGGGCTCGAATGGCGGCAGACGTGGACCGACGCCCCGCTGGCGCCCTTCGACCTCACGCTCCGCCTGACCACGGCCGACGACGGGACCCTGGCCGTCCGGCTGGACTACGCGACCGAGCTGTTCGACGCGGGCACCGCCGCGAGCATGCTCCTCCACCTGCGCACCCTCGCCGAGGCCGCCACCGAGCAGCCCGGCCAGGTGCTGTCCGCGCTGCCCATGCTGCCCCCCGACGAGTACGCCCGCCTCACCCGCGAATGGGCCGACGGCCCCGCGCACACCTCCGAGCCCCGCCTGGTGCACCGGCTCGTCGAGGAGCAGGCCACCAGGAACCCGGAGGCGGTGGCGGTCGCGGCCGGACCGGAGCGGCTGACGTACGGCGAGCTCAACGCCCAGGCCAACCGGCTCGCCCGCCACCTGCGCAAGCTGGGCGCGGGCCCGGAGAAGCGCGTGGGCGTGATCGCCGAACGCACGACGCACACGGTCACCGCGCTGCTGGCGGTGCTCAAGGCGGGCGCGGCCTACGTGCCGCTGGACCCGGACACGCCCGTCGAGCGGCAGCGCTTCATCCTCGCCGACGCGGGCGTCGAGGTGCTGCTCGCCCACAGTCATCACCAGCGGACCTGGCCGGAGACCGTCACCACGATCACGCTGGACAACTTCGGCAGCGGCGCGGACGACACGGACCTGGACGCGCCGATCGACCCCGACGGCCTGGCGTACATCATCTACACCTCCGGCTCGACCGGCACGCCCAAGGGCGTCCTGGTGTCGTGCGCGAACGTCGCCCACGCCACGGCCGCGCGGCAGGAGGTGTTCGGCGAGTCGTCGGGCGTGGCGGGGGCGGCGTACCTGATGCTGGCGCCGTTCACGTTCGACGCCTCGGCGGCCGGGCTGTACTGGACGCTCGGCCACGGCGGCCGGCTGGTGCTGCCCGATCCGGTGGAGGTCCAGGACCCGCGGCTGCTGGGGCGGCTCATCGAGCAGCACCAGGTGACGCACCTGGACGGGGTTCCGTCGCAGTACGCGGTCATGCTGGACGTGCAGCCGCAGGCGCTGAAGACGCTGCGCTTCTGCGTGCTGGCCGGTGAGGCGCTGCCCGCGGCGCTGGTGCGGCAGCACTACGAGACGCTGCCGGAGGCGCCGCTGCACAACGAGTACGGCCCCACCGAGGCCACCGTCTGGAGCACCTTCTTCAGGTGCCCGCCGGACTTCGACGGCGACACGGTGCCCATCGGCAGGCCCGTCCCCGGCGCCCGCGTCCTGATCCTGGACGAGGACCTCAACCCGCTCCCCCAGGGCATCCCCGGACACCTGCACATCGGCGGCACCGGCATCACCCGCGGCTACCTCAACCGCCCCGCCCTCACCGCCCAGCACTACACCCCCGACCCCCACCACCCAGGCCAACGCCTCTACCACACCGGCGACCGAGCCCGCTGGCTCCCCGACGGCACCATCGAATTCCTCGGCCGCACCGACACCCAGACCAAAATCCGCGGCTACCGCATCGAACTCGGCGAAATCGAAACCACCCTCCAGAACCACCCCGCCGTCACGAACGCGGTCGTCACGACCCGGCACGACGCGGCCACCGGCGATCCGCGGCTGACCGCGTACGTCATCGCCGGGGACGTCGGCCGTGAGGAGCTCAACACCCACCTGCTGGCGAGCCTGCCGCACTACATGCTCCCCGCCACCTACGTCTTCCTCGACAAGCTCCCCCTCACCCCCCACGGCAAAGTCGACCGCCAAGCCCTCCCCTCACCGGACACGGTCCTGGACAACGGCCCGGCCCGGCGGGAACACCCGCCCACCGGTCCAGGCCAGGCCGTCGCCGGCATGGGGGACGACGAGGTGGACGCCCTACTGAACAGCCTCATGAAAGGAGCGAGAAAGTGAACACGCAGGACGAGTACACCGTCGTGGTCAATGACGAGGAGCAGTATTCGATCTGGCGTCCTGGCCGGCCGCTCCCCGAAGGATGGCAGGCGGGCGGGTTCGCGGGCTCGAAGGACGACTGCCTCGCGCACATCGCCTCGGTCTGGACCGACATGCGGCCCGCGAGCCTGCGGCGGCAGATGGACGGCTGACGTGGACACGACCGTGACGTACACCTTGACACCGGCGGAGCGGGACCGCGTCGACCGGCTGCTCGGCCGGCTCCGCCACACCTACGCGACGGCGGAGGACCCCCGCTTCCTCTGGGCGGCCAGAGGGGAGGCCTACCGCCATCTGCCGCAGGGGCTGCTGGACTTCCTGCTGGCCTTCCACCACCGGGAGAGCTCGCCCTGGGTCGTGGTGCGCGGGCTCGGCGTGGACGACGAGCGCATCGGGCCCACCCCGCCCCACTGGGGGCGGCAGGCGGATCCGGCGAGCACCGCGCGCGAGGAGCTGTTCCTGACGCTGCTCGGCTGCCTGCTCGGCGACGTGTTCGGCTGGTCGACGCTCCAGCACGGCCACCTGGTGCACAACGTGCTGCCCATCCGTGACCAGGAGCGGGAGCAGAGCGGGCACGGCAGCCTGGCCGACCTGGCGTGGCACACCGAGGACGGGTTCCATCCGTTCCGGTGCGACTACCTGGGGCTGATGGCGATGCGCAACGACGGGCTGATCCCGACGACCGTGTCCGCGATCGACGAGGTACGGCTGTCGCCGGAGGAGGCCGCGATCCTGCGCGAGCCGTATTTCCTGATTTATCCGGACAACGAGCATCTGCAGCAGGAGACCCGCGAGCACGGCTACCCCCGCCGCCCGCCGCCCGGCCCCGACCAGTGGTCCGACGCGGCCCCGAGCGCGGTGCTGTTCGGCGACCCGCGCCGGCCCTACCTGCGCATCGACCCCTACTACATGACCCCGATGCCCGGCAACGAGGAGGCCGCGAGCGGGCTCAAGGCGCTGACCGGCCGGCTCGAAGCGGGCCTGCGCGACCTGGTGCTCGCCCCCGGCGACCTGGCGTTCGTCGACAACTACCGGGCGGTGCACGGGCGGCGGGCGTTCCCGCCGCGCTACGACGGCCGGGATCGCTGGCTGAAGAAGGTCACCGTCACCAGGGACCTGCGCAAGTCGCGCCGTGTCCGCGACGGCGTGGACGGCCGGGTGCTGCATCCGGCCGAGGTGGCCCGGCTGGAGCTCGAAGCGGAGATGACGGGAGCGAGACCGTGAGCGAGGACACCAGGCTGTCCGGCGTGAAGGAGGAGCTGCTCCAGCGCTGGCTGGGCGGCGAGACGCCGCCGGAACGGCCCGCGGAGAGGATCCCGCGCCGCGAGCGGGCCGGGCCGGTGCCGCTCTCCCTGGCCCAGCAGCGGCTGTGGTTCATCGAGCAGTTGCAGCCGGGCGGGACCGCGTACAACCTGTCGTTCTGTGCCCGCGTGGACGCGGAGCTGGAGCCGTCGGTGCTGGCCGCCTGCGTGGACGCGCTCGTGGACCGGCACGAGACGCTGCGCACGGTCGTGCGGAAGGACGAGGGAACGGCCCGCGCCGTCGTGGACGGCGGCGCGCGGCCGGTGCTCGACGTGGCCGACCTGCGCGCGCTGCCGCCCGCGGAAGGGCTCACGGCGGCGGTCGGACGCGTCCAGGCCGCCGCGGATCAGCCCTTCGACCTGGAGAAAGGCCCGGTGGCGCGGATCCTGCTCTGCCGGGTGCGCGGACATGACGTGCTCGGCGTCGTCGTCCACCACCTGTTCGCCGACGGCTGGTCGCTCGGCGTGGCGATGGGCGAGCTGTCGGCGTCCTACGCGGCGCGCGCTTCTGGCGTGCCTTTCGAGCCGCCCGCGCTGCCCGTCCAGTACGGCGACTTCGCCGCCTGGCAGGCGGGGGCGCCGGAGGAGCCGGAGTGGAAGCGCGACCTGGACTACTGGCGGGACCGGCTGGCCGACGCGCCACCGCTGGAGCTCCCGGCGGACCGGCCGCGCCCGCCGCTGGTCAGCGCGGCCGGTGGGTGGTGTGCGCTGTCCCTGACGGAGGAGCTGTCGGAGTCGGTACGCGGGCTCGCCCGCCGGGCCGGCGCCACGCCGTTCATGGTCGTGCTCGCCGCCTGGCAGGCGCTGCTCGCCAAGCTGACTGGCCTGCGCGACATCACGGTCGGCACCAACGTCGCGGGACGGACCCGCCCCGAGATCTACGGGCTCATCGGCAACTTCGTCAACATGCTGGCCCTGCGGACCGAGCTGCGCGGCGACCCCACGTTCACCGAGGCCCTGGATCGGGTGAAGGCGACCTGCGCCGGGGCGTTCGCGCACCAGTCGCTGCCGTTCGAGCGCATGGTGCGCGAGGTCCAGCCGAGCGTGCGGTCGCTGTTCATCATGCAGCCGCCGCTCGGGCAGGCGGACTTCGCGGGCGCCTCGTTCGAGGCCGTCCCGGTCACCGCGCGGAGCGCGCGAGCCGACCTGGAGCTGCACCTGCGGGACGGCCGGGCGCTGGAAGGACATGTGGCGTTCAGCTCCGACCTGTTCGACGCCGCCACCGCGGAACGGATCACCGCCCGGTTCGCCGCACTCCTCGAACAGGCCGTGCGCGACCCCGAGCAGCGGCTGTCGGAGCTGTCGCCGCTCTCGCCCGGCGAGCGGGACCTGGTCAGATCGTGGGGACGCGGTCCTGAACTCGCCGTCCCTGCCGAGCCGGCGCACGAGCTCATCCGCCGTCAGGCGCTGCGGGACCCGCAGCGGATCGCGGTGGTGTGCGGGTCGCTGCGGCTGGACTACGGGACGCTCGACGGGCGGGCCGCCCAGCTCGCCCGCCACCTGATCGAGCTCGGCGCGGGGCCCGAGAAGCGGGTCGCGATCTGCCTCGGCAGGTCTCCCGAGATGATCGTCGCCATGCTCGGCGTGCTCAAGACCGGCGCCGCGTACGTCCCCCTCGACCCGCGCCATCCCCCGGAGCGGCTGGCCGCCCTGGCCGCCGACGCCGGGGCCGCGCTCGTCGTCACCGAGGAGTCCCTGGCCGCCGCCTTCCCCGAGACGGTGTGCGTGGACCGGGACGGCCCCGCGATCGCGGGCCGCTCCAGCGAGGACCCCGGCGTCGCCGTGCCCGCCGACGGCCTGGCGTACATCGTGTACACCTCCGGCTCCACCGGCACGCCGAAGGGCGTCGCCATCGGCCACCGCGCGCTGTCGAGCCTGGTCGCCCACGTCCGGCACGGGCAGGACCTCGGCCGCGACGACATCATGGCCACGGTGTCGAGCCTGGCCTTCGACGCCTCCGTGGCCGAGATCTACCCCGTGCTGACCGCCGGGGGCGCCGTGGTGATCGCCACCATGGAGGAGATCCTGGACGCCACCCGCCTGCGCCGGCTGATCCTCACGCACCGGGTGTCCGCGCTGCTCGCGACGCCCACCATGTGGCGCACGATCGTCGCCGCCGGCGGGCTCGGCCAGCGGAAGGTCAAGGCGCTGTCCGGTGCCGAGGCGCTGCCGGGCGACCTGGCCGACGTGCTGGCCTCGACCCACGACCGGGCCTGGAACCTCTACGGCCCGACCGAGACGACGGTGTGGACCACGGCCGACCCCCTGGTTGCGGGCCGGCCCGTGTCGCTGGGGTCGCCGGTCGCGGGAAGCGTGATCCGGCTGCTGGACCCCGACCTGCGGGAGACGCCCGTGGGCGTGCCCGGCGAGATCTGCGTCGGCGGTCCTGGGCTGGCCCGCGGCTACCACGACCGCCCGGCGCTGACCGCCGAGCGTTTCGTGCCCGATCCGTACGCGTCCGGCGCGCGGTTGTACCGGACCGGCGACCTGGCCCGGTATCGGCGCGACGGCTCGCTGGAGTATCTCGGGCGCGCCGACGACCAGGTGAAACTGCGCGGCCAGCGGATCGAGCCCGGCGAGGTCGAGGCGGCGCTGCGCGCCCATCCGACCGTGGAGGAGGCCGTGGTGGTGCTGGACGAGCGCGGTCAGGCGGGGTCGCGCCTGGTGGCGTACGTGACCAGGAGCGGGCTGTCCACCTCCGCCGAGGTCCGGGACCCGGCCCTGCTGGTCCGGCACCTGCGCGAGCGGCTGCCCGAGGCCATGGTGCCGGCCGCGTACGTGGTGCTCGACCGGTTCCCCGTGAACGCCAGCGGCAAGCTGGACCGGCGGCGGCTGCCCGCCCCCGACTCGGCCCGGCTGCCCGCCACGCCGCGGGTCGAGCCGCGCACGCCGCTGGAGGAGGAGATCGCGCAGGTCGCGTGCGAGCTGCTGGGCGTACCGGAGCTCGGCGTGCACGACGACTTCTTCGACCTCGGCGGGCACTCGCTGCTCGTGGCGCAGCTCGTGGACCGGCTGCGGCAGCGGTACGGAATCGAGCTGCTGCTGCAGGACCTGTTCTCGCGGGAGCCGAACGTCGAGCAGCTCGCCCTCATCGTCGACGACCAGGTGCGCCGCAAGCGCCAGCTCGACAGCGCGACGGAACGGATGGGCCGCAGGGTCGGCGAGATGCCCGACCAGACGGTCGACGCCCTGCTCGCGCAGTTGCTGGCGGAAGGAGGCTGACATGCGGTTCGGCATGTTCTTCGAGCTCCAGTTGCCCCGCCCGTGGGCCGACGGCGACGAGCGGCGGCTGATCGGCAACGCCCTGGAGTGGGCGGAGATCGGCGACCGGATCGGCATCGGCTACGGGTGGGCCCAGGAGCACCACTTCCTGGAGGAGTACTCGCACTCGACGGCCCCCGAGGTGTTCCTCGCGGCCGTCAGCCAGCGGACCTCGCGCATGCGGGTGGGGCACGGGATCACGCTGATGCCGGCCCCGTACAACCATCCGGCCCGGGTCGCGGAGCGGATCTCCATGCTCGACCTGGTGAGCGGCGGGCGGGTGGAGTGGGGCACCGGCGAGTCGAGCTCCCGGCTGGAGCTGGAGGCGTTCGGGGTCGACTACATCGACAAGCGGGCCATGTGGGCGGAGTCCGTGCGCGAGGCCGCGAAGATGATGTGCTCGGAGCCGTACCCGGGGCATACGGGCCGCCATTTCTCGATGCCGTCCCGCAACGTGATCCCCAAGCCCGTCCAGCGGCCGCACCCGCCGCTCTGGGTGGCGTGCACGAACCGCGACACGCTCAAACTGGCGGCGCGGCTCGGGCTCGGGGCGCTGACGTTCTCCTTCATGGACGCTCACGAGGCGCGGTTCTGGGTGAACGAGTACTACGAGACGTTCCGCAAGGAGTGCCGGCCCCTCGGCCAGGCCGTGAACCCGAACGTGGCGATGCTGGCGGGCGTGCTCTGCCACCCCGACGCCGCGACGGCGGCGGACCGGGGGCTGCGGGGCCAGCAGTTCTTCAAGTGGGCGCTGGCCCACTACTACCGGTTCGGCTCGCACGTGCCCGGGCGGACGAACCTGTGGGAGGAGTTCCAGCGGGCGGAGCCGGAGCCGATGGCCGGGCTGGGCGGCGTGGGGCCGCCGGAGCAGGTGGCGGCCCACTTCCGCGAGCTGGAGGAGGCCGGGGTCGATCAGCTCATCCTGCTGCAGCAGGGCGGGGACTATCCGCACGAGCACGTGTGCGAGTCGCTGGAGCTGCTCGGCAAGGCGGTGCTGCCCGAGTTCGAGGAGCGGGACGCGGAGCGGACGCGGCGCAAGGCGCGCGACCTCGAACCGTACGTGGAACAGGCCATGGCGCACGTGCCGGAGATCGCCGAGCCGCCGCTGGAGGCGGTGGAGTCGTATCCGCGCCTGTGGGAGGGCGGCGGCGTCACCGACGACCAGATGGGCACGCAGCGGGCGCTCGACGCGACCTCGCTGTGGCGCATGCACGTCGGGGGGCACGGCGGTGGTTGATCGCACGCTCGTCGAGCTGCTCGGCCGCCGCGCCGCCGAGGCGCCCGGCGAGCTCGCGTTCGGCTTTCTCGCGGACGGGGAGGCGGACCTGCGCGTCCTCACCCGCGCGGAGCTGGACGCGGGGGCGCGCCGGGTGGCCTGCGCCCTGGCCGATCGCGTGGCCGAGGGCGGGCGGGTGATCCTGCTGTACGAGCCCGGCCTGGCCTTCGTGACCGCGTTCTTCGGCTGTCTGTACGCGGGGGTGGTCGCGGTGCCCGCCTATCCGCCGCTCCAGCCGGCCGGGCGGGAGCGGGTGGCCGCGGTGGCCGCCGACTGCGGGGCCGAGGCCGTACTGACCAGCGAGTTCCTGCGGGAGACGGTCGCCGGGGCGCTGCCCCTCATCGTCACGGACGGGCCGGCCCGCGACGGCTCCGCCTGGCGCGATCCGGGAGTCGACCCGGACACCGTCGCGTTCATCCAGTACACCTCCGGTTCCACCGCCGCCCCGCGTGGCGTGGTGCTCACCCACGCCAACCTCCTCGCCAACCAGCGGGCCATCGGCCGGGCGCTGCACGTGCCCGGGGACGCGGTGGTGGCGAGCTGGCTGCCCATGTATCACGACATGGGGCTGATCGGCACGATCCTGTACCCGCTCTACCACGGCGCCCCCTGCTACCTGATGTCCCCTTTGCACTTCCTGCAGCGGCCGGCTCGGTGGCTGGAACTGATCTCGGCCTACGGCGTGTCGGTCAGCGGCGGCCCCAACTTCGCCTACGACCTGTGCGCCCGCCGCGTCACGGACGAGGAGCTGGCCGCGCTGGACCTGTCCACCTGGCAGGTCGCCTTCAGCGGCGCGGAACCGATCCGCGCCGCCACTTTCCGTCGCTTCACCGACCGTTTCGCCCCGTGCGGGCTCAGGCCGGAGGCCCTGGTCGGCTGCTACGGCCTGGCGGAGGCCACATTGCTGGTGACGGGAGCCGGGCCGGACGACCGCACGGTCCTGACCGCCGACCGCGCCGCCCTGGAACAGGGCCGTCTCGTGCCGGCCGCCGGCCGGGAGACGACCGAGCTGGTGCCCTCGGGCCGCGTCGCACCCGACCACGACCTGCTGATCGTCGACCCGTCGGCGCTCGTCCCCTGTCCGGACGGCCAGGTCGGCGAGATCTGGGTACGCGGCCCCAGCGTGGCGGCCGGCTACTGGAAGCGCCCGGACGACGACTTCCGCGCCTTCCTGTCCGGCGGCGAGGGCCCGTACCTGCGCACGGGCGACCTCGGGCTGCTCTGGGAGGGCCGCCTGTATGTGACCGGCCGCATCAAGGACCTCCTGATCGTCAGGGGACGCAGCATCCATCCGCACGACGTGGAGGACGCCGCCTGTGTGGCCGGGGGGCAGGTCAGGCGGGGGGCGGGGGTGGCGTTCGCGCTGGCCGAGGGGGTGGCGCTGGTGCAGGAGACGACCGCCGACGATGGGGCGCTGGGGCCGCTGGCGGGCGAGATCCGTACCGCCGTGCTGCGTGACCTGGGGGTGCGCCTCGACGCCATCTATCTGGTGCCCAAGGGGACGGTCCCGAAGACGTCGAGCGGCAAGGTCCGCCGCGGCGCGGCCCGGGCCGCCGTGCTCGCCGGGACGGTCCCCGTGCGCTTCGAGAGCCGGGAGGGGCGATGGACGTAGACAGGATCCGGGACTGGCTCGTCCACCGGGTCGCGAAGGAGGCGGGTCTGGCGCCGGCGGACGTGGACTCTGACGCGCCGTTCGCCGCCTTCGGCCTCGACTCGCCGCGGCTCACCGCGATGGCGGGCGACCTGCAGCGCTTCCTCGGCCGCCCGGTGAGCCCGACGCTGGTCTTCGAGTTCCCGACGATCTCCGCCCTCACCGATCACCTGGCCCACCCCACCACCACATCGCAGCACGTCACGGCCGGGGCCGATGCGGAACCGATCGCGGTCACGGGGCTGGCCTGCCGGCTGCCGGGAGCCGACGGCCTTGCCGCCTTCTGGCGACTGCTCGACTCCGGCACCGACGCGATCGGCGACATCCCGCCCGAGCGCTGGGAATCCCCCCGGGGCCGGGCCGGACTCCTTTCGGACGTGTCCGGCTTCGACGCCCCGTTCTTCCGCATCCACGGTGACGAGGCATTGCGCATGGATCCCCAGCAGCGCATTCTCCTCGAAACCACCTGGGACGCCCTGGAGGACGCCGGCGAGGTCCCGGCACGGCTGCGCGGCTCCCGTACCGGGGTTTACCTGGGCATTTCCGGCAACGACTACGCCTACCGCCAGCTCGACTCCATCGACCGCCACACGCCTTCGGGCAACGCCCTCTCCGTCGCGGCCGGGCGCCTTTCGTACGTGTTCGGCCTGCGCGGTCCCGCGCTCGCCGTCGACACGGCGTGCTCATCGTCCCTGGTGGCCGTGCATCTCGCCTGCCGGGCGATCCGGTCGGACGAGTGCGACGCGGCCGTCGTCGCCGGGGTCAACCTGCTCCTCGACCCCGCCCCGTCGACCGGTTTGGAGCTGGCGGGCATGCTGTCCCCGGACGGCCGCTGCAAGGCGTTCGACGCGAGCGCCGACGGCTACGTCCGGGGCGAGGGCTGCGGCGTGGCCGTACTCAAACCGCTCTCCAGGGCGCTGGCCGACGGCGATCGCGTCTACGCGGTGATCCTCGGCTCGGCGACCAACCAGGACGGCGCCACCAACGGCCTGACCGCCCCCAACCCGGCGGCCCAGCGCGAGGTGGTCGCGGCGGCCCTGCGCGACGCGGCGACGGACCCGGCCTCGGTCCGCTATGTCGAATGCCACGGCACCGGCACGGCCCTGGGCGATCCCATCGAAGCGCAGGCCCTCGCCACGGCTCTGCGGAGCGACCACGACGTATTGATCGGCTCGGTGAAGACCAACATCGGCCATCTGGAGGCGGCGGCCGGCATCGCCGGGCTCATCAAGGTGGCCCTGTCGCTGCACCACGGCCGCATTCCGCCCAGCCTGCACTTCGCCACCCCCAACCCGCACATCCCCTTCACCGACCTCGGTCTCCGCGTGGTGACCCGCCCCGAGCCCTGGCCCGACGGCGGTGTGGCGGGCCTGAGCGGCTTCGGCTTCAGCGGCACCAACGCCCACGTCATCCTGTCCCCGCCTCCTCCGTCCGCCCAGCCCGTGGCCGGGCGCCGGTCGCTGCTCCTGCCGATCAGCGCCAGGACCGAGGACGGTCTCGTCCGGGCCGCGTCAGCCTGGGCGGATCGCCTCACCGACCTGGCCGACGCGACCACGGACCTGGTGTTCACCGCCGCCACCCGCCGTACCCACCACCAGCCCTACCGCGCCGCCGTCATCGGTGCCGACGCGGCCGAGCTGGCCGCCCGCCTTCGTGCCGTACGTCCTGCCGCCGTCCCCGCTGGAGACCCGCGCGTCACCTTCGTCTTCTCGGGGCAGGGCGCCTTCGGCGAAGCCGGGTCGCTGGACGCGGTCCGGGACCTGCTGGACTCCGACCCCTTGTTCCGATCGTCGATCCGGCGCTGCGACGAGCGTCTCGACGGCGTCCTCGGCTGGTCCGTCGAAGCCGTGCTCGGCGGCGAGACCGAAGCCGACCTCCAGGACACCGCGATCGCCCAGCCCCTGATCGTCGCCGTACAGCTCGCGCTGACCCGTGTCTGGCGCGCACTCGGCATCGAGCCGGCCGTCGTCGTGGGGCACAGCGTCGGCGAGATCAGCGCCGCAGTGACGGCGGGCCTGCTCGATGCCGGCACCGGCCTGCGGCTCGCCGCCGACCGGGGCCGCCTGATGGGCCCGGCCAGAGGCGGGCGCATGCTGGCCGTCGGCCTTCCCCGGGAGGCGGCCGAGCGCTGGGCGGGTACGGACGTGGCGGCGATCAACGCGCCCGGCCTGACCGTCCTTTCCGGCACTTTCGCCGCGCTGGAGGAGGTGCGGCGGGAGCTGGACGGCGAGGGGACGTTCGCCCAGTGGCTGCCGATCGAGTACGCCTTCCACGGCCCCGCCATGGACCCCGCGGCCCGCGCGCTGGCCGAGCTCTACGCCGGCCTCGTACCGGGGAAGGCGGCGATCCCGTTCTACTCGTCCGTCCTGGGCAGGCGCGCGGACGACGGCGAAGTGGACGGGGCCTACTGGGCCCGCAACGTCCGCGAACCCGTCGATTTCGCGGGCGCGGTCCAGGCTCTGCTGCCCGAGTCCGACGCGCTCGTCGAGGTCGGGACCGGGCCGCTGCTGCAGGGGGCGCTCCGCAGGACCGCCGACGTGCCGGTGACCGCCACCCTGGGAACGAACGGCCTGCTGGGAGCCCTCGGCTTCCTCTACACGCTCGGCTGCGCGCCCCGCTGGGAACGCCTGCATCCGGGCGGCGGCCGGGTCGTGTCCACGCCCGGCTACCCGTGGGAGCGTCGCACGTACTGGCTGGACCGGCCCGAGCCCCGGCGGGTGTTCGAGCGTGAGGTGCCGCTCGACCCGGCGGACCTTTCCGGGCATCGGGTGCACGGCATGCCCGTGTTCCCGGCGGCCGGCCACATCCGGCTGGCGGTGTCGGCCGCCCGCGCGCACGGCCTGACCGAGCCGATCGCGCTGGAACACCTGGAACTGCTGACTCCGCTCACCGTCACGGACGACGACCGGCCGTACGCGCTCGTCACCCTGACGCCCGGGACCGGCGGCCTCGCGTTCAAGGTCTCGACCGGCAAGGACCGGATTCACTCCACCGCCCGCCTGCTCCCCGCCACCGGCTCCCCTGGCCAGGAGGACCATGCCGAAGGCCGGTGTGGTGAGCCGGTGCCCGTGGAGCTGCTGTACTCCCTGCTCGACGACGCCGGACTGTCCTACGGCCCCCGGTTCCGCGGGGTGCGGCGGGTGTGGCGGGGCGACGGCGAGGCGGTGGCGGAGATCGGCGGCGCTCCGGTCCCGCTGCTGGACGCGGCTCTGCACCCGGTGCTCGCGGCGGTCCCGGCCGACGTACGCAAGGGCGGCGCGGCCGTACCCGTCGGAGTGGAGACGGTCCGCTGGTGGGCCGATCCCGGGCGGGAGGCCCGCTGTCACGCCCGCGTGACCGAGATCGCCGAGGGAGAGATCCGGGCGGACGTGACGATCTACGATGCTTCGTCCCGCCGCTGCGTCGAGCTGGCCGGGCTGCGCATGCGACACGCTCCGGCCGCCAAGGAGCGAGCGGAGATCCACCTGTACGAGACGGTCTGGCGGGAATCGACCACCGACGGCTCGGCACCGGAGGGACGGTGGCTGCTGGTCCCCCAAGGCTCCGGCGGCACGGCCGAGGCGCTGGCCGCCGAACTGGTCCGGCGAGGCGCCACCGCCGACATCCGCCCGGACGCGGACGCCCCGCACGTCGAAGGCGTCGCCGGAGTCGTCTACCTGCCCTCACCCGACGCCGGATACGAGAACGCCGTCACGGACGTGGCCCGGCTCGTCCGCGCCCTGTCCTACGCCGGCCCCGGCACCGCCCGCAGACTGATCGTCGTCACCCGCGGAGCCCGGGGCGAGAAGGTCACGGACCCGCGTGCCGCCGCCCCTTGGGGTCTGCTGAAGACGGCGGCCATCGAGAACCCCGTCCTGCGCGTCCGCTGCGTGAACCTCGACCCCCAGGCCCCCGTGTCCGCGCTCTGCGACGAGCTGGCCGACGACGCGGGCGAGACCGAGGTCGCCTATCGTGCCGGACGGCGCCTGGTGGCCCGGCTCAGCGAGCTGCGCCCGGTACCTCACCGCGCCCCGGCAGCCATGCGCCCCGACGCCACGTACGTGATCACAGGTGGCACCGGCACCCTCGGCCTGCTGGCCGCCGAACGGCTGGCACAACGGGGCGCCCGGCACCTCGCGCTGCTCAGCCGCACCCCGAACGAGGCGGCACTGACCCGCCTGCGCGCGGCGGGCGCCGAGGTGCGGCCGGCCAGGACCGACGTCGCCGACCGCGACGCGCTCGCGAGCGCCCTGAACGACATCCGCGCGAGCGGCCCCCCGATCCGCGGCGTGCTGCACGCGGCCGGTGTCCTCAGGGACGGCGCCCTGCTGGACCTCCCGGACGAGGCGCTGCGCGAGGTGCTGGAGCCGAAGCTGCGCGGCGCGTGGAACCTGCACGAGCTGACCCTGCCCGACCCGATCGAGTGGTTCGTCCTGTACGCCAGCGCCGCCGGCGTCCTGGGCTCCCCCGGCCAGGCGAACTACTCGGCCGCGAACGCCTGCCTCGACGCCCTGGCCCACCACCGCCGCGGGCGAGGGCTGCCCGCCACCGCCATCGACTGGGGCCCGTGGGCGGAGGCCGGGATGGCGGCCGGCGCCGTACGGCTGCGTACGGCCAGCAGCGCCTTCGAGCCCGGCGACGCCCTGGACCTGCTGGAACACCTGATGTCCGAGGACCGGCCGCAGACGCTGGCGCTCCCGTTCGACCTGCGTAACCTGCTGCAGTTCTACCCGGCCCAGGTCGGGGCGGCGTTCTTCGACGAGGTGGCCACGCGCGAGGACCGTTCGCTGAAGTCCATCGGCGTCCAGGAGTCGGCCCGCCCCGACATGGCGGCGCCGTACGTGGCCCCGCGCAACGGCCTGGAGCGGCGGATCGCGGCCATCTGGCAGAAGGCGCTGGCGATCGACCCCATCGGTGTGGAGGACGGCTTCTTCGAGCTGGGCGGCGACTCCGTCTTCGGCCACCGGATCCTGGGCGAGATCAACCGCACGCTGGACACCCGCATCGACCCGGCGAGCGCGTTCGCCGACTTCACCGTCGCCCACCTCGCCGAACTGGCCGCGGCGGCGATGCGCGACCGGCTGGAGAGCATGACGGACGAGGAAGCGGCCCGGTTGCTGGCCCAGGACCAAGGAGGACTCGATGAAGCCGATCACGCTACCGGGCATCGATGAGTACGCCGAAGCCCACACCACCCCCGACCCCGCCTTCATGCGGCAGATCAGCGAGAACACGTGGCGGTCGCTGACCGACCCGCAGATGATCTCGGGCCCGTCGCAGGCCAGGTTCCTGCAGTTCCTCGTGTACGCGCTGCGCCCCCGCCAGGTCCTGGAGATCGGCACGTTCAGCGGCTACTCGGCGCTGGCCATGGCCGCCGCCCTGCCGCCCGGCGGGCACGTACTGACCTGCGAGATCAACGACCGGCACGCCGCGATGGCGCGCGACCACATCGCGCGCAGCCCGTACGCCGGACGGGTGACCGTCGAGACCGGCCCCGCGCTGGAGACCCTCGACCGGCTGCCCGGCCCGTTCGACTTCGTGTTCATGGACGCCGCCAAGCAGGAGTATCTCGCCTGCCTCGAAGCCGTCCTGCCGAAGCTGTCGGAGCACGCCATGATCGCCGCGGACAACACCCTGTGGAACGGCGAGGTCCTGTACGAGGACGACGAGGACGCCGACGTGGTGGCGTTGCGGGCCTTCAACGACGCCGTGGTGGCCGATCCCCGGCTCGAATGCGTGCTCGTCACGCTGCGCGACGGCGTCACGCTGATCAGGAGGGCCGCCCGATGACCTCGGGAACCGCGCAGGGCTTCTGGTGGGGCGTGGGCGTGCGCGACTGGGCGGCCATCCAGGAGGGCCAGGTCCGGGAGCTGTACGACGACGTGCTGGCCAGGATCGGCGCGCCCGCCGGGCTGCGGGTGCTCGACGTCGGGTGCGGCTCCGGGCTGTTCTGCCGGCTGGCCGCCGACAAGGGAGCCCAGGTCTGGGGGCTGGACGCCGCGGCACCGCTTCTCGACCTGGCCCGCGAACGGGTCCCGGAAGCCTCGTTCGCCCTCGGTGACATGGAGCGCCTGCCGTACCCCGGCACCGTGTTCGACCTGGTCACCGGCATGAACTCGTTCCATTACGCCGACGACCACCGGCGGGCGCTGCGCGAGGCCCGCCGCGTGACCGTTCCCGGCGGGCGGCTCGTCGTGGCGACCTGGGGCCCGCCCGAGACGTGCGAGGCGTCCGCGTACCTGACCGCTCTGTCCCGGCTCCTCCCCCCGCTCCCCGACGGCGGCGGCGGGGGCCCGTTCGCGTTGTCCGGCGGGCTCGCCGCCCTGGCCGAGAACGCGGGATGGACACCGGAGGAGGTCCGCGACGTCACCTGTGTCTGGCGGTACGCCGACCTGGCCGAGGCGCAGCGCGGCCTGCTGGCCGGGGGCCCCTCCTCGACCCGCGCCCTGCGGGAGATCGGCTGGGACCGGGCCGCGGAGGTCGTCGCCGACACGATCGCCCCGTTCCGGGTAGTGGACGGGGGCTACCGCCTGCGCAACGTCTTCCGGTATCTCGTCGCGACCAACGACCTGAGGAAAGGATGATCATGGCACAGCAGAGCGCGAAGGACCGTACGGTCCAGGAACCCCCGCTCAGGGACCGCCGCTGGCTCGGCCTGTTCTTCCTGCTGCTGGCCGGGGTGATGGACCTGGTCGACGCCACCGTGGTGAACATCGCCCTGCCCGTGGTCCGCCAGGACCTGAGCGCGTCGTACGCCGACATGCAGTGGATCTCCTCCGGCTACGCGCTGGCGTTCGCCCTCACCCTCGTGATCGGGGGCCGGCTGGGCGACATCGCCGGACGGCGGCGCCTGTTCCTCATCGGGGCGGCCGGGTTCGTCGTGGCCTCGCTGCTGTGCGGCCTGGCCCCGGCCCCGGAGGCGCTGATCGCCGCCCGCCTGCTGCAGGGGATCATGGCCGGGGCCATGGTGCCCCAGATCCTGGCCATCATGACGGTGACGTTCGGGCCCGAGGAGCGCGGCAAGGCGTTCGCGCTGTTCGCCGGGATGGCGACGCTGGCCACGGTCGGCGGGCCGCCGCTCGGCGCGTTCCTCACCGAGGCCGACGTGCTGGGCCTCGGCTGGCGGGCCATCTTCCTGGTCAACCTGCCGCTGGGGCTCGTGGCGATCGCGGGCGCGGTCGCCTGCGTCCGCGAGTCGCGCTCGTCCCAGCGTCTCGGCCTGGACTGGATCGGCATGATCATCGCCACGGTCGCGGTGTTCCTGCTGCTCTTCCCCCTCGTACAGGGCCGCGAGCTGGGCTGGCCCGCCTGGACGTTCGCGGCGCTGGCCGCCGCCGTGCCGGCGCTGATCGGCTTCGTCCTGTACGAGCGGCGCAGGACCGGCTCCGCGCTGGTGGAGATGAGCCTGTTCCAGGTCCGGTCGTTCGTCGGCGGCATCCTGATCTACCTCATCTTCATGGCCGGGATCATCGCCTTCTACTTCGTGCTGATGGTGCACCTGCAGGTGGGTCTGGGGTTCACGGTGCTGGCCGCGGGCCTGACGATCCTGCCGTTCGCCATCGGCACCCCGGTCGGCGCCGGGATCGCGCCCGGCCTCATCGCCAAGCTCGGCCGGAACGTGATCCGGGCCGGCGCGATCCTGGTGGCGCTGGCCATGGGCGGCCTGATCCTGGCGGTGAGCGCGGCCGGGCCGGACGTCGGCTTCTGGCACCTGGCGCCCGCGCTGCTCCTGGGCGGCGTCGGCATGGGCATGGTGGTGACGCCGCTGTTCGACTTCGTGCTGTCCGAGGTGCCGGGCGAGCACGCGGGCTCGGCGTCCGGCGTGCTGAACGCGTTCCAGCAGATCGGCGCGGCCACGGGCGTGGCGGTGATCGGCGTGGTGTTCTTCAGCCTGGTCGGAGCGCGGGCGACGGCGGAGACGTTCACGGGCGCGATCCAGTGGACGCTCGCGATCCAGGCGGTGATCTTCCTGGTCGTCGCGGGCCTGGTCGCGCTCCTGCCGCACCGGCCCGCCTACCAGGAGCCCGCCCCATGATCCCTTCTCAGGAGGGCCGGATCGCGCTGGTGACCGGTGCCAACAGCGGCCTCGGCCGCCAGACCGCGATGGCGCTGGCGGCCGGGGGCGCGCGGGTGCTGCTGGCCTGCCGCGACCTCGGTAAGGCCGCGGCGGTGGCGGAGGGGATCACGGGCGCGGAGTCCGTCCGGCTGGATCTGGCGGACCTCGGGTCGGTACGGGCCGCGGCGGCGGAGGTCATGGATCGCACCGGCGGCGTGCTGCACCTGCTGGTCAACAACGCGGGCATCATGGCGGTCCCGCACCGCGTGAGCGCGGACGGCCACGAGCTCCAGCTCGCCACCAACCACCTGGGCCACGCCGCGCTCACCTGGCTGCTGATGCCGGCGCTGCGGGCGGGCCCGGGGGCGCGGGTCGTCACCGTCTCCTCGGGGGCGCACCGCGGCCCCGGGCTGGACGTGGCTGACCTTGACTTCGAACGCCGTCCCTACGACAAGTGGGCGGCCTACAACCAGTCGAAGCTGGCCAACCTGCTGTTCGCGTTCGAGCTGGACCGGCGGGCGCGGGCGGCCGGGCTCGACCTCGTCAGCGCGGCCGCGCATCCGGGCATGGCGCGTACCGGCCTGTTCACCGGTTCGGCCAGGGCGCAGGGCGGGCGGGCCCTCGTGGCCTTCGCGGCGGTCGTCACGCGGGTGGTGTGCCAGCCGGCCGCCAAGGGCGCGCTTCCGCAGGTGTACGCCGCGACGATGCCGGGCGTTCAGGGCGGGCAGTATTTCGGGCCCGGCGGGTTCGCGGAGATGCGCGGGCGGCCGGTCCTGGCCGAATGCGCGCCCGCCGCCAGGGACGGGCACACGGCCGCGCTCCTGTGGAAGGAGACCGCCCGCCTCACCGGCATCACGCCGGACCCGTCCTAGACGTCCGTGAACCCGTATTCCTTGGCCAGGTCCGCGACCGGAAGCGTACGCCCCGCGTGCCGGGCCACGTCCGGATCCTCCAGCAGGGCACGCACGGCCCGCCCGGGGAACTCCACGGAGTCGCCGCCCGGCACGTCCTCACCGAGCGCCGCGATGATCGCCTCCGTCCGGGTGAACCCGGGCGAGAGGGCGAGCGCGGTCACGCCGTGGGGGCGCAGGTCGTGGGCGAGGGTGTGGGCGAGGCGGCTGACGCCGGTCATGGCGAGGTCGTAGAAGGCGTGCCCGGCGATCACGTCGGCGCCCGGGTCGGTGTATCCGGTGAGGACGGCCAGGCCGCGCCGTTCGATGAGCAGCGGGGCGGCGTACCAGGCCGAGACGAGGTGGCTGCGGACCCCGACGTCGATCATGTTGTGCCAGTGGTCGAGCGGAAGGGTCCAGAACGGGCCG
Source organism: Nonomuraea solani (assembly GCF_900108335.1). GTDB lineage: Bacteria > Actinomycetota > Actinomycetes > Streptosporangiales > Streptosporangiaceae > Nonomuraea > Nonomuraea solani. The sequence continues at coordinate 131,781 of NZ_FNVT01000022.1, forward strand.
CCCTCGAAGGGCAGGGCGTTGCCGTTGCAGGCGTTCGCGACGAGGAGGTCGAGTCCGCCGTGCTCGTCGCGTACCCGCTGGAAGAGCGCTTCGACCGCGCCGTCGTCGGTGGCGTCGACGCGGACCGGGACGCCGTGGCCGCCCCGCTCGTCCACCTGCTCGGCGGTGTCCTCGACGGTGCCGGGCAGGTCGGAGTGGCGGTGGTCGCGGCTCTCGCGGTCGGTGACGTAGACGGTCGCCCCGGCTTCGCCGAGGACGAGGGCGACGCCGCGCCCGACTCCACGCGCGGCTCCGGTCACGACGGCGACGGTGCCTTCCATCGGGAACTCCCTTTTTGTCTTACCCTGACAAGGCGCTGTTCGGGGTGTCAACGTCGCTTTCCCCCACATTCACCGGGAACTCACTCATGCCACCCCCACCCTTGACATCCCCGCCGGGCCGTATCAGCGATCTGTCAGCCGTCCCTCAAGCCCGCCCGCGACCCTCGGCTCATGAACATCGACCCCTACCGGTCAGCCGAGCGGCTGTCCCGGCAGAACCGCCCCGCCCTGCTCCCTGCGATCACCCCGCAGTGGATCGACGGCACGACCTTCTGGTACGCCACCGGCGGCACCTTCGTCCGCGTGGACCCGGCGACCGGCACCCATGAGCCGGCCTTCGACCACGCCAGACTCGCCGCCGCCCTGTCCGCCGCCTCCGGGCACGTTGCCGACCCGGCGGCGCTCCCGTTCGGCGCCATCACCTGGACCGCGCGAGCGGTCGAGTTCGACGCCTTCGGCGAACACTGGCGCTGCGCCCTGGACACGTACACGTGCGAGCGGGCCAAGATCACCCCGCCGGGCAGCCCGATCGAGATCCCCTCACCGGACGGCCGGCTCGTCGTGTTCCGCAAGGGCCACGACCTGTGGGTACGCTCCCTCGACGACGGCCGGGAACGAGCGCTCACCTCGGACGGCGACGCGGACCACGACTACGGCGCCAGCCTCGACTTCTTCATGTACGCGAGCATGTTCCAGCGCGCCGGCCTGCCCCACGCCCCACCCGCCGTGGCGTGGTCGCCGGACTCCACGCAGGTGCTGACCCACCGCACCCTCCAGCACGGCGTACGCCGTACACACCTGATCGAGTCGATGCCCCCCGACGGCGGCGAGCCCCGCCTGCGCACCAAGCGCTCCCCCCGCCCCGGGGACGAGCACATCCCGCTCGCCGAGCTGACGGTCCTCGACGTCACCACGGGCACGGTGGTACGGGCTGAGGCGGACCCGGTCGGGATGCCGTTCATGATGTCGCCGATCTTCATCCGCTGGGCCTGGTGGGCCGGCTCCGCCGTGTACTTCCTGAGCTGGCCGCGCGACATGCGCACCCTCCGCCTGAACCGGCTCGACCCCGTCACCGGCGAGGTGCGCACCCTGATCACCGAGACCGGCCCCACCCGCGTGGAGCCCACGCAGGAGCCGGTGGACGGTCCGATCGTCCACGTGCTGTCCGGCGGCGACGTGCTCTGGTACTCCCAGCGCGACGGCTGGGGCCACCTCTACCGCTACGACGGCCGCACCGGGGAGCGGCTCGACCAGGTCACCTCGGGGCCGTGGGCGGTGCGGCGGATCCTGCGCGTGGACGAGGAGCAGGGCGTCGTCCACTTCCTGGCCGCCGGCCTGGTGGCGGACGACCCGTACCGCCGCTCGGTGTGCCGGGTGGGCCTGGACGGCTCGGGCTTCACCCGGCTGACCGACGACGACCTGGACCACGTGGTCACCCCGTCACCCGGCGGCGGATGCTTCCTCGACTCGGCCTCGACCGTGGACACCCCGCCGGTCACCACCGTGCGCGACTGGGACGGCCGGGTGCTCGTCGAACTGGAGCCTTCGGACACCACCGCGCTCACCGCGACGGGCTGGACGCCGCCGGAACGCTTCCGCGCCAAGGCCGCCGACGGCGAGACCGACGTGTACGGCGTGCTGTACCGGCCGCACGGCTTCGACCCCGGGCGGCGCTACCCGGTCGTCGACCACGTCTATCCCTTCGGGGCCATGACCCGGGTGAGCCCGTCCTTCGACCCCGGCTGGCACGGCTACGACGCGGAGGCGCTGGCCGCGCTCGGCTTCGTGGTGATCGCCATGGACGGGCGCGGCACGCCGGGCCGGGACAAGAAGTTCCACTCCCACGGCCGTCTGGAGGACGGGTACGGCCTGGCCGACCACGTCGCGGCGCTGGAACAACTGGCGGCGTCCCGGCCGTGGATGGACCTCGGCCGGGTGGGCGTCTGCGGCATCTCGGCGGGCGGGTTCGCCACCGTACGGGCGATGCTCGACTTCCCCGCCGTCTTCAAGGTGGGCGTGGCCGAGTCGGGGGTGCACGACTTCCGGTACGGGGATCTGTGGTCGGGGGAGGCGTACGGGGGGCCGTACGACGAGGAGTCGTACGCGCGGGCGTCGAACGTGGACCACGCGGACCGGCTGGCGGGCAAGCTGCTGCTGATCCACGGCGGCCTGGACGACCAGGTGCCGCCGGACCTGACGCTGCGGCTGATGGAGCGCCTGATCGCCGCGAACAAGGACGCCGACCTGCTGATCGTGCCGGGCGCCGACCACGTGTTCACCGGCTACGAGCACTACGTGAACCGCCGCAAATGGACCTTCCTCCTCCGCCACCTCATCGACGACGGCCCTGAGGCCGGAACGGCCGAGCCGGCTCGCTCATGACCCTGAGGTCTGCGGCTGAGCCGCGAAGACACCCGCGGCGAGCCCCCGCACCGTCTCCATGGTCGCGTCACGGCCGCGCCGCGCCTCCTCGGTGAAATCCCGTTCACCGAGAGCGGCCCGCGCGGCCGCCTCGACCCGGGCGGCGTCCGGCAGGGACAGGTCCGGGGTCCCGCGCACGGCATCGGCCGCCACCAGCAGCCGGGCCGCCTCCCGGGGCGTCCCCTGGCACAACGCCTGATCGGCCACACCCACCAGGATCTGGCTCACGATCGGCGCGCTGCGCGACCGCAGGCCCCACTCCAGCGCCTCGGCCCGACGCCCCCGAGCCGAGGCGACCTCGCCGTCCCGCGCGTCGAGATGGCCGTGCGCGTCGAGCAGCATCGCCCGGAACGGCCAGTTGAGCGGCATACGCCGGGACAACTGCTCCACACGCCCCAGGTACGCCCGAGCCGCCCGCCGATCACCGGCCCATCGAGCCAACTCGGCCTTCGCGTAGGCCACGGTGACGAGCGCCTCGGGCAGCCCGATCCGCTCAGCGTCCCGCTCAACGGCGGCCACCTCCGCACCGGCACCGTCCAGGTCACCGATTTGCCAGCGCAGCGCGGCCAGCCGGAGCCGCGGCTTCCACAGATCCTCCATCCCCACCACCTCACCGGCGACGGCGACGGCCTCCTCGTACCGCGCGACCGCGACAGCGAGCTCACCACGGCAGGCGAACAGATCGGCCAGGTTGGTCAGGGAATGTGATACCCCCCACCGCTCCCCGATCACCCGAAACCCGGCAAGCGCCTCCTCCAGATCACCCTCACCCTCCCCCGGCCGCCCCGCACCGACCAGAGCGATCCCCCGCGACAACAACGCCATCGCCCGAACCCATGGATGCTCATCCGCCGCCGGACCCGCCGTCGGCTGTCCGTCCCCTTTGGCCCAGATCATCCGGTCGAGCGGCTCGATCAGCCGCAGGATCGGATGGCGGCGCTCGGTGCGGGCGGCGAGGTCGCGGGCGGTCGCGAACCACGTCACGGCCTTGCTCTCGTCTCCGAGCCCGGACTGGTTGAACATCGCGATGACCGCACAGGCCGTGGCCCGCTCCTCGTCACCGGCCTCGCCGGGCATCGCGAGCGCGGTCTCGGCCAGCGTGACGCCCTCCGCCTTGCGCCCGCGCAACCACCAGTCGAGCAGCCAGTACCAGCCGGCCCCCGCCACCAGCCGAACGGCCGTCCCGGTGTCACCCGCCTGGATCGCACCCCGCAACGCCGCCTCGATCTCGTCGTGACCGTCGGCGAGCCGATCGAGCCAGACCACCTGCTCCCTCCCGCGCAGGTACGGATCGGCGGTCTCGGCCAACTCGGCGAAGTAGGCCGCGTGAGCCCGCCGGATGCGCTCCCGCTCACCGGCCTCGTCGAGCCGTTCCAGGCAGTACTCCTTGATCGTCTCCAGCATCCCGTACCGAGGCGTCTCCCCGTCCACGGCGGCGACGAGCAACGACTTGTCGGTGAGCGAGCCGAGCACCGCGAGCGTCTCTCCCGAGCCGCCGCACACCCGCTCCGCCGCCTCCACCGTCGCGCCCCGGGCGAAGACGGCCAGCCGCCGCAGCAACACCCGCTCAGCCTCGGTGAGCAGGTTCCAGCTCCAGTCGATCACCGCACGAAGCGTCTGATGCCTGGGCAGAGCAGTGCGGTCTCCGCTGGTCAGCAACCGAAACCGATCGTCGAGGCGGCCGGCCAACTGCTCGGCCGTCATGGTACGCAGCCGCGCGGCGGCCAACTCGATGGCCAGCGGGATCCCGTCCAATGCCTGACAGATCCGCACCGCCGCAACCGCCGTCGCGCCCCGCAGCTCAAACCCGGGCCGAACCGCCCGCGCCCGCTCCTCCAGCAACCTGACCGCCGGGTACGACAGCACCTCCGTCATGTCCTCATCACCGCACGCGACACCTGACGACCCACCGGCCGGACCACCGAACCCGGCACCGGAGGGGACGCCGGGCGGAACACGGGGCGGGACCCTGAGCGGCTCAACGGGCCACAGCGCCTCGCCGGTGATCCCCAGCGGCTCCCTGCTGGTGGCCAGGATCCGCAACCGGGGGCAGGCGGCGAGCAACCGGCCGGCCAGGACCGCGACGCCGTCGATCAGGTGTTCGCAGTTGTCCAGCACCACCAAGGCGCCGCGCTCGCTCAGGGCCGCCACAAGCCGATCGACCGGCTCCACACCCTCGCCCGCCTGCCCCTCCCGCAGCCCCAACGCCGCCGCCACGGCCTGCGCCACGTCGGCCTCCGTACCGGCCGGGGCCAGCTCCACCAGCCACACGCCGTCCGGCATCCCCGCGACCAGCTCCCGCCCCGCCTCGACGGCCAGCCGCGTCTTGCCCGACCCCCCGGGCCCGGTCAACGTGATCAGCCGGTACGCCCCCACCAGCTCACGAATCCGAGCGACCTCGGCCTCCCGCCCCACGAAACTCGTCAGCCCAGCCCGCAGATTCGTCCGCGCCACACCCCGCCGGCCGCGCGCCACGCCGTCCGGAACCGCCCTCGCCCGCTCACCTCGTGGTACCTCTCCCAGCTCGCCCCGCAACACCGCGACGTGCAGTGCGGACAGCTCCGGTGACGGGTCGGTGCCGAGCGTGCCGGCGAGCACGGTCCGTGTCCGCTCGTACACCCCCAGCGCCTCGGCCGGCCGCCCGGCCACCGCCAGGGCCCGCATCAGCGCCCCCGCCAGCCGTTCCCGCAGCGGATGGGCCGCCACCAGCGAGGTCAGCTCAACGACGAGTTCCTCATCGCCGCTCCCCGCCAGCGCCGCCTCCGCCCGCTCCTCCATGGCCACCAGCCGCAGCTCCGCCAGCCGGGCCACGGCAGGGGCGAAGAACGCCTCCTCCGCCACGTCCGCCAGCGCGGGCCCGCGCCACGACTCCAAAGCCTCACGAAACATCCGTGCCGCCCGGTCCGCGTCCCGGATGGAACGTGCCGCCGCGACCTGGCGTTCGAAGCGGATAGCGTCGACCGTCTCCGGCCGGACGCTCAGCCGGTATCCGGCCGGATGGGACTCCACCGGCAGCACCCGGCGCAGCCGTGACACCAGTGCCTGCAGGGCGTTGCCCGCCCCCGCCGGAGGTCGTTCGCCCCACACCGCGTCGATCAGCCGCCCCGCGGGCACCAGCCCGCCCGGGTCGAGGGCCAGGGCGATCAGCAGCGCGCGCAGCCGGGCGCCGCGCACCACGACCGAGGTGCCGTCCTCGGCCCGCATCTCGAGTGGCCCCAGTAGCCCGATCCGCATGCCCCGATTCTGCCCGCCCCCGGCAACAGACCGCACATACCCCCCATAAGCTCTTCCGAGTGAGAATCCGCCCCAGAACCCCCGATGACCTGGACGCCTGCGTCCAGGCCCTGGCCGAGGTGCAGGCCGCCGACCGCTACCCCGTCCACTGGCCGGACGACCCCGCCCGCTGGCTGACCCCGGACGGCCTGGCGGGAGCCTGGATAGCGATCGAGAACGATTCCGTGCTCGGCCACGTCGCCCTCACCGGCGACATGGAGATCACCCGCCTGTTCGTCACCCGGGCCGCCCGGGGCAGCGGCCTGGCCGCCGAGCTGCTCGGCACCGTGCTCGCCGCCGTACCGGGCCCGCTCAGGCTGGAGGTCTCCGCCGAAGGCGAGTCCGCCATCCGCTTCTACGAGCGGACCGGCTGGCGCAGGACCGGCAGTTCCCGCGCCACCTGGCTGAACGCGGCCGGCGAGCCCGCCCTGGTGCACCACTACGTCAGCCCACCGGCTACCTGACCCCCTGGAGAGCCTGCCACTCCGGCGCGAGCACCGACCAGATCTCCATGTCGAGCCGCGTCCCCTTGTGCAGGTAGCTCTCCCTGAGCACGCCGTCCCGGGTCATCCCGAGCCGCCGCGCGACGGCGACGCTGGCCTCGTTCGCCGCCGCGGCGTGCCACTCGACGCGGTGGATGCCGCGGTCGCGAATGGCCCAGTCGATGATCACGCGGATGGCCCGGGTCACCAGGCCCTTGCCGACCGCCGACGGCTCCAGCCAGCAGCCCGCCTCGGCACTGCCGTGCTCGACGTCCATGGTCCGGAAGAGCACCCCGCCGACCAGCTCGCCATCCGTCCAGATGCCGTAGAGGCGGCCGGTGTCGGTGGCCGCCTTGTCCGCGTACGACCGCAACCAGGCCCGGCTCGACTCGAGGTCCGTCACGACATCGGGCAGCCCGACATAGCGCCCGATGAACTCCCGCCCACGGTCGATGTGGGCCAGAAGCTCCCCGGCGTGCCGCGGCTCCAGCGGGCGCAGCTCGGCGCCGTCCTCTCCCAGCGTTATCGCGAACATCGTCACCTTCCATATGATCAACACGCGAGCGATCGCGCACATAGTAGAACGGAACCTTACGTTCCCCGTACACTCGAAGTATGACCAGCGCACCGATGAGCGGCCGCAAGGCACAGGCCGCGCGTAACGACGAGTTGATTCTCCAGGCCGCCCGGGCGGTCTTCACCGCCGACCCCGGCGCTCCGATCGCGGCCGTGGCCGAGAAGGCGGGCGTCGGGATCAGCGCACTCTACCGCCGCTATCCCAGCAAGGAGGCCCTGCTGCAGAAGCTGTGCGGCGACGGGCTCAGGCTCTACATCGAGGTCACCGAGCGGGCCCTGGCCGACGACGGCGATCCGTGGGAGGCGTTCGCCGGATACATGCGCGGCATCGTGGACGCCGACACGAACTCGCTGACCATCAAACTGGCGGGCACGTTCCAGCCCACGGAGGAGTTGTACGGGGACGCGGCCAGGTCCGCGGTCGTCGCCACCGAGGTGCACCGCCGGGCGGTGGCGGCGGGCGTGCTGCGGCCGGACGTGACGGTGGCCGACATCGCGCTGCTGTTCGAGCAGCTCGCCTCGATCAAGCTGGGCGGCGAGGAGCGCACGACGCAGCTCCGCCACCGCTACCTGGCCCTGATGATGGACGCGCTGCGCGCCCCCACGGCCCACCGCGAGCTGCCCGGCCCCCCGCCCGGGGACGCGGAGCTCTCGGCCCGCTGGAGCCCGTCGGCCTAGACGGTCAGATTTGGAGAAGCCCCGAGGTCAGGGCCGCACGTAGCTTGGCAGCACAAGCCCTAGTGCCAAGGAGTCGGACCATGGCCCTCAAGCTCGACGTCATCACCCTCGGGGCACCCGAGGTGCCCGCCGCGCGCGCCTTCTACGCCGCCGCGCTCTCCCCCATCGTCGCCGGAACCGGAACCGGAAGCGGAACCGGAGACCCGGTGAGCCTCGACATGCACGGAACCGGGCGGTTCGAGCTGTCCGCGACCGAGCAGCCGGCGGGCCCGGGATTCCGCGGCTACGTACTGAGCTACGTCGTCAACCAGCCCACCGAGGTCAGGACCGTGATGGAGGCCGCCGCGCGTGGCGGGGCGGAGGTTCTCAAGCCCGCGAAGAAGGCCCTCTTCGGCTCGTTCTCCGGAGTGTTCCGGGCGCCGGACGGCGCCATCTGGAAGCTGGCGGCGGCCACCAGCAAGGACACCGGCACCCCGGCGGAGACCCCGCATCCGACCGAGACCACCGTCATCCTCGGCGTTCCCGCCCCGAAGACGGCCAAGGTCTTCTACGAGGCCCTCGGCATGACGGTCGACCGCGACTACGGCAACAAGTACGTCGACTTCCACCCGGCCAAGGCGGCGACCAGGCTCTGCCTGATGGAACGCGGTGTCCTGGCGAGGGACGCGGGCACCACCAAGGAGGGCGACGGCTTCCGATCGATCGTCTTCACCTGCAGGGCCGAGTCCCGCGAGGAGGTCGACGCCCTCCTGACGGCCGCGTCCGCCGCCGGCGGCCGGATCACGGTCCCGGCCGCGGAAACGGCCGAAGGCGGCTATTCCGGCCGGTTCACCGACCCGGACGACTTCCTGTGGGAGGTGACCCACTGAGCCACCCGGCTCAGGCCAGGGCCGCGATCTCGATCCGGGTCCGGTCGGCCGAGTCCATCAGGCAGGGCAGCACGACCTCACCCCGCTCCAGGCGCTCCCCCATGGCCGAGGTGAGCCGGGCCGTGCGCTCGATCTCGTACGGATCGCCGGGCTTGGGGGTCACCCGGAGCCGCACCTGCCAGATGTAGCGGCCGTTGAGCTTGTTGGACGTCTCCTCGGCCCCCAGAACGGCCGCCTCGCACGGCACCGCCGCCGCCCGCTCCTCCGGAGTGAACGTCCGCAGCGCGGCGGCCGTCCCGAAAACGATCGATGCCATGCCGGTAGTCGATCAGGGGCCGCTTGCACGGCGGCTGCGGCCCGCATGATCCAAGGGCTTAGTCCTCGCCGGTCTGCCAGTGGAACAGGTACGACATCACGAACCCGAGCAGCCCGGTCACCCCGGCCGCCACGGTCATCGCCATGCCGAGCGCGGACACGGCGCCGGAGACCAGGCCGGGGCTGCCCGCGACGAGCCCGGCGGCCTGCACCAGCACGACGATGACGCCCAGCGCGAGGAACAGCACGACGCCGATCTTGAACAGGACCATGATGAGATTTTTCATGTCGGGGCTTCCTCTCAGATCGGCAGCAGGCCGGTCGCCACCAGCACGCCGATGACCAGGGTGGGGATGACGAACCAGACGATCAGCCGGCCGAACGTCCTGGCCGGGTCCACCTGGGCGATGCCGCTGGCGATGTAGATCGGGGCCGCTCCCGGCGGGGAGGCGCCCTCGGTCGAGGCGAAGATCATGATCGCGGTGGCCGCGGCGGCGGGGGCGACCCCGGCCGCGGTCAGCGCGCTGAAGGCGACCCCGCCGACCGCGGCGATGGTGGCGGTGCCGGTCAGCGGCGCGGCGATGACGACGAGTAGCAGGCCGACGAGGGTGGCGATGACGACCGCGGGCGCGTCGAGGGCCTGCATGATGGCGGTGAGCTGGTCGACCAGGCCCAGCTCGCCCAGGCTGGCGGCGGCCGCGAAGGCGAAGAACAGGGTGGCGCCGATGATGGCGTACCGGGGGGCCATCTCGCCGAGCAGTTCGTTCCAGGCGCGGCCGGTGCGCGGCAGCCGCTTCCAGGCGACCGCGAACGTGGCCAGCACGGTCAGCACCGGGATCCACACGACGATGCTGATGTCGCCGGCCGCCTCGCCGATCCGCGACTCCATGAACGCCTTGCCGAAGTCGAGCGTCATCAGCACGGGGATCAGGATGCCCGCGTACACCAGCAGCGACGTCCACCCGGCCCGCAGCGCCGCGCGCAGCGGGAGGATGTCGGCGGCGTCGGTGGCCGCGATCTTGTGCCGCCGCACCCACACGAACACCACCACGAACCGGTACGCCACCGTCCACAGCCCGCCGATCAGCGCGGGCACGAAGAGCTGGTCGGCGGTCAGTACGGGCGCGACGGCGGCGGAGCCGAGCAGCAGGAACATCGACGAGCTGGGCGGGATCGAGATGCCCAGCCCGGCGTTGCCCGCCACCAGCGAGGCGGCCAGGTCGGGCCGCCAGTTCGAGCGGATCATCCACGGGATGGTCACCGACCCCACGGACGCGGAGATCCCGGACCCGGACCCGGACGGGCCGCCGAGCAGCGCGGCGGCGGAGGTCGAGACGTAGCCGGCGCCGCCGCGCAGCCGCCCGAAGACGGAGTTCAGTACGGCGACCTGCTCCTGGATGAGGCCCAGCTTGGTGAGCAGGTAGCCCATGAACACGAAGGCCAGGGCGGCGAAGACGACCTCCTCGGCCAGCGCGTCGGCGATGCCCGCCCAGGCGAGCTGGAAGAAGCCGGTGCCACCGAAGAGGCACACGCCGGCGAACCCGATGAGCATCGCCTCACCGATGTTGCGTTTCAGTACGCCGTTCCAGACGACGATGATGGCGATGTAGGCGATGAGCGCCCATACGGCAATGCCCATGGCGAATGTCCTCCAATGGGGGGTAGTGCTGGGGGTGAGGGGGCTAGGCGGGCGGGTCCGCGAGCCGCCGGGCGAGGTCCACGGTGCGGCGGGCCCTGGCGACGATGGGGGCGTCCACGAACCGGCCGTCGGGCAGCGCGACCGCGCCGACGCCGGCCCGTTCGGCCTCTTCCGCGGCCGCCACGATCTCGGCGGCCCTGGCGGCCTCGTCCGCGCCCGGGCGGAAGGCGCGCCTGATCACGGGGATCTGGCGGGGGTGGATCGCGGTCCTGCCGAACAGCCCGAGGGCGCGGCCCGCCAGGCTGGAGGCGAGCAGCCCCTCCTCGTCCTTGACGTTCGGGTAGACGGACATGGGCACCGGCGGCAGCCCGGCCGCGGCGGCGGCGAGGACGACCTGGAGCCTGAGGTGGTTCATGGCCTGCTCGTCGGTGATGGCCAGCTCGGCGGCCAGGTCCTGCTCGCCGAGCGCCACACCGGCCACGGCGGGGTGGGCGGCGATCTCGCGGGCCGCGACGATGCCGGCCGCGGACTCCAGCAGCGCGTACGCGGGCGTCCCGGCAAGCCCTTCGAGCACGGCCACGGACTCGACCTTCGGCAGCCGTACACCGTCGGCGAGCCGCCCCACGGCGGCCAGGTCGTCGCGCCCGCGCTCGGTGGCCGGGTCGTTGACCCGCACGTGCACCTCTGTGTCGCGCCGGCCGCGCAGGTACGCGACCGCGTGCTCCCTGGCCTCGTCCTTCTTGGGCGGCGCGACCGCGTCCTCCAGGTCGATGATGACCACGTCGGCGCCCGACGCCACGGCCTTGGCGAAGCGCTCGGGGCGGTCGCCGGGGACGTACAGCCAGGTCACGTTCACGCGATCACCCCGTCCTCGCGCAGCGCGGCGATGCGCTCGCCCGGATAGTCCAGTTCGCCGAGCACCTCGTCGGTGTCCCGGCCGATGGCCCGTCCCGGCCAGCGGATCTCGCCGGGGGTGTCCGACAGGCGGAACAGCACGTTCTGCATGGTGACCGAGCCGAGCTCCTCGTCCGGCACCTCCACGAACGTCTCCAGCGCCGCGTACTGCGGATCCTCGGCCAGGTCGGTGACGTCGTAGATGGGCGCGACCGCGGCCTGGACCTCCTCGAACCTGGCGATGACCTCGTCGGCGTCACGCGCGCCGATCCAGGAGGCGACGGCCTCGTCGAGCTCGTCCACGTGCTGCACCCGGCCGTGCCCGCTGGCGAACCACGGCTGCTCGACCAGGTCGGGCCGGCCCACCAGGGTGACCACGCGCTCGGCGATGGGCTGGGCGCTGGTGGAGATCGCCAGCCAGCGACCGTCGCGGGTGCGGTAGGTGTTGCGGGGCGCGTTGCTGGTGGAGCGGTTGCCGGTGCGCCGCGGCACGATTCCGAGCGCCTTGTACGCGCTCATCTGCGGCCCCAGCAGCCCCAGGATCGGCTCGATGATCGCCAGGTCGATGACCTGCCCGCGCCCGGTCTCCTCGCGGGCGCGCAGGGCCACCATGATCGCGTACGACATCGCCAGCCCGGCGATCCCGTCGGCCAGGGCCAGTGGCGGCAGCGTCGGCGGCCCGCCGGGCTCCCCGGTCATGGCGGCGAACCCGCTCATGGCCTCGGCCAGCGTGCCGAACCCCGGCCGCTTGGACATCGGCCCGAACTGCCCGAACCCGGTCATCCGCGCCACGATCAGCCGCGGGTTGAGCTCCAGGAGGTCCTCGGGGGCCAGGTTCCAGCGTTCGAGGGTGCCGGGGCGGAAGTTCTCGATCAGCACGTCGGACCGTTCGGCCAGGCGGCGCAGGATCTCCTGCCCCTCGGGGCGCGACAGGTCCACGGCGGCGTTGCGCTTGTTGCGCGACAGCGTCTTCCACCACAGGCCCACGCCGTCCACGGAGGCGCCGTGCCCGCGCGAGGGGTCGCCACGGCGGGGGTGCTCGATCTTGATCACGTCGGCGCCGAAGTCGCCCAGCATCATCGCGGCGGAGGGACCGGCGAACAGCGTCGCCGCGTCGATGACCCGCAGGTCGGCGAGGCTCGTCATGAACATGTAACTTATAAGAAATATGTCATAGGTCAAGCCTGCAATCGATCTGCGAGACACTTGACGACATGTCACCCACCGAGCCACGGCCGCCGATGAGCAAGGCCGAGTACGTCTACAGCGTGCTCCTCGACGAGATCCGCTCGGCGCGGATACCGGGGGGCACGGCGCTGCGGGCCGGAGAGGTGGCCAAGCGGCTCGGGGTGTCGGTCACGCCGGTGCGCGAGGCGCTGCGGCGGCTGGAGAAGGACCGGCTGATCAGTTACGAGGCGCACCACGGGGCGACCGTGGTCGACCTGGGCGACGAGGCGGTGGCCGAATACTACGGGCTGCGGGCGGTCGTCGAGGGCCTCGGGGCGCGGCTGGCGGCGTCCCGGATCACCGCCGAGGACCTGGCGGGGCTGCGCGAGCTGCACGCCGCGATGGCCGAGGACGCCGCGCACGGGCGTCACGAGCTGCTCGGGGAGCAGAGCCGGCGTTTCCACCTGCGCATCGTGGACATCGGCGGGCCCGCCTTCCTGGGCGCGCACGCCAGGTCGGTGCGCAACAGCTTCCCGGTGCCGGCGGAGGCGTCCCTGTGGCTGGACGACACCCAGGTCAAGGCCCAGCTCGAAGCGCACGAGGGCATCCTGGCGGCCCTGGAGTCCGGCGACGCGGAGGCGGCGGAACGCATCATGATCGACCACGTCCAACGCGCCGGCACCTTCCGCCGCGACCACTAGCCTCCGCTCCCTTTGAGGGAGGAAGAGAGCGGGCGCGACGGGACGGCGCGCGTCAGCCGGGGAGGGTGGCGCGTATCTCGTCCAGGATGTCGGGGGTGGCGGCGACCGGGAATGACGCGATCGAGAGCCGGGCGAACGCCTGCCGGTGCTCCTCCACCCGCCGCCGGTCCTCGACCACGACCGGGGCGTGCAGCAGGTGCAGCGCCACCACGTCCGGCCAGTCCGGCTCCGGGAAGCGCAGGATCGTGAACGGCGGCCCCTGGTAGAGGTAGCCGGTGCCGGCGGCGGGCCGGAGCACCTGGACGGCGATGTGCGGCTGCTTGGCGGCCAGCACGATCGCGTCGAGCTGGCCGAGCCGCTCCTCGGGCCGGTCGAGCGGCGGGTCGAGCAGCGCCTGCCGGTCGAGCAGCGCCCACAGGTGGGGCCCTTGCTGCCGGTCGAGCGCCTCCTGCCGCACCGCGACCAGCCCGGCGTGCCCGGCGACCTGCTCGGGCGGCGTGCCGGGAGGAAGCGCGGCACGTACGGCACTGGTGGCGTAGGCGGGGGTCTGCAGCAGCGGCGGTACGTGGCGCGGGCAGTAGGTGTAGATCACCTGCGCCCGCCCCTCCAGCTCCAGGTACGCCGACAGCCCCAGCGGCACGCCCGGCGCGTCGTACCAGCCGGGCACCCGCTCCTCCCGCAGCAGCGACAGCAGCCGGCCCGCGTGCTCGCCCTCCCCATAGAGGTCGAGCAGGATCCGCACCGTCGACTCGCGCGGCGCGACGAGACCGTGCTCGATGCGGAAGATGGTGGAGGTGTTGAGCCCGGCGGTCTGCGCCGCGGCCTTCATCGACAGCCCGCACCCGGTGCGCAACGACGAGAGCCGGGCGGCCACCACGCTCAACTGCATACGTACGTCACAGCGATCGATGACAAAAATCAGCGTTTACACCTGGTCTGTTGCAACGGTGTGACGGGTGATGCACGATGGCCACTCTAGTGGTCCAACACCTAATGCATATGCCAATCGGAAAGGGCAGGACTGTGGCGGACGCGTGGATACTGCATCCCGACTACCGGACTCCTCCGGTCCCCACAGACGTCGCCGTCACCCCAGGGCCATGGCGGCACCCTGACGGCGGCCAGATCATGAACGGCGCCTACGAGCGCCATCTCACCGGGCGCCGGGTCGAGGTCGTCACCGTCTGGTTCGGCTACGTGCTCAGCCACTGGCGCGGCCCGCGCATGCCCCGCTTCAGCAGCCCGCTGGTCTCGGCCTGGAACCCGGTGCTGGCCCAGGGCCTGACCGTCGATCCGAGCTCGCCGGCCCCCTACCACGACGAGTTGTGGTGCGACCGGTGGATCGCCGAGGCGCTGCTGTACGGGCGCAAGCCGTACGGGGCGTTCACGCTGCCCGCCGGCGAGGCGCTGAGCTGGTTCGACAAGAGCGGCGGCACCGGGCTGGTCTACCACGCGCAGTCGGCCGGCGACCTGGTGCGGGTGGTGGCGGGCACGGCCGACAGCTACGGGCGGCTGTTCGACCTCGACGCGCTGATCGCCGACTACCGCGAGGCGCTGCCGCCCGAGCTGGCCGAGCCGGAGATGGCGGCGCTCGACGCGCACCGCTCGCAGTCGCCCGCGCTCGACTACATCCTCAGCGAGAACGCCGAAGTCCTCTTCACCCAGGCGCCTCTTTCGGTACGCGGCCTCACGCTCGGCTACCCGCCCCGGGAGACGGCCGCCCGCATCGCCGCCGGAGCCGCCGCATGATCGTCCCTCTGACCGGCGTCAAAGGGATCCTGTTCGACCTCGACGGCACCCTGTTCGACCATCGCGGCGCCGCCGATCCGGCGATCACCGAGTGGGTCACGGCCCGCCACCCCGGCCATCCGCGCCTGGCGGAGGTGGCCGCGCTGTGGGCGGCGCTGGAGGTGCCGTACCTGGCGATGTGGCAGGCGGGGCGGTGCACGGTCGAGGAGCAGCGGCGGCTGCGCCTGACCGCGCTGTCCCGGGAGCTGGACGTGCCCGCCCCCGCCGACCTGGACGCCGCCTACGCGGAATTCGCCGCCCGCTACCGGCGCAACTGGACCGCCTACCCCGACGTGGCGGAGACGGTGGCGGGGCTGGGCGGGTTCGCGCTCGGGGTGCTGACGAACGGCGCCCAGCGGGTGCAGGAGGACAAGGTGCGCGCGATCGGGCTCGACGGGCTGGTCGGGCCGGTGCTGACGGGCGAGGTCCTGGACGGCTGCTTCAAACCGGCGCCGGCCTGCTACACCTCGGCGGCGGCCGCGCTCGGGCTGGCGCCGGGCGAGGTGGTGCTGGTCGGCGACGACGTGGACAGGGACGTGACGGGACCGGCGGTGACCGGCATGCGCTCGATCTGGCTCGACCGGCTCGGCATCGAACCCGCGCCCGCCGGCCACCCCCGCATCACCTCACTGACCGAACTGCCCCGGCTCGTCCAAGCCTGACCGCTCCAGGACCGGCCCGCCGATGTCCTCAGGGCCCGGTCACCCCTGCGCCAGCTCGCCCAGGGTCGAGCCCGCCAGGTCGAATCCGCCCACGTGCGCCAGATAGTCGCCCTTGACCAGCGGATCTCCCAGGTAGACGCCGCCCGCCGCCGTGACCAGCAGCGCGCCGGCGGCCACGTCCCAGGGGTTGGACCGGGTGCCGTAGGTGGCGTCCGACCAGCCCGCGGCGACGTGGGCGAGGTTGAGCGCGGCGCTGCCCGGCCTGCGCACGGTGGAGAACGAGGTGATCAGCCGCCCGTAGCGCCGCAGCGCCTCGTCGCCGCCCGCGTCCAGGTCCTCGGGTGTCGGGTAGCTGGTCAGCAGCACGGCCTCCCGGTCGCGCGTGGCCCCGGCGCTGCGCAGCGGCGTGCCGTTGCACCAGGCGCCCTCGGTGGTGGCGGTGAACTCATCGTCGCGTACGGGGTCGTACACCACGCCCGCCACCAGCTCCCCGCGCATCGCGACGCCAATGGAGACGCAGAAGAACGGCAGGCCGGCGGCGAAGTTGGCGGTGCCGTCGATGGGGTCGACGTACCAGACGAGGTCGCCCGAGCCGGTCGCGCCGCCCTCCTCCCCCACGATGGCGCTGTGCGGGGCGCGGGCGTCGATGACGGCGCGGATGGTCTCCTCGGCGGCCCGGTCGTGCTCGGTGACGGGATCGTGGAAGTCGCGCTTGGTGGCCACTTCCGGGCGGGACCTGAAGGCCTTGCGGAGCCGGGGGCCGACGGCCCTGGCGGCCTCGGTGGCGATGTCGATCAACTGGGTCTCGTCCATGCCTACTCCTCTACCTCCCGCGCGTCCTCCGCACACGCCCTTGACCCTTCATGACTCATTTGTCTGGACATTCTGACCTCGGTTAAGCTGATCAGCATGACCGCCAACCTGGCCATCGACCTGGACCGATCCAGCCCCGTGCCGCTCTACTTCCAGGTGGCCGAGCAGATCGCCGAGGCGATCAGGCGCGGTGATCTGACCCCGGGCTCGCGGCTGGACAACGAGATCCTGCTGGCCGACAAGCTGGGCCTGTCGCGGCCCACGATCCGGCAGGCCATCCAATATCTGGTGGACAAGGGCCTGCTGGTCCGCAAGCGCGGTGTGGGCACGCAGGTGGTGCACGGCCAGGTCAAGCGCTCGGTGGAGCTGACCAGCCTCTATGACGACCTGCGCAGGTCGGGCCAGGACCCGGCGACGCAGGTGCTGGCGCTGGAGCCGCGCCCCGTCGAGGAGGAGATCGCCGCCATCCTGGGTGTGGAGCCGGGCTCGCAGATCCTCTACCTGGAGCGGCTGCGCTTCGCGGCGGGCGAGCCACTGGCGGTGCTGCACAACTGGCTCCCGCTGGGCCTGGCCCCGCTCACGGCCGCCGACCTCGAGGGCCGCGGCCTGTACGAGCTGCTGCGCGGCGCGGGCGTGCGGATGCGGGTGGCCAATCAGCGCATCGGCGCGCGCGCCGCCACCCAGGCGGAGGCCAAGCTGCTGGCGGAGCGGCGGGGCGCGCCGCTGCTGACGATGGTCCGCACCACGTACGACGACCAGGGCCGGGCCGTCGAGCACGGCTCACACGTCTACCGGGCCTCGCACTACTCCCTGGAGGTCACCCTCATCGAGCGCTGAGGCCGCGCGGCGCTTGAGATAGAGCGTGGTGCCGATCCCGAACAGCACGGCCACCACGAGCCCCACCCAGGAGAACCCCTTCAGCCACTTCTCGGCGACCAGCCCGAGGTAGAAGATCACCGCGGTGGTGCCGCCCGCCCACACGATCCCGCCGAGCACGTTGGCCACCGCGAACTTCCAGTACGGCATGCGCAACGCCCCCGCCAGCGGGCCGGCCAGGATGCGCAGCAGCGCGATGAACCGCCCCACGAAGACCGCCCACACGCCGAACCGCTGGAAGTACGACTCCGCCTTGCCCACGTGCCGGGGCCCGAAGTGCTCGGGGAAGCGGCGGCCGAGCCGCTCGAACAGCGCCGCGCCGCCCTTGCGGCCGATGGCGTACCCGGCGGAGTCGCCGACGATCGCTCCGGTGCTCGCGCACACCCCCACCCAGACCGGGTCCACGACGCCTTTGGCGGACAGAATGGCGGAGCTGACCAGGACGATCTCGCCAGGCAGCGGAATGCCCAGGCTCTCGAACCCGATCACGAGGGCGACCGTCACATAGATCCACCCGGCGGGGACCGCCTGCAGCCATTCGTCGATGTGCACCCGCGCAACCCTAGCGCCGCCCCAAGCGTGCCGAACCCGATTCGCCCCGCCCTGCGGGCGCGGTCGATCGGGGTCAGCGTTCGCTGTCGAGGAGGGCCATCTGCGCCTCCGCGTACCGGCTGCCACCGAACCTCTGACCGCTCGGGCACCGAGCCTCTGATCGCTCGCCATCGAGCGTCCGGCCGGTCCGCATCGAGCGTCCGACCGTTTCCCCAACGAACGCCTGGCCAAACCCCATAACGACCTGATCGACGCCCGCCCGAGTGGCGGGCGTTTGCCGTTACGTTCTGTTTACGTCGGTCCTTAACCCTTGGCAACACACCTCCCAGACACCTATGGTTCAGTGCAATGCCACACATTACTGGGAAGGTTCATGACGTCTAAGCAGGTCAAGGCGCTGGCCGGGGCCGTACGTACCGCCAGCGGGGCCGTTCGACCCGTGCCGGGAGTGCGCATCACCGGAGGTCTGCTGCACGACTGGCAGCTCCGTAACGGCCGGGCCACAATCCCGCACACGATCGACCGGCTCCGCGAGGCGGGCAACGTCGCCAACCTGAGCCGCCTGCTGGAGCAGGACCCCGCGCCGTACCGCGGCCGCTACCCCTTCCTGGACACCGACCTGTACAAGACCCTCGAAGGGCTGGCGTACGAGCTGGGCGACGGCCTCGCAGAAGAGCCGGTACGGGAGTTCTACGAGGAGGTCGTCACCCTCCTGGAACGGGTCCAGGCCCCCGACGGCTACCTCAACTCCTACTTCCAGGACCCGGCCGCCACCAAGAAGCCCTGGGAGGACCTGGCCTGGGGCCACGAGCTGTACAACCTGGGCCACCTCATTCAGGCCGCCGTCGCGGCGAACCGCCGGATGGGCGACGACCGGCTGCTGCGCGTGGCGTCCAGGTTCGCCGACCTGGCGGCGGAGCGGTTCGCCGAGAGCGGCGTCTGCGGCCACCCCGAGGTCGAGATGGCGCTGGTCGAGCTGTTCAGGGAGACCGGCGAGCGCCGCTACCTCGACCTGGCGGCGGCGTTCGTGGATCGCCGCGGCCGGGGCGAGCTCAAGCACAGCATCTTCGCCGGCGACTACTTCCAGGACCACGTCCCGTTCCGTGAGCTACCGTCGGTGACCGGGCACGCGGTGCGGATGGCGTATCTGGCGGCCGGCGCGGCCGACGTGCACCTGGAGACCGGCGACGCCTCCCTGTTCGAGGCGCTGGACCGGCTGTGGGACGACATGGTGGCGGCCAAGTTGTACATCACGGGCGGCCTGGGCAGCCGGCACTCCGACGAGGCCATCGGCGACCGCTACGAGCTGCCCTCCGAACGCGCCTACACCGAGACCTGCGCGGCGATCGCCGTCATGCAGTGGGCGTGGCGGATGTTCCTGACCACCGGGGCCACCGGCGGAGCCAAATACCTCGACGTGTTCGAGCGGGTGCTCTACAACGCCTACGCCGTCGGTCTGTCGGCGGACGGCCGGGCGTTCTTCTACGACAACCCGCTGCAGCGCCGCCCCGACCACGAGCAGCGCAGCGGCGCGGAGCCGGACGGCGAGCCCCTTCGCCGCGCCTGGTTCGGCTGCCCATGCTGCCCGCCGAACATCGTGCGCTGGATGGCGCAGCTCGCCGACTATGTGGCGGCAGAGCGCGACGGCGCCGTACTGATCACCACGTACACCACGGCCAGGATCGAGACCGCGGAGCTCGGCCTGGCGATGGAGACGGCCTACCCGTGGGACGGCGACGTGCGTCTCACGGTCGAGCGCGCGCCCGGCGGCCCGTACGGGCTGACCCTCCGGATCCCCGGCTGGGCCCGCGGCGCGACGGTCACCGTCAACGGCGAGCCCCAGGACGCCGGGTCCGGCGGCTGGGTCACGCTCGAACGCCGCTGGTCGGCGGGCGACGAGGTAAGGCTGACCCTGCCGATGCCGGTCAGGGCGCACGGCTCGCACCCGTACCTCGACGCCACCAGGGGCGCGGTCAGCCTGGCGCGCGGCCCGCTCGTCTACTGCGTCGAGCAGCAGGACAGCTCGGGTTCGGCGGTCGACGACCTGGTGGTCGGCGTCCCGGAGATCCTCGCCGCGGCGGCCGAGCGGAAGGACGATTCCGTCGTGCTGCGCGTGGCGGCGCACACCGCTCCCCCGGCCTCGGCGGAGCCCTATCCCGAACTGCCCATCCCGGAGACACCCCCGGAGACGACGGTCATGGCGACCTTCGTCCCCTACTTCCTGTGGGGCAACCGCGGCCCCGAAGCCATGCGGGTCTGGGTCAGGACCCCGAACGGAACCAACGGAAAGAAGGCGACATGAGGAGATCGGCGGCGTTCGCGAGCGTCACCATGACCGCCGTGCTGGCGCTCACGGCGTGCGGCGGGGGCGGAGGCGCCAAAGGCGGCGCCCCCTCCGGCGCCCAGGGCGGAACCGGCTCGGCGACGGCCCCCGCGACGGGTGGCACGGTGCAGATCCTGGCCAACGCGGCCTTCTCCCACCTGGACCCGGTACGCGGCTGGGACGGCGGCGTGAACAACTTCTACCGGCTCATCTACCGGGGGCTGACGACCTTCGGGGCGGGGCCGGGCGCCGAGGGCACGAAGATCGTGGCCGACCTGGCGACCGACACGGGCAAGCCGTCCAACGACGCCAAGACGTGGACGTTCACCCTCAAGGACAACATCTTCTTCGAGGACGGCACGCCGATCACCAGCGAGGCCGTCAAGTTCGGCTTCTCGCGGACCTTCGACCCGGAGGCGGGCATCGGCTCGCCGTACGGCAAGCTGCTGCTCGACGCGCCCAAGGACTACAAGGGCCCGTACCTGTCGGGTGATCTCGACACGATCGAGACGCCGGACGACAAGACGGTCGTCATCCACCTCAAGAAGCCGTTCGCGGACTTCCCGAGCGCGCTGGCGCTGGCCAACTTCACCCCGTTCCCCAAGGGCACGGGGGCGGCCGCGGCGTTCGACACCAAGCCGATCGCGAGCGGGCCGTACAAGGTGGAGAGCTACCAGCGCGACGCGTCGCTGAAGCTCGTCCGCAACCCGCACTGGAAGGCCGAGACCGACCCGGTGCGCACGGCCAAGCCGGACGCGTTCCAGTGGACGTTCGGCCTGGACGCGGCCACGATCGACGAGCGCATGCTGGCCGGGCAGGGCACCGACGCCAACGCGCTCGGCCAGAGCATCCAGGCGGCGACCGTGGCGCGGGTGCAGACGCCGCAGATCAAGGCGCGCACGCTGTCCGGGCTCAACGGCTGCACGACGTACATGGGCATGAACACCACCAAGAAGCCCCTGAACGACGTGCGCGTGCGGCAGGCGATCGCCCACGCGATCAACAAGGACACCGTCGTGGCGGCGATGGGCGGCTCGACGCTGGCGGCCAAGGGCACCTCGATCCAGCCGCCCACGGTCGTGGGCCGGGTGGAGTACGACCCGTACCCGTACAACGTCGAGCAGGCCAAGAAGCTGCTGGCCGAGGCGGGCCAGTCGAGCGGGCTCACGCTGACCCTGGACACCCGGGCGCAGCCGAAGATGGCGGCCGTCTCGGTGGCCATCCAGGAGTCGCTCAAGCAGGTGGGCGTCGAAGTCAAGATCAACAACATCGACGCCTCCACCTACTACGAGGTCATCGGCACGCCGGCCAAGCAGAAGGACATGGCCGTGACCGGCTGGTGCCCGGACTGGGCCTCCGGCGCGACGTTCCTGCCGCCGCTGTTCGACGGCCGCAACATCACCTCCAAGGGCAACTCCAACCTCGCCCAGATCAACGACAAGGGCATCAACGAGAAGATCGACGAGATCGCCGCGATGACCGACGTCGAGCAGGCCAACGCGGCCTACGGTGAGCTGGACAAGCAGATCATGGAGCTGGCGCCGGTCGTGCCGCTGGCCTACGAGAAGCTGATCCTGGTCAACGGCGCCAACATCGCGGGCGCCTACCAGACCAACTCCTACTCCGGCGGCGTCGACCTGATCACCGTCGGACTGGCGAAGCCGACGAAGTAAATGACCGTCGCAGCCCATCCAGAGCAGGTGGCGGGCGTGCCCGCCACCTCGGGCCGCCGTGTCACGCGCGTGCTGCTGCGTGACCCGGCGGCGGTCGTCAGCGGCGCGTATCTCGGCCTGATCGTGCTGATGGCGATCTGCGCGCCGCTGATCAGCGCGATCACCGGCCACGGCCCGAACGACTTCGACACCGCCGCCGTCAACACCGACCTGGGCGGAATTCCGTACGGGTCGCTGGGCGGGATCAGCGCCGATCACCTGCTCGGCGTCGAACCGCAGAACGGCCGCGACATCCTGGCCCGCATCGCCTACGGCGCCCGCGTCTCGCTGCTCATCGCGGCCTCGGCCACGGCGCTCACCACGCTGCTCGGCGTGGTGCTGGGCATGCTGGCCGGGTTCTACCAGGGCTGGGCCGACCAGGTGATCTGCCGGGTCATGGACTTCCTGATGGCCTTCCCCGCGCTCATCTTCATGATCGCGGTGCTGTCCGCGCTGCCGCAGGGCAACCGGCCGGTGCTGCTGGTCCTGGTGATCAGCGTGTTCGGCTGGCCGTACCTGGCCCGGGTGGTGCGCGGGCAGACGATGACGCTGGTGAACCGGGAGTTCGTGGAGGCCGCGCGGGCCTCCGGCGCCTCCACGGCGGCGCTGGTGTTCAAGGAGATCCTGCCGAACCTGCGCAGCTCGCTGATCGTCATGGTCACCCTCGCGGTGCCCGGCTACGTCGGGACCGAGGCGGGCCTGTCGTTCCTGGGCGTCGGCGTCACTCCGCCGACCCCGTCATGGGGTCAGATGATCGCCAGTTCGGTCGGCTGGTACGCCGTCAACCCGATGTACTTCCTGATCCCCGGCATGTTCCTGTTCCTCACGGTGCTGTCGATGACGGTGCTCGGCGACCGGCTGCGGGCCGCCTTCGACGCGGGGGAGGCGTCCTGATGGCGCGTTACGTGGCCGGCCGGCTCGCCGGCGTGGCGCTGATCCTCTTCCTGGTGTGCCTGTTCACCTTCCTGCTCTTCTTCACGCTGCAGCCGGATCCGGCCGTGATGATCTGCGGGAAGACGTGCACGCCGGAGCGCATCGACCAGATCCGTGCCGTGCTGGGGCTCAACCAGCCGTTCCTGTCGCAGTTCTTCGGCTTCCTCGGCGGGATCTTCGCCGGGCGCGACTACGGCGAGGGCGCCAACCTGGTGCACTGCGCGGCGCCGTGCCTGGGCTACAGCTTCCAGACCAACCAGTCCGTGATGGACATGGTGATCGAGCGGCTGCCGGTGAGCGCGACGCTGGCGATCGGCGCGGCGGTGCTGTGGCTGTTCTTCGGGATCCTCGCGGGGCTGCTCAGCGCGGTCAAGGAGAGCACCTGGTGGGACCGGTCGGCGATGGGCGTGGCCCTGGGCGGCTCCAGCGTGCCCAACTACGTGCTGGCGCTGGCCCTGCAGTACGTGCTCGTGGTCGAGTTCGAGATCCTGCCGTTCCCGCAGGCCGTGTCGTTCGGCGATGATCCGGTGGTGTGGTTCCAGTCGTACCTGATGCCGTGGATCGTGCTGGCCACCGGCTACGCCTGCCTGTACGCCCGGCTCACCCGCGCCAACGTGATCGACACCCTGGCCGAGAACTTCATGCGCACGGCCAGGTCCAAGGGCCTGAGCCCGGCACTGACGCTGCGCAGGCACGCGCTGCGGCCGGCGCTGACACCGATCGCGACGATCTTCGGCATGGACTTCGCCGGGCTGCTGGGCGGCGCGCTGATCACCGAGAAGGTGTTCGGGCTGAACGGCGTGGGCAAGATGGCCGCCGACTCGATCGAGAAGAACGACCAGCCGGTCATCATGGCGGTGACGCTGCTGGCGGCGTTCTTCGTGGTGGTCGGCAACGTGGTGGTGGACCTCATCTATACGAGGCTGGACCCGAGAGTGAGGATCACGGCCAAATGAGCGAATTGCTTGTCGTCGAGAATCTCACCGTCACCTTCCCGACCGCGCGCGGCCCGGTGGACGTGGTCAAGGACGTGTCCTTCACGGTCGGCAGGGACGAGACGGTCGGGATCGTCGGCGAGTCGGGCTCCGGCAAGTCGATGACCAGCCTGGCGGTCATGGGGCTGCTGCCCAAGGGCGCGCGGACCCGTGGCAGCATCCGGCTGGACGGGACCGAGTTGCTCGGCCGGTCCGACCGGGAGCTGCGGCGGCTGCGCGGGGAGCGGATGTCGATGATCTTCCAGGATCCGCTGTCGTCGCTGAACCCGTACTACACGGTGGGGTTGCAGATCGAGGAGATGTACCGCGCGCACCGCGGCACCTCGCGCAAGGCGGCCCGCGAGGTCGCCATCGCGGCGCTGGCGCAGGTGGGCCTGCCGGAGCCGGAGCGGCGGGTGGACCACTATCCGCACCAGTTCTCCGGCGGGCAGCGGCAGCGCATCATGATCGCGATGGCGCTGGTGTGCGACCCCGAGCTGCTGATCGCCGACGAGCCGACCACGGCGCTGGACGTGACCGTGCAGGCGCAGATCCTGCGGCTGCTGGCCGAACTGCGGCGTGAGAGCGGCACCGGGATGATGTTCATCACGCACGACCTGGCGGTGATCAGCTCGATCGCGACCCGGGTGCTGGTGATGCGGCGCGGCGAACAGGTCGAGTACGGCACCGCCGAGCAGGTCTTCGCCGAGCCCCGCCACGAGTACACCCGGATGCTGCTGGAGAGCATCCCGCGCATCGACGACCCGGTGGATGACGCGGTGGACGGCGCGGTGGACGATGGGGTGAGATCATGACGTTGTTGCGCGCCAAGGATTTGACCAAGCGCTTCGTCCTGCGGGGCCCGCTGGGCTCCAGGGCCGAGTTCACGGCCGTCGACAAGGTGAGCTTCGAGGTGCGGCTGGGCGAGACGCTGGCCGTGGTGGGCGAGTCGGGCAGCGGCAAGTCGACCACCGCCCGCATGATCGCCAAGCTGATGGACCCGACCGAGGGCGTCCTGGAGTTCGAGGGCGAGGACGTCACCGCCGCGAAGAAGGACGCGCTGGCCCGCTTCCGCGCCAACGTCCAGGTCGTCTTCCAGGACCCGTTCTCCTCGCTCAACCCGCGGCACACGGTGGAGCGCATCCTCATGGCGCCGCTGGTCTACCAGGGCATCGCGCCCAAGGGCGACCGCCGCTCGCACGCCAAGGAGCTGATGGAGCGGGTCGGCCTGAACCCCGACCACTCGCTGCGCTACCCGGCGCAGTTCTCCGGCGGGCAGGCGCAGCGCATCGGCATCGCCAGGGCGCTGGCCGTCAACCCGAAGCTGGTGATCTGCGACGAGGCCGTCTCGGCGCTCGACGTGTCGGTGCAGGCGCAGGTGATCGAGCTGCTGCGGCGGCTGCAGCGCGAGAGCGGCTTCAGCTACGTGTTCATCGCCCACGACCTGGCCGTCGTACGGCAGATCGCGCAGCGGGTCGCGGTCATGAGCAAGGGGAAGATCGTCGAGCTGGGCACCACCGCGCAGGTGTTCGGCGACCCCCAGGACGAGTACACGCGCACGCTGCTGGCGGCCATCCCGCGCATCGACCCGGAGTGGGACCGCCGCCGAAGGGAGGCGACTTGATCACCGCGACGTACACGATTCCCGGCATGCGGGTGCGCGACCACGTCGAGCGGGTGCCGCTCGACTGGGCCGACCCGGAGGCGACGATCACGGTGTTCGCCCGCGAGCTGGTCGATCCGGCCCGCGACGGCGAGGACCTGCCGTGCCTGCTGTTCCTGCAGGGCGGCCCCGGCGGCAAGGGGCCGCGCCCGGCCGGCACGTCCGGCTGGCTGGGGCAGGCGCTGGAGCGCTACCGGGTGATCCTGCTCGACCAGCGCGGCACGGGGCGCAGCTCGCGGATCGACGGCCGGGTGATGTCGGCGCTCGGCGCGGAGGAGGGCGCCGACTACCTGGCGCGCTTCCGCGCCGACTCGATCGTGGCCGACGCCGAGCACCTGCGGAAGACGGTGTTCGGCGGGCGGCGCTGGTCGACGCTGGGGCAGAGCTACGGCGGGTTCCTCACGCTGACGTACCTGTCGGCGGCGCCCGAGGGATTGAGCGCCTGCTACGTGGCGGGCGGCCTGCCCTCGCTCGACCCCGACGCCGCCGAGGTCTACCGGCGTACGTATCCGCGGGTGGCGGCCAAGAACGCCGAGTTCTACCGCCGCTACCCGCACCACGCGGAGACGACGGCGCGGCTGGCCGACCGGCTGGCCGAGGGCGACGTGCTGCTGCCCGACGGCGACACCCTCACCGTGCGGCGGCTGCAGTCGCTCGGCATCGACTTCGGCATGAAGCCGGGCTACGAGCGTATGCACTGGCTGCTGGACGAGTCGGACGGCCTGCCGGACACGTTCCTGCACCAGGTGCTGGCGCGTTCGTCCTACGCCGACGGGCCGCTGTTCGCGGCGCTGCAGGAGAGCATCTACGGCTCGGGCCCCGGCGCGACCGCGTGGGCGGCCGAGCGCGAGCGCGCCCTGCGTCCCGCCTTCGCCGAGGACGCCAGGCCGCTGCTGTTCACCGGTGAGATGATCTATCCGTGGATGTTCGAGGAGATCCGCGTGCTGCGCCCGTTCCGCGCCGCCGTCGATCTGCTCGCCGCCCGCGCGGACTGGCCGCCGCTGTACGACCCGCGACGGCTGGCCGCCAACGACGTGCCGGTGGCCGCCGCCGTCTACTTCGACGACATGTACGTCGACTCGGCCCTGCAACTCGACACCGCCGCCCGGGTGGGCAACACCCAGGCATGGGTCACCAACGAGTACGAGCACGACGGCATCGGCGAGGAGCGCGTCTTCGCCCGGCTGACCAAGCTCGTCCGCGACCAAGGAGGAGGAATCTCCGATGAGTGACGGCCGCCTGCCCAGACTGGCGGAAATCCCCGCGTTCAACGACTACATCGCCCAGGGCTGGGACTCCCCCGCCCGCACCCCCGACCTGGTGCCCGGCGCCGCCGAGGCCGCCGCCGCCCACCGGGCCCGGCTGGCCGCGGCGCTGCCCGGCCGTACCGTGGTCATCGCGGCCGGCCGCGCCCCGGTGCGCAGCAACGACACCTCCTACGACTTCCGGGTGGACAGCGACTTCTACTGGCTGACCGGCTGCGCGACGGAGAACGCGGTGGCCGTGGTCAGGGACGGCGACGCCACGCTCTACCTGCCGCCGCCCGCCCGCCCCGGCGACGTCGGCTTCTTCGCCGACGCGGCCTACGGCGAGCTGTGGGTGGGGCCGTCCCCGTCGCCGGCCGAGTGGTCGGCGGCGCTGGGCGTCACGGTGCTGCCGCTGGACGAGGCGCCCGCCGCCGACGTGCCCGCCGACGTGCGGCGCGTCCTGGCCGAGCTGCGCATGATCAAGGACGAGTGGGAGATCGGCCAGCTCCGCGAGGCCGTGGACCGCACCGTCGAAGGCTTCGCCGCGGTCCTGGCCGAGGTCCCTGCCGCGGTCGCGGGGCCGGGCGAGCGCTGGCTGCAGGGCACCTTCGACCGGTACGCCAGGGCGTACGGCAACGGCCCCGGCTACGCCTCCATCGTGGGCAGCGGCCCGCACGCCCCCACCCTGCACTGGGTCCGCTGCGACGGCCCCGTCGAGGAGGGCGAGGTGCTGCTGCTCGACATGGGCGTCGAGACCCGCGGCCACTACACCGCCGACGTCACCCGCACCTTCCCCGTCTCGGGCACCTTCTCCCCCGCCCAGCGGCAGGTGCACGACCTGGTGGAGCGGGCGCACCGGGCCGGGATGGCGCAGGTGACGCCGGGCCGGCCGTTCACCGCCTTCCACCACGCGGCCATGGAGGTCATCGCGCGCGGCCTGCACGACTGGGGCCTGCTGCCGGTGTCGGTGGACGAGGCCCTGTCGGACGCCGGCCAGCACCACCGCCGCTACCTGATCTGCGGCATCGGCCACCACCTGGGCTTGGACGTGCACGACTGCGCGCGGTCCCGCCCGGAGGCCTACCACGGCGCCCGGATGGAGCCGGGCATGGTGCTGACCGTCGAGCCCGGACTGTACTTCCACGCCCACGATCGCACGGTTCCCCCGGAGCTGCGCGGGATCGGCGTGCGGATCGAGGACGACCTGCTCGTGACGGCCGACGGCGCGGACATCCTGTCCGACGCCCTGCCGATCGACGCCAGCGGGCTGGAAAACTGGAACAAGGAGAACAAATGACCGCCCCAGAGAGCGGCCACGTGTGGCACGGCGTGCATGTCGCGACCGCGCTGCCCTTCAACGACGATCTGTCCGTCGACTACGACGGCTACGCCGAGCACGTGAGGTTCCTGGCCGAGGGCGGCTGCGACGGTGTGTGCCCCAACGGTTCGCTGGGCGAGTACCAGACGCTGACCGACGAGGAGCGCGCCCGCGTGGTGCGCACCGCGGTCGAGGCCGCCCCCGAGGGTTTCCACGTGATGCCGGGCGTGGCCGCCTATGGCGCGGCCGAGTCGC
Organism: Nonomuraea solani; assembly: GCF_900108335.1. Taxonomy (GTDB): domain Bacteria; phylum Actinomycetota; class Actinomycetes; order Streptosporangiales; family Streptosporangiaceae; genus Nonomuraea; species Nonomuraea solani. The sequence goes on from NZ_FNVT01000022.1 coordinate 160,232, forward strand.
GGCGGTGGGCCGAGCAGGCGGCCGAGGCGGGCGCCTCGTCGGTGCTGCTGCTGCCGCCGAACACCTACCGCGCCGACCGGGCGGCCGTCGTCGGCCACTACCGGGAGGTCGCCAAGGCCGGGCTGCCGGTGGTGGCCTACAACAACCCGATCGACACGAAGGTGGACCTGACGCCGGCGCTGCTCGCCGAGCTGCATCAGGAGGGGCTGATCGTGGGGGTGAAGGAGTTCACCGGGGACGTGCGCAGGGCGTACGAGATCGCCGAGCTCGCCCCCGGCCTCGACCTGCTGGTCGGCTCGGACGACGTGCTGCTGGAGCTGGGCATCGCCGGCGCGGTCGGCTGGATCGCCGGCTACCCGAACATGATCCCCCGCGCCACGGTCGAGCTCTACCACCTGGCCGTCTCCGGCGACGTGGCCAAGGCGCTGCCGCTCTACCGCGACCTGCACCCGCTGCTGCGGTGGGACTCCAAGACCGAGTTCGTGCAGTCCATCAAGCTGTCGATGGACCTGGCGGGACGCAAGGGCGGCGCCTGCCGTCCGCCGCGCACCGCGCTGGCGCCCGAGCAGGCGGCGCAGATCACCCGTGAGACGCAGGCGGTGCTGGCGAAGGGCTACCGCTGACGATGTAGCGGCCGTGAGTGGCGGCGGCGGTCAGCGCCGCCGCCCTGGCCGCCTCGGTCGGCGTGAACGGCAGCTCCGGCCGCCTGGCCAGCAGCGCCCTGCCGGGGTCGACGGAGATCACCATGGTGGTGTTGAGCCCGGCTCCCTCCTGTACGGTGTCGCCGGGCAGCCGCCACTCGACCCGCGCGCCGCGCAGCAGCTCGGCCAGGGCCTCGGGCAGCCGGCCCGGGTCGGCGCCGACGCGCTGCGCCAGCACCAGCGCATGCACGCCGGGGTCGGTGAGGTCCTTGACCCGCGCGGGCACGATCACCACGTCGTGCCCGCCGGCCCCGGTCAGTGCCTTGGCGAGCGCGCCGGTGGCCAGGCCGCGCGGCGCCTCGATGACGAACTCGTCGAGCGCGTCGCACCCGGCCGGGGTGATCGCGCTGCCGCCGGTCGGGGCGATGTGCAGCGCCAGGATGTTGCACCCCAGCCCGCCGAACGCCCCCGCCACGGCGGCGAGCCGGCCCGGCCGCTCCACCACGCGCATCCGGATGCGCCACAACGTCATCGGCGGCCCGGCGCCCTGGCCGACCGGCAGCGGGGCTCTTCGGCGTCCCCTGCCCAGCCGCTTGTGGATCGCCGCCCCGGCGATCAACGCCACGCCGAGCCCGACCAGCACGACGGGTCCTGGGTCCGTGTGCCCGAGCAGGGTCGCCAGCAGGTGTGCCAGCCCGACCGCCAGGAACAGCGCGGCCAGCTCGGCGATCTCCCGCCGCCACGTCACTTTGCGTTCATCTCTCATGACGGCGAGTATGCCTGTGGCGTGTTTCCTGATCATGGGCGGTCGGGTTGCGGGGGCATTAAACCGGTCTCACCACGCGACCTCGTGAGAGACTCCCTCGGTCAAGAAGTCGAAATGTGGAGTCTCCCGCCCTATGCGCGTCAGCGTCACCCTCTGCGCCCCGCTCCTGCTCCTCCTCGCCGCCTGCGGCCCCGCTCCGGCCCCCGCGCCTTCCCCTGCGCCCGCCCCGACGACTTCTCCGGCATCTTCCCCTGCGTCTTCCCCTTCGCCTTCCCAGGCGTCTTCCCAGGCGGCCACCAGCAGTCCCGCGCCGGAGCCGACGGAGCGGGTCTCCCGCCGGCCGGTGAAGGCCGGGCCCAGGACGGTCTGCGGGGAGGTCCAGCCCGCAAACGGGCCGATGGCCGCCGTCGCGGTGCACAAGGGACGCGCGGACTGCGCGGAGGCTCTGCGCGTCTTCCGGACCTACTATCGCCCGCGGACGCCCAAGCAGGGCTCCGCCGGGGTCGCCACCGTCGCGGGCTGGGAGTGCGCGAGCAACTCGGCCGCCGAGAGCATGCGGACCGGCCGGCTGAGCTCCTGCCGCAAGGACGGCACCACGGTCGTGGCCGACGTCATCCCCTGACCGCTCACCGGCGCACGACCTTCCTGGCCGAACGGCCGGGATACACCACGATCAGGTGCTCCTCCGCGACCGCATCGCCCGTGGCTCCCTCGTCGTAGCGGGCGTACACGCGCATCCGGTAGGGCCGCCACGCGCCCGAAACGGTGTCGGCGGACGGCTGCCCAAGTTCTCATGACGATGCGGATGATCTTAGCCACATTCCGCATATAGGGAGAAATCGCCCGGCCATCGTGAACGGCGCATGAATTCTGCCGTACGGTCCGCTTCACACCCGCGCGACGCCCGCGACCGCACTTCCATAATCCCAGACATGGGGGTTATTTCACGATGAAGCGGTGGATCGGCGTCATTCTGGCGGTGGCCCTCGCCGGGGTCGCGGTGGCCGCGATCGTCATGGGGAACCGGACCGAAGAGGGGCCCGAGGTCGTCCGGGGTGTGATCGGCTCGGAGAAGAAACCGTTCTTCGACGACCCGAAGGTGCAGGCGGTCTTCGCCCGGCACGGGCTGCGGGTCGAGGTGGACACCGCGGGTTCGCGGCAGATCGTCACCGGCGTGGACCTGAGCCGCTACGCCTTCGCCTTCCCGTCCAGCGTGCCGGCCGCCGAGCGGATCAAGCGCGACAGGAAGGCCACGACCACGTACTCGCCGTTCTACTCACCGATGGCGGTGGCCACGTTCGAACCGATCGCGGCGCTGCTGGCGAAGGCGGGGGTGCTGCGCGGGACGACTTTCGATATTGCGAAATATCTCGATTTAGTCGCAAAAGGCACCCGCTGGGACCAAATTCCCGATAATTCGGCTTATCCGGCACGCAAAAGGGTGTTGCTCACCACGACCGACATCCGTACCTCGAACTCCGCCGCCATGTACCTGTCGGTGATCGGTTACGTGGCCAACTCCGAGGACGTGATCAGCTCCGACGAGCAGATCGCCAAACTCGCGCCCGTCCTCGCTCCCGCCGTACTCGACCAGGGCTTCGCCGAGTCCACCAGCGAGGCGTCGTTCGACGACTACCTGGCTCTGGGCGCGGGCAAGACGCCGATGCTGGTCGTCTACGAGGCGCAGTATCTGGCGCACGTCTTCGCCGGCGACGGCGCGATCAAGCCGGACATGCGGCTGGTCTACCCGTCGCCGACCGTGCTCAGCAAGCACACACTGGTCCCCCTGTCAGGGGCGGGCACCCGGATCGGCGAGCTGCTCACCAAGGATCCCGAGCTGCAGGCCCTGGCCGCCGCGTACGGCTTCCGCACCACCGACCCGAAGGCGTTCGCCACCCTGGCCGCCAAGACCGGTACGCCGCCCGACCTCGTCGACGTCGTCGAGCCGCCCGCGTACGAGCGCCTGGACCGGCTCATCTCCACCATCGAAACCACCCGGCCCTAGCAAGGAGATCCCTTACGTGTCCGATCTGGTGCTCACGCCGCCCGAGCCGGTGACTCCGGTCCCGGCCGAGACGGCGGCCACCATGCTCCCGATGGCCGGCGAACGCGCGGCCGAGCTGACCGCCAAGGCCCGCGAGTTCGCCGGCGAGCTGAGCGGGCTCGACCCGCGCTCACCCGACTTCTCGCGCAAGGTGCACGACGTCGCCTCGATGGGCGACACCGAGATCAGGTCCGCCTCCCAGGCGGCCAACCGCATGCTCAAGCGGCCCGTCGCCGCCCTGTCGGCGGCCAGGGGCGAGGGCGCCGACGCCCAGGGCCGGGTCGCGAACGAGCTGGTGGCGCTGCGCCGCACGATCGTCGACCTGGACCCGAAGCAGGCCGCGAGCGGCCCGCGCCGCCTCCTGGGGCTGATCCCGTTCGGCGACCGGCTGCGCGACTACTTCGCCAAGTACCACTCCGCGCAGAAGCACCTCGACGACATCGTCCGCGCGCTCAAGTCCGGCCAGGACGAGCTGCTGCGCGACAACGCCGCCATCGAGGGCGAGAAGGCGAACCTGTGGGAGGCCATGACCCGGCTGCAGGAGTACGCGGTCATGGCCCAGGCGATGGACGCGGCCCTGGAGGAGCAGATCGCCGTGGCCGACGAGGAGCGGGCCACCGCGCTGCGCTCCGACGCCCTGTTCACCGTCCGCCAGAAGCACCAGGACCTGCTCACCCAGCTCGCCGTCTCGGCGCAGGGCTACCTGGCCCTGGACCTGGTGCGCAAGAACAACCTGGAGCTGAGCAAGGGCGTGGACCGGGCCACCACGACGACGGTCGCGGCGCTGCGCACGGCCGTGACGGTCGCGCAGGCGCTGGCGAACCAGAAGCTGGTGCTCGACCAGATCACCGCGCTCAACGCCACGACCGGCGACCTGATCCTGGCCACCAGCGAGATGCTGCGCACGCAGGCGGGCGCGATCCAGAACCAGGCGGCCGCGGCCACCGTGGACCTGGACACGCTGCGGCAGGCGTTCGACAACGTGTACGCCACGATGGACGCCATCGACGCCTTCCGCGCCAAGGCCGTCGACAGCATGGCGGCCACCGTGGACAGCCTGTCGTCGGAGCTGGAGCACACGAAGACGTACCTGGAGCGTTCCTCATGAGGTGGGCGGCGGCGCTGCTCCTGCTGCTGGTGGCCGCCTGCGCGCCCGCGGCCGAACCCGCGAACGTCCTGCGCGTCCTGGCCGGCAGCGAGATCAAGGACCTCGAACCCCTGCTCCAGCGCGCCGAACAGGAGGCCGGCGTGCGGGTGAAGCTCACCTACACCGGCACCCTCGACGGCGCCGAGCAGGTCGCGACCGGCCGCGCCGACGGCAACCTGGACGCCACCTGGTTCTCCTCCAACCGCTACCTGTCCCTGATCGACGGCGCCCAGGCCAGGCTGTCCACGCAGACGAAGGTCATGGTCTCGCCCGTCGTCCTGGGCCTGAAGCCGGCCAAGGCGAGCGAGCTCGGCTGGGACAAGGGCGCGGTCTCGTGGGCCGACATCGCGGCGGCGGCCAGGGACGGCCGGTTCAGCTTCGGCATGACGAACCCGGCCTCGTCCAACTCCGGTTTCTCCGCCCTGGTCGGGGTGGCCGCGGCCCTGTCGGACGCGGACGGCGCGCTGAGCGCGGAGCAGGTCACGGCGGTGACGCCGAAGCTGAAGGAGTTCTTCTCCGCGCAGCGGCTGACGGCCGGCTCGTCGGGCTGGCTGGCCGACGCCTACGCCCGCGCGCCGGGCGTGGACGGCATGGTGAACTACGAGTCGGTGCTGCTCGCCGCGCGGGAGCCGCTCACCATCGTCTACCCGGGCGACGGCGTGGTCAGCGCCGACTACCCGCTCACGCTGCTGGCCTCGGCCCCGGAGGCCAAGAAGGCCCTGTACGGCAAGCTCACCACGTGGCTGCGCACCCCGGCCGTGCAGCGCGACATCATGACCGGCACCCACCGCCGCCCGATCGTGAACGGCGTACCCCTGGGCCCGCGTTTCGGCTCGGCGCCGCTCATCGAGCTGCCCTTCCCGAACCGGCGCGGCACCGCCGACGAGCTGATCGCCACCTACCTCAACCAGGTGCGGGTCCCGGCGGAGACCAGGTTCGTGCTGGACACCTCCGGCTCGATGGACGGCGACAGGATCGCCGCGCTGCGGCAGGCGCTGATCGCGCTGACCGGCGCGGACACCTCCGCCTCCGGCGCCTTCTCGCGCTTCAGCAACCGCGAGGCCGTCACGATGATCCCGTTCAGCGACAGGACCGGGCAGTCGGTGCCGTTCACCGTCCCCGAACGCGACCCCGGCCCCGTCCTCGCCCAGATCAAGCAGTTCGCCGAAGGTCTCGGCGCGGCGGGCGGCACCGCGATCTACGACAGCCTCGCCGCCGCCTACGACCGCCCGGCCGCGCCCGGCCACTACACCTCGATCGTGCTCATGACCGACGGCGAGAACACCCACGGCGCCGACTACGACGCCTTCGAGGCCCGCTACCGGTCCCTGCCGGAGGACCGGCGCCGGCCGCCGACGTTCGTGGTGCTGTTCGGCGAGAGCGACGCCGACGAGATGCGCCGGGTGGCCACGCTGACCGGCGGCGCCGTGTTCGACGCCCGGGAGACGTCGCTGACCAGCGCGTTCAAGGAGATCCGTGGCTATCAGTGAGCGGGTCCTGCGCTACCTGGGCTCGACGAGGAACATCGCCGGCTCGGTCCTGGCCCTACTCGGCCTGCTGGCCCACTTCCTGGGGCTGGCGGGCGCGTTGTGGCCGCTGGTCGTGGCCGCCCTCTATGGTGTCGGCGCGCTGCTCGCCCCGCCGGAGCGGGTCCGGCTGACGATCTCCGAGGTCGAGACCCAGGGGTTGCGCGCCGACCTGGACGGCCTGCTGCGCCGCATCGACGGGCACTTCCCCGACGACGTGCGGGCCGCCGTGCACGCCCTGGCCGACGTCATCGGCGGCGTGCTGGCCAGGGCCGAGCAGCTCGCCGCCTCCCCCGACCAGTTGCACGTGGTGTCGCAGACGATCCGCCGCTACCTGCCGGCCAGCCTGGAGGCGTACGCGAACCTGCCGCGCCGCTACGCCCTCACCCGGCGGGCCGGGCGGGAGCGCAGCGCGCACGAGGAGCTGCTGGCCCAGCTCGCGCTGCTCGACGCCCAGATGGGCAAGGTCGCCGAGGCGATCCACCGGGGCGACGAGCAGGCGCTGCGCGACCAGGGCCGCTTCCTGCGCGACCGGTTCGGCGGCTCGGACCTGGACCTGGGTTAGACCTTCTCCACCTCGATCAGCAGCACCGACGTGGGGCGCAGCGCCGGAGCGGGCAGGCCCACCTCGGCGAGCACCGCGCCGGGCACCCGCACCGGGCCGGCGGCCCACTCCGGCAGACCCGTCCTCGGGGGCACGGGTCCCGCGACGCGCACCTCGTAGCGGGCCTCGGGGTCGAGCCCCGGCAGCCGCAGCGGGCCGGGCCCCGTGTCGACCCGCGAGGTGAGCTGGACGAAGGCGTAGATCGCCCGCTCGGGCAGCACCACGCCGTGCAGCAGCGCCGACGGGTCGGCGTGGTCGGCGCGGACCACCCGGCCCGCGTGCAGCAGCGGCCGCAGCCGCTTGTGCAGCGCGATCCACGTGGCCAGCTCCTCCAGCTCGGCCTCGCTCGCCGACGTCAGGTCCCACTCCACGCCCATGTGGCCGAACAGCGCGGTCGCCCCGCGGAAGGCCAGCGGCAGCGAACGGCCGGTGATGTGGTCGTCCGGCGCGCCGACGTGGGAGCCGAGCCGCTCGGGCGGCACGAGCAGCCCGGTCCAGCGCTGGATGGCCTGCCTGTCGAGGGCGTCGTTGCTGTCGGAGGTCCACACCCGGTCGGTGCGGGCCAGGATGCCCAGGTCGACGCGCGCGCCGCCGGACGAGCACGACTCGATCTCCAGCCCGGGGTGGCGGGCGCGCAGCTCGTCGAGCAGCCGGTAGGTGGCCAGGGTCTGCGCGTGCACGCCGGGCGCGCCGTCGTGCACGGGCTCGGCGATGTCGCGGTTGTGGTCCCACTTGATGTAGTCGAGCGCGTACTCGGTGACGAGGGTGCTGATCCTTTCGAGCAGGTACGCGTACGCCTCCGGCCGGGCCAGGTCGAGCACCTGCTGGTGGCGCTGCGGCGGCGGCATGCGCTCGGCCCGCCCGAGGATCCAGTCGGGGTGCTCGCGGGCCAGGTCGGAGTCGGGGTTGATCATCTCGGGCTCGAACCAGAGGCCGAACTGCATGCCGAGCTTGCGTACGTGCTCGGCCAGCGGGTGCAGCCCGTCCGGCCAGACGCCCTCGTCGACGTACCAGTCGCCGAGCCCGGCCCGGTCGTGGCGGCGGTGCCGGAACCAGCCGTCGTCGAGCACGAACCGCTCGATCCCGGCCGCGGCGGCCTTGCCGGCCAGCTCCAGCAGCCGGTCGAGGCCGTGGTCGAAGTAGGTGGCCTCCCAGTTGTTGAGCGTGACGGGCCGTTCCGGGAGGGGGCGGGCGGCGCGCAGGTGATCGTGCAGCCGGGTGCTCGCCTCGTCCAGCCCGGCGCCCGACCAGGTGAAGTACACCCACGGCGTCCGGTAGCTCTCCCCTTCACCCAGCACGACCTCGCCCGGCTCCAGCAGCTCGCCGCCGGCCAGCAGCGCGGCGCCCTCCTGCAGGCGCTCGGCGTAGTGCGCGTGGTTGCCGCTCCACCCGGTGTGCACCGCCCACACCTCGCCGCCGCGGAACCCGAATCCCTCGGTCCCGGCCACCAGCAGCCCGGTGCCGTCGTGCCCGGTGCGGCCCCTGCGGTTCTCCCTCGACCACACCCCGTGCCCGAACGCCCTGCGCTGCGGCACCTTCTCCAGCGCCCACCGCCCGGTGAAGTCCAGCAGTTCCCCGGCTCGCCCGGGCACCGGCAGCGCGCAGGTCAGCCCCTCCACGCGGTACGGCGTCGCGGCGGTGTTGCGCACCGTGTGCCGCATCGTCACCAGGCCGCCGGCGTCCATGGCCAGCTCGCTCACCAGCTCCAGCCCGGCCCTGGCGTCGGTGGCCGTGACGGTCACCGTGCCGCCCGCACCGGGGGTGACGTCCGCGTCGCAGCCCTCCACGGTCCAGCGCACCGGCCAGTGCTCGCCGTCCCTGCCGCCCGTCAGGCCGGGACGTCCGTACCAGGAGTCGCCCTGGGCGGGCAGCAACGGCGGCGCGGCGGCCAGGGAGGCCAGCACGGGCACCAGCTCGGCCCCGTCGACGGCGCCCAGCCCGGCGCCGAAATGCCGCACCCGGGGCAGGCCGGGGCCGGAATCGTCGAGCACGAGCGCGGCGCCGGCCGCGCTGAGGATCACGGGAGACAAGTCGGGCTCCTTATGGAGGGGGCAGGCGCGGGACCTGCGTCTCGGCATCAGCGGTATGACGCTACCTCGCCGATCTTGGCGGCGCACGGGGAGGTCCCACCTCCGGCTGGCCATCCATCCCCTGATCGATTAGGTTAGGCTCACCTAAACTGGATGGGAGATTTCGGGGATGACCGAGCCGTTTCGCATGTTCGACGTACGGGTGGACCGCCTCAAGCGGCTGAGCCCGTCGTTCCTCCGCGTCACCTTCACCGGCGACGACCTGCACCTGTTCGCGGACAACGGCTTCGACCAGCGGATCAAACTCATCCTCCCGCTCGCCGAGCACGGCATGACCCACCTGCCGTCCGGCGCGGACTGGTACACGCGCTGGCGCGCGCTCGACAACGACAAGCGCAACCCGATGCGCACCTACACCGCCCGCCTGGTCCGCCCCGACGCGGCCGAGGTCGACGTGGACGTGGTCATGCACCCGGACGGCGGCCCGGCCGCCCGCTGGGCCGAAGGTGTGGGCGTCGGCGACATCGCCTGCCTCTACGGCCCCGACTCACGCCACGAGGGCCGGCACGGCGGCCTGGAGTTCCGGCCGCCCGAGGGCACCGGCTGCGTCCTGATCGCCGGCGACGAGACGGCGGTGCCCGCCATCTGCTCCGTCCTCGAACGGCTGCCCACCCCCCTGGCCGGCGAGGTGCTCATGGAGGTGCCCTGCGAGGAGGACTTCCTGCCGGTGGAGACGTCCGCCTCGGTCAAGGTCACCTGGCTGGCCAGGAACGGCGGCGAGCGCGGCGGCGCCCTCATCCCCGCCGTCAAGGCCGCCGCCGGCCGCCTGCTGCCCGCCCTCCCGAAGCCGGAGAGCTTCGACGACCTGGACGTCGACACCGACGAGCTGTGGGAGGTCCCGCAGGAGGAGACGCCGGACTACGGCCCGCTGTACGCGTGGCTGGCCGGCGAGGCGGCCGTCATCAAGACCCTGCGCCGCCACCTGGTCGCCGAGCGCGGCCTGGACCGCCGCTCGGTGGCCTTCATGGGCTACTGGCGCGACGGCCGCCCCGAGAACAACGAGTAACCGGCCTTCTAGCGCAGTTCCGGTGCGTTGTCGCCCAGCACCGCCCGCAGATCCTCGTCCGTGGGCGGACGCACCCACGTCAGGCCCGGCCCGCCGGAGCCGATCAGCCGGGGCACGACCTCCCGCAGCAACTCCTCGGCGCCCGCCTCCGGCCGTTTGCCGCGTTCCTCCGCGTAGAGGTCAAGCAGCCGGGCCAGGTCCAGCATCATCGTGTTGGCCTCGCCCGTACGCGGCTCGGGCCCGCCGCCCACGCTCACCGTCTTGAGCGGCGTCCCGTTGACGTGCGACACCTTGGCGCCGGGCACGGGCACCTGCAACGCTCCAATGGCGGCATCGCCCGTCCCGCCGGTGATCTCCTCCGCCAGGGCGGCGAAGCGGGCGGCGTCCATGCCGTCCACCTCCCCGTCCAGCCACCCAGCCCGCAGGTGCAGCACCCCGGGCCGCTCGGCCTGCTCCAGCAGCCGCGCCACCGTCGCCTGCGGGTCGTGCATCGCGGCGTCCCCCCGGGCCGCGAACGCGTCGGCGAGCAGGTAGAGGGAGAGCAGCCGGGGCGGCTCGTACGTCGTGAGCACCCCCCGCTCCCCGTCCACCCGGAAAGCGCCCCCGGAGTCGTGGCAGGCCCGCAGCCCCTCCATGAACGCGGCCTGCGCCTCGGCCGAGAGCATGAACTCCCAGCCCCATTGACGTTCGGCCTCGACCCTGTCGTCGGCCTCACCGCCCGCCGAATCCCGGCGGAGCCACCAGGCCATCCCGCCGATTACGGCGGCGGCCAGCGCTGCGACTGCGACTGCGATCCACACGATGTCGTTGACTTTCCCCTCGTACTGACAGGGCTAGCAGCGTAGTGTGATCGGCCCTGGCAAACCCGCTAATTTCCCCAAAATACGCCCACCCGTATCCGCGTCGACACGCATCCCCAAAGGGCTGACAGAATTGGAAAGGTGACAGATGGCATCCTGACGGCCGACCAGATCCTCGCGGCGGCGCAAGAGGTCCTGCGCCGCTACGGCCCGGCCAAGGCCACGGTCGTCGACGTCGCGCGGGCGCTAGGCGTCAGCCACGGCAGCGTCTACCGGCATTTCCCCAGCAAGACGGCCCTGCGCGAGGCCGTCACCCAGCGCTGGCTGGACGAGTCGCACGCCGGGCTGGCCGCCGTCATGGCCATGGACACCCCGGCCGACGTACGGCTGCGCGACTGGCTGTCGGCGCTGGCCGCCGCCAAGCGCAAGAAGGCCCTCGACGATCCCGAGCTCTTCGCCACGTACTCGGTCCTGGTGCAGGAGGCCAGCACGGTCATCGACCGGCACGTCGCCGGCCTGATCGCGCAGATCGAGCAGATCATCGCCGCCGGCGTGGCGCGCGGAGAGCTGGTGGCCCCCGACCCGGCCGTCGCGGCCCGCGCCGTCCTTCAGGCCACGTCCACCTTCCACAATCCCGTGCACGCCGCCGGCTGGGGCCGACCGGGGATCGATGATGATTTCACCGCTCTGTGCGATCTCATCCTGCTCGGCCTGAAACCACGCTGACGGGTGAGGTTTTCTTCTATCCGGTAATCGAAATTGCTTTCTTGAGGATTTCTCTTGTTCACCCGAATCGGTTCTGCCCTCTCGACGTGCGCGGACAGGCATGTACACTCCATTCCGGAAGCACACAGTCGCTCTATGTGACGCGAGCAAGACATCGTGCCAATGGCAAAGGGCGGGTCCGCGCTACCGACAGATGATCCCGGCCCTCGGAGAGCGCGGAGCCGGCCTATGGACCCACTGCATCTGACCACCAGCCGCCGCGACGGCGCCCTCACCGTGAGCGTGTCCGGAGAGCTCGACATCGCCACCACCGAGCTGCTGCGCGGCCACCTGCTCGCGCTGCTGCAGGAGGCCGGGCACGCCCACCGCGCCGACATGTCGCTGATCATCGAGATGAGCCGCCTGTCCTTCATCGACGCGGCCGGGCTCGGCATCCTCGTCTCCGTCCAGAACCAGGCGCTCAGCCAGTGCACCCCGCTGCGCATCGCGAACGTCCCGCCCGCCATGCTGCGGCTGTTGCGCATCACCGGCCTCGACACTCACCTCACGCCGCCCCTGTAGGTTGTCAGGCGTGCAGGTTCCCGATGAGATACCTCTGAAGCTCGAAGACGGGTTCGACCGGATCCGGCGGGAGTTCGCGCTGCCCGGCGACTTCCCGCGGGCCGTGCTCGACGAGGCCGCGTGGGTGGCGCGGGTGCCCCGGCTCGACGCCAAGGACATGACCGACGTGCCCTTCGTGACCATCGACCCGCCCGGCTCGATGGACCTCGACCAGGCCCTCCATCTGGAGCGGCTGCGCGCCGGCTACCGCGTCTGGTACGCCATCGCCGACGTCGGCGCCTTCGTCCGCCCCGGCGGCGTGATCGACACCGAGGCCCGCGTCCGAGGCGAGACCGTCTACATGCCGGCGGGCAAGGTGCCGCTGCATCCCAAGGTGCTCTCGGAAGACGCCGCCAGCCTGCTGCCCGGCGCGCTGCGACCGGCCGTGGTGTGGCGGATCGACCTCGACGGCGACGGCCGCACGGTGGGCGCCGACGTGCAGCGCGCCCTCGTACGCAGCCGCGAGCGCTACGACTACGCCTACGTGCAGGCGGTCATCGACACCGGCACCGCCGACGGCGTCCTGGAGCTGCTGGCCGAGATCGGCCGCCTGCGCCTGGCCCTGGAGCGCGAGCGCGGCGGCGTCACCCTGCCCACGCCCGACCAGGAGGTGGTCGCCGCCGACGGCGGCTACCGGCTGGAGTTCCGGCTGCCGCTGCCCGCCGAGGCGTGGAACGCGCAGATCTCGCTGCTGACCGGCATGGCCGCGGCCGCCATGATGCTCGACGCGGAGATCGGCATCCTGCGCGTGCTGCCCCCGCCGAAGCCCGACGACCTGGCCAAGGTCCGCCGGGTGGCCCGCGCGCTCGACGTGCCGTGGCCCGAGGGCGCCGGCTACGGCGACGTGGTGCACGACCTGGATCCGAAGAAGGCGCAGCAGGCGGCGTTCCTGCACGAGTCGAGGGTGCTGCTGCGCGGGGCCGGTTACGTCGCCTTCGACGGCGCGCCGCCCCGGCTGGCCGAGCACGCGGCGGTGGCGGCACCCTACGCGCACGTCACCGCTCCGCTGCGGCGCCTGGTCGACCGCTACGCGACGGAGGCGTGCCTGGCGATCGCGGCTGGCGAGCCGGTCCCCTCCGACGTGCGGGCGGCGCTGACGGCCCTGCCCGACCTCATGTCCACCTCCGGGCGCCGCACGAATGCGGTCGAGCGGGCGTGCGTGGACCTGGTGGAGGCGTTCCTGTTGCGCGACAGGATCGGGCAGGCGTTCGAGGCGGTCGTGATCGACGTCGACGAACGGCGCGGGGGCGGCCAGGTGCAGCTGCTGGACCCTGCCGTGATCGCCCGCTGCGACGGGACGCTCCCCCTCGGCGAGCAGGTCACCGTGCGGCTGTCGCAGGCCGATCCGGCCACCCGGGAGGTCCGCTTCGGCCTGGCGACCTGATCACTTCTTGAGCGGGCTCCAACCGGCGCCCACGCCCGTCAGGTGCAGCGCCAGGCAGAGCAGGCCGGCGGTGCCGAGCGTGCCGACGGTGAGGAGGCCGGAGACGGCCAGGTCGGCGAGTCAGTGCGTCCTGGCGCGCATGCCGTCGCACACCACGTCGGCCATCCTGACCGTGGGGGTCAGTGCGCCCTGGCGCGCATGCCGTCGCAGACCACGTCGGCCATCCTGACCGCCGACCCGCGCGCCCGTGCCCGCCGCTCGGCGACCAGACACCCCCGCAGCAGATCCTGTACGTCCTGCGCCCCCAGATCACCGCGTACCGCCCCGGCCTGCTGCGCCCTGGCCAGCAGCCGCCCCAGCACGGCCGCGAACGCGTCGTCCAGCGTCGTCCCCGAGCCGCCGACCAGCATGTCGCAGAGCGCCTGACTGACCGCCGCCTGCTCGGCCACCCGCGCGAACCACCCGAAGAACGCCCTGCCCGCGTCCTCGGCGGTGGCCAGCGCTCGCCCGTCGGCCACGAACCGCTCGATCCGCCCCAGCAGCACCGCCTCGACCAGCGCCGCCTCGGTCGGGAAGTGCCGGTAGACGGTGCCAACCCCGAACCCGGCCCGGCGCGCGATCTCGTCGAAGGAGATGCTCAGGCCGTCACCGGCCAGGGCCTCGTGCGCGATCTGCAGGACCCGCTCGCGGTTGCGCCGGGCGTCGGCGCGCAGCGGCCTGGCGGCGCTGTGGTCGTCGCCCATGACATGAACCTGCCTCAGGACAAGCGGAGAGAGTTCTCCGATTCTAGCGAGGAAATGTCAGGACATACACCCCAACACCCGACACCAACCCCACAACCCCAGACCCCACACACCCACCCCCGCAACCGCCACCACCCCGATCCCGCCTCCGGCCAACCGATCAGCCGCCATCCCACCTCCGGCCACCCCCATCAGCCCTCAGCCCGCCACCGAGCACCCGATCGGCCCCAGCCCCCTCGGGACACCAACCCTCCCCCTCCGCCCGAACTCCGGCACCCGAACGAGCCCTCTCAGCCCGCTTCGCGACCGAGCAGGCACCCCACCCTGGATCACGACAGCCGGGCAGGCGCCTCAGCCCGACCGGCAACGCCCGACCAGGCACCTCCGCCCGACCCACGGGGACCGGCGGACATCTGGGCCCGTCGACAGGGGCGCGGCCGGGCGATCGACCGGTCCCGGACGGCTCACCCGTTAGGGGACGTGGTCGAGCGGGTGCCGCGAGCCGGGAGGCCGACGCGCTTGAGGCGGATGCGTTCCTCCCTGGGCACCGGTTCGAGTTCCACCACCCGCGCCCCCTCCGGAACGTGCCGCAGATCATGCGTGATCAGCAGCGTCGTCCGCCCGGCCATGAGCCGCCGCAGCGGTTTCATCACCTGCGCGGCCGTGGCCTCGTCCAGCCCGTTCATGGGCTCGTCGAGAACCAGCACCGGCGCGTCCCGCAGGATGGCCCTGGCGATCCCGATCCGCTGCCGCTGCCCCCCGGACAGGAGCCGCCCCCGCTGCCCCACCGGCGTGTCGTACCCCTGGGGCAGCAGCTTGACGAAGTCGTGCACGCCCGCCGCCTCCGCCGCCCTGATCACCTCGTCGAGCGAGGCCCCGGGCCGGCCGTAGGCGATGTTGTCGCGTACCGACCCCGAGAACAGCAGCGTCTCCTGGTGCAGGATGGTGATGTTGTCGCGCAGCGACTCCCGCGTCAGCCCCCGCAGGTCGGCGCCGTCCAGCAGGACGCGCCCCTCGTCCGGGTCGTAGAAGCGCAGCAGCAGCTTGGCCAGCGTGGACTTGCCCACGCCGCTGGCCCCGGTGATGGCGACGACCTCGCCGGGCCCGGCGGTGAGCGACAGGTCCCGCAGCACCGGCCGCCCCCGCCCCGGATAGGCGAAGCCGACCCTCTCGAACGCGACCCGCCCGGCGCTACGACCCGCCGCAACGGCCCCCGCGTCGTCGGTGGCGACCGGATTGGCCCGCAGGACCTCGATCACCCGGTCGGACCCGGCGGCCGCCTCGGAGACGGTCATGGCCAGCTCGCCCAGCCCCTGAACGGCCGGGTACAGCAGGGCCAGGTAGGCCGCGAAGGACAGCAGGCCGCCGAGCGTCAGCCGGCCCGCCGCGATCTCCCACGCGCCGAAGCCGAGGACGACGATCAGGCAGACGGTCTCGATGAGCTGGACGGCGGGACCGTACAGACCGGACAGCCACGCCTGCGCCATGTTGGCGCGCAACCAGCCCCGGCCCTCCCGGTGCAGGCGCCGCGACTCGGCGCCTTGTCCGTTGTACGCCTGGACGAGCGGCTGGTTGGCCAGCCCCTCCTCCAGGACGCTGTTCATGGCCCCGTTGCTGGCCCGCTCCCGCGCCGCCGCCGTCCTGAACCCGGCCGCGAACACCTTCGAGACCACCAGGAACAGCGGAATCAGGGCCAGGGTGACGAGCGCGAGCTCCCAGCGGACGAAGAAGGCCGCCGTCGCGAAGAACACCGCACTGGCGACCGTCGTGACCGCCTTGACCAGCCCGGAGCCGACGAGCTCCTCGATGGCCTCGACGTCGTCGGTCAGCCGGGCCATCAGGTCACCCAACCGCCGCTTCTCGGAGTAGTCGGGCGCGAGCGTCTGGAGGTGGGCGTACACGCGGTCGCGCAGGGCCAGCAGGAACCGTTCGGCGCCCAGCGCGGTGGCGTACGCTCCCGCGAAGGACGTCACCCCGGCGAGCGCGGCGAGCCCGAGCCAGGCGAACGCCGGTGTCCAGAACGCCCCCAGGTTCTTGGTCGTCAGCACCTCGTCGGTGATGTGCCCGAACAGGCGGATCGCGGCGACCTCGCACAGCGCCGCCAGGATGGCGAACACCACTCCGGCCACGAACAGCCGCCGCAATCCGCGAGTGTCCGGCCAGAACTCGCGAAAGGTCCGGCGAAGAGAAATCGCCGGCGCGAGTTCACGGCCGGAAGCGCTCAATGAGAGCCGGCGGCTAAGCCGCCGGCTCTCAGGGGGGTTATCTAGCACCCCCACCACCTGCGACGAGAGCAGCCGCCCCAGCGACGCCAGCGGCGACGCCTGCGACAGCCCCATCCCTGCTGGTGACCGACTTGTGCGAACGTGGTGCTAGCCATCTTTCCTCCCCCGATTGGCTGAACTGCACAAATCGGACGCTAGCACCCGAATTGCGATAAAGCACCAGTTATTCGTGTATTTCAATAAGTTTTGACCGGTGAATCCCGACACGAAAGGCGGTGCCGCGACGTCGTTAAATCCCCCGTAAACGAGTAAAAGCAATAGCCGTGGTCAGGCAAACACCAAAGATGCTTCTGAGAAGTGGCTCTCAGCCGCTACTTTGGATCGATGCGCGGGCCTCCGGCCGTCCGGGATCATCGGGGCATGGACGTCTCCGCCGTGACCGCCTGGCTGGCCTCCCGCGCGATCCCCCTGGAAAACGGCGATCTCGCGCCGCTGCGCCCGGTCCTGGACGGCGTACGAGTGCTGGGAATGGGCGAGGCCACCCACGGCACCAGGGAGTTCTTCCTGCTCAAGCACCGGCTGCTGGAGTTCCTCGTCACGGAGATGGGCTTCACGGTCCTCGCCATGGAGGCCAGCGTTTCGGCCGCCGAGGCCGTCAACGAGCACATCGCCCACGGCACCGGCGACCCCGCCGAGGCCCTGCGCAACCTGGGCTTCTGGACCTGGGACACGGCCGAGATGCTCGGCCTCGTCGAGTGGCTGCGCGCCCACAACGCCACGGCGCCACCCGGCCGGAAGGTCCGCTTCGCCGGCATCGACCCGCAACTTCCGGGTGCCTCACTGCGCCGCTTGGCCACCCACCTCCACGCCACCGCCCCGGCCAGGGCCGACGCCCTCCTCGACCCCCTGACCGCACTCACCACCACCCGCCTGGGCTCCGGCCACCCGCTGGACCCGGACGTGGAACAGGCCGCCGCCAACCTGGAGACCTACCTCGCCGAGACGGACGCCTCCCCCGGCATCCGCGCCCACGCCAGAACCCTCACCCAGGCCGCCGCCCTGCTCACCCGCCCCCTCCTGAACCCCCACAAGGACACGCAGGACGCGGCGACGCTGCGGGACCGCTTCCTCGCCGACAACGTGGACCTGCTGCTGGCCGATCCGGCGGCCAAGGTGGCGGTGTGGGCGCACAACGGCCACGTCATGACCGGCCACCACAGCGGCGGCGCGGTCCCGGCCATGGGCCTGCACCTGCGCCACCGCCACGGACCCGCGTACTACGCCCTCGGTCTCCTGTTCGGCCAGGGCGAATTCCGCGCAAAACGACTACGCCCCCTCCTGAAGTGGCCGCGCCTCAGAAGGCCGCGTACCGGCGAGCGGCCCGTCACGCACCGCGTGCCCTTCTCCGGCGCCCCGAACGCCGTAGAGACCCGCCTGGCCGCCGCCTGCCCCGGCGACCACCTCGTCGACCTCCGGCGACACCCGGACGACGAGCACCCAGGCGACGTCACGGCCTGGCTGACCGCCCAGAACCACCTGCGCGCCTACGGCGCCGCCGTGGGCAGATACACCTACAAGCTGGCGTTCATGCCCACGACCCTCGCCGACGAGTACGACGGCCTGGCCTACGTGGCCACGAGCACCTGCTCCACACCTCTCAGGTGAGCGACGAGTAGGCCACCACCCCGCGCCGCATGGCGTCCATCGCCTTGCCGGCCGTCTGCTTGATCTTGCTGTTCTTCGGCGCCGCCATGCCGAGCTGCCCCAGCAGGTCCATGAGCTGCTTGATCCACCGCACGAAGTCACCGGCCGCCAGCTCGTTGCCGTTGACCCCTTCCATGAGGACCGCGTCCAGGCTGTGCCCCTTGGTCCACCGGAACGCCGCCCACGCGAACCCCAGATCCGGCTCCCTGATCGTGGACAGCCCGTGGTCGGACTCGATGCCCTCCAGCTCACCCCACAGCCGCATCATCGCCGACAGCGCGTCCTGCGCCCGCCCGGCCGGGATCTTGGGACGCCGCGCGTCGTCGGCCGCCCGCGACTCGAACACCAGCGCCGACACGCACGCCGCCAGCTCGGCCGGGTCGAGGTCCTCCCACAACCCCTTGCGCAGGCTCTCGGCGGTGAGCAGATCGAGCTCGGTGTAGAGACGGCCCAGACGGCGGCCCTCGTCGGTGACGGTCTCGCCGTCGAGGTAGCCGAGCTGCTCCAGCACCGAGCAGATGCGGTCGAACGTCCGCGAGATGACGTGCGAACGCCCCTCCACGCGGCGCCGCAGCCCCTCGGTCTCACGCTGCAGCTTGTAGTAACGCTCGGCCCAGCGAGCGTGATCCTCACGCTCGTCGCACCCGTGCGCGGGATGCTGGCGGATGCGCCGCCGCAGCTCGTTGATCTCCTCGTCCTCCATCGCGTGATCGCGCGCCCTGGTGGGCTTGCCGAGATCACGGTCGCCCAGCTTGGCCAGCAGGGTCGAGACGAGGTTGGCGCGCTCCTTGGGGGCGCGCGCGTTGAAGTTCTTCGGGATGCGCAGCTTCTCCAGCGGCTCCACCGGCACGGGGAAGTCGGCCGGGTCGAGCTTCTTGACCTGCTTGCCGATCGTCAGCACCAGCGGGCTCGGCCCGTGCCCCCGGGGGTTGCGCCCCGGGTCGAGCACGATCGCCAGCCCCGCCCGCCGCCCGCCCGGCACCCGGATGACGTCACCCGGCTGCAGCGCCTCCAGCGACCGCACCGCGGCGGCCCGGCGGGCGGCGCCACGCTGACGCGACAGCTCCGCCTCCCGATCGGACAGCCGGCGCCGCAACGCCGCATATTCGGGAAAGTCGCCCAGGTGGCACGTCATGGCCTCCTGGTAGCCCTCCAGGGCCTCCTCATGCTTGCGCAACTGCTTGGCCAGCCCCACGACCGCCCGATCGGCCTGGAACTGCGCGAACGACTCCTCCAGCAGCGTCCTGGCGCGCTCGCGCCCGAACTGGCCCACCAGGTTGACCGCCATGTTGTACGAGGGCTGAAAACTGGACCGCAGCGGATAGGTACGCGTGCCCGCCAGCCCCGCCACCGACAGCGGATCCATGCCCGGCTGCCACAACACCACCGCGTGACCCTCGATGTCGATGCCACGCCGCCCCGCCCGCCCGGTGAGCTGGGTATATTCCCCCGGCGTCAGATCCGCGTGGGTCTCACCGTTCCACTTGTCGAGCTTCTCGATCACCACGCTGCGCGCCGGCATGTTGATGCCCAGCGCCAGCGTCTCGGTCGCGAACACGGCCTTGACCAGGCCGCGCGTGAACAGCTCCTCCACGACCTCCTTGAAGGCCGGCAACATGCCCGCGTGGTGGGCCGCCAGCCCCCGCTCCAGGCAGTCACGCCACTCCAGGTAACCCAGCACCGCCAGGTCCTCGTCGGGCAGGTGCGCGGTGCGCTCGTCGACGAGCTGCCTGATCTCGTGCTGCTCGCGGTCGGTGGTCAGCCGGATGCCCGCGTACAGGCACTGCTGCACCGCCGCCTGGCAACCGGCGCGCGAGAAGATGAACGTGATCGCCGGCAGCAGGCCCTCGGAGTCGAGCTTCTCGATCACCTGCGCCCGGTCCGGCGGCCGCGAGCGCTGCGGCCTGCCATAGCCGCGCCGGCCCCGCCCCGAGGTCAGCCGCTCGGCGTCGCGCGTCACCCGCATCAGCGTGGGGTTGATGCGCGCGGCCGAGTCACCCTCGTCGTTGACGAACAGGTCGTAGACGCGGTTGCCGATCATCATGTGCTGCCACAGCGGCACCGGCCGGTGCTCGTCGACGATCACCGTGGTGTCGCCGCGCACCTCACCTAGCCACTCGCCGAACTCCTCGGCGTTGCTGACCGTCGCCGACAGCGCCACCAGCCGCACCGACTCCGGCAGGTGGATGATGACCTCTTCCCACACCGCGCCGCGGAAGCGGTCGGCCAGGTAGTGGACCTCGTCCATCACGGCGAACCCCAGCCCGGCCAGCGTGGCCGAGCCGGCGTAGAGCATGTTGCGCAGCACCTCCGTGGTCATGACCACGATGGGCGCCTCGCCGTTGACGCTGTTGTCGCCCGTCAGCAGGCCGACCTTGGCGGTGCCGTAGCGCTTGACCAGGTCGTTGTACTTCTGGTTGGACAGCGCCTTGATCGGGGTGGTGTAGAAGCACTTGCGACCCTGCTCCAGGGCGAGATGGACGGCGAACTCGCCGACCACCGTCTTGCCCGAACCCGTGGGGGCCGCCACCAGGACACCGTCACCGGCCTCCAGCGCCCGGCAGGCGTCAAGCTGGAAGTCGTCCAGCGCGAAGTCGTAGAGACTTCGGAACGATGTGAGAGCGGCCCCGTCGTCCCCGAGCCCCTTACGGAAGGCCGCGTAGCGTTCCGCTGGCGTTGTCATGCCGTCCAGCCTACCGAAATCGCCATTCCGGTCCGTCCCGCCGGTTACGGCCCCCGCGCCTTTACAATGTAGATTTCAAACGATGACGCGCAGCGCCTCAGGCCGCACCTCGCAGTACGCCGGCACCGCGCCGATTCGTTCGCCATCGGCGTAGGCCACGGTGTCGACCGAATCGTCGGCCTCCAGCCGCACGCTGCGCACCCGCCGTATCGACACCGCCCGGTGCCCCACGTGGGTGCCCCGGTAGACGCTCGGGAACACCCGCAGGAACTCCGCCTTCGACACCGCGTCGAGCACCACCACGTCCAGCAGCCCGTCGTCGGGCCGCGCGTCCGGGCTCACCCGCATCCCCGCCCCGTACGAGCGCGTGTTGGCCACCGCCACCAGCATCGCCTCCCGCTCGACGACCTCGTCGTCGTCGAACGTGATCCGGAACGGGATCGGCCGGAACGAGCGCAGCTCCTCCACCATCGCCACCACGTACTTGGCCATGCCGGGCGGCCACGTGCGCCGGTTGGCCCGCTCGTTGACCCGCGAGTCGAACCCGCAGCAGACCACCCCCGCGAACAGCTCCTCCGCACCCCCCGTACGGATCTGCGCGGCGTCGACCAGGCGCGACTTCATCCGCAGCACCGTACGGGCCGCGGCGACGGGGTCCTTGCAGGGCAGGCCGAGCGCGGCGGCGATGTCGTTGCCGGTTCCCGCCGGGATGATGCCGAGCGGCACGTCGGTGCCGGCCACGGCCTGAACGGCCAGGTGCACCAGGCCGTCGCCGCCGAAGGCGACGAGCGCGTCGGGGCGCTCGGCCACGGCGGTGCAGGCCCGTTCGAGGGCGTCGGCGGCGTCGTCGCCGACGATCACGGAGAGCTCGGCCCCGCCGGCACGCAACCGGCGCGCCACGGGCTCGAGCAGGCGCAGTGTACGCCCGCCGCGCGCGGCGGGGTTGACCAGCAGGGCGAGTTGTGGGGACACGCCCGGAACCTATCGCCTATCGCGCGGAACCGGAATCCTCTTCGGATCGCGGAGCGGGGGAATCGTCGTCGAGCGGCGTGGAGTCGTCGGCCAGCGGCGAGGCCTCGTCGTCGTCGAGGTTGTCGAACTCGCTCTGCGGATTGCGCTTCTCCCGCAGATACATGACCAGCTCGGCGGCCGAGAACAGCACGATCATCGGCGCGGCCAGCGCCATCATCGCGATCGGGTCGCCGCCCGGCGTCACCACGGCGCCGAACACGAACATCAGGAAGATGACCATCCGGCGGTGCTTGGCGACGGTCCCGTGCGACAGCACCCCGATGAAGTTGAGGAACACCATCAGCAGCGGCAGCTCGAACGAGATCCCGAAGATCACCACCATGATCAGGACGTAGTCGAGGTAGTCCTCGATCGAGATCGTGGCGACCGTGTCGTCCAGGTTGAAGCTCAGCAGGAACGCCAGGCTGGTGTCCATGATGAAGTAGGCCAGCGCCGCGCCCAGCGCGAACAGCGGGATGGCCAGCGCCAGGAAGGCCACCGTATAGCGCTTCTCGGCGCGGTAGAGGGCCGGGGTGACGAACGCCCAGATCTGGTAGAGCCAGGCGGGCGAGGACACCACCAGGCCGACCATCAGCGAGACCTTCAGCGTGATGAAGAACGACGAGAAGATGCCGTTGTAGGTCAGGCTGCACTCACCGGTGAGCTGCTTGGCCTGGGGGGTCGAGCAGTAGGGCTCCTTGAGGATGTCCCATACCGGCCCGGAGACGATCCACCCGACGATCAGGCCCACCGCCACGGCGGCGATCGCGAAGAGCAGCCGATTGCGCAGCTCGCGCAGATGCTCCATGAGGGGCATCCGGCCCTCGGGGTCGTGGCCCGGCCGTTCCTTCGGGCTCGACCGTCTCAGCAGCGCCATCAGCAGTCCAGGGGATGAGGAGGAAACGGGGCGGTCGGTCGTCAGGCGCGCTTGTCGGACGGGGCGCCCGCGCGCAACCTGGCGGCCTGCTCCTCCAGCCGGCGAGCCTGCTCCTCGGCGGACGGCTCCGCCACCGGCGTCACGGGCGGCGCGGCGTGGATCTCCTGCGGCGGCGCGGGCGGGGCCGGCTGGGCCTGCACGACGGTCGGCTTGTCATCGTCGTCGTCGTGGTTCATCTTGCTGGTCTCGGCCTTGAAGATACGCAGGGATCGACCGACGCCACGGGCCAGGTCCGGCAGCTTCTTGGCGCCGAAAAGGAGGACCAAGGCCACCAGGATCAGGATGATCTCCGGAGCTCCCAAGTTCATGTGACGTCCTTCTTCATGCTGAGCGAGTTGCTGTCCTTCGTGACGATCGTACGCTGCCAGGGCCGCTGCCTCATCCCCTCAGGTCCGCTTTGCTCCTAAATTGCTGGTGAACACGAGCGATTTCCCTGTTCAGGCCACGCGCCGCCACGACCACGCGGGCCCCCGCGACCCCGAGCACGACCAGCCCGGCCAGGCACAACCCGGCCGCCGCCAGGATCCACATCATGACCGATGAGCGTACAGGCCCAGGGCCCGCTCGGCCTCGCCCCGCACGGTCTCGGCCATCTCCGGCGGCGAGACGACCCGGCCGGTGTCGCCCAGGCGCAGCGCCAGCTTGAGTATCCAGTCCTCGTCGCGGGCCCGCAGCGCCACCCGCAGCCGCCCTTCGCCCAGCTCGGTGACCTGCTCGCACGGGTAGTACTCGGCCACCCACCGCCCGGCCGCGCTGAGCTCCAGCTCGACCAGCTCGTCGGTCGGGGAGGGCCGGAAGACGCCCCGGGTGACGTCGATGGGCTCGGCCTCGGCGGGCGGGTCGGCGGGCACGTCGAGCACGTCGACGCCGAGCACCCGGTCGAGCCGGAACAGCCGCATCGCCTCGGCCCGGTAGCACCAGCCCTCCAGGTAGGCGCGGCCGTCGACGACCACGAGCCGCATGGGGTCGACCTCGCGCGGCGTCACCTCGTCGCGGCCGGGCACGTAGTAGCGCAGCGACAGCCGGCGGCCCCTGGTGAGGCCCTCGCGCACGCGCGGCAGGGCGTCGGGGGCGGCGTCCACGTCGACGGCGACCTGGCTGCTGACGGTGGCGGCGCCCTCGCCCGCGGCCCGCTCCAGCTTGGCCATCACGCGCGGCAGCGCGTCGCCGGGCACCTCGGCCAGCTCGGGGGTGGCGGCCAGCATCCGCAGCGCGACCAGCAGCGCGCTGGCCTCGTCGATGCCGAGCCGCAGCGGCCTGCCGATGGTGTCGGCGTTGTCGATGATGATCTCGCCGCCGTCCCAGGAGACGTCGATGAGGTCGCCGGGGGTGTGGCCGGGCAGCCCGCACATCCACACGAGCTGCAGGTCGTCGATGAGCTGCTTCTCGCTCAGCCCGAACACGGCCGCGACCTCGTCCACCTGCGCCCCGGGATGGGACATCAGGTACGGCACCAGCGCCAGCAACCGCGGCAACCGGTCAGCGGACCCGCTCATGCGCCCTCCTTCGCCGGCCGCATGAGCGGACCACCGCCGTGTCTGATGGTTCGCGTCTGATGGTTCGCTCCCTCACGCCATGGCCCCCTTCAGTCTGCGGATGACGGCCTCGCGGGCGTCCGGCGGCTCGACGACCTCGACGTCGGCGCCGAGGCTGGCCATCCAGCCGGCCAGCCGCTCGGGGTCGGAGAAGGGCAGCTCGGCCTCGTCCCACCCGTCGGTGCCCGTACGCACGGCGCTGGACAGTTGCCGCAGCCCCTCGCACGCCCCCTGGCGTACGCGGACGACCGCGACCCTGGCCTCCAGCGGCTCGTCGGGGAAGCCCACCATGGCCCGCAGGTCGAGGCCCTCGGGCACCTCGACCGCGCCCGGCCGGCCCACCGCGGTGACCTGCCCGCTGATGCGGCTGAGCCGGAACGCCCGCGGCGCGTTCCTGTCGCGGTCGTAGGCCGCGAGGTACCAGCGGCCGCGCCGGCTCACCACGCCCCACGGCTCCACTGTGCGGGCGCGTACGTTCTCGCTGCCCGAGGCCCGGTAGTCGAAGCGCACCACGCGCCGGTCGCGCACGGCATCCCACAGCGCGGGGAAGGCGGGGTCGCGGGTGTCGACGCGCAGCTCCAGCGCCCCGGTGCCGACGGGCTGGTCGGTGGCCACGCCGCCGGCGCGCAGCTTCAGCAGCGCCCCGGAGGCGGCCTCGGCGAGGCTGGCGCGCTGCCACACCTGCGCGGCCAGGCCCAGCACGGCGGCCTCGTCGGGTTCGAGGGTGATCTCGGGCAGCTCGTACGACTCCCGCTCGATCCGGTAGCCCGGCTCGTCCTCCCACGGGTCGCGGACCACGTCGATGGGGATGCCGATCTCGCGCAGCTCGTTCTTGTCCCGCTCGAACATCCGCTGGAACGCCTCGTCGCCATCACGGTCGTATCCGGGCACGGCCTGGCGGATCTGCTCCGCCGACAGCGGGCGCCGCGTGGCGAGCAGGCAGATCACCAGATTGAGCAACCGTTCCGTCTTCCGGCGCGACATCTGCCTCACTCCTCCTTCATCGACGCTACCCTGCCCCCGTGATCAGATGGCGCAAGGGCGAGGTCGTACGGATCCGGCGCGAGTGGCCGGGAGCGGTGGAACTGGACGTCGCCGTCCCCGAGGGGGAGTGCCGGGCGCTGGCCTATCCGCCGTTGGTCGGACGCCCGGAACCCGGTGACGAGGTGCTGCTCAACACGACCGCGCTCGCAATGGGTCTCGGTACGGGAGGTTACGCCATGGTGGTGGCCGTCCCGAACCGTTTGCCGCAAGATCCGGCGGGTCCGGGGCACCTGGTGAAGGCCCGGTATACACCGCTGCAGGCCACGGTGCAGGGTGCCGACGAGCAGGATACCCCTTATCACGAGCGCCTGCGCGAGGCCGACTCCCTCGACGGGATGCCGGTGATCGTGGCCGATCTGCACTCGGCGCTGCCGCCGATCCTGTGCGGGCTCTACGCCGATCGCCCTGGTCTGCGGGTCGCGTACGTGATGCTGGACGGCGGCGCGCTGCCCGCCTGGTTCTCGATGGCGGCGGCCCGGCTGCGCGAGATCGGCTGGCTGGCGGGCGTGGTCACGGTCGGCCAGTCCTTCGGCGGCGACCTGGAGGCGGTCACCGCCCACACGGGCCTGCTGGCGGCCAGGCACGTGCTGGAGGCCGACGTGGCGATCGTCACCCAGGGGCCCGGCAACCTGGGCACGGGCACCAAATGGGGCTTCTCAGGCGTCTCGGCGGGCGAGGCGGTCAACGCGGCGGGCGTCCTGCTGGGGCGGCCGGTGGCGGCGCTGCGGGTCAGCGAGGGCGACCTGCGGGAGCGCCATTACGGCGTCTCGCACCACTCGCTGACCGCCTATGGCCGGGTCGCGCTGACCCCGGCCGACGTGCCGGTGCCGGAGCTGCCGGGCGAGTTCGGGGAGCGGGTCAGGGACCAGGCCGAGCTGCTGGCCGTACGGCACCGCCTGGTCTCGGTCCCGGTGGACGGCCTGCACGAGGCGCTGCGGGAGTCGCCGGTCAGGCTGTCCACGATGGGCAGGGGGCTGGAGGAGGACCTGGCCTATTTCCTGGCCTCGGCGGCGGCGGGCAGGCTGACGGCCTCGCTGCTGGAGTAGCTGTCCTTGAAGGTGAACGCCCGCGGGCTCGGCCCTTCCGCCCGCAGGAGCTCCAGCCGCCGCATGCCCTCGGCCAGCGACGGGATGTGTCCCTCGGGGACCCACCACATCACCATGTACGGCTCCGCGAGGCGCAGGAACCACTCCCTGCGCCGGCGCAGCACCTCCAGGTGGTCACTGCGGTAGGTGTAGTTCCACAGCGCGTCGAGCGACTCCCAGACGGAGAAGTTGATCAGCAGGTGGTCGCCGTAGTCGTGGATCACGGTGGCGGTCGGGTCGGTCTCGCTCTCCTTCAGCCGCCACACGAACCCGGGGGCCTCATCGGCGACGGCGTTGATGGGCCCCAGCAAGGCGACGAACTCGGCGATCTCGGGGCTGTCGATGGGCGCGCGCAGGTGGGCGACGTTGAGCTCGGCGAGGTGCATGGGGTTCAGCACACCATCACTCGCCTTCTATGTCAATGTTTGTTTGCTTTAGAGAGACGCAGCACTCCCCCGGCCGCGGATCCAGCCGCGCCCTGGCCGGATCGTCGCCGAGCCCCTCCAGCAGCCCCTGGCACAGGGCCAGGTTCATGGAACACACCAGCAGCGGCTGCTCCGTGGCCAGCACGTGGAAGGGGCAGTTGCGCAGCCGCAGCGCGCCGTCCTCCTCGTAGGGCTCGTAGCCGCGCTCGCTCAGCACGTCCTCGGCCCGCTCGCCGGGATGCTTCCTCGCCAGCCGGGCGCCCGCGCCGCGCGCCGCCTCCTCGGCCTGCTCCTCGGCGCCGAGCAGGTCCACCACGCCGGCCAGGACCGAGGCGAGGGCGACGTAGTCGCGCGGCGGCAGGCTGACCGACCGCTCGCCCCTGGCCCTGCGGTAGATCTTGGCGGGCCGGCCGCTGCCCGGGCCCTTCTTCTCCTGGGGCCGGAAGCCGCTCTCCAGCAGCCCGGCCTCGACCAGTTTGTCGAGGTGGTGCCCGGCCAGCGTCCTGGACACGCCCGCCGCCTCGGCGGCCTCCCCGCGGCCCACGTCGCCGCCGTGGGAGGCGACGACGTCGTAGAGGCTGCGGCGGACGGGGTCGTGCAACAGGGCCAGCGCCTCGAGGTCGTCGCTACTCACAGCGGGAGTCTATGAAAGCTTGCGCTCCACGTGCTCGTACAGGCAGGCGCGGGAGGGCTTGCGGGTGATGCCGCCGTATTTGCGCCAGCACGCGCCCTTCTTCAGCACGTTGATGTCGATCCACTCCGGCGCCCCGTATTTCCGGTGCACGGCCTTGGCGTTGCGCAGCAGCCTGGCGGCCACCTTGCGGCCCTGCGCGGACGACGAGGCGGCGGCGTTGACCCAGGTCACCCCGACGTCGCCGCCGAGGAAGCAGGGTTTGACGCCCTTGCAGAACGGCGGATTGGCGGCTTGTGCGGCGGGCGCGAGGCCGAGCAGGAGCGTTAACGCGGAAGCGGTGACAAGGAACGTGCGCATCATGGGACTCATCCTGCCGCAGGTCAGTAGGTGGCGATCAGGTCCACGACGAAGACGAGTGTGTCGGAGCCCTTGATGCCGTACGCGGGATGGCCGGAGGGGCCGTACCCGGAGGCGGGCGGGACGATCATCAGGACGCGGCTGCCGGCGGGCACGCCCGCCAGCGCGCTGTCCCAGCCCTTGATCACGCTGCCGTCGCCGAGCTTGAACGCCTTCGGCCGGCCGGTGGACCAGGTGGCGTCGAAGACGCGGCCGTGGCTCCACACCGCGCCCGCGTACTGGGTGACCACGAGTTGCCCGGCCTTCGCCGGCCGCCCCTCGCCCCTGGCCAGCACCTTGGAGGCGAACCGGGCGGGCGGCGCCGTCCGCGGCACCGACAGCACCGGCCGCGCGCCGCCGCCGACCTTCACGCCCGCCAGCGATCCGCCGCCCGCGCGGACCGCGGCGCCCTTGTGGTGGGCGCCCAGGATGTCGACCACGTAGAACAGCTCCTCGCCGGCGCCGATCCCGCGCGGCGGATTCGGCCCGAACCCGTCGCCGGGCGGGATGGCCGCGATGACCCTGCTGCCCACCCGGCGGCCGCGCAGCGCCTGCTCCAGGCCCGGCAGCAGCTCTCCCACCGGGAACGCGGCCGGTGTGCCCCGGTTGAAACTGGAGTCGACCAGGCGGTTGCCCCGCCCGTCCCACACGTGCGCGGTGTATTGGACGATCGCCACGTCGTCGCGCTCCAGCCGGTCGCCCTTCCCGGCCGCCAGCTCGTCCACCTGCAGCCCGGCCACCGGCTTGCCGTCGGGGAAGTCGATCGTCGGCCGGCCGCCGAACGGCCCGCCCACCCGCAGGTCCAGCTCGCCCGCACCCGTATTCGTACAGCCTGCCAGAAACAACAGCAGCAGTGGCGCGGCGGCACGGCGGCGCATCGGTCCTCCCAGCGCGGAGCGGCCCGGCGGCGTCGCGCCACCGGGCCTCGCGATGCTACCGCGCCTTCAGATCAGCCGTCAGTACGCTCCCAGGATGTCCACCACGAACACCAGCGTGCTCTTGGCCGGGATGGCCTGCTGCGCCTGGTCGCCGTAGCCGAGGGCCGGCGGGATGCTCATCACGACCCGGCTGCCGACCGGCAGCCCGGCCAGGCCCTTCTGCCAGCCCTGGATCACCTGACCGAGCGCGAACTCGGCCGGCTGGCCCCGCTCCCAGCTCGAGTCGAACTGCTTGTCGGTGCCCCAGATCTTGCCCGTGTAGTGCACGCTGAGCGTCTGGTTGGCCTGCACCTTGGCGCCGGTGCCCTTGATCACCGTCTTGACGACGAGGTCCTTGGGCGCCTTCTCGTCCGTCTTCGTGGTCAGCGTCGGCGCCTTCTCCCCGCCGGGGTTGTCGACCTTGACGCCCTTGATGCTGTCGCCGGTCTCCTTGCCGGTGGCCGCCTTCAGCGCCGGCGGCTGGGTGCCGACCACGTCGATCACGAACACCTTGGTCGGCTCGGCCGGCTGCGTCGTCTGCTGCGGGGCCACGGAGTCGTTGGCCAGCACGGCCAGCAGCCGGCCGCCGTGCTTGACCTTGGTGAAGCCCTCCTGCAGCACCTGCGGAAGCTGCTCGTTGACGGCGATCGTCTCCGGGGCCTTGGTGTCGTAGGAGGAACCCTGGACGGCGTTGCCCTTGCCGTCCCAGTTCCAGACCGTGAGGTTGACGATCACCCGGTCGCCGGCCTTCACACCGGTGCCGGCGCCCGGCTGGATCACCTCGTAGGACGACTTGGTGGCGGGCGTGCCGGACGGGAAGGCCACCGTGGGCTTGGCACCCACGGTCCCGGTGACCTTGAATTTGGCCGACGCGCCCGCTGAGGCAGAGGCGGAGGCGCCGGTGCTCGCCCCGTCGTCGGAACCGCACGCGGCGGCGAACAAGAGCAAAGGCACGGCGGCCAGTACGGCCAGAGCGCGGCGCATCGGATTCCCTCGGAAAGACGTCAGATTCGCGTCACCCTACCCGACTCACCGGTAGGGCCGAGGTAAACGAAGCGCCACGTTCGCCGCCACCTCTGGCTCACATGCCGGCGATGAGCTTGTCCACGCGCTCGTCGACACTGCGGAACGGGTCCTTGCACAGCACCGTGCGCTGGGCCTGGTCGTTCAGCTTGAGATGCACCCAGTCGACGGTGAAGTCGCGGCGCTTCTCCTGCGCCTTGCGGATGAACTCGCCGCGCAGCCGCGCCCGGGTCGTCTGCGGCGGCACCGACTTGGCCTCGAAGATCTTCAGGTCGGACGCCACCCGCTCCACCGAGCCGCGCTTCTGCAGCAGGTAGAACAGGCCGCGCTTGCGGTGCACGTCGTGGTAGGCGAGGTCGAGCTGGGCCACTCGCGGCGAGGACAGCGGCAGGTCGTACTTCTTCCGGTAGCGCTCGATGAGCTGGTATTTCGTCACCCAGTCGATCTCGCGCGAGACGAGGTCGAGGTTGCCGGTGTCGACCGCGTGCAGTGTGCGCTCCCACAGCTCCAGCACCCGGTGGGCGATGGCGTCGCCGCCGCGCCGGTCGACGAAGTCCTTGGCCTTGGACAGGTATTCCTGCTGGATCTCCAGGCTCGACGCCTCGCGCCCGTTGGCCAGCCGCACCCTGCGCCGGCCCGTCATGTCGTGCGAGACCTCGCGGATGGCCCGGATCGGGTTCTCCAGGCTCAGGTCGCGCATCACCGTGCCCGACTCGATCATGCGCAGCACCAGGTCGGTGGCGCCGACCTTGAGCAGCATGGTGGTCTCGCTCATGTTGGAGTCGCCCACGATGACGTGCAGGCGGCGGAACCGCTCGGCGTCGGCGTGCGGCTCGTCGCGCGTGTTGATGATCGGCCGCGACCGGGTGGTGGCGCTGGAGACGCCCTCCCAGATGTGCTCGGCCCGCTGCGACACGCAGTAGACGGCGCCGCGCGGCGTCTGCAGCACCTTGCCGGCCCCGCACACGATCTGCCGCGTCACCAGGAACGGGATCAGCACGTCGGCCAGCCGGCCGAACTCCCCGTGCCGGCCGACCAGGTAGTTCTCGTGGCAGCCGTAGGAGTTGCCGGCCGAGTCGGTGTTGTTCTTGAACAGGTAGATGTCACCCGCGATGCCCTCTTCGCGCAGCCGCTTCTCGGCGTCGACCAGCAGGCCCTCGAGGATGCGCTCGCCCGCCTTGTCGTGGGTGACGAGCTCGATGACGTTGTCACACTCGGGTGTTGCGTATTCAGGATGGCTGCCCACGTCGAGATAGAGACGGGCGCCATTGCGGAGGAAGACGTTGCTCGATCGGCCCCAGGACACGACTCGCCGGAACAGGTAACGCGCGACCTCGTCCGGTGACAGCCTGCGCTGTCCCCTGAACGTGCAGGTCACGCCGTACTCGTTCTCCAGCCCGAAGATGCGACGATCCATCACCTCACACTATGCCCACGGATCGGGAAGCGGGAGAGATCTTCCCAGGTGTTTTCCCGCCCCGGCCCGTACGCCTGCCCGTATGCCCTGCTTCATCCCCCCGCGCCCGCCCCCACGGGGCGCGGGTGGCGCGACGCGCGTCAGGGGGTGTAGATCTCCTGAACCTGGACGATCTTTCCCTTGTGGACGGTGATGAGAGCGGGCCGCTCCTGGGCGCCGTGCCGCTTGATCAGCACCGCCCTGGAGCAGCGCTTGGCACCGAGCCCCGTCTTGGTGCTGACGGTGAGGTCGCCCATGGACGGCTTGCACCCGAACGCCGACAGGAACACCACGCCGGAGGCGATGGGCGAGGAGTAGGCCATGACCTGGCCCTCGGCCGGCCCCACGAAGTAGCCCTCGGTCTGGGTGCCCTTCTTCCACTTGATCGGCTCGTACTCGGCCACACCGCCGCGCACGTCGGTGATCCACCCGCGCAGGATGCCGTCGTGACGAGGGCTGATGCGCTTGGTGAAGTCATGCTTCGGGTCGGCCTGGAAGGTGGTGCCGAAGATCTTCGGCGCCTTGTACGCCGGGAACGCGGTCGTCGCTTGTGCGGCGACGGCGGAAGTGAGCATCACGGCAGCGGCGGCACCGGCCGCGAGAAGGCCACGCAAGGGAGTGTTCACGCAATCTGAGATCCTCGATCACCCGGCGGGGTTCATCCCGACCACAGTGAAACAGATCACACCAAACCCCACACCCCGACAACCGCACCACCACACCGCACCGCCGCACTGCACCGCCGCACCGCACCGGCACCGCCGCATCACCGCTACCGCATCTCAGGCACATGCGCGCCACCCGCGCCCCCGGCCACCGCACCGCCGTACCCGGATCGTGCCGCGTCTCCGGCAGCGGTCGCCATCGTGCCGCACCGGGCACGCCATCCAAGGCGGTCCCGTACCCCGGAACGGCGACGGGGGCCGCCGTGGCGGCCCCCGTCGGGGTTTTCGGTGCGTGGCCTACAGCGGCGACGACCCGTCGTCCACGTCGCCCTCAGGGCCCGTGGGAGGCGGGCCGGTGGGGGCGTCGTCGGAGGAGGTGGCGGTGGAAGTGCCGTTCTCGGCGGGCGCGGGGGCAGGGGTCGTGGTGGCCGGCGGGGTGGAGGTCTGGGCGAGCAGGCGCTCCAGGCGCCCCCCGGTCAGCCGCAGGAACTTGCGGTGCTCCCGGTTGCGGTCGAGCACCGCCACCTCGAGCTGCCCGACCGGCGGCCGCTCCCCTCCCGGCTCGGTCAGCGCCGTCAGTGCCACCTCCAGCGCGTCGGCCAGCGACATCGACTCCCGGTAGCGCTCCTTCAGCCGCGTCGACACCGCCTCGGCCTGCCCGCCCATGGCGGCGAAGCCGTGCTCGTCGAAGACCGACCCGTCGAAGGTCAGCCGGTAGATCGCGTCCCCGTCGGAGCTCTCGCCCACCTCCGCGACGACGACCTCGACCTCGAGCGACTTGATCGACTCGGTGAAGATGCGGCCCAGGTTGGAGGCGTAGAGGTTGGCCAGACCGCGGCCGGTCACGTCGGAGCGGTCGTAGGTGTAGCCGTTGATGTCGGCGTACCGGATGCCGCCGAGCCGCAGCTCCTCGAACTCGTTGTAGCGCCCCACGGCCGCGAACCCGATGCGGTCGTAGATCTCGCTGATCTTGTGCAGCGCCCGCGACGGGTTGGGGGCGACGAACAGGATGCCGTCGACGTACTGCAGCACCACGACGGAACGGCCCCGCGCGATGCCCTTGCGCGCGTAGTCGGCCTTGTCCCGCATGATCTGCTCAGGGGACGCATATCCAAAAGGCATGGACACAGTGGTGATCCTCCGTTAGCGCAGCGGGGCGATGGGGCCGTCGGGCGAGATCATGCGGGTTTCCAGCATCTGGCTGACGTAGCCGGAGACCTCGTCGTCGCTCAGGCGGCGGAAACCGTCGCCGTCGATCACCGACACGATCGGCCAGATCTTCCTGGTCACGTCGGGCCCGCCGGTCGCCGAGTCGTCGTCGGCAGCGTCGTAGAGCGCCTGGATCAGCGTCATCACCATGTCGTCGGCCGAGGACCCGTCGCGGTAGAGCTTCTTCAGTGACCCGCGCGCGAAGATCGAGCCGGAGCCGATGGCGTCGAACCGGTCGCGCTCGTAGGGGCCGCCCGCCACGTCGTAGCTGAAGATGCGCCCCTCGTCCTTGTCCGGGTCGTAGGCGGCGAACAGCGGCACCACCACCAGCCCCTGCATCGCCATGGCCAGGTTGCCCCTGATCATGGTGGCCAGCCGGTTGGCCTTGCCGGCCACCGACATCGTGCGGCCCTCGAGCTTCTCGTAGTGCTCGAGCTCCACCCGGTAGAGCCGGGCCATCTCGATGCCCGTGCTGGCCGTGCCCGCGATGCCCATGCAGGAGTAGTCGTCGGCGCGGAACACCTTCTCCACGTCCCGCTGCGAGATGATGTTGCCCGACGTCGCCCGCCGATCGCCCGCCATGATCACGCCACCGTTGTAGGTGGCGGTCACGATGGTGGTCGCGTGCGGAACCTGGTCGCCGATCGGGGTGGCCAGCACCTCGTCCCGCAGGGGCAGCAACTCAGGCGCATATGAGCCGACAAACTCCATGAACGAGGACCTTCCGGAGTTCCGGAAAAGCTGGTTCACCAAGCCGACGGGCAGATCCCTGTGCGATGCCACGCGACTCCCTCCAAACGTCAGTGTTCCTAGGGCGACCCTACTCATGTTGGGTTGCTGTCTGCACTTCCCACGATCAGCTCACGGCGAACCCTCTCCCGCCAGGCATCCTGAAAGGCGGCATTGGCGTGACAGGTCCGTGTTCAGATCGTTTCTTTACGGCCGCCACCCCCCATGCGATCGTCGTTACGTCTGCACATCCTGAACAGGAGGCCGACATGAGACTCCCCAGCCGGCCTGCGCTGATCGGGGCCATCACCGTTCTCGCCCTCACCGCGTGCGGTACCGGGACAGACTCCGGCGGGGGCAGCCTCACCCTCACCATCGCCGCCAACTCCATCGAAGGCGGCAAGAACTCCGAATCCGCCCAATGGATCAAGCAGTGGTTGATCCCCGAGTTCGAGAAGACGCACCAGAACGTCAAAGTGCTCTTCCAGCCCAGCGGCGTCGACGACGAGCAGTACAAGACCAAGATCGCCCTCGACCTCAAGGCCAGGACCGGCGCCGACGTCATCGACGTCGACGGCATCTGGGTCGGCGAGTTCGCCCAGGCCGGCTACCTCAAACCCCTCAACGAGGTCGGCGGCGCCACCGTCGAGCAATGGGAGGGCTGGGCCCAGATCCCCCAGGCCGTCCAGGGCCTCGGCATCTTCGACGGCAAGAAGTACGGCCTGCCCCAGGGCACCGACGGCCGCGTCCTGTTCTACAACAAGACCCTCTTCGCCAAGGCCGGCCTCCCCGAAACCTGGCAACCGGCGAGCTGGCAGGAGATCATCGACGCCGGCACCAAGCTCAAGGCCGCCGGCGTCCCCACCCCCATCCAGCTCAACGCCGGCACCGCCATGGGCGAGGCCACCACCATGCAGGGCGTCCTCCCCCTCCTCGCCGGCGCCGGATCCGAGATCTACGCCGCCGGCAAATGGACCGGCGCCTCCCAGGCCATGAAGGACGCCCTCGGCCTCTACCGGCAGATCTACGGCGGCAGCGGCCTCGGCGACCCCAAACTCCAGCAGGAGGCCAAAGGCCGCGACAAGTCGTTCGCCCAGTTCGCCGCCGGCAAGATCGGCATCCTCGCGGAAAGCGACTACTTCTGGCGCTCCGTCATCGAACCCCAGGCCGGCGTCGCCCCCATGAAAGACCGCGACCAGGCCGTCGGCTACGCCAAGATCCCCGCCAGGCAGCCCGGCGGCGGCATCCGCGGCCAGGACTTCGTCAGCATGTCAGGCGGCGCCGTACGCGTGCTGAACCCGTTCTCCAAGAACCCCAGGCTCGCCTGGGACCTGCTCGCCTTCATGCACTCCGCGCCCGCCACCAAGTCACAGCTCGCCGGCCAGGCCCGCATCAGCTCCCGCACCGACGTCAACGACGAGGTCCTCACCGCCGACCCCATGCTCAAGTACATCGCCGACGAGGTGCTCCCCCTCACCGCCTACCGGCCGGGCCTCGCCGTCTATCCGCAGGTGTCCACCGCGCTGCAGGAGGCCACCGCCGCCATCGTCAGCGGCACCAGCCCCGACGAGGCGGCCGCCGCCTACCAGGCCAAGCTGGAGGGACTGGTCGGTGGCGCGGCCAACATCAGCGGCTGACGCCGCCGGACTCGGCAGAGGCGGAGCCGTCGCGTTCGTCCTGCCCGCCCTCGTCCTCATCGGCGTCTTCCTCATCTTCCCCGCCCTGTGGACCATCTACCTCGGCCTCACCGACTACCGCCTCACCGGCCTCGCCGCCGCCGACCCCCAGATCGTCGGAATCGGCAACTACACCGGCGCCCTCACCGACCCCCGCTTCCTCACCTCGATGTGGCTCACCGTCCTGTACGTCGGCGGCTCCGCCATCATCGGCCAGGCCGGCCTCGGCTTCGCCCTCGCCTGGATCCTGCGCGGCCGCACCGGACCCGTCCGCCGCGCCGTCGAAGGCGTCGTCCTGCTGTCGTGGATCCTGCCCAGCACCGTCGTCGGCTTCCTCTGGTTCGCCCTGCTCGACCGCGACGACGGCACCCTCAACGCGCTCCTGAACACCCCCGGCTTCGCCTGGCTGCTCGACCACCCGTTGCTGTCGATCATCGTCTTCAACGTGTGGCGCGGCACCGCGTTCTCCATGATGCTCTACTCCGCCGCCCTC
Organism: Nonomuraea solani; assembly: GCF_900108335.1. Taxonomy (GTDB): domain Bacteria; phylum Actinomycetota; class Actinomycetes; order Streptosporangiales; family Streptosporangiaceae; genus Nonomuraea; species Nonomuraea solani. Next base: position 196,156 of record NZ_FNVT01000022.1, read on the forward strand.
GAGAACGTCCCGCCCTCCCACCTCGAAACCGCCCGCCTGGCCGGCGCGAGCGTCCCCCAGCAGCTCCGCGACGTCGTCCTGCCCCGCATCAGACGCCACATCCTGACCAACCTGCTGCTCATCAGCCTGTGGACGTTCAACGACTTCACCCCGTTCGTCCTCACCGGCGGCGGCCCGGAAGGCCGCTCGGAGATCCTCCCCGTGTACGTCTACCGCGTCGCCCTCAGAGACGGCCAGCTCGGCGCCGGAGCCGCCATCTCCTTCCTCATCCTGCTCATCAACCTCATCTTCGCCCTGGCCTACCTGCGCCTCCTCCGCGGCCGCCGCCGCCAGGACGCCGCCGCCCCGGGACCACCCGTATGATCCGCCACACCCTCGGCCGGCTCGCCGCCACCCTCTTCATCGCCGTCGTCCTGGCCTTCTTCACCCTGCCCATGCTCTGGCTCGCCAGCGCCCCCTTCGACGACACCCCCGCCATCACCACCTCCATCCCCGACTTCACCCTGCGCAACTTCGCCGCCATTCTCGACAACCCCTACGCGCTCGGCTCCATCCGCAACAGCCTCATCCAGGGCGGCGGCGCCGCCGCAATCGTCGTCCTCCTCGCCGCGCTGGCCGCCTACGCCCTGTCCCGCGTCCGCGTACCCGGCCGCGACGCCCTGCTCTACCTGCTCCTGCTGCTGTCGTCCGTCGTCACCGGCACCGCCGCCATGGTGCCCATCTTCGAACTCGCCACCCGGCTCGACCTCATCGACACCCACCTCGGCGTCATCCTCGTCGTCTCCGGCGGCCTCCTGCCCGCCGCCATCTTCATCCTCAAGGACTTCATGGACGAGACGCCCACCACGTACGAGGAATCCGCCCGCGTCTTCGGCGCCTCACCCCTGCAGATCCTGCGCCACATCGTCGTCCCCCTCGTCCGCCCCGGCCTGGCCACCATCGCCGTCTGGGCCCTGGCCAGCGTCTGGGGCGGCTTCCTCTTCCAGTTCATCCTCCTGCGCGACCCAGAGAAGGCCCCCGGCTCCGTCATCCTCTACACCCTCTACACCGAAGGCGGCGCCCCCAAGCTCGACCTCATCTCCACCTTCTCCCTGCTGTACTCACTGCCCGTCGTCGCCATGTACCTGTTCGTCTCCCACCGCTACGGCTTCCGCTTCCACGGAGGGATCAAACGGTGATCACCCTGCACGACCTCACCAAGGTCTTCCCCGGCGGAGTCCACGCCCTCGACGGCATCGACCTCACCATCGCCGACGGCGAGTTCTTCGCCCTCCTCGGCCCCTCGGGCTGCGGCAAGACCACCCTCCTGCGCACCATCGCCGGCCTCGAAACCCCCACCACCGGACGCGTCCACATCAACACCACCGACGTCACCGCGCTCCCCCCGGGCCGCCGCGACGTCGCCATGGTCTTCCAGGACTACGCGATCTTCCCCCACATGGACGTCACCACCAACATCGCCTACCCCCTCCGCGTCAAGAAGGTCCCCCGCGCCGAACGCACCGCCAAAGCCGCCGACGTCGCCGCCCGCCTCAGCCTCACCGCGCTCCTCCACCGCCGCCCCGCCGAACTCTCCGGCGGCCAGCAGCAACGCGTCGCGCTCGCCCGCGCCATCGCCTGCCACCCCGCCGCCTTCCTCTTCGACGAACCCCTCTCCAACCTCGACGCCCGCCTCCGGCTCGAAGCCCGCACCTTCCTCAAACGCCTCCAGCGCGAACTCGCCGTCACCACCGTCTTCGTCACCCACGACCAGGCCGAAGCCCTCGCCCTCGCCGACCGCATCGCCGTCATGTCACAGGGCCGCATGATCCAGGTCGGCACCCCCGCCGACATCTTCCATCGCCCCGCCACCACGTTCGTCGCCTCGTTCATCGGCTCCACCCCCATGAACCTCCTCCCCGCCCACCCCGCCGACGGCGCACTCCACGTCGCCGGCGCCACCCTCCCCCTCCCCGCCGGCCTCACCCCGGGCGACCCCCTCACCTACGGAGTGCGCCCCGAATACATGGACCTGTCCCTCACCCCACGCCCCGACGCCTTCCCGGGCACCATCTCCGTCCTGGAGAACCTCGGCACCCACACCCTCGTCACCCTCGAACCCGGCACCGGCACCACCCACATCCAGCTCGTCGTCCCCGAAGGCGCGGAACCTCCCATCGGCACCCCCGCCTGGGCCGTCCCCCGCCGCGCCCTCCTCTATCGCGACGGCACCCTCCTCACCACCCTCTGACCCCCGGCCATACTGAACACATGCGGAACTGGATCCTGCACGTCGACCTCGACCAGTTCATCGCCGCCGTCGAGCTCCTCCGCCACCCCGAGCTCCGCGGCAAACCCGTCATCGTCGGCGGCACAGGAGACCCCGACCAGCCCCGCACCGTCGCCGCCACCGCCACCTACGAGGCCCGCGAACACGGCGTCCACTCCGGCATGCCCCTCCGCACCGCCCGCGGACGCTGCCCCGACGCCGTCTTCCTGCCCACCGACCCGCCCGCCTACGAAGCCGCCTCAGAACGCGTCATGGCCGTCCTGCGCGAATTTCCCGTACTCGTCGAAATCTGGGGCTGGGACGAAGCCTTCCTCGGCACCACCACCGACGACCCGGAAGCCCTCGCCGCCGACCTCCAGCACGCCGTCCACACCCGCACCGGCCTCACCTGCTCCGTCGGCATCGGCGACAACAAACACCAGGCCAAACTCGCCTCAGCCTTCGCCAAACCCGCCGGAGTCCACCGCCTCACCAGCGAAAACTGGGCCGAGACGATGAACCACCGCCCCACCGACGCCCTGTGGGGCATCGGCGCCAGGATCTCCAAGAAACTCGCCGCACTCGGCCACCACACCGTCGCCGAACTGGCCGCCGCCGATCCCGCCGACCTCGCCCGCCACTTCGGCCCCACCAACGGCCCCTGGTACCGCTACCTCGCCCTCGGCAAAGGCGAAGCCGAAGTCGTCACCACACCCTGGATCGCCCGCGGCCACAGCCGCGAGACCACCTTCCCCCACGACGTCACCGACCCCGGCGACCTCACCCGCCACCTCACCGACCTCGCCCACCACGTCACCCGCGACGCCATCGAAGCCGGCCGCGACATCACCCGCGTCACCGTCAAAGTCCGCTACAGCCCGTTCCTGACCCGCACCCGCCAGACCAAGCTCCCCGCCCCCACCACCGACCCCGACGCCATCACCCGGACGGCCCTCACCATCCTCGGCCGATTCACCCTCGACCGCCCCGTCCGCCTCATCGGCATCGCCATCGAATACACGATGCCGGAAAAATAACCGCTAACCCACCCGCGCCACCACGGCATAGAACTCCGCCCGAAGCCCCTCCTCCGCCGCGACCGGCTCCAGCAGTTCCGCCTCCGTCACCTCGACCTCAGGTGATAAGCCCGCGTCGGCGCCACCGGCCCCGCCACACGCCCCTGAGGCGGCACCACGAACTCCGGCCAGAGCACCTCCGACTTCAGCGACACCGTGTTGTCACCGAAGTGGCCGAGCCCGTTGTCGCAGTTGAAACAGAGCACGCCCCGGACCAGGCCGGTGGCGTGACAGTGATCGACGAACACCCCGGGAACGACCTGGCAGATGGCGCAGAGCCCGCCCTGACGGGCGAGCATGCGCTCGAAGTCGTCCTCGGTGATGCCGTAACGGCGCTTCAGGTGATAGTTGCGTGTACTGCCGTGATTCTTGGCGCGGTTTTCCCGCATGACCTCGTTGTGACACGACTTGTAGTAATCAGTGAGGCCATCCTTCTGCGACCTGTTCTTACCGAAGTCGGCAACCACTTGATCTCCGAGCACCGAGGACGGTGCTTCTGCCCCTCAGGCACCTCAACCCGCTCACGCACGGACTTGCCCTGCCGCTCCTTACGCTTGCGGTAGCTCTCCACGTGACGCCGCTGGAAGCGGCTTCTGCAATATCGCGCCGGCCCGTCGGGCAGGCGCTTATTGCGCCCGAACGCGGAGACCTCTTTCTCCTCCCCGCATTCGGGACACCGCTCGACCCCGTCCGGCGCCTCCACAACCCTCCCCTTCCTAGCGATGTCCGATTTATTCCCTATTGTCCGCCCTTCTGGACGTACGACCTGACAAATTCCTCTGCGTTCTCTTCGAGAACTTCGTCGATTTCGTCCAGAATCGCGTCGACGTCGTCCGTGAGCTTCTCCTGCCGCTCCTGGACGTCCGGCTGCGCCGAGGCCTCGGTCTCCTCGACTTCGCTCTCGCGGCGACCGGCCTGCTTCTGCCCGCCGGTGTCTTTGGTTGCCATGTCCTACCTCCGCTTGGGGGACTGCCTCTAGCCCATATCTTCCCCGAACCGAGCGACATTTCGCGCCGAACGCCCAGCGATCTTGCCGGCTTGACTAGATAGCTTTGCTATCCAATAATGAACCTCCGCTCCTACAGGAGGTGCAGGATGTCCCCTTCGTCCCTGAGCACGGCAGGTGTGCTCCTCATCACAGTCCCACTGGTCGCCTTCGGCGGCATGTCGCTGCTGTCGTTCCTGATGAAGGACGTGCCCGGCTACCTGGACAATCCGGTCCGCCGCGGCCTGTGGCGCGCGGGTCACGCGCACGCGGGCGTGCTGGTGCTGTTCGCTCTGGTGGCGATGCTGTACGTGGATCAGGCGGCGCTGCCGGAGGCGCTCAAAGGCCTGACGAGGACGCTGCTGGTGGCGGCGCCGATTCTGATGCCGCTGGGGTTCTTCCTGTCGGTGGTGCGCCCGGGCGACACGAAGCCGAGCAGGCTGATCTGGCTGGTGCCGGCGGGCGGGGTGTGCCTGGCGGCGGGCACGCTGACGCTGGGGATCGGCCTGCTCTAGGGGTCATTCGCCGCCGGTGAGGGCGGCGACGAGGTCGGCGGCGGTGCGGCAGCGGTCGAAGAGTTCGCCGACGTGGGCCTTGGTGCCGCGGAGTGGCTCGAGGGTGGGTACGCGCTGGAGGGACTCGCGGCCGGGGATGTCGAAGATGACGGAGTCCCAGGAGGCGGCGGCGACGGCTTCGCTGTATTGGCGCAGGCATCGGCCGCGGAAGTAGGCGCGGGTGTCGGTGGGCGGGTTTTCGACGGCGCGCTGGACTTCGTCCTCGGTGACGAGGCGTTGCATGCGTCCGCGGGCGACGAGGCGGTTGTAGAGGCCGCGGTCGGGGCGGATGTCGGAGTATTGGAGGTCGACGAGCTGGAGTCTGGGGTGGGACCAGGCGAGGCCGTCGCGCGTGCGGTAGCCCTCGAGGAGTTCGAGTTTGGCGACCCAGTCGAGTTCGCGGGAGAGCTGCATGGGGTCTTCGGCGAGGCGGGTGAGGACGGATTCCCAGCGGTCGAGGATGTCCTTGTTCATCTCGTCTTGAGCGGTGCCGCGTTCTTCGACGTATTTGCGGGCCTGCTCGAGGTATTCCATCTGGAGCTGGACGGCGGTGAGCTTGCGGCCGTCGCGCATGGGGATCTCGTAGCGGCAGGCGGGGTCGTGGGAGACGGCCCTGAGTGCTTGTACGGGGTTTTCGACGGCGAGGTCGCGGGTGAGGAAGCCCTCTTCGATCATGGCGAGGACGAGGGCGGTGGAGCCGAGTTTGAGGTAGGTGGAGATCTCGCTCATGTTGGCGTCGCCGATGATGACGTGGAGGCGCCGGTATTTCTCCGGGTCGGCGTGGGGTTCGTCGCGGGTGTTGATGATGGGCCGCTTGAGCGTGGTTTCGAGGCCCACCTCGACTTCGAAGAAGTCGGCGCGCTGGCTGATCTGGAAGCCTTCGCCGCGGGAGTCCTGGCCGATGCCGACTTTGCCGGCGCCGACGACGACCTGGCGGGAGACGAAGAAGGGGGTGAGGTGGCGGACGATGTCGGCGAAGGGGGTGGCGCGCCGCATGAGGTAGTTCTCGTGGCAGCCGTAGGAGGCGCCTTTGGCGTCGGTGTTGTTCTTGTAGAGCTGGATGGGGGCGTTGGAGGGGATGGCGGACGCCCGGGTGGCGGCGTCGTACATCACTCTTTCGCCGGCTTTGTCCCAGATGACGGCGGCCCGGGGGTTGGTGCATTCGGGCGAGCTGTATTCGGGGTGGGCGTGGTCGACGTAGAGCCTGGCTCCGTTGGTGAGAATGACGTTGGCCAGGCCAAGGTCCTCGTCGGTGAGCTGGCTGGGGTCGGCGACCTCGCGGGCGAGGTCGAAGCCTCGCGCGTCGCGGAGGGGGTTCTCCTCTTCGAAGTCCCATCGTGCTCTGCGCGCGCGGGCCGCCGAGGCGGCCAGGTAGGCGTTCACCACCTGTGAGGAGGTCACCATCGCGTTGGCGCCTGGCTGACCTGGTACGGAGATGCCGTACTCGGTCTCGATGCCCATCACCCGACGCACCGTCATGCAACACCCTCTGTTCGTCCGGGTCTGTCTATCCGCCGTTTATATGCCCGAGCCTATGCCCTTCACAGTGCCCCGAGGCCACAGAGTTATGGCACCGACGCCTTTTCCACCTGTACGGCGGGAGCTGATGGGGTTTGTGTTGATCTGCGGGGCTTGAGTAGCCGCTGGATGGGGCGTTCGGCAAAGGAGTAGACGAGATACGACACCGCGATGGCGGCCAATGTGGTCACGGTGGCGACCGCCCAGGGGGGCAGGTCCCCGGTGAGCACCGGGATGAGGGCCACGGCGATGACGCTATGGAACAGGTAAAGCGGGTATGTAACGCCGCCGAGCGCGGTGAGGACTTTGGAGGATTTGAGCCGGAGCACGCCGAGGGCCATGAGCGCCATGAGGGCGAAGATCAGCGTGATGGTGATGATCACGCCGAGGTCGGTGACGGGCATGTTCTTGAACCCGGCGCCCTCGATGCGACGGTGCACGCGGCCGAGCGCGGAGTGCAGGGAAAGGCCGTACGCGGCGGCGACGTAGAGCCAGGGCAGCCAGGAACTCCCGTGTTTGTGGATGAGATAGAGGGCCATGCCGGCGATGAAGTAGGGGGCGTAGTCGGGCATGACGGTCTCGTGGACGAGCGCGCTGTCGAGCAGCTCGTGGTGTTCGAGGAGTTTGACGGCCCCGGCGGCGGCCAGCCAGACGCCGGCGAAGACGAGGACGCGCCCGTACGTGACGCCGACGATCACCAGGATGGCCATGAGCAGGTAGAAGCGCAGCTCGGCCCAGAGCGACCAGTAGACGCCGCTGGCGTCGGTGACCTTGAACAGCCGCTGGAACATGGTGGCGTTCAGCAGGTAGTCGCCTGGTGAAAGTTTTGGATCGAGCGCCTTGGCGCCGGTGAGGCCGTAGAGGGCGGCGACGGCGGCGAGGCTGAGCCAGTACGCGGGGTAGAGGCGGACGAGCCGGGAGCGGGCGAACGCGCCGAGGCCGCGCCCCCAGACGCTCATGAGGATGACGAATCCGCTGATGATGAAGAACAGTTCGACGCCAAGGATGCCGAGTCCCGCGATGGGCGCCAGGGCGGGGAAGAGCTCGGCGGGCCGGTCACCCCAGACGGACGCGTACGCGATCAGGTAGTGGAAGGCGACGACGGCCAAGGCCGCGAGGAAGCGCAGGAGGTCGAGTTCGGCCAACCGGCCGTCCCCCCGGGCGTGTTTCGGCCGGTTGGGTGGATGCACGCCCCTTTGACGTAGCTCTGATCACTTTGGTTCCACCGGTCCCTCTGTTCCCACCAGTAACACGCGAGAGGTGTCGTCGAGGGCGAGGGCGGTGCGGGCGGCGGGGCTGAGGGCGAGCAGTCCGGCGGCTCCGGCGGCACCGCAGCCGGACAGGGCGACGCCGCGGCCGGCGAGCAGGGCGGCGGCCGCGGCGGCCTGATCGTCGGTGATGGTGAGGTAGAGGTCGGCGAGGCGGTGCAGGAGGCGGTGGGCGATGAGGGAGGGTTCGCGGCAGTCGAGCCGGCCGAGTGTGGTGGGGGCGCCCTGGACGCGGACGGGGGTGCCGGCGCGGGCGCTCTCGATGAGGCAGGGGGCGCCTTCCGGTTCGACGACGACGATCCTGGGCCGTTCGCCCCAGCGGTCGCGTACGTATCCGGCGGCCGCCGCGGCCAGCCCCCCGACACCGGCCTGCACGAAGACGTGCGTGGGGGTGTCGGTGAGTTCGTCGAACAGGACGCTGTAGCCGCGCATGACGTCCAGCGGGACGTCGGTGTAGCCCTCCCATGAGCTGTCGGCGACGAGCCGCCAGCCGCGCTCCTGAGCGGCTCTCAGGGCGGCGGCCATGCTGGCGTCGTAGTCGCCGCCGTCGCGCCGCACCCGGGCGCCGAGCGCGCGCAGCCGCTGCGCGAACTCCTCGGGTACGCCGTCACTGAGGTAGACGAAGCATTCCACGCCCGCTTCGGCGGCTCCTGAGGCGACGGACAGGCCGTGGTTGCCGGCGCTGGCGCAGACGAACGGGGTGCCGCCGCCGTCCCGTCCGGCGAGCAGGTGGACGGCGTACGCGCCGCCGAGCGCCTTGAAGCTGCCCAGCCCCATCCGGCCGCTCTCATCCTTGACGTACGCGGCCCGTGTCCCGCCGAGCCCGGGGAGGGTGTGGACGGGCGTGGGCCGGTAGGCGGGGCGCCCGGCGAAGTGGGCGCGGGCCCGGCGGGCGTGCCCGATCCCGATGAGCGCGCGGTCGTGCGCGGTGTACGGGGCGCGGGCGGGGTTGAGGTACTCCATGATCGCCATGCTAGGCGTGGGGTCAGGACCGGTCGCGGGCGGCGGCGACGGCGGCCTGGCCGAGGCTGACGCCGCCGTCGTTGGGCGGCACGCGCTGGTGCCTGAGGACCCGGAACCCGGCCGTCCGCAGCCGGCCGACGGTGCGTTCGAGCAGCAGGAGGTTCTGGAAGACGCCGCCGGACAGGGCGACGGCGGTCAGGCCGGTGGACTGCCGCAGGATGACGCAGGAGCGGGTGATGGCGTCGGCGACGCCGTGGTGGAAGCGCCCGGCGATCAGGCGGCCGTCCACGCCGGCGGCCAGGTCGTCGGCGGCGGCGCGGACCAGGTCGCCGCCCTCGACGACGAGCGGGCCCCGGGTGGTGATGGTGGCGCGGTAGGCGCCGGGCTCGGAGGGGTCGGCGTGCTGTTCGAGCTCGATGGCGGCCTGCCCGTCGTACGTGATCTTGTCGCGGACGCCGAGGAGCGCGGAGACGGCGTCGAAGAGGCGGCCGGCGCTGGAGGTGAGGGGCGAGTCGAGGCCGCCGGCGGCGAGGCCGAGCACGTCGGCCCAGCGGTCGGCGTTGCGTTTGACGACTTCGAGGCCGGGGTGGTCGTCGCCCAGGTAGGCGGCGGCCATGCGCCAGGGCTGCCGGATGGCGGCGGTGCCGCCGGGCATGGGGATCTGGGCGAGGTGGCCGAGCCGTTCGAAGGAGACGAGGTCGGCGCGGAGGAACTCGCCGCCCCACAGGGTGCCGTCGGCGCCGTGGCCGAGCCCGTCGAAGGCGACGCCGATCACCGGCCCGGGGTCGCCGTTGTCGGCGAGGCAGGAGGCGATGTGGGCGTGGTGGTGCTGGACGCCGACGAGTTCGACGCCGGGGAGTTCGAGGGCGTGCTTGGTGGACAGGTATTCGGGGTGCAGGTCGTGGGCGACGACCTCCGGGCTCAGGCCGAACAGCCCGCAGTAGTGGTCGACGCCTTCGACGAACGAGCGCAGCGTCTCGTAGTTCTCCAGGTCGCCGATGTGCTGGGAGACGAAGGCGCGATGGCCGTGGGCCAGGCAGAAGGTGCTCTTGAGCTCGGCGCCGCAGGCGAGGACGGGCCGGGGCGCGGGGGCGCGCAGGGCGAGCGGCTCGGGCGCGTAGCCGCGGGCGCGGCGCAGGAGGGTCGCCTGGCCGGCCATGGTGCGCACGACGGAGTCGTCGGTGCGCGTGTGGATGCCGCGGTCGTGGATGAGGAAGGCGTCGGCGACGCCGCTGAGCCGGGTGAGGGCGTCGGCGTCCTCGTACGCGATGGGCTCGTCGGAGACGTTGCCGCTGGTCAGGACCATGGGCTGGCCGAGCTCGGCCAGCAGGAGATGGTGCAGCGGCGTGTACGGCAGCATGAGCCCGAGGCTGCGGTTGCCGGGCGCGACGGAGGGCGCGACGGCGGGGGCGACGGCGGGGGCGGCAGCGGGGACGGCAGCGGGGACGGCGGCAGGGCTCTCCGCGAGGCGGGGCAGCAGCACGATGGGCCGGGCGCGGCCGGTGAGCAGGGCGGCGGCGTGCTCGTCGACCTCGCACAGCCGCCGGGCCTGCGCGAGGTCGGCCACCATGACGGCGAACGGCTTCTCCTCGCGGTGCTTGCGCCCGCGCAGCGCGGCGGCGGCGCGTTCGTTGGAGGCGGCCACGGCCAGGTGGAAGCCACCGAGGCCCTTGACGGCCAGGACGCGCCCGGCGCGCAGCAGGGTGGCGGCGCAGGCGATGGGATCGCCGCACAGTTCGGTGCCGCGCGCGTCGCGCAACCGCAGCCGGGGGCCGCAGTCGGGGCAGCAGGTGGCCTGGGCGTGGTAGCGGCGGTCGCCGGGGTCGTCGTATTCGCGGGCGCAGGCGGCGCACATGCCGTAGCCGGCCATGGTGGTGAGCAGCCGGTCGTAGGGGACGCCGCGCACGATGGTGAAGCGGGGGCCGCAGTTGGTGCAGTTGATGAACGGGTAGCGGTGGCGGCGGTCGGCCGGGTCGTACAGCTCGCGCAGGCAGTCGTCGCAGGTGGCGGTGTCGGCGGAGACGAGGGCGCGGCGCGGCCCCGCGGGGTCGCTGGCGGCGATGGTGAAGCCGCTGTGGCCGGCGGGCGCGGCGCTGACGATGGTGACCCGCTCGATCTCGGACAGGGCGGGGGCGTCGCGTTCGAGGGCGGTCAGGAACTCCTCGACGCCGTCGAGCGCGCCCTCGATCTGGATGTGCACGCCGTTGACGTCGTTGCGCACGTGCCCGGCCAGGCCCAGCCGGTTGGCGAGCGTGTAGACGAAGGGGCGGAAGCCCACCCCCTGGACGATGCCTTCGACGTGCACGTCGACCCGTTTGAGCGTGGTCACAGGCCCAGTGTGCGCCTCATCGGGGTGACGTGCATGCGTATCGGCCGTGTCGGGACGTGTCGCCGCGCGGGAAAAGGCGGGAGGGCCGCGCGGGGTTCGTCCGCGCGGCCCTCCCGTCCGGGATGTTTACAGGTATTGACCGGTGTTGGCGACCGTGTCGATGGACCGGCCGGCCTCGGTGCCCTGCTTGCCGGAGACGAGCGTGCGGATGTAGACGATCCGCTCGCCCTTCTTGCCGGAGATGCGGGCCCAGTCGTCGGGGTTGGTGGTGTTGGGCAGGTCCTCGTTCTCGGAGAACTCGTCCACGCAGGCCGTGAGCAGGTGCTGCACCCGCAGGCCCTTCTGGCCGCTTTCGAGGAACTGCTTGATGGCCATCTTCTTGCCCCGGTCGACGATGTTCTGGATCATCGCGCCGGAGTTGAAGTCCTTGAAGTAGAGGACTTCCTTGTCGCCGTTGGCGTAGGTCACCTCGAGGAAGCGGTTCTCTTCGCTCTCGGTGTACATGCGCTCGACGACGCTCTGGATCATGCCCAGGATGGTGCCCTCACGGGAGTCGCTGTGCTCCGCCAGGTCATCCGGGTGCAGCGGGAGATCGGAGACCAGGTACTTGGAGAAGATATCCTTGGCCGCCTCGGCGTCCGGCCGCTCGATCTTGATCTTGACGTCCAGGCGGCCGGGCCGCAGGATCGCCGGGTCGATCATGTCCTCGCGGTTGGAGGCGCCGATGACGATGACGTTCTCCAGGCCCTCGACGCCGTCGATCTCCGACAGCAGCTGAGGAACGATGGTGTTCTCCACGTCGGAGGACACGCCGGAGCCTCGAGTGCGGAAGATCGAGTCCATCTCGTCGAAGAACACGATCACCGGGGTGCCCTCTGAGGCCTTCTCGCGGGCCCGCTGGAAGACCAGGCGGATGTGCCGCTCGGTCTCGCCGACGTACTTGTTGAGCAGCTCCGGGCCCTTGATGTTGAGGAAGAAGCTCTTGCCGGACTGGCCGGTCTTCTCCGCGACCTGCTTGGCCAGGGAGTTGGCCACGGCCTTGGCGATGAGCGTCTTTCCGCAGCCGGGCGGGCCGTAGAGCAGCACGCCCTTCGGGGGACGGAGCTTGTGCTCGCGGAACAGGTCGGCGTGCAGGTAGGGCAGCTCGATGGCGTCCCTGATCTGCTCGATCTGCCGCATGAGGCCGCCGATCTCCTCGTAGGAGATGTCGGGGACCTCTTCGAGCACGAGTTCTTCGACTTCGGACTTGGGTATGCGCTCGTAGACGTAGCCGGAGCGAGGTTCGAGCAGGAGCGAGTCGCCGGCCCTGATGGGCTGGCCGACCAGCGACTCGGCCAGTCGCACGACGCGCTCTTCGTCGGCGTGCGAGATGACCAGGGCCCGCTTGCCCTCGTCGAGCAGTTCTTTGAGCATCACGATCTCGCCGACCTCTTCGTAGCCGAGTGCCTCGACCACGTTGAGCGCCTCGTTGAGCATGACCTCCTGGCCACGCCGCAGCGAGTCGACGTCGACGGCCGGGCTGACGTTCACCCGCAGCTTGCGGCCGCCGGTGAACACCTCGATCGTGCCGTCTTCTCTGGCCTCGAGGAAGGTGCCGAAGCCGGATGGCGGCTGCGCCAGCCGGTCGACCTCCTCCTTGAGAGCGACGATTTGGTCCCGGGCCTCCTTGAGTGTGGCGACCAGGCGCTCGTTCTGGCCGGTCACGGCCGCGAGATTCGCCTGTGCCTCATGGAGACGCTCTTCGAGGACCCTGGCCTGACGGGGTGACTCGGCCAGCTTCCGCCTCAGCGCGGTGATCTCCTCCTGGAGGAAGGAGACCTGTGTTGAAAGATCAGCGACCTCCCGTTCGCGCTGCGCGGCTCGAGCCTCAGCATCATCGCGAGCTGCCACGCCCCGTCACCTCCTTCCCAGTCGAGGGCGACTACTAAGGACCTTACCTATCTCGGGCCCCTCCGTAACCTGGCCGGGCAGTGTTCGTCGAGTGACATTCAGTATTCGTTGAATAATCCCCAATAGTGCGTTTAATACTCCCAGCATATGAACACGGCGATCTGTTCCCGTGTCACGCACGAACGCACCCTCGTGGCCAAATTGTCATAGTTCCTCGGTGGTCCCCTTCGGTCGTCGGCGGCGCGGCGGCGGCGTCACGCCGTCGGCCATGCGGCGGGCGCTGACGAGGAAACCGGTGTGGCCGATCATCCGATGATCGGGTCTTACCGCGAGCCCTTCGACATGCCAGTCGCGAACCAGGGTCTCCCACGCATGCGGCTCGGTGAAACACCCGTGATCGCGAATGGCCTCCACGGTCTTCGACATCTGCGTGGTCGTGGCCACGTAACAGCAGATCACGCCGCCCGGCGTGAGGGCCTTGGCGGCGGCGTCGACGCACTCCCAGGGGGCCAGCATGTCGAGGATGACGCGGTCGACGTCGACCTCGTCGATCGAGGTCACGAGGTCGCCGACGACCAGGCGCCAGTTGTCGTCCATCGGGCCGCCGTAGAACTTCTCGACGTTCTTGCTCGCCACGTCGGCGAACTCCTGGCGGCGCTCGTAGGAGGTGACGTGGCCCTCGGGGCCGACGGCGCGCAGCAGGAAGCAGGTCAGCGCGCCGGAGCCGACGCCGGCCTCGATCACGCGGGCGCCGGGGAAGATGTCGGCCATGCCGACGATCATCGAGGCGTCCTTGGGGTAGATCACGGCCGCGCCGCGCGGCATGGCGAGCGTGTAGTCCTGCAGCAGGTGACGGAAGGCGAGATACGGGGTATTGCCGGAGGAACGCACGACCGAGCCTTCCGGCTGCCCGATCAGCTCACTGTGCGGGATGGCGCCCTTGTGGGTGTGGAAGACGCCGTCCTCTTTGAGCGTGATCGTGTGGCGCTTGTTCTTGGGGTCGGTGAGCTGCACCTGATCGCCCACCTGGAAAGGCCCATGCCTGCGGAAACCCATGGCGGCAAGGTTATAGGGCTTTCGGGCGCGTCCGGACGCGCGATATCTATGGGGGATGCTCCCGCGCGACATGATCTCCACCGGCGCTCTGATCCTGAGACCTCTGGCCGAGGCGGACGCCGGGGAGCTGGCGCGGATGTGCGACGACCCGGTGAGCGCGCGGTTCATGCCGCTGCTGCCGCGGCCGTTCCTGCTGGAGCACGCGCTCGACTACGTGCGGGGTGCCGCCGAGCGGTGGGAGAGCGGCGGGGCGACGTTCGCGATCACCCGCGAGGGGCGGTTCGCCGGTCTGGTCACGGTACGTCCGCCGGACCACTGGGACGTCGCCGAGCTGGGCTACCTGGTGGCGCCGTGGGCACGGGGCGGGGGCGTGGCCTCGACGGCGGCGCGGGCGATCACCGACTGGCTGTTCGACCACGGGGTGCGCCGGGTCCAGCTGGAGGCCGAGGTGGAGAACGTGGCGAGCCTGCGGGTGGCGTACAAGGCGGGCTTTCACGAGGAGGGGCGCAGGCGGGAGGCCAAGCGGCTGCGTGACGGGCGGTTCGCCGACTTCGTGGTGTTCGGCCGGCTCAAGGGGGATCTCGCCGGGCCCGTGGAGCCGTACCTGCCGTTCTTCGAGGGCGGGGAGCTGTCCGACGGCGTGGTCCGGCTGGTGCCGCTGGCTCTGGAGGACGCGGAGCACTTCAACCGGATGCTGGCCGAGCCGAGCGTGGCGGCGTTCTCGATGGCGGAGACCACGACACTGGCCGACGACGAGCGGCGCTGCCGCTACACCGGCTACTGGTGGGCCTCGGGACAGCGGATCGAGCTGGCGGTCAGGGACGCGGCGTCGGGGGCGTTCGCGGGGCATCTGCAGCTGAGGCAGGTCGTCCCGGTGGTGGGGCAGGCGATGATCGGCTATTCGCTGGTGCCGGCGTTCCGTGGCAAGGGGTACATGTCGCGGGCGGTCGGCCTGCTGACCGACTGGGCGTTCGCGCACACCGGCCTGCACCGGATCGTGGCGGGGACCGACGTGGCGAACAAGGCGTCGCAGGCGGTGCTGGAACGGGCGGGGTTCCGGCGGGAGGGCGTGCACCGTGAGCTGTTCCCGAGGCCGGACGGCACACGGGCCGACGAGGTGGTGTGGGCGCGGCTGCGGCCCTCCTAGCACGGCCCTCCCAGCACGCCCCTCCCAGCACGGCCCTCCCAGCCCTGGCCGTGCCGCCCGCTCCTAGCCGTCCCGGTGACGGATGTACGGCAGAGCGGACACGAAGGTACGGCGGCACGGGCACGGCACGAGCGCGGGGACCTGCGACGGCCGTGCTCCCGGCGCCAAGACCCACAATTCCGATTTCCTGTTGAGGGCTAGTCAAGGGCGGCGTCGGGGGCGATAGTCAGGGCACCCGCACTTGAGTGTCGCGCGATCGGGCCGCGCGATCTCGCCCCTCCGCCTTGAGGGATCACCGCGATGCCTTACAACCGTGTCGATACCGCCATGCGTGAACTCATCACCTCGTTCTCCTGCCTTCAGGCGGTGGAGCTGGCCGAGCGGCTCGCGCATACCGCGGCCGCCGTCGCCGGCACCGCCTACGCGGGGTTCGTGCGGGTGGATCCGCTCCGCCAGGAGGCGTGCTCCGTCCATGTGCACGCGCCGCCCGGGGATCCCCTGCGGGTGCGGCCGTGGCTGGCCGAGTCGGGGGTGCTGAAGGAACTGGCGGCGAGTTCGGTGACGGTACGGCTGGCGCGCGACGTCACGGTGGGCGAGCCGGGTTTCCTGGCCACTCCCGTGCCGATGGCGGCGCGGGACCACACGTTCGTGTGGGTGGCGGGGCGGGGGTTCGGGGAGGGTGACGAGCATCTGCTGAGCCGGTTCGCGACGGCGGCGGGGCGGGCGCTGGAGGCGGCGAGCGGGCTGGAGGCGGCGGTGCGCCTGTTACGGGGCGTACGGGCTTTCCGACCGGTCTAGCCTTCCCCGGCTCTTTCCCTACAGACCGAATCCCCGGGAACAGGACACCCCCTTACCGCATCCCTTTTCCCGAAATATCCCCCACGCTCCCCTATTCTTCCGGCCTCCGCTTCCCGAAAAACCTTCCCCAATTCCCGAGTAAAGCCACAAATTCCGGATATCTCGCGAGTAGGCGTAATACAACTTTCTCCGCGCCTTCCCCATGCTCCGAACCCCCGCCCCTGCCGACCTTCCCGGCCCCCGCTCGCCTCCGCCCCACGCCTCCGAAATCTTGACAACTGATCCGACTCCATGCCCCCGTACCTGTGTCCGTCTTTCTCCCCTGGCGGGACTTGGGCGCGTAAATAAGTGATCACCTGCGTGCCCGCCGGGCGTTCGTGGGGCAACATCACCCGATATGCCCTCATCTCGTGCGATATGCGCAGGACCCGGCCGTACGAGGCGGCCCCCGACGGAGTAACGTGACCGTCCGTGAGGGTGCTGATCATCGGTGGGAGCGGCTTTCTGGGCGGCGAACTCGTACGGGTCTGCGCGGCGGCGGGCCACCAGGTGGCCGCCACCTACCTGACCCACCCCGGCCCCTCCCCCGCCGGGCCCGGAGCACCCGAGGGACACCCGGCGGCCGAACCGATCCAGCGTGGGGAACGCCGCCCTGGGGGGAATCCGCACGGTTCCGAGGTGACGTGGCTGCCTTTGGACGTGCGGTCGCGCGACGACGTGACCGCCCTGCTCGGCTCGCATCGGCCGGACGTGACGATCAACACCGCGTACCGTCAGAACGATTGGGCGATCACGGCGGACGGCGGCGCGCACGTGGCCGTGGCCGTCGCCGGGGCGGGCGGGCGTCTGGTGCACGTCTCCAGCGACGCCGTCTTCTCGGGCGCGGACGTCCGCTACGACGAGACGTGCCCGCCCGACCCCATCAGCCCGTACGGGGCGGCCAAGGCGGCGGCGGAGACGGCCGTACGGGCCGTCCTGCCGGGGGCCGCGATCGTCAGAACGTCCCTGATCGTCGGGCACGGCAGATCGGGCCACGAGGCCATGGTGCGGTCACTGGCGACGGGACGCGGTGCGGGGGTGCTGTTCACGGACGACGTACGCTGTCCCGTGCACGTCGACGACCTGGCGGAGGCGCTGCTGGAGATCGCGATCGGCGAACACCCGGGGGTTCACCACGTGGCGGGGGCCGACGCCGTGAGCCGCCACGAGCTTGGCGTCCTCATCGCCCGCCGGGACGGCCTCGACGAAGCCCGCCTCCCCACCGGCCGCCGCGCCGACCTCGGCGTCCCTGGCCCGCTCGACGTCCGCCTGGACTGCACGGCCACACGGCGACGCCTCAGGACCAGACTGCGCGGCGCCCGAGAGTTCCTGACCCGCCCGGGCTGACCGGCCAGAGCGACCGAGCAGGGGCGGATGGTATTCGCGGTTCGGTGCGAGGGCGCGTCCACGCCTGAAAAGGCCGACGCCCGCGTCCCCATCCCGGGACGCGGGCGTTCGTGCCGGGGGCTAGCCCCGGTGGGCCTCGAAGCGGAGGGTGCGGGAGACGCCGACGCGGACCGTGGTGCCCGGGGCGATCGTCACCGGCTCGTTCGGTGGGATGTCGTAGAAGTTGGGGTCGCCGGGCGGCTGGATCTGGGTGCCGTTGACCGAGCCCAGGTCGACCAGGTTGACGTCCCAGCCGTCCAGGGCCACCCGCAGGTGGCGGCGGGAGACCGAGCCGTCGGGACTGGTGACCTTGGCGGGCCTGGCGGTGCCGCCGGCCACCTCCGGGGCACGCTCCGGGTCGCGGCCCAGCAGGTAGTCGCTCTCCAGGGGCAGCGCCGTCCCGTCGTCCAGGACGAGGACGCCCAGTGACGGGCGCGGGCCCTTGTAGGGGACGAGGGTGCGCTGGACCAGGGCGATGCCGCAGACCGCGCAGTAGGGCACCCGGGGGTCGTTGAAGTGGTCGTTCTTGCAGTCGACGCCGTAGACGAGCGGGCGGTCGCCGTGGTCGGCCTGCTGGTCCTGCTGCTGCTGAGGCTGCGGCGGGGGCTGGGGCGGGCCGGGGTGGTCGTAATGGTCGGGCGGGCCGAGCAGCGGGGGCGCGGGCTGGTCGTAGTGGTCGGGCGGGCCCATGTGCTGCTGCAGTTGCTGGTCGGCGCCGTTGGCCGAGGGCGGCGGCTCGTCGTAGGACGGGAACTGCTGCTGCTCCGGCAGGGGTGGCGGCTGGTCCTGCGGCGGCAGGTAGGGGGGCTGCTCCTGGAGGTAGGAGGGCTCCTGCAGGTAGGGGGGCTGGTCAGAAGGCGTGTGGTAGGGCGGCTGGTCCGACGGGGTGTGGTAGGACGGCTGCTCCACCGGCTGCGGGCCTGAGGGCGGGCCGGGGGTGATCGGCGGCTGGTCGGCCAGCGGGTAGGGCGGGCGCTCCACGGGCTGCGGCGCCGACGGGCGCTCCACGGGCGGGCGCTCCACCGGCGCGGGCGGCTGGATCAGGTCGGCCTCGATGTGGAAGGCCGTGGCGGGCATCTCGCTGGTCAGCGGCCTCGACGGCGCCGGCGCCGAGGCGGGCTGGTCGCCGGGCAGTGGCCTGGACGGCGCCGGGGCGGCGGAGGGCTGGTCGGAGAAGTCGCCGATGAGGCCGCCGCCGTGCACCACGCCGCCTTCGAAGCGGACCGCGGGGTGGGGGCTGCCGGCGCCGGGCAGGCTCAGCTCGACGCGCTCGACGGGGCCGGTGACGAGGCGGTCGGCCCAGGTGAGCGAGTCGCTGCCGGCCAGCCGCGTCTCGCCGCCCTGGCTGCCGATGGTGGCCGCGGCCGAGCCGCTGACCAGGACGGCGACGCCGCCGCCGACGGGGCCCGCGACCGCGCACGTGGCCGGGTCGCCCGCCATGTTGGCCGCCAGCACCTGCGCGGCGCGGCGGGCCAGCGCCCTGCCGTCGCCGCCGGAGGCGGCCGTGTCGCGCAGCGCGTCGAGCAGGTCGCCGGCGGCGGACTCGTCGGCGGCGCACACGAGCAGCAGCCCGCCCATGTAGGCGACCAGCCCGTTTCCAGGAAGCGGACGCACCACTCCGAAGCCTTGGGCGGTCATGCGTCCTCCCTCATGACGACCGTGCTGCGCTCATCGGTGCCCTCGCTGCGCTCGGTCACTCAACTCTCCTCCCCGGAAGCCGGCGTTATTACGGCACCCGCACTGCCGTGCTGGCCACCAGCCATACGCATACCCAGACGAAGTGGCCGCGCCGCGGCCGTCTCGTCTCGATTCGGTGAACCGGTGGACCGCAACAAAACCCCTTAACCCGTGCAAGTTTGGCCAAACAGCACACTATCGGCCAGTCGTCGCATCGCAGAAATCGCCGGGATCAAGCCCGGCCCACCCGAAACTGCTGGACACGACCCTATCCGGGGGCCGCGGCTTAAACGAGTGGGACAAATCAGACGCCACTGAAAACCCTGTTCACATCGGCCGTGGCGAGCACCCCGTAGATCTCGCCGTTGTCCTCGACGAGCAGGTATTCGCTGCCCGGAGCCGCCCGCATCGCGTCGATGAGCGGCTCGCCCGTCAGGCCGGCCGCCAGGACCATGGTGGGTTCGAGGGTCTTGGCGAGAGAGGCGACGTTCACCCAGGGGCGGCGGTGCTCCGGGGTGGCCTGGACGGCGGACTCGTTGACGATCGCGACCGGCTTGCCCTCGTGGTCGACCACCACCATGGCGCCCGCCCGGCCCTCGCCGGCCTGACGCAGCGCCTCGGCCAGCGGCGTCTCGGCGCTCACCGGGATGGCCCTGCGGGCCAGGGCGCGCGCGTTCACCTGGGGGATCTTCGCCCGGATCTTGGCCACGCGCAGCGACTGGGTGGCGCCCATCCAGATGAACGAGGCCAGCACCAGCGGCCACACCAGGTCGGTGAACATGAACTCCTGCCCGCCGGCCAGCGCGGTGGCCAGCGGGAACACCACGAGCAGCACCGCCAGCACCCGCCCGCCCCAGGCGGCCACGATGGTGCCGGAGCCGGGGTTCCTGGTCACCTTCCACACGCCGGCGCGCAGCATCCTGCCGCCGTCGAGCGGCAGCCCCGGCAGCAGGTTGAAGACGCCGACGATGAGGTTGGACACCCACAGCTGCCAGATGAGCACTTCGGGGATGCCGCCGTCGTTGATCACGTACGTGTTGAGCGCCAGGCCGAGCCCGGCCAGCCCGAGGGAGAGCGCCGGCCCCGCGGCCGCGACCATGAACTCCTTGCCCGGCGTGGGCGGCTCCTTCTCGATCTCGGAGACGCCGCCGAGCAGGTAGAGGGTGATCCTGCGCACCGGCAGGCCGTACCACTTGGCCAGGACGCTGTGGGCCAGCTCGTGCAGCAGCACCGAGACGTAGAGCAGCACCGCGAAGACGAACGCGACCGCGTACGCCACTGTGCTGTCGAGCTCGGGCAGCATCTGCCGCACCCGTGGCCCGAACATCAGCGTGATGAACGCGGCCACGATGAACCAGGTCCACGAGACGTAAACTGGAATGCCGAACGGCTTCCCCATCCGAAGACCGGAGAACTCCTGCCGCGGGCTCTGCTCGCTCACCGCACTCCTTGAACGTCCATTACGTGCTGTTGCTGCCTTGATGCTACGCGCCGGATCACGTGATCCTCGTTCCGCGGGAGTTATTCTGTCGGGGTCTTGACCTAGAGTGCGGTGCATGACGTTGACCGAACCGGTGATCATAGGAGCTCTCTCCCCTTCCCGGGCGGGCGACTTCATGACATGTCCCCTGCTCTACCGCTTCCGGGTGATCGACCAGTTGCCCGAGAAACCGTCGCAGGCGGCGGTGCGCGGCACGGTGGTGCACGCGGTCCTGGAGCGCCTCTACGACCTGCCCGCCCCGCGGCGCTCGGTGCAGGCGGCGCTGGAGCTGCTGGAGCCGCAGTGGGGGCGGCTGCTGGCCGAGGACCCGCAATACGGCGAGATGTTCGCCGACGAGGCGGAGCAGGCGGAGTGGCTGACGCAGGCGCGCGGCATGCTGGAGCGCTACTTCACGCTGGAGGACCCGACGCGGCTGGAGCCGGCCGAGCGCGAGCTCTACGTGGAGGCGGTGCTCGACGGCGGGCTGATGCTGCGCGGCTACGTCGACCGGCTCGACGTGGCGCCGACCGGCGAGGTCCGGGTGGTCGACTACAAGACGGGCAGCGCGCCGGGGCCCGACTTCGAGGCCAAGGCGCTGTTCCAGATGAAGTTCTACGCGCTGGTGCTGTGGCGGCTGCGCGGGCAGGTGCCGCGGCTGCTGCAGCTCGTCTATCTGGGCGGCAAGGGCGAAGTGCTGCGCTACGCGCCCGACGAGGCCGACCTGCTGGCCACCGAGCGCAAGGTGATGGCGCTCTGGGCGGCGATCGAGCGGTCGCTGGAGACGGGTGAGTGGCGGGCGCGCCGGACGCGGCTGTGCGACTGGTGCGATCACCAGGCGCTGTGCCCGGAGTTCGGCGGCACCCCGCCGCCGGTGCCGGATCGGCAGCCGGGCGACACCGTGCGCAGCACCCGGGCCGACGCCCAAGCCGCCCAGAGCCAGGACGGCGCTCAAGGCCAGGCGGGCCGGCGTTCGGCGACCGATGAGCTCTGACCAGGCGCAGACCCTCTAATCCTCCCGAGGGAGGAGGTTGCGGGCTCTCACCTGGTCCTACAGTGAAACGGTGCGCATCGACCGGACCAGGCTCCACGACACGGTTCTCGCCGGAATGGTGGCCGCTGCCTCGATGGCGCTGTTCGTGCTCTACGGGCCCGACCGGCTGCAGGCCGAGGGGCTGCCGGTGGACGGCATGCGGGCGCCCGACCCGTTCGGCGCGCTGCTGGTGCTGCTGGTCTGCGCGCCGATCGCGGTGCGCCGCAGCCGGCCGCTGACGGCCCTGTGCGCGGGCCTGGTGCCGGAGACGCTGCTCAGCTCGTTCGGCTACGGCACGGGCATGTCGAGCCTGGCCGTGCTGGTGCTGCTCTACTCGGTGGCCTTCCACCGGGGGCTGGCGATGGCGCTGGGGGCGCTCGGGTTCACGCTGGCGGCCTATGTGCTGGGCGTGCTGGCGGGGCCGCTGCGGGGAGACGGCTGGGACGAGCACGTGGTGACGGCCGTGGTGCTGGTGGCGGTGTGGGGGGCGGGGCGGAGCCTGCGGCTGCGCCGGGCATATCTGGAGGAGCTGAAGGACCGGGCGGCCCGGATGGAGCGGGCGCACGCCGCCGACACGCGGGCCGCGCGGGCCGAGGAGCGCTCCAGGATCGCCCGCGAGCTGCACGACGTCGTCGCGCACCACGTGAGCGTGATGACGGTGCAGGCCGCGGCGGCGCGGCGGGTGCTGGCCTCCGACCCCGACCTGGCGCGCGAGGCGCTGTCGGCGATCGAGCACACGGGCCGGCTGGCGATGACGGAGATGCGCAGCATCGTCGGCGTGCTGCGCACGGACACGCGCGCCGAGCTGGGGCCCCAGCCGGGGGTGCCGGATCTGCCGGCCCTGGTGGAGCAGATGCGGGAGGCGGGGCTGCCCACGCGGCTGCTGGTCGAGGGCGAGGTACGCCCGCTGCCCGCTGGGGTCGACCTGGCCGCCTACCGGCTGGTCCAGGAGGGGCTGACGAACAGCCTGCGGCACGCGGGCGCGGGGGCGAAGGCGGTGGTGACGGTCCGGCACGGTTCGCGCGAGCTGGACGTACGGGTGGAGGACGACGGGCGGGGCGCGGCGGAGGAGTCCAGACGGACCGGGCATGGCCTGGTGGGCATTCGCGAGCGGGTGGCACTCTATGGTGGAATCCTGAACATCGGTCCGCTACCGGGGGGCGGCTTCGAAGTGCGGGCCAGGTTCCCGTTGAAGGACGGCCAATGACGATCAGAGTGCTGCTGGTGGACGACCAGCCGCTGCTGCGTACCGGATTCCGCCTGATCCTCGAGGCCGAGCCCGACATCACGGTGGTGGGCCAGGCCGGCGACGGCAAAGGGGCGCAGGAGCAGACCAGGGCGCTGCTGCCCGACGTGGTGCTGATGGACATCCGGATGCCCGGGGTCGACGGCATCGAGGCGACCCGCAGGATCGTGCGGGAGGCGGCGCCGACGGCTCATGTGCCGAAGGTGCTGGTGCTGACGACGTTCGACCTCGACGAGTACATCGTGGAGGCGCTGCGGTCGGGGGCGTCGGGGTTCCTGCTGAAGGACGTGCCACCCGACGAGCTGGTGCAGGCGATCCGGGTGGTGGCGGCCGGTGACGCGATCGTGGCGCCCAGCGTGACGCGGCGGCTGCTGGACAGGTTCGCGACGCGGCTGCCGTCGGCGTACGAGCAGGCCGCTCCGGCGCGGCTCGACCGGCTGACCGAGCGGGAGCTGGAGGTGCTGCGGCTGATCGCCAAGGGCATGTCCAACGCGGAGATCGCGGCCAAGCTCGTGGTGAGCGAGACGACGGTCAAGACGCACGTGGGCAACGTGCTGACCAAACTGGGGCTGCGCGACCGCGTGCAGGCCGTGGTGCTGGCCTACGAGACGGGGCTGATCACGCCGGGCGCCTTATCCTGAACGACATGGCTGCGGCCCGCCCGGGGGTTCCCGGGCGGGCCGCACGCATGTCCGGCCATGCCTGGCAGGGCGGACCTGTCCGCCTGAGCCGCCCAGCCGGGCCGGGCATGGCCGATCGGCCGACCCAGCCGGGCCTCTCCGATCAGCCGGCCCAGGTGGGCGTGTTCCGGTCAGCCCGTCTTGGCCTTGGTGGTGGCGGTCTCGGGGGCGTTCTCCGGGAAGTGGCAGGCGACCTGGTGGCCGCTGGCCAGCTCCTCCAGCGGCGGCTCGACCTGCTTGCAGATCTCCTGCGCCTTCCAGCAGCGGGTGTGGAAGCGGCAGGCGGGCGGCGGGTTGAGCGGGCTGGGCACGTCGCCGGTCAGCCGGATGCGCTCGCGGTCCCTGCGCACCTTCGGGTCGGGCACGGGCACGGCCGACAGGAGCGCGTTGGTGTACGGGTGCATCGGCGAGCTGTACAGACTCTTGCGGTCGGCGACCTCGACGATCTTGCCGAGGTACATGACCGCGACCCGGTCACTGATGTGCCGCACCACCGACAGGTCGTGGGCGATCACGACGTAGGTCAGGTCCAGTTCGTTCTGCAGGTCTTCCAGCAGGTTGACGACCTGGGCCTGGATGGAGACGTCGAGCGCGGAGACCGGCTCGTCGGCGATGATCAGCTTGGGCTTGAGCGCGAGGGTGCGGGCGATGCCGATGCGCTGCCGCTGCCCGCCGGAGAACTCGTGCGGGTAGCGGTTGTAGTGCTCGGGGTTGAGGCCCACGAGCTCCAGGATGTCCTGGACGGCCTTCTTGACGCCGTGCTCGGTCTGCACGCCCTGGATGCGGAACGGGGCGCCGACGATGGCGCCGACCGTGTGCCGCGGGTTCAGCGACGAGTAGGGGTCCTGGAAGATCATCTGCATGTCGCGGCGCAGCGGGCGGAGTTTGCCCTGGCCCATGTGGGTGATGTCCTGGCCCTCGAACACGACCTTGCCGCCCGTGGGCTCCAGCAGCCTGGTGACCAGCCGTCCCGTGGTGGACTTGCCGCAGCCCGACTCCCCCACCAGGCCGAGCGTCTCGCCCTTGAACACGTCGAAGCTGATCCCGTCGACCGCCTTGACGGCGCCGACCTGCCTTTTGAGCAGGCCCTTCGTCACGGGGAAGTGCTTCTCCAGGTTCTGCACGGAAAGAAGCAGCTCGTTCTCGGTCACTGAGTCTCCAGGACTGGCTTGATCTCGTTCTCCCACAGGCTCTGCCGCTCGGCCCGGTCCATGTGGCAGCGCACCAGGTGGCCGCCCTCGGTCTCGGCGAGCGCCGGCACCTCGGTCTGCGCCTTGCCGTCCGTGCGCTCGGCGTACGGGCAGCGGGGGTGGAAGGCACAGCCCGGCGGCACGTTGATCAGGGACGGCGGGGAGCCCTTGATCGGCATCAGCCGTTCGGTGCGCTCGCGGTCGAGGCGGGGCATGGAGCCCAGCAGGCCCCAGGTGTAGGGGTGCTCGGGCCGGTAGAAGACGTCGTCGGCGGAGCCGTACTCGACGCATTTGCCGCCGTACATGACGAGGATGTCGTCGGACAACTCGGCCACCACGCCCAGGTCGTGCGTGATGATGATCAGCGCGGAGTTGAACTCGCGCTGCAGGTCGCGCATGAGGTCGAGGATCTGGGCCTGGACGGTCACGTCGAGCGCGGTGGTCGGCTCGTCGGCGATGAGCAGTTCGGGGTCGCACGAGAGCGCCATCGCGATCATGGCGCGCTGGCGCATGCCGCCGGAGAACTCGTGCGGGTAGCTGTCGACGCGCCTGGCCGGCTCGGGGATGCCGACGCGGCCGAGCATGTCGATGGCGTGCTTGCGGGCGACCTGCTTGGAGACGGCGTGGTGGATGCGGTACGCCTCGATGATCTGGTGGCCGACCGTGTAGTAGGGGTGCATCGAGGACAGCGGATCCTGGAAGATCATCGCCATCTTCTTGCCGCGCAGCCTGCGTACGTGCTCGGCGGAGGCGCCGTTGAGCTCCTCACCGTCGAGCCAGATCTCGCCGGAGATCCTGGCCCGGCCGCCCTTGTGCAGGCCGAGCACGCCGAGGCTGGTGACGCTCTTGCCGGAGCCCGACTCGCCCACGATGCCGAGGGTCTTGCCGCGTTCGACGCCGAACGACAGCCCGTCCACGGATTTGACCAGGCCGTCGTCGGTCGGGAAATGGATCTTCAGGTCCTTGACGTCAAGGAAGCTCACGACAACCTCACCCTCGGGTCGACCACGGCGTACAGGAGGTCGACGATCAGGCTCGCGACCACCACGAAGGCGGCGGCGACCAGCACGACGCCCATGACCTGCGGCAGGTCCTGGTTCCTGATGGCCAGGATGGCGAACTGGCCGAGCCCGGGCAGAGTATAGGTCGTCTCGGTGAGAACGGCGCCACCGATGAGCAGGCCG
>NZ_FNVT01000039.1 GCF_900108335.1 Nonomuraea solani
CAGGCGTAGTGCCCGTATTCGGTGGGTGGACGTCGTGCCGTGTGGTCGAGGTCGCTTCCGGTGAATACGGGCACTGATGGGCGTGTCGGAGTTCATCGTGTGGGGGGACTCCTGCGGCGTTGGTTAGTGCGCCGTGGGTTCAGCCCGTGTCTGCCTGGGGTCGCTCACTTGCCCCAGCCGTGGTGGTTGTGGTTGCGGTTGACGATGACGATGCGGATCCGGCCCACGCCGTGGTGACGGCGCCAGCCGCCCCAGCCGTGGTTGCGGCGCCAGCCGCCCCAGCCGCGGCCCCAGCCCCAGCCGCAGCGGCGCCGGGCCTGGCAGCCCCATCCGGTCAGGACCGAGGTCTGCGTGCCGGCCTGCGTACCGCTCTGGACCGCGCTGGCCGAGGCGGTGGTCGCACCCGCGGCCACCACACCCCCGCTCAACGCCGTGCCGATGGCCAGACCCGCGAGAACACTCTTGAACTTGGGCATTTGAGATTCCCCCCTAAAGGTTCGATTGCCCTGTTGCCCGCAGCCGCCACCGAAACCCTGCCAAGCGAAACGCGAGGACGGCGGACCCGGTAGCGGATGCCGCGGACACCCGGAAGAAAAACCGGGATCCGCACTCCTGCATATAACCGGGCGAAACACCAACAAACCGGCATTGTCTTCTTTTGCCCGATAACAGAAGAAACCACAACCACCCCCCTCTCGCCCCGGGCAACACGAAGAGGGCCCCCCGGCAGACGCCAGTGGAGCCCTCAATAAGAATTGCCGTGAAGACGAGGAGAAGGAATCTCAGGTCCGATCCGCACCCCCGTACGGGCCGCTCCCAAGAATTCGAAATCCTCCGGTCGAAATCCACGCCTAAAGTATGGACGGCGTCCATCAATGGATGGCGATCCCTCTCCCCTCGTCCTTAGAGCACGGTCATGTCACCATTTCCCGTTGCTCGGGCCGTTGTCGTTGCGGTTGTGGTTGCGGATGACGATGCAGATCTTGCCGTGGCCGCCGCGGTGGCCGTTGCCCCAGCCGCGGTGGCCGTTGCCCCAGCCACCCCAGCCGCCCCAGCCGCGGTTGTGGTGACGGCCGCAGCGGTTCTTGCGGCGGTGGTGGTGGCCCCAACCCCAGTTGTCGCCCTCGACGAAGGACGTGCCAGTGGTGACCGGGGCGGCGACGGCGGGTGTGGTCCCCATCGCGACCACGGAGCCGGTCATCGCCGTGCCGATGGCGAGTCCTGCCATAACACTCTTGAGCTTGGGCATTGTGTTTTCCCCCTAAAGGATGGATTGCCCCGTTCGAGACGTTTCCTGGTACCTGAAACAGGTCTTGGACGGCTGCTGAAGAGTCATCCGGTTAATGTCATTTCCGGGGCGACGGGCGGGCAAACAGGAATCACCCTATTTTGCTATGCATTAACAATCTTATTGCTTGGATTAAACATCTATCCCATGAAATGACACCATATGTCCGATTGGTCCGCAAACGGGAGGCGTCAGGGCGTGCGGGAACCCCCGGCCGTTGAATGGTGAAAGATTTCAGGCATGGCGAATGGTGCCCGCTTCAGGCGTGACGGCCCGGCTTTTCGCGTCACCATAATGGCGTCCGCCAGTATCGCCCGGCTGAATTTGAAATCGGGCATGGACGGCAATCGTCATTCTCCGAGGAGGGTGTCGATCCGCCCCGAAAAGGTGTCGCTCGCTGTTGTGCGTTCCCCGGCGAGGTCTCTGCCCGGCCCGCTCCACCAATACGGTGGGTGCCGGAAGCGTCGCTGACGGTGTCGCACTGGCAAAGATGCTTTCCGGCTGTGGCCGTCATAAACGACATACGGCAGCTTTTGCCACTCTGTTGCCCTGCCATGAGGCTGCTTGGACATCTATGAAGCGAAATATCAAGAAATGTCCGATGTTGAGCCGCGTCCCAGCGGAGGGCGGCATCGCGGCGCCGCGCCCCTCCCTGAGGGTCCGTGCCGCGAAGGTTCCGTCTAGCGCCGGCCGATCTTCTTCAGGTAGGCCGCAAAGGCGAACCCCCGCCGGCCCACCTCCGTCCCGTGGATCCTGCGCCACTTCCCGAGCTTCTTGCAGCTACCCCATGTGCGATCCCCCGGATACAGCTTGTCCACGATCCGCCCGCGCGGCGCGATCCGGACGTTCAGCCTCGTTATGACGTGCTGCACCTGATACCTGCAGCCCGGCCGTTCGAGAACGGTGACGGCGCCGGCCGGGCTCGCGCCGCCCAGCGCGACGAGTACGCCACTCGCGAGCGCCGCGGCCGCGAGGCTCGCGGTGATACGGATTGTGAGCATGCCATTACCCCTTGTCAATATTTGGGGTTGTAAACGCGCTGATGTCCTGATAGGTGGGGTAAAAACCGTTCTGTACGGAATCCAGACCCCCTCCGGGGGAGATGGTTATCGTTGAGAGGATGTTCAAGACCCAGGAGGTGGAACCCCCATGGCGGCGCCGATCCCACACTGGCCGGGACGCATGATCGGCCCGGTGCACGTCCGATCCACCCCGGCGGGACGCGCCGAGCAGGCGGTGTTCGTGCACGGCCTGGCCGGCTCGGCCACCAACTGGACCGACCTGATGGACGAGCTCAAGGACACGGTCACCGGCCACGCCATCGACCTGCCCGGCGCCGGGTTCTCGCCCGAGCCCGCCGACGGCGACTACACGGTCGCGGCCCACGCGGAGGCCGTGATCGGCCTGCTCGAACACACCGGGCCCGCGCACCTGTTCGGCAACTCGCTCGGCGGCGCGGTCGCCGTCAGGGTGGCCGCCGCGCGCCCCGACCTGGTCCGTACGCTCACGCTCATCTCACCGGCGCTGCCCGACCTGCTCCCGCGCTACGGCCCCGTCCGCGTGGCCGCCGCCGCGGTGCCCATGCTGGGCGAGTGGGTGGCCGACCGGCTCCGCCTGGTCCCGGCCGAGCAGCGGGTCAACGCCTCCCATTCCATGGTCTGGGGCAACGCGAAGTCCGTGCATCCGATCCGCCTGCGCGACGCCGTCGAGGAGCTCCGCAGGCGCGACGACCTCCCCTACGCCGGCCAGGCCATGATCGCCTCGGCCCGCGGCATCGTGGCCGAATACTTCCGGCGCGGCGAGGACAACCTGTGGAACCAGGCCGCCAGGGTCCAGGCGCGCACCCTGATCATCCACGGCCGGCACGACCGTCTCGTCCGGCCGGCCATGGCGCGGAAGGCGTACCGGACCTTCCGGCAGGTGCGGCTCGTGCTGCTGCCGACGGCGGGTCACGTGGCGCAGATGGAGATGCCGCAGGTGGTGGCGGCCGAAGCACGCCGTCTGATCGGTGAGACTCGATTGGGGAATGCCCCACTGCCCAGCTAGGTTTCACAGTGGAGATAAGACCCCCTGCAAACGGGAGCGTAGAAAGTGTCGTTGCCACCGCTGGTCGAGCCGGCCGCAGAGCTGTCCGTCGACGAAGTGCGCCGCTACTCGCGCCACCTGATCATCCCCGACGTGGGGATGGCGGGACAGAAGCGGCTGAAGAACGCCAAGGTGCTGTGTGTGGGCGCCGGGGGCCTGGGCTCGCCCGCGCTGATGTACCTCGCGGCGGCGGGCGTCGGCACCCTCGGCGTCATCGACTTCGACGTGGTCGATGAGTCCAACCTGCAGCGCCAGATCATCCACGGCCAGTCCGACGTGGGCAGGCCGAAGGCGGAGAGCGCCGCCGCCACCGTGCGCGAGATCAACCCGCTGGTCGAGGTCGTGATTCACAACGAGGCCCTGACCACCGAAAACGTCATGGAGATCTTCTCCGGCTACGACCTCATCGTCGACGGCACCGACAACTTCGCCACGCGCTACATGGTGAACGACGCCGCGGTGCTGCTCGGCAAGCCGTACGTCTGGGGCTCGATCTACCGTTTCGACGGCCAGGCGAGCGTGTTCTGGGCCGAGCACGGCCCCTGCTACCGCTGCCTCTACCCGGAGCCCCCGCCTCCCGGCATGGTGCCCTCGTGCGCCGAGGGCGGCGTGCTCGGCGTGCTGTGCGCGTCGATCGGCTCCATCCAGGTCAACGAGGCCATCAAGCTGCTGACCGGCATCGGCGACCCGCTGGTCGGGCGGCTGATGATCTATGACGCCCTGGAGATGAAGTACCGCGACGTCAAGGTCCGCAAGGACCCCGAGTGCGTGCTGTGCGGCAAGAACCCGACGGTCACCGAGCTGCTCGAAGACTACGAGGCGTTCTGCGGCGCGATCTCCGACGAGGCCGCGCAGGCCGCCAGCGGCTCCACGATCACCGCGCTGGAGCTCAAGGCCATGCAGGACAACGGCGAGAACATCTTCCTCGTCGACGTCCGCGAGGTCAACGAGTACGAGATCGTCTCCATCCCCGGCGCCACGCTGATCCCCAAGGGCGAGTTCCTCAACGGCTCGGCCCTGGAGAAGCTGCCGCAGGACAAGAAGATCGTGCTCCACTGCAAGTCGGGTGCCCGCTCCGCCGAGGCCCTCGCGGTCGTCAAGGCGGCCGGCTTCGCCGACGCCGTCCATGTCGGCGGTGGCGTGCTGAGCTGGGTCAAGACGGTCGACCCGAGCCTGCCCAGCTACTAGGGGTTTCTGGGGGCCTTGGCTGGTTAAGGTCGATGGCGTGAACTCTGCCCGCCCCTGGCCCACCCTCGTGGTGGCCTCCGCGCTGACGCTGGTCTGCGCGGTGGCCGCCGGAGTGGCGGGCAGCGCGGCGGGTACGGAGCTCACCCGTGGGCCGAGCACGGCCGAGTTGCACGAGGCCGCAAGGCGTGAGGTCGCCGACCGCTGGCGCACCTGGCCCACGGGCCGTATCTTCCCCGCCACATTGCCCTACTCCGCCGAGCAGGGCGGCCAGGAACGCGCCAGCCGGATCGGCATCTCGCCGCAGACCGCGTGCGGCGACTCGGTGGACGCCAAGGCGGTCAGGGCCCTGAGCGGGGCGGGCTGCAAGGGCGTGCTGCGGGCCACCTACATCGACGCGCTGCGCGGCGTGCTGGTCACCATCGGCGTGGTGGCGCTCCGCGACGAGCTGGGCGCCGTCCGAGCCAAGTCCGCCTTCGTCCGGATGGGCGCCGACGTCGGGGTCGACGACGGCAAGCCCGCGCCGGGGCTGCGGCCGCTGGCCTTCCGCGACACCGTGTCCGACCGGTTCGGCCCGGCCGTCCGTCAGTCGGGATCTGTCCGGCAGGCGGGCCCCTACCTGGTGCTGACCACGGCCGGGCAGGTGGACGGCCGGCCCGCCGACGCGGCGGCCGAGCCACGACCGGCCATCTTCGCCTTCGCCGGTGAGATCTCCGAGCACGTGTTGACCGGCCTGAGCACGCCCAAGATGCCCGACTGCGCGTCCCCGGAGTGGCAGTGCTGACCCGGCGGGCCGCCATTACGGTTCTGACTCGGCGGGCCGCCGTCACGGCCGTGGTCGCCGTGACGCTGCTGGCGGGGGCGGGGCCCGCGCGGGCGGACGACGTACGCGGGGGGCAGCAGGCGGTGATCAAGACGCTGGAGCTGACCCAGGCGTGGCGCGCGAGCAAGGGCGCCGGGGTGCTGGTGGCCGTGCTCGACTCGGGCGTCGATCCGCGCCATCGGGATCTCGCCGGGTCCGTACGCGTCGGCAAGGATTTCACCGAGGGCGCAAATCCGCCGGGTACGGCTCCCAGCAGGCTGCACGGCACGTACATGGCCTCGTTGATCGCCGGCCACGGTCACGGGCTGAACGGAAAGCAAGGGATCATCGGCGTCGCGCCCGAAGCGGACGTACTGTCTGTAAGGGTCATCCTCGAGGACGAGGAGCCGGGTTTCCGCGAGTTCAACTCGGCCGAGCGCTTCGAGCACGTGGTGGCCCGCGGCATCCGATACGCGGTGGACGAGGGGGCGGACGTGATCAACATGTCGATCTCCAAAGAGCTGGCGACCAGGGAGGAGCGCGCGGCCATCCGCTACGCGATCTCCAAGGGCGTCGTGCTCGTCGCCGCCGCGGGCAACGAGGGCGACAGGAAGATCGACGCCGACTTCGCCCCCTACTCCTATCCGGCCGCCTTCCCCGGGGTCGTCTCGGTCGGGGCCACCGACCGGCGGCTGAAGCGGGCCGCGTTCTCCAACTGGAACTCTTCTGTGCTGGTGGCCGCCCCCGGCGTCGACATCATGGGCGCGGGCCCCGGCGACGAATACTGGGTCGGCAGGGGCACCTCGCAGGCGACCGCGCTGGTGTCGGGAGTCGCAGCCCTCATTAAGGCAAAATTTCCGGACATGTCGCCGCCGCTCGTGGCACGCGCCCTCGCCGACAGCGCCACCGACCGGCCCCCGGGCGGCTACGACACCGGCACCGGCTTCGGCGTCGTCAACGCCGCCAGGGCCCTGTCGGAGGCCGGCGAACTGGCCCACCACACCGAGACCGCGAGAGTCGGCCGGGTCCAGGATCCCGCCGAACCGGTCGCGGGGGGCAAAGGAGGCCCGGTCAAGGTCATCACCAGGGACGAGCAGCGCGTCACGGCGTACACGGCGATCGCCGCGGCGGCCGCCGCCGGCGCGCTCGCGTCTTTGAGCGTCATATTCATCCTGGTCAGACGCGTACGCCGGGCACACAGCTCACAAGACGCATGATCCGCCCATCAAGGGGGACGAAATAGACACATGTCGAATGCGGGAACGAGGCGGTGGTGAAGGCACGTAGGTCGACCTCAGGGCTACCGCGCGCCGGGGGAGAAGCCACGCCGGGGGGGAGAAACCCGCTTGGTACCGCGACCGGCCGCCGCTCACGCGTGCGCTCGTGGCCGGCGGCGGACTCCCGCAGGCGAGCGGCCGCCAAAGAGCGCGCCGAACTGGTCAGCCTGCGCCAGGGGGTGCGCTACCGGCGCATGTTCGTGGCGCTGCTCGGCGTCATCGTGGCCGTGTCGGCGGTCGTCGTGCTGCTCGGCACGATCGGCCTGCTGGCCGAGACCCGGTCGCGCCCGTTGACGTCCTCTGAGCAGAACCAGTACAAGCAGGAGGAGATCGCCCGGCGCTGGCAGGCGTGGCCCGCCACCGGCGTCTTCCCCGACGAGGTCAAGTATCTCGGGCTCGACCGCGCCCAGCAGTACGCCAAGCGCGTCGGCATCGCCCCCGAGACCGAGTGCGCCAAGGGCGTGGACGCCTCCGTGGCCGGGGTGCTGCAGAGCCATGGCTGCCTCACCATGCTGCGGGCCACGTACATCGACCAGACGGCCTCGTTCGTGTTCACGGTCGGCGTGGCGGTGCTGAAGGACGAGGACTCCCGGGTCTCGGCCACCGAGGAGCTCACCCAGGACGACCGCGTCGGCGTGCTGCCCGTCGCCTTCCCCGGCACCGTCACCGAGCGCTTCGGCCCCGACCAGCGCCAGCGCACCGCGTGGGTGGGCGCGGGACCCTATGTCGTGTTCTCCACGGGCGGCTACGCCGACGGGCGCACCAGGGCCGCGATCCCGCCCGAGGAGATCCTGCACAGCGAGCTCTGGCCGGCCGCAAAGTCCATCGGCAACCAGATCGCCTACTTCCTGGCGGACCCGCCCAAGGTGCCGCCCTGCACTCAGGGGAACGTGTGCTGACCGCCGTACGCGCGCTCACGGCCGCGCTGCTCGTCCTCCCGGGCCCCGCCGCCGACCCCGTCAGGGAACAGCAGCAATGGGTGCTCGACGCGCTCAACGTCGAGCAGGCGTGGTCCATCACCAAGGGCGAGGGCGTCACCGTCGCCGTCGTCGACAGCGCCGTGGACGACCGGGTCAAGGAGCTGAAAGGCCGGGTCACCGCCGGTCCCGACATGAGCGCGGGAGCGGTCGAGCGGCGGCTGCCGCCCGGCAGGCACGGCACCGCCATGGCGGGTCTGATCGCCGGCTCGGGCGAGGACGACGGGCTGATCGGCGTCGCGCCGGGCGCGCGCATCCTGTCGCTGCCGATGATGACCGACGACGAGCCCGACGGCGGCGCCTTCCCGCCGATGGAGGACGGCGAGATCTCCGCCGAGAGCCCGCTGGCCCGCGCCCTCCGCTACGCCGCCAACCACGGCGCCCAGGTCGTCAGCATGTCGATCGGCTCGTACGGCCCCGTCAGGTCCGAGCGCGAGGCCGTCTCCTACGCGCTCGGCAAGGGCGTCGTCCTGGTCGCCGCCGTCGGCAACGACGGCCTGACCACCTACGCCAAGGACAAGGGCACCTCCTACTGGAGCTTCCCCGCCGGCTACCCCGGGGTCATCGGCGTGGCCGCCACCGACAAACAGGGCAAGCGGGCCACGTTCAGCAGCGACAACCTGTCCGTGCTGGTGGCCGCGCCGGGCGTGGACGTGCCCGTGGTCAAGCGCAAGAGCGGCTACGAGATGTCCGAGGGCACCAGCTCCTCCGCCGCGCTCGTGGCCGGCGTGGCCGCGCTGATCAAGTCGCGCCATCCGAAGCTGCCGCCCGAGCAGGTCGCCCAGGCGCTGGCCGCCGGCGCCAGGGGCCGGCCCGCCGCCGGATACGACGATCAGACCGGGTTCGGCGTGGTCGACGCGGCCGCCGCGCTCAACGCCGCCGAACGGCTGACCGGGGCCCAGCGCAGCGTCGTGCCCGGAATGCAGCATTTCGGGCAGGGGGAGGACTCTCCCGTACCGACCAGGCCGGGGGCCGATCCGCTGCGGCTGTGGCTCTACGGCGGCGGCGTGCTGATCGCGCTGATCACGTTCTGCGGGGCGATCATCGTGCTCAATCAGCGTAGAGAGTGAAGATCCGCTATGGTCGCGCGTCATGGGATACGAGCTGCGGGTGGTGCGCGAGTCGCCACTCGCCTTCGCGGAGCTCGCGAGGGCCATCGCGCCGGCCGGTTTCGAGCTGCGCAACGCTGAGGGATACGGTCAGATCGGGGCCCGTCACGGGGGCACCACGCACTCGGTGGCCCGCTGGCAGGGCCGGCTGATCGGCGAACCCGGCTCCGACTGGCAGGTGGCCCAGCTCCTGCGGTTGTCGGCCGTGCTCGGCGCCCGGCTCGTGGGCGAGGACGGCGAGGTCTACGCGGTGCGCGACGGCGTCATCGAGGTCGACTCGGGCGGCGGGATCGTGGAGATCGGCAAGTTCGACGAGATCATCGACGCCGGTCCGGCCGCATGGAGCCCATGAACCCGTTCGTCGAGCGGGTGCTCGACCTCGTCGAGCGCATCCCGCCCGGCAAAGTCATGGCCTACGGCGACATCGCCGAATATCTCGGTGAGGGCGGCCCGCGCCAGGTCGGCAAGGTGATGTCCACCTGGGGCGGCGGCGTGCCGTGGTGGCGCGTCGTGCACTCCAACGGCACCGGCGCCGCCCCTGACCACCTGCAACGCTGCCTGACCCACTGGCGTGAGGAAGGCACCCCGCTACGGGGCGAACGGGTGGACATGAGGCTGGCTCGCTGGGACGGGCGTTCAGCGGATTTTCAGTAAGTAGTTTGACCTGCGGTTTCGCCGAATGGGCGATTCTGTGACATGCGACTCCCCTTACCATGGGCAGAACACTCATGGCGGCCCGAAAGGCGGTGCCTCCCTATGGCCACCGGCGTCACAGCCCAGAGCCAGGGCGGCGATTCGCTCGCCGACCGCCTCAAGGCTGTCCAGGATCTTTGCGATCGTGGCGAGCCTCTGGAAGCGGTCATGCGAGCAGTCGGCCCAGGCGGTCGCGACGCGGCGTTCGACACCGAGGTGCTCAGCGGGCCCCTCGGGTCCCGCATCGACCTGGCGGTCAAACGCGGCCCGGCGCGACGTCGCGAAATGCTCGACCTCGTACGCCCCTACCTCGCGGCCGTGGACGCGGGGGTCAAGCGCGATCTGCCGGTCGCGCGCCGTGTCGTCGTTCATCTGATCGAGCACCGCCCCGACGACGAGCTCGTCGAGGGCGAGACGCTCGCCAAGGTCGTGACGGCGGCGGCAGAGCCGTCCAAGCGCATCCGCAAGGGCCTGCGCTGGTACGCCGACCTGCCCTTCCGCGACGAACTGTCGCCCGACCTCTACCGGCTGCGGCGCGCCGACATGGTGCCGGTGACCCACATCGACGACATCGTCTGGGTCAACGGCAGGCTGCGCGTGAGCGGCTTCGCCTACCTGGCGGGGCTCTCGGTCCGCAGCCGCAGGGCCAACTGGGCGACCGTGGTCCTGCGCGGGCCGCGCTGGCTGCCGCCGATCCGGATGCGCACACGCCGGGTGCTGGCCCCCGAGGCCACCCACGGCGCGCGCGAGCCCGGCTGCAACTACGACTGGTCCGGCTTCACCGCCGAGCTGAGCCCGTGGCCGCTGCGCTGGCGCGGCGCCGTGCGCGCGGTGGTCCACGGCGTGCGCCGCCGCATGCGGCACCGGCCCTCCGTGCCCGACGCCACGACGTGGCGGGCCGAGATCGTGTTCTGGAGCCGTGGCGCGCGGGCCACCGGTCTGCTGCGCGGCTCCTCGATCGGCCGCCCCGAGCGGCCCGCCGGGCTCAAGCTGAAGCCCGGCTGGTGGGTCAGACCGGTCTGGACGTCCGACCGGGCCCTGCAGGTCGTGCTCCAGCCCAACAGGGCCGAGCTGACCGGCGTGACGCTCGACGGCGACCGCCTCGAACTGAAGATCTCCCTGCCGGGCCGGCAGGTGACCAAGGGCCACGCCAGGCTCGGCGGCCACCGCATCGCCGCCGACTTCACGCCTTCAGGCGACGGTACGCAGGTGCTGGTCGGGCTGGCCGTGCCCACCCTGCTGCAGGAGAAGGACGGGCGGCGGCTCTGGGTCGAGCCCAAGGGCGACCCCGCGGCCTCCGTCATGCTGGGCGACCTGGTGGAGACCCGCACGCCGGTCGGCGACCGCGAGATCACCGTGCTCGGCGACCGCCGCGACCGGGTGGTCGTCTCGGCGCACCGCATCCGCCCGGTGATCACCTCGGCGGTCTGGGACGGCTCCGCGCTCGTGCTGCGCGGCGACTACCCCGACGCCGACGGCCCCCGCACGCTCACGCTGCGGCACCGGTCCGGGTTGTCCTATCTGCTGCCGATGGAGCGCTCCGGAGCGCAGTTCTCCGTACGCGTCGAGCCGTCGTCCATGGACCGTTTCGGCGAGTCCGTGCCGCTGAGCTCCGGCACCTGGAACATGTCGATCCGGCACCCCTCGGGTGAGATCGTCCCGCTGCGCATGGACCACGCGGCCCTTGCCGGGCTCGACGAGGAGCCGCGCACGCTGGGCGGGCACACGTACCGCATGATCTCCACGCGTTTCGACGTGCCGGTGATCACGGTCGAGGAGGCCAGGCCGGCCGACGAGCGCGGCGTGGCGGGCACCCACGTGCTGCGCCGCGTCTTCTACCCGGCGCAGCGTACCGAGCCGCTCAACGACGCGACCGTCTACGTCGTCAACGACGGGCGCCTCTACGCCGACAGCGTCCGCGCCATCTACGAGGAGCGGCTGCGCAGGGGCGACGACCGCGAGCACATCTGGGTGGTCAAGGACGGCGCGTTCGTGCCGCCGGGCGGCGCGAGCGTCGTCCGGGCCGGCAGCCGCGAGCACCACGCCGCCCTGGCCAGGTCGCGCCACATCGTCACCAACTCGTTCCTGCCGGTGTGGTTCCGCGCCCGCGAGGACCAGGTGGTGCTGCAGACGTGGCACGGCACCCCTGCCAAGCTGATCGGCAACGACCAGCCGCACATGAACCGCGACCCCAGGCCGCCGATCTGGCACCGCCAGGCCGCGGAGGTGCGCGGCTGGGACCTGCTGCTGTCGCAGTCGCCGTGGGCCACGCCGGTGCTGCGCAAGGCGTTCGGCTACAAGGGCGAGATCCTGGAGAGCGGCCTGCCCCGCAACGACGTGCTCAACTCGCCCGACAGAGACGCGCTGGCCGCCGCCGCGCGCGAGCGGCTCGGGCTGGCCGAGGGCAAGCGCGTGATCCTGTACGCGCCGACCTGGCGCGACTACGACCGCAAGAACGCGATGGTCAAGCTCGACCTCGCCAAGGCCCGCGAGGCGCTGGGCGCCGACCACGAGATCCTGGTACGCGCCCACCCGATGCAGGCCATGCCCGCCGTCCCCGACATCGCCCGCGACGTCACGACTTATCCGGATATCGCGGATCTGCTGTTGGTGACCGACGTCCTGGTGACCGACTACTCCTCGGTCATGTTCGACTTCGCCGCCACCGGCAGGCCGATCGTGCACTACGGCTACGACCTGGCGAAATACTCGTCGAAGCGGGGCCTCTACCTCGACCTGCCCGAGCTCGCGGCCGGCCCCGTGCTCTCGACGTCGGCCGAGGTCATCGAGGCGCTGCGGTCGATCGACGAGGTGGCCGCGGCCCACGCCGACCGCTACGACGCCTTCCGCGCCACGTTCGCCCCGCGCGACGACGGCAAGGCCACGGCCAGGGTGGTGGACCACCTCTTCTCCTAGAAGAGCTCGGGAAGATCAGGCAGCAGAAATCGCCTGGCGGGGTCATAGTCCGCGCCGAAGGCCAGATCCCTGGCCTTCGGCGGGGCCCCGCCGTCCGGCGTGAACTCGACGAGCAGGTAGAGCAGGGACGAGATGCTGGTCCCGCAGACGACCTCGCCGTTCTCGATGAGCTTCCTGACGCCGGACAGATGCACCCACTCCACCCGCTCGGCCTCCCAGGGGTCGGAGGGCGGCCCGATGTGCGTGGCCGACTCGCCCCGGTAGATGTGGTGCAGGCTGTCGAAGAACCCGTTGCTCGGCTGGATGGACAGCAGCGGCCGCAGCGGCCCCGGCCGCCAGCCGGTCTCCTCCTCGACCTCGCGCGCCGCCGCGGCCCTGGGCATCTCGCCCTCGTCGACCTGGCCGAGCGGGATCTCATATCCCCAGGTGTCGGTGATGAAGCGGTGCCGCCAGATCAGCAGCACGTGGTCGGCGGAGTCGGTGATCACGGCCCCGGCCGCCGGCGCGGACCGGACCAGCCGATGGTCGAGACGGCGCCCGTCGGGCAGCTCCACATCCGCCACCCGGACGTCCAGCCAGGGGTCGCGGTAGAGCGACTTCTCGGAGTGGACCTGCCAGCGCATGCCATCAACCTCCCGCACAGGGCGAAATGTCGACCCTACGTTACAAGGGCCCACGCTCCGTATGTGAGCGATCCGGGCTCACTTCTGGAACTCCACCTCAAGGGACAGCGGTGACTGCCGGATCTCGCAGGTCCCGAGCCCGGCCTGGGTGGTCATCCGCTCGAAATCGCCCTTCGTGTACGCCCGCCGCGGCAGGAACGACTTCAGCGCGAACCTGGTGAACATCCTGGACAGCGCACCCATCTCCATCCGGGCCACGTCCTCGTCCACGGCCTGCTTGGAGACGTCCTTGCGCAGGTCGAGGATCAGCCCGCGGCCGCCGGGCCGCAGCACGCGGCGCATCTCCCGCAGGGCCTGGACGGGGTCGGAGAAGTTCTTGAACGCGGCGCAGCAGACGAGGAAGTCGAAACCGTCATCGTCGAACGGCATGGCGGACGCGTTCCCCAGAAGGAAGTCGACCCGCACGCCGGCCTCCGCGGCCCTGGCCCGGGCGATCTGGACGAAGGTCTCGCTGATGTCGAGGCCGGTGACGGTGTAGTCGCCCGTCGCGGCGAGGCCGATCGACAGGAATCCGGGGCCCGGGGCGACTTCCAGGATCCTGGCCCCTTTCCCGGCGCGCTGCCGCACCATGGCGACCTGCTCGTCGTACCTGGTGGGGGACTTGGCGTTGTTGGTGGCGTACCAGCGGGCGATGGCGCCTTCCATGCCGATGCCCCGGTAGCCCTTGTCCGTCTTGGTCATGCGAACACGATATGTCGCGTCTTGCGGATGTCAAGATATATCTCGGTTGACGCCGCCAGCGAACATCGGACGTCGGCGTGTCGCGAAGAATCCGGATTTTGGCGGCGATAACGTAGGCGATTCGCGTGGGGAGAGCGGGCAAGTCGGCACGATCTGTCCGTGTGGTCTGGTGGAATCTAGTGCTGTGAGTGCTCAGACCTGGCGGTTGGTGCGAAGAGGTGGCGGGGGGCCCGATGTGCCCCCTGTGCTTGATGAGCATCAGCGTGCCGTGGTCGGCCATCGGCGCGGCCCCCTGCTCGTTCTCGCGGGTCCCGGCACCGGCAAGACGACCACGATCGTCGAGAGCGTCGTCGATCGCATCGAGCGGCGCGGCGTCGACCCCGAGCGCGTGCTCATCCTCACCTTCAGCCGCAAGGCCGCCGAGGAGCTGCGCCAGCGCGTCACCGGGCGGCTGCGCCGCACCACCCGCACCCCGCTGGCCCTGACCTTCCACTCCTACGCCTACGCGCTCCTGCGCCGCGAGTCCGTGCTGGCGGGCAAGGCCCCGCCGCGCCTGCTCACCGGCCCCGAGCAGCTCCTGGAGATCCGGCGGCTGCTCCACGGCGAGCTGGAGAACGGCGCGCCCGACTGGCCCGAGTCGCTGCGCGAGCCGCTCAAGACGCGCGGGTTCGCCGAGGAGCTGCGCGACTTCCTGTCGCGGGCCAACGAGCGCGGGCTCGACCCCGAGCGGCTGATCGCCCTGGGCGCCAGGCACGGGCGGCGCGACTGGGCGGCGGCCGGGCGGTTCGCCGAGCGCTACCAGGACCGGTTCGACCTCGACCCCGAGGAGACCTACGACTACGCCGAGCTGATCGGGGCCGCCTCCGCGCTGCTGGCGAGCCCGGAGGTGCGCGAGCGGGAGCGGGCGGCCCACGACGTGGTGTTCGTGGACGAATACCAGGACACCGACCCGGCCCAGGAGCTGCTGCTGACGCAGCTCGCCGGCGACGGCCGCGACCTGATCGCGGTGGGCGACCCCGACCAGTCGATCTACGGGTTCAGGGGCGCCGACGTGCAGGGCATCATGCGGTTCCCTGAGCGCTTCAAGACCCTCGACGGGCGCGAGGCGCCGGTGCTGGCGCTGCGGGTGTGCCGCCGGAGCGGGGCCGACCTGCTGGAGGCCTCGCGCCGGGTGGCGGAGCGGCTGCCGGTCGCGCCGGCGCCCGAGCACGACCACCGGCACGGCCACCGCGACCTGGCGCCGCTGCCCGACGCCGACCCCGGCAGCGTGCGGGTGCTGCTGGCCGACAGCGTCAGCCAGGAGGCGGCGATCGTGGCCGACACGCTGCGCCGCGCCCACCTGATCGACGGGGTGCCGTGGCACCGGATGGCGGTGCTGGTCCGCTCGGCCAGGCGGCAGGTGCCACTGCTGCGGCGGGCGCTGATCAGCGCCGGGGTGCCGACGATGATCGCGGGCGACGAGGTGCCGATCGCCCAGGAGCCCGGCGTGCGGCCGCTGCTCACGATGCTCAGGGTGGCGCTGGATCCGTCCCAGCTCGACGAGGGGGTGGCCGAGGAGCTGCTGACGGGCCCGCTCGGCGGCACCGACATGATCGGGGTACGCCGCCTCCGCCGCGCCCTCAAGATCGCCGAAAACGAGGCCCTGGCGGGCGGGGCTGAGCCTCCGGTCAGTGGGCCCCTGGGCGAGCCGTCGGATCCTGGTGCCGAGGATGTTCGGGACGAGCCGGGCGATTCGCCAGAGCCCGCTGTCGCGAAGGATGAGCCGGGCGATTCGGCGGAATCCGCCGCCGAGGAGGACGTGCCGTCGCGGGAGGGGGCGCGGTCGTCGGGGGAGTTGCTCGTGGCGGCCGTTCAGGACATCCGTGAGCTCACCCGCATCGAGCCCCACGTGGCCCTCCCGGCCGAGCGCGTGGCCAGGCTCCTGACCGCCGCCCGCGAGAGCGTACGCGACGAGGGCACCGCGGAAGACCTCCTGTGGGCCGTGTGGGACGGCAGCGGCCTGGCCCGCCGCTGGACCGACATGAGCCTGTCAGGCGGCCCCAGGGGCGCGCAGGCCGACCGCGACCTCGACGCCGTGGTGGCCCTGTTCGACCACGCCGCCAGGTTCGTGGACCGCATGCCCATGGCCGGCCCAGAGGTGTTCATCGACGACCTGGCCGCCCAGGAGATCCCCGGTGACACGCTGGCCGACCGGGCGCCCGACGGCGACGCCGTACGCGTGCTGACCGCCCACCGCTCCAAGGGCCTCGAATGGGACGTCGTGGTGGTGGCGGGCGTACAGGAGGGCGTCTGGCCCGACCTGCGCCTGCGCGGGTCCCTGCTCGGCATCGAAGACCTGGTCGACGTGGTCGAGGGCGGCAAGCCGAACGCCGCCTCGCTGGTCTCCAAGCTGCTGGCCGAGGAGCGCAGGCTGTTCTATGTGGCGGCCACCAGGGCCAGGCGGCGGCTGGTGGTGACGGCGGTCGGCGGCGAGGACACCGACGAGCGGCCGTCCAGGTTCCTGTCGGAGCTGATGCCGGGCGCGGTGGAGTCCGCCACGGTGGACGACCGGGCCCGCTGGCTCAACATGTCCGCGCTGGTCGCCGACCTGCGCAGCGCGGTCACCGACCCCACCAAGCCGGCGAAGCTCCGTCGCCAGGCCGCCCAGCAGCTCGCCCGCCTGGCCGCCGCCGGGGTCCAGGGCGCCCACCCCAACGACTGGTACGCCCTCACCCCCATCTCCGACGACCGCCCCCTGAGCTGGCCCGGCGACGTGGTCAACATCTCACCCTCGGCGGTGGAGAGCTTCACCAAGTGCGGCCTGCGCTGGCTCCTGGAGACGGCGGTCGGCGCCGCGGGCACCAGCACCGCCCAGGGCCTGGGCAACGTCATCCACGCCCTGGCCGTCCTGGCGGCCACCGACCTGCCCAGCGAAGACCTGCTGAGCGACCGCCTCGACGGAATCTGGGGCGAGCTGGAGTTCGGCGGCGTCTGGTACAACCGCAAGCAGCGCCAGGTGGCCGAGCAGATGATCGGCAAGTTCCTGCGCTGGCACAAGGACAACCCACGCGAGCTCGTGGCCCTGGAGGAGGCGTTCACCGCGGTGGTGTCGGAGGGCGTGCAGATCAAGGGCCGCGTCGACCGCGTCGAGCGCGACTCCGACAACCGGGCGGTGATCATCGACCTCAAGACGGGCGGCTCCAAGCCCAAGGCGGGCGACCTCGACCGCCATCCGCAGCTCGGCGTCTACCAGCTCGCCGCGCTGCTGGGCGCGTTCGCCCGGCACGGCATGACGGAGCCGGGCGGCGCCGCGCTGGTGCAGCTCGGCAAGGCGGCCGGCAAGAACGACGCGATGGAGCAGCAGCAGGGCGCGCTGGCCGACGACAAGAACCCGGGCTGGGCGGCGGAGCTGGTCGACACGGTGGCGACCGGCATGTCGGGCCCGTTCTTCCAGGCCAAGGTCAACGACGGCTGCCGCACCTGCGCGGCCAGGGCGAGCTGCCCGGTCAACGACAACGGGGGCCAAGTGTGCTGACCCCCGTCGAACTCGCCGGCAAGCTCGGCATCCTGCCCCCCACCCCCGAGCAGGCGGTGGTCATCGAGTCACCGCTGGAGCCGATGGTCGTCATGGCCGGCGCCGGCTCGGGCAAGAGTGAGACCATGGCGGGCCGCGTCGTCTGGCTGGTCGCCAACGGCCTGGTCAAACCGGAAAACGTGCTGGGCCTGACCTTCACCCGCAAGGCCGCCGCCGAGCTGTCCAACCGGGTCAGAGAGCGGCTCAACGGCCTGGCCGAGGCCGGTCTGGTCGAACCGGGCGCGCTCGACAACGAGCCGACCGTGTCCACCTACCACGCCTACGCCGCCCGCCTGGTCACCGACCACGCGCTGCGCGACGGGCTGGAGCCCACCATGCGCCTGGTGACGCCGGCCGTGTCGTGGCAGCTCGCGTCGCGGGTGGTGGCGATGTACGACGGGCCGATGGACAAGATCGAGCTGGGCCCGCCGTCGGTCACGGCCGCGGTGCTGGAGCTGGCGGGCGAGCTGTCGGAGCACCTGCGGGTGCCCTTCGACGTGCGGCGGGCCGGGATCTGGCTCCAGGACCGGCATGCCCTGCTGCCCGGCAGGACCACGCTCGCGCAGCGCAAGCCGCTCAACGTCCAGGCGGCCAGGGAGCAGCTCCTGCCGCTCGTGGAGGCGTACGAGCGGCTCAAACGCGCCCGTGAGGTCATCGACTACGGCGACCAGATGTCGCTGGCCGCCCGGATCGCCGCCCGCCACAAGGAGGTCGGCGAGATCGAGCGCGACCGCTACTCGGTGGTCCTGCTCGACGAATACCAGGACACCAGCCACGCCCAGCTCGTCCTGCTCCGCTCGCTCTACGGCGGCGGCCATCCGGTCACCGCGGTCGGCGACCCCTGCCAGTCGATCTACGGCTGGCGCGGCGCCTCGGCGGGCAACCTGCGCCGCTTCTCCAAGGACTTCCGCACCGGCACGGGAGACGAGGCCACGGTCCGGCAGCTCAGCGTCAGCTTCCGCAACGGCGACCGCGTCCTCGACGTGGCCGCCCGCGTCCAGCTCCCGCTGCGCATGGAGGCCCGCGAGGTGCCCGTGCTGGTCCCCGGCGCCAACCGCGTCGACCGGGGCCGCGTCACCTGCGCCTTCCACGAGACCGCGGACGACGAGGCGAAGTGGGTCGCCGACGGCATCGCCAGGATCCTCGGCCAGGAGGTCGCCCCCGACGGCCTGCCCTGGGGCGAGAAGGAGCGCAAGAAGACGCTGGCCATCCAGCCCCAGGACGTCGCGATCCTGGCCCGTAAGCGGTCGCAGTTCCCGGCGCTGCGCAGGGCGCTCGAAGAGCGCGACATCCCGGTCGAGGTGGTCGGTCTCGGCGGCCTGCTCACCGTGCCCGAGGTCAACGACATCGTCGCCACCCTCCGCGTGCTCTACGACGCCACCGCGGGCGACGCGCTGGCCCGGCTGCTGGCCGGGCCGCGCTGGCGGATCGGCCCGGCCGACCTGCGGGTGCTGGGCGAATACGCCAGGGAGCTGGCCCGCGAGCTGAGCGAGAGCCACCGCGAGGACGACCCGCTCGACCAGGTGGTGGCCGACCTGGCCGAGGAGCGCGGCAGCCTGGTC
Organism: Nonomuraea solani; assembly: GCF_900108335.1. Taxonomy (GTDB): domain Bacteria; phylum Actinomycetota; class Actinomycetes; order Streptosporangiales; family Streptosporangiaceae; genus Nonomuraea; species Nonomuraea solani. The sequence goes on from NZ_FNVT01000039.1 coordinate 18,812, forward strand.
GACGCGCTGGACGAGCTGCCCGACAGGGAGGAGTGGCTGGAGTCGTTCTCGCCGCTGGCCCGCACGAGGCTCGTCGCGCTCGCGCAGGAGCTGCGCCAGTTGCGGGCGCACACCGCGCAGCCGCTGCCCGACCTGATCACGGAGGTGGAGCGCAAGCTCGGCCTGGACATCGAGGTGGCCGCGCGCAGCGGCACGGCGGGGGCGTTCGCGGCGCGGGCCGACCTCGACGCGTTCCTCGACGCGGCCTCCCGGTTCGCGGGCGACGCGGAGGACCCGACGCTGGGGGCGTTCCTGGCCTATCTGCAGGCGGCCGAGAGCGAGGAGTTCGGGCTGGAGGCGGGCCGGGTCGGCGAGAGCAACAGCGTCAAGCTGATGACCGTGCACGCCTCGAAGGGCCTGGAGTGGCCGATCGTGGTCGTGCCCGGGTTGTCGCAGTTGCTCAGCTCGAAGGGGACGATCGCGACGGGCAGCATGTTCCCCGCCACACCGGTCATGAACAGCCGCTGGACGGAGAACCCGCGCAAACTCCCCTACCCGCTGCGCGGCGACGCCGCCGACCTGCCCCGGCTGAGCGGGCTGAGCAAGGAGGAGCTGGCGGCGTTCGACGAGCACTGCCGCGAGCGCGACCTGATGGAGGAGCGCAGGCTGGCGTACGTCGCCGTCACCCGCGCCCACTACCACCTGATCGCCTCCGGCTACCGCTGGGGCACCGCCACCAAGCCGCTGGAGCCGTCCGACTTCCTGCTGGAGATCCGCGACACCGCCGACCGCGTCTCGTTCTGGGCCGCCGAGCTGGCGGAGGGCGCCACCAACCCGCTGCTCGCCGAGCCCGCCGAGGCCGTCTGGCCGGTCACGCCCGAGGGGCTGCGCTACGAGTCCGTGCTCGACGGCGCCCAACTGGTCGAGGACGCGCTGGCGGGCACGCCGGCCCCGGAGGAGGAGGACGAGCCGCTGCGGGCGTACGAGGAGGAGCGGCTGCGGGCCTGGGAGCGCGACACCGACCTGCTGCTGCGCGAGCGCGAGCTGCAGCGGCGGCGGCCCGCGACCATCGTCGAGCTGCCCGCCAAGCTCACCGTGTCGTCGCTGGTCACGCTGGCCACCGACCCGCGCGAGCTGGCCCGCAGGATCCGCCGGCCCGTCCCGGTCAAGCCGGCGCCGCTGGCCCGCCGTGGCACCTCGTTCCACAAGTGGCTGGAGACGCGCTGGGACCAGCAGCGGCTCATCGACGACTTCGAGCTCTACGACGAGGAGATGGAAGAGGTCGACGTGCGGCTGGCGGAGCTGCAGGAGCGGTTCGAGCGGAGCGAGTGGGCCGACCGGCGGCCGGTCGATCTGGAGGTGCCGTTCGAGACCATGATCGCCGACCGGCTGGTGCGCGGGCGGATGGACGCCGTCTTCGAGCGCGACGGCGGCGGTTACGAGGTCGTCGACTGGAAGACGGGGCAGCCGCCCAGGGGCAAGGCGGCCAAGACCGCGTCGGTGCAGCTCGCGGCCTACCGGCTGGCCTGGGCCCACCTGGCGGGCGTGCCGCTGGAGCAGGTGGGCGCGGCCTTCCACTACGTCCGCGCGAACCGGACCGTGCGCCCCGTCAACCTACTCGACGAGGCCGGCCTGGTCGCGCTCATCGAGGGCGTCAGGCGGCTAGATACCGAAACGCCGGCTTCGGGTGCATGAGGAAGTCGTGGTGGGAGATGTTCCAGGCGTAGGCCCCGGCCATCTCGAACACGACGGTGTCCCCGACCTTCACCGACGTCTCGATGTCCTTCGCGAAGACGTCCTTCGGCGTGCAGAGCTGGCCGACGAACGTGACCGGCCCGTCCACCTCCGGCCCCTTTCCGGTGGGAAGCAGGGTGAAGGGCTGGTCGTGTCCCTTGGTGACCGGCGTGCGCAGGTGGTGGGTGCCGCCCAGCAGGATCGCGAACGCCTGCCCGCGCACCCGCTTCACGTCCACGACCTTCGTCACGTAGGAGCCGCAGTAGACGGTCAGCGCCCTGCCGGGCTCGATCCGCAGCCGTCTGCCCGCGCCCAGCTCCGCCAGCCCCGCCCCGTACGCCGCCCAGTCGAACCGGGTCTCGGAGGTGTACGACACCGCCATGCCGCCGCCCAGGTTGACCTCCTCGTAGGAGTTGTCCAGCAGCGTCCGGGCCAGGTTCAGCAGCTCGGGCGCTTCGAGACCGCTGGCCAGGTGGGTGTGCAGGCCGCGCAGTCGCACGCGGTCGCCGAACAGCGGCAGGCACTCCGCCACCCCGTCCTCGTCCATCCCGAACGGCCCGCTCATCGTCAGCGCCGCGCCCTCGACCGCCAGGCCGGGGTTGAGGCGGAGCAACACGTCGGCCTCCAGGCCGGTGCCGAGCAGGCGGCGCAGCTCGTTCGGGGACTCGACGTGCAGGCGGTGGTGCGGCAGGCGCAGCTCGGCGTCGGTCTTCCCGGGCCCGCCCAGCGCCACCGGCAGGCCCGGGAACAGGGCCGTGACGTGCGCGTGCTCGCCCGCCGACGACACCTCGAACCCGTCCACGTGCCGGGCCAGCACGCGCAGCAGCTCGGCGTCCGGGTTCGCCTTGACGGCGTAATAGAGCTCGGTGGCCCCCAGCGCCCGCCGTACTGACGCGACGTGCCCGTCCAGCGCGGGCAGGTCATAGAGATAGGCGGGAGCCTCCGCGAGGCTCAGAGCGGCCTCCTGGACGCGCGGGGCGATCATGCGAGCGGGTTCGCGATCGGTACGTACCCGGCAGCCCGGTCGGCGGCCCTGGCCCAGCGCACGCCCAGGTTCGCCTTGGCCGGCAGCGGCGCGCCCGCGAGCAGATCCGAGAGCGGCAGCGGCCGGCCCAGGCCGGCGGCCTGATCGGCGAGCAGGTCGCGGGCGATCCGCCACAGCTCGCGCAGCAGCTCGTCGTCGCGGCCCGCGAGCGTGGCGGCGATCTCGGTGAGGTGGTTGACGAGCAGGCAGTAGACCACGCGGGCCCAGCCGCGCTCGGCGTCGTAGGTGAGCGCGCGGGCCACCTCGGGAGGCAGCCCTGACAGGTCGTGCCGGCCGGCGACGAGCTTGGTGCCCTCCAGGTCGCGGAAGACGCCCTCGGCGGGCATCCCGGAGCCGTCCAGCCCGACCAGGACGTTCTGCAGGTGGGGTTCCAGCACGACGCCGTGCGCGAAATACAGCTCCAGCACCGGCAGCGCGACCACGGACACGTACGCCCGCCACCACGCGGCCGGGTCCACCGCCGGCGTGCCGAGGGCGAGGGCGGCGGCCATCACCGGCGTCACGCCGGGGGAGCAGGCGGCCCACGGGCTCTGCCGGACGATCACGCCCAGCCCTTCGTGCAGGCGGGTGCCGAGCGCGGCCGATCGGTAGCCGGGTTCGGGGAGCCAGCGGGTGGTGGGGTGGGTTGCTGATATTTCCTTGAATATCGGGCCGAGCCGGTCGGTCAGCTCCACCGCCCCGGCCAGCTCGTACCAGGCGTTCTTTCGTACACAGTTCGTGATCCGTACATCCAGGGAGAACTTCAGGCAGACCTCGGCCTCCGGGAGATACACGGTCCGCACCGACGAGGTCGGCATCACCACCGGCCCGGGTCCCAGATCGACCAGCTCGTCCCCGAACACCGGCCGCAGCAGATCGAGCTGCCACGGATGCGCGGGCAGCACCCGGTAGCCGGCCGGCGCCCGCCCCAGCGCGTCGAGCACCTCCACGTCGCCGCCCTCCGCCAGCACGTCCTCGCGCACGCCGAGCAGCCGGACGGGGAACTCGGCGTGCGCCTCCGGCGCGTACCGCAGCCAGTCGGAGCCGCCCCGCGCCTTCGGGCTGGGATGGAACGGGTGCCCGTAGACGAGCGCCTGCTCGGAGGCCAGCCACGGATCGGCGGGCGGCACGGCCTCGGCCCTGGCCCGCAGGATCGCCGCCACGGCCTCCCTGCTCGCGGCCACCTGCCCGGCGAACTCGCCGTTGTGCCCCCGCAGCTCGGCCTCGACCAGCGCCACCAGCTCATCGGTGGTCAGCGGCCGCCAGGCGCCGCCCTCCAGCCGCTCCGGCCGGCCGTCGAAGCGCAGCGCCGCCCCACCATGGGTACGCGCCCGCAGCAACGTGCCCCCCACCCGCAACTGCAGGTACGGCGGCGCTGGCCACACCAGCCCGCGCGGCCCGGCCACCTCCCGCACGCAGCAGCGCAGCAGGGCCGCCAGCGTCGCCTCCTCGGCCAGGCCGGAGGGCGCGTCGATGGCCAGTCCGTGCATTCAAGCTCTCCTCAGATAGTTGGGCCCGCTGGTGCCGTAGAACTTGTTGATGTCGCGGGCGCCGGAACGTTCCTTCGCGACCAGCGTCCCGGCGGTGATCATGGACTTGCCGGTGAGCCGGGCCGCGTCGAGCGTCCTGGCGCGCAGCAGTCTGGCCATGGGATGGTCGCCGTGCTCGCCGAGCGCCTCGGCCAGCGTGTCGCGCAGCAGCGTGGCGGCCCGCGCGTGCGGCAGCGCCCCGAACGTCACGGCGGCGGCGGCCAGGTGCAGTGTGATGGTGACGAACACGTCGGCCAGCGCGTGCGGGTCGTCGTTCAGCATCCGCTCGTCGCCGAAGTCCGGCACGGTGATCCCGGCGGCGGCCAGCCTCGACGGGGAGGCCAGCAGCCCGTCGTTGTCCTTGACCAGCAGCCGCAGGCGGTCGTCCTGGAAGACCAGCGCGAGGTTCTGCTGGTGGGCTTCGAGCGCGACCCCGTACCGGACGAAGAGCCGCACGTTCCACCGCAGCAGCAGCCGCAGGTAGTCCGGGAGCACGTCGCCCAGTTCGTCGAGCACGCCGGGCACGCCGAGGGCGGCGACCGGCACGATCTTGCCCTCGGGCAGCCGCCTGACCATCCAGGCGAGGTACTCGTGGCCCGCGTGCGCGTGGGTCTGCTCGTCGGCCAGCAGCACGTCGGGGTCGGCCAGCTCGCGCAGCAGCAGCTCGGCCTTGGCCCCGTCGCTCAGCGTGCCCGGCTTGATCGAGCGCCGGTTCCTGACGCCCAGGGTGCTGATCGGGAGGGGCAGTTTGAGGTGGACGCGCGGTGAGACCTCGACGGTCCGCATCGACAGGGTGGGCCGGACGGTGACGGCGGGCTCGTCCAGCACGCGCACGCCGTTGATCTTCGCCACCTCGTCCACGGTCAGCGGGTGCACGGGGAAGAGCGTCCCGTCGAGTCCGGGAGGCCGTACGTCGGCGGGCAGGGGCACGCCGGCGCCGGGCACCACCGCCCACCTGAGCCGGAACGACGGCCCGAACTCCGGCGCGTAGTCGGCCAGCAGGCGCTCCGGGAGCCCGATCCGCGCGCGCGAGGTCGGATAGACGGGATGGTCGGCGAAGGCGGCCAGCGTCTCGTACGAAGGGTCGCGCCGCAGCACCTCGTCCCTGCGGGCGTCATGTGCCTCCAGCGCCGACAGGGCGGACAGGCACTCCTCGAAGAAGGCCGCCACCCCTTCCGCGTCCGCCGGGTCCGCGACCTCGACCAGCGTCTCCAGCACCTGTTCCAGGCCCAGCCGCTCGTCTTGCGCGACCACGAAGTCCTGGAAGAGCACCCCGGGCGCGAGGCGTGCCCATCGGCCGTCCGCCAGCAGCAGGCCGACGCCGTTCTTGGTCCTGGTGACGCGGGAGGCCAGCCCTCCGTAGTTCTCGCGCAGCAGCGCGTCCAGGACCCGGGCGGCCAGGTACGCCTCCCGAGAGCTCATTCGACCACCCACGGCCGCGCGGCCCGGTATTCCTCGACGGCCCGGTCCACCCGCGCGCGATCGGGCCCGACGGCCCGGATGACGCCCAGGTAGTCGCGGTTCGTGTGCGTGAGGGTGACGACGTCCCCCACGTCGCGCAGCGGCCGGTGCCACAGTCGCACGCCGCCGCCGACCACGCTCTCGTGACCGGGGGCCGACTTGATCGTCCCGGACCGGTCGGCGACCAGGCTGAGCGCGCTCCCGTACCCGGTGGACTCGGGCGGGGCGGGCATCCGCTCCCCGAGGTGCACCCGCAGGATCCACTCGAACAGCGGCACCCCGAGCACGTCCGCCACCAGGAAGTCGCAGTGGTCCCCGATCACCCGGTAGTTCACCTCGACGATCCGGGGGCCGCCCGCGGTGACCACGTACTCGGTGTGGCAGGCCCCGAACCCGGCCCCGAGCGCCCGCAGCGCCGCCAGCACGTGCGTGTGCGACGCGTCCGCCGGCGCCCAGTCCAGCCGCTCCTCGACGAAGTAGGGGAGCGCCCCCAGCGTCGTCTCGAACCCCCCGAGCACCCGCACGCCGTCCGCGTCCCCCAAGGTCTCCAGCGTGCGCAGCGGCCCTTCGAGGTATTCCTCCACGACCAGCGCCTCACCCGGCCGCCGCTTCCTGACCTCGGCCACGGCCCCGGGCAGGTCGCGCTCCACCAGCATGACGTCCTCGCTGGCCACGCCCTCCCGTGGTTTGAGCACGACGGGGTAGGGCAGCCGCTCGGGAACCGGGTCGCCGGGGGCGAGCCGCATCGAGAACACCTGCTCGATCCCCGCCTCAAGGAGCCTGCGACGCATCAAGAACTTGTTCTTGGCCGCCGCGCACGCCCGCCAGTCCTTACCCGGCAACCCGAAGTAGGACGCGGCCAGCGCGGTTTCCGCCTGCAGGTGGTCGGAGTTGGAGAAGATCGCGTCCGGCCTGCCCAGATGTTCGATGGCGTCGATCAGGGCCCGCGGATTCTGTACGTCGCACTCGACCGCGTCCGGATGTTGCCCCGGCCGGTCCGTCAGGATGGTCACCTCGCAACCGAGAGCGCGAGCCGCGGGCAGGAAGCCGTCGGTCACCGAATCGGTTGGTTTGAGCGCGGTCAGATAGAGCCGCAACGCGAAGGCACCCCCGGAGGAATCAGGTAAGGCTAACCTAACTCGTTGATCTTAGCGCCAGCGAGATCACCACGGGGCGCGGATACCGTAATCGGCGGCTAACCGCGAGGTCATAGGATGACATGGGATTAAGAAGGGGCGGCCAGTGGAGAGCACCACGGAAGAGCAACTCATCGGACCGCTGCTTCTCGCACGCGGCACCATCGACAGGTCCGCCGCGCTGCGGGCCGACGAGCGGTGGCTGGAGCGAGCGTGGTCCGACCCCGCCACCCGGGTGCTGGTGATCGACAACGGTCACACGCTGGTGCGCCGCGTGGGCGACGAGGTGCAGGCGGTGCTCTACGCGCCGGCCGACGCGCCGCCGGGGCCGCGCTTCCTGCTGGGCGTCGAGGGCGGCATCGCCTACTTCGCGGTCGCCGCGCCGCTGCCCGGCGTCACCAAGGGCGACGTCAACGGCCGGGTGACGATCCCGATGAGCCTGCGCGACACGCCGGAGGGCCGGCCGGTGCCGGCCGGGCTGCGCCAGGCGGGTGGCCTGCTCGGCGACCGGGACGCGGGCCTGCTGGTCTACGCCGTGGCGCTGGAGGCGTGGCACACGACCCACGAATACTGCCCGCGCTGCGGTTCTCGTACGGAGGTCCAGGCGGGCGGCCACATCCGGGTCTGCCCGCGCGACTCCAGCCAGCACTTCCCGCGCGTCGACCCGGCCGTGATCATGCTGGTCCGCGACGCCGACGACCGCTGCCTGCTCGCCCGCGGGCCGCAGTGGCCCGAGGGGCGGCTGTCGATCCTGGCGGGCTTCGTGGAGCCGGGTGAGTCGCTGGAGGCCGCCGTCGTGCGCGAGGTGGCCGAGGAGGTCGGCGTCGTCGTCACCAACCCGCGCTATCTGGGCAGCCAGCCCTGGCCGTTCCCGCGCAGCCTCATGCTGGGCTTCTTCGCCGAGGCCACCACGACCGCGCTCATCCCCGACGCGGAGGAGATCGCCGAGGCGCGGTGGTATTCACGGGAGGAGCTGACGCGCGCCCTGGAGTCGGGCGAGCTGCGCCTGCCGCCTCCCGTGTCGATAGCCCGCCGCCTGATCGAGACCTGGTACGGCGGCGCGCTCACCGGTGACTGGTGATCAGGCCGCTTCGAGCAGGGCCTTGACCTCACGGGCGGAGGGATTCGTGCGCACGACACGCCCACTGGGGGTGTCGATCACGACGGTCGGCACCACCTGGTTGCCGTTGTTGACGCTCATCACGAATTCGGCGGCCGAAGGGTCACGCTCGATGTCGATCTCATCGAACCTGATGCCCTCGCGGGTGAGCTGGGACTTGAGCCGCTTGCAGGGGCCGCACCACGTGGTGCTGTACACCGTGAGCGCCATGTTGAGAAATCCCTCCAACGTCAGGAATAAGGCGCTTCGTGCAACAACGCGAAGTTCCGGGTTAATCCCCTACCCGATGCGCTCGGAAATCCACGTCTGCACGCGCTCCGCCACGCCCGGCTGCCGGTAGAGCGGCGAGCTGTGGTTGATCCCCGGCACCGTGAACACGCTCACCGGCACGCCCACCTGTCCGAGCATCTGCCGCAGCAACTGACTCTGCACCGGCGGCACGAACTCGTCCTCCGAGTGGATGGTCAGCATCGGCGCGTCCTTGCGGCTGGCGTGCCAGGCCACCTCCATGCTGGCCCAGACCCGCGAGCACTTGCCCTTGGGCGCGCAGCCGCCGGCCAGCTTGATCGCCGCAGTGCGCAGCCGGCGCCTGTTGGGGTCGGTCGCCTTGGCGCCGTCGGAGAAGGCCCGCAGCGGCGAGATGATCGGCGAGAGCCCCACCACGCCCTTGAGCCCGCTGACCCCGTCGCCGTAGGTGCCCACGGCCGCCGCGATGTGCCCCCCGGCCGAGAAGCCCATCACCACGTAGTTGCCCGGATCGAACGCCCACCTGTCGGCGTGCTTGCGCGCCAGCGCGATCGCGCTCAGCGCGTCGGTGCGCTGAGCGGGCCAGGCCGCGTCGCCGGACAGCCGGTAGTTGAGGTTGAAGACCGTGTAGCCCAGGTCGGCGTAGCTGCGGGTGATCTCCTTCATGTACTTCTTGTCGCCGCTGGACCACCAGCCGCCGTGCACGAGGAAGATCCCGGGCCGCTGCTGGCCGTCGGGGGTCCACCAGACGTCCATGGTCTGGCGGGCGTGGGAACCGTACGCGATCGTCTCCAGGGACAGGCCGCCGAGGCCGCTGTTGTCGATCGGGTTGTTCACCGAGGGGGTGGGCTCCTTGGTCGTCGCGCTCGCGGCGACGGGTGTGAGCACAACGGCAGCGAGCGCGAGCGCGCCTGCGGAAACCGCGATTCGCACGGCCTTCCTTTCCCCCATGCAGATGGTCGGCCCCATTGTGGGGGAAGAGACCAGTTCTTTGCATCTAGATGACTATGAACATACGTCGGCCCGCATGTTGCCAGAATAAAGTGCTTCACCGCCAGCGCTTGGGAGGATGTACGGGTGAACAACGCGGACGACGTACTGATCGGACTCGATCCCGAGCAGCGCGCGGTCGCCGAAGCCGTGCGCGGGCCCGTGTGCGTGCTGGCCGGCGCCGGGACGGGCAAGACCAGGGCGATCACCCATCGCATCGCCTACGCGGTGCGCAGCGGAGCGGTCGATCCGCAGAGCGTCCTTGCTGTGACGTTCACCACTCGCGCGGCCGGCGAGCTGCGCCAGCGGCTGCGAACCCTCGGCGCGCCCGGGGTCCAGGCGCGCACGTTCCACGCCGCCGCGCTGCGCCAGCTCACCTACTTCTGGCCGCGCGTGATCGGCGGCGCGGCGCCGTCGGTCATCGAGTCCAAACTCCCGGTCCTGGTGGAGGCCTGCCGCCGGCTGCGCAGGAGCCCCGACCGGTCCGAGCTGCGCGACATCGCCGCCGAGGTCGAATGGGCCAAGGTCACCCAGATTGGCCCGGAAGACTACATCGCGGCCGCCGCGAAACACCACCGCACGCCCCCGGTCCCGGCCGAGGAGGTGGCCCGCCTCTACGACGCCTACGAGCAGCTCCGGCGCGAGCGCCACCTGGTCGACTTCGAGACCATCCTCGAACTCACCGCCGCCGTGATGACCGAGCACCAGGAGGTGGCGACGCAGATCCGGCAGCAATATCGCTACTTCGTGGTGGACGAGTACCAGGACGTCAACCCGCTGCAGAAGCTGCTGCTCGACACCTGGCTCGGCGGCCGCGACGACCTCTGCGTGGTCGGCGACCCCAACCAGACCATCTACTCCTTCACCGGCGCCAGCCCGCGCTATTTGACCGGGTTCGGGGTGGAGCACCCGGACGCGGCCGTCATCCGGCTGGTGCGCGACTACCGGTCGACGCCGCAGGTGGTCGACCTGGCCAACCTGGTCATCGCCAAGGGCAAGTCGCCGCACCGGCTGGAGCTGGTCGCGCAGCGTCCCGACGGTCCCAGGCCGTCCTTCTCCGACTACGACGACGAGCCCGCCGAGGCCGCCGGTGTCGCCAGGGCGATCAGGAAGCTGCTCGACAAGGGGGTGCACTCGCGGGAGATCGCGGTGCTGTTCCGGGTCAACTCCCAGTCGGAGTCGTACGAGGAGGCGCTCGCCAAGGCGGACATCCCGTACATCCTGCGCGGCGCCGAGCGCTTCTTCGAACGCCCCGAAGTGCGCCAGGCGGTCGTCCTGCTGCGCGGCGCCGCCCGCTCGTCGGCCGGCGAGCCCCTGGCCTCCGAGGTGCACCACATCCTGGCCGGCGTCGGCCTGACCCCCTCGCCGCCCGGAGGTGGCAAGGCCAGGGAGAAGTGGGAGTCGCTGAAGGCGCTGGCCGACCTGGCGGAGGACATGGCGGCGGAGGGCGCCGACCTGCCCGCGTTCGTGGCCGAGCTGGAGCGCCGCGCCTCGGAGCAGCACGCGCCGCCCGTCGAGGGCGTCACCCTGGCCTCTCTCCACGCCGCCAAGGGCCTGGAGTGGGACGCGGTGTTCCTCGTCGGCGTCACCGACGGCATGCTGCCCATCATCTACGCCGAGACCCCGGAGCAGATCGAGGAGGAACGCCGCCTCCTCTACGTCGGCATCACGCGTGCCAGGGAGCACCTCTCGATCTCGTGGGCCCTGTCGCGCGCGCCCGGGGGCCGCAAGAGCCGCCGCCCGTCACGCTTCCTCGACGGGCTCACGGGCCGCGCCTCCTCGCCGCCGCGCATCGCCCCCGCCCAGCGCGAACGCCGCCAGGTGGCCGCGCCGATGAGCTGCCGGGTGTGCACGAAGACGCTGGTGGCGGCGGCCGAGCAGAAACTGGGCCGCTGTACGACGTGCCCGGCCGACTATGACGAGGCCCTGCTCGAACGCCTGAAGGCCTGGCGTACGGCGACGGCCAAGGAGGCGAAGCTGCCCCCGTACGTCATCTTCACGGACGTGACGCTGCAGGCGATCGCGGAGCGGGCGCCCGTCACGGAGCAGGAGCTGCGCACGATCGCCGGCATCGGCAAAGTCAAGATCGACCGCTACGGCGAGGCCGTCCTGGACCTCTGCCGGGGCTGAGTTCGCGAGGCCCACCTTTGGGCACGGGCGGGCGACCCGTCACACTTGTCCCAGAAGCGGAAGTCATGAGGGGGACCGACACGTGAACGAGGCGCTGAAGGAGTTGCTCGATCTGCTCGACTTGGAGCAGATCGAGCTCGACATCTTCCGGGGGCGAAGCCCGGAAGAGCGCATTCAGCGCGTCTTCGGTGGCCAGGTGGCGGCCCAGGCCCTGGTGGCGGCCGGCCGTACGGTGCCCGGCGACCGCAACGTGCACTCGCTGCACGCCTACTTCATCCGGCCGGGCGACCCCTCGATCCCGATCGTCTACAACGTCGAGCGCCTGCGCGACGGCCGTTCGTTCACCACCCGCCGCGTCGTGGCCGTCCAGCACGGCAAGGCGATCTTCACGATGTCGGCGTCGTTCCACATCCTTGAGGAAGGCGTGGAGCACCAGGCGTCGGTGATGCCGTCGGTGCCGGACCCGGAGACGCTGCCGACGTTCCAGGGCAGGATGCACGAGCTGGTCGGCGACAACCCGGAGCTGCGTGACTGGCTGTCGCGGCCGCGGCCGGTGGACGCCAGATACGCCTCGCCGCTGACGTGGGAGGCGCACCAGAACCCGGAGCTGCGCAGCGCCCAGACGAACGTGTGGTTCCGCTATCACGCCGATCTGCCGGACGACCCGCTCCTGCACGTGGTGCTGGCGGCGTACGCGTCGGACTTCACGCTGGTCGACACGATACTGCTGGCCCACGGCCTGGCCTGGGGCGCCTCCAACATCATGGGCGCCTCCCTCGACCACGCCATGTGGTTCCACCGCCCCTTCAGGGCCGACGACTGGCTGCTCTATGCTCAGGAGTCCCCGTGGTCGGCGGGGGCCCGGGGCCTTGCCCGGGGTGAGATGTTCACTGCGTCGGGTGACCTCGTCGTCTCGGTCGTTCAAGAGGCGATGATCCGCCGGACAAAGTGATGAAATCGCAGGTAGAAAATATGTTGCCCCTTCCCGGCTCTCCGGTTTAGGGTCATGGTCAAGCGAGTCGGACACTCCTGTTCCGACGATCCCAAGAGTGGAGGTGAGTCCCGGTGATCAGCAGCACGATGGTGAACCCGATGTGGCTCGCCTCCGCATGCCGTGACTCGGTGAGACTCGTTGATGGTCCCGCCAAGCTGCGGCAGGAGAAGTCTGCCCGTAGCCAGGCCGCCGCCGTTTTCGCCGCGCACGCCCACGTCGGTGCGGCTCCGCAAGGCGCTCCTATCTATGTGGCACGTATCGAACTGCCGGCCAGCCAGCTCACCAATGGTGGACTGCGTGGTCCGTATCCCTGGAGGGATATCCCGGTCATAACCTGACCGGGAATTGCCCCCCAGGCCGCGGATCCGCAGACAGGATCCGCGGCCTTCTTGTTTGTCCGTGATCCCCGACCACCTACGAGGTGTTCCGAACAAGATCAAAAAGCTCGATCCGAAGGAGAAGCAGATGGGGGCGAAGACGATCATGGACCTGATCGACGAAGCCAAGATCCCCTGTCGTACCGACCCTGACCTGTGGTTCGCCGAGTCGCCGGAGGACGTTGAGTTCGCCAAGGCGCTCTGCGGCGGCTGCCCGATCCAGAAGGCCTGCCTGGCCCGCGCGCTCGAGCGCGAGGAGCCGTGGGGCGTCTGGGGCGGCGAACTGATCCTCCGGGGGACCGTCGTTCCCCGCAAGCGTCCGCGCGGGCGTCCCCGCAAGCACCCGGTCGCTGCCTGACCACCACACCGCACCAACCAGCAGAAAGAGCAGACCAATGAACGTTCACCCGACGAGGAGCCTCGCAGTGCCGGATCTGATTCATGACTTGGTCAACGACCGAATACAAACCCTCCACCGAGAGGCTGCGGAGCAGCGCCTCATCCTGCGCGTCAGTCGCGTGCAGCGAGCGCGCCGCGAGCTCAAGCGGGCGAACGAACGCCTTAGCAGAGCTCTGAGTCGCCAGCTCTGATCTGGAAGATCCTGCCGCCGGCGCAGGATCTTCCACCGGATCCTCCAAGAGAGCCGGGCGCAAGCCAGCGCCCGGCTCTCGCCGTTCCCCTGGGAATCAGCGCACGACCACCACCTCCAGGTGTCCGATCAGCCGATGGGACAGCACGTTCTCCACCACCTGCCGCTCACCGGGACGACATGCGCTCACCACTTCCCGGCGTCCGCGTTGGCTGGCACGCAGCCACCACCCTCCGGCGCAACCTGTCGCTCGGCGTTACCTTCCTGGACGACTTGTTGGGCGGCGGCGCGGTATGCATCCACTGCCTTCGAGTGCGACCTGTCGGCCGAGGGGCCGGAACACGCCCACGACCTTCCGGCGCGACCTGTGGGCCGGCGGGCTGAAAGGCGTTCACCGCCTTCCGGCGCGACCTGTCGCGCATCGGGAGCTTCCACCTCCCGGGCATCCACCACTCGGGGGAAGCATGCACTTCCCGCAGCAACGGGGCATCATCGGCCCCCACGGGCATCATTCGCGCCGGCAGGCATCATTCGCGCCCGCGGGCATCATCGGCCCCCAACGGACATCATTGGCCCCGACGAGTATCATCGGCCCGCGACCTCACCCGGTGGGCCGCACACCACGCCGCGCCGACCGTACCGCGGGCTCCCTGACCTCCTCATATGCGAGAGCCTTCTCCTCGGTGGCCCAGAGCCGCGCCGACATCCAGGCGACCCCGGCCGCCGCCACCAGCAGCCCCGCGAGATACACCGGCACCGGCACCAGGTTCCGCAGCGACCCCGGAAGCATCCCGACCGCGTAGAGCAGCACACCCACCACGGGCATGACCCCACTCCTGATCGCCGCCGCACTGAACGTCAGCGCCCCGGCCACCAGAACCACCGACGTGACGAGGAACGCCCGCCCGGTACTCCCGGCCAGCAGCCCGCTAACCGTGCCTCCGCCCAGGTAGGGAAAGACGAAGTGCAGGATGTACTCGATCGCGAACGCCCCGGCCAGCCCGGCCGAGTTGAGCACGTACCCGACGAGCCCGAGCGTGCCGGCCGTGCCCCGGATGACCAGATAGATGCCGGTGATCGCGAGTAATCCCGTCAGCGCACCGAAGGGCGCGATGGCATGCGTGAGTGCGTTCTCCGGCAGAAACCCGGCCCGACGCGCGGAGTTGACCACGAGCAGCACCGCACAGACGAACCCCGCCACCGCGGCGACCCGATGTACACGCATCTGGTGAGTCCTTTCCTCTCGACTGATAACGCTCGTTATGATGCGCGTTATAGCCCGATAAAGTGAGAGGGTGCCGAGAGCCGTAAGCACCCCGAAAGAACTCGGCGCACTGCGCCAGGACCTGCTCGACGCGGCGCTACGCATCCTCCGCGACCAGGGCGCCCTCTACCTGACCCTCCGGCGCGTGGCAGACGCCGCCGGCACTTCCACCATGGGCATCTACACCTGCTTCGGCGGCCGCACCGCACTACTGGAAGCAATCTACGAACACGGCTTCCGCCTCCTCCGCCAGGCAATGACCACACCCCTGAACGAAGAAGCCACCCCTCTACCCACAGCCGACAACGAAGCAGCCTCCCCGCTCGGAGCCGACAACGAAGCCACCCCTCTGCCCGGAGCCGACTCCCCGCTCCGAGTCAACGAAGCACCCACCTCTCTTCCCCGAGCCGCCGAAGAGCCCGTTCCCCTTAAGGAAGGTGCCCCTCCAGCCCAGAGCGACGAGGCCACCTTTTCGGCCCAGGTCAGCCCCGACGTCGCCCTTCTGACTCAGGTCGGCACCGAGGCCGCCCCTCTGCCCCAAGTCGGCAACGAGGTCGCTTTTCCGCCCCAGGTCAGCGCCGAAGTTGCCCCTCCGGCTCAGGTCGGCGACGAGGCTGCCCCTCCGACTCCTGCCAGCAATGAAGTCGCCCTTCGGACCTCAACCAGCGATGAGGCCGCCACCCCTGTGGCCCGAATCCTGGAGATCGCCTTCGGCTACCGGCAATTCGCCCTGACCGACCCCGCCCTGTACGCCCTGATGTTCGAGCGCCCCCTCCCCGACTTCGACCCCTCACCCCAGCAACGCGACGACGCCCTCCGCCTATGCTTCGACCTCCTCGCCGAAGCCACCACGGCAGCGACCCAGGCGGGCCTCATCAACGCCACAACCCCAGAACGCGCGGCCTACCTGGTGTGGACCACGATCCACGGCCTCGTCAGCATCGAACTCACCTGCTCACTCCGCACCCCACTCCCGGGCTGGTTCCTCAACTCCCGAGAGGAAGGCGAACGAGTCCTTCAGGAAGGCGTCCAAGCCCTAATATCCGGCCTGGGAACCGCCCCCGAATCTCCGAAGGGCTCATGAGGGGGCGGCGGGAGGGCATCGGCGAGCAGTAGCCCCGGAACTCCTGCAAGCGCATTGCCCTCCCGCCGGCGAGCTGCCCACCGCCCCTCCCGTCAGGTTCATGCGGAAGAGTGAAAACCTGGCGAGAACGGTGCAGACGAGCAGCTCGTTCAGGTAACCGACCGCATGCGAGCCGTACCGGCGATCCCGCAGAACCCCCGACGACCCAGCACAGTTCCGGCCGGCGTCACGCAGTCAAGAAACGCCGATGCGACCAACGGGTACGCCCAGACTCACCGGCCCACCCCACCCCGCAACCTCTCCAGCCCCGGTAACCAGGCCCGCAGATCGACACATTGCCGCCCCTCCAGAAGGTAACGGTTCGCATCCATATAATTACACAAAGTACTCAAGAGATACAGTGCATTCCGCAAACTCCTCCCCACCGTCCCCATATCCACCACACTCCGGATCCCAGCAACCCCCTGAACAGTGCCAACGGTCGGGCCGCTCCACCCGCTCGGAGAGAAGAGGGCCGACCGACTCTCTGCCACAGCGAGGGAAGAGGGAAGACCGACCCGCTGCCCCAACGAACCTGGAAAGGACCGACCGGTCCCTGCCCACAACAGATCTAACGGGGACCAGCCGACCCCGCCACGCCGCACAGGGCCGCCAAACCGCATAAGACCATCGGGCCGCATGAGACCGTCGTGCCGCACGGCTGCCACGCTGCTGCCTGCCACGTCGCGCGGGCCGTCACGTCGCGCGGGACCGTCAGGCCGCCCCCGCTGCAACGCCGCACGGCCTACCACGTCGTGCAGAGCCGGCGTGTCACGCGGGGCCGCCATGTCTCAGGGAACCGTCGCCGTCGCATGAGACCGGCACGCCGCACGGAGCCGGCATGCCACACGGGACCGTCGCCATCGCGCGGGACCGGTACGTCGCGCGGAGCCGGCACGTCGCATGGGACCGGTATGCCGCGCGGGACCGTCAGGCCGCACGGCCCGCCACACCGCACGGCCCGCCACACTGCGCCAGGACGATCAATGCCGCAGCCGTCCGGAGCGCCCCGTCGACGGCTCCAGCGGTTGGCTCGGAATGGGGCGTTTGCTGGGGCCGTTAGGTTCGGATTCTCAACTGCTCAGCGCGCGTCATAGGGCCTGGTCAGCCGATTGCCAGGGGTTCATCGTCGGGATCGTCGGAGAAGCCGGGCACCCAGCGGATCACCTCGTCACGGAAGCGTGCCGTGGCGCCGAGTTGGCACAGTACGCCGATTCCGGCCGCGTGGACCCGATGGATGAGGACGTACGACGTCGGGAGGTTGAGTTGGCGGATCACATTGGTCGGGCGCAGGTCCGTGACGCTGGCCGCCTGTGCCTGCAGCCACTCCCGGCTGAACGTGAACTCCTCCACCGCCGTCGGCTCGACATACGGAGCGAGAAAGGCCCGCAGCGCGTCGGGGTCGATCTCGATGTCCTGCCGGATGAAGCCCTCCTGCCGCAGCCCCGCCGTGACGGTTGCCATGTCGCCCTGGTTGAAGATGCGCGTCAGCTGCCCGAACGCCTTGGGATAGCCTCCCGGCAGCCGGTTGACGGCGCCGAAGTCGAGGACGCCCAGCTTGCCGTTGGCCAGCATGCGGAAGTTGCCAGGGTGCGGATCGGCGTGCAGCATGCCGACCCTCGCGGGGGAGCAGAACAGGAAGCGCACGAAGAGCAGCCCGGCTCGGTCACGCTCCTCCTGGGTGCCGCCGGCGATGATGCGCGACAGCGGTGTGCCCTCCATCCACTCGCTGACCAGCACCATCTCGTTCGCCGCCACCACGTCGGGGACGTGGAAGTCGGGATCCCCGTTGAACTCCAGGGCGAAGGCGTGCTGGGCCTCGGCCTCCTTGAAGTAGTCGAGCTCCTCGGCGATCCGCTCCTTCAGCTCACCCAGGACCGCCTTCATGTCCAGCCCGGGCAGCAGCACGCCGAACAGCTTGCCCAGGCGAGCGAGCTGCGCGAAGTCGCCGAGCAGCGCCTTGCCCGCCCCCGGATACTGGATCTTGACGGCGACCTCGCGGCCGTCGTGCCACACGGCCTTGTGCACCTGGCCGATCGAGGCGGCGGCTGTCGGCTGGTCGTCGAAGGACAGGAAGTGCTCCCGCCAGCCGTCACCCAACTGCTCGGCCAGCACCTTGTGGACGGTGGACACGGGCAGCGGCGGCGCGGCGTCCTGCAGCTTGGTCAGCGTGGCGCGATAGGGCCCGACGACCTCCTGCGGTAGAGCCGCCTCGAAGATCGACAAAGCCTGCCCGAGCTTCATCGCCCCGCCCTTGAGCTCGCCAAGGACCTTGAAGACCTGCTCGGCGGTACGCTGCTGAACCTCCTGAGCCACCAGCTCGGCCGACTTGCCGCCGATGCGCTTGCCCAATCCCAGGACAGCGCGACCGGCGAAGCTGAGCGGAAGGGTGGCCAGCTTGGCGGAACGCGTGACAGCACGACGCGGAAGATCGCTCACACTGATGCGCGGAACCTCTGAGAGATGCCGCTTCCCCCCTTCATGGCCGTCCCCGGAGCACGTCAGTCGCGGTCGGGTGCCATGACCATTCTTAGCGAATATGGATTGTTTCGCGAGCAACGACAATGTGGGTGAAGCTTCCACGACCGCCTTTTCCAGCGCCAATCAGGGGTAACGTCCATTGTGCCGTTGGTCACAACAGACTCTCTGCCATCAAGGAACGCAAGCGCATGGCCCACGGCCTCGGCCGCGACCACCGTCGCGAGCGTCGCGTCACAGGCGATCTCGCCGGGCGGATAGCCCCCGAGCCGGGCGGTCACGATCGGCCAGGCGGGGTCACGGTCGCGCCTGGTGAGATCGAGACAGTGCAGGCACGCCGTGTCGCCGGGCAGCACCAGCGGCCCGACCGTCCCGTGCCCCTCGAAGGCGGACGCCAGGAGATGGGGGATCTCCAGGGAGTTCAGCTCGTTGACCAGAATCCCGTCGAGAGGGGTGACGGGGGTCAGGATGACGAGATCGGGCCGATCGGACTTGTCCCCAAGGTACGGCCCGCCGGCCAACGCGTTCACCGTCGGCCTGATCACTTCGGCACAACGCTCCTCCTCGTCGACCTCATCGGCGTCCGTCGGAGCAGGGATCGTCCCCCGAGACCCGCTGGCGAGCGGAGCGCCTGCGGACGGCGCCCTCGGTGCGGTGGTGGGTGCGGGATTCGTGGACGGCCCTCTTGGCGGAGCGTCGGCTGCGGAACCTGCGAACGGTTTCTTCGTTGGGGTGGCGGTTGCAGGGCCCGCGGATGGCGTTTTCGGTGGGGTGGTGGGTGCGGGGCCTGCGAACGGTGCCTTCGGTGGGGCGGCGGGGGAGGGGCGTGGGGGTGCCTTTGGTGAAGTGGCGGCACCGGTCCGGGCGGCCTGGACACTTTGGACGGCTCGGGTGGTCGCGGTGGGCTGGGCGGCTCGGCGGCTCGCTTCGGCTTGGGTGCTCTCGGAGGCTCTGGAAGTTCGTGAAGATCGTGCTGTTCGGGGGCCGAGGCGAGGTGTTCGGGGTGCGCCTTTGAGGGTGGCGTCCGGCTGTGCGGCGTCGGTGGGTTCGTGAGGGTTGCCGAACTCGTCGGTTTCCATGGGGTCCGCGCCACCTGATGTCAGTCTTCTGGCGACCGCTACGGCTCCGGCCTCGCGGGGCATGCCTACCTCTGCCCATGTCAGGCCGCCGGGCGTGATGTCGCTGGGTCTGGCGGTGCCCGGGTCGATCACGCGGACGGTGCCCACGCCGCTGGCGGCCAGCAGGGCGACGACCTGGGCGCCGACCCGGCCGGCTCCATAGACGCGGACCCGTGTCATTCTGCGGCGTTCGAAGCGGGCGATCACGCCGTCGGGGGCGGTGGAGGCGAGGTCCAGGGCGTCCAGGTCGGGCTTCAGGCGGTCTCTCTCGGCCAGCGGGAGGTCACGCAGAAGACCGGGATCGGTGCCCGCGTCGTGGAGGGCGCCCTGGGCGGCGAGTTGGTTGAGCATGGATCTGGCGCGGATTTCGTCGAGGCCGGCGAGCGCGGCTTCATGCAGGACGCACTCCAGATCACGGGTGCCGTCGAGGCTCTCGACCCACTCGCGGACAGGTTTGGTCAGACCGCTCAGCATGACGGCTCGGAGGGGATGCGAACCGTATTGAAGGGTCTGCTCGTCACGGAGAATGCGCCGGAGGGAGGGCTTCAGACGTGGCCTCATGGCGGGCAAGGTTTCCACGCCGGAGCAAGATCCCGAGCGGGTTCGGCGCGGGCTGTGGACAACTACGTCGCAGGACCCTCGCTTGTGGATAGGCAAGGTCCTCAGAAGAAGATCAAGATGGTCAGAGACGCCGAACGTGTTCATAGAGGGGCGAGCTGTCCCGTGTCGCTCCAAGAGGGTGGGGCGGACAAGCGACGGTACGGGATTCGACGGCGGTAAAGCCGATGACCGCTCGGGTTACGCTTCCCCGCATGAGCGAGCTCTTGGTCGATCGCAGCGACGACGGCGTCGTACAAGTCACCCTCAACCGCCCCGACCTCCGCAACGCCATGACCGACGCCATGACCGCCCAATGGCTGGAGACCATGTCCGGCCTGGCCAAAGACCGGGACGTCCGCTGTCTCATCGTCACCGGCGCGGGCACGGCGTTCTCCTCCGGCGGTGACCTGTCCTGGATAGGCGAGCGGAACACGGAGGCCGTGCCACAACTTCGGGACCGGATGCTGGCCTTCTACCGCACCTGGCTGACGATCACCGAGCTCGAGATCCCCACGATCGCCGCCGTCAACGGGCCGGCCGTCGGGGCGGGGCTGTGCGTGGCGCTGGCCTGCGACCTCGTGTACGCCGCCGACGACGCCAAGCTCCTGGCCCCGTTCACCACGCTGGGCCTGCATCCGGGCATGGCGGCCACGTACCTGCTGCCAAGACGCGCGGGCGCGAGCCTGGCCCGGGAGATGCTGCTGACAGGTCGCGTGATGATCGGCGTGGAAGCGGCGGATAAAGGGCTCGTAAATCAATCTTTCCCGAAAAATGACCTAATGTCGGAAGTACGAGCCATCGCCACGAAGATCGCCCAGAACGCGCCCATTGCCACAAGGCTCACAAAAGTAGCCCTCAACCAAGACCATCAAGACCTGGAAGCCGCGCTGAGGTGGGAATCCTTGGCCCAGCCCGTGACCATGGCATCCTCCGACATGATCGAGGGTCTGGCCGCGCATCGGGAAAGGCGCATGCCCAAATTCACCGGCTCTTAATCATCTGACCAGCAGAAACAACGTCCACCCTCTGTGGAATTTCGTCAGTCTCGGCTAACGTGCATATGTGCCCCCCGAGACAGTCGAGGTTCGTCGCAGTTCTCGTCGCCGGCGTACGGTCTCCGCCTACCGCGACGGCGACAAGACGATCGTGCTCCTGCCCGCCTGGCTGAGCGGCGAAGACGCGGATGAATGGGTGAGCCGGATGCTGGATCGGCTGGCCGCCAAGGAGCGCCGGCGAAGGCCCACCGACGAGGCGTTGCTGGAGCGGGCCAAGGAACTGTCGATCAAATATCTGAACGGCAAGCCCGACCCGGTGAGCGTGCGCTGGGTCGACAACCAGCATCACCGCTGGGGCTCGTGCACCCCGGAGAACGGCACGATCAGGATCTCGACCCGGCTCAAGGGCCTGCCCGAGTGGGTCATCAACTACGTCATCATCCACGAGCTCGTGCACCTGCTGGTGCCCAGCCATGGAGCCGCGTTCTGGGCGCTGGTAGAACAGTATCCGAAGGCGGAGCGGGCGCGCGGGTTCCTCGAAGGGTTCTCCGCCGCGGCCAACATGGCACCGGAGGAGTGTTGACGCGGATCGCCGCGGTTCTGGTACGACGGCACATGGCCCAGGCGGCGCCCTCAGGCGTCGACCCCGGGAAGTTCCTCGAAGCGGTGGCCGAGGACACCTACGAGATGGTCGCGGGGCTCGAACTCGTCACCCCGGTCCTCATCACCAGCGTCCCCGCCCTCGACGACATCGTCTGGCCGGGCACCGAGGTGATCGTCATCGACGACGACGAACCCCTGAAGAACGTGCTCGGCCGTCTGCGCGCCGACCAGGCCGCCGTCATCAACGCCGACGCCCCCGACCTGCCGCCCCTGCTGGTCGGCAAGCTGTTCAGGGAGCTGGGCCGGGCCGAGATCACGATCTGCCCGGCTGAGAACGGCGGCGCCGTCGCCATGGCCTGCGCGCTTCCCGCGCCCGCCTGGGCCGACCCCGACCTGGACGCCCCCGACGTGGCCGCCGCCCTGCGCGCCCAGGCCCCCGGCCCGCGCCGGGTCGCCACCACGCCGGGCTGGCACCGCCTGCGCAGCCGCGAAGACGTCGAACGCCTCGACCCCGGCCTCGAAGGCTGGGACAACACCCGGGCCCTGATCTCGATCAGGGGACAGGGATGGTGAGCCGGGCCAGCACGGCCCGGTGGTCGGTGCCCGGCACGTCGCGCACGCTGACCTCCTGCACGCCGACCCGCTCGTCCACCAGCACGTGGTCGATCGTGATGATCGGCGGCACCCGCTTGTTGGCCGGCCACGTCGGGATCAGCCCGGCCCCCACCTGGTCGGCCGCGTCCTTGTAGCCACGGGACAGCAGCCCGCGCATGGCCGAGTGGTCGAGCGAGGCGTTGAAGTCGCCCGCGATGATCCGTACGACGTCGGGGGAAGCGGACGGAAAGGCCGCCAAAGCCTGTGTCCACTCGCTGACCTGCGGCCCCAGCGGCGGGAATGGATGCGCGTCGATGAACTCGATCGCCTTGCCCCCCGGCAGGGTGATCCGCGCCGCGGGCATCTGGTGCCCGACGGGCGGCATCAGGTTCTCCAGCTCCTGCGCCGGATGCTTGGAGAAGATCCCGCTGCCGCCGGCGCTCCACTCGTCGTACAGCACGCGATGGGGCATCAGCTCCTTGAGCCCGGCCGCGTCCAGGTCGGTGACCATGCCGGGGGTCAGCTCCTGGGTGCTTAGCACGTCGGGGTCGAACTCGCGTACGAGCCGCATGACGGTCGCCACGTCGGCCCGGCCGAACAGCGTGTTGAGCGTCAGGACCTTGAGCGAACGGCCCGTCGCCGCGTCCGCCGTGCCCAGCGCCCTGGGCAGGACGCTGAAGCCGAGCGCCGCCGTCGCGAGCAGGGCGACGGCGGTCGCGGCCCGCTTACGCCCGACCGCGGCGATCAGGAGGGGGACCAGCGAGCCGGCCGCCGCGTACGGCGTCGCGGTCATGATCTGCGTGGGCAGCGACCCGCGTTCGAGCCCCGCCACCCTGGCCACCGCCCAGGCGGCGAACGGCGTCACGGCCACCCACGTCAACGCCGTCCCAGGAAACTTCAAGCGCTTGCGCTGCGGTGTCACGATCGTGCCGCCGACGGCAGAAGTCTCCACGCAGGGCCCCTCCCATTTTGGAACGACACAAAAGACTCTAGCCAAGCACGCGTGAGCCCGAGTTGAGCGCGGCCTGTCCACGTTGGGCCAAGCGCCGCGTCGCCTCGTCGGACGGCTCCGGAATGCGGTTCACGGGGAACCAGCGCAGGTCGAGCGACTCCTCGCTCATCACGGCCTCGGCCCCGGCGGGGGCCACGGCCGCGTATTCGACGTCGAGGTGCCAGCTCCGCGGCGGATGGCACCACACCTCGTGCCGGTCGAGCGCGAGCGGCCCGGGCAGCAGCTCCAGCCCGGCGATGCCCGACTCCTCCAGCGCCTCCCGCAGCGCCACGCCGGCGAGCGAGGTGTCGGCCACCTCGCAGTGACCGCCCATCGGCAGCCACATCTTGGCCTTCGGGTGCAGCGTGAGCAGCACCTGGGACCCGTCGTGCGACAACACCGCCGTCGTCGCCGTCAGATGCCCTGGGGCGCATGCACGCGACATCGCGTCGTCGTGCGCCCGCAGGTGATCGAGGAACTCCGCGCGCAGCGCCTCTTCCCCGAGTGTGGGCGCGGTCCAGCCGGACAGCACCGCCACCGCGTCGTGGTGCAGGCTCAACTCTCGTCGCCCTTGCCGTCGTCGTCGGGCTTGGCCTCGAGCTGGGAGATGTCCCACGCGGCCTCACCGCGTACGAACGCCTCGGGGTCGTCGAGATCGTCGGCCGTCGGCATGAGGTCGGGGTGACCCCACAGCGCGTCGCGCCCTTCGAGCCCGCGCTCGCTCTCCAGCGCCCGCCACAGCGCCGCGGCCTCGCGCAGCCGCCTGGGCCGCAGTTCCAGCCCCACGAGCGTCCCGAACGTCAGCTCGGCGGGCCCGCCCGTCGCGCGGCGGCGGCGTACGGTCTCCGCCAGCGCCACGGCCGAGGGCAGCTTGCCCTCGGCGGCCTTGTCGACCACGGTGGCGACCCAGCCCTCGACCAGCGCGAGCATCGTCTCCAGCCGCGTCAGCGCGGCCTTCTGCCGCTCGGTCTCCTCGGGCTTGAGCAGGTTGCCGCCGCTCAGCGCCTCCTGGATGGCCTCGGGGTTGTTGATGTCGAGCCCGCGGATCTGCTCTTCGAGCGCCGAGGTGTCGACCGTGATGCCCTTGGCGTATTCCTCGACCGCCCCCAGCAGATGCGAACGCAGCCACGGCACGTGCTGGAACAGCCGGTGGTGCACCGCCTCGCGCAACGCCAGGTAGAGCCGGATCTCGTCGGCCGGAATCTCCAGGCCCTCGCTGAAGGAGGCGATCCCGCCGGGCAGCAGCGCGGCCGTGTCGGAAAGCGGCAGCCCGATGTCGGTCGTGCCGATGACCTCACGCGCCAGCGAGCCGAGCGCCTGCCCGATCTGCTGGCCGACCATCATGCCGCCCATCTGCTTCAGCATGCCCATGAGCGGCCCGGCCATCTGCGCGGCCTCGGGGGGCATCCCCGCGCCGCCGAGGGCGCCGCCCATGGTGTCGACCATGCGTTCGGCAATGGGTTCGCAAAGCTTGCGCCAGATCGGAACCGTGTTCTCGATCCACTCGGACCGGCTCCAGGCCTGCGGATTCGACACGCCGCTTGGCAGCGTCGTCGCCTCGTTCAGCCACAGATCGGCCAGGCTGAGCGCCTCGACGATCTGGCGGCGCTCGCCTTCCATGACGCTGGGGTCGCCCTCGGCGACCACGGCGTGCCGGGCGATGTTCTTGGCCATGTCCCAGTTGACAGGGCCTGAACCCTGGGGCGCCGACAGCATGTCGGCGAACTGGCGCATCGCCTGAGCCATCTGCTCAGGGTTGCCGAACATGGCGAACGGGTTTTCGTTGGGGTCGTTTTCGCGACCTGGCAGGTCAGTCACCGCTCTACCTCGTGCAGGATGGAGGAGTCCACATCCGCCACGTTAGTCGTCCTACGGCGGATCAGTGCAAAGTGAGGACCTGGTGCCTACCTCGAAACGCCCGCGCCAACCCGTCGTCGCCGTCACGGGCGCGGCCTCCGGCATAGGCCGGGAGCTGCTCGCAAGGCTCGTATCCGCTGCGGATTTCCGCAGAGTGGTGGCCATCGACGAGGAGCGTGGCGACGTCCAGGAAGCCACGTGGAGGGTGATCGATGTCCGAGATCCGCTCTTGGCGAACCGGATCTCGGACATCGACGTGCTGGTCCATCTGGCCGGTGACTACGCCGTCGACTCCGACCCCGGTGAGCGGCGGGCGTACAACCTGCGCGCCGCCCAGACCGTGCTGACGGCCTGCGCCGCCGCGCGCGTCCGCCGTGTGGTGCTGGTCACAAGCGCGATGGTGTACGGCGCCGCGCCCGACAACGAGGTGCCCCTGGCCGAGGACGCCCCGGTGGCGGCCGAGCCCGACACCGGCGTGGTGGGCGACTTCCTGGAGATCGAGTCTCTCGTACGCCGATCGCCGCGCAGCCACCCCGGCCTCGAGGTGACCGTGCTGCGCCCGGCCGCGGTCGTCGGCCCCGGCGTCGACACGGTGATCACCCGCCACTTCGAGTCGCCCAGGCTGCTGACGGTCAAGGGCTGCAACCCGCACTGGCAGTTCTGCCACATCGACGACCTGGTGTCGGCGCTGGAGCTGGCCGCGCGCGGCGGCGTCAGCGGCATCGTGGCGGTCGGCTCCGACGGCTGGCTGGAGCAGGACCAGGTCGAGGAGCTGTCCGGCATCCGCAGCCTCGAACTGCCCGCCGGGCTCACGTTCGGCACCGCGCAGCGCCTGCACCGGCTCGGCATCACCCCGGCCCCGGCGACCGACCTGCACTACGTCGTCTACCCGTGGGTCGTCGACTGCTCGGCGCTGCGCGAGGCCGGCTGGAAGCCGTCGTGGACCAATGAGGCCGCGTTCGAGCAGCTCCTGGAACTGCGCGAGAACAGGACGACCGTGGTCGGCCGGCGCCTGCCCGTCAAGGAGGCCACGCTCACCGCCGCCGGCGCCACCGTGGCCGTGATCGGCACCGCCGCCATCGTTCGCCAAGTACGTAAGAAGCGGCGCCAGTAGCGAGTTAGGCTCTTTCCGTGGACGTCATCCGCTTGCTCGGCATTCGCGACACCCCGCTCTCCGTGGACGAGGTGCTGGCCGCCGTGGGCGACCACGCCGCGGGCGGGACCACGTTCTTCGTCGGCACCGTGCGCGAGCAGGACCACGGCAAGCCGGTGACCGGGCTCTCCTACTCGGCGCACCCCTCGGCCGAGGCCGAGCTGCGGCAGGTGGCCGAGAAGGTGGCCGCCGACTTCCCCGTGACGGCGCTGGCCGCCGTTCATCGGGTGGGCGACCTGAGGCTGGGCGACACGGCCGTGATCGTCGCCGTGGCGGCGCCGCACCGGGACGAGGCGTTCCTGGCCGCGCGCCGGTTGATCGACGATCTGAAGGCCCAGGTCCCCATCTGGAAACACCAGGTGTTCGCCGATGGCGAGACCGAGTGGGTCGGCGCCGGCGAATAAGCTCATCGACATGTCACGACGCGCCCTGACGCTGCTGCTCGCGGGTTTCCTCGTGCTCGCGCTCGGAGTGGTGGGCGCGTTCCGCCCGGTCCCCTATGTCGTGCTGAGCCCGGGTCCGACGGAGAACACCATCGGCGAGGTCGACAAGAAGCCGGTGATCTCGATCAAGGGCCGCGAGACCTTTCCGACCGACGGCGCGCTGAGCCTGGTCACGGTGGCCTACCAGGGTGGCCCGGCCGCCCGGATCGACCTGCTGACGGCGCTGCGCGGCTGGCTCGACCCCTCCGTCGCGGTGGTCCCCGAGGAGACGATCTTCGCTCCCGACCGCGACCCGAAGGAGGTCGAGGAGGAGAACACGGTCGAGATGACCAACTCCCAAGACTCCGCCACCGCCGCCGCGCTCACCGAGCTCAAGATCTCTTACGACATGGTCGTGACGGTGGTGTCCACGGAGAAGGGCAAGCCGGCCGAGGGCAAGCTGCAGAAGGGCGACGTGATCGCCGCCGTGGACGGCAAGCCGGCCAAGGACGTCAACGCCGTGAGCGACGCGGTCAAGGCGCACAAGCCGGGCCAGAGCGTGCGGTTCAACGTCACCCGCGGCAAAGAGAAGTTCGACGTCACGCTGGACACGGTGGCGGGCCCCAAGGGCCAGCCGCTCGTGGGCGTGCTGATGCAGGCGCAGTACAAGTTCCCGTTCGACGTCGACATCAACGTGGGCGACGTGGGCGGGCCCAGCGCCGGGCTGATGTTCTCGCTCGGCATTCTCGACAAGCTGACGCCGGGCGCGCTCACCGGTGGCAAGCAGATCGCCGGCACCGGCACCATCCAGCCGACGGGCGAGGTCGGCCCGATCGGCGGGATCGCGCAGAAGATGGTCGGCGCCGTGAAGTCGGGCGCCACGATCTTCCTCACCCCCGCCGACAACTGCGCCGAGGCGATGAAGGCCGTGCCCGACGGGCTCCGGCTCGTGCGGGCCGACACGCTGCACGACGCGGTGCAGTCGATCGACGCGCTGCGCACGGGCAAGGGAAACGTGCCCGCGTGCGAGGCCGGATGAAACTTCTGGCGATCGTCGTGCGTTAGCCGTACGGCTGGCACAGCGGTGTAGGTTGCCAGACACGGACCGTTTCTTCATTACGACGAGGGGTTGGCCTTGAGCTTCCGGACCCCAGGAGCCGGCAGGGCGATGCGCTTGCCCCGCCGACCGCGACTGCTTCTGCCTGTGGCGATCGCTCT
Source organism: Nonomuraea solani (assembly GCF_900108335.1). Classification (GTDB taxonomy): domain Bacteria; phylum Actinomycetota; class Actinomycetes; order Streptosporangiales; family Streptosporangiaceae; genus Nonomuraea; species Nonomuraea solani. The sequence continues at coordinate 46,537 of NZ_FNVT01000039.1, forward strand.
CGTGGCGATTGTCGCCCTATTTTTTCTCTTTTCGGGTATTTACACCGACTATTTGTGGTTTGACGCGACCGGCTTCACGTCGGTCTTCAGTGGTGTTCTGCTGACCCAGATCGTGCTGTTCCTGGTCGGCGCCCTCCTGATGGTGGGCATCGCCGGCGGCAACATGTTGCTGGCCTTCAGGACGCGGCCGATGTTCGGCCCCGCGATCTTCGGCGGGGGCAGCGGCGCCGACCGTTACCGCATGGCGCTCGACCCCCACCGCAAGCTGATCTTCATCGTCGGCATGGGACTTCTCGCCCTCTTCTCCGGCTCCTCGTTCTCGGGGCAGTGGGAGACGTGGATCAAGTTCATCAACGGCGCGGAGTTCGGCCAGCCGGACAAGTTGTTCGGGTATGACATCTCGTTCTTCACCTTCGATTACCCGTTCATCCGGATGGTGCTGAACTTCCTGTTCACCGCCGTGATCATCTCGATCGCGCTGGCGGCGATCACGCACTACCTCTACGGCGGGTTCCGCCTGCAGTCGCCGGGCGTGCACGCCTCACGCGCGGCCCGCGTGCACCTGTCGGCGCTGCTGGGCGTCTTCGTGCTGCTCAAGTCCGTCGCCTACTACATCGACCGCTTCGGGCTGGTCTTCTCCGACCGCGGCTTCGTGCACGGCGCGTCCTACACCGACGTCAACGCCGTGCTGCCGGCCAAGAACATCCTCGCGATCATCGCGCTGATCTGCGCCGCGCTCTTCTTCGCCGGCGTAGTGCGCCCCGGTGGCATGCTGCCCGGGGTCTCCTTCGGCCTGCTCGTGCTCTCGGCCATCCTGATCGGCGGCGTCTATCCGGCGCTGGTCGAGCAGTTCCAGGTCAAGCCCAACCAGCAGGGCAAGGAGTCGGCCTACATCCAGCGCAACATCGAGGCCACACGGCAGGCGTACAACGTCGATAAGACCGAGGTCGAGACCTACAACGCGCAGGCCGACCCCACCAAGGTCCAGACCAACGGTGACACGTCGGTCTCCGGCGTGCGCCTGCTCGACCCGGCGCTGGTCTCCTCGACCTACGAGCAGACACAGCGGATCAGGGGTTTCTACAACTTCGCCGACCCGCTCGACGTCGACCGCTATCCCGACGGCTCCGGCAAGCTGATCGACCACATCGTCGGCGTGCGTGAGATCGCCGGCCCGGAGGCGAGCCAGAACAACTGGATCAACCGGGCCCTGGTCTACACCCACGGCTACGGCTTCGTCGCCGCGCCCGGCAACCAGGTCGACTCCAGCGGACTGCCCGCCTACGACGCCAAGGACATGCCGGTCACCGGCCCGCTGGTGACCAGCACCGGGCTCAAGGAGCCGCGCGTCTACTACGGCGAGAACATGGGCACGACCGAATACGTCATCGCGGGCGGCAACCCGAGCAGGCCCCAGGAGCTCGACTACCCGAAGACGGGCGGCACGGGCCAGGAGAACACGACCTACACCGGCAAGGGCGGCGTGCCCGTCGGCTCGTTCCTCAACAGGCTCGTCTACGCCGCCAAGTACGGCGAGGCGAACATCGTGCTCTCCGGCGACGTCAACGACAACTCCAAGATCCTGTACGTCCGCAACCCGCGTGACAGGGTCCAGAAGGTCGCGCCCTTCCTCACGCTCGACGGCAACCCCTACCCGGCGATCATCGACGGGCGCATCCAGTGGATCGTCGACGGTTACACGACGTCCAACGACTACCCGTACTCGCAGAGCGAGAGCCTCGACGACATGACGCGCGACACGTCCACCGACCGTCGCGTGATCGCCCAGCAGCCGAGCGACAAGATCAACTACATCCGCAACTCGGTCAAGGCCACGGTCGACGCCTACGACGGCACGGTCAAGCTCTACGCCTGGGACAACAACGACCCGGTGCTCAAGACCTGGAGCAACGCGTTCCCCGGCGTCATCCGCCCGGCCGCGGAGATGAGCGCGGACCTGCGCCAGCACGTCCGCTACCCGGAAGACCTGTTCAAGGTGCAGCGCTACACCCTGTCGCGCTACCACATCACCGACCCGGCCGCCTTCTACAGCGGCCAGGACTTCTGGAACGTCCCCGGCGACCCGACCCAGAACAACAAGAACATCAAGCAGCCGCCCTACTACCTGACCACCACGATGCCGGGCGGCACGCCGACGTTCTCGCTGACGACGACGTTCGTGCCACGGCAGGGGCCCAACCTGGCGGCGTTCATGGCGGTCGACTCCTCGGCCGGCGGTGACTACGGCCGGATGCGCATCCTGCGCATGCCGTCGAGCACCCCGATCCCTGGTCCCGGCCAGGCGCAGAACGCCTTCCAGAGCCGCTTCGCGGGGGAGCTCAACCTGCTCGGCGTCGGTGCCTCGTCCGTCCGGTACGGAAACCTGCTGACGCTCCCGTACGCGGGGGGCCTGGTCTACATCGAACCGGTGTACATCCAGGTGGCCGCGGGCGGTGGCCAGGAGCCGTACCCGATTCTGCAACGGGTGCTGGTGTCGTTCGGCACCAAGATCGGCGTGGCGCGCAACCTGGAGGAGGCGCTGGCGCAGGTCTTCGGCGGGGAGCAACAGCAACAACCCGCCGAGAACGAACAGACGCAGACGCAACCCAACCAGAGCAGCGGCGCGCTGAACACGGCGATCGGCAACGCCAAGAAGGCGTACGCGGACGCGCAGAAGGCGCTGCAGGCCAGCCCGCCCGACTGGGACGCCTACGGCGACGCCCAGAAGCGGCTGGAGGAGGCTCTGAAGGCGCTGGAAGGGGCGAACGCGCAGCCGGCGCCGTCGGCCAGCCCGTCAGCGAGTCCGTCGGCCAGCCCGTCGGCCAGCCCGTCGGCCTCGCCTTCCGCGTCACCGAGTGTTTCGCCGACAGGTTCGCCGCCGCCGTCCCCGTCACCAACGGGGTAGCAGCGCATTCAGTTTGCGCCCACCCCGCGTCACCGGTAGCCTTACAGAGCACGACGACGCGGGGTGGAGCAGTTCGGTAGCTCGCTGGGCTCATAACCCAGAGGTCGCAGGTTCAAATCCTGCCCCCGCTACCAACCGAGAGGCCCGGGATCCGGAAACGGATGCCGGGCCTTTGTCGTGTGCGGGATGGGTGTTCTGAGGCGTGTGGTTCGAGCACTCCTGGAGAGCCTGTATAGTTCTTATTAACACACCGACGCGGGGTGGAGCAGTTCGGTAGCTCGCTGGGCTCATAACCCAGAGGTCGCAGGTTCAAATCCTGTCCCCGCTACTAGAGAAAGTCCCTGGTCACCGGTTCATCCGGTGGCCGGGGACTTTTTTGTTGCCCGGCACCCGCCTTGCTGATTACATGATTACATGACTGAAAAGGCAGTGCCCACGCTCTACGAATGGGCCGGTGGCACCGAGGCTTTCGAGCGGCTCACGGAGACTTTCTACCGCAGCGTCGTCAAGGACGACCTGATCGGGCCGTTGTTCGCCCACATGGACCCCGACCACCCGAGGCATGTGGCCATGTGGCTCAGCGAGGTGTTCGGCGGCCCCGACCGCTACACCCAGGAACGCGGCGGCTACTCCAACATGCTCCGCCACCACCTCGGCAAGGCGATCACCGAGCCGCAGCGCCGCAGATGGGTCAGCCTGCTCATGGACGCGGCCGATGAGGTCGGTCTTCCCGACGATCCCGAGTTCAGGGCGGCGTTCGCCGGCTACATCGAATGGGGCACCAGGCTGGCCAGGCACAACTCCGCGCCCGGGGCGACGCCTCCGCCGCACGCTCCGGTGCCGCACTGGGGGTGGGGGGTCGCGCCGCCGTACCAGCCGTAACCTGGAGGAATGGGAGGCAGGCCCAGGGGGCGGCTACGCGTCTACCTGGGCGCGGCGCCCGGGGTGGGCAAGACGTACGCGATGCTGTGCGAAGGCCACCGGGCCGCCGAGCGCGGCAAGGACGTGGTCGTGGGTTTCGCCGAGACCCACGGCCGGGACCGTACCGCCCGCCTGCTCGACGGGCTGGAGACGCTGCCCAGGCGCACGAGCGTGCATCGGGGGGCGACGTTCGGCGAGCTCGACCCCGGCGCGGTCATCGAGCGCGCGCCCAAGCTCGCCCTGATCGACGAGCTCGCCCACACGAACGCCCCCGGCTCCCGCAACGCCAAGCGCTGGCAGGACGTCGAGGAGATCCTCGACGCCGGGATCGACGTGGTGTCCACCGTCAACGTCCAGCACCTCGAATCGCTCAACGACGTGGTCGAGCGGATCACGGGGACGCCGCAGCGGGAGACCGTACCGGATGAGGTGGTGCGGCGGGCCGACCAGATCGAGCTGGTGGACATGGCGCCGGAGGCGCTGCGGCGGCGGCTGGCCCACGGCAACGTCTATCCGCCCGAACGGGTCGATGCCGCGCTCGCCAACTACTTCAGGGTCGGCAATCTGACCGCTCTGCGGGAGCTCGCCCTGCTCTGGCTGGCGGACAAGGTGGACGAGCAACTCGGCCGTTACCGTACGGACCACTCCATCGCGGGCACCTGGGAGGCCCGCGAACGTGTGGTGGTCGCGCTCACGGGAGGGCAGGAGGGCGACACGCTCGTACGCCGGGCGGCGCGCATCGCGGGCAGGAGCAAGGGCGCCGACCTGATGGCCGTGCACATCGTCCGCGCCGCCGGCCTGGCCACCGGCGACGACCCCGCGAACCTCGTCCGCCAGCGCACCATCGTCGAGGACCTGGGCGGCACCTACCACCAGCTCGTCGGCGACGACGTGCCGCGCGCGCTGCTCGAGTTCGCCCGTGGCGTGAACGCCACCCAGCTCGTGCTCGGCGCGTCGAGACGGCGGCGGCTGCTGTCGCGGGGCGTCGGCGTGACGACGGCGGCGCTGTCGGGGGCGATCGACGTCCACATCGTGCCGCACGAGGCGACCGGGAAGGGCCGGGCGCGGTCGCGGGAGGGGGCGGCGCTGACCGGTGCCCGGCGGAGGACCGGTTGGGGGCTGGCGCTGTTGGGGGTGCCGCTGCTCACGGCGGGCCTGTCCGCCACCGAGCTGACGCTGCCCAGCCAGATCCTGCTCTTCCTGCTGCTCGTGGTGGGCGTCGCCCTGGTGGGCGGCATGTGGCCGGCGCTGACGGCGGCGGTGCTCGGGTTCGGGCTGCTCAACTGGTTCTTCACGCCGCCGCTGCACACCTGGCGGATCGCCGCGCCGGAGAACGTGCTCGCGCTGGCCATCTTCGTGCTGGTGGCGGCCATGGTGAGCACCGTCGTCGACCTGGCGGCCAGGCGCAGCAGGGAGTCGGCGCGCTCCCGGGCCGAGGCCGAGGTGCTGTCCACGCTGGCCGGTCACGTGTTGCGGGGCGAGTCGGCGCTGCCGTCGCTGCTGGCGCGGATGCGGGAGACGTTCGGGCTGGCATCGGTGACGCTGCTCGAACGGACCGGTCCGCCCGGCGAATGGCGCATCGTGGCCACGTCGGGCGGGGAGCCGGCCACGAGCCCGGGCACGGCCGACGCCGACGTCGTGATCGACGACCGGCTCCTGCTCGCCGCGCGCGGACGGGGCCTGGAGGCCGGTGATCGGCGGGTCCTGGAGGCGTTCGCGGCCGAGGCGGCGGTCGCGCTGCGGCAGCAGCGGCTGCGGGAGGCCGCCGAACGGGCCGAGCCGCTGGCCGAGGCCGACCGGATGCGCACGGCCCTGCTCGCGGCGGTCGGCCACGACCTGCGCACCCCGCTGGCCTCCGCCAGGGCGGCGGTCGAGAGCCTGCGCGGCACCGACGTCACCTGGTCGGCGGCGGATCGGGCCGAGCTGCTGGCCACCGCCGACGAGTCGCTGATCAAGCTGAACCGGCTCGTCTCCAACCTGCTCGACATGAGCCGCCTGCAGGCGGGCGTGCTGGGCGTGACCCTGGAGCCGGTGGCGATCGAGGACGTCCTGCCGCACGCCGTCGACGAACTCGGCCCGCTGCGCGACCGCCTGGCCAGCGACATCTCGCCCGAGCTGCCCGAGTTCATGGCCGACCCGGCGCTGCTGGAACGAGTGCTCGTCAACCTGATGACGAACGCCGTCCGCCACAGTCCCGCAGGTGAGCCCGTACTCGTCAGTGCGAGCTGGCACGGCGAGAACGTGGAGATTCGCGTCATCGACCGGGGCCCCGGCATCCCGCAGGAGGCGCATGAAAGGGTGTTCATGCCGTTCCAGCGGCTCGGCGACCGCGACAACCACGCGGGCGTGGGCCTCGGCCTGGCGCTCTCGCGCGGACTCACCGAGGCGATGGGCGGCACGCTCGTTCCCGAGGACACTCCCGGAGGAGGCCTGACCATGACCATCTCGCTGCGGAGGACCGCATGACGCGCGTGCTCGTGGTCGACGACGAGCCGCAGATCCTGCGGGCGCTGCGCGTCAACCTGGCCGCCAGGCAGTACGACGTCGCGCTCGCCTCCGACGGCGGCACGGCGCTGCGGCAGGCCGCGGACTGGCATCCCGACCTGATCATCCTCGACCTCGGGCTGCCCGACCTCGATGGGGTCGACGTCATCGCGGGCCTGCGCGGCTGGACCTCGGTCCCGATCATCGTCCTGTCGGGGCGGGCCGACAGCACCGACAAGGTGGACGCGCTCGACGCCGGCGCCGACGACTACGTGACCAAGCCGTTCAGCATCGACGAACTGCTCGCGCGGGTGCGCGCGGTGACGCGCCGCACCGGTCAGCACGGCGAGGAGTCCGTGACGGTACAGGTGGGCGAGCACGTCATCGACCTCGCCGGCAAGACGATCTCAGGAGGGGTACGCCTCACGCCCACGGAATGGCACTTCCTGGAGATCCTGCTGCGCAATCCCGGCAAGCTCATCAGCCAGCGCCAGTTGCTGACGGAGGTCTGGGGCACGTCCTATCTCAAGGAGACGCACTACCTGCGCCAGTACATGGCCCAGCTGCGCCGCAAACTCGAACGGGATCCCGCGAACCCGGAGCACCTGCTGACCGAGCCGGGAATGGGTTACCGGTTCCAGCCGTCCGCTTCCGAGTAGCCCCTGCTGATCATCACGACCGCTTTCTGTACGGCCCAGCCCAGCAGCAGGAATCCGAAGATGACCTGCGTGATGCGCATCCAGAAGGCAGAGGTCTGGTCCGCGTAAATAACGACGCCGACCCACATCAGGCCAAATGTCCCGACCAGGATGACTGCCAACCAGTTCAACCTTCGCTGCCACATATGCGCAGTCTTGCAGCCGGGTAACCAAGGGCGGGTATGCCCTGAGTTGTAGTTACGTGGGAAGTATGCGGCTGGTGCCGATGCACCGGCGCAGGCGCATCTTCTGCGGGCGCGGCGGGGTGGCGTCCTCGACACAGGCGAGCAGCGCGGCCGCCGTACGGGCGTCGGACAAGATCTGCTGTACGGCCTCGCCGTCCTCCGGCAACTGACCGCGCGCGGCCAGCTCCTGCCTGACGAACACCGTCGGCTCGGGCGCGCCCACCGCCTCGGCGGCCACGGTCGCCCGCGCGGCGGTGAGAAGACGCAGATAGTGGGTACGGAGGACGGCCTCGTGCATCCGGGCGTGTTCGAGGTCGTCGATCAACGTCCTGGCGACTCTCAGCAGGTCTCCAGCGTGGGTCGCCTCATCAGAGAGGAAGGCGCGGATGTCGTCGAACTCCGACCGGGTCATAGCGGGCACCTCCGAGAGCGCAGTCTGCTCGTAGGTACTTCGTACAGAGGGACGATTGCGGATGACTTGCCGACGGCTTGCCTGCGGGTGTCGGCCTGGAGGTCTGCCGGCGAGGTTTGAGCGTCAGGTGGCCAGGGAACGACCTCTGGATTACCTGTTGTGGGCCAGAGTGGGTGCGGCGCCCTGCTAGAGTTGCTTCTCGCAGGGCGGCCAAGAGGTTCCTAGAACCCCTCGGAGATGCCCGGCAAATCCCACTACCTTCTCGGTTCTCTCGATGGTGCGAAGCACTTCGGAGGGGCTGGTAAGTTAGAGGGGTTGTCCCCGAAAGGGACAGCACTTAATTACCGCAGGTCGAGCGAGTCGGGTCAATTTGACAGGGACTTGAACGGCTGAAAGAATTAAGTCATAACGAACGGAAAGTGAACGCCTCCGAGCGGGGATCACGAGAGTGGTTCTGGTGAAGGAAGTACGCGTCCGTTTCTTGAGAACTCAACAGTGTGTTAAAAGCCAGTGCATGATGCACAACCCCGTCATATTGATTGACGGATTCCTTTGGTTGGCATTCATCTTTGG
>NZ_FNVT01000019.1 GCF_900108335.1 Nonomuraea solani
CGTCATCCTGGCCGGCCGTGTGGTCCTTCTCCAAGGTGGCCCGCATCGACTCGTACTGGCCGAACCGCTCGAGGATCTGCTCGCTGGTCCATCCCAGTGCCTTGAGAAGCACGGTGACGGCCTGCTTGCGCTTACGGTCGATGCGCACACCGACGCTGTCGCGCTTGTCGATCTCGAACTCCAGCCAGGCACCCCGGGACGGGATGACCTTGCAGCCATAAAGATCCTTGTCGGACGTCTTGTCGACATTACGTTCGAAATAGACGCCGGGCGAACGGACCAACTGCGAGACCACGACACGCTCGGTGCCGTTGATGATGAACGTGCCCTTCGGCGTCATGAGCGGGAAATCCCCCATGAACACCGTCTGGCTCTTGATCTCACCGGTGGTGTTATTGATGAACTCCGCCGTCACGAACATCGGGGCGGAGAAGGTCATGTCCTTGTCTTTGCACTCATCGACTGAGTACTTCGGCGGCTCGAACCGGTGGTCGCGGAACGACAAGGACATGGTCCCCGAGAAGTCCTCGATAGGACTGATCTCTTCGAAGATCTCTTCGAGGCCCGACTGGGTCGGGACGTCCTTGCGCCCGGCCTGACGAGCCGCCTCTACCCGGGCCTTCCACTTTTCGTTGCCGAGCAACCAGTCGAACGACTCGGTCTGCAGGGCGAGAAGGTCAGGAACTTCGAGAGGCTCCTGGATGCGCGAAAAAGAGACGCGACGGGGACCAGCGGGTACGGCGGAGGCGTTGCGCGAGGCTGCCAACGAGCGTCCTTCCGGAGGGCACGGATGGAATCGAGTTACGCGCATGCCAAGCGTCCCGACAGAATCGGGGGTGTCGATAGGCAGCACGAGGGAGCATCATAACGCAAAAGAGAAACAAGTGTCTACACTAATTGCGAGCGTCAACCTCAGTGCCGCCTTCAGGATTCCACAGCCGGGTGGATTCGTCAAACTCGCACCGTCGCCGCACGCGATGACCCGCGCCGATTCTCAGCCCGCGGAAGAAACGTACCCCCCACGCCGCCAGCGCTCCAGCGTGTGGTCGAGGTGCTGGTCGAAGAGGCCGACGAGGTCCATGGCCGGGTCGAGGAGCCACTGGATCTCCAGCCCGTCCATGGTGGCGCAGAGGGCGCGGATCTCCGATTCGGCCTGACCCTGGGTGATGGGCGGGATCTCCCCCGCCCGCGCCACACCGAGCAGCCGCTCGACCAGCATGCCGACGATCTTCGCGTAGCGCTCCTGGATGAAGGCCCGCGCCGGGTGCTTCTCGTTGGACGCCTCTCCGGTGAGGCGGATGAAGAGCTCCAGCAGGCCGCGGTGCTCGACGTGATATCTCATGAGCGCGCGCAGGTCGTCGAACCCGCCGAGGCCGGCCCGCTCTCCGACGCCGAGCGCGGCGGTCTCTCTCGCCCACCATTCCAGCACGGCGGCGAGCAGGTCTTCCTTGTCCTGGAAGTGTCGCAGCAGGGCGGCGGGCGAGACGCCCACGTCGGCCGCGATCTGCCGCATGGAGGCCCCGTCGTAGCCGTGCGCGGTGAACGCCCTGGCGGCGGCGTTGACGATCTGCTCGCGCCGCCTGATGCCGCTCCGGTACGGCCCGCGCGCACTTCCTCCGGCATTCGCCACTGAACCAGCCTCCCGGGAAACGCCCTCTTGCGCAAAAGCTATCAGGCGTTTACGTTTGCCGAAACGTAAACAACCGATCACTTTTTGCCCGAGGAACTCCTCCATGCGATCCCACGAACCCCTGATCGGCATCAACCCTCTGCCATGGCTGCTCGGCCCGGCCGGCTTCACGCTGGACGTGCCCACGCTCCGCACCGCCTTCACCGAGATCGCCGAGACCGGCTTCACCGCCGTACAGGCCGACGTCCCACAGGGCCTGACCCCGTCCGGCTACCTCGCCCTCCTCCAGGAGTACGGACTCACCCCGGCGCCCGGCTACTTCCAGGGCGCCTACGACGACCCCGGCGGGATGCCCGCCCTTCTCGAAAGCGCCCGGCGGCACGCGGGCACGCAGGCCGCGCTCGGCATGACCGAGGTCTTCATCGCCTCCACGCTCGCGGCCGAGCGGCTCGCCACGCCGGCCGTGGGCGCCGCGTCCGACCCGGCGCGGCTGGGCACCGTCATCGAGAACCTCGCCCGTGCCTGCGAGGTCATCGTCGCCGAAGGCGTACGCCCCTGCCTGCACCCGCACGTCGGCACCTGGATAGAGACCGAGCACGAGACCCGGGCGGTCCTGGACGCGATCGCGCCCGGCCTGCTGGCGTTCGGCCCTGACACCGGGCACCTGCGGTGGGCCGGCGCCGACCCCGCCGCCCTCATCGCCCATTACCGGGACAGGGTGGGCGCCGCGCACCTCAAGGACGTCCACACCGCCGTCGCGGCCCAAGGCGGCGGCTTCTGGGAGACCGTACTCGAACGGCACCTGTGGACCGAGCCCGGCCAGGGCGACGTGGATCTCGAAGCGGCACTCGCGGCCCTGCCCGGCGACTTCGCGGGCTGGCTGGTGATCGAGGTCGACGTGCCCGACCACGGCACCCCCAAGGACAGCGCCGCCCTGTCACGCCAATGGACGCGCACCCACCTGGGAAAGGAGGCACGCCGATGACGCTCGGCATCGGGATCATCGGAGCCGGCCCGGTCACCCAGGCCATTCACCTGCCCGCCATCGCGGGGCTGTCCGACCGGCTGCGCGTGACGCACGTCATGGACGTCGACGCCGCCACGGCGGCCGCGGTGGCGGCCCGCGCCGGGGCCGCGTACGGCACGAGCGTCGACGACCTGCTCGCCGACCCCGCCGTGGACCTCGTGGCCGTGTGCAGCCCGCATCCCTTTCACGCCGAACAGGCCCAGGCCGCCTGCCGCGCCGGCAAGAAGGGCGTCCTGGTGGAAAAGCCGCTTGCCACCACCCTGGACGAGGCCCGCGCGATCGCCGAGGCGAGCCGGGAGAGCGGTGTGCCGGTCGTGGTGGGCGCCATGCACACCTACGACCCGGCGTGGCTCGCCGCCGAGCGCGCCTGGGGCGATCTGCCGGAAACCGCCCGCCGGGTACGCTCGCGCATCGTCCTGCCGCCCAACGCGCGCTTCGAGTCGGCGGCCACCCAACTGCACGCCGACCCGGTGTTCCCGCCCAGGAGCGGCGACCCGGCCGCGGCCATTCGCGGGGCGATCCTCGGGCTGGCCATCCACAACCTGCCGCTGGTACGGCGTTTCCTGCCGGAGATCGAGAGCGTGGACCTCGTCCGGCGGCTCCAGCCGTTCGGGTACGTGCTCACCCTGCGGGGCGGCGGGCGTACCGCCGAACTGATCGGCTACCTGCACGGCGGCTGGCGTACGGAGTGGACCTTCGAGGTCTGGGGCGACGGCGGCGAGCTGCGGCTGGATTTCACCCCCTCCTATGTACGCGCCGGCTCCGCGACGGCCGAACTGCGCACCGGCGCGGGCACGCGGCTCTTCGGGCCGTACCCCGGCAACGGCTACACCGGCGAATGGCGGCACCTGGCGGCGGTGGCGACCGGCGCGGAGCCCCTCCGGTACGGCCCCGGCGACGTCGTCGCCGACCTGGCCTACGCGCTGGACCTCGCCGACCGTGCCGCCCTGCTGCTTCGAGGAGCCGCCGCATGACCGCTCCCCTCACGGTGACCCTCGCCGGGGACGCCGACCGCCCGGCGCTCCACGCCACCCTCGCCTCGCTGCCCCAGGACTTCCGCCCGGTCGCCACCGGCGGCGACGTGCTGGCCGTGGCCGGCCTCGACGCCCTGACGAAGGCCCTCGCCGACCGGCCGCGCGGCATCCTGCTCACCGGTGTGACGACGGGCGCCCCCGGCCGCGTACACGATCTCGCCGACCGTGCCGCCGAGGCGGGCGTCCCCGTCGTCGTGGCCGCGACCTGGGCGCTCAACCCGGCGCTCACCGCGGCCACCGGCACCCTGCGCCGGGACCTCGGCCAGGCGGCGCTCGTCGAACTGACCGCGACCGTCCCGCCCGGCCTGCCGGTCCTGGTGGACCAGCTCGCGCTCCTGCGCACCGCCCTCGGCCCCGCGACCGCCCTCGAACTCCTCCAGAGCGACGACCACGGCCACACCGCGCACGCCCGGGCCGGCGACGTGCCCGTCCACCTGGCCGCCGCCGTCTCCCCCTGGGGGCCCGCGCGCGCCCGGCTGAGCCTGCTCGGCCCCGCCGCCCAGTGGCGCGTGTCCTTCCCCGACCCCGCCACCGCGAGCCCGGCCGACGTCGTCCGCTCCGACGCGGACGGCGAACACCGGCTGCCCGCCCTCTACGAGAACGCGGCCCGCGCCTCCTGGCGCGCCCTGCACGCCGCCGTCACCGAGGGCGCCGCGCCCCCGTACCGGCTGCACGACCTCGCCGACGACCTCCGTCTCCTCCTCTGACCCCCCTTGGAGGCCGCCATGTCCACTTCAACGACCACCGTCCGTCATGAGCCGACCGCGCCGGTCGGCATCCGCTTCATCGCCCTGTACGCGCTGGGCCAGCTCGGTCTCTGGGCCGGCCTGCTCACCCCGATCACGGTGACCCTCTCGGTCAAGGTCGGCGCCGTCGACCCCGAGGGCAAGGCCGCCAGCCTGGGGCTCGTCCTGTCGGCGGGCGCGTTCCTGTCCATGGCCATCACCCCGATCTGGGGGAACCTGTCCGACCGCACCACCAGCCGCTTCGGCCGCCGCCGCCCGTGGCTCGCCGGTGGAGCCCTGGCCGGCGCCGGCGGGCTGCTCATCATGGCCGTCGCGCAGAACGTACCCGCGATTCTGCTGGGCTGGTGTGTCACCCAGGTCGGCTACAACGCCGCGCAGGCCGCGCTCAACGCGGTCATCTCCGACCACGTGCCCGAACGGCAGCGCGGCCGGGTGTCCGGCATCCTCGGCCCGATGAGCAACATCGGCATCCTGGTCGGCACGTTCCTGACCACGATGGTCGTCGACAGTACGTCGCTCATGTTCCTGCTGCCGGGCGTCTTCGCCTTCGCCGCGATCGGGCTGTTCGCCGCCTTCCTCCCCGACCGTCCCGCCGACCCCGGGCTGCTCGGCCCCTTCCGCCTGCTCGACCTGCTGCGCAGCCTGTGGGTGAACCCCTTCGCGCACCGCGACTTCGGCTGGGCCTTCGCCGGACGTTTCCTCATCTTCACCGCGAACGCCTTCAAGCTCACCTTCGGCTTCTACGTCATTACCGACCGGCTCGGGTACGCCCCCGCGGAAGCGGTGTCCCTCGTCTTCACCGCCACGCTGGTCTTCACCGCATGCTCCCTGTTCACCGCCACCGTCGGCGGCTGGCTGTCCGACCGGACCGGCCGCCGCAAGGTGTTCGTGCTCGTCGCCTCCCTCATCATGGGCGCCGGCCTGCTGACCCTCGGCTTCGCCGCCAGTTTCCCCCACTACCTGATCGGCTCGGCGATCCTCGGCTTCGGCACCGGCACCTACCTCGCCGTCGACATGGCGCTGGTCGTCCGTGTGCTGCCCAACCGCGACAACGCGGCCAAGGACCTGGGCGTCTTCCAGATCGCCAACTCGCTCCCGCAGTCGCTGGCACCCCTGATCGCGCCGCTCTTCCTCACCATCGGCGGCGGCGACCAGAACTACCCCGCCGCCTTCACCGCCGCCCTGTGCTTCGCGGTCCTGGGCGCCCTGACCGTCATCCCCATCCGCCAGGTCCGCTGACGGCCGCTCTGCCGTGATCATGAACGGCGACGGCAGGACCATGGGTCAGCGACGCCCCGACCTCCTGAGCGCCGTTCGGGGAGATCGGCCTGGACGTGATGTGGTGGCCGTGTAGAGGTACTGGGTGGGTCGTGTGCAAGGCGGTCCACTCTTGGGGTGGCGCGCCTACCGTCGCAGATTATGCAGACAGTGGACGTCCTGGTGGTGGGTGCGGGCCTGGCCGGCCTGCACACGGCCCGGCTGCTCGCGCGGCGCGGCCTGAGCGTGCTGGTGGTCGACCGTCGCAGGTCGTTGTCGTCGGGCATCCGTACGACGGGGATCTTTGTCCGCCGCACTCTCGACGACTTCGACCTGCCGGATCACCTGCTCGGGCCCGGTATCCGGGACGTGCTCCTGTATCCGCCCTCGCGGCGGGACCCGATCCGGCTCACCAGCGACCGGGACGAGTACCGCGTGGCCGACATGGCGGCCGTCTACGAGCACGCGCACCGCGCGGCGTCGTCGGCGGGTGCGCGGGTGCTGCTGGGCGTGCGGTACGCCGGCGCGTCGGCGGATCTCGTACAGGACGCGGACGTGTCGGCGGATTCGGCACGGTTCGCGAGTGCGTCGGCGCGTCTCGCGCGGTTCGCGGGCGCGTCGGCGGGTTCCGCACGGTTCACGGGCGCGTCGGCGGGTTCCGCACGGTTCACGGGCGCGGCGGCGCGTCTCGTGCGGTTCGAGGGTGCGGAACCGGTGGCGGCGCGGTTCATCGTCGGCGCGGACGGCGCCCGCTCCCGGGTGGCCCGTGACCTCGGTCTCGACGTGAACCGGCGTTTCATCGTCGGCGCCGAGATCGTCCACCCGGTCGCGTCGGGCACCACCACCCCGGCGTTCCACTGCGTGCTGGACCCCCGGGTCGCGCCCGGCTACCTGGGCTGGGTCATCGACGACGGCCGGCACGCGCACGTCGGTGTCGCGGGTTATCCGGCCGCGATGCGTACCGGCCTCCGTCACCTCCTGGACGCCTTCGCCGCGGACGCGCCCGGCCGCGCGGCGCCGGCCGGTCCGGTCGAGCGCCGGGGTGGCCCGATCCCGGTGGGCGGGGTGCTGCGACGGCTGGCGTGCCCCGCCGGGCTCCTCGTCGGGGACGCGGCGGGCGCGGTGTCGCCGCTGACGGCCGGTGGGCTGGACCCCTGCCTGCGCATGTCCGAACTGGCCGCCGAGGTCGCCTTGGAATACCTGCGTACCGGTGACGCGCGGGTGCTGAGCCGGTATGACGGAAACGGGTTGCGGGCCCGGTTCCGGGGACGGCTGCTGCTGCGCCGCGTGTTCGCCGGCATCCGCTCCCCCGCCGCGGCCGAGGCTGCGGTGGCCGTGCTCCGCGGGCGCGCCGGTCGTGCCGCGGCGGCGCGGATCCTGTTCGGCGACGGCTCGTTCCCCGAGGTCCGCCCGCGTGTCCGGACGGGATGGAACGGAGTGGAACACCGTACCGGTTAACGAGCTCCGGGTCTCACGTACCGGGACAAATCCCAGAATTACCGCCCGAAGCCCGTAGGCTCCCTTTCCCACGCGGACGCGACAGGAGCCGGTGGAAGGCGGGGCGGGCATGAGCGGGCTGGGCGAAGCGACGGTTTTGCCGGACGTGCTGCTGGGGGCGGCTTCGCGGGCGCCGGATCAGGCGATCGTGCATGTACGCGGTGACGGCGGCGAACGTACCGTCACCTTCCGCGAGTTGCGGGACGAATCCCTGCGGGTGGCGGGCGGCCTGCTCGACGCCGGTCTGGCGCCCGGGACCGCCGTGCTCCTCCTCGCCGATGCCGGTGATGACTTCCAGCCGCTGTTCTGGGGCCTTCTCGCGGCCGGCCTCGTACCGGTGCCTCTGGCCCCTGACGTGCGGCGGATCCGTCCCGTGTGGGAGTTCCTCGACCGGCCGCCCGTCGCCGTGGACGCGGCCACCGCCCCGCTGCTCTCAGCCTTGGGCGACGGCGTACGGCCCCTGCATCTGGACGTGTTGCGCGACGGGCGCCCGCCGGCCGTTCTGCCGGTACGGGCGCCGGACGACGTGGCGTTCCTGCAGTTCTCCTCGGGCAGCACGGGGGCGCCGAAGGGCGTTGAGCTGACGCATGCCGCCGTACTGGCCAATCTGGAGCAGATCCGGGTGGCGACGGCGATCGGGCCGGACGACGTGGCCGCGAGCTGGATGCCCTACTTCCACGACATGGGGCTGATCGGCACCCACCTCGTCCCGCTCGCCGCGCGGATCAAGCAGGTGAAGCTGAGCCCGCTGTCGTTCGCCAAGCGGCCCGCGCTGTGGCTGGAGGCGGTGGCGCGCCACCGGGCGACGCTGCTGTCCGCCGCGAACTTCGCCCTGGCGCTGGTGGAGCGGCGGATCCCCTTGGACACGCTCGCCAGCCTGGATCTGACGAGCGTGCGGATGATCCTCGTGGGCGCGGAGCCGATCTCACCTGCGGTGTGGCGCGCGTTCGTCCGCCGGATGCGGCCCACCGGGCTCGCCGCGCAGGCGCCACAGCCGGTGTACGGCCTCGCCGAGGCGACGCTCGCCGTCACCATCCCGCCTCTGGGTGAGGTGGCGGAGCCGCTCGTCCTGGACCGGGCGGCGCTCGGGCGGGGGCAGGCCGCGTACACGGAACCGGGCCCGCACGCCGTGGAACTGATGCCGGTGGGCCGTCCCGTGCCGGGGTGCGAGGTCCGGATCGTGGACGCCACGGGCGCGCGCCTGGGTGACCGGCGAGTCGGACATATCGAGGTACGGGGTCCGCAACTGGCCCGTGGTTACCACCGCTCCCCTGCCGAGACCGGGGCCGCCTTCCGTGATGGGTGGCTGCGTACCGGCGACCTGGGGTTTCTCTTCGAGGGACGGCTGTGCGTGGCCGGGCGGCACAAGGACGTCGTCTTCGTCAACGGGGCCACCTACCATGCGTCCGACCTGGAGGAGGTGGCGGCGGGCACGCCGGGGCAGGCGCGGGGTCCGGTCGCGGTCGTCGGCTCCGCCGACCCGGTGTCGGGCGGGGAGCGGGTCGTGGTGTTCGTCACGACCCGCCGATCGGACCCGGACGTGCTGCGCGAGGTCGCCGTCCGGGTCGGCGCGGCCCTGGGGCATGACGACGTGCGGGTGCTGGCGCTGCCGGCCCGGGCGTTCCCGCGCACGACCAGCGGGAAGCTGCGCCGGGCGCTCATGCGGGAGCGCTTCGAGGCGGGGGCTTACGCCGAATTCGAGACCCACCGAGCGGTGGCCGTCGACCGTACGGTGCCGGCGTCCAGCGAGCCGGTCCAGCACGCGGAACAGGCGTCCAGCGAGCCCGTCCAGCACACGGAGACGACATCCGGCGAGCCCGTCCAACCTGCCGAGGCGACATCCAGCGAGCCGACCCAGCGTGCGGAGCAGGCGTCCGGCGAGCCGGTGCCGGTCCGGGACGCCGGATCGGATGGGCTGTCCGTGCCTCGTTCCCGCCGGGAGGTGGAGTCCGCCGTTCTCGGTATCTGGGCCCAGGTGCTCGGCCTGCCCGTTACCCGGATCGGCCTGGACGACCGGTTCTCCGCCCTCGGCGGCTCGTCGCTCAAGGCCATGCAGGTGCTCGCCGCCGTGGAGGACCTGTTCGGCGTCTCCCTGCGACCGTCCGATGTCCGCGACCACGACACCGTGGCCGCCCTCGCCGGCCACGTCCTGGCCGCCGACGACCAGGCCGACATACCGGAGCACCCCGGCGGTCCCGATGGCCCGATGATCGTCGTAACCGGGACGGCGTGCCGTTTCCCTGGTGCCGACACGCCCGAGGAGTTCTGGCGCCGGCTCGCGGAAGGACACGACGCCGTCACCGGCGTACCCGCTGGACGGTGGGCGGACCCGGCGGACGCGGAGGGCCGGTGGGGCGCGTTCCTCGACGACCCGGCCGCCTTCGACGCCGAGTACTTCGGCATCGGCGAGGAGGAGGCCACCGCGACCGATCCGCAGGCCCGGCTCTTCCTCGAACTGGCCCACGAGGCCCTCGAACGAGCCGGATACGCGGGGCCGAGGAGGCGGGGCCGCCGGGTGGGGGTGTTCGCCGCCGCAGGGGAAAGCGGATACCGCCGGCTACTCGAAGAAGCGGAGCTGCCCGCGTCCGCGCTGGTCGGGAACCTGGGCAACCTGCTCGCCGCGCGGGTCGCGCACTGCCTGGACCTGACCGGTCCCGCGCTCGTGGTCGACACCGCCTGCTCGTCCGCGCTCGTCGCCCTGCACCTGGCGCGCCGCAGCCTGCAACAGGGTGAGTGTGACGTCGCCGTCGTCGGCGGTGTCCATCTCAACCTCACCCCCGACGGGTACGCGGCGCTGGAGAAGACCCAGGCCCTGTCGCCGACCGGCCGATGCCACACATTCGGCGCCGCCGCCGACGGTTTCGTCCCCGGCGAGGGCGGCGCGGCCATCGTACTGACACGTCTCGACGACGCGGAACGGGCCGGCGATCCGATTCTGGCCGTCCTGCGCGGCACCGCCGTGAACAACGACGGCCGCTCACTCAGCCTGATGGCCCCCAACCCGCTGACCCAACGGGAGGTCATCACCCAGGCGTACCGCGAGGCGGGCATCGACCCCGGCAGCGTCTCGTATGTGGAGGCCCACGGCACCGGCACGCCGATCGGCGACCCCATCGAGCTCGCCTCCCTTGCGCACGCCTTCCCACCGCGCGCCGACGGGCGGCCGCGGCTGCTCGGCTCGGTCAAGACCAACCTCGGGCACCTGCTCAACTCCGCCGGCATGCCCGGTCTGGTGAAGGTCCTGCTGGCGCTCCGGCACCGGCAACTGCCCCCGTCTCTGCACCACACACCGCTCGCACCAAAGGCTGACCTGGGCGAATCCGGCTTCGCGGTGGTGAGCGAGCTGCGCGAATGGGACACGCCGGGCCCTCTGGTCGCGGGCATCAACGCGTTCGGCTTCGGCGGCACCAACACCCACGCCATCCTCACGGAACCACCCACCCGGCGACCTACCTCCCCGTCCGCTTCCGCAGGCCCGCGGTCGTCCTCCGCGTCCGGCACCACCGGTCCACAGCCACCCCCCACGCCCACCGCCACGAGCCCGCAACCACCCCACACGCCCGCGCCCGCACGACCGCGACCAATCTCGGCACCCACTGCCACCAGTCCACAGCCACCCCCCGCCTCCACCACCGCAGGACCACGACCGCCCCACACGCCCGCGCCCGCACGACCGCGACCACCCCACACGCCCGCGTCGGCAGGACCGCGGGCGGCCGCTTCTGTGGGTCCGTGGCTGCTCACGCTGTCGGCGCGCAGTGCGCAGGGGCTGCGTGCCGCCATGGCGGACCTGGCGCGGCACCTGCGGGAGCACCCGGAGCTCGATGAAGGGGACGTCTGTGCCGCGGTGGCCGCCGCTCGTGACGAGGGGCCGCACCGGCTGGCCGTGGTGTCCGACGGCGATCTCGCCGCGCGACTGGAGGAAGGACCGGCGGGCCGGCAGCCGGGGTCACGGCCGCGGCTGGTCCTCCTGCTGCCGGGCCAGGGTGCGCAACGCCCTGGGCAGGCCCGTGCCCTGCACGCGGACGCGCCGGTGTTCCGGGACGTTCTGGACGAGGCGTCCGACCTCGTCGGCGAGATCGCCGGCCGTAGCCTGTCGGCCTGGTGCCTGGATCCCGGCGTTTCTCCCGCCGACCTTGCCCGCACCGACGTAGCCCAACCGCTGCTCGTCGCGTACGGGGTCGCGGTCGCCCGTCAGTTGCGCGCGTGGGGGATCGTGCCGGACGCCGTCGCCGGGCACAGCGTCGGCGAGATCGCCGCCGCCTGTGTCGCGGGACGGCTCACGCTCGGCGACGCCGTACGGTTCGCCGCCGAGCGCGGCCGTCTGATGAACGACTTGTGCGTTCCGGGCGCCATGGCCGCCGTACGCGCGGGCGAGGACGTCGTGGCGGAACTGGTGGCCGGGTCGGAAGGCGCGCTGAGCGTGGCCGCGATCAACGCCCCCGCCCAGACGGTCATCGCCGGGACGCCACAGGCCGTCGACCGTGCCGTACGCGAGCTGACCGCCCGGGGGATCGCCGCGCGACGGCTGGAGGTGTCCCGGGCCTTCCATTCCCCGTTGATGGACCCGGCATTGGATCCGCTGGCGGAGGCGGCCGCGTCCTTGACCCCGCGGTCGTCTGTCACCCCGCTGATGAGTACGGTCACGGCGGAGTGGCAGCCTGCCCTCACGCCGGAGTACCTGCGGGAGCACGCGGCACGCCCGGTCCGCTTCGGCGCCGCCGTGGAGCGGCTGCTCGACGACGGGTACGACACGTTTCTGGAGCTCGGCCCCACACCCACCCTGGGCGGGTCCGTCCGCGCGATCGCGGCGGCGCACGGACGTACCCCTGTCGTGCTGGCGTCCCGGGACGGTGACGGGGTGCGCGGCCTGCTGGAGACGGCCGGTCGGCTCTGGGAGCACGGCGTGAGCCTCGATCGCACAGTGCTGGACGCCGGTCGTGCGCGTGTGGCCGTACCCACCTATCCCTTCCAGCGGCGCCGATACTGGCCGGCGGCCGCGCCACGGCGGCTGTTGCATCGGTTCGTGTGGGACGACGCACCGCTGACCGTCGGTCCCGAGCCGCGTACGGTGCTTTTGGCGGGCCCGGACTGTCCCCTCTCCCGCGCACTGGCGGACCGGCTCAAGGGACGCGGCGCCACCGTGAACCGGGCCGAGGACCCACACGCGGACCAGGCGCCACGGCCGGACGTCGTCGTCCTGTTCGGCGGGCCCCCCACGGACCCGGACTCGGTGGCGGAGCTGGACGCCGCCCACCTCGCCATGGTGCGCGACCTCCATGACCTGCTGCCTCGCCTCGCGAACGACCGCTCTCGGATGCTCGTCGTCACCGAGGACGTCCATGTCACCGGCGTCGCCACCAACGACGTTCACACCAGCGGGCACACTCCCGCCGTCCCCAAAGACAGGCACGCCACCACCGAGCACACCCACCCCGCCGGTGCCGCCCCCAAGGACGGTCGCGCCTCCGGCATCTCAACCGAAGACGCCCGCACCACCGAGCACGTCGACATCGCCGGTGAGGTGGTGGAGCGGCCGCGGCCGGTGCAGGCGGTGCTCATCGGGCTGGCGTCGGCGTTGCCGGACGAGTTGCCCGGTGTGGTGGCCCAATGCATAGACCTGTCTTCGTCGGACGACCTCGCCACGCGGCTTTCCGCGCTCGACCGGGAACTGGCCTCGCGGGAAGGATCGACCACGGTCGCCTGGCGAGCCGGTCGGCGTCTCGGCCGTACGCCTGAGCCTGTCGTCACCACGACGACCGAGCCCGCCGTCACGACCAAGCCTGTCGTCACCACGACGACCGAGCCTGCCGCCACGACCGAACCTGCCGTCACGACAACAACCGAGCCTGCCGTCACCACGACGCCGACGGAGTTGCCCGCGGACGGCGTGTACCTGATCACCGGAGGCGCCGGCGGGGTGGGTAGTGCGCTCGCTCGCGACCTCGCCGACCGTGGCCGGCCGACGCTGGTGCTGATCGGCCGGTCGCCGCAACCGCCCGTCGAGCTGCTGTCCGACCTGCGCTCCCGTGGTGCCGTCGCCCAATACCGCGTCGCTGACGTGTCGTGCGAGGCCGACGTGGACGCCGTACTGGCGGATCTGCCACACCTGGACGGTGTGTTCCATGCGGCCGGCGTGGTGCGCCCTGGGACACTTCGCGCCAAATCCCCCGAGGAGGTAGCCGGGAACCTGGCCGCGAAGACGCGCGGCACCCACCTGCTCGCCCGCGGGCTCCTCCGGTACGACCTGCGCCCCGTCATCTGCGTGGCCTTCTCCTCCGTCGCCTCGGTGCTGCCCGGCCTGGCCGGAGCGCTCGGCGACTACGCGGCGGCCAACGCCTTCCTCGACGCCTTCGCCGCCGCAGAGCGCGCGGCAGGCCGGCCGTGGCTGGCACTGAACTTCGCCGCGATCACGGGGACCGGCCTGGCAGCGGGCCTGCCGGCAGGACGCACCGGAAGCGGCTTGCCGGCAGGCGGCGGTACTGAGGCCGACCAGGCGGAAAGCATGCCGGCAGGCGGCACCGGGACCCGTCCGGCCTCGGGCTGGTCGGTGGGCGGTGCCGGCGCGCCTGGGCTCAAGCCCCTGAGCGCGGCCGACGCGTTGCGGGCGTTGCATGATGCGTGCGGTGTTGATGCGCTCGGTGTTGGTACGCGCGGTGTTGATGCCGCCCAGCTTCTGGTCGCCGATCTGGAAGCGGGCTCACGGCCACGCGCCGTCCTCGGCGCCGAAGCGCCTGCCCCCGTGACCCCTCATGCGAAGGTTGAGGAGGCGAGTGACGGGCCGGAGCTTCTGCGGCGGCTCGTGGCCGAGGCTCTTCGGTGCGCTCCCGACGACATCGGCGACGACGAGCCGCTTCTCGGTCTCGGGCTCGACTCGCTCACGGCCGTCGATCTCGTCAAGCGGCTGGAGCGGAGGCTGAACCGTTCGCTGCCGATCACGCTGTTCTTCGAGCATCGGACGCTGCGCGAACTCTCGGTGTACCTTCAGGACGGCCCTCGACGGGACGATCAGGACGACAGGCCATTCCCGCTGACGCCGGTGCAGCTTGCCTTCCGTACCCAGAGTCGCCTGTATCCGGACATCGCCGCCTACGGTTACGTGCGTCAGAGCATCGACGGTCCGCTCGACGCCGAGTTGCTGGGGCGGGCGCTGAAGCGACTCGCCGACCGCCACCCCATGCTCCGGCTCCGCGTACGCTCCGACGACACGGCGGTCTCCGTCCCCTCCGGCGAGGGCGTGGTGCCCGACTGGTACGAGGTCCGGCCCGGCATCTGCGCGAACGGCGAGGAGCTGGCGGCTCTCGAGACGGCACTGTGCAACCGGGTCTTCGACCTCACGACCGAGGCGCCCGTGCGCGCCCTGCTCGTACGCACCGGCACCGGCACCGCCCACCTGATCGTCGTGGTCCACCACGCCGCCGCCGACGGATTCAGCCTCAACCTCCTTGGTGCGGAACTGTGGACCGTCTACACCGCGCTCGCCCGGGGCAGGACTCCCGCTCTGCCATCGCTCGAAACCACGTTCTCCGCCTATGCGGCCCAGGCCCAGGCGGAACGGTCGAGCCCGGCCTTCCGCGACGACCTGGCGTACTGGCGGGACACCCTCGCTCTCGGCGGCGACCCGCTCGCGCTCCCCTACGACGGCGATCCGCGCGGGCTGCCCGGACCGCCGCTGCTGACCCATCAGGTGTCCACCGGCCCCGAGCTGTCGGCCGCGTTGCGCGACCTGGCCGCCGCGCACGGGGTGTCCCTGTTCCAGTTGCTGCTCGCCGCGTACCTGCGATGTTTGTCCCGGTGGAGCGGAGGTCGGCGGGATGTGGCCGTGAACGTCGCCAGGGCCCGCCGCGACATCCGGCTGCCCGGCGTCGAGCGGATCGTCGGCCCGCTGGCCGACACCCTGCCGGTGATGGCCCGGGTCGAACCGGGCGAATCGGTGTCCGCGCTGGCGGCCCGGCTGCGGGACACCTGGGCGGCGGGCGAGAGGCACGGCCGGCCCACCAGCCTGGATCTGGCCCGGCTGCTGCCCGCGAACGGTGCCGGCCCTCGTACGGTCAGCCCGGCGTCGTTCAGTTTCGCGCGCTTCCCGGTCGCGATCGACCCCGGCTGTCCGGTGGAGGTACGGCCGGTCGCGGCGGGAACGGCGTCCGCCGCCACGCGGCTGAGCCTGTTGGGCTGGGAGGCGGACGGTGAGCTGCACTTCTCGTGGAACTTCCCGTCGCGACTGTTCGACCGCGCCACGATCGAGGAGCTGGCCCGGCAACACCTGGCCGAACTCGCCGAGAGCACTTTCGTGCCGCGCCGAACGGAAATCCACGCTGAGCCGCGGGCCGGCGTTGTCGCGCGGTTGCTGGCCCGGTTCCAGGCGGCTCCTGGGGCGATCGCCGTCGACACCGGGGCGGGCACCATGACGTACGCCGAGCTCGACCGGGTGGCCGCGGCCCTCGCCGCCCGGCTGAGGGCCGCCGGTGTCGTCCCCGGCGACCTGGTGGGGTTGATCACCGAGCCCGGCGCCGACACCGTGGCGGGTGTCGTCGGGATTCTGCGGGCGGGCGCCGGATGGGTGCCGCTGGACGCCGCGCATCCGTCCGCACGACTGGCCGGGCAACTCGCGCGTACGGGGGCACGGACCCTCGTGTGCCACGATGCGACCCGAGCCCCGGCGACTACGCTCGCCCAGGCCGTCTCCGCGACGCTGGTCACCGTCGACGACCGGCTCCCCGAGGGCATCGCGGACGTGCCGCGCGCCGGCCCGGGAACCGGCGGCGGGCTCCCCGGCGACGTTGCGAAGGCGTTGCCCGCCGACTGGGAAACCGACGGCCGGCTCTCCGGCGGTATCGCGGAGGCGTCGCCCACCGGCCCGGAAACCCTCGGCGTCATCGGCGCGACAGCGGTCGGCCCTGAGGCGGTGGCGTATGTGATCTTCACGTCGGGGTCCACGGGCAGGCCCAAGGGGGTGCCGATCACGTACCAGGCGATGGAGAACTACCTCGACTGGGCCCTGGCCACGTTCGGGTATCGGCCCGGCGACCGGCTCGCCCAGACCGCCTCCCCGTGCTTCGACGCCTCAGTACGACAGCTCCTCGCCCCGCTGCTGGCCGGTGCCACGGTGGTCACGCTGCCGCGGCACCTGGTCCGCGATCCCGAGGCGCTGCTGGAGCGGGTCGAGCAGGGCCGGATCACCGTGTGGAGCTCGGTGCCCGGCCTGTGGTCGCGGCTGCTCGAAGCGGCCGAGACCCGGGTACGGAACGGCGGGTCGCTACCGGATCTGTCGGCGCTGCGCTGGATCCACGTGGGTGGCGAGGCGCTGCCGGCCGCCCACGTGCGCCGCTGGTACGACCTGTTCGGGCCGGGGCAGCGGATCGCCAACCTGTACGGGCCCACCGAGGCGACCATTAATGCGACATGTCATGTCATCGATGCCCGGCCCGCCGACGACGTACGCACCCTGCCGATCGGCCGGCCCCTCACCGGGACGCGGGTCGAGGTGGTGGCCCCGGACGGCCGCCGTTGCGCCCCGGGCGAACCCGGCGAGCTGCTCATCTCCGGCGTGGGCCTCACACCGGGATACCTGGGCGAGCCGGAGCTGACGGCCGCGGCGTTCACGGAGCGCGACGGGCGGCGCTGGTATCGGAGCGGCGACCGGGTCGTCCGTACCCCGGCCGGAGAGCTGGAGTTCCTCGGGCGCGTCGACGACCAGGTGAAGGTGCGCGGGCATCGGGTGGAGCCCGGGGAGATCGAGGCGGCGCTGCAAACGCATCCCGCCGTCGCCCGTGCCGCCGTCGTACCGCACGGTGATCGGCTGGCCGCCTTCGTCGAATGCC
Organism: Nonomuraea solani; assembly: GCF_900108335.1. Lineage (GTDB taxonomy): Bacteria > Actinomycetota > Actinomycetes > Streptosporangiales > Streptosporangiaceae > Nonomuraea > Nonomuraea solani. Next base: position 17,013 of record NZ_FNVT01000019.1, read on the forward strand.
GGGCGGGGGCTCCGGTGCCCGAGGCGACGGCCCTGCGCGCCTATCTGGCCGGGATGCTGCCGGCGTACCTGGTGCCGTCCCGTCTCCACGTCGTCGATGCGCTCCCGCTGACGGGCACCGGCAAGATCGACCGCGGCGACCTCACCCCCGCGCCCGTCGAAGCCACACCGAAGACGCCGACCGAGGTACTGCTGGCGCGGATCTGGTCCGAGCTGCTCGATGTCCCGTCGATCGGCCGGGAGGACGACTTCTTCGCGTTGGGCGGCGACTCCATCCTCATCCTCGAGGTCTTCGCCCGGCTGCGCGAGAAGCTCCCAAACGTGCCCAGACCCACCGCCGTCTACACCCACGGCACCCTGAAAGCCCTGGCCACCGCCGTGGACGAAACCCCGGGGGCGACCCCGGTGGACACCCCGCACGGCAAAGACGGCCCGTTCCCGCTCACCCCCTCCCAACGCGGTTTCCTGCTCGCCGAAGCGATCGCCCCCGAAGCCCCCTCGACCTGGCTGGCCTGCGTACGAATCCACGGACGGCTCGACCAGGACCGGTTCCAGCGGGCAGTGGACACATGCGTCGTCCGCCATCCCATGCTGCGGACCGTCTTCCCCGCCGGCGCCCGCCCCGCCGTCCAGCAGGAGCTTCCGCCCGCCATCCGGCTCCCCGTCTCCTTCGAGACCCTGCCCGACCCGGAACTCCTCCCATCGAAGGTCGCCGAAGAACGCGCACGCCGCTTCGAGTCCTGGGCCTGGCCACTGCTACGCCTGCGGCTGATCACCCTCACACCCGACGAGCACGTGCTGATCGTCCACGCCCATCACCTGATCGGCGACGGCTACAGCGCGGCACTCCTGGGCCGCGAACTGCTCACCGCGTACGACCGGGGTGACGCCGCCGAGCCTCCCCCGCTCCGCAGCACCTTCCGCGACCATGTGGCCCTGCTGGAACGCACGACGACTCCCGCCCGCCCCGCCGCGCCGTACCAACGTCCGGTCCTGGGCGGAAAAGGACCGTATCGATCCGCCGGGTTCACCCTCCAAGCGCACCAGGTGACGGCCCTGCGCCGGATGGCCCGCGAGGCGGGTACGACCCTCTTCGCCCCGATCCTGACCGCGTACTACCGAACTCTGGCCGCCGTCACCGGCCAGGACGATCTCATCCTCGGGCTCGCCGTCACCGGCCGCGACCACGCGCCGCCCGACGCCCACCGGGTGTTCGGCCCTTTCGCCGCCGCCGTGCCGCTGCGCCCGGCCCGGCCACCCGGCGCGGGCCGGGCCTTCACCGACGACCTGCGCAGGGTCGCCGCCGAGGTCGTGTCCGCCCGTACCGACGGCCTCCGGCAAGGCACGGAGCCACCGGCCCAGTTCTTCTTCACCTTCCTCGACTTCTCGGCGCTCGGCCCGCTCAAGGGCGAGAGCTTGAGCATGGAATGGGACGACCTGGACTCCGACCTGGCCCCGACCGGAACCGACACCTTCCTGGCCGCGCGACCGGCCGGGGACGGCGAGCTGCGGCTGGTGCTGCGGGCTTCGGTCTTCACGGAGGCGGACTTCGGCGCGTTCGTACGCGCGCTGCGCAAGGAACTGGCCACGGACCCGCTGGACGCCGCGCTCATCGGCTACCTCCCCGCCCCCGGCCAGCTCACCGCGCTCGCCGGCCTGGAACCGGGTACGTGGTCACGCGAACAGGTACGGGCCCTGCTCTTCCCCGATGGCCGCCCCCGCCTGGTCGAGGAGATCAGCACCCCACTGGGCCGGTCCGGCTTCGTCTGCCTGCCGCTGTTCGCCGACGAGCTGCCGGGCGTACCCGATCTGGCCGGTCGGGCGGCCGGGGCGGTGGAGTACGCCGCGTCGCTGGGCGCCCGCTGCGTCTCGCTCGCGGGCATGATCCCCTCACTCACCGGGTACGGCTACGACGTCCTTCGAGAGACCACGGCCGCCGTCACCACGGGCCACGCGGCGACCGCCGTGTCCGTGGTCAAAACCGTCCACGCGGCGCTCGAACGATCAGGGCGTACCCTCGATGAACTCACCGTCGCGGTGGCCGGTCTCGGCTCGATCGGCCGAGCCTGCCTCGAACTGCTCCTGACGCTCGCCGAAAGCCCACCCGCCCGGCTGCTCCTGTGCGACGTCGCGGGCAGCGCGCCCCGGCTCGCGGAGCTGGCGAAGGACCTGGTGGACCGCGGTCTGGCCGGCGCCGTCGAGGTGCACGAGCCCGGCCCCGCCCTGTACGAGGCCACTCTCCTCATCACCGCGATCAGCGGCGACGACACCCTGCTCGACGTGGACCGGCTCCACCCCGGCACGATCGTGGTCGACGACTCCTTCCCGCACTGCTTCGACCCGGTGAAGGCCCTGGCCAGGATGGAGGAACGGCGCGACGTGCTGATCGTGGGCGGCGGCCTGCTGGCGGTCAGCGACGTCGAGCGGCGCATCGCCGACGGGCTGCCGCCGGCCGCATACGCGGCACAGTCGTGGATTCCCGGCACGATCGCCTCCTGCCGGCTCGAATCGCTGCTCAGGGCGGCCCGCCCCGGCCTTCCCCTGGTGCACGGCCTGGTCGGCGTCTCACCGGCCCTCGCCTACTGGAGGGCGATGGAGGAGGCGGGCGTCGGCGCGGGCCCGCTGCACCTGCTCGGCCACGAGGTCAAGCCCCCTCCAGCGCGTCCCGCAACTGGGCGCGCGAGGTGATGCCGAGCTTGGGGAACGCCCGGTACAGGTGGGTGCTGACGGTCCGGTGCGACAGGTAGAGCTGCTGCCCGATCTGGCGGTTGGACAGCCCGGCGGCGGCCAGCCGGGCGATGTGCAGCTCCTGCGAGGTGAGCAGTTCGGCGGCCGGCGGGACGCGCAGGTCGCTGGCCTCGCCCGCGGCCCGCAGCTCCTGGCGGGCCTTCTCTCCCCAGGCGAGCAGCCCGAGCACGTCGAAGGTGTCGCGGGCCGCCCGCAGCGGCACGCGTGCCTCCTGGATCCGCCGCCGCCGGCGCAGCCACATGCCGTGGGCGAGCAGCAGGCGCGCCCGCGCGGTGGGCCAGGCCGCCAGGTCGGCGCGTAATGCGACGTCGTAGAGAGCCTCGTCGTCGGACAGCACCGCCCGCGCGTGCCGGAGCCCCAGGTGCAGGAGCGGGGACGGGGTCAGGGCGGCCACCCGCTCCAGCTCCGCCACCGCCCGCCTGGCCGTCTCCTGCCGGCCTGCCCCGACCGCGGCCTCGGCCAGCTCGCTGATCACCCACTGCCGCCAGGTGGCGTGGTGGGCGGCGTCGCCCGGCTCGTACAGGCGCCACAGGTGCCCGAAGGCGTCGTCGTGCCGCCCGGCGCACAGCGCGATCACGCCTCTGGCGTGCTGGAACAGCGCCGCGACCGAGCTGATGGCGACGGTGCCGAGCACGCGCTCGCCCTCGGCGGCCAGCTCCAGGCCGCGGGCCTCGTCACCGCGGAGCCCGGCCAGCAGCGCCCGCATCGCCAGGGCGGAGGCCTGCCGGCGCCGCTGCCCGGTCTCGCCGGCCAGACGCGCGGCCTCCTCGGCGACGAGCAGCGCCCCGGCCCAGTCGCCGCAGAAGATCTGGCGCCACACCTGCGTGCTGAGCGCCCGCGTGAGCAGGCCCAGCCTGCCCTGGGCGCGCAGGTCGGCGATCGAGGGGTCCAGGAAGTCGCCGACCAGGTCGAAGGCGCCGACCGTGCTCGCCGCGACGCCCAGCAGCCGCGTCATGGCCCCGTCCAGCCGGGCGTCGCGCGCCTTGGTCAGGCGTTCGATGACGTCCGCCCCGCGTTCCACCGCCCCGGCCGTGGCCAGGGTGATCAGCAGTTCGGGGTCGTCGTCGCCGGCCGCGAGCCGCTCGGCCAGGGCGATGACGCGCGAGCGCTGCTCCCAGCCGGGGTCGCTCCACCAGGAGCGGATGGCCGCCGTCCGGACCAAGTTGAGCGCGAGCTCGCGGTCGCCCGCCGCCGCCACCGCCTCGGCGGTCGTGATCAGTCGCCGGATCCCCGCGGGGCCGTCGTTGCGCCCTTCGCCCAGTTCCTCGCTGAGCAGGACGACCCTGGCCCGCGGCAGTTCGCCGGCGACGGACGGCTCGGCCAGCGCGAGCAGTTCGGCGGCCTGGTCGCCGCGGCCGAGCTCGAAGGCCAGTTCGGCGGCGGCCAGCACGCGGTGAGCGCCGGCGGCGGGCTCCTCGCTGACCTCCGCCGCACGGCGCAGGGCGGTCACCGCCACCGGGATCGCGCCGCGCTGCCGGGCCCGGGCGGCCACCTCTTCCAGCTCGGCGGCGACGGACTCGTCCCGATGGGCGATCGCCGCGGCGCGGTGCCAGGCCCTGCGGTCCGGATCGCGGCCGTGCACCCGGGCCAGCGCGGCGTGGGCGGCCAGGCGATCGGTGCGGCCGGCCCGCTGGTAGATGGCCGAGCGCACCAGCGGATGCCGGAAGCGGAGTGCCTGCTCCTGCAGCTCCACGAGCCCCGCGTCGACGGCCGGGGCCAGCGCGTCGGCGCTCACCTCGGCGCCGGTCACCATCGCGCCGCCCGCGAGGGTGTCGGCCAGGTCGTGGCCGTCGTTGGCGGCGGCCACCAGCAGCAGCGCTCTGGCAGGGGGCGGAAGATCAGCCAGCCGTACGGCGAACGCCTGCTCCAGGCGCGCGGTGAGCGGCAGGATCCCCGCCTCGGCGGTGACCGTCCCGGCCTCCAGCGCCAGCGGCAGCTCGACCAGGGCGAGCGGGTTGCCGGCCGCCTCGCTCAGCACGCGCCAGCGGATGCCGACGCTGAGCTCGGCGGCCTGGGCGTCCAGGAGCGCCTCGGCCGCGGCGGGGTCCAGGCCGGTCAGCTCCAGTTCGGGTACGTCGCTGCCGTCCAGGCCGGTGGGGTAGCCGTCGCGCAGCCCCATCAGCAGCACGATCGGATCCGAGCGCACGCGCCTGGCCACGAACGCCAGCACCTCGGTGGTGGGCCGGTCCAGCCACTGGACGTCGTCCACCACGATCAGCAGCGGCCGCCGGGCCGCCGCGTCGCCCAGCAGGTTGAGGACGGCCAGCGCGACCAGGAACGGCTCGGGGTCGCTGACCTCGGCCATCCCGAAGGCGCCCAGCAGGGCCTCCCGCTGGCGGGCGGGCAGTTGATCGGCGGCGCCGAGCATCGGCCGCAGCACCTGGTGCAGCCCGGCGAAGGGCAGGTGCGTCTCGCTCTGCACCCCGGACGCGCCGGCCACCGTCACCCCGCGCGCCTCGGCCCGCGCGACGGCGACCGCCAGCAGGGCGGACTTGCCGATGCCGGGCACGCCGCGCACGACCAGGGCGTCGCCGCGCTCGTGAACGCCGTCCACGAGCCCTTCGAGCCTGGCCGTCTCCCGCTCACGCCCGAAGAGCGTGATCACGCTAAATCTCCCGCCGACGCCCCCATGATCAAATTGTCGCAGATGTACGTCATGTGACGAATGTCTGGTGCCTTGATTTTTCCTAACATCGGCGGCACCTCGCCCCTGGAGCGGCCCATGATCAAACCCGTACTGGAACCGGCCGCCCAGGCGTTCGCCGACGCGACCGCCGGCCCGCCCTACCTGCACGCCATGCCCCTCGAAGCGGGCCGCCGGGCGCTGGCCGAGGTGCAACGGCCGGAGCTGCGCGTGCCGGGCGTCGTCCGGCAGCCCGTCGCCGGGACGAGGCTCACCGTCTTCCGCCCAGGCAACGGCGCGGGCCCGCTGCCCGTGGTGCTCTACCTGCACGACGACTGGGTGTTCGGCGGCGAGCACGCCCACGAGCGGCTGGCCCGCGAGCTGGCGCATGAGTCGGGGGCGGCGACGGTGTTCGTCGACTACAGCCTCTCCCCCGAGGCCCGCTACCCCGTCGCGCTCGGCGAGGGCGTGGCGGCGCTGGACTGGGTGCGCGCGCACGGCGGCGCGCTCGGCCTGGACGCCTCGAAGGTCGCGGTGGCGGGCGGCAACCTGGCCGCCGCGCTGGCCCTGGCGGCCCGGGGGCGCCTGGCGGGGCAGGCGCTGCTCTGCCCCGCCACCAACGCGGCGTCCGACACCGGCTCCTACCGGGAGTTCGCCGAAGGCTACTTCCTGCGCGCGGACGGCATGCGCTGGTGCTGGGACCAGTACACGGCGGACGAGGCGCGGCGGGCCGAGATCACCGCCTCGCCGTCGCGGGCCACGCCGCGCGACCTGGCCGGCCTGCCGCCCGCGCTGGTCATCACCGCCGAGGCCGACGTGCTGCGGGACGAGGGCGAGGCGTACGCCGCCCAGCTCCGCCGGGCGGGCGTGCCTGTGACCGCGGTGCGCTACCAGGGCGTCATCCACGGATTCCTCACGCTCAACGCGCTGCGCGGCACCCACGCCGCCCAGGCGGCGATCGAGCAGGCCGGCCGCTTCCTGGCACGGGTGCTCGCCCCTACCGACGGGAGACGGTCATGACCAGCAGACCCGTGACCAAGGCCGCCGTCATCGGCACCGCGGTCGAGTTCTACGATCACGCCCTCTTCGGCCTGGCCGCGGCGATCGTCCTGAACGAACGGTTCTTCCCGGCCGACCAGCCGCTCGCGGGCACCCTCGGCTCCTTCGCCGCGTTCGCGGTCGGGTTTCTGTCCCGTCCCCTCGGCGGTGTCGTGTTCGGCCACTTCGGCGACCGCGTCGGGCGCAAACCCATGCTGGTCGTGACGTTGCTGCTGATGGGGCTGTCCACGGCCGGCATCGGGCTGCTGCCCACCTACGACCAGGTGGGCGTGGCGGCGCCGATCCTGCTGGCGCTGCTCCGGCTGGCGCAGGGCTTCGGGGCGGGAGCCGAGTACGCGGGCGCCCTGGTGCTGGTGGCCGAGACCAGTGACCCCCGGCGGCGGGGGCTGTGGGCCTCGCTTCCCGGCGCGGGCGTGCAGATCGGCATCCTGACCGCCACGCTGGTCTTCACCGCCGTCTCGGCGCTGCCGTCGTTCGAGACCTGGGGCTGGCGGCTGCCGTTCCTGCTCAGCCTGGCAGGGGTGGGCGTGGGGCTGTTCCTCAGGTTCCGGGTGCCGGAGTCGGAGCTGTTCGAACGCGAGCGGGCGCGCGGCCTGAGCCGGTTCCCGGCGCTGGAGGTCGTCAGGAGGCAGCCGCGGAGCCTGCTGATCGCGTTCGTGGCCAACGCGCCTTTCGGGGCGATCGCGTACATCATCAACGTCTTCCTGCTGTCGTACATGACCAAGACGCTCGGTCTGCCGGCCACGGTGGGACTGGTCGGCAACGTGTGCTCGTCCGCGGTGGCGATCGTGGTCACGCCGCTGTTCGGGATGCTGGCCGACCGTCTCGGCCGCCGGCCCGTCTTCCTGGGCACCGCGTTCGTGCTCGGCGTGTTCGCCTTCCCGATGTTCTGGCTGGTCGACACCGGCCGGCCCGAGCTGGTGATCCTGGCGGTCACGTTCGGGTACGGCGTCTGCGTCGCGGGGATGTTCGCCGTGCTGGCCTCGCTGCTCACCGAGTTGTTCGACACCCGCCACCGTTACAGCGGCATCGCGATCGCCCGGGAGTGGACGGCCGCGCTGAGCAGCGGTCCCGCCCCGCTCGTGGCGGCCGCCCTGGTGGCGGCTGCCGGGGGCGCGTCCTGGCCGGTCGCCCTGTTGCTGGTGGTCTGCGCGGCCATCACCTTCACCGCCGTCCTGTTCGCCCCGGAGACCCACCACCGGCACCTGACCGAACCCGTGAGCGAGCCCGCGATGCGTACCGGTGCAGTCATCTGACAGATGCCCGCCGAGCGCGGCGGACCTACCGTCGAGCCCATCGACACCGATCTGAAAGGTCTGGAAATGCCTTACGTGAGCGCCACCGACGGCACGCAGATCTTCTACAAGGACTGGGGGGCGGGACGGCCGGTCGTGTTCAGTCACGGCTGGCCGCTGAACGCCGACGCCTGGGACGGCCAAGCGCGGCTGGCCGCCTCCCACGGGTTCCGGGCCATCGCGCACGACCGGCGCGGCCACGGCCGCTCCGGCCAGCCCTGGAACGGCAACGACATGGACACCTACGCCGACGACCTGGCCGCCCTCATGGACACCCTCGGCTTACGCGAGGCCGTCCTGGTCGGCCACTCCACCGGCGGCGGCGAGGTGACCCGCTACGTCGGCAGGCACGGCACCGGGCGGGTGTCCAAGGTCGTGCTGCTGGGCGCCGTGCCGCCGCTGATGCTCAAGACCGGGGCCAACCCCGGCGGGCTGCCGATCGAGGCGTTCGACGCCATCCGAACCGGCGTCGAGACCGACCGCTCCCAGTTCTACAAGGAGCTGGCCGTGCCCTTCTACGGCTACAACCGGCCGGGGGCGCAGGTGTCGCAGGGCGTCATCGACGCGTTCTGGCTGTGGAGCATGCAGGTCGGCCTCAAAGGCGCGATCGACTGCATCCGGGCCTTCTCCGAGACCGACTTCACCGGGGACCTGCGGAGCATCGACGTTCCGACGCTGGTCGCGCACGGTGACGACGATCAGATCGTGCCCATCGCCGCCTCCGCGCTGGAGAGCGCCAAGCTGGTCAAGGACGCCACCCTGAAGATCTACGAGGGTGCTCCGCACGGCCTGGCCGGCGCGTTCGAGCGCGAGTTCAACGACGACCTTCTCGCCTTCCTGAACGCCTGAGGACCACAACGCCAAGGAGCTCCGCATGAAACCCGACACGATCGTCCTGATCCACGGCTTCTGGGTGACGCCCCGGAGCTGGGAGCACTGGGTCGCCCGCTACCAGGCCCAGGGCTACAAGGTCCTCGCGCCCGCCTACCCCGGCTTCGAGGTCGAGGTGGAGGCGCTCAACGCCGACCCCTCCCCCATCGAGCGGGTCACCGTCCCACAGATCATCGAGTCGCTGGAGACCCTGATCAGCGGGCTGGACACCCCGCCGATCCTCATCGGCCACTCCGCCGGTGGCGTGTTCACGCAGATCCTGCTCGACCACGGGTACGGCGCCGCCGGGGTGGCGATCAACTCGGCCCCCACCGAGGGCGTCAAGATCATCCCGCTGTCGCAGATCAGGGCCACCTTCCCGGTGCTGCGGAACCCCGCCAACCGGCACAAGGCGGTCGGGCTCGACTACGAGCACTGGCGTTACGCCTTCACCAACACCTTCCCCGAGGACCAGGCGCGCGCCACCTACGAGCGCTACCACATCCCGGCCTCCGGCCACATCTTCTGGGGCAGCGCGCTGGCCAACATCCACCCGGGCAAGGACGACAACTGGGTGAACTACCACAACGACGACCGTAAGCCGCTGCTGTTCATCGCCGGTGAGAACGACAATCTCATGCCGCCGAAGATCCAGCGCTCCAACGCCGCGCACTACAAGTCGCCGAAGACCGTCACCGAAGTGATCGAGTACCCCGGCCGCTCCCACCTGATGCCCGCCCAGGACGGCTGGGAGGAGATCGCCGACCACGCGCTCGCCTGGGCGCTCGACCACTCCTGACCTTTGAAACCGGCTTCCGGGGTGCCCGCCCCGGAAGCCGGCCAGAAAGGGACATGTCATGACGGAGGTCCGGTTCACCCACATCGGCGGTCCCACGGTCCTCATCGAGTTCGAGGGCTGGCGGCTGCTCACCGACCCGACCTTCGACCCGCCAGGCCGTACCTACGCCTTCGGCTGGGGAACCTCCTCGCGCAAGCTGACCGGCCCCGCCGTGGCCGCCGCCGGCCTGGGCGCGATCGACGCGGTGCTGCTCACGCACGTGCACCACGGCGACAACCTCGACGACGCGGGCCGCGCCCTGCTGCCGGCGGCAGGCACGGTCGTCACGACCCGCTCCGGCGCCCCGTCGCTGCCCGTCCCGGCCCGTGGCCTGCGCGCCGGGCAGGCGACCCGCCTCGAAGCCCCCGGGCGGCCGCCGATCGACGTCCTCGCCACGCCCTGCCGGCACGGCCCGCCGCTGAGCCGGCCGATCGTGGGCGAGGTCATCGGCTTCGCGCTCACCTGGCCGGGCCAGGCGCACGGCCCGCTCTGGATCACCGGCGACACCGTCTACCACCGGGCGCTGCGCCGGACGGCCGCCGGGATCCGGCCGGGAACGGTGCTGCTGCACCTGGGCGGCGTCGGCTTCCCCCTCACCGGGCCGCTGCGTTACACCATGACCGCGCGGCAGGCCGTACGGCTGTGCGAGGCCATCGCGCCGCGCACGGTCCTGCCGGTCCACTACGAGGGCTGGCAGCACTTCCGGCAGGGCCGCGACGGCATCGAGCGTGAGCTGCGGCGGGCTCCGGAGCGGGTCGGCGGCCTGTTCCGCTGGCTGCCCGCCGGCACGGCGGAACAGGTGCGGCTCTAGATGTACTGACAGTCGTCTTGACAGGCTCCGAGGGGAATCGTTTAGTGGTTCCAGGATGACGCCGGGATGAACTTCCCCGGCGCGGCGCTGCCCTTCGGCATGATGCAGTGGAGCCCCGACACGATCCGCCAGTCGGGCGGCGGCTACAAATACGAGGACGATCGCCTGCGCGGCCTGTCGCTCACCCACATCTCGGGCCCGGGCTGCGGCGGCGCGCAGGACTTCCCGGTCGTCCCGATCTCCGGCGCCATCGGGCGCTCCCCCGCCACCCACTTCGAGGACTACGTCCAGACCTTCAGCCAGGAGAACGAGAGCGCCTCCCCCGGCTCGTACGGCCTCACGCTCGACACCGGCGTCAAGGCCGAGACCACCGCCACCGTCAGGGCGGGCGTGGGCCGCTTCACCGGGCCCGCCGGTAAGCCGCTCACGCTGTCACCGGATCCATCAACGGCGTGGACGACGCCGGAGCGAAGATCAGCGGGAACACCGTAAGCGGGTGGGCCAGGACCGGCGGCTTCTGCGGCACGTCCAGCGACTACTACGTGTACTTCCACGCGACCTTCGACCGGCCGGTGCGCGCGTACGGCACCAGGCGCGACGACTCGGTCGTGCCGGGTGACGTCCAGGTCCAGGGCCGCTCGGACGCCAAGGTCCCGCCGGTGGCGAAACCCCGGGGTCTGGCCGGCGTCTCACAAGCACGCGGCGCCCCCCAGGACGTGATCGTCAAGGGGCCGGGCATCGGCGTCTACCTGCAGTTCGACCCGGAGACCCCCGTCCAGATGCGCGTGGGCCTGTCGTACGTGAGCATCGACGGCGCCAGGCGGAACCTGCGCGCCGAGGTCGGCTCCAAGGGCTTCGACCAGATCGCCAGGAGCGCCAGGCAGACCTGGAACGACCGGCTCGGCCAGATCAGGGTCACCGGCGGCGACGACACGCAGAAGCGCACGTTCTACAGCAGCCTCTACCACGCGCTGCTCCAGCCGTACGTCTTCGACGACGCCGACGGCACCTACACCGGCTTCGACTATCGCACCCACCAGGTCAGACGTGGTCACCACCACTACGCGACCTTCTCGGGATGGGACGTCTACCGCGGCCAGATGCAGCTCATCGCGCTGCTCGCGCCGGACGTGGCGAGCGACATCGCGCAGTCGATGTACGACGACGCGCACTCCATCGGCGACGTCTGGGACCGCTGGTCGCACCAGAACACGATCACCGGCGTGATGAACGGCGACCCGTACCACTCGATCATCGCGAGCATGTACGCCTTCGGCGCCCGCGACTTCGACGCCAACGGCGCGCTGACCGCGATGGTCAAGGGCGCCGGGCGCGTCGGCCCCGACCCGGGCACCGGCTACACCGAGCGGCCCGGCAACGCCGCCTACCTGAAGAGCGGCTACGTCCCCGTCGATCCGTCGACCACCCTGGAGTACGCCACCGCCGACTTCGGCATCGCCCAGCTCGCCGGACGCCTCAGGGACACGGCGACGCGGGACACGTTCATGAAGCGCGCCCAGCCGTGGCAGAACACCTACAACCCGGCCAACGGCTGGATCCAGCCGCGCTTCGGCGACGGCTCGTTCGTGCCGATGCCTGACCGGCAACGACGACCTGGGCACGATGGGCGCCTGGTACGTCTAGGCCTCGATGGGGATGTATCCGGCCATCCCGGGACGCTCGGAGCTGATCGTCAACAGCCCGGCGTTCGAGAAGATCACCGTCACCCGTTCCAACGGCAAGACGATCACCATCAACGCGGCGGGCGCCTCGGAGGCCAACCGGTACGTCCAGGCGCTGAAGGTCAACGGCACGGCCTCGACCAGGGCCTGGCTGCCCGAAGGGTTCAGCGGAAGGCTCGACTTCACCCTCGGCGCCCAGCCCAGCACCGAGTTCGGCGCCAAGGACATACCGCCGAGCTTCCAGGCGGGCATGAAGCCGTACCTGGTCAGCCTCGACCCCGGCGCCACCGCCGTCGAACCAGGAGGCACGGTCACCACCACGCTCACCGTCCAGGCCGTCGGCAAGGGCGGCGCGCTGACCTGGACGGCCGAGCCGCCCCCGGGCATCACGGTCACCCCGGCGGGAGGCACCGTGGACGTGCCCGACAACGGCCAGGCCAAGGCCCAGGTCACCGTCGAGGTGGGAGCCGGCGTCGCGACCGGGTTCACCACCGTGCCCGTCGAGGTGGCGGGCGTGAGCGCGGCCATCAGGCTGAACGTGGCCAGGCGCGGCACCATCGAATGGCACCAGAACAATGCCGGCGTCGGCGACGACACCGAGCCCGGGCAGGCCGACTTCGACAACGGCGGCTGGAGCTACTCGGCCCAGGCCCTGGCGGCGGGCGCGCGGCCCGGCGGCACCGTGACCTGGAAGGACCACACCTTCACCTGGCCCAACCGGAAGCCGGGCGAATGGGACAACGTCCAGGCCGCCGGCCAGACCGTGGACCTCACGGCGCCCGCCGGTGCCGGCACGCTCGCGCTGCTGGGCGCGGGCGCGTCGGGTGACATCGAGACCGGTGTGACCATCACCTACACCGACGGGTCGACGCAGGAGACGAAGGTGGGCTTCAGTGACTGGGCGCTGGCCCGGGACGCCTACCCGCCGCGCTTCGGCAACGAGATCGTGCTGCGCACGCCGTACCGGCTGGACGGGGGTGGCGGCCGTCAGGACATCAACGTGTACGTCTTCGCCGTCACCCCGATCCGGCTCGACCCGGCCAAGCAGGTGAAGAGCCTGACCCTGGCCAGGCCGGCGGGCGCGGCCACGGCGCACATCTTCGCCTGGTCCTTCGGCGGCTGAGACCCTCCGGGGGTGCGCCCGGCGGGGCGCACCCCCGGCTCACGATTCGGCCAGGGCGACCGCTCTGTCCAGGGCGCGCCGGGCGTCCCCCTCGGACCGCCGGCCGAGCCCGCAGGCGGAGGCGACGTCCACCGTCCTGGACAGGACCCGCTCCACGGTCCGCAGGACCCGGCGCTGGTCGTCCGGCCCCTGCGCCTCGTGGGCCAGGCCCGCGACGAACCGGATGCCCGGCGGCAGGTCGGCGAGGGGTTCCAGACCCTGGTAGAAGGCCGTCTTGAGGGGTGGCGGCCGATCGCCCGCCGCCAGCGGGACGTGTACGAACTCCAGCGCGCGGTCGTGCGGCCAGGCCCGGAGCAGCGCCTTGACCAGGGAGACCACGGGTGCGAGCGTGCCCAGTCGCTTCAACGCCCGGTTGTTGAGGTCGCCGACGCACAGGTGGACGCCGAAGCGGCTGTCCGGCGGCACGGCGACCACCAGTTTGATCAAGCCGCCGACCAGTAATCGGGCGACCGGGGTCCGCAGCGGGCCGGGGACGGTGGCGACCATGACCAGCTCGGCCGGCACCTCGATCTGGAACAGCACGTCCCGGCCGCCCCATGCGGCGATCTCCCTCATCTCCCTGGCGAGGGCCTCCCTGAAGGCGCGGCGGAGCGCGAGCGCCCTGGCCGGCCCGAAGGAGAACAGCGCGAGGTCCAGGTCGCTGGGCACGCCGACCTGGAACGCCACGCCGTCCAGCCGGTGCTCCGCGCGGACCTGCTTGAACACCGCGTAGCTCTCCCCTGCGGCCTGCGCGGTGCCGAGGCGCAGGGCGCCGGGCCTGAGCCGGTGCCCGCGCCTGACCTTGAAGATCGGGTGGTCGTCGTAGCCGGACCAGCCGCCGTCCGCGCGCAGCTCGACGTCCGGGTTCTCGCGCAGGTCCTCGATGATGTGGCGGATCCAGTAGCGGCGGGCGCCGACCTCACCATCGGCCAATGTCCTCAGGTACGGGCCCGCCACGCCCGCCATGACCGTCATGGCCTGGCGGACGTCGGCGGCCGGATAGCTTCCGACGAGATGAATGTGGCGATGGGGCATCCATGCACTCCTGTTCGCGAAACCTTTTTCATGTCAGAGCGCCCCGCAGGCCGGATGCGTACGTCGTTTCACGGAATTTCGTTCTCTGCTACCTTTCATCCGTGGAACAGAATTCCCTCGCCGCCACCGTGCGCGCGAAGCTCCTGGGACTGCACGACGCCGAGGCGCGGGTCGCGCAGGTGGTGCTCGACCAGGGCGCCCGGCTCGTGCACCTGAGCGTGAGCGACGTGGCGGGCCTGGCCGGCACGTCGGCGTCCACCGTCGTCCGGTCGTGCCGGAGGCTGGGGTTCGGCGGCTACCAGGAGCTGAAGATCGCCGCCGCCCGCGAGACGCCGCCGGAGCCCCGCGACGAGCTCGACCCGCTGACCGCGACGGTACGGGCGGCGCGGGAGGCACTCGGCGGCCTGGAGACCACGCTGTCGCGCGCCGACCTGGGCGCGGCCGCCGAAGCGATCAATGAGGCCGGGCGGGTGCTGATGGCGGCCACCGGCCTGTCCGGGGCGGTCGCCGTCGACGCCGCCTACCGGCTGCGGGCCCTGGGCCTGCCGGTGGATCTGCCGCCCGACCCGCTCACCGCGCACCTGGCCGCCGAGCTGCTGCCCGAGCGGTCCGTGTGCCTGGCGATCAGCCACAGCGGGGCGACCCGCTCCACCGTCGAGACGGCCCGCCGCGCCCGCGCCGCCGGGGCGCGGGTCGTGGCGATCACCAGCTACACCAGCTCGCCGCTGGTGGAGGAGAGCACGTGGGCGCTCGTCGGTGGCGGGCAGGACCTCGTCCTCGGCATGGAGGCGGTGGCCGGCCGCCTCGCCCACCTCACCATCGTCGACGCGCTGTCCATGATCCTGCTCGGGCTGGGCGGCGGCCGGGCCGAGCGGGCGGTGTCGGCCTCCGCCGACGTCACCGCCGACCACAGCTACTGAGGAGGACGGGCCCCTTGAAGAGTTTCGACATCGCGGGCGAGCTGCGCGTACGACGGCTGGGGTACGGCACCGGCATGCTCACCGGCCCCGGTTACTGGGGGCCGCGCCTGGAGCCCGGCGCGGCCGTGGCGGTGCTGCGCCGTGCCGTGGAGCGCGGGGTGACGCTCATCGACACCGCCGACAACTACGGGCCCGGCATCGCCGAGGAGCTGGTGGCGCGGGCGCTGCACCCGTACCCGGACGATCTGGTGGTGGCGACGAAGGGCGGCGTCGTTCGTACGGGGCCCAACGTCTGGCACACCGACGGGCGGCCGGAGCGGCTGCGGGCCATGTGCGAGGCGAGCCTGCGCCGGCTCAAGGCCGAGACCATCGACCTCTACCAGCTCCACCGCATCGACCCCGGCGTGCCGGCGGCCGACCAGCTCGGCACGCTGGCCGACCTGCGGGCCGAGGGCAAGATCCGGCACATCGGGCTCGACACGGTGACCGTGGCGGAGCTGGAGCACGCCCTGGAGATCACGCCGATCGCCTCGGTCCAGAACCGCTTCAACCTGCTGGATCGCGAGTCGGCGCCGGTGCTGGAGCTGTGCGAGGAACGCGGGCTGGCGTTCCTGCCGTGGTTCCCGCTCGGCAACGGCGCGCTGGCGCGGGCCGAGCTGCCGGAGGTGGCCCGGCGCCATGGGGCCACTCCGGGGCAGGTGGCGCTGGCGTGGCTGCTGCACCGTTCGCCGGTCATCCTGCCCACGCCGGGCACGGGATCGCTCGCCCATCTGGAGGAGAACCTGGACGCGGCCGGCCTCGTGCTCTCCTCGGACGATCTGGCCGCGCTCGACGGAAATCGAGTCGCGTGAGCGGGCGATGGGCCGTACCGTCGCCGCCATGAAGGTCCTCTCCGTCAACGTCGGCCGGCCCCGTCCCAACCCGTGGAAGGGCCTGGGCCTGACGGGCATCGACAAGCGGCCCGTCACCGGCCCGGTCGCCGTCACCGCCCCCGGGCCCAAGGGCACCGGGGCGGTCGGGCTCGCCGGTGACCGGGTCCATGACGTCAAGCATCATGGTGGCTCCGACCAGGCCGTGTACGCCTACGCGCGCGAGGATCTCGACGGGTGGGAGGCCGAGTTCGGCCGGTCGCTGACGAACGGGATCTTCGGGGAGAACCTGACGACCCTGGGGCTGGACGTCAACGGCGCGCTGATCGGTGAGCGCTGGCGGATCGGGCCCGAGGTGGTCCTGGAGGTGTCGTGCGCGCGGATTCCGTGTGCGACGTTTCAGGGCTGGCTGGAGCGGGACGGCTGGATCAAGCGGTTCACGCGGGCGGCGCGGCCGGGGGCGTATCTGCGGGTGGTCGAGCCCGGTGAGATCCGCGCCGGTGACGCGGTCGAGGTCGTGCACCGGCCCGGCCATGACGTGACGGTCGCGCTCGTCTTCCGTGCGATGACCCTCGAACCGGATCTGCTACCGCGCCTGCTGGCCGCCGACGCGCTACCGGCGGAAGGCCGGGAGCTGGCCCGGCGGCGCACCGGCGCGTAGGTCGGGCCGTCCGGCGTTCGCGGGGGGGCAGGCGGTCAGGGCCTCCGGCGTTTGCGGGGCGCCGGGTTCTGGCGGCGGTAGGCGCCGGGGGCGGTGCCGAAGTGCCGTTTGAAGGCGGCGGCGAACGCGTACTCCGAGCCGTAGCCGATCTTCCGTGCCACCGTCTCCAGGGGTAGGTCTCCGGCACAGCGGGCCTGCCCGGCCAGGGGCTCGCCGCCGTGGTGCTCAACGTCGGCGCCAAGGGCGCCTGGTTCAACTCGGGCTCGGTGACGGTCCATCCGCCGGGTGAGGCGGAGCCGCAGAGCGCGACGGTCCTGTACGACTCCACGCGGACGGCCGCCAACCTGATCATCGCGAAGGTCGGCACCGACGGGAGGATCAACGTGGCCAACCGGAGCGCCCAGCCGGTGAACGTCTACCTCGACGTCCACGGCTACACCCTCGACCACGCGGCGGCCACCATCGGCGCCACCTACCTGCCGCTCACGCCGACCCGGATCGCGAACAAGATCGTCGTACCGGCGTGGGGCAACTACGAGCTGGCGACCACCGGCGCCGGCGGCCTGCCCTCGACCGGCGTGGACGCGGTCGCGCTCACGGCCACGCTGACGAGCGCCGGAACCGGGACCATCCGGGCGTACGCCGCGGGCGACGTCTTCCCCGCCGAGGCCAACATCGACTATCCGGCCAACACCGCGGCCCAGTTCTTCACCCTGGTGAAGCCCGGCACGGGCGGAAAGGTCAACCTCCACAACCTGGGCGGGCAGCCGGTGGAGCTGTCCGTGGACGTGTCCGGCTACTCCACCTCCGCCCAGCGCGGCGCGGCCATCAGGGCGATCAGCCCGGTGCCGCTGACCGGGAAGGTGACGATCGCGCCGGGAGGCACACGCGCGGTGACGCCCGCGGGTGTTCCCTCCTCCGGCGTGTCGGCGCTCGGCATCACCGTCGCCGCACAGGGCGCCGCGAACGGTGCCGTCGTGGTCGTCCCGGCGGGGAGCGGGAACGGGGTCCGGGTCGTGGCGTACGGCGGCGGAAAGGAGAGCATCGGCTCCACCGTGGCCGCGCTGCGGCCGGACGGCACGATCGTGCTGAAGAACGAGGACACGTCGCAGGTGACCGTCTCGGTGAGCGCGTACGCGTACTTCGGATGATCGCGACCCGCCAGCGTGCGGCCCACCACCTCGGCGACGGTCATCGTCCGGCCGGGCGGCCCATCGTGGTGAGGGTCCGGCGATAAGCCAGGGGGTCCATAACGCCTCACACTAGCCTCAGCCCCTGAAGAAGCAGTTCGATCAGCCGGCGGGGGTCGTAGCGCGGGTCGCTGTCGTGTCCGATGCAGAGGTTGCCGATGCCGCGCATCAGCTCGAACGCCTGCGTACCGGGCCTGATCTCGCCCGCGTCGGCCGCGGCGTCGAGCAGGTGCGCGCAGACGGGCACCAGGCGGTCGAGAAAGTACGTGTGCAGCGCCTCGAAGCCGCTGTTGTCCGACTGCATCGCGTTCGCGAGCCCGTGCTTGGTGACCAGGAAGTCGACGAAGAGGTCGACCCACTGGCGGAGGGCGGCGAACGGGGAGTCGGCTTCGGCCAGCAGGGCCGGGCCGGCCTCGGCGCACGCCTCGACCTGGTGGCGGTAGACCGCGACCACCAGATCCGCCCGGGTCGGGAAATGTCGGTAAATCGTGCCCATCCCGACGCCCGCCTTGGCCGCGATCTCCCGGATCGGCGCGTCCACGCCGGAGGTGACGAACACCGCGGCCGCGGCGGCGAGCAACGTCCGCTCGTTGCGCAGCGCGTCGGCCCGCTTGGCACGGGCCGGCACCTCCCCGGGGTTGCTGGTCGCGGCCACCACGCTCTCCTCTCGATTGACAAAGCGGAACAGCGCTCCGTATTTTCTAATCGGAACAACGCTCCGCTTCAGCTTAGCCGAGCCTGCCCCGACATCGGAGGAACCATGCCTGAATCGACCTACCCCGCTCCCGTTCTCTCGGTCGCCCCGGTGGTGCTGCCGGCCCCCGACCGGGCCGTGGACCTGCACGTACGGGTCTCCGCGCCCGTAGCCGGGAACGACCTGCCGATCATCCTGCTGTCACACGGCCAGGGCTACTCGAACCATCTGTCCTCCCTGAACGGCTACGCCCCGCTCGCCGGCTTCTGGGCGGCGCACGGCTTCGTCGTGATCCAGCCCACCCATCTCAGCTCGCGGACGCTGAGCCTGGACCCCGGCACCCCCGGGGCGCCGCTGTTCTGGCGGTCGCGGGCCGAGGACATGTCGCGCATCCTGGACCGGCTCGACGAGATCGAGGCCGCCGTCCCGCAGCTCGCCGGCCGCCTCGACCACGGCAGGGTCGCCGTGGCCGGGCACTCGATGGGCGGGCACACCGCGAGCCTGCTGCTGGGCGCCCGGCTCACCGATCCCGACGACGGAACGGAGGCGAACCTGGCCGAGCCCCGGATCAAGGCGGGCGTCCTGCTCGCCGCGCCCGGCAGAGGCGGCGACGCCATCGTCGAGTCCGTGGCCCAGAACCTGCCCTTCCTCCTGACCACGGACTTCTCCACGATGACGACACCCGCGCTCGTGGTCGCCGGCGACAAGGACGACTCCGCTCACCTGACGGTCCGGGGCGCGGACTGGCACGCCGATCCGTACCACCTCGCCCCCGGCCCCAAGTCCCTGCTCACCCTGTTCGGCGCGGAGCACGGGCTTGGCGGGGTCGCCGGATACGACGTCGCCGAGACCACGGACGAGAACCCGGGGCGGGTGGCCGTGGTCCAGCGGCTGACCTGGGCCTATCTGCGTACCGAGCTCTATCCCGGAGACCCGGCCTGGCGGGCGGCCTGTGACGCGCTGACGGCCAGCCGGGTCGAATCCAAGTAGTCAAGGAGTTCTTTTCATGGAATATCGCCCTCTCGGACGCACCGGCGTCTCGGTCAGCCCGCTGTGCCTGGGCGCGATGATGTTCGGCGCCTTCGGCAACCCCGACCACGACGACTCCATCAAGATCATTCACCGCGCCCTGGACGCCGGGGTCAACGTCATCGACACCGCCGACTTCTACTCCGGCGGCGAGTCGGAGCAGATCGTCGGCAAGGCGCTCGCCGGCGGACGGCGTGAGAACGTCGTCCTGGCCACCAAGGGCGGCCTGCCGTTCGGCGGGGACCCCAACCACCGGGGGACGTCGCGGCGGTGGATCACCCAGGCGGTCGACGGCTCGCTGCGGCGGCTGGGCACCGACTGGATCGACCTCTACCAGATCCATCGTCTCGACGCGGCCGTGGACGTGGACGAGACCCTGGGGGTCCTGTCCGACCTGGTCCGCGCCGGGAAGATCCGGATGATCGGCGCCTCGACGGTCGCCGCCTCGGAGATCGTCGAGGCCCAGTGGACCGCCGAGCGGCGCGGGCGCGAGCGGTTCCGTACCGAGCAGCCGCCCTATTCGCTGCTGACCCGCGCCGTCGAGTACGACGTGCTGCCGACCTGCCGCCGGTACGGGATGGGCGTCCTGGCCTACAGCCCGCTGGCCGGCGGCTGGCTGACGGGCCGCTACCGGAAGGGCGTGGAGATCGCCGGGCCGGGTTCGGCGGCCCGGCGGCAACGGTTCGCCAGCGCGTATGACGCCACGTCGCCGGCGAACGCGGCCAAGCTCGACGCCGCCGACGCCCTCGGGGCACTCGCCGGCGAGGCCGGTCTCACCCTCGTCCAGTTGGCGATCGCGTTCGTCACCCGCCACCCGGCGGTCACCTCCACGATCGTCGGCCCGCGCACGATGGAGCACCTGGAGTCGTACCTGACGGCCGACGGCGTCGACCTGCCGGACGACCTGCTCGATCGCATCGACGAGATCGTTCCGCCCGGGCACACGGTGAACGTCGCCGACAACATGTGGAGCACCAGCACGCCGGCACTGGATGCCGCCTCCCGCCGCCGATAGTCAGTCGGCGGACACCGTCGCGGCGAGCCGTTCGAGCAGGCCGGCGAGCTGAGCCCGCTCCTCCTCACCGAGTCCGGCGAGCAGCCGCCGCTGGTTGTCCAGGTGGACGGCGATCAGCTCGTCGGTCAGGTCGGCGCCCTCGGCGGTGAGGGTGATGAGACGGCCGCGCGAATCGGCCTCGTCGACGGACCTGCGGACCAGGCCGCGGGCTTCGAGCCGGTCGACCCGTTTGGTGATCGCGCCGGTGGTGACCAGCACCGTGCGGCTGAGCTCCCCCGCCGACAACGCGTACGGCCGCCCGGCTCGCCGCAGCGCCGCGAGCACGTCGAAGTCGCCGTTGCCCAGCCCCGCCGCGGCGAAGGGCGGGCGGAGCCGCTGGTCGAGCGTGTCGGTGAGCCGGAAGAGCCGCGCGATGACCAGCATCGGGGCCGGGTCCAGGTCGGGCCGCTCGCGTTTCCACTGGTCGACGATGGTGGCGATGGCATCGGTCTGCATGCCTTCCATTATACCTTCCATGGAAGCTATAATGTCTTCCATGGAAGGTAGTCGTGTTCCGGTCGTCTGCCACTTCGACCCCGCCTGCCCCTTCGCCTGGGTCACCTCCCGGTGGCTGCTCGAAGTCGAACGACTGCGGCCGATCGACCTCGACTTCCGGATCATGAGCCTGTCGGTGCTCAACGAGCACCGCGAGCTCGAACCCTGGTACCGCGAGTTCAACGACCGCGCCTGGGGCCCGGCTCGGGTGTGCGCCGCCGCCGCGGCCCTGCACGGCACCGCGATCCTGCGCGATCTGTACACCGCGCTCGGCACCCGCATCCACCTGGGACGGAACAAGGACTACGACGCGGTGATCGCCGAGGCCCTGGACGAGCTGGGCCTGCCCGCGCACCTGGCCGACGCCGCCCACACCGGCGACTTCGACGCGGCCCTGCGCGCCGCCCACCAGGCCGGGCAGGACGCGGTCGGCGAAGAGTCCGGCACCCCCATCGTCGTGGTGGACGGCGCGGCCTTCTTCGGCCCCGTCCTCACCGCCGTCCCCGAAGGCGACGACGCGGTACGGCTGTTCCAGGCCCTGCGGACCCTGGCCGGCATGGAGACGTTCGCCGAACTGAAGCGAGGACGCCATGCGCTCGACCTCCCCTGACTCCGCAATGCGCTCGGTCTCCACAGGCCCTGGGGCGCGCACCCGCCGCCGCCTCATGTCGGCCGGCCTGGCCGGCTCGATCGGTGACGGCATCTACGTGCCGCTGACCATGCTGTTCATCCACGCGCTCACCGGCCTGTCGCTGACCTCGATCGGCGCGGGCCTGAGCGTCGCCGGATTGTGCGCGCTGGCGTTCATGCCGGTCGCCGGCGTCCTCATCGACCGGTTCGGCGGCAGGCGCGTGGTCATCGGCGCGCTGCTGTTACGGGCGGCCGGTTTCGCCGCCTACCCGTTCGTGAACTCCTATCCGGCCTTCCTGGCGGTCGCCCTGGTGGTCGCGGTCGGGATGTGGGCCGCCGCGCCCAGCCAGCACGCGTTCATCGGCGAGATCGCCGAGGGCGCCGAGCGTGACCGGCTGCTGGCCTGGGATCGCAGCCTCCGCAACGGGGGCATGGGCCTGGGCAGCCTGGCGGCGGCGGGCCTGCTGGCGCTGAACGGCACCACCGGTTTCATCGCCGCCGCGGCGGTGCTGGCCGCGGTCTTCGCCGTCGCCGCGGCACTGGTGGCCCGGATCCCGGCCGTCCGCGGCGCCGCCAGGGTGCCGGAGCGGACGCGGGAGGGGTACCGGCAGGTGCTCGCCGACCGGCCGTACCTGCTCATCACCGCCGCCAACTTCCTGATCGCCTTCGGCTACACCACCCAGGCCATGGCCCTGCCGGTCTTCCTGACGCGCGACGTCGGCCTGCCCGACGCCCTGGCCGGGGCCGTCTTCGCGGTCAACACCGCGCTGGTCGCCGCGCTCGGCGTGCCGGTCGCCCGCCTGACCATGCGGGGCAGGCGTACCCGAGGGGCCGCGCTCGGCGCGGTCATCTTCGCGCTCTCCTTCGGGGCCTTCGCGCTCCTGCCGCAGTTCGTCAGCGGCGCCGACGCGCTCGTCGCGGTGCTGGCGGTCGCGGTGCTCTACACCGGCGGCGAACTGGTCCACTCGGGCCCGGCGCAGGGCCTGTCGGTCCAGGCCGCGCCCGGCCACCTGCGGGGACGGTACCTGTCGGTCTACCAGTCGTCCTGGTCGCTCTGCCGGACCATCGCGCCGCTGCTGCTGGGGTTCCTGCTCGATTCCGGCCCGTGGCAGTTGTGGACGGTGCTGGCGCTGCTGGTGCTGGCCGGCGCGGCGGTCCTGCTGTACGCCGAACGCGGGCTCCCGGCCCCCGAGTTCGCCGGGGCACCCCGATAATCGGGTACGTGATCCACATCGACGCCGTTCTCGAAACCTACGGAGCGACCGGCTTCACCGCCTGGCCGATCGCGGAACCGGCCGGGCCCCTTCTCGCCCTCTCCGGCCAGATGAGCCCGGCCGAGGTCGGCACCGCGATGGCGATCATCTTCGACCACGGCGACATCCCGACCGCGCCGCTCGACGATCTCCACCACCTGATGGACCGGCACCTGATCGACGCCGAAGCACTCACCGCCCCGGGCGGGCTGCGTGTCACGGACACGGCGACCAGGGCCGAACTCCTGCCGGGATGCTGTTGCGGCCTGGAGGACTGGCGGGAATGGCGCGACGTCCTGCACGGAGAGGACATCTGGCTCGGGCACGACCCCGGCACCGAGTTCGCGTTCATGGGCGGAGCCGTCCGGCTCAGGCAAGGGCACGAGGTGGAGATCCGGCTCGACGACCTGCCCGCCCTCCTGGACACGGTGCGACTACAGCTTCAAGGCTTCCTCGGCCTCGTCGGCCGATGGGCGGGCGAGATCGCCCCGGCCTCCGCCGGCCGGCTGGTCACCGTGCTCGACGAGAACTTCGCGATCAACGAGCCTCTTGATTTGACCTGACCAGGAGCGCAGACTCGGACCTACTTAGACATGCATCGAAACAGAGGAGATCGACATGTCACGCGTCCAGCTCGCCCTTCGCGTCGCCGACCTGGAGAGCTCGATCGCCTTCTACTCCAAGCTGTTCGGTGCCGAGCCGGCCAAGCGCCGCCCCGGCTACGCCAACTTCGCCATCGCCGAACCCCCGCTCAAGCTGGTGCTCATCGAAGGCGAGGCGGGCGAGCCGACCCGGATGGACCACCTGGGCGTCGAGGTGGCGGACACCGCCCAGGTCGACGCCGCCGCCCGGCGGCTCGCCGAGGCGGGCCTGGCCACGTTCGAGGAGAAGGACACCTCCTGCTGCTACGCCCTCCAGGACAAGGTCTGGGTCCACGGCCCTGGCGCCGAGCCGTGGGAGGTGTACGTGGTCAAGGCCGACGCCGGCAGCCTGGCCAAGGAGACGGGCTCGGCCTGCTGCACGCCTCAGCGATGACGGCCCGGCGCGTCGCGGGCCAGGCGGGCCAGGAGGCCCTTGAGCGTGGTCACGTCCTCCTCGCTCCAGTCCGCCAGGGCCGATTCGAGGTCGCGCTGGACGCGTTCCATGATGCGTTCCCCGATCTCCCGTCCCTGAGGGGTCAGCGCGAGGAGCACGCCGCGTTCGTCGGACGGCTCGGGCACCCGCACGATGAGGCCCGCGTCGTGCAGCCGGTGAGCGATCTTGGTGAGGTTCGCCCGTCCCGTCCCCAGCGCCAGCGCCAGGTCGCTGGGGCGCATCGCTCCCCGGTAGCTGAGCTGGTTGACGACGAGGAACATCGGCACATCGTCAACGGGGAACTCGACGGCGGTCATGAGGTCCACCCGCACCGCGTGGCTGTCCGCCCAGTGGATGATCGTGGAGAGTGACACGCGCGGGTCGAGCGGGTCCGGCTTGATGACGGGTGACAGGTCGGCGTCCTCGCCGCGCCGCGCCCGGGTCACGTCGCCTCGCGCAGTAGTCGTACCGGCCCGAGCAGGCCGTGGTCGTGGGCCGCGGTCCGCTGCGGCTCGCCCCCGCCGGCGATCTGGGACAGGACGTCGGGAATGGAGTCGTAGTAGCCGCGGGCGAGCAGCCGGTTGTTCAGCGAACTGGCGACGCGGACGGTCACCGTGTTGTCCCCCGCTCGCAGGGCGGCGGTGACGTCCACGCGCGGGCGGGAGGTGTCGAAGCCCTGGGCCTCGTCCCCGTTGACCTGGACGGAGCCGAGGCCGCCCGCCGTCGAGCCGAGGTCGAGCACGTATCTCTCCCCCGTGACAGGTGCCGTGTCGAGGGTGAACGTCGTGGTGTACTCGCCGACGCCGCTGACCTCGGGGCCGACCTCTGGCAGGTCCGTCCACGGGCGCAGCGGGCCGCGGCCGCCATCGAGCCGGGTGATCGCCGTGGTCGGCCGTACCTCGCGGGTCACGTAGCCGAGGCCGCGGTCCTCGGTGATCACTTCGAGGTCGCCGGCGTCCCAGCTCTCGACCGCGACCGTCCAGTCGGGGAGTTCCTGGAGGAGTTCGGGTGTGACGGGGTCGGAGGCCCGTTGCCGGGCCGAGCGGTCGAGGGTGAGCAGCGCCGTCTCGCCAGGTGTCAGCGTCACGGTGATGATCGTGCGGCCGGCGTCGTGGCGGACCCCGTGGTGGGGGCGGACGGTGCCGGTCCAGGCGTCGACGCGGTGCACGGCTCCGCCGCCCGGCAGGGCGACCTCGATCGTGACCGGCTCGCCGGTCTCGTACAGGAAGTGGTAGAGGTACAGGTGCAGCAGGTCGCCGTCCTCGCGCAGGTGGCCGAGCACGCTGCGGCCGTCGAACTCGGCCCGCCCGGCGACGCCGAGGCCGCGCAGCGCCTCGACGGTGCCGGCCGGATCGTGCACCTCCGCGACGTTGTCCAGCGCCTTCAGCAGCGCCATCGTCCCGGCCAGCTCCTCGTCGCGGCCGTCGAGCCCGGGGGTACGGGCGGCGGCCTGGGCATGGGTGGTGTGCTGACCGGCCATGAGCCATTTGAGCTCGCGGGCGCCGTTGACGATGAGCAGTTTCAGGCCGTCACGCGCCCATCGCAGCAGGTGGGCCGCCACGTCCGCGTCGAGGGTCTCCTGGTAGACGACGAGCGCCTGGTAGCCGGGGCCGCCGGGCTGGACGAGCCCGCCGGTGAACTCCACCTCGTCGCGCAGGAGCAGCGAGCCGTCGAAGAACTCGTACGTCCATCCGGCGTCCTGCATGCCCAGGTCCTGCCACCAGTGGTTCTGCCGGTCGCGCATCCACATGCGCCCGTACGCGTCCTCGTCCGGGACGCGCCGCCCTTCCCCGTCGAACATGGCCATGCCCGAGGTGTTGTCGGTGAAGTGGTCGGTCCGCAGGATCCCCACGTCGATCCGCGGCCGGCCCTGCCGCAGGACGTACTGGTACCGGCCGATCGCCCTGTTCCACAGCGGGTAGAACTCGGCGGCGGGCTGCCGGGTGTCGAACCGCTCGGAGAACAGCGGCCACATGCCCTCGTGCCCGGGCCACCGGGTGACACCCTCGGCGCCGGCGGTGCTCGCCCAGCCGTGCAGCACGGTCCTGGTGATGCCGGCCGCGAGCTGGGTGGCGATGATCTGGTCGTAGAAGCGGTGGTCGAGGATGTGGTTGCGGGTGGTGGCGCCGGTCTCGGAGGAGTATTGCCTGCCGAACAGGTGCGCCGGGCCCGCCATCAGCCGGTAGGCGTCGATCTGGGCGCCGAACTCCAGCGACTCGGTCTCGATGCCGTCGACCTCAGGGCCCGGCCGGGTCAGCTCGAACGGCAGCCCGTAGCTGATCTCGGCGCGCAGCCCGATCCCGTGCTCGTGCAGGAACGCGGCGAACGGGCGCAGCATGTTCTCGATGTAGAGGTCGGTGAGCGTGCGCACGTAGTCGAAGCGCACCTTCTCGACGGTGACGCGGTGCTCCTCGCGGACGTCGTAGGGGTAGGTGGTGCTGACGGCCATGAAGGGCGCGCTCCGGATGAGGAACGGCAGCCAGGGCGTGATGTCGTAGCCCCGGCGGGCGCGGAACTCCGCGGCGACGGTGTGCCCCCAGAACATGCCGCCGGCCCCATAGGTCGACAGCTCCAGGGAGTCCATGTACATCTGCGGCCGGGGGTTGAGGCCGATCTGCTCGCGCAGTTCCGGCGTGAGCACGACCGTGTCCCAGTAGTCGATGACCGCCTCGACGCCGTCCCGGTCCAGGTAGTTGACGGTGTAGTTGACCGACGCCGACGGCGCGGCGGTCTGCCCGGTGCCGTGCGCCCAGAAGACGAACAGCCGCCAGTCGCCGGGCGCGCTCCACTCCAGGCTTTCCCCTTCGACGCGGCCGGTGAGGTCGACGGCGGAATCGGGGTCGAGGATCGCGCCCGTCTCGGTGGTCTCCAGCACGCGCACGGCCACGACGGCGACCAGGCGCTGCTCGGTGACCTTTCCGCGATGGCCGGGGAGGGTCGTCGCGGGCGGTTCGGCGTCGAGGTCGACGCGCGGCAGCGCCCCGCCGCGGGAGCCGGTGACGTCCTCGGTCACCACGTCGAGCTCCTGGGCGGCGGCCGGGTGGTCGGGGGTGATCGTCGGCAGGTTCGCGTTGGACCAGTTGGTGCCGGAGGTGAAGCTGACCGCCATGTTCCGCCTGGTCGTCTCCTCGACGACCACGTACGAGTCGTGCACCCACTCCTCGGCGCCCCACCCGTACCGGGAGTGGTCGATGGCGCCCTCGTCCATGGCGAGGAACTCCATCCCGCCGAACCCGAGCCGGTGCGCGGTGTCGATCTCGCGGATCAGCGTCTCGTCGGTGTGCAGGCCCTCGGCCAGCCACCAGCGCAGCTCGGGACGGAACTCGATCGCCGGGTCGGCGATCGCACGGGCGAGGTCGTCGAGTGACACGCGGTTCTCCCTGATCGTTTCCTGACGACACTAGACCGCGCGACGGCCTGAGACAATGTCTTCAGGAAACCACTTGATGTCGCCAGGAAACCTCTTCCGGGAGATCGACGACGATCCGGCCGAACGCTCAGGCGTCGTTGATGCGGTAGTGCGCGTTCAGCAGCGGCCAGGTCGCCTCGGCCATCTCGGCCGCGGTCCGGGCGCACCCGCGCTCCAGCCAGTCCATGGCCACGCCGATGAGCGCGCCCGCCGTGAACGCCGCCGTCACGTCGTGCGGGACGCGCTCCGGCCACTCGCGGATACCGGCATGCTCCAGGCGCTCACGGATGACCACCGCGATGCGGCGGCGGATGTGGCCGACGACGCGCGCGCTGCCCTGTGGCCCCAGCAGGGCGCGATACAGCCCGCCGTGCCCGGCCAGACTGCCGAAGAACGCCGCCAGCGACGCGGTCGCCTCCTGCTCGATGTCCGCCGCGTCCAGGCTGGGGCCGGGCAGCGACTCGATCAGGTCGTCGATCATCGCGGTGCAGGCGTCCTCGGCCAGCTCGTGGACGTCGCGGTAGTGGTCGTAGAACGCCGAACGGCTCACTCCGGCGCCCTCGGCGACGTCGGAGACGCTGATCCGGGACAGGTCGCGCTCCTCCACGAGCTGGATCAGCGCGCGTGCCAGCGCTGATCGGGTCCGGCGTACGCGTCTGTCTCCCGGCGGGGTGCTGTTCTCTCTGGCGGTGACCACTCTGTCACCCTATCGAATGCCGACAGGTGCAAGTTTTCTTGCACCTGTCGGTCGAAGCCCGTTTCGCGCTCAGGGAACTCGGTTGCCCCGGAAGGGAGCGGGACCGAATCATGGGCTTGTGGTGCGGCTGGCGTACGGCGTGGTGACGGGACGGGACCAGCGGGTCTGGGACGCCCGTGGCCGTCCCGTGCCCGCGGGCGCGCCGCCGGGCGCGCCCGTCGTGGTCGGTCCCGCGGCGGAGGATCCAGGGCCCGCCGTCGCCGAGCTGTCCCGCCTGGTGACCGCCGGGGGCGTCCTGGTCACCGGCGCGGGCATCGAGCTCGGCCCCGGCTTCGTGTCCGCGCGGCTGGACGGGGCACGCGGTGACCGGCGCGACGCCGTCCTGGCCGCGATCCGGCTGCTGGGGCTGGACGGGATGGCGCGGCTGGGCGAGCGGCCGGGGGTCCTGGTGGCGTTGTTCGGCGCGGAGGCGACCAAGCGCGTGGGCGCGGCGGCGGCCCGTACCATCGCCGACGAGCGGTGGGCGGCCCTGCAGCTGGCCTCGTCGGCCAGCGCGCTGCTGGGCTCGGAGCAGCTCGAACACGTCCTCGGCCTGGGCGCCGATGCGGCGGTCGAGCCGGAGCCGCACGCGACGCCGTCCGCGATGGCCGCCCACCTTCAGCAGGTGCTCGCCCCGTGTTCTTCGCGGCGCCGGCTCGACCTGCTCCTCGACCTGTGGGTGCGGGTGGCCGCCCGGCAGGAGGAGGGCAGGCGCAGGGTCAGGCTCCGGGCGACCCAGGCCAGGCAGAGCCGGCTGGAGGAGCTGACCCGCCGCTACAACGCCTACGAGGACGACTACGCGGTCGGCTACGTACGGGCCGCCCTGGGCCGCGAGCCGACCGTGGGCGAGGCGGTGCGCTGGTTCCCGCAGGAGTGGCACTGGCTGCAGATCTTGAACCGGGCCACGCACAACGCCATGGCCGCGACCGTGCTGCTGCGTACCGCCGCGGCCGTGGCCGACCACGGGGTCGCCGATGGTCTGGCCCGCTGCGCCGGCCAGATCCGCGCCGCCGCCGACCTGCTGGACCAGCACGAGGCGGGCCGGGCCGCGCGCCGCGTACCCGGTCTCGCGGGCCTGCCCGCGCGTCCCGGCTGCTACGTGCGCGACCTGGCCAGGCACCTCGACGCGCCCGCCGAGCCGTATGTGCGGCAGCGGCTGGCCAGGGCGGCCGACTACGCGCAGGTCGTTCTGAAGTCCGTCCACGAGCTCGTTCGAAGCGGCTCCGAGCGCCTGCGTCCCTGGGCGCGGAACGACCTGCGGAAGTGGCGCGCCGCCGTCGGCTACACGGCCGAGCGCCCGCCCGCCGACTGGATCCAGCCGCCGGTCAGCGGCGACCGGCCGCCGCTCGCCCAGCGGCTCACCGACCGCCCCGAGGCCGCGCCCGAGGAGCTGGAGACGGCCGGTGACCTGCTCTGGTACGGCGAGCTCGCCGACGCCCTGGCCCGGCTGAACGGCCACGCCAGGGCGGCCATCGAGTTCCAGGACACCGTCCTTTACGCCGACTTCGACCCGATCCCCGAACACGACCTCACCCCCGGCCTCGACACCCTCGCCTCGGCTCTGGCCGGTGCCGCGCAGCTCGTCTCGCTCGGCGCCCGGCCGCCGCGCCGCTGCCGCGACTGGCAGGAGCTGGTCTCCGGGCTGACCGGCAGCCTGGAGATCGCCCTGGCGCTCGTCGAGCCGTTCCGCCTGCCGAAACCGCTGGCCGCCGTGGACGGCATCGTCGTTCCCGGTACGGACGCGCGCGTCGAATGGGCTCGCAGCCCGCGCACCCTGGCCGTCTGGGCGTCGTACATGGGCAACTGCATCGCCGAGCCGTTCTACGTGGACGATGCCATGAAGGGCACCTGCGTCCTGGCGGCCCTGCGCGCCCCCGACGGCACGATCCTGGCCAACGCCGAGGTCCAGCACCGCCGCTCGGGCTGGCACCTCGCCGAGCTGCAGGCCCGCTTCAACACCGACCCGGACCCCGGCCTGAAGGAGCGGCTGACCCGCTGGCTGGCCACCCTCCCGCCGCCTCCGGCCGAACGCCCGCCCGCCCGCGAGCCGCTCCCGCCGCCCACCCGCGAACGCCCGGTCTCCCGCCGCGCCGACCGCCTGTTCGCCGAGGTCAGCGGCCCCTTGGCGGAACAGGCCGGGCACGCCCTGGCCGACCCCGCGACGGCGTCCGCCCTGCTCACTCTGGAAGCCCTGCACGAGGCCCGAACGGGGACGACCACACGCGCGGCGGGCGCCCCTGCCTCAGCCAGCGTCCCCACCTCAGCGGGTGCTCCCACCTCAGCGCGCGTCCCCGCCTCGATCGCGGGCGGCCAGGGTGCCGTTCCCGCCACGGACGTGCTCATGGCCCTGCGCCGGCTGCCTGCCGACCGGATCGACCGGGCCCTCCTCAACGCCCTGCCCGAGGTCGGCCTGTCCGAGCTGTGGCGAGCCACCGGGGTCCGCCCGCTCGCCGTCGCCCTCGCCGCGCTCGACCCCGAGCTCCGTGCCCGCTTCGACAACCTGGGCCTGCTCCTGACCGACGCGCCGCTCCCCCGCTCGCTGCGCAAGCTCGCCCGCCACGGGACGATCGCGCCCGCGCGCTCGATGGAGCTGGTCACCCGCAGGATCCGCGCCGCCCTCGGCCGGCTCGCCCGCGCCGCGGACCCGATCCTGGCAGGCCACGTCACCCGGCACGCCGACGCGGCCTTCCTGCCGCCGCTGATCGTCGCCGTCACCACCTGGCCACCGGCCCAGCCGACGGTCCCGATCACCGCGCCACGCGAGACGACCGTGCCCGGCTTCCCCCGCTCCGACCTGGAGGACCCGGCCGGCCCCTGGCTCCGCGCCTTCCCCGACGCCGCCGAGCTGGGCGCCGACCTGGACGTCTTCTGGGACCGGATCGCCACCGGCGGGCTCCGCGTCCCGGCCGCCTGGCTCGGCAACGGCGGCTGGCCCGCCCTGTGGCAACGCGCCACCCGCCCGCCCCGTCAGCATCGTCGCCCGCACGCGCCGAGTGGGCCTTCCCTTGAGGAGTGCAGTCGATGACGACGTGGCCGAGAGCGGTGTGGTGGACGGCTGCGACGTCGAGCCCGGCCGCGGCGGCGAGGGACAGCACCTCGGCGAGCAGGGCGCCCGTGCCGCCGACGTCGACCACGTGCCGCGCGCCGGACCAGTCGTATCCTCCGGCCGCGCCGGCGAGGTAGTCGGGCCCGCCGGCCATCATCGCGTCGGCGGGCACCGCGTCTTCGGCTGCGGTCACGGCCATGCCTCTTTACCGGGATCGCCCGGAAGCCACCACGCGTACGTCACAGCTCGAAGAGGATTTTGCCGCGCGGCCTGGCGGCGCCCTGGGACAGGGTGGCGAGGGCGTCGGCGTGCTCCTCCATGCCGTACCGATGCGTCACCAGGGGCAGCGGCCGGAAGCGGCCGGCGTTGAGCAGCCGGACGGTCTCCGCCCAGGCCGAGGCCGTGTAGCTGAAGCTGCCGCGGATGGTGAGGTCGTTGTTCACGATGTCGTCGACGGGGACGGCGGCCGTGCTGCCGGCCGCCTCGATCACCACGTCGTACGCCATCGGCCGCGGGTCGTCCATCATGAAGTCGTCCACGTCGAGGGCCTCGGCCAGCTCCCGCTGCTCCGGGCGGCGTCCCGCCATCGCCACGGAGCGCACCTGAGTGAGGAGGCGTACGTGTTCCTGCCGTCGGCGTATTTCGCGGACGTACGGCGGCGGCTGCCCGCGATCATCGCGCTGACCGGTCATCCCGGCGAGCCGCGCAACCTCATGACCAGGCTCGATCTGCCCGGCCGGATGGCGCGCGCCATCGCCGCGCACCAGGCGCGCCCCACCGTCCTCGTCATGATGCGGCCCAGCGTGGTGCTGCCGCGCGACACCGAGTGCGTGGACGTGCCGGGCGGGCCGCAGGCGCAGACGTACTTCGCGACCGACGTCAGGAACGCCGTGACCGCGCACTACCGGGTGGCCGCCGGTCGCGAGTCCTGGGGCATTCTGGGCGGTTCGACCGGGGGCTACTGCGCGCTGAAGATCGCCATGACGCATCCCGGCGCGTTCTCGGCGGCGGTGTCGCTGTCCGGCTACTACAAGACCATCGTGGACCGCACCACCGGCGACCTCTTCGGCCACGACAGGACGCTCGCGCGGCGCAACGACCTGATGTGGCGGCTGGCGAACCTCCCGGCGCCGCCCGTCAGCGTGCTCGTGACGAGCAGCCGCAAGGGCGAGAGCGACTACCTGCCGACCGAGCGGTTCGCCGCCGCCGTGCGGCCGCCGATGCGGGCGTGGTCGCTGATCCTGCCCAGCGGCGGGCACAACTTCAACACCTGGAACCGCGAGTTGCCCCAGGCCCTGCCCTGGCTCGCGCGGCAGCTCGGGCCGTGAACCTCACAAACAGGCCGCCTGCCTCGTCGGGGTTGCAGAACCCTTTCGACGGAGGAGGCGGACATGAAGATCGTCGTAGTCGGCGCCGGATATTCCGGGACTCTCGCGGCGAACCGGCTGGCGAAGAAGCTACCGGACGCGGAGATCACGGTGATCAATCCACGACCGGACTTCGTCGAGCGGGTACGCCTGCACCAGCAGGTCGCCGGGACCGGCAAGGCCGCGACCCCCCTGTCGGAGATGCTGCGCGACGGCATCCGTACGCGGGTGGCGGCCGTGGACAAGATCGGCGACGGCACCGTGACGCTCGGCGTGGGCGAGACGCTGGACTTCGACTACCTGTTCCTGGCCGTCGGGAGCACGGTCTCGCCGCTGCCCGGCACGGTCCCGGTGGGGACGTGGGAGGGCGCGGAGCAGGCCCGCGCGGCCCTGGCGGGTCTTGTCGCAGGCGGTACGGTGTGCGTCATCGGTGCCGGGCCGACCGGCATCGAGACCGCCGCCGAGATCGCCTACGGCCGTCCCGACCTGCGCGTACGACTCGTGGGGCGGAACTTCGCGGCCGGCCTGTCGGACGGGGCCCGGCGGCGGGTGCGGGCCGGGCTGGAGCGGTTGAAGGTGTCGCTGACGGAGGACGCCGTGGTGTCCGGCTCCGACCAGGTACGTCTGGCGTCGGGCGAGGTGATCGACGCGGACCTCACGCTGTGGGCCGTCATCGGCAACATCCCCGACCTGGCGGCGCGCAGCGGCCTGCGGGTCGATGACCGGGGGCGGGCCGTCGTGGACGAGCATCTGCGCAGCGTGAGCGACCCGCGGATCTTCGCCGTCGGCGACTGCGCCGCCGTGCCCGGAGCGCGGGCGTCCTGCCAGACGGCGGGGCCTCAGGGGGCGTACGCGGCCGACACGCTGGTCCGGATCGTCAAGGGCCTGGGGCTCAAGCCGTACTCCATGGGGTACGTCGGGACGGGGCTCAGCCTGGGGCGGGACGATGGCGTGATCCAGGTGGCGCGGCGGGATGACAGTCCGCGGCGGTTGTACCTCGCGGGGCAGGCCGCGGTCGTGGGCAAGGAGGGCGTGACCCGGGGCGCCAAGTACGGCTCCCGCACCGCCACCCTCGCCTGGCTGCCCGGCCCGAGCTGAGCCCGTCCCCTCACCGCTCAGACGGACACCGGCCCGTCGTCCGCACAGGCCAACCGGCCCCTCCACCTCCCTCCCTCTCCCTCCTGAAGGACCTCGCCGAAGTACGTCGGAGAGTGGGTGCGGAATACAGGGGTTAGCCGGTCGCGGCGGCGGTGAAGCGGCGGGCCAGGTGGGCGAAGGCGGCCTTGAGCTCGGGCGGGCCGACGACCTCGATGTCGGCGTCGAACCTGCCGATGGCGGCGGCCAGGCTGTGCCATGACCACGAGCCCAGGACGAGCCGGCAGCGGTCCGGGCCGAGCTCCTCGACGAGCCCGTCGCGGACGAAGCGGGACACGGCGGAGGCGGGCAGGTCGAGGATGACCTCGCCGTGGCAGGGCCAGTCGCCGGCCACCGCGGCGCCCCGGAACTTGGCGGCCACGTAGGCGGTGACCGTACCGCCGGGAAGTTCGCGCGGGGTGAAGCGGGGCCCGGTAGGGGTGCGCGGCGTGATGCGGTCGGCGCGGAAGGTGCGCCAGTCCTCGCGGTCGAGGTCCCAGGCGACCAGATACCAGCGCCCGCCCCACGTGACGAGATGATGGGGCTGCACCCGGCGCGGCGAGGTCCCGGAGGTGTGGTCGAAGCGCAGCACCTCGCGGGCCTGGACGGCGGCGCCGATCGCCATGAGCACGCCGCTGTCGGCCTGCGGGGCCGGTCGGAGCGTGGACTGCTCGACGGCGGTGACCTGGAGGGCGTCGATCCGGTGGCGCAGCCGGGCGGGCATGACCTGCCGTACGGTGTTCAGCGCCCGCGCCGCGGCCTCCTCGATCCCGGCACCCGTGGTGGTGGCGCTCTGGAGTGCGATGGCCAGGGCGATGGCCTGCTCGTCGTCGAACAGCAACGGCGGCAGCTCCGCGCCCGCGTCGAGCCGGTAGCCGCCCTCGGGCCCCTTGAAGGCCACGATGGGATAGCCGAGCTCGCGCAGGCGGTCGACGTCGCGGCGCACGGTGCGCGGGCTGATGTCGAGCCGTTCGGCCAGCATCGCCCCCGGCCAGTCCCGGCGCGTCTGAAGCAGCGAGAGCAGGGCCAGCAGTCGCGCGGAAGTCTTCGGCATGTTCTCCATAGTGCCCGGAGAAGAGGACAGAACCTGGCCGCTACCCCTGCGACAGTTGTCACATGCCAGTCAATGACGACTCTTCGAAGGGCCAGAACACCGTGACCGCATCCCCGAACCTCGACGCCGAGCGGACCGAGCTGCTCGGCCAGCTCGCGAGCGCGCGATCCACCCTCATCTACACCCTCCGCGGGCTCACCGACGAGCAGCTCGGCGAGCGCCCGACGGTCAGCGCGCTGTGCCTGGGCGGGCTGGTCAAGCACGTCGCGGCCATGGAGGAATCGTGGCTGCGCTTCGCGGTCGACGGCGCGTCGGCGATGACCTTCGACCTGCCCGACGGTGTCACCTGGGCCGACGTCGCGGCCGGTACGGCACGCGAGTACCCGCAGTGGATGATCGACCATCAGAACGACTTCCAGATGCTGCCCGGCGACACGCTGGACGGCATCCTCAAGCGCTACGAGCAGGTCGCGGCGCGTACCGAGGAGATCGTCGCCGCCCTTCCCGACCTGTCGGCGACGCACCCGCTGCCGCCGGCGCCGTGGCACGAGGCTGGCGCGGTCCGCAGTGTGCGCCGGGTGCTGATGCACGTCATCGCCGAGACCGCCCAGCACACCGGGCACGCCGACATCCTGCGCGAGTCGATCGACGGGCAGACGTCGACGTGAGTGGTGCCTGCGTGCGTGGTGGCGACGTGAGCATTGCCTGCGTGAGCGGTGCCGTCGTGAGCGGTGCCGGGCGCGTGATGAGTGTCCGGGTGGGCCGATGACCGTTCTCGGCACCCGGGCGCTCAACCGGGCGACGCTCGCCCGGCAGTTGCTGCTCGACCGGGCCGGCATGCCGGTGCTCGACGCCGTCGCGCACCTGTGCGGTCTGCAGGCGCAGGAACCGCAGGAGCCGTTCGTCGGGCTCTGGTCGCGGCTGCGGGGGTTCGACCCGGCGGTGCTGGACGGGCTGCTGACCGGGCGGAACGTGGTGCGTACCCACCTCATGCGCCGCACCGTCCACCTGGTCACCGCCGGCGACGCCCTGGCCTGGCGGGCCCGCCACGACGCCATGCTGCGGCAACGGATGCTGGGGGTCTACCGCCGCGAGCTCGACGGGGTGGACCTCGAGGAGCTGACGGTGGCGGGCCTGGCGGTGATGGCCGACGGCGAGCCCCGCTCGATGACCGAGATCGGGCGGGCGCTCTCCGGGCGCTGGCCGGAGCCGGGGGCGCGGGTGCTGGGCGAGATGGTGATCGCCGCCCTCGTCCCGATGGTGCAGTTGCCGCCGCGGGGGTTGTGGCGGATGAAGGGGGGCGTGCGCAACGTGTTGCTCTCGTCCTGGCTGGGCCGCGACATCGACCCACCGGCCCCGAACGGCTCCGGTCCGAACGGGTCTGACCCGGCCGGCTCCAGCTCGGCCGGCTCTGACCTGGCTGGATCTGATCCGGTCGGGGAGGTGCTGGTGCGGCGGTATCTGGCCGCGTTCGGTCCCGCCGCCACGGCCGACCTGCGTGCCTGGTGCGGGCTGGCCGGGTTGCCGGCCGCGGTGGCCGCCGTACGCGGGGAGCTGGTCGCCTTCCGCGACGAGCGGGGCCGTGAACTGCTGGACCTGCCCGACGCGCCGCGCCCCGACCCCGACACCCCCGCCCCGGTACGGTTCCTGCCGGCGTTCGACAACGCGATCCTCGGTTACCACGACCGCGGCCGGATCATCGACGACGCCCACCGCGGCCTGTCGGTCGCCGGTGCCCGCGTCGTCCTGGTCGATGGCCGGGTCGCCGCGACCTGGACGTTCGGGACCGGCATGGGGACCGGCACGGTGACCGTCACGCCGCTGCGCCGGCTCTCGGGGGCCGACCGCGACGCCGTGGCCGAACAGGGCCTGGCGTTGGCGTCGTTCATGTGCGACGGCGACGGCGGTCACGACGTACGGATCGACCCGGATCCGTCGTAAGGGCGAACCTGTGCGCGCACCGCCGTGAGGGGCGAACCCCTCACGGCGGTGTGCGACGGTCAGCCGTTGAGGCGGCAGCCGTCGGTGGTGCGGCCGTTGTTGCAGTGGTTCAGTTGCAGGCTGTCGAGCACGTACGCGAACGTCTGCCCCGCCGGGCTCACCACCGACAGCCGCACGGTGGCGGCGCCGGCCGGCGCGATCGCCGAGACCGAGTACTCCTGCCACCCGGACGACAGGGAGTGCACCGCGCTGTCACTCGCGGAGAGCAGCGTGTTCGACGCGTTGTACCAGGACATTCGCAGTTTGACGTCGCCGGAGGTGCCGGTGGTCAGCCGGGCGAAGAACTTGTACCGCTGCCCCGCCGTCACCGCCGGCCTGCGGGTCACCGACACGAGACCCTCGGCGTGCGCCTGGACGTTCATGGTCAGCGACCGCCGGCCGTCGTAGTAGCGCGCCGACACCTGCCCGTCCGCTCCGGGCGGGGTGACCTGCATCCAGCCGCCGCCGGTGACGGTGAACCCCGTCGGGAACCCGTACGGCGCGTCGCTCTCGATCGTCCGTTCCTGGGCGGTCAGGGCGTCGTTGCTGTACCCCACGTCGCAGCAGACGGGCGTGGTGAACGGCGGGAAGCTGGCGAGGTTGACCTTGCGGGTGTCCGGATAGCTGGAGGTGTAGAACAGCGCCGAGGTCTCGCTCGGGTCGTAGTAGGTGTTGAACTCCTGGTCGATCTGCCAGTCGTTGTACTGGCTGATCATCACGTCGTTCAGTGAGAAGCTGTTGGGCACCTCGCTGACCTTGGCGTGGTCCACGTCGTGCAGGTGGATCAGCTCGTGCATCATGGTGGCGCTGTCCCAGTCGTCGGTGGTCGCCACGCAGACGGGGCCGCAGTGGGCCGTCGCCGTACCGTTGAAGTCCTCGAACACGAGATATCTGCGGTTGCCGCTGTCATATCCCGCCGCCGCCAGATCGTCGGCGATGACGAACGGATCGGTCTCGCCGCCGATCACGCCATTCTCGATCTTTTCCGGTACGACGAGCGCGCGGGCATAGCCGGAATAGGTGCCGGTGGCGTGTCCCGTACGGCAACTGAGGTTGATGTGCTGGTCGTAGTTCGTCGATTCGTCGAGCAGCCAGTCCATCCGGTCGACGATTCTGGCGATGCGCTCGGCGTACATCTCGTAGTTGTTCCCGTTGCCCTCGTGCCAGGCGTAGATCACCTGGACCGCCTGGATGCTGCCGGCGGCGTTCTTGGGGTCGGCGAGCGTCGTGGTGCAGCCCCGCTGGGGCAGGGCCGTATCCGCGGGTAGAGCGTACGGGGCGACGGGCTCGGTGCCGATGGGATCGAACGCGGCGGCACGTGCCGGGGCGACCATGGCCGCGACGGCGAGAACCGAGGCGGCGATGACGGATAAGAGGCGGTTGAGCCGTGAAGGCAGCATGGAAGAGATCCCCCGTTTCATGGCCTGTCCGGCCCGCGCATATCCGGGCCGGACTTCTCATTGGAGGCGGGAAATGGTTGTTCAGCAAGGCGCCGGCCAGGACTGAACAATTCCTGGATGCCTTGTCAGAGGGCGCGGAGAAAGTCGCCGAGAATGGCGTTGTAGAGGCCGGGGCGTTCCATGTTGGGGTAATGGGCGGCGCCGTCGATCGTGGCGATGCGGCCGCCGCGAACGGTGCGGGCGATGCGTTCGGCCATGCCGATGTGATCGGGTGAGTCGGCGGAGCCGTTGATGGCCAGCAGGGGGACGTCGATCTTGCCGAGGCGCTCCCAGGTCTCGCGTACCGGGACGAGGTGGTCGGGCTCGCCCGCGGTGTGTTTGGACATGGTGGTCCTGGCCATGTCGCGCAGGCGGCGTACGACGTCGGGGGCGAGGTCGTCCAGCGTGCGGTGAGGACCGGCGGCGAAGGCCATGAAGCCCTCGATCGAGCCTTCCAGGTCGCCGGCGGCCATGGACGCGTGCCAGGTGGCCATGGATCGCGTGGTCCAGGGGTCGGTGAAGTAGGGCTCGCCGGTGGCGGCACCGCCGACGACCACGGCATCGACCAGTTCGGGGTGCTCCAGCGCGGTCTCGACGGCGATGCTCGCGCCCATGGAGATGCCCACGAGGATCGCGGGGCCGGTGTCCAGGTGACGCAGGAGGGCGGCGAGGTCGTCGGCGCGCCGGTACGGACCGGTGGCGTTGGCCGAACGGCCGTGGCCGCGGGCGTCGGGGGCGATGACGCGGTACCGGGCGGCGAAGTGCGGGATCTGGCCGTCCCACATGCGGTGGTCCACGAAGCCGCCGTGCAGGAGGACGAGGGGACGGCCGGTGCCGGTGTCGAGCCAGAACAGATCGTCAGACATGACACCTAGGTTGTCATTGTTGCCCGATAATGACAACCTAGGTGTCATGATGGTGGGGTGAGCGAAACAGAGCGGGGCGACCGGCTGACCCAGGTGTTCGACCTTGTGGGGCCGCTCTACCGGCGCGCCCAGCGCAAGGTGGAGCAGGACGCGCCCATCGAAGGGCTGTCGGTGGGGGTGCGCGCGGTGCTCAACATGCTGCGCGAGCACGGGCCGATGACGGTTCCGCGGATGGGCCGGGCGCAGGCGCTGAGCCGGCAGTTCGTGCAGCGCATGATCAATGAAGCGGCCGGGCGGGGGCTGGTCGCGTTCCTGCCCAATCCGGCGCACAAGAGGTCGTCGCTCATCGAGCTGACCGAGGAGGGGCGGGCCGCCATCACGGCGGTGATCGATCGCGAGCGCGCGGTGCTCGGCCAGGTGGGCGGCGACCTCACCGACGCCGACATCGACGCCTGCCGCCGCGTCCTGTCCCACCTGCTCCACTTCCTGGACGACGTCGACGTCGACTGAACCGCACCGACACGACAGGACCTGTACGGGGCGGGCCAGCGTGCAACGAGGCCAGTGCGACCAGCCGGTACGACGGCCGGTACGACTGGACCAGTGGGACAGGCCCGTCCGACGGGCCCGCCCAGCCGACCAACCCAACCGACCGGCTCACCCGACCAGCCCAGCCGACCAACCCAACCGACCGGCTCACCCGACCAGCCCAGCCAACCAACCCAACCGGCCCGACCAACCCGCCCGACCGACCGGCTCTGCCCATCCCGTTCGACCGGCCCGTTCGACCAGCCCAGCTGACCGGCTCAGTCGGTCTGGCGCGACGGGGCTCGGGGGGCGGCTCAGGCGCCGGTTCCGCGTACCCGGAAGTGGCGCCAGCGGGCGGTGATGCCCTGGCCGTTGAGCGAGCGGCTGCGGCCGTCGCGGATCGGCAGCATCGTCCAGATGCCGAAGCCGATGCGGACCCGTTCGGGGATGAAGGTGCCGTGGGCCTCGTACACGGTGCGACCATCGACGCGCCAGATCGCGGCCGACGCGCTGCGGTCGAGTGTGATCTCGCACGCCCGGAGCCGGGTGACGAAGTCGTCGCCGAAGTCCTCGTACGGCGACTCGACCACGTGATAGAACGGCTCACCCGCGCCCCATGCCCCCAACTGCTCATGCAGTGCGAGCACGCGCGTCGAGGTGCCGCAGACGGCGAACACGCGCTTGCTCACGTCGAAGTCGAAGACGTGGAAGGCGGCCAGCCCCTGGCGGTAGTCCTCCGGCTCACCGCCGAGGTTCTCGACCGCGAGATCGGCGGCGAACGTCGCGGGCCGATCCGGCGGCAGCTCGAACTCACCGGTCGAGAAGATGAGGTATTTCGCGCTGTCGGCGGGCTGGAACGTGTCGTGCGCCAGCGAGAACCGCGGAATCGTCACCCGCACCTCGCCCTCCCCGACGGCCTGCTCCGCGGCGGGCTCCAGCGGCATGTGGACGCCACCGGCCGGGAGCGGCAGGCGCGCCGGGCTCCAGAGCGCGGCGTCGAGATCCGGCCCCTTCATCTCGTCGTACGTGACATAGCCGGTCGTCTGAGGCGTCACGGCTTCCTCCCGTAGAGCAGGTCGCGGTACGCCGCCATTGTCCCGGAACGATCGCGGGAGCACTAAAGTGGCCGATGCCTTGAGTGTTATGAACGGATAACGAATCTTGTCTTGGACAGCATAAGGCGGCTGCTCCTACGGTCGGTCGCATGAGTGAAACCGTGATGACGGGCAGCAGGGCGCTGCTGGTGAATCGGATGATCGTGAGCGTGCATGCCGTCGCGATCATCGGCCAGCCGGTGTTCGCCGGGGGCTATTTGAGCGGCGACTATGACATGCTCTGGCCGCATCGGTGGGGTGCCGATGTGGTGTCCGCCCTGGGGTACGCGCAGGTGCTCGCGGCGCTGGTGTTGTGGTGGGTTCGGGGGCCGCGGTGGTTGTCCGTTGTCAGCGTGCTCGTCGCCGCCGGAGAGACCGTGCAGTATTTCGCCGGGCTCGACGGCGCCCTCGACCTGCATCTGCCGCTCGGGGTCGCACTCGTCACCGCGATGGTCCTGACGACCGTCGCCGTGTGGCGTCCCCAGGTACGGCGAGCGGCCCGATGAGCAGGCGATTCCGGCGGACATTCCAGAAGCCGGCCGACGACCCTCGCCAGACACCTCCGGAGCCAGCCGACGTGCCTCGGCGGACACCCCCGGAGCCGACCGGCGTAACGCCCGAGCCAACCGGCGTGACGCCCGAGTCGGCTGGCGTGACGCCGAGGGCGACCGAGGTCCCACCGGAGTCCACCGACGCCCCACCGGGACGGACCAGCGTCCTGCCAGGCCCGACCGTTGTCTCACTGGAGCCGACCGGCATCCCGTCGGGACCAACCGATGTCCCGCCGGAGCCGACCGGTGACATGCCAGGGCAGACCGGTGACGTGCCAGGACCGACCGGCATTCCGCCGGGACCGACCGGTGACGTGCCGGGGCCGACCGGTGTGCTTTCCCGGCGGGCGTTTCTCGGGCTGGCGGGTGGGGCCGGGGTCGTGCTCGCGGCCGGGCTTGCCGGGCCTCGGCTTCTGAGCGCGGGCGCGCAGGGCACAGGCGAACTGCTGCGCAGCGGGATTCCGTTGCCGGAGCCGTTCCGGGTGCCGCTGCCGATCCCGCGAGTGCTGCGCCCGTACACGAAAGATGGGACCGATCGCTACACGATCACCCAGCGTGAGGCGACGGCCGAGATCATCCCGGGCGTCCGGACGCCGATCTGGGGGTACGACGGGACGTTCCCCGGCCCGACCATCGAGTCGCGGCGGGACCGGACGGCCGTGATCCACCACCGCAACGAGCTGCCCGTCCCCACCGTCGTCCACCTGCACGGCGGCCGGACGCCCGCCGACTCGGACGGCTACCCGACCGACCTCGTCCTGCCGGCAGCGGGCTGGGACGATGGGCACTCAGGGCACGGCATGCACGATGCCCGTGCCCGGATCGCGCAGGGCTCCCGTGACTACCTCTTCCCGATGCGGCAGCGCGCGGCCACGTTGTGGTACCACGACCATCGCATGGACTTCACCGGTCCCGCCGTGTACCGGGGGCTGGCCGGGTTCCACCTGATCCGTGACGACGAGGAGGAGGCGCTGGATCTTCCGGCGGGCGACCGTGAGCTGCCGCTGATGATCGCCGACCGCGCCTTCGACGAGCACGGCGCGTTCGCGTACCCGTCCCTCGATCCGACGCTGCGGACCACGCCGGGCGTGACGGAGGCGTACGTGGAAGGCGTGTTCGGCGACGTCATCCTCGTCAACGGGGCGCCGTGGCCGATCCACGAGGTGGCGGCGGCGCGCTACCGGCTGCGCGTCCTCAATGCCTCCAACGCCCGCCGCTACGACCTGGCGCTGGACCCGCCGCCGCCCGGCGGAGGCGGATTCGTCCAGATCGGCAGCGATCTGGGGCTCCTCGACGCACCCCGGAGCCACGACCACCTTCCCATCGGCCCGGCGGAGCGGTACGACGTCGTCGTCGACTTCGGTCGCTACCCGGTCGGCGCCCAGGTCACGCTCGTGAACCGGCTCGGCACCGGTCCGACCGCGCGGGTCATGCGGTTCGTCGTCGCCCGCCGCGCGCCGGACGAGAGCCGGATCCCGCCGAAGCTGAGCGACCTCGCGCCGCCCAGCCGGTCGCAGGCCACGACGGTACGCGAGTTCGCCTTCAGGGGCGGCCACGTCCACGGGCGCGCGGGGTGGGTGATCGGCGGCGAGCCGTTCGCACCGGACCGGATGTCGGCCCGGCCCCGGCTGGGCGACGTGGAGATCTGGCGGTTCGTCGCCGATGTGCACCACCCCGTCCACCTGCACCTGGTGGGGTTCCACATTCTGTCGCGCGGCGGCCGTCCCCCGGGACCGTTCGACGGCGGCCTCAAGGACACCGTGGACCTGAGCCCGGGGCAGTCGGTCGAGGTCATCGCCCGCTTCGACGGCTACCGTGGCCGCTACGTGTTCCACTGCCACAACGCCGAGCACGAGGACATGGCGATGATGGCGAACTTCGAGGTGATCTGACCTCAGCAGCCTCCGCCGCCGCCCCCGCCGTCACCACCGCCCGACGAGCCCCCGCCGTCGTAACCACCCGAGGAGCCGCTATCCCCCGGCATCCCCGAATAGCCGCTGAACGGCATGCCGGGGCGGCCCGAGCCTCTCCGCGTCGAGGGCCGGCCGCCGATCAGCGACCACACCATCCAGATCAGGATCCACGCGATCGCGATCACGAACAGGCCCGCCAGAATCGTTGAGAACGTCATAGAACCATCCCCCGATCGTCCTAGAGATCACTTCCCTTGCTTCACGTTAGACAGGCCATTCACCACAAAGAGGGTTTTGCGCCTTTTGATGACCCGGCGGTTTGTCGGAGGCGATCTCTACGGTGTGCTGCATGACCACTCAACCCCCCACGGCCTGGCCGGGCGTCCGCGCGGCCATCACCACCGACGACCCGGCCCGGGTCGCCGACGCGGTGCTGGCCCTCGACGAGGACGGCCGCCGCGAGGTGGCCCGCGAGCTGCCCGGCCACATCGGCACCGCCAGAAAGCTGGCCGCCGACCGCCGGCGCCGCCAGAGCGTCTGGACCGAGGCCGAGGAGTGGATCGAGCCCATGCGGGTCGCCGGCGCGGGCGTGCTCGGCGGGGCGGCGGCCGTCACGACCTGGCTCTACCGGCGCGACTTCACCCGCTGGCGGCCGCCGCTCGACTCCGAGCCGCTGCTGCGGGTGATCGCCGCGCGGCCGCCGGAGTGGCAGGCCGACCTCGCCGTACGACTGACGCTACGACTGCGCGGCACCCGGGCCCAGGCCAGGGACGACAGCGCACCCCTGGCCCTGGAGCTGCTGCGCCGCACCCGCGCCGTCCCTCCCGTGCACGACCCGCTCATGGTCGCCTGGGTGTCCCAGCCGCCGGACCTGGCGAACGACCCGCTGGCCGAACACCTGGTCCCCAGGCTGTTCGAGGCCGAGGGCGTGGGCCGGGTGCTGCGGGAAGACACCGTCGACGCGCGTTCCTGGGAGTCCGGCCGGCGCACCTGGCTGGGGGAGTTGCGCGACGCGGTCGCGGCCGGCCGGTTCGATCCCGGGCCGCTGGTCGACGGCTGCGTACGCCGGTTCCTGCGCGGCGGCAGCGCCACCGACCTGCGCTTCTTCGCCCGCCTGCACGAGTTGCTGGCCCCGGCGCCGGCCAAGGAGCGCAACCGTGACTACCTGCGGCTGCTGCCCGCCGCGCCGGGCCCGGTGGCCGACCTGGCGCTGCGGCAACTGCGCGGCGCGGGCGGGCTCAGCGGCGAGGAGGTCGATGAGGCGGTGTCGGCGCTGCTGTTCCGCCCCGAGGGCAAACTCGTGCGCGCGGGGCTGACGCTGCTGGACCAGACCGCCCGCGACACGGCCGGCGACCTCGACGACCTGGCCCCGGCGCTCGCCTCGGCCTTCCTGTGCGAGTCGTACGACGTCCGCGAGCGCACGGTCCGCCTGGCACTCAAGCACGCCGCGCGCTTCACGCCCGCCGGGGCCGAGGCCGTGCGGGAGGCGGCCGGCGTCCTGCCTCCCGTGCTGGCCGCGCGCCTGTCGCAGGCGTACGGCGTGGTCGTGGCCGAACCGGAGGCGGCCGCCGGCTTCGAGCCCAAGCCGCTGCCGCCGTTCGTGCCGATCGCCCGAGAGCCGTTCCCGCCGCCGATCGACGAC
Organism: Nonomuraea solani; assembly: GCF_900108335.1. Taxonomy (GTDB): domain Bacteria; phylum Actinomycetota; class Actinomycetes; order Streptosporangiales; family Streptosporangiaceae; genus Nonomuraea; species Nonomuraea solani. Next base: position 61,763 of record NZ_FNVT01000019.1, read on the forward strand.
CTCACCGCCACCTCCGACCATGTCGGCGACGGCATCACCTTCGAACGGTGGATCGACGCCTTCGTCCGCGACCCGTCGCCCCGGCCGCGTCCCGGCCAGGGCCGGATCTACAATCTGCGCGAGTGGCACGCCCTGGAGGAGTGGACGGAGGCGCTGCTGCGCGAGGCCGCGAACCCCGGCGAAGAACCGCCCGTTCCCGAGCCCGAACCCGCGCCTTCGTTCGCCCGGCACACCATCAGCGTGCGCACCGAAGAGGGAGATGCCGAGGTCGCCTTCGGCCGGCTGCCCGCCGAAACGCGGGAAAGCATCACCGCGAGCCTCACGAAACAGGGCATTCCGCTGGGCAACCTGAGGCGCTTCAAGGAGGGGCCGCCGCTCGAAGCGGAGATCCTGAGCTTCTCGATCATCTCGTCGGGATACTGGAGCCGCCCCGAAGACAAGGAGGGCAAACCGCGCGACCGGCTGCCGGACCGCAACCGCGTCTCGGCTCCGCACCACGCCATGCTCATGCGCTGCGCCGAGATCCACGCCGCGCTGAAGGCCGGGACACTGCCTCCATACCTGCTGGCCACCCCGACCCTGACCTCCGGCCACCTCGACCCCGCCGAGCTGGTGGCCCGCCTGGAGGGCTACGAGCGGGCCGGCGTCGAGGCCATGCCCGCCGACCTGGGGCAGGCGCTGCTGCGGCTGCCGCGCGAGGTGGACGCCGAGGTGATCGACCGCGCCGGGAAGCTGACCTCGCCGGCCGGCGCCAGGCTGGTCCGCTGGCTGGCCGGGCGGCGGGAGCCCGCGTTACGCGTCGACTGGTCGCACGGCGGGGGCGACTACACCCACGACCGGCAGCAGGGCGGGCACAGCCCCAGTCTGCGCCCCCGCATCGCGATCGAGCCGACGGGGCTGCCGCTGATCGACGCGCTGCTGTCCGATCCCCGCTCGTATGCGGGTGAGCGCGACGGCGTCTACATGGGGTCCTGGTGGCTGACGCTGCCGTCGGACCGGGAGGCGGTGGCCATGCATCTGCTGCCGCACCTGCTCAACTCGTGGGACCGGCACGGCTACTTCCACGAGTACGTGGCCGCGCTGTTCTCCCAGGACGGGCCGGTGGGCGAGGCGATGGCGCTGCTGATCGCCGTCCAGCTGGCCGAGCAGGGCTTCTACGCCTGGGCCGACCGTGGCCGGGCGCTGCTGCTGGGCGCGGCCGCCGCCGGCTGCCTGCCCACCGTGGAGTGCGGGCGACAGCTCGGGCTGTGCCTGCGGCGGGGCGTGGCCAAGATGGTTCATGTACGCGCGGAGCTGGAGGAATGCGCGAAGCGGGGGGCGCACCGGCAGGTGTGGGAGATCATGACCGGGTTGCTGCCCGTCTACCTGCCGGGGCCGGACGAGCGGCCGTATTCCGGGCACACCCAGGCGCTCACCTTCGCGATCGACGCCGCCCGCTGGGCCGGGGCGTCCGGATCCGTCCCCGTGGTCGCGGAGGTGGCGGCCCGCAAGGGTTCGAGCGGCTTCGTCCGCACCGCCCGCACCCTGCACGAGCAGTTGACGGGCGAGCAGGAGCGGTAGGAGACGGATCAGCCGGGCGACGGTTCGTGCTCAGGCCGGTCGATCGGCGGTCCGGCGGCGGCCGGGTCAGGCCAATCGATCGGCGGGCCTGCTCAGGCCGGTCGATCAGCATCTGGCCGGGGCCTGTTCAGACGCTGCGCAGGACCGAGACCACGATGCCCAGCACCACGGCGGCGTCGCCGTCGATGACGTCGTAGGCGGGGTTGCGCGGTTCGAGCTGGACGTGCCCGTTACGGCGTCGGAACACCTTGACGGTGGCCTCGCCGTCGATCATCGCGGCGACGATCTGGCCCGAGTGCGCCTCGGGCTGCTGGCGTACCACGACGATGTCACCGTCGCAGATCGCGGCGTCGATCATCGAGTCGCCCCGTACGCGCAGGCCGAACACGGTGCCGCGCCCGGTGAGGTCGCGGGGCAGCGTCAGGGTGCCGTCCACGTGCTCGTCGGCCGGGATGGGGATGCCCGCGGCGATGTCCCCGACCACGGGCACGCTCACCACGTCGCCGGCCGGCCGCCCCGGCTCCGCGGCCCGCAGGAACAGCCGCACGTCGATCGGCCGGGTCATCGTCGCGCTCCTGCGGAGGAAGCCCTTGTCCTCCAGGCTCTTCAGGTGCTTCGACACCGACGAGGACGACCGCAGCCCGACCGCCTGGCCGATCTCGCGGGTGCTCGGCGGGTAGCCGTACCGGACCACCCAGTCCCTGATCATGGCCAGGATGCGCTGCTGGCGCGGCGGCAGGGCCGAGGTGTCCAGGTACTCGAACGGGTCAGGGTCGTCGTAGGAGATCACGTGCGACATGCTAGAGGTTGCCGGGGGCACCGGCCGATCAGGGCCGCGCGGCGCCCTTCAGGAAGACGCGAAGTCCTTCAGGAGAACGCGAGGTCCTTCGGGAAGATGCCAAGTCTTTCAGGAGGGCACAAAGTCCCTCTGGAAGGCGCCGGTCGTTCAGGAGGGCGCGACGTCCTTCAGGAAGGCTCGGATGTCCTCGGTCTCCGGGACGCCCAGCTCCCCGTAGAGCGTGAGCGCCAGCCGTCCGTGCTCGCCGGCCTGCTCCGCGTGCCCGAGCGCGAGGTGGGCGCGCGCCAGCCCGTCGTGCGCACGCGCCCGCTCCGGCCGGTTGCGCGTACGGTCGGCGAGCGCGAGCGCGGCCGTGTGCTCCTCGACCGCCAGGGCCGGGTCGCCCGCCGCCTCGGCCAGCCCGTTGAGCGCGGCCGCCTCGTCGGCGGGGTTGCCGAGCGAGCGATAGAGGGCCGCGGCCTGCTCGTGGCGGGCACGGGCCTGGGCGAGTTCGCCCTGGTGCCGCAGGACGACGCCGAGGTGGTTGAGGGTCATCGCCTCTCCGGCCGGGTTGCCGACCTTGCGGTGCAGCGCCAGCGCCAGGTCGAGGTGCCGCCGGGCCTCCTGCGGGCGGCCGGCCCGGTCGAGGGTGAGGGCGAGGAGGCCGAGTACGTGGGCCTCGCCCCAGGTGTCGGCGCCGATCCGGGTGAGATCGAGTGCCTGCTCCAGGTACCGCTCCGCCTGCGCGTCCGCCCGCCGCCGCAGGGCCACATGGCCCAGCGTGAGCAACGCCCGCGCCCGTTCGCCGGCCTCCTCGCCCGTGTCGAGGGCCTGGTGGGCGTGCTCTTCCGCGCGCTCGTACTCGCCGATCCGCCAGTACGTCCACGCCAGGTCGGTGAGCGCCCGCGCCTGGACCGCCCGGTCGCCGAGCCTGCGGCTGCGCTGGAGCGCCAGGGTGTGGAGCGTGATCGCGTCGTCGTGGTGCGCCTGCCGGTCGAGGAAGGGGCGCATCGACAGGGCCAGGAAGCCCAGGCAGATCTCGGGCCCGTGGACGGCCGTCGCGATGATGTTGGCGCGCTCGGCGTCGAGCCAGGCGCTCGCCTCGGCGGCGTCGCGAAGGGGCGCGATCGGGGCGGCCGGCCGGGGGATGCCCTCCCGCTGGGCGACGCTGTGCGGGAAGAGCCGGTCCATGGCCGCGCGGGAGCGGTGCAGGTAGTAGCCGAGCAGCCGCATGACGGCGCCGTCGTCCTCGGCGAGCGAGCGGGCGTGCTCGCGGAGCAGGTCGTGGAAGGTGTACCGGCCGGGTTCGAGCTGCAGCAGCATGTGGGCGTCGAGGAGACCTTCGAGCAGGTCCTCCGCCTCGTCCTCGGAGGTCTCCGCCAGGGCGGCCGCGCCGCAGGCGTCGATGTCGCGGCCGGGCACCAGGCCGAGCAGGCGGAACATGCGCTGCTCGGCCTCGTCGAGCTGCTCGTAGGACAGGGTGAAGGCCGCCGACACGCCGTCGAGGAGCCGGCGGTGGTCCCGCAGCCGGCCCGCCAGGTAGGACACGGTCCAGCGCGGGCGATGCTGCAGGCGGGCGGCCGAGATCCGGATGGCGAGCGGCAGGTGGCCGCACAACCGCAGCACCTCGTGTACGGCGTCCGGCTCGTGGTGAGCGCGTTCGCCCACGATCCGGCCGAACAGCCCGGCGGCGTCCCGCTCGTCCAGCACGTCGACCGACAATGCGTGGGCGCCGTCCAGGTCGACGAGCCGCCGTCTGCTGGTGATCAGGACGAGGGTGTCGGAATGGCCCGGCAGCAGGGGGCGTACGTGCTCGGTGTCGGAGGCGTTGTCCAGGACGGCGAGCACGCGGCGGCCGGCCAGCTCGGCCCGCCACAGGGCGCCCCGCTCGGCCGGGGCGGCCGGGATGCGGTCGGCGGGCACCCCGAGCTGGCGCAGCAGCGCCTCCAGCGCGGTCGCGGCGTCGACCGGCTCCCGGCCCGCGGTGTGGGCCCGCAGGTCGATGAAGAGGCGGCCGTCCGGATAGCGGTCGGCCAGGCGGTGGGCGGCGTGCACGGCGAGCGTGGTCTTGCCGATCCCGGCCATGCCGTCGATCGTGACAATCGCGGCCCCGGGGTGGTCGCCCGCGAGCCGCTCCAGCTCGGCGCTCCGTCCGGAAAAATCGGGAATGTCGTACGGCAGAAAAGTGGACCGCCCCGCCGAACCAAGCACCGGCCGCAAGCCCGGACCCTCCACCGGGACCACCCGCTCCGGCCCGTCCGAGGTCGGATCGCCGGCCGGGTGCGAAACAGGGTCGCCCGCCACCGCACCGGGCAGGCGCGGGGCCGCGCCGCCAGCCAGGCGCGAGGCCGCCTCGTCGGCCAGGCGCGAGGCTGCGTCGTCGGCCACGGGCGCCCGCTCCGGCAGGCGCACGGCCGCGTCACCGGCCAGGGCCGCTTGCTGTGGCGGGTGGCTCGGCCGGGGCGGCAGGCGCAGGGCCGGGGCGTCGGTCAGGACGGCGTGCTCCAGTTCGGTGAAGGCGTGGCCGGGGTCGAGGCCCTGTTCGTCGGCGAGCGCCGTGCGGTAGGCCCGCGCCACCGCCAGCGCGTCGGCCTGCCGCCCCGCCCGGTGCAGCGCCAGGACGAGGTGGCCGTTGAGCTTCTCGCGGAGCGGGGCGGCGCTCACCTGGGCGGCCAGCTCGTCGAGCAGCTCATCATGCCGCCCGGCGGCGAGCTCGGCCTCCACCAGGCGCTCGTACGCCGACAGCCGCCGATCGTTCCACAGCTCCCGCACACCACCGGCGTAGTGCGCCTGCACGTCCTCCAGCGCCTCGCCGTGCCACAGCTCCAGCGCCTCGCGCAGCCTCCCGGCGGCCACCAGCTCGGTGAACTCCCGCGCGTCGAGCTGACCAGGCCCGGGGTGCGCGACGTAGCCGCCGGTCCGCGTTTCGAGCAGCCCTTCGGCGCCCGCGCCACGCAGCACCTTACGGATCGCGGTGATCGAGGCGTGGATCTGCGACCGGGCGGTGTCGGGCCGGTCGTGGCCCCACATCGCCTCGATCAGCCGCTCGATGCTGATCACCCGGCCGGCGTTGAGCAGCAGGTAGGCCAGTACGGCCCGGTGACGTGGGGCGATGCCCGTCAGCGGCTCGCCGGCGACGACCAGGTGGACGGGGCCGAGAAGGATGAACCGCACATCGTCCCCCCATCACCATCACATCGTCAGCGCATAGCGAATGTATCAATCCGCCGATCCACTCTGGTTTCACACCGACCAAGACGGAGGAACCACGATGGAAGCCCGGATGAAGAACCCCGCCACGATCATCCCGACCGCGATGAAGCCGATCATGGAGCTGATGAAGGCGGCCCAGTCGCAGGGCCTCCCCCAGGAGCTCATGGAGATGATCCACCTGCGGGTCAGCCAGATCAACGGCTGCAGCTTCTGCGTCGACGCCGGCCTGAAGAACCTGCGCAAGCTCGGCGAGAGCGACGAGCGCATCGGCCTGGTCGCCGCCTGGCGCGAGGCCCCGTACTACACCGACGCCGAGCGGGCCGCCCTGGAGCTGGCCGAGGCCTCGACCCGGCTGGCCGACCGCGCCGACGCCGTCCCCGACGAGGTCTGGGACCACGCCGCCGACCACTTCGACGAGCGGCAACTGGCCTCGATCCTGCTGATGATCGCCGTCACCAACCTCTTCAACCGCCTCAACGCCCCGATCCGGCAGATCGCCGGCTCCTGGTAAGCCCCCCACACAGCCCGTACAGAAGGAGACACCGATATGTCCGTCGTCCGCTCGCACCGCTACTCCGTCGCCGACACCGACCTGGCGGAGTTCCTGGCCCGCCGCGGCTCGCTGATCGCGACCGTCAGGAAGGGCCACCCCGGGCTCACCCACGCCGTGCTGATCCGGCTCGAGAACGGCACCTACACCGACACCTGGCACTGGGAGACCGCCGAGCAGCTCGGCGCCGCGCTCGCCGCCATCCCCACCTTCCCGGAGGCGCCGCTGGCCATGGCCCTGACCAGCGACGCCACCGCCCTGATGGGCCAGGTGGTGGACGAGTCCTGAGCCCCGGCGCCTGCGGGCCCTGGCCTCGCCGGCCAGGGCCCGGCGGGCTCTCCCCTTTGACAACGACCGGCAGCCAGGACTCCGACCCGGCGACCTGGAACCTCGACCAGTGGGCCGACGACGTCCACGAGCTCTGCCAGGTCCTCGGCATCACCAAGCCGATCGTCCTGGGCTGGTCCTTCGGCGGCACGGTGGCCATGAACTACGCCGCCCGCCATCCCGGCCACCCGGCGAAACTGATCCTGCAGAGCACGGTCGCCCGCTGGGACCGGGACCTGATCGTCGAGGGCTTCCGCGCCGAGGGCGGAGAGGAGGCGGCGATGGCGGCGAAGGCGCTCCTCCCCGTCCGCGCCGGCCGGCTACGAGGTCTTCGAGCGCTTCGGCCATCTGATCCCCGGCACCGAGGGCGAGCGGCTCTTCGCGCTCCTCCGCTCCTTTATCGTCGAGTGGTCCCCGACCCTGGAGCAGTGATCGTGACCTATCTGGCGGCCGACGAACGGCGACGCCTCATCATCGACGCGGCCATCGAGGTGATCGCGGCCGAAGGGCTCGCCCGGGCCACCACCCGCCGCATCGCCGAGCGGGCCCACGCGCCGCTGGGCACGATCCACTACTGCTTCCGCAGCAAGAACGAAATGAACATGCTCATCCTGGAGCGGGCCCGCGCCACGATGGAGACCGCGTTCGCGGACCTCGACCCCGGTGACGGCTTCGAGGCGACCCTGCGATCGATCGTCACCACCTACTGGCGATGGGTCCGCGACCACCTCGGGCTCCATCTCGCCCTCATGGAGCTCACCCTGTGGGTCATCCGCAACAGGAAGAGCGTGGTGCCGCAGCCGGACAACGGCAACATCTGGGCGGTGGTCAACGGACCGCTCGGCGGCGGCCTCATCCAGGACAATCTGGCCGCCGCCGTCCGGAAGGACGGCGCCGAGCCGGCCGTCCCGATCCCCGACCTGGCCCGGTTCCTCATCCACCGCATGGACGGCCTGGTCCTGGAGCTGGCCGAGACGAACGACGAGGCCGGCTGCGAACGGCAGGCCGGGCTGCTCGCGGACACGCTCGTCCACCTGTCCACCCGCGGGTGAGAGTCGTCAGTCCCGGCGCGTCGCCACCAGCTCGCCCTTGCCCACCGCGATCGTGGCGACCGCCAGGCCCGGCTCCCGCGTGAGAAGGTCGCGCAGCGGGGCGATCTCCCCGGGATGCGACAGAGCGTTGTCGGCCACGAGCACCCCGCCCCGCCGCAACACCCGGAGGGGATGCGGCCACCATGAGGCGTACTCCACCCGCTCGGCGTCCAGGAAGAGAAGGTCCACCGAGCCGTCCGCCATGCCCGCCAGCGCGGCTCCACCGTCCCCGACCTGGAACTCGACGTGCCCGGCCAGCCCCGCCGCACCGATCGCGGTCCGGGCATGATCCTGGGCCTCGGCGTCGGTGTCGAGGCTGAGCACGCGGCCGCCGACCGCCCGGGCGGCGTCGCCCAGCCACAACGTGGACGCCCCGCGCGACGTACCGACCTCCACGATCGTCCGCGCCGCGACGCTCTGCGCCAGGAACCACAGGAACTCCCCCGCGTCGGGCTCCAGCACCCGCCACCGGTCCAGCCGGTTCTCCTGGCCGGCGTCGTGCCGGGCGGCCGCCTCGTTCAGCTCCGCGATGATCTTCCGTAGTGTGACGTCCATGGTCGGATTCTGCCTCTGAGGCGGCACCGCCCCGAGATCAGGGCTGGCTAAGCTGGCACGCATGGCTCGGATCCTTCTCCTGCACTCCATGTACGGCCTGCGGCCCGCCGTCCACCAAGCCGCCGACAGATTGCGGGCGGCCGGCCACGACGTCCACGTTCCCGATCTGTACGACGGCCGGATCGTCGACACCCCTGAAGAGGGCATCGCGATCAAGGAGGAGATCGGCCGGGACGAGCTGCTCAAACGCGCCATCACCGCCGCCGCCCCGCTCTCCGCCGAAGGCCGCCTGGTCTACATGGGCTTCTCCCTGGGCGCCGCGCTCGCGCAGACCCTGGCCCTGGCCGACGAGCGGTCCAGCGGGCTGCTGCTGATGCACGGCACGTCCGACATGGCCGACGGCACCGCGGCCGACGACCTGCCCGTCCAGCTCCACGTCGCCGACCCCGACACCTACGAGCCCGTCGACTGGCAGAACGCCTGGTATCTCGCCATGCGCCGGGCCCGGGCCGACGTGGAGGTCTTCCGCTACCAGGGCGTGGGCCACCTGTTCACCGACCCCGACCTGCCCGACTACAACGCGGAGGCCGCCGAACGGGCCTGGTCGATCGCCTTGGACTTTCTCGCCGATCTGTCCTAGGGCCCGCCCGGCCGCACCAGGCCGCTCTCGTAGGCCAGGATGACGAGCTGGACGCGGTCGCGTACCTCCAGCTTGGCGATGGCCCTGGTGATGTGGGTCTTGGCGGTGAGCGGGCTGATGGTGAGGCGTTCGGCGATCTCGTCGTTGGACAGGCCGAGCGCGACCAGGCGGACCACCTCCCCTTCCCGCTCGGTGAGGGCCTCCAGCCGCCGCCGGGCGACCGGCTCGGGCCCGCGCGCGTGGGCGAAGCGTTCCACCACGCGGCGGGTCGCGCCCGGGGACAGCAGCGCGTCCCCGGCCGCGACGGCGGCCACCGCGCGGCGCAGGTCGCCCGGCTCGATCTCCTTGGTGAGGAAGCCGCTGGCCCCGGCGCGCAGGGAGTCGAAGAGGTGCTCGTCGGTGTCGAACGTGGTCAGGATGATCACCCGGCAGCCGGGGATGGCGGGGTCGGCGACGATGTGGCGGGTGGCGGTGATGCCGTCCATGCCGGGCATCCGGATGTCCATGAGGATCACGTCGGGCAGCGTGGCCGCCGCCAGCCGGACGGCCTCGTCGCCGGTGGCGGCCTCCCCGACGATGACGACGTCCCTGGCGCGGGCCAGCAGGCTGCGGAATCCGGCCCGTACCAGGGACTGGTCATCGGCGAGGAGCACCTTGGTCGTCATACGTGCGAGCCTGCCACAGGGAGGTCGGCCCGGATCGAGAAGCCGCCCGGCTTCGAGTCCACGGTGAGCGTGCCCCCGAGGGCGTTCACCCGTTCCCGCATGCCGGCCAGGCCGTGGCTCTCGGTGATCTCGGCGCAGCCCCGGCCGTCGTCCTCGACCTCGACGGTGATCGAGGACGGCCTTCGCTCGATCGTCACCTCGGCCTTGGCCGCGCCGGCGTGTTTGAGGGTGTTGGTGAGCGCCTCCTGGACGATGCGGTAGACGGCCACGGCCTGCGCGGCGGGGATGGTCGCGGGGTCGCCGCGCTGGTCGAGGGTGACCTGGAGCCCGGCGGCGCGGGCGTCCTCGATGAGGGTGCCGAGTGCGGCCAGGTCGGGTTGCGGGGCGGTGCTGTCGCGCAGGACCCCGATCAGGGAGGTGAGGTCGGCCATCGCGCGGTTCCTGACGTCCTTGGCCACGCGGAGCGCGGCCGCGGCCTCGTCCGGCGCCTCCTTGAGGGTGTCGGACGCGACGTTGAGCTGGACGCCGACGACCGCGAGGGTGTGGGCGACGATGTCGTGCACCTCGCGGGCGGCGCGCAGGCGCTCCTCGGCGGCGCGGGCCCGGCCGTCGGTCTCGCGCAGCCGCTCACGCCAGCTCATGGCGGTGGCGTAGCCCGTCCCCGCGGCGATGAGGATCGCCAGCAGCAGCCCTTCGCCGACGATGTGGATGAGGAAACGGCCTGCGTTCCGCTCCAGCACCCACCAGAAGTCGACGGTGGCGTAGACGAGCTGGGCGGCGCCGATGAGCGCCACCCACCGGACGCGTGGCGTGCACGCGGCGCTGACGTAGGCGACCGACGCCGGCCAGATCCAGCCGCCCTCGAAGACGCTGGTGGCGCGGTAGAGGAAGATCGCGGCGATCGACAGCAGCAGCACGGTCAACGGCCACCGGCGCCTGAACATCAGGAGCGCCCCGAGGAACAGCGCGAGGGGGATGAGACCGTTCCATGGGCCGCGGACCCCGGCCGCCAGGGCCCCGGTGGTCACGCCGACGACGGTGAGCACGGCGAACGCCAGGTCCACCAGCCAGGCGGAGTGACGTACCGCCGCGGGCGCGTGTCGCGGGAAAGGGGACACCATGGGGAGCCTTCTCTTGGGAGGGGATCAGACGTGGGTGACGAGGAGGGTCACGCCCGCCTCTCCGTCACAGTCCACCAGAATGGGGCCGACACCGTTGCCGACCTTGGGGTCGAGGGTGGCCTTGGCCACGAACGCCTTCGGGTTGTCGTCGATGATGCGGACGTCGCGCAGGATCTCCTTGCGCACCCCGCCGAGCACGGCCTTGAGCCGCTTGCCGCCGCCGCAGTGACCGGTGATCGTGATCTCCTCGCCCCGCTTGGTGGTGGGGTTGGGGCTGACCTGGACGACCGCCCTGGCGCCCTTCGGCGGCTTCGGCGTGGTCAGTTCGGTCCGGTCATCGGCGGACGCGCCGGCGGCGCCCAGCGCGAGGAGGCCGGCCGTCAGGCCGACGCCGGCGAGAACGGTGATGATGCTCTTGGTCATGGGGTTTCCTTCGCTGGTTCGGAGGTACGGCGACGACGTTAGGGGTGTGGCCGCCGGGTCCGCGTCGTCCGTGGCGCGTCACTTCGGTCTGCGCCGGACGCGTAGAGCCGTACATCGAACGGTGTATTGCCAAATATCGTCTCTTATGGAGACAATGTTCTCCATGGCGGAGCGCTACCTGGGGATCATCGGCGTCGCCGAGGCCCTGGGCGTGAGCCGGCATGCGGTGCACAAGTGGCGCACCCGCCATCCGGACGGCTCCGACCATCCCTTTCCCGGGCCGGACGTCGAGGTCGACGGCGCTCCGGGCTGGCGGGCCGATCGGCTCGGCGAGATCGTCCGATGGCGGGAGAGCCTGCCGGGCCGGGGAGCGGGCGGAGGGCGGCCCTCCCTCGCGCGCCAGGAATACTTCAAGGCGGCGATGGCGCGCGGTCTCGACAGGGACGAGGCGACGCGCGCGCTGGCCTCCTTCGCCGCTGAGTTTCCTCAGATGAGCGAGCCGGAGCTGTGCTCCTGGCTGGTGGAGAAGTTCCGCGGCTGACATTCATCACGACGGAAGGCGATGACGCATGCCCGAAATCAGCGGGGAGACCGCACCGGGATTCGACAAGGTACGCGAGGCGTTCGCGGCCAACCTGGCCACCGGCCGCGACATCGGCGCCGCGGTCAGCGTCTATCTGCACGGCCGGAAGGTCGTCGACCTGTGGGGCGGAATCGCCGACCCCCGGACCGGCCGCCCCTGGGAGCGCGACACCCTGCAGGTCGTCTATTCCACCACCAAGGCCGTCACGGCGGCCTGCGCGCTCCTGCTGGCGCAGCGGGGCGAGCTCGACCTCGACGCGCCGGTGGCTCGTTATTGGCCGGAGTTCGCGGCCGGGGGCAAGGAGAACGTACCGGTCCGGTGGTTGCTCACCCACCAGGCCGGGCTGCCCGCGATCGACCAGCCGGTCACTCCGGCGGAGGCGATCGCCTGGGAGCCGATGGTGGCGGCGCTGGCGGCGCAGCGGCCGTACTGGGAGCCGGGCACGGACCACGGCTACCACGGGCTCACGTACGGATGGCTCGTCGGCGAGGTCGTACGGCGGGCGAGCGGCCGCAGCCTCGGCACCTACCTCGCCGAGGAGATCGCCGGGCCGCTCGGCCTGGACCTGTGGATCGGGCTGCCCGAGTCCGAGCACCACCGGGTCAGCCGCATCGTCGCGGACGACCTGCCCGGCTCCGACGCGCTGGCGGCGGTCGACCTCGACGCCGTCCCCGAGCCCATGCGAGGGGTGCTGGCGGCCTACGCCGACCCCACGTCGCTGACCGTGCGCGCGATGAACGTGGTCACCCCGCCGCTGGACCACAACGACCCGGCCGAGCAGGCCGCCGAGATGCCCGCCACCAACGGCATCTGCACGGCCCGCGGCCTGGCCGGCTTCTACGCCGCGCTCATCGGGCACCGCATCCTCACGCCTGACCATCTGGCCGCCGCGACCGCGGAGCGGGTGGCCGGCGTGGACCGGATCCTGCGCGTGCCCGTACGCATCGGCACCGGTTTCGGCCTGCCGACGCCGGACGCGTTCTGGTACTCCCCCGCCGCCTTCGGGTTCCCCGGCCTGGGCGGCTCGATCGGCTTCGCCGACCCGGCGAGCGGGCTCGCGTTCGGTTACGTCATGAACCGCCTGCGGGAGGGCGTTCCGGACGTGCGGGTGCCGAGCCTGCTCGACGCCGTGCGGGAGGCCGGCAGTACCGCGGAAGTTTGAAAACGAATACGGCGGAGGGTTGACGCTTTCCGCCGGGTGATCCCTCTAGCATCGGCTCCCGTTCATGCTGTTCGTACGTGGAGGTTCGATGCTCTTCTTCGGGCGGGTTCTGCTCGCGCTGCTGTTATGGACGGGGCTCAGCGTGGCCGCCCCGGCTCAGGCGAGTGTGGAGCCGGGGACACCGCCGCTCGACGCCGGGCAGGCGTGGTACCCGCGCGTCATCCGGCTGCAGCACGCGGACACCACTCACAACGGCCGCGTTCTCGCCACCACGAACACCGGCGCCGGCGGGACGATCCACGAGAGCACCGACGACGGGCGGACCTTCCGCCGCATCAGCGAGATTCCCACCGGCCCGGCCGCCGGTGAGTTCTCGTGCTGCTCGGCGCTGTTCGAGTTCCCGCGCCGGCTCGGCTCCAGCCCGGCCGGCACGCTCATCTGGGCCGCGTCGATCAACACCCTGGGCGGCGGCGAGGACCAGCCGAACCCGACCGCCCGGATCGTCGCCTGGACGAGCGCCGACCACGGATACACCTGGGCGCCCATCGGCGGCCCGATCGTCACCGGTTCCACCGGCCACGGCCTGTGGGAGCCCGAGTTCTCCGAGGCGGCGGGGCAGCTCGTCATGCATTTCTCGGACAAGACCCAGCAGCCGCGCTACGGCCAGACGCTGGCGCGCGTGCGCTCGGCCGACGGCGGCCTGACGTGGAGCGCCAAGGTCAACACGGTGGCCGGTGAGGCGGACGCCGCGGACAGCCCCGGCATGCCCGTGGTCAGGCGGCTGCCGAACGGCGGTTACGTCATGGTGTACGAATACTGCGAGCTGCGGCCGGTCACGAACGGGCACGGCTGCCGGGTCTATCTGCGTACCTCGTCGGACGGCTGGAACTGGGGCGACCCGGCGAACCCCGGCACCATCATCCGCACGGCCGACGGCAAGCACCTCGCCCACGCGCCCACGGTGGCGTGGGCTCCCGGCGGCGGCCCCGGCGGGCGGCTCATGGTGATCGCCAAGCTGGTGCGCACCGGCGGCGACCGCGGAGCCGCCACCGTCCTGCCGGAGAGCGGCCGGACCATCCTGGTCAACACCGCCGGCGGCGTGGGCGCCTGGTACGAGATCGACGCCCCGGTCAAGGTCGGCGTCGATCTCGATCCGCCGAACGCCAACCTGTACCTGCCCTGTCAGAACTACAGCCCACCGCTGCTGCCCTCCGCGGACGGCACCCGGGTCCTGGAGATCGCCACCGACGTGGCCGACGGCACCTGCAAGGCGTACGTCGCCACCGGCTCCTCCCTCGGCACCGGCGACGCCACCGGCGTGTCCGCCTCGGCCGTCTACCGCGCCATCAACCTGGCCAGCCGCCGCTGCCTGGACGCCGACGCGGGCGCCGTGACGAACGGCACCCGGATCCAGCAGTGGACCTGCGGCGGCGCGCTCGCCCAGGAGTGGCGCCCGACGCGGCGGGCCACTGGCGTGTTCTCCTTCGTCAACCCGAAGTCCGGCAAGTGCCTGGACGTGCCCAACGGCAACATCTCCGTGGACCCGGGTGACAAGGCGCACCTGTGGACGTGCAACGGCACCGGCGCGCAGGACTGGCTGCCGGTCGCGGCCGGCAGGTCCGTCTACGTGATCAAGCCCCGTAACAACCAGGCGCTGTGCCTGGACGTCGCGGACGGCTCCACGGCGGACGGCGCGGAGGCCCGGGTCAATCCGTGCACGAACGCCGGTTCGCAGCTCTGGCACCTGGACGCCCGCCCGGTGGCCGGGAGGGATCCCGGCCTCCAGCGGTGAACGAATCCCCGAGTGCCCGCGTGACGGGCCTGATCACGCTCCTCCCGCTGGTCTCCTAGCGGCTCTCGGCGATGGCCTCCGTGCCGTCGTCCCAGCGCCAGCGGGCGTCCCGGCCGTGCAGGTGCACGCCGCCGATCCACCGGTCGATACCGTTGAGCGTGACGTGGTCGGCCTCGCCCGCGAGCACCCGCGCCCCGGTCGCGGTCAGGCGCAGGCGGGTGGCGCGGCCGACCGGAGCGCCGGAAGGCTCGGTGCCGAGCAGCGGGACGGGCGCGTACGCCATCCGGTCCATCATCGCGAAGCACCAGTCGTCACCGAGGTACGGGCGCGTCTCCCTGGCCCCGGCGCGGACGAACGCGGTGGCGGCGTCGGACGCGCCGTCGGCGACGGCGGCGAGCACCCGTCGCTCGGTGAGCGACAGCCCGTCGCGGGTGGCCGGGTATTCGCGGCTGAGCCGGTCGAACGCCTCGCCGAGGAAGCGCAGCTCAGGCGAGCGGACCGCGGCGATGGCGCCGAGGCCCGCGGGCGTCGGCGCCCGGAAGGCGGCCCAGGCGCGGGTGGCCAGCTCCAGGGCGTCCGGGGTCAGCCGGGCGCACGCCTTCGTCGCGGGCAGCTCGCGCAGTTGCTCGGCGGTCAGCTCGCCGAGGCCGCCGAAGCGCGCGATGCCCGGGTGCTCGCCGATGCAGATCAGGGTGACGCGCTCGGCGGGCACCTCCAGGTCGGCGAGGCGGGCGAGGATCTGGATGATCTGGAGCTGGTCGTAGAGGTCGGCCTCGAACCACAGCACGTATTCGCCGTCGCGGTTGGCCGCCAGGTCGCGGTCTCGCTCGACGAACATCTCCATGACCTCGCCGCGGTCGTCCGCGTCGGCCTGGATGAGGAACGCCGCCCTGATCCGGCGCAGCTCCTCGGGGCCGACGGCGGGCACCGGGCCCTCGTGCAGGACATCGCGCCAGAACATCACGCGCCGGGCGATGCCGGTGCCCGGCAGGTCGGTGGCGTCGCCGTTGCTGACGTGCAACGCCTCGGCCATCCAGCCGTCGTCACGGTGTCCGGCCAGTAGCTCGCTGCGGGCGGTCGCGTACGACTCGCCGGTCTTGGCCATGCGGGCGCGCACGCGCCGCTTGAAGTCGGCCTGCTTGGTCATGGTCATCTCCCGCGCCCCACCCGCGGATCCCCCAGCGACCGGTGCGGTGAGCGCGCGATCGACGACGGCGCTCCGGCCGAGAGGTGGGCCCCCCTTTGCCTCCGTGGGTGGCCCGGCTGGGGCGGGCCGCCGGAGGTTGGGCGCGGACGGACGCCGACCGCCAGGATATCCCACCCGGCGTCCTCCGGTCAGAGCGCGCGGTACATGATGTGCAACCCGACGTAACCTCGTTCCGGGTGCCGGAAGCCCTCCGGCAGCGTGCCCACCACCTCGAACCCGAGCGACCGGTACAACTTCACCGCGTGCGCGTTCGTCTCCACCACCGCGTTGAACTGCATCGCGCGATACCCCGCCGCCCGCGCCCACTCCAGGCTGTACTCGCACAGCGCCCGCCCCACGCCCTGTCCGGAATGCGCGGGGTCGACCATGTAGCTGGCGCTCGCGATATGGGAGGCGTTGCCCATATGGTTGCGGTTCATCTTCGCCGTACCGAGGATCTTCCCCGCGTCGTCCACGGCGACGACCGTACGGTCGGGTGCCCGCAGCAACCACCAGTCACGGCCCCGCTCCGCGTCGAGATCCACCGGATAGGTGAAGGTGTCCCCCGCGGCGACGATCGCGTGGAAGAAGGGCCAGATGGCGGGCCAGTCGGCCGCGCCGGCTTCTCTGATCAACATGGGGACAGGATGCCGGTACGGCCGGAGGTGTAGCTAGCTCCACCCCCGGCGTACGCCTGAATGCATTCTCCCCGCAGCGCCCCACACATAGTGTCATGAGCACATATTTCGGGACTTCGACCAGGGGATTGAGGATCAGCATGAGCGAGGTCACACGCCGCGGGCTCCTCAGCGGCGCGGCGGCGGTCGGCGGGGCGGCCGTCGCGACGCGGCTCACGCCGGCTGCGGCCGCCGCGCCGGGCACGCCCGAGTTCGGCCCGGTGGTCGTCCGGCGCGGCGACCCCCGTTACGAGGACTTAGCGGTACGCCGGACGAACCAGCGCTTCCGCGCCGAACCCGACTACTTCCACGTCCCCGGCTCCACGGAGCAGGTCGTGGCCGCCGTCAACGAGGCGGTCCGGGCGGGCCGGCGCGTCACCGTGCGCAGCGGCGGTCACTGCTACGAGAACTTCGTCGGCGACGGCGCGGAGGTGGTGATCGACCTGTGT
Source organism: Nonomuraea solani (assembly GCF_900108335.1). Classification (GTDB taxonomy): domain Bacteria; phylum Actinomycetota; class Actinomycetes; order Streptosporangiales; family Streptosporangiaceae; genus Nonomuraea; species Nonomuraea solani. The sequence continues at coordinate 78,535 of NZ_FNVT01000019.1, forward strand.
GAGATGTCGGAGGTCTACTACGACGAGCGGCGCCGCGCGTTCGCCATCGAGCCGGGCGCCACGCTCATGCAGGCGTACCGCACGCTCTATTTCGGGTGGGGCGTCACCATTCCCGGCGGCCAATGCGGGGGCGTGGCCGCCGGGGGTCACATCGCGGGCGGCGGGTACGGGCCGCTGTCCCGGCGCGACGGGCTCACCGTCGACTACCTGGACGCGGTGGAGGTCGTGGTGGTCGACCGCAACGGGCGGGCCCGGGCGGTGGTGGCGACCAGGAACCCGGCCGACCCGAACCACGACCTGTGGTGGGCGCACACGGGTGGCGGCGGCGGGAACTTCGGCATCGTGACGCGCTACTGGATGCGCGACCCGGAGGCCCGGGGCGACGACCCGGCCAAGCTGCTGCCCCGGCCGCCCGCCACCGTCCTGTCGGGGGTGGCGATCTGGTCCTGGAACGGCATGACGAAGGAGTCGTTCCGTCGGCTGCTGCGCAACTTCGCCGAGTGGCACGAGCGCTACGGCACGCCGGGCAGCCCGCACGTCTCCCTGTGGGGCTCCCTGCTGATCCCCGGCCGCCAGGCCGGCGCCGACCCGGGCGGGATCATCCTGCCCACGCAGATCGACGCGGACGTGCCCGGCGCCGAACAGGTCCTGCGCGAGCACTTCGCCGCCGTGGCCGAGGGGGTCACGCCCGAGGTGTTCGTGCCGCCGCTGGAGCGGGTGCCGTGGTACCAGGCGGTCCGTACGCTGTCGCTGGGGGCGGAGTCGGAGTCGGGCCGGTACAAGGGCAAGTCGGCCTACCTGCGCAAGGCGCTCACGGACGAGCAGGCCGACGTGGCGTACGACGCCCTGAACGCCGCCGACGCGGTCTCCTCCACCGGGTTGCTGTGGCTCCTTTCGTACGGAGGGCGGGTGAACCGGACGCGTCCGGAGGCCACCGCGACCGTGGAGCGTCAGTCCGTGCTCAAGATGCTCCAGCTGGCGTCCTGGTCGGCCGAGCAGGACGGGGCCGCGCACCTGGAGTGGGTCCGGCGGCTGCACCAGCGCACGTTCGCGGCCACGGGAGGCGTGCCGGTGCCGGGCGGCAACTGCGGCGGGGCCTACATCAACTATCCGGACGCCGACCACGCCGACCCTCGGTGGAACACCTCCGGCGTGCCGTGGTCGACGATCTACTACGGGGAGAACTACGCGCGGCTGCAGCGGGTGAAGGCGCGCTGGGACCCGCGTAACGTCTTCCGTCACGCGTTGTCCGTGCGCGCCCAGGGGTCCTAGGCCCGGTCGTCGCGATACTTCCGCAGGTCGCGACGTGCCCGGCGGCGGCTGCGGCGGCGCTCTTCGCGGCGGAGGTCGTTCCACTCCCGGCCGCCGCCGAGGGCGCCGGCACCGAGCAGGTGGTGGTCGGTGGCCCTCCAGTAACAGCCGCTGGTGCGGTGGTTCAGAGACGCGCCTGCGGTGGTGATCTCGTCGGGCAGCGTGCAGATCCCGAACCGGTGGTCGTGGACGGGCACGCAGGTCACCATCGGCGCGTCGGCCATGCGTACCCACCAGGGCCGGGTCTTGTCGGTCTTGCTCATACGGTCACCTTTCGGCTCCGTGACACCCCGGGATGGGGCCGTCACTAGACCGGATGCACCGTGATCACCTCCGACTTCGACGTACCTGGGCTCTACGCTACCCGGCGGCGCATGACGAGATCCACGGGAACGCGTACCGGCAGGCACAGGGTCTGCCCGTGCGCGCCGAACAGGTCGTCACGAGACCGGGCGCACGCGTGCCGCGATGAGCCGGTGGGCCGCGATCAGGAACGCCCGGTCGCCGCTCGCCTTCCTGGCTTCGGCCGCCAGTCTCAGGACGCGAGGGTCCCGCCAGTCGAGGATGGGCGTGGCCGCCGTGTTTCCCGCGTGAGAGAGCCGCACCGCATGATCGTAGCTAGCGCAGTTTGGCCGGGGCGCGGATGAAGTCGATGCGGCTGAGCAACCCGCCGGTGACGGTGAAGGAGACGACCGTGTCGACCTTGCCGTGGTCGTACAGGGCCAGGCCGAGGGCGCCGTTTACGGTAACCGGGGCGAGGACCTGGCCGGGTGCGGCGTCGCTCATGATGGAGAGCACGAAGCGGGCGACCCGTTCGGCACCGTGGACCGGCTGGCGGGCGGTGTTGGCCCGGCCGTCGCCGTCGCTGGTGAGCACGGCGCCGGGGTCGAGGATCGCCACAAGGGCGCTCAGGCGGCCCCCCGCCGCGGCGGCCAGGAACCGTTCGACGACCTGGCGGTGCTGGTCGCGGTCGACGTCGACGCGTGGCGCGCCCTCGCCGACGTGCCTGCGGGCGCGGGCGGCGAGCTGGCGCACCGCCGCCGGTGTGCGGCCGACGGTGGCGGCGACGTCCTCGAAGGTCAGGCCGAAGAGGTCGTGGAGCACCCAGGCGGTACGTTCGGCCGGGGTGAGCGACTCCAGGACGACGAGCAGCGCGAAGCCGACCGACTCGTCGAGCGTGACCCGGTCCGCGGGGTCGGCCACGGGCGTCAGGAGGGGCTCGGGGAGCCAGGGCCCGGTGTACGTCTCGCGGCGCAGCCGGGCGGTCTTGAGCACGTCCATCGCCGCCCGCGCGACGACCACCGTCGCCCAGGATTCGACGTCCTGGACGCGGGCCCGGCGGTCGGCGCGGACGAGCTTGAACCAGCATTCGGAGACCACGTCCTCGGCCTCGGACACCGTGCCCAGGATCGCGTACGCCACCCGGGTCAGATGGGAGCGCGCCGCCGCGTAACCGGCCGAGAGCTCGGCCTCCCGTGGCATCATGACGCCGCCGTCCCCGTGAGGATGACCCGCGCGACCAGCTCGGGGGTGTCGCTCATCGGCACATGACCGGCGCCGGGCAGGACGAGGTGCCGGGTGTGCGGCGGGAGCTGGTCGGTGAACCGGGACTGCCGCGTGAGAAGTACCCGGTCCGAGGCTCCGAAGGCGACCGTCACCGGCGCGGACACCTCCCCCGCCGCCCGGTAACGGATGGACATGGCCGCCCTGAACGTCGGCAGGAACCCCGGGGCGCGCCCCATGTCGGCGACGGCGTGGACCACGTCCTCGTGGGCGAGAGCCTCGGGATGGTGGAAGAGCTGCCAGAACAGCAGCCTGCGCCCCCAGGCCCGGCGCGACAGCGTGCTGAGCAGCGGCGCGCCGTACCGGCAGGCGGCCCAGGTCAGGACGAAGCTCACGGTGCAGTACGCCGGCTGGCCCCGCCTCCACAACCCGGCCGGAGCCAGCAGGGTCAGCGAGGCGACCGGCCTGAGGTGGGCCAGCTCCAGGGCCACCCATCCGCCGAGCGAGTGCCCGGTGACGTGCGGCCGGTCGACGCCCCACTCGTCCAGGGCCGCGGCCACAACCTCGGCCAGCCGGCGCGGCGTCACCGGATGGTTGCCGTCCAGCGTGTCGGAGCCGCCGAAGCCCGGCAGGTCCACCGCGTACACCGTGTGCGCGGCCGCGAGCCCGTCGAGCACCGGCGCCCAGGCCGCGCGCGAGGACCCGATGCCGTGCAGCAGCACCAGCGGCGGCCCCGCGCCGATCTTCGCGAACGCGAGCCCGCGGCGGGTGCGCCCGTTCCCCCGGTTGTCGGTCATGTCCCAAGGACGACCTGGACGCCCCGGACTGTGACATGGGGTCGTGACGGCCCGATCGGCTTTCCCAAGAATACGGACCTATCGAACGCGTGCTCTGGAGTTCCGCGCCGCTGATGGCGATGGTCGTTTCATGACATCCGAGGCCCGGGCGGAGAATGAGTGGCTTGAGGAGCTGGTACGGGAACTGCGGCGCCAGGCCGCCCGGGAGTCCGGGCCTGACCTGGCGAGAATCGTCGGCTGGCTGGGCCGGCGGATTCGCGCGGAGGTGGCGCTCGTCGACGAGGCCGGTGCGGTGGAGCTGGCGACGCCGGGTTTCCCGCAAGGGCTGACGGAGTCCTTGGAGGAGCCGCTCGGCCGGTTGTCGCGTGGGCAGGTGGCCACGGCCGCCACGGAGGCGGGCGCGCTCCGGGTCCGGTGCGAGGCGCTGGGGGCCGAGGTGCCGCGGCCCGTGCTCGTCGTGGTCGTCCCGGAGACGCTGACCTCGCGGGCGGCCGGGCTGGTCACGTACGCGGGAAGCCTGATCGCGGTGCTGCGCCGGGTCCGGGTCGACGCCGGGCTGGCGAACGCCTACCAGCACAAGGCGGCCCAGGTCAGGGTGGCGGTCTTCATGGCCCTGATGGCGGGCGACCCCACCCTCGCCCGGCGGCTCACGAGCGGCGCCGTACCGGCGTTGCTGGAGGCCCAGCGGGTACGCGTCCTGCTGCTGCGCTGCCCGCCGGATGACCGCGACCGCCACATACGGACTTATCAGGATTTATCCGGCTATCACGGCCGCGGACTGATGCTGCGCTGCCCCGTCTACGACGACCACCTGATCTGCCTCACTCCCGACGCGCCCACTTCCCGCCTGGTGGACGGGCTGCGCCACCTGATCCGCGACAACGCGCACTACACGCTGGGCGGCAGTTCGCCGCAACCGCTCGCCGCCACCGCCCAGGCGTACCACGAGGCCCGCCACGCCCTGGCCGTCGCCAGGAACACCCCCGGCCGGATCGCCGACTACCGTGGCCCCGCGCCGCTGGAGCACCTGCTCCCCCGGGAACCCGCCGAGGCCTGGGCCCGCTCCTACCTCCGCCCGCTGCGCCCGGTGCCCGCGCTGACCATCGACATCACCCGGCTCGCGGTGACGTTCCCTCGCGTCGGGGTGGCGCGACTGCTCGGCATCGGCCGCAACAGCGTCACCGCCCATCTCAAGCGGGTCGAGGCGGCTCTCGGGATCCGGCTCGACGACGTCGGCTCGCGCGCCACGCTCGCCCTGGCCCTGGCCATCACCAGCCTGTACGCCGACAGCGGCACCCCCCACTCGCCCCCGTCGCTGGAGAAACTGCTGCGCACCCAGGCGGCCACCACCTGGGCCCGGACCCTGCTGGCCCCGATCGACGATCCCGGCCACCAGAAGCTCTACCGCACGCTGACCACCTGGATCCAGGCCGACACCGACACCCAGCGGACGGCCGGGCTGCTGGGCATCAGCCGCAACACCGTCACCGCCCACCTGCGCACCGCCGAACGCCTCCTGAACCGCGACCTGTTGTCGACGAGATCCGGCATCCACGACCTCGTGTACGCCCTCCGCATCACGACCTCCCCCGACGAAAGCTCGTAATTCAGAGTGTCCGGGTGGAGCCGGTGTTGCACGACGCACGACCGTACGCCTGCCGGCGAGGATCTCTTCCGTGCGGGCTCGGGAACCTCGCAATCCGGTCACCCTCCTCCACGCTCGGCGGCGACCTGAAGATGCCAGGAGCGCATACCATCGCGTTCGGGCTCACCGGCGGTCTCGGCACTTCACTCGAAACCCCACTTCCGCCACGGCGAAGAATCACTGTCACAGTGCCGTCGGATTCAGAGGACTCGGTACGACATGCCCGGGTGCTGGTGATCGTCGCCCGCGGTCCGGACGCGCGGATCCGCGACGTGGTGCGGGCCGGTGTGGTGTGCGCGTACGACGTGGCCGGCGCGGATTTCCACGTTCAGGTACGTCGCCTCGTCGAGGGGGCAGCGGAGTGCGATGGCGGTGCCGTCGTACAGGCCGCCCTGGCGCGCCCATTCCAGCCGGAGCACGGCGTCGGCGGCCACGGCCGGTGAGGTGAGCGTCCGGCCGAGCGTGACCGGTGGGCCTCCCCAGGGTGCCTCAACGCCTTCGAGCCGGGCGAGGTAGGCGCGCTGGAGCCATGGTGGGGTGGCCAGGTCTGCGAGTACGGCCAGTGCCGCCCGGTCGTCCGGGACCGTCACGATCCCGTCGGGGAGGGCGGTGTCGAGGGGTCGTGGTGGGGTTCCGGAGTTGACCCGCAGGACGATTCCGGTGCGGCCGTCCCGTGAGGGCACGGCCAACCGGCCCGATGGACGCTCCGGGTCGAGCGGGTCGAGCGGGCCGAGCGGGCCGAGCGGGCCGAGCGGGTCGAGGGGGCCGGGCGGGCCGGGCGGGCCGGGCGGGCCGGGCGGGCCGGGCGGGCCGGGCGGGTCGAGGGGGCTGAGCGGGGCGGGCGACGTGGTGCGGATCGCGGCGACGAGTTCGCCCAGCGTCGCGCAGACCGTTGAACCCCCGGTCGGCCGGGCGACCACCCAGCCGCCGGCGGTGGGCGAGATCCTCGGTCCGGCGGACGGACCCGCCCGTCCGGCCGCGGCGCGGGCGGCGGTGGCGATCGCCGCGCGGGCGGCGGGGCCGGCGAGCCAGGGGCGTGCCCAGTCGCCGCTCCCCCGCTCGCCGCAGGCACCGCACATCAGGGGTCACCTCTCTCGCTTGGGTCTCCAGGCTTCATCACGGCATGACGTCGCCCGAGTTGGGGCCGAGGGTCTGGCCGACGTAGAGGTTGCCGCCGGGGTCGGTGGCGAGGAGGACGGCTGTGGGGGCCACCTCCTCCGGGCGGCCGAAGCGGCCCAGAGGGAGTTCGGCACGCTTGGCCGACTTCCACTCCTCGGTGATTCCGGCGACCATCGGGGTTTCCACCGGGCCGGGCGCGATCGCGTTGACCAGGACGTTGTGTTCGGCGACCTCCAGGGCCAGGGACTTCGTGAGTCCGATGACCCCGGCCTTGGCGGCGGCGTAGTGGGTGAGGGAGCGGCCGCCCTTGATGCCGAGCTGGGAGGCGATGTTGATGATCCGGCCCCAGCGCCGTTCGATCATCCCGGGTACGACGTACCGGCAGCACAGGAAGACGCCTGTGAGGTCGACCGCGATCGTCTCGGACCACACCCGCGGCTCCATTTCGGCCAGCGGCGCCTCGGTGAGGATGCCGGCCGAGTTGACGAGGATGTCGATTCGGCCGAGCAGCCCGGTCGTGGTGGCGACGGCGTCCTGGACGGAGGCCGGATCGCTCACGTCCAGGGCGACGTGAGCGGCCGCGCCGGGGACGGTGGCGGAGACGTCCAGGTCGGCGATCACGACCTGGGCGCCCTCATGAAGGTACGCCTCCGCTATCGCGCGGCCGATCCCGCTCGCGCCGCCGGTGATCAGGGCGGTCCGGTTCTCCAGGGCGGGCATGGTTCCTCCAGGCATGGCGGGCAGGTCTTCACGTAGGCAGGTGAATGGGGGGCGGTCAGGCGGGCATGCGGACCGTCAGGCCGCCGTCCACGATGAGGGACTGGCCGGTGACGTACTCCGCGTCGTCCGACGTCAGGAAGCCGATCACGGAGGCCACCTCTCCGGGCTCCCCCACCCGCCCCCACGGGATGTCGGCGCCGGCGCGGGCCAGGCCGGCGGGGCCGAGGGAGTTCACCGGGTCGGAGGACTGCGGGGTGACGATGAGGCCGGGGATCACGGAGTTGACGCGGACGCGCCGGGGCGCGAGTTCGACGGCCAGGCTCCGGCACAGGCCGATGACCCCGGCCTTGGCGGCGGCGTAGTGGGCGTGCTCGCCCCAGCCGTACACGCCGCCGGCGATCGACGACACCGCGACCATGGCGCCCGCGCCGGACATCCGGGCGGCGGACGAGCGCAGGGTGCGCAGGACGCCGGTCAGGTCCACCTGCAGCATGTCGTCCCAGGCCGCGTCGGTGAGCTCGGCGAGGGGAGCCCGGCGCAGCACCCCGGCGTTGGCGACCGCGATGTCGAGGCGGCCCCACTCGTCAAGGGCCCGCTGGGCGAACGCCTCGACCTGGGCGGCGTCCCGTACGTCCACCTCGTGCACCACGCCGGCGCCGCCGGCGCGCTCGACCTGCGCGAGGGTCTCGGCGGGGTCGTGCGGGTCGCCGGGGTAGGCGCCGATGACCGTGCGGACGCCGCGGGAGGCGTACGAGACGGCGAGCGCGCGGCCGATGCCGCTGGCGGCTCCGGTGATGACGGCAACCCGTCCTGACATATTCACAATAAATCCCTAAAAATGGTCAGCCCGCCAGTGCGGGCACCTTCCGCGCACCGAACATCACGAACCCGGACAGGAACGTCCCCAGCGCCCCCACGATCAGCGCCCCCTGGCTCCAGTCCGAGCCGGCGACGAGCATCGCCGTGATGATCGCCCCCGCCGCGATGGCCCCCGGCTGGCTGATGGCGTTGATGAACGAGGTCCCCGTGGCCCGGCAGCGCGTGTCGTAGCACTCGCCCATGTAGAACAACATCGCCGAGTACGGCCCCACCAGGAAGAACATCCCCAGCGAGTACAGCGCCACCACCGCGAAGGTCCCCTCGGCGGCCACCAGCATGAGGGCGAACAGCACCCCGGACGCCATCCAGCCGAACGCGATCACGTTGCGCCGCCCCCACCGGTCCCCGGCCCAGCCGTGGAAGACGTACCCGAGGTAGCCGACCGCGTTGATCACGATGAACATCAGGAGCGAGTTGGTGAACCCGACGCCCTTGCCCTCGGTGAGCACCGTCGTCCCCAGCACGCTGAACACCTGGATGCCGAACCAGTTGACGAACCAGGCGAACCCGAGCACGAGCGTGTTGCGCAGTGCCGCCCCGCGGAAGATCTCCAGGAAGGGCGCCGCCTGGCTCTCGGACACGCCGTACTCGCGGGCGAGCCCCGCCGCCTCCTCGCGCTGTCCGGCCTTGCGCAGCCGTTCCATCCGCTGCTGCAGCTCGAACTGCGGCGTCTCGCGCAGCCCGCGCCGCAGGAGCGCGATCACGATGGCCGGGAACGTCGCCAGCAGGAAGCAGCCGCGCCAGCCGACCAGCGGCAGGAAGACGGCGATGAACGCGGCGGCCAGCAGCGTGCCGAGCGGCCAGCCGCCCTGGACCAGGCTGTAGATCAGGCCACGCCGCTTCTTGATCTTCTCGTCCTCGGTGACGGCGTAGACCTCGTTGAGGTACGTCGCGTTGACCGACTGCTCGGCCAGCCCGAGCCCGCCGATGGAGCGGACGCCGATCAGGTACGCGGCGTTCATGGTGGCGGCCGACACCGCCGAGGCCAGCGCCGTGCCCGACACCGTGATGATCATGCCCTTGCGCCGCCCCAGCCGGTCGACCAGCGGCCCCACCCCGAGCACGACGACCGCGGTCCCCACCGAGATCAGCGTGGAGTACAGCGACGCCTCCGCCGCGGTCCAGCCGAACTGCGCGGAGATCTCCGGCAGCAGCGTCCCGAACATGATGTAGTCGTAGACGGCGAAGATCCACGCGAACAGCGCGATCACGGTCGCCTTGCGCGTCTCCCGCACCCCGAAGCGCGGCAGGCGCCCGGTGGCGTTCGGCGAGGTCGTTGTCATGGAAAATGCCCTTTCGAGGTGGGGGGAAGCCGCGCGTCAGCGCGGGAAGCGCGCCTTGAAGTCGTCGGCGATCTCGTCGAAGGTCGCCCAGCGCACCCCTTCGTGGCCGCTGATGTACTCGATGAGGCGCTCGTGCATGAGCAGGTTCTGCGGGCGGCCCGAGACGTCGGGGTGAATGGTCATGGTGAACACCGCGTAGTCCGATTCGCGGTACACCCAGTCGAACTGGTCGCGCCACGTCTCCTCGAGGTGGCGCGGGCTGACGAAGCCGTGGCTGTTCGGGCTGGCCTTGACGAACATCATCGGAGGGAGGTCGTCGAGGTACCAGTTGGCGGGGATCTCGACGAGATCGGTCTCCTGGCCCCGCCGCAGCGGCTTCATCCACTCGGCCGCCGGGAGCGAGTAGTCGATCTTCGTCCAGCTGTCGCCGACGCGGACGTAGTAGGGGGTGAAGTCCTGGTGCATGAGCGAGTGGTCGTACTTGATGCCCCGCTCCAGCAGCAGTTCGTTGGTGACGGGCGAGAACTCCCACCAGGGGGCGACGTAGCCGGTCGGCCTGCGGCCCGAGTACCTCTCGACCAGGTCGATGCAGTGGTCGAGGACGGCGCTCTCCTGGTCGCGGCTCATCGCGATCGGGTTCTCGTGCGAGTAGCCGTGCACGCCGATCTCGTGGCCGCCGTCGACGACCATGCGGGTCTGGTCGGGGAAGGTCTCGATGGAGTGGCCGGGGATGAACCAGGTGGTGCGCAGGTCGTACTTCTCGAACAGGCGCAGCAGGCGCGGGGAGCCGACCTCGCCGGCGAACAGGCCGCGCGAGATGTCGCACGGCGAGTCCTCGCCGCCGTAGGAGCCCAGCCAGCCGGCGACGGCGTCGACGTCCACGCCGTACGCCACGAGAATCTCCTTGGGCATGATCAGTTCGTCCTTTCTGTTGGTGACGTCCGCTCGGTTGGTGACGTCCGCGCGCGCAGTTCCTCGCGTACGCGGTCCGGGTCGCGCCGGCCACCGAGCAGCGCGCTGAGCAGGACGCGCGCCTGCGGCGAGCGCAGGGTTCCGGTCGGTACGGCGCCCGCCTCGACGAGGTCGGCCCCGCCGCCGTTGCCGTAGAGGGTGGCGACGGGACCGGCGTCGACCCGGGTGGACAGGGCGACGACGACGCCCGCCTCGGTCAGCCGGGCCACCTCGTCCCTGATCAGCGGGTTGGCGTTGCCGGCGCCGAGCGCCTGGAGCACGATCCCGGTGGCGCCCGCCTCGGCCACGGCGCGCAGCGCGGCCGCGTCGCACCCGGGGTAGAGGGCCACGATGTCGGTACGCACTCCGTCGAGGTCGAAGGTGTCCAGGTCGAGCGGCTTGGCGCGTACCGGAGTCATGGAGAGACTCACCCGGCCGTCGCGGACCCGCCCGAGCGGCCCGCCGTCGGGTGTGCTGAACGCCGCCTCGGCCAGCGTGTGGGTCTTGCGGGTGCCGGCGGCGGCGTAGATCTGGCCGTCGAAGCAGATCAGCGCGCCCAGGTCGCGCGCCCGGGCGGAGGACGCCACCGCGATCGCGCCCGCGAGGTTGCGCGGGCCGTCGCCGTCCGGCGCGTCCGCCGGGTGCTGCGCGCCGGTGAACACGACCGGCCTGGGATCGTCGTGGAAGAGGTCGGCCAGGTACGCCGTCTCCTCCATGCCGTCCGTGCCGTGGGTGACGACGACGCCGAGCACGCCCGGCCCGGTCAGAGCCGCGCGGATGCTCAGCGCGACCTGGCGCATGTCCGCGAGCGTGAACAGATAGCTGCCCGCGCAGAGCACGTCCACCCCTTCGAGCGCCACGCCGGGTACGGCGGGCAGGCGCCCGAGCAGTTCGCCCGCCGAGTCCTTGGCGAGACCCACTCCCCGCGTGTTCCTGCGGGTGGCGATGGTCCCTCCGGTGGACAGGACGATGACTTTGGACACGCGGGACCTCCTCGGTTTACCCAAACGTTTGGGCCAAACGTTTGGTAGCATCTGACCTGCGACTACGGAATGTCAAGAACATCACGTTAAAATCAGGTGAAGCCGCCAAGCCGTGATCGCCGAAAGCCGAGGGACATGGGTGCCAAGAGGGCGCGTCCGGTGACGCTGCAGATGATCGCCGATCGGCTGGGGCTCCACGTCTCCACGGTGTCCCGGGTGCTGCACGCCAAGCCGGGCGAAGGGCTGCGGGCGGCGTCGAGCCCGACCGTCGAGCGGGTGCGCAAGCTCGCCGACGAGCTGGGTTACCAGCGCAACCCGCACGCGATGAGCCTGCGCACCCAGCGGAGCAACCTGATCGGCGTGCTGGTCCCCCGGCTGTCCGACATGGTCCTCGCGACGATCTACGAAGGTGTCGAGGAGGCGGCGGCCGAGCACGGCCTGTCCACGTTCGTGGCCAACACCCGCGACATCCCCGAGGAGCAGCGCGCCCGCACCGAGATGGTCCTGGCCCGCCGGGTCGACGGCATCATCTTCGGCGACGCTCATTCCGACTCGGGCTTCCTCGACGAGGTGGCCGCGCGGGGCGTGCCGTTCGTGCTGGTCAACCGGCAGGCCGAGGGGCATCCTTCGGTGGTGTGCGACGACTATCTCGGCGGGCGGATGGTCGCCGAGCACCTGCTGGAGCTGGGGCACGAGGACGTCGCGGTGGTGGCCGGCGAGCCCTACGCGAGCACCGGCATCAACCGCACCGGCGGGTTCGCCGACCGGTTCCGCGAGGCCGGGCTGCCGATCCCGGCGCACCGGATCGTGCACTCGCGCTTCGACGCGCGCGGCGGCCGGGCCGGCACCGAGCGGGTGCTCGCGTCGGGGCCGCCGCCGTCGGCGCTGTTCGTGGTCAACGACTTCGGCGCCATCGGCGCGCTCGGCGCGCTGCGCGACCACGGCCTGCGGGTGGGCGTGGACATCGCGGTCGTGGGCTTCAACGACACGCCGCTGGCCGCCGAGCTGCCGGTGCCGCTCACCACGGTCCGCTCCCCCATGCACGAGATGGGGCGCAGAGGGCTGCGCAAGCTCGTCCGCGTCCTGGAGGGCGGTCGCGCCGAGACGGAGCTGCTGCGGCCGGAGCTGGTGGTGCGCGCCTCCAGCGATCCGCAGCAGTACTCCGCTCTCATGAAACACTGATCGCAGGGCGGCCAGGACCTGGCCGCCCTACGAGGTCAGCGCGGGGCGGCGCGGAACGCGTACGTCACCGTGGGGCCGAGGTTGCCCGCGCGGTCCACGGACCTGGCGATCAGCCGCTGCGGGAACGTGTTGGTGGGTGTGAACGTCACCGTCGCCGTCCCGTCGGCTCCCGCCCGCACCGGCACGAAGCCCCGGCCGAAGTCGTAGTCGTAGGAGGCGACGTCGGTGACGCCGTTCGGGGCGAGGGTGAAGGTGCCGGGCTGTCCGACGCGGCCGCCCACCTGGTTCTCGGGGAAGTCGGCCGAGCTGATGGCCGGCGGGTTCGCGGGCGGCGCCTGGTCGATGTGCAGCTCCGGCTGCCAGGCGCTCCATTCGCCCATGTCCCAGTAGGTCTCGTAGCCGCCCGGGCCGACGACGGTGTAGGAGTTCTCGGCGCGTACCCGCCAGGTGTAGGAGCCGCCGTCGGCGAGTTGCCCCGCGGGGACGGTGACGCAGTGGCGCGCGTCCCCCGTCTGCTCGGTTGTCACGGCCTCGCCGATCTTCGCACCGGCGGCGTCGGCCCACTCGAACCGGCCCCGCATGATCTCGTTGCCCCCGTGGTCGGGGTCGGTCAGCATGGCCAGGAACGACGGCGTCGTCGTACGGAGGTACGGCCCCCCGGGCGGCGCCTGGCAGTCTCCGGCCGTGACGGCCTGGCCCGACGGGACGTCGGGCACCGTGTTGTAGCGGACCGACATGCCCGGCCCTGTCGCGTTGCCCACGGACGGCGTGGTCCAGAAGACGTAGCGCCCGGCGGTGCTCTCGTCCGCCGACTTCAGGCCGATGGTGACGACCTCGTCGCCGCGGGCCACGGCGTCCTTGACCGCCTCGGAGATCATCCATCCCTGCACCCCGCAGTCGGCCGGGGAGGTGGAGAGTTCGCGCAGCCACTGGGGCTGGTCGTTCCAGGTCGTCTGGGAGGAGATGCGCCCGGTCTCCCACATTTCGGTGTCGGGCCCGCAGGCGCCGTGCGCGCGGACGTACAGGACGAAGTTGGCGTCGAGGACGCGCTTGCCCGCGAAGGCGGTGACGTCCAGCTCGAAGAACGCGCGCGTGACCTCGCCATGGTCGGTACGGCCGACGGACACGTCGGCGCCTTCCCAGGTCGGCTCGTACTCCGACCAGTGAGCCTGATCGGGATCCTGGGACGTCACGGACGCCCAGGCAGTGGGGTTGACGGCCAGGCCCGTCTGGGCCGCCGCGGGCGTGACCGCGGCCAGCGTCACCATGGCCATGCTCGCGAGCACGGCTAAAAGACGTTTCACTCTGCACCCTTCTTCCGGCCGGAAATGCGCCGAGAGTACCTGCCGAACCTGTCGCCAAACGGAGCGAACTTTGCGGCCATAACCGGCATCAGAGAGAGGGAAAAACCAATGAAGGGTGATGGGGATGAACACGATGCGAGCGATGGCGGCGGTGGCGGCGGCGAGCACGGCGCTGGTGATCGCGAGCCCGGCGCAGGCGGCCACCGCCGCCGGCACGCTGGGCCCGTACGGCTATGGGGGCGTCAAGCTGGGGATGACCACCGCGCAGGCCAAGGCCACCGGCAAGCTCGTGCGCGAATTCGGCGGCTACTGCAGCCGCTATCACTACAAGGCCGACAAGAAGGCGAGTCTCTTCCTCTCCAAGAAGCGCGGCGTCGCCGTCATTTTCGCGCCGCCCGGAGCGCGCACCCCGAAGGGCATCGCCGTCGGCGCGACCCTCAGCCAGGTCAAGAAGGCCTACCCCGGCGTCAAGAAGGAGATCAGCGGCTACTACGCCACCGTGCCGGGCAACCGCAAGGCGTTCTTCTACTTCGGTGTCAACCAGCGGAACAAGGTCGAGGAGCTCGCCCTCGGCCTCAAGACGCAGGACTGCGTGAACTGAGCCGCCACACGGCGGGTCTCCTGAGGCGGAGACCCGCCGGCCCGTCAGCCACCCTGTTTGTGGGTGCTCCAGTATTCGTCGGCGGCGACCTGGATGTCGGCCAGGACCTTCTGGTAGCCGTCCGGCTTGACGACGAAGGCGCCGAAGCCGTCCAGCGCGGCCGTCAGCACCGGCGGCGGCGTGGCCTCGAAGTAGCGGTTGACCAGGCGATATTCTCCGCTGCCCGCGGACTTGCCGACCTCGGCGATGGCCTCGTCGGCGATGGCGACCTTGGGATTGGCCGAGACGTCGCCCCGGGCGGTGGCCCACTTCTCCTGGGCGGCGGAGCTCACCCACCACTTGAGGTACTTCGTGCTGGCCTCGGGGTCGGGCGCCTTGGCCAGTGAGCAGAGGGGGCCGCTCTCGAAGATCATCGAGGTCTTGGGGAGCGCGGCGTTCACGTTCGGGATCACGAAGAAGCCGTAGTCGGAGCCCGCCTTCATGCTGCGCTGGGTCATGCTCGTGTTGAACCAGGTGCCGAACGACAGCATCGCCGCCTTGCCGGTCTTGAGCACGTCACCCGGGTCGGTCTTGTCGCCGGGGTTGGTGAAGTAGCCGGCGTCGATCATCGACTTCCACTTCTCCATCACCTGGACCACGCCGGGGTCGGTGTACTTGGCCTGGCCGGTGGACAGGCGGTCGTACAGGTCGGGGTCGGTGCCGGCGAGGAGCTGCTCGAACCAGACGAAGGAGAACAGCACGCTGGTGTGGTAGAACGCCTTGACGTCGTTCTGCTTGAGCGTGTCGGCGATCTTGATGAGATCGTCCCAGGTCTTCGGGGGCTGCAGGCCGTGCTGGTCGAAGATCTTCTTGTTGTAGAACATGCCCCAGTACGCGGCGTTCAGCGGCACACAGTACTGCTTGCCGCCCACCGTGTAATACTCGGCCAGCTCCGTGGACAGGTCGCCGTTCTTGATGGCCTCCTGCCAGAGCGCGGTCGTCTCGGCCACCTGCTTCTGCGCGACGATCTCCACCAGCCGCCCGCCGGTCGTCCAGGTGAACAGGTCGGGCTTGACGTCGGTGCGGAAGGACGCCTTGATGAACGCCTGGTACGTCGGCTCGTCGGTGTAGCCGACCGGCTTCATCGACAGGCCGATCTGCTGCTTGGACAGGGCGCCCATCTCGTCGAAGTATTTGCTCCAGGCCCCCTTGTCGTTGTACAGCTTCAGCTCGGTCTTGGCGGCCTTCGGCCCCGAGCCTCCTGAGCCGCCTGATTCGCCGCCCGAACAGCCGGCCAGGACGAGGGAGATGACGGCGGCGAGAAGCAGTGGACGCGACCGGTTCATGCCCGGCCTCCTGTTCGCTCACAAGTGCTGCACGGTGGGGGTGAAACGGGACCCGTGGCGAGTCATCTAATCACTTGATATCTTGGGTGTCCATAGCCGCGGGGACCACCGCCCGCCGCGTCGCCTCCCGATAGTCGCGCGGCGCCATCCCGTATCTCCGCTGGAAGAGCCGGCCGAAGTAGGACTGGCCGGAGAATCCGCAGCGCTGGGCGATCTCCCCGATGCCGGCCGTCGTGGTGGTCAGCAGCAGGGCGGCGTGCTCCAGGCGGCGCCCGGCCACGAACGCCACCGGGGTGCGGCCGTAGTGCCGGCGCATGGAGCGGGCCAGGTGCCCGGAGCTGACCGCGGCCAGCGCCAGCAGCCGGGGCAGGCCCTCGCGCAGGTTCTCCTCGCGGCTCATCGCCACGCAGGCCGACACCAGCCAGCCGGGCCGCCCGTCCACGGCCGTGCCGTCGGCGCGCTCCAGCACCGGGACCACCGCCGTCCAGAGCCTGACCAGGTCGAGTACGCGGGGTGTGCCGGTGTAGGCGGCCAGCACGCGGGCGAACTCCGCGGCGACGGGCCCGTCCAGGTCCGTACGGGCGATCAGGGGCAGCTCACGCCGGTCCCAGTCCGCGGTGCCGGCCAGCCCGGCGAGGTCGGCGAAGGCGTGCCAGCGTTCGCTGGGGAAGGCGATGTTGACGAAGCGCATGCCCTCGGTGGCGGCGAACTCGTGGTGGTCGGACGGGCGTACCAGGAACAGGTCGCCCGCGCGCAGGGGTATCTCGGCCTCGCCGACACGTTGCGTGCCCGTGCCCGCCGTGACGAGGACGAGTTCGTGGAAGTCGGCGTGCGTGTGGGGTTCCGGCCGGTCGCGGCGGCCGCCGGTCACCGGCACGAGGGCCGCGTGGTAGGGCAGGCCCGCGGCGAACTCGACCCAGCGCAGGATGGTCGACATGTCAGGAAATTAATAGTTATGGCGCGCCGAATACTAGTAACACGGACCGTCGAGAACGAAGAATCCGGATCGATGACCCGCCCACGGCCTCCAGAGGAGTACATGGTGATCACGGAAGTCGACCGGACTCTCCAGGACTACGACCGCGACGGCTACACGATCTTCCGGAACGTCCTCGACCGTGACCTGATCGGCGAGGCGAGCGAGCACGTGGCCTGGCTCCAGGCCAAGCACCCCGAGCGGCTCGGCGAGGACCTGGGCACCGAGCTGGTCGCGGGCGACCCCTTCTGGGTCCGGCTCGTCAGCGACGACCGGCTGCTGGACATCGCCGAGCACTTCGTCGGCCCCGACATCGCCCTGTTCGCCTCGCACTACATCAGCAAGCCGCCGTTCGCCGGCAAACCGGTCCTTTGGCATCAGGACGGGGCGTACTGGCCGCTGGAGCCGATGCGGGTGGTCACGCTCTGGCTGGCCGTGGACGAGGCCACGACGGAGAACGGCTGCCTGCGGGTGATCCCCGGCTCGCACCGGGACGACCTGCACGAGCTGCGGCAGCGCGACGACGTCGACAACGTGCTCGGCTCGGAGAGCGCCGTGACGGTGGACGAGTCGAAGGCCGTGGACCTGGTGCTGTCACCCGGCGACGTGGAGGTGCACCATCCGAACATCCTGCACGCCTCCAACGCCAACACCTCGCCGAAGCGCCGCTGCGGGCTGACGATCCGCTACATCCCGACCTCGACCCGGATCACCAGCGAACAGCAGCCGTTCGTCTCCGCGCTGCTGCTGCGCGGGGAGCCTGGCGTGAACGTCTACCAGCCGTTCCCCACGTACGTGCCGGGCGAGCACATGCCGTTCGCCGGCGCCTGACCGCGCACCCGGTTCATCCGGGCAGGCGGCTCGCCTCGGGCTCCGGGAACCAGGCGCCGTCCGGGGCCGACAGCCAGCCGTGGGCGGCGGCCAGTTCGTCCACGGCTTCGTGCAGGACGCGCACCCCGGGATGGTCGGTGCCGGCGCGCCAGATCATCGTCCAGGGGAAGATCGCGACCGGGTCCACGAGCCGCCGCACCACCGCGCCGGGCACGGCCGGCTGGCCGGCCAGGGTGAGGATGGGGGCGTCGCGGTCGCGTACGTGCCGGGCGAGCTCGCCGGCCCCCTGCACGTGCGGGTGGGCCAGGGCGGGATCCACGCCGAAGGGCGCGAGCAACTGGAGCACGGCGTGCTCCCAGCCGGGCGTGGCGTGGTCGCCGGCACGAATGCACGGGCTGGTGCCGCGGAGCGCTTCGAACGGTACGGCGTCCAGCCCGGCGAGCGGATGCCGCTCCGGCAGCACGACGGTGATCGGCTCATAGCGAACCGGTCTCTGTCGTACCGGGTCGGGCAGGCTCGGCGCGCGGCCGAAGGTGACGTCGCAGCTACGGCGGCGGCCTGGTCGGACCAGCCGTCATCGGGTACGCCGCCGGGGCGGCCTCGCTACCGGCGGCCCTGATCATCCCCGCGGCCCTGGCGGTGCTCGTGGCGACGGCGGCACCGCGACTTCTCGGGGCACTGCGGGCACCCGCGGAAGTTCGTCCGGCCGACGCGCCATCCGTGGAACCTCGTCCAGCCGACACGGCACTCGCGGAGATCCGTCCACCCGCTACGGCGCCCGTTGAGGGTCTCGCAGCCGATTCTGCACCCATGGAGGTTCGTACAGCCGACGTGGCGTTTCGTGGATGAATCTCCATGGTCCCGATCGGAGACGGCGTGGTCATCTGATGTCATGACATCCGTTGAACTCAAAGCGGCACTGCAGCCCATCCGGCTCGGCCGCCTCGACCTGCCCAACCGGCTCGCCGTCTCACCGATGACCCGGGTGTCGGCCGCCCCCGACGGCACGCCGACCTCCGAGATGATCGACTACTACGCCCGATACGCGACCGGCGGCTTCGGCCTGGTGATCACGGAAGGCACCTACACCGACGCCGTGCACAGCCAGGGTTACCTCAATCAGCCGGGCATCGTGTCCGCCGAGCACGTGGCGGCCTGGCGAGGCGTCGCCGACGCGGTGCACGCTGCCGGGGCGCGTGTCGTGCTCCAGCTCATGCACGCGGGCGCGCTGTCGCAGGGCAACCGGTACCGCACCGACACGGCCGGCCCGTCCGCCGTGCCGCCGGTCGGGCGAATGTTGCCGGAGTACGGCGGGTCCGGTCCGTGGCCCACGCCCCGGGAGATGACCGGGGCCGATATCGAGGCGGCGATCGGTGGCTTCGTGGACTCGGCCGTCCGTGCCAGGGAGGCCGGCTTCGACGGCGTCGAGCTGCACGGCGCCAACGGCTACCTCCTGGACCAGTTCCTCACCGAGTACACCAACCACCGCACCGACTCCTACGGCGGCCCGGTCACGAACCGGATCCGGCTGACGGCGCAGGTGGTGGCCGCGATCCGGGACGAGCTCGGCGCGGACTTCCCCGTCGGCGTACGGCTCTCCCAGGGCAAGGTGAACGACTTCACCCACCGCTGGGCCGGGGGCGCCGCCGACGCGCGGATCGTGTTCGGCACGCTGGCCGGGGCGGGGGCCACGTACCTGCACATCGCCAGCGAAGGGCGCGACTGGAACGAGACCGCCCGCCTGGACGGCGGCGTCACGATCACGGGCCTGGCCCGCCAGGTGACCGGCCTGCCGGTCATCGCGAACGGCGGCATGCACGATCTCGCGCAGGCGGCTCAGGTCCTGTCCGACGGCCACGCCGACCTGCTGTCCATCGGACGGGGTGCGCTGGCCAATCCCGATCTGCCTGACCGGTTGTCGCGGGGACTGCCGCTGGAGCCGTACGACCGCCGGATGCTGGAGCCCATGGCGACGCTGGACAACGCGCGGCGGTGGCTGGGGGCCATGACCTGAGCGACTGCCTCACTCCATGGTGATCGCTGGACAGGGGCCGTGATTTGAGCCGGGCGGCCTCAGTCCATGGCGTCTATGGCCAGGGCTAGGAACATGTCCACGCGGTCCTCGGTGCGGCCCACGTCTCTGCCGGTCAGGTCGGCGACCTTGGTGAGCCGGTTGCGCAGGGTGTTGACGTGGACGTGCAGGGCGGCGGCGGTGTCGGCCCAGTGGCCGTCGTGGTCGAGGAAGGCGCGCAGGGTGCGTTCCAGGTCGCCGCCACGGCGGGCGTCGTGGTCGCGCAACGGGGTGAGCAGGTCGTGCGCGAAGCCGTGCAGCGTCTCCTGGTCCACCAGGCCGAGCAGGAGCCGGTGCGTGCCCAGTTCGGCGAAGCTCCGCACCACCGGTCCGGTACGGGAGCGCCGCAGCACCCGGCACGCCTCCCGCGCGTGCAGCAGCGGCTGACGGAGGCGGGCCGCGTACGGGGCGACGCCACCGAGCCCGGCGACCGCCCGCCGGCCCGGGAAGCGCCGCTCCACGGCCGCCAGGAGGCGCTGGGCCAGCGGTGGGAGCTCGGAGTCCGCGTCCCGCCAGGCGAACACGACCACGACGTCGTGCGTGCCCCCGATGACCACGGCCGGAATACCGGCGCCCCCGAAGAAGTCACCGACCGCCTCGGCCAGCCCCGTCGAGGCGACCGGCCCTTGCTCTCCGGCCAGGCCGGTTGAAGCGACCTCCCCCCGCCCTCCGACCGGGCCTGGCGGGGTTGCCGGGTGGGGGTCGGTGAAGGTCAGGGCGCAGACGGCCAAGGGTTCCGAGGGGTCGACGCCGAACGCCCGCAGCCGCCCCGCCACCTCCCCTGCCCGAGTCCCGCCCGACAGCACCATGTCCAGCAGCTCACCGGCGAACCGCATCTCGATCGCCTGTACCGCCTGCTGCTTGGCCACCTCCAGGCTGAGGAACCGGCCCGCCTGCTCCAGCGCCTCCCGCTCGGCGGCCCCCAGGGTGGACAGCGGGCGCAGGCACACCAGGGCTGCGTCCACGTCGCCCACCGCGCCCACCAGGAAGAGCGCGGCGGTGACACCACCCAGGTCGAGTTCGAGGGCGGGCGGGCGGCGGGCCAGGCCGGCGGCCACCGTCCGGGCCTGGGCGTCGTCGAGTTCAGTCCCGGCCGCCGCCAGGGTCCGGCCCATCCGGTCGACCACCGCGAGGGGCAGGTCGTGGTCGCGCCTGAGCACGGCCAGCACCCCGGAGACGCCCGCGCCGCGCGAGATGGCCGTCGCCAGGGCGTCGCCCCTGCGTACCGTGCCGGCCAGGGACTCCCGGCGCTGGTCGGCGTACAGGGCGGAGACCGCCTGGGAGATCGCCGTGAACGGCACCTCGGGCGCGATCTCCAGCAGCGGCAGCCCGGCGTCGCGGCAGGCGTCGACCAGGTCGGGCGGCGTGACGGGGGTCTCGGCGCGCAGCCCGAAGACGATCCCCGCCGCCCTGGCCCGCCGCACGCCCGCCACGAACCGCGCCGCGCTCACCTGCCCCGCCCACAGCCCGTTGGTGAGCACGAGTTCCCGTTCCCGGACGTACGCGGACGGGTCGGGCAGTTCGGTGTTGTGGACCCACGCGACGGGCTCGTCCATGGCGCCTTCCGGCCCTGGCAGGAGGACCTTCAGCCGCAAGGACGCGTTCGCGACCAGGGACTCCAGCGTGAACATCTTCGTGAATATACCGAGAGGGTCAGCGACGGTCCTGGTAGAGGGTCATGAGGAGGGGCCGGGTCAGGTCGGCCATCTCGGCGGGCGGGTGGGGGCAGCCGCGCTGGAGCCAGTCGATCGCCACGCCCAGGAGCGCGCCCGCGGTGAAGGCGGCCGTCACGTCGTGCGGCGTGTCGCCGGTGGAGAGCAGCACGTCCCCGGTGAAGTGCGGCGCATCCCCGGTGGAATGCGGCACGTCCTCGGTAACGAGCCGCACGTCCCCGGTGGAGAGGCAGTCGGCGGGGTGGCGGGAGCCGAAGTACGTGGCGACGGTGGCGCGGCGGCGTACGTGGTCGATCAGGCGGGCACTGCCCTGCGGCCCCAGCACGCCACGGTAGAGCCCGGCGTGCTCGGCGAGGTGGGCGAAGAAGAACGCCAGGTTGTCGGGCGAGCCCGCCCGCCTGTGGCCGGGAATGGCGTCGATGAGCTCGTCGATCATCGCCGTGCAGGCGGCCTCGGCCAGCTCGTGCACGTCGCGGTAGTGGGCGTAGAAGGTCGAGCGGCCCACGCCGGCGCGTTCGGCCACGTCGGCGACGCTGATCTGCGCCAGGTTCCGCTGCTGGACGAGCTCGATGAGGGTGTTGCGCAGGGCCGCCTGGGTGCGTCGCATCCGGCGGTCGCCCTGTCCGGCCACGCGGTCTTGGGGAGTCGCCACCGGTTCAGCATACTTTGCCGGACACTCGTCTGTTAACGTACATATGTAGGTTATTGTGGCAGTCACACCGAATGGGGAGAGCTTTGACCATTGACCCCGCTGCGACGCTCCAGACCACGCGCAGCTGCCCCTTCGCCCCTCCTGAGCAGCACCTGGAACTGCTGCGTGAGCAGCCCGTCGCCAAGGTGACGCTCCCGACGGGGAAGGACGCCTGGGTGGCGGCCCGCTACGAGGACATCAGGACGATCCTGACCGACCCTCGTTTCACCGCCGACCGGCGCCACCCGAAGACGCCCCGCCTGGCCGGAGACAGCGGGGGCGGGCTGGAGGCGTCGCCGCTGCCCAAGATGATCCTGGAGATGGACCCGCCCGAGCACGGCCCGGCCCGGCGCGCGGTGATCGGTGAGTTCACCGTCCGGCGCATCGCGGCGCTGCGGCCGCGCATGCAGGAGATCGTCGACGAGCACATCGACGCCATGCTCGAAGGCCCGCAGCCGGCCGACCTGGTGCGCGCGCTGGCCCTGCCGGTGCCCTCGCTGGTGATCTGTGAGCTGCTCGGGGTGCCGTACGCCGACCACGACTTCTTCCAGGTGCACTCGGCGCGGCTGCTCGACCGCGGCGCCACCGAGCAGGAGCGCCAGCACGCCACCCTGGAGCTGGCCATCTACCTGGACAAGCTGATCACGGCCAAGGAGCAGGAGCACTCCGACGACCTGCTCGGCCGCCAGATCGCCAAGCAGCGCGAGAACGGCGAGGTCGACCATCCGGCGCTGCTCAGCCTGGCGTTCCTGCTGCTGATCGCCGGGCACGAGACCACCGCGAACATGATCTCACTGGGCACGTACCTGCTGTTGGACCAGCCGGAGACGCTGGCCGCGCTGCGCGACAACCCGGACAAGACGGCCGACGCGGTCGAAGAGCTGCTGCGCTACTTCACCATCGCCGAGTTCGCCATGACCCGGGTGACCCTGGAGGACGTCGAGCTGAGCGGGACGGTGATCCCCGCGGGGTCCGGCGTGCTCATGCTGGCCAACGCCGGCAACCGCGACCCGGAGGTGTTCGAGGACCCGCAGCGGTTCGACATCGACCGCGGCGCCCGCAACCACCTGGCCTTCGGCTACGGCGCCCACCAGTGCATGGGCCAGAACCTGGCCCGGGTGGAGCTGGAGATCGTCTTCGAGACCCTGCTGCGGCGGATGCCCGGCCTGCGCCTGGCCGTCCCCGCCGACCAGCTCGGGTTCAAGGACGAGGCGGCCGTGTACGGCATGCACGAGCTGCCCGTCACCTGGTAGGTCAGGCGGACGTGACGCACAGGCCCAGCTCGACCAGCGTCCCGGCCACCTCCCCCGGCAGCTCGGCGACGGGCAGCGGGCCGTCCTGAAGGCGGCGGCATGCCCGCCCGACCTCGGGTGAGACGGCGAACGTGCGGCCGCCCGCCTCGATCCTGGTGCCCTCGCCGGTGATCAGCGGCCAGGTGCCGGGGCGCAGCGCGATCCGCTCCCCCGGGGCGGGCGGCGTGCCGAGCAGGGCCTGGGTGAGCAGCCCGGCCCGGTGCCCCTCGGCGCAGGCGGTCCTGCCGTGGATCGCCCGGTGCAGCCGGTCGTGGCCCGGGTCGGCCAGCGCGGCCGCGAAGTCGTCCGCGTACCGCTTGAGCAGGGGCCCGACCTGGCCGGCGACGTCCTTGCCCATCGGCAGCGGCCGGGCGTACGCGCCGGAGCGCAGGAGCTGCGACGTCAGCGCCGTCAGCAGGTCGGCCCACGTCAGCGTGTTGACGCTGATGCTGACGTGGACGGAGGCGGACGATTCGGTACGGACCAGGTGCGGCATCCCGCGCGGGACGTAGAGCACGTCGCCCTCGCGCAGCGTGTAGTCGGTGGCGGGGGCGTCGAGGCCGGGCAGCATCCGGCCGCCGGCGGGGTCGGGTTCGAGGTGGTCGAAGAGCGTCCAGCGTTTACCGCCGTGCGCTTGGACGACGAGGATGTCCTGGGCGTCGCAGTGCACCTGGAACGCCTGCGCGCCGGGCGGCGCGACGTAGATGTTGGCGTCCACCGGGTGGCCGAGCTCCATCTCGATCGTCTTGCAGAGCTCGTGCAGCCGGGGCATCAGGGCGTCGACCGTGCCGAGGACGATCGTGGCGCCGTCGCGGAAGAGCGCCGTCACCTTGCCGGGGTCCACGACGTCGCCGAGCCCGGCGTAGCCGTACGTGGACGGCGACACGTAGCGCTCCGGCGGCAGCACCGTGCCGTCCTTCACCACGCGCAGGCCGGGAGCGCGCAGCCCGCTGCCGGTGATGACCCGGTCGACGTCGTCCAGGGAGACGACCTCGCGGGCCACGCCGTGCCGGTGGAGCGCTTTCCTGCCGAGGTGCTGCTCGAAGAACGTGTCCACGTCTCCCACGAGTGCGGCCAGCCCGGTCATCTACGTCCTTTCAGTTCATGAGGAGAGCGGTGTCCCACCCGGTGACGGGCGGCTCGCCGGTGCCGTAGTGGTGGAGGGCCAGCGCGATGCCCGCCGCGCCCTCCAGGAGCCCCACGCGGTCGGGGGACACCTCGACGCCGCCGGTGGCCGAGTAGCGGAAGCCGAAGGGGGCGTCGTCGGCGTACGCGGCCACGATCCGTCCGGCCAGCCCGTCGGCCGCGGCCAGCAGGGTCTCGTCGCCGCTGTCCCGGCCGACGGTGTACGTGGCGTGCAGCATCCCGGCCCAGCCGTGGCACAGGCCGGCGTCGACCATGCCCCAGGCGTCCCAGGGCAGCGCGAGGGTCTCGCGCAGCGCGCGGATCGCCGCCCGCCGCCAGTCCGGCCGGTCGAGGGCCGTGCCCGCGAGGAACAGCGCCCTGGCGACACCGGCCGTGCCGTAGCACCAGGCCGGGCGCGGCGGCAACGCGTGGGTGTGGGTACGGGCGAGTTCGTGGTGGAAGGTCACCGTCGGCGGCCAGGAGCGGCCGTCGGTCCAGCCGAGCAGCCAGTCCGCGACCCGCTCGATGGCCTCCTCCTGGCCGGGCAGGCGTACCCCTTCCCGGTGGGCGATGGCCAGCAGGGCCAGCGGGCCGGGGATGCCGTGTGCCAGGCCCAGGTTGAAGTGCCCGTCACCGTCGGGGCCGCCGCGGATGGGGGCGTGCGAGACCAGCCAGCCGGGCACCGTGCCGCCCGCCACCTCCCTGGGTTCGGTCAGCGCGATGAGGTAGGACAGCGGCTCGGTGTCGCCGTACGCCAGCACCAGGCGGCCCAGCCCGCTCAGCCCTTCGACGACGTCGTAGGAGCCGAACGTCACTCCCCCGCCGTCCTGCCGCAGGCGGGCGAGCCCGGCCGTCTCCGTCTCGGCGCGCTGCCGCGTGATCTCGCGGACGGCGCCCTCGGCCCGGCCGAGCAGGCCGGCGTAGTCGCCCGGCTTGACGGCGGCGGCCCGGGTGGCGAACAGCAGCGCCGGCAGCCCGTCGCTCAGCGCGTGCCGGGCGGGCCTCGTGCCGGCCGCGGCGGCCAGGAACGCGTGCGCGTGCTCACGCCGTCCCAGCTCGGCGTGGAGCAGCGCGACCCCGAGGAATCCCTCGTTGAGGGACATCGCATGCCAGATCAGCGGCGTCCTGCCGTCCAGGAGCCGGTCGGTGCCGGCCGAGGCGGCCTTCTCGACGTCGGCGGGGTCGGCCAGCCGGTGGGCCACCTCTTCGGCGACCCGCACCGCGCGTTCTCGCGTCACCGCTGGTGCCTCGCGCGGTCGCGCAGCGCCTGCAGCGCGCCGCGGACGATGGCGTACGAGGCGCCTTCGGACATCCTGGACACGCCGATCAGCCGGTTGTGGTGCATGTGCAGCAGCGCCGGCAGGGGCGTCCTGCGGTGCAGCGAGCGGATCAGCTCGCCGTACGCGGCGACGGGGCCGCTGCGCGCCCGCCAGATCTCCGCCAGCCGGGGGTCGAGGTCGCGCCCGGCGATCGTGTCCATCGCGGTGCGGCGCACGCTCTGGAAGGCGCGATGGTGCTCGTCCACGGGGTATGCGGCCATCACCCAGTCCTCCCAGCCCTGCCCGTGGAAGGCCCGAGCCAGGTCGGCGTAGTTGGCGGCGGCCAGCAGCTCCGGCGTCATCGCGGATCGCAGGCTGAGCTGGGCCAGCACGGCGTCGCTGTCGGCGGTGAACGCCCGTTCGGCCGCTTCCAGGGCCGCCGCGCCGCCGTACCGCTCGACCTCGGGCTCGTAGGTGTCCAGGACGAGCGAGCGGGCGAGCCCGGCGCGGCACAGGTCGGCGGCCCAGTCGTGCACCAGCGGGAGCACCTCGCGGCCGAGCAGGCCGGGATCGCCGTGGAAGCGCAGCCGCAGGTGCGCGCCCGGGTCGAAGTAGCGGATGAAGAACCAGCGGTCCACGCCCTCGGGCAGCGCCGCGCGCAGGATCGGCAGCCGCTGCCTGATCAGGTCGGTGTGCCGGTCGGCGGAGGCGTAGAGCTTGGCGTACAGCCACGGGCCGCCGGGATGGTGGCGGGGCGCGGGCGGGGTGAGCCGGGCCGCCGTGCGGATCGGCGGTTCGGGAGCGGTCGAGCGCAGGGTCGCGGTCAGCTCGTTGGCGTGCCCGCCGAGCCAGCCCGCGCCGAAGCCGTCGCCGCCCGGGGCCTCCACCAGGAGCGTGCTGGGCCTGCGGGCCAGTTCGTGGCGGAGGACCGTACGGTGTGCGGGGGCGTCGAGGTCGAGCCCGATGCGGTTGTCGCCGTTGGTCAGGTAGACCGCCGAGGGCACCCGCCACCGCTCCCGCCAGGCGTCGAAGCGCCGCTCCCACTCGCCGTCGGGCGCGGCGCGGTCGTTGAGCTCGGCGGCGGGCCGCCAGATGGCCGAGGCCAGGATGGAGCGGCCGCGGCGGACGCGCGGCAGGTAGTGCAGCACCTTGCCCGCCTGGCCCCAGTCCCATCCCTGGCACACCCGGTGCCTGGCCTCGCCCAGCTCGTAGACGAACCGGACGGCGTCGAGGGCCACGCGCGGGACGACGAGCATGTGCGGCGTGGCGGGGACGATCTCCTCCCCCAGCCGCTCCGACCACAGGAACAGCCGGTCGCCGGCCGCGCCGACGGCCAGGTCGTCGAGGGAGATGACCGACTCGTCCCCCGGGTCGGCGAACCTGCCGATCGGCAGCGTGCGCTCCAGCAGGGCCGGGACGCGGGCCACGTTCATGATCCGCGTCCAGGCCGGCTGGAACGTCACCTGCGCCGCCGCGGCGTCGCCCGCGCGCCACATGTCGGCCGTCTGGTCGCGCAGCTCGTCGAGGAAGTACGTGAAGCGCCCGGTCATGGCGCCGGCCCGGCGCGAGAGCGGCATGTTGGCCAGCACCAGCCGGAAGTCGCCGCCGTTGAGCGCCTCCATCGAGTCGGCGAGCAGGTGGGCGCCGAGCTCCAGGACCTCCGGCAGGCGGCCGTCGTCCCGGTCGGCCAGCCGGTCCACGGTGGCGTCGTCGAGCTCCACCTCGCGCGCGCCGTCGAGCAGCGCGCCCTGGGCCAGCTGGCCGAGCACGCGGGTGCGGTAGCCGTCCTGTTCCGGGTCGCGCTCGGGGCGTTCGGATCCTCGGTAGCCGGCCGGGCCGCCCAGGCCCAGCTCCGGGTCGAGGAGTTCCTTCAGGGGGACGAGGCGGCCGGTGCCGTACTTGTCGAGGAACTCGTCGTGGTAGGCGCGCAGGTGCTCGGTGCCCTGTCCGGGCGGGGTGATGCGGACCAGGGTGCGGCCCATGTGCTCCAGTTCGGCGGCGACCTCGCGCGGGAGCCGTACGTCGGCGTCCAGCCGCAGGTCAACGTGCGGCGCGTGGTGTCCGGGGCGGGCCCGCTCGGTGGCCGTCACGACGTCCCGCCAGGCGGATGATCCCGCTCCGAGCGGCGCCGTCGTGTAGGCGCGCAGCGCTGCGGCGGCCGTCGTGAGCACGGTGAGCGCGGCCGTCTCGCGGGGTGGGAGCCGGTCGGCGACGTGGGCGATCTGGTCGGGGGCGTCGTCGGGAGGGACGAGGTCGGTCAGCAGGACCGCGCGGTCGACCAGGTTCGCCAGCGCGCCCTCGGCCTTCTCCCTGGTCCCCTGCGGGAAGGCGGCGAGCAGGTGGTCGACGAGGCCGGTGAACGCCACCGGCCGGCGGGCGTGCTCCATGACCGCGCGGACCAGGGGCGTCATGCGTACCGACAGCTCGCGGACGCCGCTGTCGCCGTCGCGCGGCAGATGCGGCAGGGCCAGCCGGTCGCCGCGCGCGAAGCACAGGCCGTTGAGCACGACGCGCAGCCCGCGCAGCACCTCGGGACGGCGTTCGTGCTCGCGCACGATGTCCAGCAGCCACGCGATGTCGGGACGGACGAGCTTGCGGTGGGCCTCCCCCACCCGCACCTTGCCGGTGTCGTCGAACCGCGCCTCCGCCACGCCCGCCATGAGGCCGAACGGGGTGGGGCGGGTGGCCATGCGCAGCACGTAGCGGGTGACCGCGAGCGCGGCCTTGCGCAGCCGCTTCGGCTCGACGGGACGCCCCTCGTGCAGCAGATCGAGGGTGCGCGCCAGCGACGGGCTCGACACCGCGATCGCCTCTCTGACGAGCGGGTCGGCGGTGAGCGAGCGCAGGTGGCCCGCGGGATCTCCGCCGTCGTCGCGGGTCTGTTCCCCGCGTGCGGCCGGGAGGGCGCTCATGCGCAGCAACGCCACGTCGGCGGCGACGAGTTCAGCCATATCCTGCCTTCTCAACGCGTGAATGGAGCATGACGAATTCAGTGACGGCCGTGCTGAACGCGAGAGCCTAACAGCCATATCCGCCGCGATTCGATGCTTCGAAATTTCTATAATTCGAAGCCGTTGTGTGCGGGCATACCGGTAGCGTCGCTTTCCGATCAGCCCGAAGCCGGGCAATCGAACGGAAGGGAAGACAACGTGAGCCCAGTGGCCCAGGTCGACCTCGCCGAGGACGTCTTCGACCTCGACATCGAGCTACTCGTCGAGACGGACTCGGTCCCGCCGGTCTACGCCTGCAGTGGTAGTGACACCACGTGCGGCACCCAGGTGTCGTGGAGCGGGACCTGCAGCGGGACGCAGGACTGCGGGACGTGCTCGCCCACCTATGGGGCCAAGGCCCCGGGCATGTGCATCTGACCGGTGCGCCCCGGCGAGCCGCCGCCCTGGCCATCGCGCGGGAGGTGGCGGCTCGCCTCGCCGATCCGGCTCACATTAATCCGGATAAAAGGCGGGCTGGTGTGCTGGCTTATGGAGAATTGGGACTAGTACCGCTTTACGCCGCTCTTGACAGAAGAGATCCCGGCGCTGATTGGCATGCCCTCGGTCATCGTTTTCTCGCGCTCGCGGCGCGGGCGGGGGCGACGTCGCGCGCCGGTCTTTTCGACGGCGGGATCGCCGGAATAGGGGCGGCGGCCGCCTCGCTGAGCGGGGCCGGTCACTACGGTGGCCTGCTCGGGCGGGTGGACGCGGCCGTGGGCGCCGTACCCGATCACGACCTCGTCTCCGGCACCTCGGGGGCCGCCCTCTATCTGCTGATGCGGCCGCCGTCGGGGAAGCGGGACGAGGTGGCCGACGCTCTGGCGGGTGCCGGACCGGCCTTTCCGATGCGCCGCGTTCCCGCCGGGTGGGCGGTCGGTGAGGGGTATGCCGACTGCGGGCTCTCGCACGGGGCCGCCGGGGCGCTCGCCGCGCTCTCGCTGCTGGCAGCTCAGGGGACGGTACGCGCGGACGGCATCAGGGCGATCGCCGACCGGCTGCTGGGTGTCGCCCGGCAGGACGAGTGGGGGACGGTGTGGCCCGCGGGCGTCGATGTGCGGGGGTGGCATCCGTCGCCGCGGCGGGCCTCCTGGTGTTACGGGGTGCCGGGCGTCGCGCGGGCGTTGCGGCTGGCCGGGGAGGCGCTCGACGAGCCCCGCTACCGGCGCGCCGCCGACGAGGCGATGGCCCGGCTGCTGGTGGCGCCGCGGGTGTGGGGGCTGGAGTCGCTCGGGGTGTGCCACGGGCTGGCCGGGCTCCTGCTGATCACCGCGGCCTTCGCCGCCGGGGAGGCCCGGAACGGCCCCGCGGGCGCCACCAGAGAGGCCGGCTACGATTTCGCGGCCGCCGCCGAGGGGCTGTTTGACCGCCTTTGCGCGGCTTATGACGGCCGGCGGCCGCTGGGGTTCGAGGTGGAGGAGCCAGGGTTGCTCAGCGGGGCCGCCGGGATCGCGCTGGCGCTGCTGGCCGTGACGGGGGACGTACCGGCCATGTCGTTGTTCCTGGCGGCCTGATGGGGCGCCATCGCACGGGGCACGCCCCGTCGGAGGTACGCGATCCGCTGTTCGGCAGCGGCATCCGCGCGTCCATGGGCCGGCTCAAGCACGAGGGCGCCGGGGTGCGTACCGGATTCCTGTCCATGGCGCGCGAACTGCCCGGCCTGGTGGCCGTCACCGTGCGACTGGCCCGGCGGGCGGCGCCGAGGGATCTGCTGGTGGTGCTGGTCGCCGAGCTGTTGTCGGGGGTCGCGACGGTGGTCACGCTGATGGCCACGTACCGCGTCCTGGTTCCGCTCATGACCGGCGGGCCGTCGGCGGAGCGGCTCGCGTCCGCCGTGCCCGCGCTGCTCGTGGTGGGAGGCGCGGCCGCGGCCGGGAGCCTCGCGCGCGCCGCCGGGAAGGCGGCGGTCAGCCGGCTCGGCCCCACGATCGAGCGGCTCGCCTACACGCGGCTGCTCAGGCTGGCGGCCGGCGCGGAGCTGGCGGCCCTGGAGTCGCCCGGCTTCCACAACCTCCTGGAGGCCGCCCGGCAGGGCACCAGGGCGGCCCGGCTGGTGATCGCCCAGGCGGCGCAACTGCTGGCCGGTCTGTCCACGCTGCTCGCGGTGGGGACGGTGCTCGGCGTCCTGCATCCGCTGCTCCTGCCGCTGCTGCTGGCCACGGTGCTGCCGAAGGGCTGGAGCGCCGTACGCTCGGCCCGGGCCCGGTTCGTCTCCGCCCAGCGGAACATGGAGCTCAGCCGCCAGCTCGAAGTGCTCAGCGGCCTGCTCACCGGGCGTGACGTCGCTCCGGAGGTACGCGCGCACGCCGCCGGCGACTTCCTGCTCGGCCACTACGACCGGCTCTCGGCCGTGGCGGAGGCCGAACAGGCCCGGCTGGGCCGCGACGAGGCGCGCCTGGCGCTGGCCGGGGACGCCGTGTCGGGGGCGGCGGGCGTCCTCACCTACGTCACGCTCGGCCTGCTCCTGACCGCCGGGACGATCCCGCTGGCCGTGGCCGGGGCGGCGGTCATCGCCATCCGCACCGCCAAGGCCGGCCTGATCAGCCTGGTGATGTCCATCAACCAGGTCTACGAGCAGGGCCTGTACGTCCTGGAGTGGGAACGCGCCTGCGACGAGGCCGCCCGCCACCAGATGAGCAGTGGGCCGGTGCCGCTGCCCGGTCATCCCGTCGAGATCCGCGCCGACGACCTGACCTTCGTCTATCCCGGCCAGAGCCGCCCGGCGCTCGCCCACGCCGACGTCGTCATCCGGCCGGGCGAGATCGTGGCGTTCGTGGGCGCCAACGGCTCGGGCAAGAGCACGATGGCCAAGCTGCTGGCCGGGCTCTATCTGCCGACGTCGGGGCGGGTGACCTGGGGCGGCGTACCGATCGAGCGGCTGAACCGGCGGAGCGTCTTCGACCGGGTCGCCCTGGTCGCCCAGGACTTCGCCCGCTGGCCCGCCACCGCGCGCGTCAACCTGACGCTCGGCCACCCCGAGGGCGGTGACCGGGAGCGGCTGTGGCGGGCCGCCGTCGCCAGCGGCGCGGACGCCGTGGTGGCCGGTCTGCCCGACGGGTGGGAGACGTTGCTGGCCCGCGAGTTCATGGGCGGCACGGAGCTGTCCGGCGGGCAGTGGCAGCGCGTCGGCCTGGGACGGGCCTGGTTCAGGGACGCGCCGGTGCTGGTCTTCGACGAGCCCACTTCGGCGCTCGACCCCGAGGCGGAGATCGAGATCTTCGACCAGGTGGCCGGGCTGGCCACCCGTGGGCACACGGTCATCCTGGTCACACATCGGCTGGCGTCGGTGGCGCGGGCCGACCGCGTCTACGTCTTCGCGGGCGGGCGGATCGTCGAGCACGGGCGGCACGAGGAGCTCATGCGGGCCGGCGGGGCGTACGCGACCATGTACGGGCTGCAGGCGGCCCAGTACGCGCCGGCCGATACCTGACCACCGATCGAACGTGTGTACGATAGTGGCAGTCGCCTCCCTGAAAGGGCCCCCATGACCGCCGACCGGCCGACCGTATGCCCGACGTGCCAGGGCGTGATCGTCTCCCCGCAGTCCGACTCCTACACGCCCGCTCGCGGACGGCTCATCGTCACCAACGGCTACTGCCCGGGCACCTGCGAAGCCGCCGTTCGTGAAGAGGTGTCAGTGGAGGTGGCAGCCGGTTCCTGACAGGGTTCCGTTCCAGGAGAAGACCGAGCCGCAGAGATAGGTGCCGGCGGCAGGGCCGAACCTCACGATGACCGTCACGTTGACGTAGCCGGTGCCGTCGCAGCCCGACGCGAGCAGGTTGTCGCCCGGGCGTAGCTCGCCGCCGAAACAGGTGTGCGAGCCGGCGGCTTGGGCGGGCAGGATCATCGCGGGCAAGGCCAGGGCGGCCGCGGCGACGAGGTGTGTGATGGGCATGCTTCGACCGTAGAAGCCGTCGTACGAGGGGCCTAGAGACGGTTTGTCACCACGTCATGTGCGTTCCTCACATGTTCTCGGGCGGGCTATTCGGGAGGGGCGGTCAGGCGGGCGTTGGCCTCGGCGAGGACGCGTTCGATGGGGGCGCAGGCGTCGCAGGTCCACATGCGCACGGTGCCGTCCCCGTGCGCGGTCACCAGCCGGACGGCGCCTTCGCCGCCATGCGCCGGTGAGGCTCCTGCGGGCGTGCCGTCCTCAGGCAGGGCGGTTCCCGCTGTGCTCGCCGGGCCGCTCGGGAGGAACTGGACGGCTTCGACCGTCGCCGCGAAGCCGGTGACGGTCAGCGGGGTGCCCGGTTTGCCGTCGCGCCACATGCGGAGTGTGTCGTCGTGGCCTCCCGCGGCCACCCAGCGTCCGTCCGGGGTGAAGGCCACCTGCCAGACCGCGCCCTGATGGCCGCGCAGCACGAGCGGGGCGGCGTGGCCGGCGACGTC
The DNA here is from genome assembly GCF_900108335.1 of Nonomuraea solani. GTDB lineage: Bacteria > Actinomycetota > Actinomycetes > Streptosporangiales > Streptosporangiaceae > Nonomuraea > Nonomuraea solani. The sequence continues at coordinate 111,432 of NZ_FNVT01000019.1, forward strand.
CCAGATGCGGACGGTGGCGTCGGTGCCGGCGCTGGCCAGGCGGCGGCCGTCCGCGCTGAAGCTCACCGCCCACACCATGCCCTCATGGCCGCGCAGTTCGGTGGGCGGGCCGTAGGTGGTGGTGTCGTACAGGCGGACCAGGCCGTCCAGCCCGGACGTGGCGATGTAGCGGCTGTCGGGGCTGTAGGCGACGTATCGGACCATCTCGGGGCTGACCTTGATCACCCGAGGCCGCCCGGTGCCGCCGACCGGCCAGACGCGCAGGGTGCCGTCGTTGCTGACGCTGGCGACGTCGCGGCCGTCGGGACGGAACGCCACGGCGCCGACGGGTTCGGTGTGCCCGCGCCAGACGACCGGCTCGGCATCGCCGGTGGTGTCCCAGAGGCGTACGGTGCCGTCGCCGCTTCCGGTGGCCAGCAGCCGGCCGCCGGGGCCGAAGGCCAGGCCGTAGATCTGGCCGGTGTGGCCCTGCAGCACCCTGGGAGCGCGCTTTCCCGAAACGTCCCAGAGCCGGACGTCCTTGTCGGCGCCGCCGCTGGCGATCTGCGTGCCGTCGGGTGACAGGCACAGGTTCCACACCTCGCCGCGGTGACCGCGCATGATCACGGATTCGCCCATGACCCGGGTGTCCCAGACCCGGATCGTGCCGTCGTCACCGACGCTGACCAGGTATCGGCCGTCGGCGCTGGAGTCGGCGTTCCACACCACCCGGTCGTGGCCGCGCAGCACCAGCGGGTCGCCGCCGCCGGCCGGGCCGAAGACGCGGATCGAGCCGTCGTCGCCCGAGGCGACCACGCGGTGCCCGTCGGGGCTGAACGTCACCCCTTCCACGCTGCCCTCGTGCCCGCGCAGCACGACCGGCACGGCGTCGCGTTCGTCCATCGGCCAGACCCTGACGGTCCCGTCGATGCCGGCGCTGGCCAGCCGGGTGCCGTCGGCGTTGTAGGCCATGCGCTTGACCATCGACTCGTGCCCCTTCAGCACGACGGGGTCCGCCCGGCCGGACAGGTCCCAGACGCGGATCAGGGTGTCCGAGCTACTGGTGGCCACATGCCGGCCGTCGGGGCTGACGGCCAGGCCGAAGAACGTCCCCTTGCCCGCGCGCAGCACCCGCGGGTCCGCGCGACCGGCCACGTCCCATATCCGCAGCGTGCCGTCCTCCCCCGTGGAGGCCACGCGCCGCCCGTCGGTGGTGAACGCCACGCCCCAGACCGGGCCCTTGTGCCCGCGCAGCACGACCGGGTCCGCGCCGCCCGCCGGGTCCCACACGCGTACGGTGCCGTCCAGGCCCGCGGTCACCAGGCGGCGGCCGTCGCGGCTGAAGGCGGGGCTCCACGCCTCGCCCTCGTGCCCGCTCAGGACGACCTGTGGCCGCGCGGACAGGCGGCCCTGCTCCCAGGCCCAGATCCGTACGAGGCCGTCGGCGGTGGTGACGGCGACCCGGCCGCCGTCCGGGGAGAAGGTCACGCCGAGCGTACGCCCGAAGCCCGGCATCGTCCGCAGCAACCGGTCGTCGATCAGCGCCTGCCGCAGTGCCGTGTCCGCCTCCACCGTCGGCCACAGCACGTGCGCCCGCCCGGCCAGGCGGAGCCCCCGCCCGGGGTTGAGCGCCAGCTCACCCTGGGCCTCGGCGGCGAGCTGACGGGAGAGGGCGATGTCCCGCTGGACGGAGACCTCGCGGGTCTGCGTCAGGGCGAGGCCGGCCAGGACGCTGACCACGGCGACCACGGCGATCAGCCCGCCGACCACCAGGCGGACCCGCCGGCGCCGCCGCGTCCTGGCGGCCGACTGCCTGTGGCGGGAGGCGTCGAGAAAGGCGTGTTCGAGGGCGTTGAGACGGTCGCCAGGACGGTCGTCCCAGCCCGCCAGGCGCACCCCCCGGTACAGGAACGCCTCGTCCCGGCCGTGCTGGTCCCATTCGGCGGCCGCCTCGGTCAACCGGCGGTGCGCCTGCAGCAGCTCCCGGTTCTCACTCAGCCAGCCGCCCAGCCGGGGCCAGCCACGGATCAGCGCCTCGTGCGCGATCGTCACGCTCTCCTCGTCGGCCGTGATCAGCCGGGCCGCGATGAGCCGATCGAGCACCCCGGCAACACTCCCGTTCATCACCATGTGCCCGTTTCCGGACAGTTCGGTACGGGCGGCCCGGCGGCGGGCGTCCTCCGTGCCGTCACCCGGCGTGACCAGCCGCAGGAACAGGTGCTTGGCCTGTTCCCGTTCGCCCGTCGTCAGAGCGCCGTACACCCGTTCGGCCGTCTGCGCGATCGCCCCCCGCACCCCGCCCGTCGCCCGATAGCCCGCCACCGTGAGCGCGTTGCCGCGCCGCCGGCGCCACGTCTCCAGGAGCGCGTGCGAGACCAGCGACAGCGCCCCGGCCTGCCCTCTGGCCTCGTCCACGACCAGCTCGACCAGTTCGGCGCTGACGTGGACGTCCATGCGCCGGGCCGGTTCCTTGACCACCTCGCGCAGATCGTCGTCGTCCATCGGCCCGACGAGAAGCTGGCCGTCCTGCAGCGCCGGCACCAGCTCCGGATATCCGGCGCACCGGGCGTAGAAGTCGGCGCGCACACCCACGACGACGCGGCACGAGGGCTCGGCGGCGGCGGCCACCAGGGCGGCGATGAAAGCCCTGCGCTCGGCCTCGCTCGGGCACAGCGTGAAGATCTCCTCGAACTGGTCGACCACGATCAGCAGCCGCGAGCCCACCTGCACGGCCACGTTGCGCGGGTCATCCAGTACGGCCTCCAGCACGGCCTTCGCACTCGACCCCGCCGCCTCGGCGAGCCGCCCGGCCAGCGCCCGCAGCGGCCGTTCTCCCGGCGTGAACAGGGCCACCGGCCAGTCGTCCCGCAACGCGGGCAGCAACCCGGCCCGCAGCAACGATGACTTACCCGAACCCGAAGGGCCCACGACGACCAGAAAGGAGTCGGCGAGCAGCCTTTCGCGCAGCGCGGCCACCAACCGCTCACGCCCGGCGAACAACCGGGCGTCCTGCGGCTGAAATGTCCGCAGGCCCAGATAGGGCGCCGCCTCCTCCTCCGCCGGCTCGGGGCCTTTGATCTGATCGTTCAGCAGCCGCCAGCGTTCTTCCCACTGTTCCGGATCGCCACCGCAGGCCACGACGTACGCCAGGACGACGGGCAACGTCGGCACCATGGTCCCGCTGGCGGCCTCGGCAAGTGCGGTGACGGAGAAATGCGCGCGTTTGGACAGCTCGCGATAGCTGGGCTTACCGGCCTTTGTCCGAAGTTCTCTGAGCTCGGCGGCGAACTGATGTAAAGGGCCGCCATCCGGGTCGAGTTTGCGCTCGGGTCGCCCCATGGGCCCACGATATCTCCGCACCGGCATTGCGGCGCGGAATTAAATTCCGCCACCGTTTCCGGCATTTACGCACCGCACGGAAACCCACGTTCCGCATGATGATCGGATGACGAGGATCGACACACCGTGGGGCCCCTGGGACGCCGCTCCGCTCGCGGAGGTGGTCGCGCTCTTCCGCAGGCTGGCGGCGCCGTGGTGGGTGGCCGGCGGGTACGCGATCGAACTGGCCGTGGGCCGCGCCTTCCGCGAGCACGGGGACGTGGACCTCGGGCTCCTGCGCCGGGACCAGCTTGGCGCGCGCCGGCTCCTGGACGGCTGGGACGTCCATGTCGCGATCTCCGGGAACCTGCGGCCGTGGGCGCTCGACGAGGTCCTGCCCGAGCAGGCGCGTCACATCTGGGTACGCGAGCAGCCGGACGGTCCCTGGCGCTTCCAGCTCATGCTGGACGAGGCCGACGGCCAGGAGTGGATCTACCGGCGTGACCCCCGCGTCCGCCGTCCCCTGGCCGGGCTGACCGTCGAGGAGGACGGCTTCCACCGGCTCGCTCCCGAAGTGCAACTCCTCTACAAGTCCAAAGACCCGCGCCCGAAGGACGAGACCGACTTCGAGACGGTCCTTCCCCTGCTGACCGAGGAGCAGCGGCGCTGGCTGGACGAGGCGCTGAAGATCGTGCACGCCGCCCACCCCTGGCGCGAACGCCTCTGACAACCGACGTGCCGTCAGGTGGTGCCCTCCTGGTCGGTCGCCGGGGCTGACTGGTGGTCGGTCCAGGCGGCCCAGTGGGTGGCGTAGCGGCCGCCCGCAGCGCGCAGGTCCTCGTGTGAGCCGCGCTCCACCACGCGCCCGTCCTCCATGACGACGACGCGGTCGGCGGTGGCGGCCTGGGTGAGACGGTGGGCGACGATCAGCGCGGTCCTGCCGTCGATGGCGCTTTCGATCGCGCGCTCCAGTATGCGGGCGCCGCTGCTGCCCGCCTCGGCCGTGGCCTCGTCGAGGACCGCCACGGGCGGGTCGGCCAGGACGAGCCGGGCCAGCGCGAGTTGCTGGCGTTGCGCGCCGGTGAGCCGGTGACCGCCTTCGCCGACGACCGTCGCCAGGCCGTCGGGCAGCGTCTCGACCCAGGTGAGCGCGTCCACGGTGGTCAGGGCGGCGCGCAGCTCGTCGTCCGTCGCCCCGGGGCGGGCCAGGCGCAGGTCGTCGGCGAGGGGGCCGGCGAAGACGTGCACCTCCTGGGTGACCATGGCGATGCCGGAAGGGACGGCGACGGTGCCGGTGGTGGGCTCGTGGACGCCGGCGATGAGCTTGGCCAGCGTGGTCTTGCCCGCGCCGCTCGCGCCGACCAGCGCGACGCGTTCGCCTGGATGGATGTCGAGGTCGACGCCGTGCAGCACCGGCCGGCCGGGCTCGTAGGCGTGAACGAGCTCGCGCACGCTCACCCCGCCACGGCCATGCCCGTCCGGAACACCCTCCGGCCCGACGACCACTTCGCTGAACGGCGCACGCTCCGGTGCCGCCTCGTCGGCGACGCCGACCAGGCGGGACAGGCTCGCGTTGGCCGACTGGGCGTCGTCCAGCAGCGCCAGGGCCGTGTTGACCGGCCCGAACAGGTTGTGGAAGTACAGCGCGGCGGCCGTGACGGTGCCGACGCTCGCCGACCCGTCGCTCACCAGCCACACCCCCGCCGCCAGCACGGCGGCCAGCCCGACGTACTCGGCGATGTGCAGCCGGCTGTAGAAGCGCAGCACGAGCCGTACCCCGCGCATGGTCAGGTCCACCGCCGCACGTGAACGCCCCGTGACGCGCTCCAGGTGCTCGGTCTCGGCGCGGTAGGCGCGCACGGTGGAGGCGCCGCCGATGGTGTCGAGCAGCTGTTGCTGCTGCTCCCCCGTCGCGACGCGCTGGGCGGCGTAGAGAGGCACCGCGTTGCGTACGTACCAGCGGGCGGTGTGCAGTTGCACCGGTACGGCGAGCAGCGCCGCGACCAGGAACCGCCAGTCGAGCAGCGCCATCGCCACCAGCGTCAGCCCGATCGACAACAGCGACCGGACCAGCGCGGGCAGCGCCGAGCGCACGGCCTCGGCCACCTGCGCCACGTCGCGCGTCACCCGCGAGGTCAGGTCGCCGGACCCGGCGCGTTCGACCCGTTCGAGCGGCAGCGCCAGCGCCCGCTCGACGAAGCGCTCGCGCAGCTCCGCCAGCGCGGTCTCGCCCAGCCGGGACACCAGCACCAGCCCGTACGCCGTCAGCAACCCCTGCGCGACCCCGACGACCACGAGCAGGACCACCGGCGTGGTGAGCTCGGCGGCGGGACGGCGGCCGGCGACCAGGTCCACGACCCAGCCGAGCAGGGGCTGGGTGAGCAGGCCGACGGAGGTGGCCACGACGAGCAGGCCGAGCCCGGCGGCGGCCAGCCCCCGATACGGCCGGATGATCTTCCACACGGCCGCCCGCGTACGCGCCGGCGTGGCGGTGGGCAGCAGTTCGCGGGGGGTGCTCATGCCAGTACCGCCGTCCGGTAGCCGGCGTTGCGCCGGAGCAGGTCCGCGTGGGGCGCGGCGTCGGTGACCCGGCCATCGTCCAGGAGGAGCACCCGGTCGGCCACCGCGAGCAGCGCGGGGCTGGTGGTGACGACGATCGTGGTACGGCCGCGCCTGACCCGCCTGATGCCCTCGGCGATGCGCGCTTCGGTGACGGCGTCGACGGCGGTGGTCGGATCGTGCAGCACGAGCACAGGCCGCCCCGCCGCCAGGGCCCTGGCCAGGGCGACGCGCTGACGCTGCCCGCCGGACAGGGAGCCGCCGCGTTCGCTGACGCGGGTGTCCTCGCCACCCGGCAACTGGTCGGCGCCGGCGGCGGCCATCGCTTCGGCGGGGGCGGTGCCGCCGATGTTGGTGCGTACCGTGCCTTCGAACAGGATCGCGTCGTGCTCGGCGACCAGCACGGCCTCGCGCAGGCGGGCGGGGTCGAGGTCGCGCAGCGGTACGCCGTCGAGTTCGACCGAGCCCGACTCGGGGTCGGCCTGCCGGCCCAGGCAGCGCAGCAGCGCCGTGGCGGCGGCCGGGTCGGTGGCGGCGACGCCCACGAGTTCGCCGGGGGCGATGTCGGCGTCGAGACCGGTGAGGCGGTCGTAGGTGAGGCCGCGCAGCCGTACCGCGCCTGTGATCGTCCCGAGCGGTTCGCCGGCACCCGAGGTCGTCCCGAGCGGTTCGCCGGCACCCGCGCCGGGCGGTTCGCCCGCACCCGCGCCGGGCAGCCCGCCGCCGCCCGTCACCGCGTGCGGTGCCGACAGCAGGGCCGCGACCCGGGCGGCGGACGCGCGGCCCTGCGCGAGCTCGGCGTTGACCCAGGCCAGCAGCTGCAGCGGGCCCTGCAGGAAGAGCGCCAGGCCGACGGCGGAGACGAGCTGGCCCAGGCTGATGCTGCCGTCGATCGCGAACCTGCCACCGACCAGGGCGATCAGCGCGATGAACGCGCCGGTGAGCGCGAGGACGACGCCGTTCTGCAGCGCCTCGGCGCGGGCGGCGCGCAGGGTGGCCGACAGGGAGTCGCGGCTGGTGCGCCGGTAGCGTTCGACGGCGGCCCCCTCGGCGTTGATGCCCTTCAGCACCCGCAGCCCGGCGACGAGGTCGGCGGCCATGCCGGAGGCGTGCGCGACGCGTTCCTGCTCGACCTCGCTGCGGCGCTCCAGCGGCTTGCCGAGCAGGTGTCCCAGCCACAGCAGGGCCGGCGTGCCGAGCAGCACGATCAGTCCGAGCGGGATCGACATGCGCAGCAGGACGACGGTGGACACGGCGAGGCCGGTGAGGGCTGCGATCCCGGCCAGGACCGCCATGATGACCGCGCCGACGCGGCGGGCGTCCTCGGTGGCGATGCTGGTCAGCGCGCCGGGCAGGCGGCCCTCTTCGGCGCCGCCGCGCGGGTGCAGCACCCGGGAGACCACGGCGAGGCGCAGGTCGTGGGCCGCCTCCTCGGCGGCGCGCTCGCCGACACGGATGCCGAACCGGTAGCTGAAGGACAGGCCGACGTAGACGACGGCGAGAACGGCGAGCCACATGAGCAGCCGTCCCCAGGAGGCGCCGACGACGGCCTGGTCGATGGCCAGCCCGATGAGGACGGGCACCAGGGCCTCGCCGGCCTGGTGACCGGCGCCGAGCAGCGACCCGGCGGCGAGTCTGCGGCGCTGGCCCGCGATCGAACGGAGCAGTACGTCACGGCCGGACTCCAACCGGCGCTCCTTCCCCGAAACGGACATAACTTAGGGAAGGCTAACTTAACAGCAGCTCGATCATGGCGTTGACGGCGGGGGTGACGGTGCGGACCAGGGCGTGGGTGGTCCGGGTGATCTCGACCGTGGAGATCGGGCGCAGGACGACGCCGTCGGGGACACCGACCACCGTGGAGACCAGTTCGGGCACCAGCCCGGCGCCCAGGCCCTCACGCACCATGCGCAGGACGAGCGCGTAGTCGTCGGCCGTGTGAATCACGTTCGGCCGGAACCCCGCCAGGCCACAGGCCCGGTGCAGCATCTCGTGGTCGGTGGTGCCCTGGGAGCCCGCGATCCACGGCTCCTCGCGCAGGACGCGCAGGTCCACCGCGCCGGTGGCGCCCGGGTGGCCCGCCGGCAGCGCGATCATGATCGGCTCGGCGCCCAGGAGCCGCCGCGACACCCCGGGCGGCACGTCCTCGGGGATCAGGCTGTAGACGAACGTGATCGCGAGATCGCAGCTCCCGCCGCGCAGCGCCTCGATCGCCGGGCGGGGTTCGAGCTCGTAGACGATCACGTTCAGCTCGGGGTGACGGGTTCTGGCCACCGCGATCGCGGGCAGAAGCCGGTGGACCGCGGCGGTGGCGAAACAGGCCACCCGGACGGGCCCGCGCGGGGTCGGCGCCGAGCGGAGATCCTCCTCGGCGGCGTCCAGCGCGTTCAGGACGATGTGCGCGTGCCCGACCAGGCGCCGCCCTTCGGCGGTGAGACGGACCCGGCGCCCGGCCCGCTCGAACAGCGGCACCCCGGCCTCGCGTTCCAGGGTGGCGAGCTGCTGCGAGACGGCGGAGGAGGTCATGCCGCACACGTCCGCCACGGCGGTCATGGTGCCGTACTCGGCGAACTCGCGCAGCAGCCGGAGCCGGGCGGGATCCAACATCAAGCGATCCTTATAGATCAGTACGGAAACACTAAGTGGACATTGCCAATTGGACCACGCGAGACTGTCGCCCCGACCACCGGATGAGGAGCACAGGATGTTGAACGTCGTCGAGATCCCCCAATGGCAGGGATCGCTGTCCCCCACGGCACCCAGGCTGGTCGAAGGCGCCGCCCGGCTGGCCGCCATGATCCCCGAGGCGCGGCACGTCCGGGTGAGCACCGGCGGCACCCTGGCCGACACCGCCGCCCGGGTCCGGCAGGCACTGCCGCAGGACGGCTTCACCGTGACGGTCGGCGGTGACTGCGGCGTCGAACTCGAACCGGTCGCGGCCGCGCTGCGCCGGTACGGTGACCGCCTCAACCTCGTCTGGTTCGACGCCCACCCCGACATGAACTCCCCGGAAACGTCCCCGTCGGGCGCCTTCCACGGCATGATCCTGCGCGCGCTCCAGGGCGAGGGCCCGCCCGGCCTGGTGCCCTCCCCCGCGCTGCGCCCGGACCAGATCGCCCTGTCCGGTACGCGGTGCTTCGACCCCGCCGAGACCGACCACATCCGGCGTACCGGCATCGGCGGCCTGTCCACCATCGACGACGACGCCGTCCTGTACGTCCACGTGGATCTCGACGTGCTGGACGGCATCACCTCGGTCGGCTACCCGGAACCCGGCGGCCTGTCCCCGGCGGCGCTCATCGAGGAGGTCGCCGCCCTGGCCGCCGGGCACGAGATCGCCGGCCTGGGCATCACCGAGTACGCTCCCTCGGACCCCCGCGACGAGGAGATGCTCCGGCACCTGGTGCCCGAACTCGTCCGGCTGTGCGCGCCGTCGTCACCAGAGGGCGGCGATCACCTCGGCGAGCTCTGACGGCCGGGACAGGAACGGTGAGTGCGCGCGGTCGAGCTCCACGACGCGGGCGGGCGCGGCCGACACGGAGTCGATCTCGCGGACGGAACGCCGCCGCGGCGCCACCGGGGTCACCGTAGAAGGTCTCGCGCAGGGCCGCGTGCCGGTCGCGGTCAGCGACGGAGCCGCATGAGGTGGACGGGACGGGCGTGGCCGGGGCATTCTGTGGCGTGCTGCTGCGCCAACTGGAGTATCTGGTCGCCCTGGCCCGTGAACGGCATTTCGCCCGTGCCGCGGCGGCCTGCCACGTCTCCCAGCCGTCATTGTCGGCCGCCATCCGCAAGCTGGAGCGCGAGCTGGACGTGCCGCTCGTCCGGCGCGGCCGGCGGTTCGCCGGGCTCACGCCCGAGGGCGAGCGGGTGCTGCTGTGGGCGCACCGCATCCTCGCCGACACCGACTCCCTGCGCCAGGACCTGTCCCGGATGCGCGACGGGTTGTCGGGCACGTTGCGCATGGGGGCGATCCCGACCGCGCTGACCGCGGCGTCGTTGCTGACCACGCCGTTCTGCGAACGGAATCCGCACGTCCGGGTGCTGCTCACGTCGCTGTCGTCCCGGGAGATCGCGCGGCGGCTGACCGAGTTCGAGATCGACATGGCGATGACGTACATGGACGACGAGGAGGACCTCGGCGACGTACGCGCCAGCCCGCTGTACGAGGAGCGCTACCTGCTGCTCACCCCGTCCGACGGCGAGCTGGCCGGGCGGCGGGTGGCGCGCTGGGCGGAGGTGGCGGCGCTGCCGCTGTGCCTGCTGGCGCCCGAGATGCGCAACCGGCGCATCCTGGACGCCAACTTCAGGCAGGCGGGGGCGGTGGCGGTGCCGGCGATCGAGACCGACACCGTCTCGGCGCTGTTCGCGCACGTGGCGACGCACCGCTGGTCGAGTGTGATCGCGCACGCGTGGCTGCACATGTTCGGCGTGCCCGAGGGCATGCGGGTGGTCCGGCTGGAGCGGCCGGCCAAGGAGCCGCGCGTGGGGCTCATCGTGGCCGGTACGGGCCCCGAGTCGGTGATGGCCAGGGCGGTGCTGGACATCGCCCGCGACCTCGACCTGCGGGAGGTGTTCGACCGGCTCACCCGCGAGCACCTGGCATAGCCCGACCATTCGTGGCGGACCATGCCGCACCACGGGATGACCCCGCCCCGCCTGGCACCCACTTCCCGGGGCCGCCTTTCTCAACGGGCCACTACTTCACCGTGACGGTCATCGGGCGGCGCTGTCGTGGGACGAGATCGACCCTGAGTTCGGCAACACCGCCGCGCTGCGGGTCGTCGGCATGGACTGCCCGCCCTCTCGACGAGCGGGGACCACACCTGGTGATGCCGGGCGACCGCTGCGGCGCGCGTCTCGGGCCGGCCGGGCGACGGGCGTGGCACGGAAATGGCGAGGAGGCCGATGTCCCGCTCGATGTGGGTGAGCGGGCCGTGGCCGGGGCCGCCGAGACAAATGGCGTCACAGCCGCTCATGCCGGGTACGCGTGGGTCTCGGTGGCTTTGACCGACGCCCAGACCTGCTGGCCCGGGGTCAGGTCGAGGTCCGCGACGGCGGCGGGGGTGATGTCGGCGAAGGCGGTGACGGGGCCGTCGAGGTGCACCCGGACGTTGTCGCCGTGCCGTTCGATGCCGTCGATGCGGGCCTGCCACAGGTTGCGGGGGCTGCCGTCGGGGCGGGTCCGGTACAGCGCCACGGCGGCGGGCGGGAACGCGACGAACGCGGCCCCTTCGAGGTGCTCGGAGGTGTGCAGCAGCAACTCGCCCACCTTGACCCGGAGCCCGTCGGCCGTCCCGCGATACAGGTTGAGCCCGACCAGCCTGGCCACGTAGTCGGTACGCGGGCGGCGGGCGATCTCGGCCGGGGTGCCCTGCTGGACGATGGCGCCGTTCTCGATGACGATCAGCCGGTCGGCCAGCACCATGGCGTCAAGGGGATCGTGGGTGACCAGGACGGTGGCGCCGTCGAACTCGTTGAGGTGGCGGCGCAACTGCGAGCGGATCTCCAGGCGGGTGTGGGCGTCGAGCGCGGCCAGCGGCTCGTCGAGCAGCAGCAGTTCGGGCCGTACGGCCAGCGCGCGGGCGAGCGCCACCCGCTGGGCCTGACCGCCGGACAGCTGCCGTGGCCTGGCGGCGGCGCGGTCGGCCAGGCCGACCCGTTCCAGCAGGGCGGCGGCGGTGCGGCGGGCCTCGGCCTTGGGCACGCCCTGGCAGCGCGGCCCGAAGGCGACGTTGTCCAGCGCTGAAAGGTGGGGGAAGAGCAGGTAGTCCTGGAACACCATGCCGATCGGGCGGCTCTCGGCGGGCAGCGTGTGCAACGGCCTGCCGCGCAGGGCGATCTGCCCGCCGGACGCAGGGGTGAGCCCGGCCAGGGCGCGCAACGCCGTGGTCTTGCCGGCGCCGTTGGGCCCGAGCAGCGCGACCACCTCGCCCGGCCGCACGTTCAGGGTGATGTCGAGGGTGAAAGCGGGCCGGGTGACCACCAGCCGGGCATCGAGGGTCATGGCGCGCTCACCCACCGGTCGCGCAGGCTGGCCAGAATGATCACCGAGACGACCAGCAGAACCAGGCTGAGCACGATGGCCGCCTCCGGCTCGGTCTCCAGGGCCAGGTAGACGGCCAGCGGCATCGTCCGCGTCGTGCCGGGGAAGTTGCCGGCGAACGTGATCGTCGCCCCGAACTCGCCCAGCGCCCGCGCCCAGCACAGCACCGCCCCGGCCACCACGCCCGGCATGACCATCGGCAGCGTCACCCGCCGGAACACCGTCCAGCGCGAGGCCCCGAGCGTCGCGGCGGCCTCCTCGAAACGCCGGTCGGCGCCGCGCAGCGCGCCCTCGACGCTGATCACCAGGAACGGCATCGCCACGAACGCCTCCGCCACGACCACGCCCGCCGTGGTGAACGGCAGCGCGATCCCGAAGGTGGCCTCCAGCCACTGCCCCACGAGCCCGCGCCGCCCGAGCACGAGCAGCAGCGCCACACCGCCGACCACCGGGGGCAGCACCAGCGGCACCGTGACCAGGGCGCGCACCAGGCGCCGGCCCGGGAACTCCACCCGGGCCAGCAGCCAGGCCAGCGGCACGCCGAGCAGCAGGCACAGAGCGGTCGCGATGGTGGCGGTCACCAGCGACAACCGCAACGCCTCCAGCACGTGCGGCTCGGCCAGCCGTTCCAGCAGCGTGGGCCACGGCGCCCGGATCAGCAGCCCAGCCAGCGGCAGCACCAGGAACGTCAGCCCCGCCAGCGCGGGCACGACCAGCATCCAGGGCAGCCGCCCGGAGACCTCGCGGCCGGTGGCGCTCACCGGTTCGAGCTGTTCTGACGCGGAGGCACCCATCGGATCAGGGGGCCTCGAAGCCGGCCTTGGTCAGCACGTCCTTGCCCTGCTGCGACAGCACCAGATCGACGAACCGCTGGGCCGCGTCACCGGCCGGTGCCTTCGACAACGTGGCGATCGGGTAGTCGTTGATCGCCTGGTCCGCCTCGGGGAACGCGATGCCCTGGACCTTGCCCGCCGAAGCGATCACATCGGTCTTGTAGACCAGCGCCGCGTCCACCTCACCCAGCTCCACCTTGGTCAGCGTGGCTTTGACGTCCTGCTCCAAAGTGACCGGTTTGACCGTCAGCTTGGCCGCGGCCAGCGCCTTGACCGCCGCCGCCCCGCACGGCACCTGCTCCGCGCACAGCGCCACCTTCACCTTTCCGTCGGTCAGGTCCTTCAGCTCGCCCACCTTGGCCGGGTTGTCGGCCGGCACCGCGATCTGGAGCTTGTTCCGTACGAACGTGGTCGGCGAACCCGCCAGCGACGCGTCGGTGACCGTCTTCATCGTGGCCGGGCTCGCCGCCGCGAACACGTCCGCCGGAGCGCCCTGGGTGATCTGCTGAGCCAGCGTGGCGCTGGAACCGAAGTTGAACCTCACCGTCGTACCCGGATTCGCGGCCTCGAAGCTCTTGCCGAGCTCGGTGAACGTCCCGGTCAGCGACGCCGCCGCGAACACCGTCACCTCCTTGGCCTGGCTCGCCGAGGACGAAGCTCCGGTCGTGGACGTGGCCGGTCCGCCGGAGCCGCAACCGGACAGGCCCGCCAGCGCGAGCGTTACGGGCAGGGCGATCGCCCATCGGGAAAGACGCACCACAGGGGCTCCTCATACATGACCGGCCACGCGCTCGTGACCGGGAATCTCCACGACGACGTTGGTGGACTTGATCACGGCGACCGCCACCACCCCTACCTCCAGGCCGAGCTCGTCGGCGGCCTGACGGCTCATCAGCGACACCACTCTGAACGGCCCCGCGGCGATCTCCACCTGCGCCATCACCGCGTCGCGGATCACCTCGGTGACGATCCCGCGAAACCGGTTACGCGCCGAGGAGCGACCACCGTCGTCGCCGGTCTCGATCTGCGAACGGGCGAAGGCGGCCAGGTCGGCGCCGTTCACCCGCCGGTGCCCTTGCTCGTCGCGCTCGGCACCCAGCCTGCCCGCGTCGACCCACCGGCGGACGGTGTCAGAGCTGACCCCGAGCAGCGCCGCGGCCTCGCTGATCCGAAACGTCGTCACAAGCCCTCACCCTACCTTCCGCACATTCCAACCTGAATACCGGAATCCAGTCGCAGCCACGAGGTGATCCATGGCTTCCCCCTCGCATTCACAAGAGCGCGTGCCGTGGGTCACCCGTCCTCAGGACGTGGTGCGGTCCTCAGGGCGCGGGCGAGGACGACGGTGATGACGCCGGCCAGCACCACGGAGAGCAGTCCGACGCGCAGGCTGGTGAGGTCGGCGACGAGTCCGACGAGGGGCGGGGACAGCAGGGACCCTCCGCGCAGCAGCCAGCTCACGATCGTCAGGCCGCTGCCGGGAGGAAGGCCGGGCAGTTCGTCAGCGGTGTGCATGGCGGCGGGCACGAGGGTGGCGACACCGAGCCCGGCGAGGGCGAAACCGGCCAGCGTGCTCGCCACGGACGGTACGGCGAGGGCGGCACCCATGCCGACGGCGGCGAGGACGGCACCGGCGCGGGTGACGGCGCGCTGACCGAAGCGGTCCACGACGCGGTCGCCGGTGAGCCGGCCGACGGTCATGGCGACCTGGAGGGCCACGACGGCCAGGCCGGCGGTGGCGGCGCTGGTGCGCAGGTCACCGCTGAGGTACAGGGCGCCCCAGGACGCGCCGGCATCCTCGACGAGGGCCCCGCAGGCGGCCAGCATCCCGAGCGCGGCCAGCATCCGCACGGCGGAGCCCGCGAACCAGCGCCCACCCCCACCTGTGGCCTGGCCATCGGGCGCGGCAAGGCCCTGGGCCGAGTGATCGGCGGTGGTGGCGAGGTCCTCGGGTTCGGCGAGTCGTTCGGCGTTCTCGGGGCCGGGGAGCAGGAACCGGTAGGCGATGAGGGCGACGATGCCGAACACCGTCGCGGAGATGGCCAGGTGGACCGCGAGGGGAATGTCGAGGCCGGCGGCGGCTGAGCCCATCAGGCCGCCCAGGACCGCGCCGATGCTCCACACCCCGTGCAGCGAATTGACGATGGAACGCCGGTAGAGACGTTGGACCCGCAGGCCGTGGGCGTTCTGCGCGACGTCGACGATCGCGTCGAGAGCGCCGACGACGAACAGGGCGCCGCCCAGCGCGATCCAGTTCGGCGTGAAGGAGATGACCAGCGTCGTCACCGTGGTCACGACGATCCCGAACGCCGCCACCCGTGCGGAGCCGAGCCGGCGGATGGCGGCGCCGGCGAGCAGCCCGGCCAGCAGCGCGCCGATCGGGTAGCCGGCCAGCGCGGTCCCGAAGATGACGTTGCTCAGGCCGAGGTCGGCCTTGATCTGCGGGTAGCGCGGGACGACGTTGAAGAACACGGCGCCGTTGGTGAGGAACAGCGCCGCGACGGCGACACGGGCCAGGCGCGCCTCGCGGCCGGGCAGGGTGCGGGGGACGGCGGACATCGACTTTCCGATCACGTACGGGCGGGGGCGGGATCAGCGCAGGGACCGGGCGAATGGGCAGGGGCAGGCCCGCGCTGGCGTCAGCGCAGGTATCGGTGGATGGCGTGGCGGATCTGCTCGGGTGTCATCGGGTCGGTCGACAGGGCGCTGTGCAGGACGAGTCCTTCGATGAGCGCGTCCAGTTCGCGGGCGGTGGTGGCGTCGAAGTGGCGCTCCAGTGCCTGGCGGCTGCGTGCCATCCAGGCCTGGGTGACGGCCCGCAGGGCCGGGTTGCGCGCTGCGGCCGCGTACAGCTCCACGGACAGGACGAGGTCGTCCTGGGCGCCGAGCAGGTCGTCCGACACCAGGGCGATGACGGCCTCGACCGCCGCGTCACGGTCTGCGGCGGCGCTCAGACGCTCGTCGAAAACGCGCGCCACCGCGTCGGCGTGCCGGGTGAACGCCTCGGCCAGCACCTCGTCCAGGGACGTGAAGTGATAGGTCATCGAGCCGAGCGGCACATCGGCGACGCGGGCGATCTCCCGATGCGTCGTCCCGGCGACACCCCGCTCGGCGATCACGGTGAGCGCGGCATCGATCAGCCGATCCCGCCGCCCAGGATCATGCCGCCGAGCCCGCCGCGCACCAGCCGGCCGCGACCCGGCCGACGACGGCCCGGCCGCCTGAGAACCGACCGGCTGCGGGCCGGCTGGCTGAGGGCCGGGCGGCCGCGGGGCGGTGGGGGTGCTCATGCCGGGCCCGGTTCGATCGTGCGGATCACCCGGGCGGCCTCCCACTTCGCCCGGCGCAACTCCGGATCCACCGGATGCGTCGGCGTCATGAGCTGCGCGTTGGACCCGATGGTGATCGGTGCGACGTCCAGGGCGACGAGGCCGAAGCCGGCGAACGACCGCACGCCGACGCGCGGCGGCGGCCGGGTCTCCGTGCCCTCCCCGACCGCCCCCAGCAGCTCGGCCAGCGTCGAGCGGTCGTCAAGGCCGGGCTTCATATGTACGAGCGTACATAATGGGGCTAGGCGAGCGCCCGGAGCAGTTCGGCCTCGTCGGCGGCGGAGATGCCGGAACGGCTCACCACGTGCCCGGACTCGCGCTGCCAGGCGAGCGTGTCGCGAGCCGTGTCGGCGACCGGGCGGATGCGCAGCCCCGCGGCCAGCGTCGCGGAGGTGTCGCGCGCCATGAAGCCCGCGTATTCCGGCAACGGCAGCCACATCGGCAGCGACCGCTCCCCCATCCACGGCGCCACCTTCCGCTCGACGAGGAACTCCTGGTCGGCCCAGACCAGCTCCGGCTCCACCCCCACCCCTTCGGCGATCTCCGCCAGCAGCCTGCCCCTGCTGAAGGGCATGGAGCACCCGTCGTAGGGCCCCGCGAGCCCCTTCTCCGCCGCGTCGAGCGTCCAGGCCGCCAGATCGCGCACGTCGACGAACTGCACCAGGTCGTCGGGCGACCCGGGAGCCAGCACGGGCCCGCCGCGCGCCAGCCGGTCCACCCAGTAGGTGAGCCGGTCGGACTCGTCCTCCGGGCCCACGATCAGCCCGGCCCGTACGAGCAGCGCCTCCTCACCGGCGATCCGCTCGCACGAGACCTTGGCGGGCCCGTAGTTCGCCGGGTCGAACTCGTCGGCGTCGGCGGCCAGCGGCTCGTGGAGGACCTGGTCGGCCACCCCGAAATCGGCGTAGACGTTGCACGACGACACGAACGTCCAGTGACCGAAACGGCCCGCGAGCTCCGTGACCGCCCGTCGCACCAGGCTCGGATGCCTGGCGACGTCGATGACGAAGTCGAACGACCCCCGCACCGGCGCCAGCCCGCCGTCCTCGCCCCGATCCACCTTGACGAACTCCACACCCGGCGCCGGCTCGCCCGCGAGCCCCCGCGCCGCGCACACCACCTCGTGTCCGCGATCGCGGGCCTGCCGCGCGATCTCCTTGGACAGGAACTTCGTACCGCCCAGAACAAATGTCCGCATGGCCTCATCCTGGCCCACCCCGCCGCGCCACACCCAGCGTCTTCACTCCCAGCGCAAATTCAAGATCGAGGGCCGTCAAAGGCCCCGAACACGTCGGAGAGTTCGCTGAGCGAGGTCATCTCCCTCACGAACCCGAACCGCCCCTCCCGCATCTGCCGCGCGGCGCCGAGGAACGCGCCCATGGCCACCCGCGAGAACGCTCCCCCGATGCTCACCCGCCGCACCCCGGCCTCGGCGAGCTGCTCCAGCGTGATCGCCGGGTCGGCGAAGCCCATCACGACGTTGACCGGCCTGCCGACGGACGAGACCACCGTGCGGATCTCGTCGAGGGTGCGCAGCCCCGGCGCGTAGAGGACGTCCGCCCCCGCCGCCTCGAACGCCTGCAGCCGCCGGATGGTGTCGTCGAGCCCGGCGACACCGTACAGGAGGTTCTCGGCCCGCGCGGTGAGCACGAACGGGTACGGCAGCCCGCGCGCCACCTCGACCGCCGCCCGCACCCGCTCGACGGCGAGCTCGAAGTCGTAGATCGGCGAAGCCTTGTCCCCCGTCGTGTCCTCGATGGAGGCCCCGGCGGCGCCGTGCGCGCAGGCCGCCTCGATCATCTTGGCGGCCTCGGCGGGCTCGTCGGCGTAGCAGTTCTCCAGGTCGGCGTTCACGGGCAGCGGCGTCGCGTCGCAGATGGCGCGCAGGTTGTCGAGGACGTCCTGGCGGCCGGCCCGCGTACGGCCGAGGTGGTTGGCCACGCCCAGGCTGGTCGTGGCGAGGGCCTCGAAGCCGAGCGAGGCCAGCAGCCGCGCGGTCCCCGCGTCCCACGGATTGGGCAGCAGCAGCGGCTCGGGACGTTCGTGCAAGGCGCGGAAGGTGGTCGCCCTGGTCAGCTGATCGGTCATGTGCTCCCCCTAGGAGTCCGGGTGACCAGTTCACTCTCGTTCCGATCAGGGCAGTCGGCGAATGCATTGAATGGATCGTTGCCATCAGCAAAACTTATGGATATGACGCTCGATGAGGTCGAGGCCTTCGTCCACGTGGCCGAGCTGGGCGGGTTCACGGAGGCGTCCAGGCGGCTCGGCCGCTCCCAGCCCGCCATCAGCCGCCGCATCCGCGAGCTGGAGCGGTCGCTGGGGACGACGCTGTTCGAGCGGGCGGGCCGCCGCGTGACACTGACCGAGGCGGGGCGGGCGCTGCTGCCGTACGCCGAGACCGTGCTCGCCGCGGTCCGCGACGGCGAGCGGGCGGTACGCGAGCGGGCCGGCGGCGCCACGGCCCTGGGCCTCGCCATCGTCGGCACCCTGGCCGACTCGCACATCGTGGACGCGCTGCGCGCGTTCGAGTCCCGCTTCCCCGAGGTGTCGGTGGAACTGCGCACGGCGACGAGCCGCGAGGTCAGCGCCCTGGTACGCGGCGGCGAGGCGTCCCTGGGCCTGCGCTACTTCCCCGACGCCGACCCCAAGCTGGAGTCGATCCCGCTGGGCGCGGAGAGGCTCCTGGTCATCGTGCCCGCCGCGCACCGCGTCACCGCCCGCCGCCTGCCCGGCCTGCGGGCACTCGCGGGCGAACGATGGATCGGCTTCCCGCCGGAACGCGGCCAGCCCGACTCCTTCGGCCACCTCCTGGAGCGCGAGACGGCCGGCGCCTCGATCATCAGGGTCGACAGCCTCACCGCCCAGAAACGCCTGGTGCAGGCCGGTCTCGGCATCGCGCTCATGCCGCCCAGCAGCGTACGCGAGGAGCTGCGGATCGGCAGCCTGCGGGCGATCGAGGTCGACGGCCTGGACGCGCACCTGCCCGTGGTCGCGGTCCGCCGCAAGGGCGGCCACCAGGGCCGGCTCACGGCCGCCTTCCTGGAGGTGCTGCGGCACCACACCCCCGGACTCCGCGACTAGCAACCCGAGTTGCCTATATGAGGATTAGCCATGCGCGGCCTGGAGCCGGCCGCAGGTAGCCGAGGCGCTCGGCGTCTTCACCGATGCGCCGGAGACCGCGTTCCGCAAATAATAACAGCGCTGTTAGAATTCGGCCCCATGACCATCGCCGGCGCGCTGCTGGATGTGACCCCCTTACGCTCCTCACCACCGTTCCGGCGGTTGTGGATCGGCCAGACGCTGTCCGCGATCGGCGGCCAGATGGCGTTCGTCGCCGTGATGTTCCAGGTGTGGGCGACGACCGGCAGCACCGCGTGGACCGGCGCCGTCGGCCTGGCCTCGGCGCTTCCGCTCATCGTGCTCGGCCTCTTCATCGGCTCGGTCGTCGACCGCGTGGACCGGCGGCGGCTCTACCTGATCGTCACCGGCGGCCAGGCGGCGGGCTCGCTGGTCCTCGCCGGCCAGTTCCTCTACGGTTACCTGCCGCCCGCGGGGCTCCTGGTGATGATCGCGGCGCAGTCCTGCCTGGCCGCCGGCAGCGGTCCGGCGGCACGGACGTTCATCCCCCGGCTCCTGCCCGAAGACCAGCTCGCCGCCGGGCTGGCGCTGAACCGGATCGCGTTCCAGGGCGCCCTGCTGCTGGGTCCCGCGCTCGGCGGGCTGATCCTGGGCGGGCCGGGAATCGCCGCCTGCCATCTGATCGACGCGCTCACGTTCAGCGCGGCGATCTTCGGCGCCCTGGACCTGCCGCGGACGAACCCGGGCGGTGAGCCGGCCCGTCCCGGTCTGCGCGGCGTGCTGGACGGCCTGGCGTTCCTGGTCCGTACGCCCATCGTCCGGGGCGCGCTCCTCACCGACCTGGCCGCCACCGTACTGTCGATGCCGGTCAGCCTGTTCCCGCTGGTCAACGCCGAGCGGTTCGGCGACGATCCGCGCACGCTGGGGCTGTTCCTGACGGCCATCGCGGTCGGCGGGGTCGCCGCGTCCGTCTTCTCCGGGGCCTTCACCCGGCTCCCCCGGCCCGGCCTGGTCATGCTCGGCGGGTCGGTGGGCTGGGGTGTGGCGCTCACGCTGTTCGGGCTGTCCACCGATCCCTGGGCGGGACTCGCCTTCCTGGCCCTGGCCGGGGCCGCCGACACCGTTTCCGTAGTGTCCCGGAGCACCATCGTGCAACGGCACACACCGGACGAGTTGCTCGGCCGGGTCGGCGCCGCCGAACAGATCGTCGGGCGGGCCGGGCCCGACCTGGGCAACCTGCGCGGCGGGCTGATCGCGCAGGCCACCTCGGGCACGACCGCCCTGGTCAGCGGCGGGCTGCTGTGCGTCGCCGCCGTGGCCGCCGTCGGCCTGACCATCCCGGGCCTGCGCCAAGGCCGGTGACCTTCATCGGAGGAGCCGGGTGAGTTCGGGGAGCGTGTCCCGGACACCCCGGACGATGGCCGGGCGGGCGCCCTTGCCGTGCCGGAGCGCGCGAACGCCGTCCTGGACGCCGCCGGCTCGTCGGCCTCCCGGGCCCG
The DNA here is from genome assembly GCF_900108335.1 of Nonomuraea solani. Lineage (GTDB taxonomy): Bacteria > Actinomycetota > Actinomycetes > Streptosporangiales > Streptosporangiaceae > Nonomuraea > Nonomuraea solani. The sequence continues at coordinate 132,073 of NZ_FNVT01000019.1, forward strand.
GCTGTTCGGCCTCTATCTGCCGCGCGAGTTCCAGCCGCTGTACGACACCGACGACGCCCGCTACCTGCTGGGCCTGCCGAACCAGTTCGACCTGCTCAGCCCTTACTGGCCGGGCTGGTCCGCGAGCGCGGCAGCTGCACCAGGAGGGTGAGGACCGCGAGGACCAGGATGACGGCGACGCCCGGGTAGAGCTGGTCCAGCCGGGTGCCGGGCACGATCGCCGCGGTGACGACGGCCAGGCCGAAGGCGCCGCCGACCTGCAGTGAGCTGGTCAGCAGCCCGGAGGCCAGGCCCTGCTCGTGGTCGGCCACGCCGCTGGTGCCGGCGACCATCAGGGCCGAGATGCTGAGCGCGAAGCCCACGCCCCACAGGAGGGAGGCGGGCAGCAGGACGGTCCACAGGTCGGGCTCGGGGCCCATGCGCAGCATGAGCAGGTAGGCCGGGACGAACGCCACGAGGCCGGCGATCAGCACCTTCCGCACGCCGTACCTGTCGATGAGGGCGCCGAGCCTGGGGCCGGCGAGGACCACCATGAGGCCGGCGGGCAGCAGCACCAGGGCCATCTGCCAGGGCTGCCAGCCGTTGAGGTTCTGCAGGTAGAGGGCGAGCAGGAACTGGAAGCCCATGGCGCCGCCGTACAGGAGCGCGGCGCTGAGGTTGGCGGTGACCAGGGTACGGCCGCGCAGGATGCCCAGCCGGATCAGCGGCTGCTCCACGGTGCGCTCGATGATCACGAAGGCGAGGAGCAGCAGCCCGGCGAGGGCGAAGCCGCCGATCGTCCACGGCGACGTCCAGCCGGCGTCGGCGGCCGTGGTGACCGTGTAGACGAGCAGCAGCATCCCGGCGACCAGGGTCACGGCGCCGCCGAGGTCGAGCCGCGCCCGTCCGGCGCGCGGCGGGTCGGGCGGCAGGACGAGCAGCGCGCCGGCCAGCACCAGCACCGCGATCGGGATCGGCAGGACGAACGTGGCCCTCCAGTCCAGCGCCGCGAGCAGGCCGCCGACCAGCAGCCCGCAGGAGTAGCCGCACGCCTCGAACACGTTGAAGATGCCGAAGGCCTTGTTCCGCTGCGGGCCCTCGGGGAACGTCGTGGTCAGCAGCGACATGGCGGCCGGCGCGGTGAAGGCCGCGGCCATGCCCTTGACGAAGCGCGAGACGATCAGCAGGGCCGCGTCGTCGGCGAACACGCCGAGCAGCGACAGGAACGCGAACACGGTCATCGCGACCACGAGCACCCGCCGCCGGCCGAACAGGTCGGCGAACCGGCCGCCCAGCAGCAGGAAGCCGCCGAACGCCAGGATGTAGGCGCCCATCAGCCACTGCGCGGTCGCCGCGCTCATCCCGAGCTCGCGCTGGATCTCCGGGAGGGACACGGCGATCATCGAGTTCTCCAGCCCGTCGAGCAGGATCACGCCGCTGAAGACGAGCAGCGCGATCCACAGCCGGGCCGGCCACCGCACGGCCACTGGGGCCGCGCCGGGAGCGCTCATGACAATCTCCTCACATCGGTACGAGTGGTGCGGGAGACGAGACTGCCGCCGCGCGGCGCGGACACCCAGAGCCCTGTTCCGCTTACGTCCGCTGGTCCTACTCCTGGCAGGGTCAGGCTCGTGACCGGTCCCGGGCCTGCGATCAGCGAGAATGGGACGATGGAGGACACGGAGCGGCCCCTCGACCCGCGCGCCGAGCTCGGCGAGTTCCTGCGCAGCCGGCGGGCCCGGCTGCGGCCGGAGGAGGTCGGCCTGCCGGTCTTCGGGCGGCACCGGCGGGTGCCGGGCCTGCGGCGGGAGGAGCTGGCCCAGCTCGCCGGCGTGTCGGTCGCCTACCTCACCCGGCTCGAACAGGGCAAGGGCAACAACGTGTCCGCCGAGGTGATCGACGCGCTCGCCCGGGCCCTGCGGCTGTCGGACGCCGAGCACGAGCACCTCGGGCACCTGTTCCGCCACCAGCACCGGCCGTTCAGACCGAGAAAGCCGGTGCGGCCGCAGGTGCGCGGCGCGCTGCTCGACCTGCTGGCCTCGCTGGAGGCGGTGCCCGCGTACGTGACGGGGCGCTGCTCGGACCTGCTCGCCTGGAACGCGGCGGCGGCGGCGCTCTTCGGCGACTGGGACCTGCTGCCCGAAGACGAACGCAACTGGGCGCGGCTGGTGTTCCTGCGGCCGGACAGCCGCCGGCTGTTCGCCGACTGGGCGGCGAAGGCGGCCGAGGTGGTCGGCGCGCTGCGGCTGGACGCGGGCCTGCATCCTGACGATCCGCGGCTGTCGGCGCTGATCGGTGAGCTGTCGCTGCGCAGCGAGGACTTCCGCCACCTGTGGGCCACACACGACGTCAAGGAGACCAGCCACGGCACCCGGCGGCTGCGGCATCCGCTGGTGGGCGAGCTGTCACTCACCTTCGAGTCGATGCGCCTGCCCGACGACCCCGACCTCTGCCTGACCGTCTACCACGCCCGGCCGGGCTCGGCGGCGGCGGAGAACCTGCGGCTGCTGGCCAGCTGGGGCGCCGACGCGGCGGCCATGACCTGAGGCGATATCGCTTTCGCTATCGCTTCGGCGGTCATACCGGTATTGGACGCCACTTGATCGCCTCTGGTCTGCTGGGGCGGGAAAGTGCCGGGCGAAGTCGAAAGCAGGTATTCCCGCATGTCCTTTGTGCATCCGTCCCGCCGCGCCCTTTTGCTGGCCGGAGGTCTCGTGCCGCTGGCTGGACGCGAGGCGTCGGCCACCGCGCCCAAGAGCGCGAAGGAGCACTATGACCACGCCGCCCGGCTGGCCGGCGACGATCCGATTCTGCGCAACCTCGTCAGGGCCCTCACTCCCGGCGGCACGCCGCGGCCGGTGCAGCCGCCGGAGCCGCTGAAGATCTTCGACAACGTCGCGGTGGTGAGCATCGGCACGGTGTCGGCCACGGCGCTGCTCACCTCGGAGGGCGTCATCCTCATCGACGCGCTGGGCTCCCCGGACGACGCCGAGAAGGTCATCGTCCCGCAGCTCCGGTCGCTGGGCGTGGATCCGTCGAAGATCAAATACGTGGTGTGCGCCCATGGGCACAGCGACCACTTCGGCGGCGCCCGCTATCTCGCCGGCCGGTACAAGGCCCGGGTCATGATGTCCCCGGCCGACTGGGACCTCCTCGCCACCGACTCCCCGCCGGACGCCCCCGTACGAGACCTGGACATCGCCGACGGGCAGCGGCTGACCCTCGGCGACACGACGATCACCTTCCACCACACGCCGGGCCACACCTCCGGCACCATCTCGCCGATCTTCCCGGTGCGGTGGAAGGGACGGCGGCACACGGCGATGCTCCTGGGCGGCCTCAACCCGCCCCGCGCGACCGCGGACAAGCGCGTCCAGTTGTCCTCCACGCTCGCCTTCGCGGCGCGGATGCGGCGGGCCGGGGTGGACGTCGAGCTGAACAACCATGGGCAGGCCGACCAGGGGCTGGTGCGCATGGAGGAGTTGCGGGCGGGGGCGGCGAAGAACCCGTTCGTCATCGGGCGCGGGCGGGCGCAGCGTTTCATGGACGTCATGGCGGCCATGCTGCGCGGCCGCATCGCCACGGACCAGGAAGCCGCCGCGAAATAGCAGCTCCACTCGATACTCCACATTTTTCTGAAATATCCGGCCACTGCGATGGCCCGCCCTAGGGTGAATACCGGATATATCGGAGAATGAAAGGAAAAGAAGGTGAAACTCAGGCGTATCGCCGCGGGTGTGCTGCTGGGCGCGCTGTCCGTCGCCCTCTGGAGCCTTCCCGCCGGCGCCGACCCCCTGGGCGACGGCACCCGCGTCACCATCGTCGAGCCGAACCGGTAGAACGCATTCTGGCCCGCTTCCTGGAGCGGGCCAGAATTTCTTTTATGGTTTCCGAAGAAACGTCATGAGCACGCGCGCATGGCGTCCACCAGTTCCTCCGGCCGCAGCGGCGGTTCCGGCAGCGGATGCGCGGCCGGCGCGCGCAGGCCGTCGAGCATGAGGGCGAGATGGCGGCGCCACGCCTGGGGCCTGATTCCGGCGGTGGCCTCGACGGTGCGGGCGGTGCCCCACGTCACGAAGGCCATGTCCTCGAGGGTGCAGTCGGCGCGCAGCGCCCCGGACTCGCGGGCCCGTTCGATGATCTGTTTCATCAGCTCGTAGCCGCGCAGATGGGTCTCGGTCGGCGGCGCCTGCGGGCCGCGGCGGGAGACGAGGTCGTTGTAGCCGCGGTCGGCGGCCTGCAGTTCGCAGACCCGTTCCAGGAAGTGCACCAGGCCCGCCCACGCGTCGTCCATCGCCAGGGCGTGCTCGGCGATCCGCACCACGGTGGCGGCCCGGTCGGCGAAGACAGCCTCGACCAGGTCGGCGCGGTCGGGGAAGTGGTTGTACAGCGTGCCGCTGCTCACCCCCGCCGTCCGGGCGATCTCGTCGAGCGAGACGTCCAGGCCGCGCGCGCCGAACAACTCCCTGGCCGCCCCGATCAGCAGGTCGCGGTTGCGCTGCGCGTCCGCCCTCAGCCGTTTCGTACGCGTCGTCATGGAGCGATCCTACCTAAGTTGACCGTGCTCCCAACTTTCCCGTATAAGTTGGGACTACAGTCAACTTATTGAAGGAGCTGTCATGCCCCTCACCCTTGCGATCTTCGGGGCCGGTCCCGTCCTGGGGCTGTCCCTCGCCCGCCGCTTCGGCCGTGAAGGGTTCCGTGTCGCGCTCGTCGCCCGTACCAGCGCGAACCTCGACCGTCTCGTCGCCGAACTCGCCGCGGACGGCGTCGAGGCGGCCGGTTTCACCGCCGACGTGTACGACCCCGCGCAGATCGAGACCGCCGTCGCGGCCATCACCGAGCGGTTCGGCCGCATCGACGTCGCCGAGTTCAGCCCGGGCGGCGGCAACATGGGGGACGGCATCAAGGCCGTACTCGACGTCGACCCGTCCAACCTGCAGATCATCCTCGACCGCTTCCTGCTGTCGGGGGTCGCCCTGGTCAGGGCCGTGCTGCCGGACATGGTCGGGCGGGGCGACGGCGCGATCCTGTTCACGGCCGGGCAGTCGGGGATCCATCCGACGCCGTTCCTCGGCAACGCCGGTATGGCGCAGGCGGCGCTGCGCAACTACTTCCACAACCTCAACGGCGCGCTGGCGGACAAGGGCGTCTACGTCGGCGCCGTGAACGTCGGGGCGCTGATCGAGGGCAGCGTGCCCCACCAGGCCATCATGTCGGCCACCGAACCGCTCGGGTTCGAGCCGGAGGTGATCCATCCCGACGTGTTCGCCGAAACCTTCTGGCGGCTGTACGCCGAACGCGACCGACCGGAGGCCCTGGTCGGATCCTTCGGCCACTGAAGACCCACTGGCCCGAATGGTCCGGGGGCGGTGGCGCTGCTTGTGGCTGGAGGACCGGTCGTCAGTGGGGGTGGGTGAAGGCGGCGCGGTCGGCGTCCGGTAGCCACTGGTGACGTGGGTCGAAGGGGCGGAACTCGGCGGTGACGAAGTCGATGAGCCGGGACAGTACCGCGTGGTGGTTCTGGCGGTGGCAGAGCAGCGAGCACGGGTAGACGGGGGCCGGGCCGACGATCGGGATCTGGACGGTGCGGGGATGCCAGGGCAGCCGGAGCCCCTCCCCCGCGAACCCGACCCGCCGGCCCGAGCCGATCTCCTCGACGAAGTATTCCCAGCCGAAGTCCGGCCCCGTGGCGTCGATCTCGATGTCGAACGCGGCCTCCAGAAGCCGGTAGAACTCGGCCCACTCGCTGCCGGGGGCGTTGCCGGGCATCCAGACGGTCGTGCCCGACAGCCGTTCGATGGGCACCTCCGGCAGGCCGGCGAAGGGGTGGTCGCGGTCGACCAGCAGGTGCACCGGTTCGAGGTAGGCGGGCACGCACCGCAGGTCCTCGTCCGGCGTGCCGGTGAAGCGGGCGAAGGCGACGTCGACGGAGCCGTGGGCGATCGCGTCGCGGGCGGTCCTGAGCCCGTTGGAGGTGGTGATCTCGATGTCGACGCCCTCGGCGCTCTGGTGGAACGCCCGCACCAGGTCGACGGAGGACAGCCGGGTGTCCAGCACGTCGACCCGGAGTGAGCGCCGCCGGCCGCGCAGCACCTCCAGCGCCTGGTCGGCGATGCCGATGAGGGCGCGCGCGTGGTGCAGGAACGCCCGGCCGTCGGCGGTGAGCTCGGCCCCGTTGCGGGAGCGGAAGAACAGGCGCACGCCCAGGTCGGACTCCAGCCGGGCGATCCGCTTGGAGACGGCCTGCTGGCTGATGCCGAGCCGGGCCGCGGCCTCGCTGAAGTAGTGGTCCTCGGTGATGGCGACGAAGGCGCGGACCGTGCCGAGGTCGAGGTCACTCACATCTTCTGGTTGTGCTGTTTCGGTGTGTCGGTTGTTGGACAACCCCACCCGCCTTCGGGTCGAATGCTCGTTCGCGGGGATAAGCCTACAACTGGAAGGCGTGGTGTTCGTGGCGTCCTTCGTGCATCTGCACGTGCACACCGAGTACAGCATGCTCGACGGCGCGGCCAAGGTCGGCCTGCTGATGAAGGAGGTGTCCCGGCAGGGGATGCCGGCCGTGGCGATGAGCGACCACGGCAACGTGCACGGGGCGTACGAGTTCCACCACGCGGCCCGCAAGGCGGGGGTCAAGCCGATCATCGGCATCGAGAGCTACGTCGCCCCGGCCTCGCGGCGGCACCGGCAGCCGGTGTTCTACAGCGACAACCTCGCCCTGCGTAAGTCGAACGACGACACCGGCGAGGGCGGCGACGTGTCGGGGCGCGGCCTGTACACGCACATGACGATGTGGGCGGCCGACGCCCGGGGTCTGCGGAATCTGTTCCGGTTGCAGTCGCGGGCGTGGCTCGAAGGACATGTCCAGAAATATCCGCGCATGGATGATGAACTGCTGGCCGAGCACGGCCAGGGCATCATCGCCACCACCGGCTGCCCGTCCGGCGAGGTGCAGACCCGGCTGCGGCTCGGCCAGTACGACCGCGCCGTCGAGGCCGCCGCCCGCTACCGCGACCTCTTCGGCCCGGGCAACTACTTCCTGGAGCTGATGGACCACGGCCTGGCCATCGAGCGACGGGTCCGCGAGGACCTGCTCAGGCTGGGCAGGGACCTCGGGCTGCCGCCGCTGGCCACCAACGACTCGCACTACGTCACCGAGGACCAGGCCAGGGCGCACGACGTGCTGCTCTGCGTGGGCACCGGCAAGCGGCTGGCCGACGCCGAACGGTTCCGGTTCAGCGGCAGCGGCTACTACGTCAAGTCCGCCGGGGAGATGCGCGCGCTCTGGGACGGAGAGGTGCCGGGCGCCTGCGACAACACGCTGCTGATCGCCGAACGGGTCGGCGACTACGACGAGGTGTTCGCCCACCGGGACCTGACGCCGCGCTTCCCCGTACCGGAGGGTGAGAGCGAGTCGAGCTGGCTGCGCGCGGAGACGCTGGAAGGCGCGCGCGACCGCTACGGCGCGCGCCCGCCGCAGGAAGTGCTCGACCGCATCGACTACGAGCTGTCGGTCATCGACATGATGGGCTTTCCCGGCTATTTCCTGGTGGTGGCCGACATCTGCCGGTACGCGCGGGAGCACGGCATCGGCCTGGGCCCGGGGCGCGGCTCGGCCACCGGGTCGATCGTCGCGTACTGCACGGGGATCACCCAGCTCGACCCGATCGAGCACAAGCTGATCTTCGAACGCTTCCTCAACCCCGAGCGGATCTCGATGCCGGACGTCGACCTCGACTTCGACGACCGGCGCCGCGACGAGATGATCGACTACGTCACCCGGAAATACGGCGAGGACCGGGTCTGCCAGATCGTCACGTTCGGCACCATCAAGGCCAAGGCCGCCATCAAGGACTCCTGCCGCGTCCTCGGCCTCCCGTACGCCCTGGGCGACCGCATCACCAAGGCGTTCCCGGCGGCGGTCGGCGGCAAGGAGATCCCCCTGGCCGCCATCCACGACGCCGGCCACCCGCGCCACGGCGAGGCCGCCGAGCTGCGCCAACTGTACGAGCAGGACCCCGACGTGAAACGGGTCGTCGACACGGCGGCCGGGATCGAGGGCCTGACCCGCGGCACCGGCGTCCACGCCGCCGGGGTGATCCTGTCCAGCGAGCCGCTGACCGACGTGATCCCGCTGGCCAGGCCGAAGGCCGACGGGCCGATCGTCACCGGTTTCCCCTTCACGCAGGCCGAGGAGATGGGCCTGCTGAAGATGGACTTCCTGGGCCTGCGCAACCTCACCGTGATCGGCGACGCGGTCGCGGGCGTGCGCGCCAACAAGGGCCTCGACATCGACATCCGCGAGGTGCCGCTGGACGACGCGACGACGTACGAGCTGCTGGCGCGCGGCGACACGCTCGGCGTCTTCCAGCTCGACAGCGGCGGCATGCGGGTCCTGCTGAGGCTGATGCAGCCGACCACGTTCACCGACATCGCGGCCGTGAACGCGCTCTACCGGCCCGGCCCGATGGAGATGAACGCCCACACCAACTACGCGCTGCGCAAAACCGGTAAGCAGCCGGTCGAGCCGATCCACCCCGAGCTGGCGGACGCGCTCGAACCCATCCTGGGCGACACCTATCACCTGGTCGTCTTCCAGGAGCAGGTCATGGCCATCGCCCAGCGGCTCGCCGGCTACTCCCTGGGCGCCGCCGACATGCTGCGCCGGGCCATGGGCAAGAAGAAGAAGGAGGTCCTGGACGCCGAATGGGACCGGTTCTCGGCGGGCATGCGCGAGCGCGGCTTCTCCGGCGAGGCGATCAAGGCGGTCTGGGATGTTCTGGTCCCCTTCAGCGGCTATGGCTTCAACAAGTCGCACACCGCCGGATACGGCCTGGTCTCGTACTGGACCGCGTATCTCAAGGCCAACCATCCATGCGAATATCTGGCCGCGCTGCTCACCTCCGTCGGCGACGACAAGGACAAGATGGCCGTCTACCTGGCCGACTGCCGGCGGCTGGGCATCAAGGTGCTGCCTCCCGACGTCAACGCGAGCCTGCTGAACTTCGCCGCCGTCGGCACCGACATCCGCTTCGGCCTCGGCGCCGTGCGCAACGTCGGGGCCAACGTCGTGGACGCCATCGCCACCACCCGGGAGGCGCGGGGCCCGTACACCGACTTCAACGACTTCCTCGCCAAGGTCCCCTCCGTCGTCTGCAACAAGCGGGTGATCGAGTCGCTGGCCAAGTCGGGCGCCTTCGACAGCCTGGGGCACCACCGTAAGGCCCTGGTCGCGGTGCACGAGCAGGCCGTCGACGGGGTCATCGACCTCAAGCGCAACGCGGCCCACGGCCAGGACTCGCTGTTCGGGGAGCCGAGCAGGAGCGGCGCGTTCTCGGTCGCGATCCCCGAGGGCGAGTGGGACCAGGCGACGCTGCTCGCGTTCGAGCGCGAAATGCTCGGCCTGTACGTCTCCAGCCACCCGCTCGACGGCGCCGAACACGTGCTGAACGCCCACCGCGACACCACCATCGCCGACCTGCTGACCTCCGGGCGGCAGGACGGGGTCACCCGGATCAGCGGCATCGTCTCGGGCGTGCAGCGTAAGGTCACCAAGCAGGGCAACCCGTGGGCGATCGTCACCCTCGAAGACCACGACGGGGCCGTGGAGTGCCTGATCTTCCCCAAGACGTACTCGCTGTACGGCGAGGCCCTCGCCCAGGACCAGGTGATCTCCGTACGCGGCCGGATCAACGTACGCGACGAGACGGTGAGCGTCTATGGCGAGGAGCTGACCCCGCTCAACGTCGCCCAGGCGGGCACCGAGCCGCCCGTGGTGATCTCGATCCACGAGACCCAGCTCAGCGCGCGCCTGGTGCGGGAGTTCCGGCACATCCTGACCACCCATCCCGGGCGGGCGCCCGTGCACGTGCGCCTGCTCAGGAACGGCGCCGCCGGCGTGCTGCTGGACCTGCCGCCGTTCCAGGTCACTCCGGAGCCGGCGTTCTACGGCGACGTCAAGGCCCTGCTCGGCGCGGGCGCGATCGGGGGCGCGTGACCGGCGACGGCGGCTGCCCCCGCTGCCGCACCGACAGCGTCCTGGCCGTCCTGCGCCTGCCCGCCACCTGGGCGAACCAGGCCGGGGGCGCGCGCGAGGTCGTCCTGTGCGCCCGCTGCGACGCCGGGGATCCGGTGGTCGCGTACTTCGCCGCCCACGGGACCGTCCGGCCCGAAGGCGTGGACGAGCTCGCGCGGCTCCTGCTCGACTGGATCGACCGCGCCCGGCCCTTAGGATCACCACCGTGACGACCAAGAACGCGCACTGCTCCTTCTGCGGCACGGCCTTCCCGGCGGGCCTGCCCTGGCCGCGCGCCTGCGCCGCCTGCGGCAACACCAGCTACCTCAACCCGCTGCCGGTCGCGGTGATGGTGCTGCCGGTGGACGACGGCGTCCTGGTGGTACGCCGCGACGTCGAGCCGCACCGCGGCGCCCTGGCCCTGCCCGGCGGCTACGTCGATCTGGGCGAGTCCTGGCAGCGCGCCGCCGTACGGGAGCTGCGGGAGGAGACGGGGGTGGTCGTCGACGCGGAGGCCGTACGGCTCCTCGACGTGATCAGCGCCCCCGACGGGACGGTGCTGATCTTCGCCCTGGGCCCGCGGCTGGACGCGGCCGGCCTCCCGCCGGTGCGGGCCACGGCGGAGACGTCGGAGTGGCTGCTCATCGACCGGCCCGCCGAGCTGGCGTTCTCCCTGCACACGCGGGTCGTCGCGGCCTACTTCGCCGGAAGTGTCGGCCCCGGTCACTAGGGTGCGGCCATGATCAAGGCCAGCGCGAGCGCGCCCCACACCCCCCATTAGCCCCGGGCGGCAGGACCCCGCTGCAGGACGTGCTCCACCGCGTCGAGGCCGCCGCCCTGAACGATCTCGCGGAACTCCTGAACGGCCTCGGCGACGCCGGCCGGCGTGAGGTGGCCCGGCACCTGCCCGCGCATCTCGCCGGACGGCTCCGCGGCGGGGTCGAGGCCCGGTGGCGGGTCCAGGAGCTGGCCCCCGGCTACCGGCTGGCGGGCGCCGCCTGCCTGGGCGGCGCGGAGCAGGTGGCGAGCTGGCTCGACCGGCGGGAGCTGCGCCGGGTGCCCGCGGCCGAGGCCGACGCCGTACGCGTGCTGTCCCTGATCCGCGACCGGCCCGAGGAGTGGCGCCGTGACCTGGCCGTACGCCTGGTGCGGCGGCTGCGGCCGGTCACCGGCTCGCCGTGGCGGTGGGGCGAGCAACTGCAGGGCTGGGACCTGGCGGCGGGGCTGGCGATCGAGACGGGCATCGAGCCGCCCGGCAACGACGCGTTCGTGGCCGGCTGGGTGTGGGCGGCTGGCCGAGCGGCAGCGGCTGAGCCGGGGAGCCGCCGTCCTCACCGACGACCCGCTGCTCGATCACCTGCTGCCGCACCTGTTCCAGGCGCAGGGCGTCGCCGAAGCGCTGGCCTGGAACCATCTCTGGTCCGACGGTCAGAGCCTGATCGGGGAGCTGGTCACGCTGGCCGGGTCGGGCCGGGTGCCGCGGCGGACGCTGATCGACGGCTGCGCCCGCCGGTTCCCTGGCCGGTGTCGAGGCCGCGGAGGCCGGTCCTTTCGTGACGTTGTGGCAGGATCTGCGGCCGGAGCCGGCCGAGATCCCGGTGGCTGACTTCGTCCGGGTGCTGCCGTCGGCGTCGTCGCCCGTCGTGCAACTCGCGGTGGACGAGCTGCGGGCGACGGGCGGCCGGGTGATCCGGGCCTGAAGTCGGGCGGCCGGCGCACCCGGGTCCTCAGGCCCGTGATCGCCGGCCGTCCCTCCGGAGCGATCAGGCGATCTCGATGTGGTCCAGCTCCGCCCAGCGGGTCTGGTGCTGGAAGCGCAGCACGTTCCAGCCCGCGTTCAGCGTGATTCCGGCCGGCACCTGCGTCCAGTTCTCCCAGCCGCGGTCGGGGTAGTCGACCACGATCTGCGCGCCGCCGTTCACGGTCAGCCGGTGCTGCGCGTCGCCGTACCCCGCCGCGTACGTCACGTGGGCGGTGTAGGCCCCGGCGACCGGCGCGTACACCGTGACGTCGACCCAGCTGTCGGCGTAGTCGAGCTTGGCGACGACCGCGCCCTGGGACGCGCCCGACGCGTTGCGGACCTCGGCGTGGTTGATCGCGCCCCGCTCGGCCTCGTAGCGGACCCGGCTGCCGCGGATGACCGGGTAGTCGTTGGCCCAGCCCAGCTCGGCGGTGTACATCCAGCGCGCGTTGTTCACCCAGCCGTGGAAGAACGCGCGGTTCCCGAGCACGTCGGTGCCGCCGGGACCCTGGACGGCGCCGTCGAACGTGGCCGTCGTCATCAGCGGCCGGTACGCCTTGGTGTAGGGGCCCTTGAGCGACGGCGACACGGCGTACCCGGTGAAGTAGCTGTTGCCGGTGTAGGAGCCGCCCGAGTAGAAGAGCACGTACTGGGAGGCCCGTTTGACCAGCACCGGCGCCTCGATCACCCCGGCCTCCTCCGGCCGGTCGTTGCGGATCAGCTCGGTCCGGCCGCCGACGAAGGTGACGCCGTCCGCCGCGACCTGCTGCAGCCACAGGATGGAGGGCTTGCCGACGGCGTTGCCGTCGTTCTTGTAGAGCAGGTAGCGCTTGCCGTCGGCGTCCACGAAACTCGACGGGTCGATGTCGCCGCCCTCGCTCGCGTTGCAGACCAGCGGCGCGCTGCCCAGGGGCTGGAACGGGCCGAGCGGGTCGTCCGCGACCGCCGCGCCGAGGCACATGCGCCCGGCGGCGGTGCTGGGGCCGGTGAAGTACATGAGGTAGCGGCCGTCGGGGCGGCGCGAGACGTCGGGCGCCCAGAATCCGCCGGTGCCCGCCCATGACGGCTTGTTCGGCAGCGCGTCCCCGCGCCTGGTCCACGGCCCGGTGGCCGACGGCGCGCTGGCCACCGGGATGCGGCCCGCCGAGCCGCTGGTGGAGTAGGCGTAGAACGTGGAGCCGACCTGGAGGATGTCGGGGTCGGGGAAGTTGGAGCTGATCACGGCGGCAGGGGCCACGGCGGCCGCGGCCGGGCCACCGGTCGGCAACCAGGCCGCGACGGTGCTCAGAAGCAGGGCGATACGGCCTAAGTGCCGCATAGAGGGTACCTCCGATTCTCTTTCCCACGTTGTAAACCATTTCGGCGCGCCGCGAAAGGGTCTTTACGGAGGTTGTCAGAACGGATACCGCGGCGGCTCCCCTCGCATCGTGATCCAGCGGGTCTCGGTGAACGCCTCGACGTTGGCCGCGGCGCCGCCGAACCGGGAGCCGGTGCCGGAGGCGCCGACACCGCCGAAGGGGGCGTTGGCCTCGTCGTTCACCGTCTGATCGTTGATGTGCACGATGCCGGTGGGGATCTGCTCGGCCACGGCCAGGCCGCGCATCACGTCGCGGGTCACGATGCCCAGCGACAGGCCGTACTCACCGGCGGACGCCAGCCGCGCGGCCTCCTCCACGGAGGCGACGGGAGTGACCGGCGCGACGGGGCCGAAGACCTCGTCGGCGAACGCCGGCGCGGTCAGGGGCACGTCGGCCAGCACCGTGGGCCGGTAGAAGAGCTGGTCGTAGGTGCCACCGGCCGCCAGCCTGGCGCCCTGGCCGACGCTCGCGGTGACCAAGCCGTGGATCTTGTCGCGCTGTCCGGCGTCGATGACGGGGCCGAGCGCCACCTCGCCGCCGGCCGGGTCGCCGACGGGCAGGGCGGCGGCCTTGGCGGCCAGTCCTTCGACGAAGGCGTCGTACAGGTGGCCGGCGACCAGGTGGCGGCCGGTCGTCATGCAGATCTGGCCCTGGTGGAAGAACGAGCCCCAGGCGGCCAGGTTCACCGCGGCGTCCACGTCGGCGTCGTCCAGGACGAGCAGCGCGGAGTTGCCGCCGAGCTCCAGATGGGCGCGCTTGAGGTGGCGGCCGGCCAGCTCGCCGATGCGCCGGCCGACGGCCGTCGAGCCGGTGAACGAGATGACCCGCACCGCCGGGTCGGTGATCAGGGCCTCGCCCACGTCGGGGCCGCCCGGCAGCAGTTGCAGGACGCCGGGCGGCAGGCCGGCCTCCTCGAACACGCGGACCATGAGCGTGCCACCGGTGACGGCGGTGCGCGGGTCGGGCTTGAGGATGACCGCGTTGCCGAGCGCGAGCGCCGGCGCCACCGAGCGGATGCCGAGGATGATCGGCACGTTGAACGGCGAGATGACCGCGACCACGCCGGCCGGCAGCCGCCGCGCCATGGACAGCCGGGGCTGCTCCGACGGCAGGACCTCGCCGATGGCGCGCGCCGGCAGGCCGGCCGCCTCGTAGCACTCCTCGGAGGCCACGTGCAGGGCGAACCCGGCCATCCCGGGGACCGCGCCGACCTCGCGCACGTTCCAGCCGCTGATCTCCTCGGCGTGCTGTTGCCACAGGTCACCGGCCTTGCGCAGGACAGCGGCGCGAGCGGTGTGCGGCAGCGCCGCCCACTCCTTCTGGGCGCGGGCGGCGGCCGCGCCGGCCTCGGCGACGTCCTCGGGGGTCGCCCGCCCCATCCGGCCGAGCTCCTTGCCGGTGGCGGGCTCGACGACCGCGTAGTCGCCGCCCTTTCCGGCGGTCCACTCGCCGTTCTTGAAGATCTTTCCCTGCCATTCGACGCCGTCGAGCAGTCCCATGGCGACCGTCCTTCCGTTCGTGTTCCTCACCTCATACGTACGTGGTAGCCGACGGGGAACAGGCTCAGCCCGGTCCGGCCGCGTACCATCCCCCATAACCCGCCCGGCAACCACAGCGCGACCACGATGCCGACCGCGCCCAGCAGCACCAGGTACCACGAGCCGTAGTCGGCGAGCAGTTGCTGCAGCCCGAAGAAGATCAGCGCTCCGAGCAGCGGCCCTTCGATGAAGCCGATGCCGCCGATCACCACGATGAAGATCATGTACGCCGACCACTGCACGCTGAAGATGGAGTCCGGGTTGACGCTGAGCGAGCTGACCGTGATCACCCCGCCCGCCGCGCCGCACCCGGCCGCCGCGACCAGGTAGACCAGCCGCTTGGCCCGCCCCACGTCGATCCCGGCGGAGCCGGCCGCGGTCTCCTCGTCGCGCACCGCCATGAGCGCCAGCCCGAGCCGCCCGCGCAGCAGCAGGTAGCACCCGCCGATCGTGGCCAGCGCCAGCGCGAGCGCGATCCAGTACGTCAGCGCACCCCGCAGCGTCTGGTCGATGCCCGACAGCCCGGTCAGCCCCTTGCCGCTGCCGCCGCCCACGCTGTCGATCCGGACCACCAGAAGCCGGTAGACCTCGGCGATCACCCAGGTCCCGACCGCGAAGTAGTCGCCGCGCAGCCGGAAGGCCAGCCACGAGGTCGGCACCGCGAACAGCGCGCAGGTGAGCGCGGCCAGCGGCAGCGCCAGGTACGGCTGCACGCCCAGGTCGGCCAGCGCGATGACGGCGTACGCGCCGATCCCGATGTAAGCCTGCTGCCCCACCGACACCAGCCCGCCGAAACCCGCGAGCAGGTTCCACATGCTCGCCAGCGCGATCAGCACGAACAGGTTGACCAGCGTGTCGGTGACCGTGCTGAACACCAGGAACGGCAGCGCCGCGAGCAGCCCGGCGGCGGCCACCATGACGACGGCCGCCACCTTCGACGACCGGGCCGCCCGGCTCACGTCCAGCGCCGCCGCCGCGCGGCCGGTGAGCGTCTCGGAGATCGTCATGCGGCCCGCCCCGCGAGCAGGCCGCGCGGCCGGAAGGCCAGTACGGCGAGGAAGACGAGGTGCCCGGCGAGCAGGGTCAGCGCGGGGTCGGCCTGCGCGCTCAGCGACTGGGTGACGCCGAGGACCATGCCGCCGAGCAGCGTGCCCCACAGGGAGCCGAGGCCGCCGATGACGACCGCCTCGAAGGCGAAGATCAGCCGGGCGGGCCCGATCGAGGGGTCGAACGACGAGCGCATCGCGAACATCAGGCCGGCCAGCGCGACGGTGGCGAACGCGATCGCGGTGGCGACGCCGTACACGTGCCGGCTGTCGGCGCCCATCAGGCTCGCGGTCTCGCGGTCGTCGGCGGAGGCGCGCAGCATCCGTCCGAGGCCGGTGCGCGACAGGAACATCTGGATGCCGATCAGCGCGGCGCCGGCCAGCAGGAACGTCGTCAGCGCCAGGTAGCCGACCGAGATCGAGCCGCTCAGCTCGAACGAGCCGGTGGCGAACGCGCCCCCGTCAAGAGTGCGGGTGTCGGCCGAGAAGATCTCCAGCAGCACGTTCTGCAGCACGATCGACAGCCCGAACGTGACCAGCAGCGTGGCCAGCGGCCCCGCCGACAGGCTGCGCTGCAGCAGCAGCCGCTGGGTCAGGTAGCCGAGCACGGCGAACAGCGGCACGGTCACCACCAGCACGATCCACAGCGGCAGCCCGGTCCCGCCGACCAGGGCCAGCGCCAGGAACGAGGCGACCACCGCGAGGTCGCCGTGCGCCAGGTTCACGATCCGCATGACGCCGAACATGATCGACAGCCCGGTCGCGAACAGCGCGTAGAGGCCGCCGAGCAGCAGCCCCTGGACGATGGCGTTGAGCCAGCCCATGTCAGTCCCCCATCCCGAAGTACGCGTGCTCGACCTGCTCGGCGGTCAGGTCCGCGGGCCGGCCCTGGAGCACGGAGCGGCCTTCGAGCAGGCAGTGCACGCGGTCGGCGACGCGCATGGCCTGGGAGACGTCCTGCTCCACGAGCAGCGCGGTGGTGCCGGTGCCGACGATGCCGGGGAGCACCTCGTAGATGCGGCGGACGATCACCGGCGCCAGGCCCAGGGACAGCTCGTCGATGAGCAGCAGGGCGGGGTTGGCCAGCAGCGCCCGGCCGATCGCGACCGACTGCTGCTCGCCGCCGGACAACTGGGCGGCGTTCTGCGTGCGCCGGTCGGCCATCCAGGGGAACAGCTCGTACACGGCGGGCAGCGTCCAGGCGCCGGGCCGCCGGCGGTAGGCGCCGGCCAGCAGGTTCTCCTCGACGGTGAGGGAGCGGAACAGCCTGCGGCCCTCCGGCACCAGGGCGATCCCCGCGCCCACCCGCTTGTACGCGGGCAGCCGGGTGATGTCGCGGCCGCCGAAGTGCACGGAGCCCGAGGTCGGCGGGTTCAGCCCGGCCAGGGCGCGCAGCAGGGTGGACTTGCCGGCGCCG
Source organism: Nonomuraea solani (assembly GCF_900108335.1). GTDB lineage: Bacteria > Actinomycetota > Actinomycetes > Streptosporangiales > Streptosporangiaceae > Nonomuraea > Nonomuraea solani. Next base: position 149,167 of record NZ_FNVT01000019.1, read on the forward strand.
TTGGCGCCGATGATGGCCAGCACCTCGCCTTTGCCCAGGTCGAGGCTGAGCCCGTCCACCGCGCGCAACTGACCGTGGTGAACGGTGAGGTCGCGCACCGACAGCAGCGTCATGACGCGTTCTCCCCGGTCGTGCGGATCGGCGGCGTCATGACGCATCCTCCTCCGTCATGACGCCCAGGTACAGCTCGCGTACCTTCGCGTCGGCCAGCACTCTCAAGGGGGCGTCGTCGGCGACCACGGCGCCGCCCGCCAGGCACACCATCCGGCCGACGGTCTTGACCAGCGCGTGCACGACGTGCTCGATCCAGACGATGCCGAGGCCGTCGGCGTGCAGGCGCCGGACGACCCCGACGAGCTCCAGCACCTCCGGCTCGGTCAGCCCGCCGGCGACCTCGTCCAGCAGCAGCAGCCGGGGGCGGGTGCCCATGGCGCGGGCCACCTCCAGGCGCTTGCGCTGCAGCAGCGTGAGCCGCCCGGCCGGGATGTTGGCCAGGCTCGCCAGGCCGGTGCGGTCGAGCACCTCCATGGCATGCCCCCACGCCCGCCGGCCCTTGAGCGCCGCGCCCTGGTGGCCGCAGACCAGCACGTTCTCGAACACGGTCAGGTGCTCGAACGGCCGCGGCACCTGGTGGGTGCGTCCGATGCCGGCCCGCGTACGGACGTGCGGCGGCACACGGGTGATCTCCCGTCCGTCCAGCCAGACCGTGCCGCCGTCGGGCCGCAGGTCGCCCGAGATCATCGCGAACAGGCTGGACTTGCCGGCCCCGTTCGGCCCGACGATCCCGAGGGCCTCGCCCGGCCCGACGGACAGGGTCAGGTCCCTGGCGACGGTCACCTTGCCGAAGCTCTTGGTGAGGCCGTCGAGACGCAGCAGTGGTGTCGTCGTCATCAGGCGTTGGTGGGCCGCAGGTCGCCGCCGATGGGGACGTCCTTGTTGCCCGAGTTGTCGACGATCACGACGTCCCACGGGAACGTCTCGCCCTTGCGCCACTGCCCGCCGACGGGGTGCTGGATCGCGATGCCGGGGTGCGGGCCGGTGGTGAAGTCGAGGTTCCCGCTCATGCAGCTGATCTTCATGCCGCGCAGCTTCGAGGCCACCTCGTCGCGGTCCTTCGGGTCACCCGCCTCCTTGAACGCCTGGATCGCGATCTCGAACAGCGAATACACCGAGCCGAGCGCCTGCGTCCACTGCTTGCCCGTGTCGGCGGCGAAGTCGTCGGCGAGCTGTTTGGCGGAACCTCCGTCGAGCGTCGACTTGTACGGGTGCGCGGGCGTCCACCAGAAGTCGGTCGCGATGTCGGCCGCCAGCGGCCCGAGCGCCTCGGCCTCGGAGGGGAACAGCATGACCTTGGCGACGGTGGCCAGCTTCGGCCTGAACCCCTGCTGCCTGGCCTGCTTCCAGAAGGTCTGGAAGTCGGGCGGGATCGGCGTACAGGTGAAGAGTTCGGCCTCCGACTCCTTGAACGTGGCGATCTGCGCGGTGAAGTCGGTCGCGCCGCCCTGGTAGGCGCCGCCGTCGACCGGGGTGTAGCCGGCCTGCTTCATCATCGGGCCGAGGCCCTGGCGGAAGGCGTTGGCGTCGGTGTCGTTGGGCCACAGCGCGGCGACGTTCTTGCTGGACACGTCCATGCGCCGCCACATCGGGAAGAAGCAGTCGGCGAACTCCCGCATCCCGAAGAAGAACAGGGTCGTGTACGTGAAGCCCTTGTCCTTGCCGCCGCGGCCGTTCCACCACGCCTCCCAGGGGGCGATCGTGGTGACGTTGGGGATGCCGTTGGCCTCGCACTGGTCGGCGACCGGGTTGGTGGTGTCGGGGGTGGAGGAGCCGACGATGAGGTCCACCTTGTCGCTGTTGATGAGCTGCCGGGTGACCTCGGTGGCCCGGTTCGGGTTGGACTGGGTGTCCTTGACGACGATCTCGATCCGGCGTTTCCTGCCGCCGGCGGTGAAGCCGTCGCGCACCGCCTCCTGGATGCGCTTGACCACGAAGGTGTCGGCGGTGGCGAAGCCGGCCAGCGGGCCCGTCTGGGGGCTGACGTAGCCGATCTTGAGCACGTCCGACGACGAGGCGCCGGTGCCCTTCAGCCCGCCGCAGGCGCTCACCAGGGACGCACCACCGAGGGCGGCGGCCGCCCGCAGCACGGAGCGGCGGTTCGGGCCGCTCGAAGAGGTGTCGCTCACGCGAACTCCTTGTCGGCGGCATGCCGAGCACACCGCCATTGCTCTGGGGGGAACGCCACCTGGTGGGCGGTAAGGACCTCGGGTGGCCTCCGGTGGCGGGAATTGAGCCGACCGTACGATCCCGCCCGCATCAGAGCAACAACAGGTTCCGAAGGCTCGAACGCGATTTGCCTCCTTGGAACGCCCTACGCCTCCGGGCGGTATCCCAGGCGCCGCGAGATCTCCCCGGCGGTGCGCCGCAGCGCCGGCTCCACCCGCCCGGCCAGCGCCTCCACGCTGGTCGGCGAGATGGTCAGGTGGACCGCGATGTTGACCGCCGCGACCACCTCGCCCGAGCGGTCCCACACCGGCGCCGCGAACGAGCGCAGCCCCGGCGCGAGCTCCTCGTCGTTGACCGCGACGGCGCTCTGGCGCACCTTGGCCAGCGCGGCGATCAGCTGCTCGCGGTTGGTGATCGTCTTGGGGCCGCGCCTGGCCATGTCGGTGCGGTCGAGGATCTGCCGCAGCGCCGCCGGATCCTTGTACGCCAGCAGCACCTTGCCCATCGACGTGCAGTACGCCGGCAGCCGGGACCCCACGTGCAGGTTGAGGTCCATGGCCAGCGAGCTGCGCCGCCCGCTGCGCCTGCGGTCCACGTAGACGACGTCGGGCCCGTCGCACAGCCCCATGCTCACGGTGAACCCGGTCTCGTCGGCCAGCGCCTGGAGCAGCGGCCCCGCGACCTTCGTCAGCTCCATGGAGTCGATCGCGGCGAACCCGAGGTCGACCACGCGGGGGCCGAGGTAGTACTTCTTGGTCTCCGGGTCCTGCCGGATGTAGTCCAGTTTGGTGAGGGTGGCGACATAGCGGTGCGTGGTGCTCTTGTTGAGCCCGACCGCGCGCGCCAGGTCGGCGATGCCCAGCACGGAGCGGTCCCCGCTGAAGGCCGACAGGATGCGCAGGCCGCGTTCGAGGGAGACGGAGAAGGCCGGGTCGGCGCTCGTGCGGCCGCGCGGGCGGGGATCGTCGCTCACACCCGTCAGGATACGGTCATACAGTTCCAACTATTCGAACCAAGCGGATCGGGGGCTCGATGACCGGAAGCGGCTGGCCCAGGCCACGTACCGGGCACTTCATCGGCGGCGCGTGGGTGGAGGCGGCCTCGGGCCGTACCTACCCGAACCGCTCCCCCTGGTCCGGGGAGGTGCTCGGAGAGGTCGCGGCCGGGGACGGCGAGGACGCCGGGCGGGCCGTGGCCGCCGCCCACGCGGCGTTCGGCGGCTGGGCCAGGGCCCTGCCCCATGAGCGGCAGCGGATCTTCCTGCGCGCGGCCGACCTCATGGAGAGCCGCCGCGACGAGGTGCTGCGCGCGCTCGCGCTGGAGACCGGGTGCGGGCGTCATTTCGGCGGCGTACAGGTCGACTTCGCCCTCAAGCTGCTGCGCCAGGCCGCGCACCTGGCCTACCGGCCGGCCGGGGAGCTGCTGCCGTCCGACGTCGAGGGCACGCGGGCGATGGCCGTACGGCGGCCGGTGGGCGTGGTCGCCGCGATCGCGCCGTGGAACGCCTCGGTCGTGCTGGCCGGCCGGGCGACCGTCGGGCCGCTCGCGCTCGGCAACACCGTGGTGCTCAAGCCGTCGGAGGAGTCCCCGTACACGGGGGGCGCGCTCTGGGCCGAGATCCTGCACGAGGCCGGTCTGCCCGCCGGGGCGTTCAACGTCGTCACCCACGCCGCGGGCGAGGCCGGCGGCGTGGGCGACGCGCTGCTCGACGACCCCCTGGTCAAGCGGATCAACTTCACCGGCTCCACGCCCACCGGCCGCCGCCTCGCCGAGAAGGCGGGCCGGCGGCTGAAGCGCGTGCTGCTCCAGCTCAGCGGCCAGAACCCGCTCATCGTGGCGGGCGACGCCGACCTCGGCTACGCGGTCGACGCCGCCACCTACGGCGCCTTCGTGCACCAGGGGCAGGTGTGCATGTGCGCCCGCCGCGTCTACGTCGAACGCCCGCTGGCCGCCGCGTTCGCCGAACGGTTCGCGGCCAGGGCGGCGGCGCTGCCGACCGGCGACCCGCGCGACCCGGCCACCGTCGTCGGACCGGTGATCAACGAGTGGGCGCTGGCGCTCCTCGACCGCCGCGTCAAGGAGGCCGTCGGGCTGGGCGCCCGCGTCCTGGCCGGCGGCGTGCCCGAGCCGCCGTGCTACCCGGCGACCGTGCTCGCCGACGTGCCCGACGAGGCGGAGATCGCGCAGGGCGAGACGTTCGGGGCCGTGGTGGTCCTGGAGGTGGTCGACTCGGCCGAGGAGGCGGTCGCCCGCGCCAACCGCTCGGACTTCGGCCTGGCCGCCTCGATCATCACCGGCGACGCCGGCCGCGGCCTGCGGCTGGCCGCGCAACTGGACGCGGGCATCGTGCACGTGAACGACCAGCCGGTCAACGACGAGCCGCAGATGCCGTTCGGCGGCGTCAAGGACAGCGGCTGGGGCCGCTTCGGGCTGGGCCTGGCCGCCGAGGAGTTCTGCGAGCTCCAGTGGGTCACCGTACGCGACCAGGACCGGACGTTCCCCTTCTGAGGTCACTCATTGTGCAGGACGGCGGCGATCGTGAGGCGGGCCGCCGAGCGGGCGGGGATGAGGGCGCCGAGTACGGCGATCGCCACGCCCGCAGGCACCAGCAGGGCGAGCAGGGGCAGGTCCCACACGTCCTTCATGTGCTCCGGGAAGACCACGGCCGGCACGTTGTCGACGATCGCCCGGTGCGCCAGCGTGCCGATGGGGATGCCGAGCAGGCCGCCGGCCACGCCCAGGGCCGCCATCGAGGTGACCACCATGATGGTGACCTGGCGGGGCGTCATTCCGATGGACTTGAGCAGGCCGAGATCGCGGCGGCGTTCGCGGATGTCGAGCAGGGCGGTGTTGAAGACGCCGAGTGCCGCGACGACGATCAGCAGCGTGGTGAAGACCGAGGCGAAGCCGACGACGACCGCCGTGGCCGTGCTCTCCGCGCCCGCGACGTACGGGTAGAGGCCGGGGTCGGCCGCCTTGACCGCCCTGGCATAGGCGTGGGGGTCGGCGCCGGCGGCGAGGCGTACCTCGTAGTTGTCGGCACCGGTGTCCGGGGCCAGCGTGGTCAGCGTCTGCCAGGAGGACCAGAGGAAGCGGGGGTCGCCGCTCATGATCTGGCCGACGATCGTGACGCGGGCCTGCCGGCCGTTCAGCTCCAGGGTGACCTGGTCGCCGACCCCCAGGCCGCGCTGGGCCAGGAACGGCGGCGGGGCGACGATCTGGCCGGGGCCGTCGATCCAGCGCCCCTCGACGATCTGACCGGCCACGGTGGCGGGGTCGCCGCGCTGGAAGTTGACGGCGCCGCGCTGCGCCTGGCCGGTCAGGCGCACCTCGACGAAACGCTGGGCGGTCACGTGCGTCACGCCGGGCAGGGAGCGCAGCAGCGCCTCGATCCGCTCGTCGCTCAGCTTCGGTGCGGTCTGCTGGAACGCCGGCTCGCCCGCGCGCACGCCCACCCGCGGGACCGGGCTCCCTTCCGCCTCCGCGAAGGCGATCATGGTGCTGGTGAGCCCGGTGGTGAGGGTGACCGTGGCCACGCCGAGCACTATCGCCGCCATGGTCATCGCCGTACGGCCCGGCCGCCCGAACGGCAGCCCCAGCCCCAGGCTGACCGGGCGCGGCAGCCGGGAGCCGCCGAGCCGGCGCCGCACACCCAGCCCCCATCCCCGGCCTCGTCCCCGGCCCGGCGCGCCGCCCGCGCTGATCGCCCGGGCGGCCGGCAGCCGGTGCGCGCGCAGCGCCGGCACCAGTGCCGCGAGGACGACCAGGAGCGGCATCCCCGCCAGGCAGACGACGGACACCCACGGGCTGATCCCGATGCCGGCGCTGCCGGTCTCGGTGCCCTGGAAAGCGGCCCGCAGTAGGGGCCTGGCCAGCAGGTTGCCCATCAGCGTGCCCAGGACGCACCCGGCGATCGCGGGCACCGACACCATCGTCAGATAGACGGCGACCACCTGGTTCGGGGTGAAGCCCACCGCCTTGAGCACGCCGATGTGCCGGGATCCGGACACGACCGCGCCGCTGACCACGTTGGCCACGATGAGGACGGCGACCAGCAGGCCGAGCACGCCGAACAGGGTCATGAACGGCAGGTAGGAGGAGGCCGTGCTGGAGAAGGCCCGCCGCAGCGCGACGTGGGACTGCGCGACCGTCAGCGCGCCCGGGGGCAGCCCGGCGGTGACCGTGTCCAGGGCGTCTCCGGGGTCGGTGAACCGGTAGAGCATCTGCGCGCCGGTGGGGCGGAGCGCGGCGGCCTGGGCGGGAGTGACCCAGGCGTCGGCCGACCGGCTCATGCTGGAGGCGAAGCCGACGACGGTCAGCGGCGGGACCCCGGGCGCCACCAGCCGGGAGCCCAGGGCGCCGGGCTTGAGGCGGTCGTCGGCCGAGCTCTGGTTGATGACGATCTCGCCGGGCGCGGTGGCCCAGCGGCCGTGCAGCAGGGGCAGCCGGTCCACCGGCCCGCCGGGGTCCGCGCGGCCGACCAGCTTGAGCGGGCCCTCGGCCTCGCTGATGTCGGTGGTCCTGGGGAAGTCGATGACGACCTGGTCGTACGGGCCCGCCGCGGCCTCGACGCCCGGCCGTTTCGCGGTTCGCGCCAGTCGTTCCTTCGACACCTTGGTCAGGTCGAAGACGGCCACCGTGTGAGCGCCGCGCTGCTGGTCGAAGGCGCGGTCGAAGGGGGTGGTGGTGGCGTCGAGGAGGCCGAGCGCGAGCATGATCGTCGTGGTGCCCGACCACACGACGAGCCCGATGATCACCGTCTGCAGCCGTCGCCGCCGCACCGCCGCCCGCGCGGCCCGCCACACCGCGCTCATCGGGCCCCCTCCCATCCACTCATGCCGTCCGCGCTCATTCGGCCCATTCCAGGGCACCCGTCAGCCGCGCACGGGGCGCTCATTCGGCACGCTCCAGGGCTCCCATCAGCCGCCCGCGGCGCGTTCATTCGGCACGCTCCAGGGCGCTTTCGCCGGTGACGCGGCCGTCGGCGAGCTCGATCAGGCGGCCGGCGCAGCGGCGGGCCAGGGCCGGGTCGTGGGTGACGAGCAGCAGCGTCTGGCCGATCTGGTTGAGGTCGATGAGCAGGTCCATCACCTGCTCGCCCGACCGCCGGTCCAGCGCCCCGGTCGGCTCGTCGGCCAGCAGCAGCGCCGGGCGGTTCATCAGCGCCCGCGCCACCGCCACCCGCTGCCGCTCGCCACCGCTCAGCACCGCCGGGTAGGCGTCCTTACGGCCCGCGATGCCCAGCTCGTCGAGCAGTTCGAGGGCGCGCCGGCGGGCCTGGCGGGCCGGGGTGCCGGTGAGCTGCGCGGACAGGGCGACGTTGTCCAGCGCGGGCAGGTCGTCGATGAGGTTGAAGAACTGGAAGATCATGCCGATGTGCCGCCGCCGGAACAACGCCAGCCCGGTCTCGCTCAGCCGGCCCAGCTCCTGCCCGCCGACCGCGACCGTGCCCCCGGTCGGCCGGTCGAGGCCCGCGATCATGTTGAGCAGGGTCGACTTGCCGCAGCCGGACGGCCCCATCACGGCGACGGCCTCGCCCGCGCGGATCTCCAGGGTCACGCCGTCCAGCGCCGCGGTCTCGCCGTACTGCTTGCGCACCCCGTCCAGCCGTACGATGACCTGTCCTGTTGTGTCGTCACTGTCCACGGGCAGCACGCTAGGACAGGCGCGAGCCGTCCGGCATCAGCCCGCGGGTCCATCCTCGCGGCGATGTCATCCCGCAGATGTACGCCGGAAAATCGGTGGACGCCGTCGTTATCGTGGCGCCTATGACTGTTATCGATGTCGACCGGTTCATCGCCGATGGGTTCGCCAAGCTGGAAGCGGCCGTGCCCCGCGAGGTCGGCGACGCGGCCAGAGACTTGATGTGGCGGCAGATCGGCCTGTCGCCCGACGACCCCTCTGGCTGGCAGCAGCCCGTCGTGTGGGCGGCCGACCTGGCCGGCAAGGGCCCGTTCGGGGAGCTCATGCGCAGCCCGCGCCTGCGTGAGGCGCTGGACGAGGTGGCCGGGCCCGGCGGCTACCAGCCGCGCGGCGTCCTGGGCAACATGCCGATCCGGTTCCCCGGCAAGGCGCCGGTGGACGATCGCGGCTGGCACATCGACGCCTCGGTGGCCCTGCCCGACGGCTCGTGGGCGGTGTCGGGGCGGCCGGAGACGATGTTGCTGCTGGTGCTGCTGTCCGAGGTGGGCGAGGACGACGCGCCGACCCGGATCAGGGTGGGCTCGCACCGCGACGCCGCGGAGATGCTGGGTGAGCGGGTGCTCGACCCGTTCGAGGCCGGGCCGCTGCTGGACGAGGCCTCGAAGGACCGCCCGGTGGCGTACGCGACCGGGCTGCCGGGTGACATGTACCTGGTGCACCCGCTGACCGTGCACGCGGCCGACGAGCACCGGGGCACCCGGCCGCGGTTCATGTCCCAGGCGCCGGTGACCCTGACCAAGCCGGTCGCGCCCGGCGGGGACAACGCCCTGGCTCGCGCGCTCGCCTGACCTCCCTGGAGATCGGGGTCCTGTTCACTCATCCGCGGCGCGCCGCCGGGACGTACTAGGAACTAGGACCCCGACCCTGAGGAGGCTGAGTTGCGCACCACCTTCATGAGACCCAGGCCGAGACCGGCCCGCCCGCAACCGGGCCTGGACCTGCGGACACCTTCGGGACGCAGACTGCCGTACTGATTCACCCAGGGCCGTCGTCGCCGCCGAGAGCCTGAACGGCGGCGGCCACGTCTTTGTAGAAGGGCAGCCAGGTGGCCAGGCCGGTCAGCCACAGGACCTGCATCCGCGACGGGGACGCGCCGGCGAAGGCGAGGCTGCCCTCCGACGAGGTGGCCCGCTGATGGTGCTCCGTGATCATGCCGAGGGCACCGGAGTCCATGAACGTCACGCCCGACAGGTCCACGACCACGTGGTCATCGGCCGTACGGAAGAACGTGCGCAGGCACCGGTCCAGCGCACCCTTGGTCACCGAGTCGAGTTCGCCCCCGACCGTGACGACGGCGGCACGGCCGAGACGGCGAGTGGACAGTTGCAGGTGGTCCATACGACGCTCCATCGGTGGCTCCGGCACTCTCGTGTCTGCCGCAAGGGCCGGCGGCCGGGAGCTGAAGCAGGGCAAGGCCACATACTCGCACGATCCGCTGCCGATTGTGCGGCGTTCCGGCTTTCGGGAGGAGCGCCGCGCTACGGATTGAGCCGGGCCTCCAGGCCGTCGAGGATGGTCTCCAGGCCGAACGCGAAGGTGTCGTCCGGCGCGTCGGCGTAACCGGCGACGGAGTCGAGGCGGGCGCGCAGGCGCGGGAACCGGCTCGCGATCTCCACGGCCTGTTCCATGGTCTCGCGCATCAGCTCTTCCTGGTCACCGCCGTCGCGGCCGAGCTTCCTGGTCAGCGACGCCTGCGCGGCCGGGACGAGGGCGTTGCCGAGCACGAACGTGAAGACGGTGGCGACCGCCTGGTCGGCCTGCGCGCCGGCGAACCCGGCCGCCTCGAAGATCGCCAGGGCGTGGTCGTCGTGGCGGGCCTTGCCGGCGCTCGGCATCAGGAACGCGGTGAACGTCTGGACCAGCCAGGGGTGGCGGGCGAGCATCTCGTACAGGCCGGTGGCCGCCTGGGTGGCGGCGGCCCGCCAGCCGATCACGGCCAGGTCGGGCAGCGGGACCTCGCCCCACACCTGATCGCCGGCCAGGGCGATCAGGTTGTCCTTGCTGCCGACGTGCCAGTAGACGGCGGTGGCCGCGGAGTCGAGCCGCTTGCCCAGGGCGCGCATGTTCAGGCCTTCCAGGCCCTCGGCGTCCAGGAGGTCGATGGCGGCGTTGACGATCTGTTCGCGGGTCAGCGTGTCGCGTGGCATGCGCCCAAGATAGCTTGCACAGCGTTCAAGTCAGTCCTGGCGGCCTCTGAGCGGCAGCGACCACACGTAGGCGAACCCGGCGCCGGCCCGGTGGTCGAAGGTGTCCCCCGCCTCGTACGTGGCCAGCGCCCCGCTGTAACGGGAGTTCGGCGACCGGCGGGCGACCACGGAGCAGTTGCCCTTGTAGAGCTCGACGGTCACCTCGCCCGTCACCTGCGGCTGCAACGTCGCGACGAACCCGTCGAGCGCGCGGCGCAGGTCGGAGAACCAGTAGCCGTAGTAGGCGAGCTCGGCGTACCGCTGCGCCAGCCCCTGCTTGTGGTGCAGCGTCTCACGGTCGAGGACGATCGCCTCCAGCTCCTCGTGCGCCGCCATCAGCACGGTCGCCGCCGGGGCCTCGTAGATGCCGCGGGTCTTGAACCCCACGACCCGGCTCTCGACGATGTCCACCCGGCCCACGCCGTGCCCGGCGGCGATCGCGGTCAGGTGGTTCACCAGGTCGGTGAGCTCCAGCTTGTCGCCGTCGAGCGAGACGGGTACGCCGCCGTCGAAGCCGATCGTGACCCGTTCGGCCCGGTCGGGCGCGGCCTTGGGGTCGGCGGTGAGCTGCCAGGCGTGGCAGGGCGGCGGCCGGTCGATGTCGTCGAGCTCGCCGCACTCGATGCTGGTGCCCCAGATGTTGGTGTCGATGCTGTACGGCTTCTCCTTACTGACCGAAACCTCGATGCCGTGCTCGCGGGCGTAGGCCAGCTCCGTCTCACGGGTGGTCAGCTCCCAGTCGATGACCGGCGCCAGCACCCGCAGCCGCGGATCGAGCGCGGTCACGCTGGTGAAGAAGCGCACCTGGTCGTTGCCCTTGCCGGTGGCGCCGTGGGCGACGGCGTCCGCGCCCTCGGCGTGGGCGATCTCCACCATGCGCTCGGCGATCAGCGGCCGGGAGAGCGGCGCGGCCAGCAGGTACCTGTTCTCGTACCGGGCGTGCGCCTGCAGCGCGGGCAGCGCGAAGTCCCGCAGGTAGCGGGTGGTGAGCGGCTCCATGTAGACCTTGGAGGCGCCGGTGCGCAGCGCCCGCTCCCGCACGGTCTCCAGCGGCTCCAGCTGGCCGATGTCGGCGCAGAAGGCGATGATCTCCGCGTCGTACCGCCGCTTGAGCCAGTGCAGGGCCACCGACGTGTCGAGGCCGCCGGAGTAGGCCAGAACGATCTTCATGACAGGTCTCCGTAGAGCGTGGGCAGGTCGGGGGCGATCCGGTCGAGGGCCTTGCCGAGGTCGGCGCCGTCGGCGACGTCGCGGGCCGCGCCGAAGGCGGCGTCGTGCGCGCGCTGGAGCCGGCGCCGCGTCCCCTCGAGCCAGGCGCCGTACGCGGTCACGGCGGCCCGCAGTTCGGCGCGTACGGCGGTGACGCTCCGCGGCGAGGTGCCGCCGGGGCTGGTGTAGCCGGTCACCGCGGTCCTGGGCGCGAAGATGCGGGCGAGCACCGGCTCCGGCACCGGGTGGCCGAGCCCGGCGAGGATCTCCGCGCTCGCGGCCGTGTCCCGCAGGGTCGCGCCCCGCCGGATGAGGGCCGAGACGAGCGCGCCGCTGACGTGGTGCGCCTCGCGGAAGGCCAGCCCGCCGGCCGTCAGGTGGTTGGCCAGCTCCGTGGCCGTGGAGAAGTTGTCCCAGCACAGCTCCTCACCGCGCGCACCGTCGAAGCGCAGCCCCCTGGTCTGGCCGGCCACGATGCGCAGGGTGGAGAGGTAGGCGTCGATGGCGTGCCACAGGTACGGCTTGTCCTCCTGCAGGTCGCAGCTGTAGCCGAGGGTCACCCCCTTGGCCATGGTGAGGAGCTGGACGAGCGTGCCCGCGGTCCGCCCCGCGCGGCCCCTGGCCAGCTCGGCGACGACCGGGTTCTTCTTCTGCGGCATGATCGAGCTGCCGGTGGCGTACGCGTCCTGGACCTCCACCAGGCTGTGCTCGTGGCCGCTCCACACGACGATCTCCTCGGCCATGCGCGACAGGTTGTTGCCCCCGATCGCGAAGGCGGAGGCGCTCTCGATCAGGTAGTCGCGGGCGCTGGTCGCGTCGAGCGCGTGACTCAGCACCGCGCGGAAGCCGAGCAGCCGGGCGGTGACCTGGCGATCCAGCGGGAAGGAGGTGCCCGCCAGCGCGCAGGCGCCCAGGGGCGACTCGTCCGTCCGGTCGAAGGCGCCGCGCAACCGGCGCACGTCGCGCAGCAGCAGGCTCGCGTGCGCGGTCTTCCAGAAGGCGACGGAGATCGGCTGGGCGGCCTGGCCGTGGGTGTAGCCGGGCAGGATCGCGAGCAGCTCCTCCTCGGGGAAGCCGAGCAGCTCGCCGATCAGCTCCAGGTTGGCCTCGACGGCGTCGAGCTGGACCCGCCGCAGGTACATGCGGGCGTCCGTGGACACCTGGTCGTTGCGTGAGCGCGCGGTCTGCAGGTGGCCGCCGACCTCCCGGCCGAGATCCTCGATGACCTGCTGCTCGATGTTGAAGTGCACGTCCTCCAGCTCGGGGCGCAGGCGCAGCCGGCCGTTCTCGCTCTGGTCGCGCAGCCGGAGCAGCGCGCCGAGCAGGTCCCGCGCGGCCTCGGCGGGCACGATCTTCCTGGCGCCCAGCATCAGCACGTGCGCGACGCTCTGCCAGAGGTCGGCGAAGACGAGCCGTTCGTCCACGTCCACGGTGAGTGTGTAGTCGAGTACGTCCTGAGTGATGTCCTCGGCAAAACGACCGCCCCATAACTTGTCAGTCACCGGCGGTCCTTTTTTCGGATTTTCGCGACATGTTCCGAGATTAACGAAAAAGGCTTCAACCACTCATTATCAATTGTGATGAAAAGGCCGTCGATAGTGGTATGGGCGGGTTGTCACAACTCACGAAGACACGATGTGAGCCGACTGACATGCTGGTCCGGGCAGCGCGGGTGATCGGGAACGGCCTGGCGGTGCGGGAGCAGGGTTAACGATCTGGAGGCTGCGTGAACGCCAAGTCCGTTGTTTTCTCGTACGCACTCGACGAATCATTAAGGGCGGGCGGCGAGCGAATTGCCGTTCGCGCTGGCGGCTCAGAACTGACTTATCGGCGGCTGCGGGAACGGGCGCTCGACGTCGCCTCGCGCGTCGGTGCGCCGGAGGCCGGCACCGTCGTCGCGATCATGTTGCCCAGAGGCGACGAGCTGATCGCCGGGCTGGCCGGCGTCCTGCTGTCCGGGGCCGCCTTCCTTCCGGTCGACCCGTCGCTGCCGCTCGACCGGAAGCTGCGCATGCTCGCCACGGCCGACCTGTGTCTCACCGACGCGGCGGGGGCGCCGGTCGCGAAGCGGGCGGGCGTACGGCTCCTTCCCGCGTCCGGCTCACCTCTCGCGCAGGTGGCCTTCCACGGTGAGCAGCTCGCCTACGTGCTGTTCACCTCGGGCACCACCGGGACGCAGAAGGCCGTCGAGGTGCCGCAGCGGGCGCTCGCCGCGCACGCGAAGGCCGTGCGGGCCGTTTATGGGCTGACCCGCGAGGACCGGGTGCTGCAGTTCGCCGGGATCGGTTTCGACGTGGCGCTGGAGGAGATCTTCCCGACGCTGCTGGCCGGGGGCACGCTGGTGCTCGCGCCGGCCTCGGCGATCACGACGGAGCAGTTGTCCGGGCTCATCGAGCGTGAGCGGGTGACCGTCGCGAACCTGCCCACGCCGTACTGGGAGCAGTGGGTGCGCGACCTCGACCAGGGCGGCGGGGCCGTACCGGCGTCGTTGCGGCTGCTCGTCGTCGGGAGCGACATGGGCCGCGCGGCGACGCTGGCCGCCTGGCGCCGGTTCAGCCAGGTCGAGATGATCAACGCGTACGGTCTCACGGAGACGACGATCACCTCCACCACGCACCCCCTCACCGGCACCGATTCCCGTGAGGGGACCCTGCCCGTCGGCACCGCCATCCCGGGCACCGAGGTGCTGCTGCTCGACGACGACCTGGAGCGGGTCCCGGCCGGTGAGGTGTACATCGGCGGGCCCGGCGTGGCGCTCGGCTACCGCGGCGACCCCCGGCTGACCGCCGGCAGGTTCGTCCCCGACCCCTGGTCAGGGCGGCCGGGGGCGCGTCTGTACCGCACCGGCGACCGCGGCGTCCTCGGGCCCGGCGGCGTGCTACGGGTGCTCGGCCGCGCCGACGGCCTGGTGAAGATCCGGGGCCAGCGGGTGCATCCCGAAGAGATCGTCCGGCACCTGCGCACCCATCCCGAGGTCGCCGCGGCCCACGCCCGCGCCGAGACCGGGGACGACGGTGATCCCCGGCTGGTCGCGTACGTCGTACCGGCCGACTCCCACAGCGTGCCCACCGCGGGACGGCTCCGCGAGCACCTGGCACGTTCCCTGCCTGCCGGGCACCTGCCCAGCCGCTACGTCGTCATCGACGCGCTCCCGCTGCTGCCCGGCGGCAAGATCGACACCGGCGCGCTGCCCAAGTCGCAGTTGTGGCAGCGCGACATCCCCTTCCGGGCTCCGGAGACCGCGACCGAGCGCGCGCTGGCCGGGCTGTGGGCCGAGACGCTGCGCGTCGACCGGATCGGCGCCGACGACTCCTTCTTCGACCTCGGCGGCCACTCCCTCGCCGCCGTGCAGATCACCAACCGGATCCGCGCCCGCCTGCGGGCCGAGATCACCGTCGCCGACCTGATGGCCCACCCGACGGTCGCCGACCTGGCCGAGCTCGTCGAAAGAAGCAGCCCCAGCGCGTCCGTCCGGATGGAACGCGGCGGAGACTACGCCCGGGTGCCGCTGACCGCGCAGCAGCAGCAGGTCTGGTTCCTCGACCGGCTCTCCCCCGGCAACATCGCCTACCACGCGCAGACGACGATACGGGTGGTCGGCGACCTGGACCTGGGTGCATTGCGGCGCGCGGCCGGCGTCATCACCGCCCGCCAGTCGATCTTCCGGACCACGTTCCACGACGACGACGGGGTGCCGTACCAGCGGGTGCACGCGGCGGGCCCGATGCCGGTCCACCTCGCGGACCTGTCCACGGTGCCGGAGTCCGAGCGCCGGGCCAAGGTGGAGGAGCTGGTCGTCCGCGACATGACCACGCCGTTCGACCTGGGCGAGCTGCCGCTGGTGCGGTGGACGGTGGTCCGGCTGGCGCCCGACCTGCACGAGATCATCCTGGTGGAGCACCACTTCGTGCACGACGGCTGGTCCTTCGGGCTGCTGATGCGGGAGCTGCGGGCCGCGTACACCGCCGAGGTCACCGGGGCGCCCGCCGGGCTGCCCGAGATCGAGTTCCAGTACGCCGACTACGCGCGCTGGCAGGAGCGGGCGCTGGCCGGTGACGGCATGCGGCGCCAGCGCGACCACTGGGCCGCGACCCTGGCCGGCAGCCCACCGGCGGTGTCGCTGCCCACCACCAAGGCCAGGTCGCGGCCGCAGAGCTTCGACGGTGGCATGGTGCGGCTGGAGGTGTCGGCGCGTACCGTCGCCGCGCTCCGCGAGCTCGCCAGGACCCACCACACCACGCTGTTCAGCGCCATGCTCGCCGGCTTCTACGCCACGCTGTGGCGCTACACCCGCCAGGACGACCTCGCGATCGGCTCGGCGTTCGGCAACCGCCAGCTCGCCGAGACCGAGGACGTCATCGGCATGTTCGTCAACGCGGTCGTGCTGCGCTGCGACGCGGGCGGCGACCCCACGTTCGCCGAGCTGCTGCGCCGCAGCACCGAGACCGTCCGCGCGGCCACGGCCAACCAGGAGTACCCGTTCCTGGAGCTGGTGCGCGCCCTCAACCCCGACCGCGACCCCGCGGCCAACCCGTACTTCCAGGTCATGTTCAGCGCCAACGACGCCCGGATGCCCGATCTGGAGCTGCCCGGGTGCTCGGCGACGGTGTACGAGCGCGACAACGGCTCGGCGAAGGTGGACCTCAACGTGGTCGTCATCCCGAGGGCGGAGGCGGAGCCCGGGGCGGACGGGCGGTTCGACGGGCGGGTGACGATGTTGTGGGAGTACAACAGCGACCTGTTCGCCAAGGAGTTCATCGCCGAGGTGGCGGACTCCTACCTGCAGCTCCTGGCCACGATGGCGGACGACCCGGGGGTGCGGCTCGCCTCGGTGGATCTGCTCGGCCCGGCGAGCCGCTCCGGGCTTCTCACCCTGGGCACCGGCGCGTCCGCCGAACCGGCCCCCGGTTTCGCCGAGCTGTTCGCCGGGGTGGTCGCGCGCACTCCGGACGCGGCCGCGATCAGCACGGTGGACGAGACGCTCGGTTACGCGGAGGTGGCCGCCCGGGCCGCGTCCATCGCCTGCCTGCTCACGCCCGGCTCCGACGCTCCCGTCGGGATCCTGCTGCGCCGTACGCCCTCGGCCTTGATCGCGTTGCTGGGCACGCTGCTGTCCGGGCGCGGGTATCTGCCGCTCGACCCGGCCCATCCGGCGGACCGGATCGCGTACATGCTCGCGGACTCCGGCGCGCGCCAGGTCCTCGTCGAGCCCGGCACCGCCGGCCTGCTCCCCCCGGGCCCGTGGAGCGCACTCGACATCACCGACGTCCCCGGCCGAGCCGCCTCCCCCCGTCAAAGCACGCACCCTGCCGCGACCGCCTGGGTCATGTACACCTCGGGCAGCACGGGACGGCCCAAAGGCTGCCGGGTGACCCACGCCAACCTCGACCATTTCGTCCGCTGGACGCTCGCGGAGAGCCCCGCCGGGCTGCTGGACCGCACGCTCGCCTCCACCGCGCTGACATTCGACGTCTCGGCGCACGAGCTCCTGCCGACGCTGGCGGCCGGCGGCACGATCGTGCTGGTCGACGACCTGTTCGGGCTGCCGTCGCTGCCGGAGCGCCTGGTGCCGACGCAGGTCAACGTGGTCGGCAGCATGCTGGCCGAACTGCTGCGCGAGGGCGCGATCCCGGCGGGCGTACGTTCGGTGAACTTCGTGGGAGAGGCCGGCACCGCGCCGCTCGTACGGCTGCTGACGGAGGCGGGCGTGCCGATGGTGCGCAACCTGTACGGCCCGACCGAGACGACGGTGTTCGTCACCGGCGGCCCGGTGACCGCCGACCCCGACCGGCCCTGGCCACTCGGCACCCCCGGCCCCGGCGTCGAGGTCTACGTCGTGGACGAGAACGGGATGCTGTTGCCGCGCGGCGTCGAGGGCGAGCTCGCCATCGGCGGCGAGGGCGTCAGCGACGGCTACGTCGGCCGCCCCCGCCTCACCGCCGGACGCTTCGTCCCCGACCCGTACGGCCGGCGCCCGGGCGGCCGCCTCTACCTCACCGGCGACCGCGCCCGGTGGGCGATGGACGGCAGGCTGGACTACCTCGGCCGGCGCGACCACCAGGTCAAGATCCGTGGCCTGCGCATCGAGCTCGGCGAGATCGAGCAGGTCCTGGGCACACACCCGGGCGTCGCGGCCGCGTACGTCGTGGTCCGCGGCGAGGCCCCCGACCAGAGCTTGGTCGCGTACGTACGACCCTCGGCGCACGAACCACCCTCCGCGAAGGACCTCGCCGCCCACGCCGCGCTCAAGCTGCCCTCGGGCCTGGTGCCGACCTCTTACGTCCTGCTCGACGAGATCCCGCTGACCACGTCCGGCAAGATCGACCGCGCCCGGCTCCCGGACCCACCACCCGGCACCGGCCCTGCCACCACCGAGGTGGCGGAAGGGGCCGAATGGGCCGAGCTGGAGCGCACACTGCGCGGCATCTGGGCGGACGTGCTCAACGTGCCCGAGGTGGCCCGGCACGACAACCTCTTCGATCTGGGCGGACACTCCCTCGCCGTGCTGCGGATCCGCCACCGCATCAGCCAATCGACCGGCGTCGACCTCCCGGTGGCCGTCTTCTTCTCCCATCCGACGGTCGCCGAGCTGGCCGGCCACCTCGCCGAAGAGGTGCCCGCATGACCGGCGCACCCGATCGTGCGCCGTTGACGCCCTCGCAGCTCGGGCTCTGGTTCGGCGAGTTATGGGAGCGTGAGGTCCAGCCGGACGGCGGGGCGGCGCTCTACCACATCAACACCTCACTCCGGGTGCGCGGCCCGCTCGACGCCGGCGTGCTGCACCGGGCGCTGACCGCCCTGCTCGACCGGCATCCGGTCCTGCGCGGCCACGTCGTCCCGGGCGAGCGGCCCGTGCTGGAGGACACCGGCCCGGTGGTGCTCGCGATGCCGGTGGTGGACTTCTCGCACTCGCCGCGCACGGCGCTGGACATGGCCCGGGCCAGGCTCGCTCATGAGGTGGGCCGGCCGTTCGACCTGTCCCGGGGCCCGCTGCTGCGCGCGGCTCTGCTGCGGCTGTCCGCCGACGACCACGTGCTGGTCCTGGTGGTCCATCACCTGGTGTGCGACGGCCTGTCCCTCAGGGTGCTGTATCGCGACCTCGGCCGCCTCTACCGCGTACTCGCCGCGGAGACACCGGCCGACGAGACGTGGGAGGTGCTCTTCCTGCCCACCTCCTGGTTCGGGCGGGATACGACCGTGCCGGCCGACCGGGAGGAGGCGCTGCGGTACTGGGAGGAGCTGCTGCGGGGCGCTCCCGAGGTCATCGAGCTGCCGGCCGACCGGCCGCGGCCCGAGGGCGGCGGGAGCGCGGGGCGGGCGTTGCGGCGGGTGGTTCCGTCCGGGCTGTGGCAGCGGCTGGTGGGCGCCTGCGGGAGGTGGCGGGTCACGCCGTACATGGTGGTGCTGGCCGCGTACGCGGTTCTGCTGGCACGGCTGACCGGGCAGCGTGACCTGGTGATCGGCTCGCCGTCGTCGGGGCGTACCTCGATGGACGATGCCGACACCATCGGCATGTTCGTCACCACGGCCCCGCTGCGGCTGCGCGTCGGTGCCGGTGACACCGTCCACGACCTGCTCGGCCAGGTGCGGAGCAGGGTGCTCGAAGCGATGCGGTACGGCGGTGTCGGGTTCGAGGAGCTGGTGGACCGGCTGCAGGTGCCCCGTTCGACGGTGTACGCGCCCATCGTCCAGGTGTTGTGCGGCCTCGACCAGTTGGACGTGATCGCGCCCGAGTTCGGCCCCGGGGTCGTCGCCGAGCGGATGGCGACGCCGTGCACGAACGCGAAGTTCGAGCTGGGTCTCGGGGTGGAGGTCACCGCCGGGGAGGTCGTCGCCGACTGGGAGTACCGCACGGACCTGTTCGACGAGAGCACGGTGGCCGCGCTGGCCGACGCCTACCTGGCCCTGCTGGAGTCGTTCGTGGCCGATGGCGGCGACGGGCTGGTGCGCGACCTCGACGCGGGCGGAAACGGCAGCCTGCTGTTCGGTCCCGCGCAGCCCGAAGGGCCGGTCCTGCCGACGCGGGTGCCGGTGCCGGTGCAGATCGCCGAGCGGGCGGCTCTGAGCCCCGGCGCCATCGCGGCCCGGACCGATCGGGGCGTCGAGGTGACGTACCGGGAGCTCGACGATCGTGCCAGGTCGCTGGCCACGCGGCTGCGCCGAGCGGGTGCGGGGCCGGAGGAGGCCGTGCTGCTCGCCCTGCCGCGCGGGGTGGGCTGGGCCGTGGCGGTGCTCGGCACCTGGTACGCGGGCGCCGCCGTCGTCCCGCTCGACCTGTCCTTACCCGACCAGCGGCTGCGTGCGATGACCGAGGCGGCCGGGGTGCGCATCGGACTGGCCGAGTCCCCCGAGGCGGCCAAGACGATCGCCAAGCGACTCGACATCGACCTCGACTGGCTGGATCTGGACGGCACAGGCGGTGATGGGGCCGAGGTGCCCGACGTTCAGCTCAAGGCGCTGGCCTATGTGCTGTTCACCTCGGGATCCACCGGGCTGCCCAAGCCCGTCGCGGTCGCCCATGACGCGCTCGCCTTCTACGCCGGTATCTTCGCCGAGCGCCTGGCGATCACCGCCGACGACGTGTTCCTGCAGTTCTCGGCGCTGACCTTCGACGTCTGCTTCGAGGAGACGGTGCCGGTGTGGTGCCTCGGCGGCTCGGTGCTGCTGCTGGAGGACAACAAGATCGCCCCGGTGGACCTGGAACGGGTTCTCGCCGACGGTGGCGGCACGCTGGCCGACTTCACCAGCTCCTACTGGGCCGAGTGGGCCCGCGACCTGGAACGCCGCCCGCGCCCGCTCCCTCCTGCGCTGCGTACCGTGGTGATCGGCGCGGAGGCGGGCTACGTGGCCGACCTCAAGCGGTGGTCGGAGCGTACCAACGTACCGGTCGTGAACGCCTACGGCCTGACCGAGACGCTGATCACCTCGATCACCCACACCGGCTCGGTGAGTGACGGCAGGCTGGGCCCCGTCGTGCCGATCGGCCTGCCGATGCGCGGCATGCGCGGCTACGTGCTCGACACCGAGCTGTGGCCGGTCGCGCCCGGCCTGGCGGGCGAGCTGTACGTCGCCGGCCCCGCCCTGGCCCGCGAATATCCGGGCCTGCCCGCCGCGACGGCCGAGCGGTTTCTGCCCGATCCGTTCGCCGGGGTGGCGGGGGCGCGGATGTACCGGACCGGCGACCGGGCCAAGGTGGACGCCGACGGTGTGCTGCGCTTCGTCGGCCGGGTCGACGGCCAGATCAAGGTACGCGGTCACCGGGTCGAGCTGCGCGAGGTCGAGGTGGCGGTCGCCGCTCATCCGGACGTCGAGGAGGTGGTCGCGCGGGCGGTGCGTACCGAGGGCTCGCACGAGGTGATCGCCTACGTGGTGGCCCGGCCCGGAGGCACCCTCGACACCGATGACCTGCGGCGATTCCTCGTCCAGCGGATACCGGGCTACCAGGTGCCCGCGTACCTGGTCGAGCTGGCCGAGCTGCCGCGCACCGCCGGCGGGAAGCTGGTGCCGAGCGCGCTGCCCGAGCCCGTACGAGGTCCGCGGCCCGAGGCCGCGCCGGTGGACGCCACGCAGGCGGCGCTGCTGCGCATCTGGTGGGAGGTGCTCGGGCGCGACGATGTCTCGGCCGACGACAACTTCTTCGCCGTCGGCGGAAACTCCATTTCCAGCATCCGGATGGTCTCGCTGGCCAGGGCGGCCGGGATGCCGTTCACGGTGCGGGACGTGTTCGCCCATCAGAGCGTTCGTGAGCTGGCGGAGGCGTTCGGCGCGGCCTGGGCGCCCCAGGTTAGTGCGGGCGACCTGCGGGAAACGCCTGTCGGCTCGCACCGGCCGATCTCCCGTGAGTTTCGCCTACCCGATACCGCCCATCTCGGGATCGAGGGGGCGAGCCGGGCGGCGTTGCTGGCCGGGGTGATCGACGCCGAGCGGATCGAGCCGGCCGGTCCGATGCAGCGCTGGGGGCTCAACCGGCTGCGGAACCAGCCCCGGCCGGGCATGTACCGGGTGTACGAGGCGTTCGACGTCACCGGCGCCGGCGTGGACGTCGACGCGCTGGTCCTGGCCTGGAACGCGCTGGTCGAGCACCATCCGGCCCTGCGCACCTCGCTGCGCACCCATGACGGTGTGGACCTGCGGGTGGTGCACCGCAACGCCGCCCTGCCCGTACGCCGCGTGGACCTGCGCGGGCACGGCACGGCCGGGGCCGTTCTGGCGCTCGACCGGTATCTGAGCACGGTCAGGAGCAGCCCGGCCGATCCGCTGCGGCGCTGTCAGGTCGAGCTGACCGTGTTCGACCTCGGGGACGGAGCCGCCTACCTGGTGTGGGACTACTGCTACCTCAATCTCGACGGCTGGTCGTTCTCGGCGCTGCTGCGGGATCTGTTCGACCTGCACGACGGTTTCCGGGCCGGCGAGCCGGTCACCCTGGCCGCCCGGCCGGAGCTCGGGACGATCCGGCAGGAGTCCGACCTCGCCGCCGCCCGCTCGTACTGGACCGGCAGGCTCGCCGGCGCGCCGCACCGCCTGCTCGGCGCGGACGGCGTGGCAGGTTCGAGTGGACGGGCGCACGCCGACCAGCGGGCCTGGCTGCCCGCCGAGCGCACCGCGCTGCTGAACCAGCGGGCCGCCGAGGCGGGCGTGACGCTGCACACCCTGGTCCAGGGCGCCTACGCGATCGCGCTCGGGCACGCGCTCGCGACCGGCGACCTCGTCTTCGGCACCGTCGTCTCGGGCCGGGCCGACACGGACGACGGGCAGGACGCCGTCGGGTGTCTCAACAACCGGCTGCCCTGCCGGGTCGTCATCGACGGCGCCGCCACCTGCGCCGACTGGCTGCGCGGGCTGCAGGCCGACCATGCCGACGCGACCAGGTATGAGCACGTCTCCCCCCTCGACGTCCAGCGCTGGTGCGGGATCGACGACGCCGACCGGCTCTACGACACCGAGATCGTGGTCGAGAACTTCCCGTTCGACGGCCGGCTGCAGTCGCGGCTCGCGAGCTGGAACCCGATCGCCAACGGCTCCCCGGGCGACGAGACGTTGCGGCTGGTCGTCTGGCCGGACCCGGCCCTGCTGCTGAAGGTGAGCCACTACCGCGAGCACGTGTCGGACGAGCGCGCCGTACACCTGCTGCACCACGTCAGACGCGTGCTCGACACCCTGGCCGACGGCCTGGACCGGCCGGTCGCGTCCATTCAGCTTGAGATTCAGCTCGATGAGGAGTGCTCATGACCGACAGCACCGACTACCGCGTCGTCCGTAACGACGAGGACCAGTACTCGATCTGGCCCGCCGGACGCCCCCTGCCCCTCGGCTGGACCGAAGAGGGCACCACCGGCGACCGCGAGAGCTGCCTCGACCGGATCGAACAGGTATGGACCGACATGCGGCCGCGCTCACTCCGCGAGCACCTGGCGCGGGCCGAGAAGACGGGCTGAGGAAGAGAGGGGCACCCCCGTGGACGGTAAGGCCACGCCCACCGTCGCCAGGCCGAGTCTCTGGCGCCATCGCGACTTCACCCTGCTGTGGGCGGCCCAGACGGCCAGCCAGGTCGGCTCGCAGATCACCTTCTTCGCCATCCCGGTGATCGCGCTGACCGTGCTCGACGCGTCCGCGACCCAGGTCGGCCTGCTCGCGGCGGCGGAGACGCTGCCGTTCCTGCTGGTCTCGCTGCCCGCCGGCGTGTGGGTCGACCGCTGGAACCGGCGCCGCACCCTGATCCTCACGGACGTCGGCCGGATGGCGGTGCTCGCGGCCCTGCCGCTCGCCTTCGCGTTCGACGTGCTGAGCATCGGTCTGATGCTGGTCGTCGGCCTGCTGGTCGGGGTGCAGACGGTCTTCTTCGAGATCGCCGACCAGGCGTTCCTGCCGTCGGTGGTCGAGACGGAGGACATACCGGCGGGCAACACCCGGCTGGAGGTGTCGAGGTCGATCGCCTACCTGGGGGGACCGAGCTTCGGCGGGCTGCTCCTCCAGGTGCTCCTCGCGCCGCTGGTGCTGCTGCTCAACGTGAGCACGTACCTGCTGTCGGCCGTGCTGATCAGCAGGATCAGGGCGGGCGGCGAGACCAGGGCGCCGGCGCCGCGCCGCAGGATGGCCCGGGAGATCGGTGAGGGGCTGCGGTTCGTGTTCGGCAACCGTACGCTGCGGGCGATCGCCATGTGCACGAGCCTGATGAACCTGATCGGGCTCGGGGGCGCGCTGACCGCGCTGCTGACCGTGTTCGCGCTCAACGACCTCGACCTCACGCCCGGCACGCTGGGGCTCATCCTGACCCTGGGCAACGCGGGCGCCCTGCTCGGCGCGGTGGTCAACGCCCGGGTGGTCAAGGCGCTGGGGCTGGGGCCGACGCTGGTGGGCGCCGCGATGCTGGCGGTGCTGCCGATCCTGCTCATCGCCGCGGCCGGCCGGGGTGCCGGGGCGCTGCTCATCTCCGTCGCCATCGGGCTGATGCTGGCGGGGATCTCGGTCTACAACATCAACCAGATCAGCCTGCGGCAGGCGATCACGCCGACGGAGCTGCAGGGCCGGATGAACGCCTCGATGCGGTTCGCGGTGTGGGGCACGCTCCCGCTGGGCGCCGCCCTCGGCGGCGTGCTCGGCGACGTGGTCGGCGTGCGGCCGATGTTGTGGGTGCTCGGACTGCTGGCGGCCGGCGTGTGCCTGCCGCTCCTGCTCACCCGCGAGGTACGCACACTGCGGGCCCAACCAGCCAACTGAACGCGAACCGAAAGGAAAGAGGGCGTGCGTCTTATCTTCATGGGTTACCAGACGTGGGGGCACCGGGTGCTGGAGGCCCTGCTGACCTCCGAGCACGAGGTCCCGCTCGTCATCACCCATCCGGCGAGCGACCACGCGTACGAGTCCATCTGGGACGACTCGGTGGCGGACCTCGCGGCCAAGCACGACATCCCCGTGCTGGAACGCCGGTACGCCAACGACGAGGAGGTGGCGGAGCTGCTGCGCGAGCTGAGCCCCGGCCTCCTGGTCTCCTCCGACTGGCGTACCTGGGTGGCCCCGCACATCTACGGCCTGGCCAAGCACGGCGCGATCAACATCCACGACGCGCTGCTGCCCCGCTACGGCGGCTTCGCGCCGCTCAACTGGGCCCTGATCAACGGTGAACGCGAGGTCGGCGTCACCGTGCACTTCATGAACGAGAGCTTCGACCTCGGCGACATCGTGCTGCAGCGCCGGGTGCCGGTCGGGGACGACGACACCGTCACCGACCTGTTCCACAAGACGATCGAGCTGTTCGCGCCGATGACGCTGGAGGCCATCGACCTCATCCACTCGGGTCGTACGGACTGGGTCAAGCAGGATCCGGCCCAGGCCACGTTCTTCCACAAGCGCTCGGCCGAGGACAGCCGGATCTCCTGGACGTCGCCGGCCAGGGACATCGCGAACCTGGTACGGGCCCAGGCGGACCCCTACCCCAACGCGTTCGCGTACTACAACGGCGAGCGCATCCGGGTCCTGTCGGCCTCGGTGTCGAGGCTCCGCCTGGGCGGCACGCCCGGCCGGGTGTTCCGCCCGGACGGCAAGGGGGTCGCGATCGTCTGCGGGCCCGGCGCGCGCGGCGGCACCGAGTACGGCGTGATCCTGGAGCGTATCCGCACCGACGACGGCCGCGAGCACCGCGCCACCGACTTCTTCCGCACCATGGGGGGCTATGTCACGTAAGCCCTTTCGCCAGCGCCAGAGTGACCGCCACGGCCAGCGCGGCCACGAGCAGGCCCGGCCGCAGCGCGAAGACCACGTACGGCGCGGCCAGCAGCAGCCGCAGCGGCGCCCCGGTGCTGTACTACCGGACGGAGGCCGGCGACGTGCTGGTCCGCGCCGCCCGGTAGCCGATTTGCCGGTGGCGGACGTGCTGTGCGAACCTCGTACGTCATCCTCGTGGAAAGGGCTTGTCGTGACGCTGGGCATGGTTCTGGGCGACGTCCGCTCGCGCGCTTCGGCGCGGGAGCGGTAGCCCTGCCTGCCCTGACACTCGTGCGCGCGCCGCGGCACGGGTGGTCGTCCTGCTCCTCGCCGAAGTGCTCTTCGTGCCCCCCGCACGTTCGATCACGAGGAGTACCCGGTGTCCACCGTCCGCTGGACCGAAGACCACACCACCCGATCCGCCCGCTGGCGTTCTGAGAACGCGGCACCCGTTCCCGGCCGGGTCGTCGTCGCCGACGACCGGATGAAGGCCGACACCGCCTACCGCCTGGCCCGCGAAGGCACCGCGCTGCTGTGGCGGGGCGACTACCACAACGGCCGTCAGCTCCTGCGCGCGATGGGCCGCCGCGCCGGTGACGGCCCCGCCGGCGATTTCGAGCAGCACCGTCAGGCGCGCGGCCGGCGGGCGCGCGTGCTGGGCAAGCTGCTGGTGCTGCTGGAGGACGATCATTCGCTGAGCCTGCGCAGGGCTCCCGATGTACGTCTCGCGTGCACGCAGGCGTACGGCCCGCCGCACGAGCCGGTGGTGGTCGCGCTCAGCGAGCTGCTGGGCGTGCTCGGGGCTCATCAGTGGCGCGTGAAGGGCGTGCCGGTGCCGGCCCTGGACGCCCGTGTTCATCCCCATTACGGGGTGTTCTCGCCGGTCAGAGGCGAGTACGTCGATCTGGTCGCGCAAGCGCCGCTGCCCGGCCTCGGCACGGCGTTCGACCTCGGCACGGGGACCGGCGTGCTCGCCGCCGTCCTGGCCAGGCGCGGGTTCGAGCGGGTGGTGGCCACCGACATCAGCCCGCGCGCCCTGGACTGCGCCCGGGAGAACGTGCGGCGGCTGGGCCTGGACGGGCGGGTCGAGATCGTGGGGCCCGCCCTCTATCCCGAGGGCCGCGCCGATCTGGTCGTGTGCAATCCGCCCTGGCTGCCCGCCCGGCCGAGCTCCGCCCTCGAACAGGGCGTCTACGACGAGGACGGCGCCATGCTGCGCGGGTTCCTCGAAGGGCTGCCCGCCCGCCTGCGGCCGGGGGGCGAGGGCTGGCTCGTCCTGTCGGATCTGGCCGAGCACCTCGGGCTCAGGACGCGGCGCGAGCTGCTGGAGGCGTTCACGGCGGCCGGGCTGCGTGTCGTGGACCGGATCGACACCGTGCCGCGGCATCCCCGGGCGCGTGACACCGCCGATCCCCTCCATGCCGCCAGGCAGGCGGAGGTCACCTCGTTGTGGCGGCTCAGCACATGGTCCAGCTCTTCGACATCGCCCGCCGGACCGGGGAGGTGAGCTGGAAGGTGACCGTGTGCCGGGAGCCCAGTTCGAGGGTGATCTCCCTCTTCGAGCCGAAATAGTCGCTGCGGGCGTGGGAGGGGATCCGCCGGGAGCCGCTCTCGATCACCTGGCCGTCGACCAGCCACTGGTAGGAGAACGGGGCGCCCGTCTCGCTGCTGTCCAGGCCGACGCCGAACGTCATGGCGCCGTAGTAGCAGGTGACGCCCTCCTGGTTGATCCGGGACTTCCCGGCCATCCTCACGTAGGCGAGCGTGAACGACGCGGCCTTGGCCTTGGTCCTGGTCGGCGACGGGCGGCTGGTGGCCGGCTTCCTGGTCGGGGTGGGGCGGGCCGTGGTGGGCTGCTTAGTCGGGGTGGGGCGGGCGGTGGTGCGCCGCTGGGACGGAGAGGGGGCTGGGCGCGTGGTCTTCGGGGCGGCCGACGGGGTGCGCGTCCTGGTGGTCTTCTTGCCGGTGGGCGTGGAGGTCTTCTGGCGCTTGGGTGAAGCGGTGACCGAGGGGGTCGGCTCGCGTTCGCCGAGCCTGGCGGCCAGTTTGACCGATTCGGGGGTCTTGTCCAGGGAGGCGTTCCAGATGACGACACCGGCCGTCAGGCACACGGCCACCGCCCCGGAGACGCCGGCGATCAGCGGGAACCGCGACCTCGGACGGCGCGGCGGCACCGGGCCGGACATGACGGGGTTCGGCGCACCTGACCAAGGCTGCCGCTGGATCGGCGCCTCCGGCCGGCCGCCGATCAGGCGGAGGAGGACGT
This sequence comes from Nonomuraea solani, assembly GCF_900108335.1. Taxonomy (GTDB): domain Bacteria; phylum Actinomycetota; class Actinomycetes; order Streptosporangiales; family Streptosporangiaceae; genus Nonomuraea; species Nonomuraea solani. Next base: position 176,455 of record NZ_FNVT01000019.1, read on the forward strand.
CCTGCATCCGGGGGCGGGCGTTCGGGTCCTTGGCCAGGCAGGCGTACACGACCGAGCGCAGCGGATCCGGCAGGTCCCCCAGGAACGGCTCCTGGTTCAGGACGCGGTTGATGACCGCGGGCAGCGAGTCCTCGCCGAACGGCGGCGTGCCCGTACCGGCGAACACGATGACCGAGGCCCAGGCGAACACGTCCGCCGCCGGGCCGACGTACGCGCCCGCGAGCTGCTCGGGAGCCATGTACGCGGGCGTCCCGACGACGCTGCTGGTGACCGTGACCGCGGAGTCGGCGGCGCGGGCGATGCCGAAGTCGATGACGCGCGGCCCATCGCGGCCGAGCAGCACGTTGGCGGGCTTGAAGTCGCGGTGCACGATGCCCGCCTGGTGGATCGCGGCCAGCGCCGTGGCCGTGCTGACGGCCAGCCGCTGCAGGTCGGCGCCGTGATGGCGGCCCTTCCGCTGCAGGGACGGGCCTTCGACGTACTCGCTGACGATGTACGGCCGCCCGCCCAGCGACGCGTCCAGCACCTGGGCGACGCAGAACGGCTCCACCCGCCGCGCCGCCGCGATCTCCTTGGCGAAGCGGTCGCCCCCGGCGGCCTGCCGCAGCACCTTGACGGCCACCGGCCGGCCGTCCGGCGCCTGGCCCAGGTAGACGATGCCCTGGCCGCCCTCGCCGAGCCGCCCGACGATCCGGTAGGCGGCGATCACCTCGGGGTCGCCCGGGCGCAGCGGGTCGGCGTTCGGCATGAGTACGGTGACTCCTGTGACGGCTGAGGCGGACTTATGCACCCTAGCGGCATAAGTCGTGATTCGCTGGCTTGATCGCCATCCGGTGGGATCATGGACCATGACGTGGGACGAAGCCTTCGCGTACCGGTACGACGACTGGACCGCGCACGTCACCGACGACGTCCCCTTCTACACCACCCTGGCGCGCGACGCCGGCGGCCCGGTGGTCGAGCTCGCGGTCGGCAACGGGCGCGTCGCCATCCCGGTCGCGCGAGCGATCGGCCGTCCCGTCATCGGCATCGACCACTCCCCGGCCATGCTCGCCCAGTGCCGCACCCGCGCGGCCGCCGCCGGAGTGGAGCTCGACCTGCGGCAAGGCGACATGCGCGACCTCTCCTTGGACGAGCCGGCGGCACTGATCTACTGCCCCTTCCTCTCGCTGCAGCATCTCCCGGCGTGGAGCGACCGCCGGCGCGCCTTCGAGCGGATAGCCGCCTCCCTCCGGCCCGGCGGGCACTTCGCCTGGAACGCCATCGCCTTCGACCACCACCTCGCCGCACGTCTCGACGGCGCGCGCGAAGAGGAGCCGGTCCCGCACACCTTCCGGTTCGCCGTGGGCGACAACCGCATCGACATCGTCCTGGACGACGGCGCGACGAGCTCCTCCTGGTGGGCGACCAAGAACGAGTGGCTCGGGCTGCTCGACGTCGCCGGGCTCGAATTGACGGCGCTCTACGGCGGCTTCGGGAACGAGCCGTTCACGGAGGAAAGCCGCGAGTACGTCTTCGTGGCGCGCCGCCCGGAAGAGTGACCATCCGGAAATCGATTTGACCAGATACGGGAGAGACGAGAATGATTTCCGGGTGCACATCGAGTTCGCGCGATTCTCCCCCGCTGACACCGAGGCGCTGGCCGCCTTCCTGACCGGCGAGGAGTGGCCCTACCACGTCGGCACCCAGGACCCCGAGGCGATCAGGCGCCGGGCGGCCGAGGGCGGCTACGACGACGAGGAGACCCGGACGTTCTGGATCCTCGCCGACGGGCGGCGCGCCGGGCTGGTGCGGCTGCAGGACCTGGCCGACGACACGCCCCTGTTCGACCTGCGGATCGGGCTGCCGTGGCGGGGCCTGGGCCTCGGGACGGCGGCGGTCGTCTGGCTGACCGCGTACCTGTTCACCGAGCTGCCCCAGATCCTGCGCATCGAGGGCACCACCCGCCAGGACAACCACGCCATGCGGAAGGTCTTCCGCAAGAGCGGCTACGCCAAGGAGGCGCACTACCGGCAGGCGTGGCCGGCTCAGGACGGCACCCTGTACGACTCGATCGGCTACGCGATCCTGCGCGACGACTGGCTGGCGGGCACGGTGACGCCGCCCGACTGGGACGACGAGCAGCCCGCCTGACGGTCAGGCGACCGCGCCGGACCCGTCCAGCACGGGTCAGGCGATCGCGTCGGACCCGTCCGGCACGGTCAGGCGATCGCGTCGGACTCGTCCAGCAGCGCCATCAACCGCGGGTACCGGCGGCGCATCTCGTCGTCGTCGTTGAAGTCCCAGAATCGCCCCAGTCTCGGGTACGCGCCGCCGCCCTCGGGCAGGCCGCGCCCCGTGAGCTGCCGGTGGGCCCATTCGGGGGCGTACATGAAGTCCTCGTACTCGCACGCGCCCAGATCTCCGGCGATGCTGCTCCTGACCGGGCCGTGGCCGGCCAGGGAGTCGGGGTCGGCGAGCGCGGCCTCGTACACCGCCCGCCCCTGGGCGACCAGCCAGCAGCGGAAGTAGTCGAAGCCGTCGTCGGAGCAGCCGTTGTTGATCAAATACGCGGCTCCCCACAGATCGGCCCGATGCGCCGCGAGGCGGCAGTCGGCGAGGTGGCCGTCAAAGGCGGCGATCTCGCGTGCGGTCAACCGGCTGAGCGTGGCGACGAGTTCGTCCAGCGTGGGACGTTCGGCGAGGATCGCCCAGAATTCATCACGAGTCACCTTTGGCATTCTTACGCCAAGCAGCCCTCTCGCGGGGCGACTCGCGCAGAGAAGGGGGCCTATCGTACGTCGATGCCCCGGGCCCTGAGGCCGGCGATCGTGGCGGCGGGCAGGTTCGGGCAGCCGCGCAGCAGCACCTTGGACAACGCCGGCAGGCCGGACAGGTCGCCGAGATCCGTCAGGTTCGCGCCGTCGTACACGCTCAGAGACCGCAACTCCGGCAGCTTGAGCGCGCCCAGACTGCGCAGCCCCCGGCAGTCGTGCAGGACGAGCCGCTCCAGGTGCGCCAGGTCGCTGAAGGCGGACAGATCGGTCAGGTGGTGCACCCGGTTCAGGGACAGCTCGCGCAGGACGGGCATGTCGGCCAGGGCGGAGACGTCGGTGAGGCGTTCGGTCTCGACCAGGTGGACCCCGCTGATCGACGGATGCCCGCCGAGCCCGTTCAGCGAGGTGAGCCGGTTGCGTTTGAAAAGGGTGATCTCGGTCAGCGCCGGCAGGCGGGACAGCGGGCGCAGGTCGGTGAGCGGGCAGGTGGGCGTGCCGAGCGAGGTCAGGTTCGGGTGGTGGCCGAGACCGTCGAGCCCGTTCAGGTTCGGGCTGCCGGTGAGCCACAGGGCGGTCAGGTGCCGCAGGCCCGCCAAGGGGCTGAGGTCCCGGAGCGAGCGGCAGGCCTGGAGGTTGAGGACTTCGAGCCGGGGCAGGCCCGCCGCGATGCCGTCGAGGCTCGCCACCGACGTCCCCATCAGGTCCAGGGTGCGCAGTTCGGTCATCCCCATCAGCGGGGAGATGTCCGACACCGGGAAGCAGCCGTGCAGGTCGAGCTCGCGCAGCGCGGTCAGCCCGGTCAGCGGCCGCAGATCGGCGACCGACGGGCAGCCGCGCACGTCGAGCTCCGTCAGCCCGGTCAGCCCGGCGACCTCGGACAGGTTCTCGCGGTCCTTGAGGCGCAGCGACCGCAGCGCGGTGAGATGGCGCAGGCCGGGGACGGCGGCGGCCTTGGTCAACGTCAGCTCGCTACGTCCTTCGCGCACGAACGCGGGCGCCAGCACCAGCTCCGCGAAGATGTCCGGATCGGTCGACTCCGGCCACAGCTTCAGCAGCTTGTGGGTGTGCGGTGACGTCAGCTTGGCGGCGAACAGGCCGGCCAGCGTCAGCGCGGTCCGCGCGTGACCGGCGGGCGCCGGCTGCCGGACCAGCTCGCGGACGGCCTTCCACGCCCGCGCCTCCGACACCGTGGCGAGCTTGGGGCGCAGGGCCGTGATGTAGGGCGGCTCGGCGGGTGGCGTGATCATGACGGGTCACCTTAGTGCATTGAGAAAGCGGGCACGCCCTGGTTGCCATGCGACTGCATTGTAAAAAATGGGGTGTGGGACGTGCCGATCGAGTTCGCGCGCAACGGCGACGTGGAGCTCGCCTACGAGCGCCTGGGCACACCGGACGGGGAGCCGCCGCGCGCACCCGGGATGGAAGCGCGGCCGGGTCAACGTCGCGACGGTGGCCCGGCTCATGCTCAGGCAGAGCCCGCGGCGCCACGCCCCCGGCCGGGAGGGCGCCGCGCGGCGGTTCGCCGACGGCATGCGGGTGATCGCCTCCCCCGGTTACCCGCCGGACGAGGCATGGTGGCGGGAGGCCGCCGCGGTGTCGTACGACCGCTGCCCGGACTCCCAGGGCGGCGAGATGCGCCAGTCGGCGGCCGTCGGCGCGACCGGCGACCTGCTGCCCCGCCTGCCCGCGATCACCGCGCCCACGCTCGTCCTGCACGGCGAGGCCGACCCGATGGTCATGAGCATCCTCCATATGTGGGTGAAGCCTGGAAGCCAATGTCGCCGCCGCCCGAACGCGACCGGATCGCCCGGGAGATGCACGATGTGCTCGCCCACCGCCTGTCCCGGCCGAACGGCCGCTCGCGGAGGCGATCGCGGAGCGGACCGGCCTCGACCCGGACCGCGACCTGTTCCCCGCCGTCACGGCGGCCGCCATCGCCGGCGGCATCCGGGTGGCCGGGCGGCACTGGCTCGAACCTGGCAACGACCTCTCGTTCGCGACGGCGCTGTTCCGAGCCCTCTCCTGCGTGTTCCAGGCCGGAGAACCCCGGGAATAATCGCCATGGAACGATGGCGCGACCCCGGGCCCTCAGTCATCATGTAGCGGGTGCCCCCGTAGTCGTCGTGCCTGGAGCTGATGCGCGTGGGAGAAGAGCCCGGGGCGGACGCCCTGGAGTGGCCCGCCGGCCTCGACGTCGACAGGCTGCTGGAGCTGGGCTGGCGGCCGACCGCGCTGCGGCAGTTCATCGTCAAGCTGCACAGCCGGTGCAACCTGGCCTGCGACTACTGCTACATGTACGAGATGGCCGACCAGGGCTGGCGGCGCCAGCCGCGCCGCATGTCGAAGATGACCGTCGACCGGGTGGCCGCGCGCGTCGCCGAGCACGCCCTGGCCCACCGTCTCGGTGACGTCGAGGTCATCCTGCACGGCGGCGAGCCGCTGCTGGCCGGGGTCGATCACACCCGCTACGCGGTGCGGTCGCTGCGTTCGGCGCTGGCCGGGGTGGCCGGCCTCACCGTACGCGTCCAGACCAACGGCGTGCTGCTCGACGAGGCGTTCCTGGAGATGTTCGCCGAGCTGGACGTGTCCGTGGGCGTGAGCCTCGACGGCGACGCCGACGGGCACGACCGGCACCGCCGCCGCGTCTCGGGCCGGGGCAGCTACGACGAGGTGCGGGCCGGCCTGGAGCGGCTGACGTCGCCCGCCTACCGTCACCTGTTCGGCGGGCTGCTGTGCACGGTGGACCTGGCGAACGACCCGCTGGTGACGTACAAGGCGCTGCTGGAGTTCGCGCCGCCGATGGTGGACTTCCTGCTGCCCCACGGGCACTGGGGCGCCCCGCCGCCCGGCCTGCCCGACCCGGGGGCGATCTACGGCGAATGGCTGATCCCCATCTTCGACCACTGGTACGGCGCGCCCCGCCGGGAGACGCGGATCCGGCTGTTCGGCGAGATCGTCCGGCTGGTGTGCGGGCGGCCGTCCAGGAGCGAGTCGATCGGGCTGTCGCCGGCGGCGATGCTGGTGGTGGAGACGAACGGCGGCATGGAGCAGGTCGACACGCTGAAGTCCGCCTACGACGGGGCGACGGGCACGCCGCTGAACGTCTACCGGGACTCCTTCGACACGGCGCTGCTGCTGCCCGCGATCGCGGCCCGGCAGATCGGCGCCAGGGCGCTGTCGCCCACCTGCCTGGCGTGTGACATCGCGCAGGTGTGCGGGGGCGGGCTGTATCCGCACCGATATCGGCCGGGCAGCGGGTTCCGCAACCCGTCGGTCTACTGCGCCGACCTGTACCGGCTGATCACCCACATCCGGCGGGTGGTGGCCGCGGACGTCGAACTCCTGGCCAAGGCGGCTCCGGCCTGAACCGACGGCGAAAGGTCGAACCTGCGGCCTTAAACCGGCGGCGGGTCGAAGTCGAAGTCCAGGTGTCGCCCCTCGGCCGCCGCGACGGCGTCCGCGTGCTCCATGGTCAGCGTCTCCGTGTAGTGCCGCATCGTCGCGTCGTGCAGGCGCTGCGCCTCCTCCTTACGGCCCGCGGTGGCCAGGTCGGCGGCCAGGTTGGCGGCGGCGCCGAGGGTCGTGGGGTGCGTGTCGCCCAGGAGCGCGGCCAGCCGCCGGTGGGTGTCCTCTTCCAGCGCGCACGCCTCGTCGAGCTCCCCCAGCTCGGACAGGTCGCTGGCCAGGTTGAGCGCGATGATCAGGACGTAGTGGTGGTCGCGCCCGAGCTTGGCCTCGATGCCGGCCAGGTTCTGCCGGTTGAGGTCGCGGGCCTGGCGGGGGCGGCCGAGAACGCGGTGCAGGAGCGCGACGTTGCTGGCGCAGCCGTAGTTGTACGGGTGCTCCGCGCCGTACATGGCCGGATAGCGCTGCATGGTGTCCTGGGCCAGCGTGAAGGCCTCCTCCGCCTGGGCGTTGTAGCGCATCGCGTTGGACAGGGCGGTGGCCGCGGCGAGCGTGCCGGGGTGGTCGAGGTCGTACAGGCGCTTGTAGCGGGCGTGCACGTCGGAGGCCAGTTCGAGGGCCCTGTCGCGCTCACCGGTGCGCAGCCGGGCGATGGACAGGTCCTTCTGGGCCATCAGGATGCGGGGATGGTCGGCGGAGAACGCCTCGAAGCCGTAGGCCAGGGCCTCCTCGCCCATGTCGCAGGCCTCCTCGAAGTCGCCGCACAACCGGACGATGCGGCCGAGGCCGGTCCACAGGTTGAGCACGGTGCCCCGGGTGACCACGGGCTGGGCGAACTGCGCCGTCCTGAGCGCCTCTTCCAGCAGCGACCTGGCCCCCTGGTATTCGCTGGTGAGGCCGTAGTCGAGGGCCAGGTTGTTGATGGCGCGCAGGGTGAGCACGTGCTCGGGCCCGAGCACCTCCTCGTGCAGGCGTACGGATTCGGCGTCATGGTCGCGCGCCTCGTGGAACAGGCCCCTCGCCCGCAGGTCGGCGCCGATGCCGTTGAGCAGCATCAGGGTGTCGCGGTGCTTCTCGCCGACCGCCTCGCGCATCGTCTTCAGCGTTTCCTGGTTGAGCTCGTAGGCCTCGTTGTAGCGGCCGCGGTCGCGCAGCAGGTTGCCCTGCGCGCGCCGGGCCCGCAGCACGTGCAGGTCGGCGGGCCCGGAGCTCGCCGTCCACTGCTCCAGGAACGTCTGTACGTGCGTGCGCGCCGCCTCGTGGTTACCCGACGCGCTGAGGTAGGTCAGGATGTTCATCGCGAAGTCGCGCACGTCGTCGCGTGTGCTCCCGGCCACCCTGGTGGGGCCCACGTGGGCGAGCAGGGCGTCGTATTGCGGCCAGTCGGCGGGGTCGTCCGGGTTCTGCGGGGCCGCGCCGACCATCAGGGAGTGGACCTCCGAGCGGATGGTGTCCTGGACGTCGACCGGCAGTTCCTCGCGCAGCAGGGCCTGGATCAGCCGGTGGACCTGCAGTGTCCGCGCCCCCGTCTCGGTCTCGACGCGGATCAGGGCGTAGCGGCCCAGGCGCTTGATGACCTTGCTCAACCGGATCGGATCGGCGAGCACCTCGGCGACCTCCGGGCGCACCGGGCCCGGCACCGGGCGGAACGCCGTGCGCGGGATCGGCTCGGGACCGAAGAAGGCGCAGCAGCGCAGCAGGTCGACGGCCTCGGGCAGCGACTCCTTCAGCTTGGCCACCGACAGGCCCCAGGCCGCGGTCATCGACACCGGGTATTCGGTCGGCTTGCCCTCGCTCAGCAGGCTCGCCGTCTGCTCCTTGAGCAGGCGCAGGTATTCCTCGGCCGACATGCCCGTCTCGGTCTGCAGGGCGGCGGCCTGCTCCAGCGCCAGGGGCAGGTCGCCCAGCGCGTCGGCCAGGCGGCCGGCGTCCGCGTCGCCGATCGATCTGCGCATGCGCTTCTTGAGGAAGTCGACGCTCTCCTCGCGGGTGAACACATCGATGGCCAGCGCCTCGACCACGCTGCCCCAGCGGTGGTTGCGGGAGGTGATCAGGACGTCTCCCGGGCCCGGCGGGAGGAGGTCGGTGAGGTCTTCCGGCTCGTCGGCGTTGTCGAAGATCAGCAGCCAGCGCGCGTACGGCTCGCCGCGGCGCAGAGCCTCCAGAACCGCCAGGGCGGCCTCCTCGATGCCGGTGCTGGTCGGGTCGGGCACGCCGAGGCGCGGGGCCAGCATCGCCAGGTTCGATCTGACCAGGCCGGGCTGGTCGGCCGGGATCCACCAGACGACGTCGTATTCCGCGCGGAAGCGGTAGGCGTACTCGATGGCCATCTGGGTCTTGCCGACGCCACCGAGGCCGTGCAGGGCGTGGGGCACCACCGCGGTGATCCTCTCACCGATGCCGCCGCGCAGTCTGCCGAGCTGCAGCTCACGCCCGGTGAAGTTGATATTGCGCGGCGGAACCTTCCAGACCTCGGGAAAACTGGTCGCCGACCGCTCTGTGGCGGGGTGCCATGAGACCGACACGTGCTCCGCCTCCCGTCCACTCGACGCGAATCACAGCAGGGATATCCGAGAACATGCGCAGGATAAATCGATAGTAGTCCCGCCCGAGGCCCGATGGCCCCGCTTCGCGCCGGGTGTTTTCCCGGTTAGGGACCGCACATTTCGCGTATTCGGCGCGACTGGAAATCCGGGTTATTCTCCCAGGCTAGGCGGCGGTCGGCGGATGTGATAAATGCCTGTTGAACACCATCGCCGACGCTGCGGGGCGGACATCGCCCCAGCGAGGGAGCGCCCATGCAGCCCCAGATCGTCACACGGTCACGAGCCTTCGTCGATCTGTCCGTGATCTCCCGTACCGACCTGCGAGAACTCGGCGATACCGCGGTTCCGCACGCGTTATCGGAGCTCCTCGAAGGCGGGCTGGAAGAAGAGGAGACGTTCGCGCGGTTCGACAACAGCACGTTGCCGCCGCAACTGGACAGCTGATCGATCAGCGGGTGGGGATTTCGATCTTCCCGGATCCGCCTCAGGCAAAAGGGGATGCCGTACTATTACAGCATCCCTTGAGGCGTGATCCGGCGACATGAATTCTCCGTTCTTCTAGGAGAACGGAATTCAGGTCCTCCGCAGACAAGGTCGGCTATATGACAGTTGCGCATCCGCCACGCGGTCCTTTCATCGGCGTGCGGGCCTTTGAGGCCCGCGATGAGCTGCTGTTCTCCGGACGGGCCGACGAGATCTGCGAGCTGTCCACCCTGTGGCGGCGCAACCGGCTGACGATCCTGCACTCCGACGCGGGGGCGGGCAAGACGTCGCTGTTACGCGCGGGCCTGATCCCCGGTCTGGAGCGGGAGCGCGCGCGGGTGTTACCCGTCGGTCAGGCCACCTCCTCGCGCGTCTGGCCCGCCGCCACGCTGCCCGACCGCAATCCGTACGTGCTGGCCCTGCTCTCCTCCTGGGGCGCCGGCGAGCCGCCCGCCCGCATCGCCGGCTGGAGCGTCGGCGAGTTCCTGCGCAGGCACGACGGCATCGACCGGTACGGCGACCCGGCCCCGACGCTGGCGGCGATCGACCAGGCGGAGACGTTCCTGCGGCAGTCGCCCTCCTACGAGCACCACCGCGCCCACTTCCTCGACGAGCTGTTCGAGACGCTGGAGCGGCATCCCCGCCTGCACCTGCTGCTGTCGGTGCGCACCGACTACCTCGACGACCTGCTGCACGTGCTGAAGGGGTACGGCAGTCCCGGTTACGCCGAGTTCGGCCTGCGGGCGTTCAGCCCGGAGCAGGCCGCCGCGGTCGTTAACAGGTCCATGGAGGTGGCCGGCCACCGGGCGGCCCCGCAGCGGGTCGCCGAGCTGGTCGAGGAGCTGCGCAACATCCGTGACGACACCGGGCACGTGCGCGAGCGGTCGCCGGAACGGGACATCGATCCGCTGCTCTTACAGGTGGCCGGCAGCCATCTGTGGGGTGATCCGCCCGATCGGGAGCGGTTCATGAACGCGCGGCTCGACGTCGAGGTCGATCGGGCGCTGAACGGGTTCTGCGCGCGGGCCCTGGCGGAGGTGGCCGCCGACTACGAGCTGTCGCCGTACCGGCTGGAGACCTGGCTGCGGCAGAAGATCCTGCACGACAGCCGCAGGTTCGCGCCGCTGGTGGAGGTGCGCGGGGTGCTGCTGCACGCGCTGGAGGACCACCGTCTGCTCAAGGCCCTGCAACAGCACGGCCTCCGCCTGCACCAGCTGCGCAGGCGGCGGCTGGCGGCCCCGCTGCGCCGGCTCGACGCCACGCAGTGGCCCGCGCCGTCGGCGGATCCGGCGGCGCGGCTGAGCGCCGCCGTCCGGGCCTGCTGGGAGGGCCAGCCGGAGCGGGCCCGCAGGATCGCCGAGGAGGCCGCCTTCGCCGCCCCGGGAACCGCGTTGCGCGTACGCGCCGACCTGCAGTCGCTGCTCGGCAACATCGCCTACGAGCAGGACGAGCTGGACGAGGCGGTCGCCCGCTACCGTGAGGCCGCCAAGCTGTACGAGGCGCTGCCCGACGGCACGGCCGTGGGCTGGACGCTGACGGCCATCGGCCGGATCGCCCTGGCGCAGGACAAGCAGAGCGACGCCATCGAGGAGCTGCACGCGGCGCTCGGCCGCTCACCCCATGACCTGGTCGTGCGGACCACGCTCGGCCAGGTGCTCTGGGAGGCCGGGGAGCCGCAGGCCGCGATCACCGTGCTGACCGACGTGATCGACCGCGAGGGCGACGCCTCCGAGGCTCGGCGCACGCGGGGCGAGATCCTGGCCGATCTGGGGCAGGCCACGTCGGCGCTGCAGGACATCGGGCAGTCCGCCAGCCGCTGGCCGCAACCGTCCACCCGCGCCGCCCGCGCGCTGGCCCTGGCCACGCTGGACCGGGTCGAGGCGGCCGGGGAGGAGCTCAGCTCCGCCATCGCCGAGGCCGAGGACAACGGGCCCGCCCTGCTGCGGGCCGCCCGTGTGCACGAGCTGACCGGCGACGTCACCACGGCGGCCGAGTTCGCGGACCAGGCGATCTCTGCGCGGCACCCGAGGCTGCCGCGGCACCAGCGCAAGACCGCCGAGCACCTGCGCGACGGCGCCTGATGTCCGACATCGCGCTCGTGGCCCTGATCACCGGCTCGGCCACGTTCCTGGCCGCGCTGTGCGGCGCGAGCTGGACCACGATCACCGAACGGGTGAAGGCCAGACACGCCCGGCTGGCGGCGGAGGAGCAGCGGCGGGCCGACGCGCTCAAGGCGCGCGAAACCGCGCTGCGCGCCGCGCTCGCCGAGGTGCAGTCGGCGGTGCTGAAGCTCGGGATCACGCTGGGCATCGTGCTCGACATGCGGCTCAACGGCCACGCCCGGCTGGACGGAGAAGACCTGCCCACGCAGATCCGCCAGGCGCGCACGGAGTACTGGGCGGCCAAGACCGCGATCAGGCAGCTCCAGCCGCTGTGCCCGCCGAAGGCGGCCGAGCGGCTGGAGGAGCTGAGCCTGGCGGCGAGCCACGCGTTCGGGTACGCCCGCTCGGTGGCGGGGCCGACGGCGAGCTCGGAGAAGGTCGAGTCGGACCTGGAGTCGAGCCTGCGCGCGCTGAGCGACTCGCTGTTCGCGAACGGCCAGGTCCCGGTCTGATACGGGGTCTGATGAAGGGCTGAAGTCAGTCCGGAGTGAGGGGGGCGAGCAGTCCGGCGCCCACACCGCAGGCGGTCCCGTATCGCGGTTCCCGGATGCTCACCCGTGAAATGCCGTGCGTGCCGGATCATGTCACCTCCCCTTGCGTGCACCCCGTCTTCCCCGCCCATGAGGGACGAAACGGCACGTCACAGCGTTACGCCCCGTTTCACAGCTCTCATGTGGGTATGAGCAGCGAATCCGCTTTCGCGGGTAATCACGAGGGGAGAACGAGGATGCCTCGCGGATCGAGTTCGAAGAGGGAACGCCAGTACAGCCACATCAAGGACAGCGCCCAGAAGCGGGGGACGAGCAAGAAGCGGGCGACGGAGATGGCGTCCCGCACGGTCAACAAGCAGCGCGCCAAGGCCGGTGAGTCGAAGACCTCCGGCCGTACGTCGGCGACGAGCACGCTGCGCTCGCGTTCCGGCGGCAACGGTCGCATCAGTGGTCGTACGCGGGACCAGTTGTACGCCGAAGCCCAGCGCCGTGACATCAAGGGCCGCTCGCAGATGACCAAAGCCCAGTTGGAGAAGGCTCTCCGCTAGCGGCCGCAGCCGACGCGGGGGTAACGGCTGCCCGCCAGCGTCCGACCTGGCGGGCACCAAGTTCAGCGGGAACGGCGCCGTCGTTTCATCCCGGACGGACGGGGAAGACGGTGCACCCCGACCCGACAAACCCCCACCCCCGAAAGAGGAGACATGGACGCCATCGTGCTGCTCAAAGAGGATCACAAGAACGTCGAGGCCCTGTTCAAGAAGTTCGAGCAGGCCGGCGAACGCGCCCACGTCGAGAAGCGGCGGCTCGTGGACCAGATCACCCAGGAGCTCGTCACGCACGCGTACATCGAAGAGGAGATCTTCTACCCGGCGGCTCGCGCGAAGGTCCCCGAGACGAGCGACCACGTGCTGGAGAGCGTCGAGGAGCACCACGTCGTGGTGTGGATCCTCTCGGAGCTGAAGGACCTCGACCCCGCGGACGAACATTTCACCGCGAAGGTGACGGTGCTCATCGAGAACGTCCGCCACCACGTCGAGGAAGAGGAGAAGGAGTGGTTCCCGCAGGTCCGGGAGGCGATGGGCCGTAAGGAGCTGCAGGCGCTGGGCGAGCGCATGGCCAAGGCCAAGGCCGACGCGCCCAGCGAACCACTGGCGGTCAGGAGCGCCAAGGCCTGATCCCGGGGCGGCTTCGTCACGCGAACAGGAGATAGAGCAGCAGCGCGGCCAGGGCCGCCAGGGCCGGCCAGAACAACCAGGTCCTGGCCGGTTCGGCATCCGTGTCCGGAGAGGGCGGATGTCCCCGGCCGGCGGCCACGGAGTCCCAGTCGCCGGGCGTGTCGCGTTCCGTGAACCTGCGGATGATCAGCAGCAGGACCGGTAACGCCACGCCCGCCAGCGTCAGGGCGGCGCCGGGCACCGGGTCCGGGGTGATCGTCGCCAGCCGGATCCCGCCCATGACCAGGACGGCCGCGAGCCCGAGCGCCACGGCCGAGCCACGGGTCAGGTTCATCGCCAGCGCCGCCCTGAGGGCGCCCAGCGCCACGGTCAGCGGGCTGATCTCCAGCTCCGGAGCCCCCGCCCCGGCGGCCAGCCACTGCTCCCGGTAGCGCTCGCGCCGCGCCCGGCCGGGCAGGATGGCGGCCGCCGTGACGATGATGCCACGGCTCAACGCGTCCACCTCAGACTCCCGGCTGGGGCAGGCCCTCGCCGACGACCCCCGGCTGGGGCAGGCTCTGGCCGATCGGCTGGTGCGCGGCCGCCGCGTGTGCGGCGACGGCGCGGCGGGCGGCGGGCAGGGCGTCGCCCGTCAGCCGGTAGAGCCGCCGGCGTGGCCCTTCCCGTACGGAGTCCGCCTCCCAGGCGGAGGTCACCCATCCGCTGCGCTCCAGCCGGTCGAGCACGAGATAGACGCTCCCCGGGGCCCGGCCCGACGCCTTGACGATCTCCAGGTCCCACCGTGCGTTCAGGTCGGCCATCAGGGCTTCGATCACGTCAACGGTGGCGGGGGTGATCGTCGGCAGCGGCTGCATGATCACCACTCTACGGCGGACGGGCGAGCCCCGAGTGGCCGCTCAGCGGAACCGATTCGCCGCCTCGACCGCCGCCGCCACCATGTCGGCCCCGCCGTGTCCCTCGTCGATGACCACGAGGTCGCCGCCGGGCCAGTTCTTGCTCAGTTCCCAGGCCGTGTCCAGAGGGCTGCTCACGTCGTACCGGCCGTGGATCATCGCGCCGGGGATGCCCCTCAGCAGGTGGGCGTTCTCCACGAGATCGTCCTTCTCGGACAGGAAACAGTCGTTGGCCCAGTAGTGGGTCACCAGCCGCGCGAACGTCATGCGGAAGGCGGGATCGTCGAACAGCGGGCTCGGCCGGTGCTTGGGGTCGAGACTCACGTGCGTGTCCTCCCACGCGCACCAGTCGCGGGCCGCCCGCTCGCAGGTCAGCGGGTCGTTCAGCAGCCTGGCGTAGGCGGCGGCCAGGTCGCCGTCGCGGTCCTGCTCCGGTACGGCGTCGCGGAACCGTTCCCACTGCCGGGGGAAGATCCGCCCGACGTCGCGGGTGATCCACTCGATCTCGGTGCGGCGGCCCGCCGTGACCGAGTACAGGATCAGCTCGCTCACCCGCTCCGGATACCGCTGCGCGTAGGCCAGGCTCAGCGCCGAACCCCACGACGCCCCGAGCGGTTGCCACCTCTCGATGCCCAGGTGCGTGCGCAGCAGCTCCATGTCGGCGATGAGGTGCTCGGTGGTGTTGACCGACAGGTCGGTCTCCAGCAGCCCGGCGTCCGGCGTGCTCCGGCCGCACCCCCGCTGGTGGAACATGACGATCCGGTACGCCTCCGGATCGTGGAAGCGCCGCCCGTGCTTGGAGAACGGCGCGCCGGGCCCGCCGTGCACGATCACCGCCGGCTTGCCGGCCGGGTTCCCGCTGACCTCCCAGTAGATCCCGTTACCGTCGCCGACGTCGAGCATGCCCTGGTCGTAGGGCTCGATCGGGGAGTACATGGCCGACAAGCGTAGGGCTCAGCCGCGCCCGCCGCGGGCGACCCAGGCCAGGGCGGCGCGCACCCGGGTGCAGCGCTCGACCGGGCGCGGCGCCATGATCGTGATGGCCACCGCGAGCGCCGCGACCACCACCGCGACCAGGATGACGGCGTCCTGCGTGCCAAGCTCGGCGATGACGTATCCGCTGGCCAGCGCGCCGAGCGGGACGGCGCTGCCGGACAGGAACCGCCCGGCGCCGGTGACCCGGCCGTACAGGTGCTGCGGCACCCGCTCGGCCTGGTAGAGGGCGAGCGCGACGTTGAGGTGCGCGCCGGTGAACCCGATGCCGCCCCACACGAGCGGCAGCGCGAAGACCGCGTAGAAGAGCGTGCCCGGCTCCATCAGGGCGAGCACCAAGCTGAGCGCCATCCACGACCACACGCTCTGCACGATCATCTTGCGCTGGTCCTTCTGCCGCCGCAGGAGCCGCGGCGCCGTGAACGCGCCCACCACCCCGCCGAACCCCGACGCGGCGATCAGGCAGCCGATCACGAACATGGACAACTGCTGCTGGTGCGCCACCATGACGAGCACGAGGCCCAGGGTCTGGAAGCAGAAGTTGGCCAGGGCGCACACCACCAGCACCGACAGCAGCAGCCGGTCCTCCCCCAGGAACCGCAGGCCCGCCCGCAGCTCCTGGGCGCGGCCGGCCATCCGCAGGGCCTGCCGCCGCCCGGCGGGCTCGGCCGGTTCTTTGCGCATCTTGGCGAAGGCGACGACCGACAGGCAGGACGTCAGCGTCTCCATGAGGAACGGCAGGGCATGGTGCAGGTCGTACAGGAGGCCGCCGAGGGGGCGGCCGAGCAGCCCGGCCCCGTGGACGCGGCCCTCGTTCCTGGCCATCGCGCCGGGCAGGCGCTCGCCGGGGACCAGCCGCGGGATGAGCGTGGTCTCGGCCGTGCCGCACACGACCAGGCACACGCCCTGCAGGACGGCGATGGCCGGCAGCAGGAAGACCGTGAGCTCGGTGGTCAGCATGGCCGCGACCACGGAGGCGGCCAGCACGAGGCGGGCCGTCATGGTGACGATGAGGACGCGGCGCCGGTCGGAGTGGTCGATGAGCACGCCGACCGGCAGGTGGAGCAGGATGCGGGGCAGGGTGCCGGCGGCCGTGACCCAGCCGGCGAACACCGGCGAGCCGGTCAGCGACAGCGCCAGCAGGGGCGCGGTCACGGTGGCGCTGACGGAGCCGAGCTGGGAGATCGCCGAGCCGCTCCAGAGCAGCCGGAAATCGCGTTGCCACGCGCCGGTCCGTTCGAGCTCGGCCACCTTATTATCCCCAAGGCGCAGGTGACCGGAATGGTCAGAGTGTTCGCTGAGTTGAACCGCGCCGTCGCACCCGCGGTACGATCAGCGTCCCTCGAGGGAACGTACATTACTTCACCCCATCGGCTTAGGGAAATTTCCCTAAGAGTGGCGCGCGTCGCCGTTCCCCGCCCGCCAGGGCAGCAGGGCGCTCGTGGCGATCAGCAGGATCCCCGCGACGGCGATCGAGGTCCGCGCGCCGGCGAAGGCGGCCAGCACGCCCCACAGGGCCGTGGTGGCGGCGACGGCCGCCCGGGAGCCGATCGTCCAGGTGGTGAGAACGCGGGCCATCGTGCGCCGGTCCGCCCGTTGCAGCCGGTACGTCGCCAGCACCGGGTTGAAGACGCCCATGCACGTGATCATCGCCATCTCGACCGCCATCACGACGAGGAGCCCGCCCGTGCCGGGCCCGACGAAGGCGAGCCCCACCAGCCAGCACGATCGGCCGACGCCGAACCCGAGCATGATCCGCCGCTGCCCGAACCGCCGGACCAGCGGCGCGGACAGCCGGGCGCCCAGGATGCCGCCCAGGCAGGGAATGCCGAAGCCGAGCCCGTACTCCAAAGGTGTGAACCCCAGCTCGCCCAGCATCAGGTGCAGCAGCGGCGGCCCGGCGGCCATGATGAGCGCGCTGACGAGCACGGCGTTGGCGAACAGCAGCCGCAGGTCGCGGTCGGCGGCGATCGCGCGCCACCCCTCGGCGAGCTCGGCCCGCCGGGACCCGCCCGCGACCGGTGCGGGCGGCGGCGGCTCGGGGGCCGCGATCGCGCGAATGGCCAGCGCGGAGAGCAGGTAGCTGATCGCGTTCGTGAGGATCGTGGCGACGGGCCCCAGCAGGGCGAAGAGCGCGCCGCCGGCCGGCGGGCCCACGGCCGTCGACACCCACCTGACGGTCTCGAACCGGCCGTTGGCCCGCGTCAGGTGGTGTTCGGGGACGAGCGCCCGCAGATGCGCGCCACTCGCGCCGATGAACACGATGTCGGCCACGGCGACCACCACGGCCACCAGCAGTAACTGGGGATGGCTCAGCAGGTCCAGGACGTAGGCGACCGGCAGCGTCAGCAGCACGAGGAAGCGCAGCACGTCGGCACCGATCATCAGCGGCCGCTTGGGACGGAACTCCACCCAGGGCCCCAGCGGCACCGCCAGCAGCGCACCGGCCGCGCCGCCCGCCGCCGCGAGCCAGGACACCTGCGCCGCGCTCGCGCCGAGCACGAGGACGGCGAGCAGCGGAAGGGAGTCCAGCGCCAGCCCCGTGCCCAGGGAGCTGACCGCGAAGGCCCGCCACAACCACCCGAAGTCTCGCCCCATGCCCACCCCTTCGTCCGACGGGTGCTGATCCAACACCGGGAACGGCGACGGAAACAAACAACCGGAACGCCGGTTTCACAACCGCCGGTTGTTGACCTCAATCGCGGTCGAGCTTGCAGGATGGGCACACCCGATCACTGCGAAGGACATATATGAACGTGGAGATGTATGCCGATGTGCTCTGCCCCTGGTGCTATATCGGCAAGAGACGCCTGACGGCGGCGCTGGAGCGGCTCGCCGACCCTGAAGGGGTGGAGGTCGTCTGGCGCGCTTTCGAGCTGGCCCCGGACGCGAGCCGGGTCCCCGGGCCGCCCGCCGACGAGGCCATGGCCGAATGGTGGGGCGAGCGGGCGCCGGAGCGGGTCGCCCTGATCCGGTCCATGGGCGCCGCGGAGGGGCTGGAGCTGAACCTGCACCTGGCGCGGCCGGTGAACACCTTCGACGCGCACCGGTTGTGCCTGATGGCCGCCGGTCAGGGCCGGGGTGAGGAGATGAGGGAACGCCTGCTGCGGGCGTACCACACCGAGGGGCTCAACGTGGCCGACCCGCAGGTCCTGCGGCGCCTGGGCGAGGAGGCCGGTCTGGACGGCGGGCGGGTGGGCGCGATGCTGGCCGGGGACGACCACGCCGGGACGGTACGGGCCGACCGGCGGCGCGCGGCCGCGGCCGGGGTCACCGGCGTGCCCTCGCTGGTGATCGACGGCCGGCCGCCCGTGTCGGGGGTGCAGCCTGTCGACGACCTGCGGCGGCTGCTGGAGCCTTAGGGGGTGATGCGGGTGCCGATGTCCTCCCCCTGGCAAATGGCGCTCATCGCGCCCACCGCGGCGACGTCGAAGACGTGCATGAGCAGCCCCTGCTCGTTGGCCAGGACGAAGGCGCTCTGGTCCATGACCTTGACGCCGGCGGCCAGCGCCTCGGTGTAGGTGAGCGTGGTGAACCGCTTGGCGTCCTGGTCGAGGTTGGGGTCGCGGTCGTAGACCCCGTCGACGCCGCGCTTGGCCACCAGCAGCGCGTCCGCCTCCAGCTCCAGGGCGCGCTGGACGGCCGGGTAGTCGGTGGTGACGTAAGGCTGGCCGATGCCGCCCGCCAGCAGCACGATCAGCTTGCGCCGCAGGTGGCTGTCGGCCCGCAGCCGGATGAACGGCTCGGCCACGCTCTGGATCGGCACCGCCGTCATCACCCGGATGTCGGAGTCGCAGCGGGCCGTCAGCACGCCGCGCAGCATGAGGGCGTTCATGAGCGTGCCGAGCATCCCGATGTTGTCGGCCTCGGCCCGCCCGATCCCCCACCCGTCGGCCATCCGGCCGCGGAAGTAGTTGCCGCCGCCGATGACGACGGCGAGCTCGACGCCGAGGGCGTGCACCGACAGCAGCTCGTCGGCGAGCTGCGCCAGGCTGGCCGGGTCGGTGCCCCAGCCCGACCGGCCCGCCAGAGCCTCGCCGCTGAGCTTCACCACGACACGTGCGTAACGGCCGACCATCCCAGTCCCCTCCCCCCGGGGCCGCTCGGACGACGACCCGGCCCAGCCTAGCCGGTGAGCAGGCCCCGGGCCTCCAACGCGGCCATGACGGCGGCCGGCAGCGCGGGGCACCGATCCACCTCCACCTCCTTGAGCGACGGCAGGTCGATCACCGTCCCCAGATCGGCCAGGGCATCGCAGCGGTAGAGCCGCAGGGTGCGCAGCGCGGGCAGGTCTCCCGGGTCGCCGAGGGTGCGCAGGTGGTCGCCCATGAACACGTGCAGCTCCTCAAGGTGCCGCAGCCCGGCGAGCGGGGCCAGGTCGGTGAGCTGCGCCATCCCCTGCAGGGTGAGCTCGCGCAGGGCGGGCATGCGGGCCAGGGCGGAGAAGTCGCGCAGGTCCTCGGCGTAGGTCAGGCTGAGCTCGGCGAGCGAGGGGTGCTCCTCCAGCCCGTCGAGCGAGGTCAGCCTCTGCCACCGGTCGATGTTGAGCGTGGCGAGGGCGGGCAGCCGGGACAGCGGGCGCAGGTCCGGAATGGGCGAGCTCGGCAGGCCCAGGTTGGTCAGGTGGGGGTGGTGGCCGAGGCCGTCGAGACCGGTCAGGTTCGTACAGCCGCCGAGCCACAGCCGGCGCAGGCCGGGCATGGCGGCGAGGCCGTCGAGGCTCTTCAGGCGGGCGCAGTGCATGGTCAGCTCGGTGACGGAGCCCAGGTCGCGCAGGCCGGCCAGGGAGCGGATCTTGGTGCCGCTGAGGTCGAGGATCTTCAGGCGGCGCAGCCCTGACAGGGGCAGGACGTCGTCGATCGCCCGGCAGTGGTCGAGGTTGAGGTATTCGAGGTGCGGGAAGGCGTCGCCGGCCCCTGCGACGCTGGTCACGCCGCTGCTGCGCAGGTCGAGATGGCGCAGGCCGCGCAGGCTGAGCAGCGGGGTGATGTCGGTGAGCGCCCGGCTGCTGCGGAGGATGAGCGTCTTCAGCGCGGGGAGGCCGGACAGCGGGGTGAGGTCGGTGACGGCCGCGCAGCCGTCCAGTTCGAGCCGGAACAGCCCGGTCAGCTCGGCGATATCGGATAGATCCGTCAGGTTCTTGCAGTGGTCGAGGCGCAGCGACCGCAGCATGGTCAGGTGCCGCACGCCGGTGATCGTGTCGCGGCGGCGCAGCTCCAGCTTCGTACGCTCCTCGCGGTCGAACGCGGGCGCCAGCAGCAGCTCGGCGAAGCCGTCCGGGTCGGGCGCCTGCGGCCAGAGCTTGAGCAGCTTGTCGGTGGACGGCTCGGCGATCTCCGCGAAGTCGGCGGCCAGCGCGAGGGCTTCCGCGCGGCCGTCGAGGACCAGCTCGCGGACCGCTTTCCAGGCGCTCGCGGGAGACGCCGAGCCGAGTTTGCTTCGGTGACCCGACAGGTCGGGGGGCAAGGTCATGCCATGGCAGCGTAGAGGGTCGTACCGACAACGGTGATCGTCAGGAGCGGGCGAGCCAGTCCTCGAAGCCGATCTTGCCCAGGTGGGCGCCGTCGCCGGCGGGCACCAGGCTGCCCTCGTCGAGCACGGCGCCGAAGTAGGCCGCGCGCGGGTCGGTGACGACCTCGCGCGGGTCCTTCCAGGCGGTCAGGGCGATCCGGACGAGCTCGTCGAAGGGGTAGCGCCGCGGCCCGGCGATCTCGATGGTGCCGCTCCGTGGAGGCTCCAGGGCGGCCTCGGTGATCGCGTCCGCCACGTCGTCGGCGGCGATCGGCTGGAACGCGGCCGGCGGCACGCGCACCGTGTCACCGTCGGTGGCGGCGTCGGCGATGCCCTGGACGAACTCGAAGAACTGGGTGGCGCGGACGATCGTGTACGGGATCGGCGACTCCTCGACCAGCTTCTCCTGGGCGACCTTGGCCCGGAAATAGCCGCTGGCGGGCAGGCGTTCGATGCCCACGATCGACAGCACCACGTGCAGCCCCACCCCGGCCCGCGCCTCGGCGGCCAGCACATTGGCGGTGGAGGTGGTGAAGAACTCCAGCACCGCGGCGTCCTCGAAGGAGGGCGAGTTGGTCACGTCCACCACGACCTGGGCGCCCGTCAGCGCGGCGGCCAGGCCCTCACCGGTGAGGGTGTCGACACCGGTGGCGGGCGAGGCGGCGACGGCCTCGTGGCCGCGGACGCGCAGCCGGTCCACCACTTTCGAGCCGATCAGCCCGGTGCCGCCGATGATGACGATCTTCATGGGGTCCTTCCCTTCACGAGGGTGATCCGCTGTTCAGGGCCCTGCTCGTGGTGGCGGCCAGGATCGTGGCGGCGAGCGCCGTCCGATGGTCCTTCGTCCAGGGTGGGCCGAGCGTCGCCCGCGGCCCGTACAGGACCTCACGGGTCCGCCCGGCCAGGATCGCGGCCGCCTGGTGCTCGACGTCCTTGGCGTCGTAGAGGTGGACGGCCCAGCCCCGGGCGTGGGCGAGGCCGGCGAGGATCCGGCGGTACATGACGGAGTCCGCCCTGGCCTCGTACGGGACGCGCCGCTGCACGGCGATGTCGTCCGGGAAGCCGGGAGGCCACGCGCGGATGGAGATGGAGACGATCGGCCCGGGAAGTTCGTCGAGGGAGGCCGACGTCGCCCGGATCGCCGACGCTCGCACCCTGGCCACCAGGTCCGAGAGCGCGGCGTCGTCGAGTGGTGCGCCCGGGTGGTGGACGGGCGCCGGTGGCACGCCGGGTTCGATCAGCTCGATCCGGCGGCGGTCCACGACCTGGTGGTCGTCCGATGCCGTGACGGCCACGGCCCAGCCGAAGTGATGCGCGATTCCGGCACGCATGGCTCTGATTATGCCCGAGGACGTACGAAGGTCAGCGCGCCTCGGAGGAGGATTCCCGGCGGCTCACGCGAGCCACAACGCCAGGGCGAGTGCCAGGAGCAGGTAGCCGGCGGCCGCCTGGTATCGGCGGCGCTCTTCGCCGGCCAGGGAGACGCCCACCTGTTCGGCGAACGTGAGCAGGGCCAGCAGCGGGCTCCACGCGACCAGCAGCCAGTGCGCCATGTCTCTGGCGAGCGTCCCCGCGCTGGTCGCCACGTACGCCGGGCCGGGCGGACGCTCGCCGGGCCGGGCAGGGTGGGCTCTCGGGATGGTCAGCGCGATGATCGGGCCGGGCAGCCACATCAGGGTCTGGCCCAGCAGCGCGGTCCAGGCGGCCTCCTGCGCCGTCATGCCGGACCAGAGCACCAGGCCCACGCGCAGGAGCTCCGTCGACAGGGTCATGATCACGATGACCGGCCCCAGGCTCCGTGGCCACTCCCGAGGCTCTTCCGGGCCCTGCGGCTGTTGCACGGCCCCCGCCAGGCTCCCCCGCCGTTCCTCCGAGCGTGCCAGGTAGCGGCCTGTGGGCAGGCCGAACAGGAAGCCGGCGACGAGAAAGGCGATCGCGCAGAGCGCGGCCCGCCACGTGGGCCCGCCCACGGTGATCGCCAGCCCGAGGCCCGCGACCAGGCACAGGACCAGGTTGATCAGGAACTTGCCGAGCAGCCGGGTTCTCAAGGCCGGTCCCGCCTTCCGTGTCCCCTCATGCTCGCGAACGATCGCCCGCCGATCGGAGTTCCCGCGAACTCGCCGGCCGTGACATGTCCGAATCCGGCCGCGTGATCACTCCGTACCGACGGGGGCAAGATCAGTCTTGGGGCGCGGCGAGCGACCACTGGATCCGGCCGACGGGCGCGTGGCCCGTTTCGCCTGTGAGCTCCGCGAACTACGGCAGGAGGCGGGCGGCCTGACCTGCCGGGCCATGGCCAGGCGGGCGCACTACTCCACCGCGACCCACTCCTGGCGACGGCATCCTCGCCTTCGGCGCCGACGGCCGCACCCTGTACGCCGCCGGGCAGTGCGCCCCCTTCCAGCGGTACGACCTCGCCCCGGACACCACGGCGGGCCGCCGTGTGCGAGCGAGCCGGAGGCGGCCTGCCGCCTCGGTGGGCCTTCTTCCCGCAGGCCCCGTACCGGCCCACGTGCCCGGCCGGGAGTGGGGCTGGCACTCATCGAAGGCTTGATCGACGATGAAGGTCAGGATCAACCACACGAAAGGGTCAACTGTCATGCGTTTACGTGCTTGGCCGGCGCTGGTCGCCGCCATCACCGCGGGCCTGCTGGGGGCACAGCCGGCCGCGGCCGCTCAGGCGGCGGCGGTTCAGGCGGCAGCGGTGAAGTTCTCCGCCGACAGCGGGGACCGGTGCCTCCGCGGGGTCACGGAAGGAACGCTCAACTGGGACGAAGGACCCGTGATCAGGCCGACCGTCGTGGTCAAGGGTGAGGTGTCCGACGACGCGGGCATCTCGATCTGCGCACCCGACCAGATGTACTCCCAAGCCTCCTTCGTCGCCTACAACGGTGCGACGGTCGTCGACCGCGACGCCGTCAAGGTCGACAACGGCACGGCCCCGGTGGCGCTCGTGCTGTCCGACGCGATGGGGGTGAGCGCGATCGACCGCGTGGTCGTACAGGTCTGCCGGTTCAGCAACTCGCCGGTGGGGATCAGCTACTGCGGTAAGGCCGCCGAGTATCTCAGGCCCTGAGCCGCACGGCGGGGACGGTACGGGGACCGTCCCCGCCGGAGGTCTCCTACCTGGGCCGGCCGCTCCCGACCAGGGCCGTCATCCCGGCGGGCGGCTGCATGCCGTTGCCGGCCCGGTCGCGCAGCAGCTCGGCCACGGTGGTGGCCCGCATCATGTACGGGTGCAGCAGCTCGGCCCGCTGCCGCGGGATGCCGCCGGCGAGCGCGGCGTCGGTGAGCGCGCGGCGCAGCCACTGCACGTCCACCGGGTGCCCGTCACCCCGGCTGATCAGCAACTCTCCCGCGGTACGGCCGGCGGACAGCTTCCGCAGCAGCGGGCGGGCCAGCGGCGGGATCGGGAAGGCGACGATGTCGCCCCGGCTGTCGTGCACCGTGATCAGGGTCGGCCCGTCGTCACCGGCGGCCACGGGACGCAGGTCCTGGGGTGTGAGGCTGGCCAGCGCGTCCACGGGGGCGCCGGTGGCCTCCAGCAGGGCGACGGCGGCGGCCTCCGCGTTCCTGCCCTCGGCGGCCAGCCGGGCGATGCCCCTGCGCAGCAGCCGCCGGTCCTCGCGGGTGAGCAGGCGGCCGTCGCGGGCGTCGGGCGCCTGCCGGCCGATGGCGTGGTCGTGCTGGACCAGCCCGTGGCGCCAAGCGAAGCGGTAGAACGAGGACAGGACGGCGCGCTTCCTGGACACCGTGGTGTTCGACAGGGGTTTGCCCGGGTTGCGGACGCCGATGGTCAGGGTTCCGGAGAGCGCCGCGTCGCAGTAGTCGTCGAGGTGGGCTCCGGTGACGGCGAGCGGCTCTACCGGGGGTTCTGCGGTGTCGAGCCAGCGCAGGAACGCGGCCAGGACCTGCAGCCTGACCTGGCGGGTGGCCGCGGACGGCTTGTCCTGCAGCCAGGCGGTCACGGCATGGCGGGTCGGCGGGGCCAGCGCGTCCACCAGGTCGACGTCGACCCCGCGCACCTCACCGCCGTCCCCGGGCTGACGCCGCGGCCGCAGCCCGGCGATCAACCCGACACTGGCCGCCTCGGGCGCCCCTTCCCCGGCCACCTGCGGACCCGTCGTGGAACCCGTCGTGGGGCCCGCCGAAGTGCCCGCCGTGGAATCCGGTGGCACGGTGGCCGACTCGCCGGGCGTCTCCGGCCCGTCCGCCGACCGGCCGTCCGGGCTCTTCGCGGTCTCGCGCCCGCGGGGGGTGTCGTGCGCCATCTCGCCTCCGTGGGGTGTCTCGCGCCGGTCTGCTTCCCGGTTGTGGGCGGCGACTAAGAACCCGGCCTGCGGATCACCGGCGGCATCACGGGCGGCATCGCGGGCGGACGCTCCTCCGAGGCGCCTGGCGAGGACGGGGCGAGTGGTGGGATCGGGGCTGGGGTCGGGGGTGTCGGCTTGGGGCATGCTCAGCACTCGACCGTGTCCGTCCGCCGTGCGGCGCCCCGCCGCTCTCCGGAGGCGGGGCGTGGATGACCGCCGGGACCGCCTGGCCATGGCCGCCCCGCGAGTGGCCGGACACCGGTATGGGCGAACCGTCCCGGTCGCGCCATGAACGTCACGGAGATGTCGAAAGACGCCGCGCGGGCGAAAGAGCCCCGGCGGTCCGAGCCAGGCAGTGCGGTCATAGTTGCGATCTTCTCACGGAGCGCACGGAACTCCTCGCGCTCGACACCGATCTAGGCAGTATGAACGATATGTACGCGCGCCGCCGCCTCCTCGGCCCCGCCACCGCGCCGACCCTGCCGGCCACCGGCCACACCGCGGGCGACGACCCCGGGGAAGGTGGCCGCCCCCCTGATACCAGCGCCGCCGTATCGCGCTTGGGCTGAGACGCGCGCCCAGGTTCACCCCGCCGCCCGGTATGGCCCGAGCGGGTCGTCCTCGCGCTGGTCCGAAGGGCCGATCAGGGCGTGCAGGTGGACGTCGTGCCAGCCGTCGACGTGCAGCTCAGCGCTGCGCCGTACCCCTTCCAGCTCGAAGCCGGTCTTCTGCGCGACCCGGCAGGACGCCTCGTTCCTGGTCGAGTGGTTGAGGATGAGCCGGTGCAGGCCGACGCCGAAGGCCCAGGCGCTCATCGCGCCGACACCGGCGGGCGCCGCGCCCCGGCCGCGGGCGGCGGCGCGCATCCAGTACGCCACCTCGGCCTCCCCTTTCGCCGTCCCGATGGCGCGTAACGCGACCCGGCCCAGCACCTCTCCCCCGGCGGTGACGACCGCCCAGGTGGCGCTGGTCTCGGTACGCCACCCCCGCGTGAAGCCGTCGATGAGCTCCTCGGCCTCGGCGACGGACTCGACGCTGCGGCAGTGCCAGTGCCGGGTGGCCGGGTCGCGGAAGGCGTCGACGATCATGGGCGCGTCCGCGGCGGTCCAGGGCCGGAGCAGCAGGCCGGGCCCGGCGGTCAGGACGGGCTGTGGAACACCGCTCAGGGTGCCGGGCGCGATGAGGTCTGGGACGAGGTTCGGCATGAATCACCAGCGTAGCGATCATGCCCGTCGGGTCACCCGCGGCGGTCGCCGATCAAGGCGGCCACCCCGTCCAGGACGCGGGCCAGGCCGAAGGAGTAGTCGAAGCGCCGCTCCTCCTCGGCGATCCCGGCCGGGTAGCCGAACGCGCCCGCGTCGAGCGCCGTGCGCAGCGCGGGCAGCCGGCGTTCGTCGACCAGGTCGCCGAGCAGCGTGGTGTACGCGGCGATCGACTCGCCCGAGGCGGCCCGCCCCAGCTCCACGCTCATCCGGGCGGCGGTCAGCATGTGGCTGGCGACCAGCAGGACCACGCCGGCCTTGTCGCTCTCGCTGAGGCCGGTGCCGCGCAGGACGGCCAGCGCGCGGTCGGTCCACGCGAGCTGGTTCGGCGTGATCGGCGGCCCCGAGACGGGCAGGTGCACGATCCAGGTGTGGGCGCGCAGCATCTCCCACTGGGCCCGGCACCAGCGCTCCAGGCCCGGCCGCCAGCCGTCGCACGGCTCGTCGAGCTCGGCGGGCACGGGCGCGACCGCGTCCAGCATCAGCAGCAGCACCTCCTGCTTGCTCTTGACGTGCCGGTAGAGCGACATCGTGGTGAAGCCCAGCCGCTCGGCGACCCTGGCCATCGACACCGCTTCGAGGCCGCCGGCGTCGGCCAGCTCCACCGCCGCCCGCGCGATCGCCGGGAGGCTCAGCCCCTCCCGTGGGGCCGCCGGTTCCCAGAGCGCTCTCAGCAGCTTGTCGTTCATGATCTAAGTGTATGACATACACTCAGTGTATGACATACACAGCCATGGTCATCGGCGGGGGCATCGCCGGGACGCTGAGCGCCATCGCCCTGCGCAAGGCCGGCCACGACGCGGTGATCTACGAGGCCTACGACAAGACCGCCGACCAGGCGGGAGCGTTCCTGACCCTCGCCGTCAACGCGCTGGACGCCCTGCGCACCCTCGGCGTCGACATCGGCGACCTGGGCTTCGACACGCCGGAGATCACCATCACCAGCGGATCCGGCAGATTACTGGGCCGGCTCCCCCACGGCAGCTCCCTGCCCGACGGCACGACCTCCCGTACGGTCAAGCGAGCCGACCTCTACCGCACCCTCCGCGAGCACGCCCTGCGCCGCGGCCTGCGCATCGAGTACGGCAAGCGCCTGGTCGACGCGTCCGGCACCGGCGACGGCGTACGGGCGAGCTTCGCCGACGGCACCACGGCCGAGGGCGACCTGCTGATCGGCGCCGACGGCCTGCGCTCGCGCACCCGCCACCTCATCGACCCCGACGCCCCCGAGGCGCGCTACACCGGCCTGCTCACCCTCGGCGGCTACGCGCGCGGCGTCACGACCGGCGGCGAGCCCGGCGTCATGCACGCGATCTTCGGCAAGCGCTGCTTCTTCACCCACACCACCCACCCGGACGGCGAGGTGTGGTGGGCGGCCAACCCGGCGCAGCGGACCGAGCTCACCTCGCCCAGCACGTACGACTGGCGCGCCCGCCTCGTCGAGTTGTTCCGGCACGACCGCGGCCCCGCCCTGGACATCATCGCCGCCACGGACACGTTCCTGCCCGGCTGGAACACCTACGACATTCCCTCCGTGCCGCGCTGGCACCGCGACCGGATGATCATCATCGGCGACGCGGCCCACGCCACCGCCCCCTCCATCGGCCAGGGCGCGGCCATGGCCATCGAGGACACCGTGGTGCTGGCCACCTGCCTGCGCGACGCCGCCGGCCCCGAAGCCGCGTTCGCCGCGTACGAGAGGCAGCGCCGCGCCCGCGTCGAACGGGTCGTCGCGCAGGGCAACCGCACCGGAGGCTGGAAGACGCTGGGCCCGCTGGCGCGCGTCCCGCGCGACTTCGTCATGCGCCTGGCGATGAGCCGCATGGCGAAGACCGGCCACGACCCGAGCCAGTGGATCTACGACCACCACATCGACTGGGAGCACGCCGCGTCCTGATAGAATGACGACACCGCTGAAGCCTTCTCGGCCCGGACCTTTGTCCGCCGAGGAGGCTTTTTTCATGACCTCTAACCTCGGTGACCTGCGGGTCAACCGCATCGGCCTCGGCGCCATGCGCCTGACCGGCGCCGCCGCCTTCGATTCCGCCTCTTCCAGCGACCGCGAGCGGTCGATCACCGTGCTGCGGCGCGCGATCGAGCTGGGCGTCGACCACATCGACACCGCCGCGTACTATTTCTCGCCGCTGCGCTCGGCCAACGAGCTGATCAATCGGGCGCTGGCGCCGTACCCGGACGACCTGGTGATCTCCACCAAGGTCTGGCCGGCCCGCGACCCCTCGGGGCAGTGGTGGTGGGCCACGCCGGAGCAGTTGCGCGGCCAGGTCGAGGAGAACCTGCGCCAGCTCGGCCGCGACCACCTGGACGTGGTCAACCTGCGTGTCCCCCCGAGCCGCGGGGACGGCTCCATCGCCGAGCACTTCGGCGCCCTGGCCGAGCTGCGCGAGGCGGGGCTCATCCGCCATCTCGGGATCTCCAACGCCACGCTCGCCCACCTGTCCGAGGCCCAGGCCATCGCGCCGGTGGTCTGCGTGCAGAACCCGTACGGCGTCGGCGCCACGGCCGCCGAGCAGGAGGTGCTGCGGGCCTGCGGCGAGCGGGGCATCGCCTTCGTGCCGTTCTTCGCGATCGCCGGCGCCGGGCGTGAGGCGGGGGCGCCCGCGACCGACGACGAGGCCGTGCTCGCCGTGGCCCGCGCGCACGGCGCCACCCCGGCGCAGGTACGGCTGGCGTGGACGCTCCACCAGGGCCCCCACGTCCTGGCCATCCCCGGCACCGGCAACCCCGACCACCTGGCCGCCAACATGGCCGCCGCCGAGCTGAGACTCTCGGCCGACGACCTGGCGCGCCTCGCTACCTGAGCCCTATTTGAGCCGTGCCACCAAGCCGTCCAGCACACATTCCAGGCCCTCGGCGAAGTCGCGGTCGCGGTCCTCGTGTCGCTGGGCGGCGTACAACGTCCGCAGCCGGGGATAGGCGCGCACCGCCTCCTCGGCCACGGGCCACAGCCGCTCGGTCCACTCCCCCTCGCTCAGCCCGCTGCGCCTGAGCGTGGTCAGCCACGCCGCCTCGCTGGTCGCGTAGCCGAGCACGTAGGCCGTCAGGGTGTTCAGCGCCCGGTCGGCCGCCTCCAGCGAGAAGCCGCCCCCCTCGAACACCCCGAGCAGGCTCTCGGAGAACCGCAGCACGTTGGGCCCCAGATAGGCCACCCCGGCCTCGCCCTGCACCGAGACGATCCACGGATGGCGCAGCAGCGTGGCCCGCATACTGCCCGCGCACGTGAACGCCGCCGCCCGCCAGCCCTCCCCGCCGCCCGCGGGCGGCACCTCGATCTCGCCGTAGACCTCGTCCACGACCAGCTCGATCAGCTCGTCCTTGTTGGCCACGTGCGTGTACATCGAGGTGGCGCCGGCGTTCAGCCGGGTGCCGAGCTTGCGCATGCTCAGCGCGTCGATGCCCTCGGCGTCGAGCAGCTCGAGGGCGGCGGCGACGATCTGCCGCCGGCTCAGCGCCGGCTGCTCGCGCCGCTCGGCGTGCGGGCGGGCCCACACCGAGGGAAACGGTTCCTTCACGTCGCACAGTGTATGCCTTGCGTACGATGTGCGATCCCCGTACAGTGTGCGGCGACCGCACGCCGTGCGGACCATGAGAGGAACCCCCATGCGTTTCGACCACGATCACTGGCAGGCCCGCCTCGACGACCTGCGCGCCGCCCACCGCGTGCCGGGCGCCGCGCTGGCCGTCCTGACCGGCGGCACCGTCCACGAGCTGGCCAGCGGCGTGCTGCACCGCGGAACCGGGGTGGAGGTGACCACCGACTCGGTCTTCCTGGCCGGCTCGGTCGCCAAGGTCTACACCGCCACGCTGGCGATGACGCTGGTCGACTCCGGCGACCTGGACCTGGACGCCACCGTCGTGAGCGTGCTGCCCGAGTTCGCCACCCCCGACCCGGAGGCGACCAAGACGATCACCGTCAGGCAACTGCTGTCCCACACGGGCGGCATGACCACCGACTTCTATTACGACGCCGGACGCGGAGACGACTGCCTGGCCCGATACGTCGAGGCCGCCAGGAACGTGGCGCTGGACGTGTCGCCGGGGACAGGCTTCAGCTACGGCGGCGTCGGCTACGTCGTGCTGGGCCGCATCGTCGAGGTGCTCACCGGCCAGACCTGGGACCAGGCGCTGAAGGACCGGCTGTTCACCCCGCTCGGGCTGGAGCACTCCATGACCCTGCCCGAGGAGGCGCTGCGCTTCCGTACGGCGATGGGCCACGTCGGCGACGACCCCGTCCCGGCCCCGGCCTGGGACGTGATGCCGCGCGCGGTCGCCCCGGGCGGCCGGGTCATCGTCTCGGCCGGCGACGTCGTCCGCTTCGCCAAGATGCACCTGGACGGCGGCCTGGCCGCCGACGGCACCCGCGTCCTGTCCGCCGGCGCGGTCGCCGCCATGCGACGCCGCGAGGTCGACTGCCCGGACAGGTGGAGCATGGCCGCCGACGGCTGGGGCCTGGGCTGGGGCCTGAGCGACTGGGACGGGACCGCCGGCTTCGGCCACCTCGGCAGCGCCGTCAGCCAGCACGCCTGCCTGCGCGTGATCCCCGGCGCCGGTTTCGCGGTCGCGCTGCTGATGAACGGTGGCCACGTCGCCCCGCTGCAGGACGACCTGGTGGGCGAACTGGCCGCCGACCTGGCCGGCGTCCGCATGCCCGCCCCCTTCGCGCCGCCGGCGGAGCCGCCTGCCGTGGACCTGGAGCCGCTGCTGGGGACGTACCGGCGCGAAGGGGTCATCATCACCGTCCATCGCGACGGCGACGGCGGCGCGCGCCTGCGTTACGCGTTCGCCGACGACATCGCGGACCTGTCGCCGCCGCTGGAGGGCGCCCTGACCCCGGTGTCGCGATCGGGGGCCGCGACGGTGTTCGCCGCCACCGGGTTCGTCCCCAGCGGCGAGGCCCACACCCCCGTGGTGTTCACGACGCTGTCCGACGGCACGCCCTGCGTGTACGTCGGCATGCGGGCCACCCGCAAGATCGCCTGACCTGTCGCCTGTGCCGTTTCTGGAGGTTCTCTGTACGTGGACCTTCCACTCTTGATCTCGTGAGTGAACACAGAAACGTACGTCGCCGTGCAGCCGCGTTGGTGGCCGGCGCGATCATCCCCCTGTCTTTGATCGTGGCCCAGCCGGCCACCGCCATCGCCGCCGGTCCCATGGAGGACGCGTTCGCCAGTGCGGCGACCACGTACGAGGTCCCGCGCGACCTCCTGGTGTCGCTCGCGTACGCCGAGACCCACCTGGACGGCCACGGCGGTGAGCCCAGCTCCAGCGGCGGCTACGGTGTGATGCACCTGGTCGCCTCAGGCTCGCTGGAGCAGGCCGCCAAGCTGACCGGCAAGAGCGCCGCCGCGCTCAAGAAGGACGACGCGGCCAACATCCAGGGCGGCGCGGCCGTGCTGCGCGCGCACGCCGACAAGCTCGGCCTGACCGCCGCGGCCCGCAAGGAGCCGGGCAAGTGGTACCAGGCCGTCGCCAAGTACGGCGGCGCCTCCTCCCCCGACGTCGCGCGCCTGTACGCCGACACGGTCTACGAGCTGCTCGACGAGGGCATCCAGGCCCCGGCGCCGGGCGGCGAGACCGTCACCGTCAAGCCGCGCGCCGTCGAGCCCGACCGCGGCCCGTACGCCAAGGCCAAGGACCTGGGCAACCCGAGCACGCTCGCGGCCTCGACGGACTACCCGTCGGCCGCGTGGGCGCCCGCGCACAGCAGCAACTACGCCGTCTCCAACCGCCCGACCAGCGACGCGATCGACCGCATCGTCATCCACGTCGCCCAGGGCACCTACGCGGGGACGATCAGCTGGTTCCAGACCGGCCCCCGGCCGAACCCGACCTCCGCGCACTACGTCGTCCGCTCCTCCGACGGCGCCGTGACCCAGACGGTCAGGGAGAAGGACCGGGCCTTCCACGCGGGCTCGTACAACCGGCGCTCCGTCGGCATCGAGCACGAGGGCTACGTCGACAACGCCTCCTGGTTCACCGACACCATGTACCGCTCCTCGGCCGCGCTGACCCGCAACATCGCCAGCCGGTACGGCATCCCGCTGGACCGCACCCACATCGTGGGCCACAACCAGGTCCCCGGCGCCACCCACACCGACCCGGGCGGCCACTGGAACTGGACCAAGTACATGCAGTTCGTCACCGGTGGCGGCGGCACGCCCACCAACCCGCACACCCCCGAGACCGTGTGCGGCGACGGCTACAAGGTGATCGACTCCGCGCCGCTGGGCACCGCGGGCACGGTCTCCCTGCTGTACAACTCGGCCAACGGCAACAACTGCGTGGCCACGATCAAGAAGACGTCCATCGGCACGGCCAGCGCCGTCAGCGCCTACCTGGAGGTCGAGGGCAAGCCGCGCGCCACCGACGCCGGCAACTTCGCCTACTACGCCGGACCGGTGCGGGCCGCCGCCGCGGACAAGTGCGTCAGGTGGGGCGGCAAGGCGGGCACGGCCGTCTACGACAGCCCCCTGGAGCACTGCAGCTAGCCTCCCGCTCTTGAAGGCGGCCGTGGGACCCCCGGGTCCCACGGCCGCCTTTTTCATGATTTGCGGAGGTTCACCCTGGCGAGGGCCGAGCGCGGCCGGTCGCGGTGGATCGTCACCGGCCTCTGCACGGCGGCGGCGATCACCGCGCTGGAGGCGCTCGTCCGCCGCCATCGCGCCCACCTCACAGAAGGAGGTCAAGCGTGATCGGCGTGGCGCGGACGCGCCGGCCGGTGGCGTGGAAGACGGCGTTGGCGATGGCGGCGGCCATCCCGACCAGGCCGATCTCGCCGACCCCCTTCACCCCGATGGGGTTGAACGGGTCCGGGCCGCCGACGAACACCACCTCCATGTCGGGAATGTCG
This sequence comes from Nonomuraea solani, assembly GCF_900108335.1. Taxonomy (GTDB): domain Bacteria; phylum Actinomycetota; class Actinomycetes; order Streptosporangiales; family Streptosporangiaceae; genus Nonomuraea; species Nonomuraea solani. Next base: position 209,313 of record NZ_FNVT01000019.1, read on the forward strand.
GCGTTCACCGGCACCAGGTAGTCCCCGAACGTGGCGTTGGCCACCCGCCCCGTGCCGGCGTCGGTGACCGTCTCCTCGAAGAGCGTGACGCGGGCGTCCAGGTCGAGCGGGCGTTTCTCGCCGTTGACGATCAACGTCACCGCGACGCGCGTTGAGGAGTGGTCTGCCGATCTCCGAGTCACGATCCCTCGATCCCTGTCTCGATCCGCCGGTGATGGTCGTTTCGCGGCGCGAGGCGAGGCCGGCTCGCGCCGTTTCGCTCGGGGAGAGTTCGTGCGGGTGGACCTCTGGCCGAGGACCGATCTTCATCGTACGCGAGCGACCGGGACCGGCAAGAGCTCGTCCCGACTACCTTCAGATACGCTCCCTAACGTCCGATTTGGAGGGATTCACGTGTCGGGGGTTGTCGCGGCGTTCGCCGCTCTGGTGTCGGTCGCCGTGCTGGGGTACATCATCGGCGTCACGGGGCTGCTGAAGGCCAGCGACGAACTGGTGCTGTCGCGGCTGGCGTTCTTCGTGGCGACGCCGGCGCTGATGTTCGCCACGGTGTCGGGGGCCGACCTGGCGTCGCTGTTCTCGCCGGTGCTGCTGACCGAGGTGGTCGCGGTGGTGTGCACGCAGCTGGCGTTCGTGCTGGTGGCGATGCTGGCGTGGCGGCGTACCGCGCGGGAGGCCACGATCGGGGCGCTGGCGTCGTCGTACGTCAACGCCGGCAACCTCGGCGTGCCCATCTCGCTTTACGTGCTCGGCGACGCCGCCCTCGTGGCCCCCGTGCTGCTCTTCCAGCTCCTGGTGCTCACGCCGGTCGCCTTCCTCATCCTCGACAAGGGCTCACGTTCCGTGCGCGCGGCGCTGCTGCTCCCTTTCCGCAACCCGCTCACGGTCGCCTCCCTGCTCGGGCTGGCCTTCGCGATCAGCGGGGTCTCGCTGCCGGTCATGGTCATGCGCCCGATCGACCTGCTCGGGGGCGCGGCCGTACCCGTCGCGCTGCTGGCCTACGGCCTCAGCCTGTACGGCGCCCGCCGCGCCCCCGCCACGCCCGAGGGGAACGGCGTCGGCAAGGACATCGCCCTGGCCGTGGTCCTCAAGGCGTTCGCCCAGCCGGTGATCGGCTACGTGACCGCCCGCTTCCTCCTGCACCTGGAGGGCACGCAGCTGCTGGCCGCCACCCTGTTCGCGGCGTTGCCCACCGCCCAGAACATCTACGTGTACGCGGTCACCTACGACACGGGCAGGCGGCTGGCCCGCAGCACGATCCTGCTGACGACGGGCCTGTCCATCCCGATCATGACCGCGATCGGCGCCGTTCTGGGCTGACGGATTTTTTTCTCAGGCCATGTCGATCCCGGCCGGGGCCGTTCGACGCGTTGGTAAGACGACCCCCTGATGGAGGGAAAGACCATGCAGAAGATCACCACGTTCCTCTGGTTCGACGGCCAGGCCGAGGAGGCCGCCGCCTTCTACACCTCGCTCTTCACCGGCTCGCGCATCCTGGAGGTGCAGCGCCAGGGCGAGGCGGGCCCCGCGATGATGGTCACCTTCGAGCTGGCCGGGCAGCGCTTCATGGCCCTGAACGGCGGCCCGGAGTTCACCTTCAACCCGGCCATCTCCCTGTTCGTCGACTGTGAGTCGCAGGAGGAGGTGGACGAGCTGTGGTCCGCGCTCACGGCGGACGGCGGGGAGGAGTCGCAGTGCGGCTGGCTGAAGGACCGGTGGGGTCTGTCGTGGCAGATCATCCCCCGCCGGCTGCCCGCCCTGCTGTCCCAGCCCGACCCGGTCAAGGCGCAGCAGGTCATGAAGGCGATGCTCGGCATGCACAAAATCGACGTCAAGGCCCTGGAGGAGGCCGCCGGCCTCTGACATATCGGGGTTTCGGACTACCGTTAAGGGATGGCCCTTTCGTGGAGTGATCAGGCGATCTGGTGGCAGGTCTACCCGCTGGGCTTCACCGGGGCGCCCCCGGTGGGGGACGGCGGGCCCGTGCGGCATGGGCTGCGTCACCTGCGGTCGTGGCTGGATCATGTGGCCGAGCTGGGCTGTACCGGGCTTCAGCTCGGCCCGATCTTCGCCTCCGAGACGCACGGTTACGACACCGTCGACCACTTCGCCATCGACCGGCGGCTCGGCGACGACGCCGACTTCGACGCGCTGGTCGGGGAGGCGGGCGAGCGCGGGCTGCGGATCGTGCTCGACGGCGTGTTCAACCACGTCGGCCGCTCGTTCGCCGGCGACCCCGGCTGGCTCAGGCGCGGCCCGGACGGTGAGCCCGACACCTTCGAGGGCCACGACCGGCTGGTGGCGCTCGACCACGGGCAGGAGGCCGTGCGCGCGTACGTCGCCTCGGTTCTGGGCCACTGGCTGGACCGGGGCGCGGCGGGCTGGCGGCTCGACGCGGCCTATGCCGTACCGGCGGAGTTCTGGAGCGAAGTGCTGCCCCGCGTGCGCGCCCGCCACCCCCAGGCGTGGTTCGCCGGCGAGGTCATCCACGGCGACTACGCCGGCTACGTGGCCCGGTCCGGGCTGGACTCCGTCACCCAGTACGAGCTGTGGAAGGCCATCTGGAGCTCGCTCAACGACCGCAACCTGTACGAGCTCGCCCACGCCCTCGACCGCCACGACGCCATGCTGGAGTCCTTCACCCCGCTCACCTTCACCGGCAACCACGACGTCACCCGCCTGGCCACCCGCCTGGACGACCCGCGGCACCTGGGCCACGCCCTGGCCGTGCTGTTCACCGTCGGCGGCGCCCCGAGCGTCTACTACGGCGACGAGCTGGGCCTTCAGGGCGTCAAGGAGGAGCGGGAGGGCGGCGACGACGCCATCCGGCCGGCCTTCCCGGCCACGCCCGCCGACCTGCCGAAACAGGGCCGGGAGGTGTTCGGGCTGCATCGGCGGCTGATCGCGCTGCGCCGGGCGAACCCGTGGCTGGCCAGGGCCCGCACGAGCGTGCCGCACCTGGCCAACCGCTCCGCCGTGCTGCGCAGCGGCGACGGCTCCGGTCAGGCCCTGCTCACCCTGCTCAACCTGGACGACCGGCCGTACCGGTTCCCGCTCGGTCCCGGCCGGTATGCCGTCGCGGAGGCGGGCGACGCCGGTGCGGGTGATCCGGCGCTGGTGCCGGCGCACGGGTGGCGGGTGCTACTCCCGGCGCCGTAGCCCGTGGGGGCCCTACCCCGGCGGGAGTAACGCGCACTGTCTCCGGCCGTACGACGACGTGCCCGGACCCGCGCGGCGATGATCGAGCCTCCGCCTTCTTCTGGAGAGCTCATGTCAACTCTTGTACGCCATGTCACCCCCGTGACCCCGCAGCGCGCCCGAGGGCTGGTCGCGGAGGTGTACGCGCAGGTCAACGCCGAGTTCAGCAGCATCGGGCCGGCCGTGATGATGATGTCCCCGGCGCCGGAGCCGCTGGCGGCCGGCTGGTCGCTGATGCGTGAGGCGCAGCTGGCCGGGGACGTACCGCCGCTGGAGAAGGTCGTGGTGGCGCTGGGGGCGGCGCAGGCCAACGCCCTGGAGTACGACGTGCGCGCGTTCCTGTCGGTGTTGCGCCTGATGGGCGAGCCGGAGCTGGCCGGCACCATCGAACGCGGTGAGCGGCCGGCCGACGACCGGCTGGCGGCGCTGCTGAGCTGGGCGGCCTCGACCGGCGTGACCGGCAGGGAGCCGGAGCCGGCGCCGTTCCCGGCCGGGACGGCCGCCGAGTTCCTCGGGACGGCGCTGTTCACGCACTTCGTCGACCGGGTGGCGGCCGCGATGCTGCCCGCCGGCCTGCTGCCGGGCACCATGGACCCGGCCGACGAGCCGCCGTTCGAGGGCGCCCCGGTCCTGCGCGAGCTGATCAAGGACCTGCGGCCCGGGACCACGCTGTCCCTGCTCGACGGCCTGCCGTCCGGGAAGGAGCCGAGATGGGCGGCCGGCACACCGGTCGGCACCGCCTACGCCACCCTCGCCGCCACCGCCACCCAGGGCGGCGGCCTGCTGACGCCGCGGGCGGCGGGCGTGGTGGCCGAGGTGATCGCCGCCCACCGGGGCCGCCGCCTGGCCGCGGGCCCCTGGCTGGAGGAGCCCCTGGCGGAGCTGACGGAGACGGAACGGGCCGGGGCGCGGGTGGCGATCCTGGCGGGCCTGGCGCCGGAGGCCATCACCGACGAACTGGTCGCCACCTGGCGCGCCACCGACCGCCGCCACAGCGACCACTGCACGGTCTACCTGCTGGCGTACGGGGCCATGACCGCCGTCACCCACATCGAAGCCGACCTCAGCGCCCTGACCCCGGCGGCTTGATATCAAGTCGACTTGAGGTTCTACCGTGATCCGTATGCCCCTCGACCTGCATGGAGGATCACGATGCGGTTGACCACGAGCCTGCCCGCGGACCCGCGAGGCGTACCCGACCTCGCGATGGCGCGCCACCTCGAACAGCTCGGCTACGACGGAATCGGCGCGGCCGACGTCATCATCGGGGACGGCACGCCGGGCCTGGACCCGCCGCTCGTCCTGGCCGCCGCCGCGACCGCCACCGAGCGGATCGAGCTGGAGTTCGGCGTGCTCAGCCTGCCGCTGCGGCCGGTGGCCTGGGTGGCGGCGCAGGTACAGACGCTGCAGCACCTGTCGGGCGGCCGGGTGGTGCTCGGGGTGGGCATCGGCGGGTTCCCCGGCTCGCCGTTCTGGCGGGCGGTCGGCGCGCCGCCGACCGGCCGGGGGCGCTGGACCGACGCGGCGCTGCGGGCGCTGCCGGGCCTCATCCGCGGCGAGCCGGTCGTGGTGGGCGACGCCGAGCTCACCCTGGGCCCGGCCGCCGCCGTCCCGCCGATCCTCGTCGGCGGCAACTCCGAGGCCGCCATGCGCCGCGCCATCCTGTACGGGGACGGCTGGGCCCCCTCGCTCATCAGCCCCGGCGACCTGGCCGTCAAGGTGGCCCGGCTCCGTGAACTGGCCGCCGAGCTCGGCCGTCCCGTCCCTTCGGTCTCGGTGGGCGGTCACGCCGTCCTGGTGGACGATCGGGCCGCGGTGGAGTCCTTCGTCGGCAGCCTCGTGAACGCGTTCGGCATGTCGCAGGAGGAGGCCGCGGACATTCCGGTCACCGGCGGGCCGGCGCGGGTGACCGAGCGGCTGGCCGCGTACGCGGAGGCGGGCGCGGACGCGGTCGGCCTGGGGCTGGACGGCGAGCAGTGGCTGCGGCAGGCGGAGATCCTCGCCGACGCCAGAGCCGCCCTGAACTGACCCGGCCGGCACGGAGGGCCGGCCCTCCCCGGCTCAGGGCTGCGGACCGTCCGTGCCGGCCAGGGCCTGGAACAGCAGGGCCACGCCCACCGCACCGGGGTCGGGCAGGCCGCGGGCCCGGTCGCCCACGTAGCTGGCCCGGCCGCGGCGGGCGCGCAGGCCGGCGGTGCCCTGGGCCCCTTCGGCCGCCGCGCGGGCCGCCGCCGCGAAGCCCGTGCCGCGCTCCAGCTCGGCCACCGCCGGGGCGAGCGCGTCCACCAGGGTACGGTCGCCGACCTCGGCCTCCCCCACCCGCTGGATGGCGGCCAGCCCGGCGGCCGCGCCGCGCGCCCAGCGGACCTGCTGGTCACCGTCTCCGCGGCCGGCCAGCTCGGTGAAGAGCAGCCCGAACAGGGGGCCGCTGGTGCCGCCCACCTCGTCGAGGAAGACCCGCCCCGCCACGTCGAACCCGTCGCCGGAAGAGCCGCCGGAGTCGAGTTCCGCGATGACGCGCCGCAGGCCGGAGCGGAGGTTGTCCCCGAAGTCGCCGTCGCCGCTGGCCTGGTCGAGCCGGGTCAGCTCGCCGTGCGCGGCGTCCACCGCCTCGGCGTATCGCCGCAGCACCGGAGCCTCGGGCGCGGCTCCCGCGACGGCGGCCGCCTGCGCGGGGCTTCCAGGGGCGGCGGGCCGCGAGGTCGCGGTCTCCTGGGAAATGGCCGGCCGGTCGGGGAAGGCCGGGGTGCGGGCGGGGGCGTGCCACCATTCCCGCCAGCCCTCGTGCAGACGGGTCAGCGTCAGCGAGAACCCGGCCATGTCGAGCGCCGGCACGAACGTCCCGACCAGCGACTCGCACACCCGGAGCCCGCGCCCCTCGAGGTCGTCGGCCACCTGCTCGAAGATCCCGTACAGCTCCAGCTGAGTGGTCGCGCCGAGCCCGTTGACCAGGACCAGCAGGTCGTCGGGGCCGGGTGGCAGGCCGGCCAGAAGTTCGTCCACCATGCGCGGCAGCAGTTCGGCGAGCGGCGGCCGGCCGATGGTGGTGGCGGCGCGTTCGCCGTGGATGCCGACGCCGTATTCCAGCTCGTCCGCCCCCAGCTCGAAGGCCGGGTCGCCGGTGTGCGGGGAGGTCTGGGCGCGGGAGGCGACGGCGAGGCTGCGGGAGGCGGCCGCGACGGCGGCGCCCAGGCCGGCGAGTTCCGCCAGGCCGCGGCCCTCGTCGGCGGCGGCGCCGAGCAGCTTCTCGACCACGACGGTGGCGCCGGTGCCGCGCCGCCCGGTGGCGCTCTCCGCGTCGTCGGTGGCCAGGTCGTCGTCGATGAGGACCCGGCATACCTCGATGCCCTCGTGGCGCAGGCGTTCGGCGGCGATGCCGAAGTTGATGCGGTCACCGGTGTAGTTCTTGACGATGTGCAGGACGCCCTCGGGGCCGGCGGCGGCCCGGCTGGCCTCCAGGACCTGCCCGTTGTGCGGAGAGGCGAACACCTGGCCGGGCGCGACGGCGTCGAGCATGCCGCGCCCGAGGAAGCCGGCGTGCAGCGGTTCGTGGCCGGAGCCGCCGCCGGAGACCAGGCCGGCCACGCGGCGCGGGTCGCGTTCGCGGGCGACCAGGTGGGCGGGGTTCTCGCGCAGCTCCACCAGCTCGGCGTGAGCGCGGGCGAAGCCGCGCAGCGCCGGGGCGACCGCGTCACCCTTGGGTACGAACAGATGACTCACGCGCACACCTTTCCCTGGAATCGCTGGAAACCCATGCCCGCACCCGTCTGTCCGGAAACGAAGGCGCCGCTCATGCGCGCACCTCGCCACTGCGCAGCCGGCTCGCCGCGAGACTGGACAGGACGGCCACCCCGATCATGTACGCCACCAGCCACGTCCAATGCCCGCCCGCCGCGGCCAGCAGCGCGGTGCCCGCCAGCGGGGCGAGCCCGCCCCCGAGGGTGGCGCCCACCTGCTGGGTCACCGACAGGCCGGTGTAGCGCACGTGCACCGGGTACAGGTTCGCGAACAGCGCGGCCTGCGCCCCGTACATCGCCCCATGCCCCACCGCCAGGCCGAGCACCATCGCGATCGTCGTCAGCGCGAACGAGCCGGTCTGCACCATGAGGAAGAACGGCACCGCCAGCACCGCCTGGAACACCGCGCCGGCGATGTAGACGCGGCGCCGCCCGATCCGGTCCGACAGCGCGCCGAACAGCGGCAGCGTGAAACACTCCACCAGGCAGGCGATGAGCACCGCCATCAGCACGGGCCCGCGCGGCTGCCCCAGCTCGGTGGTGACGTAGGCGATCGCGACGACGTAGTAGACGTTGAACAGCCCGCTCTCGGCGATCTTGGCGAGGATGGACAGCACCACGCTGCCCACGTGCCGGCGGAACACTTCCTTGACCGGCACGGTGTGCACCTCGCGCTCGGCGCGCATCTTGACGAACTCGGGGCTCTCGCTCAGGTGCAGCCGGATGTAGAAGCCGACCGCGATGAGCGCGATGCTCACCAGGAACGGCAGGCGCCAGGCCCACGCCTCGTACGTGCCCTCCGGCAGGAAGGTGTCGAGCAGGGTGACCAGGCCGACCGGTAGCAGCACGCCGGCGGGGGTGCCGATGTGCACCAGCGAGGTGGACAGGCCCTGCCGTTCGCGCGGGCTGTACTCCAGGGCCATGAGGACGCCGCCGCCGTACTCGCCGCCCATCCCGAGGCCCTGCACCAGCCGGATGAGCACCAGCAGCAGCGGCGCGGCGATGCCGATGGAGGCGTAGGAGGGGATGAGGCCGATGGCGAACGTGCCGGCGCCCATCATGAGCATCGTGATGATCAGGACGTTCTTGCGGCCGAGCTTGTCGCCGAAGTGCCCGAAGATCAGGCCGCCGAGGGGGCGCGCGAGGTAGCCGACGAAGAACGTGGCGAACGCGGCCAGCGTGCCGACCAGCGGCGTCTCGGTGGGGAAGAAGACGTCGTCGAAGACGAGGGCGGCGGTGGTGGCGTACAGGGTGAAGTCGTAGTACTCCACGGTCGTGCCCAGGGCGCTGGCCCACACGACGCGTTTGAGCGGCGTGCGGCCGGGCGTCCGCGATGGTGCGGGGGCGCTGGTCGAGCTGTCCATCGGCATCCCTTCTGGTAGTCTGATATATCAGACACTAGATTTAACACCATCGCAACACCAAGGACCAGGAGTCTTCATGCTGGATCTGCACGGGATGATCTCGACCGTCGTCACGCCGTTCGACGACGACGACCAGGTGGACCTCGGGCTGCTGCGCGCGGAGGTCAAATATCTGCTCGACGCCGGCGTGACCGCGATCTGCGCGTGCGGGAGCACCGGTGAGGGCCAGACCCTGTCGCTGGAGGAGAGCGTCGACATCTGCCGCACGGTGGTGGAGGAGGCCGGCGGCCGGGTGCCGGTCATCGCGGGCGTGATCCAGAACTCCACGGCCCAGGTGCTCCGCTACTCCCTGGCGCTGAAGGAGACGGGCGTCGACGCCCTGCAGATCACCCCTGTCCACTACGTGTTCGCCCCGTCGGCCGACGAGACCGTGGCCTACTACCGCGAGATCGGCGAGACGGTGGGCCTGCCGATCGTGCTCTACAACGTGGTGCCGTGGGCCCTGGTGCCGGTGGACGTGATCGAGCGGCTGGCCGAGGTGCCGCAGCTCGTCGCCGTCAAGCAGAGCGGCGGCGACATGCACCTGCTGGTCGACCTGCTGGCCCGGGTACGCGACCGGTTCACGATCCTGGCCGCGCTCGACGACCTGCACTACCCGGCGTTCATGCTCGGCGCCCACGGCGCGCTGGCCGCCATCCCGACCGTCACGCCCCGGCTCAGCGTCGAGCTGTGGGACGCCGTCCAGGCCGGCGAGCACGACCTGGCGCGGCGGCTGCACGAGCGCATCCTCAGCGTGTGGCGGGCCATCGACGGCCCCAACCTGCCCGCCACCCTCAAGGCCGCGCTGCAGTTGCAGGGCCGCGACGGAGGGCGGCCGCGCAAGCCGTTCGCGCCCGCGAGCCCGGCCGAGCGCGAGCGCATCGCCACCGCGCTGCGCGCGGCTAATCTGATCGCTTAGCCGTCACTCGTCCGGTAAAGGAGACATGGTGCCGCCTCTGGCAAAGGGCTCGTCCCTGGTCGTGGAGTCGATCGCGGAGCAGCTCTACCGGATCCTCTGCGAACGGATCACCGGCGGGACGTACGCGCCCGGCTCCCGGCTCGACCCGCAGGCGGTCGCGACGGAGTTCGGCGTCTCACGCACTCCCGTACGTGAGGCGCTGGCCCGCCTCGAACACGACCAGCTCATCGTGACGCGGCCCCGGTCCGGCACCTTCGTGGCCCGGCCGGGCGTCACCGACGTGCACGAGGTCTGCCAGTTGCGCAAGGGCATCGAATGGGTGGCCACCGGCCTCGCCGCCGCCTCGATGTCGCAGGAGCACATCGCCGACCTGCGCGCGGAGGCCGTCGAGGCGCTGGAGCAGACCGAGCGCGGCGACTACGAGCCGTTCTTCGCCAGTGACAGCCGCCTGCACAACGAGATCGTCGCGGCCACCGGCAACGCCCGGCTGATCAAGGCGCGCTCCTCCACCGAGCCGTTCGTGCAGTGGCTGCGCGTCCTGGGCGCGACCGGGCCGCACCGCATCGCCGGCTCCACCCGGCGCCACCTGGAGATCCTCGACGCGATGGCGGCCAGGGACTCCGCCACCGCCCAGCGGGCGGCGGCCGTCCATCTGGACGAGGTCGAGGAGTGGACGATCGCCGACATGGAGTCCAAGGCGATCACGACCTGAGCGTCTCCAGAAACTCTTGTACGGCCCCGGCGAACGCGCCGGGGTCGTCGTCGTGCGCCCAGTGGCCGCAGCCGGGCAGCTCGCGCAGCACGGTGCCCGGCCGGCGCGCGGCCATCCGCCTGGCCATGGCCGTGGGCAGGATGGTGCTGTCCAGGCCGTGCACGAGCAGCGCCGGGCAGCTCGAGCCGAGCCAGTCCGGCCACCAGTCGCCGACGAGGGCCTGCTGGGAGGCCATCATGTCGCCGTGGTCGAACAGCAGCCCCCAGCCGTCCGGGTGCTCGGCCGCGCTCTCCAGGAAGTAGCCCGCGTCGGGGATGCCACGGGCCTCGATGGCGCGGCGCAACTCGGCCAGGGTGGCGGTCCGGCGGGGCCAGTCGCGTACGTCGAGGACGGGGTGCGGCACCTCCGGCCGCCGGTTGAGCGCGCCGCCCTCCTCGACGATCAGGGCGCGGACCAGGTCCGGGTGGCGGGCGGCGAGCCGGAACGCGGTCACCCCGCCCATGGAGTGGCCCAGCACGATCACGGGGCCCAGGCCGAGCCCGCGCAGGAACGCGGCGGCGTCGGCCACGTAGGCGTCGGAGCCGAAGTCGCCGTCGCCGCGCTCGCTGTGGCCGTGGCCGCGCTGTTCCAGCGCGATCACCCGGTGGCCGGGGGCGAGGGCGGCGGCCAGGTTCGCGAACGCGCGGGCCCGGCCGAAGTGCCCGTGCAGCGCCAGGATCGGGATGCCGTCCTCGGGGCCGTGGTCGAGCCAGGCCAGGCGCAGGCCGCGTACGGTCGCGAACGTCATGGTGGTCATCTGGCGGGGGTCCTTTCGCACGATTAACATAACGATCGTCATGTTAATCGCCGGAAGGAATCCTTTACGTGGCCAGGCCCCGTGATCCGCAGCGCCGTACCGAACTGCTCGACGCGATCGTCGGCTACCTGGCCGAGCACGGCATCGCCCAGCTCTCCCTGCGCCCGCTGGCCAAGGCGCTCGGCCGCAGCACGTACGCGCTCACCCACCACTTCGCCGGCAAGGACGAGCTGATCACCGCCGTCCTCGCCCACCTCGACCAGCGCCAGAAGGCCCGCCTGCGCGCCCTGCCCGACCCCGGGACCGGGCTCGGCGACGTCGTGCGCGCCTCCTGGGCCTGGCACATCAACGAGGACCTGCCCATGGTCCGCCTGCTGCACGAGATCGAGGGCCTGTCCGCCGCCGGCCGCCTCACCGGCCCCTACGTGCCCAAGATGCTCGGCGACCGGGCCGGCTTCGTGGCCGGGGTGCTCCGCGCCCACGGCGTGCCGGAAGAGCTCGCGCTGCGCAACGCCACCCTGCTCAACGCCGCCTACGCCGGTCTGCAGATCGACTACCTGACCACCGGCGACAAGGAGCGCGTCGAGGCGGCGCTCGACGACCTCGCCGACCTGGCCGACGGCTGGACCTCGCCCCGCCCGGTGGCCAGCCAGAGCCGGAGCAGGTGACGCCGCCGCGCCGGATCCGGATGATCCGCGTACGCGGTACGGCTGTGCAGCACCACATGGTTGTTGAGGAACTGCATGTCGCCCGTCCGCAGCTCCATGGTCAGCGCGAACCGGGCGTCGTTGGTCAGCCGATCGAGCAGCTCCATCACCTCCCGCTGCGCCGCGCTGAACGGCGGCACCTCCGCTCCCCGCTGCGCCGAACGCAGGTAGTCGGGCCCGTACGCCATCGACAGGCCGCCCCCGTCCCGCGCCACGCAGATCGGCTGGGCGTAGAAGCTGTCCGGCCCGTCACCGGTGCGCCGGTCGTGCCACCACGGCTGGTAGAGCACCTCCGCCAGGTCCGGCCGGGTGCGCGCCACCTCGTTGTGCACCGCCACCGAACCGACGATCGCGCTCGCCCCGCCCGACATCGCCGGGCGTACGCACAGCAACGCCACCACGTCCGACGGATCACTGTGGTAGCCGAGCCGGCCGCTGTGCTCGAAACTGCGCGCCCGCGCCGGGTCCGCGCCGGTGTCCCGCACATGCTTCAACAGCGTCTCGCCCTGCGCGACGACCCCGCCCACATGACAGCCCAGGCCCAGCGCGGCGACCGCGCACTCGTGCTCGCTCATCTCCTCCACCGGCACGCCCCGCACCAGCACGAACCCGCGCCCACCCACGAGCTCCGCGCGAACCTCCCGCAGCACCGGACCGAGCGCCGGCAGCCGGAACCCCTCCTCGGAGACCTCCGCCGGCGAGGGCCCGGCCGCCCGCACGGCCGCGAGCACCTCCCGCCGGTGCTCCTCCGTCAGCCACACCTTCCACTCGTCACGGCCCCGGACCTCATCGGCCAGCCACTCCCCCGGCCCTGTGACTTGCGCTACCACCATCACACCCACCACCTTCCGTCCCGTCCACCCTCCCTCCACCGGCAGCCCGGCACACCCCGTCATCGCCGACAGCGGAAGCCCTTCACCCACGGCGCAATCCACGCGAGGTGATCTTGGAACGTGATATGATCAATAGGTCATGAACAGTCATGACATTTCACAATCTCGTACGGTCCTCGCCGGCGACCCTGACGGTCCGGCCGCCCGCTTCGTCGCGGCCATGAACTCAGGCGACTCCCGCTCCATCGAGCACATCTATGAAGACGACGCCGTCCTGGTGCCCGTGCCCGGCCATCCCGTCACCGGGCCCGCCCGGATCGCCGCCAACCGGCACATGCAGAGCTTCGGCCTGCCGATCAAGGCCCGCCCGCGCCACGTGTACGTCTCCGGCGACATCGCCCTGCTCATCGTCGACTGGTCGATGCGCGGCACCGCCACCGACGGCACCGAGATCGACATGAGCGGCACGGCCACCGACGTGGCCCGGCGCGGCGCCGACGGCCAGTGGCGCTACGTCATCGACAACCCGCACGGCACCTGGCAGCCGTGACGGCCATCGAGCCGTACGAACCCGGGTCAGCCCGCTAGATTTGAGGCGGAATCGTCGTGGATTGCGGGGGGTTGAGAGTGTCGGTCGTAGAGCCAGCGGTGCCAGGAATGCGGCGGTACGGGTGGATGCTCGCGCTGGCCGCGCTGGTCCTCCTCGTGGACCAGTCGTCCAAGTTCTGGGCGACCTCGGTGCTCTCGGGCGGGGAACGCATCGCGGTGATCCCGCAACTGCTCGAATTCCGGCTGCTGTACAACGCCGGCGCCGCGTTCTCGATCGGCGCCGGCGCGACGTGGGTGTTCACCCTTGCGGCGGCCGCCGCGGTGGGCGGCATCCTGTACGCGGGGCGCCGGCTGTGTACGACGGCCTCCATGGCCTGGACGGTCGCGTTCGGCGCGCTGCTCGGCGGCGCCACCTCCCACCTGCTCGACCGCCTCTTCCGCCCGCCGTCCTTCGCCCAAGGGCATGTCGTCGACTTCATCGACTACGGCGGCCTGTTCGTGGGCAACGTCGCCGACATCGCCCTCAGCGGAAGCTGCGTCCTCCTCGTCCTGCTCACCGCCCGGGGCGTCCCCCTCGGAAAGGTGCCGGACGCCCCAGGCTCCCAGCCCTGACCACCTGCCTGCCCGTTCCCGCACGTCGCCACCTTGGCGACGATGGTCGTCCAGCGAGCCGAGCCCACCCTCGCCGTCCGTGGGGAACCCAAGGTCACTCGTCAGCGCCTGCGCCAGTAGCCACAGAACATGATGCGCTCCTTCGGCACGCCGTTACGCACCCAGTGCCGGCGCAACGCCGTGGGCAACGCCGACTCCCCCACCACCCAGCCGTAGCACGACTCGGCCGGAAAGGGAATCTCCTGCGCAGCCGCCAGCACCAGCGCACCAGGGGCGGCGGCGTGGGCGTCGGGGGCACTGCGGTCATCACGGTCGTCAGAGGCGCTGCGGTCATCACGATCGTCACGGGCACCGCGATCGCCACGAGCATTGCGGTGGTCGCGGGCGAGCCAGGTCACCTCCACCCCCTCAGGCGCATCGAGCGACTGCCGGTCCTCCAGAGAGGGGATCTCAACGAGCGCGTGCCCCTCGGTGGCCGGCGGCAGGGAGGCCAAGATGCCCGCCAGTGCCGGCAGTCCACTCTCGTCGGCCGCCAGCACGACCCGTCGCGTCCCGGACGGCGGGTTGAAGCCGATGCCCTCGTCGATGATCCCCACGCTGTCACCGGGCACGCACGTCTCAGCCCAGGTGGCAGCAGGGCCGTCGGCGGCCGAGCCGTGCAGGACGAAGTCCACGTCCAGTTCGGGGCCTTCCGGACGGTACGCCCGTACCGAGTAGTTGCGCAGCACCGGCCGGGACGCCTTCGGCATCGTCAGGATCTTGGCATAGCTCAGGGCGGTGAGCTTGGGCGGCAGGCGCGTCAGCGAATCCTTGGAGACGGGCAAGAAGAGGCGGAACCACTGGTCGTAGCCCATGGGCACGAAGCGTCCGATGTCACCGCCGCCCAGGGTGACGCGAATGAAGTGCGGCGACAGGCGTTGGGTGCGCAGGACGTGGAGGATGAGCAGTTCGGAGGTCTGCGGCTTGATCCTGGTGGTGGTCAGGTTGCTGCGTGCCATTCAGGCTCCAGTTCCGGAAGGCCGACCGAAGCCAGCGCCTTTACACTGTAGATTCGCCGCAGTGTGGGTGACGGGCTTCATGGACGCAGGTCCGTCCAACAGGCGGCGACATAGGCCAGGCACGCCGCCCGGACGTCCGGGCCAAACCGCACCGACCACCCGTCGGGCACGACGCTGAGGGAGGGCCAGATGGACGGCTGCTCCTCGTCGTTGGCCAGGACGAGGAACTCGCCTTTCGGGTCGTCGAAGGGATTCACGAGGTCGGCTCCTGAAGACGGGCCGCGACCATCGCACCGATCTCGGCCATCGGCCCCGGCCGGATCATGCCCTTGTGCCCGCAGGCAACGTCATGCGTCTCGATCACCCCACCCACGTACGGCCGCCAGGCCTCGGCAACCGGGGTACGCAGGTCGGCGCGCATCCAGGCGTCCGCCGCGGCCTCAGGGTCGGCCTCGCCGCGCAGGTCGAGCACGGTCAGGGAGCCGCGCAGGGAGTCGTACTCGCGCAGGTACTGGGCGGGCTCCTCGGTGAAGCGCAGCCGCAGCGGCTCGGCCTCGGCCAGGCAGCGCGCCAGCGCCCGCTCGAACACGGCCGCGTCGAGCGGGCCCCGGAGGTCGACGCGGCCGGCGGTGTTGTAGACGGGGTTGGCGGGGTCGAGCCGCTGGGCGAACCAGATCCCGGCCTGCGCCCCGGTAAGAGGCATGAGCGGCCCAGCAGGTGGTGTGGTCATCGGGCGTTTCCTGTGAGAGTCCCGGGTCCTGAAGAGGGAAGGGCGGTCATGTCAGGCGAACAGCTCCGCCCAGGCCGCGATGGTCGGCTTTTCCAGCAGGTCGGCGAACCCGATCCGGTGCCCCTCCCGCTGCCAGTGCTCGATCAGCGTCATCACCCGGATCGAGTCGAGCCCGGCCTCCACCAGGTCGTCGTGGAGGCCGAGTTCGCCCGGCTCGACGTCCAGGAGTTCGGCGATCTGCGCGCGCAGTCTCTCGGCCGAGGCGGAGTCAGACACCGGCCACCGCCCTGGACAGCGCCCGGCTGAGGCGGGTGGTCGTGGTGGTGACCGCGCACCGTTCGGCGGTCCTGGCCAGCACCACCTTGGCCAGCCGGCCCGCACCCAGCTCGTCCAGGACCTTCCGCACCGCCGCGACGTAGTCGGCGGGCACCGGGATCCGCCTGCTCCACCAGCCGCCGCTGCGCAGCGGCCGGCCGCCCGGCTGGATCGGCTGCGTCCAGGTCTCGGACTCGGGCCTGATCAGGTGCGCCGTGCCGTCGAACCCGATCGCCCCGGCGGCCGGCCCGTCCAACCGCCCGGCCAGGGTGCCCAGCTCGCCCCCGGCCACCCCGCGCACCCCCTGGGTGAGCAGCGTGCCGTGGGGCGAGGCGAACAGCACCGAGGCCGCGCGGTCGTAGCCCGCCAGCGGATCCGCCGCGGTTGTCAGCAGATGCATGTACGTCCAATCTGGTCAGGCGCGGAGGGTCGCGCCGCCGTCCACGAGGAGGACGTGCATGGTGATGTGCCTGGCCCGCTCCGAGCAGAGGAACAGGACCGCGTCGGCGATGTCGGCGGGGTCGGCCACCCGGCCGAGCGGGATGCCGACGCGGAAGGCGCCGGGGTCGCCGGCGAGGGTGGCGGAGAGCGCCTCGTCGGGGTCGGTGCCCGCCCAGAGCGCCCGCAGCATGGCGGTGTCGGTCGATCCTGGGGAGACGACGTTGCATCTGATGCCGTGCCCGGCCACTTCGAGGCCGAGGCAGCGGGTGAACATGCGGGCCGCGGCCTTGGAGGCGGCGTAGGCGGCCATGCCGACGCGCGGCACGGAGGCGGCGTTGGAGCCGACGGTGACGATGGCGCCCTGCCCGCGCGGCGCCATCCGGCGCGCGACGGCGCGGGAGACGTGGAAGACGCCGTCGGCGTTGACGGCGAAGCTCTGGCGCCAGCGGTCGGCGTCGGTCTCGTCCACCGAGCCGGGCAGCAGCACGCCGGCGATGTTGACGAGCAGGCCGATGGGCCCGAGGTTCCGCTCCACGGCGGCGACGACGTCCTCGACGTCCTGGGGATCGCGCACGTCCATGCGGTACGGCACCACACCGGCCGCCACGGCACCGGCCCGCAAATCGGCGGCGGCGACCTTGGCTCCGGCGTCGGCCAGGGCGGAGCACACGGTCGCTCCGATCCCCTGGGCCGCGCCGGTCACCAAGGCGATCCTGCCTTCGATCCCCTCCATTGCGGCAAGTCCTCCCTAAGTGGTTAAGTTAGGTAAACCTTGCCTAATTTGATCGTAAAGTCAGCATCTGTCAAGAGAGTGTCATCAAAGGAGCTCGACATACCCTTCGGTGCCGTTGACCCGGATCCGGCGGCCCTCCTCGATCACCTGGGTGGCGTTCTGGACACCGACGACGGCCGGCAGCCCGTACTCCCTGGCCACCACGGCGCCGTGCGTCATCACGCCGCCGACCTCCATCACCACCCCCTTCACCGACACGAACAGTGGCGACCAGCTCGGATCGGTGAACACCGTGACCAGGATGTCGCCCTCCTCGACGGCGGCGTCGCGCATGCTGCGCACGATCCGCGCCCGGCCCTCCACGACGCCCGACGACACCGCGATCCCGGCCAGCGCCCCCTCCGGCAGGGCGCCGGTGTCGTACTCGCCGGAGATCACCTCGCCCTCCGAGGTGATGACGCGCGGCGGCGTGAGCTTGCCGTACTCCTCGAACTCCGCCCGCCGCCGCTCGATCAGGGCCCGGTCGGCGCGGCCGGTCCGCACCACCTCCCTGAACTCCTCCAGCGACAGGAAGTGCACGTCCTCGGCCCGCTCGATCACCCCGTTCCCGGCCAGCCGGTCCGCCTCGGCCATCAGCGCGCGCTTGTACAGCTCGTACCGCTGCAGCAGGGCGTGCTTGGAGTATTCGCGGTAGCCGATGAAGTGGCGCACCAGGCTCATCTGGCGGGCCGCCTTGCGGGCCTTGCGCGGGCTCCCCTTCAGGCGGTCCAGCAGGTCGGCGATCATGCGCTCGGCCTCCGCGCGGCCCCGTCCCGCCTTGCGGGCGCTCTCCCCCGGCTCCAGGTTCCTGACGTTGGCCAGCAGGAGGGGGACGAGCAGGGTCGGGTCCTCGCTCCACCGCGTCCTGGTGATGTCGATGTCGCCCGAGCAGTGCATCCCGTACTCGGCCAGATAGCCCTCAAGGGCGCGCCGCGCCCGCGGGCCGCCTTCGAGGAGGTCGAGCCCGGGCAGCAGCGTGTCGCGGCCGACCGTTTCGAGGTGCCGGACGACCTCAGGGAACGGGCGGATCACGTCGGCCACGTCGAGCAGGGACAGGCCCATCGCGGCGACGACGTTGTGGTCGGCGGACTGGGCGATGGAGTCGGCGGCGTTCTCGACGCCGAGCCATGCCTTCATGTGCTTGTTGACCCAGTTCACCGACTGGATGCCGACGAAGGCCGCCGCCACGCTGCGCGGGTCGAAGGTGAGCGCGGCCAGCACGTCGTGGTCGTCCAGGATGTACTGGAACAGCTCGTCGCCCGACCTGCCCGCGATCCCCCGCCGGAGCCGTTCGACCGTCGCCTCGTTCTCCGCGATCAGTTGCGGCACGACGTCCGCGTCGTCGCGCCGGGCCATGCTCAGGTACTGGCGGACCATCGGCAGCACCCCGCCCTCGCCGAAGGCGAGGATCGAGGTCTTGCCGCGGGCGAGGCCGCGGGCGAAGTCCTTCCTGGTCAGCACGGTACGCAGCGCGTTGGCCATGAGCACGTCGACCTGGCCGAGGCTCTTGAGGGTGACGGCGCGGGCCATCGGGGAGGACAGCTCGGCCGACATGTCCTTGTAGAAGCGGCCCCCGGTCACCGTGCCCGCCGAGCGGCCCAGCCGGTCGTGCAGGAGGGCGAAGAACGACAGGCCGAGGGGCTTGAAGGCGTCGGTCATCATCTGGCGGTGCCCGTAGGACATGTAGACGTGGTTCTTGTCGTCTCCGGCCTCCGGCACCGGGTAGAGCGTGGTGATCGGCCGGCTCTGCAGCACCTGGAAGTCCCCGCCGGCCAGGCCCCACTCGATGTCCTGGGGGCGGCCGAAGTGGCGCTCGATGCGGCGGCCGAGCGTTTCGAGGCGCAGGATCTGCTCGTCGGTGAGGGTCTGCACGTGCCGCCTGGCGGGCGCGACGTCGTGCTCCTCCGTGCCGCCGTCCCGTGACGGGCGCAGCTCCTTGGTCTGGGTGACGATGTTCCTGGTGATGATGTCGCCCGACCTGACGCGGTAGTTGTCGGCGTTGGCCAGTCCGGACACGAACGCCTCGCCCAGCCCGAAGCCGGCGTCGATCGAGACCACCTTCCGGTTGCACGTGACGGGGTCGGCGGTGAACATGATGCCCGCCGCCTCGGGGAAGACCATCCGCTGGACGACCACGGCCACGTGCACCGCGCCGTGGTCGAAGCCGTTCCTGATGCGGTAGGTGACCGCGCGGTCGGTGAACAGCGACGCCCAGCATCGCCGTACGCTCTCCAGCACCGCCCGCTCGCCCCGGACGTTCAGGTAGGTGTCCTGCTGCCCCGCGAACGAGCTCGACGGCAGGTCCTCGGCGGTGGCGCTGGAGCGGACCGCGCAGGGCCCGTCGCCGAGCTCGGCCAGGTGGCCCAGGATGTCTCCCTCGACCTCGGCGGGCACGGGCTGGGCCTCGACGGCCGCGCGCAGCCGGGCGCACGCCTCGGCGATGCCCGCGCGGTCGTCGGCCCGCAGCCCGGCCAGCCCGTCGATCAGCGCGGCGACCGTGGCGTCGGCCTCGACGACCGCACGGTACGCCTCGGTCGTGACACAGAAGCCGGGCGGCACGCGGACCCCCTCGACCGAGGACAGCTCGCCGAGATTGGCGCCCTTGCCGCCGACCTGGGCGAGTTGCGTCTTGTCGATGTCGTGGAAGCCGAGCACGTATGCACCCATGGCGGAATCCCGTCTGCCTGAGACAATTATGATACAGATCTGTACTGTATCCTAATGCTTACATGCCCCTCCCCCGGGGGATGGGTTGTAGGTGGTCACCACACCAGGTGCCGGGCGGCTCGTCACGTGCCCGGTCATCGCGATCGTGTCCTCGGCCGGGGGGCTCGCCGCCACCGGCACGGTGCTGGCGGAGCTGCCGCCCGGCCTGGCCGCCGCGGTCCTCGTGCTCCAGCATCTCTCGCCGGACCACGAGAGCCGGCTGCCCGAGGTCCTGGGCACGTACACGAAGCTGCCCGTCGCGGCGGCCCGCGACGGGCAGGCGCTGGCGCCCGGCCGGGTCGCGGTCGCGGTCGCGGCCCATCATCTGCTCGTGACCGGCGACCGCCGTCTCGCCCTGGTCCCGTCGGGGCCGATCCCGCCCTGCCGGCCCTCCGCGGACCTGCTGCTGGCCACCCTGGCCGCGGTGGCGGGGCCCGACACCATCGCCGTCGTGCTGTCGGGCACCGGCACCGACGGATCGACCGGGGCGGCGGCCGTGCACCGCCTCGGCGGCACCGTCATCACCACCGACGCGGCCACGAGCATCTATTTCGGCATGCCTCAGGCGTGCATCGTCCGGGGCGAGACCGTCGACCACGTGGTGGCGCTCGGCCGGGTGGCTTCCCTGCTCCGCGAACTGGTGCTCCAGCGCGTTCCCTGAGTCACTGCTGGCCGGGGCGGCGGGCCGGGACGGGGGCGGGGCGGGCGGTGCCGTCGGTGAAGCGCGACGGGCGGAACGGGGCCAGCAACGACGACTCCTCGCCGAAGACCTCGCCCGCCACCTCCTCCATCAGCAGGGGGGCCAGCGTGACGCCGCTGTGCGTGGCGACGGTGTAGACCCGCCGCTCCGCGTCCGCGAAGCCGGCCACCGTGAGCCCGTCGCCGGGCATCGCCCGCATGCCCACGACGGCCCGCTCCACCGTGGCGCCCTCGGTGGCGCGCAGCACGCCGGGCAGCAGGGCCAGCATCTCGGTCAGGACCTCGCCGGGCACCGGGTGGGCCGGGTCGGCCAAGCCGTCCAGGGGCAGCGACTGCAGCAGGATCCGCCCGCCGCCGTCGGGGCGCAGGTTGAGCGCGGCCGTGGTGAGCACGCGCGACAGCCGCGCGGGCACCGGGGCCGTGGTGACCAGGAAGCCGTTGGTGACCGTGCCGGACACGGCCGGGTCCAGCATCGGCACCGTCGCGCCGGCCAGCGCGGCGACCTGCTCGGTCCAGCGGCCGGTGCAGGTGATCACCACGTCGCCGGCGAACGTGCGCCCGTCGGCCACCGTCACCTTCGCGCCCGACGACGACGTCTCGATCGCGGTCACCTCGGCGCCGATCTCCAGCGTGGCGCCGCCGTCGCGCGCCTCGCCGAGCAGCCGGCCGAGCAGGCGCAGCGGCTGGACGTACGCCTCGCCGGGGAAGAACACGTACTCGGTGCCCGGGGGCGGCGGCACCAGGTCGGGCTCCAGCGCCAGCGCCCGCCGGGCGGTGACGCGCTCGACCGGGTAGCCGGTGCCGAGCAGCCGCTCGACGCGGGCCTCCAGCAGCTCCTTGTGCTCGTCGGTGACCGCGCATTCGAGGTTGCCGGTGGGGAAGAACCAGTCGCCGGGGAGCTGGTGGTGCGCCCAGACGGCCGCGTGGTTGAGGTCGAAGTACTCCCTGGGGATCTTGTTGTTGGCGTTGATCCACGCGACCGAGGTGGACGTCGTACCGGCTCCCGGGACGCCCGCCTCCAGGACCGTGACCTGCGCGCCGCGCCGGGTGAGCCCCGCCGCGACCGCGGCTCCGACCACCCCCGCACCGATGACGACGACTCGCACAGTGGCTCCTCTCACTTGTTGTCCTGGTCGGCGCCGAACAGCTTGGCGACGCCGACGAAACGCTCGATGACGACCACGGAGACCACGGCGAACAGCACCATCAGCGTGCCGATGGCGGTGACCGTGGGGTCGTAGTCGTACTGCATGTAGTTGAAGATCCGCACGGGCAGCGTCTGCAGGTCGGTCGTGACCACGAACAGCGCCACCGTCAGGTCGTCGAAGGAGGTGATGAACGCGAAGAACGCGCCGCCGATCAGCGCGCCGCGCACGGCCGGCAGCGTGACGTGCCAGAACACCATGAACGGCGCCGCCCCCAGCCCGGCCGCGGCCTTCTCCGCCGCGCGGTCCAGCCCCGCCAGCCCGGCCAGGACCAGCCGCACCGCGTACGGCACCGTCAGCACCAGGTGGGCCAGCAGCAGCGTGAACGGGCTCGACGCCAGCCCCATCTGCGCGAACCACTGCAGCAGGCCGATGCCGAGCACGATCGTGGGCACCGCGAACGCGCTGGACAGCACCGCCTCCAGCGCGCCCCGGCCGGGAAAACGGTAGCGGTGGATGGCCAGCCCGCCGGCCAGCCCCACCACCGCCGAGATCGCCGCCGCCGCCAGCGCCACCAGGGCGCTCAGCGCGAACGACGACAGGAACTCCGGCTTCTGGAACACCTCGGCGTACCAGCGCAGCGTGATCCCCTTCGGCGGGAACGACACGTACGAGGTCGTGGTGAGCGACGAGGCCACCGTGACCGCGACCGGCGCGATCAGGAACAGCCCCACGAGCACCGCGAAGGCGCCGCCGAGCAGGCGGGTCAGGCGCGTCATCCGAACACCACATCCCCGTTGCCGCGGCGCAGCAGCCGCGCGTAGCCGAGCAGCAGCCCGGTCGTCACGACCACGAGCACGAAACCGATCGCGGCCGCGTACGGCCAGTCGAGCGTGGTCGTGGCCTGCGTGTACACGAAGTACGGCATGAGCTTCACCTTCGGCCCGCCGAGAATCGCCGGGGTGACGAAGCTGGACGCGGTCAGGCTGAACACGATCATGGCCCCGGCCAGCATGCCCGGCGCCGACAGCGGCAGCGTGATCCGCCAGAAGCAGGTCCAGCCCGGCGCGCCCAGCCCCTTGGCGGCCGGCACGAGCGTCGGGTCGATGCGGTCCAGGCTGCCCATGAGCGGCAGCACCATGTACGCCAGCATGACGTGCACCATGCCGATGAGCACGGCCGTGTCGTTGTAGAGCAGTTGCGGCGCGGTGAGCCCGAACCACTCGAAGACGGCGGCGACGGGACCGTTGGGCCCGAGCACCACCAGCCACCCGTACGCCCGGATGACCATGCTGATCAGCAGCGGCGACAGCAGGAGCAGCGCCAGCCAGTTGCGCACGCGGGCCGAGCGGCCCCGCATGTAGAGAGCGAACGGATAGCCGACGAGCAGGCAGCCGATCGTGGTCATGCCGGCGACCTTGAGCGTGTTCCACAGGACGTCCCGGTAGAACGGGTCGCCCAGGAAACGCACATAGTTGTCCAGCGTGAACGCGCCGGTCTGCGTCCTGAAGCTGTTGGCCACCAGCGTGAACAGCGGCGCCACGAACAGCAGCGCGAAGATCACGATGGCGGGCAGCGCCAGCAGCAGGCCGGTGCGCCAGCGGGGCCGGCTCAGCGGGTTGCCAGCGAGGCGTCCGACGGCCGCCATGAGCAGGTCACCTCCTCCCCCGTCGCGGGCACCTGGGCGTCGAACGGCAGCGCCGCCGTCACCGTGCCCGCCTCCGTGGCGACCACGCAGCGGATGCGCGAGCCCAGGAAGCGGGTGTCCCGCACGGTGCCGGGCAGCCCGTCGCCGCCGGTACGGATCCGCACGACCTCCGGCCGCACGTACAGCCGCACGGCCGCGCCCTCGGCCGGAGGTTCGCCCGCCGGGGTGGCGGCCACGGTCGCACCCGCCACCGTGCAGGCGTACCCGCCGGCCACCGGGCCCGCGGCGGTGCCGTCCAGGGCGTTGACCTCGCCGATGAACTGGGCCACGAAGTCCGTGGCGGGCCGCAGGTAGATCTCCTGGGGCCGGTCGAGCTGGTGGATGACGCCGTCGGCCATGACCGCGATCCGGTCGGAGACCGCCAGGGCCTCCTCCTGGTCGTGGGTGACCAGGATGGTCGTGGTGCCGATGCGGCGCTGCAGGGAGGCGACCTCGTCGCGCAGGCGTACCCGGAGCTGGGCGTCCAGGTTGGAGAACGGCTCGTCGAGCAGCAGCAGGTCGGGCTCGATGACCAGCGCCCTGGCCAGGGCGGCGCGCTGCTGCTGGCCACCCGACAACTGCCGGGGGTGGCGCTCGGACATGCCGTCCAGGCCCACCATCTCCAGCACCTCGGCCACCCGCTTCTTGCGCCGTGAGGCCGCGACCTTGCGCATGCGCAGCCCGAACGCCACGTTGTCGGCGATCGTCATGTGCGGGAACAGGGCGTAGGACTGGAAGACCATGCCCATCGAGCGGCGGTGCGGCGGAATCGCGGTGATGTCGCGGCCGTCCACCTCGATCAGCCCGCCGTCGGCGGTCAGGTGGCCGGCGACCATGTTGAGCGTGGTCGTCTTGCCGCAGCCTGAGGGCCCGAGCAGGGTGAGGAACTCGCCCGGCTCGGTCTCCAGGTCCACGGCGGAGACCACCTCCTTGCCGCCCAGGACCTTGCGCACGCCGTCCAGGCGCAGCCGCCCGCGCCGTACGGCGGTCTCCACCGGCGTCTCCGTGGTACTCGTCACTGCTCGACCTCCTTCGTCCAACGGTCGGTCCACGCGGCCCGGTTGCCGTTGACGTCCTTCCAGTCCAGGGGCGTCATCCCGGCCGCCTGCTCCGGGCCGACCACCCGCCCGGCCAGCGCCGCGTCGAGCGCGGCGTCGGAGACCGTCGGCCCGTCGTAGCCCTCGGCGGCCAGCTTCCGCTGGATGCCGGGCTCCAGCAGGGCGTTGACGAACTTCTGCGCCAGGTCGGGATGCGGCGCCTTGTCGACGACGTTCGCGGTGGCCAGCAGCGGGATGGCGCCCTTCTCCGGATACACGAACTTGATCGGGAAGTCCTTGTCGGCCAGCGTCTCCACCCGGGAGCCGCCCCACACCGACGCGACCGCCTGCCCCTGCAGGAAGTAGTTGGACACGTCGGCCGTGGTGTCGAAGGTGAAGGCGTTGGCCGCGACCTTCTTCACGCCGGCGAAGCCCGCCTCGACCGAGCCGTCCCCTTCGCGGGCGGCCAGCATCAGGGCGCCCACGCCGTAGGTGTTGGTGATCGACGGCAGCACGACCTTGCCCTTGAGCTTCGGGTCGGCCAGGTCGGACAGCTTCGTGGGAGCGGGCAGTCCGTTCTTGGCGTACCACTCGCTGTTGTAGGCGAGCCCCGTCGCGGTCAGCGCGAAGCCGACGCCGACGTCGCCGGGGAGCCGGGCGACCTTCTCCACCTTCGCCAGGCGGGTGACGGCGGCCGGGTCGATCTTGGCCAGCAGCCCGGCCTGCACCGCCTGGGCCTGCGGCCCGTCGTCGATGAGGGCGACGTCGATCTGCGGCGCGGCCTGCTGCGCCTTCAGCTTGGCGACCGTGTCGGTGGAGCTGCCGGCGATGTAGGTGACCTCGCAGCCGCACGTCTTCTCGAACGCGGGCAGCACCGCCTGCTCGAAGGCCTCCTGGTAGGAGCCTCCATATCCCGCCACCACGAGCTTGCCCGGCGAGGCGGCCGGGCTGGGCGGGGCGCAGGCCGTCAGGCCGATGAGGGCCAGCGCCGCGGCGAGCAGCCTTGTCATGAGGTCTCGATCTCCTTGTTCCAGCGGTCCGTCCACGCGGAACGGTTCTTGTTGATCACGGCCCAGTCGAGTTTGCGCAGGTCCGCGGCCCGGTCCTGGCCGACGACCAGACTGGCGAGCGCGGGGTCGAGCGTGACGCCCTTGACCGTCGGGCCGTTGAAGTTCGACTCGGCCATGGCCTTCTGCGCCGCCGGCTCCAGCAGCTTGTTGACGAACTTCTGCGCCAGGTCCGCGTGCGGCGCCTTGTTCACCACGTTGACGGTGGCGACCAGCGGCAGCGCGCCCTCCTCGGGGTAGACGAACTCGATCGGGAAGCCCTTCTTGGCCAGCATCTGGACCCGCGAGTTGCCCCACACCGTGGCCACGGCCTGCCCTTGCAGGAAGTAGTTGGACACGTCGGCCGTGGTGTCGAACGTGACGGCGTTGGCCGCGACCTTCTTGACGCCCGCGAACCCGGGGTCGATCCGCTGCTCGGACCCGCCACCGACCTTGGCGGCGATGAGCAGGGCGCCCAGGCCGTAGGTCTGCGTGATGGACGGCATCACCAGCTTGCCCTTGAGCTTGGCGTTCTCCAGGTCGGCCAGCTTCTTGGGCGCGGGCAGGCCGTTCTTGGCGTAGTAGTCGGTGTTGTAGGCGATGCCGGTGGCGTTGAGCGAGAAGCCGACGCCGACGTCGTCGGGCAGGCGGGCGATGTCGATGACGTTCGGGAGGTTCGTGACCGTCTTCGGGTCGAGCTTGGCCAGCAGGCCCGCCTGGACGGCCTGGTTCTGCACGCCGTCGTCGATGAGGGCGACGTCGATCTGCGGGGCGCCCTGCTGGGCCTTGAGCTTGGCGACCGTGTCGGTGGAGCTGCCCGCGATGTAGGTGACCTTGCAGGAGCAGGACTTCTCGAAGTCGGGGATGACCGACTGCTTGAACGCCTCCTCGTACGAGCCGCCGTACCCGGCGATGACCAGCGTGTCGGGAGCCGCGGACGGCGTGGGCGCGCCGCAGGCGGTCAGGGTGAGGGCCATGGCGAGGAGCCCGGCGGTCAGCGTTCTGGGTGTCATGGCGACCTCCGAAGGGGGCGATTCGGGGCTAGATGGCCGATGCCGCGCGTGGTCGCGCCGCTCTCGACCAGGTCGGCGACGATGTCGCCGAAGACGGGGGCGAGCTTGAAGCCGTGGCCGCTGAACGCGGCCGCCAGCACGGTACGGCCCTGCCTGCCGAGCAGGCCGTGACCGTCGGGGGTGAAGGCGTCGGCGTAGGTGGCCACGCGCACCGGGTCGGGGCCCAGGCCCGGCAGGGTGGCGGCGACCGCCCGCGCGACCTGCTCCACGTACGCGACCGGGACGCTGCGGGTCAGCGCGTCGGGCGAGTCGATCTCCCGCCACGGGACGTGCAGGTTGACCTTGACGCCCGTGCCGTCCACCGACGGGAAGCAGGAGTAGGCGGGCTCGCCGACCCGGATGGCGATCGGGCACCGCTCCGGATCGAACAGGGCCTCGTCCCGGCGCGGGAACCAGGTCGAGGTGATGGCCTTGGCGACGATGGGCGCCTCGGGCAGCAGCGTCCGCGCCCACGGTCCCGGGGCCAGGACCGCGTGGGTGAACCGCTGCTCGCCGTCGCCGGTGACGACCGTGACGCCGGTGGCGTCCTGGCGTACCTCCGTCACCGGGGTGTAGCGGGCGATGCGGGCGCCCTTGCGCTCGGCCGCGGCCGCGGCGGCGACCACCGCGGGCTCGGGCCGCAGGTAGCCGGCGCCGGGGTCGGCCACCATGACCTCGCCCTCGCGCAGCGGATGCTCGGGCGCCCGGTCCTGCGCGGCCTTGCCGGTCAGGGTCTCGACGGGCAGGTCGTGGGCGCGGGCGGCGGCCAGCACCGCCTGGATCTTGGGGTGCTCGCGCGGGCCGACCGTGACGCCGCCCACGGGGGTGAACAGGCGGCGTCCCGCGGCTCGTTCCAGCTCCGACCACAGGTCGCGGACCTCGCGCAGCAGGGGTACGTACTCGGGGCCCTCCTTGTAGGCGGTGCGGAAGATCCGCGACTCGCCGCCCGCCGCGCCCCGGTCGTGGCCGGGCGCGTAGGCGTCGAAGCCGACGGCGGGGATACCGCGCTCGGCCAGCCGCCACAGGGCCATCGAGCCGACGGCGCCGGTGCCGACGACGGCGACAGAGGTCATGGATCGCTCCTCAAAAGGGCATGGCGGGATCACCGCGCGGCGTCGGGGCATGCCGGAGCCACGCGGGGCGTGAAAGGTGGTTCAGCTGTGGTCGGAGGAACCGCTCAGGTCGGTCTCGACGTAGAAGCGCTCGGAGCCGGGCGGGACGATCATTTCGAGGATCTCGGCGATCTCGCCGCGGCGGGTCCAGGTCTCGCGCGTCCAGCGGAAGACGGGCGCGCCCGCCTGGAGGCCGAACGCCTCCGCCTCGGCCCCGGTCAGGGTGTACGGCTCCACGTAGAGCCTGGCCCGGACCAGTTCGACCCCGCGGTCACGGAGGTAGGCGTGGGTGGTCAGGGGTTCTAAGGGCTGGTCGAGCAGGTCGGGCGCCAGCCGGAAGGGCAGCACGTGCAGCTCGGTGTTCATCACGTGGCCGTCCGGGCGCAGCTTGTGGCGCTCCATCTGGACGACCGCCTCCTCGTCCGGCAGGCCCGGCAGCCGCAGCCGCGCCGTGCTCGCCGGCAGCACCTGAGCCGAGACGACCAGGTGGTCTCCGTGCGTCTCCGGGCCCTGGATCAGCAGGCCGGTGAAGCGCAGGAGGTTGTGCTGGCCGATGGCCTGGGCGACGAAACTGCCGCGTTTGCGGAAGCGTACGATGAGCCCGGCGTCGGCGAGGTCGCGCAGAGCCCGCTGCACGGTGATGCGCGAGACCTCGAACTCCTGGCAGAGCTCGACCTCGGTGGGGATCCGGGTGCCCGGGCCCCACTGGCCACTTCGGATACGTGCCTCCAGCGCCCTGCGGATCTGCACATGGAGCAAGTGGTCACGTTCTGACATGCCAAAATACTCGTTGGGGGGATTAGTTATGTCAATAGAGGATTACACATAACTTAACGGCGTTCGTCCTGTGAGAGGCTGCTCTTCTAGGGTGGCCCCATGGACATCGCCACGGCGGCCAAGCTCTGGGACGCCGCTCCGGGCTGGCTCAACACCGCCTCCTACGGCCTTCCGCCGCGCCCCGCCTTCGAAGAGCTGCAGGCCGTTCTGACCGAATGGCGGCACGGCAGCAGTGACTGGAAACCGTGGGACGCCTCCGTGGGACGCTCCCGCGCCGCCTTCGCCCGGCTCATCGGCGCGCCGGTCGCCGACGTGTCCGTCGGCGCCTCGCTGTCGCAGATCATGTCCACCGTGGCCACGGCCCTTCCGCCGCGCGGCAAGGTCGTCGTGCCGGAGATCGAGTTCACCAGCAACCTGTTCCCCTGGGCCGTGGCCGCCGACGTGCGGACGGTGCCCGCCGACCGGGTGGCCGAGGCCATCGACGGTGACACCGCCGCCGTGGCCTTCAGCCTGGTGCAGTCGGCCACGGGGTACGTCGCGCCGCTCCAGGACATCGTGGCCGCCGCCCGGGAGCACGGCGCGCTGGTGATCGCCGACGGGTCGCAGGCGTGCGGGTGGCTGCCGGTCGGCGTCGAGGGCGTGGACGTGCTGGCCTGTGCGGCGTACAAGTGGCTCATGGCGCCGCGCGGCGCCGCGTTCGGCTACCTGTCGCCGCGCGTGCGGGAGCGCATGCGCCCGCTGGCCGCCAACTGGTACGCCGGGGCCGACGAGGGCGGCTCCTACTACGGCCCGCCGCTGCGCCTGGCGGACGACGCCCGCGCCTTCGACCTGTCGCCGGCCTGGTTCTGCTACGTCGGGGCCGCCCCCGCGCTCGAACTGCTCGGCGAGATCGGCGTCGAGCGGATCCGCGAGCACAATGTCGCCCTCGCCAACCGGTTCAGGGCCGGGCTCGGGCTGGAGCCCTCGGACACCGCGATCGTCTCCGTGGACGCGCCCGGCGAGCGCCTGGAGGCGGCCGGCATCCGGGCGGCCGTCCGGGCGGGCAGGGTGCGGGCCAGCTTCCACATCTACACCACCACCGACGACGTCGATCGGGCGCTCGACGTGCTGACGGGCTGACTCACTCCCCGGCGGGATGCCCGAGGACCAGGACCAGGGCGTCCAGCAGCCGCTGCCAGTCGCCTTCGCGCAGGTCCCGCCGCAGGGGGGCGGCGACGGCGGCCAGGGCGGTGACGAGCGTGACGCGGACCGTGTCCTCGTCCTCGCCCAACTGGGCCGCCATGACACCGGCCTCCCGGCGGAAGCGGCGCCCGCGCGTGAACTCCAGCAGCGACGGCGACGGCGTGGCCGGCGGGCCGGGCAGGTCCGTGTCCTGGCCGGCGAGGGTGATCACCAGCCGGGTGCCGAGGGCGTCGGCCAGCCGGTCGAGGGCCGAGACGGTGGGGTTGCCACGGCCGTTCTCCAGGTTGGCGACGTACGGGACCGACAGGCCGGCGTCGGCGGCCACCGAGGCCGCGGTACGGCCCAGGGCGGCCCTCCTGCCGCGCAGCCGGCGGCCCAGGTCCAGAGGATCCACGCCCATATCTTGACAGAATATCTCACCACCGTTTCTATTTCCTCGGAATAGTCGACTCGGAGAGAGACGATGTGGCAGGCGCTGCGTGTCCGTGATTTCCGGTATCTGTGGGTGGCGCGGGCGGTCGCCGGGCTCGGCATGAGCCTGCTCGTCGTCGCCATTCCCGCCCAGGTCTACGCGGTCACCGGGTCCGTCCTGGCCACCGGTGTCACGCTGGCCTTCGAGCATCTGCCGTCGCTGCTGCTGGGGCCGTACGCCGGAGTCCTGGCCGACCGGTGGGATCGCCGCCGCCTGATGATCGCCACCGATCTGGTGTACGCGGCCGCGATCTCCGTCGTGCTCTTCGCCCGTACCCCTGAGACGATCTGGCTCGTCTACCTGGCGGCGCTCGGCCAGGGCACGGCCACGGTTCTCTTCCGGCCGGCCGCCCAGGCCCACATCCCCGCCGTGGTCGGCATCGGCCCCATGCTCACCAGCGCGGGTCGCCGTGGTTGCGGTTGTCGCCGGCGGCCGGCGCGCCGACCGAGGCGGCCGCGTCGATCTGGACCGTCGAGAAGAAGGAACCGGGGGGCGGGGAGGCGGCCGCTGTCACGGGGACGGCCGTCATGGCCGTGATGAGCAGGGTGGCCAGCCCCGCGCCCAGGGATCGTCGCACGATCGGATACATAACTTCTCCTGGCGGTGCTGGCGGCTCCTGAGCGCGCGGCGGTCAGGAGTCCATGAGGGTGGGGGTGAAGAGAGAAGCGCCGTTAGCAATCGATTTCTGGCTCAACGTACAAGCGTCGACTGACAGCCGTCAAGACTCGATTCGTCAGGGTTTCCGTGATGGATTCACCAGCTAAAAGGCCATATTTCGAGAAATTCGGAAGTATGGGATAGTGATCTTGCTGGGAAACCGATTCCCCGCACAGAGGGATCCGGCGCTAGGGTACGCCCTGTCGATGGTAGAAAGTTGGTGCGATGACGACGATCTACGATGTAGCCCGTGAAGCGGGTGTCTCCGCGGCCACCGTGTCCCGGGTGCTCAACGGCGCCCGGACCGTCGATCCGGCCATGGTCGCCCGCGTGCTGACGGCCGTCCGCGAGCTGGGCTACCGGCCCAACGCGGTGGCCCGCAACCTGCGGCGCAGCCGTACAACGCTGTGGGCCGTGATCATCTCCGACATCGGTAACCCGTTCTTCACCGCCACGGTCCGCGGCATCGAGGACGTCGCCCAGCAGGCCGGCTACTCGGTCGTGCTGTGCAACAGCGACGAGAATCCGGCCAAGGAGGAGACCTACGTCGCGGCGGCGCTGAGCGAGCAGATGGCCGGGGTGATCATCGCCTCCGCGGGGAGCGTCAAGGCGGCCAAGACCCTGCTCGACTCGCCCATCCCGGTCGTCGCCATCGATCGCGAGCTGCCGCGCGGCGAGGTCGACACGGTCGTGGCCGACAACGAGGCCGGCGCGCGCACGGCCACCCGGCACCTGGTCGAGGCGGGGTTCGAGCGGATCGCGTGCATCACGGGGCCCGAGGGCGTCAGCACCGCCGACCTGCGACTGCGCGGCTACACGGAGGCGTTGCCCGGGGAGCCGGTCGTGCTGCGCACGGACTACCGCGAGCAGGGCGGTTACGACGCCATGGCGGCGCTGCTGTCCTCTCCCGAGCGTCCTGACGCGGTCTTCGTGGCCAACAACCTGATGACGGTGGGGGCGCTGCGGTGCCTGGCCGACCAGGGGGTGGAGGTGCCCAGGGAGATGGGGCTGGTCGGTTTCGACGAGATCCCCTGGGCCGACCTCGTCCGGCCGTCGCTCACGACGGTGGCGCAGCCGACGTACGAGCTGGGCCGCATGGCCGCCCGCCTCCTGGTCGACCGCATCGCCACCCCGGCCGCCAAGGCGGCCACGGTGGTCCTGCCGGCCGAGCTGCGCCCCCGCCAGAGCAGCACCCGCTAGACCCGTTTTCGCACGTCACCATGACTTCCCTTCTCTTTCCCGCTCCGCCGCACTTCGGCAGGGTCCTTCTTGAAGGAGAGGTGGAGGCCGGTTCACGTGTGGCGACGCACCCCAAGTTTCGTCACAGCGCGTGCGCGATGTGGGCCGTCGAGCGGTAGAGGTGGTAGAGCCGTTCGTAGTCCTCCGCCGCATCCGGATCGGGCTCCACGATTGTTGTCGGCCGTACGGTCGAAGCTGGAGAACTGCTTCGTCCGCACACCTACGGGCAGCTCGACCAGCCGGTAGACGTCCCAGCCGACCGGCCCCTTCGCCTGCTCCTGTGCCTGCGCGGGCGCCGCCATCACCCCGGCCGCCAGGACGGCCGTCATCAGGACGGATCTAAGCCGCATCTCCGAACCCTTCGAACGCGACGCCGAGCTGGTCGCACACCGCCCGCAGCTCCGCGACGTAGTCGCCGGGCACCGCGTGGATGTGGTTGGAGCCGAACCGGGAGAGGAACTCGGTGGCCGAGACGTGCAGCCGGGTGAACGCGTGCGGCCACTCGAACGTGGACTGCCGGGCCATCGCCTCGTTGGTGGCGTCGTCGTACAGCTCGAAGTCGCCGCGCATGACGTGCATGCGGTAGGCGCCGTCGCGGCGGGTGAGCCGGGCGAACGTGGCGGCGCCGGGGGCGGCCAGGTGGTGCACGCTCGCGCCGCCGGCCGGGAAGAAGAACACCTCGGGGTAGAAGTGGGTCTTGGCCAGGTTCTCGGCGGGGTCGTCGGAGCGGGCGGCGTACCAGGTGGCGTGCTGGCCGGAGTTGGCCAGGTCCCAGACGTCCTTGTCGGCGTGGTAGTGCCGGACGTCGGCGAAGAGCACCGGGTCGCCGCTGAGCAGCTTGAGGATCTGCATGGTCAGCGCGCCGTCCATGTCGGCCTCGGTCGCGCAGACGTGCGTCTCCTTCGGGCCCTCCCAGTCGTAGGGGTCGTTGAGGAAGGACTCGGCGATGTCCATCGTGACGAAGTGGGTGGTCAGCTCGGGCTGGCCCTTGATGCCGGAGAAGTCCAGGTTCCACTCGTCGATGAGCTCGCGCATCGCGTAGTACGTACGGATCTGCCGCTCCAGCAGCTCAGGCGTGAGCCGCTTGCCGTCGTAGTGCACGTTGCCCTTGGTCTCCAGCCAGACCCTGGCCTCGGTGACCCGGGTCTGGGAGGCGTGCTCGCTGCGGCGGACGATCTCCCACTGGTCGATCTCCTCGACGTCCACGCCGAACGTGCGCATCCACTGGTCGGTGTTGGCGACGGCGGTGTACATGCCCATGGGCCGCCCGCCGATCCGGCCGAACGTGGAGCCGCGCAGCCCGCGGACGGCCTGGGCGGCCCGCACCTAGGTCAGCACCCGGCCCCTGACGGCGGGGTCCTCGATGTCGCCCCAGGCGCGCGAGTGCACCCGGCCGATCTGGTCGAGCCCGCCGCCGCCGGCCAGCATGCCGACCATGCCCGGCTGGGCGGGGTCGATGTTGGCCATGAGCAGCAGCGGCCCCGGCGTCGCCTCGGCGGCCAGCATGGTGAAGTGCGGGAAGGCCCAGACCGCGTAGTTGAAGATCGTCAGGTCGGGCCGCCGATCGGCCAGCCAGCGGGCCTGCGAGGTGGCCAGCTCGTTGGTCCACACGATCTCCGGCGCCACGATGACCTCGTGGCCCTCCTTGCGCAGCGCCTCGGCCAGGGCCGTGGTGGCGTCGTCGATGTGGCCGACGAGGTCGCGGGCGACGAAGTCGCGCCCGTCAGAGATGCTCGACACTCCGATGCGTGCCAAGGTTCGTTCCCTCCAAAAGTTGAGAAATCGATTGCCGAGAAATCGATTTCGCACCAAGCTGGATCTCACCTTCAGGACCGTCAATGGCGCTTCACGTCACAGAATCGCAACGGTGAGGTCCCGGCCCGGGGACAGGTCGGCCGGGCGAGCCTGACAGCGGATCGTAACCATTGGTTACGTTGAGTAGTCGATGCGGGCGGCAAACAATGCTTGCGGAACCCATTGGCCCCCTCCGCGATCAGAAAGGCAGTTCCGAATGCACTTCTCCACCCGTCTCACCGCCGCCGCTCTAGCCGGGGCGTTCGCGCTGTCGGTGCTCGCCGCACCGGCGTCGGCGAACGTCGTCCCGGACAGCAGCACCGCGAGCGGCGGCGTGAACGTTTCCGACAACCTCAAGCTCCCGGTCTGCGTCCCCAACCCCAACGCCAACGTGCTCGGCGTGGCGGTTCCCATCGGGTCGGCGCAGTCCGCCACCTGCTCGGCGACCGCCCACTGAGGTGAGCCCCGGGGGCCTTTCTCCCTTTCCCACCGCCCCCGGGTGAATCACCGTGGCGCGATGCCCGCTCCGGTCGCAACGGCGGGCGTCGCGCCACGGCCCATGTGGCTCCCGGCCCTGAACTCTCCCTGGGGTGGAGCTCGGTCTGGAGCACCATCCGCACCGCCGGGCGGGCCGGGTTGTCGATGCGGCCGGCCAGCAGTTGCGCGGCCGCCCGCCCCAGCTCGTACGTCGACTGCCGGACCGTGCTCAATCCCGGCCGGAACAGCCGCGCCCACGGGATGTCGTCGAACCCGATCACCCCCAGCCGCCCAGGGACGATGGGCACCTCACGCTCGGTCAGGCACTCGACGGCGCCCACGGTCATGAGGTTGTTGGCCGCGAACACCGCGTCCATCTCCACCCCCTCGTCGAGCAGCGCCGCCATCGCCGAGTAGCCGCCCTCCTCGCGGAAGTCCGCGTGCCGGATCAGCGCACGGTCCTGCGGCACCCCGAAGGCCCGCAGCGCCCGCAGGTGGCCGCGCAACCGCCGCATGGCGGTGGACATCCGCCGGGGCCCCGTGATGCAGGCGATCCGCCGGTAGCCCGACTCCAGCAGGTGGGTCGTGGCCTGCTCGGCGCCCTTCTCGTTGTCCACCAGGACGGCGTCCACCTCGGTCTCGGCCAGCTCCCTGTCGATGGTGACCACGGCGGTCCCCGCCGCCACCAGGGCGCTGATGTCGGTGGAGTCGTCGGCGGGCGAGATGATCACGCCGGCCACGTTGTCGGCCAGCGCCACCGCGATGTACTCCGCCTCCCGCTCCCGGCTCTCGTCGGTGTTGCAGAGCACCACCGAGTAGCCGAACCGCCGTCCCCCGTCCTCCACCCCGCGCACGAGCGAGGTGAAGAACGGGTTTCCGACGTCCGAGACGAGCATCGCCCACAGCGTGGTCTGCCTGCGCCTGAGGTTGCGCGCCACGCCGTTGGGCCGGTAGCCGAGCTCACGGACCGCCGCGTGCACCAGGGCGGCCAGTTCCGGGTTGACCGTCGAGCGGCCGTTGAGCACGCGCGAGACCGTGGCCGCGGAGACCCCGGCGTGGCGGGCGACATCTTGGATCTTGAGCCTGGAAATCGATTACTCACCTCTGGGAAACGGCAGGCGTTCCGCCACCGGCGCGAGCCCGAACGGGCGGTGCGGAAGGGTCTGGTATAAGTACGCGACCGAGGAGAAGCCGTCCGAGCGCTTGTTGGCGTGGCCGTGCTCGATCGTCACCCTGATGGACTCGCTGAAGGTGATCGGGGCCTCGATGTGGAAGCGGTAGAGGGAGATCTCGCCGCTCCAGTTGTCACCGCCGGCATGGTGATGCCGTGGTACGGCGCGTGGTAGGTCCAGCCCGTCCTGGGCCGAGTCCGCCCTGCACGAGGAGCCTCCTGAACCGACAGCACCCTGGGTTGGGAGCCTCCAGGACCGGGTGCCCTCAGCGCTCGGAGCCCTCAGGACTCGGAGCCTCCTGGGCCACGGGGATGCCCACGTACCAGGCCGGAGCCTTTTGTCGGGGCGGCCGCGTAAGGTTCCCGCATGGCGATGCTCATCGGACGGGAACGACCCGCCGCCGTTCTACGTGGCGAGGTCGAGCGCGCGCTGAGCACCCATGGGGCACTGGTGCTCGTGACAGGCGAGCCCGGGATCGGCAAGAGCACGCTGGTGGCGAGCGCGGTGGAGGAGGCCGTTCACGGGGGCGCCCGGCTGCTGACCGGCGCCTGCTGGGAGGGCGAGGGCGCGCCAGGCTACTGGCCCTGGGTGCAGGTGCTGCGCCAACTCGCCCCGGACACAACCCCACAGGACCTGGCAGGGCCGGACGGAGAGGCGTTCCAGCTCTATGACGCGGTGACGGCCCTGCTGGTCGAGGCGTCCCGAGAGCAACCGGTGGTAGTGGTGCTCGAGGATTTGCACTGGGCGGACGCGGCGTCGCTGCGACTGCTGGAGTTCGTGGTGGGGCACGCGTGGTTCGAACGGCTGCTGGTGATCGGCACCTACCGCGACGCCGAGGTGGACGGGCCGCTCAGCCTGCCCTTGGAGGCCAAGGCCACCACCCTGGCCTTGACCGGCCTGGACCACGAAGAGGTGGGCCGTCTGGTGGCGCGTACGACGGGGGTGTCCCCTGGAGAGGAACTGATCTCCGAGATCCACCAGCGAACCGGCGGCAACCCATTCTTCGTCGAACAAACCGCCCGCCTGTGGCAGGGCGGCAGCCCCCTCGCCACGATCCCACCCGGGGTGGACGCGGCGATCCGACGCCGCTTGTCCCGCCTCCCGGACGGGACCCGCGAGGTGCTGCGAATGGCGGCGGTCCTGGGCCGCAAGTTCACCGACCAGTCCCTCGCCACAGCCCTCACCTCACCCCCAGACCCCCAGCCCACGCTTCCCACTTCGCCACAAGTCCCCCTGACTCCTCCACCCCCAATCCCCCAAAGCACCCCGCCCGCAGGCGTTCCTGCCGCGCCTCTCACCTCACCCACAGACTCGGTGATCGCGCCTCTCACCTCACCTACAGACTCCGTGGCTACGGCTCCCACCTCACTTACAGCCGTCCCGACGGCGCCTCCCACCCCGCCAGGGGACTCCTTGGCGGTGCCTTCCGACTCGCTCACAGGCATCCTGTCCCCAGTAACACAAGACGTGCTGCAGCAAGGTCAGATAGGCACGACCCCGGCCACCGCTCCCGCCGCCCAGGCCGAAGCTGCCCCCGTCCCCGCAGCCCCGACGGGACTTACCCCTGTCCCACCAGTCGGGGCCCCGTCGGGACCTGCCCTTGTCCCACCAGCCGGAGCCCCGTCGGAACCTGCCGCCGTTTCACCAACCATGGCCCCGGCGACGCCTTCAAGCGTCCCACCAGCCCCCACCCTGGCCCGCCCTTCAGCCGTCCCATCTGCCGCTGACCCAGCGTGGCCCTCGACCGTCCAATCAGCCACCAGCCCAGCGTCGCCCTCAACCGTCACACCGGCCGCCCGCCCAGCTCCGCCCTCGACCATCACCTCACCCACCGGCGCGGGTGCACCCCACACCATCACCGGCTTCTCCGACGGGGCGGTGCGCAGGGCGCTTGACCAGGCGGTGTCGGCCAAGCTGGTCACCTCACTCGGCACCGGACGGTACGCCTTCGTGCACGACCTGGTCCGCGAGACCCTCTACGCCGAACTCGACGCGGCCGGCGCCCGTGCCCGGCATGCGGCCGCACTGCGCGCCCTCGAGCCGGCGTTGCCCGCGATCAGGGCCCACCACGCCTACCTGGCCGCCGTACCAGATGCTCCTGACCTGCTACTGGCCGCCGCCAAGGACGCCGAGGCACGGCTGGCGGAGGAGGAGGCCGTCGGGCACTATCGCCATGCCCTGGAACTGACGCCCACGTCAGACCCACGTCGGCGAGCCACGATCGCCCTCGACCTCGGCGTGGCACAACACCGGGCCGGAGACACGGCCGCAGGCGTACGCACGCTGGACGCGGCCATCGCGATCACCCGCCGCCTCGACGCCCCCGACCTGCTGGCGATCACCGCGCTGAAGCTGCACGAGCTCTGCTACGACGGCCAGGGCCGCTGGACCGACTTCGTCCACGAGGCCCACCACCACCTCACTCATCTGGCCCCCCGGCTCAGCCCGACCGACCCTTCCGTCCGAACCCACCCGACCGGCCACCGGACCGGCCGGATCCACCCTTCCGGCCCAACCCACCCGACCAGCGGGACCTACCCTTCCGGCTCAACCGGCTCAACCGGCTCAACCGGCTCAACCGGCTCAACCGGCTCAACTGCAGCGAACCACAGCCACCTGAACAAGGCAGCCACCGCCCCCGCCGCACTCGCCGACCACCCACACGGGGCGTCCCTCACCCCTGCGCCGAACTGCAGCCACCCCCAAGACCCGGCCACCAATCCCGGGACCCCTGACGACCACCCCCACGGCCCGCCCGCCAACGCTGGGCTGCCTGACAACCACTTCCACAGCCCGGCCACCGACCCCGGGCCGCTGGACAACCGTCTCCATTCCTCGGCCACCAACCCTGAGCTGCCCGACAACCACCTCCACAACTCGGCCACCGACCTCAGGCCGACTGGCATCCACGAGGGCAAGCCGGTCTCTGCCCCCACGCCAGACCTCAACCGCCCGCATGCCCCGACCACCGACTTCGGGCTGCTGCCTGACCACCGCCTGAACGAGGCGACTTCCGTCTCCTCACCGGGCCGCAACCCCCTGGATGCCCCCACCGTCGCCCACACGTCAAACCACCAGCACCTGGAGGACCTCGCCGTCGTCCCAGTGCCGGGCAGCGGCCATCTGGGCGATCCCGGCACCCTCCCCGCGCCGGACCAGGGATACCCGCAGGAGGCGGACGACGATGGTGAGCGGCTGGAGGTGGCGGCTCGGGAGTTGAGTGCCGTTGCGGCGGAGTTGGCCAGGCGGGGTGCGGACGACGAGGCGCTCGGGTTCAGTCTGCTGGCCAGGCTGGGCGTCATCTGGGGTCCTGGCACCACGGTCGAGCGGCTGGCGATCACCGAGGAGCTGCTGGCGGTGGCGCGGCGCACGCGGGACACGCAGCTCGAACTGACCGCCCGGTCCTGGCGGGTGGGGGCGCTGCTGGAGCTGGGCGATCCTCGTTGCCTGAGCGAGCAACGCACCTTCGTCGGGCGGGCGGAGGGGTCCGAGCTGGCGTTGTTCCAGCATGAGGCCACGGTGCTGAAGGCCATGTTCACCACGTTCACCGGCCGCTTCGACGAGGTGGACGCCCACATCGACGCCGCCTACGAGCTGGGCCGGCAACCCGGCATCGGCAGGCGGGAGCTGCGCTGGATGCAACGCTGGTCGGCGGCGATGGTGCGGGGCCGGCTCGACGTGGCCGACGACGTACTGGCCGAGGTGGAGCGGGCGGGCCTGCACTTCCCGCTCCACCGCGCGGTGACGGAGGTGCAGCGGGGCGGCGGGAGCGAGGCCGCGATGCGGCATCTGGCGGAGATCATGGCCACCGGTGAGCAGTATCTGCGCTGGATGGCGCCGCTGTGGCTGCGGTTCCAGGCGCAGGCCGCCGCCCTGTCGAAGGATCCCGTGCTGTGCGAGCACGCCAGGGCCGCCATCGCCCCGTACATCGGCCAATGGGGTCTGACGGCCACCGTCGCCGTCGAGGGCCCGTTCGCGCACTGGGCGGCCGTACTCGACGCGGCCCAGGAACGCTGGGACACCGCCATCGACGGCTTCACCTCGGCCTATCGCGCCGCCGACCTCCTCGGTGCCCGGCCCTGGTCGATCGAGTCGCGGGCCCGCCTGGCCGAAGTGCTCCAGGCCAGGGGCGACGACGCCTCCGCGCTCATCGAGCAGGTCGAGCGGGACGCGGCTGATCTCGGCATGCGTGTACGCCTGCCGCGCCCCGGCGCCAACGCCTTCCGCTTCGACGGCGAGGTGTGGACGTTGACGTTCGCGGGGCGGACCGTGCACCTGCCGGACTCCAAGGGGCTGGCCGACCTGCGGGTCCTCATCGGCCGGCCCGGGAGCGACGTGTCTGCGGTCGAGCTGCTCAATCCCTCGGGTGGGCAGGTCGTTGTCGCGGCGCGGAGCATGGGTGGTGACGACGTACTCGATGACGAGGCGAGGAGGCGTTATCGGCGGCGGCTCGAACTGCTCGACGACGAGATAGACCGGGCGGCGGAG
Source organism: Nonomuraea solani (assembly GCF_900108335.1). Classification (GTDB taxonomy): domain Bacteria; phylum Actinomycetota; class Actinomycetes; order Streptosporangiales; family Streptosporangiaceae; genus Nonomuraea; species Nonomuraea solani. Next base: position 248,774 of record NZ_FNVT01000019.1, read on the forward strand.
CTGGGCGACGACCGCCGCGCCGCCACCCTCGACGCCGAGCGGCAGGCCCTGCTGGACGAGCTACGCGCCGCCGCCGGGCTCGGCGGCCGCCCGCGACGGCTCGGCGACGAGGCCGAACGCGCCCGCAAGGCGGTCACCAACCGCATCCGCAACACGCTGCGCCAACTCGACCAGCGCCACCCCGAACTGGCCTCCCACCTGCGCACCTCCGTCTCCACCGGCGCCACCTGCCGCTACCAGCCCACTCCTGAAGTGCGCTGGTCACCCTGACTGTGAGCTCCGGCGATGAATGGCCGGGGAGCCCGGAGCCATCTGGCCGAGGATGCTTCCGGGTCGGCCAGCTGGCTCTTTTAGCGGCGGGCGCGAGGACCTCGGTGGCCTTGGCGATGGGCTTCGGCGCCGGGTTTGGCGTAGCGCATGGCGGTGCGGGGGTTCTTGTGGCGGGTCTTGCCCATGAGCTGCAGGGGGATCTCGGCGTCGCCGAGGTGGGTGGCGGCGCTGTGGCGTCGCCGGCGCCCATCCGCTGATCGTCTGGCTGGAGCTGTCATCCCCTCAAGCTGTTTGTGCAGGTGAAGCTCCTGGCCTCCGTGTCACATACCTCGTCCGCCGATGCCGCCTTCGGGGGCGATCTCGTCGATGCGGGCGATCTCGTCGGCGGTCAGCTTGAGGTCGGCGGCGGCGATGTTGTGCGCGACGCGCTCCGGGCTGCGCGATCCCGGGATCGGAACGATGTAGTCCTTCTTGGCCAGCAGCCAGGCCAGGGCGAGCTGGGCCAGGGTGACGCCCTTGCTCTGCGCGAGCTTGGCGAGCTCACCGGCGATGGCCAGGTTCTGCTCGAAGTTCTCCGGGGCCCACCAGGGAATGCGCTGACGGAAGTCGCCGGCGTCGTAGTGCTGGCGGGACCTGACGGCGCCGCTGAGGAAGCCACGGGCGAGCGGGGAGTAGGCGACGAGCCCGATGCCGAGCTCCTCCAGTACGGGGAAGAACCGCTCAGAGTCGTGGGCGAAGATCGAGTACTCGTGTTGCAGGACCGAGATCGGGTGCACCCCGTGGGCACGCCGGATGGAGTCGGCGTCGGTGTTGGACAGGCCGAGATACCTGACCTTGCCGGCATCGACGAACTCCTTCATCACGCCCACCACGTCCTCGATCGGGACGCTGGGGTCGGGGCCGTGCTGGTAGAGCACGTCGATCACGTCGACGTTCAGGTTGCGCAGGCTGGTCTCGACGACCTGCCGGATGTGCTCCGGCCGCGAGTCCCGGCCGAAGGTCTTGGTGAGGCCGAACTTGGTCGCGATCGTCACCTCGTCGCGGATGGGCGCGAGGGCGTGGCCGAGCAGTTTCTCGCCTTCTCCCCAGCCGTACATCTCCGCGGTGTCGAAGTGGGTCACGCCGAGTTCGTGGGCGCGGCGGATGGCGGTGATCGACGCGGTGTCGTCGGAGGGGCCGTAGCCGATGGCGGTGCCCATGGCGCCGTAGCCGACCTCGGAGACGGTCAAGCCCTGTCGGCCCAGTGTGCGTTGCTGCATGAAATGCTCCTGGATGTCATACCGAACGGTTCGGTTTGAGAGTACATGCACCTGCCGCTGGAGCAAACCGAACGGTTCGGTTAGGTAAGCTGAGGCGCATGGCTTCCCGGAGTAGCACCGACGCCACAAGCGATCGCATCATCGCCGCGGCGACCGCCGAGTTCGCCCGCCACGGCATCGCGGGAGCACGGGTCGAGCGGATCGCCAAGGCGGCTCAGACCAGCAAAGAACGCCTGTACGCGTACTTCCGCACCAAGGAGGCGCTCTACCGGTTCGTCGCCGCCCGGGAACTCGCCGCCATGGCCGAGGCTGTCCCGTTGGATCCCACCGACCTTCCGGGCTACGCCAGCCGCCTACATGACCACGCCATCCGCCATCCCGAACGCCACCGGCTGATGGTGTGGGGCCAACTGGAACTTCCGGCCGGGGAGCCTGCCGCCGATGACCCGTTGCACGAGTCCCTGCGCCGCAAGATCGAGCAACTGCGCAAGGCGCAGGACGCCGGTCGCCTTGATCCCGCGTGGGAGCCCGAGGACATTCTGGTATTCGTCAGCCAGCTGGCTTTGTCGTGGGCCGGTCGGACCGACCTCGTTCCCCTCGACCAGGAACGCGACGCCTTCCTGGCGGCCCGCCGGGCGGCCATCGCCGCCGCCGTGCAGCGCTTGTTCCCCGCCGCTGCCGGTGATACAGCCCCGACAGCCGCTGACGCGTAGCCGATTTTTCGGCCGTATACGGCCAACCCGAAAGGGCCTGCTTGAAGCCCGGCAGGCCGGCCACGCATGACCTTCTCTTGTCGGCGAGTTTCGTGAGCAGAGCGGGAACACTGCGAACGGGGCCGCCGCAGTGACGTCATGGGGCCGAGAAGGGACGGGTGAACGGAAGCAGCCGCACAGGACGGTGACCCCACCCCGCTGACGGGCTGCAGCGACGCTCAACGCTTGGCGGCGCTCGAGCGCTGGCGGCTACTGCGTCACCACCTCCAGGGCGATGTCCCGCTGGCCCGGCTCGCCGTCTCCTGCGGGGTCGCCGAGCGGACGTTGCGCCGCTGGCGTGCCGTCTACCGGGCCGACGGCCTGGCCGCTCTGGTGCGCCGTCCGCGCTCGGACCGCGGCCGGGCGCGGCTGCCCGAGCCGTTGTCCCACGACGCCGTCCACCGCCGCCTCGGCCACGCCTCCACCGAGGCCACCCAGCTGTACGCGTTGCTCGCCGACAAGGTCGCCGACGCCGAGATCCGCGCCGCACGCCGACGCCGGGACCGAGCGACGAGCTGAGGAAGCTTCGCAACCAGGACCCGCCTCAGCTCACTGCAAGCAAGATCCTTCTCAGCGCCGACGGCTGTCCGCCTGTTCCTCGACCCCGTAGAAGTCCCAGAGTTCATGCGAACTGAAGGTTCATCCGATGGAACTGAAGGTTCTTCATCCCTCATGGACCGTTTCGACCCTTGGGTTCGTCGCGCCTGGCGGGGTCTTGCTCTTCAGCTGCGGTGGCCAGGAGAACGCGGGCGTTCTCGGCGTAGCGGATAGCGGTCTTGGGGTCGAGGCCGAACACTGCGGCGAGGTGGAGCGGGTCCGGGCCGTGTGTGAGGGCTTCCTCAAGCTGCCGATCAACGCGAAGGCGTTCGAGCGTCGCAGCCTGACCGCGGAGCTTCTTGGCGAAGTAGATCTTGGAGACCGGGCCGGTGCCGAGGGCACTCAGCTGATTGATCAGCAAGTGGGGATTG
>NZ_FNVT01000050.1 GCF_900108335.1 Nonomuraea solani
GCCCTGGGCGCGCCCACCTGGTACGCCCGCTTCCGCGCCCAGGTGATGGCCGACCCGGCGCTCTACCGGATCACGGTCGAGGAATCACTGCCCTCACCGTCACTGCGGCTGCTGGTGGACGGCGTGAACCGGTGCCTGGCCGGCCTGCCCGCCGACGTACGCGAGGCCCGCTGGGCCATGGCGCGGCACGTGATCGTCCACATGTGCGTCGAGCGGGAGCGCGCCCTCGCCGAGGGCACGCCCACCCTCCACCCGAGCTGGGACGACCTCGCCGGCAGCCTCGTCGACGCGATCGCCGGCCTCTGGCAGGCTCCGGTGAGCCCTACGTCGTGAGCGCCCCGAAGGCGTGGTCCTGCCACAGGAGGCGAGAGGTCTCCTCGGGGTAGGCGGCGACCGACGGTGACGTGTCGAAGATCCGGGTCAGGCGCTGCCGGGAGTCGTACGCGGGCCAGCCCGGGTCGCCCGACGTCGCGAACGACGTCCAGGCCGGGCGGATCTGCGACGTCAGCTCACGGGCCTCGTCGATGCCGCCGGGGCCGATGGCGGCCGGGCCCAGGTGGGCGTCGTAGGTGCCGAACAGCAGCGGGCCGTCCAGGCCGTGGCAGGCGCGCAACGCCCCGTCCAGGCCCGGGGACTGCCAGGCCAGCTCGTACAGGTAGGCCCGTCCGCCCCCGGCGGCGTGCGCCTCGGCCAGGTGCAGGGTCGGCATGCGGAACAGCCAGTCGTTCTGGACGAGTTCGTACAGCTCCTCGGCGGACGCGTCCGGGAACGCGGCGCGGTAGGCCGCCTCGCCGTCGTCGCCGGGGCCGAACAGGCGCAGCGCCTCCGCCGCCTGCTCCTCGGTGATCTTGCCGAGCTGCCCGGCGAACATCATGAACGTGCGGCATTCGTCGCGGGTGTGGCCGGCGATCAGGTCCACGTCCCGAGCCGCGCCGCGCGCCAGCGCCTGCCAGGGCGCCTCCGGCAGCACCTCGCCGTCGACGACCGGGGAGAAGGGGGTGAGCGTGTGCGCGAAGGCGCCCCAGCGGTCCGCGTACTGCCGCATCTTCGACCCCAGCGCCTGCTCGGTCGCCGGGAGCTGTCGCGGGTCCACGCCGGACAAATCCTGAATTGTCGGGCGTAGGCCCGCCTCGGCCGTCAGAGCCGTGGCGACGTCGCGGGCCAGGGCGCCGGACAGGAACGTGCCGGGCACGCTCTGCATGACGGCCCGCCGGAACAGCCCCGTCGCGCTCGGCATGACCAGCAGCGCGGCGATGGAACCGGCGCCGGCCGAGTCGCCGGCGACGGTCACCTGGCCAGGGTCGCCGCCGAACGCCGCGATGTTCTCGCGCACCCACTCCAGGGCGGCGACCTGGTCGAGCAGGCCGCGGTTGGCGGGCGCGCCGTCGATGTGCGCGAAGCCCTCGATGCCGAGCCGGTAGTTCAGCGACACGAACACCAGGTCGCCGTCGCGGGCGATGTGCTGGGCGTCGTAGCCGGGGCTGCCGGAGAAGCCGTGCTTGTAGGCGCCGCCGTGGATCCACACGATGACCGGGCGGCGGGCGGCCGGGCCGGGTTCGGGCGTCCAGACGTTGACCGTCAGCCAGTCGTCGCCCTCGGCCATCTCGAGGTCGCCGCGGGCCATGGACATGTCCTGCGGCGCAGGCGGGCCGAAGGCGTACGCCTCCCGGACGCCGTCCCAGCGGGATACGGGACGGGGCGCCTGGAAACGGGCCTCGCCGACCGGCGGTTCGGCGTACGGGACGCCGCGGAAGACGGCCAGGCCATCCTCCATGCGGCCGCACACCACGCCGGCGGTGGTACGGACTACGGGCTCGGACATGGTCGCTCCTTGCCTAATTTAACAGTTGTCTGTTTTTTAACACATGTCTAGTGTGGTGTGCGTGCAGGATCGTCAAGACCGCCGGGTGCTCCGCTCCCGTGCCGCCCTCATGGCCGCCGCCGTCCACCTGGTCTCCGAGCGCGGCACCACCGCGCTGCCCGTAGGCGACCTCGCCGACGTCGCGAACGTGAGCCGGCAACTGGTCTACCTGCAGTTCGGCGACCGCGACACCCTCCTCGTGGCGGCCGCGACCGACCTGGTCGAACGGGAGCTGATCCCCGAGGCGGGCGACGCCGGCGCATCACGGCGGGCGCGCATGCTGGCGATGGCCCGGCACTTCGCCCGGCGCCGGCCCTTCTACCGCGCGATGCTCACCGGATCCTGCGCCTTCCCGATGACCCAGGCCCTGAACAGGCTGTTCGGCTCGCTCGTCACCGTGAAGGGGCTGCGGGAGGTGTTCGGCGACCTCGACGACGCCACGGCACACGATCTGGCGACGATGCTCACCGGCGGGATCGGCGTGATCGTCAACGACTGGCTGGTCGACGCCGACGACCCCCTCGACCCCGAAGAGATGGCGGACCGGCTGTCGCGCGTGTCCACGGTGCTGACGCGCACCCACCTCACGTCCGGAGGTCACTCCCGATGAATCTGAGCAGCCACCTCGTCCAGCGCATGCTGCGCCTGCCCCCGCCCGCGACCAGAGATCTGACCGTCCAGCGCGACCTGCGCGTCCCGATGCGCGACGGCGCCGTCCTGCTGGCCGACCGCTGGGCCCCGAAGACGGGCGGCGACGGCCTGCCCACCGCGCTCATCCGCGTCCCCTACGGCAGGGCCGGTATGATCGCGGGCCCGATGGCCCGGCCGCTGGCCGAACGCGGCTTCCAGGTGCTCATCCAGAGCACGCGCGGCACCTTCGGCTCCGACGGCCCCTTCGACCCGCTGCGCCGCGAGCGCGAGGACGGCCTCGACACCCTCGACTGGGTGATCAAGCAGCCCTGGTTCGGCGACTCGATGATCCTGTACGGCGCCAGCTACCTCGGTTTCGTCCAGTGGGCGGTCGCCGACGCCGTGCCGTCCCAGGTCAAGGCCATGATCCCGGGAGTCTCCGAATCGGCGCTCACCCTCGACTTCCTGCGCGCGGACGGCTTCTCCCTGGAGACCCCGTTCGTCTGGGGCGTCCAGGTCGCCGGTCAGGAAAGCCGGTTCGCGATGGCGCGCCAGCTGCTCGGTGGCAGGAAGGTGCAGCGCGCCCTGCGTACGCTGCCGCTGAACCAGGCCGACACCGCCGCCATCGGCCGCCGCGACGACTACATCCAGAACATCCTCGTCCACGACTCCGGCAGCCCGTTCTGGCGCGACCTCGACCACCGGGACCGGGTCGCCGGCATCCAGGTGCCGGTCAGCAGTGTCGGCGGCTGGTACGACATCTTCCTGCCCGGCCAGCTCCGCGACCACCAGGCGCTGCAGGACGCCGGCCGCTCCCCGATCCGCCTCACCGTCGGCCCCTGGGCCCACATCTCCGCGGGCGCCGGGCAGACGGCCGCCGCCGAGGCCCTCGACTTCGGCCTGGCCCTGGCCCGGGGCGAGGAACCGGCCGAGCGCGCGCCGGTGCGCCTGTTCGTCATGGGCGAGGAGCGGTGGCGCGACTTCCCGTCCTGGCCGCCGCCTGGGTACGAGCCCGAGCGCTTCCACCTGCAACCGGGCGGCGCCCTCGCCACCGAGGCGCTCACCGGCTCGGCCCCCGACCACTACCGCTACGACCCCGCCGACCCGACCCCGGCGCTCGGCGGGGTCCGCATGGCCTTCGGCGTCAAGGCGGGCCGGGTCGACAACACCGCTCTTGAGGCCCGTCCCGACGTTCTCATGTACACGACCTCCGTGCTGGACCGGGACGTCGAGGTCGTCGGTGAGGTGAGCGCCGAGATCTTCTTCCGCTCCAGCCTGCCGTACGCCGACGTCTTCGTCCGCCTGTGCGACGTCGACGCGCGCGGCCGCTCCACCAACGTCTGCGACGGCCTGACCAGCCTCGCCGGCGCCGACGGGGTCACCGCGGCACGGGTGCGGCTGTGGCCGACGGCGTACCGGTTCAGGCGTGGCCACCGCATCCGCGTCCAGGTCTCCAGCGGCGCCTTCCCCCGCTACAACCGCAACCCCGGCACCGGCGAACCCCGCGCCACCGCCGTCACCCTGCGCGCCGCCGACCAGCAGGTCTTCCACGACCCCGAGCATCCGTCGGCGGTGATCCTCCCCACTCTCCGGAGCTGCTAAGCTGCTGCTCGTCGAGTGTTGGATTTCGGTTGAGAGGGAGGTGAGGTTCGATGACCGCGGTGAAGACCGCTGCCATGTGCAGCGCCCGGACATTCCTCACGTCCCGGGCCCCGGTCTGACCCATTTCCTCCCTCCGCTCATAGCGGGGGTGATGCCTGCGTCTCGTCGGGGCCCCTTCCCGCAAGGTGTCTCACGTTGTCCAATCTCTTCACCGATCCCTCCGGCCTGTCCCGGTACGGATGGACGGAAACACTCGACCACGCCTTCACGGAACACCGCGAATCCGGCCTGGTGCCGGCCCGGATCGTCCGGGTCGACCGCGGCCTGTGCGACGCGGTCACCGAGGCCGGCCCCGTACGGGCCGGTCTGACGGCGCTCTACTCGCCCGACCCGCTGCTGGCGCCCTGCACCGGCGACTGGGCGGCCCTGCGCCCTGGCGATGCGCCGGAGCTGGTGGCCCTGCTGCCACGTCACAGCGCGATCGTCCGCTCGTCGGCGTCGCGCACCTCCCACGGGCAGGTGCTGGCCGCCAACATCGACACCGTCGTCGTCACCGTCGCCATGACCGCACCGCTCGACGCGGCCCGGTTGGAGCGGCTGCTGGCCATCGCGTGGGACAGCGGTGCCAGGCCACTGATCGTCCTGACCAAGGCCGACCTCGCCACCGACGCCTTTGAGCTCGAGGCGCTGGCACCCGGCGTGGACATTCTGGCCACCAGCGCGGCCACCGGCCAGAACATCGACGTGCTGACCGCCCTGCTGAGCGGCACCACGGTCCTGCTCGGCTCCTCGGGCGCGGGCAAGTCCAGCCTCGGCAACGCGCTGCTCGGCGACGAACTCCTGGCCACCGGCCAGGTGCGGGCGCACGACGGCAAGGGCCGCCACACGACCGTACGCCGCGAACTGGTGCCGCTGCCCGGCGGCGGTGTCCTCATCGACACGCCCGGCCTGCGCGGCATCAGCCTGTACGACGCCACCGACGGCCTGGAACAGGTCTTCGCCGAGATCGAACGCCTCGCCCAGGACTGCCGCTTCGGCGACTGCGGCCACGACACCGAACCCGGGTGCGCCGTCCAGGCCGCCCTCCAGGCGGGTGAGCTGACCGAGCGCCGCCTGGCCAGCTACCGCAAGCTGCAACGGGAGAACGTGTGGGCGGCCGCGCGCACGGATGCCCGGCTGCGCGGCGAACGTACGAACCGGCAGAAGGCCATCACCAGCCATCTTCGCGCCACCTACAAGTTCAGGGAGCAGCAGTCATGACCTGGATCACCCGTACCGAGACCACCGCCGACCTCGACCAGATCCGCGAGGTCAACCTGGCCGCCTTCCCCACCTCTCATGAGGCCGACCTGGTCGAGGCCCTGCGCGCCGACCCGGAGGCGTGGATCCCGGGCCTGTCGTGGGTCGCCGAGGCGCCCGGCGGCGCCATCGCCGGATTCGCGCTGATCACCCGCTGCCACGTGGACGGCGCTCCGGCGCTCGCCCTCGGCCCGTGCGCCGTCCGGCCGGGAGACCAGCGGCGCGGCGCCGGTTCCGCGGCCATCCGCGCCGCCCTCGACGCCGCCCGGGAGCTGGGCGAGAACCTCGTGCTCGTGCTCGGGCACGCCGAGTATTACCCCCGCTTCGGCTTCACCCCGGCCTCGCGCCTGGCCATCCGGCCGCCCTTCGACGTCGAGGACAAGTACATGATGGCGCTCGTCTTCGACCCTGACGGGCCGGTGCCGGCCGGCGTCATCCGCTACCCGGCCGCGTTCGGGGTCTGACGATGTCACGGGCTCGGCGCGGTCGCCGGCGCCGAGCCCGTCCGGGTGATTCGTCTCGACCGGCCGGACGGAATTCGACCCTTCTCCCGCGCGGCCTGCTGCTCGAAGGCATGACCGCCACGGGCGAGCCTGGCGACCCGGAGCCGAGCTCAGCCGTGGTATTCCACGATCGGGCGCACGTCCACGCTGCCGTAGCGGGCGGTGGGGATCTTCGCCGCCCAGGCGGTGGCGGCGTTGATGTCCGCGACGTCGACGACGTACAGGCCGGCGACGACACCGGCCGGGTCGGCGACGTCGTCGTCGACGATCGTGGCGCCGTCGCGCACACTCACCGTACGGGCGGTGCCGGGCTCGTGGAAGCCGGCCTCGTACACGAACACTCCGGCCTCCCGCACCTCCTTGTCACAGGCGAGCCAGTCCGCGATCTCTCCCTCGGACGGGCCGGTTACGGCGGGGTCGTACTGGAAGACCAGGGCGTACTTCGGCATGGGTCTGCTCCTCTGCTCAATGCGGATGGTGTCGCCTTCACGCTACGGAGCAGGTCAGTGGCCGGTCTTGTACAGAAGCGACAGCGGCTCGTCCGGGTCGGGACGCTGCAGCTCGGTTGCCGTACGGCCCATGAAACGAACCAGCGAACGGGACAGGTGCGGCTGGTCGTAGTAGCCCAGCAGGTGCACCACCTCCAGCGGCGAGACCCCCTCGCCGAGCAGTATGGCCGCCCGCCTGGCGCGCTCGATCTGCCGGAGCTTGCCCTGCGTGAGCCCGGTCGCGGCGACCACCCGGCGCTGCACCGAGCGGGTGCTCAACCGCGGGTGGTCGTCGCCGGCGGCGACGTCGGCCACCAGCGGGTCGCGCACCAGGACGCCGGCCCGCACGAGCCGGTTCACGAAGTCCTCGGCGGTGTCGAACCTCGGCAACTCCCATTCCTCCCCGCGCAGCACCAGCCGGTCCGAGGTCACATGGGGCGCCATGACGGCCGTGTCCACCAGGTTGGGGACCGGCAGGTGCGGCATGGAGGAGCCGTGGGCGAAGATGATCCCGAACGAGGAGCCCTCCGGGATGTCGTCCACCGTGGTCGGCCTGGTCTCCGGCCCCCGGACCGCGACGTGCACCTGCCCGCCGGCCTGCCAGACGACCAGCTCCCAGTTCGTGTTCGCCACCGAGTGCATGCGCGGCGCGGCCGAGACGCCCTCGCTGCGGTAGACCCGCTCAATGTACGGCGAGTCCGACGGCCGGTCCTCGCTCTCGATCGCCATTCCGACAGTTTCACATGGTTCGCCCGATCCCGCTCCGGGTGGTGGAGCGGCTCCGGCGTGCCTGCTCCGCGACCCTCGCGCCGAGATGCTCGGCGGTGCGCAGGTCCGAGCTGATCAGCGGCTCTCCTCGTGGAAGCCGATCTCCCGGTGGGTGCCGTCGCACAGCGGTTTGTTGCCGGAGTGGCCGCAGCGGCACAGCGTCATCCGGTTGCGCGTCTCCAGCGGCCGGCCGTCCGATCGCTCCACCGGCACGCCGCCGGTGACCCACAGCGCGCTCGCCAGCCCGTTCTCCTCCTCCAGCACCGAGACGGCCCGGGGCAGGTCGGCCTCGATGGTGTCGCCGCCGCGTTCGAGGGCGTAGCTGTAGGAGCCGGACGGGCAGTGGTCGATGCGGCCCATGACGTCGGAGCGCACGTCGCTGTCGCCGGTGTCGGCGAGCATCGCCGCGATCGGCCTGGTACGGCCGATGCAGAAGGCGGCGTGGACGCACAGCTCGCCCACCCGCTGGGCCGAGATGCCGACGCCGTCGTGCACGTGCCGCAGCTCCCGGTACGGCCGCTCGCCCGCCGTCTCCGTGCCGTCGAACCCGATCACGGCATGGGTCCCGTCGCAGAACGGCTTGTCGCCCGAGTGGCCGCAGCGGCAGAGCGCGTAGATGTCCTCGGTCTCCAAGGGCTCGCCGGTCTTCCAGGTCAGCGCGTTGTTCTCGGCTGAGACGATCTTGCGTTTGCGCCGGAGGGGGATTCCGCCGTACACGACGTAAGGACCGCCGGGCAGCACGACGATCCGCTGCCGGTCACCGGTGCTCCACCTGCGCCGCTCGGGCGAGACGTAAGTGAAGGTGGGACCGCCGCCCGGCATGCGCATCAGGGCCAGGGCCTGGGCCTTGAGCGCGTACATGGTGCCGGTGGCGACCGCGAGCAGCTTCGGGCTGCCGTTGAACGCCTGCTCCAGCAGGTGCAGGATGGCGCAGTAGGTGTGGTCGAACTCCTCCTGGGCCTCGCGGACGTCGGTGCCCGGGGCGGCCGGGCGCGGGTCGCGCGGCATCGGGAGCACACCGGCCGGGTCCACCCGGAGCACCTCGCCGGTGGGCCCCGACCGCGGGGTGTCGCCGCGCCGGTAGCGCCGGCCGATCTTCAGCTCCTGGAAGCGGTAGTAGTGCGCGACCTCGTCCTGGTCGCCGTCCCAGACCTCGCTCCTGGCGGTGCCCTCGCCCTGTTCGACGATCTCCTCCAGCGCCGCCAGCGCCGGCTTCAGGCCGTCGACGGCGATCAGCCGGCCGGCGGTGTGGCGGAAGTGGACGTCCGTGATCTGGCGGGCCGGATCGCCGGAGAAGACCGCTTCCTCGCCGAGCCGGTCGCACAGCAGGCGCAGCCCTTGTTCGATCGCGGCGTAGAACTGGCCGATCGTCTCATAGCCGTCGGCCTCCGGCGGTGCCCCGGGCGGCGCGGGCCGTTCCAGGCGCAGGAACATCTCCAGCGCCTCCGGGCCGAACGGCAGCAGCGACAGCTCCAGGTCGCCGTGGGGCAGCCGCCGGGGATGCGGCGGCAGCATCTCCGGCGTGTCGAGGCGGGGCCGGCCGCCCACCGCGTTGAGCAGGTTCGCGGCCAGCGCCAGGTGCAGCATCTCCTCGGCGAAGACGCTGCCCACCACCTCGACGGCGTCCGGGTTGCGCTCCGGGTCCAGCGAGTAGAGCGCGCACAGGTACGGCGGCAACGTCGCGTGTTCCAGCTCGATCGCCCACTGCACATGCTCACGCAGACCGTCGAGCGAGTCGATGCGCCCCTCAGGCAACGTGGCCGCCAGGCGAGTCGTCCTCCAGCACCTCGACCGCGTCACGCAGACCCCGCAGGCCGATCTCCTCACGCTCGGCGTCCGTCGGGTCGAACAGCCAGTCGGTGACCGGCATCTCCAGCTCGTCCTCGGGGCGGCTGGCCTCGACCATGGTCAGTTCGATCTCGACCTCGGCCTTGAGCTCGTACAGAACCTCGTCGTCGCCGTTCGGGGCACTCATCGTCAGCCCTGCTTTCCGGTCTCGTTCTGGGCGGCCCAGTCGCGGTAGCGGATCTGGCCGAGCGTGGCGCCGTCCTCCGGCACCAGCGACCGCTCCAGCACCTCTTCGCCGAAGTAGTGCGCGTGCGGGTCGGTGACCACCTCGCGCGGGTCGTCCCAGGAGGCCAGCACGTCGCGGAAGAACTCGTCCATCCTGACCTGCTCGGGCCCGGCCACCTCGACCCTGCCGTTCAGCGGCGTGCCCACCGCGACCCGGCCGACCGCCTGCGCGACCTCGTCGCCCGCGATGGGCTGGAAGAGCACCGGCGGCACGCGCACCTGGCCGTCCGCCGTGGCCTCGTCGGCGATGCGCCGGACGAACTCGAAGAACTGCGTCGCGTGCACGAGCGAGAACGGGATCGACGACTTCTCGATCAGCTGCTCCTGAGCGATCTTCGCCCGGAAGTACGCGTTACCGGGCGGCCGCTCCGTGCCCACCACCGACAGCGCGACATGGTGGCCCACACCGGCCGCCGCCTCCGCCGCCAGCAGGTTGCGCGTGGAGGTCTCGAAGAAGTTCAGCACGGCCGCCTCCTCGAACGACGGCGAGTTCGACACGTCGATCACCACCTGCGCGCCCGCCATCACCTCGGCCAGCCCTTCGCCGGTGAGGGTGTTGACGCCGGTGTTCGGCGAGGCCGCCACGGCTTCGTGACCGTGCTCGCCCAGTTTCCGTACCAGCTTCGACCCGATCAGTCCGGTTCCACCGATGACGACGATCTTCATGACGTTCCTCCTGTCCGCCGGGGCACCCCTGTGCCGTCCGGTCGCCGACTAAGACCGGGCAGCCTCCCGACTTGTGACAACCATCGCGAAATTCTTTTCACGTGGCGGTAGTTGGTGATCTACAAGGGGCGGGAAGGGAGCGGTTGTGGATCTCGAGGAGGCCGTGGCGGTGTTCGCCGAAGTGCGGCCGCGGCTGTTCGGCATCGCGTACCGGATGCTGGGCAGCGCCACCGAGGCCGAGGACCTGCTGCAGGAGGTCTGGCTGCGCTGGCAGGCGTACGACCGCGCCGGCGTCGGCAACCCGGCCGCGTTCCTGGCGACGACGACCACCCGGCTGGCCATCAACGCCCTCCAGTCCGCCCGCGTGCGCCGTGAGACCTACATCGGCCCCTGGCTGCCCGAACCGGTCGACACCGGCGCCGACCCCTACCTCGGCGCCGAACGCGGTGAGGCTCTGGAGTTCGCGGTGCTGGTGCTGCTGGAGCGGCTCTCGCCCACCGAACGGGCCGCGTACGTGCTGCGCGAGGCGTTCGACTACCCCTACCGGCAGATCGCCGACATCGTCGGGCTCAACGAGGCGGCCGTCCGCCAACTGGTCAGCAGGGCCCGCAAGCGGGTGCTCGTCGAACGCCGCAAGCCCGTGGCCGGAGCCGAGCAGCGCAGGCTGCTGACCGCCTTCGTCACCGCCGCCCGCGCCGGCGACCTGACCGCGCTGGAGGAGCTCTTCGCCGCCGACGTGACCAGCTACTCCGACGGCGGCGGCGCCGTGCGCGCCTCCCGTATCCCCGTGGTGGGCTCGACGCGGGTGGCCAAGTACGTCAAGGCGTTCGCGAGCCACTTCTGGACCGGGGTCGACGTGGCCTGGGCGACCATGAACGGCCAGGCCGCGGCCCTGCTCAGCCGCGACGGCGAGGTGTTCACGGTCCTCACGGTCAACGCCTCCGAGCAGGGCATCGACGAGGTGCTGTGGCTGATGAACCCGGCCAAGCTCAACGGGGTCTCGACGCCCGCCACATCGTGACGGCGACCAGCAGCACGCAGCACATGGTGATCGCGGTGACCACGGCGGCCACGCCGATCGAGGGCGCCGCGAGCGGCAGCAGCAGCACGACGGCGGCGCAGCCCAGCACCGTGGCGGGACGCAGGACGGACGGCGCGACCACGAGCGCGTGGACCGCCTGCAGCAGGGCGAGGAACACGCTGACCGGGAGAGCGACCGCGTACCCGAGCGTCACCGGCGAGGCCGCCACCGCGTGCCCGCTCTGCTCCACCGCCACCTCCAGCCCGGCGCCGAGCGCCGCCAGGGCGGCGAAGATGCCATAGTGGCCGTATCCCCACAGGTAGGACCGATGCCGGCGGTCGCTGAGCCCTTCCCCCGCCGGCCCGAGGAAGTACAACCACCACAGAGCGAACAGCAGCACGAGACCGGAGCCGGAGATCACCACGAAGGGCCCGCTCACCTCACCCGCTTCGAGCGCCCCCTTCACCCCTCTGCTCGCGGCCAGGACGCTCTCACCGAGCAGAATGATCGTGAACAGCCCGTAGCGCTCGGCGATGTGGTGCGGATGCCAGTTCGTGGGCCTGGTCCGCTCCGCCCACCGGGGCACCGCGAGCTCCAGGACGACCAGGCAGAGGAAGAACGGCAGCAGGATCTTCGCCGGCACGAGGAAATACTGGAGCAGCCAGCCCAGTTGCAGGACGCTGATGCCGGCCGCGTAGCGCCGCGCCGTGCGGCGGCTCTCCGGGTCCTCAAGACCGGCCCGCAGCCACTGGGCGACGAGCCCGACCCTCATGATCAGGTAGCCCAGGATGACGATCCCGTAGTCGGAGTGCCCGGCCGCGGCGGGCACCCCGGCGGCCAGCACCAGCACGCCGGCCATCTGCACCATGGTCAGCAGCCGGTAGGCGACGTCGTCGGTGTCGTAGGACGAGGCGAACCAGGTGAAGTTCATCCACGCCCACCAGATCGCGAAGAACACCTGGAGGAACGGGACCAGCCCGGTCAGGGCATGACCCTCGGCGATGGCGTGCGCGAGCTCGGCGGTGACGGCCGCGACCGCGACCACGAAGGTGAGGTCGAACAGCAGCTCGAGCTGGCTCGACGCGCGGTGCGGCTCGTCGATGGGGCGGGCGCTCATCCGTACGCGGATGCGGATGGTGGTGCTGGGTGGCAACGTCTTGCTCCTGTCGCTTCTTGAGTCCCTGACTCAAGGACAGGACGGTACCCCGATCTGTGACAGAGCCGGTCAGCGGTATTCGGTGATCGTGTCCTCGCCGATCGCCCACAGCGGCTTGCCGCCCGTCATCGTGGTGATCGGGGCGGGAGGTGTGACCGGCGACCACCGCTCGCCCGCGAAGAGGCGGTGGCCGTCCGCGGCCCACAGCACGCCGCCGCTGTCGCGGGCGATGCCGGTCAGCCGGCCGCCTTCGATGGTGACCGCCTGCCAGGCCGTGCCGTTCCAGCGGTAGGCCAGCGGGCGGAACGCGCCGTCCGCCGTGTCGTAACCGCCCACCGTCCACACCTCTTTGGCGGACGCCAGCACGGCCGACAACCCCGGCAGGGACGTGTCGGGTAGTGACAGGGCCGGCAGTGGCATCCGCTGCCAGGTCCGGCCGTCGAAGTGGGCGACGGCGGGTTCCGTCTGGGCGTAGGGGTCGTCCGGTTTCGGGTCCACCTCGCCGACCGCCCAGATGTCCTGCGGTGAGAGTGCGTGGGCGGCGTGGGTGACGATGGGGATCGGCTGGTCGGTCCAGGTCCGGCCGTCGAAGTGCCGTGCCCGTCCGTCGCCGAACGTCCACGCCTGCCCGCCGCTCAGGGCGATCACCTCGGAGCTGCCCGCCGGGTCGGGGATGAACGACCAGCGCCGGCCGTCGAAGCGCAGCAGCCCGGACTCGCCGCCCTCCGTGTCCTCGGCGATCACCCAGACGTTGGCCGGGTCGGAGGCGTCCACCTTGGTGAGCGTGACGTTTCTGGCCGCCTCCGGGAGTTCCTTGGTCAGCCGTCGCCAGCGCTCGCCGTCCCAGCGGACCAGCAGCGCCTCGTGGCCGTCGGTGCCGAAGGGGCGCTCGCCGACCGCCCACGCGTCGGCCGCGCCGGTGGCCGCGATGTCCAGGAACCGGGCGTCGTGGTCTCGCCCCTTCTGCCGGTGGACCACCCGCCAGCGGCCCTCGGGGCGCGCCGCCTCAGGACTGGCGCTGGGCTCGCCGATGGGTGTTGGGATGGGCTTCGGGACCGGCTTTGGGCTTTGTGCGCAGCCCACCAGGACCGCCAGCGCCAGGCCGGCGGCCGTCAGTCGCGGTGCGGCGATCGGACGCTCCTCAGTCCTCGGCTCAGTCCTCGACGAACCGGGCCCCGTTGGCCTGCTCGCGCTGCCGTCGCAGCTCGTACGTGCCCGGCGCGATGCCGGTGAAGGCGTGCTCGGGGTGCGCGAGGTAGGCGGTCGCCCCCTCCGCGACGGTCAGTACGCCGAGCACCAGCCCGCCGCCGAACCGCTCAGGGGCGAAGAACGCTTTGCCGGTGGCCAGCAGGAGGTGGGTGTTGGCCTCCGCCTGGCCGCGCACGATCGGCACACCCGTCTCGGGTACGGGGGTGCGCGCCGGGTCCCGCCTGGCCGGTACGACGGCGACGTCGCCCTGGAACTGCAGGCCGGACAGGATGGGGATCTCGGCCTGCCGGTCGAGGTGCTCGTCGATGGTGACGCCGAAGAGGGCGATGGCCTGTTCGATGGTGGGCAACGTGCTCGGGCTCCTTTGCCGGTCAGGATCGTCGTTGTGCCGTGGCGTACTGCGCCGAGGTGAGGCCGTACGTCCAGGCGGCGGCCTCAAGGGGGTCGGCGCAGCCGGCGGGGACGGTGAGGCCGAAGCGGCGGCGGGTGCCGTCCCGTTCGACGGTGCCGTTGGTGCACAGCAGGACCCGCACGTGTGCCGTGTAGATGCCGTCGGGGACGTCGTGCAGGGTGAGGCTCTGGCCGGGGTTGCCGGGATCGGGGACGTCCGGCCCGATCTGTTCCAGGCCGGCCTCGGCGATGAAGCGGTCCCAGCCGCGGCGTTCGATGGCGCACCGGCGGATCTCGGCGTTCGTCTCGCGCAGGATCTCGTCGGCGGTGAGGGTGTCGTCGATGACGGCCTGGGTGACGTGGGTGCCGTGCCAGAAGTACAGCCCGAACCCGTCGTCCCAGACCGCGGTGGGGCCGTCGGCGCGATGTGGCCGGTGTACGGCGCGGGCGCCCTCGCCGACCTGTGCGAGGTGGATCTCGGACGGGCGCGGACAGAGCAGGACGAAGTCCCGGAAGGGCCACCACCACCAGCCGGCGGGCGCCTGCTCCGCGAGGGCTTGCCACAGCGGCTTCTCGCCGGGCTTTTCGCCGGTCTCTTCATTGGTCGGTGAGGCCGTGGCCTGCAGGAACTGGCCGACCAGGTTCAGCCAGGTGCCGGACCGCTGGAACCCGAGGTGGGCCCGCCACAGCCGCCGCACCTCGCCGCGGATCGTGTCCTGCCGCGGCC
The DNA here is from genome assembly GCF_900108335.1 of Nonomuraea solani. Taxonomy (GTDB): domain Bacteria; phylum Actinomycetota; class Actinomycetes; order Streptosporangiales; family Streptosporangiaceae; genus Nonomuraea; species Nonomuraea solani. The sequence goes on from NZ_FNVT01000050.1 coordinate 14,394, forward strand.
CGCCCACCGCCGCGTCCACCGCCGCCCGTACGGCCTCGTCCGACGCCCCGGCGAGCGTGGCCAGCGGGCTGGTGGACAGGATCCGGTTCTCGTCGCGGGCGGGCGCGTCCCGTACCACCGAGGTCAGTGCCCTGCTCATCGCCCCGGCGATCTCGGCGTGCAGGGCGGTGGCCGCCGCGCCGTGCACCGGATCGTTCACCGCGCCGTCGACGGCGGCCTGGACCGCGGCACGAACGGCGTTCCCGATGGCCTCCCCGGCGGTGGCGTCCACCGCGCGGTAAACGGAGTCCAGGACGCGATGGTTGCGGTGGCCGGTGCCCAGGCAGGCGGCGATCGGCGCGGCGAACGCGCCCACCAGCGGCGAGGACACCCACACGACCCGCTCCGGGAACGGGACCCCGATCTCCTGGTAGCAGGCGCGGGCGGCGGACTCCCACGCCTCCCGCTCGCCGGTCGTCGAACGGGCTGGACCCGGTGAGTTCACGGTGGCGACCTCCAGATGAGGCGGCCCCTGATTCCGCCCGAGGACGCCGCAATGTACACCGTGCCGCGCGGGCCTGTCCACGCCAACGATCATGTCCGAGGGCTTGACCGCGAGGTTCGCCCGCCGCCTTGACACATCCGTGATCATCCGTACATTCGTACGAATGCAAGCGACCGCCGTCGAAGACGCGTTACGGGCTCGGCCCGACGACCTCGCCTCGTGGCGTACCTACAGCGACCGGCTGCTGGAGCAGGGCGACGCCAGGGGCACGCTGATCCGCCTCGAACAGCGCCTGGCCCGCACCCGCCCCGCCGACCGCCCGGCCGTGGAGCGCGAGATCGCCGACCTCGTCGCCGAGCACGAGGGCGGCTGGGACGACGGGCTGCCGGCGACGGCGACCGTGCTGGCCCGCCGCCACGGCTTCGCCACCGAGGTGACCGTCCCGTGGTCCGACGACGTACGCGACGTCGTGGAGCAGGTGCTGCGCGGCCGGTTCGTCACCACGCTGCGCGTCACGGCGACCATGGCGGAGGACGAGGGCTGGGAGGAGGAGTGGGAGGAAGAGGACCAGGAAACCGAGGTGCGCCCCGGCCGTCTGGACGTCGGGCCCCTCGCCGGACTGGACGCCGGCCGGCTCACCGAGCTCGACCTCTCCTACCTGGACCTCGGCCCCGACGGCGCCGAGACCCTCGCCACCTCCCTCCGCGCGGACCGGTTGCGGACGCTGGAGCTGCGGTACTGCCGCATCGGTGACGCTGGTCTGGCGGCCTTCGCGGCGTCCCCTTACCTGGGCGGGCTGCGCAGTCTGCACCTGCAGCGCAACCGGGTGAGCGCCGAGGGAGTGCGTTCCCTGCATCGCTTCCCCGAGCTGACCGAGCTCGACCTGCGGTACAACCGCATCGGCGAGGCGGGCGCGGAGGCCCTGGTCGCCGCCCCGTTCGCCGGGTCGCTCAAGCGGCTGTGGCTGTACGACTCCGATGTGGGCCAGGGCGGCGTGCGGAAACTGGCGCACGCCGCGAATCTTTCGCCGGGTCTGCGCAGCTTGTGGAGGTGCGTGTGAGCATCGAACTCCGGGATCGCTTCTTCGTCCTGTCGGCCGGGGACGTACCCGCTGAAGAGGTCGCCCGATATCGGGCGGAAGTGGACGAGACCGACGCCGAGCCGGCCGCGACGGTGGACGGGCTGGACATCTCCTGGCATCCGTCCGCGCGGTTCAAGGCGGTGCGGTTCATCGACGCCGAGCGCATCGGCGAGCCGGTGCGGGAGCTGTTCGCCCGGCCCAGCGCGGACGCGCCGTACCTGGCGGCGGTGTTCGTGGACCCGCACGAGCTGTCGTTCCGCACGTTCGAGAACATCGTCCCGCTGGACCGCCTGTTCGAGGACGTGCCGCTGGAGGCCGAGCTGGCCGAGCGGGTGGAGCATGCCGAAGGGGTGTTCTCGTTCGCGCTGCGGCTGCCCGCGGAGACCCGGGCCCGGCTGGAACAACTGGACGAGCTGAAGCTGTACGTGCCGCCGCTGAACGCCGCGTCCCGGGGCGGTGAGCGGTTCATCTTCCACTCGGCGCTGCTGGCGGAGGCGCTGACCGCGGCGGTCGCCGACGCGCTGCCGTTCTCCGCGGCGGACGGGTTCTCGCACGTGAACCCGGTGTTCCGGTGCAACCGGTTCGAACCCGGCGACGCGAACTTCCACCGGCACCGCGACACGCCGTACTACGACGCGGCGCGGCGGCACATCTCCCGCTACACGATGCTGCTCTATCTGACCGGCGGTACCGGCTCACCCGCGCTCGACCTGGTCGGCGGCGCCGCGCTCAGCGAGATCGCCGACTTCACGTGCGTGCTCTTCGACCAGCGGTACGAGCACGAGGGCGCCCCCTACCACGACGGCCGCAAGGTGTTCCTGCGCACCGAGCTGATCTTCGCCGCCGGCGAGATCACCGAGGCGCCGGAGATCGGCGAGCTGTTCAGCAAGGCGTGCTACCTGACCGGTGAGAGCGTGTTCGCGCCGGAGCTGGCCCGGCACGCCGACGCGTACTACAACCAGGTGGCCGCCGCCCACTGGGCCGGCCTGGGGGAGGGCGCCCCGGCGCGCGAGGCCTTCGTGCACAAGGAGTTCCGCGGGGTGCACTTCGTGGCCAACGGCTACGACTTCTGGTTCGCCAAGACCGACGCGCTCTCGCCGGCGGAGTGTGCCGCGCTCACCCTGCTCGACTACTTCAACTGCAAGCTCGGCGACACCGCGTTCCGTGCGCTCTGCAGCACGGAGGTGATCGAGTCCGGCGACGCCGGCTGGATCCCGGAGTTCCTGCGGGCCAGGCAGGGCGGGCCGGCCATGACACGGGCGGACAAGTCCGCGTTCTTCCCCGAGCCGGAGCGGCCCGACAGCCGGATCTGCTGCCCGTTCCACTCCTCGGGCTACTACGACCCCACCCGCCACGACGAGATCATCGAGCTCTACACCGACGCGCAGTCCTTCGCCAAGGCGCACATCCTGCCCGCGCCGATCCTCATGCTCGGCGAGGACGTCGCCCTCGACCCGGACCGGTTCGTCATTCAGGACGGCCTCATCCACGTGCTCGGCAAGGACGCCCTCACGCCGGTGAACTTCGCCGCCTGCTGGAACGACGAATCCATCCCCGAGGACTACGTGACCGTCGCGGCCAAGGTCGGGGTGGCGCAGTTCCTCGTCCCGCCCATCATCTACACCGAGTCCGACGGCTGCTACCACCTCTCGTTCGACTTCTTCCGCAACTCCTGGATGGTCGATCACCGGCAGGCCACCATCCCCGTCCCGAGGATCACCGAGGAGAACTGGGCCGACCCGGAGCTGAGCGAGGCCTGGCGGCGCTCAGTGGACGACTCTCTCGTCGACGACGAGCACCCGCTGCCGCCCAGCGACCTGTGGGATGACGACGACGAGGACGACTGGGAGGACGACGAGGAGGACTGATCCTCGGGTTCTGTGTCATGGGGCTGCACTATCGTCGCGATCATGGTGGAAGATCGCATCGACACAGAGATGTTGCTTCGGCATCCCGGCTTACCGAACCGTCGCGATCCGCGACGTCACTCGATGGCCGACGGTCCCGACCTGCGATACGCCCAGGTCCTCATGGGGAAGATCGAAGCCCTGCGCGGGCAGCCCCGTGAGGCCTGGCCCAGCCCCTGCGCGCTGACCGAGCCGTTGCGGAGTCTCGGCGCCGAGCTGGATCATCCGGGCTGGTACGAGCTCGCGCGGCTGGTCCATCTCGAAGCGATCGACGTCTACCGAGCGGACGGCGCCGAGGTCGCCGGCGACTTCCTGGACGACTACCGCCGCACGTTGCACTCTCTGGGCGGCGTTCTCGTGGAGCTGAGGCGCTACGAGGAAGTGCTGCCGATCAAACAGGAGGAGCAGGAGGTGAGCCTGCGCCTGGCGGTCGTGGACGCTTCCGCTCTCGACGAGGCGAACGACGCGCGGACCACGTCCGTCCGCATCTTGGCGCGGCTCGGGAGGCACGACGAAGCGGCGGACTCGGCGGCCGAGGCGGTCCGCGAGATCCGGCGGCAACCGGACGGCAAGCCCGGCCGGCCCAAGGGCTACACCTTGGCGTACGCGCTCGCCCTGTATGCCGACTGTCTTACCGGCGTCGGCCGTTTCGACGAGGCCATCGGCGCCGCGGCCGAGGCGGAGAACATCTGGCGCCGATACAACGACGCCGATGATGAGCCGGACTGGCTCGTCACGAGCCGGCTCGACGAGGCGCTGGGGCGACTGGGCGGCGCTTTCGCGCAGGCCGGGCGGTACGAGGAGGCGTACGCGGCCTTCGCCGAGCGGGTGGAGACGGCCAGGCGGTCGATCGATGGGGACGACGACTTCTCCGGGTTGCGCACCCTGGCCGTCACGCTGAACAACGTCGCCATCGCCCTGGGACGGTCGGGCCGGCGACGTGAAGGGCTGGCCGCCGCCGAGGAAGCCGTGCGCCTCGATCGTGTACTCGCGGCGCGGGCGCTGGACCGCCAGAACCGGTTCGAGTGCTTGTTCCCCGATGTGGAGGCGTCTCTCGACGCGGATGATCAGCCGGTGGGCAGGGAGCTTTTCGACGATGGCGGGCTGAGCGAGGTCAATGACCTTTTCGATGACGACGAACTCGACGAGGAATTCATCGAGAACATCGAGTTCGACGATGAGATCCGGGACGAACACCTCGGCGATTTCCGCGAGAAGGTCCGCGAGGCCGAGCTGAGCCTGTGTGCCGGCCTCTACAACCTGGGCTCCGACCTGCATGACCTGAATCGGGTCGAAGAGGCGCTCGCGGCAGGCTTCGAGGCGGTCGAGATCGCCCGCCGTCACGAAGACGCCGCCCCGCGACTCGCGCTGGCGCTGAACAACACCTCGTGCGTCCTGGCGGACCTGAACCGTCAGGAGGAGGCGGCGGAGGCCGCACGGGAAGCCGTCACCCTGCTCACCACGCTCGCGGCCGCCGACCCCGAGGAGCACGAGCCGACGCTCGCGCTCGCGCTGCACACGTTGGGCGTGTCGGCGCCGGATCGCGAGGAGGCGCTGAGCGCCTCGCTGCGGTGCCTGGCCATCTACCGGCGCCTGTACCGGCTCGATCCGCATCGTCTGGCGGGAGACCTCGCCCACGCGCTGACCGATCACGGCGTCCTACGCTCCCGGCGAGGCGAACACGCCGAGGCACTGGCGGCCGCGGCGGAGTCGGTGGCGATGTACCGGCGGCCGGCCGCGCGGCATCCGGCTCGCTACGGAGGCGGGCACGCGAGCGCGCTGCTGAACCTCGCCGAGATCCACTCGGCCGCCTCTTCTCTCGCGGAAGGGCGCGCGGCGGCGGAAGAGGCGGTAGCGCTGTACGAGTCGCTGACCGCGGACTCGCCCGAGGCTCATGAGCACCATCTGGCCCGCGCCCGCTCGGTCCTGGCAGGGACCGCCCCTTTCTGACGACGGCTCCTGACAGCTCGTCAGCAACCTCACCCGTGCTCCGACCAGCGGCCGGGCGGTCGAGTGTCAAGCGATCGCCCTGCCCAGGTGGGGATACCGCAAAGATATGACCTCTTTGGTATGTCTTCCGTAGATCTCTGACAGCCGCTACCTTGACTGCATCTCGTTACAAGGAGTGCAAATGTTGAGTAAGAGCTGTGGGCTGGTAGGCGCCGCCGTCCTCGCCGTCTGCCTTGCCACCCCCCTCAGCCCCGCAGCAGCCGACACCGCCCCTCCGTCCGCGTCCCCGTCGCCCGCACCCCCCGCGATGATCGACGCCATGGAACGCGACCTCGGCATCACCGAAGAGCAGGCCAACGCCCGCCTCGCCAGTGAGGAACGTGCCACCGCCGCCCAGACGACGCTGAGCGGCCAGCTCGGCGACGACTCGTACGCCGGCGCCTGGCTCAACCAGGACGCCTCCAAGCTGACGGTCGCCACCACCGACTCGGCCGAGGCCGCCGCCATCGAGTCGCAGGGCGCCCAGCCGGTGGTCGTCGAACGGACCCTCGTCCAGCTCAACGACATCATGACGAAGCTCGACCAGACCCCGAAGACGGCCAGGTCCGGAGCCGCGCTCTGGTACGTGGACGTGACCTCCAACAAGGTCGCCGTCCAGGCCGCCACGGTGGAGGCCGCCGAGACCCTGGTCAAGGAGTCGGGCGTCGACGGCGACGCGGTCACCGTCTCGGCCACCACCGAGCGCCCGACGCCGTACATGGACATCATCGGCGGCTCCCCCTACTACATCGGCTCCAGCCGCTGCAGCATCGGCTTCGCCGTCACCAAGGGCTCCACGCCGGGCTTCGTCACCGCGGGCCACTGCGGCCGGGCCGGTAACTCCACCTCCAACCCCAGCGGCTCCTTCCAGGGCTCGTCGTTCCCGAGCAACGACTACGCCTGGGTCGCCACGCCCGGTCACACGCCCCGCCCGTACGTACGCGGCTCGGGTGGCGCGCTGGTGACGGTCCGCGGCTCCACGCAGGCCGTGGTCGGCTCCTCCGTCTGCCGCTCCGGCTCGACCACCGGCTGGCGCTGCGGCACCATCCAGCAGCACAACGCGACCGTCACCTACCCGCAGGGTACGGTCAACGGCCTCACCCGCACCTCGGTCTGCGCCGAGCCCGGTGACTCCGGCGGCTCGTTCATCTCGGGCGGCCAGGCCCAGGGCGTGACCTCCGGCGGCTCGGGCAACTGCTCCTCCGGCGGCACCACGTACCACCAGCCCGTCAACGAGATCCTGAGCGCCTACGGCCTCAGCCTCACGGTCGCCTGACCCACGTACGCCGTGCCCGGGCACACCTCACGCCCGGGCACGGCGTCATGTCGCGCGCTCTCACCCTCCCGATCTCGAACCGACCTGTTCGGCTACCGGCTGAATTCGGCCGCCGCGGGATCGAGTGGAGTTATCGTGTCGGGTAGGCGGAGCGCCCGCCGGAGCCGGGCACGATCTCCCACGCGGATCGTGTACGACGGCCAAGAGTCGCCGACTCAGCGCGCGGGACCCGGCTGTGCGGCCTCATCGTGCCGCCTGATCGGTGGGAGGCGTGGGGTCCTGCCGGAGGCGTGATGGCAGACGATGAGCACCACGGCGCAGACGACCACCACCAGCGTGCACACGACCACCACCACGGGGCGAACAAACAGCGCCACGAGGTAGGCGAGCAGCGCCAGCGGGCGGACCGACGGGGCCGCGGGATCGGTGAGCGGCACCAGCGGGTGGACGAGCGGTTGCCCGGGGTGGCTGAGCAGCTCCGGCAGGTCGGCGAGCAGCCTTACCAGGCGAGTAAGCAGTTGCTCGGGATGGGGGACCAGGGTCGTGATGGGCAGCCGAGGAGGCGGACCGTGTCGGGGAGGGCGCGTAAGCGGGCGATCAGGGCGCAGGCCACGCTGACAGGCGTGCCCTACTCCGTGGCCAGACGCCGGTTCGAAGCCTTCCCGGAGGGCATGTTCGAAGGCCCGGCCGGCCAGGGCCGCACCGTCTACCCGGTGAGCACCGACGGGCATCGCCGCATGCTGATCGACCGCCGCCAAGGCCGCACCCTCGAACAGCGGGTCCACGACACCCACCTGGCAGCGGATCTGCCCTGGGGGCGGGCGCGGCATCTGGCCGAGCGGTTCCCGCCCACCCGGGGCGAGAGCGGCACCGGCGTCGGCCTGCTCTACCACGGCGAGACCCGTCAGGACGTGCTGGCCCTGGTCTACGCCATGATCGCCGAACAGGCGCCGAGCCTGGTGCCCTCGGTCGGCGAGCTCGCCTGGGCGGCCCAGCTCGGCCAGGAGACGGCGGTGGACATCGTCTGTTCGCTGCTGGACCGTACAGCACGCCTCATGCTCGACCAAGAGCCGTCCCTCCTGCGCAACCAGGCGGTCGCCGCGCTGGCCGCCGCCCGGGTCGCCCCGCACCCGGAGGCGCGCGACCATGCCGAACGCCTGTCCGGTCTGTTGGCTCCGCACATACCGCAGAGGTGGGAGGAGCTGTGCTTCGAGGGGGCCGGGCAGATCCTCGACGCGCTGCTGACGGTGGCCGAGGACGGGCACGCGCCCGGCACGAGGGTGCGCATCGCCGCCGGGCCGCACGCGGGCGCGACCGGCACCATCGTCAGCGGCCGGTGGCTGCTCACCGGCCCGCCACGCGCGTACGTCGTGCGCCCTGACGGCGTGGCCGCGAGCGTCGTGGCCGATCCGGACGATTTGGTCGTGCTCGCCTTCCGAGCACCGTCCCGGCGGGAGAGCTGATGTTCGAGAGATTCACCGACCGAGCGAAACGCGTTGTGGTCCTGGCCCGTCAGGAGGCCAGCATGCTCAACCACAACTACATGGGCACCGAGCACCTCCTGCTCGGGCTCATCTCCGAAGGGGAGGGGGTCGCCGCGAAGGTCCTGGAGGACATGGGGATCGGCCTTGAGGCTGTACGCCAGCGGGTCGAGGAGCTCATCGGCCACGGTCCGTCGGCTCCGGCGGGGCACATTCCGTTCACTCCCCGGGCCAAGAAGGTCCTCGAGCTGTCGCTCCGTGAGGCTTTGCAGCTGGGTCACAACCACATCGGCACCGAGCACATGCTGCTCGGGCTCATCCGTGAGGGCGACGGCGTGGCGGCGCAGGTGCTGATCAGGCTCGGCGCTGATCTCAACCGTGTCCGGCAGCAGGTCATCCACATGCTGCAGGGATATCAGAGCGGACAGGAGCGCACCGACGCCGGCGCCGCGCATGATGCCCCGTCTTCTTCGCTGGTGCTCGACCAGTTCGGCCGTAACCTGACCCGGTCGGCCCGTGAGGGCAAGCTGGACCCGGTGATCGGTCGTGAGAAGGAGATCGAGCGGGTCATGCAGGTCCTCTCGCGGAGGACCAAGAACAACCCGGTGCTGATTGGCGAGCCCGGCGTCGGCAAGACCGCCGTCGTGGAGGGGCTGTCGCAGAAGATCGTGCGCGGTGAGGTGCCCGAGACGCTGAAGGACAAGCAGCTTTACACGCTTGACCTGGGCGCGTTGGTGGCCGGTTCGCGTTACCGCGGTGATTTCGAAGAGCGGCTGAAGAAGGTGCTCAAGGAGATCCGCACGCGTGGCGACATCATTTTGTTCATCGACGAGTTGCACACGCT
>NZ_FNVT01000047.1 GCF_900108335.1 Nonomuraea solani
CATCTGATCCGCAACGCGCTGCGCCCGGTGCCGCGCAAGGACCGCGCCGCCCTGGCCGCGGAACTGAAGAAGGTCTACACCGCCGCCGACGCCGAGGCCGCCTTCGACGCCCTGGCCGACCTCGCGAGCAGCCCGTGGGGCAAGAAATACCCGCAGACGGTGACGGTCTGGGAGAACGCCTGGGACCGGGTGATCCCGTTCCTGGCCTTCAGCCCCGGCGTCCGCAAACTGCTCTACACCACCAACACCATCGAGTCGCTGAACTACCAGCTGCGCAAGGTCACCAAGGCCCGCGGGCACTTCCCGACCGACGACGCCGTCGTCAAGCTCCTGTGGCTGGCCATCATCAACATCGAGGACAAGCGAGCCCGGGAACGCGCCGCCAACAACGCCGACCAGAGCGCCCGCAGCGGCTACCCTGGCCGCCTCGTCGAAGGCGCCAAAACCTACGGCTGGACCGAGGCCCTCAACGAATTGGCCGAGGCATACCCAGGCCGCATCAGGTAAAACAACCAAGACCAGCAGCAAGATCAGCTTTACACACTACGGGTTACAAGCTCTCTTGAAGACCCTTCAGTTCGCCTGAACTCTGGGATTTCCAGGGGTCCCAGTAGAAACGGGGGTGTGTCCAGTCAGTGGCTCTGGCACACTTTCGGTGGTTACGGAACGTGATAGTTCGTGTCGGTTCATGGCTATCTCGGGATGCTGTGTCAGCGTGACGCCGGCGTGATGTAAAGGATCTTTCGGGGCTGGTGTTCCCGCAACTGGCCGGCCTGGTCATTGGCAGCGTTCAGGCGGGAGCCGGGGCGATCGTGGTGCATGTCACGTCCACCGGGGTGCCGGTGGCGTGTCCCGGCTGCGGGGCGGCCGGGCGGGTGCATGGCTATGTGGATCGGCAGCTGGCTGACCTTCCGGTTGGTGGGCAGCGAGTGCTGGTGCGGCTGCGGTTCCGGCGGCTGAGGTGGGCGACGGTGGGGTGCGAGCGGCAGACGTTCCGGGAGCCGTTGCCGGCCTGGCCGAGCCGTATCAGCGCCGCACGGTCGCCTTGACCGCGCAGGTGGGGGCGGTGGTGCGGGAGTTGGCCGGGCGGGCGGCGTCTCGGCTGCTGGCCGTGCTGGGAGTCGGGCTATCGCGGCAGAGCGCGATCCGGTCGTTGCTGCGCCTGCCTTTGCCGATTCGTCCGGTGCCGGCGGTGATCGGGGTGGACGACTTCGCTCTCCGCAAACGGCACCGCTACGCCACGGTGATCATCGACGCGATCACGCGGGAGCGGATCGACGTGCTCGCCGACCGTCAGGCCGACACTTTGGAGGCGTGGCGCCTACGCCGAAGCGATCCGTCACGCCCTGCCTGAAGCGGTGCAGATCGGTGATCGCTGGCATGTCTGGCACAACCTGGCCGAAGCCGTGGTGAAGGAGGTCGCCGCGCACTCCTGTTGGGGCAAGATCGGCCCGCCGCCGAAAGAAGGGGTACGGGCCGCCACCACGCGCGAGCGCTGGCAGCAGGTCCACGCCCTGCTCAACCAGGGTGTCGGGCTGCTGGAATGCGCCCGCCGCCTGGGCCTGGCGCTCAACACCGTCAAACGCTACGCTCGGGTCGGCCAACCCGAACGGCTGGTGCGCGTGCCGAAGTACCGGCCCACGCTCGTCGATCCGTTCCGCGACCATCTGCGCCGACGCCGGGCCGAAGATCCCGCCGTCCCGGTCCAGCAACTTCTCGTCGAGATCAAGAAACTCGGCTACACCGGAAGTCAGAACCTGCTCTACCGGTATATCAACCAAGGCCGCGTCGAATGCGATCGGCCCATGATCTCGCCCAAGCGTTTGGCCGGCCTTCTCCTCACCGAGCCGAGCAAGCTCACGGGCCACCACACCGAGCGACTGGATGCCGCCCTCGCCGCCTGCCATGAGATGACTATGCTCGCGGGACTCGTTCGGAACTTCACCGCTCTCCTCGACCCCAAGCCGGGCAACGACCAGCTACTGACCGCCTGGATCGAACAAGCGCGTCAGGTCGACCTGCCGCACGTGCACGCCTTCACCCGCGGCCTGGACTACGACCGAGCCGCCGTGAACGCCGCCCTCACCCTCCCGTTCCACAACGGCGGCACCGAAGGCGTCAACACCAAAACAAAAATGATCAAGAGGCAGATGTACGGACGAGCCGGTTTCACACTCCTCCGCCATCGCATCCTGCTCGGCTAACCACCGTCCGTCACCACCGAAAGTGGGCCAGAGCCAGTGACCGTACAGTCCCCCGCTTCCAGGGTTTTCCAGGCTCTGGCGCCGTCCGGGAAGACTCGTGCCCATGAGCCGTCTGCGGTGGTGAACACGAGGGTCTGGCCGCCGTCGGGTTCGTTCTCGCCGTACGCGGTGACGTCGGGCAGGTGGAGGTGGGCGATGAACCCGAGATGGTTTCAGGATTCGAGGAAGCGCAGTGCCGCGGCGACGAATTCGTGGTGGTGTTGCCGATGGTCCGGTAGATGTTGTTTTGTTAGGCCATCGTGACGACGACCTTGCCGGCCTTCGCGCGTCCTGCCTCGACGTAGGCCAGCGCTTGCCGGGTTTCCCTGAACGGGAAGACGGTGTCGACCACGGGCCGGATCTTGCCCGCGTCGATGAGCGGGGTGAGTTCGCGGAGCTGGTTGCCGCTGGCTTTCATGAACAGGAACGAGTAGCTGACGCCGTGACTGCGGGCGCGGCGGCGGGTCTGGAAGCTCAGCGCGGACACCACGAGCTGGATGATCAGATTGGATCCGAGTTCCTTGCCGACCGCGGCGTCGGGCGGGCCCGCGACACTGATGACCTTCCCGCCGGGCTTGAGCACCTGGAAGGACTTGGTGAGGGTCTCGCCGCCGAGGGAGTCGAGGACCACGTCGTAGTCGTGCAGGACCGTCTCGAACGCCTGCTTCTTGTAGTCGATGACGACGTCCGCACCCAGGGTCTTGACCAGGTCGATGTTGGCGGTGCTGGTGGTCGTGGCCACGGTCGCGCCCAGGTGTTTGGCGAGCTGGATGGCGATGGTGCCCAGGCCGCCGGAGCCGGCGTGGATGAGGATCTTCTGGCCCGGTTGGAGCTGTGCCCGCTCGACCAGGACCTGCCAGGAGGTCAGGGCGACCAGGGGGAGGGATGCGGCTTCTTCCATGGTGAGTGTGGCCGGTTTGATCGCGACGTCGTCCTGGTGCACGGCGATGAGTTCGGCGAACGTGCCTATCCGGTCCTTGCCGGGCCGGGCGTACACCTCATCGCCCACCGCGAATCGGGTGACGGCCGCGCCCACCTCGACCACCACCCCGGCCAGGTCGTTGCCCAGGATGAACGGGACCCGGTAGGGCAGGATCGTCTTCAACTTCCCGTTCCGGATCATGAGGTCGAGCGGATTGACGCTCGCCGCGTGGATCCGGATCAGGACGTCGTCGACGCCGACCCGCGGGTCCGGCACCTCACCGGCCTGAACACTGGCTTCGCCGCCGTAGCTTTCGACCATGAAGGCCTTCATCGTCGTCTCCCTTTTCGTTCTCTGCTGCTTCAGGCCGGGTTAAGTACGGTGGACAGGTTCTGCTTGACGTTCCGGGTGGGCTCGTCGGCGAGGATCTCGGGGCGGCGCGCCGTCGCGTACACCTTCGCTCCCTGCTCGACGAGCTGGGCGGCCAGATGGCGGCCCAGCCCCCGGTTGGCTCCGGTGACCACGGCGACCGCGTTCTTCAGTTCCATGCCTGCTCCTCACGTTGCGGGGCCCGTGTGAACGGACCCATCTGATTTAGATTATGTTTCAAATCTAAATCAGAGTGTAGGTTAGAAGTCAACCAACATCCAAATGGGGGTGGCTGATGGGCCGCGTATCGCGGGCGCAAGCGCTGGAGAACCGCAAGCGAATCGTGGAGAGCGCCTCCCGGCTCTTTCGTGAGCAGGGCACCCAGGTCAGCGTCGCCGATCTGATGAAGGCTGTCGGGCTGACTCACGGCGGTTTCTATAAGCAGTTCGCCTCCAAGCAGGCGCTCATCGACGAGGCCACCACCCACGCCTTCGACGAGCGCACCCAGCGCCATAGGGCTGCGCTCGAACGGCACGCCGGGCAACTCGAGGCCCAGCGGGCGCTGATCGACGCCTACCTGTCCGTCGAACACCGCGACGACCCCGGAGGCGGCTGCCCCGTCGCTGGTCTCGCCAGTGACATGGCACGCGAACCCGGCAACGACGAGGCCCACCGCGTCTACACCGAAGGCGTCGGCGACTTGGCCGATTGGCTGGCCACCGACGACCAGGACGGCCTTACCCGGCTGTGCACCATGCTCGGCGCACTCCTGCTGGCCCGCGCCACTAAGGACTCCCCCCTGTCGGAGGAGATCCTCACCGCCGCAAGGGCGGCCCTGACGACTACCGCCCGATCTGGGACGTGAGGTTTTGTCCTGGCTCTCGGTGGACACGGGCGTGCCTTCCGCGAGTTCGTTCCGTGGTCTCGCAGGAGCGGGTCCACTACTGCTGAGGGCCGATGCGGTCGCCCATGTTGAGTTCCAGATCGAGGATCATTTCCGGTGGTCGGAGAAGATCGTTTCGTGCCAGCTCGACGTTTCATAGGTGGTCGGATATGAAACGGCGCGGCCCGGTCTCAGACGGAGGACCTCGACCAGGTGCGTGTGACTTCGAGCGCTTGATGGCGGTGCGGCTTCAGAGGTAGATGGCGCGACCGCCCTCGAACCGCCTCACTCGAGCCTTCGGGCTATGCGGCCCACCTCGGGTGGCGGCGGGAGACGTGGCATCGCCGTGAACATGCCTTCGTCTCCGGAGGTGCTGAAGAGGGCCCGTTCGGTGCCGTAACGGATCGCCCCGTGAATCTCCTCTTCCGTCGCCAGGAGCTGGTGGGAGAGCTCCTCCAGCGTTGCCGAGACGGTGCAACCCGGGCTCCACATCGCCACGGCGGCCAGGTCGGCGGCGAACGAGGTGTAACGGTGGAACGCGTCCTGGCGCCGGATCATGGTCACTTGCTCGTCCGGCAGGCGCAGCACCTCCTCAACAGGCGGCGGGCTCGCGGAGGGACGATAGCGGGTCACCTCGGCGGAGGTTTCGGCGATCACCAGGCCGGCCGCCACCAAGAGCCGCAGCAACTCCTGCCGCGTGGCCGGTGCGGGCACACCCAGTTGTACGGCGTAGTCCGACAGATCCTCGGCAAGAGGGCCGCTCCAGTCGCCTGAGCTGCTGGACCATGGCTGGTACGCGGCGGCGATCTGTTCCTCGGTGGCGTCACCGGCGGCGGCCGCGACCTGGACGGCGTGAAGCACCTCCTGACAGGGCAGCCCGAGAACCGCCTCCCAGCCAGTACGCCCGGACTGTACGGCGGGTCGGCTCCGCGCCAACCAGCGGGGAGGCTGAGGAGTCCCAGGGGCCGCCCAGAACTGCATCCGCCAGAGGTCACCCTCCGATGCCTCGAATCCGGGAATCTCCGGCGGAGTCCTGCGGCAGAAGACCCGGACTCGATACATACCCGGTGCTCCGAGCCGGAGCGGTCTGTCTGCGTAGTTTTCGCCGTAGAGCACGGTCGTCAGCATGACGGAACCGGTGTTGGCGTAGTACGGAGTCTCGACCACGTCGTGCCAGACGTCGCCAAATGGGGGAGGACCGTGATGCGCCTCCAAGCGCACGTGATGGCGCGCGTCGCGAGCTGACGCCTGTAACCATCCATCGCCCGCCTTGGCGATGGTACCGCCAGGCTGCGCGTCCACCGCGTGCTCGTCGAGCAGGGGCAGCCCCGGTCGCGATCTGGATGCCGGATCGACGCCATGAGTGTCCCTGACGACGATCGTCCCGTACTCGGGCCAATGATCCTCTACGGCGATGATCCTCACGCATTGACCGTAACGGTCAAATGGCCGGCCGGTGAAAGTGTTCGCGTTGGTCTCGATCCGCATCGTGATCTTGTCGAGAATCGAACGTTTCTCGACAAGATCACCAAAGCGGCTTCGATGTCATGATCAACGCCGCTGGAGTGTCCAAAAAACGTGTCGAAAAGTTCGAGTGTCCAACAATCTTCGCGGGACCGTTTCTCATACAATGACGCAGTGACGATCACCCCGACCGCCGCCGGGAACGCCGGCACCCCCGCCAATGATCTTGCCGTTGATGATCCGTTGGCCGCCGAACCCGCCAACGCCTCCGGTGCCCTCATCGGCTACGCCCGGGTCTCCACCGCCGGCCAACTTCTCGACCGCCAGCTCACCGCGCTCAAGGCGGCCGGGTGCATGCGGATCTTCTCCGACAAGAAATCCGGCAAGAACGCCGAACGCGAAGAACTCTGGAAAGCGCTGGACTACCTCCGTGAAGGCGACACCCTCGTGGTGCCCTCCCTCGACCGGCTCGGCCGCTCGCTGCAAGACCTCATCTCGATCGTCGCCGGCCTGCGCAAGCGCGGCATCGGCTTCCGCTCCCTGCACGAGGCCCTGGACACCACCACCCCCGGCGGCCGGCTGGTCTTCCACGTCTTCGCCGCGCTCGCGGAGTTCATCCGCGAACTCATCGTCGAAGGCACCCGCGAGGGCCTGGATGCCGCCCGCGCCCGCGGCCAGCGCCTGGGCCGCCCCCCGGCAATGACATCCGAGCAGATTCGCCACGCCCGCGACCTGCTCACCCATCCGGGCAACAGCGTCTCCAGCATCGCCCGGCTGCTCGGCGTCAGCCGCTCCACCATCTATAAATACGTGCCCGAGCTCACCACCGGCGACCCACCTACCCTGGCCGAGCCCGCGAGCCAGGGCCAACTGCCGAGCGGCCAGTAGACGCTGATCCCACCGTCCCGTCCGCCGACTTCCGAAAAGAGGGCTGTACGAGTCCGGCCTGCGGCGCGACGGTGAAGAGATGGACCCACCACGGCCGTCGCTGGCCGAATTGGGCGGCGCCCATCGCGAGCAGGCGCTGGAGCGCTACCGGATCCTGCGCGCGCATCTGGACGACGGCGTGCCCTTGGCCCGGGTGGCCGCGCACGCCGGACAGCCGTATCGCACGCTGCAGCGATGGCTGGCCGACTACCGCCGGGACGGCCTGGCCGGGCTGGCCCGCCGACCCCGGTGTGATGCCGGCACCCGGCGCCTCCCGCGCGCTGCAGATGCTGATCGAAGGACTGGCGCTGCAGCGTCCGGCGCCGAGCATCGCCACCATCCACCGCCAAGTCGCCACGGTCGCCGCCGAACAGGACTGGCCGGTACCGAGCTACGCCACGGTGTACGCCATCGTCCGCAGCCTGGACCCGGCCCTGACGGTGCTGGCCCAGCAAGGGGTGCGCCGTTACCAGGAGCTGTATGACCTGGTGTACCGGCGCGAGGCCGAGCGGCCCAACCAGATCTGGCTGGCTGACCACACTCAGCTCGACCTGTGGGTGATCGCCCCGTCCGGTAAACCAGCCCGGCCGTGGCTCACCGTCATCGAAGACGACCATTCCCGGGCCATCGCCGGCTACGCGGTCAACCTCGGCGCCCCATCGGCGCTGACCACCGCCCTGGCCTTCCGGCAGGCGATCTGGCGCAAGAGCGAGCCGGACTGGCACGTGTGCGGCATCCCGGACGCCTTCCACGTCGACCACGGCTCCGACTTCACCTCGGCCCACCTGGAACAGGTCATGGCCGACCTGCGCATCCGGGCCTACTTCTCCCTGCCCGGTCAGCCGCGCGGCCGCGGCAAGATAGAACGGATCTTCTCCACCTTCAACCAGATGTGCCTCCCCGCCCTGCCCGGCCACGCGCCCCGCAGCACCCGCGACCGCGCCGGCCAGGCCCAGCTCAGCCTGGCCGAACTGGACAACGCGATTAGCACCTTCGTCCGCGAGGTGTACAACGTCACCCCGCACAGCGAGACCGGTACGCCACCGCAACAGCGCTGGGAGGACGGCGCGTTCATCCCTCGCATGCCCGACTCCCTCGATCAGCTGGACCTGCTGTGCTCACCGTGGCCAAGCCCCGAAAGGTCCACCCCGACGGTATTCACTTCCAGGCGCTGCGCTACCTCGACCCTGTGCTGGCCGCTTACGTCGGCGAGGACGTCGTCATCCGCTACGACCCCCGCGACATGGCCGAGATCCGCGTCTTTCACCACGACCGCTACCTGTGCCGGGCCATCTGCCCCGAGCTGGCCGACCGCACCGTCAGCCTCAAAGAGATCACCGCCGCCCGTACCGCGCGCCGCCGTGAACTGCGCTCCCAATCACCGAGCGGACCAGCATCGTCGACCGGCTGATCGAGGCTCATCAACCCGCCGCCGCTCCTGGCCTCCCTGCCACCGCCCCGGCACCGGCCCAGGAGGCGGCACAACCGCGGCTCAAGCGGTACCGAGAGGAGTGACCGTGATCTGGGGCGACACCGAATCTGAACACTTCCAGGAACAAGCGGCCTTGATCGAAAAGGCCCTGCCCAGCCCGCAACTGTCAGGCCCCGACGCCCCCATCGACGAGATCGACTTCATCGTCACTAAGGAACACCGCCGCTTCACCGAGTTCGCCGACGCCGTACGCCGCGACCAATACATCGGCCTGTGCTACGGCCCGCCAGGAGTGGGCAAGACACTGTCGGCCCGCCGCTACGCCCACTGGCACGAAGTGGCGCCTTTCCTGCGTGGATCTTGCGCTCGAGACGGGGAAGGCCAGGACCGCCACGACTGGCACACCCTGCTCTACACCCCGACCGTCAGCGCCACCCCCCGCCTGATCGACAAAGAGCTCACCAGCATGAGCACGACCTTCGGCACGCTGCGTGCTCCCGACCCCTACGATCGGCGCACCTTCACCAGCCTGCACGCACTCACCCCCTTCGCGGAACTACTCATCGTTGACGAAGCCGACCGGCTCAAGACCGCGTGCTTGGAACAACTGCGTGACCACTACGACCGCAGCCGCCTCGGCATGATCCTCATCGGCATGCCAGGCATCGAAAAGCGCCTCGCCCGCTACCCCCAGCTCTACAGCCGTATCGGATTCGTTCACGAATACCGGCCACTGTCCACCGACGAACTCACCTTCGTCCTGCAACGCCACTGGGCCGTCCTCGGACTACCGCTGTCGGCCGACGACTTCACCGACGCCGAAGCCATCGCCGCCGTACACCGCATCACCACCGGCAACTTCCGGCTTCTCCAACGCCTCTTCGCCCAGATCAGCCGCATCCTAGAGATCAACGACCTTCACACCATCACCAAAGAAGTCGTCGAAACCGCCCGCGAATCCCTCGTCATCGGCTCCCTGTAGTCAGGGCTTTTCCGTTCGAAAACCGTTCGATTATCCGACACACACTCACTCCAGATCGTTCCAACCCCATGGCCTGCGCGGGAGAACCCCCAGGCTCAGCCGCTCGACTGCACGGTTTCTCCAACAGAACAGGTCGCCACGCCCAATTAAGCGTGGCGACCCGGCCTTCCTTACAGGTGCTGCTGATGGGGGACGGACCTGAGCTTAAGCAGTTCCTCCAGCCTGAGCATGTCTTCCATGGTGTCTGCGAGTCGCTGGGTCAATTGGTTCAACTGCGGCCCCAGAGTGGAAGAAGGGCTTGTACTGACCCGATCGAGTCGCCTGATGATCTGCCACAACTCACAACAGGACACTGAGAGGGTTCCCAATACCTGACGATCACCGACGTCTCCATGGGCGGGGGGAAGAGCCATGATGCACTCCTTGTCGTTTGGCGGGTCGATTATCTTCGGGCCTGGTTCTTGTCACTTGGTGGCGCGGGCGAGGACGCTTCGCTGGGGGGCGGTGTTTTCCAGCCCAGCGTGTGCGAGGCCGAACATGGGTGTCGGGAAGTTGCCCCACGAGCCTGCGCGCGAGGTTTTTCACCCACGCGCTGTACAGCGCGCAGATCCATTGCCACAACTGCAGGACGATCAGGATGCCGGCCATCGCCGAACTCACCAGGAGCTTGTGGAAAGCGTCCGCTGTGGCCAGAGTGCTGGCCTGTGGTAGGCCCAGTTCGGTGGCATACAGATAGGTCGCCCCGGCGGTCACTAATCCGACGATCGTGGGAGTCCGCAGGAACTTGCGTTGACTGGCGTACCACCCCAGCAGCGCGCTTGGCGTCAAGGAGGCGTAGACCATGAAAGTGCCGTGCTCGGGCCAGAGCAGACCTGACAGCAGCCACATCGACTGCAGGATCACCCAGGTCTGAAGTAGTGGCCGGGAGATCTTGTCCAGGATGCTCGGTGTATCGGATGGGTTGAGTCTGATCGAGGTGGAGTCGCTGGTCGAAGAAGCCTTAATACGCATCCTGAAGTGTGGATATCCACTGGCGGCTGCGCTACCTTGGAGTTTAGAGGACATCATCAAGAGCCTTTCTGGTGATGAAGTGACCGGTGGTCATTGGTGATGCTTGGAACGCGTCCGAGTGCAGATCGGACGCGTCCCGTCTCTCCGGCGGTGGCTATTGCGATCTAGGTCGAAATAGCCACCGCTTATCTGTTCCAGATGAATT
Source organism: Nonomuraea solani (assembly GCF_900108335.1). Lineage (GTDB taxonomy): Bacteria > Actinomycetota > Actinomycetes > Streptosporangiales > Streptosporangiaceae > Nonomuraea > Nonomuraea solani. Next base: position 10,439 of record NZ_FNVT01000047.1, read on the forward strand.
CTGGTGGTTTGCCCAGCCTAGCGAGCAGCCGACTGGAGTCAACAGCAAAACGGGGGCCGTGAGACACAAATCTCCTGGTCAGGGCCTTGCGTTGATGCGTTCTTCGCGTTCCGTTGAAGTAGAAGCAACAAATTCGACATCCGACTTCAACGCAGCTCCCAACGATGTTCAATTGATCTCTTTGATGGCGGCACTGGAACATCTACACTCGCGTCATGGGTGCCGAAGGCCGCCGCGACTCTCCGTCGCGGCAGGGAAAGATCACTAATATCGCGAACGCTGATCAGCTTCTGCGTTATGCGGCTCAGGCTCAGTTGGCGAAGATCGGTTCTAAGCAGACGCGCATCGCCGAAATTACTGGGCAAGATCGCGCTGCAATCACGAAGAAAATCCAGAAGCTCACAGTCGAATATGCCAAGAAGCTGGATACCATCATCATCGCTCTTAAGCCGGAGATGGATCGGCCTGGTGGATTGGCGTCGTTGGCCGTGCGTCTGCGCGGGTTGGAAGACGCCGCCGGCTTGAGCGCGCAGATTCCTGCGCCTTGGACCAAGGAACTGCTCAAGAGCCACGCAGAGGACGAGTTCGCGGTCCTCATTCAGGCATCAGGTGTACTGTCGCTGTTCATGGCTTTGCAGTCACGTCCAGGCCAGGCGCAGGTGGACATGACAGAGATCGTTAGCCGCTATCGCGAGGAGATCAGAAAGCTCGTCGATCGTCTCATCATCATTGGGGGTTCGCCGCCGACCCCGCGCAATATCGACGCCCTGGTACTTCTCGGCAGCCTCGGAGCTTATGCATTCGATCTCGCCGATACAGGATTGAGGACCGGCCTGGAGCGAGCCATCCGGACCAAGCCCTTGGGCTTTAGGGCATGGCGCGCGGTCTCCAAGACCGTACGGATCAGCAAAAGCCTGGGCCTGCAGCCTGCGGGATTAAAAGACTGGGTACAGGTACTTATCGAGGATGCCGAGGATCTTCGGGAACGATCCCTGTATCCAGCCCGAAGCCTGGACCTGGAGCTAGCACTCAACGTCCCGAAGGCATGGTCGCCCTCCCATACACGTGGTTTGGATTGGGCAGGTGCGGCCCTCTTGAACCGGGCGGAGAACACGGACGCATCCCTGCGTGAGCGCGGCACCGCAGCGCTCGGGGCCTGGGAACGCGCGCTCCGTGAGGGCCGCGACCCCGCCCCAGTCAAAGAGCGTCTGGAAGTTCTGATCAGCAGCTTCACCGACGAGGCTAAAAAGCCCGGAGCCAGCGCCGGGCCCCTTTGGGTGGCCGCCACACTGCGGTCTCTGCTCACCACCGGCGTAGGCGTCTGTAATGCATGGCCAGAGGGCGAGGCACCGTGTCGCATAGTCGTTCGCGACACCGCCTTGGAACTCCAGAATGCCGCCGAGCGGATACCTCTCGCCATCCTGCCGGACACCATCACCTTGGTGGAGCACGCTCTGCTCCAGAATCAAGGAGTCCACCGGAGAGAAGCCATCGACACCTTAAGCGCCGGTGGATGGGCCACTCCGGTAGCCCGCGCTTTAGAGACGGTCCTTATACATAAGGACAGCGAATCCTGGCTCCGCTGCCGTGCCCTCTTCGCTCTTGGTTTCCTTAATGTTCGTGACTCTAGCGTGTCCCGGATCCTCAAGGACGCCTGCATAAAGGCTTATTATGAACTGGAGAGATTGGAGAAAGAGGACCTGGTGTCCAAGCCGCAAACCTCCGAGCTGCACGCGGCGCTGTTCGCCGTGGGTGACTGTTTTGGGGCCACAGGCGCCGAGGCTGAGGCTAGGGACATTCGCCATCGGCTTGAAAGAATGCTGCAGGAAATCGTCCACAAGAGCAAACACCGCCACAGTCCTTCCTACGTGCCGGTGTTGCGCGCCACTGCCTATCTGCTTGTCGTTACTGCCCAGCCACAGATAGGCGCGGAGGAAGATCTCTCTCATCGGCTCCTGACAGAACTTTCGAAGGACGCGGACGAGCCCACCGCCGACCTCAGCAGATGGGCCCTGGGCTTTCGGTTCGGCCCGGGAGGAACGATCCGGCCGCTGCACCACGCACCGTTGTATCCCTCACCGGACGCATAGACGTTTCGCCGCGAAGTCGGGGTCGGTCGCGGCGAGCGCCGCAGAGGCTGCCGGAGCGGCAGCGGCATGTACGGCTCGGCAGCATCGAGGCCAGCGCCTGCCCATGAAACGAAGGCATACGTTGTACTTGCGCTGGACAGCCCAGATGCACAGCTCTGTCCTTTGGATCGCGGCGGATCGCCGCGAACACCCGGCGTAGGCAAAACCGCCCTGCGCACGATTATCAAGGAAGTCGTGGAGACCGCTCGCGAGTCCCTCGTCATCGGCATACCGTGACCAACGCCAAATAGCGCTGAAAGTTCACCGTCACCGAACGCTCAAGGTCACACAGGTGCGTCCGGCACGGAAATCGTTTCACAGCGTGTTTCAAATCTGCTAAACCTTTGAACCAACCCATGAAACGATTCCTGGGTGAGCGACACCGAGGACGCCTTCCTGCGCGTGGAGGCCTTCGCCTGCCCGATGTCAACGTGCGGCGCCCCGGCCGGATCGCCGTGCCGGACGACCAAGAACCGGGTGGCGATCCAGTACCACACCGCCCGCTTCCGGCTCGTGCCCGCGCTCGCGAAGGCGCTGAGCGTGCCGATCCCCGCGCTGCGCCGGCCGGGCACCGCCTGGACCGAACTGCCCGCGCCACCGGCGGCCACCGCCCCGACCGGTCACGCCCGGATCGGCTACGCCCGCGCCTCCACAGCCCGCCAGTCCCTGGACACCCAGCTTGACGCACTCAAAGCAGCCGGGGTGCCCCGCATCTTCTCCGAGAAGGTCTCCACCCGCATCACCACCCGGCCCGAACTCGAACGCGCCATCGCGCACGCCGCAGACCTGCGCGCCTCCGGCGTCAGCGTCACCCTCGTGGCCCACGAGCACAAACGCCTCGGCCGCGGCCTCGAACTCGCTGAGCTCGCCGAACGGCTGCGCGTCGGCGACATCGGCCTGGAGTTCCTCACCGGCGAACTCCAAGGCAGCCACGACCCCGGCGGCATCGTGTTCACCGTCCTGGCCGCCCTGTCAGGGATGGAACGCGAATACATCCGCGACAAGACCCTCGACGGCCACGAGTCCGCCCGCAACCGCGGCAAGAATATCGGCGGCGCCACCGTCACCGACCCCGCCATGCTGTCCATGGCCCTGCACCTACGCGACCAAGGACAAAGCCTGCGCGACATCGCCAGCCAACTCCTCATCACCCAAGGCGCCAAGAAGGGCAAACGACCCTCGCCCGCCACCGTCATGCGCATGCTCCGCGACCACGACGAACACGCCACCACGGCCTCACAGTAGGCCGATCATTGACCCACTACCTCGTAACCGCAGGTCAGAGCTATATCCGTTGGATTTTCGCCGTCTGCCCCGGGTACCCCGGCGAGCACGGCGGCTGGTGTTTCGCGACGCTGCACATGCCGTTTGACCTGCATGGATGGAATTGTCGGCAGGCGCGGGCCTGCCCTCCCTCAGCAACGCCGACCTTGCGCGGGGCTGCGACCGGGTGCTGATCCTCTCGCCGCAGCCGCAGCCGCAGCCGCAGCCGCAGCCCCAGGGCGGGGCCACGCCCTGGGGGAGCCTCGCCGACCGGATCGCCGAGCTGCGCCCGGTCGAGGTGCTCGTCGTGCACGTGGACGAGGCGTTGGTGACGGCTTTCGGGCGGCCTGATGCGTGAGCGGCCCCGTACTTGGACGGAGGCCGCTCATCGGCTGACGAACCGGCCGCTCGGGGGCCCGTCTCCCCTGCCCGGCGGCGGGCGCTACTTGCCGCCGGCTTCCACGATCATGAACTTGGCCGTGCCCACCGACATGTTCCCGGCCTTGTCGGTGGCCCGGTACGACAGGGTGTGCGCGCCGGGCTGGTTGACCGTCAGCGGTTGCGTGTACGCCGCGAACGGCTGGCCGTCGAGCGAGTACTCCACGGTGTCCAGCCCGGAGCCGACGTCGCTCGCCGTCAGCTTCACCGTCGCCGAGCCGACGTAGTTCCAGGCCCAGTCCTGGGTGCCGGTGATCGCGGCCGAGACCTGCGGCAGCGTGGTGTCGTTCTCCGGAGCCACCACGGTGAACCTCAGCGTTGCCACCGGCGAGGTGTTGCCGGCCTTGTCGGTGGCCCGGTACGACAGGGTGTGCGCGCCCGCCTGGTTGACCGACACGGGGGACGGGTACTCGGTGTAGGGCCCGCCGTCGAGCGAGTACTCCACCGTGGCGACCCCCGACTCGGTGTCGCTCACCGAGATCATCACGGTCGCCGAGCCGACGTAGTTGCCCGCCGAGTCCTGCCGGCCCGACAGCTGCGCCGAGACCTGCGGAGGGGTGGTGTCCTCCTCCTGCGAGGCCTTCACCGTGAACGTCACCGAGTCCACGGGCGAGGTGTTGCCCGCCTTGTCGGTGGCCCGGAAGGTCACCGTGTGCGCGCCGGGCTGGTTGACCGTCAGCGGTTGCGTGTACGCCGCGAACGGCTGGCCGTCGAGCGAGTACTCCACGGTGTCCACCCCGGAGCCGGCGTCGCTCGCCGTGACCGTCACCGTCGCCGCGCCCACGTAGTTGCCGGCCGCGTCCTGGTCACCGGTCACCTTCCCGGTGACCTCGGGCGGCGTGGTGTCCTCCTCCTGCGGAGCCACCACCGTGAACTCCACCGAGCCCACCGGCGAGGTGTTGCCCACCTTGTCGGTGGCCCGGAAGCTCACCGTGTGCGCCCCCACCTGGTTGACCGACACCGGGGCCGAGTAGGCCGCGAACTCCCCGCCGTCGAGCGAGTACTCCACGGTGTCCACCCCGGACTCGGTGTCGCTCGCCGTGACCGTCACCGTCGCCGCGCCCACGTAGTTGCCGGCCGCGTCCTGGTCGCCCGCCACCTGCGCGGAGACCTGCGGTGCGGTCGTGTCCTCGCCGCCGCCTTCGGTGACGACGAGTTCGCCGGTCATCTGGCCGTGACCGGGGATCACGCAGGTGTAGCGGTACTTGCCGGGGGTGAGGTTCACCTGGGCGATGTGCCGGCCGCCGTTGGAGTCGAAGGGGCTGGCGATGATGTTGAGGCTGACGTCGTGGTTGTAGCCGGGGGTGGAGGTGTCGAACGTCAGCGTGTGGGTCATGCCGGTGGTGTTGCCGGTGGCCGCGCTGTTCTCGAAGACGATGGTGGCGGGGCCCGCCGTCGCCGATTCCGGCGCCGACTTGTACGCGGTCATGCTGTCGTCGGCGGTCCAGGTGAGTACCTGGTCCGCCGCCTGCGTGGCGGTGAGCTGCGTACGGGGCTGCACGGCGGCCTTGACCGACGACAGGAAGAGCGCGGGAAGCGCCAGGGCGAGCAGCACCACGGCGAGGCGCGGCGCCGTCACCGCTCCGGACGCCTGCCGTAAGGCTCTGATCACGAGGGAGGGGAGAGATCTGGCATGCATGTGTCGATGCACCTTTCCGAGCTGGGGTGGAGTGCCGGGCGCGGGGAACGCTCCCCGGCCCGGCACCCGGCCTAGAGTTCGCGCACGCGGATGTTGCGGAAGTCGATCACGTCGTTGTTGCCGTGGTTCTGCAGCCCGACGAACCCGCTGATGAACTGGCGCAGGTCTGTGGGCGGGTCACCGGCGCGGGACGACGCCTTCCCCGGCGTGTTGTCGAACTCGCTGATCACCGTGCCGTTGCGGATGATCGTGTAGTGCTGGCCGACCGCTCGGACCTCGTAGTCGTTCCACTGGCCCTTCGGGGTCGCCCCGGCGCGGTTCAGGCCGTTGGGCGCGAAGTTGTAGACGGAGCCCGTCTTCTGCGGCTCGCCGGTGTCGCCGTCGTAGATCTGGATCTCGTGGCCACAGAAGATCGCGACCCACGCGGGTGACGTGCGCGCCGCGCCGACCGTGCCGCAGCTTCCGGCGGGCCGCTGCTCCAGCGGGGTCCTCGGGTCCGGGAACCGGACGAAGACGCCGCTGTTGGCGCGATGCGGGTCGGGCGAGCTGTCACGGAACTGCAGCCGGACCGAGAAGTCCGCGTACGCCTTGTCGGAGTACCACAGCATGCCCAGACCGCCGGAGCTGCGGATCGTACCGTCCGGTTGGAGAGCGAACCGCCCGGACGGGGCCTGGCTCCAGCCCAGCAGCGACGATGCCGTGCCGTCGAAGATGGGCTGGTACCCGCTCACCCGCCCGACCTCCGACTCGGCGCCGGCAGTGCGCAGCGCCTCCGCCTCCTGGGCGGTGATGACGCCGTCCTGGAGGAGCTGCTTCACGACGGTGTCGAGGTGCTGGACGAACTGGTCGTGGTTCTCCCAGTCGCGCTCGTCGTCGATCAGGTCGTTGATCGTGCAGCCGCCGCCGGCCGCCTTGTTGCGCACGCCGGTGAAGGCGTCGAGCAACCGCACCGTTGGCCGGGCGTCGGGCGCGGCGCAGCCGACCGTGACAGCGATCTTCCCGGTGGCCTGCTCGCCGTCGGCGTAGGTGACCTTCAGCGTCGCCTGGTAGGTGCCGAAGGTGGCATAGGTGTGCGTCGGGGCGGCCTGCTTCGACGGCGCGCTGCCGTCGCCGAAGTTCCACTCCCACGCCACGCCGCCGGCCTTGGCGCTGGAGAACATCATCGTCCTGGGCTCGGCGTTCTGCCGGGCGGGACGCGCCACGGCGGCGTCCGGGTCCGGCGTCTTCGGGCCGCCCTTGTAGGTGACGCGGACCAGCTTCTGGTTCGCGTGCAGGCTGAAGAAGCCGTTGCCGTAGTCGAGCAGGTAGAGCGCGCCGTCGGGACCGAACTTCGCGTCCATCCACGACTGGATCTGGTTGGCGGCGGTGCCGCCCGGGATGATGTTCCGCAGGTCCTCGGCGAACGCCGGCCGGCCCGCGTCCCTGGCGGTCTCCGGGTTGACGGTCACGGCGATGCGGTTGTTGCCGTTGGCCTCGTCACCGATGAACCACTTGTTGTCCCAGTACTCCGGCCACGCGACTCCGCTGCCGGTGTCGGTCTGGGAGCGGTGGTAGGTCGGGCCCGACATGACCGCCTGGCCGCCGCCCTTGAGATAGGGCATGGTGAAGGTCTCCTCGCCCTGCTTGTACGTCGGGAGACCGCTGCCGTCCTGCCGCTTCGGGTAGACCGGGCCGCCGCCCTGCGGCGAGTACCAGATCATGTTGTCGCGCGCCGGGGGGATGTCGACGAGGCCGGTGTTGCGGGGCGAGGTGTTCTTCAGGTTGTCGCAGTCGTACCACTCGGCGGGCTGGGTGGCGTCGCTGTTGCTGCGGTCGCGGTAGGGCTGGTTGTCGCCCATGCAGTACGGCCAGCCCTGGTTGCCGGCGGAGGTGAGAACCGTCACGGTCTCGTACTTCGCCGGTCCCCACGTCTCGCTCGGGCCGCCGGCGTCGGGACCGACCCAGCCGGCCGTGATCCAGTCGTTCTCCTTGTCCCACTGCAGCCGCGCGATGTTGCGGACGCCCATCACCCAGATCTCCGCGCGGGTCTTGCCGCCGCCCTCTTCCTCGCCGGTGAACAGGTTGCCCTCGGGGATCGTGTAGGTGCCGTCGGGCTCCGGGTGGATGCGGAGGATCTTGCCGTTGAGGTCGTTGGTGTTGCCGGAGGTACGGCGGGCGTCCTGGAACGAGGTGCCCTTGTAGTCCTGGGTCCAGTTGTTCCCGGAGTAACCGCCGGATCCGCCGGAGGAGTTGCTGTCACCGGAGCCGATGTAGAGGTTGCCGTCCTCGTCGAAGGTCATGCCTCCGCCCGCGTGGCAGCAGCTATGGATCTGGGTGTCCCACTGCAGGAGGTCCTTGCGGCTGCTCTGGTCGATCGTCTGGGTACGCGAGTCGTAGTCGAATCGGGAGACCGTCCGCTTGCCGATGCGCCTGTTCCGGTCGATCGACGCGTGCGGCATCCAGTACGCGTAGATCCAGCCGTTCTCCGCGAAGTCCGGGTCGAGGGTGATGCCGACCAGGCCCTCCTCGTTCTTGACCAGTTCGTCGCCGCTGCCGCGGTTGCCCATGACGGGCAGCGTGGTCAGCAGCTTGACCTGCTTGGTCCTCGGGTCCCACTGGTGGATGGTGCCGCAGCCGAGGCCCACCTTCGGGTCGTTCCAGTCGGGGATCGGACCGGTGGCGCAGGCTGCCTTGCCGATGTAGAACACCTTGCCGTTCGGCGCGATGGTCAGGCCGTGCGGCTCACCGATCTGGTCGAGCTGGCCCTGCGTGTTCGGCGCGGTCAGCCGTTCCATGGTGTAGTTGGCCGCGATGGTCGCCTGGCAGTCGCCCCGGACGATGCCGGCCGCCCACCGAATGGCGCCGGCGAGGTGCGTGCGAAACTGCTTGTCGCTGGTATAGCTCGCCGCGGTGCCGCCCATGCCGGTGTAGAAGGACCGGCCACCGTCGTAGTCACGGCACCAGGAGACCGGATGGAACGGGCCGTTGCCGTTCATGCTCGGGTTGTAGGTCCACTCCTCGACCTGCGCGATCGTGTGGACCTTGCCCACCGGATTGGGGTTCCAGCTCAGCCACTTGTCGGTCCGCGACAGGGTGAGCGGAAGCCCTTCGTTCGCCGGATGCCGGCGGTCGAGGACGTCCACGACGGCCTTCTGCTCTTTCGGCGCGGAGGGAGGCGCGGAGTCGGGCCCGAACAGCCGCAGCTCGGCGAGCTGGGTCAGGGGCTCACCGCTGTTCGCGGTGACATTGAGCCGGTAGTACTGGTACGCCGTGGTGTTCTCGAACTTGTATTCCTTGCTCTGGAACCGCTGCGGGAAGGTCTCCCCGCTACGCTTGTCGAGATCCGTCCAGGTCGTCCCGTTCTGCGAGCCCTGGAGGGTCCAGTCCTTCGGGTCCCGGCCGGCGAAGTCGTTGGCCGACGTCAGCGCGTAGTGCGCCACCGCGACGGGCTTGTCCAGCTTGCCCTGCACCCACGCGGTCGGCGTCCGGGCCAGCCACTTGGTGTCGTTGTCCCCGTCGAAAACCTTGTCCTTGGTCTCGTTGGGCGGGTTCTCCGCGCTCGCCGCAGTCTCCGTCACCTTCTCCGCGATGGGGAGGGCGCCGACGGGACGGGTGCCGATCAGTTCGGTGAACCAGGCCGAGTCCGCCTGCGCGCGGGCGGCGTCTCGGATGCCGACGAACCCGCCACCGTCCCTGATGTACGCCTGGAAGGCGGCGAGCTGCGCTTCGTCCAGGCTCACGCCCTTGGCGGACAGGAACACCACGCCGCGGAATCGCGCCAGGTTGTCGGCGGTGAAGACCGCCGGATCCTGGGCCTCCTCAACGGAGAACCCGTTCGTCTTGCTCAGTTCCCTGATCGCCGTCACGGCCGCCCGCACCGGGTCGTCCTGCTGCGCGGCCTGACCGCTGAAGACCAGCACGTTGACGGCGGGCTTCTTGGCGGCCGGGGCAGGGGCCTGTGCCTGGGCCGGCACGGCGGTCGGGGTCCCCAGTCCGAGCACCAGGACGGCACTCGACATCGCGATCAGTACGCGTCGCCAGGCGGGTGCTCGGGACGGTAAATGGCCTGTTCGACCCATCATTGCTCCTTGGGATCGAGGGTGGTTCGGGACCATGTGCGGACGAGTTCGGGGGTCGGCCGCGGTCCGGGGTTGTCGACGTCTGCGTGGGGCCGTATTCGTACGGCATGGGGCGCCCGGGGGGAGTGCACGGCCGTTAGTGGCCCGTGTGGTCGCCGCCCGCGTGGTCACCGTCAGAGTGACCGCCGCCCGGTTGACCCGGCACGTTCCCGGCCGCGTCCGTCACCTTGAAGATGCCGGCCATCCCCATGTCGGAGTGGCTCTGGACGTGGCAGTGGTACATCCACGCCCCCGGGCCGACGCGCTCGCCCGCGATCAGCTGGAAGCCGAACGACTCCGCGGGCCCGGTGATCTTGGTGTCGATGATCCGGCTCGGGTCCTCAAGGCTCTCCAGCATGCCGGTGCGGTTGTCGGCCCAGCGGTGCCCGTGGATGTGGAACGTGTGGTAGAACTCGCCGTGGGTGATCACGATCCACTCCACCCGCTCGCCGACCTTGGCGACGAACTCCGGCGCGTGGTGCGCGGGGCGATTGTTGATCATCATGTCGTTGAAGACGACGGTGAACGTCTTGTCCGGCCTGACGTCATTCTTCCGCCGGACCACCAGCGGGCCGTACAGTCCCTGACGGATGCCGCCCGTGCCGTGATCGGTCCCCACCACGTGGTCGTGGTAGTGCCAGTAGCCCGCGCTGCCAGGCTCGATGCCGGCACCGCCCGCACGCCTGCCCTGCGCGTGGGTGCGCCAGATGTAGGTGCGCCGGCCCCCGGGCTCGACCACGCTCTCGTTCAGCCTTGTACCGTCGCTGGCCACGTCGTAGTCCACCCCATGGACATGCAGGCTCGCCGTCACGTCCAGGTTGTTGACCATTTCGATCTCAAGCGTGTCGCCCTCGACCATCTCGATGAGCGGCCCGGGAATCGTCGCCATGCCGGGCTCCAGTCCGTAGCCCAACTGGCCGTCCGCCAGCCGCTCGGCGTACAAAGTGATGCGGCGGACCGCGCCCATGACCGTGTCGGCCTGGATCGACGCCGCGGTCTGATTCGCTGTGACCAATGGTGCCAACGCGGCAGCCGCCGCGGACGTGGTGAAGGCACGCCGGGAGAGCAGGCTTTTCGCCATGCCTCTGCCTACCTCGGTCATGGTTCCCCAATCGGTGACGCTTGCGTAAGGGTGACTTGCGAGTGCTCGGGCATTGCTTTCGCGCGCGATGTGGGTCTAGGCCTGGACCCGTCGCGTTGTGACCGGTGGTGCTATGGGGGCAGTTAGATCGACTTTCGATCGAAGTACGCGCCATTTTCAGCGAAATGTCAAGAAGTAGCGTCGAAAGAGTCAGAGCTTCCGTCTATATCTGGTCAAAGGTGGATTCGGCTGTTACGGTGACGACAAGATCGAGCCCTCCCGCATCCCCGTGTCCGCCGCCCCCTCCCGCCGGTCCCCACGGTGGTGCTGGGCCTGACCGACCCCCTGGTGGTCAAGGAGGAGGAGATGGGCCGGGCGTCTCGGACCGGGCTACAGCACGATCCGGCCCGCGGCGAGCCCTGCGACTACGACCTGTGGGATGACGACGCCAACGCCTGACGCGCGCCTCCGGCGATCGTGTCCGTGCACCATGCCCGCACCCACCGGGGCTCAGCCCTGGCGCGCCGGCCCCGGCCGGCCTCTCCCGCCACACGTCCGGCAGTGCCCTTGGAGGCCGCCCCGGCCTGCGGCTCGGCCCCACTGAAGATCGCCAAGGACGTCGCGTACGACGTACCTTTGCGCTTGGCGAAATCGTCAACTCCGAGGACGGTGACCTGCCCGGCCTCAGGATCCGGCAGTGCCCGGATCAGCGCGAAGCGTGAGACGATCTGGCCCATCGCGCGCGCCAGCCGGGAACCCGCGTTGCCGGCCAGCGCGAGCGCGACCCGTTCCAGCAGACCCCGAAGCCCCAGCGTGCGGCGCTGGTGCTTGGCGGTCAACCCGTCGACCTGCTCGGCTAACGTCGCGACCGGGCCGGAGCCGTCGCCGCAGAAGAACCGGCGGACCTCCAACTCGACCTGGATCGGCCGGCCACCGCACGACACATCCCGCCGACGCCGCTGGTACCGGTCATGCACCCGAGCAGGCCCTTGAGCAGCAACCAATCGGCCAGTGGCGTTAGCGAGCCCGTGGGGGGCTCGGGCTATCGCCACTGGTCGTTTGGATGCGACCGCTCATGGGCGCGGGCCACAGGCCCCATTCGGATGATCCTGCCCAGGGAGGCCTGGAGTTCCTATGGCTACGGCGTGTAGCGAGGTGGGCGTAGATCCGCTTTCTAACTGGGGGTTTCTGGAGCTCCGTGGATGATGCGGTGGATGGTGGACCGGCCGACGCTGTATTCAGCGGCCAGGTCGGCCAGGGAGACCTCGCCTTCGGCGTAGCGGCGGCGGATGGAACGCCGTGCCGGTTCGGGCAGCTTGGGCTGCTTGCCCTTGAGCTTGCCCCTTCTCTTGGCCAACGCCATGCCCTCGCGGGTGCGCTGGTGCCCGATGTTTGCTTCGAACTCGGCGACCATGGCGAGGGTCTGCAGGAACAGGCGCCCGAACGGGTCGTTCCAGTCGTAGACGGAGGCGCTCAACCCGAACAGCACCCCGCGGTCGGACAGGTCGGTGAGGATGTCGTTGGCTTCGGCCATGTTGCGGGCAAAGCGGTCGAATTTTGTGACGGTGAACACGGTGCCGTCCCAGACGGCTGCGAGGGCCTGGTCGAGGCCGTTCCGATTGCGACGGGTGGTGCCGGAGAAGCCGCGATCGATGTAGATGCGGTCCTCGGGGACGCCGAGCGCGAGAAGCTGCTCGGTCTGGATGATGACGTCTTGTTCGTCGGTGCTGCAGCGGGCGTAGCCGACACGTGCTCCGTTCACGCTCTGAAGTGTTCCGGATAGGGAGCCTTCACCGGAACAGTTCGCGGAACACCTATACGGAACGCCCCGACCTGGGGCGCCACTGTGGCTGGGCGGTGTTCCGGTGGGGGGTCGGCTTTCGGAACACCGCCGGACCGCCGGGCGAGATACGACTGTCACCTGACGGGGACGGCGTCCTGCTCCCGAAGCTGTCTCAACCCCCAACCCCCATAGCAGCTGTGAGCTAGATCACGGTTGAGGTTGACCTAGGGGCAGGGTGGAAGCTCGGCGCAGCGGCGCGACGCCGACCGGACATAACAGATTCAAAGGATCAAACAACCGTGACGATCACCCTTTCCGACCAGGACAAGAGCACCCTGCGGATCGCCGCGTACGGCGCCGTGACGCTGATGACCGCCGCCGGTGCCGCCGGCAAGCCCCGTGAGATCGCCACCCACGGCAGTATCGCGCTGGGCTCGGCCACCGGCCTGATCGGGCACGTGCTCGCCGACTACCCCAAGGTCAAGGACCTGGTGGGCAAGTCCGTGGCCGAGATCGCCGGCCGCGTGCTGCCGGCCCTGACTGCGGCCATGAACCTGCTGAAGCAGCAGGATCCGGCCGAGGCCGGCAACTTCCGCAGCGCCGTTCTCATCGCTGTCGAGACCGCCCAGATGCAGCAGGGCCGGCCGAGCCCCGCCACGGCCGAGATGGTCCGCAAGATCACCGAAGCCCTCGACGCCGCTGGGGCAGCCGCTGCGGACAGCGGGGCCGTGCCGGAGACGGCGGCCGGGCAGGATCGGCCGGAGCTGCAGAAGGCGATCGAGGAGATCGTCGATTCCGGTTTTGTCGGGGTGTCGCTGCGCGTGCACGATGAGCGGGGCGAGTGGGTCGGCAGCGCCGGGGTGGCCGAGCTGGGCGGGACCGCGAAGCCGCCGGTCAACGGGCATGCCCGGATCGGCAGCAACACCAAGACCTTCACCGCGACCCTGGTGCTGCAGCTGGTGGCCGCGGGCAAGATCGGGCTGGACACCCCGGCGGCGCACTACCTGCCCGAGTTCGGGCTGGACGAGCGGATCATGGTGCGGATGCTGCTGCAGCACACCAGCGGAGTGTTCAACTTCACCGGGGAGGTCAACGCCGACGGGACGATCGCGCCAGGGATCCCCATCCCCTACAGCACCACGGGCAAAGAGTGGGTGGACAATCGGTTCAAGACCTACCGGCCGCAGGAACTGGTGGAGCTGGCGTTGTCCAAGCCGGCGCGGTTCGAGCCGGGGACGGGCTGGAGCTATTCCAACACCAACTACGTGCTGGCCCGGCTGCTGATCGAGAGGGTGACCGGCCGTTCGGTTGCCGAGGAGATGCAGCGGCTGATCCTGGGGCCGCTCGGCCTGTCGGGCACTGTGGTGCCGGACGCGTCGCCGGAGATCCCCGAGCCGTACGCCCACGCCTACTACCGCTACGAGGACGCCGGCGAGCAGAAGACAGTCGACATCACCCGCCAGAACCCCTCCTGGGTCTCCAGCGGCGGCGACATGATCTCGACCACCCAGGACCTGCACACGTTCATCTCTGCGCTGCTGGGTGGCAAGCTCATGCCGGCCGGGCTGCTGGCCGAGATGTGCACGCCGCACCCGACGGGCATCCCGAACATGGACTACGGCCTGGGAGTGTTCGTGCTGACCACGGACGGCGGCGGCACCGTCATCTCCCACAACGGCGCCGCCGTGGGCCACGCGGCGCTGATGTACGCCACCCCTGACGGCAGCAAGACCCTGACCGCCGCGCTGAACTGCGTGGACGACGCCGACCTGTCCATCGCAACAGCATTCCAGACCGCCCAGCGAAGGCTCCTCAACGAGGTGTTTGGCGGTGGGCAGGTCGATCCGGCTCAGCCGACGGGCTGAGAGCGCCTGTGACCCGTACGCCTCAAGGGGCCGCCCTTCCGGTCGTACACCAGGAAGAACCCGAACGGGCCACGCCGAACTCGGCGTGGCCCGTCCACATGCTCGGCTGGTCCGCTTGGTCGCCGAGCTCGAGCACAGGGCAGGATTGCGCAGATGAACGGAGTCACGATCGGGCAGGCGGCGGCATTCGTCGGCGTCACGGTGAAGACGGTGCGGCACTACCACAAGCTCGGCCTGGTCAAGGAGCCGGAACGCGACAGCTCCGGCTACCGGCGGTACGGATCGGCCGAGTTGCTGCGGCTGGTGCAGGCCCGGACGCTGGCCGCCGCCGGGGTGCCCCTGGCCGAGATCGGGTCCCTGCTCGACGCTGACCCCGCGCTGTTCGCCGCCGCGCTCGCCGACGTCGAGCGGCAGTTCACCGAACGGATCGAGGAGTTGATCGCGCGACGTGACACGCTGCACCGGCTCGCCGACGGCGACCGGGCTCTACTGCCTGACCGTGCTGTGGCGCTGCTGGAGCGGATGTCCGGCCTCGGCTTCCCCGCAGAGGAGGTGGCGGCCGCCAGGGAGGGCTGGGTCCTGGCCAGGGCACTGGTCCCCGAGAGCTTCGACGACTACCTCACCCATATCGAGCACGCCCTCGAAGACACCCGGTTCGTCGCCCTGATCAAGCGCGCAACCGAAGCCGCGACCTGGGAACCGGACGACCCGCGCATCGCCGAGCTCGCCACCGCCATGGCCGACCACCTCCTCGCCAACCCCGCACACCTGAAAATCGTGACCGGCCTGCAAGCCCGCACCGACGCTGCGACCCGCTACAAGCTGATCGCCCTCCACGGCGAAGAGCAGGGATCGGCCGCGGCCCGAGGAGTCGCGCTCGTCGAGACCAAACTCCGCGCCGCCGGCATCCACATCCCCAGACCAGACACCCACTGACCAAGCCGGTCCCCGCCGCAGGACCCGGGGACCGCGGGATCTGCTGGCAGACACCGCTGGAGCGGCTCGTCCCACGCTGGATACATCGCCTCAGCCATCCACGAACACGACATGTGAGGAGGGGCCCGGCCGGGTACTCGAAGCCCGCCCGCCGAGGTGAGGGGTCAGATCTCTTCGTCGTCGGCGTCGAGTGCGTCGGGGTCGCGCAGAGCGCGTATCGCCCCTGGCGCCAAGTCGGGAAGTATGAAGGTGTAGGCGCCGTGCACGCCCATTTGGGTGTTGACGAAGGGCGAGAGCCGGGCCATGTCCTCATCTCGGACGGGGTTGCCCTGCGCCTTCAGCTGCCGGACTGCCGCGTCCAGGTAGACAGTCGTCCACAAAACGACGCAATTGAGAACAAGCCCGAGGACGCCGAGCTGATTCTCCAGCCCGCGTTCGTAGCGGTGGTAGAGCTCGCCCTTCTTGCCGTGGCAGATCTTCCGGGCCAGGGCGTGACGGCCCTCCTGCAGGTTGCGGATGTGCTTGATGTCGCGCCGGTAGGTCTCGTCCACGTCGATGTAGGCGAGGATGTGCAGGGACTTGAAGATCCGGCCGTAGGTGGCGATCGCCTCGCCCAGCGCGGTGGGGTGACCCTCGCGCTGCAGCATGGTCACTACGTCGTAGGCGCGGACGGTGCCGGTGTAGATGGAGGCGATCACGCGCAGGATGTCCGGCCACATCCGCTGCACCTTGCGCAGGTCGATCCTGCCGCGGGCGAAGGTGTTCAGCGGCCCGTAGTCGGCGCCGGGGTCGATGCGCCAGCCCTTCTGGTCGGGCAGATCCGCCAGCGCGGGCCGGTAGGAGATGTTCAGCAGTTCCAGCAGGCCGAAGGTCAGGTCGCTGCAGGAGCCGGTGTCGGAAACGACGATCTCCGGCAACTCCCCGCCGTCCAGCCCGAAGATGACGTCGACCATGTGCAGGGAGTCGCGGACCGTGCCGGACACGATCTTCGCGCCTCGCCCGATTCCTTGATCATTTATTGCGTTGAGCCAGGTCATGCCGCGCTTGGAGCCGAAGAATTTGCGGTTGGGGCGAGCGAAGGCCGCCGGGACCGGGACCACGAACCGCATGCCGTCGACCGCGGCGACCATGCCGCCTCCCCACGCCTGGGCGAGCGGCAGCCCGGCCTGCCAGGCGACCAGCGGCGCGTTGGCCAGGCTGAGCGTCTCAGGCCGGAAGTAGTTCTGGAACACGTGCGAGAGCCGCGAGCGCTCCAGCGCGGGAACGCCGGTCTTGGCGATCGGCCGGTAGCCGACGTTCATGGAGTGCGCGGCCAGGCACGCCGCGATCGAGGTCGGCAGGTCCTCCAGCCGGGAGCGGCCGCCGGAGGCTGCGGTGAAGGCCTCCACCAGTTGCGGCTCCCAGCTCATCACCTCCAAGATGACCTCGGGCAGATCCACGCGCGGCAGCATCGCCGTGGTGTGCTTGCGCAGGTCGACCAGCGAGGGCGGCTCTTCGATGGGCCTTCACGCCGGTCAGGTGGATCTTCCCGGCGTCGTCGATCCGGACTTCGGTGTTGGTGTCCAGCCGGCTGCCCACGTCTTGGTATGCCGCATCCAGCGCGCGGGTGTGGTCGGCCAGCAGGGCGTCCGGGTTCTCCGGCAGGCCCAGCGCGGTGAGCACGTCCGGCCGGACCGCCTCCCACGCCTGGCCTTCCAGGAGTCTGGCCTGCGGGTTGCGCCACTTGGTGGAGGCGTCGGCGTAGATTTCGCGGCGTTTGAGATGCCGGTGGAACTGCTCCAGGAGACAGAAGGTGTAGGCGTGCCTGTTCACCGCGCCGTCCTCGTGGACGGGCTGGCCGAACACCAGGCGCTTCCATGGGCCGGTCACCACGGCCGCCTCGATTAGTCGGGCCGGAATCAGTGGTGCGGGCAGCCTGCTGCGGTGGGCCAGCACCTCCGGCAACTGCCGCATTGCCGCCAGCACCGGGGCGCCCTCGGCGTTCGCGCCGAAACAGATCACCGTGGGCAGCACCTTCAAAAATCCCGACACCGTGCTGTAGCGGCCGACCAGCTCGCTGCGCCAGTCGTCGGGCTCTTCCGCATCCGCCGGCAGCACGTTCTCATTCACCAAGACCAGCGCCGCCCGCAGTTCCGCCCGCGACACCACCGCCTCGATCGCCTCCCACACCTCCGACACCCGGGGCTCTTCGTCCTCGCCACCCCAGGCATCGGAGTCGAACAGCGCCTCCACCGCCACCGCCAGGCGGGCCGAGGCCTTGGCCAGCTTCGGATGCTTGCGGATCTTCTCCTTGTCCGCGGCGGTCTGCGCCTTGTTCAGCAGCTCGGTGGTCATCAGCAGGTCCAGCAGTTCCAGGGTGTCATCGACCGACTTTGCCTCCAGGAACGCCACCGTGGCCAACAGCGTCGCCAGACGACGGCCATCGCGGTGACGGCGGATCTGCGAGGCGTCCGCGCTCATCCCGTACTTGGCCAGCTCCGCCAGCCGGCGCGGCGGCACCAAGCGGTCGGCCCCCAGCTCCGTCATGCCCAATCCCGCGACCTCGGCGACCTGCTCCAGTGCTTTGATCAGCGTCGGCCCGGACCCGCGCGGGACCGGGCCCTTGCGCCAGCGCTCCAGGTCCGAGACCCGTGACCCTGGCGGAACCTCCAGCAGCTGGTCCAGCACATAACGCTGACCCACGGTCAACAGCCCTTCCAGGACACCTCACAGTCGCCGGGTCGTCTCATCGCGGACGTTGGTGACCAGCCGGGCTAGCGTCGTCACCCCGGGCAGAAGCACATCCCGCTCCCGCAGCCAACGCACCGCGTCGAGAAAGATCGCCTTCGGTCCATCCCCCGTGGTCCAAGACCTGGCCTCCACCCACGCTCGCAGATCCCCTTCGACGGTCCCGAACTCCTTCAGGCCGTACACCCGCCGAATCTCCCACTGGTGATCGAATCGCGTCTTGGTCCGCTCGGTGTACTTCTTCACGCACGACGGGTCGGCGATGCCCAACTACTCGGCCACGAAGTCGAGGACCGCGGTCGGCACCTCCAGCGGGTCCTCCAGGAACGTCCCAACCCATCGAACGGTGACGAGTTGAAGGCTGAAGCCGAACTTCATGTGGTCGCCACGACGACGCTCAACCAGCTCTCGGTCCTGGTCATCAAGGAAGAACACCCGCTCCAGGTCCGCGCGCGACGGCACTTCCCCGTATCGGCCGTACGTGGCCGCTTCGTCATCGGTTAAGAACTCCACCACCGGCATACGCCGCAAAGTAGGGCCAGCCCGCCCGTAACAAACCGAAAGTAGCCGAACAGTTACTCAATCCGCCGCCATGTCGCTGCCCACCCGCATCGGACCGCTGGATGGCGGTAGGTCAACTGACGTCAGCCCGCTACCGCCACTGACCGATTGGTTGCTGCTCAAGGGCCGAGCAGTCGATGTCGCGCACTGCGGGCAGACAGCCAGCTCGGTTTCGGTCCATGCCATGATCTGCAGGCTGCCGCTCGAATCCTCGACCCGCTCGAACTCCAACCCGTCCAGGTGTGGGAACAACACACGCAGCAGACGAGCCTGGTCGCTGGTGACCGGATGCAGCACAATGACTCCCCACGGCCGTTCTTGATGATCAGATCTTGGCGATCCAGATCGTCACAGAACGGCCGTCGCCATGCGCGGCGAGTTACGAAATCTCCACACAACCTGGACTCTCCAGGCCCATCTGCCCCAGAAGTCACTCCAGGTGACAGCTCCCCAGAGAGTGCTCAAGAGCCCATTTTCTCTGACACATCTCGACCGAGACCGCTTAGATCCCGGTATTGGGATCGGTCAGTCGTTGTCGCGTTTGCTGAATTCTTCGATCAGCACGGGATACTGCTCCCCACCGTGTCCGGCGGCGATCGAGCGGTCGGCCATCTCCTTGATCAACTTTGGCAGTTCGGCGTTGACACCCACCGCCTCGCTCTCCTCGATCAGGTGTGCCATCGGCCGCGCGTCGGTCTCCAGGGCCGACACCTCGGCCGGGAAGGAGCCGCTGTCGATCTGCGCGGCATACCCAGGCAGCCATTCGGCCACACCGGCAGCGATCTGCCGCGCGAACGGCGCATACGTTGCGGCGTCAACACCAGCCGTCCTGAGCAGGGCCGTGCCCTGGAGCCAGGCGTTCAGGACGCTCCACATCATGGCCAGGCCGGCCACGTCGTACAGAGACGCCAGCCCATGATCCGCACCAAGGTAGGTGACGGTGCCGAGCGCGTCGAGCGTTGACTTGTGCGCCCCGAAGTCCGACTGCGGCCCGCTGTGCAGAATCACCGCCTCGGCGGTCCCGATCGCCGAAGGGATGGCCATGATGGCGCCGTCCAGGTAATGGGCGCCACGCTGCTCGGCCCATTGGGCGGCTTCCCTGGCCTGGGCCGAGTCGCCCGAGGTCAGATTGATCAACATCGTGCCGTCCAGCTCGATATCGCTCGCACCGAGCAACTCGTGCATGGCCTGGTAATCGGTGACACAGATGATCGTCAGGAACCTGCTTTGAGCGCGTCGCCAACCGTTGGCGCTAGCCGTGCACCCTCGGCCACCAGCTGGTCGGCCTTGGAGGTCGTACGGTTCCACACGGTTGTGGGGTGCCCGGCTTCAAGAACGCGCCGGCCAGTGCCCGGCCCATCAGTCCGAGTCCGATGACGGTCACGGGTGTATCGGTTTTGCTGTTCATGGCAGCATCGTCAACGTTGATACCAGTGTGAAGGTCAAGTGAGGTTCGATGCTGATCGGGGAACTGAGTCGTCAGACGGGCGTCAACGCCATCAGTTGCGCTACTACGAAGCCCAGGGCCTGCTGGAGGCAGACCGCGGCGCAAACGGTTACCGCGAGTACAACGAGAACGCCGTGCTGCGGGTGAAGCAGATCCGGCACCTGCTTGGTGCCGGTTTGTCTTCTGAGGACATCGCGTACCTGCTGCCCTGTGCGGTCGGAGAGGCCCCCGGAGCTGCTCGGATGTCCCGAGTTACTGGCCGCGATGCGGTCACGGCTGCAGCGACTGGACGATCAGATGGACAGGCTCGCTCAATCCCGCGACGCTCTTGCCGACTACATCGATGCGGCCGATCGAATGGCCAGCGAGAGCTACCGGGCCTTCCCCCGGGGAAGGCCCGATCTTCTAGACGATCAAGCTGCCGGGCCGGAACGTCGAGCTCGCGCTCCACGGTGATGACCATGACTCCGAATCTGTCGCTCACAGTGGTGCAGCCTTGGGCCATGACACGGCCGCAGTCTGCTGAACCACCACCAACAGCTCGATGTGAGCGGGCCACTACCGGGAGAGGTGAGGCGAGATCGAGTAGGCGGTCGCCGCTCTGGTGTTCGGCAAGTCAGGCGTGTGCGGCCGGGAAGCGGCGGGGGTTCCGGTCCGCCGCCGCTCACTCAGACGCAGTGAACCGACGAGGCTGAATATGTTCCGCCTGGGCCACTAACCGTAACGGTCATGGTGTAGCAGACGACCCCGCCAGCGAGGTTCCTGAGTTTCATCCATATGTCGGCCTCACTGTTCCCGCCGCTCCACGGCAGGGCCTCGATGCCTCCGGGATATGTGGCCCAGCCGCCGCCGCCCCCGTGGGAGACGGGGACGTAGCGCGGCATGTCCCCGGGGTTGCACACCGCGCCCTGAGTCATCAGTCTCATGTCCTTCGTGGCGCGGTTGCCGACCTGCGTCGCCCATTTCGAGTTCTGCATGTGCACCGAGGCAGCGAGGAAGTTGCCGGTTTTCACGGCATTGATCATCGCCGTGAACTTCCCGAAGCGTCCGGGGCCGAGGTTGTACATCATGTCGATCAGCACGACCTGCCTGGCCGACGACAGCGCGTCGAAGTTGGGAATCACCCGGCCGACGTTCGCGACGGCGGCGCGGTAGTCACCCTTGAACAGGGTGATGATCTGAAGCGGTGTCAGGTTCTGGGTTCCGGCGCGCACAGCGGCGTAGTTGGCGCCGACGGCGGTCAGCAGAGCTTGTGCGTCGGAGCGGTCGAGGTTGAATCCGACGCCCACCGTGGGGTGCGGGGGGACGGCGCTGTCGAGGTAGACGTGCGGGTCTCCGTACAACCCATTTCGGCTCTCGTTCTCTGCCACGTACGCCTCCATCTGCTCGGGCGTCAACTGCGGCTCCTGGCTTGGATCCTGCTCGGGATCCTCCGGGATGCCGCCGGGGCCGCCGGTGCCGGGGCCGCCACCGGCACCGGTGGAGCAGGGACTGTCAGCGAATGCGGGGGCTGCGGTAACCGTGATCGCGGTGAGGGCGAAGAGGAGGGAAGCAGTGACGAGTACGGTGGCGAGGAGTTGTCGTCGGGGGACGCTGCGAGGGGTCATGAGACCTCCTGGTCCGGGCTGGGATGACCAGCTCATGATCACAGCGCGGGGGAGTTCGTGAATATCCCAGAAATCTGGGATATTCCGGGCGTCAGGTTAGGCTGCCGCCGTGGTCTCGCGCAGGGAAGTAGAGCGCCAGGTGATCTCCGATTTACGGGACCTGGCCCGGGGGGAATTGACCGCGCCGCAGGTGTTCCGGCAGGCCGATCAGGTGCTCCGAGATGCGCTCGGATTCGACGCGGTGTGCTGGCATACGACCGATCCCGCGACGGGCCTGGTCAACTCGGTGCTCACCGAGGACCTGAGGCTGGACGATTTTCGCCAAGCGGTGCAACTGGAGATCTGGGGCGATGACACCGCGAGATTCCCCGAGATCCGGCTCAGCGGCCGTGGTGCCGACACGCTCAGCCGGGCCACCGGCGGGGTGCTGCGGCGCAGCCTGCGCTTTCGAGAGCAGATCGCGCCGGCGGGCTTCGGCGACGAGCTCCGCGCCGTGTTCGACGCCGGAGGGGGAATGTGGGGCTGCGCGGCGTTCATGCGCGGCCCTGACCGGGGCCCGTACCGGCCCGGTGAGCTGGCGCTGGCCCAGCGCGCGGCCCGGTATCTGGGTGTTGCCCTGCAGCGCAGCCAGCTGTTGCGGGTGCCTTCTCCACGAGCGCCGCTGCCGCCCGCCGTGCTGCTGTTGGGGCCGGACAATCACCTGATCAGCGCCGACGAGCGGGCGGAGCAGTTGCTCGGTGAGTTCACGGATGACTCCGCTTCGATCTTCACCGTGCCGACGTCGTTCGTCATGGTGACTGAGCAGGCCAGGGGCGCGGCGGCAGGCGCCCAGACTCCACCTCCGCTGCGGGTACGTGGACGCGATGGCACATGGTTCGTGCTGCACGCCTCGCTGATGGAAGGCAAGGCGGACGGACCCGCGGCGGTGGTGATCGCGCCGGCGTCACCCGCCGACATTTTGCCGGTGGTGTTCGCCTCCTACGGATTCACCCCCCGCGAGCGCGAGGTCGCCGTGCGCGTCGTCCAGGGCCGAGCTACTGATGACATTGCGCGGGCCCTGTGCACCACACCTCTGACCGTGCAGGACCACCTCAAATCGATCTTCACCAAGGCAGGGGTCCGTAGCCGACGAGAGTTCGTCGCCCAACTTCTCACGGCCCATCCCCCTGAAGTGTGGACCTGAGGTGCGCGCTGGTGTCCTGGGGCGGGCGGCCGGGCGGGCGCGGTGGCGGCCCCTGTGGGAGCTCGGCACGCGAGGCCCTGGGGCGACGGCGACGGCTCGTGTGTCTTTAACCTTCCGGTCCGACGAAAGGGGCTGCCTCGAGGGCTGGACCGATTTCTTCCTGCCGTTGCCGGACATCCGCACCATCCTCGTGAGCCGCCCTCGCGGCCTTCGTCCAGGCGCGATGGCGTTCGCGGTTGGGGCACAGCGAGCGGCGACAGCACGCACACCACGGCAACGATGGCGAAGGCGAGCGCGGTGAGAGCGGACAGACGGCTGCGCCGTGCCTTCAGCGGTTCAGCCCAGAGCACCTCACGCATCGCCGGCTTCGACGGGTTCCCCGATGATGCGCAGGAAGTAGGTTTCCAGGTCTTCTTCCACTTTACCTACCAGGTGTGATCGCCTATTAGCTCTGAGCTGGTGTTTCCCGTCGCGAACATGTGCGCGACGTGACCTTCGGCTCTGAACAATCGGGTTGGTTACCCCTCGAGCGCAGTCGGGGAGCTGTCCTGGAGAGGGCTGCCGATCAACGTCGCCGTGGGCGGACGATGTCCTTAACAAAGGCCAGGACCTCCGCGTAGGGTGCCAATGGCCCCGACACTTGAGCCCGCGCCGGATCCTGCATCATCGTCTCCTCCCACGCCAGGGAGAATTCGATTGATCATGCCGCCGTTATGCTGACCTGACGGCCACAGCCACGTCACCTACCACCCCGATCGGTGTCCTGGTCGGCATAGCCGGCAGGTCGGCATAGTGGACCTTCCACGTCGACCAAGAGAACCAGCGTGTCCATTATCGCCGTCACCAGGACGAATACAATCTCACCGCCTGATTGGACCAGTCTGGAAGAGCTATACCCACATTCGAAGAGCCACGGTGGGCGACCCAGCCGCTCACAGCTTCGTCCAAGTCCCGTTCGCGCCGAAGCGATGGTCAGATTTCATAGCCAGAAGTCCAGTATGAAGCGGGTCATGGCTAGATTCCGAGGAGGTACTTCACCGATGCTTGACCGCGAAAGGCTCCTGTCCGCGTTCGATGTGCTAGGGCTAGAGGTGACCACATCGCCGCTCACTACGCTCGCCGGGCGCGTGACGGACGAGACGGCCAAGCGGGTGATCAGCGCGATCGGGATCCCCGAGCGGATCGGCGGCTACCTCACCTTCACCGATTTCACAGACGGTCCGACTCTCATCTCCGACGAGGTGAAGGATCCGAATTCAAGTCTGCGGAGGGAGGCTGGAGATTGCATCTTCCTGGGCAGCGGCGCCGGAATCCTTGTCCTGAACGGACAGAGCGGGGAGGTAGCGAGCTGGAACGACGGCACGCTCCGCACGATAAGTTCGGCACTCGACAAGTTCGTCGAGTTCATGGTCCTCCTCCAGGAGAAGCTGAACATCGCGGAGAAAGAGGATTGGCCCACTGGTGGCGCAGAGAGCCGACAGGCGTCGAACGAACTCGTGCGCCGCTTCTGTGAAATCGACGGCGAAGCTATGGAACAGGCCCGAGCATTCTGGCGAAGCGTAGTGTCAAAGTCGTTCCGATCCATGGGTTTTTGAGAGGACGTTGCGCGAGTCGACATCCGTTGGCGTTTGGATCGGCATAGCGAACCTTCCACGTCGACCGCGAGTACCAGCGTGTCCACCACTGCCGTCACCAGGACGAATACACCCTCAGCGCTTGATCGATTAAACCCGTCACTACGGACGAGCTACACCCATTCCCGAAAGGCATGCCGGCCACGCTGGCGCACTAGACCGAACTGACCCTTGAATGGGCGCTCCCGC
This sequence comes from Nonomuraea solani, assembly GCF_900108335.1. Lineage (GTDB taxonomy): Bacteria > Actinomycetota > Actinomycetes > Streptosporangiales > Streptosporangiaceae > Nonomuraea > Nonomuraea solani. The sequence continues at coordinate 35,018 of NZ_FNVT01000047.1, forward strand.
ACGGGGGCGCGCAGCGGTTGCTCTCCCCGACCGACACCCCGCCACATCCCGTATTCAACCAGGAGCAATCCGTGATACTCCGCAACGCGGAACAATGGCAGTGGAGACGCGGAGCTACGACAGTCGGTAACGCAGACCTCTGGCAGCGAATCCCCCGCCTAGTCCCTTGGCTCCAGCCTTGGAGGGTGAGATCGCCTCCACACCGAACGGGCAACGCTCTGTAAAGGACATCACGCATTACGAGGGATCCAGGAAGGGACAGGGCAGGCCACAGGGGCGTGCGCGGTCCCAGCGAGCGAGGTGGCCATGGACTTCAACGGCGCTTCCCGAGCCTCAGCTCTGACCCAGCCGACCCCGGCTCTGTGTTGGTCAGTGGGGCAAGTTTTGGCGGTTCCAAGCTTTGCTTCACCGTCTCCAGCGTCACCAATGCCCCGGATGGGAACCGCACAAGTTTGAGCGAAAGCCCAGGAGCGCCAAGGGGAACGCCGGCGCTGTCATAGCTCTGAGCCCTGGCGTTACACCGTAAAGTTCGCAGATGCGCAGGTTGACGGCCACACACGCGGCCCTCGCTGTCATAGTTCCGCGTCACCCGTTGTCACAGCTCTGCGTTTCCGCTGTCAACGAGCCTGCGCGTCACAACAGGTCCCACTCAGGGTCGGGGTGGCGGCTCGTCGTAACTATAGAGGTCCAGGCTTACTTGCGGGAATTCTGCCTTCCCGCAAGTAGCTGCGGCCTCTGCTGTACGCAACGGATTATATTTTCTGATTTTGATTTTCTAGAAAATAGAAAATGGTACGGTGATGTGGTGGGAGGAAGCATGGCTTTGGGCGCTCGGCCCACGTGGGGCCTCGTGTAGCCGTGAGGCGCGATGCCCCGGGGCCGTCGGCTCCTCTCGCAGGGCGGATGCCGTCCGAAAGTTGGCACTTCACGTGAGAGAGCAGGCCGATGACCGTCTCGGATGAAGCCGGTGCAGCAACCGTGGTGACGCCTTGTAAGCACTGCGCGGCGCCGATTGAGCAGCGGCGGGGGAGGGGGCGGCCCAAGGCGTACTGTCCGGAGAAGGACTGTCAGGCGGCGGCCAAGCGGGAGCGCGAGTTGCGGCGGGCCACGCCTGGGCTGGAAGGGGCGCTGGCCAGGGCCGAGCAGTTGTACGACCGGATGGAGAGTGGGCTGGCCGCGGCCATTGAGCCGTTGGCGCGGGCGTTGGCCGATGAGCTCAGCCCTGCGGGGGTCGAGGCGAAACTGAGTGCGGTGCAGGCTGAGGCGCATACGCGGGTGGCGATCGCGCGTACTGAGCGTGAGCAGGCTTTTGAGCAGGTACGGCTGGCGCGGGAGGCCGCTGAGCACGCTCGACGGCAGACGGCTGAGATGAGGGTACGGCTCGAAGAGGCCGAGCATGAGCGGGAGACCGCGTTGAACGATGCCGAGCGGGCACGTGAGCAGGCGCTGGCCGCGTTGCGGGAGGCCGCGAGCACCGAGCGGCAGGCGTTGCAGTCGGCCGAGGAGGCGCAGCGGCGCGCTGAGCTGGCCGAGCGGCGGGCCAAAGAGGCGGCCCGGCAGGTGGAATTGACGGAGCAGGCCAGGGATCAGGCCGTACAGGAATTGGCCGAGCAGGTGGAGCTGGCCGGGCGGCGGGCCGAGGAGGCGCGGGCGGAGGCCGTACGGGCTCAGGAGGAGGCTGAGCTGGCTCGAGAGGAAAGGGATCGCGGCCGGGAGGAGGCGGCGGCGGCCGTGCGGGCGCGTGAGCAGGCCGAGCGGGACGTGGTCGGTGCGCAGGCCCGGGAGGAGGCGGCGGCTCAGGAACGGGAACGGGCCGTGGAGCGGGCCGTCACGGCCGAGCGGGCCGTTGCCGGGGCCGAGCGTGATCGGGCCATGGCGCTGAAGGACGTCGCGCAGGCGGCGGCCGAGGTGGAGCGATTGGCCGGGAAGGTGGCAGCGGCCGAGGAGGAGGCGGCCGCGGCGGTGGCCCGGGAGCGGAAGCTGATGGCTCGGGAGAAGTCGCGGGCCGATGCGGCGGTCAAGGAGCAGGATCGGTTGCAGGGGGAGTTGCGGTTGGAGCGGGTACGGCTGGAGGACGTACGGGCCGAGTTGGAGGCGGCGCGGGCGGAGGCGGCTCAGTTGCGGGAACGGGCGGTCGCGGCTGAGTTGGGGGGTCAAACGAGGTGAACCTCGGGGACCGCAGAGTTTTGAAGGGCTGATGACGATTGTGAGGTCGCTGCCGGCGGCGCCTGGGGGCTGGGCAAGGGGCCGCGGTGCGTGATGAAGGTGGTGACAGCGAGGCGTTCTCGGGAGTTGGTCCGCTCCTGAGGTGACGCCGCTGGTGGAGAGTTTGACCAGGTGGGTGGTGGCGGCGGTGACGAGGGTGCGTTCCTGGTCGGGGCCGCCGGGGGCAGGATGAAGACCTTCTCGACGCCGTCGAGTGCGGCGGCGAGGGTGTCGGGCTGGTCGAAGTCGCCGACGTCGACGGGGAAGGTGGCCTTGGCGGGGTTGCGGGTCATGGCCCGGATGGAGACGTTGCGGGCGGCCAACAGGGTGATGATGAGTTCGGAACCGACGTTGCCGGTGGCACCGGTGATGAGAATCATGAGCTGGGCCTTTCAGACGGAGAGTTTGGTGTTGGGGAGGAACAGGGAGATGACCAAGGCGATCAGGGCGATCGGGACGTAACTAATAACCCTTGAGTTGCTTGAGGCCCTGTGAGCTTCTTTAGCCCCTGGACCTGGGCTGATCTGCTGGTGCTCCGGCTTCTTCTGGTGTTGATGAGATTTCGGGGATTCTGAAGGTCTATCGTCCTGGTCGTTCGTCTTGCTGTGAAAGTGAAGGCGAGGTGGCCGGAGTTGGCGCTGGCGGTAGTGAAGGATCTTCGAGTGGCCCGTGCCCCGGCCACCGCCGAGGACCTGGAGGCGCTGGAAACCGACGTGCTGGCCGGGTTCGTACTGGCCCGGGCGGCGGCGGGGCTGTCGGACGGAACGATCTCCTCCGACGTGGTGCACCTGGAGCAGACA
>NZ_FNVT01000004.1 GCF_900108335.1 Nonomuraea solani
ATCACCTTCAGGTGCGCCGCCCCGCAGGCCGCCTTCACCGCCACGATCTCCTCATGAACCTTCAGGTAGTGGCCGGACAGGAACGCGCCCCGGTCGATCACCATGTCGATCTCGTCGGCGCCCGCCGCCACCGCCAGCGCGGTGTCGCTCACCTTCACCTCCAGCGAGGAACGCCCGCTCGGGAACGCGGTGGCCACCGAGGCCACCTTCACCCCCGAACCGCGCACCGCCGCGACGGCCGTGGCGACCAGGTCGGGATAGACGCACACGGCCGCCACCCGGGGCGCCTCACCGCCCGGGTGCACGGCCTTGGCGCACATCGCGCGCACCTTGCCGGCCGTGTCGGCCCCTTCGAGTGTGGTCAGGTCGACCATGGAGATGGCCAGGTCAATGGCCCTCGCCTTGGCCGTGGTCTTGATCGAACGGGTGCCCAGCATCGCCGCCCGCTGGTCCGCGCCGACCCGGTCGACCCCGGGCAGGCCGTGCAGAAATGCTCGCAATGCCGCGTCAGACGAGGCGACGTCCGCGAGCGAAGTAGTCAGAGTTGACACCTAGACAGCATCGCCGACCAGGGCCTCTACCTCCAAACCGGACCACCTTAGGGCGATCGAGGCCCAGGTCCTAGGTATGTCGTACGCCGTGGCGCACCAGAGATAAGGCATCCGCCCGATGTGGCGTACCCGGCCTTAGGACGAGTCTTAAGGGTGTCAGGAAGAAGCACGAAACAGCAGGAGAAACACCATGAATCCCGAGATCGAGTACGAGCTCATGAAGAACCAGGCCAGCGAGCTGCGCCGGGCCGCCGCCGAGCACCGGCGGGTACGCGAGGCCGAGAAGCACAACAAGTCCGAGCGCCGCTCGTTCTTCGGCAAGCGTCGTTCCTCATGACCACCCCACGAGCGCCCGGCCACAACCTCCCTCGTGGCCGGGCCTCTGCACCCCCATAAAACCGTCGAAAGCAATCGATGAGGCATGACATGCTGGATGACATGCGGGGACGTTCTGTCAGTCCTGTCTTCGTCGGGCGGGAAGAGGAGCTCGCGGCCCTGGCCGAGAGCTTCCAGGAGGCCAGGAAGGGTGCGGTGACCGCCGTCCTGGTCGGGGGCGAGGCGGGGGTCGGCAAGACCAGGCTTCTCCAGCGGTTCGCCGAGCAGTGCGCGGCCGGGGGCGCGCACGTGCTGTTCGGCGGTTGCGTCGAGCTGTCCACCGAAGGTCTGGCGTACGCGCCCTTCACCGCCGCGCTCCGGCAACTCGTCAGGGAGCAGGGGCCCGCGGCGGTCGCGGCGCTGCTGCCCGAGGGCGCTGAGCGCGATCTCGCCCGGCTGCTGCCCGAGTTCGGCGAGCCCACCGGCGACGGCGAGACCGACACCGGCCGCGCCCGCCTCTTCGAGCAGTTCCTCACGTTGCTCGAACGCCTCGCGGAGCAACGTCCCACGATCCTCGTCATCGAGGACATCCACTGGGCCGACAGGTCCAGCCGCGACCTCATCGCCTTCCTCAGCCGCAACCTGGGCGCCCCGCAGGTGCTCATCGTCATGACATACCGCTCCGACGACCTGCACCGCCAGCATCCGCTGCGCCCGGTGCTGGCCGAGCTGGGCCGCGTCCACGGCGTGCTCCGGCTCGACCTGCCGCGCCTGTCGCGTGACGAGGTCGCCCAGCAGATGACCGCGATCCTCGGCAAGACGCCCGAATACACCAAGATCGAGAAGGTCTACGAGCGCAGCGAGGGCATTCCGCTGTTCGTCGAGGCCATGCTGGAGAGCGGCGAGGAGTGCACGTTCCCCGACTCCATGCAGGACCTCATCCTCGGCTCCGTCGAACGGCTGCCCGATGAGACCCAGCGGGTGCTGCGCGTCGCCGCCGCGGGCGGCCTGCGGGTCGGCCACGCGCTGCTGGCGGCCGTGAGCGGCCTGTCCGACATCGAGCTGGAGACGGCGCTGCGCCCCGCCATCGCGGGCAACGTGCTGCAGATCGCCGACAACCGCGCCTACGTCTTCCGCCACTCCCTCATCCGCGAGGCCGTGCACGACGAGCTGCTGCCGGGTGAGCACCAGCGCCTGCACGCCAGGTTCGCCCAGGAGATCTCCAAGGACCGCCGCCTCGTCCCGCCGGGCCGCGCCGCCGTCGAGCTGGCACACCACTGGTACGGCGCCCGCAACGACCACTGGGCTCTCATCTCCGCCTGGGAGGCCGCGCAGAAGTCGTTCAAGGCGTTCGCCTACACCGAGGCCGTCCCGCTGCTCGAACGCGTGCTCATGCTCTGGGACCGGGTGCCCGACGCGGCCGAGCTCATCGGCGCCGACCACACCGCCGTGCTGGAACGGGCCTCCGAGGCCGCCAACGCCGGCGGCGACGTGGAGAAGGGCATCAAGTTCGTCAAGGCCGCCCTGTCACAGCTCGACGAGATCGAGGAGCCGGCGCGGGTCGCGGAGCTCATCGTGCGGCGGACGGCGTTCAAGAACGCCAAGAACCAGGCCGGCATCATCGACGACCTCCGGCACGCGCTGCGGCTCGTCCCCGAGCCCAGCACGAGCCGCACCGAGGTCGTCACGACGCTGAGCCGCCACCTGATGCTGCGCGGGCACATCGAGGAGGCCGGCGAGCTCATCGAGGAGGGCCTGCTCCTGTCCAGGCGGTTCGGCGACCGCTGCCTCGAAGCCGACCTGCTGATGAACCTGGCGCTCGGCCACTCGCTCAACGGCGACATGGACACCACGATCCGGATCAACGAGCAGGCGCTGGAGATCGGCAGGGAGGAGCAGTCCGGCCGGCTGATCACCCGGGCGATCGGCAACACCATCGACGCCCTGATCGACATGGGCCGCGAGGACGACGCCCTGCGCATGTCGGAGGCCGGCTGGCGGACCGCCAAGAAATACGGCCGCATCCGTGGCAGCGGCCTGTTCATCATGAACAACTGGGCCGAGTCGCTGGAGACGCTCGGCCGCTGGGACGAGGCCATCGAGAGCGTCGAGACCGCGCTCAACCTCGGCCCCGGCCTGCGCAACCGTTACGCCCTGCTGCGCGTGCGCGCCGACATCGCCATGGCCAGAGGCGAGCTGCAGCTCGTGGAGGCCATCCTGTCGGAGCTCGGCGTGCTGAAGGACCGGCCGGAGGAGTTCGTCCAGGACATCACCAACAACGCCCGCCTGCACATGAGCTGGCACATGACCAAGGGCGAGCCCGAGCACGCGCTGGCCGTGGCCGAGCGGGTGCTCGCGTGGCCCAAGCAGTCGAGCAAGCCCATGCTCGGCTGGCGGCTGCTCGCCATGATGCGCACGGTCTGCGACGCCGCCGAGACCACGGCCCCCGACCGCACCGCGGCGCTGCGGGCGCAGGCCGCCGAGCTGGCGGCCGGGCTGTCGGTCATCGGGCCGGTCGCGGAGGCCTACCGGCTGACGTACTCCGGAGACTTCGACGCCGCGGCGGCGGCCTGGGAACGACTCCACCGCCCGCACAACCAGGCCAAGTCCCTGCTGCGCGCGGCCACGGCGGCCGCGCGGAGCGGCGACAGGGAGGGTGCGGCCACGCGCCTGAAGACGGCGCTGCCGCTGGCGCGGGCGTTGCGCGCGACCCCGCTGGTGGCGGAGATCGAGGCGCTGTCGCGCCGGGTGGGCGGGCTGCAGGAGGAGCCGTCGGAGCTGCTGACGCCGCGCGAGCTGGAGGTGCTGCGCCTGGTGACCCAGGGCCGGACCAACCGGGACATCGCGGCCGAGCTGTTCATCTCGGCCAAGACGGTGAGCGTGCACGTCTCCAACATCCTGGCCAAGCTCGGCGTCACCACCCGGGGCGAGGCAGCCGCGGCCGCCCACCGGTTGTCACTGCTGTCGTCCTAGACAAGAGCCTCGGCGAGCAGTACGACGCCGAAGATCGCGAACGCGGCGGCGGCGCCGTACCGGATGACCTTCTCCGGCAGGTGCTTGCCGAGCAGTCGTCCCACCACGATGGCCAGGGCGTCCGCCGCGACCATGCCGACCGTCGAGCCGATCCAGGTGCCCATCCAGTCGTGCTTCGTCGCCAGCGTGATCGTGGCCAGCATGGTCTTGTCGCCCAGTTCGCTCAGGAAGAACGCCACGGTCACCGCGATCAGGGCGCTCCTGGTGACGCGCTGGGCCTTCCGCGACTCTTCCTCGGTCAGTTCGTCGCCGCGCAGCGTCCAGGCGGCGAATCCGAGGAAGGCCAGACCGGCCACCACCGAGATGGCCGTCGTCGGCAGCGCGTCTCCGATCAGCCCGCCGGCGGCGACACTCACCAGGTGCACAACCGTCGTGGCGATGGTGATGCCCAGAATCACGGTCCAGGCTTTGAAACGGGTCGCGAACGTCATCGCCATGAGCTGGCTCTTGTCACCGAGCTCGGCCACGAAGATGACACCGAGACTGATCCAGAACGCTTCCAACGGTCCTCTTCCGCGCGACCGGGCCGGAAGCGGAACCCTGAGGAGATTTTCGGGCATGACTTCGGCCCGGCAGCGTCTTTCTCATAGGGCTGCCAGGCCGAAGGTCTCGTCCGCCCGTTAAGGCCCGTGTGACCGGGCGCGGTGAGGCGCCAGTATGTCGATCACGCGATTGGGACTACTCCCCTTCGGTATTCACTTCCCACCATAACAGCCCCATCGGGGCGCCTATTCCCCCAGGTCACAGCCGACCAGCACCGGCTCGTTGACCAGCGTGACCCCGAACTTCTCGCGTACGCCGTCACGCACCTCCCTGGCCAGGGCCAGCAGGTCGTCGGTGGTGGCGGCGCCGGTGGGGTTGGTGAGGGCGAGCGTGTGCTTCGTCGAGATGCGTACGGGACCGCGCTGGTAGCCCTTCGGATAGCCGGCCTGCTCGATCAGCCAGGCGGCGGGCACCTTGACCAGCCCGCCGGGCATGTCCCAGTGCGGATGCCCGGGAGCCCGCCCGGCCAATTCCTCGGCCTCCTCGGGCGACAGGACAGGGTTGGTGAAGAACGAGCCCGCGCTGCGGGTGTCGGGGTCGCCGGGGTCGAGCACCATGCCCTTGCCGCGCCGCAGCCCCAGGACGGCCTCCCGGGCGGCGGCCAGCGGCACCCGGCCGCCGGCCTCGGTGCCGAGCCTCTTGGCCAGCTCGGCGTAGCCCACCGGGCCGGACATCTCCGAAATATCCAGCGCGTACGTCACCGCGAGCACCACATAACGCGCCAGGTCGCGCTTGAACACGCTGTCGCGGTAGGAGAACCCGCACTGCCGCGCCTCCAGGTCCACCACCTGCCTGGTCAGCCGGTCGTAGGCCCGGACGCACCGGATGGTCTGGGCCACCTCCTGCCCGTACGCGCCCACGTTCTGGATCGGCGTCGAACCCACCAGCCCGGGAACGCCGGACATGCACTCGATGCCCGACCAGCCCTCCGTCACGGCGCGGACCACCAGCCGGTCCCAGTCTTCGCCCGCCTCGACCGTGACGATGACCTGCTCACCGTCGCGTGACACGGTCACGCCCTCGGTCGCGACCTTGACCACCAGCCCGTCGAAGCCCGCGTCGGCCACCACGAGGTTGCTGCCGCCGCCGAGCACCAGCGTGGGCAGGCCGTTCGCGTCGGCTTCCGCGATCAGGGACACGAGCTGCTCCGCCGAGGTGGCCTCGGCGAAGTCACGGGCGGGGCCGCCCAGACGCAGCGTGGTGTAGGGCGCGAGCATCTCCATGAGCACCTAGCTTATGAGGCCCGCCGTCCTGCCGAGGCACCCTCACCCGGGGCGGGGCTCCAGGCGCTCGTGTGAGCTCACCGGCGTCACCGGCAGCGTCTCGGCGGGCACGAACAGCTCCCCCCGCAGCGCGAGCGAGAGGGCCCGGTCGGCGTTCGTGCCGTGTTCTGCGTCCTCGGGCAGGGCGGTGAGGGCCTGCGCCCTGCGTACCGCCATGAGCCCGCTGCCCAGCGCCCGCACCTTGCCGGGCCCCGCCTCCCGCCACGCGCCGTCGGCCTCCTCCAGGCCCTTCCAGCCGGCCGCCACCGCGCCCTCCACGACGGCCGCGATCAGCGGGGTCAGCGCGTCGCCGCGCAGCATGACGTCCGTCGCCATCAGCACCTGGACCTCGGACTCGTCCAGTTGCAGGAGCTTCATCCTGCTCTCGCCCCAGGTCGACGTCCCGCCTCGCCACAGCGGCGGTTCGGCGACGTGCCAGGCGGTGATCCGCTCCGGATAGCGGTCGGCCAGCTCACGCAGCACGTCACCGGCGCCGTCCACGTTGCCCAGGTCGAGGGCCAGCACGTGGACGTCGGTGTGGTCGAGCACCGACTGCACGCTCTTCCGTACGTCCTCGGGCCGGCCGTCCACCAGCACGCTCACGGTCGCGGTGACGTCCTTGATCTCGACGCGCTGCCGCTCGGTGTTGACGCCCAGCTCGTCGAGACGGTTCGTGGCCAGCGTGCCGTCCCAGACGCGCTGAGCGTGCAGCATGTCGTCGTCCGGGGCGCCGTGCTGGCCGGGGTCACCGGAGAAGCCCAGCTCGGCGGCCGGGTTCTGGCGGGCGTGGGTGCCCTTCGTACCGGACGTGCCGACCCCGGTCGCCGCGCCACCCGTGGTGTCGCGGCCGGAGCCGGTGCTGCCCGCCACCTGTTCCAGCCGCGCGGCCCGCAGGTGTCCCGGGGGCTTGGTGTCGGTCACGGCGGAAACAGGGATCGATCGGACCGTGGGCCATACCTGTCGCGCAGCATCACTCATAGGGAAAAGCGCTACCCGGAAGCCGCCCGCCCTATCATCCGGGGCCGCCTTCACCGCCCGTCACCACGACTTCCCTTCTCTCTCCACTCCGGCGGGCGCCTTCTCGAAGGAGAGAGACCGGTTCGCGTGTGGTGAGAACGAGGGCCAGGGCGACCAGGCTCAGGCGAGCTGCACCACGGCCCGGGCCTTCGACAGCACCCGCGCGTCGCCCGACTTGGCGGTGAGCTGGACGACCACCCGCTTGTCCGCCAGCTTCTCCTCCACGACACCACTGACCGACACCGTGGCGCCCTCGTCGTCGTCGGGGACGACCACCATCGAGGAGAACCGCACACCGAAGTCGACCACCGCCCCGGGATCTCCCGCCCAGTCGGTGACGAACCGCCCGGCCTGCGCCATCGTGTACATCCCGTGCGCGATCACGTCCGGCAGCCCGACCATCTTGGCGAAGCGCTCGTTCCAGTGGATCTGGTTGAAGTCGCCGGAGGCGCCGGCGTACATGACCAGATTGAGCCTGCGCACGTTGTAGTCCACGGCCGGGATCTGCTGCCCGACCTCGATGTCGTCGTACTTCACCGTGTCGGTCATCTCAGCCGGCCCCTCCGCGCTCGATGATCGTGTTGTAGGTCACGCAGACCGGCTCGCCCCCGACGGTCGTCACTTCGCTCCTGATCGTCAGCAGCTCGTTGCGCCCGGCGCTGCGGATGTCGGTGATCGTGGCGGTGGTGACCAGCTCGTCGCCGGCGTGGACGGGACGGATGTACTCGAAGCGCTGCTCGCCGTGGACCACCATGGCGAGGTTGAGCCCCAGGTCGGGGTCGACCAGCGCCTCGCCGCCGCTCTGCAGGCCGAACACGATGGGGAACGTGGGCGGCGCGAGCACGTCGGGATATCCGGCTGCCTGGGCGGCCTGTTTGTCCCGGTAGAGGGGGTTGTTGTCACCGATCGCGGCCGCGAACTCCCTGATCTTCACGCGGCTGACCTCGTAAGGGGCGCTGGGCGGGTAGGTTCTGCCCAGAAAGTCGCGATTCAAGGCCATCGATGCTCCTCGCAAGTCCGTCCGAGCGCTGCTGAGCCCGACGGTAACAGAACAAGGTTCGGCTGTCCCGAGTGATGGCGTTTCCTTTGCGAGGACAGCCTTACCAGGCCATCCCGTATGCCCCCGTAGACGCGACAAACCGGCGCCCTGTCAGAGGACGCCGGTTGTGCGTTATGAACGTTGGGGCCTGCCCGGAGACTAGCGAGTCTCGCGGTGCGCGCGGTGGCAGCGGCAGTTGGGGCAGTATTTCTTCAGCTCAAGCCGATCCGGGTCGTTGCGCCGGTTCTTCCGCGTGATGTAGTTGCGGTGCTTGCACTCCTGGCAGGCCAGCGTGATCTTAGGCCTAACGTCGGTGGCAGCCACTTGGGAGTGCCTTTCTACGTTCGGGACATGGACACGCCCGTACCCAGGCCGATCGACCTGGGACTGGGCAGTAGCGGAGGCCGGACTTGAACCGGCGACACAACGATTATGAGCCGTTTGCTCTGCCTGACTGAGCTACTCCGCCTTTGGGCCATTAAAGACCCCGGCCCCGTAGAGGATACCCGACGCGGTGAGCACATTAGTAACTCACCCGATCGGGGTGGGGTGCTCCCCAGTATGCCTCAGGTACCCCCGACAACCGAAATCAATTGAACGAGGTGGTCGCGCTCACGCGTCCCGCCTGGTGAACGAGACGGTGGCGGCGGCCAGGACGAGCGCCAGCCAGGCGGCCAGCACCAGCCCGCCCTCCAGCGGCGTGAGCCCCGGCCCGGGCTGGTAGAGCCGCGCCCCCGCCGCACCCGGCAGATACGCGGCCAGGTCGGTGACGGTCGCCAGCAACGGCGGCACGACCAGGACGAGCCCCAGCACGGTCCCCAGCGAGGCGATGACGTCCCTGGTGAGAAACGTCACCATCTGGGCCAGCAGGCCGATCAGCACCAGATACCCGGCCGCGCCCGCCAAGGCGGCGGCGTCCCCTCCCTGTCCGCCCGCGAGCCAGGCCCCCGCCCAGGCCCCCGTGACCGTCAGCAGGGCGGTGGCGGCGGCCGTCGCCAGGTAGGCGGCGAGCTTGCCGGTCAGGAGCAGCAGGCGGCCGGGGACGCTGGTGAGCGTGGTGCGGGACTGGCTGCCGGCGTACTCGGAGGCCACGGACAGAACCCCGAGCACAAGGAACCCGGCCTGGACGAAGTCCACGGCGCGCAGGGCCGCCTCGGCGGCGGAGAGCGGACGGTCGAAGGGGGCGGCGGCCAGGGCGGCGCCGAACCCGCCCGCCAGGAGGACGGTCGCGCAGACGGTGAGCAGCGCGGCGGGCAACGTCCTGAGCTTGATCAGCTCCGCCGCGACGGTGTTCCATGCGCTGTTGGTCATCACGCGTCCCTGCGCGCGAACAGGACCGCGGCGACCCCGAGCAGCACGGCCGTCCAGGCGGTCATGACCAGGGCGCCGGCCAGCGGTTCGAGGGTGTTCTCCGCCGGGTAGCCCGTGGCGAACATCTGCGCCCCGGCCACGTCGGGCAGGTAGTTCGCCAGCGAGGTGACCCGGGTCAGCAGGAACGTGACCGACACGAACGTGGTGTTGACGATGAACGCCACCATCGGCACGAGCCCACTGCGGGTCATGACGGCGACGGCGAACGCGATCAGCGCCATGAGCACCCAGTACGCGACGGCCCCCAGAGGACGCCAGCCGAGCGCCTCCAGCAGTGCCCCCATCGGGTGGCCGTGCCGCCCCAGCAGCGCCTGGGAGATCACGAGCGCGCCACCGATCGTGAGCACCGCCGCGACCCCGCTGACGAGCGCCACCACGACGGCCTTCGCCGCGAGCAACCGCCCGCGCCCCGGGGTGCTCGTGAGGCTGACCAGGATCTGCCGGCCGCCGCCCGCGTCCTTGCCGGTGGCGGTGTACTCGCTGCTGATGAGGACGATGCCGAGCACGATCACGCCCACGACGCCGGGCCCGGACATCTCTAGGCCGAGGTCGAGGGTCGAGCCGTCGTCCACCATGCCCGCGTCCAGCTTGGCGCGCCGCGAGGAGGCGGCCATGGCGGTGAACGTGAGCGTCATGGCGGTGCCCGCCACGGCCGCGATGATGGCCGAGGGCAGCGTGAGGGCCTTCCTGAACTCGGCGGCGATGGTGTTCGGCAGGCTCATGACAGCCGCCCGGCGGGGTCGGTGAGGGCGAAGAACGCCTCCTCCAGCGAGGCGTGCCCGGCCGTGACCTCGCCCAGCGGGCCGGTGGTCACGACGCGGCCCGCGCTGATCACGACGAGGTCGTCGGCGGTCTCGGCCATCTCGCTCATCAGGTGGCTGGACAGCAGCACCGTACGTCCGCCCTTGGCGTACTCCTTCAGCAGCCGCCTGATCCAGCGGATCCCGTCCGGGTCGAGGCCGTTGATGGGCTCGTCCAGGACCAGCACCTCGGGCTCGCCGAGCAGGGCGGCCGCCAGGCCGAGCCGCTGTCCCATGCCGAGCGAGAACGTGCCGACCCGCTTGCCCGCCACGTCCGCCAGCCCGACCTCCGCCAGCACCTGCCCGACGCGGCTCTTCGGGATGCCGTTGCTGCGCGCCACCCAGGTCAGGTGGGCGCGCGCCGTACGGGAGCGGTGCGCGCCGCTGCCTTCGAGCAGCGAGCCGACCGTGCGCAGCGGGTCGCGCAGCTTCCGGTACGGCCTGCCGCCGATCAACGCGGTGCCCGCGTCGGCGCGGTCGAGGCCGAGCAGGATGCGCAGGGTCGATGACTTGCCCGCGCCGTTCGGGCCGAGGAACCCGGTCACCCGGCCCGGTGCGACGGTGAAGGCGACGTCGCCGATGGCGAGTTTCGTGCCATGGCGTTTGGTGAGGCCGACGATTTCGATCACGCGTCTCAGCGTTCCAAGCGGGGCCCTGGAGCCGCATCGGCCAAAGGTTGACAGCTAGCGCAGGCCGTCCACGAAGCCGGACTCGTAGGCCAGGATGACGAGCTGGGTGCGGTCGCGTACGCCGAGCTTGAGAAAGAGCCTGCTCAGGTATGTCTTCACGGTCGCGCGGCTGAGGAAGAGCGCGGCGGCGATCTCCTCGTTGGACAGGCCGCGCACGATCGCCGCCACGACGTCCCGCTCGCGCTCGGTCAGGCCGGTCAGGGCGGCCGGGCGGGGTGCGGTCTTGGCGGCGAGGTCGGCGATCATGCGTCTGGTGACCTCGGGGGCGAGCATGGCGTTGCCCTCGTGCGCGATGCGGACGGCGCGCAGGATCTCGTCGGTGCCGGCGTTCTTCAGCAGGAAGCCGCAGGCGCCCGCGCGCAGGGCCTCGTAGACGTACTCGTCGAGGTCGAACGTGGTGAGGATGACGACCTTGACCTCGGGCCGCGCGGCGCAGATGGCGCGGGTGGCGTCGAGGCCGTCCATGACGGGCATGCGGATGTCCATCAGCACCACGTCGGGGCGCAGCCGGGTGGCGGCCTCGACGGCTTCGCGGCCGTCGCGCGCCTCGCCGGCGGCCGACAGCCCCGGTTCGCCGGCGACAAGCTCCACGAGGGAGGCCCGCAGCAGCTCCTGGTCCTCGGCGACCAGCACCCTGATCGGCTCAGACATCGGCCACCTCCGGAAGCGGCAGGACCGCACGCAACTCGAACCCCTCTCCCGGCCGATGCCCGGCGCTGAAGGTGCCACCGAGCAGCTCGACCCGCTCCCGTAACCCGACGAGCCCGTAGCCGGGCTCGTCGGGCGTCGCCGCGCTCCGGCCGTCGTCCGTCACCGTGACGCGCAGCGCGCCTGGCGCGCCGCCGACCGTCACCGTGCAGCGGGCGCCGGGGGCGTGCCGGGCGGCGTTCGTCAGCCCCTCCTGGACGATCCGGTACGCCGCCAGCCCGATCCCGGCGGGCACCGCCCCGGCGTCCGTCACGTGCAGCGTCACCGCGACCCCGCTCTCCCGCATGCGCCCGGCCAGGTCGGGCAGGTCGTCGATGCCCGGCTGGGGCCGGCGTTCCGCGACCTCGTCGCTGTCGCGGACGGCTCCCAGCGTCGTCCGCAGCTCGGTCAGCGCCTCCCGGCTGACCGTCTCGATCTGGCCGAGCCTGTCGCGCATGCGTACGGCGTCATCCGCGCGAGCCGCCACCCCGGCCGTCACCGCGATCGTGCCCAGGGAGTGGGAGACGACGTCGTGGACCTCCCGCACCACCCGCAGCCGCTCGGCCGTCACCGCGCCCTGCCGCTCGGCCAGCATCGCGTGCTCGGTTTCGAGCGCCGCCCGCCGCGTGGTGCCGCCCAGCACCCAGGACCCGGCCAGCGCGAGCAGGCTCAGCATCGTGTAGCGCACGGCGTTCTCCGCGTCGGCCGCCCCCAGGAACGCGACGCCCGCGATGACCACCCCGGTCAGCACGGCGACGGTGTTGAGCGAGCGGGCCGTGCCCCGGGTCAGGGCCACGCGATGGAGCACCCAGGCCGCGGCCACGAACGGATCCTGCGTCACGCCCAGCGCGGCGCCCGTCAGGGTCGCGGCGGCGACAACGGCGAACGCGCCGAGCGGCCACCGGGAGCGGAGCGTCATGCCGAGGATCAGCGCCGCGATGAGCCCGAGATGGGCCCAGGGGACGCGCCCGGCGTCGATCGGCAACCAGAACACCAGCACGCACAGCAGCGCGACGCCCACGTCCCACCGGACGGAGGACGGGCTCGCGTCGGACCAGGGCCGGCTCATGGAACGAACCCTAGCCAGCCGCTCAGAGGACGAACTTCGGCCAGAGAAACGAAAACGCCCGGCTCCGAGTGAATTCGGACCGGGCGTCGTGCTCTGCGATGTGCGAGCCCCCAAACGGAATCGAACCGTTGACCTTCTCCTTACCATGGAGACGCTCTGCCGACTGAGCTATAGGGGCCTGTCCGGCGCTGCGGACAGGTGTAACCATACACGGCACTCAGCGATGATGCGAACTGGTTCCGGCCGCCGCCGGTGCCTCGATCCGCCGCCGCGCCGGGAACTCGACGACCTCGCAGAGATCCGCCAGATCGACGTGCCGGGCCACCTCCGCGACGGAGGTGCAGTCGGCGACCATCCACCCGTTCCTGCGCACCCTGAGCACCTGCCGCCCCGCGCGCACGACGCCTACGACCTCGTAGCCGTCGACACCGACCCATCGCCTGTCCATAGCGGCACAGAGTATCCGCCGGGTCTCTCATTTTTCGCCACGCCACATCCGTTACAGGCATACCGAATCGGCAGGAATGCTCAGTAGCGATAGAAACCCGCGAAGTTCCTCTTCGCCGCGATCTCATCAATCCGCACGATGGCGCCGGTCTCGGGCGCGTTCATCATCTTTCCGCCGCCCAGGTAGATGCCCACATGGTGGGTTTTGACAGACCTCTTGGTGATCTTCCCGAAGAACACCAGATCGCCGGGGCGGGCGGACTTGACCCGGCGCATCTTCCGTACGTGGGCGTTGGTGTTGCCAGGCCCGAGCACGTCCCTGCCGTGCGCCATCGCGTACACCCAGCGGGTGAATCCCGAGCAGTCCAGGCCGCGCGTCCTGGCGGCCGGGCAGGGCTTGATCCGGCCCTTGTAGCCCCGGCAGGTGCCCTTCGAGGGGCCGGGGCTGTCGCTGTGGCCGCCGCCCCAGGAGTAGACGATCTGGCGCTGCTGGATCTCGTACGCGATCCGTACGATCAGCGGCGGCATGGACAGGCCCAGCGGTACGGAGGCCGTGGCGGCCAGCAGGAGCAGCGCGAGCACTCCGGCTAACCGCCGTGCCATCCCCGTACCCCCAAAACAGAACGTCTTGGGATTTATCCTGCCTTAAGGGTCAGCTCTACGGAGCCCACCGTCACGTTCATCCCCACCGTGCCCCGCGTCCGCTTCGGCTTCGTGGTGAACGTCAGCGTCACCTTCTGCCCACGCCCCACCTCGGCGACCTGGCACAGCACCGCCGTGCCGCTGTACCTGCACCCGGGCGCCTTGACCACGCGCTGCCCGCCGAACGCCCGCCCCGACACCTTGATGTCCTTGACCGGGTGCGGGCCCGTGTTGGAGAGCGTGACCGTGTACGTCTTCCTGCTCTTGGCCGCGCCCGACACCCGCACCTCGGCGGGCGGGTTGGCCAGCGCCTTGAGCTGGGACTCCGAGCCGTTGAACGAGTTACCGCCGCCGACCAGCGGCCCCTTGTCCGCCGACTGCCAGAACGTGTGCTTCTTCCAGCTCTTCGGCAGCTCACCGGGCTCACCGCCCCAGCGGGCCAGCCAGAGCGGGTTGGACTTGAACTTGGTCGAGTTCCCGGTGCAGGTCTGCCACCAGCTCGTGGTCGTGTAGATGATCGCGTGCCGGCCGGTCGCCTCGCGGTACTTCTTGGTGAAGTCCTTGATCCAGGTGACCATGTCCTCCTTGGACAGGTCGTAACAGTTGTTCTTACCGTTCTTGTCCTTGTACGGGTTGTCCTCGATATCGAGCACCCCCGGCATCGTTTGGCCATCGCTGACCCAGTTGCCGCCGTTCTGGAGGAAATAGTCGGCCTGAGCCGTCCCATCGGATTCGTGCGGTTGCGCGAAGTGATAGGCGCCCCGGACGAGCCCGGCCCCGGCCGCGCCGCCGTACTGGGCCTCGAAACGCGGGTTGCGGTAGTTGGTGCCCTCGGTGGCCTGGACGAACGCGAACTTCCCGCCCCCCGAGGTGACGGCCGCCCAGTCGATGTCGCCCGTCCAGTTGCTGACGTCGACCCCGGGAACCCCATCGTCCGCCTGGGCGACCCCGGTCATTCCGACCACAGCAATTACCACGAATAACCCTAGACGTTTCACGCCGGAGATCATTGCGGAGCGACACACAATTCCGCAAGTCCCGGAATATCAACCGCTTTAGCGGTATCCAGCCAATAGACCGGCCCCGGCCGCCTGCTCCACTCCCGCGCGTCCGTCCCACCAGGCCCGGGGAGTGCGTCGGCGAGGGTCTCCTTGAGATCGCCCTCGGTCTTTCCGGATCCCGGCAGCCCGTTGACGAGTACGGCCGGTTCACCCGTGCCGAGCACGGTGACACGAAAATCTTTCGGACGTAGGGGGAAACCGCACCTCAAGGCCCTGAAATCGGTCCTCGCGCGAGACCCGCTCCTGACGGCGTTTTCGCAGGTCAGAGCCGTATATGAACACCACATTCGCGTTTGCCAAACCGAATCATCCCTGCGCAAACTGGATCCGATCCTCGAATCCCGCCCCGACCAGGGGTTTCTTCGTCATGCCCGGAGGAGACCGTCCATGATCCACACCCGGGGCCTGTCCCGAGATTTCAAAGTCAAGAAACAGGTCGTGACCGCCGTACGCGGCATCGACCTCGACGTGGAGGCCGGCCAGCTGGTGGCCTTCCTCGGCCCGAACGGCGCGGGCAAGTCCACCACGCTGCGCATGCTCACGACCCTCCTGCCCCCCACCTCCGGCACGGCCGAGATCGCCGGCCACGACGTGGCCACGGACCCGGCGGCCGTCCGCGCCCGCATCGGCTACGTCGGCCAGCAGAACGGCGCGGGCGAGAACTACCTCGTCCGCGACGAGCTCATCACCCAGGGCCGCTGCTACGGCCTGCACGCCCGCGAGGCCGCCGCCCGCGCCGACGAGCTGCTCGACCTGCTCGACCTGCGGCCGCTGGCCAAGCGCCTGCCGGGCACCCTGTCAGGCGGCCAGCGCCGCCGCCTGGACATCGCGTTGGGCCTGATCCACCGTCCCGACCTGCTGTTCCTCGACGAGCCCTCGACCGGCCTGGACCCGACGAGCCGCGCGGAGATCTGGCGGCACATCCTGCTCCTGCGCGAGACGTACGGGACCACGCTCTTCCTGACCACCCACTACCTGGAGGAGGCCGACAACATGGCCGAGCGCGTCGTCATCATCGACGGCGGCCGGATCATCGCCGACGGCACCGCCGCGCAGCTCAAGAACGACCTGGCCGGCGACCACATCACGATCACCACCGGCACCGAGCGGGAGGCGGAGACGGCCGCCCGGATCAGCGGCGGGAGCGCCGACGGCACCACCGTGCGCCTGCGGGTGGCCAACGCGGCCGGCACGCTGCCCGACTATCTCAGGACCCTCGACGGCGCCGGCGTCAAGGTGACCAGCGCCGAGACCGCCCGACCGACCCTCGACGACGTGTTCCTCACTCTCACCGGGAGAAGCCTCACCGATGACGACATTCCTGCGTGACACCACCACCATCCTCTCCCGCGAGTTCAAGCCGGCCCTGCGCGACTCGGGCGGGCTGCTCTTCGAGATGGGGCAGCCGCTGCTGTTCCTGTTCCTGTTCGGGTCGCTGCTGGACGGGGCGGTCGGGTCGTCGTGGCAGTGGTTCGTGCCGGGGATCCTGGTCATGATGTGCCTGACCGGCCCGATGAGCACCGGCTACACGCTGCTGGTCGAGCTGATCGGCGGCTCGATGGAGCGCATACTGGTCACGCCGCTGAACCGGACGGCGATGCTGGTCGGCAAGAGCGCGAAGGCCATGCTGACCCTTCTCGTGCAGGCGGTGCTGATCATTCTGCTGGCGCTGCCGCTCGGCTTCGAGCTGCACGCGGTGGGGGTGCTCGCCGGTCTGACCCAGTTGATGATCTTCGGGGTGGGGCTGGGCGCGCTCTCGTACGTGCTGGCCATCAAGTCGGCGCCGTCCGGCACGCTGTTCTACGTCGTCTCCCAGTCGGTGCTCTTCCCGCTGCTCCTGCTGTCCGGCGTGCTGCTCCCGCTCGAAACCGCCCCGGCGTGGATGCGGGCGGTCGCGCAGGTCAACCCGGTCACGTACGTCGTGGAGGCGCAGCGCGCCCTCTTCTCCGGCGACCTCACCCACCCCTCGATCCTGTACGGCACCGCCAGCGCCATCGCCCTGGCCGCGCTCGGCCTCCATCTCGGCAACCGAGCCCTGAGAAAGGGCCTCTGATCAGGGACTGATCGCCAGGAACAGGAAAGAGGCGAACAGCACCAGGTGCACCCCGCTCTGCAGCAGGGTCGCCCGCCCCGGCACGACCGTGAGCGTGGAGACGACGAACGTCAGGGCCAGCAGCACCATGTGCGTGGCGCCGAGCCCGAGCAGCAGCGGTCCCTCCAGCCAGATCGACGCCACCGCGATGGCCGGGATGGTCAGCCCGATGCTGGCCATCGCCGAGCCGAGCGCCAGGTTGAGGCTGATCTGCACCTGGTCGCGCCGGGCCGCGCGGACGGCGGCGATGGTCTCGGGCAGCAGCACCAGCAGCGCGATCACCACACCGACCACGGCCTGCGGCAACCCGGCCGACGACACGGCCGCCTCGATCACCGGTGACTCGACCTTGGCCAGCCCGACCACGGACACGAGCGCCACCAGCAGCAGTCCGAGGCTGGCCAGCGCCGTACGGGCGGAGGGCCGGGGCGCGTGCTCCTCCTCGGTCATCGGCCGGCCCTCCACCTCGACCGGCAGGAAGTAGTCGCGGTGGCGTACGGTCTGGGTCAGCACGAACAACCCCCACAGCGCCAGCGAGACCACGGCCGCGAACGCGAGCTGCCCCGGGGAGAAGGCCGGCCCCTGGGCGCTCGTCGTGAACGTGGGCAGCACCAGGCTGAGCGTGCTCAGCGTGGCCACGGTGGCGAGGGCCTTGCCCGTGCCCTCCGCGTTGAACGCCGCGATCCGCCGTTTCAGGGTGACGGTGAGCAGGGAGAACCCGACGATGCCGTTACAGGTGATCATCACCGCCGCGAACACGGTGTCGCGGGCCAGCGTCCCCGTCTGCGGGCCACCGGAGATCATGAGGCTGACGATGAGCGCCACCTCGATCACCGTGACGGCCACGGCCAGCACCAGCGACCCGAACGGCTCGCCCACCCGGTGGGCGATCACCTCCGCGTGGTGCACGGCCGCCAGCACGGCGCCGGCCAGCAGCAGCGCCAGCACGGCCACCAGCACGGGCGGCAGCTCACGCCCCCACGTGGCCGCCAGGGCGATCAGCGCCAGCCCGGGAACGACTACAGTCCACTTCACAGCGTTTCGGATCATGTACTCTACGCAACCCCATCCTTTTTGGCTTTCACCCTGATAATGCCGTGACATCCGTTTTAGGGGGGAATGGAGTGCCCATGACGCGACTGGTGGCGAGCAGCACGGTGCCCTGGATCCCGGTGACGCACCGCCTGGACGTGCTCCTCGCCGACGCCCTGCCGCCCGCCGGGCAGACGACGTCGGCGTTCGCCTTCGTGTCGGACCAGGCCGGGCGGACGCTGCTGACGTGCGTGGACAGGGAAGGGCGCGGATGGGACATTCCCGGCGGCCACCTGGAGCCGGGCGAGAGCGCGACCGACGCCGCCGTCCGCGAGCTGTACGAGGAGACCGGGCTGCGCCTGCCGGCCTCCGCACTGTCGATCTTCGCCTGGCAGCGCATCGAACTGCTCGACCCGCCGCCGGC
This sequence comes from Nonomuraea solani, assembly GCF_900108335.1. Taxonomy (GTDB): domain Bacteria; phylum Actinomycetota; class Actinomycetes; order Streptosporangiales; family Streptosporangiaceae; genus Nonomuraea; species Nonomuraea solani. The sequence goes on from NZ_FNVT01000004.1 coordinate 18,075, forward strand.
CGGCTACCGGTATCCGTCGCTGACGTACATGGCGATGTTCCGGGCCGTGCTGCCGGGCCCCGGCGCCCCGACGAGCCCGCCGACCGGCTCGGAGAGCACCCGGGCCGACTGGCTGTCCGTGGCGGAGATCGAGCGGCGCTGCGCCGGGAACACCTGGCTGGCGCTGCTGGACGGGCGCTAGATGGTCTTGGCCCGCTCCAGGTCGGCGCTGCGGTAGAAGCGTTCGGGGATGCTGGCGAGGGTGGACGGGTGCACCTGGGGGCCGAGGCCGTACAACTTCTGGAAGCTCATGATCAGCGGCCGCCAGGCGTCGGGGTCGATGTGGTCGTCCGTTCCCGGCAGGCGGATGTCCTCGTGGACCCAGACCCGCTGCACGCGTACCTCGAACGCCAGCACCCCTTCGCCCACCGGATGGTGGTTCTCGACCACGGCCTCCATCGCCACGGGACACTCGGCCACCCGGGGCGGGCCCACCGTCTCGGACGGCACGGCGGTCAGCCCGGCGCGGCCGAACTTGTCCCGCACGGTCCGATAGCCCCGGGCCCACTTGCGCTCGGGGACGGGATCGGACCCGGTGGTCAGGGCCAGCCGGTCGACGACGCCGGCGAGCGCGTCGGACGGCAGGTTCAGCACGCACTCGCGGGTCCGCAGCAGGTTCTGGGCCGTTTGGGCCCGGGCGCCCAGCCCCAGCATGGCCCGCCAGCCCAGCCAGAAGGCCGACGACATGGGGGCCAGGTTGGGCGTGCCGTCCTCGTTCATGGAGGAGATCAGGACGACGGGGGTGCCGAAGTAGAGGATGTTCGGCTCAATGGCGGTGTGCGTGTCGACAACAGTGCTCATAGAACAACTGTCGCGGCACGTCGGAGGTGGGTGCTGGCGCCATTCGGACATCTCACTCGACGTCGCCCGACCGGCCCGGGGATGATGATCCGATGATCTGGCGCGCGCCGGCGATCACCCGGCTCAACCGGCAGTTGGCCGTGATGGAGGCGGACGAACGCGCGATCGCGGACGCCTGGCTCGACGCCCACCGCGAGAGGATCGACGGCGCCACCGGCCGCTGACCGCTGCCACACCGCAGCCACACCGGCAGCACACCGGGCTTTGGCAGAGTCGGGCAGGGAGAAGATCGTTCTCTGTCTCGGGAGAGAAGTCATGGTCCAGACGCTCCAACGGCTCGCCGACAAGACCGTCAACGCCCTGCTGCCCAAGGCGACGGCGCACGCGGCGGCCTGTGTCAACTGCCCGCCCACCGCGAACCGGTGCAACTACTTCTGCTGTGGTGTCATCGCCTCGCGCGTCCACCTCTACAGCTGCTGCATGAACAGCAGCCTCCAGTGCACCTGCCAGGTAGAGATCTACGACTACTGCTGACGGATCACCCGGGCCGGCGGCCCCAAACGCCGGTCCGGGTCATCAGGAGCTCCTGATGCACTATCTCGCGCTACTGTCCCGCTGCGTGATCGCCGGCGTCCTGGTGCTGGCCGTGGTGTCGAAGCTGCGCGCGCCGGCGGAGGTCGGGTCCGCCGTCGGTGAGCTGCTGAAGGTCCGGCGGCCGGTCGGCCGCCGGCTGGCGCGGCTGCTCGTCGTCGCCGAACTGGGGGTGGCCGCCCTCGTGATCATCCCCGGTACGGCACAGGCCGGCCTGGTCGCCGCCGCCGTCCTCATGTGCGGTTTCGCCGCTCTGGTGTGGGCGAACGTCCGCCGGCGCATCCCCTGCCCCTGTTTCGGGCCGTCGCGTACCCCGCTGGGACCCGTGCACGTCGTCCGCAACCTCGTCCTGGGGGCGGTCGCGGCCGTGGGGGCAGCCGCCCCGATGGCCGCGCTACGGCCGGAAGAAGTCGTGATGACGCTGGTCGTGGCCGCGTTCGGGGTGGGTCTGGCCGTGTTCGCGGACGACGTGCACGCCCTGTTCCGTACCTGATGGAGACCTGATAGAGACCTGATGGAGAAAGGTGGAGTCGTGGCCGAGGCTGTCCTGGCCGTGCTGCTGGTGGCCAACCTGTTCCTGACCTTCGGCGTCATACGCCGGCTCCGCGAGCACACGGTGCGGCTCGCGGCGATCGAGCACCCGTCCGAGAGCGGCCTGGGCGTCGGCGCGGCGGTGCCGGACTTCCACGCCGCCACGACGGAGGGCTCCGCCGTCTCCCTCGCCGACCTGCGCGACGCCGTGACCGTGGTGTCGTTCGTGGCCACCGGCTGTCACAGCTGCGAGGAGCACCTGCCCACGATCCGGTCCAAGGGCGCGGCCGCGGTGGCGGGCGGCGCGCGGGCGCTGGCCGTCGTGGTGAACGTCCGGGGTGAGCGCGTGGAGGCCGACCAGCTCATCGCCGCCGTGTCGGGGCCCGGCGCCGTGGTGGAGGAGTCGCTGGGCGGGGAGCTGCAGCGGGCGTTCGGGGTCAAGCGGTATCCGAGCTTCTTCCTCGTGGCGCCGGACGCGACGATCATGGCCACGCCCGGGTCCGCGAGCGAGCTGCCGGCCATAGAACTGCGGACGTCCGCGAAGTGATGTCCCCCTTCAGGCGGTTCGTCACGGCGGCGGGGCTCGCCTGGCGGGCCGCGCCCGTGACGACGGCCGTGGTGTTCTGCGCGACCCTCGCGCTCGGCGCCGGGCCGGTGGCCGCCGCGCTGTTCGGCAAGCTGCTGATCGACCACCTGAGCACCGGCTCCGGCGCTCCGGCGACCCTGGCCGTCCTCGCCGCGGGTCTGGGCGGCACGCTGCTGGTGACCCACGTCGGCGACGCCGCCGTCCGCTACCTGGAGGACCAGCACGCGCGGCGGATCGAGATGATCGTGCAGGAACGGCTGTTCGCCAAGCTCAACAGCCTGCCCGGCCTGGAGCTGTTCGAGCGGCCGAACTTCCACGACCGCATCCAGCTCGCCCTGCGCGCCGGCCAGGGCGCCCCACAGCAACTGGTCGGCTCGGCGCGCTCCCTGGTCCAGAGCGGGATCCAGCTGATCGGGTTCGTCGGCGTGCTGATGGCCGTCAGCCGGACCGCGGCGCTGCTCCTGGCGCTGGCCACGATCCCGCGCCTGGTCGCCGAGCGGCGCCTGGCCAGGGACCGCGTCGGTCTGCTGTCCGCGCTGAGCCCGGCCCAGCGCCGCCGCTTCTTCTACAGCCGCCTGCAGTACGAGCCGCGCGCCGCCAAGGAGCTGCGCGTGTTCGGGCTGGGCGGGTTCTTCCAGGACCGCATGCGGACCGAGCTGACGGCCATCCACGTCTCCCAGCGCGGGCTCGACCTGCGAATCCTGCGCGTACAGGCGCTCCTGGACGCCGCGACGGTGGCGGCCATGGCGCTCGCGGCCTACATCGTCGTCGCGGACGTGGCCGCCGCCCGCGGCACGCCGGGCGACCTCGCGATCGTCCTCACGGCCCTGCCGGTGACGGCGGGCGCGGCCACGGCCGTGGTCCGCCAGCTCGCCGCCGGCTCGGAGGCGCTGCTGTCGATCGGGCACTACCTCGACATCATGACCACGGGCGGTGAACGGCCGGGCGGCGTGGCCGTACCCGCGCTCAAGGACGAGATCGTCTTCGACGACGTGTGGTTCCGCTACGGCGACGACCTGCCGTGGGTGCTCAACGGCGTGAGCTTCCGCATTCCGCTGCACCGGTCCGTGGCCCTGGTCGGGGCCAACGGGGCGGGGAAGAGCACCATCGTCAAGCTGCTGGCCGGGCTGTACGAGCCGGCGAAGGGCCGCATCCTGTGGGACGGGATCGAGCTGAGCCGGCTCGACCCGGCGTCGCTGCGGCGGCGGATCGGCATGGTGTTCCAGGACTACATGACCTACGATCTCACCGCCCTGGAGAACATCGGCGTCGGCGACCTGGAGACCCGCTTCGACCTGGCGCGGATCAGCGGCGCCGCCCGGCTGGCCGGGGTCGACGACGTCGTCGGGCGGCTGCCGCGCGGCTACGACACCATGCTCAGCCTCATGCACTTCAGCCTCGGCGAGGAGGACGACAGTGCCGGGGTGTCGCTGTCCGGCGGTCAGTGGCAGCGGATCGCGCTGGCGCGGATGCTCCTCCGCGCCGACCGTGACCTGCTGATCCTCGACGAGCCGAGCGCGGGGCTGGACCCCGAGGCGGAGTATCAGGTGCATCGGGTGGTGCACGAGCACAGCACCGGTACGACACGGTTGCTGGTGTCACATCGGCTGAGCGCCGTCCGCATGGCCGACCGGATCGTGGTCGTGGAGGACGGCCGGGTGTCGGAGACGGGCTCCCACGCCGACCTGCTCCGCACCGGCGGCCGGTACGCCGATCTCTTCCGCCTGCAGGCCGCCGGCTATCAGGACGTGCCCCGGTTCCCCAGCACCGGGCCTATGACCGAGGCGATCGGGATGGCGCCGAACTCCCTGGAGTCCAGCCCAGAACCCGCGTCGCCCACCACGTAGACGTGCCCGGCGGGCACCACGCCCCCGCTCGGCTCGGCGTCACCGGCGACCGCGGCGACCCGCTTGACCAGCAGCGGAACGCCGGTGGCCGCCGGCAGGACCAGGCCGCCGGGCGCCCGGCACACGACCACGGCGCCCCGCCGGACCCGGCGCCACCGGGCCACGATCACCCGGTCGCCGTCCCGCAGCGCCGGCTCCATGCTGCCGCCCTGAACGGTGACGACGAGGAGCGCCGCCCGCGCCACGAGCACCGCCGCGCCGGCCGAGATCACGACCCCGGCCACGAGCGCCCACATCACGTCACCGCGAGCTGGCAGTCATTGGCGAGAATGCGCAGAAAGAGCTCCTGCAGCGACGGGCTCGGTTCCACGCCGAGCTCGTTCACCAAATAGGACCGGAGTTTATAGAATACGTCCAGCGCCTCCGCCGGACGGTGGCTCCGATAAAGCGAGAGCATGAGCTGGGCGTGGAATGCCTCGTTGAGTGGATATTCAATTACCATGACCCGGAGCTCGGGCGTGATGACGTGATGCTGGCCCATTTCCAAACCCGTGTCGAAACGGGCCGCCAGCGCGCTGAGCCGCAACTCTTCCAGCCGCGTGCAGGAAAGGGCGATCTGCGGCGTCGTGGGCACGTTCGACAGTGCGGGACCACGCCACAAGTCCAGCGCCTCGCTCAGCAGCCGGACCGCCGATGCCGGGTCGCCGGCGGCCGACGCCTGCCGGGCCGCGCGGTAGAGCCGCTCGAACCGTACGGAGTCGACGTCGTCCGCCTGCAGGCGGTAGCCGTTGTCCACGGTCTCGATGTGCTGGTGGCAGGAGCGGTCGAGCAGGCCGCGCAGGCGCCAGACGTAGCCGTGGACGGTCTTGCGCGCGCTCGCGGGGGGCCGGTCGCCCCAGAAGTCCGTCACCATCTGCTCCACGCTCACCGGGCGGCCGACATTGAGCAGAAGGACGGCGAGCACCAGCCGTTGCATGGAGGCGGTTATTTTTATCGGGATGTTCTGATCGACGATTTCCAACGGGCCGAGAATCATGAAACGCACTGAAGTCTCCTTCGCCCCCGAGGCGATCTCACAGTCGATCGCGAACGCATCGCCCCCCAAGCCCGATTATCACTCCTATATTTATGGTGTCAATCATCTGGTCGGCGCCCGGACCGTTTAGGCGCTCAGCAGGCCGCGGCGGAAGGCGACCGCGACGGCGGCCGCGCGGTCGTTGACGCCGAGTTTGGCGTAGATGTGCAGGACATGGCTCTTGACCGTGGCCTCACTGATGAACAGACGGGCGGCGGCCTCGCGGTTGGTGGCGCCGTCGGCGATCAGGCGCAGGACCTCCAGCTCGCGCGCGCTCAGCGGGTCGGCGGGGGCGCGTACCTGGCCGAGCAGGCGGGTGGCCACCGACGGGGACAGCACGGCCTCGCCCCTGGCCGCCGCGTGCACGGCGCGGATCAGCTCGTCGCGGTCGGTGTCCTTGAGCAGGTAGCCGGTCGCGCCGGCCTCGATGGCCGGCAGGACGTCCTTGTCGGTGTCGTACGTGGTCAGCACGAGCACCCGGGCCCGGATACCCAGCCGGGCGAGCTCCTTGATGGCCGTCACCCCGTCCATCCTCGGCATGCGCAGATCCATGAGGATGACGTCGGGGTCCAGCACCCGGGCGAGGTCCACGGCCTGGGCGCCATCTCCCGCCTCACCCAGCACCTCGAAGCCCGGGTCGCCGGTGAACATGCCGCGGATGCCGTCGCGGACGACGGGGTGGTCGTCGGCGATCAGCAGCCGGATGGGGGTCTCAGGCACGCGGGGCCTCCCGGAGGACGGCGGGGACGCTCGCGGAGATCGCGGTGCCCGCGCCGGGCTCCGACTCGACCTCCAGGGTGCCGGCCAGGCGGGTCACCCGTTTGCGCATCGAGATGAGGCCGAAGCCGCCGCCGTCGCGGACGCGCTCGGGGTCGAACCCGGCGCCGTCGTCGCGTACGTCGAGGGCCACCACGTCCTCCATGTACGACAGCGTCAGCCCCACCCGCCCCGCCCCGGCGTGCTTGGCCACGTTGGCCAGGGCCTCCTGGGCGGTGCGCAGCAGGGTCTCCTCCACCTCGGGATGCATGGGACGGACCGTACCAGTCGTGGTCACGTCCGCCCGGACGCCGTTCAGGTCGGACCATTCGGCCGCGACCTCGGCCAGCGCGGCGGGCAGCGGGGCGGACTCCAGCGGCCCGGGGCCGACGGCGTGGATGGACCTGCGAGCCTCCGCCAGGCTCTCCTTGGCCAGGCGCATGGCGTTGCCGAGGTGCCGTTCGCGTATGTCCTCCTGGCCCTTGGCGTGCGTCGCGGCCTGGAGCTGGGTGATGATGCCGGTCAGCCCCTGGGCGAGCGTGTCGTGGATCTCCCCCGCCATGCGCTGCCGCTCGTCCATGACCCCGGCCTCCCGCGCCTGGACCAGGAGCTGGGCGTGCAGGCCCGCGTTCTCCCGCATCGCCTCTTCGAGCTGGGCCACCGTCTTCTTCCGCTCGGCGCTGCGCTCGGCGGTGACCTCGCCGACGAAGCTGAACAGGCCGACGCCGGCCACGATGGCGCCGGTGAAGAACAGGTAGGTGAGGATCCCCGCCGGGGTGGGCTCGGGCACGCCGCCACTGTAGGCCGCGACCGTGGCGGCCGCCGTGGCGGTCACTCCCGCGAACCGCCACTTACCCCGCAGGTACTGCCACGAGTGGAGGAAGCCGGTGAAGCCGAAGAAGCTCGCGAACCAGACTTCCCGGTTGCTCAGCACCGCGATCAGCACGATCAGGCCGGTGACGTACAGGGCCGGCGCCCCGCCGCGCGGCATGAGCGCGATCCACCCGGCGGCGAGCGCCGCCAGGCCGAGCGTGACCAGCCGCTGACTCCACGGCTCCCGCTCCTCGGTGAGCAGGGAGAGCACGGTGGAGACGGCGAGCAGCACGTACGGGGCCGCGGCCACGTACTGATCCAGCCGCCTCTCCCACCGGTCCAGCCTCGTCACGCTCACTCCCACCGAAAGAACCTGGCCGCCGCCGCGCTCAGGACCACCGCGTACGCGGCCATCACGCCCAGCAGCAGGAGGCTAGGCGAGCCACCGGCCCACACGACCTGCATCGACTGCCGGAAAGCCCCCAAGGGAGTGTATTCGCCGGCCCGGGCCAGCAACGCGGGCATCTGGCTCGCCGGCTGCATCAGCCCGGCCAGGTAGGCCATCGGAAAGTACAGCAGCACGCCGACCCCGTTGGCGCTGCGCCCGTTCGCGGCGAGGGCCGCGATGAGCAGGCCGATCGCGAACATCGCCGCCGTCCCCAGCACGAACGTCACCACGACCGCCCCCACACCGCCGGGCAGGCGCGCGCCCAGCACGGTCCCCGCGACGGCGACCAGCAGCCCGCAGGCGACGAGCGCCAGGGCGAGCTGCATCAGAACCTGCACCACCAGCATGTTCACCGGCCGCAGCGGGGTCGTGGAGAGCCGGCGCAGAATGCCCCTTTCGCGATACGTGGCCAGGGTCGTGGGCAGCATGTACAACGCGACCAGCCCCACGGCGATGGCCAGCGCCATCGGGAGCAACTGGGTGTCGCCCGGCTCGATCGAGCTGCCGAAGACGATCAGGATGAACAGCGGGATGAGCACCGTGAACATCGATCCCGGCTCCCTGACCAGGAGTTTCAGTTCGACGGTGGTGAGCTTGGCGAGCGCGGTCATGTCAGGTCTCCGTCAGTTGAAGGAACGGCCGGTGAGGGCGAGGAATGCGTCGTCGAGCGTGCGCTTGTCGATCCGCAGGTCGCTGACCAGGACGTGGTGGCGGGCGAGCCGGGCCGTGACGGCCGTGGCGAAGTCGCCCCTGCCGGTGACGGCCACCCGGTCACCGTCCCTGGTCACGCCCGACACCCCGGGCAGGCCGCGGAGCAGGGTGTGCGGGTCGGCCTCGGCCATCAGCGTGAACCGCATCTGGTGCTCGGCGTCGATGCCCTCGATGAGCCCGCGCGGGCTGTCGATGGCGACGATGCCGCCCCGGTCGAACACGGCGACCCGGTCGCAGAGCTCCTCGACCTCGTCCATGAAGTGGCTGACCAGCACCACGGTGACGCCGCCCGCGCGGACCCGCTTGATCAGCTCCCAGGTGGCCCGGCGCGCCTGCGGGTCGAGGCCCGTGGTCAGCTCGTCGAGAAAGGCCACCCGCGGGTTCCCGATCAGCGCCAGCGCGATGAACAGCCGCTGCTTCTGGCCGCCCGACAGCTTGCCGAAGCGGGCGTCGCGCTTGTCGGCCATTCCCCACTGCTCCAGCAGCTCACGCCAGTCGCGCGGGGCGGCGTAGAAGGAGGCGTAGAGGTCGAGCGCCTCCCAGACCTTGATGTTGTCCGGCAGCTGGGTGTGCTGCAGTTGCACGCCGACCTGCTCGCGCAGCGCCCTGGCGTCCTTGATCGGGTCAAGGCCGAGCACTCTGACGGATCCGCCGTCGGGGCTCCTGAGCCCTTCGACGCACTCGACGGTGGTGGTCTTGCCAGCGCCGTTGGGGCCCAGGATGCCGAAGATCTCGCCCTCTTCGACGGAGAACGACACTCCGTCCAGAACCGTCAGGCCGGCGTACCTCTTGGTGAGGTCGGTGACTTCGATGACTGCCATGCCTCAAGGATCTTGCGGGGGCGTTCCACGCGAATCGACCTGCCGGCCATGGTGCGGGACGGATGAGGTTGATCCGGAAATCCACCGTTCGGTGGATGGACAGGCAGACCGTCCGCTCGCGGATAATCCGCCCCGGAACCACTTGGGTAGTCTGAACGCATGACCGCGATGGCGCCCGCCCGTACCGAGACCGACCTGTCCTTCCTGCTCGACCACACCGGCCACGTGCTGCGTTCCCGGATGAGCGCCGCCCTCGCCGAGATCGGGCTCACCGCGCGCATGCACTGTGTGCTGGTCCACGCCCTGGAGGAGGAGCGCACCCAGATCCAGCTCGCCGAGCTGGGCGACATGGACAAGACCACGATGGTGGTGACCGTGGACGCGCTGGAGAAGGCCGGCTACGCCGAGCGCCGCCCCTCCAGCACCGACCGCCGCGCCCGGATCATCGCGGTCACCGAAACGGGCGCGGAGGTCGCCAGGCAGAGCCAGCGGATCGTCGACGGCGTGCACCGGGACGCGCTCGGCAGCCTGCCCGACGACGAGCGCGAGGTGCTGGTCCGCGCCCTGAACCGGCTGGTCACCGGCCACCTCGCCGAGCCGGCCGAGAGCCCGCAGCCGGTGCGCAGGGCACGGGAGCGGAAAAACTAGATCCGAGGCATATCGTCTACAACAGAACTATCTGCTACGGTCTCTCTCATCGACTTCGAATGGGGAGAGATCGTGTCGCACGTGCGCTTCGACTCACGCTGGACCGCCTTGGGCGTGTTGTCGGCAACCGGATTGATGACCATCCTGGACGGCAGCATCGTCACTGTCGCGCTACCCGCCATCCAGGAGGACCTGGGCTTCTCGCCCGCCGGCCTGAGCTGGATGATGAACGCCTACCTGATCGCCTTCGGCGGCCTGCTCCTCCTGTCGGGCCGGCTGGGCGACCTGATCGGCCGCCGGACGATGTTCATGGCCGGCAACGTGATCTTCACCGCCGCCTCGCTGCTGGCGGGCGCGGCCGGCGGCCCCGGGATGCTGATCGCCGCCCGGTTCCTGCAGGGTGTGGGCAGCGCGATGGCCTCGGCCGTGGTGCTGGGCATCCTGGTGACGCTGTTCACCGAAACCCGTGAACGGGTCAAGGCGATCGCGATCTTCAGCTCCACCGGCGCCGCCGGCGCCTCGCTCGGCCAGGTCCTGGGCGGCGTGCTCACCGACGCCCTGAGCTGGCCGTGGATCTTCCTCATCAACGTGCCGATCGGCGTGGTGACCATCGCGATCGCCGTCCGCGCGCTGCCCGCCGACCGCGGGGCCGGCCTGTCCGCCGGGGCCGACATCGCGGGGGCCGCGCTGGTCACCTCCGGCCTGATGCTGGGCATCTACACCGTGGTCAAGGTGGAGGAGTACGGCTGGCTCGCCGCCCACACGCTCGGCCTCGGCGCGGTGTCGCTGGCCCTGCTCGCCGCGTTCTTCGTCCGGCAGGCCACGGCCAAGGCGCCGCTCATGCCGCTGCGCGTGCTCCGCTCCCGCAACGTCGCCGGCGCCAACCTGGCCCAGATGCTGGCGCTGTCGGGCATGTTCGCCTTCCAGGTGCTGGTCGCGCTCTACATGCAGCAGGTGCTCGGCTACGGCGCCCTGGACACCGGCCTCGCCATGCTGCCGGCCGCGGTCGGCATCGGCTCGATCTCGTTGTTCGCCTCGGCCCGGCTCAGCGCCCGCTTCGGCGCCCGCGTCGTGCTGCTGGGCGGCCTGGCGATGCTCATCGCGGCCATGCTCCTGCTCACGAGGATCCCGGTGGACGCCGGTTACGTCACCCACCTGCTTCCGGTGATGCTGCTCATCTGGGGCGGCGGGCTCGTCCTGCCGGCGCTGGCCACGCTGGGCATGTCGGCGGCGCGGGAGAGCGACGCGGGCCTGGCCTCCGGCCTGTTCAACACCACGCAGCAGGTGGGCATGGCGATCGGGGTGGCGGTGCTGTCGACGATGGCCGCCTCGCGTACCGAGGAGCTGCTGTCGGCGGGCCGCGACCGGGCGGAGGCGCTGACCGGTGGTTACCAACTGGCGTTCGGGATCTCGGCCGGGCTGCTCATCACCGCCTTCGTCGTCGGGCTGGTCGTCCTGCGCCAGCCTCGCGTGGAGCAGCAAGTTTCGGTGACAGTCTGAAAATTTCACAGCGCGACAACGTCAATGGCCAGGGTCGCTGGGCGATCTCTGGCCATGGCGCCGTCCGGGTTCGTTGACAGCTCTCAAGGCCGCGCCGATACTTTCGCCAACATGCCGATAGTTTCACGAGGAGGGAGTACGCACATGCGCATCAAACTGCTCGTCGGCGCCATAGCGCTGGTCGCGGCCGCCGCCCCCATCACCACCAACCAGACCGGCACCAACAACGGCTACTTCTACTCGTTCTGGACCGACAGCCAAGGGACGGTCTCCATGGAGCTGGGGTCCGGCGGAAACTACAGCACCTCGTGGCGGAACACCGGGAACTTCGTCGCGGGCAAGGGCTGGAACCCCGGCGGGCGCCGGTCCGTGAGCTACTCGGGCAGCTTCAACCCGTCCGGCAACGCGTATCTCACGCTGTACGGGTGGACGAGAAACCCGCTGGTGGAGTACTACATCGTCGACAACTGGGGCACCTACCGGCCGACGGGGACGTACAAGGGCACCGTCACCAGCGATGGCGGCACGTACGACGTCTACCAGACCACCCGCTACAACGCCCCCTCCATCGAGGGCATCAGGACCTTCAACCAGTACTGGAGCGTCCGGCAGTCGAAGAAGACCGGCGGCACCATCACCTCCGGCAACCACTTCGACGCCTGGGCCCGGTACGGGATGAACCTGGGCAACCATGACTACATGATCCTCGCGACCGAGGGTTACCAGAGCAGCGGAAACTCCAACATCACGGTAGGTGGCAGCGGAGGCGGCGGCGGTGGCGGTGGCGGCGGCGGTTGCACCGCGACGCTGTCCGCGGGTCAGCAGTGGAGCGACCGGTACAACCTCAACGTCTCGGTCAGCGGTTCGAGCAACTGGACCGTGACCATGAACCTGCCGTCCCCCGCCAAGGTGCTCTCCACCTGGAACGTCAGCACCAGCTCCCCCAGCGCCCAGGTGCTGACCGCCAGGCCCAACGGCAACGGTAACAACTGGGGCGTGACGATCCAGCACAACGGCAACTGGACCTGGCCGACGGTCTCCTGCAGCGGCTAGCGGGGCCGATAGGAGCAGCGCGCGCCGACCTGGACGGTGGCGCGCAGCTCGTTCCCGATCACGCGGTCGGCGGCGGCGATGCCGGCCGCGCAGCGCCTCCTCGGCCAGCCCGGCCAGATAGGCCTGCTCCGCGTACGCCTCCAGCAGCGCGGCACGCCCCGCCGCCGGCAGCCCGCCCGCGTGCTCCACCGCCGCGCGGTAGTGCGCCGCCGCCTCCCGGTGCGCTCCCTGCCGGGCCGCCCCCGCCCCGGCCAGCCGCCCGTACCGCAGGACGGCGGCCTCGTCCCGCGCGTTCAGCGCGTGGTGGACCAGCCGGCCGGGGTCGATCCCCCGGACCCGAGCCAGGATGCCGAGCACCCGGCGGTGCGACGCCACCCGCCGCGCCGGCGACAGCGTCTCCTCCACCGCGCCGCGCAACAGCTCGTGCCGGAACGACACCCCGTCACCGGCCGGCACCAGCACCCCCGCGTCGACACACGTCTCGACCAGCTCCGGCGCGCCCGCCACGACGGCCGCGTCGGCGCGGGTGGGCATCACGGACACCAGCCTGGCCAGCTCTCTGGCGGGCCTTGGCAGCGACCGCAGCCGATCGAGAATCAGATCCTGTACGGTCGCCGGCACCGTCGCGCCCTCGCTCCCGAGCAGTTCGGTCACCAGCAACGGGTTACCGCCGGTCAGCCGGTAGACCATCGCCGCGTCCCGCCCCGCCAGGCCCGCCTGCTCGCTCACGCAGTCGTGCGACAGCGGGCGCAGCCTGATGCGCTGGACGAGGGCGCTCGGCAGGGCGGCCAGCGCGCCCCGGATCGGGTGCTCGGCCCCCACCTCGTCATCCCGGTACGTCACCACCAGCAGCGCGGGCAGCCGGCCGATCCGCCGCCCCAGCCAGACCAGCCAGTCCAGCGTGGCCTCGTCGGCCCAGTGCGCGTCCTCCACCACGACCACGGGGTGGGGCCGCGAAGAGGACAGCTCCTCCAGGGAGGCCGCGAAGATCTCCTCCTGGACCGCGCCGGCGCCCAGCCGTTCGGCGAGAACGCCCCCGGTCTGGAGGCCGATGTCATGCAGCGGCCCCAGCGCCCGCGGGGTGACCAACCGGTCGCAGGCACCCCATAAAACCCGCGCCCGGCACCGGCGGGCGAACTCCGTGACCAGCACGGACTTGCCGATGCCGGCCTCACCGGCCACCACCACCACCACCCGCCCGCCCCGCCGGCTCTCGCCCAGCAGGTCGTCGAGGAGTTTCAGTGTCGCGGAACGCTCCCAGAGCTCCACGACCCCGATCGTAGCCCCCGCGATCTCCGATCCGGGAGATGTCCGGCGGATGCCCTGGCGCGGCACCCATCGCCTATGGAGACTGAACGTACGCCGCGCCTGACGGGAGAATTCATGGGGACGAGCCGCCTGGAGCTGACCGGTTTCGCGGGACAGGTGCTCCTGCCCGGCGACGATGGCTACGACCGGCACCGGAGCGTGTGGAACGCGATGGTGGACCGGCGTCCGGCGGTCATCGCCCGCTGCGCGAGCCGCGACGACGTCGCCACCGCGGTGCTGTTCGGGCGCGCGCAAGGACTGGAGATCGGGGTGCTCTGCGGCGGCCACAGCATCCTCGGGTTACCGATCGCCCACGACGGCCTGCTGATCGACCTGACGCCCATGGACGCCGTACGCGTGGATCCGGCGGGCCGGCGGGCCTGGGTTCAGGGCGGCGCGCTGCTCGGCGCCCTGGATCGCGCGACCCAGCCGTACGGCCTGGCCACGACGGCGGGCAACGTGTCCCACACCGGCGTGGGCGGGCTGACGCTCGGCGGCGGGATGGGCTGGCTGGCCAGGGCGTACGGCCTGTCGTGCGACAACGTGACCTCCTTCGAGATGGTGACCGCCGACGGTGACGTGGTGCGCGCGGACGCCAAGGAGAACCCCGACCTGTTCTGGGGCCTGCGCGGCGGTGGCGGCAACTTCGGCGTGGTGACCGAGTTCGAGTTCCGCCTGCATCGGGTCGGCACCCGGTGCCTCCTCGTGGACCTGTACTTCCCGCCCGAGGACGCGGTGGCGGCGATGCGCGGCTGGCGTGACCTGATCGGCGACGCGCCGCGTCAGGCCACCTTCACCGCGTGGGTCGGCACCATGGACGACCGGCCGCTGGCCAGCGTCGGCTTCGTCTGGGTGGGCGACCCCGACGAGGGCCGCCGCCTGCTCCCGGCGCTGCGCGGCCTGGGGTCACCGGTCGCCGAACGCGTCCAGGAGCTGTCCTATCTCGACCTGCAGACGATGGACGACACCGTCGAGGGGCACCGGCACCGCAGATATTGGAAGGGCCACTACTTCGACGAGTTCCCCGACGAGGCCATCCACACCTTCCTGGCGCCGGGCGCGGCTTTTGCGCCGTCGGCCAGCCTGCAGTCGTACGGCGGCGCGATCGCGGACGTGCCCGACGACGAGACGGCCTTCAGCCATCGCGGCACGCTCGTCGAGTTCGTCGCGGCGGCGCGCTGGTCGGATCCCGCCGAGGACGCGGAGCGCATGGCCGCCGCGCGCCGGTACGCGGCGTCGCTGGAGCCGTTCGCCACCGGCGTCTACGTCAACGTCCTGACCGATGAGGGTGAGGGGGGCGTGCGGCGCGCGTACCCGAAGGAGAAGCTCGACCGGCTGACGGCGCTGAAGGACCGCTACGACCCCGGCAACGTCTTCCACTTCAACCAGAACATCCCGCCGGCCGCGCCCCGGAAACCCTAGGGCGCGGTACGGACACCTATCCGAGGGCCTCCTTGGCCCGCCGGCGGATCGCGATGTCGGAGTCGGACTCGCTCATCGCCGTCAACTGGTCCTGGAGCCGGGCGGAGGAGATCCGGGCCGCGGCCATGACGGCGCGCTTGCGCACTCCCACGTCCCCGTCGCTGAGCAGCGCGGCGAGCACGTCCTCCGCGTCGGTTCCCAGCTCGCCGGCGGCGTTGGCCGTCACGACCCGGACCTCGGCGTGCGGAGCCGCGGCGGCCCGCTCCAGCAGCGGGATGGCCTCGGGGCCGCCGATGGCGCCGGCCAGGCTGATGGCCTTGCTGGCCAGCATGGCGTCGTCGCTGCCGCCGAGCTCGGCCAGGAAGGGCATCGCGGCCGCGCCCAGCTCGGTGGCCGCGCGGTCGTAGTCGGGCTCGTCGGGGTCGATCGCCGCCCTGACGTCGTTCATCGTCACCATCACCGTGCTCCTTTCCTCAGCAGAGCTGCGTTTGGGCGCTGCTCTCCATTGTCTGACGCTCGCTCTCGATCAGGTCGGGAGGAGGGTTGGTGATGTTCGCCGTGCCGTTGCCGGTCATCAGGCGATCGTTGTCGTCGACGTGCCGGAGGCCGAGGACGTGCCCGACCTCGTGGGCCATCGTCCACTGCGTGGCCGCGCGGGCGATCACGCAGCTCGGGCGGCCATCGTGGGCGGCACACCCGTTGAGTGCGCGGCCGTTGGAGATGACGGTACGCGCGACGTAGACCGCGACGTCGTTGACCCCGACGTTGTCGCGGTTGTCGAACAGGTCGCGCTGCTCCTGGGTGGTCTGGCCGAACACGCAGGCGCCGACCTCGATGTCCTGGTCCGCGATGGTGAGATTCTCGGTGGAGCCGACTTCGACCATGATGTTGACCGAGCGATAGACCTCACGCATGCTCTGCACCATCTGGTCGATGGTGAAGGCGGTCGGCGCGGTGAGGAGTTTCACGTGCAGGCGTACGCGCGAGTTGAACGGCCTGCCGCTGTTCCCGGCGAATTCGGTGCCGTTGAGGGTGCCGAGCCACCAGTTCCCGTCACCGGGATAGTAGAAGAGCACTTCGGTCTTGCCCTGGCCGGAGAAGTCGCCGGTCCAGAGTGGGCGACCGTCCCGCAGGTTGCCGAGGCCGTCGAAGCACGGCATGATTCCCCTCCCTCCACCCATTGACTGGACTCACAGAATGCGACCGCGGCCTGGGTCGATGCCTCCGTGGCGGACCTAGGAATATCCCTAGGTTGTGACGTGGCGCACACCATGTCACAGCCGGACGGGGCATCTCGTCTCAGAGGGCATGACAAAGACCTCAGTGCTCATCACCGGTGGCAACAAGGGACTCGGCTTCGAGACGGCCCGGCGGCTCGGCGAGCAGGGTTGGACCATCTTTCTCGGCTCACGCGACGAAGGCCGCGGAAAGGCGGCCGCCGGGAAGCTGGCCGACCAGGGCGTGAACGTGGTGATGGTCCCGCTGGACGTGACCTCGGACGCGTCGGTGGCCGACGCCGTACGGCTGGTCCAGCGGCACACCGACCGCCTCGACGTGCTGATCAACAACGCCGGCGCGCCGGGGAACATCGTCGCGCCCGCCGACGCGACGGCCGGTGAGCTCCATTCCGTCTACGACACCAACGTGTACGGCCCGGTCCGGGTCACGCACGCGTTCCTGCCCCTGCTGCGGGCGGCGGAGCATCCGCGGGTGGTGATGGTGTCCAGCGGCGGCGGTTCGTTCGCGGTCGTGACCGACCCTGACCAGCCCGTCTCGAAGATGCACGAGCTCGCCTACAGCTCGTCGAAGGCGGCCCTGAACATGATCACCGTCCGGTACGCCCAAGCGCTCCCGGAGATCAAGTTCAACGCCATCACCCCCGGTGAGGTCGTCAATCTCAAGTTCACCGCCACCGATATGAACAATCACACCGGCCAGCTCACGGTCACCGAGGGCACCGATCCGATCATCGAGCTCGCGACGATCGGCGCCGACGGGCCGACCGGGATCTTCATCGATCGCCTGGGACCCGTCGCCTGGTGACGACCTCCCGACCGGGTACCCTGCTGGACGTGCATGAGGCGGTGGATGAGACGGGCGCGACCGCGTATCGGCCGCTGCTGTTCTCCATCGCCTACGGCATGACCGGATCCGTGGGCGACGCCGAGGACATCGTGCAGGACGCGTTCGTCGGCCTGACCCGCGCGCGCCAGGCCGGAACCACGATCACCGATCCGAAGGCGTACATGGCGAAGGCGGTGACGCGGCTGGGCATCGACCACCTGCGTTCGGCGCGGGTGCGGCGGGAGACGTACGTGGGTGACTGGCTGCCGGAACCGGTCGTCGTGTCCGCCGACGGGCAGGGGCCGGCCGAGCACGCCGAGCTGGCCGACTCGCTGTCGATGGCGTTCCTCGTCCTGCTGGAGTCCCTTTCGCCGGTGGAGCGCGCGGTGTTCGTGCTGCGCGAGGTGTTCGGGTACGGCTACCCGGACGTTGCGAGGATCATCGGCAAGACCGAGGTGAACTGCCGGCAGATCTTCGCGCGCGCCAGGCAGCGGGTCGCCGCCGGAGGGCAGGTGCGCGACGTCGTGTCGCCCCCGGCGCGGCGGCGGGGCGAAGAGCTCGCCCGCAGGTTCTTCGAGGCCGCCGCCGGTGGCGACATGGACGCGCTGCTCGGCATGCTCGCCCCAGACGTGGTGATGCACGGCGACGGTGGCGGCAAGGCCCAGGCGATCGCGAAGCCCGCCACCGAGCCGCTGCGCGTCGCGCGAATGCTCGTCGCCGGGCTCCGCCGGGTCCAGGCGCTGGGCGTCGCACACCGGCCGGCCTGGGTGAACGGCCGGCCGGGCGCGGTGATGTACGACGCGGAAGGCCGCGTGGCCGCCGTGGTCGAACTCGACATCGTCGATGGCGTGATTCAGGCGGTCCACTCGGTGGCCAACCCCGACAAGCTCCGCCATCTCGGACCGGTGTCCGATGTGGGGCTTCTGCCCCGTACTCAGGCGACGGAGTAGGCCCCCAGGATCGTCTGCGTCAACGGCATGCTCCGCATCGTTGATGAGCGACAAGAAGTCAGGTCAGGGTGAGCCGAACCTCCGATCCGATGCGGGTCAGCTTCTCCGGGTTGCGGACGTAGTAGAGGCCGGTGATGCGGGCGCCCTCGACACGGACCGCCATGACACCGTCGATCTCGCCGTCCACGCGCACCACGAGTGCCGGGTTGCCGTTGACCATGGTGGACTCACCGGTGAGCACGGCGCCGGCCTTGCGGGGGCCGCCGGTGATGAAGCGGGCCACCTTGCCCGCGCCGGTGATCGGCCGTGGCGCGGCCTGCTTGACGCCGCCGCCATCGCTCACCAGGACGACCTCAGGGGCGAGCACGTCAAGAAGGCCCTGCAGGTCCCCGGTCTCGAACGCACGCTGGAACGACTCCAGCGCCGCCCGGGTCTCGCCCGGGGAGACCGTCTCGCGCGGGCGGCGGGCATCGACGTGCTTGCGGGCGCGGTGCGCGATCTGGCGGACGGCCGCGGCGTTCTTGCCGACGGCGGCCGCGATCTCGTCGTAGCCGACGTCGAAGACCTCGCGCAGCACGAAGACGGCGCGCTCGGTCGGCGACAACGTCTCCAGAACGAGCATGAGCGCCATCGACACACTTTCGGCGAGCTCGACGTCCTCGGCCACATCCGGCGCGGTGAGCAGCGGCTCGGGCAGCCAGGACCCGACGTACGCCTCCTTGCGGCGCCTCATGGTACGCAGCCGGTCGAGCGAGCGCCGGGTCGTGATCCGTACCAGGTAGGCGCGCTGATCCTGCACCTGCTCCAGGTCGACCTTCATCCACCGCAGCCACGTCTCCTGGAGGACGTCTTCGGCGTCGGCCGCCGATCCGAGCATCTCGTACGCGACGGTGAAGAGCAGGTTGCGGTGCCGTACGAACGCCTCGGTGGCGGCGTCCATCCGGTCGCTGCGTTCGTTCATTGCCCGCTCCTGCCCGTTTCCTGTGCTCCACGCACAAGACGCCGGTCCGCACCGCCCTGTGACACCCATGGCCGGTGACACACGTCACATCGCCGCCCTGTCACAGACGCCGAGGCGCCCCCGTCTCATGGTCGTCAGAATGCGGCGGAAGAACGGAAACACATCATGAGCAAGGTCTGGTTCATCACCGGTTCGTCCCGCGGCCTCGGCCGCAACTTCGCCGAGGCCGCCCTCTCCCGGGGCGACAAGGTGGCCGCGGCCGTCCGGAACACCGGCAGCCTCGACGATCTGGTCGCCGCCCATGGCGACGCGGTGCTCCCGCTGGCGATGGACGTAACCGACAAGGCCGCCGTCTTCGAGAGCGTCAAGCGGGCCAAGGAGCACTTCGGCCGCCTGGACGTCATCGTGAACAACGCCGGCTACGCCCAGATCGGCGCGATCGAGGAGCTGACCGAGCAGGAGCTGCGCGACCAGTTGGAGACCAACCTGTTCGGTGCGGTGTGGGTGGTCCAGGCCGCGCTGCCGTACCTGCGCGAGCAGCGCTCGGGACACATCATCCAGCTCTCGTCGGCGGCCGGGGTCATCGCCATGCCGCTCGGCGGCGCCTACCACGCCTCCAAGTGGGCGCTGGAGGGCCTGAACGAAGCCCTCGCCGGCGAGGTCGCCGAGTTCGGCGTCAAGGTGACCATCATCGAGCCCGGCGGCTTCGCCACCAGGGACGGCAACAACCCGGACCCGCTCGCCAACGGCCACATGGCCCAGACCGACCCGGCCTACGACGGCCTGCGCCAGCGGCTCGCCAAGTTCACCGGCAAGCAGCCCGCCGGCGACCCGGCCGCCGCGGCCCAGGCCCTGCTCAAGCTCGTCGACTCCGACAACCCGCCCCTGCGGGTGCTCTTCGGGCTGGGTTTCTACCCGATGCTCCAGCAGGCGTACGCCGACCGGCTCAAGACCTGGGCCGACTGGCAGGACCTCTCGGCGGAGGCGCAGGGCAATCTCGGGTGAAAATGCTTTGTCGGGAGGGCGGCGTACGGGTAGCTTCGCCCTCCATGACCCCGACTCTGCGCACCGAGCGTCTCCTGCTGGAACCGTATGTCCCCGAAGACCGGGAAGACTTCGTCACCCTGTTCCAGGACCCGCGGGTTTCGCAGTGGATGGGCGATGGCACGGCCCCCGAGGCGGAGGACCGCGCCCTGTTCGGACGGATCTTCACCAAGGTCTACGCCCAGAACCTGTTCGACGTCTGGGCCGTTCGCCGGAACGGTTGCCTGGTCGGCCACGCCGAGATCAAGCCGACCGACACGGTCCAGGGCCACGAGATCATCTACGCGCTGACCCCCGAGGTGTGGGGATCGGGCCTGGGGAGGGAGCTGGCCGGGGCGATCGTCGCCTACGGTTTCGGCACCCTGGGCCTGACGGAGGTGTACGCCACCGTGGCGGCGTCGAACAGCGCCTCGCTGGCCGTACTGGACAAGATCGGCTTCGAGCATGAGCGTGACATCGCCGAGGACGACGGCGGCACCACGCGCGTGCTGGTCCGCCGCTCACCCGCCGCGCAGGGAGTAGGCGGCCACCCCGTCGGGCAGGTCGGCCACGCGTGACAGGGCGCCGGTGGCGATGTTCCAGCCGAGCAGCCGGCCCTCGTTCTCGACGATCACCGTGCCGTGGCCGAGCCAGCCGCGTACGGGACAGCTCTTTTCGCACCTCAGCGTCCTGATCACCTGTCCCGTGGCGGCGTCGGCCAGGTACGAGTGGGCGGCGGCGGACGTGGCGACGAGGCCGTCGCGCTGCCATCCGTGCTCGCCCGGCCCGTCGGTGATGCCCCGGACGTCCAGCGGCACCTCCGACCCGTTCTCCTGAATGACCGTCCGGCCGCCTTTTCCGGAGACGATCCTGAGGTCGCGGAAGCCCGCGACACCCGTGAACCCCTTGTACCGCTGCCGCCGCGCCTCCCCCGTGGCCAGGTCGAGCAGGTAGTTCGCCCTCTCCTGCTCGACGAGGAGCCGCTCGCCGCGCCAGAGCACCACCTCGTTGGCCCCCGGCACCGGGTAGCGCCTGGCCTGGCCGATCACGAGATCGACGACCACCACCTCGTCCTTCCGCGGGAAGGCGGCCATCGTCCCGTCGGGGGCGAGCGAGTTGGGCGTCAGCGGCGGCTTCACATCAAGAGGGATGCGACCGCCGGATTTAAGGGCATAAATCCGCCCGTCCCCGAACTCGGCCAGCGCCAGCACCGGCCCGGGAACGGCGGTCACCACGGGAATGTCGGCCCACCTCTCCGGCAGCGCGGTCACCAGCGCGGGCAGCTCCGCGCCACCGACCGTGTCCACGGCGGGGGCGGGCGCGACGGCGACACCGCGCTCGACCGGCTCCGGGAACACCACGACCCCCGCCACAACGAGCGCGACCGCCCCGGCCACCGTCCACCGCCGGCGGGAACGGCTCCGCGTACCCCGCCACCACAGCTCATCCGCCCGGGACGACCCTTCAGGCAGGGTCTCGGCGAGATCGTCGAAGAGCTCCCGCAGCCGCTCGTCCGTCATATCAGCACCTCTTCCAGCTCGGGAGCGACCTCACGCAACCGCTTCAGCGCCGCGTGCGTCTGGCTCTTCACCGTCCCGGGCGAGACCCCGAGGATCGCGGCGACCTCCACCACGGGCAGATCCTCGTAGAAGCGCAGCACCAGCACCGCCCGCTGCTTCACCGGCAGCCTGGCCAGCGCGCGGGCGAACACCACCTTCAGGTCCGACGCTCCCGAAGTGTCAGGATCCGCCTGGTCGGGCGGCTCCCCGTAGGCGAACTCCCGTCGCCGCCGCCACCTGGACGCCACGTCCCTGTACAGGGTGGTCCGCACGTAGTTGACCGGATCGGTATGCACCTTCGACCAGCGGCGCGCCAGTTTGATCAGGGCGTCCTGGAGCACGTCCTCGGCCAGATGCCTGTCACCGCTGATGAGGATGGCGGCCCGCAGCAGGCGCGGATGCCAGGCGGCGACGAAGACCTCGAACGCCTCGGAGTCCCTCATATGAACAAGACGCTCGAAGGGGGGTGAACGGTTGGGGCTGATATTCAGAAGGGCGGCACCGCGGGTGCCGTGTCAGCGGCCGTGTCAGCACGGCGACGGCCCGATATCAGGGCGGTCGGCGATCGTGAACGTCATGAGCGAAGCCCTCCACACCGTCACCACGATGCCGACCGCCCGTAAGTCCGGCTGCCCCTTCGACCCGCCGGCCGAGCTGATCGAGGCCCGCGAGCACGGCCCGATCAGCCGTTTTCCCTTCCCCGACGGGCACGAGGGCTGGCTGGTCACCGGCTACGACCTGGTCCGCTCGATCCTGGCCGACCCGCGGTTCAGCTCCCGCAAGGAGCTCATGAACCACCACCCGCTGGTCGACTACGGCGACATCGAAGTGCCCCCGGCGCCGCCCGGCGAGTTCCTGCTCATGGACGACCCCCAGCACAGCCGCTACCGCAAGCCGCTGGTCGGCAAGTTCACCGTCCGCCGCATGCGCCTGCTCACCGAACGCGTCGAGCAGGTCACCGCCGAATACCTGGACGCCATGGAGAAGGCGGGAACGTCGGCGGACCTGGTGACCGCGTTCGCCAAGCCCATCCCGTCCGTCATCATCTGCGAACTGCTCGGTGTCCCGTACGAGGACCGCGACCGCTTCCAGGAGAACATCGACAAGTTCCTCGGCGGCGAGGTCGACGACGACGAACTGATCGCCGCCTACATGGCCACCCAGACCTACCTCGCCGAACTGGTCGCCGCCAAGCGCGCCAACCCCACCGACGACGTGCTCTCCGACCTGCTCGACAGCGACCTCACCGACGAGGAACTGAAGGGCATGGCCCTCATCCTGCTGTCCGCCGGCTTCGACACCACCGCCAACATGCTCGCCCTGGGCACCTTCGCCCTGCTGCAGAACCCCGAGCAACTGGCCGCCCTGCGCGCCGACCCTGCCCTCGCCGACCAGGCCGTCGAGGAGCTCCTGCGCTACCTGACCGTCGCCAAGCAGTTCCAGAGGATCGCGCTGGAGGACGTCGAGTTGGGCGGCCACACCATCAAGGCCGGTACGACGGTCATCCTGTCCTACAACACCGCCAACCGCGACCCCGACCGCTTCACCAACCCGCACACCCTCGACATCCACCGCCAGGAGGGCGGCCACCTGGCCTTCAGCCACGGCATCCACCAGTGCCTGGGCCAGCAGCTCGCCCGCGTCGAACTGCGCGTCGCCCTGCCCGCCCTGATCGACCGCTTCCCCACGCTGCGCCTGGCCGTACCGGCCGACGAGGTCGCCCTGCGCCCGGAGACCGCCGACATCTACGGCGTCAAGAGCCTCCCGGTCACCTGGCGAGGGTGATCTCCGCCAGTTCGCGCCAATCCTGCAGCTTCCCGGCACGGGTCGCCTCGGCGAACACGGTCTCGCCGAGGCGATCGCGCGTGTCGGCGGCGACCCTGGACGCGTCCGGCAGCGAACGATCCGGCGTACCGCGAACCTCATCGCTCGCCGCGAGCAGGCGCACGGCCTGCTCGGCGTGTCCCTGGCGCAGCGCGAGATCCGCGATCCCGATCAGCACGCTGGCGATCAGCGGCGGATATGTCGTCTCCGCGGCCGCGCGGAACGCCTCGCTCCGGTGCGCGCGGGCCTCCTCGATGTCCTCGGCGAGGTAGCCCTGCAGGTCCATGACCTGGGCGCGGACCATGTCGCCCAGCTCCCCGCCGCCCAGCACGACGCGTACCGTGGCCAGGTGCTCGCGCGCCTTGCCCGGCTCGCCGCGCCAGCGCGCGAGCTGCGCCTTCGCAAGCTCCAGTTGGGCCACCACGTCCGGCCAGGCGATCCCGCCCGCGCACCGCTCCGCCTCCGCCACGGCGGAGGCGCTGGATCGTTCGTCGCCGAGCAGCCAGTAGAGCTGGGCCTGCCGCGCCCGCAGCCCGACGACCTCCTCGGCCGAGCCCAGCTCGGTCAGCGCCACGGCCGCCTGCTCGTAGTGCTCGCACGCACGGGCGAACTCGCCGCGCATGGCCAGCCGATCGGCCAGGAAGGTCAGCGCCAGCGACATCCCCATCCGGTCGCCCAGCGTGCTGAACTCGGCGAAGGCGGTCTCGGCGTCGGAGTCGACGTCGGTCTCGTCGCTGCCGAGCGTGAGCCGCAACCGGCCGCGGGCGTACCTGGCCTGCGCGCGTACCCAGGGATCGTCGTCGGCGATGAGCGGCTCGAAGGCGGACAGGAACTCCGTCGGCTCCTGCACCATCCGCTCCAGCAGCGCGACGAACACCACCATCGGGTGGCGATGCCCGCTGCGCTGAACGGCCCGGTGCGCCTCGTGGATCCACTCCGCCGCCTGATAATGATCGCGGCCGGGCCCGGAGGTCAGGAACACGGTCACGACGGTGTACGCCATCGCCCGCACCTCGTCGGGCACCTCACCCCGCAGCGAGGCCGCCGCGACGCTCAGCTCGGTGCCCTCGGTCCTGTGCCCGCTGAGGAACCAGTACCAGCCGGCGGCCCCGGTCAGCCGCATCGCCTCCTGGGCCCATCCGTCGGCGATCGCGCCGCGCAGGGCCGCGCTGATGTTGTCGTGCTCGGCGTCGAGGATGGCCAGCCATTCCAGTTGCTCGGTACGGCGCAGGTGCGGCTCGGCGGTCTCGGCCAGCTCGGTGAAGTAGGCGAGGTGCGCCCGGCGTACCGACTCGGTCTCCCCGGCCTCGTCGAGCCGGTGCGCCGCGTACTCCCTGATGATGTCGAGCATCCGGTAGCGGGGCGTGTCCTCGTCGTCGGCGAGCAGCAGCGACTTCTCGATCAGCGCGGTCAGCACGTCGAGCGTCTGCTCCCCGTCGGGGAACTCGTCCCCGCACACCCGTTCGGCCGCCTCCAGGCTCGCCCCGCCGGAGAACACCGAGAGCCGCCGCAGCACACTGCGTTCGGCCTCGGTCAGCAGGTCCCAGCTCCAGTCAACGACCGCGCGCAGCGTCTTGTGCCGGGGCAGCGCCGTACGGCTGCCGCTGGTCAACAGCCGGAATCGGTCGTCGAGCCGGCGTGCGAGCTGATCGATGGACATCGTACGCAGCCGCGCCGCGGCCAGTTCGATCGCCAGCGGCATCCCGTCGAGCGCCCGGCAGATCCCCGCCATGACCGTCAGGGTGTGCGCGTCGGAGCCGATGTCCTTGCGCACCCGATCCGCGCGGTCCCGCAGCAGCCGCACCGCGGGCGAGGACCCGATCTCGGCCGGATCGGCCCCCTTCGCGGGCAGCGGAAGCGGCTCGACCTGCCACAGCACCTCACCCGTGATGCCGAGCGGCTCCCTGCTCGTGGCCAGGATCCGCAGCCGCCGGCACTCCCCCAGCAGCCGATCCGCGAACTCCGCGGCCGCCTCGATCATGTGCTCGCAGTTGTCCAGGATCAGCAGGATCGCGCGCTCACGGACCGCGGCGATGAGCTGATCCATCGATTCCCCGCCGCGCCCGCCACCGAGCACTCCCTGGTCACGCAGGCCGATCGCGGCAAGGGCGGCCTGCGCCAGGTCACCGCCCGCCCGCACCGAGGCCAGCTCGATCAGCCAGGCCCCGTCCGGCAGCTCGGCGAGCATCGTCCGCGCGGTCTCCGTGGCCAGCCTCGTCTTGCCGGAACCGCCCGCCCCCGTCAAGGTGACCAGCCGGTGCTTGATGGCCAGGCCGGCGACCGTGGCGATGTCGTCGTCCTCGCCGACGTAACTCGTCAGCTCGGCGCGCAGGTTGGTCCTGCGGTTCTCGGCCCGCTCGCCCAGCTCGCCGCGGAGCAACGCGGTGTGCAGCGCGGACAGCTCGGCCGACGGATCGGTGCCCAGCTCCTCGGCGAGCAGCTCACGCGTCCGCTGGTACGCGGTCAACGCCTCGGGCCCACGCCCCGCCTCGGCGAGCGCACGCATCAACGCCGCCACGAACCCTTCTCGCAGCGGGTATGTGGCCACCAACTCGGTCAGCTCGGAAAGCAGATCCGACCCACGGCCGAGGCGGATATCGGCATCCACCCGATCGCCGAGCGCGGCGACGTAGAGCTCGTCCAGCCGCGCCACGGCGACGTCGAACGCTTCACTGTCGCGCAGCGCGATGTCCGCCATCGCCGTACCGCGCCACAGGGCCAAGGCCGAACGCAGCACCTCGGCCCGCTCCGCGGGCTCAACGGCACGCGCCTGAGCGATCAACCGCTCGAACCGGGACACGTCCACGGCCTCAGGCGCCACGGCCAGCCGATATCCACCGGCGTCAGCCTCGATCACGCCATCCGGCAACACCCGGCGCAGCCTGGACACCAGCGCCTGCAACGCGTTCACCTCGTCCGCGGGCGGCTGCTGCCCCCAGATCCAGTCCACCAGCTTCGACCGCGTGACGATCCTGCCGGGTTCGAGGGCGAGCGCGGCGAGCAGCGCCCGCAGCCGAGCCCCCGGAACCTCCACCACGGCCCCATCGGGGTTCCGGACCTCGAACGGCCCGAGCAATCCAACTCGCACACCAGCAATTGTGCCGGTCCCCACCGACCACCCGCCACCACGGGCCCCGCGGCATTCTCTTCTTCAGGGTTCTTTGCGTCTTTCAATTGCCACCGTCGAACGAAGTGTTGTCCGTGTTGACGCGACACATGATGATGTTGGTCTGCGGGTCGGTTCAAGTGGGTTTGAAGGTGCTCAAGACGCCAGAAAGCAACCCGGCGACGTCGTTCAGGTCGCAGTGGTATCCGCCGTCCCCCGCCAGACACGGAAGCACCGTTGAGCAGGTGCGGCGAGGGCGAGAGTGGTGGACGCGAAGACGGCGGCGAATACGGTCGCGATGCGGAAGATGGAGACCTCCTGGGGGAGAGAGGACCGAAGCAATGCGATACTCGCTGTGAAATATAAATTACCTTCCGTCAATTTCGCTCGCTTCGGAAGTGTCTCTGTCACGGGGAACACGCGGCACGATCAGACGGTGTACAGGAATGGCAGAGGCACGAGGGCACGTCATGATCCGTCCGTGGCGCGTTGGTGTTTCTCGCGTTGCAGCCGGTCAGCAACCGTGGGTCCAGACGTCAAGTTCTTCGCGGATGGCTCTGGTGACGCGGGCGTTCGGGCCTCGGGTCTCGGTGGCGTGATCCAGCAACCGCCGCAGTTCCTCGATGGCGATGACCGGTCCCGCGGTCTTCCCCACCCAGTGTGCCCGGCGTAGCCGTAGCCCAAGAGTGGTCGGATCGTCCGCACCGAACTCCTCGGCGCTGATAGCGATCAGGCCTTCCAGCCGTACTACGGCTTGGGTTGGATCTCCGGCCTCCCCAACCCAGTGCGCCAGCGTTCGGCCCAGCATCAACATGGAGCGGCTACGTGGAGCATCGAGCTGAGCGGCATCGGCCAGCACTTCAGTCAACAGTTCTACCGCCCGCTGGGCGTGACCGGCCTGACCGACGCATTGGGCGAGGTCCTCACGCGCGTCGAGAGTCCAGTTGTGCAGCGGCCCGAACTGCGACGTAGCGTCGGCGGCCAGCAGTTCCCACCGGTCAAGCGCCTCGGCGTATCTCTCGGTCCGCGTCAGCCGATCAGCGATTCGAAATTGGATCGAGAAGATCAGGTCCTGAGCGAACCCGTCGGATCGCGTGACGGTACGCAGGAGCTCCTCCATCAACAGGATGGCTTCGGCGGGGTCTCCCGCTTCACCGGTCCAGTGGGCGACTTCCATCCGGCTGTTTACCGTCATCTGGGCGTCCTGGCCAAGAAGGTGAGCGCAGTCCGCGGCAAGTTCCGCGTACAGGACCGCGGCTCGGGCGGCGTCTCCGGCCTGGCCGGTCCAGTTCGCGACGGCCCGCCGGGCCTTCAGCGTCCGCTGATGATCCTCGCCGAAGATCTGCACCGTCTCCGCGAGCAGTTCCGTGCACAGTCGCAGGGATTCGCCGGGATCTCCCTCCATCCCGATCTCCCACGCGTACATTCGCCTGGCGTCCAAGGTCTCGGAGTGATGTGGCCCGAGAGTCCGTTCCAGACTCTCGGCCGCGCGGCGGGCGAATTCGAGCGCGACAGACGCGCCATCCGAGTCGCGCAGAAGATCACAGCGCCGTTCCATGCCGTCCTGCAGGCCCGCGCGCTGGGCGGCACTGAAAGCGGCCTCGGCCTGGTCATGACGTAACCACTGCCAGGCGATCTCACCGAGCTCCATAGCCTCCCCAGGCGTCGCGAACGCGATCAGCACGTCGAAAGCCTTCCGTGGCACAGGAGTCTTCTCCACCGCGTCAATGAGGTAGTCGAAGGCCAGATAACCGTCCTCCACCTCCGGCAACAGCAGGCTGCTGGTGGCGTGCAGCGGCGTCACCGCCCAGCGGAGCGCGTCCTCCAGGGACTCGGGACGCAAGAGCGGGCC
Source organism: Nonomuraea solani (assembly GCF_900108335.1). GTDB lineage: Bacteria > Actinomycetota > Actinomycetes > Streptosporangiales > Streptosporangiaceae > Nonomuraea > Nonomuraea solani. The sequence goes on from NZ_FNVT01000004.1 coordinate 46,364, forward strand.
ACCTCGGTCGCGCAGGTACGGCTCGTGCAGCTCGACCAGCACCGATAGGGGAAGCGGCCGGTGGATACCGACCCGCCGCGCATCGGTGGCGGCACGCACCAAGGCGGCCCCGCGCGGATGCGATCCTGGCGCCCACGCGTCCCGCCAGTCGGCCAGCAGGTACGGCCCGGCGGCCAGGTACTCAGCCACGCCGAACCGGTCGGCGTGCCGCAGGGCCTGCTCAATCCGGCGGTCGTCACGGTAACGCTCGGCGGCGACCAGGTCGGCCTTGGACCACGTACGCGATATCTCGACCCGGGTCGCCAGCCGCAACACGTCCCATCCCTGCCGCAATGCCTCCCGGCCCGGATTGATCGCGCCCGGCCCCGTACGCCCACTGAACTTGGCGTACTCCTCCGCCCGCATGGTCGCCACGACGTAGCGGCCACCTCCGCCCACGGCCAGGATGCCGCTGATGCCCTGCCCGGTCAGTCCGCCCTCGCCGAGGAACCGTTCGAGGTCGTCCAGCCACACGACGCACTTCGGGGTGTCGATCGCGGTGTCCACGGCGATCTGCCCCGCCTGACGGCTGACCGGCTCGATGAGACGGTGATCTGGGAGCAATTGCCGTATCGCCTCATAAGCCGCGCGCGATTTCCCGGCGGTGGATTCTCCCACCAGCAGCACGAAACGGCCCCGCCGCAGGGCATCGAGCAGCCGCGGCATGACGGCTCGCACGATGAACGCCGGTGTCCGCGTGTGCCGACCCTCATGCTCGACCGCCGCCGGATGCACCCCCAGCACCACCGGATCGTCCAGCGCGCGTACCAGCGGAAGACGGCCACGCGCGTCGAGCCGAACCACCGACGGCAGCAGCTCTCGCCGGTCTTTGTGTTTCTTCAGCGCGTCCGTGCCGTACGCCATCAGCGCTCCACCCATCGCGACGACCACCGCCGCGACCCCGGACGCCGGCGCCGTCGGCAACCCGGCGGTGGACAGCACGGCGGCGGCCCCGGCCAGCAGGGCCGCGGCAAGAAGCAAAAAGTGTCCGGTACGTCGGCGTCTGCCTCCTGGCATCGGCGGCCTCCGAGGTTCCCGGTGCCTCCAATATGCGGCAAGGCAGTCTCCAACGCGAGTACACGGCAGCAGCACCGGTTTCGAGGAGCCGCGCCGGCACAGTGCGGTCATGCGTCAGATACGACGAACAGGACGCGCATCATCAGTATCGCGAAGAGGGCACAACGCATCGCTCGACAGATGCCCTGCTCGGCCGCCATAGCCAGGAAGATCATTGCACACGTGTCGCACGAGCCCTCGGCCCCTCCGCGTCATCTTGGTGCGGCTTTCGCTGAGGTTTCATCCACAATGGAGCAGTGCGAGGACCGTGGGTGCATGCCGGCCGACTCTGGACGAACGGCGATCCGTTTCTCGCTGTCGACGCTTCATTGCGCGGCGCGTGGCATGGATTCAGCGACAACCAATACGACGACGTTGTGGGGCTAGGGCCGGAGGACACCAACATCCCGGTCGGAGCCGGCTGGGCAGCCCTCGTCGGCGCCGACGGAGTCGTCCGCGATGACAGTTGGATGGAAGCCTTCCAAGCAGAGGACGGCGGCATCGCCATCGTGCAGGCATCCGGTTCCGACTACCCGCGTCTGCTGGCCGAGGCCCTCCGCTACCCGGACATCGACGATGAAGACGGTGACCCGCTCATCGTGCGCAGCGGCGAGCTCGCCTTGTTCAGCTCCGCGTGCAACGGCACCGGGCCACACTCGCGACCCCTGGTGCCTGCTCGACCGGGACCGGTGCCATCTATGCACGGACAACCATCGCACGACAGCGATCCAGGCCTTCTGACAATGACGACGTGCACACGTTCGCGTTCAAGGTGCGCTGGTACACCCAGATAGACGAAGAGAGCTGTTTCGCCCGGTGGCTGCTGGCCCCTGACCCTGGACGTCGTGCAGCGCAACATGGACAAGATGCACGCGCCGGCGAGTGTCGCGGTGGCAGGCACTTCTGGCGCTCGGACTTGATCATCGTTCGAGACACGAGGTTCGAGGGTATGGCGGCCGCGATTCGTGATCTGATCTCGTCTGGAGACGTCGAGGGAGCATGCGGCCTGCTCGAACCCGGCCCTTGAGCCATGCTCATCCTGGAGTCCGAGGCCCCGCTGGAGGCAAGAGGCCTTAAGTCTTGACCTGGCGGCTGTCGCGCGCAGCAAGGACTTGCGTGCTGATGCGGCACTGCTCAGGAGGTTCGTCCTGGAGGTGACAGCTCGGCGTCGGCGCGCGTGAGCCATGCCTCGTACCAAGCGTCGAAGGTTGGCGTAGGACCGAGATATGTCGGTGTGGCCAGGTCATAGAGTTCGCTCTCCAGGCTGGCAGGGGCGGTCTTGGCTGGTCGCCAGGCGCTTTCGTCGAGCCAGACATCCCACACCGTGCCCGTCAGCTCTCCTGTGGTGACCAACGCGGTGACACCCGAGCAGCCCTGGGTGCCGATGAAGATGCAGCCGGGTGTGGGGTCGGGGGCTTGGATGCTGGGACCGCCACCGGAGTTGGGCTTTGGATCGTGGACCCATGTGTACCAGGCGTTATAGATCTGCTCGGCGTCGCGACGGGTGAGCGGGAAGGGTTTGGCAGGATCCCCCTCGGTCTCTTTCACGATCTCCTCCGGTTCCCAGATGCCGTAGTAGGGACCCGCGCCGGGACCGATCTGGAGCAGGAACTCCCGGTATGCGGGTGGCAATTGGACACCGAAATCGTCTTCTAGGGCCAGGACCGAGGTGGAGTTGAGCGGGGTGTTGCGGTACTGGTGTCGTTCAGCGCCGAAGATAAGGAACCGCTTGTTGCTTCGGTAGAACTCATGCAGGTGTACGGGTCGGCCGGTTTCGATGGCTCGCAGTCGGTCGAGTCCTGCTGTCATGGTCACCATGACGCCAGTATGCGGCTCTTTCGTGAACCAATCTGGCTGCGGCGGGATAGGCGCGTATGACCTCAGGCACACAGCGGTGCCCCTGTGACTCAACGCAGGCATCTCAGCACCGGACGTAGCGGAACGAGCAGGCCACAACGTTGACGTCCTCCTGGGGCTACGCCAAGTACATCGATCGCCAACAAGCGGATCGGCGACGCACCGGCGGCGTGCTACGCCCACAGGGCTCCGGACACCAGCCGGGGCCCTTCGCCGTTCCACGACTCGCTCGCACTGGCCGGGTTTGGACCTGCGGCCCCGTGGCCCCCAGACCACGGCAATCGAGCGATCATTCGAACGGCTCAAGGTTTCGGGAGAGCCTGAGTTCGCTGACGATCCCGCCGGTTGCCGTACTTCTCGGCTGTACCGTGCGCCCCTTCCTTGGTGGCCCAAAGAACGGGCCGATCCGAGGTCGGGTACTCAGCGCCTGGTCTCGTACCTGGTCAGGAGTATGCCGTCGGGGAACGTCCGGGTCTCCATCAGGGTCAGGTTCACCCAGTTGTCCAGGGCCGTAAAGAACGGCATGCCGCTGCCCACCAAGACCGGTGCGGTGACCAGCACGTACTCGTCGATCAGCCCGGCCCGCATGGCCGCTGCGGCAAGTGTGGCGCCGCCGATGTCCATGGGGACACCGTCCTCGGCCTTGAGCCGGGTGATCTCGGTGACCGCGTCGCCGGTGACCAGGCGGGTGTTCCAGTCGACCGTGCTGATCGTCGAGGAGAACACCACCTTCGGCATGTCCCGCCAGCGGCGGGCGTACTCGATCGCCGCCGGTGTGGCGCCAGGCTGCTGGTCGGCGGTCGGCCAGTGGGAGCTCATCGCCTCCCACAATCTGCGCCCGTACAGCGCCAGGCCGGTCGCCCCCACCCGGTCGGACCACCACTGGAACAGCTCGTCGCTCGGTACGCTCCAGCCGAGGTCGTCGCCGGGCGCGGCGACGTAGCCGTCCAGGCTCAGGTTCATGGCGAAGGTCAGTTTCCGCATGGCGTCAGCCTCCCGTGAGTCGGTGCTCGGCGTACAGACCAGCACGACGCGGAAAAATCATCGGTCAGGCCAGCCGAATTACCGGAGCAGGTGGGACAGGGCGCGCGGACGAGCGTACGCGCGGGCCTGGAGTCCCCGAGGTGGATAACCGCCCCCGGCCCAGACAGGTGGGACAGCCGGGCAGGTCACGCGCGCCGATCTGATCCCGTTCAAGTGCGCTACCAAAGCCCCAAATCGACACCCGGCCAGCGGAAACGCCGTCATTGCACGTACATTGATGGGCCACCGGCAGACGGTCGCTCTCGATGGCATCTGGCTGCGTACCCCACAAACGCAGAAGAGGCCCCGTAGGGCCTCTGAGCTGCGCTAACTGCGTGTGGCAGGTGCAAGGTTCGAACTTGCGTAGGCTGAGCCGACGGTTTTACAGACCGCTCCCTTTGGCCACTCGGGCAACCTGCCGTGCCATCCGCTCTCGCGGCGACAGACAGAAGAATAGCGGACTTCCGAGGTGTACGTGACACCGGTTTGTCCCGAGCCGGATCTCAAGGGACTGCAGCGCCGAAACGGGCGGGGTTCTGAGGGTCATCCGGGGTCGTTGAGCCAGCGGTCTCCTGGTCCCGCTCCCGCGGGGGTGGTACGGCGGCGCATGTTTGGCCTGCCGGGGATGGGTTCTGGTCTCCGCAGGCCGCGTGGCGGGCCCCGGTGTGGCTGGTGCTGGATTCTGTCCCGGCATCCGACGGGGGTGGAGGGGAAGGGGGTGTTGAGGGGGGAAGGTGGCGAAGTGGTGCAAAGGTGATCATCTGCGTACACGGGGCGGCAAGGGGTCTCGGTCCTGCGCGGCTGGCCGATGCTGGCTAGGCTCGTTCGCTGGGTCCGTGCGCCTCGGGCATGGTGGGGAAGCGGGATCCGGGTAGGGATTCGCGGTTGAGAGGATGGGTGTTTTGGCTGATTCGTCGTTCGACATCGTCAGCAAGATCGACCGGCAGGAAGTCGACAATGCGCTGAACCAGACGGTCAAGGAGATCGGGCATCGCTTCGACTTCAAGGGCACTGGGGCTGCTATCAGCTGGTCCGGGCAGAACAACATCGAGATCAAGGCGAACAGCGAGGAGCGGGCGAATGCCGCACTCGACGTGTTCAAGGAGAAGGTGGTCAAGCGGGGGCTGTCGCTGAAGGTTCTCGACGCGGGTGAGCCGAAGCTGTCGGGCAAGGAATACCGCATGCTGATCAGCCTCAAGGAGGGCATCGATCAGGAGAACGCGAAGAAGATCTCCAAGCTGATCCGTGACGAAGGTCCCAAGGGGATCAAGGCGCAGATTCAGGGTGAGGAGCTTCGGGTCAGCTCCAAGAAGAAGGATGACCTTCAGGACGTCATTTCTCTGCTCAAGGGCAAGGATCTGGACATTGCCCTGCAGTTCGTGAACTACCGCTAGCCAGGCGTGGAACCGTACGGATCCGGTCTCGGTCTGGTGGGGTCGGGTCGTGGAGGGGACATCCGCGGCATATGGTCGAGCGCTCTCGTCCGGCAGGTAGATGGTCGAAAGCGCTCGTCCTGGCACATGGTCGAGCGCCCTTGTCGGGCAGAGGTTGAGGGTGCTCGTCCGGGTTTTGCGAGGGTGTGCAAGCGGCGACGTGTGCCTCAGGTTACTCCGCGGGGTGGTTACTGGGGGCGGAGGATTCGGGTGGCGCCGGCGATCAGGGCTGTGGCGAGGATCCAGCCGGAGATGATCAGTGCGTACGCGAGCCACTGCGTCCACCCCACAGCCGCGAAAAGCTCTCGTTGCCCGAATGCGGGGATCGGGAGGAGTAGGTCGAAGGTGTAGGCGAACGAGTTGAAATCGGGGCTCTCGGTGGGCTTGAGGGCTCTTGGGGGGATAAGGGCGAAGACGACCGTGCCCAGGGTGAGCAGTAACCCGAACCACATGCCTGCCAGCCACGGGCGATAGCCGTAACCGACGGCCCCGTCGAGGAGGCGGCCCCACACCCGTGTGCCGACTCCTTGTGTCTGCCTTCTGGCGCGTAGCTTGGCGAGTTGGGTGCGGCGGGCGAGTACGTCGTTGCCGTCGCTGAGGTACCAGGCGGCCAGTTGTTCGTACGGCTGCGGACGGAAACCGTCCGGATCGCGGGTGACCCAGTCGATGCGTTTGGCCACGCCGCCCCCGCGCAGGCGGTTGTAGGTGAGGCCGTTCAGGCGAAGCTTCTCCGGCCAGACGTCCGGGTGGTCGTGCAGGGTGCCGATGGTGGAGTAGGCCAGGGTGACGACGCCCTCGATGGGTTCGGCCGGATTGAGGTAGAGCTCGCGGATCTCCATGTGACTCATGTAGAGGGCGTAGCGGGTGTCCGGGCTGCGGACGGTGCCGGCGATCGAGAGAGTGCCGTTGATGCGGGCGCCTCGTAACAGTAAGCAGCCGGTTGCCTGGAATCCGTTGGTGCAGCGCATGGTGTCTTCGACGGCCATGTTCTCGGCGTCGAGGGCGTCTTTGCCGGGATTGCTGAGCTTCGCGCCCTCCAGGAAGAATCCGCCGTTGAGGCGGGCGCCCACCAGGTTGATTCCGCCGGTGAAGTCGGCGTTGCGCAGGTACGTGCCGGCGTCGACGGTGATGGCGTTGGCGTAGAGGGCCCAGTCATCGTCGTCGTCCGTGGCCACGCGCGTGCCTCCGAGCCACAGGCCGCTTTCGAACTGGGCGCGGGCCAGGCGTACGGCACCGGTGATGTTCGAGCCGGACAGGCTGAGATGGCCGGCGACGTGCATGCCGCCGCCGCTGATCCCCGGGAGGTGGCAGTCGGTCAGGCGGATCGTGCGGGTGGTGGAGTCGGTGAGCCGGATAGGTTCGTCCAGATGGCAGCCGGTGAGGATGAGTTCGTGCGGAATTGTGCCGCCGGCGATGACCAGGCGGCCGGTGATCCTGGCGCCGCGCAGGCGTACCGAGGGAACCGAGCCGCCGTTGACCTCGCGAGCGCCGAGCAGGAGCGAGGCGATCACCTCGGCCCTGATCGAGCGTTCAGGCCCCCAGGTGTCGCCGTCCGTGGGCGCGTTGGCGCCGGCCTTGCGGCAGGTGCCGATCTCGAACGGGCCCAGCTCGACCGTCTCCCCGGTCGGGAAGGCGTTCCAGAGTTTGCGCTCTGCTTCGGTCAGCCGTGGAGCCGGGCCCATACGATCCCTCAGCGGCGGTAGCCGGCCATGCGCTCGAGGCGCGCGACCCGCTCGGACGTGGGCGGGTGCGTGGAGAACAGGCGGCCGACGCCGGAGCCGCTGAACGGGTTGGCGATCATCATGTGCGAGGCCGAGGTGAGGCGGCTGTTCTCGGGGAGCGGAAGTCTGCGGGCGCCCATCTCGATCTTGCGGAGTGCGGAGGCGAGTGCGAGGGGGTCGCCGGTCAGCCGAGCGCCCGATTCGTCGGCCTGGAACTCCCTTGTGCGAGATATCGCCATCTGCACCATCCCGGCCGCCACCGGACCGAGCACCATCATCAGCAGCGCCCCCAAGAAGCCAGGACCCTCGTCGTCGTCAGAGCCGCCGAAGAACACGGCCACATAACTGACCCAAGTGATCATCGTGGCGAGCGCACCGGCGACCGAGGAGATGAGGATGTCCCGGTTGTACACATGCGACAGCTCATGCCCGATCACGCCGCGCAGTTCGGCCTCGTCGAGCAGCTTGGTCAGCCCGTACGTCACGCAGACCGCGGCCTGGCGGGGGCTCCTGCCGGTCGCGAACGCGTTCGGCTGCACCGTCGGCGAGATGTACAGGCGTGGCATCGGCTGGCGTGCCTCGGTCGAGAGCTCGCGGACGATTCGGTAGAGCGTGGGGTGTTCGACCTCGCTGACGGGCCTTGCCCGCATGGCCGACAACGCGATGCGGTCGGAGAAGAAGTAGGCGATGCCGCTGCTCGCCAGGGCGAGCACGAGCGCGAACCGCATTCCGGTGCCGCCGCCCAACCACGCGCCCACCCCGACAATCAGCGCAGACAGCCCGCCGAGCAGAACGGCGGTGCGCAGACCGTTGTGGTGCAAGGTTCCCCCTCTCGTGGCCTGGGTTCACCTCGTCCAACGACGATGACCCGGTCCTTCGTTCCCCGCAGTGCTCAGTTGAGGGCGGAGCGCGACTTGCCGCGTGCTGTTCAGCCAGAGGCGGACAAGGACGTCAGGTCGAGAACGAACTGCGGGGCGATCGAGAACAGGACGACCGCCACCAGGGCCAGGCCGATCGCGAACCAGGTCGAAGGGTGTGGGCGCGGCGCCAGCCCGGCGGCCGGGGCGAAGAGGCGGGCCGTCCAGACGACGTAGTAGTAGAGGCCGATCACCGTGTTGACGGCCATGACCAGCGCCAGCCAGCCGGAACCGGTCTCGATGATCTCGCGGAAGACGAAGACCTTGGCGAAGAGCCCGGCCAGCCCGGGCGGCAGGCCGGCCAGGCAGACCAGGCAGAACGCGAGCGCGATGCCCGCCGCCGGACGGCGCAGGGCCAGGCCGCGGTAGTCGTCGAGTTCGTTGCGCGCGGAGGTCTTCGACACGAGCATGACGACGGCGAACGCGCCGAGGTTCATGGCGGCGTAGATGACCAGGTACGCCATGGACGCGCTGATCGCGCCCGGCATGAGCTCGGCCGACGTGACCGCCAGCGGAGCCAGGATGTAACCGGACTGCGCGACCGAGGACCACGCCAGCAGGCGTACGGCCGAGCGCTGCCGCATGGCGAGCAGGTTGCCCACGGTCATGGTCAGCGCGGCGATGATCGCCATGATCGGGGCCCAGGTCGCGGCCTGGCCGGACAGGGCGGTGACCAGGACCAGGATCAGCCCGGCGAATCCGGCCGCTTTGGAGATGACCGAGAGAAGGGCGGCCACGGGGATGGGCGCGCCCTGGTAGACGTCGGCCGCCCAGGAGTGGAACGGCACCGCCGCGATCTTGAAGGCGAAGCCGGCCACCACGAGGACGACGCCGACCGTGACGACACTGGCCGTCAGGGCCACGCCCGGTGCCGGTACGGCGCCGGTGAACACCTCCGACAGGCGTGACAGGTAGACCGTGCCCGCGATGCCGTACAGGAGTGAGACGCCGAACAGCATGATCGCCGTGGAGACGACCGAGACGACGAAGAGCTTCACGGCGGCCTCGGAGGCGCGGCCGTCGTAGCGTTTCAGGGCAGTGAGGGCGAAGACCGGGAGTGAGACCAGTTCGAGCGCCACCACCAGCATGATCAAGTCGCGGGAGGCGGGCAGGGTGACGGCGCCGACGAGGGTGCAGAGGAGGAGGAAGTACCACTCTCCGACCGGAATGCCGCCGCCCGCCAGTTCGGTGAACGACATCGCGACCACGACGACGGCGGCCACCAGGACCAGGCCGGCGAACACCAGCGTGAATCTGTCCACGACGAACGAGCACAGTTGCTGGGGTTCGAGGTTGGGTGGGACACAGAACGTGGACCGTGTCCCACCCCTGACCGCCTGGGCGATGACGAAGCCGAGGGAGAGCACGATGCCGGCGAGGGTGATGGCGCCCAGAGCGGTCTTCGTGCGGGAGGCGGCGGGAAGGAACGCGTCGAGCAGCAGCACCAGGCCCGCGACCAGTGCGAGCGCCAGCGGGGGCGCTATCGCGAAATAGTCGATCTGCTGGATCATGAGAAGGCTCCCAGCAGGGTCTGCACGGACGGTGTGGTGAGCGACAGCAGCAGGCCGGGCCAGAGGCCGAAGAGCAGGGTCAGGATCACCAGGGGTGTCCAGGCGAGCAGTTCGTACTGTTTGATGTCCGTCGCGAAGGGGGGTGCCTTGACGGCGATGGCCGCGGACGGGCTTTCGTCCTGGGTGCGGCCGTGGGTGACGCGGGAGAGCATGACCAGGAAGTACGCCGCCGTCAGGACCGCGCCCAGTCCCCCGATCACCATGTACGTGAGGAACAGGCCGCGCGGCAGCCCGCCCGCCGGCTGGAACGCCCCGAACAGCGCCAGCATCTCGCCCCAGAACCCGGCCAGCCCCGGCAGCCCGAGCGAGGCGACGCAGGCGAACGTCAGCACCGAGCCCAGCCGGGGCAGCCTGGCCAGCAGGCCGCCGCCGAGCGAGGGCATGTCGGCGGTGTGGTAGCGCTCCTTGATGGCGCCGGCCAGGAAGAACAGCAGGCCGGTGATCAGGCCGTGGGCGACGTTCGCGAAGAGGGCGCCGTTGATGCCCACGGGGGTCAGCGTGGCGAAGCCGAGCAGGACGAAGCCCATGTGGCCGACGGACGAGTAGGCGATCATGCGTTTGAGGTCGCGCTGGGCCAGGCAGGCGAGGGCGCCGTACACGATGCCGACCACGGCGAACGCGCCCAGCCACGGCGCCACGGCCGCCGCGCCCTCGGGGAGGACGGGGATGGCGATCCTGGCGAAGCCGTACGTGCCCATTTTGAGCAGCACCCCGGCGAGCAGCACGGAGCCGACGGTGGGGGCCTCCGTGTGGGCGTCGGGCAGCCACGTGTGCAGGGGCCACATGGGCGTCTTCACCGCCAGGCCGATGCCGATCGCCACGAATGCCAGGATCTGTACGGACCTGGCCATGCCCGCGCCGTGAGCCGCGCTCAGCGCCACGATGTCGAGGGTGCCGGTCTGGGCCCAGACGAGCAGCAGGCCGAGCAGCATCACGACCGAGCCGAGCAGCGTGTAGAGGATGAACTTGATCGACGCCGCCCGGCGCCCTTCGCCGCCCCAGATGCCGATCAGGAAGTACATCGGGATGAGGACGATCTCGAAGAAGACGAAGAAGAGGAGGAGGTCGAGGGCGAGGAACGTACCGATCATGCCCACTTCGAGCACGAGCAGCGTGAACACGAGCGCCCGTGGCCTGCTCTGCCCGTCTTTGAACAGGTAGACGAAGCACAGGAACGTCAGCAGGGCCGTCAGCGCGATCAGGGGCAGCGAGATTCCGTCGACGCCGAGGTGGAAGCGCAGGCCGAGCCCGGGGATCCACGGCTGGTCGATCTCGAACTGCACGCGCGCGGGCGCGCCGTAGTCGAACGTCGCCAGCATCAGCAGGCTCAGCGCCAGGGTGAGGCCGGACAGGACGAGTCCGTACGCGCGGCTGAGCAACTGTGGGGCGAGGAGAAGCAGGAGCGCGCCGAGCAGTGGTACGGCGAGCAGCGCGGTGGGGAGCCAGCCCGTCACGAGAACACCACCGCCCCGATCACGATCAACAGGACACCGGCGAGCACGCCGCTCACGTAGAGCTGAACATTGCCGTTCTGGGCCAGTCGCAGCACTCCGGACAATCCGCGCGCAGATCTGCCCGAGCCGCGTACCGCGCCGTCCACGACCACGTCGTCGGTCCTGACCACGAGTCTGGCCAGGGCCAGCACCGGGCGTACGAACAGCGCGGCGTACAGCTCGTCCACGTAGAACGCCCGCTCGCAGGGCACTCTCAACGGGCCCAGGAAGCGGGCCGGGTCGGCGACGGGGTCCATGCGCCAGAACGCGTAGACCGCCCCGGCGCCCAGCAGCGCGAGCACGACGCTGATGGCCGCCACACCGAGGTCCAGGTGCGGCTCCACGGCGAAGCCCAGCAGCAGGGCGGGGACGGCGAGGAGGACGACGGGCACGAGCATCGTCCGCGGGGCCTCCCTGACGTCCACGACGTGGGCCATGCCGGGTTCGGGCTCCGGGAGCGCCACGACTCTGGCCTGGCCGAAGAAGGTGCGCAGCCAGGCTCTGGCGGCATAGGCGCCGGTGACGGCCACGGTCGCGAGCGCGCAGCCGTACAGGAGAAGGGCGGCCGCGTCCGTCAGGCCGCCGGTCGACAGCGCCTCGTCCATGGCCAGCAGGACCCCGTCCTTGCTGAAGAAACCGCTGGCCGGCGGGAGGCCCATGAGGGCGGCGAATCCGATCGTCATCGTGACGAACGTGACCGGCAGCTCGCGCCGCAGGCCGCCCATCTGGGTCATCAGGTTGGAGCCGACGTGGTGGATCACCGCGCCCGCGCAGAGGAACAGCAGTGCCTTGAACGCGCCGTGGGTCAGCAGGTGGAAGATGGCCGCCGTGTCGGAGCCCGCGGCCAGGCCGCCGGCCATGTAGGCGAGCTGGCTGACCGTGGAGTAGGCGAGCACGCGTTTCAGGTCGTCCTGCGCGAGCGCGGCCAGCGCGGCGCCGAGCATGCCGAGCGCGGCGATGACGGCCAGGACGTCGAGCGTGGCCGGGGCGCCGAGGAACGCGCCGAACAGTCTGGCCACGATGAAGATGCCGGCGGCGACCATGGTGGCGGCGTGGATCAGGGCGCTGATCGGTGTCGGGCCCGCCATGGCGTCGGGGAGCCAGGTGTGCAGCGGCACCTGGGCGCTCTTGCCCGCCACGCCGGCCAGCAGGAGCATCGTGGCCGTCACCAGGGTGGCCTGCGACATTTCCGGCACCTTGGCCAGAACTTCGGTGATGCTGAAGCTGCCGGCCGCCGTACCGAGGACGAAGATGCCGAACAGGAAGCCGACGTCGCCGAGGCGGGTGACGAGGAACGCCTTGACCGCCGCGCGTGAATTGCTCCGGTCTTCCCACCAGTGGCCGATGAGCAGGTAGGAGCACAGGCCCATGATCTCCCAGCCCACGTAGAGGACCAGGAGGTCGCCCGCGTAGATCACCAGGAGCATGGCGCTGGTGAACAGGCTGATGAACGCGCTGTAGGAGGGGTAGCGCGGGTCGCCTTTGAGATAGCCGACCGAATAGACCTGTACGGCCAGCGCCACGGCGGTCACCAGGACGCCGAGGATGGCGGACAGGTCGTCGGCCTGGATCGTCAGGGAGATCGGGATGCCGCCGGTGACGATCGTGCCGTAGGTCTGGCCCGTGGGGGGCGGCGCGGTCGTTTCTGTGAGATAGGCGAGGCCGTGGTGCCAGGCCAGGTATGTGGCCAGGATCGCTGAGGCCGCGGTGGGGAGGATCGCGATCCAGGCCGCTCTGGTGTTCGGCCGGCTTGTTCGCCGGCGGGAGAGGAGCAGGCCGGCGAAGGCGGCAATGAAAGGGAGGAGGACGGCCAGGAGCGGGAAGGTCGTCATAGCGTGCCACCTCGCTTGGCGGGCTGTTCGTCGCCGCGGCCTTCTTCGGTCTCCGCTCGCTTCGTCTGGTCTGGTGCTTTTGGCCTCCCCTGCCGGTTTTCGGCCGTTTCGGTCGGGGGATGTGGCTGATAGGTCAGGCCGTCGTTGGTGGTTTCGTCCGCCGGGGTGCTTGATGTGATGGCGGGTTCGGCCAGGTCGCGGAGGTGGTCGATGTCGACGGTGCGGCGGTTGCGGTAGAGCGCCAGCACGATGGCCAGGCCGAGGCCCACCTCGGCGGCCGCGATGACGATGACGAAGAGGGTCAGCACCTGGCCGCTGTGCAGGCGGTCTCCCAGCCAGACGTCGAACGCGACCAGGTTGAGGTTGACGGCGTTGAGCATCAGCTCCACCGACATCAGCACGAGGATCGTGTTGCGCCGGGCGAGCACGCCGTAGACGCCGATGGAGAAGAGGAGCGCGGAGACGACCGCCGGGTAGACGATGTGCACTAATGACCCCCGGTCTGGTCGGGCGGCGGGCCGCCCACGGTCCGGTCGGGTGATGCGGTGTTCCCCGGCTGGGGCTTTTCGGGGCGTGCGTTTCCGGCCCGCTCTGAGCTAGGCGCGTTTTCTAGTGCCGTGGTGGCTGCGGTTGTCGTGGGTGCTTCCGCGCTCCCGGTCGCGCCGTTGCCCGTCGTGGTGTTGTCGGCGCCGTTCGGGGAGCCGCTTGGGATGCCTGGGCGGGACGGGTCGTTCGGGGAGCCGCCCGGGATGTCGGTGCGGGACAGGACGATGGCGCCGATCAAGGCGGCCAGCAGGAGGACCGACAGCGCCTCGAACGGGAGCACCCAGGTGGCGAACACGCTGGCGCCGAGCTCCTTCGCGGCTCCCTGGCCGGGGGTGAGCGGGGTGTAGGCCGTACGGAAGCCGTCGATGACCACCGTGACCAGGATGGCCGCCGTCGCCACCGCCACCAGGGCCGAGACCGGTCTGTTGCCGCTGTCGAGGTCGGCGGAGCGGCCGATGGGGGCGCGGGTGAGCATGATGCCGAACAGCATCAGGACCACCACCGCGCCCACATAGATCAGGACCTGGACCCAGGCCACGAACTCCGCGGTCAGGACGAGATAGCCGCCGGCCAGGGCGCCGAAGCAGAGCACCAGCCAGAGGGCGGCGTGGACCAGTTGTTTGGTCGTGACGACGAGCAGCGCTGAACCAACCGCCACCGCACCCAGCAGCAAGAAGACGATCTCTTGCCCGGTGGGTGACAGGTAGGAGGGCACCGCCTCGGTCACGACTCCTCCTCGGACTCCCTCGTGTCATCAGGGCCGAGCCGCCCCGGCGGTCGGATGGACCGTGGATCGGCCATCTTTCGCCTGCGGGGGCTCGCGGCAGAAGTCTGCTCCTCCGCTTCGGGTTCCGGTTGCGGTTCGCCCGAGGCTGTGGACAACTTTTGTGGGGGCGGTCGTCCTGTGGATGAAGTCTGGCTCTGGGGCTGCTCTGGGGTCGGACCGGCGGCCGGCTCGTTGTCGGCGGGCGGGGTGGGGCCGGTCTCCGCGGTGGCGCCGGCATCTCCCTGGCCTGGCCCCGCGTCGCCGGCGTCCGGGCCGGTCTCTGTGGCGGCACCTTCATCGTCCGGGCGGGTCCCGACGGTGGTGTCAGCCTGGCCGGGCTCTGTGGGCTGGGTGTCTGTCGCGGGGGTGGGCTCGTCTCCTGGCTGTTGGGGCTCAGGAGTGGTGGCGGGGGCGTCGGGTGGGAGGGCTCCTGGGGGGCGGATTCCTCGGACGTTCGTCACGGCGCGGCGGGGGCGGCCCGGGGTGCGTGATGGCGTTGCGGGGCCGGTTTCCGGCGCCTCCGTGGTCGGGGACTCGGCTGCGGGCTTTGTCTCCAAGGTGCCGGGCGTGGTGTCCGGCGTTGGTTCCGCGGTGGGAGCCGGGGCGTCGGCGGGAGGGGCCGCTGGGGCGCTGTCCTGCTGCGTGGTGGTCTCTTTTGTGGCCGTACGGGGGCGGGGGGCGGCCGTACGGGCGGGGCGGTCTGCCGCTGGGCGGCGGGGGGCGGCCGTCAGTTCCTTGGGAGGCTCGGCGCCTGGGTCGTGGGGCGGAGGCACGGGGACCGTTTGGGTCCAGGTGGCGAGCTTGTCCTTTTCGTGGAGGAGGTTGCGGATGTCGCCTTCCGCGTACTCGAACTCCGGGGACCAGAAGAGGGCGTCGAAGGGGCAGACCTCGATGCAGATGCCGCAGTACATGCACAGCGCGAAGTCGATGGCGAACCGATCGAGGACGTTGCGCTGGCGGGCGCGGCCGCCTTCAGGGGCGGGGATCGTCTCCTTGTGGGAGTCGATGTAGATGCACCAGTCGGGACACTCTCGGGCACAGAGCATGCAAGAGGTGCAGTTTTCCTCAACCAGGGCGATAACGCCTCGACTGCGGGGCGGGAGGGTGGGCTTGACCTCGGGATATTGCTGCGTGACCGATTTGCGCAACATGTGGCGAAGGGTGATGGACAGCCCCTTTGCCAGTCCGACTCCCGGAATCCGCGCCATGGTTCAACATCATGACGTACTTGGCCGCGCAGGTGAATGAGCCAGGGCGTTGTCCCCAGTTTTTCCACAGTCATCCACAGGTTGGGGGGAGGTTATCCACAAGCTGTGTGCATAGCCGGTACGAAACTCGGCGGGGCGATAGTCTCTCGGCCATGCAGCACAGCCATCAGATCCGTCCCAGTGGCGGGGCGTGGGCGGCCGCGATCGTGTGGGCCATTCTGCCCCTGATCTCGTGCGGCCTGGCGACCCCGTTCACGATCGGGTTCGCGGGTTTCTGGCTGCGCAGCGTCTGGCAGATCATCGCCGCGTCCGCCTACCTGGTCGGCATCGGGTCGTTCGTGATCGCGGCTTTGGCGTACGACAACTTCGACGACATTCCTCAGCCTCTGTCCGGGCTCGTCTCGCTGGGGCTGGTGGTCAGCTGGATCGGCGGCGTGATCCACTCCGGGATTCTGGTGCCCTTCATGGTGAAGGCCCGGCTCAAGGCACCCGCGTACCCGCACCTGAATCCGCACCTGGATCCGCGGGTGGATCTGGGTCAGCGGACCACCGCGCCCACCCACCATCATCGGCCGCGGCCCGGGCAACTGGAGTGGATCGGGCACTATCGGGTGCTGCGGTCGCTGGGGCGCGGTGGACAAGGGGCGGTTTATCTGGCCATGGCGCCCAACGGGGTGCGGGTGGCCGTGAAGGTGCTGCACGATCTGGTCGATGAGACGGCGCGGGCGCGGTTCGCGCGGGAGGTGGAGACGGCCAGGCGGGTGGCGACGTTTTCCACAGCCCGGGTGCTGGACGTGAACATCAACGGGCAGCACGCGTACATCGTCAGCGAATATGTGGAAGGGCCGTCGCTCGAACAGCTCGTCAAGAAGCACGGGCCGCGGGATCAGGACGGGCTGACGCGGCTGGCGTTGTCCACAGCCGGGGCGTTGGCGGCCATCCACAAGGCGGGGATCGTGCATCGTGACTTCAAGCCGAGCAATGTGCTGATCGGGCACGACGGGCCGCGGGTGATCGACTTCGGGATCGCGCGGGCGCTTGATCAGGTGACGATGACGTCCGGGAAAATGGTGGGGACGCCGCCCTATATGTCGCCTGAGCAGTTGACCGGGGAGGCTGTGGGGCCGGCTTCCGATGTGTTCAGCTGGGCTGTGACGATGATGTTCGCGGCTACGGGGCGGCCGGCGTTCGGGGAGGACACGGTGCCCGCGGTGTTCAACCGGGTGCTCACCTTCCACCCGGACTTATCGCCGTTGCCGCCCGGTTTACGAGGGATTGTCGGGGCCTGTCTCAACAAGCGGCCTGATGAGCGGCCTTCAGCTTCGGAAGTGATGTTGGCGATCGTTCGCTGAGGTGGGGTGGGCGTTGGCCGCGGGGCTTGGCTCGTGCGGTTGAGGTTGCGGTACGGGGTGAGGCGGTGCCGAATCTGCGGGCGGGTGATGGCGTCGGTCTGCGGGTGGGTGATGGCCAGGCCTCGGGGTGGGTGGTGCCGCAGGTTTGCGGGTGAGCGTGGGACAGATCTGCGGGTGGATGGTGGCACAGGTCCACGGGTGGGTGGTGGCGCAGGTCTGCACGGTGGGCAGTCCCCTGTCGGCGCGGGGCGAGCCTGCGGCGGGCAGGCCCTTCGTAGGCGCGGGTGAGAGTGCGGCGGACGGGCCCTTCGTAGGCGCGAGGCCGTCGGTGGGCAGTCCCCGGTCGGCGCGGGGCGAGCCTGGGGCGGGCAGGCCCTTCGTAGGCGCGGGGCCGTCGGTGGGGCAGTCCCCTGTCGGCGCGGGAGAGGGTGAAGGCGAGCGGCACCTCCGTCGATGCGGGGAGAGGGTGGCGGCGGTCCTTTGTCGGCTCGGGCCGAGGGTGATGGCAGGCAGCGCCATTGTCGGCGTGGAGAGGGTGACGGTGGGCAGCCCCTCCGGTGGTGCGGGAGAGGGTGACGGTGGGCAGCCCCTTCGGTGGTGCGGGAGAGGGTGGCGGCTGGCGGTTCTTTTCGTTGGCGCGGGGTGAGAGTGGTGGGGAGGTGGTCTTTCCCATGGAGGTAGTTGGGAGGCTGTCTCTCTCCTTGAGCTGAGGTGGAGAGGCTCCTTGGGTTGGGGTGGAGAGGGTTAGGGGGTGGCGTCTTTGCTGCCCTTGGTGAGGGACAGGTATTCCTCGTGTGTTACCCGGTGTACGGCGAGCATGAGGCCGTGGCGGTCGGCGAAGCGGTTGGCTTCCTCTGGGGACCAGCGGCCGGGGAGGTGATGGAGGGAGCGGCCGAATCGGTCGAGGATTAGCAGGCCCGTCAGGTTTTCGTAGCTGTAGAGGAGCAGGCTGAACGCCTGGCCGTGGTTCTCACCTCGGTAGATTTCGGTAATGGCTTCGTTGCCGTACGTTATCTGGAGTTTGGTGGCGGATTTGGCGCTGAGATAAGGGCCGCCCGCAGGGCCGAGGACTGTGCCGCGTTTTCTGCGCCAGCGGTGGGCGCGGGCCATTGCGGGGCGGAGGAACAACAAGGCGGGGCTGAAGGCCACCACCAGCCATTTGGCTTCGAGGATGTCCAGGATCAGGCGGCCGATCGAGGACAGGCCGCGCCAGGCGGCCCACAGTCCGAGTGAGGCCAGGTACGCCATGACGACCACGCCCGCCACGGCCACGCCGATGGCTACGGGTTTGCGCCACTTGGCGATGGAAGGCAAGGGTAGGCCGCGAATGCGTTGCCAACCTGGGGCTCGGGCGGCCAGGACGGCTTTCATTTCGCCTGGTGAGCGGTCGCGGGCGTCCTCCAAGGGGAGGCCGGCCTTGAGAGCGAAGTCGCGCAGGTGGGGTGGGTACCAGTCGCCGGGTAAGTCGGCCAGGACCAGGCCGTCGGTGTCCAGGGCGGCGAGGCCCTCGGTGGAGTCGTGGCGGTAATGGTAAAGGCGTGATGGTGCCAGTCGTACGGATTCGCCGGTGACATTGTTCGTGACCGTCAGCGTGCGGTCATGGTCGCCGGACGTGAGTACGGTTTTCGGGCATGGGCTGTCTTTGGTCGCCCCTGCGCATGGATGGAGTTGATTCACGAGTCATTCCCCCTGAGCCCCGGGCCCCCTGCCCATGCTCAGAAGGACGAATAAGGCGGAATTAAAGTTTCAGGCTAGATGAGGACCTTGACGACGCCGGTGAGTGCCAACTGGACGAGCGCCAGAGGGACGAGTACGGCCCAGGCGAGTTTCTGGAGTTGGTCCTCGCGAAGCCGGGGATAGGTCACGCGCAGCCAGATCACGATGAACGCCAGCACGAAGACCTTGACCAGCGTCCAGAGCCAGCCGGGCAGGAAAGGACCCTGCCAGCCGCCCAGGAACAGCACCGTGGTCAGGAACGACAGGACGACGATTCCGGCGTACTCGGCGAGCATGAAGAGCGCGAAGCGCATGCCGGTGTATTCGGTCATCGGGCCCATGATGATCTCGGACTCGGCGATCGGCATGTCGAACGGCGGGCGCCGCAGCTCGGCCAGGCCCGCCAGGAAGAACACGACGCCGCCGATGGCCTGCCACGGCAGCCACCACCACTGCCACGCCGCGGCGATCCCGGGAAGCGACAGTGTGCCCGCCGCCATGGCCACCGACGAGGCGGCCAGGACCAGCGGCAGTTCGTACGACATGAGCTGAGCCGCCGACCGCATGCCGCCGAGCACGGAGTACTTGTTGGCCGACGCCCACCCCGCCATGATCGAGCCGAGCACCCCGATGCCCATGACGGCGAGGACGAAGAAGAGGCCGAGGTCGAGGTCCACGGCCACGAAGTCGCGGTCGAAGGGGATGGCGATCAGCACGACCAGGTACGGGACCAGCGCCACCCCAGGGGCGATCATGAAGATGCGGCGGTCGGCCGCGGCCGGGATGACGTCCTCCTTCTGCGCGAACTTCACCCCGTCGGCGATGAGCTGCGCCCAGCCGTGGAAGCCGCCCGCGTACATGGGCCCGAGGCGCGACTGCATGTGCGCCATGACCTTGTGCTCGGTCTGACCGATGATCAGCGGCAGGACCAGGAAGGCGACGAGGATGACGGCGAAGCTGAGGATGACGTCAAGCATCGGGCGGCCCCCAGTCGGCTGGTACTCCTGGCGGAAGCGTCTTGCGGCGGCTCGGCGAGCCGTGCCCGGACTCGCCGGGCTCCTTGGCGCCCGGCCACGGCTTGGCCACGCGGGCGGCCAGGATGAAATCCTTGCGGAGCGGGTGGCCCTCGAAGCCGTCGGGCAGGAGCAGCGGCACCAGGTGGGGATGCCCGTCGAAGATCACACCGAACATCTCGTACGTCTCGCGCTCGTGCCAGTTCGCCCCGCGATAGACGCCGACGGCGGTGGGCAGGTGCGGGTCCTCGCGCGGCACCCGGGTGCGCAGCAGCAGGCGCCGGCCGGCCTCCGGGTTGTAGACGTGGACCACGATCTGGAAGGACTCGGGCGGGTCGTCGACGCCGGTCAGCCAGTCGAAGAAGGTGTGGCCGAGGTCGTCGCGGACGTGGGTGAGCAGCTCGATCCAGTCGGCGGGGGCGACGTCGATGGTGGTGTCGCCGTACGACTCGGTGATCTGAGCACGCTCGCCGAACCGCTCGGCAACGCGGTCGGCGGCCGGGCCGGTCATGCCTGGTCCGTGTGGGTGCGGGACCAGACGTAGCGGTCGCTGAGCTTCTCGCCGGCGATCTTCTCCTGGAGTTTCATGATCCCGTACAGGAGCGCTTCGGGTCTGGGCGGGCAGCCGGGTACGTAGACGTCCACCGGGATGATCTGGTCCACGCCGTTGGTCACGCAGTAGGAGTCCCAGTAGGGGCCGCCGGTGTTGGAGCAGGCGCCGAACGAGATCACGTACTTGGGATCGGGCATCTGCTCGTAGAGGCGCTTGACGGCGGGGGCCATCTTGTCGGTGACCGTGCCCGAGACGATCATGAGGTCGGCCTGCCGCGGGCCGTTCGCGAACGGGATCACGCCGAAGCGGATGAAGTCGTGCCGGCTGGTCGAGGTCGCGATGAACTCGATGGCGCAGCAGGCCAGCCCGAAGTTGAAGACCCACAGGGAATAGCGGCGCCCCCAGTTGAGCACGAAGCGCATGGGCTTGGGTGCCAACCTGGAGATGGGGCCCACGGTGGGCATCGGGAGATCCGTTGCTGCCATGGGTCCATTCTGACGCGGATCACATGTCAGGCAAAGGAATCAGTGGTACAGGGCTGATTGGGCGTTTTCTCTGACCGTTCCGGCCACGCGCGCGGCGGGGGCTTCGAGCTCGTGCTCGACGGCCTCCGTCATGTGCACCCTGGCTTCCGGGTACGCCAGCAGCGCCACCCATTCCATCCGCAGGTACGTCGCCGGATGCGTCTGGTCCACCCGCAGCTCTTCCAGGCGGGCGGCGCGGCGGCGGCGTTCGTACTCGGAGTCGGGCACCTCGTTCACGGCCGCCCGCAGCGATGCCCACATGTCCTCGGGTTTCCTGAAATGGGCGCTCGTGCCCAGGAACCTGGCGGCGGAAATCGCCCTGGTGACCAGCCCGTCCAGCAGCGAGTGCATGGCAGGCGCGCCCGCCACCCGCGCGCCCATCTCGTCGGCCCGATATTCGGCACGCTGCGACGAGCGGTACAGCAGCAGTTCCATCACCAGGATGAGCCCGCGCACGGGCAACCCGAGCACCGCCAGCAGGGTCTCGGCGAAGAACCGGGCCACGCCGTCGCCCGATTCCCAGTCGAACCTCGTCACGTCGCGCAGCACGTGGAGCGAGTGCAGCGCGCCGCCCACGACGAGCCCGTGCCGGCCGTCGCCGTTGCTCGAATGGGCCATCTCGTGGGCCAGGAGCGCGACTCGTTCCTGCGGGGTGAGGATCAGCCACAGGGGGTAACCGATCTCGACCAAGCGCCGGCGCCGGCGGCCGTAGGTGCGGAACGAGGCGTTCACCGCGCCGCTGACGGCCACCACGTCGGTCCTGGGCGCTCCGACCTCGGCGCCGATCCGGTCGAGCAGGGCGAACAGGGACGGGGCGTCGTCGCGGGTGAGGCGCTCGGCGCCCTGCGGGAAGGGTACGGGGCGGGGGCGCAGCAGCCAGGCCAGGTCGAGGGCCACGATGGCGGGCAGGATGAGGAAGAGGGTCCAGCGGGTCAGGAGGTACAGGCCGAGGAGGAGGAAGGCGGGGGCGAGAAGGTGGACCAGCCAGGCTAGGGCGAGGCTCGCAACCCTGGCCGAACCCGCCGAAGGGGCGGCGAAAGGTGGGGTGGCGACAGGCAAGGGGGCATTGAGCGGGGAGGTAAAGGCCGGGGCGACAAGGGGCGGGCCGACGATGGGTGATTCGGCGGTGGGCGATTCCGCGCTGGGTGGGGCAACCGCAGGTGATTGCGGGGCGGGTGCGGGTGATTCCGTGGTGAGCCGGTGGGGGCCGGTGATGCTGGTGTGCAGGTCGCGGACGAGGCGGGCCTGGAAGCGGGACACAAGGGCCGACATACGGGACACGCGGACCGGCAGGTGGGACGGGCGCGCGAGTGAAGCGTCCTGGGAAGCGTCACGTGAGACGTCGCGTAAGACGTTCCAGTCGCAGGCTGGGCACCACGCGGGAAAACCAGGTTTGACGGAGTGGCCGCACTCGGGACAGGTGGACATGGCACATCAAGGTGCCAGAGCGCCAAAGCTCAAGTCCAGGTCAGGACCCGTTTGCGCCAGGCGTACACAATGCCCAGCGCGATGAACCCCAAAAAGACGAACATCTCCACCAGCGTCGTCACCCCGTAGCCGGGCGCGTCGAAGACGGTGGCCCAGGGGAACAGGAAGACGGCGTCCACCGCGAACACCACGTACAGGTACGTGAAGACGTAGTAGCGGATCTGTGACTGCGCCCAGCCGTCACCCACCGGATCGACCCCGCACTCGTACGTGGTCAGCTTCTCCGGCGTGGGCCGCGTCGGGCGGAGGAGGCGGTTGGCGAACAGGGCGCCGGCCACGATGGCGACACCGATGGCGAGCAGCGCGGCGACGAGCACGTACGACCCGAAGTAGCCGTCCATGAGAGCGATCGTAACCCAGCGCCGGGTACCCACCCAGGTCAAAGCCTCTGGACCCATCCCCCCAAATCGGGGTAAATAGAAAGATCAACCACATACCCTGACATCCATGCATAAATCGCGATTCTTCGCCGGAATCGCTCTGCTGGCCCTCTCGGCCTCGGGCTGCGGTCTGGCCGCCGCCGCCCCCGGGAGGGACGTCCTGGTCCCGGCAGAGCCGACGCTGATCGACTTCGTCGACCCGGCGACCGTCGTCGGCCTGTCCACCAGGACGCTCACCGAAGGCGACGCCTCCGGCAGCCGATACGTGCACATCAACTATCCCGAGCTGGCCGAGGCCCCCGCGCTCAACAAGGCCCTGCGCGCCCAGGCCGAACGCCAGCTCAAGGACTTCCGCGCCCGCACCAAGGGCGACGACCCCGTCCACCCCCGCCCAGAGCTGAACGTGGACTGGCAGCTCGCCGCCGCCTCCCCCCAGGCGGTCGCGGTACGGCTGCGCACCGGCGAGACCACCGGCGAGAACTGGGGCAACTCCACGCGTACGTACTGGTTCGACCCCCGCGAGGGCAAAGCGTTCGCCTCTACAGGCCTGCTCTCCGGCGAAAAGGCACAAGAACGGCTCGCGGAACTGGTCAAGGACCAGCTCAAGGAGCGCGGATCACAGGTCGAGCGGGACGGCCTGACGGCCGGCGGCGACGCGTTCGACTCGATGGCGTTCAACCGGCGCGGCGACCTGGTCGTCGAGTTCGACGACTGCCAGATCGGCCCCTGCTCGCTCGGCCGCCTCGCCGTGGCGGTGCCGGCCGCGAAAACCTTCCCCCTGCTCTCGGAGCCGGGCAGGCGGGCGCAGGAGAGCGTACGCGAGGCGGCCAAGGTGGCCGTCCCCGACGACACGCCCCACATCGCCCCCACGACCGGCCCCAAGGCCACCAGCAACCGGTCCGGCAGTGTGAACTGCGCCACCACCAAATGCGTGGCGCTGACCTTCGACGACGGCCCGGGACCGCATACCGGGAGATTGCTCGACCTCTTGCTGGAGAAGGAGGCGCGGGCCACGTTCTTCACCGTGGGCAGCAACGCCGCCGCCCAGCCCGGCCTGCTGCGCCGGATGAGCGCCGAGGGCCATCTGGTCGGCAACCACAGCTGGGCGCACCGGGACCTGTCGAAGCAGGCCAGCAGCAAGATCACCGACTCCCTCCAGCGCACCGAGGAGGCCGTGTCGGCCGCCATCGGCCAGACCCCCACGCTGGTCCGGCCGCCCTACGGCGCCGTGAGCCAGGAGTTGCGGGACGTCGCACGCGAAATGGGGCTTTCCCTGGTCACCTGGGACATCGACACCGAAGACCAGCACGGAGGCGACGCCTCTCACATCGCGGACCGGGCCGTGCGCTCGGCCCGTCCAGGTGCGATCATTCTTATGCACGACATTCATCGGGAAACCGTTGACGCTGTTCCGGACATCCTCAACAGGTTGCGCGGGAAGGGTTACAGCTTCGTCACCGTTCCTGAGTTGTACGGCTCTGCGGGGATGCAGGCCGGACGCCTGTACAGGTCAGGGAACGAGCTGCCGGGTAAGCAGCCCCTGACGTAGCGCACGTAGTGGGGGGACGTATAGTTGGCGCTCGTGACCCGAACCGTCCTGTTCGCCCGCCTGCATGTGGACCTCTGCAGGCTCGCGTCCGGGCTGTGTCGTCGTTCTCCCACCTCACCCTGACTGAACTCCGACCGCGTTTACCCGCTTTGCGCGGCGTACAAACGCGTGACCTTCCGAGGATCTAGCATGGATACAGAGAACGCGCCTAAGGCAACCGCGCACTGGCGCGTCGAGGAGGACTGAGCTGTGACAAAGCAGGTCCAGCAACTCGACCGCGTGATCATCAGATTCGCTGGAGACTCCGGCGACGGCATGCAGCTCACCGGCGACCGTTTTACCGCGGGCACGGCGGAGTTCGGCAACGACCTGTCGACTCTCCCCAACTTTCCCGCTGAGATCCGCGCACCCGCAGGCACCCTGCCCGGCGTGTCGAGTTTCCAGTTGCACTTCGCCGACCACGACATTTTGACACCCGGCGACGCGCCGAACGTGCTCGTGGCGATGAACCCGGCCGCGCTCAAGGCCAACCTGGGCGACCTGCCCAGGGGCGCGGACCTCATCGTGAACATCGACGAGTTCACCAAGCGCAACCTGCAGAAGGTCGGCTACGCGGCCAACCCGCTGGAGGACGACTCACTCAGCGAGTGGCGGGTGCACGCGGTCCCGCTGACCTCGCTCACCGTGAAGGCCCTCGAAGGTTTCGACCTGTCCAAAAAGGACGCGGAGCGGTCGAAGAACATGTTCGCCCTCGGCCTGCTGTCGTGGCTCTACCACCGGCCGACCGAGCAGACCATCAGGTTCCTCGAACAGAAGTTCGCCAAGAAGCCCGACCTCGCCAAGGCCAACGTCGCGGCCTTCCAGGCAGGCTGGAACTTCGGTGAGACGACCGAGTCCTTCTCCGTCTCGTACGAGGTCAAGCCCGCTCGCCTGACCCCGGGCGTCTACCGCAACATCTCCGGCAACCAGGCGCTCGCCTACGGCCTGATCGCCGCGAGCGTGCAGTCGAAGCTGCCGTTGTTCCTGGGCTCCTACCCGATCACTCCGGCCAGCGACATCCTGCACGAGCTGTCGAAGCACAAGCGGTTCGGCATCCGCACGTTTCAGGCCGAGGACGAGATCGCGGGTGTCGGCGCGGCGCTGGGGGCCGCGTTCGGCGGCGCGCTGGGCGTGACCACCACCAGCGGTCCCGGTGTGGCGCTGAAGGCCGAGACCGTCGGCCTGGCGGTCACCACCGAGCTGCCGCTGATCATCGTGGACGTGCAGCGGGCCGGGCCGAGCACCGGCATGCCGACCAAGACCGAGCAGACCGACCTGCTGATGGCCATGTTCGGCCGCAACGGCGAGTCCCCGCTGCCGATCGTGGCGCCGATGTCGCCGAGCGACTGCTTCGACTCGGCCGTCGAGGCGGTCCGGATCGCGGTGAAATATCGCACGCCGGTCATGCTGCTGTCCGACGGCTACCTGGCCAACGGCTCCGAGCCGTGGCGCCTGCCCGAGGTCGCTGAGCTGCCCGACATCTCGCAGGAGTTCACGACCGAGCCCAACGGCGCCGACGGCGAGTTCCTGCCGTTCAAGCGCGACACCGAGACCCTCGCCCGCCCGTGGGCCATCCCCGGCACGCCGGGGCTGGAGCACCGCATCGGCGGCATCGAGAAGGCCGACGGCACGGGCAACATCTCCTACGACCCGAACAACCACGACCTGATGGTGCGCACGCGGGCCGCCAAGATCGACGGCATCGACGTGCCCGACCTGGAGGTCGACGACCCCGACGGCGACGCCAGGGTGCTGGTCATCGGGTGGGGCTCGACGTACGGGCCGATCGCGGCGGCCGTCCGCCGCATCAGGAAGAGCGGCGGCAAGGTCGCCCAGGCCCACCTGCGCCACCTCAACCCGCTGCCCGCCAACACCGGCGAGGTCCTCAAGCGCTACGACAAGGTGCTGCTGCCCGAGATCAACCTGGGCCAGCTGGCCCTGCTGCTCCGGGCCCGCTACCTCGTCGACGTGATCAGCTACAACCGAGTGCGCGGGCTCCCGTTCAAGGCCGAGGAGCTGGCCGGAGTCATCCAGGACGTGATCGACAGTGACCAGTGAACCATTGGCCTCCGGCAAGACTCCTGTCAACGGGAAGGGCTTGTCGCTCGTCCCCAGGGCCGAGGGCAAGCAGACCCTGAAGGACTTCAAGTCCGACCAGGAGGTGCGCTGGTGCCCCGGGTGCGGTGACTACGCGATCCTGGCCGCGGTGCAGAGCTTCCTGCCCGAGTTGGGGCTCAAGCGCGAGAACATCGTGTTCGTGTCGGGCATCGGCTGCTCGTCGCGCTTCCCCTACTACCTCAACACCTACGGTTTCCACTCCATCCACGGGCGGGCGCCGGCGATCGCGACCGGGCTCGCGGCCAGCCGGCCCGACCTGAGCGTGTGGGTGATCACGGGTGACGGCGACGCGCTGTCGATCGGTGGCAACCACCTGATCCACGCGCTGCGCCGCAACGTCAACCTGAACATCCTGCTGTTCAACAACAGGATCTACGGTCTGACGAAGGGCCAGTACTCCCCCACCTCCGAGGTCGGCAAGATCACCAAGTCGACGCCGATGGGGTCGCTGGACAAGCCGTTCAACCCGATCTCGCTGGCCATCGGCGCCGAGGCGTCGTTCGTGGCCAGGACCATCGACTCCGACCGCAAGCACCTGCAGTCGGTGCTGCGCGAGGCGACCGCGCACCGCGGCACGTCGCTGGTGGAGATCTACCAAAACTGCAACATCTTCAACGACAACGCCTTCGAGCAGCTCAAGGACCCCGAGGTCCGCGACGACATCACGCTGCGCCTGGAGCACGGGCAGCCGATCGTGAGCAACACGAAGGCGGTCGTGCGCGCCGCGACCGGCGGCATCGAGGTGGTGGCCCGCGAGAGTGCGAGCGAGGACGAGATCCTCACGCACGACGCGCACAACCCCGACCCGTCGGTGGCCTTCGCGCTCAGCAGGCTCGACGAGCCGGCCTTCGAGCACGTGCCGATCGGCATCTTCCGCCAGGTCGACCGCCCGGCCTACGACGTGCTCATGGCCGAGCAGCTCGAAGAGGCCGTGGCGCAGAAGGGCCCAGGCGACCTGAGCGATCTGCTGCTCGGCGGGGACACCTGGCGCATCGGCTAGAACCTGTGACGGCGCCGCGAGGATCGCGGCGCCGTCATATGCGTGAGAGCACCTTGTCGCTCACGAAGCAGTGCATGCCGAACTCCCGGGCCCGCCGCCGCGCGAAGTCGCACAGCTCGTCGTTGTCGGCGTAGTCGAGGGCGTAGAGGTCGATGTCCAGCCCGAGCAGCCGCTCGGCGACCGTGGCGTGCACCTCCAGGACGTCGTCGGGCCACGGCTCGTAACGCTCCGTGCCCACCCAGCGGGCCGAGAACGACTCGAACAGGATGCCGTCGACCAGCTCCGCGATCTGCGGCAGCAGCCCGAACCCCCGGTTGGCCAGCAGGTACGCGGGCCTGGCCTCCTCCCTGATGGCCGCGATGAGGATGAGCAGGTGCGGCAGGTCCTCGGGAAAGGTCTGCTCGATGTTGAGCGTGTCAAGGAACAGCCCGCCGAACCCGCGCGCCATCGCGCCGGTCGCCTGGTCCACCACGTGCGCCACCCAGCGCGGATCCCCCGTGTGCACGAACGCGCCGCCCCAGTCGGGGTTGCGCACCGGGCGGTGCCAGGGGGCGGGCGGGCCCACGTCCTCGGTCAGCGACAGGTAGCCGAGGGTCTGGACGCCGCGCTCGCGCAGCAGGTCGAGCTCCTCCTCGGAGTAGAAGTCGGCCTGCAGCACGACCTTGTCGAACCTGGACAGCCGGTCCAGCTCCCCCGCCCCGTAGTAGAACGCGATGGGCTGCGTCATGGCGTCCACGACTCCCGATACCACTCGTACGTCCTGCGTACCCCCTCCTCCAGGGCCACCCGCGGCTCGAAACCGGTCAGCTCGCGCAGCAGCGTGAGGTCGGGGCAACGGCGGGCCACCGAGCCGGCGGGCGCGGGCACGTGCCGGATGGCGGGCGTGACCCCCGCGACGCGCAGGACGAGCTTGGCCAGGTCGCCGATGCCGGTCTCGGCGTCGTTGCCGATGTGCACGATGCGCCCGGCGGCCGCCGGTGTGGCCATCAGGCGCAGCACGGCCTCGACGGCGTCGTCCACGTAGCAGAACGCGCGGCTCTGGTCGGCGCCGTACAGGGTGAAGGGGTCCTCTCCGCGCGCCGCCCGCAGCGACAGCTCGGGGATGACGTGGTCGGCGCCCATGCGCGGCCCGTAGACGTTGTGGAAGCGGCCGATGACGGCCTCGAACCCCGTCGCCCGCGCCGCGTGCAGCACCGCGGCCTCGCCGAGCAGCTTGCTGATCGCGTACGTGTACCGCGGCGAGCCCACGTCCTCGATCACCAGCGGCACGCTCTCCGGCGTCGGCACGGGCACCAGGCCGGCGCTGACGCCGCCCGCGTAAGCCTCGCTGGTGGAGGCGAAGAACAGCCGGTCGTCCGGGCCGATCCAGTCGAGCAGGTGCATCAGCGCCAGCGTGTTGACCCTGATGACCCGGGCGGGCTCGGATTCGACGTTCCGCACGCCGACCACCGCGGCCAGCATGTGGATCTGGTCCCAGCCCCGCTCGATGGCGGCGTAGGCGGCCGGGTCGGTGAGGTCGGCCGAGCGCACCTCGACGGCCAGCTCGGCCAGCGCCCGGTCCCTGCGCCCGCGCGAGAAGTCGTCGACCACGGTGACGTCGTGCCCGTCGGCGCGCAGTCGCCGGGCCAGGTGCAGCCCGATGAACCCGGCCCCGCCCAGCAGCAGAACTCTCATTGCGCACTGTCCTTCGCCACGTAGCCGATGCCGGCGTAGCGGACGCCGTGCCGGGTGACCGCGGCCTCGTCGAGGATGCGCCAGGAGTCGAAGAGCACCCGCAGCCCGCCGAGCCGGTCCTCGACCTCGATGGCCCGGTAGTCGGGATGGTCGTTGACCACGATCATGGCGTCGGCGTCCGCGAACGCCTTGTCCAGGCTGACCGGCTCGCCGCCGTACTGGCGGATGACCTCGTCGGAGACCAGCGGGTCGTGCCCCATGACGACGAGACCGGCGGCGCGGAAGATCGGCATCATGTCGGCGATGGGGGTGCCGCGCATGTCGTCGGTGGCGGGCCAGCCCTTGTAGGCCCAGCCGAGCACCGACAGCCGGAGCCCCTCGGTGTGCCCGGCCGTCTCCCCGATCAGCTCGACCAGGCGCTCGGCGACGTGCCCGGGCAACCGCTCGTTGAGGCTCCTGGCCCGGTCCACCAGGTACGGCGGCCGCGGGGAGCTGGCGATCATCAGGTACGGGTCCTTCGACAGGCAACCACCGCCCACGTAACCCGGTTTGGCCAGGTCGGGCCGCGGATAGTCGAGGTTGGTGGCCCTGATGACCTCCAGCGGGTCGAGCCCGTGCTGCTCGGCGATGAGCGCCAGCTCGTTGCCGAAGGCGTAGATCACGTCGGTGTGGCAGTTGTTGGACAGCTTCACCATCTCGGCGGTCTCCAGGCTGGAGACGGGCACGATCTGGTCGGACAGGTCGCGGAACACCTCGACACCCGCCCGCAGGCTGCCGTCGTCGAGCCCGCCGATCACCTGGGGCAGCTCGACGATCTCGCGCAGCGCCTGGCCCTGGATCGTGCGTTCGGGCGCCATGACGAGCCGGACGCGGTCCCAGCGGGCGGTGAGCGCGGGCAGCACGATGGCGCGGCTGGCGCCGATGGGGACCGTGCTGCGCACGACGACCAGCGTGGCGGGGCGTTCGGCCACGTGTTCGGCGGCGGCCCGCAGGTTGCGCAGGTCGGGCACGCCCGTGGACAGGTCGACCGGGGTGGAGACGGACAGGATCGCGGCGTCCAGCGGCTCGTCGGGGAGGCGGTCGGAGATGCGGACGGTGGTCCCCAGATAGCGCGCGAACGCCTCCTGGACCCCCGGTTCGTAGAGGTGGATCCGCCCGTTGGACAGCGCCTCGACCACCCGGGGGCTGGCGTCCACGCCGTGGACGACGTATCCCTTGCGGGCCATGGCCGCCGCCAGCGTCAGGCCCACGTAACCCATGCCGACAACGCCGACTGTCTTCGGCATCTGGTGCTCCTTTCCTCATTCACAGGGGGGACTGACGCGGTCGAGGTCGACCACGGTGACGTTGCCCGCCAGGCCGTACCGGCGGTGGCGGGCGCAGGCGGCCGCGACGTTGGCGGGCCGCCTGGCGTAGTCGGTGGCGAGCACGATCTTGCCGAGCTCGCGCAGGGCCAGGGCGTCCTTCAGGTTCTCCCGGCACCAGGACTCGTCGCAGGGCTCGTCGGTGGCTCTGTAGAACAGCTCCTCCATGCCGATGCCGTCGATGGCCTGGACATATCCGGGCTGGTGGCGCAGCTCCGGCGAGTTCTGCGGCACGATCAGGAAGCCGGGGCGGGCGCGCCTGGCGTGCTCGCTGACGCGGACGATCAGGCCGGCCATCTTGCGCGCCAGCCCGGCGCGGGTCTCGCCGGGCACCCTGGCCAGGTCGATCTCCTCGTACGCGAGCGGCGTGTCCAGGTAGACCCCGTCGAACCCGGCCCGCAGCGCCTGGTCGATCCGGGGCCGGACGACCCGGTCCCACCACGCGGGCTCCCAGTAGCGCACGAAACGCTCGTCTGGCCAGTCCGGCCAGCGGTTGAGCACCAGGCCGCCGCCGCGCAGCGCGCGATACTCGGTCCTGAACGTCTCGATGGAGCCGATCTCGAAGTAGGCCAGCACCCGTTTGCCGCGCGCCCGCACCCGGGCGATCTCCCCGGCGGTGAAGTAGCCGGCGGTGGTGCCGTCCCTGGACAGGTCGATGATGGCGAGCGGGTGCGGGGCGCGCTCGACGGCGTCGAGGCGGCCGCCCGGGTAGCCCTGGAGGACGTAGGTGAACGTGGTGGTCTCGGCCAGCGGCGGAGGTGCGCAGGCCGACAGCAGGGTCAGCCCGAGGACCGAACGCATCAGGCCCCTCCTCACATCATCGCCTTGACCGAGTCGGCCAGCGGGATCGCGGGCCGCCAGCCCAGGACGCGCTCGATCCGGCCGGTGTCGGCCCGGCTCCAGCCGACCGCCCTGGACCTGGCGTGCTCGGGGACGGTTTCGCGGATCTCGCCGGTGAAGCCGGACTCGGCGGCCAGCAGGGCAACCGCCTCCCGGACCGGGACGGCCTGCCCGCTGCCCACGTTGAAGACCCGCTCGGGCAGGCCGCGGGCGAACGCGGCGCGGACGACCGCGGCGGCCACGTCGCGCACGTCCACGAAGTCCCGGTACGCGCCGAGCGGCCCCAGGTCGAGGTGCCCGGTGGCGGTCCTGAGCAGGTCTCTGGCCCGGCCCAGGACGCTGCCGGCGGACACACCGGGGCCGACCAGGTTGAAGATCCGCAGGGACGCGCCGTCCACCGGCGACCGTTCGACCAGGAGCGTCCCGGCCAGGTGGCTGATGCCGTACGGGCTGGTGGGGCGGGCCTGGTCGTCCTCATGCTGGGATCGTCCCGGCTCGGCGGGGCCGTACTCGGCGGCCGAGCCGAGACGCACGAACCGGGCCCGCGGCACCTCCGAGGCGATCGCCTCCAGCAGCACGGCGGTCGCGCCCGCGTTGCCGCGCAGCAGCTCGTCCTGACCGCCCGACATGCAGCCCGCGCAGTTGAGCACGACCGACGGCCGGGCCTCCCGCAGCAGCGCCGCCACGTCGGCGGGCGCCGCCGCGAACAGGTCCAGGTCGGCCCGTCCCGGGCAGAGCAGCCGCGACACCCGCGGATCCCCGGCCAGCAGCAGCCCGACCTGCCGGCCGAGGAAGCCGGTGGCACCGAACAGCAGAACGGTGCTCATCACACCCGTTCCCTCGTGGAGGGCGGCAGCAGCAGGGCCCGATACTCGTCGAAGCGGGCGTTGGCCTCGTCATAGTCGTCGGGCCGCCCGATGTCCAGCCAGTAGCCGTCGAACTCGTAGATGCCCGGCGGGGTGTCCCTGGCCAGCAGGTCGAGCACCAGCTCGTCGAAGCCGAACGGCATGCCCTCGGGGTAGTGCGCGATCGTCTGGCGGGACAGCGCGTAGACGCCCATGCTCACGTGGTAGCTGAGCAGCGGCTTCTCCCTGAATCCGACGATGCGGCCGCCCTTGGCCTCCAGGACACCGAAGTCGATCTTGACCACGCGCGGCGAGGTGGCCACCGTCAGCGGGACGTCGGCGCCGATGTGCGCGGCCAGCAGGTCCGCGTAGTTGATCGTGGTCAGGACGTCTCCGTTCATCACCAGGAAGTGCTCGGGCAGCCGGTCCCTGATCGGGAACAGCGGCCCGATCGTGGACAGCGGCGCGACCTCCTCGGTGTAGTCCACCTCCATGCCCCAGCGGGAGCCGTCGCCCACGAAGGCGCGGATGAGCGGGCTCAGGTGCCCGACCGCCAACGTGGCGCGCTTGAAGCCCTGGCTGGTGAGCTGCTGGAGGATGATGTCGAGGATCGCGTACTCCTCCCCGATCGGCACCAGGGGCTTCGGCAGCGCGGAGGTGAACGGGCGCAGACGGACCCCCTTGCCGCCCGCGAGAATGACGACGTGCATGAATTCCCTCCCAATGGATGATCAGCGGTACTGCTTGACGTCCCTGAGGCTGCGGCTCATCAGGGTGAGCAGGACCAGGAAGAACAGCAGGGCGGCGGCCAGGAACAGCAGGACGTCCGCCAGTGCCGAGTGGTCGGGCAGCACGAACCGCCCGAGTGGATGCACGGCCAGCGCGGCCCCCTGCGCCAGGCACAGGTGCACCACCTTGGCCTGGTTGGCCAGCAGGAAGGCCAGGAAGTAGGCGCCGCCGACGGTCACGTGGGCCGCGGCCATGGCCACGCTCGCCTCCGTCAGCGTGTGCGTGAAGTGCAGGAACGCCAGCGGCAGCGCGGTCAGGGTGGCCAGCGTGCCAAGGCAGATCAGCATGCCCTTGGCCAGCAGCCACCGGCTGCGCCTGGTGAAGTCGACCGGGTACACGACCTCCCTGATCGCGGCCCTGGTCTCGTCCTCGAACGTGTGCGCCCGGTACTCCAGGACGCCCATCCCGAGGACGAGCCCGGCGCCCGCTACGGCGATGTCGGTCCTGTCCAGCACGTACCGGGCCTCGGCCTGGAGCAGGAAGACCGCGGTCAGCGTGGCGTAGAGCAGCGACGGGAGCAGCGCGCGCACATCGGGGCGGACGAGCGTGCGCAGCGGCGGCTCGGCGGCGAGAGCGTCGTGGTCGTCGTGGGCATCGTGGGCGCCCGCCGCGAGGGTGAGCAGCAGGGCCGCGCCCACGATCCCGGCGATGCACACCACCCCGACGCAGACCGCCAGCAGACCCACCCAGCTGTCGCCGATGCCCATGTAGGCGATCCCGGCCACCACGGCGGGCATCATGATGACGCCGAGCCAGATCTCGCGCCGGTAGAACAGCAGGATGCCCGAGGCGAGCTGGAAGGCCATCTGCATGACGCAGAGGGCGACGAGCGCGACAGGGCCGTTCCTGACCAGCGCGATCACGCCGGCCATGAGCATGGCGGCCAGCACGCCGAGCAGCAGCCCGGTGCGCAGCGTGCGGCCCGCCGAACGCGGGAACCCGCGCCCGGCCAGCGAGTACGCCGTCTGCGCCGCCGCGCTCCCGAGCACCCAGCCGATCCCGGTGGTCAGGACCAGGCCGGGCATCAGCCACTGTGTGCCCACGAGCCCGGAGGCGGCCGGCAGCAGGGCGGCGGGCAGGCCGTACAGGAGCCCGTGCAGCATCTGGGCGAGCGGTCTGGCCCGCCGCAGGACCGTTCCCGCCGGTGGGCGTGGGGCGGTCATGGTGGAGATGTGCGTGTAGGCCGCCTCGGCGAGCGAGAAGACGTCGTCGTGGCCGTACTTCTCGCGGGCGATCTTGTCGTTGAGCCCCTGCGACTCCAGCATGGCGGCGACCTGGAGCGGCTCGACGGCGCGGAAGATGCCCGTGCCCATGGGCCGGATGAGGTCGTCCATGGAGAGGGGCTCGCCGCCGGAGGCCAGTGCGGTCATGGAGGCGCCTCCACGAGCTCCGCGTAGACCGAGCGGTAGTCGTCGAGGGACTGCCGCAGCGTGAAGCGTTCCAGGACGCGGTCGCGGGCGAGCGCGCTGAGCCGGCGGCGCAGCCCCGCGTCGCGCAGCAGGCGGACCGCGGCGTCGGCGGCGGCCACGTGGTCGCGCGGCGGCACCACGAGCCCGGCCTCGTCCACCGCCTCCGCGACCCCGCCGACGTTCGTGCAGACCACGGGCCTGCCGCAGGCCATGGCCTCCACCACGGTGTAGGGGAAGCCCTCGGAGATGCTGGTCAGGGCGATGACGTGGCCCGCGTGGTAGGCGTGCACCGGGGTGGAGACCCGGCCCTCGAACGTGGCGGCGCCCTCCAGGCCCAGCTCGCCGATGAGGTCGAGACAGCTCTGGTGGTAGGTCTCGTTGCCCGCGGGGACTCCGCCGAACATGCGCAGCCGGGCGTCCGGGATCTTGTCGCGAACGATCGCGAAGGCCCTGATCAGGGTGTGCAGGTCCTTCAGCGGGTCGACCCGGCCCATGAAGACGAGCGTCGGCTCGGCCGGCTCCGACTCGGCGCGGGGGAAGTCGTCGGGGTCCACGCCGTTGTACATGATCCGGATCCGGTCGGGGTCGGCGCCGTTGCGGACCTGCCAGCGCCGGTTGTACGACGAGTGCGGCGCGATCCGGTCGGCCGCGACGTAGGCGGCCGCGACCAGCCGCCTGAAGAAGCTGAGCAGCAGCACCCGCACGGCGTGCGAGACCGGCTCGTCCACGTACTGCAGGTAGCGCTCTCTGAGGTAGACGCCGTGCTCGGACAGCACTATCGGGGTGCCGTACTGCCATTTGGCGGTCATCGCCGGCAGGCTGCTCAGGCCGTTCATCGTGACGTGCACCAGGTCGGCGCGCGGTGGCGGCTCGGCCAGGGGGCGCAGCATGTGGCCCATCAGGTCGCCGGCGTTGATGGCGTCGGCGAGGGTGAGGCCGTCGGTCCTGTTCCAGTACCAGGCGTCCATGAGCTGGGTGAGGGAGTCGTTGGCGGTGAGCGCGCCCACGAGGTCGCCGCCGTCGTGGGCGAAGCGGTAGAGCGACTCCAGCACCAACAGGAACTCCTCGCTGCCCTCCCCCATGACGGCCGGCGTGAGCACCATCTCCAGGAACCGGCCGTAGATCTCGCCGAAGGCGGGCCCCGGCGTCCGCGAGGAGCGCCGGGGGCCCTTCTTCCACAGCGGCACGGACACGACCCGCCCCAGGTTGTCCGGCAGCTCCCAGACCGAACGCTCCGCGCCGTCGACCGTCAGCGCGTAGACCTCCCAGCGGTGGTCGGGCATGCCCCTGATGAGCTGGTCCATCCACACGCTGACGCCGCCCATGGCGAACGGGTAGGTGCCCTCCGACACGAAGGTCACCTTCACGGCCGCACGCTCGCGGACACGGTGACGGGGGTGCCGGCCGTGAGCGTCAGCCGGGCGATGAAGTCGGTGCCGTACGAGGTCGCGCCCGGTGCGGCGGCGTTGGTGGCGAAGACGGCGGCGTTGGAGGTGGCCTCGAACGTGATCGTGCCCGCGACCCGGTCGTAGACCGCGCTCACCGCGCCGAGCCCGGCGAAGTGGCCGGTCCGGTTCTCGACGTATTGAGCGAGCCCGCCCCAGTTGGGGGTGAGCAGCGGAACGTTGTAGTAGCCGTTGTACTTGGCCATCACGGCGTTCAGCCAGTCGAAGACCAGGTTCTTGTTCGCGCCGTAGTTGCGCAGGTTGCCCTGGTGGAACGTGTGCGTGTAGACCGATCCCGACATGACGTGCTGCATCGCCACGTCGCTCTCATGGCCCAGGATCTGGCCGTAGGTCTGGTTGACCGGCCAGTACGGGAACTTGCCGCCCGGCCCGTAGTAGGAGTTGTAGAACAGCGTCTCCTCGTCCGGGGTGGTCGTGTGGTAGGCGATGTTGGTCGGCCAGTCGGGCACGATCATGAGAGCGGGTTCCAGCGGATGGTCGATCCCGCAGTTGAAGCAGGACGGCTGGTGGCTGCCGAACGACATGTTGCCGTGCAGGTA
The DNA here is from genome assembly GCF_900108335.1 of Nonomuraea solani. Classification (GTDB taxonomy): domain Bacteria; phylum Actinomycetota; class Actinomycetes; order Streptosporangiales; family Streptosporangiaceae; genus Nonomuraea; species Nonomuraea solani. Next base: position 82,484 of record NZ_FNVT01000004.1, read on the forward strand.
TTTCACGCCCAGGTCCTTGGCGGCCTGCAGCAGGCCGGTGTTGGAGGCGGCCAGGCCGAAGTCGGTGGGCGGGTCGATGTCGTTGGCCGGGTCGGGGTGGTAGACGCCCAGCCCTGAATATTCGCCGGTCTTGAGCACGGTCGGGTCCACGCTGAGGCCGAGCGCGGTGGCCCTGGTCAGGTTGTCCTGGATCTCGGCGCGGCTGGTGGCGTAGTCGGTGAAGTTCATCTTCGGGTGCGTGAACGTGTGGTTGATCCAGGTGAAGGAGGTGGCGCGGCAGCGCGAGTAGGTGGTGAGCGGGTCGGTTCCCCAGAACCGGGTGCAGGACGGCGGGGCGGTCAGGGGCGCGCCTTCGCCGTTGTAGGCCACGTTCAGCTTGAACTGGGCGGCCAGCGGGTTGAACAGGCGGAAGCTGTTCTGCTGCTCGTACGTGCTCACCGCGTCGCCCCTGGTCATCCGGTAGCCGGGGTCGGTTTCGAGGTGGCCGTCGGCGTAGAGGTGGTCGGTGGAGTTGAACCAGTCGTCCACGTCGGCGTTGAGGTAGTGGCGCTGCTCGCCGAGGAACAACCCCCTGGACGCCCAGCGGAACAGGCCGAAGGTGAGCAGGTCGGCCTGCGGCAGGTACTGGTTGGAGGTGAACGTCAGCGCCATGCGCTCGCGCCCGTCGGTGGACGTGCTGCGCACTCCGAGCACGTCGGAGCCGGTGGTCATGACGACGTCGGCCGAGCAGCCGGCGGCGACCTCACCGCGGTAGACGTAGGAGAGCGAGATCGGCACGTTGACGCCGCTCTTGAGGTAGTCGAAGACGCCCGCGCCCGTCGCGGTCAGCTCGGTCGAGATCGGGGTGTCGCCGACGCCGCCCTCGGTGCCGGCGCGCAGGCAGTAGTCCTCCGGCCAGGTGCCGTAGCCGGTGTAGAGCGAGACCTGGCGCACGCCGTAGTCACGCTCGTACGCCCATAGAACGTTCCATTCGGTTCCATCGAGCCCGCTGACGTAGCCGGAACCGTCGTGGTAGAGCAGGGAGTTGTTGGTGAGCAGGATCGCGTTGTACTTGCCGGTGCCGTCGGCCTGGATCAGGTCGCCCGCGGCCAGCGGCTGGGCCCTGCTGTAGAGGATGTCGTAGGGGGCGCCGACCCGGTTGAGCACGGATCGCCACGTCGCGACGCCCCAGTCGTCGGGGGCGACGGCGACGATCAGAGCGCGTAATTGGACCCGGTCGTTCGCCGCGGCGGCGGAGGCGGCGAAGGAGCTCGTTCGGCTGACCGGAACGGTGCCTTTCTTTTTGGGCAGGGGCCCCAACTTGTCCACTTTTGGACGTGCAACAGGGGCACGGATGGGGGTGGCGTGACCGTGCGGGTCCTTGGGCCTGGATACGGCGGCGTCCGATTCAGGGATGGGGAGACCGAAACCCATGATGATCACGCCCACCAGGGCGATCATCCACTTCGAGGGCTTGACAGACATCTGAGGAAATTGCCGAAAAGAACCCACCATACCCCCCATTTGGCGCTTTTTGCCGCGCTTGTGCTGAAGGTCGACATGGGCATCATCGACCAGCCTTGAGTGTGCGTACGCCCCGTTTCACTTGCGTTTCAGCATGATTTCCCAGGCGCCATTTGGCGGAGCGATCTAAAGTCTTATCCTCGATCGACGGGCGAAAGTCGGACACGCGCAGGGGGGGAGACCCATGCAGTTCGGCATTCTGGGCGCACTGGAAGTTACAGACGGTAACCGTCAATTACCTTTGCGCTCGATCAAGCAACGCAGCCTGCTGGCCATGCTGCTGTGCCACCACGGGGCGGTCGCGCACAGTGACATCCTGATCGACGCGCTGTGGGGCGCGGAGGCCGGCCAGGCCGGTAACCAGCGCCTGCGGCTGCAGTTGCATCGCCTGAGACGTACGCTCGGCGCCGCCACGGTCATCGAGCACCAGTCGACCGGCTACCAGCTCCGCGTGCCGCCCGACTCGGTGGACGCGTGGCGGTTCGAGCGGCTCGTGCGCGAAGGCCGTCAGGCGCTGGAGTCGAAGAGCCTGGTCCGGGGCAGTGACCTGCTGCGGGCCGCGCTCGACATGTGGCGCGGGCCGGCGCTGTCCGGGCTGGACGACATCTCGTTCCTGCACCGCCAGGCCACCCGGCTGGACGAGCAGCGGCTGGCCGCCCTCGCCGACCGGATCGACGCCGACCTGCGGCTGCGCCGGCATGCCCAGCTCGTCGGCGAGCTGTCCGCGCTGGTCCGCGAGCACCCGCTGCGCGAGAGGTTCCGCGGTCAGCTCATGCTGGCGCTCTACCGGGGCGGACGGCAGGCGGAGGCCCTGGAGGTCTACCGCGACGGCCGCCGCATCCTTTCCAAGGATCTCGGTTTGGAACCTTCCCTTGAGCTGCGCCGGTTACAGGCGGCCATCCTGACCAGCGACTCCTCCCTGGGCGCGGGCCTGACCGGCGCCAACGGCCACGCCGTGCACCGGCGTCACGACCATCGGCATGCCGGAGGGTGCCCGCACTGCTCCAAACGGGCGCGCTGACGACGGGGTAACGCCGCTTCGCGATGGACCGATACATCTCGGAATGCGTCGGAGGACTCGCGGGGGGCTGCTGAGTGGCCGGAGCAAGCGCGTTACCCACAGATTCCGGCTCTTCCCGGGCCAACGCCTTCAACCTGCTGCGGCTTCTGGGAGCGCTCGCCGTCGTCGTGGAGCACAGTTGGGTGCTCTCCGGGCACGGCACCCCGCTGACCCCGGCCAGCGGGATCGGCGCCGGTGGCATCGGCGTCGGCGTCTTCTTCCTCATCAGCGGCTACCTGATCAGCGCGAGCTGGCTGTCCGACCCGTCGCCCGCCCGCTACACGCTCCGCAGGGTGTTACGGATCTATCCCGCGTACGCCCTGGTCGTCGTCCTGACGGCGCTGCTGCTCGGGCCGCTGGTGAGCACGTTGCCGGCGGCCGACTACTTCGCCGCGTCCGGCACCTGGGGCCACATCGTGCGCGGGCTGCTCATCCAGCCGGTGAGCTACACGCTGCCCGGCGTCTTCGAGGGGCTGCCCTATGCGGGCGCGGTCAACGGGTCATTGTGGACGATCTGGGTCGAGGTGCTCTGTTACGCGGGCGTGGCCGTCATGGGGCTGCTCGGGCTGCTGCGCCGCCGGGCGGTGCTGGCCGGGCTGGTCGTGGTCGCGCTGGCCGCCACCACGGTCATCCACCTCACCGGGTACGCCGGTCCGCTCGTCCCGCTGGTCGTCTCGGCCTTCGCCGCGCAGCCGCTGGCCTTCTTCGCGCTCGGCATGCTGATCAGGGAGCTGCGCTGGGTGCCGCCGGTGTGGCTGACGGCGGTTCTGCTGGTGGTGTGGCCGCTGCTGTGGGGGACGCCGCCGGCCAACCTCGGGGCGATCGCGGCGATCACCTGCGTGACGTTCCTCGTCGCCTTCCGCGCGCCGGCGGCGCTGCACCGGCCCACCGGCTCCTACGACCTGTCGTACGGCGCGTACCTGCTGGCCTTCCCGGCCCAGCAGGTGCTGGTCCTGCTCGGGCTCCGTGAGCCGTGGCTGGTGCTGCTGGCCACGACCGCCATCGTGCTGCCGCTGGCCGCGCTGAGCTGGCGCCTGGTCGAGGCCCCCGCCCTCCGGCTGCGCCGGCGCAAACCGGTGGCGGTCCCGCCTTAGACGATCTCCGCCTGCGCCAGCAGTCGTTGCAGGTGCAGGCCGCGGTGGACGTCGATGGGATGCGGTACGCCCGTGCGCACGGCCTGGGCGAACTCCGCGCGCAGGTTGGCCCTGGTCGGCGCCGAGTCTTCTGGGAGCTTGGTGAAGTCGAGCACCAGTGTCCCCTGCGGGCCGTACACCTCGTAGTGCGTGCGGCGGCCCGGCGGGACCCGGCCGCAGATCGTGAGCTGGCTGACCGCGCCGCTCTCATGCCGGCAGGTCAGCGCGAGGAAGCCGTCCTTGTTGCCCATGCCGGTGATCTCCTCGATGTGGCCCAGGGCCGCGTCGAGCAGATCGATTCCGTGCGGCCCGGTGTTGTAGAGCACGCCCGCCGTCGCGCGCCACGGGCTGTCCGCGTACGTGCCGTCGAGGAACTCACCGGTGAGCTGGCAGCCGCGCGCCCCGATCACCGGGAAGTCCCGCAACCGGTCCAAGAAGTCGCGGATGACGGGCCGGTAGCGGTGGGTGAGCACGACCTGGGTGGGCACGCCGGTGGCCTCGACCGCCGCGGTCAATGCCGCCGCCTCGGGCACCGACAGCGCGATCGGCTTCTCCAGGAGGAGGGCGCGGCCGGCGTGGGCGGCCCGGGTCGCCAGGGTGGCCTGGACGTCGGGCGGCACCGCGAACACGACGCCTTCGCAGGCGCTCAGAAGGTCCTCGTACGAGCGGAAGGCGGTCACGCCGTACTCGCCCGCCAGTTCCTCGGCGGCCGCATGCCGTCTGCTCCAGACCCCGGCGAGCCTGGTCTCCGGGCCGGCGGCGAACGTGGGCGCGTGGAAACGCCGCGCCCACGGACCGGCGCCGGCCAGCCCGACCGTCACCGGCTCGCTCATGGCGTGATCCGGTAGACGTGGTAGCTGTCCGGCCGCTCGAACGTGTCGGTGAAGGCGCCGTCGCGGACGGGGACGGTCCGGTTCTCGAACATGACCTCCACGTTCCCGGCCGTCGCGAGGCCCTCGGGGAGCCGCAGCGTCTGCGGGCCCGGCGCGGTGGCCTCCCCCACCATGGCGAACACGTAATAGGAGCCGTCATGCCCCTTGAGCATGGTGTCCAGCTCGGGGTTGAAGGAGTGGACGTAGGACTGGGTGTTGAGCACCGGCGCCAGCGAGCGGATCCTGCCGTTCAGCTCGGTCACGGCCGCCCTGATGTCCTTGGCGCACGGCTCGCGCAGCACGTGCTGGGTGGGGCAGGGGCCGGCGAAGCTGTGGTTGAAGTAGATGATGCCGCGGGCCTCGTGGATGAGCGAGTTCATCACCGCTCCGGCGACCTCGTCGGGGGTGATGGAGCGCAGGCCGTTCGTGCCCGGCCAGCCCAGTTCGACGAAGGCGTAGACGGGCTGGCGGCGGCCGTCCAGGGCGTCGAGCCGCCTGCCCCGGTCGACGACCCGGCCGTAGTTGGCCGCGCGCGGGCAGCGGTCCGAGGTCAGCTTGATGAAGTTCGCCGCCTCCGGGCAGATGCCGGTGTCGGTGTACCAATAGACGTCCGTCGACATGATGTCGGTGTAGCCGTTGACGAACCGGTCCGCCTCCGCGTCGGACTCCCACATGGCGATGCCCTTGCCGTAGTTGGCGTAGTGCATCCGCCCGTCGTTCTTGGGGAGTTTGTCCTTGAGCGTGCGCATCGCGGTGTAGCCGCAGGGCGGTTTGTCGGGCAGGCACACCTGTCCTTCGCCGCCGTACTTGCCGCTCCAGACGCCGTCGCCCGGCCCGGCGAACATGTCGGCCTCGTCGGCGATCATCCAGCCCACCGTCTCGCCGCCCGCGCCGGGCAGGGGCTTGCTGGTGATGGCGGACATGCCGTTCGAGCGGACCAGGCCCATGTTGCTGTTGGCGGTCAGCTCGACGTAGGTGTTGAGCCCGGCCTCCTTGTCCAGCCGCACGTCGCGCTCCTCGACGACCGACTCGAACCAGACCCCGATCGGGAAGAAGTCCGGCTTCGTCCAGCCCGCGTCCGCCGCCGCGCCGAACCTGGCGTAGTAGGCGGGGCCGCCCTCCCAGGTGACCCGTGGCAGGTCGAAGCGCTCCGCGCTCGCCCGTACCTGTGCGACGACCCACCCCACGCCGATCAGCAACACCAGCGCGACCAGCAACAACCGCTTGGGCACCTTCCGGGTAGCCATTTCCCTCCCAGCTAGGGGGTTATCCGATAGACGTGGTACGCGTGCTCCGCCTCGAAGGTCGCGGTGAAGCGCCCCTCCCTGTCGACCTCGATGGGACGGCGGGTCAGGAGATCCTCGATCCGGCCGCTCTTCGACAGGTTCGCCGGAACCGTGAGCGGGTACGCCCCCGCCGGTCTGCCGCGCCCGAGCATGGCGAACAGGTAGAAGGAGCCGTCGTGCCGCTTGACCATCGTGTCCAGGTCGGGCGCAAAGTCGTAGGCGTAGGACTGGGTGTTCAGGATGGGCGCGAACCGCTCGATCAGGCCGTCGATGTCCGTCACGGCCTTCCTGATCGCCTGACCGCAGGCGCTGCGGAGCAGGTTGCCGCTCTTGCAGCGCGGGCCCGGGTCGTGGGCGTCGTAGACGATGCCACGCGCGCCGTGGATCAGCGAGCTCATCACCGCGCCGCCCACCTGCGGCGGCGTCAGCCCGGCGAGCGAGATGACGGCGAAGACCGGTTTCCTGCGGCCGTCGGCGGCGTCCAGCTCCCGCACCCGGTCCACGGTCTCGCCGTAGTTGGCGGCCAGGCGGCACTGGGCGGCCGGGAGCTGCCGCCAGCGGGTGGCCTCGGCGCAGATGTTCGGGTCGTTGTACCAGGAGACGTCCACTCCGACGAGGTCGGCGTAGTCGTTGACGAACTTGAGCCCCTGCTGGTCGGTGGCCCAGTGGGTGACGCCCTTGCCGAAGGCGGCGTAGCGCGGCCGGGAGTCGCCGGGCAGCCGGCCGGCAAGCGTTTGCATCACCGTGTAGCCGCAGGCCAGGAGGGCGGGCTTGCACGGGGGCGGGGACGCGGCGACCGAGCCGGTCCAGTCGGCGTCGCCGATGCCCGCCCATACGTCGGCCTTGTCGGCCAGCGTCCAGCCCACCGTCTCCGCGCCCGCGCCGGGCAGCCGCTTGGCGGTCAGTGCGCTCATCCCGGCCTTCCGGAGCGGTTCCGGCCTGCTGTCGGCGGTCAGCTCGACGTAGGTGTTGATGCCCATGGAGCGGTCCGTGGCGGCCTGGTCGTCGCGCCGGACCGTGGCGAACCACAGCCCGACGGGGAAGAAGGAGGGCTTTGTCCAGCCCGCGCTCACCGCTTCCGGCCAGGCGTCGTAGGCTGCCGGGCCGCCCTCCCAGGGGATGGGGCGCAGCGACATGGTCGCGGCCGTCATCGACCCCGGCGCGGGGGCCGCCGGGTGGGCGCGCAACCAGGTGAACCCGGCGACCGCCACCACGGCCGCCATCACGACCGTCCCCGCCTTGGCCAGCGTGAGCAGCCTCACGACGTCCCCCTGCCCGTCATTCCGGCGCGTTCGGCGGACGTTCGGCCAGGGCCGCCAGGTCGGCGGCGCGGCCCGTCCACGACGCGTTCGCCAGCGACGCGCGCAGCGCCGCCGGCGGCTGCGGCGGGCCCTCCGCCAGGCTCACCTTGATCGCCGCGATGAACTCCTCCGGGGCCGCCGCCGCCCTCACCCGGCCGGCGTAGTGGGCCAGCTCGTCGAACTCGGTGCTGACCACCGGCAGGCCGAGCGCGAGGAACTCCTTGAGCTTGATCGGGTTCGCGTGCCTGATCCAGTCGTTGTCCAGCCAGGGCATGATCGCGACGTCGAAGCCCGAGCCGTAGGCGGGGATGACCGAGTACGGGCGGAACCCGAGCCAGTGCACGTTGGGATGCTTGGTGAGCCGCTCGATGTCGCCGTTCGCGTCGCCGATCAGGACGAGCGAGGCGCGGGGCAGCTCCACGGCCACCCGTTCGAGCAACTCGAAGTCGACCACGAAGTCGTCGAGCGCGCCGAAGAAGCCGATCCGGGGCCCGGGGATGGCCAGCAGGTCGCCGGGCTGCTCCGCGGCCGGGACCGGGGTGAAATGCCGCAGGTCGACCCCATGGTCGAGGAAGTGGGCCCGGGTCCCGGTCAGCGGCGCCTCCTCGGCCATCAGGGCGCGACTGGCGTAGACGACGCGATCGGCACGTTCCAGGAGGCGGCGTTCCAGGGCCTCGATCGTGGCCTTGTCCGACTCGGGGAAGGCCGAGTGGCGGTCGGAGCGGTTGAACACCAGGGCGCGGCGGCTCATCGGGCGTACCGCGTCCCAGGCGGTCGGGATGGTCACCACGATCACCGGGCGGCGCAGGCCCAGCAGCGCGCAGACGGCCCGTACCTGGGTCCTGATCAGCCAGGCGTTCAGCGCCCGGCCCCGCGACGTGCGGTAGAGGGGTAAGGGGAGCGGGGACATCACCCATAATCGGGGCTCCACCCGGCGGACGAGCTTGGCCACGCTGCGGAGCTTCCTGGCGATGCGCCTGGCCACGAACGTGCTCCGGCCGGGCATCGGCATGCGCATGCCGATGCTGTTGACGATCAGGACCTTGCGCGACGCGGCGAGGTGGCGCATGAGCTGGAAGTCGGAGTGCGCCCGGTTGTGATACCACCAGTCCTGGGCGGAGAAGCAGACATAAGGCGGCGGGGCGCCGGGCGGCTCCGGCCACTCCGGCATCGTGGCCAGCTCGCGCAGGGCCCGCCGGTGGCGTTCGCCGTCCTGTTTCCCCCGGCGGACGGCGCGCAGGGCCTCGTTCAGCGCCACCGCCAGCCTCATGAGCGCGCCACGGGCCCGGCCGTGGCGCTCACGGTGCAGGCGGACGCGGTTGAGCGCGGCCAGCGTCCAGAGCGGGCTGGAGTTGGCCTGATCGCCGCCGAGGTGGACGGCGCGCGCCCGCGGCTCGTAGGCGATGGCGAAGCCGTGGTCGCGGGCTCTCAGCATGTACTCGGTCTCTTCCGAGTACAGGAAGTAGCGTTCGTCGAGGGGTCCCAGGGCGTCCAGGCAGGGGCGAGAGATCAGCCAGGCCGCGCCGGTCGCCCAGTCGGGCGTGCACGGCTTGTCGTAGGCGCGGGGGTCGACGACCAGTTCGCCGAGGGGGGCGTACATGCCGGCCGTGAGCCCGCCGAGCAGGGCCTCGCCGAGGGCGCGCAGCACGGTGGGGCGGCGGCGCAGCGACAGTTGGAGCTTGCCGTCGCCGTACGCCAGCCGGGGCACCGCGATGCCGATGCCGGGATCGCCCAGCCGCTCGCGGAGCAGCCGTACGGAGCCCGGCTTGAGCCTGATGTCGGCGTTCAACACGAGAACGTCGCAGCCGGGCGCGGCGGCGATGCCCGCGTTCACGCCGGCCGAGAACCCGCCATTACGGCCGGTCCTGATCAGCTCGACGCCCGGCCCGGCGGCGAGCACCCTGGCCACCGTGTCGTCGCGTGAGTCGTTGTCCACCACGATGGTCCTGGCGGCTCCCGCCCCGCGCAGCGCCGGCTCCAGACTGGCCAGGCACTCCTCGATGATCTGGCCGCTGTTATAAGTGACGATGACGACGGCAAGCGTGGGGACGTCGGTCACGGGCACGCTCATCAGCGATAGCCAATCTGTGGGGAGTCAGGGACGGCGGTCCGTGGTCAGGCGCCGCCATGCGGCTCCGGCCAGCAGACCGAACGCGAAGGGCAGATCGTCGCGCAGGTAGCGGCGCACCAGGCGGCGGGGCTCCAGCGCGAGCCTGAAGAGCCATTCACCGCCCACGTGCTGCAGGGCGCGGGGGGCTCGCCTGAAGTGCCCGGCCGCCATCGGGATGCCGGCCCCGCAGCCCAGATACCAGGCGTGCGGGAGTCCTGGGCGGAGGGCGGCTATGACGCGTTCCTGCTTGGGGAAGCCGAGTCCCACCAGGACCAGGTCGGGCGCGGCCGTACGGACCGTCACCACGGTCTTCTCCATGCCGCCCGGGTCCTGGTCGAAGCCGAAGGGCGGCGCGTACGACCCCGCCACCCGCAGGCCGGGATAGCGCGCGGCCAGCACCTCGCCGGCCATCTGGGCGACTCCGGGCTCGCCGCCGAGCAGGAAGACCGAGCGCCCTTCGCGGGCGGCGCGCTCGGTGAGGGTGAAGACCAGGGAGGCGCCGGTGACACGGTCGGGCATGCGCAGGCCGGCGATCCTGGCGGCCCACACGACCGGCATGCCGTCCGCCACCACCAGTTCGGCGCCGGCCACCAGCTCGGCGAGCCGAGGGTCGCGGGTCGCGGCCCGGACGATGTCCACGTTGGCGGTCACGATCGAGCCACCCGTACCGTCCTGCCAGCCTCGCGTGACGTGGTCGGCGACGTCGGCCTCGCTCAGGGCCATGACCTGGACGGCGCCTACACGCGCGGAATCGGCTTCGTTCGGGGAGTGGTCCACCGGAATGTCCTCACCCCTCCTCGGACCCGCGCCGCCAGTCCTTCCTTTTTGTCATCGGAGGGGAGCTTTATCCGTTACATACTGGTCGCCCGAGTCGCCAGCGGCCAGGATGGCCCACATGAGAGTGGAGCGCGGCCCACTGGCCGGGACACTGCTGTTCATCCCCACCCCCCACCTGGACGAGCGCGGCCTGTTCACCAGGACGTTCGACGCCGCGATCGCCAGGGAGCACGGGCTGGACCCGGCCGCCTTCATCCAGGACAGCCAGTCGCGCACGGTCGCCGGCGCGATCAGGGCCCTGCACGGCAGGTCGGGACGCGGCGAGGCCAAGCTGGTCAGATGCGCGCGCGGCGCGGTGTTCGACGTGCTTGTCGACGCGCGGCCCGGCTCTCCCACGTTCGGCGAGCGGATGACGGTCGTGCTCGACGACCAGACCTTCACTCACCTGTACGTGCCCCCGGGCCTGCTCCACGGCTACCAGGCGTTGAGCGAGGCGGACGTCTGCTACCGGATCGACCGGGAACACGACCCGTCCGAGGACATCTCCGTACGTTACGACGACCCCGACCTGGCCATCGCCTGGCCGCTGCCGGTCACCGCGATCAGCGCGCGGGATCTGGCGGCGGGCTCGTGGAAGCAGGCCCGGCAGCGTCTGGAGCCGTGACGTCGTGGCGCGCCGTCCGCAGCAGCGCGCCGGCCAGCCCGATCAGCAGGAACGCCAGCGAGTTCGCGGTGCTGAAGGAGTTGAGGTCGAATGTGGCGCAGCCGATCAGCGGCACCGCCAGGCAGGCCGCCAGCGCCAGCCCCAGATCCTTGGTACGCGCGTCCGTACTGACCCTCCTGGCCCGCAGCGCCGCCCACATCCCGATCACGAACAACCCGGCGAACGCCACCAGCCCGAAGATCCCGCCCTGCACGGCGGTGAGCAGATACTGGTTGTCGAAGACCGGATGATGCGGCGGAAACCAGGTCCCGTTCCCCCGGCCGAGCCAGGGATGCTGGGCGAACTCGGTGAACGCGGTGCTGTAGTCGTTGGTCCGCCAGCGCAGGCTCTCGTCGTTGTCCAGGTTGGTGAACAGCCCGAAGATCGCCCCGAGCAGCCCGGGAACGAACAACCTCAGCAGCACGAGGAACCCGAGCAGCCCGGCGCCCGCCCTGAGCCGCCGGGCGTTGTTCCAGCCCGCCAGCAGCACCGCGCCCGAGGACGCCAGCCCCAGCACCGTCGAGCGCGAGGCCGAGAACGCCATCCCCAGGGCGACCAGCGCGCACAGGATCCACCAGCGCAGCGAGGGCACCTTGCGCTCCCAGGCGTCGAACGCGTAGTGCAGGGCCAGCGGCAGCACCATCGCGGACACCACGCCGAACTCGATGGGATGCCCTGCCGTCGAGGCCACCCTGTTGACGCCGTTGCGCTGCAGGATCGTCTCCTCGACCGCCCGCACGCGCGATCCGGGGACCTGCATGTACTGGGTGATGTCGAACGACAGCAGGAACTGGATCCCGCCGATCACCCCCATGATGGCGCCGGCCACGACGAGGGTCTTCAGCACCAGGTCGACACGGTCGCGGCCGGACACCCCGTCCACCGCGAGCAGCGCCATCCCGACGATCCCGACCGTGATGACCAGGATGTGGTCGGACAGCTCCAGCTCGTAGGAGGGCAGGTAGCCGGCGGCCGTGTACGCGTAGGTGATCAGGAAGGCGAACACGTAGAAGTAGATGCCGTACCGCACCGGATTCGGGCCCTTGGCGGCGCCGAGCGTGCTGGTCAGGTGCGCGCAGAACCACCAGACGGCCGCGAACAGCCCGATGGCCTCCGCGTACGTCAGGTCGAACGGCAGCCCGCCGATCACCTGACGGGCGGGCACCAGGATGAGGACCACCACGAAGAACGCGCACAGGGTCGCGCCATCGGCGCCGCGGGTGGCCGGCAGAGGACGTACCGCGACGTTCAACGCTGCAACACCGCTTCCTCGCTCGGCGTCTCGGAGTCCTGAGGTGGCGCCTCCCGCCTCCGCTGCCGCAGCCCGGTCATGATGCTCTCGGCGGCGAACGAGGAACCCAGGGCCGCCATGACGCCCAGCGCGAACACGGCCGCCGCGGTGCGGGTCTTGCCGCCCCGCTCGGCCGCCGGCTCCGTCGGCGCGACCATCTCGTTCAGGTTGATGAACGTCTCCTGCGGCGCGTTCAGGAGCTGCTGCCGCCGCTTCAGCTCGATCTTCGCCCGCTCGGCGACCCGCTGGACGATCGCCTTGGCGTCCTGCGGCGACCGGCTCGTGCCCTCGATGACCACGAAAGGCGCGCTGATCAGCAGCTCGGGGTTGGGGTGGCCGTTGTTGACCTTGTACGTGGTCGTGGAGTCCGGCCGCACCCCGATCTGACCCGCCACCTCGGGGCCGTTGAGGATCTGGACCAGGATCGAGGCCGTCATGTTCAGCCCGCCGTCGAAGTTCAGCAGCGGGTTGACCAGCGGGTTGGGGTCGGTGGGGTTCGGCGGCCGGTAGGAGCCGCTCGTCGGCACCGTGAGCACCATGAGCGCGGTCGAGGAGTACTGCGTGGGGATCGTGCTGTAGATGCCGTAGGCGGCGGTGAAGGTCAGCAGCAGCGCGGGGAGGGCGACGTACCAGCGGCGCAGGAGAACGGTGATCGCTTTCCAGAAGTCCACCACAGCCCCCCAGCCACGAATCACCCCTTGTCCTGGCAATCGGCAGAAACGCGAAAGGCGTTACTTATCTTCTGTAACGTGCCAAAGTCCGGCGTCGATAGAAACATCGCCATGAAGACGCTGTCGGTGGTTACTCCGAGTTATGGTCCTGACCTCGCTCACTTCGACGATCTACACCGTTCGGTGCTCGAATTCACCTCTTCCGACACGGTGCACCACGTGTTCGTGCCCAGTCATGACTGGAGTCTGTTCGCGCCGTACGAGGGGCCGCGCTGCCGGGTCTGGCTGGTGAACGGCCAACTGCCCAGGCGCTACGTCAAGGTGCCTCGCATGGGCCTGTGGATCAACCTGCTCCGGCCGTGGCCGCCGGTGCGCGGCTGGGTGCTGCAGCAGATCGTCAAGCTCGCCGCCACCGGGGACATGCGCACCGACGTGGCGCTGGTGGCCGACTCCGACGTGGTCCTCGTCCGGCCGGTGACGGCCGAGCGAGCGTTGATCGACGGCCGCGTGCTGCTGCACCGGCTGGAGAACGGCGTGCATCCGCTCATGACGCGGCACGTCCTGTGGCATCACGTGGCCCGCGACCTGCTCAAGCTCCCGCCGCCGCCGGAGCCGCCGCTGCCCGACTACATGAGCCCGCTGACCTTCTGGGAGCCGGCCACCGTGCGGAAGCTGCAGGAGCGGCTGCGGGAGACCACCGGACGGCACTGGGTGGACGCGTTCGGCTCCCGGCTGCACGTGTCGGAGTTCATGCTCTACGGCATCTACGTGGACGAGGTGCTCAGCGCCACGGACGGGCGGCCGCCTTCGGACACCGCGATCTGCCACAAGAGCCCCGACGAGTCGCCGATGGACCTGCGCACCGCGCTGGACTTCGCCGAGCGGCTGGGCCCGGACGCGATCGGCATGATGATCTCCTCCAAGTCCGGCACCCCGCACGACGTACGGCGGGCGGCCATCCGCCACGGCACCGAGGTCGCCCGCCGGACGGCCTGAGGCGCCTCACGGACGGGGCGCGGCCTCGTCCTGCTCTTTCAGCGGCACCCGCCCGTTGACGGAGCCGCCCTCCGGCGGCGCGGGTTCCGCCTCCTCCGACGCGGGGGCGGGGGCGGGGGCGGGGCGGGGGAAGAGCCCGCGGACCAGCACCCCGTACGCGCCGGCGAAGCCGAGGAGCAGCGTGCCGATCAGCGTCCCCAGGGCGAGCTGGGTCTTCCCTGAGCCGTCGTACTCGGGCGGCAGCAGCGCCACCGTGTTGATGGCGATGAAGGTGCTCTTCGGCGCGCCGAGCGTGGTCTGATACTTGACCAGCTCCGCGTTCAGCCGCTGGTGTGCCCGCTCCAGGATGAGCTTGGCGGTGTCGGGCGAGTCGCTCTCGACCATGACGTGCAGGAACGGCCCCAGCGTCACGACGCCGAGCAGGTCGGAGTTGGACCGCCCGTCGTCGATCACGATCTCGGTGCCGCCGCCCTCCTCGACGCCCAGCTTGCGCAGCTCTTCCTTGCTGTTGAGCGCGACGATCAGGATGCCCGCCACGGTCCGCAGCCCGTCGTTGTACTGCAGCAGCGGGTTGGTCAGGCCGACCGGCTTGGTCGGGTCCATGGACAGGGTGCCGCCGCTCGGCGGGGCGGTCAGGATGAGGGACGACTCCGTCTTGTAGCGCGACGGGCCGAGAAAGAAGGCGACTAACGCGAGGACGAGGCCGAGGGCGAGGATCGGGAGCGCGATGTTCCTTCGTCGAAGAAGGCCCAACAGATCGTTCCAAAAAGCCATTATCCCGACCAACCCCCCGCCAGTACGGGCTTGCCTCGCTAAATGCGATACAGATGGCTTATCGCCTTCAGAAGGTGGGATGTTACGAATAGTCCGAGCGTCTTGCCGATCGACAATCTTCGCGAGACCATTTGGGCCGCACGGCTTCCCCCTGTCGAAGACTCCTCCAGAAGAGGTCGCCGGATGACGCCCCGATCGCCGCAAGAACGTTCCACGACGTCGCTGATCGGCCGGGCCGAACCGCCGATCGGCGTGGGCATGCCGGTCTACAACGGCGAGCCGTACCTGGCCGGGGCGCTGCGGTCGGTGCTCGCGCAGAAGGACGCCGACTTCGAGCTGGTGATCGCGGACAACTGCTCGACCGACGGCACCGAGGAGCTGTGCCGCGAGGCCGCCAGAACCGATTCGCGGGTCCGCTACATCCGCCGGGACCGGAACATCGGCGTCACGGCCAACCACAACGCTCTCATGCACGAGACCCGGGGCGAGTTCTTCTCCTACGCCACCTCCGACGACGAATACCGCGAGGAC
Source organism: Nonomuraea solani (assembly GCF_900108335.1). Taxonomy (GTDB): domain Bacteria; phylum Actinomycetota; class Actinomycetes; order Streptosporangiales; family Streptosporangiaceae; genus Nonomuraea; species Nonomuraea solani. Next base: position 97,492 of record NZ_FNVT01000004.1, read on the forward strand.
CGGCTGGCGCTGCTCTCGGCGGCGTTGCGTCGGCATCCCGAGGCGGCCCTGGCCCTTTCCGGCGTCGAGGAGATCGACGAGAACGGCCAGGTCATCGGCCATTGGCGGGACGAGTCGCCGACCGTCCAGCCCGACCCGGTGGCGCGGCTGCGGCATCGGCTGGTCAACTACGACGACACCATGCACTTCTACGGGCTCATCCGGCGCGAGACGCTGCTGCGGGCCAGGCCGCTCGAACCGATTCTGCCCGCCGATCGGGTGATCATCGCGGGCTGGGCGCTGTTCGGGCCACTCGTCGTGGTGGACGAGCTGCTGCTGCGGCACCGCAACCACGCGGGCAGCGACAGCAAGGTCAACCACGCCCGCCTGTTCCGGGCCCGCGAGGTGCCCGGTGACCAGCGCTTCTACCTGCCCAACGTGGAGGAGGGCAGGGCGCTGCTGCGCATGATCCACGCCGCGCCGCTCGGCTTCGGGCAGCGGTTGCGCGCCTATGCCGCGCTGCGCCCCTGGCTGCGCAGGAACGCCGTACCGATGGCGCGCAACGTGGCCCACTCCGCGATCGACGTGACCAGGAACCGGCGGCCACGCCGATGAAACACCTCAGCTCATCACGACGTCACGCAGTTGCTTGAGCCGGTCGCGCGAGATCCCGATCGCCACGTACACGGCGAAACCGGCCGCGCCCGCCGCGCAGAGCCGCACGAACACGATGGTGTCCGCGGTCCACGCCGCCACCAGCCAGGCCGTCACGCCGCACGCCAGGCCGCCGAGCAGCAGCCGCGCGACCGGCGGCCCGATCGGCCCGAGCACCACCCCCGACCTGCGCAGTTGCCAGGCCGCCGCGGGCAGCCCGACCAGGAACGCGGCCACCACGTGCCCAATCGCCACGCCCCGGATGCCGTCGATCCGCGCGCCCAGGTAGAGCGCGGGCAGCAGGGCCGCCGCCCAGCTCAGGTTCATCCACACGATGCGCCGGGTGGCTCCCAGCGAGGTGAGGATGTCGAAGGCCAGCGCGGTGAGCATGCGTACCGTCATCAGCGCCATCAGGAACGACAGGGCAGCGGCGGCGGGCAGCCAGCGCGGTTCGTACAGCAGGGTCACGAGCTGTGGCGCCAGCACGCCGATCAGCACCGCGGTCGGCGTCACCAGCGTGACCAGCATGGGCACGATCTGCTGCACACGGTCCGAGAACGCCGCCGGGTTCTCGTCGGCGACCCGGGAGAAGCCGGGCAGCGTGACGTGCCGCAGGGCCTCGCCGACCACGCCGGGCACCCAGCTCGACACGTTCATGGCGAGCATGTAGTAGCCGAGCATGGTGAGGCCGAGCGTGTTGCCGATGATGATCGCGTCGGCGTTGAGCACCAGCGCCTCCAGCCCCAGGCTGCCGGCCAGCGGCACGCCGAAGCGCAGCAGCCGGCCCGCGATGGCCCGGTCGAAGCCGAGCCGGTAGGGGACCTTGGCCCAGAAGAGCACCAGGATGCCGCTGACCAGGGAGTTGGCCACCGCGCCGACGGCGAAGCTGTAGACGCCCGCGCCGAGGGACGCCAGCGTGATCGCCAGCGGCACCTGGACGGCGATGCCCGCCATGTTCGCCTTGGCGATCTTGTCCTGCTGGAAGCCGCGCAGCATGATCGCGCTGCGCACGTTGACGAAGCCGTCGATGACGATGATCACGGTGAGCAGCCGCACCACGGGCGTGGCGGAGGCGCTGCCCGCCAGGGTCGTGAAGAACGGCGCGGTGAACCAGAACAGCGCGTAGACGCTCACGCTGATCGTCAGCACCACGGTGGTGGCGGTGGCCACCATGTCCTCCAGCCTGCCCCGCCACTGCACGACCGCCGACACGATCCCGGCGTCGTTGATGTAGAAGAGGAACTGGTTGGCGGCCAGCGCGACCGCGTAGAGACCGAAGTCCTCCGCGGCGAGCAGGCGGGCCAGCACCAGGCTCATGCCGAAGGTGGCCAGCTTGGAGACGCCCCTGGCGGCCAGTCCCCAGCGCAGGCCCCGGCCCGCCGACCCGGCCCGGGTGCTCTCGCCGGGCTCACCCACCGTCCGTGACCCGTTCCAGCCAGATCTCCCGCCAGAACGGGAAGAACTCGCGCGGGCAGTTGAGCGAGTGCACGCCCGCGCACACCACGTCTTCGAGCACGATGCAGGGCGTCTTCATCTCCAGCAGCCGCCCGGTCCGCTCGTCCAGGCACCGGTCGACCCGGGCGCGCACGCGGGCGGTCTGGCCGCAGTAGCGCGCCAGCTCGGCGTCGAAGTTCATGCCGCGGTTCGCCAAATCCTCGTTGACGGTGTCGAGAATGTCCTGCTTGGACTTGATCCGGACGAGCTCACCGGGCCGCAGGTCGAGGGTCGTGACCGGGGTACGGCCGCGCACGGTGCCCGTCATGTGCCCCCACGGCCTGCCCTTGTTGATCAGGAGCGCCTTCGGCAGCCTCGTCCTCGTCACATGCTGAAACCGGTTGTACAAACCGATGGCGACGGCCCGCAGCGTCGCGCCGAGGCCGGCGTTGCGGGTGCGCACGTCGGTCACGAACTGCGTCAGGTCGGCCATCGGCAGCGGCTTCGGCGCGGCGCGCAGCAGCTCGGTCGCCTGGCAGGAGTAGCGCTCGGAGCCGTCCTCGCCCGCCGGTTTGCGGGTGTTGACCTCCAGGAGCGGCAGCAGCCGGGAGTCCGGCACGCCGTCCGACGGCAGGTCGGCGGGATCGACCCGCTTGATCCAGGCCTCCTTCCAGTACAGGGAGCAGGCCGTCTGGCACCCGCCGTGATCCGCGCCGTCACAGCGCGCGCCGAGCAGGTGGACGGCGCTGTCCATGCGGCGCAGGCCCGTCTTGTACAGCGTGTCGCACAGCTTGTGCGCCACCTTGTGCACGGTGAGGCGCTGGCCGCAGAACTTCAGCATCTCCGGCATGAACGGCAGGCCCTCCAGCTCGCCCCGCTCGTCCAGCGTCGCCAGGATCTCGGCCTCGCTGCGGACCTCCACCAGGTCACCGGCCCGCAGGCTCATCGTGTCCATTCCGCCACCAGTTTCGCCTCTCGTAGACTCTCCGCCGCCTCGGCGACCGCGGCGAACGGCAGGCCGGATCGCCGGGCGATGTCGAGCAGCGTGTTGTCCCCGTCGGAAAGGTTCAGGACCCAGAGCATCGCCATCTGCGCCCGCTGGGTGTCGCTGCGGCCGCCCAGCGCCCCGTACAGGCCGCGCCGGCCGAGCTGGGGCTCGCCGTACGGGCTGAGGTTGGCGTAGCGCCGGTTGGCCTCGATCACCTGGAGCACCTCCCAGCAGGTCTCCAGCGTGTCCTCCAGCGACTCGGGCAGCACGAAGGCCGGGTCGTCGCCGGAGGTGTGGTATTCGGGGTAGCTCGCGTAGGTCGACCGGGTCAGGCAGCCGACCGGCAGGTTGAAGCCGGGTGAGCCGTACTGGCGCTCGTCGTAGCCGTACGGCGAGAAGTCGAGCGTGCGGTGCGGCCGTCCTGACGACTCCAGCACGTACGCCACCGCCCGGTCGATCTCGGCGTCACCGCGCCTGCTCCGCTTGTAGGTGAGCGCGCCGGCGTCTCCCGCGCACGCCAGCACCAGCCCGTGCCTGATCCGCTCGACCACGTCCCGGTTCCGCGCGAGCCAGGTGATCGACCCGATGGTGCCCGGCGCGAACAGGAACCGGTAGGTGTAGCGCCGCTCGCCCTCCGCCAGCCGCCGGGCCAGCCAGACGGCGACCGCGATGCCCGCCAGGTTGTCGTTGGCCAGCGACGGATGGCAGACGTGGCACGAGATGAGCACCTCCTCCTCGCCGCCCGGCACGACGTGCTCGGCGTAGGTGAGGTGCCCGTCGGCCAGCGTGGAGTCGATGACGACCTCGTAGTCGCCGTCCTCCATGCCGTCCAGCGTCTCCTGACGCAGGCAGAAGCCCCAGTTCTCGGCCCAGTAGCTGGTCCGGTAGGGGATGAGGCCGGGCAGCGTGTGCAGGTGGTCGCGCAGCTCACTCAGCGGCATCGTCGCGGACACGGGCGTGCTGTAGCCCACGACGTGCAGGTTGGACTCGGCGAAGTCGATCACCTTGCGCCCGGCCGGATCCCGCACGTACGCGTCCCTGATGTTCCATTCGCGCGGCACGTGCCAGTCGAGCACCGGCGTCCCGGTCGGCACCTCGTGCACCGTCAGCGGTATGTGCTCACCGACGACGTCGAGGGTGGCCCGGACGCCGTCCCCCGTGATGCTCCTGCACAGCGGGTAGAGCCGGGTCACCAGGTCGTGCATCTCCTTGCCGCTCATCGGGGGCGCAGCTCCCCGCCCACCGTGCCGGCCGCCTGCCGGTCGGCCAGCCGGGCGAGCCTGGTGAAGCGCCGCTCGAACGCCTCCCTGGTGAGCCCGTGACGGCGGTAGGCGTCGATCAGCTCGACCGCGCCCTCCTTCACCGACCGGCGGGCCTCGCATCCCGGCAGCGCGGCCCGCAGCCGGGAGAAGTCCACCCGGTACGAGCGCGGGTCCGCGCCGGTCTGCCCGGTGATGAGCAGCGTCGAGCCGGGCACCGCCTCGACCACGGTGGCGGCGATCTCGGCCACGGTGACGTTGTTGCGCTCGGTGCCCACGTTGAACGCCCGCGCGTGCACGGCCTCCCTGGGGGCGGTCAGCACGGCGGTGAACGCGTCGGCGATGTCCAGCGCGTGCACCAGCGGCCGCCACGGCGTGCCATCGGACAGCACCTTGACCTCGCCGGACAGGTGCGCGTGCCCCACCAGGTTGTTGAGCACGATGTCGGCGCGCAGCCGGGGCGAGAAGCCGAAGGCGGTGGCGTTGCGCAGGAAGACGGGGGTGAAGTCGGCGTCGGCCAGCTCCAGCAGCTCGTCCTCGACGCGCACCTTGGACTCGGCGTACGGCGTCAGCGGCCGCAGCGGCGCGTCCTCCGTCACCGGCTCGTCCCCGGAGGCCCCGTAGACCGAGCAGGTGGAGGCGTACAGGAAGCGCCGCACCCCCGCCTCCCGCGCCAGCCGGGCCAGCCGCACGGAGGCGTGGTAGTTGATGTCGTAGGTCAGCTCGGGCGCCAGCGAGCCCAGCGGGTCGTTCGACAGCGCGGCCAGATGGATCACCGCGTCGAATCCGGCCAGCGCCTCGGCGGGCACGTCGCGCAGGTCGACGGCCAGCCCCTCGGGGTCGGGTGGCGTCGGGCCGAGCACGCAGTCGGCGAACAGGCCCGAGTCGAGGCCGGTCACCTCGTGCCCGGCCGCGGCCAGTACGGGAGCCATGACGGTGCCCAGGTAGCCCTGGTGTCCGGTCAGGAGTACACGCATGTCCGGCTAGCCTCCTGCTGCGAGGTCGAGGATGAGTTTGCTGGCGTGGAAGGCCTCGGCGTATTTCGCGCCGCACTCGATGCCGCGGATGCGGGCCAGGCCGAGGAACGCCTCCCGGTCGTACCAGGGGCGCCGCCGTTGCGAGGGATAGTGGCGCTGGAGCAGGGAGACCTTCTCCTCCGCCACCTCGGGCCGCAGCGGCTGGTAGACGGAGGGACGGCCGAGGTCGCCGTCCCATTTGACGATCTCGTAGCCGAGCGTCAGGTGGTCGCGGAAGGCCGTGGGCACGAGCTCGGCCAGGCCGCGGTGGTCCTGGTGGGCGTCGCCCCGGTGCGGGGCGAGGATCACGTGGGGCCGGGTCTCGGCGCGCAGCTCCTCCAGCGCCTCCTTGGCCTCCTGCCAGTGCGCGGGCAGGCGGCCGTCGGGCAGCTTGAGCACGGTCAGCCGCAGGTCGGCGCCCGGGCAGAAGGCGGTGAGCGCCGCGCGCTCCTCCTCCTCGCGCTCCGTCCCGCCGCCGGACAGCACCAGCGCGTCGATCCGCAGCCCAGGACGGGCGGCGCAGAGGGTGAGCAGCGTGCCGCCCGCGCCGATGGCGAGGTCGTCGCAGTGCGCGCCGAGCGCGACGACCGCGCCCAGCCGCGTCGCGGTCAGCCCGATCATGTCTCCCACAGCGCCCATGGCCGGTCACCGCGCGAGTACGCCTCGTCCAGTTCGATGCGCTGGTTGACGGTGTCGGTCGGCCGCCAGTAGCCGCGGTGCCGGTAGGCCATCAGCCGGCCGCGCTTGGACAGCTCCACGCAGGCGTCGCCGACCAGGTCGCCGTTCTCGGGGAGGTGGTCGAAGATCTCCTGGCGCAGCACGAAGTAGCCGCCGTTGACCCAGATCGGCATCTCGCTGACCGGGACGATGTCACGTGCCAGCCCGTCGTCGGTGATGTCGATGCAGTGGAAGGTGCCCGGCGGCGGCACCACCATCATCGACGCGCCCGCGTCCATGCCGGTGAACGTGTCGATGATCTCGGGCAGCGGGGCGTCGGTGAGCACGTCCGCGTAGTTGGCCAGGAAGATCTCCTCGCCCTCCAGGTACGGCCGCACGCGGCGCAGCCGCTCACCGATCGGCGACTGGATCCCGGTCTGGACGAAGGAGATCGACCAGTCGGAGGTGTCCTGCGACAACATCTCGACCTCGCCTTTGCGGAGCACGAAGTCGTTAGAGACGGTTTCCTGATAATTCAGGAAAAATTCGGTTATGTGCTGCGCCCCGTAACCGAGGCAGAGCACGAAGTCGGTGTGCCCGAAGTGCGCGTAATAGCGCATCACATGCCATAAAAGCGGACGCGGACCAACGAGCTGCATCGGCTTGGGAACCTCCCCCGGCACTCCGATGCGCATCCGGGTGCCATAACCGCCGCAGAAGAGCACGACCTTCATGGTGCGACCTCCAAGGACGGAATGGGGAAGACCAGCCGCCCGCCCCACTCGCGGACGTACGACAACTGTTCGATCAGCTCGTCGCGCAGGTTCCAGGGCAGGACCAGCACGTAGTCGGGCCGGTCCTCGGCGATCTTGCCCGGCGGCAGGATCGGGATGCGGCTCCCCGGCGTGAATCGGCCGTGCTTGTACGGGTTGCGGTCCACCGTGTACGCGAGCAGATCGGCCCGGACGCCACAGTGGTTGAGCAGCGTGTTGCCCTTGCCCGGCGCCCCGTAGCCGACCACCGTCTTGCCCGCCTCGGCCGCGTCGATGAGGAAGCGCAGCAGGTCACGGCGCACCTTGGCCACCCGCTCACCGAACTCGGAATATCCGCCGATCTCCTCCAGCCCGGCGCCCTTCTCCCGGTCGAGCACGTCGGCCACCGCCCGGCTCGGCGTGCCACCGGCGACCTCGACCGGCCTGGCCCACAGGCGGATGGAGCCACCGTGCGTCGGCAGCAGCTCGACGTCCACCAGGGCGAGCCCGCCGGAGGCCAGCGCCCGCTGGGCCGAGGCGACCGTGTAGTACTGGAAGTGCTCGTGGTAGATCGTGTCGTACTGGTTCAGCTCCATGAGCGTGAGCAGGTGCTGCACCTCGATGGAGACCCAGCCGTCGTCGGCGACGAGCGCGCGCAGCCCCTGGGTGAAGCCGGTGATGTCCGGCACGTGCGCGTAGACGTTGTTGGCCACGACCAGGTCGGCGGGCCCGTGCTCGGCCCTGATCGCCGCCCCGGTCGCCGGGTCGAGGAACGCGGTGCGGGTGGGCACGCCCTTGTCGATGGCGGCCTGGCCCACGTTCGCGGACGGTTCGACGCCCAGGCAGCGCACGCCTCGCGCGACGACGTGCTGGAGCAGGTAGCCGTCGTTGCTGGCCACCTCGACCACGAAGCCCGGGTTCAGGCGGTCGAGGGCGTCATCGGCGAAGCGCCGCGCGTGCTCGACCCAGGAGGTCGCGTACGAGGAGAAGTAGGCGTATTCGGTGAACGTGTCCTCCGGCCTGATCAGCGGAGGGAGCTGGGCGAGCCAGCAGCTCGTGCAGACCCGCAGGTGCAGGGGGTAGGTGGGTTCGGGTTCGTCGAGCCGTTCCGTGGTGAGGAACAGCTCGCACGGGGGCGTGGCGCCCAGATCGACCACGCTCGCCAGACTGCTGGAGCCGCATAACCGGCAATGTTTCACCGGCATCGACCTCTATCACACGGGTTCTGACAAGCCATGGTCTCTCCCCAATGATGAGATTTACTGGTTTAAGCGGTTTGGCGCCTGGCGCGCTCCAATGGAGCCCCCGGGAGGACAATTCGGAGCTTTCATCCCATGTGTTACAGGCCCTAGTCGGAAAGTTCCGGCTATGTCATGATCCGCCCCATGGACCCGCTTGATCTGGTTGGTGCATCTCTGCTCACCCCGCGTATCCACGGCGACCACCGCGGGGCGTTCCTCGAATGGTTCAGAAAAGACGAACTCGACCACCCCATGGAGGTGGCGCAGGCCAACTGCTCGATCTCGGCCAGGGGCACGCTGCGCGGCGTGCACTTCTCCGACGTCCCGCCCGGTCAGGCCAAGTACGTGACCTGCGTGTCCGGGAGCATCCTCGACGTCGTCGTGGACGTGCGCACCGGCTCGCCCACCTTCGGCCGCTCCGTGGCCGTCGAACTCGACGACCGGAACCGGCGCGCGCTCCACCTCGCCGAAGGGCTGGGCCACGCGTTCTTCGCGCTGAGCGAGTCGGCCACGGTCATTTACCTGTGCTCCACGCCGTACGCGCCGCGGCGCGAACACGGTGTCCACCCGCTCGACCCGGCCCTGGGCATCGACTGGCCGGCGGGCATCGAGCCCATCCTGTCCGAGAAGGACGCCGCGGCGCCCACGCTGGCGGAAGCAGCCGAACAAGGTCTACTGCCTTCCTACGCCGACTGCCTGGCCCACTACGGATCCCCAGCCGGACAGCAGGTGCGGCCAGGCCGCGTCTAGGGCCGAGTTCCAGTCGCGCATCGGCGGCAGCGGCCGCCAGGCGTCGTGGCCCAGCACGCTGTAGGCGGGACGGGTGGCGGGCCTGGGGAAGGCGGCCGTGGTGACCGGCTCCACCAGCCCAGGATCGGCGCCGGCCAGGGCGTAGATCCGCTTGGCGAAGTCGTACCAGCTCGTCCGGCCCGCGTTGGTCGCGTGGTAGACGCCGGGCGGCGCCTGGCCGGCACCGAGCAGGAGGAGCCGCTCGGCCAGGTCGGCGGTCCAGGTGGGCTGGCCGACCTGGTCGGTGACCACCCGCACCGGCTTGCCCGCCGCCGCCAGCGTGGCCATCGTCCGCGCGAAGCTGCGCCCGTGCGCGCCGTACAGCCATTCCGTACGCACCACATAGTGCCCCTGGGCCGCCCGCTCGCCCGCCAGTTTGGTCCTGCCGTAGGCGTTGAGCGGCCCCGTCGGCGCGTCCTCCGGGTACGGCGCCCGCGCCGCGCCGTCGAAGACGTAGTCGGTCGAGATCTGCAGCAGCCGCGCGCCCCGCTCCGCGCTCGCCCGGGCCAGCCCGGCCACGGCCGTGCCGTTGACCGCCATGGCCCGCGCCTCGTCCGACTCGGCGCCGTCCACGTCCGTCCAGCCCGCGCAGTTGACCACCACGTCCGGCGCCACCACGCGCACCGCCCCCGCCACCGCCGCCGCGTCGCACAGGTCGAGCTCCGCCCTGGTGAACGCGTGCACCCGCACGCCCGGCGTGGCCCGGAGTAATCGCGTCAGGTCGCGGCCGAGCATGCCGCCCGCGCCCGTCACCAGCCACCTCATGTCCACCACTCCCGGTTCTCGGCGTACCACCGGACCGTCTCCTTCAGCCCCTGCTCGAACGGGATCCGCGGCCGGTAGCCGAGCGCGCGCAGTTTCCGGTCGTCGAGCGAGTACCGGCGGTCATGTCCCTTACGGTCCTCGACGTGCTCGACCAGGTCCCAGTCACGGCCGCAGGCTTCGAGCAGGCGGGCGGTCAGCTCCCTGTTGGTCAGCTCAGCCGTACCGGCGATGTGGTAGACCTCGCCGGGCTCGCCCAGCTCAGCGACGAGGCGGATGCCCGCGCAGTGGTCGCCGACGTGGATCCAGTCGCGGACGTTGCCGCCGTCGCCGTAGAGCGGCACCTTCCGGCCGCGCAGCAGGTTCGTGATGAACAGCGGGATGACCTTCTCCGGATACTGCCGGGGGCCGTAGTTGTTGCCGCAGCGGGTGATGGAGACGTTCAGGCCGTGGGTGATGGCGTAGGAGAGGACGATCAGGTCGCCGCCCGCCTTCGAGGCCGCGTACGGCGACCGCGGCCGCAGCGGCGCGGACTCGTCCCAGGAGCCGGCGTCGATCGACCCGTAGACCTCGTCGGTCGAGACGTGCACGACCTTGGGCACGCCCGCCTCCAGGCACGCCTGCAGCAGCGTCTGGGTGCCGAGCACGTTGGTGCGCACGAACTCCGCCGCACCCTCGATCGACCGGTCCACGTGCGACTCGGCGGCGAAGTTGACCACCAGGTCGTGCCCGGGCACGACCTGGTGGAGCACATCGGGGTCACAGATATCGCCCTGCGTGAACGCGTGCGGCACGCCGCCGAGATTGGCCCGGTTGCCCGCGTAGGTGAGCTTGTCCAGCACCGTCACTTCCGCGTCCCGCAGCCCATGGACGAAGTGGGATCCGATGAATCCCGCGCCCCCTGTTACCAGAATCCGCTTCATGTACCGATCTGCACCTTGCTGTGATCGCCCAGCACGAGACGGTGGGCTTTGGGAGTGTTGACCGAGGCGGTCACCTCGACGTGGTGGCCGATCAGCGAGGACTCGATCCTGCCCACCCCCTTGATGGAGGATTCGGGCAGGACGATCGAGTAGTCCAGCTCGCTGCCGGTGACGACGCAGCCGGCGCCGACGGACGTGAACGGGCCGACGTAGCTGTCCTGGATGCGCGTGCCCGCGCCGATGATCACCGGGCCGACCACGCGGGAGCGCTCGACCACCGCCCCGGGCTCGACCACCACCCGGCCGACCAGCTCGCTGGCCTCGTCGACCAGGCCGTCGATCCGCGGTTCGAGCGATTCGAGCACCAGCCTGTTGACCTCCAGCATGTCGGTGACGTTGCCGGTGTCCTTCCAGTAGCCGGAGATCTCCGAGGACTCGACGTTCATCCCCGCCTCGATCAGCCACTGTATGGCGTCGGTGATCTCCAGCTCGCCCCGCCACGACGGCTTCAGCTCCGCGACCGCCTTGTGCACGGCCGGGCTGAACAGGTAGACGCCGACCAGGGCCAGGTCGCTCTTGGGCCGCGCCGGTTTCTCCTCCAGGCCGATCACCCGGCCCGCGGTGTCGAGTTCGGCCACGCCGAACTGCGTGGGGTCGCCGACCTTGGTGAGCAGGATCTGCGCGGCCGGCCGCCGGGCGGCGAACCTGTCCACCAGGTCGTTGATCCCGCCGACGATGAAGTTGTCGCCCAGGTACATGACGAAGTCCTCGTCGCCCAGGAAGTCACGCGCGATCAGTACGCCGTGCGCCAGCCCGAGCGGCGCCTGCTGGCGCAGATAGGTGACCTGGAGCCCGAACGCGGAGCCGTCGCCGACCGCGGCCTCGATCTCCTCGTGGGTGTCGCCGACCACCAGGCCGACCTCCTGGATGCCGGTCTCCGCGATGGCCTCCAGGCCGTAGAACAGCACCGGTTTGTTCGCGACGGGCACGAGTTGTTTGGCCGAGGTGTGGGTGATGGGCCGAAGCCGTGTGCCCGACCCTCCGGCGAGCACGAGTGCCTTCACAGCTAGTAAGCCCCTTCTCCACGGGTGACGACGGACCAGGTCTTCCACAGGATCTGCAGGTCGAGGATGAGCGACCAGTTCTCCACGTAACGCAGGTCGAGCCGGACCGACTCCTCCCAGCTCAGGTCGGATCGGCCGCTGACCTGCCAGAGCCCGGTCATGCCCGGCTTGACCACCAGGCGGCGGCGTACGTCGGTGCCGTACTTGGCGACCTCTTCGAGCAGCGGCGGCCGCGGGCCGACGAGCGACATCTCGCCGCGGATCACATTGAGCAGTTGCGGGAGCTCGTCCACGGAATATTTCCGCAGGAAAGCGCCTACCCGCGTGATCCGTGGATCGTTCCGCATCTTGAAGAGCACGCCGTCGAACTCGTTGGCCACCAGAAGGGTGTCCTTGAGCCGCTCCGCATCCACCACCATGGTCCGAAATTTCACGACCCTGAACTCTCTGCCGCCCTTGCCGACCCTGGTCTGCCGAAACAGCGCGGGCCCCTTGCTGGTGAGGCGGATCACCAATCCGACCAGCAGCAGCGGCAGCGCCAGCAGCAACAGGGCCACGCCCGCGACCAGCCGGTCGAAGACCGACTTCACGAACTGCCTGGCGCCGTTGAACTCCGGATGTTCCACGTGCATCAGCGGCATCCCGGCCACCGGCGTGATGCTGATGCGCGGGCCCGCCACGTCGAGCAGCGCCGGGGCCACGAACAGGTCGGTCCTGCTCGTCTCCAGGCTCCACGCCATCCGGCGTAGCGCCGCCCCGTCCAGCTCAGGACAGGCCAGCACGGCCACCGCGTCGGCGCGGGCGTCCGCGACCACGTGCGCCACGTCGCCGAACGAGCCCATCACCGGGATCCCGTCGAGGTCGACGTTAGGGTCACCGGAGGGCAGACAGGCCCCCACGACCAGCATGCCGTGGTGGGGCTGACGGCGGAACTGCACCACCAGGTCGAGGATGGAGTCTCGATGGCCGACGGCGATGACCTCGCGCATATAGTCACCGACGGCTCTTCGCCGGTGCAGGTATTTACGCATTCGGTAGCGATAGTAGAGCGTGGACAGCAAGGCCAGCGGCAGCATCGCCATGACGAAGCTGCGCGCGACGGAGGTTTGCGTGGCATAGGCGCCTATGGCCACCGCCGCCATCAAACCGATGCCGCCGTTGAAAACGGCCTTGAACTCCTCCGTGCCCTCGCCGTTGGCTCGCTGCCGGTAGGCGCCGCCCAGTGCGAGCGCGGCCGGCCAGACCAGCACCAGAGCGAATCCGAGCACGAACTCGACGGTTGGGACGTACGCGCCGGACAGCAGCCGGCTTCCCATCACGCACGCGCATGCGAAGAGCGCGCCCATTGTGTCGCCGAGTAACAGGAGCCGTAAGTAGGCCCGTGTCCAAATGCTGGATTCATGGCGCGGTACGGCCTCAAGGAGCACGACAGCGGACTCCCTAGTCCCCACCCTCATAGATACCACCCTGATGACTCCGTACACCGCTGTAACTTGACGTTTCTTGAGCCACATGGGTTGACAGGGCCCATGCACAATCAAGGGCGGCGGCCCCCACTAAAGAGTAAAGATCCATTCGGGGCGGGGAAATACCAGCAAATGTCCACAAGCGGACGAAAGTTACTGGAGATAGGGGGTTGACGGAACGGTCCACGAATGCACCCGGCACAAGGGAAGGGCGGCCTCGTTAACACGGTATTTCGGGAGGTCGCCGCCGTGTGAACTTAGTCGTACTCCAGGTCGGGCAGCGCCGACGGCGGGTCGGGGCTGCGCCATACGACCACCACGCCGTCGCGGGCGGAATCCGCCGCCACATGGAGCCGGTCCAGGTCGAAATCCGGCAGATATCGGAGGCGGGCGAGAAAGGTGGCGTCTGTCGCGCTGCGCGGAACCACGCAGCCCTCACCGTCACGGTCGAGCAGGATGAAGTTCACGTCCTCGCCGGTCTCGGCGACGACACGGACCTCGACCACGTCCTCCCACGCGAGGGCTTCGACGCTCCCGTCCGCGTAGTGACGGGTGACGCCCTCTTCCGTGACGTACACGTAAGAGTCCGGCATCGGGTTGCCGTGCATGGCCGCGATTCTTGCGAGTCACGGGCTTGTCCCGCAAGAGTTCGAGCACAATGGCGCTCACGTTCGGTTGGTCTCGCGTCCCCAGGAGTGGCTGAGATGGGCGGTGACCGCGGCCCTGGCGACCTCCACCGAGCCGTCGGCGATCGCGTCGAGCAGCGCGCGGTGCTCGCGGACCAGCACGTCTCTGTCCTTGTAGACCTCGCGCAGCCGCACCAGCCCGAGCCTGGTCTCGGCGGCCAGGGCGGCGTAGAGGCGTTCGAGGCGCGGGCTGCCGACGGCCTCGATGAGCGCCTGGTGCAGGGCCATGTGCTCGGCCACGACGTCGGACCAGGGGGCGTTGGCGGGCAGGCCGTCCATCCTGTCGAGCGCCTCCTGCGCCGCCGGGACCCTGGTGCCCGCCAGGGCTCTGACCATGAGGTCTTCCAGGGGCCTGCGAACGTACATGAGGTCTTCCAGGTCCGAGATCGTCACCTCGGGGACATAGGCGCTGCGGTTGCGCTCGCGCTTGAGCAGCCCTTCATGGACCAGCGCCGCCAGCGCCTCGCGCACGGTCGGCCTGGCCACTCCGTACGCGGCGGCGATCTCCTGCTCGGGCAGCGGCGTGCCGGGCTCGATCTCGCCGGACAGCACCCGGCCGCGCAGGGCGTCGGCAAGCGCGTCGACGGTGGACAGTGGTCTGAGGGGCAGGGTCACGGCTGCGACTCTAACGTTCTTTTCCGCTCCGCTCCGGCTCCCTTTCCCGCTCTGGTACGGCCACCGCGATCAAGCTGATCGCCAGCAGCAGGAGCCCGGCGACGGAGACGAGGCCGAGGTGTTCCTTCAGCACCACGACGCCCAGGATCGCGGCGACCGCCGGTTCAGCCAGGGCCAGCGTGGCGGCCGTGGCGACCGGGGTGGTGCGCAGGCCGCGGCCGTACAGGAAGTAGGACAGGGCCGTGGTGCCCAGCCCCAGGTAGGCGACGGCGAGCAGGCCGGCGGGCTCGGCCAGCCACTCGACCCCGGTCAGGAGCAGGACCGGCAGCATGATGACGGCCGCCCCGCCGAACAGCACGCCCATGACGGCGTTGGACTCCGCGCCCTCGCCGATGGCACGGGCGGCGGTGACGGCGTAGAAGGCGTAGAGCAGGCCGCCCAGCAGCGCGAACGCCACTCCGGTCAGCACCTGCCCGCCGGTCGCGAGCTGCCCGTCGCCCGCGATCAGGGCCGCGCAGCCGCAGATCGCCGCCGTGGTCGCCAGCGCCCACCGCGCGTTCGGCCGCCGGCCGTGCAGCAGCCAGGACAGCACCCCGGTGAAGACGGGCCCGCTGCCGATCGCCACCACGGTCCCGATGGCAACCCCGGTCCTGCCGACGGCGGCGAAGAAGCACAACTGGTAGGCGGCCACGGCCGCGGCGGCGAGCAGCAGCGACGGGCTGACCGCCCGCCTGAGCCTCGCCCTGGCCAGCAGCGCCAGCGCGGCACCGCCGATGACCAGCCTGGCCGCGGCCAGCGCGACGGAGTCGGCGGAGACCAGCAGCCCCGCCGTACCGGCCGTTCCCCACAGCACCGCGGCGCTGACGACGGCAAGAGGTCCGTTCTTCATGCACACATTGTCCGACAATCAGACAATGGCGTCCAATTGCTGGTCGATGAGCCGCCCCGCGGCCGCCGCCACCTCGCCCGCGTAGTCGTCCAGCGCGGCCAGCCCGTCGTGGATCCCGGGCACGATCTTGCGCGGCAACCCGAGCAGCACCTCGTCCTCGGCCGTCACCTCGCCCTCGACCTGGAAGACGTCACCGGCGACGACGATGGACACGGCGAAGGTGACCTCACGGCCGTCGGGCAGCGTGAACACGGTGCCGGTACGGGCTCCGGCCGGCGGGATGAAGTAGGAGAACGACGTGCTGCGCACGAAGGGGTGATGTAACTCCGCGAGGACGCCCGCGGCCCTGCTCAGGGCTGTCAGCAGACCTGCCGCGGCCAGACTTTCGCCGTCCACGCCCAAAGCCTAGATCAGCCCGCCCCGCGGCTCCAAGCGGCGCCCGCCCCGCCCGGATATCGGATCGCCCTGACATTCCCCCCGGAATCGGGGCCATGAATGGTGCCGTCCGGAATTCCGGGGGCACCTTTGATTCCCCACGACCGTATTCACGGCCATTCGAGCGACCCCGCAACTACGGATTGCGACATTGGACGATCGGGTTCGCCTATAACCGCCTGTCGATGGTCGGCGGGAGCCGGAAACCGATGGCCCGAAAACACGACTGCGGCCCCATTTCTCGCCCCGGCCCATCCCACACCAATGCCATACACGCGGCGCGAGTTACACAGTTGTTATCTTCCTTTCCCTTGCTCGCAAATTAGGGACTGATCAGCATCTGCTTCTGGGACAAACTAGTGGGGGGGAAGCACACATGCGCGGAGGCAATTTAGGCATGCGGCTGATGGCCGTGATCGCGGCACTCGTCGTACTGGTGCCGATGGCTGGGGTGGGAATCGCCGCGTCGGCTCAAACGACGGTGGCCGATCAGCTCATGCAGATCGTGGCACATGAGGACGACGACCTGCTCTTCATGAACCCCGACATTCACGACTCCATCCGGTCGGGAATGCCGAGCGTGACCGTGTTCATCACCGCGGGGCAGATCACCGGGCTCGGGAACACCGACGAGGAACGGGCCCGCAACCGGCAACGCGGCATCCAGGACGCCTACGCGCGGATGGCCGCGGTGCCGGACGTGGATCCTGAGGACCAGGAGGAGTGGAACCGCGACGCCTGGACGCTCGCCGGCAAGCAGGTCGAGCGGTACACCCTCACGGCCGCGCCGCAGGTCTCGCTGGTGTTCATGAACCTGCGCGACAACGAGCTCGGCTGGTTCGTGGTCGTCGACGAGTTCGAGGATCACACGATCATTCCTGAGGGCAGCCTGGTGACGCAGTCGTACACCTACGACCACCAGGACGTGGTCGCGGTGCTGACCGGGATCATGCAGCACTACCAGCCCAGCGTGCTGCGGGCCATGGACCCGATGCCCGACAACCGTTACAACCCGGGCCACGGCGACCATGTGGGCGCGGCCATGTTCGCCGGGGAAGCGGCGACCTCGTACGGCGTGCCGATCATCGAGCAGAACTACCGCGACTACAACATCTCCGACGTACCGGTGAACCTGTCGGGGCCCACCGTCACGCGGAAGACCACGATCCTCCAGAGCTACTTCCACTACGACCCGTTCGACCCCGACGGGTGGGAGTCGCGGATGTACTACCGCTGGGCCCGGGGCACGGCCTGGGCGGGGCGGAACGCCGACGGCACACCCCAGATCTTCGTGGTACGCAGCGGGGCCGTGAGCACCTACCGGCAGACTCCGGCCGGGCTGTGGTCGGGCCCGCTCGTCCTGGGCGGCGCCGGCGGGCCACTGAAGCCGGCGATCAGCGTGGGCCTCAACGCCGACGGGCGCATGCAGATCTTCGCCCGGCGGCAGTCCGACCACCACCTCGTCACCCTCGCCCAGACGACGCCGGGCGGTGGCTGGGACGCCGGTTGGAGCGACCTCGGCAACCCCGGCACGGGCGACCCTGAGCACATCGGCGTGCCCGCGGTGGCCGCCAACGCCAACGGCCGGCTGCAGATCTTCGTCAAGAACGGCGCCGGCGGCGTCAGCGCGCGCACCCAGAGCGCGGCCAACGGCAGCACCTGGGGCTCCTGGACGAACCTGAACGGCGGCGGCGACGTACAGGACGGGCTCACCGCGGTCACCAATCCGCAGGGCCGCATCGAGCTCTTCGCCAGCACCAGGACGCGCATCCTGCGCTGGTACCAGTCCGCCCCCAACGGCGGCTACACCCTCGACAACGCGCTGCCGTCCATGACCCCGGCCAGCCCGCCGACGGCCGCGCTGGCCCAGAACGGCCGGATCGAGGTCGCCTATCGCCGGGCCGGGACCGCCGACCTGGTCGTGACCCGGCAGTCGGCGGCCGGCGGCGCCTGGAACGTCAGCCCTGTCGTGATCGGCGGCCATGCCGGAGTGGGCGATCCCGAGCTGGTCACCACCCCGGCCGGGCCGGACGCCAGGATCCTGATGTTCCACCGCAACGCCGACGCCGGCGTGAGCCTGGCCACCCAGACCGCTCCCAACGCCGGGTACGGGAGTTGGAGCGACCTCGGGGGCGCCATCACGGACTATCCGGCGGCCGTTCTCGACCAGAGCGGGGCCGTGGTGCTGTTCGCGGTCGGCACCGACGGGAAGGTGCACCTCCGCAAACAGACCGCCCCCGGAGCCGACAGCCCCTTCGGGCCCTGGGAGACACTCCCGTAGTGCTTGTGCGGTGCCGGCCACGACCGGTCGTGGCCGGCACCGCACAGGGTCACGGCGCATCGCCACCGGGCTGCGGTGCCGGGCCGCGGTGCCGGGCTCGCGTCTGTCGAACCGTCAGTCGCCGGCCAGGCGGGCGTGCCGTTCCACGTCGTAGCGGACCCCGTCGTAACAGAGCTTGCCCCGTTCGATGCCCTCCGGCCGGAAGCCGGCCTTGGTGGCGACCCGGCAGGAGGCGGGGTTGTTGGTACGGTGCCCGAGCTCAAGCCGGTAGAGCCCCCGCTCCTCGAACGCCCACCGGGCCAGCAGATCGGTCGCCGCCGCCGCGATGCCCCGGCCCCTGGCCTCGGGCACGACCCAGTAGGACACCCAGCCGTTGTCATGGTCATCGATCCTGGCCACCGCGACGTTCCCGACGACCTGATCGTCGCTCGTCACGGCGAAGGCATGACCGGCGCCCTGCCAGGAGGCGATCCAGCCCATGGCGTCCTTCAGCGTGACGACGGGCCAGGGCGCCTGCCGGCGCAGATCGGGTGCCTGGAAGGCACGGAACACGGCGGGGGCGTCATCCTCGCGCCACTCCCGCAACTTCACAGCCGTCATGACGCCTTCACAGGTGTCCTGACGGACGCCTTCACGGGTGCCTTCACCGGTGCCCTCACGATGTCCGAGATTACCCTGGATGCACCTCCTGGCCGATTCCGTGGGCCGCCTCGAAGTCGGCCACGAGCTCTTTGGGCGCGGTCAGGCACCATGCCTCGGCCACCAGCTCGAACAGCTCGTCACGTTCGATCCTGTCGAGGTGAACCACCACCCACCCGAACCGCCCGGCCGTGAACTGCACCTCGAACACCTCGGGCCGCTCATGAACGAGCGCGAGCTGCTCCGCGATCGTGGCCTTGAGCCCGACGGTCTCGGTCGCCTCCCACAGGTAGCCGAAGCCCTTGCCGTGCACCTTGAGCCCGACCCACTCGCCACCGTGGTTCATCCGGACGTCGGGGAGCTCGTCCAGCAGCTTGAGGAAGTCATCGACGGTCACACCCATGCCGCCCAGTGAACCAGACCCCGGTGACAGTTCCCGCTAGCGTGTGGGGATCGCGGGCGTACACGACGAAGGAACCTCGGTGGCCGACACACGTACCAAGTTGCTCGAAGCGGCGCTCGAAACGCTGAAGAGGCAGGGGATCGCCGGCGTCTCGGCCCGTACGATCGCCGCCACGGCGGGCGTCAACCAGGCCCTCGTCTTCTACCACTTCGGCAGCGTCGACCAGCTCCTGGCGGCGGCCTGCGAGCACGCGTCCAAGCAGCGCATCGCCCTCTACCAGGACCGCTTCAACGCGGTCACCTCCCTCCGCGAGCTGCTCGACCTGGGCCGCGCGCTGCACGCGGAGGAGCGGGCCGAAGGCAGCGTCGCGGCGCTGGCGCAGTTGCTGGCCGGCAGCCAGACCGACGAGAAGCTGGCCCCCGCCACCAGCACCGGGCTCAACCTGTGGATCGCCGAGGTGGAACGGGCCCTGCGCAGGGTGCTGGCGGACTCGCCGCTGGCCGAGTTCGTGGACATGGCCGGGCTGGCCAAGGCGACGGCGGCGGCGTTCGTGGGGCTGGAGCTGTACGAAGGCGTGGACAGCGACGGGGCCGGGCAGGCACTCGACTCGCTCGAAGACCTGGCGGGGCTGGTGGCGGCCCTGGAGGACATGGGTCCGATGGTCCGCCGCGTCGTACGCGCCCGGCTGCGCCGCCACGCTCAGTCGTAGTAGCGGACCTCCAGGACGTTGCCGTCGAGATCGGCGAAGTAGATCGTCTCGGGGGCGATCCCCTGGGCGCCGAAGGAGTTGGCTCCGGTGCCGGAGACGCGTACCCCGTGCTCTTTCAGCCTGACCTTCAGCGCGTCGAAATCCTCCCTGCTCACGGCCAGGCAGAAATGGTTGATCGGATGCCCGGCGCTGCCGCCCACCCCGGTGCCCTCGTCCACACCGCGCGTCGCCTCGTACGCCATCAGGTCGATGATGCTCTCGGGGGAGACGCGTACGCTCGGAAAAGGCGCCTCCCCGTCGCGAAACTCAGCCGCCCGCACCCCCGGCAGCCCCACGACCTCCTCGTAGAAACGTAGTGCGGCGAGCTGATCGGAAACCCAGCAGACGAGATGGTCAAGACGCGCGTCCATGAAGCACCTCCGTTTCCCTCACAATAGTGATGTGCCGGACACCGTGCAGGCGCAGATGATGCCCATGGGCGTCGTCGTGGCCGGATTCGCCATCACGCTCCAGGCCGGCGTTCCCCTGATGGGGACAGTCGCGATGATCGGCGGTCTGGCGGCCACGTTCACTCCTGGCTCGTCATCGTCTTGATGCTCCTGCCCTCGACCGGCCCCTGGTTCAACGTACCTCGCCGTTGATCTCATCCCATTTGTGCAGGAGTTGGGGCACCTCGCTGCGGAGGAACGCGAAGAAGCGCCGGGTCTCGTCCATGCGGGCCCCGGCGGGCGTGTCCGTGCCCAGCACGTCGGCCCCGTCGCGAGCGCCCTCCTCGAACCGGCGGAACACCTCGTCGCTCGACGCCGCCGCCCGGTACCACGCCGTCGGGTCGACCCGGTAGCGATCGCGACGCTCGCCGGGGTCCCGCTCGCGGGTCACCATCCCGACCCGCATCAGGTATTTCACCGCGCCTGAGACGGCCGAAGGCCCGACCTGGAGCAGGTCGGCGAGTTCGGCGGCGGTGCGCCGGCCGTCGTCGGCGATGAGCAGCGCCGACAACACGCGCGCGGCCATGCGCGGATAGCCCGAATCGGACATGAGCAGGGCGAACCGTTCGAGGAACCGCAGCGCGTCATCGTCGTCGGTCATGCACACCCCTCTCGGACGGGCCCTCAGGTTACAGACTATCGATACTTCACGAATTTCGTGAAATCTGTGTACGCTGTGAAGCATGCAAAACATGATCTCCGTGTCCGGCCTGGTCAAGACCTTCGGCAGGACACGGGCGCTCGACGGCCTGGACCTCACGGTCCGCGCAGGTGAAGTGCACGGCTTCCTCGGCCCGAACGGCGCCGGCAAGTCCACCACCATCCGGATCCTGCTCGGCCTGCTGCGCCAGGACTCCGGCACGGCCCGGCTGATGGACGGCGATCCGTGGCGGGAGGCGACCACGCTGCACCGGCGGCTGGCGTACGTGCCCGGCGACGTGACCCTGTGGCCGACGCTCTCCGGCGGAGAGACGATCGACCTGCTCGGCCGGACGCGCGGCGGGCTCGACCCCCGGCACCGGGCCGACCTGCTCGATCGTTTCGAGCTGGATCCGCGCAAGAAGGGGCGTACCTACTCCAAGGGCAACCGGCAGAAGGTGGCCCTGGTCGCGGCGCTGTCCTCGGACGCCGACCTGCTCATCCTGGACGAGCCCACCTCCGGCCTCGACCCGCTGATGGAGATGGTCTTCCAGGAGTGCGTCCAGGAGGAGCGGCGCAAGGGGCGTACGGTGCTGCTGTCCAGCCACATCCTCGCCGAGGTCGAGGCCCTGTGCGACCGGGTGAGCATCATCCGGCACGGCCGCACGGTCGAGACGGGCACGCTCGCCGAGCTGCGCCACCTTACCCGCACCTCGATCACGGCCGAGCTCGACGGCCCCGTCCCCCGGCTCACCGGCGTGCACGACCTGTGGACGGAGGGCAACCGGTTGCGCTGCCAGGTCGACGGTGACGCGCTGGACGGGGTGCTGCGCGAGCTCGTCCAGGTCGGCGTACGGAGCCTGGACAGCCGGCCGCCGACGCTGGAGGAGATGTTCCTGCGTCACTACGAGGACGCGGTGGCACGATGAGTGACTTCACCGGCACCGGCCGGCTGATCCGGCTCATCCTGCGGCGCGACCGGGTGCGGATTCCGCTCTGGTACGGCCTCGTGGCGCTGCTCGTGCTCGGCGTGGCGGGCTCGGTGGCCGGCGCCTACCCCACCGACGAGGCGCGGCAGGCGTTCCTCCACACGACCAACGGCGACCCGACCCAGCTCATGATGATCGGCCCGGTCTACGACCCGTCCACGGGAGGGCTCGCCGCGTGGCGCGTACGCGGGCAGGCCGCCCTGCTCATCGCGCTGGCCAGCCTGTTCCTGGTGATCCGGAGCACACGTGCGGAGGAGGAGACGGGCCGCGCCGAACTGCTCGGCTCGACCGTCGTCGGCCGGCACGCGGCGCTGACGGCCGCGCTGACCGTGGCGTTCGCCGCCAACCTGGTCACCGCCCTCGTCGTGACGCTGGGGCTCACGGCTTCCGGGCTGCCACCGATGGGCTCCCTGACCATGGGACTGTCGGTCGCCGCCGCCGGCTGCGTCTTCGCCGCGCTCGCCGGCCTGGCGGCCCAGCTCACCGAAGGCGCCCGCACCGCCGCCGGCCTCGCCGCCACGGCGATGGGCATCCTGTACGCGGTGCGCGCGATCGCCGACGTCGAGCGGAGCCCTTGGGTGTCGTGGCTGTCGCCGTTCGGCTGGACGCAGCGCATGCGTCCCTTCGCCGGCGACCACCTCTGGCCGCTGCTGCCCGTCTTCGCCCTGATCCTGCTGCTGGCGGCCGGCGCCTACTGGACATCATCCCGCCGGGACCTCGGTGCCGGCGTCCTCCCGCCCCGCCTCGGTCCCGCCGGCGCCGCGCCGAGCCTGCGTACCGCGCTCGCCCTGGCCTGGCGACTGCAACGGGGCACGCTGCTCGCCTGGACCGTCGCGTTCGCCGCGTTCGGCGCCGGCCTGGGCGGCGTGGCGCGAAGCGCCGCCGACCAGTTGAACGCGAGCGAGGCCCTCAAAGCCCTGATCGACCGGATGGGCGGCGGCCGGCCGGTGGACGGTTTCTTCGCGTTCGTCATCTACCTGACGAGCCAGGTCATCACGGTGTACGCCATTCAGGCGACGCTGCGGCTGCGTACGGAAGAGACCTCCGGCCGCGCCGACATCCTCCTGACCGGCCCGGTCGGCAGGCTGCGCTGGGCCGGCGGCCACCTGGCCATCGTCGCGGCCGGCTCGGGACTCGTCCTCGCCGGCCTCGGCCTCGCGATGGGCCTGGTCCACGGCCTCTCGACGGGAGACCTGCCCGGCGAGATCACCCGGCTACTGGCCGCGAGCCTGACCCGGCTGCCGTCGATCCTGGTGCTGGCCGCCCTCACGGCCCTGCTGTACGGCCTGCTGCCCCGGCTCGCCGCGATCGTCGCCTACACGGCACTCGGCCTGTGCCTCCTGCTGGAGTTCGCGGTGGAACTCCTGCACGCCGACCCATCACTCCTCCGGCTGTCACCCTTCGCACAGACCCCCGGCCTTCCCATCGCCGAATTCGCTCTCACCCCACTGCTCCTGCTGACCGTCATCGCCACCGCTCTCACCACGGCGGGACTGACCGCCCTCCACCGCCGCGACCTCGGCTAACAGCTCCCTGCCAGCTGATTGACAGGCGGCCTTGGCAGGGTGACGACCATGAATCAGTTCGTCTCCGCCGACGGCACGGTGCTCACGTACACGACGGACGGAGCCGGCGAGCCCGCGCTCGTGGTGGTTCCCGGAGGCACTTACCGACATGGCGGTGGCCTTCAACGGCACCGTCCACGCGCTCAACAGGCGCGGCCGGTTCGGCAGCGGGCCGCAGCGCGACGGGCACAGCGTCGCGGACGACTGCGCCGACGTCGTCGCACTCATGGACCTGGCCGGCGCCCGCTTCCTCTTCGGGTACAGCTACGGCGGGCTGGTCACCCTGCCCGCCACTGCCGCTGGAGTGGCTGCCCGACTACGAACGCGCGCTGTCCAGGGGCCGCCACGGCGAGGCGATGATCCGGCCCCACCGTGACCCGCTACCACGACGTGGCGGCCGAAACACTCCGGGCCGAAACCCTGCCCGCCGTGAGCCACAACGCCCCCGACCAGGAAGCCCCCGCCAAGGTGGCCGCCCTCTTGTCCAAGGACGCCCGGATTGGGCCCTAACATGACCCTCCATGACCGCCCCGGACCTCTCCACCGCCTACGACGCCATGGCGACCCGCTACGCCGAGGACATCCCTGACCGTTACCATTCCAGCCCGCTCAACCACGCGATGATCCCGGTCTTCGCCGAACTGATCCGGGCCGCGGGTGACGGCCTGGTGGCGGACGTGGGATGCGGCCCCGGCCATGTCACGGCACACCTGCACACCCTCGGCGTGAACGCCTTCGGCGTCGACCTGTCCCCGGAAATGATCGCCCTCGCCCGTGCCGCCCATCCGAAGCTGCGCTTCGAGGTGGGATCGATGGACGCGCTCACGGCGGACGACGCCTCCCTGGCGGGCATCCTGGCCAACTACTCGATCATCCACACCCCGCCCGGCCACCTCCCCGTGACGCTCACCGAGTTCCACCGCGTCCTGGCACCGGGCGGCTACCTCCTGCTCGGCTTCCAGGCGTACGACGGCCCCGACGAACTGGCCGAGCCGTTCGACCACCTGGTGTCACTCGCCTACCGCTACTCCCCCGACCGCCTGGCCGGCCTCCTGCACACGGCCGGCCTCACCGAGGTCGCCCGGCTGGTCATCTCCCCCGCCGAGGACCCCAGACGCGGCTTCCCCCAGGCCTACCTCCTCACCCGCCGCCCAGCCAACTGACGTCTGGAGCCGGGCCCGCGCGAGCCTCGCCACCTCACCGGCCAAGGGGTACTCGTACCAGCGTTCGCCCCGATCATCGTCGGTGTCAGGCAGCGCGCTCTCCACGGCCTGCCAGTCGAGGTCCTCGAACTCGTATCCAGCGAGCCACGCGAGGACCTCGCACCAGGCCCGCCTCATGCTTCGGGGTGCCGCGCGCGCAGATACCGTCCGCCCAGGATCCCGTACCAGATCATAATGGGAAGGTGGAGCGCGTACCCGAGCTGCTCCATCGCCGCCGTCGGCCCTTCGACCCCGGTCGTCCACGGAAGCACGACCCCGGCGAGGCCGGCGAGGGCGGCGATCATGCCGGTGATACGAAGCCCAGAGGGCAGTCCCACCGCGGTGGCGGCCGTGGCGGCGACCCACAGCAGGCCGGCCAGGTTGACCGCCCATTTGGCGGTGAGCATGACGGCCAAGGCCACGGGAGCGGCCGTGGGGCGGGCGGCCAACTGTGTCAGGGCCAGGTTTCCGGCATCGTGCAGCAGGCCCGCCAGCCCAGCCCCGGCCAGCAGGCCACCGGCCAATGTCATCAGGTCCGGCCTGCCCGCCATCACCAGCCCAGCCGCGGTCAGCCCCAGCCAGCCCAGCACGTCGAGGGCCAGTTCGGTCAGATGCAGCCCGGTCTGCTCGCGTACCGCCGCCAGCGCGGCCTCAGGATCGGACGGATTCAGGGTCAACCCCGATGGCACAACGATGGCCGCAGCGGCGATCATGGCTACCAGCGAGGCAAGCAGCAGCACACCGGTGAGCCGGTGCCGTGGGTTCGGATCGATCATGGACCGGACGGTAGAACCCTGACGCAGGGACAAAGTCAACGTGCCTGGAGGAAACGTCATGTGGCGGATCGGACAACTGGCGAGCATGGTCGGCGTATCCGAACGCACCCTCCGCCACTACGACAAGATCGGGCTACTGGCTCCAGCCTCGGTCGACCGCGCCACCGGCTATCGCTGGTACGGCGTGACCGAGTTGTCCAGGCTCGAACGCATCCGCGGCCTGCAGCGCCTCGGCCTGCCGCTGCGCCAGATCGCCGACCTGCTGGACGCCCCCGAGACCCAACTCCGGCAGGCCCTGACCGAGATCGTGACCACCATCCGGCGCGACATCGCCGCCCTGACCGCGACCGCGGCCCACGCCGAGGACCACCTCGCCACCCCGATGCCGATCCTGCCTCAGCAGGCCACGGTGGGCCCGCGCCGCTTACGCGTCCGCCACCTGCGTCTGAACCACCCGTCCGAACTGTCCGCCCTCTGCCCGTCACCACCGTCGACCCTGCTGACCTGGCTCCGCGGCCGGCCGACGGGCGGATTCGCCGCCGCGATAGCCACCGGCGGCGCCGGCGAGCCGCTCTCCCTGCCTCCCCGCACGGTCGTACGCGCCATCGTTCCGCCCGAGATCGGCGTGGTCCGCGCCGGACAGAACCTGTTCGACTGGCTGCACCGCCACCACCTGACCGTCACCGGCCCCACCATCGAAGAACACCTCGTCGACGCCGACGGCGCCCAGACCATCGTCCTCGAGATGGCCACGGTGTGATGTCGCATTCTTGGCGCGGCTGGTGTCTCCTCCGGCCTGGTCTCCTGCTGTACGGCGGAACGGTCGGCAGCAACGGCCTGCACGCGCACCACGCCGTCCAACTGATCGTCTCCGCCGAGCCCTTCACCATGGCCGACGCCCACGGCGACACGCTGACCACACAGATCGCCGTCACCCCACCCGACGTCCGTCACACGGTGCTCACCGGAGCCCGCGATTCCCTGCTCGCCCTCCTGGACCCCCGCAGCTCGCCAGGCCGATCTCTGCTCGCCCGCTCCGGTACGGGTCCCCACGCCTCAACGTGGTCACCGCGAATCTCCGGCCCCTCGGGTCACCACAAGGGAAATCGCCCGCTCATGTTCACGGAACCAGCGACCGGCCACACGTACACAGCCGAGGCGACGACCGCGCTACGGATCGTCGAAACGTGGACCGGCCACGGCACCGCCACCAACACGCCGCCCCACCCGGCGGTGGAGGCGGCGATCACCCTGCTCCCCGCGCTCCTGAGCCGAGGACCGGTGCGCCTGCGCACGGTGGCCGACGCGGTCCACCTGTCGCCGAGCCGCCTGGCACACCTGTTCAGCGCGCAGGTGGGGATCCCGATGCGGCCGTACGTACGGTGGCTACGCCTGCAACACGCCATCGACCGGGTAGCCGATGGAGAAACGTTGACCACAGCCGCCCACAGCGCCGGTTTCACCGACAGCCCCCACTTCACCCGAGCCTTCCGGAAGGCTTTCGGAACCGCCCCCTCCGAGCTGGCCGCCGCGATCGACTGGCTACCTTGAACCGCTAGCGCAGCTCACGCTTGAGAACCTTGCCGGTCGCCGTCATCGGCAGGCTCTCGCAGAACTGGACGCTCCGCGGGTATTTGTAGGCCGCCATGTTCTCTTTACACCAGGCGACAAGCTCGTCCTCGCTCACCGTCGCGCCGGGCGACGGGATGACGTACGCCTTGACCTCCTCACCGTGCGAGTCATGGGGCACGCCGACCACCGCCACCAGCGAGACCGCCGGGTGCGTCATCAGCACCTCTTCCACCTCGCGCGGGTAGACGTTGAAGCCACCACGGATGATCATGTCCTTCGTACGGTCGACGATGGCGTAGTAGCCGTCCTCATCGCGGGTGGCGACGTCGCCGGTACGGAACCAGCCGTCCCGCAGAACCTCCTCGGTGGCCTCGGGCCGCCCGTAATAGCCCTTCATGACGTTGTGCCCGCGAATGGCGATCTCGCCGGGCCCCTCGCCCTCGATGGTGTTCCAGTCGTCGTCCACCAACCGCATCTGCACGCCCCAGATGGGAAAGCCGACGGTGCCGGGCTTGGTGGGCCGCCCAAGCTGGTTGAAGCTGGCCACCGGCGACGTCTCCGACAGCCCGTACCCCTCCAGGATCGGAATGCCGAACGTGGCCGCGAAGTCCTTGTGCACCTCGACCGGACAGGACGCCCCGCCCGCCACCGCCACCCGCAACGTCGAGGGCACCTCGGCCCCGTCGGCGTGAATCTTCGCCAGCAGCGCCCAGAACATCGTCGGCACCCCGGCGAACATGGTCACCTTCTCCGTACGCATGAGCTCCAGCGCCTCACCGGGCTCGAAGCGCGGCTGGAGCACGAGGGTGGCACGCCGGCGCACGCTCACGTTCATGACCGCGACCTGGCCGAAGGAGTGGAAGAGCGGCAGCACGGCGAGAGTGACGTCGCCGCCCGGGTCAGTGGGGAACATCTCATCGCTGACCATGGTGTTGGTCAGCATGTTCATGTGCGTCAACACGGCACCCTTGGGCTGACCGGTGGTGCCGGAGGTATAGAGAATGGCCGCGGTGTCCCCCGGCTCCGTCCGCACCGTCTCAAACTCCCCGGACATGCCCCCCAGCGCCGCCCAGAACGACTCACCGTACTCCGACTCTGTGGCGAGCGGCGTGGCAGGCAGAACGAAGAAGTGCTCACACCCCTCAACGACCTCGAAGGCATCCCGCCCACGCGCCCCCATGGGCAGTTCGGCGGATCCCTCAAAACAGAAGAGCGCCTTGGCCTCACTGTCAGCCAGGTGATAACTGATCTCGCGCGGCCGCAACAGCACATTGAGCGGAACCACGATCGCCCCGGCCTTGAGAATGCCGAAGTAGACGAAGGGAAAGTAGGGCACGTTCGGGCAGAGCAGCGCGACCTTGTCCCCTTTCCCGATCCCCCGCGCCACCAGGAGATTGGCCACCTGATTCGCAACGGAGTCCACCATGGAGTACGGCAGACGCAGGTCACCGAAAACGAGAGCGGTGCGGTCCGGAGCGTTGCGGGCGCTGTCTTCCAGAATGATCGACAAGTTGAGCATCGCGACCCTTTCCTCGGCAGGTGGGACGTACCACCCGGCTTCACGCCCAGGATGCCCTCAGAGTCATGGCAGAACTTGTACGAACGTGCTGCACCCAGGCCCCGCTCAGCCCTCAAGCAGTTTCAGACAGCGACCACCTGCACTGCTTTCCCGCACAGTTTGCTCATGTCGTCCTCGTCAGACGTCAGAACGATGGCAGGGCGTACCGAGCGCAGTGCGGTGGCCGCGACCACGGCGTCGATGGCGTACTTGCGACCGTGCAGGCGGGCATCTCGAAGAAGCGCGATGGCACGCGACGAGATGTCCTCGGTCACCGGCTCGATCTTCAGCCGGGACAGATACCACGTGAGACGATCACCTTTGACTCGGGCATCTTGTGCCTCGATCGGTGTCATGGCGCTGACCACAACCCGGAAGTCGTTGTCCTGCGCTTCCCGCAGGAACGCCGTAACCTGCTGGTCGGCCTCGCACCACTTCACGAGCCCCTCACAATCGAGAACCACGGTGCCCGCGCTCAGCCGGCTTCGTGCGCGTGCCATCCGTCCTCCTCTTGGAGTTCGGGCGCGGACTTGACGCGACGGAACAACTCCGCCGCCTCATCACGCAAAGACTGCGGGATCGGCCCTGAGGCCGCCTCGTTCGCCTGCAGAGCCTCCTCCAGGAGATCCCTCTCGATCTGGCGCTCCACAGCGGCATCAACATAAGCGGAAAACCCGCGGGCTCCGACTCGCTCTCGGACAGCGCGAATGTTGCCCGATCTCAGGGACACACTGACCTTGGCGGCCGGGCCGTCCCCCGGAGGAAACTCTCGCTCTGGCCTGCTCATAAACTCAGTTTACTACTTGAAGTAGCAAAGCGCCGGTCCCCGTTCTGCGCGAGAACCGACCGTTTGGAGTCCGGGGTCTGCCGGCGTACGGTCCCAGAGCACAGCGGGTTCGTGCGGCGGCCGAGGGCAGGGACGGACGGCCTGGACGAAGGCAGGCCGGAGCGCGTTGGCCGTGCCCAGTGAGGCGCGGCCAACGCTCATCACTTACGAGCCACGGAGCCGATCAGCGAGCTGCTCCAGGTAGAGGGAGCCAGGTGCCAGCCCCGACCGGTTGGTCCCCTCCACATAGCCGGTCTGGTGGTTGGTGTACCAGTTGTGCCCGGTGACGATGCCGGTAGTGCCGATGGCGAAGTTCTGAGCGGTCGGTGGAGTCTGCACGCACAGCTTCTTGCCGTTGTCCACGGTGCAGTTCCACGCCACGCTGTTCACCGAGGACCAGCCATGCCCTTCCCCCCTGTCCCCGCGATTGTGCAGGGCCAGGACCCAATCGTTCTCGCTCTGGTTGGACAGTTCCTGGATGTTGTCGTACAGGAGCCCCTGACTCCACCGGTGATGGCCGCCGGTCTCGTTGTAGCCGAACTTGCTGTACCCGTTCAGCCACACATTGCCAGAGCAGGTGCTCATCCCCGTGCCGATGAAGGCGTGCCGCGCATGGAACGCTATCAGGTCGTTGAAGAGGACCTGCTGGGCCATGCCACCGGCGCAGAAGCTGTACCGCATCCCTCCGATGATCCGGGAACGAGGTTGGACGGCCCGAACCCGCTGCACGGTAACCCGCGTGCTGCGCTGCACCCAGACGCCGGAAACCGAGAAGTGCAGGAGCGCGGCGTTCATGACCCACGCGTCCTCGACCCTGCTGACGAAGATGCAGCTCTGCGGGTGGTCCTCGCTCGTGCTCGACGGATCGCCCATGTCGATGCGGAGGTTCTCCACACCGACATTGCGGACGAGCCCGGCCCGGTCCCAGACGTATACGTAGGACTGGGACAGGGACCGTCGTAGATCGTTGAAGACGGGGGCGCAGATGATGATGTCGTTGCCGACGATCTTCCGGATGTACCTGTTGTACATGATGGGCAGCTCCGGCGGTTGGCCGGGGGTCCAGGGAGCATCGTTCACCACGCCCCCGCCGTTGATCGCGTCGGTCCACTCCTGGGTGTGCGGGTGATGGATGATGATGTTGTCGCCGACCTTTAGGTTGGTCGTCGATGCCAGGGTGATCCGGCGCTGTCCGGTCGTGACCAGGCTGGAGGTGATGCCGGTCTTGGTGCCGGGCACCTGCGATTCCCAGCCGCCGGACGTACCACCGACGAAGAGGACCGCACTCCTGGTCCCGTCGCCGGTACCGGTGATGACCGTGTTGACCGACGTGTCCTCTTCCTTGCCGACCCCGCGCAACACGACACCGTCGTGCTTCATCCGGAGCGTGCCGTCGACGAGGTAGTGACCGGCCTTGAGGAGCAGCGCCCCTCTGAACCCGTTGGCGCCGAGCGGCATCACTCCTACCTCGTCGAGCGCGGCCTGAATGTGCGCGGTGTTGTCACCCGTGACAGGGCCGATCTCCTTGACGACTGGGACGGACGGGATCGGCGTCTGGCCATTGCGGTACCCGGCCCAGCTGAAGTCCGGGATCACCTTCCCTCGTGAATCCGGCTTGTAGACAAGCCGGCCGTCGGCGCCCGGGTAGACGAGCTGGGAATGCCATGTAGCCGCCTGCGCCGCGTCGGGGGCCAGCACGTCACGGGTCAGGGACGCGGCCGCCCCCGCGACCACGGCCCCACCACCGATCCTGAGCAGGCTGCGGCGCGATAGAGATCCGGGCATGATGTGTTTCTCCTCCGAAGGGGCCCCGGACCCAACTCTCCGACCACCGAGGCGGGTCTGAGCTTGTCCGTTGGGCCAGGGAAAGACATACGGAGGCTAGAAGAGGGCGGTATGTTTCCCCTATATCGCCGGGGTCATCCCGAAGCTGTGCACCTCGCCGATCGCGAGCCTGGGTCCGGGTCCGGTCGATCACCAACGTGATCGACGCCGTCGCAGACTTGCGCCAGCGCCTCTTTCTTGCACGGTCTACCCGGCATCATCACGGCCTTCCTGCGCAACGGCCGAGTCGCCCTGATCGAACTTTCTCTTATCTCCGCAGGTCTACGCCTCGCCAGAGGTCAGACCGACCGGGCAGGCGACACCCGTCCCGCCGATGCCGACCTAACGGACCTTCGATCGGTACTCAGCCCACAAGTCGACGGCCTCTTGGAGATCAAGAGCAGGTCACCGACCGCCGGCGCCGTGAAGACGACGTCGGACACGTTTACTCGTCGCCCGGGGTGGCGGCCAGCGATCCGCGAGTATGCCCGAAAGCGGCCAGTACCTCATCGAGCGATACACGCTCACCCGTGTCCGTGACCGATCGGGCGAGCACAAGCGCCAGATCACGCTGCGGGAGCACGTGGACTGATTCGCACCTCCAGCTCGGCGTCCAGAGCCCTAGCCAGTCGCTCGAGGACCGGCAGCGTCGGCACCGTGCCTCCTCCTTCGAAACGGGCCACTGCTGACTGCGTCATGTCAGCCGCACGAGCCAGCTCACTCTGGCTCCACCCACGAGATTCCCGCATCTGTCGTACTGCCCGACCGAGTTCGAAGGCGAGACGAGCCGCATCGTATGCCTCGGCCGCCCCGGGCTCGGACAGTCGTCGGTCACGGAGATCAGCCCAATCGGTCCGCTCGGTCATCACCACTCCTCGTCCACCGAGTGCGCCTCGTCCTTGCAACGGGACAACGCCCGCCGCGCCCGGTCCACTTCTCGATCTTCCCTCATTCGCGTTTTGTGGAAAACGGTCAGAAGGATGATCCGCCGATCCGAAGAGATCCAGTAGCTGATCCGCATAGTCAGATCATCAAGGTAGAACCGCAGCTCGCGCAGCTTGCCATCGAGCTGTCGCGTGTACGGCTCTCCCAGCAACGGGCCTTCCGCCGCCAGCAGATCGATGTAGAAAGCCGCACGCGCGAACGACTCTGCCGAGAGTTTCTCCAGCCACTCCCGAACTTCCGGTTCCAGCTCTACGCTACCCCAGACCATAGCAACGATGCTATGGCAGCAGAACTCCCCGCTCAGGCAATCGCAGAATTTGACCGCTCAAAGTGATTCCACAACTACCCACGGCCACTTCGGCGGACGGAAGCGTGAATGCCCTCGAGACTCCGGTGATCACGACCCCCGCGACCCTACGCCTCGCGGGACGTGAGCCCGACCGGGCAGGCGACACCCGTGCCGCCGATTCCGCAATATCCGTTTGGCACCTTAAAAAGATATTGCTGGTGATACTCCTCGGCGTAGTAGAACGGCCCCGCTGTGGCGATCTCTGTGGTGATCTCTCCGTAGCCGGCCTGCTTCAGCACCTCCTGGTACGCCTCCCGCGCCCCCTCCGCCGCCTTCTGCTGCTCCGGGGAGTGGTGGTAGATCGCCGACCGATACTGCGTCCCCACGTCGTTGCCCTGGCGCATGCCCTGGGTGGGGTCGTGGGCCTCCCAGAAGACCTTCAGGAGCTCCTCGTACAACACCTTCGCCGGGTCGAACACGACCCGGACCGCCTCCGTGTGTCCGGTGAGGCCGCTGCAGACCTCCTCGTACGTCGGGTTGGCCGTGTGGCCGCCATGGTAGCCGACCGCCGTCGTGACGACCCCGGGGGTCTGCCAGAATTTGCGCTCGGCGCCCCAGAAGCAGCCGAGGCCGAAGTCGGCGATCTCCAGGTTGTCCGGGTACGGCGGCGCCAGCGGGGCGTCCAGGACCGCGTGGCGGGCCGGGACGGGCATGGTCTCCGCGCGGCCCGGGAGTGCGTCCTCGCGTCGGACCATCGATGTCTTGTTACCGCCGAACAGCCAGCCCATCGCGCTACCTCCATAGGTCGCATCCAGCCTACATAGCCCGCAACACTTAAGGAGGTCTACACATTTCCGTACAGCGACCGAAATTTGTGTTTAAAGGTGGTAATGCCCGAAACTTGGCTACATGCCTGACCTTCGGCGCGGTGCGCTCTACGGGATCGCCGCCTACACCATGTGGGGTCTGTTCCCCCTCTACTGGCCACTGCTCAAGCCCTCCGGAGCCGTCGAGATCCTCGCCCACCGGATGGTCTGGTCCCTCCTGGCCGTCGTCGCCGTGCTCGCCATCCGCCACCACTGGTCCTGGTTCCGCACCCTGGCCGGACAGCCGCGCAAGCTAGCCCTCCTCACCATCGCCGCCATCCTCGTCACGATCAACTGGGGCACCTACATCTACGCGGTCAACACCGGCCACGTCGTGGAGAGCGCCCTCGGCTACTTCATCAACCCCCTCGTCAACGTGCTGTTCGGGGTCGCGCTACTGCGCGAGCGGCTGCGTCCGCTGCAGTGGGCGGCCGTCGGGTTCGGGGCGCTGGCGGTGCTCGTGCTGACGCTCGACTACGGCCGCCTGCCCTGGATCGCGCTCACCCTGGCCGTCAGCTTCGGCCTGTACGGGCTGGTCAAGAAGCGCGCCAACGTGGCGGCCACCGAGGCGCTCGCCGTCGAGACGCTGGTCCTGCTGCTGCCCGCCCTCGGCTACCTGGTCTTTCTGCAGACGACGGGCGCGGCCACGTTCGGGCAGGCGGGCGCCTGGCACGTGGTGCTGCTGGTGGGCTCTGGGCTCATCACGGCGGTGCCGCTGATCTGCTTCGGGGCCGCGGCCATCCGGGTGCCGCTGAGCACGATGGGGCTGCTGCAGTACATCGCGCCGATCCTGCAGTTCGCCTGCGGGGTGCTGGTCGCCAAGGAGGTCATGCCGTCGAGCCGGTGGATCGGGTTCTCGATCGTGTGGCTGGCGCTGGCGCTGTTCACGTACGACAGCATCCGGGCGGCCCGTGCGGCCGCCCGGAGCCGGAGGTCAGCCCGAGCGCTCGACCACGTAGTCACATAGAGCCAAAAATGCGTCTTTAGCCGGGATGTCGGGCAGGCCCGAAATGTCGGTACGAGCCCGGTTCACCCAGGACTCCAGCTCCGCCCGCGCCCGCGCCATCCCGGAGTGGGCGCGCAGCAGGGTCAGCGCCTCCTCGACATCCTCCTCGGCCACCGGACCCGACAGCAGAGACGTCAGGCGGGGTGAGTCACCAGCCGCCAGCACGTACAGAACCGGGAGGGTTTTGATGCCCTCCCGCAGGTCCGTCCCCTGGGTCTTGCCCGACTGGGCACCCGTCGAGGCCACGTCCAGCAGGTCGTCCCCGAGCTGCCAGGCCACCCCGATCGCCTCGCACGCGCGGCTCAGGCGCTCCTCCACGTCGGCCGGCGAGCCCGACAGCAGCGCGCCGAACCGGCCGGAGGCGGCGATCAGCGAGCCCGTCTTGTCCGCCAGAACGCTCAGATAGTGGTCGATCGGGTCTTCTCCGTCACGCGGACCGATGGTCTCGCGGATCTGACCCTGGACGAGACGGGAGAACGTCTGCGCCTGCACCCGGATCAACTCGGGACCGAGATCGGCCAGGATGTCGGAAGCCTGGGCGAAAAGGTAGTCACCGGTGAGAATCGCCACGGTGTTGTCCCACCGGGCGTTGGCGGACGGCGAGCCCCGGCGCACCGGGGCCTCGTCCATGACGTCGTCGTGGTAGAGCGAGCCCAGATGGGTCAGTTCGATGACCACGGCGCCGGGCACCACACCCGGCGCCGACGGGTCACCGAACTGGGCGGCGAGCAAGACCATCAGCGTACGGAACCGCTTGCCGCCCGCCTCGATGAGGTGCTTGGACGCCTCCGTCACGAAGGCGTCCTCGCTCTCCACGGACGAGCGCAGGAGCTTCTCGACCGCGGCCAGTCCGTTGGCCACGTCCTGCGCCAACCGCTCGTCCTCAATGGGAAGGTCAACCACGGGAGGCGCAGACATACGAGATCCCCTTATCTAATGAACAGGCTGCTAGCAGCGTCGTTGGCAACACCGAGCACGGGCTCCGGATAGAGCCCCACCCCTACGGTAACCAGCAGCGAAACGGCGATGACGGCCACGGTCCCCAAACTGGGCACCGCGATCGCCGGGCCGTCGGCCGCGGGTTCGCTGAAGAACATCAGCACGATCACGCGGACGTAGAAGAACGCCGCGACGGCGGAGGCCACCACGCCCACGACGACCAGGCCGGCCATCCAGCCGCCCATGGAGTCGCCGGGCTGCGTGCCGCTGTTCAGGGCGGCCGCGAAGATGGCGTACTTGCCGAAGAAGCCGCTCGTCAGCGGGATGCCCGCGAAGGCCAGCAGGAAGAAGGCGAACACGCCGGCCAGCACCGGAGCGCGCTTGCCGAGCCCGGCCCAGCGCGACAGGTGCCCCGCCTCGCCGCCCGGGTCGCGTACCAGCGTGACCACCGCGAACGCGCCCACCGTGGTGATGCCGTAGACCGCCAGGTAGAACAGGATCGCCTTGAGCGAGACGGCGTTCTGCTGGCCGCTGCCGAACGTGGCCATCACGCCGACGAGCAGGAAGCCCGCGTGCGCGATGGACGAGTACGCCAGCATCCGCTTGATCTCGGTCTGCGTGATCGCCAGGATCGAGCCGACGACCATCGTCAGGGCGGCGACGCCCCAGATGATCGGCCGCCAGTTCCAGTCGAGGTTCCCCAGACCCACCCAGAACACCCGCAGCACGGCGCCCACGGCCGCGACGAGCGTGCCGGAGGCCATCAGAGCGGTGATCGGGGTCGGCGCGCCCTGGTAGACGTCGGGCTTCCAGGCCTGGAACGGCGCCGCGCCGATCTTGAACAGCAGGCCGACGGCCAGCAGCGCGAACCCGATCATGAGCAGCGGGTCGAGCCCGCCGCCCACGGACATGGCCTGGTTGATCCCCGGCAGCGAGACGGTGCCCGCGAAGCCGTAGATCATCGCGGTGCCGTACAGGAAGAACGCCGAGGAGAAGGCGCCGAGCAGGAAGTACTTCATCGACGCCTCCTGCGACAGCAGGCGGCGCCGGCGGGCCAGGCCGCACAGCAGGTAGAGCGGCAGCGACATGACCTCAAGGGCCACGAACATCATCAGCAGGTCGTGCGAGGCCGGGAACAGCAGCATGCCGCCCACGGCGAACAGGACCAGCGGGTAGACCTCGGTGTGGCCGGTGCCGTTGTCGTCGGCCTCGGCCTCCTCCTCGTCGGCGCTGCCCGGCACGGCCGCGGCGGAGGCCACGAAGTGCCCCTCGTCGTTGATCAGCAGCACACAGACGAACGACAGGATGAGGATGATGCCCCAGATGAACAGCGAGGGGCCGTCCACCGCGACCGCGCCCATGGCGGAGGCCGTGGTGGACACCTGGCCGCGTACGGTCTGCACGAGGACCAGCGCGAACGCGCCGGCCAGGCTCAGCAGGGTCAGCGGCACATGGAAGGACTTGCGCAGGTAGCGCGGTGCGAACGCCTCGATGAGCACACCGATGATGGCCGCGCCGAAGATGACCAGCAGCGGCGCCAGAGTGCCGTACTCGATCGTCGGCGCTGGGATGGTCGAGTTCACTGACCTGTCCCCTTCTCAGCGATGGTGGAGATGGGTACCTTCACGTTGGTCAGCGTCTGCTGCACCGAAGGATTGATCACGTCGAGCAGCGGCTTCGGGAAGAAGCCGAATCCGATGATCAGGGCCACCAGCGGCGCCAGCACCCAGATCTCGCGAGCGTTCAGGTCCTTGAAGGACTTGACCGGCTCGGCCGTCGGGCCGTTCAGGGCGCGCTGGATCATCCACAGGATGTAGACGGCCGCGAGGATCACGGCCACCGCGGAGATGATCGCGGCCACCGTCAGCGCGCCGGAGCCGTGGGCCTGGCTGGAGTACGTGCCGATCATGACCATGAACTCGCTGACGAAGGACGACAGCCCCGGCAGCGACAGACCGGCCAGACCGGCGATCAGGAAGAAGCCCGCCAGCATCGGCGCGACGCTCTGCACGCCTCCGTAGTCGCCGATGAACGGCGAGCCGCGCCTGGCGATCAGGAACCCGGCGGCCAGGAACAGCGCGCCAGTGGCGAAGCCGTGGTTGACCATGTAGAGGGCCGCGCCGGACGACGCGACGTCCGACATGGCGAACACGCCGAGCACGATGAAGCCGAAGTGCGAGATCGACGTGTACGCGATGAGGCGCTTCATGTCGGTCTGCCCGATGGCCACGATGGCGCCGTAGATGATGCTGATGACCGCCAGGACGACGATCGGCATCGTGAACGCCTTGGCCGCGTCGGGGAACAGCTCCAGGCAGAAGCGCAGCATCCCGAAGGTGCCGACCTTGTCCAGCACGCCCACCAGCAGCACCGCGGCGCCGGCCGGGGCCTGCGCGGCCGCGTCGGGCAGCCAGGTGTGCACCGGCCACAGCGGCGCCTTGATCGCGAAGGCGATGAAGAAGCCGCCGAACAGCCACTTCTGCATGGCCGGGTCCTGGATGACCCCGATCAGCTCGGGGAACATGAACGTCTTGCTGCCGCCGACCACGTAGAGCCCGATGACCGCGACCAGCATGAGCAGGCCGCCGAACAGGGAGTACAGCAGGAACTTGACGGCCGCGTAGGACCGCTGGGCGCCGCCGTAGGACCCGATCATGAAGTACATCGGGATCAGCATGGCTTCGAAGAACACGTAGAACAGGAAGATGTCGGTCGCCGCGAAGACGCCGATCATCATCGTTTCGAGCACGAGCAGCAGCGAGAAGTACGTCTTGACCGACCGCTTGGGCGCGATCACCGTGCCGTCGGCGGTCTTGACGCCGTCGGCGTCGTTCCAGGAGGCCAGCACCACGATCGGCACCAGCACCACGGACAGCGCGATGAGCACGAGCGCGACGCCGTCCACGCCGACCCCGAACTTCACGCCGAAGCTCGGGATCCAGTCGTACTCGGCCTTGAACTGGAAGCGCTCGCCGGCCGGCTTGAACCCGGCGGCCATGACGCCCGTCAGGACCAGCACCAGCAGCGAGACCAGCAGGGTGACCTGCTTGGCCAGCTTGTCACTGCCCTTGGGAAGCAGGGCCACCACGATGGCGCCCACCACGGGCACCGCCATGAGTATCGGAAGCCAGGGTGACATCAGATGTTCCCAACGAGGAGCAGGGCGCCGGTCAGCAGGGCGGCACCGATCAGGATGGACAGCGCGTACGTTCTGGCGAAGCCCGTCTGGATCCGCCGAAGGCGCCCGGAGCTGCCGCCGATGCCCGCCGCCAGGCCGTTGACCAGCCCGTCGATGCCACGGTTGTCGAAGAACACCGCGATGCGGGTCAGCCACTGGCCGGGGCGCATGAAAAGCGACTCGTTGAGCGCGTCACCGTACAGGTCGCGCCGGGCGAACGTGGTGACGAAGGAGCCGCGCGGCTGCACCGCGGGCACCTCGGCCTGGCCGTAGCGCATCCAGGCGAAGCCGGCGCCCACCGCGACGATCGCGAGCGTGGCGAGGCCGGGGACGCTGAACGGGTGGAACCCGGGCATTTCCTCCGGCCGGCCGACGGCCGGAGCCAGGAAGAGCAGCAGCCGGTTGCTGAGCACCAGGTAGGCGCCCAGGCCGAGCGCGCCGAGCGACAGGATCATCAGCGGCACCGTCATGACCAGCGGCGACTCGTGCGGGTGGGCGTCCTCGGCCCAGCGCGGCTTGCCGAAGAAGGTCATGAAGACCATCCGCGACATGTAGAAGCCGGTCAGACCGGCGCCCAGCACGGCCAGCCACCCGAGCACCTGGTTGTGCTCCATGGCGGTCTCGATGATGCCGTCCTTGGTGAAGTAGCCGGACAGCAGCGGGAACCCGATGATCGCCAGGTAGCCGATGAAGAAGGTGATGAAGGTGATCGGCATGTGCTTGCGCAGGCCACCGTACTTGCGCATGTTCACTTCGTCGTTCATGCCGTGCATCACGGAGCCGGCGCCAAGGAACATGTCGGCCTTGAAGAAGCCATGCGTGATCAGGTGACCGATCGCGAAGGCGTACCCGACGGGACCGAGGCCCGCGCCGAGCATCATGTAGCCGATCTGCGACATCGTCGAACCGGCCAGGCCCTTCTTGATGTCGTCCTTCGCGCAACCGATGATCGCACCGGCGAGCAGCGTGGCCGCGCCGACGATCGAGACGGCGAGCGCCGCGCCCGAGCCCTCGGGGAAGAAGAACGCGCCCGAGCGGACCACCAGGTAGACACCGGCGGTGACCATCGTCGCCGCGTGGATCAGGGCCGAGACCGGGGTCGGGCCCTCCATCGCGTCGAGAAGCCAGGACTGCAGCGGGAGCTGCGCCGACTTGCCGCAGGCGCCGAGGAGCAGCAGCAGGCCGATGGCGAGCATCGTGCCGTTCGCCTGGCCCGGCGTGATCGCCGCGCCCAGCTCCTTGAAGGTCAGCGTGCCGAACGTGGTCCAGATGATGAACATGCCGACGAGCAGGCCGAAGTCACCGACGCGGTTGACGATGAACGCCTTCTTCGCCGCGACCGCCGCCGACGGCTTGAACTGCCAGAACCCGATCAGCAGGTACGAGGCCAGGCCGACGCCCTCCCAGCCGATGAACAGGCCCACGTAGTTGTCGGCCAGCACCAGCAGGAGCATCGCGGCCACGAACAGGTTCAGATAGGCGAAGAACCTGCGCCGGTGCTCGTCATGCGACATGTAGCCGATCGAGTAGATGTGGATCAGCGATCCCACACCGGTGATCAACAGCGCGAAACTGATCGACAGGGGGTCGATGAGGAGCCCCATGTCGACCATGCCGGGAATGAACTCATAGAGATGAACGGCCCGCCGGCGCTCCTCCTCTCCGAACCCGATCAGCTCGAAGAACGCCAGCACCGCCACGACGAACGAGGCGAGCGACATGGCC
Organism: Nonomuraea solani; assembly: GCF_900108335.1. Taxonomy (GTDB): domain Bacteria; phylum Actinomycetota; class Actinomycetes; order Streptosporangiales; family Streptosporangiaceae; genus Nonomuraea; species Nonomuraea solani. Next base: position 137,520 of record NZ_FNVT01000004.1, read on the forward strand.
ACGCCCAGCAGATGGCCCCAGCGGTTCGTGATCCGGCCGAACGCCAGCAGGATGAACGCCCCCACCAAGGGGAAGACGATCATCAGCCAGGCGTTGCCGATCAGTCCGCCGGTGTGCTGGAAGATCTCAACAGGAGATTCCACCAGTCACCTCTAATACTTCAGCAGGTTCGCGTCGTCGACAGACGCGGACCTGCGGGTTCGGAAGATCGTCACGATGATGGCCAGGCCGACGACGACCTCGGCCGCGGCCACCACCATCACGAAGAACGCGATGATCTGGCCCTCCAGGTTGCCGACCTGCCTGGAGAAGGTCACGAAGGCGAGGTTGCAGGCGTTGAGCATCAGCTCCACGCACATGAACACCACGATCGCGTTACGCCTGACGAGCACCCCGAGCGCGCCGATGGCGAACAGCAAGCCCGACAGTACGAGGTAGTGCGTGGTCATTTCGTCACCTCGTTCTCGGAGTCGGCCTCGGCGGTGTGCTTGATGGCCTCGGCGAGCTTGGGATCCTCGGGCAGGTGACCCTGCTCGACGTCGTAGCGCGCGATGTAGCGGTTGACCGAGGCCTCCGCGACCGACCCGTCGGGCAGCAGCGCCGGCATGTCGATGGCGTTGTTCCTGGCGTACGTGCCGGGGCCCGGCAGCGGCGACGGGCGGTCACCGAGGAACCGGGCGCGGGACAGGTCCTTCTGCGTGACCTTGTCCGTGAGCTTCTCGCGGTGCGCCAGCACCATCGCGCCGAGCGCGGCGGTGATCAGCAGCGCCGAGGTGATCTCGAACGCGAACACGTACTTGGTGAACAGCAGCAGCGCGATCGAGCGGATGTAGCCGCCCTGCGCCGTGGCCTGCGCCAGGCCCGTCTGGCTCGCGAAGACCGCGTTGCCGACGGCCAGGACGATCAGCGCCAGGAACCCGATGCCGGCGATGACGGCCCAGAAGCGCTGGCCCTTCAGCGTCTCGACGAAGGAGTCGGAGGAGTCAACGCCCACGAGCATCAGCACGAACAGGAACAGCATCATGATCGCGCCGGTGTAGACGATGATCTGCACCGCGGCCAGGAAGGGCGCGTCCTGCACGGCGTAGAGGACCGCCAGGCAGAGCATCACGGTGCCGAGCATCAGCGCGGAGTACACGGCCTTGCGGCTGAAGACCATGCCGAGCGCGGCGCCGACGGAAACGACGGCGAGCACCCAGAACGTGATGGTCTCACCCATTGGTCCGCCCCAGCCGGTAGTAGTCCTCTTCGGTCTCACCGAGCCGCATCGCGTGCGGCGGCTGCTCCATGCCCTGGGTCAGGGGCGCGAGGAGCATCTCCTTGGTGAAGATGAGGCTCTCGCGGTTGGTGTCGGCGAGCTCGTACTCGTTGGTCATGGTGAGCGCCCGGGTCGGGCACGCCTCGATGCACAGCCCGCACAGGATGCAGCGCAGGTAGTTGATCTGGTACGTGCGCCCGTAGCGCTCACCCGGCGAGAAGCGCTCCTCGTCGGTATTGTCCGCGCCCTCGACGTAGATCGCGTCGGCCGGACACGCCCAGGCGCACAGTTCGCACCCGACGCACTTCTCCAGCCCGTCAGGCCAGCGGTTGAGCTGGTGACGCCCGTGGAAGCGCGGAGCCGTCGGCTTCTTCTCCTCCGGGTAGTTCGTCGTGACGGGCTTCTTGAACATCGTGTGGAAGGTGACCCCGAAGCCCTTGACGGGGTTCAGCCAATCAGTTAGTCCCACTGGGAATCTCCTTGCGCTGCACCCCGTGGTAGTGCGGCAGGTCGAGCGGCGGCACAGGGAAGCCGCCGGCCGTCGGTTCTTCGGACAGTTCCTCGAACTCGGCCTCCACCTGTGCCTTCCTGGCCTCCTTGCGGCGCTGGTTGACGGTGTCGAACCGCATCCAGATGGCCAGGGCGGCGATCACCACGATCACACCGAGCCCGATGCCGAGCATCTTGTTGTCGTCGTTGACCACCACGTTGCGCACGGCCGCGACGAGCATGATCCAGGCCAGGTTGACCGGGATCAGCACCTTCCAGCCGAGCGACATGAGCTGGTCGTAACGCACGCGAGGCAGCGAGGCGCGCACCCAGATGATGAAGCTGAAGGTCAGGATGAACTTGACGAGGAACCACAGCACCGGCCACCAGCCCGTGTTCGCGGCCTCCCAGAAGTAGGAGATCGGGAACGGCGCCCGCCAGCCGCCCAGGAACAACGTGACGGCGATGCCGGTCGCGGTGAAGGTGTGCAGGTATTCGCCCATCATGATCAGGGCGAACTTCAGCGACGAGGAGTATTCGGTCTGGAAGCCGCCGACCAGCTCGCCCTCACCCTCGGGCAGGTCGAACGGGATGCGCGCGGCCTCGCCGAACATGCAGATCACGTAGACCACGAAGGACGGGATGAGCAGCACCGCGAACCAGGTCTGCTCTTGCGCCTTGACGATCTCCGAAGTGGACAGCGTGCCGGCGAACAGGAAGATGGCCACGAACGACAGGCCCATGGCGATCTCGTACGAGACCACCTGCGCCGCCGACCGCAGACCACCGAGCAGCGCGTACGGCGACCGCGACGACCACCCGGCCAGCACCACGCCATAGACCGACACCGCGCCCATGGCCAGCATGAACAGCACCGCCACCGGCAGGTCGACCAACTGCAGCGGCGTCTGCACGCCGAACAGGTTGACCATCGGCGCGAACGGCACGATCGAGAAGGCCAGGAACGCCGGCACCACCATGATCACGGGCGCCAGCAGGTAGAGCATCTTGTCCACGGTCCGCGGGAAGAGGTCCTCCTTCAGGCCCATCTTGATGCCGTCGGCGACCGACTGCAGGAGGCCGAACTTACCGGCCCGGTTGGGCCCGTAGCGGTTCTGCATCCGCGAGATCAGCTTGCGCTCGAACCAGACGCCGAACAGGATGCCCAGCATCAGGAAGGCGAAGAGCATCACGGCCTTGATGATGGTGATCCACAGCGGGTCCTTGCCGAAGTCGGCGAGGGTGGGATCGGCCGCGAGAACGTGAATCATGAGGCGCTCCCGATGGTGACGATGTCGCCGGCCACCGCGCGCAGGTCACGGGTGACCGTGCAGCCGCCGGAGTTCGCCGGCACCCAGACCACGCGGTCCGGCAGGTCGGCGACGCGCACCGGCAGGGTGACGTTGCCGCCCACGACGAGCTTGTCGCCGTCGGCCACGCCCAGCTCGGCCGCGGTGCTCTCGGAGACGAGGGCTTCGGCGGGGCGGGCGGTGCCCGCGAGGTACGGCTCGCCGTCCTGCAGCCTGCCGTCGTCGAGAAGCTGGTGCCAGGTCGCCAGCAGGGCCTGGCCCGACTCCGGCACCTCCTGGGTGCGGGTCAGGGCGTTGGGCGCGCTGACGCGGCTGCCGCGCCAGGAGCCCAGCCCGGACAGCTCGCGCCGGGCGGCCTTGGCGTCCGGCAGGCCCAGGTGGACGTCCATCCGGTCGGCCAGGCTGCCGATGACGGCGAGGTCGCTCTGCAGCCCGGGCACCTTCAGCGGCGCCTCGAACGAGCGGCCCCTGCCCTCCCAGTTGACGAACGTGCCGCCCTTCTCCTGTACGGAGGCGACGGGCAGGACCACGTCGGCGCGGTCGGTGACGGCGCTGGCGCGGATCTCCAGGCTGACGATGAACGGCGTGTGCTCAAGGGCGTCGAGCGCCGCCGCCGGGTCGGCCAGGTCGTAAGGGTCGACGCCGGCCACGACCAGCGCCTCCAACTCGCCGTCGCGGGCGGCGGCGAGGATGCCGGCGGTGTCCCGGCCCGGCGTGGCGGGCAGCGAGGCCACGTTCCACGCCCTGGCGACCTCGGCCCTGGCGCTCTCGTCGTCGACCGGGCGGCCGATCGGCAGCAGGTTGGGCAGCGCGCCGGCCTCGATCGCGCCGCGCTCACCGGCCCGGCGCGGGATCCAGGCGATCCTGGCGTCGGAGGCGGCAGCGAGGCGGACCAGCGCGGACAGCGCGCCGGGGACGGTCGCCAGGCGCTCGCCGGCGAGCACGATCGTGCCCGCGGCCAGCGTGCCGACCAGGTCGCCGACCGCGTCGGCCTCGGAGCCCGGCGCGGTACGGATGAGCGTGCCGCCCATCTTCGCCAGCCCGGCGGAGGCGAACGGCGCGATCGCGCTGACCTTGAGGCCCTTCTTCATCCACGCCTTGCGCAGGCGCAGGAAGACGATCGGCGACTCCTCCTCGGGCTCGAACCCGACGAGCAGCACGTGCGGGGCGTTCTCAAGGTCGGTGTAGCTGATCTCGATGCCCTTGCCGGCCACCGCGTGCGCCAGGAACTGCGCCTCCTCGGCGGAGTGCGGCCTGGCGCGGAAGTCGACGTCGTTCGAGCCGAGCGCGAGCCGGGCGAACTTGGCGTAGGCGTAGGAGTCCTCGACCGTGCCCCGGCCGCCGACCAGCACACCGGCCTTGCCGCGGGCCTTGGCCAGGCCCTCGGCGGCCACCATCAGCGCCTCCGGCCACGAGGCGGGCACGAGCACGCCCTCCTCGTTGCGGACCAGCGGCTGCTTGAGGCGGTCGGGCTGCGTGGCGTAGGCGAACGCCCAGCGGCCCTTGTCGCAGTTCCACTCCTCGTTCACCTGCGGGTCGTTGCCCGCCAGGCGGCGGGTGACCCGGCCGCGCCGGTGGTCGGTGCGCAGGGCGCAGCCGCCCGCGCAGTGCTCGCACGAGCTCGGCGTGGACACCAGGTCGAACGGGCGGGCCCGGAACCGGTAGGCGGCTCCGGTGAGCGCGCCCACCGGGCAGATCTGCACCGTGTTGCCGGAGAAGTAGGAGTTGAACGGCTTGCCTTCGGCCGTACGCACCTGCTCCTTGGCCCCGCGCTCGAAGAACTCGATGAGCGGGTCGCCAGCGATCTGGTCGGAGAAGCGGATGCAGCGCGCGCACTGGACGCAGCGCTCGCGGTCGAGCAGCACCTGCGTGGACAGCGGCAGCGGCTTGGGGAAGGTCCGCTTCTGCTCCTGGAACCGGGACTCGCCCTGGCCGTTGGACATGGCCTGGTTCTGCAGGGGGCACTCGCCGCCCTTGTCACAGACCGGGCAGTCCAGCGGGTGGTTCATGAGCAGCAGCTCCATGGCCCCGCGCTGCGCCTTCTCGGCGACCGGCGAGGTGAGCTGGGTCTGCACGACCATGCCCTCGGCGACCTCGATCGCGCACGACGGCTGCGGCTTGGGGAAGCCGCGGCCGTTGCCCGCGTCGGGGATGTCGACCAGGCACTGGCGGCAGTTGGCCGCCGGGTCGAGCAGCGGGTGGTCACAGAACCTGGGGATCTGGATGCCCAGCAGCTCGGCGGCCCTGATGATCAACGTGCCCTTGGGGACACTGACCTGGAACCCGTCGATGCTGAGGGTCACCAGGTTCACTTCTGTCTCTACGACGGTCACTGCTCACCCCAGAGAGTGGACTTCTTCGGGTCGAACGGACAGCCGCCGATCTCGAAGTGCTTGAGGTACTCCTCGCGGAAGTACTTCACCGAGGAGTGGATCGGGCTGGTCGCGCCGTCGCCGAGGGCGCAGAACGAGCGGCCCAGGATGTTGTCCGCGATGTCGGTGATCGTGGACAGGTCCTCTTCGGTCCCCTGGCCCTTCTCCAGGCGCTTGAGCACCTGCTTGAGCCAGTAGGTGCCCTCGCGGCAGGGCGTGCACTTGCCGCAGGACTCGTGGGCGTAGAACTCCGTCCACCGCAGCACCGTGCGGACCACGCAGGTCGTCTCGTCGAAGATCTGCAGCGCGCGGGTGCCGAGCATGGAGCCCTTGGCGCCGACCGCCTCGAAGTCGAGCGGCACGTCGAGGTGCTCGTCGGTGAAGATCGGCGTGGAGGAGCCGCCCGGGGTCCAGAACTTGATCTGGTGCCCCTTACGGATGCCGCCCGCCATGTCGAGCAGCTCGCGCAGCGTGATGCCGAGCGGGGCTTCGTACTGGCCGGGCCTGGTGACGTGGCCGCTCAGCGAGAAGATGCCGAAGCCCTTGGACTTCTCGGTGCCCATCCCCGCGAACCAGTCGGCGCCGTTGGAGATGATCGAGGGAACACTGGCGATCGACTCCACGTTGTTCACGACAGTAGGCGAGGCGTAGAGGCCCGCCACGGCCGGGAACGGGGGCTTGAGCCGCGGTTGACCTCTGAAGCCTTCCAGCGAGTCGAGCAGCGCCGTCTCCTCGCCGCAGATGTACGCGCCCGCCCCGCTGTGCACGACCAGCTCCAGGTCGTAGCCCGAGCCGAAGATGTCCGTGCCGAGAAAACCCTTCTCGTACGCCTCCCGCACGGCCGCGTGCAGCCGCCGGATGACGTGCAGCACCTCGCCCCGCACATAGATGAAGGCGTGGTTGGCCCGGATCGCGAACGCGGTGATGATGATGCCCTCGACCAGCGAGTGCGGGTTGGCCATCATCAGCGGGATGTCCTTGCAGGTCCCCGGCTCCGACTCGTCGGCGTTGACGACGAGATAGTGCGGCTTGCCGTCGCCCTGCGGGATGAAGCCCCACTTCATGCCGGTCGGGAAGCCGGCGCCGCCGCGGCCGCGCAGGCCCGAGTCCTTGACGGCCTGGATGACGGCGTCGGGGTCCATGCCCAGCGCCTTCTTGGCCGCCTTGTACTCGCCATAGACGTCGAGCGTGAAGGAGTTGGGCTGGTCCCAGTTCGCGGTCAGAACCGGTGTCAAAGTCGTGCTCATGCCTCCGGTGCCTTCCATCCCTTGGCCTTGGCGACCTTCAGGCCCTCCAGCGAGGCGCCGGCGGCCGACGGGCCGTCGCCCGCGAGGTCGTCGGGCAGGCCGGCGAGCACGCGCGAGGCCTCCTTGAAGGTGCACAGCTTCTTCGGGCCGCGCGTGGGCCGCACGTCCTTGCCGTCACGCAGGTCGTCCACGAGTTGCTTGGCCGACTCGGGCGTCTGGTTGTCGAAGAACTCCCAGTTGACCATCATCACGGGGGCGAAGTCGCAGGCCGCGTTGCACTCCAGGCGCTCCAGCGAGATCTTGCCGTCCGGAGTCGCCTCCTCGTGACCCACGCCGACGTGCTCCGACAGCTCGTCCCAGATCTCGTCGCCGCCCATGACCGCGCACAGCGCGTTGATGCACACGCCGACGTGGAAGTCGCCCGCGGGCTTGCGCTTGTACATGGTGTAGAAGGTCGCCACACCGGTGACCTCGGCCTTGCTGAGGCCCAGCATCTGCGCGCAGAACTCCTGCCCGTCGTCGGAGACGTAGCCGTCCTCCGACTGCACGAGGTGGAGCAGCGGCAGCAGCGCCGACCGCGTCTTCGGATAACGCCCGATGATCTCCTTGGCGTCCCGCTCGAGACGCTCACGGATTTCCGGTGAGTAAGTCATGAGCGCACCTCCGGCGCCCTCATGACTTGCGTGCTGTGTCTAATTGTGTGCTCGACAAGCTCGCTCACCTGTCCACACCTCCCATGACGGGGTCGATAGAAGCCACCGCGGCGATGACGTCGGCGATCTGGCCGCCCTCCGCCATCGCGGGGAAGCTCTGCAGGTTGCAGAAGGACGGCTCGCGGAAGTGCACGCGGTAGGGCCGCGTGCCACCGTCGCTGACCACGTGCGCGCCGAGCTCGCCCTTGGGCGACTCGATGCTGGCGTACGCCTGCCCGGCCGGCACCCTGAAGCCCTCGGTCACCAGCTTGAAGTGGTGGATGAGGGCCTCCATCGAGGTGCCCATGATGTGGGCGATGTGGTCGGGCGAGTTGCCGAACCCGTCGGGGCCGAGCGCGAGCTGCGCGGGCCAGCCGATCTTCTTGTCCTCGATCATCACCGGGTCGCCCTTGAGGGGCCCCGCGATGCGGTCGAGCGCCTGCTCGACGATCTTGAGGGACTCCTCCATCTCCTTCATGCGGACGAGGTAGCGCGAGTAGACGTCGCAGCCGCGCTCGGTGGCGACGTCGAACTCGTAGGTCTCGTAACCGCAGTAGGGCTGCGACTTGCGCAGGTCCCACGGGAGGCCGGCGGCGCGCAGGATGGGGCCGGTGACGCCGAGCGCCATGCAGCCGGTCAGGTCGAGGTAGGCCACGTCCTTGGTGCGGCGCACGTAGACGGGGTTCTCGTCGAGGAGCTTGCGGATGTCCTTGATCCGCTTGGGCATCTCCTTGAGGAACTCGCCGACCTTGTCGACCGCGCCCGCGGGCAGGTCGACGCTGACGCCGCCCGGCCTGATGTAGGCGTGGTTCATGCGCAGACCGGTGATGTACTCGAACAGGTCCATGATCATTTCACGATCGCGGTACCCGAAGAGGAACGGCGTGGTCGCGCCCAGCTCCATGCCGAACGTGCCCATCGCGACCAGGTGCGAGGCGATGCGGTTGAGCTCCATCATCATCACGCGGATGGCCTGCGCCCGGTCGGGGATACGGTCCTCGATGCCGAGCAGCTTCTCCACACCGAGGCAGTAGGCGGTCTCGTTGAAGATCGGCGAGAGGTAGTCCATGCGGGTCACGAACGTGGTCCCCTGGGTCCACGTCCGGTATTCCATGTTCTTCTCGATGCCGGTGTGCAGGTAGCCGATGACGCCGCGCGCCTCGGTGACCGTCTCACCGTCGAGGGTCAGGACCAGGCGGAGCACGCCGTGCGTGGACGGGTGCTGCGGGCCCATGTTGACGACGAGGCGCTCCTCCTCGGAGTCGCGCACACCGGTGACGACCTCGTCCCAGTCGGCGCCGGAGACCGAGTAGACCTTGCCCTCGGTCGCCTCGTCATAAGCGGTGCTCACGAGTAAGACCTCCTCTGATCCGGCGCGGGGATGGTGGCGCCGCGGTATTCGACCGGGATGCCGCCCAGCGGGTAGTCCTTGCGCTGCGGGTGACCGTCCCAGTCGTCCGGCATCATGATCCGCGTGAGGCCGGGGTGACCGTCGTAGACGATGCCGAAGAAGTCGTACGCCTCCCGCTCGTGCCAGTCGTGACCAGGGTAAACGCTCACGGTCGACGGGATGTGCGGATCGCCGTCAGGCGCGCTGACCTCGACGCGCACGCGCCGGTTGTGGGTGATCGAGCACAGGTGGATGACCGAGTGCAGCTCCTCGCCCACCAGGTGGGGGTAGTGCACGCCGGTCACGCCGAGCGAGAGCTCGAAGCGCAGCGCGGGGTCGTCGCGCAGCTTCTGGCAGACCTCGACCAGGCGCTCGCGCCTGACGTGCAGCGTCAGCTCGCCGCGGTCCACGACCACGCGCTCGATGGCGTCGTCGAGGTCGAGGCCGTCGACGAGCTCGTCGAAGTAGCCGCCGTACGGGCGGGGCGTCGAGATCTGCGGGGCCCTGCGGACGACGAGGCCGCCGTAGCCGGAGGTGTCGCCGGAGTCCTGCGCCCCGAACATGCCGTGCCGGGCGACGGGCGCCTCGGGCACCGCCGGGACCGGGACCGCGGGGGTCTCCCCGCTGTCCGGGCTCCCGGGAAGGTTGTCGGGCGAGGTCACTTCGCGGCCCCCTGGTCGATCAGCGGCAGCGTGCGCAGCGCCTTCAGCTCGAGCTCCTCGATCTGCTTGGCCCGGTGCGCGCCGAACTTCGTGTTCTGGATCTTGTCGTGCAGCTTCACGATCGCGTCGATCAGCATCTCGGGCCGCGGCGGGCAGCCGGGCAGGTAGATGTCGACGGGCACGACGTGGTCGACGCCCTGGACGATCGCGTAGTTGTTGAACATGCCGCCGCTGGAGGCGCACACGCCCATGGAGATGACCCACTTGGGCTCGGCCATCTGGTCGTAGATCTGCCGCAGGACGGGAGCCATCTTCTGCGACACGCGACCGGCCACGATCATCAGGTCGGCCTGGCGGGGAGACGCCGAAGCGCGCTCCATACCGAAGCGCGCCAGGTCGTAGTGGGGGCCACCGGTGGCCATCAGCTCGATGGCGCAACACGCGAGGCCGAACGTGGCCGGCCATACGGAGTTCTTCCGCGCCCATCCGGCGGCCGCTTCGACCGTGCTGAGGATGAACCCGCTGGGCAGTTTCTCTTCAAGTCCCATTTTCTCAGTCCCAGTCCAGACCCTTGCGGCGCCACACGTACGCGTAGGCGACGAGCACGGTGACGATGAACAGCAGCATCTCGACGAGCGCGAACAACCCCAGGCCCGAGGAGAGCACCCGGCCGAGGTCGTCCGTCTGCGGCGCGAACGAGACGGCCCACGGGTATAGGAAGATGATCTCGATGTCGAAGACGATGAAGAGCATCGCCGTGATCATGTATTTGAGCGGGAACCGTCCGCCACCGACCGGCTGGGGCGTCGGCTCGATACCGCATTCGTAGGCGTCGAGCTTCGCGCGGTTCCAGCGCTTGGGACCGGTGAAGGGAGCGATGGCGACCGAGAAGATCGCGAAGCCCCCCGCGAGAACGGCGAGCACCAGGATGGGCACGTAAAGGTCCATCGCTACGCCTCCTCTGGAGTCGCCGCGCGCGCGGGCGCGCAGCCGGATCTGTTGATTGCGAGATTCATGCTGGTGGGGCGACCTTCGAGAGTGCGTTAATGATCATGTCTGACGCATCGCCTCGCCGGTCGGTGAGATTACCAAGGAGTTTGAGCGCGAAGCGCATCAGCCTAGGGTGAGGCAAGCCGTGCCTGGTCCCGAAGCTCATCACCCCGGGCTTCCCGATGGCTTCGACGAACAACCTCCCTAGCGTGAAATATCCGCCGTAAGCGCTCTTGAGCACCTGGGGATACGTCCGCAGGATCCGCTCGCGCTGCGCGGGAGTGGTGTTCTTGATCGCCTTGGCGATGACTTCGGCGGCGACTTCGCCGGTCTCCATGGCGTAGGCGATGCCCTCGCCGTTGAAGGGGTTGATCGACCCGCCGGAGTCGCCGACGAGCATGAGGCCGCGCGTGTAGTGCGGCTGCCGGTTGAAGGCCATCGGGAGCGCGGCGCCGCGGATCGGGCCCGTCATGTTCTCCTCGGTGAAGCCCCACTCCGGCGGCATCGAGCGGCACCAGCGGCGCAGCAGGTCGCGGTAGTCGATGTTGCCGAACTGCGCGCTCGTGTTGAGCAGCCCGAGCCCCACGTTGGAGGTGCCGTCGCCGACGCCGAACACCCAGCCGTAGCCGGGCAGCAGCGTGTCGCCGTCCCACAGCTCCAGCCAGGTCTCCAGGTAGTCGTCGTCGTGGCGGGGACTCTCGAAGTAGGTCCGCACGGCCACGCCCATCGGGCGGTCCTCGCGCTTGTGCAGGCCCATGCCCAGGGCCAGGCGGGTGCTGTTGCCGTCGGCGGCCACCACCAGGCGGCTGCGGTATTCGCGGCCGTCCTTGGTCTTCACGCCGATGATGTGCCCGCTGCGGTCGTCGAGGACGGGGCCGGTGACGGTGACGCCCTCCATGAGGCGTACGCCGTTCTTGACCGCGTTGGCGGCCAGGATCTGGTCGAAGTCCTGGCGGGTACGGACGAGCCCGAAGTCGGGGAAGCGCTCCAGTCGCGGCCAGTCGAGCTCGAACCGCAGGCCACCGCCGACGACGCGCAGGCCCTTGTTCCTGATCCAGCCGGGGGCGTCGATGTCGACGTCCATGTTCTGCAGCTGCTTGACCGCGCGCGGCGTCAGTCCGTCGCCGCAGACCTTCTCACGGGGGAACCTGGTCTTCTCCAGGAGGAGCACGTCGATCCCGGACTGAGCGAGATACCAGGCGGTCGCGGAACCGGCGGGACCGGCGCCGACGACGATGACGTCGGCGTCTGGTGAGCTCATGGTCGCGCCCGCTTCGCCATTCGTCGGCTACTCCGTGGCTCTCGGGCGTCGAGCTCCTGCTCTTGGCGGGTGGCTGTTGGCACGGTCACTGGACTCGTCCTGTCCTACACGCTCGAAGGCCTCGGGGTGTCGCGCCTTCGTTCCTTTGTGAACCCCTTCACAAACTTGTCGGCCCGCAGTCTACTGCTTTTCCTGTACATAGTGGCAGTCGGGGTGCCGTTCTGTGATCGGAGAGGACGGTGTGTCGTCAGGGGCCACGGCGTCATGATCGTCACGCTAGCAGCCGGGCCCCCGGCACTCAGAGGCCCGCGAGCGAGGCGATGCGATCTCGAGACGCTTCTTCGTCGAGCGCGGCGTCACACAGGAGATCGAAGAACACGGAATAGCGATAGACCCGCTCCTCCGCCTCGATCAACTCAAGGGCCGGATAGTCCTCCGTGTAGACCACGTCGCCCGAGATCGGCCCGAGTAGCGGCATCGAGGGAAATCCCAGGTGCACGAAACTCGATAAGTCGATCGGATGCGGCTGCTCCAGCAGCAGCATCCGAATCGTGATATTCGGCTGGTCTGAGAGTTTCAGCAGGTGGCGTAACTGCTCGTGCATCAGCGCCGCGTCGGCGCCGCCGAAGCGGCGCCGCAGGGCCGCCTCCTCCACCACCGCCGTGTAGGACAGCCGCTCATTCATCAGCAGTTGCTGGCGGCGCATCCGGGCCCGGGTCCTGCGCTCGATCACGGTGGGCGGGGCCAATTCCACCGAGCGGTAGAGCATCGCCATTTCGGTGGCGTACGCGCGGGTCTGCAGCAGGCCGGGCAGCACGTTGTTGTTCCAGGCCCTGATCGACGTGGCGCCGTCCTCCAGCCCGATGTACTCCAGCACGACCTCGGCCAGGACGTCGGAGTAGGACTCCCACCATCCCTTGGGGGCGTGGTTGCCGGCCAGCTCCAGCAGCAGGCCGGCCTCGTCGCCGGCGGCCTCGTAATGCCGGAGGAGCCGGGCCACGTCCTTGGCGGAGGGGGCCACCTGTCCCGTTTCGAGCCGGGAGAGTTTCGAGGTCGACCAGTGCAGGGCCTGCGAGACCTGCACTCCGTTGAAACCTAGGTCTTCGCGCAGCCGCCGCAGCTCGGTGGCGAGTTTCCGGCGGCGGAGTATCGGATTGATTTCCCCGATCACTCAGCCCTCCTCTGCGACATTCCGCTGTATATGCCCATGGCAACGCGTGCGCAATCGTCGCCGGGAAGGGTGATTAGTGTTTCGCAAGGAGTCCCCGTCGTCATCTCTGCGGGAATTGCACGGGGCCGCCCTGCGGCACACCCTAAGGGTAGCCCGCAGGCAGGAAAGCGGGCCAGATCGGAAACGAGGTTTTCGCCAGACGCGTGCGGGCGGATGGTGGGACCCCATCCGCCCTTACCGCGAAGCACCCCGACTCTGACCAAGGAGCGGAAATTGGAGCCGCGGACATGACCGACGCTACTCGTGAGAGCGGAGATCGCAAGGGCGGATGGTCGCGATTAGCGATCGCCGCGAACCGGTGGTTCTGGCGCAGATCCAACGACTACGCGAGGGGGCAAGGCTGGGAGGTCGACAGGTCCGACTGGGGCGGCAGGAGATACCGCGACCCCAGGTTCGAGGCGCGCAAGAAGGAGCTCCTGGAGTCGCCGCCCGAGGAGCAGCCGACCAGCGAACCGCCTCCGCGCAAGTTCAGCCCCGGGGACGGGTTCCCCAGGAAGCATCCGAAGATCGCCAGGGCACACGACCTCATCGCCGCCGCGGGCCTGCTGTGGCGATGGCGGATCGAGATCGCCCTGGCCGTCGCCATTCCGATGGTCGCCATCCCGCTGGCGGACCGGCTGGGACTGGCGGCGACACTGCTGCTCGCGGGGGTGGCAGTGCTCGCCGGCGGTTCGCTCCCGCCCGTACGCAGGGTGATCGGCCGGGTGATGCTCCGGCACCGCTTCCAGGGGTTGTGCCTGCGTACGTCGATGCGCACGCCCGAGGGGCGCATGCCCCTCATCATCCACACGCAGTCCACGCCGTACGGCACGGCGATGCTGATCTGGTGCCGATCCGGCATGAGCCCGGAGCTGTTCGAGGACTACATCCCCGAGATCCGGGTCGCCTGCTTCACCAAGGAGGTGACGTTCTACCGCCACCACCGCTGGGCCCACCTGCTCACGATTGAGCTCAGGCGGGCTTGAACCCCCTGTGCATGGCGACGATCCCCATCGTGAGATTGCGCCAGGCCACCCGTTCCCAGCCGGCGTCCTGGATCGTCCGGGCCAGCGTCGGCTGGTCGGGCCAGTCTCTGATCGACTCGGCCAGGTATTCGTAGGAGTCGTCGTTGGACCCGAACACCTTGGCCATCTTCGGCAGCAGCCGCATCAGATATTCGCGGTAGACCCGGTCGAACGGGTCGAACGTCACGTGCGAGAACTCCAGGATCACCAGCCGCCCGCCCGGCCTGGTCACCCGGAGCATCTCCCGCAGCGCCTGCGCGGTGTCGTGCACGTTGCGCAGCGCCACCGAGATCGTCACCGCGTCGAACGCCTCGTCGGCGAACGGCAGCCGCAGCGCGTCGCCCGCGATGAACGGCACGCCCGCCCCCGTCAGCGCGTTGCCGCCGTGGCGGCGCACGCCGGTGCGCAGCATGCCGAGCGAGAAGTCGGAGGCGATGGCCCGCGCGCCCAGCGTGGTGAACGCGTCGGTGGAGGTGCCGGTGCCGGCTCCCAGGTCGAGCACGACCTCACCGGGCCCCGCGTCGACGGCGGCCGCCACCGCCTTGCGCCACAGCCTGACCTGCCCGAGCGAGATCACATCATTGACCAGGTCGTAGCGCCGGGCGGTGCGATCGAACATCGCGGCGACCTCGTCCGGCTGTTTGTCCAACTGAGCGCGCGTCATGCCCACAGCCTATGGGGGCCGCGCCCCGCACAGGCTTAGAGGGGCTATCGGGACAATCAACGGAAAGTAGCCGCGAGACTACCCAACGTCTGCTAGAACTTGGCGAATGCTTGCCCGTGTCGCCCTTGCGGCGATCATCGCCTCGGCCCCGGTCCCGCATTCCCGCGTCGTATCGGCCGACCCGATCGACAGCACCCCCCATGTGCTCGACGGCATCGTCAACGCCATCACCGTCGTCGGCGGCACCGTCGTCGTGGGCGGCTCGTTCAGCGAGGTGAGCGACGCCGCCCGCACCACCACCTACCCGCGCGACAACCTGTTCGCCTACGACCTGGCCACCGGCCGCGTGCTGCCGGGCTTCGCGCCGAGCGTCGCGGGCCCGGTCTACGGCCTGGCCGCGGGCGAGCGCGGCACCGTCTACGTCGGCGGCGAGTTCCACGGCGTCGACCAGATGCGCGCCAGGGCGCTGACCCGGCTCAGTCTCGCCGACGGCGCGCTCGTGCCCGGCTTCGCGCCGCGCATCGGCGGCGGCATGGTGACCTCGCTGGTCAGGCAGGGCACCAAGCTCTACGTCGGCGGCGACTTCATCAGCCCGCGCACCGCGCTGGCCCGGCTCGACGCGGCCACGGGCGCGGCCGACCCAGGCTTCACGATCACCCCGGACGGGCCGCTGACCTCGGCGGCGAAGGTCTACGCGCTGGCCGTCTCGCGCGGCCGGCTGGCCGTGGACGGCTCGTTCACGACGCTCGACGGCCATTCCCGGCCGCAGCTCGGGCTGATCGACATCAGCGGCCCCAAGGCCAGGGTCGCTCCCTGGCGCACCGAGGCGTACGCGAGCCGGTGCGCGACCGCGTTCCCGTCGTACGTGCGCGGCCTCGACTTCTCACCTGACGGCGACTATTTCGTGGTGGTCACCACCGGCGGCCCCAAGGGCGGGATGTGCGACACCGCAGCGCGATACGAGACCTACGCCAGGGGCGCGAACCTGCGGCCGACGTGGGTCAACGCGACGGGCGGCGACTCGCTCTACTCGGTCGCGGTGACCGGCTCCGCGGTGTACGTGGGCGGGCATCAGCGCTGGCTGGACAATCCGCGGGGACGCGACTCCCGTGGGCCGGGCGCGGTCTCACGGCCGGGCATCGGCGCCATTCATCCGCGTACCGGAAAGGCGCTCAGTTGGAATCCAGGGCGGGAGCGAGGCATCGGTGTGAAGGCGTTTTACCCGCATAGCAGAGGACTACTTGTCGGTAGCGACACAACGAGACTCGGACGGGAGTACCATGCCCGGATTGGCATGTTCCCCCTGCCCTAGTCGTCCTGCGGCTTCGGACGGTCGAGCCTGCCGCTGATACGTTCGCTCACCACATCGCGCTGCTTCGACAGCAGGACGTAGCTGGCTATGCCACTGATCACGAATGAAGCCGCGATCAGTGCGAGCGGGTTTGTCAGGCCGAGCAGGTAGAGGACCCCCAGGGTCACGAGAAACAGGCCGATCCGCGACGCGGTGTAAACGAGAACAGGACGCACAGGACGAGGTTACTCGGACCTGCGTAGCGGTCGCTCTTCGCATCGGACGCGAGCGCTGCTACTGTTCCCAGTTAGGGAGTTTCGTAAAGAAACACCCACGAGAGCCCCAAAGAGGCTCTATCATATAACAATCGGGCAGTCAGCCGATAACAACCCGTGATCTTTGTAGAAAACCACGGATAAATCAGGCTTCGCTCGACACACTGGTTACCTGTCCGCCCGCTGGCAGGAAGCGGGATGCGAGGGGGAGAGATTGGTGGAGAGTAGCAGCGAGCGTCTGCTAACCCCAGGAGAGGTTGCCGCCCTCTTCCGGGTAGACCCAAAGACGGTTACGCGCTGGGCAGCGGCAGGCCGCATCAGCAGTATCCGCACCCCCGGAGGGCACCGGCGCTTCCGCGAGTCGGAAGTCCACGCCCTTCTCCGAGGCGAGGACGTTCTTACGGCCGACAGGCCAGCAGGTGAGTCCCCGCGCGTCTGACGTTCCGTCTGGTCGGTGATCCTGCAAGGTGGGCCGGAAACAATGGCTCGCCGCAGGTGGCACAGTCTGTACCTGAGCCAGGGTCACCGTCGGGCGGGACCCACTGTTCGCGTGCTTCCCGGCCACACTTTCGTACGGCAAGCACAGGGCGGCGCCAACCGCCGACCGTGGCTGGCGCCTGTCCGTTCCCTAGGCATCTCCCTGCTCTGCCTTGTAGGCCAGGAACTCGCGTTCCAGCTCGTCGTTCCCCTCTTCCCAGCGCCGGCGGCGCAAGGCCGCCTCCTCCTCGGTCAGCGACTCCGTCAGCCACTGGTCGTAGTCGGGGTCACCAGGTTGCACGTCCACGTACGCGTTGCCGATCAGACGCCCGTCTGCGCTGGTCAGGCTCTGCGGCACGCGCAGAGTCCCGTCCGCGAGCCGGATGACGTACATGGCCGATCACCTAGATTCCGTAGCGCCGGTTGAAGAACAGCATGATGTCGAGCGCCATCCTCGTGTCACCCCCGAGCATGTCGACAAGTGCGGGACGCTGACGGGCGGCGATGGCGGCGAACGCGTCGGCGAAGAACTCCTTGCGGCCCAGCCCACCCCCCTGCCGGTGGAACGTCGAGGCCAGCACCGGCATGGCCATTTCGTAGAGCAGGACGAACTCGGGCGAGTCGGATACCCAGTCGCCGTACAGCGAGTCGACGTCGTCGATGGCGTGGCCGACCTCGTGCATCATCACGTCCGGGGTGGGCGAGGGCCGGTCGCCGACGACGATCTTGCGGTCGCCGTACGCGCCCGCGCAGATGTCCCAGGTGGCGCGCCCCGACGGAAGCGGGGCGCCGCGTAAGTAGCCCATGTCGTCGAGGTCGGGGACGCCGCCAGGGCCGACGTAGATGCCCTCCAGTCCGGCCGCGAGCTTCTCCTTGAGCCGCTCGGGCAGCCGGGCCAGGCTCTCCACGGCCCGGATGACGTCCGCCGGCGGCGGGCCCTGCCTGGCGTCCCACTGGCGGTGCAAGATGGACTCCAGCCTGCCGCAGTGACGCAGGCCGTCGCCCAGCGACGGCGCGTCGGGCCGGTTGGGCTGGGCCCTGAACGGCTGGTCGTCCAGTTCGAAGTCGTACCAGGTGTAGCCGGGCCGTTCGACGACGACGGCGGCGGGCAGCCGCTCGCCGCGTTCGCGTAGCGCGAAGCCGTCCCAGCTCGCCTCCTGCCGCCGCTCGGCCGGGGCGTCCAGGCCCGGCCACACCACACGATCGGGCTGTTCACCACCGCCCGGCCAGGCCCTGTGTTCCCGCCGCCCCACCGACACCTCCGTCCGGCCGCTGAGTTCGCCGATGCCCGCCCGTTTGCGCCGCTCGGCACCATTGCGTGCCTTTGCCGCGGCTCGGGCCTCCTGGTGCTTCTCGCGAGCGTAAGACCAGAAGGAACGGTCGGCGCCCGGGGGCGCCTCGCTACGGCGCGAGAAGAGGTAGGACCCGCGCCGCCACCAACGACCGCGCCGATGACGGCCCTTGTCGGTAGAAAAGGCCATCGCACCTCTCAACGCCCGTGGAGCCCTGGGGCACCGTCGCATCGGGTTCCACCGTACGACGCGGATCTTCCGCTAGTCACCCGAAATGGGACATCGGGAAGCACGATCACGTCCCGGATGGCTTACAGTTCGGGCATGGCAGGTGTTCTGATCGGCCTGGCGCTGCTGGCCTTCTGGTTCTTCACGATGTTCGACGTGGTCACTTCGCCCGAAGAAGAGGTCCGGAACGTACCAAAGGCACTCTGGATCCTGATCGTCGTGCTCATCCCCATCCTCGGCGGCCTGGTCTGGCTGGCCCGGGGCCGCCCGCAGGTGGCGCGCGAGGTGTGGCCGGTGCCCCCGGGCCCGGGCATGCCGAAGGGGCCCGACGACGACCCCGACTTCCTGCGCGACCTCGACCGCCGCATGCGCGGCGACGACTGAGCCCGTCCCTGTCGCCGCGCCCGCGGCGGCAGGGCCTACTTCACGTCGGCGTAGCTGTGCAGCCCGTCGATGAAGATGTTGACCCCGATCAGGTTGAACAGCAGGCAGCCGAACGCCACGAGCTGCACGATCGTCGACGCCCTGCCGCGCCAGCCGGCCGTCGCCTTGGCGTGCAGGTAGGCGGCGTAGGCCACCCAGGTGATGAAGGACCAGACCTCCTTGGGGTCCCAGCCCCAGTAACGGCCCCACGCGCGGTCGGCCCAGAGCGCGCCCGCGATGACGGCGAACGTCCACAGGGGGAAGGAGAACACGATCGCCCGGTGAGCCACCCGCTCCAGGTCCTCGCGGGACGGCAGGCGTGACATCCCGTCGCCGCGCACCAGGTAGAGCACGCCCGCGACGCCCGCCAGCGTGAACAGGCCGCTGGAGATGATGGCCGCGCTGACGTGGATGGCGATCCAGTACGAGTTCAGCGCGGGCACGACCGGGCCGGCGACCGTGTAGAACACCTTGACGGCCAGGCCGAGGCCGAGCGCGGCGGTGACCATGACGAAGGGGCCGAGGAAGCGTACGTTGTGGCGGAGCTGGGTGGCGAGGAACGCGGTCACGGCGGCGAAGCAGATCGCGACGACGAACTCGTACATGTTGCCCCACGGCCACCGGTCCACGGACAGGCCGCGGGTGACGATGGCGCCGAGGTTGGCGGCCCAGCCGATCCAGGCGAGCACGAGGGCCACCGTCCCGGCCCTGGCCGCCCCGGGCGACGGCGCCACGACGGCCACGTTGTCCGTGACGTCCGCGATGTCCGCGTCCTCTGCTCCCCCCGCTCCCACGGAGACCGGCTGCTTGGCGGTGACCGTTTTCGTAGTGGCCGCCTTGCCGGGGCGACTCCGGCCGAAGGCCAGCTCGATCGCGAACCCGACCATGGCGACGACATAGAGCAGGACGGCGGCGACGACGAAAAGGTCGCTCAGCTCGGCGAGTTGCTCAGCGGACATCCTTTTCTCCTGCTGATAGAAGCTTGACGATGTCGGCGAACTCCTCGGTGAAGCCCGCCGCGGAGCCCTCGGTACGGGTCAGGCCGCCCACATCGGCCCGGCCACCGGCGATCCGCACGAACACCCTGCGGCGCCGGATCATGAGCGACAGCGCGATGGCCACGACGGCCGTGCCAGAAGCCACCAGGGCGGCCATGCGCCCCGGATCGTAGGCCGTCTGGATGGTGATCCACTCCTTGACCCCGGTGAACTCCAGCTTGCCCACGCCTCCGGGCAGGTCCATCGACTGCCCCACGGCCAGCGGCTTGGGCGCCGCCGAGCCCATGACCAGCGGCTTGAGCTTCTTCATGACCTCCGGCTCGGCCAGCTCGTAGACCGACTGCGGCCTGCCGGAGCGTACGCCCAGGTCGCCGGAGAAGGCCCCGATGACCTGCACCTCGGGGTTGAGCTCGCCGGGGAAGGCGGAGGCGTAGGTGCCGTCGGTCAGCGGCAGGCTGGTGGGCATGAACTGCAGCAGGAACCCGAGCTGCGCCGGCTGCGCGTCGGGCACCTTGACCACGCAGCCCGAGGTCATCGTGGTCTTCTGCTCGATCAGGCAGGGTACGGGCCCTTCGTAGGCCACCTGCCCCTTCCCGTCGGTGACCCTGAACACGGGGGCGTAGCCGTTGCCGATCAGGTAGGTCTGCGTGCCGTTGATCTCCAGCGGCTCGTTGACCTTGAGCGTGTAGTCGCGGACGGGTGAGCCCGGCGAGTCGTTGACCTTCAGGTGGGCGGCGTAGTCGAGCACCTGCCCGCGCTTGTCGCCCTCGACCTGGTAGCTGACCTTGAGGTCG
This sequence comes from Nonomuraea solani, assembly GCF_900108335.1. Lineage (GTDB taxonomy): Bacteria > Actinomycetota > Actinomycetes > Streptosporangiales > Streptosporangiaceae > Nonomuraea > Nonomuraea solani. Next base: position 157,868 of record NZ_FNVT01000004.1, read on the forward strand.
GCGAGCTGGAAGGAGAACGGCTCCAGCGACTCCGCCGACACCTGGCTGCCCGGCATGTAGCGGTCGTAGGCGGCCACGGTGTTGGCGAACCCGTCGCCCTCCACCACCAGGACGTTGCCCCGGTAGCCGAACAGGGAGCCGGCGCCGATCGCGAGCAGGACGCCCATCAGCGCGACGTGGAAGATCAGGTTGCCGGTCTCGCGCAGGTAGCCCTTCTCCGCCGACACCCAGCCGTCGCCGGTCACGACGCGGAAGCGCCGCTTACGCAACCGCTTGGCGGCCTCCTCGACGTCGAGGTCGCCGTCGATCGAGGCGAAGTGCGGCAGGCGGGACAGGTTCTTCGGCGCGGCGGGCGGCTTGCGGCGCAGCTCGCGCAGGTAGACGGTGGTGCGCGGGATGATGCAGCCGATCAGCGAGGTGAACAGCAGCAGGTAGACGGCCGCGAACCAGGCCGAGGTGAACACCTCGAAGAGCTGGAACCTGTCGTACCACTCGGCGAGTGCGGGGTTGGCCTCGTAGAGCCGGGCGACCTTGTCGGGGTCGACGCCACGCTGCGGCACCAGCGAGCCGGGCACCGAGCCGAGCGCGAGCAGGAACAGCAGGATCAGCGCCGTCTTCATCGAGGTGAGCGTGCGCCACCCCCAGCGCAGCCACTCCACCAGCCCGAACGACGCCGGCTTGGGCGCCTGCTCCTTCTCCAGCTCCCGCACGCTCATCAGATCACCGGCTCGAAGCTGCCGATCATCACCTGCATGGCCGCGATCATCTGTCCCCAAAGTCCGCTCACCAGCAGCACTCCGACGGCCACCATCATGCCGCCGCCGATCCTGGTGATCAGGCGCGAGTGCTTGCGAATGGCCCTGAACGTCCGCAGGGCCCTGCTGTACGCCAGCGCGGCGGCCACGAACGGCAGGCCGAGGCCCAGGGCGTACGCGATGGCCAGGAGGGCGCCGCGTCCGGCGCTGCCCTCGTTGAGCCCGAGCGTCAGCACGACGGCGAGCGTGGGCCCGATGCACGGTGTCCACCCCAGCCCGAACACCACCCCGAGCAGCGGCGCGCCGGCCAGGCCCGCGGCCGGGAGCCGGTGGATGCGCACGTCGCGCATCAGCCCGGGGATCACCCCGAGGAACGCCAGCCCGAGCACGATGGTCAGCACGCCGAGCACGCGCGTGATGATGTCGGCGTTGCCCAGCATGATGGAGCCGAGCCCGCCGAACAGCGCCCCGCTGAGCACGAACACCAGCGCGAACCCGGCCACGAACAGCACGGACCCGAGCACCAGCCGCCCCCGCCTGGGGTCTTCGCTCATGCCGGTGACGTAGGACAGGTAGCCGGGCACCAGCGGCAGCACGCACGGCGACAGGAACGACACCACCCCGGCCAGCACCGCGATCGGCACCGCGAGCAGCAGCGAGCCCGAGGCGACGAGGTCACTCATCGCGCACCTTGGTCACCGCGTTCATCAGGTCGGTGTACTTGACCGCGCCGAGCGCCCTGGCCGCGATCCGGCCCTGCGCGTCGATGATCAGCGTGGACGGGATGGCCGCGGGCGGCACCGTGCCCTGGAAGGCCAGCGCCACCTTGCCCGGCTGGTCGAAGATGTGGGGGTAACCGGTCTGCTCAGTGCGCTCGAACGCCTTCGCGTCGGCCTGGCGGTCCTTGAAGTCGACGCCGAGGAACTCCACGCCACTGGCCTTGGTCTTGGCCGCGACCTCCTTGAGCACCGGCGCCTCGGCCCGGCACGGGCCGCACCACGAGGCCCAGAAGTTGAGCACGACGACCTTGCCCTTGTACGAGGCCAGCGAGGCGGTGCCGCCTTCGAGGGTCGGCCCCTCGACCACGGGGGCCGGTTTGCGCTCACCCGCGGCGAACACCTGCATCTTCCCGTCGCCCGCGATGAAGCGGGTGTCACCCGCCTGTGGCTGACCGCCCTGGTTGCCGGCGCAGCCCGCGAGCAGCACGGCCAGGAGGACGAGGGAGAGGGACTTGGCGCGCACGGAGGAAGATCTCCTTGTACTACAACCGGTAGAGCTTGCAACTCTACCGGTGTGCCCCCATGGCCCGGACATCAGGCCCCGGGGATGGAAGGTCCCGTGTCCAGCGATCCAGCGGGCTCGCTGTAGCCGATGCTGATCAGGCGGTCGCCGTCGAACGTGAGCGTGGTGAGGCTGGCCAGCGTGCACTGCCTGCGCCGTGGGTCGTGCCAGAGCCTGCGGCCCTCGGCCGCCGACCTGATCGCCCAGATCGGGAGCTGGTGGCTGACGAGCACCGTCTCGTGCCCGCGCGCCGCCGCCCGCGCCTCGTCGATGATCGACTTCATCCGCGCGACGATGACCGGGTAGGCCTCGCCCCAGGACGGGCGGAGCGGGTTCCAGAAATAGCGGTAGTTGCGCGGGTCGCGCAGCACCGCCAGGCCCTGGCCCAGCTTGCGGCCCTGAAGGAGGTTGCCCGCCTCGATCAGGCGGGCGTCCTGGACGATGTCGAGGCCGAGCTTGTCCGCGAGCGGGGTGGCCGTCTCGACCGCGCGCTCCATCGGCGAGCTGTAGAGAGCGACGATGTCACGGCCGCCGACGGCCTTGGCGACCGTCTCGGCCATGAGCTGACCTGTCTCCGATAGGTGGAAACCGGGCAGCCTGCCGTAGAGGATGCCTCCGGGGTTGTGCACCTCACCGTGGCGCAATAGGTGAACGACGGTGGTTTCAGCCATGGTGCGCACAGCCTATCCGCTCGACCGGGTCACGCGGCCAGACGGGGACGGCGACGGTAAAGTCGATCGCGGGAAGGAGGCGCCGAGTGAGTCCATGGGCATTAGCCCTCATCCTCGTCGCCGCCGTCGCCCACGCCACCTGGAACCTGCTGAGCAAGCGGGCCTCCCAGGCCGACGGGCTGGTCTTCCTCTGGCTCGTCGCCGTCGCCGCCGTCGTCGTCTGGGGCCCGCTGTTCGTAGGGTTCCTCCTGGTCACGGGCACTCCCGTCACCTGGCGCGACCTCGCCGTGATCAGTGGCAGCGCGGCGCTCCACCTCGGCTACTTCGTGCTGCTCCAGCGCGGGTACGGCAAGGGCGACCTCTCCCTCGTCTACCCCGTCGCGCGCGGCACCGGGCCGATGCTGGCCAGCCTGGTCGCGGTGCTGTTCCTGGGCGAGCGCCCGTCCGCCGTGGGCGCGGCGGGGATCGTGCTGGTCGGGGCCGGGGTGTTCCTGATGAGCGGCGGGGGCGGGGAGCTCAAGGGGCTGGTGCCCGGGCTGGTGGTGGGGGTGTTCATCGCCGGGTACACGGTCTGGGACTCGCGGGTGGTGAGCGCGTTCGCGGTGGCGCCGATCGTGCTCAACTATCTCGGCGAGGTCGCGCGTGCCCTGGTGCTCACGCCCTTCGTGCTGGGGGCGCGGCGGCGGCTGGTGGTGCCGGTGTGGCGGGAGCATCGGTATCGGGTGGTGGGGGCGGCCGTACTGATCTTCGTGTCGTACCTGCTGGTGCTGGTCGCGTTCACGATGGCGCCGGTGAGCGTGGTGGCGCCGGCCCGCGAGGTCAGCGTGCTGATCGCGGTCGTGCTCGGCGGGCGGTTGCTGGCGGAGGGCGACCTGCGGCGCCGCCTGCTCGCCTCGGCGGTGATCCTCGGCGGCGTCGTGGCGATCGCGCTCAGTTGAGCGTCAGTTCACCGCCCAGGCGTTCTCCTGCGTCCTGCTCGCCTCGACCAGCGCCTCGACCACGGCCCTGATCGCGGGACGGCGGGCGGCGTCCGTGCGCCAGACCGCGTAGATGCGCCGCGACTGGCGCGGCCGGATCGGGACCAGGCTCACGCCCTCCGGCACGCAGTCCCGGCCGAGCCGTGGCACGATCGCGCACCCCAGCCCGGCCGCCACCAGGGCGAGCTGGGTCGGGTATTCGTCGGCCATGCAGGCGATCACCGGCTCCAACGAGGCGCTGCGCAGGGTGAAGACCAGCCAGTCGTGGCAGACCGTACCGGGAGAGGAGCTGATCCACCGCTCGCCGTGCAGCGCGGCCAGTTCGACCTCTTTGCCGCCGGCCAGCGGATGGTCGGCGGGCAGGGCCACGTCGGCGATGTCGTCGAGCAGCGTGGCCTTGGACAGGCCGTCGGGCAGCGCCATCGGCCGGTTGAGCCAGTCCTGGATCACGCCCAGGTCCAGCTCGCCTCTGGCCACCTCGCGCACGATCCGCTCGGGCTCCCGCTCGTTGAGCTGCACCCACAGGTCGGGGTGGCGGTGCTTGAGCGTGGCGAGCGCGGGCGGCATGAGACCGCGTACGGCGGTGGGGAAGGCGGCCAGGTTGAGCCGGCCGACGACCTCGCCGCGCAGCGCCTCGAAGTCGGCCTCGGCGGTCTCGACCAGGGCGAGGATGCGCTCGGCGTGCTCGGCGAGCAGCCCGGCCGCATCCGTCAGGCGCACGCCGCGCCCGTTGCGCTCCATGAGCCGGGCGCCGGTCTCCCGCTCCAGCTTGGCGATCTGCTGGGAGACCGCCGAAGGAGTGACCATGAGCGCGTCGGCGGCCGCGCCGACCGACCCGTAGACGTGCACCGCGTGAAGCGCCTTGAGCCGGTTCAAGTCCAACATGTAAGCCACTCTAAACGGTTTAGCGTAGAAAGTCTCGCTTGTCGTTGAATGTGTAGTAGATGAAAATAGATGTATGAGAATCCTTCAGCGGAAGCAGCAGCAGTCCACCTCCGTCTCCTACCTCAAGGCCCTCGCTGAGCAGGCTCGCGACCAGCGCGTTCGCTACCAGAAGCCCACCCGCTGAGTGAGCCCCCGCCACCTCGCCCGCGCCGGGCCATAGGGGTGGCGGCCACCATCGCAGTGGGTCGGTTCGGCCTCCTGCCCCGATATGCGGGCGGGCGTACCGGCCGGACCGACCTCGTCGCCGGACGGGCGGCTGTCGTGGCAGCCGCTCAGAGAACCGCGGCGGCCGCCTTCGCCGCCGCAGGAAGGGCGTCGGCGACGCGGCCGAGCGCCTCGTCGTCGTGGGCCGCCGACAGGAACCACGCCTCATAGGCCGACGGGGGCAGATAGACGCCGTGGTCGAGCATCGCGTGGAAGAACGCGGTGAACGCGGCCGTGTTCTGCGTCTTGGCCTCGTCGAAGTTCGTCACCTCCGCCTCCGTGAAGAAGATGGAGAACAGGCTGCCCGCCCGCTGCAGCCGGTGCGGCACCCCCGCCGCCGCCAGGGCCTCGGAGGCGGCCGCGCCGACGGTGAGCGCCGCGGCGTCGACCCGCTCGTACGCCGCCGCGTCCAGCGCGTGCAGCGTGGCCAGGCCGGCGGCGCAGGCGAGCGGGTTGCCCGACAGCGTGCCCGCCTGGTAGACCGGCCCCTCCGGCGCGAGGCAGGCCATCACGTCCGCCCGGCCGCCGAACGCCGCCGCCGGCAGGCCGCCGCCCATGACCTTGCCGAACGTCATCAGGTCGGCCTCGACGGGGTCGAGGCCGTACCAGCCCGCGGGCGAGACGCGGAAACCCGTCAGCACCTCGTCGACGATGAGCAGCGCGCCGTTGGCCGTGCACAGCTCGCGCAGGCGCGCGTTGAAGCCGTCGCGCGGCGGGACGACGCCCATGTTGGCCGGGCACGCCTCGGTGATCACGCACGCGACGTCGGCCGCGGCGAACGCCTCCTCGACGGCCTCGATCGCGTTGTACGGCAGCACGATCGTGTCCGCCGCCGAAGCCCCGGTCACGCCGGGCGTGTCGGGCAGCCCGAACGTCACGACCCCGGACCCGGCCGCGGCCAGCAGCGCGTCCACGTGCCCGTGGTAGCACCCGGCGAACTTGATCACCTTGGACCGCCCCGTGAACCCACGGGCCAGCCGCACCGCGCTCATGGTCGCCTCGGTGCCGGAGCTGACCAGCCGCACTTTCTCGACCGGCGCCACCCTCGCGACGAGCGCCTCGGCCAGCTCGACCTCGCCCTGGGTGGCGGTGCCGTAGGAGAACCCGTGGGCCACGGCCGCGGAGACCGCCTCGACGACGGCCGGGTGACGGTGCCCGAGGATCATCGGGCCCCAGGAGCAGACCAGGTCGACGTAGCGGTTGCCGTCGACGTCGGTGATGTAGGGCCCCTGGCCTGAGGCCATGAAACGCGGCGTGCCACCCACCGCGCCGAACGCGCGCACCGGAGAGTTGACGCCTCCGGGCACGATCTGACGGGCGCGGGCGAACAGGTCCTCGGAGTTCTGTGTACGGCTCACGCGACCCAGATTATCCGGGCCCGCCACCGCCCCCGAGAACGGGCACGAACGAGTTATATTGGCAATGTATGCGATCCATGTTGGTCACCAACATAGGAGGAACTCATGGCAGTCACTCAAATCGACATCGATGACGACGCCCTCAGAGAGGCCATGCGCATGATGGGGACGACGACGAAGAAGGAGACCGTCAACTTCGCCCTTCGAGAGTACGTCGCGCGAATCCAGCGGATCGAGGCGCTGGAGAGGCTCGCCGCACGAGCCCAGCGCGGCGAATTCGACGAGGCGTCGGCCGCCCGTCATGCGGCGAGAACAGCGTGGAAAGACGCCATCGGCTGATGCCCTACCTCATCGACGCCTCCGCGTTGTGGTACCTCCTGCGGAATGTTGATGCGCTCGAGTTCTGGAGCGACCGCATCACCACGCAGCCGCTACGGATCTGCGAGCCCACGAGGACAGAATTCCTGTACTCCGCCACGAGCCCCGCTCACAGGGACGAACTGGAGGGCGACCTCAGCCTTCTCTGTGAGCCCGCATCCGTCCCCAAGTCTGCTTGGCGATGGGTGGAAAACGCCCAGTACAAGCTCACTCAGCACGGACAGCACCGTTCCGCTGGAGTGATCGATCTCCTGCTGTGCGCGACCGCCGTTCACCATGGGCTCACAGTGCTGCGCGTGGACGATGACTTCGCCACGGTCGCGAAGGTCATGACAGAGGTGGACCAACGCGATATCCGGCGGCGCTGACCTCAGTCGGCCAGCCACTCCAGGATGCGCAGCGGGTCGGGCAGCGGCCGGCCGTCCGGGGGCCGGAGCCAGGAGACGGGCTGGCCGGTGGGGAGGGTCGAGGGGGGCGCGAGGACGTAGCTGTCGCGGCAGTGCCACCGCAGCCCCGGCGTGTCGTCGATGGTGGCCGGGTCGCAGTCGAGCTGGCACGACCACCACTCGTCCTCGTCCTCCGGATTGCCCCGGGTGGCCACATAAAACAGAACCCGGTCGCCGTTGGCGGCGACCGGGCCAGGGTGGGCGTCGGCGTTGTCGATCCTGGTGAGGGCGGACAGGCCGGCGGCGAGCGGTACGTCGAAGACGTCGAACACGCGCCCAGTGGGCAGGATGACGTTGGCCTCAGGCTCCACCTGCCACCACCGCGTGAGCAGCGCCGGGTCCGTCGTGGCCTGCATGGCCCAGGCGGGAGAGAGCGGATGGGCACCGGGGTCCGGACAGCCGAGGCGGTCACACGAACAGGAGCGCGACCCCTGACGCAACGGCCGCGCGCCCGGCACGACGGGCCACCCCAGCGCGGCGTATTCGAGCACTGTGCCGATCCGAGTCGGTCGCGACCGTTTTTTGGTACGCCGAGCCAGTGGTACCCCCACCATTGGTGTCTCCCGTCGAGTTCAAGCGCCTGAGGGGGTCCCGGCTCCAGGCCATAGGCAACACGCGGGACACACCAGCACTTGTTAACGCACTCTAACGCACAGGCCTCACCTGTTGACGGGAAACCCCTTGGTTACAGCCCTCGTGCCACTTCCGTGGCCCAGTACGTCAAGATCAGATCGGCCCCGGCGCGCTTGATCGCGACCAGCGACTCCATGATCATCCGCTCCCGGTCCACCCAGCCGTTGGCCGCGGCGGCCTCGATCATCGCGTATTCGCCGCTCACCTGGTAGGCGGCCACCGGCACGTCCACCTCTTCGCGGACGCGCGTGATGACGTCGAGGTAGGCCAGCGCGGGCTTGACCATGACCGCGTCGGCGCCTTCGGCCAGGTCGAGGCGCACCTCGCGCAGCGCCTCCGCCAGCGGACCCGCCGGGTCCTGCTGGTGGGTGCTGCGGTCGCCGAACTGCGGCGCGCACTCGGCGGCCTCGCGGAACGGGCCGAAGAAGGCGGAGGCGTATTTGACGGAGTAGGCCAGGATCGGGACGCCCCCGTGACCGGCGGCGTCGAGGGCCGTGCGGATCGCGCCCACCTGGCCGTCCATCATCCCGCTCGGCGCCACCATCTGCGACCCGGCCTCGGCCTGGGCCACCGCGATGGAGGCGTACCGCTCCAGCGTGGCGTCGTTGTCCACGTCGCCGGACGGGGTCAGGATGCCGCAGTGCCCGTGGTCGGTGAACTCGTCGAGGCAGGTGTCGGCCATCACCACGATGGAGTCGCCGGCCTCGGCGTTCACGTCGCGCAGGGCCTGCTGCAGGATGCCTTCCGGGTCGTCGGCGGCCGAGCCGCGGGCGTCCTTCAGTGCCGGGATGCCGAACAGGATCAGCCCGCCCACCCCGGCCTCCGCCGCCTCGTGGGCGGCCTTGCGCAGCGAGTCGCGGGTGTGCTGGAAGACGCCGGGCATCGAGGCCACGGGCTGCGGCTCGGCGATGCCTTCCTTGACGAACAGGGGCAGGATCAGGTCGGCCGGGTGCAGCCGGGTGCCCGACACCATCCGCCGCAGGGCGGGGCTGCGGCGCAGCCGCCTGGGACGGGCGACGGGGTATTGTGCGCTCATTTGACTCTTCTCCTGGCGCCACGGCGGTTCTGGGAGGGCCTGCGCGGGGTGTCTCCCGCGGCCACGGCCGCCTGGCGCTGCTTGGCTCCGAACTCGGCCACCGCGGCGGCCAGGGCGGAAGCTGACGGCTTGTCGGCCATGACGTCGACCCGGAGCCCGAACTCCTCGGCCGTCTTGGCCGTCTGCGGCCCGATGACCGCGATCACGGTGACGTTGTGCGGCTTGCCGGCGATGCCGACGAGGTTGCGCACGGTGGAGGAGGACGTGAAGAGCACGGCGTCGAAGCCGCCGCCCTTGATGGCCTCACGGATGGGAGCGGGCGGCGGGGCGGCCCGCACGGTGCGGTACGCGGTGACGTCGTCGCACTCCCAGCCCAGCTCGGTGAGCCCGGCGACGAGCGTGTCGGTGGAGATGTCGGCCCTGGGCAACAGCACCCGGTTGATCGGGTCGAGCATCGAGTCGTAGGGCGGCCACTCGGCCACCAGCCCCTCGGACGACTGCTCCCCAGAGGGCAGCAGGTCCGGCTTGACCCCGAACTCGACGAGGGCCCGCGCGGTCGCGTCGCCCACGGCGGCCACCTTCAGCCCGGCGAAGGCACGGGCATCGAGGCCGTATTCCTCGAACTTCTCGCGTACGGCCTTGACCGCGTTGGAGCTGGTGAAGGCCACCCACTCGTAGCGGCCCGTGACCAGGCCCTTGATCGCGCGGTCCATCTGCTGCGGCGTGCGGGGCGGCTCGACCGAGATGGTCGGCACCTCCTCCGGCACCGCGCCGTAGGCGACGAGCTGGTCGGACAGGCTGCGCGACTGCTCCTTGGTGCGCGGCACCAGCACCCGCCAGCCGAACAGCGGCTTGGTCTCGAACCACGACAGCTTGTCGCGCATCCCGACGGCCTCGCCGACCACGATCAGGGCCGGCTCGGTGAACCCGGCGTGCTTGAGGTCGGCCTGGAGCCGGCCGAGCGAGGACACCACGGTGTACTGCTCGGTGGTGGTGCCGCCGCTGCTGACCGCGACGGGCGTGCTGTCGGGCTTGCCACCGGCGATGAGCGCCTTGCCGATGGCCACGGCGTCGCCGATGCCGTTGTAGATGACCAGCGTGCCGCGGCAGGCCGCGTGGACGGCCCAGTCTTGCTCCTGGGAGGCGTCGACGACGCGGAACTCGGGCACGGCGGTCGCCGCCGGGATGCCCGCGTACGTCAGCACCGCGGTCGCGGGCGGCACGCCGGGCACGATCTCGAAGTCCACCTCCGCCGCGGCGCAGGCCGCGACCTCCTCGGTGATCGAGGAGAACAGCATGGGATCGCCTTCGCACAGGCGGACCACGAGCTGCCCCCTGGCGGCGCGCTTGACGAAGTCGTCTTCGGCGACCTCGACGCCTTCACGGCAGTGGCGCAGCAGCGGGGTCTGCGTTTCGGCGTCGAGCACCACCGCGTCGGCCTTGGCGAGCAGCTCGGCGGCGCGGAGCGTGAGCAGGTTGGGATCGCCGGGACCCGCGCCCACGAACGCGACGAAACCGGAGGTCGGACTATCGGAGCTCAATGGGATTGCTCCCCCATCAATCTGTCGGCCCCTTCGGCGATCATCTCGGCCGCGAGGAGGCGGCCCAGGTTTACAGCCTCCGAAGGAGAGCCGGCGGCGGACTTGCGGACCGCTTCGCGGCCGTCGATGGAGACGACCACAGCGGTCAGGTTCAGAGTTTGCCCGTCATCGACCGCGAAAGCACCCACCGGAGCCGAGCAGCCGGCCTCCAGGGCGTTCAGGACGGCACGCTCGGCGAGCACCGCGGAGCGTGTGGACGGGTCGTCGAGCACGCTCAGGAACTCGATCAGATCGGTGCGCTCGGTGAGGCACTCGACGGCGAGGGCGCCCTGGCCGGGGGCGGGCAGCAGCTCCTCGACCTCGAAGATCTGGGAGATCTCGGCGCTGCGGCCGATCCTGGTCAGACCGGCCGCGGCCAGCACGACCGCGTCGAGCTCGCCGGAAGTGACCTTGCCGATGCGCGTGTCGGCGTTGCCGCGGATCGGCACGTATTCCAGGTCGGGACGGAGCGCGCTCAGCATGGCGACCCGGCGCGGCGAGCCGGTGCCGACCCTGGCGCCGGGCGCGAGGTCGGCGAACTTGTGCAGGCCGACCAGCGCGTCGCGGTGGTCGTGGCGGGCGGGGATGGCCGCCAGCGTGAAGCGCGGGTCCTGCGTCGTCGGCAGGTCCTTCAGCGAGTGGACGGCGAAGTCGACCGCGTCCTCGACCAGCTTGTCGCGCAGCGCGCTGACGAACACGCCGGTGCCGCCGAGCTGTGCCAGGTGCGCCTTGGTCACGTCGCCGAACGTGGTGATGCCGACCAGCTCCACCGCGCGCCCGGTGCGCTTGGTGTAGGCGTCGGCCACCATCCCCGACTGCGTGGTCGCCATGAGGCTGCGGCGGGTGCCCAGTCGCAGGGTCCCTGACTTCACAGCTCGACCTCCCTCACGGCCTGGGGCATCTTCGGATCCAGATTGAACAACTCACGCAGGGCTTCCGCATAATGATCGCCTCCTGGGCAGGTGGCGAGCTGCTTGACACGCACAGTCGGCTCGTGCAGCAGTTTGTCGACCACCCGCTGGACGGTCATCGCGACCTCGTCCCTGGCCCGTTCGTCGAGGTCGGGCATTCGCATGAGGAGCCGCCCGAGCTCCGACTCGACCACGCTCGCCGCCTTGCTGCGCAGCGCGACCACGGTCGGGGTGACCTTGGCCGCCCGTTCGGCGTCGAGGTAGGCCCGCAACTCCTCGGAGACGAGAGCGCGTACGGACGGGACGGCGTCGCCTTCACGCGAGCCGATGCCGGACTCCTGGATCGTCTCCAGGTCCACCAGCGTGACGCCGGGCACCGCGCGCACGGCCGGGTCGATGTCGTGCGGCAGCGCCAGGTCCAGCAGGAACGCCGGTCCGCTCAGCAGGTCAGGGGTGACGATGGGGCGGCCCGCGCCGGTGCAGGTGATGACGATGTCGGCGGCGGCCAGTTCGGCGGCCACGGCGGTGAACTCGACCGCCCGCCCGCCGACGGACTCGGCCAGCCGGGCGCCGCGCTCGAACGTACGGTTGGCCACGACGATGTCGGTGACCCCCGCGCGCGCCAGCGTGACGGCGGCCAGCGAGCTCATGGAGCCCGCGCCGATGACCAGGGCCCGCCGCCCGGCCAGGTCGCCCGCCAGGGCCAGGCCCGCGGAGACGAGGGAGGCGCCGGCCTGGTCGATGCCGGTGTCGTGGTGGGCCCGCTTGCCGACCCGCAGCGCCTGCTGGACCAGCTCGTTGAGGGTGGCGCCGACGGTGCCCTGGCGCTGGGCCAGCTTGAGCGCCTGGCGGACCTGGCCGAGGATCTGGCCCTCGCCGACGACCATGGAGTCGAGGCCGCACACCATGGAGAACAGGTGCTCGACCGCCCGCTCCTCGTAGTGCACGTAGAAGTGCGGCGCCAGCTCCTCGACCGGGATGCCCGAATGCCGCCCGAGCAGGCCGCTGATCGCGGTGACGGCGGCGTGGAAGCGGTCGACCGTGACGTAGACCTCGACCCGGTTGCAGGTCGAGACCACCATGGCCTCCGCGACGCAGGGATCGTCCTGCACCTCGTGCAGGAGCTTGACGAGCGCGTCACCCGTCATCGAGACGCGCTCGAGCAGAGCCACCGGTGCGGTCCGGTGGCTGAGTCCGATAGCCAGAACACTCATTGACTGTCCACTGCCATGAGTGGCCCCCCAGCCTTGCGTTGCTCGTGGAACGCCAGAATCTGCAGTTCGATGGATAGGTCGACCTTACGGACATCGACAGTGTCCGGAACGGTGAGCACGACGGGGGCGAAGTTCAGGATGCTGGTGACGCCCACGGCGACCACACGATCGCACAAATCCTGCGCCGCTGCCGCCGGTGTCGCCAGAACCACGATCGAGACTCCACGCCGCGTGATCACGGCTTCCAGTTCGTCGATGTGCTCCACATTCAATCCCGCGATGGTGTCGCCCACGACTTCGGGGTCGGCGTCCACGAGCGCCGCGACCCGGAAGCCTCGGGAGACGAAACCGCCGTAGTTGGCCAGGGCGCGGCCGAGGTTGCCGACTCCGACGATCGCGACCGCCCAGTCCTGGGTCAGTCCGAGTTCGCGGGAGATCTGGTAGACGAGGTATTCAACGTCATAGCCTACGCCGCGGGTGCCATATGAGCCGAGATGCGATAGATCCTTGCGCAATTTGGCCGAGTTCACCCCGGCGGCCACGGCGAGATCCTCCGAGCTCACGGTCGCGATGCCCCGCTCCGCCATCCCGTTCAGCGCCCTGAGGTACAACGGAAGCCTGGCGACCGTCGCCTCGGGTATACCGCGGTCACGGGGCTGGGACGGGCTCTTCACGTGCCGGTGCTCCAGGGGACGGGCGGCTTGGGGACCGCGTGGACGGAATCGAACCGTCTTTCAGGTTAATCCCTTTGTGAACCGATGCACAAAGTCGGCGGGGTACGGTTGCCGTATGCATCGCATCACGTTGCTCGGCAAACCCGGCTGTCACTTGTGTGACGACGCCCGCGAGGTCGTCGCGAGGGTCGCGGGCGAGTTGGGCGTGCCGTGGGAGGAGGTCAGCATCGACTCCTCCGAGGAGCTCAGGGAGAAATACTGGGAGATGATCCCGGTCACGCTGATCGACGGGGTGCAGCACGACTTCTGGCGGGTGGACGAGGCCCGGCTGCGGAGCGCCCTCAGTACATAGCCGTGGGCAGGGGCACCACCTTCGCCGCGTTGACGCTGAGCTCGATGACGTTGGTGGCCAGCACCATCGACTGCCGCTCGTTGACGAACCGCTCCACGTGCGGCTGGCGCTGGTGGTCGCGGTAGGCCACCTCGTCGCGGTAGAGCTCGTAGACGATGCGCTGCAGAGGCGCCGACTTCACCGCGTGGCAGGCGTACACGAGGGTGTCGGGCTCGCCGCGGCGGACGGCCTCGACGGTCGCCTCGGCCAGCCGGTCGAACGCGTCGCCGGCGCCGTCCATGATCGTGAAGACCGTCAGCAGGCCGAAGATGGTCGGTGAGGGCTTGCTGGAGCCGGGCTGCTGCTGCGCGGGCGAGAACAGCTCGGCGCCCGGGAAGACGGCCCCCGTGCCGGGCGCGGCGAAGTCGGGCCGCTGCGGCGGGGCGCCGTTCATGATGTAGCCGGTCGAGGGCCCCGCGTCGGGCGGCGGCGCCATGCGCGCGGCGTAGTCGATCTCCTGGTCGCCCGCGCGATATTCGGCCACCAGGTCGCCCAGCCCCGGCGAACGGCGCGGCGGCGCGGGCGGCAGGTCGGCGGGCGGCGGCTGCTGCAGGGGCTGGGGCTGGGGCGGCTGCTCGGGCATGCCCCTGCGGCCCGGCCCCGGCACCTCGTCGCGGAACATCGGGCGCTCCCCCGGCGGCATCTGACGGTCGCCCACCGGCATCTGGCGCTCGTCGAGCGCCATGGGACGCTCCTCGCGGTGCTGGGCACGCTCGTCGCGGCGCTGAGAGCGCTCGTCACGGCGCGGGGCGCGGTCGTCGCGGTCAGGCTCGAAATCGTCCTCATCGTCGTCCTCGTACGGCGCCAGCGGCCGCAGCACGGTGTACCAGACCGCCGCCCCTGCCACCGCCAGCAGCGCCGTGGTGAACAACGGCGGCACCGCGAACCTCAGCGCGCCCACGAGCGCGATCCCCGACGGCACGATGACCGCGGTCGCGTGCAGGTTGTCGGTGTCGTATTCGTCGCCGTTGCGCCACTTGAGCCCGGCCACCACCAGCATCGCCAGCATGACCAGCAGGGCGACGGCGTGCACCCCGATCAGCAACATGTCGGGGAAGAGGTTCCAGTGGTTGGCGGCGGGGGGCAGCGTCGTGCCCATGTCGTTGGTCTTGAGCGGATCCCAGACCAGGATCACGACGCCGACGACGGTCAGCGCGATGCCCATCAGCCACGCCAGGAACCTGGGCGGCGCCTTCTCCGACAGCAACTGCACCAGCCCGACGGCCAGCCAGAGCGGCGCCAGCAACGATCCCGTCACCTGATAGATCCGGAACGTGACGGTGCCGAACCCCATGAGGCAGCCGATGCCGATCACACCGAGTGAGATGCACAACGCCGCCACTGCAACGGTCCAGGCGACCAACCACCCCTCGGGATCGTCGCGCAGTCGTTGAATCAGGGCACCGGCCGCGACGGCGGCCAGGAGCGCACCGGCAAACGCTAGGACAGCAACGAGGATCTCCATGGTGACTCCAATGCTGCCGGACTATGCCTCCAAGCCGGTAGCCGATGAGGGAACGGGTCGGTCCAAACCGTATCTTCCGATTACGCCTAGTCATGCCAGCAAGCTGTGGATTGTGGAATTTCCGGTTGATTTCTAGAGTGTTCGAGCACGCCGCACCCCTTACCCCTAGGGATACCGGATGCCTGACTCGTCACCGTTCGCCGGGCTGCTTGCTCCAGCGGTCGCTGGACCTGCCCGGACGGGCGAGCTCGCCGTGCGCGAAGAAGTGCCGGACGACGTCCGTACGCTGGTGCTGCATGCCAAGAACGGGTGCACGGAGTCCTTTGGCACGCTCTATGACCGCTACGTGGACCTCGTCTACCGCTACATCTATTTCCGCGTCGGCTCACACCCGCTCGCCGAGGACCTCACGAGCGAGACCTTCCTGCGCGCGCTGCGCAGGATCTCCGACTTCACCTGGCAGGGCCGCGATTTCGGGGCCTGGCTCGTGACCATCGCGAGAAACCTGGTGACCGACCACTTCAAATCCGGTCGTTACCGGCTGGAGATCCCGACGGGCGAGGTGATCGACGTACCGCTCGACGGCTCTCACATACCCGAGAACGCCGTGGTCACGGCCATCATCAACGACCGGGTGCTGCGTGCCGTCCGAGATCTCAATCCCGAACAGCAGGAGTGCGTGGTGCTGCGCTTCCTGCACGGTCTCTCTCTCGCGGAAACCGCGCTGATCATGGGGAAGAAGAGTGGAGCGATCAAAGCGCTGCAGTTCCGTGCCATCAGGGCGCTGGCCAGGGCTCTCAAGCACGATCTGGCGTAACCTCCACCATCCGCCCCTCGTTAGGCAGGTGTCACGACCGACACGGTCAGGGAGCTCTCATGAGTAGTGCGCGCAGGCGGCGGGACCGCGTGCTCGTGCATCTCACGGAGCTGCACGAGCTGCCCCTGGGCGGCGGCCCCGAGGCGGCCTTCAAGGAGCGCCTGCGCGCCGAGCTGCTCTCGGGACGTCTCACCCTGGAGCCCGAGGCGCCCGAGGTGCCTGAGGCGCCCGCCAAGGGCCGCCGCAGGGCGCGGCGCAGGCCGCTGCTGTCCCAGCTCGCCGCGATGGGTCTGGCGGCCGCCATGACGGTCTCGTCCTTCGCCACCTACCAGGCGATGCCCGGCGACTCGCTCTACCCGCTCAAGCGCGCCGCCGAGAGCACTCTGGTACGCCTCAGCACGGACGACGCGGAGCGCGGCAGGCGTGAGCTCGACTCGGCCAAGACGCGCGCCGAGGAGGTCGCCAGCCTGCTCGGCTCGTCCGTCGAGGGCCCGCTGCTCGACAAGACGCTGAAGGACATGGAGGAGTCCACCCGGGCCGGCATCAGCCGGCTCGAAAGGACCGAGCCGCGCTCACCGAAGATCAAGAATTTCGCCCGGGACCAGAAGGAGGCCGTCAAGCCGATGCTCACGCAGCTCGGCGAGGCTCAGCTCGCCCAGGCGGAGGGCTATCTCGACTACATCGAAGGTCTGGCCGAGCCTGAGTAGGTAAGTAAGCTGAAGCGCATGTGGCGGCTTATGCGACGACGACAGGAAGTGCAGCCCCGGGTCGCGGGCGAGGCCGCGGCGCGGGCGGCGGTCACCGTCGCGCCTGCCCTGCCGGTCGAACCCGACCTGGGGGCCGCGGCCTTCTTCGACGTGGACAACACGATGATGCGCGGCGCCTCGATCTACCACTTCGCCCGTGGGCTGGCCACGCGGGGACTGTTCACGACCTCCGACCTGTTCAAGTTCGCCGTCGGGCAGGCGGTGTTCCGGCTGCGCGGCAACGAGAACCCCGAGCACATCGCGGTGGCCAGGGAGACGGCGCTGGCGTTCGTGGCCGGGGCCAAGGTCGACGACGTCGTACGCCTCGGCGAGGAGATCTACGACGAGGTCATGGCCGACCGCATCTGGGGCGGCACCAGGGCGCTCGCCCAGAGCCACCTGGACGCCGGCCAGCGGGTCTGGCTGATCACCGCCACGCCGGTCGAGCTGGCCCGGGTCATCGCCCAGCGGCTCGGCCTGACCGGCGCGCTCGGCACGGTCGCCGAGACCAGCAACGGCGTCTACACCGGCCGGCTGGTCGGCGACCTGCTGCACGGCCCGGCCAAGGCCGAGGCCGTGCGCGCGCTGGCGCGCAGGGAGGGCCTCGACCTGAGCCGGTGCACCGCCTACAGCGACTCGGCCAACGACCTGCCGATGTTGTCGCTGGTCGGGCAGGCCGTGGCCATCAACCCGGACAGCGAGTTGCGCGAGCACGCCAAGAAGAACGAGTGGCCGATCAAGGACTTCCGCACGGGGCGCAAGGCCACGATGACGGCCCTGCCGATCGCGGCCGGCGTGGGCGCGGTGGCCGGCGGGGTGGCCGCGGGCATCGCCCTGCGCCGCCTCTACCGCGACCGGTCGTGACTACTTCAGTTTCTTGAAGAGCTGGTCCGTCTCCGGTTGCTTCCACTCCAGCCGGTTCCTGTCCGCCGGATGGCGCCGCGTGGGCACCGACACGGTGGTCACCTTGGTGCTCATGAGCTGCGTGCCCAGCTCGTACATCGCCTCCAGGCTGAGGTCCGTCCTCACCGACTCGTGCACCTCGCCGAGGAAGCCCTTGAGCTTGCCGGGGTCGGCGACGAGCTGCTGGCGCGCCTTCTTCAGCATCGCCGTCACGAGCGTCTGCTGTCGCTTGATCCGTGAGACGTCGGAGCCGTCGCCGACGTAACGCAGCCGTGCGTACCCCAGCGCCTTCTCCCCGTCGAGCGTGACCGTGCCCGCGGGCAGCGTCAGCTTCGACGCCCGGTCGTCGATCGGCTGCGGCACCTTGATCTGCACGCCCCCGAGCGCGTCCACCATGTCCTTGAAGCCCGCGAAGTCCACCTCGACCGTGTGCTGCAGGCTCAGCCCCGTCAGCCGCTCCAGCGTCGTCCTGAGGCACGCGGCGCCACCTGAGTTGTACGCCGAGTTGATCATGTCGACCCGGCTGGGATCGGGCCCGCAGGCCGCGATCCGCACCATCGAGTCGCGCGGGACGCTGACCGCGGTGGCCCTGCTCCTGTCGGCCGGCACGTGGACGATCATGATGGTGTCGGACCGCTGGCCCATGTGCTGCCTGGCCGACTGCGGGCCGTATTTCGCGTTGCCCTCGCCCGCGCGGCTGTCCGAGCCGATCACCAGCACGTTCCGTGTGCCGCTCATGTCCACCGTCTCCGCCCCCGCGGTCGGTGTGGAGTCACGTCCGGCGACGAGCACCGCGGGCACCGCGACGACGGTGGCCGTGGCGGCGGCCACGAGCCCGGCCGTCCACCAGGCCGGCCATCTGCGCCGCAGGCGGTCGCGCAGGAAACGGTCCCGCTGGCGGACCAGCGTGGAAGGCGGTTGGTGCTCCAGATCCCCTCCGAGGTCCCGGAGCAGCTTCAGGTCGTCCATCGTCACTCCTCCTCCATGGGGTTGCTGTCGCCGAGCGCGGCGCGTACCTTCCGCCTGCCCCTGTTGAGGCGGGAGCGTACGGTTCCGATCGGGATGCCGAGCGCTCGCGCGACCTCCTCGTACGAGAGATCGCCCCAGGCGATCAGCAGCAGCACGTCACGATCCTTGGCGGGCAGCGCGGCCAGGGCGCCGGCCAGGTCAGCGCGGGCGGCCTGGGCGGTCACCCCGGCGGCCACCCGGTCGGCGGGCGACTCCACGTCGGAGTCCACAGGGGCGCGCAGGAGGGCCCGGTAGCGGGCGGCCTCCCTGCGGTGGTGCCGGGAGATGAGCTTGGTGAGAATGCCGAAGAGCCACGGCCTGGCGTCCGGGTAAGCCAGGTCGTAGCTCTTCCTGCGGGAGAAGGCGACCAGGAACGTCTCACCGACGAGGTCCTCGGCGGGCTCGGGGCCAAGGCGTTTGGAGACGTACCTGTAGAGCATGGCGGAGTAGCGGTCGAAGAGCTCGGCGAACGCCTCTGGTTCCGTCCATGAGGCGTTCACCAACTCCGCGTCCACACCCCTGGTGGCGGGTTGGGTGATCATCTCCGCCCTTCGTCTGGGGGATCGGTCACCGATGTCTTGCCACAACCCGCCTATCGAGTTCAGATCTCCTTGAGCTGACCCCCGTCGACCACGTATTCGGCGCCCGTCGTGCTGCCCGAACGCGGCGAGGCGAGCAGGACGATCGCGTCAGCGACCTCCTGTGGGTGCACCAGGCGCCCGGTGGCGAGCTTCATCATCGTAGGGGCGACCTCGGTGATCACACTGTCCCTGTCCGATCCCACCAGGCTCCCGAAGACCTCGGCGGCACCGCCCGGCTTGGTCCACCAGTCCGTGAGCGTCGCGCCGGGCGAGACCGTGTTGACCCTGATGCCCTGGGGCGCGTACTCCTCCGACAGCGACTTGCCGGCGGCGAGCAGGGCCATCTTGGCGGCGCCGTAGTCCACGTTGATGGGGCCCGGCTGCTTGGCCATGGTCGAGGAGACGTTCACGATCGCGCCGCCGCCCCGCTCCAGCATGAGGGGAATGGCCGCGCGGATCATGCGCACGGGCGAGAACAGGTTGAACTCGAACATCGCGGCCCAGTCCGCGTCGTCGGGCGTCAGGAACCCGGCCCGCGGCAGCACCACGCCGGGCGGCGGGCCGCCGGCGTTGTTGACCAGGATGTCCACCCCGCCGAACTCCTCGACGGCCCGCTCCACGATCCGCTCGGGGGCCTGCGGGTCCATCAGGTCGGCGGAGACGTGGACGACCTTGTCGGGCAGCTCGTCCGTACGGGTCCGCGAGACCGCCACGACGTGGGCGCCCTCCTCGGCCAGGGTGCGGGCGACGGCCAGGCCGATGCCCTTGGAGGCGCCGGTGACGATGGCCACACGACCGGAAAGCTGCAGATCCATGGGTTTCCCTTCGGTGTTCGGCGAATTCGCCCAGAGAACACCGCAGGGGTTCGGGAGGTTGCACCCCTTTGCTAGAAGAACGGCGGGAAGGCGTGCCCCCGCCGCAGCCGCAGCTCGTTGAGGAGCTGCTGGATGACCTCGCGCACGTGGTCGGTGAGGTTGAAGACCAGCATGGGATCGTCGGCCGCCGACGGCTCGAACTCGTCGGTGCGGATCGGCTCGCCGAACTCGATCATCCACTTCGACGGCAGCGGCACCAGCCCGAGCGGCCCGAGCAGCGGGAAGAGCGGCGTGATCGGCAGGTAGGGCAGGCCCAGCAGCCTGGCCAGGGACTTCAGGTCGCCGATCTTCGGATAGATCTCCTCGGCCCCGACGATCGCGGTGGGCACGATGGGCACCCCGGCGCGGATGGCCGAGGCCACGAAGCCGCCGCGGCCGAAGCGCTGCAGCTTGTAGCGCTCGGAGAACGGTTTGCCGACGCCCTTGAAGCCCTCGGGGAACACGCCCACCAGCTCGCCCTTGCGCAGCAGCCGGTCGGCGTCCTCGCGGCAGGCCAGCGTGTGGCCGGTCTTGCGGGACAGGTGGCTGAGCAGCGGAAGCTGGTAGACCAGGTCGGCGCCGAGCAGCCGCAGCGGCCTGCCGACCTCGTCGTGCATCGCCACCTGCAGCATCAGCGCGTCCATCGGCAGCGTGCCGGAGTGGTTGGCGACGATCAGCGCGCCGCTGTCGTCGGGCACGTTCTTGAGCTCGGCCGTCTCCACCCGGAACCAGTGGTTGTAGAGCGGCCTGATGAGCTCCAGCACGACCTTGTCGGTCAGCTCGGCGTCGTAGCCGAACTCGTCGACCTCGTAGTCGCCCGTGATGCGCCGGCGCAGGAAGGCCAGCAGTCTGGCGAGGGAATCGGGCTCTTCGAGCTCCTCGAACGACGGCGCCGCGCTGATCGGGATGATCTCGGCGTCGTCGTCTTCGCGGGGAACGCTCACGTGCGTATACCTCCGACCGGCCGCAGGCCACGGGAGCGCAGGAAGTCGTCGAAGGCCGCCCCGGTGGTGAACTTGGGCTTCCAGCCCAGCACGGCCTCCAGCCTGGAGGTGTCGACCGCGCGTCCATGGCTCATGAGCCGTAGCTGCTCAGGGGAGTATTCGACCAGCCCGACGCGGCGCACGGCGTTGCCGAGCACCTTGAAGGCGGGCGAGAGCAATGGCAGCGACGGCCGCCCCGCCCTTCTCGCACACTGCGACAGCAGCAGCACGCCAGCCCCGGCCACGTTGAACGTGCCGGGGTGATCTTCGGTCGCCATCCGGCGCAACACCTCGACCGCGTCGTCCTCATGGACGAACTGCAGCCGCGGGTCGAAGCCGAGCACGCTCGGCAGCACCGGCTGGGTGAAGTAACGAGTCAGCGGCGAGTCGACGCCGGGACCCATGAAGTTGGCGAAGCGCAGCAGCGACACCGTCACGTCGGGACGGCGCCGCGCGAAACCCCGCACGTAGCCCTCGACCTCGGCCGCGTCTTTGGCGTAGCCGTGGCTGGGGCCGTCGTGCGGCTCCAGGTCTTCGGTGAAGACCGCGGGATCTCGTGGCGACGAGCCGTAGACGGCAGTGGTGGAGCGCACCACCACGCGCCGCACGGTCGCCGACCGCTGGCAGGCGCCGAGCAGCTGCATGGTGCCGATGACATTGTGCTCTTTCATGGCCGCCCTGCCACCGCTCCGCGAGGGAGCGCTGACGAGGCTCATGTGCACAACGGTGTCGATGTCCGCGGCCGCGATCACCTGGGCGATGTCGGGGCTGCGCAGATCCACCCGGACGAACTCCGTCCGGCCGAGCGAGACGCCGCCATCTCGCGTGAGCGAGGGGGGCGGCACGGTGTCCACTCCAATGACACGGCTGATGTCCGGGTCTGTCGCCAGAACGCTCGCCACCCGGGCGCCTATGTGGCGCGAGACCCCGGTGACGAGCACGGTGTGGGTCATCAGCGCCTCGCAGCTGCGTCGGTTATTTCTTGTTACGCCGCTGGATGCGCGTCTTCTTGAGCAGCTTGCGGTGCTTCTTCTTAGCCATCCGCTTGCGGCGCTTCTTGATCACAGAGCCCACGGGACCCCCAGGTACTGATAGCAAGTTTGAACCGGAGTGCGAGCGCACACCGGCTCACAGACTACCGGCGATCGGCGGTAGATCGCCCCTCGGGGGGTGAGAGCCCGGTCACCTGCGGCGACCGGGCTTCTCCCGCGACAGCACTCACGACACGATCGCGCGTGCCGCTACATCAACCTGCCTCGATGTAGGCCTCCCGAAGATAATCGTGTACCGCCTGCTCAGGCACCCTGAACGAGCGGCCGACTCGAATGGCCGGCAACTCGCCAGAGTGGACGAGCCGGTAAACGGTCATCTTGGACACCCTCATGACCGTCGCGACTTCAGCCACGGTCAGGAACTTCACCTCGCTGAGAGGTCTTTCGCCTGCACCCATCGGACGCCTCTTCCGCACGTGTTTCCGGGTTATCCCCACTGGTGCCATTGCTCACGCACGTGTACTGCCGTCAGCGTAAGTCGGGACTCCGAGAGCGCAAACCCCCTATTTTCTCAGCTCTCAGAGCGGCCTGTCAGCCGAACCAGCGAAATCCCTGGCCAGCCGCAGGACCGAGCACCTCACCTGGACGTTGGAACTGTCCAAGTTGCCACACATAAGAGTCTCTGGAGCCCAGTCAAATGTTGGCAAAGGGACAGCGAGCCGCTTGGAATGCAGGCGCGAAAAGACGGTATGGGGATGACCGAATTGAACTCAAAGGGCTCGTGAGACTTCTGTGACCAGTCTCTCCGTCAACGGAGTGTAATAGCGTGGTAGCACATTGTCATCCAACGGCACCACCACCTCAATTTTTCCTTCCGCCTCACCGAGGAAGAGCCCGGGGTCGTTGCAGTCGGCGAACGCCACCGTCGGCGCACCCGCCTCACCCGCCGCGCCCGCCCAGCCGTGGTCGGCGATCACGAGGTCGGGCAGATCGCCGTCGAGCTCGTGCAACATGTGCCGCATCGGGGCCGAGTCGTGGGTGTGCACGAAGCCGCCGCGGTCGTCGAGCATCGCGATGTCCTGCAGGTAGCGGATCCGCCTCGGCCGGCCGAACCCGGAGCCCGCGTACGTCCAGCCCTCGCCGGGCGTCAGCAGCCGGGCGCCGCGCTCGACGCAGAGGGCGGCCAGCGGCAGGTGGACGGCCAGCAGGCCGGTGGGGTGGCCGGTGGCGAACAGGATGCGCGGGCTCGGCCGCGACAGCACGGCGGCGATGCGCTCGGCCATGGCGTCGAGCGCGTCGATCGTCAGGTCGGGGTCGATGGTGTCCTGGCCCCAGCGGTGGCCGGGGTCCGCGACCACGCCGGCGGACTTGGCCATCAGCGCCAGGATGTCGCGGTAGGACCACGGCTGCTCGAACGTCAGGCCCAGCGCGTAGTAGCCGTCGCCGTTGGCCAGGGAGCTGAAGTGGTCGAGGTTGTTCTCGCGGGGGGTCGCGACATCGCCGGCGATGCGAGTGTGGACAAGGTGCTCACGGAGTTCGTCGCGGCTCAGCACAGCTTCTTTCCTTGATTAGGGCATCGGATCGAGGCCGTGCAGGGGGAACACCGCGTGCCGGGTCGCCATGACCGCACGGTCAATGGGGTCCGCTGGGTCATAACCACCGGACAAGTCACGAAATTCCGGATTACGGCCGTCTGTCATGGTCAGGGGCGCCACCTCGCCCGTACGGTCCCTGACGAACCGCCGCCAGCCCTCGCTCGTCGGCGTGGCGGGGTCGATCGGATGCCCGGCCAGCTCGGCGATCAGGTGCGTCCACGCCCGCGGCACGACCTGGACCAGCTCGTAGCCGCCCCCGCCGGTCGCGATCCACCGGCCGCCGGCCGTCTCGTGGGCCAGGCGGTGCAGGGCGGCGTAGGCGGCCCGCTGGCCGTCGACGCTGAGCATCAGGTTGGCGAGGGGATCGAGCGCGTGGCTGTCGCAGCCGTGCTGGGTGACCAGGATCTCCGGCTCGAACTCGCGCAGCAGCGGCGGCACGACCGCGTGGAAGGCCCGCAGCCAGCCGGCGTCGCCGCAGCCGGCCGGGAGCGCGACGTTGACGGCGGTGCCGTCGGCGCCGGTCTCCTCGGGGAAGCCCGTGCCGGGGAACAGCGTGCGCGGGCTCTCGTGCAGGCTGATCGTCAGGACCCTGGGGTCCTCGTAGAAGGCCGCCTGCACGCCGTCGCCGTGGTGGACGTCCACGTCCACGTAAGCGACGCGGCTCGCGCCCTGCTCCAGCAACCAGGCGATGGCCAGCGCCGGATCGTTGTAGACGCAGAACCCGCTGGCCGTGGCGCGCATGGCGTGGTGCAGCCCGCCGGCGACGTTGACCGCGTGCTCGGCCGAGCCCTCCCAGACCGCGCGGGCGGCGGCCAGCGAGGCGCCCGCGATCAGCGCCGAGGCCTCGTGCACACCGGCGAAGGCGGGGTTGTCGGCCGTGCCGAGCCCGCAGCCGAGATCGGGCCGCCCGGAGGCGGACACCCGCTTGACGGCCTCGATGTAGCCGCGCTCGTGGACCAGGGCCAGCTCGTCGTCGGTCGCGGGGGCGCAGCCGGCCATCTCGACCTTGTCGAGGACGCCGAGCTCGCGGGCGAGCGCCATCGTGAGCTCCACGCGCACGGGCGCGAGTGGATGGCTCGGGCCGAAGTTGTAGGAGGTGAGAGCGTCGTCCCAGATCACCCGTGCCGACCGGCTCATGCCAACCCCTCCACGCGCTCCCTCGCCTTGCGCCGACGTTACCGCAGCGCAGACACCTCGTTGTAGCCCGGGTTCAAGCACCGGAAACCTACCAGCAACATCGATATTTCGTGCTTTAGGGTTTTAGCGTGCGCCCGGGGCGAGCCTTTCTCAAGATCGCGCGATTTTTCAGGCGTCCCAAGGTCTTCGACCGGACGCTGCTGATCGTGCTCGCCCTGCCCTTGGCCCTCCTCCTGACCGTCGCGCGCATCACCGACCAGACGTCCGTCGTCCCCGCCGCCGTGCACTACCTGGTGGGCATCGTTCTCCTGGTCAAGCGGCGTGACCGGCCGATCCTCACGCTCGCGATGATGGCCGTGGCGGACATCGCGGGACTGTCCGTGGGCGCCGTACAGTCCCTCAACCTGCCCACCGTCATCGCCTTCTACGGCCTGGGCCGCTTCACCTCCGGCCGGACGACCGCGATCGCCGCGGCGGTCGCCTACGCCGCGTACGCGACGACGATGCAGCTGACCCTGGCCGGGGGCGTCGGCTGGCTGACGGCGCTGTTCGCCCTCGGCGTCCCGCTGGGCACGGGCCAGCTCGTCCGGCTCAGGAGCGAGCTCAGCGAGCGGCAGCGGCGCGACGCCGCCGACGCGGCGGTCCGCGCCGAGCGGCGGCGCATCGCGAGGGAGCTGCACGACGTGGTGGCGCACCACATCACCGTCATCAACGCCCTGGTCGGCGGCGCGCGGGCGACGCTCGCGCCGGGGCAGGACGTCACGCGGGACGCCCTGGAGAGCGCCGAGCAGACCGCCAGGCAGGCGATGGCGGAGATGCGCGGGCTGCTCGACGTGCTCAGGGCCGACGGCAACGAGGGGCCGGACGCCGCGACCGGCGTCGGGGCGGAGCGGCTACCCTCGCTGATCAAGGAGGCCAGGTCCGCCGGCCTGCCCGCCAGCCTGACGGTGACGGGAGAGCCCGTGGAGCTGCCCACCGCCGTGGACCACGCCGTCTACCGCATCGTGCAGGAGGCGCTGACCAACACGCGCAAGCACGCGGTCAGCGCCAAGGCCACGGTCCTGCTGGCCTACGGGCCGGCGGCCGTGGAGGTCGAGGTCGTCGACAACGGCCTGACGAAGCAGGAGGGGACCCCGGGGTTCGGGCTCGGCGGCATGGCCGAGCGGGTGGCGCTGTGCGGCGGCCAGTTGTCCACCGGTCCACGCCCAGAAGGAGGCTTTCGCGTGCACGCCCGCATCCCCCTGGAGAAGGCATGATCGAGATTCTCCTCGTCGACGACCACAAGCTGGTCCGCATGGGGTTCAAGCTGATGCTCGACGCGCAGCCCGACATGCGGGTGGTCGGCGAGGCCGAGGACGGCGAGCAGGCGGTGGACATGAGCGTCCTGCTGCGCCCGGACGTGGTGCTGATGGACCTGCACTTGCCGGGCCTGGACGGCGTGCGCGCGACCGAGCGGATCACCGCGGACCTGCCCGAGGTGCGGGTGCTCGCGCTGAGCACGTTCGATCTGGACGAGAACGTGGTCGCGGCGCTGCGGGCGGGCGCGGTCGGGTTCCTGCCGAAGGACGTCTCCCCCGAGGAGCTGATCGAGGGCGTCCGTGTGGTGCACCGCGGCGAGTCGGCCGTCGCGCCGCGCCTGCTGACCCGCCTCATCGGTACGTTCGTCCGCGCCGGGACGGAGGGGCCGCGCCCACGGCCGGTGCCCGAGCTGGCCGGGCTCACCGACCGCGAACGGGAGATCCTCGTCCTGATCGCCCGCGGCAGGTCCAACACGGAGATCGCCGCCGACCTGGCCGTCTCCCCCTCCACTGTCAAGAACCATGTGACGAACCTGTTCGCCAAGATCGGCGCGAGAGACCGGGCGCAGGCCGTGATCGTCGCCTACGAGGCGGCGCTGATCCACCCTGGAGAGTAGGACCAGGCTCCTATACCGGCCCGCCGGAAACGGTTCCCGAGCAGGAAGAAACCGGCCGCCCGCGACGGCACGCTGGGATCATGACCGCGATCCGAGCCACGAACCTGAGCAAGCGCTACGGCGGCACGACCGCCGTGGCGGACCTGTCGTTCGACGTCGAGCCCGGTCAGGTGACCGGGTTCCTGGGCCCCAACGGTGCCGGTAAGTCGACCACCATGCGCATGATCCTCGGGCTCGACCGTCCGTCGGGCGGCTCGGTGCTCGTGGACGGCCGGCCGTACGAGGAGCTGCGGCATCCACTGCGCAAGGTGGGCGCGCTGCTGGACGCCAAGGCCGTGCACGGCGGGCGCAACGCCCGCAACCACCTGCTGGCCATCGCGCAGAGCAACGGCATCCCCGGCTCCCGCGTCGGCGAGGTGCTGGAGCTCGTGGGCCTGCGGGAGGTGGCGAAGCGGCGGGTCGGCGGGTTCTCGCTGGGCATGTCGCAGCGGCTGGGCATCGCCGCGGCGCTGCTCGGCGACCCGGAGATCCTGCTGTTCGACGAGCCGGTCAACGGGCTCGACCCCGACGGCATCCTGTGGATCCGCACGTTCATGCGCAAGCTGGCGGCGGAAGGGCGCACCGTCTTCGTCTCCAGCCATCTCATGAGCGAGATGGCGCAGACCGCCGACCACCTGATCGTGATCGGTAAGGGGCGGCTCATCGCGGACACGAGCGTTCAGGAGTTCATCGGGCGCAGCTCTCAGGGGTACGTACGCGTCCGCTCCCCGCGCCTGGCCGAGGTCGCCGACCTGGTCAAGGTGGGCGACCTGCACACCGACCACCTGCGGGTGACCGCCATGAACACGCTCGAAATCGGCACGCTGACCGCGCGGGCCGGGATTCCGCTGGAGGAGCTGACGTTCGTGCGGCCCTCGCTCGAAGCGGCGTACATGGAGCTCACCAAGGACAGCCTGGAGTTCACCTCATGATCGACATTTTCCGGTCCGAATGGACCAAACTGCGCTCGGTCCGCTCGACGGTCTGGACGCTCGGCGCCACCGCGCTGCTCATGATCGGCATCGCCGCGCTCCTCAGCGCCTCGGCCGCGGGCTCGACGGACCAGGCCATGTCCACCGAACAGGTGGTCATGCTGAGCCTGATGGGCGTCAAGTTCGCGTCGTTGTCCATGGCCACGCTGGGCGTGCTGGTGATCTCCAGCGAATACCGCACGGGCGGCATCCGCACGTCGCTGATGGCCGTACCGAAGCGGATCAGCCTGCTGACCGGCAAGATCGTCGTGTTCACGGCGGTGTCCCTGGTCGTCGCCGCGGTCGCGGCGGCGGCCTCGATCGCGACCGGCCTGTTGATCACGCAGCCGCCGTCGGCCGAGTGGGCCGGGATCGCGCAGGCGGTGCTCGGGGCCACGCTCTACCTGAGCGTCTGCGGGCTGTTCGGGCTGGGGCTGGGCACGCTGATCCGGCACACGCCCGGCGCGATCGTCACCGCCATCGCGCTGATGCTGGTGCTGCCCTCGCTCGCGACCATGCTGCCGGGGCAGTGGGGCAAGACCGTCCAGGACTACTTCACCACCAACGCCGGGGAGCAGATCGTGCTCTTCAAGGACGGCAGCTCGCTGGGACCGTGGGCCGGGCTGGGCGTCTACGTCGCCTGGGTGGCCGTCGCCATGCTGGCGGGCGCGGTGCTGCTGAAGCGCCGCGACGCCTGATCACGCGAGCGGGAGCGGGGGACGGGGTGCGGCGCAGGAAGTGAGGCGCGGGGGCGCTCACTCGGCGCGGAGGGCGATGACGGGGTCCAGCCGGCCCGCCCTCCGCGCCGGCGCCACGCCGAAGAACACCCCGACCGCCGCTGACACCCCGAAGGCCAGCGCGATCGACCACCAGGTGATCGTCGCGGGCACCTCGGTGAGCGCCTCGATGGTCAGCGCGCCGCCCACCCCGAGCAGGATCCCGATGAGCCCGCCGATCGTGGTCAGCAGCACCGCCTCGATGAGGAACTGCGCCAGGATGTCGCGCTGCCTGGCCCCTAGCGCCTTGCGCAGCCCGATCTCGCGGGTCCGCTCGCGCACGCTGACCAGCATGATGTTCGACACGCCCACGCCGCCGACCAGCAGCGAGATGCCGGCGATGGCCGCCAGCACGCCGGTCAGCACGCCCAGCACGCTGCCGATCGTGCCGAGCAGCGCGGTCTGCGTGACCGCCGAGAACTGCTCGCCGGGATACCTGTCGCGCAGCGCCGCCGTCACCTTGTCCGACAGCGGATCGATCTCGTCGGGCCCAGACGCTCCGACCGCGAGCCCGTTGATCCGCTCGATCCCGAGCAGCCGCTGTGCCGTCGTCACCGGGATGTGGATGTCCTGGTCGCGCGTGAGCCCGAACGTCTGCCCCACCGTCGTGTACACCCCCACCACCCGGAACCGCGCCCCCGACACCGTGACCTGCCGTCCGATCGGGTCCAGGTCGCCGAACAGCCGGTCGGCCACCTCGGAGCCCAGCACGGCCACCCTGCGCCGGGTGTCCACGTCGGTCTCGCTCAGCGGGCGTCCCTTGGCGATGGGCCGATCGAAGATGTTGACCAGGTTCTGGTCGGTGCCGATCACGGTGACGAACGCCTCGGTTCTGCCGACGCGTACGGTCTCACCCGACTGCAGCGACACCGTCACCTTCGACGGGTCGCCCACCACGCGCCGTACGTAGGCCACGTCGGCCAGGCCGAGCTTGCTCTGGGTGGGGGCCGCGCCCAGGCTGAGGCGGCCGGGCACGACGAGGATGATGTTCGTGCCGAGGCCGGAGATCTGCTTCTCGATCTCGTCCTTCGCGCCCGTGCCGATCGCCACCAGGACGACCACGGCCAGCACGCCGATGATGACGCCGAGCATGGTCAGCACGCTGCGCAGCCGGTTGACCCGCAGCGCCTCCAGCGCCATGACCAGCGCCTCGCCGCCCTTCATGACAGGTCCCGCTCGATCAGCCCGTCACGTACGTGGATCTGCCGGCGCGCGTGGGCGGCGATCTCCGTCTCGTGCGTGACGAGCACCACGGCCACGCCCTGGTCGCCGTTGAGCCGGTCGAGGATGGCCATGACCTCGGCGCCGTTGCTGGTGTCGAGGTTGCCGGTGGGCTCGTCGGCCAGCAGCACCTTGGGCTCGCCGACCAGCGCCCTGGCGATGGCCACGCGCTGCTGCTCGCCGCCGGACATCTGCGAGGGCCGGTGCTCCATACGGTGCCCGAGCCCCACCGACTCCAGCGCCGCCCGCGCCCTGTCGCGCCGCTCTGACCGGCCGAGCCCCCGGTAGACCAGCGGCAGCGCCACGTTGTCCAGCGCCGTGGTCCTGGCCAGCAGGTGGAAGGACTGGAAGACGAAGCCGATCGTCTTGTTCCGCAGCTCGGCCAGTTCGGCGTCGGAGAGCCGGGAGATGTCCACCCCGCCCACCTTCAGCACGCCGGCGGTCGGGCGGTCGAGGCAGCCGAGCAGATGCATGAGCGTGGACTTGCCGGATCCTGACGGGCCCACGATGGCGGCGAACTCGCCCTGGTCGATCCGGATCGACACGCCGCGCAGCGCCTCCACGGCCACGCCGTCGAGCTGGTAGCGGCGGGTGAGGTCCACCGCTTCTATCGCGGGGGTCATGGGAAGCGCTGCCCCTCCCGTACGGAGTCCGCGCCCTTCACCACGATCCGGTCGCCCACGGACAGCCCGCTCACCACCTCGACCACCGCGTCGCCCTGGGCTCCGAGCTTGACCACGCGCCGCTCGGCGACGCCGTTCCTGATCGCCCAGACCACGCTCTCGCGCCCGCTGGAGACGATGGCGGAGGCGGGCGCGGCGACGGCCGACGGAGATTCGCGCACGGTCAGCCTCGTCACGGCGCTCATTCCCGGCTTGGGGGTGGGCGCCTTGGAGCCGTCGTCGAAGGCCCCGGGGCCGAGCGTGAGCCGTACGGGGTAGCTGACGCCGCCCGTCGTGCCCTCCATGGGGGTGACGCCGATGCCGGTGACCGCGGCCGTGTACGTGGCGCCGGGGACCGCGTCCAGCTCGACGGCGGCCTTGTCACCCTTCTCCACCAGCAGCACGTCCGTTTCGTCCACGTCGGCGTCGAGGGTGAGCCTGGAGACGTCGGTGACGGTGACGATCGAGTCGCCCGCCGACACGGGCACGCCGGTGGCCACGGGAGAGCCCGACGATGATCCGCCCGAGGGCAGCGACGGAAGTTGCGCCCCACCGCCGGGCAACTGGCTGAGCAGGCTTTCGACGCCGCTCGGCCCGCCGCCGCCGGACGCGCGGCCCAGGGTGACGACGCCGGCGAACGGCGCCTTGATCGTGAGCGACTTCACCGTGCTCCGCGCGGCCTTGACCGCCGCCTTGGCCTGCGACGTCGAGACGGCCCGCAGCGAGGCCATGGAGCTGGACAGGCCGCTGGTGACGCCGGACAGGATGCCGCTGATGGAGCGGTTGAGCTGGGCGGTGATCGAGGCCAGGGCCCTGGACTGCGCCCTGTGCTGGGCCTGGGCCAGGTCGATGGCGCTGAGGAGCTGCTTGCGGGCCTGGCGGTCGCCGACCTTGCGGGCCTCTCTGCGGGCCTTGGCGAAGTGGGTGGCGACCTTGCGGTCGAACGCGCCGGTGTCGAACGACGGGAGGCGCACGGCGGGGCCGAACGACGCGGCCGGGCTGGCCATCTTCGACGCCTGGCGGGCCTGGCGGAGCTGGTCCTCGGCCTGGGGTGAGCGGATCTTGGCGAGGATCTCGCCCTTGCGCACGGCGTCGCCCTCTCGGATGTACAGCTTGGCGATCGTGCCCTGGGCGGGAGAGCGCAGTGTCGCGGAGGCGCGCGCGCCGATCGTGGCGGGGGCCTCGACGACCTCGGTGACCGGTGCGCGGCGGACGTCGGCGAGTTGGACGGCCGCCGGTTCGCCGGACGTGCAGCCGGTCAGTGCTAACAGGACGAGCAGCGGGGCGACCCCGCGACGGACCGTCACCCGACCCATCGTAGGAGCACGCCTGCCCGCCCCTCCAAGCGACCACTCGGCAGGTGCGGTGTCAGCCTGAGGCGAGCTGGCGCCCCCGGTCGCGGGCGGCCTCGATGGCGGCCAGGAAGGCGGCGCGGACGCTGTGCCGCTCCAGCTCGGCGATCGCCGCGATCGTCGTGCCCCCGGGCGAGGTGACGGCCTCCCGCAGGATCACCGGGTGCTCACCGGAGTCGCGCAGCATCACGGCGGCCCCCACGATCGACTGGGTGACCATGTCGAGCGCCGCCGCCCGCGGCATGCCGAGCAGGATGCCCGCGTCGACCATGGCCTCGACCAGGTAGAAGAAGTAGGCGGGACCACTGCCGGACAGCGCGGTGGCGGCGTCCTGCTGCGACTCGGGGATGCGCAGCACCTTGCCGACCGGCTTGAGCAGACCCTCGGTGAGCTTGAGGTGCTCCTCGCCCGCGTGCGCCCCCGCCGAGATCACGCTCATCGCCTCGTCGAACCTGATCGGCGTGTTGGACATGACCCTGACCACGGGCACCTCGACGCCCAGCCGCTGCTCCACGAACGCGGTCGTGATGCCGGCCGCGGCGCTGATCACGAGGCGGTCGGCGGGCACGTAGGGGGCGATCTCAGTCAGCAGCGTCGCCATGTCCTGCGGCTTGACGGCCAGGATCAGCGTGTCGGCCGCCTTGGCCGCCTCGGAGTTGGAGACGGTGCGCACGCCGTAGCTCTCGCGCAGCGCCTGCGCGCGTTCGGGCCTGCGGGTGGTCGCCATGATGTCGCCCGGCTTGAACCCGGCGCGCAGCAGCCCGGACAGCAGGGCCTCGCCCATCTTGCCCGTGCCCAAAATCGCGATCATTTCGGCCCCTCGAGGAATAGACGCTGGTCTGAGAGCCTATCGGCTAGCGGCGCGAGGCCAGCGAGCGCAGGAAGAAGGCCAGGTTCCTGGGGCGTTCTGCCAGGCGGCGCATGAGGTAGGCGTACCAGTCGGAGCCGTAGGGGACGTAGACGCGCATGCGGGCGCCGAGACCGGCCAGGCGGGCCTGTTCCTCGGGGCGCACGCCGTACAGCATCTGGTATTCGAAGCCGGTCAGGTCGCGGCCGTCGAGGACGGCCAGCGTGGAGGCGATCCGTACGAGCCTGGGGTCGTGCGTGGCGACCATGGGGTAGCCGGTGCCGGCCATCAGGACCTTCAGGCACCGTACGAAGGCGCGGTCGATGTCGGCGGTCCTGGTGTAGGCCCCGGGCGCCGTGTAGGCCCCCTTGCACAGGCGCACCCGCGCCCCGACGAGCTTCTCGCAGCGGTCCAGCGAGTCCGGCAGGTACGCCTGCACCACCACCCCCACCTCGGGATGCTCCCTGCGCAGCGCGGCGTGCACGGCGTGCAGCCCGGGGATCGTGTCGTGTTCCTCGGCGTCGAGCGTCACCGTGACGCCCTTGCGCTCGGCGGCGGCGCAGATCGCGGCGGCGTGGTCGAGCGCGAGCCCCCGCGAGAGCCGCAGCCCGAGCGCGGTGAGCTTGATCGACACGTCGGCCCCGGCGGGCAGCAGGCGGAGCAGCGCCAGGTGGTCGCCGACGGCGGCCTCGGCCTGCGCCTGGTCGGTGACCTCCTCGCCGAGATGGTCGACGGTGACGAGCAGGCCCTTGCGGGTGAGGTCGCCGACCACGGCGCCGATGTCGCCGGCGACATAGCGGCCGACCACGTCGGAGGTCAGCGGCGAGGTGGTGACGAGCCGCTCGGCGCGTCGGCTCTTGGAAAGGGCGAGCATGGCCTGACGGAGCACGTGCTCCACACTAAAGACTGAACCGCCGGGCCGCGTGATCCGTCGTAGGGATATGCGGACAATGACAGCGACTCTTCTGGCCGGATGTCTGGTGCTCGCCACGGGATGCGGCGCGGCCCAGCCCGCCGGCAGTGCGGCCCCCTCGACCCCCGAGAAGCCACCGGTCGTGTCGAACCCGGTCACCACCACCCCCACGAAGGGCCCCGAGCCGGTCAAGCCGACGCGCAACGCGATCAACGTCCACAAGATCCAATGGACCAAGGCGAAGCCCGTCTCGAAGGGCAGGAAGATCCAGCTCACCTGGTGGTCCGGCGTCGCGCCCTGCACGGTGCTCAGCCGGGTCAAGGTGACGGAGACCGGGAAGAAGGTCACGATCACCCTGTACGAGGGCACCGCGCCCAAGGCCAAGAACATGTCGTGCATCATGATCGCGGTGGAGAAGACCACCACGGTCAAGCTCAAGAAGGCCCTCGGCAAGCGGAAGGTCGTCGACGGCGCCAAAAAGTGACCTGTCCAACAGCGGACACCCCTGGTGACAACTGATCGATTTGTTGCGATACATCGTTCAGGCACCGAAGGCGCGGGGGCGCCGATGACGAACTTGGGGGGTCCCGTGAAACGGCTTGGCCGCACGTTGCTCCTCCCGTGAGCTGAAGCCATCTCCCACGCGGACCCCCGGCACGCGCCCACCGTCTCGGGGGTCCGCCCTTGTGCTACCGCTCCTTCACGCAGCCGCGCGGGTTCTCGGGCCGAGCGTCGGTCCAGCCGCCCGTGAAGACGCCGTAGACCATGACGCTGCCCTCGGGCAGCCCGGGCCGCGCCTCGTCCGTGGAGGTGACCGTGGCCAGGGTCATGCCGGTGCGTGGGTCGAGGAGATGACGGCTCTGGATGGACACCAGCTCGCCCGAGTACCGGGTTCTCTCCTTCCTGTCGACCACGCGCACCGACAGGCCCGGCCGGCCCGTCGGGTCCTTGACGGTGCCGTAGGTCTTCGTGCCGGGCAGGGAGGCCAGCAGCCGCAGGGTGGCGGCCCGCTGGCCGGGGCGGAGCGGCAGGTCCAGGAGCGCGGCCGTGGCGGATGCCACGTACGTCTCGACGGGCTGCATCAGGCCCCGCTGCTCCAGGACCCGGTGGTGGGCGCGCAGGGCCTTCTCCAGGGCCGCCGGTTCGGCGGGCAGCTCGGCCAGTTCGTCCAGGGACAGGCCGTTCAGGGGCGAGCCGGGCAGCTTGTCGTTTGGATCGGCGTTCCACCCGTAGGTGCAGTCCTGCTTCTTCTCACTGTTGACGGGCAGCGGCGCGCACTGCTCGGATTTGGCACCGCTCGGACAATCGGGCTTGACCCGCGCCGGTGAACCGGCGGCCCGCCAGGCCCGCTCGTCCGCCGGCGCGGCGGGCTGTGCGACGGAGACATGCCGGGTCCACATCGCTGGGTCCGTGGCGTCGCGCGGGTGCCAGTAGCTGCTATTCGACGTCACCAGGAGCGTGTAGGAGCCCGCGGGCATGCGGTGCCCGATGACCGTGCTCCGCCGCCAGTACGCGCCACTGAGCTCCGGCAGCCGCTCCACCCGATCGGCCAGGTCGAGCAGCGCCTGGTTCGGGGCGGTCGCCGGCCGGGCGACCGGGGCCGGTGTGAGATTCGACACCAGGGCGAACACGACCCCCACGACCACCGCCGTGGCCGGGGCCGCCGCCCACAGCGCCCACGGGTGCCCGGCCCGCCGGCGCGGCCCGGCGGCCACGCGAGCGCGGGCCCTGGCGACGACCTCGGGCGACGGCGGGGCCGCGTCCGGCAGGGCACGAGCGAGCAGGTCCAGCTCATCCATCGTCAGTCCTCCTGCAACGGGTTGACATCGCCCAGCGCCTTACGAAGCTGCTTACGCGCCCGGTTCAGCCGGGAGGCGACGGTTCCGAACGGGATCTCCAGGGCGGCGGCCACCTCGGCGTGGCTCAGCCCGCCCAGCGCGATGAGCAGCACCACGTCGCGGTCACGCTGCTTCAGCGCGGCCAGCGCCCCCGCGAGCGGGCCGGTGAAGCGCGCCGCGGCCACCCGGTCGAGGACCTCGTCCTCGTGGCTCACGCGGTCGCGCTCGGCGGAGCGGCCGATGGCCTTCCACCGCCTGATCTCGGTACGGCGATACCGCGCCACCAGGTTCGTCGCGATCCCGTAGAGCCACGGCCGCACCGCCCCCATCGAGGCGTCGTAGCCCCCGCCGAGCGCGATCACGAAGACCTCGGCCGCCAGATCGTCGGCGACGTCCTCGGACAGCCGCCTGGCGATGTAGCGATGGATCTCGGCGAAGTGCGCGTCGAAGAGATCGGGCGGAACCTGTAAGCGTTCGACCCCGTTGCGCATGTTGTGCACCATCACGACCGTTCTTGCCCGAACGCGGGGAATGGTTTCACGCTCACGAGGGTTGAGTCGGGTAGGCTCAAGTCGTTTGACAAAGACGACACGCATCCATAGGTTGAGTCCAATCGACTCAACTTTGACTACAAGGACGTACTCATGGCACGTGCGGTAGGTATCGACCTTGGGACGACCAACTCCGTCGTCTCGATCCTCGAGGGCGGTGAGCCCACCGTCATCGCCAACGCGCAGGGCTCGCGGACCACGCCGTCCGTGGTCGCCTTCGCGAAGAACGGCGAGGTTCTGGTCGGCGAGGTGGCCAAGCGACAGGCCGTCACCAACGTGGACCGGACGATCCGCTCCGTGAAGCGGGAGATGGGCACCAACTGGTCCCAGGAGATCGACGGCAAGAAGTTCTCGCCCCAGCAGATCAGCGCCTTCGTGCTGCAGAAGCTGAAGCAGGACGCCGAGGCCTACCTGGGCGAGAAGATCACCGACGCCGTGGTCACGGTTCCGGCCTACTTCAACGACGCCCAGCGCCAGGCCACCAAGGAGGCCGGCACGGTGGCGGGCCTCAACGTGCTCCGCATCATCAACGAGCCGACCGCCGCCGCCCTCGCCTACGGGCTCGACAAGGAGGAAGACCAGACGATCCTGGTCTTCGACCTCGGTGGCGGCACCTTCGACGTGTCGCTGCTCGACGTCGGCCAGGAGGACGGTCACGGCTTCGTCGAGGTCAAGGCCACCTCGGGTGACAACCACCTCGGCGGCGACGACTGGGACCAGCGCGTCGTCGACGAGCTCGTCAAGCGCTTCCAGAACGCGCACGGCGTCGACCTGGCCAAGGACAAGATGGCGCTCCAGCGTCTGCGCGAGGCGGCCGAGAAGGCCAAGATCGAGCTGTCCAGCCAGTCCGAGACCAACATCAACCTGCCCTACATCACGGCCTCCTCCGAGGGCCCGCTGCACCTGGACGAGAAGCTCACGCGCTCCGAGTTCCAGCGGCTGACGGCCGACCTGCTCGAGCGGACCAAGGGCCCGTTCCACCAGGTCATCAAGGACGCCGGCATCAAGGTCGCGGACATCGCCCACGTGGTGCTCGTCGGCGGCTCGACCCGCATGCCCGCCGTCTCCGAGCTCGTCAAGGAGCTGACCGGCGGCAAGGAGCCCAACAAGGGCGTCAACCCGGACGAGGTCGTCGCCATCGGCGCCGCCCTGCAGGCCGGTGTGCTCAAGGGTGAGGTCAAGGACGTCCTGCTGCTCGACGTGACCCCGCTGTCGCTGGGCATCGAGACCAAGGGCGGCATCTTCACCAAGATCATCGAGCGCAACACGACGATCCCGACCAAGCGCTCCGAGGTCTTCACCACGGCCGAGGACAACCAGCCGTCGGTGCAGATCCAGGTCTACCAGGGCGAGCGCGAGATCGCCTCGTACAACAAGAAGCTGGCCACCTTCGAGCTGACCGGCATCGCGCCGGCGCCGCGCGGCATCCCGCAGATCGAGGTCACCTTCGACATCGACGCCAACGGCATCGTCAACGTCTCCGCCAAGGACCTGGGCACAGGTAAGGAGCAGACGATGACGATCACCGGCGGCTCCGCGCTGGCGAAGGACGACATCGAGCGCATGATGCGCGAGGCGGAGTCGTACGCCGAGGAGGACAAGAAGCGCCGCGAGGAGGCCGAGGTCCGCAACAACGCGGACGGTCTGGCCTACCAGACGGAGAAGTTCCTCCGCGAAAACGACGACAAGGTCCCCGGCGACATCAAGACCGAGGTCAACGAGGCCCTGGCCGAGCTGAAGAAGGCTCTGGAGGGCACCGACACCGACGTCATCCGCACCTCGGCGGAGAAGCTCGCCACCACGAGCCAGAAGATGGGCTCGGCGATCTACGCCCAGAACCAGGGGCAGCAGGGCGGCGAGGGCGCCCCGCAGGACGCGACCACCGACGAGGACGGCCAGAAGGCCGACGACGACGTGGTCGAGGCCGAGATCGTCGACGATGACCAGCCGAAGAAGGACAAGTGATGCCGCCGCGTGAAAACGGGCACGACGAGCCGGTGATCCGCGACAACCGCAAGATAGACCCGGAGACGGGTCAGGTCAGGGAGACGGCGACCGTGCCACAGGAGGTCCCGGGCGACGTGCTTGAGCCGCAGGACGGCGAGCTGGCGGCCCAGCTCGCCGAGCGAACCGCTGACCTGCAGCGCGTCCAGGCGGAATACGCCAACTACCGCCGGCGGGTCGAGCGCGACCGCATCGCGGTGCGCGAGCAGGCCGCCGCCGGGGTGCTGGCGGAGCTCCTGCCCGTGCTCGACGACATCGGCAGAGCTCGCGACCACGGCGAGCTCACCGGCGGCTTCGCGAAGGTGGCGGAGTCGCTGGAGTCGGTGCTCACCAAGCTCGGTCTCAGCTCGTTCGGCCAGAAGGGCGACCCGTTCGACCCGATGGTCCACGAGGCCCTGATTCACAGCTATTCGCCGGACGTCACCGAGCCAACGGCGATCGAGGTGTTGCAGCCTGGATATCGGATGGGTGACAGGGTGCTGCGCCCGGCGCGGGTGGCCGTCGCCGAGCCGGAGGACGCTCCTGCCGCGTCCAATGACGACGAAAACTGATCACAAGGACGAGGGGCCGTAGATGAGCACCAAGGACTACCTGGAAAAGGACTACTACGCCGTCCTTGGTGTGCCCAAGACCGCCACCGCCGAAGAGATCAAGAAGGCCTATCGGAAGCTGGCCAGGCAATACCACCCCGACACCAACCAGGGTGACACGGCCAAGGAGACCAAGTTCAAGGAGATCTCCGAGGCCAACGACATCCTGTCGGACAGCAAGCGCCGCAAGGAATATGACGACGCGCGCACGCTGTTCGGGTCCGGGGTGGGGGGCCAGCGGCCCGGTGGTGGCGGTTTCCCGTTCGACTTCGGCGACCTGTTCGGCGGCACCGGCCAGCAGAGCGGCCAGAGCGGGGGTGCGGGCGAGCGGCTCGGCGACCTGTTCGGCGGGCTGTTCAACCGTGGCGGTGGTGGCGGCGGCACCCGCACCACCAGTGCGACGCGGCCGCGGCGGGGCCAGGACGTCGAGTCCGAGGTCACGCTGACGTTCACCGAAGCGGTCGAGGGCACCACCGTCTCGCTCAGGCTGACCAGCTCGGCCGCCTGTGCCGCGTGCACGGGCACCGGGGCCAAGGCGGGCACGACCCCCAGGGTCTGTCCCACCTGCGAGGGCACCGGGGCGGCCAGCCGCAACCTGGGCAACTTCGCCTTCTCCGAGCCCTGCCGCGACTGCAAGGGCCGGGGTCTGATCGTGGACGATCCCTGCCCCGTGTGCGAGGGCAGTGGCCGGGCCAAGAGCACGCGCACCATCCAGGCGCGCATTCCCGCGGGGGTGGCCGATGGCCAGCGGGTCAAGCTCAAAGGCAAGGGCGCGCCGGGCGAGAACGGCGGCCCGGCCGGCGATCTCTACATCCAGACCAACGTCAAGCAGCACGCCGTGTTCGGCAGGATGGGTGACAACCTGACGATCACCGTGCCGGTGACGTTCACGGAGGCCGCTCTGGGGGCCGAGATCAAGGTGCCGATCCTCAAGGGCATGCCGGTCACGCTGCGCATTCCCGCGGGCACGCCCAACGGGCGCACCTTCCGGGTGCGCGGCAGGGGCGTCACCCGCAAAGACGGCACCAAGGGCGACCTGCTCGCCAGCGTCGAGGTGACCGTGCCGAAGACGCTCGACGACAAGTCGCGCGAGCTTCTCAACGAGTTCAACACCGCGACCGCGGGTGAGGACCCGCGCGCTGAGCTCATTCAGCGAGCCAGAAGCGAGTAAGCCGATGGACGCCAATTATTTCGACCTGTCAGACGACACCCCTGTCTATGTGATTTCGGTGGCCGCGCAGCTTTCCGGGCTCCACCCGCAGACGCTGCGCCAGTACGACCGGCTCGGGCTGGTCAGTCCTGGCCGCACCGCGGGGCGCGGCCGCCTCTACTCCACGAGAGACATCATCCAGCTCCGCGAGGTGCAGCGGCTCTCCCAGGAAGAGGGCATAAACCTCGCGGGGATCAAGCGGATTCTCGAGCTCGAGAACGAAGCTCTGCGGTTGCGTGAGGAAGTGCACCGTCTGCGCGCCGAGATGCGGATGGTCAGAGCGCTCATCCGCTACGAGCTGCCACCGGGGGCCTAAGGGGACATGGACTACAAGCTCACCCAGAAGAGTCAGGAAGCGCTCTCGGGGGCCATGCGGCGTGCCGCCGCGGAAGGCAACCCGGAGATCTCCCCGGCTCACCTGCTGACCACGCTGCTCTCCCAGACGGGCGGCACCGCCGTGCCGCTGCTCGAAGCCGTCGGCGCCGACTGGCGCACGGTGCGGGCGCGGGTGGAGGAGCAGCTCGCCGCGCTGCCGAAGGCGCAGGGCTCGACGGTGGGGGCGCCGTCGAGTTCGCGCCAGTTGCTGACGGTGCTCAACACCGCCGCCCAGCACGCCAACCGCCTGGAAGACCTCTACGTCTCGACCGAGCACCTGCTGGTCGGCCTGGCCGCCGACGGCGGGCAGGCGGCCGAGCTGCTCAAGTCGCAGGGGGCGACGCCGCAGGCGCTGCTCGACGCGTTCGAGAAAGTACGCGGCAACGCCCGCGTCACCAGCGAGACCCCCGAGGACACCTACCAGGCGCTGGAGAAATACGGCGTCGACCTGACCGAGAGCGCCCGTAACGGCAAGCTCGACCCGGTCATCGGCCGTGACTCCGAGATCCGCCGCGTGGTCCAGGTCCTCAGCCGCCGCACCAAGAACAACCCGGTGCTCATCGGCGAGCCGGGCGTCGGCAAGACCGCGGTCGTCGAGGGCCTGGCCCAGCGCATCGTGGCCGGCGACGTGCCGGAGTCGCTGCGCAACAAGCGGCTGATCTCGCTCGACCTGGGCTCGATGGTGGCCGGCGCGAAATACCGCGGCGAGTTCGAGGAGCGGCTCAAGGCCGTGCTCTCCGAGATCAAGGAGAGCGACGGGCAGATCGTGACGTTCATCGACGAGCTGCACACGGTCGTCGGCGCGGGCGCCGCGGAGGGCGCCATGGACGCGGGCAACATGCTCAAACCCATGCTGGCCCGCGGCGAGCTGCGCATGATCGGCGCGACCACGCTCGACGAATACCGCGAGCGCATCGAGAAGGACCCGGCGCTCGAACGGCGCTTCCAGCAGGTCTACGTGGGTGAGCCCACGGTCGAGGACACGATCGCGATCCTGCGCGGGCTCAAGGGCCGCTACGAGGGCCACCACCAGGTGCAGATCGCCGACAGCGCGCTGGTGGCCGCCGCCGCCCTGTCCGACCGCTACATCACCAACCGCTTCCTCCCCGACAAGGCCATCGACCTGGTCGACGAGGCCGCCTCGCGGCTGCGCATGGAGATCGACTCCCGCCCTGTGGAGATCGACCAGCTCCAGCGCAACGTCGACCGGATGAAGATGGAGGAGCTGGCCCTGTCGAAGGAGACCGACGAGGCCTCCGTCCAGCGGCTCGACCGGCTGCGCCAGGAGCTGGCCGACCGCCAGGAGGAGCTCAACGCCCTCGTCGGCCGCTGGGAGCAGGAGAAGGCCGGGCTCAACAAGGTCGGCGAGCTGAAGAAGCAGCTCGACGAGGCGCGCGGCGCCGCCGAGCGGGCCCAGCGCGACGGCGACTTCGAGGCCGCGTCCCGGCTGATGTACGCCGAGGTGCCCCGGCTGGAGCAGGCCCTCAAGGCCGCCTCCGACGCCGCGCCACCGGACAACGCCATGGTCAAGGAGGAGGTCGGCCCCGACGACATCGCCGAGGTGATCTCGTCCTGGACCGGCATCCCGGCCGGGCGGCTGCTGGAGGCCGAGACGGCCAAGCTGCTGCGGATGGAGGAGGAGCTGGGCCGGCGTCTCATCGGGCAACAGCAGGCCGTACAGGCCGTTTCCGACGCCGTACGCCGCAGCCGCGCGGGCATCGCCGACCCCGACAGGCCGACGGGCTCGTTCCTGTTCCTCGGGCCGACGGGTGTGGGCAAGACCGAGCTGGCCAAGGCGCTCGCGGACTTCCTGTTCGACGACGAGCGGGCGATGACCCGCATCGACATGAGCGAATACTCCGAGAAGCACAGCGTGGCCAGGCTCGTCGGCGCGCCTCCGGGCTATGTCGGCTACGAGGAGGGCGGCCAGCTCACCGAGGCCGTCAGGCGGCGCCCGTACACCGTGGTGCTGCTCGACGAGGTGGAGAAGGCCCATCCCGAGGTGTTCGACATCCTGCTGCAGGTGCTCGACGACGGGCGGCTGACCGACGGCCAGGGCCGCACGGTCGACTTCCGCAACACGATCCTCATCCTGACCTCCAACATCGGCTCGCAGTTCCTCGTCGATCCCCAGCTGGAGAACGGCGCCAAGCGCGAGGCCGTCATGGGGGCGGTGCGGAGCTCGTTCAAGCCCGAGTTCCTCAACCGGCTCGACGACGTGATCCTCTTCGACGCGCTCGGCACCGAGGAGCTGGCGCAGATCGTCGACCTGCAGGTCGAGCGCCTGGCCCAGCGCCTGGCCGACCGCAGGCTGACGCTGGAGGTCACGCCGGCGGCCCGCGAGTGGCTGGCGATGACGGGCTACGACCCGATGTACGGCGCCCGCCCGCTCCGCCGCCTGGTCCAGTCCGCCATCGGCGACAAGCTGGCCAAGGCCGTGCTGTCGGGCGAGATCGTCGACGGCGACAAGGTGCTGGTCGAGCTCGGCGACGACGAGCTGCTCATCCAGCGCGGCTGAAAAAGCGCGCCAGGAGCCCGGGGACCCAGGAGGTCTCCGGGCTCCGGCGTGTCATGCCCGGGTCATCGGGCCCGCCGCTTGGTAAGGTTCGGCCCACTCTTCGGACAAGCCGCATTCCCCCGCGCGAGAGCTTGACTACGTTCAGCGTTCGTCAGATCACCGAAACTGATCAGGGGGACGTGCGATGTCATTCCAGAAGATCCAGAGCATCATTGCGGTGGCCACTCTGACCGCGGGCGTTTCCTGGCTGGCCACGGGCCTTGCCGCGGCGAAGACCTGCCCCAACACGGAGCCGGCCCTGCTCTCACCCACTTCGATCGCCGCGTACTGCGACGAGCACGCCAACCTTCGCGTGAACGACGGCGGCCCGGGCAGCAGCCGGATGGTCACCTCACAGAGCAGCAAACTGGCCATGGCGGCCGGCGACATGGCCAGGCAGCTCGGGCTGACCGGCCTGGCCACCGGGAAGTCGGCTCTGGGCGTGGCGGACCTCGGCGGGATGGCGGCGACCTGGGGCATGCCCTCGCTGGCCTCGGCGTCGCCCTCGCTGTTCCCCATGGTGCCGGGACCGATCGGCATGAAGGACCTGTCGACCATGGCGGGCATGCCCGCGCTGCCGGCGCTGCCCGAGCTGCCCGACACGCCGCTCACGGCGAAGCTGCCGGCCGAGATGACGCTCGGCCAGGCCCCCTACCACAACCGCATCGCGGGCTCCGGCATCCAGTCGCCGATGGACGTCGAGCGCCCGGTGCGGGAGGTCAGTGAGGACGTCGTGAGCGTGCTGCTGCCGAAGGTGGCCGAGAGCATCGAGGGCAGCTCGATGCTGCCGGGCGGCGAGGTCATCTCCGGCTTCGGCGGCCTCGTCACCAACCTGGGCCTGAACTGACCCATGGTTGGAGCGGGCCCCGCCGGATGATGGCCGGGCCCGCCGGGGTGAGGCGGCCTCAGGAGACGAGTTCGTCCAGCTCGTCTTCGGGAAGCCCGAGATCGACTCTGATCCGATAGCGGGTGCGCAGCAGCGCCACCTGCTCGGGGTCGTTCTCGTCACACTTCAGTGCGGCCTGGGTGGCCCATTCGAGCCCCCCTTGGAGGTCGCCATAGGCGACCAGCGTCTCGGCGATCGTGTGCGCGGTCGCCGTGGAGACGTCTCCTTCCGCGCGTATGGTCTCGATGACCTCCCTAGCCTCATCAGGCCGGTCGAGCTCGAAGAAGGTGTCGGCGATGCCGGCACGCGGATCGAAGCCCGCCTCGCCGCCATCCTCGACCGCGCGCTGGAAACACTCCATCGCGCGCGCCGGTTGCCCCGCCGCCCGCCACTCCTCAGCGGCGAGAACCAGGATGGACGCCCTGGAGACGTCGCCCGACGAATAGTCGAGAGCGACGTCGTAAAGCCGACTGGCCAAGGAACTGTGGTCGTCGGCCAGCAGGGCCTGCTCAAGCAGACGATCAAGGTGCTCACGGGTCACATGCGCCACACCGCGAGACTACCGAGACGCCCGGCCCTTTGCCCGGTCAATCCGCATCGCCGGTCCGGCACAAATTCGGTAACGACTCGCCCAATCCTAGGCCCGGCAAGCGTGTTCGCGCAGGTCACAGGGCATATACGAGTCGCTTTGCCGCCACGCGAGCGAAGGGGGCCGTGATGGGCTTGTCCAAGCAGATGACCTTCACGCTGGCCTGTACCGTCGTGCTGTCGGCCCTCGGACCGGGCGTGGCCGGCTATCTGTCGGCCCGTCTGGAGGCCATCGAAGCCGCCGAGCGCAACCTGCACGCACTGGAGGTCCGCCTGAACGTCCGCGAGGCCAGGGACGCGCGCCCGGCCTCGTTCCCCGCGCCGTGCCTGCGTTCGCCGGTGCCGCCGCGGATCCAGCAGGTGCCCGCGACCGCGCTCAAGCGCTGGCATCCCGACATGCCGGCCTGGCTGCCCAGCCTGCTGCGGGAGCTGGAAGAGGCCGGCGAAAACTGAGCGATCGGCCCGGCGGCGCGGTCGCCGAGAAGAGCGCCGCCCCGGCACCCGTCAACGGCTCAGAGGGGTGACCACGACTTCAGCTGACGGGACAGGAACCCTCTGATCATGTGTTTGGCCGCGTCGATGACCTCGGGGTCGCCCTCGGGGTCATGGCGGAAGGCCAGCTTGAGCACGGCGTCTCCCGCCTCGACCGCCACCAGCACGGCCAGGTCGAGCGCGGGACTGTCGGCCAGCCCGAACTCCTTCAGGAACAGCCCGCGCAGCCGCCCCGCGATCACCGTGTTGTTGTCGGAGTCGGAGTCGAGCAGGTTGAGGTCGACGGCGTCGCCGAAGCGCAGGCTCTTGAAGCCGGCGACGGATCGGTGCATGTCGACGTATTCGTCGATGATCGCGTCGACCGCCTCCCACCAGCCGCGGTGGTCCTCTTCGAGGAATCGGCGATCGACCCGGCGTACGAACTCCTCGACGTTGCGCCGGGTGAGCTCCTGGGTGATGGCCCGTTTGTCGGGGAAGAACTGGTAGACCGAGCCGATGGC
Source organism: Nonomuraea solani (assembly GCF_900108335.1). GTDB lineage: Bacteria > Actinomycetota > Actinomycetes > Streptosporangiales > Streptosporangiaceae > Nonomuraea > Nonomuraea solani. The sequence goes on from NZ_FNVT01000004.1 coordinate 202,690, forward strand.
CACGCCCGCGCGTTCGGCTATGCGCGTGGTGGACAGGGCCTCGTAGCCGGTCTCGTCGAGGAGCTCGGCGCACGCGTCGAGCATGCGCTCGACGCGCCGGGCACTGCGGCGCTGTGCGGGCTGCCGCCTGAGGGCTTTGGGTTGGATGCAGTCATCATCCATTTGCGGCGTGGACACGGATTCATCTTCTCCCGTAACCGCGATCGTTACCTGCCATTTTGCGGATTTCTCTCGGCTCCGATCAACCGGGCCAGTCCGCGCATCGCCCGCGGCGAAATTCTGGAGAGGACATAACCGATTTTCCCCTCCAGGTTGACCGGAACGACGGCCTGATTCCGGTGCACCGCCCGCAGAATGTGCGCGGCCACGCGCTCGGGCGGGTAACCGCGCCGCGCGAGCCCCCGCACGGCCTCCTGCCGCGTCTCTTCGTCCGCGTACGTGGCGTTGCCGGCAATGGCCGTGGAGACGAAACCCGGGCAGATGGCGCTGACCCCGATCCCCTGATCCGCCAGTTCGGCTCTGAGACAGTCGCTGAGCATCTTCACGGCGGCTTTCGAGGCCGAGTACGCGGGCAGCACCCGCGACGGCGCGAACGCGGCCAGAGAGGCGACGTTGACGATGTGGCCACCCTGCCCGCGCTCGGCCATGGCGGCGGCGAACACGCGGCACCCGTGGACGACGCCCCACAGGTTGACGTCGATGGTCCTGCGCCAGTCGTCGGCGGTGTGGTCGAAGAACGACTTGACCACCGCGATCCCGGCATTGTTCACCACAATGTCCGGCACGCCATATTGAGTAATGATATTTTGCGAAAAATCCTCCATCTGGTCGATATTCGAGACATCAACCTGCATGGCGTACGCCGTACCTCCGAGGTCTTTATCAAGGGCATCGGCGGCCCGCCGCGCCGCGTCAGCATCGATATCCGCACAGACAACCTCAGCCCCATGCGCGGCGAACGCCCGCGCCGTCGCCAGCCCGATCCCGGACCCCGCGCCGGTGACCACCACCAGCCGCCCGCCGAACGCCCCGCCCCCCGCACGCCTCATCCCCGCGGGCGCGGGAGCGCCCTCCACGTGCTCCACGAACTCGGCCACCATCCCGGCGACGGCCTCGGGGCGGCTGCGATGCGCCCAGTGCCCGGCCACGATCTTGCGGTGCCACAGCCTGGGCGCCCACCGCCCGATGGACGCGAGCAGCGCCGGCGTCACACAGGCGTCCCTGGTGGCCTCGATGAGCTGCACGGGGACGTCGGGAAGGCGCGGATCGAGCTCCTCGAACGGCATGTTGCGCCGGTAGAGCCAGAGCCCGTCGCGCCCGTCGCTCGCCAGCGTCTCCGCCGGATGCCCGGGCCGTGGCACGACCCCCTCGCCCCGCCGCAGCGTGCGCTCGATCACCCACGGCATGAAGGAGCGCCACGCCAGCTCCGGCAGCACCGGCAGCCGGAACGCTCCGATGTACCAGGACCTGAGGTGCTGCGCCACGACGTCACGCCGGCGCCCGTGCCGCATGAAGTGCGCCACCTGCCGGGGCCCAGGCCCGCCCAGACTGGTGAACGAGGCCACCCGCTCCCGCCCGAGCGCCTCCCAGCCCTGCAGCGACCCCCAGTCGTGCCCCACGAGGTGGACCCGGGACGCGCCGACGGCCTCGATCACCGCGTCCAGGTCGGCGAGCAGGTGGCCGAAGCCGTGGTCGCGCCGGTCGCGCGGAGCCGTTGAGCGTCCCGCGCCGCGTACGTCGTAGCGCACCACGTGGAAGCGGTCGCGAAGGAGCGCGGCCACCTCGTCCCAGACGCGGTGAGTGTCCGGGTAGCCGTGGAGGAGCAGCACCGTCGGCGCGGCGGGATCGCCCTCCTCGAAGACCGCGAGCCGCACGTCACCGGACTCGACCCACCGCATCGCGACCTCCTATTGGACTAATTGTCCAGTAGCTTAGATCGATCAGGGCCGTGCGGCCAGCCCCGTGCACGAGCGCAGCGACTTCCAGTCCGCCACCGCCTGGGTCCTGGCCGGCCCCGTCATCGGTACCGGAATACCCCCTTGGATGGTCGCCGGAGTCCAGGCGTCCTTCAAGATCTTGCGTCCCTTGATGGTCAGCGTCAGCACGCCGGTCTTGCCGGTCGTGGCCGGGTTGGAGTTGTAGAAGATGAAGTTCCCCATGCCGTAGTTGACGTAGGCGTCGTCGAGGTAGCCGCCGCCGAGCAGGATGTGCGCGTGCCCGCCGACCACCACGTCGGCGCCCGCCTCGACCAGCTTGGGAGCCAGCGAGAGCTGGGCGGCGTTGGGGCACTTCTGCAGCTCGGTGCCCCAGTGCAGGTGGACGATGACGGTGTCGGAGTTCTTGCGCGCCTGCCGTACCGCCTTCAGCAGGGCCGGCTCGTTCTTGGCCGAGGCCAGCCCGCCCTTCTCCGACGTGGCCGTCCACGCCTGGATGAACTCGGCGTCCATCACCTGTGTGGCCCCGATGATCGCCACCCGGTTGCCGTTCACGGTCCTGCGCCAGGGCCGGTACGCCTGCGCCGCGTCCGCCCCGATCCCCACCACGGGGAACTTGGCGCGCTTGGCCGCCGCCAGCGAGTCGGCCAGCCCGGTCTCCATGTAGTCCATGCCGTGGTTGTTCGCCATCGACGCGACGTCCACCCCGGAGGCCTTCAGCGCGGTGAGCGCGCTCGCCGGCGCCCTGAACGTGAACTGCTTGCCCGGCGCCGGCGTCCCGCCGGTGGTGATGGCCGTCTCCAGGTTGATCATCGACAGGTCGGCCTTGCGCAGCACGTTCGCGATCGGTCCTAAGGCCGTGCTCGGGTCGTTCAGCCGCCCGCGCAACATCCCCTCGAAGTGCACGTCCCCGCCGAACGCGATCGTGAACGGCTTCTTCTCCGGCTTCGGCTTCTTCGTCGGCTCCGCCGGCCGTGTGGCCGCCACCTGCCCGCGCTGCGGTTCCTTCTCCGGTGCCGGAGAGCACGCGGCCAGCGATAAGACGACGGCGAACATCGGGAGAGCACGGGGGAGTCTCATCTGCCGCCACTTCCGCTCGAAACCTGTCTTTCAGGGATCGAGCATGCCATGCAGGGCGGATTACCGCGCAGTCTCCCCACTACCCACCAAATCGGACATGGCCTGGCGGGTCTCATCGTCCATCGGCGTGTACACGATCAGCCGCAGCTCCGGCACGGCCATGAGGCTGGTCGTGCCGAACCGCAGCACCCCCCGCTCGACGTGCTTGTACGCCTTCACCCGCGGCCCCGGCTCGGCCACGTCCTGCCGCGCCCACAGCCGCGCGAACTCGGCGCTCTCCGAGCTGAGCCGGCGCACGAAGTCCTGCCAGCAGGGGTCGTCGCCGTGCCGCGTGTAGGAGCCCCTGAGGACGGCCACGGCCCGCGCCAGCTCATGGTCGCGGTCGAGCAGCAGCGTCTGGGGAGAGCCGTTGAGGCAGGTCTGCCAGAGCGAGTTCCGCTCCCCCTCCGGCGCGCCGACCAGCTCGGGGAACAGGGCGGCGTAGCCGGCATTCCAGGCCAGGACGTCGCACCGGCTGTTGGACACGCAGGCCGGCATGTCGCCGAGCCGGTCGAGTATCGCCCGCATCTCGGGCGTGACCTGGCCCGAGTCCACCGGGATCGGGTCTTCGGCCTGCCCCGCCAGCCGGTAGAGATGCTGGCGCTCGGCGCTGTCGAGCCGCAGCGTGCGCGCGATCGCGTCGAGCACCTGCGCGCTGGCGTTGATGGGCCGCCCCTGCTCCAGCCACGTGTACCAGGTCACGCCCACCCCGGCGAGCTGGGCGACCTCCTCGCGGCGCAGCCCCGGCGTCCTCCTGCGCGGGCCGGGCGCGAGATCGACCATCTCCGGCGTGATCCGCGCCCGTCGCGTGCGCAGAAAAGCCGACAGATCGGTACGTCTTACCTCAGCCACGCTCATCCCTCCACTATGGGGGACCTTAACCAGTTACCACCAGTACCAGTATAAATGGGCTCTCGTTACTGGTACTGGAATCACGGCAGACTAGCCAACATGTCGCAAACTGCCGCCATTCACCCTTCTGCGCACACAAAGCCGCAGGAGGCACCCAAGGCCAGCGGCCTGCTCCTGGCGATCATCCTCGTGGGACAGTTCCTGGCCATCCTGAACGTCAACATCGTCAACGTGGCCACCCCCACCATCGAGGCCGACCTGCACTCGTCGGGGGCCGGGCTGCAGATGATCGTCGCCGGTTACACCATTGTCTACGCCGTCCTGTTGATCACTGGAGCCAGGGTCGGTGATCTGTTCGGCTATCGCCGGGCGTTCCTGGGCGGCTTGGCGATCTTCACGCTCACCACCTTGGTCGCGGGCCTGGCGCCGTCGACGGGCTGGCTGGTGGCCTCCCGCCTGGTGCAGGGCGCCGGGGCGGCGTTGATGATGCCGCAGGTGCTGACGTTGATCCAGCGCAACTACCAGGGTGCGGCCCGAGGCCGGGCGATCGGCCTGTGGTCGCTGGTGATCAGCGGTGGCATCGTGGTCGGCCAGGCGCTCGGCGGCATTCTGCTGGGCTTCGGCCTGGGCTGGCGGATCGTGTTCCTGCTGCTCGTGCCGATCGGGGCGCTCCTGCTGGTGGCGGGGCTCCGGGTGCTGCCCGCCGACCAGGGCGGGCACGGCACCGGGCTCGACCCGTGGGGTCTGGTGAGCCTGTCGGCGGCCGTGCTGCTCTTCGTGGTGCCGCTCGTGCTCGGCCGCGACCTCGGCTGGCCGCTGTGGGGCTGGATCTCGATGGCGCTGAGCGTGGTGGCGTTCGCGGCGTTCGTCCGCATCGAGCGCTGGGTGACCGCGCGCGGCGGGCGGCCGCTGGTGGACGCGAGCGTGCTCCGCGCGCCGGGCATGCGGCCCGGTCTGGCGATCCTGCTGTTCGGCCCGGCCACCTGGGGCGCGTTCCTGTTCACCTCGGCCCTGCACCTCCAGGGCGAGCTGCACCTGTCGCCGCTGGCCTCCGGCATGATGCTGGTGCCATGCGCGCTGGCCTTCGGCCTGGTCGGGCTCGCCTGGCCGCGCCTTCCCGCGCGGCTACAGCGGCCGCTGGTGCCGTTCGGCTACGTGGTGGCCGCGCCGGCCTACCTCGGGCTGGGCCTGGCCGCCGGTGGCGGACTCCCCTACGCGATCATGAGCGCTCTCATCGGCGCCGGGCTCGGCGTGCAGGTCGCGGTGACCAACATGGCGACCGAGCAGGTGGACGGCGCCTACGCGGCCGACGCCAGCGGCGCCCTGCTCACCGTGATGCAGCTCGGCCAGGTCATCGGCGTCTCGACGGTGGGCACGCTGTTCATCACCCTCAGCCAGGGCCACGGCACCGTGTCGGCCTCGCTGGTCTCTTCCATCGCCATGGCGGGCCTGGCCGTCGTCGCCGGCCTGAGCTCTCTTTTCCTCGTACGGCGCCGGGTGCCCGCGGCGGCCCGAACGTAAAGAAGCTTGATCAAGATGGTCGTGAGTGTGGCATGATATGCGCGTCTTCTGCGCTCGATCACCTGTGAGAGCTGGAAAGTCGTGGAAGTCGCTGCAACGACTCCCTGTTTGAACGGCCCTGCAGGTTGTGCGACCAACACGCCAGGGCCGTTCATCACATGCTGCCGGCTACAAGTGTGGCCTGGTCGAACTCGCCGCCACGGACGCCGGCCGTGAACGCGGCCCACTCCTCCGGCGTGAAGACCAGGACGGGTCCGTCCTGCTCCTTGCTGTCCCTCAGCGCGATATTGCCATCGGCCAGGGGGGCCACCTCGACACATGTCGACGCACCGTTACAGAAGGTGCTCTTACGCCAGGCGACCGCTTTAGTGTGGTTGTACATTTTCTCCCCAAATGCGTAAAGGGGCACCATTGCCCCTTTCTGAGGTTTTTCGTCTAACGCCGCCACAACATGGCTTTCCGCTGGATAAGCACGCGAGAATCATCCTCATCCAGCGCTTCTGACCGAGTGTGGTCAAAAGCTGTTTCGTATCCGGCCACTCGTTCGAGGTCATCGACGAAGTGGGCAGTATACAGGTGCTCTAGGTACACAACATCATCAAAGGCGGAAAACTTCAGGTGAATAAACGCACCGGTGTTAACCGGATGAAGTGAGTCCAAGGTGAGAACTTGGACACTCACGTGCGGCAACAGGGAGATCTCCAGCAGATGCTCCATCTGCTCGCGCATCACCGACGGCTCACCGAAGCGGCGCATCAGCGCCGACTCGTCGAGCACCACGGTATAGGCGCAGGGATCGATCCTGTGCAGCACGCGCTGCTGCCTGTCGAGCCGGGCCTCGACCCGGCTTCTGACACCGCTGTGCGTGATGCGCGCGATGCCCCGAGTCGCCAGAATCACTTCTCTGGCATAATCCTCGGTCTGCAGCAGGCCAGGCACCACCTGGGGTTCCCAGTTGCGCTGGAATGTCGCCTCAGCCTCCAGCCCGAGGAATCTTGTGTATTCCTCGGGCAGCGAGTCTTCGTAATCCTCCCACCAGCCGCGCTGTTCCGCATCCCGCAACAGGCCGAAGAGCTCATCAATTTTCTCTCCGTCGACGCGGTAGAGCTTCGCCATGGCCTTGATGTCGTCACCACTGGGCATGGTCTTGGCGGCTTCGATGCGGCTGACCTTACTGGGCGACCAGCCGAGCTCTCTGGCCGCCTTGGCGCCGGTGAACTTCCGCCGCTCGCGGAGGAGCCGCAGCTCCTGGCCCAGCCTTAGTCGCCGTACGGTGGGGCTGCCCTGCTGCGATGGCACCGTCCACTCTCCTTCTCGGGAATGAAGGTGTAGCCGGGAGGATCCGTTTGGGACCCGGCATTCTGGGCCGTTCGCCTAATCTTACACTGCAAGTTGCATGTGTAGTGCCGTATGGGCTTGCCAGAAGGCTTTCATGGGGAGAGCGTGGGAGCAAGAGGAGCGCGCGCCCACCCCCTCTGTCGTGGGCTTTCGACACTTCTCGTGCAAGTTGCAGGGCAAGGCAACCAGCAAGTAGCGAAGAAAGTTATTTCTTCCCTTGCTCAAGGCCTTGCAGCATCGACTACCTCGGGGGACGATCAGACCCAGGAGGGATCTCGAGTGGTGAGGAGGCCGGACATGACAGCACGGCCGTACGCATCGGGCCTTCCCGTAACGATCGCGCGCCCGTTCAAGGGCCGCCTCGCCGGCAGCGTCGCCGTCCCGGATAGGAAACTTCGCCCTAGGGAGGCCGCTTGCCGGAGGGATCGCGTAAAAGCCTGAACCACGTTGAGAGAGTCCGCTCATTCGAGCGTGTGAAATGCCGGGCCGAGGCTGACCACCAGGTCGCCGCATATGGGCTGCCACCCTGCGGCGGGACCGGTCATCAGCCATCGGACCGGCCAAGAAGCCACCTCTAAATTGCCGCGAAAGGGGTCTTCTATGTACTCACAAGGTACCAAGGGACTCAGCCGAATCAAGTCCCGGATCCGGGAACTCATCGCACTCGCCGATCGCGAAATCTGCATGGAGCCCGACGAATTCGCCTACCGCATCGGCTGGACCGTGGCCAGGACGGGCTTCGGCTCCCGCTGCTACCGCGACCCACGCTTCGACCAGCTCAAGCTGCCACACCGGGTCATCGAGGAGGTGTCCTGACATGTCCAGGAATCCTCGTAACCAGATCTACCCCGCCTATGAGGACCTTCCAGCGCCCCGCGGGGGCGGGCCGCTGGTCAGGCTCTGGCGCATCCGTACCGAACTGTTGCTGCTCGCCGGGCTGGCGCTCTTCACACTGACCCTGCTCGGTGCGACCCAGGAGGGCAGATGGGTGCCCTTCGTCCTGCTGACCAGCGCGATCTCCGTGCCGGCCGCCACGAAGGTCGGCCGTAACTGGATCACCGCGCACTTCTGGTGCGTGGTCTCCCGGCACCGCCTGCAGCGGGTCTGCCTGGAGACCACCATGCACACCAGGGCCGGCCGCATCCCGCTGGTGCTCTGGATCACGCCCACCTCCACCGGGGAGAAGGCGCTGATCCTGACCAGGGCGGGCATCTGCGCCGAGGAGTTCGAGGCCTACAGCGAGGAGATCGCGGCGGCCTGCTGGGCGCGCGGCGTGAACGTCTATCGGCACCGCCGCCGGGCCCAGTTCGTGATCGTGGAGATCGTCAGACGGGACGAGGTGCCGGGCTCCATCACCCCGGGACTCGACCGTCTCTACGGGCGACGAGCCTGGATCTCGTTGAGACCCGAGCTTGAGGAGCCGCCTGATCTGCGCACCGAGGTGGAGCTGCGCCAGGCTGCCTGAAGGCTCACTGAAACCCCGGGGAATCCGGGAAATTCCCTGGGGGGTGCGAGCCCCGGAGGCCGCGGGGGCCTCCGGGGCTTCCCCATGCGCCCGGGAGAAGCCAAGATGAGTTCATCTGGCGAACTCAGGAGTGTCGTGATGACGTCGACCGTCCACCGGACCTGTCCCCTCTGCGAGGCCGTCTGCGGCCTGACCCTCACCCTCGACGACGGCGGGCACGTGACCAGCGTGCGCGGCGACAAGGAGGACCCGTTCAGCAAGGGGTTCATCTGCCCTAAGGGCGCCAGTCTCGGCCGGCTCGACGAGGACCCCGACCGCCTGCGCAAGCCCCTCATCCGGGAGGGCGACCTGTGGCGCGAGGTCGGCTGGGACGAGGCGTTCGCCGCCGTACGGGCGGGACTCGGCCAGGTCACCGACCGTCAGTCCATCGCGATCTACCTCGGCAACCCGAACGCCCACAGCATGGCGGGCGCCCTGTACGGCGCTCCCCTCATCAAGGCGCTCGGCACCCGCAACGTCTTCTCCGCCAGCACCGCCGACCAGATGCCCAAGCACGTGGCCAGCGGGCTCATGTTCGGCCATCCGCTGGCCATCCCGGTGCCCGACCTGGACAGGACCGACCACCTGCTGATGCTGGGGGCCAACCCGCTGGAGTCCAACGGGTCCCTGTGCACCGCCCCCGACTTCCCCGGCCGGCTGAAGGCCCTGCGGGCGCGGGGCGGGCGGCTGGTCGTGGTCGATCCGCGCCGCACGCGTACGGCGGCGCTGGCGGACGAGCACGTGTTCGTCCGCCCGGGGACGGACGCGTACCTGCTGTTCGGCATCGTCCACACCCTGTTCGCCGAGGACCTGGTCGCCCTGCGGCATCAGGTCAACGGGCTCGACCAGGTGCGGGAGGCGGCCAAGCACTTCCCGCCCGAGGTGGTGTCCCGGCGTACCGGGGTGCCCGCCGCGGTGATCGTGCGGCTGGCCAGGGAGCTGGCGGCGGCGCGGACGGCGGCCGTCTACGCCAGGATCGGCACCTGCACGGCCGAGTTCGGGACGCTGGCCCAGTGGCTGGTCGATGTGCTCAACGTGCTCACCGGCAACCTCGACCGGCCGGGCGGCGCCATGTTCCCCAAGCCCGCGACCGAGTTCGGGGCGCGGCGCAGGCCGTACCAGGTGGGGCGGTGGAAGAGCCGCGTCCGAGGGCTGCCCGAGGCGAACGGTGAGCTGCCGGTGGCCACGCTCGCCGACGAGATCGAGACGCCCGGCGAGGGCCGGATCAGGGTGTTGCTGACGGTCGCGGGCAACCCCGTGCTGTCGGCGCCCCACGGGGACCGGCTGGACACGGCGTTCGGGCGGCTCGACTTCATGGTGAGCGTGGACCCGTACCTGAACGAGACCACCAAGCACGCTAACGTCATCCTGCCCCCGCCCCGCGTGCTGCAGTCGGGGCACTACGACTTCGCGCTGCTCGGGTTCGCCGTCCGCAACTACGCGCGCTACTCGCCGCCGTCACTGCCGCTGGAGGGGCAGCCATCGGAGGCCCAGATCCTCGCCAGGCTGGCCATGATCGCTTCGGGGCTCGAAGGGGACCTGGACGCGTTCGTGATCGACGAGATGCTGCGTAAGGCCGCGGAGACGCCCGGTTCGGGCATCGAGGGGCGCGACGTCGCCGAGCTGCGCGACCTGCTGGAGGGTGAGACGGGCGGCGAGCGCCGGCTCGACCTCATGCTCAGGCTCGGCCCCTACGGCGAGTGGGCCGGCAAGGGCGACCTGTCGCTGCGCAAGCTGCTCGACAACCCGCACGGCCTGGACCTGGGCGCGCTGGAGCCCCGGCTGGACGAGGTGCTCAAGACGGCCTCTGGCCTGATCGAGCTGGCGCCGCCGCGGCTCATCGAGGACGTGGAGCGGCTGCGCGGCAAGATGGACGAGGAGCCGCCGGAGATCGTCCTGATCGGGCGGCGCCACCTGCGCTCCAACAACAGCTGGCTGCACAACGTGGGCACTCTGGTCGGCGGCAGCAACACCTGCACGCTGCAGATCAACCCGGCCGACGTGGCCAGGCTCGGGCTGGCGGAAGAGGCCGTGGTCCGCTCGGCGAAGGGCCAGGTCACGGTGCCGCTCGAACCCACCGACAGCATCATGCCGGGCGTGGTGAGCCTGCCGCACGGCTGGGGCCACGCGGGCAGCGCCCAGAGCGTGGCGGCCGAGCACGCGGGCGTCAGCGTCAACACGCTGACGGACGAATCCGCCGTCGATGTTCCAAGTGGTAACGCAGTGTTCAACGGAGTTCCGGTCACGATTTCACCAACCGGGGTGATCACCGCACATTAGGGTGTCGCGCGTGACTATCGCGCCAGAAGAGGACCGCCTGAACGCCCAGATCGCCTTCGCCATCGAGATCGACAAGTTGAAGCGGATCATCCGCCGCAACCATCTGATCGACGGTTCGCGGCGGGAGAACACCGCAGAGCACTCTTGGTACGTGGGCACGCTGGCGATGGTCCTCGGCGAGCATGCTCCACCGGGAACCGATCTCCAGCGGGTGGTGGCCATGCTGTTGGTGCACGACCTGGTGGAGATCGACGCCGGTGACACCTTCGTGTACGACGTCGTGGCGGTCGCGGCCCAGGCGGAGGCCGAACGGCGGGCCGCCGACCGCATTTTCGGCCTGTTGCCCGCCGAGCAGGCCAAACATCTGAGGGAGCTCTGGGACGAGTTCGAGGCCAGGGACACCCCGGAGGCGAAGTTCGCCAAGGCCCTCGACCGTTTCGCCCCGATCCTGGCCAACCACCATACCGAGGGCGGCACGTGGCCACTGTTCAAGGTGAAGGCCGAACAGGTCAGGGAGAAGGTCCGGATCATCGGGGAAGGCTCGCCCACATTGGGCGCGTACGCCCAGGAGCTGGTCGAACTCTCCGTGGCCAGGGGACACCTCTCCGAGTGATCCCCTCATGGCTGGGGTAGGGGACTTGTCGTGAAAGAGACAGTACGAGCGAGACGACGGCAATTGCGAAGTTTCGCCGGGCCAGTTGCCATCGCCGATCGGCTCGAAAAGTCGAAGGCCATGGACAAACCGGTCAGGGTGCTGGCCAAGGCCGTACGCCGGCGCCTGCGCCAGGGCCGGCTACGCGACCTGCTGCACGGCGTCCCCCTCGGGGAGCCGGTGCACCCGCCGCTGGCGACGGTGAGTCTGGGCTGCTGGATCTCGACGGCCGTCCTCGACCTGGCGGGCGCCGACCCGCGGGCCTCACGCCTGCTGCTGGCCACGGGCCTGGTCAACGCGCTGCCCACGGCGGCGGCCGGGCTGACCGACTGGTCCTCACTGCACCGCGAGCAGCAGCGCGTGGGCTTCGTCCACATGATGGCGAACATGGCCGCGCTCGGCCTGTTCTCCGCCTCGCTGCTGGCCCGCGTGCGCGGGCGCGAGAAACCTGGCCGGATGCTCTCCTACGCCGGCCTCGGCGTGGGCGGTCTCGGCGCCTATCTCGGCGGCCACCTGGCCTACCGGCAGGCCGCGGGGGCCAACCACGCGCCGCAGGTCACCCACCTGGTGCCGCTGGGCTGGCACGACCTGTGCCCGCTCAAGGACCTGCCCGACGGCAGGCCGGTGGCGCGGCGGCTGGGCTACATCCAGCTCTTCGTGCTGCGCCAGGGCGACGGCGTGACCGTGCTCGCCGACCATTGCCCGCACCTCGCCGGCCCGCTGCACCAGGGCAGGCTCGTCATGGAGGACGGGGAGGCGTGCGTGGTGTGCCCGTGGCACAGCAGCACGTTCCGGCTGACCGACGGCTCGGTGAAGCACGGCCCGGCGACCGCGCCGGCGCCCACGTTCGAGACCCGCATCAGGCGGGACGGCACGATCCAGGTGCGGCCCGCCACTTGACCTGAAGTTTGGTTGAGGTCCTACGGTCGGGTCCATGAGCAAAATCCTTGTGACCGGCGCGACCGGAAATGTGGGCAGGCACGTGGTCTCCCAGCTCGCCGAGGCGGGCTTGGAGGTGCGCGCCCTGGCCAGGAACCCCGAGCGGGCCGCGCTGCCCGTGGAGACCGTGCGCGGTGACCTCACCGTGCCCGAGACGCTGGAGCCCGCGCTGGACGGCGTGGAGAGCGTGTTCCTGCTCTGGCCCGGCTTCTCCACGGGCAACGCCGGGGAGCTGATCACGACCATCGCCAAGCACGCGCGGCGCGTGGTCTACCTGTCGGCGCACGTGCCGGACGAGGGAGACTCGACGCACTACCAGCAGATCGAGGGGCTGATCCGGCATTCGGGGCTCGGGTGGACCTTCCTGCGGCCCGGCGGTTTCGCGGCCAACACGCTGGGCTGGGCCGATCAGATCAGACAGGGCGTGGTGCGCTGGCCGTTCGGGCAGGCGTCCAGGGCGCTGATCCACGAGAAGGACATCGCGGCGGTGGCCGTGCACGTGCTCACCTCCGGCGGGCACAACGGCGCCGCGTACGTCCTCAGCGGCCCCGACGAGCTGACCCAGGCCGAGCAGGTGCGCGTGATCGGCGAGGTGGTCGGACGTGAGGTGCGCTGGGAGGACCAGCCGCTCGACGAGGCCCGCGAGCTGCTCATGGCGGCCTGGGGCGAGGCGGCGTTCGTGGAGGGCGCGCTGACGACGTGGGAGAGCTTCGTGGACCACCCGGAGAGGGCGACCGGCACCGTGGAGAAGCTGCTGGGCCGGCCCGCGCTGAGTTTCCGCCGGTGGGCGGAGGACCACGCCGCGGACTTCAGCTGACTCCGTCGGCGGAGGGCTCGTCGGCGGGGTGCTCCACCAGGGCGAGGATGCGGCTGGACATGAACCTGGCCGTCCGGACGGGGGTGCCGCTGCGGGTGACCTCGCTCACCTCCACGAGTCCCCGCCGGGTGGCCACCTCGACCCGCCGGCCGGCGCGGGTGGCCCTGATCTCGTACGTGCGCGGTGAATCACCAGCATCGATGACGATTTCCACCCGGTCACCTTTCATGTCCGGGTTATACCCATAAGCCGTTATCCGTACACCAGTACGATAATTGCCGCGACCCCGACGCACACGATGATCCCGCGCAGCACCGGCGCCGGGATCCGCCGCCCCAGCCGGGCACCCAGGAACCCGCCGGCGATCGCGCCCAGCGCCACCCCGGCCACGGCCTGCCAGTCGACGTCCGCGACCACGACGAACAGCGCCGCCGCCACGCCGTTGACGATCAGCGCGAGGACGTTCTTGGCGGCGTTCACCCGCTGGAGGTGGTCGTCGAGGAAGATGCCGAGCAGGCCGATCAGCAGCACGCCCTGGGCGGCCCCGAAATATCCCCCATAGACGCCCGAGGCCAGCACCCCCAGCCACAGCGCCGTGCCCCCGTGCGGGTGCGGCCGGTCGCGGCGCGCGGCCACCCACGCGTTCAGCCTGGGCTGCACCAGGACCAGCAGGCAGGCCAGCGCGATCAGCGCGACCACCACGACCTCGAACACGTCGGGGTCGAGGAACAACAGCAGGATCCCGCCGGCCAGCGCCCCGATGGCCGAGGCCAGGCCCAGGCGCAGGAGTCGTTCGCGCTGGCCCTGGAGTTCGGCGCGGTAGCCGTACGCGGCCGTGAAGGAGCCGGGGACGAGCCCGATGGTGTTGGAGACGTTCGCCGTCACGGGATCGACGCCCAGCGCCACCAGTGTGGGGAACGTGATCAGCGAGCCCGACCCGACCACCGCGTTGATGGCGCCCGCCACCACCCCGGCCACGCAGATCGCGGCCAGTTCCCACCCCGTCACGAACCCTCCTCGCTAGGTGTCCGGGCTCTTGGGGGGTGTGAACAGGCCGCCCAGATTCTCCAGGACCTTGCCCATTTCCGATGGGACGATCCAGATTTTATTGGCGTCGCCCTTGGCGATCTCCGGCAGGGTCTGCAAGTACTGGTAGGCGAGCAGGTGCTGGTCCGGGTTCCCCTCGTGGATGGCCTTGAAGACCATGCCGATCGCGTCCGCCTGGCCCTTGGCGCGCATGGCCTGGGCCTCCGCCTCCGCCTGGGCGCGCAGCACGGCCGCCTCCGCCTCGCCCCGCGCCCGCAGCACCGACGCCTGCTTCTCGCCCTCGGCGGCCAGGATCGCGGCCTGGCGCTGCCCCTCGGCGGTCAGCACGGCGGCGCGCTTGTCGCGGTCGGCGCGCATCTGCTTCTCCATCGAGTCCTGGATGGAGGCGGGCGGGTCGATGGCCTTGAGCTCGACCCGGTTGACGCGGATGCCCCACTTGCCGGTGGCCTCGTCGAGCTCGCCGCGCAGCGCGGTGTTGATGTCCTCGCGCGAGGTCAGCGTGCGTTCCAGGTCCATGCCGCCGACCACGTTGCGCAGCGTGGTGACCGTGAGCTGCTCGACGCCGATGAGGAAGTTCGCGATCTCGTACGTGGCCGCCTTCGGATTGGTGACCTGGAAGTAGATGACGGTGTCGATGGACACCACCAGGTTGTCCGAGGTGATCACCGGCTGCGGCGGGAACGACACCACCTGTTCCCGCAGGTCGATCATGTCCTTGATGCGGTCGATGAACGGCACCACCAGGTTGAGGCCCGGCGTGAGCGTGCGGTGGTAGCGGCCCAGCCGCTCGATGATGGCGGCCGTGGCCTGCGGGATGATGCGGATCGTGCGGGCCACGCCGAAGCCCACCGCAGCGACCACGACGATGGCGACGATGAGCTGCTCGACGGACATGACGACGCTCCGAAGTCGAGGGAACCGACTCCGTAGATCCTATTTGGTTTCCGCATTTATCGTCATAAATGCGATCTAGTGGGGCGCGGGCATACCAGCTAGTGGGCGCGGGCGTACCAACGACCCTCCGCGCTGCGATCCAGCGACAGCGGCACGCCGAACGTCTGCGACAGGTGGTCGGGGGTCATCACGTGCTCCAGCGGCCCCTGGGCCACCACGGAGCCGTGCCGCAGCAGCAGCCCGTGCGTGAACCCGCTGGGCACCTCCTCCACGTGATGCGTCACCAGCACCAGCGTCGGCGAACGGTAGTCGCTCGCCAGCACCGACAGGCGGCGCACCAGGTCTTCCCGCCCGCCCAGGTCGAGCCCGGCGGCGGGCTCGTCGAGCAGCAGCATCTCGGGATCGGGCATGAGCGCGCGGGCGATCTGGACCCGCTTGCGCTCCCCCTCCGACAGGGTGCCGAAGCGCCGCCTGATCAGGTGGGCCGCGCCCATCATGTCGATCAGCTCGACGGCCCGGGTCACGTCGTTGGAGTCGTATTCCTCGGTCCAGCGGCCCATGATCCCGTAGGAGGCCGTCAGGACGAGATCGATGACCTTCTCCTCGGGCGGGATGCGCTCGGCCAGCGCGGCGCTCGCCAGCCCGATCCGTGGCCGCAGGTCGAACACGTCCGCCTGCCCCAGCCGCTCGCCCAGCACCTCGACCACACCGTCACTCGGATAGAGCAACGTGGCCGCGACCTGCAGCAACGTGGTCTTCCCCGCGCCGTTGGGCCCGATGACGACCCACCGCTCGTCCTCGTTGACCGTCCAGTCGATGCCGCGCAACAGGGCCGCTCCGTCGCGCCTGACGGCGACGTCCTGGAGCCGCAGCACCTGACCACCCATCCCCGATACCTCCTTAGGAGTCACCCTCGGGACAAACCTATTGCAGGGCGAGCGCTTATCGTGGATCGGTGCGCCCTGAATCGCCTGTCTGTCCCTCCCTGGTCGCCTGGGGTAACGCCTGGCTCGCGGGTCATGTCGGCCTCGATGAGGCGGCTGACCACGTGGAAGCCGCCGGCGGGCCCGCCGTGGCGGGCGACGTTCCCTTGCGTAAATACCTCGCAAATCTCCGCGTCGGCGGACTGACCGAACTCCGTCTTGCCCTGCCCGCGCCCGGCGACCCGCTGGGGTTGTCGGGGCCGGCGACGTTCAACTCGGCGGCGGTCGATGTCGGGCAGGCCGCGATCGCGGTGCTCGGCGACCGCAACGTCGGCCTGGTGCCGGGTCCTGACCGGCGCGGGTCGTCCTATGTCGGGGTACGTCTGGAACTGCACGACTCCGGCCCCGTACGCCATGACCTGCCGTCGCTGGCCGAGGCGGAGCGGGAGCTGTCCGACGCCATTCGCTCGGCCACCGAGGCGCTGACCTCGGTGGACGGGCCCGTCCAGGCCCGGCCGAACGGTGGCGGGCGTGGCGGCGAACTCGCGCCCGGTTATCCGGCCCGCGCACACCGCGTCTCGGCCCTCGCCACACGCCTGGCCGCCGTGCTGCGCCTGACCTACGAACGCGGCCTCACCTCAGGCCAGATCGCCGCCCGCGACACGGCCCTGCGCGAACTGGATCGAGCGGTACGCCGCGCGCTCGTGGCCGCCCACCACGCCATCTTCGAACCGGTCAGAAGCTAGACACGCCTCCCGTACGCACGGCAGCACCAAGCCCTGCCACATCCCCGAAGGGAAGCCCTCCTCCCGAACGGAACCCTCTTCCCGAAGGGCCCGACTCCTCCCGGAGGGCGCCACTCCCCGGGAAGGGGACCGTCCTCCCGAAGAGGCCGCTCCTCTCGACAGGGTCCCTTCCCGAAGGAGACCGTCCCCCGGAGGAGACCGGTCCCCCGAAGGGGACCCTTCCTTTCCTCGAAAGGACCCCGGCCGAAGTGCGGCGGGATAGGACGAGAGGGCAGGTCGAAGGTCGGGCCTAGCCTGTCGAAGGTCAGGCCAGGCCGTGCCGCACCGCGTACAGGGCAGCCTGGGTGCGGTCCTGGACGCCGAGCTTCATCAGCACGTTAGAGACATGGGTCTTGACCGTCTTCTCAGCCACCGCCAGGCTCCTGGCGATCTCCCGGTTCGACCGCCCGGCCGCGATGAGCGCCAGGACCTCCCGCTCCCGCTCGGTCAGCGGCGCAGGCCCAGGCACACCCCCGTTGACCGAGGCCGCCAGCACGGCCTCCGCCGCCTCGGGCGCGAGCAGCACCTGCCCCCCGTGCACCGCGCGTACGGCCTGGACCAGCGCCGTCGGATCGACATCCTTGTACAGGAACCCAGAAGCCCCCGCCCGCATCGCCGGCCCCACGTCCGACCGATCGCTCACCGAGGTCAGCACGATCACCCTGGTCGCGGAGCCGGCCAGCCGTTCCAGCGCCCCGATCCCGTCGAGCACCGGCATCTTCAGATCAAGCAGCAGCACATCGGGCGACAGCTCCCCGGTCAGCTCCACGGCCTGCGCCCCGTCGCCCGCCTCCCCGACGACCGTGATGTCGTCCTGGAGGTCGAGAAACGTCCGCAACCCCTGCCGCACCACCGGATGATCGTCGGCGATCAGCACCCGGATCACACGCCCACCTCCACGCGCACGGTGGTGCCGCCGCCACGTACGGACTCCACGGTCATGACGCCTCCCACCGACTCCGCCCTGTCGCGCATCGACACCAGGCCGAGCCCGCGCGACTCGGCCTGCTCGAACCCGATCCCGTCGTCGCGCACGGTCAGCGCCAGTTTGCCGTCCTCGAAGGCCAGCCGCACGGTCACGCTCCGCGCCTCCGAGTGCCGCAGCGCGTTGTGCAGCGCCTCCTGGGCCACCCGCAGCACCGCCACCTCGACCGCCGACTCCAGCGGCGGCAGCTCGGCGCACTCGAACGTCACCAGGGACGGGTGCAACCGGTCGAGCATGCGTACGTGCTTGCGCAGCGTCTCGGACAGCCCGTGCCGGTCGAGCTCGGCCGGCCGCAGCTCGACGATGACCGCCCGCAGCTCCGCGAGGGCCTCGCCGGCCAGCCGCTGGACGCGTTCGATCTCCACAGCCGCCTTGTCCGGGGCCTTGTCCAGCATCACGCCCGCGGCCTGCGCGGTGAGCCTGAGCGAGAACAGCTTCTGCGTGACCGCGTCGTGCAGCTCCCTGGCCACCCG
Source organism: Nonomuraea solani (assembly GCF_900108335.1). Lineage (GTDB taxonomy): Bacteria > Actinomycetota > Actinomycetes > Streptosporangiales > Streptosporangiaceae > Nonomuraea > Nonomuraea solani. The sequence continues at coordinate 220,753 of NZ_FNVT01000004.1, forward strand.
GTTGCGCTCCTCCAGCATGGCCAGCTCCCGGCCGCGCTCGTAGAGCCTGGCGTTGGCCAGCGCGATCGCGGCGTGCGCGGCGAACAGCGTGAGCAGGTCCTGGTCCTCCTGGGTGAACCCGCCCGGCCGGCGCTTGTTGGCCAGGAAGATGATGCCCAGCACCTGCTCCCCGTCGCGGATGGGCACGCCGAGGAAGTCCTTCATCACCGGGTGCGCCTTCGGCCACCATTCGAACCTGGGGTCCTTGCGCAGGTCGGGCAGCCTGGCGGGGGTGCCGTCGCGGAGCATCGCGCCGAGCATGCCATGCTGGCGGGGCAGCGGCCCGATGGCGTCCCACTGCTTGTCGGTCAGCCCTTCGGCGACGAACTCGGCGAACGAGCCGTCCTCGTCGGGCACGCCGAGCGCGGCGTAGCGGGCGTCGAGGAGGCGCTGCGCCGAGCGTACGATGACCTGCAGCACCTCACGGACCGACAGGTGGCGGGTGACCGCGAGCACCGCGGAGCTCACCGCCTGCAGGATCTCGTTCCGGTCCGTGGTCACGGCCCCACTCTAGCCACGGCCGGTCCTAGGACGATGTGCCGAGATCGGGCCCAGACCTGCGCCCGATGTACGCCGCCCGCCGCGTTCCTACCGTCGAAACCATGACGAAGACAGCCATCATCACCGGTGCTTCCCGCGGACTCGGCCTCGCCCTGGCGAGGTCCCTGGCGGCCGCGGGCTGGAATCTCGTACTCACCGCCCGCGGCGCGGACGACCTGGAGCGGGTCGCCGCCGAGCTGGGCGCCACCGCCATCCCCGGCGACGTGACGGATCGGGAACACCTCCAGCGGCTGGCCAGGGCGGCGCCCGAGCTGGACCTGCTGGTCAACAACGCCAGCGACCTGGGGGTGACCCCGCTGCCGCCGCTGGCGGGCTACCCGCTGGAGGCGTTCAGGGTGCTGCTGGAGACGAACGTGACCGCTCCCCTCGCCCTCATCCAGGCCACGCTGCCCGCGCTGCGCGCCGCCGGCGGCTCGATCGTGAACATCACCTCGGACGCGGCCACGGGGGCGTACGAGGGCTGGGGCGGCTACGGCGCCACCAAGGCCGCACTGGAGCAGCTCTCCAACGTGCTGTCGGCCGAGGAGCCCGGGTTGCGCGTCTGGTGGGTCGATCCGGGCGAGATGAACACCCGCATGCTCGCCGACGCCGTCGGCGCCGATGAGGCCGCGGCCGCCGCCGACCCGGCCAAGGTGGCTACGGCGCTGTACGACCTGGTCGACTCCCGTCCCGCCAGCGGCAAAGTGAGCCTGCAATGACCGCGGCGCTCGACTTCTCGCTGCCGCCCGGCCTGTCGGCCCACGAGCCGCCCGAGGCCAGGGGCATGGCGCGGGACGCGGTCCGTCTCATGGTCTCGCGCGGCGATCTCGATCCCGCGCACCACCACTTCAGCGACCTGCCGAACCTGCTCGACCCCGGTGACCTGATCGTCGTCAACAACTCGGCGACGCTGCCCGCGGCTGTCCGGCTCGACCGGCTCGCCGTGCACTTCTCCACCGTCGCGCGGGACGGCACGTGGCTGGTGGAGCTGCGCCGCCGTACCGCCAAGGGGTCCGAGCCCTATGGCGGGGGCGAGCCGGGCGAGTGGCTGCCGATGCCGGGTCGGGCCACGCTGCGGCTCATCGAGCGGGAGACGCCGCGGTTGTGGCGGGCGGTGCTCGACCGGGACGTGGAGGCGTACCTGCGGGTGCACGGGGCGCCGATCCGCTACTCGTACGTGGAGCGGGACTGGCCGATCGAGGCGTACCAGACGGTGTTCGCGACGGTGCCTGGCAGCGCGGAGATGCCGAGTGCGGCGCGGCCGTTCACCGCCGATCTGGTGACGGCGCTGGTGGCGCGCGGGATCGGGATCGCGCCGATCACCCTGCACACGGGGGTGGCCTCGCCGGAGAAGGACGAGCCGCCCTACGCCGAGCGGTACGAGGTGCCGGCGGCCACGGCCCGGCTGGTGAACCTGGCCAGGCAGAACGGCGGGCGGGTGGTGGCGGCGGGCACCACCGTCGTCCGCGCCCTGGAGACGGCCGTGGGCGCGAACGGGCTGGTCACCGCCGCCCAGGGCTGGACCGGGCACGTCGTCACGCCTGAGAGTGGCGTACGAGCCGTCACGGGCCTGATCACGGGCCTGCACGAGCCGCGTTCGAGCCATCTGCTCATGCTGACCGCCGTCGCGGGCGAACCGGCACTGGCCCGCGCCTACGAAGAGGCGCTACGGAACGGATACCTGTGGCACGAGTTCGGTGACACACACCTGATTCTGCAGAAATAAGCTTTACTTAGATTTTGCGGTTGTGATAGGAAAAGCCGACATTTACGCGGGGGCTAAGTGTGCCGTGCCCCCGCGCCACTTCCTTCCCGGAGACCTCTCTAATGCGCTATTCCCTGCCTAAGGCCGCCTCTCTTGCTTTGCTCGCGGGCGCCCTGCTGCTTCCGGCCGTGCCCGCCTCCGCCACGACCGTGACGAACACCGCGGCCGTCCTGGACGACCCGTTCTCCGTGTTCAAGGTCTCGGTCAAGGCGCCGAAGACGGCCAAGGCCGGCGGCAACCTCACCTACAAGATCTCCGCCGTCAACACCGGCCCGCACTCCGCGGACGCCTGGTTCGTCGGTGGCGAGTTCCCCAAGGGCGTTGATCTGAAGAAGATCCGTTACGCCTCCAGCGTCGCCAAGACCGAGTGCTTCGGCGAGGGTCGTGCGTTCTTCTGCTACGCGCCCAAGGTCCTCGAAAAGGGCGATGGCGTCACCCTGGCCTTCTACACGAAGCTCAAGAAGAACGCCAAGGGCGCGCAGAAGGCGACGCTCGGCATCATCTCTTATGACGTTCAGCAGGGCATGGAGGACATGAGCAAGGAAGAGCTCGACCGCCTCGGCATTCCCGTGAACGGCTACCCGAAGTCGGTCACGACCAAGGTCGTCCGCTAGTCCTGTAGCCACTGCGCCCGGGCCCTAATGCCCAACCTGCTTCGCGAGCACCGGACCGGGCGCAGTACCGTGGCTGGATGTGGACCAGCGCACCCTCCTGATCACTTTGACCGGCCCAGACCGCCCGGGCGTCACTTCGCGCCTTTTCTCCGTCTTGTCGAAGTTCCCGGTGACCGTCTCGGACATCGAGCAGGTCGTCATCCGAGGCCGGCTCACGCTCGGCGTACTCGTCGCCTACGCGGGCGGCCCGTCGACCGGCACCGGCACCACCCTCGGCGCCATGTGGACCGCCATCGAGCGCATCGCCGAGGACCTCGGTTTGGAGGTGGAGCTCTCCACCGGATCCCAGGCCAAGGAGCAGCGCCGCCGCGGCCGTCTGTCGGTCAGCGTCCTGGGCGCCACGCTCCAGCCGGCCGCCATCGCGGGCATCGCCGGCCGCATCGCCGCCGCCGGCGCGAACATCGACCGCATCGAACGCCTCGCCCAGTGGCCCGTCACCTGCATCGAGCTGTCCGTCTCCGGCGCCGACCCCGACGCCCTGCGCGTGGAGCTGGCCGCCGAGGCCGCCGCGCAAGAGGTCGACGTGGCCGTGCAGCGCACCGGCCTGTCGCGGCGGGCCAAGCGGCTCATCGTCATGGACGTCGACTCGACCCTCATCCAGGGCGAGGTCATCGAGCTGCTGGCGGCGCACGCGGGCTGTCTGGAGGAGGTCGCCCGGGTCACCGAGGAGGCCATGCGCGGCGAGCTCGACTTCGCCGAGTCCCTGCGGCGCCGGGTGGCGCTGCTCGAAGGGTTGCCTGCCGCGGTGTTCGACCAGGTGCGCAAGGAGGTCGTGCTCACGCCCGGCGCCCGCACGCTGGTGCGCACCCTCAAGCGGCTCGACTACCGCTTCGCCATCGTCAGCGGCGGGTTCACGCAGATCACCGACGGGCTCGTGGCCGAGCTCGGCATCGACTACTCCGCCGCGAACGTCCTGGAGGTCGTCGACGGGCGGCTCACCGGGCGGGTCGAGGGCGAGATCGTGGACCGGCCCGGCAAGGCGCGCGCGCTGGAGCGGTTCGCCCGCGAGGCGCACCTGCCGATCTCCCAGACGGTGGCCATCGGCGACGGGGCCAACGACCTGGACATGATCGCGGCCGCCGGGCTGGGCATCGCGTTCAACGCCAAGCCGGTGGTGCGGCAGGCGGCCGACACCGCGGTCAACACGCCCTACCTCGACTCCATCCTCTACCTGCTGGGGATCTCGCGTGACGAGGTCGAGGCGGCGGACGCGGAGGACGTACTCGCGATTCAGTGAGCCTTGGGGTTCTAGTGGGGTTCAGTGTGCTTTGGGGTCCCAGTGCGTGACGAGGCGCCCCTGGCCGGGGTGGACGTCCTCCCACGCGGACTCCAGCTCGATCACCGCGAACGCGCCCGGCCTGAACACGTAGTCGCCGCCGGCCAGCCCCAGGGCCAGCTCGTGCACCCCGGGGTTGTGCCCGCAGAGCACGACGGTGCTCAGGCCGGGGTCGGAGCGGCGGACGAGGGCGAGCAGTTCGTCCGGGTACGCCTCGTAGATGTCGCGCTCGTAGCTGATCTCCGTCTCGGGGAAGGCGATCTCCGCGGTGCGCTTGGTCCTGAGCGCCGGCGAGCACAGCACCGCCTCCGGGGCCAGCCCGGCCGCCCTGATCTCGTCGCCCGCGCGTTTCGCGTCGCGCTCACCCCGGTCCGTCAGTGGCCGCTCGCGGTCGGCCAGGCCGGGAACCTGGGCGGCTTTCGCGTGACGCAGCACAATCAGAGTCCGCACCAGATCATCCCCTCGATGCCCAGATGGCCAGCCCTACGATCACGGCCAGGATGGCGAGCATCGCCAGCAGGATGTAACCCAGGGCCTTCCCGCCGCTGGGCCGCTGTTCGTCGTTCACGGGCCCAGTTTCCCATCGTGGGTCGCCGGCACGAAAAGCGGGACGCCCGCCCCCTGTTGCCGGGGGGCGGGCGCCGCGGGTGTCGCTGTCAGGACGCCACGGGCTCCTGCTCGCGGTTGTTGTTGTTACTGGCCGGCTCATTGGTCACCGAGCGCCGCTTCGACACGATGATCGCGCCGACCACCACGCCGACCGCCAGCACGGTGATGCCGATGCGCACGGCCGGGTTGCCCGCGTACATCACCACGGCCGGCGCCACCAGCAGCGCCACCAGGTTCATCACCTTGATCAGCGGGTTGATGGCCGGGCCCGCCGTGTCCTTGAACGGGTCGCCGACCGTGTCGCCGATGACCGTGGCCGCGTGGGCCTCGGAGCCCTTGCCGCCGTAGTGACCGTCCTCGACGAGCTTCTTGGCGTTGTCCCAGGCGCCGCCGGAGTTCGACAGGAAGACGGCCATCAGCGTGCCGCAGGCGATGGCCCCTGCCAGGAACGCGCCCAGCGGGGCGTATCCGAGCGCGAAGCCGACCGCGATCGGCGTCATGACCGCCAGCAGGCCGGGCGTGGCCAGCTCGCGCAGCGAGTCGCGGGTACAGATGTCGACGACGCGGCCGTAGTCGGGCAACTCGGTGCCGTCCATGATGCCGGGCTTGCTGCGGAACTGGTCGCGTACCTCGAAGACCACCCGCATCGCGGCCCGGCCGACCGCCGAGATCGCCAGCCCCGAGAACAGGAACACGACCGCGGCTCCGATGAGGAGCCCGACCAGGACGTTCGGCTGGTCGATGCTGAGGCTGAAAGTGGAGAAGTGGCCGAGCGCGGCCTTGGCCGCCGCGCTGGCCGCCGCGAGCTCGCTCTCCACGGCGGTACGGAAGGCGCCGAACAGCGCCGTGGCCGCCAGCACGGCCGTGGCGATGGCGATGCCCTTGGTGATGGCCTTGGTGGTGTTGCCCACGGCGTCGAGGCTGGTCAGCACCCGGGCGCCCTCGCCCTCGACGTCGCCGGACATCTCGGCGATGCCCTGGGCGTTGTCGGAGACCGGGCCGAAGGTGTCCATGGAGACGATGACGCCGACCGTGGTGAGCAGGCCGGTGCCCGCCAAGGCGACCGCGAACAGCGCGATCGTCACGTTCCCGAACCCGAGCAGGAACGCGCCGTAGACCGCGCCGCCGATGATCAGGGCCGAGTAGACCGCCGACTCCAGACCGACGCTGATGCCGGCCAGGATGACGGTGGCGGGGCCGGTGGCCGAGCTCTCGCCGATCTCGCGTACGGGGCGGCGGTTGGTCTCGGTGAAGTAGCCGGTGAGCAACTGGATGGCGCTGGCCAGCACCAGGCCGATGAGCACCGCGCCGATGGCGATGAGCCTCGGGTCGGCGTCGGAGTTGGTGACGGTGGAGCCGGTCAGGCCGCTGAAGGTGCTCGGCAGGTACCAGAACGCCGCCGCGGCCACCAGGACGGCCGAGATGCCGGCCGAGAGGAAGAAGCTGCGGTTGATCGCGGCCATGCCGTTGCGGTCTTTGTCGCGCATCCCGGTGACGAAGATGCCGATGATCGCCGTGATCACACCGATCATCGGGACGATGAGGGGGAAGATCAGCCCCTCCTCGCCGAAGGCCGCCCGGCCCAGGATCAGGCTGGCTACCAGCATGACCGCGTACGACTCGAAGAGGTCGGCGGCCATGCCCGCGCAGTCGCCGACGTTGTCGCCCACGTTGTCGGCGATGGTGGCGGCGTTGCGCGGGTCGTCCTCGGGAATGCCCTGCTCGACCTTGCCGACCAGGTCGGCGCCCACGTCGGCGGCCTTGGTGAAGATGCCGCCGCCGACTCGCATGAACATCGCCAGCAGCGCCGCCCCGAACCCGAACCCTTCGAGCACGCTGGGCGCGTCACCCTGGTAGATGAAGACGACGACGGCGGCGCCGAGCAGGCCGAGGCCCACCGTGAACATGCCCGCCACGCCACCGGTACGGAACGCGACACGCATGGCGCGCTTCTCGCCCACGTCCTTGGCCGCGGCGGCGACACGGACGTTTCCGCGTACGGCCAGCCACATGCCCATGAATCCGGTCAGCGCGGAGAACACCGCTCCGACCACGAAGAAGATCGAACGTCCGATACGTACGTCGGCTTCTCCTGGTAGCAGGAGCAACAGGAAGGGAATGACGACGACGAAGATCGCCAATGTGCGGAATTGTCGGGTCAGATAGGCGGCGGCGCCTTCCTGTACGGCGCGCGCGATGTTCTGCATTCGTTCGGTGCCCGCGTCGGCGGACAGCACTTCACGCACCAATCCGCCGGCGACGGCTAGCGCGATCAGTGCGACCGCGGCGACCACGATCACAATGGTGAGATTGTTTCCGCTCAGGACCAGATTTGACGCTGGCTCCGCTGCCAGCAAGTGCCTGCTCATCGTTCTCCTCGGCAAGACCGGTCGTCCTGCCCGGGCGGTGCTGCGGCTCTCCTCGGCGGGTGTTGCGGCACCATCCGGGTTGTGGGTGCCGCTTCCGGTTGAATCCGCGTTCCGCCGGATCACCTTGGCCGGTGCCGGGAGTCTACGCAGGCACTCCGCGGATATGAAGGCTCTCGCGGCCGCTAATTATGCGAACGTCCAGTAATCCCCTGCCAGTGACCCGGTTTGTGATCTGACAAGCGAAATTTCCGTTGCTTTACGGCCACAGCAAGCCCCAATAACGGCCCGACCGAAACCAGGGCGGGATGGGATGTCGCAAAAGGTGATCTTGGGATGGGGGCGGAGGGGGCACGATGACGTGGGAGCGCGCCCACACCCCACAAGCGCCCCACTACCGAAAACCCCGCAAAGCCCCGACGCACCTAGCGCCCAAAAGGTACCTTCTCCACCCACCCCCCGACGCCCAATCCCCAAAGAACGCCCGCACCCACGCCGCTGAGCAGGTCCCATTGAACAGGCGCGCTGAGCACACCTCACTGAGCACACCTCACTGAGCGGGTTCTCCTTGAGCGCCCCGCTGAGCGCCCCTCACTGCGCAGGTCCCCCCTGAGCACACCTCACTGCGCAGGTCCCCTGAACACGCCTTGCTGGGCGCATCTTCCTGGGCAGATCCCACTGATCACGCCCGCTGAGCACACGTCACTGATCACGTCCCACGCCAGGCGCCCCACCACCACGCGTCGCTCACCACCACAAGCCCTGCGGCTGCCAGGCCCCACCAACGCATGCCCACCACACAGTCACACGTCCGCACCACCCACCCATGGCCACCCACCCACGGCCGCACGCCCCGCCGCCTCGCCACAGCCCGCACGCCCGCCGTCTCGCCACGGCCCCCGCTGTCTTGTCACGGTCACAGGCACACCTATACGGCCGCCACCACATGCCCGCTGTGTCTCCGCCGCTGGCGCGTCCGCCACATGGCGGTGCTCCTAAGCAGATGCCTATGGCAATGCTCACTCAGGGCCACGACAGGGCACCGTCACCTGCCTGCCACACGTCCACCACCGCGCGCTCGCCCGCCCCAGCGCCACCGGCGCGCCACACCGCCCCCGCGCAGGCGTGCACGCCCCTACACGCCCCTACCTGCCGCACGCCCGCCCACGGCTGCTCTGGACCCGCTGCCTTCCGCATGCCACACGCCCATGGCCGCACCCGCCCGCCGCGTCACCGGCAGCGCGTTCGCCAGCCACCGCAGGCTCACCAGCGCCCGCCACACACCCGCAGCATCGCCGCACACCGGCAACGGACCCCAGCCATGGAACGGCCACTCCTGCCTGGCCATGGCACGCCCACCCATGTCTGACCCATGGCCCCAGAGGCCTCAAGCAGAGGCCTCAAGCAGAGGCCCCCAAGGTGCCGGGCAACGCCCTTACAGCGCGCCTCAGGCCCACGTGTGAGGGAAACCACGGTTGCCGGACGCCGTTACGGCGGCCGGCCACGTGCGGGTCAGAGGGCGTTTTCCTGGAGGCCCTCAGCCATGGTCGGCGGGTGGCGCCCACTCGGCCCGCCGTACAAGAAGGATGTTCTTGTAAAGCACGAGAGCCGTCAGACGCCCACAGCGGCGGGCCAGCTCATGCGAATGTTCGTCCCCTTGGGGCTGGGAAAGACCTGAACGTCATCCGCCAGGCCCTCAATGACCGCAATGCCGAAGTTCGACATGAAGGAGTCAGAGAGCATGCCCAGGTCGAGGGGTTGTTCTTGCTTGATCTCATCGCTGGGGGCCTGATCGCTGACCGTAACTTCGAAGCGCCCGGAATCGTCTCGGAGCTCGATGCGGATCGGCTCGCCCGGACAGTGGGCACGATGTGCCTCGACTGCCCGGGAACACGCCTCGCCCACAGCGAGCCTGACCTCGTCCAGCAAGGACTCCTCCACGCCGGTGCGGCGGGCGATCGCCGTCGCCACCAGCCGTGCGGTCCGCACGTGCGCAGGGAGTGCGCTGAACGTCAGTTCGACGGTAGCCATGCTACTTGTCTTTGCCGTGAGCTTCCTTGGCCTCGTCGACCGAAGCGTAGATCCCGAAGACCTTGGTCAGACCGGTGATCCGGAAGATCTTGAGGATGCGCTCCTGGGTGCAGACCAGCTCGAGCGAGCCGTCGTGCGCGCGAACCCGCTTGAGCCCCCCGACCAGGACGCCGAGGCCCGTGGAGTCGAGGAAGTCGACCTTCTCCATGTTGACGAGAAGGTGGAAGTTGCCCTTGTTCACCAGGTCGATGAGGAGCTCACGCAATCTCGGCGCCGTGTAGACATCGATCTCACCTTCGACCTCCACGATGGTGAGTCGGTCTTCGGTGCGGTGATCCAACTTCAGATCCACAGATCCTCCAGCGCCTCGCCTGCGAAAGTACTCTTGCGGGCCTGGCAATCTGGAGCGTGGCCCCAGACTGTCCGACCCTGACGCGCGGCATTCAACCACGCGCCTGGCTTGTGTCTATACGAAATCACGATTCCCGGCGACTTTGCCCATCGATGCAAGACTGGAAACAGTGACTTCCTCCGCATCCTCCCCACAACAGGCAGGTCCACTCCTCCACCACCTGCTCGGCGTTCCCGCACGTCATGAGCGTGTCACCCATGTGGAGCATGTTCCAGCACGTCAGGCGGGTCAAGTCCAATGGCCCAACTGGACCCCCGACATACTTGTTACGCGCTTGGCGAACCGCGGGGTTACAGGACTCTGGCCTCACCAGTACGAAGCCGCCGACCTGGCATTTCGTGGCCGAAACGTGATCATCTCAACGGGCACCGCGTCCGGGAAGTCGCTGGCGTACCTCACTCCGGCGCTCGCCTCTTGTCTCGACGGCGGCACGATCCTGTACCTGACGCCGACGAAGGCCCTGGCCGCCGACCAGCTCCGGGGGCTGCGCGAGCTGCGCCTCACCCAGGTCCGCGCGGCCTGCTTCGACGGCGACACGCCGTTCGAGGAACGTACGTGGGTACGCAAACATGCCAACTACGTCCTGACAAATCCGGACATGCTCCACCGAGGCATCCTTCCGCGCCACGCCCAGTGGTCGACGTTCTTCCGCCGTCTGCGCATGATCGTCGTGGACGAGTGCCACGGCTATCGCGGCGTCTTCGGCTCACACGTCGCCCAGATCCTGCGCCGCCTGCGCCGCGTCTGCGCCCGCTACGGCTCGGAGCCCACGTTCCTGCTCGCCTCGGCGACGGCCAGCGAGCCGGGGGCGTTCGCCATGAGGCTGACGGGGCTTGAGATGGACGAGGTGACGGTGGACGCCTCTCCGAAGGGTTCGACCACCATCGCGCTGTGGGAGCCGCCCCTGACGGAGTTGCGGGGCGAGGGAGGGGCTCCGGTACGGCGCACGGCGACGGCGGAGGCGGCGGACCTGCTGGCGGACCTGGTGCTGGCGGACGTACGCACACTCGCCTTCGTACGCAGCCGCCGGGGAGCGGAAACGGTCGCCCTGTCCGCCCGCGCCAAACTGGCCGACGTCGCCTTCTCCCTCCCCTTCACCCCCGCCCCCCGCCCCAGCGGCCAGCCGATCAGCCCGGCAGACCCCGCCACCCTTCCCCAGACGGCCACCACCCCCAGCCCTGCCACCGAACCCGAGACCAGCGCGACCACCGACCCCAGCACCGGGCCGAACAACCCGACCCCCGACAACCGGCCAGAGGGCCCCGTCACCACCTCCGGCAACCGGCCGGATAACGCGACCACCGCCACCGGCAACCAGCCGAGCAACGCAACCACCGGCAACCGGCCGGACAGCCCAATCGCCACCTCCGGCTACCTTCCTGGCGGCCCTGCCACCACGTCCGGCAACCTTCCGGACAGCCCAGCACGGCCACACGACGACGCAACCGCCCAGAACCCGACCACCACCACCTCCGGCGACGTTCCGGACAGCCCGACACGACCGGAGGACGGCGCGGCCGCCCGGAGCCCGCTCACCTGGGCGCTCCCGGACGCCCCCGAGCCGGACTGGGCCGACCTCCCCAACAAGATCGCCGCCTACCGAGCCGGCTATCTCGCGGAGGACCGCAGGCTCCTGGAGAAGGCACTCCGCGCAGGCACGATCATGGGCCTGGCCTCCACGAACGCCCTCGAACTCGGCGTCGACGTCTCAGGCCTGGACGCCGTACTGATCGCAGGCTGGCCCGGCACCCGAGCCTCCCTCTGGCAACAGGCGGGCAGGGCGGGCCGCGACGGCCAGGACGCGCTCGCCGTGCTGATCGCCAGAGACGACCCTCTGGACACCTACCTCGTGCACCACCCCCAGGCCCTGTTCGGCCAGCCTGTCGAGGCGATCGTCCTCGACCCCGACAACCCGTACGTCCTGGGCCCTCACCTCTGCGCCGCCGCCGCCGAGATCCCGCTGACCGAGGACGACCTGCCCGTTTTCGGCGCCACCACGTCAGATGTCCTGGCGGATCTCGTCACCCAGGGCCTGCTCAGAAAGCGCCCGGCGGGCTGGTTCTGGACCCGGCGCGAGCGCGCCACCGACCTCGCCGACATCCGGGGCGGCGGAGGCTCCCCCATCCAGGTCGTGGAGTCGTCCACCGGCCGCCTCCTCGGCAGCGTGGACGAGCCCTCCGCCCACACCACCGTCCACACGGGCGCGGTCTACCTCCACCAGGGCGAGACCTTCCTGGTCGAACTCCTCGACCTGGATGCCGGCGTGGCTTTGGTCACCGCCGCCAACCCCGACTACACGACCTTCGCCAGGGACATCACCGACATCTCCATCCTGGCCAGCCAACGCTCCCACCCCCTCGGTCCTGGAACCCTGCACTTCGGCGAGGTAGAGGTCACCCGGCAAGTGGTCTCATACCTCAAAAGACGTCTCCAATCAGGCGAGATGCTCGGCGACGAACCCCTCGAACTGCCGCCCCGCACCCTCCGTACCCGAGCGGTCTGGTGGACCCTGCCAGCGACGGCGGTGGCCCCGCTCGCCGAGGCCGGCATCGACCTCGGCGGTGCCGCCCACGCCGCCGAACACGCCGCCATCGGCCTGCTCCCCCTGTTCGCCACGTGCGACCGCTGGGACATCGGCGGCGTCTCCACGGAACTGCACGCCGACACGGGCCTGCTCACCGTCTTCGTGTTCGACGGCCACGAGGGCGGCGCCGGCTTCGCCGAACGCGGCTACGCCCGCGCCACGGACTGGCTCACGGCGACACGCGAAGCGATCCTGTCCTGCGAATGCGAACGCGGCTGCCCTTCCTGCATCCAATCCCCGAAATGCGGCAACGGCAACGAACCCCTGCACAAAAGAGGCGCCATCCGCCTTCTCAACACTCTCCTGACTCCGCCACCTTCATAAATGACAACCGCGTCTCGGTTCAAAGAGGCAGCGATGCCAGGCCATCCAGCGCTGTACACGTTTCACCGATTCATTTGTGAATCGACATTGAGAAGAATCCGCGCTCAGCTCACGACCTGACAACCCACCAAGCCAGCAATTACCTCTGCTTGACAGAACCTAACTCTCGCTGCCTTGCTGCCGCCGACCGACATAAGCCCGCCCATTTCCCATGGCTTTGTCGTTGCCGCTCGAACCGTTACCGCCAGCCCCACCATCGCCCTCATCATCGGCGGCCCAGAAATCGGCGGCGCCCGGCTGTGGCCGCTCCCAGAATCCGCTGTCCTCCATCGACCGCGGCGACGGCGGTAGATAGTCATCCCAGCGATCCTCAAGCCGTACGTTGATCGGAGCCACGGGAGCCGAAGGCGCGGGGACATCCGTCACTGCCGAACTGGGCAGAGCGATACGTGCGGGCCCCTGCAAAGCGTTTGGAGCCGCCCCCTCCTGAACGACCTCTCGAACATCGTCCTCAAACGCACGAACAGCAGGCACTTCTTTGCGCGGCCGATCGGACAGCCCATACGGCGCCAACCGCTCCGGAGTCTCAACCTTGGCCTTCTCCTCGACCTCGCCGTCGACACGATCAGCCGCTAAGGGCGGCTGAGCCTGAGTCTGCTCAGGCACTCGGGTCTTGGCCACCGCCAAAATCACAGCAGGCCGCCGACGCGCCGTCGCGGCGAGCGCGGCACCGGCATCCCCCTGCCCGGCCTCCACCCCACCCTTGAAGTTCTTCGCCCCATTCCTGCCACCGCCGGCCCCAGTGCCACCCAACACCCCGGCACCACCTACGACCCCACTGCTCAGCATCCCGGGACCACTGCCCGGCATCCCGGCACCACCTGCGGCCCCGCTACCCAGCACCCCGGCACCACCTGCGGCCCCACTGCCACCCAAAACCCCGGCACCACCTACGCCGTCAGCACCACCCGTTGCTCCAACGCCACCCACTGCCCCTGTTCCAGCTTGCACCCCACCGCTGACCTGCGCCCCAGCGCCGACCCGCATCCCCGAATCGGCCCGGAACCCATGGGCGCCCCTGAAATCATGACCGGTCCGCGCTCCACCTCCCGAGGCCCCACCTCCGGGCACCATGGGGGCCGCCGGCGCGGAGCCACCGCCCCCACCCGAAGCAAGCGCACGCCGACGAGCCCAAGCCCCCGCATGGCCGCCAAGCAGCAACAGGAGAATGCCTCCCGCGACGTAGATTCCGTATTGGCCGATGTTCCCCATGGGGGATTCACTCGATTGAGCCTTTACCCCATCGCTCTGCACGGGGGCGGAATCCGTGCCTTCCTTGGCATCAGCCGGAACCAGGCCGCCATTCTCACCCTGCTCCTCAGCACCCGAATCCGCGGTGGGAATCGGCAGGTTGCCACTCGGATCGGTGTCAGGGATGTCCGGCAGTCTGGAAGTCGTCTGCTTACGGTTCGTCGTTGTCGGCCTGCTCGACGGGAGAGTCCGCTTCTTGGCGGGCAGCGTGGGCAACGCATCGACGTTCTTGGTGTCTCTGCTCTTCGGCGTCTGCTGTGTGCCGGCCGTCTTCTTCGGCTGAGCCGTGGGCGGGGCGGGGAAGGCGACGTACGCGGGCGCCGAGTCATTCGACCCGATCGACCCCCCATCACCGTCTCCCCTGAACGCCTTGACCGTGAACCCCACCTTCTGACCTGCCGCCTTACCAGGCACCGAAAGCGCCGCCTCACAAGACGAACCCGCACAAGCGCTATCGGCCGACAACCGCCCGACAATGCCCGACTGGCTGTTGGAAACCTCATACGACTGCAGGTCCGGCTCGGTTCCCTTACTCCAGGTCACAAGCACCTTGTCGGTGCCCTGCCTACTCGCATTCACGTTGCCCGGCGCCTCGGCAGGCCGCCGCAACTTGAACGTCCGACTGTCGTACCGGGTCCCGGTGATCTCCCCCTTGAGCGTCACGGTGAAGGTCCCGTTAGGAGCACTTCCGGCGTCGAACGTCCCGGAAATCGTCTTGTTCGCCCCGCCTCCAGCGACTTTCTGGGTAGGCATGGACGGCCCTTCGACGTACAGCCCCATGCTCAGTTGCATCAGCCCCGTGCGCGCGGAAACCGTAACCGACGAACCCGACACCACTTCACCATCGGAAGGAGACGTGATCTGCCCGGACGAATCACCTTGCCCAAGAGACCTGGCCTGTGTGGAGAAGCCGGCCTGGCCGGTCACCGTGGCTGCCTGAGCGGCCTCGCCAAGCGCGATGGACGCCGCCACCATGATCCCTGCGGCCATCACTCTGCCGACTACCGTCACGACGCTTCCCTCCATCGAGAGCCTCGCGCCGCCTGACCACCCTCGGGCGCTCACGCGACGACCGGAAGTGCAGTCCGCCCGGCCGATACGGTCACCGACCGTCCCCGGACCCGCACCTTAGCGACTTCGTTCCTGCTCTCCCAGGCTTCTGTCGCATACGGCATGAACCGAGGGTAAGCGGAACCTTACGGGACATGTTCGACTCTTGGACACCATGTCCAAGAAGTCGTGACTCGATTGCGACATTGCCTCACAAGCCCCAGCCACCCCACTGGCTGGAGCCTCGATGGCCGCCTACCCGAGTGACCACTCCGGAGGCCGACCGCACTCCTGACCAGGCACCTCAGAAGCGACCGCTACGACCAACCAGGCCATCTTCAGGGCCCACTCTCGTCCCGACCAGGCGCCCTGGAAGCGACCACTACTGCCAGCCAAACACTCTGGGATCGACCACCTCCCCCGACCAGGCACCTCTGAACGACCGCCATCGCCGGGCAAGCACCTTCGGGATCAGTTCCCCTCCCGACCGGGCACCTTCGGAATGAGCCACCGCTACCGCAGCCAGCCTGGCATCTCGGGGATCGGCCGCCCTCCCAACCAAGCACCTCCGGAATCAACCACCGCTACCGCAGCCAACCAGACACCTCCGAAATCGGCCGCCCTCCCAACCAAGCACCTCCGGAATCAACCACCGCTACCGCAGCCAACCAGGCGCCTCGGGGATCAACAGCCCAGTCAACCAAGGCACCTCTGGTGATGAGAGAACCGCTTTCGCACATCGGCGAGCCCACTTGGCCTGTGTCCCGATTGCGGTTCCCCATCACCCATCGCCCCTCGTTCGCCAGCGTCGCCGCCGCTCTCACCGCCCATTGATCACCGCTCGCAAGTCACCGGTCGTCTACTGCGCCGACGCGTCTTGTCTGTTCCCGTCTGTTCCCGCGCCTCGTATGGCACTGTTGCCTCTCGCCTCTGCCTTGACCCTCGATCCCGCCTCTCGTCTCCTCGCTGTTCTTCCTCTTGATCAGTTGCCTGCTCCAGTCGTGCCCTAGCGATCGTTTTCAAGGAGCGTGGGCGCTGGGCCTGCGCGCGATCGTCCCGTTATGGTGCGGCTGCCTAATAACGGCAGCGAGATCGATAACGCCATCCAGACGTCGGCGATATCGTTCGTAATTTTGCACTCGGTCAACTCGACGCCGTTCCGTGCGGCGAGCTTGCCGGCTTTTGCGCAGGCGGCCTCTGGGTCGATCACCGCCGACCTGGCCGCTGCCAGGGCGCTCAGGTCGGCGGCGCTGTTGACGCGATGGCGGGCTATGCGTACGGAGCCCACCGTTGCCACCGTCGTGGCGAGTGCCATGAGGAGGCTCATGAAGGCCACGCCCCAAAGCGTGGCCGAGCCGCGATCTTTAGCGTTCATTTCCATTTCCTGGTCGTCCTTGCAAGGCTCAGATCTATCTGCGGGCTGGGCACCAGGGTCGCGATTGACGTCATGGTTCGGTGTTGGTGATGGCTGCTGCCGATACGCGGACTGCGGGCAAGGATCGGCCCCACGCGGGGCGTACTTCCACTGTGATCTGCACTTTTGTGAACTCTGGGTCTCGGGTTACGTCTACTTCCGCGTCTGGGCGGGTGACTGAGCGGGCGAAGTCTCGTACCTGGTCTAGGGGTTCGCCTCTGGCCGCGGCTCGGGCGGCTGTCCGGGCCGCGTCCACGCATTCGAGTTGGGCGCCTACGGCCTGGATCGCCCACAGAGCGGCTGCCAGAACGACCATGAGCGCGGGCAGCATCGCGGCGGTCTCGGCGGTTACCGAACCTCGCGATGCCGACCGCTTGGCGCTCCTGGAAGTCCGCGGGTGGCGGAGGGTCATTCCTTGGTGGTGTTGAGGGCTCGGTCGATGAGGGCGGTCAGCATTTCCTGGACTTCCGGACTACTTACGATCTTGAAAAGGAGTGCGGCGAAGGCGCAGGCCGCAATGGTTCCTACCGCGTATTCGGCCGTGGACATGCCGCGCTCTCCATTGACCACCGCGTAGTGGAGCCACTTGTTGCATCGCTGCCATGGCTTCTTGGCGGGGCGGCGCGCTGGGCCGGGTGCGGATGACTTGTGGAGTGTGGCGTGAAGGTCTTCCCGCAGGGTGGCATTTGTGCTGCTGTCTGAGGAGTCTTGGTCAGTTTTGGCGGCTGATATCGGGTGAGATGTGCTGCGGCATGGGGTCTGGACGCTTGACGTCTGGGAGTTCGTTACGTGGGCGCTTGACGGGTGGAGGTTCAGAGCGTGGAGGCTCGACGTCTGGGCGCTTGGTGTCTTCAGGTTCGGCGTCTGAGTGCTCAGTGTGGTGAAGTTCGACTCTTCTGGGGCGGCGTTGATGTCGTCGGGCATGGTGGCGGGACTGTGCATCGTGCCTCCAGGTGATCGGAAAGCCGGGGTCTTGCCCGGCGGGAGGTCCAGAGTGACTGAAGCAGGGGCCCGGCCAGCGGGCCGAGCAGCGTTCTGTGGATAAAGGGCGTCGATCGAGGGGTGGTTGTGGATGGACGAGGCGGCACCTGGCAGAGCCGCTGAAACGACGGCCGCTCCCGGTGCTGTAATGGGCGATAACCGCAGCCACAGCTCAACGGCAGAGATGAGGCCAGACCCGAGGGCCAGGTAGAAGGACTGAAGGTCGGGGACGGTAGGGGGAAGGTCGCAGGCCGGAGGCACGCCACAGTCTCAGCGTGTGACTGCAGGCCGGGAGCGCGTCGCAGTGCCAAGGCGGTCGCGCTTCGTGCGGCGTCGCGCTTCGTGCGGCGTCGCGCTTCGTGCGGCGTCGCGCTTCGTGCGGCGTCGCGGATGCGGCGGGCTTCCAGCGCGGCCGCGTCCGCGGTGAGCGCTCCGACCTGGAGCGCGGCGGCCAGGCCGGCGACGACGTGGTCGTGCTGCATGTGCCGATGCAGCAGCAGAACCTCGATCAGAGCGCGGGCGCCGGCGGTGTCGCCGTGGGCGTTGCAGGCGGCTGTCCACCAGGCTTAGTGGATCGGGGTGAACTTGCCCGCGGCCTGGGCCTGTTCGAGGACCGTGGCGCCGGGCAGCGCGCCCGGTTTGCGCAGCAGCGCTTCGAGATAGTGATCGAGCTCAAGCCGTGATCCGCTCTTGGTCAGCAGCCGTTCGTGCTGGGCGATCTCGGTGCGGCCGTCGAACACCACGAGCTCGGAGGCGTGCAGCAAGACCCGGACCTGGCAGCCGATGAACCGGGTCGGGACCGAGTAACGGTTGGTGCGGACGGTGATCTGTTCTCTGAACTTTCAGAGTCAGGGCTTTGGAGTAGCCGAGGGCACTTGGTGTCATCGCAGGGCCGCCGCGAAGACCAGGCGGTTGGTGCTGGTGTAAGCGTGTTCACGTTCGGACCATGCGATGCGGGAGGTGATCTGTTCGGGAGTGGCCGGACAAGTGCCGGGGTCGGTCCGGCGTTCTGCCCACCATCGGGCATTACGGGATTGGCGATCGAGAATCGCGTCGAGGACATCAGCACGGCGCGCGGCAGGGAGTCCGTAGGCGTCGGCGAGTACCCGCACCTGGGCGGCTTGCGCAGTGGCCGGCGGCGCGGTGGTCTTGGAGGAGATGCACCATGTCCAGGCCATGTATCCGATGTCCTCAAGTGGATCGCCCGGGGCAGCGGTGTCGAAGTCGATGAAGGCGACTGGTAGCCCGGCGCGGAACACCGTGTTGTTAGGTCCGGGGTCGTGATGGCAGACGACGGGGTGCTCCCCGGTGAGGCCGCTATTGCGGGTGGCGTCGTGCAGCGAGCGAAGAAGCGCCCCAGCTGAAGCGACTTGAGCGTCGCTCCAGCGCTGGAACCTGTCCGCCACCCAGCCGGGCAGGTAGCTGAAAATATCGCGATCGGCTTCGTCGCGTCCAAGGTAGTGCGGCGCTCCCGTGAACTGACATTGCTCGAGGTGGGTGAGCAGTTGAGCGACGAAGGCGGAGGAGGCCGTGGCGGGCCGTCGAACGGTATCGGCGACACGGACGACGCCTGGGGTGATGCGTCCTCCGGTCAGGGGAACTTCAACGGGGGGGTGCCGCATGGGGGGAGTTGTCCTTTTCAGTGCTTGGAGTGCGTGGGACGGTGTTGAGGCCGGTGATCGTGGGGATGCCGAGGTCGACGACGTGGCGGCTGGAGGGGCGTCGGTCGAGTTGGGCGAGCTTGTCTTGCGCTCCGGCGAGGCTGACCCGGAGCCCTTCGACCTCTCCGAGCCAGCCTTCGCGTTCGGCCTCGGCGATACGGGCCAGTAGGTTGTCGCGGATCTCGACGAGTCGGTCCTGTTGAGCGGGGTCGGGCCAGAGCATGGAGCAGCGAATACAGGCGTGCTCGTGGATGCAGGGCGTGCCGAAGGCGCGGCCGCAGGTGCCAGTGGAGACTTTGCGGCGTTCGAAGTGGCCGAGGAACTCGGCCCACTCCTCGTCGGTGGGGACGCGATATTCCTCACTGGGCCGGAGCGAGCGGCGGCGGGCCAGGAATGCCAGGTGGGCCTGGATGGCCTCATCGGGATAGACGGCCTTGTAGCCCATGGTGACGTTGATGTCGCGGTGACCGGCGATGACCTGGGCGATGTGGGGTGGCAGCCCGTTGAGGACGGCGTCGGTGATGAACAGTCTCCGAAAGTCGTGCGGGGTGAAGTGCAAGGGGCCGCCGGTGGATGGGTCGATCAGACCGGTGCGGGTCAAGGCCTTGTGCAGAAGCGTGGCGACGAGGTTGACGCTGATCTGCTGGATCTCTGGCCCGAGCCGGCGTTGGAACAGCAGCGGAGCGGGCGGCCGCCAGACGAGTTCGTGGCTGTCTCGGGAACGGATGAGCGGGACAGCGCCGGTGTGGTCGCGGATCCGGGAGATGACGGCGCTGAGCACGTCGGCCAGATCGGGGCTGACGATGAGCAACCGTTCGGCGTCCGTCTTGGACGGAGCGATCTGCAACAGCGGCACCAGCTCTCCGGTGCTAGGAAGCCGATATTGCACCAGGCTATGGTGGCTGAGCTCAAGTAGTTCCTCGGCCCGGATGCCAGTGTGGCGGAGCACTTCGATGATCGCCCAAGCCCAGAAGGCGTGCTCCTCTTCTCGGTTCAGCTGACGCCGCTGGCCGGTCACTGGGTCGTGAGCCCAGATGTTGTCCGGGGAGGCGTGTGGCCGAACGGAGCGCACCAGAGTTTGTCCGGCGGCGCTGAACTGCTGTCCGGGCGTGGTGCAGCGAGCGGCGGATAACAGCGCCTGGGCGTCCTTGCGCCACTGATCGGTGGTATTGACCAGGACGGGGAGAACCGGCAGCCGTTCTCGGGTCCGGGCATCCATGCGCGCCTTGCGTCGCCGCTCGAACTTGCGGCGCGACAGGTCATGTGGGGTGATGGGGCAGGGTGCCACCCACGGACCCCACCGGGCTGGATCGTGCAGAGCCCATTCGGCCAGGTCCAGGTAGAAGGCCCGGACGCTGGCGATGGTATCGAGGTAGCTGAGCCGTTCGACTTCCATCGCGACCTTCTCGCCCGTGGGCGTGGTGGTCGTCTTGTTGCGGGTTCTCAGTCGCTGTTTCCAGGCGCTGGCGACCTCACGTGGCAGGTGGAGCGAGTCGATCCCGGCATGGTGCTGTTCGAGGTCCCGCCAAAAGCACCTGACCAGCTGATAGGCCAGGCCCACCAGGGTCGAGTAGTCGATCGCGGGCTGCCGTTCCTTGAGGTAGTCAACCAGCAGGTCGCGAATGGGATGGCAGGCGAGGTGATGCCGGTCAACCAGGTCCTCGACAGTGTGCTGGCCCAGGCTGCGGATCTCACGCAAGGTGGGGACGTCCAGCCCGAAGATGCCCATGTCGCGCAAGGCCTTGAAGGAGGCCTCACCCGACCGGAGCTGGCCGCGCAACTCCAGTTCGGCGTCCAGGACCTCCAAAAGGTCGCCGATGGTGATGTCGGCTAGGGTGCCGCCCTTGGCCGCGACGATCGCCGCGGTGCGGAACAGGATGTTGCCGATGGCGTGCGGGCCGATCCCGGGGTCTTGCTCGCAGTGGCGACGCAACTTCGCGAACCCTTCCGGATCCCGCGCAAGGGTCATGTTCCGGGCGAGTTTGCGCTTCTTGCCACCGGTGAGAAGCCAGCGCAGCGAGGGCCGCACCACGTCGGCGGCGATCAGGACGATCAGCGCGCTGGTCATGGTCTCCAGCCGCGCCGGCGTGTGCTTGTCCTGCTGTTCCAGCCATCGGATCGGGCCCAGCGCCCATGCCTCGCCCGCGTCGTCGGCGCCGCTGGCCAGCCAGCGCTCCTGCCACGTCCGGCCCGGTTGGTCCTCCAGCCAGTCCAACAACCAGATCAGTCCACGACGTCGGAAGTCGCGGTGTCGCGGAGTGTCCGGGTGAATGAAGGCTGCGGTCCACAACTGCTCAACCTGACTGCGGTCTTGGTCGCTCGCCGGCCAGTTGACGGCCACGGGGCGAACCGGCGACTGCGCGAGCGCCGCTCGTGCCATCGTCGACGGCGCAATTCCGTGAGCCGCTCTTCTGAGCGACGATCTGCTCCACGACCGATCGTCGGAGATCACGCTAGTCGTCACGGAGCCTGCCTTCCGAATAGCACATCCAAGGTCTCGGGCCGGTAGCCCGGTGCGGGCGGCGGGATCTTCCGCTCGGCGGCCTGGCGAACCTGCTCGGCATGGTGCGCCAGAACCCGGCGGATCACCTCCTCTTTGCCCGGGGTGAGGTAGATCTGCGTAGTGGTGAGCAGCGCATGCCCAAGCACCAGTTGGACATCGGTGAGCGGCAGATCGGGGTCTTCGGCCATCCGATAGGCCGCGGTATGGCGCAGCGCATGCAATGTCGCCGCACTTCCCGCCGCCTGGCCGGCCCGCTCAAACATGCGGTGCACCGCGTGATAGGTCAGCGGCCGGACCGGACGGCGCAGCGTCCACCACAGCGGCTGCCGCCGGCCGGTGGGGATCAGGCCGTCCATCTCGGCCTGATAGAGCCGTAACCATACGAACGCGTCGCTGGAGGCGGGTAACTCCTGCAACTCGCGGCTGCCTTTCCGGATCACAGTGATGAGCTGGCGACCTGGATCGACCCCACCCTGGGTCACCGACAACAACTCCGAGGCGCGTGCCCCGGTAGAGACATAGAAGGCGACCAGCGCGCGGTCCCGGTTGGAGGAAAGCTTGGCGAAGATCTCGTTGAACTCTGCGTCCGGAACGCTTCGGGGCACTCTGGTGGGAACCCGCGGCCGATACAACCCGGCGCGTTCGTTGCGGTAGGAGTCCATCGGGTTGTGGTGCGCGTGAGCCCGTCCACCTCGCCGCTGCCGGTCCAGCGGGAACGGGTTGATGATCGGGCCTGTCCCCGCTTCCAGGTGAAAGTCATAGAAGGTTCGCAGCACCGTCTCACAATGCGCCCGCACCGACGGCGCGTAGGCCTCGCCCGTCGAGGTGCCTCCGCCTGGCCGGTCAGGCTGGCGCCAGTGCGAACGCGTCGGTTTCCCGGCGATCAGCATCCACCGGCAGAAATCGCGTGCCTCGTTCCTGGTCGCGCGTTGCCACGGCACCTCGATTGCCCACAGAAACCGAAACCAGCGCAGCAGGTCCATCCCGTAGGACCGGCACGTCGACGTCGCTCTGCCTCTGGCCTGCAGGTCGTAGAAGAACACCGTGACTGCCTCGACCGGAGCTCCCTCAGCGTCAACCAGACGGAACGGCTGCCAGGCATTCCCAGTCTCCTCCAGCCCACCCACCAACGGAACCACCAATGAGGCAAGATCCCGCGGTTCCTCCTCGTCGAACATGGCCAGTGACCGTAGCTCAACCTCCGGCCGTATGCCCCCTGAACTGGTGAAATACCCCAGGTAGTTCAGTCAACGAGTGGGAGAACCGGTCGACCCGTGGGGTGAACCAGCGGCCGGTCTCGAACGTCTCGACGGGCAACGGCTTCAACGACGGCCGTTCGACGGCGAACAGCTCGCCGATCGTGCGGGGACGGGTCCCGATCCGCCGGGCCTCGTCGGCCAGATCCCACTCGTCGATCAGCATGTTCAGTGGCGCCAGCGAGTCGATCTCGGGGACGGAACGAAGTGGTTGCGGCGAAACCAGCCGATCTGGCCCTCGACGCCGCCTTTCTCGTGGGCGCCCTCGATTCCCGGCGTGCAGTAGAACGGCTCGATGCCGTAGTGGGACCGAAACGCGGTCCACCGGTCGGTCTCGACCCGGCGCCACGTGAAGCCGAGCACCGACGCGACCGCGGCCTTCAGGTTGTCATACCGGATCTTGCCGAACGGCACGCCGCCCAGCACTCTGAAAGCGTGCTCGTGGCCCTCGAAGAACGCCTCCTGACCGCCGGAGGCGAACACCCGGTGCACCGCCTTCCCGGAGAACGACCACCGCAGGCAGAACAAATGGCACTTCACCAGCTCGCCCGCAAACGGACCGCGACCTCGCCGAAGTCGACCTCGGCTTCGGCGCCGGCCAGGTGCGACTGCTCGATGAACACCTGCGCCGGGCCACGGCCGGCCTCGACCCGAATCTCCGGCTTCCGCTTGGCGACGTAGGCGCGCACGACCTGGTAGGACACGTCGTCCACCGCGTACTCGTCGATCAACCGGCGATAGATCCGGACCACCGTGTGACGCTGCTTCCTCGGCGCATCCAGATCAGCCAGCAGCATCTGATCGATCACCGGCTTGAACGGATCCAGCTTGGAACGGCGAGGCGCGTACGGTTCCCGAGGTTGCGGCCACGCCGAACTCAGCGCCTTCTGAACAGTCCGCCAGCCCACCCGGTACTTGCGCTCCAGCGCCCGGTTCGCCATGCCCTCGCGAGCGTCACGCCGCAGCGCGGCATACAACTCGACCTTCGACTGACCAGGCGGCATCGGCGGTGCTCCTTCACTGAGCACATTCACCTTGCCACCGCAACCCCGCGAGTGACACTACTTCTCACGAACAACTTCCCAGCTAACCAGCCGGTGACATCCACTCAGACGGACAACTGACAACCCACAAACACCGTCAGAGCCATCCCTGCGAAAACCATTGGTGCCCGGCTTGCTCCGCTGATGGACTGACGTCCTACCGTGAGTCTGCCGCGTGACGGAGGTAGTGGTTGTGACAGGCTATGACGTGCTTGCCGAGGTGTACGAATGGCTCATCTCGGATGCAAAGTTGCCTCCAGCCGAGTTCGCCGCGTCGTTCGACGACGTCCTCAATCTCCTGCCGTCGAACGCTCACGTCCTCGACTGTTCGTGCGGAACCGGACAGTTGGCGGTTGGCCTCGCCGGTCGTGGCATGCAGGTTGTCGCAACTGACGCCAGCGAGGCGATGGTTCGTCGGACTGCAGAGTTGTCTGAGGAGTTCGGGGCATCCGTCCGGGCCGTACGGGCGAACTGGGAAGAGTTGCCCGACCATTTCCAGGACAACACGTTCGACATGGTGTTCTGCGTTGGCAACTCGCTTCACCATGCCGCGGGCGCGACAGGCAGGGGCGCTGCTCTGGAGTCGATGTCACGGCTTCTGCGCCCCGGCGGGCGCTTGGTACTCACATCCCGCACTTGGGAACTCGTGAGGGCCAGAGGTTCCCGGCTGGACATCAGTGACCGACTCGTCCGCCGGAACGGTCGCGATGCCGTCGTGGTCTACCGCTGGGAGATTGCGCCGCATTGGGAGGAGGAGCACCACATCGAGATTGCGATCGCGCAAGTTGATGCGACCGGGTTGGTTCTTGTCCGCTCGGAACTGCTGTCCTGCTGGCCCTACCGGTACGAGGAACTCGAAGTCGAGCTGCACCGGGTCGGACTCCAGACGGAACTGAGCACGTTCGATCTTGAGGCCGAGAACTACATGGTGGTCGCGAGCAAGGTATGAACACCGGACTCTCAGTCCCCGGCCGGACCGCGCGGTTGCTCGCAGGACGCTTGCGCCCTCTCATCGGTGCGGGTTCAAGTGGTCAACGCAACGCCTCGGACGAGGAGTGCTCGTCGATCAGACGGCGGTAGAGCCGGGGTGACGGTGTGGCGCTGTTTCCTGGTCGCGTCCAGATCAATGAGCAGGATCTCGTCGATCAGCAGCGTGAACGGATCCAGCTTCGACGGCCGCGCCGAAGCGGTTGTCGTGCGTGGCTGCGGCCAAACCGAGGTCAGGGCCTTGTTGACCGTGCTCCAGGTGACGCCGTACTTGCACTGCAACGCCCGGTTCGACATGCCATCGCGGGAGTCGCGCCGCAGCGCGGCGTACAACTCGACCTTCGACTGGCCAGGCGGCATCGGGGGTGCTCCTTTACTGAGCACGTCCAGCTTGACACCGCAACCCCGATGGTGCCGTCAGAATTCGCGAACATCTTTCTGGGCCATCACCTGGTGCCGTCAGCTTTCACGAACAACTGACGTCACCAACTACCGACAGAACCACACGACCAGGGGACGGGCACGACCAGGGAAGCGGGGGGATGACCCAGGGAGCGAGGCGACCCAGGGGGGCAGCACGATCCCGGGGAGGGGTGATCCCGGGAAAGGGCGAACCCGGAGAGCGGGGCGAACCCGGAGAGCGGGGCGAACCCGGAGAGCGGGGCGAACCCGGAGAGCGGGGCGAACCCGGAGAGCGGGGCGAGGGTTACGGGAGGATGATGGTTGAGGCGAGGCCGGCTATTACCGGGATGATGCCTAGTAGGACGAATGCTGGTAGGAAGCACAGGCCCAAGGGGGCTACGGCTTTTACGCCGACGCTTCTTGCCGTTGCGACCGATGCTGCTCTTGTGGTTTCGCGGGCGTCGTCGGCCAGGCGGGTCAGGACGTCGGCGACGGGGGCACCACTCTGTGCGGCTCGGCTCATCGCTCGGGAAAGCGTGCCTGTGGCTGGGTCTTTGGCGAGGGTGGCCCAGGTGGGTTCTGGGTCGGCGCCGAGACGTAGTTGGCTGCTTACCCATGCCAGACGTTCGCCCAAAGGGCCGCCTATTGCGTTGGCGGCGATTTCGGTTGCGGCGCTCACCGGGCGTCCGGCCAGAAGGCAAGCTGTCATCAAGTCGGCGGCGAATGGCAGGTCAGTGGCTATTTGTTGGCGGTCGTTCTGGGACTGTTGGGGTTCTCTCCTGTGCAGGAACATTGCGATTGCTGGGGTTATGAGGATGCCTGCTATTACCCCTGTGCTGCCGCCGATCAGTAGTGCTGAGGCGAAGCCTGCGCAGGTGGCGGTGAGCGTTGTTTTGCGGGTGGGTCGGCGTGGATGGCTTTGGGTGGGGTTCAGCCAGGTGGGGTGGTGTGGGTCTTTGTCGGGGAGTGGGAGTGGGTGGCTGCTGCTTGGCTTTGACGGATTCTGTTGGTGGTGGATGAGTGAATGGGCGGGGGAAGGAGGTTTGCTTTTCGGGTGATGATTTGTTGCTGGGTGGGGCTTACTTGTTGGGCGTAGTTGGGTCAGGCGGTCTTTTGGTGTTCTTGGGGGGAGCCATAGCCAGGCAGCCATGCCTGCGCACAAGGCGGACAGTAGCTGGAGCATTCGAGGGCCGATCGGTTGTTAGTGGGTGTTGGGAAGGTTGAGGAGGGCGGGCGGTTCGGCGGGTTATGTGGGTCGGCTTTTAGGTTTGAGTGCGGAGGTTGGTTACGGGGGTCGCTGGTCAGGATTGGGCCTTGGTTGCCATGCGGGTGGTCCACCACAGGCCGCAGATGTCGAGGGCTACTCCCGTTGTCAGGCACATGAAGCCGGGCAGGCTGCCGAAGAGGAAGTCCAGAGGATGCATGTTGAGGGCGCCGGCCATGAGGAGGCCCAGGGCTGGGAGGGCGGCGAGCATTCTGGCCGTGGTGCGGGGGCCGGCCAGTTGTGCGGCTACGTCCTGGCGGTGGGCCTGGGCCGTGCGTAACGTGCTTGCCACTCGGTCTACGAGGGTGGTCATGCCGGCACCTACCGTGATGCCGACATCCCAGCAGGCGGCCAGCTGGCGTAGGCCCTCGCCTCCCTGTGGTGGGGCGGAGGCGGTCAGGGCGGCTGCTACGTCGCCGCCGTCTCTTGCTGCGGCGATGACCGGGCGCAGGAGGTGCTGGTCGGGGAAGTCGACTGAGGTGATGGCTTTGGTCAGGGCTTCGCCGGGGGTGCGGCCTGCGGATAGTTCGGCCGAGAGGGATTGGCACAGCTCGATTGAGGCGCGGCGCCAGGTTTCGGCTCGGCGGGTGGGGTTGGGGCGGGTGAGGAGTTTGGTCAGGGACTGCCATTGAAGGTGTTCGCGGGCTGAGGTGAGTTTGCTCAGGCGGATTGTGGCGACGTCGGGGCCTGTCCACAGCCATATCGCGCAGGCTGTGGACAACGCTGCTACTACGGCATAGGTCATTGCGCGGTCTTTCTCGGCTTATCGTCTTTCGTCGGTTCAAGGGCTCGCACGCCCTGAAGGGTCCCGGATGGTGACCTCATCGGTGTTTCCGTTGCTGGTGCCTGTTGCTGGTGCTTGTGGTGATGGGCGTTCGTGGTGGGCTCGTTGGTGGGTGCGGTTGGCGTTCGTGCTCGTGGGTGTTCGTTGTCGTGGGTGTTCGTGGTGGTTGGTGTGGGTGCAGGGTCCACGGGTTTCGTTATGGGTGGGCTCTTTGGGTGAGGGTGGTGTAGCCGGGGCCGGGTTGGGTTTGGCCTGCGGCGTTGAAGGTCAGGGCTGGGACTGACTGCACGAAGCCGGACGAGGTTCTGGAGAGCAGGCAGATCTCGGCTATGCGTCTTCGGCCGTCCGGGCGGTTGCGGGTCAGGTGGATGACCGCGTCCAGGGCGGCGGCCAGTTGGCTGTGTACGGCCTCTCTGCTCAAGCCCGCCGCGCAGCCCAGTGCCTCCAGGCGAGGGGGGACGTCGGCAGCCGTGTTGGCGTGCAGGGTGCCGCAGCCGCCCTCGTGGCCTGTGTTGAGGGCGGCCAGGAGATCCACTACTTCTGGGCCCCTTACCTCGCCGACCACCAAGCGGTCGGGGCGCATGCGGAGTGCTTGGCGTACCAGGTCGCGCAGGCCCACGCCGCCGGCGCCCTCCAGGTTCGCGGGGCGGGTTTCCAAGCGGACCACGTGAGGGTGGAGAGGGCGGAGTTCGGCTGAGTCCTCTACCAGGAGGAGGCGGTCGCCAGGGTCTGCCAGGGACAGGAGGGCGGACAGGAGGGTGGTCTTGCCGGTGCCTGTGCCGCCCGTCACCAGGAAGGCCAGCCTGGCGTTGACCATGGCCGTGAGCACCGGGATCGCGGTGGGGGTGATCGTCCCCGCGGTGACCAGGTCGGCCAGGGTGAAGGTGCGGCGGGGTGGCAGGCGCAGGGAGATGCAGGTGCCGCCGGAGGCCACTGGTGGGAGTACGGCGTGGAGGCGTACGCCGCCAGGGAGCCGGGCGTCCACGTAGGGGGAAGCGTCGTCCAGGCGTCTGCCCGCGGCGGAGGCCAGACGTTGAGCCAGCCTGCGTACGGCTGCGTCGTCGGTGAATGTCACCGAAGTGCGGCGTAGGCCGGTGCCGTTGTCTATCCACACTTCCCGTGGGCCGTTGACCAGGACGTCCGTTACCTCGGGCTGGGCCAGGAGCGGTTCCAGTGGGCCCGCACCTATCAGGTCGGCGCAGAGGGCTCTGGCCACGGCGAGGATCTCCGCGTCGCCGTATACGGATTTCTCCGCTCTCAGCGCTACCGCTACCTGGGCGGCGCTTGGTTCGACGCCTGTACGGGCGAGGCGTACTCGGACGGCCTCCACCAGCTCCGGGGATACGGCCGCAGGGTGAGCGGGCGGGGTGGGAGTGGTCATGTGGCTGGGAGGAGGTCTTGTAGGAGGGTGGTGCACAGGGCGCCCAATACGGTGCGGGGGCCCAGTTTGGGGAGTTCGCCGCGGTTGAGGGTGGCGGTGAGCCTGGGCTGGTCCGGGAGGTTGCCGGCCGAGGGGATGCCCAGTGATGTCACGGCGATGTCGTCGTCCAGGACGCCTGGGCGGAGGATCGCGCGCAGGTCCGAGGTGTGTTTGCGGGCCTCACCCAGTACTTGGACGGCTGAGAGGATGCCTCGGACGTCTGCGGTGGCCACCGTCAAGGTGGTCTTCGCCCTGGTCAGGGCTGCTATGGAGGCTGGGTCCAGGTGGCGGGGGAGGTCGACGACCACCAGGTCGAAGCCGCGCCTGCCTGCTTCGAGTACCGAGCGCATGGCTTGGGCGGGGATGGGGGCCACCTCGCCTCTGTGGAAGGAGAGGACTGCCAGGTCGCCGAACGACGGCAGTGCCTGTTGCAGTGCGCTCGAACTGATCCGGCCTTCTCTGGCCACCAGGTCGCCCCAGCGGGCTCCTGATGCCTCCTCGTGGCCCAGTAGTGCGTCTATGCCTCCGCCCAGTGGGTCTGCGTCCACCAACAGGGTGCGGAGGTGGTCGGCGGAGGCTCTGAGTGCTAGGCAGGCCGACAGGACGCTGGCTCCGGCCCCGCCTCGGCCGCCCATCACGCAGATGATCGATCCTGAGCGTGGCTCGGGCTCCATGGCGTCGGCGAATCGCTCCACGAGGTGGCGTTCGTCGGTGGGGAGGGTCATGACGGCTTGGGCGCCTACCGCTACGCATTTTCGCCAGGTGTCCGGGTCTTCTGGGTCTCGGGTTACGAGGAGGACCTGGTCTCGGGCTGGTGGGGCGGTGGCGGCCACCTCGTCTGCCTGGTCGGCGCCTATCGCGATGAGAGGGGCGAGGTTCCAGAAGGGGCGGGCGTGGGCGGGGACGTGGGCTACGTCGAGTTGTGCTCCTGCGGCGGCGGCTATTCGGACGAGGTCGTCCAGGAGGGCGTGGTCTTCGGTTATGACCAAGGGGCGGTGCATGGTGGCCTCCCTGCGTGGTGGGTTGGGAGGCCACTTTGCTGGGGGCGGGGGTGGGGTGGTGGGGGTGAACGGGATTCTGGGGATTGTGGGGGGTGGGGTGGTGGGGGCTGTGGATAACTCTGTTCGTTCGGCTGGGGCGGGGCTCATGGGGCGGGGCTGGCGCGCGGCGAGGGTGCGATCCCAGGGCGAGTCCCGTCTTCGACGGGCCAGGGCCGGGACCTGGGCCGGAGCCGAGGGCGAGCCAGGAGGTGGCGGCGCAGGGGCTGGTGGCGGGCCGAATCGAGGCGGAGGTCGATGGCAGGGCGGGCCGGGTCTGAAGCTGGAACTGGGGCCGGTGGCAAGGCTGGTGCCGATGGTGGGCCAGAGTTGGCGGGGCCGGGTCGTGGAAGAGGCCGGCGGCTGGATGGGCCAGGGCCGGTGGCGTGACCGGGGCTGGGACCGGGGGCGTAGCCGAGCCTGCGGCGTAGCGGGGGCCGATGGCGTAGCGGGGGCCGATGGCGTAGCCGAGCCTGCGGCGTAGCCGGGGCTGAAGCCCTGCGGCGTAGCGGGGCAGGGTGGGGAAAAGGGGCGACCCCCGCCGGGGGGGAGAGCGGGGGTCGCCTGATCGGTCCGGCTCCGGGGGGGTAGAGCCGGTCCCGTTTCAGAAGAAAGCTTTCATCACTAGACCGGAGCCTGGCAAGGGACTTGCAAAGCAATCCCGTGCAAGGTCGCTCCGGATTCGGGCGATACCACCGTATGCTGCCCGATCGACTCGAGTTTCGTCGAGGAGCAATCTCGCATTTTCGCCAAGTTTTTTCGCCACCCCATAACGATCACATAAAGGCGATCACCCTCCGTAATCATCACAGCTTGGTAACCGAGTAGAGCGAGACCCAGTACCCATACACGCCAGGCACTCCGTCATGGACAGGTAAAGGTCTTGGTCTGAGGGGTTCCCATCAGGGCGGATCCGTCGTAGAAAGGTGACACGGACCACTTGTCCGGGTGCATCAACCGGGCACCCACGCGCGACCAGCCGCGGGAGGCGCGTCGAGACGGGCTTGACCCGCTCCGACGGATAGAGGTGCACGCTTGGTAACCCGGTGTGATGCACCGGCGGACGGCGTCTCTTGATTGAGACGCCGTCAGCTATGTCCGCACCCCTCCAAGCCCTCCGGGCCGCCACTCTGCCGAGTCGGTTCCCTTCAGCGCGTGATCGCGTCAGCCCCTCTGCATGGCTTCACAGATCGCGGTCGTCTCGCGTACGCCGAGGGTTACCGCGGAGGCACAGTGTTGTACCCAGCGGGCGACGCCCTCCGGTGACCCGCTCAGGTACGCCCCCAGGGCTTCGGCGTACGGCAGCTCCAGGTGCCCCACTTCCACCGCCACCAGCGACTTCGGATCCAGGCCGTACTCCACCAGTGTCAGCCGCTCGGCGGAGCGTGCGACGATCCCGTCCGCTGAGCCGAACGGGCGCAGGACGGCCAACTCGGCGTGGACGATGGCGGCCAGGACTATCGCGGGCGCTTTCGTGGGCTGGTCCAGCAGGGTGAGCAGGCCGTCCACACGCGCCGCGGCATCGGCCGCGAGAGGGGCAGGGCCCAGGAGGAGGCTTAGAGGGTCCGAAGCGGGCGCGACGGGAGGGGGCAGGTCCGTACCAGGCGCGCCAGAGGAGGGCAGGTCTGGGCCAGGCGCGTCCGAGGAGGGCAGGTCAGAGAAGCCCCGCGGCCGTCCCAGCCCCTCAGCCGGTGTGAGGCCGGCCGCCGCCACCGCGTGCAGCCGCGCCAGCACCTGCCTGGGCGCCTTCCGCCAGGTCGAGCCCAGCCGCCCCAGCTCCGCCGAAGCCCGCAACGCCCCCTGCACCACCGGATCGTGGATCTCGTCCCGCCGCAGCGCGTCCAGCGACACGTCGACGCCTTCGAGGGCGGCCGACGCCCGAGCGCCCCGCAGGGACGACTCCGTGGACACCGCCGGGCTGGCCCGGCGCAGGACGCGGTGCCGGTAGAGCCTGTCGACGGCCTGCCGGGCCTCCTCCACCGCCTCCGGGACGCCGGGGAACTGGGCGATGACGGCCAATGGGTCACTCACGGAACCTGACCTTACCCGCGGGTAGCGCAAGAACCGAGCATGACAAGAAGTGACAGGAAGTGACCGGCGGATGCGAGAGGCGCGCCGCATGGGGCCCAAGAGCGCAGCGGTACGAGAGGAAAGCGCGGTGACCGGACGCACAGCCCGAGCGTACGAGGCCGAACCGCGCGAGAACCGTACATGGAGAAAGTCTCACCAACACGCACCCCCGAAGGGGGCCCATAAACCCGCGTCGCGTATTCTCCTGATTTCAGGATGACAACATTTCAATAGCATTTGTCATGCGGCCAGATAAACCCGCCAGTCGGTACAGACCTGTCTAGACCTCTTGTGTGCGGAGGCCGTGAGCTGGTGAAGTGGGACACGACCTATCCAACCTGGCCATAGAAGGAGCACGAGGTGGCCCCGGAGACCCCTGGCAACGAGCCCCAGGCGCTGTCCAACCTGCTACAGGAGAACCGCCGGTTCGCGCCGCCGGCCGCCCTGGCCGCGGCCGCGAACGTGACCTCGGCCGCATATGCCGAGGCCGCCGCGGACCGTCTCGCCTTCTGGGAGCACGCCGCCGAGCGGCTGAGCTGGGCCAAGCGATGGGACACCACACTCGAGTGGAACCCTCCCTTCGCCAAGTGGTTCGTCGGCGGCGAGCTCAACGTCGCCTACAACTGCGTCGACCGCCACGTCGAAGAGGGACGCGGTGACAAGGTCGCCTACCACTGGGAGGGCGAGCCGGAGGGCGACACCCGCACCCTGACCTACAGCGACCTGAAGAACGAGGTCGGCAAGGCCGCCAACGCCCTCCAGGAGCTCGGCGTCGGCAAGGGCGACCGCGTGGCGATCTACATGCCGATGATCCCCGAGCTGCCGATCGCGATGCTGGCCTGCGCCCGCATCGGCGCGGTCCACTCGGTGGTGTTCGGCGGGTTCTCGGCCAGCGCGCTGAAGAGCCGCATCGACGACGCCGACGCCAAGCTGGTCATCACCGCCGACGGCGGCTACCGCAGGGGCAAGCCGTCCGCGCTCAAGCCGACCGTGGACGAGGCCGTCGCCGAGTGCCCGCAGGTCGAGCACGTCCTCGTCGTACGGCGTACCGGCCAGGAGGTCGAGACCAACGGCAAGGACGTCTGGTGGCACGACGTGGTCGAGCGCCAGAGCGACCAGCACACCGCCGAGCCGCACGGCGCCGAGGACCCTCTCTACATCCTCTACACCAGCGGCACCACCGGTAAGCCGAAGGGCATCCTGCACACCACAGGCGGCTACCTGACGCAGACGGCGTACACACATCACGCGGTCTTCGACCTCAAGCCCGAGACCGACATCTACTGGTGCACGGCCGACATCGGCTGGGTGACCGGCCACAGCTACATCGTGTACGGCCCCCTCGCCAACGGCGCCACCAGCGTCATCTACGAGGGCACCCCGGACACCCCGCACCGCGGCCGGTTCTGGGAGATCGTGCAGAAGTACAAGATCACGATCCTCTACACGGCCCCCACGGCCATCCGGACGTTCATGAAGTGGGGCGACGACATCCCCGCCAAGTTCGACATGTCCAGCCTGCGCATCCTGGGCTCGGTCGGCGAGCCGATCAACCCGGAGGCGTACGTCTGGTACCGCGAGCACATCGGCGACAACCGCTGCCCCGTCGTCGACACCTGGTGGCAGACGGAGACCGGCGCCATCATGATCAGCCCGCTCCCGGGCGTGACCGAGGGCAAGCCGGGCGCCGCGATGCGGCCGCTGCCGGGCATCGACGCCGACGTGGTCGACGACCAGGGCAACAGCGTGCCGAACGGCGGTGGCGGGTTCCTCGTCGTACGCGAGCCGTGGCCGTCGATGCTCCGCACGATCTGGGGCGACGACCAGCGCTACATCGACACGTACTGGAGCCGTTTCGAGGGAATGTACTTCCCCGGCGACGGCGCCAAGAGGGACGAGGACGGCGACCTGTGGCTGCTCGGCCGCGTGGACGACGTCATGCTGGTCTCCGGCCACAACATCTCCACCACCGAGGTGGAGAGCGCGCTGGTCAGCCACCCGAAGGTGGCCGAGGCGGCCGTCGTGGGCGCGACCGACCCGGTGACCGGCCAGGCCATCGTGTCGTTCGTGATCCTGCGCGGCACGGCCGAGGAGAGCGCCGACATCGGCACCGAGCTGCGTAATCATGTGGCCAAGACGCTCGGCCCGATCGCCAAGCCGCGCCAGATCCTCGTGGTCCCCGAGCTGCCCAAGACCCGCTCGGGCAAGATCATGCGCCGCCTCCTGCGCGACGTGGCGGAGAACCGCAGCGTCGGCGACGTCACCACGCTGGCCGACAGCACGGTGATGGACCTGATCTCGGAGAAGCTCCCCTCCGCGAAGTCGGAGGACTAGAAAACCCCAAAGCGCCCTATGCCCCAATAAATCGGGGCATAGGGCGCTGGGTACGATGAACCTCAGGTGTGCCGGGAAGTCTGGTCGGCGGAACGAAGCAGCACGTCGACCAAGGGAGCCCCGTTGCGCACTGACAAGCCAGGCGGCCGCTACGCCCGCGCGCTCGCCGAAGCCCTGCGCACCGAGACCATCGGCGGCGTCATCATGCTCGTCGCCACCTTCGCCGCCCTGATCTGGGCGAACATCTCCCTCGAGACCTACGACGCGATCCGCGAGACCCGGCTCGGCCCGCTGGAACTGATCGAGTGGGCCCAGAACGGCCTGCTGACGATCTTCTTCTTCGTGGCGGGAGTGGAGGTCAAGGAGGAGTTCGTCCACGGCGAGCTGGCGAACCTCCGCAAGGCCGCCCTCCCGATCATCGCCTCTTTGTCCGGAATGGTGGTGCCCGCCCTCGTCTACCTCGCGGTGAGCCGGGGCGCGCGCGACGCCGCCGCCGGCTGGGCGATCCCGACGGCGACCGACATCGCGTTCGCGCTGGCCGTGCTCGCCGTGACGGCCTCCGCGATGCCCGCCGCCCTGCGCGCGTTCCTGCTGACCTGCGCGGTCGTGGACGACCTCGGCGCCATCACGATCATCGCGGCCTTCTACACCGACCACCTGAACGTGGTGGCGCTGCTGACCGGCGCGGCCCTCATCGGCGCGTACGGCCTGCTGCAGCGCAAGTGTGTCACCACCACGCCATGGCTGCTCGTGCCGCTCGCCGTGGCCGCCTGGTGGGCCGTCGAGCTCAGCGGCGTGCACGCCACCGTGGCGGGCGTGGCGCTCGGCCTGCTGACCAGGGTGCATCCGGCGGGCGGCGAGGAGCGCTCGCCCTCCGAGGCGGCCGACCACTACCTGCGGCCGGTCTCGGCGGGCCTGGCGGTGCCGGTGTTCGCGTTCCTGTCGGCGGGG
Source organism: Nonomuraea solani (assembly GCF_900108335.1). GTDB lineage: Bacteria > Actinomycetota > Actinomycetes > Streptosporangiales > Streptosporangiaceae > Nonomuraea > Nonomuraea solani. The sequence continues at coordinate 255,841 of NZ_FNVT01000004.1, forward strand.
GTGAAACTCGACGGGCCGAGCCTGGGCGCTATCTTTTCCGATCGGGTAGTTCTGGGAGTGATAGCGGGACTCGTACTTGGGAAGTTCCTCGGCGTGTTCGGTGGTGCCTGGCTGTCTGTACGGCTCGGCCTGGCGAGACTGTCCGAGGAGCTGCACTGGCGTGACATGGCGGCGGTGTCGTTGCTGGCCGGGGTCGGGTTCACGGTGTCACTGCTGATCGGCGACCTGGCGTACGGCGACGACCGGCAGCGGGCCGAAGCCGTCACCACCGGGATCCTCGCGGCCAGCCTCGTCGCGTCGGTCCTGGCGGCGGTGCTGCTTCACATACGGGTACGCAAGCGTCGCATTGCGCTGGATGATGTTTGACACGGCCACCAGGCCTCGATAGGAGACGTTCATGCCGCAGACTCCCGAGGAAGAATCCCTGGGCTCGCTGGTCGCCCAGGCGAGCAGTCACATCTCGTCCCTGGTCCGCTCGGAGATCGAGCTGGCCAAGGCCGAGTTCAGGTTCGACGCCAAGCGGGTCGGCATGGCGGGCGGGTTGTTCGCCGCCGCCGCCTTCATGGCGCACCTGTGCCTGATCCTCGCCTCGTTCACGATCGCGTACGCGCTGGCCCAGTGGCTGCCCAACTGGCTGGCCTTCCTCATCGTGACCGTGTTCTACCTGCTGGTCGCGGGTCTGCTGGTGTTCATCGGGATCCGCCGGCTCAAGGGGCTGGCCGGGATGAAGCGCACCGCCAGGTCGATCAAGGATCTCAAGGAGATCGCCACGCCTGACGACCAGGCGCTGCCCGCGCTCAACCCGGATCGCGAGCCGGTGACCCGCGATGGCACCTGACGAGGCGTACGTCCAGATCGAGGGGCCCTGGACGCACCGCGCGGTGCACGCCGGCGGCACCCGCTTCCACGTCGTGGAGGCGGGCGAGGGACCGCTCGTCCTGCTGCTGCACGGTTTTCCGCAGTTCTGGTGGACCTGGCGGCACCAGCTCGCCTCGCTGCCCGCGGCCGGCTACCGAGCGGTGGCGGTCGACCTGCGCGGCTACGGCGGCAGCGACAAGCCGCCGCGCGGCTACGACCTGCCCACGCTGGCCGCCGACGCGACGGGGCTGATCAGGGCGCTGGGCGAGACCGGGGCGATCGTGGTCGGGCACGACTGGGGCGGGCTGCTGGCCTGGACGATGGCCGTACTCGATCCCAAATGCGTGCGCCGGCTGGTCGCCGTGTCGGCCCCGCATCCCCTGCGGCTGCGCAACGCGCTGCTGACCGACCCGTTCGGGCAGCTCAAGGCCAGCGGCCAGGCGCTGGGGTTCCAGATTCCGCTGCTGCCGGAGCATCGGCTCAGGCGACACGACGCGGCCCTGGTGGGCAGGCTGCTGACCGAGTGGTCCCGGCCCGGCTGGCCGGAGCAGGAGGAGTCGCGGACCTACCGGGAGGCGTTCAGGATCCCGGCCGTGGCGCACTGCGCGCTGGAATATCACCGCTGGTTCGGCCGCTCCCAGCTCCGCCCCGACGGCCGGCGCTTCGCCAGGGCCATGCGCACCGAGGTCGAGGCACCCACACTGCACCTGCACGGCGCGCTCGACCCCAGGGTCCTGCCCCGCACCGCGCAGGGTTCGAGCCGCTACGTGGCGGCTCCCTACCGGTGGCGACTGTTCGAAGGAGCAGGCCACTTCCCCCATGAGGAGATTCCCGACGTGTTCGACACCGAGCTGCTCGGCTGGCTGAACGATCCGGAGCCCGACCGATGAGAGACCGCGACCCCGAGGGCCGCCCGCGCAACGCCAGACCGCGCGACGCGTACGGCCGCCCCCTCCCCTACGGCACCCCCGGCCTGCCGAGGGTGCCCGACGAATACGCCCCCACCACCGAGGAGGCCCTGGCCGACGGCCGCCGCTTCCTTGAGGAGGGCCTGCCGTTCAACGCGCACGAGGTGTTCGAGGGCCGCTGGAAATGCGCGCCCGAGGACGAGCGCGAGCTGTGGCAGGGCCTGGCGCAGATCTGCGTCGGGCTGACCCACCTGCAGCGCGGCAACGGGCGCGGGGCGGTGACCCTCTTCAGCCGGGGAGCGGCCAGGGCGCAGTCGTACGGCGGCGCCTACGACCCGGTCGGCAAGGCCGCCTCCGGCCTGACCCAGGACAGCGACCCCGAGGAGGCCATCGCGCTCATCCTGGACAAACTGCCCGGTTAGTCGCACTCCTGCGTGCTGGCCGGCGAGGTGTCGGTGCGCCCGGCGGAGGCGTCGGGAGCGACCTCATCGGCCGTCAGCACGTAGCCGGTCTGCTCCTCGTTGACCGCCGCGGCGAAGATCACGCCGAAGACGCGGCCGTCCACCGTGAGCAGCGGCCCGCCGGAGTTGCCGGGCAGCACCTGGCCGCGGATCGCGTAGACCTGGCGCCTGACCTGGTTGGCGCGGTAGATGTCGGGGCCCTCGGCGTCGAGCCGGCCGCCGATCCTGGCCGGCTCGGCGGTGAAGCCCTTGCCCTTGGGGAAGCCGGCGATGATCGCGTTGTCGCCGCGCTCGGCCTCGCGGTCGAAGGTCAGCTCCGGCAGGTTGAGCCCCGGCACGTAGAGGATGGCGATGTCGCGGCGCGGGTTGTAGCGCACGACCGTGGCGGCGTGGCGGGTGTTGGTGGAGTCGATGACCTGCAGCTCGCGGGTGACGCCCGCGACCACGTGGGCGTTGGTCATAATCCGGCCGGGGGCGTAGACGAAGCCGGTGCCCTCGATCTGCTTGTTGCAGCTCTCGGCGTTGCCCCGGACCTTGACGATCGCCCGGCGCGCCCGGCTCAGCTTGGCGCCCTGCAGCACGCTCTGGTCGGGCGGCGGCACGTCGATGAGCGTGCCGGTGCCGATGGCGTCGAAGACCGGCGGGAACTCCGAGCGGTCGATGAACTTCTTGAACGGCGCCTGCCAGTTGCGCGCGGCCTGCGGGATGGCGTCGTCGACCGTGGTCAGCAGCGCGGAGTTCTTGACCTGATCGACCAGCGGGGTGAACGCCGTGGACACGATCAGCGAGCCGATCAGCCAGGCGATGACCAGCACCGACAGCGCGCTGGCGAACGTGCCACCGATCGCGTCGGCCACCTTGGCGGGCTCCCACGTGACGTGGCTGCGCACGACGGCGCCGAGCGTCGATGAGGCGAACTGGCCGATGGTGGCCGACAGGAACACGACCACGATGGCGAGCAGGGCCTGCGGCGTGTCGCCGTCGACGACCGCCTTGGAGATCGGGGGCGCGATGAAGACGCCCAGCACGGCACCGCCCACGAACCCCACGAAGCTCATCGCCCCGATGATGAAGCCCTGCCGGTAACCCGAGATGCCGAAGGCGATCACGAGGCCGATCAAGATGAGGTCAAGCAGATCACCGCGCACGCTTCAAAGGTAACCAGCGATACGGTCAAGTGTGCACGTCTTCGATCAGGACGGCGTCACCCTGCTGGCTATGTTGATCGGTATGCCGCCGGTCGAGGGGACAGTGCGCGAGCTCATCCAGGCAGCTCTGCGCGACACGGACGCTGACGGCCCGCTGCGCTGGCACGTGATCTCTCTGCTGCGCCAGCGGGGCGACCTGGAGTCCTTCATCGAGGCACGGCGGCTGTGCGCCGCCGACACCGTCGAGGAGCGTCTGCTGGGCGTGGACATCATGGGCATGCTCCGGCCGTTCGTGGACCGCACCCTGCCCGTGCTGCGCTATCTGGCGGCCAGCGAGGACGACGCCATGGTGCTCTACTCGGTGCTGATCGCGTTCGGGCATCTCGCGGACCCGCGCTCGCTGCCGTCGGTGATCGATCTGGCCCGCCACTACGACGCGAGAGTCCGGTACGGCGCCGCGTACGCCCTCCAGCACGTGCTCGGCGAGCCCCCGGACCGGGCCGGCCTGGAGACGCTGCGCACGCTGGCGGCCGACAGCGACGCCGACGTGGCCGGCTGGGCCTCGCTCGGCGTCTCGCTCAGATCCGCGCTCTAGCGGGCCGCCAGGTTGACCGCGTCGGGTGGCAGATCCTCCATCCGCGCGGGATCCCACGGCCGTTCGAGGCCGCCCTCGCGCAGCACCGTGTCCAGCACCATCGCCGTGAACCCCCACACCAGCATCCCGCGCACCCGGAACGCCGGCCCCGCCGTGCCACGGGGATGCCGCAGCGTGACCCGGTTGGCCGGGTCGACCAGCTCGGCGAGCGGCACCCGCTCGACCGAGTCGACCTCGTCGGGCGAGGCCGCGTGCACCGCCGACGGCTCACGCCACCAGGCGATCACGGGCGTGACCCGGTTGTCGCTGTGGGTCAGGTAGAGCTCCGGCATCGTGCCCAGCACGTGCACCCCGCCGGGGTCGGCCCCGGTCTCCTCCTCGGTCTCCCGCAGGGCGGCCTCGATCGGCCCGTCGTCCTCGGGGTCGACGCCGCCGCCCGGGAAGGCCGGCTGGCCCGCGTGCCTGCGCCCGCGCGTGCTGCGCTGGATGAGCAGCACGTCAGGGCCGCCGGCACCCTCGCCGAACAGCATCAGCACCGCGGCGGCGCGCCCGCGCCCGGCGGGTGGCCGAAGGGCTCGGGGCACTCGGATCCGCTGTGCTCTCGCCGCCAGTCTCTCAAGCCAGTCGGGCACTTGGGTCACGCATCCTCCAACACGCCGGGGCGCGGATGACTTCCCCGGATCAGGAGAAGGGGCCGGATCTGACGAGCTTGGTGGCCTCGGCGGAGGTGGTCGGGCCGGTGCCGTAGGAGGGGCAGAGCGCGGCCAGCGGGCACACGCCGCACGCGGGCCGACGGGCGTGGCAGATGCGGCGGCCGTGCCAGATCACCCGGTGCGAGAAGATCGTCCACTCGCGTTTGGGCAGCAGCTCGGCCACGATGTGCTCGATCTTGACCGGGTCGGTCTCCTCGGTCCAGCCGAAGCGGCGTACGAGCCGCTGGAAGTGGGTGTCGACGGTCAGCCCCGGCACGCCGAAGGCGTTGCCCAGCACCACGTTGGCCGTCTTGCGGCCCACGCCGGGCAGCGTGACCAGGTCTTTCAGCTTGCCGGGCACCTCGCCGCCGAAGCGCTCGCACACCGACTGGGCCATGCCGATGATGCTGTTGGTCTTCGCGCGGAAGAAGCCGGTCGAGCGGATGATCTCTTCCATCTCGGTACGGTCCGCGGCGGCGTAGTCTTCCACGGCCGGATATTTCGCGAAGAGGATGGGGGTCACCATGTTGACCCGCTTGTCCGTGCACTGGGCGGAGAGGATGGTCGCGACCAGCAGCTCAAGTGGGTTGTCGAAGTCGAGCTCGCAGTGGGCGTCCGGGTAGGTCTCCGCGAGGATGCGGTTCATCTTGCGCGCGCGCCGCACCAGCGCGAGCTGGGTCTCCGGCTTGCGCCCCGCCGCGTTCGTCTCGGGCTTGCGCCCCGCCGCGTTCGTCGCCATGCCGCAAGAGTAGAAGCTCTTGGGAACGGTTGAACCCAGGATGGCCCCGCTGCGTACAACCTGGCGCGTGGAAGGGGAGAGCCATGGGCGATCAAGGCGCGAGGCTGGGGGACTTCATCCGCCAGGGAGGGCCGCTGCACGGCCAGGCCCTGCACCGGCTCGCCGTGAGCTGCGTGGCCGCCATGGCCAAGCTGCACGCGCGCGGCACCGCCGGGCTGCGGCTCAGCCACGAGAGCGTGGCGCTCGGCACCCGGGGCCAGGTGCTCATCGGCTGGCAGACCGCCACGACCCAGGGTGCGGGGGCCGCGGCTGAGGACGTGCGAGCCTGGGCCGACCTGGTGGTCTTCGCGGCGACCGGGGCCGAGGACGGCGACGTCCGCGTCCTGCCGCCCGCGCTGCGGATCGCGGTCGAGGAGTGCCGCCGCGCCGACACCGCCGCCCGTCCGAGAGCCGTGGACGTGCTCAGAATTCTGCTCGGCCAGTCCGTGGCCTCGGCGATGGCCTCGGTGGACGATCTGCTGTCCGGAACGGCCCGCAGGGCGGGCTGATCGCGGTGCCGGTCACGGCACGACGCTGAGCGTCCGGTACCTTTCCGACGCACCCCAACGTGCCTGGGCAAGCCCAGAACACTCCGGCATTCCCATAACCTGTGTGTGCCGCCCGGAGTGGGGTGAGTCACAATGGCAGCAGAGGAGGCAGAGTGAACACCGAAGATGTGCTGGGCAAGGCCCCCCTGTTCGCCGCGCTGGACCGCGAGAGCGCAGCGGCGCTGCGTACGAGCATCACCGAGGTCCAGCTGTCCAAGGGGCAGACGCTCTTCCACGAGAATGAGACCGGCGACCGGCTCTACGTGGTGCTGGAGGGCAAGATCAAGCTCTCCCGCACCTCGCCCGACGGGCGCGAAAACCTGCTGAGCGTGCTGGGGCCGAGCGAGATGTTCGGCGAGTTGTCGCTGTTCGATCCGCGGCCGCGCACGGCCACGGCCACGGCGCTGACCGAGGTGCGGCTGGCCGGCCTCGGCCACGACGACCTGCGGCCCTGGCTGACCGGCCGGCCCGAGGTGGCGCTCCACCTGCTGCGCGCGCTCGCGCAGCGCCTGCGCCGCACCAACGACGTGCTGGCCGACCTGGTCTTCACCGACGTGCCTGGGCGCGTGGCCAAGCAGCTCCTCGACCTGGCCGAGCGCTTCGGCGTCCGGATCGAGGACGGCCTGCGGGTGCACCACGACCTGACCCAGGAGGAGCTCGCGCAGCTCGTCGGCGCCTCGCGGGAGACGGTCAACAAGGCGCTGGCCGACTTCGCCCAGCGTGGCTGGCTGCGGATCGAGGCCAAGGCCGTGGTCATCCTCGACATGGACCGGCTCTACAACCGGTCGAGATAGTCGAGCTGGGCGAGCACCGACATCTCGGCGGCCGGCCAGAGTGAGCGGTCGACGTCGGCGTACACGATCTTGACGATCTCGCGCGGCGTGCGCGCGCCCTGCTCGCGCGCCGCCCTGATCTGGTCGAGCCGCTCGCGCCGGTGCGCGATATAGCCGTCGAGCGCGCCGATCGGGTCGGGCAGCACCGGGCCGTGGCCCGGCAGCAGCGCCTGCGCGCGCAGTCCCTCGGCCGCCGCCCTGAGCCGGTCGAGGCTGCGCAGATAGTCGGCCAGTCCGCCGTCGCGGGCGATGATCGTGGTGCCCCTGCCGAGCACCGTGTCGCCGGTCAGCATGGCGCGGTCCTGCGGCAGCCAGAAGCACAGCGAGTCGAACGAGTGGCCCGGCGTGCCGTAGACGTGGATCTCCAGCCCTGCGACGGTCACCACGTCACCGTCGTCCAGCCCCTCGTCTCCGAGCCTGTGGCGCGGGTCCAGGGCCCGTACGGGGGCGTTCACCATCGCGGCGAAGCGCTTGGCGCCGCCGCTGTGGTCGAAATGTCCGTGGGTGAGCAGGATCTGGGTGACGCGGCGCTCTCCGAGGTGATCCCGTACGCGCCGCAGGTGCGACTCGTCCTCGGGGCCCGGGTCGACGACCACCACCTCGTCGCCGGCGCCGATCACCCACGTGTTGGTGCCGTCGAGGGTCATCGCGGACGGGTTGGGTGCGAGCAGGTTCTCGGCGTGCGGCGTACGCGAGCCGTCCGGCGTGCCGATCGGGATGTGCAGGCCGCTCACGTGTTCACCAGCCGCATCTCGCCCTCGATCTCCACGGCCCTCGGCATGATGGTGACGATCTCGCGGTGCGCCGCCAGGACGTCGGGAACGCTGTCGTACGCCGACAACTCGCTCAACGTACGGTACGTCGGCGGCATGAGGAAGATCTCCCCCCGGTGCGCCTGCTCCACCGCCTCGCCCGGCCGCGTCCAGACCACCTGGTCGGCCTCCCCGCCCACGTCACGGGTGCGCTGGCCGTCGGGCAGCACGGCGGCGAAGAACCGGGTGTCGAAGCGCTTCAGCTCGATCTCGGGCGTGATCCAGTGGGCCCACGGCTTGAGCAGGTCGGAGCGGAGCACCAGGCCGCGCCGGGCGAGGAAGTCGGCGAACCCCAGGCTCCGGTCGATCAGCGCCAGCCGGTCGGACTCCCAGTCGTCGCCGGTCGTGTCGGCCACCACCGAGCCGGGTCCTGGGCCCGCCAGGAGCACGCCGGACTCCTCGAACGTCTCGCGCACGGCGGCGCAGACCAGCCCGCGCGCGAGGCGTTCGCCGGCGCCGAAGACCGTGCCCCACTCGGCCGGGGACGGCCCGGCCCAGGCGACGGCCTGGTCGGTGTCGCGCACGTCTACAGACCCGCCGGGGAACACGTACGCGCCCGCCGCGAAGGCCATCGTGGCCTTGCGCCTGAGCAGGTAGACCTCAGGCCCAGGGCGGAGGAGAACGACGGTGGCGGCGTCCCGCGCGGGCACGGGCGCGACCAGTCCGGCGTTGACCTCCCGCGCCCGCGCGGCGAGCTCGGCTGGAAGCGGCAATCCGGTCACATGACCTCCCTAGAACATCACTCGGTCATGGTGACATATGCGCCTTCAGCCGACTTCGGCGATCAGCTCCACTTCCACGGGCGCGTCCAGCGGCAGGGCGGCGACGCCCACGGCGCTGCGCGCGTGCTTGCCCTGGTCACCGAACACCTCGGCGAGCAGGTCGCTGGCGCCGTTGGCCACCTGCGGCTGCTCGATGAAGTCGGGAGCGCTGGCGACGAAGACGACGACCTTGACGATCCGCCGCACCCTCGACAGCTCGCCCAGCTCGGCCTTCAGCGCCGCCAGGGCGTTGAGCACGCAGATGCGCGCCTGCGCCTTGCCCTCGTCGGTGCCCAGGTCGACGCCGAGCTTGCCGGTCTGGTGCAGCTTGCCCTCCAGCATCGGCACCTGGCCCGAGGTGTAGACCAGGTCGCCGGTGCGCACGGTGGGCACATAGGCGGCCAGCGGGGCCACCGGCTGGGGCAGCGTGAACCCCAGCTCCTCGATCCGCTGCTCGGGCGTCACTGCTTCTCCCGCTTGAAGTAGGCGACGAGCTGCTCGGGCGTGGCACCCTGGACGATCTGGACCAGCTCCCAGCCGTCGGCGCCGAAGTTGTCGAGAATCATCTTGGTGTTGTGGATCAGCACAGGGGCCGTGAGGTACTCCCATTTCTTCATGGGCCTCAGCGTAGGCGCTGCGAGCCGCAGCCCGTGGCGCACCGCTGAACGCGGCACGCCAGAGTGTGAGCAATCTCAAAGGACGGTCCTCGGCATACGGCAAGTGACCGTTCGGTAGCCTCGAAACGTGGACTCGGACTGGGCAGACGTAAGGCTGCACGTCGTCACCGGCAAAGGCGGCACCGGCAAGACGACCGTCGCCGCCGCCCTCGCTCTGGCCCTCGCCTCGGGCGGCCGAAAGGTGCTGCTCGTCGAGGTCGAGGGACGGCAGGGCATCGCGCAGATCTTCGACAGGCCGCCGCTCCCCTACGAGGAGCGCAAGATCGCGGTGGCGCCGTCGGGCGGCGACGTCTACGCGCTCGCCATCGATCCCGAGGACGCCATGCTCGAGTACATGGAGATGTTCTACGGGATGCGCAGGGCGGGCCGGGCGCTGACCAAGATGGGCGTCGTCGACTTCGCCACCACGGTGGCCCCCGGCTTTCGCGACGTGCTCGTCACGGGCAAGACCACCGAGGCCGTACGCAGGCGCGGCAAGAACGGCCGCCGGGTCTACGACGCGGTGGTGCTCGACGCGCCGCCCACCGGCCGCATCTCGCGCTTCCTGAACGTCACCAACGAGGTCGCCGGGCTGGCCAGGGTCGGGCCCATCAAGAACCACTCCGAGCTGGTCAGCGGGGTCGTGAAGTCCCCCGAGACCGCGGTGCACTTCGTCACCCTGCTGGAGGAGATGCCGGTCCAGGAGACGCTCGACGGCATCGCCGAATTGCGTTCGGCCGGGCTTCCCGCAGGCGGAATTTTCATCAACATGGTGCGCGAATCACTGCTCCCCCAGGCCGCTCTTGACACGGCTGTCAAGGACCGATTCGATCCGACGGAGCTCATGCTGGGTCTCAAGGCGGCGGGCGTCGCCGACGGCGCGCAGGCCACGACGCTGGCCGAGGCGCTCGCGCGGGAGGTCGTCGAGCACGCCCACCGCACGGAGCTGGAGCGCGCCGAGCGCGAGACGCTGGCCGGCGCCGGACTGACGAGATACGAGCTGCCGCTGCTGGCCGACGGCGTCGACCTGGCCGGCCTGTACGAGCTCGCGGAGAGCATGCGCACCCAGGGAGCAGCGTGAAGAAGCCCGCCAGACTCGACATCGACGCGATCCTCGACGACCGCGGCACCCGGATCATCGTCTGCTGCGGCGCCGGCGGCGTGGGCAAGACCACGACCGCGGCGGCGCTGGGGCTGCGGGCCGCCGAGCGCGGCAGGTGCGCGGTCGTGCTGACCGTCGATCCCGCGCGCCGCCTGGCCCAGTCGATGGGGCTGAGTGAGCTGGACAACACGCCGCGTCTGGTCAGCTCGCCCGAGGGCGACGGCCAGCTCTACGCGATGATGCTCGACATGAAGCGCACGTTCGACGAGATCATCGAGGCGCACGCCGATCCCGAGCGGGCCCGCCAGATCCTGTCGAACCCCTTCTACCAGTCCCTTTCCTCCAGCTTCTCCGGCACTCAGGAGTACATGGCCATGGAGAAACTGGGCCAGCTCCGCCGCTCGGACGAGTGGGACCTGATCATCGTGGACACACCGCCCTCACGCTCGGCGCTCGACTTCCTCGACGCTCCCGAGCGGCTCGGGCGCTTCCTCGACGGCCGGTTCATCCGGATGCTGACGGCGCCCGCCAAGGCGGGAGGGCGCAGCGCGTTCCGGCTGCTCAACGCCGGGTTCGGCCTGATGGCCGGGGCGATGACCAAGCTGCTGGGCGCACAGGTGATCAAGGATCTGCAGACGTTCGTGTCCGCGCTGGACGCCGTGTTCGGCGGGTTCAGGCAGCGGGCCGAGATGACGTACCGGCTGCTGCAGGCGCCTGGCACGGCCTTCGTGGTGGTCGCCGCGCCCGAGCGCGACGCGATGCGGGAGGCCTCCTACTTCGTCGAGCGGCTCGCCGAAGAGCGCATGCCGCTGGCGGGTCTGGTGGTCAACCGGGTGCACGAGTCGCCCGCGCCGGCGCTCTCGGCAGCCCGCAGCGCCGCCGCCGCGGAGGATTTGGAGTCGAGGGGCGAGCACGAGCTCACCGCCGCCGTGCTGCGGCTGCACGCCGGCAGAATGCAACTCGCGGCCCGTGAGAGCCGCGAGCAGGAGCATTTCGTCTCGGCCCACCCCACGGTTCCCGTGGTGCAGGTTCGCGCCATGTCCGAGGACGTTCACGATCTGACAGGTCTGCGGCAGATCGGGGACCTGCTGGCGAGCGCATGAAAGTACGGCCGGCGGCGGCGCCGGCCGTACGCGGTCGCCGGGCTTGGATCAGCCCGCGATCAGCTCATTGGTTCGTTCGTACTCTTCTTTGGCCGACTCGAGCAGGTCACGCCACGAGTCCACGTCAGGTCGCCGTCGAAGCAGCGCACGCCGTTCCCGTTCAGTCATACCGCCCCACACCCCGAACTCGATGCGATTGTCCAGCGCATCAGCGAGGCATTCAGTACGGACCGGGCAACCCCGGCAGATGAGCTTGGCCCTGTTCTGCGCGGCGCCCTGCACGAACAGGGCATCCGGATCCGCACCCTTACAGGCGGCACGGGAGGTCCAATCCGTGATCCACATTGTTCGACCCCACTCCCCTTAGGTGGTCAGTCGTCATTTGGGGCCGACGGGCGCGGGCGCCGAGCCTCCGTATTCAGTTGCCGCAGAGGAGAACGTACGCAACTAGACGTTCGGGCCGACAGACCCCAGAGGACCAATTTCTCGCCGCGCTCTTGACCGGGAATGACTAGTCACCCCCGTCAGTCAAGGCGAAATGGTGTCGTGCTACCGATTAGGTCAGTCTTTCGACGTACTCTTGGTAGCGTGCAAGCCCAGCGCAAAGATCGCTCCAACCCCGTCCTCAACGTCCTGCGCCTCATCATCGCGGGAGCGGCGGCCGGGGTGCTGGCGGCCGCCGTGGCCCTGCCGGCTGTCGGCGGAGCGGGGATGTCCACCAGGAGCGCGGTCGAGGGGCTCAACCTCAAGCCCGAAAACCTGGACGAACCTCCTCTGCCCGAACGCACCGAGCTGTTCGACGCCGACAACAAGCAGATCGCCATGTTCTACTTCGAGAACCGGCAGTCCGTCACCCTTGACCAGGTGGCCCCGATCATGCAGACGGCGCTGATCGCGATCGAGGACTTCCGTTTCTACCAGCACGGGCCGATCGATGTGGAAGGAACGGCCAGAGCGCTCGCCAAGAATCTGACGAGCGGCGGCGTGATGCAGGGTGGATCGTCGATCACCCAGCAGTACGTCAAGCAGGTTCTGGTCAACAAGGCCGAGACGCGGGAGGCGCAGGCGGCGGCCATCGCGCCGACGATCTCCCGCAAGCTGAGCGAGCTGCGCTACGCCATGGCGATCGAGAAGAAGTACAGCAAGAACCAGATTCTTGAGAAATATCTCAACATCGCCTACTTCGGCGCGGGCGCGCACGGCATCCAGGCCGCCTCGAAGCGCTTCTTCAACAAGCCGGCCTCGAAGCTCAACCTTTCCGAGGCCGCCACGCTCGCCGGCGCCGTCCAGAACCCGGCCAGGACCGACCCCAACGTCGGCCCCGAGTCCCGCGCGCGGCTGCTGGAGCGGCGCAACATCGTGCTGGACCGGATGGCCGAGCTGAAGATGATCACGTCGGAAGAGGCCGCCGCGGCCAAGGCGAAGAAACTGGGCTACAAGGACACCAAGGTGCCCGGCGGCTGCGAAGCCAGCAAATATCCGTACTTCTGCCTCTACGTCCAGTACGAGATCCTCAACAACGAGGACTTCGGCAAGAACCAGGACGAGCGCAGGAAGCTGCTCCAGCGCGGCGGCCTGAAGATCAAGACCACGCTCGACACCAAGATGCAGGCGGCCGCCGAAAAGGCGATCAAGAAGTATGTGAGCACCAAGGACAAGCCCGTGGCCTCGCAGGCCATGGTCGTCCCCGGCACCGGCGAGATCAAGGCGATGGCCGCCTCGCGGAAGTTCGGCCAGAGCAAGAAGAAGAACGAGATGAGCTACAACATCGTGGCCGACGCGGCGCACGGTGGCGGTCGCGGGTTCCAGCAGGGCTCGACGGCCAAGGTCTACACGCTGGCCGCGGCACTGGAGGAGGGCCTGAAGTACGGCGACGGCTTCCCCGCCCCCGCCGGCTACACCGCCAGCGGCTACGGCTCGTTCAAGAACTGCAAGAACCAGAACGTCGGCGACCCGTCGCACACCGTGCGCAACTCCAGCGAGGGCGGCGGCGGCTTCAAGACCCTGGAGAGCGGCACCTGGGGCTCGGTGAACACGTTCTTCATCAAGCTGCAGGAGAAGGTCGGGCTCTGCGACACGGTCAAGATGGCCAAGAAGCTCGGCGTCAAGCGGGCCGACGGCGGGAAGCTGTCGGAGGTCGAGACGTTCACGCTCGGGGTCAACGAGGTCGACCCCATCACGATCGCCAGCTCGTACGCGGTCTTCGCCTCGCGCGGCCAATACTGCAAGCCGCTGGCCATCACCGAGATCGAGGACAGGAACGGCAAGGCCAAGCAGTACAAACCGAAGTGCTCCCAGGTGATGGAGGAGGAGGTCGCCGACGCGGTCAGCGGCATCCTGTCCGGTGTGTTCACCAAGGGCACGATGCAGGAGGTCGGCGGCATCGGGCGTGACGCGGCCGGCAAGACGGGCACGACCGACAACTACATGTCGGCGTGGTTCGCCGGCTACACGCCCAACCTGTCCTCGGCGGTCAGCCTGGGCGACCCGCGCGGCACCTCGGCGCACAAGCTGATCGGGGTGAAGATCGGGGGCACCTACTACCCGTACGTGTACGGCGCGTCGATCTCCGGCCGGGTGTGGAAGGACTCCATGCTCCGCGCGCTGAAGGGGATCGAGCCGACGAGCTTCAATCCGGTGGACCGCTCGCGGTTCGGCGGCTGCTCGGACAACTGCGCGCCCAAGCCGCCCAAGAAGAAGGACGACGAGGAGGGGCCGGGGCGCGGTGGCGACGACGGCGACCCGTTCGACATCTTCGAGCCGCCGGACGGCCGGGGCGGTGGCCCCGATGACGGCGGCGACGGTCCCGGCAACGGGCGCGGGCGCGGTGGCGCCGGCGAGATCGGCCCGATCACGCCGGCCGGCTAGGGCCTCCGTCCGTGTGATCGGAGAGGAGGCCCTGTGATCGCCCTCTGGCGCCTCGATGGCCTTCGAGGGCCTTCGATGGCCTTCGAGGGGCGCAGGAGGTCTCAGAGGGCGTCCTAGCGCCCCCTGGCGCGTCCCACGGCCTCACGGCCTCGTCTGGCCGCGCGGTGGCCCTGTCCAGGCGGCCGGCTCGGCGCGTACAGCCTTGAAGCAGGCGGTCTAACCGGCCAGCTTGGCGCGTACGGCCGCGGCGACCCGGCCGCCCTCGGCCCTGCCCGCCACCTTCGGGTTGACGACCTTCATGACCTGCCCCATGGCCTGCGGCCCGGCGGCGCCGGTCTCGGCGATGGCGGCGGCGACCAGCTCGGCCAGCTCCTCGTCGGAGAGCTGCGCGGGCAGGTATTCCTCCAGCACCGCCTGCTCGTCCAGCTCCGCCTGCGCCTGCTCGGCCCGGCCCGCGTTGCCGAACGCCTCCGCCGCCTCGCGCCGCTTCTTGGCCTCCTTGGTCAGGACCTTGATGATCTCGTCATCGCTCAGCTCCCTGGCCTGCTTGCCGGCGACCTCCTCGACGTTCACCGCCGCCAGGGCCATCCGGACGGTACGGAGGCGTACCTCGTCACGGCTCTTCAGCGAGGCCGTCAGATCGGCCTTCAGCTTGTCCTTCAATGCGCTCATGCGGTCCATCTTGCCGCCTGCGCGGACTACCCGGTCGCCTCGCGCCGGATCTCGGGCATCATGAATACGTGAGGAAAGCCGTCGCGGTACCCCTGTCCATGCTCGGTCTCGGCCTTGCCGGGCTGGGTTACGCCTCTGTGGTGGAGCGGAACTGGTTCCGGCTGCGCCGCTTCGACGTCCCCGTACTGGCGCCCCACCAGCGCCCGATCCGCATCCTGCACCTGTCCGACCTGCACCTGACGCCGGGCAGGACGATGCTGATCAACTGGGTCCGCTCGCTGGGCGACCTGGAGCCCGACCTCGTCGTCAACACCGGCGACTCGATCGCGCACCCGGACGCCGTGCCCTCGCTCCTGCACGCCCTGGAGCCCCTGCTCTCCCGGCCCGGCCTGTTCGTCTACGGCTCCAACGACCTCTACGCCCCGAAGCCGAAAAACCCGGCCCGCTACCTGTGGCGCACCTCCAAGAACGATCGCCGCCAGCACATCCCCTCACTGCCGTGGGAGGAGCTGGGCGCGGGCATGGCGGCCGAAGGCTGGCTCGACATGAACAACACCACGGCCCGCATCAAGGTCGGCGACCTCGACGTGGCGGTGGCCGGCATCCACGACTCCCACATCTCCCGCGACCGCTACGACCTGGTGGCGGGCCCGGCCCCGGCGGAGGCCGACCTCCGGCTGGGCGTCATGCACTCGCCGGAGCCCCGCAACATGACCCGCTTCGCCGCCGACGGCTACCAGCTCCTGCTGGCCGGCCACACGCACGGGGGCCAGCTCTGCATCCCGTTCTACGGCGCCCTGGTCACCAACTGCGGCATCGACCGGGCCCGCGTCAAGGGCCTGAGCCGCCACGACGGAGCCTGGCTGCACGTCTCGGCCGGCCTCGGCACCTCTCCCTACGCGCCGGTCCGCTTCGCCTGCTTCCCGGAGGCGACGCTGCTGACCCTGGTTCCCCGGAGATAAAGGCGGTCACAAGCACCTAGGAAGTCCGCTAGACTTTCCAAGCACGCGCACGACGAAGGCGTGCACCGGGGTGTAGCGCAGCTTGGCAGCGCGCTTCGTTCGGGACGAAGAGGCCGTGGGTTCAAATCCCGCCACCCCGACCCAGAAGTATCAGGTAGAAGGCCGCTTCCGAAGATCGGAAGCGGCCTTACTCGTCTCTTGAGTGACCAACTGCGTGACTACACCTTCCGGGGTTGCCTGCCTGTACGACTGCGAGGTCCCAGGGAGTCCCACATCTCCGACTCGCGCGTCATGACCTTCACGGGTGTGCCCAACTCCTCTCGAATGTTGTCCAGCAAGGCGTAGTACGCCTGCCCGTACAGATCCTTCGTCCAGTCGGCGTCGTTCAACGCAGGATCCCCGGACAGCATGTCCTTGTAGGCGGCCTCGTAGAACGACCACAGATCATGGCAGCGGCTCTGCAAGAACAATGAGCCGACCAAGGTGATACGAGCGGCGACCAGTGCAGCCTCGCTGTTGAGACCCCTGATCCTCTCGAACTGAGTGGAAGCTGGCTCGTGACCTTCTCCGGTGTTGCCCGGCAAGGCGTTTCAGCGCAGGAACACCGCTTGATCATCTTGGGCGCCATCGGCCCGACGCGTAGCGGCAGCGAGCGCACACCTCATGTTTTGACCGCGCAGGTTCGCCGGGTTGAGGAGCGGTCGTATCGGACGTCACGGCACATCCAACCACCCCGCCGAATATTCCCTGTTAGAGGACTACTTCCCGTGCAGGCTCTCGATTTCGGCGGCCAGCCCGGCCATGTCACGCACGTGCGTGTAGTACTTGGTCGCGTACTCGTCGTCAATCGCCGGGAGGACCTTCTCGAACACCGACGTCAGCCGCGTCAGGCCTGCGCGGTGCTGTTCGCTGAGCGGGCCTTCGAGGACGCCTGCGGCGTAGCTGTAGGCGTCCGCATCGAGCATCACCATGTCCCGGCCCTCGATGTCCAGGCCGCGGAAGCCGGGTGGGAACGGGTTGGCCATGTGCTCGGCCATCATCCGCGAGAGCGCGTCGAGCTTCTCTTCGAGCATGCGGGAGATCATGCCAGGGCACGCGGGCATCCCCAAGCGCGGTTCGCGTCATTGGATCGGACGTCCCAGCGCCCCAACCTCGCCAAGGACACCGGGATCATGGAGCCGGACAGCGTCAACACGGCTCAGGTCCTATGTGACCTTGGCTGCCCGATGCGGGATCACGTTGACCACATCGGGCAAGCCGGTGCTCGTGCTGCAACAAATCAGGCCGGGCAACGGGTCCAAGTACGTCTATCAGGTGGGGTACGGCGAGGGGTGAGCGTCCCGTCCTGGTGGCCCGCGCCGGCACCGTCGTCACGCTGGCCCGATGACGCCGCCGCGCACGGCATCCCGTTCCGGCTTACCCTCCAGCAGCAGGTCGAGTACGAGATCGTGCCGGACGTCGACTGGACCGGATTGCGTATCCTCGCCTCTGCCCAACTGCGGCACGGCGCGACTCCCTGGCGGATGGGGGCGGCCGACTACTCCTCGGGGCTGGAGCTGGGCGAACCCACCCCACGCTCCGGCAGCCCCGCGGCCAGCCACCGGGACCAGACCCTCGCCGACGCGATGGGCGCCGCCGACCGCGCGGTCATGGAAGAACGCCTCATCCCCGCACTCACGCGAACCAGATGAACGACCACCTATTGCCTCTACGTCCTACCAACTCGGAGGGCGCCTCACTTCTCTTCGCGGCTCCCGCCTCGAGTCTCACCGCCGTGAATCCAGGCTGAGCAGCAGGAACATACCGCGCGTATACCGGCTTCTGCTTTGCTCACCGTGTAGATCGAGTCCAAGATTCTACGAACGGAGATCGCATGCGAAAGCTGGCACCGACACTTGCTTTGGCCACCACGCTCGGCCTTGCAACGGTGGGCTCAATCGCCCTGATCAGCTCCACACCCAGCTCCGCATCAGCGGGCAGCGTTCCGGCGGCCAAGCCCACCTATTCAGTGACATGCAGTGCGAGTGCCGACCGGACCCCAAAGATCGACATCGGCAGAGCAACCTGCAAGAACGTGCACACCTTCCGGGTCGTGATCCGTTGCAAGACCAAGGGGAGCGCCACGACGTCGACAAAGATCAACGGCCCGTGGAAGGAATCCGGAGAGACATCCACGAGGCAGTGCCCTGCCGCGCTGCCATACATTGCCTCGGCGACCTACTCCTACTTGCTGGACACCTGACAATCTTGCTGGACACCTGACAATCGACGAGATCGCCAAGCCGTACGGCCACGCCGGCACAAGCGTGCCGTAGACCTGCTCGGCCATCCACAGCTTGGGCAGCGGCGCGAACCCGCGGGTATGCGGGGCGCGCCGCACCCCCTCTCAGGTGCAGTCTCCGCGCGTCGTCCATTAGCCAAGCCGGCTGCGGCAAGACATTCACGGTGACCGCCAAACTGAGCTCCTCCTCCGCGGAACAGATCCGCTCGTGATCGCTCTTCTGTGAAGCATCGTCTTCGTCGTGCTCGCGGCCGCACCTGCCGAAAACATTCGTCCATGCAGTTCAAGCGGCATGTGACTATTCGTGCGGAGCTCCTCCGATACCGAGTGGAGCGAACGGTGAGCTGAGGCGGAGGGGGCCGCGCTCGGTAGGTGTGACCGGTGATGCGAATTCTGCGTCAAAGGGCAGGGCGAGCCCGGGTCGATGGAAGGTGCGCGCCGCAGGTTCGGATGTGAGACGGTTCGCCACTGGCGCGGTGAATCACGCAATTGCTTCGAGTCGACGGAAACGGCTCCCGTGAAAGACCAGTGGGGCACCGCTCGCCACGGACCTCAGGTCGTGAATCTCCAGCAGTGCGATGGCGTGGTCACCTGCCGGCATCTCCTCATAGAGTGAGCAACTGAACCAGGCGACCGCCCCGGGCAGGAACACCCCGCCTCTCGCATCGTTCTCCCAGCGAAGGCCCTCGAAACGGTCCCCGCTCTTGCGGGACAGTTGGCGGCAGGCCAGATCCTGGTCCTCGGCCAGCACACTGAGCCCCAATCGCGACTGCCGCCGCAGAAGCGGCCAGGTCGTCGAGGATGCCTGAACGCAGACCGAGACCAGGGCCGGATCGAGAGAGACGCCGGTGAAGGTGCTGCAGACCATGCCTACCGGCACTGCATCGACCAGTGTGCAGACCGCCGTCACCCCGCTGGGGAAGCTGGCGAATGCTCGCCTGAGCTGCGTGGAATCCATCATGTGCTGACCACCTTGACATCAGACATGTCGAAGCGAAACTACTTCGTTTCGATAATAGGAGATCTTTTATCGAAACGCAATCGTTTCGATGGGTGGTGCCGGCGCGCTGTGCGCACCCCGGCGCGGGCCCGTCCCGGCCTGGCGCGTTGAGGTGCGGCGAAAGCTGCCCTATGATCGAAACAAACTCGTTTCTGTTCGATGCTGTGGATGGAGTCGATGCACGCCACGGAGAAGGCCCCTGGTGCCCGCCGCACCCGTTTGACCGCCGAACGGGAAGCGGAGCTGTACAGCGCCGTCTTCGCGCTGTTGCGCGAGGTCGGCTACGAGGCGCTCACCATGCCGGCCGTCGCGGCCCGCTCCAGATCCAGCACGGCCACTCTGTACCGGCAGTGGGGCGGCAAGCCGGGCCTGGTCCTGGCTGCGCTCAAGCACCACCAGCCGCCACCCGACGCGTTGAACGTCGACACCGGCACTCTGCGGGGAGATTTGCAGGAGATGGCTCGGCTCGTGATCTCGATCGCGCCGGTCGAGCATGAGCTGATGGCCGGGCTGTCGCATGCCGCGCTGGGCGACCCGCAGCTCGCGCAGTCAATGCGGGAGCAGTTCGCCAAGCCGGCGCAAGAGGCTATGGAACGGGTGCTGCAGCGGGCGGTCGATCGCGGTGAGATCCCGGCCGACTCACCCGCCCGCGCCTACTGCGCGCATCTGCTGATCGCCGTCAGCCTGGTCCATCCGATGCTGGACGGCCGCCCGCTCGACAAGGGCCAGCTGGTGGACTTCGTGGACGCGGTCATGCTCCCCGCGCTGCGCCAGCCCGCCTCCTGAGGACGGCGATTCAGCCCGTACCGTTGTCCTGTGCGTCAGCGCTTCGCGGCGCAGTCGTAGAGGGTGGTAGCGCCTCCCATGATGCCGCCGGTCGTGGGACTGCCTGGCGTGGCGGCCGTGGGGCTTCCCCCGTACACGGTGGCGGGGACTTCGGTGCAGTTCTGTTTCATCCACTGCGAGCGGTGTGCGCTCGTCCCACCCATCATGGCGCTGAAGCCTCCTCCATCGGATCCCAGGACGAAGCGCAGCTGCCCGGAATCCGTCCAGTCCTTCAGCTGCTGGACGGTCGGGGCGTCGTCGATGCCGATGAATCCGCCCATGCCGATGACGGTGGCGTCGCTGTTCAGGATGAATCCTGAGGCGAACATGGAGCCCCCCTCGACGGCGAGCTTGATCCGGGCGGAGCCGGATTTTTGAACGGCATAGTCGAGGATCTTGCGCTGGTCGGGGGTGAGCTCGGCGCCGCCGCCGGGGAAGCCTCCGGAGAGCCCGGGCGGCATACCACCGGTCCCGCCCGGGAATCCTCCGGGGATCTCCATGCCGGGCGGGAGCTGCATGCCGGGCGGGAGCTGCATGCCGGGCGGGAGCTGCGTGCCGGGCGGGAGCTGCGTCCCTCCCGGAGCCGGGCCGCCTCCGCCGTCCCCGCGGCCAAAGGGCAGATTCGGTGGCCCTGCGGTCGGGTTGGCGCCACCCATCGCCGAGGTGGAGCCGGGGACGCTGATCGCCCACGCCGCAGGCGCCGACAGCACCGCCAGGATCGCGATGCCGAGCGCGGCGGGCAGCAGCCGTCGCCGACCGGCGGACAGGAGGAGCAGGACGATCGCCGCTGCTCCAGCCGCTGCCACGGGCCACACCAGCCAGCCGTTCCAGGAGGGGACCCGCACGATCAGGGCGCACGCCCAGGCCGTGGTCGCCGCGACGGACCCGGCTCCCAGCGGGAGCGCCCAGCGCGCCCCCGCGCGGTGGGCGCGGGCCAGCGTCACGGCGAAGCCGGCGACGATGGCAGCGATGGCGGGGGCCAGCTGCGTCGTGTAGTACGGGTGGAAGATTCCCTGCTGCGTGGCGAAGACCAGGCCGCAGACCACCAGCCAGGTCCCCCACAGCACCCATCCGGCCGCGCCAAGCGGCTCACCGGGCATCGTGACCCCGCGCCGTCGCAGTACGGCGCCGGCCAGGGCCAGCGCCAGAGCCACCCCGCACAACGGCAGCAGCCAGCTGATCTGCCCGCCGACCTGGTCGTTGAAGAGCCGTCCAGGACCGGCCGCGCCACCGAAGGGGATGCTGAAGCCGCCCGGAACTCCGGCGCCTCCGCCGAAGATCCGGCCGAGGCCGTTGTAGCCGATGACCAGGTCCCAGGCGCTGCCGTCGGTGCTGCCGCCGATGTACGGGCGCTCTCCCGGCCAGAGCGCGACCAACCCGATCCACCACAAGGAGGACACGACCAGAACGACGCCGCCGGCCAGTAGCCTGGCGAACCGGCCGAGCCAGGGGCCGCTCGCGCCGACCAGCCAGGCCGCCGCGAACGCGGGGATCACCATCCAGGCGGCCAGCATCTTCGTCATGAAGCCGAGGCCGATCAGGAACCCGACGGCGCACAGCCACCGGAGGGCGGCCCGGCCGGACGTGGCCCGCAAGGCCCGGGTCAGCGCGTACGCCGCCGCCACGAGCGCCAGCACCAGCAGCGTGTCCGGGTTGTTGTCCCGGTTGATCGCCACCGTGATCGGGGTCAGCGTCAGGATCAGCGCGGCCAGCAGCCCCGCCGCCTCGCCCGCCCACAGGCGCACGGTGCGGTGCAGGACGAACACCGCGGCGACGCCTTCCAGCACCTGGGGCAGGATCATCGCCCAGCCGTGCAGGCCGAAGATCTTGGTGCTGATCACCTGCGGCCACAGGGCCGCCGGCGGCTTGTCGACGGTGATCACACCCGCGGGGTCATAGGCGCCGAACAGGAAGTTCGTCCAGCTCTGGCCCATCGACTTCACGGCGGCGGAGTAGTAGCCGTTGCCCCAGCCGAGGGAGCCCAGGGCCCAGCCGTACAGGCCGGCGGCCAGGAGCAGGATCGCCGCCAGCGCTGCCGGAGCCGCCCAGCCCGGGAGCGCGCGGCCCACGGCCTGTGGCGTCGCGGGTGGTTCGGTGGTGTCGGTCATCTGAGCTTCGCTCTCTGGAAAGGGAATCAGGGCGTGGTACGGCGGAACACGGCCAGCCGCAGCACCACGAAGCGGACGGCGGTGACCAGCAGGGACGAGGCGGTGAGCACCAGCGTCTCGGCCGCGGCCGACGCCTCGGGCTGACTCTGGCGGAACAGCAGCACGGCGGCGGAGGTGACGACGTACCCGATCAGGAAGAGCGCTCCGGCTCCCAGGTGTGCCCGTCCGGCTCTCGTGCCGGACCAGCGGAAGGTGAGACGGCGGTTGGCCTCGGTGTTGAGCACGGTGAGGACCAGCAGTGACACCAAATTCGCCAGCACGGGCGGCCACCACGCGCGCAGCAACCAGTAGAGCAGCGCCTGACCGGCCGTCGAGAACACACCGATGGCCGCGAAGCAGCCGACCTCCCAGGTGATGCGCGAACGTGCCCTGCTCGGGGCCAGCACGGCGTCGGGATGCTCGGCTGCCGGAGCGGGACGCCCCGGCAACGAGGCCCGCGCGACGCCGGATGCCTTCATGCGGGCCACCCGCCACAATCCGCGCAGATCGTCGGCGGCGGTGCTGACGACGTCGACGCGGGTGTCCACGTCCTCGACCCAGTCGACCGGTACCTCGTGGATGCGCAGCCCGTTGTGCTCGGCGAGCAGCAGCAGCTCGGTGTCGAAGAACCAGGCGTCGTCCTGCGTCCGCTCCAGCAACGGGCCGAGCACGTCCGTGCGAGCGGCCTTGAAGCCGCACTGCGCGTCGCTGAACCGGGCCCCGTGCGTGAGCCGGATGATCGCGTTGTAGCAGCGGGAGATCAGCTCGCGACGCGGTCCGCGTACGGTACGCGCGCCCGGCGCCAGCCGGCTGCCGATGGCGAGATCCGAGTGGCCGCTGGCCAGCGGCGCGATCAGCGGCAACAGCCCGTCCAGGCGCGTGGACAGGTCGACGTCCATGTAGACGACGATGTCGGCCTCGCTCGCGCCCCACACCGTCCGCAGCGCGAGCCCACGCCCCTTCCTGTCCAGGTGGACCACGTCCGTTCCGGGCAGTTCGGCGGCCAGCTCCCGAGCCACCTCCAGCGTCCGGTCGACGCTCGCGTTGTCCGCCACCGTGATCCGCCACGGGAAGGGCATCCGCTCACGCAGGTGCGCGTGCAGGGTGCGCAGGCATCCCGGGAGCGCCCGCTCCTCGTTGTAGACGGGGATGACGATCTCGACCGTGGGACCCGGTGAGCTGAGCAGATCCGGCCTTTGTGAGAGCTGGAAATCGCGGAGGCCGCCCCGGCCGCGGATGTCGTTGGTCATTGATGTCCTTGGGTAACAGATGCCGACTCCAAGGGGATCTCGGCCCTGGGCGGTACGGCGTGACGGTTGACGTGTCCGGGCCGGCTCTTTTCGTTGCGGCTTTCGACCATGGTGTAGAGGGTCGGGACCAGCAGGAGGGTGAGCAGCGTGGAGCTGATCAGACCGCCGATGACCACGATGGCGAGGGGTTTGGAGATGAATCCGCCGCCGCCGGTGATGCCCAAGGCCATCGGCAGCAGAGCGAAGATGGTGGCCAGCGCGGTCATCAGGATGGGCCGCAGCCGGTTGCGCCCGCCTTCCACGACGGCCTCGTGCAGGGGCATGCCCTGACGCCGGTACTGGTTGATCAGGTCGAGCAGCACGATGGCGTTGGTGACGACGATGCCGACGAGCATCAGCAGGCCGATCATCGCGGCGAGTCCGAGTGAGGTGTCGGTGATGCGCAGCAGGCCGATCGCGCCGGTGGCGGCGAACGGGATCGACACCAGGAGCACCAGCGGCTGGATGAGGCTGCGGAAGGTGGCGACCATGACGAAGAACACCAGGGCGATCGCCGCGACCAGGGCGATGCCGAGGCTGCCGAAGGCTTCGCTCTGGTCGGCGCTGGCGCCGCCGACGGAGTAGGTCGCTCCCTCGGGCAGGTTCAGTTTGGCGAGGCGGCTGTCCAGGTCGGCGCTGACCGTGCCGAGGTCGGCTCCGGTGTTCGTGCCGGAGATGCTGACCGTGGCCTGCCCATCGATGCGGGTGACCGATACCGGCCCATCCACCTGCCTGACATCGGCGACGTCGGCGAGCTCCGCGCCTCCAGGCAGGTCCAGCCTGCGCAGCTCGTTGAGCGAGACCGGCGCGTCGCCGGTGCTGACGATGACGTCGGCGGTGGTGTCGTCGAAGGCGAGCTGGGTCACGGTGCTGCCGCGGAACACCTGGGCCACCGCTTGACCGATGGCGACCTCCGACAGGCCGCGCTCGGCGGCCTCCTTGCGGTCGACGCTGACGTCGATGCGCGGGGCGGTGTCGGCCAGCGTGCTGGTCACCTCGGTGACGCCGGAGATCTTCGCCATCTCGTCCTGGACGATGCGCGCCGCGTCACGCAGGGTGTCCTGCTCGGTGGCGTGGACCTGGACTTCGAGCCCGTCGCCGCCGAACCCGCCGCTCTCACCGATGCTGATCTCTCCGACATCGGACAGGCGGCCCAGTTCGTCGCGCAGGGCGCTCTGCACGGCGGCGGTGTCGCTGTCCTCGTGCAGGGTGAGTGAGTAGCTGGCGCGGGCCGTACCGCCGCCGCCACCGCCGCCGAAGGGACCTCCGCCGGACAGGCCGGCGCTGCTCCCGCCTCCCACGGTCACCTGGTAGGAGTCGATCTCGCTGCGCTCGGCCAGGACGTTCTCGACCTGCTTGGCCTTCTTGTCGGCCGAGGTCAGAGAGGTGCCGGCGGGCAAGGTCTGGGTGATGTTGATCGTGTTCTGTCCCGCGTTGTCGATGAAGCTGGTCTTCAGGCCCGGGATCAGGGCGACAGTGCCGATGAGGATCGCGACAGCGCCCGCAAGCGTGACGAGGCGGTACCGTACGGCGAAACGGATGATCGGGACGTAGATGCGCTGGAGGCGGCTACTGCGCTCCAGAGTCTCCGCCTCGTGCCGGTCAGCGTCCTCGGATGGCTTGAGGAACCAGTAGCTCAGTACGGGGACGACGGTCAGCGACACCACCAGGGAGGCGAGCAGCGCCACGGTGACGGTGACGGAGAAGGGGCCGAACAGCTGGCCGACCAGCCCGCCGACGAACGCCATCGGCAGGAACACCGCCACGGTGGTCAGCGTGGATGCGGTGACGGCGCCCGCGACCTCGCGTACGCCGGTCTCGATCGCCTGCCGCTTGCTCTCGCCGTAGGACAGGTGCCGTTTGATGTTCTCCAGCACCACGATCGAGTCGTCGACCACGCGACCGATCGCGATCGTGAGCGCGCCGAGGGTGAGCATGTTGAGGGAGTAGTCCCACACCCAGATCGCGATCAGCGCGATGAGGACGGACAACGGGATGGAGATCGCGGTCACCAGCGTGGAGCGGACCGAAACCAGGAAGACCAGGATGATCAGTACGGCCATGGCCAGGCCCAACAGGCCCTCGGTGGTCAGGCTCTCGATGGACTTCTCCACCTCCGGGGCCTGGTCGTAGACGATGGTGAGCGTGGCCTGCGAGCCGACAGCGGCAACGAGGGCCGGCAGCTCGGCGCGGACCTCCTCGGAGATCGACACGGCGTTGCCGTCGGGCTTCATGGTGACCGAGACACCCAGGCTGGGCTTGCCATCGGTGCGGGTGAGCGTGGTGGAGTCGGCCAGGCCGAGCTTGACGGTGGCCACGTCGCCCAGCCGTACCGGCTTCGGTTTGGCGGCGGAGCGTGCGGCCTGTGGCGCGCCGGGTCGCTGGTTCTGGGCAGGAGTCCCCTGGGCTGTGGACTCTTGCGTGGCGGGTGCGAGGTAGAGGTCCTGGAGATCTTTGATCGAGTCGAACCGGCCGCCGACCTGGACGTTCAGCGTCTCGTCCGAGCGGGTGAGGGTTCCGGCGGGAATCGGCTGGCCCGCGTTCTGGATGGCGGTGCTGATCGCGCTCGCCTCCAGCCCGCGTTCTTTCAGCTCGTCATCGTCGGGAGTGATGGTGATGACCTGGTCCCGGGTACCGGTGACGGAGGCCTCCTTGACCCCCTCGATGCCGGAGAGCACCGGGACCACCTCGTCTTTCAGCTGGTCGGCCAGGCGCTGCTGGGAGTCTTCCGAGGCGGCGGCGAGCTGAATGACCGGGAGGTCGTCGGTGCTGCCCACGACCACCTGCGGCTCCACGCCGTCGGGCAGCTGACCGGACAGCCGGCTGACGGCCTGCTGGATCTTGCTCTGCGCGTCGTCGATGTCGACGCCGTAGTCGAAGGCCACCTGGATCGACGCGCTGGCTTCACGGGAGGTCGAGGTCACCGAGGTGATGTCGGCCACTCCGCGAATCACCTCTTCCAGCGGAACCGTGACCTGGTCCTCGACGATCTGCGGCGCGGCACCGGCGTAGGAGGCCACGACCGATACCTGGGGAAGCGACATCGAGGGCAGGAGCTGCTGCTGCAGTCCCGGGGTGATGTAGACACCGAACGCGACCACCACAACGGTGATGATCGCGACGAGCCCTCGATTGGCGAGGCTCAATCTAGCCAGAAACGACATCTTTCCACTTCTCTTCGAATGGGTGTCAGATCGCACGGTGCGCTGGAAAGCGCCGGATCATCGGCACCGGCACCACGGCCGAAGTGCCGAGCTCGCGACGGCGCCCGCGCCCGCCACCGGTAGCGGTGGCTCGCGGGCGTGCGAGGAGGGCGTGGTCAAAGCACTCAGCGGTTGGACCATGGTGACCGGGCCGCCTCTCAGGGCAGCGCCATGCGCCGGGGACCGGCATTGTTGTGGTCACCACTCAAGCCTCGCGGCGTCGTCCCGGCCGAACGTCCGCCTGGAGGAGGGTTTCTGAGCTGCGACGATCGCAGCAGCGGTGGCTGCCGGCTACCGCGCCCGTGGTCCCGCCGCCGGGGGTATATCGCCACCATCGTGCCCACGCCGTAGCGCAGGGGACGACGCCGCACACAGCAACGGGGCCGGCATCGTCATGGTCACCACTCAAGCCTCGCGGCGTCGCCCCCGGAAAAGGTCCGCCTGGAGGAGGGGCTTTGAGCTGCGGCGATCGCAGTAGGGGCGGGGCGGGTACCACGCTCGTGGTCGCGGCGAATCAGCGGGCCTGGAGACGGACCAGGCCGGTTTCGTAGGCGATGATCACCAGTTGGGCCACCACCCTGATGGCCTCCTGCGCACTTTGACAGTCATCGCCCGCCCTTCCTGGAGATGGGCAGCACGGCGTGCACCCGGAACCCGCCGCTGTCCACGGGCCCGGCGAAGAAGGTGCCGTCGACCGACAGGGCGCGTTCCCGCATGCCGATCAGCCCGTGGCCGATTCCGGAGGAGATCCCGCCCGCACCACTGCGGCCGTCGTCGGCCACGTCGACGATCACCTCGTCGGCGGCGTAGCCGATCCGTACGGTCGCGGCCGCCCGCGGCGCGTGCTTGCTCACGTTGGTCAGCGCCTCCTGGGCGATCCGGAACGCGGCGAGGTCCACCGGAGCGGGCAGCGGCCGCGGGTCGCCGTCGATCTGCCAATCCAGCTTCAGCCCGGCCGCGGTGAAGGAGTCGACCAATTCAGGCAGCCGATCCAGCCCTGGAGCAGGTTCGGTGAGAAACTCGTCGCGGCTGCCCGGACGGCGGAGCAATCCCACCGTGGTCCGCAGCTCCTCCAGCGCCTCCTTACCCGCCTCGCGGACATGGCTCAGCGCCGCGCGGGCCTGCTCGGGTTGGGTCGCCAGCACGTACGCGGCCACCTGCGCCTGCACGTTGATCAGGGCGATGTGGTGAGCGAGCACGTCGTGCAGTTCCCGCGCGATGTGCAGCCGTTCCTCCATCACCCGGCGTTCGGCCTCCTCCTCGCGCGTCTCCTCGGCCCGGCGCGCTCGCTCCTCGACGGCGGCCACATAGGCGCGGCGGCTGCGCAGCGAGTCGCCAACGGCGGTGGCCATGCCGATGAAGGCGATCGGGGCCAGCACATCGGGCGTCAGCCACGCGCCCCCGTCGAACACGCCCCTGGCCACGACGACCACGAGCGCGGCGAGCCCTCCGTAGGCCCACGCGTGCCGGCGCGGGCATCGCGAAGCCACCGTGTACACCGCGATCGCCGGCCCCAGCGTCAGCAGGCTCCGCCCGCCATCGATCACGGCGTAGGCGGCGAACCCGGTGACCGTGACGGCCAGGACGGCGCGGGGCCAGCGCTGCCGGAAGACCAGAGCGCCGCAGACGACCGCGGCCAGCGCGATGTCGTAACCGGTGAGAGGCCGCATTCCGCCGTGCCACTGCGCCCCCGGCTGCGGGGGCGCGCCCGGCGCCAGCAGCGTCATCGCATACACGCACACGGCCAGGATCGTGTCGGCCGCGTAGGGCCGGGAAAGGACTTCCCGCCTCAGCCAGGTCACCGTACGCACCCTTGAAACGTTAGGTCTGACCTGGGCGAGTTCCCTCATCCTGAGGTACCCATCCGCTCTGCTGCAACCGTGGTACAGCCGGGGCGGGGTTGACGAAGGCAGACCATTCGAGTCTGTGAGCACGGTCCCCGGACGGCTGATCAAGGCGCTGAGCGCCCTTCTCGGCCGGGCCGACGAGTACCGCGTACGCGTCAGGGTCGTCGCCCACGACCGTTCGCCTCCAGCGGATCAACCGGCGTCACTGGAGGAGGCCTTGCCGTCGTCGGAGCGCCATTCGTCATTGCCGGCCAGGGGCTTCTCCTTGAGCGTGAAGGCCAGGAGGAGACCGGCTGCGAATACCGGAACGAGGTACAGGAAGATCGGCACGAGCGCGTCGATGTAGGAGGTGACGACGATCTGGCGGAGGTTCTCGGGCAGGGCGCGGACCAGGGCGGGGGTGAGGGAGTGGCTGCTGCCCACGATCTGGAGGGCCTGTTCGGGGAGGCCGGCGGTCAGCCGGTCGGTGAGGCGGCCGGCGAAGACGGCGCCCACGGCGGCGGTGCCCAGGGTGGCGCCGATCTCGCGGAAGAAGTTGTTCGCCGAGGTGACGGTGCCGACCTCGCGGGCGGGGAAGGCGTTCTGGACGGCCAGCACGAGGGTCTGCACCATCAGGCCGACCCCGGCGCCGGCCAGGCCGATGTACACGCACACTTGCCACAGCGGCGTCTCGACGGACAACTGGGACATCAGCGCGGCGGCCACGATGAGCAGGGCGGTGCCGGCGATCGGGAAGAGCTTGTAGCGGCCCGTCCTGCTCATCAACGCGCCCGAGGACATGGCGCTGACGGTGAT
The DNA here is from genome assembly GCF_900108335.1 of Nonomuraea solani. Lineage (GTDB taxonomy): Bacteria > Actinomycetota > Actinomycetes > Streptosporangiales > Streptosporangiaceae > Nonomuraea > Nonomuraea solani. The sequence continues at coordinate 284,985 of NZ_FNVT01000004.1, forward strand.
GCCGGCGACCATGGGGATGAGCAGCAGCCCGGACTCGGTGGCGGTGACGCCGTAGACCATCTGCAGGTAGGTCGGCATGTAGCCGATGATGGCGAACATCCCGACACCGATCACGATCATGCCGAGCAGGGTGGCCACGTTGAAGATCGGGTTGCGGAACAGGTGCAGCGGCACGATCGGCTCGGCGGCGCGCCGCTCGACCAGGATGAACGCGATCCAGGCCGCGACGGCTCCGACGGCCAGGCCGATGATGACCGGGTCGGACCACTCGTACTGGGTGCCGCCCCATGAGGCGAACAGCACGGTGCAGGTGACGGCGGCGGCCATCAGCGCGGTGCCGAGATAGTCGATGCGCACCTGTACGGCGCGGCGGGGCAGGCGTAGTGCCAACAGGGCGACGGCGATGGCCAGCAGGCCGAGCGGCACGTTGATCCAGAACGCCCACCGCCAGGAATGGGAGTCGGTGAACCAGCCTCCGAGGAGCGGCCCGACCACGGAGGACAGGCCGAAGATCGCCCCCATCGGGGCCATGTACTTGGCGCGTTCCCGCGGCGGCACCAGGTCGGCGATGATCGACTGAGAGATGATCATCAGGCCGCCGCCGCCGAGGCCCTGGATGGCTCGACCGACGATCAGGGTGGCCATGTTGCCCGCCAGGCCGGAGACCACCGAACCCGCCAGGAACAGGCCGATGGCCGCGATGAAGATGGGTTTGCGGCCCAGCAGGTCGCCGAGCTTGCCGTAGACGGGCATGCCGATGGTGGCGGCCAGGATGTAGGCGGTGGTGACCCAGGCCATGTGCTCCAGGCCGTGCAACTCGCCGACGATGGTCGGCAGCGCGGTGGAGAAGATGGTCTGATCCAGGGCGCCGAGCAGCATCGCCACCATGAGCGAGGCGAAGATCAGGCCGAAGTGGCGGGGTTTGGCCGTGACGCTTTCGCCGACGGACACGTGAGACATGACAGCTCCAGGGGTTCACCTCGGTAGCGAAACGTTTGCATTTCGCTCAGGTCGAGCCTAGTGTATTCGAAACAAACTTGTTTCGTTTCGCTTGTGAGGTGAGGTCCATGACCGCCGAGACCCTGATCAAGAACGCGGAGGGACTGCGCGAGCTCGTCCGTGACAGCGCGCACGAGGCCGAGAGGCTCGGCCACTACACGACCGAGGTGCACCAGGCGTTCCTGGACGCGGGCCTCTACCACATGCTGACCCCGCGCAAGTACGGCGGGCACGAGGTGGACCTGAAGACCTTCGCCAAGGTGCTCATCGAGATCGGCCGTGGCGACCCGGGCACGGCGTGGTGCCTGAGCCTCGGGCACGGCAACACGCAGAGCACGGTGGCCACCTGGTCAGCCCAGACACAGGACGAGATCTTCAACAACGAGCGCGGCTACTTCCGGGCCTCGCACAGCCTCAACCCCGCCGGATCCGCGCAACGGGTGGAGGGTGGCTGGCTGATCAACGCCAGGTCCCGCTACAACTCGGGAGTCCCCTATGCCACGCACGCCACGGTGGCGGTCCAGGTCGTCGAGGAGGGGCAGGCACCCGACCCGGACGCCCCCGTCTCGCCCCTGACCCAGCTGCAGGTCCTCATCCCGGAGGGACAGTTCACCATCCAGGACGACTGGGGCGGCGACGCCGTCCTGGGCATGCGCGCCAGCGGCTCCAACACCGTCGTGGTCGACAACGTCGTCGTGCCCGAACACTACGGAGTCTTCCTGGGGGCGGACTTCGCCACCTCGCCGGGCGTGCAACTGCACGGCAACCCGATGTATCTGGGCAGCCCCGGGGTCTTCCCGCTCCTGGAGGTGGTCCTGCCCGTGATCGGCGCCGCCCGCGCCGCCCTGGACGAGTACGAGCACCTCGCCCGCACCAAGAAGGCCGCCACGCTCGGCGGCGGCTCGCGCCTGGAAGACCCGTTCTACCAGCGCGATTACGGCCTGGCGACGATGAAGGCCGACAGCGCCGAGGCCATCGTCATGCATATTCTCGGCACCTACGCGGACTTCTGCCGCGACGTGGTCGACGGCGTCCGGCCGTTCAGCTTCGAAACGGAGACGGCGCTCGCCTCCACCCTGCTGCAGGCCGCCGAACTGGCCGGCGAGACGGTCGACATCCTGTGGCGTTCGGCAGGCTCCTCGGCCGCGGCCCGCGGCCAGCGCATGCAGCGCTACCTGCGGGATGTGTCCATGTTCCGCACACACTACGCGGCCCAGCTCAACAGCAACGCACGGATGTTCGGCGCCATGCTCCTCGGCGCCTCGGCGATGCCGTTCTAGCAGCCCCGCACTCACATGATCCGGCGCGAGCCGTATCCCGAAGAAAGGACTCTGTCATGACGAGCACACCCACACGTGGCCGGGCGCTGGTGGTCGGGCTCGGGATCGCGGGGATCGCCACCGCGGTGCGGCTGCGCCAGATCGGATGGGAGCCGGTGCTGGTGGAGCGGGCCCCCACCCGCCGCTCGGGCGGGTACTTCATCATGCTGTTCGGTACCGGCGTCGCCTCCGCCCGGCGGCTGGGCGTGCTGGACTCCATCGGCGACCGCAGCGGCCCGCAAGCCGTCACCTACACGATCAACCGGGCGGGACGGCGGCGTCCCGGCATCAGCCCGGCCGGCATCGGCGGCCCCGCGGCACCCCGCGCGCTGCTGCGGCCCGATGTGGAGCGGGGGTTGTTCGAGGCGTTGCCGGACGATGTGGAGATCCGCTACTCCACCGTCCCCACCCGGATCGTCGAAGACCCCGAGGGTGTGGAGGTGACCCTGAACGACACGGTCACCGAGCGCTTCGACCTGGTCGTCGGTGCCGACGGCATGCGTTCCACCGTGCGTGAGCTGGCCTTCGGGCCGGGGCCATACCTGCACCCGCTGAACTACATGATCGGCGCGACCATCCTGGAGCGGCCGGTCGATGGCTTCGGCCTCTCCGAAGGGCTGACACTGGCCGAACCGGGCCGCTCGGCGTGGGCCTTCCCGTTCACCGATCACGCTCCCAGCCTGCTGTTCTCCTACCGCACCTCCGATATCGACGCCGAGTTCGCCCGTGCGCCGATCGACTCCATTCGCGCCGCCTTCGGCCCTGAGCCCGCGGGTCCCATCCTGGAGAGCCTGTTCACCCGCTACGAACAGGCCTCCGACGCGCTGTTCGACTCGGTGCAGCAGGTCAAGATGCCGTCCTGGCACACGAGGCGGGTGGTGCTGATCGGCGATGCCGCCTGGTGCCTGACGTTGTATTCGGGCATGGGCGCCTCCACCGGCATCGCCGGCGCCGAACTGCTGGGCACCGTACTGCAGCGGCACGACATTCCCGAAGCCCTGGGCGCCTGGGAGGCGCAGATGCGGCCCTTCATCGACACCCACCAGGCCGCCGCGCTGAGCGAACGGTTCATCTTCACGCCGCACAACTTCAAGGAGTATCTGATGCGGGCCGGGATGATGCGCCTGATGAGCTCCCCGATCGTCCGTAAGGCGATGGGCAAGGTCATGGGCGGGTCCGTGGGCGGCGTACCCGGCGGCAAGGGCATGCGGGCCAAGAACATCGACATCGCCGCCGCTTGATGACCTTCAAAGACCTGCTCCTCGCCACAGGTGTGTTCGTGGTGACGCTGCTGGCATCCGAAGGGCCCGGACCGATCGGCGATCACCTCACCACCTACGGCATCACGCTCGCCGCGCTGTACACCATGACCCTGCGATTCCCCCGCCGCACCGCGTGGGTCTACGCGACCCTGGTCGCGCTCATCGTCACCGTCGCCAGCCTCGCCTTCACCGCGAGTGCCTGGCCGGCACCGGCGGTGCCGGCCCTGATCGCCTTCATCGGCATGGCCGTCGCCGTTGGTGACGCGCTGCGCAGCCGCCGCGCCTACGTCGCCGCCGTCGAGGAACGCGCCCGCCGGGCCGAGCGGACGCGCGAGGAGGAGGCCGAGCGCCGGGTGATGGAGGAACGACCGCACATCGCGCGGGAACCGCACGACGTGCTCGCCCACCACATCGCGCCGATCAACGTGCAGGCAGGAGGTGCCGCACACCTGCCGGCGAGCAGGCCCGTGCCGCCCTGGTCCACGTACGACAGGCGGACACGGATGCGCTGGACGAGCTGCGAACCACGGTGGATCAACTACACCGCCGGCGAGGTGATCCTCGACGTGACCGGCACCGGCACGTGCGGCCCACACTCAGGCAACGGGCTGATCGGCATGTGTGAACGTGCCCTGTCACTGGGTGGCGTCTTCCACGCCGGCCCCATGAACGACGGCGGCTTCCGCATGCACGCCGTACTCCCCGCACCAAGGAGGGAACCATGACGATCAAGGTGGTCCTGGCCGACGACCAAGCATTGGTCCGCGCCGGGTTCCGGGTCCTGGTCGACGCCGCGCCCGACCTGGAGGTGGTCGGCGAGGCCGCCGACGGTCGTGAGGCCGTACGACTGGCACGGGAAACCGGAGCCGACGTGGTGCTGATGGACATCCGCATGCCCGGCATGGACGGGCTCGCCGCGACCAGCGAGATCACCTCCACCGTGAGCGGAACGCGGGTGCTGGTCCTGACCACCTTCGAGATCGACGAGTACGTCTTCGCCGCACTGCGCGCAGGCGCCAGCGGCTTCCTCGGCAAAAGCGTGGAAGCGGATGAGCTGCAGGAGGGCATCAGGTTGGTGGCCAGGGGCGACTCCTTGTTGTCCCCTTCGGCGACCAAGAGCGTGATCGCCCGCTTCCTGGCCAGCCGCGGCGCCACGGCCGCACACGTGCCCGAAGACCTGGTCGTGCTCACCGAGCGCGAACGCGAAGTGATGCTCCTGGCTGCCCACGGACGCACCAACGACGAGATCGCCGACCTGCTGGGAATCAGCCGCGTGACCGCCAAAACACACATCAACCGGGCCATGACCAAGCTGAAGGCACACGATCGCGCCCAACTGGTGATCATCGCCTACGAAACCGGCCTGATCCGCCCTCAGACGCAGTGACTCCTACTCGCTTCCGGCGTAGTCGGCGGCCGTCGCGATCGGGGCTCGAACGCCGCCTCCCCTCGGTCCGGTAGCGGGCCACGAGCTGGACACCCAGCCCTTGGACACCCCGTAGGAGCGGGCGACCTCTGCTTGAGAGCGCCCCTCGACGACAACAGCGGTGATGACAACTCTGGCCTTGGACACACCGCCACCCCGACCCGGTTAGACCAGCGGCCTCTTTCACCTCCTGTGAGACCAGCCGTCAGGCGACGCCTCGCTCCATGTCGCCTTGGGAGGCCGGCCGAGGAGGCGCACTTCAAAGGCGCCCCTGGCCGACGTGACCCTCGGCGTCACGCCCGCCTGTGTCCGTCCTCGCGTGCCGGGGGCAGGAGGGCGGCGGCGGCCACGATGAGCGGGTCCAGGCGGCCGTCGGCGGCGGCCGCGTCGGTGAGCAGCATGGCCCGCATCCGGGGGTCCCAGAAGGTGTGGATGTGGGCGGCGATCTGTTCGGCCGCCCAGGCCGGTTCGCGGGTGCGGAACTGCGCCGCGATCTCGTTCGACAGGCGGATGTGCGGAGGCGTTGGCGTCATCATGTCACCGAAGCCGAAGCCGAAGCCGAAGCCGGGGTCGGGGTCGGGTGCGGCAGTGACACCTGGACCGCGGTCACCTTGTACTCGGGGCAGTTGGTCGCCCAGTCGGAATTCTCCGTGGTCACGACGTTCACGCCGGTCACCGGGTGGTGGAAGGTCGTGTAGACCACCCCGACCGGCATCCGCTCCGCGATCTTGACCCGGAGGCTGGTCTCGCCGACCCGGCTGGCCAGCGCCACCGTGTCGCCGTCACGGATGCCGCGCACCTCGGCGTCGTGCGGGTGCATCTCCAGCAGGTCTTCCGGATGCCAGGCGGTGTTTCCGGTACGCCGGGTCTGGGCGCCCACGTTGTACTGCGACAGGATGCGTCCCGTCGTCAGGATCAGCGGGAACTTGCGGGTGCCGCGCTCCTGGGTCGGGACGTAGTCGGTCAGCATGAACCGGCCCCTGCCGCGGACGAACCCGTCGATGTGCATGATGGGCGTGCCCTCGGGCGCCGCGTCGTTGCACGGCCACTGGACGCTGCCGACCTGGTCGAGCTTGGTGAACGACACTCCCGCGAAGGTGGGCGTGGTCATCGCGATCTCGTCCATGATCTGCGCGGAGTCGTCGTACTTCATCGGGTAGCCCATCGCCTGCGCGATCTCGCAGACGATCTCCCACTCGTGCTTGCCGGTCCGCGGCGCCATCACCGGGCGGACCCGGTTGATGCGGCGCTCGGCGTTGGTGAACGTGCCGTTCTTCTCCAGGAACGAGGTGCCGGGCAGGAAGACGTGCGCGTACTTGGAGGTCTCGTTGAGGAACAGGTCCTGCACGACCACCAGGTCCATCGCCGACAGGGCGGCGGTGACGTGCTTGGTGTTCGGGTCCGACTGGACGATGTCCTCACCCTGTACGAACAGGCCCATGAACGTGCCGTCGATCGCGGCGTCGAACATGTTGGGGATGCGCAGGCCCGGTTCTGGGTGCAGCACCCGGCCCCACAGCGTCTCGAAGGTGCCGCGCACCACGTCATCGGAGATGTGCCGGTAGCCGGGCAGTTCGTGCGGGAAGGAGCCCATGTCGCACGATCCCTGTACGTTGTTCTGCCCGCGCAGCGGGTTCACCCCGACACCGTTACGGCCGATGTTGCCGGTGGCCATGGCCAGGTTGGCCATGCCCATCACCATGGTCGAACCCTGGCTGTGCTCGGTGACGCCCAGGCCGTACATGATGGTGGCGTTGCGCGCGCCCGCGTACAGGCGGGTCGCGGCCCGCAGCTCGGCCGCGGGAATGCCGGTGATCGACTCGACCGCCTCGGGGCTGTGCTCGGGGGCGGAGATGAACCGCTCCCACTCGGCGAAGTCCTCGCAGCGCTCGGCGACGAACTCCCGGTCCACCAGGCCCTCGGTCACCACGACGTGGCTCATGGCGTTGATCAGCGCCACGTTGGTGCCGGGCCGCACCGGCAGGTGGTGCTCGGCCTGGACGTGCGGGGAGCGCACCAGGTCGATCTTGCGCGGGTCGGCGACGATGAGCTTGGCGCCCTGGCGCAGGCGGCGCTTGATCCGCGAGCCGAACACCGGGTGGGCGTCGGTCGGGTTCGCCCCGATGATCAGGATGACGTCGGCCTCGTCCACGGACTTGAAGTCCTGGGTGCCGGCCGAAGTGCCGTACGTCTGCTTGAGCCCGTAGCCGGTCGGCGAGTGGCAGACGCGGGCGCAGGTGTCCACGTTGTTGTTGCCGAAGGCGGCGCGCACCATCTTCTGGACGACGTACACCTCCTCGTTGGTGCACCGGGAGGAGCTGATGCCGCCGATCGCGCCGGCGCCGTGCCTGGCCTGGATGTCCAGCATGCGGCTGCCGACGTGGCCGATGGCCTCCTCCCACTCCACCTCGCGCCAGGGGTCGGTGATCCGCTCGCGCACCATCGGCTTGAGCTGACGGTCGGGGTGCGAGGCGTAGCCGAAGGCGAAGCGGCCTTTGACGCAGGAGTGTCCCTCGTTGGCCTTGCCGTCCTTGTACGGCACCATGCGAACGACCTCGTCGCCGCGCAGCTCGGCCTTGAACGAGCAGCCCACGCCACAGTAGGCGCAGGTGGTGAGCACGCTGCGGGCCGGCATGCCGAGCTCGACCACGGACCGCTCCTGCAGCGTGGACGTCGGGCAGGCCTGCACACAGGCGCCGCAGGAGACGCAGTCGGACTCCATGAACGTGCCACCGGCACCGGCGGCGACCTTCGACTCGAACCCGCGGCCCTCGATCGTCAGGGCGAACGTGCCCTGCACCTCACCACAGGCGCGCACGCAGCGCGAGCAGGCGATGCACTTGCTCGCGTCGAAGTCGAAATAGGGGTTGGTGCTGTCGGTCGGCAGGTCGAGATGGTTCTCGCCGTCGAAGCCGTAGCGGACCTGCCGCAGGCCGACCACGCCGGCCATGTCCTGCAGCTCGCAGTCGCCGTTGGCGGGACAGGTCAGGCAGTCCAGCGGGTGGTCGGAGATGTACAGCTCCATGACGCCGCGGCGCAGCTCCGCCAGCTCGGGCGTCTGGGTGCGCACCTTCATTCCCTCGGCCACCGGGGTGGTGCACGACGCCGGGGAGCCCCTGCGGCCGTCGATGTCGACCAGGCACAGGCGGCACGAGCCGAACGGCTCCAGGTTGTCGGTGGCGCACAGTTTCGGGATGTCGATGCCGCACTCGGCCGCGGCCCGCATCACCGAGGTCCCCTCCGGGACCAGCACCGTCGTGCCGTCGATCTCCACGGACACGGTCGCCTCGCCCGGGCGCGCCGGAGTGCCGTAGTCCTGCTCCTTGATCAGGCTCATGGCCGTTCCTCCGTGGTCGCTCCGAAGTCACCGGGGAAGTGGGTGAGAGCGCTGCGCACCGGCATCGGTGTCAGGCCGCCCATCGCGCAGAGGGAACCCTCGGTCATCAGGTGGCACAGGTCGTTCAGCAGCTTGAGGTTGGCGCCCCTGTTCTCGCCCGCGACGATGCGGTCGATGACCTCGACCCCGCGCACCGCGCCGATCCGGCACGGCGTGCACTTGCCGCACGACTCGGCGGCGCAGAACTCCATGGCGAACCTGGCCTGCCCCGCCATGTCCACGGTGTCGTCGAACACCACCACGCCGCCGTGGCCCACCATCGCGCCCGCCGCGGCGAACTCCTCGTAGTCCATGGGCAGGTCGAACCGGGACGTCGGCAGGTAGGCGCCGAGCGGCCCGCCGACCTGCACGGCCCGCACCGGCCGGCCCGACCGGGTGCCGCCGCCGTACCCCTCCACCAGTTCGCCGAGGGTGATGCCGAAGGCGGTCTCGACGATGCCGCCGCGGGCGATGTTGCCGCCGAGCTGGAAGACCTGGGTGCCGCGCGAGTGGCCCACCCCGAGCTCCGCGAACGCCTCCGCTCCGTCGGCCAGGATCATCGGCACCGAGCCCAGGGTCAGCACGTTGTTGACCACGGTGGGCTTGCCGAACAGACCCTCCAGGGCCGGGATCGGCGGTTTGGCGCGCACCATGCCGCGCTTGCCCTCCAGGCTCTCCAGCATGGAGGTCTCCTCGCCGCAGATGTACGCCCCGCCGCCGACGCGTACGAACAGGTCGAAGGCGAAGTCGTGGTCGAGGACCCGCTTGCCGAGCCAGCCCCGCGCATAGGCGGCGTCTATCGCCGCACGTAGCGTGGCCACGGCGTCGGGATACTCGGAGCGGACGTAGATGTAGCCCTCGCTCGCCCCGACCGCCCAGGCGGCTATCGTCATCCCCTCGATGAGGGTGAACGGGTCGCCCTCCATCAGCATCCGGTCGGCGAAGGTGCCGCTGTCGCCCTCGTCGGCGTTGCAGCAGACGAACTTCGGCTCCGACGCGGCGCCGAGCACGGTCTTCCACTTGATGCCCGCGGGGAAGCCCGCGCCGCCCCGGCCGCGCAGCCCGGAGTCGGTGACCTCGGCCACGACCTGCTCGGGGGTGAGGGACAGGGCGCGTCTCAGCCCGGCGAGCCCGCCGTGGGCGGTGTAGTCGGGGGGAGAGACCGGGTCGATGACGCCGACCCGGGCGAAGGTCACCCGCGTCTGGTCGCGCAGCCAGGCGATCTCCTCGGTCGGGCCGAGGCACAGGCGGTGCGGCGCTCCGTCGAGCAGTCCCGAGGCGAGCAGGTCCTCGACGTCGTCCGGGGTCACCGGGCCGTACGCCACCCGTCCGGCCGGCGTCTCCACTTCGACCAGCGGTTCGAGCCACAACATGCCGCGGGAGCCGTTGCGCACGACACGGGTCTCCCTGGCGATTCGCTCAGCGACCTGGTCGGCCCCCACGGACCGGGCGGCGGAGTCGCGCGGGACGTAGACGGTCACGTGGCGCTCTCCAGAAGGCGGTCGAGCTCCTGCGGCCCGACCCGGCCGTGCAGCCGGTCGCCGACCTGTACGGATGGGCCGGTCGCGCAGTTGCCGAGGCAGAAGACCTGTTCCAGGGTGATCGCCCCGTCCGGCGTGGTCTCCCCGAGGCCGATGCCGAGCCGGGTCCTCGCCCGGTCGACCAGTCCGGCCGCGCCCACCGCCTGGCACGCCTCCGCCCGGCAGATCCGGACCGTCGTCCGGCCAGGAGCGGTCTGGCGGAAGTCGTGGTAGAAGGTGACGACGCCGTGCACGTCGGCCCTTGAGAGGTTCAGCTCGTCCGCCAGGATCGGGATCGCCGCCGGGTCGATATGGCCCAGATCCTCCATGAGGCTGTGCAGGATCGGCAGCAGAGGGCCTCGGTCGTCGCGGTGCCGCGCGGCGACCGAACGTACTCGATCTTCAAGAGACTGCGTCGGCGACGTCATGACCAGCCTTTCGATCAGGAGCCTTGCACTTGCAAGGTCACGCATGGCCGGCGGGCATGTCCAATCACTTTCTTCTATTGCCTGAAAGTCGGCGCCTATCAACGCAGGCCGGACGGGGTGCGCCCCTATAGGGGGATATCGCCATCCCTGATCAGCCGGACGGCGGCATGGGCCCCGCAGTACTCTCTCAGCGTTTGATCTTGAAGTAAGGGCGAGCTCTGGCCACAGCAGCGACGGCCGGCGTCAAGCGCGGCCAGGGCCCGTCACAATCGGGAGGAAAACAGGAATGCGAAGAACCTGGCCATTGGCGTTGGCGGCTCTCGCCGCGGCCGTCATGGGCGGCGCGACGCCGGCGAGTGGCGACGCGGTCGAATCGGCAACCCGTTCGACGACGGCAACGGCGGCGGTCTGCGGCAGCTCGTCGCTGAACGGCCCGGCCACACCGCCCACCGGCGCGGTCGTGGTCCCCGCGGGCGACAACAGCGGCGTGGACTTACGCAAGGCGAACACCACCTACTACTTCGAGACCGGCACGCACACGCTGGGCACCGGCGAGTACGCCCAGATCATGCCCGGCGACGGCGCGACGTTCATCGGCGCGCCCGGCGCGGTGCTGAACGGGCAGGGGCTGAACAAGTACGCGTTCACTCAGAAGGCGACCGGCGTCACGATCCGGTACCTGACCATCACCGGGTTCATCGCGCCACACGATGAGGGTGTGGTCAACCACGACTCCGGCGACGGCTGGGTCGTGGAGCACAACACGATCCGCGACAACCGCGGCGCGGGGCTGATGGCCGGGGCCACGAACAAGATCCGTGGCAACTGCCTCAAGGACAACGGGCAGTACGGCCTGAACGCCTACAAGGCCGGCAACACCATCACCGGCCTGGTCGTGGCGGACAACGAGTTCACCGGCAACAACACCGATGACTGGGAGCAGCAGGTCCCCGGGTGCGGGTGCACCGGTGGCATGAAGTTCTGGGCCGTGAACGGCGCCGACGTGACCGGCAACTGGGTCCACGGCAACCACGGGCCTGGGGTCTGGGCCGACACCAACAACAACGACTTCCTCATTGAGAACAACCTCATCGAGGACAACGAGTCGCTCGCGATCTTCTACGAGATCAGCTACAACGTGGTGATCCGGAACAACACCATCCGCGGCAACGCCTGGAAATCAGGCGCCGAGCGGGCGACGAAGGGCGACCCGTTCCCCGAGGCGGCGATCTACCTGTCCGAGGCGGATGGTGAGCCCCGTGTGCGAGCACGGACCAGCAAGATCGAGATCACCGGCAACCGGCTGGAGAACAACTGGGGCGGGATCACCGCCTGGGCGAACGCCGACCGGTTCTGCAACAGCCCGGCCTCGACGACCGGCGACTGCACGCTGATCGTCGGGCCGACCAACACCTCACAGTGCTCGGCTCCCGCCATCGCCGGCGAGCCGCTCTACACCGACTGCCGCTGGTGGACGAAGAACGTCGACATCCACCACAACACGTTCGCCTTCGACCCCAGTGCGGTCAACGGTGGCTGCCCGACGCAGTACTGCGGGCACATGGCCCTGCTGTCCAACTGGGGCACATATCCGGACTGGTCCCCGTACAAGGGTGCCGTGATCCAGCAGAAGATCGTCCACGGGTCGAACAACTCCTGGCACGACAACACCTACACGGGACCGTGGCAGTTCAGGGTCGCCGACATGGGCAGTCGCATCTCGCCCGGACAGTGGGCGGGCCCGCAGTACGGCCAGGACGCCCGCAGCACGTTCGACGGCGGCGCGCCCGTCCCGCCGGCGATCGCCGAGCACGACTTCGAGTCCGGTACGACGACCTCGCCCTACACCCCCTGGTACGGGGCCGGCGTGGCGCGCCAGACAGGCAACGCGCACGGCGGCACGGGCTCGCTGCAGATGACCGGCACCCAGTCCGGTGGCAGCGCGGTGGCGCTCGACAACTTCCCCGGATACAGCGGCGTGGTCGCCGGTACGAGCTACCAGGTATCGCTGTGGTACCGGGAGGCCGTGGCGACCATGCCCGCCGTCACGTGGAATGTGCGGTGGCGCGACGAGTCCGGGACGGTGCTGCGTACCGACGCCATCTCCCTGGCCCAGAAGACCGCCTGGACCGAGGCGGCCGGCACGTTCACCGCGCCCGCGGGCGCGACCCGCGTCGACTGGACCTTCGTCTGGAACGCGAGCACCGCCGGGCCGGCTTTCCAGATCGATGATCTGGCGATCCGTCCAGGACAGGTCACGAAAAAGGCCTGATCGCAGGTGGCAGGGCCGCTTCCGAGCTTCGGAGGCGGCCTTGTCCGTTCCGACGGGCATCCACCGTTCGGTGGATATCGGCGACGGCGTCCGCCGGTGATTCTCAGAGCATGACAGTGATCGAGATCAACGACCTGCGCAAGAGCTACAGAGGCGGCCAGGCGGTCGACGGCGTCTCCCTGACCGTGGAGCAAGGGGAGATCTTCGGAATCGCCGGGCCCAACGGCGCGGGAAAGACCACCACCGTGGAGTGCGCGTCAGGGCTGCGGCGGCGGGACGGCGGCACGCTGCGGGTGCTGGGGCTGGACCCGCAGCGCGATCGGCGCGAGCTGCTGCAGCGCATCGGCGTGCGACCAACCGTGAGGTCGCCGCGAAGTTGTTCGTCACGGAGGCGACCGTGAAGACGCATCTCCTGCACATCTTCGGCAAGCTCGGGGTCAACGACCGGGCCGCCGCGGTCGCGGCAGGCTACGAGACGGGCCTGCTCAAGCCGGCCACCGACGCCTGATCCGGAACGGTCTCGGCCAGGTAGCCGGACGCCTGGAGGTCGAACAGGCGGCTGTAGGTGCCGCCGACCGCCATGAGGTCCGCGTGCCGCCCGCTCTCGGTGATCAGGCCGTCCGCGAGCACGACGATGAGGTCGGCGTCGCGTACGGCGCCGAGCCGGTGGGAGATGAGCAGGCTCGTCCGGCCGGACCGGATCTCCCGCAGCCGGGAGTGCACGTCGTGCTCGGCCTCGGCGTCGAGCCCGGCGCTCGGCTCGTCCAGGATCATCAGGTCGCGGTCGGCCCGCAGGAACGCCCGCGCGATGGCGATCCGCTGCCACTGCCCGCCCGACAGCACCACGCCTGTGCTTTCGTCGTCGCGGTCGGCCAGGCCGAAGAACATCCTGGTCAGCAGGGTGTCGTAGCCCTGCGGGAGATCGCGCAGCGTCTCGTGTACGCCGGCCCGCCGCGCCGCGTCCTCGATCCTGGGCGGGGCCGCGGACAGGTCCCCGACGGCGATGTTGTCGGCGGCACTGAAGTCGTAGTTCATGAAGTCCTGGAACACCGCCCCGATCCGGGTACGCAGCTCCGTCACCGGCACGTCGCGCAGATCGACCCCGTCCCACAGGATCGACCCGCGTACGGGGTCGTAGAGCCGGCAGAGCAGCTTGACCAGCGTGCTCTTGCCGGATCCGTTGAGCCCCACCAGGGCGACGGAGCAGCCGTGCGGGATGAACAGGTCCACGCCGCGCAAAATCCACGGATGCTCGTCGCTGTAGCGGAACCACACGTCGCGCAACTCGATGCCGCGGCGCAGCTCGGGCAGGCGGCGCGGCGCGGCCGGCTGGGCGAGGTCCGGTTCGGCGCGCAGGACGGCCATGTAGTGCCCGAACGTCAGAAGCTGGAAATGCGTGCCCGCCGTGGCGGACACCGCGCCCGCCAGCGCCCCGTGCACACCCGCCAGGGCGCCGATGAGCAGGGCCACGTCCCCGACCGTGCCCTGCCCGCCGGCCACCATGACGATCACCCAGATCAGGCCGAACCCAGACACGACTGCCGACATCACCACCAGGACGCTCTGCATGACGAACTCGCGCCAGTCCATGGCCCGCTGGCCGGCGTTGGCGAGCCGCAGTTCGGCCCGGATCCGCCCGCGAAGGAACCCGCCGAGGCCGAGCAGCCGCACCTCCTTGGCCGCGCTCCCCCCGCCCAGCAGCTCCTGGTAGAAGATCTCCCGCCGCTGGGCGGGACTGATGTCCTGCATCGTCCGCGCCCGCCGCCGCGACAGCCGCAGCTCCACGAGCAGCATCGGCAGGCCCGAGGCGAGGACGACGACGGTGACGAGCGGGCTGATCACGGTCAGCGTGCCGAGCAGGCCGAGCCCCGTCAGGACGTTGCGTCCCACGCCCAGGACGGACTCCAGGATGCCGCCGGGCGCGGCGGCGCTCTGCTGGGCGAGCCGTAACCGGTCCAGAAAGGGCGGATCCTCGAACCGGGCCAGCCCGATCTGGCGTTCCAGGGCGGCGAACAGCTCGTCCTTGGCCGTCAGCGCCATCCTGCGGTTCGACTCGGCCACGAGATAGCGGCTGGCCTGGGGACCGGCCGCGCTGAGCAGGCCGGCCACGGCCAGGCCGACCGCCAGCAGCCACACGTTGTGCCAGGAGCTGGGCGTCGCCAGCTCGTCCACGGTCAGTTTGGTCAGCCATACCGTCACGATCGGCGCGGCGACACTGACCGCCGTCAGCCCGAGATGACCGAGCAGATGGGCGGGGGCCGAACGCCGTGCCAGCGACACCGCCTGTACCAGGCCGGACATCATCGAGGCCGATCCCTTTCCTCAGAGCCGGTGAGGCCCCGCCGGGCGGGGCCTCGGTGGACGGGTTATTCCATCTTGTGGGTCTGGGTGCTGACCGGCGTCTCGCCGCCGTCACCCGCGGCCTGCGCCACGGACGCCGCCGCCACCACGGTGACCGCCGCGATCAGTACGGCTCCGAGGGCCGCGGCCACACCGGTACGTTTGCGCATCACAGTTCTCCTTCTGGATAGCGAACTCCGTCAGCATCACCGACGGCCCTGTCGGCTCCCTGTCGCGCGGACGCTTCCGGCGAAAGAGTGAAGAAAGGGAGGCCGGATAGCGTGCCCGATCATGGAAAACGTCAGGGAAAACGTCTTCGATCTCCAGTTGCGCACCGTTCCGGCGCCCGCCGTCGACGCCGGCACGAGGGCGGACACCGTCCATCTGACCCTGTGCCTGGCCGACGACGGCGTCGGCTGCCCGCAGACCGTCTGGCCGACCTGCTTCGACACCTGCTGCTACCAGGGGTCGAAGGTCTGCTGAGGCTCACACGAGCAGCAGCCGGGCCCAGCCCGGCACGCCCTTCCCCTCCGTCGCCAGCAGCGTCAGGGCCACCCCGGCGGCGCCCTTGAGCAGGCCGGGGTTGTCCACCTGGCGCCCGTCGGCCTCGACGTCGGCGTAGCCGAGCGGCGACCGCGGCCGGAAGCGGCCGAGCAGCTCTGCGGCGTGGCCGTCGGCGGCCGTGCGGAACACCGGGTCGCCGGTGTCTTCCGCGAAGGCCGCCGTGAGCAGCCATCGCCCGGCCAGGCCGTGGCACAGGTTCGGGGACGGCACCGGCACCGGCGTGGCGCACCGCAGGCGCGCCGCGTCCACCGCGAAGTCGCGGATCCATGACAGGTCCAGCGCCTGGCCGGCCAGGTAGAGGGCGCGGGCGACACCGGCGTCCCCGTGGCACCACGAGCCGCCGCCCGAGCGTTTCCCGTCGTCGGGACGGGGATCGAGATCGACGCGGGCCGGCCACATGCCGTCCAGGACGTGCCGCATGAGGAACTCGGCGCCCCACCGGATCGCCGCGGCGGCGTCGGGGTCCGGGGTGCGGCGGTGCAGCAGGGAGAGCGCGGCGAGCACGCCCCCCACGCCGTGCGCCAGGCCGAGATCCACCACGGGCCGGCCCGGCTCCAGGAGGTAACCGAGGTCCGCGATCCCGCGCGGGCTCAGCAGCCGGATCAGCGCGGCGGCGACGGCTGAGCAGACCGCGTCCACGGCGGGCGTACGCTCCCGTACCGTCAGATATCCCACCCAGCCGGAGATCCCGTAGACCACGTCGTAGTAGTGCGGCCCGGGCGGGAGTCGCTCGGCCACGGTCCGCATGAGCGGCAGCATGGCCGCGTCGAGCTCGTCGGTCAGCGCCTGATAGCGGGTGCCGCCCCGGCCGCAGGCCCACACGGCGGCGGCGTACCCGACCCGGCCCGAGAACAACGACAGCGGCCCGTCCGGCGCTCCGGCCACGGCGAGGCCGCCCGCGAGGAACTCGTGGGCCCGCGCGTCCCATCCCTCGCCGGGGCGCGCCTCGTCCAGCGCGGCGCACAGCAGCGCCAGGCCCGCGCCGCCCCGGGACAGGCTCTCAGGGCTCCAGCCAGCGATCTCCGGCTTGAGCGTGGTCCGCACCAGGCGGTCAAGAGCTTCCTCCCGCCGTACGGGGTCCACCACGAGCCGGGCGACCCGGCTGGCCGTGTCCTGCATCGTTCCTCCAGCTGACATCGGATTATTAGCGGCCGTTCCTACGATTCCGCCCATGGTGCGAAGCCCCTTGTCGATTCTTGATCTTGTTCCTCTGGCACCGCCCGGCGGCGCGGCGGCGGCCCTGCGCGCCAGCACGGACCTGGCACGTCTGGCCGAGTCGCGCGGCTTTCGCCGCTACTGGGTGGGAGAGCACCACGGCGTGCCCAATGTCGGCGCCGCCGCGCCCGCCGTGCTGATCGCCCACCTCGCCGCCGCCACGACGTCGATCCGGCTGGGTTCCGGCGGGGTGATGCTGGCCAACCACGCCCCGATGGTCGTCGCCGAGCAGTTCGCGACCCTCGAAGGGCTGCATCCCGGGCGGATCGACCTCGGCGTCGGCAGCGCCGCCGGGGCCACCGCCGAGATCGCGCGGGTGCTGCGCCAGGGTGCCCCGGCGGGATTCGCCGGCAAGCTCGCCGACCTGGCGGCCTTTCTGGACGGCCGTCATCACAGCGGGATCCGGGTGAGCCCGGCGGCCGTGCCGGGGCCGCCGCTCTGGTTGCTCGGCGCCAGTGAGTCGAGCGCGCGGCTCGCCGGGGAGCTCGGGCTGCCGTACGCCTTCGCCCACCATCTGAACGCGGCCGGCGCCGAAGGCGCGCTGGGGACGTACCGCGGCTCGTTCCGGGCCTCGGCGCGGCTGGGTGAGCCGTACTGCCTGGTGAGCGTGGCCGCCATCGCCGCGGACACCGAAGAGGCGGCTTTCCGGCTCTGGCGGGCGGCGGGCGGGCCGGACGGCGTGGCCGTGGGCGACGGGCCCACCGTGCGCGGGGCCCTGGCGGTGCTGTCCGGCAAGCTCGCCGCCGACGAGCTCATGATCGTCACCAACGTGTTCGACGCGGCGGCCCGCAGGCACTCGTACACCTTGCTCGCGCCTCTCAGCTGATCAGCAGGGCGGCGTCCCACCGGCTCGCGGGAACGCCGCCTCTGGCGTAGGCGTACAGGGCCAGCGCCGTGCCACCGGCGCCGTCGAGCAGCCCGGCCCCGTCGGCGGGCGGCTCGGTCGCGGACATCGGGTAGCGGAAGCCGTACGGCAGCGCGGGGTCGAAGTGCGCGACCGTTCGCTCGGCGGCGAGGGCGGCCACCAGGGACGGGGCCTCGTCGGCGCTGTCGGCGGCGATCCGCAGGGCGACCTGCAGCAGCCCGGCCCAGCCGTGGCACAGGCCGGCCGCCGTCAGGTGGAGCTGCTCGACCGGCCGGTCGAGCAGGGAGCGCATGGCGTCGTCGGCGACGCGCAGCCAGTCCGCCCGCCCGAGGGCGAGCCCGGCGAGCTGGATCGCGCGGGCGATGCCCGGGACGCCGTAACACCAGGTGGCGTTGCACACGACCGGCGGCTCCTCGCGGCCGAGCAGTTGGTCGAGGGTGAGCGTGCCGGGCCAGCGCGGGCCGAACGCGTCCGGACGCCGCCAGCGCAGCAGAAACTCCGTGATCCCTTCGATCGCCTGCCGCTGTCCTGGCACCCGGTGGCCGTCCCGCCAGGCGAGGGCGAGCAGCGCGAGCGGGCCGGCGATGCCGTGCGCCAGCCCGAGGTTCGCGTGGCCGTGCGCGTAGCGGGGGTCGTTCAGGCCCTCGATCCACGGCGGTCCCGTGGCCCACCAGCCCGGCACCTCGTGCCCGGCGACCTCGGCGGGCTTCCCGGCGACGGTGACCAGGAAGGACAGCACCTCGGGCAGGTCGCCGGGCGCGGCCATGAGGAGGTAGCGGCCGAGCCCGGTCAGCCCCTGGATGACGTCGTAGCCCGACACGGTGAGGGGCTGCCGGCTCCAGTGCCTCACCTGGACGCGGGCGAGGTCGGCCACGTACGGGTCCAGTTGCGACAGCAGGTGGCGGTAGTCGGCCGGGGTGGCGGCGGTGTTGCGGGCGGCGAACGCCAGGGCGGTCAGGCCGTCGTACAGCGATCCGCCGCCGGGCGGAGGCTCCTGTGCGATGGCCCGCGCCAGCATGGCGTGCGCCCGGTCGCGGGCTCCCAGCTCCGCGTGGAGCAGGGCGGCGGCGGGGAAGCCGGCGGCGAGGGAAAGACCGGGTTCCTGGACGATGTCCGCCAGGCGCTCGCCGACGAGCTTCGCGATCTCCTGCGCGTCGCTCATCCGGCGAACCTCCTGCGCTGGGCGTCGGCGTCGAGAACGCCTCTGAACAGGGCGAACGCGCGTTCCTCGGCCGCCCGGTCGATGCCGAGCAGCCGGTTGGCGTGCATGTGCAGCACGCTCCTGACGATGTCCAGGCGCGTCCGCGGGTCGGTGGACTCCAGCTCGGCGGCGTAGTCGGCGAGCGGCCCCCAGCTTTCGATGAGTCGCGCGCCGCCGGGCTCGGCGGCCAGGGCCGTCCAGCCGCCCGCCGGGTCGATGAGCCGGACGGCGGCCCTGCGGTGCTGCCGGAACGCCACGTGATGGTCCCCCTTGGGAATGTGCTCCAGGTAGTGGGCGGCCCAGTCGTCGCCGCCGAGGCCGCGGGCGATCCGCATGAAGTTCGCCGCCGCCACCAGCTCCGGCTCCAGGGTCAGTACGCCGTCGCGGAGCAGGCCCAGTTGCCGCACCACGGCCTCGCTGTCGGCGTGGAAGAACCGTTCGGCCGCCGGCATCGCCTTCTCGCCGCCGTAACGGACGTACTCGGGCTGGTAGGTGTCCAGGACCATCCGCCGCAGGGATCCCGCGGCGCAGTTGGCCGCCACCCAGTCGTGGAGGGCGGGCAGGACGTGGCCGGACAGCGTCTCCGGGGTGCCGGCGACGCGCAGCCGCAGGTGGGGTTCGGGGTCGCGGTAGCGCAGGAAGTGCCAGTGGTCGATCGCGGGCCGGAGCCGGTCCAGCAGGGCGGGCAGCCGGTCGATGAGCAGCTCGTCCTGGTGCTCACCGATGAGAAAGAGTTTGGCGTAGAGCCATTCCCCGCCGGGGTGGTGGCGGCGCCGGGGCCAGTCGAGGGTGGCTGACGGCGGCGTGGCCGGTGCGGTGCCGGATCGGCCGGTCAGCGGGACGACGATCTCGTTGCCTGAGCCCTCGCACCAGCCCGTTCCCGGGGAACCGCCGCCCGGCGGCTCGGCCAGCACGGCGGTGCGGTCTCTTTCCAGTTCGCGTCTGAGCAGCCGCTGGTGCGGGGGCGCGGTCAGGTCGAGGGGGAGGCGCAGGTCGTGTGAGACGACCTCCACGTGGCCGGGCACCGACCAGCGTTCGCGCCACCCGTGCAGGGCCTCCAGCCACTTCTCCCAGGACAGGTTCGGGTCGCGCAGTTCGGGGGCGGGTAGCCACCGGGCGGTGAACAGCACCGTGCGGCCGTATCGGACTCGGGGCAGGTACGGCAGGTCGGTGAGGCCGTCCCAGGACCAGGCCGAGACGCCGCCGGCGCGGTGGAAGGCGATCTCGCCGAGCAGCCGTGCCACGTTCGGCTGGTTCCGGTACGGATTGAGCATGTTGAAGGGCATCGGGACTATTTCCCGGCCCAGCGACCTGGAATGGACGTAGAGCCGATGGGTGTCGGCCGAGACGACCAGGTCGTCGAGGCCCAGCACGCCGTCCTGGCCGCGGTCGGCGTACATGCCGACGGCCACCCGGTGCGGCAGGATCGGCGGCACCTGGATGACGTTGCCGGAGCGTGACTCGTTCGGCTGGTAGAAGAGCTGGGCGGGCACCGCCTCCTGCTCCTGTGGCGACACGATCTGCCTGATCTGGTCCGCCAGGCCGTCGAACATCGCGGTGAACCGGCCGAAGAACGACCCGGGGCCGATCGAGCCCAGGCCCGCCGCCAGGACCAGGCGGAACTCGCCGCGCTCGATCTCCGCCATGGAGTCCGCCAGCAGGGTCACGCACACGTCCAGGTCGGGGGCCGGTCTGGAGGTGCCGTCGTGGCGTACGAGGGCGGCGATCGACGCCTCGTCGAGGACGACCTCCTCGCCGGTCATGGCCAGCTCCGCCAGCCGCCGTCGCCTTGCGGTGTCCGGTCGCGGCGGCCGGTGGATGAGCTGCCGGGAACTGGCCGGCAGCACGTACGTGGCCGGCGCGTCCAGGCCGCGGGCGGGGTCCAGCAGCTCGCCGAGCGGAACGGCGCAGCCGAGGCCGTAGCGTTCGACGAACGCCTGGTGGTATTCGGCGTAGTGGTCGGGAAGCTCGTCGGAGGTCATGCGCCACAGCAGGTCGACCGCGGTTTCGAGCTCGCGCAGCACCACGTCGGGCAGGTTCGCCTCGACTCCGGCGCGCAGGTCGACCTGCAGCGGCCGTTCGCCCGCGTGCAGCCGGGACATCGACGACACCAGTTCCCGCAGGTCGGCGGTGCCCTCGCCCGGCGGGGTGGCCGCGTACGCGCCGATCGCCGTCCTGATCTCGCGCAGCGCCCCGGTACGCGGGTGGTCCGCCTCCAGGCGGTCGATCACGTGCCCCAGCGGGTCGGCGCAGTCCGGTGGCGGCGGCAGCTCGCTGACCAGGAACTCCTGCTCGACGAGCGAGTCGATCAGGCCCGCCGCGGTCTCCTCGGTCACGCCGGGGAACGACTCGCACAGCTCGGCCAGCAGCTCCGCGTGGGACACGGGCCGGTCGGCGGCGTCCATGCAGACGCGGACCGCCTCGGTGTCGCGTACCGACACCTCGAAGTCGGTCACCTTGCCGCCCGCGGCCCGGACGTACGGCAGGACGAGCCGGTCGCCACGCGACGTCGCCAGGTCGTTGCGGACCAGCAGGAGCCGCCGCCGCACGTCGGGCAGGCGCTCCCACTCGTGTACGGCGGCCAGCAGCCAGTCCATGGCCGGCCGCACGGCTTTCACGGGCGGCAACCCGGCCAGAAAACCCACCGGCGCACCGAACCGCGCGACCGCCACACCGGCCGCGAGCCCGAACGGAGTCGGCCGGTGCGACATGCGCAGCACATATTTGGTGACGGCATAAGCGACGCGCCGCAGTTTGGAAAAGGCGATTTCCCGGCCGTCGTCGATTTTGGCGAGGTCGCGGGCCAGGGAACCGCTCGACACCTCGATGGCTTCACGGACGAAAGGGTCGGCGACGATCTGCCTGATGTACGCCCGGATCCGGCCGGACTCGGCTGGGTCGTCGAAGTCGGGGCCGGTCAGGGTGCTCGCGGCGGCCCCGGGCCGCAGGGCGGGAACCCGTAACAGCCCGAACGAGGCGCCGCCGAAATTCATGGGCATGAACCGACGCTAACGCCGGCCACTAACATTCCCCTGATATTCCGGTGAATTGCTCAACGCCATTGACGGCGGCCGCGCGAAAATGTCAGGCTCCGGCAGGAAGGAAAGGAGGAAAAAATGGCTTGGAACAATGGCGCATTCGATTTGCAGTTGCGTTCTGTGCCCGCGCGGAAATGGGTGGAGAACACCCACCAGATGACCGTGCCGACGGCGATCACCTGCAATGAATGTGTGTCCATCGTGGGCTCCAACACCTGTTGGAACACCTGCAAGGACACCTGCTGCCCGGTTCAGACGCAGACCAAGGTCTGCTGAGGGCGCTCCCGGCGGCCAGTGCGGTATCGGCCGGCGCGCCGGCCGCCGGGACAGGTGGCCGACAGGCAGGCGAAAGCACGTCCGGTTTTCCTGGGGTGGTGGTCGTTACCTCAGAAAAGCCCCGAACCCGCCGATTCAGCCTGCTCGGCACCCTGCGTCTGGACATCGGCAGCCGTCAGGTCGCCGTCACCGCCGGAAAGATGAAGGTGGTGCTCGCGGCGCTGCTGCTCAACGAGAACGAGCCGGTGACCAGTGACCGGCTGATCGAGTACATGTGGGAGAGACCTCCCGCCTCCGCGCGCACGCTGCTGCATTCGGTCATTCTGCGGCTGCGCCGGATCACCGCCGACCGCGAATTCATCCGTACCAGGGGGTCCAATTACGTCCTGGGGGTACAGCCGGGCGAGCTCGACCTGCACGATCTTTCCGCGCTGCTGAACAGGGCGGACAACGCCCGTGCCCATTCGGACGTCGCCACCGAGCACGATTGCCTCAGCCGGGCCATCGAACTGTGGCGTGGGCCGACGCTGGCCGACGTGCCCTCGCCGGCCCTGCGGATGGGGGTCGCGGCGCGGTTCGACGAGATGAGACTGCAGGCTCTCGACCGGCAGAACGACCTGGATCTCGCGCTGGGGCGGTGCGCGGAGGTCGTCAGCCGGTTGCGTGAGGTGACGCGCGAACATCCGTACAAGGAGCGTTTCTGGAAGCAGTTGATGACCGCGCTGTACCGATGCGGCCGCCAGGGCGAAGCACTGGGCGCCTATCACGAGCTGCGCCGCATGCTCGGCCGGGAGCTCGGCATCGAGCCGGGCCCGGACGTCAAGGCCGTCTACCAGTCCATTCTGCGGCCGTGATCGGCACGACACGACATGAAGGAGAGTTCCATGACCATCGGAAACCTGGCTGACCGCGTGCTCAGCCTCTTCGTCCCCAATGTCAGCGCCCGGGCGGGCGACTGCGGGTATGAATACTGGTGCGATCGCGACCAGTTCGGCTCGGTCCTGTACCGCCGCACCTGCTGCCAGACCAGCGCGGGCTATCTCTGCGGCAACTGGGTGGCGGAGTGCATCCAGTGCTGCTGACCCACGCGTGACGGGGCAGCCGCGCTGCCGCCTGAAGGGGAACCTCCGAGCCGGCGGCGGCATCCAACAACCCATGAACGTACGCCGGCTCCTCCCCTGCACCGCTCTGGCGGCCACGGCCCTGTACGCCGCGGTCAACCTGATCGCCCTCCAGGTGATCGCCCAACCGACGGGACGGCTCGACCCCTGGTTCGAAGAGCCCTGGAGCGACTGGACGCTGGGGCGGCTGAACGAGGGGGTCACGAATGCGCGAAATGTGACGCTCTGCCTCACCCTGATCCTGACCGCCGCGGCGACCCTGCCCATCGCGCTCGACCGCGGCTCACTCATCAGGTCCGCCGTGCCGACCGGCGTCTCGTTCATCATGTACGAGCTGGCTCTGGTCGTGAGTGTGCTGGCCGCTCCCACGTCCCGGTTCTGGCTGCTCAACGACGACAACGGTCTGGAGACGATAACCCCCGAGTGGTATTTCCCCGCGCTGATCACCGTCTGCGTCCTGGCCTTCATCGGCATGCTCGCCTGGATGACCGTCCCGGGTCCGCGCGGGCCATCACCCATGTGATCCCCTGGGAACGGGTCTTCCGGCAGACCTGGTTCGACACCCATCGGACGGCCTTCGCCGACTTCGCGCGCACGGCCGACGACCTTCCCGAAGATTATTCGGCGCTGCCGGACCGATACCGCGACCTCGCACTCGGCCAGGGCGCGGTGGAGAGATCGGAAAACGTGCTGTTCCTCGCGGTCGCGGAGATGAAGCCCGAGCGCATCGGTTTCACGCGAACGCTGGGCAAGAAAGCCGGCACCGATCCGTGCACCCATCTCAACGAAGACGACTATGAGCAGTTCACCTGCGCGCCTCTCGGCGACGGCTGGTGGTGGACGGGCGACAATTGGCCGATCGAGAAATAGTTGACGGCCCTTTTCCGGCGGTGTTCTCTGAACGCGTGGCCGATCGCGAAGACGCCGCACCCCGAGGCGCCGCCGGCCGGAGCCTGCGGTGGCTCCCGCGCGTCATCCTCCCCCCTGTCGCCGTGCTGATCACGATCGGGATGTACGACAGGCGGGGCGTCGTCATGGCCATCGTCGCCGCGATCACGTACGGAACCCTCGCCGCCCTGAGCTGGCTACCGGCAGAACGGCTGACGCGCTGGTCGCGGGAGCACCCCATGATCGACGGGCTCTTCTTCGCGCCATTGCTCTTCGCCGGCCTGGCCTACCTCACGTCGCTCTCGCTGCTGATCTGCCTGGTGATCGCCGCGATCGGCACCGTGCTCCTGCTGGGCGTCATCTGGTGGCGGCGGAGACCCGTCACGCGTTCGGAGTGACGGCTTGAACAGCGCCAGCGCCGCGGGCAGCCCGATCGCGCCCGTTCTCGGCCACAGGCCCTGGATGCCCGCCGCGGCGGCCACGGCCGCGGCCACCATGCCGAGCAGTTCGATCAACAGGACGTCGTACGGGTGGGTGGTGCCCGTCACGGTATGACGGCAGGAGAGGGGACGGACACCGAGTGTCACTAAGGGAAATCCCTAGCGGAGGGCCACCCTGACGCCGGTCGAGTCCGGGTCGGTGTGCAGTTCGATGGTGTCGGGCGTCACGTTCCGCGCCAGGTCGAAGGGCACCATCACGACGAGGCTGTCGCCGGGGTCGATCACCTTCTCGTTGGAGTCGTACAGCAACGCCGCCGCCTTGGCCGCCACCGGATACTCGCGGCCGCCCGCGAACAACTTCTGGGCCGAGGCGCGATACGTCTCCGGCTCCTCCCCCGTGTTCAGCACCATCACGTGCACGAGGAGGAACCGCCCCTCCGCGACGGCGACGCCCTGCTTGGTGTTGCCCGCCTGCCGGCTCCACTGGAGTTTCACCACGGAGAACTGCAGCCCGCCGTCCTCCGACGCGATGCCGATGCCCACCTCCCTGGGAGCCGCCTGCGGGGCCGCACCGCCCCACGGGTACAGCAGGGCCGCGGCGGCGATGAGCATGGCGCCGGCCACGACGGTGGAAACAAGAATGATCGTCTTTTTTCGACCGCTGGACGCGACCGGTAAGAGCGAATTGGGCGGGGAGCCGGGGTGCGCCATCGGGTCTCCGATCGACGGGGGAAGACCAGAGCGTAGCCCCTGGATACGCCTGATATCAGGGGGGTTGGCGGGATTGATGCATTCCCGCGCGATTACAAACGGTTGCCGCGCAAAACGGGGCCAAAACGAAAGATTTTTTCCGCACTTACTGGGGCGTTCATGGTCCGGTTAATGTGGAGCAGTGTGATCACGAGGTGCACTCTCCCCGTTCCTGGCTCGCCGTCGCGACGTTAGGCGCCCTTCTCGGCACCTTCGTCGCGGTCCCGCCAGCCGCCGCCTCTCCCGTGACCCCGGACCGCCCGCCGGTCAAGGACGTCAATCCCGTACGCCACGTCGATCCGCTGATCGGCTCGGCCAACGGGGGCAACACCTATCCGGGCGCCGTCATGCCGTTCGGAATGATCTCCTGGAGCCCGACCAACACCGCCGGCGACCAGACCAACGCCGCCGGGTCGAACGGCTACTCCTACAACACCCCGCGCGTACGCGGCTTCGCGCTGACGCACGTCAACGGCGCTGGCTGCCACCCGGGAGCGGCCGGAGACGTGCCGATCATGCCGTTCGCCGGTGAGGTCACCTCGTCCCCGACGGCCGACACCACCGACAGGATCTACGCCGGCGACTTCACCCACGACGAGGAGAAGGCCGAGCCCGGCCGCTACACGGTCACGCTCGGCTCCGGCGTCAAGACCGACCTGGCGGTCACCACCCGCGCGGGCACGGGTGAGTTCACCTTCCCCAAGGGCTCCAAGGCCAACCTGCTGTTCCGGGTGTCCAACTCGCTCAACGGCAGCGAGGACGCCGAGATCACCATCGACCCCGCCACCCGTACCGTCACCGGATCGGTGCTGACGGGCGCGTTCTGCGGCCGCCGCGCCAACGGCGGCGTGAACAACCGCAAGACCTACTACCGCCTGCACTTCGCCGCCACGTTCGACCGCGCCTTCTCCGGCACCGGCACGTGGGTCGATGACGAGCTGCGCCCCGGCGGCACGACGGCGCGCGGCGGCGAGGGGTACGCCACCGGCGCCGACCGCGCGGGCCGCGGCTCCGGCGGGTACGTCAGCTTCGACACCTCCGCGGACGCCGACGTGAGCATGCGGGTCGGCATCTCCTACACCAGCCTGGCGGCGGCCAAGGAGAACCTGGCCCGCGAGCTGACTCCCCGCGACACCGTCGCCTCCGTCGCGGCCAGGGCGCGCACCGCCTGGAACGACCGGCTGCGCTCGGTCGAGGTGGCCGGCGGCTCGGCCGACCTGCTGACGACGTTCTACAGCGCGATGTACCACGCCTACCTCCAGCCCAACGTCACCAGCGACGTGGCGGGCACCTACCTCGGCAGCGACCAGAAGGTGCACCGGCTGGCGAGCGGCCAGCGGGAGCAGTACGGCAACTTCTCCGGCTGGGACCAGTACCGCGCGCACACCCAGCTCCTCGCCCTGCTGGAGCCCGAGGTCGCGGGCGACTACGCCCAGTCGCTGTACAACCTGGCCGGGCAGAACGGCGGCGTCTGGGACCGCTGGGTGCACGTCAACGGCCCCACCCACGTGATGACCGGCGACCCGTCCGCCCCGGCCCTGGCCGGCTTCTACTCCCTCGGGGTGCGGAACTTCGACGTGCGCGGCGCGTTCGAGTCGCTGGTGAGGCAGGCCACGGTGCCGCACCCGTCGGGTCTGTCCGACAAGGGCTGCCCGGGCCAGTGCGAGGGCCAGCGCCCGAACCTGGCCGAGTACATGCGGCTCGGATACGCGCCCCAGGACACCTGCCACTGCTGGGGCGGCGCGGCGGAGACGCTGGAGGACGCGGCGGCCGACTACGCGCTCGCCGACTGGGCCGACCGGCTCGGCCGCGACGCGGAGCGCGACACGCTGCTGCCGCGGGCGAGCTGGTGGCGCAACACGTTCAACCCGTCGGCCGGCAAGGAGGGCGGCTACCAGCAGGCCCGTAAGGCGGACGGCACCTGGCTGTGGCCGTTCTCGGCGACCTCGGACGCCGGTTTCGCCCAGGGCACGAGCGCGACCTACACCTGGATGGTCCAGCACGACGTGTCCGGCCTCGCCGCCGCGATGGGCGGCGAGCAGCAGGCCGCCGAGCGGCTCGACGCCTTCTTCCACCGCACCGACGGCTCCTGGGCGACCGGCGGCGACGGCTTCCGCTACGACCCGACGAACGAGCCGGGCATCCACGTCCCGTGGCTGTACAACGCGCTCGGGCAGCCGTGGAAGACCCAGGAGACGGTACGCGCGATGGCCTCCCTGGTCTACAAGACCGGCCCCGGCGGCCTGCCCGGCAACGACGACCTCGGCACCATGTCCGCCTGGTACGTCTTCGCCGCCCTCGGCCTCTACCCCCAGACGCCGAGCCGCGCCGAGACACTCCTGTCCAGCCCGATGTTCCCGAAGGCGTGGATCAACCGCGGCAACGGCAAGACGATCACCGTGACGGCTCCGCAGGCCGCCCAGAACGCGGTCTATGTCCAGGACGTCCGGGTGAACGGCAAGCCGCACACCCGCTCCTGGCTGCCGGAGTCCGTGCTCAACGAGGGCGGCGACGTCGTCGTCAACGTGGGCACGACGGCGAACAAGTCGTGGGCCACGGAACCGGCCGACCTGCCGGTCGACCATGTGCCCACCGCCGCCACACCGATCCCGAACCTGCCCGGCGCGTGCACGCCGGCCGGCACCTCCTGCGCCCAGAGCCTGCAGTACGACGTGGACGGCGTGGCCACCGCCGACGCGAAGGCGCAGGGCAACCTGGACGGCAAGGGCTGGAGCTTCCCCGCCGAGCAACTCCCCGCCCCCGGCCCGCGTGACGGCCACCTGATCCCCGACACCAAGGGCACGGCGGGCAACTTCCACAGCCTCAGGGGCCAGCGCACCTACCTCACGCCGGGCCGCTACCAGGCCCTCGACCTGCTGGCCACGGCAGTGAACGGGGACCAGCAGACCGAGCTCACGATCACCTACGCGGACGGCACCACCTCGTCCGCCCCGCTGAAGGTGACCGACTGGGCGAGCACGTCACCCCACTTCGGTGAGCGATCCGCGTTCACCACCGACACCCGCTACAACGTCAACGGCACCGCGGACGGCCGCAAGGTCACCATCTGGCAGGTCTCCATCCCGGCCGACCCGGCCCGCGAGGCGGTCTCGTTCACCACGGGCGCCGTGCCCAACCTCAAGGTGTTCGCTCTGAGTTCCCGCCGATAGAAGATCGTGGGCGCCGAAAACGCCGTGCGCTGTGGCGGGCGGCTGAAGTACCGTCGGCGCCCATGACTTTCCCCCGTGTACGCCCTCCTTTCGTGGCCGACGAACCCACCCAGCTCATCGGCTGGCTCGACATGCAGCGCGCGATCATCCAGTGGAAATGCGAAGGGCTGTCGGACGAGGACGCCTACCGGCCGGTCCTGCCCACCTCACCCCTCATGACCGTGGCGGGCCTGGTCTCGCACCTGCGCTGGACCGAGCACTGCTGGTTCGAGATCATCTTCAAGGGCCGCGACTTCTCCGAGAACCCGCAGTTCGACGAGTCGGTCGAGGACGCCGAGATGCGCATCCAGGGCATTCCGCTCGCGAAGCTCCTCGACGACTACGAGCGCCAGTGCCGGATCTCCAACGAGATCGTCGCCGCCCACTCGCTGGACGACGTGGGCAAGCACCCCGACATCGGCTCCGCCGAGGCGAGCCTGCGCTGGATGGTGATCCACATGGTCGAGGAGACCGCCAGGCACGCCGGCCAACTGGACACGATCAGGGAGTTGCTCGACGGGCAGAAGGGCTATTACTAGAGACCGAGCATCTGGACGGGCTCGGCCAGGATCTGCTGGATGATCAGCCCGGCCGCGCCGAGCACGGCCGCGTCGGCGCCGGTCCCCGAGACCACGAGGGCGGGCGGCGCGCCGCGCATCTGCCCCAGCCGGGCTCCTAACCCGTCCGACACCGGCCCCTCCAGCCACGGGAAGAGCGGCGCGAAGATCCCGCCGAGCACGATCCTGCCGGGATCCAGCAGGTGCACGGCAGAGGTGAGTGCCACGCCGAGCGCGTGCCCGGCCCGCTCGCAGGCCTCCGCCGCCCGCCGGTCGCCGGACTCCAGCCGGGCCACCAGGCCGGGCACCGAGGGCAGGTCGCCGAGCAGGGCGTCCTGGCCGGCGTACACCTCCAGGCAGCCCCGGCCGCCGCACCGGCAGAGCGGTCCGTCGGGCACGACGACCACGTGGCCCAGCTCGCCGGCCAGCCCGAACGTGCCCTTGAACACGGTCCCGCCGACCACGAGCCCGGCACCGATGCCGATCTCGCCGGACACGTACAGGAAGTCCATCTCCCGCGAGCCGAACCACAGCTCGCCGAGCGCCGCCAGGTTCGCCTCGTTGTCGATCGCGAAGGGCAGGTCGACCAGGCCGGACACGCGTACGTCCCGCCAGCCGAGATGTGGCGCGCTGCGCAGCACCTCGCCCTCGACGGTGCCCGGCACGGCGAGCGCGGCGCCGATGATCCGCAGCCCGGCGTCCTCGCTCGCGGCGGTGATCTCCTTCACCAGGTCGCGCAGCGCCGCGAGGATGCGGGCGGGGTCGGAATTGCGGTTGTCGGCCGGGATCGTCCGCCGCAGCCGCACCGTACGGGTGAGGTCCACCACGCACGCCGCCAGGTAGTCGATGTTGATCTCCAGCCCCAGCGTGGCCACCCGGTCACCGCTCAGGCTCACCGCCACCCCCGGCCGCCCCCGCTCGCCGCCACGGACGGCGCCGCCCTCGGTCACCACGCCCGCGTCGAGCAGGTCGGCGACCAGGCTGGACACGGTGGTCTTGGTCAGCCCGGTCAGCTCGGCGAGCGCGGCGCGCGTGTGCGGTCCTGAGCGGTGGATGGTCGCCAGCACCACGGCCAGATTACGGGCGCGCATGGAATCATGCCGGACCCCTCTTGACGACACCCCACCCACCTCCTCAGGATTATGTACAGATTATGGACTAAAGGGCAGGAACTCCGAAATGACCGCATTCACTCCCACTCCCGACGACCGCTTCACCTTCGGCCTCTGGACCATCGGCTGGCAGGCCCGCGACCCGTTCGGCGACGCCTCCCGCCCGGCGCTCGACCCGGTGGAGAGCGTGCACCGCCTGGCCGAGCTGGGCGCCCACGGCGTCACCTTCCACGACGACGACCTGCTCGCCGTCGAGCCCGACCGGGAGAAGGCCATCGCGGCGTTCAGGAAGGCGCTCGACGAGACCGGCATGAAGGTCCCGATGGCCACCACGAACCTGTTCACCCACCCGGTGTTCAAGGACGGCGCCTTCACCAGCAACGACCGCGACGTCCGCCGCTACGCGCTGCGCAAGGTCATCCGCAACATCGACCTGGCCGCCTCGCTGGGCGCCAAGACCTACGTGTGCTGGGGCGGCCGCGAGGGCTCGGAGTCGGACGCGGCCAAGGACGTCCAGGCCGCGATGGCCCGCTACAAGGAGGGCCTGGACCTCCTGTGCCAGTACGTCATCGACCGCGGCTACGACATGCGCTTCGCCCTGGAGCCCAAGCCCAACGAGCCGCGCGGCGACATCCTGCTGCCCACGATCGGCCACGCCCTGGCGCTGATCGGCGAGCTGGAGCACCCCGAGATGGTGGGCCTCAACCCCGAGGTCGGCCACGAGCAGATGGCCGGGCTCAACTTCGTGCACGGCATCGCCCAGGCCCTGTGGCACGGCAAGCTGTTCCACATCGACCTCAACGGCCAGCACGGGCCCAAATACGACCAGGACCTGATCTTCGGCCACGGCGACCTCAAGAGCGCCTTCTTCCTGGTCGACCTGCTGGAGAACGGCGGCTACGACGGCCCCCGCCACTTCGACTACAAGCCGCTGCGCACCGAGGACCCCGAGGACGTGTGGGTCTCCGCCGCGGCGAACATGCGCACGTACCTCATCCTGAAGGAGAAGTCGCGCGCCTTCCGCGCCGACCCCGAGGTGCAGGAGGCCCTGCGCGCCTCCCGCGTGGACGAGCTGGCCCAGCCCACGCTGGCGGCCGGCGAGAGCTGGGCCGACCTGGCCAAGGACGAGTTCGACGTCGAGCGGGCGGCCGCCCGCGGCTTCCACTTCACCCACCTCAACCAGCTCGCCCTTGAGCACCTCATGGGGGTACGCGGATGACCGAACCCATCAGCGTCCAGCTCTACACCGTCAGGGACGCGCTGGCCGCCGACCGCGACACCACGCTGCGGCGGCTGGCGGAGGTCGGCTACCGGTCCGTCGAGCCCTTCGACCCCACGACCGACCCCGAGGGGTTTCGCCAGGTCGCCGACGATCTGGGGCTGAGCGTTTCTGGTACGCACGCGTACGCGCTGCTCAGCAAGGAGCCCGCGGAGGTCTTCGACGCGATCGCGACGGTCGGGACCGACCTGGTGATCATCCCCGGCGGCATCGCGCACGAGGAGTTCACCACCCCCGACGGCCTCGCGCGCACGGCCGACCTGCTGAACGGCCTGGCCGAGCAGGCGGCGGGGCACGGGATGCGGATCGGCTACCACAACCACTGGTGGGAGATCGAGCCCGAGATCGACGGCCGGCACGCCATCGAGGCGCTGGCCGATCTGCTCGCCCCCGGCGTCTTCCTGGAGATCGACACCTACTGGGCGGCCGTGGGCGGCGCCGACGTGCCCGCCCTGCTCGGCCGGCTGGGCGAGCGGGTGCTCGCGCTGCACGTCAAGGACGGCCCGGTGGTCAAGGGCGAGCCGCACACGGCGGTGGGAGCGGGCGTCATGCCCGTGTCCGAGATCCTCGCCGCCGCCCCCGCGGCCCGGCGCGTCGTCGAGCTCGACGAGTGCGCCACCGACGTCTTCGCCGCGCTCGCGGAGAGTCACGCCTACCTCACCTCCCTGGAGGGCTCTTGAGCAACGGCCCCGTCGGCGTCGCCCTGGTCGGCGCCGGCGTGATCAGTGGCCAGTACCTCACCAACCTCAACGCCTTCCCCGACGTGCGCGTGGTCGCCGTCGCGGACATCGACACCGGCCGGGCCGCGGCCGTGGCCCGCGAATACGACGTCAAGAGGTCCGGCACCCTCGGCGCGGTGCTCGCGCTGCCCGAGGTCGAGATCGTGGTCAACCTCACGATCCCGTCCGCGCACGCGGCCGTCGCGCTGGAGTCCCTGCGCGCCGGTAAGCACGTGTACGGCGAGAAGCCGTTCGCGATGGACCTGGACGAGGCGGCCAAGGTCACGGCCGAGGCCGCCGACCGGGGGCTGCGGCTGGGCGGCGCCCCCGACACGTTCCTGGGCGCCGGGCTGCAGTCCGCGCTGCACGCCCTGCGCTCCGGTCTCATCGGGGAGCCGGTCGCGGTCACGGCGGCCACGCAGAGCCTGGGCCCCGAGTCCTGGCACCCCAACCCCGAGTTCTTCTACCAGCCGGGCGGGGGCCCGCTGTTCGACCTGGGCCCCTACTACCTGACCGCCCTGGTGTCCCTGCTCGGCCCGGTCGCCCGGGTGGCGGCCGGCACGCGCAGGGCCCGTGACGAGCGGGTCGTCGGCTCGGGGCCGAAGGCGGGCACCGTCTTCCCCGTGGACGTGCCGACCCACGTCAACGCCCTGCTGGACTTCCCCGGCGCGGCCACGGCGTCGGCCACGTTCAGCTTCGACTCGGCGATCAACCGCCGCATGATCGAGATCATCGGCACGGAAGGCGCCCTGTCGCTGCCCGACCCCAACACGTTCGACGGCCCGCTGCTGGCCCGCGGCCTGCACGACGTCGACTGGCGGGAACTGCCGCTGTCCGGCACCACGGCCGGGCGCGGCATCGGCGTCCTGGACCTGGCCAGATCGATCAGGGCCGGCACGCCGCACCGGGCGTCGGGCGAGCTGGCCTATCACGTGCTGGAGCTCATGTCCGCCATCGCGGAGTCGGGCGAGCGGGCGTCGTTCCAGCCCGTCGCCTCCACCCTGACCGCGCCGGAGCCGCTGCCGGCCGGCTGGGACCCGTACGCCGCCACCCTGTGAGAACGCTCGGGCGGCGGGGCGGCCCGCCGTCCGAAGTTCACGTGATCGGGGAACGCGTTGGCTTGAACCCGGCGGACCCGCGACAATGGCGCGATGGCTGACAACGCCGAGACCGACTGGGTCTCAAGGTTCGCGGACGAGGTGATCTCCGAGGCGGAGAGACGCGCCCCGGGCAAAGCGATCGTCTGCGCGTCCGGGCTGAGCCCGTCGGGCCCGATTCACCTGGGCAACCTGCGTGAGGTCATGACCCCTCATCTGGTCGCCGACGAGATCAGGCGGCGCGGCCTGGAGTGCGTCCACCTGCTCTCCTGGGACGACTACGACCGCTTCCGTCGCGTGCCGGCGGGCATCGACCCGTCGTGGGCCGAGCACATCGGCAAGCCGCTGACCTCCGTGCCCGCCCCGCCCGGCAGCCCTTACTCCAACTGGGCCGAGCACTTCAAGGCGCCCATGGTCGCGGCGATGGCCGAGCTCGGCATCGAGGTCCGGGGCATCAGCCAGACGCAGCAGTACACGGCGGGGGCCTACCGGGAGCAGATCCTGGTGGCGGTGCGCGAGCGGGCCAGGATCGACGCCGTGCTGTCGCGCTACCGGTCCAAGCAGGTCGAGGACTACTTCCCGTACAAGCCTTATTGCGACCTGTGCGAGCGCGACCTGACGACGGTCACCGCCTATGACGACGAGACCACCGAGCTGGCCTACACCTGCGAGTGCGGGTTCGGCGAGACCGTCCGGCTGGCCGAGCACGACCGCGGCAAGCTGGTGTGGAAGGTCGACTGGCCGATGCGCTGGGCCCACGAGGGCGTGATCTTCGAGCCGTCCGGCGTCGACCACCACTCGCCCGGCTCGGCGTGGATCGTCGGCGGCCAGATCGTCGGCGACGTCTTCGGCGGCGCGCAGCCGATCGGCCCCATGTACGCGTTCGTCGGCATCACCGGCATGGCCAAGATGAGCAGCTCCAAGGGCGACGTGCCGACCGCGGCCGACGCGCTGGAGATCATGGAGGCGCCGGTCCTGCGCTGGCTGTACGCCCGCCGCAAGCCGGCCCAGTCCTTCAAGATCGCCTTCGACCAGGAGATCCAGCGCCTCTACGACGAATGGGACGCCCTGGGCCGCAAGGTCGCGGGCGAGCAGGCGCAGCCCGCCGAGCTGGCCGCCTACCGGCGGGCGGTGGGCACGGCGACCGGCTGGCTGCCCGGCACCCCGCACGCCGTCCCCTACCGGACCCTGGCCTCCGTCGTGGACATCACGACCGGGCACGCCGACCAGACCCTGCGCATCCTGCGCGACCTCGACGGGGTCGAGGACCTCGGCGAGGTCCGCCCGCGCCTGGACCGGGCGCAGCGCTGGGTCGACGACCACCTGCCCGCCGACCAGCGCACGCGCGTGCGCGAGTCGCCCGACCAGGAGCTGCTCGACTCGCTCGGGCGCGAGGAGCTGGAGTCGCTGCGGCTGCTGGCCGACGGGCTGGACGACTGGTCGCTGGAGGGCCTGACCACGCTGGTCTACGGCGTGCCCAAGCTCCAGGCCGGGCTGGCCGCCGACGCCAAGGCGACGCCGGAGCTGAAGGCGGCGCAGCGGGCCTTCTTCGCCCTGCTCTACAAGCTGCTCGTCGGCCGCGACACCGGCCCGAGGCTGCCCACGCTGCTGATGGCCGTCGGCGCCGACCGGGTCCGCAAACTGGTCGGCGCGTGAACGGAATCGTTTTGATCACCGGCGTCTCGGCCGCCGGCAAGTCCACCGTCGCGCAGGCGCTCGCCGAGCGCCTGCCGCGCGCGGCGCACGTCCGGGGCGACACGTTCCGGCGCATGGTGGTCAGCGGCCGGGCGGAGATGACGCCGGAGATGAGCGACGAGGCGGTCCGCCAGCTTCATCTGCGCTACCGAATCGCCGCGAATGCGGCGGACTCGTATTTCGAAGCGGGCTTCACGGCAATTGTCCAGGACGTCATTCTCGGCCAGGACTTGGAACGGTTTACGAAGTTGATCCGTAACCGTCCCTTGCACGTGATCGTTCTCGCACCCGACCCGGCCGAAGTCGATCATCGTGAACGATCTCGCGACAAGATCGGCTATGGCGGCGGATGGACGATCGCCCAGCTAGACGGCTCGCTGCGGGAAGAAACTCCGCGCATTGGGCTATGGCTGGACACCTCCCGGCAAACAGTCGATGAGACCGTTAAAGAGATCATTTCGCGGGCCGCCGAAGCCAGAATTCACGAAGGTCCTGAATAAGCCCGATCTATGCAAGGCACTGTCAAGTGGGCTGCATGCATGCCGGTGCACCTTAACGCCATGAACAAGCAGCCTTTCGCCGCCAGCGTCAGCGTCATCGTCCCCGCGATGAACGAGGCCGAGAACCTTCCTCACGTCTTCGCCACGCTGCCCGAATGGGTCGACGAGGTGATCCTGGTCGATGGGAACTCCATCGACGACACCGTCGCCGTCGCGCGCAGGCTGCGCCCTGACCTCCGGGTCGTCGTGCAGAGCCGGCGCGGCAAGGGCAACGCCCTCATCGAGGGCTTCCAGGCCGCCCGGGGCGACATCATCGTCATGATCGACGCCGACGGGTCCACCGACGGCAGGGAGATCCGCTCGTTCGTCGCGACGCTCGTCAACGGCGCCGACTTCGCCAAGGGCTCCAGGTACGCCCCTGGTGGCGGCTCGGACGACCTCAGTCCGATCCGCTCGCTCGGCAACAAGGTCCTCACCGGGCTCACCAACCTTCTCTACGGCACCCGCTACACCGACCTCTGCTACGGCTACAACGCCTTCTGGGCCCGCCACCTCGACATCCTCGACCTCGACTGCGACGGCTTCGAGATCGAGACCCTGATGAACGTCCGCGCCGCCCAGGCCGGCCTCATCATCCGCGAGGTCCCCAGCCACGAGCGCTCCCGCATCCACGGCGTGAGCAACCTGCACGCGGTGCGCGACGGCTGGCGCGTGCTCAAGACGATCATGCGGGAGCGCACCCGCGGCACCGCCGTGGCGGCACAGGCCCAGGTGGCGCTCGCGAAGTAAGGAGTGGGATTATCCGACAATGCGCTACATAGTGGTCGGAGCAGGAGCAGTCGGAGGAACCATCGGAGCCCGCCTCCACCAGGGCGGGCACGATGTCCTCCTCATCGCGAGAGGCGCCCATTACGAGGCGCTCAAGCGAGACGGCCTCCGCCTGATCACCCCGGAATCCTCAGAAACCCTGCGAATCCCCGCCGCCGACGGCCCCGTGCCCACGCGCGATGACGACGTGCTCATCCTGGCGACCAAGTCCCAGGACACGATCGCCGCGCTCGCACCCTGGCCGTCCCATCTGCCCGTGGTCTGCGCCCAGAACGGCGTCGCCAACGAGCGCATGGTCCTGCGGCGGTTCGAGCACGTCTACGGCATGTGCGTCTGGCTGCCCGCCCAGCACCTGGAGCCCGGCGTCGTCGCGGCCCACGGTTACCCCTACTCGGGCATGCTGCACGTCGGCCGCTATCCCCAGGGTGTGGACGACCTCTCCGCGCAGATCGTCACCGACCTCGGCAAACGCGGTCTCGTGGGCCGCGCGGCCGCCGACGTCATGCGCTGGAAGTACGGCAAGCTGCTCGGCAACCTGGCCAACGCCGTGGAGGCGCTGGCCGGCCGCACAAGCGACAACGGCGCCGTGGCCGAGCGGGCCAGGGCCGAGGCCAGGACCGTGCTGGAGCGCGCCGGGATCGCCTACTCCACCCCCTCCGAGGAAGCCGAGATACGCGGCCACCAGGTGGACGTCCGCCCCATCGAGGGCGTCGAGCGCGGCGGCGGCTCGTCGTGGCAGAGCCTGGCCAGGAGCAGCGGCTCGATCGAGGCCGACTACCTCAACGGCGAGATCGTCCTGCTCGGCCGCCTGCACGGTGTGCCCACGCCGGTCAACGAGGTGCTGCGGCGCGAAGCCGACCGGTTCGCCCGCGAGAAGCAGCCGCCCGGCTCGATGCCGCTGGAGACGCTGGTGGCGCTCATCGACGAGCGTTGCGCAGCCTGATCCCACTGAACTCCAGACTGCTGGCCGTCACCTCGTTCCAGAACGGCCACAGGTTGCTCAGCACCCTGAGCTGGATGCCCGCCTCCTCGTGCAGCTCGAACAGGTCGCCCACCGGCTCGGGCGGGCCCAGCGGGAACACCGGGGCCTTGGAGACGACGGCGTGCGGCGGGTTCCCGATGGGCGCGAAGTCGGCGGCGGGCAGGCGGTAGGCGTACAGCCGGACGTCCATCAGCGCCTGCAGCCAGGCGTACTCGATGGCGTGCACCCGCCGGCCGCAGCCCGAGCCGATGATCCGGGCCGCGTCCTCCTCGGAGGTGTCCGGCCCGACCCACGCCATCGCGCGCGGGCAGGCACGGGGAAACCAGTAGTCGGGGCACCGGTCGTGGCCGACCGCCCACACGTACGGTTCGCTGAGTCTGCTGGTCACCGCCACGTGCGGCACGAACCGCTCGATGCTCGGGTCCTCGGAGAAGTGCAGGACCTGCCCTGGCTCGGGTCTCATGCCGCAATCATCGCGCATACCCCGCGGATCTCTGGGAAGTGGAAACGCGCTCTCGGATGGATCCGCAGCGAAGCGAGGACCTCCATCAGAGCACGCCGAGCGAAAGCTCGGCCAAATAGACGTGACAAGGGGTGAGTTGGATGATTCTGCTTGGACTCCTCATGGTCCTGCTGGCCGGCGGCGCGGTCGCACTGGTGCTCACTGAGGAGAGCGCCAGGTACATCCTGTTCGGGTACACCTTCGAGCTCAATCATGTCGAGATGTTCCTCGCGGGCGCGGCCACGGCCGCGGTCCTCCTGCTCGGCCTCTGGCTGCTGGGCTCGGGCTCGCGCAGGACGGCAAGGGAACGCCGCCGGATGCGCGCCGCCAAGGCCGAGACCTCCGACCGGGTGGCCCGGCTGGAGAACGAGAAGCGCGACCTCGAACGGAAGCTGGAGCGTGAGCACGCGACCGACGGCGACCAGCTCGTCGCCCGCGGCACCCACGAGCGTCACTGATCGATCAGGTCGTCGGCGCATCCTGGCGCGAGGGCAGCAGCTTGCCCTCGCGCCAGAGCGCGAATCCGGTGATCACCGCCCCCAGCCCTTCCCAGAGCCCGACGCCGAAGAACTCGCCGGGCGCCGCCCCGGTCAGCACCAGCGTGGAGAAGACGACGAACGTCACGAGCCGGAACGGCACGGTCCAGCGGAAGAACGGCGTGTAGTCGGCCGACGCGGCGAACATGTAATAGACGCCCATGTTCACGGCGGCCATCGACGAGGCCGCCATATAGACCAGCGTGTAGTCCCCGGCGGGCCGTACATCGAGGACCTCGAAACCCAGCATGGCCAGCAGGGTCGCCGGGGAGATGAGCCCGAGCAGACCGAGCGCGAAGGCCAGGATGCCGAAGACCGCGATGGTCCAGCCGGAGAAAGAACGCGGAAGACGCACAGAAATCCTTCCAATGGGGGGTGTACTCTGCGAGGCGATCTCATCATGCACCCGGAGGTCGCATGCCCCCCACGCGTGGCCGCCCCATCGCGCTGAAACTGCTCATCCTCCTGCTGGTCCCCCTGCTGTCCCTCGTGGGCCTGTGGGCGTTCGCCGCGGGCCTGACCGGTGGCGACGGCGTGCGCCTGCTCGCCATCAACGACCTGGCCACCAACTTCGCCACCCCGTCCGAGCGGGTCAACATCGCGCTCCAGAACGAGCGGCTGGCCTCGGTGGAGTTCCTGGTCACCGGCCAGGACGCCGCCGCGATGGCGAAGCTGCGGGGCACGACCGACCGGACCGTGGCGGAGTTCCGCAAGCTGGCGAAGGACCAGCGCGACCTTTCGCCCGAGATGACCGCCCAGCTCACCGTGCTGTACGGCAAGCTCGACGGCCTCACCGACGTCCGCCGCGAGGTCGACGGCCGCTCGGTCGCGCCACTCGACGTCATCGACGGCTACAGCCAGATCGTCGACGCCTCCTTCCGCATGTACGACGCCATGGTCCTGGTCCCCGACATGTCCCTCTACCGCCAGGCCAAGTCGGTGACCATGCTGGGCGAGGCCAAGGACGTGCTGTCCAGAGAGCGGGCACTGATCGCGATCGTGCTGGCCAAGGGCAGGGTGGACCCCCGTGAGCGGGAGGCGTTCACGGGCATGGTGGCCACCAGGCGGCTGCTGTACACGCAGGCGCTGTCCCACCTGGACGGGAGCCTGCGCGGGCCGTACGCGCGCCTGGCGGCCTCGCCGGTCTACCGGGAGTTCCTGGAGGCGGAAGACGCCATCAAGGGTCAGGCGGCCACCACCGGCCTGCCCGCCACCGCCGCCACCTGGCCCATCGACGGCGAGAACCTGTGGGCGGCCGTCGAGCGCAACCAGGCCGCGGCCGTGACGGGCATCACGCAGCGGGTGATGCCGACGGCCATCGGCATGCTCATCAAGATCGGCGTGGCGGGCGGCGTCGGCCTGATCGCCGTCATCGCCTCGATCCTGCTCTCGCTGCGCTTCCGCAGGCGCCTCGTGCGCGAGCTCGACGGGCTGCGCGACGCCGCCACCGAGCTGGCCGAGGTGCGGCTGGCCGGGCTGATCAAGCGGC
The DNA here is from genome assembly GCF_900108335.1 of Nonomuraea solani. Taxonomy (GTDB): domain Bacteria; phylum Actinomycetota; class Actinomycetes; order Streptosporangiales; family Streptosporangiaceae; genus Nonomuraea; species Nonomuraea solani. Next base: position 324,790 of record NZ_FNVT01000004.1, read on the forward strand.
TGCGCAAGAGCGCGGTCCCGCCCACGGCCACCGAAGTGGCGCCGATCGAGGTCAAGGCACACACGTCCGAGGTGAGCGACATCGTGCGGGCGTTCAACGACGTGCAGTCCACCGCCGTCGCGGCCGCCGTCAGCCAGGCCAGGCTGCGCCACGGCGTCAGCCAGGTCTTCGTGAACCTGGCCCGGCGCAACCAGTCGCTGCTGCACCGGCAACTGCTCCAGCTCGACAGCATGGAGCGGGCCACCGAGGAACCCGAGGTCCTGGCCGACCTGTTCAAGCTCGACCACCTCACCACCCGCATGCGGCGGCACGCCGAGAGCCTCATCATCCTGTCCGACCAGGCTCCGGGGCGCGGCTGGCGCAACCCGGTGCCGATGCTCGACGTGCTGCGCGCGGCGGTCGCGGAGGTGGAGGAGTACGAGCGAGTCGAGGTGCTCCAGCCGCCACAGGTCGCGCTGACCGGCTCGGCGGTCACCGACGTGGCCCACCTGATGGCCGAGCTGATCGAGAACGCCACCCTCTTCTCGCCGCCCCAGACCAAGGTCGACGTGCGCAGCGCCCTCACCCAGCACGGCCTCATGGTCGAGGTGGAGGACCGCGGGCTGGGCCTGCCCCGCGTCGAGCTCGACGAGCTCAACGAGCGCCTGGTGACGGCGCCCGAGTTCGACCTGGCGCAGAGCGACCGGCTCGGCCTGTTCGTGGTCTCCCGGCTGGCGGCCAGGCACGACATCAAGGTGACCCTGACGGCCTCGCCGTATGGCGGGCTGACCGCGATGGTCGCCCTGCCCTCAGCCCTGCTGGCCGACCAGCCCGTGGCCGCCGGGCGGTAGATACCGCAGCGCACCCGTGTCACGGGCGGCCGCGCAGGCCAGCAGCCGCTCGTGCACGAAGTCCGCCAGCAGTTCCTTGGCCTCCTCCACGGTGAAGAAGCCGTAGTCGTCGAGCTCCGACGCCTGCAGCGTGATCGGCGTGTCCGACGGCACCTCGCCGCAGTCGAACACGAAGTTGACCAGCGGATAGGGGATGTTCGGCAGCCCGTCCAGCCAGCTCACGGTCAGCAGCGGGCCGACCTCGACCGTGAGCCCGACCTCCTCCATGACCTCCCTGGCGCACGCCTGCGCGGGGTGCTCACCGGCGTCGATGATGCCGCCGGGCATCGACCAGTGGTCGCGGTAGTTCGGATCGACCAGGAGCACCCGGCCCCGCTCGTCGGTGATGTACGCGGCCGCCCCCGTGACCACCCGGTTGACCGTGCTCCAGAAGTCATCGCTCACACAGGCACTATGGCAGAACCTGCAGCAGCGCCTGCTTCTTCGCCTTGACCGGTTCGGCGATCCGCTGCAGCTCCCGGCCGGCGCCGTCGAGCACCACCAGCGTGTTGTGCCGGGCACCGCTCACCCGTACGACGAGACGCCCGTCGACCAGGTAGAGCGCCCCGAGCAGCCTGCCCTTGACCGCGATCGGCACCTTCTTGCCCGTCACCATGTCCAGGACGACCGGCTTGTAGAAGGTCGGCCAGCTCCCGTCACCGAGGGTGCCGGCGTCGCGCGGGAACTCCACGACGGCGGTGCGGCCGTTCGGCGACAGGCTCTGCAGGTGGGTGACGAACTTGACGCCCTTGGCCTTGACCGCCTTGCCGGTCGTGACGTCGAGCCGGTAGAGGGCGTCGGCCTCGCCGGTGTAGCCCGCGACATAGCGGTTGTTCGCCGACCAGGCCAGGTGGCAGACGCCCGGCGAGCGGCCCAGCCGGCGCGGGGCGCCGGTGGCGTCGGCCTTGACGGCCATGATCGCGCCCTGGTGCGTGTAGGCCACCTGCGCCGAGTCGGCGGACCAGACGGGGGTGAGGCACGGGGTGCCGCCCTGCAGGCCGCTGACCATGGTGATGGTCTTGCCGCCCTGCCGGATCCGCAGCCTGCCGTCCTGCGTCACCCAGGCCGCCTTCCTGCCGTCGGGCGAGGCGGCGAACTGCGGCATGTCGCCGGGCTTGGCGAGCGTGCTCCACGCGCCGTCGTCGTACCGGCTGAGCTGGTTGCCGGTGCCGGCGTAGACGGCGGCACCGGACAGCTCAGGCGCGGCGGGCGACTCCAGCGCCGCGGACGCGGCGGTGGGCGCCGTCAGCACAGCGCAGAGCGCGACACTTGCCGCGATGTGGGTCTTCATGAGAGAACATGCTGCCCGACCAGGTCACAGACGTACGAAAGGCTCGCTGAAGTGGGCGGTGGCCAAAATCGCCCGCTCGGCCTTGAGCGCGGCCAGCACCTCGGCCCGGGTGCGCGCGGCCGTCTCCTGGTCGTCGTCGTAGAGGTAGCGCACGCTCGGATCGGCCAGTTGCACGGGGTGCAGGACCAGGTCGCCGGTGATCGCCACGTCGCCGACCCTGGCGATCTGGTGGCCGGGCGTGTGCCCGGGCGCGAAACGGACGTGCACGCCGGGCGCCACCTCGGCGTCGCCCTCGACGGCGTGGAGCTGTGACTTGAGGCAGGAGACGATCTCCCGCATCGGGCCCTCGGCGGCATCTGCCTCGGCCTGCTGCAGCACGTAGCGGGCGTTCTCGAACACCGGCCTGCCGTCCGCGACCGCGCCCGAGGCGTGGTCACTGTGCAGGTGGGTGAGGATGACGGTGCCGATCTCCGCGGGAGTGACGCCCGCGGCGGCCAGCTCACCGGCCAATGTGCCGGGAACCGGCGCCCAGCTCGCGGCCGGGGAGTCCGCGCCGCCGATGCCGGTGTCGACGAGCGTCAGCCGGCCGGCGGCGTCACGGAGCAGATAGCAGTGGAAGTGCAGGACCCACGGCTCCTCCTGGAGCACGGAACCGGCGAACATCTCCGCCAGCGGGCGGCGGATCGCCGCTCCCATGGGGCCCACGGCGTCGCAGAGGGGCGTCACCTCGACGCCGGACACGATTATCGATGGATGCGGCACCCGACCAGGTTAGGCGGCGACGGGCTGCGCCGGAACATACTCGTTCTCCAGATCGGCGGCGTAGACGGCGCGGCAGCAGTGCGCGCACCGGTACATGATCGGGCCCTCGTCGAGCTCGTGGTGACACCGTGGGCAGTTGACGGTCTTCATGGTGCTCCCCCAAGGAGTGTTGGTCGGTTGTTCCTATGGAACCCTCATCGAGTTGCAGGGACCCTGCATGACACTTGACACGATGACGCCGTGCCGCTAAGGGTTCTGTGCTGTTCGATACACCGGGGTGCGGTAATTTTCCTCGCAGCACGGTGCTGAGAAGAACATTGTCACGCGCCATGTCCCGCGTTCGCGGGCGAAGACACGAGAACCGCCCGGGAATAGCCCAAGAGGGCTAGGCGTTACATGGGTCGGATCGTGTGGTACTTTGCCACCAAGCGTTGAGCGTCAAGCTCCGCGGATCTTCACGGCCCAGCCCCCTTCTTCGAGGGCCCGGCCTCCTTTCATCACCCGCGCGGCCTCCTGGTCCGGCGCATTTCCCCAAGGGGCTTCACCATGTCTTCACCCACCATTCCAGAGCAGCGTGCCTCGACTCCGGTCCGGCAGGTCAGTGGCTTTGTGGATGTACGCGACAAGTCCGCGTTCATCCGGATGGTCCACCTGCCCAGCCCGGACGACGTAAAACTGCCGCCCGACAGAGTGCGGCAGTACGACCTGCGTCCCGGCGACCACGTGATCGCGTCCGTCGCCGGGAACAGGCTGGTCGGCGTCGAGTCGGTCAACGGCTCCGCCCACTGGCGCGGCCGTCCCGCGTTCGCCGACCTGACCCCCATCCATCCGACCGAGCGCCTCACCATCGAGACCGAGTCGCTCAGCACCCGCGTCATCGACCTGTTCGCGCCCATCGGCAAGGGCCAGCGCGGCCTCATCGTGGCGCCGCCCAAAGCCGGCAAGACCATGGTCCTGCAGGCGCTGGCCGCCGGGATCGCCCGTAACCACCCCGAGGTGCACCTCATGGTCGTCCTGGTGGGCGAGCGGCCCGAAGAGGTCACCGACATTCGTGCCACTGTCGACGGCGAGATCTTCTCCTCGACCTTCGACCACCCCGACCGCGACCACGCCGCGATCGCCGAGCTGGCCATCGAGCGGGCCAAGCGGCTCGTCGAGGCCGGGCGCGACGTGGTGATCCTGCTCGACTCGCTGACGCGTCTGGGGCGGGCCTACAACAACCTCGCGCCCGGCGGCGGGAAGGTGCTCACGGGCGGCATCGACGCCCGCGCCCTCTACCCGCCGAAGCGCTTCTTCGGCGCCGCCCGCAATGTGGAGGACGGCGGCTCGCTGACCATCCTCGCCACCGCGCTGGTCGACACCGGCTCGCGGATGGACAACAGCCTGTACGAGGAGTTCAAGGGCACGGGCAACATGGAGGTGCACCTGACCCGCGAACTGGCGGAGCGGCGGCTCTTCCCGGCCGTCGACCTCGACGCCTCGGGCACGCGGCGGGAGGAGATCCTGCTGCACGCCGACGAGCGGCAGATCGTCTGGCGGCTGCGGCGCATGCTCACGGGGCTGGAGAAGCAGCAGGGCCTTGAGCTCCTCGTCGACAAACTCCGCTCCACCCCCTCCAACGCCGCCTTCCTTCTTGAGGCCGCCGCCTGAGCGTTCGCCCTTGAGGCCGCCGCCCGAGCGGTCGCCTGGGCCCGGCCGCCTGAGCGGTCGCCTGAGCCCGCGAGAATGGGCCTCATGCTGGCCGACATCGTCGAATTCCTGATCTGCCCCGTGTGCCGAGCCGATCTGCGGCTGGACGAGGGCGCGCTCCGATGCGCCGACGGGCACGCGTTCGACGTCGCCAAGCAGGGATACGTCAGCCTGCTCACCGGTTCCAGGCCGCCCGGCACCGCCGACAGTGCCGCCATGGTGGCCGCCAGGGCCGAGTTCCTGGACAAAGGGCACTACGCCCCGCTGGCCGACGCGCTGGCCGAGACGGTGGCGGAGAACGTTCCAGGAAAACATGAGTCCGCTACTGAAACGAATGACGGCGCGGAGTTGAGGGCGTACCGTGGGGCGGGAGTGGAGGCCGGTTACGGCGCGAGACCCACAGGTCCCGCGCGGGAGCCGGAAAACGTCGAGGATCGTCACGCGGCGGGCAGGGCCGCACCGGTGATCGTCGACGCCGGCGCGGGCACCGGGCACTACCTGGCGGCCGCGCTCAACGCGGTCAACGATGGCATCGGGATGGCGTTCGATGTGTCGAAGCACGCTGTACGCCGGGCGGCGCGGGTGCATCCCAGGGCAGGGGCGTTCGTGGCCGACGTGTGGCGCCCGCTTCCGATCAGGAGCGGGGTGGCCGATGTGGTGATCGACGTCTTCGCGCCCAGAAACGGGCCCGAGTTCGGCAGGATCCTGCGACCCGGCGGGGTCGCGGTGGTCGTCACCCCGGCGCCCGACCATCTGAGCCCGCTCGTCGAGGAGCTGGGCCTGCTCTCCGTCGACGCGGAGAAGGAGCGCAGGGTGGCCCGCAGCCTCGACGGATTCGTGGAGTCGGATCGGCGCTCGATCGAGTTCGAGATGGAGCTGGGGCATGCTGACATCGCCCAGGTGGTCGGGATGGGCCCGAGTGCGTGGCATAGCGATGCGAACACGCTTGATGCGCGAATCGCGGCATTTGTCATGCAGAATGTCGCGAATAGACAACAAAAAGTAGGAGCGCGTGCGGCCTTTCACCTGTCTATCTTCGAGCCCTCACCCTGATCAAGGCGTGTTCCTTGACGGACATGTGTGACAGGTGTTACTGATGGGGCATTTAGTCCGAAATTCCCCCACATTCTCCGAGAATTTCCCCGGCACAGGCGCAATACTGGACGGCATCCCGCGCCGGGAGGCGTGGGACATCACAGGGAGGGGGCGCGCCGGATGAAGGCGGAGGAACGCTGGCAGGCCAGGTTCCGGGCGTCGCGCATGACGCTGCCGTCCTGGGCGCGCCAGGCCCCGAACCGCTCCATCTACCGCTCCAACGCCACCGGAACGTGGGAGGTCTACGCCTGGGACCGCGTGACCGGCGCCACCCGCCAGGTCACCGAGCGGCCCAAGGGCACCGCGTACGCCGCGATCGACCCCACCGGCCAGTGGATCTACTGGTTCGCCGACGCCGACGGCGACGAATACGGCGAGTGGTGGCGCCAGCCGTTCGTCGGCGGCCCCGACGAACCGATCGCCCCAGACCTGCCGCCGGGCCAGCCCGGCGGCATCGCCATGTCCACGACCGGCGACGTGGCGATCAGCATGGCGAGCGAGGGCGCGTTCCGCATCCACCTCGTACGCCCCGGCCAGCCTGCCAGACTCCTGTACGAGCACGGCGACGCCGCCTGGGTGGCCGACATGTCGCTCGACGGCTCCCTCATCGCCATCAACCACGGCGAATACGGCGACTTCCGCCACCCCGCCCTCCGCGTCGTCCGCCAGAACGGCGACACGGTGGGCGAGCTCTACGACGGCACCGGCAAGGGCGTGACCGGCCTGCGCTTCGCCCCGGTCATCGGCGACCGCCGCCTGCTCGCCCTGCACGAGCGCCGCCAGCGCCACGAGCCCCTGGTCTGGGACCCGGCGACCGGCGAGCAGCGCGAGATCTGGCTGCGCGACTCGGGCGACCTGACGGCCGAGTGGTACGACGACGGCCGCGGCCTGCTCATCCTGCGCGACAACCGGGCCCGCAGCTACCTGCACCGCTACGACCTCGGCGGCGGTGGCCTGACCCTCATCGAGACGCCGCACGGCGTGATCGACGCGGCGGCTCCCCGGCCGGGCGGCCACGTCGAATACTCGTGGTCGAGCGCCTCGCGCCCGCCGATCATCCGCTCCAGCACCGGCCAGGTCGTCGTGGTCAACGCCGGCGGCCCGTCAGCCCCGCCGAGCGTCCCCGTCGAGGACGTGGACGTCGAGGGCGAGGGCGGCCGCATCCACGCGCTGGTCTCCAAGCCGGAGGTGGGCAACGCGCCCTTCCCGGCGGTCTTCCTGCTGCACGGCGGCCCGACCTCGCACGACCGCGACGCGTTCTCGCCGGAGGCCGCGGCCTGGGTGGACGCGGGGTTCGCCGTGGTCCGGGTCAACTACCGGGGCTCGACCGGCTACGGCTCGGCCTGGCGCGACGCGCTGCGCGGCGACGTCGGGCACATCGAGCTGGCCGACGTGGCGGCCGTCCGCCAGTGGGTGGCCGACCAGGGCATCGCCGACCCGAACCGGATGATCCTGGCGGGCTCGGCGTGGGGCGGCTACCTCACGCTGCTCGGCCTCGGCACCCAGCCCGACCTGTGGGCGGCCGGCATCGCGGCGGTGCCGATCGCCTGCCACCAGACCTCGTACGAGGACGAGGCGGAGAGCCTGCGCGCCTACCACCGCGCGCTGCTCGGCGGCTCACCCGACGAGCGGCCCGAGCAATATGCGGCCAGCTCCCCCATCACCTACGTCGACCAGGTGAAGAGCCCGCTGCTGATCCTCGCGGGCGAGAACGACACCCGCTGCCCGCTGCGCCAGATCGAGAAATACGTGGCCCAGCTCGCCGAGCACGGCCGCGAGCACGAGGTCTACACCTACGACGCCATCCGCGGCTCCCTCGTGGTCTCCGAGCGCATCGCCCAGATCGCGCTCCAACTGGAGTTCGCCCGCAAGCATGTCACCACACACTGACAGAGTGTAAGAATTCTCCTGACAGACGACCTTGATCGTCAGCCAGGAGACCTGTCACCATCGCGCCCAGCCGCACCCCGTCGGCCCGTGGAACGGAAGGCGCCCCCTTGAGCACCTACGCCTTGAGGACCCGCGCCGCTGGACTAGCGGGCGCGCAGGACCACGATCGCCAGGTCGTCGGCGCTCGGCTCGGAGGCGAACTCCGCCGCGCCCCTGCGAATGCGCTCGGCCACGGCCCTGGCCGACAGCCCCGCACACTCGGCCAGCAGCTTGGCCAGGCCGCCGTCGTCGTCGAGCAGCCGCCCGCCGGAGCGCCGCTCGGTCACCCCGTCGGTCACGGCCAGGAGCACGTCGCCGTGGTCGAGATGGATGGTGTCGGCCTCGAACAGCACCTCGTGGAAGACCCCCAGCAGCGACTGCGGGGTGGTCACCGCCTCCACCTTGCCGCTGGGCTTGAGCCGCAGCGCCTCGGGATGGCCGGCGGACACCAGGCGCACCTCCAGGCCGCTCTCCACGGGCGTGATGTCGCCGTGCAGCAGCGTCAGAAACCTGGCCCGCTCGCCCTCCTCCAGGATCGCCTGGTTGAGCCGGCCGAGCACGGCCGCCACGCCGTAGCCCTCGCGGGCGAGCAGCCGCAGCGTGTGGCGCGCCAGGCCGGTCACGGCGGCGGCCTCGGGCCCGGTGCCGCAGACGTCGCCGATCGCGAACCGCCACGAGTCGTCGCCCGCCTTGAACAGGTCGTAGAAGTCGCCGCCGACCTCGTTGACCTCGCCCGCGGGCTCGTAGATCACGCCGTAGTCGAGGCCGGGCACCTCGGGCTCGTTGGGCGGCAGCAGGCTGCGCTGGAGCGCCCGGTTGGCGGCGGCCTGCTGGGCGTAGAGCCGGGCGTTGTCCATGGCCAGCGCGGCGCGCCTGCTGATGTCCTCGGCGAACTGGATGACATCGTCGGGGAAGCGGTCGGAGCGGCCCAGGCACATCATGCCGAGGCTGCGGCCGCGCGCGGTGAGCGGCACGGCCAGCACCTGCGACTCGGCCAGGTGGACCGTGGAGGTGACCCGGGTGTCGGCGGCGGCGACGTCCATGTCGTCGAGCTGCACGCGCAGGCCGTCGATCCGGGCCTCGTCGGCGTGCCAGAGATAGACCAGCCGCAGCGGGCCGGAGTTGTCGGAAGTGTAGACGGCACACCAGCTCGCCAGCCGCGGCACCACGACCTGGGCGATGATCGCGGGTACCATGTCCGGGTCTAGCGTGCCCGCGAGCAGGTCGCTCGCGTCGGCGAGAAATCCCAGCCAGTGGGGGCCCCTGGCGCTCTCCTCCAGCCATTCGGCGGCAACTCTGTCGACGGAGCCAGGTAGCGTGAGCCTTGCCCAATGGACACGGGAATCGCCCGCAAAGGTGACTCCCCACTCTTCGACGTTCACGGAAGGAGCCTTTGGATCACTCTGGGAAAGGTTGCGCTGGCGCAGTTCCACCTGCACGGCGTCCCCGAAATGCTTCCAAATCACCTCAAAAGGCTCGTCAGCGACCTGTTCCGCGAGGTCTCCCGCAGCCTGCTCGGCGGTGTGGAGCACGCCGCCGGTGGCCCACGCGGTCATCACCTCACGCGTGAACCTCATCGCAGCCGTCACAGCGGTCTCGCCTGGCGCGAACGTCGCCGCGAGCACCGCATGGGGAGAAGCAGTCATCCCAACGTGCCTACCACACTTCCCGCTGACTTGGGGTAAATCCAAGGACAGGACTACGAGCTACTCATCGTGACAGACTTGAATCACTCGCCGGAGCCGGCAGCGAGTGAAGGAGGCCCAATGACCACGGCCAAGGCCGCGCCAAGCCCAGAGGAGAGGACTTACACCGAATCGGATCTCGTGCCCATCCTGGAGACTCTCTTCTCTTGGCGTGACGGCGACTTCCGGCGTCGGGTCCCTCATGCGCCTCCTGGAATCCTCAGTGAGGTGCGGCTGCTGCTGAACGAAGTGGCCGATCGTCGCGAACATCTGGCCAACGAGCTGGTACGCGTACGTAAAGAAGTAGTCAAGGAAGGGCGGTTCGGTGAGCGCCTGACCCCGGGGCCCGGTGTGGGCGCCTGGGCGGAGAGCGTCGAGTCGGTCAACATGCTGATCGACGCCCTGGTTAGCCCGGTGAGCGGCGCCGCCGACGTGATCGACGCGGTCGCGAAGGGCGACCTGTCCCGGCGCATCGACCTCGACAGGTCGGCCCGCGGCGAGGTGCGCCGGCTCGGCAAGGCCATCAACGGCATGGTCGACCAGCTCGCGCTGTTCAACTCCGAGGTCACGAGGGTGGCCCGCGAGGCGGGCACCGAGGGCCGGCTGGGCGGCAGCGCCAACCTGCGGGGCATGTCGGGAAGCTGGCGCGACCTCACCGAGGCCGTCAACACGATGTCCTCCCGCGTGGCGGCGCAGGTGCGCGACATCGCCGTGGTGACCACCGCGGTGGCCAAGGGCGACCTGAGCCGCAAGGTGACGGTCGACGCCGTGGGCGAGATGTTCGAGCTGAAGAACACCGTCAACACGATGGTCGACCAGCTCTCGGGCTTCGCCGAAGAGGTCACCCGAGTGGCCCGCGAGGTGGGCACCGAGGGCCAGCTCGGCGGCCAGGCACAGGTGACCGGCGTGTCCGGCGTCTGGAAGGACCTCACCGACAACGTCAACTTCATGGCCAACAACCTGACGTCGCAGGTGCGCAGCATCGCGACCGTGGCGACGGCCGTGGCCCAGGGCAACCTGTCCAAGAAGATCACCGTCGACGCGCAGGGCGAGATCCTGCAGCTCAAAGACACCCTCAACACGATGGTGGACCAGCTGTCCTCCTTCGCCGACGAGGTCACCCGAGTCGCCCGTGAGGTGGGCACCGAGGGCAAGCTCGGCGGGCGCGCCGAGGTCAAGGGCGTGTCGGGCGTCTGGAAGGACCTCACCGACAACGTCAACTCCATGGCCAACAACCTGACCTACCAGGTCCGCAACATCGCCGAGGTCACCACCGCCGTGGCCAACGGCGACCTCACCCGCAAGATCGACGTCAACGCCCAGGGCGAGATCCTCGCCCTCAAGTCGACCATGAACACGATGGTCGACCAGCTCTCGTCGTTCGCCTCCGAAGTCACCCGAGTCGCCCGCGAGGTGGGCACCGAAGGCCAGCTCGGCGGCCAGGCGCAGGTGCGCGGCGTGTCCGGGGTCTGGAAGGACCTGACCGACAACGTCAACTCGATGGCCAACAACCTCACCTCGCAGGTACGCCAGATCGCGGCGGTGTCGTCCGCGGTGGCGCAGGGCAACCTGTCCAAGAAGATCACCGTCGACGCACAGGGCGAGATCCTGCAGCTCAAGGACACCCTCAACACGATGGTGGACCAGTTGTCCTCCTTCGCCGACGAGGTGACCCGAGTGGCCCGTGAGGTGGGCACCGAAGGTCAGCTCGGCGGGCAGGCGCGGGTGAAGGGCGTGTCGGGCGTCTGGAAGGACCTCACCGACAACGTCAACTCCATGGCCAACAACCTGACCTACCAGGTCCGCAACATCGCCGAGGTCACCACCGCGGTCGCCAACGGCGACCTCACCCGCAAGATCGACGTCAACGCCCAGGGCGAGATCCTGGCTCTGAAGACCACCGTCAACCGCATGGTCGACCAGCTCTCGTCGTTCGCCTCCGAGGTCACCCGAGTCGCCCGCGAGGTGGGCACCGAGGGCCAGCTCGGCGGCCAGGCGCGGGTGGAGGGCGTCGAGGGCACCTGGAAGCGGCTCACCGAGAGCGTCAACGAGCTGGCGGGCAGCCTCACCACGCAGATCCGCGCCATCGCCACCGTGACCAGCGCCGTCGCGCGCGGCGACCTGACCCGCTCGATCGCCATCGAGGCGCAGGGCGAGCTGGCGGAGCTGAAGGACAACATCAACTCGATGGTGGGCAGCCTCCGTGAGACCACGCAGGCCAACCAGGAGCAAGACTGGCTCAAGTCCAACCTGGCCCGCATCTCCCGGCTCATGCAGGGCCACCGCGACCTGCTCGAAGTGGCCAAGCTGACGATGAGCGAGCTGACTCCGCTGGTGTCGGCCCGCTACGGCGCCTTCTACAGCATCGAGCCCGAGCACGAGCGCAACCTGATCCTCATCGGCGGCTACGGCGTACGCCCCGACCGGGGGCCGCGCCAGCGCTTCGAGTTCGGCCAGGGCATCGTCGGGCAGGCCGCGAGCGAGGGCCGGCACATCGTGCTGGACGACGTGCCGCCGCAGTTCATCACCATCGACAGCGGGCTCAGCCGCTCCACGCCGGCACAGATCGTGGTGCTGCCGATCCTGTTCGAGAACCGCGTGCTCGGCGTGCTGGAGCTGGCCTCCTTCACGCCGTTCGGGGAGGTGCACCTCGACTTCCTGACGCAGCTCGTCGAGACCATCGGCGTCACGATGAACACGATCATCGCCAACTCGCGTACCGAAGACCTGCTGACCGAGTCGCAGCGGCTCACCCGTGAGCTGCAGGAGCGCTCCGACGAGCTGCAGCGCCAGCAGGAGGAGCTGCGCAGGTCCAACGCCGAACTGGAGGACAAGGCGGCGCTGCTGGCCAAGCAGAACCGCGCGATCGAGATCCAGAACTTCCAGATCGAGCAGGCCCGACGCACGCTGGAGGAGCGCGCGGAGCAACTCGCGGTGTCCTCGCGCTACAAGTCCGAGTTCCTCGCGAACATGTCGCACGAGCTCCGCACCCCGCTCAACAGCCTGCTGGTGCTGGCCAAGCTGCTCACCGAGAACGCCGAGGGCAACCTGACCTCGCAGCAGGTCGAGTTCGCCAAGACGATCCACAGCGCGGGCTCGGCGCTGCTCCAGCTCATCAACGACATGCTCGACCTGTCCAAGGTCGAGGCGGGCCGGATGGACATCCATCCGATCCAGGTGTCGCTGCCGAAGATGGTCGATCTGCTGGAGGCCGCGTTCGCGCCGCTGGCGCAGGACAAGGGCCTGTCGCTGACCGTCGACATCGAGGCCGACGTGCCCCACGAGCTGCGCGCCGACGAGCAGCGCCTGCAGCAGGTGCTGCGCAACCTGCTGTCCAACGCGGTCAAGTTCACCCCGAGGGGCGAGGTCAAGCTGCGCATCTCGCAGGCGCCGGTCGGGGTCGACTACGACGACGACACCCTGCACGACGCCGACGACCTGCTGGCCTTCCAGGTGATCGACACCGGCATCGGCATCGCGCCCGACAAGCGGCACGTCATCTTCGAGGCGTTCAGGCAGGCCGACGGCACCACGAGCCGCAAATACGGCGGCACGGGCCTGGGCCTGGCGATCTGCCGCGACATCGCCCGGCTGTTGGGCGGCGAGATCCACGTGGACAGCGAGCTGGGCAAGGGCAGCACGTTCACGCTCTACCTGCCCGCCTCCTACGTCGGCCCGCTGGCCGCGACGGACGGTGGGGCGGCCAACCGCCGCCAGCTCATGTCGCCGCCGTCGGAGGAGCCGGCCGGCGCTCCCGAGCCGCCGCTGCCGCTCGACCTGCCGATGCCCGAACTCGTCGAGGCGCCGGTCGAGACGCCCAGCCAGTGGCAGGGCGACGATCCGCTCAACGGCGCCAAGATCCTCATCGTCGACGACGACATCCGTAACGTGTTCGCGCTGACCAGCGTGCTGGAGCGACATGGTTCCACGGTCGTCTACGCTGAAAACGGCCGGGAGGGGATCGAGCAGCTCGAACGGAACGAGGACGTCGCGCTCGTGCTGATGGACATCATGATGCCGGAGATGGACGGCTGGGCCACGACCTCGGCCATCCGCCGCATGCCCCAGTTCGCTGACCTGCCGATCATCGCGCTGACCGCCAAGGTCATGCGGGGCGACCGGGAGAAGAGCATCGCGTCGGGCGCTTCCGACTACGTCCCCAAGCCGGTCGACGTCGATCGACTGCTCGAACGCCTGCGCGGCTGGCTCAGCCGCGGGCGCGGTGCCGCGTCCGACTCATCAGACTCATCAGCCGAAGGGTCGTGATCGATGCCGGATCGTGCCAAGATCCTCCTCGTCGATGATCGCGAGGAGAACCTGATCGCGCTCGAAGCCATCCTCAGCTCACTCGACCTGGTGCCCATCCGGGCCAGGTCGGGCGAGGAGGCGCTCAAAGCGCTGCTCAACACGGAGTTCGCACTGATCCTGCTGGATGTGCGGATGCCCGGGATGGATGGGTTCGAGACGGCCGCGCACATCAAGCGGCGGGAGCGGACCAGGAACATCCCGATCATCTTCCTGACCGTGGTGGACAGCGCACCCGACTACGCCTTCCGCGGCTACGCGGCGGGCGCGGTGGACTATCTGACCAAGCCGTTCGACCCGTGGGTGCTGCGGGCCAAGGTGTCGGTGTTCACCGAGCTGTACAACATGAACAAGCGCCTGGCCGAGCAGGCGTCACTGCTCCGCGACCGTGTGAGCGGCGAGCTGCCGCCGGGGGCCGGTGATCAGGCGTCGGTGCTGCCCGAGCTGTCGCGGCGGCTGACGGCTGTGGAGGACGAGCTGGCCAGGGTGAGGGAGCAGGCCCGCAAGTCGCAGGATCCGGCGCTGGCCGGGCCGCTGTCCGACCTGACGGATCGGGTGACGCACCTGCGCGCCGGCTTCGACGCCCTCTCCTGACCCGCCACCCTTTCGCCCCCGGGACCCGCTGCTGCGCCCGGGGGCGTGATTGTGCCTGGGGGGCAGTGGTCGGGGGTGTGATCGTGCGCGGCATCGTCGGCCGGGAGTGTGATCGCGGGCACCGGCGGTCGGCGACGTGATCGCGCGGCCTCGGTGGCCGGAGACGTGATCGCTTCGGCCTCAGTGACCGGGAGCGTGATCGCTTCGGCCTCGATGGTCGGGAGCGTGATCGCTTCGGCCTCGGTGACCGAGCGGGGGGATAGGCGAGCCCGATCGGGCCGGCCCGTGGAGCGGCCGCTGGAGGGGCCTGGGGAGGGCTGTGGTGGCGGTGGAGGGGCCGGTGGTGCGGATGGGTCGTCAGTGACGGGCGCGTTCCAACGCGTCCCAGAAGCCGCGTCTGAGGGCGTGCCGTACTTCGTCGTGCAGTAGGAAGTCGATCGGTAGCGACGATCCCTGCAGCAGCCTGGCCTCCAGGTCGGAGGGCATGCGGGGCTTGCGGGCCAGCACTGCCTCCAGCCACAGCGCCGGCGCGTCGCGCGCCACCGACTCGCCGAAGTCGTGGCCCTCCCGATGGGCGGCCTTGACGGCGTCGGACAGCGTGGTGGCGCCCGCCGTGGCGGCCGAGGAGGTGACAGGGGCGGGCTGCGGACCGGTGTAGGGCCCGAGCGCCGACGGCTGGTAGGTGCCGCTGGACGGGCTGGCGAACTGACCGGTGCTGGGCGAGGCGGACTGCGCCTGGATGGGGCCCGTGACCGGGGCCGCGGGCGGCGGCTGGGCGGGCGGCTGCTCCTGCTGGTAGCTCGCGTACGTCGGCAGCGCCGGCGGCGTGGCCTGCCCGCGCCCGGACGACGGCCCGTTCTGCGAGGGCCCGTTGGCGGAGGGCTGACTCGGCGAGACGGCCGCGTGGCTGCCCGTCGTCGTGTGGCTGCCATGACCGGAATGGCCCGCGGAGTGGCTGCCGGTGGACGACGGCGCGGGCGGCAGCGAGCTCTGTGGCAGGGCGGGTGGCGCGGGCGGCAGCGCGTGGCCCGCGTGCCCGTTGCCGAGCGGCTGGTGGTGCCCGTTTGACGACTCGGACATGCCCGTCACGACACTGACGTACGGCCGCAGATGGACCGCCCCCAGCTCCACCAGGTCGTCGCACTCCTGCCGCAGCGACCGGGAGACGGCCCAGCCGCCGTCGGCCGCGATGTGGATGACGCTGACCCTGATGCCGAGGTCCTGCGCGTCGCACACGACCTGCGCCAGGTCCTCGTCGCCGCTGACCACGACCGCGTCGCAGATGGCGTTGTTGCGGGCGAGTGTCATCAGGTCACGATGAACCTGGGCATCGACGCCTTCGCGCCGGCCCGGCCGGATGCGTGACAGTCTGAGCTTGAGGCCCGGTATGTCGGCCAATGCGTCGTGCTCCGGTGTGCGCCGGCCTTCGACCGTCGCCTCGTACCAGTAGCACCGCAGCAGCGGCAGGCCGGTGCGCTCGCGCGACAGGCCGGTCATCAGCTGGAGCAGCCCTGGGTAGTCCCAGGCGACCGCTTCGCGATGGCGCGTGCCGTGTACGGCCATCGCGCCATCGGCCAGCAGATAGCCAGCGTCCACGAACAGCGCACAGCGATCCACTGACACCGCCCCTTTCCTGGAGGTCCGACCTTGCTGGCTCTGCACCGTCAGAGACCGGACTTGGCGGCCCTCTCTCAGGGTAATGAAAGCAGGTGATCGCGCGAGGGTTAATCCTGACGATTCGACCCCCGCCCACCGTCCCGCCAGACCAATTAGGCAGACCGTACCAGTTTGTCCCGTTCACGGTCACGATCGCGCACGCACGCTCAGGGCGGCCACTCCGAACAGGACCACGTCCTTGTCCGTGACGATCGTCAGCCCGGGATCCACCCCGAGCTCAGCGCTGACCGTATCGACGTCGGCACCGAACGTCATCTCCGCCACGCCGCTCGACGACCCGTCGAAGACGTTCGCGGCCTCGCGCCCGCCGCCCGCGGGGGTGAGCGCGCCGGACCCGAGCGAGACCTTGTCGCCCTTCAGATCGGCGTCTCCCTCCCAGGTCACGAGCTCGACGCGGGCGGGAGAGGCGGCCGGGCTCAGGCCCCCCAAAGGGATACGAATCCGACGCGAGTCGCCGCCGACCACCGTGGCCGTGTCGAGAACCACGGCCTGACTGTACGGTTCCGCCGGATCCGTGACGATCAGCACCAGACTCCACCCCGCATGACGTGACACCCCCTCCTCCATCGGCGCGTCCGCCGCCCACCACGTGCCGTTTCTGCGCACATCGCCCGCCAAATCGCTCACATCCGCGAACGCCTGATAGACGGGCCCGAGAGGCAGCTCCCTGGTCGTCACATGAGTGGGACGTATCGTCAGGTATTTGTTCCGTCCCGGTGGCCTGATCTTGATCGGCCCGGCCTCCTCGCCCGTGGCCGACCAGTAGAGCCCGGCCCACACGACCTCGCTGCCCTTCGGCAGTGACAGCGCCGCCGCGCTGGACGCGGCGGTGTCGGAGCGTCCGTCCTGGTCGAGCACGGACATCGGCCACAGGTCGTTGTCGCGCTGGGCGCCACCGCGCCGCCTGGCCTCCAGGCAGCCGGCCCGCTCCGCCGGGCAGCTCAGCAGCGCGTTGCCGATCGCCCTGACGACCACCTTCCCGTCGGTGGCGAACCTGGCGGGCGCTCCCGTCGTGCGTACGCCCTCCTCGGCCCGCGCACTGACCCGCAGCGAGCCCGCCGCGACACTGACTGCGGGCCCCGGGCCCTGCGGCGCCTTCTCCGCCACCAGCACCCGCAGGAACACCGCCGTGCCCTGCCCGGCCTCCAGCGGCTCCCTGGCGCACCGTGCGCCGCCGCCCGCCGGGCGGCAGGCCCAGCCGTCCACCGTGCCCACGGGGTCGAGCAGCGCGACGCCGTGGCCGCGCCGCGCGGGCGGGACGAGCGTCACGCCGGACGGCAGGCGCACCTGCGCCGACAGCTCCTCGCTGGGCCCCTCACCGTAGTTGCGCAGGCGGAGGCCGACGATGCCGGGCCGGGCCCGGACGAGGGCGCCGAGCGCGTCGATCGTGGCGCGCAGCCGCGCCTTGCCCGGCTTGTCCCTGATGACCGGCGCCGGCACCCGGGTCGGCTCCTCACTCGGCAACGGCAGCGGCACGGGCACTGGCCGCACCGACACGGGCGGCTGGGCGACGGGCGCCGGCTCAGGTGGCCTGGCCGCCGTGCGCCTGTCGGCGACCAGCGTCAGCGTGACCGCCACGGCCACCGCGACCACGGTGACGCCGGCCAGCGCCGCCTGCTGCTGCTTGGGCGCCCGGCGCACCCATCCGAACAGCCGCAGCAGCCCGCCCGCCCCACCGCCCATCGCCGCGGTCTTGGCCAGCGCCGCCGCGTAGCCGCCGAACAGCGGCCCGGCGATCAGCGGCCCGACCATGACGCGCAGCCCGCGGTTGACGTCGGTCAGCTCCAGCAGGACCCCGTGGCACTCCTCGCAGCCGCTCACGTGCTCGTCGATCACCTTGGAGTCGCGCCTGGCCAGCCCGCCCCTGACATAGGCGCCCATCTTGCCCAGCACGGGACGGCAGTCGTGCGGCGGCGGCGAGCCCAGATGCATCTGCAGGTACGCCTGCCGCAGCCCCTCTCTGGCCCGGTACGCCAGCGCGGCCACGCCGTTGGCCGACAGCCCCAGCAGCGGCGCCACCTCCGCCGGCTTGGCCCGCTCGACCTCGGTGTGCCACAGCACAGCCCTCCACCGCTCGGGCAGCGAGAGATAGGCCCTGGCGATCAGCGACTTCTCCAGCCCGACCAGCGCGGGATCGACGAACGGCACCCCCGGGTCGTAGAGCTCGATCTCTCCCGTGGTCACCTGACGGCTCTCGATCCGCGAACGGTCGTAGACCGTGCGCCGCACCGCCGTCAGCAGGTAGGTGCGGAACCCCGACTCGGGCCCGCCGCCCCTGCCCACCATTTCGAGGATCTTCGTGAACGACTCGGCGACCACGTCCTCGACCTCGGCCCGCCTGGCGAGCTGCCTGGCCAGCGCGCGGGCAGCACCGACGTGGCGCTCGTAGAGCTCGCCGTAAGCAGCGGCATTGCCCTCTCTGACCGCCTGCAGTAGATCTGCATCGCTTTGTGGCGATTCGACACCCATAGTGACCTCACGATTACGCGGGGTTGCCCCGCGCAATCATTCCGCATTCCCCGTCATGACCAAACCCGTCCTGCGTCTTTACTCCGTGGGAGGAACCTGATGGAGGAGAACGTGCTGTCGCGCTGGCGCGGCAGGAGCATCGCGGCGGGCTGGTCGCTCGCCGACGACTGGTGGACGCCGGAGGTGGAACTCGCGCTCAAGGCCGTACGCAGAGGCTGCGACCTTTCCGGCGCGTGCTGGGCGCTGGGGGCGGCGCGGGCGAGCGCCGGGGTGGGCATCGCCGAGGGCCTGGACGACCTGGCGGCGCTCTTCGAGGTGTCCGCGGTGGGCGAAACACCGTTCGCGGCGCTGCGCTCGTTCGCGTCGGGGTGGGCGGAGAAGAGCTTCGCGCCGATCGGGGAACTGCAGTGCGAGGACCCGCTGACGGGGCTGGCCACGGTGGCGTACGTACGGACCCGGCTGGCGCAGCTGTACCGGGGGTCGGTGGCGGGAACGTGCCTGGTGGTAGCCGAGCCGCCGACGGAGGCCCTGTCGGCGGGAGCGGGAGCGGGATCGGCGAAGGCCAGGCCGGCGGGAACCGCGTCTACGGAAACCCCATCCACGGGGTCGCCATCGACGGGGTCCCTATCGACGGGGTCCGCATCGGCAGGGGCCACTTCCGCAGGGGCCGGGGAGTTGGCCGAGCGATTGGCCGCGGCGCTCAACCTGGCCACCGCGTTGCGGACCGCCTTTCCCGGGGACGAGACGCTGGCGCTGTTCGCGTCCGCCCGCGTGGGGGCGATCACCAGGCAGGACGAGCGGCTGGCCGGCCGGGTGGCGCGGCTGCGGGCCGCCGACATCCTGTACGGCCACGGCCCTCTGGTCAGGGTGCGGCCGTTGCCGAGGGCGTACGGGCAGGCTCTGGCACTGATCAGGACCCTAAGCTTGGAGCCATGACAGATCGCGACAACCTGCTGGCCGAGATCAAGAGCAAGGCCGTCGTCCACGGCAAGGTCACCCTCTCCTCCGGTCTGGAGGCCGACTTCTACCTCGACCTGCGGCGGATCACGCTCGATGGCGTGGCCGCGCCCCTCGTCGGCAAGGTGATGCTCGACCTGACCGCCGACCTCGACTACGACGCGGTGGGCGGGCTCACGATGGGCGCCGACCCGGTGGCGGGCGCGATGCTGCACGCGGCGGCGGCCCGGGGACGGGCGCTGGACGCCTTCGTGGTGCGCAAGGCACAGAAGGCGCACGGCATGCAGCGGCGCATCGAGGGCCCGGAGGTCAAGGGACGCCGGGTGCTGGCCGTCGAGGACACCTCCACGACCGGCGGCTCCCCGCTGACGGCAGTCGAGGCACTGCGCGAGGCGGGGGCCGAGGTCGTGGCCGTGGCGACGATCGTGGACCGGGGGGCGCGGGAGCGGGTGGAGGCCGAGGGCCTGGAGTACCGCACGGCGTACACGCTGAAGGACCTGGGCCTCTAACGACGAGTGCCCATGACGGCGGGACCTTACGGGCGCCGACCCCGCCCCCATGCCGGCCTTCCCCATCACACTCCGGCGGGGGTCCTTTAGAAGAAGGGGAAGGCGGACCCTGCAGAAGGACGAAGTCGGGGCCCTTCAGGACGGGCGGGGGTCCTTTGGAAGAAGCGGCTCACCTGCGACGGGACGTAATTGCGACGCGGCGCGGTCGGGCGGCGCAGCACGTCGCGCGGTTCGGCTACAGCAGGCGAAGCGGTTCGCCTTCGGGGACGTAGCGCGCTCGAGCGGTCCGCGCGGCGGCGTGGCGCAGGCGGCGGGGTTCACCTCCGGCGGCGCATAGCCGGGGGTCACGTCCACGGACGCGACCCGACGGCGGGCGGGCGCGTGGTTTGGCCGTGGTGATGCGGTGTGCCGGGGGCGGGGTTAGTTCGGGGTGCGGATGGTGAAGGAGTCGCGGGTGCCTTGTTTGCCTTGGTCGCGGGGCTTGCCGTTCTCCGTGACGCGGACCGTGCCCGCGTCGCTCAGCACCACGGCCAGTTCCGGTTCGAAGTAGCTGACCTCCTCGCCCCGGCTCATCTCGCGGTACTGCAGCACGTCACCACCGGGCACCCGGACCGTGACAAGGGGGCAGGTTTCGGCCAGGCACTCGATGCGGACCGTCGGCACCTGGCCGGTGGCCTGCAAAGTCGTGGCGGCTGGGCCGGTCGCGAGGGCGGAGGCGCGCTCGCGCTCGGGCAGCGGCGCGCCCGAGGAGGCGAGCAGCGCGCGGCCGCCGATGACCAGGAGCGTCACCACGGCCCCCGCCGCCACGACGGCGAGCGCTAATCGGGCGAGGCCCATCGGATCTGACCTGTGGCGTCCCACAGTGGGCAGCGTACCCCGGTGATGATCCGCTGTGGATCTCCGTCAGAACCGAACCGTCAGAGAACCGAACCGCCGGAACCGATCCGTCAGAACTGAGTGTCGGTGCTCGACGGCACGCGGTGGTGCTTGCCGTTGGGCGAGGGCAGGCTCTTGGCCTCCCTGCGGTGCTTGATCGCCTCGACGATGATCGGGATCAGCGAGATGAAGACGATCAGGAAGACGCCGGGCAGGATGTAGCGGTCGATCTTCTTCGGGTCGACCGCGCCGCCGAGGAAGTGGCCGACCAGGAGCAGGCTCTCGACCCAGATGAAGCCGCCGACGACGTTCCAGATGAAGAACCGCTTCGAGGACATCTCCAGGACGCCCGCGACGGGATTCATGAACGTGCGGACGATCGGGACAAACCTGGCCAAAATCACTGCCTTGGCGGGACCGAACTTCTCGAAGAACACCTCGGCCCTGAGCACGTGCTCCTTCTTGAACAACCGGGATTCCGGTTTGTCGAAGAGTTTCCGCCCGAATCGTGCCCCGAGGAAATGACCGAGCTGGGCGCCCGCGATGGCGCACAGCGGTGTGCCGATCAGCAGCACGGGGAAGGAGAGCGGTTCGATGCCCATTCCCTTGGCGACCGACGCCGAGCTGAAAAGTCCCGCCGCCACCAGCAGTGAGTCGCCGGGCAGGAAGAACCCGAGCAGCAGACCCGTTTCGGCGAAGATGATCGCGAGAACGCCGATGGTGGCGAAAGCACCAAGAATGGTGAGCCACCAAGTCGGGTCGAGGAGATTCCAAAGCCAGTCCACCCGGAGAGCCTACCCGTAGCGGGGATGCGCGACATGACCACCAAGGACGCGTTGTCTCTACCACAAGGGGTAGTGAGGCTGGATACTGGGCCCTGGCGCGAAGCCGTAACTTCTCAGGGAGATGAATCATGCCTATTGCGACTCCAGAGACCTACGCTGAGATGCTCGACCGGGCCAAGGCCGGCGGATTCGCCTACCCGGCGATCAACGTGACCTCCTCGCAGACGCTGAACGCCGCCCTGCGCGGCTTCGCCGAGGCCGAGAGCGACGGCATCGTGCAGATCTCGACGGGAGGCGCCGAGTTCCTCTCGGGGAGCACGGTCAAGGACATGGTGACGGGCGCCACGGCGCTGGCGGAGTTCGCGAGGGTGGTGGCCGACAAGTATCCCGTCACGGTGGCGCTGCACACCGACCACTGCCCGAAGGACAAGCTCGACGGCTTCATGCGGCCGTTGATCGACATCTCCCTGGAGCGGGTCGCCAAGGGCCTCGACCCGCTCTTCCAGTCGCACATGTGGGACGGCTCCGCCGTACTGCTGGAGGAGAATCTGGAGATCGCCAAGGAGCTCCTCGACAAGTGCGCCCGCGCGCGGATCATCATGGAGATGGAGATCGGCGTGGTCGGCGGCGAGGAGGACGGCGTCGTCGGCGAGATCAACGAGAAGCTCTACACGACGTCCGAGGACGCCCTGGCCACCGCTGAGGCCGTGGGCCTCGGCGAGAAGGGCCGCTACATGCTGGCCGCCACGTTCGGCAACGTGCACGGCGTCTACAAGCCGGGCCACGTCAAGCTGCGGCCGGGCGTGCTGAAGGAGATCCAGGAGGCGGTCGGCGCCAAATACGGCAAGGAGAAGCCGTTCGACCTGGTCTTCCACGGCGGCTCCGGCTCGGCGATGGAGGAGATTCACGAGGCCATCTCGTAC
This sequence comes from Nonomuraea solani, assembly GCF_900108335.1. GTDB lineage: Bacteria > Actinomycetota > Actinomycetes > Streptosporangiales > Streptosporangiaceae > Nonomuraea > Nonomuraea solani. The sequence continues at coordinate 347,205 of NZ_FNVT01000004.1, forward strand.
GGCGTCGTCAAGATGAACGTCGACACCGACACGCAGTACGCCTTCACCCGCCCGGTCGCCGACCACATGTTCCGCAACTACGACGGCGTGCTCAAGGTCGACGGCGACGTCGGCAACAAGAAGGCCTACGACCCCCGCTCCTACGGAAAGGCCGCAGAGGCCGGGATGGCCGCCCGCATCGTCGAGGCATGTCAGCACCTCAAGAGCGCTGGGACGAAGATCTCCTAGCCACTGGTGCGGCTCGGCGGGTATGACTTGTCCTATGGATAACCTTCTCGCCGGGCCGCCCCCGACTCACCTGCCGGACCTGCCCGAGGCCAGGGAGGCGCTCGAGTCCGGGGTCAAGCCCTCTGACGTGGCCGCCCGGTTCCCCGCCTACCCGGCGGCGTGGGCCGCGCTCGCGGAGGAATACTTCGCCCAGGGGCACGCCGTCACCTCCTACGCCTTCGCCCGTACGGGCTACCACCGCGGCCTCGACCAGTTGCGCCGCAGTGGCTGGAAGGGCCATGGGCCCATCCCGTGGGAGCACGAGCCGAACCGGGGTTTCCTGCGCTGCCTCTACGCGCTGTCCAGGGCGGCCCAGTCGATCGGCGAGAAGGACGAGGCCGAGCGGTGCGCGCAGTTCCTGAGGGACAGCTCGGAGGAAGGTTACGAGGCGCTGACCAAGGGATAGGCCCAGGTCCCTTGGGACGAATGGGCACGTTCGGGTAGTCTCTCTACGCAAGAGCCCCTGTCGCGCTTGCGCCAGGGGTTTTCGTTTTTTGCTCGGGAGACTGAACCATGCCGGCTGCCGTTCTCGTTGGTGCCCAGTGGGGCGATGAGGGCAAGGGCAAGGCCACCGACCTGCTCGGTGGCGACGTCGATTACGTCGTCCGCTATCAGGGTGGCAACAACGCGGGACACACCGTGGTCATCGGTGATCAGAAATACGCGCTCCACCTGCTCCCCACGGGGATCCTGTCGCCGGAGGTCGTTCCGGTGATCGGCAACGGCGTGGTGATCGACCCAGGGGTGCTGCTGAGCGAGATCGACGGGCTGGCCGAGCGGGGCATCTCCGCCGAGCGCCTGCTGATCTCCGCCAACGCGCACCTGATCATGCCGCACCACAAGGCCCTGGACAAAGTGACCGAGCGCTATCTCGGCAAGGCCAAGATCGGCACCACCGGGCGCGGCATCGGCCCCGCCTATGGTGACAAGATCTACCGCATGGGCGTACGGGTCCAGGACCTGCTCGACCCGGGCATCCTGGCCAAGAAGATCGAGGTCGCGCTGACCGAGAAGAACCAGGTCCTGACCAAGGTCTACAACCGGCGCGGGATCGAGCCGGAGGCGGTGCTGGAGGAGTACCTCGCCTACGCGGAGCGCCTCAAGCCGCACATCGCGGACACCTCGCTGGTGCTGTCCAAGGCGCTGGACGAGGGCAAGTTCGTGCTGCTGGAGGGCGGGCAGGGGACGCTGCTCGACATCGACCACGGCACGTACCCGTTCGTCACGTCGTCGTCGCCCACGGCGGGCGGCGCGTGCGCCGGGGCCGGCATCCCGCCGAACCGGCTCACCAAGATCATCGGCATCCTCAAGGCGTACACCACCCGCGTCGGCTCCGGCCCCTTCCCCACCGAGCTCACGGACGAGATGGGCGAGTGGCTGCGCCAGACCGGCGGCGAGTACGGCGTCACGACCGGCCGCAACCGCCGCTGCGGCTGGTTCGACGCGGTCATCGCCCGCTACGCCACCCGCATCAACGGCGTCACCGACTACTTCCTCACCAAGCTCGACGTGCTGTCCGGGCTTGAGCGGATTCCGGTGTGCGTGGCCTACGAGGTCGACGGGGTGCGGCACGACGAGATCCCGATGACGCAGACCGACTTCCACCACGCCAAGCCGATCTACGAGGAGTTCCCCGGCTGGCAGGAGGACATCACCAGCGCCAAGGCGTTCGAGGACCTGCCCCCGAACGCGCAGTCGTACGTGCGCACGCTGGAGGAGATGAGCGGGGCGCCGATCTCGGCCATCGGGGTCGGTCCCGGGCGCGACCAGACCATCGTGGTCCGCTCGCTCGTCTGAACCTAACTCTCAGGAAAGGTCAGAACCGCCGCCGTCATGGGAGTGCGGAGGGTCCAGCCGAGCGTCTCGTAGAGCGCCTGGCCCTCCGCGGTGGCCACCAGGACGCCCGTGCGCGCCCCCATCGAGGCGGCCACCGAGCCGATCGTCCGCATGACGACCGTGCCCAGGCCGCGACGGCGATGGTTGCCCGCCGTCTCCACCTGGTCCACCACGGCCGTCGTGCCCGCGATGGCGAACTGCCCCCGCGCCGCGACCTCGCCCGCCGCCGTCAGGAGGCGGGCGACCGTGACGCCCGCCCTGGTGGTGACGGCCAGCGTGTAACCGGTGGGCGCCGCCACGGCGTCGTGGGCCAGCGGGGCGGTCATCATGAACTCCGGGTCCTGGGCGGACCAGCGCTCGGGCAGCAGCGGGGCGATCGTCTCACGAGCCGCGCAAAGCTTCAGCCAGGTGCCCGGGGTGGTGAGCGTCGCGGTCAGGTGGCGGACGATCTCGGGGCTCGGCTTGACCACGATGTGGCGGGCGACGTGACCGGGCAGGCCCACGTCCACCCGGAGGCCCCATCGCTCCTGTACGGGCCGGGGTGCGTTGCGGGACACGACCCAGCCGTCGACCCACGCCTGGACTGTCGTGGAATGGGCCGTTTTGAGAACCTCCGTCATAGAGAACAGCCTATTGTCTGCCCAGAATCACACGACCGGGCGTAGCAGGATAAAAAGGACACGGCGTGGCACTGCCCTGACCTGCCCCGCGCCAGGTAGGGTCCCGCTTGTGCACGTTGAGATACATGGTCATCGGGGGGCTCGTGGCCTCTGGCCGGAGAACACCCTGCCCGGTATGAGCCGCACGATGGAGCTCGGCGTGCACGCGCTCGAGTTCGACGTCGCGCTCACCGCCGACCGGCGCCTCGTGCTCACGCACGATCTCACGGTCTCCGCCGTGACCAGCGCCGACCGGCGGCCGGTCCGGCCCGCTGACCCGCTCTTCCCGTACGTCGGCAAGCCCATCAACGCGCTCACCCTGGCGCAGCTCCACACGCTCGACGTGGGCGTACGGCTGCCCCGCCACCCCGACGACCCCTTCGCGCTGACGCAGGTCGCCATGCCCGAGACCAGGATGCCGACGTTCGGCGCGGTGCTGGGGCTGGTGAGCGCCTACGAGGCGGAGGGCGTACGGCTGCATGTGGAGCTGAAGTCCGACCCGACGCGGCCGCACCTGACGCCCGACCCCGAGCTCTTCACCGAGCTCGTCATCGAGGAGCTCGACCGGCACGGCCGGCTCGGCAACGTGGCCATCCTCAGCTTCGACTGGCGCATCATCACGCACGCGGCCGAGATCGCCCCGGACACGCGGCGCTTCGCGCTCATCGAGCGGGACACCCTGCACTGGAACGAGGGCGTCGGCGACGACGTGCCGGCCGCGGCCCGCGCGGCCGGGGCCACCACGCTCTCGCCCGAGCACATCATGGTGGACGAGAAGCTGATGGCGCAGGCGGCGGCCGCCGGGCTGGACGTGGCGGTGTGGACCGTCAACGAGCCCGGGCTGGCGGCCAGGATGCTGGACCTGGGGGCGGCCGGGATCGTCACCGACTACCCCGACCGGATGCGGGAGCTGTGGCGGGAGCGGGGGCACGCGCTGCCCGAGCCCGTGGGCCCGCTCAAGCCGGTGGGCGTCTAGAGCCAGCCGTTGCGGCGGAAACCGCGGTGCAGCAGCACGCAGGCCGTGATCATCAGGGCCAGCACCGCCGGATAGCCCCAGACCTGCTTGGTCTCCGGCATGAAGTCGAAGTTCATGCCGTAGATGCCGGCGATCATCGTGGGCACGGCCAGGATGGCCACCCACGAGGAGATCTTGCGCATGTCCTCGTTGGCGAGGGCGTTCGAGCGGGCGAGCGCGGCCTGCAGGATCGAGCTGCACAGCTCGTTCGAGGACTCCACCTGCTCGCACACCCGGGACAGGTGGTCGCCGACGTCGCGGAAGTATTCGCGCATCTCCGAGGGGATGACGCGGCGCTGCGGCAGCGCGGCCAGCGGGGCCATGAGCGGGGTGACGGCCCGCTTCATCTCCAGCATCTCGCGCTTGAGCTGGTAGATCCGGTTGATGTCGCGGGAGCTGACGTCGGCGAACACGGTCGCCTCGACCTCTTCGAGTTCTAGCTGCATGAGGTCGGCCACCTGCAGGTACTGGTCGACCACATGGTCCGCGATGGCGTGCAGGACGCCGGCCGGGCCCCGGTTCATCAGCTTGGGCTTGTCTTCGAGGCGCTCGCGGACCCCGGTAAGGGGACAGTGCCGGCCGTGCCGCACCGTCACCACGAAGTCGGGGCCGAGGAACACCATGATCTCGCCGGTGGCGATGATCTCGCTGGTGGCGGTCAGCTCGTCGTGGTCGAGGTAGGCGACGGTCTTGAGCACCATGAACAGCGACTCGGCGTAGCGCTCGACCTTGGGGCGCTGGTGGGCCTTGACGGCGTCCTCGACGGCCAGCGGGTGCAGGCCGAACACCTCGGACAGCCACTCCACCTCGGGCGCCTCGGGCTCGTGCAGCCCGACCCAGACGAACGCCTTGGCGCCGTCGTTGGCCTTGTTGTGCTCGCGTACGAGGTCGAGCGCCTCGACGATGCCGGACGCGGCGACCTTCTTGCCCTGGAGGTAGGCCCCGAACTCCACTATCGACTCGACGGGAGGTACGCAGATGTCACGCGCGACCGGCTTGTGGAGCTGGTGCGCGGCGCGCGGCTGAACGGGATGACGGTTGATGCGACGGAAAAGCGTGGACGAGCGCATGGCAGTCCCTTTCCGCCCGACGCGGCACGCTCCACGCGCGATGAATTGTCACCTCAATCAACGAAGGTGCGTGGAGGCACGATCAGGCTGCCGGATTGGAGTGGTCGGGGGTATTCAGACCGAACGTGTGAAAGCTCGTATCGCTGGGATCACCAGGATTCATCCCGGACCACCTCCAATCACAAGAGACGCCGCAAAGCCGCCTCAACCTACCACAGGCGGGTGAACCCAACTGACGATACTCGCCCTGAGGGCCGCGGCTCAGGTAGAACTCCACAAAGATTGACGGCTATTCCGGCATTTGGTGTGCAGGACACCAGAGCGTGCGCCAGGCGGCGGGCCTGCGACAATAGAGCGCGTGCGCGTTCTAGTCATTGGTTCCGGAGGGCGTGAGCACGCCCTGTGTCGTTCACTCAAGCTCGATCCCCAGGTCACCGAGCTCCACTGTGCCCCGGGCAATCCCGGCATCGAGGAGGTCGCCGCCGTCCATCCCGTCGATCCACTCGACCCCGGCCAGGTGGCCGCGCTGGCCGGGCGGCTGCGAGTCGATCTCGTGGTGGTGGGGCCCGAGGCGCCGCTCGTGGCGGGCGTCAGCGACGCGGTGCGCGAGGCGGGCTTCGCCTGCTTCGGGCCTTCCAGCGAAGCCGCCATGATCGAGGGCTCCAAGGCGTTCGCCAAGGAGATCATGAGTGCCGCCGACGTGCCCACCGCCCGGGCCAGGGTGTGCGTCACCGAGGCCGAGGCGGCCGCGGCGCTCGACGAGTTCGGGGCGCCCTACGTGGTCAAGGACGACGGGCTGGCCGCCGGCAAGGGCGTCGTCGTCACCGACGACCGAGAGCTGGCGCTGGCCCACGCGCGGGCGTGCGACCGGGTGGTGATCGAGGAGTTCCTCGACGGGCCGGAGATCTCGCTGTTCGCATTGTGCGACGGGAGCACGGCCGTGCCGTTGCAGCTCGCGCAGGACTTCAAGCGGGCCTACGACGGCGGCCAGGGCCCCAACACCGGCGGCATGGGGGCCTACACGCCGCTGCCGTGGGCGCCCGACGGGCTCACCGAGCAGGTGATGCGGGAGGTCGTGCATCCGACGATCGGCGAGCTGGCGCGGCGCGGGCTGCCGTACCAGGGGGTGCTCTACGTGGGGCTGGCCCTGACCTCCAAAGGGCCGAAGGTGATCGAGTTCAACGCGCGCTTCGGCGACCCCGAGGCGCAGGTGCTGCTCGACCGGCTGGAGACGCCGCTCGGCGGGCTGCTGATGGCGTCCGCGACCGGCGAGCTGGGGCTCGACCCGGTGTTCAAGGGCGGCTCCGCCGTGATCGTGGTGGTCGCCTCGGAGAACTATCCGGAGGCGCCGGTCAAGGGAGACGTGATCAAGGGGCTGCGGGAGACCGAGCACGCCTACGTGATCCACGCCGGCACCAAACGGTCGGGCGACGAGGTGGTCTCCGACGGCGGGCGGGTGCTCGGCGTGGTGGGCAGCGGGCCCGACCAGGAGAGCGCCCGCCAGGCCGCCTACGACCTGGTCGGCCGGATCGAGCTGCGCGGTTCGCACCACAGAACGGACATCGCCCGATGAAGCTTGTGCACTCCGGCAAAGTACGCGACCTCTACGAGACCGACGACGGCCTGCTGCTGATGGTCGCCTCCGACCGCCTGTCGGCCTTCGACTACGTGCTGGAGCCCGCGATCCCCGACAAGGGGGCCGTTCTCACGCAGATGTCGTTGTGGTGGTTCGACCAGCTCAAGGAGGTCGTGCCCGACCACGTCGTGGGGCCGGGCGACGACGCGCGCAGCGTGCTGTGCAGGCCACTGCGGATGGTCCAGGTCGAGTGCGTGGCCAGGGGTTATCTGACGGGCGGCGGGCTGGCCGAATACCGCGCCGGCGGCACGGTGTCCGGGGTGCGGCTGCCGGCGGGGCTGGAGGACGGGTCGCGGCTGCCCGAGCCGATCTTCACGCCGTCCACCAAGGCGCCGATGGGGCAGCACGACGAGCCGATCTCGTACGAGCGGGTCGTGGCGGAGGTGGGCGCGGAGACCGCCGAGGAGCTCAGGCGGATCACGCTGGCCGTCTACGAGCGCGGGGCGGAGATCGCCGCCGAGCGCGGCATCATCGTGGCCGACACCAAGATCGAACTGGGCTGGGACGAAGACGGCGTGCTCACGCTGGGTGACGAGGTATTGACACCCGACTCTTCGCGATTCTGGCCGGCCGAGGAATGGAAACCAGGCCGTTCTCAGCCTTCTTTTGACAAGCAATATGTACGCGATTGGCTACTCTCGCCCGAATCAGGATGGGACAAAGCCTCCGGAAACCCCCCACCTCGACTTCCCGACCATGTGGTCGAGAGCACTCGGCAGCGATACCTAGAAGCGTATGAGCGCGTCACGGGGGTTCCCTTTAGCGGATGATTCGGCAGGGTCATGTGGTGTGAGCGACTACTGTTGGCCCGATCGAGCCTCACCGCCGAAATTCAAGGAGCCGCACGAATGGTCCGTTACCGCGTGCGCGGTGGCAACGCACTGCGTGGAACCGCGTTCATCCAGGGCGCGAAGAACGCCGTGCTCCCCATGATCGGTGCGGCTCTGCTCGCCCCCAAGGGTCGCACCGTTCTGCGCAACGTGCCGATCATCGAGGACGTCCGCCGCGCGGTCGAGCTGGCCGAGGCGATCGGCGCGTACGTCGAGCTGCACGAGTCCGAGCGCACGCTGGTCATCGACGCCTCCAGGGTGCAGAGCCCCGTGCTGCCCGCCGAGATCGCGAGGCGTTTCCGCGGCTCGGTGCTGTTCACGCCCGCGCTGCTGCACCGGCTCGGCGAGGCGATCGTGGAAGGGGTCGGCGGCTGCAATCTCGGCAGCCGCAACCTCGACTTCCACTACCTGGGCTACAAACGGCTGGGCGCGATCGTCGACGAGGGCGAGACCGTCATCCACGTCAAGGCGTCCGGCCTGACCGGTGCGACCCTCTACCTCGACACCCCGTCCCACACCGGCACCGAAAACCTCATCATGGCCGCGGCCCTGGCCAGGGGCACGACGGTGATCGAGAACGCGGCGCTGGAGCCCGAGGTGCTCGACGTCATCGACATGCTCACCAAGATGGGCGCGCGGATCAGCGGCGGCGGCACGGGGTTCATCACCGTGGAGGGCGTCGACGAGCTGCACGCCGTCGAGCACACGGTGATGCCCGACCGGCTCGACGCGGGCGTGTTCGCGATGGCGGCGGCGATCACCGGCGGCGAGGTCAGCCTCGTGGGCACAGGGCTCGACCTGGGCGTCGTCCGCTACAAGCTGGAGCAGATGGGCGTCGAGTTCCACCGGCAGGGCGCGGTGCTGCACGTGGGCTGCGAGGGCCCGCTGCGGCCGATCAACATCATCACCGACACCTATCCCGGGTTCGCGACCGACCTGCAGTCGCCGATGATGACCGTCGCGGCGCTCGCCGACGGCACCAGCTACATTCACGAGCGCATCTTCGACGGCCGGTTCGCGCTGGCCGGCGAGCTCAACAAAATGGGCGCGAACGTGGAGGTCGACGGCAGCCGAGCCGTCGTACGCGGCCGCACGCCGCTCACCGGCACCCAGGTGACGGCCCACGACCTGCGTTCTGGAATCGCCCTCGTGCTCGCCGGGCTGGCCGCGGAAGGCGAGACCCTGATCGACTCGGGATACCTGATCGATCGCGGTCACGCACATCTCGCCGCTCGAATGCGCGCGCTCGGCGCGGACATTACACGAGAGATTTCCGAGCGTTGAAAATGCCGAGAAAAACCTCGTTGAGCTGCTAGGACATCTTGTCGGGCGGTCAACCAGAACGGCTTTCCGGAAAAGTCGGGCGTGACATTACGGCCCCCGCGAGCGATCGTTCCAAAAGAGAGCACTGCAACGGACGGCAGGATGGGACGAACATTGGTCGAGAGGGCCGAAGAAACTCCCCGAGTGTCACGCCCGGGCGCTATGACACCGGACCTCACCATCGGCGTGGTCGGACCCCACGACTTGGTCGAGCGAGTCATGCTGATGGGTCACGCCGCGGCACCTTTGCCGTGTCGCCTGGTCGCGGCCGCGTACCGCGACGAACAGGAGGCGCCCGACAAGGTGACGCGACTCGGTCCCGGTGTCGACGCATGTCTGTTCGCCAGCCCGGTCCCTTATGACCTGGCCAGGCGTTCCGGCGTGCTGACGATGCCCGCGACGTACGTGCAACTCGGCGGAGCCGCATTGGTGGCGGCGTTGGCCAAGGCCGCGCTGGACACCCGGATGGACCCCCAGAGGGTCAGCATCGACGTGGTGAGCAGGGCCGATGTCGAGGAGGCTTACACCGACCTCGGCATCCCCGCCACGGACGTGCACAGCCGCGACGAACCCGGAGCCACCGGGACGATCGCGGCCTACCACGAACGTCTCGCCCGTCAAGGGGCCACCACGGGGGCGCTGACGTGCCTGCCCGCGGTGGCCGAACGCCTGCACGCGGCGGGCGTACCGGTCATCAGGATCAGGCCGACCTCGGCGGCGGTCCGTACGGCGCTGCACACCGCGGCGCTGCTCGGGGCGCACCACCGGCTGGAGGAGTCACAGCTCACCGTCGTGCTGGTGGAGGTGCCGACGCTGCGCGAGCCCGTGCGGCGCGCGGCGCCCCGCTACTGGCGCGACGAGCTGCGGCTGTCTCTGCACCGGCTGCTGGTCCAGGAGGCGAACCGGATCAACGCCACCGTCTGGCCCATCGACGATCACAGCTATCTGGTCACCGCGACCAGGGGCTCGATCGCGGCGGCGACAGACGGGTTCAGGGTGTTGCCGTTCGCGGCCAGGATCAGGGACGAGCTGGGGCTGGCGGTCGAGGTCGGCGTGGGAATGGGACGCACGACGCACGACGCGGAGTCGCACGCCAGGGCCGCGCTGGCTCGCACGCAGGCGGGCAAGCAGGCACAGGGGTTCGCGGTGGACCGCGAGGGCCGGGCACTCATCCCGGCGCCGCGGATGCCGCCTACCGGATCCACCGCCCTCAAACCGAAGGGGGTGGAGGTGCTGGCCAGGCTGGCGGCCAAGCTCGAAGGCGGCGACACGGTGGTCGACGCGGAGGGGGCGGGCAAGATGCTCGGGGTGACCCCTCGTACTGCTCGGCGATTGTTGCGCACGTTGGTTGACGAGGGACTCGCGTGGCCGCTTCCGCCGAACCGTACGCCGCAACCCGGGCGACCGCGGCAGCTTTACCGGCTGATCGTGGAGAAACTGGGTCCGCGCTGATCGCAGATCCGCGCTGAACGTTCCGGGCTCGCCGCGCTCCTTGCGGCGGGCCTGGGGCGATCTCTGTGTGTGCCGGTCATGCTGCCATGCCCGCGGTTCTTCGCCGTTCGGGGTTCTCTTCCGACCCATCCAGTACGGCTGCGCCAAGCCGGCGCCAACCGCCGTACGGCCCTCAGGGCCTCCAGGGAGACGCTCTCTGACCCGCACGGGGCTGGGCGCCGTTACGGCGTTCTGTGGGCCTTCTGAGGGGTTCTGCGTGACCTGGGGAGGGCGTTGGGGTTGACCAAAGATGTCAGCTTTGCGAACGGGTGTGTTGACTCTTGTGAACTTATTGGTTGGCCCGTGTAGATACGGGTATGTTCTCCCACGCCCCCGATCGACGGGATTCGGACGGGGGCACCAAATTTTTCTGGTGAAGACCCCCCGCCTACCGTCTGTCCTGAGTTGAGCGCTCATCGTGCTCGTTTCCGGCCAAGACCGTGCGGCTTTGGGCACCAAGATCGCCCCCTGGTAGGAATCCGACGGGTTTAGGGCCGGCCCCCGGCACCGTTGCGGCTCCATGAGGTTTGAAAGGGCTCTGCGCGGGGCTGTGGGGGCGCTGGGAGCGCTTCCAGGGCAGCGGTGGGAGTCCGAGTCAGCAGGCGCACGCGATTCCTGACACCGGTGCCGTCAGCGCGTCCACCGGCCGGCGGTCGACGCCCGACGCGGTCTCCACGGGGAAACCCTCTCTCGCCCAGTACTCGAAGCCGCCGATCATCTCCTTGACGCGGTAGCCGAGCTTGGCGAACTCCAGGGCGGCCCGGGTGGCGCCGTTGCAGCCGGGGCCCCAGCAGTACGTCACCACCATCGCGTCCGCCGGAATCAGGCCGGCGGCCTTGGTCGCGATCTCGGCCGTCGGCAGGTGCGTCGCGCCCTCGACGTGGCCCTGGTCCCAGCTCTCCTGGCTGCGCGAGTCGACGACGACCAGGCCGGGGACCGAGGCGGCCAGGTCGGCGGCCACGTCCGACACGTCGGTCTCGACGGACAGCCGGGCGGCGAAGTGCGCGATCGCGGCGGCGTTGGCGGCGGCGGGGACAGCCGCCACGGCGGAGAACTGAGCGGGCATGAGACAGGTTCCCTTCGAGGTAGGTGGATGTCTTGGATCCTGTCAGGGCGTGGCCGGAGGGTGACAGTGGCGTGATAGCCGCCTACCGCTAATATCCCGCCATAGTCCGAAGTCTGATACCCGCGAGCATTTTGTCGGCACTCACCTGTACAGTCATGAGCCATGAGTTCAAACGCTACTGACAATCGTTCTCCACTCCTTGTCTGGAGTGCTCTGGCGATCGTCTATGTGGTGTGGGGCTCGACATACCTCGGCATCAAGGTCGCCATCGAGACCCTGCCGCCGCTGTCGCAGGGCGCGATCCGCTTCGTCACGGCCGCCCTGCTGCTGGCCGCCTTCCTGGTGATCAGGAAGGGGCGGGAGCCGTTCCGGATGTCGCGGCGTCAGTTCGGCGGCGCCGCGCTGGTCGGCCTGCTGCTGCTGACCGGCGGCAACGGCATGGTCGCCGTGGCCGAGCAGCATATCTCCAGCGGCCTGGCCGCGCTGCTCGTGGCCGCCGTGCCGCTGTGGCTGGTGGTGCTCAGGATCGCGTTCAGAGACCGGCCGGCGATGCTGACGCTGGCGGGCGTGCTGGTCGGGTTCGGCGGGGTCGCGGCCCTGTCGCTGAACGGCGGCGGCGGGACGGCCGACACGACGGGCATCGTGGTGATCCTGCTGGCGTCGCTGTCGTGGTCGATCGGCTCGTTCCTGTCGGGGCGGATCCCGATGCCGTCCAACGTGTGGGCGGCCAGCACGGTGGAGATGCTGGTCGGCGGCGCGGGGCTGGCCGTGGTCGGCGTGTCTTTCGGGGAGCGGCTCGACCTGGCCACCGTTTCCGGGCGGTCGTGGGCGGCGCTGGCATACCTGATTCTGGTGGGGTCGCTGGTCGGGTTCACCGCGTACACGTGGCTGCTGGGCAACGCGCCGATCTCGCTGGTGTCCACGTACGCGTACGTCAACCCGGTCGTCGCCGTGCTGCTCGGCGTGCTGGTCGTGAACGAGCACGTGACCGTGCAGATGGTGCTCGGCGGCCTGGTGATCCTGGTCGGCGTCGCCCTGGTGGTGTCGACCGAGCGACGCGCGAAGGCCAGACCACTCGTCGTCGAAGAAGAGGTCAGGGTCTAGCGAGGAACTCCTGGGCGGCGGCCAGGAACACGTCGTTGGACTCGGGCGAGCCGATGGACACGCGCGCGCCCTCCCCCGGGAACGGCCGTACCGCCACGCCCTCCAGACCGCAGGACGAGGCGAAGTCCATCGTGCGCTCGCCAAGCCGGAGCCAGACGAAGTTCGCCTCGGTGGGCGGCACCGTCCAGCCCTGCGCGATGAGCGCCTCGCGGACCCGGGTGCGCTCCTTGACCACCCGCTCGACCCGCTCCAGCAACTCGTCCTCGGCCTGGAGCGAGGCGAGGGCGGCGACCTGGGCGAGGTGGTTGACCGCGAACGGGATGATCGTCTTGCGCACGGCCGACGCCACGGGCTCCTGCCCGATCAGGTAGCCGACGCGCAGGCCGGCCAGCCCGTAGGCCTTGGAGAAGGTGCGCAGCACGCAGACGTTCGGCCGGTCGCGGTAGAGGGTGAGGCCGTCGGGGACGTCCTCGTCGCGCACGTACTCGCGGTAGGCCTCGTCCAGCACCACCAGCACCCGCTCGGGCACCCGGTCGAGGAACGCCTCCAGCGCCCCGCGCCGGATGGAGGTGCCCGTCGGGTTGTTCGGGTTGCACACGAACACCATGCGCGTCCTGTCGTTGATCGCCTCCGCCATGGCGTCCAGGTCGTGGTCCTCGCCCGCCAGCGGAACCCGCACCGAGGTCACACCGGCCAGGTCGGCGAGCAGCGGGTACGCCTCGAACGACCGCCACGCGTACACGACCTCGGCACCCGGCTCCCCCACCGTCTCGAACAACTGCTGCGCCACGGTGACCGACCCGGCGCCGAGCGCGATGTGGTCGGCCGGCACACCGAACCGCCCCGCGATGGCCTCGGTCAGCTCGACACAGCCCGGGTCGGGGTAGCGGTTGATCTGCCGCGCCCCCTCGGCGATCGCCTCGACCACGGACGGCAGCGGGTCGTAGGGGGATTCGTTGGAGGAGAGCTTGTACGACCGGCCGTCGGGGGCCACTACGGCCTTGCCCGGCTTGTAGCCGGCCATGGTGTCCAGAATCTGGCGGAAACGAGGCATGACCTAACTTTAAGGCAGCTTCCAAAGGCGCTCCTGGTCCCACCCATTCCTGGGAGCCGGCGCTACTCCTTGAGGCTGCGGAGCATGGGAGGGTGGAGGAGCTCGGCGGGGCCTCGGCGGTAGAGCTTGGCGGGGCGGCCTCCGTCTCTCGTCGTGGTGGCGCCCGCCTCCAGCAGGAAGCCCTCCGCTTTGGTGACCTTGCGGTGGAAGTTGCGGGGGTCGAGGGAGCGGTCCCAGACGATTTCGTAGACGCGGCGCAGATCAGCGACCGTGAACTCCGGTGGGCAGAAGGCGGCGCTCAGCGAGGTGTACTCCAGTTTGGCCCGCGCACGTTCCACGCCGTCCAGCATGATGCGGCGGTGGTCGAAGGCCATGACGGTCAGGGAGCTCACCGGTTGCCAGCTCATGTGGGCCTTCTCCGACGCCGGGAGGTCGGGGGCCAGGCCCAGGTAGGCGACGCTCAGGACGCGCTGGCGGGGGTCGCGGTCGGGGTAGCCGTAGGTCTGGAGTTGCTCCAGGTGCACCGGGGCGCCGGGGAGGCCGGCTCGTTCGGCGAGGATGCGGTGGGCGGCCGCCGGTAGGTCCTCGTCGAGCTGGATGAAGCCGCCGGGCAGCGACCAGCGGCGCAGGAACGGGGGGTTGTCGCGGCGCCAGACCAGGGCGCTCAGCGCTTGATTACGCACCGTGAGCACGACCAGGTCGACGCTGACCGGGACGCTCGGGACCATGCAGGGCACGTTACACGCAGTCGTAGGCGAGCAGCGAACCGTGCGGTGATAGGCCGGTTGACGCCCTCACGCGGCCGAACGGAGGGGATTCACGCAGAGTGAAGGCCGCACCATGATGCGGGGGCTACGTGACGATCCGTACGTGTAGCGGTTCCGACGTCGTCTGGCCCGACGGTAGTTTCACGCCGATCCTGACCCACTGCCCGGCCGGCACCTGGCTCCAGTCGAACGGCACCCACGCCGTGGCCATCCCGTCCGGCAGTTCCTCCTCGATCGGGTCCTCGTCCAGCGAGCCCACGGACGCCACGACCATCTCGCTCGTCCCGCCCGGCCACTGCACGGTGACGGTGCCGTCCTTGAGGTTGTAGCCGCGTACCTCAAGCCCGTCCCGGCCGTCGCGCGGCCGCCTGATCGCGTCCACCGCGATCGGCCGCTGCCAGTCCTTGGTGATCTCCTCCTCGAGCGAGGGGTTCCCGCAGGTCATGAAGTCGCTCCACATGTAGGAGACGATCTTCTGGACGTAACGCCCGGCCATCGTCACGGCCTTGTCGAGGCGCTCCTTGTCGGTCTTGCCGCGGGTGCCCTGGGGCGCGCACGGCTCCTTGCCCGACGGTTCGAACGCCTCCACGTTCGCCCAGAGCTGCACCTGGTGGCCGGAGTCCAGCATCTCCTGGCGGGCCGCCGCCATCTCGCGGTAGTAGTCGCGCGTGGACCCGTGGTACGCCGTCGCGTACGTCGACTCCCCCACCATCGACCGCAGCCGCTCGTCCACCTCGCTGTCGCGCTCGTCCGGCCAGTACAGCCCCACCTTGCCTGTCCCCCGGCTGTCCTGCGGCGCGATGATCCCGACCCCGGTCTTCACCAGGGCCTTGAAGCCCTCGGCCACCTGCTTGGGCGTCTGCCCGAACGGCACCCGCTGGCGTGCGTCCATGTAGGGGCTGATCAGGATGGGTTTACCGGGTAGCTCCTGTTCCACGATCGTGTGCTGGTCGGCGTACACCTCCAGCGTCGGGTTCGTCGCCAGCGTGGACGCCATCTGGACCTCGAACGGCTGGTAGACGCCGCCCAGCGACTCCCGGTCGGCGAAGCGCACGCCGTAGTCCTGCAGGATGCGCCGGGTCAGCGTGGTCAGCGTGCCCAGATGCCGCTTCTCGGCCCTGATCCGCATCTTCGAGTCGCGCGGCGCGAGCGGCAGCGCCGGGAAGACCCGCATGCCGAACTGGTCGGCCAGGTCGAGCAACTGGGTCAGGCTGTCGGTCGGCGACCCGGTCACCAGGATCAGGTCGTACGATCTGGCCTTGCTGCTGAAGTCGCAGGTGGCGTCGTCGGAGCCGTCGGCCTGGGTGATGAGCCGGAAGTAGGTGCGCTTGCCGGCCTCGATGGTCTGCTCAAGCTGCGGGCAGCGGAACAGGTCCTTGCCGAACGACTCGTCGGTCCGGTAGACGTACGTGCGGCCGATGCGGTTGTCGGGGTTGGCCTCCTTGAGGTCCCGCTCGGCCGCGTCGTGGCAGCTCAGGCCGTCCTGTTCGCACGCCTTGTAGAGCGAGTCGGGCGTGCCGTCCCTGTCGAGGATCTCGCCGGAGCCCGAGACGTTGCGGAACTGCAGGCCGTACCCGATCCTGATGATCGTGTCGCCGCCGACGCGGTGGATCTCCTGCAACTGCTTGCGCCAGGTGCAGGGGTTCGACTTGGGGGTGATCCAGTAGCCGGTGACGGCGTAGGGGGCCTTCTCACCGGTGTCGAACGTTCCACACGGGTCGGTGAACTCGCTCACCGCGGGGGTGGGCTCGGTCTTCGTCGGCGTGGCGACCGCCGCGGGCGACGGCGCGGCCGCCTTGTCGGACGGCGGCAGGACGATGATCACGGTCGCGACCACGGCCAGGATGGCTGCGCCCACGACCAGGAAGAGCCAGCGCACGTTCAGGAACCTACCCGCCCTCGAGAATTACGGCTTGACGCCGGCCCAGGACTCCAGCTGGGAGACGAACCGCTTGGCCGAGTTGGGCCAGTGGTGGTTCGCACGCGCCGCCGCGTAACCGCGCGCGCCCTGCGCCCGCCGCTCCCGTACGTCGTCCCGCAGCGTCAGTACGGCCTGCGCGACCGCCTTGGGGTCCTCCCAGGGCACCACGACACCACTGTCGTAGCGCTCGACCAGTTCGACCGCGCGCGGCGACGGGGTCGTGATGACCGGAATGCCGTGCGCCATGTATTCGACGATCTTGGTCGGCATCGAGTGCCGGTAGTTCGGCTCGTCGTGCAGCAGCGACAGCCCGGCCAGCGCCCCGTCGAGCCGCTTGAGCGCCTCGTCGTTGGGCATGAAGTCGCGCCATTCGAGCACGCCGTCGGTGACCGCCTGGTTGAGCATGGGGCGGCTCTGCGGGTCGGCGTAACCGATCAGCTCCACCGCCACCCGGTACGGCTGCAGCAGCCGGGCCACCTCGACCGCCTCCGTCACGCCCCGGGCCCTGGACAGCCACCCGAGGTAGACCACCCGGTCGTCGCCGGGCGGCGTCACGGAGTCGGGCACCCAGGTCTCGTTGGGCACGATCAGGTGGGCGTGCTTGAACCGGCCCGCGTAGGCCGTCTCGGCCAGCAGCAGGTGCATGCGCCGCTCGGCCGTGCCCTCCAGCATGCGGGCCAGGAAGCGCGCCGGCGGCCGCAGCAGCGACGGCAGCCACGGTTTGAGCGAGAGCGTGGCGGGGGTGTCCTCGTGCACGTCCCACACCACCGGCGGGGCGTTGCGGACGCCCCACACCGCGAAGAGCAGTTCGGGGTCGTGGATGAGGACGAGGTCGACCTTGTCGCGCATCCGCTTGAACAGCCGGCGCGCGGCCCACACGGCGGAGATCCGCTTGCGCTGGGCGGCCCTGGGGAGATCGACTCCGGTGACCCACGGCCTGGGGACGACGCCGTGCGCGGTGTACGAGGCGGCATACGTGACCTCATGACCGGCATCCACAAGGGCACGAATCTGCCGATGCAGAATTCTCGCGTCCTCGGGGTTATGCACCACCGTCATGACGAGCACGTGCACTGCGCGCAGCCCTCCGTCGCTACAGCCGCTCGACGCGTTCACCCTCGGCGAGAACGCCTCGGGTGTCGAGCACGAGCTTGGCCTTGGCCTCGACCATGTCGAGGTCGAACGCGGCGTGCTGCTGCAGGAGCAGCGTCACGTCCGCGTGGATCACGGCCTCGGCCAGATCCTCCTCACGCGGCACCGGGGTGCCGTCCACCGACCACTCCTTGACGTACGGGTCCGCGAACGTGAGCTCTGCCCCCAGCTCCAGCAGCGCACGCGCCACCGGTAGGGCCGGAGTCTCCCGCTCGTCGGCGATATCCGGTTTGTAGGTGACGCCGAGCATAACGACTTTGGCGCCGTTCACGGGCTTCTTATACCGGTTGAGCAAACGCTGGACGCGGGCCACCACGTAGGACGGCATCCGCTCGTTGATCTCCTGCGCCAGCTCGACGAACCGGAAGGGGTAGCCCAGCTTGCGCACGGTGTACGAGAGGTATGAGGGATCGACGGGGATGCAGTGCCCGCCGACGCCCGGCCCCGGGAGGAACTTGTGGAAGCCGAACGGCTTGGTGGCCGCGGCCTCGATGGACTCCCAGAGGTCGATCCCGAGCTCGTCGCAGAAGATCGCCATCTCGTTGACGAGGGCGATGTTGACGTGCCGGTAGGTGTTCTCCAGCAGCTTGGCCATCTCGGCCTCGCGGGTGCCGCTGACCGGCACCACCTGCTCGATGAACTGCCCGTAGAACGCCGTCGCCCGGTCGCGGCAGGTCGGCGTGTAGCCGCCCACGACCTTCGGGGTGTTCCGCAGGCCGAACTTGGGGTTGCCCGGGTCGATGCGCTCGGGCGAGAAGGCCAGGTGGAAGTCGTCCCCTGCGGTGAGCCCGGAGCTCTCTAGCAGCGGCCTGGCCACCTCGTCGGTGGTGCCGGGCCAGGTGGTGGACTCGAGAACGACGAGCGTGCCCTTGCTCAGGTTGCGCGCCACGGTCTTGGTGGCGCCCTCCACGGCGGACAGGTCCGGCCGGTGGTCCTCATCGAGCGGGGTGGGCACGCATATGACGATGGTGTTGCTTCGGGCGAGCACGGCCTCGTCGAGCGTCGCGCTGAACCCACTGGCCAGCATGTGCTCGAGGTCGGCATCGGTCAGGTCATCGATGTAGGACTGCCCGGCGTTGAGCGCGTCGACCTTGCGAGGGTCGACGTCCAGGCCGACGACCCGCAGGCCCGCGGCCACCGCCTCCTTCGCGAGAGGCATGCCGACGTAGCCCAGGCCGATGACAGCCAAGTCGATTTCTGTCACAGCTGTGCCTTTGGGAGCCGGAAACAACACTTCATGGTCGCAAAGGTTATCTCAAGTCCACCTAGCTCACGCCTAATGCGACGGAACCCGTCACAAGAGACAGGCAACTCGAAGGTCATCATTCTGCAATCGACCGGTATAGAGCTTGATAAGTCTCGGCAACGCGGCTCCAGGTCCGCTTCGCCGCGACCTCGGCCCGGCCGGCCTCACCCATCTCCGCGCGCCTGGCCGGGTCTTCGCGCAGCCCGGCGATCGCCTTGGCCAGCTCGCCCGGATCGCCCGCGGGCACCAGGAGTCCGGCGCCGTCGGAGCCGACCAGCTCCGACAGGGCGGGCAGATCGCTGAGCACGACGGGCTTGCCGAGCGCCATGGCCTCGACGGGTTTCAATGGGGTAACAAGTCGGCATACGCGCAGGTCTTCGCGCGGGCAGGCGAAGATGTCGATGGCGTCCTGCGCCTGCAGCGCCTCGTCGGGACCCACTCGTCCCGGCAGGATGGCGTCGCCGAGACCCAGCTCCTCGACGAGTTCGAGGAGGTTCTCGCGCTCGGTGCCGTCGCCCACGATGAGCACGCGTACGGGCGTCTTCTCGTCACGCAGCAGCGCGGCGGCCCGCAGCAGGGTGGCGAAGCCCTCGTAGGCCACGATGCTGGACACCGACCCGACGACGATCTCGCCGTCGGCGATGCCGTATTCGCGCCGGAACGAGGCCCCGTCGTAGTGGGCGCTCAGCAGCGTGTCGTCGACGGCGTTGGGCGCCAGGTGGATCTTCTCCCTGGGCACGCCGCGCTCGACGATCTCGGTGGCCATGGTCTCGGCCAGCGTGACGACCGCGTCCGCCTCGCGCATCAGGAACGCCTCGCGCTCGCGCTGGAGCAGGTGGCGCTGGCTGCCGACCCGGATCGGGTCGCGCGAGGCCCACGTCTCCTCCAGGAAGCCGCGTACCTCGTAGACGAAGGGCGTGCCGGTCCTGTCGCGCACGGCGTGGGCGATCGAGCCGTTGCGGTGGTCGGTGGCGGCGTGCAGAAGCTGGGGCTTCAGCTCGGCGACGAGCCGGGTGACCCGGTCGGCGCCCTTGATGATGCGCCCCCGCGTCTCGAACGGCATCTCGCCGTGCCCGTCCGGCAGCAGCCGGTGGTAGGGGATGCCGTCGAGCTCTTCGAACGGCGTCGCGTCCGCGTGCCCCTGCAGCATCGGCCAGCCCCAGCTCGTCACCACGTGCGGGTCGATGCCCGCGACCTTCTGCGCGGTGACGATGCGGTGGGTGCGGACGGTGTAGCCGGCCTGCGTGTACGGCAGCGCGTTCGTGACCACGTGCAGGACCCGGTTCTGTACCCGGTCCAGGATGGCCACCTTGGGCCCCGGCGGGATGGGGTCGGGACTGATCGCGGCCAGCTCGCCCCGGTAGTAGGCGGCCCTGCGCTTCACGAACGGGTATTTGGTGTGGGCCTCGAGCACGGCGGCGGCGTCGCTGACCCGGCCGGCGTCCCAGTGCTCCTTGGCTTCGTTCCACGGGCCCTTGACCACGCGCATGCCGAACTTGCGCACCGCACGCCTGGCACGCCTGGCGGCCGGCCAGGCGACGCTTCCCACGAGGGGACGCAGCCGGGGTGGGAGCGTGTCGGCGGCCGCCTGGGCCACACGGACGGGGTCGGATTTGACCTTCGTCATGACCACGCGGGAAACGATGATCGGATGCTGGACGAAGCCCTTGAGAAGTCCACCGACGCCGGCACGGGCGGACTTCGCGGAGACCCCGTCGGATTTACGGGAGGAGTCTTGACGACTGGCGTCGGATGCCACGCAGGGACCGTACCATAGGCAGCGTTTTTTCCCTTCCGCTATGAAAGGCGAGGTCAATGAGGGAGAACCCCCTGGTCCTGCACGTTCTGGGCGCCCGTCCCAATTTCGTGAAAGCGGCCCCGGTGGTGCGAGCACTCGGTGAACTCGGCGTGCGGCAGGGCATCATCCACACTGGTCAACACTATGACGCGCTGATGTCGGACGTGTTCTTCGCCGACCTGGGGCTGCCCGAGCCGGTGGCGAACCTGGCGGTCGGTTCCGGGACCCACGCCAAGCAGACCGCGGCGCTGCTCGTCGGCCTGGAGGAGGTCGTCCAGGAGCAGGAGCCCGACCTGGTGGTGGTCTACGGCGACGTGAACTCCACGCTGGCCGCGATCCTGGTGTGCGCCAAGCTGGGTGTGAAGACGGCGCACGTCGAGGCGGGGCTGCGCTCGTACGACCGGGGCATGCCCGAAGAGGTCAACCGGGTGGTCACCGACGCGCTGGCCGACCTGCTCTTCGCCACCTCGCCCGAGGCGCTGTCCTACCTGGCGACCGAGGGCGTGCCCGCGTCCAAGGTGCACCTGGTGGGCAACCCGATGATCGACAGTCTCTACTCGGCGCTGCCGGCGCTGGACCCGGCGCCCGTGGTGGCGCGGCTGGGCCTGTCGGCCCGTTACGCCGTGGCCACGCTGCACCGGCCGGCGAACGTGGACACCGCCGAGGCCGCGAAGGAGCTGGTCGACGCGGTGCTGGAGGTCTCGCGGCAGATCCCGCTCGTGGTGCCGATCCACCCGCGCGGCAAGGCGCGGCTGGCGGCGGCGGGGCTGGTCGACGGTGAGTCGATCAAGGTCGTGGAGCCGCTGGGTTATGTGGACTTCCTCTCACTCGTACGAGGTGCCTCGCTGGTCGTCACCGACTCGGGCGGGGTCCAGGAGGAGACGACCATGCTGGGCGTCCCCTGCCTGACCGTCCGGCCCAACACCGAGCGGCCGATCACGATCACGCACGGCACGAACCGCCTGGTCACGCCCGCGCTGCTGCCCGCCGCCGCGGAGAAGGCGCTGGCCGACGGGGCCGCCACGCCGGCCGGTGAGCTGCCGGTGCTGTGGGACGGCAAGGCCGGGCCGCGGATCGCCACGGTGATCGCCGCCTGGCTCAAGGGCGACAACCTCGCCCCTGCCTCTCAGGGCAAACGCCCCGAATAACGACAAAATCCGCCGTAGCATGACGCCGATGAGAAATCCGCCGATCGGATCGCCGCCACGTGCCTCAACCAATGGGGCGGCGATCCCATTGAGCAGGTCTCTCATCGGTCTCCCCGAGCGATAGGCACCCCACCATGGCCGAAACCCCAGAAGAGCCCACGTTCCAGCGACTCGGCCCCGTCAACTGGCTGCCCGAAGAGCGCAAGCTCGTCGAGCGGTACGAGTCGGAGCTGCGGGAGCTGCGCAGGCGGCTGGAGATCGCCGAGGCGAAGGCCGCGTACGCGGGCTGGAAGCTGGAGGCCACGCAGGCCAAGCGGACGTTCAAGCTGGGCGAGGCCCTGGGCTCGAAGAGCCCGGGGAAGATCGTCGAGGCGGTCCGCTCGAAGGAGCGGGCGCCGAAGCCGCCGATCCCGGTCGCGGAGGCCATCGAGGCGGCCGCCCACCGGCCGCCGCTGGTCGAGGTGCCGGCCGTGAAGTGGCCCAAGGGCCCGGTCAACCGGCCGGACCTGAAGGTCGCGGTGATCCTCGACGACTTCTCCAGGGCCGCCTTCCGCTACGAGTGGGACCAGATCGAGTTCGGGCTCAAGGACTGGCCGGAGATCTTCGCGGAGAAGCGGCCCGACCTGCTGTTCTGCGAGTCGGCCTGGCACGGCAACCAGGGCCGCTGGCGCTACCAGATGACCGGCACCAACGCCCCCAAGGAGCCGTTGCGCGAGCTGGTGGCCTGGTGCAGGCAGGAGGGCATCCCGACGGTCTTCTGGAACAAGGAGGACCCGCCGAACTTCGACTTCTTCATCGACACGGCCAAGCTGTTCGACTACGTGTTCACCTGCGACGGTGACATGCTCCCGAAATATCGGGAAATTTTGGGACACGACCGGGTGGACGTGCTGCAGTTCGCCGCCCAGCCCCGCGTGCACAACCCGATCCAGCAGAACAAGGGCCGCCTGCACGACGTCGTCTTCGCCGGCATGTACTTCCGCAACAAGCATCCCGAGCGCGCCGAGCAGATGGAGACCGTGCTCGACCCGGTCAGGGAGCTGGGCCTGCACATCTTCGCGCGCAACGGCGAGGTGGACGAGAAGTACGCGTGGCCGGACAAGTACCGGCCGCACATCGTGGGCGAGCTGCCCTATGACCAGATGCTGGCCGCGTACCGGATGTACAAGGTCTTCCTCAACGTCAACTCCGTGCTCGACTCGCCGACCATGTGCGCCAGGCGCGTCTTCGAGCTGTCGGCCTGCTCGACCCCCGTCGTGACGGGGTGGTCGCGGGCGATCGAGGAGACGTTCGGGGAGCTCATTCCCATCGCGCGTGAGCCGATCGAGTCGTACAACCAGGTCCTGCACCTGATCAACAGCCCCGAGCTGCGGGCCAGGATGGGCCACCTGGCGATGCGCGAGGTGTTCGACAAGCACCTGTTCTCGCACCGCGTGGACCAGATCCTGCAGGACCTCGGGCACCACGTGACGCCCAGGACGCGCTCGATCTCGGTCGTGCTGCCCACCAACCGCGCCTCCCAGATCGAGCACGCGATCTCGTCGGTCGCCAAGCAGCTGCACCGGCCGCTGCAGCTCGTCATGGTGCTGCACGGCCTGGACATCGACCCGGTCGTGGTGGCCGACAAGGCGCGCATGGCGGGCATCTCGGACGTCGTGGTGCTGCCCGCCGACGCCTCGTTGTCGCTCGGGGCGTGCATGAACCTGGGCATCGCCGCCGCCGAGGGCGAGCTGATCGCCAAGATGGACGACGACAACCTGTACGGCGAGCACTACCTGTCGGACCTGGTCCGCGCGTTCGACTACTCGGACGCGGAGATGGTCGGCAAGGGCGCCCACTACGCCTACTTCGAGGGCGGCAACACCACGATGCTCCGCCTGCCGGGCCTGGAGCACCGCTACTCGTGGCTGGTCCAGGGGGGCACGTTCCTCGGCAAGGCCGGCCTGTTCCGCTCGTACGGCTTCCCCGACCTCACCCGGGGCGAGGACACCCACCTCGTACGCCGCCTGCGGGAAGACTCCGTCAAGATCTACTCGGCCGACCGCTTCAACTTCGTCTACTGGCGCAGCGCCGACACCTCGATGCACACCTGGCAGGCCGACCACATCAAGCTGACGAGGAACGCCCAGTTCTCCTTCGTCGGCCGCCCGGACGACCACGTGCTCATCTGATCACACACCGCCACCCCTGCCATGGATATGGTGTCCTGGTACCAAAGTGGCGCAAATGGTGTAGGGGCCGGCGAGAATGCACACGAGCCTGGTCATCGAGCGGCTTGATCGCGTTCCGGTGTCGGTGACGCTGACGCCGGGCCTGTCGATGCTCGCGCTGATCACGGACGCGCTGTCGGGGCGGACCCGGGGTGCTCCCGAGGCGTGGCGGCGACTGGTGCGCTCGGCCGCCGGCGTGCCCGACGAGATGGTGCTGCGCTCGCTGGCGACGCCCGGGTTCAGCGTGCTGCCCGACCTGGTGCTGCCCGGCGAGTTCACACAGGACCTGGACGTGCCGACGCAGTTGGAGATGCTGCGCGACCTGCCCCCCGACGCGCTACTCTCCGAGGTCGAGACGATCACCGACGGGCGGCCGCCGCCCCACTGGCATCCCGCCATGAAGCACCCGAACCGCTGGCTGCACGGCTACGCCGACCTCGTCGACGAGGCGTGGAAGGCGATGCGCCCGGTGTGGGAGCGGGCCCGCCCGCTGCTCGACCGCGAGGTGGAGCGGGTGGCGGTGGCCGCCGCCCGCAGGTCGCTCGACGTGGTGCTCAACGGCCTGCACAACGGCTGCGTCTTCGAGGACGGCACGCTCAGCTTCCCCGACTTCGAGCCCGACCGGTTCAGCATCGGCTCGCGCGGGCTGGTCCTGATGCCGATGTTGTCGGGTCCGAACGCGCTCATCACCCGGCTCGACGGCCCGGACGCCGTCTGGATCGGCTACCCGCTGCCCGGCCTGATCGACGGCGCGCCGCCCGCCCCCGTGACGGACGGCGACGATCGTCTCGGCTTCCTCGTCGGGGACGTGCGCTCGGCCATCCTGACGAGCCTGGAGCGGCCCCTGACGATGGGCGCGCTGGCCAGGCGCGTCAAGTACGCCCCCAACGTGGTGACCTACCACTGCAACCGCCTGGAGTCGGCGGGGCTCATCTCACGGCGGCGCGAAGGCCGGGAGATCTACGTCCACCGCACCGATCGCGCCGCCGTCTTGGTGAGCCTGTTCGCCTTCTAGCCCAGGACGTAACCCATCCGGCCCTCGGCCGTCACCTTGGTGGTGGCGGTGTTCTCGCAGTCGGCCCTGATCGAGTAGAAGTGGCTCTGCGCCTTCGCCCAGTAGCAGCGGTAGATCGGCCGGGTGAAGCGGCCCGTGGGGTTGGCGTACAGGTAGCCCTCCAGCTTGATGAAGGTGTTCTGCGCGCCCTCACAGTTGCGGTGCAGGCTGATGTACTGGTCGTTCTTGGCCCCACCGGCCATGCAGCCGTAAATGGGGATGGTGCCGGGCCCGGGCTGGGCGGAGATCGTCACCGCGCCCTCCCTCTTGTAGCCCCCGGGCACCTGGCCGGTGGTGCTGTAGTGCTTGGAGGCGGGCGAGTTGTAGTAGCGCACCAGGTCGACCGTGGCCTGGGCCGTGGTGGCCTGGGCGGGGACGGCCAGCGCGAGGCTCGCGGCGCAGCCCGCAAGGAGGGCGGCGGCTCGGCGAATGATCATGGTTCCCCCTGTTAGTAGGTGATCAACGGATCAGGACGCTAACAAGGGATGCGGAGGCCGCCCCCACACTTCAAAAGAAACCGAACCGATCTCCCCGTTACGCCTTCACCCGTGCCAGGTTCTGGTCGGCGAGGCGGGCCAGCTCGTACAGGCCCTGGGGCTTGACCTGCTGCCCGACCACGAGCATCGACATGATCAGGGTGCCCCGCCTGATCATGACCGAGCCGATCTCCGCGTTTCGCTTGTTGCCCGACGCCGAGGTCAGGTAGGCCCGCGACTGGTCGCCCTTGGTCGGCATCTTCAGCATGCGCGTCTTGTAGGTGACCTTCGTGCCGGCGACATCGGCCGTGTACGCGGTGCACTGCTGGGGCAGCGGCGCCGGGAAGGCCTGCGACGGCATCTCGACCACCGCCTGGGTGATCGAGCCGCGCTCCGCCGAGAAGGCGATCACCGCGGCGGGCGACTGGGCGACCTCGGGCTTGGCGGCGTCGAGCTGGGCGGCCCCGGCGCACTCGGGACGCTGCAGCTTCGCCTGGCGGACGGCCTCCAGGCCCTGCTGGGTGGACTTGAGCGTGCCGAACGCCCCCATTTCCGGCCCGTACGCGACGGTCATGCCCTGCGGCACCGGCAGCAGGGCCTCCCGCAGTTTGGCCGACTCGGCGGCCGACGCCGACGCGGGCGAGGACGCGACGGGCTTCGGAGCCTCTGCGCCCGACGAGCAGCCCGCGACGGCCACCATGCTGAGGAATACCCCCGAAATTGCCTTTAGCATGGATTCTCCAATTCACTCTGGCGACATTGTTCAAACGCTAGAGGAAAAGGAGACCGAGGAGCCGGGTAACGTCGCTATTCACGCAATTCAGGGGCTTCAGGAATGATTTCCGATTCGGTGGTCTTCGATGGTGTTTCGCCGTTGAGCAGTGCCTTGGCCAGGCCCGGTCCGGCGCCGCCGAGCGTGAGTGCCTTGGCCAGCATTTCCTCCACGCCCTGGGCGCCGTTCAGCACCACCATGTGATCCACATTGCCGAACGCCTTCGCGCCGGCCTCGACGATTTCCGGCCAGCGCTCGGCGAGCTGCTGGGCAACGACCGCTTCCTGCTCGGCGGCGTTGGCCTCCTGGTCGCGCTGGGCCTCGGCGATCCTGGCCAGCGCGGCGACGGCGGCGGCGTGCGGGCGGCCCAGGTTGGTGATGTAGCCGGTGGCGTCCTCGATCTCCTGGATCTGCAGGGAGTCGACGTTCAGGCCGAGCTTGCTCATCTCGTCGGCCGACGACGTGCGGATCTCGTTGGTGAGGGCGTCGCGGTTGATGATCAGGTCCTCGACCGTGAGGTTGCCGATGATCGAGCGCAGGGCATGCGGCGGGCGGTCTGGAAGAAGGGCACGACGAGCGCGCCCTTGCCGGTCACGATCTTGAAGCCGAGCGTCTCCCTGCCCCGTGCGCCGAGACCGGAGATGAGGATCGCCTCGTTGGGCTCGGCGACCCGCCAGACGAGCTTGAACAGGACGATGGAGACGAGCGCCATCGCGGCGATGATCCCGGCGAGCAGCAGGTCCATGCGATCACTTGCCCGGCATGTCGCGATCGGTCCCAGCGGTGCCCCCGTCTGGGGCGGCCGCCCCGTTGGAGGTCACGCTTCCGTTGGGCGTCGCGCCGTTCAGCAGGGCCCGGGCCAGGCCCATGCCGGCGCCGCCGAGTGTGAGCGCCTTGGCCAGCAGTTCCTCGACGCCCTGGGCGCCGTTGAGCACGACCATGTGGTCCACGTTGCCGAACGCCTTCGCGCCCGCTTCGACGACCTCGGGCCAGCGCTCGGCGAGCTGCTGGGCGATGACCGCCTCCTGGTTCTCCTTGAGCGCCTCGGCCCTGGCCCTGATCGCCTGCGCCTCCGCCAGGCCCTTGGCCTGCGACGCCGCCGCCTCGGCCAGGCCCAGTGCCTTGGCCGCCTCGGCGTGGGCCAGCCCACGGGCCTGGGCGGCCTGGGCGTCGGCCTCGCCGGCGATCTTCGTGGCGGTGCCGGCGGCCTCGCCGCGCAGGCGTACGGACTCGGCGTCCGCGGCGGCGGCCAGCTTGACCTGGGACGCCTGCGCGGCCGCGCGCAGCTCGGTCTCCCTGGCCTCGGCCTCCGCCTGGGCGATGCGGGCGTCGCGCTCGGCCTGGGAGAGCGTGACGGTCTCGTACGCCTTGGCGTCGGCGGGCTTGCGTACCTGCGACTGGAGCCGCTGCTCGGAGAGCTGGGCCTCCAGCTCGGCGGCCCTGGTCTCCTGGACCACCACCTCCTGGCGGGCGGTCGCGTCCGACAGCGGCCCCGCCTGGCGGGCGGTGGCCTGGGCCCGGTCGATCTCGGCCTGGTAGGAGGCCTCTTTGATGCGGGAGTCGCGGCGGGCGGCGGCCATGTTCGCCACGGCGATCTGCTCGGCCTCGGTGGCCTCCTGGTCGCGCTGGGCCTGGGCGATGCGGGCGGTGGCGGCGACCCGGGCGGCGTGCGGCTTGCCCAGGTTGACGATGTAGCCGGTCTCGTCGTCGATCTCCTGGATCTGCAGCGAGTCCACGATGAGGCCCAGCTTGCTCATCTCGTCGGCGGCCGAGGCCCTGGTCTCGCTGGTGAGGCGCTCGCGGTTGAGTATGAGGTCCTCGATGGTGAGGTTGCCGATGATCGAGCGCAGGTGGCCGGTGAACAGCTCGTGGATCGCGCTCGTCATGAAGTCCTGCTGGTCGAGGAAGCGGCGGGCGGCGTTGGCGATCGAGGCGAGGTCGTCGCCCACCTTGTAGATCACCACGCCGCGGATGTGCACCGGGATGCCCTGCTGGGTGACGCAGGAGACCTTGAGGTTGGCCGCCCTGGTGTCCAGCCGCAGCCGCCTGGCCGTCTGGAAGCCCGGCAGCACCGCCGCGCCCTTGCCTGTGATGATCTTGAAGCCGAGACTGTCGGAGCCGCCCTCGCCGCGCCGGCGGGCGCCGAGACCGGAGATGATGAGGGCCTCGTTGGGCTCCGCGACCCGCCAGACGGCCTTGAACAGCAGGATGAGCACGACGACCGCGACGACCACGCCGCCGGCCAGGATGTAGAACTGGGGCGACATCGGGGCCTCCCTAGACGAGTGCTGCTGCCACGTAGACGGTGCGAGGGGGGAAATACTCGACGACGACCACGATGGAGCCGAGGGGGAACTCCTCGCCGGTCACGCTGGGATGGGCGTAGAACGCCTCCACACCGCCCCTGACAGGGATCATGACCTCGCCGACGAGCCCTGGGCCGATCTTCCCCGTGACCCTGCCCTGCTTGCCGACCACCGGACTCCCCCCGTCGTGATATTCCGGACGCTACTCCAAAGGGGCATTCGCGGTAATAGGCCGCGCAAAATGTTTCTCGAAGCGCTGCGCGTCACTGCGCGGCCTTTCCGCGGGCCTGCTGATGATCGCGCCATGAGCCTGACTCCGCACGATCTGGGGATGCACCGGCCGATTTCCCGCAGGGACCTTTTCGACGGCGTCGCGGTGAGCGCTTTGAGCGGCTTCGTGGCGGGCGGGGCGGCTGAGACGCTCCAGGACACCGCCGCGCCGCCCCGGCCCTTCACACTGCGCGGAGATACGAGTGAGGCGCTCAGCGTGCCGCACGCGCTGCGGGACGGCCGCTTCTGGGAGTACGCGGGCCCGCCCGAGCCCACCGGGGAGTCCTACGACCTCGTGGTGGTCGGGGCCGGGCGCGGCGGGATGAGCGCGGCGCGGGAGTGGCTGCGGCGCGATCCGCATGCGCGCGTGCTGGTGCTCGACAGCCACGACGAGGTCGGGGGTCCGAAGAGCTTCGGGAGACAGGGCGGGGCCGAGGGTGTCGTGGTGGGGGACACGCTCGTCCGGCTCTCCGCGCCCGGCTGGATCGACCGGCTGCCGATCGCCAGGTCCGCCCGGCGGGACCTGCGCATGCTGCACCACGATCCGCCCGACTGGTTCCCGGCGCTCTCGCCGGCGGGCAAGCAGGAGCGGCTGGCGGAGCTGACCTACTCGCAGTTCCTGCGGGAGGTGTGCGGGGTCCATCCCGACGCCGAACGGTTCTGCCGGACGATGTCGTGCCGGGAGTGGGCCTACGACACCCGGGCGTTCGGCGCGATCGACGCCTGGGGCACCGGGTATCCGGGGTTCGGCGGGCTCGGGCTCGATCGGGCGGAGCCGTCCCGGTTCAACTCGCCCACCGTGCGACGCCGGTGGCACGGCGGCGATCCGCCCCAGCCCGCCCCCTCCCTGGACGGGCGGGCGCGGTTGCGGTTGTCGAGTCCGGTGGTGTCCGTACGGGACGGGGCGGGGGCGGCCACCGTGGGGTACTTCGACGGGCATCGGGTGCTCACCGTCGAGGCGGGGGCGGTGATCCTGGCGTGCTGGAGCGCGATGGTGCCGTACCTGGTGCCCGACCTGCCGGCCGAGCGGCGGCGGGCGCTGCGCCGGGCCGTACGGGTGCCGCTGCTGCACGCCACCGTGCGCGTACGCGACCCGCGCGCCTGGCACCGGCTCGGCGTGGACCGGGTGCGCTGGACCGACGCCTACTGGTCCGCTGCCGAGCTGGCGCCCCCGGCCGAGGTGCACCTGCTGGCCACGCCGTGCCGTTCCGAGCTGGGACCCGACGCGGGCTCGGCGGCGGGCCGGCGTGAACTGCTCAGGACGCCGTACGGCGTGCTCGAAAGGACCGTGCGCGACCAGCTCGCCCGGCTGCTCGGCCCGATGGGCTTCGACCCGGCCGGCGACATCGAGGCGATCACCGTCAACCGGTGGGGCCACGCCGTCGCGCCCGAGTACTGTCGGCCCTGGCACGCGTTCTACCCCGACGGGCCGTTCCCCGCCGACGCGGCGCGCGGCCGGTTCGGCAGGATCGCGATCGCCGGCTCCGACTCCATGCCCGCCGCGCGCGCCGACGCCGCGGGCCCGGCCGCCGTCCGGGCCGTTGCGGAGCTGACGTCCGTCCGAGCCGTGGAGGAGCCGACGTCCGTTCGAGCCGTGGAGGAGCCGACGTGATGAAGAGACTGTGGCTGCGGGTCTTCCTGACCGGGCTCGTGCTGTGGCTGGCCACCGTCGTGGTCACGGCGGTGACCGGGAACTCCAACCTGGTGCCGACCGTGGTGCTGTTCGGCAGCTTCCTGGTGCCGGTGACGTTCGTGATCTGGGCCTACGGGCGCGGCCGCTCGCCGGAGGTGACGGTCGAGCTGCTGTTCGCCGCGTTCCTCGTGGGCGGCGTGCTGGGCGTGCTCGGCGCCTCGCTGCTGGAGAGCTGGCTGCTGCGGCCGTCGATCACCATGTACGTCCTGGTCGGCCTGATCGAGGAGGGCGTCAAGCTCGCCGCCCTGATGTTCGTCACCCGCCGCATGACCAGGCGCTCGACCAGGGACGGCCTGGTGCTGGGCGCGACCGTCGGCTTCGGCTTCGCCGCCTTCGAGAGCGCCGGCTACGCCTTCAACGCCCTGTTCACCTCCGACGGCCTGTCGCTGACCCAGCTCGTCGAGACCGAGGTGCTGCGCGGCATCCTGACCCCGGTCGGGCACGGCCTGTGGACCGCGATCGCGGGTGGCGCGCTGTTCGCCGCGGGCGGGCGGCTCACGGGCCGCGTCGTGCTGAGCTACCTGGGCGTCTCGCTGCTGCACGCGCTGTGGGACTCGATGAGCGGCATCGCCATCGCCATCACCCTCGTGCTGACCGGACGTCCGTGGCAGTTCGAGCAGCTTCGGATCGGCCTGGTGCCCGATGTGACCGAGCGGCAGGTGCACCTTTACACGGCGCTGAACTGGGCGGGACTCGTGGTGATCTCGCTGGTCGCGCTGGCTTGGCTGCGGAGGATGGACGATGCGGCCCGCCGGGATCGGGAGATCTTGTCCCAATAATCACGGTAATGAACGTGTTCCTCCCACTGCGCCGGAAGCATAAACGGTGCTAGTCTCCTGTGCGATCTTCCGGAGGTGTATTTACACAAGGTGTGGAAATGCCCCCGACTCGAGGTTGGGACATGGGCTCGCGAAACCGGTCAATTCGGTTCAAGATCTTCTTATTGTTGCTGCTACCCCTCCTGTCTCTGAGCGCGCTCTGGGGTTTCGTCCTCAACCTGACCATGGGCGACGCGCAGTCACTACTCCGGGCCAACACGCTCTATCAGACCATCGGCGTCACCTCCACCGACCTGGGCTTACAGTTGCAGGCCGAAAGAGTGCGCTCCGCGGAGGCGCTCACTACGCGTGAGCTCACCGAGGTGCTCGGTGGCCAGCGGGCCCGCACCGACAGGGCGGTCGCCGACTTCAAGCGGGCCGTGACCGAGGCCGGCGACTCCGTCGGCGACGACCTCCGCCTGTCGGTGCAGACCCTGAACGCCGCGCTCGACCGGCTCGGCTCGATCAGGTCGGACATCGACGGCGGGATCAGCTCCCGGCTGGCCGGGCTCAACGAGTACAACCGCATCCTCGACGGGATCTTCGCGCTCTACGACCACATGGTCTCGGTCTCCGACCTGGCGATCTTCCAGCAGGCTTCGTCGCTGCAGGGCATGGGCATGGCCAGGGAGTACATCGCCAGGGAGCACGCCCTCGTCATCGGCGCGCTGGCCGACAAGCGGCTCACCGAGCCGGAGACGGCGGCCTTCACCGAGTACGCGGCCTCCAGGAAGTTCCTGCACGCGCGCGGCCTCGCGGGGCTCGACGTGTCGTTGCGCAGGCCGTACGAGCAGGTCTTCGCCACCGAGCCGTTCCTGACCTTCGCCACCATGGAAGCGCGGATCATCAAGACCGGCACGCCGCCCCCCGCCGCCGCGGCCTGGCACGACGCCGTGGAGAAGCTCACCGCCCGCCTCGACAAGATCGGCCTCACCGCCTCCGACACCCTCGCCTCCCGCACCTCCGAGGCCGCCACGGCCACCGTCATCAAGATCGTCCTCGCGGGCGGTCTCGGCTTGATCGCGGTGCTCGCGTCGATCATCATCTCTGTACGCTTCGGTCGTCGTCTGGCCGGAGAGCTGGCCGGGCTGCGTGCCGCCGCCGTCGAGCTGTCTCAGCGAAGGCTGCCCGACATCGTGGCGCGGCTGCGCAACGGCGAGGACGTCGACGTACGGAAGGAGGCCAAGCCCATCAAGGTGAGCGGTTCCGCGGAGATCACCGACGTGGCCAGGGCCTTCGGTTCCGTGCAGCGCACCGCCGTGCGCGCGGCGGTCGGCCAGGCCGCGCTGCGGCAGGGCGTCGGCCAGGTCTTCCTCAACCTCGCCCGGCGCAAGCAGGGCCTGCTGCACCGCCAGCTCGCGCTGCTGGACGGCATGCAGCGGCGTACGCATGACCCGGACCGGCTGGAGGAGCTCTTCCGCCTCGACCACCTGACCACGCGCATGCGGCGGCACGCCGAGAGCCTCATGGTCCTGTCCGGCGCCGCGCCGGGACGGGCCTGGCGCAAGCCGGTGCCGGTGATCGACATCGTCCGGGCCGCCGTCGCCGAGGTCGAGGACTACACCAGGGTCTCGGTCGGGGCGATGCCGGTCAGCGCGTTCGACGGGACCGCCGCGGCCGACCTCACCCACCTCGTCGCCGAGCTGGTCGAGAACGCCACCATCTACTCGCCGCCGGACACCGGCGTCCAGGTGCGCGGCGACCTGGTGAGCAACGGCTACGCCATCGAGGTGGAGGACAGGGGCCTCGGGCTGACGCCCGAGGAGTACGCGCGGCTCAACGCGCTGCTGACCAACCCTCCCGAGTTCGACCTGGCCGACAGCGACCAGCTCGGCCTGTTCGTGGTCGCCAGGCTCGCCGAGCGGTACGGGATCAAGGTCCTGCTGCGCCGCTCGCCGTTCGGCGGCACGACGGCCATCGTGCTGGTGCCGCGCTCGATGGTGACCGAGCAGACGGCGCTGGAGGCGGGTGGCGGCGACGGCAAGGCCGACCTGCCGAGCCGTACGAGAAAGAAGGCGCTCGCGGTCGTGACCTCGGGCACCCACGCCGGGTTGCCGAGAAGGGTACGCCAGAGCAATCTGGCGCCTCAGCTCCAGGAATCACCGCCTGATCCTGAGCCGGAGCCGCCGGCCGAACGCTCTCCCGACGAGGTACGCGACCTGTTCTCCGCGTTCCAGAGGGGAACCCAACGCGCCCGAGAAGAAGCCTCTGAGGAGGGGCCATGAGTAAGGGGGATGCATGAGTGTGCCGACCACCAACACCGGTGAACTGAACTGGCTGCTGGACGACCTGGCGACCAGGGTCGCGGCAGTGCGCCAGGCGGTCATCCTGTCGACCGACGGCCTGGCCGTCGGATACTCGAAGGAGCTGACCCGCGAGGACGCCGAGCATCTGTCGGCGGTGGCGGCCGGGTTCCAGAGCCTGGCTCGCGGCACCGGACGTCATTTCGGCGGCGGCGACGTGCGCCAGACCATCGTGGAGATGGAGTCGGCGTTCCTGTTCGTGACCGCGGCGGGCCAGGGAACGTGCCTGGCCGTGATCGCCGACGCGAACGTGGACGTGGGCCATATCGCTTACGAAATGGCGATGCTGGTCAAGCGGGTGGGCCAGCACATCACCACGAACCCGCGCGCTGGAGCGTCATGAGCGATAGCCCGCAGTGGTTCGATGAGGAGGCGGGACCCATTGTCCGGCCTTATGCTCTCATCCGCGGACGGACGCGCTCCTCTGGAGACGCGTTCGATCTCGTGGCGACCGTGCGTGCCATCGGCGACCCGCCTGGTGAGCTCGGTCCTGAACAGCAACTCATCCTGCGGGCGGCTCGCGCTCCGATCTCGCTGGCCGACCTGGCCGTCGAGCTCGATCTGCCCGTAGGCGTCATGCGGGTATTACTCGGTGACATGCGTGACAACGGCCTCATTTCGGTGACGTCGCCCTCGGCTGGAGGGTCGCGCTCGAATGAGCGCATTCTCAAGGAAGTGATCAATGGACTCCGTGCTCTCTGAGGACCCCGTCGCGCTCAAGATCTTGATCGCAGGGGGGTTCGGCGTCGGCAAGACCACCTTGGTCGGGTCGATCAGTGAGATCAAGCCACTGCGCACGGAAGAGGTGCTCTCCGACCGCGGCATCGGCATCGACGACCTCGACGGTGTCGAGACCAAGAACACCACGACCGTGGCGATGGACTTCGGTCGTATCACGATCCGCGAAGGGCTGGTCGTGTACCTGTTCGGGACTCCCGGGCAGGAGCGCTTCTGGTTCATGTGGGATGAACTGTCCTACGGCGCGCTGGGCGCGGTCGTGATCGCCGACACCCGGCGGCTCACCGACTGCTTCCCGTCCATCGACTACTTCGAGCAGCGCGGCACGCCGTTCGTGGTGGCCGTCAACTGCTTCGACGGTGCCGACCAGCACAGCATCGACGACGTGCGCATCGCGCTCGACCTCGACGAGGACGTCCCGATCATGCTCTGCGACGTACGCCGGCGGACCTCGGCCAAGGAGGTCATGGTCGCGCTGGTCGAGCACTCTCTGAGGACGCTCGCCTCAGCCAACTAGAGCGGGGCTAAAGCGCCCGGAGACCGTTGATCACCTCGCGGAGCAGGCTCTCCGACGGGGTGGCGGCCTTGTCGCGGGGCGGGCGCACCGTGACCAGGCCGTACTGGAGCAGGTCTCCCAGCAGCACGCGCACGACGCCGACAGGCAGGCCCAGATCCGAGGCGATCTCGACGACGGGCCTGTTCTGTCCCGCCACGCAGGTCATCAGCCGGCGGTGCTGAGCGCTGAGCTCGGCGTTGGCCGGGGCGGGCGAGCCCGTCGCGACGACGGACGCCAGCAGGTCGACCTCCGAGGAGGCCGACCTGGTGCGACCACGCGCGACCGCGTACGGCCGCACGACGGGCCCAGCCTCCTCGTCAACCCACTCGTGCTCGCGACTCACGATTCAGATCCCCCATCCTGGTCGCATTCCTGCCGTCCGCGCTGCCAGCCGGACTGGAGCGAGGAGAGCAGGGCCCTGGCCTCCTCAGGCGAACGCTCCTCGGGCTCCGGCATGGGCGCGGGCGCCTCCCTGAGCCGCTGCGGCAGGCTGGTCTGCCGCTCCCGCCGCGGCAGCCCCGCGCCGCCGCCGGACCGGTCGCGCTGCGGAAGTCCGGTGACCGGCTGCTCCCCCGTGGGCTGCCGCTCGCGTTGCGGCAGCCCTGTGGTCCGGTCGCGCTGCGGCAGCTCCGTGGGCGGCCTCTCACGCTGCGGCAGGCCCGCCGAGCGGTCGCGCTGCGGCAGGCCGGTGGGGCGCTCGCGGCGGAGCGGCTCGACCTCGTCCTGCGCCTGCAGCGGCGGCACCTGCTGCGGCAGCTCGGCGCCGTTGGTGGCCCGCCTGCTGGTACGGACCCGGCGCGGCAGCTCACCCGGCCCCGTGGTCTCCGGCCGGACGACCGACACGGAGACGGACTCGAACTCGATCGGCTGCACCGTCGTGGGCGCCATGGGCTCGACCAGCGCGGCCGGCACGAGCACGATGGCGGTGGTGCCCCCGTACGGGGAGGGCTTGAGCGTCACCTTGACGCCGTGCCTGGCCGCGAGCATGCCGACCACCGCGAACCCGAGCCGCTCCGTCTGCGACGGGTCGAACTCCGGCGGGCTGGCCAGGCGCTCGTTGATGGTCCTGCGGGTCGCCTCGTCCATGCCGAGCCCGCGGTCCTCGATCTCGACGGCGAAGCCCCTGCCGACGCCCTCGCCGCGCACGGAGACCTCGTTGCTGGGCGAGGAGAAGGCGGTGGCGTTCTCGATCAGCTCGGCGAACAGGTGCATGAGGTCGGCCACGGACGAGCCGGACAGGCCGGCCTCGGGCATCGGGTAGACCCGGACCCGCGTGTACTCCTCGACCTGGGCGGCCGCGCCGCTCAGCACGTCCTCCATCGGGATGACGCCGCGCCACCTGCGGCCCGCCGCGCCGCCCGAGAGCAGCACCAGGCCCTCAGCGTGGCGTCGCATGCGGGTGGTCAGGTGGTCGAGCTTGAACAGGCGCTCCAGCGCCTCCGGCTCCTCCGTCTGACGCTGCATCTCGTCGAGCAGCCTGAGCTGGCGCTGCAGCAGCGACTGGCTCCTCCTGGCCAGGTTGCGCAGCGCCTCGGAGACGCCCTCGCGCAGTCTGGCCTGCTCGACGGCGGCGTCCACGGCCGTGCTCTGCACGCTGTCGAACGCGGTGGCCAGGTCGGCGACCTCGCTGGTCGGGTGGCGCCCCACGTCGATCGGTGGCGCCTCCGTCGCGATGTCGACGATCTCGCCCTTGCGCAGCTTGGACACGACGTCGGGCAGCCTGATCTCGGCCAGGTGCAGCGCGGTGCGGCGCAGCGAGCCCAGCTCGCGGGTGAGCCGGCGGCCGACCTTGATCGAGATGAAGATGGAGAACACGACCGCGATCAGGCCCAGCAGGCCGGCCACGGCGGCCCGCACCACGATGGTGATGCCCGCGGGCTCCATCCTGGCCAGCAGCTTGTCGCCGGTGCGCCAGACGGCCTCGCGAAGCTCCTTCTGCACCTGGTCGGCGATGCTGCGCCAGAGGTCCAGGTCGAGCGGCTGGCCGTTGACGTAGTTTTCGAGCAGGTTCTCCATGGTGACGTACCGGGGCGAGAAGTACAGCTTCTCGAACGGCGTCCGCAGCTCGGTGTCGAGGTTGGCCAGGGCCTTGGGGAAGAGGTAGGACCTGGTGTTGTCGATGCCGGCGAGCAGGTTGATGTCCTGCGTGCTCGCCCGGCCGTTCGAGGCGATGATCAGGGCGTGCTCGCGGGCCAGCAGCTCGCGTACCTCACTGGCGGCGATGACGCCCTGAGCCTGGAGCGCCAGCTCCAGGTCGGTACTCACCGTCAGGCGGGAGTACAGGAGGTGGATCTCGTCGGAGATCTTGGCGTACTCGGTGACGAGGCCGCCCGGGGTGAGCCGCCGCTCGTTCACCTTCTGCCTGATGTCCGGCAGCCGGTCGATGATCGCGAAGACGGTCTGGAGCTGGGTCTTCATGTCCTGCGTGAGCACGGACTGGACGTCTTCCGAGGCCGCCCGCGCACGCAGGGTCTTGTTGTTGTTGTCGACCTTGGCCCGAGCCTTGGCGAGCGCGTCGGTGTCCCGCGTCGTGCCCGCGATCAGCTCGGCCGAGGCCAGCCGCTCGGTCTGCAGGTTCCCCACCAGGCCGTCGGCG
Organism: Nonomuraea solani; assembly: GCF_900108335.1. Classification (GTDB taxonomy): domain Bacteria; phylum Actinomycetota; class Actinomycetes; order Streptosporangiales; family Streptosporangiaceae; genus Nonomuraea; species Nonomuraea solani. The sequence continues at coordinate 384,380 of NZ_FNVT01000004.1, forward strand.
TTGTTGATGACGCCCGTCCAGATGGTCTCGACCTTGAGCAGGTTGAGGGCCTCTCCCGACGTGGTACTCGCGGCGAAGCCCCAGAGCGCGATCAGGGAGACCAAGGGGATGACCAGCAGCGTCGAGATCTTGAATCTGATGGATCTGCCCGATGCCATGACACCTGCTCCCGGATAGAAGATCGCGGGAGAGAATAGCACCCTTACGGGTTGTTTTAAGATCGACTTGCGATAAATCTGTGATATGTCGGGAAATCTAGGGCCTTCGCGCCCTCCCGACGCCAGGTCAGGCGCACCAGCCACGCCGCCAGTACGGCCAGCAAGGCCACCTCGGCGCCGAGCAGCAACCGCTCCACGAGCCCGATGAGCACCCCGTCGCCCGGCATGGCCACGTAGGTGATCGCCAGCAGCCCGAACCCCCCGGCCAGGGCCACCCACTCCACCACCCGCGCGACAGGCTTCCAGGCGGCGTCTGAGGCCAGTCTGGGGACCATCAGAGCGCCGGCGGCCGGGAGGCTCACGAAGGCGGCGACGGAGACGTACCGGTGAATCTGGGCCGCGAGGTCGAGGTCGTGGCCCATGGGGGTGGTCGGGATGATCGCCGCCACCAGGAGTGCGCCTGACCAGACCAGCAGCAACCGCTCGGGCATGCCCTTGATCGGTGCCCCCGCCGATCGCAGGCCCGCCAGCAGCGCCAGCGAACCGAGCCCGAGGACGGCCATCGCGATCTCCGTGACGCCCCCGTGGTCGGACACGGCGTACTCGCTGATGGTCACGTTCAGGGGGTCGAGGCCGGGGTCGAACTGCCCGGCGAGTACGGCGACCACCGAGAACAGGATCGAGGCACAGGCGGCGAGGGGGATGAGCCTCTTGGCTGCGGTCATGGGACAACTGTCCCGCCGCGGCCCTCTCCCTCACATCCGGCGCCTACCCCGAGGCACCCCTGACCCGTCCCTGACCCGGCTTCCCCGCGAACCCCTCGCCCGGCTTCTCCCAGAATCCTGTACGGCTGCGCCCGCCCATCCTGTACGGCTCCGCCCACTTGCCCCCGCCCATCCTGTACGGCTCCGCCCACCTGCCCCCACCCACCGACGCGGGTGACCGGCCCTCCAGGGGCACGCTCACCCGCCTCACCGGCGCACCGCCGCTACGACCCACGGGCACCGGCGTCTTCGGTCGGGGGACCCCCGTCAGTCCAGGATGTGCCGGGTCGCCCGCGCGTAGCGGGTGCGGATCTCGGGGACCGCTTCGCCGTCGTAGGACCGGGTGTCCTCCGCGTGCCAGTCCGGGGTCGTCACCAGGGTGGCGGCCTGGTAGGCGGCGCCGTTGGCGACGTATTCGGCCGGCGGCGGCACCGTGATCGGCACCCCGAAGATCGTCGGGGCGATCCTGCGTACCGCCTCCGAGCGGGCCGCGCCGCCGATCAGCAGCACCCGCTCCGGCCGCAGCGCCAGCGCGTCGAGCGCGTCCGCGAGGCCGCACAGCATGCCCTCGATGGCCGCCCGCGCCAGGTGGGCCGGGGTCGCGGTGGCCAGGGTGAGGCCGTGGATCGAGCCCGTCGCCGTCGGGCGGTTGGGGGTGCGCTCGCCCTCCAAATAGGGGACCAGCGTGAGCCCGCCCGAGCCCGCGGGGGCCTGGAGGGCCAGGTCGCTCAGCTCGTCGAGGCCGACCCCGGCGATGCGGGCGGCGGCGTCCATGACCCGGGCGGCGTTGAGGGTGCACACCAGGGGCAGGAAGCGGCCCGTCGCGTCGGCGAACCCCGCGACGGCGCCCGTGGGGTCGGCGCTGGGCGACTCGGCGACCGCGAACACGGTGCCTGACGTCCCGAGGGAGACCACGACGTCGCCGGAGCGGGCGCCCACGCCGAGCGCGGCGGCCATGTTGTCACCCGTGCCCGGCGCGATCAGCACCTGGCCGGAGGCGCCCGCGTGCCCTCCAATGGGTCCCGTGTGCTCGGCCGGACCCAGGACTCTGGGCAGCAGCGGGACCGCGCCGAAGGCGGCCTTGAGCAGGTCGGTACGGTAGGCGCCGGTCGCCGGCGACCAGTAGCCCGTGCCCGAGGCGTCGCCCCGGTCGGTGGCGAGCCGGTCGAGGGGCGGCGGGGGCGCATCCTGCCAGGCCGCCGCGTCGAACGGCCCCGTGGCCAGCGCGCCCGCCAGCCGCCACGACAGCCAGTCGTGCGGCAGGCACACCGCCGCCGTGCGCCGCGCGTTGTCCGGCTCGTGCTCGGCCAGCCAGCGCAGCTTGGTCACCGTGAACGAGGCGACCGGCACCGAGCCGACGGCGTCGGCCCACGCCTGGGGCCCGCCCAGTTCGGTGGTCAGGTCGAGGGCGGCCTGGGCGGAACGGGTGTCGTTCCAGAGCAGCGCCTCACGTACGACATTTCCGGACTCGTCCAGGCAGACCATGCCGTGCTGCTGCCCGCCCACACTGATGGCGGCCACGTCGTCCAGCCCGCCGGCCTCCTCGATGGCGCGCAGCAACGCGCTCCACCAGTGCGACGGATGCACCTCAGTGCCATCGGGGTGCGGTGCGCGGCCCTGCCGCACCAGCGCGCCCGTCTCCGCGTCTCGAATGACGACCTTGCAACTCTGCGTGGAGGAATCGACCCCAGCGACCAGCGTCACCCACGAACTCCTAACAAGTGTTCCAGCGCAAGCTGGTTCAGATGGGTGAAATGGTATCCGCGCGCGGCCGCCGCCTCCGGGTCGAAGTCGTCGCCCGCGAGATCGGCCAGCGTCTCGCCCCGGTTGAGCGTCGGCAGCCCCAGCTCGTCGACGCGGGACGAACGCAGCGCCTCGCGTACGTCAGGGTCGTCGCGGAAGTTCCGGGCGCGCTCCCGGAGGATCAGGTATGTCCGCATGTTGGCGGCGGCCGAAACCCAGACGTCCGACGGGTCCTCGGTGCGCGACGGCTTGTAGTCGAAGTGGCGGGGGCCGTCGTAGCCGCCGCGCTCCAGCAGGTCGACCAGGAAGAACGCGCTCATCACGTCGCCGTGCCCGAAGACCAGGTCCTGGTCGAAGCGGGGCCCGTGCTGGCCGTTGAGATCGATGTGGAACAACTTGCCGTGCCAGAGCGCCTGCGCGATGCCGTGCACGAAGTTGAGCCCGGCCATCTGCTCGTGACCGACCTCGGGGTTGAGCCCCACCATCTCGGGGTGCTCCAGCTCGCCGATGAACGCCAGCGCGTGGCCGATCGTGGGCAGCAGGATGTCGCCGCGCGGCTCGTTGGGCTTGGGCTCCAGGGCGAAGCGGATCCCGTAGTCGCGCTCGCGAACGTAGCCACAGAGCAGGTCGATGGCCTCTTTGTAGCGGCCGAGCGCCGAGCGTACGTCCTTGGCCGCGTCGGACTCGGCCCCCTCGCGGCCGCCCCAGCACACATAGGTGGTGGCGCCCAGCGAGGCGGCCAGGTCGAGGTTGCGCATGACCTTGCGCAGCGCGTAGCGGCGGACGTCGCGGTCGTTGCTGGTGAAGGCGCCGTCGCGGAAAACGGGGTGGGTGAACAGGTTGGTGGTGGCCATGGGCACTTTCAGCCCGGTCTCGGCGAGCGCCTTCCGAAAGGCCGCGATCGCCCGGTCACGATCGGGTTCGACGGCGAGCAGGTCGTCGTCGTGGAAAGTGACGCCGTAGGCCCCCAGCTCGGCCAGTCGATGCACGCTCTCAACGGGGTCGAGGGGCGCCCGAGCGGCGTCCCCGAACGGATCGCGCGCCTGCCAGCCGACCGTCCACAGACCGAATGTGAATCGATCATCAGGGGTTGGCTCGTACATGCCCTCGATGCTCCCCTGGTGATCAGTTGTTCACAAGCCCGAGGGATCACGCCCCACGCTGATCTCCTCGGCGATCTTCCTGATCTCCGTCACCTCGAGGCCGGGAGCCTTGGGCAGGTGGCGCAGCAGCGCCTCCATCACCACGGGCACGGGCTGACCGGCGAACCGCCTCGCTATGCCGTGGACCGTCCGGAACAGCGCCTCTTCGGTGTCGCGCATCGGCAATCTCTCCTTGGTTCGGGTACCCGGAGAACGCTACGGCCTCCGCACGACACTTCGCTCGCTTAGCCCTCCAGCGTGTTCCTGACGGCCGAGCAAATCTCGTCGAGACTGCGTACCTGTTCTGGAGTGAGCACGTCGAACAGACTGCGGCGAACCTCCTCGACGTGGCCGGGCGCGGCGGCGGCGATGGCGGCGTACCCCTCGTCGGTGAGCACCGCGAAGTAGCTGCGGCGGTCGGCGGGGCAGCGTTCGCGGCGCACCCACCCGCGCTCCTCCAGGCGCGCCACGGCGTGCGACAGGCGGCTCTGGGAGCTCTGGGCCCTGGCGGCCAGCTCGCTCATCCGCATCGAGCGTCCTGGCGCCTCGGAGAGCGCCACGAGGATCATGTAGTACGTGTGCGGCATGCTCGCGTCCCGCTGCAGTTGCCGGTCGAGCGCCTCGTTGATGAGTTGGGTCGCGGACAGGAAGTTCCGCCAGGCGCGCTGTTCGTCCTCATCCAGCCATCGGGTCACCCTCCCAATTTACTTGAACTCTCATATACTTGGCTCAGAACTCTGTCGAAAGGGGCGAGATCATGCCGGTCCAGCGGCTCAACCACGCGGTCCTTTACGTCCGTGACGTGGAACGCAGCGTCGCCTTCTACCGGGAGGCCCTCGGCTTCGAGGTCGTCATGGGCATGCGGGGGGCCGCCTTCCTGCAGGCCGCCGGCTCGTCCAACGACCACGACCTGGGCCTGTTCGAGATCGGCGACCAGGCGGCCCCCTCACCGGCCGGCCGCACCTCCGTCGGCCTCTACCACCTGGCGTGGGAGGTGGACACTCTGGAGGAGCTCGAACGGGTCGAGGCCAAGCTGATCGAGCTGGGGGCGCTGGTGGGCGCCTCCGACCACAGCACGACCAAGGCTCTTTACGCGAAGGACCCCGACGGGCTGGAGTTCGAGGTGTCCTGGCTGGTGCCGGCCGCGCTGCTGACCGAGGAGATCCTCGCCGGGCGCAGCAACATCCGGCGGCTCGACCTGCCTGCGGAAAAGGAGCGATTCGGGGCACAGACCAGGGGCGGTGTGGGCGTGTCCGTCCCGGTCTGAAGTACCGTGGGCATATCGACCCCTCCTACTTCCCCGGAGAACGGTCATGCCTAGTGACCCCGATCACGTGCTCGACGCCATCGACGGCGTCGTCGACGAGTGGGAGACGCTGAGCGCCGACGCCATGCGCTGGGCGCCTCCCGAGACCAAGAGTCCCGACCTCATGACCGAGGCTACCGAGATCTTCGGTCCGCTGGTCAACGCGGTCTCGCAGCTTTTCCGGCCGGTGGGGGACGCGTTCGAGCGGGTCATGAACTCCCTCGACCAGACCTTCGACCACTCCTCGGACTTCGACGTCGATTCCGACATCGACTCCGACGAAGACGACCGCCGCCCCTGACCCACCTCTTGGAAGAGAAGGTGGGTCGGAGGTACAGGTCCCTTTGGAACAAAAGCGCGCTCGGGCGGTCCCCTCGCGAACGGAACGAGGGCGCCGTACGGCGACACGGGCCCGCAGGGCAGCAACGCGCCGCCCTTCCAAGGGACCTCAGCCGGAGGACAGCCGGTCAGCCAACGCGGCGGCGACGCGCCGCCCTTCCAAGGGACCTCAGCCGGAGTACGGCTGGTCAGCCGGTGCGGCGGCGGGGGGTTCGGCGGGGGTAGGCCTTGGCCGTTTCCGCCAGCCGTACGGCGTGCTCCGCCTGCTTGCGCCAGTGCCCATAGGCGTCCCCGCGCTGCGCCAGCCGATCGAGCTCGCTCATGGTCGCCAGCGGAATGAACGCCGGCTCGGCATCGCGCCACGGCGTGCCAGGCAGGGGCATGAACGTGTGCGTGTGAATACGGGCCCCCAGGTCGGCCAGGTCGGCGGCGAGCCGGAGCGACTGTGACTGGTCCTCCGCGCTCTCCCCCGGCATCCCGAAGATGAAGTCGACATTAGGCCGGAAACCATGCTCGACCGCGATCCTGACCGCGTCGCGCACCGGTGAGGTGTCGTGGCCGCGCCCCGAGGCGGCCAGCACCCGGTCGGACCCCGACTGGGCGCCGATGATCAGGTTGTCGTTGGCCACGTACCGCTTGAGCAGCCGCATCGCCTCAGGCGAGACGTGCTCGGGACGCACCTCGGAAGGAAAACTGCCGAAGAACACCCGCCCGTGCGGCGGCAGCTCCTCCTTGACCCCGGCCAGCAGCTCCTCCACGGCGCCCAGGTCGGGATCGGGCCCGGGGGAGCCGTACGAGAGCGAGGTCGGCGTGATGAACCGCACGTCGCGCAGCCCCCTGGCGACCATGCCGCGCACGTGCTCGCGCACGCTGGCGACCGACCGGTGCCGGAACTGGCCGCCGAACATGAACGGCGTCTGACAGAAGCGGCACGTGTAACGGCACCCACGGGTGATCTCGATCGGCCCGTTCCTGCCGACGAACGAGGGAAAGGCGTCGAGCGGCAGTTGCGGCGCCGCCGGGGTGCGCAGCGCGACGCCGTCGGCGTCCTTGATCGCCAGCCCAGGCACCGAGGTGAGCGGCTGGTCCTCCCGCAGCGCCCGGACCAGCGAGATGATCGTGGTCTCGCCCTCGCCGATCCCGGCCAGGTCCCAGCCCGCGTCGAGGACCTGCTGGGGCTCGGCCGTGGCGTGTACGCCGCCCGCGATGTGCAGCCCGCGCCCGCCGCTCAGCGACCTGACCGTGGCCAGCTCGGCGGCCATGGCCTCGGCGTCGGGGGAGTAGAACGACCACAGCACGAGCACGCGGTCGGCCGGGCTGGCCACGATGTGCTCGGCGGTCTCCTCAGGGGTGGTGCCGAGCCGCAGGTCGTGCTCGACACCGGCGGTCTCCAGGGCGGCGAGCAGCGCGTGCACGCCGTACGTCACCGCCTTGCGATAGCGGACCACCACACTCACTGCCAGCGCCACGTCCCGCAGCGTAGCCCAGAGGAACCAACAGCACTGTTATTTTGATGCCATGACCGCGCTGGGAACGTTGATGCGGCACGTTCACGAACTCATGGACGGCGCCATCGCCGGCATTTACGCGGACTTCGGGCTGCCCGAATACCGCCCCCGCTACTCCCCCGTGGTGCGCACCCTCCGGGAGCAGGGCCCGATGGCCATCCGCGACCTGGCCAAGGCGATCGGCGTGACCCATTCGGCGGCCAGCCAGACCGTGGTCCAGATGCAGCGTGGCGAGTTCGTCACCCTGGAGAAGGGCACCGACGCCCGCCACCGCATCGTGCACCTGTCCGCCAAGGCCCGCGCCGCGCTCCCGCTCATCGAGGCCGAATGGGAGGCGACCCGCCGGGCGATGCGCGAGCTGGACGAAGAGCTGCCCGTACCGCTGGAGGAGTTGCTGCTGGCCATCCTGGCGGCCCTGGAACGGCGCGATTTTCGCGAGCGCATCGGGGACATCTCGCTCTAGACTGTCCGCATGACCTGGCGACATTAATTCCTAGACAGGGGCCGGCGCGGGGCGCGCGGGCCTCCGAGGCGACGAGCACTCGGAGTCCCTACTCGTCCCCCTGGAAGGCCCCATGCTCGTCATATCGCTCTACATCTATGCCTTTCTCAGCGAATTCCTGCTGATCTACCCGGTCTACACGCTGCTGTTCACCGACACCGGGATCACGGTCGCCGAGACCTCCTCGCTGTTCGTCATCTGGTCGCTGACCGGCATGCTGCTGGAGATCCCGTCCGGCGCCTGGGCCGACACGGTGTCCCGGCGGCTGCTCCTGGTCCTGGGCCCGCTGCTGGCCGGGCTGGGCTTCGCGGCGTGGATCGTGTTCCCCTCCTACTGGGCGTTCGCGCTGGGGTTCGTCCTCTGGGGCGCGTACGAGGCGCTGGTCTCCGGCGCGTACGAGGCCCTCGCCTATGAGGAGCTGGAGCGGCGCGGTCAGGCGCACCGCTACGCGACCGTCATGGGCCGGGCCACCTCGGTAAGCCTCGTCGCCACCGCGTCCGCCATCGGCCTGGCCGTGCCCGTCTTCGCGGCGGGCGGCTACCCGGCCATCGGCGTGGCCACGGTGCTGGCCTGCGTGCTGTGCGCGGTCACGGCCATGACGCTCCCCGAGCACCGCGCACGCGGCGCGGCCGGTGAAGGACGTTACCTGGCGATCCTGCGGGAGGGGATCGCCCAGACGCGCGCGGATCGTGGCGTGCTGCGCGCGGTGCTGGTGGTCGCGTTCGTGACGGCGATCTGGGGTGCTCTGGAGGAGTACGTGCCGTTCCTGGCGGCGGAGGCGGGCGTGGCCCAGACCACGATTCCGCTGCTGATCCTGCTGGTCTGGGTCGGCGCCACGGCGGGCGGCCTGCTGGCGGGGCCCGCCGAGCGCCTGCCCGCCCGCGCGTACGCCGTGCTGATCGCCCTGGCGGCGGTGGCCATGGGGGCGGGGGCGGTCAGTGGGCACGTGGCCGGGTTCGTACCGATCGCGGTGGCCTTCGGAGCGTTCCAGCTCGCGGGGGTGCTGGCCGACGTACGGCTGCAGGGGCGGATCACCGGCCCGGCGCGGGCCACCGTGACCTCGGTCGCCGGGCTCGGCACGAACGTGGTCACGCTGGCCGTCTACACCGCCTATGGGGCGGCTTCGCCGTACGCGTCGCATGGGGTGACGTTCGCGCTCCTGCTGCTGCCGTACGTGCTGGTCACCCTGCTGATCGCGACGACCTAGCCCACGGTCAGTAGCGGGACGGGATCCGCTTCGGCAGCGGCGGCGGCGCGGGCGCCTCCTCCTCTTCCTCCCGCACCGGCGACGGCGGTTCAGCACGGACCGCCGCACGCCAGCGCGAGGGGAAGAGCGAGGCGGCGAGCAGCAGGCACCCCATGGGCAGCGCCCAGGTCCCGAGCAGCGTGAGATACGACTCCACGTACGCGCGCGGCAGCAGGACCGGCACCAGCGAGGGCATGCCCGCCTGCGCGGCCGCGCCGAGCCCGGTGAAGACCAGGCCGGGCAGCGCGGACGCGAGCGGCGAGATCCGCGAGCCCGCCAGCACACCGGCGAAGGCCATGGTCGCGGCGAGTGTGCCGAGCGCGAGCCATTCCGGGGCGAGATGCGCGTGTCCCAGGAAACCCGCCGCGATCAATGGCGTGGCCGCCAGTCCCGCGCCGGCGCCGAGTAAATGACGAACACCATTACGCACAGAGAACACCTCCAGCAACGGGACCTTACCGACCCGCCAGGGCGTCCACCTTAAAGGCGGGAAATTCTCCATTCGGACCCACGACCAAAACCCACCCATAACACCGAAATAGTTCCCGTTTGGTATCTAAGCAGGAAACGTAGCAACCGTTAGCTTGACAGCACCCCCACCCGAGGAGTGCACATGTTGAGTAAGCGCTGTGCGGTGGTAGGCGGCGTCATCCTCGCCGTCTGCCTGGCCACCCCTCTCAGCCCGGCAGCAGCTGACCAAGCATCTCAATCCGCCTCCCCCGCACCCCCCACCATGATCGACGCGCTCGAGCGCGACCTCGGCCTGTCCGAGGCCCAGGTCGTCACCCGGCTGGCCAACGAAGAGCGGGCCATGTCCGTCGAGGCGAACCTGACCACCGCACTGGGCGCCTCCTTCGGCGGCGCCTGGCTGAACGCCGACGCCTCCAAGCTCATGGTCGCCACCACGGACGCGGCGGCGTCCGCGACCATCCAGGCGCAGGGCGCGCAGCCCGTCGTCGTCCCGCGTTCGATGGCCCAGCTCAACGGCGTCATGGCGCAACTGGACCAGGCGCCGCGGCGCGCCCAGGCCAGGGCCGCCCTGTGGTTCGTGGACGTGACCACCAACACCGTCTCCATCCAGGCGTCGACGGTCGAGGCCGCCGAGGCTCTCGCCAGCGCGGCGGGCGTGGACCGGAGCGCGGTGACCGTGGCGGCGACCGCCGAGCAGCCGACGACGTTCATCAACATCATCGGCGGCGCGGCCTACTACATCGGCGGCAGCCGCTGCAGCGTCGGCTTCCCCGTCACCAGGGGCAGCACCCCCGGCTTCACCACCGCGGGGCACTGCGGCCGGGCCGGCGCCAGCACCACCCAGCCGACGGGCACCTTCCAGGGCTCGTCGTTCCCGGGCAACGACTACGCGTGGGTCGCCGCTCCCGGCAACACCGCCACGCCGTACGTGCGCGGCTCCGGTGGCGCCAACGTGACCGTCCGCGGTTCGACGCAGGCCTCCGTCGGCTCGTCCATCTGCCGTTCCGGCTCGACCACCGGCTGGCGCTGCGGCACCATCCAGCAGCACAACGCCACCGTCCGGTACGCCCAGGGCACCGTCACCGGCCTGACCCGCACCAGCGCGTGCGCCCAGCCCGGCGACTCCGGCGGCTCGTTCATCTCGGGCAGCCAGGCCCAGGGCATGACCTCCGGCGGCTCGGGCAACTGCAGCATCGGCGGGACGACGTACCACCAGCCCGTCAACGAAGCCTTGAGCGTGTACGGACTCACGCTCAGAGTCGGCTGACCTCTCCCTGAGAACGCGCGGCGTGCTCCATCCCCCGGGCACGCCGCGCGTTCTGCCGCGATGAGTTTCGGGCGGCCGTCAGGTCGGCACATCGAGAGAAAGGATTTCGCGATGAGACGACCTGTCCTGGGCAGCCTGCTGCTCTCCAGCACCGACCCCGACCGACTGCGCTCCTGGTACGCCGCCGCCCTCGACCCCGAGGACAACACGGACGTCAACGGGTACCGGCTGCTCAAGTTCGGCGAGTTCTTCTTGTTCATCGACACCCGCGCGGACGTGGCCGACAAGAACCCGGAGCCCGGCAGGGTGATCCTGAACTTCGACGTGGCGGACGCCCGGGCCATCGTGGCGAACATGGAGCGGGCCGGCGTGCAGTGGCTGGCCGAACTGGAGGACCGCGACGGCAGCCTGTTCGCCACCGCGATCGACCCGGACGGCAACTACGTACAGATCATCCAGATCAGCGAGGAGCATCGAAAGGGAATGTGACCCCGCACTCCGGAGGCTCAGGGTTATCCCGCAAGGAAAATCCGGATCTTGTACGGCGGAACGCGCGCGCCGGATCATGAGCCGAGCCCCCCAACCTCCGGAGTTCGGTCATGCGCAAAGTCCTGAGCCATCCGCTGACGCAGGCGTTCGCCCTGCTCATCGGCGTGCTGGCCATCTTCTTCACTCTCCAGGCGGCCGTGGCCGCCGCCCTCGGCATCGGCCCCGCCAACCTCACCCCGCTGAACGCGCTGCTGCTCGCCCTGACGGGAGCGGCGGCTGCGCTGATCTCCGTTCCGCTGGCCCGCCGCTGGGAGGGCGGCTCCGCGGCGAGTCTCGGCCTGCCCGCCAAGCCCGCGGCACGCCACCTCCTGGCCGGGATCGCGGCGGGCGGGGCGGTTCAGGCGGTGACGTTCGGCATCATGACCGCGGTGGGCTGGTACACGGTCTCGGCGGTCACGGTCGATCTCGGCTCGCTCACCCTCATGGCGCTGACCGCCCTGTGCGTGGGCTTCTGGGAGGAATGGGCCTTCCGCGGCGTCGCACTGCGGCTGCCGGAGAAGGCCGTGGGCACCTGGTGGGCGCTGGCGATCAGCTCCGTGCTCTTCGGCCTCCTCCACGCCCCCAACGCCAACGCCACCCCCATGACCCTGGTCGGGATCACCGTGGCGGGCGGGCTCGTGCTCGGCGGGAGCTTCCTGGTGACCCGTACGCTGTGGATGCCCATCGGCCTGCACCTCGGCTGGAACTTCTTCCAGAACTCGGTGTTCGGAACCAGTTCGTCGGGCGCCGGCGCCATCCAGGAGATCCCGCTGCTGCGGGGCCACATCAGCGGCCCCGAACTGTGGGTGGGCCGGCCGGGCGACCTGGAGTCCGGGCTCATCCTCATCCTGGTCGGCACGGTGACCGGTTTGATCATGCTCGCCCTGGCCGTGCGGGCCGGGCACATCCGGCGGTCCCGGCAGAAGGCTACCGTTTGACCGTGCGCGTGATGATCGCCGACGACTCCGGGCTCTTCCGTGAGGGCCTGGCGGTCCTGCTGGAGCGCTCGGGCTTCGACGTCACGGGGCTGGCGGGCGACGGTCAGACCCTGGCGCGGCTGGTCGCGGCCGACCCGCCGGAAGCGGTCATCGTGGACATCCGCATGCCGCCGACCCACACCGTGGAGGGCCTCGACCTCGCCGTACGGCTCCGCCGCGAGCATCCCTCCGTGGCGGTGCTCCTGCTGTCCAACCATGTCGAGACCCACCACGCCCTCGATCTGTTCGGCCAGACGTCCGGCGGGATCGGCTACCTGCTCAAAGACCGGGTCGGGGCCGCCGAGGAGCTGGCCGACGCGCTGCGCCGCATCGTTTCCGGCCAGATCGTGCTCGACCCCGCCGTGGTCTCCCTGCTGGTCTCCCGGCCCCGTTCGCCGGGCCCGCTGACCCGGCTCAGCCCGCGCGAACGCGAGGTGCTCGCGCTCGTCGCGGAGGGCCGCTCCAACCAGGGCGTCGCCGGCCGGCTCGGGCTCACGCCCAAGACCGTGGAGACGCATGTACGCGGGATCTTCGGCAAACTCGGCCTACCCGACGACGTCGCCGACAACCGGCGGGTCCTGGCCGTGCTGCGGTATCTCCGCGGGTAACAGGGCCCGCACCGTCGTACCGCCGCCGGGCGGGCTGTCCAGCATGAGATCGCCCCCGCAGGCCGCCACCCGGTCGGCCAGCCCCCGCAGGCCGCCCGCCGGAACGGCGCCGCCGCACCCGTCGTCGGCGACCTCCACGATCAGCCGGCCTCTGTCCAGCCGGGCGTCGATCCGTACGAGCGAGGCGGAGGCGTGCCGCCCGGCATTGGCCAGCGCCTCCGCGGCCACGAAGTACGCCGTCCGCTCGACCTGCGGCATCGGCCGTACCGGCAGCTCGATCCGCAACCGGACGGGCAGGGCGGCCCGCTCGGCCAGGGAGCGCAGCGCGGCTCCCAGCCCTGCCTCGGTCAGCACCGCCGGGAAGGCGCCCCGCGCCAGGCCGCGCAACTCCTCCAGGGCCACGCCGAGTTCGGTGATGGCCTGGTCGAGGCGGACCGGTTCGTCGCGGGCCAGCCCCAGCAGCAGCCGTACGTTGACGAGCCGCTGCTGGGCGCCGTCGTGGAGGTCGCGTTCGATGCGGCGTCTGGCCTCGTCGCCGGCGTCGATGAACGCGGCCATCCGGCGCGCGGTCTCCCTGCGGCCGAGCGCGACGCGATAGCCGAGCGGCCAGGCGATGAAGCCGAGCACGACCAGGCTGTCCAGCAGCCCGCCCTGGAAGTAGGCCGCGATGCCGCCGGACTGGAGCAGGTTGCTCACTTCGTGCCCGATGATCAGCAGCATGAGCAGCAGCCCGGAGAACGTGACGGCCGAGTCCCGCTCCTGTCGCGGCAGCCTGGCCCATCGCGAGCACACCGCCACCACGAGCGCGACGGCATAGCCGGCGACGAGCGCCAGTGCGAGCAGCGACACCGGCACCCGGCCCCCGCCCCATCCGAGCGCCTGACCCAGGCAGGGGCAGCCATCGCCCGGCACCCCGCCGTACACGATCCAGGCCACACCCGACGACAGCGGCACCGCGTACGCGAGCGCCACCACCCGGCGAACGGCGGGCGTGTCCGCACGTTCGTGCGGGAGCACGAGCATCACATGCCCGAGCAGCCCGATCTGGACGGCTGACGCCATGGCGGCCACCACGAACGACGCCGCCGTCGTGTAGTAGGCGATGCCGGTCGCCAGGAACATCACGCCGCTCCAGGCCAGCAACGTCCCGACCGCGCTGTCCGGCCACCGCGCCCTGGCCCAGAGGCCGGTCGCGACCGCCGACGCTCCGACCGCGTAGCCCATGAGCAGCAACGGCACCTTCGTCACCACGAACTCCGCGTCCAGCATCGCCACCGTGCCCACGAGGGCGAGGGTGGCCGCCAGGATCGTGATCGGCGCGCGCACGAGTACATTGTGCTGGCCCGAGCGAACGAGGCGTGCCGTCTCACAGGTCTCGGCTATCTGATGACGCTTCGCACATCGAGGCGCTTCTTCAGCACCGAGTACCGCAGCGCCAGATCGGCCAGCCGCTGCAGCCCCCGCAGGTCGAGCTCGGCGGGAAACGCCCCGAGCGCGAGCCTGTTGAGGTCGCGCCAGGCGACCTTCATGTCGGGCGGAATCACCTGCACGGCCCGCACGGCCTGCGCGAGGTCGCCCGCGATCAGGCGCTGCGCCTTGGCGAGCGCGCGCCGGAAGGCCGCCAGCGTTCGGGGATTGGCCTTGATCCAGTCGTCGGCGGCCATCCAACCGGCGGTGGGCAGCCTGTCGAACTCCCGGGCCAGCGCCTCTCGCAGCACCCGCGTACGCCCCTGCCGCACACTCACGACGACGTACGGCTCGGCCAGGAGAGCCGCCGCGAAGCGCCCACCGCTCAGCCCGTCGACCATCGCGGTGTAGGGGGTCTCGACGAACTCGACGTCGTCGTTCCGCAGCCCCATCGCCCTGATGGACAGCGTCCCCAGCCCCCGCAGGTACGGGACCGCGATCTTCTTACCCTTCAGGTCGGCCACGGTTCGGATCCCCGATCCGGCCTTGACCACGAGAGCCAGGGTCCCGGTGTGGGCTCGGTGCAGGCCGCCGACGATTTTGACGCCCCTGTTCTGCTGGTTCGCGACGAACGACACGACATAGTCGGTCTGGGCGATATCCAGCTCGCCCCTTTCCATCGCGCTCACGGCCGCGGCGGCATGGACGACGGCAGGCCGCACGGTCAGCCCCTCGGCGGCGAAGTATCCCTTGCTCAGGGCCACGTACAGGGGAGCGGCCTCGGCGGTGCCCGCCACACCGACGTCGATAACGGTCCGCTCGGGCGGTGCCACCGGGCGGGCGGCCTTCGGCGTGAGCTTGATCGCGGCCGTGCCGCCCAGCACGACGACCACCACCAGGGCGGCCGCGGCCAGCGCGATGAGGTTGCGCCGCCGGCGGTGGTAGACCTCGATCGCCCGTACGGCCAGGTCCCGCTGAGGCATGTCGTCCGCGATGCGGCCGAGCTCGTCACCTAGCCACGTCATCAGGATCCTCCACGGCCTCGTCCAGGGTGGGGAGGTTGGGCGCCAGCTCGGGTGCCAGGGCGCGCAGGCGGGCCAGGGCGTGGTGGGTCTGGCTCTTCACGGTGCCGACCGAGCAGCCCAGCAGGTCGGCGACGTCCCGTTCGGTGCGGTCCTCGTAGAAGCGCAGGACGAGCACCGCGCGCTGCTTGGGCGTCAGCCGCATGAGCGCCTGATGCAGAACGAGCCGCAGGACGGTGGAGTCCTCGGGGGAGTCTTCGGGGGAACAGGCCCGCTCGGGTGGATCCGCGATGGACACTTCATTTGCGCCGCGCCGGCGCCGCCACGAGATGTACTGGTTCACCATGGTCCTGCGGGCGTACGCCTCCGGCCTGTCGACGTGACGCAATTTCGGCCACCGACCGTACATCCGGACCAGCACGCTCTGTAACAGGTCCTCACCGAGGTGGACGTCGCCGGTCAGCAGGTACGCCAGGCGCAGCAGCCGGTGCTGATGCGCATCGGCGAATGCCTGGAAGCTGACATTGCGATCCAACGTCTCTCCTCGTGTCAGTAACCTCCAGACGCTGTGAGCGCGCCGGAAGGTTGGCACTCGGAGACGGCCCGTTCCGGGCCGGGTGAGCCCTTCTCAGTGCGCTGCCGCTGAGGGCTCGAATCGAGCACGGGAGATCCTTAGACAGCCATCCAGCAATAGATCAGCTGATCTTCCCTCTGCGCCCGCTGAGCAAGACCACGCAGCTCTGTGACGACCTCCAGAAGACGTCCCGCGGCGGACGGAATGTCGGGGTCATCGTCGATCTGTGCCCACAGCTCAGCGAACTCGCCCCGCCTGTCGTCCGGGATCCCAGCGAGCGTGTCGCGCACGTCCGCGGGGAGCTCTTCGATTACCGCCCCTTCCTTCTCATATAGCGAGTCATCCGGAAGAGCCTCCCACTCCTCGGGCGGCGGATGGACGGTGACCGTCCGCACCAAGTCCGGGCTGTACGGAATCCCCCTGACGAGCGCTATGAGCTGCCCGAGAGTCACGTCAGGATCGATCCCCTTGGCGTCCACCGCATCAAAAGCCGGCATGCCCCGCATGGGCTTCTCGACGGCACGGGGATCTTCGGGCTTCTCCGCGGCGGCCTGCCTGCTCGCCGCGTGGTAGTAGTCGTAGAAGACCCCCATCTGGACCCTCCGGTATCGCTCGCCCGGTTTCTATGTTCGCGACAGACTAGGCGCTATCTGCGGCGGCGCGGCATCGTCATGGCAAGCCAGATGACGGTGGGCAGGAGAAGCAGCGCCCAGATGCCGACCACGACGGCGAGCTCGGCATCGCTCCACAGCCAGATCAAGGAATCGTCGTCGTTATCCGCCATGTCCCGGCAGCCGCTTGATCTTGAGACGCCGAAGTCCACATACCCCTGTTGATAAGTCAGCGACCGGTATGGATCCGGCGGCCCCCCGAAATCAAAAAAGGCCCCCTATCGAAGATCGATAGAGGGCCTTTCACCTGCGGAGGATCGGGGATTTGAACCCCGGATGGTGTTGCCACCAAACCGCATTAGCAGTGCGGCGCCATAGACCTGACTAGGCGAATCCTCCTGGAAGCCACCGCGGCTCAGCACAGCGTACCGGCCTTCTGGCGAGGCGGCAAAGTGATTGGCCGCCCGGCTTCACCAAGAGTTATCAACAGCCTGTGGGTAACCACCTGTGGATGAAGCCCGCCCAGAGCTAGGACGGGCTTCAGGGCTGTGGATAACCTACGCGGCGGGGTTGGCTTCGCCCTCGATTTCGATCTTGACCTTCTTGCCCACGAGCACGCCACCGGTCTCCAGCGCCTGGTTCCAGGTCAGGCCGAAGTCCTCGCGGTCGAACTCCGTGGTGATCGAGTAGCCCCAGAGCGAGCCGCCCCACGGGGTCGTGCCGGCGCCACCGTACTCGACCGTGAGCTCGACCTCCTTGGTGACGTCGCGGATGGTCAGGTCGCCCACGACGGTGAACTCGTCGCCTGAATGGCCGGTGACGCGGGTGCTCTTGAAGGTGAGCTCGGGGAACTTCTCGACGGCCAGGAAGTCGTCGCTGCGCAGGTGGCCGTCGCGGTCGCCGGCGCCCGTGTTGATGCTGGCCGCCTGGATCGTGAGCTCGGCCGAGGACTCCAGCGGGTTCTCGGCGATCGTGACCGAGCCGCTGAAGGTCTCGAAGTGGCCGCGGACCTTGCTGACCATCATGTGCTTGACGACGAAGCCGATGCGCGTGTGGGCGGCGTCGAGGGTGTAGCTGCCGGCGGCCGGGATGGTCAGGGACTCCCAGGTGCGGGTACTCATTGGGGTTCTCCTCAGAAGGTTGCGGTGCGGATGTCTGCGGCAACAAATGTCTACAGCAGGAATATTCCGCGCGTCAACTATCGTCGTCTAAGCTATGAGCGTGATGAACTTTGACGACCCTCGGCTGACGGCCATCGGACTGCTGGCCGAGGTGCACGCCGGGCTCATGAGCAGGTTCCAGCCGGTGCTGGGTGCGGCGGGACTGTCGGAGATCGACTTCGAGACCCTCATCCGGCTGGCCCGTTCGCCCCACCAGAGCCTGCGGATGAGTGACCTCGCCGCTCAGACCGGACTGTCCACCAGCGGGATGACCAGGGTGGTCGACCGGCTCGAACGCGAGGGGCTGGTGAAGCGGGAGGCGTGTGCCAGCGACCGGCGGGCCTCGTACGCCGCGCTCACCGACACCGGCCGCGAACGGCTCTCATGCGTGCTCCCGCAGCACCTGCGGGACATCGAGGACTCCTTCACCGGACTGCTGGACGAAGAGGAGCTGGAGACGTTCCTGGACACCCTGCGCAAGATCAGAGACGTCGTACGCCCCTGCGCCACCGCCGGCGCCCACGGCTTCAGGGAAGCCCCAGCGCGTTCCTGAGCTTGGCCATCCCCCGCGACACCGTGCTCTTGACCGTGCCGACGCTGATCCCCAGCGTCCTGGCGATCTCCGGTTCGGTCATGTCCTCGTAGTAGCGCAGGACGATCGCGGCCCGCATGCGTTCGGGCAGCTCCTGCAGGGCCTGTTCGAGAGCCGCGTGCACGTCGGAGCACAGCTCGTGCGGTTCGTGCGCCTCGGGCAGCTCATCTGACGGGTACTCCTCCAGCTTGCGCCGCCGCCACTGCGAGATGTTGATGTTGACCATCGCCCGCCGTACGTACCCGTCCAGCGCTTTGCGATCTTCGATGCGGTCCCAGGCGAAGTACGTCTTGGTCAGCGCGTTCTGCAGCAGATCCTCCGCGTCCAGCGGATGCCCCGTGAGCTGGTGGGCCGCGCGCAGCAGTGCGGGACCGCGCGCCATCACGTACTCGCGGAACTCGTCTTCCCACCCGGTGGTGTGCATCGTGGCCAGAATCGCAGCCTGACGCCCCTTTAAGCCCGCTCCGTAATTCAGGTTTCGGCCCGCCGACGATAAAGGTCGGTCAAGGTCGGTGGCGGTTTGTACGCCGCCGGAGGTGAACACCCTTCCCCAGGGATGCGTATTTTGCTCCCTTCTAGCCCGCTAAGGTGTGGCTCACCCTCAAGTCGTGTGAATCTAGTACCCGACGAGGGAGGGGCGGATGGGACATCCGAGCGTCGAGCGCCGCCGAGTGCTCGCGGCGGCCGCGCTCGGCCGCGAATCCGGCGTTCCCGGCCCCGATCCGGGCGACGGCGAACCCTTCCGTGCGATCGCCGGCGAGATCCGTGACGTGAGCCCGCACCTGATCATCATCGACACCCCCGAGGGCACCGAGGAACGCCTCGTGATCGCCCCGTGGGCCACCGCCTGGCACGGCGCGGAGACCACCCCCGCCGATCTGCCCATCGGCGCCATGGTGATCATGCGGGCGCTGCGCGACGGGCGCGTGATCGAACGCATCTGGGCCGACACCACCCGCATCACCGGGACGATCCTGTCGATCGAGGGCCGCAGGGACCTGACGGTCGAGCTCGACTGCGGCCCCCACCGGGGCCACCGCACGATCGTCATCCCGTATCGGGCGACGGGCCGCTTACAGGTGCGCCATCCCAAGTTCGAACCCGGCTACCTCTTCGACGCGATCGGCATCAGGCGCGACGGCGCCGGCCAGGCGCTGCTGCCCGCGACCTCGCAACCTCCCCACCCGGCCCGCGCCGTGCCGGCCCCGCCCGCGGCGTACGCGGCCGTGCAGTCGCGCATCTCGGGCACCGCCACCTGGTCGGACACCTTCGACGAGGAAGAGCGGGGCGCCGCCTATCCGATGCTGGAACGGGCCGACACCGGCTGCACCCAGACGGGGGTCTCGTGCGCGGGCCTGCCGTACCTCGCCGTCGGATCCCTCCTCCAGATCAAGAATCTGTGCACCGACCGCTCCGCCAACGTCCCGGTGGTGGCCTGCGGCTGCGTGGCCGGGCGATTCTGCGACCGCTGCGTCGAGTGCGACACCTCGCCGCGCGGGCGGATCGCCGAGTTATCGCCGTTCTCGTACGTGGAACTCGGCGGCGACCTGGTCAAAGGGTGTTTCAACGCTCAGATCGGATTGGGGTGACGCTCGTGCTGGAATCGCAGCTCCCGAACCTGATCGTGCTGCTCCTCCTCGGTACGGCGGCCAAGGTGACCACCGTCAGATCCGGCGGCGAGCCCAGGTCGTTGTCCAGGCTGGGACCCGCGGTACTGGTACCGAAACGCGTCCAGGCTCCGGCGCTCCTGGTCTGCGCCGTCTGTGAGCTGATGCTGGCGGCGGGGCTGCTGGTCAGCACGCATCCCTTCTTCCGATGGGGCACGGTGGCCTTCTTCGCGCTGTCCACGTACGTGCTGCTGGAGCTGCGCAGGCGGCGGCCCGACGCGGGCTGTGGCTGCTTCGGTGAGGTGAGCTCGGCCCCGGTCGGGCTGCGTTCGGTCGGCAGGACGGTGGCGCTGACCGCGATGGCCGGAATGTCGCTGTGGGCGCCGGTGCCGGGCTGGCTCGCCGTGCTCCACCCCACCTGGCACACCGCCGCCGGAGTGGCGGTGCTGGCCCTGCTGTCGCCGGAGATCGAGGAGCTGATCGACCGCCTGCGCTTCCGTGCGCCCTGCGAGCAGCGGCGCGGCCCCGCCGAGTCGGCCACGCTGTCCAGGCTCAGGTCGAGCGGCACCTGGCGGGCCCATCACGGCGAACTGGCCTCGGCGGAGCCGTACGACACCTGGCGCGAGCTGTGCTGGCGCTTCTTCGCCTTCCGCAACCAGAGCGGAGACGACGTCGTCTTCGCCGTCTACCTGACCGGGCGGCGCCCGGCGGTGCGGATGGCGGTGGTCAGCGCGGAGGACAGCGAGTCTCTGCCGGAATATACGCCAGTATCGGCCTGACACTAGAGAGCGCTAGATTCCGCTCGATAGGCACGACGATATGGCTCTATTGGGCTGTCTAGCTTCCCCACTAGACAGCCCAATAGAGGTCTAGGGGCGCCGCTCAGATCGGTTGTGCGCGCAGGAATCTGCCGAAATGCGGCACCGTGAACGCGATCAGGCCACGTTCGGCGCTGTAGATGAGCCCTTTCTTGATGAGACTGTCGCGGGCGGGAGAGAGGCTGGACGGCTTTCGCCCGAGGGCGTCGGCCACCTCGGCGGTCGCGACCGGCTCGTCGCCGATCTGCGCCATGGCGTGCATGTAGTCGCGCTCGGCCGGGGTGGCCCGCTCGTAGCGGCTGCCGAAGAACCCGACCGCGAGCTCTTCCTCGGCCTCCGGCGCGGAGACCTTGACGTCTTCGATGGTGATCGGGCTGCGCGGCGCGAGATCCCAGGCGACCTTGCCGTAGGCCTGCACGAAGTAGGGGTAGCCGTCGGCCGCCTCGTAGAGGGCGTCGAGCGCCTCCTGGGTGAACTCCACCTCTTCCTCGCGCGCCGGCAGGATCAGCGCGAGATCGGCCGCGTCGCGGTCGAGCTTGTCGATGCGCGCGTAGCGGAAGAGCCGTTCGGAATAGCTCTTGCTGGCCGACAGCACGCTGGGCAGGTGGGGCAGCCCGGCGCCCACCACGATCAGCGGCCCGCCCGACTGCGACAGCTCGTGGCAGGCGGCGCACAGCGCGGAGACGTCGGCGGCCTGCACGTCCTGCATCTCGTCGATGAACAGCGCGATGCCCACGCCCAGGTCGGTGGCCACGCTCGCGGCGTCGACGAACAGCTCGGTGAGGTCGATCTCCAGGTCGCCCGAGTCGGCGCGCCCGCGGCTGGCCGGCACCTCGATCCCGGGCGACCAGTGCGAGGTGCCCTTGGCCGCGGCCGGATCGCGCATGGCGAACGCCTTGAGCACCCCGAGGAACTCCTCGATGCGCTCGGGCGCGCGGTGGCGCGGGGCCAGCTCGCGGATGGCCATGTGCAGCGCGGCCGCCACGGGCCGCCTGATCGACTGGTCGGGCCGGGCCTCGATCTTGCCCGTGCCCCACAGCCGCTGCATGGCCATGGATTTGAACGTGTTGAGCAGGACGGTCTTGCCGACGCCGCGCAGCCCGGTGACGACCATGCTGCGCTCGGGACGGCCACGGGCCACCCGCTCCAGCACGACCTCGAACTGCCGCAGCTCACGATCGCGCCCGGCCAGCTCCGGCGGACGCTGCCCGGCGCCGGGGGCATAGGGATTGCGCACAGGGTCCACGCTCTCGGACTCTATTGCCGGATATAGCGGCCGTCGTAGATTTGGGAAGAAAGTGCTACGGCGTGTCCGAGCAGGGGCGGTCGCCAGCATCGTCACCGGACACACCCCCTCTCACCAGGCCGAACCCTTGTTCGATTCCGACACCCACGACTGTAGCGCGGACTCGAACACCCATGCGATGGTTTCGAGTAAAGATCTTCGCAACAGCTGGAGCCCCACCGCGAACTTGGCAGCCGTCCCGCGCGCGCAATAGCGTTCGGGACCATGCGGACCTTCGCGAATGTTCAGGAGCTCAAGGCGGCCGTCGGCGAGACGTTCGGCCCGACCGAGTGGCGCACGGTCACTCAGGACCAGGTCAATCTCTTCGCCGACGCCACCGACGACCATCAGTGGATCCACGTCGACGTGGAGCGGGCCAAGGACGGGCCGTTCGGCGGCACGATCGCGCACGGCTACCTGACGCTGTCGCTACTGCCGTCGTTCATGTTCTCGCTGATCTCGGTGGAGGGCATCGCGATGGGCGTCAACTTCGGGCTCAACAAGGTCCGCTTCCCGAGGCCGGTGCCGGTCGGCGCGCGGATCAGGGCCGTGGGCGAGCTCACCGACGTCAAGGGCACCCCCGCCGGCCACCTGTCCAACCTCAAGGTGACGATCGAGATCGAGGGCGAGCGGCGGCCGGCCTGCGTCGCCGAGACGCTCAGCCTCTACGTCCCCGCCGAATAAATCCCGCTTCGCGTGCAACAGTAGCCATCGCTCAGTGATCCCTGGGTTCGTGGAGGATTTCGACGAGCTCGTCCGAACCCGGGGCGACGCGCTTCTCCGGTACGGCTACGTCCTGGCGGGCAACGCGGAAGACGCGGCCGACCTCGTACAGGAGGCGCTGGCCCGCCTGGGTGACGCCTGGCCGCGCGTGCGCAAGAAACACGACCCCGAGGGTTACGTGCGCACGACCATGGCCAGGCTGCACATCAGGTCGTGGCGCCGGCGACGCAGGGAAGACCTGGTCGCCGAGGTTCCCGAGCGCGGCGAATCCGACCGGTACGGCGACGCCGACCTGTGGGCCGAACTCCAGCAGCTCCCCCGCAAGCAGCGGGCCGTCCTCGTGCTGCGCTACTACGAAGACCTGCCCGACCAGGACATCGCCGACATTCTCGGCATCTCCCGGGGGACCGTGCGCAGTCAGGCGGCCCGTGCCTTGGACAAGCTCCGGATCAAGCGAGCGGCACCTGTGCTGCGGGAGGCACGATGAGAAGCGAAGAAGACCTGCTCAGGACCATGCGGGCGGCCTCGGAGCAGGCCGGGCACCCGGATCTCGCGCGGGGGGTGGCGGGGCGGCGGCGCGCCCGGCGTATCAGGCGGCGGGCGGGGATGGCGCTCGCGGCCGCGGCGGTGGTGGTCGCGGGCGGCATGACGGTGACCCTGCCGGACGAAGAGCCGGTCGTCGCGGCCTCCCCGCAGATCAGACCCGTCGCCGACGTGTGGCCGCGGGCCGTCGTCAAGGTCTGGGGCCGGGACCTGCACCCGGTGACCGCCCTGAGCGCGACCGAGGTGCTGCTGATCACGGGCAAGCGGCGCCTTGAGGTGTACGACTCCGCGACGGGCCGAACGCGCGCACTCGGCGACCTTCCGTACCCGAAGAAGGACTACCACCCGCAGCGCCTCGACGTGGGCGC
The DNA here is from genome assembly GCF_900108335.1 of Nonomuraea solani. Classification (GTDB taxonomy): domain Bacteria; phylum Actinomycetota; class Actinomycetes; order Streptosporangiales; family Streptosporangiaceae; genus Nonomuraea; species Nonomuraea solani. The sequence continues at coordinate 407,649 of NZ_FNVT01000004.1, forward strand.
CAAGTACATCGCCTGGTTCGGCCAGACGTCCCGCGAGGATTGGGCCGATTTCTGGATCATGCCCCGCGAAGGCGGCAAGGCCGAGCGCGTGGGCGAGGTCGCCGCCGACGTCGAGCAGATCGGCCTCACGGACGACGCGATCGTCTGGTCGGTCATGGGCGGCGGCGTCTACCGGATGCCGCTGACCGGCGGCACACCCGAGCGGCTGCCCGGCACCGACGGCCTCCACCTCACCACCTGGCCCTGGGCGCAGCGGCACGACGGCCCGGGCACGAACGCGACCAGGATCGTCAACCTCGAAACCGGCCGCGCCACGGACGTGGCGGTGCCCGCCGGAGCCGAGATGCTGCAGTGTCACGTGCAGTGGTGCACCGGCCTGCTGGGCAGCCACGTGTTCGCCCAGCGGGCGGACGGCTCAGAACGCAGGCAACTGCCCGGCCCGCTGCTGCAGGACGGCTTCTGGTGGCTCCTCGGCGACCGGTACGCGCGGTTCCGCGTCAACGCTCCCGGTCAGAACGTCGTTCTGTACGACCTGTCCACCGGAACGATGGCCGAACTCGGCGACGCGGTGTCGAGCATGGTCACCACCGCTCCGCCCTCGACGGTCTACTGGAAGGAGGGCGACGAGTACACGATCGTCAACCTGATGGCCGTCACCACCAGATGATCGCCGCGAGCGCCGCCAGGCCGATGAGCCCGAGGTAGGCCAGCACGAGCCGGGTGTCCCTGAGCAGGCACTTGCTCCGGGTCAGCCCGGCTCGCCGCGCCTTCCAGTAACCGGCGAACCCCAGCGCCGCGAATCCCAGCACCGCCCACGGGCCGAGCAGCCAGGCGAGCAGCGCGACGGTCGCGTACACGCACAACTTCAGCGGATCGTACGGCTCCTTCACCTGACCACCACCTTTCATCTGGCCACCACCGACAGTCGTTGTCTCGACAACTGCGGCCACGCCTGCACGGCACAGAACGGCGCGCACTGGTCCTGCTCGGCGCGCGTCCCGACGTGCACGCAGCACTGCGTGAGCCGCTCCTCGATCATGGTCGAGATGTCCATGAACGGCTTGATCGTGAGGCGCTTCACCCGCTCCCCCAGCATCCGGCGCAGCTTCCTGCGCCGGCCAGGCAGCGCCGACGAGGCGAGGGTGAGCAGGGTGGAGATGCCGAGATCGCAGTTCTCGCAGATGTCGCGCCAGAGGTCGCCGATCTGCGGATGCGACAGCGACGACTGCTCGGACAGCAGCCCGAGCAGGGACTCCTGTACGGCCTGACGCAGCTCGCGCGGGATCTCCGAGTCGGCGATGCGGTTGGCGACCAGGCCCAGGTTCTCCTTCAGCCGGTCGTGGCCGATCAGCCGCGTGAGCGAGCGCCACTGCCCCGCGTCGTCGCGGATGAGGTAGCCGACCGAGCAGCAGTGGGGGTGCGAGCAGGGCAGGGCGGTCAGGTCGCGCCAGGTCACCAGGTCGCCGGTCTGCGGGCCGAGGCGCTTGAGCACGCCGGTGTGGGTGAGCCGGTCGGCCGGGTCGATGGTGCCCGACCTGCCCGAGCCGAACTGGGGCTGCAGGGACACGCCGCCGATGTACGGGGTGTCGAGGGCGAGGCGTACGACGTCGCCGATCTCCCCGTCGTTCACGCCCAGGGCGGCCGTCATGACGAGGGTGGTGAAGATCTCGCGTTCGGACAGCCGCCGTACGGCCTGCGCCTTCGTCCGGGTGAGGTCGCCGCCCCGGTGGTGGCGGGAGGCGGCGGCCGAGCTGCCGTCGTACTGGAGGTAGACCTCGACGCGCTCCCTGTGCTCGGTGAGGAGGTCGAGGAGGGCGTCGTCCCTGGCGATGAGGACGCCGTTGGTGTTGATCAGGATGCGGGTGATCGGGCGGTCGGAGAGTTCGGCGAGGAGGGTTTTGAGCTCGGGGTGGAGGGTGGGCTCGCCGCCGCTCAGCATGAGGACGTCGAGTTTGCCGTTCTCGCGTTGGAGGCGCTGGTCGACGTTGGCCAGGATGTCGGGGATGGGGACGATGCCCGTGAGGTCGGGGGAGCTGTCGGCGAAGCAGGTGGGGCATCGCAGGTTGCAGGCTTCGGCGATGTCTTCGAGGAGAATGCAGGTGTGCTGGGTCTGCGTCTCGGGGAGACCGCGGAGGTAGGCGGCCGGGATGGGATCGAAGTTGCCCGAAATATCCGGCATATGGACTTTTGTTGGGGCGGTCCATTCTTCGAGATATTTGAGGATTTCTGGGTCTTCGTCGTACAACGTGGTGATTCGACCGTGTTCGCGGCAGCCGCGCTCCAGCCAGACCTTGCCGTCGCGTTCGGCCAGATAGCCGCTCAGGCGCTCGACCTCGTGGAGGTCGCGGCCGTGGCACCTGGGGCAGAACGCGTTGACGTATCTGAGGATGCGGTCGCCCCGCAGACCCATCCCTGCACTCATGTCATGACCTTCCGCTCGAAAAGGGCATCGTAGTAGCCGCGTCGCCAGCCGTACCCGAGCCTGATGGCCAGCAGGAGCACGCCCGGGATCAGGAACCACTGGGGTCTGGTCAGCTCGAGCCAGACCGTTTCGTTGGCCCTGGTGAACTCGACGAGGAAGCGGAAGGCGGCGTACGCGGCGAGGTAGAGCGTGAAGAGCTCGCCCGGCCTGGTCAGCCGCTTGCGGGCCCAGAGGAGTGCGGCGAAGGCGGCGAGCTGGAAGATGATCTCGTAGATGAACGACGGATGCATGGCCTGGCCCGTGAGGCAGCCGGGGCATTCGGGGATCGTCGGCGGGGCGTGCACGCCCCACGGCAGGTCGGTGGGCCGGCCCGGGGCCTCTGTCAGGTGGCAGCCGATCCTTCCCACCGCCATGCCGAGTGCCACGGCCGGGGCGAACAGGTCGCCGGTGCGTTCCTTGTAGCCGATGATCCGCTTGGCCAGGAGCACGCCGACGTACGCGCCGGTGAGGCCGCCGAGGATGCTGCGGGAGCCGTACAGCCAGAGGTCGCGCATGTCGAGCGTCTCCAGCCAGCCTGCCAGCCGCATCCCGATCGCGCCTCCGACCAGGGCGCCGGCGACCGCGATCAGGGACTGCTCGTTGAGGGCTCCCCGGCTTCTGGCCTCCCGTACGAAGACGACGGCGGCCACCAGGACGCCCAGGCCGACGAATATCTCGTGGTAGGGCATGTCAGCCGTACAGGGCCGGGTTGAGACCGGTGCAGAGTCCGGCGGACAGAATCGACCACAGCGCCCAGCCCATCATGAGGCCCAGCCCGAGCCCTCTGGCCCACGGCTGTTTGACGAAGAGCAGGCCGATGCCGGCGCCCAGGCCGATGAGGGCGAGGAGCGCGGTGCCGACGATGACGAACGGGGTGGTGTTGCCGGTCTGGCCCGTGGCGGCGACGAAGGTGAAGAAGCCGATCACGGTGTTGAGCACGCTGTAGAGGGCGATGCCGGCGAAGAGCAGGCCCACGAAGACGCCTGTGGAGTTGCCCGATGAGGGCCGCGGCGGCGGCGCGAACGCCGGCGGCCCGTACCCAGGTGGCGGCGGCCCGTACGACGGAGGCCCATACGTCGGGGGCCCGTGCGGCGGGGATCCGTACGACGGCGGCATCCCCGATGGGGACGGCCCTGATGACTGACCCGGCCCTGGTTGCGAGGACGGCCCTGGTTGCGAGGACGGCCCTGGGTGCTGGCCCGGCCCTGATTGCGGCGGCGGCAGAAACTCCGGCCTCCCGGCCTGTCCGGGCTCCTCAGACCCCCCGGCCGGCGGCGGCGGTGGCGTGCTCATCGACTCGATCTACTCCCTGATCACCTTGATAGCCCCTGATAGCCCTGATCGCCATCGTCGCCAAACTAGGCCCAAGCAGTTGATATCCAATCAATACCGCCACCCGCATTCGGCGTCGCCGCCCACACTCCGCCTACGTGTACATCGCCGGATTGAGCCCGGTGCAGTAGCCCGCCGAGACGATCGACGCGAGCCCCCACCCGATCATCAGCCCCAGCCCCACCCCCATGGACCATGGCTTCCGCAGCCCCGCGAGCACCAGCCCGGCCCCGATGCCCGCGACCGCCAGCACCCCGGCCGCCACCCCGATCGCCGCCGAGGACTCCATGCTCAGCGCGATGAACCCGACGATCACGTTGAAGGTGAAATATCCAAAGATGCCGACGAACGCCATCGCGACGACCACCCCGGTCTGACGAGGCGGTTCAGGAGAGGATGGACTGCTCACGGCGCAAACACTACGGCCCTATGCCCCCTCCGAGTAGTGATCGGCGTAGTAAATCGCCGCCTGCACCCGGCTCTTCAACCCCAGTTTGTTCAGCACCCGGCTCACGTGCGTCTTCGTCGTGGCCTCCGCCATGTCGAGCTCCCTGGCGATGTCGGCATTGGACAGCCCGCGCCCGATACAGGCGAGCACTTCCCGTTCCCGAGGCGTCAGCCCGCCCGAGTCGCCGGCCCCGTCCTTCCTGACCGGCGCCTGCTCGGCGAAAGCCGCGATCAACCGCCGCGTGACCCCCGGTGAGATGAGCCCATCCCCCCGGGCCACCAGCCGAACGGCCTCGACCAACGCCTCCGCGTCCGTGTTCTTCAGCAAGAATCCGGCCGCCCCAGCCCGCAACGCCCCGAACACGTACTCGTCAACGTCGAACGTCGTCAGAATCAGCACGTCGCAGACCCCCGCCAGCTCCCTGGTCGCCGAAATGCCGTCGAGCCTGGGCATCCGCACGTCCATCAGCACCACGTCGGGCCGCAGTTCCCGAGCCATGGCCACGGCCTGCTCGCCATCCCCGGCCTCACCCACGACCTCGATGTCATCGGCCCCGCCAAGGATCAGCACGATCCCGGCCCGGACCGCCGCGTGATCGTCGGCCACCAGCACTTTGACACTCACCAGCCCACGCCCTCTCCACGACGCAGCATCACCGTCGATCACCCCTCACCACCGGATTCGATCACCCCTCGCCACCGAAGCCGATCACCCCTCGCCACCGGAGAAGAACCCGGGCCGCTTCACATCCACGAAAGGCACCAGCCCCGACCGCCCCTCCTCCGCATCCGTCGGAAGCACGGCCGCGACCCGCCACCCGCCCCCATCCGCACGGGGCCCGGCCTCAAAGGACCCGCCGACCAGCAGGGCCCGCTCCCGCATACCGATCAGCCCGGCCCCCGCCCCCGGCAACCGGGCCCCGCGTCCGCCAAGAGCGTTCTCAACGGTCACCAGGACCCGCTCGTCCTCATAGGCGATGACCACCGACACCGGCGACTCCCCATGCTTGAGCGCGTTGGTGAGCGCCTCCTGCAAGATCCGGTATCCCGCGAGATCCACGGACGCCGGCACCTCCCGGGCCTCGCCCTCGACCCGCGTCTCAACCCGCAACCCAGCCCGCACCACCCGCTCGACCAGGGTCTCCCCATCGGCCAACCGAGGCCGGGTGGCACCGCCCTCGCCCTCTCCCTCATCCCCTTCCTGCCGCAACAGCCCGATCATGGCCCGCATCTCGGCCATCCCCTTGACGCTGTTCTCCCGTACGGACTCCATGATCTTCCGGACCGCCTCCCGATCAAGATCCTTACGGGACAGCGCGGCGGTGGACTGAATGGCGATGGCGCTGAAGTGATTGGCGATCATGTCATGCAGCTCACGGGCCATCCGCGTACGCTCACCGGTGACGGCCGCCTGCCGATCGAGCTCCGCGAGCCGCGCCACCTGCTCGGCCCGCCCCCGCTCGGCCGCGGCCCGATCCCGATGCTCCCGCAACACCAGCGCGGTGGTGACCGGCGTGACGAGCACCAGGGCCGCCTGCACCCCCATGACCGCCAGCACCCTCCAGTCCGCGGCCACGAACCCGGCGATCGCCCCACCGACGACCGCCAGCACGGCCGTGATCCCCAGCAGCAACCGGGCGAACCGAGCAGGCCCGTAGAGCGCGGCGGCGTACAGGTTGTCCGTGAACACCAGCACCGTCCCCAAGGACGGCCCCACGAACCCGTCCAGCACGATCCCCACCATCCCCAGCCCCAGGGAGGCCAGCGGAGCCCGCTGCCGCACCAGAACCCCCGCGCAGGTCAGGACCAGCGGCACCCCCACCACCCACACGGGCACACCACGATCGGCATAGGCCCTGCCCGCGATCAGCACCACCCCCATCGCGAAGGCCAGCACCGCCCCCAGCACCACCCGCGTCATGCCCCCATCCCACCACCTCCCGCCCCCGTTTCCCTCCTGCGCAAGTCCGCCTGTGGATACACCCTTCGATGTATCCACAGGCCCCCGATCCCCGCCCCAGCCGAGCCGCCGCAACCAAGATTGCGTTAACTGGTTCGAGGTACTCCCGAGAACCCGCTATGCTTGTTCTCGCAGCGAGCGGCCGTAGCTCAATGGATAGAGCATCTGACTACGGATCAGAAGGTTGGGGTTTCGAGTACCTCCGGCCGCGCAGCAGGTGAAGGGCCCTCCGAGATCATCCCGGAGGGCCCTTTTCCGTGGCCGTACAGCAGCGTTGTACAGCAACGCCCCCTACACAGCCGTTCCCTCACGCATGCAGCTCACGTCTACGGGACGCCGGCTGCTCTACTCAGGCACCGCCGAGACCTTCTCGCAGGCGGTGGACCCAGCCCGCGGGGAAGACTTGCTCAAGCCGCTCCCTGCTGGTCTCCAGCATCCCCTCCTTCGCCAAGGGGAGAAGGGCACCGTCCTGGACGGCCTTATGATCCTCGGGGGCCGGGCAGATCAGGATGGCGAGGATCCGGCACGTTCGTTGAAGCTCCTCGATCCCGATCGTGTGGATCATGCTCTTGATGGGCTCCCAGGCTGTCCGTACCGCAAGGCCCACCAGAGCATCGAGGAGAACGCTGCGACCCTCGGCCTTCCGGGACTGCACGATGAACGTCGTCACGTACTCCGGGATCCGGTCCATGGCTTTCGAGAATTTTTCGATGGCCTCGGCCATGGCGACGAGGAGATCGCACCAGAAATGATTGGTAAATTGCCTTCTGGCCTCTCGCGGCTTGCTCCCGCCGAACCTCTTATCGAGCTCCTGGATTACGGGGCCAGCAAGGATGTCCCCGATTTCCTGGATGCGGTCGATGGTGTCCGGGTTTTCGGATAGCCAGTCGACGAGGTCGGCTGTGGCGCTATCGGTGGCTGCTGCCTTTCTCTCCTTGGATGGCTTTCGCCGCCCTACGGGAGGTCGAGTTGCGGCCCAGGCGACGTCGCTGCGATCTCTAGCCTCTTGACGAGCTACGGGAGAAGGATCTCGGGCCAACAAGAGACCGTTGGTCCAGCCATGCTGCGCCCCACCGCACGCGGAGCATCCGCAGTAATGCCCCTTGGCCCGCTCGCAGATCACAGGGTGTGTCATTCGCCCTCCGCTACATCTGGCAGGAAGTGAACTGGCGCCTCACCACAAGCCCCATTCCTTTGAACCACAAGCAGCGAGAAGTGAAATGGCCACCGAAGCCAGTCCGGCGTATCTCTTCGGCCAGGACAAGATCCTGTGCACACAAATAGGTCCTCTGGGATATCCCCAGAGGACCTATTTATGGCACCGAACGATTAGTTATGCCTCGCTTGAACGGTCGAGGCTCTGGTTAAGCCGATCAAGCGCCTTACGGGTTTCAGGACTGGGGATCTGGGTGTAGACGTCCACGGTCATCGAAATCTGCGAGTGGCGCAGAATGCGCATCGCCACACGCGGATGTACGTCGAGGGCAGCCAGGAGCGAGGCACAGGTGTGCCGCGTGTCGTGCACACGAATACGCGGAACACCCGCTCGACGACAGTGGCTCTCGAAGGCCCGGTTGAAGTTGCGCGGCTCAATCGGCGTACCGGTGCGGGTCGTGAACGCCAGGTCCGAGGCCTTCCATCCGTCCCCGGCCATCTTGCGTGCCTCATCCTGGGCGCGCTGACGGTGCCTGAGAGCCGAAGCACACAGGCCGAAGAGCGGCAGCGAGGCAGACGGTGGCGTCGGAGGAATTGCACGACTGACCCAACCTGCGCAGGAAAGTTGGCCGACGTCATCGGCTGTCCGCCACCGGACGGGCAATGAGGCCTTTTGGTGCTGGCGGCACGGAGGCATGTAGGGAGATGTCGCTGGTATCCGATTGGATGAGGCTCATGACTGCTCACGATGTGGCCCGTCTGCTGCCCGATATCTCGCAGCTCCGTGGTCTGTGTCGGTCTATGGCGGTGCTGGAGGCCATCCTGAGCCCGGAATGGTCCAGCCGCTACCACTCTTTCGCGGCGGGCTGGGGCCCTGGGGAGGAGATGGCCTCGATGAGCAACGGCTCGGGAGACGAATACTCCATCGTCTTCTCTGTCGCGGGTGCGTACATCCGTGGCTTCGCTCACGAGGCGGTGATGAGCCCGTACGGCAACGACGGGCCGTGGCCGGGGGTGCTCGACTCCGTCCCGCAGGTCTTCCGCCACTGTGTGGAGGAGCCCGCATTCTGCGACGAGGATGGTATGCCGATCGTGACCGCGTGCCTGTGGCGTGCTGCCAATGATCAGCGGTGGTGGGTGGGTGAGATTGACTACCCGGACGGCGTGAGCGATCCCGATGGAGCGGCGTACCTGTTCGCACGGCTCGTCGATCCGGCTCCGGAGGCGTTCCAGCGGTTCGCGGAGGACTACTACGAGGTACCCGTGGATCTCGATGCGGTGCGGCACGTCTACGCCCTCCGGCCGCTGACGCAGGCGGTGGTCGCCACGCTGAACGCTGATCCTTCCTTGGAGGACCTCGCCGACGACCTTGCGGCAGCCCGATATCCGTCCGTTGTCAGGTGAGAGCTGGAGGGCCAGCGTGACTCTTCTCCAGCGCGAGCTGGGTGGCAGCAGCGCTGAGGCGCGTTGGTGGAGTGCTGTACAGCAGCGCGTACAGCAACATCGCCTGACGCGATCTCATGGCATCGACCCATGTCCACCGCCTCAGCAGGTGAGCAGCGCGCGGACGCAGCACCTGCCGTTCCCTACGGATCAGAAGGTTGGGGTTTCGAGTACCTCCGGCCGCACACAGCTCGACCAGGGAGTCCCTTGACACAAGGGGCTCCCTGAGTCGTTTCCGGGGGTGCGCCGAACCAGCCGAAAGTACCGTCACGGACCGGGCGAGCCGAAACTTGTGGTCGATGTCCGCACCGGGCCGTGTCCGCAGGATGAAGCCCATGCCCTACGAAGACCGCACTTTGACACCGGACACCGCCCGACCACGGATCGACGCGCTCGACGTCCTGCGCGGGTTCACGCTGTGCGAGATCCTGCTCGCCAACATCCAGCTGATCGCCAACGACAGCAGTGCGCTCGTGGCGCAGCCCATGGGCGCCTGGGATCCCTGGCTCGGGCTGCCGATCTTCTCCCTGCTGTTCGGCATCGGGTTCTCACTGCTGCTCGACTCCGCCGGAAAGCGCGCCCCGCGCCCATGGCTGGTGCTGCTGCGGCGGCTTCTGGCGCTGCTCGTGGTCGGTCTCGTGCACAAGCTGCTGTGGCCGGGCGAGATCCTGACCACTTACGCCATCGTCGGCATCCTGGTGCTGCTGCCTTCGAGCTGGCTGCCGAGGTGGGCCGTGGCCGGTCTGTCCGCCGCGCTCCTGACGGTGGCGGTGATCAGCGGGGGCGGGCCGCTGCTGATCGCCGGGCTGTTCCTGCTGGGCTCGGCGCTGGTCAGGTTCGGGGTGGTGGAGAAGATCGAGACGTCCACCCGAGGACCGGTCCTGCTGGGTCTGGTCTTCGCGGCTGGGCTGGCCGGCCTGCGGGTCGTGGGGCCGTCTTCCGTGTCTACCCTGGCCGATCTGCTGCTCGCCGGCGTGTACGTATGCGCCCTGCTGATCCTGCTCAGAACGCCGCTGCGACCGGTGCTGCGGTATGTCTTCGCGCCCCTGGGCCGAATGGCACTGACGAATTATCTGACCGCCACACTCCTCGTTCTGGCGGCCACGCACATTCTCGGCCTGCCGATCGGCCGATATTTGACGACGGCGTACGTCACCGCGGGAGTCATCCTCGCGGCCCAGTGGCTTTTCGCCGCCCTCTGGCTGCGCCGCTACCGCCAAGGCCCCCTTGAGTGGCTCTGGCGCTGGGCCACCTGGGCCCGCCGCTCAACCCTGCGCGTCTCTACGACAGCATGAAACTTTCGCATTCTTCAGAGCGTTTTCCCACGCCCGCGAAGGCTTCCATTCGCGCTTGTTGACATGGGTGCGCCGGTTGGGAACTCTCCTCTCTGTTAGCGCTACCATTTTCGAGTTCCCCTGCCATCGGAGGAACAGATGCACCAACGAGGATTACGCGGGGGCCTTGTCGCCTGGGCCTTGGCCGTCTGTCTGGCCGCCGCCGCGGTGACGACCACGGTCACGGCGCATGCCGCCGCGGTCGGCTGCCAGGTCACCTATACCGTCAGCAGTCAGTGGACCAGCGGCTTCGGCGCCAATGTCGCGATCAAGAACCTTGGTGACCCGATCACTGGCTGGACCCTGCGCTGGACCTTCGGCGCCGGGCAGACGATCAGCCAGGCCTGGAACGCCGGCGTGACGCAGAGCGGCGGCGCGGTGACCGCCACCAACGCCGGCTACAACGGTTCCCTGGCCACGAACGGCAGCACCTCGTTCGGATTCAACGGCACCTGGAACAACTCCACCAATCCCGTACCGACCGCCTTCACCCTCAACGGCGTCACCTGCACGGGCAGCGTGACCCCGACTCCGACACCCACCGTGACTCCGACCGTGACCCCGACCCCGACGTCGGGCCCCCCGCCGTCGCGTACGGTGCGGGTCTACTGGCTCAAACCGTCGGACGTGGCGTACGACCAGCGCTACCCGGACGGCATAGCCAAGGTCATGCAGGAGGCGCAGCGCTTCTTCAAGCAGCAGTTCGGCAAGACGTTCACGCTGAACAACCCGATCGTCGAGGTCGTCAACGGCGACAGGCCGCGAACCTGGTACGAGAACACGCCGAACTGCGGTGAGAAGTACTGGTGGTCGGTGTGCAACATGCAGGCCGAACTACGTCGCAAGCTGGGCCTCGGCGCACCGGACAGCCGTTGGATCAACGTCGGCGAGATCAGCGCCGAAGGCGAGGGCGCCGGTGGTGGCGGCGGCAACGGATGGGTGATCCTCAGCGGCCACGACGCTGACGGCGCCGCGGGCATCAACGGCCCGATGAATCGCTGGTACGGCGGCATGGTGCACGAACTGGGGCACGCGTTCGGGCTGCCCGACTCCACGTCCACCGATGGCACGTGCATGTCGGCCTCCTTCTACAGCTACCCGAACTGCACCTTCAGCCAGGCGCAGAAAGACGGCATCCTGCGCGGCGCGTACGGCAGTTTCCTCTCCTGAAACACGGGCGGCGTGACGGACCGTCACGCCGCCCCCCGAATGGAGATCTCTCAGCTCGTCTGCGGCGGCCGGCGGAAGCTCATCCACTGCCGGTTGTTGTAGACGAACGAGGGAGCCGTGTTGTCGCTGACCAGGATGTCGCCGATGGGGGCGGCCCGGGTGTACGCGGCGAGCCCGACCCCCCATCTGACCTTGCCTTGGTCGTTCGGGCGGAGCGGGCCCACGGAGTTGCCGGTGATCTCCACGGTGGTCAGCGGGTTGACCTCGGAGTTGGCGGCCCGGACGTACACGCCGCCGTGGCAGTTGGTGATCTGGTTGCCCCGGATGTACACGGCCTCTGTGTTGAACGGCGTGATCGCGTCCCAGATGGCGTTGGTGACCACATTGTTCTCGATCCAGACCTGGGAGTGCCGGACATCGGGAACAGCCGTGTGCGATCCGGCCAGAGTGCCCCAGGAGCCCTGCGATCCCGACTTGTCGCACGTGTTCTCAACGATGCGGATGTCGGTGCAGGGCGTGTTGTCCTTCGCGCCGGCCCAGGTGTTGGTGCTGCCGGCTAGGTCGAGCTGGATGGCCTCGCCGTGCCAGAGCTTCTCCTCGAATCCCGGAGGCACGATCCAGCCGTAGAGGTTGCAGCCTCGTACGGTGGCATCGCGTACGGCGTTGAGCTCGATGGCGTGCCACCACTTGACGTTATAGATCGTGAGGCCGGTCAGCTCGACGTCGGACGTGTGCTGCATCGTGATGACGTTCATCGCGGGCGCCGTGGTGCCGTCCTGGACGGACTGCCAGATCGGATCCCAGGAGCCACCGGTGATCTTGATGGTACACGGCGCGTCGTATCCGCCGGTCGTCGCGCTGGGGACGTGGTTGAGCACCATCGTCTTGTGGGTGCCCGACGAGACGAAGTCGGCGACGAACCGGGCATTCGTCGCGTCGAGATGGGTGTTGCCCGGGACGATCAGGTTGGCCCTTAAGACGTGACGATGGCCCGCCACGGCGCGGACGATGATCCGCCCCTGGTCGTCGCGCCCGGCCGGCCCGGCGATGCCGTTGGCGGCGTCGTCCAGCGCACGGCGCAGGGCGACGATGGTGCCGTCCTCGCCCGCGGGATAGGGATTCACCGGCCCCACCGCCCGCCGGGCCGCGTACGCGGGAACCGCCTGGGTGACGCCGGCGCCCAGCAATGCGGCACCTCCGGCGATTCCGAGCCTGAAGGCATCTCGGCGACCGAACTCCATGCCGTATCTCCGTTCCTCGAGTCAATGTCATCTAGCATCGCGGATCACACCGCTTTCGGTTTCTCCCTTCATGACCATTCCAATCAACGCGCGGCCAAGGTGACACAGCAAAGCAGCCCGATCGAATTCCGGGGATGATAGACGAGCGCGTCGTATTGCTCCGAGTACGCATCCGCGGCCGCGCCGAACTCCTCAATGGAATCGAAATCGGCCTCTTCGATCTTCGCCGCAGTGGGCGGGCAAGAACAAGACTTTTTCTCGGCCCGCAATCTTGTGAAACTGCCAGGCATGACCAATCTGGACCGGCCCGGCCCCGTCGATCTCGCACACGTCCGCTGGATAGCCGGAGGCACCGGTGCCGGCAAGAGCACCCTCACCCGCGCCCTGGCCGACCGGTACGACGTGCTCGTGTACGACGGTGACCTGGCCGAACGCGGCTACGTCGAGCGGTGCACCCCCGAGGGGCAGCCCTATTTCTGGGCCTTGCTGCAGACCTCCCGGGAACACCGGGCAACGGAGCGCACCCCGGAAGAGATCTTCCAGGCCATGCCCAGCCTGCACGGCGAGACCTTCGGGTTCGTCATCGAGGACCTGCTCGCCCTCCCCACCGACCGCCCCGTGCTCGTGGACGACTTCCGCACCCTGCCCGCGGAAGTCGCACCCTTGCTGACCCGCCCCGAACAGGCCGCCTTTCTACTGCCCACGCCCGAATTCCGCCACCAGGCATTGAGCACCCGATTCGCCGACCCCGCCCGAGCGCGGGCCAACTGGGGAGACAGCGACCACGCCAAGGCGCTGTCCAGGCGACTGGCCCGTGACGAACTGTGGGACGAAGAGGTACGCCGCCAAGCCCTCGAACTCGACCTGCCGATCCTGGAAGTCGACGGTTCCCAAGACATCACCCGACTGGCCGACGACCTGGCCGCGAGGTTTCTGCTGGACGTGAAACGGCCCGGTTAAGGAAAGAGTCGTTCTTGGATCAGGCGCCGGTGTTCCGTGGACGGAGGACGGGCGTTCATCGCTCTGTTCAGCAGATCGGCGTCGAAACCATGTGTCCCCATGTGGGTGAGCAGAGGTTCGTATCGATCAGGCCGATCCCGCCGAACTTCGTTGTAATTGGTGAAGTACTGCGACGCTTCCGGCAGCCACGAGGCGGCGTATAGGCAGGGAAAGGGCGAGAGGGCGGCGGCGAAGGTGTCCACGTCCTCTCGTCGGGTCACCAGAAGGTCGATGTCCCCGACGGGGAGGTGGACACCCTGCAGGAGAGCGGCGCTCGTGCCGACCACGCGATATTCGAAATCGGCGGCCATCGCAGTCAGCGTGGTGTTCAATGCCGCAACGACGTCCGCCAGACGCAGAACCGGTTCACGACCGCCCATGAATTCAGCGTACCGATCAAGCCACCACAGGTCGGTAAGCGTCAGCCCTGTCTCGCGGCTGAGTTACCGCTTCGGCTTGAAGTAGTGCGCGATCATGTAGGCGGTCACCTGCCTGCCGATCTTCGCGCCCTGCTCGTCGGCCGTACGCGTGTGGATTCCGCCCCAGACCCGGGCCTCGATCACCTCGGCCACCGCCTGCGAGAAACTCCGGAAATGCCGGGTGGTGCCCGAATCGACGCTGGACCCGCTGAAGGAGATGTCGTCGCGGCCGAAGAAGTGCCGCAGCGCCGACATGCTCGCGCCGGTGAAGCAGGCGTGCCCGGAGGTGTAGTCGGGGTGCGGCGGCGTGACGAGGAGGGGCATCCAGGCGGGATCGGCCGTCGTCTTCGGGTTGCCGTCGGTGTCGGCCAGTTGGATCGCGGTGACCGGGCGCCAGAAGTTCCACGCCGCCTTCTCGTTGAAGCAGGCGGTCGTGGCATCGGCCTCGGCCAGGTCCACCATCGCGAACATCCGTGCCGTCTGAAGCGGGTTCAGCCGCTGCGTCGTCGCCAACCGGCGCTTGATCTCCCATTCGGCCAGGTGCCGGTCGTGCCACCAGATCGCGGCCTGCGTCTGGTCGGCCGTCCTGACCGTGCTGGTCGCCGAGCCGATGGCCTTCACCTCGTTGATGTCCCGGGCGTACCGGTCGCTGGTCAGAGCGGGCGGGCCCGAGGTGCGGAACATGGACGCGCTGGGGAGGAGGAACGGTTTGAGGCGGCCGACCCACGCCGTGTCGTTGGCGAACGTGGGCGGCGCCGGCCGCCACTGGCCGGGCTGGGTGCCCACGGGCCAGGCCGGATCTCCGAAGGCCCCGTCGTCGCGCCGCGCGGCGATCATCGCGGCGGCCGTCCGAGCGCCCACGGAGATCCCGCGCCGCTTCGCGTCACCGTCGGGGATCGCGGCCAGCGCCTCGTCGTACTGCGTCCGCAGCCTCGCCTGCTGATCCGGGAACAGCGCGCTCAGCACCCGGAAACCGGCGGTCGCGACGGCCGCGCCGGTCGACTCGGTCCCCTTGGCGGCCGGCGCGACGAGGTACGGCTGATAGGGGGTGCCGGCGATGGCGTTCACCGCGTCGTAGATGGCACCGTGCACCATGGCGAAACTGCGCGCCTGCACCTGTGGCTGCTGACGGGCTACGTCCCAGATCGCCGTCTGGGCGTTCTGGTCCCAGACGATGACGACATTGGGCGGCGAATCGGACGCGTACGCGACCGGCGACCCGCCGACGACTCCCACGGCGGCCAGCCACACGACCATGCGTCGTAAGCCCATCATGGAAGCAAATTACTATCCCAGCCACATCCGCTACAGCCGTCGACCAGCCGAGGCACCGATAACGACCTGGCCGAAAACGCTATGACATGGCCGCCACCCGCTCCTGGTCCTGGAGGAGGTCCACGACGGTGGCGGCGTCGTTCGCGCTCACCGTCTGGTGCAGGCCCTTGTGGATCTCGGCGTCCTGCAGGCGGACGCCACGCCGGGTGGCGTAGAGGACTCCCTCATCGCTGTAGAAGAACGACCATTCGGGGTACGCGGTACGCAGCTCGTCGACATCGTAACTCGCTGTAGTCATACGGTTACTCTAACGAGCCGCTCTGTGACCGGTCCAGACCGGGCCGCCACCATTAACGAAACCCGCCGACAAATAACTGGAATCACAACAAAGGCCCTGTCGCCGAAAATATTGCGCATCGTACGCATATAAACGGCGATAGCCCCATAATCGTGGACGGTGCGCTTCGGCAGGACGAGCGGGGAGTATGGTGCCGTGAAGGGTCAGCTCGGCGTGTTGTTGGCGGTCGTGGCGGTCATCGCGGGGGTCGTGGTGCTCGTCGATCGGCTCGCGCCGTCGGCGGCCCTCTACGACAAGCTGGCGACCTGGTGGCCGGTCGGCATCATCACGATCGGTGTCGGCGGCCTGCTCCGGCTACTCGCCGAACGCGCCATCTTCCGCGGCCCACTGATCATCATCGCCATCGGGGTGATAGCCCTGCTGTTCACCCTCGACCCACTGCCCGGCCCGTGGCGACCTTACGTGCTGCCGGTCCTGCTGCTATCGGTGGGCACGGCTTTTCTGGCGGGCCGGGCCATGGCCGGCCGCTCGGCGCGGAAGGCGCGGGCCGTCGAGCGAATGTTCCTCATCGGCAGGTCAGGCACGCTGAACTGGCCGGAAGGCCCTTTCACCATCGGCATGGTGACCGCCGTGACTTCGGGCTGCGTGATCGATCTGACGAAGGCCACACCCATGCCGTTGATCAAGGGAAAAGCCAACCTGGAGGCCCGGCTCGACATCACCGCGATCGCCAGCGGCATCGACCTGCGGGTGCCGGACGGGTGGCGGGTGGAGCTGGACGAGCACACCATGCTCGCACGCCGGCCGAAGAAGCCCACGATGTCCGACGACGAAACCAAGCCACTGCTCCGCGTCTACGGCCTCTTTCTCATGTCCGCGTTCGACGTTCATTTCGTCGATCCCGCACTAGGTGGATGAACAAGCCGTAGTCCTTGTCGGTAGTCGTGTAGCGGAGGTCGGGCACCTCGTCCACGTCGATGTCGCGGTGCCACATCCTCGACAGGGTCTCGTTGAGCTCGCACTCCTTCCGCAGAGTCCGTGGCAGTTCCAGGCGCATTTCCTGCATGAGTTTGAGCCGATGGACGTCGACCGCCGCCGTATAAGCCGTGGCGTAGACGGCGGCGGCGGCCAGGGCGGCACGATAGGACATCCATGAGAGCAGGAAAAGCGCCAAGGGAAGGGGAAGCCACAGTACGTACCGGAACAGCAGAGCGGCCGAGACGACCCCCGAGAGGGCGAAGGCGATACAGAGCCTTGCGGCCGTGTCGAGCTGGTTGCGATATTCGTTGACCGTCTCCAGCACGCTTTTCGGCAGAACCAGATGCAGCCGCGGCCAGAGCAGAACGAAGTCCATCCCGTATGGCTCCCCGGCCTGTTCCTCACCGCAGCGCAGCCGGTTTCCCAGTGACGTCGGCAGCAGGTCCCCGGACGGTGGAAAGGCGAGCAACCGCCCCTTCTCCTCTGCCGCCAACGTTGATTGAGGACCGAGGTTGTCCTTGTTCTTGACGACCCATCCCGCTCGAGTCGCCCTCCGCGCCTGCAGCCAGATGCCCAACGCACGGATACGGCCGATGGGCCCGCGGGCAGGCCCATATCCTTCGAGGAAACGGATGGTCGCCAGTTCCAGCGGCTGCAGCATGAGCGCGAGGATGAGAATGGCCGACGCCAGCACCAGCGAGCCCGGTAGCCCATAATCATCCCATTTGCTCTCCAAGACCTTCGGCTTGGGCGCCTGGGCCGGCGCGCCGCTCAGCAGCAGCAACGCGACAATACCGATCAGCACGCCCGAGGGGATGAGATTGACCAGCTTGAGGCGCGGCGAGAACTCGGCGTCGCCGAATCCCAGCGATGCGAGTTTGCTCATGGCCAACCTTTGTGATCATTGCACAGCAATGGCCTTGGAGGCATCCGGCGATAGTAGGCGACTTTGATCACGTGGCGGCATCCGGGATACTTGCACCAGAGCTCGATTTCCGTATCAAATTCCACTGGATGACAGAATTCGATCGGGTGATCATCACACTTCTCATCGTTGCTCGGCCGAGTGATATAGTCCCCCCAGAAACATCCTTCACGGAGACACCGATACAATTTTCTGCCCTGAGATCCGGGCTGTACGACCGTTCCGATGAGCAAACGTACAAAAGTCGCGACCGCGACCAGTCGGAGCCCAAGTATCATCATGGCGACGCCCCACGCGGAAGGGTCATTTGAGGGTAAACCCGTACACCCGGCCTGTCTCCATCCATGGCCACATGCGGACAAACCCCAGTTCACCCCACCCTCGCTTTTAAATAACACCCCCCAAAGTGACTATATGCATTAATCTTGCGACCGTGAGTAACGGCCGTATCATCACACACCTCCTTCACCGCATCGGCCGCCGAGGCGCCTCCCTGGCATTCATCGGGCTCTTGTGCCTGGTCATCGCCGCCTCCCTGGAGTTCGCTCCGGCCGCCCAGCGAGCCACCCCCGGTTACGCCACGCTCGCCGCCATCGCCCCGTTATCCGTCTGGGCGGTGGCCTGGTGCGCCACGGGCGCCCTGTGCCTGGTGCAGATGTTCGTGCGCTCCGACCGGATCGCCTTCGCCGTCGCCACGGCACTGCTCCTGCTGTACGGCCTGGTCTACCTGCTGTCCACCTTCAGCGGCGAGAACCCGCGCGGATGGGTCGGCGGGGCGGTCTGGCTGGCGTTCGGCGGCTGGATCGCCCTGATCGCCACCTGGCCGGAGGCCGTCTCGGTCGATCGCCTGCCGAGCGCCCCGCCCACGGACACGACGGCCGTGGTGGTCGCCGACGCCGCCGGCGTCATCCAGTCCTGGAACCCCCAGGCCGCCACGCTGTTCGGCTGGAGCACCGAGGAGGCGGTCGGGCGTCCCCTGACCATGCTGATGCCGCAGCGCTTCCGCGATCCGCACTCCGACGGGCTGGACAGGGTGCGCTCCACCGGCCACTCGACCCTGGCCGGGCGGATCATCCCGCTGGTCGGCCTGCACCGCGACGGCAGCGAGTTCCCCATGGCGCTGACCGTCAACGCCTGGCACAGCGACGACGGGATCGCCTATACCGGGGTGATCCGGGCCGTGGGAGGCAGCGATGTCGACCCTGAATGAGATCCTCGTCCAGATCGGGACCGGTATCGTCCCCCTCGGCGTGGCCTATCTCGCGTTCCGATCCGCCACCGACGCCAACAAGAAGACGCAGCAGACCGCGCTGCGCCAGGCCGAGCGGCAGGCGGAAGTGGAGCGCTCCAAAGTCGACGCGGAGGCGTTCCTCCGGGCAAAGACGATCTACGAGGACGCGCTGAGCCAGATGGAGAAACAGCTCACCCGGATGCAGGGCCAGGCCGCGCAGGTGGGCGCCGACCTGGCCAGCGAGCAGAGCGCGTCCACCGAGATGCGTGACCAGATCCGCCGCCTCCAGGCCCAGATCCGCGCCCTGGAGCGAACGGTGATCAGCTTGCGCACCCAGCTCGTCACGGCGGGCCTGGCCCCGATCCCCGCCTCCGAGACCACCGGCCCCTACCAGCTCAGGCACCCGCCACGCGAGTAGTGGACATCGGCGGCTTCCCTCTGTCACTATTTCTCACATGATCGTGAGAAAGGACCACGCCACCCTCGTCCGGTGAGCGTTCTCGTGCAGCGGGAAGCTGCCGCAATCCGCGAACAATGGCTGGGCCGGGCGTTGTCGACGCAGCCCACCGACCGACCGGCCGCAGAGGCCGCGATCTCCGCGCTCTACCGCCTGATCGGGCTGCCCCCACCCCGTTTCCACTGGGTGTCGTCACCGCTCATGGCCCTGGCGACCGTGCCACCAGGGGCGCGGCAGAGCGCCGAGAACATCGACGACTGGCCGCTGCCGGCCGAGTTCACCTCGCTCAAGCACCGGCTGTCCAGAGAGCTGGACTGCCAGGTCGGGTGGGTGCACCGGCCCAACGAGCAACTCCTCCGCCAACAGGTGCTGTCCTCGCTCAACAGCTCGTTCAACAGCGCGTTCCTCCCGCCGCTGCTCCAGGCGCACAGCGGCGTCTCCTGGCGTTACCGCACCTGGTACGACACCCCTTACGTCGCCTGGCTCGCCCACTACGACGCCCTGCACCGGGCCGCCGGCGTACCCTTCAGCGCCGGCCAGCATCGGCGGCTCGCCCTGTGGACGGCCGTGGCCTCGGCGTGCCACTGGTGGTGGCCGGGCGAGCAGGTGTGCGTCGTCTCCGAGCGGCCCGTCGCCGTGCACACCGAGGTGTGGGGCGACGACGGCGAGGTACGCCTGCACCACGCCGACGGCCCGGCCCTGCGGTACGGCGATGGCTGGGACCTGTACGCCTGGCACGGCACCCAGGTGCCCCCCTGGGTGCTCGAGGACCCGGCGATAGACCGCATCGCGAACGAGCCCAACGTCGAGGTCAGACGGTGCGCGATCGAGCGCCTCGGCTGGGGCCCCTACATCGAACAGGCCGGGCTGCGACTCGTCGCCACCGCCCCCGACCCCGGTAATCCAGGCTTCGAGCTGCGGCTCTACGACATGCGCAGGGACACCAAGGTGCTCCTCGCGATCAACGGCTCCGTCGAGCGCGACGGGCACCGTCGCCGCTACGGCCTGACCGTGCCGGGCTTCCTCAAAGACCCGGTCGACGCCGCCGGCTGGACCTACGGGCTGTCCGCCGAGCAGTACTCCCTACTCCAGCGCAGAACCTGAGGTGATCCCCATGACTGTGACCCCCGTAACCCCCGTGACCCTCGCCGGCCTTTCCCGTCAGACCGGGCTCGCCGTGCTCGACCACCTTGAGCAGTCGATGCAAATCCCGGTCATCGACGGCCTCCAGGCCCAGGGCGACCTCATCGTCGTCCCGCACTCCTTCGTCGCCGACTCCGTCATGACCTGGCACGAGGCCCGCTGGCAGTGGGTGCCCCCCGAGGGCGTCGAGCTGCTGCGCGGCGCGGCCGGGGGCAACCCGCACGCGCTGGTCGCCGAGCCGCGTACCTGCCGCTGGACCACGCAGGTGTCGGACGCGAGCGGCCTGACCATCGGCATGTTCACCGCCACGGAGCCCGTCTACCTGCTGCATCCCGAACACGGAGGCTCGGGATGCGCACCGGGCACGTACGTGGTCCGCCGGCAGCGCGAACAGGACGGGCGCCGCGCGCGACTCGTCGCCGACTAACCCAGACCGTGCGCCTCGGCCAGGAGTTCGGCCGAGCGCAGCCACGCCTTCCTGTCGGTCGCCGAGAACGCCACGATCAGCTCATCGGCCTGGGCGTGCTCGGCGAACCGATCGACATAGGCCTTGACCTCGGCCGGGTCGCCGACGGCCGAGTATTTGGCCATCTGGACGATCTGCTGCCCGGCCGGGGATTCGAGGATCATGTCGGCCTCTTCCTGCGTGAACGTACGTCCCCGCCCGAGGAACCTGCTCACCCTGAGCCGCTTCGAGGCCAGGAACTGCTCCTCCGCCTCCTCCGTCGTCTCCGCCGCGATCACGTTGAGCGCGGCGATGACGTGCGGCCGGTCGAGCTGCTCAGACGGCTTGAACTCGCGCCGGTAGACCGCCACGGCCTCCTCCAGCGCGGTGGGCGCGAAGTGCGAGGCGAACGCGTACGGCAGCCCGAGCATGGCGGCGAGCTGGGCCCCGAACAGGGAGGACCCGAGGATGTACAGCGGCACGTGCGTGCCCTTGCCCGGCGTGGCGTCCACGCCGGGGATCCGGGACTCGCCCGCCAGGTAGCCCTGCAGCTCCAGCACGTCCTGCGGGAACGCGTCCGCGGACGACGGCGTACGGCGCAGCGCCCGCATCGTCTGCTGGTCGCTGCCGGGCGCCCGGCCAAGGCCGAGGTCGATGCGTCCCGGGTGCAGGGTCTCCAGCGTGCCGAACTGCTCGGCGATGGTCAGTGGAGCGTGGTTCGGCAGCATGACGCCGCCCGCCCCGAGGCGAATCGTCCGGGTATGGGCGGCCACGTGGGCGATGAGCACGCTGGTGGCCGACGAGGCGATGCTCGGCATGTTGTGGTGCTCGGCGTACCAGACCCGCTGGTATCCCAGCTCCTCGGCCCGCTGGGCCAGGGCGACGCTGGCGGCGAAACTGTCGGCCGCCGTCTCGCCCTCGCCGATGTGCGCCAGATCCAGGATGGACAGCGGCAGAGCCATGGGTACGCGCCTTTCGCAGAGCGGTTGGACCTGACTGTCGGTAACAGCCGCGAATGCGCCGTTATTTCATGACCGAGCCCCCGCGGGCCGGGACGCGGGGGCTCGTGGAGGGGTCAGGAAGCCGTACAGGTGAACGTGGCCGGGGTGCCGTTCTGGCCGGTGTGATTGGCGAGGAAGCCGAACGTCGCCGTCGCGCCCGCCGCCAGATCGCCGTTCCAGTTGAGGTTCGTGACGGTGATCGCGCCGCCGCCGGCGGACAGGGTGCCGTTCCAGAGCTGGGAGATCGTCTGCCCGCTCGGGAACGTCCAGCCGACCTTCCAGCCGCGGATCGGGGCCGAGCCGGTGTTCTTGACGGTGACCTCACTCTGGAAACCGTTCTGCCACTGACTGGTCACCTTGTACGTCGCGCCGCACCCGGAAGGACCGGCCGTAGGGGTTACGGTCGGCGTCACCGTGGGGGTTACGGTCGGCTGCGGGGCGGCGACGGCCAGGTCGTACGCCCGCTGCGGCACGAACTGTCCCGCTCCCGCGATGCAGCCGTCCGCCTCGCCCGGCGGCTTGACCCAGAGGTAGGCGTCGATGGCCGAATCGCCCGTGTTCGTGGTGCTCCAGATGCCGGTGGCCCGGCCCGCCGGGTCGCACCACTCGCTGCCGGCCGGCCCGTTGCCGTTGCGACTGGTGTCGATGACCGCCTTCAGCCGGGACACGCCGGTCGCCGCGATGATGCTCTTCGCGTACGACACCAGCCCCGGCGTCGCCCGGTAGTTGGAGGTGTTGACCGCGATCCCGTCGGCGCTGTTGGCCACGTCCGCCCCGGTCAGCCGGGAGGCCGCCTCGGAGGCCGACAGCCAGCCGTCGTGCCCGATGTCGAAGTACACCTTGACCTGCGACGACGTACCCCTGAACCTCTTGCCCGCGTACGCCATCGACGCCTTGACCTCGGCCTGCTCCGCGGCGTTCATGCAGTTCGTCATGATCGCCAGCGCGTCCGGTTCGAGGACGATGGAGGCCGGCCGCCCACCGAGCCCGGCGGCGATCTGGTCGATCCAGGCGCGGTAGGAGGCGTGGTCGGGCGCCCCGCCCGCGCTCGCGCCGCCGCAGTCGCGGTTCGGCATCGCGTACACGGCCATGATCGGGATCTTGCCCGCCGCCGCGGCGGCGCCGACGTACGCGTCGACCTGGCTCCGCACCAGCGCAGGGTTGTACGTCGCGAACCACCGCCCCTGCGGCACGGCGGCGACCCGGTCCCTGATCACCGCGGTACGGCTGTCGTTCGGGTTGGCCGCCACCCACTTGGCGGCGTTGGTCTGGGGATCCACGTAGAAAGCGGAGTCGGCGGCCTGGGCGGTGGACGAGGACAGGACGACCGCCCCCGCCGCGGCCGTGGCGGCCGCCGCGAGGAGCACCGCCAACATGGGCCTTCTGCGAGACATGAAAGTAGCTCCATCCGTTGTGTGGGAGCGCTCCCACCGGCACCCCGGATGGTAGGGAGGCGTTACCGCCACCTCAAAGACATCGGATCGATCTGCAGGACGTCACCGCAGGCCAGAGCCCACGTGACAGGTGAAAGTTTCACTCGGCCAGGCACGCCTCGAAGATCGCGGTCAGCCGGTCGACGTCGGCGGGAGTGGGCCGCTCGGGGCCGACGCGGCGGCGCATGGCGCCGACGCCGAGGAACATCGCCGTGGCCATCCGGGCCCTCGCGTGCGCGTCCGGCCCGGTGAGATGGGCCTCCAGCGGCTGGAGCACCGCGGTCAGCAGGCGCTCGCGGGCCACGGCCTCCACCTCGGGATGGCGGGCCGAGCGTTCGAGCGCGCGCAGGATCGGGCTCTCCGGCGGGTGCTCCATGCGCTCGGCCGCGTATTCGGCCAGCCGCCGCGGCAGGCCCGCGGGGTCGCCGTCGAACAGGGCGCTGAAGGTCGGCTCACCCTGCAGGACCGCCCCGAACAGGCCGGCCTTGGATCCGAAATAGCGCCCCACCAGGGCGATGTTGGCCTCCGCCGCCGACGCGATCATGCGTACGGTCACCTGCTCGTAGCCGTGCTCGCCGAACAGCCGGCGCGCGGCCTGCAGGATCCGCTCCCGCGTGGCCTCGCGGGAGCGTGGCCGGGCCTCAGTCACCTGGAGACTCATGCCCGCACTCTACTGAAAGTACCCCCACTTACCGCGCGGCTAGTAAACATGCGTATACTCAAATCGGTTCAAAGCTGTATGAAGGGGATGTGGTGTCTTGGTAGCCCAAGCGCAGGCCGCTCCTCCCGCGAATCGGCACTACACCCACCGCGAAATCCTCGAGGTCATGTCCGGGCTCATGCTCGCGATGCTCACGTCGATGATCTCGACCTCTGTGGTGGGCACCGCGCTGCCGACGATCGTGGGAGAGCTCGGCGGGCAGGATCAGTACTCGTGGGTCGCGAGCGCGACCATGCTGACGATGACGGTGTCGACCCCGCTCTGGGGCAAGCTGTCCGACCTATTCGGGCGCAAGCTGCTCTTCCAGACCGCTCTGGGGTTGTTCGTCGCGGCGTCGCTGGTGGCCGGGCTCTCCCAGGACATGGGGCAGCTCATCGCGGCTCGTGCCGTACAGGGCCTGGGTGTGGGTGGTCTGTCCGCTCTCGCGCAGGTGATCCTGGGCGACATCGTGTCGCCCCGCGAGCGCGGCCGCTACTCCGGCTACATGGGCGCCGTCTTCGGCATCTCGACGGTCGCGGGGCCGCTGCTGGGCGGGTTCATCGTGGACGCCGACTGGCTCGGCTGGCGCTGGTGCTTCTACGTGGTCGTGCCCTTCGCGCTGGTGTCCTTCATCGTGATCCAGAAGGTGCTCAAGCTGCCGAAGGTCAAGCGGAGCACCTCCATCGACATCTGGGGCGCGACGACGATCACGGCCAGCGCGAGCGCGCTCATGCTGCTGCTGACGTTCGGCGGCAACCAGTTCGAGTGGAACTCGGTCTGGACTTACTTCCTGGCCGCGATCAGCCTGCTCATGCTGGCCCTCGCGGTGCTGTCCGAGCGGACCGCGCGCAACCCGATCCTGCCGCCGCGGTTGTTCCGCAACCGGACGTTCGTGCTCACCAGCCTCGCCTCGCTGTTCGTCGGCATGGCGATGTTCGGCGCGATGATCTACCTGCCGCAGTATCTGCAGATCGTCAAAGGGCTCAGCCCGACCAACTCCGGGCTCATGACGCTGCCCATGGTGGTGGCGCTGTTCCTGGGCGGTGTGATCTCCGGGAAGATCGTCACCAACACCGGCAAGTGGAAGATCTTCCCCGTCGCGGGCCTGCTGATCGTGGCGGTCGGGCTGTTCCTGCTGTCCCAGTTGCACGTCGACTCCAGCAACTGGCTCATCGGCTTCGACGTGGCGGTGCTGGGCACCGGGCTCGGCCTGTGCATGCAGATGCTCATCCTGGCCGCCCAGAACGGCTCCGAGCAGCGCGACATGGCGTCCACGACCTCGGGGGTCTCGTTCTTCCGCTCGCTGGGCGGCGCCGTCGGCGTGGCCGCGTTCGGCGCGATCCTGACCAACCGGCTCATGAGCGAGCTGACCGAGCAGGCCACGGCCGCGGGCATCAAGCTGCCCGGCGGCGGGGGCTTCAAGCTCGGCAGCCCCGACGCCATCCAGCACCTCCCCGGACCGATCAAGGCCATCGTGCTGGAGTCGTTCACGCGGGGCCTGGAGACCGTGTTCATGGTGGGCGTGCCCATCGCGCTGCTGGGCTTCGTGGCCACGCTCTTCCTCAAGGAGCTGCCGCTGCGCGGTTCGAGCGCGCCCGCCGTACCCGCGGCCAAGCCGCTCGGCAAGGACGACCTGGTCCTGGCCGGGCTGCTGCTCGAACTGGTCGCCCAGCGCGTCGAGCGGGTGAACGGCGAAGGCTCGGCCCTGCTCACTGCGGTGGCCAAGATGGCGCCGCCGGACGGCCGCTCCGAGCGCGAACGGGCCAGGTCGGTCGCGCACGACGTGCTGCGGCCCACCTCACGGGCCCTGATCGCGCAGGCCACGCCACCCCGGAAGGACCTCGTCACAGGAGGAATCGCACAATGATTCGCAAGTTCGTGGGCACCGTCGCGGCGTCCCTGGCGGCGCTGGCCGGATTGTGGCTGATGATCGCGCCCTTCGCCCTCGGCACCCAGCCCGAGGGCTCCGACTGGACGAACGCCACCCAGTCCGAGTTCTTCACGGGCCTCGGCGTGGCCGTCGTGGGGCTCGCGGGCGCGGTCTCCTTCGCGCTGGCCATCCACGAGGAGCTGGTGGTACGCGGTCTGGTCGTCCCCAAGCCGCGCAGGACCGAGCCGGAGCCCGAGCCCGTACCGGCCGCCGCAGCGCCCCAGGCGTCCTCCGCCGAGCTGGCCACCCTGCTGGCCCCGCTGGTCGAGGCACTGCGCGAGGACCTGAACGACCGCGACCTGAACAACACCGGGGAGCACCGCCGCAACGGCAAGGCCACCCTGGTCGGAATGGAGGAGACCCGATGAAGGCCAAGCTGGGCGTGTCCGCCCTCGTGCTGCTGTTCCTCGGCGGCCTGTGGCTGGTCGCCGCGCCTTTCGCGGTCGGCTACCAGCCGCGCGGCGCGGCCTACGTGGACGCGACGGTCAACGACCTGTGGCTCGGCGGCTCGATCGCCGTGCTCTCGTTCGTGTCCCTCGTGATCTACGCGGCCGACGCCCTGCGCGACCTGGCCCGCCGCGGCAAGCACGCCGACCTCTGACGCGAGACATGCCGTGTTCGGCAGTGGTACGGATCCGCGCTGGGAGCCCGTGGCGGGCCGGCTCCCCGCGGGGGAATTCGAGATCGGCAAAGACGGCGCCGGCCTGCTCGTCGTCGGCTTCGACGGCACCGACCCGAGCCGCAACGCCCTGGCGTACGCGGCCGGGCTCGCCCGCCGGGACAACGCCGGCCTGCTCATCGCCTTCGTGGAGTCGCTCAACTCCGCCGCGCTGTGGTTCTTCGCCGGGTCGCCGATCATCCCCGACTCGGCTGCCGACCTGACCGAGGACCTCTGGGACGAGCTGCGGGGCGCCGGGGTGCCGTGGCGGTTCGTCAGCGTGCGCGGTGACACGGCGCGTGAGCTGGAGACGCTGGCCAGCGCGTACATGGCGGATACCATCGTGGTGGGCCGCGCGCGGTCCCGGTGGCGGGGGTCGGTGGCGGCCGGGCTGGCGAAACGCGCTCGCCGTACCGTGTTGATAGTCCCGTGACCTCGCGGGACGTCGCATATGGTGGCCAGATGAAACGTGCTGCCGCCATGGCGTTCGTGGTGCTCGCGTCCGTTTCGTGCGGCTCGGGTGAGCCGGTGGCCTCGCCCGCGCCCGCGACGTCCGAGCCCGTCCTGAACACCTCTGATTCGCCCGCCCCAGTGCCCGCCACCGGCACCGCCACCGCCGCGCCGGGCAAGACGGCCCCGCCCGCGTTCGCCGCCAAGGTGACGAAGGTGTCGCGCGACCGGCTGCCGTACTCGTGGCGCTCCGGTTGTCCCGTCCACTTCCGGGATCTGCGGCTGATCACGATGACGTACTGGGGCTTCGACGGCAAACCGCACACCGGCGGCGAGCTGGTCGTGCGCAAGACGGTGACCGACGACATCGTGACGGTCATGAAGAAGCTGTACGACTGGCGCTGGCCCATCAAGCAGATGAAGCTGGTGGACGCTTACAAGGGCGATGACTTCGACTCCATCGACGCGGACAACACCTCGGCCTTCAACTGCCGCCCTGCGACCGGGTCGAGTAATTGGTCAAACCACGCGTATGGGGAAGCAATAGACATCAACCCCCGCGAAAACCCATATGTCACCGCAAGTGGCAGCACCGCCCACCAAAACGCCAAAAAGTTCACCAAGCGCCCACTTAAGGGTAAAGGCGTGGTTAATCCCCGTGACCGGGTCGTCAAGGCCTTCGCGCAGGTCGGCTGGGAGTGGGGCGGCTACTGGTCGGGCACCAAGGACTACCAGCATTTCTCCAAAGGCGGAGGCTGACACAATCGGCTCATGGCGGCTAAGGACGGCGACGGCTGGGCCGAGTGCTCGCAAGGTCATCGGCACTGGGGCATCCACGGCGCTTCGGGGCTCCTCGTCGTACACCATGACGAGCTGGGCATCCCCTACGTGCTCATGCAGAAACGCTCCTGGTGGAGCCACCACGGCAACACGTGGGGGCTGCCCGGCGGGGCGCGCGACAGCCACGAGGACGCCGTCGCCAGCGCGCTGCGCGAGGCCCGCGAGGAGGCGGCCCTCGCCGGCGAGGAGCTGCGCGTGCAGGGCGTCTACCTCGACGACCACGGCGGCTGGGCGTTCGAGACGGTGATCGCCGAGTCGCCGCTGCTGCTGCCCGCCGTGCCGGCCAACCGGGAGAGCGTCGAGCTGCGCTGGCTGGCGCTGCCCGACGTGCCGGCCCGCAAGCTGCATCCCGGCTTCGCCGCCACCTGGGACCAGGTGCAGGGCGAGATCAGGCCGGAGAGCGTCGTGCTCGACATGGCCAACATCGTCGGCGCGCAGGCCGAGCACGGCTGGTGGCGCGACCGGCTCGGGGCGGCGACCCGGCTGCTACAGGCTCTTTCCGGGGTCAGGCTGTCGCATCCGGTGCTGTCGCAGTGGTTCCCGAGGGTGGTGGCGGTCGTGGAGGGCGCGGCCAGGAGCGCGCCCGACGTGCCCGGGATCCAGGTGGTGGCCGCGACGGGCAGCGGCGACGACGCGATCGTCGATGTGGTGCGCCGGGCCAAGCCGTGGGAGCGGGTGCTGGTCGTCACGGCGGACCGCGGCCTGAAGGAACGAGTCAGCGAACTGGGCGCGGAAACCGTGGGCCCGAAATGGCTGCTGTCGCAGCTCAAGTAGGGGCTTTTGTCAGAGCTCCGCCGGGATCACGTGGTCGAAGGCCGCCTTCAGGCCCGTCACGTCGAGAACGCGCTGCAACACGCCGTGCACCCCGACGATGCCTAACGAGCCCGACTCCGCGGCGACCTTGCGCTGGTGCTCGACCAGCACCCACAGCCCGCTGGAGTCGCAGAACTCCAGCTCGGCCGCGTCGATGACGATCTGCACGCGCGCCTCGGCCAGCAGCTTGACCAGGGCCTCCTTGAGCAGTGGCGCGGTCAGCTTGTCGAGGTCGCCGACAAGGCGTACGAGCGCGCCACGATCATCGCGCTCCACCTCGACGCTGAGATCCGCCACCTCCTGAACGTACACCCCTGCCACCACAGCCGCTATCGTGGACTCCGCACGGGAGGGTTCGCATAGTGGACGAGTGCAGCCGCCTTGAAAGCGGCCAGGTCAGCGATGGCCTCGTGGGTTCGAATCCCACACCCTCCGCTCACTCACGGATGCCCGCGAAACCCTCGCCCACACAAGCGGCGAGCTGCAAGTAGGCGTCTCTGGTGTGCTCCTGGAGCCGGTCGAGGTCGATCTCCGCGCCCTCCTCCAGATGCGGGTCGTAGGGCACCTGGATCACCGCGCGGCACCGGGCGGCGAAATGGGCCTCCAGCTTCTTGATGTCCACCGCCGACTTCGACCGCGGCCGGACGCTGCACAGCACCACGGTCGCGTTCTTGACCAGATCGGCGTAGTGGTGGGCCTCCAGCCAGTCGAGCGTCGCGGAGGCCGCCCTGGCACCGTCGACGGACGGCGAGCTGACCAGCACGATCTGGTCGGCCAGCCCGAGCACGCCGCCCATGGCCGAGTGGAGCAGGCCGGTGCCACAGTCGGTGATGCAGATCGAGTAGAAGTTCTCCAGCACCTGGGACACGGCCTGATAGTCCGCGGCGCTGAACGCCTCGGAGACCGAGGGGTCGCGGTCGGAGGCGAGAATCTCCAGCCGCGACGGCGCCTGCGAGGTGAACGCCCTGATGTCCACGTAGCGCTTGACCTGGTCGCGCTCGTTGAGCAGGTCACGCACGGTGGCCGAGGTCTCCAGGACGAGCTTGTCGGACAGGGTGCCCCTGTCGGGGTTGGCGTCGACGGCGATGACGCGGTCGCCGCGCATCGCGGCCAGGGTGGCGCCGAGGCCGACCGTGGTCGTGGTCTTGCCCACGCCGCCCTTGAGGCTCAGCACGGCCACGCGGTGGTGTCCCGCGGTGACCGGGGTGCGGGCCCTGGCCATGAGCTCGCGGCGGCGGCGGACCTCCGGGGGCTCGCCGGGCTTGATCCAGCCGCCGGACGCCTTGTAGACCAGGCGGCGCCAGCCCTTGGAGGGCGCGTTACGCCGTCCGCGAAGCAGGGACTCCGGGTCGAGGCTGTCGGCGGTCGGCCGGCCCGTGGCGGGCGGCCTGGGCGGCGCGGTGAAGACGGGGATGGGGGCCGGGCGGCGGCGCGGCCGCACCGGCGGGATCTCCCGCTCGGCGGGCCGCCACTCGTGCTGCTCGGTCCACTGCGGGCGCTCCGGCTGCTCCGCCCACTCGGAACGCTCGGGTTGCTCCCGCCGCTCGGACCGGTCGGCCCAGGGGGAACGTTCCTGCTGCTGGTCCGGCTCGTGGGCGCTCGACTCCGGCTCGTTCCACTGCGGACGCTCGTTGCGCGGGGAGGAGTCCGCCCACATCGGACGCTCGTCCTGCGAAGAGGAGTCGGCCCACTGCGGACGCTCGTTCCGGGGAGAGGAGTCCGCCCACGCCGGACGCTCGTTGCGCGGAGACGACTCGGACTGATTCCGCGAAGACGACTCGGACGGCTGGTTCCGCAGGGCCGACTCGGACGGGTTCTTCGGGGACGAGTCGGACGGTTCCGACCACTGCGGGCGCTCGCCGCGCGGCATGGTCTCCGACGACTCCGCCCATGGCGGGATCTCGTCCTT
Organism: Nonomuraea solani; assembly: GCF_900108335.1. GTDB lineage: Bacteria > Actinomycetota > Actinomycetes > Streptosporangiales > Streptosporangiaceae > Nonomuraea > Nonomuraea solani. Next base: position 438,096 of record NZ_FNVT01000004.1, read on the forward strand.
GGGCGGGCTCTTCTCAGGGCTCTTCTCAGGGCTCTTCTCAGGGCTCTTCTCAGGGCTCTGCTCGGCCCACGACGGACGCTCGTTGCGCGGCTGGGTGTCGGCCCAGGCGGACCGTTCCCCGCGCTTGGGCGCCTCCTCCGCGGGCTCCTCGTCCTGGCGGGAGGCGGCCGGCGCGTCCTCTGCCGGCTCGTCATCCGACTCGGTGGCCGGTTCGGAGGCGGGCTCGATGGTGCGCGACCAGTCGGCCGACAGCCACGGCTTGTCGTCCGTCTCCTCCGGCTTGTCGTTCCGCCCCGGCGGGGTGAACGACAGCGCGTAGGTGTCGGTGTCGTCCGGGCGCGGCAACGGCTTCAGCGGCGCGAGGAACGGATCGTCCGGGCGCGGCGCCGGCGCGGGAGACTCCTCCTTGACGCCGGTCTCGCCGAGCCACTCGGCCGCCTCGCTCTCGCCGCCGGGGAGGTCCTCCGCGGCCTCGGCGCCGTACACGGAGTCGACCGCCGCGCGGAACAACGGCGGCGTCGGCGTCTCGTGCTGCTGCGGCACCAGTGACCAGGGGTCCTTGGGGTACGGCGAAGCGACCGGCTCATCGGCCGCGGCGGCCGAGGCGCTGACAGGGACGGGGGCGTCGTCCGTCTCCTTGATCGCGTCGAGCCAGGCCAGCTGTTCCTCGAGAGATTCCTCTCGATCGTGTCTTGCCACCGTGTTCCCCCTCGGGTGGGTCTAAAGGGGCAGCAAATACATTGCAGATTAACGCCATGCGTTCCCGCGCAGCCCGGCAACCCACAACTTCTTTGCCCGGCTACCGTGGTTCGCATGCGAGCCATTGAGATCGCCGAGCCGGGCGGACCAGAGGTGCTGGAGTGGCGCGAGGTGCCCGAGCCGCGGGTCGAACGGGGCGAAGTGCTCATCGACGTCGCGGCCGCGGGAGTCAATCGTGCCGACGTCCTGCAACGGCAAGGATTCTACGACCCTCCTCCGGGATCGATCCCGTACCCGGGTCTGGAGGTCTCCGGTGTGGTGGCCGAGGTCGGCGCCGACGTGGAGCAGTTCAAGGCCGGCGACGAGGTGTGCGCGCTGCTGGCGGGCGGCGGTTACGCCGAGCGCGTAGCCGTACCGTGGCAGCAGGTCATGCCGAAGCCCGGCGGGGTGTCGCTGCGCGAGGCGGCCGCGCTGCCCGAGGTGGCGTGCACGGTCTGGTCCAACGTGTTCATGATCGGCCGGCTGCGCAGAGGCGAGACGCTGCTCGTGCACGGTGGCGCCAGCGGGATCGGCACGTTCGCGGTGCAACTGGCCAAGACGCTCGGCTCGAACGTCATCACGACCGTCGGATCGGCGGCCAAGGGCGAGCGGGTCAAGGAGCTGGGCGCGGACGAGATCATCAACTACCGCGAAGAAGATTTTGCGGAAAAGGTACGCGCCGACGTCATCCTGGACATCATGGGCGCGAAGTACCTGGCGGGCAACGTCAAGGCGCTGCGCACCGGCGGGCGGCTGGTGATCATCGGGCTCCAGGGCGGCCGCAAGGCCGAGATCGACCTGGGCGCCCTGCTCGTCAAGCGCGCCACGGTGCACGCCACGGCGCTGCGCTCGCGCCCCGTCGACGACAAGGGCGTGATCGTGCGCAGTGTCGTGGACAACGTCTGGCCCCTGGTCGAGGCCGGGGCCGTGCGCCCGGTCGTGTACGCCGAGGTTCCCCTGTCGGACGCCGCCGAGGCTCATCGAATGATGGATTCCGGAGAGCACGTCGGCAAGATCCTGCTAGTACGGTGAGTGTTATGAATGCTGAGGACAACAACACCCCCCACATCGTGGTGGTGGGCCCCGACTTCCAAGGTCAGGGCGATAGCGGCGAAGATGATCGATCGGTCACCAACCTGGTCGAGCAGCCCGCCAAGGTGATGCGCATCGGCAGCATGATCAGGCAGCTGCTCGAGGAGGTCCGCGCGGCTCCCCTCGACGAGGCCAGCCGCAAGCGGTTGAAGGAGATCCACGAGTCCTCCATCAAGGAGCTCGAGGACGGCCTGGCGCCGGAGCTGGTCGACGAGCTGGAGCGGCTGTCGCTCCCGTTCACCGACGAGAACGGCACCCCGCCGAGCGAGGCCGAGCTGCGCATAGCGCACGCCCAGTTGGTCGGCTGGCTCGAAGGGTTGTTCCACGGCATCCAGACCACGCTGTTCGCGCAGCAGATGGCCGCCAGGGCCCAGCTGGAGCAGATGCGCAGGGCGCTGCCCGGCGTGCCGGGCGACGACCCCCAGCACCGGCCGCACGGCGGCTCGGGGCCCTACCTGTAAACCCCCGGCTTTACCGGTCATGCCCTATTCGTAGAGCCCCTCGATCACCCGCGCGACACCGTCGTCGTCGTTGGTCGCGGTCACGTGATCGACCGCCGCCAGCACGTCCGGATGCGCGTTGGCGACCGCGTACGACGTGCCTGCCCAGCTCAGCATGGGCAGGTCGTTCGGCATGTCACCGAAGGCGACCACCTGCGAGCGGTTGATGTCGTGCCGCCCGGCCAGCGCCGCCAGGGCCGTCGCCTTCGTCACCCCCTGTGCGCTCATCTCGATGAGGCCCCTGCGGCTGGAGTGCGTGGCGGTCACCAGATGCCCCACCAGCCCGTGCACGGCGGCCTGTAGCTCCTCGGCGTTCATCGCGGGATGCAGGGCCAGCAGCTTGGCGCACGGGCGGGCCGTCACGGAGTCGACGCGGGGCGCTCCCGTGGCTCTGTCCAGGCCGCCGAGCAGGAAATCGGACTCATGCGCAAAACCGGCTTCATACTCGACCGAAAATACGAGATCGGACACGTTCGCTCTTAGCTGAGCGACGACTTCCTCGAGTACCTCGACGGTGATCAGGTGAGATTCCACTATCCGTTCGGTATGGAGATCGTAGATCAGCGCCCCGTTTGCACAGATTGCGAGCCCATGGTGACGTACGGCACCCGCGACTCCGCCCATCCACCGGGGCGGACGGCCCGTAACGAAGACGAGCACAGCTCCGGATTCCTCGACTTTGCCGAAGGCGGCGACCGTGCGCGGAGACACGGTTCCGTCGGTGCGCAACGCGGTACCGTCGAGGTCAGTGGCCACTAGACGCGGTGCGGGAAGGCTCTGCATAACAGGTTCCAGTTTGCCCGCTGATGCCACCTGACAGAAATCTTCCTAGCGACGGGAACACCAACGCTCCAGAATGGTGTTAGATGTGATGGCGTTGTATTAGCTGATCCCGTAGTGAAAACCAGCATGACTTTGTCTGAGCCACCCCGGGTGCTTGCTGTACGACACACCGGGACCCACGAGGTGTGGGTCCCATAGATTCACATCCTGAGGGAGAGCTTTTATGGCTCAGGGAACCGTCAAGTGGTTCAACGCCGAGAAGGGCTTCGGCTTCATCGCCCCGGACGGCGGTGCGCCGGACGTGTTCGTGCACTTCTCCGAGATCGTCGGCAACGGCTACCGCAGCCTTGAAGACGGCCAGCGGGTCGAGTTCGAGATCACGCAGGGCCAGAAGGGGCCACAGGCCTCTCAGGTCCGAGCCATCTGACCTGTAGCAGCGAGACAGACCGGAGTTCGCTTCCAGCGGGCTCCGGTCTTTTGCCGTCCAGGGAAGGCGGATAGATCGCGGGCGCCGGCGAGGTCGCGGTCGCTGATGTCGGAAAGGTCACGGCTGTGACTCGACTCACATCCGCCTTGAACCTGGAGCCCCTTCCTTCCATCGATCTTTGTATGAAGTCCGCGTGGTTGTGTCACCCCGTGACCGTTGCCGGGGTGCTGGTGCTCTTGGTCAACGACCACCTACTCAAACAGGCATGGCCGGGGTTCGTGACCGGCAAGCTGAGCGACGTCGCCGGGCTCGTCGTGGCACCGGCCCTGCTGGCAATGCTGTTCTGGCGCCGGGCCGACCTGGCGGCGACCGTACTGACGGGATTGCTCTTCACGCTCGTGAAAAGCACGGAGACGGGCGCGGAGCTCGCTTCCCAAGCCTGGACCCTCGTGGCGGGCCCGTCGCGCGTCCTGGCCGATTCCACGGACCTCCTCGCCCTACCGGCGCTCGCCCTGGCCTGGTGGGTACGCCACCGCAGCCTCCAGGGCCCTGGCTCGGCCCGCTGGCGCGTCCTCGTGACCATGCCCCTGGCCGTCCTGGCGGTCGCCGCCACCTCGGCCGCACAAGTTCCCACCGCCCACTCCGTCGAGGTGGACGACGATGACCGGATCATCGTGCGTGTGTCGAGCGCGTCCTCGCGGGTCTCGGAGGACGGCGGCGTCACGTGGTCGGAGCTGAGCTACGACAGCACCGACAAGGTGAGACCAGGGCAGAGCGCCGCCTGCGTCCCCAAGCAGGCGACCCGGTGCTATCGGGTCGTGGCGAACCGGATGGCCGTCGAGCAGTCGGACGACGGCGGAAGGACATGGGGCCCGTCGTGGGCGATGAGTGAGAACGACGTCGAGCGGCTGGAGCGCACCTACTCCGGCCTGAAGGGCCGGACCTCGATGGGCCTGGCCGTGCTGCCCCGGCCGGAGGGGCACGTCGTGGTCGTCGCGAACGGCCTGGACGGCATCCTGGTCCGCGACGTGCGGGGAACGTGGCAGCGCCTGGGCTGGCCCGGCGCGTCTGACGAGGAGGCCGCGGAGGCCGAGTTCGCGGCCCTGGACCTCTCTTCGGAGCGGAACGTGGCGCTCTTCCTGGGCGCCTGCATGCTGTTCGGCGGCATCGGGGCGGGTCTGCGCCGGCTGCAGCGGGTGTTCACCGGGTTCAGCGTGGCCACCTGCCTGGGCCTCTTCCTCGCGCTCACCGGCTCGACCGCCGCCGGGTCCTTCGGCGGGCATTCCTGGCTTCTCGCCGACCTGGACACCTACACGCAGGTGGCCGCGATCCTGGTCAGCGCGACGGTGGCCATAGTCGGCGCCTTGACCTGCCTCGTGCTGGTCTTCGCGGGCCGGGCACGGCCGGCGACGGTGGCGGTCAGCGCCGGGGCGGCACCGCTCGTCTACGCGAGCGTCTACTTCCCCTTCTCCGGCTGGGCGGCGGGCTTCCCCGATGCCTACGGGGTCGCCGTCGCCGTGGCCGTGCTGCTGACCGCCCTGGTGATCCTGACGAGCGTCGCCCTCCTCAAGATCGTCGCTCCGCCCTACTTGGACGGCTCCAGCACGTCGAGGCCCACGTAGGGCCGAAGCGCCTTGGGAACCACCACCGAGCCGTCGGCCTGCTGGTGGTTCTCCAGGATGGCCACGATCCAGCGGGTCGTGGCCAGCGTGCCGTTGAGCGTGGCCAGGTGCTGCGGCTTGCCGTCCTTGTCGCGGTAGCGGACGGCGAGCCTGCGGGCCTGGAACTCCGTGCAGTTGGAGGTCGAGGTCAGCTCCCGGTAGCGGCCCTGGGTGGGGATCCACGCCTCGCAGTCGAACTTGCGGGCGGCCGACATGCCGAGGTCGCCCGCGGCCGTGTCGATGATCCGGTAGGGCACCTCGATCTTGTCGAGCATCTCCCGCTCCCAGGCGAGCAGCCGCCGGTGCTCCTCCTGGGCGTCCTCGGGGCGCACGTAGGAGAACATCTCGACCTTGTCGAACTGGTGCACCCGGATGATGCCCCTGGTGTCCTTGCCGTAGGAGCCCGCCTCGCGGCGGAAGCACGAGGACCAGCCCGCGTAGCGCAGCGGCAGCTCGGCGCCGTTGATGATCTCCTGGGCGTGGTAGCCGGCCATCGAGACCTCCGACGTGCCGACCAGGTAGAGGTCGTCTTCAGGGAGCCGGTAGATCTCCTTGTCGTGGGCCACGTGGAAGCCCGTGCCCTGCATGGTCTCCGGCTTGACGAGCACCGGCGTGATCATGGGGATGAACCCGGCCTCGATGGCCTGCTGCATAGCCATGTTGAGCAGGCCGAGCTGCAGCCGCGCGCCGACGCCCCTGAGGAAGAAGAAGCGCGAGCCGGACACCTTGGCGCCCCGCTCCATGTCGATGGCGCCGAGCGCCTCGCCCAGCTCCAGGTGGTCCTTGGGCTCGAAGTCGAACGCCCGCGGCTCACCGTGCGTCTCCAGGACCACGTAGTCGTCCTCGCCGCCGGCCGGCGCGCCCTCCTCGACGAGGTTGGGCACCGCCTGCAGGACCGCGTCGAGCTCCGCCCCGAGCTTCTCCGCCTCGGACTCGGCCGTCTTGACCTGGCCGGCGAGGTCCTTGGCGCGCTGGAGCAGCGCGGCCTTCTCCTCGCCCTGCGCCTTGGAGACCGACTTGCCCATGCTCTTCTGCTCGGCGCGCAGAGACTCGAACGAGGTCAGCGCGGAGCGGCGCCGCTCATCGAGGTCGAGCAGCGTGTCGACGACGGAGTCGTCCTCACCGCGGGCACGCTGCGACGCCCGTAGCCGGTCGGGATCCTCACGAAGGGTACGCAGGTCAATCACAAGGAAAGGCTACCGGCGTACGGAGGCGCCCCGCCCCTCTATTACACCGGCCGTCAGACCCGGCCCGCGCGGATCCGCGCCAGCCAGTCGCCCGCCTCCGCGAACTCCGGATCGGACGTCCCCCGCTTGATCTGCGGCGCCAGCCCGTCGGCCCGCGGATAGCTGCCCAGGAATCGCACCTCGCCGCAGATGCGGTGCAGCCCGGCGATGGCCTCACCGACCCGGGCGTCGGCGACGTGCCCCTCGAAGTCGAAGTGGAAGAAGTAGCGCCCGATGCCGTCGCCGGTCGGCCGCGACTCGATGCGCGTCAGGTTGACCCCGCGCACGGAGAACTCGGTCAGCATCTCCAGCAGCGCGCCCGGGTGGTCGTCGGCCAGGAAGACCACCAACGTGGTGCGGTCGGAGCCGGTCACCTCCGGCAGCGGCCCTGGGCGGCTCACCTTGACGAACCTGGTCACGGTGTCGGATCTGTCGCCGATGTCGGGGGCCAGCTCCACCAGCCCGTAGTGCTCGCCGGCGATGCGCGCGGCGATGGCGGCGTCGTAGGGCGAGCCGGGCAGCGAGACCTCCTGGGCCGCGGCCGCCGTCGAGGGCGCGGACACCACGACGGTGTCGGGCAGCTCGCGGGCGATGAAGGAGCGGCACTGGGTGATGGCCGCCGGATGGGTGTAGACGCGCTTGATGTGCGGGATCTCGACGCCGGGCCGGGCCAGCAGCGAGAACTGCACGGGCAGCAGCAGCTCGGCGTTGATCACCAGCGGCTCGCCCCAGGCGAACTCGTCGAGCGTCGTGGTGATCGCGCCCTCGATGGAGTTTTCCAGGGGCACCACGGCGCCGTCGGCGTCGCCACCGCGGGCCGCGTTGAGCGCCGCGCTCACGGTGGCGCAGGGCACCCGCTCGGCAGTGGGGTCGAGGAGCCGCAGGGCCTCTTCGGTGAAGGTCCCCTCAGGGCCGAGATAGGCGAGTCTGGGCATGCCTCCAGCGTATCCACAGCTCGGCGGAATCCCTTCACAACGTCCCGGAGGCCCTGGACGGGATCAGCGGCCCGAGACCCAGCCTGGCCCCCCGCACCGCCTCTTCCTCCTCGGGCGAGAGCTGCTGCTGCCCCTTGCCGCCGACCACGGGCCGCACGTACGTACGGGTCTCGCTCCGGCCGTTGATGGAGGTCAGCACGATCCCGTCGCCCAGCCCGTTGATCATCGCGACCGAGAACGACAGCCGCCCCGTCATCTCCGAGAGCGCGTCGTAGCGGCACACGGCCACGTCTCTGATGGCCTTGAGATCGTTGCTGCCCTCGCTGCTCTGCCGGGCGAGCAGACGCTGGCAATCCTCTACGGCGGCTTTGGCCTGACGCAGTGCCAGATGTCCGATCAATACGCCACTGACCCCGGCCACGACACCAACGATGACCCATGTGGTAATGAGCACGGCACAGAGGGTAACGGCTAAGTCAGGCGATCTCCCTGCGTTTGGGCAACCAGGACACCAACAACCACACGAGAGCCAGTGCCCCGAGCCCGAAACCGTTCTGAACGATCTTCCCCAGCACCACGCTGACCACCGGGATGTCGGCCGCCTTCAGGGAAACCCCCCACCAGGGGACCGGCACCACGTAGTAGAGCCACACCCCGGCCGCCACCCGCAGCCTGACCGGGTCGCGCCCGTCGCCGACGATCGCGCCGAGCACCACGACCACCCAGGCCAGGTGGTGGATCCAGGCCACCGGCGAGAGCAGCACGGCCATCAGCCCGACGAGCGCGACCGCGGTGATCGCGTCACCCCGCCGGTACGCCTCCCGCGCCCCCCGGAACCCGTACCAGCCGACCGCGGCCACGATCACCGCCCAGATCACGGTCGTGAGCGCGTCGGGCATGTACAGCCGGATCAGCATCCCGCGGATCGACTGGTTGGTGGTGGCCGCGTTCGAGCCGAGGCGTTCGGGGTCGAGCAGCGCCGAGAACCAGAAGTCGGCCGCGTCCTGCGGGATCACCGCGAACGGCAGCAACGTCAGCACCGCCGCCGCGAACACCGCCATGAAGAACGTCCGCCACTGCTTGGTGATCAGCAGGTGGATGAGGAACACCCCGGGGGTCAGCTTGACCGCCGTCGCCAGCCCGATCAGGAACCCGCGCGGCCACCAGGGCCGCTTGGCCACGCAGTCGGCCAGGCAGAGCGCGACCAGCAGGATGTCCACCTGCCCGAACCGCACCTGGTCCCTGATCGGCATCAGGTACGCGCACGCCACCATGAGCAGCCCGAACGCCCACGGCACGTATTTCCGCAGACTCTCCCGCCCCAGCACCTGCCGGAACGAGAACCCCACGGTGACGGCCAGCGCGACATAGATCCCGGCCGTCCACACCCACTGCGCCGTCTCCCACGACATCCCGGCCAGCGCCACGGCCAGCATCGCCGCCACCGGCGGATACGTGAACGGCAGCAACTGCGGCGCGGGCGTGAAGTAGTCGTACACCGGCCGCCCCTCAAGGAGCATCTGCCCCCCGGTGCGGTAAACGTCCAGGTCGACCAGCCGTTGGTCGTCGGGATTGGTGAGCCACCCGTGCACCAGTGGCGCCACCGCCGCCGCGACGGCGAGCGCCACGACCGCCCACGCCCACCACTGCCGCCGGTTGACCCGCACCTCGCCACTTGTCACGGTGTGGCACGTTACCGTGGCTGTTGATTGTCGAGGGGCAGACACTGGGGGTCCGTACATGCCGAACGCCACACCGCACCCGCCCCAGGGCCGGTACGGCGCGCTCCGCCATGCCCTGCGCGCCCTCGTCGTCATCCTGCTCCTGGCCATGACCACGTCGGTGTTCCCGGCGGAGGCGAGCGCCGCGGGCCGGGTGGCCCTGATCGGCGTCCCCGGGCTGCAGTGGAGCGACCTCGGCCAGCAGGCCACGCCCAACCTGTGGCGCCTGGTCGGCGAGGGCGCCTCGGCGTCCCTGTCCACCAGGGCCGTGCCGCCTCCTGACCGCGGCATCACCTGCCCCATGGCCGGCTGGCTGACGATCTCGGCGGGCCAGCGGGCGGGCACTCCCGTCAGGGGCTGCCCCGCGCCGCCCGCTCCCCAGGGTGGCACCGTGCCGGGCTGGGGCATGCTGGCCGCGTACCAGGCGGAGACCGGCTACGACGCCCAATTGGGCACCCTCGGTCAGTTGGTCGTGGACAGCGGTGGCAAGGTGGCGGCGGTCGGGCCGGGCGCGGCACTGGCCGCAGCCGACAGGTCCGGAAATATCGCCAATTACGCCCCCACGCTGGACGCCCTCGGCGACCCCGCCGCCTACAACCTGATCGTCTTCGAGGCCGCCGCTCTCGCCGGCACCTGGACCCGCCGGCCCCCCGACGAGTTCGGCGTCCCCACTCCCATGCCAACGGCAGACCGCCGCGCGGCCGTGGCGGAGGCGGACCGGCAGATCGGCGCCCTGACCGCCAAGCTCCCGGCCGGCACCACCGTCCTGGTGGCGGGCGTCTCCGACGTGACCCCGAACGCCCATCTGCACGTGGCGATCGCGGCCGGCGAGCCCTACCCGCACGGCTTCCTGACCAGCACCTCCACCCGCCAGGACGCCCTGGTCGCGATCACCGACCTCACCGCCACGACCGTCCAGCTCCTGGGCCTGCCCGCCTCGCGGGCGATCGTCGGCCGGCCCCTTCAGGCCGGGGCCCCGGCGCCCGCGACCCCGGCCGGCACGGTGACCGAGCTGGCGGACGCCGACCTGGCCAGCCAGGTGCTGCGTGACGTACGCGGCCCGTTCTTCACGGTCCTGGTGTCGGTCCAGCTCCTGTTCTACGCCCTGGCCGCCCTCGCGCTCAGACGCCGCCGCACGGACACCGAACGGCACGCGAGCACCTCCAAGATCCTCGTGGCCGTCCAGATCGTCGCGGTGGTCAGCGGCGCCATCGCCGTCTCCACCTTCCTGGCCCAGCTCGTGCCCTGGTGGACGCTGCCGGTGCCGATGCTGTCGGTGATCGTCACGATCCTCGGCATCGCCGGCCTGATCACCGCCGCCGCCTTCGCCGGCCCCTGGCGCGCCCACGTGGCGGGCCCGCTCACCGTGGTGGCCGCCCTCACCTCGGTCGCCCTGCTCCTCGACGTCATGACCGGCTCCACGCTCCAGGTGAACGCCGTGACCGGCTACGAGCCCGTGACCGGCGGACGTTTCTACGGCTTCAGCAACATCGCCTTCGCCGTCTACGCCACGGGCACGATCCTCGGCCTCGCCGGGGTGGCCCAGTGGCTGTTCGGCAAGAACGTGTCCAAAGTCGTGGTCGTCACGGTGTGCGCGCTCTACGGCGGGTTCGCGATCTTCGCCGACGGCTGGCCGGCGTGGGGCGCGGACTTCGGCGGTGTCCCGGCCTTCGTGATCGGCCTGGCCGTCTTCCTCATCCTGCTCTCGGGCCGGCGCGTGTCCCTGCTGCGACTGCTGCTCGTCGGCCTGGCGGGCGCCGGGCTCGTGGGGGCACTGTCCGTGTTCGACTGGCTGCGCCCGGACGACCAGCGGACCCACCTGGGCAACTTCGTCCAGCAGATCATCGACGGCCAGGCGCTGACCGTCATCGCCCGCAAGTTCGGCGCCATGATCGGCGTGACCGTCGGCAACTGGTCGCTGACCCTCCTGTCGCTGGTCGCGCTGGCCTTCCTGTTCCTCGTGCTGGCCCGCCCCTCGCGCTGGGGCGCCCCGGCGCTCGGCCAGGCCTACAAGCTGGCCCCGACGCTCAGAGCGGGCCTGACGGGCGCGCTCACGTGCGCCTTCGTCGGTTTCCTGATGAACGACTCGGGCATCGCCATCCCCGCTATGGCACTGACAGTGGCCGTTCCGCTGACCCTCGCGGCCTGTGTGCGCGCCCTGCAGCTCGCCACGCCCACACCAGCAGGCCCAGAGTCAGAGCCATCAGCACCCACGCGAGCCGAGGCCTGACGACCGTGCTGAGCCACGCGAGGTCCTCGGGCTGCCCTTCCACCCTGGCGGGCAAGTACGCGAGCGACAGCACCAGCAGGTGCGCCACCACGAACCCGTCCAGCGCCGACGCGCCCACCAGCACCAGCATCCCGAGCGCCAGCCCGTCATACCAGGGCAGGATGTACGGCGTCGCGAACACGTAGGCCACCACCAGCGCCGCCGACACGACAGGCGCCTCAAGCCGCTCCGCGCGCCGGAGCAGCGCCCACGCGATGAGGCCGAGCAGCAGCAGCGAGCCGATCTGGATCTGCCCCCGGTAGGCGCTGCCGGTGCCCACGACCGCCTGCAGCCAGCCCTGGACCGGTTTCCAGGGCGAGGCGTGGGAGATCGACTTGCTCGTCCTGGTCATCGGCTCGATCGCCTCGGTGCCGGCGATCGCGTACCCCACGATCACCACCGCCACCGCGCAGCCCGCCACGAGCGCCAGCCGCGCGGGCCTGCGCCGCAGCTCCCAGGCCGGTCCGAGGGCCACGAGGCCCGCGTTGACCTTGACCGCCACCCCCAGCCCCAGCAGCACGCCGGAGCCGACCGGCCGGCCTCTGGCGAGGAGCGCGGCGACCATGCAGGCGATCGCGAGCGTGTCGACGTGCATGCCCGCGACGAGGTGGTAGAGCAGCAGCGGATTGGCCGTCCACAGCAGCGCCGCCCGCAGCCGTCTGGCCGGGTCGTCCCTGGTGAAGCGGTCGACGAGCAGGCCCGTCGCGATGAACGCGGCGGCGTTGACCAGGGCCAGCACGAAGATCGTCAGCCGTACCGAGTCACCGCCGGCCCAGCTCGCCACCGCCTGCACGGCCGTCGCCACCGGCCCGTAGACGCTCGGCTCCTCGCGCCACGGCTCCTCCACGGCGTCCGCGATCGGATCGCCCGGCAGGTCGACGGCCCCATGCGTGTACGGGCTCAGCCCGAGCGTCACCATCCGGCCGTACGCCGCGTAGTTGAGGTGGTCGGCGGAGCCCGAGGGCGGCAGGAACGCGAGCAGACCGGCGGCCGCGCAACCGGCGATCACCAGGACCCGCGCGCTCGGCAGACGCGCGCCGACCCGACCCGAACAAGCCAGAGCGGCCAGCAACCCGAGCCCGCCAAGGACGAGCGCGACCGCCGCGAGAGCGATCACCAGGTGGGAGCCGGGCTCGGCACCCAGAGAGTACGGAGGCTGCCAGGCCGGCCCGCTCAGGGCAGGCACCATCGACGACGGGCCCAGGAGCCCGATGGTGATCGTCAGCAGGATCGAGGCGCCGATCGCCACCATGGCGGGCCCGGCGAGCCACCGTCGTGCCTTTTCCAGCCGCGTCTCCGAAGTCACCGGGAAATTCCAGCACATTCGCGTGACGCCCTAGGCGGCGCTCACCGTTTGGGCCGCAGCTTGCCGAGGTTGACGGCGACGACGGGCTCCCGGGCGGCCAGCGCCCGCGCGACGTCGCGCAGTTGCCTGGCCCGGTGCAGTTGGGCCCGCCAGTCGGTGCCCGTGGCCCGGTGCGCCATCTCCACCTCGACCTCGGTGATCCGATAGCCCCTGCGCAGCAGGTCGATGGTCAGCGCCGTCTCGACGCCGAACCCGTGCGCCAGCGGCCGAGCCGCCTCGAAGGCCGCCCTCGTCAGGCAGCGCTGCCCGTTGAGCGGCTGGGCGGGCGACCAGCCGGTGGCCCGGCGGATGCCCTCCTTCGACAGCCGGACGACTAACCCGTGCCCGCCGAGTTTCACCCTGGTCGAGAACACCGCGATCGTCATGTCGGCCGTGCCCGCGCGTACCGGCTCGATGAGGGGCGCCGCGGCCTGGGCCGTGGCGCCCAGGTCGGCGTCGAGGAAGAGGAGGTGGCGCGGGACCGCGCCCTCATCCTCCTCGTCCCTGTCGAGGAGGCGCACGGCCTCGGCGCCCGTCTCCATCGCGGCGGCCTTGCCGCGGTTGCGGCTGTGCCGCACCACCCGGGCTCCGGCCGCGCGCGCCACTCTGCCGGTCTGGTCAGCCGAGCCGTCGTCCACGACCACGACGAGGTCCACACCGGGCAGCGCGGCGGCGGCCTTGACCGTCGCGGCGATGCGGTCGGCCTCGTTCGCGGCCGGGATGACGACCGCCGTGTCGCCGCTCACCGGCGATTACCTCCGAAGGGGTCGAATCCCGTCATGATCCCTCGGCGATGAGGAACTCCTGCGGCACCTCATCATGCACGGTGAACACCGAATCGAGCCCCGTGACCTGCAGAATCTTGCGGACGGCCGGACGCGGGGCGGCCACGTCGAGCGCTCCGCCCTGCTCTTTCATGCGTTTGAGTGCCGACAGCAGCACGTTCATCCCCGTGGAGTCGCAGAAATCCACGGCGGACATGTCGATGACCACCCGGCTAGGCCCGTCCTGCAGGAGCCGAGTGAACTCGGACTGCAGCTGGGGCGCCGTGTAGAGGTCGATTTCGCCGGCGATGGCGACGAGCGCGCACCCGGCATGTGATCGAGTCGAGACCTTGAGCTCCACATGGGCAGGCTAGCGGCGCGAGCGCTTCCGGTCACGTTGTCACGCCGATAGGGGAACCACAGGTTTTTGTCCTCCGTTTGGGCTCCATGAAAACGGAGAGTACGCGAAGCTTGACAGCGTGACACCGGAACCGGCACCGCTTCATGGAGGAGGGGCTGGGGCACGACTGGCGGGCCCCGCATCGATGAAAGCAGACAAACCCGAAGATCCGCAGCGCCAAGGACTCCGAGAACGCCTGGAATCCATCCTCATCCGCACAGAGAAGGCGACTTCATGGCATGACCAAGCGGGACGCCTGCGCGGCCTGGTGAACCACGAAGGCTACGTCCCCATCCGCACCCGGCTCGCCGTCGAGGACCTGGAGTTTCTCGCCGCCGCGCGCGCCGAACTGCTCAGGTTCTCGGAGCTCGGGCTCAGGTTGCTCGATCTCCACCAGCCGCGCGACGCGGGGGGCATCACGAGTGACACCGCCCACCCGATACTGCGGTGCCGGAGCTGCATGTGGCGCTGGCCATGCCCGACATTTCGGGCCATGTCCGAGTCGTTCGGCGCACCTCGGGAGCTGCCCGACACGGCTCTGCCCGAAAGCGCATAGGGCGGGCGTCAGCCGCTGACCATCGGGAGCCGGATCTCGAACCGGCACCCGGGCCCGTCGTTGACGACCTCGATCACCCCGTCGTGCGCCTCCACGATGCCCTGCGCGATGGCCAGCCCGAGCCCGGCCCCACCATCCGCGGCAGGAGTACGAGCGGTCTCCCCCCGGAAAGCCACCTCGAACACCCGCGGCAGGTCCTCCTCGGGAATCCCCCCGCAGCCGTCGGCGACCGACAGGCAGGCCATCCCCTCCGCGTCCACCCCGGCCCGCAGCACCACGGCCCGGTCGGACGGCGTGTGCCTGATGGCGTTGATCACCAGGTTGCCCAAGGCCCGCCCCAGGGCGCCGGCGTCCGCCTCCACCGGCAGTGTCGCGGCCGCCTCGGCCGTGAGAACCACGCCCTTGGCCCGGGCGAGCGGCTCCGCGCCGGCCAGTGTGTCGGCGACCAGGTCGGCCAGCCCGATCCGCGCCCGCGACAGCCGCAGGGCCCCGGCGTGGATCCGCGACAGCTCGAACAGGTCGTCCACCATCGCCGACAGCCGCTCCACCTCCAGCTTGATCTGCCCGTGGTAGCGCGCGACCGTCTCAGGATCGGCGACCACGCCGTCCTCCAGGGCCTCGGCCATGGCGCGCATCCCGGCCAGCGGCGTGCGCAGGTCGTGGCTCACCCACGCCACCAGCTCACGTCTGGCCCCTTCCAGGGCCCGTTCGCGCGCGTACGCCTCCTCCAGGGTGTTCGCGATCGTCTGCAGCTCGGCCGGCAGCCCCTGGGGCGCGACGAACGGCGACTCGCGTACGGCCGCCACCAGCCGCCTGCTCTCGCCCACCACGCGCTTGGACAGCACGAACGCCACCCCCAGTCCCACCAGCCCGCCCACGGCCACCACGCTGAGCACGAAGTCCTTGATGGGCCCTTCGAGCAGCATCTTCATGATGATCGCCACGACCCCGGCGAGCGTGGCCGCCACCGCGACCACCACGACCACGGCCAGCATCACCCCGATGGACCTGGTACGCAGCAGCCACATCACCCCGATGCCCGCCAGCGCCACCAGCAGTCCGAGCGCGGCCGCGACCGCCATCACCATGGGCAGATCGCCGGCCTCGGGCATCAGGAATCGCCCTCCAACGGCTCGTACCGGTAGCCGACCCCCCACACCGTGACGATCCTGCGCGGCTCGGTCGGATCCGGCTCGATCTTCTCCCGCAGCCGCCGCACGTGCACGGTCACGGTGGAGGAGTCGCCGAACGACCATCCCCACACCTGATTGAGCAGCGCGGATCGGCTGAACGCCTGGCGCGGATTGCGCATGAGGTAGGCCAGCAGGTCGAACTCCCTGGCCGTCAGCAGCACCTCGTCGCCCTTGAGGCGTACCTCGTGGGCCCCCACGTCCACCACCAGATCCCCGTCGCGCAGCACCCCGGTGCCGCCGGTGACGGAGGCGCCGCGCGCCCGCCGCAGCACCGACTGCACCCGCAGCGCCAGCTCGCGCGGGCTGAACGGCTTGGTGACGTAGTCGTCGGCCCCGGTCTCCAGCCCGACCACCCGGTCGATCTCCTCGCCGAGCGCGGTCAGCATGATCACCGGAACCGGCCAGCGCTCCCTGAGCTTCCTGCAGACCTGCAGTCCGTCGATCTTCGGCAGCATCAGGTCGAGCACCATGAGGTCGGGCGGATGCGCCAGCGCCCTGCGCAGCGCCTCGACGCCGTCGCCCACGCACTCGACCTCGTGCCCGTCACGCTCCAGATATCGCGCCACGACCTCGGACACGGTCGGGTCGTCGTCGACCACCAGGATGCGGGTGTTCACCGTTTCACGGTACGGCCGTGCCGCCCAGAAGTGACATCCACGTCATTGCTTCGTAAGCATCGCGGATCAACCCACGAGGACGTACGGTTGGCGTCATGAGTAGAGTCGTTATGCTCGTTCTGGGGACCTTGCTGGGTCTCTTTGTGCTGTTCAACTTCATCCTGCCGATGCTGGTAGGACTGATCAAGATCGCCTTGATCATCGGCGTGGTCGCTCTGCTCGTCTTCGTCGCGGTCACCGTGATGAGCAAGTCCTCGCGCTCACATTGACGCAACTGCTGTTCGACCCGTGGCTGGCCGGGATCACCCTGGTGGCGATCCTGCTGCTGGCCACGTGGGCGGCCACGTTGCCGCCCCTCCTCAGCGGTGAGGCGCCGAGCTTCCCGCTGACCTACGCGCGCCGCACGGCCTTCCAGCGCCAGCGCGATCCCGACGCGGCGGGTCGTCCGCGTTCACGAGCCCCATAGGCAAGCCCCGCTTCCAGTCAAGCGGGGCTCCCTCTCGGTGGGCGAGCCCTCGATTCACCTCACGAGGAAACAGGGCTCATGATCGATTCGCTTGTCACGTTCGTCATCGGCATGTCCGGGGGCAGTGCCGCCCTCGGCATCGTGCTGTTCACGCTGGCCGTACGGTTGCTGCTGCTGCCGCTCAACGTCCGCCAGGCCCGTAGCGCGAAGATCCGCGAGAAGCTGGCTCCCAGGCTGCGCGAGTTGCAGAAGCGCTGGGGGCGCAATCCGGAGCGGCTGTCCAAGGAGTTGTCCGCGCTCTACGCCGAGGAAGGCACCTCGCCGTTCGCGGGGTTCATGCCGATGCTGGCGCAGTTGCCGTTCATGTGGCTGATGTACCGGGTGGCCACGCACCCGACGGCACTGGTCGGTCACGATCTGTTCGGGGCTCCGCTGGGTCAGCAGGTGGCCGGGGTGGTGGCCAATTACGGTCTGGTCAGCGGGCCATTTTTGGTCTTTGTATTGGTCATTGCGCTGGTCGCGGCCGTGGCATGGTTCTCCACCCGTCAGATCAAGGTTTCCGAGGAGCAGCCGGAGCTGATGAGGAAGCTCATGCCGCTGATGCCGTACGGCTCGGTGCTGGCCGCGCTCTTCCTCCCGCTGGCAGGTGGGCTCTATCTGCTCGTCTCCACGGCGTGGGCCGTGAGCGAGCGGGCCGTGCTCGCTAGCCGGCCTCTCTGAGCGCCGCCACCTGCCCGTTCACCGATTTGTTGGGGGCGGGCAGGATGGCCCACACCGTCGTCGTGTCCCCGTCGTGCCTGACCCCCCAGCTCTCGGCCACGTATTCCACGATGCCAAGCCCCCGGCCCCCGAGCGAGGACAGGGTCGGGCGGCCCGCCCGCGGCTCCGTGGCCGCACCCCCGTCGCTCACCGCCACCTCGATGTGATCGTCGCTGCGCAGCCAGGCGACGCGCACCATGCCCGAGGGCAGCGGGTGCGCGTGCCGGAGCGCGTTGCTCAGCAACTCGCTCACCACGAGCACGGCATCGTCGATCGCGGCGGTAAAGACCCCACTGTCCTGCAGATCAGTGCTCAGACGCTGGCGGGCGACGGCGACGCTGGACGGCGCGTACGGCAGCAGCACCACGCTTGACACACCCACCTCCCCGTTCCCTGTGCCCCCCGCGGGAACACTCCCCGGTACGACCGAAATGCCCCGTTACTCAATCCCAGAAACCGCATCTCGATCACAGCTTGTACACATTGGACGATAGATCAGCTCAACCGTGACCACCTCGTTACCGCATCGGTGTGTCGGATCCGATAGTGGAAGCACACCTGAGCACGAGTCGCATTCTGGTGCCGCCTCCAGGTCTCGGATGAGCGCTCACATCTCCTCCCTGTGCCCTGGCGAGACTGCGGACGATGTAGAGACCGAGCCCCACTCCACCAAACCGTCTCCGGTCGCCGCTGTCCACCTGGACGAAACGTTCAAAGATCCGCTCTCGGTCAGGCGGGGCGATACCGACTCCCTCGTCATCGACCACCACGACCACGTTGTCGTCTTCCGGCCAGGCGTCGACGCTGATCAGCCCACCCTTGGGGGAGTATTTGAAGGCGTTCTCCAGGAGCTGGCCCAGCACGATGTCGGTGGCGAGCGCGTCGCCGAGCACGTTGGGCAGCCCTTCCGACACCGTCACCTCGACCCGGTGCCGGTCCGAGAGCGCCGGCAGGCCGAGCGTGGCCGCCTGGATCCGCTCGGTCAGGTCGAACTCCTCGATGCGCACCTTGAGCTCGTCAGCGCCCGCTCTGGCGCCCAGCAGGAGGTGGTCCATGAGCTCGCCCAGCGACCTCGACCGCTCGGCGATCGTGTGCACGGCGGCGCGGCGCTCGGGGTCGCCCATCTTGTCCCAGCGCGAGTCCAGCGTGCTGGCGAAGCCCCGCACGATCGTGATCGGTGTGCGCAGCTCGTGACTGGTCGTGGCCAGGAACAGATCCTTGGCCTCCTCCAGTTCCTTGGCCGAGGTCACGTCGCGGAAGTCCACGACCACCTCGCCCGTCTCCTCGATCTGCGCACTCACGACGTCGAGCCAGCGCCCGTTCTCCATCTGGAACGTGACCTTCTCGCCGTCCTGCGGCAGCGGAAAGGGCGGCGGCCCGCCGATGACCGAGTCGGCGGGCAGCGCGGTCAGCCCGGCGGCGGCCGGGTTCCACCGCACGACGCGGCCGACGTGGTCGAGCACGGCGATGCCGTCGGCGCTCGCGTCGAACACGGCCCGCTCGTGCGCCCGCTGACGCACCGCCTCCTGGTAGGCCACCGCGTTGCCGACGGCGATGCCCGCGTGCCCGGCCAGCAGCTCCAGCAGCTCCAGCTCCAGATGCCCGGGCGTGCTGCGGGAGAACAGCGCGTAGAGCGCGCCGTACGGCCGCCCGCCCACGGCGGCCAGGCCCAGCGCGATCGTGTGCAGGCCCTTCAAACGCGCCCACACCAAATCGTCGAGCCCGTTCGACTCGAGCATGACGGTCTTGCCGGTGCGTAAAAGTTTGTCCACCAGGCTCGTCCGCAGCTCGGTGGTGGTGCCTCTGATGGCCTCCGGCAGTTGGTACGTGCTGACCAGCCGCAGCCGATCGCCCTCGATCAGCACGAACCCGCCCGCGTCCGCCCCGGTGAGCTCCGTGAGGCTGGCCGAGATCCGGTCGAGCACGGCCGACAGCTCCAGCTCGGAGTTGATGTCGCCCACCACGTCGGTGAGCCGGCGCACCAGCCTGGCACGGCGCGCCATACGATTTCTGGCCATCTCGTCGGCCTGGGCCGGGTGGTGCACGCAGACGTAGCCCGCCACGGCGCTGCCCAGGCGCAGCGCGCTGATGTCGACCCGCACGTCGAGGGTGACCCCGTCGCGGTGCAGACGCTTGGTGCGCAGCGACACGGGGGCGCCGGTGCGTACGCGCTCCAGCACGGCGTTGTGCTCGGCGCCCAGCTCAGCGGGCACGATCGGCGCCCGCCGCCCGAGCATCTCCTCCGCCGTCCACCCGAACATCCGCTCGGCCGCCTCGTTCCAGACCAGCACGGTCTGGTCTCGGTCGAGTGCCACGACGGCGTTGGGTGCGCCGGCGAGCACAGCGCGAGCGATCTCATCGTCACTACCGGCCCATTCGTCCCCCACACCTCCATAGTGCACGTGGCGCGGTGGGTGCGTCGGGAGATCTGTCCGATACGCTGCGGGCACGGTGATTCCTGACGGGTGGGAGGGGTGAGGGGATGTCGAGCAACGATCTCGATGCCCTGCTGCGGGTGACCTCCAGCACGTACCGGGGTGATACGTCGCCGGACATCGCCTTCGGCACGTACGACGGTGCCGTTGGCCGGCTGGTGCTCGCCGTGACCGGCAAGGGTGTGGCCGCCTGCAGTTTCGAGGCCGAGAACGACGTGTTCGAGCTGATCAACCGGCATGTGGGCCGATACATCGGGCCCGACCCCGGCCGGCTCGACCCGGTGCGCAGAGAGCTCGACGCCTACTTCTCCGGCCGGCTGCGCGCCTTCGCCACGCCGGTCGACCTGGTGCTGGCGACCTCCTTCGCGCGGACGGTGCTGCAGAAGACCATGGCGGTCCCCTACGGCACCACCACGTCGCTGGAGCAGATCGGCGAGAGCATCGGCAGGCCGCGCGCGCTGCGGGCGATCGGCAACGCGCTGGCCTCCAACCCGCTCTGCGTGATCGTGCCCTGCCACCGGGTGGTGCGCGAGGACGGCCAGCTCGGCGACTACGCGGGCGGCGCCGCCGCCAAGCAGCACCTCCTCAACGTCGAACGCCGCGCCTCAGCGGCACGCTAAGGGCCTCAGCGACACGCTCAGCGCTTCAGCGGCACGCTGAGGGCTGAAAACGGACCGCCGCGCCTCAGCGAGCCGCTGAGTCCTGGTTCTGGCGGTTTTGGCGGCTTCGGAGCAGGCCGACGGCCATCGTCACGAGGGCCGCCACCACCGCCGCGCCCAGCGCGCCGTTCATCCACGGCTGCCGGGTGAAGCCGATCAGCTCGCGCACCGACGCCCAGTAGCCGTCCCACGCCGCGACGGTGGGCGTGGAGGTGGTCAGCCAGTAGGCGGCGAAGCCGAGCGCCCACGGCAGCAGCATCGACCAGCGCGAGGGCGCGTCCTCGGCGGTGTTCCAGTTACGCGAGCCGCCGAACACGAAATAGTCCACGGCCAGCACCGCGAACATCGGCACGAACACGGCCCCGATCACGCCCAGGAACGCGCCGTACGAGGTGACATCCACGACGAGGGCGATCGCGATGGTCAGCACGCCGATGGCGACCGAGAAGATCCGCCGGTCCACCCGGGGCATCAGGTTCTGCAGCGAGACCGTGGTGGAGTAGACGTTGGCGAAGGACTGGTCGGTCTCGCGCAGCGCCAGGATGCCGAAGAACAGCGCGCCCAGCGGCACCGCCACGAACGGGCCGAACACCGCCGTGGAGTCGGCGGTCACGGCGGCCGCGCCGGCGATCGCCACCGCGTACACGCCCAGCCCCAGGCAGGCCACCTGCGCCAGCGTGTAGCCGCCGACCACGCCGGTGAACGCGGCCCTGCTCGACCTGGAGTGCCGGGCGAAGTCGGCCGCCACCGGCACCCACGACACCGACAGCGCGATCACGTAGTCGACGGCCGGGGCGAACGCGGTCCACGACCCGCCCGTGTGCGCGGGGGCCTCGGACACCAGGAACCAGGTGAACCAGATCATGGAGATGATGACGCCGATGGTGACGTAGCGGCGCAGGATCCGGACCGAGCCGAGCGGCCAGATCGTGAGCGCGGTGGTGAGCAGCCCCGCCGCGACCACCCACACCTGGTACGGCACGTCGCCGAAGATCGCGGTCGCGGCCTTGGCGATCACCCAGAGCTCGAACGCGCCCCAGCCGAGCATCTGCACGATGTTCAGCGCCGTGGGCACGTACGACATCCTGGCCCCGAACAGCCCCCGGAGCAGCACCATCGCGGGCTGCCCCGTCTGCGTGCCGGGAATGGCCGACAGGCCCACCATCGCCGTGCCGATCAGGCTGCCCACCACGGTCGCCACCAGCGCGGCGACCAGGCTGAGCGGGGCGTTGCCGAGCGGGTTGAGCAGGAACAACGCCCCGGAGAAGCCCAGGAGGCTGACACCGAGGTTGGCCCAGAGCGCGCCCTGGTCGAGCACGCCCAGGGTCTTCGGTGGCCTGCCTTCGAGAGTCAGCGGAACTTCGTCGACGGCATGCGACATCGCACACTCCCTACGCCGGCATTACCCGGACAGGTTCAGGCGGTCGGCAGCGGATCAGTAGCTGCCCTCTCAGCCCGGCACCCCGAGCTCCCGCGACGATCTGTAGTTGGCGCCCTCATCATGCCCCAATGCCGGAAAATCCGCCACAGGGGCCGGCCACGAAGGGCGACCGTCAGGCCACGAAGGGCGGCTGCCCGCTCTCGCTGACCATCGGCCGGCGCGCGTATTCCCATGACTGCATGCCGCCGCTGACGTTGACCGCGTCGCGCCCGAGCTGGTTGAGCCAGGCCGCGACCTGCAAGGACCGGCCGCCCACCCGGCAGACGACGTAGATCCGCTGGTCGCTCGGCACCTCCTCCACCCGGCCCTGGATCTGGGTCATGGGGATGTGCACGGCGTCGGGAGCGTGGCCGGCCAGCCACTCGTCCTGCTCGCGGACGTCGAGCAGGTAGGCGTCGGCGGGGACGGCGCCGGCCTCGATCTCAGGAACGGTCATGACTCCATCATCTCGCGCCTCGCGTCGTACGCGGCACGCGCGGCGGCGATCTCCTGCTGGTGCTGCTCGGTCCATGTGACCAGGCTCTTGATGGTCTCGTGGAGCGTGCGGCCGAGCGGCGTCAGCGCGTAGTCCACGCGCGGCGGCACGACGGCGTGGACCGTGCGGCTGACCAGGCCGTCGCGCTCCAACTGGCGCAGGGTCACGCTGAGCATGCGCTGGCTGACGCCGTCGATCTCGCGGCGGAGCTGGGTGAAGCGCAGGCTCTGGCAGTCGAGCAGGGCGATGACCAGCAGCGACCACTTGTCCGCGACGCGGTCGAGGATCTGGCGGACCTCGCAGTCTTCCCTGACGTCCCACTGCCGTACGTCGTAGTCGTCGTCCACGGTGCCTTCGCAGTAACCGAGTGATTTAGAAGTGCCGTCTTCCATGACATTTCATGATGGCCAATGATGTGGATGGTTACAAGAGATAACCGACATGCCAAGAAGTAACCGGGGGTTTGTTGTGTCTGTCCCCGCCCGTTCCTGGGGCGTACTGATCGTTCTTTGTGGCGCCATCTTTCTTGAGGGCATCGACGTCGCCATGCTCAACGTCGCCCTCCCGTCGATCCGGGCCGACCTGGGGCTGTCCACGGGCATGCTGAGCGGGGTCGTGAGCGCGTACGTGCTCGGCTACGGCGGTTTCATGCTGCTCGGCGGCCGGGCGGCCGATCTGCTGGGGCGGCGGCGGATGTTCCTGTTCTGGCTGGTGGTGTTCCTGGCCTTCTCCGGGCTGGGCGGCTTCGCCACCGAGGGCTGGATGTTGCTGCTGGCCAGGTTCGTCACCGGGGTGGCCGCCGCGTTCATGACACCGGCCGGCCTGTCGCTGATCACCACGACCTTTCCCGAGGGCCGACAGCGCAACCGCGCCCTGCTCATCTACGCCGGCACGGCGGCGGGCGGGTTCGCGCTCGGGCTGGTGATCGGCGGCCTGCTGACCGGCTTCGGCTGGCGCTGGGTCTTCTTCGCGCCTGTCCTGCTGTCGCTGGTCATCCTGCTCGCCGCGATCCCCCTGCTCAAGGAGCCGGCCGGCGGCCGTCCTCCCGTCCAGGGCTTCGACGTGGCGGGCGCCTTGAGCATCACGGGCGCGATGATGCTGCTGGCCTATGGCGTGGTACGCCTGGAGCACCCGGCCGACGGCTGGCCCCTGACCGTCGCGGCCTTCGCCGGCGGCCTGGCGCTGGTGGCCGTCTTCGTGGCCATCGAACGCCGCTCCGCCAGCCCCCTGGTCCGCCTCGGGCTCTTCAGGTCGGCTCCACTCGTCCGGGCGAACCTGATGGCCGCCCTGCTCACGGCCTCGTTCTTCGGCTTCCAGTTCCTGATCACGCTCTACCTGCAGGAGCTGCGCGGCTGGTCCACCATCCAGACGGGCCTCGCCCTGCTCGCGGCCGCCGCCGACGTGGTGCTCGCCCCCACTCTCACGCCGTGGCTGGTCAACCGATTCGGCAACGCCAAGGTGGTGCTCGGGGGGCTGCTGTCAGGTCTGCTGGCGTACGCGCTGTTCCTGGGGGTGGGCCTGGACTGGGCGTACGCGGCCATGCTGCCGTCGATGCTGCTGATCGGCCTGATGTTCGCCTTCGTCTACGGCCCGCTCACGATCGTCGCCACGGACGGGATCGCCGAACACGAACAGGGTTTGGCCGGCGGCCTCATCAACTCCTCATTCCAGTTCGGCGCGGCCCTGGGCCTGTCAATGGTGACCGCCGTGAACGTGGCCGCCCTGGGCACCGCGACAGGCGCCGCGGCGGGCCTCGAAGCCATGCGCACGGCCCTGGCGGTCCCCGTCGCGGCAACGCTCCTGGCGGCGATCATCTCCATCACGGGCCTCCTACGCACCCGCGCAACCACCCAGCCGTCTGAGGACCGAGTCCCCCTCAACGCCTGACCACCACCGGCCTCGGCCCTGGAGCGCCCGAGGACCACCACCCCGGGGCACGCCAGCGGCCGAGCACCACAGATCGCCCTCCGCCACCTGCGCACCCGCGCCGGGCGCTCCGGCAACCGCGCACCGCCAAGCCCCTGCACTCCGCCACCTGCGCACCATGAGCCGAGCGTCAGTCGCGCCGAGCACCATCGCCTCCGCCCCTCCCTCACCCTTCTTCGAAAGGACCCCGCCGAAGTGCGGTGGGAGAGGACGGGAAGGGAAGTCAGGGTGACGAGCGGAAAAGAAGGGCTACTTCAGCAGCTTGGACATCCGCCGATCGGCCAGCGGTTTGCCGCCGGTCTGGCAAGTGGGGCAGTACTGCAACGACGAGTCGGCGAACGACACCTCCCTGATCGTGTCGCCGCAAACGTCGCAGGGCTGCCCCGCCCGGTTGTGCACGCGCAGCCCCGACTTCTTCTCCGCCTTGAGGTCCTTGGCCGCCAGCCCATGGGCGCGCTCGACCGCGTCGGCCAGCGTCGTCACGATGGCCTCGTGCAGGTCGGCGATCTGCGCGTCGGTGAGCGTGGCCGCGATCTTGAACGGGGACATCTTGGCCGCGTGCAGCACCTCGTCCGAGTAGGCGTTCCCGATGCCCGCGATGACCTTCTGGTCGCGCAGGAGCCCCTTGATCTGGGTGCGGTTGCCGCCCACGATGCGCTTGAGGGCGGCGACGGTGAAGGACTCGTGGAGGGGGTCGGGGCCGAGGGCGGCGACGCCGGGGACATCGTCCGGATTTTTCGTGACATAGACGGCCAGCCGCTTCTGCGTCCCCGCCTCCGTCAGCTCGAACCCGGGCGCCAGCCCCTCATCGTCGGGCGCCAGCCGGACGCGCACCGCGAGAGGCCCCTTGCCGGGCCGCACGGGCTTGGCCCCAGAAAGGTCGTCGCGCCAGCGCAGCCACCCCGCGCGAGCCAGGTGGATGACCAGGTGCAGGCCGTCGCAGTCGAGGTCGAGGAACTTGCCGTGCCTCGTCACCCCGGTGATCGTCAGGCCGCCGAGCGAGGTGACCGGCGGATCGAAGGTCTTGAGCGCCTGGAAGCCGACCACGTCGACGCCCAGGACCGTACGGCCCACCGCCCGCTCGCGCAGGAAGTGGGTGAGCGACTCCACTTCGGGAAGTTCCGGCATGCCCTCAGCGTACGGCGCGCCACCGACTGTCCACAGCCTGGGGAAACCGAGCTACGGCACGTCCCAGAAGGCCAGCTCATGGGCCATGCCCTCGGCGAACAGCGCCTCGGCCCGCGCGGGGTCGGGCGCGGCCTCGTCGATCATCTGCCCGATGCGCACGGTGAGCGCCGCGAACCCCGGATCCGCGTACGTGTCCACCCAAGCCCGATATCTCGGCTCAGCGGGCGGATTCTCCGCCAATATCCGCCCGAGGTTCGAATATCCCCACATACACGGATAAAGCGCTGCCAACCCTTCCCCATACGACGCCGCCGACTCCAGCAGGAAGGCCGTGTACGCCGCACACGCCGGCCCCTTCACAGCCCCCTCCAGATCGGCCCCGAACTCGGCCGACATCGACCGATGAAGGCTCAGCTCGTCGTGAAAGGTGGTGTGCGCCAGGTCCACCAGGTCGCCCAGGTGCGCGTCCGGCGCCTGCCAGCCCAGCCGCGCGAACACCCGTACATAGTCCAGCAGGAACAGGTAGTCCTGCTCCAGCCACGACCTGAACACCGGCTCCGGCAGATCCCCGCGCCCGATCCCGGCGACCGTGGGGTGCTCAAGCTGGGCCTTGAGCAGCGGACGGCCGATCGCGTGCAACTTTTCGGCAATGGTCATGGCTGGGAGGTTAGTGTCGAAGTATGCGTGTGACGATCGCCGAAGAGCTCCTCCTCCTCGCCCACAACGAGAAGGAGGGCCGGCAACTGATCAACTCCATCCAGCTCGACCCGGCGCTGGCCGGTGCGATCCTGGCCGAGCTGGCCGTCAACGGCCGGGTGGAGCTGACCGAGAAGAAGCTCACGGTCAAGGATCCGACCCCGCTGGGCGACGCCGAGCTGGACGCCACGCTGGCGCGCATCGTGGCCGACGGCAAGGACAGGACCCCCTCCTGGTGGGTCCAGCGGCTGCAGTCGCACAAGCTGCGCCACCGCCTGCTCGAACGGCTCGCGGACGCGGGCGTGCTCACCGAGGAGCGCGGCAAGGTGCTCGGCATCTTCCCCACCAGGCGCTGGCCTGAGGCGCAGCCCGGCGTGGAGGCCGACATCAGGGAGCGGATCTCCGCCGTCCTGGCGGGCGCGGAGCCCGACCCCCGCACAGGCGTCCTGATCGCCATCACGAAGGTCGTCGGCCTCACCCGCAAGATCTTCCCCAACGCGAGCAAGGAGCGCGTCAAGGAGATCACCGAGGGCGCCTGGGCCGCCGAAGCGGTCGCCAAGACCATCGCCGCCATCAACGCGGGAGTGGTCATCACCACCACGGTCACCGTGGTCGCGATCAGCTGAAAAGGAGGGCGGGCACCCGGCAGGGCGCCCGCCCGAGGAAGTCAACCTGTGTCAGTTGGCGTCGAGGATCTCCTTCGGCACCGGCTTGTCCTCCTTCAGCGCGTTGAACAGCACCAGCGCCTTCGCCCGATCCCACTTGACCGCCGTTCCGCCACCCGGGATGACCTCGTTACCGCCGAACGGCACCACCGTCGTCACCGGGCTGTCGCCCATGGCCAGCCCCAGCGACAACATGTTGAACACCCCGGTGCCCGAGTCGACCTGGACCGCGTCCGTGGCGCTCATCGCCAGCGGGATCGAGGTGAACGGGTTGATCAGCACCCCGGGGCTCGCGGCCTTCTTCACGACCGCGCCCAGGAACTGCCGCTGCCGCTTGGTCCGCTCGAAGTCGGGCAGCGCGCCGCCCTTGCGGGTGCGCACGTAGCCCAGGGCCTGGGAACCGGTGAGCACCTGGGTGCCCTTCTTCAGCTTGAGGCCGGCCTTGGGGTCGTTGACGGCCGCCCGTACGTTGATCTCGACCCCGCCGACGGCGTCCACGATGTCCACGAAGCCGGCGAAGCCGATCTCCATGTAGTTGTCGATGTGTACCCCGGTGACCGTCTCCACGGTCTGGACCAGCAGTTTGCCGCCGCCGATCGCGTACGCGGAGTTGAGCTTGTCGCGCCCCTTGCCCGGAATCGTGACCGCGGAGTCGCGCGGCAGGCTCACCAGGGTCGGCTTGTCGCCACCGTCCGGCAGGTGCAGCAGCATCATCGAGTCCGTACGCCGCCCGACCGCCTTACCCGTCGCCAGCTTCTTGCGCTCGGCGGCGGTCAGGCCCTCGCGGCTGTCCGAGCCGACGAGCAGCCAGTTGGTGCCCGGAGTGTCGGCGACACGGCCCTCGTAGTCGTCCAGCACGCCGTCGATGCCCGACAGCCGCGAGTCGATCCAGAAGAACATGCCCACGGCGGCCACCAGCAGGGCCACCAGCACGCCGGCGACGATCACTGAGATCGTCTTCCACGAAGGCAGCCTGCGCGGCCCTCTGGGCGGCTTGTCGGACGGCTCGCGCCGCGCCCGCATTGGCTTGACGGGGCTGTTACCGGATCGTTCCCGGCCATAGACCCGCGAACTCGACCTCGGCGGCTCGCTCCCTGAAGTCACGCTCGGTGGCGGCTCGGGAACCTGGGAGGCGGCGGGAAGCTTGTGCGTCGGCGCACCCGGCCCTCCTGCCGGGACCCGGTGAGCAGGTGCTCCGCCAGAGCGCTGGCCGTCACCTGGCCGCGGTGGCAGCGGTCGGCCATCGCCTGGTGAGCGCATCGCCCGCGTCCGGTCGTCCTCAGACACTTCGCCTTCTTCCCTTCGGTTGTCATAGACGCTACGTCGAACCCCATGGCAGTGAAGACGATCCTCCAAGGTTTTCCCACGGAAAAGTACTCGGAACCAGCGGAGAGTCACTGCGGAAACATTGATGCCACCAGCGTCGTTACGGTTATGGACGACCTCTATCGAAGGGAAGATCGTGTCCGCTCCGGACCCGTGGAGTCTTCGCCCGTGCTATGGCACGGGTTCCTCTGAAGGCTCACTGCGGTGAGTGCTTATCTCGGGCTACTGGCCCTCATCCTCCTTACTGCGGCGACCGGCTACTTCGTCGCCCAGGAATTCGCCTTTGTCGCCGCCGACCGCGCTCTTCTGCGCGAGCAGGCCGCCGCGGGTGACGCGGCCGCCGAGAAGGCGCTCAAAGTCACCTCGCGCCTGTCCTTCATGCTCTCCGGCGCTCAGCTCGGCATCACGGTGACGGCACTGCTGGTCGGATTTCTGGCAGAGCCCGCGATCGCCGCGCTGGTCCGCCCCTGGCTCACCGAGCAGGGCCTGTCGGCCGCCATGGTGACGGGTGTCTCCGTGGCCATCGGCGTGTTCGTGGCCACCGTCGTGCAGATGGTGCTCGGCGAGCTGGCCCCGAAGAACCTGGGCATCGCCAAGCCCGAGCCGGTGGCCAAGTTCCTGGCCGGCTCGACGCTGGTCTATCTGGCGGTCGTCGGCCCGGTCGTGCGGCTGTTCGACTCGGCCGCCACGGGGCTGCTCAGGCGCGTCGGCATCGAGCCCGTGGAGGAGGTGGAACACGGCGCGACCCCCGAGGAGCTCTCCCGCATCATCGCGGAGTCGACCCGGGCGGGCGAGCTGCCGCCGAGACTGTCGGAGCTGCTCGAACGGGCCCTGGAGTTCGGCGACCGCACGGCGGAGGAGATCATGGTCCCCCGCCCCCGCGTGGTCACCCTGCGGGCCGCACAGCCCATCTCAGACCTGCTCGAGGTCATGCGCCAGTGCGGGCATTCCCGCTATCCGGTCCTCAGCGACGAGGGCGACGTGACAGGAGTGACGGGCGTACGCGAGCTGCTCTCCTCCGGCAAGGAGGAGGGCTCCATCGCGGAGATCACCCGCCCCGCCCTGCTGGTGCCTGACTCGGTGCCGGTGCCGGCCGTCCTGGACCGGATGCGCGTCGCCAAGGACGACATCGCCTGCGTCATCGACGAGTACGGCGGCCTGGCCGGCGTCATCACGGTCGAAGACCTGGCCGAGGAGCTGGTCGGCGAACTGGTCGACGAGAACGACCCCGAGCCCGCCGGCGCCGTCGAGCAGCCCGGCGGCGTCTGGGAGGTCCCCGGCCGCCTCAGGCTGGACGAGGTCGAGCGCGCGACCGGTGTCTCACTCCCGGAGAGCGACGACTACGACACCCTCGCGGGCCTGGTACTCGCCGAGCTCGGCAGAATGCCCAACCCCGGCGACACGGTGACGGTCAGGACGACCCCGGACTCCGACCCGTTCACCTACGACGAGCGAGAGCACCTGGCCGAACTCACGGTCATGTCACTGAACCGCCGCGTCCCCGAGTGGGTCCGCCTGGCACCGGTCCAGCACGCGGAGGCCACCCGATGACCATGATCCTTCTGAGCATGGCCCTCCTGGCCTTCAACGCCCTCTTCGTGGCGGCGGAGTTCGCCTTCGTCTCCTCAAGAAGACACCGCCTAGAAGAAATGGCGTCGAACGGCAACAGAGTGGTCAGATTGGCAGCCAAGTCAGCGGTGGGAGGCAGCCGCCAGCTGTCCCTCATGCTCGCCGGCGCCCAACTGGGCATCACCCTCTGCACACTAGGCCTGGGCCAGGTAACAGAGCCGGCGATCGAGCACTACCTGGAGCCGGTCTTCGCAGCGGTGGGCATCCCGGAGGCCCTACGCCTCCCGATAGCACTGACCTTCGCCCTGGCGTTGGTGACCTTCCTCCACATGGTCGTGGGCGAAATGGCCCCCAAATCCTGGGCCCTGACCCACCCGGAGAGGGCCGCGCTGATCCTGACCTTGCCGTTCAGAGCCTTCACGATGCTGATGCGCCCCCTGCTCTCCACGCTCAACGGCATGACCAACGTGATCCTCCGCCTCTTCGGCGTACAGCCGAAGAACGAGCTGGCGACAACCAGAACCCCCCGCCAACTGGCACTCCTGGTAGGCGAGTCAGGCCGAATGGGTTTGCTGGACAGAGAGGAACACGACCTCCTGACGAGGGCCCTGAGACTCAACAGCCAAGGCATAGAACGCCTGATGGTCCCCATAGACCAGGCGATCACGGTCCCGCCCACGGCGACCGCGGAAGAGATCAAGGAAGCCGCGGCGAAGAGCGGCCACCTGAGACTCCTGGTGAAGGCGGAAGACGCGGTGGAAGGCGCCCTGCACGCCAGAGACGCGCTGCTGAAGCCCACCATGACGGCAGCAGACCTCACCAAACCCCTGCCGAGACTGGCCTGCACGACCCAGGTCCCAGAAGCGGTCACAGCCCTCCAGGAAGCAAGATCACACCTGTCCCTGGTGACAGATCAAGAGGGAAAGGTCATAGGAATGGTGAGCCTGACCGACCTCTTGAACGAACTACTGGACACCAGAGCAGCATGATTGTGACCTAAAACACATAGGCCCGGGAGGCCGCAAGCCACCAGAAAGGACCTTGCAACCACCCGGGCCTACAGTCCGAAGGCGGCCACAGCCGCGACCAAAAAGAAAGACAGGACCTCTTGCGATCCGCCAAGGACTTCGCCAATGTGGGTCTGCCAAAGAGGAAAAGACCAGCAACACAGCAGGACGGAAGCAAGGAGCCTGGTTGTGATGGGGGTCGAGGGGGCAAAGCCCTCCGGGAAGCGCCGGCGACCAAGACCGCCGGGGGTTCCGGGGGTCATCCCCCGGGCAGACATGACGAGGGGACCCGAGGGAGCAAACCTGAAAGGTTTGCGACCAGGGATCCCCAGTCACCGAGTGGGCGAGGAGGGATTTGAACCCTCACGTCCTTTCGGACACACGGACCTGAACCGTGCGCGTCTGCCGTTCCGCCACCCGCCCTTGTGGGTGCGGAAAGAACATTAGCACGGAACAGCCACTGGTACTGAACCCGGATACGATCGCATAAGACACGGGAGCGGAGGAGCTGGGCGCGACAGCCGACGAGCGCCAGGGACGCCGTGACGTGGAACGAGCGGGAACCGGGCGCCGGAAGCGTCTGGGGGCCGCGATCATATGCACGGAGGAAGGGAGGTACCCGGTGGGAGTCCTTCAGCGCTTCGAGCGAAGGCTCGAAGGCTTGGTTGAGGGGGCCTTTGCGCGGGCGTTCAAATCTGACCTTCAGCCGGTCGAGGTCGCCAGCGCGGTTCAGCGTGAGATGGATGAGCGTGCGGCGATCGTCGCTCAAGGTCGCACGCTCGTACCGAACGACTTCGTGGTGGAGTTGTCCACGACCGACGCCGAACGGCTTGAGGTCTACGCGGACAGCATCAGCCACGAGCTGGCCAACCTCGCCAGGGAGTACGCCAAGGAACAGGGCTACTCCTTCGTGGGACCGGTCCGGGTCCGCTTCGAGACCGCCGGTGACCTGGCTGTGGGCTTGTTCCGCATCCGGTCCGGCGTCATTCGCGGCGCGACGGTCGAGCAGGACGAGATCCGCCAGCCGGCGAGCGACCTGCCTCCGTCAAGGCCTCATGCTTTCAACGGGCGGCCCCGGCTGCTCGTCTCCACTCAGGACGACCCGCAGGGCGACCGCTCCTACGAGCTCACCACTCCGGTGACCTTGCTCGGCAGGGGCACCGACTGCGATCTTCGTCTCGTCGATCCGGGAGTTTCGCGGCATCATGCGGAGCTGCGCGTCGAGGGCCAACTGGTGGCTCTGGTCGATCTCGGATCAACGAACGGTACTTTCGTCAACGGCCAGCCGGTACGCAGGATCGAGCTCCAGAACGGCACGCGAGTGACGCTGGGTCGCACGACTCTGGTTTTCCGGCGCGATTAGAGGTAAACAGACGGTCCATGTCCGAGCTCACGCTGCTGCTGATCCGGCTAGCCTTCCTGGCGGTGCTGTGGTTTTTCGTCATTGCCGCAGTCGGCGTGATCCGGACTGACTTGTTCGGTTCACGCACGGCGACCGCGGGTGCACTCAAGGCCGCGAAACCCGCCAAACCCGTGGCCAAGCCCAAGAGTAAAAAGGGCGAGCCACGCCAGCTCATCGTCACCGGTGGCCCTCTCCAAGGCACCACCATCAACCTCACGGAGACGCCCATCACGATTGGCCGGGCCAATGACGCCACGCTGGTAGTCACCGACGACTACGCTTCCAGCCGGCATGCCCGGCTCTTCCCTCAGGACGGTCAATGGATCGTGGAAGATCTTGGGTCCACCAACGGCACGTATCTCGACCGCTCGAAAGTCACCCGCCCGACCCCGGTGCCGCTCGGAGTTCCGATCCGCGTCGGCAAGACAGTCATTGAATTGCGCAAATGACCATCGCACTCCGCTACGCCGCCCGCTCGGACGTCGGCCTCCTCCGCGAAGGAAACGAGGACTCGGCGTACGCTAGCGGCCGCCTGCTCGCCGTCGCCGACGGCATGGGCGGGCACGCACACGGCGAGGTGGCGAGTTCAGTCGCCATCGCCGCCATGGCCTCTCTGGAAGAGGCCCAACAGGGGGGCGACCTGCTCAACGCCATCGAGGCAGCGGTACGCGACGCCAATCGCAAGCTGCACGAGATGGTGGGGCGGGATCCCAGCCTCAAAGGCATGGGCACGACTCTCACGGCCATGCTCTGGCACGGCACCCAGGTCGCCCTGGTGCACGTGGGCGACTCGCGCGCCTACCTGCTCAGGCGCGGGGAGCTCTACCAGATCACGCATGACCACACGCTGGTGCAGCAGCTCGTCGATGACGGGCGCATCACGCCGGAAGAGGCGGCCACGCATCCGCAGCGATCGATCCTGCTGCGCGCGCTCGACGGCAGTGGCGAGGTCGATCCCGACCTCACGCTCCGCGAGGCGCAGGTGGGCGATCGCTATCTGCTGTGTTCGGACGGCCTGTCCGGTGTGGTGAGCGCGGAGACGCTGCACGCCACGCTCACCAACATCGACGACCCGGAAGAGGTCGTCCGCCAGCTCATCGATCTGGCGAACAGAGGGGGCGGGCCCGACAACATCACCTGCGTGCTGGCCGACGTGCTGGAGATCACCGATGGGCAGCAGGTGCCCGTGGAAGCCGCCGTGGTCGGCGCCGCGGGCATGACCCGCCTGCACGGGAATCCGACGGACACCTCGCCGGGGCGAGCCGGCGCGGTGACCGCGCCGCAGCCGGTGCTCACCGATGACGAGTTCGAGGAGCCGGTCGCCCAGGCGTCCCGGCGCTCGGGCAAGCGTCGTCGCGTGTGGCCGGTGCTGGTCACCGTGCTGGGCGTGGGCGGCGTGATCGCCGCCGGCGGCTACTTTGGATACCAGTGGACTCAGGAACAGTTCTTCATCGGCGCCAGGGGCGGCGAAGTGGTCGTGTTCCAGGGGATTCAGAAGGAGCTGGGGCCCTTCCCGCTCTTCCACGTCTCCAAGCCCACGGGCAGGCAGCTCGCCCAGCTGTCCGAGGCGGACCAGGCACTGATCAAGAGCGGCATTCCCGTGGCCACCGTCGCCGAAGGGGTGACCAAGATCAACGGCTTGACGTTCTCGCAGGACCCGAAGGACGACGGCGAGACTCCCACGGAGGCGTCCGCGTCTCCCAGCCCGTCGGCGTCCGCCTCCTCCACCAAGACGAAACAGCAGTAGATGAGCGAAGCCGCCGTAACCCCCGTTCCGATGACCGCCAAGCGGCGTGTGGCGCAGTTGGTCATGCTCGCCCTGGCGGTGGTGATCATCATGGGCGCGTACGCCAATGTGGGCCTGGCCGTCGACGGTCAGGTTCCCGCCGGCATGCTGGCGTACGGGCTCGGGCTCGGCGGTCTGATGCTGGCCGCCTATCTGGTGCTGGCCAAGTTCGCCCCCTGGGCCGACCCGCTGATCCTGCCGCTGGTGACCCTGATCAACGGCCTTGGCCTGGTGATGATCTACCGGCTCGAGGCCGCCGACATGGGCGGCGCCTCGACGAACAGCCAGATCATGTGGACCGGGCTCGGGGTCGTCATGTTCTCGATCACGCTGATCGTGGTGCGCGACCATCGCATGCTGCAGCGCCTGACCTACACGGCGGGCGCCGTCGGCCTGGTCCTGCTGGCGATTCCCGCGGTGCTGCCCGGCAGCCTCAGCGAGGTGCAGGGCGCGAAGATCTGGATCAGGATCGGCGGGTTCTCCATCCAGCCGGGCGAGTTCGCCAAGCTGGCACTGGTGGTCTTCTTCGCCGGTTACCTGGTGGCCAAGCGCGACGTGCTGGCGCTGGCCGGGCGGCGGCTGCTCTTCATCGACCTGCCGCGCGCCAGAGACCTCGGGCCTGTCCTCGCCACCTGGGCGCTCAGCCTGCTGGTCCTGGTCTTCGAGAAGGACCTGGGCACCTCGCTGCTGCTGTTCGGCACGTTCATCGCGATGCTCTACATCGCCACCCAGCGCACTTCGTGGGTTTTGATCGGCATCCTGCTGTTCGTCGGCGGCGCCTTCCTGGCCGGGCAGCTCTTCGACCACGTGGGCGCCCGCTTCGACGCCTGGCTCGACCCGACCAACCCGATCTACTACGGCAACGCCCCCGTCTGCCTGACGGACCCGCCGGGCGACGCGATGTGCAGCAAGAGCTTCCAGATCATGCAGGGGCTGTTCGGGTTCGGCGCGGGCGGCATTCTCGGCACCGGGCTCGGTCAGGGGCACCCCGAGCTGATCCCGCTGAGCTTCTCCGACTTCATCTTCGCCGCGACCGGCGAGGAGCTGGGCCTGACCGGCCTGATGGCCCTGCTCATGCTCTACGCGCTGCTGGTGCAGCGCGGCCTGCGCACCTCGCTCGCGGCCCGCGACCCGTTCTCGAAGCTGCTGGCGGGCGGCCTGTCGTTCATCCTGGCCTGGCAGGTGTTCATCATCGTCGGCGGTGTGACGAACCTCATCCCCCTGACCGGCCTCGTCACCCCGTTCATGTCACAGGGTGGCTCGGCGTTGCTGGCTAACTGGATCCTTATCGCGCTCCTGGTACGCATGTCAGACGCGGCGCGCAGGCCCCCGCCCCAGGCAATCCAGAACGAAGGACTCACCCAGGTGTTCCAGCGATGAACAGCACTCTGAAACGTGCGGCCGTGGCCTGCCTGGCCATGTTCGCGCTCCTGATGCTCAACGTGAACTACCTGCAGGCGGTCAATGCCGAGAAGCTGCGTGGCGACCCTCGCAACACGCGCAACTACTACGAGCGCTATGCCATCGAGCGCGGCCGGATCACCGCCGGCGGCAAGGTGATCGCCCAGTCCGTCGAGACCGACAGTGACAAGTTCAAGTTCATCAGGCAATACCCGGAGGCCAAGCTCTACGCGCACGTCACCGGCTTCTTCTCGCCCGAGAGCGCGAGCGCGATCGAGCAGAGCGAGAACAAGCTGCTCGACGGCTCCAGCGCCGACCTGCTGCTGCGCCGGAGCATCGACCTGTTCACCGGTGAGCCGACCCGGGGCGCCAGCGTCGACCTCACGATCGACCCGAAGGCGCAGAAGGCGGCCTACGACGCGCTGCGGCAGAGCGGCAGGCGGGGTGCCGTGGTGGCGCTCGACCCGAAGACCGGGGGCATCCTGGCGATGGTCTCGCTGCCCACGTACGACCCGACCGAGCTGTCGGGCACCGACAAGGGCAAGGTGTTCTCGCGTTACGACGAGCTGGCCAAGCAGAAGGACCAGCCGCTGCTCAACCGCACCATCGCCCAGACCTACCCGCCGGGCTCCACCTTCAAGGTGGTGACGATGGCGGCCTACCTGGAGGAAGACCCCTCGCGCGGGCCGCAGAGCACCATCGAGGCGCCGCAGCGGCTGCCGCTGCCCAACACGAACATCAGCCTGCCCAACTACGGTGGCTCGGCCTGCGGCAGCGGCCAGGTCACGCTGGTCTTCGCGCTGGAGAAGTCCTGCAACACGCCGTTCGGCAAGATGGGCCTCGACCTCGGCTACGAAGCCATGAAGGAGCAGACCGAGAAGTTCGGCATGGGCAAGCCGGTCGCCGTGCCGATGTCGGTGGCGGAGAGCAACTTCGGCCCCAAGGAAGACCAGGCGGCCGTGGCGATGGCCTCGATCGGGCAGCGCAGCAACCGGATGACGCCACTGCAGATGGCCATGATCGCCGCGGGCATCGCCAACGACGGGACGGTGATGAAGCCGTACCTCGTGAAGAAGATCACTGACGCCAAGGGCGACGCGGTCGACGAGGCCGACCCCGACGAGCTGGTGACCGACGCGGTCAGCTCCGAGACGGCGGCCAAGCTGCGCGAGATGATGGTCAGCGTCGTGAGCAACGGCACGGCCAACCTGGCGCAGGTCCCGGGCGTCCAAGTAGCGGGTAAGACAGGCACCGCGGAGACCTCCGACGGGGCGCCGCCGCACGCGTGGTTCATCTCCTTCGCGCCGGCCGACGACCCGAAGGTGGCCCTGGCGGTCATCGTCGAATCCGGCGCGGCCAAGGTCGGCGCTGAGGCGACCGGCGGTCACACCGCCGCGCCGATCGCGCAGGCCGTGCTGAAGGCGGTGCTGGACAAGTGAGTCCTGGACGAGTGAGTGACGGTACTCTGCTAGATCATGCGGCTCCGTAACCGCTATCTCCTGCTCTCCCGCATCGCCACAGGCGGTATGGGAGAGGTGTGGCGTGCCCGCGACGAGCTGCTCGGGCGCGAGGTGGCGGTCAAGATTTTGCGCAGCCACATCTACGCCGACCCCACGTTCCGCGAGCGCTTCCGCAACGAGGCCCGGCTCACGGCGGCGCTGGCCGACCCCGGGGTGGCACAGATCTTCGACTACGGCGAGCAGAGCGAGCTGGCCTTCCTCGTGATGGAGCTGGTGCACGGCGAGCCGCTGTCGGCCATCCTGGCGCGTAACGGCGCCCTGGGGCCCGAGGTGGCGCTCGACGTGGTGCACCAGACCGCCAAGGCGCTGCACGCGGCCCACTCCGCCGGGATCATCCACCGCGACATCAAGCCGGGCAACCTGCTGGTCACGCCCGAGGGCACCATCAAGGTGACCGACTTCGGCATCGCGCGGGCCCTGGAGGCGGCGCCGGTGACGCAGACCGGCACCGTGCTCGGCACGGCCCAGTACGTCAGTCCGGAGCAGGCGCAGGGTTTCCCGCTCACGCCCTCGACCGACCTCTACTCGCTGGGCGTGGTGGCATACGAGTGCCTGGCGGGGCGCACGCCGTTCCGCGCGGACAGCCAGGTGGCGATCGCGCTGCTGCACCTCAACGAGCAGCCGCCGCCGCTCGGCGTGGACGTTCCGGCCGTCGTGCGGGAGCTGGTCATGTCGCTGCTGGCCAAGGAGCCGGCGCAGCGCCCGGCGACGGCGCTGGAGGTGGCCGACCGGGCCTACGTGCTGCGTGAGTCGCTGATGGGCGCCGAGCAGGGTGCCGGGGGCGCCGAGCTGAGCATGCTCACCGACCCCGGTGGCTTCCGCGTACGCGAGCCGTCCCCCGAGGACGAGCTCGCGACCGACAACCTCAACCCGGCCACCGCGCCCCAGGAGCCGGCCCCGCCGATCCGGCGGCGCCGCAAGGGTGCCAGAACGCTGGCCCTGGTGGCCACGGCCGGCTGTGTGGCGGCGGTAGGGCTGGCGGCCGTCACTTTCGCCAGCCGGCAGAACGAGTCGTACACGCCTGACGTGGCGGAACCGTCCGCACCATCGGCGACGGCGACGGCGACGCCGTCGCGGCCCCGGCCGAAGAAGACCAAGACGCCCACGCGCCGCCCCACGGCGGTTCCGGTGAAGTCGCAGAGGCCGATACCCTCGCCGTCGGCTACGGTAAGCAAGTCGGCTACTCCTACCAAGAAGCCGACACCGAAACCGACCCGGACCACGCGGACCCCTACACCCACCCCGACCCCAACGCCCACCATGACACCGACCACTCCGACACCCACCGCCTCGCCGGACCCGGGTGATACAAACCCGCCCAAGGAGGAGACGTGATGCGCTATGGGGTCGATGATGGACACCGGCGGCCCCCCGAGCATGCCGGTACCCAAGATGAACGGTAAGGGACAGTGCAGGAAATGACTCAGCCTCGGCGACTCGGAGGTCGTTACGAGCTCGACGGTGTCGTCGGGCGCGGCGGCATGGCCGAGGTCTATCGCGCCCGAGACATCCGGCTGGACCGCATAGTCGCGATCAAGACCCTCCGGGCCGACCTGGCGCGCGACCACACCTTCCAGGCCCGGTTCCGCCGTGAGGCGCAGTCCGCGGCCTCGCTGAACCACCCGGCCGTCGTCGCGGTCTACGACACTGGTGAAGACGTCACCGACGGCACTCCTGTGCCGTACATCGTGATGGAGTTCGTCGACGGCAGGACGCTGCGCGACCTGCTGCGCCAGGACCGGCGGCTGCTGCCCGAGCGCGCCGCGGAGCTGGTCGACGGCATCCTCCGGGCGCTCGACTACAGCCACCGCGGCGGCATCGTGCACCGCGACATCAAGCCGGCCAACGTGATGATCACGCGCGCGGGCGACGTCAAGGTGATGGACTTCGGCATCGCGCGCGCGATGGCCGACTCCGCGGCCACGATGACGCAGACGGCGCAGGTGATAGGCACCGCCCAATACCTGTCGCCCGAGCAGGCGCGGGGCGAGCGGGTCGACGCGCGCAGCGACATCTACTCCACCGGCTGCGTGCTCTACGAGCTGCTGACCGGCCAGCCGCCGTTCACCGGCGACTCCCCCGTCGCGATCGCCTACCAGCACGTGCGCGAGGAGCCGATCCCGCCGTCGCAGATCGACCCCGAGATCCCGCAGTGGGCCGACGCCATCGTGCTCAAGGCCATGGCCAAGGACCCCGCCCACCGCTACCAGAACGCGGGCGAGATGCGGGCCGACATCCAGCGGGCGATGTCCGGCATGCCGGTCGACGCCCAGACGATGGCGATCTCCGGCGGAAACTACGCCCAGGGCACCCGCATGATGACGGCGACCCAGGCGGCCCAGGGCCCGGCCACGCAGCGCGGCCAGATCCCCCCTTACGAATACGAGGGCGAGGGCGGCCGCGGCGGGCGGCGCAGAGCGTCGGGCGGCGGCGGTAACGCCGTCAAGACCGCGCTGTGGATCATCATCCCGCTGCTCATCATCGGCGCCTTCATCACGGTCGGCTACGTGGTGTTCAGTGGCAAGGACACCCCGGCCGACACGACGGTCACCATCCCGTCCCTCGCCTCGCAGCAGCGCGGCGCCGCCGAAGACCAGCTCAAGGCGCTCGGGCTCAAGATCCAGCTCGTGCAGGAGTTCAGCTCCGACGTCGAGAAGGGCGCCGTCATCAAGACGGAGCCCGACGAGAACGCGAAGGTGCCGAAGGAGTCGACGGTCAAGCTCTTCGTCTCCAAGGGCGAGGAGAAGGTCAAGGTGCCCGACGGCCTCATCGGGCTGCCGCAGGCCGAGGCCATGCAGGTGCTCAAGGACGCGGGGCTGCTGGGCAGCGTCAAGACCAGGGCGTCCAGCCGGAAGCAGGGCACGGTCATCAGCACCTCGCCCAAGGCCGGCGAGGAGCTGGAGAAGGGCGGCACGGTCACCATCTTCGTGCCCAAGGAGCTGGGTGAGGTGCCCAGCGTGATCGGGCTCACCGAGGAGGAGGCGACCGCCCAGCTCAAGGCCGCGGGCTTCCAGGTCAGTGTCACGGAGCAGGCCAACGAGCAGGTCGCGGGCACGGTCATCCAGCAGAACCCGGGTGAGGGCGCCAAGGTCCTGCCGAAGACGACGATCTCGATCGTGGTGTCCACCGGCCCCGAGGAATCGGCGCCGCCGCCCACCGAGGTCCCGACGGATTCGCAGCCGACGGACGACCAGACGGAAATCCCGGAGGAGGAGCCGACGGAGGAGAACCCGCTCGGCGACGACGGCCTCGGCGGCTGACGTTCCGGCGAAAGGGCCGCCCTTCCCTGTGAGCGGGGAGGGCGGCCCTTCGTCTTGCCGCACACAAGAACGCCCCCGCCGCTCGGGGGCAACGGCGGGGACGCTCACCTGTACGTCGCTCTGTGCGAGACGTTTGTTACACGATTCCGCGCAGCCAATTCTGGAGCAATCGGTGACCATGCTCTGAAAGCACGGACTCGGGGTGAAACTGGATGCCCTCGATGGGCGCCGTACGGTGGCGCAGGCCCATGATGACGCCGTCCTCCGTGCGGGCGGTCACGTCGAGCACCTCGGGCACCGTGGCGGGCAGCACGGCCAGCGAGTGGTAGCGGGTCATCGTGACCGGCGAGGGCAGGGTCTCGAACACGCCCCGGCCGTCGTGGGAGATGGCGCTCGTCCTGCCGTGGAACAGCTCGGGGGCGCGGGTCACGGTGGCGCCGTAGGCGAGGGCGATGGCCTGGTGGCCGAGGCAGACGCCGAGCAGCGGCCGGTGGCTCTCGGCCGCGTGCCGCACCAGGGGGACGCTCACGCCTGCCGCCTCGGGCGTGCCGGGGCCCGGGCTGATCAGGACGCCGTCGAAGCCGTCGGCGTCGCTCACGCGCACCTCGTCGCGCGGCCGGACGTCGCAGTCGGCACCCAGCTCGCGCAGATATTGGACGATGGTGTGGACGAAGCTGTCGTGGTTGTCCACGACCAGCACACGGCTCATTTCTCTACGGTCACCTCGTCAACCGTCACCACGGGCTCCAGGAGCGGGAACACGGCATACCAGAGTACGGCCACCACCGCCGCGGCCAGCACGGCGGCCGTCAGGGCGCGGGTGCGCGGGCGGCCGGGCAGCTTGCGCCAGATCCAGGCGTACATGTCACTCCTCGCGGGGTTCGCTCTCCTTGAGCACGCCGTAGACGATGAGCCGCTCGGCGGCCGAGTATTCGGGATGGCAGGTGGACAGCGTGATGACGGCCCGGATGGGGCGGATGTCGGGCTTGCCGGGCACGGGGGCCAGCACGTCGATCTCCTCGGGCGCTACGACGTCCTGTGAGGTGACGCGGTAGGTGTAGCGGGCCTCGCGGGCCTCCACGATGATCTCGTCGTCGCGTTCGAGCTCGTCGATCTCGTTGAACGGCGCCGCGTACGTCGTGCGGTGCCCCGACAGCACGAAGTTGCCGATCTGGCCCGGCATGGCGCTGTCGGGGTAGTGTCCCGGGCCCTTCTTCAGGTGCTCGGCGCCGACGCCCTCGACGACGGCGTAGCGGTAGTCGCGGCCGAGCCTGGGGATGCGCAGGAGCGCCAGCGCGGTGCCGAGCCGGATCCGGTCGAGGCGGCCGTCCTGTTCGGCCGCCAGCTCGCTCTGGAGCAGCCGCTGCTGGCGCTGGGTGTAGGCGCCGGTGCCCCAGAGCAGGTAGGCGCAGAAGAGCATGAGGATCAGGCCCGCGGTGACGCACGTCTCTCCCACGGCCCGCAGCGTGGCCCGCATGAGATCAGCGTATTAGGACACGATGCGGCCACTGGGGATCGCCATGTCGTACGCGTGGCGACTATCCTGGACCACGCTTCAACTAGGCTTAACGAAGAGCCTGTGGACGATCCGGATGCCCAGGCCCTCAGCAGGAGTTACCCAGTGCCCAAGTCCAATGCTCGCAAGAAGGCGGTCTACACCCCGCCGCAGAGATCGCAGCAGGTCAAGGTCAGCCCCCGCTGGCTGGCACCGACGATGGTCGCCGCCTGGATCATCGGCATCCTGTGGATCGCCATCTACTATGTCGCACCGCAGGCGCCCTTGTTCAGCGACCTCCAGAACTGGAATCTGCTGATCGGGTTTGTTTTCATCATCTTCGGTGTGGTGCTTTCCACCCGCTGGCGTTAGTTCTTTCCACAGTCTTTTCCACAGCCTGGGGAAGCTCAGGCCGCGCCGATGATGGCCGACGTTCTGACCATCACGAGCACGGCCAGCAAGGCCAGCGCTCCCGCGATCGCCAGCACCTGCCAGAGGGTCCTGTTGCTCTTGGGAGCGTAGGCCAGCGCGCCCGCCAGCACCGATCCGGTGACCAGCCCGCCGATGTGCCCGGTCCAGCTGATGCCGGAGACCAGGAAGGTGATTCCCAGGTTGAGCGCGATGAGCACGGCGATGCCGCGCACGTCGAGGTTGAGCTTGCGGCCCACCACGAACACGGCGCCGAACAGGCCGAAGATGGCGCCCGACGCACCGACCGTGGGCTGGGTGATCGGGTCCAGCCAGAGGCTGAGCACCGAGCCGCCGAGTGCGCTGACCAGGTAGAGGGCCACGTAGCGGACGTGGCCGAAGGCCTGCTCCAGATAGGGGCCGACCGCGTAGAGCGCCCAGCAGTTGAACAGGATGTGGAAGATCCCGCCGTGCACGAAGGCGGCGGTGATCAGGCGGTAGTACTGGTCGCCCAGGGCCACGCCGGCGGGCCACATGAAGAGCTCTGAGGTGATCCGGTCGCCGGTGAGATATTGGGCGCCGAAGATCAGCACGTTGATGACCAGCAGGGTGTACGTCACGAACGGCGTGCGCACCACGCCGCCGCCGAAGGTGCTCTTGGCCTGGCGGATGCCCTTGTTGCCCTCGGCCACGCACTCCGGGCACTGGAAGCCGACCGCGGCGTCACGCATGCAGTCGGGGCAGATCGGACGCTCGCAGCGCTGGCAGCGGACCCACGTTTCCTTGTCGGGGTGCCGGTAACACGTGGGCACCGCCTCAGCGGGCTGCTCGGGCGGAGGGGGCGGGCTGGGCGGCTGGCTGGTCATGACCGAAGCCTAAGGCTTGCCGGGATGTGCCGCGTGGGCCCCCAGCCCGAGCCCCTCGGGGTCAGCCCTTCTGCCGCTCGATGGTGACCGACTCCAGGATGACGTCCTTCTCGGGACGGTCACGGCGGTCGGTCTTGGTCTTGCCGATGGCGTCCACGACGTCCTGGCCGTCGATCACCTCACCGAAGATGGTGTGCTTGCCGTTGAGGTGCGGCGTCGGGACGAGCGTGATGAAGAACTGCGAGCCGTTGGTGCCCTTGCCGAACTGGATGCCGGCGTTGGCCATGGCCAGCAGGCCAGGGCGGTTGAACCAGAGCTCCGGGTGGATCTCGTCGTCGAACTCGTAGCCAGGGCCGCCGATGCCCTGACCGAGCGGGTCACCGCCCTGAATCATGAAACCGGAGATGACCCGGTGGAAGATCGTGCCGTCGTAGTAACGGTCGGTGCTCTTCTCTCCGGTGCCCGGGTGGGTCCACTCGCGGGTGCCTTCTGCCAGCTCCACGAAGTTTCGCACCGTTTTCGGGGCGCGGAGAGGAAAGAGTTCGACCTTGATGGTGCCGTGGTTCGTCTGCAGGTTTGCGATCAGCTTCTCAGCCACGAGACAGCTGCCCCCTCTATGCACAGGGTTGGTTTTGTGATGTTTTGAGGACTATGGCCGTTGGGCCTCGTGACCCATCCTCCCATGACCGGCCATGATTGAGCCGCCTTGTCCTGGGAAGCAGAGGTCCGGGGCCCCAACGACAGGGGAGGTTGTCGTGTCCCTGACACTGAGAAGACGCCGCGTGGTCATAGAGGTTCCCGCCACGTGGATGGGCCGAATGAAGGCCCAGGCTGTGCGAACCGGTCACCGCATGGCGCCGATGGCCGACCACGCCAAGGTGGTCGCCGCACAGCGCATCGAGGATGCCCGATACTGGGCGGCGCCGCGGCTGGAATCCGCGGCACACGGGTTCGAGGATCAGGTCGCTCCCAAGGTCAGCTCGATGCTGACCGCGGCGGCCCGGAAAATCGATCCCAAACCGTCACGATCGCGGCGATGGCCGATGCTCGTTCTGCTGAGTGGTCTGGCGGTGGGAACGATCGGCTACCTGTTCTACCGCCGCAATGCCCAGCAGTGGACCGAGCACATGAAGGACTCCGCCTCGGACGCATCACGATGGGTCAACGAGAAGGCGGAAAAGACCTCGGACACCACCGACCGGATGGCGGCCGACGTGTCGCACAAGGCGGATGAGGCATCGAGAAAGATGTAGCGATTTCGCCGGAAAGCGCGTCCCCGATGGCCGGGGGCGCGCTTTCCTGTTGACGTAGGACCAAGCGCTTGCTACAAACCCGGCATGGCG
Organism: Nonomuraea solani; assembly: GCF_900108335.1. Classification (GTDB taxonomy): domain Bacteria; phylum Actinomycetota; class Actinomycetes; order Streptosporangiales; family Streptosporangiaceae; genus Nonomuraea; species Nonomuraea solani. The sequence goes on from NZ_FNVT01000004.1 coordinate 482,356, forward strand.
CTGTCACCCCTCGACGACTACCCCGTGCACCAGACCCCGCAGGTCATGCGGCACGTGGCCACCAGCGACCGCAACTTCTACGACCGCTACTACTTCAACTGCCACGCCAGGACCGATGAGCAGATGCTGATCATCGGGCTCGGGCAGTATCCCAACCTGGGCGTCACCGACGCGTTCGCCTGCGTACGCACCCGCGACGCGCACCGCGTCGTCCGGGCCTCCCGCGAGCTGGGCACGGACCGGATGGACACCCGGGTCGGCCCCTTCCGCGTCGAGGTCGTCGAAGGGCTCAAGCGGCTCAGGGTGATCCTGGAGCCGAACGAGCACGGCCTGTCCTTCGACCTCCTGTGGGAGGGCACGATCCCGGCCACGCTGGAGCCCCGGCACTTCCTGCGGTGGCAGGAGCGGGTCATGTTCGACTCGGTACGGCTGGCGCAGACCGGCCAATGGTCCGGAAATATCAGGATCGGTGATGAGGACATCCCGGTCACCCCCGACCGCTGGATGGGCACCCGGGACCGCTCCTGGGGCATCAGGCCGGTCGGCGAATCGGAGCCGCCCGGCATCCAGGCCAAGAACGCCGGCACGTTCTACTGGCTCTACGCGCCGATGCGGTTCGACGACCACGCCATCCTCTGCATCATCCAGGAGGACGAGCGGGGCCGCCGGATGCTGGAGGAGGCCGTACGCGTGTGGTCGGACGGGCGGGAAGAGGAATATCTCGGCAGACCGGACTACCGCCCGGTCTACGCCCCCGGCACCCGTGACGTCGTCGAGGCCACGATCACCTTCTCCCCGCCCGGCGGCAAGCCGATCGACGTGCGCTGCACTCCGCTGCTTCCCGTCCACCTGATGGCCGGCACCGGCTACGGGCTGGAGCCGGAGTGGCGGCACGGGATGTACCAGGGTGCGGAGCCCGTCGTGCAGGGCGTGACGTACCGGCTGCCCGACGACGCCGCCAGAATGTGGGGCATGGTGGACGCCGTCGGGCGTTTCGAGTACGACGGGCTCGTCGGCCATGGCCTCTTCGAGTATTGGGCGCTCGGGCCGCACCCGTCGTTCGCGGGGTGAGGCTACTCGGGCTTCTCGCAGATGATGCGGACGGTCTTGGCCGGGTCGCCCTTGACCGGGGCGTCGAGGGTGGGCAGTTCGACGGTCTCACCCGGCTTCGCGGGCAGGGCGGGCACCGACTCCACGGACTCGGCGTCCGCCGGGAGCGGCTTGGTCGTCTTGTGCCACTCGCCCTCCATCTCACCCGCCGGGATGGCCGTGACCTCCACCCCGTCGGCGGTCTTCCGCACCGCGATCCCCGCGCCGGGGACGGGCTCGCCCTTCCTGGCCGGGAGGGCCTCGGCGATCTCGATGGTCTTGCCGTCGCTGGTCGTACACGTGACCTTCGTCCCGGCGGGGGCGGGGGTCTGGTCGGCCATGGCGGAGCCGGCCAGACCGGTGATGGCGAGCACGGCGGCCGCGCCGAGCACCGCGAGACGACGCTTGAACATGAATTCTCCTCACAGAGGTCGGTTGTACGCATCGCAGCCTGCTCGCCCGTACCTGAAGAGATCCTGAAGAGGACCTAAATCATCTTCAGGTTGGCTTTAGGTGACCTGAGGCACTCTGTACGGCGTGCGAGTGTTATTGGTGGAGGACGAGGAGCGGCTGGCCGACCTGGTCAAGGGCGGGCTGGCGGGCGAGGGCTTCGCGGTGGACGTGGCCCACGACGGGCGCGACGGGCTGTGGATGGCCACCGAGAACACCTACGACGTGATCGTGCTGGACGTGATGCTGCCCCGGCTGAACGGGTACGCGGTCTGCGCGAAGCTGCGCGAGGCCGGCGACTGGACGCCGATCATGATGCTCACGGCCAAGGACGGCATCTACGACGAGGCCGAGGCGCTGGACAACGGGGCCGACGACTACCTGGCCAAGCCGTTCTCCTACGTGGTGCTGCTGGCCAGGCTGCGCGCGCTGGTACGGCGGGGCGGCACCGAGCGGCCCGTGTCGATCACCGTCGGCGACCTGGTGATCGACCCCGCCGGACTGCGCTGCCGCAGGGGCGAGGCGGCGATCGGGCTGACGCCGAAGGAGTTCGCGGTGCTGCACGCGCTCGCGCGCCGGCCCGGCGAGGTGGTCTCCAAGAGCGAGCTGCTGGCCCAGGCCTGGGACTTCTCCTACGACGGTGACCCGAACATCGTCGAGGTCTACATCAGCGCCCTGCGCCGCAAGATCGACCTGCCCTTCGGCAAGACGACCCTCATGACGGTCCGCGGGGCCGGGTACCGGCTGGAGGCGGCGTGAAAGCACTCTCTTCCGTGCGGCTGAAGGCCACCGCGGCGGCGACGCTCGTGGTGGCCGTCGCGCTGGGGCTGGCCGCCCTGGTGCTGGTGCTGGCGCTGCGCGGCACGCTGGTGAGCAGCGCCGACGACGCGGCGGTCAGGAAGGCCGTGGCGGCGGCGCCGTACGCGGAGACCCTGAGACTCTCGCGCACCGAACCGGCGGAGACCGTGGTGGGAGGACCCGTCACGCAGCCGGCGACGCCCCTGCCGGGCGTGAAGGTCCAGGCGGGCGAGGTGCAGTTGCGGGACGGCGCGGCGGCGGGCATCGCCGACCCCGACATCCTGCTGACCAAGGCCGAGCCCGCCGCGGCCACCACCGACTGGGCGAGGTCCGGGCAGTACGCCGTGGCCCAGATCAAGGTGGCCACCCAGAGCGGTCCCGCGACGGTGTGGTCCAGGGTATCCCTGGAGAGCGCCGAGAAGGCGCTGGAGACGCTGAACAGCGCGCTGCTGCCCGGGATTCCGGCCGTGCTGCTGGTGGTGGCGGGGATGACGTGGTTCTCGGTCGGCCGCGCGCTCAACCCGGTGGCCGCGATCAGGGCCAAGGTCGCCGACATCACCGCCAGCGACCTGCACCAGCGGGTTCCCGTACCCGGGTCGAAGGACGAGATCGCCGCGCTGGCCACCACCGTCAACGGCACCCTCGACCGCCTGGAGACGGCCGTGGACCAGCACAAACGGTTCGTCGCGGACGCCGCGCACGAGCTGCGCAGCCCCATCGCGACCCTGCGGGCCCGGCTGGAGCTGGCTGAGCGGAGCGAGCTGACCGTGGAGGCGCTGGCCGACGTCGAACGCCTGCAGGCCCTGGCCGCCGACCTGCTCATGCTGGCCAAGCTGGACGCGGGCGAGCCGCTGCGGACCGGCGAGCTGGACCTCGGTCAGGTGGCGGCGGAGGCGTCGCTGCGGGCCAGGCGGCGGCCCGAGGTGCGGGTGGAGCTGGACATCGAGCCGGACGTGGTCATGTCGGGATCGAGCGCGCATCTCGACCGCCTGGTGACGAACCTGGCCGACAACGCCGTCCGGCACGCCGCCTCGACCGTACGGGTGCGGGTGGGCGCCGAGGACGGCGAGGCCGTGCTGGAGGTGATCGACGACGGCCCTGGCATCCCGCCCGAGCAGCGGGAGGCGGTGTTCGACCGCTTCACCCGCCTGGACGAGGCGCGGGCCAGGGACGCGGGCGGCGCCGGGCTGGGGCTGCCGATCGCCCGCGACATCGCGCGCCTGCACAAGGGATCACTCGTGTACGCCGGCTCCGGATTCGTCGCGCGCTTCCCGCTGGGGGAGATATAGGGCGTACGTCCGGCTGCGCCTGCTGATCGCGAACCCCGCCCGCGTGTACACGCTGACAGCCCCCGTCGGGTTCTCGGTGTCGACCCCGAGCCCGGCGCTCTCGTAGCCCTGCTCCTTGAAGGCGGCCAGGGCGTGCGCGACCAGCGCGCCGGCCACCCCCCTGCCGCGCCACTCCTTCAGCGTGCCGATGACCTGGATCCACGCCTGGCGCAGGCCCGGCGTGCCGAAGTCGTGCGTGATCAGCACGCCCACCGCCTGGTCGCCGGCCAGGGCCACGAACGAGGACTCCGGCCGGAAGTTGTGCGAGTCGATCAGGTGGTCGCGCCAGCTCTCGCGCGTGTGCGGCACGCTGCCCCAGTGGTCGCGGAAGGACTCGTTGCGCACATGACGGGCCCCGTCGTCCAGCTCCGGCGTCCACGTGGCGATCTCCAGGCCCTCGGGCGGTCTCAGCGTGGGCGGCTCGCCCGCCAGGCCGCGCTCCATGCGCGCGAACGTGCGGACGGCGGTCATCCCTGACGACTCCGCCAGCACGGCGAGGCCCGGGTTGCCGTCGGAGACGTGCAGGTGGAGCTCCAGCGGAACGCCGGGAAACGCCCGCTCGCTCAGCCCAGGCGCCGTCCGGATCGCCCAGTCCACGACGCGCCGCCCGTGGCCGCGCCTGCGGTGGGCGGGGTGCACGCCGCCCCACAGGCGCATCGTGTGCGTCTCGTCGGCCGCCTGCCGGGCCGGCAGGTAGCCGAGGGCCACGATCCGGTCGCCTTCCCAGGCCGCGAGCGTGCCCGTGGCCAGGTCGATGCGGGGGTGGGCGAGCTGTTCTGTCACGTCGTCGAGGCTGTGGACCTCGCCGGTGCGGTCTTCGGCCTCCAGCGCGGCCCAGAAGTCGGCCAGCGGCCTGGCGTCCTCGCGCGTCACCGGTCCCCACCTCATGGGGGCAGCCTAGGTGAGCCTGCTGGAGCTCCCCAAGTGGCCGGCGACGCGGGCCAGGCCATCGGCGAAGCCCGTACGGGTCTGTGCGGCGAAGCCGATGAAGAACCGGTTCGCCAGGGGCACCATCCAGCGCAGCCACTCGGCCACGTTGTAGACGCGGTGGACCACCCGCGTGCCGTCCGGATCAGGGAGGACCGACCACTCGCCGCGATACCACCAGCCGCCCTGGTAGGCGAGGACGTGGTCGCCGGGCTCCCAGGTGGGGAGCTCTTTCCGCAGGGCCTCCCAGACCTGTTCGACGGGCGCCGTGATCACGCCGGAGACCTCGGTGATGAGCTTCTTCTTCATTTGGCTCCTACATCTCTATGGACACCGCCCAGTCGAGCTCTCCCTTGTCCAGGCGGTCGAGCAACTCTTTGATCCAGTCGAGTTCGGCGGCATGGAGCGCCCGTTCGAGCTCGACCTCTAGCGTGAGGATCGCCGGCAGGCCGCTGTCGGCGGCGGCCCGCAGGTGAGCGTTCATCCCTGTCAGGAGGCCCTCGATGGTGGCCGCGCGGGCGCGTAGCGCGCCCTGCGCCTCGGACAGCGGCAGGCAGCCGACGAGCGAGACGGCCGCGACGAACGCCCGCCGGTCGGGCTGGGGCTTCTCCAGCAGTTGCCGCAGCCGGCTGCGCAGCTCTTCGCGGCCCTCCTCGGTGATTTCGTAGACCGTGCGCTCGGGCCTGCGGCCCTCACGGTCCGTCCCCGTGGGCACGACCAGCTCGTCTTTGGCCAGCCGCTCGACCGCGTGGTAGAGGCTGCGCGGCAGGCCGGTGATGTAGTCCTTGTGCGTGTCGACGATGAACCGGTGCAGCTCGTAGGGATGACTGGCTCGTACGCTGAGCAGGGCCAGCACGGTCAGGCCGACCAGGTCGTGGCCTCGCGCCATGGATCCTCCTCATAGTGCAGTTTGCAATATAGCGAATTGAAGCTCACGCGTCGAGCTGCAGGAAGGCGCGGTCGATCGCCTGCCTGGCCACGTCCTCCGGATAGGGGAAACGCTTGATCAGGTCGCGCAGCCCTTCGACGTGGGCCTGCTTGGCGAGATCGGCCACCAGGGTCAACTCGGCCTGCTGCGCCAGCGCGAACGCCCGGTCGACGACCGCGCCGTGCCCCGGGACGATCACCTGCTCGGGCATCTCCGCCAGCATCGCCGCCGTGGTGGCGGGCCAGTCGAGCGGGTACGAGTCGCTGAACGCCGGCGGCGCCCCCTCCTCCACCAGGTCACCGGCGAACACCACGCCCGCGTCCGGCACGTGCACGACCACGTCGTTGCTGCTGTGCCCGAGCCCGAAGTGCCGCAGGTGCACGATGCGGCCGCCGATGTCGAGACTGGCCGCGGTCGTGAACGTGTGGTCGGGCGGCACGATCGTGACCTCCTCCAGCTCCTCGCGGCGCTCGGGCAGGCTCTTGATGACGTTGGCGAGCTGCTCCTCGCCGAACTGGTCGATCTCCTCGGCGCACCGGGAGTGTGCCCAGATCTCGGCGCCGCGGAAGAGCGCGTTGCCGAAGTAGTGGTCGAAGTGGGAATGGCTGTTGACGACCGTCCAGGGGTAGGCGGTGATCTTCCTGATCGCCTCGATCAGGTCCGCCGCCTCTCTGTGCGAGGTGCGCGTGTCGAGCACCAGGCAGTGCCCGTCGCCCACGATCAGACCGACGTTCATGTCGAACGACTGGTGGCGCCGGACGTATACCCGGTCGCCGACTTCTCTCCACTGCTCGTTCATGCCAACGAACCCTACTTTTAGCCTCGGTTCATGGCATCTCCTCAGATCAACTACGCAGGTACGCCAGCACCGCCAGCACCCTCCTGTGCCCGTCGGCGGCCGGTGGGAGGTCGAGCTTGGCGAAGATGTTCGCGATGTGCTTGGCCACGGCCGCCTCGGTGACGACGAGCTCCCGCGCGATCGACGCGTTCGTCCGGCCCTCGGCGATCAGGCCGAGCACCTCCTGCTCGCGCGGGGTGAGCCGGGACAGCGGGTCGCGGCGCCGGCTCAGGAGCTGGCGCACCACCTCGGGGTCCACGACCGTGCCACCGGCGGCCACCCGGCCGAGCGCGTCGACGAACTCGCGTACGTCGCCGATCCGGTCCTTGAGCAGATAGCCGACACCCGCGCCCGCGCCCGATTCGAGCAGTTCGGCCGCGTACGTCTGCTCCACGTACTGGCTGAGCACCAGCACCGCGAGTTCGGGCCTGCGCGCGCGCAGTTCGAGCGCGGCCCGCAGGCCCTCGTCGGAGAAGCCCGGCGGCATCCGCACATCGGTCACCACGGCGTCGGGGTGGTGCTCGGACACGGCGGCGACCAGCGCGGGCGCGTCACCGACGGCGGCGAGCACGGTGTGGCCGAACCGTTCGAGCAGCCCGACGAGGCCCTCCCTGAGCAGGACGGCGTCCTCGGCGATCACTACGCGCACGCGCTCTCCTCGTTCGCTGAGCAGGGGATCTCCATCCGGACGAGCGTAGGACCACCGGGCGGGCTCGACACCGACAGCCTGCCGCTCACCACGGCCAGCCGGTCGGCCAGCCCGGTCAGTCCGGTCCCCTGGGCGGGGTCGGCCCCGCCCACGCCGTCGTCGCGTACCTCGACGACCAGCGTGTCGCGCTCGACCCGGCCGGTGACCGAGCCCCTGGCCGCCCGGCTGTGCTTGGCCAGGTTCGCCAGGGCCTCGCTGACGACGTAGTACGCGGTGACCTCCACCGCGGCGGGCAGCCGGCCGCTCACCTCGATGTCCACGTCCACCGGCACCGGCGACCGCCCCGCCACGTCGTGCACGGCCGCGCCCAGGCCGCGGTCGGTGAGCACCTGCGAGTGCACGCCCCTGATCAGCTCGCGCAGCTCGCCCAGCGCGTGTTTGGCCTCGTCGTGAGCCTGCGCGAGCAGCCGGGCGGCGGGCGCGTCGTCGGGCAGGTCGAGCCGGGCCAGGCCCAGCGTCATCGACAGGGCCACCAGCCGCTGCTGGGCGCCGTCGTGCAGGTCCCGCTCGATCCTGCGGCGCTCCATCTCGAACGCGTCCACCAGCCGGGCGCGCGACCGCAGCACCTCGTTGAGCTCGGAGCTCTGGGGCGCGAGCACGGCGCGCACCATGGCCCCTCTGGCGCCGCCCCAGGCGGTGATCGTGTACGCGGCCACCGGCAGCAGCATCACTCCCGCGAGACTCGCCAGAGTCGCGCCGAGCATTTCCACCTCGGGCTGGAGGACCGGCGACAGGATCAGCACGACCGGCCCGCCGATCGTGAACAGCACCATGACCAGGTCGATCCACCACAGCGCGAGCAGGGTCATGGCCGCCAGCCCCGCCTCCCGCCCGCGTGCCTCGCCGGCGCTCCGGGGGAGCGGCACGGTGTCGACCAGGCGCAGGCGGAGGCGTTCGAAGCGGGCGACGAGCGGGATGCACAGCGCCAGGACGGCCACGCCCAGCGGAATGACGACGAGCCCGCCCACGAGCACGGCCGTGACCACTCCGGCGCCCGGGACGGCACTGGCCACGAGGTAGGCCGCGCAGCGCCACGGCCACGCCGAGCCCAGGAACGGCAACGGGCGCCGGGTGAGCGCTTCCAGCGCGGTCCTGATGAGCATCCTGCGACCGTAGCCGCTGGTGGGAGGGGTGGTCAGTAGTGCTGGGACTAGCCTTTTCAGGCGTACGGCTCCTTGGCCAGGGGATCGTGCCCGTTGACCTTCCTGGTGTGGGGCAGAACGCCTATCTGGAAGTCGTCCTCGTAGATGATCGTGCCGGGGTCGGCCGAGCGGACGACGTCGTACGGGACGCGGTAGCGGTGCAGGAGATCCTGCAGGGGCGCCACGGCGGCGATGAGCGTGGTCGCGTTCGGCTTGAACCAGGGGACGGCGCGGACGGTGTTTCCGTCGGCATAAAAAGGCGGATATGGCAACCGCGTGATAAACCAGTTGTCGACCTCCGTGAACAGATTATCGTCGGCCGGGCTGAGGCGGCCGGCGCGGCGGAGGTGGTGACAGGCGGCGAAGATTCCCACCTGGACGCCGAGCCGTCCGTAATAGCGGACCTGGAACCGTACATAAAGGCGGTCGTCGCCTTGACGCAGGGGCTTTCCGCTTTCATTTGTCACATGACTGGTTTTACCCTGTCGGAATGCCCGGCGCACGAAACGCATACCCTCTGGACATGCTTGTCGAACGCCTTGGTCAGGCTTTCAGGCGGTCGTCACGGGCAGCAGGAGGGGCTCGGCCGCGGCACGGAGTTCGGAGCTGAACGGCGCCGGGCGGAATGTGGCGGGGTCGAGGTTGACGTTCACGCGATAGCCCTCGGCGTGCACGATCGAGCGGTCAGGGGAGAGCACGCGGAAACCGTAGACGCCGCTGGTGCGGCCCATCCGATCCATCCAGAAGTCCACCAGCACCTCACCCGCGCCGACGATGGGAGCGTTGTAGGTGATTTTGAACTCGCGGACCGCCAGATAGACGTCCTTGAAGCGGGAGATCGCCGGGTCGAAATTCCAGCCCTGCTCCGCCCAGAAGGCCGAAATGGCGCGCTCGACGAGCAGGGCGTAACGCGAGTTGTGCAGCAGGCCCATGGCGTCGAGGTCGTCGAAATGGACCTGGGCGGGACGGGTTTCCGGCAACGTTCAGTCCTCCGGGAGAAGTGCGGGGTCGGTGGTCAGGGCGCGCAGCCGGTGCAGGACGGCGCGGCGGGCCCGGTCATAGGCGATGTCGCCCAGCAGGCCCGCGTGGGTGATCGAGGCCTCTCCGAGCGCGTCGATCTCGTACGCGAGCTGGGCGGCGTCGGTGTCGTCAGCCAGCTCGCCCAGGTCCATCGCCTCGCGCACCACCCGCTCGACCAGGCCGAGCCAGTCGGCCAGCGCCTTGGCGACGCGCTCGCGTACGGGCCCTGGGCGGTCGTCGAACTCGACCTGGGCCACGAAGAAGAAGCACCCTCCCGGCAGGACCTTCGCCTCGTAGAAGCGCAGGCGGGCCTCGTGCAGGGCCAGGACGCGGCGTACGCCGGGGGGTGTCTGGTGCGCGGGCTTGACGATCTCGTCGATCCATTGGCGGGCGGCCCAGTCGATGGCGTCGAGCTGGAGTTGCTCCTTATCGCGCCAATGAGCGAAAAATCCGGACTTGCTTACTCCGGCGGCGGTCGCCAGCCTGCCCAGGGTGAGCCCGTCGAGCCCGTCCACCGAGGCCAGCGACACCGCCTTTTCGAGGATCGCCTCCCGGCTGCGCCGGCCGCGCTCCAGGCGGCCGTCCTCCTTGCTGTCCTTCACATGTTCAGCGTACATGAACGACCGATCGTTCACATAGTTGAGCCCACGCTCCCCCGCCGCCCGAACCGGTCCGCCACCGCGTCGAACATCGCCACCGCCCGCCCCGGATCCGTCACCTCGGCCACCGGCCGGCCGAGCTGCGGGTCGTACCCCTCGAACCCGGACACGCGCTCGACCAGGGCCGCCACCTCGTACAGCAGCCCGACCACCCGGCGCGCCTCCTCACCGTGGGTCCAGTAGGGGGCGCTCATCTCCCAGCCGCCCTCCCAGTGGTTCACCGAGATGCCGGTGGTCTCGTGGTCCATCTCCCAGTTCGGCGGGTAGGCGACGATGCGTATGTCACCCTCGCCGAGCAGCTCTTTCGCCTGGGCGACGACGTTGTCCCAGGCGACGGGGTCGGGCGGGAGCGGCTCGGTCCTGTCCAGCGCCTCGTCCCAGCTCTGGCCGGGCTCGCGGCGGGCGAAATAGAGGTCATAACTCATGCTGGACGAAAATACCGGCTCTACGGATCTTGGCGCAGGTCCCGGAAGGTGTGGGGCATGGGCTTGTCCGTGCACCACTCGCCGTGCAGGTCTCCGACGGATTCGATCGAGGACGAGATCGCCGCGTGCGGCGGGAAGTAGGCCGGGTCGAGCTCGAAGCTCACCCGGGTGCCGGCGATCGCCGAGGCCGACCTCTCCGGCGGGCCGGTGGGCGTGGTCCCGGCCAGTTCCTGGCGATGTTCGCCGACTTCGACCACCGTGCGCACGCTCAGGGCGGCGGCCGCGGCCTGCACCCAGCGGTGGCGGTCCAGGAGGCCGGCGCCGGGTTCGGAGGGCTGGTCGTCCCAGACGGTGAAGCTCAGGTCGCCCGTGATCTCGGCGCCGGCCTGGGCGTGGTCGCCGCCCATCAGGTGGAGGGCGTCCGACAGGACGGCGCGGAGGATCTCCGTCGGGAGGGCCGGGTCCTCGCGGGCGACGCGGAAGTACATGGCGGGGCGCTCGCGTACCGAGTCCTCCATGCTCAGGACCTTGATGTCCGCGGCCGTGTAGATCTGACGTCTCACTTTTTCCGGAACTCCAGGCCCTCGAAGGTGCTCGACGTGCGCCATTGATCGATGTAGGCGAAATACGCCATGGCCCCGTGCGGGTGGCCGACGTTGAGGCGGCCCTTGCGGCCGAGGTCCCGGCCCTCGTTGTTGTAGTAGCCGGGCGTGCAGTCCGGGGAGCTCAGGAGCGGGCCCGGGCCCGAGAGCAGCAGCTCCACCCAGTCGTCCTCGGCCTGCCGGGTGGCCTCGACCTCGGTGTAGCCGTGGTCCAGGGCGTGTCTGACGGTGACGGCGATGGTCGCGCCCGCCTCTGTCAGGTTGTGGGGGATGTTGGAGATGAGGTTGGCGGCCTGGGTCGGCTGGACGAGGAAGGCGTTCGGGAAGCCGTGCACGTGGATGCCGTGCAGCGTGCGCATGCCCTCCGCCCAGTGGTCCGACAACCTGACCCCGTCGCGGCCCACCAGGTCGTAGTTGGCGCGGCGGGTGTAGTCGGTGCCGACCTCGAAGCCCGAGGCGTAGATCACGCAGTCGACCTCGTACTCCCTGCCGCCCGCCACCACGCCCTTCGCGGTGACGCGGTCCACGCCCTGGCCGCCGGTGTCGACGAGGTGGGTGCCGGGGACGTTGAAGGCCTGCAGGTATTCGTCGTGGAAGCAGGGACGCTTGCAGAGCTGGCGGTACCACGCCTTCAGGTTCTGGGCGGTCTCCCGGTCCTCGACGATGGCGTCGACGCGGGCGCGGATCTCCTCCATCTTCTCGAAGTCGGAGTCCTCGAACGCGGCCAGCATGTTCGGCTGGGTGAACTCCTCCGGCGGCAGGGCCATGATCCTGGCGCGTACGCGGCGGGCCAGGTCGGTCCAGCCGTCCATGACCAGGTCCTCGTCGGTCAGGGCGCCGGTCTGGTTGGCGGTGAAGTTCTCCAGCCAGCGCCGCTGCCAGCCGGGCGTCGCGATGGTGGCGAACCAGCCGGGGTCGGTCGGGCGGTTGTCCCGTACGTCGACCGAGGAGGGGGTGCGCTGGAAGACGTACAGCTCCGCGCACGCCGGCGCCAGCCTTGGCACGCACTGTACGGCCGTCGCGCCCGTGCCGATGATCGCCACCCGCTTGTCGGACAGCCGGTCCATGGGCGCGCCGGAGGGGTCGCCGCCGGTGTAGGCGTAGTCCCAGCGGCTCGTGTGGAACGAGTGCCCCGCGAAGTCGTCGATCCCCTGGATGCCGGGCAGTTTCGGCACGTGCAGCGGGCCGATGCCCAGGGCGACGAACTGGGCGGTGAACGCGTCGCCCCGGCTGGTACGGATCAGCCAGCGGCCGCCGAGCCATTCGAGGGCCACGACCTCGGTGTGGAAGAGGGCGTTGTCGTACAGGCCGTAGTGCTTGCCGATGCGGCGGCAGTGTTCGAGGATCTCGGGCGCGTGGGCGTACTTCTCGGTGGGCATGTGGCCGGTCTCTTCGAGCAGCGGCATGTACACGAACGAGGCCGTGTCGCACTGGGCGCCCGGGTAGCGGTTCCAGTACCAGGTGCCGCCGAAGTCGCCCGCCTTGTCGATGATCCGGACGTCCTCGACACCCGCCTCCTTGAGCCGCGCGCCGGTGACGAGCCCGGCGAAGCCACCGCCGACGAACGCGACCGTCACGTGGTCGGTCTTGGGCGCGCGTTCGGTCAGGGGTGTGTACGGGTCTTCGAGGTAGTGCGCGAAGCGGCCGGTGAGGCGGAGGTACTGGTCGTTGCCGTCGGGGCGCAGCCGCTTGTCACGCTCTTCACGATATTTCCGGCGCAGGGCCTCTTTGTCGATGCTGGGACGGTCGGCGACGGTCATGCATCCCTCCCGAGGCGGGGGCGTGAATTCCAGAATGTCATTCGGTAATGACATCCGGCAAGCCTCCGGGGCCGCTGCCGGCGGCGCCCCCCGTGGTGCTGCCGGTGGTGCCCGCCCGGGGATTCTGTCGGCGCCGCCCGCCGTGATTCTGTCGGTGCCGCCCGCCATCCTGGATCCCGTCGGAAGGATCCCCCCGTGCCCATCCAGATAGCCAGTCGGCGGCGCTCCGCGGCCTCACTCGCCAAGGCGTTCCCCGCGGCACACCTCATCGACGTGACGTCCAGGGCGGAGGAGCCCTGGGTGCGGCTGAGCCCGTTCTATCCGCATGGGGGCATTCCGGTGCCCGAGACGCCGGGGGTCACCGGTCAGTCGGTCGAGGGGATCTGGCAGGCGCTCAAGGTCTTCGAGACCGAGGACGTCGATCCCGCCAGGCTCCGGATCACCACGATGACCGGGCTCAAGCGCACGGTCAGAAAGCACGGGCCCGTCTTGGGCCACCGCGACGGGCTCCATGGAGAGCGGCTGCTGCCGTACGAGAGCGCCAGGCGCCGCATCTACCTGCCCGCCTACCGGTGGGTCCTTGAGCACGAGGTCGCCGACCTGGTCGAGCGGCTACGCGAGCTGGCCGCCGAAGAGGACGTCGTATTACTCGACTACACGACCAACGGCGACGTCACCGACCTGACGACGCCACTCTCCCACGCCGCGCTCATCCGCCTCCAGGCCCTGAACGAGTGGCCGGCCTGCCCGGTGAACTGGCCTGGGGAGTGAGCCGGCCCGGTCGGCGGGCCGGGCGGCGTTGGTGCGCTGGGCGGCGTCGGCGAGGCGGGCGATGGAGTGCCACTATTGTGGGGATCTGGACACACGAGGAAGCTGATTCGTCTTGGCCCATCGCGCACTGGTCATCGCCATGTTGCCCGCGATCGGGCTGCGAGTGCTCGCGGTGCTCGGCTTCCCCCCGTCGATCCTCTTCTACGGCGACTCCTTCGCCTTCCTGCGTGAGGAGCTGACCCCCGGAACCACCCGGCCCTCCGGCTACTCCCTGTTCCTGGCGCTGCTGCGTCCGGCGCACAGCCTCACGCTGGTGACGGTGCTGCAGCACCTGCTCGGGCTGGCGCTCGCGGTGGCCGTCTACGCGCTGCTGCGCCGCCGTGGCCTGCCTGGCTGGGGGGCGACGCTGCTGGTCACCCCGCTGCTGTACGACGAGTTCCTGGTGCTGCTGGAGCACATGATCATGGCGGACGCCATCTTCATCGTGCTGATCACGGCCGCCATCGCGCTCCTCGTCTGGCGGGTCACCCCGGCCACGGCCGCCGTGGGCGGGGCCCTGCTGGGGCTGGCCGGGATCACCAGGACGGTCGGTCTGCCGCTGCTGATCCTGACGGCCGGATATCTGCTGATCAGGCGCTACGGCTGGCGACCGCTGGTGGCGCTGCTGGTGGCCGGGGCGATTCCGCTGGGCGCGTACGCCACGTGGATGAAGGTCGAGAAGGGCAAGTTCGGGCTCACCGAGGCCGACGGGAACTTCCTGTGGTCCAGGACCATGAGCTTCGCCGACTGCGGGGTGATCAAACCGCCCGAGCGGCTGGCCGTGCTCTGCCCGAACATGCCGGTTGAGCAGCGCCCCTACCCTCCCTACTGGCTGTGGGAGAGCTTTTCGCCGCTGCTCAAGGTGCCGGGCGCGGCCAATCGCAACCAGCTCGCAGGGGAGTTCGCCAGGCAGGCCATCCTCGCCCAGCCCGTCGACTATCTGGGCGCGGTCGCGACCGACCTCACGCAGTTGCTGCGCTGGGAGCGTACCGGGGCGGAGGAGAAGACCCCGTACAAGCTGCCCACCTCGGAGCGGCCGCTGAGCGAGTCGGTGCGGGGGGTCGCCGAATCGTACGAATCTGGTCCGGCCGCCACGCGGGTGGTGGAGCCGTTCGCCGGGTGGCTGCGGGCGTACCAGCGGTTCGGGTATGTGCCGTTCCCGCTGCTCATGCTGGCCCTGGGCGGGGCGCTCGTGGCCGCGCTGGTCAGGCGGCGCTGGGACGCGCTGCTGCCGGGGCTGGCCGCGCTCGCGCTGGTCGCCTCGCCACCGTTCCTGGCCGCCTTCGACGTGCGGTACGTGATTCCGGCGATCCCGCTGATCTGCCTGGCGGTCGGGCTGACGCTGGGTGGCTCGCGTGAAGGCGATCAGGCCGCGAAGAGGGAGCGGGAGACGCTCAACGTGGCCTAGGCTCCATTGCCGACGGGCGAGGGCTAATGTTACGGTTTCAGGTGTAACAACAATCTTACAGGTGGACGTTTATGACGGAGGCCGGGCCGACGGGTGACGACCTGGTCGAGATGCTGGCGGCCCTGGCCAACCCGCTGCGGCTGCGCATCGTCGCGGAGCTGGCCGGCGGTCGCGACTACGTGAGCCACCTGGCTCGGGTGATCGGCATCAGCCGCCCTCTGCTCCACATGCACCTGCGCAAGCTGGAGTCCGCCGGGCTGATCGCCGGCAGCCTGGAGCTGTCGGACGATGGCAAGGCCATGAAGTACTACGAGGTCACCGACTTCAGCCTGCACCTGACCGCGCCGGCTGTTGCAGCGGCGGCCAAGACCCTCACCCGGCCGGACCCGGAGCAGGGTCCCGGATCCAAGGAGCGCTCCTGATGGCAATGTCCTGACCTGAGGTGATCTTCTACCTGGGCGTGCTGATCCTGGTCACGTTCCGGATCAGCGTGGTCGTCGTGGGCATGTTCGACAATCGCAAGACCAAACTGCAGGCCGACCAGGCCGATGACCTGCGTCAGCTCGTACGGCGGTTCGAGCAGCTCGCCGAGAACACCATGGACGCCCAGCAGCGCACGGCCGCCGACCTGGCGGAGCTGCGCTCCCGCGCCACAGCGATCGAGCAGATCCTCAGAACGGTCGAGTAGCCGGGTGGACGGCTGTCCGTGTCCGGCTGATCGGTGGGTGATGCGGGCCGTGCGACCATGGCGGTGACTCGCCTGAGGAGGGCCTGAGGAGGGCCTGAGGAGGGATCGTATGTCGGCCGATTCCCTGCGGTGCTGGGTTCCGGGCTCCTTCGCGATGCCGGCGGCCGAGGCTGGGCCGTTGCGGCATCGGTCTGTGGCGGTCAAGGATCTGTTCGCGGTCAGGGGGCACGTGTCGTCTTTTGGGCATCCGCGCTGGCGGGAGACCCATGCCCCGGCGACCGAGACGGCTCCCGTGGTCGAGCGGCTCATCGGGGCCGGGGCGTCCGTCCGGGGGATGGCCAAGCTGGATCAGTTGGCCTATTCGCTGACCGGCAGCATGGGTGAGGGTGAGCAGCCGATCAATCCGGTCAACCCGGGCAGGTTCACCGGCGGATCGTCGTCAGGGTCGGCGTCCGCCGTCGCGGGTGGTGAGGCGGATCTTGGGCTCGGCACCGATACGGCGGGATCCATCAGGGTGCCGGCGGCCGCGTGCGGGCTGTTCGGCTATCGGCCCACGCATGGGCTGGTCGACTCTCGCGGGGTGCTGCCGCTGGCGCCGTCGTTCGATGTCGTCGGACTCATGGCCAGGGACGCCGAGCTGCTGCTCATCGCCGCGAGGGTGCTGGCGGAGGTCGCGGCTCCCCCGGTCGGTGAGGTGCGGGTGCTCGATGATGCGCCCGTTGAGCCGTTCGTCGCCCGGGCGGTGGAAGGGGTGGCGGCGGCGCTCGGCGGGCGGGTCGTGCGAGGGCTGGGCGGGCTGGTGAGTCAGGAGGTGGCCGAGCTGTTCTCGCGGCTGCAGGGGCGGGAGGTCTGGGCGGCGCACGGGGACTGGGTCTCGGCCAACGAAGGGTTTCTGGCGGAGGACGTACGGAGGCGGCTCGCGCGGGCGAAGGCGTTCGGTGAAGGGACGGGCCAGGCCGATGAGAGTGCTTGGGCGGAATATCGGGAATTGTTCGCCACGGTGCTGAGGCCCGGGTCCATCGCGGTCATGCCCGTGCTGGCCGATCTTCCCCCGCTGCGTACGGCGGCCGAGGAGGAGTTGGTGGCGTTTCGGCGGCAGGCCCTGCTGTTCAACGCGCCGGCCGGCCTGGCGGGGGCGCCCGTGGTGGTGGTCCCCGTACGGGCCGGTGGTTCGGTCACCGGGGTCGGGCTGATGGGCCGGCCGGGCTCCGACGGTACGCTGCTGGAGGCCGCGCGAGCCCTGTCAGCCGGTGATCAGCTCGTCGTCGTGTGACCCGTACTCTCCAGATAGAGCAGGCCGAGGCGGTCGATGCGCCAGAGCTGGCCCAGCGTGATCAGAGTGGCGCCGAACACCGTCGGCCACGGCTCCAGCGCGACCAGCCCCCACCCGAGCAGCGCGAACCCAGCCGACCCCACCCCGATGAGCAACCGCTGCACGTTGCGATGATCGTCGCTGATCAGGGACCGGTCGCGAAGCCACATCTTCTCCCCGTAGATGCCCCGGGCCGTCCAGCTCTCCGGCCGCTCGATCGGCGGGAAGACGTGCGGGTTGAGCGCCAGCCAGACGACGACCAGCGCCACCGGGACCAGCGCCCACCAGCCGAGCCATTCCCTGCTCCAGATCGCCCCGATCATCAGCGGGATGGCGGCGAACCGAGTCCAGACGCTCCACGGGTTGGCGTGCCGCTTCCACGCCTCGTCGGTCATGCCCACGGCGCGCGCGTACCGCTTCGGCACGTTCATGCGATCAGCCCTCTCGCCAGCGCGTTGATGGTGGCCTCGACCACCTGCTCGTGGTCGGGCCCGAACCTGTCGCGGTTGAGCACCAGCAGCCCCGCCGTACGCAGGACGCCGACCAGCACCTCCGGCGCGACGTCCGCGACGATCACCCCGTCGGCCTGCCCCCGGGCGAGGTAGTCGATCAGCGGCGTGAGGAGGTGCGGCGTGACGCGGGCGACCTCCTCGGCCCCGACCCGGCGGGCCACCGCCTCCAGTTCGTCGGGGCGGGTGATCAGCCGGCGGTAGAACGGGTCGGTGGTGAGCACCTCGATCATGCTCCGCATCAGCGCCACCAGCGCCTCCGCGCTCGGCGGCCGGTCGAGCGCGGCGGCCAGCAGCTTGCCCATCAGGGGCGCCCTGCGGATCATGACCTCTTTGTAGAGCTCCTCCTTGGAGTCGTAGAACGCGTAGAAGCTGCCCTTGGCGATGCCGGCGGGGGCGACCAGTTCGTCGAGCGAGGTCTTCTTCAGGCCCTGGGTGGCGAAGAGCTCTTCCGCGGTGTCGAGCAGCGACGCGGCGATGCGGGCTTTGTCCTGTGCCGTGAACGCGACGGCCATGCTCTGCCCCTATGACTTGTTTGGATTTTCAGTCACAGCCTAGCAGGAGCGCCCTGTTCCGGTGAGAGGTGTTTCCTCAAAGGCCATGGAGCCAGTCTGTGGTGAGATCGGCGACGATGGCGCCACCCCGGTCGGCCAGGTGGACGTGGTCGACGAGCAGTTCGCGGCCGCCGGAGCGGGCGATCTCGTCCCAGCCGCGCTGGAACAGGTAGTGCTGGGCCGCGGCCTCGAAGGCCAGCGGGAAGCTGAAGTCGTACGCCGTTCTGGGGCCTTCGCGCAGGATCTCGGCCATGCGCTCGTGCAGGGGCAGGTAGTCGGCGTTCGCCTGGGTCGCGATCTCCTTGATGGCGGCGTTGTAGCCGGTCAGTTTGCGGTTGATGTCGGTGTTCAGGTCCTCGCCCAGTGGTGGGAGGGACATGAGGGCGACGCGGGCGCCGGTCTGAGCTTTGACGCGCTCGATCGTGCCGCGGAGATTGTTCCGGTACTGGTCGAGGGGGACGTCGTCGCGTACGTCGTTGGTGCCGATCAGCAGGGTGACCGCGGCCGGACGGCACGCCACGATGTCGCTGTCGACGCGTCGCAGCAGGTCGGCCGAGGTGTTGCCGTTGATGCCGGCGTTGACGAACTCGTACGCGGGATGTTTGGCGCGCAGCGCGGCCAACCAGTTCGCCCCGAGCGAGCCCTGCGTCAGGCTGTCGCCGGCGGCCACCACGCGGGGCCGGGTGGGTTCCGCGGTGCAGGCGGCGGGCGGGTTGTCGGGCGGGCGGAGAAAGGTCAGATATCCGACCAGACCTGCGGCGGCGACGAGCAGGCAGAGAGAGATCACGATCAGTCGCTTCATCGTCAGTAGCCCACGGAGACGGTGTGGCCGATCGTGGCCTCGTCGTCGAGCGTGGCCAGGATGGCGTCGGCGAGGTCGGCGCGGGCGATGGTGATGCCGCGCCGGACGTTCTCGTCGACGGCGGTCCGGTAGGGGCGGCGTTCGCCGTCGGTGAGACGCGGCGGCCGCATGATCGTCCAGTCGAGGCCGCTGGCGCGGACGGCCTCCTCGGTACGGGCGAAGTCGGCGAACCCCTCCCGCAGGAACAGCCCGAGCAGCGGCTTGACCACGGCCCGATTGAGCGGCCCGTCACCGGCGTCCACGACGTGCCCGCTGGCCGTGACGACGACCAGGCGGCGCAGCCCTGTCTCGCGCATCGCGGTGATGATCGACCGGGCCCCGTCGGCGCACACGGAGCCGGCGCCACGGCCGCGCGGGCCCAGGGCGGAAACGGCGGCGTCCCGGCCGGTCAGGGCCTCCTCGATCGCGCGGGGGTCCATCACGTCCGCGACCACCTGATCGAGCCCAGGAACGTCAGGCAGGCGGCGGCGTACCACCGCGGTGACGTGATGCCCGGCGGCGAGCGCCTGCTCCACCACGTGCCGCCCGGTCCCGCGGGTCGCGCCGAAGACGGTGATCTCCACTACGCTCCTCCTTGGTTAGTAAACACTCACTCACAAGACCGAGAGGTTAGTGAGTGTTTACTCACCCGTCAAGACGAAGGAGGAGAAATGGGCACCAGGGACGTGATCCTCGACGCGGCGGCCAAGGTGGTGGCCGAGCAGGGCCTGGTCAACGCGACCACCCGCCAGATCGCGCGGGCCGCCGGATTCACCGAGGCGGCCCTGTACAAACACTTCACCAACAAGGCCGACCTGCTGCTGGCGGTGGTCCGGGAGCGCTCGCCCGGCTTCACGGAGTTCGCCCGGGCTCTGCGCGGCGGAGGCGAGCTCGTGGACGACCTCACCGCCGTGGCGCGGGCGGCGATCGACTTCTACCGGTCCGGGTTCCCGATGCTGGCCTCGATGTTCGCCGACCCGGACACCCTGACCGCGTACAAGGAGGAGCTACGCAAGCATGGCGTCGGCCCGCACAAGGTCAACGAGGCGGTCGCCGGCTATCTGCGTGCCCAGCGGGAGGCGGGCCGGGTGCGCCCGGACGCCGACGTGTACGCCGCCGCCGGACTGCTCCTCGGCGCCTGTTTCCAGCACGCGTTCCTGCATCACATGTCCGCACCGGGGCAGCGCGACGACGAGGAGGCGGCGTCGGGCTTCGCCCGTACAGTGCTCGAATCGCTCGCATGACCGGTCCCGAGGCCGGATAGCTTGATGCTGCTGCACCCCCCGAGCCCGAACGGATTGGATCGCCACATGATGATCGACGACTACGCCTGGTTCTCGTGCGAGCGCTACCCCGACCTGGCGGACGCCTATTGCTTCACCTACGTCCGCGGCCTGACCCCCGAGCAACTGGTGACCCGGCTCGGCGGCCGGACGGAGGACTTCTCCCTCATGACGCTCGGGGAGCTGGTCGACGCGGCCTACTCGCGGCCCGACAGTGACGGCATGTTGTTCGGGGCCACGGCGGTGGGCGACTGGGTGTTCATGGTCGAGCCCAACGGCCTGCTCGGCATCACGGAGGAGACCATCATGCCGTTGTCGGCGGGCACCCGGCTCGTCTCCCATTTCTTGAACATCGAGGGTGATGACTACTTCTACTGGGCCGAAGACGGAGAAATCCGGTTCGCCTTCCTGTCGCAGGAAGGCTATTCACCGCAGACCCCGGGCGAGCTCGTGGAGACCATGCGCCGGATCACCTCCGACCACGGCCACACCTACCCCCACAACGGGCCCGCGTTCCTGCTGGCCGAGCAGCTCACGGGGATCCGGCTGACCCCGCAACTGCTGGAGGAGTCGATCTACCTGTCCGGAGCCGTCCCCGAGCCGAGCTAGGCCCTGACGGGGGCCGTGCTCTCGCGGACGACCAGGCTGGTGGCCAGCTCGACGCGCAGCGTCTCGGGCGTCTGCCCGTTGATGAGCTGCACCAGCATGCGGGCGGCCATCGCCGCCATGCTGGCCAGCGGCTGCCGCACCGTGGTGAGCGTGGGGGCGATCCACTGGGCGAAGGCCAGGTCGTCGAACCCGACCACGCTGACGTCGTCGGGCACGTGCAGCCCGAGCTGCCGGGCCGCCCGGTATGTCGCCAGCGCCTGCAGATCGTTGCCCGCGAACACGGCCGTGGGCCGGTCGGGCAGGCTCAGGAGTTCGAGGGCGTGCCGGTAGGCCGGCTCGTGGCTGTAGTCGCCGTGCCGGATCAGGGCCGGATCGGCCTCCATGCCGACCTGGTCGAGGGCCGCGCGGAAGCCGTCGAGCCGGGCCCGCGAGGTCAGCCGGTGGGCCGGCCCGGTGATCGCCGCGATCCGCCGGTGACCCAGCTCGATCAGGTGCTTGGTGGCGACGAAACCGCCGTTCCAGCTCGTCGAGCCGACCGACGGCACGTCGGGGCCCTCGTCCACGGACGGCTGCACCACCACGAAGGGAATGCCCATCCGGTCGAGCTCGCGCTGCTGGCCGGCCGAGAGCTCGGAGATGACCAGGATCGCGCCCAGCGAACCGCGCGTGGCGAGGTCGTCGAGCCACTGGCGGGCCACGCTGCTGCGCTTGTGCACGGCCGAGACGACCAGGCCCATGCCCTCGGCCTGCAACGCCTCCTCGGCGCCGTGGATCAGCTCCACCGCCCACGGGTTGTCGAGCTCGTTGATGACGAACTCGATCAGGCCGCCGGGCTGCTCGTAGCGGCCGGGCAGCGTGTAGCCGTGCTGCCCGAGCAGCCGCTGCACCTTGCCGCGCGTCTTCGCGGAGACATCCGACCTTCCGTGAAGCACCTTGGACACGGTCGAGACCGAGACCCCGGCTTTCGCCGCGATGTCGGCCATCGTGCTGCGCCGATCCGTCGTGATGTCGTCCACTGTGCACGTCCTCCTGCTCCCTAGTCTGCCGTGCTGGGAGGCTCTTGACGACATCCGATGTCTAGCCTACGTTTTCCGCAGGCCAATGTTTCGCAAAGTTTCGCAAATTCTGACTCTACGCCCCCCCGGAGAACAGGAGCGATCCATGGACAGAAGAGCCTTCCTCACCGCCGCCGGCACGGGTCTGGGACTCGTGGCCCTGCCCCGGCCTGCCGCCGCTGCCGCCGGGCCGATCGGCTCCGGCTGGACGGAGATCTCCCCCGGCTACTCCGTGCACCAGCCGCCGGACCGCACCCGGCACACGCTCAACACGGCCACCGGTGAGCACCATTTCTGGCTGTACGACACCGACCCCAGCACCTTCCCCGGCCAGGACTCGGGGCCGCGCAGCGAACTGCGTTTCCACAACGACTACACCTCTGGCCAGGCGCAGTTCGAGTGCGACATGAAGATCAAGGCCGGGGCGCACCGGGTCTGCGTCATGCAGGTCTTCGGCGGCGCCACGGCCGCGACCGCCTTCATGACGCTGGCCATGAACACCAACAGCATCAACTACTACGACTCCACGACGCGGATCTTCAGCCCGGTGTACGACACCTACATCAGGCTGAACGTCGTCCACGAAACGGCCATCGGCAAGGTGCACGTCTTCGTCAACCGCCAGTACCAGGCCAGCTTCAACGACCGCGGCGACGCCACCCACTACTTCAAGTGCGGCCTGTACGGCAGGTCGGCGATGTCGGCCAGGAGCGACGCCTACCTCAAGAACATCCACATCTACCGAAAGCCCTAGTCCTTGATCCGCTTCATCGTGAGCCTGGCCGGGCGTCGTGTCCACGGCGCCGGCGCTGTGGCGGTCGGGCCGCACCTGAAGACGCGCGACGCGGTGGTCAGTGTGCTGGGCGCGACCGCCGTACACGTGGTGTTGCCGGCCTTCTGGCAGGTCTAGATCCGGACGGCGGTGACCGCCACCGTCGCGTATTCCATCGTGAACGCGCCTCCCACCGCGTCGATCGCGGCCCCGATGCCCGCGAGCAGTTCCGCCTGTTGCTCCGGCGCGAACCGGCTGTGGCCGCCGTGCGTGGGAACCTGGTCCAGCCACTCGTCCCGGGTGTAGGTCCGCTCCCAGTCGTAGCGCGTCTGATCCGGCTCGCCGAACGCCTTCTCCGCCCGCATCCCGTCGGCCGCGTTGGTGAACATCACCGCGTACCCCTCCAACGGCGTCATCGTCGCCTTGGAGATCGGTAGTTCGGGCAGCACCCGCGCATAGACCTCGGCGAAGGTGGCGGAGACCTCGGGTGGGGGCTGGGCCACGTTCCAGAACACCGAGAGCCGGCCGCCGGGCCGCAGCACCTGCGCCGCCTTGGCCGCTCCCGCGACCGGGTCCACCCAGTGCCAGGTCTGCCCGGCGATGACGGTGTCGAAGGTCCGGCCGGCGGGTTCCCAGGCTTCGAACGCGGCCACCTCGACCTCCACCCCGCTACGCCGGGCCACGTCGGCCATCCGCGCGTCGACGTCGATGCCCAGCACCTTGCAGCCGGCCGCCTGGAACTGGCGGCTGGAGATGCCGGTGCCGCAGCCGACGTCGAGGACGTCCGGGCCGGGGCTGTCGGCGGCGATCGCGGCCACCATGGCACCGGGATAGCTGGGACGGGCCCGGTCATAGCGTTCGGGATCCGCGCCGAACGATTCCGCTACCTGTCTTAGCTGATGGGGCTGCTGCCCCGAAGGTATAGTGGGCATGCGCCCACGGTAGTGGGCAAGTGCCCACTCGTCAACGAGCGGGCTTCCCGAGTTCGAAGGAATGCGCGTACATGCCGACAGGGGTGGCCATCCGTGACGTGCGCGAGCAACTGTTCGACGCCGCCGAGCGCATTTTGCTCAGAGACGGGCCGAGTGAGCTGACCAGCCGGGCCGTGACCACGGAGGCGGGCTGCGCCAAAGGCGTCCTGCACCGGCATTTCACCGACTTCGACGGCTTTCTCGCCGAGTTCGTCCTCGACCGCGTCGATCGGATGGACGCCCGGGCCGCCGCCCTGCGCGAGTCAGCCGGCAGCGGCAGCGTCGCCGGCAACCTCGCCGACGCGCTGAAGGCCCTGTTCGAGTCGGTCGCCGTGGCGATCGTCGCCCTCGTCACCTTCCGGGACGAACTGCGCGCCCGGCTCCGTCAGACCTGGCCGGCCGGTGTTCCGGTCCTGACGGAGGCCATGGGGATGATCGAGTCCTACCTGGCCGCCGAACGGGACCTGGGCCGCCTCAGGGCGGACGCCGTGCCGGGCATGCTCGCGCCGACGCTGGTCGGCACCGCGCATCTGCTGTTCGCCGACCGGACGGGGCCGGCGCCGCGGGCCGAGGACGTACACCGGATGGTGAGCACGGTCATCTCCGGCGCCCTGCCCTAACCTGCCCTAGCCTGCCTTAGGCGACGGAGTGCGCCGCGGCGGCCAGCAGATGGTCGATGAGCGCCAGCAGCACGTCGCGGCCGGCCTTGCGGTCGCGGGCGTCGCAGAGCACCAGCGGCACCTGCGGGTCCAGGTCGAGCGCCTTGCGGATCTCGTCCTGGGTGCGTTCCCTGACGCCGTGGAAGCAGTTGACGCCGACGACGAAGGGGATGCCCCGGCTCTCGAAGAAGTCGATCGAGGCGAAGCTCACGTCCAGCCGCCGGGTGTCGACCAGGACGACCGCGCCCATCGCCCCGTTGACCAGGTCGTTCCACATGAACCAGAACCGTTCCTGGCCGGGGGTGCCGAACAGGTAGAGCACGATCTCGCTGTTGATCGTGATGCGGCCGAAGTCGAGCGCGACGGTGGTGGTGGTCTTGCCGCTCACGCCCTCCAGGTCGTCGACGCCGACGCTGGCGTGGGTGAGATATTCCTCGGTACGCAGCGGGGCGACCTCGCTCACCGCGCCGACCAGGGTCGTCTTCCCCACGCCGAACCCACCGGCGATGAGGATCTTCACTGCCAGGGGAGCGCTGTCCGCCGGGTCAGAGCTTGCGTAGGCCATCCCGTACCGCCTCGAGAATCGTCATATCGGGGAAACCGCCCGCCTGCGCGAAGGCCAGAGGCGGCCGGGCCCGTACCTGACCGGCGTCGATCAGATCGCCGATGAGAATCTTGGTCACCGACACCGGCAGCTTCAGCCCGGAGGCGACCTCGGCCACCGCCAGGGGCCGCTTGCACAGCGCGAGGATGCTGCGGTGCTCAGGCTGCAGCTTCCGCCGGGCGCTCTCCGGAGAGACGTCGGAGAGCGCCGTCACCAGGGTGATCAGCGTGAGGTCGTCCCGCTCTGAGGTGGTACGTCCGCCGGTGATCGTGTAAGGACGGACAAGGGACTCGTCGGCGTCATCGTCGTCGAACCTCTCCGTCCAGTGCTTCATCCGTGTCTCCCCGCGTCATCGATCTGCGGGGGCCGCGTGTCGGTGCCCAGCTTCTGTCCGACCTGCTGGATCAGGGTGTGCATCGCGACGCTCATCAGCTCGGCGTCGACCTCCTGGGAGGCGACCACGGCCAGATGGGTGCCGCGGCCCGCCGCGGTGATGAACAACCACAGATCGGCCATCTCGATGATGACCTGGTGCACCGGGCCGCCGCTGAAGAGGTGCCCGACCCCGCGGGCCAGGCTCTGCTGGCCGGTGGCGATCGCGGCGAGGCGTTCGGCGTCCGCGCGCTCGATGCTCCGGGAACGACTGATCACCAGGCCGTCGTCGGACAGCACAATGGCGTGCCGGGTGCCCGCGACCTGAGCGACCAGGCCGTCCAGGAGCCAGTCCAGGTCCGCGTTGGTGGCGGTGGTTCGCTGCGTCATCATCGATCTTCCGTAGTAGGTGTTCCGTTGGGACCGGGGGCGTCGTCGTCGCTGGTACGGCGCCGGCGGGACTGCCTCTGGAACGCGCCGATCGTGGCACTGGAGCGCCTGGGCTGGTCCCGTACGGCCTCGGGCTGCTCTTCCCGGTCCGCCGCGCCCTTCAGCTCGGTGACCAGGCTGGCCTGGCGCACCCGCTGGGGCAGCGGCGGGAGATCGGACGACGGGGGTGGGTCGTCCCGATCCGGTGATGCTGCTGTCACATTCGCCATCGCACGTCCTCTGGAGCGAGTCGGCAACCGCGCATCCTCGTGGGGCGGGCGGCCTTCCTGCGGAGTGGTGTCCTGGGGGGTTTCCGGTTCCGGTGCCGCGCGGGGGCGGTCCACGACCAGCGTTTCCGGGAGTAGCACGATGACCCGGGTGCCGCCGAAGGCCGAGGACCGCATCTCCACCTGGAGACCCAGGCCGGCGGAGAGGCGGGCGACCACGTACAGGCCGAGGCGCACGTCGTCGGCGTGGGTCATCACGTCGAGCTGCGGCGGTGACCGCATCAGGTCGTTGGCGGCGGCGTACTGCTCGGGCTCCATGCCGAGGCCGCGGTCCTCGATCTCCACCGCGATGCCCCGGCTGACCTGCGCGGCCCGTACCTCGACGGGGGTCTGCGGCTTGGAGAAGGTGGTGGCGTTCTCCATGAGCTCGGCCAGCACGTGGACCAGCGGTCCGACCGCGCGCTCAGCCACCCAGGACTCGCCCTCGACGTCGATCGAGATCCGCCGGTAGTCCTGGACCTCGCCCTGCGCGGCGCGCAGGACGTCGAGCAGTTGTACGGGCTTGCGCCAGCGGCGCTGCGGCTGACCGCCGCCGAGGATCACCAGGTTCTCCTCGTAGCGGCGCAGCCGGGCGGTGAGGTGGTCGAGGTCGAACAGGCCCTCCAGCACCTCGGGATCCTCGTGCTTGCGCTCCAGCTCGTCCAGCTTCTTGAGCTGCAGGCCGATGAGGATCTGGGTACGGCGGGCGATGCGCTGCAGCATGCGCTGGAAGCCGCGGTGCTGCTCGGCCTGCCGGACGGCGGTGGCGACGGCGCTGCGGCTGGCCGCGTTGAGCGCCTGCCCCAGCTCGCCGAGCTCGTCGGGGGTGGGCTCGACCAGGTGGACCTCCGCGTCCACGTCGACGTCCTCGCCGCGCTCCAGCCGGGCGACCACCTTGGGCAGCCGCTCCTGGAGCTCGTGGGCCTCTCCGCGAAGGTGGAGGATGCGCCGGCGGAGAATGGAGGTGAGGCGCCAGCTCGTGAAGATCACCAGGCCCACGGCGAGCAGGCCCACGCTCGTGACGCTGATGAAGATGACGAACAACATGTTGGCGTGGCTGTAGCCGCTCTCGGCGACGTTGGCGAGCCGGAGGCCGAGAAGGTCCCGCACCTGCTCCGACACCGCGTCCACCGCTTCGCGCCACTTGGCGGCGTCGCCGCGGATCGTCACGCGGTTGCTGTCGGCGCTGATCCCGGAGGTGACCAGCCGCCGTTCCAGCGTGCTCATGGTGTCCCAGGCGTTGCTGGTCGTCAGCGTTCTGTGCGGGGTCTCGTTGCCGGTCAGGCTGGGGACCACGCGGGAGCGCAGGAGGTGCCGTTTGGTGCCGATGGCGCCGGCGACCAGGTCGTACTGGTCTCGCGTCAGGCGGCCCGTCTTCCAGCCCGCGGCCAGGATGGCGTCCTCGCGGCCGATCATGTCGACGACCCAGAAGAGGTCGACCAGCGTCTGCGCCTGGCTGTTCACCTCGCCCTCGTCGGTGTTGCTGAGGGCGGTCAGCACGCCGAGGTCCGATTCGAGGACCTCGCTGTAGTAGTTGAACGCCTGCTGCGAGCTGGACCAGCCGCTGTCCACCGCGCCGCGCTGCTGGGTGAGGAGGTCGAGGTCGCGGCCGGTCTTGGCGATGGCGTCGGTGAGCCCCGCCTGCGCGCGGCGGTCGTTCACGGCCGACACGGGACGGAAGGCGCTCACGGCCCGGTCGGTCTCCGCGCGCTGCTTGGCGAGCTTGTCGCGGTTGGTGCTACTCGGGTCGGCCTGCATCTCGGCGGTACGCAGCCGCTCCCGGTCCAGGCTGAAGAACAGGTCGGCCGCGGGGGCGCCGACGGTGGTGGTCGCCAGGTCCATCTGGACCTTCTCCGCCTGCCACTGCGAGGACAGCTGGTACATGCCGGAGGCCAGCAGCGGAGTGAAGGTAACGCTCGGCACGAACACGACGATGAGCAGCACGGTACGCAGTGGCAGCCGGCGGACCCCGGCCAGCCGCCGAGGCTCCTTCTTCGTTCGTCGTCGCCCGACCCTGCCTAATCCAGCCACGTGCAGGACACTCTCCTCACCGATTCGGTGCGACTATGACGAAATCGCCGTGGTAGGCGATTGGTGCCTGATAGTAGCCATCCGGCAGGTGAGTCGAAAGCCCTGGCTGCTGCGCCCTGGGGCACTCGGGCCATTTGTGACCTTACATCGAGTGTGGGGCATATGCATGATCTCCAGGTAACCGGCGGCAAGAGCGCTTCAGGTCGCCGGCTGGAGGGCCTGCCACGCGCCGACGCCGACGGGCCCGACGAAGCCCTCAACGGCATGGACGGAGGTGTCCACCTCCACGTCGTAGCAAGCCGTGCGCGTGGACCGGCTCATCGAGCGGCGGCACCGAGTTCCGGTCGGTTCGTTCCCGTTCGCGCCGTGCCACTTCCTCCGGGGGGCATGTGATTCCGACGAACAGGACCGGGATTTCCTCGAACAGAGTGTCCGGGTGAAATTGTATGGCTCACGTTATCGGAGGCCCGATGCCACCTCGATGTGCCGGATGAGCAGCACGAGGTCCCACGAATTCAGGCGTTGCTCGAGTTCGCTCAGGCGGGTGCGCTGGGCTTCCCTGGAGTCCAGGTATTCGGTGACGCAGTGGCTGAGCTCCAGGAGAACCGGGTCCGTGGCAGGCGCCAGGCGAGGGAGGTGCCGGGAGCGCCAGAACCGCAGGGCGTGCAACGCGGCTTCCTTGGGAGCGCCGTACCAGTACCAGTGCCGTTGTTCGTACGGATTCGTCTCCCCGGAGCGGGGCGATCGCCGGCCCTGCCTTTTGGCCTCGCGGCGCCTTGTCGCGTACGCCTGGAACTCGGCCCGCCGGACGGTGCGGCTGGCCTCGACGAATTCCAGGGCCCGGAGCAGGGCCGCCTCGTCGCGCTGGTATCTCCCGGCCTGCGACTCGACGAAACTCAGCGTCGCCTCCATTCCGAGCGGCCTGTACAACTGCACGCACGAACGGAACGACGACACCCGCCACCGGCACGGCAGGGCAGGGTCGCGGACCCTGCGGGCGTAGGTGCTGAAGCTCATTCAGCTCACACCAGGTCGGCCCAGGGGGCCGGTGGGGTTGAGGTGAAGAAGCGGAGGAGGCCCAGGAGGCGGCTGGCGGGTGGGGCGGTCCAGTGGCGTTCGCCTGGGTGCGGGGCCGGGTTCGTCAGGCGGCCGAGGGCCCAGGTGAGGTGGTGCCAGAGCACGCGAGCCTCCCAGGCCGGTGTGCCGGCCTCCTGGCGGTAGCCGTCGAGGATGGCCGGGATGGCGGTCAGGGGCATCTTGGCGAAATCGACGGCGGGGTCGGCCCATTGGGCATCGCCCCAGTCCACGATGCCGCTGAGCCGGCCCGTCTCAGGGGCGACGAGGAGGTTCTGTGGGGCGATGTCGCCGTGCACCAGGACCAGGGGCGGGTCCGCTGGGAGGTGCGCCGAGAGGCGGTCGAACCAGCCGGTGAGCCAGCGGGCGGCCTCGGCGTCGATCCAGCCTGCCGTGAGGAGGTGGTCGGTGAGTGCCCATGGGTCCGCGTTCCCGTCCTCCACGGGGACGGTGGACAGGCCCGGTACGGTCGCCGGGGACAGCCGGTGCAGCTTGGCCAACTCCCGCCCCACCTGCTGGAAGACGCCGTCCGGCGGTTCGAGGCGGGCGAGATCTTCTCCCCGCGCCCGGGCGAGCACCATGTAAGGCACGTCCACCACCGAGTCGAAGGCGACGACCTCCGGCGTACGGACGCCCGCGTGCCGGGCAGCCGGGATGACCTCGGCCTCCTTGACCAGGTCCTGGAGATACCGCTTGGACCGCGGGATCCGCAGGACCAGGTCGTCCCCGAGGAGGAAGACGTGGTTCGCCACCCCCCGGGGAAGAGGACGTACCCGGTCAAAGGTGACGCCGTGCCGGCCGGCGATGGTGGCCAGGGTCTCGTCGCTCGTCTCGTACTCCCCCATGATCGAGCATGTTGACACGACCGGCCGGCACCCGTCGTCTCGATTACCAGGTCTTGCCGGCCTGCTCCCGTACCGTGTGGTTGATCCGGTTGAAGAAGTTGGTCAGCGCGATGTTCAGGATGATCGCGCCCAGTTGTTTCTCGTCGAAGTGGTCGGTGGCGGTGTTCCAGATCTCGTCGGTCACCCCCGTCGCGCCGTCCTGGATGCGGGTGGCGGCCTCGGCCAGCGCGAGCGCGGCCCGCTCCGCGTCGGTGAACAAAGACGTCTCACGCCACGCGACCACGCTGTGCAGCCGCTCGTCCGTCTCGCCGTGCTTCTTGGCCGAAGCGACCCCGCCGTACACGCACGGGCTGCAGCCGTTGATCTGGCTGGCCCGCAGGTGGACCAGTTCGAGGACGAGCGGGTCGACGCCGCCGGCGCTCATCGCCTTGAAGAGGTGCTGGATCGCGGTCGTGACGTCGGCGTTCGGCGCGCTCTTCAAACGTGCTTCCATCGGTCGTGCTCCTTCGTCGGTTACGTGTGCCCGTCCGGGCTCGTCATGACCCATGACGGAGCAGAACCGAGGAAGGTAACGACATGTCGACGGACCCGCTGACCGAGGCGTTCGAGGCCCAGCGCGAACGGCTGCGCGCGGTGGCGTACCGCATGCTCGGATCGCACGCCGATGCCGAGGACGTGGTCCAGGAGGCCTGGCTGCGCCTCTCCCGCCAGGACGCGGCGAGCATCAACAACGTCGCCGGCTGGCTGACCACCGTGGTCGGCCGGATCAGTCTCGACGTCCTGCGATCGCGCCGGGCCCACCCCGAGCTGTCCTACGACGACCTCGTGGTGACGGTCGACGACGGCCCCGAGCCGGAGGACGACGCGGTGCTCGCCGACTCGGTCGGGCTCGCGCTGCTCGTCGTCCTCGATTCGCTCGGGCCGGGCGAGCGGCTGGCGTACGTGCTGCACGACATGTTCGCGGTGCCGTTCGACGAGATCGGCAAGATCCTCGGCAGGTCCACCGACGCCGCCAAGATGCTCGCCAGCCGGGCCCGGAAGAAGGTGCAGGGGACCGAACGGCCGGCGGGCACCGTACGGGAGCAGCGAGAGGTGGTGCGGGCCTTCATGGCGGCGACCCGCCGCGGCGACTTCGAGGGGCTGCTGCGCGTGCTCGACCCCGACGTGCGGCTGACCGTCGACACCCCTGGCGGCGTGGTCGTCACCATCGGCGCCACCGAGGTCGCCGGGCGATCGAGCCGGGCCCCCGGCACGGCCGCGGCCGCGATGTTCCGGGAGGTGCTCGTCAACGGTCTGCCCGGGTTCGTCTCCTGGCGCGCGGACCGCACGCCGATCTCGGTCCTCGCGTTCACCGTCGTCGGGGACCGGATCGCCGGCATCGATCTCCTGACCGACCCGGGCAAACTGGCGGCGATGGACCTGCCCGACCCGGCGTGAGCCGTCCTACCTCTCCACCAAAGCGGCGAAACCGTCGAGGTGGCGGGCCAGGCTGTACTCGAACAGCCGGTCCAGATCCGGCGCCGTCTCCTCGGCGATCGCGGCCAGCAGGGGGAATCGTCCGCTGCCGAGGACCTCGCCGGCCCGTTCGCGCCGCGCGAGCCACCATCGGGTGAGCGTGACCCCGGTCGCCTGCTCCGCCTCGACCTCGTCGGCCATGGACAGCGCGGCCGTGATGACCAGGGCGTGCAGGGTGATCGCCTCCTGCATCCGTACGTCCATGGCCAGCCCGAGGCCGTCGAGCGCGCGCAGGGTCCACTCGGTGTGAGCCATCATGTTGGGTACGAGCAGCGGCCGCGTGAACGAGATGGCCCTGGGCAGCCAGAGGTGCCGCCGCCCCAGCTCCCACTGCAGGCGGGCGATCAGTTCGAGCTTGGCCCGCCAGCCCTCCGGCCCGGGGTCGGGCAGCTCCGGTTCGCCGAAGATCTGGTCGACCATCTGCGTGACCAGCTCGTCCTTGTTGGCCACGTGCCGGTACAACGACATCGGACCGGCGCCGAGCTCGGCCGCGAGCCGCCGCATGGACACGGCGTCGAGCCCCTCGCCGTCGGCGATCGCGATGGCGGTGCGCAGGACCTGCCCGCGGTTCAGCGCCTGCTTGGCGCCTCCGGCCTGCCGCGGCCTCGGTGACGTGGCCGGTTGCCGGTGACCGGCCTGTGCGCTGACCACCGTGCCGGAGCCGACCTTCGCCTCGACCAGCCCTTCGTCGCGCAGGGCCGCCACCACTTTGGTCGCGGTCGCGACCGCGACACCCCATCGCTGGGCGATCTGCCGGATGGAGGGCATCCGGTCGCCGGCCCGCAGGTCGCCGGTGAGGATCCGGGTGCGGAACTCCGCGGTGATCCGTCGGTAGGGCGGGTCCGGCATGACAGCTCCTCAATGTACTAGTTCACTTTCCGTCGTACTAGTGCACTTTATCAGGCCATTTAGGGCTATTTCGCGGCGCCCTGGCTACGCTGTACGCATGACATTAGATACACCGTACGCAACCGTCCTGCGTTCGTGG
This sequence comes from Nonomuraea solani, assembly GCF_900108335.1. Taxonomy (GTDB): domain Bacteria; phylum Actinomycetota; class Actinomycetes; order Streptosporangiales; family Streptosporangiaceae; genus Nonomuraea; species Nonomuraea solani. The sequence goes on from NZ_FNVT01000004.1 coordinate 514,626, forward strand.
CACCGGCCGTTGATGATCATGGTGGCGGCGATGTCCGCGCTCGTCGTCGTTGCGGGCGTCGGCCTCTTCGTCGACGGCCGCGAGCTGATGCACCAGTCGATCTGGGCGAAACCGTTGAAGTTCGGGGTCTCGTTCGTCATGTACGGCGCCACGCTCGCCTGGCTGTTGCCGCAGCTTCGTAAGGCGAGGCGCACGATGTGGGCCCTCGGAACCGCCTTCGCCGTCGCCGGGTTCATCGACGTCGGCTTCATCGTGGTGCAGGCCGCCCGCGGCACGTACAGCCACTTCAACACCAACACCGACACGTTCAACCAGATCGGGCAGGTGATCTTCCAGTCAGGCGTGGTCGGCTTGTTCGGGGCTAGCCTGCTCATCGCCGTCATGCTGCTGTTCCAGCGGGTCGGCGACGCCCCGCTCACCTGGGCCCTGCGCGCCGGGATCGGGCTGGCCGTCCTCGGCATGGCGCTGGCGTCCTTCTGGGTCGGGTGGACGTCGGCGACCGCCCCCCGCACGGTCGAGGACGCCTACGGGAACCCGGTGTCGCTGCTGGGACAGCACGGGGTGGGGGCGCCGGACGGCGGCGGCATGCCGATCACGAACTGGAGCACCACGGGCGGCGACCTGCGCGTCCCGCACTTCATCGGCCTGCACTCCATCCAGGTGTTCGTGCTCGCGGTGCTCCTTCTCACCGTTCTCGCGACCCGAGTCCGCTGGCTGCGCGGCGAGCGCGTGCGCGCGCGGTTGGTCGGGGCCGTCATTCTGGGGTACGCCGGGCTGTTCGCGATCACGGCCTGGCAGGCGTTGCGCGGCCAGTCACTGGTCCAGCCCGACGCGGCCACGTGGGCGGCGGTCGCGGTGACGGTCTCGGTGACCGCGCTACCGGCGGCATCGACCATCGTGGCGGCCCGCCGCAGAGAGCGCCTCCTGTACCTGCCCGGCGCGCTGCCGACCCGTGGGCCCGTCGACTTCATGGGCCGTTGAGCCTAGGAACCACCACCCACCCGGCGCGAGCGGATCGTGGCCACCAGCGCGCGCCGGTTTTGCCCGTACGACCGATGAGTTTCGCTTTGCCGGGTCGTCTGCATGGTGAGAACGTCCCCTTCCGCGCCCGAGATGAGGAGTGTGCACACCATGGACCAGGAGAACGTGAGCGCCACCCTGACCGTCGCCGTGCCCGCCGAGAAGGTGTTCGCGGTGCTGGCGGATCCGACGACCCATTCTGCGATCGATGGCACCGGCTGGGTTCAGGAAGCCGTCAACCAGGTGCCACTGACCGAGGTGGGGCAGGTTTTCCGGATGGACATGTATCACGCCAACCATCCGGACGGTGACTATCGGGTGGTCAACAAGGTTGAGGTGCTCGACCCGCCGCGCGTCATCGGCTGGATGACAGGGGAGGAGAAGAGCGACGGCCAAATGGAGTTCGGCGGGTGGATCTGGCGTTATGACCTGGCGCCGATCGGTTCGTCCGAGACCGAGGTCATGCTCACCTACGACTGGTCGGCGGTGCCGCCGTTCATTCGGGAATACATTCAGTTTCCGCCGTTCGGTCCTGAGCATCTTTCCAACTCGCTGCGGCACCTGGCCGAGCTTGTCTCCGGTAGGTAATTGCGATGGTCACCAGGGGATGATGCCGTCGTCCTCGAAGAATGAGCCGGTCGGGCCGCCATCAGGCAGCGTGGCGAGCCGGATCGCGGTGGCGGCGCCCTGCTGGGGAGTGCGGGGGGCCTGGAAGCCGGTGAAGTCGGTCGCGACCAGGCCCGGGCAGGCAGCGTTGATCAGGATGTTCGTGCCGGTGAACCGCCCGGGCGGATAGGTGCCGGTCCGCACGGTCGTGGAGACCAACGTCCTCGGTGTCTGGTTTCGTCGTCGAGTATCTGAACGCCGCCAACGAAGGGCTCAGCACGCCGGGCGGGTGGCGGGTGCCTCGGTGGACGGCACTGCCACGTTTGTTGTCCGGCTTTCTCCGTACGCTGCCTGCCGAGACGTCCGCGATCGGGAGGAGCGTGGGCGTCACCGCGTTCGCGGGGACTCGCGCGGTTCTCGCCGTTCATTCCGCCGAGCGGTTGACCGTCAAGGGCTGGTTCAAGCACTTCTCGCCGGGTGAGGGGCTGGGCTGGTCGCGGAGTGTCGAACGGACCGTGCGGTCGTGGACATTAGACGCCGGAGGTCCTGGTGAGGTGGATGGGGATTGGCTGGCCCGGCACCTTGTGGAGGTTCTCAGGGCGGAGAAGGTGTCCTCGGTAGCGAGGGTGGGAAAACATGTCCATGGTCCGGACAACGCCCATACGGTGCTCCTTGGGCCGGGGTTCTAGCGATCAATGCGGCGTGTCGGGGTGAGCGAGCCGATCGTCCTCGCGTGCTGCCTGACGCTCGTGTGCCGCCTGCCGTCGGTGCTGTGACACGTCCCCGATCTCGTCCTGAGCGGCCTGCTCGTGCATGGCGGCGTTCTGGCGATGCGCCTGGGCGGCGCGCCGATGACCGGTGCGGGCTTCGGCCTCAGCCTGCGCCGCCTCCTGGTGTGCCTGGTCGGCCCGCTCAGCCGCCTGCCGCACCCGCGGCGAGGTGGCACCGGAGGCCGGCTCCTTCAGCTCTTCGGCCCGTTCGCGTGCCTGCTCAGCGCGTTGCCCGGCGCGCCGCCCACGCTCGTGAGCCTGCTGCGCGCGCTCTCGTGACTCCTCGTTGCGATCTGTCGCCTTGTCGCCCATCCTGGTGCCCTGCCCAGCGACGGCTTGATCGATCGGGGTACGGACGAGCGGGCGCGTCAGGTCTGCTGGGCATCCGAGAGTCCATCGGCTTCCTGGACGTTGGGCGGTTGTGACGTCTCGGCGCCGGGGGCCTAGTGTTGATAACGGCTCTCCCAGTTGGGGAGGTACGAAGATGCTTGATGAGCAGGAGATGTCGGCGCTTGCGGCGCTGTTGTGGGAGCTGGCCGACCGGGTCGGGGATGAGCGGCTGAGCGACGAGGCCCGGCTGATGGCCGGAATGTTGCGTGAGCGCCTCGACGATGCCGGCCGGGGTGGTGTGGTGCCCGGTGAAAGTGCCGAAACCCGCCAGGGCCGGGCGGCTGACCGGGATCACGCGGCCGAGCAGCGTGACCGTGCTGCTCAGCGGCGCGATGAAGCGGCCGAACGGCACGACAGGGCCGCTGTTGAGCGGGGCCACGAAGCGCGGCGGGGCCGGTTGGCGGGCGATGCCGCCGACCGGGCCTTCCATGATGCGCTGTGGCAGGCCGAGCAGCGTGCTCAGGCCATCGACCAGCGGGACGAAGCCGACGGTCCGGATGACGGCCGCGATCTCGCCACGCTGCGGCAGGAATGGCAGGACGCTCGCGAGCACGACCGTACGGATCGCGCGGCGTTGCGCGAGAGATGGGATTCGGTACGCCAGGAGCGGGCGGCGAGGCTGGCCGACGAGGAGGCCGGACGGCGGGATCGGCGGCGGGCGCGAGACGACCGCCAGATGGCCGGGGCGGATCGGGCCGAGGCCGCGCACGATCGGGAGGCTAGCCTGGCCGATTGGGAACAGGCCGAGATCGAGCGCCAGCAGGGGTGGCCGCCATCGCCGGATACGGACGACAACGGCGACGGCTGACTATGGTTGGCGCCCCAGGTAGGCGGCCAGCCGGGTGTAGACGTCGGCGTCGTCGGACACCGGTACGGCCGGGCCGAACGGGCCCTTCTCGCCGCGGGCCTCTGGCGGCGCGAACTTCGAGAATGCCTCGAATGCCTGCGCGGCAAGGTCGGGGTCGAGGTCGGCGAGCCGCCGGGTGGCATGTGCGATGTCCCAGGAGTGAGCCGTGAACTCGTGGGTGTAGGCCTCAAGAGCAACTCGGCCGGGCAGCGTGGCCCACGGTAGCTCGACCATGCGATTGAGGAGGTCGTCGTCGGCCCACACCCGCTCGACCTCGCTACGGGCCTGGACGAACGCGCTTGCCCAGCCGTCATCGGCGATGCCGTCGATGACATCGGGGACGTCGCGCGCATCGCCTCCGGTGGCGACACGGGTGAGCTTGCGCAGCACCGCGACCACGTGCCCGAGCAGCGCGCGAACGTCGTAATCGGCACAGGGAGTGCGGTTGCTCAGCTCATCGGGACTTACCGCCGCGACCTGCCGCCCGGCCTGATCGAGTGCCCGGGCGAAGGTCGGACGTGGGTCGTGGGCCGGCTCTGATGTCATGTTCGGGAGCTTACGAGGCCGCGCCGACAGAACAACGGGCCTGCCGGGGTGGGATCCCGTCAGGCGACCACGTGATCGGGCAACGGGTGAAACCTGGGCGAGGGTGCCGTGAAACCGGGGGCGCCGACAGTTGAGCCATGAGCATCACAGAACTCGGACGTACCGGGGGCGGCCCGGCCCTCGATGGGGGCAGCGAACTGGCCGTACGTGCGGAAGGGCTGGTGAAAACGTTCGGCGAGCACCGTGCCGTCGACGGGATCGACCTGAACGTGCGTCCCGGTGAGATCTTCGGCGTCCTCGGACCGAACGGCGCCGGCAAGACCACCACCCTGCGCATGCTGGCCACCCTGTTGAAGATCGACGCGGGTCGTGCCGAGATCTTCGGGGTCGACGTGGCGGGCAACCCGCACATGATCCGGCAACTGGTCGGCGTCACCGGACAGTACGCGTCGGTCGATGAGAACCTGACGGCCCGCGAGAATCTCCGGCTGTTCAGCCGCCTGCAGGGCATCGCCGCCCCGCGCGCCCGGCGGGTCGCCATCGAGCTGCTGGGTCAGTTCGGCCTGGAGGAGGCCGCCGACAAGCCGATCGCGCAGTTCTCCGGCGGCATGCGCCGGCGCCTCGACCTGGCGGCCAGCCTGATCACCAGGCCACCGTTGATCTTCCTGGATGAGCCGACCACCGGTCTCGATCCGCGTACGCGCGGCCAGATGTGGGACACCATCCGCGGCCTGGTGGCCGACGGCTGCACGGTGCTGCTGACCACTCAATACCTGGACGAAGCCGACCAGCTCGCCGACCGCGTCGCCGTCATCGACCACGGCCACAAGGTCGCCGAGGGCACCCCCGACGAGTTGAAGACCGCGGTGGGCGACTCCACCCTCCAGTTGCTGCTGGCCGAGCCGGGCGAGGTGCCCACCGCCGTACAGGTCGTGCGTCGTGTCCTCGGCTCCGACCCGGTGCTCAGCCCGGAGAAGGGGCGTCTCAACGTCGCCCTCGACCAGGCCGACCTGGCCGCGGACGTACTGATCGCGCTGCGTACCGCCGGAGTGTCGATCTCCTCGGTGAGCGTGGCCAAGCCCAGCCTGGACGAGGTGTTCCTCGCCCTCACCGGCCACGGGACGGACGACAAGAACGGCATGGAGGAGAACAACCGATGAGCACCATGATCGCCGCCGACCGCGTGGCGGCCGCCCGGCGGCGCGTCTCGCTGGGAGAGACGTTCAGCCAGACCATGACGATGGCGTGGCGGGCGCTCATGAAGATGCGCCGCAACCCGGAGCAGTTCTTCGATGTGGCGCTGCAGCCCATCCTGTTCACCGCGATGTTCGCCTTCATCTTCGGCGGCGCCGTCAGCGGTGACGTGGAGAGCTATCTGCCCATGATGGTTCCGGGCATTCTCGCTCAGACCGTACTGACGACGTGCATGGCCACGGGCACGCAGCTCCGCGAGGACATGGAGAAGGGCGTCTTCGACCGGTTCAAGTCGTTGCCGATCGCCAGGATCGCGCCGCTCGCCGGCCCGATGGTGGCCGACCTGCTGCGCTACACGATCGCGGCCACGCTGACCTTCGGCATGGGCCTGGTGCTGGGTTACCGCCCGGGCGGCGGCGCCGTCGGCCTGTTCGCCGCGATCCTGCTGGCGATCATCACGGGCTGGTCGCTGGCGTGGGTGTTCACCTGGGTCGGTACGATCGCGCGGAGCGCCCAGGCCGTACAGGGCATCTCCATGATGATCTTGTTTCCGCTGACGTTCCTGTCGAACGCGTTCGTCCCCGTCGACACCCTGCCCGGCTGGCTGGCCGCGTTCGTACGGGTCAATCCGGTTTCACATCTGGTCACAGCCGCCCGCGACCTCGCCAACAGTGCCGTCGTCAGCGGGGAGGTGGCCTGGACGCTCCTGGCGTGCGTGATCGTCATCGCGATCTTCGCCCCGCTGTCGGTACGCAGCTACAAGCGGCACATGTGACCCTCGCCCATCACGACCGGAGACCTGCTCGACCAGGACACACGCCTCGTCGAGCAGGTCAGAGCCGCGTCGGTCGCCATATTCGGCCCGCACGGCGGCGATCATCCCGGGCGCGGCGCGCTCCGCGTACGGCTCGATCTGCTCGAAGCTCATGCTGGGCATGGCGCAGTTGTACGCGAACCGCTCGGCCAGCACCAGCAGCCCGATCGCGTCGCGCGGAGCCATGGCCTCCCGCAGCAGCCCCCAGGCGCCGAGCGCGAAGAGCATCGCGCCGCACAGCGGATAGTCGAGGACGGGGTTCTTCACGGACAGCAGGTCGAAGCCCCGGACGTCGGAGTACAGCTTCTCCCCGAACCGGACGTCTTCCGGCCCGGCGTAGTACGCGTACGCCGTCAGGGCGACCGACTCCGCCATCATCGTCCACGGCATGGACGCCGGGGTCGGCATGCCAGGCAGGCGCAGGTCACGGGCCCGTTCGACGGCCAGGCGATATTCCGCGAGCGCGGTGGCCGTCTCGCCACGGGCGAGGGCGACCTCGGCCGCGCACAACGAGACCATCGCCACTCCGCCGAGCACCGCCTCGGTGTCCTTGATCCGCCTGATTTCGGCGAGCTCGGCCTCCGCGGTGTCGAGATCACCGTCGGCGAGCGCGGAGGTCAGGAGCACCGCGCGGAGCTGGATCTCGTCGTCGGTGGCGCCGATCCGGCTGAGCACCGGGATGGCGGCCCGCGCGTGGACGACCGCCCGCCGGCGATCGCCGAGCTGCATGACCAGTTGGGCCAGCTCGACACGCATGATCGCGATGGACCACGGCCCTTCCTCGCCACTGAGCATCGTCAAAGTCCGCTCGGCGGCCTCGATCGCCCCGGCGACGTCTCCCGCGTTCTCCAGCGCGTGGGCGCTCATCTGCGTAGCCGCCAAGGCCACGTCACGGTCGGAGCTCCGGCTCAGCTCCGCCAGCACGCGGGCCAGGTCGGCGCCGACGAACTCGCTGGACGCCAGCGCCACCGTGGCGATCGCCGCCACGCGGGGATCGGTGGCGTCGCTGGTGGGCAGCCTGCGGAGGAGGTCGTGCACCGGCCCGCCACCGGCGTCGGTCACGACCATGGTGTTCATGAGTGTGATCAACATGGCGGCCCTGGTCATCTCGACGAGATGCGGCGGCGGCATCCAGCCGGTGATCACCTGCGTGAGCGCGCGCTGGTGCATGAAGACCCGGGAGTGATCGCCGCGAATCGACCACAGCGCGCCGATGCCGGCCAGCAACTGGACCGTCGTCACGGGATCGTGTCGGCCCAGAGCCTGCCGGAGCAGATCGGCGAGGTTGCTCTCCTCTGCGTGCAACGCGTCGGCCGCCGCGAACTGCGCCGGGCTGAACAGCTCGGAGGCGTACCGGAGGGCGTAGGCCGTCGCCCACGCCCGCTGCGCCTCCTGGGCGGGCTCCTCCTCGCCGGCCTCCTTCAGCCGCATCCGCCCGAACTCCCTGACGGTCTCCAGCATGCGGTAGCGGAAGCCGTGCGTCGTCTCGCGGACGCTCAGCATCGACTGCTCGGTCAGCGCGTCGACGGTGCGCAGGGCGTCCGGGCCGACTACGTCCTCGGCCGCGGCCAGCGTGAACCCGTCGCCGAACAGCGACAACCACCGCAACGCCCGCCGCTGCGGCTCGTCCAGCAGGTTCCACGACCAGTCGATGACCGCGAGCAACGTCTGGTGCCGGTCGGGAGCCGTACGATTGCCACCGCGCAGCAGCACGAACCGGTCAGCCAGGCGCCGCGCGATCTCCTCCACCGACATCATCCGTACCTTCGCCGCGGCCAGCTCGATCGCCAGCGGCAGCCCGTCGAGGCGGGCGACGACCTCCTCGACCAGCCCTTCGTCGATCCGCACCCCCGGGCGGGCGGCCGTGGCCCGCTGCCGGAACAACTCCACCGCGTCGCCCGCCGGCAGCTCGCCGAGCGAGTAGACGCGTTCGGCGGGGATCGACAAGGGCGCGCGCGAGGTGGTGAGCACCCGCAGGTCGCGGGTGGTCACGGTCAGGAACGCCACCAGGTCGGCGACGGCCTCGATCACGTGCTCGCAGTTGTCCAGGATGAGCAGCGCCGGGGCCTGGTCGAGGTGCTGCGCGATCCGGGCGCGTACGTCGGCGCGCTGGTCAGCCGTCAGCGTACGCCGCCCGCTGACCGAATCGCGCACCCCGAGCGCCGACCCCACCTCCCCCACCACGCCCTCCGGCGACGAGACACCGACGAGCTCGACGAAGTGCGCGACGGGCTGCGTGGCGTTCCTGCCGACGACATGAGCCAGCCGCGTCTTACCCAGCCCACCAGGGCCGATGATGGAAACCACCCGGTTCGTCTGCAACAGGGCGTGCACCGCGCGAATGTCACCGTCGCGCCCGAGCAACGAGGACCCGTCGAACAGGATCCCCTCACGCACCGGCCGATCCGCCACGAGCAGCTCGGCGTACACACGGGCCAGCTCAGGCCCCGGTTCGGTGCCGAGCCGCTCGACCAGATTCTCGCGATACCGCGCGTACCGCTCCAGAGCGGCGGCCGCACCGCGCACGGCGGCCTCGCTGCGCAGCAGGCAGGCCAGCAGTTCCTCGTCGTACGGCCGCTCGGCCGCGACCGCCTCCAGCAGCGGCAGCGCGCCTTCGTGAGCACCACTCCGGCCACGCGCGATCGCCGCCACCCGCCGCGCCTCGGCCACCCACTTCGCCGCCGCACCCCGCAACTCGGCGACCGCCCCCGTGGCCCCGTCCGACCCGCCACCCATTCCCTCTTCGGCCGGGCCACCCACGAGCCCCATGCCCTCTCCGGCCGGGCCGCCTACGAGCGCCATGCCCTCTTCAGCCCGCCGACGCGCGAGCGTCATGTCGTCCGCACCCAGCGCGGTCTGCGCCTCCTCCACCAGTTTCGCCAGCAGCAGGGCGTCCACCTGGTCGGCGGGCAGGCCCAGCCGGTAGCCACGCGGCATCCGCACCACGGCCTCGGCACCGGTCGCCGCCCTGGTCCGCGACACGACCACCTGCAGCGCCTTCGTCGGATTGGCCGGCGCCTCGTCGGGCCACAGCTCCTCGACCAGGCGCTCGTCGCTCACCCCGGTACGGCCGTGGAGGGCGAGCACGGCCAGCAGGGTCTGCGCGCGATCACCGACCACGCGCACGCCCTGCCAGCGGACGCCGTCGAGCAGTATCAGTGTGGGAGACACGGTCTCAGCTTACGGAGGAGTCGCGAGCATCTCGATGTTCGTGCTTCAACGAGGGAGCCGCTCCAACGCGCTCACGAGCTCGTCGGGGAATTCTCGGTCAGATCGAAGCCGTCCGGTTGTTCGCTCAGCTGTACGGCGTCGCCGGACGGGTTTCACCGGTAGCCGATGGTTCGCCATCTGGCAGGCCCGGCTATCCGGTTCCGTCGCCGACGGGCTGGGTGTCGTCGGCGATGACGGTGTCGCCGGGGTCGCTCGGGTCGCCGCTGTCGTCCGGCGTCGTCTCATCTCCGGCGTCCGGGCTGCCACAGGTGGGGTCGGTGGAGCACAACGGGTCGTCGTCGCCCTCGGACGGGTCCTGCGTCGGCTTGGGCGTCGGCTTCCGCACCAGGTCGTGCGTCTGGCCGCCGAACGCGGGCGCCGGGAACGGCTCGACCGCCTTGTCGGCCATCGCGATCGTCATGAAGTCACGCCAGATCTTGGTGGGCGTACCGGCGCCCTGGATGTTCCCGAGCGAGACCTCCTTCTTCAAGGCATAGCCGTTGGCGTCCTTGATGACCTTCTTGGTCTTCGGGTTGATCTGCGGGACCTCCTTGTACATCCCGACCGCCGTCGAGAGCTGCGGGGTGTAGCCGACGAACCAGGCCTCCTTGTTCTCGTTGTTGGTGCCGGTCTTGCCGGCGATCGGCCGGCCGCCGGGCAGCGAGGTGCCTCTGGCGGTGCCGTACTTGACCACCTGCTGCATCGCGTACGTGACGTCGGCGGCGGTATCGGCAGTGATGACCGTCTTGGGCGGGACGGCATCCTTCATGATGGTCTTCCCCTTGGACGTCTTGACCAGGAGGATCACGTGCGCGTCGTGGTGGACGCCGCCGTTGGCGAAGATGCCGTACCCGGCGGCCTGCTCGACCGGCGTGACCAGGCCGGCACCGATGGACATGCCGTACGCGTGGTCCTTGATCGCCTGTTCCAGGTCGTTCTTGTCGATCCCGGCGCCCTCGGCGATCCGCTCCACTTCCTTCAGACCGACCTCCTGCGCCATCGTGGCGAAGGCCGTGTTCACGGACTCGGCGGTGGCCCGGTCGATCTGTACGGCCGCGCCCACGTCGTGCGAGTTGCCGATCGGCTTGGTGCCCGGCAGCGTGACCGGTCCCTTGCCGGACACGTAGCTCTTGAGGCTGTAGCCGTTCTCGAGCCAGGCGGCCAGCACGTACGGCTTGAACGCCGAAGCGGCCTGCTTGTTGGCGTCGAAGGCGTTGTTGGTGAAGCTCTTCAGGTAGTCGTGGCCGCTGTAGAACGCGATCACCTGGCCGTTGCGCGGGTCAACGGCGGCCATGTTCGCCTGGATGCGCTTGTCGTTGACGACGGCGAGGTTGCCCTCCACCGCCTTCTTCGCGGCCAGCATCAGCTTCTTGTCGAACGTCGTGGTGACCCGGTAGCCCTCGCTGCGCAGGCTTTGCCTGGAGATCCCCCGCTTCTCCAGCTCACGCTGGACGATGTCCACCATGTAGCCGTTGATGCCTTTGAGGGTCTCCTTCTTGTCCATCCGGGCGAGCTTGGGGAACTTCGCCGTTTTGGGCAGTGACCCGTACTTCGCCGGGTCGACGATCGCCATGCCGTTGATGACATAGTCGAACCGCTCCCGGGTCGGTGCCCAGTTCTTCTTCGACTCCGCCAGGTCGAACGCGTCGGGGATCTGGATCCGGCCCGCCAGGTACGCGCCCTGGGCGGGGGTCAGCTCGTCCACGTCCCTGTCGAAGTAGGCCTGAGCCGCCGCCTGGATCCCGTCCGCGCCCCGGCCGAAATAGATGGTGTTGAGATAGTTGGCCAGGATCTGATCCTTCGACATCTCCTTACCGGCACGGATCGCCACGAAGATCTCCTTGACCTTCCGCTGAAGCGTCCGCTCCTGGCTGAGGCCGTCGTAGTAGCCCCGCGCCATCTCCTGCGTGATCGTCGACCCGCCCTGGACCTGCCGGCCGGTCGCCGTACTCCACACCGCCCGCATGATGCCCGACACCGAGATGCCCGGATCAGTGCGGAACGTGCGATTCTCGGCGGCGATGAAAGCATCCTGAACATGTCGCGGGATCCTGGAGATCGGGACGATCTCACGCTTGGTGCCGAGCCGCGCGATCTCGGTCTTGCCGTCCCGGTAATAGATGATGCTGCCCTGCTCGACGGCCTGCCGCTGGGTCTGCAGGGGTAGCGGGGTGTAGGCGTACGCCACCATGATCATGCCAAAGAGACCCGCCGCCAGCACCGTGACGCCGACGACCACGATCTTCCAACTGGGAACAAAACGCTTCCAGCCGGTACGACGAGGCCGGCCATCTCCCTCATCGGACCGCCCACGCCCGCCACCGGGCCCATCACCGCCCGGTCCACCCATCCCTCCGCGACCGCCTTGGCCGCCTTGACCACCTTGCCCTCGGTCGCCGGAGCGCCGCGACCTGGCGCGTCCTCCCGCACCTTCTACGCTTCTCCGCCGACTAGGACGTGGCTGCGAACTCTGGGCACCCTCGAAAGACGCGGCACGATGCCGCCCACCCTCCGGCCCTAAAGGGCTCGGCTGAACTCGCGCCGACCGGTCGGCCGCCGGGTTCTCATCGTGGCTGGGCGTACTTCTCTGGGACGAGCGATGCCGCCTCCCCGACCGAGCCGACGCGCCAGACCTCCCCTCGGCGTCGTAGGGGCGGCCGGTCGGCTCTGGATCATGGCTGCTGTTACTCACGGGTCCTTGTTCACTCGTCCGGCAACATGGTCTACGACGTCATCGACAGACATAGAGCGCACCCCGCCGACGCTGGGGCTCGTCCGCCATGACATGTCAACGCGTAGTCCTTGCGCTATGGCGATCATGGCTCCGACCTGGGCTCATCGACTCGCCCAGCGGGCCGCAACTCTGCCGTGGCCGGGCACGCAGGTGGTACGCGTGTGACGATTCCTTGAGGATCATCACCAACACCTCCACCCCCTAACGGTTAGCCAATAGATAGCGGTTAGCCAGAAGAGGTGTCAAACACCGCACGTCAGGCGACCAAACGACCTCTCCGCCGCCAGCGCCAAGCCGTCTCCCGCGCCGAGTTCACCGCCGCGTCCCGTGACATGCCCCGACTGGGCGACCGTAGATATCGGGAAGACATGAACCGCCATGAGTCGTGATCAACGTGTGTAAATCACGAGACGGCCGAACCAGATGCTTGTGGCGTGGATATCTCCAACGCGAGTAGATCGACTGATGGAGCCGACCGCCAAGAGCAGTGGCGTACCGGGCGAGAGGACCTTCTCACCGCTGGTTCACAGCGTCACAGACATGCGCCGTGCCAACGCCCGCAACCCCGACAGGTTGCTGTGCGGGTCACGGTGCAGCAAGTCCTCGATGACCCGGCGTGGTCCCGCCCGCCTCATCTCCGTGGGGGCGATCTTCTCGGCTATGAGCAGGGCACGGACAGCGCGGTCCGTCTTCCCCCACAGCGTGTACGCCTCGGCGATGCCCGTGAAATAGCTGGCCCGCCGCTCCACGGTCGGGATCTCCTCGGGGACGATGCGCCGCGCGTGGTCGATGGCCGTGCCCGCGTCCCCCAGAATGATGGACACGCCGATCCGGTACGTGACCACGTGGCCGGCGGACAACACCAGCTTGGGTGAGCGATGGGATGCCTCGTCCGCTTCGCCGAGCATGCTGAGGGCGGTGTGCCGATCCTCAAGCCGGGCCGCGGCGATGGCCCCGGTGGACATGAGCGTGCCGTACGCGCCCCATGCCGAAGGACTTGCTTTCGGCAGCGCGGGACGCAGGATGTCCGCCGCCTTCGCGGTGAGGTCGCGTGCCTTGCCGTAGCCGGCGGCCCGGTGGAAGAGACTCACCATGTCGCGGCGAGCTTCCGCGATCGCACGAAGATCACCGCTCGCTCGAGCTGCCTGCTCGGCCTGGTGGGCGGCCACCCATGCGTACGGCGGTGCGGACAGCTTGATGAGCGTCCGGGCCGCGAGATGGTAGACCTGTGCGGCGAGCGCGATCCCGGCCGGGTCGGTGGCGGCGCGGGCAACAGGTACGAGGTCGGCGAGATCGTCCGCCAGGCCGGCGTAACGAGCCGCGGTGAAGTCCCTTCGCGCTCGAGTCACGGCACGTCCGAACGCCGGCAGGGATATGTCCTCCGCCTTGGTGGGCGAGTCGGGAACGAGAGCGTCCCGAAGCCGCGCGACCGCGTCAACGTGCGGGTTGGGCTCTGCCAGCCCCGGCACTACCACTGCGGTGCTCGCGCTCTTGAGGAACGTGCGCCTTTTCGTTGCCTCACCTCCTGCGCTTGGCCCAAGCATAGGCTCGGGACCGAACTCCATCACCCAAGCCCCGACGAGCTTTCCATCGGCGCCCAAGGTGTCGTCGGCGAGCTCGGCGAGCAGCCTCTCCGGTTTGCGTTGCCGTCGTTCAACCCGGCTGAGGTAGCCCTTGGAGTAGTGCGTTGCCTGCGCGAGCCCCGACAGAGACACCTTGCGCCGTTCGCGCCAGTGTCGCAGTTGTTCACCGAAGCCCACGGTTGCCTCTTCCCGTTGCCTGTTGCCCCGTCCAGGCAACGCATCGTGTGACGCGGGTCACCGGAACATGCTTCACGGTAGCCGCCCAACCGCAGCCAGCGACAGGTGACCGTACGGTCTTCGGAGGTGTAGCCCGTGGAACATCGATGTGCTTCTCGGCATAGATCACAAATCGCCCCACGCACTTCGGGCTTTGGACGGTGATCGGCATGGACCTGACCGATGCCGAGCTGGACGCGCTCCTCGAAACGGCCCACCACGACCTGCTCCGAGTGGTGTCGCAAACGGGAGATGCCGAGGACTGGACACTCCATCAGCTCTCCGTCCTGTGCACCACGTACCCGCTGTGGTGGATCCAGCGCGGGTCCGACGCGACGGGACAGATGTGGTGGGCGGCCCGCCTCCGCTACGAGGTCAGCCCGGCCATGGCGGCGACCGGAGTCTCGCAGGAGGTCAAGGAGGCGGACGCCATCGCCCTCGCGGCCGTGCTCGCCTGGCAGACCTACCTGTTCAACTGCTGGCGGGCCCGCACTGGCTAGCCATGGAACTCCCCTGGCGCGCCTCTCCGCCCGAACCCCGAGCAGGCGCGCCAGCAATCCCCATCATTCCTGTCATCGCGCCGCCGGAAGTGATCACCGTGTACATCTGGGAATCGCACAGCCCGCAAAGGCTGCGACACGTCAAGGAAGCCTCCTGCTGTGAGGCGTACATCCTGTGCTCCGAGGGCGCCCAGTACTACGTTCTGCGCCGTACCGACTTCGCCAGGTTCGAGGAGACAGCCCGAGGCACCTACGAGCACGCCGCCGCAGTTTGGCTCAACCTCGCCGAGCGGCACAAGCAACAGGCTCACCGGGCGGGCGTCCGACACGCAAAGCCATCACCCGGCCCGATCATCTCCGGCGCCGGAGTCGACCGCGTCCCGATGGAATGAAAATTTCACCCGTCGCGCTGGCATTACGGCTCTGCGGGTCCAATCTCCGACCTGGCGACACGCCTCGCCTATTCTCGCGCGAGCCGCCCTGCCACAAGTTAACGCCGGGCCGAATCAGTGACTCTCCATCGTCTCTCTGGACGCCTGAAGGCCCCGACAATAGTCTCCGTGCGCGCTCCGCCGACATCATGAAAGAGATGAGGTTGGAATTGACACGTTCCAAAGCGCGTCGTGCGGCCGGCTCTGTCGCCATCGTCATCGCAACGCTCGCGGCGATCCTGATGCCCGTCACCCCCGCGCACGCCACCTACGGTCCAGACCTGCCCGTGTCCCTCACGGTGAACTCGAACGCCGGCCCGTCAATCATGCTCGCCCAGCTCACCGGCACGCTGGCGTTCGACGACGGGAACACAAAGTTCAGGTACGCGCTCCGGCTGTGCTGGGGAAGCGGGTCCTACCCCATGCCGAACTTCTACGTCTCCGTCAATGGCAGCACCGTCTTCTATCCGGGCCAGACGGGCACGGCACCTGCTCCCTCCGGCTGCCAGTTGCACCTATTCCTCTACAACGGTGAATACACCCACTCCACGACCATCACGAACATCACCTTGTACGTGACGGGCGGCTGGTTCTATCCAGGCAACACCTACAACAGCCGCACCAGATCCGTCACCTACGACAACCCTTATAACTGAGCTGTCCGAACACCGCCGTCCGGCGTACGCAAGTGTGACACCGCCCGCACAGGTCAGGCGCCTCTTTTACGCTGGACCACTTCGTGACAGGCACCGTGCAGCCTGTCACACAGGCGATGAGTCTCTACTACGGCACTGCAGCAAGGTCATCCACGTCAGCCCTCATAAGAACGTTCGAGCGGAGCGAATGCCTATGCGGGTCGAGACTGGGCCCGACTGGAAGCAATGGCTGAGCCGGCTGGTGCGAAGCGCTCAAAGTGATGACCTTGCACGCCGGAGGCACGCCCTAGGAAGACAGCCCGAGCGAAGCGAGGTGGGATCCCGCCGGCCCACCCGGCAACCGGGCAAGGAATGGGTTGCACCGCCAAGACCACCTACCCCCAAACGACCATCCCGGACTTCTTGAGACGCGTCCCGGTGCCGGCAACTACTATGCGCGGCATGTCGTCACTGTCCCGTCATAAGAACCCGGATATTCGTCCTGCTGCCTGGCGGGTGCAGCAGGCTTGGACCAGTCTGTTGCCGAAGGGCGTGACGTCATGCCCGCCGTTGGGCAGCACCGACGGTCACACCAATTGGGTGGCGTCGGTGACGACCACGGTCATCGACGGCCGTGCCGTGGCGATCACCGGAGGCGGCGACCGCACCGTAAGAGTCTGGGATCTGGCGACCGGCGAGCAGGTCGGCTCCTCATGGACCGGTCACACGAACGCGGTGCGGGCGCTGGCGATGTCCGTTCTGGACGGTCGCCCTGTTGTGATCAGCGGTGGTGACGACAACACCGTACGGGTGTGGGAACTCACGTCCGGCAAGCCGGTGGGTGACCCGTTCGACCTTCAGGCTGACAGCGTGGAAGCCCTCGCGATCGCGGAACGCCATGGCCGCCCGGTGGTGGTCGCCGGTTGCTACGACACGACGGTACGCGTATGGGATCTGGAAACGCGGCAGGAGGTGATGGCACCGCTCCGCGGCCACACCGGCCCGGTGTACGCGGTGGCGACCACGGTGCTGGACGGCCGCTGGGTGGCTGTCACAGGCGGCGGCCCAGTGGTCCGCGTATGGGACCTGGATACCGGTGACCCCGTGGGCAGCCCGTTCACCGGGCACACTGGATACGTGAGCGCGCTTGCGGTCGCGGAGCTGACCGCCGGCCATCAGGTGGTCATCTCTGGCGGCTACCAGACGACCACCCGCTTGTCGGACCTGGCCACCGGACTGCCGGTCAGTGACCTCCCCCGATCCGAGAACCTGGAGGCCGTGACGACCACGGTCATGCACGGCCGACTGGTGGCGATCATCTGCGACTCCAACGAGCCGACCATCCAAGTGTGGGACCTGAAAACGTTTAAGCCGACCGGTGAGCTGTTCCCGCAGCATCCTCGCACCGTGCATGCGGTGGCGACGGCGGTGGTGGACGGCCGGCAGGTGGTGGTGTCGAGTTGCGACGGCGGGTCGGTACGGGTATCCGATCTGGTCGTCAGTGAACCAGCCGGCAAACCAGTTCGTCACGACGCCGCGATCACGGCGGTGGCCACCACATCAGTGGCCGGCCGACCGGTGGCGGTCACCGGCGGCGATGACGAAACCGTACGAGTATGGGATCTGGACACCGGCGACCAGGTGTGCCGGCCACTCACGGACACCACCGGCTCCGTCACTGCGGTGGCCGCGACCCAAGTGGACGATCGCGCGGTGGCGATCATCGGAGGCAAGGACGGCAATGTCCACTTCTGGGACCTCACACTGGGCAAAGCGGCCAGACCACCGTTGACCGCCCACCACCTCCCAATAACCGCCATCGCGGCCGACAACACGGGCGACCCACCCCGGGCCATCACCGCCGGCGACGACAAGACCATCCGGGTATGGGATCTCCGCACCGGCGAAGAGACCGGCAACCCCCGCAAGAGCGACCATCGATGGGTACACGACCTCGCCACCACCACGCTCGACGACCAGCCCATCGCCTTACTCGGACGGTGGGGCGGCGGCTTCCGGGTCCGCGACCTCGCCAGTAACCGCGACACCGGACTCCAGACCACCGGAAACAACGGCAAACCGGTACGCCTCGTGGCCGCCACCGTCGTGGACGGACGACCCATCGCCATCACCACGAACGATGACTGGCGCGACCGGCCGATGAAGGTATGGGACGTCATCACCGCTCAGCAGATCGGCCAACTTCCCACGGGAGCCGTGAGCGCCCTCGCCGCCACCACCGTCGACGGCCACCCCATCGCGGTTGCCGCCAGCCACAGAACGGTAGCGGCATGGAGCCTCACCACCTTCAGCAAGATCAGTCCCGGCATCGAATTCCCCGACTTGGTCAATGCCGTGGCCGCCACCCCACAAGGCCACATCATCGTCTGCTTCGACCGTGACATCGCCGTACTCACCGCAACCCGATCAAGCTGACCACGGCATGGTTCGACAGAACCGGGGTTAGGAAACCCCCGGATCTTCGATCACCTCCGGCTACAAACGTCTTCGCGAAGTGAAGCCCTTCAGGGGTCGGGGCTCCGGCCCGACTGGAAGCAACGGCTGACCCTCCTCGCGCGAAGCGCCCACCGTGATGACCTCGCGTACCGAAGACGCACCTGAGAAAGGACTTCCAAGCGAAACGAAGTCCGCTCCGGATGGGATCCCACTACGCAGCCCGCCCGGTAACCGGGCAAGGGCGGGTTTGCTCTAGGAAGGACAGCCCGTGGTTGACCGCCCTTAGTGGCGCGTGATCAAGCGGCTGACCTCTTCCTCATCAACACGAACAATGGCCTTGTCGTACGGCTCCCGCCACGGAGTGCGCCGGTGTACCCGGCTGAGTTGATCTGGGTTCGTTCGGAACCGTTACCGTCAGGCGTCTCCCTTGTCGCGCTGCTCGAAGATGGCAAGAGCGACGGCACCGACCATGAACCCGATGCCATTGCAAGATCAGCCTGGATCAGTTCTCCTTATTCGGGCTCCACGGTCGCGGAGCCGCTCTGGAGACCGGCCCTACGAAGCTCCTCGACCAACGGCCACAATGGACTGTCCTTCTGGTCGAAGTCAGCGATATCGATATGCTGTTCCTTATTGATGATCTTGAAATTCGATGTGTCGCCGGGTCCGGCCGGCGAAGGGATTGATCGACCAGCCCTCTCTGGTTCGTCGATATTAGGCAGATGGACTCCGACCAAGAGAACCAGAGCAACGCCCGCAAGAGACATCAGCCTGACCCAACCGCGCCCGAACCGCGGGGGACATCTCTCAATCACCTGTCTCCTCCGATAAGCACCTCTCGCCCCTCACTCCGCACAGGTTTGATTGTCACGGATCCAGGGCGATGTCCGGTAGACAGGAGCGACGGGTATGCGTAGGTCGTGGATCGAATCCGTGCTTCCCGGGACTGTCAGGATCTTGAGGACGTAGTCCCAGGTCGACGGTGATCAGGATAGTCAGGCCCCACGAGCGACCGTGATCAACCGCCACAACGATCAAAGTCTTGAGCAGTGGAAGCGACTGCCCCTGCCCCGGTCTCGCAAGCGCCGGCCAACCTTTTAACCGCTACCGTGTTCACGTGATCGTCGAGCAGCGGGTCTACTTTATGATCAAGTCCGACGAACTGGATCCCGGACAGATCACCCAGTACGTGGGCGTGGAGCCGACTCGATCGGAGGCGAAGGAGTCACGCCTCGGCAGGAAGAGTGGACGCCTGATACCGCCACGACACGAATGGGCGCTCGACTCCGGCCTTGCGGAGACCACCTCGCTCGATGAACAGGTGGAAGCCGTGATGAATCAGTTGGCCGGCGTCTGGGATCGAATCGGAGAGCTGACCGCTGGTGGCGCAGAGGCCACGTTGGTCATGTTCCGGTCGTTCGAACCGGGAGAGGGTCCCAGGCCGCGAGGGCTCTATCTTGACGAAGAAGCCATCAGTTGCCTTAACAGAGCTGGAGCCGATCTATGGATCGACGAGTACGGCTTTTCGTAGGCCTGGCGATGGGAGCGCTCGCACGTAACGGGCAGGGTCTCGGGATGCACGAACTGAGCGCCGAACCTCATCGCCATCCACCATCTACAAGGTGATCAGCCACATTGTCCGGTAAGCCGGGGCATATCGCTGTGAGTGCGGCGGGGCCAGACCGTGAAGTTTGTGCCCGTCGCGGCCCGAGTGGCGGGCGCGCGCGAGAACGGCCCCCAGGCCGCACGCGATACGTACCCATGAGAACAATTCGGCAGTGTGAGAGGCATGGCTGAATGTGTTGAGGTTCGCGTGGCTGTCGGCAACCGCGATGGGGCCCATGCGATCTGTCGCGCCATCGTTGAGCGGCGCTTGGCCGCTGGTGGGCAGGTGATCGGGCCGATCGCATCGACATACTGGTGGAAAGGGCAGGTCGAAAAGGCCCATGTCACGCCTCCGCTACTGCATGACCCAACCAGCCATGATTACTTAGCGCATGCAGTCAATGCGCTAAGTACGCGACCCGGGGCGCCGGCGCGTGCGCGTCAGGAAAAGCGGCTCTGTGATAAGACCGGCTCAAGTTCGGCACAATTTGACGGTTGACACGGCGGAGAAGGAGTATTAATCAACATCCGGTGCGACCGGAATTTCGTGTTCCGCCGTTGCCGCCGCCTTCAAGCCAATGATCAAACCTCCAGAAATCGCGCCGATCGTGACTTTGTAGATTTCTTTGCGGGTTCGCGGTGGTGGCCAGCGGTCGCGTAATCGTCTATCTTCTAAGGGGCAAGGGCAGACTCTCGGGTGAAATAGCCACGTGGACACCAGATGCCAGCCGAATGGCGGGAGGAAGCCATGAACCTCGAAAATCCCCTGAATCTGCCCACCATTCATGTCACCGGTAAGGTGCTGCTGAAGGCATGGGACCACGAGTGGGGTCCCATATGGGATCAGACCAAGAGAGACCCCGAGGTCGGCTACGAGAAGGCGGCGAGCGAGGTCTCGGTCGACCTCCACCTCATCGCCGGAATCCCGGTGCAGCAATACTACGAAATCCGGGCCGGCGGTGAGGTCCGACTCGAAGTCACGGCTACTTACCTGTGGCGCAAGGATTCTGACAACCTGGAGGTCCGGGGAGTCGCCAAGCTGTTCGAGGGGACCAGCGACAGCAGTTGGGACCTCGACGGGCAAAAAGACTTCAAGGGATGGGTCCGGCGCGGCCAGGGAGTGGGATCCCAATCGAACCTCAATCCGTTCGCGGGGGTGCATAACACCGACGAATCCACGAGCGGCGACTACGCGGAGGCCTACTTCGACCTCACGTTCTAGGCGTGCGCGGCTACTACCACCTGCACGAGCTGACAAAGCCCTGGAAACCCTTGGCCTCGACCTGGCAGCTCTACACGAGCCGGACGCCGAGACGAACGCCGGCAACGCGCAGTTGATCTTCCCCGACACGCGCAGAGGCTGCGGCACAAATGGCTTGCGTACCATTCCACCTGGCGAGGCTCGCGAAGGACGGGCCCGAGGGAAGCGGCGAGCCCGGAAGTCGGCTATGGCCCGTGCACGATAGGACAGCTCCAGGGGCAAGGTGCGCTTCGGGGAATCCCCAATCTGTTCTCTTCTCCAGGGCTTGCAGCGATTTGGAGCTTCACCCTGCGGACGATGCTTAGTCGCACCTCTATCACTGTCCCACTAGCGAGGGCTACATAGAAACTCCTGCAAGCTCTCACGAGAAAAGGGAACGGGATGACGTTGATTACAGTCATCCGATTCATGGTCTAGATCGACAATGGCAGTCCCGAAAATTCTGATCACGATGGTTGGGATCCGTGCCCTCCTTCTGCGGAGTGCGTGCGCTCACCGCGAAGGCGCTGGAAGGCGAGATCATCAAATACCGCATCACAATTCGTCTCATCGGTCTCGACACCCGTTGGAGTGGCGAGCTCGTCAACGTCGCCGCCCATACCGATAGCCGAAGCCCTTCAGGGGTCGGGGCTCCGGCCCGACTGGAAGCAAGGGCTGAGCCCTCCCTGCGCGAAGCGCCCACCGCGATGACCTTGCGCGCCGAAGGCGCGCTCCAAGAAAACAGTCCGAGCGGAGCGAGGCCCGCTCCGGGTGGGATCCCGCCAGCCCACCCGGCAACCGGGCAACGGGGTTGGGTTGCTTTTGGGAAGGGCAGCCCGAGCGATTAGCGAGGACCTTCGGGGTGGGATCCCGTCAGGCAACCTAGTAATCGGGCAACGGGTGGGTGGCACGAGGGCCACCTACCCGGCCCCTTCGGGGGTGGAGCCTAGGAGATTCGAACTCCTGATTTCCTGCTTGCAAACGGGAGCCGGTCACGACCCGGAGAGGCTTCGGCCCTGTTCAGGCATGTGCTGGAGGGGCGTCAGGGTGAGCCACAGTGTAGCCCCGTTGCTGTACTTCTCTGCTGTACAGCAACCTCTATGTCGGCCGGGGAAGTGATCTCGCCCCCGCATCCGGTCGCTCCCCACTCACTACTGCCCCTTCGGGCTCAATAAGTGTCCAGGAGTGCTACTCGGTAGCACCGAATGGCACATCGCAGTAGACTTCAGATATGAGCACTCCTGAGCCTGACCGCTCCCATGAGATATCTCAACGCGACCTGCGTAACCGGTCAGCGGAGATCATGGATGGCCTGGAACGTGGAGAGCGGTACGCCGTTACCCGTAATGGCCATCACATCGGTGATCTGGTCCCTCTCCGCCGCCGACGCCGGGCGGTTTCGCGTGCCGAGTTCGCCGCCGTGTCGCGTGGCATGCCCCGGCTGGACGACCGTAAATACCGCGAGGACATGGACCGCCACGTCAACGATGATCTCTACGATCCTTACGATCGTGCAT
Organism: Nonomuraea solani; assembly: GCF_900108335.1. GTDB lineage: Bacteria > Actinomycetota > Actinomycetes > Streptosporangiales > Streptosporangiaceae > Nonomuraea > Nonomuraea solani. The sequence continues at coordinate 536,941 of NZ_FNVT01000004.1, forward strand.
ACGGCAGACGCGAATTCGCTGAGGACGAGGGATGACCCACGCCCTAGGGCTGCTCGACACCAACATCCTCATCCTGCGCGCCGACATCGATCCCGACGAGCTCCCCGATGAGATGATGATCAGTGCCATCACCACCGCGGAGCTCTCGGTCGGCGTCTTGGTGGCGACAGGGCCGCAGGAACTCGCCCAGCGAATGAAGATCCTGCAGACCGCCGAAGCCGAATTCGATCCACTTCCCTTCGACGACACTGCAGCCCGCGAGTACGGCCAGTTGTGGACGGCCGTCATCGCCTCAGGGCGCAAACCACGCCCCCGCACTGCAGATCTGATGATTGCCTGTGTGGCAATCGCGAACCGGCTCCCTCTGTACACCTGTAATCCCAAGGATTTCAAAGGTCTGGACCACCTGATTGCGGTAGTTCCGGTCACTCGCCCCCAGTGAATGCCGCAGAGGGGCCTTGTGGCAGCTGTGCAAGATCGCAAAGGCCACTTCCCGATTAAGGGTAGTGGCCTTTGACCTGGAGTGGAGCCTAGGAGATTCGAACTCCTGACTTCCTGCTTGCAAACGGGAACCGGTTGCCCCGAAGGAAGGTTCTTGACCTGGTCAGACAGCAGGTGTGAGCTGATGACGTGTGATCACGTAAGGCGGTGTTGCTGTACTTGCTGCTGTACACGGCACCCCAGCCAACTTCGCATTATCCCGACGGCTCAAGAGGGGAAAGGCCAAGAACAGCGGGACGCGTACGGTGGCCTGCTCAGCCACAAGGGCGACCCCACCGTGGCCAAGACACCGTACAAGACGCCCTCTCGCCCTCACGTCAAGCGATGGCGGCAATGTCACCATCGTCGAAGTAGATCGACTGATGAAGCCGACCACCAAGAGCAGTGGCGTACCGGGCAAGCACGTCCTGCCCAGAGATCTTGCCTTGCTCGATCTGCGAAATGCGGCCCTTGGTGACCCCCATACGCTGTGCGAGGGCTTGTTGGGTCAGTCCTCGACTACGGCGGATCTCAGCAAGTCGGTGTCCTTGCACCTTGGCGAGGAGTTCCTGCTTGCCCGCTTCAACAGCCTCCTCACCGCCGGCACGTTCGACATGCTCAGCACGAATGTCCTGCCAGCGCACATATCCCGTCATGATCTGCCCTCCTCCGCTTGTCGTTCCTTCATGTAGATCTCGTAGCGCTGCTCGGCGAGCGGGATGGCGTGGTCATACCAGGCATTCCACCGTCCAGCCTTGTCACCCGCGACCAGCAGGATGCTGGACCGCCATGGATCGAAGGCGAACAAGATCCGCACAGTCCCCGGCCGAAGCTCCTTCAAGTTCTGCAGACGCGAAGCGGTAATCGTATCGACCAGCGGCCGCCCCAGACCTGGTCCTCCTTCGGCAAGCGCGTCGATCGCTTGCACAACGCGCCTGTGCGTCGCGTCGTCAAGTTGCTCGATCCACTCGCGCACCTCGTCAACGATGTAGACGTCCCATTCGTCTGCCACATACGGCAGTATAGCGAACGGTATACCTCCGCCGAGTCCCGTATCAATGCACTGGATTCAGTCAGAGATGTGAGCCTTGCCGACTTCAAGGCGCTCATGCAGCAACCTGGGGGCGACGCCCAAGCCCGCCTGCGAATGCAGCGTCGGCCTGGACGAGAGCCAGACCCGGTGCCGCAAGTACTGGGGCTCGGGATCGCTGGATCAAGAAGCAGGCGGCCGAGCGCCGGAAAGGTGTGCGGCTCGGCGAAACTTGCCGTCCTCGCGTGGCCGCGCCGTACGGCCATGGCGGGTGACTTGGGCGTGATCACGCTCATCACCGCCAGACCGCTCAGCACCGCCTTGCCGGCCGGCTACATCGCGGTCCCGGTCGCATCCGGAGCAAGGGCAAAGCAGTGAACCAGCGGCACCGCCCGGACAGAGCCTCGGCCGTGTCAGCCTAGAAGGCTACCGGCTGCTGCGTCCGAACCGGAGATCCCCTGGACGTTGCCAGCGCCCAGTCGCACCGATAGAAGCGCAGGCGCAGCCGGCGCCTCCCATGGAAAAACATCTGAGCGGAGCGAAGACCTGCAGGGGGTCGAAGCTCTGGCTCGACTGGAGGAAACAGCCGAGCCCTCCGTGCGCGAAGCGCCCACCGCGATGACCTTGGGCGCCGAAGGCGCGCCCCAGGAGAACAGCCCGAGCGAAGCGAGGTCCACTCCGGGTGGGATCCCGCCAGCCCACCCGGTAACCGGGCAAGGGGTGGGTGGCTTTGGGAAGGACAGCCCGAGCGATCAGCGAGGACCTTCGGGGCGGGGTCCCGTCAGGCAACCTGGTAATAGGGCAACGGGTGGGTGGCCGAGGACCACCTACCCCGCCCCTTCGACGGTGGAGCCTAGGAGATTCGAACTCCTGACTTCCTGCTTGCAAAGCAGGCGCTCTGCCAACTGAGCTAAGGCCCCTTCGACGAAGATAGCTTACCGGGCCGAGGAAGCTACCTGCGTCGCACCAAGGTCGTCGCTCAGGATCAAGCCCGGGAAGTCCGCGATCGAGTCCAGGATGTGCGTGGCGCCGCCCTTCAGGAGGCGCTCCCTGCTGTGCACTCCCGTCATCACCCCAGCCACGATCGATGCGCCGGCGCGGCGGCCGCACAGCATGTCGCTTTCCGAGTCGCCGATGACGGCCACCTGGCGTACGTCCTCCACCCCCGTTCGGAGCACCGCGTGCAGGACCATGTCCGGCCAGGGGCGGCCGCGGCCGCCGGCGTCTTCGGGGGAGATGGCGAGGTCGATCTTGTCGTGCCAGCCCAGCACGCTCAGGACGCGGCCCAGGGTGGCGCGGCTGAAGCCCGTGATCAGGGCGAGCTTGATGCCGGTGCCCCTGAGCTTGTCGAGGACCTCCAGGACTCCGGGCATGGGTACGAGACCCGCCCGCTCCAACGCCCCCTCGTAGGAGCGTTCGAACGTCAGGTTCGCCGCCTGGGCCTGCGCCTCGTTGCCGGGAAAGATCCCCCGGAAGACATCGATCTTGGGGCAGCCCCGGGACCGGTGCACGTGAACCATGGCACGCGCGTAAGCTCCGGTCCCGGGCACTATGCCCTGGGTCGCGATCGCCTCGGCGAAGGCGCGCTCGACCATGGCGATGTCACCGACTGTGGTGCCTGCCAGGTCCAGGCACGCCAGCTTGATGGGGACGACGTCACTCATCGCCTCGCCGGTCGGTTAGTTCTCGCTGCCGGTCGCCTCGGTCCAAAGATCGAGCTCTGCGCGGTCGGCCTGCACCTTACGCCAGATCAGCAGCCCCCCAAGGGCGATCAGCGCCAGAACGAGCAGCTTCTTCACGGTGTGACCCCACTTCTTCGACGGCCTCACCTGCCGGGGTGAGACCCAACGGTTGCAAAGCAGCCTAGCAAGGGATGGCTGCGCTCCCTGTGTTGCGCACGGACCAGATGTGCGGAATGTGCGAAGGACGGGCGTACAACCCCTGGTGGGGCCGCTATGCCCGTCCCATCTTGGACAACATCCCAGACATCGTTCCAGGTGTCATCTTGGACAACAGCTCGATCATGCCAAATATCCCGCCCGGACGCGCACAGGCGTCAGTGTTCATCACCTGCGGGTTCCGGGCCGCGATCGCGGGCGCCGTGGTGGCCGTGATATTCACAGGCGCCCCGATGCGCCGCGCATCCGTACAACGCCGCGCATCCGTACAACATGGAGAGAGCTTGAACGCAGATGAGGAGACAACGATGACCACCGTCAAGGCCGATGGCGAACCGGCGGGCCGGTCATGAACACGGCCGCCAAGCTGAGCACGTACGCCCTGGGGCTGGCCGTCGTCTTCGGTGGCGCCCTGGGCGTGGGCAAGATGGTGGGCCCCACGGCCACCCCACCGGAAACAACCGCGGGGCACAGCGACACGCACAGCGACGCGCACGCCGCCCCACCCGCCGCCAAGAGCGACACCCCCGGCGGCCTCCAGGTCTCCCAGGACGGCTACACGCTCAACCCGATCACCTCGATCGCCACCGGCCCACCCGCGGACTTCAGGTTCACCGTCATCGGCCCCGACGGCAAGCCGGTCACCGCCTACCAGGTCGAACACGACAAGAAGATGCACCTCATCGTCGCCTCCCGCGACCTGACGAGCTTCCAGCACGTGCACCCGGAGATGGCCCCCGACGGCACCTGGTCGGTCAAGCTGGCGGTGCCGAAGGCGGGCTCGTACCGCGCGTTCGCCGACTTCGTCACCAACGAAAAGCTCACGCTCGGCGCGGACCTGCAGGCCGCGGGCGACTACCGGCCCGAGCCCCTGCCGCACGTCAGCCGCGTCTCGGCCGTCGACGACTACACGGTCAACCTCGCCGGAAACATCGTCCCCGGTCAGCAGAGCAAGCTCACACTGACCGTCAACAAGGGCGGCGAGCCGATCACCGACCTGGAGCCCTACCTCGGCGCGTACGGTCACCTCGTCGCCCTCCGCGCCGGCGATATGGCCTATCTCCACGTACATCCCGAAAAAGGCGACAAGGCGGGGCCGGAGATTACGTTCTATGCCGAAGCGCCCAGCCGCGGCGACTACCGGTTGTTCCTGGACTTCAAGCACGACGGCAAGGTCCGTACGGCGAGCTTCACCGCCACGGCCGTCCTCTCGGACGGACACGCCCCCTCTGCCACCCACGACCACCACTGAAAGGTGATCAGGGATGTCGCCGGCTCCAGAACCGGCGGCCGCGCTCACCCGACAGCTCCGGGTCGTCGGGCGGCGACGGCTGCTGCACGATCACCACCGTCGTCCGCGCGTGCCGCGCGCAGTACATGCTGGTCGAGGGCAGGAAGATGCGGCTGAGCACACCCCGCCGCCCGCGCCCCAGCACCAGCAGGTCGCCCTCGCGGGCCAGGTCGACCAGGTGGTAGCCCGGATCGCCCACCCTGCCGACCACGATCGTCGTGAGATCCTCCGGCACCCCGCCCGCCACGTCGTCGAACGCGGCGGCGATCACCTCGGTGCAGCGCGCCTCCTCACCCATCCTGACCGCGTGCTGCACGGGCAGCGCCTCGGGGAACGGATGGACGGGCGCGCGGCTGACGTGCACGGCCACGAGGACCATCCGGTGCAGCCTGGCCGCGCCGATGGCCCACGCCAGTGCCCAGCGTGCGGCCGGGGATTCGTCCACACCGACGATCAGCCGCGGACCGCCGGGCAGCTCCTGTTCCACGGTGCCTCCTGTCGAAGTACGACCATAGTGCGCCTTCCCGCTGGTTACCGGGAGGTGGCACTTTGCGAACTCTGGAGTCGCTCACGAACCGGGGCGTAGCATGCGGTGGTGGAACGAGGGTGGGTGCAACCGCGTCCCGCCCTCGACCGGCGGCTCGACGGCGCACTGACACACAGGCTCACCTCGCTCGTGGCGACCACAGGCTACGGGAAGTCGACCGCGCTGGCCGGTTGGAGCCAGGCCGTGGGAGCGGTGTTGCACCGGCTCGGGCCCGAAGACCGCGACCTCCCGACGCTGGCGGGAGCGGTGGCCTCGGCGCTGTCGGAGCGCGCGCCTGAGCTGCCCGCCGACCTGGTGACCGCCGCGGGAGCCCCGCTCGGCCCCGACGCCGACGAGCTGACCAGGGCGGCGGCGCTGGCGGGCGCGCTGGCCGAGGCGCTGGCCCGGCGGCCGCGGCGCGGCCTGGTCCTCATTTTCGACGGCATCGAGGCGATCGCGGGCGCGCCAGGTGCGGTGCGTTACGTGGAGACACTGGTACGCGCCGCGCCCCGCCACCTGCACCTGGTCACCGCGTCGCGGGCCCCACTGCCGTTCCCGACCGCGCGGCTGCGCCAGGACCTCGAAGTGCTCGACCTCGACGCCACCGACCTCGCCCTCACCGCGGACGAGACCGCCACCTGGGTACGCTCCCGGCTGGGCGACGCGGGCACGGCCATCGCCGGCACCCTCCACAGGATGTGCGGCGGCTGGCCGGCCGCCGTACAGGCCGCGCTCGACGCCCTGGCCCGCGGCGAGCCCGCCACCTGGCCCGGCACCGTCGCGAGCCTGACCGCCGGCTCGGCCACGCTCGAACGCCTCACGCTGGCCGCGTTCAAGGACCTGCCCGACGCCATGCGCGAGCTGCTGCGCGCCGCCACGGTCCTGCCGGTGCTGACCACCGAGCTGGCCGCCACGCTGGGCGCGCCGCCCGGCACGCTCGACTCGCTGACCAGCCGCGGCCTGTTCCTGGAGACCGGCGACGACGGCTACCGGCTGACCGCCGCCAGCGGGCACGTGCTGGCCAGGCACGCCCCCTTGGACCCGCACGAGGCCCACGACGTGGCGGCGGTGGCCGCCCGCTGGTACGTCGAGCACGACCAGCCCGAGCCGGCCCTGCGCGCTGCGGTCGCGACAGGGCACGCCGACCTGGCCATCGCCCTGCTCGACGCCCACGGCCTGCGCCTGGCCGAGCGCGGAGACGTGCTCGCCGCGCTGGAGCTGCTGCCCGAGCCCGCCAGGCGCGCTCCCCCGCTGCTCAAGCTGGCCGGCGTCGCCGAGCAGAACCGCGGCAACTGGGCCCGCGCCCGCGAGCTGCTCGCCCAGGCGGCGGACGGGCCCGCGTTCGACGCGTTCCTGGCCTGGCGGCTGGGCTTCATCGACTACATGCGCGGCGACCTCGACCAGGCCATGGCCACGTACGAGCGGGGCCACGCGTACGGCCTCCCGTCCGCCGACGCCGTCAGGTGCGCCGCGTCCATGGCCACCGTTCTGTGGATGAGGGGCGACAGGGCGGGCTGCGCCGAGCTGGCCGACAAGGCGCTCGAACAGGCCAGGCTCGTGGGTGAGCCGGGCGCCCTGGCGATGGCCCACACGGCGCTGGCGATGCTGGCCTCCCTCGACGGCGACCGCCGCGCCAACGACGCCCACTACCTGCGCGCCCTGGAATACGCCGAGCGGGCGGGCGACCTGATCCAGCTCATCCGCATCCACGCCAACCGGGCCTCCCGCCACCTCGACGAGGCCGCCTACGCCGACGCCCTGGCCGAGACGGAGGTCGCCGGCCGGCTGGTCGACATGGTGCCGTTCGCCCCTTATGCCGCCCTCAACGTGGCCAACCGCGCCAAGGCCCTGATCGGCCTGGGCCGCCTGGAGGAGGCGGCCGGCGAGGCCGCCGACGCGGCCGCCCGGTGGGAGGCGATGGGCTCCAGGCTGACCGGCGCGGGCCTGAACCGGCTGGCCGCCATCCACGCCCTGCGCGGCGACCGCGAGAAGGCGGCCGCGCTCTACCGGCGGGTCATCGCGGACGCGACGCCGTCGGGTGAGGTGCAGTCGCTCTCGTACGCGCTCAACGGCCTCGCCGAACTCCTGGCCGACGTCGACCCCGACGAGGCCACCCGCGTCGCCGCCCAGGCCCTCGAACATGCCCAGGGCATCGCCGGGGTGACGGCCATGGTCGCCGCCGCCCGCGTCGCCCTGGCCGCCGGACGCCGGGACGACGCCGGGGCGCTGCTCGACGAGACCGAGCCCGTCGCGGTGAGCCGCCGCGACCACGCCGCCCAGGCCGCCATCGCCGAGTTGCGGGCCGAGCTCAACGGCGACCCTTCGGCGGCCGACGAGGCGGTGACTCGGTGGGCGCGGCTCGGCGACCCGATCGGGCAGGCCAGGGCCGAGCTGGTCAGGGCCGCCTTGGCCGACCCCGAGGCGGGTGGCGAGGTGGCCGCGAGTGTGCGCGAGCGCATGCACGCCATCGGCTGCCGGGCCCTCGACGACCGCATCGACGCGCTGGTCGCCCGCGCGGCTCCCCCGCCGGGCGCGAAGGTGGTCGTCGAGACGATGGGCACGTTCAGGGTGCTGCGCGGCGCGGTGCCCATCCCGCGTACGGCCTGGCAGTCGCGCAAGGCGCGTGACCTGCTGAAGATTCTGGTCAGCCGCAGGGGGAGCGGCATCGGCAGGGAGCGCCTGGTCGAGATCCTCTGGCCGGAGCAGGAGGACGAGGCGGTCGGACTGCGGCGGCTGAACGTCATGGTGTCCACGCTGCGCGCGGTGCTCGACCCGGGGCACGAGTGGCCCGCCGACGCGTTCGTGGTCTCCGACGAGGGGGCGCTGCGGCTGGAGCTGGACAACGTCGGGGTCGACGTGGAGGAGTTCCTGGGGCTGGTGGCTCAGGCCGTACGGCTCGATCAGGCGGGCAGGACTGCGGAGGCGCTGGAGCGGTGGGCGGCGGCCGAGCGCTCGTACGGCGGGGAGTTCTGTGAGGAGGACCCGTACGCGGACTGGGCCGTGGGGCTGCGCGAGCAGGCCAGGCTGGCGTACGTGCAGGCGGCGGCCAGGCTCGCCAGGGCGCGGGCCGGCGAACGGCGCTACGACGAGGCCGCCCGCTACTGGCTGCGGCTGCTGGAACGCGACCGCTACGACGAGCGCGCCCACCTCGGTCTGGTACGCGTACTCGACCTGGCCGGCCGCCGCGGCGACGCCCGCAGGCGCTACCAGCTCTACGCGGAGCTGATGCGCGAGCTGGAGGTCGAGCCCGCTCCACACCCCACCTGAACCAGACCTGAACCGCGCGGGGAGATCGTGCTCAGATGAGAACGGTGATCGTCCGCCTGGTAGAACCCGAGCAGTCCGACGGCAGGCTCCGTGGGCTGATCGAGGTGGTGGGGTGCGAGCCTGTGCCGTTCAGCGGCGCGGAGGCCGTACTCGACCTGTTACTGACCGCCGCCGGGCTGAAGCGGGATCCGGCCTGAACCTCGCGCGAACCTCCCTCGCCACCATGGGTGGTGAAAGGAGGCACGATGGGCGAGCAGGGGAGAAATTGGCCGTTCGTCGGGCGAGGGGGGCCGCTCACTGCCGTGCGAGAAGCGCTGCGGTCAGGAGCCGGCATGCTGATCGCGGGTTCGGCGGGTGTGGGTAAGAGCAGGCTGGCGGCGCAGGCACTGGCCGGGCAGCCGGAGTACGCGGTCGTGCGCGCGCTGGGCACGGAGACCGCCTCGATGATTCCGTTCGGCGCGTTCGCGCACGTACTGACGGGGCCGCCGCGCGGCGGCGAGAACCTGCTGCGCTGGGCGGCGCGGCACCTGCGCGAGCGGGCACGGGACAGCGAGCTGCTGGTGAGCGTGGACGACGCGCACCGGCTCGACCCGGCGTCGGCGGCGCTGGTGCACTACCTGGCGGAGAGCGGTGACGCGCGGCTGCTGGTGACGATCAGGTCGGGGGAGCCGCAGCCCGATCCGGTGACCGCGCTGTGGAAGGACGAGCTGCTCGAACGGATCGAGCTGCCGTCGCTGACCGTGGCCGAGGTCGGCGAGGTGCTCGCGGGTGCGCTCGGCGGCGAGGTGGCGGGGGAGACCGTACGGCACCTGGCCAGGGTCAGCGAGGGCAACCTGCTGTACCTGCGCGAGATCGTGCACGCCGGACGCACCTCCGGCTGCCTGGCCGAGCGGGACGGCCGGTGGCACTGGCGGGGCGAGCTGTCCATGACCACCAGGCTGCGCGAGCTGGTGGGCGACCGGATCGGCCACCTCGACCAGGACGAACGCGAGGCGCTGGAGCTGGTGGCCTTCGGGGAGCCGCTGGGCACCGAGCTACTCGCGGCGCTGACCTCGGTCCACGCGGTCGAGCGCATGGAGGCCCGCGGCCTCGTCCTGACCGTGGACGACGGCCGCCGGGAGCACCTGCGGCTCGGGCATCCGCTCTACGGCGAGGTGGTACGCCGCGACTGCGGCACGCTGCGGGCACGCCGGAGGCTGCGGATGCTGGCCGAGGCGCTGGAGGCCACCGGGCTGCGGCGGCGCGAGGACGAGTTGCGGGCGGCCGTGTGGCGGCTGGACAGCGGCTCAGTCACCGATCCCGCGATGCTCACCTCGGCCGCCAAGCTGGCCTGGGGCCGTCAGGACCCCCGGCTGGCCGCGCGGCTGGCCAGGGCCGCGATCGACGCGGGCGCGGGCGTGACGGCGGTCGCGGTGCTCGGTGAGGTGCTCATGGTGATGGGCGACGCGGACTCGGCGCTGACCGCGCTGCGGCAGGCGACCATGGACACGGCCACCGAGAGCGAGCGCGCCCAGCACGCCTACAGCCTGGGGGTCAACCTGGCCTGGGCGGGCGCGGACGCCGAGGCGTGCCACGTGCTCGACCTGGCCGTGCGGACGCTGACCGATCCGGTCTGGAGGCAGGAGGCGTACGTGTACCGAGCCGTGACGGACTGCTTCGCCGGACGGCTGAGCGGGGCGGCGAAGGCGCTGGCCAGCGCGCGGGCGTGCGAGCCGATGACCTCGCGGGGCGCGGCGCACGCGGCGTCCCTGGGGGCGTGGGTGGACGCGTACGCCGGGCGTACCGAGCGCAGCCTCGCCGTCGCCGCGGCGACCCTCGCGACCGTGGACGACTGGCAGCACGAGGCGCCGCACGCGCTGCCGACCTTCCTGGACGCGCTCTGCGCCGCGCAGGTGTTCTCCGGCCGGCTGGAGGAGGCGGCGCGGAGCGCGGAGCGCGGCATGGGGCTGCCCGCCGCCGAGCTGTCGGTGACCGGGTTCGGGGCGTACCGGGCGATGGTGGACAGGTTGCGGGGGGACGCCGTCGCGGCGGTGCGCTGGTGCCGGGACGACATGGCCAGGTTGCCGGCGGGGGAGCCGTATGTGGGGCGTTGCCTGGCCGAGCACGCGCACGCGCTGGCGCTGCTGGGCCGGCCGTCCGAGGCTGAGGAGTCGCTGGCCGAGGCGGTGGAGCTGACCGCCAGGTGGGCGTTCACCCGCCAGCACGTGCTGCACGCCGCGGTCTGGGTGGCGGCGGCGGGCGGCGACCTGGACGAGGCCGTACGCCTGTGCCTGACGGCGGCGGAGCACGCGGAGCGGCACGAGATGCGCGGCAGTCTCATGTTCGCGCTGCACGACCTCGTGCGGCTCGGGGCTCCGTCCGAGCGGCTCGCCGCGCTGGCCGGGCAGATGGAGGGGCCGCTGGTGACGCTGCTCGCCCGGCACGAACGGGCCGCGGGGGATCCGGGCGAGCTGCGGGCGGTGGCGGCCGAGTTCGAGCGGCTGGGCATGCTGCTGTACGCGGCCGAGGCCACCGCCCAGGAGGCGGCCGCGCACCGGGACGCGGGCCGGGGCACCCTGGCGAGGGGGGCGCGGACCAGGGCGTGGGCGCTGGCCAAGCGCTGTCCTGGCATCACGACGCCGGCGCTGGTCGAGCTGGCCACGCCGGAGCTCACGCCGCGGCAGCGGGAGATCGTCCAGTTGGCGGCGGCGGGGCTCACGAACCGGCAGATCGCCAACCGGCTCACGCTGTCGACCCGGACGGCGGCCAACCATCTGCAGGCCGCCTACGACAAGCTAGGCGTGAACGACCGCACGCAGGTGGGCCGTTTGCTGGCGGCGCTTTAGATCAGTTTCATCAGGCCGTCGTACAGGGTCTCCCGCTCCCCCGCGGTCAGGACCCGGTACGGCGCCGCCGCCCGCCGGTCGGTCTCCGCCTCGATCCTGGCGCGGAGGGGCTTGTCCGTCAGGCCGACGATCTCGGCCGCGGACAGCCCTTCCGCCTGCCAGGCCACCGCGTGCGCGTCGGCGCGGTGGTAGCGGAGCACCGCGAGCCGGTTGAACAGCAGCAGCCCGGGCGTCGCCCCCTCCGGCTCGTACGGCGGCGCCACCAGCTCCAGCGCGCCACCCGGCACGCGCTCGGCCGCGTCGAGCACCCGGCCCGTCAGCGCGGCCAGCCCCGGCAGGTCGCCGCCCGCCCAGACGCGCTCGATGGCGGCGGCGTGCAGGTCGTACAGCCGGTGCACGAACTCCAGCCCCTTGCCGGTCAGCCGCAGTGTCCCGTCGTCCTCCGTCAGGGTGCCCTCACGCAGGTGCTCCTGGAGGCCGGGAGGCTCGCCGTACCGGTAGATGATGGACAGCGCGGCGCGCGTCAGCGGGAACGCGAACCGCAGGTCGACCAGGAGCCCCAGGGTCACCCCCGACGTCTCGGCCAGCTCGGCGACGGCTCTGGCGGCTGCCGCGTGCACGTTGACGTGGGCGGCGTTGATGACCGGTGCGATGGCTGCGGCATAGTCCTGAAATTTCGGCATCAGCCTCGATTATGCGGTGATCCGTAGCGGATCCGCAGGGGATCGAAACGGCCCGGCTCCAAGGTGAGGTCAACCGCCCGGCGTCCGGCGGTGTTCTCCCACCGCCCGTCCCCCGCCTTCCTTGGAGCCCTCATGACTGCCCGCTGGGCGGCCCTGCCCGTACTGCTGGTCGCGGTCTTCGTGACCACGCTCGACTTCTACGTCGCGAACCTGGCCGTCCCCTCGATCCGCGCCGGCCTGCGGGCGAGCGACGCCGACGTCCAGTTCGTGATCGCCGGGTACGGGCTCGCCTACGCCGCCGGCCTGATCGTCTCGGGACGGCTGGGTGACCTCTTCGGGCACCGGCGGGTGTTCGCCGCCGGGCTGGCGCTGTTCACGCTGGCCTCGGCGGCGTGCGGGCTGGCGGACTCCCCCGGCATGCTCGTGACGGCCAGGGTCGCGCAGGGCGTGGCGGCCGCGCTGCTGGCGCCGCAGGTCCTCACCCTGCTCGGCCTGCTCTACCAGGGCGCCGACCGGGCCAGGGCCTTCGGCTGGTACGGCACCGCCGTCGGCCTGGCCGGTGTGAGCGGCCAGGTGCTCGGCGGGCTGCTGGTGGCCGCCGATCCCTTAGGACTGGGCTGGCGGGCCTGCTTCCTGGTCAACGTACCCGTCGGCGTGGCGGCGCTGGCGGTGCTCGGGCGGCTGCTCCCCCGCGGCGGCGGGACCTCGGGCCGGGATCTCGACCTGGCCGGCGCGGGGCTCGTCGCGGCCGGGCTCGTGGCCGTCGTGCTGCCGCTGGTGGAGGGGCGCGAACAGGGCTGGCCCTGGTGGACGTGGTGCTGCCTGGCCGCCGCCGCGCCGATCCTGGGCGCCTTCGTACGACGTCAGCGGCGCCTGGCCGCCACCGGCCGCGTACCGCTGCTCGACCTGGACGTGTTCAGGGACAGGGCGTTCACCTGGGGGCTGGTGGCGGTGGGGCTGCTGTTCGGCACGTCGGCGGGGCTGTCGTTCGTGCTCGCCCTCTACCTGCAGGAAGGGCTCGGCCTCGGCCCGCTCGCCGCCGGTGTCGTGTGCACCGCGCTGAACGCCGGCTTCCTCGTGGCCTCCCTGCGTCCCCATCGCTCCGGGGCGCTGGTGCTGGTGCTCGGGCTTGCGCTGCTCTGTCACGTGGTCGCGGGCGCGGCCACGCCGTCGCGGGTGGCGCTGGCGCTGCTGGTGACGGGGGCCGGGATGGGGCTGGTGATGTCGCCGCTGCTCTCCTCGGTCCTGTCCGGGGTACGGCCGGAGCGGACGGGGGCGGCGGCCGGGGTGCTCGGAACCGTACAGGAGGCCGGGGGAGTGCTCGGCGGGTCGATCACCGGGGCGATGTTCTTCGGGACGCTGGACGGCTTCGGGACGATGGACGGCGGCTGGCGGGCGGCGACGCTGGCCGGGCTGTCGGTACTGGTCGTGGCGGCACTGGGCGTGCTGGCCCACGCGGCGCGCGGAACCCCCGTACCGGCAAGGTTTCACGTGAAGCAGGATTGCCGCCCGGACCGCCCGGATGGCGTGGAATGCTAGGCGGATGGCGTCGTCGTTCCGTCTTGCCCGCACCACGGTCTTCGCCGTGGTGTGTCTGGGGCTGGGCGTTGCGGCGCACATGCTGGGAGGCGCCTCCGTACCGGCTCCGGCCATGCTGGGGGCGCTCGGGCTGGCGTTCGGGGCCGCGTACCCGCTGGCCGGGCGCGAGCGGTCGATCGCGGTCATCCTGCCGCTGCTCGCCGGGCTGCAGGTGGTCCTGCACCTGCTGTTCTCGCTCTCCCACGCCGCCTCGCCCGCCCAGATGGCCGGCCACCTCCATTCGGGGCTCGTGCCCGGCCTGGGCATGCTCATCACGCACGCGTGGGCGGTCGGGCTGACCGCGCTGTGGCTGACGCGCGGTGAGGCCGCGTTCTGGGCGCTGCTGCGCCGTCTGGCCGTGCGGCTGCTGGTCATCTGGCTGCCGCTGCTCACGACTCCTTTCTCCACACCCCTGTGGACGGCCGAGCCGCGCGTGCCGCGCTCGGCCGTGTTGCGGCACGTCGTCAGCAGGAGGGGCCCGCCGCGGGCCGTCGTCACCTGACGTTCTCCCTCTTCTGACGACCCCCGCCGCCCGGCAGGGACCTTTTGGCATGCCGGGTGGAAGAAAGGCATTCCCATGTTCTCTCGTCATGCCCTCGTGCTCGCGGCCGCCGTCGTGGCCCTGACCGGCTGCGGCACCGCCGCCCCTGCGGTCGCCCCTTCGCCGTCCGTTTCCGCTTCTGTCGCTCTCACCATCACCGACCCCTGGGTGAAGACCACCAAGGAGGGGATGACCGCCGCGTTCGGCACGCTGGTCAACAACGGTGACGCTCCGATCACGATCGTGTCCGGCAGCACGCCCCTGTCCTCCGTCGTCGAACTGCACGAGGTGGTCGAGTCCGGCGGCAAGATGGTCATGCGGCCCAAGAAGGGCGGTTTCGTCGTTCCCGCGCGCGGCACCCACCAGCTCCAGCCGGGCGGTGACCACATCATGCTGATGAAGGTCACGGAGAAGGTGCAGCCGGGGGCCAGGATCCCGTTCACGCTGCAGGTCCAGGGTGGCGAGCCACTGGAGTTCACCGCCGTCGGCAAGGACTTCGCCGGTGGCGAGGAGGACTACCAGCCGGGGCACAAGTGATCAGCCGTAGAGGGCTGATCACCGGGGGCGCCGCCGCCGCGGCCGGCGCCCTCGCGCGCCGCGAGACCCCGCCGGTCGAGCCTTTTCACGGTACGCACCAGGCCGGGGTGGCCACCGCACTGCAGGCGCACGCGGTCTTTCTCGGCTTCGACCTGCGACGAGGTACGCGTAAGGAGGCGATCGTCCGGCTGCTCCAGCTCCTGACGGACGACGCGGCCCGGCTCACCCAGGGGCGGCCCGCGCTGGCCGACACCGAGCCCGAGCTGGCCGCGACGCCGGCCCGGCTCACGGTCACGTTCGGGTTCGGGCCCGGGCTGTTCGAGGCGGCCGGGGTGGACTCGCCGGTCGCCCCGCTGCCCGCGTTCCGTACCGACCGGCTGGAGCAGCGGTGGAGCGGGGGTGACCTGCTCGTCCAGGTGTGCGCCGACGACGCGCTGACCGTGGCGCACGCCGTACGGATGATCGTGAAGGACACGCGGTCCTTCGCCCGGGTGCGGTGGACGCAGCGCGGGTTCCACAGTGGCAACCGGCGCAACCTGATGGGGCAGCTCGAAGGCACGGTCAACCCTGTCGACCTGGACCGAGCCGTGTGGATCGGCCAGGGCGCGCTGCGCGGCGGCACCACGATGGTGCTGCGCCGGATCCGGATGCGGCTGGAGACCTGGGACGCCGCCGACCGGGTGGCCAGGGAGTTCACCATCGGCCGCCGGCTGGACACGGGCGCACCGCTCACGGGTACGGCCGAGCGCGACACACCCGACTACGAGAGGAAGAACCGGCTCGGTTTTCCGGTCATTTCGGAGTTCGCCCACATCAGGCGCGCTCACGTGGCCGACCCCGGACAGCGCATCCTGCGGCGGCCCTACAACTACGACGAGGGCCTCACGGCGGACGGGGAGTCGGACTCCGGCCTGCTGTTCGCCTCCTACCAGGCGGACATCGCCCGGCAGTTCGTCCCCATCCAGCGGTTGCTGGCCGAGGGCGACCTGCTCAACGAGTGGATCACCGCAATCGGCTCAGCCGTCTTCGCCATCCCACCAGGCTGCGCCCCCGGCGGCTGGATCGGCGAAACCCTGCTGACCTGACCGCACCCGGCCCCACGTGCCGAACAACCACGGCGAACCGGCCGATCCGCCTGCCGTGCAAGGCGGTCCGGCCGGTTCACCTGCCCCTCACGCGGCAGGCGAACCGGCCGCACAACCCCCGCCCCACGCCGCAGACGAACCGGCCGAACCACCTCCACCCGCTCTCCTCCACACGGGGCAGGCGAGCCAGGCGCACGACCTCCCCTCACACCGCAGGCCAACCAGCCGGACCGCCTCCGCCTCACGCGGCGGACACACCGCCTCCCCCTCTTCCTCTTCGAAAGGACCGCGCCGAAGTGCGGCGGGATAGGACGAGAAGGAAAGTCATGTACGGAATTGAGGGCTATCCGTACCGACCACCAGCCGCCGGCCGGAGGGCTTCGGCGACGTCGCCGGCGAGCAGGTCGATCTCCTCCCGACCCAAGGAGGAGATCGTCAGCCGCAGCGCCGGCGACGTGCCGATGCGGTTGCGGGCACCAGGCGCGCAGGCCCAGCCACGGGCCAGCAGCCGGGTGATGGCGGTGCTCTCGTCCGCAACGGGAATCCACACGTTCAGCCCGCTACGGCCATGGGCCAGAACGCCCCGCCCGGCCAACGCCGTGACCAGGCCATCCCGGCGCTCCCCGTACGCCGCCGCCACCGCCGCCGTATCCACCGCCCCCGTCCCCCACAGGTGGGCCACGGCACGCTGCAGCAGGTGGCTCACCCACCCGGCGGCCAGCCGCTGCCGTCCGCGCAACCGGCCCAGCGTGACCGGATCCCCGGTGATCAGAGCCAGCCGCAGGTCAGGCCCGAACGCCTTGGCCGTGGAACGGGTGAGTATCCACCGCTTCGTGACCTCCGCCAACGGATGCAGCGGCAGGTCCACGAACCCCGACCCATGATCGTCCTCGATCAGCAGCACCTCCGGATACACCTCCAGCACCGCCCTCAGCGCCTCCGCCCGCTCACCGGAAACGGCCGCACCAGTGGGGTTCTGGGCCCGAGCGGTGATCACCACGGCCCGAACACCGATCCGCAGGGCCCGCGCGAGCTCGTCCGGCAGCGGCCCCTCATCGTCGAGCCGCATCGGCACGGGCCGCAGCCCGAGAACGGCGACCAGGTCGAGCAGCGCGGTCCAGCCCGGATCCTCCACGGCGATGGCGTCACCGGGACGCAGGTAGGTGGTCAACACGCGCTCGACCGCGTCAAGGGTGCCCGAAGTGATCGCCAACGGCGCGGCCGGTACGCCATCGGCCCGCAGCCGCTCCCCGGCCAGAGCGAGCAGCTCCTCATCATCACCGGTGCCGTACATGGCGGGCCGCTCCTCATGCGCCCGCGCCGCCGCGGCCAGGGCCTCGTGCAGGGGCGGCAGCAGGCGGGGGTCGGGGTTGCCCTTGGACAGGTCACGCACCCCCGGCGGCACCTCGATGCGAATCTCCTCCCTGAACGTGCTGGCAGGCCGGGGCCTGACGCGGGTGCCCCGCCGCCCGGCGGTCTCCACCACCCCACGTTCACGAAGCAGCCGGTACGCCGCCGCCGCCGTGGTCGGGCTCACCCCCGTCCGGGCGGCCACCTCGCGCACCGGGGGCAGCATCGTCCCTGGTGACAGCCGCCCCTCCGACACGGCGACCTCGACACCGGCCGCTATCTCACTGGCCGTCACGCCGGTGACCATGTATGTTTCTTGCACAATACACATTATGTACTAATACAAAGAGGTTTGTGTGCTTATTAACCCATGGGATGCGGCCCGGGACGAGGACGAGTGGCGGAGCTGGCTGCGTACGCGTGACTTCGGCCAGATCGCGGTCAACGGCGTGGACGGCGCCGCGCCGGTGGTGGTGCCGACGCATTTCCTGTTCGAAGGGGAGGAGATCGTGCTGCACCTGGCCAGGCCGAACCCGATCTGGACGGCGCTGGACGCCAACCCCGTGGCCGTCGTGAGCGTGCACGACGACTACGCCTACATTCCCAGCGGCTGGCGCGCGACCGGCGTACCGACCAGCTACTACGCCTCCGTGCAGCTCATCTGCCGGGCCGAGATCGTGGACTCCCGGGAGGGCAAGGCCGACATCCTGCGCCGCCAGCTCGCCCATCACCAGCCCGATGGCGACCATGGACTGATGGCCGCCGACGAGGGGCCGTACCACAAGATGTTGTCGGCCATCCGGGGGCTGCGGTTGTCCGTGGTGGACGTGCGGGCCAAGTTCAAGTACGACGATCAGCGGCCGGTCGAGTTCCGCGACCGCGTGGCCGCCGGGCTCGCCTCACGCGACCTGCCCAGGGACGCGGGGGCTCTGGAGCAGCAACGCAGGCGCATTCTTGCCGATGCCAATGGTTTCAGTTTGGAATGAAACGGTCACGTTGACCGCATGAGTCCCGAGCCAGAGCAGGTACGTGCCTGGGTCGAGCGGGTGGCGACGTTCGTCTCGGACGAGTGGGGCCTGGCCCCGATCCCCGGTCGTGTCCTGGGCTGGCTCATGGTCTGCGACCCGCCGGAACAGACCGCCGGCGAGATAGCGCAGGCCATCGGCGCCAGCCGCGCGTCCCTGACGACGAACCTGCATCTGCTGATGTCCATCAAGCTCATCCACCGGATCCGCAAGGCCGGGGAGCGGAACGTCTACTACCGGATCGAGGACGACGCCTGGTCGAAGGTCATCCGGCAGCAACTCGCCGCGTTCACCGCCTTCGACGAGCTGGCAGCGGAAGGGCTACGACTCGACTGGGCCGACGAAACCCAGACCAGGCGCATCCGCTCCGCCAGAACCTCCATCGCCGCCCTAGCCGAAGTCCTCACTCTCCGACTCGACTAGCCCCCCACCCCAAACACCCAGCTCTTAGCGACTCCTTCCCACCCCAAACACCCCAGCCCTTCGCAGCCCTCTCCCACGAGGAACGCCCCAAATTCCGCGACCCCTCCCACCACGAACGACCTCTCGCCCCTCGCGAGCGCGTTCCCTCACGAACGGGTCGCACCCCCTCACCGGCACCTTCCCCTCACGGACCACCCCCGGCCCTCGCGGGCGCCTTCCCTCATGGACCGCCCCCGACCCTCTCAGGCAGCCCTCCACAGACGATCCCTACCTGTCACGGACTCGCGGACCCGTCCCCATGACGGGCCAGCCCAACCCCCTCCCAGCACCACGACACTGACCACCCCGACCCCCCACAAGCGCATCAACCCACGCACCGTCCGGGCTCCTCGCGCGCACCTCACCACGGACCGCCCTTCGCTCCCCTCGCAGGCGTCCCTACCGCGGACGACCCCTGGCCTTCCACAGGCGCCCCACCACCGGCCGCCCCTGCCTCTCACGAGCACCCCCACCACCGACTGCTCCCGGATTTCCCTTCCTGTCTCCGAGCTCGAGCCAGCCGCAAAGACTCACTTGATGGCCGATCGTCACTAGTGACCGCGCTGGGAGAGCCGGAAGAGTAGGCGGCATGCTCGCAGACGAAGACACCTACGCCGTGCTCAGAAGCCGGGACGGCCGCTTCGACGGCCGGTTCTTCGTCGCCGTCGTGACCACCGGCGTCTACTGCCGCCCAAGCTGCCCGGCCGCCCTGCCCAAGCGGGAGAACGTGCGCTTCTACCGATCCTCGGCAGCGGCCCTGGAAGCGGGGTTCCGCGCCTGTAAGCGTTGCCGCCCCGACACCACCCCCGGCTCCCCCGAATGGAACGTCCGAGCCGACGTCACCGGCCGCGCGATGCAGCTGATCGCCGACGGCCTGGTGGACCGCGAGGGCGTCGGCGGCCTGGCAGCCAAGCTCGGCTACAGCGAACGCCAGCTCCGCCGCCAGCTCACCACCGACCTGGGCGCGGGCCCGCAGGCCCTGGCCCGCGCCCAACGGGCCGCCAACGCCAGAACGCTCCTGGAGACCACGGATCTCCCGGCGAGCGAGATAGCGTTCGCAGCCGGTTTCTCCACGATTCGCCAGTTCAACGACACCCTCCGCAAGGTGTACGGCACGACGCCCACCGCCCTGCGTGGCTCCCGCCCCGCGAACCACCCTCCCGGCGTGCTCCACCTGCGCCTGGCCTACCGACCGCCAATCGATCTGACCTACCTGTTCGCCTACCTGGCCGAACGCGCCATCCCCGGCCTGGAGGAGGCCACGACCACCTCCTACCGCCGCGCCCTGACCCTCCCGCACGGCCTGGGCCTCGTCACCCTCCGCCCGGCAAAGGCGTACGTCTCCTGCGAACTGCGGCTGGACGACTACAAAGACCTCGCCGCCGCCGTACGCCGCTGCCGCCGCCTCCTCGACCTGGACGCCGACCCCCGGGACATCGCCGACCACCTCACCCAAGACCCCCACCTGGCCGACTCGGTCATGGCCACCCCCGGCAGACGCGTCCCCGGCACCGTCGACCCGGCCGAAATGGCGATACGAGCGATCGCCAACGAGGAGACCCCCGCCGGCAAAACCCTCCTGACCCACCTGATCCACACCTACGGCACCCCCGTACACGGCATCCACGCCTTCCCGCTCATGCACACCCTGACCGATCCGGACCTGCCACCCCCGATCACCGCCATGGCCACGGCGTTGACCACCGGCACCGTCAACCTGGGCCCAGAGGCCGACCGCGACCAGGCCGAACGCGACCTCCGCACCTTGCCGGGCATCCAAGAGGACACCATCGCCAGGATCCGCATGAGAGCCTTCGGCGACCCCGACGTCTTCCTGCCCGCCGACCCTGCCGTCCAGGAAGGACTCCACCGCCTGGGACTCACGGCGCAGCAGGCACACCGCTGGCGCCCGTGGCGCTCCTACGCGATGCACCACCTGATCACACCCGGACCGCCGCACTGCCCCAACGTCCGAGGGCTCCTCTGACCCGCACTGCCTCGACCCAGAGTTGCCCCACCCAGAGTTGCCCCGAGCCCGCACACGCGGAACCCACCTGCCCTCATCGCCCCCCAACGCGCACCCATCCATCCACCCCTCAAGGACCCGATCCCGTGTCGACCTACCTGTCCCTTCTCAAGTCCAGGCGAGACTTCCGCCACCTCTGGCTGGGTTCGTCCATCTCCGTGATGGGCGACAGCATGACGTTCATCGCCCTGTCCTGGCTCGTCCTGGCCCAGCCCGACGGCACCGCGCGCCTCGGTCTGCTGGCCATCTGCTACACCGCCCCCGTCCTGATCGGCGGCCTGGCCGCGGGCCCGCTCCTCGACCGTTTCGACAAGCGGACAGCACTGATCGCCGACAGCGTCCTGCGCGGCCTGGCAGTGGCCTCCATCCCGTTCGCGGCCGTGGTGGCAACCGTCCCGACCTGGCTCCCCTTCCTCGTCGCGGCCCTGTACGGCCTGCTGAAAATGATCCCGATGGCCGCCGTCCCCGCCGCCATCCCCGACCTCGTAACCCCCGGGGAACGCGACGCCGCCAACGCCCTGGAATCCGTGAGCTACTCCTTGTCGGGCATCATCGGCTTCACCGCGGCGGCCCCCCTCCTGCACGCCCTCGGCCCAGAGGCCATCCTGGCCCTGGACGCCGCCACGTACGCCTGCTTCGCCATCACCGTCCGCCTCATTCGCAAGCCCATGCGCCACCGGCCACACCCGTCGACCCCGCCCAAGAGCCCCACCCCCGTCTTCCGCGACAAGATCCTCATCGGCACGACGCTCGCCTTCATGGCGTTCAACATCGCCGAAGGCGCGATGACCATGGTCGTCGCCCCCTGGCTGGCCAAGGAGCACCTCCCGGGAAACGGCGCCACCCTGTCGCTCCTCATGGCCGCCCTGTCGGCCGGCGAACTCCTCGGCGGTTTCGCGGCCGGAGCCTGGCGCCCCAGAATCGGCAGGCTGACAGCGATCGCCCTGGTCGAGCTGGTGGCGGCCGCAGGCTTCCTCGCCGTCCTCGCCACCCCGGAAGTGCTCCCGGTGGCTGCGGGCTTCCTGATCATCGGCACGTTCAGCGCGCCCATGACCGTCTGGGCCCAGTCGCTGCGCATGGAACGCATCCCGCCCTCCCAGCGCGGCCGCGTCTTCAGCGTCTTCCGTACGATGATGCAGGCGACCCCGCCCATCGGCGCCGCCCTGATCACTCCCCTGCTGGTAACCGGCGACCTGACAGGCGCCGTGATCCTGATGACGACCCTGGCCGCCCTCCCCGCCCTCCTCCTGCTGCTCCTGCGCGAGACCCCCGAGCCCGCGATCCACCAGACCCCCGAAGGAGCCCAGCATGATCGCTAGAATCTGGCACGCCACCGCCACCCCGTCGGGTGCCGACGCCTACCGGCGGCACTTCACGGAAGCGGTCCTCCCCGAGCTCCAGAAGATCACCGGCCACCAAGGCGCGTATCTCCTCCAACACCCCGCCGCCGAACAGGTCGACATCCAGGTCATCACCTTCTGGGCATCTCTCGACGCCATCAGGAGCTTCGCCGGCGAAGACCTCGACACGGCCGTCGTCGAACCGGACGCCCAAGCCGCCCTCCTGACCTACAGCGCCACCGTCGTCCACCACGACGTCATCATCGCGGCTCCGCAGCCGTCCACCGCCCCCTGATTCCACAACTGTGGATAACTCCCCCACCCTGTGGATAACTTCTTGGGATAACCCCTGCGGCCACCCGCTCCAGAGCCCGCGAACGACGCCCGCGAAGACCCGTCGGCCCGATCCCTGAGCCACCCCGCCCCATCCGAACGTTTCCCCAGCTCAGGACCACTAACAAGGAGGCCATCCCCGCCGCCAATACCACACTCCGACACCCTCGGAACCCCATCCCCCGGCAATGCCGAACCCCGCCTTACCACACAGCCGCGAGCGGCGGGCCCTGTTACCCACACCCTGTGGATGAAGGACGGATAACGAGGCCCGCGATGTGGCGGGCCACCTCCTCCGGCAGCAGGCCGGTCGTGTCCACGACCTCGCCCTCCCGGCTCAACCAGGCGAAAGCCTCCTGGTACGCCGCCAGGTGCTCCAGCCGCCAATTGCCGACCGCCTCAGCGTCCGGCTCGATGCGCCGGACGAGCGTGTCCTGATCGGTGTGCAGCACGAAGAGCCGTACGGGAATGCCCGCACTCTCCAGCCCGTCGCGGATCTCCCGCCAGTACTCCTCGAACAGGACGGTCTGCGGCATCACCAGCACCCCGCCCACATAGTCGAGGAGCTGCGCCGCGGTCTCCACGACGAGGTGGCGCCACGGCTTCCAGTGCTGGAAGTTCCCGAGCCGCGGCAGGTTGGACACGGTCGTCAGCATGTAGCCGACCTGCTCGGGATCGAAGTAGCGAGCATCTGGAACGAGCGGGACGAGCTCTTTGGCGGTGCTCGTCTTGCCCGCCCCGAACGTACCGTTCAGCCAGATGACCATGACGATCAGCGTAACCGGAGGGTTACGCGAAGATCACCAGTTCCAGTACGACTTCGCCTCAGACTTCCACTCCTTCGGGAAGTACTGGTGGATCTTGAAAGCCATCCCCTTGCCCCGCGCGATGTACTGGTCGCGTTCGAGCTTCCTGGCGATCGGCTTGCCCGGACTGCCGTTGTTGTCCCACCAGGATTCCCACTGCTTGATGCAGGTCTGACCACCGAGGTAGCGGTTGGAGCAGGGCGCGGGCGGCGACCAGATCTGGGTGTGCCCGAAGTCGACGACCTTCCCGGAGGACTGCTCAGTGATCGTCCCCCACGCCTTCAGGCAGTACCCCGTCGAAGGAATGTCCCACTTCACGTAGTGCTGAGGCCCGGAGGTGGCGAAAGTCCGCAAATTTCCGCACTTGGCGTCGCCGATCTGCTCCTTCGTGACCCGAACGGTGTAGTACGTGCCGTTGTCCCGCCACCCGTCCAGCGTGAGCCAGTCACCACTGTGGACGAACTTCTCGGCGTACGACGGCGGCCACGTCTTCGGGTCGCCCCAGCTGATCTCCGAGGACGTGGACGACAACGGCTTCCACGTCCACTGCCCCGCCGCCTGGCCATCGGCCCAGTGCTGGCCCGCGCTGCGCTCGCCGAACCGCGAGTACTCGCCGTAGTTCTCGGCCGCCTGCGCGGGCCCGGGCATCCCCGCGAGCGCCGCGACCACCGCCGCCCCCACGACGACGGCCGGCCGCGTACACCCTCGTCTCACTCTCACGGGTCAGCACGATATCGACGCTCCCACGGGGCGGCGCGACACATCAAAATTCCTCGAATGGTGCGCGCGCCCCGGCCCACCAGGGCCGGGACGCGCACTCAGCGTCAGCGCCTCATGAGGGCGAAGACGCCCCAACCGAGATACTCGCGCTGATACCTGGCATGCCGCACCGGCGCCGCCGTCAGCTCGGCACGCAGTTCCCCGGCGAGCTCGTCGTCGGGGTTCGCGTCGAGCCAGCGCCGCAGGTTCAGCCACTGGGCGGCCGCGTATCTGTCCCAGCTGTCCTGATCGGCCAGGACCATCTCCACGACGTCCCAGCCGAGCTCCCCGAACGACTCGAGCAGCCCCGGCAGGGACCGCAGCTCGTCCTTGGCGCTCATGTGGCAACCTTCGACAGTGGCCTGGTCGGGCGGGTCGAGGCGCCAGAAGGGCTCCCCGACCAGCGCCGTCCCGCCCGGCCGGAGGCTGCGCCCGAGCAGGTCGAGGGTGCCGGCTACGCTGCCGCCGATCCAGGTCGCGCCCACACACGACGCGACGTCGACCGGCTCGCCGGACACGTACGCCGACGCGTCGCCGTGCACGAACGTGACCCGATCACCGACGCCCAGCTCCGCGGCCCGTTCCCGCGCCGCCGCGGTGAACACGGTGCTGACGTCGACACCGACGCCCGTCACCTGATGGTCGCGCGCCCAGGTGCACAACATCTCGCCCTTGCCGCAGGCGAGGTCGAGCATCCGGGTGCCGGGCGGCAGCGCCAGCGCGCGGCCGAGGGTGGCGAGCTTGCCGGTGGTGAAGGGGTTGAGAACGCGGTGACTGCTCTCGCGAATGGTGAAGCTACGTGGAAGATCCACTTCTGAAGTTCCTTATGGTCGAAGACGCGGTACGTACGGATCGCGGCCGGACAGAACCGACCACACGCGCCAGGACCGTCATACAATGCACCTCTTCACGTGGCTGAAACGTATGCCCGCGCGAGGCTAGACCGCCCCCATCAGCTACGTCCACTCATTTACCAGCGAAAGAGCCCCCCTGTGAAGCGCATCGCCCTGCCCGCCTGCCTGCTCGCCGCCACCATGGCCACCGGCTGTTCGATCACCACCCCGCAGCCCGACCAGAAGGGCATCGTCTACGACGCGGGCATGTTCTCCGACACCACGTTCCAGAACTGCATCGACCCCGGCTCCCGCGACGTGTCCGGGCCTGGCGACCAGGGCTTCGTCTACCCGAACGGGCAGCGTACGTTCGAGTTCGCCAACAAGGACTCCGCCGAGTCCAAGCCGCTCACCGTCGTCACCAAGGACAACCTGGAGATGACCGTCTCCGGCGTCGCCACCTTCAGCCTGACCACGGACTGCGGGACGCTGCGCAAGTTCCACGAGCAGATCGGGCTGAAGTTCAAGGCGTACGAGGACGAGGGCTGGAACCGGCTGCTCGGCGTCTACATCGGCCAGCCGCTGGACCGGGCGATGGACGCGGCGGCGAAGGCGTACGGCTGGAAGGACCTGTTCTCCAATCCCACGATCAAGCAGGAGTGGGAGAAGTCGGTGGCCACGTACGCGGCGCAGTTCATCAAGGAGCAGGGCGGCGAGGGCTTCTTCGGCGGCTTCTCCGTCACCCTGCAGCAGCCGCAGCCGCCGCAGGGCGTACGCGACGCGCTCGCCTCAGCCCAGCAGGCGGTCGAGGAGAACACGGCGCAGAAGGCGAAGAACGAGAAGGCCCGCACCGAGATGGAGGCCATCAAGGCGCTGGTCGAGGTGCTCGGCCCCGAGGGCGCGGTGATGTGGCAGGCGGTCAAGGACGGCCGGGTGTCCTTCGTCGTCTCCGACGGCGGCGTCTCGGTCGCGCCGAAGCGGTAGCCGTCCTCACACCTTGCGGAACTGCTCGATCAGGGCCGCGTAGCCATCCCCGCCGCGCCCGTCCGCGACGGCCCGATCGGCCAGCGCCTTGACGAACTTCGGCAGTTCGGCGTTGACACCGAGCATCTCGCTCTCGTGGATGAGGTGCCGCATCGCGCCCAGATGAGTATCGAGAGTGGAGTCAATGGCCGGATACGCGCCATCGTCGATCTGCCGCGCGTAGTCGGCCACCCACCCCGCCACGGTCCCGATCCCCGTCTTCGCGATCGGCGCGAACGTGGCGGCGTCCACACCGGCCGTGCCGAGCAGGGCGGCCCCCTGGAGGAAACCGTTCAGAATGCTCCACATCAGCCCCAGCATGGCCACGTCGTACAGCGACGCCAGGCCGTGGTCGGCGCCGAGGTAGGTTCCCGTGCCTAGGCTCCGCAGCGCCGGCACGAAAGCGGACTCCGGCCCGCTGTAGATGATCGACGCTTCCGCCGTGCCGATGGCCGCGGGGACCGCCAGAATCGCCCCATCAAGGTACGAAGCCCCCAGCCGCGCCGCCCACTCGCCGCTCTCCCTGGCCTCCTGCGACGTACCCGAGGTCAGGTTGACCAGCACCCGGCCGTCGAGCGCCGTACCGACCGGATCGAGCAACGCGCGCACGGCCACGTAGTCCGACACGCACACGACCACGAGCGAGCCGGCCTCGACGGCCTCCTCGACGGAGCCGGCGAGCCGCGCACCCTGGGCGACCAGCTCGCCGGCCTTCTCCGGCGTCCGGTTCCACACGGTCGTGGGATGCCCGTCGCGCAGGAACGCCCCGGCCAGCGCCTGCCCCATCAGACCCAGCCCGATGACCGTCACGGATGTGTTGTTCTGCATCATGTGCCCCCTAGAGGCGATTTGGTGGTGATGGCAGAATCATGAACGTTCACACCAATATGAAGGTCAAGGAGAACGCAGCGTGCTGATCGGAGAACTGAGCCGCCGCACCGGTGTCCACACGCACCAGCTGCGCTACTACGAGTCCCAGGGCCTGCTCGAACCGGCCCGCGGCAACAACGGCTACCGCGAGTACGGCAGCGACGCCATCCTGACCGTCACCCAGATCAGAAGGCTGCTCGAAGCCGGCCTGTCGACGGCGGAGATCGGCTTCATCCTCCCCTGCGCCACCGGCTCAGGCCCCGACCTCGAACCCTGCCCCGACCTCCTCGACACCCTGCGCGCCCGCCTGCACGGCCTGGACGACCACATCGACACGCTCGTCCGCTCCCGCCAGGCCCTTAACGACTACATCCACACCACCGAACGACGCGTCTCCACGCTCTACCCGGCGTGCGACGCGACACCCTGAAAGTTTCAGGCACTCACCTGCGGAAACGGGTGCGCTGCTGGTGCTCTCCGCGCGGCCGGTCCTATGGTGACGATCCCTGCCACCGGCCGTGAAGAGGGACCCCCATGGCACTCCGCCCCCGCCTCATCCGTCCTGTCCTCGCGTTATGCACCGCTCTGGCGGCCACCGCGACCGTGCTCACACCGGCCGCGCACGCCGACACCTATCGCACCGCGACGTCGAGCGGCTGGGGCCCGAACTGGTCGGCCGGCGCGGCGAACGCGGAGGCCAACGCCCGCGCCGAGCTGAACCGGCAGGCCGCCCAGGCGGGCGAGGTATGTCCGAACGTGACCACGTCGTCCACCCACGTCTACACGGCTCCGGACGGCTCGGCGTACGTCTTCCAGGGCACCGCCTCGGGCACCTGCGTCCCGCAACCGCCGGCGCCGACGTACCCGGTGCCGCGCACGGAGACCCGCCAGGCCGGTGGGGCGACCTCCAGCGCGGCCATCCAGGCCGGTCACCAGGCGGCCCGCGCGGCGATCCTGGCCGTGGGCGTGTCCTGCACGGGCTGGACCACGACGTCGAACCTCGTCTGGGCGGCGCCCGGCAGCGTCTGGTACATCTACGACGTCACGGTCTCGGCGAACTGCACCAACTGACCGAAATCAGCGGCGGACCCGGTAGCGAATATGGGTCGCCTCCGGCGTGTCGATGACCCGCACGATGTCCAGCTCGACCCGGAACGGCAGCACGTCGAACAGCCGGCGCCCGCCACCGAACAACACCGGGACCTGGTGGATCTGCAGCTCGTCCAGCACCCCTGCCTCAAGCGCCCGCTGAGCCGTGTACGCGCCGTGCACCATCACGTCCCGATCCCCGGCGGCCGCCTTGGCCTGCGCCATCGCGCTCTCGATCCCCTCGGCCACGTAGGTGACCAGCGGATAGTTCGCGACCGACGGGCCGGGCGGCCGGTGGCTGAGCACGAAGATCGGCGCCTTGCGGCCGTGGTGCTCGCCGCCCCAGTGATCGACCTGCTCCGCGGTCCGCCGCCCCACCACGATCGCGCCGGTCGCATGGTATTCGTCGGCGAACCGCCCGGCCGCCCCGTCCGTCCGGTGCTTCTCCTTGTCGGGCGTCAGACCCCACTCGTGCAGCCGTACGAAGCCGTCGCCGCCGGGATTGTCCGGCCCGTCGTTAGGGGCCGCGATGTACCCGTCGAGAGACATCGACATGTAGAGCACCGATGAGGACATAAGTCAGCTCCTTACCTTCAACAGGCACCTTTCCCTCCACGCGCAGGCATCGCAAGTGGTACGGACAGGACATTTGGCGGACATCAGGGAACGCGATGGAACGCCTATGTGGTGGAGTCCCGCCGACTGAAGAAGAGGACAGAAGTTGAGACATCATCAAGGCCTCCGTCTGCTGTCCGTCACCGCGCTGCTGGTCGCGGGGACGCTGACTCAGCCGGAACCGGCACCCGCGGGCGAGCGCGCCGTGTACGTGACCAACAGCGAAAGCTCCGACATCTCCAGGTTCGTCGTCGACGCGGCCACCGGACGCCCGATCCTGACCGGCGACCGCGTGACCGCGGGCCCGGGAGTCCGTCAGATGGCGTTGACCCCGGACGCCCGTCTGGCCTACGCGTCCAACGCGGGAAACGGCACGATCTCGGCCTACAAGATAGGGCCGCAGGGCCGGCTGATCCCGCAGGCCACCGTCCCGACCGGCGGAGACACCCCGTTGGGCATCGTCGTGACACCGGGCGGGCGCTTCCTGTACGTCGCCCATGTCTTCAGCAGGTCGGTGGCCGGTTTCGCGATCGCTCCCGGCGGCCGGCTCAGCCCGCTCAGCGGCTCTCCCACCCAGACCAGCGTGGCCAATCCGCGAGGAGTGGCGGTGACACCCGACGGCCGGTTCCTGTACGTCGGTCACGGCGATCCCGGCCCCGATCGGCTCAACTCGATCGGCGCGATCAGCACCTTCGCCATCAAGACCGACGGCACCCTCACCGAGATCGAAACGCCGATCCGGCTGGGCCGCTTCTGCGGAGCCATGACCATCGTGCCCGACGGCAGCCGCCTCTATCTGACGTGCAGCGACACCTCTGAAATTCACGGTTTCGCGATCGGCGCCGACGGCGCGCTGACCGCCCTGCCCCACTCGCCGTACGCCGTGCCGACCTTCCCCGAGGGCATCATCGCCTCACCCGACGGACGTTTCGTCTACGTGGCCAGCCCGGCCCCGGGAACCGGCGGCACCCCGCCCGGCGACGGCGCGGTGTCAGGCTTCGCCGTCGGCGCCGACGGCGCACTCACGCCAGTGCGGAGATCACCGCTCCCGGCCGGCATCGGCCCGGTCGGGATCACCATCTTGCCGGACGGACGCTTCCTCTACGCCTCCACCGGCGACCCCCGCGACGACGGATTGGACGGCGCGCTCAGCGCGTTCGGCCTCGACGCCGCAGGAACCATGCGGCCCCTGCCCGGCTCGCCCTTCCCCACCGGCGGCGTGGGCCCCGCCTACGGCTCGGCCGCGGTCCTGCCCGACCAGGGCCCGGTCGCGAGCTTCACGCCCCGCGTCGTCGCCGGCCGTACGGTGACCTTCGACGCGTCGGCGTCCACCGACCCGGACGGACAGGTGGCGCGCCATCACTGGACCTTCGGCGACGGCACCTCCCTGACCACCGCCGGCCCCCGGGCCACCCACACCTACCCACGAGCCGGCACGTTCCGGGTGACCCTGACCGTCACCGACAACGAAGGCTGCTCAACGGCCCTCATCTCCACCGGGCAGGCCGTGCTGTGCAACGGCACCCCAGCCGCGACCACCGCACGCGACATCCTCATCCGATAGACGGAAGAAAAACGGAAGAGCGGCCCCATAACATCCGCCTACCTCGGCCGCTTATTCCTGAACAACCGGAGCCTTTATGAATCCCATCGTCCCCACAGCAAAGCGCGGAATCGGCGCGGCGGCACTGGCGGCGGGAATGGTGTTAGCCTCGCCGATCACCGCCGGTGCCGCCGCGGCTCCGCCCGCGACCTATGCCAGCGTGGTCGGGGACACGCTGAATGTCGACGGAAATTACGAAAGCAACCACATCACCATTACCCCGGCCGCCTACGGCCGGGTGCGCATCGCCGATGCGAACAACCCGACGCTGCCGGGCGGCGACTGCATCGACATCACCGACCACGAGGTCGAATGCGGGCTGAGCGGCACCCCCACAGGTCTGGACGTCGACGGCCACGAAGGCGCCGACACGATCATCAACCTGCTGCCCACGAGCAATAAGACGCAAGCCCGCCTTCACGGCGGCTCCGGAAACGACGTCATCTACGGCGGCCCCGGAGTGCAGTGGCTCAATGGCGGTCTCAGCCCCGACGACCTGGCCGCGAACCAAGGAAGGCCGGACACCGGCAACGACAAGCTCTTCGGCGGTTGCGCGCAGGAATGCGCCGACAGCGGCGACCTGCTGGAAGGCTCGGACGGCAACGACGGCCTGACCGGAGGCCCGGGCAACGACGACCTGCGAGGCGGGATCGGCGTCGACACCTACGCCGGCGGCAGCGGCCGGGACGTGGTGAGCTACGCGGACAAGGGGGTGCGGGTGCAGGCCTCCCTGAACAACGTCGCCGACGACGGCATCGCCGGCGAACAGGAGAACCTCCCGAACGACGTGGAAGACATTTACGGCGGACGCTCCGCCGACGTCCTCACCGGCAACGACGCGGACAATACCCTGAATGGCGGCCCCGGCGGCGGCGACGCCCTCTACGGCAACGGCGGCAGCGACACGCTGTACGGCGGCTCAGGCGTGGACAAACTCTACGGCGACTACAAAGACAGCGCCATGACCTATGGCAACGACTATTTGTACGGCGGAGCGGACGGCGACCTGCTCGTCGGCGGCTGGGGCATCGACCACAGCCGCGAATACGACTACGACACGGGCACGGATACCTGCCAGTCGGTGGAATCCGAAGACCACGACAAATGCGAAGCCGTGCTCCCCTGGCCATAAACAGAATTTCTGAACAATGAGCGGCAGATTTTGACACCTATCTCGCGGCCGGAAGAAGCCACCTTCTGCGGACCATCATCGGCCGAGACCCCGCACCGCGACTTCGCGCTCCTGTACTGCTCGTTCCTCCGTCACGCGGGCATTCCCGCCCGCGTGCGGATCGGCTTCGCCGACCACTTCGGCCCCGACGGCGACCACGCGGTGACGGATCGACTTCGACTCCCTGGCTGCGGGCAAGGCATGGCAGGCGATCCGGTCAGGCGGGGCGGACCCGACGACGTCCGGTCTCCATCCCCCGGAAGAGGGACCGATGTACGGGGAGTGGTTCGTGGCACACCCGGGTCGACCTGGCCGCGCCGAACAAGCTCGAAACGCTGCTGTGGGACATCTGGGGAGCGGGCGGCTCCGCCGGCAACCGACCTGATGCCGGGCAAAGCAAAAGGCCGCCCTCCGATTTCCGGAAAACAGCCTCTGAAGTGTGGGGCTACCAGGACTTGAACCTGGGACCTCTTCCTTATCAGGGAAGCGCTCTAACCGTCTGAGCTATAGCCCCGCGCACACCGAACGGTATCGCATCCGCAGAACGGAGGCGAACCGGTTGTTCGGACAGAGAAAAGCTTACCGCCTCCAGCAGGCTGCTCGCGCCGTACCCACATCTCAGTACGGCGCGAGCACCCGTCCGCGAAACGGCTACTCCGCCTCGCTGAACGTCACCTCAACGCCCCCGACCAGGTCAGAGGCGATGTTGTAAATGACCGCCCCCAACGTGGCGAGAGCCGTGATCAGGACCACGTTCACCGCCCCGATCAGCGCGGTGTAGCCAAGGATCCGCACCGGCTCGAACCACGAGGCGATGTCGATCGGGATAGAGCTCTGCCCCTGCTCACCCTGGCCGAGCTGGTTGACCAGGTCGACGACCGAGTCGAACACTCCCAAAGCCGACAACACGCCATAGAGCACGGCCACGGCCACGAACAGCACCACGAAGCAGACCAGGGACACCACGAAGCTGAACTTCATGGCCGACCACGGCTCGACGCGGCGCAGGACGAGATGGGCCTTGCGCGGCAACCGGCCGCCGCCCCCGCCGTTCGGCTTCTTCTTGTTGTTGTTGGTCAGTTCGAGGGCCGGCGGCGGAGCCTCCGTGGCCAGGGACGGGCGGAGGCGAACCGTCTCGTTGCCCTCCGGCGGCTTGCCACCAGGAGGCGGCGGTGACGACGGAGGAGGGGGCGGCGGCGGGGAAGGCTTGGGGTCCTCCTTGGCGGGAAGGGGCCTGCCCTGCGCGGGCGAGGTCTCCTTACCCTCCTCGACCGCGTCGAAGATCTCGGGTTTCGCCGGCTTCGGCTGCTGTCCGTTACCCGAAGCCGCCTTTGTTCTGGCGGGGCCACCCTGGGCACTCATGAACTACTCTCCTCCCCCGTCTTCTTCGATCTCCACCGAAGTCTCCAACGACTCCGCATTCCGGGCGAGGGCCACCACACTGTCGCCTTCGGCGAGATTCATCAATCGCACTCCCATGGTCTGGCGGCCGGACTGCTTGATTTCACCGGCACTCGTCCGGATCACCCCGCCCGCGGACGTGATCGCGAAGACCTCGTCCTCTGGGTTGACCATGACGGCTCCGACCAGCTTGCCACGGGAAGATACGATTTTCGCAGTTAGCACGCCTCTACCGCCACGTCCTTGAACTGGATACTGCTCCACTGGCGTCCGCTTTGCGTACCCAGCCTTCGTGGCGATAAGCACATCTTGACCGTCGGCGATCCGATTCATGGCGAGAAGTTCGTCACCTTCGAGGAACCTCATGCCGATGACGCCGCTGGTCGCCCGCCCCATGGGACGAAGCGCCTCGTCAGAAGCGGTGAACCGGATCGACTGCGCGCCCTTGGAGACGAGCAGCAGGTCATCTTCTTCGGAGACCAGGCGGGCTCCGATGACTTCGTCGTCGTCCCGCAGGTTGATCGCGATGAGACCGCCGGACCTGGGGGAGTCGTACTCGGACAGGCGCGTCTTCTTGACCAGCCCGCTCCGGGTGGCGAGGACGAGATAGGGAGCGACTTCGTAGTCGCGTAGGTCGAGAACCTCCATGACTGTTTCGTCGGGCTGCATGGCAAGAAGGTTCGCCAAATGCATGCCTCTTGCGTCACGACCCGCGTCGGGCAGCTCGTACGCCTTCACCCGGTAGACCCGGCCCTTGTTCGTGAAGAACAGCAGCCAGTGATGCGTCGTGGTGACGAAGAAGTGGTCGACGATGTCGTCCTGCCGCAGCTGAGCACCGCGTACGCCCTTGCCACCGCGCTTCTGCGCCCGGTAGAGGTCGGTACGGGTCCGCTTGGCGTAACCACCCCGGGTGATCGTGACGACGATCTCTTCCTCGGCGATGAGGTCCTCGATCGACATGTCACCGTCGTAGGCGACGATCTCGGTCTTACGCTCGTCGCCGAACCGGCCGACGACCTCGGCCAGCTCGTCGTTGATGATCTCTCGCTGACGGGCTTCGCTGGCCAGGATCGCGTTGTACTCGGCGATCTGCGTCATCAGCGAGTCGTACTCGTCCTGGATGGCCTGCCGCTCCAGAGCGGCCAGCTTGCGCAGCTGCATGTCGAGGATGGCCTGAGCCTGCACCTCGTCGATCTCCAGCAGCGCCATGAGGCCCTGCTGGGCGTGCGAGGCCGAGTCGGAGGCCCGGATCAGCGCGATGACCTCGTCGAGCCGCTCAAGGGCCTTCAGCAGCCCGCGCAGGATGTGGGCGCGCTCCTCGGCCTTGCGCAGCAGGTAGCGCGTCCTGCGGACGATGACCTCGACCTGGTGCGCCACGTAGTGCCGGATGAACTGGTCGAGCCGCAGCGTCCGCGGCACGCCGTCCACCAGCGCCAGCATGTTGGCGCCGAAGGTGTCCTGGAGCTGGGTGTGCTTGTACAGGTTGTTGAGCACGACCTTGGCGACCGCGTCCCGCTTCAGGACGATCACCAGGCGCTGCCCGACCCGCGAGGAGCTCTCGTCGCGGACGTCGGCGATGCCGGTCAGCTTGCCCTCGCGCACCAGCTCGGCGATCTTCAGCGCCAGGTTGTCAGGATTGACCTGGTACGGCAGCTCGGTGACGACCAGCGCCTGCCGCCCCTTCTCCTCCTCGACCTCGACCACCGCGCGCATGGTGATCGAGCCGCGGCCCGTGCGGTAGGCGTCCTCGATGCCCCGCCGGCCCACGATCAGCGCCTTGGTCGGGAAGTCGGGGCCCTTGACCAGCCGCATCGAGGCTTCGAGCAGCTCCTCGTCGTCGGCCTCCGGGTTCTCCAGATACCACTTGACCGCCGAGGCGACCTCGCGCAGGTTGTGCGGCGGGATGTTGGTGGCCATGCCGACGGCGATGCCGCCGGAGCCGTTGACCAGCAACTGCGGGAAGCGCGCCGGCAGGACGTCCGGCTCCTGCGACTTGCCGTCGTAGTTGGGGCGGAAGTCGACGGTCTCCTTGTCGATGTCGCGCAGCATCTCCATGGCGATGGGCGCGAGCTTGCACTCGGTGTAGCGCATCGCCGCCGCCGGGTCGTTGCCCGGCGAGCCGAAGTTGCCCTGCCCGTCGACCAGCGGGTATCGCAGCGACCACGGCTGCGCCAGGCGGACCAGCGCGTCGTAGATCGAGGTGTCGCCGTGCGGGTGGTAGGTGCCCATCACGTCACCGACGACGCGGGCGCACTTGAAGTAGCCGCGGTCGGGGCGGTAGCCGCCGTCGTACATCGCGTAGAGCACCCGCCGGTGCACCGGCTTGAGGCCGTCGCGCACGTCCGGCAGCGCCCTGGACACGATGACGGACATCGCGTAGTCCATGTAACTGCGCTGCATCTCGGACTGGATGTCCACGGGCTCGATGCGCTCAGCCGGGGGAGGAGTGGTGTTCACGTCCGTCACAGGTGTAGATCCTTCTTAAACGTCGAGGAAGCGAACATCGCGCGCGTTGCGAATGATGAAGTCGCGACGCGCCTCGACGTCCTCGCCCATCAGCACACTGAACAGGTCGTCGGCCTGGGCCGCGTCATCGAGCGTGACCAGGCGCAGCAGCCGGGTCTCCGGGTTCATCGTGGTCTCCCAGAGCTGGCCCGCGTTCATCTCGCCCAGACCCTTGAAGCGCTGTACGTTGTCACGCGGCCGCGGGTCCGGCTTGCCGTTGGCGATGCCCTCGGCGATGACCGCGTCGCGCTCGGGGTCGGAGTAGGCGTAGGACGCGTCCTCGCCCTTGCGGTCCCACTTGATCTTGTAGAGCGGCGGGCACGACAGGTAGACGTGACCGGCCTCGATCAGCGGCCGCATGAACCTGAACAGCAACGTCAGCAGCAGCGTGTTGATGTGCTGGCCGTCGACGTCGGCGTCGGCCATGAGGATGACCTTGTGGTAGCGCAGCTTGGCGATGTCGAACTCGTCGTGCACGCCGGTGCCCAGAGCGGTGATGAGGGCCTGGACCTCGTTGTTCTTGAGAACCTTGTCGATCCGCGCCTTCTCCACGTTAAGGATCTTGCCGCGGATGGGCAGGATGGCCTGGAACCGCGAGTCGCGGCCGCCCTTGGCCGAGCCACCGGCCGAGTCGCCCTCGACGATGAACAGCTCGCACTTCTCCGGGTCGTTCCACTGGCAGTCGGCCAGCTTGCCCGGGAGCCCGCTGCCGGCCTCCAGCAGCGACTTGCGCCTGGTCAGGTCGCGGGCCTGACGGGCGGCCAGGCGGGCGCGCGAAGCCTGCAGGGACTTGTTGATGATGTCCTTGGCCTCGCCGGGGTTGCGCTCGAACCAGTCGCGCAGGTGGTCGTTGCAGGCCTTCTGCACGAACGACTTCGCCTCGGTGTTGCCGAGCTTGGTCTTGGTCTGGCCCTCGAACTGCGGGTCGGAGAGCTTGACCGAGATGATCGCGGTCAGCCCCTCGCGGACGTCCTCACCGGAGAGGTTGTCGTCCTTGCCCTCCTTGAGGAACTTCTGCTCGCGCGCATAGCGGTTGACGATCGAGGTCAGCGCCGCGCGGAAGCCCTCCTCGTGGGTGCCGCCCTCGGCCGTGTTGATCGTGTTGGCGAAGGTGTAGACCGACTCCGAGTAGGAGTTGTTCCACTGCATGGCGATCTCGACCGCGATGCCCTCGCCCTCTTCCTCGAAGGCGACGATCGACGCGTGCGCCGGCTCCTTCTTGGCGTTGAGGTGCTGGACGAAGTCGGCCAGGCCGCCCTCGTAGCAGTAGTTGACCCTGCGCGTCTCGCCGTTGATGTGGTCGGGGCGCTCGTCGGTGAGCGTGATCGTCAGGCCCTTGTTGAGGAAGGCCATCTCCTGGAAGCGGCGCGAGAGCGTCTCGAAGTTCCAGGTGGTGGTCTCGAAGACCGTCGGGTCGGGCCAGAACGTGATCGTGGTGCCGGTCTCGTCGGTGCCCTCGCCCTTGGCCAGCGGGGCCGTGGGCTTGGACATCTCGTAGCGCTGGCGCCAGTAGTAACCGTTCTGCTTGACCTCGACGTCGAGGGCGGTGGACAGCGCGTTGACGACGGCCGAGCCGACGCCGTGCAGACCACCCGAGACCGCGTAGGACTGGCTGTCGAACTTGCCACCCGCGTGCAGCGTGGTCAGGACGACCTCGACGGCGGAGCGCTTCTCCACAGGGTGGATGCCCGTGGGGATGCCGCGCCCGTTGTCGACCACGCGCACGCCGTTGTCGGCGAGCAGCGTGACGTCGATCAAGCTGGCGTAACCGGCCAGGGCCTCGTCCACCGCGTTGTCCACGATCTCCTGGACTAGGTGGTGGAGGCCGCGCTCGCCGGTGGAACCGATATACATACCCGGGCGCTTGCGAACCGCCTCAAGCCCCTCGAGTACGGTGATTGAGCTAGCGTCGTAGGACAACTGCGAAATCCTCCTGCCGCGGACACGCGGCGGGGGAGGCGATCACTTGCAATAGCTGCCCCTGCCGTGCCCGTCACCGTCGTGAGTGCCCCGATGCGCGGTCACCCAGGGGAGTCGGCTTGCTGCCGGGGTGACACGCAAGCGGACGTGTCCGGAATCCTTTTTCATTCTACCGCCTCTGGAGGCCGGAGGTGGCAATGAACGCGCCTGTGATGCCCGCTAGCTCGTTTTGCCCCCCGTCAAGCATCCCCCCTCCGGAAAGGGGGCTTATCGCGTCTCCGGCTGTCTGATCGCCCCGAACGCCCAACCGCCGCAAGGTAACCGCCGCCGTCGAGCGTCAGCCGCGGCTATCCGTAGGTGTCACCTGGCCCACGACTTCCGGTCACCCGCAAACCCCCTGCTGGACGCGGTGCGTTCTGCGGGCCCCTGACCTTGACCTTCGTCACCGTGCCGTCGCCGAGCTCCTCGTTCAGCCTGCGTACGAGGGTGCGCGCGAGCAGCCGGACCTGCGTCGCCCACGCCGTCGAGTCGGCCACCACCAGCACCTCGCCGTCGTCGAACGACTCGGGCTTGGTGTGCGCGGCCAGGTCGGGACCCACGATGTCGATCCAGCGCCCGAACACCGCGCCGACCGCCGCCGACCGCTCCCAGCCGCGGTCGGCCAGGAGATCGGCGATGGCGCGTCCGAAAAGCTGTGGATCGCTGGGGTCTCTGCGCGCGCCGCCCCCCTTGCGCCGCGGCTCACGGCGCGGCAACTGACCGCGCTTGGCGGCGTCGGCCTTGGCCTGGGCGAGCTTCTCCCTGGCCATGGCCACACCCTTGGCCGTCGCATTCTCGCCACCGGCCGGACGGGCGTTCTTCTCGCCACCGGTCTTCTCCCCACCGGCCGGACGCGCCCCTTGTGGACGCGCGTCCTTGTCGTCACCGGACACGGGTCACGCCTCCCTCCGCGACGTCGTATCTGCCGCCCGCCAATTCCCGCGGCACGTCGTCAGGCACCGCCGCGGTGATGAGCACCTGCTCGGCCGGCGCCACGATCTCGGCCAGCCGCCGCCTGCGCTGGCTGTCGAGCTCGGCGAACACGTCGTCGAGGATCAGCACGGGGTCACCGCCGTCGGCCCGCAGCAGGTCGTACGCGGCCAGCCGCAGCGCCAGCGCGAACGACCACGACTCGCCATGGCTGGCGTAACCCCGGGCGGGCAGGTCGCCGAGCCCCATGATCAGGTCGTCGCGATGCGGCCCGACGAGCGTCACGCCCCGTTCGAGCTCCGCCGGGCGGACCTCCAATAGCCGCTCTCGCAGACGTTCTTCAAGGGTTTTCCCCAAGTCTGTGGATAACGTCTGTGTATCGAAAGATCCCCGCTCACCGGGGACTTCGCCCTCCGATTCACCCTCACCCGGATCCCCACCTGTGGACAACGTGCTGCGGTAGGCCAGGGTCGCCGGAGCGCTCGACGGCGCCAGCGCGGCGTAGGCGCCGGCCACCAGCGGCCGCAGCGCCTCGATGAGTTCGAGCCGCGCCCGCAACAGCTCGGCACCGTGCCTGGCGAGGTGGGCGTCCCAGACCTCCAGAGTGCTCAGCACGTCGCCCGCGCCCGCCGAGGTGAACCCGCTGTCACTCTCCTGCCGCCGGGCGCTCCTGGAGCCTCTCCGGGCCTGCGCGGCCGTGCGCAGCAGGGCGCCGCGCTGCTTCAGCACCCGGTCGTAGTCGGCGCGGACACCGGCGAACCTGGGCGCCCTGGCCACCAGCAGCTCGTCGAGGAACCGGCGGCGCTCCGACGGGTCGCCCTTGGACAGCGACAGGTCCTCGGGGGCGAACAGCACCGTGCGCAGCAGGCCCACGACGTCGCGGGCCCTGGACACGGGGGAGCGGTTGAGCCGGGCGCGGTTGGCCCGCCCCGGGTTGATCTCCAGCTCGACCAGCGCCCGCCGGTCGTCTCTGTGGACGGCGCAGCGCACGATCGCCCGGGCGGCCCCCTGCCGCACCAGTGGCGCGTCGCCGGCCACCCGGTGGCTGGAGTGCGTCGCGACGTAACCGAGGGCCTCGACCAGGTTGGTCTTGCCCTGGCCGTTGGGCCCCACGAACGCCGTGACGCCCGGCTCCAGGCCGAGCTCCACGGAGGCGTAGGACCGGAAGTCGGTCAGCGAGAGGTGGGCGACATGCACCCCACGAAGGTTAGTGGGACGCGCGGGCCACTGGGGTCACCGGCATGCGTTCCTGTGGAAAACCCTGCCGGAGACCACAGCGCTGTGGACACCTCAGCGGTCGACCTCGCGCGGCGGTGTCACGTCCGCGCCCGGCGAGTCGGCGCCCTTCTCGGTGCTGCCCTCGACCGCGGTGATCGCGTGCCCGCCGAACTGGTTGCGCAGCGCCGCCACGACCTTCATGGCGGGGGAGTCGTCCTGCCGCGAGGCGAACCTGGCGTAGAGCGCCGCGGTGATGACCGGCAGCGGGACCGCGTGGTCCACCGCGGCCTGAACCGTCCACCGGCCCTCGCCGGAGTCCTGTGCGTAACCGCGGAGCTGGGTGAGGTGCTCGTCGTCGTCCATCGCCCGCACCATGAGGTCGAGCAGCCAGGAGCGGATCACGGTGCCGGTGCGCCAGCTCTGGAACGACCCCTTGACGTCCTTGACGACGTCGGAGGCCTCCAGCAGCTCCCAGCCCTCCGCGAACGCCTGCATCATGCCGTACTCGATGCCGTTGTGGACCATCTTCGCGAAGTGCCCGGCGCCGACGTCGCCGGCGTGCACGAAGCCGTCCTCGCCCTCGGGCTTGAGCGTCTCGAAGATCGGCATCAGCCGCTCGACGTTGGCGGCGTCGCCGCCGCACATGAGCGCGTAGCCGTTCTCCAGCCCCCACACGCCGCCGCTGACTCCGCAGTCGACGAAGCCGATGCCCTTCTCCAGGAGCTCGGCGGCGTGCTTCTGGTCATCCACATAGTGGGAGTTTCCGCCGTCAACGACGATGTCGCCCTCGTCGAGCAGCTCGCCGAGATCGTCGACGGTGGTCTGGGTGGCCTTGCCCGCGGGGACCATCACCCAGATCGCGCGTGGTTTGTTCAGGCGTTCGGCCAGCTCCTTCAAGCTGGCGACATCGCTGATCTCCGGATCGCGGTCGTAGCCGACGACCTCGTGACCGCCGCGGCGCAGCCTTTCGGCCATGTTGCCGCCCATTTTGCCCAGTCCTACCATGCCGATCTGCATGACTGTCCTCTACCCCCTCGTCAGGCTTCCATCATCCCCGATGACAGGTTCAGCCTGACAGGCGGATGGGCATGATCAGATAACGGTAGTCCGTGGTGGCCCCGTCCTTGACCGGCTTGCCTCCGGTGAGGATAGCGGGCTTCGTCGATGTGGTCATCTGCAACCGCGCGACGTCCGAGTCGATGGCGCCCAGGCCCTCCAGCAAGAACTGGTGGTTGAAGGCGATGTTCATCTCGTCGCCCTCGTAGTCGACCGGGAGCGCCTCGACGGCCTGCGCCTCGTCGCCGCTGCCCGCCTCCAGCACGACCTCGCCGCTCTTGAACGCCAGTCGCACCGGAGTGTTGCGCTCGGCGACCAGGGCCACGCGCTTGACCGCCTCGACGAACGGGCCTGTGGACAGGTCGGCGCGGGCGGAGAACTCGGTCGGCAGCAGCGAGCGGTACTTCGGGAACTCGGGATCGAGCAGCCGCGTCGTCGTGCGACGTCCGGCGCTGGAGAAGCCGATCATGCCCTCGCCGGTGCCGCCGGCGGAGCTGAGCGCGATCTCCACCTCGGCGCCGGTCGCCCCGAGGGCCTTGGCGGTGTCGGCCAGCGTCTTGCCCGGGATCATCGCGATGGCGGAGAAGTCGGGCTGGCCCGGCTGCCACTTCAGCTCGCGTACGGCCAGGCGGTAGCGGTCGGTCGCGGCGAGGGTGACCGTCTCGCCCTCGATCTCCATGCGTACGCCCGTGAGCATCGGCAGCGTGTCGTCCCGTCCGGCGGCGACGGCGACCTGGCCGACGGCGGAGGCGAACACGTCGCTGCCCACCCGGCCGGCGGCCGGCGGCATGGCCGGCAGCGACGGGTAGTCCTCCACAGGCATGGTGAGGAGGGTGAACCGCGCGCTGCCGCACGTGACGACCGCCTTGGCGCCGTCGACCACGAAGTCCACAGGCTGTGCGGGAAGCGCGCGGGTGATCTCGGCCAGCAGCTTGCCGGAGACCAGGACGACGCCCGGCTCACCGGTGTGCAGTTCGAGTGTCACCTCGGCGGAGACCTCGTAGTCGAAGCCGGAGAGCTTGAGCCGCTGCTCGCTCGTGACCTCCAGGCGCATGCCCGCGAGAACGGGCACCGACGGACGCGCCGGGAGACTGCGTGCCGTCCATGCCACCGCCTCAGCGAGGACGTCTCGCTCGATTCGGAACATCACGGTGATCAGCCTCCTGGGTTCGTCGTTGATTCAAGGATCCACTCTCCCGCACTCGCGATCCGGGAGGAGCCCAACTATGGGTCTTTGAGTTTCTTAGTAAGAGAGATAGGAGGTCATCACACTAGGGGCTGTGGAAACTGTGGACAACCAGTGTCTTGGCTGCTCAGCGGCCCTATTTTCATCCACTGCCCCTGTGGGTGACGCCTGGGGAGAACTCTCGCGCCTGGGGATGGAGATTTCTTACCCACAGGCCGTCCCCAGATCATGGTGCCTTCATCCACGGACTTCGGCGGGTTATCCACGGGGTTTCCACAGGTTATCCACGGGGTAAACGGGCCCCTTCTGGAGCCCCAGATCGACTGTTCACAGTCTGTCCACACGTTATCCACGTGTAGTCCCCAGGTTCTCCCCAGGATATCCCCAGCTCTGTCCCCAACCATTGTGGACGGATTTTTCCCGGCATTGTGGGGCGAACGGCCGCCGCGTTTTTGCGTTTTGGCTGGTCCACAGTGTTATCCACAGGCTGTGCATGACTTCAGGCCCCGCGCTGTGTCTGTTTGATCCGCATAGTTAGCTCGTTGACCTGGTTGTACATCGACCTGCGCTCGGCGATGAGCGACCGGATCTTGCGCTCGGCGTGCATCACGGTCGTGTGGTCGCGGCCGCCGAACTGCTGGCCGATCTTCGGCAGTGACAGCTCGGTCAGCTCGCGGGCGAGGTACATGGCGATCTGCCGGGCGTTGACGAGCGCCCGGCTGCGCGAGGTGCCGCACAGGTCGTCGATGCTGATGCCGAAGTATTGGGCGGTCTCGCTCATGATGGCCGCGATGGTGATCTCGGTGTCGGACTCCGAGGTGATGAGGTCCTTCAGCACCACCTCGGCGAGCTGCAGGTCCACACCCTGCCGGTTGAGGCTGGCGAACGCCGTGACCCTGATCAGCGCGCCCTCGAGCTCGCGGATGTTGGTGGAGATGCGGCTGGCGATGTATTCGAGCACCTCGGGCGGCGCGGCCAGGCCCTCCTGGATGGCCTTCTTCCGCAGGATCGCGATGCGGGTCTCCAGCTCGGGCGGCTGGACGTCGGTGATCAGGCCCCACTCGAACCGGTTGCGCAGCCGGTCCTCCAGCGTGATGAGCTGCTTGGGCGCCCGGTCGCTGGAGATGACGATCTGCTTGTTGGCGTTGTGCAGCGTATTGAAGGTGTGGAAGAACTCCTCCTGCGTCTGCTCCTTGCCCTCCAGGAACTGGATGTCGTCCACGAGCAGGATGTCGATCGCCCGGTAACGGCCGCGGAACCCGTCGGCCTTGTGGTCGCGGATGCTGTTGATGAAGTCGTTGGTGAACTCCTCGGAGCTCACGTATCTGACCCGCGCGCCGTCGTACAGGCTCTGGGCGTAATGCCCGATCGCGTGCAGCAGGTGCGTCTTCCCCAGCCCGGAGTCCCCATAAATGAAGAGCGGGTTGTACGCCTTCGCGGGGGATTCGGCCACCGCCACGGCCGCCGCGTGCGCGAACCGGTTGCTGGCGCCGATGACGAATGTCTCAAATGTGTACTTCTGGTTCAAACGCGCCGGTTCGCTGGGCTTGTTGCTCTTGGCTTCCCAGCGATTCGGGGCCGGATCCGGCGCTTTTTCCACAGGCGGTGTGTACGGCTGCGCCTGTTCAAAAGAGAAGCCGGCCTGTGGATATTCGGTGGATATCTGGGGCGGCTCAGGCTGTGGAGAATAGAACTGCGGCGGCTCAGAAGCGGGGTTGTGCTGCGGTTGCACGGGTTGTGCATAACGCAGCTGACTCTCCACACCCTGGGGATAACCCTGAGTCACAGCCTGTTGATGAGTGTCCACCATCGGCTGCT
The DNA here is from genome assembly GCF_900108335.1 of Nonomuraea solani. Classification (GTDB taxonomy): domain Bacteria; phylum Actinomycetota; class Actinomycetes; order Streptosporangiales; family Streptosporangiaceae; genus Nonomuraea; species Nonomuraea solani. The sequence goes on from NZ_FNVT01000004.1 coordinate 580,060, forward strand.
CGGGGGCCGTCGTGTCGATCATCACGGCCAGCCGCATCGTCCGGCCGAGCTCCTGCGACAGCGCGTGCGCCACCAGCGGGCGCAGTTTGCCCTCAATGAGGTCTTTGAGAAAGTCGTTGGGGACGCCGAGCACGATCGTGTCGTTCGCCAGCGCGATCGGACGCACCATCGACAGCCAGGTTCGCTGCTGTATCGGCACGTTCTCGTTGAGGAAGTTGCTCAGGGCCCTCGCCCATACCGTGCCGAGGTCGACACCTGTCATGGTGCGGCTCCCCCTCCTCCCTCTCGCGGCCCCCCGCGATCGTTTATCCACATGGCGTGGCCGCCGGAATCGATCGGCGACGCTTCGTCCACAGCGCGGCGGCCGTGCTCCTTGCCCGGGATCTCCACAGGACATCCACAGGTTGTACACAGGTTGTACACAGCGTGTGAACGGCGTTTGGGCGGGTCCGAAGCGCCGACAGTATCTGTGTGCACAGTTGTGTTCAAGGCGTTGTCCACAGACTAGTGGCACCTGAGTGCACATACTGTGGACGTGGGGCCGACGGTGGAAAAGTGGCCTGTGGATACGTGGATAACCGCTCCGGTTTGACCTGGGCGGTCCTTGGCCCGTAACGTACGACGGTCGGCTTGTCACGCGACGGCTATTTCGCGTGCCCTCGCTTCCCTGGCAGGCCATCCATGTGTGTTAGGCGCCCTCGTGCGCATCATCAAGCCTGGAGCCCACCCGTGAGCAAGCGTACTTTCCAGCCGAACAACCGTCGTCGTGCGAAGACCCACGGCTTCCGGCTGCGTATGCGCACCCGGGCCGGTCGTGCCATCCTCGCCGCTCGCCGCCGTAAGGGCCGCGAAAAGCTGTCGGCCTGATCGCCCCGTCCCACTGATGAGAAGACTGCCAAGTGGCTGGCCGCTTCGGCCTTGACCCGGCACTACAGCAGGGAGGCAGTCCAACGAGCAGAACTCTTGTCAGGCTAATCGGCCCGCCGGTGGATCACGCCGGCGGGCGATAGGCGTATAAGGTGCTGTCCCGTCAATCCCGCATGCGACGCGGGGACGAATTCGAAGCGGCGGTCCGGCGTGGCAAGCGCGCGGGCCGTCCAACCCTGGTGGTGCATTTCACTACTTCTGGGGAAGAGCCACCTCTGGTGGGTTTCGTGGTGAGTAAGGCCGTCGGTGGCGCCGTGACCCGGAACAAGGTCAAACGGCGGCTCCGACACCTCATGCGGGACCGTCTTGACCGGCTGCCGCGAGGTAGCCTGCTTGTGGTACGCGCCAATCCACCGGCCGCGTCCGCGCGATTCGAGCACCTGGCCGCCGAGCTCGATTCCGCACTGGATCGATTGCTCGGGCGGCGCGAGTCCTCGACGGGCGGACAAAGATGACGGAGCAGCCGCAAGGGGTGGTGCCGAGCCTTGCCGCTCAGGCGCTGATCCTCCCCATCCGGTTCTATCGGGCGTTCATCGGCCCGATGCTCGGTCCGCGCTGCCGGTTCTACCCGTCGTGTAGTGCATACGGACTCGAGGCGATTGCCGTACATGGAGCATTGCGCGGCACATGGCTGACTGTCCGGCGCATCGGGCGGTGCCACCCATTCCATCCCGGAGGTATAGACCCGGTGCCCCCACGCCCGGTCCGGTCCCACGAAACGCAAGGGAGATAGCTCGGTGGAGCTGTCCTGGCTGAGCTGGCTGTACCAAGCCGTAGCCCAAGTCATCATCTGGATCCATACTGCATACAGCACGGTCCTCAACCCGGACAGCGGGCTGACCTGGGCGTTGACGATCATCACGCTGACCGTGTTCATGCGGGTCCTGATTTTCCCGCTCTTCCTCAAGCAGATGCGCTCATCGCGGAAGATGCAGGAACTCGCCCCCAAGGTTCAAGAACTGCGCAAGCGTTATAAGAACGACAAGCAGCGCATGAACCAGGAGGTCATGGCGCTCTACCAGGGCGCGGGAGCCAACCCGCTCGGCGGCTGCCTTCCCGTCGTCGCGCAGTTCCCGATCTTCATCTCCATGTTCACCGTGCTGCAGAACATGGCGAACGGTCACGCCAAGTACGGCATGACCAAGGAACTGGTCGAGAGCGCCCGGAGCGCGCACATCTTCGGCGCTCCGCTGCCCGCGAACTTCTTCATGTCCTCGCAGGACATCGCCAGCTTCGACGCGGGGGTCGTACAGACCAAGGTGGTCCTCGCGATCTTCGTGGCGGTCAGCTCGCTGACCACGTTCCTCACCGTCCGGCAGAGCGTCACCCGCTCCATCGCCCAGATGCCGGACAACCCCATGGCGCAGCAGCAGAAGATCTTGATGTACATCTCTCCGCTGTTCGCCTTCTTCAGCCTGAACTTCCCGCTCGGTCTGATCCTCTACTGGGTCACCACCAACGTGTGGACGCTCGCTCAGCAGCACTGGTTCTACAGCCGGCATCCGATGCCCCAGTACGACGCCAAGGGCAACGTGATCCCGGTCGCTCCCAAGCAGGGCCTGATCGCCAAGATTCGCAAGACCCCTCCGGAGGAGGCCGCCCCGCCGCCCCCGCCGGAGCCTAAGATCATTAGGCAGCAGCCGAGCAGGCAGTCCCGCAGTAAGCGCACCGGCAGCAAGAAGTCTTGAACACGAAGGAGAGGCCGGCCATGACCGAGGCCGAGCAGGAGAAGGCTCCTGATCTCAACGCGCTCGAGCAGGAGGGCGAGATCGCTGCCGACTACGTCGAGGGGCTTCTCGACATCGCCGACATCGACGGTGACATCGACAAGCGCACCGGCAGCAAGAAGTCTTGAACACGAAGGAGAGGCCGGCCATGACCGAGGCCGAGCAGGAGAAGGCTCCTGATCTCAACGCGCTCGAGCAGGAGGGCGAGATCGCTGCCGACTACGTCGAGGGGCTTCTCGACATCGCCGACATCGACGGTGACATCGACATGGACGTCGAGGGCGACCGCGCCATGGTCTCTGTCGTGGGGCTCAAGGGCACGGAGCTGGTGGGTCCCGGGGGAGAGGTCCTGGAGGCGCTGCAGGAGCTGACCCGGCTGGCCGTGCACCGGCAGACGGGCGAGCGCTCGCGGCTGATGCTCGACGTGGCCGGCTACCGGGAGCGACGCCGGGCCGAGCTGACCAAGCTCGGCACCGAGATCGCCAACCAGGTCAAGGACCGCAACGAGCCGAAGTCGCTGCAGCCGATGACGCCGTTCGAACGCAAGATCGTCCACGACGCGGTGGCCGCCGCCGGGCTCCGCAGTGAGTCCGAGGGCGAGGAGCCGCTGCGTTACGTCGTGGTCATGCCCGCCTGAGGCGTTCGGCGCCAGCCGATCCGGCCGTCTGCCCGCCGTAGCGCGCGGTAGACGGCCGTTTTCGCTTTTTTGTGCCTGTACGTACTGAGCAAGGGATGTATGTCTCTTTGGCCGGTGTAGTGGCGGCGGAGACGGCGTGCTCGAAGGCCGCCTTAAGCCCGGCCCGCTAGTCTTCCCTTGTGATCTCACCCTTAGCCTTGGGGGAGAGCCACGCATCCGGACTCCAGACCATGCCGTTCTTTCCAGACATGGGCCAGCAAGCCCAGAAAGGGCCACCAACCAGTGAGCGATGAGCTTCCGGAGCCGCCGGACATAGCGCGGGACGTCTTCGCCGGGGAGTCCTGGGAGCGCGCCAACGCGTTCGCCGGGCTGCTGGCGGGTCCTGGTGTCGTCCGGGGGCTGCTGGGCCCGCGGGAGGTGCCGCGGATCTGGGATCGTCACCTGCTCAACTGCGCGGTGGTGGCCGAGGCGGTGCCGCCGGACGTACGCCTGGTGGACATCGGCTCCGGAGCCGGCCTGCCCGGGCTCGTGCTGGCGATCGTCCGGCCGGACATCACGGTCACGCTGCTGGAGCCGCTGCTGCGCCGTACCGTGTTCCTGGAGGAATGCGTCGAGGCGCTCAAGCTCGACAACGTCGAGGTGCTGCGCGGCCGGGCGGAGGAGTTGGCGGGCAAGCGCGAGTTCGATGTCGCCAGCGCCCGCGCGGTGGCGCCGCTCGACCGGCTTCTCACGTGGGCGATGCCGCTGCTGCGCGAGGGTGGCGAGCTGATCGCCATGAAGGGGGAGCGGGCCGCCGGCGAACTCGCGGAGGCGGAGGCCCAATTGCAGGCGAGTGGAGCCCGAACGGCCGAGCTTGTGACCGTCGGGCGCGGTAAGGTCGAGCCGCCTGCAACATTGGTTCGGGTGGTAGCGGGTCGCGCGCCGGAGCGAGCTAGGCGGCGACGAAGGAGGTGACGGTTGTGCCAGTCGCGTCAAGTGGTCTTGGCTGGCCGGACAGCCGTCGGTCTGAGAGTCCAGCCGGGGTCGGCTGGCCCGAAATGGGCGTGTCGCGACAGCGAATTCCCGGCACCGGCACACCACTGGTTGAAAGGATGGCCATCGTGACCCAGACCCCCCTGAACCCCGGTGATTCGCCGTTGGTACGAGAGGCGCTCAGCTCAGTGGTTTCACGTGAAACATCTGCAACCCCGGCCGCCGCCCAGGCCGGCGAGACCCCAGGCGACGGCGACGGCACGTGGCCGCGTCCGGCGAAATGCAGGGTGATCGCGGTGGCCAACCAGAAGGGCGGCGTGGGCAAGACGACCACGTCGGTCAACATTGCCGCCGCCCTCTCGATGCACGGCCAGCGCGTCCTCGTGGTGGACCTCGACCCGCAGGGCAACGCCTCCACCGCCTTGGCCACGGAGCATCGTGGCGATGTGCCGGATGTCTACCAGGTCCTTGTTGACGACCTCCCTATGGCGGACATCGTCAAGCAGGTGCCCGAGATGCCGAACCTCTATTGCGCTCCGGCGACCATCGACTTGGCGGGTGCGGAGATCGAGCTGGTCTCCTTGGTGGCCAGGGAGGCGCGGCTGCGGCGGGCGCTGGCGGCGTACGAGGGGGTCGAGTTCGACTACATCATCATCGACTGCCCGCCGTCGCTTGGTCTGCTGACGGTCAACGCTCTGGTGTGCGCAGACGAGGTGATGATCCCGATCCAGTGCGAGTACTACGCCCTGGAGGGCCTCGGGCAGCTCCTGCGGAACGTGGACCTGATCCGGGCCCACCTGAACCCGACGCTGCAGCTTTCGACGATCGTGCTGACGATGTACGACGGGCGTACCCGCCTGGCGTCGCAGGTGGCTGAGGAGGTGCGCTCGCACTTCGGGGAGACGGTGCTCAACACGGTCATCCCGCGCAGCGTCCGGCTGTCGGAGGCGCCCAGTTATGGGCAGTCGGTGATGACGTACGATCCGGGGTCGAGCGGGGCGATGGCGTACATGGACGCGGCCCGCGAAATCGCCCACCGCGCCGTCGTCACCTGACCCGCCTTCCCGGGACCACTCCACCACCCTTCGGAACCGATCACCAGGGCCACCCTCCGCGATCGCGTAGGGTCGTGCCCCGATCCCGAGGGGCCCTTTCGCGTACTCGGTAGAGCGGGACTGGGGACTCCGGTGGAGATCAGGCCCACGACCCCGCCAGAGCACTACTGTGGGCCGCCGCAAAGCAGTACTGTGACGGCCGCAGAGCAGGCATGTTCCGTCGGCAGCGGAAGCGCAGTGCACGGCTCCGGCAGAGCAGCGCCCGCGACCTTGGTAGAGCGAGACCAAGACTCCAGCAGCCCTGAACCGCGTGGATGAGCCTCAGCGAGACGTGTGACGGACACCTGGACACGCGCGGGGCGGGCGGGCGACCCGGGCGGGGGTCTGGCGTCCTCCTCAGCAGGGCTGGGCCTGGGCCGCCTTGCCGAGTCACTTTGTGCGCCGCATGCGCTTCGGTCTGCCCGGCCCCGCCTTCACCCCGGCCCCGCCTCCACCCCGGCCCCGCTCCCGCTTCGGCCTTGCTCCCGCTTCGGTCTGCCCTGGCCCCTCCTTCGCCTCCGGTCTTCTCTCCCCACCCCGGCCCCCGCTCCCCGGGCTCACCCAGGGCCCGGCTCTGCTCTCAGCCCCCGGCTCTCGGCTCCCACTCCCGGCTCCGCTCCCAGCCTCCGTTCCCCGCTCCCACCCTGGGCCCGGCCTGCTCTCAGCCCTCGCTGCCACTCTGGCCCAGGCTGCCACCCCGACCCCGCTTCCGCGCTCACTCCCACTCCCAGCCCTCCTCTCCCTCCCTCTTCTCCCACTCTCCGGCTCCCTCTCCAGTTGCCTTGAGGGCGCTCTCTGGGGGACGGGGACGCCCACATCCATCACTCAGTCACGAGTTGGGCAGATTTGTGACCGTGTCGGTGTAAATACAACGGGACCGTGTGTGGCGAGGGGACACCCCGTCGGGCCCACGACGGTAACCTCTCCTGGAGTGACCGGAATCGACCGGGTGGATGAGGAGACGCAGTGAGTCAGCAGCGGCGGGGATTGGGGAAGGGGCTCGGGGCGCTCATCCCGACCGGTCCCATCGTTGACGGCACGGGGGCGACCGACCCCGTGAACGGTTCAACGGGGGAGACCGGCCCCAAGCCGATTGCCGGAGCGTACTTCAAGGAGGTCGCCCTCTCGGCGATCGTCCCCAACCCGCGTCAGCCTCGTGAGATCTTCGCAGAGGAGCCCCTCGAAGAACTGGCGGCCTCCATCCGTGAGGTCGGTCTTCTGCAGCCGATCGTGGTCCGGTCGGTGGGCGGTGGCCAGTATGAGTTGATCATGGGGGAGCGGCGCTGGCGGGCGTGCCAGCGAGTGGGCTTGGATCCGGTTCCCGCGATCGTGCGCAACACTCAGGACAACGATCTCCTGCGGGACGCGCTCATCGAGAACCTTCAGCGCGAGCAGCTGAACGCCCTCGAAGAGGCGGCCGCCTACCAGCAACTCATTGACGACTTCCAGGCCACCCACGAACAACTGGCCGTCAAGGTCGGTCGCTCCCGCCCTCACATCACCAACACCCTGCGCCTGCTGAACCTCCCACCCGAAGTCCAGCGCACGGTGGCGGCCGGCGTCATCAGCGCCGGCCACGCCCGCGCCCTCCTCGGCCTCAACAGCCCTGAGGAGCAGATGAAGCTCGCCAAGCGGATCGTGGCGGAGCTCCTCTCGGTACGGGCGGTGGAGGAGATCGTCGCGATGGGCAGCGCCAAGGCCGCCCAGAAACCCACCCGCGAACGCCAGGTCGCCAAGCCGACCGCACCCGGCCTGACTCACCTCGCAGACCGCCTCTCCGATCATTTCGAAACGAAGGTCAAGGTCGACCTCGGGCGACGGAAGGGCCGGATCGTGGTGGAGTTCGCCACGATCGATGACCTCGAGCGCATCATCGGCACCATGGCCCCCGAAGCCGTCCGCGCCATGCGAGAAGCCGAAGACTGACCCTGTTTCACGTGAAACACCCTTGAACGAGGGGGCGCCCAGGAATGGGGGCGGGGCGCCCAGACGGCGGGGCACCCCTCTCCCATTCCGTCGCTGCTCTCCTTGGGCCCTCCGTTTCACGTGAAACATGCGCCCTTCCGCCTCCATCGCCCTGGGCCACGAAAGACATGCCCTCCCCTGGTACGCCGCAGCCGTCAGCACCACACGCGCCCAAACGACGCTCTCGGCCGCCACGTCACCGCTGCGACGTCACCGCCGCCACGACGCGGCTGCCACGACGCCGCAGCCGCAGCCGCAGCCGCAGCCGCAGCCGCCGACACCGCACTCACCCGCTCCGCGCCGTTGGCGCGCACCCACGGTGCGGCAGTTGCCCGAGCGGTGCCGTCAACGCAGGGTTTGCCGACGCCACGCCCCACCGCACGGTCGGCACCGATGTCACCCGACCCGCAGTGTCGGCGTCGTTCCACGGCTCCGCACCACAGTCCCCACGCCAGCGCCGTACCCGCCCCAATCGCGTCGTCGGCACCGTCTCCACGACACCGTCTCCACGGCACCGCATGGCTGGGCGTTCACCCCCGCTCCGCGCCGTTGGCGCGCACCCACGGTGCGGCAGTTGCCCGAGCGGTGCCGTCAACGCAGGGTTTGCCGACGCCACGCCCCACCGCACCGTCGGCGCGGGAGTCACCCGATCCGCAGTGTCGGCGTCGCTCCACGGCTACGCACCGCCGCACCGCAGCTGCCAGAGCCGCACCCGCCCTAATCGCGCCGTCGGCACCGTCTCCACGGCACCACATCGCCGGGCGCTCACCCCCGCTCCGCGCCACCACCACCGCACCACCACCGCAGCTGCCAGAGTCGCACCCGCCCCAACCGCGCCATCGTCGGTGGCGCCTCCATGGCACCGCCTCCACGACGCCGCCCCACGGCCGGGCGTTCACTCCCGCTTCGCGCCGTCAACCCGGACCCGTCGACGCCACGCTCGCCGCCCCGTCGGTGCCGCCCTCATGGCGCCGCAGGCACTCGCGCTGGGCGGTCAACGTCGGGCTTGCCGCACCGTCGGCGCCGCAGTCTCCAACCGTGCCGGCGGCACGGCTACCACGACGCCGCCCTCACGGCCCGGCTGTTCGCCCCGCGTTGCGCCGTCAACGCCGGGCCCGCCGACGCCGCGCCCACTACACCGGACCGTTGGCGCTGTGGTCACTCGCGCTGCTCTGTCGGGGGCGTCGTCACCCGCGCCGTCGGTGCGTACCCATGGCGCCGCAGTCACCCGCGCTGGGCGGTCACCGTCGGGCCCGCTGTGTCTTGGCCACCGCACTGCACCGTTGGCGCTGTGGTCACCTGCGCTGCGCTTTCGGCGCCGTTGTCCCTCGCGGCGGGCCGTTGACGTCGGGCCCGCTGACGCCGCGTCACCGTACCGCAGTTGCCGGGTCGCCAGCGCCGCACTCGGGGTGCCGGGAGTCATCGCGTTGCGCTGTGGGGGCCGCAGTACGGTGCCGCAAGACCGTACTGCCGTCGTCGGCATCGCGGCCGTCGGCATCAACGCGTGCGCGCTATCTGCAACGCATCCACTGAAGGCGCCGCCACCGCCGCCCTCGTTTCACGTGAAACATGGGTCGGTCGGTGGGCTGGCTTGTGTCTCTCCCTGGCTTCGCTACTCAGTTGACCGCGGCGGTGGCGAGTTTGCGGATGTCGTCTAGGAAGTCATCCACATGCTCCGGTGTCGTATCGAAGGCGGTCATCCACCGGACCGTGCCGGCCGCCTCGTCCCAGTAATGGAACAGGTAACGGCGGCGAAGTTCCTCCGCGATCGTCTGCGGAAGGGTGGCGAAGACCGCATTGGATTGGACCGGCTGCGCCAGGGAGATGCCGGAAATCCCCGCCAGCCCATCGGCTAGGCGCGCGGCCATTTGGTTGGCATGGTCGGCGTTCCGCGCCCAGAGGTCGTCTGTCAGAAGCGCGGAAAGCTGTGCTGAGATGAACCGCATCTTTGAGGCGAGCTGGAGGGACTGACGACGCAGGAAGGGCACCTCCCGCACGAGCGACGGGTCGAGAACCACAACGGCTTCAGCCGCCAGCGCGCCGTTTTTGGTTCCGCCGAAGCTGAACACATCCACTCCGGCGTCGGTGGTGATGGCCTTCAGGTCGCAGCCGAGATGGGCGGCGGCATTGGCCAGCCTGGCGCCGTCCACGTGAAGCCGTAGCCCTGCCTGATGCGCCGCGTCGGCGAGGGCGGTGATCTCGGTGGGGGAGTAGCACGTACCGAATTCTGTGGCCTGTGAGATGGAGACGACCGTCGGCTGCGATTCATGTGGATTGCCGATCCCGCCCAGTCGCGCCTCGATGTCCTCGGGACGAAGCTTCCCGTCCTCGGTCGGAACCGTCATCAACTTCACTCCCAGCAGTCGCTCCGCCGCGCCCGCTTCGTGGGTGGCGATGTGGGCGCTGTCGGCACAGATGATGGCGTCGTAGCGGCCGAGCATGAGCGCCAGACCGACCATGTTGGCGCCCGCTCCATTGATCACCGCGAACCCGTGCGCGCCCGCGCCGAACACTTCCCGGGCCTTCTCCTCGAACGCCGCCGTCCACCGGTCGTCGCCGTAGGCGGGAGCGTCCCCGTGGTTGGCGGCGGTGATCGCTTCAAGCACGGCTGGATGCACGCCTGCGTGGTTGTCGCTGGCGAAACTCTTTGGGTACATCGATTCGATCAGCACACCGCAAGGCTACTTACCACCGCGCCCGCAATCCTCCCGTCGCCGCCTCGCCGCCATACTGCATGAGCCTGGGCTCGCCCGCCGCACGCACGCCACCCGGCATCCAAGCCGCTGGCAGCAAACGCGAAATGGGGAAGGGGTAAGGAGCAGAGGGAGAGGCGCAGGCATGTAAGCCTTGTCGCACCGTGGCAAGCACGGCGTGTGTCGGCCTGTACGTCTCCGGACGAGTCCCTCGGGCGCATCCCTCAGGCCCCTCCCTCGGGTCCATCCGTCGGGTCCATCCGTCGGGCGGGCGCATTGGGTGGCCGCGTATCGGGTTGAGCACATGGGTCGGGATCATCGGGCGGCGTGCAGAGGGCAGGCCTACCGGGTTGAGTACGTCGGGTCGAGCGCATCGAGGCCCGCCGGGTGGGGCGGATCGAGTGGTTCCGTTGGCGGGAACATCGGGTTGCGTGCATCGGATCGTGCGTGCCGAAGTCGCGCCGTCCCGCGCTTCCGGACAGCGCGGGACCATGCGACGGGATGCCAGGTGCGTGGTGAGAGCCGGTGGTGTGAAGTCACAGAGGAGAAGGGCGAGCAGTCATTGTGGACGCGTCTGGCGGGTGCGTGATGCGATCTCTGTGGAGCGGCGTTCTGCCATTCTTGGCGTCGACTGCGGGCGCCGTTGCGGTGTGTTTCACAGGCGCGCGGTAAGCCTACGAGGCGCTCGCGGCCGTACTCGCGCAGCGGGCGCATCGTCACCCAGCCGCCTCATGGGTCGCGTGGTGCACGCACCCGGCCGGCCTCCTGTGTCAGCGCCGTCCCTCCGACTGCTCTCCCCGCATTACCCGTGTCGCACTCCGCCGGTCCTGTAGTTCCGCGTTGCAGCACCGTGCTGGTTGCGTCGTATGAGGCCGCCATTAGCGGTTCTGCCCCGCAGTCAGTAGCCCGCGTCCCAATCAGGGTCACGTTGCGTCCCGACAGTCGCGTGGCGCACTGCTGGTCGCGTTGAATTCCGGCTTCCGCTCTGCCGTGAGTTAGGGGGTGCGGGTGGCGGCGGTTTGGAGGAGGGTGCGGCAGAGGTCGCCCAGGTCCTTGCCGGCGGCTTCGGCGGCCATGGGCAGGAGGGAGGTCTCCGTCATTCCGGGGGCCACGTTGACCTCCAGGAAGTGGGGGACGCCGTCTGCGTCGACGATCAGGTCGGTGCGGGAGATGTCGCGTAGGCCCAGCGCGGTGTGGGCTGTTACCGCCGTTTCGGCGCAGGCCGCGGCTGCTTGTGCTGAGAGGCGGGCGGGGGCGAAGAATTCGGTGTGGCCGGCGGTGTAGCGGGCCGCGTAGTCGTAGACGCCCTCGTCGGGGACAATTTCCACGGCCGGCAGGGCTTCGGGGCCGTTGCCCAGGTCTACGACGGAGACGGCCACCTCTACGCCTTCCACGTACCGCTCGATCAGGGCGGTGTCGCCGTAGGCGAAGCAGCCGACCATGGCGGCGGGGAGTTCTTCGGCGGTGCGGACGAACGAGGCGCCCAGCGCCGAGCCGCCTCGTGCCGGCTTGACGAACAGGGGGAGGCCGAGGTGTTCGACGATGCGGCCCAGGACCACCGTGGCGCCGAGGTCGTGGAAGGTCTCCTTCGGCAGCGTGACCGACTCCGGAGTGCGGAGGCCGACCGAGCGTACGACGGCCTTGGCGGTGGGCTTGTCGAAAGCCACCCGGCAGGCGTCAGGGTCGGCGCCGACGTAAGGGACGTTGAGGAGCTCCAGGACGGAACGGATCGCGCCGTCCTCGCCCGCGCCACCATGGAGGGTGACGAAGACGGCGTCCGGCGGATCGGCGAGGATCGAGGGCACGAGGGAGGCGTCGGTGTCTCGGGCCTCCACATCGATGCCGGCCGCCCGCAGCACTTCGCTGACTCGGCGACCCGAGCGCAGAGAGACCTCTCGCTCGTAGGAGAGCCCTCCGGCCAGCACGAGCACGTGGCCCAGATCGCCCATTACAACTCCTTCGCTGATCGCACGCTGTCCAACCGTACCGGCGCTGGGGATGAAGGGTGTACGGGAGGTGGTTTCTCCGGCGATCCCATGCCAGATCCCCATGCTGGATTCCTCAGGCGGGTTCCTCATATTGGGTCGGGAGCCGGAGGGGGCTGAGGCTGCTGGCGGTAAGTGGCCCATGCTCGGTGGGGAGCCGCTTGGAGAGTGAAAGGGCCGGCGTCTTGGTCCCTGGAGTGTGGTGATCCGAGGGTGACGCCGGCCCCGATGCACGAGCTAGGCCAGGTCCGGCCCCGGAGTGTCCACGCCCTGGTGATCGCGGGCGGAGGCCGTACCGAAGGTGTCGCGCAGTTGGATTTCCTGGTCGATCACCCCGGCCAGCCGGCGCACGCCTTCGCGGATGCGGTCCGGCTCGGGATAGCAGTACGACAGCCGCATGTGCCGGGCCCCGCTCCCGTCCGAGAAGAACCCGGTCCCGGGGACGAACGCCACCCGCTCCGCAACCGCCCGCGGCAGGATCGCCTTCGAGTCGAGGCCCTCGGGGAGGGTCGCCCAGACGAAGAAGCCGCCCGCCGGGCGGGTCCACGTGACCTCCGGCGGCATGAGCGATTCGAGAGCGTCCAGGAGAGCGTCCCTGCGCTCCCGATAGAGCTCCCTGAAGGTCTTGATCTGCTCACGCCACGGCTGCGTGGTGAGGTACTGGCCCACGGCGAGCTGCGTGAACGAGGAGTGCGACAGCACGGCCGACTCCATCGCCAGCACGAGCTTGTCGCGGATGGCGTGCGGCGCCAGCGCCCAGCCGACGCGGAAGCCCGGGGCCAGGGTCTTGGAGAACGAGCCCAGGTAGACCACGCCGTCGGGGTTGTCGGCCCGCAGGGCGCGCATGGGCTCCCCGTCGAAGCCGAGCAGCCCGTACGGGTTGTCCTCGATGATGAGGATCCCGGCCCGCTGGCAGATGTCGAGCACCTGCTGCCGGCGGGCGATGTTCAGCGTGACGCCGCCGGGGTTGTGGAAGGTCGGGATCGTGTAGAGGAACTTGATGGGTGCCCCGGCCGTCTCCAGCGCGTAAATGGTCTGGGCCAGCGATTCGGGCACGATGCCCTGATCGTCCATGGCGATGTGGACCACTTTGGCCTGGTAGGCGGCGAAGGTGCCTAGCGCTCCCACGTACGAGGGGCCCTCCGCGAGCACCACGTCGCCCGGGTCGATGAAGATCCGGGTGATCAGGTCGAGAGCTTGTTGCGATCCGACGGTGACGACGACGTCGTTCGCCCCGGCGTGAATCCCCTCCAGCCGCATGACGTCGCAGATCTGCTCGCGCAGATGCGGATCACCCTGGCCGGAACCATATTGCAGCGCGACGGGGCCGCGCCTGGTGACGAGGTCGGAGACCAGCTCGCCGACCATGTCGAGGGGAAGAGCCGTGACGTACGGCATGCCGCCGGCGAGCGAGACCACCTCGGGCCTCGACGCGACGGCGAAAAGAGCTCGGATCTCGGAGGCGACCATCCCGGTAGCTCGCGCGGCGTACCGATCGACGTATGCGTCGATGCGCGACCCTTGAGTCGCGGGCGTCTGACCGTGATCCAGCTCTTCTGTCACGGCCCACCTCCTAGGTGTCATATCGGACCGAAATACCAGATTACGCCAGACGGACATGTCGTACGTGACCGGGGCTCGCCCGTCGTGGTGTCCGGTGGCGTCATCTTCACTGGGCTACGATGCCACCTGTGGACGCGGTTTTCGCGCGCTTTTCCGGGTCAACGATAGGGGCGGTAGTTGTCGCGCCGGCTGGTCAACATAACCCTGGACAATCTTGAAGATCTTCCGCGCCGCTGTCGTCGGTGCGTGTTCTGGGAGCTCGACCCCGTCAGCGGGGATCGTGCGGTGGAGTCGGGCGACCCGGGGCTGGAGAAGGAAGCCTGGATCTCCGGCACGCTGCTCGAATGGGGGAGCTGCGGGAAGATCGCCTATGTCGACGGGGTGCCCGCGGGGTTCGTGCTCTACAGCCCGCCGCTCTACACCCCACGTTCCGTGGCCTTTCCCACCTCGCCGGTCAGCGCCGACGCGGTGCTGTTGATGACGGCGCACATCATTCCCGAGTTCTCCGGCGGCGGGCTGGGGCGGATGCTCATCCAGGGAGTGGCCAAAGACCTGACACGCCGCGGGGTGAAAGCCATCGAGGCATTCGGGGATTTGAAGTGGGAAGAGCCTAGTTGCGTGGTTCCGGCGGAATACTTGCTTTCTGTGGGTTTTAAGACGGTTCGCCCGCATTTGAGGTTCCCGCGGCTTCGGCTGGAACTCAAGAGCGCCGTCTCGTGGCGTGAGGACGTCGAGGTGGCCTTGGAGCGGCTCCTTGGCTCCATGAGCCCGGAACGCGCGCTACGTCCCGTCTGACGGCTTCTCAGGGCTGTCCAGGCGAGAAGCGTCCGGGACAGGCCAACGCCCCGACGGTCCCGAGGGCCCCGACGGCTCCGCGCATGCGAAGCCGACGCCCCGACCGCTCCGCGCATGCGAAAGCCCCCCGCAGACCGCGAGGGGCTTTCGAAGCGCACCGTCAGGGGTGACCTAGATGATGCCCTCGAGCTCGCGCAGCAGCATGGCCTTCGGCTTGGCGCCGATGATCTGCTTCACGACCTCGCCACCCTTGTAGACGTTCATCGTCGGAATCTGGAGCACGCCGTACTGGCGCGGGATCTCCGGGTTCTCGTCGATGTTCAGCTTGACGATCTCCAGCTTGTCGCCGTGCTCCTTGGCGATCTCCTGGAGGATGGGCGCGACCTGACGGCACGGACCGCACCATTCGGCCCAGAAATCGACCAGCACGGGCTTGTCGCTCTTGAGAACCTCGGCCTCGAAATTGGCGTCGGTGACAGCCTTCACGGTGCGCTCCTTACTTCTCGTTGTTGGCCAGCCAGCGCTCGGAATCGAGCGAGGCCGCACAGCCGGTGCCGGCCGCGGTGATGGCCTGGCGGTAGGTGTGGTCGACGACGTCACCGGCGGCGAACACGCCGTCGATGTTGGTCGCCGTGGTCGGGGAGGCCACCTTGACGTAGCCGTCGTCGTCGAGGTCGATCTGGCCCTTGACCAGGTCGGTACGGGGGTCGTGACCGATCGCCAGGAACAGCGCGTCGGTCGCCAGCTCGCACTCCTCGCCGCTCTTGACGTTGCGCAGCTTCACGGCCTCGACCCTGCTGTCACCCAGGACGTCGACGACCTCGGAGTCCCAGATGAAGCGGATCTTGTCGTTCGCCAGGGCCCGCTCCTGCATGATCTTGCTGGCCCGCAGCGAGTCGCGGCGGTGCACCACCGTCACCATGCGGCCGAACCTGGTCAGGAACGTGGCCTCCTCCATCGCGGTGTCGCCGCCGCCGACGACCACGATGTCCTTGTTGCGGAAGAAGAACCCGTCACAGGTGGCACACCAGGACACGCCGCGGCCGGACAGCCGCTTCTCGTTCTCCAGGCCGAGCTCGCGGTAACCGGAGCCCATCGCCAGGATGACCGACTTGGCGTAGTAGGTGTCGGTGTAGGTCTTGACGACCTTGGGGTTGGCCTCGAGGTCGACCTCGATCACGTCGTCGGCCACCAGCTCGGCGCCGAACCGCTCGGCCTGCTTGCGCAGGTTGTCCATGAGGTCGGGGCCCATGATGCCGTCGGGGAACCCCGGAAAGTTCTCCACGTCGGTGGTGTTCATGAGCGCGCCACCGGCGGTGACGGAGCCCTCGAAGACCAGCGGCTTCAATTCGGCGCGTGCGGAGTAGACGGCCGCCGTGTAGCCGGCTGGTCCGGATCCAATAATGATCACGTTACGAACGTCGCTCAACGCTCCCACGCCTTCCTTGTCATCTGTTGCCACCGGCGTCAACAGATCCTAGGCCGCCGTGATTCCCGCCCTACCCAACAACGCTCAACGCAAGGCCCTGGACAACCGAAAGAGCCCGCCGAAGCGGGCTCCAAGGCTTGCGACTACCAGAGGCCCAGCGAGGGCCGGCGCAGGTTCTTGCAGTTGAACGGGTCGACGATGTCGATGCGCACCTTCTTGGCGGTCCGGTGCTTCCACGAGGTCACGATGAGGGCTTCCTGGCCGTTGTACTGGCCCTGGTCGACCGCGAAGACGTCGAGGTTGCTCCGGTCGGAGATCGTGCTGACGCACTTGGCGACCTGGTCGGCGTCTTCGGAGTCGCCCTTCAGGGCGGGAGCCGGGCCGAGGAACTTGCCCAGCCGCATCCGCAGCTCGCTGTCGCTGTAGTTGTGGCCGCTGTCGGTCAGCGCGTACGCCCTGGCCGTCTGCCTGTCCTTCTCCCGCTCCGCGGGAGCCGACTGGGACGGCTGGGCCACCGGTGGCGGCGCCACACTGCCACCGCTGTCACCGCCACTGGCCATCAGCAGGCTGGTGGAGGCCACGGCCGTGCCGACCACGACGGCCGCCGCGGCCGCCGCGACCGCGGGCATCGCCCAGCGGCGTCGCCGCGCGGTCCTGCTCCTGGCCGGGACGATGGTGCCATCGTCGGAGACGACGCCCAGGCGTACCGGCTCGGGGGCCTCCGCGAAGGCAGGCGCCTCGATCGGCCGCTCCCACGGCGCGTCCCGCATGAGCTCATCCCAGTCCGGTGTTTCCGCGAGGCCGACACCTCCTCCGCGCCTTGTCTCCGCCTCGGCGGCCAGGGCCTTGTCGATGCGCAGTGCGACACCCATCGGCATGGCCGGTGTAGGGGTCGCCGCGAGCACCTCGCGAACCGCCGCCAGGTCCGCCAGCAACTCCCCGCAGGGGTCGCAGACCGCGAGATGCTCGCGGACCTGGCGTGCCGTGCCGACGTCTAGGAGACCCTCGGCCAGCTCGGCCAGGGTTTCCAGATCGTAGTGCGTATCACCCGTCACGAAGTTCTGCTCCCTTCGCGGATGAGACGCGATTGAGGTCCGTTCGGTTCCGCAGATGCGAAAGAATTGGGGCAAGTTTCGCGCGCCCTCGCGCACACCGGCTCTTCACGGTGCCACTGGGCACCTGAAGCACCTGAGCTGCGTCTTCGACCGAATAGCCCATCATGTCGACCAGCACCAGCGCCGCTCGCTGGTCGTTGGGCAACATCTTGAGAGCGGCCGAAACCTCCATCGACACCTCGCGCTCGACCGTCTGGTCGGGCAGCGGGGTCTCGCGCTCGGCGGCCTCGATGAGCTCGTCGTCGGCCACCGGCCGGACCGACTTGCGGCGCATCCTGTCGAGGCAGGCGTTGACCACGATGCGATGCAGCCAGGTGGTGACGGCCGCTTCGCCGCGAAACGTGGCGGCCTTGCGATATGCGGAAACGAAGGCGTCCTGCACGGCGTCGGCGGCCTCGTCGGGGTCACCGAGCGTGCGCAGGGCGACCGCCCACATGCGGTCGCGGTGCCTTTTGACGATTTCGCTGAAGGCGTGTGGATCCCCGTTGATATGCGCGGTCAGCAGCTCGGCGTCTGTGACCGCCGGCCGCTCCGCTGCTGAGGGTGTCTCGGGTGGGGAGTTCACAAGAGAGATTCCTGATTATGCAGTTCCGGGAGAGTGCACCACTACCTCATAGATGGTGCCATGAAAAGTGCCCGCATCCATCGGAACACGCGTAAACCAGATCAAAACGTACTGCCCGGTGACCGGCTGTTCGGGCGCGAGAGTGGTTTTACCTGCGGCGTTCTTCTTGGTCACCACGGTCTTCAGCGAGTTGAGTTCGGGGGAGTCGCCCACCTTCAGCTCGACGTTCGCGCCCGACGCCTCCGACAGCGTAGCCACCACGTCGCTGATCTGCACGGACTTGCCCATGTCGAGCAGCAGGCCCACGCCGTCTTTGAGTCTGCCCAGGTCAGTGCTGGTATAGGTCTCGGTCTTCCACAACGTGCTGGGCTTGCCGTCGATGGCCAGCTTGGCGATGTTGGACTTCTCGTCGCCGCCGCCGAGCGGATCGAAGCCGCTGGCCTTGTCGGGCTTGACCGTCTGGACCTCCGCGGAGGCCGAGGCCGAGGAGGTGGGGCTGGCGCTGGCCGTCTGGGAGGCGGTCGGGCTGCCGAGGCTGCGGCCGATCGTCCAGGCGCCGACGCCGACGGCGGCGATGACGAGCAGCACCACGAGCGTCATCAGCACCCGGTTGAGCGTGCTGCCGCCGCCGGAGTTCGAGGGGCGCCGCGGCACGGGCGGCAGCGGCGGCGGGGTGTGCTGCTGGCGGTGCGCGATGTCCAGGCCCTCGGTGTGCGAGGCGGAGGCCACCGCGGGCGTCGAGGGGTAGGTGATCGGAATCGGCATGGGCCTGGCCACGTCGGCCAGCGCCTCGGCGACCGCGGCCGGGCTCGTCAGCGCGCCCTGGCCCCTGCGGGACTCCGGCAGGCACGCCCGCACGGTGACCGTGTCGAGGTAGCTGGGCACGCCGGCGGTGACCTGACGGGGCGAGCAGAAGTGGCCGTCGATCATGGGGGCCGCGGGCAGGCCGCCCTCTTCCTCGTCGCCCGGCCAGTGACCGGTCAGCCCGGCGTAGAGCAGCCGGCCCAGCCCTTCGGCGTCGTCGAGGGCGGGCTGGTCGGTGGTCAGCCCGTACATCGCCGCGTCGACGGCCACGCCGAGCACCTTGACCGTGCTGCCGGACGTCCACACCAGATGGGACGGCTGCAGGCACAGGTGGTAGAGCTGCGCCTCGTGGGCGTGCGCGAGGGCCTCGGCGGCCTCGGCCACCAGGCCGGCCGCGCGGTCGGGCTCCAGCGGCCCCGAGGCCAGCAGATCGGTCAGCGACTCGCCGGTGACCCACTCACTGACGACGTAGGAGGCCTTGTCGTCCTCGGCGGCGTCGAAGACCTGCGTCAGGCGCGGGTCGGTCAGCCGGCTCGCCGCGCGGGCGGCCGTGACCACCTCGTGGATCCGGGGGAAGCTCGCGTCGAAGGTGTGGACGGCCACGGGGCGGGCGAGGATCTCGTCGATGGCCTTCCACAACGTGGCGCCCTCGGACTCGCTGACGCGGTCTTCGAGCCGGAAGCGCTCGGCCAGACGGGTGCCGGGCTCGACGGCCGACGTGCTGCTCACTGGCTCACTCCGCTAGGCCGATCGGACGTGCTCATGACTCGACTCACCTGCGTGGGGGTGTCCCACGAAGGCACGCTATGCCGGGTGGATCCGCCCACGCCCCTCCTGCTTCCATTCGCGCGTGTCGGGCTCCATGGTAGTGCCGAGCCGATTCCACCCGCGTTCTTTACCGACCTACCCGCCTCGCGACCATCCCAACGATCGAGTTGACCTCCGGGATGCGCATTCTGTGGGCCACGCCGAGATACAACAACATGCCCAGCCCGCCACCGACGGCGAGAACGATCAGCGAGTTCAGGAACCCTAGCCCCCCGAACACCCCGGTGACCACCCAGACCGCGGCCAGGGCGAGCACGGCTGTGGGCATGGCCGCCAGATACATCCTGGTCAACGCCATGCCGACGGCCCATCCGCCCAATCCTCGCGCCCGCCGGCCGGCCAGCCACCAGGCCAGGACCGCGCCCAGCCCGTACGCGATCGCGTACGCCAGCGCCAGCCCCATCACCGCGTAACGAGCCGGCAGCAGCGTGAAGAAAACGACCATGAACAGCGCGTTGACCGCCGTCGTGCCCGCGCCGATGAACACCGGCGTACGCGTGTCGCCGAAACTGTAGAAGACCCGCAGCAGGAGCTGGAACACCGCGAACGGCACCAGCGCCAGCCCGTAGACCTGCAGCACGTTGCCGATGTAGACGGCGTCGGCGACGCTGTTGGCGCCGTGGCCGTAGATGGGCACGGTGATCGCCGGCCCGAGCACCATGAGCAGCAACGACACCGGTACCATCAGCGAGCAGACGAGCCGCACACTCGACCCGAACTCGGAGCGCACGTCGTCCATCCGCCCGTCGGAGACGGCCCGGCTCATCCGGGGCAGCATGGCGGTGATCACCGAGACGCCGATGACGCCGTACGGAAGCTGGAAAAGCTGGAACGCCAGCGTGTACGCGCTGATGCCGTGCCCCTCGACCACGTTGCTCGCCGAGCTGGCCAGGTTGGTCGTCAGCATGAAGCCGAGCTGGGTGACCACCACGTAGCCGATCGTCCAGGAGCCGGCCTTGGTCATCTCGCCCAGGCGGGCGTTGCGCACGTCGAAGCGGGGCACGAAGCTGAACCCGACCCGCCGCAGCGCCACGATCAGCACCGCCGCCTGGGCCACGATGCCGGCCGTGGTGCCGAGGCCGAGCAGTGCCAGGTCGCCGGTGGTGACCGCCTGGATCTCGTCGCCGGAGCCGACCACGACGTAGAGCAGGAACACGCAGATGACGACGAGGTTGTTGAGCACGGGGGCCCACATGGGGGCGCCGTAGCGGTCGCGGGTGTTGAGGATGGCCCCGGCCACCGCGCCCACGCCGAAGAAGGCGAGCTGCGGCAGGATGAAGCGGGCCAGCATGACCGCGACCTCATATTTCGTGCTGCCCGCGTCCCAGTCGGTGTAGAGGTCGATCAGCAGCGGCGCGGCCAGCGTGCCGGCGGCCGCCACCACGATCAGTACGACGGTGGTGATCGTCAGCAGCCGCTGCTCGTAGGCGCGGCCGCCGTCGGGGTCGTGCTGCTGGGCCCGGACGATCATCGGCACGATGACGCTGCTCAGCACGCCCAGGAGCAGCAGGTCGAGAATGCTGTAGGGGATCGCGTAGGCCGCGTTGTAGGAGTCGCCCAGCGCGCTCGTGCCGATGGCGTAGGCGAGGACCATCGTCCGCACGAAGCCCGTGACCCTGGACACCATCGTGCCCGCCGCCATGATGGCGCTGGCCCGCATCATGCGGCTCATACGGTCTCACTTTCCCGGGATTTGGCGGCGCGTGCGAGCTTCCGCTCCGACCTGCGCCGCAGCACCCGCAGCACCACGGCGGCCAGCATCACGGTCAGGGCCGCGCCCACGATCACGAGGGCGATCCCGGTGTAGCCGGTGGTGCGGATCGTCAGCCGCTGCGGCTTGCCGTACGGCCGGCCGTCGGAGGTCTTGAGCTGTACGGTCACCGTCGCGTCGCCGCTCACGTCGGGGGCGGCGTTCATCGGCACCCGGACCGTGCCGATCTGCTTGCCGCCGATCTTCAGCGGCTCATCCTGACGGTAGGTGACCTGCAGCAGCTCGGGGTTGTTCGACTTGACGTCGATGTAGAGCGCGATGGGCGTGCTCAGCGAGTTTTTCACGCTGATGGGCACCACGCCGTTGCTGCCCGCCAGCGTACGGGGCCGGTCGGGGCCGGAACCGGTGATCAGGATCTCGTTGGTCCTGGCCGAGACGGCCTCGCCGACCGTCTTCGTCACCGAGCGCCCCGCGCGGGTGCCGTTGCGCCAGCCGGAGGAGGTCAGCCGCAGCACCGCGGCGTCGAAGCTCGACTCCGTCCGCCCGGTGATCAGGGCGGTCAGTTGCGCCTCCGACCAGGCGTTCTTGACCGGTTCGAGGTATTTGCCGCTCAGTTCCTCTTTGCGGTCCTGCTCGGTGTAGGTCAGACCCGCCCGCGGTACCGACGCCTTGCTCGGCTTGATCGACTCCAGCGGGGTGAGGCGCAGCCACGGCAGCCGGTTGGCGGCCTTCAGCAGCGCGGCGACGAGCGTCGGGTTGGGGTCCCATCGCCGCGAGGGCGCGATGACCAGCGACCTCGGCAGGATCTGTCCGGGCTCGGCGGAGATCATCGCGGTCTCGGCGATGAAGCGCTGCGTGCTGAGCAGCGTCGAAGTGCCGGCCTGCGGCTCGAACAACCGGCTCAGCTCGGCGTCGGCGGTCAGCGCGGTGACCGGCCCGTTGACCGAGTCGAGCGTCGAGGCGGCGTCGGGCGTGGCCGTGGCGGGCGTCTGCGGCGGCAGGTTGGTGGAGTTGAGCAGGACCCGGTCGACCTTGCTGACCGAGAGCAGGTCGAGCGCGTCGGCGTCGAGCACGCCGGCGGCCGGCCAGTAGACGTTCGTCTTCGCGTTGCGGCTGATCAGCGACCTGGCCGTCTGCCCGCCCAGATCGATCGCCCGCCTGGTCTGGGAGTCCAGCCCCTGGTGCGCGAGCGCGGCCACGTCGGGATCCGCGTAGGGCGTCGCGACCACCGGGGCGGAGGCCAGCGCGGTGCGCATGTTCGTCAGCCACTGGCCGGCCTCGGCGCTGGCCGGTTTGACCTGCTTGTCGTCCTTGACCTGGACCGTGTACTTGCCCGCGGACATCTTCTGCAGGTCTTCGAGCAGCGACGGCTCCATCACCCAGGTGACGCTGCTGGGCGCGGACTGCGCGAGGTTGGCGAGGTCGGCCAGCCGGCCCTTGCCGGTGAGCGCCTGGCTCAGCTTGTCGTCGACGAACGTGTCGTCGGTCGCCCGGTGCGGCTGGTCGATGACGGGCAGCGCGACGGCCAGCTTGTTGACCGGCCGCTTCGGCACCGTGGGCGGCGCGTACGTCAGGTAGGTGCGCTGCGTGAACAGCGAGATGGCGTTGTTGGGCGCCACCTCGACCGCGACCGGATAGACCCCGAACGTGCGATAACCGAGCTGCGGGGGCGTCGCGATGAACTCCCAGCGCACCGAGGAGCCGGCGGGCACGGACGGAATGATCATCGACGACTTCGACGAGACGTTGCGCGGGAGCGTCGCCTGGTTCTGGTCGGCCTGGTAGGCGGCCATGGTGACGCGGTCGGTGAACGGCTGGGCGTCGTAGCGCAGCCGGATGTAGACGTTGGACAGCGGCGTGCCCGTGTCGTTGCGGACCGTCCCGCTGAACTTGATCTGGTCGGTCACGCTCTTCGGCACGTCGGGCGTGATCGAGGAGATCGACAGGGAGACGCTCTGCCGGCCCGTCACGGCGGCGGCCGCACCCTGCTTCGCGGCAGCCGGGCTCGGCGCCGCCGCCACCAGTGGGGCGAGCAGCGCGGCGGACAGCGCGGCGAGCAGCGTGGCCTTACGGATCACGCGAATGCCCGGGCTGGACTACGACGACGCACGCCCGCAATGGTACGGGCTCAGTGCCGTCGCGCGACCGCCGCACGAGATCCTTCCGGGCGTGATCCACGTAGGTCCACCATCTTGCCTGGCAGGAGAGTCAGCAGGTCGAGAGCACGTAGGGAGAGGGCCGTGTGGCGTTCGCCGGTGGCCGTGAAGATCGGTTCAGGACCGGAGAACACGCGGTCGTCGATGTACATCGTCAGCGAGTCGGGCAGCAGCAGCGGGCACACCAGCCCGTCGGCGTAGTCGGTGGTCGAGTTGACCACGTGCGCGGGCGCGGGGCGTACCTGGCGCGCGCCGATCACCCCGCCGATCGTTCCTGGTCGCGGTGGGGCGGAGACGGGGGAGGTGACGGCGATGACAGCCTCACGGCCGACCCTGGTCGTGACCTCGAGCACGGTGACCATGAGGCACCGGTCAGGCGCCGCGGAGACCGTCTCGGGCAGCTCTTCCGCGCATGTCATGGGACGCGGAAGGCGTACGATCTCATGATGGACCTGGTGTGCGAGGAGCCAGCGGTGGAGCGCGAGGGCGTCCTTCATATAGTCCTCCTTGCCTCGTTCCATGGCCCCCGACGGTCTCTTGACCGACGGTAACCCGGACCTGGTGTGGCTCGGGGGATATGTTCGGCAACCAGCATCCACTCAGGCGACCAGCATCCACGTAGTGCGACGACCATCCACTCAGCGCGACCAGCGTCCAGCCAGAAGGACCGACCCAGCTTGTCCGACTCAACTCTGACCGAAAGCCAGCAGCGGGCCATGAACGACCTGTTCCGCAAGATCGCTCCGGTGGCCGACGAGCTCGGCCGCCTGTTCGCCGCGCAGGGCCACGAGCTGGCCCTCGTCGGCGGTCCCGTGCGCGACCTCCTGCTCGGCCGCGTCGGCAACGACCTCGACCTGACCACCGACGCCCACCCCGAGCGGGTGCTCGCCATCGTCAGAGACTGGGCCGACTCCGTGTGGACGATCGGCATCGACTTCGGCACGGTCGGGCTGCGCAAGGGCAGCTGGCTGATCGAGATCACGACGTACCGGAGCGAGTCCTACGACCCCAAGTCGCGCAAACCTGAGGTCATGTACGGCGAGACGCTCGAAGCCGACCTGGAGCGGCGCGACTTCGCGGTCAACGCGATGGCGGTCCGCCTGCCCGGCCACGAGTTCGTGGACCCGTACGGCGGCATGAGCGACCTGAAGGCCAGGCTGCTGCGCACGCCGGGCACCCCCGAGCAGTCCTTCGACGACGACCCGCTGCGCATGCTGCGGGCGGCCAGGTTCGCCTCGCAGCTCGGGTTCGCCGTGGACGCGCGGGCGCTGGCGGCGATGACCGCGATGGCCGACCGCATCGAGATCGTCTCGGCCGAGCGGATCCGCGACGAGCTCGACAAGCTCATCTGCGGCGCCGGCCCGCGCGAGGGGCTGCGGCTGCTGGTCGAGACGGGCCTGGCCGGGCATGTGCTGCCCGAGCTGCCCAAGCTGCGGCTGGAGATCGACGAGCACCACCGGCACAAGGACGTCTACGAGCACACGCTGACCGTGCTCGACCAGGCCATCGCGCAGGAGGAGGACGGCAAGCCCGACCGGATCCTGCGCTGGGCGGCGCTGCTGCACGACATCGGCAAGCCGAAGACGCGCCGCCACGAGGCCGGCGGGCGGGTGTCGTTCCACCACCACGAGGTGGTCGGCGCCCAGATGACCAAGAAGCGCATGACGGAGCTGAAGTTCCCCAAGGACGTGGTGGCCGACGTCTCGCAGCTGGTGGAGCTGCACCTGCGCTTCCACGGCTACGGCACGGGGGAGTGGACCGACAGCGCGGTGCGCCGCTACGTGCGCGACGCCGGGCACCTGCTCGACCGCCTGCACAAGCTGACCAGGGCCGACTGCACCACGCGCAACAAGCGCAAGGCGGCGGCGCTGTCGCGGACCTACGACCAGTTGGAGGAGCGCATCGCCAGGCTCGCCGAGGAGGAAGAGCTGGCCAAGATCCGTCCCGAGCTCGACGGCAACGAGATCCAGCGCGTGCTCGGGGTCGGGCCAGGGCCGGTGGTGGGGCAGGCGTACAAGTTCCTGCTGGAGCTCAGGCTCGACAAGGGCGTGATCGGCAAGGACGCGGCGACCGCGGCGCTGCTGGAGTGGGCGCGGTCAAACGACCTTGGCGCGTGACGACGCGGTGATCATCCGGTAGGCGAGCGCCGCCACGGGGTAGCCGACCGCGATGATCACGACCGCGAGGTAGGACTTGCCGTTCGCGGGCAGGATGGCCGCCGACAGGGCCGCGGCGAGCACGTACATGCCGTTGAAGAGCATGTCGTAGATCGAGAACGCCCGGCCCAGATAGATGTCCTGAACGTCGCGCTGGACGGTGGTGTCGGCGCAGATCTTGACGCTCTGCCCGGCCACGCCCAGCACGAACCCGGCCGCCGGCAGCCCCCACTCCTGGAACGGCAGCACCAGCGCCCCCGTCAGCACGCCGGCCGTGGACAGCGCGATCGGCACCCACCGCTCGACCGTGAACCGCTCGGTCGCGTAGGGGGTGATGATCACCGCGAGGCCGAAGCCGACGGCGGAGGTGGCCACCACCAGGCCGATCCCCTCCAGCGCGGCCTCGGAGTCGCCGTTGGTGAAGTAGTAGCGGTAGAGGATGATGCCGAGCGCCGTCGCCATGCCGTAGAAGAAGCGGTGGGCGGCCATCGCGCCCATGGTGGCGGCGGCCATGCGGTGGTGCACCAGATGTCTGGCGCCGTCGGCCAGGCCGGTGACGACGTTGCGCAGGGCCTGGCGCGCCTGCGGCCTGTCGGGGTCGGGCCACGGGCCGAGCAACTGCCGGTCTATCGTCCGCGCGACCAGCGCGCTCAGCCCGAACACCACGCCGGAGGTGACGAGGAGCAGCGCGACGCCGCCGTCGTCGGCGCCGTAGATGTGGCGCAGCAGATATCCCAGGCCGACGCCCACGAACGTCACCAGGGTCCCCGACGTGGGCGTGACCGCGTTGGCCGCCATCAGCCGCTCGGTGGGCACCACGTGCGGCAGAGAGGCGCTGAGCGAGGCCAGGAAGAACCGGTTGACCCCCAGCACGGCGAGCGCCGCCGCGTAGAACGCCGGATCGGGCACGTCGGCGGCGACCAGCCCCGCGGCCACCAGCAGCAGCACGCCGCGCACCATGGGCGCCACCACGAGGATCTGCCGCCGCGACCAGCGGTCGATGAACACCCCGACGAAGGGCCCGAGCAGGCTGTACGGCAACAGCAGCACGGCCAGGCCGGCGGCGACTTCGAGGGCGGTCGTCTGCTTCTCGGGGCTGAAGAAGGCGAATCCGGCCACCCCGAACTGGAAGATCCCATCGGAGAACTGGGAGACCAGCCGGGTGCCGAACAGCCGCTGGAAGTCCCGCCCGCGCAAGACCACTCGGAGGTCGGCGACAAAAGACACGCCGCCAGCCTAGCCCCGCGTCCGTCCTCTAGGATGCGTCAGAGGTTGGCGCAGCAGGTGGGCAACCGGGTTCCGAGCGGTCATCGTCATCTCGTACGCTTCATAGCGTGACCACTGAGGAACACGTTGTGCTGGTCGACGACGACGGCCGCGCGCTCGGCACCGCACCGAAGACGCTGGTGCACGGCCGTGAGACCCCTCTACATCTGGCGTTCTCCAGCTACGTCTTCGATCAAGAAGGCCGCGTGCTGCTCACCAAACGGGCAGACCACAAGATCACCTGGCCCGGGGTGTGGACCAACAGTTGTTGTGGCCACCCGCTGCCGGAGGAGCCGCTCGACCGGGCGGTCGTGCGGCGGCTCTCCTACGAGCTCGGGCTCACGGCGGAGAGCGTCGACCTCATGCTCCCCACCTTCGCCTACCGCGCCGTCATGGCCAACGGGATCGTCGAGCACGAGCTCTGCCCGGTCTACCGGGTCATGGTCGACTCACCCGTCGCGCCCAACCCCGACGAGGTGGGGGAGACGTGCTGGATGCCGTGGAAAGAGTTCGCCGAGGGCGCCCAGAACGGGCTGCTGGCGATCTCGCCGTGGTGCAGGGAGCAGGTGCCCCTGCTGACGGAGCTCGGCTGCGACCCGCTGACCTGGCAGCCGGCCGCCTTCTCCGACCTGCCCCCGGCGGCGCGTCTGTAGGACCCGCCGGGAGCCGGTCGGCGGCTCAGCGCTCGACCTCAGCGCTCGATCTCAGCGCTCGACCTCGCCGCGGATGAACTTCTCGACGTAGTCGCGCGCCTCGTCGTCGGAATACTGCTCCGGCGGCGACTTCATGAAGTACGACGACGCCGACAGGATCGGCCCCCCGATGCCCCGGTCGAGAGCGATCTTGGCGGCCCGCACCGCGTCGATGATGATGCCCGCCGAGTTGGGAGAGTCCCAAACCTCGAGCTTGTACTCGAGGTTCAGCGGAGTGTCACCGAACGAGCGCCCCTCCAGCCGCACGTAGGCCCACTTGCGGTCGTCCAGCCACGGCACGTGGTCCGACGGGCCGATGTGCACGTCGGCCTTGCCCATCTCGTGCGGGATCTGCGAGGTCACCGACTGCGTCTTCGAGATCTTCTTCGACTGGAGCCTCTTGCGCTCCAGCATGTTCATGAAGTCCATGTTGCCGCCGAAGTTGAGCTGGTACGTGCGCAGCAGCTCCACCCCGCGGTCCTCGAACAACTTGGCCAGCACCCGGTGCGTGATCGTGGCACCGACCTGCGACTTGATGTCGTCACCGACGATCGGGACCCCGGCCTCGGTGAACTTCTCGGCCCACTCGGGGTCGGAGGCGATGAAGACCGGCAGCGCGTTCACGAAGGCGACCTTGGCGTCCAGCGCGCACTGCGCGTAGAAGCGGTCGGCCTCCTCGGAACCCACGGGCAGGTACGACACCAGGACGTCGACCTGGTTGTCACGGAGCACCTGGACCACATCGACGGGCGCCTCGTCGGACTCCTCGATGATCTCACTGTAGAACTCGCCCAGCCCGTCGAAGGTGTGGCCACGCTGGACCGTCACCCCCGTCGGGGGCACGTCGCAGATCTTGATGGTGTTGTTCTCACTGGCGACGATCGCCTCGGACAGATCGCGGCCGACCTTCTTGGCGTCCACGTCGAAGGCCGCGGCGAACTCGACGTCGCCGACGTGGTATTCGCCGAACTTCACGTGCATCAGGCCAGGCACCCGTGTGTCCGGGTCGGCGTCCTTGTAATAGTGGACGCCCTGAACCAGCGACGACGCGCAGTTGCCGACACCGACAATGGCCACGCGAACCGAACCCATCGCACTCGCTCCCTTACTCATCAGTTGACGTGGTATCTCTTTCGGGCCTCTCCTCTGACGAGGCCCGACGCTCCGTTGCGATCAGCTCGTTCAGCCAGCGCACCTCGCGCTCGACGGACTCGAGCCCGTGTCTTTGCAGCTCGAGCGTGTAGCTGTCGAGACGCTCCCGGGTGCGGGCCAATGCGGTGCGCACCGCGTCGAGCCGCTCTTCCAGCCGGCTGCGGCGGCCTTCGAGAATGCGCAGGCGCACCTCGGCCTCGGTGTGACGGAAGAAGGCGAAGTGCACGCCGAAGCTCTCGTCCTCCCAGGCGGAGGGGCCGGCCTGCGTCAGCATGTCCTGCAGTCGTTCTTTGCCTTCGGCGGTCAGCTTGTAGACGATCTTCGATCGGCCGCCCACGATCGCGGCGGGAGCGGGCTGCTCCTCCGCGATGAGGCCCTGGGTCAGGAGTGATCGAAGACAGGGGTACAGCGACCCGTAGGAGAACGCGCGGAACATCCCCAGCAGAGCGTTGAGCCGTTTGCGCAGCTCATAGCCGTGTAGCGGCGTCTCGTGCAGCGACCCGAGCACGGCCAGCTCCAGGACCCTGGCTTGTCCGCCGGCCATGGAAACCGCCCCCTCTCGCGTCGATGTATCGAGCCGATACATCCCGAGGATACGTCGGGCCGCTATATGACTGCAATCGACGAATCTGCCAAGCCGTTGGGATGAACCCGCAAAACGCCGTAGTCTGGCGCCCATGTGGTCACAGCGAAGGGTGGTGGATTACGGCCTCGCGAAAAAGGCGGTGGTCCGATCCTTGCGCGCCGGGCGTTCCGCGCGCGGCGACGTCTGTGACGCACAGCCCTACCTCCTTCGCGCGGCACGCCACTTCGGCGAGCCGACCGAACGCCTCTGCCCGGTCTGCGAAAGGGAGAACGTCACCAATGTGACCTATGTCTACGGCGACGCCCTCGGGCGGCAGGCCGGTCAGGCGAAGGTCGTGTCAGAGCTCGTCGCCATGGCTCATGATTACGATGAGTTCCGGGTGTACGTTGTCGAGGTCTGCCAAGGTTGTTCCTGGAATCACCTGACGGTTTCGTACGTCCTCGGGAACGGACCGCCTGACCTCGTCGGCCAAGCGTAAAGACCAGAGGGCGGCGGGAAACCTCACGCCCAACCGCCGTTTTGTATCCGACGACGTTGCGAGGACGTGTGAGTAACAGCATGAATGAGGGGACGGCTCGCCCGGGAAGGCGCCGTCGTTCCAGCTCATCCCGTTCTGTGCCCCAAGGTTCTCCTCCCCAAACCGACGAGCCGGGCTGGGGTGCGGCGCCGCCGCAGCGTCGTGCGGAAGCGGCCTACGAGCAGACCGGCGCCATGTCGGCGCAGCCGTACGACGATCCTCCCAGACGCGGAGAGCAGCCGTCCAGACGCGGTGGGCAACCTCCTGCCCAAAGTGAGCCGATGGGGCCGCGTTCGCGCGCCCGACAGGACACGCGGTCGGTGAGCAACCAGGAGACCATGGTCAGCGACGCGCCGCCGCGGCGCTCGCGCAGGCGCAACCAGGGTGGCGAGCCGCCCGAGCCGCCGGGCCCGCCGACGAAGAAGGACGGCGGTGGCCGGGGCGGCTGGCGCAGGTTCGTGCCGAGCTGGAAGATCGTCGTGGCGGGCGCCGTGGTGCTCGCGGCCGGCCTCTTCGGCATGGTCATGGTCGCCTACGCCAACACGCCGGTGCCGACGTCCGCCCAGGACGAGGCGCTGGCCCAGCAGAGCACCATCTACTTCCGCGACGGCAAGAAGATCGCTCAGCTCGGTTTCAAGCGCGAGATCGTCCCGATCGAGGCCATGTCCCAGAACGTCAGGGACGCCGCGGTGGCCATCGAGAACAAGACGTTCTACGAAGACTCCGGCATCTCCATCTCCGGCATGTTCCGCTCGGTGTGGATGACCGCGTCCGGGCAGCAGATCCAGGGCGCCTCGACGATCACCCAGCAGATGGCCCGTAACTACTACGACGGCCTCAGCCAGGAAGTGTCCATCAAGCGCAAGGTCATGGAGATCTTCGTCGCGGTCAAGCTCGACGACGAGCTGACCAAGGACCAGATCCTGGCCAACTACCTCAACACCATCAACTTCGGCCGTGCCTTCGGTGTGCAGGCGGCCGCGAAGGCGTACTTCGGGTCCAAGGTCAACGCCAAGAACCTGACCCCCGAGCAGGGCGCCTACCTCGCCGCGCGCATCCAGCAGCCGAACTGGGACCACGACTCGCCCGAGCTGCAGGCCCGTTTCAAGACCGTCGTCCAGTACATGGCCGAGCAGTGGCCCGACCGCTACGGCTCGCTGCCGCAGACCGCCAAGTTCCCCAAGACGCGCAAGACCATCGGCCCCAACGAGATGTCCGGCATCAAGGGCTACATGGTCAAGGAGGTGCTGAACGAGCTGGCCGCCCGCGGCCTGACCGAGGAGAAGATCAGGAGCGGCGGCTACCACATCACCTCGACTTTCGACTACAAGCTCATGAAGGCCGCCCAGAAGGCGGTCAAGGAGACGCGCGCGGCGTACAACATGTCCACCGAGTTCCACGCGGGCCTGGCCGCGGTGGATCCGAAACGCGGGCGTGTCCTGGCCTTCTACGGCGGTGACGACTACGTGACCGACCCGTGGAACGAGCCCTTCCAGTCGACGAAGCAGGCCGCGTCCGCCTTCAAGCCGTACGTGCTGGCGGCCTGGCTGCAGGCCGGCTACTCGCTCAAGAGCTTCGTGCCCGGCAACCAGACGGTTCCGAAGGAGCTGCCGGGTCAGCAGGAGGGCGGCATCACCAACAGCCACAACGTCGGTGCGGCCGTGGACGTGGTGAAGGCCACCGCGCAGTCGGTCAACACGGCGTACGTCTCGATGGCGTACGCGCTGCCGAACAAGCTCGACGACGTCAAGAACCTCGTCGAGGCGGCCGGCTTCAACCAGAAGCGCATGGAAGACGACGTCAGGGATCACCACTACCAGTTCGCCATCGGCAGCGCCCTGGTGACGCCCGTGGAGCAGGCCGCCGGCTACGCCATCTTCGCCAACGGCGGAAAATACACCAAGTACCACGTCGTCAAGCAGGTCAAGCTCAAGAACCAGGTCGTCTACGGCGAGCAGCTCAGCTCCAAGAACGTCATCGACCCGGGTGTGGCCGCCGACGCCACCGTCGCCATGGAGGCGGTGCTGACCAACGGCACCGCACAGGGCAAGGGCCTGGGCAACCGGCGGGCGGCCGGCAAGACCGGGACGAACAACAACGAGAAGGAAGCCTGGTTCGTCGGTTACACGCCGCAGATCTCCACGGCGGTCGGGTTCTACCGCGAGCAGTGCGCGACCAAGACGGGCAAGATCATTCCGCCCGAGCACTCCAACTGCCCCGTCTACAAGAAGGGCAGCAAGAAGTTCGGCCCGAACAACCCGTACACCACGGTCAAGGAAATGCCCCTGGGCTTCGAGGGTGCCGGTCCGCCCACGATCGCCTGGCAGAAGTTCATGCAGATGGCGCACGAGGGGCTGCCGGTCGAGGAGTTCCCGGACCGGGCCGAGGTCGGCATCGCCGAGAACATCGTCCCGAGCCCGACGCCCACTCCCACGCCGACGCCGGACGCGGGGGAGAACCCCTTCGACGACCAGAACCCGATCGACGACCCGAACGCCAACGAAGACTGCCTCATCGGCTGTGGCGGTGAGGAGACCACGCCCGACGACGACGGCGTGACGATCGACGACGGTGAGGGCGACGCCCCGCAGACCGCCGACGACTCGGGTGTCGCGGGCGGTTCCGGCGGGTCGGGCGGCGGTTCGATGCCCGAGTCGAGATTCGGCCGGCCCGACTCGATGACCACCAGGCCAGAGGACCGATGACCGGCACGGAGGTGCGCCCGCCGCTGGCGATGCGCGCCGTGCCGTTTCTTCCCCTGGGGCTGCTCGCGGCCCTGGGGGCGACCCTCGCGTACGTGGTGCGGCTGCCCTGCCGCACCGGAGGCTGGAACGACCAGGTCTCGACCTACACCAACTTCTGCTACACCGACATCTACCCTCTCTACTTCGACAGAGGGCTGAGCGAGCACAACCCCTACTTCGCCTTCGACCTGCCGTTCGACAAGCAGGTCGAATACCCGGTGGTGCTGGGCGAGGTCATGCAGGTGATCAGCTGGATCGCCCGGGCGCTGGAGCGGGAGGTGGCCGCGCAGGCGGTCCGCTTCTACGACCTCACGGTGCTCCTGCTCGGCGTCTGCCTGGTGCTGGGCGTGCTGCTGATGGCCGCGGTGGCGGGGCGCTCCCGGCCGTGGGACGCGCTCTGGTACGCCATCTCGCCCGCCGTGATCCTGGCCGCCTACATCAACTGGGACCTGGTGGCGGGCGTGCTCTGCATGGGCATGCTGCTGGCCTGGAAGTGGCGCTGGACGATCCCGGCCGGGATCCTGCTGGGGCTGGCGATCGCGACCAAGTTCTATCCGCTGATGTTCGTGGGCGCGTTGTTCCTGCTCACGTTGCGTACCGCGAAATGGCGCACGTTCTTCGTCACGATGGCCTCGGCGGTGGGCGCCTGGCTCGTGGTCAACCTGCCGTTCATGATCTTCGCGTGGGACGGCTGGCGCCGGTTCTACGTCTTCTCCCAGGAGCGCGGGGTCGACTGGGGCTCGCCGTGGCTGTTCTTCCAGCGCAAGGAATGGCCGGTCCTCGGCGAGGTCGACGTCAGCACGCTGGGCATGGTGACGCTGGCCCTCGCGTGCCTGGGCATCGCGGTGCTCACGCTGACCGCGCCGCGCCGGCCCCGGCTGGCGCAGATCTGCTTCCTGGCGCTGGCCGCCTTCATGATGACGAACAAGGTGTGGTCGCCGCAGTTCGTGCTCTGGCTGGTGCCGTTCGCCGTGCTGGCCAGGCCCAACTGGAAGCCGCTCGTGCTGTGGCAGCTCGCCGAGGTCTGGTACTTCATCGCGATCTGGCTCTATCTGCTCTCCCAGCCGCCGCTGGAGCGGGAGGACCTGGGCATCGGTGACGACACCTACTTCACCGCCGTCTGGGGCCGCGTCATCACCATCGGGATCATGATGGCCTTCGTGGTGCGCGACATCCTGCGCCCGGAGAAGGACGTGATCCGGCAGGCCGGCAACGACGACCGTGGGGGCGGCGTGTTCGACGGCGCGCCCGACCGGTTCGCGCTTTCCTCGCTGACCAAATGATCACACGCTCGGCCGGGCGGGACGCGCTGCTGCTCTGGTTCGGCTCGCGGGCCGGGCTGCTGATCGCGACCCTGCTCGGCGTCGCGCTGGGCGAATATCTCAACAAGTGGCACAAGTGGGACGCCACGCTGTTCGTCACGATCGCCCAGTACGGCTACGACGGCGAGCCCGGCAAGGACCCGGACGAGGGGCTGCCGGCGTTCTTCCCCGGGTTCCCGTCGATCCTGCGCTTGGTGCACTTCGTCATCCCGGACTGGACGGCGGCCGGGATGCTGATCTCGCTGGTCGCCGGGGCGGTGGCCATGGTGGCGCTGGCCCGGCTGGCCGAGCTCGAAGGCGTCAACGGCTGGATGGCCGTGCTGGCGCTGCTGCTCTTCCCGACGGCGGTGTTCCTGTCGGCGGGCTACAGCGAGTCGCTCTTCCTGGCCTTCGCGATCCCGGCGTGGCTGGCGGCCCGGCGGGGGCAGTGGGCGGCGGCGGTGTTCCTGGCCGCGGGGGCGTCCTGCGTGCGGATCACGGGGTTGTTCCTGGCGATCGCGCTGGTGGTGGAGTTTTTCGCCGGTAGGGAGTCGTGGCGGCAGGCGGGGTGGCTGGTGGTGCCGTTCGTGCCGCTGGTCGCGTACTCGTACTACCACTACAGCAGGTCGGGCGACTGGCTGGCGTGGAAGCACGCGCAGGAGGCCGGCTGGGGGCGTGACTTCGCGTGGCCGTGGGAGGCGTGGGGGACCACCTGGAGCCAGGCCATGGGCTCCGGCGACTTCGCGGTGGCCTTCCGGATGGAGATCGTCGGGGCCGTGGTGGCCGTGGCCGTGCTGGGGTGGCTGCTCGCGCTGCGCAGGTGGAGCGAGGCCGTCTACACGGGTACGCAGGCGGCGGCGCTCATGACCTCGGCCTACTACCTGTCGATCCCGCGCATGCTGCTGCTGTGGTTTCCGCTGTGGATCCTCATCGCCAGGGTCGCGACCAGGAGGGCGTGGGTGTTCGCCCTCTACGGGCTGATCTCCGGGCCGCTCATGCTGGGCAACGCCGGGCGGTTCCTCAGCGGAGCGTGGGCGGGCTGATCTCTCTACCCGTTTTCTCGTCTCGGTAATCCAGAAAAGTTATCCACAGGCTGTGTGTATTCTCTAGAGGTTCTTCCTCAGGAACGCGATGTCGTCGGCCTGACCCGCGGCGGGCGTCTCCACCACGATCGGCGCGCCGGCCGCGCGGCAGACCGCCAGGATCAGCTCGGGGTCGATCTTTCCCTGGCCCAGGTTGGCGTGGCGGTCGGCGCCGGAGTCGAAGTCGTCGCGCGAGTCGTTGCAGTGGACGAGGTCGATGCGGCCGGTGATGGCCTTGACCCGCTCGACCAGGTCGACCAGCTCCTCGCCGCCCGCGTGGGCGTGGCAGGTGTCGAGGCAGAAGCCCACGTCGAACCCGTCGAGGGCGTCCCAGAGGCGGGCGATGCGCTCCAGCTTGCGGGCCATCGCGTTGCCGCCGCCCGCGGTGTTCTCGATCAGCACGGGGATGGGGCACTCCATGCGCTCGAACACCTTGCGCCAGTTGTCGAACCCGGCCTGGGGATCGTCGTTCTTGTTCACGTGGCCGCCGTGCACGATCAGGCCCTTGGCGCCGAGCCCGGCGGCCGCCTTCAAATGCTGTTCGAGCAGCTTGCGGCTGGGGATCCTGATGCGGTTGTTGGGGGTCGCCACGTTGATCAGGTAGGGGGCGTGGATGTAGACGTCGACGCCTTCGACCGGCTTGGCGGGCAGCACGGGCTTGTCGTAACCCTGGGGATCACCGAGGAAGAACTGCACCACCTCGGCGCCCACCTCCTCGGCGTGGGCGGCGGGGTCGTCCTGGTCGACATGGGCTCCGATGCGCGGCATGTGCACGAGCCTATCCGTTTGGCGGAGGCGTACCAGGGCAGTCGGGAGACACCCCCTACCCGAGGAGAGAACGCTATGAGCCGCTGGCGCTTACGAGCGCTCATCGTCTTGATCTACGTCATCGTGGGCATCTACGTCGCCTGGCTGTACGACTACATCACTCCAGGGCTGCTGAAGGATCTGGCCGAGGCGCTGCTGGCCGTCTTCCTGTGGTTCCTGGTCCTGCTCGGCATCGACCTGAACATCGGGTGATCCACATATCGAACGGCCCCGGGAGCGCACCGGGGCCGTTTTACGTTAGTTCGGCATGAAACCGCCGTGGGCGATGCCGAGCGCGGCCCCGACGAACGAGCCCACGAGCCCGATGATGTTGAGCGAACGCTGCGGCGTGGTCGCCGAGACGTACTGAGAGTAGAGGCCGATGCCGAAGCCCAGGGTGCCGACCCACGCGGAGATCGCGTGCGCGACCAGCCAGAACGTGGAAATGAAGGCGATCACGCCCAGCGTGATCGTGACGACGGACAGGACGTTTTCCACCGGGTGCGGACGTCCGTCCGTGTTGAGCGTGAGCCTGAACCGCTCCCTTTCGGAGGGTTGAAGCACATGTGGCACAGCCACCACCCCCTTGGTTTCCTACAGGCCTTCCCACCTACCAGCGGCTGGTAACCTGGGCACGCTGCGTTGTGATGGGTGATCCATCAACCCGGGGCGCCGAAATGGGCCGCCCAGGGCAAGACGTCAGCGTCCTCCTGTCACGGCAGAGTGTCGTGACCGCAAGAGTCCAGAGGAGGTTGGAGTCCCGCATGCGTCGTTACGAAGTAATGGTCATTCTGGACCCTTCGCTCGATGAGCGCACTGTCGCGCCGTCCCTCGACCAGTTCCTCACCGTGGTCCGCACTGACGGCGGCACCGTGGAGAAGGTCGACGTCTGGGGCCGTCGCCGTCTCGCCTACGACATCGACAAGAAGTCGGAAGGCATCTACGCCGTCATCGACCTGTCCGCGGAGCCCGCGACGGTCAAGGAGCTCGACCGCCAGATGAACCTCAACGAGGGCATTCTGCGCACCAAGGTCCTGCGTCCGGACGTGCACTAATTCTGTCGGGGTCTCCCCGTACATTGAGCCGTAACCCAAGCGAAGGCGTGCAGGAAGGCGAGCGCTAGCCATGGCAGCAGGCGACACCGTAATCACCATCGTCGGCAACCTGGTCGACGACCCGGAGCTGCGCTTCACCCCAACGGGGCAAGCGGTGGCTCGATTCCGCATCGCGTCCACTCCGCGGTTCATGGATCGCCAGACCAACGAGTGGAAGGATGGCGAGAGCCTCTTTCTGACCTGCAACGTGTGGCGGCAGGCGGCGGAGAACGCCGCCGAGAGCCTCCAGCGCGGCATGCGGGTCATCGTGCAGGGGCGGCTCAAGCAGAGGTCTTACGAGACCAAGGAAGGCGAGAAGCGCACGGTCTATGAGGTCGAGGTCGACGAGGTCGGCCCGTCTCTGCGCAACGCCACGGCCAAGGTCAACCGCACCTCCCGTCAGGGTGGCGGCGGTGGGGGCGGCGGCTTCGGCGGCGGCCCGGCCGACGACCCGTGGGCGTCCGCGACGCCGGCTCCGTCCCAGGGCGGCGGCGGCTTCCAGGGCGGCGGCGGTGGCGGCGGCTACGGCGGCGGCGGTGGTGGCCAGCAGCAGGGCGGCGGCGGCTTCGGCGGCGGCGGCAACGACTTCAGCGACGAACCGCCTTTCTAAATCCAGTCCACAAGCCCGAGTCCATTCCCGCTCTGACGGCGGGGCTCTGAAAGGAGCACCACGATGGCAAAGCCGGCACTGCGCAAGCCCAAGAAGAAGGTTTGCCTGTTCTGCCACGACAAGATCTCCTACGTCGACTACAAGGACACGGCGCTGCTGCGGAAGTTCATTTCCGACCGCGGCAAGATCCGTGCTCGCCGGGTGACGGGCAACTGCACCCAGCACCAGCGCGACGTGGCGACCGCGATCAAGAACGCCCGTGAGGTGGCTCTGCTGCCTTACACGAGCACCGCGCGCTAAGGAGGCCTGCCGATATGAAGCTCATCCTCACCAACGAGGTCTCCGGCCTCGGCGCCCCTGGCGACGTCGTCGAGGTCAAGGACGGCTACGGCCGCAACTACCTCATCCCGCGCGGCTTCGCCATGCGGTGGACGCGCGGCGCCGAGAAGCAGATCGAGACCATTCGCAAGTCTCGTGACGCTCGCGAGATCCGCGACCTGGGCACCGCGAAGGAGGTCGCCGGCCAGCTCGGCGCCCTGCGCGTGCGCCTGTCGACCCGCGCGGGCGACTCCGGCCGCCTGTTCGGCTCGATCACCACGGGCGACATCGCCGACGCCGTCAAGGCGGCCGGTGGCCCGGTGCTCGACCGTCGTCGCATCGAGATCGTCAACCCGATCAAGAGCGTCGGCTCCCACAAGGTCAAGGTCAAGCTCCACCCCGAGGTGTCGGCCGCGGTCGACGTCGAGGTCGTTGCTGGTTGATCCGCCTTCGGTGAAAGACCTCCCCCTGTTCGGGGGGAGGTTTTTTGCTTTTTACGCGAGCCGTGACCGGCCACTCGCCGCACTCCGGCCGGGGGCCCTCCAGGAAACGGCCTCTGACCCTTCACCGCCTGATCGCCGTAACGCGAGCCGGGGACGGGATTCCCTATTCGGTCGGCGTAGAATGCCTTCGTTTCTCTGGCACGTTCCCCCTGGAGGCTTGGCCATGGCCCGTCCCCTGATGCTGCTCGCGCTCGCGGTGGCGGTCGTCGGTTGTGCGCCGGTCGACAATACGGCGAGCACCACGGCCGCCCCCACGTCGTCCACCGCCTGTGCCAAGGAGCAGCTCAAGCTCCGCACGCCGGGCAAACTGACCATCGGCACCGACAAGCCCGCCTTCGAGCCCTGGTTCAAGGACGACGACCCGGCCAACGGGCAGGGGTTCGAGAGCGCGGTGGCGTTCGCTGTGGCGGGGGAGCTCGGTTTCGACCGCAGCGAGGTGCAGTGGAGCACGGTGAAGTTCGACTCCGCGTTCGCGCCCGGTGAGAAGCAGTTCGACTTCGACATCAACCAGGTCTCGATCACGCCGGCCCGGGCGAAGGCGGTCGACTTCAGCAAGGGCTACTACACGGTCAAGCAGGCGATCGTGGCGGTCGAGGGGAGCAAGTTCGCCGGGGCGAAGAGCCTGGCCGAGCTGAAGGACGCGAAGATCGGCGTACAGGTCGGGACGACGTCGCTCGCCGCGGTCAAGGACGTCATCAAGCCCGCCGACGACCCCAACGTCTACAACGAGCAGATCGACGCCGTGAACGCGCTGAAGAACGAGCAGGTGGACGCGCTGGTCGTGGACCTGCCGACGGCCTTCTACGTGACGGCGGCCCAGGTCGAGAAGTCCAAGATCGTGGGCCAGTTCAGCTCGACGGGTGGCGCGCCGGAGGAGTTCGGGCTGGTCATGGAGAAGGGCAGCGCGCTCAAGCCGTGCGTCGACAAGGCCGTGGACGCGCTGAAGTCCAAGGGTGACCTGGCCAAGATCGAGCAGGAGTGGCTCAGCTCGGCCGCGGGCGCACCCGAGCTCCAATGAGCGAATGGGTCAAGTCGGAGCGGCAGGCCGAGCGGGAGCGGATCCGCAGGTCCCGTGCCCGCCGCTCGACCTCGATCGCGACGGGCTCGACGATCGTCTTCATCGTCCTGGCGATCTGGATCGTCACCAACTCGCCCGGCTGGCCGCGGGTGCGGGCGACGTTCTTCTCCTGGGACCACTTCACCAAGGCGTTTCCCGACGTGCTGAGCGGGTTCATGCTCAACGTCAAGATCTTCCTGATTGCCGAGGTGCTGATCCTCGTCGTCGGCCTGCTGGTGGCGCTGGCCAGGGGCATCAAGACGCCGGCGTTCTTCCCGATCCGCGCGCTGGCCACGCTGTACACCGACATCTTCCGTGGCGTGCCGACGCTGCTGGTGATCTATCTGGTCGGGTTCGGGCTGCCCGCGCTCAGGCTGCAGGGCATTCCGTCCGACCTGGTGACGCTGGGCATCATCGCGCTGACGCTGTCTTATGGCGCGTACGTGGCCGAGGTGTTCCGGTCCGGCATCGAGTCCATCCACCCCAGCCAGGTGGCGGCGGCCCGCTCCCTCGGGCTGAGCCACCTCAAGACCACGCGGTTCGTGGTGTTGCCGCAGGCCACCCGCAGGGTCGTGCCGCCACTGCTGAACGAATTCGTCTCGCTGCAGAAGGACACCGCGCTGGTGGCCACCCTCGGGCCGCTGGAGGCGCTCAGGCAGGCGCAGATCTACGCGGCCGGCAATTTCAACTTCACTCCCTACCTGGCCTCGGCGTTGCTGTTCATCCTGCTCACCATCCCCATGGCCCGGTTCACCGACCACCTGGCCGCCCGGACGCGCAGGAGGCGCGGCGCATGAGTCTGCTGACAGTTGAAGGGGTGTGGAAGAACTTCGGCGACCACAGCGTGCTGCGCGGCATCGACCTGGAGGTGCGCCCGCACGAGGTGGTGAGCCTGATCGGCGCTTCCGGCTCGGGCAAGTCCACGCTCCTGCGCTGCGTCAACCTGCTGGAGACGGTCGACGACGGCACCATCCACCTGGACGGCGAGGAGATCACCGACCCGCGTGTGAAGGTCGACGACGTGCGCAAGCGGCTGGGCATCGTGTTCCAGGCGTTCAACCTGTTCCCGCACATGACCGTGCTGGACAACATCACGCTGGCGCCCCGCCAGGTGCACGGGGCAGGCCGGGCGCAGGCGGAGGAGCAGGCGTTCGGGCTGCTGGCCAGGTTCGGGCTGGGGGACAAGGCGCGGGCCTACCCCGACCAGCTTTCGGGCGGGCAGCAGCAGCGGGTGGCCATCGTCCGGGCCATGGCCACGCAGCCCAGGTTGCTGCTGCTCGACGAGGTCACCTCGGCGCTCGACCCCGAGCTGGTGGTCGAGGTGCTGGGGGTGATCAGGGAGCTCAAGGGGTCGGGCATGACGATGATCCTCACGACGCACGAGATGAGCTTCTGCCGCGACATCTCGGACACCGTCTGCTTTCTCGACGGCGGCGTGCTCCTGGAGAAGGGGCCGCCAGAGAAGATCTTCACCGAGCCGGAGCACACGCGTACCCAGGAGTTCCTGCGCAGCGTGCTGGAGTCGGGGCGGTTCTAGCGGCGGTGCCGCCCGTGGGGTTTGTCGGGGGTGGGGCGTGGGCGGGCCAGGAGGCTGTGGCGGCGGCCGTACAGGAGGTAGACCAGCAGGCCGAAGGCCATCCACAGGGCGAACCAGGCCCAGGTCAGCACGCGCAGGTTGACCATGAGCCAGAGCGTGGCGACCATCGACAGCCCTGGCAGCAGCGGCGAGAGCGGCACCCGGAATCCCCGCTCCAGGTAGGGCATGCGCCGTCGCATCACGATCACCCCGGCCGCCACGAACGCGAACGCGAACAGCGTCCCGATCACCACGAGCTCCTGCATCGTGAGCACCGGCACGAACTCGGCCAGCACGATCGCCGCGAACCCGATCACCAGCGTCACCCGCGTGGGCGTGTGGTAGCGCCGGCTGACCGCGGCCAGGCGGCGGGGGATGAGCCCGTCGCGGGCCATCGAGAACAGCACCCGCGTCTGCCCCACGATCAGCACCAGGATCACGGTCGTCAGCCCGAGCACCGCGCCCGCGTCGATGACGTGCACCATCCAGTCCGCGCCGACCGCCCGGAACGCGCTGGACAGCGGCGCTTCCAGAGAGATCTTCGTGTACGACACCATGCCCACCATGACCACCGCCACCGCGATGTAGATGACCGTGGCGATCACCAGGCTGCGGATCATGCCCTTGGGGACGGCCTTGGGCGCGTTCACGGTCTCCTCGGCGGAGGTGGCCACGATGTCGAACCCGATGTACGCGAACGCGATGGCCGAGGCCGCCGCGAAGATGCCGAACCACCCGAACGCCTGGCTCTCCCCGAACACGACCTCCAGCACGGTCTGCGGCGCGACCGACAGCGTCACGGGCCGGACGTAGAAGTCGCCGAAGTTGGCCACGTCGATGTGCGCGAGCCCGACGACGATGACCGCGCCGATGGCCAGCAGCTTGGCCGACACCATGATCCACAGTGCCCGCAGCCCGATCCGCGCGCCCAGGGCGACGATGCCGGTGAGCACGACCACGATGACGAAGACGAGCAGGTCGCTGACCAGACCCCGGTTCGGCACGGTGACACCGAAGTTGGCGATGGCCCCGACCGCGATCTCACCCCAGGCCCTGGCCACCACCGCGGCGGCGAGCTGGAGCTCCAGAATAAGCGCCCACCCGATGATCCAGGCCCAGACCTCGCCGAAGATGACGTAGGTAAAGGTGTAGGCGCTGCCGGAGGTCGGCATCGTCGAGGACAGTTCGGCATAACACAGGCAGGCCAGCAGGCAGGCGATGCCGGCGATCATGAAGGAGAGGATCACGCCGGGGCCGGCCGTACTGGCGGCCTGCCGGCCGGCGATGCTGAAGATGCCGGCGCCGATCATCACACCGAGCCCGAGCACCACCAGATCGGCCGGACGGTAGAGCTCGGCCAGGCTGTGCCGGGCGCCGGTACGCAGGCCGGTCGCCTCGGATGGCGGCAGTCGTCGCAGAATCGTGGACAAGGAACACCCCGCTCAGGGAACTCGCCCACAATGTCTCACCACTTGGACAACAACAAGCACGAGACGATTACACGCCGGTTACCAGCCATGCAGTACCGGCCGCCCGGCGGGTCAGCGTGATCAAACGTGCGAGCATCCACACGCCCAGCGCGCACCAAAGTGCAACGACTCCGAAATCGGCCGCGAGGAGCGCGGCGGGCAGGTAGGCGAGCGTCGTCCACACCGACTGCCACGCCAGGTAACGCTGATCGCCCGCCCCGATCAGCACGCCGTCGAGCACGAACACGATCCCGCACACGGGCTGGAACAACGCCACCGGCCACAACAGGTCCAGCAGCAGCCCGGCGACGTGCGGGTCCGCGTTGAACAGCCCGGGCAGCACGGGGCGGGACACGACGACGAGCAGGCCCAGCACGACGCCCGACCACAGGCCCCACCGCACCATCCGCCTGGTGGCGTCCCTGGTGGCGGCCACGTCCCCGGCGCCGAGCGAGCGGCCGGTGATGGCCTGGCCGGCGATGGCGATGGCGTCCAGGGCGAAGACGAGCAGCGTCCACACCTGGGTGGCCAGCGCGTACGCGGCCAGCTCCGCCTCGCCCATCCTGGCCGCGATCACGGTGGCCACCACGATCACGACCCGCATGCTGGCGGTACGGACCAACAGCGCGATCCCGGCCGTACCCGCCTGCCTGATGCCCTCCAGGCTGGGCGTGAGCGGCGTGCCGAGCCGTAACGCCCCCCGCGCCACCACGACGAGATAGACCGCCGCCCCGGCCGTCTGGGCGAGCACCGTGCCCCACGCCGACCCCGCGATGCCCCACCCGAGCCCCAGGACGAACCAGGCGTTCAGCGCCGCGTTCAGCGCGAACGACCCCACGGCCACCACCAGCGGCGTCATCGTGTCCCGCAGCCCGCGCAGCACCCCCGTACCGGCCAGCACGACCAGCATCCCGGGTGCGCCCAGCAGGCTGATCCGCAGGTACGTCACCGCCTGCCCGGTCTGCTCGCCCACGGTGCCGAACATCTCGACGATGGCCGGCGCCAGCGGCCAGCCGGCCACGATGAGGACCAGCCCGATGGCCAGCGCCAGCCAGATCCCGTCCACACCGCTGCGGATGGCCCGCGTGTGGTGGCCCGCGCCCGACTGACGCGCCACGGACGCCGTGGTGCCGTAGGCGAGGAAGACGCACAGGTTCATCAGCGTGGCCAGTACGGTGCCCGCCACGCCCAGAGCGCCGACCGCCGTGGTCCCGAGGCCGTGTCCCACGATGGCGTAGTCGGCGAGCAGGAAGAGCGGCTCGGCCACCAACGCCCCGAAAGCGGGCACGGCCAGCCGCAGGA
This sequence comes from Nonomuraea solani, assembly GCF_900108335.1. Classification (GTDB taxonomy): domain Bacteria; phylum Actinomycetota; class Actinomycetes; order Streptosporangiales; family Streptosporangiaceae; genus Nonomuraea; species Nonomuraea solani. The sequence goes on from NZ_FNVT01000004.1 coordinate 623,258, forward strand.
TCTCCCTGTCTCTAGCGGTAATGGGCATTCGTCCATTATGGCCCTTACACGGCGTGTCGGACCAACTTTCTTTCCTCCACAGCCGGTGGATACTGTTCGCCCAGGTCGATGCCCGTTCGGTGGATATCCGAAAGAGTTATCCCCAGGCTCGTCCACAGGCCATTCACACCCTTGGCGCGCTCGTACACAGCTTGACCACAGCGTTGTCCACAGGCCACGTTGCCGACGGCCCGAGACTCCGCGAAACTGTCAGACCGGTCGACTACAAGTGGGGGTGGTGCGACCGCCTGCAAGTTCGAGGGGGCGCGGTGAGCATTGACGAAGAGGCCGGCGGAGGCCCAGGTTTCGAACGCACACCACCCAACAACATCGAGGCGGAGCAGTCGGTGCTCGGCGGCATGCTCCTGTCCAAGGACGCCATCGCCGACGTCGTGGAGATTCTGCGCTCCGACGACTTCTACCGCCCGGCCCACCAGATGGTCTACGAGGTCATCACCGACCTCTACGGCCGCGGCGAACCCGCCGACGCGGTAACGGTCTTCGACGAACTGCAGAAGCGCGGCGAGATGGCCAGGGTGGGCGGCGCGGCCTACCTCCACACCCTCACGGCCGTCGTCCCCACCGCCGCCAACGCGGGCTACTACGCCAAGATCGTCCGCGAGCAGGCCATCCTCCGCCGCCTCATCGAGGCCGGCACCCGCATCGTCTCCTTCGGCTACGGCGGCCAGAACGAAGAGGTCGACGACCTCGTCGACCGCGCCCAGGCCGAGATCTACAAGGTCACCGAGCGCCGCACCTCCGAGGACTACGCGCCGCTGGCCGACATCATGCCCGGCGCCCTCGACGAACTGGAGGCCATCGGCAGCCGCGGCGGCCAGATGGTCGGCGTACCGACCGGCTTCCAGGACCTCGACCAGCTCACCAACGGCCTCCACCCGGGCCAGATGATCGTCGTGGCCGCCCGTCCGGCCATCGGCAAGGCCCTGGCACTCGAAACGCCGCTGCCCACGCCTGCCGGTTGGACGACCATGGGGGAGGTCAAGGTCGGCGACGAGCTCCTGGGTGCCGACGGGCGGCCGACGAGAGTGGTCGCGGCGACCGAGGTCATGCACGGCCGGCCGTGCTACGAGGTGGAATTCAGCGACGGGACGGTGATCGTCGCCGATGCCCAGCACCAGTGGCGTACGACCACGCGCGCGCCCAGAAGGGCCGGTCGAGCCGGATTCTCATGGACGCCCGAGGCGGCACGGCGGGTCGGGAAGGCTCAGGCAGTCACCCATCAAGAGACGCAGGGCTTCCGCCACGTTCTTCACACGAGCGGCTCCAGCGCCAAGGTTCCGGTCCTCGCGGGCGGCCCGATCCGTGGCGAACATGCGCGCCGGGTGGCGGCCTATCCCGCCGGAGAGCTGTTCGGCGGGCTCTACTCGCGGGTCAGCACACCGGCGAACGCCGCGACAACGGCGGCGCACAAGAGCGTGCTGACCACGGAAGAGATCGCCGCCTCGCTACGCCGCCCGGCGGACGGCCGGCCGAACCACGCGGTGTCCGTGGCCGCACCCTTCGACCTGGCCGAGCGGGACCTGCCGTTGCCACCGTACGCACTCGGCGTATGGCTCGGTGACGGCACCAGCGCGACGGCCCGAATCAGCACGGCAGATTCGGAGATCGTCGCGAACCTGGAGGCCGAAGGACTGCGCATGACGCAAATCGGCTCCACGATCAGTTACCACATGGCCATGCCCGAGCCGGTGAGCCCACGCACGTGCGAGGTGTGCGGCACGGCCCTCACGTCGCGGATCTCTCACGTCCGCACGTGCGGGAGGGTAAGCGCACTTTCCGGGCCCGTGGCAGCACCCACGTGCCCCGACTGTGGAAAGCCCTCAGGCGGGCTGCGGCGCTGTCAGACGTGCCATCGTGCCCATGGCACGGTCCAGGGCATCCTGCGCACTTTGGGAGTCCTGCACCACAAGCACATTCCGGCGGCCTACCTGCGTGCGTCGGAGCGGCAACGGCGTGACCTGCTGGCGGGCCTGCTCGATACGGACGGATACGTCGGCGTCGGCGGACAGATCCGGTTCGCGGTGACGAACCAGCGGCTGGCACACGATGCGATGGAACTCGTCCTGAGCCTCGGATACAAGGCCACCATGCGCACCCAGCCGGTCAAGGGTCGTCAGCCGGAATCGTCCGTCCGCTACGTGATCGACTTCACCGCGTCCGACGGGCTCTTCCGCCTGCGGCGCAAGGCCTCCAGGCAGGTCGACACCGCTCACCCGGCCACCAGGGTCCGCCATATCGTCGACGTACGCCCGATCTCGTCGCGCCCGGTCCGCTGCGTCGAGGTGGACAACGCCGACCACATGTACCTGGCGAGCAGAGCGTGCATCCCCACCCACAACAGCACGCTGGGGTTGGATTTCGCGCGTTCCGCGGCGATCAAGAATGGTATGACCACGGTCATCTTCTCCCTGGAGATGTCCCGCAACGAGATCACCATGCGTCTGCTCTCCGCCGAGGCCCGCGTGGCCCTGCACGCCATGCGCTCGGGCATGATGGGCGACGACGACTGGACCCGGCTGGCCCGCCGGATGAGCGAGGTGGCCGAGGCGCCGCTGTTCATCGACGACTCGCCCAACATGTCGATGATGGAGATCCGGGCCAAGTGCCGACGGCTCAAACAGCGCAACGACCTGCGGTTCGTGGTCATCGACTATCTGCAGCTGATGAGCTCGCCGAAGAAGACCGAGAGCCGCCAGAACGAGGTCTCGGAGATCTCCCGTGCCATCAAGCTGCTGGCCAAGGAGCTCGAGGTGCCGGTCATCGCGATCTCGCAGCTCAACCGTGGTCCTGAGCAACGTACCGACAAGCGTCCCGCGGTGAGCGACCTTCGCGAATCTGGATCGATCGAGCAGGACGCGGACATGGTCATCCTGCTGCACCGGGAGGACGCCTACGAGCGGGAGTCACCGCGGGCGGGTGAGGCCGACCTGATCGTGGCCAAGCACCGTAACGGTCCTACCGCGACGGTGACGGTGGCGTTCCAGGGTCACTACAGCCGTTTCGTGGACATGGCCCAGCACTGAGGCCGCCGTCAAGCCGCCTTGTCCGTGGAATCGGGGGCCAGTCGCAGGTGGGCGGGGTGGGCCTTCTCGTCGGGGAAGACCCACTTTCGCAACGCCCAGAAGCGGAAGACCATGGCGATCAGCGTGCCGATGATCTGCGCGCTCACGAAGTCGGCGATCTCCTGGGTCACCAGGCTCACGTCCGGGGTCTCCAGGCGAAATACGTACCGCGAGATCCATAGCGGTGCGGAGCTGAGCACCAGGCCGATGCCGCTGACCAGGAAGAACAGCGCGGCCTCGTGGCGGCGTTCGCGGCCGCCCCTGGCCCGGAACGACCATTCGCGGTTCAGCACGTAGGACACGATCGTCGCCACGAGCACCGCGATGATCTTCGCGGTCACCGGCTTCGGTTCCAGAACGGTGAGCTTCAGCCCATAGAACACCGTGTTGTCCACCAAGAACGCTGTTCCGCCCACCACCGCGAACTTCAGCAGTTCACGGTGCTTCAGCACGAGTGCGTGCAGTGGCTTGGGCAGTTTCGCGAGTACCGCGTTCGCTGTTCGGAGCACCCCCGATCTTCTCACCAGTGCGCGGCAAGTTACGGCTGGGACCGGGAGCGGGTCAGGGCCAGGCCGCCGAGGGCCAGGGCGATCAGCCCCACCGCCAGGGCCATGTAGCCCCCGACTATGCCGTAGCCGGTGCCGGGGCCGCCTTTGGCGGCGGTCACGACCAGGCCGCCGATGACCGCGCCGGTCAGGCCCGTCGCCAGGGCGGCGATGGCTCTCTTTCTGCCGGTGCGGGCCAGGGCCAGGCCGCCGATGACCGTGCCGGTCAGGCCCAGGAGCATGGCCACCACGGACCAGGCGCGGCCGGTGGTCAGGGCGTAGGCGCTGACGGGGTCCGGCTGGGACAGGACATGTGCGGTGAGAAGCCGACGAACTGACATGAGGTCCTCCAACCACTGGATGTCGTCTGAGCATGGCCGCCGGGGTGGGTGCCGGGCGTCCGGCGGGAGCAGGCAATTCGGGCTGCCGCCGGTGCCGCAGCCGGCTACCGCCGGTGCCGCAGGATCGGGGGAGGTACCGCCGCTGCGGTAGCCGGGCCATCGTCCGTGCGCAGGAGTCGTCCTGGTGGACATCCGGGCTAAGGTGCGCGCATGGGGACCACAACAGGACGGGCCGGGGTGAGAGCCGGGCTGAAGACCGAGGTGATAGCCGGCGTAACGGACGCGGTGAGAGCCGGTGCGAGGGCCGCTGTGAGGGCTGGGGTCATCGACTGGGTGATCGCCATTGCTGTGGCGGGGACGCTGGTGGTCACCGGGTTGTCCGGGCGGAGCGTTGTCACGAACCTCGACCTGGTCGGCTGCGCGCTGCTGGCGGTCGGCGGTCTGGTGCTGGTCGCGCGTCGCCGTGCCCCCGTGCCCGTGCTGGCCGTCACCGGGCTGTGCGCGGTGGGTTACCAGGCGGCCGGTTTCGACGTGCCGGCCATCGCGTACCTGTTCGCCGTGTACGCCGCTGTACGGGCGGGACACCGTACCGTCACGGTGGTGGCGAGTGTGATCGTGCTGGCCGCGCTGCCCCTCGCGGCCCTGGCCTCGGGGCTGCACGACACCGGTGAGGCGTTCGCGCAGGCCCGCGGCGCCCTGGAGCTGGCCTGGCTGATCGCGGCCGGCGCCGCGGGGGAGGCGCTGCGGCAGGCCGAGCGGCGGGCGGACGAAGCGGAGCGTACCCGGGAGGAGACCGCGCGGCGGCGCGCCGACGAGGAGCGGCTGCACATCGCCAGGGAACTGCACGATTCGCTCACCCACCAGATCTCGATCATCAAGGTGCAGGCCGAGGTCGCCGTGCACGTGGCCCGCAGGCGCGGCGAGCCGGTGCCTGAGGCGCTGCTGGTGATCCAGGAGGCCGGCAGGGAGGCGACCAGGGAGTTGCGCGCGACCCTGGAGGCGCTGCGCGACGACGACACGGCCACGTCGCGAGGGCTCGACCACGTCGCCGAGCTGGTGGAACAGGCCCGGACGACCGGCCTGGACGCGACACTGACGATCGAGGGAGAACGACGGGACGTGCCACCGGAGGTGGGCAGGACCGTCTACCGGATCGTCCAGGAGTCGCTGACCAACATCGCCCGGCATGCCGCCGCCACCACGGCCTCCGTACGGATCGACCACAGTCCTGACGTCCTCGCGGTCCGCGTCGACGATGACGGCAAGGCGGCACCGGGGACGGTGCCCGGGGTCGGGCTGCTCGGGATGCGCGAACGCGTCACGGCCCTCGGCGGCCGGCTGCGCGCGGAGCCGCGCGGCAAGGGCGGCTTCACCGTCGAGGCCGAGATCCCCATGAAGCGGACGCCGTGATCCGGGTCCTGCTGGTCGACGACCAGCCGCTCCTGCGCAGTGGGTTTCGGGCGCTGCTCGACCTGGAGGACGACATCGAGGTGGTGGCGGAGGCGAGCGACGGGCTGGAGGGCCTGGCGCTGGCCCGGCGGCATCTGCCCGACATCGCCCTCATCGACATCCAGATGCCGGTCGTCGACGGCATCGAGGCGACCCGGCGGATCGCCGCCGACCCGGCCCTGGCCGGGGTGCACGTCGTCATCCTGACCAACTACGGCCTGGACGAGTACGTCTTCAACGCCCTGCGCGCCGGCGCGGCCGGGTTCCTCGTCAAGGACATCCTGCCCGAGGACTTCCTGCACGCCGTCCGGGTCGCGGCCCGCGGTGACGCGCTGCTCGCGCCGTCGATCACCCGCAAGCTCATCAACAGGTACGTCGCCCAGCCGCCCGCCACCGGCAAAGGGCTGAAGGAACTGACCAACCGCGAACGCGAGGCCGTCACCCTGGTCGCCCGGGGCCTGTCCAACGACCAGATCGCGGACCACATGGTGATCAGCTCGCTGACCGCGAAGACCCACGTCAACCGGGCCATGGCCAAGCTCCACGCCCGCGACCGCGCCCAGCTCGTGATCCTGGCCTACGAGTCCGGTCTGGTGACCCCCCGAGCGTGACGTGTGACCAAGCAGACATCGGCCCCAGGAATGGCACCTGATCGCTTCAGTGCTCTACCGGACAGAGCCCAGCGAAGGGAAGAACGCCATGACCATCCTCGTCGCCTACGACGGCTCGGCCGACGCCCACGCCGCGATCGAGTTCGCGGCCAAGCACCTCGCCGCGCAGCCCACGCTCATCCTCACGGTGTGGGAGCCACTGCTGCTACAGATCAGGAAATATCCCCTTGCCGCCGGCGCGATCGACCCGGGCACCGAGGACGAGGCGCAGGCCCAGGCCGAGCAGCACGCCCAGGAGGGCGCCGAGCGGGCGATCGCCGCCGGCCTGAGCGAGGTCACCTACCGGGCGGTGGCCGACAACGAGTCGATCTGGAAGACGATCGTGGACGTGGCGGACGAGATCGACGCCTCGCTGATCGTCACCGGCTCGCGCGGCCTGGCCGGCGTCAGGTCGGTGCTGCTCGGCAGCGTCTCCAACCACGTGCTGCACCACGCTGGCCGCCCGACCCTCATCGTCCCGCCCACCAAACTCAAGAAGACGTGACGCAGCAGGTCTGAGGCGGGGACAGCCGGGTGTCGATGCGCCGCGCGCCCGGCCCCTCATCGCCCAGCCGGTCGTGCGGGTTGGCCACCGGGCACCGGTCCAGCGACAGACAGCCGCATCCGATGCACTCGGTGAGGTCGTCGCGCAGCCGCTGGAGCTGCTCGATCCGGTCGTTGAGCTCGCCGCGCCAGGCGGCCGACAGCCTGGCCCAGTCGCCGCGGGTGGGTGTGCGCTCGTCGGGCAGCTCGGCCAGGGCGTCCTTGATGGTCTTCAGCGGGATGCCGATGCGCTGGGCCAGGCGGATGAACGCGACCCTGCGCAGGCTGTCCCGGCTGTAACGGCGCTGGTTGCCGGCCGTACGACGGCTGGCGATGAGGCCCTTGGCCTCGTAGAAGTGCAGGGCGGAGACGGCCACACCGCTGCGTTCGGCGAGCTGGCCGACCGTGAGTTCCTTGGTGTTCCAGGCGACGGTCATACCTGAAGCTTACTTGAGGATCCGCTCGAAGAACGTCTCCAGGACGACGACCGTCCGCGTACCCGTCACGCCGTTCACCTCGAAGACCCGGCGCAGCACGTCCTGCAGGTCGCGGGTGCCGGCCGTACGGACCTTCAGCAGCACCGACGCGGGCCCCGCGATGACGTGCGCCTCCTCGACCTCCGGGATGGCCGCCAGCCCGGCCGCGCTCTCGCCCATCCACGCCCCGCCGTCGACCAGCACGTACGCCGTCACCGCCCGCCCGAGCGCCTCATGGTCCACCTCGATCGTGGTCCGCCTGATCACCCCACGCTCGCGCAACTTGCGCACCCGCTCGTGCGCGGCCCCGCTGGACAGCCCCACCGCCTTGCCGAGCACCGCGTACGACCGCGTCGCGTCCTCTTGCAGCAGGCCGATCAGCATCCTGTCGATTTCATCCACGACCAGATGCTATCCCGTGATATGCCATGGTTGCCGAACAGCGTATGGTGAGCGGTATGACGGACACGATCCCCACAGAGTTCGAGGTGCTGGACGAGCGGTTCGCCGGGATCGGCGGTGATGACCGGATCGAGATCCTGCATCGGGGCACCCGCTGGGCGGAGGGCCCGGTCTATTTCCCCGCCGGCCGGTTCCTGGTCTGGAGCGACATCCCCAACGAGCGCATGTTGCGCTGGGACGAGATGACCGGCGCGGTCGGCGAGTTCCGCCGGCCGTCGGGCTACACCAACGGCAACACGCTCGACCGCGAGGGCCGGTTGATCTCGTGTGAGCAGGGCAAACGGCGCGTCACCCGTACCGAGCACGACGGCTCGATCACGGTGGTCGCCGATCGCTGGGAGGGCAAGCGGTTCAACAGCCCCAACGACGTGGTGGTGCGCTCCGACGGCTCCATCTGGTTCACCGACCCGCCCTACGGCCTGCTCAGCAACTACGAGGGCATCGCCGCCGACCAGGAGATCGACGGCTGCCACGTCTACCGCGCCGACCCGGTGACGGGCGAGGTGCGCGTCGTGGCCGACGACTTCTCCCGGCCCAACGGCCTGGCCTTCTCGCTCGACGAGCGGCAGCTCTACGTGGCCGACACGAAGGCCAGGCACCTGCGGGTGTTCGACGTGGGGGAGGACGGCGTGCTGTCGGGCGGCAAGGTCTTCGCCGAGGGCGGCGATCAGGACAGCTACGACGGCCTGCGGCTCGACGAGACCGGCCGCGTCTGGACCGCGGCCGGTAAGGGACTGCTCTGCTACGACCCCGACGGCACGCTGATCGGCCGGCTCAAGCTGCCGGAGGCGACGGCCAACCTGGTGTTCGGCGGGCTCAAGCGCAACCAGCTCTTCATCACGGCCTCGACCTCGCTCTACACCCTGCTGACCAACGTCACCGGCGCGCGCCCGGTCTGGGCCGGGCGCTGACCTCACTCCCACCGGAACAACCGCACGGCCAGCCCGCCGAAGACGACCAGCCCGGCGGCGACCACGGCCAGGTGCATGAGCTGCGGCGCGTGGCCCGCCCAGGTGTCCCTGAGCGCCTGGGCGAAGGGCCCGGCCACGGAGAAGTCGCTGACCAGGCGCAGCCCGTCCGGCATGGTCTCGCGCGGCGTCCACATGCCCGCCACGTACATCAGCGGGAACATCACCGCCGACCCGATCCCGGGAGCGACCTTGCCGTTCGGCGCCAGGGCGGCGATCACGAGCCCGATCGCCAGCAGCGCGGCGGTGCCGAGCAGGAACACCAGGACGAACCCCGCCCACTGCTTGGGCGCCGACGAGCCGAACACCACCATCCCGGCCACGGTCAGCAGCACCGTGGACACCGCCCCGATGGCCAGGTTGATCACGAGCTGCGCGCCCAGCACCCGCCCGGGGTGCACGGGCGTGGTGGACATCCGCCTGAGGACCCCTTGCTCCCGGTACGTGGTCAGCACCGCCGGCACGACGTTGCAGGCCAGCATCAGCAGCGTGAGGAGCGTCATCATGCTGGGCATGTGGGTGTCCACCACCCGTTCGCCCGAAGCCTGGACCTCGGTCATCCCCGGGATGCCGTATCCCAGCGCGATCAGCAGCAAGGTCGGCAGCCCGAGGGTGAACAGCAGGAACGGCCATTCCCGCAGGTGCAGCTTGGTCTCGACGAGGAACAACTTCATGACAGCTTCCTTCCGGTGAGCGCGAGGAACGCGTCGTCGAGCGTGGCCTGCTCGATCCGCAGGTCTCCGGGGACGATCTGGTGCCGGGCCAGGGCGAGGGTGACGGCGGGCGCGAGGTTGCCGGTGCCGCTCACCACGACCTGGGCGCCGCTCCTGGCGACCTCCCGCACCTCGGGCAGGGCCAGCAGCAGGGCGTCGTCGAAGGGGGCCGACGGCCGGAACCGTACCCGCTGCTCCTCGTTCACCTGCGCGATCAGCCCGGACGGCGAGTCGGTGGCGACCACCTTGCCCGCGTCGATGAGCGCGAGCCGGTCGCAGAGCCGCTCGGCCTCCTCCATGAAGTGGGTGACGAGCACGACCGTCACGCCCGAGTCGCGAATCTGCTCGACCAGCTCCCAGGTGTCCCTGCGGGCCTGCGGGTCGAGACCGGTGGTCAGCTCGTCGAGCACCGCCACGCGCGGCCGTCCGACCAGCGCGAGCGCCACGGACAGCCGCTGCCGCTGGCCGCCGGAGAGCTGCTTGAACATGGTGTTCCGCTTGTCGGTGAGGCCGACCCGCTCCAGCAGTTCGGGCCAGTTCGCGGGGTCGGGGTAGAAGGAGGCGTACAGGTCCAGCGCCTCCCAGACCTTGATCTTCTCCGGCAGCGCCGCGGCCTGGAGCTGCATGCCGAGCACCTCGCGCAGCTTCGCGCGATCGCGCCGCGGGTCCAGCCCGGCCACCCGTACGGTCCCGCCGTCGGGCTCCCGCAGGCCGGCCACGCACTCCACGGTGGTGGTCTTGCCGGCGCCGTTGGGGCCGAGGATGCCGAAGATCTCGCCCTCGGCCACCTCGAATGACACATCGTCTACCGCGAGGTGGTTCGGATACTGCTTGCGCAGGTTTCCGACTTCGATGATTTTCATGGCACAGACGCTAGAAATCCCGGCTGGAACGGGGAATCTCGGTAGATGCCCGGCAAGGGTGTATCTAGGTGCAGTGACCCCGGCCGCCCCGATGGCGGACACTGTGGGCATGCTGCAGAGGTTCGGTCAGGTCCTGGTGCTGTTCGCGCTCATCCTCGTCCAGGTGCCCGCGATCATTCTGACGGTCGTCATGTTGTTGCTGTCCGTGGCGCTGGGCATGGTCTTCCTGTTCCCTCCTCAGACGATCATGGTCAGGGAGCTCGCCGAGCTCAACCGCCGGCTGGTACGCCAGTGGACCGGCATGGAGATCGACCCCCCGTACCTGCCGGCACCCCCGCCCCCGGTGCCGCAGGCGGACGGGATGTACCGCTCGGAGCGCACGCTCTACAAGTCGCCCTGGATCCCCGCCTGGAACAGCCGGTGGAAGTGGCTGATGAGCGATCCGGCGACCTGGCGCGACGAGGTCTGGCTGCTGTTCGACCCGGTCGTGAAGGTGGCGCTGATCCCGCTCTTCCTCCTGCTCCCGGCCCGGGGCCTGCGCGTGTACGCCCTGTGGTGCGACCTCCTGCTGGGCGCGACCGCCGCCAGCCGCCTGGCCGGTCAGGTGAGCCACCTGCGGCGCACCCGCAATTTGGCCGCCGACTCCCAGGCGGCCGAGATGCGCAGGATCGAGCGTGACCTGCACGACGGCACGCAGGCCAGGCTCGTGGCGATCGGCATGACGCTGGGCGCGGTCGAGCAGCTCGTCGACGACAATCCGAGCGCGGCCAAGGCGCTGCTGGCCAAGGCCAGGGACGCCTCCGCCGAGACGCTCACGGAGCTGCGCAGGGTCGTCCGCGGCATCCACCCTCCCGTGCTGGCGGAACGCGGTCTCGCCGACGCCGTACGCGCGCTGGCCATCGACAGCCCGCTGCAGGTCACCGTGGACGTCGAGCTGGCGCACCGGCCGGAGGCGCCGGTGGAGGCGGCGGTGTACTTCGCGGTCAGCGAACTGCTGTCCAACGCCGCCCGGCACGGCGAAGCCCGTACGGCGACGGTGGACGTCAGCACCAAAGGCCCCGACCTGCGCGTCACGGTCACCGACGACGGAATGGGCGGAGCCGACCCGGCCAAGGGCAGCGGCCTGATCGGCATCGAACGCCGGCTGGCCGCCTTCGACGGCGTGCTCGCCCTGCACAGCCCGCCCGGCGGCCCCACCACGGTCACGATGGACCTGCCCCGCGTGCTGCCCGACCACTGGGCCGGCAACCTGGTCAAGATGCCGCGCTGGAAGTCGGCCGTGGTCGTCCTCCTCTGGGCCACGGCCTGGTGCCCCACCTTTCCTCAGGGGGTCGTGGCGGCGATCTTCAAGATCTTCGGGATCGAGGAGAAGGCCTGGTTCCTGGCCCTGCACCTGCCGGAGGTCTGGCAGTGGCCGGTGATTTTCGGGATGATCACACTTGGTGTCATCATGCACATCCTGGCCATCCGCATCCCCGCCAACCATGACCGCGAACGCTGGCTGGTGGAGGCGACCCCGACCAAACCGTGGTGCCCGTGAATCGCGTACTCATCGCCGAAGACCTCTACCTGCTCAGAGACGGGCTCGTCCATCTCCTCCAGGCCCACGGCTTCGAGGTCGTGGGGGCCGTGGAGAGCGGGCCCGAGCTGCTGAAAGGGCTGCTGGAGCTGCGCCCCGACGTCTCGATCGTGGACGTGCGCCTGCCGCCCACGTTCACCGACGAGGGCCTTCAGGCGGCGCTCGCGGCCAGGAAACAGGTGCCAGGGCTGCCCATTCTCGTGCTGTCCCAGCACGTCGAGCAGCTCTACGCCCGTGAGCTGCTCGCCGACGGCTCGGGCGCGATCGGCTATCTGCTCAAGGACCGGGTCTTCAACGCCGAGCAGTTCATCGACGCCGTACGCCGGGTCGCCGCCGGCGGCACGGCCATGGACCCCGAGGTGATCGCCAAGCTGCTGGCCAGCAACGCCCGGCTCGAACCGCTGGCCGCGCTCACGCCCCGCGAGCGCGAGGTGCTGGAGGCGATGGCCGAGGGACGGTCGAACGCGGCCATCTCCCAGCGGCTCTATCTCAGCGAAAGTGCCGTGGCCAAACACACCGCCTCGATCTTCGCAAAGCTCGGCCTGGCACCGTCTGACGACGACAACCGCCGCGTGCTGGCCGTGCTCGCCTACCTCAACAGCCGCTGACCGCCGTTAGTTGTCGGTCACACCGGCTATTTTCATAGAGGCACGGCGCGACGAAGGGGTGGTAACAGGTGAAAATCCGGGTTAACCGCGATGTTCTGGCAGATGCGGTGGCGTGGGCTGCCCGAGTCCTGCCCAGCCGCCCCGTGGTGCCCGTCCTGTCCGGGCTGCTGCTGGAGGCGGGCGAAGAGCTGAGCCTGTCCGCGTTCGACTACGACGTCTCCGCGCGGGCCGAGGTCGACGCCGACGTGGCCGAGGAGGGCCGGGTGCTGATTCCCGGCCGGCTGCTGGCCGAGATCAGCCGCAGTCTGCCCGCCGAGGACGTGGAGATCGTCACCGAAGGCCCCGAGGCGGTGCTGACCTGCGGGAGTGCCGAGTTCGGGCTGATCACGATGCCGGTCGAAGACTTCCCGACCATGCCGACGATGCCGCAGAGCATCGGCGCGATCGGCGGCGGCGTGTTCGCCTCCGCCGTCGGGCAGGTCGCGCCGGCGGCCAGCCGCGACGACACGCTGCCCATGCTCACCGGCATCAGGGTCGACATCGAGGGCGAAACCGTGGCGATGGCGGCGACCGACCGCTACCGCATCGCCGCCCGCGACTTCACCTGGCGCCCGGTCAGCCCCGACGTGGCCGTCTCCGCGATGGTCCCGGCGCGGGTGCTGGTCGAGGTGGCCAAGTCGCTGCGCGGTGGCGAGGTGTCGGTCGCGATGGGCGACGGGGTGGCCGGGTTCGAGAGCGTGGGGCGCAGCACGACCGTGCGCCTGCTCGACGAGCAGTTCATCGACTACCGCGCCAGGCTCACCTCGGACTGGTCGATCAGGGCCGACGTGCCGGTGGCTTCGTTCGTCAACGCGATCAAGCGGGTGGCCCTGGTGGCCGAGCGCAACACCGCGATCCGGCTGTCGTTCAGCCAGGGGCAGGTGCTGATCCAGGCCGGCGGCGGCGACATCGGGCGCGGCACGGAGGTGGTGCCGTGCGAGCTGCGCGGCGACGACATCCAGATCGCCTTCCAGTCCCAGTTCCTGCTCGACGGGCTGGGCGGGATCGAGAGCGAGCTGGCCCGCATCAACCTGGAGTCACCGACCAGACCCGCCCTCATCCAAGACGTCCCCGGCGACGGCCAGCCCGCCTTCCGCTACCTGGTCATGTCCCTCCGCCAAAGCTAACGCCCCCCACCGGGCGAACCGGCCACATCGTCCGCCCTCCTCACGGGCGGGCGAACCGACAGCACGGCCTCTGCGCGCCGCTGCTCACGGGCAGGCGAACCCGGGGGCGCCGCCCCCGCTGGCCCCTCTCCTCGCGGCCGGGGAACCGGCGGCGCCGCCCCTCCTCTTCTCCAAAAGGACCGCACCGAAGTGCGGCGGGGCAGGACGAGAAGGGAAGTCGTGATGACGCGCGAGAATCAACGCCCGCTGTGGCGGTCGGCGACCAGCCTGAACACCCTCTTGAACTCCGCGTACGCCTCCTCGCCCACAGCCCGCGCATGCTCGGCCTCCATCCCGGCGAGGATGGCATCCGACTTGGCCATGTGATCAAGCCCCTTGTCCGTGGGCACGATCAGCTTGGCCCGCCGATCGGCCGGGTCCGGCTGCCGCCGCACGTACCCGAGCTCGACCAGCTCGTCCACCAGCGTCCCGATCACCTGCTTGTGCTGCCCTGACTGAGCGGCCAGATCGGTGGCCCTGCTGCCCTCCTCATCCAGGTACGCCAGCACGGCACCGTGCCGGGGCCGTACGTCGGGATGCCCCACCTCGCCCAGCCGCGTGAACAGCTCCCGCTGCAGGCCGAAAAGCGTCCGGCCGGCCAGGACACCGAGGTCGGGCTCCTCCTGCTTGCGCTGGCTCCTGCGCACGGCACACCCTCCATTAAGTCACTAATCTTGATAGTCACTAATTCATACTATATTGTCGTGCCATGACGACGACGGTGGAACTCACCCGGTTCCGGGTGTCGCCCGAGCGTGCCGGCGACCTGTTGGCGGCCCGGGCGGGAATGATCGCTGATTTCCAGGCCGGCCGGGCCGGATTCCTGGGCGCCAAGCTGGTCCGCGTGTCCGCCGACGAGTGGCTGGACATCGTGGAGTGGCGATCGAGCGGCGACTTCGCCGACTCACGCGCCAGAGGCGCCGATTCGCCCGGCATCCGGGCCTTCTTCGACCTGATCGACGAGCTTGTCTCCATGGAAGAGGGGACCCTCCGATGACCATCCTGATCACTGGAGCCACGGGCACCGTCTCCGGTGCTGTGCTGAAGTCGCTGGCCGGGACGGCCGACGTACGGGTTCTGGTGCGCGACGCGGCCAAGGCGCCCTCAGGGGTCGAGGTGGCGGTCGGCGACCTGGACGACCCCGCCACGCTCGGCCAGGCGTTCAAGGGCGTGGACACGCTGTGGCTGCTGACGGCGATGGGCCCGCAGGCCCCGCACGCGAGCATGAACGCCGTCTGGGCGGCGCGGCAGGCCGGAGTGGGCCATGTGGTGCGTATGTCGGCCATCGGCGCCGCACACGACGCTCCGACGCGCAACGGCCGCCTGCACGCCCTGTCCGACGTGGAGCCGGCGGCCTCGGGCCTCGGCTGGACCATCCTCCGCCCGGCCTTCTTCATGCGGAACCTTCTCGGCTCGGTCAACGGCGACACCCTGTACGGCGGGACGGGCGAGGGCCGAATCGGCATGATCGACGTGCGCGACATCGGCGACGTCGCCGCCGCGGTCCTGCGCGATCCCGCCCGGCACCAGGGATCCCGCCCGGCACCAGGGCAGCACCTACACTCTCACGGGCTCCGCCAGCATCTCACTGCGGGAGGCGGCGGGTGAGCTGGAGCAGGTGTACGGGACGCCGATCGCGTACGAGCCGGTGAGCCCCGACGACGCCTACCGCGCGATGCGGGAGGCGGGGCTGTCGGAGTGGATGGCCTCGGTCAACCGGGAGTATCTGACGGCGTACGCGGCGGGCTGGGGTGATTACACGACCACGGCCGTGGCGGACCTGCTGGGCCGCCCCGCCCGCTCGTTCGCCACCTTCGCCCGCGACCACGCCGCGAGCCTGCGCTCCTGAGAGGGTCAGGAGTCGGTGAGCGCGATGAGGATGTGCTCCATGCAGGCGTGCCCGGCCCGCTCCGCCGCCGCCGCGTCGCCGGCCGCGATGGCCCGCGCGATCGCGTCGTGGGGGATGTAGCTCTTGTTGAGCGAGGTCCCCGCGGCCGTGATGCTGGCCCGCAGCGCCGCCGAGAAGTCCTCGTACAGGTCGATCAGGACCAGGTTGTGGGTCGCGTGCGCGACGGCCATGTGGAAGGCCAGGTCGGCCTCGACGAAGAAGTCGGGGTCGTCCAGCTCCCACGCCCGGTCCCGCTCGGCCAGCGCGGCCTCGATGCGCCGGATGTCCTCGTCGTTGCGCCGGGTGGCGGCCAGCCGGGCGGACTCGACCTCGAGCGCACGGCGTACTTCGAGGATTTCGAGCTGCTCGGCCTGCCGCAACCGGCGCAGCATCGCGCCGGACAGCTCGCTCGTCGCGCGGACGTAAGTGCCGTCCCCCTGACGGCACTCGAGCAGCCCGGCGTGCGTGAGCGCGCGTACGGCCTCACGAACGGTGTTGCGTCCCACACCGAGCTGCTCGGCGAGCACGGTCTCGGTCGGGATCTTGCCGTTCATCGGCCACGACCCTGAGGTGATCTGCTCCTTGAGCTGATCGATCACCTGGTCGACGAGCGAAGCCCGCTGCGCCGTACGCAGACTCACAGTCCGCCTCCTCCGGGGAAACCAATCATCCTATGAGTCAATGACTGGTAGACCCTAATTATTCCAGACTCAAAACGCCAAATCTGGAGCTCCCGGAGGTTCAGCGAGTAACCGTGGCGTCTACCGTCACCCCCGCCATCGCGGAGCGAACCCCGGCAGCTTCGAGGGCCTTACGATATGCGGCCGTCTGCTGTGCCCTGGACTCGACCCTGCCGTAGAGATCGCCCAGCTCCCGCCAGCAGCGCGCCGCCTGCCGGTCGGAGCCGAACACCGGCCGGTCGAGCGTGTCGAGCAACTGGTGAGCGCTGCGCAGGTGCTCGGCGGCGTCCACGTCCTGGTCGAGCGCGACGGTGGCCAGCACGAGGTAGGCCTCGGCCGGAGTCGTGCCGGAACGGTCGTGTGACAGGCCCAGCGCCGACACGGCCAGCTCGCCCGCGCGCACCGGGTCGCCGGCCCGCAGCCGGACCCGCGCGTGGACGATGAGGCTCTCACCGTGCTCGCGCAGGGTGCCGGGGAACACCGCGAACGCCTTGGAGGCGGCCGTGATGAGCCTCTCGGCCTCGCCGATCGGTGCCGTGGGCAGCCGGGACCAGTGCATGGCGGCCCTGGCCAGCTGCAGCGACAGCCGGGCCGGGCGGCCCGCCATGATCGCGTCGTCGGCCAGCCGCACCGCCAGCGCGGAGTCCTCGCCCGCGGCAGCGGCGGCACTCGCGTGCCACAGGGCCTGGATCTCTCCGGAACGGTCCACAACTTCAGGAGAGTCGGTCATGTCCAGCACCCGCTTGACGTAGTCGAGCGCGGGTGAGTCGCTCTCGCGCTCACTGCGCGCCTCGACCAGCGCGGCGGCCAGGTCGACGGCGATCTCGCCCTGCGTGATGGACAGCCGGTCGGCTTGTGCCAAGGCCGTGGCGGCCAGGTCACGAGCCCGCAGGCGATCACCCGCCCGCTGGTAACAGCGGCTCAGTGCGATGGTGAGCGGAAGGTCGGCCAGCCGCTCGGGATGAGCCGCGGCCTCCCTGCGCAGGCGTTCGAACGCCTCCACGGCCTGGCCGAGCCGACCCTGGGCTTCGAGCGCACGCGCCCTGCCGAACCGCGCGTGCGCGGTCAGCATGGCGTTCTCCTCGTCGGCCGCCTTCACGATCTCCGTGAAGCGGTCGGCGGCTACGGACGGGTCTCCGTGCTGCAGTTCGAGCTCGGCGTGTCGCAGGCCGAGCTCGGTGTCGATGCGCTGCCGAGGCTCGATCCCGTGAAGGAGGAACTCGGTCGTGCACCCCAACCGCTCGGCCAGCAACCGGGCCACCACTGGAGTCGGCGTGCGCTTGCCCGACTCAATGAGCGAGACATAACTGTCAGACAGGTCGGGTCCGGCCAGTTGGGCCTGAGACATCCGCCTGTTCAGCCGCAATCCTCGGACGCGGTCACCGATGGTTCCCTGACTCGGCATCTCATCTCTCAAGGCGGGGAAGGGTCAACAACACGCAATGATTGCATGAAGTAGCCGAATCTGGTATCCCCGCGTGAAGAATTTGCCACGCGGAGATTAATCGTCGCTGTCGTCCTTGCTGGGGAAAAGCATCTGACAGACCTCGAGGTACAGGGTCTCCGGATACGGAATGTACTCCACGGTCGAGAGTGCCTGGTCCTGACCGGCCGACTCGAGGATGAACTCACCGTAACCGAGCATGCGCCCAAGGAGAGATCTTTGGAAGGACATGTCGGTGACCTTGCCCAAGGGCATCATCGCGACCTTGCGCGTGATGAGTCCCGTGGTGAGGAGCATTCGCTTGGAAGTCACCACAAAGTAATCAACTGACCACTCCGCGACTTTCCACACGAAACGGATCAGAAGCAGGAGCCACAGCCACCACACGACGACGAGCGCCGTCCCGCCCGCGTCGCCGCCGCCGAAGAACTTGCTGAGCAGACCGGCGATGATCAGGCCGCCGAGGACCTCGGCGACCGGACGCAGCAGGATGGCAGGGTGCCGCCGCACC
The DNA here is from genome assembly GCF_900108335.1 of Nonomuraea solani. Taxonomy (GTDB): domain Bacteria; phylum Actinomycetota; class Actinomycetes; order Streptosporangiales; family Streptosporangiaceae; genus Nonomuraea; species Nonomuraea solani. The sequence goes on from NZ_FNVT01000004.1 coordinate 641,305, forward strand.
ATGATGACCTGTTGTTCGTGGGGGAGGAGGTAGCGGTTGACCGACGATGGAGCGGAGTCCCCGTGGGTCACAAGTCTCATGAGAGGCTGTTCACAAATTGAGCCAGAGAGTCGGCCGCGTTGAACACCGTGTCGAACGCTCCTCTCACCGCGTCCGCGGCGTCAGATGGTCGCGCGAACAGGTAGTACGCAACAAATGCGATACCACCGTATGTGAGGACCTTTTTGACCTGCACCGTCGCCTCCGTGCCACTTACCCACTCCACCCGTCGTATACATTACCCACCCGGATGCCCGGGTAAAGGTAAGTCGGCGGGTTAGTTTGGATCTTGGTTAGCCTCGCTCGCTGGCCACCAGAGCCAGCACGTGAAGGTGCTTACGCGCGATGCGCTCGACGAGGCTCGGATGGGCGTAGCCGGTGACCTCCAGCGCGCCGTAGTGCGCCGCTTCGACGCAACGCGTTACGGTGGTCGCGGAGTGTATGCCTGCGAACTCGTCGCACAGCACCGTCTCGACGTCCGCGTACGGAGTCGGGTCCGCCTCGGTGTGATCGCTCATCGTGCTCCCCCACGCGCATGCGGAAGTTGCCTTCCTATCTCTTCGTACCCACCCAACCACAGTATGTAACGAAGAGATGACTGCGCGTGACGGAACAGGGGCTTTTCAGATGTCCGCAGAAAAAGCGGATTTCAGACGACGCCGTACAGGCGGTCGCCGGCGTCGCCGAGGCCCGGCACGATGTAGCCGTTCTCGTTGAGCCGCTCGTCGAGCGCGGCCGTGACGACCCGGATCGGCTTGCCGGAGTTGGCGAACACCTTGTCCATGTGGGCCAGCCCCTCGGGGGCGGCCAGCAGGCACAGGGCCGTGACGTCAACGGCGCCCCGGTCGAAGAGGAACTGCACGGCCGCCGCCAGCGTGCCGCCGGTGGCGAGCATCGGGTCGACCACATAACACTGCCGCCCCGACAGGTCGTCGGGCAGCCGGGTGGCGTACGTCTCCGCCTGGAGCGTCGACTCGTTGCGGATCATGCCGAGGAACCCGACCTCCGCCGTGGGCAGCAACCTGGTCATGCCGTCGAGCATGCCGAGCCCGGCGCGCAGGATCGGCACCACCAAGGGGTAGGGCTTGGCGAGGCGGACGCCGTTGGCGGTGGAGACGGGCGACTCGACGGTCACCTCGGTGACGCGTACGTCGCGCGTGGCCTCGTACGCGAGCAGCGTCACCAGCTCGTCCGCGAGCCTGCGGAAAGTGGGCGAGTCGGTGCGGACATCGCGCAGCGTGGTGAGCTTGTGCGCCACGAGCGGATGATCGACGACGAGGGTCTCCATAAGGGACAACGCTATCTTGTGAGGAACGTACCGGCACCTCACGACCTTGGTTTTGATCACAATTTGGTCGGAGAGGCACACGGCCAGTGGCCGGTTCTGGAACGATTGGGTGCTGGTGATCGTGTCACAGGGTCGGGTGGGGATGGCGATGACAGACGAGGACGCTCTTGACTTCGCCATAGTGGTTTATCGAGAGGACGGCTGCTGGGACGCCGAGCTGCTGCCCGTAACGCTCACGTCCGATCTGCAGGGGCTCATCCACGCCCTGAAGCAGCAGCCGAGCGAGAGCGGCACGATCGGCCTGGTCGCCGTCGGCGACGAGTTCTTCGTGGCGCTGCGCGTCCTGGGCGACCGGGTCGACGTGTTCCTGTCCGACATCGCCGCCTCCTGGGACTTCCCGCTGGCCCGGCAGGTCCTCCACTATCTCGACGTCCCCGTACCCGATGAGGAGGAGCTCGACGAGATCCTCCAGGACGAGGAGACCGTGCTCCCGGCCGGAGATCTGTCGATCTTCGCTGATCTCGGGTTGGACGAGATGGAGCTGGGCATCCTCTCCGGCGACATCGATCTGCTACCCGAAGATGTGCTGTCCAGCATCGCCGCGCGGCTCGGCTTCTCCGAGCCGTTCGAGCGTGCCATCGAATCGGTCTTCGGCTGACCCCCCAGGAGCGCGGACATGGCGTCCAACACCTTCTCTGCGGCCTTTGTCCGAACCTCTGATGGCTGGAGCGGCGCCGAGGTGGACCTCGCGAACGCCGAGATCGTCGACGACCTCGGCGACGCCGTCATGGAGGCGCTGGGGCTCTCGGGTGACGAGCTGGCGCTGCTCTGCGTCGAGGTCGAGGACGAATGGTTCGCCATCGCCCGTTACCGGGGCGAGGAGGAGCCGCGGGTGTTCCTCTCCGACGCGCACGCGATCGTGACCAACAGCCTGGGCGAGCTGTTCGCCGAGTTCGCCGGTGTGGCGCCCGACAAGGAGAACAACGGTCTCGGCGTACGCCCGGCCGGCGACTTCGAGCTGCTCGGCGACCTGGGCGTCAGCTCCGAGGAGTTGCTGGAGCTGAGCATGGAGGAGGGCATGCTGCCCGCCGACATCCTGTCCGTGATCGCCGAGCGGCTGTCGTTCGCCGACGAGCTCGACCGGCTGAGGTGACCCGCTCACAGTGACTCGGTCGCGGTGACCCACGAGGACGCCATGCGCCTGGCTCTGGCGGAGGCCGCGGCGGCCGGCGCCAGGGGAGAGATCCCCGTGGGCGCGGTGGTGCTCGACCCGCTCGGCGAGGTCCTGTCCATGGCGGGCAACGACCGTGAGTCCGCCGCCGACCCGACCGCCCACGCCGAGGTGCTCGCGCTGCGCCGGGCCGCCGCGCTGCGCGGGCAGTGGCGGCTCGGCGGCTGCACGCTCGTGGTGACGCTGGAGCCCTGCACGATGTGCGCGGGCGCCGCCGTACTGGCCCGGGTGGACCGGATCGTCTACGGCGCCACGGATGAGAAGGGCGGGGCCGTGGGCTCGCTCTGGGACGTCGTACGCGACCGCAGGCTCAACCATCGGCCCGAGGTCGTCATGGGCGTGCTCGCCGAAGAGTGCGGTGAGGTCCTAAAGCGGTTCTTCGCTACTCGCAGGATCCGGTAAGCTCGTGCGCGGTGGTGTCGCCTAGTGGCCGAGGGCGCACGCCTCGAAAGCGTGTGATGGGGCAACTCATCCGTGGGTTCAAATCCCACCACCACCGCCAACGCCGAAGGGCCCCCGAGATCTCGGGGGCCCTTCGGCATGAGAAAAAGGGAGCCGCGATTCGCGACTCCCTTTTTCTCAGGTGGGCAGTTCCAGGACCCTGGCGTGCAGGATCGATCGTTGGTGCAGGGCCGCGCGCAGCGCGCGGTGCAGGCCGTCCTCCAGATAGAGCTCGCCCTCCCACTGCACGACATGCGGGAAAAGGTCTCCATAGAACGTGGAGTCGGCGGCGAGCAGTGAGTGCAGGTCCAGCATGGCCTTCGTAGTGATCAACGAGTCGAGCCGGACCTGCCGTGGAGGGATCTGCGCCCACTCGCGGTGCGTCAGACCGTGTTCGGGATAAGGGCGTCCGTCGCCGACAAGCTTAAAGATCACCCCCCTGATTTTAGGAGAGATTCTGATTCCTCGCGCTATCTGGCGAGATCAGCCCAGCTCAGCCGGTGCGCAATCGGCTTGCCTGCCGTTTTTGTAGCCGCGTTGGAAGGCGTTGACGCGTTGCTCCGAGCTGCCGTGCGTGAACGATTCAGGATCGATTCTGCCGGTGGTGCGTTGCTGGATTCTGTCATCGCCGACCGCGGCCGCGGCATCGAGGGCTTCGGAGATTTCCGTCTCGGTGAAGGGCTGGTCGTAAAAGCCGGTCTTGAACGCGTTCTGGGCCCAAACCCCGGCGTAGCAGTCGGCCTGGAGTTCGGTGCCGACCGAACTGCCCGACTCCAGGGCGCCTTCCAGGTTCTGTACGTGGTGGCCGTACTCGTGGGCGATCACGTACGCCTGCGCGAACGGGCCGCCCTTGGCGCCGAACTGGCTGTGGAGCTGGTCGAAGAAGCTCAGGTCCAGGTAGACGCGCTGGTCGGCGGGGCAGTAGAACGGGCCGACGGAGGAGTCGGCGCCACCGCAGGCGGTGCGGACGTTGCCGGTGTACAGGACGGTCTTGGCCACGCGATAAGTGGAAATTTCCTGCTTCCAGTGGTTCTGGATGCTGTTGACCACGCCGACCACCTGGCACTTCTCGGACTGGTCGGCATCCTTGCCCGTCTGGCACTGCTCCGAGAGCTTGGACGGGGGTTCCTGCTGGGCGGGCTCGGTGCCGCCGCCCACGTTGTTCAGGACGAACACCACCACCAGCACGATCAGGCTGACGATCCCGCCGCCGCCGACGACCATGCCCCCGGGGAAACCGCGTCCGCCGCCGCCCCCGCCGGCCTCCTCCACCTGCGAGCTGTCGAGCTCGACCTGGTCCTTGAAGTCCATGCTGACGTCCCTTCCGGATGCTGCCCGCAGGACAACTGCCCCAAAGAACGCCCGGCTACCGGTAAAGCGCGACCTTCAGATACCGGTGGAGAAGGTGTCGCATCGCTTGGGATCGCCGCTGTCGTACCCCACGCCGAACCACCGCTTGCGCTGCTCCGAGGTGCCGTGGGTGAACGCGTCGGGCGTCACCCGGCGCTGCGACCGCCGCTGGATGCTGTCGTCCCCGACCGCCGCGGCCGCGCTGAGCGCCTGGTCGATGTCGGTCTGGGAGAACGGTTCGTCGTAGAAGCCGGTCTTGACCGCGTTGTGGGCCCAAACCCCGGCGTAGCAGTCGGCCTGGAGCTCGAGGCGGACGGAGGGGCTGCCGGCTCCGGGGCGGTTGTCGCGGCCGAGCCTGTTCATGGTGCCGAGCAGGTTCTGTACGTGGTGGCCGTACTCGTGGGCGATCACGTACGCCTGCGCGAACGGCCCGCCCTCGGCCCCGAAGTCGCGCTGGAGCGTGTCGAAGAACGCCAGGTCCAGGTAGACCTTGCGATCGGCCGGGCAGTAGAACGGCCCGACGGCGGAGTCGGCCGTGCCGCAGCCGGTGCTGACCGCCTGGGAGAACAGCACGGTCTTGGCCGGCGTGTAGACCTTGCGCCCGCGCTCGGCGAACACCTGCCGCCAGTACGACTGGATGCTGTTGACCGTGCCGACGATGCGGCAGTCCTCCGACTGGTCGGCGTCGGCGCCGGTCTTGCAGCGCTCGGCCAGGCCACCGGTGGCGGTGGGCGGGGCGCTCGGCTGCTGTCCGCCGCCCTGCTGCCCGCCCTCCTCACCGCTGAACGGCGTGGGCACCAGCCCGAACAGGAACAGCCCGGCCACCGCCAGGACCAGCAGCAGGCAGCCGCCGCCCCGGCCGCCGATCGGCAGCATGCAGCCGCCCGGCATCCCGCCGCGGCGACCAGGTTGCGGGCCGGAGGCCCGGACGTCCTCGACCTGCGACGGGTCGAGCCGTGCGTCATCGTCGAACTGCATGTTCCCCCCGCAGCGGAACCTTCCCTGTGATGGGTCGATTACGCACAGCAATTTGCATATGCATGATTTTCAGGGATATGTCAGATAATGTGCCCATATGACAGGTGGCTTGATCGGGATCGCGCTGGTGTCCCTGGGCATGGTTCTGACGCCGGGGCCCAACATGATCTATCTGGTTTCACGCTCGATCACGCAGGGCCGCCGGTCCGGGCTGATCTCCCTGACGGGGGTCTTCCTGGGGTTCACCGTCTATCTGGCCGCTACCTGCCTGGGGCTGACGGCCGTGTTCGCCTACGTGCCGGCCGCGTACACGGGGCTCAAGCTGGCCGGGGCCGCGTACCTGCTCTGGCTGGCCTGGAACGCCGTCAAGCCCGGCGGCGCCTCCGCCTTCGAGCCGCGCGAGCTGCCCGAGGAGCGTCCCGGCAAGCTGTTCTCGATGGGCCTGCTGACCTGCCTGCTCAACCCCAAGATCGCGATCCTGTACCTGTCGCTGCTCCCGCAGTTCATCGACCCGTCGATGGGCCACGTGCTGCTGCAGAGCCTCGCACTCGGTTCCGTCCAGATCGCCGTTGGTACGCTGGTCAACGCCCTGATCGTGGTCACGGCGGGCAGTCTGGCGGCGTTCCTGGCCCGGCGCCCGATCTGGGTACGCGTCCAGCGCTACGTCACCGGCACGGTGCTCGGCGGGTTCGCGATCAGCATGGCGACCGACCGTTCCAAGGCCGTCGTCGCCTCCTGACCCCCATCACCGGTCGAACCACCGCGCGGACGAGGCCCGGCACAACTGCGCGAACGCCAGGGCGGCCAGCAGCACGCCCAGCACGTTGCCGAAGCTGACCCCGTTCACGACCCGCCAGATCCCCAGCAGGACGAGCAGCAGTTCGACGACCAGACCGCAGACGCGCACCCAGCCGCGCCGGGAGATGAGCCGCGCCGCCAGGAACCCGATCAGCACGATCGTCACCAGCGGCACGGCCAGCGCGAACAGCAAGGCACCCCGCACCGTCCCGACCGGCACGCTCCCCAGCAGAATGAGCAGCAGGAGCAGGCCGACCATCCCCAGGACCGCCTGGATCCACATGCAGACCCTGGCCACGTACACGGACGGGGGCATCGCCTCGCTGCCATAAGGCTCGGACATGCGAGCCTCCCATTCAGGGGGCGGCGATTGACGCGCCGAGCATAGGACCGCCTCGCATGGTCATGTACGGGAACGCCCGGCTCGTAGGGTTCTGGGCATGATCAGCTCAGTTTGCTTCACTCAGGCGGGACGGCCGGCCTTCGTCGTGAACGTCGAGGTCCTGCTGCGACGGAACGGCCGCTTTCTGCTCATCCGGCGGGGCGCCCAGGAGGCCCACGCTCCGGGGATGCTCGCCGGGGTCGGCGGAAAGGTCGAGGCCGACGGGACCGGGCTCGACGTCCTGGAGGAGACGGCGCGCCGGGAGGTGGCCGAGGAGATCGGCGTCGACCTGAGCGGAGTCGAGCTCGGCTACGTGGAGAGCGGCTTCTTCGTCACCGACGACGGCGATCCGGTGATCAATGTGGTGTTCCAGGGCGAGTTGCCGGCCTCCGCAGAACCGGTGGCCGTCTCGGCGGAGGAGGTGGCCGGTTTCGTCTGGCTCACTCCCGACGAGGCCGGCGCGGACTGCCCACCGTGGCTCTCGCGGAGCCTGCGCCGCGCGGACATCGGCACAAAGGAGGGGTGATGTGAATCGACACGATGCCTCCCGGCAGCGAACCACAGTCACCGGCATGCCACTCTCACGCCTGGACCTGGTCACCACCATCGACGTGCCCGGCCTGGTGGGTGCGTCTGCGAACACTTTCACAGTCGGTGGTGCGGAGGTCGCCATCGGCCCCACCGGCGCGGTGATCGTCACGGACGCCGTGGACGATCCGGCGGCCGGCGGAGTGTGGAGCAGCACCGAATTCAAGCTGATCGGGCCGATGCCGGGGATCCTGGCCGAACGGTTTCTGGGAGTGAAGGAAGACTTCGACTGGCTTTCCTGGGAGCGGCCACAGCGGCCCTGGCCGATCCATCTGTTCGTCCGGCTGGAGGGAGGGTCGCTCTATCTCGGTCCGGTCGATCGCGTGCAGAGCGAGCGGACGGATGATCCCGGTCCCCTCGTCCTCGGCAAGTGCGTCCTGCGCATCGACCCGCCGCTGAGCTTCGACGTGCTCGACCGAGTGCGCCCGCCAAGCCCTGTCACCGCCCTGCCAGGGCTGGAGTGGCTCGACCATGTCAACGGCGATCGTGCGACCGCGCTGCGGCTGTTCATCGAAAGCCGGTATCCGCTCTCCCACCCCGCCGCGCCACCCGCGACGCCTTCGGTCCCCGTCTGGTCCCTCGACCCCTCCGAGGACGATCCGACCGTGTGGACGATCGTGGATGACGAACACCGCCACGCCGAACGTGAACGCCTCAGCGGCTTCCTGCTCCAGTTCTCGTTGCACGAGGCCATGATCAACGCTCCCTACCAGGCGTGGAGCCGTACGCTGCCGACACCGATCGTCGACGAGCTGACCGGCACGCTGCGCCGGGTGCCGCTCAAGACCTGGAGGTACGGGTCTTTCTACGTGGCGCCCGGTCTCATCGCCTGCGTCACCGGCGACGAGGAGGAAGAGGAGTGCCGGGTCTGGTTCGGCGCGACACACCGAAGCCTGTTACGTCCGCTCCGTGGCATCGAGTGGTTTCTCTTCGATGGCTGACCAAAGCGAGAAGGGGTGTGCCGTGATCACGGCACACCCCTTCTGAGCTGGCGGAGGATGGGGGATTTGAACCCCCGAAAGGTTGCCCTTTACACGCTTTCCAAGCGTGCGCCCTCGGCCACTAGGCGAATCCTCCGTCGTCGAGCTTACCGGACTTCGGGAGGTGTGCCGACCATGTTTTGCCGAGCCGCTTGAGGGTGACGCGAGCACTGCGGCATGTGGCTAGACTGTGTTGGGACCCCTCGCGCGGCGTCATCCTGTGAACCTCCCCAGGGCCGGAAGGCAGCAAGGATAAGCGGGCTCTGGCGGGTGTGCGGGGGGTCTCTTCGTTGAGAGCCCCCTCGCAGGCGGGATGGTCGCATGAGCCTTGCGCTTTACCGCAAGTACCGGCCCGGGACCTTCGCCGAGGTCAAGGGACAGGAACACGTCACCGACCCCCTGCGGCAGGCGTTGCGTACAAAACGCATCAACCACGCTTATCTGTTCAGCGGCCCTCGCGGATGTGGCAAGACCTCCAGCGCCCGCATTCTGGCGCGCTCTCTCAACTGTGAGCAGGGCCCGACGCCCGACCCCTGTGGCGTCTGCGAGTCCTGTGTCGCGCTCGCCCCCACCGGCCCCGGCCACCTCGACGTCATCGAGATCGACGCCGCCTCGCACGGTGGTGTCGACGACGCGCGTGACCTGCGCGAGCGGGCCTTCTTCGCCCCCGTCTCCGCGCGCTACAAGATCTACATCATCGACGAGGCGCACATGGTGACCCGCGAGGGTTTCAACGCGCTGCTCAAGCTCGTCGAGGAGCCCCCGCCGCACCTGAAGTTCATCTTCGCGACGACCGAGCCGGAAAAGGTCATCGGCACCATCAAGTCGCGTACGCACCACTACCCGTTCCGGCTGATGCCGCCCGCGACGCTGAAGGCGCTGCTGGAGGAGATCCTCACTTCAGAGGACGTGCCCTTCGAGCCCAACGCGCTGCCCCTGGTGGTGCGGGCCGGCGCCGGGTCCGCGCGTGACTCGCTGTCCATCCTCGACCAGCTCCTCGCCGGGGCGGAGGAAGACGGCATCACCTACGCCAAGGCCGTCTCCCTGCTCGGTTACACCGACGGTGACCTGCTCGACGAGGTCGTCAACGCGTTCGCGGCCCGTGACGGCGGGCTGGTGTTCCACACGGTCAACCGGGTGATCGAGGGCGGCCACGACCCCCGCCGCTTCGCCTCCGACCTGCTCGAACGCTTCCGCGACCTGGTGATCCTGGCCAACGTCCCCGAGGCTGCCTCCAGTGGCCTGCTCGACCGCCCGGCCGACGAGCTGGAGCGCCTGGTTCAGCAGGCGGCCTCCATGGGGCCCGCCGAGCTCACCCGCGCCGCCGAGCTCTTCAACGCCGGCCTCACCGAGATGCGCGGGGCCACCGCGCCGCGCCTGCTGCTGGAACTGATGTGCGCCCGCGTGCTGCTTCCTGGCGCCGCCCAGGGCGAGGAGGCCCTGCTCGCCCGCCTGGAACGTTTGGAGCGCGGCGGCGCCGTCGCCCAAATGGCCGCCCGCACCTCGGCCCCGGCGCCTGCCCACACCCAGCCCGCCCATGGCACTCCCGCTCAGCCCGCTCACGGTCATGCCGGTCCGGGCGTGGACCAAGGCGCTCATGGCATGCCCGGCCAGGCGCCGGCGGCCCATGGGGCGGCTGGTCAGCAGGGGCAACCTGGTTCGGCTGGTCAGTCCGGTGCGCAGGTCGGTGCTGCGGCGCAATCCGGTACGGCCTCGGGGGCTGATGACTGGCCTGAGACGACGCGGCCTGGTTCGGCGGCTGGATCCGCCCCCTCAGCGGGCGCGGCTTCTGGCGGTGGGCATGCGCCGGCGGCTGGTGGAGCTGCTGCGCCAAGCGGAGCCCATGCCCCCAGCGGTGGGGCCGCTGCGCCAGGTTCTTCGGCTGGTGGGGCGGGTGCTGTTCACACGCAGTGGAACGCCGTGCTGGCCGCGCTCAAGCAGCGCAGCATCGTCGTATGGGCCAACGTGAGCACCAACGCTCAGCTGGTCGGCGTCGAGGGCAACCTGGTCACGCTCGGGTTCAGCCAGGTCGGCGCCATGAAGAACTTCACCGGCGGTGGCAAGGACGCCGTGGTGGCCAGTGCGCTGGGCGATGTGCTCGGTGGCAATTGGCGGGTCGAGGCGGTCGTCGGCGGCTCTCCGGCGCCGAACCCCTCCCGTGGCCCAGCCCGTCCGCCCGCGCCCGCCCCCGCGCCGGCCGGCCAGGCGCCGGCCGGTCCTCAGGGCGGGGCGGGGCAGCACACCGCAGGTCCGCAAGGGCGTACGGCCTCACACGGCGGCTCCCAGGACGACCAGGGCGGCGGCCAGGAACCGCCTGGACAGCCACCGGCCGGTCCATCGGCCCCGTCTCCCGGTCATCAAGCCGCGCCATCGGGTGGGCACCAGGCCACGTCATCCGCCGGTCCTCAGGGCGCCTCATCCGCCGGCCATCAGGCCTCCTCGGCTCCTGGGCGTCAGACGACGGACGAGTCCTGGCCCGACGCTCCTGACGACCACAGCCCCGGCTCGCCGCCGTCCCCTGATCCCATGAGGACCGTGGCGGCCGCCCAGCCCGCCGCCGCGCCCTCGGCGGCCATGGGTTCGGGCATGGCCGCCGCCAAGTCCGCGGCGCAGGCGGCCGCCCAGGCGGGCCCGCGTGCCCCGGCGGCCCGCAACGGCAACGCGGCCGCGGCCTGGCCGGACGCGATCCCGAGCCGCACGAAGACCGCCGTGGTCGACGACGTGGACCCACTGAACGACGCCGACGCAGACGACGTGGACGCGATCTCCGGCATGGCACTCCTGGAACGGGAACTGGGCGCCCGCGTGATCGGCGAAATCGACCACGCCTGACGAGGTTGCCGTAGGGCGCCAGCCACCGCCGGGTGCTGGGGCACCGCGGGTGCTTCGGCATCGCCGGGCTGGCCGTGCCGTCGGGTTGAGCGATGCCGTCATTCGGCCAGGTGGAACCACTCGGCCGGGCAACAGAGCGACGTCACGGTCCCGACCCAGGAAGCTGAGAAGCGCCCAGTACTACGGCATCGTCCCATGATCCCGCCGGAGCCTGTCAGCATGTCCTGATGAACGAATCTAGATGCGATTTGCTGCGCTGGCAGTTCGACTTCACCTGGTCGTTGTTCGACTACCACCTGGAACGCCTGCAACCCGCGGACTTCCTGTGGGAACCCGCCACACTTTGCTGGACCGTGCGCCCCGACGCCACGGGAACATGGGTGCCCGACTGGGCGGAGACCGAGCCCGATCCGGTCCCGGTTCCCACCATCGGCTGGTTGAGCTGGCATATCGGCTGGTGGTGGAGCGTGACCATCGATCACGCCCAGGGACGCGAGCCCCGGGACAGGACCGAGGTCACCTGGCCGGGAGATGGAGCGAGCGCCGTCGAGTGGTTGCGTGACCTCCGCAGCACGTGGCTGACCGTGCTGGACGGCCTCACCGACGCCGACCTGGACGCCCCGGCGCCCCCCTTCCCCTGGCCAAAGGACTCCGAGCACACCGTCGCCCACGTGGTCGCCTGGGTCAACTCCGAGCTGATGAAGAACGTCACCGAAATAGGCCAGCTCCGCATGCTGCGAGCCGCGTCCTCGGAATGAGCTCAGCTCAAGATCGGTGTGGCACGTACGCGCCAGAAGTGCCCTCCCCGGCACCGCCGTAAAAGCCAACCGCCGTAAAAGCTAAGCGAGCCGGGAACGGGCGGCGGCCGAGCGGCGGTCGGTGGGAGGAAGGGCGGCGAGGCGCTCCAGCACCTCGTAGTCGTCGCGGCCGCTGCTCGTCTGCGCGTACGTCCACAGATCCTCCGGCGACCCCCGCCGCAGCAGACAAGCCCGCACCTGGGCCTCCAGCTCGTCACGTTCGCGACGGATCTCCGGCGACTCCGAGCGCAGCAGCAGCGGCCCCGGGTAAGCCCGTACCAGCGCCACCGGGTCGTTGGCGGCGAGGAGGGTGCGTACCCGCAGGAAGTCCGCCGAGATGGGGCAGACCAGCCGGTACGGCTTGGCCGCGATCGCGTCCCCGAGCTGGGCCCGCAGCCGGTGGATCTCGGCCCGGATGGTCACCGGGTTGCCGTCGTCCCCGTACAGGTGGAACGAGAGCTGTTCGGCCGTCAGGCCGTGCGGGTGCAGGGCCAGCAGGGCGAGGATCTCCGCGTGCCGCAGCGACAGCGGCCGGTCGTGGTCGCCGAACGTGGCCGACGGCGGGCTCTCCCCGAGGAACGACAGCGACAGGGCCGGGGGCTCGGCCGCCGGTGAGGGCCGCAGGAGGAAGCCGTCGGCGAAGGGTTCGAGCAGGGCACTGGTGCCGTCGCGCAGGATGAGGCGCTGGCCGGAGAAGTGAGCGTGCTCGCCCAGATGGACGCGCGGCCCCAGGCCCCCCGACGGGTCGCCCGAGATGACGCGGCCGGTGGACGACAGCAGGATGCCGGGACGGCCGCGCAGGGACTCGTGCCGTCGCCTGAGGCGCTGGTCGCGTTCGTGCATGCGCAGGGCGAGCTGCGTCTCGGCCAGCTTGGCCGTGGCGGAGACCAGGGCGACGGTGGCGGGGTGCAGGCTACGGGCGGTGCCGCTCACGTCGACGCAGCCGATGACGCGCCCCGAGTCGGGGTCGGTGATCGGGGCGGCGCTGCACGACCAGATGTGCAGCACCCGCATGAGGTGCTCCTCCGAATAGACGTGCACGGGCCGGCCCGTCGCGAGCGCGGTGCCGATGCCGTTGGTGCCGACGCTCTCTTCGCTCCACTGGTGCCCGGCGGCCAGGCCGACCTGATCGGCGCGGCGCATGACCGAATGGTTGCCTTCGCGCCAGAGGACACGTCCGTCACCGTCTGTCACGATCATGACGTGTCCGGTGTCGCAGGCCAGCCCGGAGAGCGTCTCGGCGAGCAGGGGCAGCAGCGGCAGCAGGGGATGGGTCTTGCGGATGTCCCTGATGCGGGAGAGATCGTAGACGAGTGGGGCACTCTTGCCTTCCGGGTCGATACCGGCGCTCAGGGACCGGTGCCAGGAGGCTTTGATCAGATGGCGGGGGGAATCCGGCCAGGCCCGGCCGGAAGCCGCGGCTTCGTGCGCTCCGCGTAGAAGGCGGGAGTACGCGTCGAGATGGGCGTAACTCATCGGTCACTCCAAGTAGTCATTTAGAGCATCCGTCTTGCGCGCGCTCGGCGCAACCCGTTCAGGGGGATTGCAGAGGGTGATTGAATGAACGCAACGTGTGTGCAACGTTCCGCGTTCTAGCTTCTTGCTCAGCGCGTCGGCGTGGTGCGGCCGCTCCGCCGACGTGGTGGCCGGGTCTCGGACGCTGGAGGGGGGCCGAGACCCGGCCAAAACACGTCAGACGCCGACTCTCCTGCGGAAACGGAACTCGATCACGACAGGAGAGCCAGGCCATGACAACCGTTCCGAACCGGAAAGGCGCGCGCGGAATCGGGGCGGGCGTCCCGGACGGTGAGCCCGTGTACGAAACGTGGGGACACCGCAGTACATGACGCCGCCCAAACACCGTAGGCTCGTGGCAGTCAAGAACGCGGAGCCACGAGGAGCGCACGACGGTGAACCCAGGGGATGTCAACCTGCAGCAGCTGCTGGAGCAGGCCCAGCTCATGCAGCAGCAGCTTGTGAGCGCCCAGCAGGAGCTCAACGACGCGCAGATCGAGGGCTCATCAGGCGGTGGCCTGGTCACGGCCGTCGTCAACGGCTCGGGCGAGCTGCTGGAGCTGAAGATCAACCCGAGCGTGATCGACGCCGGCGACGCGCAGGACACCGCCGACACGATCGCCGACCTGGTGATCGCGGCCGTCCGCGATGCCGTGCGAGCGGCCGCCGACCTGCAGCAGGAGAAACTCGGCCCGCTCGCCCAGGGTCTGGGTGGCGGCGGCCTCGGACAGTTGCCAGGGTTCTAGGCATGTACGAGGGGGTCGTCCAGAATCTGATCGACGAGCTGGGCCTGCTGCCCGGCGTCGGTCCCAAGAGCGCGCAGCGGATCGCGTTCCACCTGCTGGCGGCCGATCCAGCCGACGTCAAACGGCTGGCGCACGCGCTGCTCGAGGTCAAGGAGAAGGTCCGCTTCTGCCGGGTCTGCGGAAACGTGGCCTCCGAGGAGGAGTGCCGCATTTGCCGCGACCCGCGCCGCGACACGCACGTCATCTGCGTGGTCGAGGAGTCGAAGGACGTCGTGGCGATCGAGAAGACGCGCGAGTTCCGTGGCACGTACCACGTGCTCGGCGGCGCGATCAGCCCGATCGACGGCGTCGGCCCCGACGACCTGCGCATCCGCGAGCTCATGACCCGGCTGGCCGACGGCCGCGTCACCGAGCTCATCCTCGCCACCGACCCCAACCTCGAGGGTGAGGCGACGGCTACCTACCTGGCCCGTCTGGTCAAGCCGATGGGCATCAAAGTGACACGACTGGCCAGCGGTCTGCCTGTGGGCGGTGACCTCGAATACGCCGACGAGGTGACCTTGGGCCGCGCGTTCGAAGGACGGAGGCTGCTGGATGTCTGACCAGTGGAGCACGCTGGCGGAAGAGATCTCCGGGCACGCACAGAACTACGTGGACGGCCTGACCAGGGTCGCGGGCGGCGAGGGCGGCGACGCCCTGCTGTCCCTGCTGCTGGTGGAGGTCGCCCAGGTGAGCCTGGCGGGCGCCAAGCTCGGTGCGAACGTGGACGTCATCCTCGCCGGCAACTACGAGCCGCCGATGAGCGAAGATCCCGACATCGACGGCGTGCGCACGGCGCTGGCCGAACGACTTGAGGCCGTCGACGACTACGCCGAGGTCTTCGACCCGTACAAGGACACCGCCGTCACCCCCTACCGCCTCTCCGACGACCTGACCGCGGTCGCCGCCGACCTCATCCACGGGCTGCGGCACTATCACGCGGGCCGGCCCCACGAGGCGCTGTGGTGGTGGCAATACTCCTACTTCAACACGTGGGGCAACCACGCGGGCGCGGCGATGCGCGCGCTGCAGGCCCTGGCGGCGCACTCGCGCCTCGACGTGGCGGAGGAGACCACCGCCGTCTGATCGTCCGTCCACATAGTGGTACGAACCATCTGGCCCATGAGAGGCCCCCAGTAGACTGGCAGCTCACAGTCCAAACCGGGAGACTCTCGTGGCGCTCGTTGTGCAAAAGTACGGTGGTTCGTCCGTCGCCGACGCGTCCTGCATCAAGCGGGTCGCGCAGCGGATCGTCGCGACGAAAAAAGCCGGCAACGACGTGGTCGTGATCGTCTCCGCCATGGGCGACACGACAGATGAGCTGCTCGACCTGGCCGAGCAGGTGTCGCCGCTGCCTCCGGGCCGCGAGCTCGACATGCTGCTGACCTCGGGCGAGCGCATCTCGATGGCCCTGCTGGCGATGGCGATCGCCAACCTGGGCCACGAGGCCCGCTCGTTCACCGGCTCGCAGGCAGGTGTGATCACCGACTCCACGCACGGCAAGGCGCGCATCATCGACGTGACGCCCAGCCGCATCCGTGAGGCGGTCGACCAGGGCAGCATCGCGATCGTGGCGGGCTTCCAGGGTGTCTCGCAGGACACCAAGGACATCACCACGCTGGGCCGCGGTGGGTCCGACACCACGGCGGTGGCGCTGGCGGCGGCCCTGGAGGCCGACGTCTGCGAGATCTACACCGACGTCGACGGCATCTTCACCGCCGACCCCCGCATCGTGCACGCGGCCCGCAAGATCCCCAGGATCTCCTACGACGAGATGATGGAGATGGCGGCCTGCGGCGCGAAGATCCTGCATCTGCGCTGTGTCGAGTATGCTCGCCGGTTCGACCTGCCGATCCACGTACGCAGCTCGTTCAGCACCAAGGAAGGCACGTGGGTCGTCTCCGACCCCTACACCGAAGGAACCGAGATGGAGCAGCCGATCATCTCCGGCGTCGCGCACGACACGAGCGAGGCCAAGATCACTGTTGTCGGGGTGCCCGACAAGGTCGGTGAGGCTGCCTCGATCTTCAAAACGCTGGCCGACGCCGAGATCAACATTGACATGATCGTGCAGAACGTCTCGGCCGCGGCCACCGGGCGCACGGACATCTCGTTCACGCTGCCCACGGCCGACTCCCAGACGGCGCTGACGTCGCTGAAGAAGATCCAGGCCCAGATCGGTTACGAGTCGCTGCTGTTCGACGACCAGATCGGGAAGGTGTCGCTGATCGGCGCGGGCATGCGCTCGCACCCCGGCGTCACCGCGACGTTCTTCGCGGCCCTCGCCGACGCGGGGGTCAACATCGAGATGATCTCCACCTCGGAGATCCGCATCTCAGTGATCGTCGGGCAGGACGGTGTCGACGCGGCCGTGGCGGCCGCCCACCGTGCCTTCGATCTCGACGCCGACCAGGTCGAAGCCGTGGTGTATGGAGGTAGTGGACGATGAGCAGGCCCAATCTCGCCCTGATCGGGGCCACCGGTGCCGTGGGCACCGTCATGCGCGACATCGTGTCGACGCGCGCGGACATCTGGGGCGAGATCCGTCTCGTCGCCTCGCCGCGCTCGGCCGGCAAGGTGCTCCAGGTGCGCGGCGAGGACATCGTCGTGCAGGCCCTGGCGCCCGAGGTGTTCGACGGCATCGACGTGGCCATCTTCGACGTGCCCGACGAGGTGTCGGCCGTGTGGGTGCCGATCGCGGCCGAGCGCGGCGCCATCGCGATCGACAAGTCGGGGACGTTCCGCATGGAGCCGGACGTGCCGCTGGTCGTGCCCGAGGTCAACCCCCTCGACGCGCGCAGCAGGCCGCGCAACATCATCTCGACCCCCAACTGCACGACGCTGTCGATGATGGCGGCCATGGGGGCGCTGCACGCCGAATACACCCTCACCGAGCTGGTCGTCGCCTCCTACCAGGCGGTCTCCGGCGCGGGTGTGGCGGGCTCGGCGCGGCTCTACGACGAGATCGAGGCGCTGGCCGGTGACCGCACGGTCGGGCAGGCCGCCGGTGACGTACGCAAGGTGCTGGCCAACAGGCTGCCCGAGGAGTCGCCGTTCCCCGCGCCCATCGCGTTCAACGTGGTGCCGTGGGCGGGGTCGTACAAGGACGGTGGCTGGGCCTCCGAGGAGCTCAAGCTCCGCAACGAGTCCCGCAAGATCCTGGGCATCCCCGACCTGAAGGTCTCCGCGACCTGTGTCCGCGTACCGGTCATCACGACGCACTCGCTGGCCGTGCACGCGCGGTTCGAGCGCGAGATCACGGTCGCCGACGCGCACCGCGTCCTGGGGGCGGCGCCGACGGTGGTCCTGATGGACGACCCGGGCAACGGGATCTACCCGACGCCTCTCGACGTGGTGGGCACCGACCCGACCTACGTGGGCCGTATCCGCCAGGCGATCGACTTCCCGAACACGCTCGATCTGTTCGTGTGCGGTGACAACCTGCGCAAGGGTGCGGCGCTCAACGCGGCGGAGATCGCCGAGCTGGTCGCTGCCGAGTTCTGATCCGAGAAGAGTCCGTGTGACGCCGTGCGTGATGTGCGGCGTCACACCCTTTTCCGGGGTGGCGCCGTGGCGCTGTCACCGGAAGAGAATGTCCCAGTGGTCGCTCTCGTCGGCGAAGGTCGTGCCCCCGGCTGACTTGTAGAGCGGGGATCCGTCGCTGCGTATCCCGGCCTTGTGGTGATTTTTCTCGATGTGCCGGTCGATGCAGGCGTTGTGGGAGATGTCGAGCTTGTAGCCGTTCCCGTGGCTGAACTGCCCGGGAGCGTGGCCCCGCTCCGTGCCGCCCGTCACCATGATCGGGCAGCGGCTCTCCCGCTTCAGCTCGATGACCTTGGCGATCGTCCCGGTCCGCACCGAGTCGAGCGACGTGCAGTGGTGCATGTTCTTGCTCGCGCAGTTGCCGGTCGACTTCGTCCGTACGCCGCCGGTCTTCAGCCAGCCGTTGGCGGTGCGGTGGGACATGTGGACGGCCTGCCTGGGCATGGCCCGCGTCAGATCGACGTGAGCGCGCCTGTGAGCGATGTGGGGCCGCGCCCTGGGCATCTTGGCCACTCCGGCGCGTACGGGGCTCCGCAGCGGCTTCGCGGCCTCCGTACGGGGCTCGGCTTTGAAGACCGCGTGGTGCTCTTCGGCGGCGGGCCGTTCGTGGATCACGTGCGGCCGGCCTTCGTAGGCCGGCCAGCGCTCGTCGGTCATCGGCCAGTCGCGCATGGCCAGGAGCCGCTCGCGGGCCTCCCTCAGCCCCTCGAACGCCCAGGCACCGGCGACCTTCGGCCCGACCTCGTACGCGTCGGACAGCGCCGCGGCCATGGCCGCCCGCTCCCAGTACGCCGGGCCGTCCTCCCAGCCGTTCTGTCCGGCCTCGTACAGGCTGCCCTGAACCGGCGACCCTTCGGGGTGGGTGGCGGCGGAGGCGGCCGAGGCCAGCGCGATTATGGTGATCTCAATGCCGAGGAGCGCGATGATGACCAACCGCAGTGTTCCACGTATCCACATGTCGATGCCTTTTCGCGGAAATAGCCCTTCCGCCTGAATCGACAATCCCACCTTTCACAGGAGATAACTCATGCCGCGGGGGCAACTTTGCCTTGTGTCGGTGATCACCGTGCGGCTTCATGACCTAACCTCGCTCGACGACGTAAAGTGACGGACGTGGCCGAACCCCGAAACCGAGGAGCGGAGAGCACCCGAGAGGTCATCGTCGAGACGGCCTTGCGACTGTTCAGGGAGCGCGGCTTCGACGCGACCACGATGCGCGCCATCGCGGCCGAGGCCGGGGTGTCAGTGGGCAACGCCTACTACTACTTCGAAGGCAAGGAGGCCTTGATCCAGGCCTACTACGACCGTGCTCAAGCCGAGCACGAGGCGGCCTGCAGAGAGTTCCTGGCGACGGAGGAGTCGTTCGCGGCCAGGCTGAGCGGGGTGTTGCGCGAGTGGGTGCGCGTTTCCGAGCCCTACCACGAGTTCGCCGTGAAGTTCTTCAAGCACGCGGCCGAGCCGACCAATCCGCTGAGCCCGTTCAGCGAGCAGTCGTCGCCGGCGCGTGAGGCGTCCATCGACATCTACCGCCAGGTCGTCGAGGGCTCGCGCGACCGCATGAACGCCGAGTTGCGCGAGGAGCTGCCCGAGCTGCTCTGGCTGCTGTCGATGGGCATGGTCCTGTTCTGGGTGCACGACACCTCGCCGGGGTGCCAGCGCACCTACCGGCTCATCGACGTCACCGTGCCGCTCGTCGACCGGCTGGTCGGGCTGTCGCATCTGCCCGGCCTGCGGGGGATCACGAAGGATTTCATCGCGGCTGTCCACGAGTTGCGCGCCTAGGACAACATACCGAGCGGTTGGTACGGTGGGGCGCGTGTGGTGGCCTACCCCAGGTCGCCGGTGCCGGAGGCCGTGAATGACACAGAACTGGGGCATGACGATCCCCTTCCACGACCGCCCGCTGTCGAAGGCGCGGGAGCTCATCGAGGAGTTGCCAGGCCTCGGATACACCGATGTGTGGTCCGCCGAGGTCAACGGCGCCGACGGCTTCGTGCCGCTGGCCATGGCCGCCCAGTGGGCCCCGGGGGTCAGGCTGGGCAGCGCCATCGTGCCCGTCTCGACGCGCGGCCCCGGGCTGCTGGCCATGTCCGCGGCCACGCTGGCCGACCTGGCGCCCGGCCGGTTCGTGCTGGGCATCGGCGCGTCCTCGCCGGCGATCGTGGAGCGGTGGAACGCGGGCACGTTCGGCAAACCTTATGCGCGCACCCGCGACACCCTGCGCTTCCTGAAGCGGGCGCTGGCCGGGGAGAAGGTCTCGGAGGCGTACGAGACGTTCGAGATCAAGGGCTTCAAGCTCGAACGTGCGCCCGAGACGCCGCCCAAGATCGTGCTGGCCGCGCTGCGCCCCCGGATGCTGCGCCTGGCCGCCGAGGAGGCCGACGGGGCCATCACGAACTGGCTCTCGCCCGATGATGTGCGGAAGGTGCGCGCGGAGATCGGCTCAGGCACCGAGCTGATCGCCCGCCTGTTCGTCTGCGTCAGCGAGGACACCGAGCGCGTACGCGAGATGGCCCGATGGATGCTGGCGAGCTACCTGACCGTCCCGGTGTACGCCGCCTTCCACGACTGGCTGGGCCGCGGCGAGGTGCTGCGCCCCATGCACGAGGCGTGGGCCGCCGGCGACCGGCAGGCGGCGCTCAAGTCGATCCCCGACGAGGTGGTGGACGCCCTGGTCGTGCACGGCGACGCGGCCACCTGCCGGGCCAGGATCAGGGAATACGTGGCGAGCGGCCTCGACACCCCCGTGCTCGCCCCCATCCCCGGCGGCGAGATCTCCATCGACCAGGCAGTGCGGGATCTGGCGCCGAAGGGATAGGTCATGGACGTGCTGAAGCTGGACGCGGTCGGGCAGGCCCAGGCGGTCAGGGACGGCCGGGTGTCGGCCCGTGAGCTGGCCGAGGCCGCGATCGCGCACATCGAGGCCCACGACGGCGACCTGAACGCGGTCGTCCACCGCCGCTTCGAGCGGGCGCTGGCCGAGATCGACGCCATCCCGCCGGACGCGCCCTTCCGCGGGGTGCCGATCCTGCTCAAGGATCTCGGGTGGCGGCAGGCGGGGGAGCCGTACAGCGGGGGCTCGCTGGTCCAGGACGGGGTCGAGAACGCGGTGGACGGCTACGGGGTCGTCCGGCTGCGGGAGGCCGGGTTCGTGCTGCTCGGGCGGACCAACACGCCCGAGTTCGGCAGCACGATCACGACGGAGCCGGTGGCGTTCGGGGCCACGCGCAACCCTTACGACGAGGCGTACTCTGCGGGCGGTTCGAGCGGCGGGTCCGCGGCGGCGGTGGCGGCCGGGATGGTGGCGCTGGCCACCGCGAGCGACGGCGGCGGCTCGATCCGCATCCCCGCGTCCCTGTGCGGCCTGGTGGGGCTCAAGCCGACGCGCGGGCGGGTGAGCCTGGGGCCGTCGATGGGCGAGGGCTGGAGCGGGTTCTCGTGCGCGGGGTTCGTCAGCAGGACCGTACGGGACACGGCGGCGGCGCTCGACGTCGTCTCCGGGACATATCCGGGCGATCCATACGCCGCCCCCGCCCTGCCGGGCCCGCTGGCCGGCGAGGTGGGCCGGGATCCGGGCCGGCTGCGCGTCGGTTTCCTCACCGCGCATCCCCGGGGCGACGTGCCGGAGGTGCCCGAGCTGACCGAGGCCGTCACCGCGGCCGCCGCGCTGCTGGAGTCGCTCGGCCACGACGTCGCGCCCGGCGGCCCCGAGGCGCTCGGCGAAACGGCCTTCACCGAGCACTTCGGCGCCATCGTGGCCGACAACCTGGCCGCCCACGTGGCGGGCCTGGGCGAGCTGCGCGGCAAGCCGGTGGAGCTCGACGAGCTGGAGCCGCGCAACGCCGCCATGGTCAATGCGGCCCGCCGGCGCGGCGCGGCCGACCACATCCTGGCCACGCAGTGGGTGGACGGCTTCCGCCGCCGCATGGCCGCCTGGTGGAGCGCGGGCCACGACCTGCTGCTGATGCCGTCGCTGGGCGTCGCGCCGTTCCCGCTGGGCTGGATCCCGCCGGGCGACCTGAGCATCGCCTTCGGCAGAACCTCGCACGCCGTGGCCTACACCTCGCCGGTCAACGCGACGGGGCAGCCCGCCATATCGCTGCCCTTGCACAGAAATCCGGCGGGATTGCCGGTGGGCGTGCAGCTCGTCGCGGCGGCCGGGCGGGAGGACCTGCTGGTCAGGGTGGCGGCTCAGGTCGAGGCGGCCAGGCCGTTCGAGCATGCCGCGCTGCGCTAGGAACTCGTGACCTTCCCGACGCGTTATGTCGTGAGAAGCCGGGGGTAGGGGAGATCGCATGATGGGAAAGCCAGCACGGGCAGCGGCGGCGTACCGTACGTACCGCGAGGTGACCAAGCCGGGCTCGCCCGGCCTGATGACCAGGGTCCGGGCGATTCCGCGCATGGTGGGCGCGGTCATGCGCGGACGCTATGACGGCATGGGCAAGAGCAGGCTCGCCCTGGTCGGACTCGGCGTGGTCTACATCCTGTCGCCGATCGACGTTCTGCCCGACTTCCTCATGCTGATCGGCGTGGCCGACGACTTCGGCGTGTTCCTGTGGCTGATGGCGTCGCTGCTCGGCGAGAGCGGCCGCTTCGTCGAACACGAGCGCAGCATCATCCAGGGCCACGCACAGCCCGTGCGGGACGAAGGCTAGGTCTCCTCCCGCCGACGGTGCGGGAAGAGCGCTAGATCTCCTCCATCCGGAGCCAGGCGCGTGACGGGAGCGGATGCCCGAACAGGCGGGCCGCGTTGCCGTAGGCGACCCTGGCGATGTCGGCGGGCGGCAGCGTGCCGAGGTTGCGGGCCACGGACTTCTGCGTGTCGGGCCAGGTCGAGTCGGAGTGCGGGTAGCCGCTCTCCTGCAGCACGTGATCGAGCCCGACCGCGAGCCGCACCCCCGACAGCGCGTGGTCGTCGAGCGTGCCGAAGAAGAAGTTGCGGCGCAGCACCTCGCTGGGCTTGAGCCCGCCCTCCCACGCCGCCTCTCCGGCGACCGGGTGGTCGAGGGCGTAGTCGGCGCGCTCGGCCAGCATCGGCAGCCAGCCCACGCCGCCCTCGACGATGAGGACACGCAGCGAGGGGAAGCGGAGCGGCAGCCCGGACCAGAGCCAGTCGGCGCAGGCGAACATCGCGCTCGTCGGCATCAGCGTGGTGATGGCCTCGATGGGCGTGTCGGGCGAGGGCACGGGCGACCAGGAGGAGTCGCCGGTGTGCAGGCAGACGACGGTGCCGGTCTCCTCGCAGGCCGCGAAGAAGGGGTCCCAGTGGCCCGAGTGGATCGACGGCAGCCGCAGCCGCGTCGGGAACTCGGGGAAGACGACGGCCTTGAAGCCTCGGGCGGCGTTGGCGCGGATCTCCTTGGCGGCCACGTCGGGATCGGGCAGCCACGGCAGTTGCAGGCCGATGATCCGCTCGGGGTAGGTGCCCGCCCAGACGTCGATGTGCCAGTCGTTCCACGCCTTGACCAGGGCCAGGCCCAGCTCCTGGTCGCGGGTCCTGGCGAACGGCATGCCCGACTGGCCGGCCAGCATGCCGGGGAAGCAGAGCGCGGCCCAGATGCCCGCGACGTCCATGTCCTCGATGCGCGCCTCGATGTCATGGCAGCCGGGGCGCATCTGCTCGAACCTCACCGGGTCGAGCGTCCACTGCTCTCTCGGCAGCCCGGCGCCCACGTCGATGCCGGCGCACGGGTAGGTGGCGCCGCCGTAGCGCCACACCTGATGACCCGCCTCCGTCTCCACGACCTTGGGCGCGACCTCGGCGTATTTCTCCGGCAACCGATCTTCGAACAGGTCGGGAGGCTCGATCAGGTGATCGTCGGCTGAGATGATCACATAGTCGCGCCGCCTGGGCTCAGGGTCGGGAAGCAGCGGCGTAGTCACGCACGTAACCGTACGACGCCTGCATAACGTCGAACAAGCTGCGACGTATCCGTTGGGTATCCGAGACTTTCTGACCCGGGACCGCCGGGAGGGGGATGGCTGGCGATCCCGGGACGGCGGGCCCGCTCGCGCAGGTGCGGACCCTGGCCCCCTCTACCCTTCTGAGATCTCTTCAGTCAGCAAATGGGTGCGAAGTTCGGCGATGGTCTCCGGGGAGATCTGGAGGATCTTTGTGACGTACGTCTCGGGCGAGCCGTGCCGCGCCGTGAGGTCGGTCAGGAAGTGGCGCATGGCCTCGGCGGGCGCCAGCCCGAAGCCCGGCCACAGCGGCGCGCCCGGATGCCTCCTGGTCCAGTCGGCGACGAAGCGCTCGGTCGCCAGCCCGGTGAGCGCGTAGTCCGCCACGATGTCGTCCTCGCCCACCCCCGCCAGCGACAGGACCAGCGCGGTCAGCACGCCGGTACGGTCCTTGCCGGCGGCGCAATGGACGACCACGGGCGCGTTGTCGGCTCGCGCGATCGTCTCCAGGGCGATCCTGAGGTTGTCGACGCCGTCCTCGGTCGTCTCCAGGTAGCGGTCGGCGAGGTAGCGGCCGACGCCGGCCTCCTCGACGTAGGCGGCGACGTCCCAGCGGCGGCCCTCGATGGGCAGGTTCTGGTAGTTCTGGCCCTCGGTCTCCGGGACTCGCCCCGACCTCTCGACCTCGAACGGGTGCCGCAGGTCGATGACATTGCGCACGCGCAGGGCCCGGAAAGCCGTCAGATCGTCTCCGGCCAGCCAGCCGAGGGAGTCGGCCCGGTAGAGCCGCTGCCACCTGACGGTGCGCCCGTCTTTGGTGGCATATCCACCCACGTCGCGGAAGTTGCAGAGGCTGGTGAACTCAATGTGGCGGATCACCCTCCACACCTTAATTGCCCGAGGTCGGGGCATCTTGGGCGGTAGAGGCGCTTGAGGGCTCCTGAGCCCTCCGTTCCGCGAGCTCCCGCCTGATCAGCAGGATCCACCCGCCGATCGCGATGCCGATGAACGCCCACCACTGGACCCCGTAGGCCAGGTTGAGCCCGCCGCCCGCGCCGACGTCGGGCGCGGGCACCGGCTCCGGCGCGGCAGCGGGCTTGGGCTGCTGCTCCGTCAGCTCCACGTAACCGCCCAGCAGCCGGTACGGGAGCCCCTTCCCGATCTCGCCGGGGTTGATCAGCAGGACCTGGCCGGCCGGCAGCCCGGAGCGGTTCCTGATCCCGCTGGACTCCTCGGTCTCGCTCGTCCGTAGCCGCCCAGTGACATTTACCTGGCCGGTCGGCGGAGCGGGCACCTCGGGCGCGGCGTCTGCGGTGGCGCCCGCGCGGACCCAGCCCCGGTTCACGATCACCGCCGTGCCGTCGCCGGTGACGAGCGGGGTCAGGACGTAGTAGCCGTTGTGGCCGTCTTGGGGGCGGCGGCGTACGAGGAGGGCGTGGGCCGGATCGTACGTGCCCGCGACCGTGACCCTCCTGAACCGGTCGTCCTCGCCGACCCGCTGCCCGGCGGCCACGATCCGATCCAGCGGCACGGGCGCGGCCTCGATGTTGGCGGTCACCCGCTCGCTGTTGGCCGACCGCTCCTCGAACCGCCCGAACTGCCACTGCCCGAGGAACACGAAGGCGGGAATGACCAGCAGCACCACCACGTGGAGCGAGAGCCATCGAGGCGTCAGCAGGAACCGGTACACGCCTTCAAGAGTAGGCACCGGCACCGGTGCCCCTCCACGCGACCGGCCTGCTCAGGCGCTCCTGAGCTCCGCGCCGTCGCCCGGCAGCGGCGTCACCTCGCGCGGACCGGCCACCTCGTGCCCCTCCGCACAACGGAAATGCTGCTCGATGGGGGCGCCGCAGTCGCGGTGGGTGAGCAGCACGGGCGGGCCGTCGTCGCCTGTCAGATATTTGTCGCCCCAGTGCATCAGCGCGACGAGCAGCGGATAGAGGTCACGGCCCTTCTCGGTGAGCCGGTATTCGTCGCGCTGCCGCTGCCCGGGCTCGCGATAGGGCTCCTTGCGCAGCAGGCCCTCGTCGACCAGCCGGGCCAGGCGGGCGCTGAGCACCTGGCGGGGAGCGCCGGTGCTCGCCTGCATGTCGGCGAACCTCCGTACGCCGGTGAACGCCTCGCGCAGCACCAGGAAGGTCCACTTCTCCCCGACGATGTCCAGGGTGCGCTCGATCGAGCAGTTGGTCACCCGGAAGGGAACGTTCATTTTTGCATTATACCTAAGTTCGATTGACAGACTCAGGTCGTCGGTGCAAGCTGAGTCTATGCAGGGAACTCAGATCCGCCCGGTCCGTCCCGGCGACGAGGAACGGATCCGACGCTTCCTGGCCGGGCTGTCGCTGCACACCCAGACGCTCCGGTTCTTCACCGGCGTCTCCCGGCCGGCCGCCGGTCTCGTGCGCGTGCTGCTGACCCTCGACGACCGCCGCGACGCGCTGGTGGCGACCACGGAGACGGGGGAGATCGTCGGGCACGCCATGAGCTACCAGGGTGGCTGCACCGACGTCGAGATCGCCGTGGTCGTGACCGACGAGTGGCAGGGCCGCGGGCTCGGCCCCAGGCTCGTGGACACCCTGCTGCTCCGGGCTTCGGTGCGCGGCGCGAAGACCGTGGGCATGGACATCCTGGGCGAGAATCGGCGCGTGCTGAGGCTCGTCCGCAGGCTCTGGCCCGACGCCGAGATGAAGGTCGATTCGGGGTCGGTGGCGGTGACCGCTATGATCGATCAGGCTGGCCTATTTGCGGAACAACGTTCTGGTACCACACCATTGACAGCGTGAAGAGTGTCAAGAACGGACGCGACGGCCGGACCCGCATCATCGAGGGCGCCCTCCGCCGGTTCAGCCAGGACGGAGTGTCGGCCACCACACTGGCCAGCCTCCGTGAGGAAAGCGGCGTCAGCGTCGGCAGCTTCTACCACCACTTCGCCAGCAAAGAGCACGTCTTCGGCGTGCTTTACGGGGAGATCCTCACCGCCTACCAGGGTGCCTTCCTCGCCGAGCTGGTCCGCCACGACGAGGCCCGCGACGGCATCGAGGCCGTGGTGGCCTTCCACATGCGGTGGGCCGGGGAGCACCCCGAGCGGGCCAGGCTGCTGATCAGCGAGCGCCCGCCGCGCAAGCAGGAGCCGGGCGGCGCGGAGGTGGCCGAGCAGCGGCGCACGTTCTTCCGCCAGGTCTCCGACTGGTGGCGGCCGCACATGAAGAACGGCCAGCTCCAGCCCGTGCACGCGACCATGTGCTACGTGCTGTGGCTCGGGCCGGCGCAGGAGATGTGCCGGCTGTGGTTCGCCGGCGCGCACACGCCCACGGACGAGGAGATCAAGGGGCTCAGCGAGGCGGCCTGGCAGAGCCTGCGCCAGCCTCCCCAGTGAGCCGTCCCCGCCTGCGCGGGGAGCGATGATCTGGGCACCGTCTGTGGTGTTATTGTCCAAATGTGAGACGACCTCGGGCGCTGGTACTGCCCGCCTTGCCGGAGAGCGCGCTCGCGCGCCTGGGCGAGGTCGCCGACCTGACCGAGGCTCCCGCCCGACCGAGCCTCGGCTTCACCGACGAGCAACTGGCCGACCTGGTCATCGAGACCGGCGCGACCGTGCTCATCACCGACGGCGACCAGGTGCGCACGTCGGTCCTCGGCCTGCAACTGGACGTAGTGGCCAGCATGGGCCCGCCCACCAGCGTGGACCTGCCGCTGGCCGCCGAGCGCGGGGTGACGGTCCTGCACGCGGCCGACCGCGACCCTGAGTCGGTCGCGGAGCTGACGCTCGCGCTGATGTTCGCGGTCAGCAGGAACATCGTCACCGCCGACAGGGAAGTACGCAGAGGGCGCGTCTACCACGGCAGGGTGCCACCGGCACAGCGTCACCGCGGCCGCCGGCTGACCGGCAGGACGTTCGGCATCGTGGGTCTCGGCCGCGTCGGCAGGGCCATGCGCTGGCGCTGTGAGGGCCTGGGCATGCGGGTGATCGTCTGCGACCCGTTCGTCCCCGAGGCCACCCACACCCTCCCGGCGCTGCTGGCCGAGGCCGACGTGGTGTCGCTGCACGTGCCGCTGACCGAGAGCACGAGGGGCCTGTTCGGCTACACGGAGTTCGGCGCGATGCGGCCGGGCTCGATCTACCTCAACACCTCGCGCGGCGCGCTGCACGACCTCAAGGCGCTGGTGGACGCGCTGCGCTGGGGCCAGGTGGGCGGCGCGGGGCTCGACCACTTCGAGGGCGAGTGGCTCGACCGGGCCCATCCCCTGACCAGGCTGCCGAACGTGGTGCTCACGCCACGGCTGGGCGAGGCGACGGGGGAGAGCCGGGAGGAGCTGGCGGAGACGCTGGTGGAGGACATCGCCCGGCTGCTGCGCGGCGAGGCCCCGGCCCACGGGTACGCACTTTAGGCGAGCTGTCGTACACGCGCCTGCGCTTTGGGCGAGCTGTCGCACGCGTGCCTATGCGCTTTAGGCGAGCTGTCGCGCCCGCGCCTAGGCGCTTTTGGCGAGCTGCCGCACGCGCGTCGGCACGCGCCAGATCGCCCGGTCGAGCGAGATGTCGAGCCGCAGGTCACCGCGGTGCCTGCGCAGCCCCGGCACCCGGACACGGTCGTGCACGTCGAACCGGCCGCGGGACGGGTAGCCGAACCCGAGCTCGCCGGGCAGCACCCGCAGATCGTCGCGGTTGCCGCAGCGCGGGCACGTCCACGACACCAGGTCCATGCCACGGTTGTAGTCGGAGCAGGCGCTGAAGTATTCGTCGGGCCCGAATCGGGACTCGCAGGCCAAGCAAGGGATCAGCATGGGTCCGCTCCTCGGGGAGGACGTGGTGTGACCTCCTAAGAGATACCGCGCGTGACTTGTCCGCCGCTTGCAGTTTGCTTGGGTGCTTAAGTAACAGTATGAGCACTGTGGGTATCGGATCATGTGGGCGAGCCCGCGGTGAAAGGATGCTCTTGTGGAACGACTGCGCCATCACCTCCTCGAATCCGGATACTCGATCGACGGCGTCCGCGAGCGCCTGGGCAGCATGGCCGCCTCGGCCCTGGCCCGCGAAGAACTGGTCCCGGCCCTGCGCGCGACCGCCGACGCCGACCCGCTGGCCACGTTGATCAGGTTGTGGTGGCTCGGCGTCCCGGTCCCGGCCAAAGACGTCCCCACCGCCGTACTCGACTCCGGGCTGGTCGAGACCGACGGCGACCAGGTCCGCGCGACCGTGCACCTGCAGCCCTGGGAGACCGGCGGCTACCTGGTCTCCGACAGGAAGGTCCGCCCCGGCGACCCCGCGCTGCGGCCCGACCACGTCGTCGGGGCCGGTGGCGCCTCGGCCAACCTGGCCCAGCTCGTCAGCCGCCGGCCGGTCCAGCGCGCGCTCGACCTGGGCACCGGGTGCGGGGTGCAGGTGCTGCACCTGGCCGGGCGGGCCGGGCACATCACGGCCACCGACCTCAACCCGCGCGCCCTGGAGCTGGCCAGGCTGAGCTGGGAGCTGTCCGGCGTCGAGGGCGTGGAGGCGCGTGCGGGGTCGATGTTCGAGCCGGTCGAGGACGAGCTGTTCGACCTCGTCGTGAGCAACCCGCCGTTCGTCATCGCGCCGGCGCGGGAGGGGCGGCTGACCTACCGCGAGTCGGGCGGGGACGGTGACGCCTTCTGCCGCGACCTCGTACGCCAGGCGCCCCGCCACCTCAACCCCGGCGGCCAGGCCCACTTCCTGGCCAACTGGCTGCACGTCGAGGGCGAGGACTGGCACGACCGCGTGGGCGGCTGGCTGCGCGAGACCGGCTGCGACGCCTGGGTGGCGCAGCGCGACGTTCAGGACCCGGCCGAATACGTGGAGCTCTGGCTCAAGGACGCGGCCGAGCAGGGCACCGAGCGCTACACCGAGCACTACGACCGCTGGCTGGCCTGGTTCGACGAGCACAAGGTCGAGGGCGTCGGGTTCGGCTGGATCACCATGCGCAACTCGGGCACGCTCGATCCGGTCGTCCGCGTCGAGCATCTCGCGCACCAGGTCTCGCTGCCGGTCGGCGACTACGTGGACGACGTGATCGACTCCATCGCCGCCGCGCACCGGGCGCAGGCGCTGGACACGGCGCTGCTGCGTACCACGGAAGGGCTGCTGGACGAGCGGGTCGGCCTGCCGGGCGCGGAAGACCCCATCCGCATCGTGCTGCGCCAGACGCAGGGGCTGCGCCGCACGCGGGAGGTCGGCACGGTGGAGGCCGCGCTGGCCGGCGTGTGCGACGGCGAACTGGCGCTCGGACCGCTGCTCAACGTGATCGCCGAGCTGGTCGGCGACGGGGAGATCGCCGACTCCGACAAGGTCAGGCCCCTCATCGCCGAGGGATACTTCCTGCTTTAATCCGCCGTTGATTCGACGTTGACCCCTCAGGAGGAGGCTCTCAGTCAAGACACGGACCTGGGGGGTTCGAGGGCCGTGTCAGGTCCGGCCGGTCGTCTGTGTGAGGCGGCTAGCCACCACGCGGAGCATCCGGATAACCGGGCCCCCTAGCGACGCGTGGCGGCAAAGGATGGCCGGCCGGGCTGAACACCATTGATCACGAGCAATTCGTGACTCCCTAAGGACAGCCTTGATCAACCATGTGTGGATGACACGTCTGGACGACGAGCTGTACTCAGGACTCGACGACGGACTCAGCGACGGCGTCGATAACGGCGACGGGAATGCCGTCGAGCAGGACCTTGAGGTCGCCCGCCTCGGGAGCGCCGAGCCGGGAGAAGATCTCGAAAGCCTGCCGTAGGCAGTCGACGCTCCTCGTCACGCTGCCGAGCCCGTGCAGCGCCTTGCCGAGGACCGTGAGCGACAGCGCCTCGCCATAGGGGTGGCCGATCTCGCGCGAGACCACCAGAGCCTGCTCCGCGTGCCGGACGGCGTCGGGGTAGCGCCCGGCGGCGATGAACGTCTCGGCCAGCCTGGAGCACACCCGCTGCTCCCAGACCCGCTGCTTGCTGGCCCGGAAGAAGGCCAGGCACTCGGCGTGGTGGTGGACGGCCTCGGTCAGGCGGCCGACCCGGGACAGCACGATGCCCAGGTGGTAGCGGGCGCGGGCGGTGCCGGCGCCGCTGCCGATCTCGGTGAACATGGCCAGGCCCTTCTCGGCCGCCGCGATGGCGTCTTCAGGCCGGCCCAGGCCCAGGTGGTCACGGGCCGAGTAGCTCAGGACCAGGGCCTCGCCGGCCGGTACGCCGTTCTCGCGGTACCAGCGCATGGCCTCGTCGAACAGGCCGAGCGCCTCGGTGTGGCGGCGCTGGCGGCCCACGACGACGGCCAGGGCGTTGAGCACCTCGCCGGTGACGATCTTCTCCGCCCGGGCCACCGACAGCTCGTGCACGACCCTGAACTGCTCCTCGGCCTCCCTCAGCCGGTTGCCCGCGAACAGCACCCGGCCCAGCACGTAGCGGGAGCGCAGCTCGCCGGCCTGGTCGCCGATGCTCAGCGCGGCGGCCAGCACGGCCCGCGTGCCCTGGTCGAACTCGCGCGTGTGCGTGCCCGACTCCAGCAGCGGCTCCATCGCCACCAGCAGGTCGGCGGCGGGCAGCAACTGCCCGGCCTCCGCGGTCGCGGCGGCCTGGTTGATGGCCGCGAACAGCGAGTCGCCCTCGGCGATCAGCCAGGCCACGGCCTCGTCGACGCTCGTGAAGGTACGGCCGCTGCAGACGACCACCAGGTTGGCCGGGATCATGCTGCCCTCGTAGGCCAGCCGGTGCGCCGACTGCGTCGAGGCCAGGTAGAAGCCGAGCAGCCGGCGCAGCGCCAGCGTCCGGTCCTGCGGGCTTTCGGCCCGGTCGAGGGCCCGCCTGGCGAACAGTTTGAGCAGGTCGTGGAAGCGGTAGCGGCCCGGCGCGGGGGCTTCGAGCAGGCTGGCGTCCACCAGCGACTCCAGCACCTCCTCGGCCTCGAACGCGCTCATCCCCAGCACGGCGGCCGCGGCCCCCGAGGAGATGTCGGGGCCGTTGGGCAGCGACAGCAGCCGGAACGCGCGGGCCTGGGCCGCTTCGAGCTGCCCATACCCCAGTGCGAACGTGGCCTCGACGGCCAGGTTGCCCACGCGCATCTCGTCGAGGCGGCGCTGCTCGTCGGCCAGTCTGGGCACCAGGGAGGCGACGGTCCAGGAGGGGCGGGCGGCCAGCCTGGCGGCCACGATGCGCACCGCGAGCGGCAGGAACCCGCAGGCGGCGACGACGTCCATGGCGGCGCCGTGCTCGGCCGACACCCGCTCGGCCCCGGCCACCGACGAGAACAGCGACAGCGCCTCGTCCGGCTCCATCACGTCGAGGTCGATGAGCTTGGCGGAGGGCAGGTCGGCCAGCTTGCCGCGGCTGGTCACGATGGCCGCGCATCCCGGCGTGCCCGGCAGCAGCGGGGCGACCTGCGCGGCGTCGCGGGCGTTGTCGAGCAGCACGAGGATGCGGCGCTCGGCCAGGATCGAGCGGTAGAGCGCGGAGCGCTCGGCCGGCTGGTCGGGGATGACGTCGGGCGGGATGCCGAGCGCGCGCAGGAAGCCGCCGAGCGCCGACTCGGGGGCGGTGACCTCGTCGGTGTAGCCGCGCAGGTCGGCGTAGAGCTGGCCGTCGGGGAACACCTCGTCGACCAGGTGGGCGACGTGTACCGCGAGCGTGGTCTTGCCGACGCCGCCGATGCCGGAGATGGCCGCCACCGGGACGCCCTCCGAGGACGACTGGGCGGACAGCATCGAGCGCAGGCGTACCGCGACCTCCTTGCGGCCGGTGAAGTCGCTGACGGCGGCGGGAAGTTGCGCGGGCCGCGGCAGCTCGACCGCCGGGGGATGCTCCTCCTCTTCCGCGGGCTCCTCCGGGGGCGTCTCGGCGACGGCGAGGGTGGGGTCGGCGGCCAGGATGCGCTGGTGCAGCGCGGTCAGCTCGGGGCCGGGCTCGATGCCGAGCTCGTCGATGAGCGCCTCGCGCGTCTCGGTGAACACGTTGAGCGCGTCGCCCTGCCGCCCGCAGCGGTAGTAGGCCAGCATGAGCTGGGCGCGCAGCCGCTCGCGCAGCGGGTGGTCGGCGGTCAGCGCGATCAGCTCGGACACGACGCGGGCGTGGTCGCCCAGCTCCAGGTCGACGTCCATCAGCGTCTCGATGACGCTGATGCGGCGCTCGATCAGCCGGTCGCGCTGGTGCTCGGAGTAGGGGCCGACGGTCCCGGCCAGCGGCTCGCCCTCGAACAGCGACAGCGCGGCGCGCAGGGCCGCGGCGGCCTCGGTGAGCCGGCCCGCCTTGCGGGCGGTCTCGGCCGTGTGCGTGCCGCGCTCGAAGCGGACGAGGTCGAGCGCGTCTTCCGGCAGCCGGAGCGCGTAGCCCCGGCCGATGGAGGTGAGCAGCTCGGGACGGGAGCGCGCGGGCCTGTCCGGCTCCAGCACGGTGCGGAGCCTGGAGACGTAGGTGCGCAGCGCGCCCAGGGCCCGCGGCGGCGCCTCCTCGCCCCATACCGCGTCGATCATCTCGTTCGGGGTGACCGCGCGGCCTTCCCGCAGGAGCAGCATGCCGAGAATGGACCGCTGGAGCGGGGTGCCCAGATCGAGTTCCAGGCCATCGCGCCACGCGCGGACAGGACCGAGCACGGCGAACCGCAGCTCGCTCTCAATGCTCTGACCAGCCATGCCGTCTGTCTCCAAGCCAATGGAACGATTTGTTACCAAATGATAGATCCATCATTGCTCGTCACCTAGATGTGGGTTGATCGTTTACCGAGCCGTTGATCCGCCTTCAATCGGGTGTTGAGCGGGCCCCTGGATGCTGATGGTCGGCTACGCGTGACACGCATCGCGGGGGCGTGTGTCATGTAGAGCGAAGGTAGGCGGGAAAAAATACAGGCCCCGCCCTGAAGTTCGGGCGGGGCCATCGGTGAACGGGTTGTCAGGCTGCCTCGACCAGGCCCAATCGCATGATCAGCCGCTCGCGTACGGCCGGCCATTCGGAGTGCAGGATCGAGTAGAACGCGGTATCTCGGACCGTATTGTCGGCGCCTCGGCTTTCCGCTCGCCGCACCCCGTCGAAGTGTGCGCCGAGGGCCTCGATGGCGGCCCGGGATCTGGTGTTGCGTACATCTGCCTTGAGGGTGATGCGGTGGACGTTCCACGTCTCGAAGGCGTGTGAGAGCAGCAGGAACTTGCTCTCCCGGTTGACCCCCGTGCCCTGGGCGCAGGCGCCCAGCCAGGTGTAACCGATGTCGGCCACGGACGGAGTATCGCCCACCGCGCCACGTGTACCCGGAGGCCAGGGCATGGGGCCCTGCCAATACTCCAGGTGCATGAGACGGGTGGCACCGACCACGCGGTCGGTGTTCAGCCACCGGATGGCGAAGGGCATCGTGCGGCCCTCCGCCTGCTCAGCCAGAGCGGCCTCCACGTAGGAGACCATCTCGTCCCGGCCATTCGGGACGCGGGTGAAGGCGTATGTAGAACGGTCTTCACCCGCCGCGGCGACGAGGTCATCGACCGCCGCGAGGCTGAGAGGTTCCAGGCGCACGGAGCGCCCGGACAGGGTGACAAGAGCGGGCATGTGCACATGATGGAGGGAAGCGAGGGCGCACGTAACCAGGCAGTTAGGAAGATCTTTTACCGCAATCTACGGACTAGGTGTTTCCGCAGGTCAGAGGCCCCTTTTGGGGGACGGTAAACCGGTTCTTGGGCAAAGATTCGCCTAACCGTGACATGGCGCGGGGACGAGCGCGGGATGCCGTTCGAGCACCGCGCCGTGCCGGACCAAAGACAGCTCCTTCAGACCCATCGACAGATAGTTCAAATTGTCCGCGATCCATGGCAATTGGAGGGGGTCGGAGCTGGTCAGCGCGGCCAGTCGTTCCTCGGTGGTGTCGCCGTAGAGCAGGCTCACCGCGACCCTTACCCTGGCGGCCGCGTGATCGTCGCCGAAGGCGTGTCCCGGCAGGACTCCGATGCCGTGTTCCTCCAAAAGGATCTTGGTGATGTCGGCCGACCCGCCGAGTCGCAGATGGCTCAGGTCGGGATAGAGATAGAAGCCGCCCTGCGGCATGGGCACGTCGGCGCCGATCTCCACGAACCGGTCGCGTACGGCCCGCGCGACCGTGCCGTGCAGCAACCGGCTGCGCGCGATGCGCTCGGTCAGCTCGGACGGATCGCCGAAGGCGTAGGCCGCGGCCTCCTGCACCGGCGCCGCGGGCGCCGACCAGATCTCGCTGGCCACGGCGAGCAGCTTCCTGCGCAGCGCGTGGCCGCCCTCGGGCAGCCTGGCCACGCCGATCCGCCAGCCGCCCAGCGCCAGGCTCTTGCTCAGCCCGGTGGTGATGATCGTGCGCTCGGGCGCGAGATCGGCCGGCGAGGTGTACGGCAAGGCGGCGTCGTGCATGAGATCGCGGTAGATCTCGTCCGAGATGATCATCAAGTCGAGCTCGCGGGCGAGCCGGACCAGCCGGCCGATCGTCTCGGGCGTGGCGAGCCGCCCGGTCGGATTGTCCGGCAGGGTCACCAGCACGGAGCTGACGGTCCTGCCCTGGGCCCTGGCGCGGCGAACCTCGGCGGCGACCAGATCCGGGTCGGGCACTCCACCCTCTCCTGGCGGTGCGGGCACCAGGATGGGGCGGGAGCCGACGAGGTCGGCCTGCGCGGCGTAGCTGACCCAGCTGGGCATGGGCAGGACGACGTCTCCGCCGATCGCCAGGAGCAGGGCGTACAGCAGCGACTTGCTGCCCGGCCCGCTGACGACCAGGTCGGGGTCGGTGGGGAGCCCCCGTCGTGTCCAGTAGCCCGCCGCCGCCGTCCGCAGTCCGGCCGCCCCCGCGACCGGCCCGTAGCCGTTGCGCTCCGATGCGGCGGCCAGCTTGTCGCGCAGCGCCGGGTGGACGGGCAGACCTGCTTCTCCGAAGGCCAGGTGCAGCACGCGCTCCCCGGCGCGTCGTCTTCGTTCGATGTCCTCGTTCGCCGCCAGAGTGGCGGACAAAGTAACGCTCATGTTTGTCACGTTCCCAGCGTGGTTGGATGAAGGCATCACCACAAGCGAGGCTTTTCGTGGGTAGGCATAAGGAAGTCTGATGCTCGAATTGCGACGATTGGTGCTGATCTGCGAATTCGCGAGAAAGGGCAGCATCGCAGCGACGGCTGAGGCGCTCGGATACAGCCCTTCCGCCGTCTCGCAACAGCTCGTGGCGCTCGAACGCGAAACCGGCACGGCCCTGATCGACAGGACGGCGCGCAGCGCCGAGCTGACCGACGCGGGCCGGCGGCTGGTGCTGCACGCCGAGCGCATCCTGTCGATGGTGGAGGAGGCCGAGTCCGACCTGTCCGCCCACGCGGGCAAGCCCTCCGGGCGGGTGGTGGTCACCGCGTTCCCAACGGCGGCGGTGGCCTTCGCGCCCGCGCTGGCGCGCTCGCTGCGGCGCCACACGGAGCTGACGCTCCGGCTCGGGCAGAGCAGGTCGGGGCGCGGCATGCGCGAGGTGCAGTCGGGGGAGGTGGACATCGCGCTCGTGGACGACTGGTACGGGCGGGTGCGCGACAGCGAGAGCCTGCGCGTGTTCCCGCTGCTGAGCGATCCGATGGTGCTGGTGGTGCCGCGCAAGCACCGCCTCGCCGATCCCGAGGTGCCACTCGACCTGCGGGAGCTGCGCGACGAGCCGTGGATGGCGACGCCCGACGGCGAGCCCTCGCGGCTGGCTGTGGACCGGCTGCTGGTGGACGTGGGCGGCACCCGGCCGACGCCGTGGGAGTTCGAGGGGCTGGGGACCATTCTGTCGCTGGTGGCCAAGGGCATCGGCATCGCCGCCGTCCCGGCGCTCGCGCTGGCCGCAGGGGTGCGGGGGCTGGCCGTGCGGCAGTTTCCCGGCAATCCGGTGGGCCGGGAGGTGCACGCGGTGGCCCGCGGCTCCAGCGTGCACCGGCCGTCGGTGTCCGTGACGCTGCGCGCGATCCACGTGGCCGCGCGCTACATCGCGGCCGACCTCGATCCGGTACGCCCTTCGGAGCGGCCACGGGAGGGCTCGCGCGGCGAGGACGACCCCCTGGACGGCTGGCCCGGCAGGGCGGCCCGGTCGGCGAGCGACGTGGTGGGCCGATCGTTCGGCGAATAGTGAAGTACGGCGGATAGTGAAGTTCGGTGAATGGTGGAAGCTCGGTGAATGGTGGAAGTTCGGTGGATGGGGGAAGGAGGCGATAACGTCTGCGGCTATGGCGCCGACGTACGACATCGAGCACCTCCTGCTCTCCCAGCCGAGCGTCCGCACGGTCGCGGGCGTGGACGAGGTGGGCCGGGGCGCCTGGGCGGGGCCGGTCACGGTCTGTGCCGTCGTCACCGACCTGTCCGAGCCGCCCGCCGGCCTGACGGACTCCAAGCAGGTGTCGGCCGCCAAGCGCCCGCCGCTCGCCGCCGAGCTGGCCGTCTGGGCGGCCGGCGTCGGGTTCGGCGAGGCCACGCACACCGAGATCGACGCGCTCGGCATGACCGAGGCCCTGCGCCGGGCCGCCCGCCGGGCGCTGGAGTCGCTGCCGGTGCGTCCCGACGCGGTGATCCTCGACGGCAAGCACGACTACATCGGCGCGCCCTGGCCGGTGCGGCTGGAGGTCAAGGGCGACGGGGCGAGCATCTCGGTGGCGGCCGCGTCCGTGCTGGCCAAGGTGCGGCGGGACGCGTACATGGGGACGATCGGCTGCGACGACTACGGCTTCGCCGAGAACGCCGGCTACCCCTCGCCCCTCCACCAGGAGACCCTGGCCGAACGAGGACCGACCGCGCACCACCGGCTCTCCTGGTCCTACCTGGACGACCTGCCGAAGTGGCGCCACCTGAAGCAGCACCGTGACCCGCTCGCCGGCGAGGGACAGGCCACCCTTTTCAGCTGAAAGGAGCCATCATCGGGTGGTGCGGATCGGGGTCTTCATCGTCGCGGCGCAGTTTCCCGGCCAGGAGCCGGGCCGGGTGCTCGCGAACGCCGTCGAGCTGATCGTCGCCGCCGAGGAGGCGGGGTTCGACGACGCGTGGATCGCCGAGCACCACTTCATGTCCTACGGCGTGTGCCCGTCGGCCACCACGCTGGCGGCGGCCGCCATCGGCCGGACCACCAGGATCGGGCTCGGCACGGCCGTCAGCGTGCTGTCGACGCGGCATCCCGTGGCGCTGGCCGAGCAGGCGGCCATGCTGCACCACCTGTCCGGCGGGCGGTTCACGCTGGGCGTGGGCAGGGGCGGGCCGTGGGTGGATCTGGAGGTGTTCGGGACCGGGGTCGAACGGTACGAGCGCGGCTTCGGTGAGTCGCTCGACCTGCTGCTCGCCGCGCTTTCGCAAGGCCGGGTGGCGGCCGACGGGGAGTTCTTCCGGTTCAGGGAGGTCGCCATGGTGCCGGAGGCGCGGCTGCGGCCGGTGGTCGCGTGCACCTCGCAGGCGACCGTGGAGCTGGCGGCGGCGCGCGGGCTGCCGATGTTGCTGGGGATGCACATCGGCGACGCGGAGAAGGCGGCGATGGTCACGGGCTATGGCGGGACGGCGAAGGGGCACGTGGCAGCGGGGGTCGCCTATGTGGCCGACTCGACCGCCGAGGCGGTACGGGAGCTGAAGCGGTCGATGCCGCGCTGGCTGGCGCCGGGCCTGGCCGGATATGTGCCGGTGGACGGCAGGCGGCGGGCGTCACGGGACGTATCGGCCTATGTGGACCTGCTGACGAGCATCCACCCGGTGGGCTCGGCCCGGCACTGCGCCGAGACCCTGCGTCGCACCTCGGAGGTCACCGGCATCGAGCACTTCATCGTGATGGTGGAGGGGCTGGGCGAGCACCGGCGGACCCTGGAGAACATCCGGCGGTTCGGGGCCGAGGTGCTGCCGCTGCTGACCGGCTGAACCGGCGGGCCCTGGAAGGCCCGCCGGACACGGGTCAGCAGT
Source organism: Nonomuraea solani (assembly GCF_900108335.1). GTDB lineage: Bacteria > Actinomycetota > Actinomycetes > Streptosporangiales > Streptosporangiaceae > Nonomuraea > Nonomuraea solani. The sequence goes on from NZ_FNVT01000004.1 coordinate 679,618, forward strand.
CCACCAGCTCCGGTTTCTGGTTGAGGATCTGAGCCCGCGGAGTGACGAAGTCGGCCAGGGCCCGCGTCGCCGCCGGGTCGAAGACCGCCACCCGGTGACAGTTCTGGAAGGCCAGGCGCACACCGTAGTGACGCTCCAGCGCGCCGCGCATCGAGTCGCTCGCCAGGCAGCGCAGGAGTTGCCCCCTGGCCTCCTCGGACGGCGGTGGCACCTCGTTGTCGGCGAACTCGGCCCCGGTGTGCTCACGCTGCTTGACCAGCTCGCTGATCAGCGACCACGCGTAGGGCAGTGAGTCGCGGACGCACGCGAGGAACGCGGCGTCGTCCACGTCACCGGATCTGGCCTGGTCGAGCAGATCGTTCGGAACGGTCAGCGACATGCTGTCTCCTCTCCAAGGGGGGATTGAAACTGACGCTAGGTAAATAACGGGGGACACTCCAGACGCCTGGAGGTGTGGTTCATGGGCCGTAGACGAAGTCCGGATCGATCTGCCCGGACAGGTCGGCACCGGTCCGGTCGTTGGCCCACGCCCGGGCGTTGCGCAGGTGGAACTCCACGGTCTGGCGGCCGAAGCGGGCCCAGTCCTTGTCCTGTTCGTCGAGCCGCTTGCGGAGCACGGCCAGGGCGTCGGCGTTGGCCGGCTCCAGGTCGTCGAGGGTGAAGTGGCGGCCCTGCTCCATGGCGCGGACGGCGGCCGAGTGCTCCATCCAGGTAAGAAGATCGTCACCTACGTGCTCGCGCAGGAAGTCGACGTCGGCCTGACCGTGGACCTTGTTGCCGATCACGGCGAGCGCGACGTCGTACTTGGCGGCGTAGTCGCGGTACTGGTGGTAGACGCTCACGCCCTGCCGGGTCGGCTCGGCGACGAGGAAGGTCAGGTCGAAGCGGGTGAACAGGCCGGAGGCGAAGGAGTCGGCGCCGGCGGTCATGTCCACCACGACGTATTCGCCGGGGCCGTCGACCAGGTGGTTGAGCAGCAGTTCCACCGCGCCGACCTTCGAGTGGTAGCAGGCGACGCCCAGGTCGTCCTCGCTGAAGGGGCCGGTCGCGAGCAGGCGCAGGCCGTCGGGGGTGGTCAGGCCGTAAGGGTCGGCGGCCAGGTCGTCGAAGCTCAGCAGCGTCGAGCCGCGGCCCGGCGGGGTCGTCTTGACCATGACATCGGCGGACGGGACGCGCGGGTTCGTGCCGCGCAGCCGGTCCTTGATCTCGGTGAGGTGGGCGCCCAGCGGCTCCGGCTGCCGGTCGAGGCCGAGCACGAGGGCCAGGTGCTGGTTGATGTCGGCGTCGATGGCGACCACGGGGCCGCCCTGACTCGCCATGTGCCTGGCGAACAGCGCCGACATCGTCGTCTTGCCGCTGCCGCCCTTTCCGACGAACGCCACTCTCACTGGCTACTCCTGGTGGGCATGAAAATCGTTTCCGTTCGGGACGATCGTCATCATGCCACACTCGGACGTATGCGTGACGAAGATTTGGCCCGTGCCGTGCGGCTGCGCGAGGAGGGTTCCCATGAGGAGGCCAGGAAGCTGCTCGTCGAGCTGGCCTGGCAACACCCGGACGACGGCGAGGTCAACTACCAGGCGGCCTGGGTGCACGACGTGCTCGGGCTGGAGGCCGAGGCGGCGCCCTACTACGAGCGGGCGCTCGCCGGTGACGGGCTGAGCGATCGGCTGGGGGCCTTCACGGGCTACGGGAGCACGTTGCGGGTGCTCGGGCGCTACGAGGAGTCCGTCGAGACGTTCCTGCGGGCGCTCAAGGAGTTTCCCGGGGACGCGGGGCTGCGCACGTTCATGGCCATGGCGCTGCACAACCTGGGGCGCTCGGACGAGGCGGTCTCCACCTTGCTCAAGGTGGTCGCCGAGTCCGACAAGGCCGGTGGTTACGGGCGGGCCATCGCCTATTACGCCGACAACCTGGATGAAACGGTCTAACCGCAGGCGGCGTCGAGGCTGATCGGGGCGTCGGGGCTGGGCGCCGGGGTGTGCGCGGCGGTCTTGGTCGTGGGCCGCTCGTCCTCCAGGACCTCCGAGACCTTGCGGCGGATCAGGTACCAGTCGGGGTCCGCCGTGGTGATCAGCGGCGGCACGAAGCTGAGGCTGCGCATCTTGGCCCCCTTGACCTTCTGCGACAGGTCCACGACGGCGGGGAGGAGATTCTGGGGCAGGTCGGTGGAGATGGCCCGCTTCGTGGCCGCGGCCAGGCGCTCGAAGCTGTTGAGCACGGTCAGCGGGTCGGCCTGCTTGGCGACGGCGTTGAGCAGGCACTTCTGGCGGCCCATGCGGACGTAGTCGTCGCTGTCGGTGCGTGAGCGGCCGTACCAGAGGGCCTCCTGGCCGGACAGCTTGCGGGTGCCGGCGGCGAGCAGGCCCTCGCGGCGCTTGCCGTAGACGATGGGCTCCTTGATGGTCACCTCGACGCCGCCCATGGCGTCGATGATCTCGGCGAAACCCTTCATGTCGACCATGGCGTAGTAGTTCACGTCGATGCCGAGAATGTCGCTGACCGTCTGCTTGAGCAGGGTGGGGCCGCGATGGCCCTTCTCCACGCCCGGCACCAGGGCCGGGTGGTCCTCGGCGAACTGGAAGACCTCGTTGAGCAGGCCGGGGGTGTCACGTCCGCCGCCGGTGAAGCCCGAGGGGAAGCGCGCCCTGGCCGGGCCCTCGGGGAGCGGCACCCGCTGGAGGTTGCGCGGCAGGCCGAACAGGGTGGTCGTGCCGGATTCGAGGTCCACGCTGGCGACGGTCATGCTGTCGGTACGCACCCCGGGCCTGCCGGGCGCCGAGTCGCCGCCGAGCAGCAGGAAGTTGACCCGGTCGGCGCCGTTCCACGGGTCCTGTGCCACCACGGGCGCGGCGTTGCCCGGCTTGAACAGGGTGTTGACGACGTCGCGCGACAGGTAGGCGAGCCGGGTGGCGTACGCGGTGGGGGCCAGGACGAGGGCGCAGAGGGCGATGGCCAGGGTCGTGGTCAGGAAGCGGCCGACGGTGTCGGAGGGCGCGGGGCGTACCAGGAGGAAGGACCAGACGATCACGGCCGTCCAGGCGAGGGCGATCACGACCAGCGCGACGGTGAGCACGGTGAGCCAGCGGGGCTGGACGGCCAGCGACAGCAGGTCGATGCTGAACGCGGTGAACACGATCAGCACGCCGGCCAGCATCAGCACGTAGGCCGCCATGAGGGCCAGGCCGGTCTTGCGGCGTTCGGCGGCCAGATGTGCCACCCCCCACAGCACCGTCGAGGCCAGCGTCAGTGCGAGGCTCGCGCCCAGGCCAAAATTCCGCTCTTTTGCTGTCATGCCTGGTCAAACCCCCATTGCGTGCCCATCCAAGCCACCTTAGTAATGCGCTGTGCGTGATAGACGGGACGAAGGGGAAGGGTTTGGTCAATTCCCCGTCAAGACCACATTGAGATATAACGTGAATGTGCGCAAGCGACACGGCAGGTACGGATTCGACGCCCCTTGGGCGCTGGCCGGTCTGCTCTTCGGAGCGATCGTGCTGCTGGCCCTGGCGACGGCCTCGTTCACCCTCGACATCCTCCCCGCGGGCCTGGCCTTCCTCTTCGGCGCCCTCTACACGCTGGCCAGCGCGGCCAGCTACCTCTACACGACGCGGCGCGGCAAGTTCGCCGTCTGGGCCGAGGAGCTCGGGCGGCTGGAGGGCGGCGAACGGCTGCTCGACCTGGGCTGCGGCCGGGGCGCGGTGCTGCTGCTCGCGGCCCAGCGGCTGGAGAAGGGCCGGGCTGCCGGCGTCGACCTGTGGCGCTCGCGCGACCAGTCGGGCAACAACGCGCCGGTGACCCGGGCGAACGCCGCGGCAGAAGGCGTCTCCGAGCGGGTGGACCTGGTGACGGGCGACCTGCGCGACCTGCCGTTCGGCGACGACGCGTTCGACGTGGTCGTCTCCAGCCTGGCCGTGCACAACATCGCCGCCGCCGAGGGTCGCGAGCGGGCCGTGCGCGAGGCGCACCGGGTGCTGCGACCCGGCGGGCTGATGCTGATCGCCGACTTCCAGCACACCCCCGCGTACGAGAGCACGCTGCGCGAACTGGGCGTCGTCGACGTACGGCGGCGCGACGCCGGCTGGCGCTTCTGGTACGGCGGCCCGTGGTTCCGCACGGAGATCGTGGAGGCCAGAAAGCCTGCCTCGTAGGCACGTTTGCCACCCGCTCGCCGGGTATCCAGTTGACCTTATGAGCGACGTGGAAACCGGTACCATCAGCACGAAAGTGCCCGCACGGCTGGACCGGCTGCCGTGGTCACGGTGGCACTGGATGATCGTCATCGGTCTCGGCACCGTCTGGATCCTCGACGGTCTAGAGGTCACCATCGTCGGCAACCTGTCCGCCCAACTGGCCAAGCCGGGCAGCGGCCTCGACATCACCCAGGCGCAGGTCGCGGGCCTGGCCGCCGCGCTCTACGTGGCCGGAGCCTGCTCCGGCGCCCTCTTCTTCGGCTGGCTGACCGACAGGTTCGGCAGGAAGAAGCTGTTCATCATCACGCTGGTCGTCTACCTGGTGGCGACGCTGATGACCGCCTTCTCCTTCAGCGCGTGGTGGTTCTTCCTGTTCAGGTTCCTGACCGGGTTCGGGATCGGCGGCGAGTACGCGGCCATCAACTCCGCCATCGACGAGCTCATCCCCAGCCGGCACCGCGGCCGCATCGACATCATCATCAACGGCAGCTACTGGCTCGGTGCCGCCGGTGGCGCGCTGCTGACCGTGCCGCTGCTGAACGACCTGCCGGTCAACATCGGCTGGCGCGTCGCCTTCGGCCTGGGCGTGGTGCTGGGCCTGGCCATCCTGCTCGTCCGCCGTAACGTGCCGGAGAGCCCCCGCTGGCTGTTCATCCACGGCCGGGGCGAGGAGGCCGAGCGGATCGTCGACGACGTCGAGAACCGGATCGGCAAGGACGACCTGCCGGAGCCCGAGCGGTCGATGACCATCCACCAGCGCAAGTCGATCGGGTTCGTGCAGATCGCGCACACGATGGTCGCCCGCTACCCCAAGCGCACGGTGCTGGGGCTGTCGCTCTTCATCGGGCAGGCGTTCCTCTACAACGCGATCACCTTCGGGTACGCGCAGATCCTGTCCACGTTCTACGGCATCGACACGCACACCGGTTACTACTTCGCGGTCATCGCGGTCGGCAACTTCCTCGGGCCGCTGCTGCTCGGTCATCTCTTCGACACCGTGGGCCGGGTGCCGATGATCTCGGCCACGTACATCGTCTCCGGGGTGCTGCTGCTCGGCACGGCGTATCTGTTCAACCAGGGCGCGCTGGACGCGGTCACGCTGACGGCCTGCTGGTCGGTGGTGCTGTTCGTGGCCTCGGCCGGGGCGAGTTCCGCGTACCTGACGGTCAGCGAGATCTTCCCCATGGAGACCAGGGCGATGGCCATCGCGTTCTTCTTCGCGGTCGGAACGGCCGTCGGCGGCATCGCCGGCCCCCTCATCTTCGCCTCGCTGGTCGAGAGCGGCCGGCCGTCGGACACCGCGCTCGCGTTCGCCGTCGGCGCGCTGGTGATGATCGCGGCCGGGCTCGTCGAGCTGTTCCTGGGGGTCAAGGCCGAACGCAGGGGGCTGGAGGACATCGCGGAGCCGCTCACGTCCGCGAAGGCCACATGACCCGCATCGGGCCGGGGTCCAGATTGTGGGGTAGCCGGCGCACCGTTTCAGGAAATTGGCGGATTTGTTCAACTCACGGTGGTCAGTCGGGTCAGCCGCTCCACCCGGTCGATGTACGCGCTGGGCAGCCCATAGAGCAGGCCCGCCATTTCCCGGTCGTGGATCACCGGCAGCGCGGCCAGCGCGTCCGCGGCCAGGCCCCGGCAATACTCGATCGTGTCGTCCACCATCCGGCTCGCCCGCAGTCTGGCCAGCACCTCGTCCACCGGTCCCGTCACGTCGATCTCCGCCAGCAGCACGGGCAGGGTGTAGACGCCCTGCCGCAGGTCGTGCCCGGCCGGCTTGCCGAGCTGCTCGCTGGTGGCGGTCAGGTCCAGCAGGTCGTCGAGGATCTGGAAGATCAGCCCGAACCTCTCCCCGTACGTCGCCATCCGCGCCCTGTCCTCCGCCGAGGCGTGCGCGCACACGGCCGCCACCAGGCAACCGGCCCTGAAGAGTGCGGCGGTCTTGCCGGTGATCGACCGCAGCGCGCTCTCCTTGGTACGGGCGGCGTTGAACAGGTCGGTCGTCTCCAGATACTGCCCCTCGGCCAGCTCCACCACGGTCGCCGCCAGCACCTCGGCCACCGGCCTGGACACCGCCGTGATCGCCGCCAGCCCGGCCCTGGCCAGCATGAAGTCCCCGATCACCAGCGCCTTGCCGTCGCCCAGCTCGGCGTTGAGCGTCCTGGCGCCACGGCGCTCGGTGGCCCGGTCCATGAGGTCGTCGTGCACGAGGGACCCGGCGTGGATGAGCTCGACGCAGGCCGCGGCCGTGATCACCCGGCGGTCGGGGGTCTTGCCGAGGGCGAGGGAGGCGGCCAGCGTCATGGCGGGCCGCAGCCGCTTGCCGCCCGCCGAGACGATGCGCCCGGCGCCGGCGTTGATGCCGGGCAGCGCGGACGACCCGCTCAGGCGCCGGATCCTGGCTTCGACCTTGGTCAGCCCCGCGGCGATGGCCGGGCTGCGCAGCAGTTCATCCATGCCGTCCAGCCTGCGTCCCGGCCGCTGTGCCGGGCCTGAGAAACCCTGAGGGGCCTCTCAGCCCATCCTTGTCGTAGGCAGACCATCGACTACGGGAGTGCATCGCGTGACCGAATCACCGGGAGAGGTCCTCTATCTCGTCGTCTGTGCCGCGGGCGCGGCGGCCGACGTCGGGCGGCTCGTCGTGATGGCGCAGGACCAGGGCTGGATCGTGCAGATCGTGGCCACTCCGTCGGCGCTGGACTTCATCGACGTGCCCGGCCTGGAGCGGCGGACGGGGCGGCCGGTACGCAGCCGGTACCGCAAGCCGCACGAGCCGAAGCCGCCCCGGGCCGACGCGATCATCGTGGCGCCGGCGACGTACAACACGATCAACAAGTTCGCCCGGGGGATCGCGGACACGTACGCGCTGGGCGTGTTGGCGGAGGCGCCGGGGCTGGGCATCCCGGTCGTGGTGCTGCCGTTCGTCAACGCCGCGCTGGCCGCGCGCACGCCGTACCGGCGCAGTCTTGAGGATTTGCGCGCCGACGGCGTCCGCGTCGTCCTGAACGCCGGCCACGCGGAGCCCTACCCCTGGGAAAGCGCCCTGACCGAGCTGGGCACCAGGCCCGCCACGTCGCGATGAGGTCCTCCGGCCGCCAGAGGGCGATCGGGAGCCCGGGCTCCACCAGCCCGAGCTGCTCTTCGAGGAGCCGGAGATGGCGATTGAGTCTGACACTGTGTGAGGCGGTATGCCTGGGGGTGCCGGAATCGAGGAGGTAGGCATGGAGATGGGTGCGCGGGTCGATGAGGTCCTGCGGTCGGGTAAGGCGCCTGGGTTTCATGGGCTCGTGGTGATGCGGGGCGGGGACGTGGTGCTGGAGCGGTACGGCGCCGGGGTCGATCATCGGCTGGGGGACTCGCTCGGGCATGTGGAGTTCGGGCGGGACACCCTGCACGACCTGCGGTCCGTGTCCAAGAGCGTGGTGGGGTTGCTGTACGGGATCGCGCTGGGGCAGGGGCTGGTGCCGGAGCCGGGGGCGAAGTTGGTGGGGCTGTTCCCGGAATATGAGGATTTGGTGGGTGATCCTGAGAGGGCGCATCTCACCGTCGAGCATGCGCTGACCATGACCCTGGGGCTTGAGTGGGACGAGAGCGCGCCCTACACCAGCCCGGCCAACAGCGAGATCGCCATGGAGCTGGCTCCGGACCGGTACCGGTTCGTGCTGGAGCGGCCGGTCGTCGAGGCGGCGGGCGAGCGGTGGCACTACTGCGGCGGGGCCACGGCCGTCATCGGGGGGATCATCGCCCGTGGGGCGGGGCGGCCGCTGGAGGAGTATGCCGCCGAGGTGCTGTTCCGGCCGCTCGGCATCGAGGCGTTCGAGTGGACCAAGGGCGGCCACGGGCTGGTGAGCGCGGCGGCGGGGCTGCGGCTGCGGCCGGTCGATCTGGCCGCCATCGGGCAACTCGTGCTCGACGGCGGCCGGGACGTCGTGGCCGGTGAGTGGCTCCAGGAGATGCTGCGGCCTCGGGTGCGCGTTCGCGACGGGCTCGACTACGGCTACCAGTGGTACGTGGGGTCCGGGGAGCGCGACTCCGTCCAGGGGATGGGGAACGGTGGGCAGGTGCTGTGCGTGGTGCCGGGCGCCGAGCTGGTCGTGGCGGTGAACGCCGGGGACTATGACGGGGACGCGAGTGGCTCCTGGGCCGTGCTGGACGCCGTGCTCATGGGGTGAGGAGGACGCGGCCCATGACGGCGCGGGTCTCCAGGAGGCGGTGGGCTTCGGCGGCCTGCTCCAGGGGGAGCGTGCGGGCGATGTCCGCTTGGCTGCGGCCTGTGGCCAGTCTGGACAGCAGTTCGGGGTAGTGCGTGCCGAAGACCTCGCCCGCCCAGGCCGGGCCGCTGCAGGCGGTGATCGTCACACCGCGTTCCATGAGGTCGGCGGCGGTGACGGCGGCGGGGGTGCCGCTGAGCAGGCCGTAATAGAGCATGCGGCCGGCGCCGGGGGTGAGGCGGTCGAGGACCTGTCTGGCCGACGGGCCGCCGATGGACTCGAAGACCACGTCCACGTCCGGTAGGCCGGCGGGCCAGCCGTCGGTCGTGTGGTCCAGTACGGTGTCCGCGCCCAGCTCCGCGGCTCGTTCGCGCTTGGCGGGCGAGCCCGCGGTGGCGATCACCCGGCCGGCGCCGAACTCCTTGGCGTGCCGGAGGAGCTGGCTGCCGACCGAGCTGGTGCCGGCCTCCACCAGGACCGTTTCGCCGTCGCGCAGGTTCGCGCGGTGCAGGAGGGCCAGGGCCAGCGCGCCGGGGGCCGCCGCCGCGAGGGCCTGGGCAGGGGTCACGCCGTCCGGGACCGGGGCGGTCAGGGCGGCGGGGATGGCCACGTACTCGGCGTAGGCGCCGAGCCCGCCGGTCACGCCGACCAGCGTGGCGCCCAGGAGCTTGTCGTCGACTCCCGGGCCCACTTCGATCACCTCGCCGGCCGCCTCGGCGCCGAGCACGGTGGGCAGGGGGAGCGGGAAGGGCAGGCTGCCGGCCCGGATCTGGGTCTCCGCGTAGCTGACCCCGATCACCTGGGCTCGGATGAGCACCTGGCCTTCCGCGGGCGCCGGGCGGGGCAGGTCCGTGAGCTGGAGCAGGTCCGGGGTGCCGGTTCGCGGCAGGACGATCGCGCGCATGCAGGTCTCCTTTAACTGAACCTTTGGTCCAGTTAATATATGGACCGCTGGTCAATTTTGTCCATGGGCAAGAATGACCGGGTGGAACGTCGAGAGCGGGCCGACGCCGCGCGCAACAGGCAGGCGATCCTGCGGGCGGCCGAGGAGCTGCTGCGGCGGCATCCGCCCGAGCAGGTCTCCGTCGAGCGGGTCGCGACCGCCGCCGGGGTGGGCAAGGGGACGGTCTTTCATCGGTTCGGCAGCCGTACGGGGCTGATGCTGGAGCTGATGTCCGAGCGGGCGCGCGAGCTGGAGCAGGCCGTGACCGACGGGCCGCCGCCGCTCGGGCCCGGGGCGGAGCCGGTGGAGCGGCTGGTCGCCTTCCTCGCGGAGGTGGCCGCGCTGGGGGCGCGCAACGGCAACCTCATGGCGGCGCACGAGCACGCCATGGTCACCAGGAAGGCCGCCGCCGAGCAGCCCAGGGAGGCCAACCCGATCTACGTGTTCTGGCACCGGCACGTGTCGGCGCTGATCGCCGAGGGGCGGCCCGACGTGGACGCCGGGCAGATCGCGCACATGCTGCTCGGCACCCTGCACATGGAGCCGATCGCGAGCCAGTTGCGGGCCGGGGAGCACGAGCGGCTGGCGGCCGGGTTCGCCGAGCTGGTCAGAGGGTTGTTCAGAGGGGGAGTCGGCTGATCGTCACGCGGAAGGCGGCGATGGCCGCCTCGATGGCCGGGTGGCGGCCGTTGCCCCTTCTGAAGGCGGCCAGTGTGCGGCGGCTCAGCGGCAGGCGGGTGAGCTTGACGCCCGGCGGCGGGTTGGTGGCCGCCAGACGGGGGACGAGCGCGACGCCCTGACCGGCGGCGGTGAAGGCCAGGACGGTGTCGAAGTCGTCGATGTGGTGCCGGACGAGAGGTTCGAAGCCGGCCGCCTGGCAGGCCCGGATCGCCATGGTGTGGCAGAGGGTGCCGGGCTTGTTCGTGATCCACGCGTCGTCGCGGGCGGCGGCCACGGAGGGGCGGTCGGTCAGGTACATCGGCTCGCTGAACAGCGGCTCGGTCTCGATGGAGGTGTCGGTGACCGGCGGGACGAAGTCGTACTCGTGGACGAGGGCCACGTCCAGCTCACCGGCCCGCAGCGCGGCCGAGACGTCGGCGGGGTCGATCTCGGAGACCATCGGCGTCAGCCCGGGGTGCGCGCCGGCCAGCTCGGCGAGCGCGGGCGGCAGCAGCACGCGGGTGGCCGTGGGGAACGCGCCGATCCGCAGCGGCCCCGAAGGCCCGCCCCGCGCGGCGGCGAGGGCGGCCGACGCGCGTTCGAGCTGCTCCAGTACGGCCTGCGCGTGCTCGACCAGCACGTGCCCGGCCGGGGTCAGCGCCACCGTGCGCCCCGTGCGTTCGAGCAGCGGCACCCCGGCCTCCCGTTCCAGGGCGCTGAGCTGCTGGGAGACCGCCGACGGCGTGAACGTCACCGCCTCCGCCACGGCGGCGATCGTGCCGCGCCTGGCGAGTTCGCGGAGCAGGTGGAGCTTGCGGGGATCGAGCATAAGTTCAGCTTAAGCTCGGGCGTAGAAATCCGCGCTGGACCTAACGGGTCTGGGTGGGCCAGGCTCGAAAGCATGAGAGGAATCCACGTACCGCTGGTCACGCCGTTCGACTCGTCGGGCGCGGTGGCCGTGGACGCGATCGAGAAGCTCGCCCACCAGGTGCTCGACGACGGCGCGGCAGGCCTGGTCGCGCTGGGCACCACCGGTGAGGTGGCCGCGCTGGAGCCCGCCGAGCGGGCCCGCGTGATCGAGGTGTGCGCGCGGATCTGCGCCGAACGGAACGCGCTGCTGACGGTGGGACTGACCGGGAACGACACCCGCTCGACCAGCCGGGCGCTGCGCGACCTGCCCGAGGGGGTCGGGGCCGCGCTGGTGACGGTGCCGTACTTCCTGCGGCCCGGCGAGCGCGGGGTCATCGCGCACTTCGAGGCGCTGGCGGAGGAGACTCCGGTGCCGCTGGTGATCTACCAGATTCCCTACCGGACCGGGCAGGCCGTGAGCGCCGCCACGCTGCGGCATCTCGGCGCGCACCCGATGGTCGCGGCGGTGAAGTACGCCGCCGGCGGGATCGACCAGGACGCGGTGGACCTGCTGGGAGACCTGCCCGAGGGGTTCGAGGTGCTGGGCGGCGACGACCTCTTCATCTCGCCGCTGCTCGCCCTGGGCGCCGCGGGCGGGATCCTCGCCTCGGCGCATCTGCGGACCAGGGCCTTCGTGGAACTGGCCGACGCCTGGCACGCGGGCGACGTCGAGCGGGCCAGAGGGCTCGGGCACCGGTTGGCCAGGCTCTCCGCGACGCTGTTCGCCGAGCCCAACCCCACCGTGATCAAGGGCGTCCTGCATGCCCAGGGCCTGATCCCGACCCCGGACGTACGGTTGCCGCTGGTGCCCGCCGGCCCCGAGGCGGTGTCACAGGCTCGCCTGGTAGCGGTACATCCAGGCGAGTGACTCCTGGCTCGCGCTCTTCTTGAGGAAGATCGGCATCATCAGGTCGCGGAACACCCGGGCGACCGGCCCCGCGGCCTTGCTGTTGCTGATGGTCCTGGAGTAGGCCACCACCCGCTCCACCCTGGGCCGCCGCTCGGCCTCGTAGCGCGCGAACGCCTCCGCGTGCCCCGCACTGTCGCGCAGGCACCTGGCCAGCACGATCGCGTCCTCGATGGCCAGCGACGCGCCCTGGCCGGCGCTCGGTGAGGTCGCGTGCGCGGCGTCGCCGGTCAGCAGGGCCCGGCCCCGGTGCCAGACGGGCACCGGCGGGAGGTCGTGGATCGGCAGCGCCAGGTCGACGTCGCTGCGGCGGATGAGCTCGGCGGAGAAGTTCGCGTCGCCCTCGAACGCCTCGATCAGCACGGGCTTCCAGTCGTGGGGCACGTCGCCGAGCCGCCGGGGCAGGTTCGCGAACCACCAGGTGTCGCCCGATTCGGTCACCGTGTAGCCGAAGAACGCGCGCTTGCCGAAGACCATGTTGTACACGCCGGGCTCGCCGGTGAACCCCGCGTCCCTGACGATCCCGCCGAAGCTGTAGAGGCCGCTGTAGCGCGGGCCGGGGGCCTGCGGGTCGAGGATCGCGCGGGTGCGCGACTGCACGCCGTCGCACGCGATCAGCAGGTCGCCGGTGGCCTGGGTGCCGTCCTCGAAGGTGGCCGTCACGCCGCCGGGGCCGTCCTCGTACGAGACCAGGCGCTTGCCGTACGAGGTGCGAATCCCCCGCCGCCCGGCCTCGTCGCGCACGGTGCGGTAGAGGTCGGAGCGCAGGACGGTGTGGCTCACGGTGCCGTCGTCGAGCCGCAGGCCGTTGGCCACCTCCCCGAGCCGCTTGCCGGAGCCGCTCCACATGACCATGTGCGGCGTCGGGACGGCCGACTCCAGCACCATCTTGTGCGCGCCGAGCACGCGCAGGGCGGCCAGGCCGTTGGAGGCCACGTTCAGGAACGAGCCCACGTTCTCGGCACTCTGCGGGTAAGCCTCGTAGATCTCCGCCTCGATGCCCACCTCGCGCAGGGCCATCGCGGTGGCCGGTCCGCCGACGCCGCAGCCTATGATCAGAGCCTTCATGGTGATAACCTTTCGTTCGGTCGAACGAAATATAACTAGAGGCGGGCGGCGATGTCGACAGGTATTTCGGAGAGACGAAATAATTTGCTGGTGGCACTCGGCGTGGCGGGGCGCGAGAGCAGCAACGCCGCCGTGATGTACCACAGCGCCATGGGCGCCCGGCTGGGCCTGGGCATGACCGAGGAGAAGACGCTCGACCTGCTGCAACGTCTCGGCCCGCTGACGGCGGGGGAGATCGCGCAGCACGCGGGGCTGGCTCCGGCCACGGTCAGCGGGCTGATCGACCGGCTGGAGGCCAAGTGGCTGGTCCGGCGCGTCCGCGACACCAAAGACCGCCGGCGGGTCATCGTCGAGATCAACTACGAGCGGCTGGCCGGCTTCGGTGAGCTGTTCGAGCCGTTCGTGGTGGCGCTGTCACAACTCTACGAGCGCTACACCGACGACGAGCTGGAGCTGATCCTCGACTTCCTCAACCGGTCCACGGCCCTGCAGCGGGCGGCCACCGAGGGGCTGACCGAGTAAATAAGGGCTGGACAAGAAGCCGGATTACCGGCTAACTTCTCCGCCTATATGGGAACTCTGTGATCCGCGCCCCGAGGCCGCGCACGCGTTGAGCTGACAGCTCCGCCTGCGCCGCCTCGTTCTGGTCGATTCCGTGCCGATCACAGGAGGTGGGGCCCCCTTATGCGTACTGCTGCCCAACTTGCACTTACCGACATCACCAAGCGTTACGACACCCGTGTCGTCCTGGACCGCGTGTCCTTCACCGTCAGGCCCGGCGAGAAGATCGGGGTGATCGGCGACAACGGGTCGGGCAAGTCCACGCTGCTCAGGCTCATGGCGGGCGTCGAGCGGCCGGACAACGGCGAGCTCACGGTCGTCGCGCCCGGCGGCGTCGGTTACCTGCCGCAGTCGCTGGAGCTGCCGCCGCACGCGACTGTGGCCGACGCGATCGACCTGGCGCTCGCCGAGCTGCGCGACCTGGAGTCCCGGATGCGGGCCGCGCTCGCCGAAGAGGCCATGGACGTCTACGCCCGGCTGGTGACCGAGTTCGAGGCCAGGGACGGTTACGAGGCCGACGCGCGGGTGGACGCCGCGCTGCACGGGCTCGGGCTGCCGGGGCTCGACCGGGCGCGTCCCGTCGGCACGCTGTCCGGCGGCGAGCGCTCTCGGCTCGCCCTGGCCGCCACCCTGGCGGCCGGGCCGGAGCTGCTGCTGCTCGACGAGCCGACCAACGACCTGGACGACGAGGCCGTGGCCTGGCTCGAACGGCACCTGCGCGGCCACCGTGGCACCGTCGTGGCGATCACCCACGACCGGGTGTTCCTGGAACGAGTGACCTCGACCATCCTTGAGGTCGGCGAGGGCCGGGTACGCCGGTACGGCGACGGCTACGCCGGCTACCTCGTGGCCAAGGCCGCCGAACGGGCGGCGCAGGCGCGGGCGCACGAGGACTGGAAGGAGGAGCTGGCCCGGCACTCCGAGCTGGTCACCGCCAACGCGGCCAGGCTGGCCGCCGTGCCGCGCAAGATGGCCAAGGCGGGCATGGGGACCGGGGCGTGGCGGGCGCGGTCGCGGGCGCACGGCGCGGCCGGGCGCGTCCGGCAGTCGCAGCAGCGGATGCGGTGGCTCACGGACCACCCGGCGCCGCCGCCGCCCGAGCCGCTGCGCTTCACCGCCTCCGTCAGGGCCGCCCTGGTGGACGGGGTGGTGGCCGCCCTCGACGGGGTGCGCGTCGAGGGCCGTCTGTGCCTCGACGCCCTCACCGTACGGGCCGGCGAACGCCTGCTCGTCACCGGTCCGAACGGCGCCGGCAAGACCACGCTCATGCGTGTGCTGGCCGGCGAACTGCGGCCGGACGCGGGCACCGTGCGGCGGGCGGGCCGGATCGGCTACCTCAGACAGGACGAGCCGGCCGGGCCGCCCCACCGCACGGTGCTGCGGGCCTACGCCCACGGACGGCCGGGCACCCTCGACGAGCACGCGGACACGCTGCTCGCCCTGGGCCTGTTCCGGCCGTCGGAGCTGGGGCTGCGGATGGCGGAGCTCTCGTACGGACAGCGCCGCCGGGTCGAGCTGGCCCGCCTGGTCAGCGAGCCGGTGGACCTGCTGCTGCTCGACGAGCCGACCAACCACCTGTCGCCGATGCTGGTGGAGCAGTTGGAGGAGGCGCTGGCCTCGTACGCGGGCGCCCTGGTGGTCGTCACCCACGACCGCCGCACACGAGCCGCCTTCACCGGCTCCCACCTGGCGCTGGCAGCGGCCTGACCTGCACCTTGGCGTGGGCGGCGCGCCTCAACGGGCGGAGTCCTTGATCGCGGAGCGGACCTCACCCACCCGGTCGGCCAGCAGGCCGATCGCGCCGACCGCCCGGGCCATCGGGTCGTCCTCCGTGCCCCCAAGAGCCTTGGCCTTGAGGTAGGCCGACTTGACCGCCGCCCAGCGCTCCGCCTGGGCGGGGGTCAGGCGGCCGCGCAGCTCGGCCAGCTTGAGCAGGTTGGCCTCGGCGTCCGTGGTCAGCGTCTGCGCCTCGCCCAGGTAGTGATCGTCGATCACCGCCTCCAGCTCCTCGTCGTTCATGGCGGGGACGATGCGCTCGGCCAGCTTGTTCATGTTCCGGTACGACCCCTGCAGCCGGTACGGAGGCTCGGTCCTGGCGGCGTCGGACTGGGCGGCCGAGGCGATGTACGCCTGGTTGTTGGCCAGCACCACCTCCTGCACGCGGACCAGCTTGGCCAGCACGCTGAGGATCTGGTCCAGCTCCGGCTTGGTGTAGGGGTGCTCGAGCTGGTCGGGCCGGACGGCGGGATCGCCCTTGGCCAGGCGTACCAGCAGCTCCACGTCCCCCCGGTCGCGCCCGGACAGAGGCGCGAGCACCGGGTTCGAGGTCAGAGCGTTGTCCACATAGCTCAGCGCGAACAGCTCGTCCCGGCCCGACAGTACGTCGCCCAGGTTCCACACGTCGGCCCGGTTGGCCAGCATGTCGGGGATGCGGAAGCGCTGCCCCGACTCGGTGTACGGGTTGCCCGCCATGCACACCGCGAACCGCTTGCCCCGCAGGTCATAAGTCCGGGTACGCCCGTTCCACACCCCCTCGATCCGCCGCTGGGCGTCACAGAGCGAGATGAACTTCTGCAGCAGCTCCGGCGAGGTGTGCTGGATGTCGTCCAGGTAGAGCAGGGTGTTGTTGCCCGTCTCCAGCGCGAACGAGATCTTCTCCACCTCCTGCCTGGCCGTCGCGTCGGGCGCGTCCGCCGGGTCCAGCGAGGTGACCTCGTGGCCTAGCGCCGGGCCGTTGACCTTGACGAACACCAGGCCGAGCCGGCTGGCCACGTACTCCATCAGGGTCGTCTTGCCGTAGCCGGGCGGGGAGATGAGCAGGAGCAGGCCCATCTGGTCGGTGCGCTTGTCCGCGCCCGCCGCGCCGAGCTGCTTGGCCAGGTTGTCACCGATCAGCGGCAGATACACCTCGTCCAGCAGGCGGTTGCGGACGAAGGCGCTCATGACCTTGGGCTTGTACTCCTCCAGCCGCAACCGTCGCCGCTCGGCCTCGACCAGCTCGTTCCTGCGCCGCTGGTAGGCCCGGTAGGCCGGCACCCGCTCCGCCCCGAAGCGGCGGGTCCTGGTGAGCAGCTCGTCCAGGCGGATCTCCAGCTTGCGGTCCTGGACGCGCGGGTGGGTGCCGAGCAGGCCGGTCACCGTCTCGGTCGTGGCGGCGCTGGAGTCGTGCCTGGGCAGGTCGCACAGCAGCACGGCGATGGCCTCCGGCACCTCCGGGCCCTGGTGGTAGGCGGTCAGCCACGCCTGGGCGAGCTGCAGGCGCTCGGCGAGCGGGACCGCCTTGAGCTCCTCCTCGAACTCGCGCGTCTTGGCCGGTCCGAGCGCGTGCCGGAAGCCGTCGAGCAGGTCGCGGGCGGCCTTGCCGGTGACGAAGCCGGCTGGGGTGGTGCCCAGCTCCTCGACCAGGTATTCGCCGGCGAGCCCGGCCGCCGCGTCCGTGCGCAGCCCCTTCAGGAAGCCGCCGATCAGGCCGGTCAGCTCGTCGGCCAGCGAGCCCAGCGCCGGGGTGAGACCGAAGATCGTCCGTGCGCGCACCAGCGACACGGCCCTGGTGGTGAATGTTTTACGTGAAACCTCGTCCACGCCGTACGCCCAGAACAACTGGGCCACCGCCCGGACCTCCGGCGCGTACCGCAGCAGCCCGGCCCCCTCCCGCAACCGCACCAGCGTGTCGAGGATGGCCGTGGCGTCGTGGTCGTGCACCCCGCGCTCGTAGCCCTCGTCGTAGCGCGCCTCCGCCGCCTGCCGGACCAGGTCCTCCAGCGGCGCGCCTGGCGTGGCCGAGTCGAGCAGGGAGGCGGCCAGGTGTTCGCCCCGGTAGACCTCGGCGGTCTCCGAGACCAGGAGCTGGTCCCAGAAGGGCCGGGTGTCGGCGAAGGAGCCGGGCACCGGCGCGCGGTAGTCGGTGCCGGTGATCGCGAAGTTCATGGAGCCGTCGTGCGGCACCAGCGTCAGGTCGATCGGCTGGGTGTTCACGGCGAAGCGGTGGCGGCCGAGCCGCAGGGTCTCGCCGCCGTCGGAGAACAGGTCGAGGCGGTCGCGCAGCGCCCGGCCCGCCTCCTGCTGCGCCGCCTTGACGCGCCCGTCCAGCTCCTCGGCCCGTACGGCGTCCCCGAGCGCCCGCAGCTCCCCGGCCGCCGAACGCACCTTGGCCACCATCGGGTCGGTCGCGAAGTAGGTGTTGACCTCGTCCGGCGACCCCAGCGAGCCCAGACGGCGGGTGACGCCGCCCAGGATGCGCTCGGCCGAGGCGAACACGCGGTCGGCGCGCCGGGCCAGGTCGTCGAGCTGGGTCTGCTTGCGGGCCGAGAACGCCTCGTAGACGTCGTCCCGCTTGGCGGCGAGCTGCGTCGCGAAGTCGTCGAACTCGCCGAAGCGGGACTCCAGGTTCTCGACCTGGAGCAGCAGCCGGCCGAGCTGCTCGTCGCATTTGGCCGGGGTGTCGGCCATCGCCAGCGCGCCCGTGATCGCCTGCCCGAGCAGGGCGAACTCGGCCGCGAACGCCGCCCGGCCCTCCGCGCCCAGCAGCTCGCGGCGGCGGCCGTCGAGCACGGCCCTGGCCCGGTTCACGCCGCCGAGCACCTCGGCGATCCGGCCCAGGATGGAGGTGCGCACGGTGGCGTCGGCGATGTCCAGTGACCCGACGACCTCCGTGACCACCTCCAGGCCCTCCGCCTGCTCGGCCAGCCGGTCGGTGACGGGCGCGGTCTCGGCCACGGTGGCGATCGCGGCCGCCTCGGCGGCCAGCTTCTCGACGGCCGCGTGGTAGCCGGTGAACGCGTCCTGGCCGGACAGGAACTCGACGGCCCGGCGGCCGGCCGAGTCCAGCTCCTCGGCCACCGAGGCGGACAGGCCGTCGAGGGCCGCGAGGTCGATGTGGCGGACCTCGCGCAGGGTCACCAGGTGACCCTGGGCGCGGCGCAGCGTGGCCAGCAGGGTGACCCAGGCGTCGGCGGTGACGGGGGTGTCGGCGCGTGCCTGGCGTACCAGGTGGGTGGTCTGTTCGGTGGTCTCGGCGAGGGTCTGGGCGGCCTGGCGGGTGAGCTGCTCGACGTTCTCGTACTCGTCGAGGACCTGCTCGGCGGTGGCGCGTACGTCGGCGAGCGGCGCGACCAGGCCGTGCTCGCCGAGCCAGTGGTAGGAGTCGAACGCGCGCGTGCAGGCCGCGATCAGGCCCTCGAAGGTGCCGGCCGACGGCGCCATCTCCTCGACCATGCGGGAGACCGACAGGCAGTCGGAGATGCCGCGTACCAGCTCGGCGTTGCCGATGCGCTCCAGCGGGCCGGTGCCGGTGGGCTGGGCGGCGGCGTAGGTGTCCGACACGTACGGCGTCTGCCACACCTGCATCGGGTGCACCCGGGTCGGCTCCTCGGAGGTGGCGCGGAAGACCACCATCGTGCCGTCGTCGAACAGCGAGTAGCCGTGACAGACGATGGGGTTGGCCACCTCCTTCCTGATCACGTTGTACGGCAGCAGCAGCGAACGCCCGTCACCCCTGGCGTGGAAGACGTACAGCACGTCCTCGCCGTTGGGCGAGCGCACCACCCGCTCGAACTCCAGGTCCGACACGTCCGTGTCGAACGTCTTGCTGACCCCGGTGGCCAGGTAGTAGCCGCCCGGGAAGATCAGCCCCTGGTCCTCGGGCAGGCGCTGGCAGGCCTGCCCGATGCCGTCGAGCCGTACGACCGCCTTGGTCCGGGTGTTGAAGACCAGGTGGCGCCGGTCGGTCTCCTTGTACGGCCGGATCCGCATGAGGATCAGCGGCCCCACCCGCGCGTACTCGACCTCGGCGTCCGCCAGGCTCTGCAGCGGCTCGGCCACCGGCTCCGCGTAGATGCCGGCGCCGGTCTCCGTGTTGTCCTCGACCTTGATGGTGAGGTCGCCGCCGACGGTCTCGACGAACACCTCGCCGCCGATGGAGATGTGCGGGTGCCGGCCGAGCACGTGGTCGTCGCGGGTGGTCGGCGTCCATGCGAAGTCGTGGGACGGGGGAAAGACGTGATCCCGCTCCCCCCTGTTGTCCTGATATTTCGGGACTCCGCCGGGGCTGAGCGTCCAGCGCAGCACCCGCGTGTCCGCCGGCCCCGTCTGGAAAACGGCCAGCAGCCGCCCCTCGATCCGCCGCAACTGCTGGAGCCGGGTCTCCTTGTAATAGCGGTAGAGCTCGGCGAAGTCCTTCCTGAACCCCGGATCGTCCAGCGCCTCCAGCCGGTCGGTGTCGAACCTGAAGGCGTCGCCGTCCCTGGAGAACCGGTGCACCGCGAACACGTCCGCCACCGTCGTCTCCGGCTTGAGCCCGATGAAGACGTTGTAGCCGAACAACATCACGTCACCCAGGGAGACGATGTCCCTGGGGACGCAGTTGTTCTCGGTCCGGATCCGCTCGGTGCCCAGCAGGCGCAGCTCTGCCCCGCCGAAGACGCGCAGTCGCTCCTGGTTGACCGCCTCGGCCGCCGCCGCGAGGGCCCTGGCCTGAGCCTGGAGCCGGTTCCTGAGGACTTCGTAGGTTCCGGCCGCCAGCTCGACCGTGCTCACTTGGCGCCGGCCAGCGCCGCCACCGGGGAGTCGGCCACGCCGAGCCGGCGGGCGGTCTCCAGCAGCTCACCGAGCGCCGACGACTGCGGGCCGCCGTCCTGGATGAGCCGCATGAGGAGGGCGGACACGGTCAGGTTCTTGAGGTCCTCGGTGCTCACGCCGCCGACCACCCGGGCGAGGTCGGCCGCCAGGTGCGCGGAGCCGTTGACGTACGGCTCGACGAGCGCGCCCGCGACCTGCGAGTGGCCCACGAACCCGTCCACGACCTTGCCCGCGGTGATCGAGCCGACCACCTTGTCGAAGAACATCGTGTCGCCGCCGACGATGTCGATGTTGGCCTTGGCCAGCCCGGCGGCCAACACGCTGGCCTGCGACTCGGCCACCTGCCGCGACACGTCGATGTGCTTGAGGCGGATCTCCTTGTCGGCCTCAAGGCGCAGGCGGTACTCCTCGTGCGCCCTGCTGGCCTCGTCCAGCGCCGCCATCGCGGCCGCCTTCTGCGTGAGACCCTCGGCCTCGGCCTTCAGCTTCTCGCCCACCGCCGCGGCGCCGGCCAGGGCCATCGCCTGCTCGCCCGCGGCCCGCGCCTTGAGCCGGTCGCCCTCGACCAGCGCCATGGCCTTGGCGCCGCCGGCCTCGGCGGCCAGCTTCTCCGCCAGCACCAGCGCCTCCGCGCGGCCGACCTTCTCGATCGCCTCGGCGTCGCGCTCCCTGACCTGGACCTGCGCCAGCCCGGAGGCGGCCGTCTCGGCCTGGATGCCCTCGGCCAGACGGATCTTGGCGCGCGCGTCCAGCTCGGCGGCCTGCTGCCTGGCCTCGGCGAGCACGAGCTCCTCGCGGGCCCTGAACTTGGAGGCGGCCTCCGCGGCCTCGGCCGCCTTGATGTCCTTGACCAGGTTCTCCTGGGCCTCGGCCTCGGCGGCGAT
Organism: Nonomuraea solani; assembly: GCF_900108335.1. GTDB lineage: Bacteria > Actinomycetota > Actinomycetes > Streptosporangiales > Streptosporangiaceae > Nonomuraea > Nonomuraea solani. The sequence goes on from NZ_FNVT01000004.1 coordinate 700,527, forward strand.
GATCACCTGCTGGCGGGTGCGCTCGGCCTCCTCGACCACGCGCAGCCGCTTGATCGACTCCTCCTGCTCGGCCACGGTCTTGTCGACCGCGATGCGCTCGCGGATGACCTCGGCGATCGTGCGCTTCTCGGTCTCGACCTCGCGGTCCTTGGCGATGCGCGACAGCTCGGTCTCCCGCTCGCGGGCGATGACCTCCAGCAGGCGGTCCTTCTCGATGCGCTCGGACTCGATGGCGATCACGCGCTCGCGGTTCTTCTCGGCGACCGCGATCTCACGGGCCCGGTTCTCGTTCTGTACGCCGAGCGCCTCGTCGGTCTTCATGTGCGCGGCCTGGGCGCGCAGCCGCTCCTCGGCCTGTACGCGGGCGACCTCCGCCTCCTCGCGCGCCTTGACGGTCTCGATCTCCCGCCGCTGCTTCAGCTCGGCGTCGGCCTGGCGGCGCTCCAGTTCGAGGATGGCCTCGCGGGCGTCCACGTTCTGGCGGGTGATCTCCTTCTCCTCGTTGCGCTGGAACTCGTTCGTCCGCACGTGCTCGATGGCCGTCAGCTCGGTGATCTTGCGGATGCCCTGCGCGTCCAGGATGTTGCTCTTGTCGAGCTGGGCCAGCGAGGTCTGCTCCAGGTAGTCGATGGCGGCGTCTTCGAGGCTGTAGCCGTTGAGGTCGGTGCCGATGATCCGGACGATCTCGTCACGGAACTCGTCCCGCTTGGTGTACAGATCGACGAAGTCGAGGTGCTTGCCGGCCGTCTTCAGCGCCTCGGAGAACTTCGCGTTGAACAGCTCCTGCAGCGTCGTCTCGTCGCTGGCCCTGGCGGTGCCGATGGCCTGGGCGACCTTGATGACGTCTTCGGCGGTCTTGTTCACGCGGACGAAGAACGTGATCTTGATGTCGGCCCTGATGTTGTCGCGGCAGATCAGGCCCTCACGGCCGGTCCGCTCGATCTCGATGGTCTTGACCGAGATGTCCATGATCTCGGCCTTGTGGACGACCGGCAGGACCACGGCGCCGGTGAACGTCACGTCGACCTTGTTGACCTTCGAGACGATGAGTGCCTTGCCCTGTTCCACCTTGCGGAAAAGGCGGCCGATGAGAACGACCAGGCCAATCACGATCACGAGGATGATGGCCAGGAAAACGCCGAAACCGGTGGAGATGACGTCCATCAGTGCTCACTTTCGTACGGCATGACCCAGAAGAATTCGCCGTCTTTGTCGTATTCGAAGATGAGTGCGTTATCGCCGCGCGCGAGACGGTCCTGACCGGTCGTGCGCACCTGCACGACCGCGGACGAGCCGTCGGCGGCGGTGACCTCGGCCTGGCCGAAGTCGGGTGTGGCCGCGCCGGTGCGGATCACGCACATCTGGCCGACGAAGTCCCCGCGCGAGTGCCGATCCCCCTCAGGGAGCAGCCGGCGCAGCGGAACCCGCAGGCCACGGGTGGTGAGCCAGGCTCCGGCCAGTGCGGCGAAGGGGACGGCGATCAGCGCGCCGCCGCTCGCCACCTGGCTGCCGATCAGGCAGAGCAGCCAGGCCAGCGCGATCAGCAGCGAGAGCGCGATTCCGGCGGGAACTCCCCCGAGTCCCAGCCACGCGGCGTCGTCCTCCAACTCGAACAGGCCGGCGATGACGACCAGCCAATAAGCGACGACCACTACGAGAAGAAAGGTGAAAACGACAGTTGGAAAACTTAATGCGATGTGTAAGAACTCGCCCATCCCGCCCCAGTGTGCCCCGTCCCCCTGTGCTGTCCTGTCGGACTATATCTACATAAAGAGCGGCTAAAGGAAAAAGTTCCCGAACCGGTATGCCGACTTGACCTCAAGTGCGGTTGAGGGAGCAGGCTCACTCCCATGACTGAAGTGATGAGGGCCGCGGCGTTCACGGAACCGGGCGGACCCGAGGTGTTGAAGGTGATGGAACTGCCCGCGCCGCAGGCGGGTCCTGGACAGGTGAGAGTGCGGGTGCGGGCGGCCGGGGTGCAGCCGTTCGACACGGCCGTGCGCCAGGGATGGCTGCCGGCGTACCTGTCGGATCCCGGCTTCCCGCGCATTCCGGGCAACGAGTTCGCGGGCGTCGTGGACCAGGTGGGCACCGGCGTGACCGGGCTGGCCGTGGGCGACCAGGTGCTCGGGTTCTCGGCGCTGTTCGCCTACGCCGAGTACATCGTGGTGCCGGCCACCGACGTGGCCGCCAAGCCCGCGGGCGTGCCGTGGGAGGTGGCCGGCGGGCTGACCTCGGGCGTGCAGACGGCCGAACTGGCCATCGACGCGATGGGCCTGGCCGACGGCGAGACGCTGCTCGTACACGGCGCGGCCGGGTCGGTGGGCACGGCGGCCGTGCAGATCGCCAGGAGGCGCGGGGCCACCGTGATCGGCACGGGGCGCGAGGTCAACCACGACTACCTGCGGTCCCTGGGTGCCGTCCCGGTCGCCTACGGGGAGGGGCTGGCCGACCGGGTGCGCGCGCTGGCGCCCGGCGGGATCGACGCGGCGCTCGACGGGGCCGGCGGGCACGCGCTGGAGGTCTCGCTCGAACTGGTCGAGGACCGCGGGCGCATCGTCACGCTGGTCGAGCACGAGAAGGCGGCCGGGCTGGGCGTCCGCCTGGTGCAGGGGGTGCGGACGGCGGAGCGGCTCGGGCGCTACGCCGCGCTGTACGCGCAGGGGGCGTTCACGTTCGCGGTGCGGAGGGCGTATCCGCTGGCGGAGGCGGCGGAGGCGCACCGGGAGAGCGAGACCGGCCACGGCCAGGGCAAGATCGTTCTCACACTCTAGCGCGTACGGCCTGCGCGACCTGGACCTGCACCTCGTTCAGCTCGCCGGCGCCGGCCTGCACGTCCCACAGGCAGTTCTGCAGCACGCGGCCGAGCGTCCAGCCGGCCGCCCGCTGCCGGTCGAGGCCGAGCCCGTCGACCATGAAGTCGAAGCGCCGCAGCACGTCGCCGGGCCCGTCGATCTCCTCCCACCGGTTGTGGATGGCGGGCAGCAGCTCGAACGCCGGGTCGCCGGCCAGCGGCTTGGGGTCGATGGCCAGCCACGGCTCCCGGTCGGCGGCCAGCACGTTGTCGTAGTGCAGGTCCCAGTGCAGCAGCCGGTCGCCGGGCTCGGAGACGAGCTCGGCGACCGCCGAGGCGCACCACCGCACCAGGCGGCGCTCCTCCTCGCGCGCCAGCTTGCCGAGCGCGTCGTCCACGTCGTCCAGCATGCCCTGGGCGATGTCGCCCAGGCGGCGGACGTCCTCGGGCGCGGGATGGGCGACCAGGCGGCGCAGCAGGCCCGTCAGGAGGCCGAGGGCCTTCATCACGTCGGGCACGTCGGCCAGGGACCGGTCTTCGAGCCGTTCGAGCAGCATGGTGCCGGTCTCGGGGTCCTCGTCGAGCAGCAGCACCGACCCTGAACCAGCCCAGACGCGCAGGCCCAGGCCCTCGTGGACGGTCTCCTCGTCGAGGGGCTGGAGCTTGAGCACGGCCTTGGTGCCGTCGGTACGGACGACGGGCAGCACCAGGGCCACCGCCCCATGGCGGACCTCACCGTCGAGCCGCAGGTCCCACTCGTCGAGATAGCGCTCGGCCAGCGCCGGCAGCCCGGCGGCCCAGAGGCGCCCGGCCTCCCCTTCCCACTTCACGTGTGACGCGGTCAGCGCCGCGGGGACCTCGATCACCATCTCCCCAGTCTGCCAGGGGAGACAGGTCTAGGGCTTCCCCTTATACGCACCCTGGGGCGCCCCGGGACGCCCGTGCCTACGCTGACAGCCATGACGACGATCGTGTTCATTCACGGACGAGGTCAGGAGGGCAAGGACCCCAAGGTGCTGCTGGGGGAGTGGTGTAACGCGCTGTGCGCCGGGCTCGGCGTCACAGGGCTGGGCAGCGAGGCCGTGCTGCCGTACTACGGCAACGTCCTGCACCGGGCCACGGCGGCGGCCGCCAAGCGCGCCGACCCCGCCGATCAGATGCCCGCGGACGGCGCCGAGGAGGTGCCCTTCCATCAGGACTACCTCCGCCACCGCACGGTCGCCACCCCCATTGACCGAGCCTGCCACTAACCCCCCGTACTCCGGCTGAGGTCCTTCGGGGGAAGGTGGAGGTGGTGTGGCCGCCTCACGTCAGGCGATTCGGCAAAGGGACCTGTGCCGGAGTGCGGTGGGTGCCTTCAGCGGCCTCGGTCAGTAGTGCCAGGGGAAGGGGGACCAGTCGGGTTCGCGCTTCTCCAGGAACGAGTCGCGCCCTTCGGCCGCCTCGTCCGTCATGTACGCCAGCCGAGTGGCCTCCCCCGCGAACACCTGCTGCCCCACCAGCCCGTCGTCGATCGCGTTGAAGGCGAACTTGAGCATCCGCTGCGCCGTCGGCGACTTGCCGTTGACCTTGCGGGCCCACTCCAGGGCCGTGGCCTCCAGCTCGGCGTGCGGCACCACGGCGTTGACCATGCCCATCCGGTGGGCGTCGGCCGCCGAATAGGTGTCACCCAGGAAGAAGATCTCGCGGGCGAACTTCTGCCCGACCTGCCGCGCCAGGTACGCCGACCCGAACCCGCCGTCGAAGCTGGCCACGTCGGCGTCGGTCTGCTTGAAGCGGGCGTGCTCCGCGCTGGCCAGTGTGAGATCGGCCACCACGTGCAGGCTGTGACCGCCGCCCGCGGCCCAGCCCGGCACCACGCAGATCACGATCTTGGGCATGAACCGGATCAGGCGCTGCACCTCCAGGATGTGCAGGCGCCCGGTGGCCGCGGAGCCGTCGGCGTACTGGTAGCCGTCCTTGCCTCTGATGCGCTGGTCGCCGCCCGAGCAGAAGGCCCAGCCGCCGTCCTTGGGCGAGGGGCCGTTGCCGGTCAGCAGCACGCAGCCGACGTCGGGGGTCTGCCGGGCGTGGTCGAGTGCGCGGTAGAGCTCGTCGACCGTCTGCGGGCGGAAGGCGTTGCGCACCTCAGGGCGGTTGAACGCGACTCGAACCGTGCCCTGGTCGACCGCGCGGTGGTAGGTGATGTCGGCGAAGTCGAATCCTTCGACCGGCTGCCACGCCTTGGGATCGAACAGCTCGGAGACCATGGGCGAGAGCCTAACGTCTGGCCGCTTGCTAGGTGACCTCCGCCCTCAGCTCGGCGAGCAGCTCACCCTGGTCGGCGAGCATGTCGGTGAGGATGCGCCGGGCGGCGACCAGCAGGTCGGCCAGCTCGGGGGTGGCCAGGGTGTAGACCACGGTGCTGCCCTCGCGGATCGCGCTCACGATCCCCGCCCTGCGCAGGACGGCCAGTTGCTGGGACAGACTTGAGGGCTCGATGTCGATCTGGGCCAGCAGTTCCCTGACGGGCAGCGGCCCTTCCTGGAGCAGCTCCAACACTCGGATGCGAGCGGGGTGGCCGAGAGTTCGGAAGAAGTCGGCCTTGGCCTGGTGGACCTCCACGTGCATATAGCCCAGACTAATCCAGCGCAGTTGCATAATTCTTCAAGTCGTAACGTTGTTGGATAGCATGACAGCGGGGACTAGGGAGTAGCCATGGGCCGAGGAAGAGCCAAGGCGAAGCAGACGAAGGTCGCTCGCCAGCTTAAGTACACCAACCACAACATCGACTACGACCGGCTTCGCGAGGAGCTGGGCACGGACACGCGAAGTGAGGAGATCCACCCACCTATGTCGTCCGAGCAGGAGTCCGAGCGCGGGCGGTGACACGGGTCAGCTTCGCGGGGGCGAGGGTGACGTTCTTCAGCCGCCTGCCCTCAGGCGCCTGATCGGGCGCCGTCAGTTCCAGGCGACTCAGCACCTCGCGAATGATGACGCGCATCTCGAGGAGCGCCAGTTGTGCTCCTACGCAGAAGCGCCGCCCGCCGCCGAACGGCATCCAGGCCCTGCTCTGGTGCCCTTCCAGGAAGCGCTCGGGACGAAACTCCCCGGGCGCTGGGAAGGCGGCGGGGTCACGGTGCACGAGTGGGATGTACGGCCCGGCGTACCAGCCGGCCGGGATCTCGTACTCGCCCAGCCGGAGCGGGGCGTCGAGCAGTCTCGGCGCCTCATACACGACGGGCCGGACTCTGAGCACCTCCTTGACCACCGCGTCGAGGTAGGGCTCGTCGTCCGGCAGTCGCCGCAGGATGTCGGGCATGCGCAGCAGTCGCTCGAAGGCCCAGGCAAGACCGGTGGCGGTCGTCTCGTGCCCGGCGATCAGCATGGTGATCAGCTCGTCGCGGATCTCCTGGTCGCCGAGCTCGGTCTCCAGCAGGCGGCCGAGCACGTCGGTGCCACCCGGTGCGGCACGCCGGCGGCGGATCTCGTCGAACAGCAGCGCGTCCACCTCGGCGCGCAGCCGCAGGAAGCGCCCGTACGGCAGGAACGGCACCCGTCCCAGCGGGCCGCGTAGCCGCTCGGGCAGCATCGCCACCTGCATGGATCCGCCGGTCTCGATCAGCCCGGGCAGCAGCTCGCGCAGCCGGTCGACGCGCCCCGCGTCCGTGACGCCGAAGATCAGCCGGATGATGATCTCCAGCGTGATCTCCTGCATGCGGTCGCGCAGCGGGAACGGCCGGTCCAGCGGCCAGGTGGCGATCTTCTCCGCCGCGATCGCGGCGATGTCGTCGTGGTAGCCGGCGACCTGTTTCGCGCGTAGCGGCGGGTTCAGCGTCTTGCGGTGCCGCCACCAGGGGTCGCCGTCCAGAGTCAGTACGGAGTGCGCGCCCACCATGTGCTCCAGGAAGTCGCGCCGCGCCGCCCCGGCGTGCCCGCCGCCCTGGTCGGTACGGAAAACCTGCTCGGCCAGCTCGGCCGTGGTCACGTAGACCTCGGGCGGGAAGCCGGAGTAGCGCACGGTGAAGATCGGCCCGTATTTGCGGTGGTAGCTCTCGAACGCCCCTGGCGCGTCCGCCATGAACCATGTCGTCTGCAGCGAAGCGGGAAGTTTCGGTCCCGGGGGAAGCATCGTTCCGTCCCTTCGTAGATATACGTACGTCATACACGTTTGTATACATCTGTAGCATGGATCGCGTGGCACCAAAAGAGGCCGGTGGATACCGGGACAGACTGCTGGCAGGCGCGGTGGCCTGCCTGCAGGAGAAGGGCTATGCCCGCACGACCGCACGAGACCTGGTCACCGCCTCCGGCACCAACCTGGCCTCCATCGGCTACCACTTCGGTGGCAAGGACGCGCTGCTCAACGAGGCCATCGCGGCCGTCTTCGAGCAGTGGACGGCACGGGTGGAGCACTCGATGTTCGACTCGCGGCCGGCCACTCCCCGGGAGATGCTCGAACGGGCCATGACCGCGCTGGTCGACGTGTTCGAAGACCTGGGGCCGCAGCTCGTGCTCTGCGTCGAGGGCTACCCGGCGGCGCTGCGCGAGCCCGTGCTGCGGCAGAAGCTGGCCGAGGCCTATGCCCGGGGCCGCGCGGCCGGCACCGACATGATCCGCCGGGCGGCCGACCAGCTCGGGGTCGAGCTGCCGATGGCGCCGGAGGTGCTGGTGTCGGTGCTGATCGCGATCTCCGACGGGCTGATGCTGCAGTGGCTGCTCGATCCGGCCGCCACTCCCGACGCCCGTCAGGTCGTGGACACCCTCGCCACCCTGTCCGCCTTCATCGCCTGAAGCCGTCTGAGCCAGGAAAGCCGTCTGAGTCCCGCCTGAGCCGGGGAACCCGTCTGAGCCGCGCTTTCCTGGCAAAAGGTCTGTCCAGTGAGGAATGTCACTCGTGGGGCTGGGCATCTCCCCGGTGACAAGGAGCGAGACATGCGCGTAGCAATCGTGGGTTCCGGAAGGCTCGGCGCGCCGCTCGGCCGCCTGCTCGCGATGGCGGGCCACGACGTGTTCTTCAGCGACGCCGAGCCCGACCGCGTGACGGCCGCGGCGGGCGCGGCCGAGGGCGAGACCCGGGGCGGCTCACCGCTGGAGGCCGCGCGGTTCGGCGAGGTCGTCGTGCTGGCGGTGGGCTGGGAGGCGTTCCCCGACGTGGTGGCCGAGCTCGGCACCGCCCTCGGCGGCAAGATCGTCATCGATCCCAGCAACCCGATCGCCGAACGCGACGGGGCGGCGGTCGTGGTGGCCGTTCCCGGCGGGCTGACCAGCCCGCAGTATCAGCAGCACGTGCTCGGCGCGGGCGTGCGCGTGGTGCGCACGTTCAACACCAAATACCCCAACGAACTGCTGGAGCTGGGCATCGCGGGCCAGCGCGGCGGGGCGCGGGCCGACATGCCCTACTGGGGCGACGACGACGAGGCCAAGAAGGCCGTGGTGCCGCTCATCGAGGACGCCGGGTTCACCGCCATCGACGGGGGCGGGCTCTCCGAAGCCCTCTAGGTGGCGCAGGTGTCGTGGGTGGCGTCGAAGCCCTTGATCGACTCCGTGTCGTCCGTACGCAGTGCCTTCAGGCCCTTCCAGTCGTCCCCGATGACCAGGACGAGCCGGTTCGTCTTCGCCGCGGGAAGCTCGCGGGGCGCGCCCCCGAGCAGGTCGGCGGTGAGTGTGGGCACGCGGGTCTCGCCGGCCGGCCCGTAGAGGATCGTGGTCTTCGCCTGCGGCTTGCGCGCCGTGTCGCCGATCTTGGTGATGTGATAGCCGCGCTGCTCCAGGAAGGCGGCCACCTGGGTGCCCAGCCCGGAGCGCCAGGTGCCGTTGCGCAGCTCGATCTGGATCTTCGAGCGGCCCACCTTGGCCTGGCCGCCCTTGACGCCCTGGAGGTTCTGGTCCTTGGCGACGATCTGGAACAGCCGGCCCGCCTGCGGCTGCACCCACTCGACCCGGCCGGGCTGGGTGAGCGAGTAGTGCCACGGCGTGGTGATGAAGCGGATCTGCCCGGCGTCGAGCCCCTGCAGGCTGGTCGCCAGATCCTTCATGACGCCGAAGGACAGGCCGCGGTCGGTGGTGACCGCCTTGGTGCCGGCGTCGAGGATGCCGACGAGCTTGGCGGGGTCGCTGAGCGTCTCACCGCTCATGATCTTCTTGACCATCGAGGCGATGAACATCTGCTGCCGCTGGATGCGCCCGATGTCCGAGCCGTCACCCATGCTGTAGCGGGCGCGTACGTAGCCGAGCGCCTGCTCGCCGTTGAGCGTCTGCTTGCCGGCGGGCAGGTGCAGCAGCGCCTTCTTGTCGTTGACCGCCTCGGGCAGGCAGACGTCGACGCCGCCCACCGCGTTCACGATGCCCTTGAAGCCGGTGAAGTCGACCTTCACGAAGTGGTCGATGCGGATGTGGGTGAGCGACTCGATCGTCTTCCAGGTGCAGCCGATGCCGCCGGAGTTGAACGACTCGTTGATCATACCGAGGTGGGCCTGCTGCCCCGGCAGGGCGGCGGTGGCGCGGCAGGCGGGGAGCTGGACGAGCGAGTCGCGCGGGAAGCTGACGACCATCGCGTTGTCCCGCTTGGACGACACGTGCACCAGCATGATCGTGTCGGTACGCTCGCCCGCGACCCGCCCGTACTTGGCGTTCTTGCCGTTGCGCTGGTCGGAGCCGACGACCAGGACGTTCATCGCGGTGCCCGCGACCTTCGGCGGGCGGGTGGCCCCGAGGTCGTCGGCGGTGACGTCTTCGTGCTTGACGTTGCCGGTCAGCTTGGCCACGACGCCCACGGCCACGCCGACCACCAGCAGGACGACGGTCACCGTGACCGCGATCACCCACCGCAGCCAGGGACGGCGACGCCGGGGTGGCGCGCTCGGCCCGGAAGGCGGCGCGTCGACAAGCCCGCTGCTCACATGACTCCAACAGGACGGGGCCGAGGGCCGCCGCCCGTGGCCAAGAGCCTTGCCGTAACAGATCTCGGCCGGTTGAACCTGCCCGAGTGTACTAGTCGGGGACGTTCATCCGGAGCGAGACCGTGCCACGCAGGTCCAGCCAGGCCGTTCCCGGGCCGCGGACCAGCCTGAGCACCACCTCTTCGCAGCCGGGGCAGCGGGCGACCAGGCCGGGGTCGGGGCCGTACACGCGGAGTGAGGCGACCGGCCCGGCCAGGCCGCAGCTCGCGCAGCGGCCGGTCGCGGCGGTCACGTCCACGGCGAAGATCTCGCCCAGCGGGCCCGCCAGCGCGTTGCCGTCCAGATGTTCTGCGGTCATGTCAGCCTCCGGTCGGACCGAATCGTTCGGTTCTGATGCGTTCGGGCGCGTGACCGAGCGCGAGCAGCAGGTCGGCCGCCGCCTCCACGAACCCGGTCGGCCCGCACACGTAGCAGTCGGGCTCGAACCCGGCGGGCCAGCCGCCCTCCGCCAGGTCGTCCAGCATGATCCGGCCGGCCGCCCGGGACGCCCCTTCGGGCGCGAGCCGGGTGTAGAGGTAGGAGATGTCGAGCCCGGGGTCCGGGCGGCGCAGCTCACCGGCGTAGTAGCGGCGGGTGGGGTCGCGCAGGGAATAGAGGAGACGGAACGGCACCCGGCTGCCCGCCCGCCGACGCGCCCTGACCATGGCCATCAGCGGCACGATCCCGGACCCGCCGCCGACCAGCAGCACCGGAGCCTTGCTTTCCGGTTTCCAGACGAACCAGCCGCCCACCGGGCCGCGCAGCTCGACCTGGTCGCCGGCCTCGATCACCTCGGTCAGGTAGGGCGACACCTCGCCGTCGGGCACGGTCTCCACGGTCAGCTCGACCAGGTCACCGTCGGCGGGCGCGGCCAGCGAGTAGCTGCGCTGCGCCGTGTAGCCGTCTTCGGCCGTCAGCCGCACGTCCACGTGCTGGCCCGCCACGTGCCCCGGCCAGCCGGGCACCCGGAACCGCAAGGTACGGGCGGTGGCGGTCTCGGCGGCCGTATGGACCAGCTCGGCCGCCCGCCAGGTCAGGCGGCGCACCCTAGTCGCCCTCGTAGCGCTGCTCGCGCCACGGGTCGCCGTAGTTGTGGTAGCCGGCGGTCTCCCAGAAGCCGGGCCAGTCGTCGTTCAGCAGCCGGATGCCGCGGACCCACTTGGCCGATTTCCAGAAGTACAGGTGCGGCACGATCAGCCGGGCCGGACCGCCGTGCCGGGGCTCCAGCTCCTCGCCGTCGAAGCGGTGCACGAGCCACGCCTTGCCGTCGAGCAGGTCCTCCAGCGGCAGGTTCGTGGTGTAGCCGCCGTAGGAGTAGATCAGCGCGTATTCGGCGGAGCTCTCCACGTCCTCGAAGAGCACGTCCAGCGAGACGCCCTCCCAGGTGGTGTCCAGCTTGGACCACTTGGTGACGCAGTGGATGTCCACCGTGGGCGTCTCGGTGGGCAGGGCCTGGAACTCCTCCCACGTCCAGCGGTGGGTCTGCTCCGCCTCGGTGTCGATGGCGAACTCCCACCGGTCGAGCGGCACCCGGGGCGTCGGCCCCGCCGACAGCACCGGGAAGTCCTCGGCCAGGTATTGGCCGGGTGGCAGCCGGTCGCCGTCGTCTCTGCGCTTCCCACGAAAACCGCGCGAAATGATGCTCACGAGCCCTCCCAGGTCCCAGAGTGCCATTCCACCACGAAGGGGATCAGTGGCGCGCCCTCGGGGTGACCAGGCCCGACTCGTAGGCGAAGACGACGAGCTGCGCGCGGTCGCGGGCCCGCAGCTTGGTCATCGCCCTGCTGACGTGGGTCTTGGCGGTGGTCGGGCTGATCACCATGTGGGCGGCGATCTCGTCGTTGGACAGGCCGCGGGCGACCAGGGCGGTCACCTCGCGTTCGCGGTTGGTGAGCACGTCCATGCCGTCGGGTCGCGGCTCGGGGCGGCGGGCGACGTACTCGCCGATGAGGCGGCGGGTGATCGCGGGCGAGAGCAGGGCGTCGCCGCGGGCCGCCACCCTGACGCCCTGCAGCAGGTCGGCGGGCTCGGTGTCCTTGACCAGGAAGCCGCCGGCGCCGGCCCGCAGGGCGTTGTAGACGTACTCGTCGAGGCCGTAGTTGGTGAGGATCACCACGTGGACGCCGCTCAGGCGTTCGTCGGCGGCGATGCGCCTGGTGGCCTCGATGCCGTCCATCACGGGCATCTGCACGTCGACGAGGGCCACGTCCGGCAGGTGTTCGAGGGCGAGCGCGACGGCCTGCTCGCCGTTCACGGCCTCGGCCACCACCTCGATGTCGTCCTCGGCCTCCAGCAGCGCGCGGAAGCCGCCGCGGATGAGTGCCTGGTCGTCCACGAGCAGCACGCGGATCACGATGGTTCTCCCAGGGGAAGTTCGGCACGTACGGTGAAACCGCCCTCGGGGCGGGGCTCGGCCCGCAGCCGGCCGCCGAGCGCCGTGACGCGCTCGCGCATGCCGATCAGGCCCACTCCCGGCACGCACGGCGTGCCGGTGCCGGCCGCGCCGTCGTCGTCGACCTGCACGACCAGCGCGTCGCCGCCGTAGTCGATGCGCACGGTGGCGGCGGCCCCGCCCGCGTGCCTGGAGACGTTGGTGAGCGCCTCCTGCACGATCCGGTACGCGGCCCGGTCCACCTCGGCGGGCAACTCCCGCCGTTCGCCCAGGACGGTCACCGTGGCGGGCAGGCCCGTCGACCGGGCCCGGTCCACCAGGTCGTCGAGCCGCCCGAGCCCACTGGGCGCGTCCTCCGGCCCGTCCTGGTCGCGCAGGATCTCCAGGGTGGCGCGCAGCTCGCGCATGGCGTCGCCGCTGGCGTCCTGGATGGCGAGGAGCGCGGCCGGGACCTCGTCGCCGCGTTTGCGGGCCAGGTGGACGGCCACCCCGGCCTGCACCTTGATGATCGAGATGCTGTGGGTGAGCGAGTCGTGCAGCTCCCTGGCGATCCGCAGCCGCTCCTCGCCCGCCCGGCGGCGGGCGGTCTCGTCGCGGGTCCGCTCGGCCTCGACGGCGCGCTGCTCGACCTGCTCCAGGTACGCCTGCCGGGTCCTCGCCACCGTCCCCGCCACCCCGGCCGCCACGAACCAGCCGAGCAGCAGCGTCGTGTGCTGGACGATCGTCTGCGGCTCCCGGCCGGCGGCCGCGGCCAGGTTCGCCGCCAGGCTGGAGCCAAGGAACGCCATCGCGGCCAGCGCCGGCAGCAGCCGGTGCCCGGCCCGTACCGAGCTGAAGACCGCCACCAGCACGGGGAAGGCGGCCGGCGGGCCCGGCTGGGCGTGCACCGCGTAGACGAGCATGCAGATCGTGCTGATCAGCAGCGGCACCAGGGGCGCGCGCCGCCAGAACACCAGGGCGGCCGAGCCGATCAGGGCCGCGACCAGGTCGAGGGCTCCCGCGGCGGGGGTCGCCAGAACGGTGACCGACAGCATGGCGGCCACCACGGCGGCGATGGCGCCGTCCATGGCCCACGGGCGCCATCCGTGCAGAGAGCTCATTCCTGCACATTAGAGCCTGCAACGGGCAGGTTCCTCAGCGCCAGGGCGTAATTCGGCGCTACTTCCGGGGAAGTACGCGCGCCGATCCTGCTGCCCCCGTGGTAGCCGCAGAAGTCTTCCCCGGCGGGACGACCGGCGGCGGGTCGCGGCAGCACGATGGCGCTCATCATCTCTTGGGAGGCTTTCATGACCGCGACCCTCGCCGACCGCACCGTGCGTGCCGGGTGGCCCCTGCAGGCGCTGAAGGCCGTGGTGGTCCTGCACGTCGCCGCGCTGCTGTTCCAGGCGGTGACGGCGGGCATGCTGCTGTCCTTGCCCGGTGGCCGGGCGCTGCACTCCACCTCGGGCATCGTCCTGGCCCTCATCGGGCTCGCCCACCTCGTCCTCGCGATCCTGGTCTGGCGGCCGGGTGGCGGGTCCGCCAAATACGTCGCGCCGGCGGCGCTGCTGCTGGTGTTCACGGTCGTGGCGGCGCTGCTCGGCATGGCGCATGTGAAGACCGTTCACCTGCCGCTGGGGGTGGCGCTGTTCGGGGGCGGCGTCGCCCAGCTCGCCAGGGTCATGTCCCGGCCGCGGGCATGACCCCGAGCAGACGGGACGCGCTGCGGCTGCTGGGGCTCGGCGCGGTGGTGGCGGCCGGTTCGTCCGGGTGCTCGCTGATCGCCGGCACCCCGCAGCCACAGCTCCTGACCAGCGCGGCGCCGCTGCCGAAGCCGTACGCGGTGCCGCTGCAGGTCCCCGAGGTGGCCAAGCCCGTCCGGAGCGTGGGCGGCGTCGACTACTACGAGCTGACCGAGCGGGCGGCCGAGGCGGAGCTGCTGCCGGGGCTGCGCACGCCGATCTGGGGGTACGGCGGCACGTTCCCCGGCCCCACGCTGCAGGCGAGCCGGGGCCGGCGCACGGTCGTGAAGCTGGTCAACCAGCTCGGCGAGCCGACGGTCCTGCACCTGCACGGTGGCCACACCCCGCCGGAGTCCGACGGCTTCCCGACGGACCTGGTGGCGCCCGGCGCGTCGCGTGAGTACGTGTTCCCGCTGGAGCAGCGGGCCGCCACCCTCTGGTACCACGACCACCGTATGGACTTCACGGGACCGCAGGTCTGGCGCGGCCTGGCCGGGATGTTCCTGGTCAGGGACCCGGAGGAGGAGGCGCTGCCGCTGCCGTCGGGGGAGCGCGACCTGCCGCTGCTGATCTGCGACCGGTCGTTCGGGGCGGACGGCGCGATGCTGTACCCGGGGCTGGAGGCGCGGCCGGGGGTGCGGGAGGCGTACATGGGGGGCGTGCTCGGTGACGTGATCCTGGTGAACGGGGCGCCGTGGCCGGAGCTGCGGGTGGCCAGGGCCCGGTATCGGCTGCGGCTCTGCAACGCCTCCAACGCTCGCGCGTACGAGCTGGCCACCGGCGGCCCGATGATCCAGATCGCCGGCGACGGCGGGCTGCTGGCCGCGCCGAGGACCGTGCGGCAGCTCAGGCTGGCGCCGGGGGAGCGGGCCGAGGTGGTCGTGGACTTCGGCGCGTACAAGATCGGGCAGCGGGTCGAGCTGCGCAACCTGGCGGGGGAGGGCGCGCAGGCCAGGGTGATGCGGTTCGCGGTCGATCGGGACGAGGCCGACGACTCGGCCGTGCCGGGGCGGCTGTCCACGGTCGAGGCGCTCGATCCGGCCAGGGCGACGGTGACGCGGGACTTCGAGTTCAGCGGCGGCGGCATGCACGGCGGCATGGGCTGGCTGATCAACGGCAGGCCGTTCGACGCCCGGCGCATGGAGGCCAGGCCGAAGCTCGGCGACATCGAGGTCTGGCGTCTGACCAGCGACGTCGCGCATCCGGTACACCTGCACCTCGACCACTTCCAGGTGCTGTCGGTCAACGGCGAGCGCCCGGCCGGGCCGCCGGAGTGGAAGGACACCGTCGAGCTGCGCGACGCCCAGACCGTCGAAATCGTCACCCGGTTCACCGACTACCGCGGCCGGTACGTCCTGCACTGCCACAACCTGGAGCACGAGGACATGGCGATGATGGCCGCCTTCGAAGTGGTGTGATCACACGGGCAGGCGGTCCGAGCGTGGCCAGACGTAGGCCAGGTCGTCATCGTGGCCGCGCAGGTGTCGGGCCTGCCCAGGGAGCACCAGTGACCGCACATCTCCAGGCCGTAGCGCACGAGCGCCTCCTCGTAGCCGGGGACGGTCAGGGCGCGCAGCACCTGCAGGGCCTCGACGCGCTGCCTGCCGCGCCGCAGCGGGTCGAGCACCGTGGCCGAGGCGGCGAAATCTGGATATGGCAGGAAAGTTTGCATCAGTACCCCCACTGACGTGCTCTTCCTCGCCGGATCGTATAGACCGCCGGGCGGACGGCGCTCACAATCAGGCCATGGGCGATGGATATGTCGGCGGGTATGTCGGCGCGCGGACGCCGCGACGGGAAGATGCCAGGCTGCTGACCGGAAAGGGCAGGTGGGTCGGCGCGGTCCGGCTGCCGGGAACGGTTCACGCGCACGTGGTGCGCAGCCCGATCGCGCACGGCGCGTTCACCGGCTGCGACACCAAGGCGGCCTGGACGGTCGAGGGCGTGCTGGACATCATCACCCCGGGCGACGCGGCCGGCCTCCGCCTGCCGTGCGTCAGCGTGTCGCCGGGCCAGCGGCTCACCTCCTACCGGGTGCTGGACGAGGCGATCAGGTACGCGGGACAGCCGCTCGCCGTGGTCGTCGCCCGTACGCCGGAGGCCGCCAGGGACGCCGCCGACCTGCTCGACCTGGAGCTGGACGAGCTGCCCGCCGTGGTCGGGGCCGAACGGGCGCTGGCGGAGGGGGCGCCGCTGCTCTACCCGGAGCTGGGCACCAACCTGATCACCGAATACGTGATGGGCGACGACGACTGCCTGGCCGCCATCGAGAGGGCCGAGCACGTCGTCGAGATGACGTTCCGGCTGGGCCGGGTCTCGCCGTACCCGATGGAGCCGCGCGGCGTGGTGGCTCACTACGCCGACGACGAGCTGACCGTGTACATCTCCTCCCAGGCGCCGCACCACGTGCGCGAGCACCTGGCGGAGGCGTTCGGGCTCGCGCACGACCGGGTACGCGTCATCAGCCGCGACACCGGCGGCGGCTTCGGCGCCAAGGAGCACGTCTACCCGGACGAGGCGCTCGTCTGCCTGGCCGCGATGCGTACCGGACGCCCGGTGAGCTGGTCGGAGTCGCCGGGCGACCGGTTGTTCGCCACGCTGCCCGCCCGGCAGGCCGTGCACCGCGCGCGCCTGGCGCTCGACGGGGACGGGCGGTTCGTGGCGATGTACGCCGACGTGCTCGGCGACCTCGGCGCGCACCCGTCGAACACGGGCGGCTCGACCCACGCGGTCACGGCCACGCTGCTCCCGGGCCCCTACCGGTTCGATCGGTTCGCGGTACGCGTGCGCGGCGTCGTTACCACGACCACCCCGATCGGCTCCTACCGCGGTTTCGGCCAGCCAGAGGGCACCCTGACCAGGGAGCGGCTGATCGACGAGGCGGCGCGCCGGCTCGGGATCGACCGGATCGAGCTGCGCCTGCGCAACATGCTGCGGCCTGAGGAGCTGCCGTACACGACCCGCGTCTACCAGACCTACGACTCCGGCGACTATCCGCGCGCCCTGCGCACGGTGCGGGAGATGGTGCGGCCGGTGACCAAGGACGACGGGCGCAGGCGCGGCGTGGGCTACTCCTGCCACGTGGAGAGCACCGGCCTGGGGCCGTCGATGGACATGAAGGCCATCGGGATGGAGGGCGGCGGCTACGAGACGGCGGTCCTGCGCATGGACCAGGACGCGTCCGTGGTGGTGTCCTCGGGGGTGGCCGGGATCGGGCAGGGCATCGAGACGGCGCTGGCCCAGCTCGCGGCCGACCGGGTGGGGGTGCCCATCGAGCGGGTGCGGGTGGTGCTGGGGGACACGGCGATGACGCCGTACTCGTCGATGGGGTCGATCGCCAGCCGTTCGCTGGCGGTGGGCGGCGGGGCGCTCACGCGGGCGGCCGAACGGCTGCGCGACAAGCTGATCGCCATTGCCGCGCACCAGCTTGAGGCGGCCGCCGCCGACCTGGAGATCGCCGACGGCGCCGTGCGCGTGAAGGGCGACCCGCAGGCGGCCCGCACGCTGCGGGAGCTGGCCACGTCGGCCTGGCGCGGCTGGGACCTGCCGGAAGGCGTCACGCCCGGGCTTGAGGAGCGGGTCAGCTACGACCCGCCCGGCTACACCTTCGGCTACGGCGCCCACGCGGCGGCCGTGGCCGTCGACCCGGAGACCGGGGCCGTCGAGGTGGAGGGCTACTGGGCGGTCAACGACGCCGGTGTGCTGGTCAACCCGGCCTCCGTGGAGGGTCAGATTCGCGGCGGCGTGGCGCAGGGCCTCGGCCAGGCGCTGACCGAGGAGATCGTCTACACCGACGACGGCCAGCCGATCGTCGACTACATGCTGCCGACCACGCGCGAGGTGCCGGACATCCACGTCGTGCTGCTGGAGACGCCGTCGCCGGTGACGCCGGGCGGCATGAAGGGCGCCGGGGAGGCCGGCACGATCGGCCCGCCCGCCGCCATCGTCAACGCGGTCGCCGCCGCGCTGCCGGAGATCGCGGACGAGCTCACCGACGTGCCGCTGACGCCGGCGGTGCTGTGGTCGCTGCTGGAGCGCCGCCGGGGCCGCTGACGTCTGTTACCGGGTGAGGTCTTCGAGATCCTTGCCCGCCTCCGACAGGGCCCGCTCCAGCGCGTGGCGTCCGGCGGGTTTCGGTTCGGCGGGTCGTTCGTCGTGCGTGGTTTCGGTCTTGGGTGCGTTCTGGTCAGGACTGCTCATGGGAGTGTCCGTACCCCGGTTCACGCGCGCCGTTACGAAGGCGCGGCAAAAAGAATCGTGATTTCTCGCCGAAGATTCGACCCAAGGTGCGTTTTCATACGTACAAGTTTCGACAGACGTGTACGTCAACCCTGAGGCAGGTTCTCTTGTTAAGCGAAACGCGCATCCGTTGCCCCTCCGCGCCGGAAAGGGACGTCATGACCAGGCTGCGATCAGCTCATCGGAGCAAGATCCAGTTCGTATGGCCGCTGCGGGAGGACGCACGGACGGTTGGTCATGCACGGACGATCATACGCACAGAATTGTCGGCTCTCTCCCTTTCCGCGGAACTCGTGGACGACGCCGTTCTGATGGTGAGCGAATTGATCACAAATGCCCTCATGTACGGCGATGATCCGTACGAACTCGTGCTCCACGTGGACGCCAAAGAGATCATGTGCGTGGTGGTGGACGGCAGCTCCCTGCTGCCCGAGACCGCGCCCTACGACCTGGCGGCCGAGCACGGGCGTGGGCTGCGCATCATCGCCAGGCTCTCCGACGGCTTCTACGGGTGCCATCCCCAGCGCTACGTCACCCATCCTGACCTGGTCGGAAAGGCCACCTGGTTCGCGCTGCCGCGCCAGGGCGCGCACAACAACGTGGTGCCGATCCGGGCCGGAAGGTAACAGATTCGGACAACCAATGAAAGTCAGGAATTTCTACCGAAATGGGGTTAAGGTGACGACCGCAAGCCGGGGATGATCTTCGTCGGCACGACGGAGCCCCGGCCGTTCAGGAGGCTGAATGTCAGGCTGGAACGTGCGGACCGGCACATTGGCCGCGGTGCTCGCGCTCGCGGCCACCCCGCTCGCGACGGGCACCGCTTCGGCGGCGGAGATCAAGACCATCTACGTCGACTCCGTCAACGGCAACGACTCGGCGGCGGGCACCAACGAGGCCACCGCCTGGAAGACCCTCACGAAGGTGTCCGCGACCGAACTGACCGCCGGTTCCAAGGTGTTCCTGCGCCGCGGCTCCCAGTGGGTGGGCCAGCAGCTCGCGATCACCGATGCGGGCACCGACGCGGCCCCGATCCGCGTCGACGCCTACGGCCCCGGCACCGCCAGGCCGGTGATCACCGGGGACGGCGAAGCCTGTGTGAGCCTCGAAGGCGAGCACATCGAGGTCATGAACATCCAGGTCGGCCTGGCCGTGGACGGCAAGCGCTGCACGTGGGCCGGCATCAAGGTGACGGGCGACAACAACGTCATCGAGCGCAACTACATCACCGGCGCGGCGGCCGGCGTCTACATCGAGCCCGAGGCGCGGTACACCGCGGTGACGGCCAACGATTTCGTCGACAACAACTTCATGAGCAAGAACACCGAGGAGCCCGACAACGACGACTCGGGCGCGTTCGCGCTCCTCGTCCAGGGCGACGACTCGAACATCGGCTGGAACGAGATCCGCGGCTCGGTCGCCCAGAGTCACGACTACGGCATGGACGGCGCCGCCGTGGAGATCTTCCTCGGCTCCCGCAACCTGATCCACCACAACATCGCGGTGGACAACGAGACCTTCACCGAATTAGGCACCAGCAAGGAGACGAAGCCGAACGGCCAGCCCGCCGACCCGGACGGGACCTCGGACAACGTCTTCGAGTACAACGTCATCACCGGTCCGGCGACCGGCGCGGCCCTGGTGACCAGGGGCGTCCAGGAGCCGGGCGAGGACCCGGACCCGAACGGCCCCGTGCTCCGCACCGTATTCCGCAACAACAGCGTGCGCCTGACCCAGGACGGCTCCCAGGGCGTCGTCTGCGACGCGGGCTGCACCAACGCCCACCTGTCGATGTCCCAGAACATCATCGATGTCACCTTCAAGACGGCCTACGGCCCCGGGGTCACCGACAGCCACCACAACGTCTTCTTTAACGCCGAGCAGCACCAGATGGGCGGCACGAACAACATCGAGGCCGACCCGCTGTTCGACCTGACCGACACGGCGTACCCGCTGAGGGTGCGCGCCGGCAGCCCGGCCATCAACCTCGGTGTGACCAGGTTCAGCGACAGCGACGTGACCGGCCGCGCGATCGACGGCAGTGACGGCGCGGTCGACGCGGGAGCCTACGAATTCGACCAATAGCCCGGTTCTGTCGCCGCCGTCCTCTACGCTCCCCAGCAACGATCAAGCCCGGCAATTCTGGAGAAGCGCGGACATGACCTACCTGGAGCTGTCTGAGGACGGCGGCGGATCGCACAAGTTCTACGAGGTGACCGTGGCGGGCACGCAGGTCACGATCACCTACGGGCGCATTGGCGAGGCCGGCCAGACTAAGGTCTCCTCCTTCCCGACCGCGGCCAAGGCCCAGGAGGCGGCCGACAAGAAGGTCGGGGAGAAGACGCGCAAGGGGTACACCCCGGCCGTACGCGGCGGGCGCGCGCGCCGGACCGTCACCCGCCGGTCGATCCCCAGCAGGCCGAGCACCCCCAGCCCGTCCAGCACCTCCACCACGTCCCGTTCTGTGCCGCGGCAGCCGCCCGAGCAGCTCGCGCCCGTGTTGTGGCGCTTCAACAGCGGGTCGGCGGCCTTCGGCATCTTCGTGGACGAGGAGCGCTGCTGGGTCGGCAACCAGGACGGCGACGTCTACACCGTCAGCCACGGCGGCACCGTGAACGGCCGCTTCCGGCTGCCCGACGGCGTCAAGTGCATCGTGGCCGACGACTTCTGGATCTACGCCGGATGCGACGACGGCCGCGTGTACGACCTCAGCGGCAAGGTCCCGAGGTCCGCGTACGAGATCGCCGCCGACGTGGACATCTACTGGCTGGACATCCACGACGGCGTGCTCGGCGTCTCCGACCGGGCCGGGCGGGTCACCGCGATCGACTACGAGGACGAGGCCCAGTGGTCCCGCTCCGGCACCGGCGACTCCGCCTGGATGGTCCGGTGCGACCAGGACGCCGTCTACCACGGGCACTCACGCGGCGTCGCCGCCCACGACCTGCTGGACGGCGCGCTGCTCTGGCAGCACGACCTTCACGAGCAGGTGCTGTTCGGCTGGCAGGAGGAGCACTCCGTCTACGCGGGCACGGCGCGCGGCGCCCGCGGCAGCGTGCACCGCCTGGCCAAGCGGGACGGCCGGACCGAGGCCGTCTACCATTGCGACGGCGCCGTCTACTCCTGCGCCACCTCGCCCGGCGGCCGCCACGTCTTCGCCGGTGACGACCGCGGCTCGGTCTACTGCTTCGACGCCTCGGGCGCGCGGCTGTGGAAGCTGAGCACCGGCTGCGGATCGGCCTTCTCGATGCAGTTCCTCAACGACCGCCTCTACATCGTCACCACCAACGGCGCGCTGGCCTGCATCGACGCCGGCGAGGCGGCCATCGCCGCGGCCCGGGCCGGGAACGTGCCCCAGCCGCTCGACGTGAAGGCCGCGGCGTCGCTGCGGGTCGTGGAGCCGTCGGTGGTGCTGGAGACGACGAGCGACGTGGGGAACGGCGTCGTCGTGGAGTGCGTCAAGGAGGGCGAGCGGCTGCGGGTGCGCGTGGTCAGCCCCGGCTACGAGACGTGGAACGTGCAGTTCCCCAAGGACATTCGCGAGGCGGGCGCCCGCTACCTGGTGGACGGCCTGCGCTCGGCCGGGCGCGGCGGGTTCTACCGCGCGTACGGGGAGATCAAGCGCCTGCTCTGACAGGACGGCCGACGGTGGCCAGGACCAGGAGGCCCGCCGCCACACCGGTGATCGCGCTGGCGTGGTAGACGTCGTTCAGGGCGAGGTGGGCGGGGGCGCCGCTCTGGTACAGGATGCCGAGCAGGGCGATGCCGAGCGCGTACCCGAGCTGCCTGACCGTGTTGACCGTGCCCGCCGCCATGCCCGCGCGCTGCGGCGGCGCGTACGTCATGGCGGCGGAGCTGAGCGACGGGACGGCCAGTCCGACGCCGATCCCGGTGATGACCAGGCCGGGCGCCAGCGCCGTCCACGTGGAGTGCTCGTCGAGCAGGCCCTGCAGGAACGCGCCCGCGCCGATCAGCAGCAGCCCGCCACCGAGCGCGACGCGCGGCGACAGCCCGGGGAACAGGCGGGCGGACGCGACGGAGGTCACCAGCGAGGTGACGGCCATCGGCGACAGCGCCAGGCCCGCCATCACGGGGCCGAGCCGCAGGTCCTGCTGCAGCCAGATCGAGGTGAAGGCCAGGCAGGCGAACGCGGCCGGCATGAGCAGCCCCGCCCCGGCCATGATCCCGCTGAACGACCGCCCGGCGAACAGCTTCAGATCCAGCATGGGGTGCTCGCCACGCGTCTCGGCGACCACGAAGGCCACGAACGCCACCGCCGCCGTGACCAGCGGCACCAGTGCCGCCGCCCAGCCGCTCTGGCCGGCCTCGATCAGCCCGTACGTGAGCGCGCCCGCCGCCACCGTGAACGTGACCATGCCGGCCCAGTCGATCCTGGCCCCGCCGGGCCGCTTCGACTCCTCGACGCCGCGCACGGTGAGCCAGGCGGCGATCAGGCTGATGGGCAGGTTCACCAGGAAGATGGCCCGCCAGTGCAGGTGCTCGGTGAGCAGCCCGCCGAGCACGGGCGCGACGGCCGCGGCGGCCCCGTTGACGCCGCCCCACACGCCGAACGCGATGCCGCGCCGCCGGCCGTGATAGGTGGCGCTGATGAGGGCCAGGGTGGTGGCCATCATGGCCGCGGCGGCCGCGCCCTGCAGCACGCGGGCGCCCAGCAGCAGACTGCTGGAGGGCGCGAGCCCGCAGGCGAGCGAGGCCAGCGCGAACACCCCCAGCGCCCCCAGATAGACCCGGCGCCGGCCGACGTGGTCGGCGACGGACCCGGCGGCCAGGAGCAGGGCGGCCAGCGCCAGCGCGTAGCCGTCCAGCAGCCACTGCGCGCCGGTGAAGGACATGTGGAGATCGGTGGTGATGTCGGGCAGGGCGACCATGACGATGGTCACGTCGACGAGGAGCATGAAGGCGCCCAGACAGGCGGCCACCAGCGGTGACCAGGACGTGCGCTCGGGTGCTTGGGTGGGAATCATGAGGACCACGTTCGGGTCTGGCTGGGGTTATTCGCCAGCCAGAGCAAGAGTTCTGGTGGTTTTCCGTGCGCGTTAGCCTGGGGTGGTGGAAATCATTGAGCTGGACGACGTCGACCGAGGGTTGCTGCACGCGCTGCAGGTGGACGGGCGGGCCTCGTTCAGCCGGATCGGCGAGGTGCTCGGGGTGTCCGACCAGCGGGTGGCGCGGCGCTACCGGCGGCTGCGCGGCACCGGCATGTTGCGCGTGGTCGGCGTCGTGGACGGACGGCGCCTGGGCTTCGAGTCGTGGTCGATCCGGCTGCGCTGCACCCCCGACGCGGCCGTGCCGATCGCCGAGGCGCTGGGGCGGCGGCCCGACACGTTCTGGGTGCATTTGCTGTCCGGCGCCACCGAGATCTCCTGCGGCACCCTCCAGCGCACGGCCGACGAGCGCGAGTCGCTGCTGCTGAACAAGCTGGCCAGGACCAACCGCGTGCTCTCGGTGTCGGCGCACCGGACCCTGCACCTGTTCGTGGGCGGGCGGATCGGCTGGTCGGGGCTGGCCGCGCTCACGCCCGAGCAGGTGGAGCACATGGCGGCCGGCCGGGTCTACCAGCGCTACGGCACGGGCGAGCGGATCTCGCTCGGCCCCGGCGACCAGGCGCTGCTGGACACGCTCTCCATGGACGGCCGGACCGGCTACGCCGACCTGGCGGCGGTGACGGGCTGGTCGGAGTCGACCGTCAAGCGCCGCATGGAGCAGCTCTGTACGGCGGGCGCGCTCTTCTTCGACATGGACGTGCTGCCCACGCTGCTGGACTACCAGACGGAGGCCCAGTTGTGGATGTCGGTGTCACCGGCCGACCTCGACGCGACCGGGCAGGCGCTGACCGCGCATCCTGAGGTGGCGTTCGCGGGCGCGACGACGGGGCCGACCAACCTGATGGCCAGCATCGTGTGCCGCGACGACGCGGCGCTCTACCGCTACCTGACCGACAGCCTCGGCGCGCTGCCCGCGATCCGGCACATCGAGACCGCGCCGATCATCAGGACGGTCAAGCGGGCGGGGGCCGTACTCCCCGCGTGATAATCGAGGCGTGCACCGGCGATCGTTTCTCCGGCTCGGCGGCGTGGCGGCGGCCGGGACACTGGGCGCGCTCACGCCCACGCGGGCGGCGCACACCCCCGACGACACCTTCGTCCTGCTGCGCCGCCGCTGGCGGGAGGTGATCACGGGGGACGCCCCGGACCAGGCGCTGACCAGGGCGGCCGGCCGCTACCGCGACACGATGGCGCCCGGCCGCTCCTCCCTCTGGCCCGACGAGCCGTTCCCCTCGTACGTGGCCACGCCCCGGCGGCTACGCACCATGGCGCGGGCCCACGCGCTGACCGGCGACGCGAGTCTGGCCGAGGCCGTCGCCGAGGGTGCGGAGCACTACCTCCGGCGCGTCTACACCGCCGGCGCCTTCCCCGTGGGCAACTGGTGGCACTGGGAGATCGGCGTGCCGAAGGCGCTGCTCGACGCGGCGGTGCTGACCGGGCTGGAGAACCCGGCACTGCCGGCGGCGGTGGATCACTTCGTGCCCGCGAATCGGCTGGCGAGCTACAGCGGCACCAGCACCGGGGCCAACCGGGTGGACCTGTGCGTGGTGACGCTGCTGCGGGCCATGCTCGCGGACGACCACGGCCGCGCGGAGCTGGCCGTCTCGGCGCTGTCGCCGGTGTTCCCCCTGGTCTCCGAGGGCGACGGGTTCTACCGGGACGGCTCGTTCATCCAGCACACCTATGTCCCCTACCAGGGGGCCTACGGGGTGACGCTGCTGTCGGGGCTGGCGACCCTGTACGCCGTGCTGCGCGGCTCGCCGTGGGAGCTCACCGACCAGGGTGTCTTCGACCTGGTCGAGCGGTCGTTCGCGCCCTTCGTCCGCGACGGCGCCTGCATGGACCTGGTACGCGGCCGGGGCGTCGGCAGGAGGCCGTTCGGCGACCACGAGCGCGGCGCGGAGATCGCGGCGGCGGTCCTGCTGCTGGGGGAGAGCGCCCCGGCCGACCGGCGGGCCCGGTGGCAGGCCATGGTGAAGGGGTGGGCGGTGCGGAGCGCGTACCGGCCGATGCTGGAGCACGCCGAGCCGCCGTTCCGCGCCCGCCTGGCCGCGATCCTGGACGACGACGCCATACCCGCCGCGCCGGAGCCGGTCGGGCACCGGCTGCTGCCGATGAGCGCGAGGGCCGTGCACCGCAGGCCGGGCTGGTGCGCGGCGCTCAGCATGGCCTCGCACCGGATCGGCCACTACGAGCACGGCAACGGCGAGAACCCGCGCGGCTGGCACACCGGCTCGGGGATGCTCTACTGGTGGGCCGAGGGCCACGGCGACCAATACTCGGACTCCTTCTGGCCGACCGTGGACCCCTACCGGCTGCCGGGCACGACCGTCTCCACCCGGCGCCTGCCCGACGGGGCGGGCGCGGCGTGGGGTGACACGCGGACGCCGTGGCGCTGGGTGGGCGGGGCGACCGACGGCACGTACGCGGTGGCGGGCCAGCACCTCAGCGGGCTGGAGAGCACGATGGAGGCGTTCAAGTCGTGGTTCTTCCTCGACGACGCGATCGTCTGCCTGGGGGCCGGGATCACGAGCCGGGACGGCACGGCCGTCGAGACGATCGTGGACAACCGCAGGACCGGCGCCGCGCTCACGACGGGGGCGGGCTGGGCACACATAGAAGGCCACGGCGGCTACGTCGTGCCCGGCGGCCAGAAGTTGCGGACTCTGCGCGAGCGCCGCGAAGGCGGCGGGGTGGCCCGTGACTACGTGACGCTCTGGCTGGACCACGGCGTCGATCCCCAGGCGGCCGGCTACGCCTACGTCCTGCTGCCCGGCGCGAGCCAGGCCGCCACGAGAGCCGCCTCTGTGAGCGTGGCGGTCAACACCGCCCGCCTGCAGGCCGTCCAGGTCCCTTCGCTGGGCCTCACAGCGGCCTGCTTCTGGAACGCGGGGACCGCCGCCGGCCTGACCGCCTCCGCGCCCTGCGCGGTCCTGGCCCGCGAGCACCCGGACGGCACCGCCACGCTCACCGTGGCCGATCCCCGGTGCGACCTGGACGAGCTGGCCGTGACCTGGGATCGGCCCATGGCCGAGGTGCTGCGTGGCGACGCCGTCCTGACCGGCGGCACGCTCAGGTTCGGGCGGCTCGCCGGTCAGGAGGGGGCTTCGATCACCGTGCGGCTGCGCTTTCAGCCCTGAGGACGCCTGCCCAGCTCGTCCGTGAAGCCCATGTCCGCCAGGGCCACCCGGAGCAGGGGCTTGCCCTTCTCCAGCACGTCATACTCCAGCAGCTCGGCCGTCTCCGGGTCGATGACCAGCCGGAGGGTCAGCGTGTGGGCCGTGTTCGCGGAGAGGGCGACCCCCGTACGCCCCAGCGCGTCCGTGACCTGGCCCTGCGACGTGATGCCCGGCTGGTCGGCCAGCACCTGGAACAGGGCGGAGCGGGTGCCCGGCTTGAGCGGAGCGGTCATCAGGTCCACGCCGGTCTGCCAGAGGTAGCCGTTCTTGCTGGTGACCTTCGCGGTGTTCGGGCTCTGCTCCCAGAGCGCGTCCAGGCGGCGCTGGAGCTCCTTCTTGCCGGTGGGCAGGTCTTTGATGTTGCGCAGGTTCAGGCTGGGGTTGTCGATCGACAGCACCCGCTCGGTGTCGTCGTCGTAGGTCCTGGCCCCCTTCTCCACCAGCTCGGGCGATCCGGCGGCCGTCCATGCGGCCTCGTCCCGCGGGGAGCCGAAGGAGACCTCGACGTCCTGGTTGCCCACGGTGCGGCCGGTCTCACCCGCCTTCATCGGCCGCCAGATCTCGCGGGTGTCGGCCGCGAACGCCGTGTACGGCAACTCGGCCATCTTCAGCTTCGTGAGCTTGTCCCCGAACTCCTTCTTCAGGTCGGCGAGTGCCTTGGGGTCGTTCCTGACCTCCTTCTCCTTCTTCCTGAACTCGTCGTCGGCGGCCTTGATGCCGGCCATGTACTCGCCGGGCACGTTGTGGATCTTCTGCAGGGTGCGCTCGTTGACGTACCAGTAGCGGCCGGAGGCGGCCGGTTCGCGCTTGGCCGTCGTGGCGGCGGCCAGCAGGAACATACGGGCGTTCACCACCGGCTTCGCCGTCTTCGACGGCGTCTCGACGGCCACGAGCGGGCTCTGGCGTGGCGCCGGGTCGCCGGAGACGACGACCACCGCGGCCGCGGCGGCGAGCCCGGCGGCGAGCGTGCCGGCCATCAGAAGGTACGGCCGCCGGGAACGCCGCACCACGGTGCGAGGTTCGGCGAAGGCGCGGGCCAGGTCGCCCGCCCGGCGCCGCCGGTAGCCGTCCTCGGCCAGCTCGTCCAGCTCCGAGGGCTTGAGCCGGGCGAACACGCGGTCGTTCATGAGGGGTTCCTCCAAGGGGTGCGAACGGGGCGCGGGACGGCACCGCCCAGGCGGAGCGCCTGGGTCAGGCGCTTACGCGCGCGGTGGAGCCGGACGTTGTACGTGCGGACCGAACAGCCCATGACCGCGGCCGCCTGCTCGGGCGGCAGGCCGTACCAGGTGGCGAACACCATGGCCTCCACGTCCTGCTCGGGCAGGGCCGACAGTGCGGCCATCGCGCTCTCCCTGTCGATGACGTGCTCGGCCACGTCCCACGACTCCTGGTCGCGCGAGGTGGTGAGCGCGGCTATGCGATCGACCAGGGCCTGCCGGCGGTGGCGCGAGTCGCGCTGTTTGGCCAGCAGGTTGCGGGCCACCCCGAGCAGCCAGGGCAGCGGCGACTCCGGCAGGTCGCCGAGCCGCCGCCACGCCACGAGGAACGTCTCGCTGGAAACGTCCTCGGCCACGTCGCGCTCGGCCCGCAGCAGGGCGTACCCGAGCACGCTGCGATAGTGCCGGTCGTAGAGGTCGGTGAATCGTTCTTCGGGATCGTCCACACCCAGTAGTCCCTCCGAACGCACGCGGATTACCGCGTCACTGAGATTCACCCCTTATTCGCGCCCTTCGATACTCCTCCACCACCAGATCGGTGAGCTCCTGGAGCGAGGTGTCCGCGGTGGCCTTGTCGAAGGTGATCGTGCCGTGCTGCAGCAGGTTGACCCGGTCGCACACCTCCAGGATCTGGGCGTGATTGTGGGCGATGATCACGATGGACACCTCGCCGCGCGCCTTCAGATCGCTGACCAGGTCGAGGATCAGCGCGCCCTCCTTGGCGCCCATCGCGGCCAGCGGCTCGTCGAGCAGCAGGATCCGCGAACGCGTGTAGACCGAGCGGGCCACGGCGATGGCCTGCCGCTGCCCGCCGGAGAGCTTGGCCACCTCGACGTCCACCGACGGGATGCGTACGCCCATGGAGTCCAGGTGCTCGGTGGCCAGTTTGCGCATGCGCCGGTTGCTCAGCAGCCTGGCGAACCCGATGTGCTCGCGGCCCAGGAACATGTTGTGGAAGACGCTGAGCTCGTTGATCAGCGCCAGGTCCTGGTAGACGATGTCGATGCCGAGCGAGCGGGCCTGCCTCACCGACTTGAGCGTCACCTCCTCGCCGTCCAGCAGGATGCGGCCCGAGTCCGGCTGGTGAAACCCGCACAGCAGCTTGACCAGCGTCGACTTGCCCGCGCCGTTGTCGCCGATGAGCCCGAGCACCTCGCCGCGCCGCAGGGTCAGGCTGACGTCCCGCAGCGCGGTCACCGCGCCGAACCGTTTGGCCAGGGACTCTGTGCGCAGCACTTCCGTCATGCCCTCAGTGTTCTCCTGGACGAGGGTCATGTCAGCACCGCCTGGGCGGCGACCAGCCGTCCGTACGCGCCTCCCATGGTCATCAGCTCCTCGTGGGTGCCGCGCTGCACGATCCGCCCGCCGTCGACCACCAGGATCAGGTCGGCGTCCCTGACCGTGCTGAGGCGGTGGGCGATCACGATCCTCGTCTGTACGAGCCGGCCGAGGTTCGCCTCGATGGTCGCCTCGGTGGCGCTGTCGAGGTTGCTCGTGGCCTCGTCCAGCAGCAGGACCTTCGGCCGCGACAGGACGGCGCGGGCCAGGGCGAGGCGCTGCCGCTGGCCGCCCGACAGGCCGCTGCCGTCGGTCAGCACGGTCTCGTACCCCATCGGCATCGCGGCGATCTCGTCGTGCAGCGCCGCCAGGTGGGCCGCGGAGACGACCCGGTCCAGGGCCGCGCCGGGGTCGTTCAGGGCGATGTTCTCCCTGATCGAGCCGTTGAACAGCGAAGGGTCCTGGGTGACCACGCCGAACTGGCGGCGCAGGCTGCGCAGGTTGAGCTCGGCGGCCGGGACGCCGTCGTACCGGATCTCGCCCGAGACCGGGGTGTGCAGCGCGAGCAGCAGCCGGGCGAGCGTGCTCTTGCCCGAGCCGGACGCGCCCACCAGCGCCACCTTCTGGCCGGGGCGGATGGTGACCGAGACGTTCCGCACCGTCCACGGGCCCCGGGGGTCGTGGCGGAAGCTCACGTCGCGCAGCTCGACCGAGCCGCGCAGGCGCAGCACCTCGATACCCTCGCTCGGCTCCGGTTCGGAGGCCAGGATGTCCGACAGGCGGTCGAAGTGCGCGCCCGCCTCCTGCAGGCTCTGCAGCCCGGTCATCAGCGAGCCCAGCGGGGTCAGCGCGCCGAGCGCGATGGCGTTCAGCGCGATCAGTGTGCCGAGCGTGAGCTGCCCGTCCAGCACCCGCCAGGCGCCCAGCCAGAGCAGCCCGAGCGGGGCCATCACCCGGATCGCCGCCAGCGCGGACTCCAGCAGGCCCCGGGTGAGCCCGGCCCGCACGTCGGCGTTGAGCTGCTTGGCGAAGTGCGCCGACCACTGCGCGACGGCCCGCCGCTCGGCCCCCGACGCCTTCAGCGTCTCGATGCCGCTGATCGTCTGGATGAGGCTGCTCTGCGAGGCCGACAGCGCGGCCAGCTCCTCCCGGGTCAGCAGCGCGATCCGCGACGTGCTGACCAGCAGCAGAACGGTCTGGAGCACGCCGAGCCCGGTCAGCGCCAGCCCGAAGACGGGGTCCCAGAGATAGACCAGCACGAGATAGCCCACGGCCAGCGGCCCGTCCAGCAGCGCCGCGACGACCTGCCCGGTCAGGATGTCGCCCAGCGTGGACACGCTCGCCGCGCGCGTCACCAGGTCGCCCTTGCCACGCCGGGTGAAATACCGGTACGGCAGCGCCATCAGATGCCCGACCACGCCCTCGGTGAGCTCCTGGTCGGCCCGCGCCCGCACCGCGACCAGCAGCGCCGCCCGCAGGTAGCCGATCACGAACTGGGCCGCCCCCGCCAGCAGCACCGCGCCGCCGAGCACCGACAGCACCTCGGTCCCGCCCGACGGCACGATCGTGTCGATCAGCAGCTCGGAGAAGAGCGGCAGCGCCAGCCCGAGCAGTTGCAGCAGCAACGAGGCGGCCACGATCTGCGCCAGCAGCCCCCTGCGCCGCCTGAACAGCGTGCGCACGAACTCCCGCCGCCACGCGCTCGCCATCGACGACGAGCCGCGCTGGAACCCCTCGCCGGGCTCGAACACCATGAGCACGCCGGTGAACCCGGCCCCGAACTCCTCGGCCGACAGCCTGCGCCGGCCCTGCGCCGGGTCCACGACGTCCACCCGGTCGGGCGACCAGCGCTCGACCACCAGGAAGTGGTTGAACTCCCAGTGCGCGACGGCGGGCAGCGGCACCCGCGCCAGGTCCTCGGGCGCGAGGGAGAAGGCGCGCGCCTTCAGCTCGTGCTCGCGGGCGCCGTCCACGATGGCCTTGGCGCTCAGCCCGTCCCTGCCGACCTGGAGCCGCTCGGCGACCTCGTGCAGGGTGGTCTTCTGGCCGTGGTGGCACAGCACCATCGCCAGGCAGGCGGCGCCGCACTCGGTCTCGGTGTTCTGTAGCAGCACGGGAAGGCGCCGCGGCAGGACGGGAAGGCGCCGCATCAGCGTGGGAAGGCGCATCAGCTTGTGAAGGCGCATCAGCGGACCGTGCCCAGCGCCAGCGCGGTCACCGCGACCCCGGCCGTGAGGACGATCGCGACCGCGATCCAGAGCACGAGGAACGAGGGCCCGCTGATCACCAGCGGCATCCTGACCCCGCTCCGGGCCCTGGCCCGGCTGCGCAGCGCCTCCTCCCGGAAGATCCTGCGGGGCGTTCCAGAAGCCGGGCGTGCGACCGGCTGGGTGCGGTCATGGGGATGCGTCATGACCAGTGCCATTCGACCCGGGCCGTGGCGCGGCGCTCGCCCAGCCAGCCGGCGAACGCGGCCCGCCCGGCGGCGGCCAGCGTCTCCGGGTCCTCTCCGGCCGGGCTCCTGTCCAGGACGACGCCGGTCAGGAACTCGCCGCCGGGCAGTTCCTCGGGGCCCACCGCCTGCCCGGCCGGCGCGCCGCGCAGTGGCTCGGGCAGCTCGCGGTCCCACCGCGTCGCGACCGTCACCACGGCCTCCCCGTACGCCGACACGTCACCGGCCAGGTCCACCTTCTCCGGCCCCGTCGCCCACATGGCCTTCACCCGCGCGAAGTCCGCCAGGTGCGCGGCCAGATATCCGGCCGCCAGCTCCGCCTCCTTGTCCAGCCGGAACCGCCGCCGCCGCGCGATCCCCGCGATGTACGCCTCGAACCGCTCCCCGTCCATGCCCGCCGCCGCCATCCAGGCCAGCGTCGAGGCCCGGTCGCGCAGCCCTCGTCCCCGCCGGAACTCGTCGGCCGTGGCCTGCAGGTCCGCCGGGCTCACCGGCCGGTCCTCGTCCACGGCCGCGGCCAGCAGGCACTGATCGACGATCTCCTGGTACGGCGAGGCGTCCCGGCGCGACAACGACCGCAGCATGGTCAGCGCCTGCGGCACCGACACGTGCACGTCGTCCACGCTGACCAGGTGCCCGGCCGCCCAGTGCGTCGAGTGGTCGACCAGCCAGGGCACCCCGTCCTCCGGCGGCGCGGTCAGCGCCACCGTGCCGCCGTCCGGGTGGTCGAGCACCAGGTCGTAGTCCACGATCTGGGTGCCGGGGCGCTGGTCGACGACGAGCTGGGCCCGTACGGCGGGGTGCCGTCCGGCCCACTGTCCGGCGGCCTGCCGGGCCTCTGGGACACCGGAGCGGCGGCGCGGTAACGCGCGCAGCAGGTCCGCCCCCGACTCCAGGGCGTTGGCGAAATCAGACGTCATGGGTTCCTCCGTCCATCAGCCAGCCCGCGATCGCGTCGCTGACGGGCAGCCCGGCCCAGAGTTCGACGAAACCCCACGCGCCGTTGGAGTTCAGCTCCAGGAACACGTACTCGCCGCCGGGCGTGACGATGAGGTCCAGAGCGGCGTAGGTGAGGCCGGTCTCGGCGACCAGCCGGGCGCAGCGCCGGGCCACGCCGGCGGGCAGCTCGTGCGGCCCGTACCGGACGCGGTCGTTGTCGTAGTGCCGCCAGTCCTCGCGCGCGGCGGGCGAGTCGGAGGCGTCGATCTCGGCCGCGAACACCCGCTCGCCGACCACGATCACCCGCAGTTCGACGGCCTTGTCCACGTACGGCTGCAGGATGACGGGCTCGTGCCGGAGCCGGTGCCGGGAGGTGAGGTGGCGCCGGGTGACCACGGTCGTGTACGCCCGATGCGGCGCCCCGTCCACCTGGAACCGCTCGGCCGCGATCTGCTTGGCCACCAGCCGCCCGCCGGATCTCTCGTAGGCCGGGACGAGCTCGGCGGGATCGTTCGTGTACGTCGTGTCGGGCACGTCGAAACCCAGCTCGATGGCCTTGGCCAGGTGGAAGACCTTGTTGTGCGCGCGCAGCTCGTCGGCGCGGCGGCCGGGCAGCCAGCGGGCGTCCAGCAGGCTCCACACGCCGTCGAGCATGACCTCGGCCTGCAGCTCGGCGTGCGCCCGCTGACCGGCGTCACCCACGGCGTCCGCCCTGGGGCCGCTGGGCCGGCTGCGCCACACCGCGGTGATCTTCGACAGGTCGATGCTTCGCGTGCCCGTGTCGAGCAGCAGCCGCCGCTCGTTCTCGCGGAACGACGCGGTGATCCGGCTGCTGCCGGGAAAGTCCCCGTTGTCCCACCACAGCACGGGGACGGGGCCCACGGGATCGCCGGAGCCCACCAGGTGGGCGCCGCGCCGCCGCAGCGCGGCCAGCACCCGCTCGGCGGCGCCGTCCCCGCGCTCGCTCATGATCATGATCACTGCCCCGGTCCCCTTTCACACGAAAAGGCGTGGCGGGCCGGTCGGCCCGCCACGCCGGTCACCACTTAGATCAGCCACCACTCGTAGGGCACGTCATCGAGCGTCCAGGCGCTGGCCTGCCACTCCTTCTTGCGGCTGCCCGCCACGTCGCCGAGCTCGGCGTCGGTCAACTCCGCACCCGCGAAAGGCAGGTCGTCAATCGTGATCTTCGACATCGTCGTTCCCCTCCGGCCGCCCGTTGGACGGCCCTTGTTCCGCTTGCGTGGAGAAATCTAGGAACGACGGCTTGGAAGTCACTTGGGAACCACTGCCGATGGCCCGCTGCTTAGGAGCGAGCGGGTGGCGGGCGGGCGTTCTCCCGCTGGGCTTCGGCCGGGGAGCCTCTTGGGGGTGTCAGGCGTTCGCCAGGACCTTTCGGAGGATCGCCGCGAACTCCTCCGGGTGTCCGATGAAACCCCCGTGGTCGCCAGGGAACTCCACCAGCGCCGCGCCGAGCAGATCGGCCACCGCCACCGAGGTCCGGGACGTGGTCAGGTGGCCCGACTCGACCCCGATCCCCACGACGATCCGGCCGGGACCTGCCTTCACCGCGGCGGCGTCGGGCAGGTAGTGGGTGGTGCCGCGCAGTTCGTGGGCGAAGAAGCGGGCGCCGTCGGCCTGCACCTGCTCGGGAACCTCGGCAGGAGGCCCGACGGGCGCGCCCTCGTCACCCTGCTCGAACCCCGCGCTCCCCATGAACTGCGCGAACGCCGCCCCCAGCCCGTCCCGGTGGAAGGTCGCGATCATGGCGTCCACCTCGGCGAGTCGCTCGGCGGCGTCGGGCAGCAGGCCCAGCGTGGGCGGCTCGTGGGCGACGAGCGTACGGATCCGCCGGGGATGCCGCGCGGCCAGGGCGAGCCCCGTCACCGCGCCGCCGCTGCTGCCGAACAGGTCGGCGGAGTCGGCCCCCATCGCGTCCAGGATGGCCGCCACGTCGTCGGCGCGCAGCTCAGGGGTGGAGTCCTGAGCGGGATCCGCCAGCACGCTGCCCGAGATGCCGCGCGGGTCGTGCGTGACCACCGTGTGATCACTCGCCAGCGCGTCGGCCAGCGGCGCGAAGTCCCCGGCGGCCATCGGCGCACCCATGATGACCAGCAGCGGCCCGGAGCCGCGTACCTCGTAACGCAGTCGCACATCGGCCAGTTCGAGAACGTGGGTGGTCGCCATGGCGAGGTCTTCCTTCCAACGGTTGTCCATGTCGGAGGTTGGACCGCCGCTGACCAGGAAACTCATCGGTGGCCCCCGCTTCGCCAAGTTTCACGTGGAACGCGGGAACCGGCCCTTGATCACCCGTACGTCCGCGGCCGGCCCCGCCAGCCGGCCCGCCCAGCCGACCGCCGCCCGCAACGACGGCTCGGGCGGGTGGTAGGTGTTGGCGGCCGACCACCACCAGCGCTTCTCCCGGGGCGGTTCGGCGGCCAGCACGGCGGCCGCCAGCCCCGGCGGGCACGTGATCTGCTCCCACTGCGCGCGGCGCAACCGCAGGTAGAGCAGGCCCTTCAGGCCCTCCAGCGGCCCGAGGTCCGTGATGGCGGTCGCGTCGGCGAGGTCCAGCGCGTACAGGCGAGGGCACGACAGCAGCGGCGTCAGGTCCACCGGCCGGTCGGTGCGGAGCGTCACGGTGCGGAGCGTGCCGTGGCCCGCCAGCGGCGCCAGGTCGACGGCGTCCATGGTCAGGTCGAGCCGCTCCACCGGGGTGTCGCGCAGCGGGGTCAGGTCGGCGCCGGGACAGTTTTCGACCGTGACCTGCCACAACGTCTGCGCCCCGCGTACGGGCCCGAAGTCGGCCCACGGGGCGTCGATCACCTTCAGGCGCTCGATCCCCGAGTGCAGGCCGCGCATGGTGGCCGCGTTCGCCCCGGTGACCGTCAGCGAGCGGGACTCCTCATAAGGCTCCTCGACCTCGATCCACACCTCGCCGTCCTCGGTCCGGTGGGCTCCGGCCCGCAGCGCGGTCACGTGCCGCCGCAGCAGGGCGGTCACCGAGTCGGCGACATAGACGGCGCCGTCGTCGTACCGCGTGCCGATGCGGATGACCTGCCCGGGCCGCCCGCCGGGACCCGGCGCCAAATCCACGGCGAGGAAGTCGCCGGAGGCGCCGGTGGCGAACGGAAGCCAGCACGGATGGTCCGACACCCTGCGCACCGCCTGCGGCGGGCCTGTGCTGGTGATGAGCGGCTGGACGCGCCAGTCGTGGTGCCCGCCGGCCCACCAGCGGTTCTCCTTGCGGCTATGGTGCTCCAGCGTCTCCAGGCCGAACCAGGGATATCCGGCCAGCAGACCGATGCCGCCGTCGCCGTCGATGTGGGAGTAGAGGGCGCGCAGGTCGGCGGGCAGTGACGCGGGCAGCCGGGCTTCGATCCGGTCGCGGTAGTCCGTCGACAGCGCGGGCGGCGGCGCGTAGGTGTCCCTGCCCAGGACCCGGTCACGCCCCCGTAAGTACGCCCCCAGCAAGGCGATCGCCTCGACCGGGTCACCGGCGGGCGTGGCGTTCACCGGGCCCGGCTGGAGTGTCCCCGGCTCCGCGGGCCGCGCGTTGCGGTCGAGCACGTACAGGAACCCGCCCGCGCCGTCACGTTCCAGCGCCCCGCTGATCACCGCCTCGAACCGCCCCCTGGCCTCGACGACCAGCTCCACGGTGAGCTGACCACCCGCCAGGTCGGCGATGGCGCACAACTCCTCGTGCGGGTCGGCCTCGCCGTCGACGTCGCCCGGCTCGTAGACGAACCCGCTATGCCCGGACCCGCCGTCGCCGTCCGCGTAACCCCGTAACTCGGCCCGCCGCCAGCCCTGAGGCCCGGCCGCCGCGATCTTCCCGGCCAGGGCCTGGAGCAGCTCGGTGATCATGAGATCTAGCGTACGGATCCCGGGGACGCGTCAGGGACGTTCTCAGGGTCGTCCCCGACGCTCGCGCCCCCGGGATGCCGCAGAATCTTGCGTTATGAGGATGAAGAGCGTGGTCGGGATCGCTGGTCTGCTGGGGCTCGCGGCGGTGCTGACCGGATGCGGTTTCGGCCCCACGGACGAGGAGACCAAGGCGTACGACGTCAACGACAAGGTGGCGGCCCTGCGAGTGGAGACCGACTCCGGAAACATCGAGGTGGTCGAGTCGGAGCGGCAGGGGATCCGCGTGACCGAGCGGCTGATGTGGCGCAAGAACAAGCCGGAGACCAGCCACCAGGTGCAGGGCGACACGCTGGCCCTGACCTTCAGGTGCCCGAACACGTGGGGGCTCGGCGCCGCCGGCACGACCTGCGACGTGAGCTACGAGGTCGAGGTGCCCAAGGGGCTGCGCGTCAACGCCACCTCCGACTCCGGGACGCTGACGCTGCGCAACCTGTCCGGCGACCTGGAGGCCCAGTCCGACTCGGGCGAGATCGAGGCCGCCGGGCTGGCAGGTAAGAGCGTCACAGTGAAGAACGACTCCGGCTCCGTCGAACTCGTCTTCACCGGGACGCCCGACAAGGTCAGGTCCACCACGGACTCCGGCGACATCTCGGTACGCGTGCCGGAGGGGCCGTACAACGTGGTCGCCAAAACCGACTCGGGCGACAAGAACGTCGAGGCGGCCACCGACGCCAAGGCCACCCGCAAGATCGAGCTGACCACCGACTCGGGCAACCTCGAGGTCCTCAAGCCTTAGGCCGGGGCGCCTCGTCGGTCCAGCCCAGCCGCTTGACCAGGTACGACTCGAACATCTTGCCCTCGGCAACCGACTCGTCCTGTACGGCGAGCAACTCGCCGCCGTCCCGGTCGATGAGGATCCGATGACGAAGGCCACGGTCGTCGTACGTCAGCGCGACCCCGGCCCGGCCGTCGAGGTCGGTGACACCGTCGGCCACCTGGACACCCGGCAGGCCGGCGAGCATCCGGTACACCGCCGCCCTCGTGCCCGGCGTGCTCTCGGTGTCGAGGAGCAGCCACTTGCCGGCCGCCCAGAGCCATCCGTTCTCGTCGCCCGGCTCTTTCGTGGTGAGCTGCCGCAGCAACTCGGCCTTGAGCGCCCCGGCCTCGGTGGGCAGTTCCGGCACGGGGTCGAGCGACAGTCCCAGGGAACTGAAGTAGACCCTGCCGAGCTGACACTTGTCACCGGCCGGGCAGAGTTCGGGCGAACCGGCCTCCTTCCACGCCCGCTCGTCGGCGGGCGTGAACGGCTTGGCGGAGACCTCGCCTCGATCGGTCTGCCGCCGCCCCAGCCTGTTCACCCACAGCACGTCCTTGACCCGCCACTCGGCGACGAACGTGGGATCGGCCTTGGTTCTGATCCGCGACACCTGCTCCATCTCCCGCCGCCACCACTCGCCGGCGCCCGGGGGCTGAGCGGCCAGCCGGTCCGCCGCCGCGTCGAGCACCGCCGCCGGCTCCGGCGTCGCGGCCGTGTTGATCTCCGACCCGCCGAGCATGGGCACCGCCACATAGCCGCCGACCAGCACCAGACTGACGGCCGCGGCCGCGAGTATCGCCCGGGAAAAGGCGGGCAGGCGTCGTGGCCCGGCCAGCACCCGCGCGCGGACCGCCATCGTCCTGGTCTCGTCGGCCGGCGGTACGTCCGGCATCACGTCGTCGATGAGCTGGAACTCCTTCATCACACCTCAACTCCCAGCGCGTCACGCAGTTTGGTCCTGGCCCGGCTCAGCCGGGAGGCGACGGTGCCGTAGGCGACGCCGAGCGCCGCGGCCACCTCGTCGTAGGTCAGCTCGCCGTACGCGACGAGCAGCACCACATCGCGCTCCCCGCGCGACAGGCCGGCCAGCGCGGCCGAGAGCTTTCGCACGCCCACCCCGGCGGCGACGCGATCTACGACCCGCTGGTCGTGGGGGTCGTCGGGGGCGGGCGGGCCGGATCTGGCCAGTGCCCGGTAACGCCGGACCTCGGCGCGCCGGTGCTTGCCGATGAGGTTGGTGGCGATGCCGTACAGCCAGGGTCTTACGCCGCCTTTGGTGGCGTCGAAGCTGCCGCGCCGCCGGAACGCGATGAGAAAGGTCTCGGCGGCGAGGTCTTCGGCGATGTCCAGGTCGAGGCGGCGGCCGACGTAGCGGCGTATCTCCTCGTAGTGCGCGTCGAAGACGGTGGCGAATCGCTCGGGGTCGGCGACCGCTCCGTCCAGGGACATGATCATGCAAGGGTCTCTCTTGCCGGGGTATGTGGACAGCAGTGATTACCCGTTGGCGGGAGACCCTTCCAGACTTTTAATGCTTTCGCGGGACCAGCAGCCCCCGGTTGAACGCCTCGGTGACGGCCGCCGCGCGGTCGCCGACGCCGAGCTTGCCGTAGATGTTCAGCAGGTGCGACTTGACCGTGGCCTCGGTGACGAACAGCTTCGCCGCCGTCTCCCTGTTCGTGGCCCCGCCCGCCACGAGCTGGAGCACTTCGAGCTCCCGCTGGCTGAGCGGCCCCGCGGCGGACGAGCGCACACGGCTCATCAGCAGGGCAGCCGCCGACGGCGCGAGCACCGCCTCGCCCCGCGCCGTCGCCCGGACCGCCCGCAACAGCTCGTCTCGGGGCGCGTCCTTGAGCAGGTAGCCGGTGGCGCCCGCCTCGATGGCGGGCAGCACGTGGCTGTCGGTGTCGTACGTCGTCAGCACCAGCACCCGCACCCCGCCCGCGAGCCCGGCCAGCTCCCTGGTCGCGCTCACGCCGTCCATCCCCGGCATGCGCAGGTCCATGAGCACCACGTCGGGCCGCAGCGCCTCGACGAGCCGGACCGCCTCGGCCCCGTCGCCGGCCTCACCGACCACCTCGAAGTCGGGCTCGCGCGCGAACATGCTGCTCAGCCCGTCTCTGACCACCGGATGATCGTCCACGATCAGCAACTTGATCACGTTGAAGACCCCTCCCACGCGACGGGGACGCGGGCCGAGATGCCCGTGCCGGCGCCGGGCTCCGACTCGACCTGCAGCGTGCCCGACAGTCCCTCGATCCGCTGCCGCATCGCGACCAGCCCGAACCCGCCGGCACCGCCCGCGAGCCGGGCCGGGTCGAAGCCGCCGCCGTCGTCGCGCACGTCCAGGGCCACCTCGTGTTCCATGTACGACAGTGTCACCCCCACCCGCGAGGCCCGCGCGTGTCTGGCCACGTTGGTCAGCGCCTCCTGGGCGGCCCTGAGCAGCGCCACCTCGGCCTCCGGCAGCAGCGGCCGCGTCGTGCCGGTCGTCGTGACCTGGACCGGGATCGCGTGCAGCGCCGACCAGCGGCCGGCCACGCTCTCCAGGGCCTCGCCCAGCCGTGCCGTCCGCAGCGGCTCGGGGCGCAGCGCGTCCACCGACCGCCGCGCCTCGGACAGGCTCTCCCTGGCCAGTCCGGTCGCGGCGGCGAGGTGCCGGCGCCATCCCGCCGGATCGTCGCCGGCCTGCTCGGCCGCGCGGAGCTGACTGATGATGCCGGTGAAGCCCTGCGCGAGGGTGTCGTGGATCTCCCGCGCCATCCGCTGCCGCTCGTCGTGCACGCCGGCCTCCCTGGCCTGCGCCACGAGCCGTTCGTGCAGGGCCGCGTTCTCCGCCAGCGACTCCTCCAGCCTGCGGTTCGCCTCGCGGGCCTCGTCGAGCGCCCGTATGCGCTCCTCGTTGCGCTGGTCGTTGCGGCGGGCGTACCAGGCGTAGGTGCACATGGGGATGATGTTCGCGACCACGACCGCGGTGTACATGATCAGCCCGCCGGGGGTGCTCATGTCCAAGGCGTACGCCTGCGCCGTGCCCGCCACCACCGCCACCGCCGCGACGCCGGCCTGCCGCCACGGCCACGGCAGCACCCGGAACGCGTAGATGTAGCCGGCGGGCGTGAAGAACCCGAACCACGGAGCCCTGACCACCAGGACCGCCATGATCGCGATCAGCACGGTGAAGAACGCCGCCATCACCGGCGGCCGCGTCCGCCAGGCGGGACGCAGCGTGTAGACGCACAACATCCACACCGCCGCCAGCGCGCACAGGGCCAGTTCGACGGCCGCCGACTGGTCGTACGCGTGCCTGATGGCCACCGAGACGACGGCCAGAACGGCCAGCAGGGCGTAGGGAAGGGCGCCGATCAGGTGCCGGCGCCGCACCACACCGTCCATCCGCACGTTCCTCAATCTAGCCGTGGGTCAGGCGGGCGGTTCGACGGACAGGGCGTGCCGGAAGACGCCGCGCGGGTCCCAGCGGGCCTTGACCTGCTGGAGGCGGGGATAGTTGTCCTGGTAGTAGAGCGTGTGCGCCGGCACGCCGGAGGTGTTCCACTTCGGGTCGGCCAGGTCGACGTCGGGGTAGTTGATGTAGGAGCCGTCGGCGACCGGCACACCGCCGGTCCTGGAGTAGACGCCGTGGTAGAAGTCGCGCACCCAGCGGAGGCGGGCCTCGTCGCCGCTCTCGTCTGCCCAGGTCGTGTAGTAGACCGCCTTCATGACCGCGTCGCGCTGGGCGATGGCGGTGGCCTTCGGCGGCACCGCGCGCACCTGGCCGCCGTAGCCGATGAGCAGCAGGCCGGACTGCGCGGTGCCGGTCTTGTTCGTCAGGTTGCGGTGAACGGTGGCGAGTTGCTCGTCGGTCAGCGACTTGCGCAGGTAGGCGGCCTTGTTCTTGTATCGGCGGGTGGTCGCGTCGCCGGCCTCGCCCGTGCCCGGCCAGGTCATCTTGTGCAGCCACGGTATCGTCCGCCGCTCGTTGATGATCGGCTCGACGTCGGTGCCGGCGGTCACCGCCGCCACGAACTCGCTCACCAGCCCGTCCGCGCCGGGCAGGCCCGCGTCGATCTGCACGGCCAGCGAGAAGTACCCGTTGCTCTCGTGCGACAGGAGGAAGATCGCGTACAGGCCGGCGGACCGCGAGCCGGGTGCGCTGTTGCGTTCGTGCCAGGTGCCGAAGTTGCGCATCATCCTGGTGAGCACCTCTTCGGTCATGCCCTGCCAGGCCCAGGCGACCACGCATTCGAGCATCTTCTGCGGCGAGGCCGGCAGCAGCCGGGACGGGTCGGTGCCGGTGGCGCCGGGCGAGCGCAGCCAGTAGCGGGTGACCACCCCGAAATTGCCGCCGCCACCGCCGGTGTGCGCCCACCACAGGTCGCGGTTGGGGTCGTCCGGCTCGCGGGTGGCGACCACCGCTCTGGCGGTGCCGTCCCGGTCGACCACGACGACCTCCACGGCGTACAGGTGGTCGACGACCGAGCCGTACCGGCGTGACAGTGCTCCGTACCCGCCGCCCGCGAAGTGTCCACCGGCGCCCACGCCCGGGCACCCTCCTGCGGGGATCGTCACGCCCCAGCCCTTGAACAGCGTCCGGAACACCTGCCCGAGCGTGGCGCCCGGCTGCACGGCGAACGCCCGCATGGCGGGGTCGTAGCCGACCTCGTCCATCGGCGAGAGGTCGAGCAGCGTCTTGACCGCCGGGTCGGCGGTGAAGTTCTCGAAGCAGTGGCCGCCGCTGCGCACCGCGACCCGCCGCCCGGCCCGCACCGCCTCGCCCACCGCGCGCACCACGTGGTCGGTCGAGCTCACCACGCGGATCTCGTCCGGCCGGCCGACGAAGCGGAAGTTGTTGCCCCGCAGCAGGCTGTCGTACCGCGGGTCGTTCGGCCCGATCTTCACCGGCCCGAACGCCTCCGGTTCGGCGGCGGCTGGGCGACCGGCCATTAACGTCCCGCCCGCCACAGCACCCGCACCGGCGAGCAGTGCCCGGCGACTCACCTGATCACTCATCCCGATCCCCTTCTGGTCTAGGTGCCACAACCGTCGCAGGACCAGGCAGGGGTGCACATCGGCCGATCTCATGGGACGGCGGCTGAACCGGTGGCTCCACCGGACGGCTGAGCCGGACCCGCCGATCGGCTGACTCAGGCCACTCGGTGGTCGTCGAGGGCGTCGGGATCCCAGTCGATTCCGATGCCGGGAATGTCGGGCGGCGTCACCTGGCCGTCCTCGATCACCAGGGAGCTGCGGGTGATCGCCCGC
The DNA here is from genome assembly GCF_900108335.1 of Nonomuraea solani. Lineage (GTDB taxonomy): Bacteria > Actinomycetota > Actinomycetes > Streptosporangiales > Streptosporangiaceae > Nonomuraea > Nonomuraea solani. Next base: position 742,664 of record NZ_FNVT01000004.1, read on the forward strand.
AGTTGCGGGATGTGCTCGACGTACATCCCGTTCGGGACGGCGGCGGCCAGGCTGACGTGCAGCTCCATCAGGAAGTGCGGGCTCACCGCGACGTTGAACGCCTCGGCCGCGTGCGCGACCTTCAGCCATGGGGTGATCCCGCCGATGCGGGCCACGTCGACCTGCACGATGCCGACCGCGCCCGCGGCCAGGTAGTCGCCGAACCGCTGCACGGAGTAGAGGGACTCGCCGACCGCCACCGGCACCGAGGTCGAGGCCGCCAGCCTGCGGTGTCCGTGCAGGTCGTCGGCCGGCAGCGGCTCCTCGAACCAGGCGATGCCGAGCGGCTCGTACGTCCGTGCGCGCCGGATCGCCTCCGCCGCGGTGAACGCCTGGTTGGCGTCGACCATCACCTCGAAGGCCGGCCCCACCGCCTCGCGGACGGCCGCGAGCCGCTCGGCGTCCTCGGCGATCGACGGCCTGCCCACCTTGATCTTCACCCCACGCAGTCCGGCCGTGGCCGCCTGCTTGGCGCCGTCCACCAGGTCCTCGACGGGCAGGTGCAGCCAGCCGCCCTCGGTGTCGTACACGGGGAGCCACTCGTGCGCCCCGCCCGCCATCCGCCACAGCGACTCACCGGTACGGCGGCCGCGCAGGTCCCAGAGCGCGGTGTCGATGGCGGCGAACGCCAGTGAGGTGATCGCCCCGACGGTGGTCGCGCGGGTCTGGTCGAGCATGTGCCGCCACAGCGCCTCGACCGGCCGGGCGTCCCGGCCCAGCAGCGCCGGGACCAGGTGGTCGGTGATGAGCGACATGACCGCCCGCCCGCCGGTCCCGATCGTGTACGAATACCCCGTACCGGACAGCCCGTCGGAGGTGTGCACGGTGACGAGCACCGTCTCCTGCTTGACGAAGGACTGCATCGCGTCGACGCGGACGGCCGCCGGTTGCAGGTCGACCAACTGGACGTCGATGCGTTCGATTCGAGTCGTCGTGCTCATTTGAGCGCCCCCAAGGTGATGCCGCTCGTGACATAGCGCTGGAAGATCAGGAAAAGGATGACGATCGGGAACGTCGCGATGACGAGGCCGGCGAAGAAGGCCCCCTGGTCGCTGACGAACTGTCCCTGGAAGGAGAGCAGGCCGACCGACAGGGTGCGATCCTGTGGACGGGCCAGCAGGACGACGCCGAACTGGACCTCGCTCCACACGAAGATCAGCCCGAGCAGCGTGACCGAGACGAATCCGCCCTTGCTGATCGGCAGGACCACCCGCACCAGCGCGGCCAGCTCCCCGTAACCGTCGATCTTGGCCGCTTCGAGCAGTTCCCGGGGCACGGCGGCGAACACCGACCGCATGATGAGGGCGATGGTCGGCGTCATGAACGCCGCGTAGACCAGCGAGATGCCCAGCACGCTGTTGAGCATCCGATACCTGCCCAGCAGCTCGAACGTCGGGATCAGCGCGACCACCAGCGGGACACTCAGGGCGAGCACCATGACGCGGCTGACCGCGCTCGACAGGCCCCTGGTCGCGCGGGCCAGGCCGTAACCGGCGAGGCTGCCGCAGGTCACGCCGATGGCCAGGCTGCAGAGCGCCACCAGCAGGCTGTTGATGAGGTACGTCGACAGCGGCGCGCCGCCGACCACGCCCTGCCACGCCTTGGCGTAGTTCGACAGCACCCAGTCGCCGCCCAGCCCCAGCGGGTGGGCGAAGATGTCGCTGGTCGAGCGGAGCGACAGCAGCAGCATCGACACGAACGGCACGACCGTGATCGCCGTCCAGAGCAGCAGGAGCGCGTAACCGACGTACCAGAGCGGGCCGTGCCGCCACCGCTTGCCGCTCATCGCGCGTCCAGGGTCTGCTGGCGGAAGATCCGCAACGTCATGATCCCGATGACGGCGACGATCAGCGTCGTGATGACGGCGGTGGCCGAGCCGTAGCCGTAGTCCTGGTCGATGAACGACTGCTTGTAGACCAGCACCGGGAGGATGCTCGTGGAGTTACCCGGGCCTCCCCGGGTCATCGCGTAGATGATGCCGAACGCGTTGAACGAGAACACCGAGGTCAACGTCGTGATCGTGCCCAGCATCGGCAGGATGTTCGGCAGGGTGATCCGGAACAGCCGGCCGGCCGCTCCGACGCCGTCGAGCGTGGCCGCCTCGTGCACCTCAAGGGGGATGGCCTCCATCGCGCCCAGCAGGATCAGCATGGCGTACCCGGTCTGGGTCCACACCGCGACGAAGATGGCGGCGTACAGGGCCGTCGAAGAGGACGCCAGCCAGGCGTGATCGTCTCCGAGCCCGATCATGCCGAGCAGGGAGTTCACCGCGCCGGTCGTGGGCTGGAACGCGTTCGACCAGAAGATGCCCGCGATGCTGACCGGGATGATCACCGGCAGGAACCAGACGACCTTGAAGATCCGGGCGCCGGGGACCTTCCGGCTGATCGCGTTGGCCAGAAGGGTGCCGAGGGTCACCGTGAACACCACGGTCCCGATGAAGAACTGCAGGCTGGTCCCGATCGACTGCCAGACCAGCGAGTCCCGCAGCAGCCGCCGGTAGTTGTCCAGGCCGTGGTAGACGACCGCGCCGACGCCGTCCCAGGAGCCGAGGCTGATGCGTACGGATCCGGCGATCGGATACGCGACCAGCACCAGCAGCAGCACCAGGGCCGGGAGCATCACGACGATCGGGAAGATCCGTGGCCTCCTGGCCATCAGTCCGACGCTCCCGACACCTTGCCGGACTGCAGGTCCTCCAGCGCCGTCTGATACTGCCGCGCCGCCTCCTGCGGGGTCAGCTTGCCGGCCACGAGCTTCTGCAGCACTGGCACCGAGAACGCCTGCCCGAGCGTGGACGGTACGGCGGAGTCCCAGATGTTGACCAGGCCCACCGACTGCGACAGCTCGAACTGCTGCTGCACGAGATCACCGAGGTTCGACAGGCTCGACGCCGGGATCGACTTGAACACCGGCAGCGAGCCGGTGGCCGCGATGACGCTGACCTGGTACTTGTCGGTCATGAAGAACTGAAGGAACTTCTTGGCCAGCTCCGGGTTCGCCGCCTTGGCCGGGATCACCAGGGTGTCGCCGTTGAAGGCGTTGAACGGCGTCTTTCGGCCCGGGGTGAGCGGCGGCAGCAGAAACCAGCCCATCTCGAACGACGGCTTGGCCTCCTTCAGGCTCGCGTAGGTGTAGTTGCCGCCCTGCAGCATCGCCAGCTTTCCGCTGGTGAACAGGCCCTGGGCCTGGTCGGTGTCCATGCCGAGCATCCCGTTCTGGTAGATGCCCTTCTTCTGCCAGTCCTGGATCGTCTGGAGCACCTTCACGAAGCCGGGGTCGGTGTACTTCACGTCTGTGGGGGAGCCGGGCTTGAAGTTCGTGAGCATGGCGTCGTAGTCGTCTTCCGACACGGCCGTGGGCAGCAGCGCGTCCAGCGTGTGGCCCAGGTCGTACGGGCTCGAACCGCCCACGCCGAAACCCTCGTACCCGGCGGCCTTGACCTTGCCCACCATCGCTTCGAAGTCGGCGACGGAGGCGACCTGGTGGTCGGGCGGATCGGCGACGCCGGCCTTCGCGAAGGCCGCCTTGTTGTAGTAGACGGGGTTGATCAGCAGTTGCTGGTAGAGGACGCCGTAGTGCCGCCCCTCGGTCGTGTAGTAGTCGACCTGGCTCTTGGAGTATTTGTCCGCCAGACCGGCGGCCTTCCAGACGTCGTCCAGCGGGGTGAGCTGCTTGTTCTTCAGCAGCGCCGACCAGACGCCCGTGCTGCGCTGGAGGTAGCCGATGTCGGGGGTGCCGGTCGAGCTGAGCAGCGCCACGTTGGGGCCGCGGGAGCTGCCGGAGTCGACGCCCTCGAAGGTGACCTCCGTGCCCGGGTTGGCCTTCTCGAACTCGTCGCCGACCCGCTGCATGGCGCCGGCCAGCGGTCCGGTGGGGATCTGGATCCGGAGCGTCTTGCCGTCGCCGCCGCCCGGGCCCGTACCGGTGCCGCACGCGGTCGCGACCAGGGCGCACACGAGGAGAGTTCTAGACAGTCGCATGAGACCCGTCCTTCCAGGGATCCGACAGCTCTATGGCGATGACGTCGATGAGCGCGCCGGTCGGCGGTGGCACGGTGATGAACAGCTCGCCGAGGGGCTCGTCGTCCGCGCCGTTCGCCTTGTGCACCTCCTCGTTGACGCTGTACCGCAGCGATTGCTCGGTGCCGAGCAGGCGGACGCCCACGACCGAGCCGATGGGAACGTTCCTGACGACGAGCACATCCTGCGGCTGCAGCAGGAGGTGCAGGTAGAGGGTGGTGCCGCGCTGCGTGGCCGGGCCGTGGAAGTCGAGGCGCTCCGGCGCGGGCGCGGCCCCGACGATGCTCTCGCCGTGGCTGGCGAGCCAGCTTCCGAGCCGCTTGAGCGTGGCGACCTCGGTCGGGACGAGCGATCCGTCACCTCGCGGCCCGATGTTGAGCAGCAGGTTGCCGCCCCGGGAGACGACCTCGCTCAGGTAGGAGGCGAGCAGCCGGGGGCTCTTGTAGTCGAGGTCGTCGGGCCGGTACGCCCAGCTCTCGCTCATGGTGAGACACAGCTCCCACGGGCCGCCCGGCGGCCGGCGCGGCATGCCCTGCTCGGGGGTCGCGTAGTCGCCCTGGCCCGGCAGCCGGTCATTGATGATCACGTCCGGCTGCAGAGACTTGATCAGCTCGCGAAGCTCTTCGGCGTGCCACTCCTCCGCCGTGCGCTCCCACTCGCCGTCGAACCACAGCAGGTCGATCGGCCCGTACTCGGTGAGCAACTCGGTGAGCTGCCCCTTGACGTAGCCGAGGTAGCTCGCCCACTGATCGGGCGAGGGCCGCCGATAACTCGCGGACGGGTAGGGGCGGTCGGCGTCGGTGAACGCCGGATAGTCGGGATGGTTCCAGTCGAGCAGCGAGTAGTAGACGCCGACCCGCAGCCCTTCGGCGCGCAGCGCGTCGAAGAACTCCCGGGTGATGTCCCGTCCGTACGGCGACGCCGCGATGGAGAACTCCGACTGCCTCGTGTGGTACATCGAGTATCCGGCGTGATGGCGGACGGTGAAGACGACGTAGCGGGCACCCGCGTCGCGGGCGAGCCGCGCCACGCCGCGCGGATCCCAGCGTTTCGGGTCGAACGTGGCCGCGCTCGACTGGTACTGCGCGACGGTCATGTCGGCTTCTGGCTCTGTACGGCCCGGCAGGATCGAATGGCCGACCAGGGGCCAGCCGATCTCCACACCTTGCTGACTCGCGTGGTCCCAGTGCACGAACAGGCCGAAACCCGCGTCTCCGAACCAGTCGGGAATGGTCACGAGCTCATCCTTTTGAGTAGGTCGGACGGCTTCGGATCGGATACGATACGATTTGGATGAGAATGCAGGCAGTTTCGGGCATGTGTCAACCCCTGGAACAGCGGCCCCAAATGGAGGGGAGATGAGTGACCCAACCGGCCCGGGTGCCGAGTCCGCCAAGGTCAGCGTCCGCGAATCGGTCTTCCAGACGCTGAAGGCCCGGCTCATGGATCACGACCTGGAGCCAGGGACGAAGCTGTCGATCGACGGGCTCGCCCGCGAACTCGACGTGTCGCAGACGCCGATCCGCGAAGCGCTCGCGCGTTGCGAGTCGGAGGGGCTCGTCGTCCGCCGGCCGAACGCCGGCTACCTGGTGGCGCCCCTGCTCGACCGGGCCGCCCTCGACGACCTCTACGACGTCCGCCTGCTCCTCGAACCGCCCGCCGCCGCGCGCGCCGCCCGCTACGCCACGGCCGACGAGGTGGCCGCCATGCGGGGGTCGCTGGAGCAGATGATGTCACCGCTGCTCGGCGACACCTACGAGGCGTACCGGGGCTTCGCGGAATTGGACGCCCTGTTCCACAACGCGATCGCGGAGGCCAGCCGCAGCCCGCTCATCGCGGACACGCTGCGCAGGTTCCGCGCGCACACCCACGGCTACCGCCTTTACTTCCGCCACGGGATCGCCACCCACGCCGCCGACGAGCACCGCGCGGTGCTGGACGCCATCCGCCGCCAGGATCCGTCGTCGGCGGCGACCGCCATGACCGCCCACCTGGAGGCGTCGCGGTCACGTCTGATGAGCGCCTATGAGGCTTGAGCGTTCGATGTGAATCTCCCGAGCGTCTCCGAGGACGCCGTCATGGGAGTGAAACTCGGCGCAGAAGCCCGGTCCTTTGCCCGCGACCTCGAAAAAGAGCCCGGCGGTCTCCCTGAACACCTTCGCACTGCCCGTCATGAACAGGGTCTCGGCATGGAGGTGCTGGCGAAAGAGATCCCGGTTCTCGCGATGATGACGGGCCTCGAAGTCGATCTCAAGGCGTTCGGCCCGAGGCAGGCCGACGGTCTGGGGACGTCCGGGGCCAAGCCGTCCACGCACCCGCTTCCACCGGGAAGGAGCGAACTGAAGCGAGTGATGCATCAGGACGAGGTCGAGCCCCTCCCCGGGCTTCCGCATCGGAAGATGAATCAAAGAGCGGGGAGAACGCGCGGCGAGCAGCCAGAGCCCGCCGATCCGTCGCGCGCTGTCCTGATCGAGGTACGCGTTCAGGTAGCGGTCGCGATCGACGAGCACGGCGCCGAGCAATGGCCGAGCCGGCCGAATGACCCGGAACTCATCGCGCCCCAACCGCGCCCGATGAATCATGACCGGCAGCTTCATACGCTGATTCTCGGACTGAAGGGCCGTTTGCGCGACATCTTTGATCAGCGCGGCCGGTGGACGGTGCAGCGGCTCGCAGAGGCGGCCACGTCGTCACGAACCGCCTTCGGCCGCCGCTCCACCGCCCTGGCCGGCCAACCGCCGGTTACCGAGGCTGCCGCGGCCCGGCCTCAGGTCACCGTGACGCAGACCGAGAACTCCGACGTCGCCCCGTACTGCGCCGGCCCGACGATCTGAGTGACGGTGGCCACCACCTGCGACCCGACGGGGGCGGTGACGGTCGGCCAGGCCGTGCCACTGTCGAACCCCGCGGGCCCGGTCGTGGCGGACATCTCGCCCAGGTAGGTGCGACCCTCGCCGTTCGTGCCGTCGCAGGCGGCGTTGACGAAGAACTCGATACGGAATTCGGCGTTCGGGAGGCTGATGAGGTCCCACCCGATGATCGTCTGGCCGCCGACGGTGTTCGCCGACGTGATGATCGCATAGTTCTGCTGGTCGTTCGCGCCCACGTCCGGGTCCAGGAGGTCGATCCCCGCGACCCCGACGGGATCCAGGTCGATGCCGAGGCCGCCGCTGTGGTGGATCGAGTTACGCAGGATCGCGTTGCCGACGCCCGACGGTGTCACGTAGACCCCCTCACCGACGTTGTCCCAGATGGTGTTGGGGGGTACCTCTGGTTTGTCGCCACCGATGCTGCTGTCGTCTCCTTCGATCCACACTCCGGCGCCGATCAGGTTGCCCTGGATCCGCAGATCAGCGGCGCCCGCGTGGGCGTCGATGCCGTGCTGGGCGTTACCGGAGATCACGTTACGGGCGGCGGAGGTGGTTCCGCCGATCTGGTTTCCGGCGGAGCCGATCCTGATCCCGACGTGGTTGGGGAGCGGCGCCGCGCCCGAGGTGCTCGTACCGATCAGGTTGCCCGTGATCACACTCGCGGGCGCCGTGCCGTGGGCCTCGACGCCGGGTCCTGTGGTGTTCCCGGAGATGAGGTTGCCGGCGACCTTGTTGGCGTTGCCCCCGGACAAGAGCACGCCGCCGCTGCCGTTCGGGACGGCCACGGTGCCGGAGATGTGCGTGCCGATCCGGTTGCCCTGAACGTCGTTCTTCGCTCCCTCGACCCGCACACCCCAGCCAGGCACAACAACCCGGATGGAGAGTGCTCCTGCGCATTGCGGCCCACTCGCGAAGCTTTCCGGTGGGTAAGGCCATGAGCACCTTAAAACCGGTTCCTTGCGGTCAAGCGCTGGCGTCCCAACGGCCGAGAAGTGTGACAGCAGGGTGACTTTCCCGTAGCCGAGCCAATTCCATGGCCGTCAGCGAGGTCGCGCCTGGGAAGGTGTCGCCCACTTTCCAGCCGGCGTGAAGCACCGCGTCCTCGAGTGCTGCCACGGGATTCCGGGTGGCGAGCCAGCTGTGCAGGAACGATGCGAAGAGTGCGTCTCCCGCCCCCGCGGTGCTCACGACGCCGCGCGGCGCGACTGCCGCGACCTCGACCAGGACTCCATCGGCAAGCCCCATGACACAGCCCCGCTCGCCGAGACCAACGGCCGCGACCGTGCATCCGGGATAACGATGGAAGATCTTCGCCACCCACTCTCTCGGCGGGCAGGGTAGCCGTTCGTGGCTGCAGAAGATGATGTCGGCGACATCCAGCCAAGGCCGGTTGTACGCATCGTCCACATCCGTGATCAGATGGACGTCGACCGCGATCGGCACACCTTCTTCACACGCGGCTCCCAGGAGGGGCCGGACGAACGCGGTGTTGGTGAGCACAGCGAGGTCGGCGCCACAGACGAGGCGGCGGAACACTTCGACGGGATACTCGATGGTGTTGACGGCGGCGACGTACGGGTGGCCCGAGCGTTGCCCATTCGGGGTCACCAGCACAACGCCGAGTGAGGATCGTGGTGCCGGCACCACCCCTGGGCCCCATAACCCTCGGGCACGCAGCGACATGCTGATCGCCTCCCCTGCCAAGTCCTCTCCTACGAGAGTGCAGAGGCCGGCCTCGTCGCCGAGGGCGTGGAGGGTGCTGGCGATGTGGCACGCCGCCCCCGACACCTCGGCCCTCATCCACTCGGGAAACTGTTCGCGCACGTACGGCAGCGGAAAATCCGTCACGGGCACGGCCATGTACAGGCTGGTGACACCCGCCACAACTATCGAGCTGCTCATCGTCCCTCCTCACAAGCCGCGTGGTCGGGCGAACTGATCAGGTATGGCGGGGGGACCGGATCGGCTCTCGGCAGGATGAGCGGCTGCGGCAGGCGCATCAGCCGGTACATCAGCCGCCTCATGTTCCGGTCGAAACGGCCCGGAGCCGAGGTGAGCCGCTGCACAATCTCGGCGTGTTGTCCCGGATGGTGGCGAGCGGCCGCCCAACGCAGCTGTGCCGACAAAGGCTGATCAAGCTGCAACCGGGGTGCTGTCGATGCGAGAAGCCCGCCGGCGGACTGTGGATCCACGTCGCCCACCACATTGCCCACCAGTGAGACGGAGGCACCGCAGACGGTGCCGTACACGGCGACCGAACCATGGTCGCCCACCACGTGATCGGCGGCGATGAGGACACCTCGCCAATCCGCCTCAGGCGGCACCAACGCGAGCTCGTCCCGCAGGCAGTCGGCCAGCCAGCTGCGAATCTGCCAAATGCCATGACCGAACCAGATGTTCGGATGAAGAAGGGCGGCGATGCGATACCGGTCCCGGGGAAGCTCGGTCAGCATGCACCGGAGCAACCCCGCGTGTCTGCCGAAGAGCGAATTCGGTCCCCAGGTGGAGGTCACCACGACGAGCTCATGCTCGTCCGCAACCCCGAGAGCGCGTCGATAGGCGCGGCGCTCATGCGAACTGGCGATCAATCGGTCGTGGGAAGCGTCGCCGACAACTTCTGCGACCGCCACAGCCTCTGGGCAGGTCCGCGCCAACCGCCGGCGTTCGGTGTCGTGGGCGAGCACAATGGCTGATGGAATCACTGTGCCGTCTCGGACCAGTTCCTGCGCGCTGAGCCCGTACACACCGAGAGTCGCGACCGCACCGCCGCCCAGCCGACGGCTGACCAGCTTGTTGTAACCGGCCCCGTGCGGGATGACCACGAGCGGTGCGTGGACGTTCTCGATTCCCCCGTAGGCGGCGCAGACGGCGAGGTCGAATGGCTCGCGGACGGCCAGCCGCCATGGCAGGATCACGCCGCCGATACGTCTGAGTAATTCGGCTACGCCATTACTGAAAACGTCGGGAGCGATGGTGAAGACCACCTGGACGCGGAGGTCGGCGGCGAGCAGGCGGACAACGTCCAGCAGACGCTGACCCGAGGTGACCGTGTGGACGATTACCAGGACGGTCCTTCTGCTGTGGCACGTCACCCAACGTGGCGCGTCCGGCCCAACCGGCACGTGATACCCCTCTGAACACGACATCGGACTTTCGCCCCCCTGTCACCTGCGGTGCGGTTTGGCAACGCCGCATTCGCCTGGCCGTAATTCCCGTTGAACGGCTCAATCCGAGAATCTCTCGGATTCCTAGACAGAACCTTGCAACAACCGTGAAGTGGAAAGTCAGACAAGAAGTGATATATGGACCGCTAACCGGGTCTGCGGGAAACTGGCGGCGAGGGCCCTCTGATCTCTGGAAGGACATTCATGGAGTTCCGGATACTCGGCTCCGTGGAGTTGTGGGCGGATGGAGAGGCATGTGAGCTCGGCTCGGCCAAGGAACGGCACGTCCTGGCCTTGCTGCTGTTGTCTCCCGGGCTGCCCGTATCCATCGAAACTATGATCAGCAGAGTCTGGGACGACACACCGCCGTCAAAGGCGCGCGAGAGCGTCCACAGCTATATCGCACGCCTGCGCGGTCGCTTGAACCGGCGACTCGGCGACACCGCGGCACGGTTGAGCTCGCGCTCAGGAGCTTACGTGCTGGAAATCGACCCGCAAACGATCGACCTGCACCGTTTTCGCCGGTTGTGCGCACAAGCACGAGCCATCTCGGACAGCGGGGACAGGGAAGACGCACTGCGACTACTGCGGGCCGCGGAGAAACTGTGGCGTGGCGATCCACTTTCCGGCTTATCCGGGGAATGGGTGACCAAGTTACGGACGAGTCTGGAGAGCGAGCATCGCGCCGCGATCGGTATGAGACTCGCCATGGAACTCGGTACGGGCCGTCACGCTGAACTGGCCGGCGAGCTGCACGGCCTCGTCCACCAATATCCTTACGACGAGTCATTCGTCGAACATTTGATGGTCGCCCTCTACCGTTGCGGGCGTCAGGGCGAAGCGCTGGAAGCCTACCATCGGGCAAGTCATCGACTTGTCGAAGACCTGGGAGCCGAGCCAGGGCCTTCGCTCCGCGGAACATACGAGCGCATACTGCGCGGCGACACCGATCTGGCCGCGCCGCCCGAACGCCGCAGCGTTTCAGCGGGCCCGCTCGCCGACAATCTGCCCCGAGACATCCCAGACTTCACCGGGCGAGAGGTGGAGCTGAACCATCTTTACGACGAGCTGGAGCGTCCCGCGTCGGCTGTGATGATCAAAGCCATAGACGGAATGGCCGGCGTCGGCAAGACGGCGCTCGCGGTCCACATGGCTCATGAGCTCGCGGACCGCTTCCCGGACGGACGCTGGTATCTCCATCTTCGCGCCCATGATCCTCATCAACCGCCGATCGATCCTGCCCAAGGCCTCGAAGTCCTGTTGCGGCTTCTGGGGGAAGATCCGCAGCGCATCCCCGAGGCGCTTGAGCCGCGCGCCGCGCTGTGGCGCGCGCGGCTCGCCCACCGCCGAATATTGATCGTGCTCGACGACGCGGCAGGCGCCGATCAGGTGAGACCGTTCCTGCCGGGAAGTCCCGGCTGCCTCGTGCTGATCACGAGCCGCCGGAGACTCGCAGGGTTGGAAGGAGCACGGCCACTGTCTCTGGACGCGCTTATGCCGCCTGAGGCGGCACTGCTCTTCCGCCGGATCGTCGGCCAGGACCGGCGGCTCGACGCTGGCGACATCAACCAACTCGTCCGCCTTTGCGGCCATCTCCCGCTAGCGGTCACGATCATGGCGAACAGGCTTCGTCACCGGCCGGCCCGAGGCGTCGGCGATCTGGTGGAGAGGTTGTCGCGGTCCAAGGGCCGGCTGGCTGAGATGTACGCGGGGGACAGCGACCTTCGCACGGCATTCGATCTGTCATATCGAGAACTCTCGTCGGAACGCCAGAAGGGGTTTCGCCGCCTTGGATTGCACGTCGGGGCCGATCTCTCGGTCGGGGCAGCCGCCGCGCTGATCGGATGCGATGTCACCCAGGCGGAACGCGCCCTGGAAGAGCTGATCGACCGTCATCTCGTGGAAGAGCCGAACTCCGGTCGGATCCGCTTTCACGATCTTTTGCGAGCGTACGCTCGGGAGCGCGCCATTGAGGAAGAGCCGGCGGAGGAGCCACGGCGAGTTGTCCACCGGCTGCTCGATTTCTATCTGGACGCCGCTGACCGGGCCGACCGCGTTCTCTATCCGCACAGGGGGCGTGCCGCTGTCGATGTCGCCCATCCGCTCGACTCTCTGCCCGTTGACACACCGCGTTCCGCTGCCGCGTGGTTGCGTGCCGAACGGGTCAACGTACTGATGTGCGTTCACTACGCCGCTGAGCATGGACATCCCACCCATGTGATCCAGCTTTCGCAGGCCGTCGCGACGCATCTGGAACGCTCGGCGCACTGGGAGGATGCCGCCCGCATGCACGAACTGGCCCGTCTCGCCTGCCAGGAGATCGGCGACCGCGGGGGAGAGGCACGCGTGGAACTCGAACTCAGCCTGGTGCGAAGTCGCACGAGCCACTACGCCGCGGCCTTCGAGCACGCCGATAAGGGCCTGAGCATCTTTAGGGCGTTGGGCGACCGGCGCGGCGAGGCGGACACATTGGATCATCTCTCCCGTGTGTCATGGCTTTCCGGCCGCAACAGGGAGGCTCTGGAGTACGCGCAGAGAGCGCTTGTGCTGTATCGCGCGATCGCGGACCGGCATGGCGAAGGCAATGCGCTGCTGCATTCGGGGATCGCGCTGTCATATCTGGGACGTGCCGAGGAGGCGATGGCGGTCTTCGAGGCTTCACTCGAGATCGTGGATGAGACGGGTGACGTCGCCACAAAGGCAATGATTCTCAACAACCTGGGAGAACTGCATTTCAGCCACGGCGATTATCGAAACGCGCTCGAACTCTTCAGGGAGGCGCACGTCATCCTGCGGGAGGCGGGCTGGCGGCAGAACGAGGCCGTTGCGCTCAATAACATCGCCAATTGTCTCGAGCGTGCGGGTCGCCGTGACGAGGCTCTGCACTTCTACCGCGAGGCGCTGACAATATACCGAGAAACCGGCGACCGGCGGCACGAGGCTGACACGCTCAGCAATATCGGGTCGACATATCAGGCCATGGATCTGAACGCTGAGGCGCTTATTCATTTCCAGAAAGCGCTCTCCATAGCGCGTGACATAAGCGACCCCTACGAATCGTCGCGCGCGCTCCAGAGGATCGGCGACAGCCAGCGGCTCAGCGGCCAGTTCGCCCTGGCCCGGGAAACCTATGAGCAGGCGCTGGCCTTCGCACGCGAGCTGGGCGATCCGTTTCTTGAGGCCAGCTCACTTCTGGGGCTGGGCGAAGCGCTCCTGTGTATGCACGGGAGGGAGGTCGCGGCGCGGCCGTGGCGACAGGCGCTCGCGATATTCGAACGCTTGAGCGCACCGGAGGCAGTCGCTCTGAGACAACGCCTTGAGGCGCTGAAGGCTGCTGGGGCCTAGTTTCTGGAAAGTGCGGGCGACTTGGTTCATTGCTAGATATCTTCTTGCTATTTCCGAGAAGCTTCAGAAATATCGGAGAGGAAGCGAGTTGTCCCTATATATGCTCCATGTAGCCCAAGCGGTCGCGTACATCATGATGGGCCGTTGGGGGATCATGATGGGCTAATTGGTCACAAATCGCCTTGAGGCTGTCGTCTCCAATGGGGGCGACAGTCTCAGGTTTCATGACAAACTCCGGTATGTCGGTCAAACGCTGCAAGGCGCTCCTTGATACGGAAATGTCCGATAGATTCGGTCTGTCCTGTTATTTGTAGCGCTGCCTCGTACATTCGTCTGGCCTCGTCCCTGCGGCCAGTACGTTCGGCCAGATTCCCCAGCCCTTCCAGCGCCGCGGCCCTGCCCACCGAGGACCCCAGCTCGGCCATCACATCGAGCGCGGCACGAAGCTCCTGGTTCGCCTTGTTGCCATCACCCGAACTGGCATGCGCGTGACCAAGGAAGATGCCCACACGTGCCCGGTTGTACGAGTCGTCCACACCACTTAGCAGTTGCCGCGCCCGTTCCAGATGAACCACCGCGTCCGGACCACGGTCCTGCGCCATCAGCACGCCCGCGAGGTCGATCAGTGTCAGAGCCGTCTTCCTGTCGGCGCCCAGCGCCTGAAACGCGGCGCTCGCGTCCGTGAGCCGGGCGATGGCCGCGCCGTGGTCACCGCGCGCGGCGGCGACCAACCCGAGCCTGCGCAGCGAACCGACCTCCCTCTCCCGTTCGCCGAGCCGCCGCCAGATCTCCAGCGCGCCCTCGAAGCGTGCGACGGCCTCATCGTGACGCCCGAGGGCGTTCAGGCTCAGCCCCAGGCGGTTGAGCATCTTCCCTTCGGCGTACGGGTCGCCGCAGGAGCGCGCCGCGGCCAATCCCGTCTCTTCCACCTCGACACGCTCCACGTGGTGGCCCATGAAGAGGAAAAGGGCCCACATGGCGTCGGCGAGTTGCCAGGCGGTCGTTTCGCGCCCGTGCTCGCGCGCGAGAGTGACGGCGGCACTCAGGTTCGCGCGCTCGGACTCCAGCCACATGAGCGCATCTTCCGGACCGCCGAAGTCCGTCACCTCGGCGGGAGGTGGCTCGGCGTCTCGGGGCAATCGAGTACGGTGCGGCCGCAACCGGCGCTCCGCACAAGAGGTAGTGGCGAGATACCAGGAGAGCAGGCGCCCAACGGCCAATTCCCGGGCCTCGCGCTGGTCCTCGGCCTCGACCAACTGGGAGGCGTGCAGCCGGACCAGCGCGTGATGAAAGCGATAGCGCCCGTCGGCCGTGTCCGTCAGAAGGTTCGCGTCGGTCAGCTCGCCCAGCAGCCGCCTCGCCTCCATCCTCGAGATACCGGCCAGCGCCGCCGTCGCATCGCCGCCGAACCTGTCTCCAGGAGTGAGGCTCAGCAGCCGGTACAGGCCGGCGGCGTTGGAGCGGAGCGCGCGGTAGGAGAGGTCCAGCGCGGAGCGTATCGTCACATCGCCCTCGATCGACAGCGCCGCCAGGGTCCTCTGCTCCTCGGCCAGCGCGGCGACCATCTCGCGGAGGGGCCAACTCGGACGCGCGGCCAGGCGCGCCGCCGCGACGCTCAGGGCAAGTGGCAGCCGCATGCACAGCTCCACCAGCTCGGAGGCCGCCTCGTGCTGCTGTTCCAGCCGGTCGCTCCCCAGCGCCGCGCGTAGGAGGGAGAGACCGGCCTCGGCGTCGAACCGATCGACGTACACGCTACGCATTCCGTGCATCAGCAGGCCTGTCAACCGGTATCTGCTCGTCACCACGGTGACGCTCGCGGACGAGCTCGGGAGCAGCGGCCGCACCTGGGCGGCGGTCATCGCGTCATCGAGGAGTACGAGAACGCGCTGGTCCCTGGTCACCGTGCGATACAAGGCCGCCCGCTGCGCCAGCTCGCCGGGGATGAGTTCCGTTGGAACACCCAGGGATTGGAGGAAGTCGCCCAGCACCTCTTGAGGGGATGCCGGGCCGGCGCCAGAATGCCCGCGTAGATCGGCGTACAGTTGCCCGTCCGGAAAGTCCGAGCGAATCATGTGTGCCCAGGTCAGGGACAGCGCGGTTTTTCCCACGCCCACCGGGCCCGTTATCAACACGGTCAGCGGGACATCCGTCGCCTCCGCGCGCAGGGCGTCGAGCTGGGCGATGGCCGCTTCGCGATCGACCAGGCGGGGCCGCGGCGGAAGCTGACTCGGCGCGGGTAGCGACGCCGCAGTATGGAAATGGACGCCACCGAATACATCACGTGCTTGGACTAACGGACCGTGAACCACTCCCGTCACATCGTTATGTACAATTTCGGACATATTTCGGTTGGCTATCACGTTGTTTCGACACCAATCACTGGCTGAACCGCGGCATACCTCCGTACATGCTCAGGCGGTTTGGGATAAGACACATGTGCCACGATGGCGGATTATCAAGTGCATCGCAATCTGCCGGGAGCCCATGGCCGTACCCGGCGGACCGGTGCCGGAGCAGCCGGGGCCGTGACCTGCGTCGGCGATCTACCCTGGAGGAAACTCCCGTACCGAAAGAGGCGCGATGGACGCGAGCGTAATCTCCGCTCTGGCAGTGGTCGTCTCCGCGATAATCGGAGGTGCCGCCGGAGAAGCCGGCAAGGGCGCTTGGACCTCATTGACCACTCTTGTGCGGCGGCGTTTCGGCAGCGACGCACAGGCTGTGGCAACCCTGGAACAATTCAACACGCACTCGCCCGAAGAGATCACAAAGGTTCTGGTGGGCCACGCGAACGCTGATTCTGAATTCGAAGTCGCGTTGACCGAATGGACGAACGATACGATCCGCCTCATTCGGCACACGCACGACGTGAGTAACTCCATCGGCGGCGAGGCTCGCATCAGCGGGCCGGTCATCCAGGCTGGAGATGTTCAGGGCTCGATCAATTTCGGTAAGTCCTGACCATTCCGCCGTCATGCGCCGCGTTCGGGTACCCAGTTCCGTACGGCGGGGGCGTACCCGGACGGCTTGTCCCCGGCCTTGGCGCCCGGGCTGACCAGCCGGTTCTGATAGTCCGGCGTGAACATCCGGTAGACCGACCGGGGTGGCACGGAACCGGCCTCGTCGAGCTCGGTCCGCAGTTTGTCCGGCAGCCGAGTTGGTCCGCGCTGCTCGCCCGGCCCGGTTGAGCGCCAGAAGGGACTCCGGCGACCGCGCCGCCTCACGGCCCTCCGCGCTCTCCATCGCGGTGAGTCCGCCCAGAGCCCACGGCGACCGAGCCCGCGCAGTTGGTACGCGCCCGGCTCCGCTGACACATCGAGCAATGCGGCCAGTCGTTCCCCTTGCGCGCAATTCGAATACTCCAAAAGGAGAGGACCCAGATGGGTGAGGAAGGACACCCGTCATGGGAGCAGGCGACGCGCGAGTCGTTCGGCGTTGAGCCCGCGGATGGCGTCATCAACGGCTTGCCGGTCGGTGAGGTCGATGCCGCGCTCGGTGAGGGCGGCGGCGATCTCTTTCGCGGGCCCCCAAGAGCCTTGATCGTCGAACGCCTGGCGGAACTCGCGCAGGTGAGCGTCGACGGCGTCGACGACCGGGGTGATCCATCGGGGATCGAGGCCGCGCCGATCAAGGGCGAAAGCCAGCCACTGGCGCAGAACGCCGGGAAGGGCTGCGCGCTGGGCGGCATCGAGGATGGCTTTGCGAGGCAGCCAGTCGGTGAGCAGCAGCATGACCTCGGTCGGGCTCCAGGCCAGCGGGCCGGAGACGATGTAGCCCTCGCCATAGTCCAGGAACAGCTCGGCCAGCGACCTGCTCACCTCGTCGTCCAGGCTGTTGATGGTGGCGAACTGCTGGACCAGATGGTCGCGCTCGGCCTCGGGCAGACCTTCCCGTTCGGACCAGTCGGGCAGATGGTCGCGGCAACGGGACCAGGCCAGCGCCCGGTTGCCGACGAAGTCCTCATCGTCGTTGCGCGGCCAGGTGATGTCGGTGGTGCGCAGCGCATCGGCCAGGTCGGCGAGCACCTCGGCCACCGGAGCCTCACTGATCGGCATGGGAACCTCGTCGGCCTCGCGCAGCCGGTTCCACTGCGCGGCGGCGCCGGGTTCCAGGATCGCGATCTTGTCGATCATCAACCCTCCGGACTTGAGCACCTGGGCCATCAGCGTGTGCGGATGGGGGCCGTCGTAGTCGATGAGCAGCACCTGTTCGCTGTCCCACACGTCCGCCGCTCGCCACGCCGACGTCGCGGTCCACGCCGTGTCCGCGGACATGGCGGTGTGCCAGGGCGGCAGCGGCTGGGTCTTGGTCAGGATGTCGATCGTCTCGGCCAGCATGGTGATGTCGGTGGCGGGCGCGACCCGCGCCAGCGCGGCGATCGCGGCCAAGCCGTACGGCGAGGGCGTGGTGCATGCCCGGCCGGTCACCTCCACGCACAACCGATGCTCGGCCTCGCGTTCGCCCAGCTCCGCGGCCACCCACGCCTGGCCCAGCCACCCGCTGGCCCAGGTCTCGGCCATCAGCGGATCGGCCAGGCCGGTGAGCTGCCGCGCGTCACGCAACAGCAGATCTGATCGGCGCGGCGGAAGCGGCGAACGACGGACCGGTCTGTTACTGGTGGCCTTGCGGCGGCCGCGGCTCTTGGGCATGCTCCAGTCCACCACAGGCCGGCGACCGTGTGGCATGTGCCGCTCTCGTCGTGATGACCGTGGCCTATGCCGAGCCGAACCAGTCGGGTGCGGCGTCGGCGAGCTCGAATTCCGCAGTGCGACGCCGGCCTTGCCGAGACGTTCGGTCAGCCTCTGTGCTCGCTGAGGGCGAAGTCCTCGCCACAGAACGAGAAGAGCACCGTGCTGTCGAGCTCTGTGGGTATGGGCAGGGAGCACAGGTCGATGATGATGTCGAGGCCCATCGTGATGGCGGTGTCCTGCTGGGTCAGCATCCCTGCGCGGTCTGCGCCCGTCAGCGGTCGTTTAGGGGGTCGTCCGTCTGCCGAAAGGCGCGTAGCGTGAAGGCGACAACGCTTTGACTGCGTGTTTAGTTGATCTGGCCAGGTGGCGCCGCATGTCCATGCCGGTGCCTGTGGCTGGCTGGTCGCTCAACGAGGTGGGCGCCCGGTTGCTGCCAGAGGGATGCTCCCCGTGATGGCGGTCCGATTCGCCGGACATGTTGCCACAACGACAAGCCATCCCTTCGAGAGGAAAAACTCCCGCATCGGGAGTGTGCTCCCTATGGCCTCCTTGTACTCGCAGCCTGCCGGCTCTGATGGGCCCGCAGAAGCGGCCTTGGTGCTGCTGCCGATCACCAGAGAGATAGCGCGGCTGGCCGCTCTGCAGGCCGGTGCCGCCGCTGAACGGGCACGAGCCTCCGCCGAGCGTGCGCAACAGGCCAGGGAACGCGCCCCCATCATCGCCGAACGGCTGGCACAGGTCCGACGCTGGCTCCGAGCCACGGCTCAGCCGGCGTAACGACAAGCCCTCCGGCGGCACGCTGGTGCGCATGGTGGGCGAGGCCGACGCGCTCAACGCCGCCCAGCTGGAGACCTATCTCAGTCACGCACGCCGACGATGAGGACTAACGGCCGGCAGAAGGTGAACGACCCTGGTCAGAGGCGGATGGCGGGCGTCATCGGGAGTGCCTGCGCCCTGGTCCCCGGCCGGGCGGGGGCAGTAGGCCTCGCAGCGGGTGTTTGCCGGCCACCGTGCGATGGTGGCCGAGGACGTTAGGGGGCTGCCAGTGAACGTTGGTGGCCCAGTTCAGGCGTTCGAACAGGCTGATGAGCGCGGCGGAGGGGTCGATCTGGCGGGAGCCGCGGCCGTGCCGGGCGCAGTTGGGCTGGCTGGCCCAGACCCGCCGCAAGGGGCAGGAGCAGGGAGGCGGCGCACAGGGCGGGAAGGCGCGTGAGATGCGCAGCATGGCCGGGTCGTTGCGGAGCAGGTCATGGGCATGGCGGGCGGCTGAGGTGGGCTCGCTGGAAAACAGCCAGCCGGCGGTGGACGGCCGCCCAGCCGATGAGGTTGCCCTGGAAACTCATCGATCCGGCCACGGCCAGGACGACGCGTAGTCAGGGGCCGGGCGGTGAAGGAGCGGTGGGTCGGCAGCCGGTGGAAGCAGACCGTCACGCCCAGCCCGGTCACCACGTAGAAGACGGCGGCCGTCAGCAGGTCGGTGAGGGTGATTCCGTTCCCCATGCCAGCCAGATGCCGGCGCCCAGCGCGAGGAACGGCGCGATGACGATCGCGGCGGTCAGCGTCGCCCGCCCGGCGGGGACGCCGAGGTGTTGCTGGGCGTGCGGGAACGGAGAGTTGCCGTCATAGCCCGCTTCGGCGGGGATGCCGGTCAGGCCATGACCGGGAATCGGTGGTCCAGGCCGGTGACGCGCAGCAGCCGGGCCATGCGCGGCGCAACGCCGGTCAGGGCCAGCGTGATGCCCTGGGCCTTGGCACGGCCTTGCAGGCCGATCATCACGCCCAGCCCGCCGGCGCCGCAGAAGGTGACCTGGGACAGATCCAGGACGAGCAGGCCGCTGCTGTAGGCCAGGCAGTTCAGCAGTCGCTGGCGCAGCCGAGCCGTGGTGAAGATGTCGATGTCCCCCGACAGGCGCACGAGGGTCGGCGCCGAGGCGCTCGCCCCGCCAAGAGGGGCGTGGTCGATGACGGTCATGGAAGTCTCCTTGCCGGGGAAGCTGAATGGTGATGAGATGCCTGGCGGCCGGAGATCGGCCCGCCGCCAGAACAGGCGGTGCCAGGCGGCACGCGGGTTACGTCAGGGCTGACGGCCGTGCGGTGGAGGTCGTCTCCTGTCCGCTGACCGACCCGCCCTCGTTCTCCCAGCCCGCCGGGCCGTCGGCCGTCGCGCGTGGAGCGCGGCTGGCCGGCAGGTGCGCGAGGTTGAGGATGGCGTCGATGCTCAAGCCGGCGATGTCCTGGGCGATGAGCTTGAGCGTCGCCTCGGCGGCGGCGCCAGCGGTGTCTGAGGGGATGATCAGCAGGACGACCGGCTCGCCGGACGCGAAGCTGAGAGTGATCACGCGTGGGTCGGTGTAGCGGAACCAGCCGACGCGGACCTGCCGCCCGTGCGCCGGAATGCGGCGCGGGATGTGCTGCCACGCATCACCGTGCAGGCCGACGCGGAGCGTGACCCGTTCCAGCAGCCGGTCCACGGCGGCGATGAGGCCGGGCAGTTCGGCGGCCGCGTCACGGGAGGAGGGCCACCAGGCCCCGTCCACCACAGCTCGCCGGTTCGGCACCGGGCGGAGACTGAGCCGTTGCGCGGTATCGACCCGAGAGCTCGCGGATGAGGCGGAGCTGAGCGGTGCGGGTTGAGAAAGAAGTGTCGGCGTCATGGTCGCCTGACCTGTCCAGGCCCTGAAGGGCCGGTGGTGGTTCGCCGGGGGCGACGCAGACCTGAATGCCAACGCTCGGAAAGACCTCGGTACCTTCATTCTACTTCACAACTTCCGGAATCGCTCAATTCCGGAAGTAGACTGTGGGGGTGACCTCCGGAAACAGGCCCGCAGAGTTCGCGGAATCGGTCGGAGCGGCCTCCGGAAACACACGCCGGTCGCGGGCCGTGCCGCTTTCCACTCCGCACGCCGCCGTCCTGGCCGACTACACCGCCGCGCTGGAGCACGCCTCTCTGACCGACTCCACCAAAGCCAAGTACGCCTCCCGGCTGCGCGGCTATCTGGCCTGGCTGGCCGTCCAGGCCGACGCCGGCACCCTGGACGGTGACCCGCTCGCCGACGCGGTCGCGGCCACCGGCGCGGTGCGCGACTTCTGCCGCCACCTCAAGAACGGCCGCCGCGCCCCCAACACCATCGACACCTACCTGTCGACCATCGACGACTTCTACGCCCGCCGCGGCCTCGGCAAGCCCCAGGCCCGCCGCGAACGCGACACCCGCCACACCGCACCCCGCGCCCTGGACGCCCGGCGCGCCCGCCGCTACATCCGCCACGTCCAGCTCACCGCGCCGCCGCGCGACAAGGCCATCGCCCTGCTGCCCTATCTCGCCGGCCTGCGCATCTCCGAAGTCGTCGGCCTCGACCTGGCCGACGTGCGCCTGTCGGCCCGCAAGGGCGAGCTCCGCATCCGCGGCAAGGGCCGCGACGGCGGCAAGATCCGCCATCTGCCCGTCCACGCGGACCTGCGCCAGGCCCTGACCGGCTGGCTGGAGGCTCGCCCCGGCTGGGAGGGAGCCGGCACCCACACTGCGCTGTTCCTCAACCACCGCGGCGGCCGCCTGAGCGACCGCGCCGCCCGCGCCATCATCACCGGCCTCGGCGACGCCGTCGGCCTGGATGACGACCCCACCGAGCCCTTCACTCCGCACGTCCTGCGCCACACCTTCGCCACCCAGCTCATCCGCGACGGCAAGGACCCCATCCTGGTCGCCGAACTCCTCGGCCACGGCTCGCTGGACACCACCCGCCGCTACGCCCTGCCCTCCGAAGCCGACAAGGCGGCCGCCTTGGACGCCCTGATCATCGACCATTAGCCGGCCCGGCAGCAAGATCACCTTGCTTGTCCTGCCCGCTGACGGCTGTCTACCCTGAAAGGGCGTCCACGGTGTTGACTCCACCCTGCTGCGATCACGTGGCTGCGTTCTGTGGGCGGGGGCTGCCGGGGCATCCCCTTCGGCGGCGGAAGGCGGACACGCGATGAAGGCTCCGCTGAAGTCGCTGGTGCTGCCCGACGTGCCACCGATGCCGGTGCAGGTGTACAACCCGGCCCGGCTGGCGGCAGTGGCCGCCACCGCCCTGATGGACACCCAACCGGACCCGGACTTGGACAACCTGTGCGAGCTGGCGGCCTCAGCGGCCGGGACCCAGCAGGCGCTGGTCGTGTTGTTCGACGCCCGCCACGCGTTCTACAAGGCCGCGGTCGGCTGGGGCCCCCTGACGCTCAGCCGGCGCAGCATCCCCCTGCACACCGACGCCTGCCCGCTGCTGGCCGGCACCTCCGGTCCCCTCGTCGTCGCCGACACCACCCGCGACGCCCGCCTGGCACACCTCCCGGACGTGCGCGACAAGCAGATCGGCGCCTGGGCGGGCTTCCCCCTCCTGTCGGCCGACGGGCTCGTGCTGGGCGGCCTGTGCGTGCTCGATGAACAGCCGCACGCATGGACCGACCGCCAGCTCGACACACTGACCAGGCTGGCCGGCGCGGTCAGCGACCTGATCGAGTTGCGCCGGCAGGTGCACCAGGCCCAGGACCGTATCGACGCGCTGGAGAGCTCCGGCGCCGCGGCCGACCGGCTGGCCCGGACGCTGCAGGACAGCCTGCTGCCGCCGGTGATCGCCCGTCCGGCCTGGCTGGACGCGGCCGCACTGTATCTGCCCGCCAGCAACGGCGCCGAGGTGGTCGGCGACTTCTACGACCTGTTCCCCACCCGGCAGCCGTGGTGGTGCGCCGCGCTGGGCGACGTGTCCGGCAAAGGACTGGAGGCCGCCAAGGTGACCGCGCTGGCCCGCTACACCGTACGGACCGAGGCCACCCAGCACGCCTCGCCGGCCACCGTACTGACCCGGCTGAACGACGCGCTGATCCGCCAGCGCGTCAACGACCGCTTCCTGACCGCGGTGTGCGTGATGCTGCGCCCCGGCCCTGACGGCGGCGTACGCGGGCTGATCAGCCTGGGCGGCCACGCGCCCGCCCTGATCCGGCGCGCGGACGCGACCGTGGAGGAAGCGGGCCGGCCCGGCCTGCTGCTCGGCATCTTCGCCGACGCCGGCCTGAACGCCGAGCTGGTGGAGCTGGCGCCGGGCGATGCGCTGCTGCTCTACACCGACGGGGTCACCGAAGCACACAGCCGCAGCGGGCACGACGTCTGGGGTCTACCTGCGCTCAGCACGCTTCTGGCAGCCTGTGACGGCCTGAACGCCGAGCAGACGCTGGAGCGCATCACCACCGCTCTGAGCGGGCATGCCGGGGACTACCACAGCGACGACACCGCCCTGCTGCTCCTGCGCGTACCCCACCACGGCGAACAGCCACCATGACGGCCGGCCGCACCGAACCGCCGGTGACAGGACAACGAACTCCCCGCCCGGGCTGCCGCGGATCCAGCGGCTCGTCCCCGGCGTGGCAGGACGTCGCGACGCATCAGACAGCAGGTGCGGGGCAGAGGGCCCCCGAAAGGGGGCACCGGTGCCTTCACCGCCAGCGTCCGACGGCCCGCCGCAGCCGCCGTTGCGGCTCAGCGTACGGGCGGCGCCTCCGGGCCGGGTAGTGGCCGTACACGGCGCGCTGGACCTGAACACCTCCCCCCACCTGGAGCACGAACTGGCCAAGGTGTGCCGGCAGCAGAACCCGCCACTAGTGATCATGGACCTGTCCGGGGTGGAGTTCTGCGACTCCTCCGGGCTGAGTAGCCTGGTACGGGTATGGAGGCAGATCGACCATGACGGCGGCGCGCTGGTCTTGATCGGCCTGCACGGCACATGTGAACGACTGCTCCGCAGAACCGGCCTGCTGGAGCGCATATTTCCCGCCCATCCCACCCTGGCGCAGGCACAGGACGCGCTGACCCGGGCCCAGCGATGACCCGGCAGAACAACCGTCGCCTACGCCTGTGACCGTGGCATTGACAGGCGGCCTCGTGGTGGCTCAGGCCCAACTACGTGAACGCAACGCCGGGACGCTGTCGGGCAACGCCTCCGTCCAGGACCCGGAAGAGAAGTTCCTCCAAGTCGGCCGGCTCATCGAACGGTTCTGTGGCCGCGACGGCCTGATCAACGAAGGCCGCGTCTGGACCGAACGTGTCAGCGAGTGTCCGCAGCTGGTTTGTGTTCTCGGCCTCCGAACGCAACCGCTTCGACGATTCGGAACATGAGACGTACTCCGACAGCAGCGGCAAGTCCGGCGGCCTCGCGCCGTTCGTATCGGCTGTCGGCTACGTCGACAACGGCAACGGCCAGTGCTCTCGGCTGCAGACCCTCACCATCGAGGAGTACAAGGCCCGCCGGATCGCTCACGCAGCGGGCCTGCGATCGCGACCAAGCCGTGCGGTGAGGGTGTGGTGGATGCCCGGCCGGTCACCTCCATGCACAACCGATGCTCGGCCTCGCGTTCGCCCAGCTTCGCGGCCACCCATGCCTGGCCCAGCCACCCGCTGGCCCAGGTCTCGGCCATCAGCGGATCGGCCAGGCTGGTGAGCTGCCGGGCATCGCGCAGCAGCAGGTCGGATCAGCGCGGAGGGAGGGGCGAGCGACGGACCGGTTTGCTGCTGGTGGCCTTGCGGCGGCCGCGGCTCTTGGGCATGCTCCAGTCCATCACACCCGGCGACCGCGCCGCATTCTGACCGAGTGGGCAGATAGACCGCGTGGCCGAGGCTGATGACCACTCGTTGCGACGACCGTGGTCTACGTCGAGCCGAACCAGTCGGGTGCAGCGCCCGCGAGTTCGGATTTCGGCAGTGCGACGCCGGCTTTACCGAGGCGTTCGGTGAGCGTTTGTGCTCGCTGGCAGGCGAAGTCCTCTGCGCAGTACGAGAAGAGCACCGTGTTGTCGAGCTCTGTGGGTATGGGCAGGGCGTACAGGCATTCGACGATGGCGAGGCCCATCGTGATGGCGGTGTCGGCGGCACCGGCTTCGGCTCGTCGTACGGCATCGGCCATGAAATCCTCGACGACCTCGTCGAGGATTTCATCGGCGACGTCGTAGGGCTCGACCCAGCCCTGCCCCGGCTGATAGCCGGTTCGTCCGGACAGCACCTCGATGTCCAGTTGCATGATCGAGATCCGGAGCTCTTCGGCGATTCCCGTGGGGACGGTCCGGACCACTTCTCGTGCGATCGTCTCCGCCTCGTCCTCCAACTCGGGATGTGCAGCCAGGAGTTTGGTGAGGACGACAACGGCCTCGTGGCCAGCAAGGTGAGAAATGGCAGTCACACTGACTCCATTCAAGTGGGGAACCGTGACCTCGCAGTCGGGTGGCGCGGCCGACGGGCGTCTAAAGGAGCACACGGACGTCGGGGCGAAGTCAACCACAGTGCCGGTCGCGCCGTGCGAGTAGGAGGGACGGATGCTATGACTCACCCGGATTCGGTCACCGGTCGCTCTCGACGCTGTCAGGTCCGTGATGGCTAGCGGTTTCGTCGTTCGGATGCCTTGGGGTGGCCGGCTGCGACCCTGGTGAGCCAGATGGTCGTTTCGGTGTCGTCGATGGCGTACCAGATGCGTCCTCCGGAGGTGACCTCGTATTGCCACTGCTCCAGATTACGGTTGTCGTGCTTGACGGTGCCCAGCGAGCCGGACAGTGGGTGTTGCCGGTCGTCGACCCTGCGTGGATCGTCTGTGAGGTCCAGCCAGCACCGGTCGCAGTTGCCGGGCACTTGCGAGCGTAGTTCGCGTCATGCCTTTCAGGCTTTGGCGCTGGCGGCTCGTACGATCCATCCGGTAGGTCGGCGGATCTCTTCGCCCCGGCCGCTCACTCGGCACCGTCGACGGACTGCCCACCGCTGCCGTCGAACGGATCGGCGAGGTCACGGGCGATCTCAGGATCGCTCCAGGCCAGAGCGGTGGAAGTCCATGACCGGCGGGCCCGGGCATAGGGCAGGAGTTCCCCAGTGTCCGCTCCGGCCAGCAGGTGAGCGAGGAGCTCGCGGACACACTGCAGCCGCTCGTGCTCCGGGAGCCAGGTCAGCCACGGGAGGTCTTCGGCCAGGGCCTCTTCTGCCAGGACTTGATTGGAGCGAGCCACGATGGTCATAGATCGGGCCAGCGTGAGGAGAGCGGCACGGGCTGCTTGGTAGCGCTCGTCGCGTACTAGCCACACGTTTTCGGCGTCTCGACGCTCGAGTAGCACGTCGGCAACGTCGAGCTCGGGGAAGACCTCGTTGCGGTCACGAGCCAGCGCGCTGAAAGGGAACGTCTTCATGCATCCAGGCTACTCACCAAGTGCATCACTAATGCAACACTAATGTTGAAGAGCGCGATGGACGAAAGTTGAGGCGCATCCCTGCCAGTCCGATCATGAGCGTGCGAGCCCGCCGCCGGGCGAGGAGCGGATAGGCGGCTTGGTACTGGCGATCGCACGCCACCCCGCTACTCTGCGTTCGGTCCCATGCACTCGCTTATTCCGCGATCGTGACCCCGCAAGAATTTCAGCAAGCCCAGCGAGCACCGATCTCCGGTGGTGTGCCGCGCATGCACCTCCAACCGACTGCTCCGTGCCCGGCTGAGCGGTCAGCCGGGCACTGCGAAGGTTTCACCACTTCGCGGTCACAGATCGAAATTCGGTTTGGACGTCCGCTCTCCGCAGGGTCGCCCCGGACGTCCACGACGTACAACCCATCGCCAGTACGGATCGCGCGGCCGAGCCGCCGCCCGCGCGGCTGCCACCTGCTCACTCCCTCCGCGGCGATCCATTCGTCCAGTGCGGTGACGATCTCCTCGCGCCGGCCCACGCCCCACTCCGCTCGCCGCTGACCCTCCATGACACCAATACGCTAAACAACTTCACGTATCGTTTCCGGATGTTCCGCGACCATGGCCGGACCCGACAACAGCGGTGACGGCCGGTCTCCGATTCAACCGCCAGGGCTCTCTGTAGCCGTCGTCGCCCTGTTCCGGCCGAATGAGGCATCTGGGCCGTTCATCCGTCTACCCGGGGGCCATGCCTGGCCGCGCGTTCCGGTAAGCAGGCGTGCCACTGCTGCCCAGCAGGCTGGCGATCGACGCGTTGCAACGGGAACGCGGCCTGGAGCGCGCTCTGGCCTGCCGTCGGCTCTTCGCCGACGACAGCGAAGTTCTCCCTGACTATGCGGGTTTGAGCACGTGAGCGAGTGCCCGTATTGAGGGCCATGGGCTTACCGCGCATGTCGCAGAGGGAGATGAACCTCCATGTGCCTGGCCTGGGGCTATGGATTCCCTAAGGGCCATGAGAAAGCAAAAGCGCCAGGTCAGAGACCTGGCGCTTTTTATAAAGCTGGTGTCCGAGGGGGGACTTGAACCCCCATGCCCATCACTGGGCACTAGCACCTCAAGCTAGCGCGTCTGCCTATTCCGCCACCCGGACTTGGTGCCTGCACGCGAGACCGTCATCCCGCGTCGGCGTGAGTAAGGTTAGCAAACTCTGAGGGGTGCGTCATACCAAGTATCCGCGCCCTCTCCCCAGACGGCCCCAGCCAGGCGGAGATGGGGCGTGCAGGAGCTCCAGATGGGGCTTTCGTGGCGTGCCTGAGCAGGCAATGGGCTGGTTGCGGGTGGTTTGGGAGCTGGGGAGTTGGTGAATTTCTGGGTCTCCCGTGAAACGCCCTTGCGGCAACCTTGGGTGCTGCTACGGTTACGGACCGTTGAGGGGTGAGTCCACGGACCGGCCTCACGACGTGAGGCCGGTTCTGGAGCTCGGGAGGGCACGTGACGCGCGAGACGGTGCAGCAGCGGAGGGCCATCGCCCTCGCCGCGTGCCGTCTCGGCGTTGCCGCCCCGACCGTCCCGGCGCAGGACGAGACCACCGATCGGGTCTACCGGATGGCGCGGTTCGCGGCCGGTGCCCGGCGGGTCGTCGTGCGGGCAGTCGCGACTGGCGCCCTGGTGGCCGCCGGGTGGCTGCTCGCTGTTCTGTTCGGCATGCTCACCGCCGCTCCGGCGGCCGCGGACGCCACCGCGGCGACAGGAGCGGTAAACGCCGAAGCCGCCCAATCCCTGGCCGGCCCGGACCATGTTTCGGCGTCGGACAACGCCGAGGCCATGGCCGGACGCACGGTCGACGGACTCAACAGCCAGCAGGATCCTGGCCTGCCAACACCGTCCACCGCCGGAAAGATCCTGGACACCAATGGCTTGGTGCCCAACGGCGGTGGCAGTGGCCCCTTCGGGCCCGCTGCCGGGGATGTCGCGAGGTCCGTGTTCGACCCGCGGCTCCAGGCTGGGCGCGCCCCCCTGGCGCGCCTGCTTCCCCCCGTCGTCCGCACAGCGGCGGACGACCCCTCTTTCTCACCTGACTGATCCCCCAGGGACGCCGGCCGGTCGCCATCTCCATCTTCGTCTCCATGTGATGGGCGATCCGTTCACCAAAGAGTGATTCGGTTCGGCAGAGGCGGTCTGGTCCACCGAGGCGATCCCGTTCGCCGTGGGGGTCCCGTCCGCCAAGGCGATCCGGTTCGCGAAGGGTGATTCGGTTCGGTTCCGTACGGCGACCAGTCCAAGGGCCGTTCACCGAGACGAGCCCGTTCATCTCCCGAAGTAGCGCGGCGGAGCGTGGCCAGAATCCCTCCGCCCGCGGGTGAATCACGTCAGTTCAGCTGGTTCGCGAATCCGAGGTCTCCGCTGTGCGCGTACCTCGCACGGCCTCGGCTGCCCGCGAACCGTCAGGTATCCCCCCAAGAACCACTAGGAGCATTCATCATGCGTACGTGGGCCAAGGCATCTACTCCCGCCGCCCTTCTCGCGGTCGCCGCCATGTCGTTCGGCGGCGGCGGCACCGCGCTCGCCGACACCTCCGGCGACGGGTCGGTCGCGGGCGGCAACCAGGTCAACCTGCCGGTCTCCCTGCCGATCGACATCAGCGGCAACTCCGCCGCCGCGCTCGGCAAGGCCGAGGCGACCTCCCAGGGCGGCGCCGAGGTCGTCAACTCCGGCGCCGGCATCCCCAACAGGACCTCGGGCAACGGGTCCGTCGGCGGCGGCAACCAGGTGAACGCGCCGATCAGCGCGCCGATCAACGCCTGTGGCAACGCCGTCTCCCTGTTCGGCAAGTCCGACGCGGGCTGCAAGGGCGGGGCGACCGTTCGCAACCAGGGCAAGGGCGGCGCGGGCGGCAACCGTACCTCAGGAAACGGGAGTGTGCTCGGTGGCAACCAGGTCACCGCGCCGATCTCGGCCCCGCTGAACGCCTGCGGCAACGCGGTGGCGATCTTCGGCGACGCGACCGCCGGGTGCAAGGGCGGCTCGTCCGTCTACAACACCGGCGTGGGCGCGGGCGGCAACCGTACCTCGGGTGATGGCGGCGTGCTCGGCGGCAACCAGGTCATCGCGCCGGTCAGCGCTCCGACCAGCGTCTGCGGCAACGCGATCGCCGTGTTCGGCCGGGCGTTCGCGGGCTGCCAGGGCGGCTCGACCGTCACCAACAACGGCGGTCCCGGCAACCGCTACAAGGCCAGGCACATGGCCGCCGGATCGACGGGCAACGACACCGACGGGCGCTTCGGGGCCGGCAGCGGCAACCAGGTCGTCGCCCCGGTCAGCCTGCCGGTCGACGTCTGCGGCAACGCCGTGGGCAACGCGACCGCCGGGTGCAAGGGCGGCTCGAAGGTGGACAACTCCGGCGCGGGCGGCAACCGTACCTCGGGCACGGGTGGCGTGGGGAGCGGTAACCAGGCGGTCGCGCCGGTCAGCGCCCCCATCGACGTCTGCGGCAACGCCGCGGCGGTGCTGGGTCGCGCGTTCGCCGGCTGCAAGGGCGGCGCCCACGTCAAGAACCCGGCCCGCGGCGGGGGCGGCAACCACACCTCCGGGCAGGGCGGGGTGCTGTCGGGCAACCAGGCGATCGCCCCGATCACCGCGCCGATCAACATCTGCGGCAACGCGGCCGCCGTGCTGGGCAGGTCCGAGGCCCACTGCAAGGGCGGCGCGGGCGTCTGGCCGCACGGTGGCGTCGGCGGAGGTGGCAACCACACCTCCGGCCGGGGCGGGGTGCTGTCGGGCAACCAGGTGGTCGCGCCGATCGCCGCGCCGGTCAACATCTGCGGCAACGCCGCGGCCGTCCTGGGCGACGCCGCCGCGGGCTGCCTCGGCGGGTCGAACGTCGGCCGGCCTGGCCACGAGGGCCCCGACGGGTTCTCTCGCTTCGCCCGCGCCAACAGCAAGGTCGCGGCGGCCAAGGGCGGGATGCTGCCCATGCTGCCCGCCGTCCCGGTCCTCGACGGGCTGGGCGGGGTCGGCGCCGTCAGCGGCGTGACCCAGCAGGTGCAGGAGGTCGGCAAGACCAGCGGCGTGGCCCAGCTCCAGGACCTCGGCAGCGTCACCGACGTGGCGGGCCGCCTCCAGGACCCCGCCGCCGTCACCGGTCAGCTCCAGGACGTCGGCAACGTGAGCGAAGTGGCGCGTCAGCTGCCGGTCCCCGCGAACGTCGACCAGGTCACCGGTCTCCCCGTCGTCGGGGACGCCGCCCAGACGTTCGGCCTGCCGCAGCTGCCCGAACTGCCCGGCCTGCCCGGCCAGGCGCAGACCCCGGCCCAGCCGGAGAAGGCCCACCACTCCGCTCCCGTCGACGGCCGCGGCCGTGGCGTCTCCTCGGGCCCGGGCTCCGCGCTCGCCCCGGCGACCGACCTGGTCGGCTCGACCCCGGCCGGTGGCGCGGTCAGCTCCGCCACCCGCAGCCTGCCGGTCGGTGACCTTGGTCTCATGAGCGCCGCGCAGCCCGCCGGTGTCACCGGGATGAACTCCGGCTCCCTGCTCGCGCTGGTGCTCGGCTCGATGCTGGCCGCCTCGGCGACGCTGTTCGGCACCGCTCGGCGGTTCCGGATCGGCCGGAAGTAAGGAATGTAGGAAGTACGTAACACCGAACGAACCCGCTCACAGCCTGTGAGTAGGCACTGTTAGATGATTTGCCCGTTCCGGGGGCGCGGCCCGGGGCGGGCAAAGTCATGTCCGCGGTCAAAGCGTCCTGCGTACTCGCATGATCTTTCGCCGCAGGCGTACGTGCCGGCTGCCGTCGGGGTGCACGCGCACGCGCGCGAGCTCCCACTGCCCGTACTCTGCGTGTTCGGTCAGCAGTTGACGTGCTGCTTCGCGGGTGAGGTCGCGTGGAATGAAGATATCCATGTAGGAGTAGTCGAGCACAACGATTAGTCTCCAGGGTGAGTCAGGGCGCCATGCCGCTCGCTGGGCCTTATTCTGCGTGCTTGTGGGTGGACCCGGAAGCGAGTGGGTAGCCCGGGGGAAGGAAATTTCCGCGAGTCGGGTTACCTTTCAGATCTATGCCGACTCCCGGTAGGGGGATTGCAAGCGAACAGTGAGGTAGGAAGCAGCGTGCCAGCCAAGAACGGCAGCTCCGGCGGAACACGCCTGGTGATCGTCGAGTCGCCTGCCAAGGCGAAGACGATCGAGAAATACCTCGGTGCCGGGTACACGGTCGAGTCCAGCATCGGTCACATCCGTGACCTGCCGGAGAAGGCCGACGACATCCCTGAGAAGTTCAAGGGGGCGCCGTGGGCTCGCCTCGGGGTGAATGTCGAGCACGAGTTCGAGCCGCTGTACGTCGTCAACCCCGACAAGCGGTCGCAGGTCAACAAGCTGCGGCAGTTGCTGAAGGACGCTGACGAGCTCTACCTGGCCACTGACGAGGACCGCGAGGGCGAGGCCATCGCCTGGCACCTGCGCGAGGTGCTCAAGCCCAAGGTCCCCGTGCACCGCATGGTCTTCCACGAGATCACCCCGCAGGCGATCCGTGACGCCGTGGCCAACCCGCGTGACCTCAACCTCCGCCTTGTCGACGCGCAGGAGACCAGGCGCATCCTCGACCGCCTCTACGGCTACGAGGTCAGCCCGGTCCTGTGGAAGAAGGTCAAGCCCCGGCTGTCGGCCGGGCGCGTGCAGTCCGTGGCGACGCGGCTGGTGGTGGAGCGCGAGCGGGAGCGGATGGCGTTCACGTCCGCCCACTACTGGGACCTGCAGGCGCTGTTCGACACGAACAAGCCGGAGGAGCGGCCGCGCGACTTCACCGCCACGCTGACCTCGGTCGACGGCAAGCGGGTGGCGCAGGGGCGCGACTTCGCCAGCACCGGGCAGCTCAAGAGCGCCGACGTGCTGCACCTGTCCGAGGCCGCGGCCGGTGAGCTGGCCGGGCGGCTGCGGGGGGCGTCGTTCGCGGTCAAGTCCGTGGAGCGCAGGCCGTACACGCGTAAGCCGTACGCGCCGTTCCGGACGACCACATTGCAGCAGGAGGCCAGCCGGAAGCTGGGCTTCTCCGCCAAGTACACGATGCAGGTCGCGCAGCGGCTCTACGAGAACGGCTATATCACCTACATGCGTACCGACAGCATCACGCTGTCGGAGACCGCCGTGGCGGCCGCGCGCTCACAGGCGATCAAGCTGTACGGCGCCGCGTACGTGCCCGACAAGCCCCGCGTCTACTCCAGCAAGGTGAAGAGCGCGCAGGAGGCGCACGAGGCGATCCGGCCCTCGGGCGAGGAGTTCCGCACCCCGGGCGAGACCGGGCTGCAGGGCGACATGTTCCGCCTCTACGAGCTGATCTGGCAGCGCACCGTGTCCTCGCAGATGAAGGACGCGGTCGGCGAGTCGGTCACGGTGAAGTCGAGCGGCCGGTCGTCGTCCGGCGAGGACGTCGAGTTCAGCGCGTCCGGGCGGACGATCACGTTCTACGGGTTCCTGAAGGCCTACGTCGAGGGCGCCGACGATCCCTCGACCGACCGCGACGACTCCGAGAAGCGGCTGCCGAACCTGGCCGAGGGCGACCCGCTCAGCGTGACGCGGCTCGACGTGGCCGGCCACTCGACCAAGCCGCCCGCGCGCTACACCGAGGCGTCGCTGGTCAAGGAGATGGAGGATCGGGAGATCGGGCGGCCGTCGACGTACGCCTCGATCATCGGGACGATTCTCGACCGCGGTTACGTGTTCAAGAAGGGCACG
Organism: Nonomuraea solani; assembly: GCF_900108335.1. Lineage (GTDB taxonomy): Bacteria > Actinomycetota > Actinomycetes > Streptosporangiales > Streptosporangiaceae > Nonomuraea > Nonomuraea solani. The sequence goes on from NZ_FNVT01000004.1 coordinate 775,698, forward strand.
GCGCTGGTGCCGTCCTTCCTGGCGTTCGCCGTGGTCAACCTGCTGGAGCAGCATTTCGGCAACCTGGTCGACTACGACTTCACGGCCGAGATGGAGAAGGTGCTCGACGACATCGCCAACGACCGGGCGGAGCGGGTGCCCGAGCTGCAGCGGTTCTACTACGGGGCCGACGGCGACGAGGGCCTCAAGGAGATGGTCACCGACCTCGGCGACATCGACGCCAAGGAGATCAGCTCGTTCCCGATCAAGGGGACGGACATCGTGCTGCGGGTCGGGCGTTACGGGCCCTACCTGGACAGAGACGGCGCACGGGTCAACGTGCCCGAGGACATGACGCCCGACGAGCTGACGGCGGAGATGGCCGAGGAGCTGTTCTCGCGGCCGACCGGAGACCGGCAGCTCGGGAACGACCCGGCGTCCGGAAACATGATCGTGGCCAAGGACGGGCGATACGGGCCCTATGTGACCGAGGTCCTGCCGGAGCCGGCCGCCGACGAGGATGCTCCCAAGCGGCGCACCAAGAAGGCGGACGCGCCGAAGCCGCGTACGAGCTCGCTGTTCAAGACGATGTCGCTGGACACGATCACGCTGGACGACGCGCTCAAGCTGCTGACGATCCCGAGGGTCGTGGGCGACCTGGAGGGCGAGGAGGTCGTGGCGCACAACGGGAAGTTCGGTCCTTACCTGAAGAAGGGGACCGACTCGCGTTCGCTGGCCTCCGAGGACGACCTGCTGACGGTCACGATAGACCAGGCGAAGGAGCTGTTCGCGCAGCCCAAGCAGCGTGGGCGGGGGCGTGCGGCGGCCGCTGCGCCGCTGCGCGAGCTGGGCGACGACCCGCAGTCCAAGAAGCCCGTGGTGGTCAAGGAGGGGCGGTTCGGCCCTTATGTGACCGACGGCGAGACGAACGCGTCGCTGCGCAAGGGCGACACGGTCGAGGACATCACGATCGAGCGGGCGGCCGAGCTGCTGGCCGAGCGGCGTGAGCGGGCTCCCGCGCCGAAGAAGACCACGACGCGCAAGGCTCCCGCGAAGAAGGCTCCGGCGAAGAAGCCCGCGGCCAAGTCGTAGTGGACTTCCGGCGGGCGCTCGACGGGTGGCCGCCGGAAGTAGCATCGTTCATGTGTTCGTGCTGTTCTTCGTGGGCGCGGTGTTGCTCGCGCACTATTACCTGTGGCATCGCCTGGTGCGGTCGACCACGGGTCCTGGGCGGGTGCGCAAGGCGCTGACCTGGGGCATGGTCGGGTTGTTGCTGCTCGTGATAGCGACGTTCCTGGGCACCAGGATGGAGCTGGGGCACTGGCTGGCCTGGCCGGGGTTCCTCTGGGTCGCGGTCATGTTCTACCTGGTCGTGATCCTGGTGGTGCTGGAGGTTCCGCGCGGGGTGGTCGCGCTGGTGCTGCGGCGGGTGGAGCGGCGGCGGCCGGCGTCCGCGCCGGTGCCGGTCCTGGTGGGCGCCGACGCGTCGACGGCCGTTCTGGAGCCTGTCGGCGCCGCGCCGGTCGTGTCCGAACCGGTCACGTCCGGGTCGGTTTCGTCCGGGTCGGTCGCGTCCGAGTCCGGCGCGTCCGAGTCCGGCGGGTCCGCGCCGGTTGCTTTCGCGCCGGGCGCCATCAGCAGGAGGCTTTTTCTCGGACGGACCACCGCCGCCATCGCCGGCGTGAGCGCGCTGGGCACGGTCGGGTACGGCGTGACGAGCGCACTGGGCGACCCCGTGATCGAGCGGGTCATGGTCACCCTGCCGAAGCTGGACCCACGGCTTGGCGGGCTGCGGTTCGCGGTGGTGAGCGACATTCACCTGGGGCCGATCACGGGCATCGGGCACACCGAGCGGATCGTCCGCATGATCAATGGTCTCGAAGCCGACGTGGTGGCCATCGTGGGCGACCTGGTGGACGGGTCGGTGGCCCAGCTCGGGGCGCTGGCGAAGCCCTTGAAGAGCCTTGAGTCCCGCTATGGGGCATATTTCGTGACCGGTAACCATGAGTACTTCTCGCCGGCCGGCCCCGGAGAGTGGATCGAGGAGCTGGGCGAGCTCGGCGTACGCTCTCTGCGAAACGAGCGCGTCGAGATCAGGCACCAGGGCGCCGTGCTCGACCTGGCCGGAGTCAACGACATCGGCGGCACCGCCTCGGGCGACGGCCCCGACTTCGGCAAGGCGCTCGGCGGCCGCGAGGCAGGCCGGTCCACGGTCCTGCTCGCCCACCAGCCCGTCCAGGTCACCGAGGCCGCGCGGCACGGCGTGGACCTGCAGTTGTCCGGGCACACGCACGGAGGCCAGATCACGCCGTTCGACCTGGTGGTGGAGCTGCAGCAGCCGGTGGTCGCCGGGCTGGCGACGGTGGACGACGTGCAGGTCTACGTCACGCGGGGCGCCGGATTCTGGGGTCCGCCGGTACGCGTCGGGGCACCGCCCGAGATCACTCTGCTGGAGCTGCGTTAGCTGACTTTTCGTAATCCACTGGTCACGGACTGCCATTTTCTAGTAGTATCCGCTCGGATACAACGTGGAGGTGTGCATGGTCTCGTCGCCGATGGAGGGGGCGCTGCGGCAGGAGGTCGCCTGCTGGGCCGAGCGCGGCGGGCAGCTGTTCAGGCAGGCCAGGCGGGCCGCGAGCCTCAACCAGAAGGCCCTGGCCAGCGTGAGCGGCACGTCGAGGACCACCTTGTCGGCGTATGAGCACGGCAGGAAGTCGCCGACGCTCGAGACCGCCGGGCGCATCCTCGACGCGGCCGGGTTCCGGCTGGTGCTGGAGGCCAAGATCGAGTTCACCGCGCGGGTGACGAGCGACGGCCGGGCGTTCCACGTGCCCGACCGGCTGCCCCGGCTGCCGATCGCCGCCGCGCTGGGCGTGGCGCGGGTCCGCGGCCGCACCTACCGTCTGGCCGACCGTGGCCAACGGCGGGCCGCCTACACCGTGCTGCTGTGCGGGGGCGAGCCGGGCGAGCTGTTCGATCACGTCGACGGAGTGCTGCTGGTCGAGTTGTGGGACGAGCTCACCCTTCCCGCGGAGATCCGGGCCGCGTGGCGGCCATTGGTGGAAGAGGCGCGGCAAGAGGTCGGAGTTATGAATTGATGATGTTTTTGGGGGCCTATTCGAGGTGTGTAACCTGCGCCCAAGCCCGCTCACGTAATACCCTCGGCCACGAGCAGCCGGGAATATCCGGCTCGCCTCCTGACTACCCACTTCCGGTCAACACCTGGATACGCTGAAATCATGACTGTCCCTGGCCGAAGCCGCCCGGCTCACGTGCTGGCCAACGCGCCCTTCCGCCGGCTCTGGACGGCCATGTCCGTGTGCAGTCTGGGCGACTGGCTCAATCTCCTGGCGCTCACCGCCCTCGCGGGCAACCTGACCCAGGGCGACTACCGGGTGCAGTCGCTGGCCATCGGCGGCGTCTTCGTCGCGAAGATGCTGCCGGCCGTGCTGCTCGGGCCGCTCGCCGGGGTGTTCGCCGACCGGTTCGACCGGCGGCTGACGATGGTCGCGGCCGACCTGGCCAGGTTCGCCGTGGTGCTGTCGATCCCGTTCGTGAACAGCTACCAGTGGGTCATCGTCGCGACCGTTCTCGTCGAGTGCGTCAACCTGTTCTGGGTGCCGGCCAAGGACGCCACGGTGCCCAACCTGGTGCCCAAGACACAGCTTGAGGCGGCCAACCAGCTCAACCTGCTGGTGACGTACGGCACCGCGCCGATCGCGGCCATGCTGTTCGCGGCGCTGTCCGTGGTCGGCGACCTGTTCACGAGCGTGGTGCCGTTCATGGCCGGGCGCGACGCGACCGGCCTGGCCCTGATCGTCAACGCCTGCGCCTACCTCGTGTCGGCCTTCCTGATCTTCACGTTGCGCGACATTCCCAAGCGCGACGGCGCCATCTCCACCCCTTCGGTGCTCAAGCAGGTCGTTGAGGGCTGGCGGTTCGTCGGCGGCAACCGGCTGGTGCGCGGCCTGGTCATCGGCATGCTGGGGGCGTTCGCCGCGGGCGGCGCCGTGGTCGGCGTGGCGAAGATCTACGTGGTGGCCCTCGGTGGCGGCGACGCGGCCTACGGTGTGGTGTTCGGCGCGGTCTTCGTCGGCATGGCCCTCGGCATGTTCTTCGGTCCGAGGCTGCTGCGCGAGCTGTCGCGGCGGCGGCTGTTCGGCCTGGCCATCACCGTCGCCGGGCTGGTGCTCGTCGCGATCGCGCTGGTGCACAACCTGGTGATCGTGGTCATGCTGACCGTGGTGCTCGGGGCGTGCGCGGGGATCGCCTGGATCATCGGCTACACGCTGATCGGCCTTGAGGTCGAAGACGCGCTGCGGGGCCGTACGTTCTCGTTCCTGCAGTCCACCGCCCGCGTGACGCTGCTGCTGGTGGTCGCGCTGGCCAACCCGGTGGCCGCCATCTTCGGCGAGCACACGCTGACGCTCGGCGAGTTCGCCTACCGCTTCGACGGGACCAACCTGGTGCTGGTGGTCGGCGGCGCGCTGGCGATGGGCGTCGGCCTGCTGGCGCTGCGGCAGATGGACGACAGGAAGGGCGTCTCGCTGGCGGCCGACCTGCTCGCGGCGGTGCGCGGCGAGCAGTTCGCCACCAAGGCGGCCGAGCACGTGCCGGGGCTGTTCGTGGCGTTCGAGGGCGGCGAGGGGTCGGGCAAGACGACCCAGTCGCGCCTGGCCGCCATCTGGCTGCGCGACCAGGGCTATGACGTCGTGCAGACCCGCGAGCCGGGCTCGACCAAGGTCGGCATGCGGCTGCGGGCCATCCTGCTCGACGCGGCCGAGCGCGGGCTGTCGGCGCGCTCCGAGGCGCTCCTCTACGCCGCCGACCGTGCCGAGCACGTGGAGAAGGTGATCAGGCCGGCCCTCTACCGGGGCTCGCTGGTGGTCACCGACCGCTACGTGGACTCTTCGCTCGCCTACCAGGGCGCCGGCCGGGCGCTCGACCCCAAAGACGTCTCCAAGATCAACGCCTGGGCGACCGGCGGGCTCGTGCCGCACCTGACCGTGCTCATCGACACGCCGCCGGAGATCGGGCTGACCCGGCTGGGCGGGGCGGCCGACCGGATCGAGTCGGAGCCGCTGGAGTTCCACCAGCGGGTGCGCAAGGAGTTCCGCGCGCTGGCGGCGGCGGCGCCCGAGCGCTACCTCGTCGTCGACGGCACGCTGTCGCAGGACGTGATCACCCGACAGATCCAGGATCGGATCAGGGACATCCTGCCCGACCCGGTGCCGCGAGAGTCAGAAGACATCACGGGTACGATGCCCGCCATCCGCGACTAGCCTTACCCCGTGACGGTTTTCGATGACCTCGTAGGGCAGGACCAGGCGATTGCCGTGCTGTCGCGAGCCGCGGCGGCGGCGCGCGAGGTCGTCGGAGGCGGGCGCGGCGCGGGCATGACGCACGCCTGGCTGTTCACCGGCCCGCCCGGCGCCGGTCGGGAGGTCGCGGCCCGCGCCTTCGCCGCGGCGCTGATGTGCCCGGAGGGCGGTTGCGGCCACTGTGACCAGTGCCACCAGGTGCTCATCGGTTCGCATCCCGATCTGGAGTCCGTACGTCCCGAGGGCCTCTCCTACAGCGTCAAGCAGACCCGGGAGCTGATCCTGCGCGCGGCCGGCGCGCCGACGCAGGGCCGTTGGCGGGTCATCCTGTTCGAGGACGCCGACCGCGCCACGGAGTCGGCGGCCAACGCCCTGCTCAAGGCCATCGAGGAGCCGCCGCCGCGTACGGTCTGGCTGCTGTGCTCGCCCGCCCCCGACGACCTCATGATCACCATCAGGTCGCGGTGCCGCCTGGTCAACCTGACCACCCCCGGCGCCGAGGCCGTCGCCCACGTGCTGGCCACCCGCGACAGCGTGCCCTGGGAGACGGCCAGGTTCGCCGCCAGGGCCGCGCAGGGACATATCGGCAGAGCGCGGGCACTGGCGCTCGACGAGGGCGTCAGGCGGCGCAGGGAGGCGGTGCTGAGCATCCCGCGCTCGCTGACCGGCGTCGGCGAGTGCGTCTCGGCCGCCGAGCGGCTGGTGAAGACGGCGGAGGAAGAGGCGGCCGCCGCCACGATCGCGCTCAACGAGAACGAGACGTCCGAGCTGCGCAAGCTGTACGGGGAGGGGTCCACCGGCAAGGGGCTCAACCGGGGGCTGGTGCGCGGCGGGGCCGGGGCGCTGAAGGAGTTGGAGGACCGGCAGAAGTCGCGGGCCACCCGGATCAAGCGCGACTCGCTGGACTCGGCGTTGCTGGAGCTGGTGTCGTTCTATCGGGACGTGCTGGCGATGCAGTTCGGGGCCGGGGTCGAGCTGGCCAACGACGACATTCGCTTCGAGCTGGATCAACTCGCGAAGTCGTCCACCCCTGAGGAGACGCTGCGGCGCATCGATGCGATCATGCGGTGCAGGGAACGGCTGGCCGCGAACGTCAATCCGCAGATGGCCGTCGAAGCGATGATGCTGGCCCTGCGGTCCTGACAGGAGTGGGTTCGTGAACTGGTTATACGTTGCTGCCGTCGTGGCGCTCGGCGGGCAGTCGTTCGTGGCGCAGGATCCGGTGCCTTCCTCGGAGATCCGGGTCACGGACGAGTGGGGGATCAACGTCTTCCTGTGTACGCCGGCCGGCTACGGCTGTGGCAAGCGGTATGCCACCGCGGCGCAGAGGCGGAAGGTCGAGAGCCTTTTGACGAAGGTGCCGGGGGTCACCGACGTGCTGTTCGTCGATCGTGCCAGTGCCTACGCCTGAAGGGCGTGTTCTCTGTGTTCAACGAGAGGTGTCACCGCGCCCAGGTCAAGCTGTTCGTGACATACGGGATGAGCGGGGTCGACGGCAAGGTGTGCGCGCCGAAGCGGTAGCCGTGCGGGGTTGAAGATGACCGTGTGACCCGAGCAGCAGATGAGGTTCCCAGGCGTCTCTGTTACGTGGAAGCCGAACTACTCAGCCAACAACAGGCCCTGACGCGGCAGCGGGTCGATGTGGCGTCGATCTTCGCCGAGCATCATGTGGGGCTGGTGCGACTGGCCCTCATCATGGTCGGCGATCAGGCGACCGCCGAAGACGTCGTCCAGGACGCGTTCGCGCGCACGCACGCCGGCCGTGGCCGGTTGCGCGACGCCGACAAGGCGCTGGCCTATGTGCGCTCCGCGGTGCTCAACGGGTGCCGGTCGGTGCTGCGCAGGCGGGCGACGGTGTTCAGGAAGGCGGTGCCGTACGAGCCGCCCGTCTGGTCTGCGGAGAGCGCCGCGTTGCTGGGTGAGGAGCGACGCGAGGTCCTGGTCGCGCTGCGCGGGCTGCCCCGCAGGCAGCGCGAGGCGCTGACGCTGCGCTACTACTTCGAGCTCGCCGATCAGGAGATCGCCGAGACGATGGGCGTGAGCGCGAGCACGGTCCGGTCAACGATCGCGCGGGGGCTGGCGGCCCTCGGCCGAGTGCTTGGGGAAAATGCATGAACAGCCCGGTGGAAGACAGACTGCGCGAAGCCCTCAGTGAGGCGGGGGCGGCGGTGGACACCAGCGTGCTGAAGCCGCTGAGGGCGCCGGAGCGGCGGTTTCGGATGGATCTCCGGTGGGTGGCGGTGCCTGTGGTCGTGATGCTCGCGGGGGCGGCGACCGCGGCGGCGCTGGGCGCCAGGTCCGATGACGAGGATCGCGCCACGGCGGTGAGCCCGCCGACGACCGTGACGGCGAAGGTGTCCGTCTTCCTGTGCACCGGCTCGGACCTCGGGATGCCGCCGTGCAAGGCAGGTGCCGCCACCCCCCAGCAGACGAAGACGATCGAGCGCGCACTGAGGGAGTTGCCACAGGTCGAGCGGATGTTCTTCGTGAGCCGGACGAGCGCCTACGAAGACTTCAGGAAGAAATACGCCGCCAACAAGGTGCTCGTCGATCACGTCAAGGTGACCGACCTGCCTCCGTTGTTCAGTTTGCAACTCAAGCGGGGCGCCGATTCCAAGCAGATCCAGACATCGGTGGGAAGGATGGCCGGGGTCAGGGAGGTCGTGGATCATGCGGCCGCCGCTGCCGTGCGGCCCGAGAAGCCGAAGTGGCACCTCAACGTCTTCCTGTGCGGCAGCAAGGGGCCGGAGCAGCCGCCGTGCGCGGGGAGGAAGAAGAACGGCGCGGAGGGCAAGGCCATCACCAGCGGCGAGAGGGTGGCGCTCGAAGAGCTGATCATCGAGACGCCCGGGGTCGAGGAGTTCGTCTTCGAGACCCAGGCGGAGGCCTACAAGAACTTCAAGGAGTCGTTCGCGAAGAATAAGGAGCTCGTGGATGCGACTCGGTTGGGTGACATGCCGCAATCGTTCAGGATCAGGCTGAAGAAGGGCACCGAGTGGTCCGATCTGGCCGGTGAGCTGAAGAAGCAACCAGGGGTGGCCCAGGTCATCAGCGGCATATGCAGGGCCGACCTTCACTCGCTGTCGGTCGATTACGGTTTGGAGCCGCTACCGGAGGAGAAGGTGTGCCCCGTCATCAAGTGAGGCGGCGAAGATCCGCGCGCTAGCCCCTGACCTCCGGTGTACGGACACACGTAATGTGGCTACGAAGGCCGTAAGTAACCCCTAGGCCGTCAGGAGGCGAGCTCGAGCCCATGGGAATGATCATGGCCGTGAGCTTCACCCGCTACGGGAGGCTCTACTACCTCGATCCCGGCGAGCACACCCCCAAGGTGGGCGACAAGGTGCTCGTGCCGACGGACTCGGGTCCCGAGGTGGCGGAGTGCGTGTGGGCGCCGCAATATACGAGTGACGACATCGACGGGCTGCCGGTGTGCGCCGGCCCCGCGGGGGAAGACCATCTCACCCGCGACGAAACCAACAAACGCCGCAGGGCCGAGGCCCGGAGCGTGTCCAAACGATTGATCAAACGGCACACGTTGCCGATGAAGGTCGTCGGGATCGACTATCTCGACCAGGACAACGTCTATACGGTCTACTTCTCGGCGCCGCACCGGGTGGACTTCCGCGCTCTCGTGCGCGACCTGGCCCGCAACCTGCGGGCCAGGGTGGAGCTGCGGCAGATCGGGCCGAGGGACGAGGCGCGGCTCCAGGGCGGCATCGGCCCCTGCGGCCGTGACCTGTGCTGTGCCACGTTCCTGAAGGATTTCGAGCCGGTCTCGGTGCGCATGGCCAAGGACCAGGACCTGCCGGTCAACCCTCTCCGGATCGCGGGCGCGTGCGGGCGGCTCATGTGCTGCCTGAAATACGAGCATCCGCTCTACCAGGAGTTCCGTGCCTCGGCTCCCCGGGTGGGGGCCGCCGTGGAGACTCCTCAGGGGGCGGGGACGGTGGTGGGGCACAACGTACCGTCCGACTCCGTGGTGGTGCGGCTCAACGACGGCGGGCGGCGGTGCGCGTGTTCGAAGGCCAGCGTGTGCGGGCCGCGGAAGGCGTACGACTCGACGTACGGGGGTGAGGCGGGGGAGACGGTCTGACGGGCGCTGTGGCGGCGCGCGGCAGGTGTCGTCGGGCGGGTGCGGTCGCCGTGGCGATGGCGATGGTGCTCGCTTCCGGCTGCGCCGATCCGCGACCGTCCGGTCCGGTAGCCGGGGGACCGGCCTGGACGGACTGCGGTGACGGGTTCGAGTGCACGACCTTGCGGGTCCCGCTGGATCACGGGGCGCCCGGCGGTGAACGGGTGGAGCTCGCGGTGATCCGGCTGCCGGCCCGGGGCGGGCAGCGGATCGGGTCACTCGTCCTCAATCCGGGCGGGCCGGGCAGTTCGGGCGTCGAGTATGCCAGGGCGGCCCGGATCGTCGTGAGCGAGGAGATCCGGGAGCGGTTCGACGTCGTGGGGTTCGATCCGCGCGGGGTCGGAGGGTCGGCGCCTGTCGAGTGCCTGGGCGACGAGGAGCTGGACACGTTCTTCTCCCTGGACGCCAGCCCCGACTCGGCCGCCGAACGGACAGACCTGGAGACGGGGGCGCGTCGGTTCGCGGAGGGGTGCCGGCGGGGGGCCGGGCGGTTGCTGCCGTACCTGGGGACCGTCGATGTGGCGCGGGATCTGGAGTTGCTGCGGCAGGCGCTGGGGGACCAGAAGCTGACCTATCTCGGGAAGTCGTACGGGACGTTTCTGGGTGCGGTTTACGCGGATATGTTCCCTGGCCGGGTGCGTGCCCTGGTGCTGGACGGGGCGCTCGACCCGGCGGCCTCGCGGGCGCGGCTCAACTCGGACCAGGCGGTGGGGTTCGAGGAGGCGCTGCGGGCGTACGCGGCGGAGTGTTTGAGGGAGGCAGGGTGCCCGTTCAGAAGCCGGGACGTGGACGGCGCCGTGGCGGAGGTGGGCCGGCTCCTCCGGCGTACGGACGAGCGGCCCTTGCCCGGGGACGGTCGTCGTCCGGACGGGCGACCGTCGCCTGGGAGCGGGCGTCGCACGGATGGGCGACCGTCGCCTGGGAGCGGGCGTCGCACGGATGGGCGACCGTCGCCTGGGAGCGGGCGTCGCACGGATGGGCGACCGTCGCCCGGGGACGGCCGTCATAGGGATGGGCGGCCCCTACCCGGGGGCGGGCGGGAGGTGACGCAGGCGCTGGCCACCCTCGGCCTGCTGACGCCCCTCTACGACCGCGAGCTCTGGCCGGAGCTGACCGAGACCCTCCGCCAGGCGTTCCACGGCGACGGCCGGATGCTGCTCCACAACGCCGACCAGCTCATCGGCCGGGACGAGGACGGCACCTACTCCAACCAGAGCGAGGCCAACATGGCCATCAACTGCGTGGACGGCACCCATCCGGCCGACTACGAGCGGGAAGCGGCCGCGTCGTCGGCCCGGGCGCCCAGGTTCGGGCCGTCCATCATGTGGTCGTCCTTGCCCTGCGCCTACTGGCCGGCCCCGGCCACCTTCGACAGCCACCCCCTGACGGCCCACGGCGCCCCACCCATCCTGGTCCTCGGCACCAGGCGGGATCCGGCGACGCCGTACAGGTGGGCGCGGGCGCTGGCGGGAGAACTGGAGTCGGGCGTGCTACTGGGCTTCGAGGGGGACGGGCACACGGCGTACTTCAACGGGTCGCCGTGTGTGGACGGGGCGGTGGAGCGGTATCTGGTGACGGGGGCCGCACCAGAGGACGGGACGGTCTGTCCGGGGATCGGATGATCGAGGGAGCGAGAACCCCTAAGACTCCTGTAGACTCTTCCAAGCTGCTGAACAGCACGCCGCCTTAGCTCAGTCGGCCAGAGCACTTCACTCGTAATGAAGGGGTCTCGGGTTCGAATCCCGAAGGCGGCTCCAGCACTGAAGCCCTCCGCAGGATCGCGGAGGGCTTCTGCGTGTCTACGTTCCAGTTCTGGTTGTGACAGTCAAGGTCTTTCTGCGCGTCCTGGGGTGTCGTGCCAGACCTTGCCGCTCGTCGTGAGTCACCATCACGAGCCGGCGGTGTCGCTATCGGAAGACGCCCCCGTGGCTTGTCGCGGACCCGCGGCCAGGAGCCCCGGTAGCGGGTCCCGGCGCAAACGACCGCCCGGCGCCGTCCTGGCGGAAACGACCGTCCGGCGCCGGCATGTCCTCAGCAGGTGGCCAGACCTCACCGAAAACGACCCGTTGACCACACTGCTCTGGGCACGCATCGCGGGTAATGCAGGTGCATCGACGAACTGCGAGCCCTAGATTGCGTGGGGTGGATCTTTCACATCTCGGGACGCCGATCGGTCCGATGGTCCGTGTCCACGGCGGGTTCGCCAACCGGATGTACCGGCTCGACACCGACCAGGGGTCATTCGCGGTGAAGGAGTTGAACCTCCTCGATCGCCGCTGGGCCTACTGTGCCGAGGACGTGTTCAGGTTCGAACAGGCGGCCTTCGCCGCCGGCATCCCGATGCCGGAGCCGATCTCGGCCGGCCATCACACGCTCGTCCACCGGTGGGTCGAGGGCGAGAAGATGCCCGAAGCACCCGTGTCGCCGGCGTACGCGTTCGAGATCGGTGAGATTCTGGCGCGCATCCACGCGCTCGACGTCGCGTGGACCCACGTCTCGATCGAGGACCCGACGTCACGGGACTGGCCCGAACTCGCCGCGCGGGCGACGGCGACCGGACAGCCGTGGGCCGGCGAACTCACCTCCCAGGTCGAGACGTTCCTCGCAATTGCCGACTTCGTCGACACCTGTGAGCGCCCAGGCCCCGTCGTGCTGACCCACAAGGACATCCAACCGTGGAACCTCCTCGCACGAGAGGGCCGGCCGGTGGTGCTCGACTGGGAGCTCTCGGGGATGCTCGACCTGTCCAGTGAGCTCGGCTCGACAGCGCTGAGCCTCGCGAAGGGACCCGGCTTCGACGACGTCAAGCCTGCCATCTTCCGTTCGGTCCTCAACGGCTACGTCGCAGGAGGCGGAGTGCTGCCGCCGCCGGGTCCAAGCTGGTTCGTGTTCATGATCAGCGGCTGGCTGGGGCACACGAGGTGGAACATCCTCCGCTGCCTCGCCGGTGTCGAGCCCGGCACCGGCCCTGACCTCGCGCTGTCGCACGAGTCCGTGCGCAACGGAGTGCGCGGCCTCCCCGAACTGTTCGGCCGACTTCCCGAGCTCGAGGCGCTGCTCAGGTGACAGTGACCCGCTTCTGCGCTGGGTGCGCGGCGCGAGTTTGAAGCGCTGCTCAGGTGACAGCGACCCGCTTCCGCGCCGGGTGCGCGTCCCGAGTTCGAGGCGACAGTCGATGACCCCCACCGACACCGACACCTGCCTCGGGCCTGGTCAGACGCCAGAGGCGCGATCGGGATCGCGGGCGTCGCCTGGCGGTTGCGCGCTCCTGGCGGGTGCCGGCTGCGGCAAGTCTGCTCTTCGCTGTGCGGCCTGGTGCGGGGATCTCTTGTGGACCATCATGGCGCGATGAGTGTTCGCTATGACGATGTGATCGGTCCGCTGCGGGCGGCCTACGATGATGGTGCCGAGCGGCGTGACGCGAGCGGCAAGGCGGCGTGGAAGCTGGCGGAGCGGGAAGCGTTTCTGAGCCGTCTGCGGGGCCACGAGTGCGAGCGGCTGCTGGAGATCGGTGCCGGGACCGGTCAGGACAGTGCGTACTTCCAGGAGAACGGCAGGGAAGTGGTGGCTGTCGATCTGTCTCCCGCCATGGTCGCACTGTGCCGGGAGAAGGGCCTGGACGCCCGTGTCATGGATTTTCTGAGTCTCGATTTCCCGTCGGGTTCGTTCGATGCGGTCTATGCCGTCAACTGTCTTCTGCATGTGCCCAACCGGGATCTTCCCGCGGTGCTGGATGAGGTCCATCGGTTGTTGCGTCCTGGGGGGCTGTTCTTTCTGGGGGTGTACGGGGGCGGCAAGCTGACGGGAGAAGGTCCGTTCGAGGGGGACGATCATCGGCCTCCTCGGTTCTTCTCATTTCGGACTGATGACGAACTCAAGGGGTACGCGCGCGGAAACTTCGAGATCGTTGACTTTCATGCTGTGGGTGCGGATGAGGTCCGGTTTCAGTCGCTCACTCTGCGTCGGCCCAGGCCGAGCGGCTGACGGCCCGGGCTCTCGTGCGTCACGGTGATTCCCGCGACGCCTACTTCACGCTCTACCGGCGTTTCCTTTTTCTCAGGCCGGAAAGGCGGGAGCGGGCCGCCGTGGTCGGGCTTCGTCACGACGGATGGTCCGAAGAGAACGTGGCCGATCTGCTCGGCTGGGGTCACGGCGGTGGTCGCGCTCCTGGCCCTGGCGTCGCCGGAACTGCCTCAGAGCGTCGAATACCCGCCGCCTTCCCCGCCGTACGTGCGGCCCACCCTGCCCGTGGGCCTCCCGAAGGGCCCCATTCGGTACGCCTACCTCCCGGCCGACGGCGACTGGGTGCTCGTCACCTCCTCCGGCGCCCGCGGAACCATGCCCGGCCGGCATGGAGACGTCCTGAGAATCAGCCGGAACGGCCTGAGAATCGCTCACTACGCCTGAGGAACGCTCACCCTCATCGATGGGAGACGACCAGATCTGGCTGGACGGCTCCAAGACGGAGATCGACGTCGCCTCCGGCGGCCGCGTGATGCTGTCGGCCGACGGCACCATGTACGCCCACGCCTACGACCGGCGGCCGGAGGTGGACGTGGAAGGCTTCGACGGAAAGAGCCGCACCTTCACGATGAAGGACGACAACGTCCTCGCAGTGGAGGGCTGGGCCGGCTCATCCGGAGTGATCGTCAGAATGCACTACGGCGGCTACCGCCTGATCGATGTCAAAACGGGCAAGGTCAGCACCCTCGACGCCGACCATTCGCCCGTGGTGTTCGGCAAGCTCGTCTAGGGTCTGGCGCTCAGGCGGGCGTCGAGTTCGGCCTGCTGCTCCGGGCTGAAAGCGCGCCTGGGGAGAAAGGCCGCGGGCTGCCGCTTGATGAACAGCAGCCAGAACTCGGGCCCGGTCACGATCTCGTCGAACAGGGACCAGCGCATGGTGGTGGTGACCTGCTCGGTACGCCATTCGTAGTGGTCGTCGGTCATGTGAAGCGTGCCGGGCACACAGAGGTGGTCGATCTGCGGCCGGGCGGTCCGGCGAAGCGACCAGGTGGCCACGAAGGGGGTCAAGGCCGCGGTGACGAGCAGTCCGATCCCCACGGCGCTGCTGGTCGACAGCAGGAGGCTGATGATGCCCAGCGCCGCCGGCAGTGTCGGCAGCAGCCAGAGAAAGACCTTCAACCTCCGCTTCAGCGCCTGCTCGAACGCCCGCATCACTTCGTCGGGCGTGGGCCGGTAGTCCACGGTGAAATCCATCCTGCCGCCTTTCGCCGAGAACGCGGCTGCCAGGAATTCTGGAGGAGAGATCGGTTGATCGGCCGCGCGTGAGGAGATTAGCGTCGTTCACCGGCAACCCTGATATCCCAAGAAAGTCAAAAGAGGCAGTCATGTCCGTGACCCGAAACGTCCGGAGAAGCCTGGCGATGGCGTTAGCCGTCGTCCTGGCACTGACCATGACGTCGCAGGCCGGCGCCAATACGGTGCAGCCCAAGCGGCCGAACATCATCTTCTTCCTCGTTGACGACATGTCGGCCGACCTGCTCCCGTACATGGACACCGTCAGCGCCCTGGCCACCGACGGCACCAGGTTCACCGACTACTACGTGTCCAACTCGCTCTGCTGCCCCTCGCGGGCCTCCATGTTCACCGGCCAGTTCCCGCACAACACGGGCGTCGCCACGAACAAGGGCTCCGACGGCGGCGGCTATCAGGCGTTCCAGAAGCACGAGGGCCGTACGTACGCCGTCCCTCTCGACCAGGCCGGCTATCGCACGGGTTACCTGGGCAAGTACATCAACGAATATCCGGTCGCCACCGACTATCACGTGCCGGCCGGGTGGGACGAGTGGCATGTGGCGGCCGGGGGCGGATACAACGAGTTCAAATACCAGCTCACCCGCTACATCAGGGAACAGGGCCAGAAGCCGATCGACCCCGGTGGCGGCAAATATCTGGTGGACGAGCTCGGGCAGCGGGCGTGGACTTCATCGTGCGGTCCCGCGAATACGCGCCGGGAAAGCCGTTCTTCCTGCAGGTCGCGCCGTTCGCGCCGCATGCCCGCCTCGGCGTCAAGCCGGGCGACAAGGAGCCGCGCTTCCCGCCCGCGCGCCGCGACCGGCCGAAGAACCAGTTCCCGCACGGGGACTGCGGTGGGCCCGACTGCGCGGGCATCGACGTGACCAAGCTGCCCGCGTTCAACGAGGACACCGCCGACAAGCCCGCCTGGGTACGCCGCGCGCCCATCGGAGCCCCGCTGACCAAGGAGCTGCGCAAGGACTTCCGTGACCGGATCCGCATGGTGCAGTCGATCGACGACATGGTGGAGCGGGTCATGGGCACGCTGACGGACGAGGAGCGGCGCACCACGTACGTGGTGTTCACCAGCGACAACGGCTTCCACCTCGGCCAGCACCGCCTCCCGCGCGGCAAGTCCACCGCCTACGACCACGACGTCCGGGTGCCGCTGCTGGTCAAGCGCCCGGCGGCGGGACGGCAGGGTGACCTGGTGAGCTCGAACATCGTGCAGAACGTGGACCTGTTCGCGACGTTCCTCGACATGGCCGGCATCGAGCATCCGGCCCGCGACAAGCGCGACGGGCACAGCCTGCTGCCGCTCATCGAGGGGCACAAGGCGCCTGACTGGCGCGAGGTGGCCCTGATCGAGCACGTCAAGCCGAATCCGGCCGCGCCGGGCGAGCCGGACCCGGACGCCGAGGACCTCCAGGCGGACAACGCCGAGCCGCCCACGTACGAGGCGATCCGGACCGCCGGCGACCTGTACGTCGAGTATCAGGGCGACCCGAAGCCCGAGTACTACGACATGGTCGCCGACCCGAACCAGGAGTCCAACGTCCCGGACCACGCCAGGACGGCCGAGCTGAAGCCGGTGCTCGAACGGCTGGCGGGATGCGGCCGGCCGGGCGCGGCCGACTGCTGGACCGCCGCGCGGCTCAACTAACCGGTGCCCGGATACGCCAGGATTCCTCCATGCAAGGAGCCAAGCGGCAATTCGCCGAGCCGGAACAGGTCAAAGATCTCGCGAGGAAGGCGCTCGGCCGTGACCTCGTCCACGTCGAACGGCTGAAAGGCGGCAGTAAGAAGGGCGTCTACCGGCTGGAGTTCGACCGCGGCGACAGCGCGGTGCTCTATTCGTGGGCCGAGGACGAGAACTTCTGGGACACCGAGTCGCCCAGCTCCGGGCTGCGGTTCTTCGAGGCCGCACAGAGGCGCCTGCGGGAGATCGGCGTACGGGTCCCGCACCTCTACCACGCCGACGCCGGCAGGGAGCACTACCCTGCCGACGTCGCGCTGATCGAGGACGTGCGTACCGGATCGCTGGAGGACCGGCTGGCACGGGACCCCGAAGGGGGCCGGCGGGTGATGGACCGGCTCGCGGCGAGCCTCAGGGCGATGGCGGAATGCCGGTCACCGGAGCACGGCACGGTCGCCGCGGTCGAGAGCGGGCAGGGGCGGCGAGACTGCGTGGAGCTGGTGCTCGGCTGGGCGCTGAAGGACCTCGCCCAGGCGGCCGCGCGGGTCGAGCGGATCGGGCAGGTCGAACAGGAGCTGGGCGAGCGCGTCCGCGAGCTGGCCGCCGGCATCGAGGAGCGCGCCGACTACGGGCTCATCCACGGCGAGCTGGGGCCCGACCACGTGCTGGTGGACGATCAGGACGAACCTGTGCTCATCGACATCGAGGGCACGTCGTTCTTCGACGTCGAGTGGGAGCACGTCTTCCTGCGCATCCGCTTCGGCCCCGACTACGAGCACCTGCGGATCGACGGGCTCGACGAACGGCGGCTGACCTTCTACCGGTTGGCCCAGCACCTGTCGCTCGTCGCGGGGCCGCTGCGCCTGCTGGATGGCGACTTCCCGGACAGGGAGTTCATGATGGGAATCGCCAGGCACCACACGGAGCAGGCGCTCGCGTTCGTGTAAGGGCCCTTGCGCGAGCTGGCAGATTCGATTAGGAAGGTTTCCTATTAGTTAAGGAGCGGCTGGTGCGCGTAAGGCATGCGATGGCGGCCGTGGGCATCCTGCTGGCCGCCGCCTGCGGTCAGCGGCCCCAGGAGGCCCCGGTCAACGCCGAAGACGTGATGTTCGTGCAGATGATGGTCCAGCATCACCGGCAGGGCATCGAGATCGCCAGGGTGGGAAGCTCCCGCGCCACCAACGCCGAGCTCAAGAACCTGACCGCGGCCATCGAGAGCACGCAGCAGGACGAGGTCGAGATGATGCTGCGCTGGCTGCACTCCTGGGACCAGCCGCTCACCCCCGCCACCAGCGCGCACGACCACCATGGCGGCATGCCGGAGACCGACGTCAAGCGCATCCAGGCGCTGAAAAAGTCGAAGAACTTCGACTACGACGTGCTCAACCTGCTGATCGCGCACCAGGACGACGCCGTGCAGATGGCCGCCGGCGAGGTGTCGGGCGGGGCCAACCCGGCCGTCCAGCAGTGGGCGGCCCAGGTGCAGGCCTCCCGAAGGTCGCAGATCGACCTGATGATGGACCTCATCAAGAAGTAGCCAGAACATTCTGCTCGTAGACGTCCTTGGCATTAAGTGATTAGATCACTTGATATGTCCGAGGTAACGCGGCCCACGCTGTCCGACGCTCTGACCGAGCGCATGCTGGAGCTCATCCGCACCGGAGGGCACCGGCCGGGCGACAGGCTGCCCTCGACCAGGGAGCTGTCCCAGCGCTTCGCCGTCACCACCCCGACGCTGCGCGAGGCACTACGGCGGCTGGAGGCCACCGGGGCCATCGAGATGCGGCACGGCTCCGGCATCTATGTCGGGGCCGACATCGAGCGGCTGGTCCTGCCCAACCCGAACATGCGCGAGATGCACGGCGCCCAGCTCCTCGAACTGCTGGGCGCGCGGATCGTCATCGAGCCCCCGCTGGCCGCCATGGCCGCCGAGCACGCCGGCCGGGAGGAGCTGGCGGCGCTCAAGCGGGTGCTCGACGAGGCGGGCAGGCATCTGCGCGGCGAGGACGCGGAGCTGCACGACGCGAACATGTCCTTCCACCGGGCGACCGCCCGGATGGCGGGCAACAGCGTGCTGAACGAGGTCGTCGACTCGCTGCTCACCGTGCACGGACCGGAGCAGCGCGAGATCCTGCAGATCTT
This sequence comes from Nonomuraea solani, assembly GCF_900108335.1. Lineage (GTDB taxonomy): Bacteria > Actinomycetota > Actinomycetes > Streptosporangiales > Streptosporangiaceae > Nonomuraea > Nonomuraea solani. The sequence continues at coordinate 794,227 of NZ_FNVT01000004.1, forward strand.
CGACGACCGGCGCCGCGACTACGACGAGCACCTGGCCATCCTGGAGGCCATCGAAGCACGCGACGCGGCGCAGGCCGAGGCGCGCATGCGGGCCCACCTGGTGGACGTGAAGACCGTTATAGAGCACAGGTTGCAATCCCCCCGATAGAACCAAGGAGGCCGGCCCATGTTCCGGTCACGTGTTGTCACGCTCGGCGTGGCGGCGCTCGTCCTGACCGCCTGCGGTGGCAATGGCGCCGCAGCGCCGCAGAAGAAGACCGAGCTGACGCTGTACAACGACAAGGGCGCGTGGACGAAGTACTTCGATGAGATGGGCGCCCTGTCCAAGCAGAGCATCGGCCTGGGCATGAAGCCGACGGGCTATACGGACTCCGCTCAGTACCAGGCGTTCATCAAGGCGTCGTTCCGCACGAACGTCAAGCCCGACCTGTTCACCTGGCAGACCGGGGGGATGCTGGAGGAGATCGTCAAACAGAAGCAGGTGGCCGACACCACGGCCATCTGGCAGGAGGCGATCAAGGCAGGCGACCTGTCGCAGGACCTGGCCCCCTATTACACGATCGGTGGCAAGCAGTACTGCGTGCCGATGAACGTCGCGTACTGGGGCATGTTCTTCAACAAGAAGGTCTTCGACAAGTACGGTCTGAAGCCGCCGGCCACCTGGGACGAGCTGATCACCGTGGCCGAGACGCTGAAGAAGAACGGCGTGAAAGCCTTCTACCACACCAGCGTGCTGTTCTCCTTCGTCTGGTTCGAGCAGCTCATGGCCGGTATGGACCCCGACCTGTACGACCGCCTGTCCACCGGCAAGGCGAAGTACACCGACCCGGGCGTGGTCCAGGTGATGGAGAAGTGGAAGACCCTCATCGACGCCGGATATTTCGTTAATCCGGGCGACAAGACGGACCCGGGTGACGTGCTCAAGAACGGCAAGGCCGCCATGGTCTCGTTCGGCACCTGGTTCAACACCAGCATGAGCCAGCGGAACCTGAAGCCGGGCACCGACTACGACTTCTTCGTCATCCCCAACGTCAACCCGGCGCTGCCGAAGACCTCGATGATCTTCGAAAGCGGGCCGCTGTGCTCGCTCACCAAGGCGGCCGACCCGGATGCCGGCCTGAAGTATCTCAAGTGGTGGACCACCTCGCAGGCCCAGGAGAAGTGGGCGACGAGCCGGGGCGACGTCAGCGCCAACCCGAAGGTGGAGATCGCCGACAAGGCCCTCGGCGCGGTCACCAAGGACGCCGGCGGCGGTAAGTATCGCCTGGTCAACCGCTACTTCGAGGCGACGCCGCCGCCCATCCTGACCGCCGCGCTCGACGGGTTCAGCAAGTTCGTCACCGAGCCCGGCACGTACAAGGAGGTCCTGGAGACGATCCAGAAGGCGGCCGACGAGTACTGGAGCACGCATCAGTGACCCGCGCGCCCATGCTCGGCCGATTCAGGTACGGCTACGTGGCGCCCGCGGCGCTGCTGGTCGCGGGGCTGCTGTACGCGCCCTTCCTGTGGACGGCCTACCTGAGCCTCACCCGCTACGACGGGCTTGAGCCGCCGGCCTTCATCGGCCTGGCCAACTTCACCAAGTTCTTCGACGACCCCGCGCTGCTCACCTCCACCCGCAACACGCTGTTCTGGGTGATCGGCACCATGGTGCTGCCGGTCGGGCTCGGGCTGCTGGTCGCGGTGTTGTCCTACGACATCAAGGGCGGCGCGTGGTATCGGGTGCCGTTCATGCTGCCGTACGCGCTGAGCGGCGCCGGCCTCGCCATGGTGTGGAGCCCGATCCTGTCGCATGACGGCATCGCCAACCTGCTCCTCGGCGTGGACACCGCGTTCCTGCAGGAGGCGCCGTACAACACGCTCGCCATGTTGCTGGTCTGGACGTGGCAGCAGCTCGGCGTGAACACGCTGCTGTTCGTGGTGGGCCTGCAGTCGATCCCGAAGGAGCCGATCGAGGCCGCGCGGCTCGACGGGGCCTCGGGGTGGGGGCTGTTCCGGCACGTGATCTGGCCGCTGATGCGCCCGCTGACCGCCGTCGTGGTCGGGCTCGCGCTGGTGGCCAGCCTGAAGACGTTCGACATCGTGTGGGTGATGACGCAGGGCGGCCCGGGGCGCAACTCCGAGACGCTGGCGGTGACCATGTACAAGGAGACGTTCGTGGCCAGCGACTACGGCTACGGCTCAGCGGTCGCGGTGATGCTGACCGTCGTCACGGGGCTGGCCTCCTACCTCTACCTGCGCAGGCAGGTGACCGCCACGTGATCAGGCGCGCCGTGCTCATCGTGCTCGGGCTGATCTGGCTCGGGCCCACCTACCTGCTGCTCGTCAACGCCTCGCGGCCGGCCGACGCCTACGATCCGGGCCGCGCGTGGGTGCCGTCCGGCGACTTCGCGCTGCTGGAGAACTTCGGCCGGGCCCTGGAGAGCGCGAACCTGACGCAGAGCCTGGCCAGCACCGCCCTGTACAGCGTCGTCTCCCCGCTGCTCGGAGTGATCATCGGGGCGCTGGCCGGGTACACGATCGTGGTGCTGCGGCTGCGCGGCGGTTTCTGGTGGTTCCTGCTGATCTTCGGCGGCACCGTCTTCCCCACGCAGATGCTGCTCGTGCCGCTGTTCGTCGGCTACAGCGACGCCGGTCTGTACGACAGCCGCGTCGGCATGATCCTCGTCTACACGGCCGTCAACGTGCCGCTGGCCGCGTTCGTCCTGCGTAACTTCTACAGCGGCGTGGCCTTCTCGATCTTCGAGGCCGCGCGCATGGACGGCGCCTCCACCTGGCGCATCTTCTGGCGGATCTACCTGCCGATCTCGTTCAGCGCGCTGATGGCCGTGTTCATCCTCGAGTTCACCTTCATCTGGAACGACCTCATCTTCGGCCTGACCCTGACCCAGACCGAAGAGGTACGGCCCGTGATGACCGCCATCGCGGGCCTCATGAGCGACGTGTACGCCGGCACCCCGGTCCCCGTCGGCCTGGCCGCGGGCCTCGTGGTCTCGCTGCCGACGGTCGTGCTGTTCCTCGCCACCCAGCGCCTCTTCGCCAGGGGCCTGTCTCTAGGGAGTGTGTAATGACCAGCCGGTTGCTCCAGCGCAGCCTGGGAAGCCCCGACTACGACGGGATCAGGCAGGCGCTGCGCGACGACACCTCGACGCCGGTCATCCGCGTGCGCGGGCTCGAAGTGCGGGTCGCGGTGCTGCCGCTGTTCACCCACGACGGCCGCCAGGCGGTCCGGGTGTCGAGCACCGAGCCGCTCACCCACGTGCTCGTGGGGGTGGACAGCGCGTCCGGCACCGACGTGACGCTGCTGGTCCCCGAGGTGGACGCGCCGCGCGTGCTGACCCTGGAGTGCCGCGACGACGCCGGGGTGATCGGCAGCGCGCCGATCACGGTGACGCCGCAGCGCAAGTGGAGCGTGTTCGTGGTGCACCACTCGCACCTGGACATCGGCTACACCGACCCGCAGGGCACGGTGCTCCGCCACCACCTCGACTACCTCGACGCGGCGGTACGGCTGGCGGAGGAGACCGAGTCCTGGCCGGACGACGCCAAGTTCCGGTGGACGGTCGAGTCCTCGATGCCGGCGCTGAAGTGGCTCGACGCCCGGCCCGCCGAGCGGGTCGAGTCGTTCGCCCGGCTGGCCAGGGCGGGCCTGATCGAGGTGACGGCGCTGCCGTTCCAGTTGCACACCGAGGCGTGCTCCACCGAGGAGCTGCACCGGCAACTGCGCTTCACCCACCAGCTCGAACGGCGGTTCGGCTTCGCCACCAAGTCGGCCATGCACACCGACGTGCCGGGGGCGGTCGTCGGGCTGGTGGACGCGCTCAACGCGGCCGGCGTGCGCTACCTGGCCGCGGCCCACAACTGGGCGGGGCGCTCGGTGCCCTATCTGCACGGCGGTGACAAGCTGACCAGGCCGTTCCGGTGGCGGGCGCCGAGCGGGAACGAGATTCTCGTGTGGTTCACCGACACGCCGCACGGCATGGCGTACATGGAGGGCAACACGGTCGGGCTGACCGACTCCTACGAGCTGGCCGACGACCTGCTGCCGCGCTACCTGTCGGCGCTGGCCACGCGGGGCTACCCGTACGGGCCGGGGACGTTCGGGTGGCAGGGGCCTGACGCGCCGCGGGAGCCGTACGAGCTGGACGCGCTGCACCTGCGCGTGCAGGGCGCGCACGCCGACAACGCGGGCCCGTCGATCGTGCCGGCGTCGATCGCGCGCCGCTGGAACGAGGAGTGGGCCTTCCCGCGCCTGCGCTCGGCCGTCAACAGCGACTTCTTCGAGCACGTCGAGGAGCGCTACCTCGACCGGCTGGCCGTGCACGAGGGCGACTGGACCGACTGGTGGGCCGACGGGCTCGGCTCGGGCGCGCGCCCGCTGGGCTACGTGCGCCGGGCGCAGTCGGCGCTGCGGGTCGCCGAGACGCTGCACACGCTCGCGGGCGTGGACGCCACCGAGCAGATCGACGCCGCCTACGACAAGGTCGCGCTGTTCAACGAGCACACCTGGGGCGCGGCCAACCCGTGGGAGGACGCCGAGGAGGCGGGCGACTCCGGCGGCCTGCAGTGGACGCGCAAGTCCTCCGGCGCCTACGACGCCCAGGACGACGCGGCCGACCTGCTGCACGCCGCGACCCGCAGGTTCGGCGCGGCGCTGTCGGAGGTGGGCGCCGAGGGCGGCGCGCTGGCCTCGTTCGCCGTCTTCAACCCCGGCACCCGGGAGCGGACCGACGTCGTACGCGCGTTCCTGCCGAGAGACGTGGTGGGCGCGGACGTGCCGATCGCGCTGGTGGACTCGCGCACCGGGCGGACGCTGCCGCACCACGAGGAGTTCGTGGACCCGGTGGACTGGCCGACCCGGCCGATCGGGCGGCACATCCACGCCCTCGTGCCGGACGTCCCCGGCTACGGCTACGCGCGGGTGGACGTCGTTCCAGGTGAGAGCCAGGCCCCCGAGCCGGTCGACCTCGACCTGGGCACGATGATCGAGAACGAGTTCTACCGCGTGACGTACGACGTCCGCGAGGGCTACATCAGCTCGATCTTCGACAAGCGCGCGGGCCGCGAGCTGGTCAACGGCGAGGCCGCCGCCGGATTCGGCCAGTACGTCTACGACCAGTACGCCACCGCCCCGCACTTCAACCACCTGTCGGGCCACGTCGGCGCGCACGACCGCACCCTGCTCGGCGACCGCGCCATCGGCACCCACGCCACCGTCACCAAGACCGAGCGCACCGCCGTCGGCGAGAAGCTGGTCGTGGAGCTGCGGGGCAAGGGCGTCGACTGGATCCGCACCACGATCGAGCTCCACTACGGCGTGCCCCGGGTCGACCTGACCTACCGGCTCGCCAAGCAGGGCACCCCGGCCAAGGAGGCCGTCTTCCTGGCCTTCCCGTTCGCCGCGAGCGCGCCCACGGCCTGGGAGCTGACCGGTGGCGTGGGCGGCCCGGACGTGCCCAGGGTGCCGGGTTCGGCCGAGTACATGCTGCCGATCAGGCACTGGATCGCCTTCGAGGACGCCGAGCTGACCGTCGCCTGGGTCACCATGGAGGCGCCGCTGGTGCAGCTCGGCACCATCCACATGCCGTACGCGCCGTTCCCGCCGACCCTCGACCAGGAGGACGGCACGGTCTACTCGTGGGCACTCAACAACATCTGGGACACCAACTTCCCCGCACAGCAGCAGGGCGAGACCACGTTCCGCTACGCGGTCGGCTCGGAGGCGGGCGTCCAGGGGCGGCGGCTCGGCGCGTCGACGGCCTCGGGGCTGACCGAGCCGTTCGTGGGCGCGCTGATCACCGACAGCCCGGACGTCTCCGAGACGTACGTGAGCGTCGACCATCCCGACGTCCTCGTCACGTCGATCGGCCGGGCGGGTGACGAGCGGGTGGTGCGACTGCAGTCGCTGGCCGCCGAGCCCGTCGAGGTGACCGTGAAACTGGCGGGCCTGCGCTCGGCGCGCGACCTGGAGGTCGTGGACGAGTCGGTCAAGGTGGCACTGCCGGCCTGTGGAGTGGCCGTCGTTTGGGGGACGTGCGCGTGAAGATCGTCGATATCCGGGCCACGACGGTCGCGGTTCCGCTGGAGGCGCCGCTGCGGCACAGCAACGGCGCCCACTGGGGGCGGTTCATCCGCACGATCGTCGAGGTCGAGGCCGACAACGGGCTGGTCGGCCTGGGGGAGATGGGAGGAGGTGGGGAGAGTGCGGAGGCGGCGTTCCGCGCGCTGGTGCCGTACCTGAAGGGTCATGATCCGTTCCAGTTGGAGGCGCTGCGCTTCAAGATCGCCAACCCGACGGCCTCGCTCTACAACAACCGCACGCAACTGCTGGCCGCCATCGAGTTCGCCTGCATCGACCTCATCGGCCGGCACCTTGGGGTCTCCGCCAGTGACCTGCTCGGCGGGCGGATCCGCGACGCGGTGCCGTTCGCCTCCTACCTGTTCTTCCGGTACGCCGCCGACGGCCACCCCGAGATCCGCACCCCCGACCAGCTCGTCGAGCAGACCGCGCGGCTCAAGGCGGAGCACGGGTTCACCGTGCACAAGCTCAAGGGCGGGGTGTTCCCGCCCGACTACGAGCTGGAGTGCTACCGGGCGCTGGCCGAGGCGTTCCCGCAGGACCGGCTCAGGTACGACCCCAACGCCGTGCTGTCGGTGGCCGAGGGGCTGCGCTTCGGCCGGGCCATCGAGGGGCTGAACAACGACTACCTGGAGGACCCCGTCTGGGGGCTCGAAGGGCTCAGGATCGTGCGCGAGCAGGTCAAGGTGCCGCTGGCCACCAACACGGTCGTGGTCAACTTCGAGCAGCTCGCCTCCAACGTGCTGCGCCGGGCCGCCGACGTGGTGCTGCTGGACACGACGTTCTGGGGCGGCATCAGGCCGTGTGTCAAGGCGGCGGGGGTGTGCGAGACGTTCCAGCTCGGGGTGGCCGTGCACTCGTCGGGGGAGCTGGGCATCCAGCTCGCGACCATGCTGCACCTGGGCGCGGTGCTGCCGAACCTCACCTACGCCGCCGACGCGCACTACCACCAGCTCAGGGACGACGTGATCGAGGGCGGCAAGCTGGCCTACGCCGACGGCGCCATCGCCGTGCCGTCAGGTCCCGGGCTGGGCGTGCGGCTGGATCGCGAGCGGGTGGCGCGCTACGCCGAGCTCTACCGGGAGCTGGGTGGCTATCCCTACGACCGCGATCCGGGACGGCCCGACTGGTACGCGACCGTCCCGAACGAGCGCTTCGCGGATCCGACCGTAGAAATCACCCCATAAGTTAAGCGACATGTCTGAAGAATCGAAGCCTGCCGCTCCTGCCGACAACCTGGTCACGACCTCGCACGTGCTGCCGTCCGGGCAGAGTTACACCGCGACCACCGGGACCATGGTGCTGCGCGAGGAGGTGTTCACGGACGGCAAGTTCGAGGGGTTCCGGCCCAAGGCCGAGATGTTCCTGACCTCGTACACGCTGGACGGGGCCGAGCCGTTGAACCGGCCGGTCACGTTCGCCTTCAACGGCGGGCCGGGGTCGTCGAGCGTGTGGCTGCACCTGGGCGTGCTCGGGCCGCGCCGGGTCGTGATGGGGGACGCGGGGGCGCTCCTGCCTCCCCCTTACGGGCTGACCGACAACGAGGAGACCCTGCTGACGGTGAGCGACCTGGTCTTCATCGACCCGGTCTCGACCGGCTACTCGCGGGCGGCCGAGGGTGAGAAGGCGGAGCCGTACCACGGCTTCACCGGCGACCTGGAGTCGGTCGGCGAGCTCATCAGGTTGTGGACCACCAGGAACGGGCGGTGGATGTCGCCGAAGTTCCTGGCGGGCGAGTCGTACGGGACCGTCAGGGCGGCCGGGCTGGCCGAGCACCTGCAGTCGCGCTACGGGATGTACCTCAACGGCCTGATGCTGATCTCCTCGGTGCTCGACTTCATCACCGGCGAGTTCAACGAGGGCAACGACCTGGCCTACGCCCTCTATTTGCCGACATATGCGGCCATCGCGCATTATCACGGGCTGCACGGTGACCGGCCGCTGGCCGAGGTGCTGAGCGAGGCCGAGCAGTACGCCGAGCGCGACTACCTGTGGGCGCTGGCCCGCGGCAACCGCCTCACCGCCGGGGAGCGCTCGGCCGCGGTCACCAAGGTCGCCGCGCTGACCGGGCTGAGCGAGGACTACGTCGACCGGGTCAACCTGCGGATCGAGCACATCCGCTTCTTCACCGAGGTGCTGCGCTCGCGCCGGCTGACCGTCGGACGCCTCGACGGCCGCTTCACCGGCTGGGACGCCGACGCCGGTCGCGAGCACTTCGCCGCCGACCCCAGCATGGACGCGATCATGGGGCCCTACAGCGCCGCGCTCAACCACTATCTGCGTTCCGAGCTGGGGTTCGCCAACGACCTGCCGTACGAGGTGATCACCTCGCGGGTGCAGCCGTGGTCGTACAAGGAGTTCGAGGGCGCGCACATCCAGGTGGTCGACAAGCTCGGCATGGCCATGCGGGCCAACCCGCACCTGCGGGTGCACGTGGCCTGCGGATACCACGACGGCGCGACCCCGTACTACGCGGCCGAGCACGCGCTCGCCCACCTGCCCGTGCCCGCCGAGCTGGCCGGCAACATCGAGTTCAAGTACTACGAGGCCGGCCACATGATGTACGTGCACGAGCCCACCCGGCTGAGCCAGTCAGCCGACCTGGCCGCCTTCGTGCTCGGCCAGCAGACGTGAGGCCCGGTTCAGGCGCTGTCTGAGGTTGGCGCGGAGTGCGTCGAAACGGCCGGCGTTGTCGCGGATGACGGCCCGCTGCAGTTCGGCGTCCGCCGCGTACCAGGCCGCGACCAGGCCCGACGACCACTTGCAGGTGGTGTCGGCCGTCGCCGTCTGTTTCTCGTCCTCGGTCACGGCCGGCTCGTCCAGGTCCCAGCGGCCGTCGGCGATGGCGGCCTCGGGAGCCGGGTAGGAGTGCCCGGCCTGGCTCATGCACGACTGCCAGCGCTTGACCGCGGCGGTCACCGACGGGTGCTTGGCGGCCTGTTCCAGCGTGAGCGAGTCCTGCAGGGACAACCACGGCCAGTCCGCCTTGCGGGCGCCCTTGTCCAGGACGAGCGTCGCGCGGTCGAGGCAGCCCCGGTCGGCCGCGGTGCCGTACAGGCGGTGGCGGGTGGGCTTGGGCAGTTTGCCGGCCCAGGCGCCGGTCGTGTCGGGAGAGGGCGGCCTGGCCAGGTGGTAGCCGTGGAGCCTGGCCGCCTCGGTGTCGGCGACGCCGTAGCGGCGGGAGTTGCCGGGGTCCACGGCGGCGATGGTGACGGGGTCCTCGGCGGGCGGCTTGATGGTGATGCCCTGCTTGCGCATGCACCGCACGACGAGGTGGTTGTGGGCGTTGCCCAGGACGGCCCGCTGCTCGGGAGTGCTCTTGTAGGCGTCGAACGGCAGCACCAGCTCCGACACCGAGGCGACGCCCCTGGCGGGCGTCGGTGGCGCGGGCTCGTCGATGCCACAGGCCGCGGCGGTCGTCATCAGCAGCAGCGTGCTCGCGAGGACACCGCGGCAGCCGGTTTCCGGCGGCCAAGCCCGGAAACCGGCACTCCCGTTATTACTCAGCGGCACCAGATGTCGATCGCGCTGGTGCGGTTGTTGCCGATGGCGTTGTTCGCCAGGAAGCCGTCGTTCGAGTTGTGCGTGAATGTGCTGTGGGCACCGGTGTAACCGGCGTGCTGCCAGAGGGTGGCACTGCAGCCGACACGGTTCCTGACCGAGCTGGACTCGTTGTTCATGCTGTGCCAGGAATTGCTGAAGTCCCAGTTCAGCCAGTTGTTGTCGGCGAGGTTGGAGTCGTCCTTGACGAAGTCCCGCCAGTGGTCGACCTGACCGCGGTTGTAATCGAATCCGGCATAAAGGCAGACGCGACCGCCGTAGCAGGTCGAGCGGGGGCTGGCCACCGCGGCGGCCGCGGGGACGACCACAGTGAACATCGCCGCCGCCGCGACGAATCCGGCGGCCTTCTTGGATAGCCTCACAGGTCTCTCCTCGATCGGTGAGTCGTTTCGACCTCGTAACTTAGCGTGCCGAATCGAATGCGAGTTGTTATGACTCGCCGATTCCCAATAGGGCTCCGCGCCCGGGAAGGGTCGCGTGCCCCGGCCCGCCGACTCACTCGTATCAGTGTTATGACCTGGGACTTCGTCGCATTGACGCAATTCTTGGCGCTAATGGAGGAACCCGTGGCCTGCGCTCGACCTATTCGGGAAGCGCCGCCGGATTCTGCGCCAGCAATCCGCCGTCCACGCGGTGCTCGGCGCCCGTGATGAACGATGATCGCGGCCCGGCCAGAAACGCCACCAATTCGGCCACCTCTTCCGGGCGGCCCACGCGGCCCAGCGGATGGGAGCGGCCCCACTGCGCCACCTGCTCCTCCTGCGACAGCTCGCCCCGCCACAAATCCGCCGCCCAGCGCAGCATGGGGGTGTCGACCGAGCCGGGGCAGACCACGTTCACCCGGATGCCGTCGGCGGCGTGGTCGAGCGCCATCGCCCTGGTCAGGCCGTTGAGCGCGGCCTTGCTCGCCGTGTAGGCGGCGACCTGGGCCTGGGAGGAGAACGCCTGCACCGACGACATGATCACGATCGAGCCGCCGCCGCGCGCCCGCAGCTTCGGGATCGCGGCCTGGCAGGCGAGGTAGACGCCCTTGAGGTTGATGTCGAGCACCTCGTCCCAGACGTCCTCGGGGGTGTCCTCGACGGTGCCGTAGCGCTGCACGCCCGCGCAGGTCACCACGATGTCGAGCCCGCCGAAGCGCTCCACGGCCAGGTCCGCCAGGGCGCGCATCTCGCCGGCTCGGCGCACGTCGGCGATCCGGCCGAGGACGCGCTCGCTGTCCAGCTCGGCGTCCTTGTCGACGCCGCAGAACACCACGGAGGCGCCGTCGGCGGCCAGCCGGTCCACCACCGCCCGCCCGATTCCCATCGAACCGCCGGTGACCAACGCGACTTTCCCGGCAAACTCGCTCACGCCATTACCTCCGCGCGCACTTTCAGTATTTTCGTCTCGTGCGGGTCCAGGATGAGGGCCGTGCCGTTGGCCACGGCGGCGGCCAGGCCGTCGGTCGGCATGCTGGAGAAGGGTTCGAGCCCGACCGTGTAGGCCCGCCCCCACCAGGGATAGCCGGTGGACGCCCCGAGCTCCTGCCACATCCACAGGTACGGCAGCAGCGTCGCATCCCATTCCACCCGCATACCGATATCCCCTGAAATTTCGTACCAACCCTCCGTGAAGCCGGTCAGGTACACGATGTCGCTCGGCGACCCCGGCGCCGGCACCACGCTCAGGTCCGTCTCACCGCCGCCGTCGGCCGGCACGATGGGCCATTCCCACGGCCCGCCCGCTTCGACCCTGCGCCGTGGCGGGTTGATCGCGCTCTCGTGCGGGATCACGCGGACGCCCTCCGGCAGCCGGATCCTGGCCCCCGGGCGCAGGAACGGCAGGCCGTACACGATGTGCTGGCCCCACATGGCGTGCAGCGGCAGGCCGGACTCGTTGGTGGCCCGGCCCTCGATCTCCAGCGCCGCCGTACCGGAGCGCAGCCGGAAGACCTTCTCCAGCCGGTACGGCAGCCGCCGCGTCCGCACGCTGAGCCGGACGGCGACCTCGTCGGGGGTGTCGGCCACGACGTCGCACTCCCACGGCAGCCCGGCCACCTCGCCGTGCTGCGCCAGCCGCGCGCCCCGATATTCACTGGGCGCGCCCCCGCTGGGGAAGATCTCCTGCCAGCCGCCTTCGTAGTGGTCGATGAACTGGGCGACGTCGTCGGACGCGCCCTGGAGATGCTCACGCGGGTCGCGCAGGCCCTGGGGCGAGAGCCAGACGAAGTCCATGTCCATGGGCTTGTACAGGAACTCCACCACGTCGCCGCCCTTGCCGGGCACGACCGTCACGCGCAGCCGTTCGTTCTCCAGCACGACCGCCCGCAGCCCGTCGATCGTGACGTGCCGCAGCCGCGCCGCCCAGTTCCGCCTCACTGGAAGGTCACGTTCAGGAATCGGGGCCGGTAGATGGTGACGTCGCGGTAGTGGTCGGTGTTGACGAAGCTGTTGACGTTGTACGACACCACGAGCCCGTTGCCCGTGATCTCCGGGTGGGCGTGGGCGTTGTAGGTGAAGATGTTCCCGCTGGTCTCGGGGGTGGTGTAGACGTGCTGCTTGCCGGTGAAGGGGCCGAAGGGCGAGCACGAGGAGTAGGCCACGATGTTGGCGCTCAGCACCTCGGTCGTGTCATGCGTGATCAGGACATATCCGGATCCGACCTTGCTGACGCTGTACTCGTTCGCGACCCCGTCCATGATCCGCGCCGAGTCGGCCTCGTTCGGCGACCAGGTGACGCCGTCCGCCTTGAGGTACTCCCAGCTTCCGAGCAGGCTCTGGCCCTTGACCCGGGCGATGTGCATGTACTTCGGCGAGCCGAGGTCCTCGACCCCGTAGATGTAGGTGTAGCCGCCGTCCTTGAGGAGCCCGGAGGCCCAGGAGATGCCGTGCGCCGACGGGAGGTCGTGCACGCTGATCGGCCGGTTCAGCCGTCCTGGCGCGAACCTGGCCACCACGTTCCGGTGCCAGCGCCAGTCCCACATGCCGGTGCCGAACCGCTCGTACTCCTGGTAGGTGACCTCCACGACGCCGCCGGCCAGCGTCGCGTCGCCCGCCCAGTACCAGTGCTTCTGGTCGCGGGGCGGCATCACGGCGGTCGGCTTGGCGGTCGTGCCGTCGTGGATCGTGGCCAGGCGGCCGTTGCGCTCGACGGCGAAGGAGTTGTTCAGGAAGACCGTCGTGCCGCCCTCCTCGACCACCGGGGGCCGGGAGCCGTCGGAGTTGACCTGGCCGAGGAAGGTGTCGGAGAAGACCCACAGCTCCTCGCCGCTCGGCAGCTTGAGCGAGTAGGTGCCGTCGGCGCCGGTCCAGTCGTCCAGGCGGCTGTTGTCGTTGCCGTAGTTGGTGAACAGTCTCGTGAGGCGGGCGTCGGTGGTGGTGCTCTTGACCGTCGGCCCGCACGCGGCGGCGGGCCTTTCCGCGGTGGTGACCTGCTGTTCCTGCGCGGTCGGGACGGGTCTGGGGGGAGCGGCCCAAGCCGGCTGCGGGACGGCCGTGAAGCCGAGCAACGCGATGGCGAGGGGTGCCAGGGCTGAGCGGAATCGCGTCATCACACGTCCTAGAGGGAGAAGTTCCCTACAGTTCTAGTCATTAGATCACTTACTGTCTAGGGCCCGGGTGAGCGCGCGAAAATCCGGTGACCGCACGGCGGACGGGCGGCTACCCTGCCGGGGTGGGACACGCAGAAGTAGGACATCTGACATACGTGCTGCCGGACGGGCGGCCGTTGCTCAACGACGTGTCCTTCCGGGTCGGCGACGGCGTCAAGGCGGCGCTCGTCGGGCCCAACGGGGCCGGCAAGACCACGCTCATGCGGCTGCTCGCCGGTGACCTCCAGCCCGTCGAGGGCAGTGTCGCCAGCTCGGGCGGGCTGGGCGTGATGCGGCAGTTCATCGGCAGTGTGCGCGACGGCAGCAACGTCCGCGACCTGCTGCTGGGCGTCGCGCCGCCGGCCGTGCGGCAGGCCGCCGCGCGGCTCGACGAGGCCGAGCTGGTCATGATGGAGCGCGACGACGAGAAGACGCAGATGCGTTACGCGCAGGCCATCAGCGACTACACCGACGCCGGTGGCTACGAGATCGAGGTGCTCTGGGACACCTGTACGGTGGCCGCGCTCGGCGTCTCCTTCGAACGCGTGAAATATCGCGACGTGTCCACGTTGTCGGGCGGCGAGCAGAAACGGCTGGTCCTGGAGGCGCTGCTGCGCGGGCCCGACCAGACGCTGCTGCTCGACGAGCCCGACAACTATCTCGACGTGCCCGGCAAGGAATGGCTGGAGCAGCAGCTCAGGGAGACGCCCAAGACCGTGTTGCTGGTCAGCCACGACCGCCAGCTCCTGGCGAACGCGGCCGACCGCATCATCACCGTCGAGTCCGGAAATATCTGGATTCATGGCGGCGGCTTCAGCACGTACGCCGAGGCTCGCAAAGCCCGCAACGAGCGCCTCGACGAGTTGCGCAGGCGCTGGGATGAAGAGCACGCCAAGCTCAAGGCCCTGGTCAACATGCTCAAGAACAAGGCCCGCTACAACGACGGCATGGCCGCCGCCTACCACGCGGCCCAGACCCGGCTGCGCAAGTTCGAGGAGGCCGGGCCGCCGGAAGTGGCGCCGAACGACCAGAACATCAAGATGCGCCTGCGCGGCGGCCGCACCGGCAAGCGCGCGGTCATCTGCGAGGGGCTGGAGCTCACCGGTCTCATGCGCCCGTTCGACCTTGAGGTCTGGTACGGCGAGCGCGTCGCCGTGCTCGGCTCCAACGGCTCCGGCAAGTCCCACTTCCTGCGCCTGCTGGCGGACGAGCCGGTGACCCACGACGGCGTGGCCCGGCTGGGCGCCCGCGTGGTGCCGGGCCACTTCGCCCAGACCCACGCCCGCCCCGACCTGCTCGGCCGCACCCCGGTCGAGATCGTCATGACCGAGCACGCCCGGCTCAAGAACGAGGCCATGAAGATCCTGGCCCGCTACGAGCTGGCCGGGCTGATCGCCGAGCAGCGCTTCGACACGCTGTCGGGCGGCCAGCAGGCGCGGCTGCAGATCCTGCTGCTGGAGCTGTCCGGGGCCACGCTGCTGCTGCTCGACGAGCCGACCGACAACCTCGACCTGGCCAGCGCGGAGGCGCTCCAGACGGGCCTGGAGGCGTTCGACGGCACGGTGCTGGCGGTCACCCACGACCGCTGGTTCGCCGCCGACTTCGACCGCTACCTGGTCTTCGGCTCCGACGGCACGGTCTACGAGTCGCCCGACCCGGTCTGGGACGAGACCAGGGTCGTGCGGCCCCGTTAAAGACTTGGTAGGGCTGGCGCGTGTCCCACGCCAGCCGTGCCCATGTACGGGTTATCACGGCAAAGTGATCCCGCGTAGCCGAACCGTCAGCCTCCTCGCACTCGGGGCGATCTGCCTCTCCGGGTGCGCGAGCGAGGAACAACCGGTCCAAGAGCTCAAACCGCTCTCTCTCAAGGAACAAGCCTCGAACATCGTCAAGTCCGCCGACGGATACGCCGTCAACTGGGCGGGCGTGCTCAGCAACGCCAATCCGTGGCATTTCGGCGAGCATGTGGTGGCCACGATCGTCGGGCATGATGCCAAGGGCGCCGAGGTGGTCAGGATGGACCAGCCGCTCGACGCCGTGCCGCCGGGCGGCTCCCTGGCCTTCACCGGCCAGGCCAGCGCCACGGTGAAGCCGGCCAAGGTGACGATCCAGTACCGTCCCGCGCAGTGGCGCCCTGCGGCCAGGATCGCGTCGGCGTTCCAGGCGTTTCCCATTTCCCGTGTCCAGACAATGCGCCAAAAAGACCACACATACCTTATTACGGGATATGTCGATAATCCGTACCAAATATCGGCGAGCAGCCTTGTGGTGAACGCGTTGTTGCGCGACAAAGCGGGCAAACTCATTGGCGGCGGTAGCACGTTCGTGGACGACGTCAAAGCGGGCAAGCCACCGCGCTTCATCCTCACGGTGAGCGGCCTGCCGGCCGCCGCCACGGTCGCCAAGACCGAGATCACGGCCAGGACCTGGGGCTCCACCGGGCGTCCCTTCGAGGATCTGGCCCTCGCCGGCGCCGTGCCCGTGCACACCGTCAAGCCGACGTCCGAGCCGTTCGCGGTGGACCGCAGCACTCAGGTCATATCCGAGCACAAGCAATAAATCAGCCCTATTATTCGTACGCGATAGAGAGACCAACTCATGCCATCGGCGCGGAAACGGTAGAACTACAAGTTACCGATCCATTACCCTCGGTCACATGAATGACCGCGTCCTGGTCGATGCACTCCGCGCCCGTGATCCAGGCGCCCTCGCCGCGCTTTATGACACGTACGCGGAGAGCGTCTACCGCTATTGCTGGTCCCTTCTCCTCAGCGACGACAGCGCCCAGGTGGCGCTGCGCGACACGCTGATCGCCGCCGAGGCGCACGCGGGCGCGCTGGCCGACGCCGACCGGCTCCGCACCTGGCTCTACGCGCTGGCCCGCGCCGAGTGCCTGCGCCGCCGGGCCGCCGCACCGCCCGGCGCCGCGGAGGCCCTGGCCGAGGCGCCCCCGCTCGACGACCCCGCCGACGCCGACCTGCGCGTCATGGCGTGGCACGCCGTGCGGAGCCTGCCCATCGGCGCCCGCGAGGTCCTCGAACTCGTCCACCGGCACGAGCTGACCGTCGCCGAGCTGGCCCAGGTGCTCGCCGTCCCGGCGCGGCAGGTGGAGCAGGTCCTGGAGGAGGCCCGCGAGCGGCTGGGCGACGCGATCACCGCCGAGGTGCTGGCCGGGAAGGCGTCCTACGACTGCCCGCAACGGGCCCGCATCCTGGCCGGGTTCGCCGGGGAGCTGACCTCGGAGATGCGCGAGCACCTGGTCAGGCACGTGGCGCGGTGTGAGGTCTGCACGCCGCACCGCTCCCGCCAGGTGTCGGCCGCCAAGATCTTCGAGCTGCTGCCCGTGGCCGCGCTGCCCGACTCGCTGCGCATCAGGGTGATGAGCTGCTTCATCGACCCGGAGCTGCTGCCCTACCGCCGTTACGTCGCCAGGCGTACGAGTGCCCTGGGCGCCGCCGGGTTTCCCGTTCGCGCGGAGAAACAGGTTCGAAGGTGGGCTCAGGCGCTGGCGGGCGCGCTGGCGGCGGTCGCGGCCGTGGTGGCGATAGCAGTGATCTTCGATCAGATCGGGAGGGAGAACGGTGGTCTCTCTGGGGTGGCGACAGCCGCGTTTCCCGCGACGGGCGAACCGCCCGGCATCCGCCTGCCCTGGCAGGCCGATCCACAGGACGTTCCGTTGACCGTGGAGCCCATTCTCGACAGCACGGCGACGCATCCCATCGGGGTGACCGGCTCGCCGACGGCCGCGCCGCCTCCCGCCGTACCGTCCCAGGCCGCCGACCAGCCCGCGGCCCCACGCTCTGACCCTCCCTCCGCCCGGCCATCGGGCCGGCCCGCCGGCCGGCCCGTTCCGGCCGGTGACCCGCCGCTCTCGCACGACCCCGAGCAGCCCGATCACCCCGACCATCCCGAGCCGGAGCCCGAGCCGCCGGCCGAGGAACCCCCTTCGGCCACCCCTTCCCCGACCCCCACGCCCTCACAAACCCCCACGCAAACCCCCACGCAAACCCCCACGCCGACCGCCACGCCCACCGAGCGGGCCACGCCCACCCCCACGGAGGAGCCCTCGTCCACTCCGTCGGATCCCTGAACGGCCGACTACGTTACGTAAGTGAATTACCGGGAACCGTGTGCATAGAGTGACTATCGGTTTCCGGGGGGACCTATGCGCGCATTTCGGGCCGGGCTCCTCGTGGGCTGCCTGCTCGTCGCCCTGTGCCCGCCGGTCGAGGCCGACCCGCACCCGTCCTCGCACGACGTCGAAGAGGCCCGCGAGGCCGTACGGGACCGGTCGAAGCGGTTGGGCAAGGCGAACGCCGACCTGGCCACGGCCCAGTCACGGCTCGACCAGCTCGCGGCCGAGGTGGAGCGGCTGGTGGAGGCGTACAACGGGGAGGTCGTCCGGCTGCGTCAAGCCGAGCAGGCGCACGCGCTGGCACAGACCCGGCTGGCGGCGGCCGACGTGGAGGTGGAGCGCGCCCGGCAGGGCGTGGCGCTGATGGCGGCCGAGAGCTACATCGGGCTGTCGCCGATGAAGCCGATCGTCGGCATGATCATCGACGATGGCGGCGTGGACGGGTTCCTGCACCGGGCGGGCACGCTCGGGCATCTGAGGAACGAGCGGTCGGCCGTCCTCGCCAGGATGCGCGACGCCCAGGAGGTCGCGTCCATCATGCGTACGCAGGCCGCGGGCGCCTACGCGGCCCGGCAGTCGGCCTCGGAACGCGCCCGCCAGGCCAAGCTCGCCGCCGAGGCCGCGGTCGCCGGCCAGCGGCGTGACACCCAAGAGCTACGGGCCCGTACGCGGAGCCTCCAGCGCCGGGTGGACGCCGCCCGCAGCCGCGCGGAGCTGCTGGCCAGGCGGCGGAACGCGGCGCTGGCCGGGCTGGTCACCGGCGGCTCGTCGATGGGCGACATGGCCGCGAACTGGGCGCTCACCCAGCTCGGCAAGCCGTACGTGTGGGCGGCCGACGGCCCCGAGACCTTCGACTGCTCGGGGCTGACGATGCGGGCCTGGGAGAAGGCGGGCGTACGCCTCGACCACTGGACGGGCACCCAGTGGACCTCGGGCCCGCACGTGCCGCTTGACCAGCTTCGCCGCGGCGACCTGCTCTTCTTTGCCCACGTCACCGCCGACCCGTCGACGATCCACCACGTCGGCATGTACGTGGGGCGGGGCCAGATGGTGCACGCGCCGCAGACCGGCGACGTGGTGCGGGTCGCCTCGATCTGGCGCGGGGACCTGGTGGGCGCCACCAGGCCCCGCTAGAGGCGACTCAGTGGTGGCCCTCGTCCTTGGCCCGGCGGAAGGAGCGCTCGATCTCGGCCTCGGCCTCGATGCGCCCGACCCAGTTGGCGCCCTCGACGGACTTACCGGGCTCAAGGTCCTTGTAGACCTCGAAGAAGTGCTGGATCTCCAGCCGGTCGAACTCCGACACGTGATGGATGTCCTGAATGTGGTGCATTCGCGGGTCGGTGGACGGCACACAGAGCACCTTGTCGTCCCCGCCCTTCTCGTCGGTCATCCGGAACATCCCCACCGCCCGGCACGTGATGTAGCAACCGGGGAACGTCGGCTCCTGCAGCAACACCAGCGCGTCCAGCGGGTCGCCGTCCTCACCGAGCGTGTGCTCGATGAAGCCGTAGTCGGCGGGGTACTGCGTGGAGGTGAACAGGAGCCGGTCAAGCCTGATCTTCCCGGTCTCGTGATCCACTTCGTATTTGTTCCGTTGCCCCTTGGGAATCTCAACGACAACGTCGAACTCCACCGCGGTTCCTCCGCTCAGGCCCCCGGGCACCCCCGGCTGGGCGTTAATGTCTCGTAGGCGAACACATGGAGAGAGGGCAGGCGACGTGGCGCGGCACGACCGGTGGGTGATGCTGACCACTCTCGCCGTGCTCCAAGCCCTGACGATCGTCACCGGCGTTTACGCGATGACCACCGACTTCAGCCTGGGCGCACTGACGAGCGGGTCTTCACCGACCAAGCCGACGGCGTCCCCGGCGGAAGGATCTTCCCCCGTCCCCGTGGTCACCTCGGGACCTGTGCTGGCCCAGCTGTCGGCGAAGTCAGGAGACGGACCTCTCCCGACTAAGGGTACTTTGACGCGGCAGCTCACCAGCGCCCTGGGTGACAAAGCGCTGGGTTCCCGGGTGGGAGCCGTCGTCATCGACACCGTCACGGGGGAGCAGCTCTTCGCCGCCAACCCCGACCTCGGCATCACGCCCGCCTCCACCACCAAGATCGTCACCTGCGCCGCCGCCCTGTCCTCTCTCGGGCCTGACGCCCGGCTGTCCACCAGGGCCGTCCAGGGGGCCAAGCCGGGCACCGTCGTCCTCGTCGGGGGCGGTGATCCCTTCCTGGCCGGGCCGTCGGCGAAGGTGACCTACCCGAAGCAGGCCTCGCTGGCCACGCTCGCGGCCCGCACCGCCGCCACCCTCAAGGCCCAGGGCGTGCGCAAGGTCACGTTGTCGTACGACAGTTCCCTGTTCACCGGCGCCACCAAGGCCCCCGGCTGGAAGACCAACTACATCCCCGACGGGGAGGTGGCGCCCACCTACGCCCTGACCATGGACGAAGGCCGCCAGAACCCTCCTGCCCGGAGCCCCCGCGTCGCCAACCCGCCCCAATTCGCCGCGGCCGCCTTCGCCAGGCTGCTCGCCAGGCAGGGCATCGGGGTCTCGAAGTCCATCCGCCCCGCCAAGGCCGCCGCCGGCGCCGCCGAACTGGGCAAGGTGGACTCGGCGCCTCTTTTCTCGCTCGTCGAGCACACGCTCACGGCCAGCGACAACGACCTCGCCGAGGCGCTGCTCAGGCACGTGGCCATCAAGGAGGGGCAGCCGGCGACGTACGAGGGCGGGGCCAAGGCCGTGATCGCCGTGCTGCAGCGGCTGGGCGTCGGCCAGAACATCGCGCTCTCCGACGGCAGCGGCCTGTCCATCCGCAACCGCATCAGCCCGAACGCCCTGGCCAAGATCCTCGCCATGTCCGGCTCCGCCGGCCACCCCGACCTGCACGCGATCGCCTCGGGCATGCCGATCGCGGGCTTCTCCGGCACGCTGGGCAACGGCCGCCGCTTCACCGGCGCCGACAGCAAAGACCAGGTGGGTCTCGTACGCGCCAAGACCGGCACCCTCAACAACATCAACACGCTGGCCGGGATGGCCACCACGAAGGACGGGCGGCTGGTGACGTTCGCCTTCCTGGCCGACCGGGTTCCCGCCAACGCCGAACCCGTACTCGACCGGCTCGCGGCCACGGTCGCGCGTTCCTGACGCCGCTCCTTCGCAGCCTCCACCAGAACCACGTACGGTGGACGGTATGCAGGTGATCGACTGGGATCTGGCCGTCACGACCGGTACGCGCCTGGTGCGCCCCGGTCCTCAGGTGAGCCGGGAGGAGGCCAGGCAGGCCGTCACCGAGCTCCGCACCTTGTCCCGCGAGGCCGAGGGCCACGTGCGCGACTTCACCAAGATCCACACAGAGACCGCGCCGCAACCCGCGACCATCGTGGACCGGCCCGGCTGGATCAAGGCGAACGTCGAGGGCTTCCGCGTGGTGCTCGAACCGCTGACGCAGCGCATGGGGAGCGGCCCCAACCCGCCTCCCGCCATCGTCACGGCCGTGGGCTCCCGCATCACGGGCGTCGAGGTCGGGGCCGTACTCGCCTTCCTCGCTTCGCGCGTACTGGGGCAGTACGAGCTGTTCCTCCCCCCTGACCCCACGGGCCAGGAGGCCGCCGGGCGGCTGACGCTCGTCGCGCCCAACATCGTCCACGCCGAACGCGAGATGGGCGTCGACCCGCACGACTTCCGCCTGTGGGTCTGCCTCCACGAGGAGACGCACCGGGTCCAGTTCACGGGCGTGCCGTGGCTGCGCGAATACGTGCGCTCGCAGATGACCGAGTTCCTCCTCGCCTCCGACCTCGACCTCCCGACCGTGCTCGAACGCCTCCGCACCGCCGCCGACACGGTGGCCGACGTGGTGCGCGGCGGCGAGGGCAACCTCATCGACGCCATCCAGTCGCCCGCCCAGAAGGAGATCCTCGACCGCCTGACCGCCGTGATGACCCTCGTCGAGGGCCACGGCGACTTCGTCATGGACGCGGTCGGGCCGTCGGTGGTGCCGTCGGTGGCCGACATCCGCAACAAGTTCTCCCAGCGCCGCGAGGGCGGCTCCCGCCTCGACCGCACGGTCCGGCGGCTGCTGGGCATCGAGGTCAAGATGAAGCAGTACGCGGAGGGCTCGGCCTTCGTCCGCAAGGTCGTGGACCGGGTGGGGATGGACGGCTTCAACAAGATCTGGACCTCCCCGGAGACCCTGCCCACCACCCAGGAGATCGCCGACCCGGACGCCTGGATCAGCCGCGTCATCGGCACCCCGGCCCTCCCGGCCTGACCACCCACGCCCTTCCTCCGGTTTACCGGGCGGGAGGAAGGGCCCCGGCACCACCACCACGAGAGGCCCGCGCTGCCGGCACGGGCAGCCCACCCGACAGCACGCCAGGCACATGGAGCGCCGCTCTCCCCGGCCACCACTTCGGCTCCGACAGGGCGCCGGCCGCGAGAGGGGCGCAGGTAGGACGCCGCCTCTCCAAACGCCGCGTCGGCGGGACATGGTGCGGCCCGGCCCGGCATTCGTGCACGCCCCCGGCCACCCGACCACCCCCGACCACCCCCGGGCACCCGCGACAATGGCTGTTGTGGGCCCACATCCAGCCGTAGCCGACGTTCGCAGGGCGGTGCGTGAGGCGCTGGCCGACATCGAAGGGGGCGCGCTGGTTCTCGTCGCCTGCAGTGGCGGGGCCGACTCCCTGGCGCTGGCGGCCGCCCTGGCGTTCGTGGCCCCCCGGGCCGGGCTGAAAGCAGGGCTGGTCACCGTTGATCACCAGCTCCAGCCCGGTTCCGCCGAGCGGGCCCGGACGGTCGCCGACCTGGCGGCGCGCGAGCTGAAGCTCACCCCGGCCGAAGTGCTCACCGTCACCGTGGGCACCGAGGGCGGTCCCGAGGCGGCGGCCAGGGAGGCCCGCTATGCGGCACTGGCCGAGGCCGCCGACCGGCTCCAGGCGGCGACCGTGCTGCTCGGCCACACCAGGGACGACCAGGCGGAGACCGTGCTCCTGGGTCTGGCCAGGGGCAGCGGGGTGCGCTCCCTCTCCGGCATGGCCGCGACGACAGGCCGCTACCGCCGCCCCCTCCTAGACCTGCCCAGGGCCACCACCGTGGCCGCCTGCCAGGCCCAGCGGCTCACCCCCTGGGACGACCCGCACAACGAGGACCCCCGCTACACCAGAGTCCGCGTACGAAGGAAGATCCTGCCCACCCTGGAGGAGGAACTCGGGCCAGGAGTGGCCGAGGCGCTCGCCAGGACCGCGAGAATGGCGCGCGAAGACGCGGACGCGCTCGATGAGTGGGCCGAAACGGCGTACCGAAATTGCGCTCTAAGCGATATTGACGGCGCGGTGAAGCTGGCCGTGACCGACGTGGAGAAGCTACCGGACGCCGTCAGGCGAAGAGTGCTGCGCCGCGCCGCAATCGCCGCCGGAGCACCCTCCGGAGCCCTTTCCGCGACCCACGTGCTGGCCGTGGACCGGCTGGTCACACGGTGGCACGGGCAGAAAGCCGTCGATCTGCCCGGGGGTCTGTCCGCTGTCCGGCGATATGGCACGCTGATACTCGCCATCAGTCCCATCCCGTAAGGAACCACAGGTGGACGCAGCCGACATGGGCAATGACCTGGAAAAGGTCCTCATTCCCGAGGACGAGCTCCAGGCCAAGATCAAAGAGCTTGCCGGCCGAATCGACGAGGACTACGCGGGCCAGGACGTGCTGCTCGTGGGCGTGCTCAAGGGCGCCGTCATGGTGATGGCCGACCTGGCCAGGTCGTTGCACGTCCCGGTGCAGATGGACTGGATGGCGGTGTCGTCCTACGGCGCGGGCACCAAGTCATCCGGCGTCGTACGCGTGCTGAAAGACCTCGACACCGACATCTTGAACCGGCACGTTCTCATCGTCGAGGACATCATCGACTCCGGCCTCACCCTGCACTGGCTGCTGGAAAACCTGAAGTCGCGCAATCCGGCCTCGCTGGAGATCTGTGCCGCGCTGCGCAAACCCGATGCGGTGAAGGTGCCGATCGACGTCAAATACGTCGGCTTCGACATTCCCAACGAGTTCGTCATCGGTTATGGGCTCGACTACGCGGAGCGATACCGCAATCTGCCGTTCATCGGTACTCTCGCTCCGCACGTATATAAGTAGCGTTCCCGGCCACGGCCGGGAACATCGCGCAACGTGACGTACGTTGATAGGGCAAGGCCGGTGTAGCGGGCGGGTCCCTCCGTGCGCTCTGCCGGTGTACCTTCGGACTCCGGGAGGGTGACCAAGCGTCCCCTTCGGGTAGTCAGAAGTCGCGGTGTCGGATGCCGCGGCCCCGGGGCAGCCCGGGGTTCCAGGCCATGGTCAGGAAGGGACGGGCCCGCAAGGGGTTCCGCATCGGATGGATCTCAAGCGATTTACACGTGGGCCACTGCTGTGGATCCTGGGCATCGTCGTGCTTCTCCTGCTCGTCACCCAGCTATGGAGTGGCGGCGGAAATTTCAAGACGGCCGACACGTCCTTGGTCCTTCAGCAGATTCGCGCCGGAAACGTCAGCAACGCCAAGATCGTTGACAAGGACAACCGGATCGAGGTGACGCTGATCAACCCCGTCCAGGTGAAGCAAGGCGACACCCCGACGAAGTTGATCCAGTCCGACTGGGTGACCGGTTACGGCAGCAAGCTGACCGACGAGCTCCAGGCGCAGGTCGACGCCAAGAAGACCAAGAGCTTCACCACCGAGGTGCCCCAGGAGAACTTCCTGGTCAGCCTCCTGGTGAGCTTCCTGCCGATCGTCATCATCGTGCTGATCTTCCTGTTCATCATGAACCAGATGCAGGGCGGCGGCTCGCGCGTGATGAACTTCGGCAAGTCCAAGGCCAAGCTCATCACCAAAGACACCCCCAAGACCACGTTCGCCGACGTCGCGGGTGCCGACGAGGCCATCGAGGAGCTCCAGGAGATCAAGGAGTTCCTGCAGGCCCCGGCCAAGTTCCAGGCGATCGGCGCCAAGATCCCCAAGGGCGTGCTCCTCTACGGCCCGCCCGGCACCGGTAAGACCCTGCTGGCCCGTGCGGTGGCCGGCGAGGCGGGCGTGCCGTTCTACTCGATCTCCGGCTCCGACTTCGTCGAGATGTTCGTCGGTGTCGGCGCCTCGCGAGTGCGCGACCTGTTCGAGCAGGCGAAGGCCAACGCCCCGGCGATCATCTTCATCGACGAGATCGACGCCGTCGGCCGCCACCGCGGCGCCGGCCTGGGCGGCGGTCACGACGAGCGCGAGCAGACGCTCAACCAGCTCCTCGTCGAGATGGACGGCTTCGACGTCAAGGGCGGCGTGATCCTCATCGCCGCGACCAACCGGCCCGACATCCTCGACCCGGCGCTGCTGCGTCCCGGCCGGTTCGACCGGCAGGTCACCGTAGACCGTCCCGACCTCGAGGGCCGTAAGGGCATCCTCAAGGTCCACGGCCGCGGCAAGCCGTTCGCGCCCGACGTCGACCTCGACGTCATCGCGCGCCGTACCCCCGGGTTCACCGGCGCCGACCTGGCCAACGTGATCAACGAGGCGGCCCTGCTGACCGCGCGGGCCGACCAGAAGCTCATCTCGATGGACACCCTCGAAGAGGCGATCGACCGCGTCATGGCAGGGCCCGAGCGCAAGACGCGGGTCATGTCCGACAAGGAAAAGAAGATGATCGCCTACCACGAGGGCGGTCACGCGCTGGTGGCGCACGCGCTGCCCAACTCCGACCCGGTCCACAAGATCACGATCCTGTCCCGCGGCCGCGCCCTCGGTTACACGATGACGCTGCCGATGGAGGACAAGTTCCTGGCCACCAGGTCGGAGATGATGGACCAGCTCGCGATGCTGCTCGGCGGCCGCGCGGCGGAGGAGCTCGTCTTCCACGAGCCCACCACGGGCGCCTCCAACGACATCGAGAAGGCCACGGCCGTGGCCCGGCGCATGGTGACCGAATACGGCATGAGCGAGCAGCTCGGCGCCCGTAAGTTCGGCTCCGGCCAGGCGGAGGTCTTCCTCGGCCGCGAGATGGGCCACGAGCGCGACTACTCCGAGAAGATCGCCTCGACGATCGACGAAGAGGTCCGCCGGATGATCGAGACGGCGCACGACCAGGCGTGGGACATCCTGGTCAAATACCGCGACGTGCTCGACAATCTGGTGCTCGAGCTCATGGAGAAGGAGACCCTCTCCCGCGAGCAGGTGCTGCAGATCTTCGCGGCCGTGGTCGTCAAGGAGCACCGCCCGTCCTACGCCGGTTACGGCAAGCGGCTCCCCTCCGACCGCCCGCCGATCCTGACCCCGAAGGAGCAGTCGGCCAACGGCTCGCTCACCTCGGGCCACCAGGATGCCCTTCCGTCCGGAGATAGTGCGTGACCCAGCACGACGTCGACCTGGGGCGGATCGAGAAGGCCGTCCGCGAGATCCTCTACGCCATCGGCGAGGATCCCGAGCGTGACGGCCTCCTCGAGACGCCCTCCCGGGTCGCCCGCGCCATGGCCGAGCAATACTCGGGGCTCGGGCAGACACCGGAACAGGTGCTCAACAAGGTCTTCGACGTCGATCACGACGAGATGGTGCTCGTCCGTGACATCGAGGTCTACTCGACCTGTGAGCACCATCTGGTGCCGTTTCACGGCCTGGCGCACGTGGGCTATATCCCCAACGAGAAGGGCCAGGTCACGGGGCTGTCGAAGCTGGCCCGGCTGGTCGACGTGTTCGCCCGCCGGCCCCAGGTCCAGGAGCGCATGACCTCGCAGATCGCCGACGCGCTCATGCGGGTGCTGGAGCCCCGCGGGGTCATCGTGGTCATCGAATGCGAGCACCTGTGCATGACCATGCGCGGCGTACGCAAGCCGGGCGCCAAGACCGTCACCTCGGCCGTTCGCGGAGACTTCCGCACCAGCGACAAGACCCGATCAGAGGCGATGGCGCTGATCCTGGGCCGCTGAAGACCGAACGGGGTACCCGCGATGTCATCACCTGTGGGGAAGCGCCTAGGCTTGGCCCATGACTAGCGTGCCGATCAACGTGCCCGGAGGTGCGGACCGGTGCCTCGTCATGGGTGTGGTCAATGTGACGCCCGATTCGTTCTCCGACGGCGGTCTCTGGTTCGACGAGGCGGCCGCCATCCGGCACGGCCTTGAGCTGGTCCAGGAGGGCGCCGATCTCGTCGATGTGGGCGGCGAGTCCACCCGGCCGGGTGCTGCCAGGGTGTCGCTGGAGGAGGAGCTGGCCCGGGTCATCCCGGTGATCAGGGCGCTCGACGCCGAGGGCGTGCCGGTCAGCGTCGACACGATGCGGGCCGAGGTCGCCAAGGCCGCGGTCGAGGCGGGCGCGCGGCTCGTCAACGACGTGAGCGGCGGGCTGGCCGACCCCGAGATGCCGCGCGTGGTGGCCGCGACCGGCGTGCGATACGTCGTGATGCACTGGCGTGGCCACAGCCATGACATGGAGACTCGCGCCGTCTACACCGACGTGGTGACGGAGGTGCGCGAGGAATTGAGCAAACGGGTCGATCTCGTCCTGGCGGAAGGCGTCACGGAGGAGCAGATCGTGCTCGACCCCGGGCTCGGGTTCGCCAAGAACGCCGAGCACAACTGGGCGGTGCTGGCCGGGCTGCCGCAGCTCGCGGACCTGGGCTATCCACTGCTCGTCGGGGCGTCGCGCAAGCGTTTCCTCGGGCGGCTGCTGGCCGATCCCGACGGCACGCCCCGGCCGTTCGACCGGAGCGACGACGCCACCCTGGCCGTGACCGCGCTGGCCGCGCACGCGGGCGCCTGGTGCGTACGCGTACACGAGGTAGGTCCCAACGCCGATGCCGTGCGCGTGGCGGCCGCATGGAAGAGAGCCGGAGCCAACACATGAGCGTCGACACCGCCGCGATCGAGACGGTCAACCAGGAGTTCTACGCCGCGATCGAAAGCGCCGATCTCGACAAGATGACCGAGATCTGGGCCGAAGACTCCCCTGACGAGCAGGTGAGTTGTGTGCACCCGGGCTGGACCCTGCTGACGGGCCGGTCGGAGGTGCTGCGGTCCTGGGCGCTGATCATGGCGAACACCACCTACATCCAGTTCGTGCTGACCGACGTCAACACGACCGTGCTGGGTGACGTGGCCGTCCTGACCTGCGTCGAGAACATCCTGACCGCGGGGGAGGAGGGGGAGGCCAGCTTCGCCGCGGGCAAGGTGGTGGCCAGCAACGTCTACCTCCGTACCTCGCAGGGCTGGCGCCTGTGGATGCACCACGGTTCGCCGGTGCTCCAGGGAGACGACGACGAGGAGGAGGAAGGCGAGCTTGAGCGCTGATCGCATCGCTCTCAAGGGCCTGCGGGCCAGGGGGAGACATGGCGTGCTCGCTGCCGAGCGGGAGCTCGGGCAGGAGTTCGTGGTGGACGCGACGCTGTTCCTCGACACGTCGCCGGCCGCGGCCGGCGACGATCTCACCAAGACCGTCCACTATGGGGAGCTGGCCCAGGCGCTGGCCGCCGTGGTCGAGGGCGAGCCGGTCGAGCTGATCGAGACGCTCGCGCAGCGGCTGGCCGACGTCTGCCTGGCCAGCGACCTGGTGCACAAGGTCGAGGTGAGCGTGCACAAGCCGGCGGCGCCGATCCCGCTGCCGTTCGACGACGTGGTCGTGACGATCGAGCGGAGCCGCGTATGAAGGTCGTGCTCGCTTTCGGCAGCAACCTGGGGCGCCGGTTCCAGACGTTGCAGGGTGCCGTGGACAGTCTGTTCGACGCTCCTGGGCTGGAGTTCGTCAGGGCGTCCCCCGTCTACGAGACCGATCCGGTCGGTGGGCCGGGCGGGCAGGATTCCTACCTCAACGCGATCGTGGTCGCCGAGACCTCTCTCGACCCGCGCACACTCCTGGAGCGGGCGCTGAGCATCGAGAACGCCTTCGGCCGCGAACGCGCGGAGCGCTGGGGGCCGCGCACGCTCGACATCGACCTGATCGTGGTGGGCGACACCGTCTGCGACGACCCCGACCTCACGCTGCCGCATCCGCGCGCGCACGAGCGCGCGTTCGTGCTCGTCCCCTGGTTCGAGGCCGACCCCGAGGGCACGGTGCCGGGGCACGGCCGGGTGTCGGAGCTGCTCGAAGGGCTCGACAGGCAAGGGGTACGCCTCCGCGAGGACCTGAGACTGCAGAGGCCGGATTGAAGCCCACCCGCCCTGGCCACCTGGCCGGCATCGTCGTCATCGTCGCCCTGCTCACGTGGGCGGTGATCAACCCGATCTACTCCGATCTGCCGCTCATGCCGTGGACCGCGATCCCGACGGTGCTGCTGCTGGCTCTCGGCGAGGGCTACAGCGCCTGGGTGACCAAGGCGCGGATCGCCAGGAAGCCCGACACCAAACCGGTGGAGCCCCTGGCGGTGGCCCGGCTGGCGGCCCTGGCCAAGGCGTCGGCGTACGTGGGCTCGGCGTTCGGCGGGGTGTTCGCCGGGTTCATGCTCTACACGATGCAGATCCTTGACCGGGAGACGCCGCGTGGAGAGTTTTTCACCGCGACGGGCTCCTTCCTGTCCTGCCTCGCCCTGATCGGCGCGGCCCTCTACCTCGAACACGCCTGCCGCATCCCGAAAGACCCCGAGGATCACAATCCCAAGTAGTGCGAGACGGCGTGCTCGATCTCGGCCGGCTCATTTCGCCCGTGGATGAAGGACGTGTCGATGGTGCGCGTCTGATCGACGAGACTCTCGCTCCAAGAGACGAGGTTACGCCCCTGTTGAACTTCTGTCGTGCGATTGTGCGACAGGGGCGCGGCGGCCGAAGAGGTAGATGACCGGAAGGGTGCAGATGAGCGGGCCCAGGATGGCGATCGGGCGCTCCAGCCACCATCGCAGGTCGGGCGGGATCCGGTCGCCCAGTGAGCCGAACAGCCACCACGACACCCCCAGCGCGATCGCCATCCCCGTCGTGTGGAACAGGAACAGCGGCAGCGCGTACCGGTTGATGAAGGCGTTGACCCGCTGCCAGCCCGGCCGCTCCAGCACCCGCTCCATCGACGGCCGCAGCACCTCCACCAGCCCGATCTGGAACAGCAGCAGGGCCACGATCACGAACGTCGGCGGCGCCATGTTGGACCACTTGTCGCCGGGCACGCCCACCATCGACCCCGGGTAGATGCCCGAGTAGACCAGCCCGAACAGGGCGAACAGGCCCGTCCACAGCAGGGCGATGTCGTAGCGCCTGGGCAGGATGACGACCCGGTCGTAGAAGAAGCCGGCCTGGTGGGCCAGCCCCCAGATGATGATCATGTTGAGCCAGCCGGCCCACTCGATGCCATAGCGGAAGCGCACCACGTCCACCACCAGTGCCGCGCCGGCCAGCCAGATCAGGGTCAGCACGTCGTAGCGCCGGTGCAGCCAGAGGGCCACCGGCAGCAGCGCGATCAGTACGAGGTAGACACCGAGAAACCACAGCGGGCTGAGCACCAGCAGCACCACCCGCCACATCCAGTCCACCTCGAACGTGTACGTCACCACCGCCCCGATGACGACCCACACGCCGGACAGGAACAGAGCCGGTAAGGCGAGCGCCCGGATGCGGCGCCAGACGAACGCGCCGATGCCCACGCCCCGCGTCTTGGCCCGGTCCCAGGACAGCAGGTGCACATGGCCGCCGACGTAGAAGAACAGCGGCAGCACCTGCAGCAGCCAGGTGAGGATCCACAGCCCGGAGGTGAAGCCCAGCGGGCTGGTGGGCTCGGGGCCGTGCGGCTTCCACTGCAGGATCGTGAAGGCCCAGTGCCAGACCACGACCACGATCAAACTCAGCGCGCGGAGCCAGTCGACGTATTTGTCGCGCTCTTGGGGGTTCACTTGTCGATGTCACCCACCACGAAGAACATCGAGCCCAGGATGGCCACCATGTCCGCCACCAGGTGCCCGGGCAGCATCTCGCGCAGCACCTGGATGTTGCTGTAGGAGGCGGAGCGCAGCTTGAGCCGCCACGGCGTCTTGTCCCCCCTGGAGACCAGGTAGTAGCCGTTGATGCCGAGCGGGTTCTCCGTCCACGCGTACGTGTGCCCCTCCGGCACCTTCAGCACCTTCGGCAGCCGCTGGTTGATCGGCCCGGGCGGGAGCGAGCGCAGCCGTTCGACGCAGGCGCCGGCCAGGTCGAGTGAGACTTTGAGCTGCTCGAACAGGATCTCGAACCGCGCGTGGCAGTCGCCCGCGCTCCGGGTGACGACCTTCACCGGCAGCTCGGGATAGGCGAGGTACGGCTCGTCGCGGCGCAGGTCGAAGTCCACCCCGGAGGCGCGGGCGATGGGGCCGCTGACGCCGTACTGCATGATCTGTTCGCGGGAGAGCACGCCGACGCCCCTGGTGCGCGCGAGGAAGATCTCGTTGTGCAGGATGAGGTTCTCGATGTCGGGCACCCGGCGCCGGGTCTCGGCCACGGCCTCGGCCACCCGGTCGAGCCAGCCGAGCGGCAGGTCCTCCTTGAGCCCCCCGACGCGGTTGAACATGTAGTGCATGCGCCCGCCGGAGATCTCCTCCATGACGGCCTGGATGCGCTCGCGCTCGTTGAAGGAGTAGAACAGCGGCGTCATCGCGCCCAGTTCGAGGGGATAGGAGCCGAGGAACATCAGGTGGTTGAGCACCCGGTTGAGCTCGGCCAGCAGCGTGCGCGCCCACACGGCCCTGACCGGCGGCTCCATGCCGAGCAGGCGTTCGGCGGCGAGCACCACGCCCAGTTCGTTGGCGAAGCCCGACAGCCAGTCGTGCCGGTTGGCCAGCATGATGATCTGACGGTAGTCGCGGACCTCGAACAGCTTCTCCGCGCCCCGGTGCATGTAGCCGATGATCGGCTCGGCGGTGGCGATGCGCTCGCCGTCGAGCGTCAGCCGGAGCCTGAGCACCCCGTGCGTGGACGGGTGCTGGGGGCCGATGTTGAGGATCATGTCCTCGGTGGCCAGCTCTTTTGCGCCCGCACCGATTCCGACCACGCGTTCCGTCATATGGGCCATGCTGCCACCGTCCCCATTGATGATCCAGCATGGGGGTTGGTCAAGACATGGTATGAAAGCGCATCCCGAAGACGGACATGGGGAGGAATATCGGGAACGGGGGGAGAAAGCACCATGAACAGAGTTGCATTTGACGTCGCGGCCCTGATCGCCCGGATCGTGACCGGTGTGATTTTCGTGGCTCACGGCTGGCAGAAGTGGCAGGCCGGTCTTGGGGCCACCACGCTGGGCTTCAGGGAGATGGGGATCCCGCTGCCCGAACTGGCCGCCGGGTTCGCGACCGTCGTCGAGACCGTCGGCGGCATCTTCTTGATCCTCGGCCTGCTGGTCCGGCCGGTGGGGCTGCTGTTGCTGGTCAACATGCTCGGTGCGATCGCGTTCGTGCACGGGGGCAACGGCATCCTGTCGGCGAACGGCGGCTGGGAGTTCCCGGGCGCGCTCGCCGTGCTCAGCCTGCTGTTCCTGGCGCTGGGCGGCGGACGTATCGGGCTGGACGGCATCTTCGGCGCGATGTACCGCAGGCGCTCGGAACGCCACGCGGCGGAGGACGAGGCGGTCGTCCGCTCTCACCGCCGAACGAACCCACAGGCCGGAGGGCCCACGACGCCCACGCAGACCACCGCGGAGCGGCCGGACGTTCCCCGGCAACCTACCTCAGGGAGAGTGAACGACGAGGACATGCGAGACATCGACGCCCTCGTCTCCGACGAACCACCACAACACCGCAAGCCGCCGAACCGCTGAATCGGCGAGGAGGCCTCAGGAGCGGGCCACCAGGTCCCGCAGCGCCTCGACGAGCCGGTCCACGTGCTCCTGCGTGCTCCCGATCCCGATCGAGGCCCGCACCGCGGAGGCCGTGTCGTCGTCGCAACCACCGTCGGCGGTCTCCAGCAGATGCCGGACGAACGGATGCGCGCAGAACTTCCCGTCGCGCACCCCGATGCCGTATTCGCTGGACAGCGCCTCGGCCACCTCGCGCGCCGAGTATCCGGCCACAGTGAAGGACACGATGCCGACCCGCGGATGATCATCCCCCCACAGTGACAGCTCCCGCACGCCCTCGATCGAGGCCAGCCCGGCCCGCAGCCGGGCGATCAGCCGCTCCTCCTCGCGGACCAGCGCGGTCCAGCCGGTGGCGGTGAGCGCGTCGCAGGCCGCGGCCAGGGCGATGGCGCCCAGCACGTTGGGGGTGCCCGCCTCGTGACGCGGCTCGGGGTCGTCGTGCCACTCTGCGCCCTCCCCGGCGGAGCCGACGGAGCGCACCGCGCCCCCGCCCTTCAGGTACGGCTCCCCCTCGGCCAGCCAGTCTCGCCGCCCGATCAGCACCCCGGCCCCGAACGGCGCGTACAGCTTGTGCCCCGAGAAGGCCACATAGTCCAGGTCGAGCGCGGTCAGGTTGAGCCGCCGATGCGGTACGAGCTGCGCCGCGTCCACCAGGATCCTGGCCCCGTGCCGGTGCGCGATGTGCGCCAGGGCCGCGATGGGCCACAGCTCGCCGGTGACGTTGGAGGCGGCGGTGACCACGAGCAGCTTCGGCCCCTCGATCCCGGCCAGCGCCTCGTCGGCGGCGCGGACGGCCTCGCCGGGGAAGGCGGGCGGCGCCAGCCGTACGGACCGCTCCCAGGGGAGGAGGGAGGCGTGGTGCTCGGTGTCGAAGACCACGGCGGTCGTGCCCGCGGGCAGGCAGCCGGCCAGCAGGTTCGTGGCGTCGGTGGTGTTGCGGGTGAAGATCACGGCGTCGTCGGTACGGGCGCCGACGAAGGCCCTGACGGTGTGGCGGGCCTGTTCGTACCGGGCGGTGGTGAGCTGGGAGGCGTAGCCGGCGCCGCGGTGGACGCTGGAGTAGGCCGGGAGCGCGGCGGCGACGGCGGCGCTGACCGGCTCCAGACAGGGCGCGCTGGCGGCGTAGTCGAGGTTGGCGTAGCCCACCAGCCTGCCGCCCTTGACCGGCACTTCGAGGTCGGCGCCCAGCACGGCGGGAATGGGCCGGGAAGTGGCGACGGCGGGGGCGGCGGTCGTCTCAAGGGCCGGGATGGCGTTGAAGATCGTCAGCGTGGACATGGCGAAGCTCCTCGGGTCATCGGACCCCTGGGAACAGCCACGGAGCCCGCGCTTGCCCGCCACACCTCGTGACGGACCAGGTCTTCACCCGGGGCACCCCGCCGCGGACGCGAGGGTTGCCGGCCAGCTAGCCGGGGCTTGTCGCTGGCACTCATGACCTACGTTCGAGACTATATACCAACACGAAACCTGCTCATCAACCTGCCGCCCCGACGAGGTGCGTGGCTTGCACCGTAGCGGCGGTCTGCTTGACAGATGCGACCTCTTGGTGGATTCGGCAAGCCGCGAACTTATGCGACTCCTGACTCGTTGCTACCGGAAACCCGTCAGCCATGAGTTATGGAGGTGCCCAGATGTTGGACTGGGTGGCCGACCCGCAGATCTGGATCGGCTTCTTCACCCTGGTCGCCCTGGAGATCGTGCTGGGGATCGACAACATCATTTTCATCTCCATCCTTGCCGGGAAACTGCCCCCCGAACAGCGGGACCGGGCACGGGTGCTCGGTCTGGCGGCGGCTCTCATCAGCCGGCTGCTCCTGCTGCTGGGGCTGTCGTGGGTGGTCCAGCTCACCGAGCCACTGTTCACGGTCCTCGGCCACGCGATCTCGGGACGTGACCTGATCCTGCTGCTCGGCGGGCTGTTCCTGCTGGGCAAGAGCGTCACGGAGATCCACCACAGCATGGAGGTCGCGGGCGACAAGAGTGGCAAGCAGGCGGCCGCCGCCTCCTTCGCCTCCGTGATCGTGCAGATCATGATCCTGGACGTCGTCTTCTCGCTCGACTCGGTCATCACCGCCGTCGGCATGGTCGACGAGCTCGGCGTGATGATCGCCGCCGTCGTGGTGGCGGTGCTGGTGATGCTGTTCGCCTCCGGGCCGATCAGCAGGTTCGTGGACAGCCACCCGAGCATCAAGATGCTGGCTTTGTCGTTCCTGGTGCTGATCGGCGTGGTGCTCGTCGCCGAGGGTCTCGACCAGCACATTCCCAAGGGCTACATCTACTTCGCGATGGCGTTCTCGGTGGTCGTGGAGCTGCTCAACATCCGGGTGCGCGGCAGGAACAACAAGCGGCAGGCAGAGGTCACTGAGCAGGAGGATCCCGCTTCTAAGATGAAATAGTGCGCTTTGATCCTTGGAATCCGGATTTCGTGGCTTACCCGTACCGGGTCTATGACGAGCTGAGACGCGACGCGCCCGTCTGCTACTTCGAGCCGACGGGCCAGTGGCTCATCTCCCGGCACGCCGACGTGAACGCGCTGCTCAGAGACCGCCGCCTGGGGCGGTCCTACCTGCACGTGGCCACGCACGAGGAGTTCGGCAAGCCGCCCGAGCCGGAGTTCCAGGAGCCGTTCTGGCGCGTGATCAGGGCGGGCATGCTCGACGTGGAGCCGCCGGTGCACACCAGGCTGCGCCGGCTGGTCTCCAGGGCGTTCACGCCGCGCATGGTCGAGTCGCTGCGCCCCCGCGTCCGGGCCATCGCCACGGGCCTGGTCGAGGCGTACGTGGACAAGGGCGGCGGCGACCTCATCGCCGAGGTCGCCGAGCCGCTCCCGGTGACGGTGATCGCCGAGATGCTCGGCA
Organism: Nonomuraea solani; assembly: GCF_900108335.1. Taxonomy (GTDB): domain Bacteria; phylum Actinomycetota; class Actinomycetes; order Streptosporangiales; family Streptosporangiaceae; genus Nonomuraea; species Nonomuraea solani. The sequence continues at coordinate 829,176 of NZ_FNVT01000004.1, forward strand.
TCCCCGGCCAGGACCGCCACCTGCTGCGCCCCTGGTCCGCCGACATCTGCGGCATGTACGAGCTCAACCCCTCCCCGGACGCCCAGCACACGGCCGTCCGCGCGGCCTCGGAGTTCGCCGGCTACCTCAAGGACCTGGCCGCGTGGCGGCGCGCGAACCCCGGCGACGACCTGGTCAGCGCGCTCGCCCAGATCGACGAGCTGACCGAGGACGAGTTGGTCGGCACCTGCGTCCTGCTGCTCAACGCCGGCCACGAGGCCACCGTGAACGTCACCGGCAACGGCTGGTGGTCGCTGTTCAGGAACCCCGCCGAGCTGGCCAGACTGCGCGCCGACCGCGCGCTGCTGCCCACGGCCGTCGAGGAGCTGATGCGCTGGGACACGCCGCTGCAGATGTTCGAGCGCTGGGTGCTGGAGGACATCGAGGTGCACGGCGTGCGCATCCCGCGCGGCGCCGAGGTGGCGCTGCTGTTCGGCTCGGCCAACCGGGACGAGGCGGTGTTCGAGGACCCCGACCGGCTCGACGTCGGTCGCGCCGACAACCCGCACATCTCCTTCGGTGCCGGCATCCACTTCTGCCTGGGCGCGCCGCTGGCCCGCATCGAGCTGATGGAGTCGTTCGGCGCGCTCCTGGACCGGGCGGCCACACTGGAACTGCGGCAGGACCCGGCCTGGAAGCCCGGCTACGTCATCAGGGGCCTGGAGTCGCTCGATCTCACCGTCGCCGGCTGACCCGGGCGAGGCCCAGCGTCGCCGGCCGAGCCGGCCGGGGTTCACCGTCGCTGGGTGAGCCAGCCGAAGCCGCCGAGCCCCGACGGATCGATCAGCTCGCCCTCCTCCGAGGCCCGCGCCAGCGCCTTGAGATAGCCGCGCGGATCTACCTGGGCCAGGTCGAGCGGCGGGCGGGCGCCGGTGATGCCCAGCTCCCGCAGCGCCTCGCGCTGTGTGGACAAGGTTGTGGATGAAGCACCGGCCTTCCGCCCGGCGTCCGCGCACGAGTCGAGCGCCACATGGGCGGTGATGTCGCAGGTCCCGTCAGGTACGGGCGCCACGACCGCCCCGTCGCGGTAACCGGTCAGCGTGCCGTGCAGCGGACGGTTGTCCACAGGGTGTGCATAATCGACCGCCACGGCCCGGCCTTCGGTGAGGCGTACCAGGACCGAGGCCCACGCCTGGTCGCGCGGCCGGCCGATCTCGGCCCGCGCGCCCACGCGGGACAGCGGCCACCACCGCTCCAGCCAGGCGCGGTCGGCCGGCCGCAACGGCCCGCCGAGACGCTCCTCGCCCGTGTGCACGTTGACCATGACCACCCGTGGCCCGTCGGCGGTCTGCTCGACCACGTCGAGCGGCACGTTGTCGAGCCACTCGTTGGCGATCGCCAGCCCGGTGATGTCGAGAGGCAGGCTCCTGGACCACTCGACCCGCTCGGGCAGGTCATCCGGCCTGGGGGAGAGATCGACGGCGGTGACGCGCAGCCGGTCGCGCAGCGCGGGCTTGGCGATGGACAGCACCTGGGTGACCAGAGCTCCGTCGCCCGCGCCGATGTCGACCAGGTCGAGCACGTCAGGCGTGCCGAGGTCGGAATCCACCTCCGCCAGCAACGTCAGGACCGCTTCGGCGAAGGCCGCCGAGGCACTGACGGAGGTGCGGAAGTGGCCTGACGGCCGTTCGCGGAGGTAGAAACCTTCGTCGCCGTACAGCGCGCGCTCCGTTGCGGCGCGCCAGGTGAGCCACATGCCTGGACTATCTCATGACTCGCGCTCGATACGCACCGTCGTCGAATGACTACTCAATGTGGCGAAGTTGCGGTAGCGTTTACCCGTTGTCATCGAACAGTCGCGTTCCGCCAACCCCCAATTGGCGGGCCGATCGTTCCCGCGCAGAAAAGCACCTGCGGCCCCAGGCCGCGAAACTGAGAGGAGCCCTCGTGCTGAAGAAGGTCATGGTCGTCACCGGAGCCGTCGCCATGCTGTCGCTGGCCGCCCCGGCGCACGCCGACATCACCAACGGCACCGGCGGCGTGATCTCCGGCAACCAGCTCTACTTCCCGATCACCGCCCCCGTCAACGTCTGTGGCAACGCCATCTCCGTCATCAGCGTGGTCGGCGGTGCGGTCGCGGGTTGCAAGGGCGGCGCCGTCGCCAACGTCAACAGGTACTGAGTCATGGATGAGCCCGGGCCGGCGCAGGCCGGCCCGGGCTCGGTCCTCCGGCCGGTCCGTCGGCGAACGGCGCGGCCGGCGCACCTCCAAGAGGTCGCACTCTTCACGGGCGTCGGGTCCGATCAGGACTCGGCGCCCGCCGCATGCATGAACCCCTCTCCTCATCTCTCCCGACAGGGGGTGCACTATTTGTATGCCCTTGTCGCTTTTGTCGTTAACTCAACGCGCGGCAAAACACCGGTCACGAACGCAGTCGCGCGTGCCCGTTACCCTGGTCGGCAGTGCCGTTATGTCTACAGGGGTGTGACGTCATGGACGCAGGGGATCGACCGGCACGCCTGACGGTCGGCGTGCTCGGGTCGGGCAAGGTCGGTTCGGCCCTCGGTGCCGCGTTGGCGCAGGCGGGACACCGGGTGGTGGCCGCGAGCGGAGTGTCGGACAATTCGCAGCGCTGGGCCTCCGAGCGGCTCGGCCTGGCGACGTCCAGACCGGACGAGGTGGTGGCCGCGGCGCAGCTCATCCTGCTCACCGTGCCCGACGACTCACTGCCCGACCTCGTCAACGGGCTCGCCACCACAGGCGCCGACCTGCGGGGCAAGATGCTGGTGCACACCAGCGGGGCCTACGGACTGTCCGTGCTCGAACCCGCCGCCAGGGCCGGCGCGCTGCCGCTCGCGCTGCATCCGGTGATGACGTTCACCGGCCGCAACGACGACCTCAACAAGCTCACCGGCATCTCCTACGGCGTGACCGCGCCCGACATGCTGCGCCCCGTCGCCGAGGCGCTGGTGATCGAGATGGGCGGCGAGCCGGTCTGGATCGCCGACGCCGACCGCCCGCTCTACCACGCGGCGCTGGCCCAGGCGGCCAACCACATGGTCACGCTCGTCGCGGAGTCGTCCGACCTGCTGCAGGGCATCGGGGTCGAGCACCCGGGCCGGATGCTGGGCCCGCTGCTCGGGGCCGCGCTCGACAACGTGCTGCGGCTGGGCATCGCCGGGCTCACGGGTCCTGTGGTGCGCGGCGACGCGGGCACCGTGCGCAAGCACGTCGACGCGCTGATCCTGGCCGCCCCCGAGGCCGCCGACGCCTATGTCGCGCTGGCCCGGCTCACGGCCGACCGGGCGCTGGCCGCCGGGTTGCTCAAACCGGAGGAGGCGGAGCGGCTCCTCGACGCGCTGGGGGGCAATATATGGACCTGACCGTCGCGTAGGAAGGGCATCCATGGATCTGATCGTCGCCAGGAACCGGGAAGACCTGGTCAAAGCACGCCGTGCCGGAACGGTGGCCCTGGTGCCGACCATGGGGGCGCTCCATGAGGGCCACCGGTCGCTGATCAGGCAGGCCCGCGTCCGCGCCGATCAGGTCGTGGTGAGCATCTTCGTCAACCCCCTGCAGTTCGGCCCAAGCGAGGATTTTTCCCGCTATCCGCGGACGTTCGACGCCGACCTCGACGTGTGCCGGGCCGAGGGAGCCGGTGTGGTGTTCCACCCGGCCGCCGAGGACATGTACGCCCCCGACCGCCAGGTCGCCGTCTCCGCCGGTGCGATGGGCGGCGTCGTCGAGGGCGCGTTCCGGCCGGGGCACTTCGACGGCGTGCTCACGGTCGTGCTCAAGCTGTTCAACCTGGTCCAGCCCGATCTCGCGGTCTTCGGCCAGAAGGACGCCCAGCAACTCGCCCTGATCCGCCGCATGGTCGCCGACCTCGACCTGCCGATCGCGATCCTGGGCGCGCCGACCGTACGCGAGCCCGACGGCCTGGCCCTGTCCAGCCGCAACCGCTACCTGTCCGACGACGACCGGCGGGTGGCGCTCGCGCTCTCGCGGGCCCTGCGGGCGGGCGCCGCCCGGCTCGCCCCGGCGGAGATCCGCGCGGCCGCGCGGGAGGTGCTCGACGAGGCCGGTCCCGCGCTCGACGTCGACTACCTGGCCCTGGTCGATCCGGCCACGTTCACGGAGGTGAACGAGACCTACGCGGGCCCGGCGGTGCTCGCGGTGGCCGCCAGGGTCGGTGCCACCCGGCTGATCGACAACGTCACCCTCACCTTGAATCCCGCCTGAGGCGAATTACCGTCAAGACATGACGGACGAGGAGTTACGGGACGAGCTGCTCCGGCGCATGGAGATGGACCAGGCGATGCGCGACCCGGCCAAGGGCATTCCCGGTGACAGGCGGCTCGCGCGGCTCCAGCGGCTCGACGAGGGCAACACCGCCTGGCTCTACTCCGTCGTGGTCACGCGTGGCTGGCCGCTGATCTCGCAGGTGGGGGAGCGGGCGGCGCGGGCGGGGTGGCTGCTGGCGCAGCACGCGACCTCCTCCGAGGTGCAGCGGCTGTTCCACAAGGTGATGGCCGACGCCGTGGAGTCGGACGAGGCCTCGCCGCGCGACTTCGCGTACCTGGAGGATCGTGTACGCGTGCGCTCCGGCCGCCCCCAGCTCTACGGCACCCAGTGGCACGACGGCGGGAACGGCCTGGAGCCGATGCCGATCGAGGAGCCCGACCTGATCGACGAGCGGCGCAGGGCCGTGGGACTGGAGCCGTTCGCCGACTACGAGGCGTTCATCAAGAAGAGCGACGGCCTCTGACCCCCCGGGGCATGCGCACGCCGCCTCAGGCGTTATCGTCATATTGACGAAATCATCCTGAGTAAGGAGAGCCCGATGAGCGCACCGGCGATTCCCCTGCGTCTGACCGCTCCCGCACCCGGCTGGACCGTCGAGGCGGACGTGGTCGTGGTGGGCTCCGGCATCGCGGGCCTGACCGTGGCCCTGCGCTACGCCGAGCTGGAGCCGGCGGCGAAGATCCTGGTCGTCACCAAGGACGTGCTCTCGTCGGGCTCGACCCGGTGGGCGCAGGGCGGGATCGCCGCCGTGCTCGACCCGCGTGACACCCCCGAGGAGCACCTGAACGACACGCTGCTCGCGGGCGTCGGGCTGTGTGACGTGGGGGCGGTGCGCACGCTGGTCACCGAGGGCCCCGACGCGCTGCGGCGGCTGATGGCGCGCGGCGCCCGGTTCGACCGGACCCCCGACGGGGAGCTCCAGCTCACCCGCGAGGGCGGGCACCGGCGGCGCCGGATCGTGCACGCGGGCGGCGACGCCACCGGCGCCGAGGTGCAGCGGGCGCTCGTCGAGGCCGTCCGCGCCGGGTCGATCGAGGTGATCGAGCACGCGCTGGTGCTCGACCTGCTGAAGGACGCCAAGGGCCGGGCCAGGGGCGTGACGCTGCACGTCATGGACGAGGGCGCGCGTGACGGGGTGGGCGCGGTGCACGCCAGGGCGGTGGTGCTGGCCACCGGCGGCATGGGCCAGGTCTACGCCGCCACCACCAACCCGGTGGTCTCCACCGGCGACGGCGTGGCCCTCGCGCTGCGGGCCGGGGCCGTGGTGCGCGACCTGGAGTTCGTCCAGTTCCATCCGACGGTGCTCTGGCTCGGCGAGGGGTCGACGGGGCAGCAGCCGCTGATCTCCGAGGCGGTCAGGGGCGAGGGCGCGTTCCTGGTCGACCACGAGGGCGAGCGGTTCATGACCGGCGTGCACGAGCTGGCCGACCTGGCGCCGCGCGACGTCGTGGCCAAGGCGATCATGCGGACGATACGCGAGACCGGCCGCGACCACGTCTTCCTGGACGGCCGCCACTTCGGGCGCGAGAAGTGGGAGACCCGCTTCCCGACGATCTACGCCGTCTGCCGCGAGCACGGCATCGACCCGGTCACCGAGCCGATCCCGGTGTCCCCGGCGGCCCACTACGCCAGCGGCGGCGTCCGTACGGACCTGCGCGGCCGTACCTCCATCGACGGCCTCTATGCCTGCGGCGAGGTCGCCTGCACCGGCGTGCACGGCGCCAACCGGCTCGCCTCGAACTCCCTGCTCGAAGGGCTCGTGTTCGCCGAGCGCATCGCCGAGGACGTCCACGCGGCGGCTCCCAGGCCCGGCGACCCGGTCGCCGGGCACGCCGCGTCCGGGCTGGTGGACCCGAGGGCCAGGGCCAGGATTCAGGGCCACATGAGCACCGGGGCGAGCGTGCTGCGCAGCCGCGAGTCGCTGGTGGCCACCGCCAGGGCGCTGCGCGACGCCCGCTGGACCCCCGTCGAGGTGCCGGCCTGCACCGAGTCCTGGGAGGCCACCAACCTGCTCACCGTCGCCACCGTCCTCACCGGCGCGGCGGCGGCCAGGCTGGAGACCCGGGGCTCACACTGGCGCGAGGACTACGGCACCCGCGACGACAACGAATGGCTGGGTCACCTGGACGTGACCCTGACCGAGGAGGGCCTCCGCATGACGTACACGCCTCATGGCGACGCGATGCCGCCGCGCCTGGCGCAGGAGCTCACCGCCGCCGGGCTGGACCCGGCCGAGGTGGACGCGCTGATCGGGCGGGCGCTGGAGGAGGACCTGCAGGAGGCGGGCGACGTGACGAGCCTGGCCACCATCCCCGCCGAGCAGCGCGCGGCGGCCGACGTGGTGGCGCGCAAGGACGGCGTCGTGGCGGGGCTGGCGGTGGCCGAGGCGGTGTTCGTGAAGCTGGGCGCGGCGCGTACCGAACGGCGGGCCAAGGACGGCGAGCGCGTGCGGGCGGGCGACGTGCTGATGACCGTGGAAGGGCCGGTGCGGGCCCTGCTGACCGCCGAGCGCACCGCGCTCAACCTGCTCACACACCTGTCCGGGGTGGCCACGCTGACCGGCAGGTGGGTCGAGGCGATCGCCGGTACGGGGGCGCGCGTGCGCGACAGCCGCAAGACGCTGCCCGGGCTGCGGTCGCTGGAGAAGTACGCGGTGCGCTGCGGCGGCGGTGTCAACCACCGGATGTCGCTGTCGGACGCCGCCCTGATCAAGGACAACCACGTGGTGGCGGCCGGCGGGGTGGCCGAGGCGTTCAGGGCGGTCAGGGAGCGTTACCCCGACCTGCCGATCGAGGTGGAGATCGACCGGCTCGACCAGTTGGAGGCCGTGCTCGACGAGGGTGCGGAGGAGATCCTGCTGGACAACTTCACGATCGAGGACACCTCGCAAGCCGTACAAGTCGTGAAAAATCGGGCGAAAAACAGGGTTGCGCTTGAAGCGAGCGGGGGATTGACCTTGGAATCGGCTCGTGATGTAGCGGAAACTGGCGTTGACTACCTTGCGGTGGGAGCGCTAACGCACTCAGCGCCGGCCCTTGACATCGCACTGGATCTGCGGGGGTAATTAATGCTGCTCACGATCGACGTCGGCAACACGCACACGGTGCTGGGGCTGTTCGAGGGTGAGGACGTCATCGAGCATTGGCGGCTGGCCACCGACGCCCGCCGCACCGCCGACGAGATCGCGGTCGTCCTGCAAGGGCTGCTGGCCCAGTCGCCCCTGCTCAAGGGGGCCGACATTGACGGGATCGCCATCTGTTCCACCGTGCCGAGCGTGCTCAACGAGATGCGCGAGATGACCCGCCGCTACTACGGCGACGTGACCGCGGTGATCGTGGAGCCGGGCATCCGCACCGGGGTGCCCGTCCGCATGGACAACCCCAAAGAGGTCGGCAGCGACCGCATCGTGAACGCGCTGGCCGCCATCGACCAGTACGGCGGCCCCTGCGTCATCGTCGACTTCGGCACCGCGACCTCGTTCGACGCGGTGTCGGCCAAGGGCGAGTACGTCGGCGCGGTCACCGCCCCCGGCATCGAGATCTCCGTCGACGCGCTGGCCGCGGCGGGGGCGCAGTTGCACAAGGTGGAGCTGGTCAGGCCGCGTTCGGTGATCGCCAAGAACACGGTCGAGGCCCTGCAGGCCGGCATCATCTACGGCTTCGCGGGCCAGGTGGACGGGATCGTGGAGCGGATGACGGCGGAGCTGGCCGACGACCCCGACGACGTGACCGTGGTGGCCACCGGCGGGCACGCGGCGCTGGTCGTGGGCGAGTCGCGCTCGATCGACGTACACGAGCCGTGGCTGACCCTCATCGGGCTGCGGCTGATCTACCACCGCAACACCACATGAGAACGAGCGGCCCCCCGCTCGGGTAAGGGGGCCGCTCGCGTATATGGAGACGTCACTCGCTCTCGGCGGTGTAGAGGTATTCCCAGCGGCCGCACTTGGTGGGGTGGCCACCGTTGGGGCCGATCTGGCACACCTTGGCGCGCAGGCTGTAGATGTCGTGCTCCTGGAAGGAGAACCGCTTGTAGCCGGGGAAGCCGCAGTACTTCTTGAAGTAGACCGGGGACCAGTCGTGGTCGAAGTCGCCGGCCTCGAACTTCACGAAAGCGCACTTGCCGCCCTGCCGGTAGGTACGGTCGTCCAGGTCGTAGAGGCGGCCGCGGACTGTGACCTCGTTGGACTCGCCATGGTGGTCCCAGTTGACGCCGACCCAGCCTTCGGCCTTGGCCAGCTCATACCGGGAGTGGACCGGACCCCAGGAGTCGGAGTAGTCGTCGTAGTCGGATGAGCTGGCGTTGGCGGCCGACGGCAGCGCCAAGGCCAGAGCGGTGGTCGCGGCGACGGCGAAGGCTCCGGTCGCGATCTTCTTGAACATCTTCTCTCCTTGAGCTCCCACTGGGCCGGCTCCCTACCGGCTCCCCCCTGAGCTCGTGAGATATTGGTAAGCGAGGGCTCTTGCAGCGGCCCTGCAGGGGGCCGACGAACCCTTGCAGCCCGCCATATCCCCTACCCTTTGATGTTGTGAGCGACGAACTTCCCGAGCAGATGCGCATCCGGAGGGAGAAGCTCGATCGCCTTCGCAGCGAAGGCGTCGACCCTTACCCGGTGAATTTCCCACGCACGGCGACCAATGCCGAGGTCAGGGAGAAATACCAGGGCCTGGAGCCCGACACCGCGACCGGTGACACGGTCGGGGTCGCGGGGCGCGTCATGCTCAACCGCGTGGGTGGCAAGCTCTGCTTCGCCACGCTCCGCGACGGCGGCGGCGACCTGCAGGTCATGATCTCCCTCGACAAGGTCGGCGAGGAGTCCCTGGCGAGCTGGAAGCGTGACGTCGACCTGGGCGACCACGTGGGCGTGACGGGCGAGGTCATCACCTCGCGCCGCGGGGAGCTGTCGATCCTGGCCGAGAGCTGGCAGATCACCTCCAAGTGCCTGCGCCCGCTGCCGGAGAAGCACGTCGGCCTCACCGACCCGGAGGCGCGGGTCCGCCAGCGCTACGTCGACCTCATCGTCAACGACGACGCGCGGAAGATGGCCCGCGTGCGCAGCGCCACGGTGCGCGCGGTGCGCGACTTCTGGCACGAGGAGGGCTACCTCGAGGTCGAGACGCCGATGCTGCAGCCGATCCACGGCGGCGCCACGGCCCGGCCTTTCAAGACCCACATCAACGCCTACAACATGGAGCTCTACCTTCGCATCGCGATCGAGCTCTACCTCAAGCGGCTCGTGGTGGGCGGGATCGAGAAGGTCTTCGAGGTCAACCGCAACTTCCGCAACGAGGGCGCTGACTCCACGCACAACCCCGAGTTCACCATGCTCGAGGCCTACGGCACCTATCTCGACTACAACGACATGGCCGACCTGACCCAGCGGATGTACCAGAAGGCCGTCCAGGCCGCCCTGGGCACCTCCGTGGTGGTGCACGACGGCGTCGAGGTCGACCTGGGCGTCGAGCGGTGGCCGCGGCTCCCGCTCTACGGCCTGGTCTCCGAGGCCGTCGGCGAGGAGATCACGACCGCCACCGGCCTGGAGGAGCTGCGCAAGATCGCCGATCGGCGCGAGATCCACTGGGACCCGAAGTGGGGCGCGGGCAAGCTCGTGCAGGAGCTGTTCGAGGCGCTCGTGGAGCACACGCTCGTGCAGCCCACGTTCGTCATGGACTACCCGCTGGAGACCTCGCCGCTGACCCGTCAGCACCGCGACAACCCGCTGCTCACCGAAAAGTGGGACCTGATCGGCTTCGGCACCGAGCTGGGCACCGCCTACTCCGAGCTGATCGACCCGATCGAGCAGCGCCGCCGCCTGGTCGAGCAGTCCCTGCTGGCCGCCGGTGGCGACGTGGAGGCCATGCAGCTCGACGAGGACTTCCTGCAGTCCCTCGAATACGCCATGCCGCCCACGGGTGGCGTGGGGGTGGGCATCGACCGGATGATCATGGCCTTCACCGGCAAGAACATCCGCGAGACCATCCTGTTCCCGCTGGTCAAGCCGACCTCCTGAGGCGCACGGGCAGCTCCGCCAGCCCGCGCAGCACCACATTCTGCTTGTACGGCGGCGCCGGATCGGCCAACTCCAGCCCCGGCGCCGCCCTGGCCAGCGCGGACAGCGCGATCTCGCCCTCCATCCTGGCCAGGGTCGCACCCAGGCAGAAGTGGATGCCGAGCCCGAAGGCGAAATGCCGGCCGGGCTCCCGGTCCACGTCGAAGCGGCCGGGATCGGGGAAGACGGCGGGGTCGCGATTGGCCGCGCCGATCAGCGCCATCACCGGCACGCCCTTGGGCACCGGCATGCCGCCGAGCTCCGTGTCCTCCAGCGCGACCCGGTGGGTGAGCTGTACCGGCGGGTCGTACCTCAGCACCTCCTCGACCACCTGTTTGGGCCGTTCGGCGGCCTGCCGCAGCAACCCGCGCCCGGCCAGGTGCAGCACGCCGTTGCCGATGAGGTTGACGGTCGTCTCGTGGCCGGCCACCAGCAGCAGCACGCAGGTTGCCAGCAGCTCCGCCTCGGTCAGCTCCTCGACGCGCGCCAGGGCGCTCAGAAGGTCGTCTCCGGGCCGCTCCCGTCGTAATGTGAGGAGCCCTCGGAAGTAGTCGCGAAACTCCCTTCCGGCCCGGCCGCTTTCCGATGCGAGCTCGTCTGTAAGCATCGGGTCAAGGCTGCGAGCCAAGCTCTGACTCCATCCGCGGAAGCGCTCGTGGTCCTCCGGTGGCACTCCGAGCATCTCGCTGATCACCATGATCGGCAGCGGGTAGGCCAAACCGGACATCAGGTCGGCCTCGTCCGCCAGCCCGCCGATCAGCCCGGCGGTGATCGCCTCGACGCGGGGGCGCAGGCGTTCGAGCATGCGCGGGGTGAAGGCCCTGCTGACCAGGGCGCGCAGCCTGGTGTGGTCGGGCGGGTCCAGCCAGAGGAACGATACAGCGGGCTGACCTGGCTCTCCGCTGTCCATCGACTCGGTGCCGCGGCCGAACCGGGGGTCGCGCAGGAGGGTCGTACAGAGCTCGTGGGTGGTGGCGACCAGCAGGCCGCCACGGGTCTGGATGATCGCGCCGCGCGCGCTCATCTCGCCATAACAGGCATAAGGATCACGCATAAATTCAGGATTGAACGGATCAAAACCCAGGACGTCCGCCGGGCTCATTGTTGCTCGATCCGTCGTGCCAGAAGGCTCTATGAGATCGCTCATCTGAGACCACGCTGTCCCGACATATGGCGAGTACGTCATATATAACGGATCATGTCAATAGTGCTCGTCAAGCACGCCGAATATCGTGCTTGACGACCTTTCCAAGATGCGTTTACCGTCTGCGAGGAGCAACTTTGGCCCTGTTGGGAGAGGCCCGAGTTCTGCTGTTGGGGGGGAGGGCTCCCGATGGATGTGCTCACTGAAGGCGTTGAGCTGAGCCATGCGGATTTGGCATTGCTGGCGGAGCTGGCCAAGGGAGTCACGGTCGATCGGGTGGGCAGACGTCTGGATATCAGCGGACGCACCGTACGCCGGAGATTACGGGGCATCTGCGACCGCATCGGCGTGGCCACGGCCATCGAGGCCGTGGCGTGGGCTGCCCGCCGTCAGTTGATTTAGCGAGCGGCGTTTTCGGTATCGGGGAGAGGTCGTATCAATCGGCGATGCGCACCGCGCCCGCGAACGGCCGCCGCTCGATCGAGGCGATCCGCACCACGTCACCCGTCTGCGGGGCGTGCACCATCATGCCGCCGCCGAGGTAGATGCCGACGTGGTGCAGGTCGTTGTAGAAGAACACCAGGTCGCCCGCCCGTAGCTCGGAGCGGTCGATGTGCCTGCCCGCGGTCCACTGGCTGCCGGTGTAGTGCGGCAGCGAGATGCCCACCTTCTGATAGGCGGCCATGACCAGGCCGGAGCAGTCGTAGGAGCCGGGACCTTCCGCGCCCCACACGTACGGCTTGAGCTGCTGCGTGAGCGCCCACCGCGCGGCCTGCGCCGCCTTGCCGCTGCCGACGACCGGCAGATTGACGCGCACGGCCCGGGTGCCGGGACGGCCCGCCTCGCCCAGGGCGCGCCGGTACAGGTTGCTCTCGACCGTCGTGACCAGCTTGGTGATCTTGTCGCGCTTGGCGCCGAGCTCGTTGACGAGCTTCTGGACCTCGGCGATGCGCGTCTTGGCGCCGGCTCTGGCCTGCTCGGCGGTCTCCCTGGCCTTGGTGACCTGGGCGACCTCCTCGCCCTGCTGCTGTTCGAGCGCGGCCGTGGTCGCGGCGCGGTTGAGGTAGGCCCCGGGGTCCTCGGACGAGGCGAAGGTCAGCATCCTGCCGAAGCCGCCGGTCATGTACGCGTTCTGGGCCAGCGCGACGGCCTTGGCGCGCTTGGCCTCGAAGTCGGCCTCACTCATCGACAGCGTCTTCTCGGCGGCGTCGGCGGCCTTCTTGGCGTTCTTGAGCTTCTCGCGCTGGTCGTTGTACTGCTCGGCCAGCGTCTCGATGTCGACGTGGAGCTTCTCGACCTGCTTGGCCATGTCCTGGAGCGAGGGCTTGGGATCCGCGGACGCCGAGCCGACGGGGATGGCGATCAGGAACGCGGCGACTGTGATACTCACCACACCGAAACGGCGCGGTCGCCGGGTCCGTTCATGAGGGCGGGCATGCCGGCCCGCCGTCTTCCCCCCACCGTCGAGCGTGCGCTTCACCAACCAGCTCCTCTCATCGACGCCTACCGGGTTAGCTGACGGGTTCGGGCCGGAGCAGCCCTACCGATTGACTCGGATTCACCCCAATGGCGGCTCTGGACCACCTGCGGTTCCCCGGCTCTCCTTGCGGAGATTGGGCGTGTTCCTCGCGCGACACGCGGGGAACATCGTCGCTGGACACTAATGCACTCCCGGTTCCTGCTCAACCAGAACTACCGAGTCTGTAGAGGTTTCACAACCGAAGGGTCACAAGGTGATCTCGTGCACGGCCGTGCAGAACAGGCTTTATGTCCCCTTTGTCCTTGCTTCTGCCCCGACGGAACCTCGCGCGGCGTGCGTGCCCATCTGGCCTCGTGATGTAACAAGATGGGGCAAGACATGGCAGTTTGGGCCGAGCCGTAATGAGATCTGTACTCTGGAGTGCCATGGAGCAGGTGGCCGAACTGACAGTGCCCGAGACCGCGGTCGTGGTCCGGCGTGCCCGCACGCCGGATGTGCGCACGGTCCGGCGCCTGGTGGACACCTATGCGGGCGCGGGCCCGCGGCTCCTGGAGAAGGCCACAGTGACCCTGTACGAGGACGTACAGGAGTTCTGGGTGGCCGAACTGGACGGGCAGGTCGTCGGCTGCGGCGCCCTTCACGTGCTGTGGGAGGACCTCGCCGAGGTGCGCACCGTGGCCGTGGACCCCGAGTGCCGGGGTAGGGGCGTCGGCTATCGAATCGTCTCGGCGCTGATCCAGCAGGCGAAGGATCTGGGGCTGAGACGTGTATTCTGTCTGACTTTTGAGGTCGACTTCTTCGCGAGGCACGGCTTTCGCCCGATACAGGGCACACCGGTCTCACCCGAGGTGTACGCCGAACTGCTGGCCTCGTACGACGAGGGTGTGGCGGAGTTCCTCGACCTGGAACACGTCAAGCCGAACACCCTGGGCAACACCCGCATGCTCCTCCATCTGACATCGGGTGACGCGGACCTTGACCATTTGGAAAGGTGATTGTTGATACCTATGTCGATACGTTGGGCAGCACAGGCATGTGTCCTGACACGTGCCACATGCGCACTCGAAGCGAGGTGACACGGTGAGCACCGGACAGCCGCCGTATCCACAGGACGAATCCGGCGAGAACTCTGCGCCTGGCACTCCCCACTACGGGCAGCAGAACGCGGGCCGCCACCAGGGCGAGCCGGATCCCGACGTCACTGTGGTCGGCTACCGGGCGGACGATGCCTACGGGCAACAGCCCCCATACGGCCAGCAGGGCTACGGCCAGCAGCAGCAGGGTTATGGCCAGCAAGGCTATGGCCAGCAGCAGCAGGGCTACGGCCAGCAGGGCTACAACCAGCAGCAGCCGCAGTACGGGCAGCAGCCCCAGTCGGGTCAGCAGGGCTACGGCCAGCAGCCCCAGTACGGGCAGCAGCAGCAGTCCCAGCCCGACTACGGCCAGCAGCAATATGGTCAGCAGCCGCAGTCCCAGCCGGACTACGGTCAGCAATATGGCGCGGCGGGGCAGCAGGGCTACGGCCAGCAGCCCCAGTCGGGCCAGCAACAGGGTTACGGCCAGCAACAGGGCTACGGGCAGCAGCCTCAGTCGGGCCAGCAGGGCTATGGGCAGCAGCAGCCCGATTACGGGCAGCAGCAGGGCTATGGCCAGCAGCAGCAGCCCGACTATGGGCAGCAGCAGGGCTACGGCCAGCAGCAGCAGTCGCAGCCTGGCTACGGTCAGCAGGACTACGGCCAGCAGCAGGGCTATGGCCAGCAGCCTCAGTCGGGCCAGCAGGGCTATGGGCAGCAGCAGCCGTCCCAGCCCGGCTACGGTCAGCAGCACGGCTATGACCAGCAACAGCAGGGTTACGCCCAGCAGGGCTATGGCCAGCAACAGGGCTACGACCAGCAGTACGGTGCGGCCTACGGCCAGCAGCAGCAGGGCTACGGCCAGCCCGCCTACGGGCAGCAGTTCGGCAAGCCGGTCGGCGTGCAGCCGCCCGGTGCCCCGGCACCGCTGGCCGAGTGGTGGCAGCGGCTGGTGGCCAGGATCATCGACGGCGTCATCTTCGGCGTCGTGATGACCCTGGTGTCGATCGTCCTCGCCCCGCTGTATCCGTCCTACAGCTCGATCACCGGGCTGACCTCCGGGATCACGTTCGGCCTTCTGTACTACCTGGTCTACTCGATCGTGCTGTTCCTGATCTATGTCGCCTACGACACCATCCTGGTCAAGCTGAAGGGCCAGACCGTGGGCAAGATGGTCATGGGCATCAAGGTCGTCCAGGTCGGGGGCCACGTCCAGCCTGACGGCCTGCCGAACGACGTGTCGCTCAAGCGGGCGCTCGTCACGGTGGGCGGCTACATCTTCTACTGGGTGCCGATCGTCGGAACCCTGATCGCGGGCGTCGCCTACGCCCTCAACGGAGCCTCGCAGCTCTGGGACAAGCCGCTGCAGCAGACCTTCGCCGACAAGTTCGCGAAGACCGTGGTGGTCAAGATCAAGTAGTCCTCGGACACTTGAACATAGGGGCCGGCTTCCGCCGGCCCCTATGTTTTGTCCCCACGGCCGTACCAAAATGAGGAGACCGGAGCCGTCGATGACGCGAGGTGGGGCATATGGCCGGCACACCGTCCCGGGTGGAGGCTCCGCCCGCGGAATGGTGGGAACGGCTTGCCGCCCGGCTGATTGAAGCGCTCGTCTTCGGGGTCTTCTATTACATTCTGTTCATAACGCTCTGGGGCATCTTCCGAACTGTCGGGATGCCGGAGGCGTTCGGCGGGCGGCTGGCCGGCGTACTCGCGTGGGCGGTGGCCGGGCTGGGTTATGCGGGCTACGACTGGTGGGCGCATTCCCGGCATGGGCGGACGTTCGGTAAGGCGATCATGAGGATTCGCCTGGCGCCGGGTGACGTACCGCCCCGTACTCTGCTGAAACGGACCCTCGTCTATCCGGCGCCCCTCATGCTGATGGGCATTCCGATCGTCAATCTGCTGGCCGGAATGTTGCTGTTCGGCGTCGGGTTCCTCATCCTGATCGACAAGCCGCTGGAGCGCGGGGTGCACGACAGGGTCGCCGGAACACGGGTGGTAAAAGATCTTCGCTGAGCCATCCGTACCTGGGCGGATGCCTTTTCGCAAAATTTTCGCTTGATCCGGTAAGGAGCCTGGAGAGACTGGCATTAGGCTATGGGGCGTCCGGGTTGCCGGATGTTGGCGTCCCTGTGACGCGCAGGGCATCTGTGTGCCGCTATGGTCGGGTGCGGGTGGTTGTCGCCTGTGTGCTCATGCGGAGCCCGCTCCGTGGTCGCGCTCCCAGCGCTTATTGAGCCACCGAAACCCCGCTAGCCGTGGAGGCGAGGACGAATGGAAGCCCTTACAGACGTATTGTCAGCGCTCATCCCCCCGGTGGTGGTGGGTGGAGCCTTCGTCTTTGGCGTAGTGAAGTTGGTCCGGTCGGAGGCTGTCGGGGGCCGGCGAAACCGCGAGGATCAGCCCGAGGGGCAGAACTGATCGGCTAGTCAGCCGAATCCCCGTAGCGCTGAATTGTCTCCACGCCTTTCCGGGTATATGTTTGGGCAGGCGAATGAAACAATGCTCCGCGAAAGGATTGCGTAGATGGCCAAGCAGATCCAGGAGATTCTCATCGATGACCTCGATGGGGGCGAGGCCAATGAGACGGTCAGCTTCGCTATTGACGGCTCCTCCTATGAGATTGACCTCAGCGACCTTAACGCGAAGAAGCTGAGGGACGCGCTCACGCCTTTCGTGCAGCACGCGCGCAGGGCGGGTGCCGTGGCCACGCGTCGTCGCGGCCGGGGCGGAAACCGTGCGATGAGCCGCGAGAAGAGCTCGGAGATCCGGCAGTGGGCCAAGGCTCACGGCCTGCCGGT
Organism: Nonomuraea solani; assembly: GCF_900108335.1. Lineage (GTDB taxonomy): Bacteria > Actinomycetota > Actinomycetes > Streptosporangiales > Streptosporangiaceae > Nonomuraea > Nonomuraea solani. The sequence goes on from NZ_FNVT01000004.1 coordinate 846,010, forward strand.
CAGCGAGCGCGGCCGCATCGCCTCCACCGTGGTGGAGAAGTACGAAGCGGCTCACTAAGGAGCCATCTCTCGACCATGCGCTTATGCCGTTCGCCTTGGACCCCGGCGGCCGCCATAAGCGCATGATCGTTTCGGCGGCGTTCTGAAATTACGGTACGTCACCGACGAGGATCTCTAGATCGCCCATATGTGGGCGTTTTGGGCAGGCGTTCCGGTCCAACCCCCGGCACCGTTTCGCCGCCGAACGCTCACATATGTGACGGCGCCACAGTCGGGGCGCCCGAATGCCGTGTGAGGCGGCCATACCTCATTCAACGTACGCTCCACGCGGGTTGCCGCATTGCTTTGGAGCTCTCCCTACGGCGGCCACCGCGTCCATGGAACGGGCCATCGCGGAAATCAGGACGCGGTTAAGCCGAGTGCGATCTTCACGCGTTGTAGCGCTTAACCCGGTTCCCCGGCGCCGGAAACCCCGGCTGCGTAGGATGTGCGGCGCCGGATAACCCCTTCCTGATGATGCGCCGGGGCGGGGCATAACCCGCGAGTGATGCGGCGAGGCGGGCATAACCCGCGAGCGTGAGCATGCCTCGCACAATGCCGCTACTCCCGGCGTGACCGCACAATGCCGTCGCCCCGCAAGTTGCACCGCGCGTTGCGATTGCTGTGCACGTGCAAGTTCGTGGATCTCGCGAATGAGGGCCCGGCGTCTCATAGTGCGGGATGCGGTCGGTAACCCGGCTGACCGGATGCGGATTACCGTGAGTAAGGACCGGCGGGCCTAACAAGCCGTGGGGCCGGGTGGCGATCCGTGCCGCGTTGTGCTCAGGGCGTAGCGCGTTCGCTTGGCCAACGTTTGCGTCGGGGCATAGGGTGATTACAGATACGGACGTGGCATCTCGGATGCGCGGGCGAAGGGCGTCCCCGGAGCCGGCTCACCGCCTCAAGCGTCCGATGGGCCGGCCCGTGTTGATCTGCGCACGCCGTGGCGGCAATTCGCAGCCGCTTCCGCGAAGCGGCCTAAACATCGTTCGCTTGCGGCGTATCGGGAACACGTCACCCCCGAACAGTAGTTGGATGGAGGGTGAACGCCCTGCTCTCGGGGAACGTGTCTGCTATAGAGCGTGTCAGCGGCAGTGGGCACGGTTCGCCGAGCCAGGGCTAGCATGCGGGAGGACGGGACCGGATTTACCGGCCTGACTGACCGCTCTGTGAGGAGCGACGAGATGTTCGAGAGGTTCACCGACCGAGCGAGGCGTGTTGTCGTCTTGGCCCAAGAAGAGGCCAGGATGCTCAACCACAACTACATCGGCACTGAGCACATTCTTCTTGGTTTGATCCACGAAGGTGAGGGCGTAGCCGCCAAGGCTCTGGAGAGCCTCGGCATCAGCCTTGAGGGTGTGCGCCAGCAGGTCGAGGAGATCATCGGCCAGGGCCAGTCGGCTCCGTCGGGGCACATTCCGTTCACCCCGCGGGCCAAGAAGGTCCTCGAGCTGTCGCTCCGTGAGGCTTTGCAGCTGGGTCACAACTACATCGGCACCGAGCACATCCTGCTCGGGCTCATCCGCGAGGGTGAGGGTGTGGCGGCCCAGGTGCTGGTCAAGCTTGGAGCTGATCTCAACCGTGTCCGGCAGCAGGTCATCCAGCTGCTCCACGGTTACCAGGGCAAGGAGCCGGCCGCGGCGGGCGGTCCGCAGGAGTCGGCGCCGTCGACCTCCCTGGTGCTCGACCAGTTCGGCCGTAACCTGACCCAGGCGGCCCGTGAGGGCAAGCTGGACCCGGTGATCGGTCGTGAGAAGGAGATCGAGCGGGTCATGCAGGTCCTCTCGCGGAGGACCAAGAACAACCCGGTGCTGATCGGCGAGCCCGGCGTCGGCAAGACCGCCGTCGTGGAGGGGCTGTCGCAGAAGATCGTGCGCGGTGAGGTGCCCGAGACGCTGAAGGACAAGCAGCTTTACACGCTTGACCTGGGCGCGTTGGTGGCCGGTTCGCGTTACCGCGGTGATTTCGAAGAGCGGCTGAAGAAGGTGCTCAAGGAGATCCGCACGCGTGGCGACATCATTTTGTTCATCGACGAGTTGCACACGCT
>NZ_FNVT01000066.1 GCF_900108335.1 Nonomuraea solani
GACGGTGACGGTCTGGGAGAACGCCTGGGACCGGGTGATCCCGTTCCTGGCCTTCAGCCCCGGCGTCCGCAAACTGCTCTACACCACCAACACCATCGAGTCGCTGAACTACCAGCTGCGCAAGGTCACCAAGGCCCGCGGGCACTTCCCGACCGACGACGCCGTCGTCAAGCTCCTGTGGCTGGCCATCATCAACATCGAGGACAAGCGAGCCCGGGAACGCGCCGCCAACAACGCCGACCAGAGCGCCCGCAGCGGCTACCCTGGCCGCCTCGTCGAAGGCGCCAAAACCTACGGCTGGACCGAGGCCCTCAACGAATTGGCCGAGGCATACCCAGGCCGCATCAGGTAAAGCAACCAAGACCAGCAGCAAGATCAGCTTTACACACTACGGGTTACAAGCTCGTAGAGGCCCTCGAACGTGATGGGACGTGCATTCCGATACGGATGTTAGTGGTCGTTGACTAGGGGGTTTTCTACGGTGACCCATCGTTCGGCGTGAGTTGATCGGTCGTAGCCGTGGTGGCGGACCCTGTACTGTTTGAGGGCTGCTTGCCATTGACTGAGTACGAGGACCGCGTCGCTATTCTGTGGAAGCGTTTCCTCATCGAGCATGTCAACGAAGGCATAGCTGGGGTCGTTCTCGATGACCTTGCTGAGCTCACCGAGGAGACGGTTAAGCATCTTGATCTTGAGGTTGTTGACGATGCCGTCCTGTTTCTTCTTGGACAGCTCGGTCATCTCGCGGTGGGCGGCCTCCAGCATTGGGACAAGCCGGTCATAGGTCGCTGCTTGCTCGTCGGTTGGGGACGGCGAGGCGCTATCGTTTGGCTTGGCGCGCCGGGGCATGTGTTCTCCTATTTCGGAAGCAGGCGGGTGAACTCGACGTGCTTCTTGCGCAAAGCCTCGATGGCGCGCCGTCCGGAGTCGAGTAGGGCGACCATGAGGTCGAGATCTGAGTCGTCCAGGCACAGGACCGCACAGCGCTTGGACGAGTGCAAGTCGACGATGTTGCGCTGGACGCTGGTTTTTGGGGGGTTGCGCGCGACGATTACGCCGAGGCGGCCCATATCCTCGTCGTCGAGGTAGCGGTAGACCTGATTGACGTGCTCCGTCTCGACCGCGGCGACATTCTTGAGCTCGAAGACAAGCTGGCGGGCGCCGTACTGGTCACGGAGGTCGGTCAAGAACGGTGTCTTGCCGTCGTTGTGGAAGATGACGTCTCGGATGTGGACGTTGCTGATCGTTCGTTCCTGCTGGCCGGCTAGGTCGAGTTCGGGGTAGAGCACGGAGGATAGGACGTCGAACGCGAGTTCCTCGAACTTCTTGTCCGCTCCGTTGTCGCGGCCGGTCGGCAACGCCTTGATCTCGGAGACCTTCTTCTTGACCGTTGCAAGTCTGAGCGGCGTGAAGAGCGGATCTGGGGTGCACACGTCGGCCGCGGCTTCCCGCTCCGCTACGTAACTGCGGATGGTGTCGTAGTGCGCGCGATTGTAGGTGAGTACGTCCTGCTTGGCCACTCTTCCCGCGCGGCCCGGAGGTAGAACCAGCGGCGCGTAGGCGGTGCGATAGTAGTCGCCGTAGTTGATCCAAGGCAGCCTGCGGAGCAGATTCAGTGGCGCGAGAAGGATGGGCGAGCCGTCGTTGGGGTTGCACGGCAGACTAGCGTCGAACGGTCGCCAATCGAGCGCTGCGGCGTCCCAGCTCAAGAGGCGATGGCGCGCTGTCGGGATACCCCAGTCACCGCAGCGGCGCTCGGTGAACTCGCTGAGCCAGCGTTTGATGACAGACGCGGTCAGATCGCTGATGCGGTCCTCGGCGATACCAGGCACGAGCAGCGAAAGGACCTCCAGGTGGTCCAGGCCAGCGGTTTGGAGCTGCGGGACCTGCCGGAACGTGCGAATGATGCCGTCGATGGTGCCGGAACCGAGCGCTGAGCCCCGCTTGGTCCCTTCGGCGTAGCCCAACCCAAGTTCGACCGGTTCACTGACCTCTGAGAGAAGCATCCCGGCTCGGATAGCCCGCCCCTCGACGGCGTGCTTGCGAACTTCGTCCACGAAGCGGAGCAGGTCGGTGTGAAGCCGCCGGTACTCCGGATCGCCGGACTTCCAGAGCAGGAATGGGTCTAGGTAGAGCGGGAGGTCCTCGCGCAGGTGAGGGACCACAAAGTCCACTTCATCTTGCCGAATCACCAGGCCGAAGACGTCGCTTAGGCGCGGGTTGAAGATACCTGCGGCGTGATCAACCCCGTCGTCGTCCGCTGTCATGTCTCTCAGCCCTTCGTCACTTTCCTGCGACGCTACGCTAACGGAGAGCCCCGACATTTCGGGTGCCTCTACTGACGTTCCCCAAGCCTTGCCTGTGGTTGGGTCCCACGCGGAGGAGCTCACCTTCAGCGTCGCCCCCTAAAACGCGGCACCTCACCACAGGGCAAGTCGAGCGAGGCAAGGCCGCCCGTGCCGCGAACACTGCGCCTGCCGAAAATTCGATCCATGCAGGTCAAGCGGCATGTGAGTATTCGTGGAGGACACCGCCAAGCCGGGCTCGTCGGCGTATCTTTAGGTCGGTGATTCGCTCTGGATCTGTGATCGGATCGGGGACGGTACGCAGCGGCGCTGCTTGGTCCAGGGCTTGGTGTGCTCGATGGTGGTTGTAGAAGTGTTCGTACTCGCGTAGGGCGTGCCGTAGGTGGTGTTCGTTCCATACGAGGCAGCGGTCGAGGAGCTCGTGACGGCACGACTGCACCCACCGCTCCATGATGGAGTTCATGCGCGGCATTCGGATGCCGGTGAGCACGCTCTTGATGCCGGCTTCAGCGAGGATCTCATCCATGAGGGCGGGGAACTTCCCATCCCTGTCTCGGATCAGATAGCGTGCCCGGCAGCCCGCATCGTCCAGGTCCATCACCAGGTTCCTGATCGCCTGGGTGACCCAGTCGGCGCTCGGGTGCGCGGTAGTGCCGGGCACCCGAATGCGCATGGTGGTGTGCTCGATGACGGCCAGGATGTACTGGCGCTGTCCGTTCAGGGTGATGGTCTCGAGGAAGTCGCAGGCCAGCAGGGCATTGGCTTGCGAACGCAGGAAGTCCGCCCAGGTGGTGGAGGCTCGCTCAGGCGCCGGATCGGGCCCCTCTTGCTTGAGGATCTCCCAGACCGTGGATGGTGCGACCTTGACGCCCAGCGTGGTGAGCTCTCCGTGAACGCGCCGATAGCCCCAGCCCGGGTTCTCCCGGACCAGGCGCAGAATGAGGGCGCGGATGGAGCGGACCGTGGGTGGGCGCCCGGGCCGCTTCGGCCGGCAGGTACGGGCATGGCGCCGTTTCATCAGCTCGCGGTGCCAGCGCAGCACGGTGTCCGGGCGGACGAGGAGTCGCAGCCGGTAGAGAACCTCGCGGGGCAGCGGGGTCAGGAGAGCGGACAGAAAAGCCCGGTCTTCGGGTGCGAATCTCGCTTGGGTGTAGCTCTTCCGTAGTGACTGATTCGATCAAGCGCTGAGGGTGTATTCGTCCTGGTGGCGGTGGTGGTGGACGCGCTGGTTCTCGCGGT
>NZ_FNVT01000002.1:0-489609 GCF_900108335.1 Nonomuraea solani
ACCGGAACCCCCACACCCCGCTCAGCGAGCACCTGACACGCCCGCACGAAAGCATCGAGAATCGCCCGCCCGGTCTCCTCCGTGAACAGGTCCGTCGCGTACTCCAGCACCACCTGCAGGCCGTCGTCCTGCGGTTCATCCACCATCAGCGTGATGTCGAACTTCGACATCCCCTCCTCCAGCGGCAACCGCTCCATCTCCACGTCCTCCAGGCCGCCGATGGCCGCCTGGGGCGCGTTCTGCAGCACGAACATGCTCTGGAAGATGGGGTTGCGCGCCAGGTCACGGTCGGGGGCCAGCTCCTCCACCAACCGCTCAAAGGGCACGTCCTGGTGGGCGAAGGCGTCCAGGCACGTCTCGCGCACCCGCGCCAGCAGCCCCGCGAACGACTCGCCCGCCTCCACCCGGGTACGCAGCGCCAGGGTGTTGACGAAGAAGCCGATCAGGTCCTCCACCTCGGTGCGCGTCCGGTTGGCCACCGGGACCCCGACCACCACCTCGGGCTGTCCGGCCCGGCGCGTCAGCAGCGCCGCGTAGACCGCCTGCAGCACCATGAACAGCGTCGCGCCGTGCTGCTGGGCCAGCCGTTCCAGTGTGCTCGCCGTGGCCGCGCCGACCTGGGCACGCAGGTGGGCGCCCCGGTAGCTGGGCACCGCCGGGCGCGGCAGGTCGGCGGGCAGTTCCAGTACGGCCGGGGCACCGGCCAGCGCGTCGCGCCAGAACGCCAGTTGCTCCTCCATCGCCCCGGAGGCCAGCCATCGCCGCTGCCACACCGCGAAGTCGGCGTACTGCACCGGCAGCGCCGGCAGTTCCAGCCCGGCGTACGCGGCCTGGACCTCGCGCAGCAGTACGCCCACCGACCAGCCGTCGGAGACGATGTGATGCATCGACAACGCCAGCACGAACTCCTGCTCCGACAGCCGGGCCAGCACCCACCGGGTCAACGGCCCGCGTTCCAGGTCGAAGGGGCGCCCGGCCAGGTCCGCCGCCAGCCGCCGTACCGCCAGGTCCGCGTCGGCCGTCTCTCGCAGGTCGACCTCCGTGAAGTCGATCAGGGGTTCATCGCCGATCACCTGCATGGGACGGCCGTCCACCTCGGTGAACACGGTCCGCAGCACCTCGTGACGCCCCACCGCCCGCAGCGCGGCGCGCAGCCGGTCGGCGTCCACCCGGCCGCGCAACCGCACCGCCGCCGGCACGTTGTACGCCGCGCTGCCGGGCTCCAGCCGATACAGGAACCACAACCGCTGCTGCGCGTACGACACCTCGACCGGCCCGCCACGCTCCACCGGCACCAACGGCACGGATTCCTGGACCTGGGCGCGCTCCACCACCGAGGCCAGCTCCCGCACCATCGGATGCTCGAACAGCGACCGCAGCCGTACGGACACCCCGAACTGCTCGTTGACGCGTGCGATCACCTGGGTGGCCAGCAGCGAATGCCCGCCCAGCAGGAAGAAGTCGTCCTCCGCGCCCACCTTCTCGACGCCGAGCACCTCGGCGAAGATCTCCGTCAGCGAACGCTCCTGCGCCGTCTCGGGTGCCACGTACGCGGTACGACCGGCGAACTCCGGAACCGGAAGCGCCGCCCGATCGACCTTGCCGTTCGGCGTCAACGGCAGCGCCGCCAGCACGACCACGGCCGACGGCACCATCGCGTCCGGAAGCACCCGCGCAACCCGCGCCCGCACCTGACCGGCATCGACGGGGCCGGCGACGTAGCCCGCCAGGCGGGTCTGGCCGAGGTGGTCGCTCACCGCCGTCACGACGGCGTCCGCGACGCCTTCGACCGCACGCAGGGCCGCCTCGACCTCGCCCAGCTCGATCCGCTGGCCGCGCACCTTCACCTGATGGTCCCGCCGGCCCAGGAACTCCAGCCGACCATCCGGCAGATACCGCACCACATCGCCGGTGCGATACAACCGCGCCCCGCTCACCCCGGAGAACGGATCCGGCACGAACGCCATCGCGGTCCGCACCGGATCACCCAGATAACCCCGCCCAACACCCGCACCACCGACCAGCAGCTCGCCGGGCACGCCGACCGGGACCGGCTCCAACAGCTCATCCACCACATAGAGCCGGGTGTTGCCGATCGGGTGCCCGATGGCCATACCGGGACGCTCGTCCAGGTCATCGCCGCCGGTGGCGCTCGCGACGCAACAGCCGACCACCGTCTCGGTCGGCCCGTACTCGTTGACCACCCGCGCGTCCGGCGCCACCGCGAACAGGCGGCGCACCAGGGTCGGCGCCAGTGCCTCGCCACCGACGACGAAGCAGATCCGCGAACCGGCCAGCGTGCCCGTGGGCAGCAGCCGGCAGATCGCCTCCAGATGGGCGGGTGTCAGCTTGACCAGGTTGGGCCGTGCCGGGCCGGCCAGCAGGTCGGCGAGGCCCTCGATCGGGGACTCCTCATCGACGAGATGCACCGACCCGCCGTGGGCGAGCGGCACCCACAGGCTCGTCACCGTCAGGTCGAAGCCCACGGTGGTGTGCAGCGGGGCGACCGGCGGCTCGTCCGGGCAGTACTCCGCCCCGGCCCACGTCACATAGTTGAACAGCCCGGAATGGGTGAGCTGCACTCCCTTCGGGCGGCCGGTGGAGCCGGAGGTGTACAGCACATAGGCAAGCTCACCCAGCGCGGGCGAGCCACCCTGCCCGGTCCCGGTGGACAGGGTGTGCACGTCCAGGACCGGTGCGGTCGTCGCCGGGGCGTGGCCGTGGGTCTCCAGGATGGCGGCCGGGCGGGCGTCCGCCGCGATCGCGGCCAGCCGGGCGGCCGGTTGGGACGGGTCCAGCGGCAGGTACGCCGCGCCCCGCCGCCACACCGCCAGCAGCGCCGCCACGAGTTCGACGGAACGCGGCACGGCGACCCCGACCACGTCCGAAACCCCCACGCCCGCCGCCGCCAGCCCGGCGGCGATCCGACCGGCCATGGTGTCCAGCTCGGCGTACGTGACCATGCGGTCTCCGGCCACGACCGCGACGGCGTCCGGCGTCAGGGCGGCCCGCCGGGCGATCAGCGCCGGAACCGTGGCGGCACCGTCCGTCTCCAAGGGCAACGCAGGCCCGGCCGACCAGGCGGCGAGCCGGCGCCGCTGCTCCTCGCTCACCGTCAGCAGCGCGCCCAACGGCCGGTCGGGGGCCTCCGTGCCCGTACGCAGCACGGTGACCACCTGGTCGAGCAGACCTTCGGCGGTGTCGCGGGTGAACAGGTCGGTGGCGTACTCCAGGCTCAGCTCGACCCCGGCCGGACCCTCGTGGACGAACAGCGTGAGATCGAACTTGGCCACCGCCTGCGGCACGTCGAAGCGGTGCGCGGTCAGGCCGGCCGTCAGCTCGAAGCCGCCCGGCGCGTTGTCCATGGCGATCATGGCCTGGAACAGCGGGTTCCGTGAGCGGTCCCGCTGGCCGCCGAGCGCACGGACGACCTCGCCGAACGGGACGTCCCCATGGGCGAGCGCCTCCGCCGTGCGCTCGCGTACATGCGTGAGCAGCTCACCGAACGACAGGTCCCGCCGCCAGTCGGTGGGCACCACCAGGGTGTTGACGAAGAAGCCGATCAGCTCCCCGATGTTCGGGTGGTCCCGGTTGGCGCTCGGGACGCCGATCCGGATCCGCTCCTGCGCCGCGTTCCGCGCGAGGACGGCCGCGAACGCGGCGTGCACCGCCGTGAACAGCGTGGCGCCCCGCCCGGCCGCCACCGTACGCGCCCGGCGGCCGAAGTCCACGACCGCGCTCACCCGGTCACCGGTGAACGACGGCACGCGGGGACGGGCGCGGTCGAGCGGCAGTTCCAGGACCAGGTCCTGGTCGGCGAGCGTGGTACGCCAGTAGGCGAGCTGCTCGTCCTGGACCCCGGAGCGCAGCCACTCGTTGTGCCAGAGGGCGAAGTCGGCGTACTGCAGGGCGGGCGCCGGCAGCAGGCCACCGCCCGCACCGGCCAGTTCGCCCAGATACAGGACGGCGAGTTCCCTGACGAACACGCTCATCGACGAACCGTCGGTGATGATGTGGTGCATGAGCAGCAGCACCACATGATCGTCTTCGCCCAGCCGGAAGACGGCGGCCCGCAGCAGCGGCCCCTTCTCCAGATCGAACGGCTCCGCCGCCCGCCGGGCGCACTCGCGCCGGCACGTGGCCGCCGCGTCCGCGCCCAGCTCGCCCAGGTCCACGTGATCCACCGGCAGCGGCAGGCCGTCCGCCGGATGGATCACCTGGGAGACCTCGCCGCCGGCGATGGTGAACGTGGTCCGCAGAATCTCGTGCCGCTCGCACATGCCGCGCAGCGCCCGCTCCAGCGCCCCGGTGTCCAGCGGTCCGGTCAGCCTGATGGCGGCCGGCACGTTGTACGCCGTGGACGTCGGGTCGAGTTCGACGAGCAGCCGCAGGCCGGCCTGCGCCGGAGAGGCCGGCATGACGTAGACGTCGCCCGAGTGCATCTGGTCCTCGCTCACTGATCGTTGGTCCGTCGTGCCGGCCGGGAGACCGGGCTACTGGTCGCCGGGGCGGCGTGCGTAGGCACTCCGCGAAACCGCGGTGGGCCCGGAAGGCGCCGCCGTGCCGCCGGTCCCGCTTCGTGCGGCGATCTGCTGGGCCACGGCGCGCGCGGTCGGGTCGTTGAACAGCTCGTTCAGCCCGAAGTCGACCTGGTAGCGCTGCTTGAGCTGGGACAGGAGCCGGATGGCCAGCAGCGAGTGCCCGCCGATCTCGAAGAAGTTGTCGTCCAGCCCCACGCTCGGCCGCCCGAGCACCTCGGCGAGCAGCGCCGCGATCTCCGCGTGCAGCCCGTCGGCCTGAGCCTCTTCCGGTGAGCCGGTGTCCTCGGGAAGCCGGAGCGCGGCCCGGTCGATCTTCCTGTTCGGGTTCTTGGGCAGTTCGTCCAGGCGTACGAGCTGGGCGGGCAGCATGTACTCGGGCAGGCGGTCCGCGAGGAACGAGGTCAGCTCCGTCACGGCCGGCGTACCGGCGTAATACGCCACCAGGCGCTTCTCCCCCCTCGACGTGTCCACCACGGTCACCGCCTCCAGCACGCCCGGGTGCGCGTTGAGCGTGGCGTCGATGTCGCCCAGCTCGATGCGGAACCCGCGGATCTTGACCTGGAAGTCGATCCGGCCGAGGAAGTCGATGGCGCCGTTCGGCAGCCAGCGGGCCAGGTCTCCGGAGGCGTACATGCGGGCCCCCGGCTCCGTGCTGAACGGGTCCGGCAGGAACTTCTCGGCCGTCAGACCGGGCCGGTTCACGTAGCCGCGCCCGAGGCCGTCGCCACCGATGTAGAGCTGGCCCGGCACGCCGATCGGCACCGGGTTCAGCCGCTCGTCGAGGACGTACACCTGGGTGTTGGCGATCGGGCCGCCGATCGGCAGGCGCCAGACGTCGTCCGGCACCTCGGCCAGCGGCCATGTCGTCGCGAACGTCGTCGACTCGGTGGGGCCGTAGCCGTTGGTCAGCAGCGGGCCGCCCAGGCCGGCGACCTCGCGGGCCCGCTTCGGGTCCATCGAGTCGCCACCGACGAGCATCTGGCGCACGGAGGCGAAGGTGGCGGGGTCGTAGCCGGCGAGCTGCGTGAACAGCGGCGTGGCCATGACCATGGTGTGGATGTCGTGCTCGCGCAGCGCCGCCGCCAGCTTCGGAGGCGACAGGACGGTGTCCTTGCCGAATCCGACCAGCTCGCCGCCGTTGAGCAGCGCGCCCCAGATCTCCAGCGTGGCCGCGTCGAACGCGTTGTTGGACAACTGGGACACCCGGTCGCCGGGGGCGAGGGAGAAGTAGTTGGTGTCGCGTACGAGCCGGATGACGTTGCGGTGCGTGATGCAGATGCCCTTCGGCGTCCCCGACGAACCGGAGGTGTACATCACGTACAGGAGACCGTCCGGCGCGGTGGAGTCGTCCACGGGAAGGTCGTTGGCCGGGTCGGCGGCCGTCTCTGGGGTCAGGAAGTCACCCGGCGCCAGCCGCGGCAGGTCCGCCGGCACGTCGTCAAGGCTGTCGGCGAGCAGCAGCGCCGGCTTCGACTCGGCGACGATCTGCCGCAGCCGGTGCGGCGGCTGCGCCGGGTCCAGCGGCACGTACACGCCGCCCGCCTTGGCCACCGCGAGCATGGCGACGACCACCGCCGGGTCGCGGTCCACGTGCAGGCCGACGGGCGTCTCCGCGCCCACTCCCAGCTCCCGCAGCCGCCTGGCCAGCGCGTTCGAGACCCGGTCCAGCTCCCGGTAGGAGTAGGACAGCGCGCCGTAGGTGAGAGCGGGGGCGTCCGGCCGCTCGGCGGCGATCCGGGCGAACAGCCTGGTCACCGTGCTCGTACGCGGATAGTCCGTCGAGGTCGCGTTCCACTTGGCGATCTGCAGCAGGTCGTCGGCCCGGGCCGGCGGGACGGCGGCGAGCGGTTCGCCGGCCCGCTCCGCCAGCCGCCCGGCCAGGTCCGCGAAGGTGGCGGCGAAGCGCTCCACCATGTCGCGGTCGAAGAGGTCGGTCGAGAAGTTGATGCCCGCCTCCAGGCGGTCGCCGACCTCGGTGACCACCATCGTCAGGTCGATCTGCGCGGTACGCCGGACGAGCTCCAGCGACTCGGCCTCCAGCTCCCCGAACCGCACCCGGAGACCGGGGCGGCCGAAGTTGAGCGCGCCCAGGTCCTCGCCGCCGGCCAGATGCGACCTGGTCAGGCTGAACATGAGCTGGTAGCCGGGCGGCCTGGACGCCTCGCGGGCCAGGCCGAGCCGCTCGACGAGGACGGGGAAGGGCATCTCCTGGTGCCGCATCGCCCCGGCCACCGTCTGGCGCGTGGCCTGGATCTGCTCGGTGAAGCTGCGCCCGGCGTCCATCCGCGAGCGGATCAGCACCGGGTTCACGAAGTAGCCGACGACGCCGTGCATGTCGGCGTCGGTCCGGCCGGAGGCGGGCACGCCGACGAGGAAGTCGTCCTCGCCGGTGTAGTGGTGCACCAGGATCTGGAACACCGACAGCAGCGAGACGAACAGCGTGGTGCCCTCGGCCGCGGCCCGTTCGCGCAACACGGCGGTGGTGGCGGCGTCCATCTTCAGGGTGACCGTGTCGCCGCGGTAGGTCTGGACGGGCGGGCGCGGCCGGTCGGCGGGCAGTTCGAGCACCGGCTTGCAGCCGTCGAGCTCGCGGCTCCAGTACTCCCACAGCCGCTGCCCGCGCGGCGAGTCGAGCAGCGCCCGCTGGCGGTGCGCCAGGTCGGCGTAGGTGGCGGGCGGCGGTGGGAGCAGGGTGGCGGTGCCGCCGCTCTCCCGGGCGATCAGCCGTCCCAGCTCGTCGCTCATCACCGCCATCGACCACATGTCGACCGCGATGTGGTGGACGACCAGCGACAGCACGTCTCCGTCCGGCCTGCGGAACAGCGCGACCTGCAGCAGCCTGCCGTTCGGCAGGTCGAACCGCTCGCCCTTGATCTCGCGCTCCAGCCGCTCCTGGAACCGCTGTTCGTCGAGGTGCGCGGCGTCCTCGACGGTGAACGCCACGTCCTGGTGGCCGAGCACCTCCTGGTACGGCTCCCCGCCGGCTTCCGAGCGCAGCGCGGTCCGCAGCGCCGGATGCCGGTCGACGAGCGCCTGGAAGGCGCGGCCCAGCGCGCCCGCGTCCACGTCGCCGAGGAAGCGCAGGGCGACGTACACGTGCTGGACGGCGGTCTCCGGGTGCTGCTGCTCCAGGATCCACAGCGCCTGCTGGTTGATCGTGAGGGGGACGCGCCCGCCGGCCGGGGCCGCCGGCACGGGGTCGGCGGCGGGCTCGACGAGGGTGTCGGCCAGCAGGTCGTCCACGCTCGCGCCGGCCAGCAGCGCCTCAAGGGACAGCTCGACGCCGATGGCGTCCTCGACGGCCGCCTTCAGCTCGATCGCGGCCAGCGAGTCCAGCCCCTGGGCCACGAGGGGCACGTCCGGGTCGACGTCGACGCGCAGCCGGCGGCTCGCGACGGCGAGGACGACCTCACGGGCGGTCTCCTGCCACAGGTGGTCCGGCAGCGGCGCGAGGCCGGTGACGGTCTGGGCCGCGTCCCAGCGGTGCACCACCTTGAGCGAGCCGTCCGCGAGCATCGCCCGGGTGGCGGAGCGCTGGATCTTTCCGCTGGTCGTGCGGGGAATCTGGCCGGGCCGGACGAACACGAGGGTGCCGGGCGTGACCCCGTGGTCGCGGGCCAGCCGCGTGCGCACCCGGGCCGTCACCTCGGCCAGCTCGTCGGTACGGTGGCCGGTCGCCGTCTCCAGGACCAGGCAGACCTCCTCGCGCCCGTCGGTGTCCAGGCCGAAGGCGGCCGCGCCGCGGCGCAGGGACGGGTGGGCGTCGAGGGCGGCCTGCTCCAGGTCCTGCGGGTAGTGGTTGCGACCGCGTACGACGATGAGGTCCTTGCTGCGCCCGGCGACGTAGAGTTGCCCGTCCTTCAGGAAGCCGAGGTCGCCGGTGCGCAGGTAGCGGCGCTCGTCGCCGGGCAGGGTGGCGCCGAACGTCGTGTGCTCGGGGTCGTCGTGGCCCCAGTAGCCGGCCGCGACGTTCTCGCCGGACGTCCAGATCTCGCCGACCGTGCCGTCGGGGGCGGCGGTGCCGCTGTCCGGGTCGACGACGGTCACGGCCAGGTCCTCGGCCACGGGGCCGCAGCCGACGACCGGCAGCCCGTTTTCGGCGGGCAGCGGACTGTTGCCGGGGGCGAGCGAGTCGGGCTCGAAGGTCTCGGCGACCTTGGCCGCGCCGACGGTGCGGCCGGAGACCATCAGCGTCGCCTCGGCGAGGCCGTAGCAGGGGAAGAAGGCGCCGGGCGTGAAGCCGTACGGGGCCATCCGCTCGGCGAACCGCTCCAGGGTCCTGGCCCGCACCGGCTCGGCCCCGTTGAAGGCGATCTGCCAGCTCGACAGGTCGAGCCCGGCGAGGTCGGACTCCGGGATACGGTCCACGCACAGGTCGTAGGCGAAGTTCGGGCCGCCGCTGACGTGGGCGCGCCTGTCGGAGATGGCCTCCAGCCAGCGCAGCGGCCGGGTGATGAACGAGATCGGCGAGAAGAGCGCGGCCGTCGCGCCGGCGTACAGCGGCTGCAGGATGCCGCCGATGAGCCCCATGTCGTGGTACGGCGGCAGCCAGCTCACCACCCGCGTCTCAGCCGTGGTGCCGAACCGCTCCCGGATCTGCCGGGAGTTGACCACCAGGTTCCGGTGGGTCACGATCACGCCGCGCGGGGTGGCGGTGGAGCCGGAGGTGTACTGGAGGAAGGCGACGGAGTCGCCGTCGATCTCCGGCCGGCGCCAGTCGCCGGGCGCGGGCAGGTCGCCGTCGACCGTGATCAGCGGCAGGCCGGGGACGCCGGCCGGCTCCAGCAGGTCGGCGGGGTCGGTGCCGGAGACGATCGCGGCGGCCGGGGCCGAGTCGGCGAGCACCGCCCGGTGGCGGGCCGAGTAGCTGCCCTTGCTCGGCGGGTAGAGCGGCACGGCGATGGTGCCCGCGTACAGGCAACCGAGGAAGGCCGCCACGTAGTCCAGGCCGGGCGGCAGGAGGACCAGCACCCGGTCACCGGGCGCGACCCGCTCGGCGAGCAGGGCGCCGATCGACCGCGCGCGATCGTGCAGCTCGGGAAAGGTGACGGCCGAGGGCTTCGCGTCCCCCGACGCGACGAACTCGAACGCCGTGCCCGGCGACAGCGCCGCCCGCTCGGCGACCACGTCGACGAACGTCGAGGCACGGACAACTGACTGCTCCATGACGGAACTCCTAGCTTCCCGGCTCAGGCGAGCCGCCAACGGATCCAGCGGGCGGCTCCTGCCAGCCCGAACACGGTCATCGCGGTCAGCACCACGATGTCCAGGGTGAAAGCGGCGCCCAGGTCGCCGCTGAGCGTGTGCCGCAGCGCGTCGGCCGCGTAGGTCGGGGGCAGGAGGTAGCCGAGGACCTGCAGCGGCAGCGGCAACGACTCCGGCGGGATGAGCACCGGGGCCGCCAGCAGCAGCACGAAGATCAAGAGGTTGGTGATGACGACGATCAGGTCCATGCTGTTGATCAGGGTGCCGATCGCCAGCCCGATCGCCGACAGGGCCAGGCACGACAGCGGCAGGACCAGCAGCAGGGCGGGCGAGATCGTGAAGTCCACGTCGTACATGAGGCCGGCGGCGACCATCGGGGTGATCAGGCCCGGCATGATCAGGATGAGTCTCGACAGCACCAGCGCGCCGACGAACGACGCCTTGCTGATGGGCAGCGAGGCGTAATAGACCATCATCCCGTCGGTTTTGATCACGCCGATGCGCTGGGCCAGGGTCGCGACGCCCTCGGTGGCGACGGAGAAGATGGCCGCGCCGCTGACGATGTAGAGCAGGCTCGTGGGGTCGTTGAGCCCGCCGCCGATGCGTGACAGGCCGAAGACCATCGCCACCGGCATCAGCAGCCCGAACAGCAGGCTCCACGTCCAGGTGGTGCGGACCTCCAGCATCTGCTCCAGCCACAGATACTTGAAGTCGACGAGCAGCCGCCGGGCCCGCTCCTTGAGAGGCAGGCGCGCCACCGGGACGGCGGGCTCGGGCGCCGGAAGGGGTTTCGCGACGAGCTCCGGAATGGGCGCGGCCGAGTCGCCGCCGTCCATGCTGAGATAGACGTCCTCCAGCGTCGGCCGGCTCAGCTTGAAGTCGTCCACCCTGGCCATGCCGAGGTCGCTCGTCACCGCCTTGACCAGGTCGGGCATCGACTCGGGGTCGGAGTGGACGAGGTAGACACCCTCACGGCCGCCGGGCACGACCGAGCCGACGCGCTCCAGCAGGCTCATCTCCGCCGGCTTCAGCGACTCGCTGTCCTTGACGAACAGCTCCATGCGGACCTTGTCGCCCAGCGTCGCCTTGAGCTCGCCCGGCGTGCCCAGCGCGGTGAGCCGCCCGCCGTGCATGACGCCCACCCGGTGCACGGCCTTCTCGGCCTCCAGCACGTTGTGGGTGACCAGGACGACGGTGGTGCCCTCGGTGAGGCTGCGGCGGGCGACCATGTCCCAGATCAGCCGCCGGTTGCGCGGGTCGAGCTCGTTGGTCGGCTCGTCCAGGATGAGCAGCCTGGTACGCCCCATCAGCGCCATCCCGAAGTTGGCCAGCCGCATCATGCCGCCGCTGAGCTGGTCGACGTACCGATCGGCGACCGACTCCAGGCCCAGCTCCTCGATCAGCTCGGTGGTCTGGTGCCTGGCCTCCTTCTCCGACTGGCCGCGCAGCCGCCCGGTGTAGTGCAGGGCCCGCCGCACCTCCACCAGGCGCATCGACAGGCCCGTCTGCGGCAGGAAGCCGGTCATGGCCTTCACCGCCTCCGGGTCGGACACCACGTCGACGCCCTCGATCCTGATGGAGCCCGACGTGGGGCGTACCAGGCCCAGGAGCTGGGAGACGAGCGTGGTCTTGCCCGCGCCGTTGGCGCCCAGCAGCCCGAAGACCTCGCCACGCGCGATGGAGAAGGTGAGGTCGTCGTTGGCGCGCACCTGATCGCCGTTCCTGCCGGTCTGGTAGACGCGGGTCAGATTGCGGACCTCGATCGCCGTGGCCCCGTCCTCGTATGCCATGTCTCCTCAGAGGGTGTCGTGGGATGGGTGGGTCAGAGTGTCTTGATCTGGCGTACGACGGCGGCCTCGTCGGGCGCGAACCCGAAGGAGACCGGTACGGTCCCCGCGGGCCGCGGCCCCACCAGGGCGGCGACCTGGTCCGGCAGGCCGATGGTGTAGTCGGCCACGTCGACGGCCAGCGGGCTGCCGGCCTTCGTCTCGCAGCCGATCTCGACCCCCGACACGCTGCCGGTGAAGTGGAAGACCACGCCCTCGGCCCCTTCGCCCTGCTTGTCGAGCGCGGGCCCGTCCATCCGGACGCCCGCCACGACGCAGGACTTCAGCGGCGCGCGGGGCAGCCGGATCTGCAGCCGCCAGGCGGCCCGCTGCGAGGCGACCTTGAACCGCACCCGCCGGGTGTCGCCGGCGGTCGCGTCGTCCAGCGTCGTCACGGCCGGGGCGGGCAGGTCCAGCGGCGGGGCCTTGGCCCACAGCACCGGCTCCGCGCCGCGCTGCGGGTAGTAGTCGGCGGCCGGGCCACGGTCCGGGTTCTGGCCCAGGACCCGGCCGGTCCAGGTGTCCGGCTCGGGGTCGCCGCTCATCCACATCGTGGTGCCCTTGGACAGATCCCGTACGTAGACGAGGGAGTTGGGGCGTGGGTGCTCGGCGTCGAAGCCCGACAGCAGCGTGCCCGCGCCCGCCGTCACCAGCGCCAGGGCGGCCGCCGCCGCGACGACCATCGGCCGCGCGAGGCGCATCAGCAGCGGCAGCAGCAGCGCGCCGCCGATCCCGGCCAGCACCATCGCCACGGCGGCCAGCGGAATGCCCAGGGCGATCAGCAGGCCGTCCACCAGCGGCGCGAACAACACGACGGCCACGGCGGGCGCGGCGGCGGTCAGCGGCACTTTCGATCGCGTGCCCCACCACAGCGCGGGCAGCCCGGCCAGCACCGGCCACTGGAACAGGTAGCTCGCCCCGGGCAGCAGGATCACCGACGCGGACAGCAGAACCGCTCCGAGAACCAGCCCGCCGCCGACCAGTTCGGCGGGCCGCCGGCGCCGCAGCAGCCATGCCGCCCCGAGGAACACCGCCGCCGTCAGCACCAGGAAGGCGGCCACGAACAGCCCCCGCTCATACGGCTCCGCCAACGGCAGCGCCGCCAGCTCAGGCCGCGCCACCATGACCACCTGCCACAACCCGAACGTGCCGATGGCCGCCACCAGCACCGCCCCGAACCCGGTGCCCGCCGTGACCAGCACGCCGGCGACCCTCAGCTCACCGGCACGAAAGCCGAGGTACAGCAGCGCCACCAGCCCCAGCACCGTGACCACCGCGAGCGGCAGCGCCCAGCCGGCCGGATAGTGCACCAGAACCCGGGCGAACAGGTCGAAGTAGACGGCGTCCTCGTCGCTGCGCAGCGTCCGCAGGTCGAGGTCGCCGAGCCCGCGCACCAGGCCGAGCATGGAGTCGCCGTGGTGCTGCACGCTGTCCCTGCTGAGCCGCGCCAGGTCGTCGTGCGGCGAGTGGTAGTCGTGGAAGCCGTGCAGGAAGGCGGCGTTGAGGCCGACGGCGCCCCGGTCCCTGAAGACCGTGAAGTCGCTGCCGTTGGGCATCCGCTTGTAGACCTCGTACGCCAGCGAGTTCGCCACCGGCCGCCCGCTGGCGCCCGCGAACGCGTCGATCAGCGGCGCGTTGCCGGTGTTGGTCTCGAACACCATCACCGGACCGCCGCTGCCGCGCGCCTCCCAGTTGAGGACCGCCCCGAAGCCGTCGAGGCCGCTCTTCTGGGCGAACAGCTCCGCCCCGAGCGCGCCGAGCTCCTCGCCGTCGGTGAACAGGAACACCACGTCGTTGCGGACGCCGCCGGACGCCTTCAGTGCCCGCATCGTCTCCAGCATCGCCGCCACGGCCGCGCCGTCGTCGGCCGCGCCGGGCCCGGTCGGGACGGAGTCGTAGTGCGACACGAGCAGCAGTGCCTTGCCTCCGCCGCCCGCCGGCGCGCTGCCGCGGACCTTGGCGATCACGTTGTGCGCGGTCGCCGCCGGGAACGGGTTGCCCCAGGCCGGGCGTACGACGTCACCCGACTGCACGCTCACCTCGGCGCCCAGCGCCCTGGCCGTGTCGACCAGGTAGGCGCGCACGCGGGCGTTGTCCGGCGTCCCCAGGGGATGCGGGCGCTGCGCGATCTGGCCGAGGTGCGCGGCGGCCCTGGCGGCGGAGAACTCCGCCGCCGGAGCGTCCGTGCCGCGCGCCGCCGGTGGCGCGAACGCCAGCAGGGCCAGCACGCCGAGCAGCGCCAGCCCGGCCCCGACGGCCGCGAGCAGCGCACGGTGCGGCGCCGGGCCCGGTGCGGCCGGGCCGGCCACGCGTACCGGCTGTTCGCCGGTGATCCCCGCCGACATCGTCACGTCCTCAGGCCGTACGCCAGAACGGCACGATGTTCTCGATCTTCTCGATGATGCCGTGGCAGTAGTTGGCGTTGTGGTCCAGGCTCTGGGCGGCCATGTACGGGTACTGCAGCCGCTTGTGGTCCACCGTGAACACCGTCCCGGCCGGGGGCGCCGGGTCGAGCCGGACGGCCGTGGCCAGGCTCTCGTGCCAGGCCCTGTCCAGTTCGACCGTGTAGGCCCGGCCCTCGGACGCCACCACCTTGAGCGCCTCGAACGGGTGGTCGTGGACTTCGAGCGGCGTGGAGCTGTACACGTAGGGCCGGTTGAGCAGGTCGATCTCGAACAGGCCGCGCGCGGTCTCGTCCGACCACCACGGCTGCGCTTGGGCGAACTCGCGCAGTTGCCGGGTGAACAGCGCGCGGTGCTCGTGCAGCACGGTGTGGATGAACAGGCCGTAGTTGCCGACGTCGTAGTAGAGCGCGTCGCGGATCGACCGCTCGACGTACTCGACGATCGGGTCGTCGGCCGGCAGCGAGCGCCAGTGGTCGACGAACGCCGAGAACAGCTCGGGGTAGGTGACGATGCCCTTGCCGGTCAGGTACTTGCCGGTCGCCCGCAGGCTGCGCGTGTTGTGCACCGCGTGGACGGCGTAGAAGTACCGCATGCCCTCGACGAACTCGTCGGTGCTCACCTGCTCGGTGCCGATGACGATCTGCGCCTCCGCGACACCGCCGCCGGCCGACCGGGTGATCAGGCCGAGCTTGTCCCGGTTGTGGTAGATCGGCGTGTTGTTCAGCAGCAGGTGCGAGTACGAGATGATCGTGTGCGCGTCCTTCTCGCACAGCGTCCCGATGCCCTTCTTGAACGTCTCCAGCGTCTCGCCGGGCAGCGGCCAGATCAGCTCGATGAAGGAGCTCAGCCCCCGGTCGCGCAGGTCGTCCTGGACGGAGGCGAAGGCGTCCAGCTTGATGTTGTCCCGCCGGATGATCTTCAGGCTCTCCGGCTCCAGCGTCTGCATCGACACCGGCTGGGAGGTGACGAGCCCCGCCTCCTGGAAGATCCCCGTGATCTTGGTGACCGCGTGCGGCTTGTTCTTCGCGGCGGAGAAGTAGACGACGTTGGGCAGGTGGTTCTCCCGCGCCAGCGCCGCGATGTGCTCGGAGAACTCGACGTCGCGGGCGAGCATGCCCCAGTTGGCATCGGCGATGTACAGAAAAAGTGTGCCGTTGCGCGACATCCAGGTCAGCTCGTCACGGATCCGGTCCTCGTCGAAGCGGTACACCCGGTCGTTGGTCGCCGCGCCCCAGAAGCAGAACCCGCAGTGGTAGGGGCAGCCGCGGTTGGTCTCGATGATGCTGATGCTGTACTCGGGCAGGATGAGCCCGGACAGGAACGGCGACGGAATGGTGTCGAGGTCCTTGATGCGAGCCCGGTCACCGGTGTTGACCAGCTCGCCGTCGCGGTAGACGCTCAGCCCCTCGACCTTGGTGATGTCGGGGTGCGGCTCGGTCAGCTCCCTCAGATATTCGGTGAAGGTGATCTCACCCTCCCCGTTGCACAGGGCGAGCTTCTCGTCCGCCGGGTCGAGGTAGCGCAACCCGTGGTGCATCACCTGCGGGCCGCCCAGCATGATGTGGGCGTCCGGCCTGGCCTCGCGCACCATCTTGACCAGCGGCCGCACCAGGCCGATGTTCCAGACGTAGGTGGAGAACGCGAAGACGTCCGACGGCCTGCCGATCAGGTCCCTGGCGATGTCGTCGAGCGGCGTCTTGATGCTCGTCGTGTACTTGTCGAACCGGTACTCCTTGGACACCACCGGATCCGTGGACGCGTACGCCTCCAGATAGCCGGAGACGAGCGGGGTGATGCGCTCGAAGACCGAGAGCTCCACCGTGGTCACTGTCTTCATGCGTTCCCCATTCGTTCCAACGCGGCGACGAGCCGCGCGCCCAGCTCCCGTGCTTGCTCCGGAAGCGCCCGATCGGCCGCGAACGTGAACGCCAGCGCGTCTTGAGCGCCGCGCAGCACGTCGACCCGGACCGGGAACTCCGTCTGGGCCAGGCCCAGATCCCTCCTGATGAGGGGGTGGTCCACCGCGTCCGGCAGCGCGGCCGCCCGCAGCGACTCGTCGACCGGATAGTTGTCGAACACCAGGACCGACTCCAGGGCCCGTCCCTGGGTCATCGCGCCGAGTTCGAGCACGGCGTGCTCCTCGGCCACCGCCCGCTCCACCTGGAGCCGCGCGGCCGCCGCCACGACCGGCTCGCCCGCCCGGAAGGCGAAGCGCACCGGCATGGTGTTGATGAACGGCCCGACGGCCGACTCCGCGCCCGCCAGCGCGGGCCGGCCGGAGGTCGTGACGCCGAACACGACGTCGTCGCGCCCGGACAGCCCGGCCACCACCTCCGCCCAGGCGAGCTGGACGAGCGTGGCGAACGTGACGCCGTGCTCCCGCCCGTAGGCGTCCAGGCCCTTCAGCAGCGCCGGGTCCAGGTCGGTGACCAGGCGGACCGGCCGCCCGGCCAGGTGCCCGTCCTCCGGCGGCCCGGCCCAGGGGCCGGGGCTGTCGCCGAGGTGGCCGGCCCAGAAGCGGGCCGCGCCGGCCGTGTCCCGGGCGGCGATCCACCTGACGTGCTCGTCGAAGGGCGGCGGCTCGGGCAGCTCCGGCCGCTCACCGGTGATGAACGCCAGGTAGGCGGCGAGCAGGTCCTTGCGGAGCTGCATGCAGGACCAGCCGTCCAGCACGCTGTAGTGGTGCAGTTGCACGACGAGCTGCACGTCGTCGGTCAGCCGGTAGCGCAGGAACTTGATCAGCGGGGCCACCGCCAGGTCGAACCCGGCGCGGCGCTCCTCGTCCAGCTCGGCGAGGACCGCGCGGTCCTGCTCGTCCAGCGTCAGGCCGCGCAGGTCGCGGGTGCGGATGGGCGGTTCGACGCGGCCGGCGACGACCGGCCGGGGGCGGCCGGAGGCCACGTCCTCGTACGACGTGCGCAGGATCGCGTGGCGGGCGAACAGCCACTCCCAGGCTTCCTGGAACGCCCTCTCGTCGAGCTCGCCGGGCAGCGGGAACGCGGACTGGATGACGTACAGGCCGGGCACCGGCTGAAGGCGTCCGACGGAGAGCATGTGCCGCTGGATGGGCGCGAGGACGTGCCGATCCGCGCCGGTCGTCGTTTCGGCCGGTTCGTTCGCGGCGTTGTCGATCGCCGCCGCCAGCTCCCCGATCGTCTGGTGCTGGAACACCAGGCGCGGCGTCAGCTCCAGACCGGCCGCCCGGGCCCGGGTCACCATGCGGATGCAGGCCACCGAGTCGCCGCCGAGCGCGAAGAACCCGTCGTCCGCCGTGATGCCCTCACGTCCGAGCAGGTTGCGCCACACCTCGGCGAGCGTCAGCTCGGTCGGCGTCTTGGGCTCGCGCCCCTGGGCGTCGCCGCCCGGCTCGGGCTCCGCGCCGGGGACGGGCAGCCGTCCACGGTCCACCTTGCCGTTGGGCGTGAGCGGGATCCGCTCCATGACGACCAGGGCCGACGGCACCATGTACTCCGGCAGCGCGGCGCGCAGCCGCTCGCGCAGCGCGCCCGGGTCCGGTTCGGTGCCGCCGTCCTCGGGCACCACGTACCCGACCAGGGTGCGCCGGCCGCCGGTCTCCGGGGCCGCGACCACGGCCTGGGCGATCTCCGGCTGCGCGCGCAGCGCGGCCTCGACCTCGCCCAGCTCGATGCGGTTGCCCGCGATCTTGACCTGGAAGTCGATCCGGCCCAGCAGTTCGAGCAGGCCGTCCGGCCCGTATCGGGCCAGGTCGCCCGTGCGGTACATCCGGTCGCCCGGCACGCCGCTGAACGGGTTCGGCAGGAACCGGTCCGCGGTCTGCGCGGCGGCTCCCAGATAGCCCCAGGCCAGCCCCGCGCCGCCGAGGAACAGCTCCCCCGGCACGCCGGGCGGCACGAGATGGCCCTCGGGATCGACGACATAGGCGAGCTGATTGGCCATGGGCCTGCCGTAGGGGATGCTCCGCCAGGCCGGATCCACCGCGCCGACCTCGAAGATCGTCGAGTCCATGGAGGCCTCGGTCGCGCCGCCCAGGCTGACGACGCGGGCGTCCGGTGAGAGGGCGCGCAGGGCGTCCGGCATGGTCGTCGGGATCCAGTCGCCGCCCAGCAGCACGACGCGCAACGACGGGAGCCGGGCGACGCCGAGGTCGTCCGCCGCGTCGATGAGCAGGCCCAGCAGGGCGGGGACGGAGTGCCAGACGCTGACCTCGTGCTCGCGGATCAGGTCCAGCCAGTGGCCCGGGTCGCGCTCGCGCGCCGGCTCCGGCAGCACCATCGTGCCGCCGGCCAGCAGGGTGCCGATCACGTCGTACGCCGTCATGTCGAACGCCAGCGAGGACACCGACAGCACGGCGTCGCCGCGGCCGATCTCGTACCGGCGGTTGAAGTCGGCGAAGTTGTTGATCCGGCCGCGCTGGTCGAGCAGCACGGCCTTGGGGCGGCCGGTGGAGCCCGAGGTGAAGATGACGTAGCACAGGTCCTCAGGCGTGGCGGCGGACTCGACCGGCTCGTCCGGGAGCGCGTCCAGCCGTTCCGCCAGGTCTTCGAGGACCAGCACGGGGGCGTGCGCCGCCGGCACCCGGCCGGCCACCGAGCGGTTGGTGAGCACGGCCAGCGCGCCCGAGTCCGCCACCATCAAGGCCAGGCGATCGGCCGGGTGAGCGGTGTCGAGCGGCAGGTAGGCGGCGCCGGACTTGAGCACCGCCAGCACGGCGAGCGGCAGGTCGGCGGTGCGGTCGGTGGCGACCCCGACCACCGTGCCCGGGCCCGCGCCGCGCTCCGCCAGCAGCCGGGCCAGCCGGTTGGAGCGCCGGTCCAGCTCGTCGTAGGTGAGGGTGCCCGCCGTGGTGCGCACGGCGGGCGCGCCGGGCGCCGCCGCGACCCGCTCGGCGAACAGGCCCGCGATGGTCTGGTCCGCCGGGTACGGGACCTCCGTGGCGTTCCACTCCAGGGCCGCGCGCCGCCGCTCGGCCTCGCCGAGGACCGGCAGCGACGACAGGGCCGCCTCCGGGCCGGCGACCATGGCGGCGATCGCGTTCTCCAGGTGGCCGAGCAGCGCGTCGATGCGCTCCGGGGTGAAGATCTCGGCGTCGTACTCGCAGCTCACGTCGATGCCCTCGGGGCCGTCGAGCAGCGACAGGTCAAGGTCGAACTTGGCGGTCCCGTTGTGCAGGTCGAACCGCTCCACCGCCAGCCCCGGCAGCCCCGCCGTCTCGGGGACCTGCTGGTAGACGAACATCACCTGGAAGAGCGGATTGCGGGTGAGGGTCCGCTCGGGCCGGCGCAGCGCGACGACCTTCTCGAACGGCACGTCCTGGTGGTCGTACGACGCCGCCACGTCGTCGCGCACCTGGCGCAGCCCTTCGCGCACCGTGGCGGAGCCCGGCGGGCGGACGCGGAGCACCAGGGTGTTGGCGAAGCAGCCGATGAGCCGTTCGGTGTGCGGGGTGGGCCGGTTCGAGGCGGGCGTGCCGACCAGGAAGTCCTGTTTGCCGCTCTGCCGGCGCAGCACCACGCCGAGCGCGGTGAGCGCGGTCATGAAGGGCGTCACGCCCTGGGCCGCCGCGAACTCGTGCATGCGGGCCGCGAGTGCGCGGGGGATGCGCCTTTTGCGCCGGCCGCCGGCGTGCGTGGGCCGGGAAGGGCGTGGCCGGTCCGTCGGCAGGTCCAGCGACGTCTCCACGCCCTCCAGCCAGGCGTCCCAGAACTCCAGGCCGCGTTCCAGGCGCTCGCCCTCGGTCGTGGAGCGCTGCCAGCCGGCGTAGTCGGCGTACTGGATGGGCGGTTCCGGCAGCGCGGGCGGGGAGCCGGCGCGCAGCGCGGTGTAGGCGGCGGCGAACTCCTGGAACAGGATGCTCGTGGAGGCGCCGTCCGTGGCGATGTGGTGCACCACGACGACCAGCACGTGGTCGTCGTCCGCGAGCCGGATCAGGGTGGCGCGCAGCGGCAGCCCGGTCTCCAGATCGAAGGGCCTGGCCGCGAACCCGGCGGCGAGTTCGCGCGCCACCGCCTCTCCGGACACGTCCGTGCGCGTGAGCTCGAACTCCTCGGGCGCGCCGAGCGCCGTCACCGGCTCGTCGTCCTCGGTGACGTAGCGCGTGCGCAGGATCTCGTGGCGGCGCACGACGTCGCGCAAGGCCGCCTCGGCCGCGCCGGCGTCGAACTCGCCCCGCAGCCGCACCGCCATCGGCACGTTGTACAGGCCGCCGTCCGGCTCCTGCCGCCACAGGACGTAGAACTGCCGCTGCGCGAACGAGAGCGGACGCCGTCCTTCGCCGCGCGGAATCTCCGGCCTGGCCGCCGCCCGCCGCCGGCTGAGCAGCTTGGCCAGCAGCGCCTGCCGGTTCGCCGGGAGCTCCGCCAGCCGCTCGTCGAGTGAGCTCACGGAGCCTGTCCCGCGAGCCGCTCACGGACCGACTTGGGCGTGAGGTCCGTCCACACCGTGGCGATGTGGTCCAGGCAGTCCTGGCGCGTGCCGGTGAAGCCGGTCTCGTTCCAGCCGGCCGGCAGCGGGCGCTCGGCGAACCAGATCGAGTACTGCTCCTCGTGGTTCGCCACGACCTTGTACTGAAGGGAATCGCTCATGTCTACCTCACTGCCTCGCCGAAGAAGTCCGGATTGTCGTCACCGTCGCCCTGGGCGACCGCACGGTCGTGCACCCATTTGCCGATGGCCAGGTCGAGCACCCCGAGCCCGAACGGAGCGAAGATCACCGGCCGGGAGCGGTCGACGGCCACGTCGCCGTTCAGCACGCCCGCGATGGTGCCGTCGATGAAGCTCCGGTCGCCGGTCCGCCGCTCGGCCAGGTGCAGCGAGGTGTTCTCCCGTACGGCGTGGTCCACGTCGTCGGTGATGTTCTGCGCGGCCAGCACCATCTCGGGGGCCAGGTCCCGCAGCGACAGGTGCAGCACGACGGGCGCGTGCGCCAGCAGGCCCGGGTCGTGCAGGTGCGGCTCACCGGCGACGGTGGTCAGCACCACGAGGTCGCAGTCCGCGAAGGCGTCGCGCACGTCGTCGGTGACGACGACGTCCTGCGCGCCCTGCTCGGTGAGCGTCCGGCCGAACCGCTCGGCGTGCGACCGCTCCCGGTCGAACAGCCGGAACCCGCCGACCTTCCAGTCCAGGTCGCGCAGGAACTTCCAGACGTGCCCGGCGATCAGGCCGGTGCCGATCACACCGATCCGCTGGGCGACGCGGCCGCCGCTGAGCGCCTCCGCGCCGAGCAGGGCCGAGGCTGCCGTACGGGTCGCCGACACGATGGACGACTCCATGCAGACGAACGGGTAGCCGGTGTCCATGTCGTTGAGCACCAGGACGGCGGAGGCCCGCGGGATCCCGTGGGTGGCCGGGTTATCGGGGAAGCTGGCGATCCATTTGATGCCGGCCACGTCGAACTCGCCGCCCAGGTACGCCGGCAGCGAGATGATCCGCGACTTGGGCAGGTGCGGGAAGCGCAGGAACGCGCTGTGCGGGTTGGAGCTGTCGCCGCGCTCATGGGTGAGATAGGCGCGGCGTACGACGTCGAGGCACTCGGGGCGGCCGCCGTCGACGTGCTTCAGTACGTCGGCTCCGGTCAGCGTACGCAGGGACGGCAGATCAAGGGACGAGCCTGGCATGTTCTTCCTTTCGGCCCTCGTTCAGGTGGAGCACGACCGGCCGTGATTCCGCCGCCTCCTCGCCGAGGGACTCCTTGACCCAGGTGGGGTTGTAGATCGTGTCCGTGTAGCGGGTGCCGCTGTCGGCGCAGAGGAACACGACCGTGGGCTTGCCGCCGGAGGGCGGGCGCTGGTCGAAGTAGCCGCGGATGGCGGCGTAGACGCTGCCGGTCGAGCCGCCCGTGTAGAGCCCGTACCGCTCGAACAGTTCGTGGCAGCCTTCCACCGCCTGCTTCTCCGGCACGATGACGACGTCGTCGATCCACGCCTGCTCGCACAGCGCGGGCACGATGCTGGAGCCGAGGCCGGGGATGCGGCGCACGGAGGGCGGCTGGCGGAAGATGGCCGATCCGGCCGCGTCCACGGCGACCACGGTGACGTCCGGGAACAACTCTTTGAGCCGCCTGGACAGCCCGGCGATCGTGCCACCGGTGCTGACGCCGACGAAGACGTAGTCGATGGTCCTGAGGGCCCCGCAGAGTTCGCCGCCGGTCATCCGGTAATGCCCTTCCAGGGCGTCCGGGTTGTTGTACTGGTTGGGCCAGTACGCCGGCGACAGCTCCGCGACCAGTTGCCGCACCCGGGTCAGCCGGGTGCGCAGGTAACCGCCCGACCCGTCCGGCTCGTCGACCTTGACGACGCGCTCGCAGATGGTCCGCAGGTACGCCTCGGTGGGCGCGTTGCAGTTCGGGTCGATGACCGGGACGAACCGCAGGCCGAGCGCCTGGCAGAAGGACGCCATGGAGATCGCGAAGTTCCCCGACGAGGACTCGATGACCGTGGTGTCCTCGGTGATGTCGCCCCGCTCGATCGCGCGCTTCAGGATCCAGTACGCGGAACGATCCTTCGTGCTGCCGTTGGGGTTGGCGAACTCCAGCTTGGCGTACAGCTCCACCGTGTCGTCGGCCAGCCGGACGACCGGGGTCTGGCCGAAGGCGGCGCGGAGCATGTCGAGCCTGGTGAGCAGCGCGCTCACTCGCTTGGCTGCCTGCGGTCGACGGGCACGTACCGGGGGATGGGGAACTGGGAGGCCAGCTTGCGAACGTCGGCGCGTACGGCCTGGCGGGTGAAGTCCTCCAGCTCGTAGTCGCGCTCCCCCAGCGGGCGGACGGCGCGCAGCACCGAGTCGATCAACTGGGCGCACTGCCGGATCTCGGAGGGGCCGAACCCGCGCTGCGCGACGGAGTTCGTGCCGATGCGCACGCCGCTGGTGACGGTCGAGGGGCGCGGGTCGCCGGGGATGTGGTTCTTGTTGACGACGATCCCCACGTCCTCCAGGGCCCGCTCGGCGACCAGCCCGCTGATGGGCTGCCCGATGAAGTCGAGCAGGACGATGTGGTTGTCGGTGCCGCCGGTGATCACCTGGTAGCCCAGCCCGGCCAGCTCCGAGGCGAGCAGCGCGGCGTTGTCCACGATGCGCCGCGCGGCGGCCCGGTACTCCTCGGTCTGCACGAGCGAGAGCATGCGCGCCTTGGCCGCGATCACCGGCAGGATCGGCGCGCCCTGGAAGTAGGGGAAGATCGCCGAGCGCAGGCGCTGGGCCAGGGTCCTGCCGTCCTCGCCGAACGGCGTGCCGGCGTCCCGCCCGGACATGATCAGCGCGCCGCGCGGGCCGCCGAGCTGTTTGTGCGTGCAGGTCGTCGTGATGTGCGCGTGGTCGACCGGGCTGGGGTGCAGACCGGTGGCGACCAGACCGGCGATGTGGGAGATGTCGGCGAGCAGCAGCGCGCCGGCCTCGTCGGCGATCTCCCTGAACCTGGCGAAGTCCACCGTTCTCGGGTACGCGGTGGCGCCGCAGACGATGAGCTTCGGCCGGTGTTCGAGCGCGAGTTCGCGGGCCTGCTTATAGTCGATGCGCCGATTGTTGTCAAGGCCGTAGTTGATGGCCTGGAAATACGTGCCGGAATAGGCGGCGGGGAATCCGTGCGTGAGGTGGCCGCCCTGATCCAGCTTCATTCCGAGAATCACGTCACCCGGGTTCAGCAGGGCCGACATCACCGCATAGTTGGCCGTCGTCGCTGAATGTGCCTGCACGTTCACGTAACGCGCCCCGAAGACCGCCATGGCGCGGTCGATGGCGTATTGCTCAATGGGATCGATTTCGCCACACCCGGCGTGATATCGGGCACCGGGATAGCCCTCGGCGGTCACGTTCATGGCCACGGAGGACATGCAGGCCAGCACGGAGGGGTCCACGATGCTGGAGGACGCGACCATCATCAGCGTGCCGTCCTGGCGCTGGTGCTCGGCGACCAGGGCCCGGTGCAGCAGGGGATCCTCTTGGGCGAGGAGGGCGTAGCCCCGCCGGATGAACAAGTCGAAGGGCGATCCTGCCGACCCAACGTGTGATTGCCGGGCATGTGCGGCCCGCACAGATTGAGAATTCAATTTCTCCCCGATTTACATGACACCCAACGCGACTTGACTCGCGAAGTCAGCACACTCCGCGCAGGCTTCTCCCCCCGAATCCACCTCGCTTCCGGCTAATCGCGCGAATTGATCACGGGGACCATAGCGTGGAGGATGGCGGTCAAGCGCGTGTTTGAAAAGATTCTTCATCCGAAAATCGGACATGAAGGAAGTGGCCCCGGATGTCGCGGGCTAGCCGCAGGCGGCCATGTTGGCGACGACCATGAGCAGGCCGGCGGTGTCACTGAGACCGAACCACCGGCGGCCGTCGGCGCCGTTTCCCGGGCTCGCGTCCTTGGCGCCGCGCAGGTCGATGACGTCCGCCGGCGACTCGTCGTCGCGGCCCTGCTGGCGGCGGACCTTGATGCGCAGCCTGGCCAGCAGCGCCTCGATGATGCCGGCCTGCTCCCACTGCTGGAAGTACCAGTACACGGTCTGCCACGGCGGCAGGTCGGTGGGCAGGTAGCGCCACGGGCAGCCGGAGCGCAGCACGTACAGGATCGCGTTGACGATCTCACGGCGCGGGTGCTTCTCCGGGCGCCCGCCGGTGTTAGGCCCAGGCAGCAGAGGCTCGATCAGCTTCCACTGCGCGTCAGACAGATCAGAAGGGTAACGATCAAGGGGCATCCGGCCACCCTGACATCAGCCTCCATAATCTCGCCACAAGATCGAACTTCTCAAACAAGGAGAACGGCCGTCGCGCCGATCACCGTTCGAGCAGGTTCGCCAGCCGCTCCAGGCTCTTCTCCATCCCCGCCCTGTTCCTGGACGGGAACCCGAGCAGCGGGAACAGCAGGCCGATCTTCGCCGTCGACCAGTCGAAGGTCTCGGTGACGCGGGTGGTGCCCGGATCAAGGGGTTCGAGCCGCCAGCGCCACCGGTGCCCGCCGCCGTGCCGCCAGGCGATCAGGCGCCCCTCCTCGAACTCCACCACCTCGTTCCTGACCTTGTACGAGACGCTCATCTTCATGTCCATCCCGAACCGCGCGCCCATGCTCAGCCGCTCCGGCGCGTCCGTCTTGGGCTCCCCCACGGTGCCCGATCCGTCGATCAGGTGGTGTTTGCGCGGGTCGGCCAGTAAGTCGAAGATCGTGTCGCTGTCCGCGTTGATGATCCGCGTGACCGAGACCTGTCGCTCGCCCATTACCCATCTCCCGTCGATCTCCGGCAAGGTCGGGACCATCCTCCTCCCTCGCCCCGGCCCCTCGACGATCAGGGCGGCGCACTCGCGGAACAGGTCGCCGCCGGTGCGGCCGGGCTGGAAGCATTCGGCCACGCCGGCGATCACCGTGGGGTACGCCTCGGCGAAACCGGCCATGCCGAAGCCGTCCAGAGCGTCCTCGCCCGGAGGACCGGCCTGCTCCTCCAGGACGTAGCCGACGGTGAACCGCTCCACCGTCAGGACGATGCCACGCGCCACCAGAGCGCTCATGGCGAGTTCGGAGATCGCGGCCATCTTGCGGGAGAGCTGAGAGGCGGAGATGACGCGAGCGGTGTCGGGGTCGCGGGGCGGCTCGCGGTCAGGGTGGCGCGACCGCTCGGCACCGGCCGCGTCATCGCGACCGGGCGCGACGACGACCAGTCGCGCGCGTCTGGCAACGAACCGACCTCAAGGGCAGACGCCTCGTCGCGCTACAAATCGCCGCAGGCGACCGGCCCTCCTTCCGTGCACGTGCCGAATCGCCGCAGGCGAACCGACCTCCCCATCTCCCTTGCGCGGGCCGAATCGCCGCAGGTGAACCGGCCCCCTTCTTCCCTTAAAGGGAGCCGCGCCGAAGTGCGGCGGGGAGGGGCGTGCGGGCTGCGGGGTCGACGGTCTCCGTCCGGAAGGTTGCTGTCGGTGGGCGCCGGTAAGGTGCGGCGGCATGGCCACCCCCACAGCGCCGGACCTCGCGGCCCTCCGCGCACTGCTGCCCAAGGCAACCCCGGCACGCGCCTGGCGGGCGATCCGCGAGCTCGCCATCGTCGCCCCCACGGTCTCGCGGCCGGCGCTCGAACTGGCCGCCGAGTTCGCCGGGATCGCCCTGCCGCCCACCGAGCGGTTGCTCAAGTTCTGGCCCGCGACGCCGGATCCGGCCGGGTTCGCCGAGTTCCTGCTGGCGCCCGCGTTCGTCCGCGAAGAACGTACCGAGCTGCGGATCAGCGAGAGATCCCTGACACCCGGCCTGCGCCACCTGAGCACCCTGCGCAAGGTCGACCTGCGCGGCCGCGCGTTCTACGACGACATCGCCGAGCTCGCCGGCCTCACCGGCCTGATCGAGCTGCGGCTCGACCAGGCCCGGCTCGTGACCGACTTCTCGCCTCTGGCCGCACTGACGCGACTGGAGTACCTCGACCTCTCCGGCACCCGGATCAGCGACCTCGCCCCGCTGGCGGGCATGCGCAAGCTGATGACGCTGGACCTGTCACACTGCCGGTCGCTCAGCGACGTACGCCCGCTGTCCGGACTGCCCCGGTTACGGAACCTCGATCTCGGCCACACCGGGGTCACCGCGCTCACCGGCCTGCGCGACCTCGACGCCCTGGAGGAGCTGACGGCCGGCTCCTCCGCCACGCCGCTCACCTCGATCGACGGCATCGACGCGCTGCCCGCGCTGCGGACGCTCTCACTGGAACCGAACGGCGACACGGAGGCCCTGAACGGCGGCGGACCGTACCACCACCTGACCGCCCTCGGCCTGCCGCGCGTCCCGCTGCCCGATCTGCGCTTCGTCTCCCGCTTCCCCGCCCTGACCACGATCAGGATCGGCGACGAGCACGAGCCGACCTCGCTGGAGGGGCTGGCGGGACATCCGTCGATCGCCGAAGTCCAGTTGTGGGGCACCGACCGGCTGCACGACCTGTCCGAGCTGCCCGCTCTGCGCCGGCTCGGCCTGGGGATGCTGCGGATCCGCGATCTCGCCCCGCTGACCGAACTGCGGCTGGACGAGCTGGACCTGGATCACCTGAACCGGCTCACCACACTGACGGGCATCCCCGGCGTACGCTCGTTGAGGATCTGGAACTGCCCCGAACTGGCGGATCTGGGCGCGCTGGACGACCGGCTCGAAAAGCTCGACCTCCTCGGGTGCCCGCTCCTTGAGGATCCACGCCGGCTGACCGGCCTGCGCGGTCTCAAGGAGCTGCATCTCGACTTCTCCCCGGCGTCCCTGCGTGACCTGCACGGACTCGACGCCCTCACCGAACTGCACCTCGACTCCGACCGGCCGGTCAGCCTCGACGGGCTCGAAGGGCTGCCCGCGCTGCGCACGCTGAACGCCGATGCGATGACGGGCCTGGACCGGGCGGGCCATCCCGGTCTCGCCGTCCTGTCCCTTCCCCGCCGCCCGCTTCCCGGCCTGCGTTTCCTGGCACGTTTTCCGTCCCTCACCAAGATCGTGCTCTTCCCCGAGCACGACGTCACCTCCCTGGACGCGCTGGCGGACCACCCGTCGATCGCGACGGTCGAACTGTTCGGGCCCCCGACGGTGAAGGACCTGTCCGTGCTGAGCCGGATGCCGGCGCTGCGCGCGCTCACGCTCGGCTACCTGCCCGACCTCGACGGGTTGCTCCTGCCCTCCGTGCTCCCTCAGGTGGAGGCGCTGCGCCTGTGCGGGATCGACGGCCTGCGCACGCTCGACGGGTTCACGCACCTGCCCGCCCTGCGTTCGCTGGAGGTCAGCGGCTGCCCCCGGCTGCGCGACCTCGGCGCAGTGACCGGCCTGCCGTCGCTGGAACGGGTGGACATCCACGACTGCCCCGACCTGACTGAACGCGGCCTGCTCTAGAAGCGGGCGACGGTCACGACTCCACGGGGCAGCCGTCCTTGCCCAAGATCTTGCGCACGAGCTCCTCGTCCATCGGCGTCTCGCTGACGACGCGGCCCCCTGGTACTCCTCCCCCGGACGGCCCGCACGGCCGAGCGTGATCTCGCCCGTGCCGGTGAAGTCCTTGGCGATGGTGAGCCCGATCGGGCAGCTCCGCGTGGCACCGCACCCCTCCGGGCGGTCGATCGTCTTGATCTTGGCTGCGTTGGACTTAGGGCCATCGACCCATCCCGGAACGTCCTTCATGATCTCGCCCACCATGGAAGGGGAGACGGGCACGACCCTGAGCGAGATGTCGATGCCCGCGTCCTTGAGCTGCGTCTCGTACGCCGCGCTGTTGGCGTACAGGTCCTTGATCTCGATGAGGTAGTGGTCGCCCTCGTCCTTGATGTCCAGCGCGGCGGCGGGCGCGGCGCCGAGGACGGCCATGGCCGACCAGCCCGCCGTGGCGACGGCCGCCGCGATCGGCAGCGCGATCAGGGGCCGCCACCGTACGCGCCGCGCGCGCGGAGCGGGTTCGCCGGAGTCCATGATCTGGGTGAGGCTCACGGCGCGCGGGCCGTACGTGCTCAGGTCGATGTCGATGGCGGCCGGCTCGGCGGCCAGGCGCTTGCGGGCGCGGTGCAGCCGCTGACGGACCGCCACCCGTGAGCAGCCCAGCACCTTGGCGATCTCTGCGGTGCCGAGCCCTTCCCAGCCCACGAGCGACAGCAGCTCCCTGTCCTCGTCCGACAGGCGCGCGAACGCCTCCCTGGCTCCCTCCGGCGCCCGGTCCACCGCCGGGTCGGCGTACGCGGACAGCTCCTCGCGAAGGCGCAGCGTCAGGGCCGTACGGCGCTGGGCCCCGCGCCGCTGGTTGGCCAGGATCCGCCGGGCCGTGCCGTAGAGCCACAGCCTGGCCCCGTCGCCGGCCGGCAGGTCGGCCAGCCGGCGCCAGGCCGTGGTGAACGTCTCGGCCATCACGTCGGCGCAGTCGTCCGGGTGGTCGGTGCGCCGCCGGACATATCCGGAAACGGCCGCGTAGTGCTCCGTGTAGATCTCTTCGAAGCGCCGCCGGGACTCGGCCGTTCCCCCATCATCGTCCTTCTTCAGGAATGTCACATGCCGGTAGATGTCCGGCAATCTACGAGCGTGACACGCGTCAGAACATGCCGTTTGGGATCTCGGCGGGCTCGGGCACCGGCTGAAGCACGTCCCAGTGCTCGGTGATCAGGCCGTTCTCCAGCCGCCAGATGTCGACCACCGCGACACCGCGCTCGTCGCCGGGCGGCACCATGTGATAGTGCACCACGGCGTATTCGTCGTCGGCGATGACCCGCTTGAGCACCAGCCGCGACCCCGTCACCGGAGCCTGGGCGATGAACTCGATGAACGCCTCCCGCCCCGACGGGTTCCCCGGGCTGTGCTCGACGAAGCCCTCGTGCAGCAGCGTGCGCAGAATGTCGATGTTGCCCGCCGCGAACTCCGCGAAGCCGTGCAGGACGAGTTCCCTGTTGCGTTGTGCCATGTCGTTCATGCCACCGACCGTCCCAGCCACCCGTCCGGCCTGTCGATTACATGCCATGTCATCGCCAGGACGGCGGACGCCCGGCCATACTCGGCCCCATGAGTCATGATCGGCCGGTCGGTGAGCTGCTGCGCGTGTGGCGGCACCGGCGCGGGCTCACCCAGCTCGACCTGGCCATCCAGGCCGACGTCTCGACCCGGCACGTCAGCTTCGTGGAGACCGGCCGGACCATTCCCAGCAGCGCGATGGTCCTGCACCTGGCCGAGCACCTCGCCGTCCCGCTGCGCGAGCGCAACCGCCTGCTGGTCGCCGCCGGGCACGCGCCCGTCTTCCGGCAGCGTCCCCTCGACGACCCGGATCTGGCCGGCGCGCGGAAGATCCTGGAGCAGGTCGTACGCGGCCACGAGCCCTACCCGGCCCTCGTGGTGGACCACCGCTGGAACCTGGTGCTCGCCAACGGCGCCATGGAGGTGTTCCTGGACGGCGTGGACGAGGCGCTGCTGCGGCCGCCGGTCAACATGATGCGGCTGGGCCTGCACCCGGACGGGTTCGCGCCCCGCCTGCTCAACCTGCCGCAGGTACGCGGCTTCCTGCTGCCCCGCTTGGCCCGGCAGGTGGCGCGCACCGGCGACCCCGAGCTGAGCGCGCTGCACGAGGAACTGCTGTCCTACGGCCCGCCCGTCGAGATGCCGCCACCGAATGCCGCCGACGTCGCCCTGCCCATCCGGATCCGGCACCAGGGCACGGAGCTGTGCTTCGTCAACACGATCACGACCTTCGGCACGGCCTTCGACATCACCCTGGACGAGATCGCCATAGAGGCGTACTTCCCGGCCGATCCGGAAACGGCCCGTCATTACAGGATCTCTGAAAACGGAGGACAGATCGCACGCGGCGTTCCACTCTGGTGACATCGAGTGGCTCCCCCTGTGCCGCCCCGGCGACGAGGACTCCCATGATCGACGCAGTGACCGTCGAGCGGTACGGCTTCCCCGGCCATCTCAGATCCGTGCCCGACGAGATCGACGCGACCGCGCTACCCGTCACCGGAACCCTGCCGCCAGAGCTCAACGGGCGTTACGTCCGCAATGGCCCCAACGCGCTGCCCGGTCAGACGAGCGCGTACTTCCAGAACGGCCCCGGCATGCTGCACGGCGTGCGGCTGCGTGACGGCCGCGCCGAGTGGTACCGCAATCGGTGGGTGCGCACGGCTGCCCTCGAGGGCCGGTCGTTCGTCACCCCCGACGGCCGCCGGCCAGTCGTTCCGCAATGGCAGCGCGCTCGCGAAGCTCATCGGCACCGGGCGCTTCCCGGCCGTGCGGGAGGCTCTCGCCGGCGGGGCCTTCGACGACGACCAGGACGGCATGGACTGCGAGTTCACCTTCGGCCTCGACGGGATCGACGTCCTCACGCGCGGCTGAAAACCGCTCGTTCCGAACAGTGGTGACGATCTACGATCGGGACGCGTGAGTGGGAGATTGCGCCAGATCGCGGCCGAGAACCAGCAGATCGCCGCCGAGGGCCGTTACGCGGCCGCCGACGGAACGGTCGTGGAGGTGGGCCCCGCGCTGCGCGCCGCCGTCGCCGGGACCGTGAGCCACCCGCCGGACGGCCCGCTCGGGCAGGCGGGCACCGGCGCGTACCGGACGGACGTCGAGGTGACCGGCGAGACGAGCCTCCAGGCGGCGCGGCGGCTGAACCTGGACGGCACCGCCGTCCTGAACTTCGCCTCCGCCCGCAACCCCGGCGGCGGTTACCTCAACGGCGCCAAGGCGCAGGAGGAGGACCTGTGCAGGAACGCCCTGCTGTACCCCTGTCTCCTCCAGGCGCCCGACTACTACGACGCGCACCGGGCCTCGCCCGACCTGCTCTACAGCCACCGCGTCATCTGGTCGCCCGGCGTGCCGGTGCACCGCGGCGAGGGCGGACGGCTGCTGGCGGAGCCGTACCTCGTCTCGTTCCTCACCTCGCCGGCGCCGAACGCCGGGCAGGCGCTGCGCCGCGACCCGGACGCGGGCGAGCGGATCCGGCAGGCGCTGAACGAGCGGGCGGGGCGCGTCCTGGCCGTGGCCGCGCACCACGGCGCCCGCGCGCTGGTGCTCGGGGCGTGGGGCTGCGGCGTGTTCCGCAACGATCCGCGCGAGGTCGCCGCCGCCTTCCACACGCACCTGGGCGGGGCCTTCGCGGGGGTGTTCGAGCGGGTGGTGTTCGCCGTCTGGGACCGCAGCCCGGACTCGGCGAACCGCGCCGCGTTCGCGGAGCGGTTCGCGGCTCCTAGCTGAACGCCGCCGCGTGGTCGCGGGCGAAGCCGGCCAGGTCGCGCGGCGGGCGGCCGAGCAGGTCGGCGACCGTGCCGGTGGTGAGGTCGCCCCAGCCGGAGGCGTACGCCCGCGCGTACTCTTCGAGCATGTCGGCGATCCATTCGGGAACGCCGTAGCCGACCAGCGACCCGCGCTTGACCTCGTCACTGACCTGCCGGTACGTGACGGACCTGCCCAGAGCGCGGCCCAGCTCGCCGGCGACCTCGTCGAACGTCAGCGAGCGCGGCCCGGTGAGCGTGTACGTCCGGCCATGGTGGCGATCGGGGTCGTCGAGGAGCACGCGGGCGGCGCACTCGGCGATGTCGCGGGCGTCGATCAGGCCGATCCGCGCCGCGGCCATGTTCAGCGAGAACGTGCCGGTGGCGGCGATGTCGCCGGCCTCGTTCAGCAGGTTCTGCATGAAGTAGTGCGGGCGCAGGATCGTCCAGCGCAGGCCGCTCCGCTCGGTCTCCTGGTCCGACAGCGCGTGCAGCCTGCCGCTGCGGTTCGGCGCGTCGTGGGCCGCGCCGATCACGGACAGGCGCACGACGCGCTCGACGCCGGCCTGGCGGGCGGCCCACAGGGCGTTCATGTTGTGCTCAGGGGCGCGCGGGCCGTTCGGGACGAGCAGCCACACATCCTGTACGCCCTCGAAGGCGGGCGGCAGCGACCGGGGGTCGCCGAGGTCGCCGGCGAAGACCTTGCCGGTCCCCTTGGACGCGTCACGGACGAGAGTCCGAAGGTCCACGTCAGCCCCGTCCAGCGCCTTCATCAGCGCGGTGGACACGGTTCCGGTGGCGCCGGTGATCAGTACGGTGCGCGACACTCTCGTTCTCCTTTTGATGGTGTAGATCAGTTGTGCCCTTGTGAACCGCCGGCCGGCTGGTGACACGCTCCAGGACCCAGAGCACGACGGTCCCGGCGGAAAAGGTGGCGCCCAGGACGCACACGCCGGCCCAGCCGCCGAACACCCAGACCACCGACGTCAGTCCCGAGCCCACCGCGCCGCCGAGGAACAGGGCGGTCATGAAGGCGGAGTTGATCCGGTTGCGGGCTTCGGGGCGGAGCGCGTACAGGACGTTCTGGCTGCTGTTGAGCACCGCCTGGTGCGCGAGGTCCAGCACGATCACGCCGGCGAGCAGCCAGAGCAGCGAGTGCGCCCCGGCGGCGATGGCCGCCCAGGAGGCCACCAGCAGGACCGTGCCCGCGCCGGTCACGAGCTGCACGTGCCCCCGGTCGGCCAGCCGTCCCGCGACCGTGGCGGTCAGCGCGCCCACGGCCCCGGCCAGGCCGAACAGCCCGATGGCCGACTCCGACCACTCGTACGGCGGCTGAACCAGCAGAAACGTCAGCGCCGTCCACAGCACGCTGAACGAGGCCAGGCTCAGCGCGCCGATTCCGGCCCGCCACCGCAGGAGGACCTCGTGCCGGAACATCGCGACCGTCGAACGCAGCAGCCCGGCGTACGACAGCCGCTGCCCGTCGCCCCCGAGCCGGGGCAGGAAGATCCGCAGCAGCACGGCCATCGCGACCATCAGGAGCGCGTTCACCCAGTAGACCGTGCGCCATCCGCCCAATTCCGACAGCGCTCCGGACGCGGTCCGCGCCAGCAGCAGGCCGAGCATCAGGCCGGTCATCACCGTGCCGACCACCCGGCCGCGCTCCGCCGGGTCCGCCAGCGTGGCCGCGAACGGCACCACCACCTGCGCCCCCACCGAGGTCAGCGCGGTCAGGGCGGTGCTGATGAGGAGCACCGTGCCGTTGGGCGCGGCGGCCGACACCAGCAGGAACGCGGCGGTCGCCAGGTAGAGCGCCACGGCGAGCCGCCGCCGCTCCATGAGGTCGCCGAGCGGCACCAGCAGGATCAGCCCCAGCGCGTACCCGGCCTGCGCGGCCGTCACCATCAGCGCCGCCGCCGAGGGCCCGACCCCCAGCTCCCGGCCGATCAGGTCGAGAAGGGGCTGGGCGAAGTAGTTGCCCGCGACCGCCAGCCCCGTCGCCACCGACATGAGCAGGAGCAACCCGCGATTCATCGTCATGCGCCCAGCCTGGGCGATAAGGGATCAATGAGTCCAATGCATATTTGTCATCCGACCGATCACGTATCACGATAGGTCCATGGAGCTTCAGCAGATGCGCTACGTCGTCGCCGTCGCGGAGACGAGCAACTTCACCCGCGCCGCCGAGCAGTGCCTGGTGGTCCAGTCCGCGCTGAGTCACCAGATCGCCCGGCTGGAGCGCGAGCTGGGCGCCAAGCTCTTCGACCGCACCAGCCGCCGCGTCCGGCTGACCCCGGCCGGCGAGGCGTTCCTGCCGGCGGCCCGGCAGGCTCTCGACGCCGCCGAGCGGGCCCAGGCCGAGGTGGCGGCCGCCGCCGGCGAGATCCGGGGCCGGCTCGCCATCGGCGCCATCCCCACCGTCACCGCGGTCGATCTCCCGACCGCGCTCAAGGACTTCCACCTGCGGCATCGCCAGGTACGGATCACTCTGCGCTCGGGCGCCAGCGAGGAGTTCATCGAACGGGTCCGTCAGGGCACCCTCGACGTCGCGTTCCTGGGCCTGCCGGTGGGCGTGCGGCCGAAGGGCGTCCGCGGCCGCGAACTGGCGCGGGGCGAACTCGTCGCCGTGGTGGCACCCGGCCACCCACTGGCCGGCCGGGAGGGCGTGGACCTGGAGCAGCTCTCGGACGAGCCCTTCGTCGACTTCCCTCAGGACACCGCCGCGCGGGCCCAGTCGGACGAGGCCTTCGCGGCGGCCGGAGTACGGCGCGAAGTCGCCTTCGAGGTGACGAACGTGGACTTCATGACCAGCCTGATCCGGCAGGGCCTGTGCGTCGGGATGCTGCCCGCCGCCTTCGCGACCGAACTCCCCGACCTGCCCGCGCTCCGGCTTCGCGACGCCCCCGCCCGCATGGAGCATCTCATCTGGAGCCGTTTCCCCCCATCTCCCGCCGCCGCGGCGTTCCTGTCCGCGCTGGACGTCCGGGTGTCGTCCACCCCGGACTAACATCGCTGGTCATGGATCTGAACGAGCGCTTCGACTGGCAGGGACGGCAGATCGCGTGGGGACGGGCGGGCTCCGGCCCGGCCGTGGTGTTCTGCCATGGCACGCCGTGGTCCTCGGTGGTGTGGCAGCCGTTCGCCGAGATGCTGAGCCACGACCACACCGTCTACCTGTGGGACATGCCCGGCTACGGCCTCTCGTCCAAGCGGGCCGATCATCCCGTCGACTTCGGCGTACAGGCGGAGGCGTTCGCCGCGCTGCTCGCACACTGGGGGCTGGACCGGCCGCACGTGATCGCCCACGACTTCGGCGGCGCCGTGTCACTGCGCGCGCGGCTGAACCTGGGCGCCGGCTACGCCTCTCTCCTGCTCGTCGACGTCGTGGCCATCCCGCCCAGCGGCTCGCCCTTCTTCGCCTTCGTCCAGGACCACCCTGACGTGCTCGAACGGTTGCCGGCCTACATCCATGAGGCCATCGTCCGCGCGTACATCCGGGGCGCGAGCCACCGCGGCCTGCGCGACGCCGACCTCGACGCGCTCGTCCGGCCCTGGCTGGGCGAAGAGGGCCAACCTGCGTTCTACCGGCAGATCGCCGCCTACGACGAGAGCTTCCTCGAAGAGAACGAGCGCCGCCTGGGCCGGCTCGACCTTCCGGTACGGATCGTGTGGGGTGCGGACGACGCCTGGATTCCGGTGAAGACGGCTCAGCGGCTGCGGGGCCTGCTCCCGGGCGCGAACCTGTCACTCGTCGCCGAGGCCGGCCATCTGATCCAGTACGACGCGCCCGCCGCCGTCATGGACGAGATCCGCACCTGGCTCGCCTGAGGGTCAGCGGCCGGTGGTGCCGTCGAGCTGCTCGCGCAGGATGTCCGCGTGGCCGGCGTGGCGGGCGGTCTCGCTCGTCATGTGGGCGATGACCCACCGGAGGGTGTGCCGGTTGCCGTCGACCGGGACGGCGCAGCGCGCGTCCGGGTCGCCGGCGGCGCGGATCGCGCGGTCGCTGTCCTCGATCGCCGCCCGGTAGTCGGCCAGCACATCGGCGGCGGCGCGCCCGGCCGGGACGGTCATGCCGTGCTCCGAGCCGGCGCTCCGTTCGGCGCCGGCGAGGTGGTGGCCGAACCAGTATCGCTCGACCTCGGCCAGGTGCTGGACGAGACCCAGGATCGAGGTGCCGCTGCCGACCAGGGCGCGGCGCACCTGCTCGTCGGACAGCCCGCCGGCCTTCTTCAACACGCAGTGCCGGGCGAACGACAGGAACGCCAGAGCCGTGTCGAGCTCGCCCGTGTCGACCCGTGGCACGGGCTCCCGCTGTGTCTCCGCCATGTGATCACCATAGCGAACTGACCAATTGGGCGTATTTGGTCAGTTCGTCATTTAGGGTGATGGCGACACGACAGGAAGGGGTCGTCATGAGGGACGCAGTCGGGCGGGGCCGTGCGCTGGTGGTCGGGCTCGGGATCGCGGGCATCGCCACCGCGCTCCGGCTACGGCAGGTCGGCTGGGAGCCGGTGCTGGTGGAGCGGGCGGCCGCCCGGCGCTCGGGCGGATACTTCATCATGCTGTTCGGCGCCGGTGCCGCCTCCGCGCGCCGCCTGGGGGTGCTGGAGGCGATCGGCGACCGTACGCCGAAGCTCGTCCCGTACGAGGTGAACCGGGCCGGGCGCCAGAGCCTCGGCATGAGCCTGGCCAACCTGCCCGGCACGCCGCGGGTGGTGCTGCGCGGCGACATCGAGCGGGCGCTGTTCTCGGCGCTGCCGGACGATGTGGAGATCCGCTACTCCACCGTGCCCACCCGCATCGTCCAGGACGACTCCGGCGTGGAGGTGACACTGAACGGCACCGTCACCGAGCGCTTCGACCTGGTGGTGGGCGCCGACGGGATGCGCTCGACCGTACGCGAGCTGGCCTTCGGCCCCGGCGACCACCTGCACCCGCTCAACTACATGATCGGCGCCACCGTCCTGGACAAGCCGATCGAGGGCATCGGCCAGGGCCAGGGCCTGACCCTGGCCGAGCCGGGCCGCTCGGCCTGGATCTTCCCCTTCGCCGACCACGCCCCTGGCCTGCTGTTCTCCTACCGCACCAGCGACGTGGACGCCGAGTTCACCCGTCCGCCGATCGAGTCCATCCGCGCCGCGTTCGGCCCGCAGCCCACCGGGCCGCTCCTGGAGAAGCTGCTCACCGCGTTCGAGCAGGCCCCGGACTTCCTGTTCGACTCGGTGAACCAGGTCAAGATGCCGAACTGGCACCGCGGCCGGGTGGTCCTGGTCGGCGACGCCGCCTGGTGCGTGACCTTGTATGCGGGGATGGGCGCCTCCAGCGGCATGGCCGGCGGCGAGCTGCTGGGCACCATGCTGCAGCGTCACCCCGGCGACCTGCCCGGCGCGCTGCGGGCGTGGGAGGCCAGGATGCGGCCGTTCATCCAG
Organism: Nonomuraea solani; assembly: GCF_900108335.1. Lineage (GTDB taxonomy): Bacteria > Actinomycetota > Actinomycetes > Streptosporangiales > Streptosporangiaceae > Nonomuraea > Nonomuraea solani. The sequence goes on from NZ_FNVT01000002.1 coordinate 37,061, forward strand.
ACCGAGCAGGACAGCGCGCTGATCATGCGCAGGATCTTCGTCCCCCATGACCGCAAGGAGGTGTTCCTGCGCGGCGCGATGCTCCGTCTCATGCGCGCGCCGGTCATCGGTCAGGCGATGAGCAAGGTGATGAACGGCCAGGACATGAAGAACAAGGAGTTCGACGTCGCGGCCGTCGCTTAGGGGACGCGGCCGACGCCGCCCAGGATGCCGCCCTTGTCCAGGCCGGGGGCGATGAACGGGTCGTCGTTGCGCCAGTGCTGCACCGGCACGAGGCCGGGTTCGAGCAGTTCGAGCCCGTCGAAGTACGTGCGCACGATCTCGCGGTCGCGCGGGTGCAGCGCGCCGGAGGTCGTGCGCCGGTAGATGTCCTCGCTCTCGATCCTGCGGTCGACGGTGCTCTGGTCCTTCTCCACGTACGCGTGCGAGATGATCAGATGACTCCCCGGCGCCAGCGGCTCGCGCAGGGCCCGGACGATGGCGGCCACCTCGTCGTCGTCGGCGAAGAAGTGGAACAACGCGACGACCAGGACCGCCACGGGCCGGCTGAAGTCGAGGTGGGCGGCGGCGGCCTTCAGGATCGCCTTGGGGTCGTGCGCGTCGCCGTCGAGGATCACCGTGCCGGGGTTGTCGGCGAGCAGCGCACGCGCGTGGACCAGCACGATGGGGTCGTTGTCCGAGTAGACGACCTTGGCGTCGGGGATGATCCGGTGGGCGACCTGGTGCACGTTGTCCTGGGTGGGCAGACCGGTGCCGATGTCGAGGAACTGCCGCACGCCCGCCCTGGCCGCCGTCTCCACGGCGCGGACCAGGAAACCGCGGTTCGCCCGGGCCATCTCCCGTACGTCCGCGCCGCCCCGGCTGCTCAGTTCGAGAATCCTCTCGGCGACCTCGCGGTCGGCGGGGAAGTTGTCCTTCCCGCCCAGGAAGTAGTCGTACATGCGGGCGACGGTGGGGACGGTCGGGTCGATCTTCCCCTGAGGCCGCTCAGGCTCGGTCACGCTGCACCTTTCCTTGCTAATGACCGAATCTTATGGGGAATCAGCAGGTCTGTGATTAGAACAGCCCGATTACCGCCTCCCGCACATCTTTGGGGTGGATCGGTGACGACACTGTCACCCGGCTGGTCGAGTATCCAGTCAGGACAGGGCATATCGATCTAGAGGTCCAGCAGAGGGCTTCGTCTCGGTGTACGACACCAGGCGTGCTCCCACATCAGGGCCGACATCCCCCGATGGGGCCGCCTGCACCCATAAAGCAGGACTTATGACCATTGCTCCCATGTCGCTCGATGACATGACGGCCGAACAACTCCTCGCGGCCATGGCCGAGCCCGACATATCAGCTTCTGACAAGGTGTGCCTGCGCGAACAGCTCGTACGCATGCACGACCGGCTGGCCAAGGACATCGCCCAGCGCTACCGCAACCGCGGCGAGCCCCTGGAGGATTTGCGGCAGGCCGCTTACCTGGGCCTGGTCAAGGCCATCAACGGCTTCGATCCCGGTCTCGGCCACGAGTTCCGCGGCTACGCCACCGTCACCATGATCGGCGAAGTCAAACGGCACTTTCGCGACCGTACCTGGGCCATGCGCGTGCCCCGCGTCTACCAGGAGCGCCGCTCGGAGCTCAACCGGCTCACCGTCGACCTCACCCAGACCCTGCACCGCTCCCCCACGGTCGCCGAACTGGCCGACAAGATGAAGCTGTCGGAAGAGGAAGTGCTGGTCGCCCTGGACGCCGCCACCGCGTACAGCACGCTGTCGCTGGACGCGCCCGCCATCAGCGGCGACGACGAATCGGCCCGGCTGGGCGATCTCATCGCGGACCGCGAGGAACCGCTGAGCGTGCTGATCGACGCGCAGGCCGTCAAGCCGCTCATCGACGCCCTGCCGTGCCGGGAGAGGAACATCCTGTTGCTCCGCTTCTACGGCAACCTGACCCAGGCCGAGATCGCCGCCGAGTTCGGCATCTCGCAGATGCACGTCTCCCGCATCCTGCGCGCGGTGCTCACCCGGCTGCGCGAGAGCCTGGTCCGCCAGGCGTGACTCAGGGCAGGGCGGGGATGTCGGCCCGGTAGAGGCTGAGCAGCAGGCCGTAGGGCTCGGCGCCGGAGCCGCCGGTCTCGTGCGCGAACGCGTCGAGCCGGTCGGCCAGTGTACGGACCTCGTCGGGGGTGAGCCAGAGGTGCCGCAACCGGGTGTGTTCCGGACCTCCGGGACGGGCGGGCAGCATCTCCGCCAGGGCGGCGCGGAAGAGGAACTCGGCCCCCGCCTGGTCGTCCAGCTTGAAGGCCGTCCTGACCAGGGCGAAGCACTGCTCGGTGCCGCCGCGTACCTGACGGGTCTCGGTCAGGCGGATCAGGCCGGCCTCGCGGAGGACGCGTACGTGGTAGCCGATCGTGCCCTTGGTCGAGCCGAGCGCGGCCGTGAGCTCGCTCATGGTGGCGGGGCGCCGGCGCAGCACGTTGACCATGCGGTGGCGCAACGGGTGACCGAGGGCCTTGAAGTGCGCGGACGTGTGCAGCACCAGAGGCTCCTGCTCGTCTTCCATGGCCTAAGTGTCTAGAAATTTAGACGCTTTGACAAACCGCCGGAAGCCCCCGCAGACTGGCCTGCACAAAAGCGTCTAAAAACCTCGACACTTCCCAGAGGACCTCCCATGCCGCTCTCCACCGCTCGTGTCGCGACCTCCAGCCCCGAGCTCTACCTCAAGCAGGCCGACGCCGCCGGCCACGACCGCGCCACCATCGCCTTCGACCAGGGCACCTGCACGCTCATCGCCACCACCGACGAACTGCTCCTCATCGCCGCCGCGGCGGACGCGGCGGCCCTGACCGGCGTCCAGGACGCGGTCGCTCGGAAGCTCGCCACCGGCGTCGACTGGAGCACGCCGATCACCGGGGACGAGGTCCAGATCGTCGACCCGGCCATCGAGGACTACCTGCTCGCACACTCCACTCCGGCCGACGACCTGCTGCGCGAGCTGGCCGTCACGACGCGGGAGGCGACCGGCCGCGCCGCCGGGATGCAGGTGTCGGCCGACGAGGGCGCCCTGCTCAGCATGCTGGTCCGCCTGTCCGGCGCCCGCCGCGCCATCGAGGTCGGCGTGTTCACCGGCTACTCGTCCCTGTGCATCGCCCGCGCGCTGCCCGCCGATGGGCAACTGATCGCGTGTGACGTGAGCAGCGAATGGACGGCCATCGCCCGGCCCTTCTGGGAGCGCGCGGGCGTGGCGGACCGCGTCGACCTCCGGATCGGCCCCGCCCTCGACACTCTGCGCGCGCTGCCGGCGGAGCCCGCCTTCGACTTCGCCTTCATCGACGCGGACAAGGGCAACTACCCGGCCTATTACGAGGAGATCGTCCCGCGGCTCGTTCCCGGCGGGCTCCTGGTCCTCGACAACGTGTTCCAGGGCGGCAGGGTGCTCGACCCGGCCTTCCAGGAGGCGAACCACGTGGCGATGCGGCACGTGAACGAGGCGATCGTCCGGGACGACCGGCTCGACTGCGTGATGCTGCCCGTCCGTGACGGCGTCACCCTGGCCCGCAAGCGCTGAACCGTTTATCCCGTTGCGCGGTGAACGCCCTGTCTGTCAGCGTCTGGCTTGGTGGTGACGGGGCAGGTGGTGTGGGATGAGGTATACGGGGCTCGCGCTCGCGTTCGGGTCCTCGTGGTGCTTCGCGTTCTCCGGGCCGATGGCCAAATACCTCAACGCCGCCGGGCTGCGCTCCGCTGATCACTCTGGACCGAGGGCGAGAGATCCTCAGTGGGCCTGTTCATCGGCGTCTCCGTCCGAAGGCCACTCAGCTCGGTAAGTTCCTGAGAGTATCGTCGCCGTACCGGGCGCTGTCGCGCTCGAACAGCGCGAGCCACCGCTCGGTGGTCTTGCCGGCCTGGCGTTCGATCCCGGGTTCCGGCAGGGAGTCGGGCGGGGCGACGCCCAGGTGCCGCAGGCAGCCGGCGAGGCTGCGGGCGTAGTCGGTGAGCAGGTCCTCGTAGAAGACGACGTGCGGTACGGTGCCGCGCCGGTCGAAGTACTCCTCCCACGACCTCGACTCGCGGTCGAGCTGCTTCAGGTGGCGGAGCACTTCGGCGTAGTCGTAGCGGGGCTCGGCGAGCGCCCGGCCGGCCGGCGCGTAGGCCCCGTCCAGGAGCCAGAGGCCGGTCTGCTTGGCCATGACGAACGAGATGGCCTGCCGGATCCGGTCCCTGCGCCGCAACCAGATGTAGCGGGGTGACACGAGGAGCTCGTCCAGGTCGACTTCGAGCCCCAGCAGGTGCTGTCCGTGCACCTTGATGCCGAAAACCCCGTTCGGGCTGGTACGGCAGGTCATCAGGTGGCGTACGTAGTCTCGTACCAGGGTGGCCGGGTCTGCGGTGTCGAATCCCCAGCGCTCGAAGTAGTCCAGGGCGTGAGCGTCGGTGAGATAACCGTCGGCGAACCCGGCCCGGCCGGTGCGCCAGAGGGCGCGGACGAGCATGTTGCTGCCGGTACGCGGCGCGGCGGCCAGGACGTAGCGGACCGGAGGCAGGCCGGTGAACGCGGGGAAGTCGAATTCCCGGCGGTTCGTCCGGACGAAAGGCGCCACGTTCCATGCGTAACACCGCGACGCTGCGTGGGCTGTGTCGGCCATTACTGCCCCGGGGTCTCGATGAGATGGGTGGTGGGCGGTGGGTGGTGACGGGTGCGACGCGGTCGAGTCAGTCGCGGCGGGGTGGGGTGTGGCGGGCGGTGAAGGCGAGGGCGGCGGCGCGGGCCAGTTTGCGGCACGCTCGTTCGGTGTCCGGGTCGATGCCGAGCGCCCGTAAATGGTGCATGTGCAGAAATGACGCCATCACCGATGATCGCGTCAGGTAAGGGACGGTGGCGAGCCGGTCCATGTAGGCGGCCACGGCCCGGCGCCGGTCCTGCCACGCGGCGACGATCCGCGGCCCGCCCGGGAGGTCCCGCAGCGCCGCCCGGTCCTCCCCTGGGTCCGCCAGGCCGACCGTCTGGCGAACCGTCTGGCGCGCGACCGCCGGATCACCACCCGAAACGCGCCCGATTCCACCTTGCCCGGCCCCACGCTGCCCGGCCTCTCGGCGCTCGCCCTCGCGGTGATCGATGTGCCAGCGTGCCCCCGCTGCCGGGCCGCCCGCCATGGCGGCCGTGAGATCGACCAGGCTCGCGGCGGTGAGCGCGTGCGGGTGTACGCGGCGGTCCGCGGACAGGGTTGCCAGTTGAGCGAGTACCGCGACCGAGTCGGCCGCGAACACGGCCTCCGCGGCGGCCAGCACCTCCGCCGGCCCGTACCGCGCGGTCTCCGGATGGTAGGTGTCCAGGACCAGGTCACCGATGAGCCCGCGCCCCCGCAGACCAGAGGCCCACGCACCGACCCTGGCGGCGGCCGTACCGTAGTCGCCGTCGGCCAGGTGCAGGCGCAGCCGCAGGTGCGGGCGGGGGTCCGCATATCGTACGAACCACCACATCGGCGGATCGTCGTCCCAGCTCTCCAGCAGGTCGGCCAGGCACCCGGTGAGGATCGTGTCGACGACGGCCGGATGCCCGTACAGCTTGGCGGACAGCACCCGCGAACCCGGCAACACCGCGTGCTCGCGCCCGATCAGGGGCAGCGGTCCCGGCGCGGTCACGGCGGCGGGTGCGCGGACGGGCGGGCGGGTGGCGGTCAGCGGGACGACGATCTCATGCGCACGACCGCCGAACCAGCCATGGCCGACGCGCCCCGCCGCCTCCGACACGACCGCGGACCCGCCCGCCCCGTCCAGGTGGGCACGCAGGAGCGCCAGGCTCATGGGCTCGTCCAGATCCAGGCGCAACCGCAGGTCCGCCGTGCCCACGGACACATGCGCCGGTAGCCGCAGGTGGGCGCGCAGGTCCGTCATGGCCCGTACCCACTCCGGCCACGCGGCGTCCGGGCCGGGCAGGGTTCCGGTGGCGATGCGCCAGCGGGCGGGGGCGAGGACGCTGCGGCCGTACCGGATCCGTGGCAGGTACGGCAGGCAGACCGCCGCCCCCCACGAGAACGGCGCCACCATCGCCGCCCTGGCACGCGGCAGCTCGAACAGCAGGCGGGCGAGCGGCGGCATGGCCTGCCGCGCCACCGCGCTCGTCAGCGCCGGCTCCACCACCTGGCGGCGGGACGGCGACAGCAGGTACATCCGGTCGTTGTCCGCGGTCACCGCCAGCTCCCGCCAGCGAATCCGCCCGCCCGGACCGTCGCGGTGCTCGGCCAGGGTGATCAGCTCGGGCAGCAGGAGCGGGGTACGGCCGACCTCCTGGGCGCGCGGGTGCCGGGCCGGGAACGACAACTGCGCCGTCACAGCCCTCTCCACCCCGACCGGCAACCGGCCGTACAGGGCGGCCATCCGCCGCCGGTCACCATCCGGCAGCAGGTCGACGAACCGACCCGCCACACCACCCGCCGTACCGTTGACGGCAAGCTCCGCCAGGCTGAACGCACCGGCCGCCAGCGCCTCTGTGTCGGTCGCGCACACCTCGGCCACCAGCTCCATGTACGGTGCCGCCCGCGCCCCCTCCGAACCGTCCGCCGCCAGATCGTCGATCGCGGCGTCGTCCAGCACGATCTCCCGCGCACCGTCCAGGGCCGCCTGCTGCGCCATCACCAGCAGCCGCTGATCCCTGAGCGGCAGTGACGCGGGCGCGCCCTGCTGCCATGCCTGCCGCCGCGTCTCCCCGTAGTGCTCGGGAAACCCCAGCCCGGCCGTGCTGTCGATGAGCTGCTCGATCGGCACGACAGCGCCGTCGCCATACCGCTCCAGAAACCCGACATGGTACGCCCGCCAGGCCGGATGCCCGCCCGGGTGAGGCGTCAACCGCAACAGAGCCCCAGCCGCCGCTTCAACCTCGGCCGCCACCTCCACGGGCAGCCCCACGACACCTCCCAGCCGCAGATCCACCATCAACGGCTGAGCCACCTCAACGACCTGAGCGACACCACTCGACCGAGTGCCGCCGTCCGGGTGAGCGCCCCCGACCAACCCAGCGGCTCCAGCGGCTCCAGCGGCTCCGGCCGACTGGGCGACATCGGGCGATCCGGTGGCGCCGACCGGCTCAGAGGCATTGGCCGGCTGGGGGATGCCGGGTTGGAGTGCGGAGCGCATGCGGTCGCTGGCTGCTCGCCTGGCCTGTTGGGCGGGTTCGCCGGTCGTGCGGTCGGCCGCGCGTAGTGCCGCGTGGATCGCTCGCAGTTCGTCGGCCAGTGGGGCGATCTCGCCGGGTGTGGCGTCGGCCAGGTCCCGCAGCCGGTCGGACACGTGCGCGAGCCCGTCGATGCTGGTCGAGGGAGGGCGCAGGCTGGTGATCAGCACCCCGGACGCGACCAGTTCACCGACCATCGCCTCGATCGCCGGGACCGTGGCGCGAGGGAACGCGTCGGCGAGCGCGTCGATCAGGTCACCGGCCGGTACGGGCTCCTGGGCCAGGTCCATGACCGCCCGGACGACCAGGCCGTGCCGTACCGACACCTCCACCGGATCGCCCCTGGCCGGGTCGGCGGCGTGCGGTCGCCAGGGCGCCACCAGCCGTTCCCCACGTACGAACGCGAGATCGTTCACCACGACCGGCAGACGACGCAGCAGCGCCGGGCACGATTCCAGCCTGGCGATCATCGCGGCCAGCCACACGCCGTCCGCAGTCGTCCTCGTGACCGCCGTCCCAGGGTCCACCCCCGCGACCATCGCGCTGTCCATCCCAGGATTCGCCCCGGTGACCACCTCGGTGTCCGCCCCAGGATTCGCCCCCGCGACCTCGGTGTCCGCCCCAGGATTCGCTCCTGTGGCTCTCTCGGTGTCGGACCCAAGGTTCGTTCCTGTGATCGCCTCGGTGTCCGGACCTGTGAGCGCCTCTGTAGTCGCCCTGGTGTCAGGACCCGCGGCCACCCCTGTGTGCCCGCCGCCGGTCCGGTGCCCCGGTTCGGTGGTGAAGCGGAGTGGGGCGACCCCCGCGAACGTGCCGAAAGGGGTCGCGCGGCCGCGCATCCGTACGAGGTATCGGGCCAGGGACAGCGCCATGCGCCAGAGGCGGGCCGGGCTGAGGCGGCGCCCCGCGCGCACCGCCTCCACCCGTGCGGCCAGCACCGGGCTGGCCATGGAGACGGCCGACGCCACCGACTGGTTCGCCCAGACCTGGACGATCCACTCCCTCCACTCGTCGGCATCCCCGTCCAGGCCGGGCCACGGCGGGAGGTCTGTTTCGCCGGCATACGTGGTGGCGCGGATCAGTGCCGCGTCAAGGTGCCGGTACGGCTGCGCACTCACCCCGAGCCCTCCCACGTCGGGCCGCCAACAAGAGCGTCGCCCCGAGTGTCGCACGCGGTCGGCCCCTACGCCCGGGCCAGAAAGGGGTATGAGGATTTACTCAGGGCGGGCGCGTGGTTCGGTATTGGGGTTCATGTCCGGACCGTCGCATAGTGAGGGCCATGTACCGATCTCTGCGCGTGGCCGTCATCGGCGACCGTGACCCGGCCTTTCCCCCGCACCCGGCCACCGACGACGCGCTGCGGCACGCCGCCGCCTACCTCGGTGTCGAGGTGGACGTGCGCTGGCTGGCCACCGAGCCGCTCGAATCCGATCTGAACGGTGTCAGGGCCGCCGACGTGCTGTGGTGCGCGCCCGGCAGCCCGTACCGCAGCCTGCTCGGCGCCCTGACCGCACTTCGGTACGGCCGCGAGCAGGGTGTCCCCGCCCTGGGAACGTGCGGCGGCTGCCAGCACATGATCATCGAGTACGCCCGTAACGTGCTCGGCTACGAGGACGCCCAGCACGCCGAGTACGACCCCTACGCCTCGTCCCTGTTCGTGTCGGAGCTGACCTGTTCGCTGGCCGGCAAGACCATGCCCGTCACCCTGGTCCCCGGCTCCCGGGCGGCCACGCTCTACGGGCGGACCGAGACCGAGGAGGAGTACTACTGCAATTTCGGCCTCGACCCCCGACGTCAGGACCTCCTGCACGAAGGCGGTTTCCTGGTCACCGGCGTGGACGGTGACGGCGAGGCGCGGGTGCTGGAGATTCCCGGCCATCCGTACTACGTGGCCACGCTGTTCGTGCCGCAGGCCCGCTCACGTCCCGAGACGCCGCATCCGCTGGTCGTCGGGCTGTTGCGGGCGGCGCTGTGACGTTCACGCAGTTGCGGATTCTGCGGGCCGTCGCGCGGGCCGGCAACATGACCAGGGCCGCCGAGGAGCTGGGCACGACGCAGTCCGCCGTCAGCCATGCGCTGCGGGCGCTGGAGAGCGAGTTCGGGGTGGCGCTGCTCGTACGGGGCAACCACGGGGTCGGCTTGACGGCGGTGGGGCGGGCCGTGTGCCGGCGCGTCACGCTCATCCTCACGCAGGTGGAGGCGCTTGAGCAGGAGGTGGCCGCGGCCCGGGGGCAGGAGGGCGGCAGCCTGCGCATCGGCGTCATTCCCAGCGCCAACGCCCGGCTGCTGCCCCCGATCCTGCGCCGGTTCGGGGATGCGCATCCAAGGGTGCGGCTCACGGTGATGGAAGGGTCGGATGAGGAGGTGCTGGAGTGGCTCGGCACGGGGGCGGCGGACCTCGCCACAGTCTCGGCCGGCATGGTGGGCGGCGTGGTGGGTGGCGTGGTGGGTGGCGTGGTGGGTGGTGTCGTGGGCGGGGTGTCGGGCGCCATCGCGAGCGGCCTCTCGAATGGTGTGACGGGTCACATCGCGGCCGGCGGGTCGAGCGCGGGTGGGCTGGTGGTGCGATCCCTGGCCACGGACCGCATGCTGGCCATCCTCCCCAGCGGCCACGACCTGGGCGTCCGTCACTCGGTGCCGGTGGACGAGCTGGCCCGGCACCCGTTCATCATGTCCACCGGCGGCTGCGAACCGCTGATCACGGCGCTCGCCCGGGCGGCGGGGGTGAGCCTGACGTGTCACTACCGCGTACGTGACACCAACAGCATCCTCGCCATGGTGTCCGAGAGCCTCGGCGTGAGCATCGTCCCGGAGCTGTCGCTGCCCGTCCACCACCCAGGCGTGCACGCGATCCCCCTGGACCCCGCCACCGAACGCACCATCCTCCTCGCCATGCCCGCGGACCCTCTGCCCACGGCCACCGCCTTCGCCGACCTGGCCATCGGGCACTCGGCGTCCGGCTGAGCGTCAAGCGGGCTTGCCCGGCACCAGAAGCAGGGCCCCCGGGGTGCCGGCGCCGCGCAGCAGGGTGTCGACCACGACGTCGGCGGCCTGGGCGGCGCTCAGGCCGGGCAGGTCCTCGGCGGCGTGCACCATCAGCGGCGGCAGCACGGCGGCCACCCAGCCGGGCGGCAGGTCGGAGCGGAACAGGCCCTCGTCGGTGGCGCGCCGTACGAACGTGTCGACCTCGTCGATCAGCCGGCGGCGGCGTTCTTGCAGCGTCACCTCGCGGAGCATGCGGCTCGTCTCCACGGGCCAGGCGCGGTTGACGGCGACGATGCCCTCGACGTACCGGTGCAGCGCCACCGCGACCGGCGCCTCGCGCAGCCGGGCGGCCTCGATGGCCGCCTCGACCGCGTCGTAGCGCGCCCCGTAGACGGCGGCCATGAGGTCTTCGCGGGAGGCGAAGCGGCGGTAGACCGTGCGGCGGTCCACTCCGGCCGCGGCGGCGATGGCGGCGATGGTCGCCGAGGGGTCGTCGGCGAGCATGCGGGCTCCCATGCTCAGTACGCGTTCCAGGTTGCGTGCCGCGTCTGCTCTCACCGGCTCAAGATACACACGCGAGGGACTGTTGCCACGTCAAGCGCTACTCCCGCGAGGCGACGACGTCACGTCCCGCCCAGTTGAGCGTCACCTTCCCGTCTGGACGGAAGTCCAGCTCCACTTCACCTTTCATCCTGGCGAAGTACCGCGTCTCGGACATCGGGCGCAGTTCGGTTCTGGCCAGGCCGTGGACCTCGACCATGAGCCGGTCGCCGTCCCGGGTGACGTCCATGATGGAGGTACGTCCCGCGTACCGCATCGTGTAGCGGCCGGTGTGCCGATCGAAGACGGCGGGATCGACGGTGACGAAGACCCGGCCACCAGGCAGTTCGTACGGCTCGCCGCGGGCGATCGCCGTCAGGCCGCGTTCGATGTCGGAGAAGGCGGCGTTCTCGACGTTCGCCAGCACGGTCACGAAGAGGTCGTCGCTCTCGTAGCCGGCCGAGATACTGACGAAGCCGATCGTCCCGCCGGAGCTCTCGACCCGGCCGGGGCTCACCGCGCACCCGTACCCGTACGCCGTGCCGTCGCTCTCGACGTGCGGCCGGACGAGCTCGGCGAGCGAGCCGGAACGCAGCAGCCGGTGACGGCCACGATCACAGCGGTACAGGTCCTCGACCGTGGAGTGGAGCGCGCCCGCGGCGTCCTGGTTGGAGTTGTCGAGGTGCGGAGTGGGGGTGACCTGGCCGTCGGCGGACATGTAGCCGCTTGCCCGGCCCTTGACGAGCTCCCGGCCGTCGTCCAGGCCGGTGTGGTGCATGGCGAGCGGGGCGAAGAGGTGCCGATGCAGGTACTGGTCGTAGGTCAGGCCGGACACCCGCTCGATCACCTCCCCCAGCAGCACCCAGCCGGAGTTGCTGTAGCTCATGCGCTCGCCGGGCTCGAACAGCGGCGTCAGGTGCTTGAAGTCGTCGATGAGCTGCCGCCGGGTGCGCGGCGCGCCCATGACGCGGGTGAAGCCCTCCGTGGTGACGTAGTCGGGGATGCCGGAGGTGTTGGTGAGCAGGTGATGCAGGGTGACCCGGTCGCCGCGCGGGAAGCCGGGCAGGTGCCGCCCGATCGGATCGTGCACGCCCAGGCCGCCCCGCTCCTGGAGTTGCAGGATCGCGATCGCGGTGAACAGCTTGGTCTGCGAGCCGATGCGGAACGCCGTGGCGGGCGTGTTGGGCACGTCGTGCTCGTGGCTGGCGAGCCCGTACCCCTTCGTGAAGAGAACGCGATCGCCGCGCGCGACCAGCACCGCGCCGCTGAACCTGCCAAGCCGTGTGTACGCGCCGACCAGCGCGTGCATTCGCCGCCGTAAGAGCATCATGGTTACTCCAGTTTGACCATTCCAATTTGAGCATAGAATACAGTCAAGTTTGACCATCCAGCGGAGGTGTCACGTGTCGTCCACCCGACTGCTCGTCCTGGGGCTGCTCAACGAGGGCCCCCGGCACGGCTACGAGATCAACCAACTGGTCACCGCCGGAGCGCTGGAGCAGTGGACCGACGTGAAACCCGGCTCGATCTACCACGCCCTGGCGAAGCTGGAGACCGAAGGGCTGGCGCGGACCCACGCGGAGGAGCGCACCGGCGACCGGCTGCGGCGCGTCTACGCCATCACCGACGAGGGCCGCCGCACGCTGCGCGACCTGCTGCGCAAGGCGCTGGCCGGGCCGCCCCACTCCACCCGCTCCGACTTCGCCCTCGCGCTGCGCTGGCACACCCTGCTGGAGGACGAGGTGCACGACCTGATCGCCGCCTCGGCCCGGGAGCTGGCGGCCAGGCGCTCGGCCCTGGCCGCCGGACGCGAGGCGAAAGCGGGCCTGTCGCCGCTGGCCGACGCCCTGTTCGACAACGCCGAAGCCCACCTGGCGGCCGACGCCAAACTCCTCGACGACCTCCAGAGGCTGATAGAAGTGCTACATTGATGAGACATTTATGGAAGGAACCGTCATGATTTGGCTCATCACCGGCGCGTCACGCGGCTTCGGACGCCACCTCACCGAAGCCGTGCTCGAAGCGGGCGACCAGGTCGTCGCCACCGCCCGTGACCCCAAGCAGCTCGACGACCTGGTGGCCCGCCACGGCGACCGGATCCGGGCGGTCGCGCTCGACGTCACCGACGCCGCCGCGGCGACGAGGGCGGTCGAGGCGGCCACCGGCACGTTCGGCGGCCTCGACGTGGTCGTCAACAACGCCGGCTACGGCAACAGCGCCCCGATCGAGGAGATGGCCGAGGACGACTTCCGCGCCCAGATCGAGACGAACCTGTTCGGCGTCGTGAACGTCACCCGGGCGGCCCTGCCCATCCTGCGCGCCCAGCGGTCGGGGGTCTTCGTGCAGTTCTCCTCCATCGGCGGACGCGTCGGCGGCACCCCCGGGATGGGCGCCTACCAGAGCGCGAAGTTCGCCGTCGAAGGCTTCTCCGAAGTGCTGGCCGGCGAGGTCGCGCCGTTCGGGGTCAAGGTCGTCATCGTCGAGCCGGGCGCGTTCCGTACCGACTGGCAGGGCTCCTCCATGCAGATCCACCCCGTCGGCCCCGACTACGAGCAGACCGTGGGCGCCATCCACCGCTATCGGCGCGAAACCGACGGCACCCAGCCCGGCGATCCCGCCCGCGCCGCGAAGATCATCATTGACGTCGTCCGCGACGACGACCCGCCCCGGCGGCTCCTCCTCGGCAGCGACGCCGTCGCCTCCGCCCAGAAGGCCGCGGAGATCCGCGCCGCCGAGACCGAGAAGTGGGCGGCCGTGAGCCGGTCAGCCGACTACGAACGCTAAAATTCACCAAATGCAAGGGATTGTCACGGCGGTCAGCAGCAACGGCGAATACTCCTTCACCAAGCCGAACCGGGAGAGCATCACCCTGCTCGCCGGGCTCGGAGTGGAGGGCGACGTGCACGCGGGCGTCACCGTCAAGCACCGCTCCCGGGTCGCGCAGGACCCCACCCAGCCGAACCTGCGTCAGGTGCACCTCATCCACGAGGAGCTCTTCGCGGAGGTGGGCGAGGCGGGCTTCACGGTCGAGCCGGGGCAGCTCGGCGAGAACATCACGACCAAGGGCCTCGATCTGCTCGGCCTGCCGGTCGGCACGCTGCTGCGCGTCGGCGGCGAGGCCGTCGTGGAGCTGACCGGGCTGCGCAACCCCTGCCTGCAGATCGACCGTTTCCAGAACGGGCTGCTCAAGCAGGTCGTCGGCCGCGACGAGGCCGGAAACGTGCTGCGCAAGGCCGGCGTCATGAGCGTCGTCAGGACGGGCGGCGTCGTACGTCCCGGCGACCTGATCGAGGTGGAGCTGCCGGCCGAGCCCCATCGCCCTCTCGACCGGGTCTGAAAAAAACGACTACTGCTTCGTCTTCGAGCTCCGGGACAACCTGATCCACCGGGTACGCGAATACGCGGGCACCGCATGATCGTCGGAGACGTGTGCGAGATCCTGGCAAAGTCGCTCGCGACATCGTTCCTTTGATGCCACCGCAGGGAGCCGATCAGTAGACGGAGCAGCCGACCCGGAGCGGGACCTTGGCCGACCAGCGGCCGGAGGCGACGTCCAGGGCGCGGGCGTAGGCGTTGGCGGGCTTCCCCTTGGCCCTGCAGTCGAACTTGCCGGTCCGCTTGCCCCAGCTACCCCCGGACCAGCCGCTCTGCGGAATGGCCTTGACCGTGCCGCTCCAGTACAGCCGGCCGGTGTCGTAGTAGATGAAGACCTTCACCTCGCCGAAGTTGTAGTGGGAGCCGCTCAGCTTCAGCCGCGGGATGTCGTCGACGGAGGTCGTGGTGGCGGTGCCGTCGCCGTTGTCGGTCGGCCCGCTCCGGTAGGTGTTGATCCACAACCTGGCCTGGATCTGGCGGCTCTCGGCCTGAACGTTGTCACCGCGCGCCTCCTCGCGGCTCTTCCCCGTGACACAGACGTCGTCGCCGGGGAACGCCTCCCGCCACACCAGGCCGGTCCTGCAGGTGTGCGGGCCGTACTCGCCGGACACCCAGTTGGCCTGCTTCTGCCGGTTCTCGATGGTCGTGCGGTCGCGTACGCCCGGCGTGACGCAGACGTGGTCACTGGGCCGGGCCTCCCGCCACACGTAGCCGTTCCGGCATGTGTCGGGGGGCGGCGCGGCCGAGGCGGGGGCCGGGGCGATCGCGATGGTGAGACCGGCGATGGCCGGTAAGGCCAGACGCTTCATGAAGCGCTCCTAGCTTGTAGTCATACTTTAGAGTGTCGCTTTAAATTGGTACTCTAAAGCGACGAAGAGCGTCAAGTACCCGAGGGGGACGGATGCGGGGGCCGTTGGTCGTCAAGAGGGCGCTCAGCGAGCCACTGCTCCTCCTGGCCGCGTTCGGGTCGATCCTGCTGGCGACCACCACGCTGGTGGCGCTGACGATGTACGCCTCCTCCATCGCCGACGCCGGTCTCCGCCGGGTGCTGGAGACGGCCCCCTACCGTCAGACGGCCACCACGATCAGCGCCCAGGTCACCGCGACGACCTTCCCGGCCTACGACGGGGCCGTCCGCGACGAGCTGACCAGGGTCTACGGCACGCTTCCTGCCGTCACCACGAGCCTGCGCTCCGACTCGTACGTCATGCCGGGCCACGACGGCGAAGACCTGCCCGAGTTGCTGCGGTTCGGCAGCCACGACGGGCTCGACCGGCATGCCCGGCTGGTCTCGGGCGCCTGGCCGAAGCCCGGCGGAGCGGTCGTCGAGGCGGCGATCTCGGTGCCGGTGGCGGCCGCCACCGGGTTCGGGACCGGCCGGGAGTTCGTCACGAAGGGGCGGCTCGACGCGCGCCCTGTCACGGTCCGCGTGGTCGGCGTCTTCCAGCTCGACGACCCCCTGGGCGGGCGCTGGGCCGGCGAGGAGCTGCTGAGCAGGGGTGTCGAACGCGGCGAATACACCACGTACGGGCCGCTGATGGTGGCGAAGGAGACGTTCCTCGCGGGCTTCGCCACCAGCGTCCGGGCCATCTGGGCGGCTGAGCCGGACCTCGGCGGGCTGACGCCCGGACGATTACGCCCGCTGGCCGACGCGATCGGCCGGATGGGCGAACGGCTGACCGAGGCCGGCTGCGCGAACTGCCTGACCGCCACCCGCCTGCCCGAGATGCTCACCCAGCTCGCCACCGCGTCCCTGGTGACCCGGTCCACCATGCTGATCCCGGTGCTGCAACTGCTGCTCCTGGCCGCGTACGCGCTGACGCTCACCGCGCGATTACTCGCCGACCACCGCCGCATGGAGGTGGCGCTGCTGCGCTCGCGCGGCGCGGGCACGGTGCGCCTGGCCGCGCTGGCGGGCGGTGAGGCGCTGCTGGTGGCGGTCCCGTGCGCGATCATCGCGCCGTTCCTCGGGCCGCCGCTGCTCGCGCTGGTCCACCGGCTGCCGTGGATCAGGGCCTCAGGGGTACGCCTCGCGCCGGCCGCCGATCCCGGCGCCTTCCTCGTGTCGTTCGGCGTGGCCCTGGCGGCGGCCGTGCTGCTGGCGCTGCCGGCCCTGGCGGGCGGCCGGCGGACGTACGTGGAGGAGCAGTCGGCGCGCGGGCGCGGCGGGCGGGGGCTGATCGAGGGAGCGGGCGCGGACCTGGCGCTGCTGGCGGTGGCCGCGCTGGCGATCTGGCAGCTCCAGCGCTACGGTGCACCGGTCACCGCGACGGCCTCGGGTGGGCTCGGCATCGATCCGCTGATCATCTCCGGGCCGGCGCTGGCCCTGCTCGCGGGCGGGATGCTGGGCCTGCGGCTGGTGCCGCGGGTGTCGAGGCTGGCCGAGCGGCTGACCGCGCGCAGGCCGACGCTCGCCCCCGCGCTGGGGGCGTGGCAGGTGAGCAGACGGCCCCTCAAGTACGCGGGGCCCGCGCTGTTGCTGACCATGGCGATCGCGATCGGCGTCGTGTCGATGGCCACGATCTCCACCTGGCAGGCTTCCCAGGTCGATCAGGCCCGTCACCAGGCGGGCGCCGACCTGCGGCTGGCGGGGCCGTCCGAGGGGCCGGAGCTGGGAGTGCTCGGTCGGGGCACGGCGTTCACCACGCTGCCGGGCGTCACCGCCGCCTCGCCCGCCTTCCGGGGACAGACGGAGGTGAGCGGGGAGAGCGCGTTGCTGCTCGCCGTTGACGCGGGGAAGCTGGGCGAGCTGTTCGATCTGCGGCCCGACCTGTCGGCGCAGTCGGTCGCGCAACTGTCCCGGGCGCTGGCCGGAGATCGGGCGTCCGGGCTGGAGCTGCCCGGACGGCCGCGTGCCCTCACCGTACGGGTCGTGGCGAACGCCGCGGTGCCGGCGCGGCTGGTGCTGTCCGACGGGCTGGGCGCGTGGGGCGAACTACCGCTCGGGGAGCTGCGGAAGGGCGGGAACCGGGTCGAGCTCGACCTGGGCACGCTGGCCGGACGCTCCGGGAAGATCACGTATCCGCTGTCGCTGCGGGGGATCGTCGCGGGCCCGCAGACCGTTCTGCGGGTGACCGGCCTGAGCGCGGACGGCCGCGACGTGCCGGTGTCCCCGGCCTTCGGCGAGGCACCGGGCGTGGTCACCTTCGCGCCGTCACGGGAGCCCGAACCGCCCTCGCGGGAGCCCGAACCGCCCTCGCGGGAGCCCGGCCCGCCGTCGCAAGAGCCCGGGCCGCTGCCCGTGGTGCTGACTCCCGGTCTGGCCGCCGCGCTCAAGCTGGACGTCGGGCAGACTGGGCCGGCCGCCCTCGCCGGTCAGGTGCTGCGGGTCAAGCTGGTCGGCGTCGTGGGCAGCATGCCGACGAGCGCCCCCGGCCAGGAGGCCGTACTCGCCGACTGGGGGTCGCTGCAGGCGCATGAGCTGACCACGGCCCGACCGCCCAGGCCCGCCACCGAATGGTGGCTCGCCGCCCCCGACACCGCCCCGGCTCGGGAGATCCTGCGCGAAAGCCCCCAATGGGACGTGGCCGCGGTCGACCGGCGCGAGCTGACGGCCACGCTGCGGGACGATCCGCTGGCCAGCGGGCTGCAAGGGGCGCTGCTCCTGGGGTTCGCCGCGGCACTGGGGTTCGCGGTGCTCGGGTTCCTGGTGAACGCCGTGGTCGCGGCGCGCGAGCGGCGGGCCGAGTTCGCCGTCCTGCGGGCGCTCGGCACCAGTTCCCGTCAGCTGTTCGGCCTGCTGGCGATGGAGCAGACGTTCGTCATCGGGCTGTCGCTGGCGGCGGGCACCGGGCTGGCCGTCGTCATCGGGAACCTGGTGGTCCCGCACATCGTGCTGACCGGGCAGGCGTCGGCGGTCACGCCCGGCGTGCTGCTCCACATCCCCTGGGCGGCCACGGCCGCGATGCTGGTCCTGGTGACGGGGGTGCTGCTCGCGATCGTCGCCGGGCTGGCCCGGCACCTGTGGCGCGGGCAGAGCTTGGAGGAGCGGTGAGGATCCCGTTGGGGCTGCGGGTGCACGCGGGCACCTCGGCGCTGCTCGTCGTGCTGACGGCGGTCGCCTGCCTGCTCGTCTCCGGGCTGCCCAGGATGATGCAGGCGTCGTTCGACGAGGCGCTGCGCCGGGCGCTGACCACCGCCGCCGCCGTACAGACCGATCTGACCGTGACAGGGGAGCCGGCCGCCCCCAACGGCGACCTGCACCAACGTGCGCGGTTCGAGGACCACGACGCTCAGTGGCGGCGGCTCCTCCCGGCGGCGCTGCGGTCCCTGATCCGGCCCGGCGGGCACATGAGCGCCAAGACCGTCCGCACCCCCGCCGCCGCCACGATCAGCGGAGCCGTCACCTACATCAACCTCGGCTGGCTGTCCGACGCGGACCGGCGGGTGGACTGGGTGGAGGGCCGCGAACCCGGCGGACCGTCCACCATGGTCCACGACGGCGCGACGATCCCGGTGGTCGAGGTGGGCGTCGTGGACGAGGCCGTACGCAGGATGGGCCTGCGGATCGGCCAGACCAGGATGCTCGGCTCGACCACCCTCACGGCGGTGCGGATCGTCGGCGTGTTCAGGGCCAAGGACCCGGGCGACCGCGCCTGGAGCCACGACGCCGACGTCCCGCACGTCACCTGGGTACGCCTACCGACCGGGGTGGAGGAGTTCCACACCACGACGCTGATGTCCGACGACGGGCTGGCCGCGCTCACCAGCGGGGCGCACAACCTGACCTACCGCTGGGTCCTGCCCCTCGACGGGCGGGCCGCGACCGCGCTGGGCGTGCCGGACGTCGAGGCGGCCATCGCCGAGTTCGAGCGGCAACTGGCGGTCCGGGGAACCAGCGTCATCAGCCATCGCCTGGTCACCGGGCTGCCCAAGCTGCTCGGCGACTTCCTGACCGCGCTGGCCGCCGCGCGGACCGTCATGTACCTGGTGCTCGGCGGGCTGCTCGCGGTCGCGCTCGGCGTGATCGCGCTGGGCGTGCGACTGCTGACCGACCGGATGGAGCACACGCTGGCGCTGGCCCGGGCGCGCGGCGGCTCGTTGTGGCAGGTGACGGTGGCCGGGGGCGCGCTGACCGCGCTCGCGGTGGGGCCCGCGGCCCTGGCCGGGTACGGGCTGTCGTTCCTCGTGCCCGGGCCGGTGCCGCCGATCGTGCACCTCGGGCCGGTGGTCGTGGTGGTCACCGCCGTGTCGTTCGCCGTGGTGCGCCTGGTGCTCGCGCATCGCACGCCGCTGAACGAGCGCCGCGACGACGTGGCCACCGCCCGGCCGTCCGCGCGGCGGGTGACGATGGAGGTCATGGTCGTCGTGCTCGCGCCGGCGGGAGCGTACCTGCTGCGCGCCCGCGGGCTGTCCGGCTCGGCGCGGGAGGATCCGTTCCTGCTGCTGATCCCGATCGCGCTGACGCTCGCGGCCGCGCTGATCACGTTGCGGTGCTACCCGTACCCGTTGCGGCTGCTCGTCCGGCTGGCCGCGCGCGGGCGGGCGGCGGTGCCGTTCCTGGGGCTGACCAGGGCGGCGAGGGCGCGCTCCGCCAGCGCGCTGCCGGTGCTGATCCTGCTGCCCGCGCTGAGCGTGTCGGTGTTCGCCGCGGTGATCTCCGACGGGATCGCCACCACGCAGCGGCTGGCGTCCTGGCAGAAGGTGGGCGCGCCGATCAAGCTGACGTCGGCCGCGGACATTCCGGCCGAGACCATCGAGCGGGTACGCGGGACCCCCGGGGTCGAGCGGGTGGCGCTCGCGCTGACGGGCCGGGTGCGGATCGGCGACACCGGGGAATGGCCGTACGCCGTCGCCGTGGACCTGGCCGAGTGGCGGCGGGTCGCCGGCGACGGGCCCCTCGACCTGCCCGCGCTGTCCGGGAGCACGTCCGCGCTGCTCTCCCCCGGGCTGGGCGCGCGGGGCACCTTCGAGATCATGTGGCTGTCACCGGCGAAGCTGACCACCCAGGGCATGATCGACACGTTGCCCGGCTTCTACTTCAGTGGGCAGTTCCTCCTCGTGCCGCGAGAGGTGCTGCCCTGGCCCGCCGCGAACACGCTGCTGATCAAGGGCGACGTCGCCCCCGCCGAGCTGGCGCGGCTGGTCCCGGCGGCGACCGTGGAGACCCAGGAGCGCGCGCTGGCCGCCATCCAGGCCGATCCGCTCGCGGGCACGGTCCGCTCGACGCTGCTGGTGGTGACGGTGGCGCTGGGGGTGTACGCGCTGGTGGCGATCGTCCTGTCGCTGGTCGTCGGGGCGCCGGAGCGGGCCAGGGCGGTGTCGCTGCTGCGGACGCTCGGGTTGTCCGAACGGCAGGCCCGGCGGCTGACCGTGCTCGAACTGCTCCCCCTGGTCCTCGTCACGGCGCTGGCCGGTCTCGCCCTGGGTCTCGGCCTGCCCGCCGCGCTGGGGCCGGGCGTGGACATGTCCTCGTACGCGGGCGGCCTGCCCGTCGGCGACTACACGCCCGGCCTGCTCACCCCCGCGGCGCTGGCGGCCGGGCTGACGCTCTGCGCCCTGGCCGGGGCGTACGCGCACACCGCCATCGGCCGCCGCCGCAACCTGGGCGCCGTCCTGCGCGTGGGCGACCTGACCTGAGCTCAGCCGCAGTGCACGTTGTTCAGGTAGCGGTCGCTGGTCTTGACGACTCCCTGGACGTCGATGCAGCCGCTGCCGGCCGAAACGTAGACCGGGCCCGCGTAGCTGGAGTAGCTGCCGTAGTCGGAGTCGGCCCACTCGCCGTACTGGTGGTTGGCCTTGTCGATGTAGACGCCCTTGATGGTCGTGGTGCCGGCGGTCGAGCCGTACCCGTACACGAGGGCGCAGTTCTTGCCCGCGCCGGAGTTGTAGTAGACCTCCAGCGTGCCCAGCCGCGTGCCGCTGGCGGGGACCGCGTACGCGCCGACCCGGGAGTAGCCGCTGCCGCAGGGACCGGCCGCACTGGCCGGTCCCGCGGTCACCGTGAGTCCGGTGGTGAGCGTCGCGGCGCAGGCCAGGGTGATGATGGTGGTGCGGAAACGCATGATGTGCCCTTCGTTCGTGGTCGGCAGGCACGTTACGGCGGGGTTCTTCCGTTCCTCTTCCTTTCGAGTTCCGATCATCGCGGGCGGCGGAAGTCGCTTCTGCGTAGCATGAGCCGGATGGTGAGCGGCGTGCTGTATCGGATATTGGGGCCGGTCTCGGTGGACGGACCCGATGGTCCGGTCGAGCTGGGCTCACCGAAGCAGCGCACGGTGCTGGCGGCGCTGCTGCTGAACGCGAACCGCACGGTGTCGGACGACCGGCTGGCGTTCCTGGTGTGGGGCGAGCGGATGCCGCGTACCGCCCTCGCCCGGTTGCAGGTCTACGTCCACGAGCTGCGGGCCCTGCTGGGCAAGGAGCGGATCAGCCGCGTCGGCACCGGCTACCGCATCCACGCCGGCGGCGGCGAGATCGACGCCGAGCTGTTCGACCAGCACCGGGCCGCCGCCCGTGAGCACGCGGGCAGCGGCCGTCCCGAGATGGCGGCGCGGCGGCTGCGGGCGGCGGCGGCGCTGTGGCGGGGTCCGGCGCTGGGCGGGACCGCCGCGACGCTGGTCGAGCAGGAACGTCCCGGCCTGGAAGAGCGCCGGGTCGGTGCGCTGGAGGAGCTGTTCGAGACCGAGCTGGAGCTGGGACGCCATGACGAGATCGTGGACGACCTGCGGTCGGCGGCGGCCGAGCACGCCCTGCGCGAGCGCCTGCAGGCGCAGCTCATGCTGGCGCTGCACCGGTGCGGACGCCGGCCGGAGGCGCTCGCCGTCTACCGGGACACCAGGGAGCGGCTGATCGACGAGCTGGGCATCGAGCCGGGTCAGCCGCTGCGGGAGTTGCACCAGCGGTTCCTGGCCGACGAGGCGGAACAGCCGGCTCAGACCGTCCATCCCGCCGAGCTGCCCCGCGACATCCATGGCTTCGCCGGGCGCGAACGGGAGCTCGCATGGCTGGACACCGCTCTGGGCACCGGCGGCGCGGTGTGCGTGCTCAGCGGAACGGCCGGAATGGGCAAGACGGCGCTGGCCCTGCGCTGGGCGCACCGCGCGAAGAGCCGTTTCCCCGGCGGCCAGCTCTACGTCGACCTGCGCGGATACGACGCCGAGCACGAGCCCCTGACCGCGCCCGCGGCCCTGGCCCGGCTGCTGCTCTCCCTCGGTGCCGATCCCGGGCAGGTCCCGGGCGGCTTCGACGCGCAGCTCGGCCTCTACCGTTCGCTGCTCGCCGGGCGCACGGTCCTGCTGTTCCTGGACAACGCCCGCTCGGCCGCGCAGGTCACCCCGCTGCTGCCGCCGTCGGGAGCGGCGCTGGTGACCAGCCGTCAGCACCTGGGCGAGCTGGTGGCGGGGGCGGGCGCCCGGTGGTATTCGCTCGGCGCGCTGCCGGAAAGGGACGGCCTGGCCCTGGTGGACGACCTGCTGGGCCCGGCGGACGGGCCGGCGGAGGCGTCGGCGCGGGCCGAGCTCGTCCGGCTCTGCGGCGGTCTTCCGCTGGCGCTGCGCATCGCCGCGGCCAACGCCGCCGCCCCATGGAACGGAACCGCGTCCGTGGTCGGCGAACTCTCCGCGGGCGACCCGCTGACCGGTCTCACCCTCGACGGAACCGACCACAACCCCGTGACCCTCGCCTTCTCGGCGTCCTACCGCGTGCTCTCCCCCGCCTGCCGGCGTGTCTTCCGCCTGCTCGGCCTCATCCCGGGGCCGGACTTCACGGTCGAGGCGGTGGCGTCGGCCGCCGATGTCCCGCCCGCCGAGGCGCGTACGACGCTCAAGGTCCTGGCCGCGGCGCACCTCGTCGAGCACCACCGCGCGGACCGGTTCAGGCTCCACGACCTGGTACGCCTCTACGCCGGCGCGCAGGCGGGCGGCGACCCCGGCCGCGACGCCGCCCGGAGCCGGCTGATCGACCACTACCTCCGCCTCGGCGACGCCATCGCCGCCTGGTGCGCCCCCGACGAGATCCGGCTGCCCGGGCACGTCGCGCCGTTCACCGGCGACCCGGTCCAGCCCACCGGCGAGGAGATCGCCACCCTGGTGGCCGCGCTCACGCAGGCGGTCCGCCACGACCCCGGTCCCCGGACCTGGCGGCTGGCCGAGCAGGTGTGGATCATCTGCGACAACACCGGCCACCACGCCGGCTGGCTGGAGATCGCGCCGGCCCTGCTCGCGGCCGCCGAGCGCGCGGACCTGCCCGCCCTGCGGGCCATGCTGCACTACGGGATGGGCAAGAGCCTGTTCCGCGCCGTCCGCCGCGAGGAGGCCGTGCACCATCTCGAACAGGCCGCCGCCATCGCCGCCGCCTGCGGATGGCGGGAAGGCGAGGCGGAGTCCTGGGCGTGCCTGAGCTTCGCCCTGGAATGGACGGGCCACCTGGAGCAGGCGATCGCCCACAACCGCCGGGCGGCCGCCCTCTTCACCGACCTCGGCTCGGTCGCCGGACGCAACCGGACGCTCAACAGGCTCGGCATGCAGTATCACCACCTGGGCCGGCTGGAGTGCGCGGAACGCTGCCGGCGGGAGGCGCTCGACCTGAGCCGCGAGCATGGGCTGGCCTACGCGGAGGCGGTCGACCTGCGCGATCTCGGCTCGGTCCTGATCGACCAGGGCCGCTACGACGAAGCCGAGCGCACGCTGACCCAGGCCACGACCCTGCTGGACGCCCTGGGCTCGGGCGGCGCGGCCAACGCGCACACCTGGCTCAGCCGGTTGTACTGGGAGACCGGGCGGTGGCCGGCCGCCCAGGCGGCGGCGCGGCACGCCGTCGGCCTCGCCCGCGGCCAAGGGGACCGGCTCGTCGAGGCGGCGGCTCTGGTCGCGCAGGCCGACGCCGAGATCCGGCTCGGCCTGCTCGGCGACGCGGCCGGCAACCTGGACCTGGCTGACGCGATCAGCGGCCAGGCGGATCTGCGCTGGCACCAGAGTTACGCCCTCGTCGCCCGCGCCCGCCTGCACGCCGCCCGCGACGACCTGGACGGCGCCGTCAAGGTCGCCCTGGCCGCCCGCGACACGGCCCACGCCGGCAGCTATCGACTGCCCGAGCTCGCGGCCCTGACCGAACTCGCCGCCCTCTACACCGGTCTGGGCGACCGCGCCGAGGCCGGGCGGGCGGCCGGGGACGCCGTCCGGCTGTGCCGCACGATCGGCCACGCCCCCTGCACCGACCGGCTGGACCGGTTGCTCGGCTGATCGGCCACGCTCCCTGCGGCGACCGGTTGCTCGGCTGATCGGCCACGCTCCCCGCGGCGACCGGTTGCTCGGCTGATCGGCCACGCTCCCCGCGGCGACCGGTTGCTCGGCTGATCGGCCACGCTCCCCGCGGCGACCGGCTACTCGGGTGAGCTTGCCGTGGCCAGCCGGTATTGGGTGGGTGTGACGCCGTACGAGCGGGTGAACCAGCGGGTGAGGTGGGCCTGGTCGGTGAAACCGGCCTCGCCGGCGACCCGGGCCGCCGGGTGCCCGAGGGCGAGCAGGCGGCGCGCGGCACGCAGGCGCAACTGGCGCTGATATTCGCTGGGCGCCAGCCCGTAGGTCGTGCGGAAGGCGCGGTAGACGGCGTACCGGCTGGAGCCGGTCCAGGTCGCGAGGTCGTCGGCGCTGATCGGGTCGGCGTAGCAGTCGTGGAGGAGTTCGCGCGCCTTGGCGGCGAGCCGGGCGACCGCCGGTGTGCGGGGAACGGCGGGCGGTCGCGCGGGCGTGTGCGCGGCCAGGCTCGCGAGGGCGGCGACGGCGGCGTGGAGCAGCTCGTCGCGCTCCAGCGGGCCGGCGCCCCGCGACAGCGCGGTGTGCAGCCCGCGCAACCGCGCCGCGAGGACGGGCGAGTCGATGACCGGGGCCGCGAACAGTGGTGATCCGGCGGGGCGCCGCGTCACGTCGGCCATGACGTCGGTGATGAGCTCGTCGCCGATGTGCACGATGCGGTAGGTGAAGCCCAGTTCGTGGGCGGCGTGCCCGTCGTGGACCTCGTCGGGGTTGAACGCCATGACCATGCCGGCCGCGCTCGTGTGGCCCGCGCCGCGGCAGGTGAAGGTCTGCGCGCCGTGCTCGGTGACGCCGAAGGAGTAGGTCTCGTGGGTGTGGCGGTGGTAGCGGTGGCGCAGGAAGCTCGCGTACATGGCCTCGAGCGGCATCTCGGCCGAACGCCAATAAGTCGCCCATTCCCGGCTCCGGCCGGTCATCCGTCATCACCCCCGTTCCCCGGCGCACGAGCCTACAAGACCGGCCGGCCTGCGATGACCCAGCATGAGCGCTGATGGCCGCGCCCGGCATTTCGGTATTTGGGCGTGGATGGATGCGTTCGCGGAGGTTTTTCATGGCGGTCGGCACCCGGCCCTACCTGCTGCTGGCCACGACGATGCTGCTGTGGGGCAGCGGCTTCAGCAGCTCCAAGGTGATCGTCGATCACCTGCCGCACTCCGTGGTCGCGGTGCTGCGTTTCGGCGGCGGCGCGCTGGCGCTGCTGGTCGCCCTGCGGTTGTCGCGGGAGCCTGCCGTCGTGCGACGGCGGGACCTGCTGCGGGCGGCCGGGGCAGGGGTGCTCGGCGTCTTCGTGTACAACCTGCTGTTCTTCTGGGGGCTGTCGCTCGCGCCGGCGATCGACGGAAGCACCATCGTCCCGGTCATGAGTCCCGTGCTGACCACGGCCTTTCTGCTGCTGACCCGGCGGGAGAACGCGTCGGGAGCGCGGGTGGCGGGGCTGGCGTGCGGGGCGGCCGGTGCCGTGATCTTCTTCGTGGGCGCGGGCGGGGCGGCGGGCGGGGGCCGGCTCCGGCTCGCGGGCGATCTGCTGTTCCTGCTCAGCGCCGCCTGCTGGGCCGGGTTCACGCTGCTGGGGCGCCGGGTGCTGACCGGCATCGAGCCGCTCCGGGCGACGACGTACGCGACGGTGAGCGGGGCCGCGCTGCTGGCGGTCTACAGCGCGCCGGCGGCCACCGAGGTCGTCTGGGGCGACGTGCCCGCCCACGTCTGGCTGAACATCGTCTTCGTGGCGCTCGGCCCGACCGCGGTGGCGAACCTGCTCTACTACCGGGGCATCAAGGCCGTGGGCCCGTCGTCGGCGTCGATCATGATGTTCCTCGTCCCCGTCGTCGGGACCACCTGCTCCGCCCTGTTCCTGGGCGAGTCGTTCAATCCCGTACAGGCGGCGGGGGCGGTCGTGCTCCTGGTGGGCGCCGTACTCGCCGTCGGCTATCGTTGAGGTGTGCATCGACTTCCGTGTCTGAGCTGGTGGCGCTCCCCGTAGGAGCGGCCACCTCACTTTCAGATGCGATCGGGCCGTTCGGAAGAACGGCCCGTCCGCGTTTCCTGCGCGAGCGACGGCCGTTCCGGCGGCGGCGTCACTCACCAGGAGAAGAACTCATGAACACGTTGGAACGACTGATCGAGGCGGATCCCGGCCGGTTCCGCGTCCTGACGGGCGATCGCCCGACCGGATTCCTGCACCTGGGGCACTATTTCGGCACCCTCAAGAACCGGGTCCGGCTGCAGGGGCTCGGAGTCGAGGTCTTCGTGCTGGTCGCGGACTTCCAGGTCCTGACGGACCGGGACGTGGCCCAGGACCTGCCGATGTACGTCGAGGAGCTGGTGCTCGACCACCTCGCCATCGGCATCGACCCCGCGCGGTCCGTGATCTTCGCGCACAGCGCGGTGCCCGCCCTGAACCAGTTGCTGCTGCCCTTCCTCAGCCTGGTCTCGGTCCCCGAACTGAGCCGGAACCCCACGGTCAAGGATGAGATCGCCCACTCGCGGCAATCCTCCGTCAGCGGCCTGATGTTCACCTACCCCGTGCACCAGGCCGCCGACATCCTGTTCTGCAAGGCGAACCTGGTCCCGGTCGGCCAGGACCAGCTCCCCCACCTGGAGATCACCAGGACCGTCGCCCGCCGCTTCAACGACCGCTACGGCGACGGCGCGGCCGTGTTCCCCGTCCCCGACGCCCTGCTGTCCAGCGCCCCGCTGCTCCTCGGCACGGACGGCGGCAAGATGAGCAAGAGCCGGGGCAACGCGATCAGGCTGGCCGCGGACGCCGACGAGACCGCCCGGCTGATCCGGCGCGCCAAGACCGACGCCGACCGGCACATCACCTACGACCCGGGCGAACGGCCGGAGGTGTCCTCCCTGGTGCTCCTCGCCGCGCTGTGCCAGGACCGCGACCCGCACCAGGTCGCCGCCGAGATCGGCGCCGCGGGGGCCGGGGCGTTGAAGGCGCGCGTGACCGACGCCGTCAACGACCACCTGGCGCCGATCCGCGCCCGCCGCGCCGAGTACGCCCGCGACCGCGGCTACGTCCGTCAGGTGCTGCGCGAGGGCAACGAACGTGCCAACGCCGTCGCCGAGACCACCCTCGACGAGGTACGCACGGCGATGGGCAGCCGGTACTGACCGGCTACGGGCACGGCGGGCGATACGGCAGGCCCGGGAAATACCGGTCCCATTCCGCCCTGGCGATCGGCGGATGGGCGGTCCGGCAGATCCGGGCGGCCAGGCGCCCGGGGTCGGTCTCCCACAGCAGCGCCGTGCGGTCGTATCCACCGGTCGCCAGGGTGTGCCCGTCCGGGCTGAACGCGACCGACGACACACGGTCGGAATGGGCCTCCAGGGAGGAGCGCTCCTGGGGGCGGCGGCGGTCGGCGAGGTCCCACAGGCGGGTGACCCGGTCGCTGCCCGCGGTCGCGAGGGTGCGGCCGTCCGGGCTGAACGCGACCATGTTGACGTTGTCGGTGTGTCCGGCGATGGTGACCAGCGGGCCGGGCCGCCGGGGGTCGGTGACGTCCCAGAGGCGGGCCGTGTCGTCGTAGCCGGCCGTGGCGAGCGTCCGGCCGTCCGGGCTGTAGGCCAGCGCGTTGATGCCGTCGGTGTGACCGGGCAGCGCGGCCAGCGGGGCGGGGTGGCGCGGGTCGGTGACGTTCCAGAGGCGCACGGTGTGGTTCCAGCCGGCGGTGGCGAGTGTCCGGCCGTCGGGGCTGAAGGCCACGGCGTTCACCCCGTCGGGGTCGACGGTGAAGCCGGCCAGGAGGCGGGGACGGCGGGGCTCGGCGACGTCGGTGAGGCGGACGGTGTGGTCGAGGCTGGCGGAGGCGAGGGTGTGACCGGCCGGGCTGAAGGTCACCGCGTTCACGTTGGCGGTGTGGCCTTTGAGCACGGCCCGCGAGACCGGGCGGCCGAGGTCGGTGACGTCCCACAGGCGTACCGTGTGATCGTTGCTCGCCGTGGCCAGGACGCGGCCGTCGGGGCTGAAGCCCGTACCCCAGATCTCGTCGCCGTGGCCGGTCAGGACGGAGCGGAGGCGCGGCCGGGCGGGGTCGGTGACCTGCCAGAGCCGCGCGGCGCGATCCTCGCCGACGGTGGCCAGCGTGCGGCCGTCGGGGCTGAAGGCGAGCCAGTAGACGGCCGCGGCGGGGACGGCGAGCGCCGGTCCCGGCAGGTCCCACAGGCGGGCGGTGTAGTCGTCGCTGCCCGTCGCCAGGGTGCGCCCGTCGGGGGTGAAGGCGACCGAGACGGCGTTGCCGGTGTGGCCGGTGAACGTGGTCACGTGCAGGGGGCGGCGGTGGTCGGTGACATCGGTCAGCCGTACGGTGTCGTCCAGGCTCGCGGTGGCCAGGAACCGGCCGTCGGGGCTGAACGCGACCGACCTGACGACGTCCCGATGCCCCTTGATCACGGCGCTCGTGCCGTCGGCGAGGCGCCACAGCCGGGTGGTGCGATCGTTGCTCGCGGTGGCCAGGAGGCGGCCGTCGGGACTGAACGCGACCCAGGCCACGGCGTCGGCGTGCCCGGTGAGCAGGCGGGGCGGCCCTGGGCGGGCGGGGTCGGTGACGTCCCACAGCCCGGCGGCGCGGTCGAAGGCGCCGGTCACCAGCGTGCGCCCGTCGGGGCTGAACGCCACCGACACCACGCCGTCGGCGTGCCCATCGAGCGTGGCCGGCGGGCGGCGGCCGGCGACGTCCCAGAGGCGGGCGGTCCTGTCGCTGCTCGCGGTGGCGAGCGTGCGCCCGTCCGGGCTGAACGCGACCGCGTTCACGTCGTCGCCGTGCGGCAGCGCGGCCAGCTCACGGGGACGGCGGGGATCGGTGACGTCCCACAGCCGGGCCGTGTGGTCCCAGCCAGCGGTGGCGAGGTGGCGGCCGTCGGGGCTGAACGCGGCGGCGTTGACGTTCGCGCGGTGACCGGTGAGCACGGCCAGCGGCTCGGGGCGGTGCGGGTCGGCGATCCGCCACAGCCGGGCCGTGCCGTCGCGGCCGGCGGTGACGAGCAGGTTCCCGTCCGGGCCGGCCGCGACCGCGTTGATCCGATCGGTGTGCCCGGTCAGCCGGGTGGCGTACGGGGTGGCGAACGTGCGCCGCAGGCTGCCGAGCGCGTCGGCGGTGGGCGAGAGCCGGTAGGCGGCCAGGGCGAGCTGCGCGGACAGGGCGGGGTTGGCCGCCCGCACCTCGGCGGCGTCGGCGGCGACCTTCTGCGACAGCGCGATGTCGCGCTGGCCGGCGGCCATCCGCCCGTTGCTCATCGCGTTCACGGTGGTGGTCGTGGCGATGACGAGCAGCACGGCGAGCAGCGCGACCAACTGGCGCAGGCGGCGGGCGTGGCGGCGGGCCGCGGCCTGCTCGCGCGCCTCCGCGGCGATCCCGGCCTCAAGGAACTCCCTCTCCCTGCTGGTCAGAAGGGGGTCCTTGGCGGCGACCCAGTCTCTGGCGACGGCGAGCCGGGTGCCGCGGTGGAGGGCGCCGTCGTCGCGGCCCTCCGCCTCCCACGCCTCGGCCGCCTCGGTGATCTGGCGGTGCAGGCGCAGCCCGTCGCGGTCGTCGGTGAGCCAGCCGCGCAGGCGGGGCCACGACCGGATCAGCGCTTCGTGGGCGATCTCCACGTTGTCGCCGTCGAGGGTGATGAGCCGGGCTCCGGCCAGCTCGTCGAGCAGCCCGGTGTCGCCTTCGAGCTCGTCGCGGGTGACGCGGCGTTTGGTGTCCTCCGTGCCCTCGCCGAGCGCGGTCAGCCGCAGGAACAGTTGCCGGGCGGCGGCCTGCCGATCCTCGCTCAGCGCGGTGTAGAGCGCTTCCGACGTCCGCGCGATGGCGTGGTCGATGCCGCCGGTGGACTCGTACCCGGCCAGGGTGAGGGTGTTGCCGCGACGGCGCCGCCAGGTCTCCAGCAGCGCGTGCGAGACCAGCGGCAGCACCCCGGCCTGGCCGGTGGCCTCGGCGATGAGCCGCGACACCAGCGCGCCCTCCACGCGGTGACCCGACTCGATGGCCGGGCGGGTGATGGCCTGGCGCAGTTCCTCGGTCGTCATGGGGCCGACCAGGATCTGGGCCCGCTGGAGCACCTCGGCCAGGTCGGGGTGGCGCGCGCAGTGGGTGTAGAAGTCGGTACGCACGCCGATGACCACGCGGGTCCGGCTGTCGGGCTCCCGGGCGGCGCTCACCAGCGCGTCGATGAAGGCGGCCGGCTCCGCCGGGTCGGGGCAGAGCGTGAACACCTCCTCGAACTGGTCGACGACGAGCACGAGGTCTCCGGAGGCGCCCTCCTTGGCGGCGACCTGGCGGACGGCCAGCCCCAGGTTGCGGGGGTCGGCGGTGAGGTCCGCGAGCAGCGCGCCCGCCGTGATGCCGAGCCGGGCCGCGAGTCGTACCGCGCATTCGCGGAAAGGATGGGTTCCCGGGGTCACCAGCAGCGCCGGCGCGACCGGCAGCAGACCGGCTCTCAGCAGGGACGACTTTCCCGATCCCGAAGCGCCGAGCACCGCGATGAAACGATGTTCGGACAGTGTGGCACGGATCTTTTCCAGAAGCCGTTCCCGGCCGAAGAACCGGTCGGCGTCTTCCGGTCCGAAACCGGCCAGGCCGACATACGGCGGTCTTTCCCCCGGTGTTTCTCCCGGCTCAGGACCGTTGAATTCCGCGGCCAGCGAAATCCATCGGTCCTGCCATTCCGCCGGGTCCGCGCCGCAGGCCCGTACGTAGGCCAAAGTCACCGCCAAGCTGGGCAGTTTCCGGCCTCCCGCCGCCTCGGAGAGGGTGCCGGCGGAGTAATGCGCGCGTTTGGCGAGTTCGCGGTAGGAGAGGCCGCCCGCCTTTTCCCTTAATCGTCGTAGATCGGCTGCGAACCGTAATAACGCGTCGTCACCGGCGTCTAGTGGCCGTTCGCGGCGAGGCATCGCCACCCCCGTTGTGATCCTCGGCCCGGGCTTCATTGTTCAGCACTTGTTGTTCGGTGTCCACCGCGTGACACCGAACAATCCACCGGCCCTATACCAGCACTCATGACCGCACGCGCACACCTGAGGAAAAGGGAGAGTCATGGCCACAGCCAGACGGTTAACCGGCATGGTCATGGTGGCGACCGCCGCCGCGACCGTGCTCACCGCGCAACCCGCCCAGGCCGCTCAGGCCGCCGCCGACGGCTGCTGGGGCACCGGGCCGACCGTCACCGACACGCTGGGACAGCGGTGGGCGACCCGTTACTGCAACAACTACCGGGCCGGCGATGTCTACAACTACGTCGACGGGCGATGGCAGCCGATCGGCAGGCTGTGGGCCGGCGACAACTGGTTCGTCTGCCAGGCCCACGGGCCGGAGAACCCGCCGGTCGGTGTGTGGGTCAACGACATCTGGCTCTACACCGAGGCCGACGAGGTGTGGGCGGCCGGCGGGTGGGGCGGTTTCCCCGCCACCCACGTGTCCGGCGGTGACAACTACGGCCCCATACCGGGGCTCGACTGGTGTCCCTGGGAAGAGGACGTCCTCCCCGCCGGATCGGGTGGGTGAGCCATGTCGCGCCGTACTCGCATGACGATGGCCGTGCTGCTCCCGCTCGTTCTGTGCGCGGCCGGGCTCAGCCCCGCCCACGCGCGGCCCCCGACGCCCTCGCCGGGCGCCACGTTCGACAAGGTCGAGCCGCTGTCGCCGGACGAAGCCCGCAAGCGGGCCCTGCGCCGGGCCGCCGAGCTCGGCAACCACTCCTACTACGACGCCGACAAGGTCACCGACGACGGCCGGTCGAGGCAGAGCCTGGGCAGGCTGGCCACCACGGCCGCCTTCCCCGCCACGCCGCCGCAGCCGGACACCGGCGACTGCCTGGCCAAGCCCGAGGCCGCGCGCCGGTCGGGCTGGACGTACAACCGGCTGCTGTGGTGCCAGGCGTTCGGCTACAAGGCCGACTACTTCAAGGTCAGCACGAGCGGGCCCCCGACCTACATGGGCAGCGTCATCATCGACTGGCAGATGGCGGCGATGGGCAGCAACACCCAGCGCAGCCTCCGGGTGTTCTGGCGTCCGGTGGCCGGGTCGGTCCGGTACGTCGGCTGGACCACCGCGAACCCCACCGGGCAGCCCTTCGCCGTGCACGCCGAATGCGCCCAGGCCGCGCCGTACTGCTCTTATGCCGGGACCACTCCCAGCAAGTCCTGGAGCGCCTGGAACACCACCACCGACTGGTTCTCGTGGGACCTGACCTCGCCCGCCCAGGCCGGCGACCCCACCCGCGAGAAGATCACCACGCCGGACTGGCACCTGGTCACCGACGCCACGTCGCTCGATTATCCCCTCATCCCGCCGGGCAAGACCGACGACCTGCCGTTCCGGTGCGACTCCGCCGACTACTTCTCGCGCTTCGGCCAGGCGTTCGACCGGGCCTGCGTGTTCACCGACGTGATCCCGCACCTGCAGTACAACCTCTCCAGCGCCAAGCACGGGACCGTCGCCCGGCACATCCAGGACGCCCAGCTCAGCCCGGACACCTCCTACCCCATCGAGTCGCACCGCAAGACGATCCCGGGACGCTGGGAGCCCGACCCCGACCCCGAGTTCGGATCGCTGCACCGGGTGCCGGGCACCGGCGCCATCGCCGCTTCGAACACGACCTGGAAGAACTACGCGTGCAACCGGAACGGCGCCTACAACGCGACGACCGGCCTGCCGCCCAAGACGCCGCAGCAGGAGGCGGAGGGGTGGCAGTGCGACGAGTATCCGTTCCGCTCGACCGCCGAGGGCGCCGGTAGCGGCACCTGGGACTTCTCCGTCCGGTGGGTCCCTGGCACGCAGAACGGCTCGGCCGGCGGCTCGCTGATCGCCTTCTTCTTCGACGACCGCATCCTGCACGTCAACGACCCGTTCTGGGTGAAGATCAACCCCTGATCGCCCGTACCGCCCACGATCTGACTCACGCGGGGGTGTGAATCAGATCGTGGGCGGCCTCGGCGAACGCCAGGACACGCGCGGTCGCGCCCTCGGCCGGCCAGAGCAGCCCCCATTGAAGGGGCGGGGCGTCGCTGAACGGGACGTAGGCGACGTCGGGCCGGGCGTAGTAGCGCCTGGTGTGCGCGCCGACGGGAAAGACACCCTGCCCGGCGCCGATGAGGGTGAGCATCTCGGTGAAGGTGGCGGCGGAGGGGCCCGGCTCGATCGGCCGCCCGGCGGGGGTGGTCCGCGGGGTGCGGTCCGCGCGCAGGGAGGCGGGCAGCGTGTCCGGGAGTTGCAGCAGCCGTACCCCGGCCAGGTCCTCCAGGGAGACCGACGGGCGGTGGGCGAACGCGTGCTGGGCGGGCACGGCGAGCATGCGCACCTCGGAGACCAGCACCGGCCCGGTGACGATGTCAGGCTCGTCGATCGGGAAGGTGCCCAGGGCGATGTCGGCCTCGCCGCTCCGCAGCCAGGGCATCAGGTCGACCATCTGCGCCTCGCGCAGCCGTACGTCGCAGCCGGGCAGGCGCTGCCGGAACAGCTCGGTGACGCCGATGAGCAACTGACCGCCGGCCGCGCCGACGAAGGCGGCCTGGAGGGTGCCGGTGAGGCCGCGGCCGGTGTCGATCGCCCGCAGGAGCGCGGCGCCGATCTGGTCCCAGGCGGGGCGCGTCTCCTCGTACAGCCGCTCTCCCACCGCCGTCAGCCGCACGCGGCGGCTGGTCCGGTTGAACAGCGGGACGCCGACGCGGCGCTCCAGCTTGGCGATGGTCTGGCTGACGCGGGCGGTGGACACGCGCAGGCGTTCGGCGGTACGGCCGAAGTGCAGCTCCTCGGCGAGGGTGAGGAACGCCTCCAGCTCGTGCCGCTCCAGCATGCGCTTCCCTTCATCGTTAACCCAGGCTTCACGATCGTTGCACAGCATCGCGTTGATCCGCGACTCCCCCAGGCCCAGAGTGGAACCACTCAGAACCCCTCTGACCTGTATGGGAGCATGCAATGTCCGTTGTGGACAGGGAGCTGCGGGATCGCGCGGAGATCGTGGACGCGCTGTACCGGTTCGGCCTGGGCCAGGACCTGAAGGACGCGGAGCTGTTCGCCTCGGCCTTCGCCGCCGACGCCGAGCTGGACTTCCGCCCGGCCGCCGCCAAGTGGGGCGCACGACCGCCGGTGATGTCCGGACGGGACACGATCGTCACCATGATCCTGGCCATGTTCACCGGCCGGGTGGACACCACCCACCAGGTCACCAACCCGCGTGTCGTCGTGGACGGCGACACCGCGCGCCTGACGGCGCTGGTCGAGGCCCAGCATCTGCTGTCCGCCGACCACGGCACCTTCGCCCTGCTGAAGAACCCCTATGACGTGGAGCTGGTCAGGGACGGCGAGCGCTGGGTCATCCGCCGCCTGCGCATCGACAATGCCTGGTACACCGGCGACCCCGTCACCATCTTCGGCGCCTGAGGAGACACCATCATGAACAGCCTGCGTTCCGTCGTCCGCGGCCGGGTCCTGCTGCCCGGCGACCCCGGTTTCGACGCCGCCCGCCGTCCCTGGAACCTGGCCGTCGAACAACCGGCGGCGGCCGTGGTCGAGGCCGCGGACGCCGACGACGTCGCCGCACTCGTCCGGTACGCCCGCGCCGCCGGCCTGGGCATCGCCACCCAGCCGAACGGCCACGGCGCCACCGGCCGTACCGACGGCACGATCCTGCTGCGCACCGGCCGGCTCGACTCCCTGCGCGTCGACCCGGCTGCCCGCCGGGCGCGCGTCGGCGCGGGCGTGGCCTCGGGCCGGCTGCAGGCGGCCGCCGCACCGCACGGCCTCACCGGCCTGCCCGGCAGCTCCCCCGTCGTCAGCGTCGCCGGGGTCGCCCTCGGCGGCGGGCTGAGCTGGTTCGGCCGCGCCCACGGCTGGGTCGCCGACAGCGTCACCGCCTTCGACATCGTCGACGCCGAAGGGCGCCCGCGGCGGCTCACCGCCGAGTCCGGCCCCGACCTGTTCTGGGCGCTGCGCGGCGGGGGCGGCGACTTCGCGATCGTCACCGCCCTCGAACTGGCCCTGCACCCCGCACCGCACCTGTACGGCGGGCGGATCTTGTGGGACGCCGGGCACGCCCCCGCCGTCATGGACGCCTACCGGCAGATCACCGCCACCGCCCCCGGCGCGCTCACCGTCTGGCTGGACCTGCTGCACTTCCCCGGCTCCGCGCCCATGGTCGCCGTGGACGCCACCTACCTGGGCGGTGAGAGCGAGGCGCGCGACCTGCTGGCCCCGCTGGACCGCCTCCCGCGGCCGCTGTCGGACTCCCGGCGCGTCATGTCGGTCGCCGAACTCGGGTCCATCATCGCCGAGCCCACCGACCCGGGCGCGGGCGCCTCACGCGGCGAGCTGCTGACCGAGCTGGACGACACCGCGGTCAAGACGCTGCTCGCGGACCCGATCGCGCCGCTGCTCAGCGTGCAGATCCGGCACCTGGGCGGCGCGCTGGCCGGGCCCTCCGACAGCCCGCACGGCCCGCTGGCCGAGCCGTACGCGCTCTACCTGTTCGGCTTCCCCGGCGACGACGTCACCGCCCGGCAACGCGGCCTGGCCGAATCCCTGCCGGTCACCGGCCGTAAGCCGTACACCTTCCTCAACCCGGGTGAGACGGCGGCCGACGCCTTCACACCCGCCGCACTCGCCCGGCTGCGCGCCGTCAAGCGTCACCACGACCCGGACGGCGTCTTTCGCGCCAACTTCCCGGTGAGCCGCTAGCCCACCAGGCCGGACAGGGGGCGGCGGACGGCGGCGTGATCGTCGAAGATGATCCCCAGGCGCACCGGCCGGGTAGGGATGAAAGTCCTCGTAATCGAGTGCTTTGTACCTGTTCATCGCTATGATCTTGAGCGATTTCGGGACCACGAGAATGAGGTGTACGTGAAGCGAGCGACAGTGCGCGGAGCCGGTGTGGTGGCGCTGGTCCTGGCCGGCCTGGTGGGGACCGGCTCCACCGCGCAGGCCGACGTGGAAGAGGCTTTGAGCACCTGCGAGCTGGACCTCTGCCTGTACGAACACGACAAGTTCAAGGGGGCCGAAGAGGAGTTCATGTTCGAGGGGTGGGGCCTCTGCTACAACTCGCTCAGGATGAACAACAAGGCGAGCTCCATGCGGAACAACACCGCCGCCAGGGTGCAGTTCTACAACTCCGCCAACTGCGCCGGCGCCTACGGCTACGCGGCGAAGCCGAGCTCCTCGGACGGAGACCTGACGAACAACGGGTTCGACAACAAGACCAGCTCCATCCGGTACGTCAGGCCGTAAGGAATCAGCGTGTCCGTTCGGCTGCGGAGAGCGGTCGGGGTGCTTCTGGCCGCGACGGCCGCCTGTTCGGCGACGCCGCCGCCACAGGTTCCGCCACCGGGGGCGGAGGCTCGCGCGCTCTCCATCCCCTTCGACCGCTACAACCTCTCGCCGTCGGACATCAGCGTCCTCGAAGGCGCAGAAGAGCTCCTCGTCCGCGACTGCATGCGGGGGCGGGGCATGGCGTGGGAGGTGCTGCCGCGGAGCGCGGCGGAGGACGTGGAACCGGCCAACCGCCGCCGCTACGGTGTCGTCGAACCGGAGATCGCCCGCCTCTTCGGCTATCACACCGCGCCGGACCGCCCCACCGTGGCCCGGCGCGCCGCCGCCGGTGCCGACCGGATGCGCGGCCTGTCGGCGAAGGAACGCCAGGCCGCGTACGGCGAGAAGGACGGCTGCCTGGCGCAGGCGCGGGCCCACCTGGAGCAGGGCGCCCCGCAGGTCGACGAGGCCCTGTTCAACCGGCTCATCTCGGAGACCTTCGAGCGCTCCCGGCGGGACCCGAAGGTCGTCCAGGTGTTCCGTGACTGGAGCGCGTGCATGCGGGAGCAGGGCCGGCAGTACGCCGACCCGCTCGCCGCCGTCACCGACCGGCGGTGGATGACCGACGGTCCCGCCTCCCCGGACGAGAGCCGGGCGGCGCAGGCGGACGTGCGGTGCAAGGTGAAGACCGGCCTCGTCGCCGTCTGGTCCGCCGCGGAGAAACGCATCCAGGACGAGGCCATCAGCGCCCACCCCGCCGAGTTCGAGGCGCTGCGGGCGACCAAGGATCAGCAGCTCTCGGCCGCCCGCGCGGTCCTCGCCCGCGCCTGACCTCGAACCTGGCCGCCGATCGGGAGTCCGTCACGGAGGTCGCGGTGGCCGTGCGCCGGGCACCACGATGGTCCATCTCCGCCGGCAGGGCCGGTCGGGCAGCGACCCGGCCGTCAGCCTGCGCGCCGGCCGCGCCACTCTCACCGCCGCCCGCACCGCCACCCTCGACCGCCTGCCCGCCGGCGACAGATCGGTCAGCGGCGTCCCGCCCGGTTCAGGGCCTCTTCCGCCTGGGCGGCCATCGCGGTGATCAGGTCCTCCGCCGGCGGCAGGTCGGTGATGAGGTCGACGGCCTCGCCCGCCCAGACCGGCAACGGGGTGATCGCGCCGCGGGCCACGTCGTCCTGGTAGTCCTGAAGGGCCTGGGGGTCGGCGGCCAGCTCCGCCTCACGGCCGCGCCAGCGGTCGAGGTAGGGGTGGCCGAGGGTGCGGGCGGGATACTTCGACGGCCAGCCGGAGCCGCGTGCGACGTCCAGGAGGTTGCTCCGCTCGGTGTCCTGGCCGCGCCCTTCGACGATCGCCCGGGTGATCGAGGGATCGGCCAGGGCCTCGACGGTGGCCTGGAAGCGGGTGCCGATGAGCGCTCCGGCGGCACCCAGCACGAGCGCCGCCGCGACCCCGCGTCCGTCGGCGATCCCGCCCGCCGCCAGCACCGGCACCGGCGCCACGAGATCCACCACGGCGGGCACGAACGGCAGCGTGGACCGCCCGTGCGCGGCCCCGTGCCCGCCGCTCTCGGTCCCCTGCGCGACGATCACGTCGGCGCCCAGGTCCACGGCCTGCCTGGCCTCCTCCAGATCGGTGACCTGGAGGATCAGCCGGGCCCCCGCCTCACGGACCCGCTCGGTGTACGGGCTCGGGTCGCCGAAGGACAGCATCACCGCGCTGGGGCCGTGGCTCAGTGCCAGCTCCACGGCGGCCAGGTCGATGCCCCAGGTCAGGAACCCGACACCCCACGGCCCTCCGGTGGCCGCGACGATCGGCACCTCGCGGGCCAGCCATTCCGGGTCTCCGTACGCGCCGCCCAGAATCCCGAACCCGCCGCCCCGGGAGACGGCCGCGGCCAGCGCGCCCCCGGCCGACCCGCCCATCGGCGCCGAAGCGATCGGATGCCGCACCCCGAACATCTCCGTGAACACCGTCGATAACGTCATGGCCGTATCATGCCGCCGGGGTCCGGCAGGTCCGCCGCCGGGGACACTTCACTGGCGTAAGCGCGGAGAGCCGCCGCGATCCACGCGAAAGGCACGAAACCCTCCTCGGGCGGTGTCCCGTTGATCACGGCCACCAGGGACAGGTACCTGCCGTGGGTGACGTCGTACCGGTCGTCCTGGGGCTCCTCGCGCTGGAGCTCCTCGACCACGAGGAACTGCGCGGCCATCCGCTCCAGGAACTCGGCGGTGACCTGTTTCCCGGCGAGTTCGGCGGTCGCCCGCGCGAACCGTACGGCCACCTCCTGGGCCCGTGGAGAGTCCGGCGGCAGCCCGGCACGGTGCTCGGCGATGATCTCCGCCGCGATCTTCGCCCCCGTCGTGTAGATGAAGTCCTGCACCGGCGCGGCGGTCATGATCCGTCCCGGAGGAGTGGCGTAGGTGTCCCGGAGGTAGGCGCGGACCGCGCCGCGGAACTCCTCGTCCTGCACCAGGTCGCCCAGCTCGATCCAGGCTTCGAGCTGGGCGGCGGCAGGGTCCTCCGGCAGCCTCGGCCGCATCGTGCCCAGCCGCTCGACGAAGCCGGGGGCCACGTCGAGGCCCGCGCCGACCTCGTTCCAGAACGCGTCGATGAGCCGCTCACGTTCCTCGTCGGACATCGAGACCAGCCGGTGCATGAGGGCCGCCTGCGCCACCGTGCCACCCTGCCTGACCAGCGTCCGCAGGACGGCCCGCCTGGCCCGCAGGCCGCGCTCCTGACGTTCGACGAGCTCCAGGTGGGCCACGACGAGTTCGTGCAGCGTCGTCTCGCCGCCGAGCAGCCGGCGGATGTCGTCGAGGCCGCTGCCCAGGTCGCGAAGGGTACGGATGAGCTCAAGCCGGGCGATGGCCCGGATGTCGTACAGCCGGTGGCCGGCCTCGGTCAGCCGTGTGGGCGCGACGATCCCGGCGTCGGCGTAGAACCGGATGGCGCTGACGCTCAGACCGGTCCGGCGCGCCGCGTCCCCGATCGTATAAAGCTCGCTCATGTCGCCACTATGGGATCTCAAGCGGCTTGAGATTCAACCCGTTTCGTGACGGCCGATCCCCCATCGTGTGATGAAACGATGACAACGCGGCCGGCCCGCGGGCCTGAATGCTTGCCTGAGGGCCATGCACCCGACGAACCTCTTTCCCGCTGCCGCGCTGCTGGCCCTCGTCCTCACCGGCTGCGGCGCGCCCGCCGGCGACGAACCGGCCGGCGTCAGAGTGTTGTGGATGGGCGACTCCATCGCCGGCGCGCAGGCCCCCGCCCTGGAGGCGGCGCTGAAGGCCGGCGGGGTCGCGTTCAAGAACGCCACGTCCGACGGCGGCGGCACCGTCGTCAGCGGCGGCCACGAGGTGACGACCATGGTGGCCGAGGACACCTGGAAGACGCTGAAGGAGAACCTCACCTCCTTCCGCCCGACGGTGATCGCCTACCAGCTCACCTCCTACGACTGGGGAACCGCCGCCCAGCAACTGTCGGCCTACCGGAAGCTCTCCCAGACGGCCAAGGACGCCGGTGCCCGGCTCGTCCTGGTGTCCGCCCCGCCGTTCAAGATCGACGACTTCTTCGAGCCGTACGAGAGCGCGATCACGCGGGCGCCCGCGATGGCCGCCAAGGCCGCCGACGGCGATCGCGTCCGCTATCTGGACGCCGCCGAGCTGTGGGGCGCCGACCACACCGCGGCCAAGGCCCAGCGCGCCAAGGACGGCATCCACTCCTGCCAGCAGGGGTCGGCGGCGTTCGCCACCTGGTTCGCCAAGCGGCTCGGCGAGCTGACCGGCTTCACCCCGGCCGCCCCGAGCGCCTGGGCCACCGGGCCATGGACCGGCGACGAGCGCTTCGCCAAACTCGGCTGCGGCTGATGGCCCGCATCGGCGCGCTCGACGGGCTGCGCGGGCTCGCCGTCACCGCGGTCCTGCTCTTCCACGCCGGGCACCTGAGCGGCGGGTTCCTGGGCGTCGACCTGTTCTTCGTCCTGTCCGGCTTCCTGATCACCGGCCTGCTCCTGGCCGGGCCGGGACGCCTCGACCTGGCGGCCTTCTGGGGGCGCCGGGCCCGCCGGCTGCTGCCCGCGCTGGCCGTCATGGTCGGGGCGACGCTGGTGCTGGCCTGGGCGTGCGCCCGGCCGGACCTGCTGGGGCCGGCCCTCCAGGACACGCCGTGGGTGGCCGCCCAGAGCGTGAACTGGCACTACATCGGCGAGCAGATCGGCTACTGGGACGCCGCCGGCACCCGGTTGTTCGCCCATCTGTGGAGCATCGGCGTCGAATGGCAGTTCTACCTGGTCTGGCCCCTGATCGTGGCTCTGGCCGGGAGAGGGCGGCGGGTCGCGGTCGTCGCGGTCGCCGGCGCGGTCGTCTCGCTGCTGCTCATGGTCGAGCTGGGGGCGGCCGTGGACACCACCCGCGCCTACGAGGGCACCGACACCCGGGCGTTCTCCCTGCTCCTCGGCGCGGCCGCCGCCACCGTGCCGGTCCGGGACGCCGTGGCCCGGCTGCCGCGCGCGGCCGTGGACGTGATCTGTCTCCTGCTGCTGTGCGGCCTGGGCGCCGCGTGGTCGCTGACCGCCGGGGAGAAGGCTCCGGGGCTGTTCCAGGGCGGGATGTTCGCCCACTCCCTGGCGAGCGCCGTCCTGATCGTGCTCCTGGCCGGTAGGCCGGACGGCCTGGCGGGCCGGGTGGTCGGCAGCGCCGTACCGCGCCGGCTGGGCGAGCTGTCCTACAGCCTGTACCTGTGGCACTGGCCGATCTATCTGCTGCTGCCCAGGCCGGTGGCCGGGCTCGGCGGCTGGGGCTGGACGGCCGTGGCGGCCGGGCTGTCGCTGGCGGCTGCAGTAGTGTCGAAGGTCGCCGTCGAGGATCCGGTACGCCTGCGCGCCCCCTGGGCCACCGGCCGTCGCGGATGGGCGGCGCTGGCCGTCGCGGTGACGACGGCGGTGGCACTGTGGGCGGCGATCCCCCGGCCGGAACCCGGCGCCGGGACGGTCGACGTCGGCAGACTCGACCAGTTGTAGCCGGGACCGGGAGATCATGCCAGACAACGGTGGAAGCGAATGGCGCCGCGCGGTGGCCGCCCTGGTCGCTGCGGCGACGCTGGCCGGCTGCGGGATCACCGACACCGATCCGCAGCCCGCCGGTCAGCCCGTCCAGGGCGGCCCGGCCGAGCGGAGCGGCCGGCTGCTGCGGGTGTACTTCGTCACCCCGCAGGGCGCCTGGCCGGTGTCCCGGCCCGCACCGGGAGGAGACCGGCTCCAGCCGGCCATGGACGCGCTGCTCGCCGGGCCCACGGCGGACGAGCGGGCCCGCGGCCTGGTCACGCAGGTGCCCGCGGCGGCCAAGCCGGTCCGGGCCACGACGGTCAAGGGCCGGGTGCGGCTGCGGCTGCCCTGGCTGGTGCGCGACCTGCGGCCGGCGGCGGTGAGCCAGCTCGTGTGCACGGCCGCCGCGACCTCCGGTGGCGACCCCGTCGTCGAGGTGTACGAACCAGGCATGGGGGCCGAACCCTGGCCGGTCAAGTGCGATGAGAGCGGGTCGGCCGTACCGACCGAACAGGGAGGATCCTCGTGACCCGCGTGCTGCTGATAGAGGACGACCCGGCCGTGCGCCGGGGCGTGAGCCTCGGCCTGCGCCACCGCGGCCACGAGATCCTGCTGGTCGCGACCGGCGAGGACGGGCTGGCCGAGCTGGTCGCGAGCGCCCCCGAGATCGTGCTCCTCGACCTGATGCTGCCCGGCATGAGCGGCCTGGAGACGTGCCGCCGCATCCGCGCCTTCAGCCAGGTGCCCATCGTGATCCTGTCCGCGCGCGACGATGACGTGGACGTCGTCGTGGGCCTGGAGGCCGGCGCCGACGACTACGTGATCAAGCCCGCCAGCAGCGACGTCATCGAGGCCCGGATGCGGGCGGTGCTGCGCCGTACCAGCCCGCCCGCCGCCGGCCAGGCCCGCGCCACGTACGGCGACCTGCTCATCGACCGGGTCGCCCTGCGCGTGCTCAAGCACGACGCCCAGCTCGCGCTGCCGCCGACGGAGCTGAAGCTGCTGCTGTTCCTGTCGGCCGCGCCCGAGCAGACCTTCAGCCGCCAGCAACTCCTTGAGCAGGTGTGGGAGCACACCTTCCACGGCGACTACCGGCTGGTCGACGCGTGCGTGATGCGGCTGCGGGCCAAGATCGAGGACGAGCCGCGCAGCCCTCGCTACATCCAGACCGTACGCGGCTTCGGCTACCGGTTCGGGCCGCTGTGATCCGCCCGTCCCTCGGCCTGCGCGCCCAACTGGTGCTGGCGTTCCTGCTGGTCTCGGTGCTCGGCGCGGTCACCGTCGCCGCGGTCACCTTCCGCCAGGGCCGCACCGCGATCGTGGCCCGCGCCCAGGCCGACGCCCTGCGGGAACTGCGCACCCACCTCACCGCGAGGGTGCCCGACCTGCCCACCGAGCCCACCGAGGCGGACCTGCGCACGCTGGCCCGGCAGCTCGGCACGCGTACCGCTCTTTCCCATCGCGGCGGGCCGCTGATCAGCGCCGGGGCGCAGGCGCCGCCGCTGCCCGCGCTGTTGCGCGCCCGGGCGGCCTCCGCGACCACCGCGCTGGCCCAGCGCTTCCACCACGACGGGACACCCTGGCTGGCCCTGGCCCTTCCCGTCACCGCCGCCGGCCGTCCGCACGACGCCCCGCCGCTCGTCGTCTACGCCTCCTTCTCGCTGGCCTCCCAGCAGCAGGACGTGGACGGCCTGGCGGCCGCCGCCCGCGCCGGAGCGCTGCCCGTCGCGCTGGCCTCGATCATCCCCGCGCTGCTGGCCGCGCGCAGGCTGCTGCGACCGGTCCGGCGGCTGCGTACGGCCGCCGAACAGATGGCGGGCGGCGGTCTGGACACGCGTGTGAACGTCACGGGCAACGACGAGCTGGCCGACCTCGGCCGTACCTTCAACACCATGGCGGCCACGCTCCAGAGCGACGCGGCCGCGCTGCGCGCCATGGAGGCGCGGGCGCGCCGGTTCGCCGCCGACGTCTCGCACGAGCTGCG
Source organism: Nonomuraea solani (assembly GCF_900108335.1). Classification (GTDB taxonomy): domain Bacteria; phylum Actinomycetota; class Actinomycetes; order Streptosporangiales; family Streptosporangiaceae; genus Nonomuraea; species Nonomuraea solani. Next base: position 80,634 of record NZ_FNVT01000002.1, read on the forward strand.
CACACCGCTGGCGGCCATGAGCGCGGTGACCGAGGTCCTCGACGCCGACGCCGCCTCCGGCCGCCTGGCCCCGCTCACCGCCGAGGCGCTGCAACTGGTCTCCGACGAGACGCGCAAGCTCACCCGCCTGGTCGACGACCTGATCGAGGTGTCCCGCTTCGACGCCGGGGCGGCCGTCCTGCACCTCGACGAGGTCGATCTGGGCGAGCTCGTCGCCAAGACGCTCGCCCTGCGGCACTGGCACGACCGGGTGCGCACCGACCTTCCCGCCGGGCTGCGGGTCCGCCTCGATCCGCGCCGGGTCGATGTCATCCTCGCCAACCTGGTCGGCAACGCGCTCCGGCACGGTGGCACGGCGGTGCTCGTTCAGGTCGCGGCCGAGCCCGGCCGGATCTCCGTCGCCGTCTCCGACGACGGCCCCGGCATCCCCGCCGGCCTGCTGCCGCACGTCTTCGACCGCTTCACCAAAGGGGACGCCGCGCGTGCCAGGAGCGAGGGCAGCGGGCTGGGCCTGGCGATCGCCGCCGAGAACGCGCGCCTGCACGGCGGCACCCTCACGGCGGCCAACGCCCCGGACGGCGGCGCCGTGCTGACGCTCACCCTGCCTCGCTCGTGACAGGCGCGCCGTTCAGGATCTCGACCTCGCCGGTGTCCAGGGAGTAGTACGCGCTGACCACCGCCAGGGCCCCCTTGCCCTCCAGCGGCGCCAGGTCCCGGTTGCCGCGCAGGGCGTCCGCGGTCAGCTTCACCTGGGCCCTGGCCATCGCGTCGGCGGGGTCGTCGCCGGTGGCGTGCTCGTAGGCCGGGCGCAGCGCCTCCGTGATCGCCTGGAGGTTGCCCGGCAGCGACCTGCCCGCCCGCAGGGCTCCGTAGACGGCCGAGACCGCGCCGCACCGCTGGTGGCCGAGCACCACGATCAGCGGGGTTCCGCTGGTCATCGGCCCGTATTCGACGGAACCGGTGATCACGGAATCGACGGCCACCCCGCCGCTGCGCATGACGAACAGATCGCCCAGGCCGGTGTCGAAGACCAGCTCGGGCGGCACCCGGGAGTCGATGCACGACAGCACCGCGCCGTAGGGGCGCTGGCTGGAGGCCAGCAGCTCCCGGCGGGTGGGATCGCGGTCGGGGTGCTGGAGCGCGTTGCTCACCCAGCGCCGGTTGCCCGCCATCAGCCGGTCGTAGGCGGCCTTCGGCGTGCCCGGGTAGGGTCTTGCCACCGGTGAACAGCCGACCAGGCTCGCCGCCGTCAGGGACGCGGCTCCCGTCAGCAGCGATCGTCGGCCTGGACCGTCTGCCCGCATGTTCATGACCTCCACCAGAGAACGAATGGTAATCGTAAAGTAACTCTAAGTGTTCGTTCAAGCGGCGTTCCGTAAAAGGGAGGCGCGGCTCGGGGCGTTCTGGAAACCTGGGGGCAAATGACCTTGAACGAGCCGGCCGGGCCAGAGGCGTTCGGCATTCTGCTGCACAGCGAGGACACCGCCGACGTGTGCCGCGCCCTTGACGACTACCAGCACGAAGAGGCGCTCACCCGGTTCGGCGGGAGCAACCCGCTGGAACCGTTCGCCGACGAGGTGCTCTTCGTCGCGCGCGACCTGCTCGGCCGCCCCGCCGGGCCCCAGGCTCACACGAGCGCCCTGAACGTGCTGCGCAACCTCGCCGAGCACGAGGACGCCGACCTGATCGCCGCCGCCCTCGACGGCGACCCGGGCGTGGACCTGCTGGCGGCGGGCCTGTCGGCGGCCGGAGCCGCCCTGACGGACGGGCCCGAGCCCAACCGTCGGCTGCTGGCGACGGTCATCGCCATCGTTCTCGACGAGGGCCGCGACGTGGACGAGCGGTGCGCCGCCCTGTCGGCCCTGGACTGCGTCGAGGCCCCTGAGGTCGAGGACGCGCTGATCCGCGCGAGCGAGTCGGGCGAGCTGGATCTGGAGATCAGTGCCGCGCTCCGGCTCGCGAGGCCGGGGCGGATCAGGACCCACCGCGAGCGGGTGGAGCGGCTCCTGGCGTCCTGGCCGGAGGACGCGCGCGGGACGAGCCTCGTCCGCGAGCAGCTCGCCGGCTTCCACAGCCTCCACTGGACCGACGCCGAGCCGGCCGGCCCGGAGCTGCGGAGCGCCCTTGAGGAGCTGATGTTCCCGGCCGGCGACGAGGCGTGCCTTGAGGCGTTCCTGACGCTGCTCCGCAGTGACGACCCGGTCGCGGTGGGGATCGCGTTCGACCAGTACGAGCATTGGGAGGGCCTGCGCCGGGTCCTCACCGACGAGAGCTCCGCCGAGCGCCACCTGCCCGAGGTGCTGGCCCGCGCCCGCGAGGAGCTGCGGCGGCCGCCCTCCCCCGCCGAGCTGGCCCCGGCGTGCGGGGTCGGCGCCAACCACGTGAGCGCCCTGAACCTGATCGGCGCGCGTTACGCCACACCGTCGGACGCGGACCTGGTGGTGGAGCACCTCACGCGGGCGGCCTCGGATCAGGTGCGCGACCGGGCGATCTGGGTGGCGTACGGCGTGCTCGACGAGGCGGAGGTCAAGGACCAGCGGGTCATCGACGCCCTGAGCGGCCTGCTGACCCCTCCCTGGCCGCGCTTCTCCCTGGAGAGGGAGCAGGCGATCCGCGTCCTGGCCGACGCGCTCGGGCCGCAGGCCGACGACGTGCTGCTGCGGCTGGTACGCGGCGACGACACCCGGGCCCAGGCCCACGCGGTCTACTACCTGCTCAGGACGGGCGGCCGCGACAGGTACGGCGACCTGCTCGTGGAGGTGGCCGAGAGCTGGGGCGAGCACTCGCCCGCGCGTCCCTGGGGCGAGGACGTCGCCGGCCTGGTGCTCGGTAAGCTGCACAGCGTCTATTGGGAGGGCCTCCGGCTCGCGGACCCCGGCCTGCACCGCGCCCACCGGGAGCTGCGGGTTCCCACCTCCGAAGCGGCCTGCCACCACGCCCTGCGCACGCTGCTCGACAGCGGCGACCAGGTGGCCGTGGGGATCGCGCTGGACCACTGGTGGCACCCGGACGGCATCGCGCGGCACTTCGGCGAGGAGGCAAGGAACGCCGACGCGCCGCTGGTCCTCGACCGGGTCCGGGAGGCGTTGCGGCAGCCTCGGCTCTGTGACAGCCATCTGAGCGCGTTGAACGCCCTGCGCGTCTCCTGGGCGGACGAGGCCGATCTTCTCGCGGACGTCCTGGAGAACGCCGCGAACGACCAGATCCGTGAATGTGCGCTGGAGGCGGTGCCTTCGGAGGATCCCGGCCCGCGGCTGGTGGAGGCGCTGGGGAACGTCGCCTGCGACCCCGGCGTCCGGCTCGGCGACCGCCTGGGCGCCGTCCGGGCGCTGGACGGGGTTCCCGGCTCGGCCGCCGCGCTGGTGCGCGCGACGGGGTGTCCCGAGGTGGAGATCCAGGCGGCCGCCGCCTGGGGGTTGTGCGATGAGGAGATCTTCGACGAGCATCGCGACCTGTGCGAGAGGCTGAGTGCGAAGTGGCCCGCGGACAACGTCCCGTGGGAGGCCGAGCGGGTCCGCGAGCTGCTGTGATGGCGATGCATTCGCTGCCCGCGCAGCCAGGGGCGGAGCCGTACGAGATGGTCGCCCGCCTCTCACCGCCGCACCTGCGGCCGTACGTGCTGGGCTGGGCCGGTTTTCACGCCCGGCAGGGGCGGCCCAGCCGGATGCTGCCGCTCAACGCGGCCACCCTGATCATCGACTTCACCGGCATGGGCCCTCTCGTCACGGGGCCTCGCGCCACCGTGACGTACTCGGCCGATTCGCCGTGGCGGCACGGGATGGCGGCCGGGCTCACCCCCGCCGGGATGTCGGCGCTGACGGGCACGCCCCTGCGCGAGGTCGCCGGGGCGACCGTGCGCCTGGAGGACCTTCTCGGCGCCCGTGCCGCTGAGCTGACCGAGCGGCTGATGGCGCCGGCGAGCTGGGCGGAGCGCTTCGGGTTGCTGGAGGAGCGGCTGACGGCGTGGCTGCGCCCCGACGCCGGCCGCGACGGCCTGATCATGCACGCCTGGCGGCGGCTGCAGGCGCCGGCGGGCCCGCCGACCATCGGGGCGCTCGCCGATGAGCTGGGCGTCAGCCGTCGTTACGTCGAGCTCGGATTCCGCCGGACGGTGGGCCTGTCGCCCAAGACGGTGGCTCGGATCGCCCGGTTCCAGCGGACCGTGGACACGTGGCGGCGGCCGTCGGCCACGCTGGGCGAGGCCGTGGCCTGCGGGTACGCCGACCAGCCGCACCTCACCCGCGAGGTCCGGGCGATGGCGCGGATGACGCCGAAGGAGCTGTTCGCATTCGTTCAATACACCGATCGGCTCACCGGCTAGCGTGACCTTCCGCTCCGGACCGAACGGGTGCCGGGGGACAGGAAGGGGCAACACGTCATGGCAGGCGTTCTCGCGGCCGATCCCACCCTCGCCGACTTCGGCAAGGACCCGCTGTGGATCACCATCGTCAAGGCCGTGATGCTGTTCCTCTTTCTGGGGCTGGGGGTCGTCTTCGGGGTCTGGTTCGAGCGCAAGCTGATCTCGCGGATGCAGAACCGGTACGGGCCCAACCGGGCCGGTAAGTTCGGCCTGCTGCAGTCGGTGGCCGATGCGATCAAGATGGGCCTGAAGGAGGACCTCTTCCCGCGGACCGTGGACAAGATGCTCTACCTGCTGGCGCCCGTGATCATGGTGGTGCCGGCGTTCCTGGCCTTCTCGATCGTGCCGTTCGCGCCGATGGTCAACCTGTTCGGCGTGCAGACGCCGCTGCAGTTGGTCGACCTGCCGGTGGCGGTGCTGTTCATGCTGGCCATGGGTGCCGTGTCGGTCTACGGCGTGGTGCTGGCCGGGTGGTCGTCGCGGTCGCCGTACGCGCTGCTCGGGGGTCTGCGGTCGGCGGCGCAGGTGGTCTCGTACGAGATCGCGATGGGCCTGTCGTTCGTGGCCATCTTCCTGTTCGCCGGCACGCTGTCCACCTCGGAGATCGTCAAGGCGCAGGAGCAGACCTGGTTCGCGGTGCTGCTCATCCCGTCCTTCGTGGTCTACGTGATCTGCATGTTCGGCGAGGCCGCGCGCATCCCGTTCGACCTGCCCGAGGGTGAGGGCGAGCTGGTCGGCGGCTTCCAGACCGAATACTCCTCGTCGCTGAAGTTCGCCCTGATCATGATGGGCGAATACCTGCACACCTTCACCGCGACCGGCATCGCCGTCACGTTGTTCCTGGGCGGCTGGCGGGCGCCGTGGCCGGTCTCCGTGTGGGACGGCGCCAACGTGGGCTGGATGCCGGTGCTGTGGTTCCTCGTCAAGTTCGTGCTGACCTTCGGTTTCATCATCTGGGTGCGCGCCTCGCTGCCTCGCGTGCGGTATGACCAGCTCATGTCGCTCGGCTGGAAGGTGCTGATCCCGGTCAGCCTGGCCTGGATCATGCTCGTCGCGGCCGTGCGCAACGTGGTGGTCAACCGGGAGGACCGGGTGCTCGGCATCGGGCTCGGCGTGGCCGTGGTGATCGCCGCCCTGGCCATCTGGATGCGGTTCGACACCGTCAATCAGCGCCGCAAGGAGGCCGCGAAGGCGCGGGTGGAGGCCGAGTTCGCGGAGCTGTCCGAAGAGCCGACGGCCGGCGGCTTCCCGGTGCCGCCGCTCGACCTGCCGCATTACCACGGTGTCACTCGGCACGACACCGCCCGTTCGGGGAAGGTGGAGGTGGCGCGGAAGTCATGACACGGCGTCACTGGTGGTGTCATGGAGTGCTGCTGTTCGATTCCGGATAAACCACCCAGATGAGGACCCGTGAGCCCGACGAACACCGAGCCGGCGCAGGGCCGGTTGCGCAAGCTCAACCTCACCATGTTCCTTCCGCTGCTCGCCTTCGCCGGGGTGCTGGTGGTGGCGAAGGACGCCCGGTCCTGGTGGGAGGCCCTCGTCCTGGGCGCGGGCGTGGTGGCGGCCCTGGTGGTCTTCGTACGGTGGGCGGCGGGCGACGTCCTGCGCGTCGCGCTGCCCTGCCTGCTCGTGACCGCGGCCGTGTGGCCGTATTCCGTGCTGGTCGCCGGCGGTGGGGCGGGGTTCTTCGGCATCTCCTTCGCGGGCGCCCTCGTCGTCCCCCGGCTGCCGCGCCACCGGGTCGCGGCGGCCATCGCGCTGACCGTCTACGTCGCCGCGGTGGGCGCGTCGAGGCTGCTGGTGGAGCACGGCGACGTCTCCGGGGTGCTGTTCCAGTTCGTCCTGGTCCCCACGGGCATCACCGCAATAGTGCTCGGGCTCATGTTCCCCAACAAACGCTTCTACGACGTCGTCACGGATCTGGAGGAGGCACGGGATCGGGAGGCGGAGCTGGCCGTCATCCGCGAACGGGTCCGCTTCGCCGGCGACCTGCACGACATCCAGGGCCACACCCTGCACGTGGTGAAGCTGAAAACGGCGCTCGCCCAGAAACTCGTGGACAGCGACGCCGAGCGCGCCAAACAGGAGCTGCGGGAGATCCACGCGCTGGTCAGCGAGACCATCACCCAGACCAAGGCGCTCGCCTACGCGCAACGGCGGCTCAACCTGTCCGCCGAGCTGGAGAACGCCAGGAACCTCTTCGAGGCGGCGGGCATCGACGTGCGCATCGACCGCCGGGCGGACGTCGACCCGGGCGCGGGCGAGCTGCTCGGCCAGGTGCTGCGCGAGACCACCACCAACATCCTGCGGCACGCCCAGGCGACGCAGGTGACGATCACCCTGTCGGAATCCAGCATCGCCATCGTCAACGACGGCGCCTCGCGGGCACCCCTGCCCGAGCTGCGCGGGCTGGCCGCCCTCCGGCAGCGCGTCACCGCCGACGGCGGCGAGCTGACGGTCCAGCAGGACGACGGCCGGTTCCTGACCGCCGCGACCTTCCCTTGATCCTGGCCTCATACTCGGTCACAGCCCTTTGACGACTTTGAGGTGAGCAATGCCGGAGACCGTGCTCCGCCACGTCTTCCACGTCCCCGCCCCGCCGCCCGTGGTGCTCGCGCATCTCAGCGAGGCATCGAGCTATGTCGGCCTGTCGCCGCTCGTGGTCGCGGTACGCGACGTGCGCCGGGAGCCCGGCGAGACCCGGTTCGTGTCCGTGGAGCGGTTCCGCTTCTTCGGCTTCGTGACGTACGACAACCTGATCGAGGTGACGTTACGCGCCACCGAGGAGGGCGTCGAGGGCGAGGTGGTCAGCCCTGGCGGGGTGCGGCTCGACTATCGCTTCGGACTGACCCCGGACGGCACGGGGACGGAGATCGAGGACGTGCTGACCGTGCGCGCCACGCTGGGCCCGGTGCTGCGGTACGCCGGCCGCAAGGCCCGCGAGGTGCAACTCGCCCGCGCGGGCATCCTCGCCGGTCGAGCCCCGACACTGACCTGACGCCGGCTGCCCTGGCAGTATCGCTGGTGGGCCAGAGACCAGATCAAGGGCCGGTTCTTCCTTGAGCGGCGGCTCTTCTCCAAAGCGGTCCTCTACGGCCTGTTCTTCCTGCCGGGCCCCCGGTTTCTTCCGTTCGTCGTCATGGCGGTATTCGGCCTCGGCTACCTGCTCCTGCTGCCCAGAAAGGTCGGGCTGCGGCGCAGGCATCTCGCCGCCTACGAATTCCACCCCGACGGCACCTCTTTCGATTCGCCCCGGCCAAGGTTCATTCACATCACCCGCTGAGGTGGTCATGGAGGCTGCGGGCCGCGCGGATGAAGCCGCTCGATCCGGTGCGCGCGGCGATGTCGGCGACCTCAGGGATCACGCCGCGCGCTCCCGCCCAGCCTGCCTTCTCAAGGGCGAACTCCAGCGCCCGGGTATGGGCGGTGCCGGCCCGCTCCCCCGGCCCAGGCAGGAAAACGGCCAGCAGGCCGGTCATGATCTGCCAGACCTCCTGGTGGGCGCCGCGGCGCGCGCACTCGTCCAGTGCCCGCAGCACCTCGCTGGGCTTGATGTCGTGCAGGCGCAGACACCAGCCCAGTTGCCGTCCGCACTCCGTGGCGGGCAGGGCGTTCGTGGCGACCGCCCGCAGCACCAGGTCCCGGCTGTGGTCGGCGTTCCAGCCGTGGTCGGTAAGCAGCATGGCCAGCAGCAGCGCCATCCCCGCGCCCGCGGGGCCGTCCTGGTGGCAGAGCCGGGTCACGTACGGGTGCAGGCGGTTCGGCACCGGCCAGTCCTTGTACGTGCGTGGCATGAGGTGCATGGCCACCACCTCACGGTCAGAGGGCAGCACGAGCCACCACCACGACTCGTAGGAGCCGTGGCGGCTCGACGGGTGGCGGGGCGGGTCGCAGAACAGCGCGTCCACGAACGCCAGTCCTGTCGGCTCCTGCCGGATGCGCGCGCGTGGACGGCGGCCGTACGCGGTGGACCATTCGACGCTCGTCTCGGGTTCCGGCCGGTCCTTCAGCCAGCGCACCAGGGTGGCGCCCGCCTCGGAGGTCAGCCGGGCGGCGCGGGCCGCCACGCCGGGATCCACCTCGCGCGGCAGCCTCAGCAGGGCCTGCCCCAGGTCGGCGGGCAGGGGCTGGACGCCGTCTCGCTCGTAGCCCGCCAGTCTGGTGACCAGCTCGTCGGGGTCGACGTGGCCGGAGGTGTGGGTGGGTGTGGCCAGCAGGTACGGCGGCAGCGTCCCCTCCTGGAGCGCGGCGTGGATCTCGGCGCAGCGCTGCAGCATGGCGTAGTGGGGTGGTGAGACGAGTGCCGGGCTGGGCAGCCGGTTCTTCCGTGTCAGGCTGAGGAAGGGCTGTCCTCCTTCCTGCTGCTGCTCCGTGTCGAGCCGTTCGGTGCCGCCGAGGACCAGGCCCGGCTCGGCGAAGCTCGTCGCGAGGCCGCGGCGCACGCCGGGGGCCAGGATCGCGGGCCTCTCCGGGCTCTCAGCCGCTCGGCCCTCGGGTTCGTGAGCGGGCCGCCCGGATCGCCCGCCGCCGGGGACCGGAAGCTCCTGGCCGGGGGCGGTGGCCTCGCGCAGTAGTGCCTCCGTCCACTGTTCGAGGCGGTGCCACTGATCCGGCCGGTAGAGATCCGTCGTTTCCGCCGGAGGTTTCCTGGAGCCGGGGAGGCGGACGAAGCCGTCGAGCCAGCGTTCGAAGGTGAACTCGTGGTGAAGGTTGCGGAAGGTGCCGGCCAGGTTTTCCACCGCCGGGCCGAGCGGATGGCGGCCGGGCGCCTCGAAGGCCGGCAGCGTGCCCGGCTCGAAGGCGTCGACCAGCGGGGCGTCGGGCTCGACCTGGCCGTACGCCGGGATCAGGCGGGCCGCCAGGTCCGGGGGCAGGACGGCCGCCGCCTCGCGCACCGTCTCCGCGCCGGCGGGTGAGAACCGCCGCGCGTGCTTGACGGCCCAGCGCACCGAACGCTCCCTGACCTCGTACGACTCGCACAGGAACGCCGAGGCGAGCGCGGGCGCCAGGTGGTCGAGGTCGTCGGCGGCGTCGCGGGCGGCCTGGTCGAGCAGGGTCAGGCCGGCCCGCACGAGCTTGCTCTCGGACCGGAACAGCAGCGCCGCCACCGCCTCGTTGACCTCCTCGCCGCTCAACGCGACGCCGGGCGCGCGCAGCCGCCGCAGGGCCAGATCGGCGACCGGGCCGGGGGCGGCGGGCAGCAGCCGCAGGTAGTCACGGACGCGTTCCTGAGTAGGGGCCGGGTCGAGCAGGTCGTGCAGGCGTACGAAGAAGCGCAGGTCGGTGGCGCTGCCGCCGCGCAGGAACCGGCGGACGCACCCTTCCACCAGCAGTTCGCGGTCCACCGGCGCCGCCTCGGTGAGGGCGCGCAGCCAGGACCGGCCGGCAGGGGCGTCGATCCGGTCGTCGCGCAGCGCCCGGCCCACGCCCTCGGCCTCGAACAGCCGTGGGATCAGGTGCCTGGCCAGCGGGTCGCCGGCGAGATCGGGCTCGGAGGACACCCAGGCGACGACGAGCGGCTCGTGACCGGGCGGCTCGGCGCCGGTGCGGCGCAGCAGCTCCAGCGCGAGGGCGACGGTGCCGTTGTCGAGCTGGGGCCGCGTGCCGCGCAGCCGCCCGGCCAGGTGGACGGCGAGGTCGGCCTGCCACTGCGCCGGCCGCGCGGCGATGACCCGCAGCAGCGGCTTGAACGGCATGCGCTGACCCCACTCGGAAAAGTCGCGCCGCAGCAGCCAGTCGGCGACCGCGGCCGCCCCGCCCAGCGTGCCCGCGCCCGCGACACGGAGGGGCCCGATCCAGTCGCCCCGCGCTGTCCAGTCGACGTGCTGCTCATGATGGTGGAAGGGCCCTGCCCACCACCGCCGCTCGGCGGCCTCCTCAGCCATGCCCTGGTCCATCCGCTCCCGGACGAACGCCAGCCTGGCCCGCTCCGCCTCGGCCTCCGCCCGCCGCCGCGCCTCCTCGAAACGCGTGTGAGCGGCCTCGCGCGCCTCGCGGATGTACGGGCGCAACCGGCGGGCGACCTCGCGGCGTTCCTCCGCGCCGAGCCGCAGCACCTCATCGGCCATCAGGGACGCGTCGGCCGCGCCGACGGCCCGCTGGATGCGGGCCCAGCCGCTCACGCTCGCACCTCCACAAGGCAGGTCTTCCGGGGAGGGGCCCAGGCGCGCCTTCGCGCCCGCACGACGGTGGTCATGAAGCGAACAGTAGAGATCGCCACCGACAAACACCCGCTCGTTCCAAGGGACGGAACCACATGGAACGCCCTGACGAACAAGTCCTTCCGTACGAGAAAGGTGCCGTCATGGCCAAGGCAGATCTCACCAACATCCCCCGGGCCCTGGACGCCCTCATCAGAACCACCCGCGACCCCCTGCGCCTGCGGATCCTCGAAGTGGTCAGGCGGCATTACCTGCTGGAGCTCACCGGCCGCTGGCCCGAGCTGTTCGAGCCCGACATGATGGTCGACGAGCCGGTCTACTTCATCGACCTCGACGGCGCCAGCGTGACCTTGACCGGCAAAGAGGTGAAGAACTTCTACGAACAGCAGGTCGGCCAGATGTTCTCCGTGCACGACCCGGTGCTCACGGTCAGCGAGGCCGGGTTCTGGGCCGACTCCACGTTCCACTTCTACATGACCGGCCGCGACCTGGCCGCCCAGGGGTTCCCGGTCAAGCCGTCCGACGACTGGTTCACCAAGCGCAACCGGATCCTCATGTACTGGCCACACGACCGGCTCGGGCGCGTCGTCGGCGAGCACGTGCACGATCACACCGCCGCGCGCCAGATCGTCCCGATCGCCACCGAGGACGTGATCACGCTGGACGACGCCGTACGCACGCTCACCCCGCTGATCCGCCCGCTGCCGCACTTCCCGACGGGGCAGGAGTGAAAAGATGTGATCCATGCGGCTTTCCGATCATCTGAGCTCGCTGATCGCGCCGGGCGCCACCTGGTCCACTGACCACGAAGGAGCCAGCGGCACGGCCCAGCGGGTCACGTCGGGATCGACGGTCTTCTACGTCAAGCAGGGCCCCCTCGCCAGGGCCGAGCACCTGCGCCTGCGCTGGCTCCGCGGACGGGTCCCCGTTCCCGAGGTGGTCGCCTACGAGGACCCGGTCCTCGTCCTCGCCGACGTGGCCGCGCCGTCGCTCGAAGCCGCGCCCGCCGGCATGGGCGCGGTGCTGGGCCGTACGCTGCGAAAGCTGCACGCGTTGCCCGTCGCCGAGTGCCCCTTCGACGGCCGGCTGCCGGCGGTGCTCGAACGCGCCGCGGCCAACGTCCGCGACGGCCTCGTGGACCCGGACGACTTCGACGACGACCATCTCGGGCTGAGCCCGGAGACGATCTGCGACCGGCTGGTGGCCACCGGCCCGCGCGAGGAGGACCTCGTCGTCGCGCACGGGGACTACACCCCCTCCAACGTGCTGGTGCCCGCCTCGGGAGAGCCCGTCGTCATCGACGTCCCGGCGCTGGGCGTGGCCGACCGCTACCGCGACCTCGCCATCGTCCGCAGAGAACTGTCCGAGGCGGCGTGGGAGGAGTTCCTCGCCGCCTACGGCCTCGTGGACCGCATCGACGAGGAGCGCCTCTCCTACTACCGGCTGCTGGACGAACTTCTCTGACCCCGGGGCAGGAGGAGCGGCTGCCGCGGGCGCTGGACATGGATCTGGACCCGGAGACCTTCCGCCATCTGGGCTGACCGCCCGGCTCGAAGCCGAGATCGTGAACCGGCCCGGCGCTAGTCGCGGGTGAACCCCGGCGGGAGAGAGTCTTCGTCGGGGCCGACCGGGCGGGCGTTGACCAGCGGGTCGCGGTGCAGGGTGGCGATCAGGGCGGCGGTGCCGCCGATGTCGGTCCAGGTGTCGTCCCAGAGGGCGGACACGAGCCAGGAGTGGTCCGCGGGGAAGAACAGGTCGGGCAGCGACCCGTCGCCGCGCATGTGCCCGGTCCGCCAGGTCAGAGCCTGTTCGGGCCCGGCTTCGACCAGGACGTAAGGCCAGTCCCAGTAAAGGGACCGCTTCGGAGCGCGGGGGAAGACGATGTCATGGGCACCGGTGTCGAGATAGCCCAGCAGCCAGGACTGGTCAGGGGTGTGTTCGACGAGCCCGGCGACCACGGCGCGTTCGTGGGCGTCGATCTCGACCCCGTCGGGCGGGTGGAAGGTGGCGTAGGCGTCGAACACCGGCGGGATCGCCGTGGTGACCGACAGGCCGGGCACGGTCCGGCCGGCGAGCCAGGCGACGTCGTCGGCCGTGCCGATCCGCCAGCTCCGCCCGTCTTTGGTGACGTCCATACTCATAGGTTGGGGCAAAGGATGAAGAGAGGCAGGACACGGCGGCCGGGCTCCTTGGCCGCCGCCTGGATCTCGCGGAGGTGGCCGACCGTCAACTGCAGCGGGGGCTCGTCAGGCTGGTACGTGGTGCGGACCGGATAGTCCACGCCCGCCTGCCGCGTCATCTCGATGTGGCAGCCGAGCACGTGGGTGACCGGCCGCCGATCGGCGAAGTCGACCAGCCGGTCGATGGTCTCGGCGAAGGCCGCCCGGTCTGAGATGTAGAGCCGGCCGGGATAGACCGTGTCGCCGGTGAGCAGGAACCCCGTCCACGGGTCATAGAACGTGACCGCCGCCTCGTGATGACCGGGGGTGGCCAGACATTCCAGCACCCGGCCCCCCAGATCGACCTCCGCCGCCGAGCCGTCGCCGAACCCGAAATACGTCCAGGCGGTGGCCAGGTCCGCGCCCACCACGGTGGTGCCGGGGCGGCCGGTGAACTGGCCGTCGCCGGCGATGTGGTCGCCGTGGGCGTGGGTGTGCAGCACCAGCAGGTGGTACGCCTCCCGGGGATGCCGCGCGAGCCAGCCCTCGACCAGCTCGTCGACCACCCGGCGCAACGGGAAGAACTCGGCGGACGCGGTGGCGCCGGTGTCGATCAGCACCGCCTGGGTGTTCCCGAACAGCAGGAACAGGAACGGCGCCTCATAGTTGATCGCCATGTTCTGCCGCAGGATGTAGGTGTGCTCGTCGTAGGCGTGCACCTGGATGTCGGGATCGGTGTTGTGCTTGGCCGACGGCGACCCGTGGATCCACCGGACGTCCAGCCCGTGGGGGCGGGAGACCTGGCCGGCGAAATCGATGAGGCCCATGACGACTCCTTGGGTGCGTCGTCTTGGCGGGCCGGGTACGGCGCACATCTCGTCCGGGGCAGGCACTTCCGTGGCTCCGCCGGCGACGCTATCACGACCGGTTCACGCGTTCGAGGCGGATCAGCGCGCTGGCGTAGTCGCCGGTGAGCCGCGGGGTGATGCCATGGCCCATCAGCAGCGCGCCGGACAGCACCGCACCGCCGTCCAGCCGGTACCCGGCCTCGGGGTCGAGGCCCCTCAGCCGGATCGGCGCCGGGTCGCCGTCGTACTGCTGGGCCTCCTGGTAGACGAGGACCACGGACTCCCCGCGGTCCGGGGTCACGTACTGGACCGCGGACGCCGATCGGCCCGGTTCGCCCAGCCGGTGCAGGCGGCCGTGCTGGACGATGGGGCGGATCTCCTTGTACCGGGCGATGAGGCCCCTGGCCTCCTCCGTCTCCTCGGCCGTCCAGGCGTTCAGGTCACCGCCGACGCCGAGCACCCCGGCCATCGCCACGTGGAACCGGTACGTCAGCGGCACCCGGCGCTTGTTGATGAAGGTCGGCAGGTCGGTCACCCAGCACGACATGGTGCGCGCCGGATAGAGGTGGCTGAAGCCGTGCTGGATGTGACGCCGGTCCAGCGCGTCGGTGTTGTCGGAGGTCCAGAACTGGTCGGTCCTGGCCATGATCCCGAAGTCGACCCGGCCACCGCCGCCCGAGCACGCCTCGAACGCCACGCCGGGATGCTTGCGGCGCAGCGCGTCGATCACGCCGTACACGCCGGTCACATGGTCGAGCCACAGCCGGCCCTGCCGGTCCGGCCGCTCCGGCCAGCCCGCGTCGGTGAACGGCCGGTTCATGTCCCACTTGACGAACCGCACGTCGTTGGCCGACAGGAGCGCGTCGAGCCGGCCGAAGACCCACTCGGCCACGTCCGGCCGGGCCAGGTTGAGGACGAGCTGGTTCCGCATGGTGTGCGGTTCCCGGCCGGCGTGGTGGTACGTCCACTCGGGGTGGGCGCGGTAGAGGTCGGAGTCGGGGTTGACCATCTCCGGCTCGATCCACAGCCCGAAGCCCATGCCGAGTGCGTGCACCTCGTCGATCAGCGGCTTCAGGCCGCCGGGGAAGCGATCGGTGTTGACCCACCAGTCGCCGAGTCCCGCCCGGTCGCTGGAGCGCCGGCCGAACCAGCCGTCGTCGAGGACGAACAGCTCGCAGCCCAGGGCCGCCGCCTTCCGTGCCAGCGCCCGCTGGCCCTGCTCGTCCACGTCGAAGCCGGTGGCCTCCCACGAGTTGAACAGCACCGGCCGGAGCTCGCCGGAGTTCGGCAGGACGTGGCGCAGCGCGTACTCGTGCCACGCGTGGCTCATCGCCCCGAACCCGTCCGCCGTGAACAGGCCCGAGCTGACCGGGGTCGTGAGCACTTCGCCCGGTTCGAGGCGGCGCGGGCCGAAGCCCTCGTGGCCCCAGCCGAACAGGATCTGGGCGGGTTCGTCCAGTTCGCGCTGGGCGAGCAGCCGCCACGAGCCGCTCCAGTGCAGCGTCCCGCTGTAGACCCGGCCGCTCTCCTCCGTGGCGGTGCCGTCGTCGATCGCGAACCACGGGTTCGCGTGGTGGCCGGTGATGCCGCGGCGGCTCTCCAGGACGAGGTGGCCGTCGGTGAGGTCGGTCCTGCGCACCTGCGTCTCCGCGGCCCAGCGGCCGGTCAGGTGGGTCATCCGGTGCCGCGACTGCTCGGGCATCACCCACGCGGCGGAGTCCAGGCGGTGTACGTCGACGGTGTCCGCGGCCGAGTCGTTGCGCACGACCACCCACCGGTCGATGACGTCACTGTCGTCGTGGACGCGGTAGTACAGGGTCACCACCAGCTCCTGCGCCTCGTACCACAGCGCCAGCTCCTGATGGCCGGGCCCGGCGGTGATCTCGTGCCGGGCGAGCCGCCACGCGATGGAGCGCACCGCGCCGGGGAACTCCACCGACAGCGCGGCCCGGCCGAACTGCAGCCCGCCGTCGAGCGGGTACTCCTCGTGCCGGTTCGCCGCCGAACGGAAGCAGACCCACTCCGAGGCCAGCCGTTCGGCGGTCGAGGCCGCCAGGTAGGCCGCGTCGCCGGCGGTGATGGGCGGGCCCCAGTAGGTGTGGATCGGGATGTCGTCCGCGCGCCCGACGTACGCCGAATAGGACGTGTGCGGGGTGTCGAGCAGCAGCACTCCGGTCTCGGCGTCGAAGGCCGCCGCGGCCGGGCGGGCGCTCACTTGACCGCTCCCGCCGTCAGACCGGCCACGAACTGCTTCTGCAGCGCCACGAAGAAGATCAGCACCGGCAGCGAGGCCAGGAACGAGAACGCGTACAGGGTGCCGAAGTTCGTCGAGTACTCGCCCACCGAGCGGTAGACGCCGACGGTGACCGTGGTGCCGGACTCGGGGCCGAGGATGACCAGCGGGCTGAGGAAGTCGTTCCAGACCCACACCCCGAGGAAGATCATCACGCTGGCGGCGGCGGGCCGCAGCGCCGGGAACACCACCTGCCAGAACATCCGCAGCCGGCTCGCGCCGTCGATACTGGCCGCCTCCTCGATGTCCACCGGCACGGTGCCGATGAACCCGGCGAAGACGAACACGCCGAACGGCAGGTAGTAGGCGACGTTGCCGAGCACCACGCCGGGCAGCGTGTTCATCAGGCCCGCGGCGTCGAGGACCTGGGTGACCGGCTGCAGGATCACCGCCGGCGGGATCATCAGGCCGGACAGCAGCATCAGCATCGCCGGCCTGGTCCAGCGCGCCTTCGAGCGCACCAGGTAGTGCGCCAGCATCGCCGAGATCAGCGTGAGCAGGAGCACCGACAGCACGGTGATCTGGACGCTGTTCAGCAGCGACGACCAGAACAGGCCGTCCGGGCGCCCGAAGACGGCCGCGAGGTTCTCGCCGGTGAGCGGCGCGGGCAGCCCGAGCGGCGAGGACTGGATCTCGGCGGGCGGCTTGAGCATGCCGGTGACGACGATGTAGATGGGAAAGAAGAACAGCGCGGTCAGCGCGACGGCGAAGATCGGCCGCACGACCTGGAACCGGGATGTCAAAGGTGTACCTCTCGACGTTGCAGCAGCCGCAGGACGACGCCGGTGATCGCGACGATGACGGCGAGCATGATCGTCGCCTCGGCCGCCGCGAACCCGATCCGGTCGCCTCGCACGCCCTTCTCGATGACGTCGAAGGCGATGGAGGCGGTGGCGTTGCGGCCGGGGCCGCCGTTGGTCAGCACCAGGATGTGCTCGTACACCTTGAAGCCGCTGATCAGCAGCATGACGGTGTTGATGGTGACCGAGGCCGCGATCATCGGCCAGGTGACCGACCTGAAGCGCCGCAGCGGGCCGGCGCCGTCCATGAGCGCCGCCTCGTGCAGTTCCTCCGGTACGGAGTTCAGCCCGGCGATGTAGACCACGACGCAGAAGCCGAGCATCTGCCAGCAGAGGATCCCGCTGATCGAGAACAGCGCGAGATCGGGATCGGACAGCCAGCGCGGGGCGTCGTCCACGCCGAGGTCCACCAGGATCGCGTTCAGCACGCCGTCGGGCCGCAGCAGGCTCTGCCAGATGACGCTGACGACGATGCCGCTCAGGATGACGGGCGTGAAGAACACCGAGCGCAGCAGCCGGTAGAGCAGGCTCTCCCGGTTCAGCAGCAGGGCGATGCCGAGCCCGAGCACGTTCGGCACGATCACGACGATCAGCGTGACGACGAAGGTGTTCTTCAGGACCAGCCAGAACTGGCCGTCCTGGAACAACCGGCCGAACTGGTCCAGCCCGGTCCAGGCGGTCCGCGGGTCGAACCGGGTCCGGTCGGTGAATCCGAGGACGATGGTCCACACGATCGGCACCAGGACCAGCACGCCGTACAGGAAGAGTCCGGGAAGGGCGAATCCGGAGAACTCACGCGCTCTGCGCAGCCGGCCACCCTTGCGGGAGTGGTGGCGGGGTGAGCCGGGCATGGGAAAGAGACCTCTCGATCAAAGGAAGAGTGCGGGCGGACGGGGTCCGCCCGCACGGGTGGTCGCCTACTGGAGGGCGGCGTACTCGTCGTTGAGCTTCTTCGCCACGGCGGCGGCGTCGGAGGTGCCGTCGAGAAGCTCCACCGCGATCTGCTGGATCGGTACGGTGAACTCGGCGGGCAGCCCGTTGTCCCCCTGCTCGATCGAGAAGGCGGGCACCACCGTGCCGTCCTTCACCGCCTTCTCGTAGATGGCCAGCGTCTCCTTGAAGAGCGGGCCCATGTCCGCCGGCGGCTGGTAGCCCGCGACCGTGTTGAAGGTTCCGTCGGCCTTGGTGAAGGCGTCGGAGGTCTCCTTGTCCTTGGTCCACTCCAGCGCGAACCTCTTGGCCAGCTCGACGTTCTCGGCCTTGGCGCTGACGCTGATGCCGCCGCCGGTCAGGTTCGGCACCACGGCCTTGCCGTCGTCGCTCGGCCAGGCGAAGACGCCGA
Organism: Nonomuraea solani; assembly: GCF_900108335.1. Taxonomy (GTDB): domain Bacteria; phylum Actinomycetota; class Actinomycetes; order Streptosporangiales; family Streptosporangiaceae; genus Nonomuraea; species Nonomuraea solani. The sequence continues at coordinate 98,600 of NZ_FNVT01000002.1, forward strand.
CCTCGAACGAGGGCTTGTCGTTGTCCGCGGAGGTGGCGAACCACGAGCCCATCGGGTACATCGCGGCCGACCCGGCGCGGAATGCCTTCTCGTGGTCGGCGTAGGAGCGGCTGGTGCCCTCCTTGTCGAGGTAGCCGAGCTTGGAGAGCTGCGCGATCTTCTCGGTCGCCTTGACGAAGGCGGGGTCGGTGAAGTTCTTGGCCTTGGACTTGATCTCCGTGGCGAAGCCCGGGTTCGCCAGGAAGACGTCGGTGCCGAGGACGCCCGCCCAGGCGTACATGCTGGCGAAGGTGTCCTGGCCGCCGCCGCCGACCGCGATCGGGGTGATGCCGGCGGCCTTCAGCTTGGCGCAGGCGTCGAGGAACTCGGCCCAGGTGGCCGGCACTTTGCCGATCTTGGCCTTGGCGAAGTCGTCCTTGTTGTAGTAGAGGAGCGACTGGGGCTGGGCGTTGGTGGGCAGCTGGTAGATCTTGCCGTTGATCGCGCCGGACTTGGGGTAGGCGTAGTCCTTCAGCTCTTCGGGGGTGAACTCGGCGAGCTGGCCGCCTTCGGCGAATCCCTGCGGGTTGACCGCCATCATGACGTCGGGGAGCTGGCCCGAGCTGGCCAGTTGCTTGGCGTAGGTGGTGCGGTCGACGTTCGGGGTGACCAGCTTCCTGATCTTGATGCCCGGGACCTTGGCGGAGACGCGCGCGATCGCCGAGTCCCACAGCGTGGCGGGCAGGTTGGGGGTCTCGAACGTGAGCATCGTCATCTCGGCCGTACCGCCGGACGCGGACGGCGCGGTCGTACCACCACTGGCACAGCCGGTGAGAGCTAGTGTCGTGAGCGTCGCAGCGGCGACCGCCCCTCTCCAACGTGCTGCCATGAGTGTTCCCTTCGGTCCTGCCGTCGCCGCGTGGCCCGAGTCCCGCACCGTAGATCTGTGATATGCAGAACAGTTAGCAATATTGTCGCCGCGAGCATAAGGACGCTTGATCGGATGAGTCAAGACGGAGAAGCAGCCACCCGCCTCGGAGACTCGTCGTTGCTGCGACGACTGAACGTGGCCGCCGCCCTGGGCGCCTTCATCAAGGCCCCCTCGCTCACGCTGCGGGAGCTACGGGCGATCGTGGGCGTGTCACGGCCGACCGCGGAGGACCTCCTCGCCGAGCTCCTCCAGAGCGGCCGGGTGGAGGAGACCGCGCCGCCGCGGCAGGCGACCGGCAGGGGCGCGGGACGCCCGGCCCGCCATTTCCGCTTCCGGGCCGAGTCCGGGCACGTCAGCGGCATCGACATCGGCGCGCACAAGACGCTGGCGGTGGTGACCGACCTGCGCGGCAACCCGCTCGCGTCGCACCGCAGGGAGCTGGATCCGGAGCTTCCCGCGCCCGAGCGGCTGCGGGCCGCGGTGGAGACCGCGCGGGCGTGCTGGCGCGAGGCGGGCCTCGGCCCCGGCGAGATCACCGGCGCGGCCTGCGGCGTGACCGGGACGCTGCGCGCGCCGGAGGGCGTCTTGGACGTGGCCGCCGGCCAGGCGGGGTCAGGGCTGGCCCCCTACTCCCTGCCCGGGTTCACCGAGGTGGACGTCGCCGCCACCCTGTCGGCCGGGCTGGGAACGCCGGTCGCCGTGGCCAACGACGTCAAGCTCGCCGCGCTGGCCGAGCACTGGAAGGGCGCGGCCCAGGACCACCGCAGCATCGTCTACATGTTCGCGGGCCACCGGGCCGGCGCCGGGCTCCTGCTGGACGGCCAGGTCTACCAGGGCAGACATGGCGCGGCCGGTGAAATAGGAGCTCTGCCGATGCTCGGCTGGGAGCGGGCGATGACCCGGCTGCACGCCCGCGGGGCCGAACTCGCGGCGGGCAGCGCCTCCGCGGCGGGGCGGGAGGGCGAGCTGGTCATCGCCTCCGCGGCCCGGCAGGACCCGGAGAGCCTCGCGGTGCTGATCGAGTTCACCGAGGTGCTCGCGCGCGGCGCCGCCGTCCTGGCGCTCGCGGTGGATCCGGAGATCGTCGTGCTCGGCGGCGGCATGTCGCGCGGCGGCGCGATCGTCGCCGAGCCGTTCCGCCGCGAGCTGGCCAAGCTCACGCTGTTCCCGATCGAGGTGGTCACCTCGACGATGGGCGCCGACTCGGTGGCACTCGGCGCCGCCCGGATGGCCCTCGACACGGTTCTGGACTCACTCCTCGAAGTACCCGGAAGTGATCCGAGGTCTTGACCGGGGGCCACCGTCGTTGGATCATCGGGATTCCGATTAAGCAGTGTTGTTTGCATTATTCGGCCCGATCGCCCCAACGAGAAAGCCGGTGGTCATGAACCTCCCCCCACCCACCCGTAGCGGCTCTGAACGCCGGCCGCTCAGGTCCCGGCGCTTCGCCGGCGTCACTCTCGCCCTGGCCCTCTCGCTCGTGGCGGCGCTGCTCGGCGCGGTGCCCGCCGCGGCCGAGGTCGAGCACCCGCGCCAGCAGTGGATGCGCGAGTCCACGGCCGGACTGTTCCTGCACTGGGGCATGTTCACCGCACCCGCCCATACCGACTGCGCCGCCTGGGAACGTGACGTGACCGAGGGCGGCTGGAGCGCCGGCTACTGGGTGGACGAGGCGAAGAAGCTGCGCGCCTCGTACATCGTGCTGGCGACCTTCCACAGCCGGCTCGGGTACGCCCGGCCGTGGCCGTCGGAGATCCCGGGCAGTTGCGCGACCAAGCGGGACCTTCTCGGCGAGCTGGTCGAGGCGGGCAAGGCCAAGGGCGTCCGCGTCCTGCTCTACATGACCGACGACCCGCAGTGGCACAACGAGGCCGGGATCCAGACCCTCGACTCCGCCGCCTACTCCGCCCACAAGGGCAAGCAGGTGGACCTCACGACACGCGAGGGTTTCGGCGAGTACAGCTACGACCTGTTCCACGAGGTCATGGACAAGTACCCCGACCTGTCCGGCTTCTGGATCGACAACGACAACGCCTACTGGGAGCGCAACAAGCTGTACGAGCAGATCCGTGAGAAGCGGCCGGCCTGGTTGTTGAGCAACAACAACGAGGACACGCCGATCATGGACACCGTCAGCAACGAGCAGAAGACCGGCATCACCCCGGCATACGACTACCCGGCGGCCACGTACACGCCGATGCCGCGTCTCACCGAGGCCGACTACAAGCTGCCGACCAGCGGCGCCTGGTGGTACGACGGCAAGGACAACGCCGTCGACCTCCCGCTGAGCATCGGCCGGTACGTCGCCAACGCCGGCTCGTCGATCAAGTCGCTGATGGCCGAGACCCCGATGGTGAACGGCAAGTTCCCGCCGAGCCAGGAGAACTTCAACACCTTCATGGACACCTGGCTGCCTCCCATCTGGTCCGCCATCACGGGCACCAAGGGCGGCGGCTACATGTACGGCGGCATGCAGCCGGGCTTCTGGAACGACGGCGCCCACGGGGTCATCACGGTGGCCGACGAGGCGAGGACCCAGTACGTCCACGTGCTGACCAAGCCGAAGAGCCAGGACATGGTCCGGCTGCGGGACAACGGCTACCGGGTGACCCAGGTCACCGACGTGCGGACCGGCGCGCCCTTCCGGTTCACCCAGTCCGGCGGATATCTGTCGATCCTCGGCGTCACCACCTGGGACACCTACGACACCGTCTTCAAGGTCCGCACCGCCGGGCAGCAGCACTTCCTCAAGCCCGGCACGGTGAAGGCCACCGCGTCGGCGGCGAAGGAGGGCTTCCCCGCCGCCAATCTGGTGGACGGCGACTACACCACCTACTGGGACAGCAACGGGAACCAGCCGGTGTCGGTGTCGCTGGACCTCGGCAAGCGCCGCAAGGTGGCCTACCTCGCCGTCAACCAGACCGAGTGGTCGCCCACGCACGCCCGCGAGTCGTTCGGCCGGCCGGAGGACTCCGCCCGGATCATGAACTACAAGGTGTACACGAGCAAGGACGGCAGGAACTGGGGCGAGCCGGTGCGCAGCAGTGCGATGCGCAGCGCCCGCGGCACCCAGTTCATCGACCTCGGCGCGCAGGACACGCGCTACCTGAAGCTCGAAGTGCTGGACACCTGGAGCGGCGCCCAGGCGAAGCCGTTCTTCAAGCAGCTCAAGATCGATGAGATCCGGGTGGCGTCGGACTATCCGGCGCGGGACACCGACGGCATGCCGCTGGAGGCGGAGGCCGGGCAGAACGACCGGGACGGCAAGGCCCGCGTCACCGGCTGCGACGCGTGCTCCGGCGGTGAGCAGATCACCCGGCTGGGCGGCGGCGCCCGCAACGCCGTCACCTACCGGGGTGTCCAGGTCGCCGCGGCGGGCACGTACCGGCTCGAACTCGACTACACCGCGCCCAAGGCCGGGTCCCTGTCGGTGAGCGTCAACGGCGCCGCGCCGATCAAGAAGGCCGTCGCCGCCACCGGCGTGGAGGTCCCCATGGACGCCTCCATCGCGGTGCCGCTGGCCGCCGGCGACAACACCGTCAAGGTGTTCAGCGACGACCAGCAGGGCCCGGGCCTGGACCGGATCGTGGTCGGGCCGCTGCCTTCGGCGTCGGCCACGCCGAAGACCACGATGACCGTGAGACCGTCCGGCGTGGTCTGGGTCGGCCCCGGGCAGCAGTCCGTGACGATCTCCGCGAAACTGCGCCTGGACGAGGACACGGTCGACAACGTGCGGCTCGCTCCCGTGGTGCCGGCGGGCTGGACCCTCGAAGGCGCCCCCGTGACCGCCTCCGGCCTGCGTCTCGGCCAGTCGATCGAGGGCACCTGGACGGTCACCGGCCCCGCCGCCGGTGGTGCCGCGCAGGTGCCGGTCAAGGCGGACTTCCAGACGGTCGGCCTGCCGCACAGCGTGTCGAAGGTGGTGCCGATCCAGGTCCGTCCCGCCGACCGCGTCTTCATGCGCGAGGCGGAGAGCTCGCTGAACGACATCGGCAGCGCCGGCGTCACGAACTGCGGGCGCTGCTCAGGTTCGCAGAAGGTACGCAACATCGGCGGCTCCGCCGACGCGTTCGTCCGCTTCGACGACGTCACGGTGGACCAGGCCGGTGAATACCAGTTGTTCATCGACTTCACCGTCAACGGGAACCGCTCGTACTTCGTCACGGTCAACGGCGGCACCCCGATCGAGGTGCCGACCAGCGGCATGGGCAACGACACCGTCTACACGAAGGCGGTGACCGTCTCCTTGAAGGCGGGCGCCAACACGATCACCTTCGGCAACGACACCGACTCCGCTCCGGACCTCGACCGGATCTCCCTGGGTTCGTAGCCTTCTGCGCGGCGGCCGGCTGGCCGGCCGCCGCGCCCCTCTTTCCTGTCGGCAGCCAGTGTGTGCGATACACCGGACCGAAAGTGCGACTCTCACGTCGCGCGGGCGTCCCCCTGACCAGGAAGGCTCCCGCTGACGGACGCTCAGTCGACCAGGCCGGCGCGGTAGGCGGCGATGGCCACCTGGACCCGGTTGGTGACGGCGAGCTTGTCGAACAGGTGGGAGATGTGGCTTTTGACGGTCGCCTCGCTCACGTGCAGGCTGGCCGCGATCTCGGTGTTGGAGCGGCCGAGCCCCACCTCGGTGAGCACCTCGCGCTCGCGGCCGGTGAGGGTCTCCAGCCGGGCGAGCGCGTCGCGGCGGCGCCGGACGGGCACGTCGGTGGTGACGCGGTGGATCAGCCGCCGGGTCACCCGCGGGGACAGCATCGAGTCGCCGCCGTGCGCGAGGCGTACCGCCTGGATCAGGTCGTGCGGCGAGGTGTCCTTGAGGAGGAATCCGCAGGCCCCGGCCTCCAGCGCGGTGAAGACGTGCTCGTCGCTGTCGAACGTGGTGAGGATGACGACCGCGGGCGCGGGGGCGAGCAGGCGGATGGCCTCGGTGGCGGCGAGGCCGTCGGTCCGTGGCATCCGGATGTCCATCAGGATGACGTCCGGCCGCAGGCGGTGCACGGCGTCGACCGCCTCGTCGCCGTCGGCGGCCTCCCCCACCACCTCCACGTCGGGTGCGGATTCGAGGATGAACCGCAGTCCGGCGCGGATCAGCGACTCGTCATCCACCAGCAGCGTCCTGATCATGTGTGCCCCTCGCGGACGCGTCCCACGGCAACCGGCCCTCCAGGCGCCAGCCTCCCGCATCGTCGGGCCCGCCGCGCACCGTTCCGCCGATCAGCCGGAATCGTTCCGCCAGGCCGACGAGACCGGCCTGGGCGCCGGAGGAGTGCGCGGCGGGCCGGAGCGGCCGCTCGTTGGTGACCGTGATCGTGACGCCGTCCTGCGGGTTTCCGGTCACGGTGACGGTGACGGGTGCTCCGGAAGCGTGTTTGTACGCGTTGGTCAGCCCTTCCTGGACGAGCCGGTAGGCGGCCCTGGCCGTCACCACCGGCAGCGTGCCAAGGTCGGCGTCCAGCGTGACGGTGTTGCCGGCGGATGCCCAGGACTCCACCAATCTCCGCAGGTCCGGAAATTTGTCGTCATGTCCGGCCCGCAGCACGCCCACGATCTTCCGCAGCTCTTCGAGGGCCTCCTGCGCGGTGGCCCGGATCAGCGCCGCCTCCCGCTCGACCCGTACCGGCTCCGCGCCGGGGTTGACCTCCAGTCCGCCGGCGTGCAGCGAGATGAGGGTGACCTTGTGGGCGAGCACGTCGTGCATCTCGCGGGCGATCCGGCCGCGTTCGGCGGTTTTCGCCTGTTCGTCGCGCAGGTGACGTTCGGTCTCGGCGCGCTCGGCGCGTTCCCGCAGGGAGCTGGTGAGCTCGCGGCGGGTGGCGGTGTATCCGCCGGCCACCAGCGCGGCGGCGGTGGCGGCCAGCGCGGAGACCAGCGCGTCCGTGCTGAACCGGCCGTTGTCGACCCACTGCTGGGCCAGGAATCCCGCCACGCCGATCGCCGCCAGCGCCGCGAACCGCATGCCCAGGCGCGCCCCCGCGCCGGAGAACAGGCCGATCAGCAGCGGCCCTGGGTTGCCCGACAGCGCGTACGCGGCCGCCCCGACGACGGCGACCGCCACCGGCCACCGGTCGCGGAACCACACGGCGCCCGTGGCGGCCAGCCCGGCGGCCCCGATCACCGCGCGCGGCAGCGGGGCCCACTGCCCCTTGACCGCCAGAACGGTCAGGACCAGGCAGAACGCCACGGAGACCGCGCTGATCGCGGGCGGACCGAGGGTGACGACCCGCCGCAGCGTGTCCCGGTACGTCGCCATCGGCCCAGCGTAGCCAGGGCGGCGCCGCGTCACCTCAGACGAACGTCGACACCGTCCATCCTGAAATTTCCGACTTTAGTGTGATGCGACCTTGGCCGCGATGGCGATGCGCCCGCACCCCCGCCGACGGCACCGTTGGTGGCTCCCGACCATGTCAGGAGTCACGCCGTGTGGCCGATCGCCCTCCCCCTCATCGCCGCGCTGTCGCTGGCGCCCGCCGGACCGCCCGCCCAGCAGCTCGCGGACTTCTTCGACGCCGCGATGGCGAAAGGGCTGGCCGCCAACCATGTGCCGGGCGCGGTGGTCTCGGTCGTGGGCGGCGGAAAGACGCTCTTCAGCAAGGGCTACGGCCTGGCCGACCGCGAGAACGGGACCCCGTTCGACCCCGGCACCTCCTTGGTACGGATCGCCTCGATCACCAAGCTGTTCACCTGGACCGCGGTGATGCAACAGGTGCAGGCGGGCAGGCTGGACCTGCACACGGACGTGAACCGCTACCTCACCACCTTCCGTATCCCCGCGACCTACCCCCGGCCGATCACCCTGGCGCACCTGATGGACCACACCGCCGGGTTCGAGGATCGCACCATCGGCCTGGGCTCGCGGCGCAAGGCCGACGTGCCGCCGCTGGGCACCTATCTCGCCGAGCACCTGCCGGCCCGGATCCGCCCGCCCGGCGAGGTATCGGCCTATTCCAACCATGGCGCGGCGCTGGCCGGGCACATCGTGTCGCAGGTGAGCGGACAGCCCTACGACCAGTACGTGAAGGACCACATCCTGGACCCGCTCGGCATGCGGCACAGCACGGCCTCCGAACCGGTCCCCGCCCCCTTGGCCACGAACCTGGCCCGCAGCTACGCCTACGAGGACGGGACGTACCAGCGCAAACCCTTCGTCTTCGACAACCTCCCACCCGACGGATCGATCAGCGCCACCGCCGACGACATGGCCCGCTTCATGATCGCCAATCTGAAGGACAAGCCCATACCCCAGCGCTCCTTCACCGCCGACCCCCGCATCGACGGGTACGCCCACGGGTTCAAGGAGCAGACCCTCAACGGGCATCGGGTGATCATGCACGACGGAAGCTGGGAGGGCTTCCAGAGCGTGCTCCTGCTGGTGCCCGGCGCCGACCTCGGCCTGTTCGTCTCCACCAACGGCACGGGCGGCATCGACGCCGTCACCGAACTCGTACCCGCCTTCTTCGACCGCTTCCTGCCAGGCACCCGAGCCGCTCCCGGCGAGGGCAGGGCGGGCACGCCGGTGGCGGGCTTCTACCGGCCGGCCCGCACCACCGAGTCGACCATCGAGAAGGTGCTCGCCCTCACCAACTCCTCCCGGCTACGGATCGAGGCCGACGGGAGGCTCGCCTTCAAGGGCACGACGTGGCGCCCGCTGGCACCGGGGCTCTACCAGCAGGACGGCGGCTCCCAGCGGCTGGCGTTCGTCACGAACGGCACCACATACGCGGTCACCGACGGCCCCGCCTACGAACTCGTCCCCTGGTGGGAGACCCCACCGGCCAACCTCGTCGTCATCTCGGTGTTCGCCGTCACCGCCCTGACGGCCGTGCTCGGCCTGCCCGCCGCCGCGCTCCGCCGGGAACGTCGGAAACGCCGGACGCCGCGCGCCTGGCGCGCCGCCCGCCTCCTCGCCGGATCGGCCGGTACCGCCGGGCTCGCGTTCGTCGTCCTGTTCACGCTGACCCTGACCGGCGAAACGAGCATCCTGTACGGCGTCCCGACGACCCTCCGGATGCTGCTCCTCCTTCCTCCGCTGTTCCTCGCCCTCACCGCCGCCGCGATCACCACCACCGTGATCGGGTGGAGACACCGCCCCATCGGCCTCCTGGCCCGCGTTCACCAGGTGACCCTGCTGGCCGGAGCGCTGGCGCTCGCCTGGTTCTGCCTGCACTGGAACCTGGTCGGCTGGCAGTTCGGCTGAGTCAGCCGGCGACCTTGACGGTGGCGGTCCGGCCGGCCGGCACGGGCACCACGGCGACGGTACGGGCCACGCCGTCGACCACCTTGCGCAGACCGGGGACGCGGTGGCCGTTGACCTCCAGCCACCGGTGCTCACCCGCGAACCGCGCCTCCCAGAAACGAAGCCCATCAGACCCGTTGGTGAAGGCCGAGGACACCTGCCCGTCATGCCGCACGGTCACGGTGCCGTCGCCGACCGGCACATCGGCCACTCGCAGCCAGCCGATGTCGGCGGGCAGCCGCGACTGGGTGGCGACGGTCCGCCTCGGCGCGTCGGGCTGGATGCCCATGAGCCCCTCGACGGTCTGGCCGACCAGCGTGAACGGCACCTCGGGATAGTCGCCGTTGAGCCCCTGGCGGCTGTTGACGTGGTTGGTCTCGCGCTGGTCGTAGACGTGGCGCATCCACTTCCACGCGGTCTCGTTGCGGTCGTGCCGGAAGAAGGTGTCGGGCAGGTACGTGATCGCCTCGATGTTGCGCGGCCGCCCCGCCCCGGTCGCCTCGGCGTCGATGAGGTCGAGGTAGGCGTCGTTGCGCGGCCCGGCGTCGATGATGCCCTTCATCGGCATGAACCAGCTGTTCTCCTTGCCGAAGCCGGTCAGCGGGGTGCCGTCGACGGTGTACGCGCGGACGAGCTCATCCGAGCCGGGCTTCACGCTCCACGTCCGGTTGAAGTAGCTCTTCAGGTCGCGGGCCTGCCTGGCGGCCCGCAGCGACGTCTTGATGTCCCGCTTGTCGCGAGCGAGCGCGGCCAGGGCGCGGTATGCCTGGTATTGGGCGCCGATGGCGTCGCCCGCCTCGGCCAGTGGCTCGCCGCTGACCTCGTTGTAGCTGGCCGCGCCCTGGAAGATGCCCTTGCCCGTGCCCTCGGCGACCTTGTTGGGGAGCCGGCCGTCGTGCAGCGTGACGAAGTCGCCGGTGGCGCGCTGGTAGTAGTTCCAGAGCACCGGATCGTCGACGTAGTCGCGGTCACCGGTCCACCTGAACGCCAGGTCGGCCTTCTCCACCAGCTCGAACGTGGCGGGCACCTCGCGGACGAAGTTCGTCGGCGAGCGGTAGTCGATGGCCAGGTAGGTCTTGGCGTCGAAGTTCAGCGCCCAGACCGGGTAGAACTTGTGCTCCTCGGTCGCCGAGGCGGCGAAGGAGCGCAGCATGGTCTTGTTCTCCCGGTCCAGCCCCAGGATGTGCGCCCCGGCGAGCTGGTGGGCGAAGTCGCGCGAGTAGTAGCCGGTGCGGTGGGCGTAGCCGGCCCAGTAGGTGGAGGTGTAGACGCCCTCGCCGGTGCCCGCCGGGTTCCGCTCGTCCACGTTGAGCGGGCCGGGGACGCCGTCCTGGTGCGCCCAGCCGCTCGCCTTGGCCTTGGCCCAGTCGAACAGCTCGACGATCTTGGGGTTGGACGAGGTGACGCGCGGGCCTCCGGTGGTCCCGGGCGAGACCATCACGTCGTCGACGTTGACCCAGCCGGAGCCGGAGCCGAAAACGATCTCCAGGCGGTCGCCCTCGGCCAGTTCCACGTTCGGGTGGGTGTACCTGCTGTACGTGGCGCGCGACGGCAGGGTGATCGTGCCCGCGCCGGCGCCGTTGCGCAGGACGGTGAACGTGCCGCCCGCGCCGCCGGTGGCGATCCAGGCCGAGATCGTGTAGCGGCCCGCGGCGGGGGCCGTGATCGCCTGGCCGACGCTCTTGCCCGCGCCGGCGTCGAGGTAGACGAGCTTGGCGCCGCCGTGGGGCTTGTTGGTGGCGACGCCGGTGCCCGGGGTGAACGTCCAGCCCTCGGCGTCCTTCTCGAACCCCGGGTTGACGACGACGAGCGGGCCGGCGGCGGCGCGGGCGGGGGTCAGGGTCGTGGCGGCCAGTAGCGAGGAGCCGATGAGGACGGGTAATGCCTTCCACTTCATGAGATTCTCCCGATGATAGGATGATCTTTTCGAACATGAAGAGATGAAATATCGGGCTGAAGCGAGGTCAGCGCGGTGGCGCCGTGGACCCCCGTACCACCAGCTCCGGGCCGAACAGCAGCTCGCCCTTCGGCACCTCGCGATTGCTCACCAGCGCGACCACGCTCCGCGCCACCTCCTTGGCCAGCCGGTCGAGCGGCTGGCGCACGGTGGTCAGCGGCGGGTCGACGAACTCCATGATCATCGACCCGTCGTGCCCCACGATGGAGACGTCGCCGGGCACGGTGAGCCCCGCCCTGCGGACCGCCCGGATCGCGCCGAGCGCCATGAAGTCGCTGGCCGCCACCACCGCGGTCACGTCGTGCCTGAGCAGCTCGGCGGTCGCCGACTGGCCGCCCTCGATCGTGTAGTGCTGCCTGACCACCAGCGAGCCGGTGTCGGTCACGCCCCTGCGCGCCATCGCGGCCCTGAACCCCTCGGCCCGCCGATCCGCCGGCCGGTTGCCCGCGGGGCCCGAGGCCAGCCCGATCCTGCGGTGGCCCAGCGACCAGAGGTGGTCGACGGCCAGCTCGGCCGACAGCTGGTCGTCGGTCGAGAGCACCGGCATGTCGTGCCCCTCGAAACCGCCGTTGACCCCGACGAACGGGATCCGCCGCGCGGCCAGCAGGTCGTAGGTCTCGGGGTCGGCGTCGTCGAGGGTGTTGCTGGCCGACAGGAACACCACCGCGGCCACGCCGTGCTCGGCGAGCGCGGTCACGAACTCCCGCTCCTGGATGCCGCCCCCCTGCGCCGGGCAGAGCACGCCCTTGAGCCCGTGGGGCGCCAGCGCGGCCTCGATCAGCTCGGCCACGTCGGCGAAGAACGGGCTGGACAGCCCCGGCGTGATCACCGCGACGAGGCGGCCGCGGGTGGTGCGCTCGTAGCCGAGCTCGGCCATGGCGCGCTCCACGACCTCGCGGGTCTTGGCCGACACCCCGGCGCGCCGGTTGACGACCCGGCTGACCGTGGCCTCGCTCACCTCGGCCCTGGCCGCCACCTCGGTGATGCCGATCTTCACTGCGCAACCTCCAGCTCGGCCAGCCCTGACGGTGGAACACCCAGCACGCACAGACCCGGCCCCAGCCGCCGGTCCGACGCCTCGATCCTAGAGCCGTCCGCGCGGAAGATCCGCGCCACGCCGAGGGCCGCGCCGCCGACCTCCAGCACCAGCCGGTCCGCTGCGGTGCCGTTGACGACGGTGACCTTACGGAACCGCGCGGCGTCGATCGGGACGACGCGGTCGGCGGTCACGCTGATCACGCACTCCTCGCCGAGCGCGGCGGTCACGACGGGGTAGAGCTCGTCGGGGCGGCCGGGCTCCACCTCGCCGTCCAGCAGCAACGGGCGCGCCGCACGCCAGCGCTCCAGCCAGAACGCCACCATCCGCCGGTGCTCGCCGGACAGCTCGCCCAGCCTGGCCGAGATCTGCGGCACGGAGTGCAGCGCGCCGATCAACTGGCGGGCGGCCGTGTGCGCCGGCGCCGCCGGGTCCCACATGAGCATGTCGGCGTGTACGGCCCCGGCCACGGCCAGGAAGCCGATGTCGATGGTCCGCACCCGGTTGGCGACCGCGTCGGCCGGGCAGTCGGTGGCCCGCAGCATGTTGCCGAAAGGCGTCATGCCCGGCCCCACGTACGGCTGGCGAAACTCGATCAGCGCGCCCGGCCGGATCGCCTCGATCTCCGTGACCAGCTCGGCCAGCAGGGCCCGCATGGCCGTGCCCACGTCGGCGATGTCGCCGGGCGAGGGTGTGCCCGCGAAGGCCATCGCCTGGTCCAGGAAGTCGATCTTCAGCCCGTCGAGCCCGTGGTCCCTGACGAGCCGGGCGCAGGTCTCCACCACGTGTGCCCGCACCTGCGGGATGCGCGGGTCCAGCACGTGCGCGCCGGGCACGGCCCACGCCTCCGACGCGTACGCGGACAGGGCGGGGAAGCACTCGGCCGCCCCGCCGAGCAGCAGCGGGGCGACCCAGACGACGTACCGCAGGCCCAGATCCCGCACGCGGGCGACATGACCGGAAAAATCTGAAAATTTCGAGGTATCGGGCCGCCAGTCCCCCACGCCCTGGTAGCCGCGGCCGTTGCCCAGCTCCTGCCAGCCGTCGTCCAGGATGATCGTCCCGCAGCCGAGCCCGGCCGCCAGCGCCGCCTCCGCCTCCACGGCGGCCGCCTCGACCGCCTGGCTGAAGCCGTACCAGGTGGAGTAGACCGGGGTCCGCGCGCCCTCCGGCGCGCGCGGCCCCTCCCCCAGCGCGCCGCGCAGCGCGCGCATCGCGGTCGCGACGGTGGGCGCGGTGCGGGCGAAGACGAGCTGGTACGGCGACCCGCCCGCGGGCACCCGCAGGTGCACCACGAACGTCTTGTTCTCCTCGGAGACGCCGTACCGCATGGTGGTCTCGGGCACCGGGTCCAGCGCGGCGAAGGCCAGCATGGAGGCGCCGCGGCTGTCGTACAGGCAGCCGGCCACCGCGCCGCTCACCAGCGAGACGTTCGCCCGCCCCGCCCAGTCGGCGACGATGGTGCGCGTCCACTGGGCGTCGGGGTGCCAGAAGCCGGCCGCGTCGCCGAGCGGGACCGACAGCCTGATCTCCAGCTCGCCGGTGGCGTGGATCTCCAGCAGCTCGGTGCCGCCGGGCAGGGCGGTCAGCTCCCAGCCGGCGGTGGCGCCGGGGGTGTGCGTCAGAACGGCCAGCCGTACGTCGTCGAGCAGGTGCTCGGTGGGCGCGGGCGCGAGCCCGGCGGTCGTGACGCTCACTCTTTAACAGCTCCCGCGAGAAGTCCGGAGACGAAATGTCGTTGCAGCAGAAGGAACAGGATCGCCATCGGGATGGCGGCGACGGCCGTGCCCGCGAGGATCGCGCCGTAGTCGGTGTCGTTGGCGCCCTGCATGGAGGCGATGGCCAGCGGAATCGTGTAGGCGTCCCGCGTGCGCAGCGCGATGAGCGGCCAGACGAAGTCGTTCCACTGGTAGAGGAAGAGGTAGATGCCGAGCGCCGCGAGCGCGGGCCGCATCGGCGGCAGCACCACGCGCCAGAACAGCCGCAGCTCGCCGCACCCGTCGACGCGGCCGGCGGCGAGCAGCTCGTCGGGCAGCGCGGACATCGACTGCCGCATCAGGAAGATCCCGAACGGCAGCGCCAGGTTGGGCAGGACGATCGCCTGGTAGGTGTTGAGCCAGTCGAGCGCCAGCATCATCTTGAACAGCGGCACCAGCGTCACGTGGCCGGGGATGACCAGGCCCAGCATCAGCAGCCCGAACATCGCCTCCTTGCCGCGGAAGGTGTACTTCGCGAAGCCGTAGCCGGCCATCGTGCAGACCAGCCCGGCGAGCAGCGTGTAGATCGTGGCGATCACCGTGGAGTTGACCACGACCCTGCCGAAGCCGACGGCCGACTCCAGCGAGGCGAGGTTCTCCGCCAGGTGCCCGCCGGGCAACAGCGGCGGCGGGCTGCCGAACACGTCGGCCGTGCTGTGCGTGCTCGCGACGACCAGCCAGTAGAACGGCGCCAGGACCACCGTGACCGTGATCAGCAGCGTCGACGTCAGCATCACCCGGCGGCTCATGAGCGGTCCCCCAGAAACCGGAACTGGACGATGCCGAGGATCCCGATGATCACGGCGAGGGCGTAGCCGATGGCCGAGGCGTAGCCGAAGTCGAAGAACTTGAAGCCGTTGTTGTACAGGTACAGGCCGAGGGTCATCGTGCTGTTGTCGGGGCCGCCGTTGGTCATGACGTACGGCTCGTCGAAGAGTTGCAGCGTGCCGATCGTGGACATGACCAGCGTGAGCAGGATGACGGGGCGCAGTCCCGGCAGCGTGACGTGCCGTAAGCGGTTCCAGGCGCCGGCCCCGTCCACGGCGGCGGCGTCGTAGTGGTCCTGGGGCAGCGACTGCAGCCTCGACAGGTAGATCACCGCGTTGTAGCCCGTGTAGTGCCAGGTCAGGGCCAGGCCGATGGCGACCCGGGCCCACAGCGTGTCGGTCAGCCACGGGACCGGGCCCACGCCCGCCAGCCCGAGCACCCAGTTGACCAGGCCGAACTGCGGGTTGAGCAGCACCGCGAAGAGCAGTCCGTACGCGACCAGGCCGGTGATCATGGGCATGAAGAACCCGAGCCTGACGAAGCCCCTGAACCTGAGCAGCGGGGAGTTGAGCGCGACCGCCAGCCCGATCGCCAGCGCCAGCATGACCGGCACCTGGACCAGCAGGATGACCGCGGTGTTGCCCAGCGCGGTCCAGAACAGCGGGTCGCCTGCCAGGCGCTCGTAGTTCGCCGTCCCGGCGAAGGTCTGCAGCGCGCCGTCGGTCCTGAACAGGCTCAGCCAGAACGACCAGGCGATCGGATAGAGCTTGAAGATCGCGAACAGGGCCACCGCGGGGAGCACGAACAGGTAGGGGGCGAGCCTCTTGCCCGTCCAACGGCGGACGGGCGGGCGCCGCGACACCGTGGCGACCGGCTCGGTGACGGTGGTCATCGCAGGACCTTGCGGCCCGTCTGCTGGGCGATGAGGTCGGCGGCCTCCTTGAGCACGGCGGCCGGGTCGGCGCCCTTGAGCAGCACCTTGGTCTGGGCGTCGGTGACGGCCTTGAGCGCGCGGGGGTAGTCGGCGGAGTAGTTGGTCACGTAGGAGGGGCTCTTGAGCGCGTCGAGGAAGATCTCGCCCTTCTTCTGCCCGCTGAAGAAGGCGGACTCCTCGTGGAAGATCGGGTCGTCGTACGCCGACATGAGGGCGGGCGCGATGCCCTTGCCCTTGTAGATGGCGACCTGGCTCTCCGGCCGGGTGAGCACGTACTCGGCGAAGGCGTAGGCGGCCTCCCTGACCTTGCTGGTGCCGGCCACGGCCAGGTGCGTGGAGTTGACGGTGGCGGAGGTCTTGCCGCCCGCGGTGACGGCGGGCGGGAGCCGGACCTTCCACTTGCCCTTCTGGTCGGGCGCGTTCTCCTCGATGATGCCGCCGAACCAGGTGGGCATGGACTGGACCGCCACCGTGCCCTTCTTGATCGTGCTGATCATCGTGTTCCAGCCGCCCGACATGTCGGCCACCAGGCCCGCGTCGTTGAGCTTCTTGATGATCGTCATGGCGGCGACCGCCTGCGGGGTGTCGAGCGTGACGTTGCCCTGCATGTCGAAATAGAAGCTGTCCTGGAGCTGGATCAGCATCTGGAAGAAGTTCGCGGAGTCGGCCTGCGAGGCGGGCTTGTCGATGGCGAGCAACTGGACGCCGGTCTTCTCCTTGAGCTTGATCCCGGCTTCGATGACCTCGTCCCAGGTTTTCAGTGCCTCGACGTCCACGCCCGCCTGCTCGAACAGGTCGGCCCGGTAGTAGAAGCCGGCCGAGTTCGCCTCCCAGGGCAGCGCGTAGACCTTGCCGTCCCTGCTGACGGTCTCCCACATGCCCTGGGCGAACTTGGTCTTGTGCCGATCGGCGCCGAGCGGCACCAGGTCGGCCAGGCCGCCGGGGAACTTCTCGATGTAGGCGGGCAGGTAGTCGACGCCGATGTGCAGGACGTCGCCGAGCCCCTGACCGCCGGCGGCCATCCCCGTGGTGATCTTGTCCCAGATGGCCGGATTGCCGATGTCCTGGACATCGACCTTGATGCCGGGGTGCGTCCGCTGGAAGCCGGGCACGAGCTCCTTCATCATCGCGGCCGGGCCCTGCCAGCTCCACACGGTGACGTTGCCGGTCGCGGCGGTGCCGGTCGGGCCCGACGGGGCGGGGGCCGCGGCGGTGCCTCCTCCTCCGCAGGCGGACAGCGCGGCTCCGCCGGCCGCCAGCGTGCCGAGCTGGAGGAATCGGCGTCGGTCGAGGTTGGCCATGATCGAACTCCTGGGGGATGCGGAGGTGGCCTGATGCCGCGAGACGTTACCTCCGGCGTTCCTCGACTTGCAAGATTTCGACGAAAACTTTCAACCCAGAACCGGAAGTTGGATGCAAGCCATTGACACGTCCGCGTTACGTGGCTGAAATGTGAGCAAATCCAACAGACATCCTCAAAAGCCTTCAGCCCCCGGAGGAGTTGTGGTGGGACGTGTTCGGACGCGTGGTCTCCTGGCCATCGCCCTGCTTGCCGTACCCCTGACCGGACTGCCCGCCGCCGCCGACGCGGCGCCCGTCGGCGTCACGCTCTCGGCGGAGACCACCGCGCTGCCGCTCGACGGCACCACCTCACTGAAGGTGGAGGGCAAGAACGCCGACGGCACCCCGGCCGACCTGACCGGCGCCGAGATCACCGTCACCAGCGCCGCGCCCGCCATGGCCACGCCCGTCATGGACGGCGCGCGGGGCACGGTGCGGGCCGGCACGGCGGGTCCAGGCCCGGTGACCCTGACCGCCACGGTCAAGGTCGGCGGCGCCACGGCCAGCGACGATCTCCAGCTCACGGTCCTGCCCGAGCCGGCCAGGCCGTACGTCCACGACTACAGCCAGACGCTCACCATGAAGATGTTCATGGCGGACAACAAGGGCAAGGTGTCGCTGACGTTCGAGCAGGCCTTGGACGTCGTACGGAAGGTCGACAACCTCACGCGCGGCATCCCCAAGATCTTCTACCTGGTCGGCTGGCAGTACGACGGGCACGACACCGGCTATCCGGCGCTCGACGTGGTCAACCCCAAGCTCAAGCGGCCCCAGGACGCGACCGCCGCCGACAGCCTGAAGTGGCTGATCGCCGAGGCGCGCAAATACGGCACCACGGTCAGCTTCCACGTCAACCTGCTGGACGCGAGCGACAAGAGCCCGCTGTGGCAGGAGTACGTGGACAAGGACGTCATCGCCCGCAACGCCGACGGATCCCTGCGCACCTACGTCTGGGGCTACCCGATCAGCTACACCCGCGAGTGGGCGGCCGGGCTCACCACCAAGCGCATCGACCGGTTCTTCGACCTGGTCGATCTGTCCTCGATCGGCACCCTGCACGTCGACGCCTTCCACCAGTACATCCCCGGCTACGGCGAGGAGATGATCAGCCCGTACCACGGGGTGACCACGGACCAGGAGATCGAGACCCAGAAGAAGATCATCAGGTATTTCCGCGACCGGGGCGTCGACGTGACCTCGGAGTTCACCTACAGCTACCGCAAGGACCCGCTGCTCGGGCTGCAGCCCATGGCCTGGCACCTGCGCAACGTGGACCCGATGAGGATCCCGGCCCGGCTGCACATCGGAGGCGGCGGCGGTGACGCCAGGTTCGGCGTCAGCATGCAGGGCGAGTCGAAGATCAAGGCCGACCCGGCGACGCTGAAGGGCTTCCTGGACGAGTTCGCCACCTCCACGCTGCCCTGGCACTACCTCAACCGGCTGCGGCGGGTCTCCGACGTCGACGGGGTCGTGACCTTCTCCGGCGGCGTGACCAGCCGCAACGTCGAGGGCGGCGTCCGCGTCGAGCAGGGTGACGTGCTGCTGCGCGACGGCGCGGACGTGTTCATGCCCGCGTCGTGGCGCAGGCACCGCGAGATCGTCGCCTACAGCCGGGCCGGTTACGCCTCGCGCACCTGGCGGCTGCCCGCCGACTGGAAGCGGGTGGCGCTGGTGGACGTCTACCGGGTCGGGCTCGACGGCCTGACCAGGGTGGCGAAGAGCCGGCCCGTGCTGGGCGGCAGGATCGAGCTCAGCCTGCCGGCGGGCACGGCGTACAGCATCGTCCCGCACGGCACCGACGTCGGCCCGGCGGACACGGGGCAGCCGCACCTGTTCGACGCCGTGGTGCCGCGGCCCGGCGCGACCGGCGTACGGCCCGGCCACGTGCCCTTCGCCTGGACGCCCTCGCGCAACGCCACCGCATATCGCCTGCAGGTCGCCAAGGACCCCGCGTTCACCACGATCGTCGCCGAGCGCACCGGGCCGGGCGTGGTGACCGGGCTCGAACCCGGCACCCGTTACTACTGGCGGGCCGAGGCCCGCAACGCCAAGGGGGCCATCACGATCAACGGCGCCCCGCTGACCTTCGAGACGGCGGCGAAGTGATCATGCGCGGATTCCTGTCGTTGATCCTGCTCGCGGCCCTGCTTCCGCTGGGCGCCGCCACCCCTTCGTGGGCGGCGAGGGCCGAGGCGGCGGTCGCCAAGCTGCCGCTCACGCCGACCCCGCCGATGGGCTGGAGCAGTTGGAACAAGTTCCGCTGCAACATCACCGAAGACCTCATCAAGCAGAGCGCGGACGCGCTGATCTCGTCCGGCATGAAGGACGCCGGCTACACCTACGTCAACATCGACGACTGCTGGATGGCTCCGCAGCGCGACGCGAACGGTGACCTCCAGGCCGACCCGGTCCGCTTCCCCGGCGGCATCAGGGCGCTGGCCGACTACGTGCACGCGCGCGGGCTCAAGCTCGGCATCTACTCCTCCGCCGGCACCAAGACCTGCCAGGGCCTGCCGGCCAGCCTCGGTCACGAGGAGGCGGACGCCGGGAAGTTCGCCGAGTGGGAGGTCGACCTGCTCAAGTACGACAACTGCAACGACGGTGGTGTCCCGGCCATCGAGCGCTTCACCACGATGGCCGAGGCGCTGGCCGCCACCGGGCGCCCGATCGTCTACTCCATCTGCGAATGGGGCGCCAACAAGCCCTGGGAGTGGGCGGGCGCGCTCGGGCACTACTGGCGCACGACCGGCGACATCGCCGACCGCTGGGGCAGCATGGTGGCCATCGTCGACCAGCAGGCCGGGCTGGAGCGGTTCTCCGGGCCGAACGCCTGGAACGACCCGGACATGCTGGAGGTCGGCAACGGCGGCATGACCGAGGTCGAGTACCGCTCCCACATCAGCCTGTGGGCACTGCTCAACGCGCCGCTGATCGCCGGGAACGACCTGCGCACGATGAGCGCCGCCACCAAGGAGATGCTCACCAACCCGGAGGTCATCGCGATCGACCAGGACTGGGCGGGCGTCCAGGGCCACAAGATCTCGGACAGGGGCGACCTGGAGGTGTGGGCCAAGCCGCTGTCGCGCGGCGGCGCGGCCGTCGTCCTGTTCAACCGCGGGCCGGTCGGCGCCGAGGTCGCCACCACGGCCACCGATCTCGGCCTGAAGTCCTGGACCGGTTACCGGATGAGAGACGTCTGGACCAACGCGGACACTCACACGCGTGACCAGGTGCGGGCGTCCGTGCCCGCGCACGGCTCCAGGATGTTCGTCGTCAAGCCGGGGCCGCCGGGCAAGGTGCCGCCCGCCGTGGCCGCCGACGTGCGCACGGATACCGAGGGCTTCGTCGAGGCCGGGCAGACGTTCACCGCGACCGTGCGGTTCAGCGTGGACGGGCTGCCGCCGGTGCGGGACGCCGAGGTCACGCCGGCCGTCCCCGAGGGCTGGTCGGTCAAGGCGACGGGGCCCACGCGGGCACGCGTCGTCGTGCCCGGCAGGCCGTTCTCGGCCCGCTTCGAGGTGACCGTGCCCGGCGGCGCGGGCAAGGGCATCTACGGGCTGACCTCGCAGGTGACCACGCGAGGCGGGCGGCAGGTCACCGGCTACGGCAGCGTCGCGATCGCCCAGGCGCCGCAGGGCGACCAGTGGCTGAGCGACCTCGACGCGCTCACGGCCGACGTCGGCTACGGCACGATGGGCCGGGACACGAACGTGGGCGGCAAGCCCATCAAGATCGCCGGTGTGCCCTATCCCAAGGGCCTGGCCCCGCACGCCGCCTCGGAGGTCAGATACTTCCTCGACCGCCGCTGCACCAGGTTCACCGTGGCGGCGGGCATCGACGACGGCACCAACCGGCGCGGCTCGGTCACCTTCCAGGTGCTCGGCGACGACCGGAGTGAGCTGGCGGCGACCGGGGTGATCAGGGGTGGCGAACCGGCGGTCCCGCTCGACGTCGACGTCACAAATGTCCTGGTCCTGACGCTGGTGACCGGGATCGGGCCGGACAACAACAACAGCGACCACTCGATCTGGGGATCACCCAGGATCGTGTGCGCCGTTTGACCTTGTCACCGGCGTCAACGTTTACGCTCGGCGCTCCGGCCATTCGACGAACGGACACCCATGAGCGCCGACTCGACCCTCCTCCTTCAGCACGACCAGAGCTTCTTCGACGCCTTGGTGACCGGCGACGCGGACCTGCTACGGGAGCTGCTCTCCGATGACTTCCTCCTGGTGAGCGTCGAGGACGGGGCCGTCGCCGGCAAGGATCTCCTGGTCGGCCTGGTGGCCTCCGGGTCCCTGCGGTTCCCCGCGATCGACTCCTTTCCGGAGGAGTCGATCGTCCGGTTCGTCGGGGACGTGGGCATCGTGGTCGGACGTACCGGCATGAACTTCACCGGCGCCGACGGCACCGAGTTCAGCGCCGGGAGCCGTTACACCCACGTGTACGCCGCGGACTCCCCCGGCGTCTGGCGCCTCGTCTCCGCTCAGGGCACCACGATCACGGCGCCGAAGGAGGGGTGAACCGTACGATCCGCGGTCTGCCTGAGCTGCTCCCAGGCGAACGCCACCACGCTCAGCCCCATCCCGAACCGGGCGGCCCGAAAAGATCATCGGTGAACTTTGTCCCGGCCGGGCGCATCGAATCACGCATGGTCGGCGATCAACGGGGTGAAGGCATGGCGACGGCGCTGCTCGACGGTGATCCTCAGCGGCTGGGGCCCTACTGGCTGGCCGGGCGGCTGGGCGCGGGCGGTCAGGGTGTGGTCTACGAGGCGTACACGGAGGACGCGCGCCGCGTCGCCATCAAGGTCCTGCACGGCGACCAGGCCGCGCAACTGGGCAGGGAGGCGACGGCCGCGCGGCGGGTGGCCTCCTTCTGCACGGCGGGTGTGCTCGACGCCCGGTTGGAGGGGCCCCGGCCGTACATCGTCAGCGAGTACGTCGAGGGGCCGAGCCTGCGCCAGGTCGTCGCCGGCGGCCGCCGGTTCGCGGACGGTGACCTGCACCGCCTGGCCACCGCCATCGCCACCGCCCTGACCGCGGTCCACGAGGCGGGCGTGATCCACCGTGACCTCAAGCCGGACAACGTGCTGCTCGGGCCGGACGGCCCGCGAGTGATCGACTTCGGCATCTCCCGGACGATGGAGATGTCGCTCACCGAGACCGGGCTGGTCACGGGCACGCCGACGTACATGGCCCCCGAGGTGTTCACCGGGCAGCGGGCGGGTGCGCCCGCTGATGTGTTCGCCTGGGGCGGCATCGTGATGTTCGCCGCCACCGGCGCCGACCCGTTCCAGGCCGAGAGCCTGGGCGGGGTCATGCACCGCGTGCTGTCCGCCAGCCCCGACCTGAGCGTGCTGCCAGAGTCGCTGCGCTCGCTGGTGGCCGCCGCGCTCGCCAAGGATCCGCTCGACCGGCCGGCCGCGCGCGAGCTGCTGCTCGCCCTGGTCAGCGGTGGCGGGCGGATGGACATCGCCCGACTGCTCGCCGAGGGCGGCCGCGAGGCCGGTCAGATCGCCGTGCGGGGTGACGACCCGGCCCTGGGGACGCTGGCGGAGCAGGCGTACGCGATGCTCGGGCCCGCCGAGCGGGAGCTGGTGGCCGAGGTGTTCCTGCGGCTGGTCACGGTGGACGAGGGCGGGGACCTCACCGTACGGCGGGCGGCCCAGGCCGAGCTGCTCCAGGGAAGAGCGCTGCACGAGGTGACGGCGATCGAGCGGATCCTGGAGGTGTTCGCGTACCTGCTGTCCAGGAGCGGCGAGGAGATCTGGCTGGCCCGGCCGGCGCTGACGCACGCCTGGCCCAGGTTCCGGCGCTGGATCGACACCAACCGCGACGGGCTGGCGGTGCACCGGGAGATCCTCACGGCGGCGCGCCGGTGGGACGGGGCCGGCCGGCGCGACGGCGACCTGTTCCGTGGTAGCAGCCTGGAGAACGCGCTGACGTGGGCGGCGAACGCGCGGCGGAACATCACGCTGGCCCCGGTGGAGCGGAATTTCCTTGAGGCGAGCGCGGACCGGGACCGGCGCGGCGCGCGGCGGGCCCGGCTGGTGTCGCTCAGCCTCGGCGGGCTGCTGGTGATCTCGGTGGTGGCCGGCGGCCTGGCCGTACAGCAGGGTGCGGTCGCCGACCGGCGCGCCGAGGAGATCACCGTGGCGCTCGGCAGGTCGGAGGCGACCCGGCTGGCCGCGCTCGCACCCCAGGTACGCGTCACGGATCCGATGCTGGCGATGCGGCTGAGCGCGGCGGCGTGGAGCCTGGACCACACGCCGCGGACGAGGGCGGGGCTGGTGGCGGCGCTCGCGCAGCGCGAACGGGCGGTGTTCACGGATCCGGCGGGCGCCGGCGACACGGTCCGGGCGCTCGGGGCCGACGGGCGTACCTTGACGAGTGTCGGCCAGGACGCCGCCCAGGTGTGGGACGTGCGGACGGGCAAGCGGATCGGCGGGATCCCGCGGCTGGGGATGGCCGGTGACCAGGTGACCGGCGTGGCCCTGTCTCCCTCGGGCCGTACCCTCGTCGTCCTGACGGACAAGCGGCTCCGGGCCTGGGAGCCGTCCAGCGGAAAGGTGATCAGGACCTGGACCTTCGACCGGCCGCTCGACCTGGTCAACGGCTGGGCGGACCTCACCCGGGTGGACGACCTGGCGGTGGCGATCCGCGAGCCCGACCTGCACCGGCGGTGGGATCTGCGCACCGGTGAGCGCTCCCGGCTCGCCGTCGCGGACACGGTGGCGAGCGCGGACGGCACGTGGCTGGCGACGCCGCGGTCCAGGACGGTGCGCCTGACCGGCCAGACGGACAAGGCCGTCGTGGACATCGGCGTCAAGGACGGCGCCGGCACGCAGGGGACCTGGAACCGTGGCGCGGTGACCGTCAGCGGGGACGGCAAGCTGCTCGCCTCGGTCGCCGGCGAGAACGTGCAGTTCTGGCGGATGCCGGACCCCCAGCTCCTCACCACGGTGCCGCTGCTGGGCAACCTGGACGCCGGCGGCGAGCAGCCCCAGGGCGCCTTCGACGGCCGGACGTTCCGCTACCTCGTCGAGGACCGGGTCTTCTCCATTGACGTCGCCGACCTGGCCGCCGCACCGCCGCGCTCCACGATCAATTTCGGCACGCTCAGCCCGGACGGGCGGCTCCTGGCCGCCCAGACCGGCGACCGGACCGAGCTGCGTGACGCCCGCGGCGGCCGGCCGCTGCCCGCCATGGAGAACGCCTTCTTCAGCGCGGACGGCAGGCTGCTGGCCGGGACCGGCCAGGGCAAGGTCACGATCGTGGACGTCGCGTCGCGCGCCGCCCTGGGCGAGGTCGTCCCCGTCGCGGGTGACCTGGAACCGGACGTCGTGCGCTTCAGCCCGGACGGCTCACGGGTGGCGCTCGTCCTGCGCGACTCGGACGACGGGCGCGCCGTGCAGGTGTGGGACTGGAAGGCCGGGCGGAAGCTCTTCGGCGCGGCGCTCAAGGGGACGAACGACGTGGCCTTCTCGCCCGACGGCAGGACGCTGGCCGTCGCCGGTGCCGGCCAGCTTCTGCTCGACGCCGCCACCGGCAAGCCGGTGACCGGCCCCTTCAGCGCCAGCGGCAGCGACACCACCGGCATCCGGATCTTCTTCCTGCACCAGAGCCGGGGCTTGGTGGTGCTGGACTCCCGGGGCCGCCTGACCCTCTGGGACACCGCCGGGAAGCCCCTCGGGCCGGTCGCCCGCGGAGACTTCGGCAGCCTGCCGATCGCCGCCCACTCCCCGCGTGAGGACGTCATCGCGGTCGGCGCGGAGAACGGCAGGGTGCAGGTGTTCGACGCGGCCACGGGAACGAGCCTCGGGACGCTGCTCGACACCGGAGGAGGGCAGGATCCGGACGCGGGGCAGCTCCAGTCGATCGCCTTCACGGCCGACGGGGCCGGCGTCGTCACCGTCGACCTGAACGGGACGGTGCGCACGCACGCCGTCGGACCCGCCGGGGTGATCCGGGCGATCTGCGGGCGGGCCGGCGGATCTCTCACCGCCGCCGAGTGGAAGACCTACGTCCCGAGCCTGCCGTACCGCAGAAGCTGCCCCTGACCTTGAGCTCAGTAACCTGGGCAAGATCACGTGGTGCCGCGGGCGCGTGTGCCACACGATTCCGGGAGCGCGACGGTCTTGGAGTTGGTGCGCAATGGACGTCCTTTCGCAGGTGGCCGGTCATCGGTGATCGCCGCACAACGGTAAAGGCGAGAGGGCGGTCGCGGCATCGACCCTGGGGTTGATCTCTGCCTCACATGCACGGTGTACGTCTCCGCGCGTCTCAACCCTGCGTTGTAGGCCGGAAAACCGTTTGAGGGTTCCGCACGCGTTCCCATAGGTTGCCTGCGACCCTGCCGCAGTGAGAACCGAGGACATGACCGCGTGACCCCGCCTGCTCTTTAGACCTGACACCTTCTTCGCTCACCTTCAAGCCGGCCCTCTCGCCGGCTCTGCCGGGCTGCCCGTGAGCGCCCGGTCATTCAGCGTTTGAGGCCGCGCGCAATCGGCCTCGTGTCAGGTCTAGAGAGATCATGTCTTCACAACCTCATATCGTGCTGCCCTGGGTCGTCCGCCGGACCAGGCTGCCGCTGCTGTCGTCGCGGTGCGTGGACTGCGGGTCGGAGTCGGCCACCACCGGCGAGGGCCGGTTCCGCGTCAACGCCAACGGCAAGCTGCTGCACGTGTGGCTGCTGGTCCGCTGCGTGTCCTGCGATCGCACGGTCAAGATCGCCGTGTACGAGCGGGTCCCGGTCGGCTCCTTCGATCGGGCTCTCCTCGACGGTTACCACACCAATGATCCGGAGCTGGTGGCGTCCACGCTGCTGGATCCGCGGATCGCCCGCCGCAACCGCTTCACCCTCGACTGGAAGGGGGCCTGGCGGCTGGACGCCCCGCCGGCCCTGGTCGACGGGGTGTGGCCGGTCCGGGTGGAGGTCGTCTTCGAGGACCCGGTGCCGATACGCCCGGACTGGCTCATCGCGCACGGGCTCGGCTTCAGCAGGAACGAGGTGCTACGCCGGGTCAAGTGCGACATTCCACTCCGCCGTACGACGGTCGCCGGCTTCACCTTCACGGTGACGGCCGGGGACTAGCGGGAATGTGATCACAGTGACCACCATGGTCACTGTGATCACAAACCTGACGGAGCACTGTACGAAGGAGCGCCGGTGCGAGGATGTCCCGCACCGGCGGTCACCCTAGCCCTGGGGCTCTTCCGCCCGGCAGCGGGCGCCCCGCGCCGGCACGGTCAGCGAGATCAGGTACGCGTCCATCGCGACCGTGGTGCACTCGGTCATGCCGTAGATGCCATGGCCCCAGCCCTCATAGGTGAGCAGCGTGGCCTTGGGGCCGAGCTGGCGGGCCACGTTGGCCGACCACACGTAGGGGGTGTCGGGGTCGTGCAGGGAGTTGCCCACCAGCAGCGGGGCGCTACCCGTGTAGCGCAACCGGTGCTGCGGGTTGTTGACGGGGTGACCCTGGCAGATCGGCATGTCGCCCATCGGCATCGGGTTGTAGCGCATGTCCGGAGCCACCGCGTTGGAGCCGCGCATGACGTCCGCGTACTCCCGGTAGTTCCGCACCCCGAGGTTGAAGTCCTCGCACAGGATCGCGGTCGGCAGCTCCGCGATCTCCCCGCCCACGGGCCCGTTGCCGGGGAAGCCCGGCATGTCCGGCGGCACCGGCCCGCCGTCGAGAGCGAGGAGCGCCCGGCCCAGTCGCCGCCAGGCGGGACCCTCGTTGAGCACCACGCCCAGCCAGAGGAGGTTGTGAGCGCTCACCGGGCGGTCGGCGACGCCCGGCCAGTACAGCTCGCCGCGCTGCGCCTTGTCGAGCAGCCCCTTCCACAGCGCCTTGACGTCGCGTCCCTTCAGGACGCAGTCGGTGTCGCGGGCGCACCAGGCGATGAACTCGTCGAAGCTGTCCTGGACGGTGGCCGCCTCGGTCACCTGGAACGCCTTGGCGTCGAGGCTGTGGTCCATGTTGCTGTCCAGCACCATGGCCCGGATCCGGTTCGGGAACAGCTCGGCGTACATCTGCTGGGCCAGCGTGCCGTACGAGACGCCGTACGACGTGAGCTTGTCCTCGCCGAGTGCGGCGCGGATGGCGTCCATGTCACGGGCGACGTTGGCCGAGTCGACGTGGTCGTAGACGGGACCGGTGCGCTCGCGGCAGTCGGCGCGCAGCCTCTTGGTGAAGGCGATCCACTTGTCGTAGTCGGCCTGGCTGGTCATGACCGGGTACGGCATCTCGTTGTACACCGACGCCGAGCAGATCACCGCGTTGCTGCGGGCCACGCCCCGGGGGTCGTAGCTGACGAGGTCGAACCTGCGCTGGATCTCCTCGCTGAAGCCGGAGGGGCGAAGCATGTTGCTCACGCCCGATCCGCCCGGACCGCCCGGGTTGCTCAGGAGGGATCCGATCCGCGCCGCGGGGTCGGTGGCCTTGCGCCGAGCGAGGGCCAGATCAAGAGTGGGCCCATCAGGCTTGGACCAGTCGATCGGCACGGCCAGCGTGCCGCACTCGACTGTGGCATCCTCTTCGCACGGCCCCCAGGTGATGCCCCCGGCCGCCGCGCCGGCCGCCCCCGCCATCGGGGCTGTTAACAACGACGCCATCGCCATGAGGGCGGTGGCGAGCGCGGAAATCCTTCTTCGCACCTTGCTCCAATCGTCTATTTATCTGCCGGCCGGATCGGCCGCTGAAACGTGCCCCTTTTCGTCATGACATTCGAATCTAACAGGTAGCGGCCTCGCTAGTTGACAGCATTCTGAAAACACGTCAAGCGATCCAATGCGGCCGCCGGGAGGCCGACGGAAGCGGAAGGCCGTCCGCCATGACCGTGGCCATGCGCTGCACGGCCTCGCGCAGAATGTCGGGTCGCATCGTGTACGGGATGCGCAGCCGCTGCTCGAAAAGGCCCGGATCGGTGGCGAAGTAGCCGCCGCCCTCGATGCGTACGCCATAATCCAGTGCCCGCTCGGCGAAAGCCGAGGCGATCGGCTCGCCCAGGTCGGCCCAGAGCGACAGGCCACCGGCCGGCGACTTCCAGGTCCACCGCGGAAGGTGCTCGGACAGGGCGGCGGCCAGAGCGGCGCGCTGCTCGCGCAGCCGTTCCAGACGGGGTGGCAGCAGCTCGGCGGACCGGGCCAGCAGGCTGACGGCCAGAAGCTGGTCCAGCACCGAGCCGCCCAGGTCGTTGGTGATCCGCTGGCCGGCGAGTTCGGTGATGAGGGGCGCGGAGGCGCGCAGCCAGCCGATGCGCAGACCGCCCCAGTACGTCTTGCTCATCGAGCCTATGGTGATGACCCTGCCGGGAGAGGCGAGCGAGGCGAAAGGAGCCGGGGCCGGGACGTCGAGGGCGAGGTCGGCCAGCGCCTCGTCGATGACCAGCCAGGTGCCGGAGGGCTGGGCGGCGCGCAGGACGCGGGCGCGCTCTTCGACGGGCATGAGCGCGCCGGCCGGATTGTGGAAGTCGGGGATCAGATAGGCCAGCTTCGGCACCATCTGCCGCAGGGTGGACTCGATGATCTCGATGTCCCAGCCGTCGTCGGTCACCGGGACCGACACCGGGCGAAGCCTGGCGCGGCGCATGGCCTCCAGAGCGTTCGGGTAGGACGGGTTCTCCACCATGACCCGGTCGCCGGGCCCGCACAGGAGCCCGAGAACCAGCGTGAGCGCGTGCTGGGCGCCGGAGGTCACCAGGATCTGTTCGGGCATGGTGGCCAGGCCGCGCCGGGTGTAACCGTCGGCCACGGCGGCCCGCAGTTCCGGCAGGCCGTAGGGATGGTAGCCGGGTGTGTGCGCGTGCTCGGCCAGCCGCGGGGCGACGTGGTGCAGCGCTTCGTCCAGTAGATGGGCCGGCAGTC
Organism: Nonomuraea solani; assembly: GCF_900108335.1. Taxonomy (GTDB): domain Bacteria; phylum Actinomycetota; class Actinomycetes; order Streptosporangiales; family Streptosporangiaceae; genus Nonomuraea; species Nonomuraea solani. The sequence continues at coordinate 127,410 of NZ_FNVT01000002.1, forward strand.
CGGGCGCGGCTCTGGCCAGGTCGATCGCGGTGTCGGGCGGCGCCAGGGTCCGGGTGACGCGGCTGGGAAGAGCGCCCTCGGGCAGGGCCGTCCAGGTGCCGGATCCCCGGCGGCTGTGCGCGTAGCCGCTCTCGCGCAGCAGGTCGTACGCGGCGGTGATGGTCGGCCTGCTGACCCGCAACGCGACGGCGAGATCACGCTCGGCGGGCAGTCTCACGCGCAACGCGATCCGCCCGTCCAGGATCAGCGCGCCGATCGCCTGGGCCAGCCGACGGTAGGCGGGCCTGGTCCCGTCGAGGTCGGGCAGCAGGGCGGCGAGCTGCCGGCCGGCCAGCTCCGCCATACCACTCTCCAACGATTGGCCATGTCATCGAGGCCAATCACTGTACAGAATCTCGCCAATGAGCACGCGCACGGCACCGTCCCTCAGTTACGTCGCCTTCGGCGAGCGTCCGCTGAGACGCCTCTCCCAACTGTTCGTCGGCCTCGCCCTCTACGGTTTCAGCCTTTCGCTGCTGGTCCGGGCCGCGCTGGGCGTCAACCCGTGGGCCGTCCTGTACGAGGGGCTGGAGCGCCAGACGCCCTTGAGCTTCGGCACGATCAGCGCCGTCGTCGGGGTGGTCGTCCTCCTGCTGTGGATTCCGCTCAGGCAACGGCCGACGTTCGGCACCGTCGCCAACATCGTCGTCCTGGCGACCTCGTCCGACCTCGGCCTCGCGCTCATCCCCCAGGACCTCGGCCTGCCGGCCCGGGCCGGCCTGCTCGCCGGGGGCGTGCTCCTCAACGGATTCGCCGTCGCCGTCTACGTCGGCGCCCGCTTCGGCCCCGGCCCCCGGGACGGGCTGATGACCGGGGTGGCCGCCGCGACCGGGCTCTCCATCCGTCTCACCCGCACCCTGATCGAGATCACCGTGCTGGCCGCCGGATGGCTGCTCGGAGGAAGCGTGGGGGCCGGCACCGTGCTGTACGCCCTCGCCGTCGGCCCGATCGCCCAGTATTTCCTGCCCCGGTTCGCCTATCACGCTCGCGACGAGCACCATGGCGCTGGTTGACGGCCGCCGGGAAGATCGCGTCAGTCGAAGTCGAAGATCGAGTGCTTGTCGTAGAAGTGCAGGACGTAGCGGCAGCGGTTGCAGATCATCAACGTCATGCGGTGCGAGGTCACGCCCCATCGACTGTCCAGCCGGCCTTCTTCCTGCTGGAAGTCGGTGCATTCGCAGAGCGGGCAGAACGCACCGGCGAACCGGACGCCGACTGGCCCACCTGGTACGCCACGTACATGATCGCCGAGCGGACCGGGACCGAGCTTCCGACCTGAACACAGGTCGTCACTCTTCGCGAAAGGCGTTAAAGGGCAACGTGGCCGTCTCGGCGTTCATCTCGCGCCGGATCCTGTCACGGCCGCACGGGGGCGGGCCCGGTGGTCCACTCGTCGTTGACGTTGCCCGCGTGCACCGGCTGCCGGCGCGAGGCCAGGTAGAGACCACCCGACAGCAGCAGCGCGACGGCGAAGACCACGCTGACGCCGAGCGCGCCGCCGATCCCGCTGGCCCCCGCCCAGGCGAGCGCGCCCACCGCGGCGGCCGCGGGCAAGGTGATCAGCCAGGCGGCCAGCATCCTGCCCGCCACTCCCCACCGGACCTCGGCCAGCCGCTTGCCCAGGCCGGATCCGACCACCGAGCCCGTGCACACGTGCGTGGTCGACAGCGGGAACCCGAAATGCGACGACGCGAAGATCACCGCGGCCGAGGAGCTCTCGGCGGCGAAGCCCTGCGGGGTCTCGATCTCCGTCAGCCCCTTGCCCAGCGTGCGGATGACCCGCCAGCCTCCCAGGTACGTGCCCAAGGCGATCGCGGTGGCACTGGCCACGATCACCCAGGTCGGCGTGCCCGCGTCCGAGCCGATCGCACCGCTGGTGATCATCGCCAGGGTGATGATGCCCATCGTCTTCTGCGCGTCGTTGGTGCCGTGCGCCAGCGACACCAGGGACGCCGACCCGATCTGCCCATAGCGGAACCCGCGCTCCTTCAGCCGCTCGGGCACCGACCGGGTCAGCCGATAGACCAGGTACGTCCCCAGCGTGGCCACCCCGATGGCCGCCAGCGGCGCGAGCACCGCCGGGATCAGGACCTTGCCCACGATCGCGCCCCCTTTGACCGCCGACGTGCCGGCCGCGATCAGCGAGGCCCCGACCACGCCGCCGATCAACGCGTGCGACGAACTCGACGGAATGCCGAAATACCAGGTCAGCAGGTTCCAGGCGAGACCGCCGACCAGACCGGCGAAGACCACGGTGAGCGTGATCGCGCCCGTCTCGACGATGCCCGTCGCGATCGTGGCGGCGACCTCCAGCGACAGGAACGCCCCGGCGAAGTTCAGCAGCGCCGACAACGCCACCGCGACCTTCGGGCGCAGCGCGCCCGTGGCGATCGAGGTGGCCATGGCGTTGGCCGTGTCGTGAAATCCGTTGGTGAAGTCGAAGACCAGCGCGGTGGCCACCACGATGGCCAGCAACAGGGTGTTCGCATCCATACCGCCGCCCTCACCCGTCATCGGATGACTAATCCCCTGTGAGGCCCTCACTCCGGAAATTCACCCGGCGGCCAACCGCCCGACATCTCCACCCGCCCTGGGCGAATCGGGCCGGGCGGAGTAGCTTTTGGTCAAGGTGCGTTCCGTCTGGGGGCGTCGATGAAGGCCGTGGTCCACGATCGGTACGGGCCGCCGGAGGTCCTGCGGCTCGCGGAGGTCCCGCAACCCGTTCCCGGTGATGATGAGGTGCTGGTCGCCGTCGCGGCCACGACGGTCACCCGTACCGACTGCGCCTTCCGGAGCGGCAAGCCGTTCGCCGGCCGTTTCGCCACCGGGCTGCGGCGGCCGAAGTGGCCGATCCTCGGGGTGGAGTTCGCCGGGGAGGTCGTCGCGGCGGGCAGGGGGGCCGACTGGTTCAAGACCGGCGATCGGGTCTTCGGCGTCAATCCGTGGCGGTTCGGCGCGCATGCCGAGTTCGTCGCCGTACCGGAGACCGCGCCGATGGCGCGCATGCCGGACGGCCTGGGCTTCGAGGACGCGGCGGCGGTCTGCGACGGTGCGACGCTGGCGCTGATGGCGCTGAAACCGGTCAGCCCGCGTAAGGGACAGACGATCCTCGTGTACGGGGCCTCGGGCTCCATCGGCACCGCGGCCGTGCAACTGGCGCGGCACTTCGGAGCCGAGGTCACCGCCGTGTGCCCGACCGCGGCCGTCGACCTGCTCGCCTCGCTCGGCGCCGACGAGGTCATCGACCACACCCGGGAGGACTTCACCGCGAACGGCCGCCGCTACGACGTCGTCTTCGACGCGGTGGGCAAGCACTCCTTCCGCCGCTGCGAGGGCTCCATCAAGCCCGGAGGGGCCTACCTGGCCACCGACGGCCTGAGCAACGTGCTGCTGGCCAGGTGGACGGCGCGGTTCGGGAGCCGGAAAGTGATCTTCCCCGTCCCGCCTCGCTACGACCGCCAGGACGTCCTGCTCCTCAGGCGGCTCATCGAGGCGGGCGAGTACCGGGCGGTGATCGACCGGCGCCACCCGCTGCGGGACGTGGTCGAGGCGACCCGGTACGTCGAGACCGAGCAGAAGGTCGGGAACGTGGTCCTGACGGTCGGTCAGCGGTGATTCAATGACCGCGCGTGCCGGATCCTGACGCGGACGTCGCTGCCGATCGGGGGCAGTTCGGAGGCGAGCACGTCTCCGGGGTGCAGGCAGGTCAGCAGGCCGCTGGAGGTGTCGACGTCGACCCGGGTGGCGATGCCGAGCGCGACGGTCCGGCGCAGCGTTCCGAACACCTCATCGGCCGGGCCGTCGGGAACGTCGGACGGGCCGTCGGGAACGTCGGGAACGTCGGACGGGCCGAGAACGAGCCGGGTGTGCTCGGGCCGCGCCGCGAGCGTGTGCGTCCGGCCGGTGAGGGCGGGCGGGAGGAGGTTGGTGTACCCGAGCAGCCGGGCCGTGTCGGCGTCGCTCGGGTGGTCCAGCACCTCGGCGGTCGGGCCGTGCTGGCGGATCCGGCCGTCGATCAGCAGCGCGGTGTCCTCGGCCAGGGCGAGGGCCTCCTGCCGGTCGTGGGTGACCAGGATCGTGGCGGTGGGCCGCCCGGCCAGCGCGGCGCGCAGGTCGGCGAGCAGGTCGGCGCGGGTGGTGCCGTCCAGCCCGCTGAACGGCTCGTCGAGCAGCAGCACCCGGGGCCCGACCGCGAGCGCGCGGGTGATGCTGACCCGCTGGGCCTCGCCTATGGACAGGCTGCGGGCGTCCCGGCCGGCGAGGGGCGCCAGGCCGAGCGCCTCGATCCACGGCCATGCGCGGGTACGCGCCTCGCGGCGGCTCACGCCGCGGAAACGCAGTCCGCTGATCACGTTGGCGGCCACCGTACCGCGGCGCAGGATCGGCCGTTGCAGCACGGCCGCGAGCGCGTCGCGCATCAGCGACGGCGTCGCGGGGCGGCCGTCGAGCAGGACCTGCCCGCTGACGCGGTGGCGGCTGAGCAGGCCCAGCGCGCGCAGCAGGGTGGACTTGCCGGCGCCGTTGGGGCCGAGCACGGCCAGTGTGCGTCCCGACGCGACGTACAGCTCCGGCACGCTCAGCAACTCCCGGCCGCCGGCGCGCACGCGCAGGTCCCGGCACCCGATCCCGTTCACCGCGGCACCGTCCGTCGTTGCTGGATCAGGGTCAGCGACAGGTTCACGGCGAACGCGATCAGCAGCAGGATCAGGCCGAACGCGATCGCGAGCGAGAACTGGCCCCGGCTGGTGGCCAGGACCGCGGCGGTGGTCAGCACCCGGGTCTGCCCGGCCAGGTTGCCGCCGACCATCTGCGCGGCCCCGACCTCACTCACCACCGCGCCGAACGCGGCCATCGCCCCGGCCAGCAGCGGCAGCCTGGCCTCGCCCAGCAGCGCCGCGAACGAGCGGATCCGGGTCGCGCCCAGCGCCTGCATCTGCACCCGGAAGTCGGGATCGACCTGTTGCAGCGCGGCCGCGACCAGGGCGACCACGATCGGGGTGGCGATCGCGGCCTGGGCGACGACCATCGCGGCCGGGGTGTAGAGCAGTTCGAGCCCGCCCAGCGGCCCGCTGCGCCACAGCAGCACGGTGACGAACAGGCCGACCACCACCGGCGGCATGCCCATCCCCGTGTTGGCCGCCGCCAGGACGATCCGCCGGCCGGGGAAGCGCGCCAGCGCCAGGGCCGAGCCCAGCGGCAGTCCGATCAGCAGGGCGATCGCGGTCGCGGTCAGCGAGACGCGCAGGGTCAGCATGATGATCGACCAGCTGTCCTGGTCGCCGGAGAGCAGCAGTCCGATCGCGTCCGCCAGCCCGTCGAACAGCACGTTCACCGGCCTAGTTTCGCCTCGTCCGCGCCCGCGTCGGGGGTGAACAGCGGCCGGCCGAACTTCGCTCGCCCGTACGCGCCGATGAGCCCCTGCGCGGACGGGGCGACGATCCAGTCGGCGAAGGCCTTCCCTCCGTCGGCTCGTACCCGATCGCCCGCCTTCTTGGTCATCTCGATGACGTGGTAGACGTTGAGCAGGCCGGCATCGCCCTCGCCGAGCACCTCCAGCGCCAGGGTGCCGCGCTGGATGAGATAGGTGGCCCGGTCCGAGAGGGTGTAGGCGGCCTTCTCACTGGCGACCCGCAGGGTCTCGCCCATGCCCTGCCCGGTGGACTGATACCAGGATCCGCCCGGGGTCACCGCCGCCTTGGCCCAAAGGTCCTTCTCTTTGGTGTGCGTACCCGACTCATCCCCCCGGGAGACGAACATCGCCTGGGCGGCCGCGATCTTCTTCATCGCCTCCGCGCTGCTCGCCCCTCGGATCTTGGCCTTGTCGGCCCGCGGGCCGACCAGCACGAAGTCGTTGTGCATCACCAGCCGTCGCGCGCCGGCGCTCCCCTCGGCCACGAACTTCTCCTCCGCCGCGGGGGAATGCACCAGAAGCACGTCGGCCTCCCCGCGACGGCCGAGCTCGATGGCCTGCCCGCTGCCGACCGCGAGGGGCTTGACCTGCCAACCGCTGTCGCGGGTGAACGCCGGCAGCAGCTCATCGAGCAGCCCGCTGTCCCGGGTGCTGGTCGTGGTGGCCAAGATCAGGGACTTCTCCGGCACCGGGGTGGCCCCGCATCCGGCCAGTACGACCGTCGCGACCCACGCACAAACGACCAAGAGCCTGCTACACATCACGGTGGCCCAATCTGTGCTACTGCAGAGCAATGCAAGTGTAAATTACACAGCTGTGACCCGATATCGGGAGATCTGCACAGACCTCGCCCGCCGGATAGTCGCGGGAACCCTCCACCCCGGAGACGAACTGCCAGGGGTACGCGATCTCGCCCGGCAGTGGCACACCACGGCCTCCACCGTCAGCCGGGCGCAGCGCCGCCTCGCCGACGCCGGCGTGCTGGAGCTGGCCGACCGCCGGCGTGCCCGCATAGCCCCCGGCGCCGCGCTCGCCGCCCGGCGATTCCTGCAGGCAGACTCGGTCTTCACCCTCGCCGGCAGCGACGATCCCGCCCTCGACCTGCTCACCGGCGCGCTGGACGGCAAGCTCAGAATCGTCACGCGCGAGGGCAGCGTCGCCGGCCTCGGCGCGGTACGCCAGGGCCACGCCAACGGCGCCGCGATCCATCTGCTGCACCACACCGGGGTCTACAACGCGCCTTTCGCGCTCGGCATGCTGCGGGACCTGGAACCGCACCTGATCCACCTCTGGCGACGCGAGCAGGGGCTGATCGTGCCGCCGGGCAACCCCCACCGCATCACCGGCATCGCCGGCCTCGCGGGACGGCGGGTCTCCACCCGGCGCCCGGGCACCGGGACGCGAATCCTGCTGGACCGGTTGCTCCTGGCCGCCGGTCACGACCCGGACGCCCTCCGGGGACCGCAGGTGGGCTCCCATCTCGAGGTCGCCCTGACCGTCGCCACCGGCACCGTCGACGCGGGCCTCGGAGTCCGCTCGGCCGCGACCGACCTGGACCTGGAGTTCATCCCTCTGACCTGGGAGGACTTCGACATCGGGCTGGTCGGGCAGGCCCTCGGCTCGGCGGTCCACCTCATCGCGGCCCTGCGCACGCCGATCCTGCGTAAAAGGATCTCCGCACTGGGCGGCTACGACACCTCAAGATCCGGCGACGTCACGAAACTCTCCGCCGCTCCGTGACGCCGGCCCCGGGTCCGGCTGGATCGCGCCGCTCCCGCGATCGCAGCCCTCTTCGTGCTGCGCCGGCATGGCCCTCCGTCGTCCGGTCGCCGCCCCCGACCATCACGGGGCGACCGGACGAATCTCTTCCACACTGGCGCGACGTCAGAGGACGTTACGACGCCGCCCTTCCGTTCTTCTTCCGTTCCTCTTCCGGGACGAGCCTCTCCGCGAGGCCGGCGATGAGGGCGAACGGGACCCGGTTGTCCAGACCGGCCTTGGTGAGAATGCGGGAGATGTACCCCTTCACGGTGCCCACGCTCATGCGCGGCTCATCGCGTTCGGCTTCCCCTGGCCGACCGCCGGCGCCACCTCGCGTTCCCGCCCGGTCACCGCCACCCCGAACAGCGCCCCGAGCCGTGTTCGGTGTGGCGCTGCCGATCCTGCCGGCCGACCCGGCGTTTCCGTCCCTGCGCGACCCGGCTGTACCTGAAGGGCACGGGCCTCGTGGTGACCGCGGTGGTGTTCGTGCTGGGCGGCCTCAGCCTCGGCAGGGGGCTGCCGAGGCTGAGGTTCCGAGGCTGAGGTTCCGGCGCGTTACTGGTTGCCCTGCCGCGACAGGAAGTCCCGGGCGGCTTGCAGGTATTCAGGGAGTCTTTCGTTCTTGATGTCGACCGCCCGGTTGTTGGTGAGGATGGGCTTGTAGTAGTCCTCGGCCAACTGTTCCAGCCCTCTTCTCTCATCCCGGACGTCCGTCCGGTAGAGGACCACGCCTCTGAGACCGGGATATTTCAGCCGATGGTCGCCGAGCCGGTCGCGCAGGTCGACGGCCATGCCGGTCCTCATCACCTGGCCGTTCTCGCTCACCAGGGCGTAGACGCCACCCTTGGCGTTGGGATCGCCGATGGCCCGGAAATCCGTTGGGATCCTGTCGGGAAGACCGAGACAGTTGACGTTGTGGACCAGGACCGGGGTGGCGGCCGCCAGCACGTAGTAGCTGTTCAGGCCGTCGACGGTCAGGCTGTGCACCCGCTGCGGCGCGCTCCACGCACTGACCGCCTCGACCTGTACGTACGTGCCAGCCGAGGTCCGCAGCCACATGCCGGGCTTGAGGTCTCCGGCGTCGACCCAGCCGCCCAGGCTGGCCACCCAGAAGGGGTGCCCGTCGGTCGCGGTGATGCCGGCGGTCTTGCCGCCCTGCTCGCCGTCGACGTCGACGGTGACCTTCACCAGGTTCTTGGCGCCGTCGCCGGTGATGACGTCGGTGACGAGCCTGGGTTCGGTGCGGCCGGACGCGGGGTCGGTGGCGAGGACCTCGTCGCCGATCTCGATCTCCTCGATGGGCTTGGAGCCGCCGTCGGCCATCAGGACGCCGGTTTCGGGGGTGAAGCTGTTGAACGGGCACCCGCCGGGAGCGTCGGTCCTGCGGAATCGCTGGGCGATCTCGCTGGACTTGTCGGCCACGTAGTCGGCGGCGCGGCGGCCCACCGGGGTGTTGGCGACCCAGCCGGCGGCGCGTTCGACGACTCTCAGCTTGCCGAGAGTGGCCTCGGCTCCCGCCTCCGCCACCGCCCAGCCGGCTTCCGTGGCGCCTTCCTGCCAGGTCTTGCGCCCTGATTGGACGTCGCTGACCGTGTTGGCGACCGCCCTGGCTCCCTGGTAGGCGCTGTAGGCGGTCATGCCCCACATGACGCCCTTGCCGACGAGGATGGCGGCGGGGACGAGGAAGACGAGGTTGCCGTCGGGGTCGGTGTTCTGGACCGGGTTGTTGTAGCCGTACCCGTAGAGGTTGAGGTTGCCGGGGTTGTAGACGCCGTCGTTGCCCTCGCCGCTGAGGTAGTCGCCGATCACCGGGTCGGCGGACTTCCACAGACCCAGGCGAGCGTCGTAGTAGCGGGCGCCATGGTAGGTGTAGCCGGTCTCCGGGTCGAGCTCCTGGCCGGTGAACTGGTACGGGTTCGGCTGGCCCGGGCTCTCCTCCACCCACGTCTCACCGCTGGGGAAGTAGTTGAGATGCTCGGCCAGCCGGCCGGTGCCGTCAGTGCCGAAGGTGGTGGAGCCGACCTGGTCGCCGTGGTAGAAGAACTGGTCCTTCTCGAAGGCGTTGCCCGGCTTGGCGGTCTTCGAGGCGATGCGCGTGGTGCCGACGAAGACGTGCTTGTACTCGGTCTGGTTGCGGGCCGTGTAGGTCTGGTTCGGATAGAGGGTGGTCTGCGGACCGTCCTTGACGACCCGCTGGCCCTGGTCGTCGTAGGTGAAGCGGACCGTGGGCGGCTTGTGGCGGTCGTCGCAGGCCGACGGGTTCTGCGGCTGGGTGTCGTTCTTGGTGGTGTCGTGCACGCAGGCCAGGCGGTTGTCCTCGTCCCAGATGAGCTGCCTGCGCGGCTTGCCGTGCTCGTCGGACTCCTGGTTGATGACGTTGCCGTTGTCGTCGTAGCGCAGGTCCAGCGGGCCGACCTCGGTGGGCGCGTGCGGGCGGGAGCCGTCGAACTCGTAGACGTGGGTGTAGGTGGTGCCCTGCTGCACCTGCTCGACGCCTTCGCTGTTGACGATGGCGTGGCGCTGGTGCTTGCCGACGATGTTGTGGACGGTGTCGTACGTCAGCCGGAACGCGTACGTGTCGGTCTTGTGGATGTCCGGCGTGTACTGGCCGCTCGCCTGGGTCAGCCGATACAGGTTGTCGTAGATGTAGGTCTGCGTGGACGGCCCGCCGAACTTGGGCGTCGTGGACCCTTCGGGGATGTTGGTGTCGTTCTGCAGCCGGGTGATGTTGCCGACGTCGTCGTAGCCGTAGCGGTAGCGCTGGAACTCGTACCCCGAGGGCAGGGTGGAGCTGAGCAGCGCCAGGCTGCGGTCGGCGGCGTCGTAGGTGAACGTGGTCGTGGTGCCGTTGCCCAGCGTGATCTTGGTGCGCTGCTCGAACTTGTCGTACTGCAGGTCGCGCAGATACGGATACGTGTATCCGCCCTTGACGCCGGTGGCCGAGATCACCTGGCCGCCGGAGTCGTAGCCGTAGGTCAGGATCTCCCCGTCGGGATAGGTGAGCTGGAGCACCCGACCGAAGCTGTCGTAGCGGTATTCCGTGCTGAACGCCTTGTCGTGATAGCCGGGACCGGGCAGCGACTTGGTCTCCGACACGACCTCGCCGAGCGGCCCGTACTGGCGGGTGGTCACACCGCCCGCGTCCTCGATCTTGGTCAGCCGGCCGGCGGCGTTGTAGGGCGCACCGGGCGCGCCGTAGGTGTAGCGGACGTCGTTGTCCTTGAAGATCGGGTAGTCGACCTTGACCTGCCGGCGGAAGTCGTACTCGTAGGTGATCTTCTTGTCCTTGTCCGCCAGGTTGGCGGTGACCTTGCTGGTCGTGTTGCCGGCCAGGTCGTAGCCGGTGCTGGTCCGGCCGGAGTCGGGGCTGGTCACGGTCGTACGGCGGCCGAAGTCGTCGTACGCGCTGGTGGTGGCGTTGTTCTGGTCGTCGGTGACCTTGGTGAGCTGGCTGAGCGGGTCGTAGATGTAGCTCGTCCAGAGCGGCGGGCCGCCGTTGACCGGGTTCGGCTCGCGGACGGAGGTGATCTGGTTCCGCACGTCCTTGAAGGTCGCCTTGGTGTTGCCCTCGGCGTCGGTCACCGCGGTCGAGAACTGGCGCGTGCCGGAGCGGTCGTTGCCGAAGCCGTAGGCCGTGGTGCTGCCCGTCCCGTCCGGCAGGACGGTCCGCACCTGCCGGTCCAGCACGTCGTAGTCGTTGACGGTCGGGTAGACCCGGTCGAAGGCCGCGTTGAACCTGGTGTTGGCCGCGCCCTTCGGCTCGCTGACCGGATAGAACCGCTCGACCGTGCGGCCGAACTCGTCGAAGACCGTCCGGCCTGAGACGGTCATCGCGTCGGCGCCGCCGATCCTGGCGTCCTTCTTGGTCTGCACGACCCGGGCCAGGCCGTCGGTGAAGGTGACGGTGTCGATGGTGTCGGCCTTGACCGTCCCGTCCGAGGCCCGGTCCAGGTGGCGGGTGGTGGCGTACGGGACCGTCGCCTCGGGGTGGTATTCGAAGGCGATGGTCGGCTTGCCGGCCCCGACGTCGTGCGGGCCGGTCACGGTGGCGACCCGGCCGGCGTCGTCGTAGGTGTAGGACAGCCGCTGGTTGTTGATGTCGACCGAGGTCTCGGTCTCGCCGAACTTGAGGTTGTACGTGGCCGTGGACTCGTAGCCGTAGCTGTCCCGGGTGGAGGTGACGTAGGTGCCGGTCACCTCGTCGTAGGCGTAGGTCAGCTTGAAGCGCTGCCCCTTGTGGTTGGCCGGCTCGGTCAGCGTCGCCAGCGTGCCGTTGGGGTGGTAGGTCGCGTCGGTCACCGCGACCGACCCGTCCTCCAGCTTGGCCCGGTGCCTGGTCAGGTCGCCGGTGGCGCAGTCGATGTCGGCCTCGCCGCGCCGCATCACCTTCCCGCCGCCACGCACTTCCGACCTGTTGGGCAGGCCGACGATGTAGGTGTCGGCGCAGTCGGTGTAACCCGTGGTGGTGACGACGTCGTCGCCTCCGCCGCTCTCTCCGTAGTCGGTGGTCTTGGTGACGTTGCCGTAGGTGTCGTAGACCATCTCGGTACGGGTCTGCTTGCCGGGCGCCGCCTGACCCTCGTACCAGCGCTGCTCCTTGCGGACCGGCATGGGGAAGATCGAGGCGGTGGTGCTCTTGACGTTGCCGGCCTCGCCGGTGGCGACGTCGCGCAGCTCGTAGGTGCTGACCGTCTCGTTGAACGGCCGGCCCTCGCCGTCGGCGGTGAGCGTGCGGGTGACCAGGCCACGCGTGTAGTGGCCGCGGGTGTCGTACTCGGAGGTGAGGGTCCGGTGGACGGCGCCGTTCACGTCGCGAGCCTGCGTCGTCACCTTGCCGTAGCCGAGGAACTCGCGCTCCAGCCGGTCGAACACGCCGCCCGCGTAGGTGAAGGTGGCGTGCTGGACGTCCGGCCCGTCGCCGGCCAGGCCGTCGTCGGTCTTGACCGAGCTCAGCACGAACCGCGAGTCCGGCTGGTCGTAGGTGTTGCCGTCGCGGGTGTAGTCCAGCTCGATGGCCGACCCCAGCGGCTCCTTGACCGACTTGAGGAGGTTGGTCCTGCCGGTCTGGTTCGCCGCCACGGTGAGCTGGTTGTCGCCGGTGGAGGCCAGGTGGTCGGCGAAGCCGTCGCCGTTGATGTCACGGATCATCTGCGCGGCGCGCGAAGCCCCGGTGGAGGTGTCGGCGCCGGGGTTGATGATGACGAACCCGCCGATCCCGAACGCGATCGGGATCGAGACGGTGAAGTACGCCCCCGCGCCCAGTCGCGCGTTGACGTCGCCGCTCAGCCCGGACAGGCTGCCGGCGAACTCGGCCGGAGCGGCGAACCCGCCGCCGGTGTTGATCGCCACCCTGATCGGGTTGCCGGCGAAGACCCGGTCGATCAGACCGTCTCCGTTGACGTCGGCGAGGGTGGCCGAGGTGGAGCCGTCGCCCTGGTTGAACGACGCGCCGCCGGCGAAGCCGTAGAAGTCGGTGTTGAAGCCGATGTTCACGCCGGAGTTGTCGCTGCCGCCGTCGTTCAGCGGCCCGCCCGGCCACGGCTCCGGCGCGGCGAACCGGTAACCGAGGTTGAGCGCGGCGCGCCCGTCCTCGAACACCCGGTCGGGCAGCCCGTCGCCGTTGATGTCCAGCAGGTCGGACTCGGCGTCCGAGGTGCCCGAGCCCAGGTTGCCGCCGATGCCCAGCGGTGGCATGTCGTTGCCGGAGGAGGAGGTGTTGGCCGTCTTCGTCCCGCTGGGCGCCGCGTCGCCGCGGCCGGTGGTGATCGTCCTGGCCGCGCTGCCCGCGCTGGCGTTGCCCGACACGTTCTCCGAGGTCCGTACGGACCCGCCCGGCAGGTCGCCGCGCGTCCGGCCGAGCACCCCGGTCGGGTCGGTGTACTGGATGCCGCCCGAGCCCACCACGTCGGGGAACCCGTCGGCGTTCATGTCCAGATAGTCCAGCTCACCGGTGGAGGTGCCCCTGGCGACGCTGCCGCCGACCGAGCCCACTCCCCCGCCGACGCTGCCGGTCACCGAGATCTGCTGCGACCGCGACATTCTCGGCACCGCGCGGACGCCGGACACGTCGGCGGAGGTGGGCAGCCCGATCGACTGCCCGCCCAGCCGCGAGCTGGTCACCGTCGCGCCGGAGATCCACAGGTCCTCGCCCGACGCCCAGCGGTTCCGGTCCGGCTGCGGCACGAAGAGGATCGCCTTCGGCGGGGTGACCCGCGGGTCCTGCTCGAACGCCGGCCGGTCCCGCTCGGGGTCGACGTCCTGGGGCAGTTGGGCCTGGACGTCCTCCACCTTCTCCAGGTCGCCCTGCTTGATGGGCTGGGTGGCCCGGTCGCCGTTGCCGTTGTAGCCGGCGTAGGCCCAGCCCCGGTACGGCCGCCCGTACACGCCCTCGGGTGCCGGACTGTGCACGGTCGCCGCCGTCTCGACGCCGTCGGCCAGCACCGACGCCCCGGTCAGCAGACCTGCCGCGGCCGTGAACTCGAAGAAGAGCCGGTCGCCCGCGGCGGCCTCGACCTGCACCGGCGCCGGCTCGGCGCCGAGCGTGACGGCCTGCTTGGCCAGCAGCGCTCCCTGCTTCTTGACCGTGAAGATCACCTGGCCGGTCGCGCCCTCCGCGGCGACCGGTTGCGGCGTGACGCTGAGCGTCCCGGCGGCGGTGTACGGCTGCGGCGGCGCGGAGCCGCTCGTGACCGTGTAGGTGTCGATGTCGTAAGGAGCGCTGAACACCTGCCCGAACTCATCCGGTACGGGCGAGGTCTCCGTGTACGTGGCCGTGGGCCGCCACGTCAGCGCGGTCACGTCGATCGGCGAGTCCGTCTTGATCCGCCACGACAGCACCTGACCCTGGGTGACCGGGACCGTCGCCGCCACCGGCACCTCTCCGGTGAACCCGGCCGCCACCTGCTGCTCGAAGACGGCCTGGCCCGCCCGCGTGACGCGGATGGTGACGTCGTCGGTGGTCACCGCGGTCTTGGTGACCGAGCCGGCCAAGGTCAGCGTGCCGTCCCTCGGCACCGTCACCGTCGCGGCGCGCCCGGCCAGCGTGAAATCCTCCGAGGCGGTGTATGCGGTCAGCGACAGGCCGTTGGCGTCGGCCGTCTCCGGCAGGCTGGTGTAGGTGACCGCCGGATCCCAGGTCACCCGGTCGGCGGCGCCGTCCAGGACCGAACCGACCCGGAAGTACAGGTGCTCGCCCTTATCGACCTCGATGGCGCCGACCCCCTGCGGGGTGTGCTCGGCGTGGTCGGTGATCCGGGCCGACCACAGCTCGTCGTTCTCGTGCTGCACGGCCACCCTGACCCCGTCGGGGTCGGCGAAGGCCGGCAGCTCGCCCTCGACCTCGGTCAGCCTGACGGCGCCGGTGACGCTGACCGTGCCGTCGTACGGGGCCGTCCACCGGCGCAGGGTGTCCACCAGCGGGAACGACTGCATCCGCCGCTCGCGGTCCGCCGAGTAGTCGGGCAGCAGGCCCTGGGCGTCCACCTCGCTGGAGCCGATCGGCACCGGCGTGTCCCCCGCCGCCCCGAACACCGGCACACCGTCGGCGCCGACCCGCCCGAACAGCACGCTCTCCCCGTTCACCAGGTCGGTGAGGCCGTCGGCGTTGACGTCGCTGAGGTAGCGGTCCTGCGTGCTGATGGTGTCGACGTAGTCGAGCTGCACCGCGGCGGCGCCCGGGTACGCCTCGACGCCGACCGTGCGGGAGCTGGAGCTCTGCCCGAAGATGCTCGGCAGGTTGCGCAGCGGGGTGGTCTGCGCGGCGAACCGGGGCTCGCCGCCGGGGCGTGAGAGGTTCTTGCGGTAGACGTACCCGCCGCCGCCCTCGAAGACCTTGTCCGGCAGGGTGTCGCCGTCCACATCGGCCAGCGCCAGCAGGCCCTTGTCCGAGCCGCGGCTGAAGCCGGCCTTCACGCCGACCGAGTTGCGCTTGCTCGGCAGCGGCCCCCAGCCGGTGTACAGGTGCCCGCCCGCGCTGGTGGAGGTGTTGCCGTTGAGCGCGCCCGCCTCGCCCGCGCCCGGGCGCACCCCGTTGACCAGCCCGTTGGACACGTTGTCGTCAGGGGAGGCCCAGTCCACCCGCTGGAAGGCCGTGTACTTGCCGGCGGCGTCGCGGATGTCGTCGAAGTAGCCCAGTTCGTGGCTGTTGAACAGCTTTCCGGCGGCGTCGTACTGCTGGATCGTCTTCAGGAGCGTCTTGTGGAAGGCCCCCTCGGCGTAGCCGAAGTCGTAGCGGCGGATCAGGTCCGCGCCCAGCCGCACCTCGATCCGGCGCAGCAGGTCGGCCACCACGTGCTTGAACCCGCCCTGAGCGCTGATCAGCACGTCGGGCCGGCGCTGCTCGGCCAGTTCGCGGTCGCGGACGAACGTCACGGAATACGGGCCGTCGGCGTCCCCCTGCCCGGTGTAGGTGATCTTCTTCGGGTAGAGCGCGCGGCCGGTGACCGATCCGCCCGTCACCCCGGCGTCCTCGACGGTCACGTACTGGTGGCGCAGCGTGTTGCCGTGGGCGTCGCGCACCTCGCGCAGCGCCCAGGTGAAGATGTTGCCGGCGTCGTCGGCCAGCACGGCTCCCTCGCCGCCGTACAGCCAGCGGGTGCCGGACTTGTCGGTCACCTCCCAGCCGTAGGTCTTCGGCGAGCTCCCCTTACGCACGATCCGCGAGAACTCGCCCTCCACCCGCTGGTGGAACACCTTGTCGGCGGTACGCGGCCGCGCCGCCCCCCGGTGCGCCACCGGGGTGAGCTGCTGCCCGGCGAACGTGTACGTCTCGGTCTCGTTCTCGGCGTCGTAACGAGGCACGCCCCACCGCGTGTCGATCGAGATCGACGGCAGCGACAGCTCCCAGCCGACGCCCAGCCAGCCGTTGACCGCCCCCGACGAATAGTTCACGGTCAGCGACGGCTGCACGCCCGCCCGGCCGCCCGGTGTCTCGATCGGGTACGACATCCGGGCCTCGCCGAGCTCGTTGGCCGTCGGCGTGCCGATCTGGTTCACCTTGGCCGACGGGTCGGCGGCCTGGATGCCGGTGATCCGCGTCGGGTCGAACGAGATCTGCTCCGGCCCCTCCGGCGCGTTCACCGTGGCGTTGACCATGTCGGTGAAGTGGTCGGTCTTGGAGATGATCAGCTGCTGCTCGGTGTCCACCGCGACCCGCACCAGCGCCCGCCAGCAACTGCCCTGCTCATCGAAGTAGAAGGTCCGCACGTCCTGCGGCGTCAGCCCCGCCGTGGTCAGCTTCGCCGCGTCGTACGGCATGCTGATCGTGATGTCCTGCTCGAACTCGAACGGCGTCGGCGTGAACCGGTAGCCGGCGCGCGGCCCCTCGGTCACGTTCTCCATCCCGGCGCCCAGCACCGGCAGTTGCCCCTCGGTCAGCGGCGTGATCCCGATCTCGGCCGGCTCGTCCAGCGCCGCGGTCCCGATGTCCAGCCGGGCCTCGTCGTACGTCATCGTCGTGGCGCTCTTGCCGTCGGCCGTGGCCCGATGGGCCGGCGGGACGGCCCCGCGCTGAAGGTCTGTCAGGGGAGCCTGGCTCTGCGCCGGAGCCGGCGCTCCAGGGATGCAGTCGGGTGAGACGGACTCGGCGGCCGCACTCCGCGTCACCGCCGGCGCCAGCCCGGCCGCGAACAGGGTTAAGCCTGTGACCACGCATAAGACACGCGAACGCATACTGAACACGTTCACCACTCCAAGCTCGGGACAGTCGCACTGAGGGGGTGCAGGACTTGGCATAAAGGCGGCATAAAGTGATCAGCGCCGCGCCTCATCGATAACATCGCTCATCACTGGCTGTCCAGTGGCAAGTTCGGTCACACACTGCCACCACGAAAGACCGGTCGGCCCTCTCACCAGCCACATCACCGGGACACCCCGTCACACCGGCTCGAATTTGTCCGGAAGTGGCCACCACACGCCGCTGATCTCGCCCGCGGAGAGGCGCGACAAGATCTAGTTGCATGGCTATGGTTGTTGCAAGTTATGTGCAACTAGAGGCTTTGGGAAGACGCCATGAGTGAGTACACCCTTCCGGACATGCCCTACGACTACGCGGCACTGGAGCCCGCGATCACCGGGGAGATCCTGGAGCTGCACCACGCCAAGCACCACGCCGCCTACGTCAAGGGCGCCAACGACACCTTGGAGAAGCTGGCCGACGCGCGTGACAAGGGCGAGTTCGGCGGCCTGGTCGGGCTGGAGAAGACGTTCGCGTTCAACCTGTCCGGGCACGTCCTGCACACGATCTTCTGGCAGAACCTGTCCCCCGACGGCGGCGACCGCCCCGACGGCCGGCTGGGCGACGCCATCACCGAGCACTTCGGCTCCTTCGACGCCTTCAAGAAGCAGCTCACCACCGCCACGGCCACCGTCCAGGGCTCCGGGTGGGGCGTGCTGGCCTGGGAGCCGCTCGGCCGCCGCCTGATCGTCGAGCAGGTCTACGACCACCACGGCAACATCGGCATGAACAGCACCCCACTGCTCGTCTTCGACGCCTGGGAGCACGCGTACTACCTGCAGTACCGCAACGTGCGTCCCGACTACGTCGAGAAACTGTGGGACCTGATCAACTGGAACGACGTCATCGCCCGCTACGACGCCGCCCGCGGCGCCTAGCCTCCTGCCGGCGACGCCCGCCCGGCCCGAGCTTGGTCCGCGCGGCCCGGCGGGCGCCGTCCTCCAGGACGTCCGGCCGATTTGTCGGAGCCGGGCGTTAGGGTCCGAGGCCATGATCGCTTGTTCGGAGCGCGGCGGCCGGTGGAAGGAAGGGCCCGCATGAATCCCTGGCAGGAGGTCCTCGACCGTATCGAGGAGGGCGACGACGAGGGCCTGGCGGCGTTCCTCGACGACCTGGGCGACCTGGGGCGGCGGGCGGTCGCCACGCGGCTTCCCGGTCACATGACCGAGGAACTGCTCGGCGGGTTCATGGCCCGGCAGGAGATCGAAGACCTGGCGCCCGGTTTCCGGATGGCGGGAGCGGCCTGCTTCCCCGAGGCCCGGCAGGTGGCGGCCTGGCTGAATCGCCGGGAGCTGCGCGCGCCACGCGACCCCGAGGACGACACCGAACGCATCCTCACCCTGCTGCGCCGCCGTCCTCTGGAGTGGCGGCGTGACCTGGCCGCCCGGCTGGTGGAGCGGCTGCGGCCACCGACCGGCGGGAGACGGCGGTGGCGCCGCGTGGAGGGCGTGCCCGGCTGGGATCTGGCCGCGGCGCTGGTGTCCAGCACCGGTCTCGAACCGCCGGACGATGACACGTTCGTCATCGGATGGGTCTGGCAGGTGGCTCTGCGAGCACGCTGGGGCGGGCGCGGCTTCGACGGCGACCCGCTGCTCGAAACCCTGCTGCCACGCCTGTTCCAGGCCCCAGGCGTGACCGTGCCGCTGAGCGCGAGCCTGATCCACGAGCTGGCCGCGCTGGCCGGGCAGGGCCGGGTGCCGCGCCGGACGCTGATCGACGGCTGCGCCGGCCGCTTCCTGACCGCGGGCCCGGAGGAGGTCTCCCCGTTCGTGACGTTGTGGCGGGCGCTGCGGCCGGAGCCGGAGGAGATCCCGGTCCTCGACTTCGTCCGCCTGCTGCCGGCGGCCACCCTGCCGCTGGCGGAGCTCGCGGTGGAGGAACTGCGGCGGGCCGAGGCCGCGGGGCTGCTGAACACCGAGCTGTTCGCCGAGGCCGTGTCAGCGCTGGCGTACCGGGCGGAGAAGAAGCTGCTGCCGGCCACCGTGCAAACGTCTGCGCGTCACCCGGCCGGGTGGCCCCGGATGTTCCGCCACCGCGACTCACCGGCGGGTCCAGCCTGGCTGACTCACGTACCTGCGATGCGCGGGTGGTGCTGATGCGGTACGACCGCGTCAGCCCTCGCCCTGGTTCACGTGGAGGAGTTCCGCGTACTCCTCGATGTTCAGGTGTCGCCCCTTGAGCTGGGAGGTGATCTCGGCGCCCAGGATGTTCAGGGCGAGCAGGGAGTCTTCTCGCTCCTTCGCCTGCTGCCTGATGTGCGCCTCGGTGGCGGGGTCCACGTGGTTCTGCCAGTCGGGTGCGTACGTGGCGCCGCCGTGCGGGCCGAGGGGAAGCACGATTCCCGGCGGGCCGGGCCGGTAGGTCGTCGGCTCGCCGCCACCCTGGACCAGGGCGCGGATGTTGGCCGCGATCACGGCCGCGTGACCCACCGCCGTTCCGGCCTGCTTGGGCTCGGGGATCGCGGTGATGTCGCCGAGGGCGAACACCCGTTCCTGGCCGGGCAGGCGCAGGTCGGCGGTGACCGCGAGCAGGCCCCCCGCCTGCCGCGCCACGGCCAGATCATCGGCCAGGTAGCCGGTGGCCGGCACGGCGCCGAAGCAGCGGAACCAGATGTCGGCGGTGACCTGTTCGCCGGAGTGCAGGGTCGCGGTGAACGTCTTGGCTTCCCCGGGCTCGGACGGGGGCTGCTCGCGCAGCCGCGTACCGAGAATGACCCGGATGCCCATCGCGTCGAGCTGACGGCGCAGTTCGGCCCGGAACTCGTCGGAGTAGTCGCCGGGGACGATCTCGTCTCCGGGGTCGACGATGGTGATCGACTTGTCCGGCCAGGCCGTCCTGATCTCCCCGGCCAGTTCGAGCCCGACCGGGCCGCCGCCCAGCAGCAGGACCCTGCCGGACTGGGCAAGGACTTCGCGGGTGGCGTGATATCTGCTCTTGGCGGTGGCGCTGTCCTCCGTGCCGGCCTTGGCCGGGAAAGGATAGGCCGAGCCGGTCGCCAGGACGATGTAGTCGGCCTCGATCCGCGTTCCCGACCCCAGGGTGACGGAGGTGGCGTCGACGCGCACGGCCTTGTCACGGATCACCGTGCCGCGGGTCAGCAGCCGGTCATAGGGGAGGAACAGCCGGTCCGTCCACTGCGGGTCGGTGAGGCCGCGGAGTGCGGCGACATTGTGGACGAAGGCGTCTCGCGGTTCGATGAGCACCACATCGGTCACGTCGTCGAGCTGTTCGGCGACGGCGATGCCGCCGTATCCACCGCCGACGACGGCCACGGTCGTACGCATAAGGGGTTCCCTTTCTTGCGAGGTCAGAGCAGGGTGGTCGGGGTGACGGTGCCCACCTGCAGCACGGCGTCGAACCATTCGTCGAGCCGGCCGGTCGTCAGGTAGTGCTCGGAGTCGGCCGTGGCGTCGTAGATCCCGCCGATGATCCGCAATTGGTGCGGGCCGCGCAGCCAGTCGTTCACCGGCGGCGTACGCGGGGCGCGCAGATCGAGCAGGTAGCGGCCCTGCCCCAGCATGGCGTCGGCCGACCCGGGCATGGGCCGCGGAACCCACTGACCCGGATGGAGTCCGCTCACGTCTCCCTGGGCGAAACCGATCAGCAGGGAGAAGTATCCGCCGCCCAGCCGCCCGCGCAGTTCGTTGCCGACGCTCTGGAAGGGTTTGAGCAGGGCTGCGGGGATGACCTGGGCCGCGTTGGCGGTGAACGCCATGCCCTCCCAGTAGACGATCTTGGCTCCCTCGTCCCGCAGCAGCGAGGTCAGCGTGGCCACCGAACGGCGCCGGAGCGCGCCGTAGTCGAACCCGCCCGCGGCGAAGCCGCCGGCGGGCCAGTCGAGGATGAGCTTCGCCTTCTCCAGCGCGGCGCCGGGACCGGGCAGTGACGCCACCATCTCGTAGGCGTCGCGTGCGTGGTCGGCGAAGGGACGTCCCGGATGGCTGCCGCGCGCGTGCTGCACGTGTTCGGGCACCTCATGGGCGGTCACGATCGTGTCGTAGTGGTGGCGCAGCTCGTCGAGCCGGTCGCCGCTCACGCCGGCCACGTGATCGATGACGGCCTGATAGTCCGACGCCCGCGCGGACACGGGCTCCAGTCCGACCATCCGCAGCGGGTCCGATGGATGCCGCCGGTTGAACCCCCGCGCCCACTCGATCACGGCGATCGTCTCCTCGGTCCGCCACGGTCTCCACAGTCCCGACAGCGCCGCGCGGGCATCTCCGTCGCCGCCGCGAATGTAGGCGTCCACCCGCTCGACCGCCGTCTCGTCGTCCTGAATCGCCAGGACGCGGAAGCCCAGCTCCTCCACCAGGAGGCGGAGCACCCGGTGTCCCTGCGTCACCACCTCGCGCGCCGCGCGGGTCGGCTCGCCCACTCCGACGATCACCGCGCCGGCCAGCATGGCGCGGAGCGGTTCCAGGTCGGTGAGCGGTTCGTCCGGGTCGGTGGTCGTCAGCGGGCGTGCGTTCTCCGCTATCCAGCGACGCGTTGTTGCTTGTGGCATGAAGCCAAGCTAGAAGGAATCGATGAGATAATGAATAATCGTCGAACGCATTTTCATACGCGATCGTATCAATCCAGGGAGCCGATGAGATGGACATCCTCAGCGATGTGATCTCCGCCGTACGGGCGGGCACCCCCGCCGCGGAGCGAGTCGAATGGCGCGCGCCGTGGCGTCAGGACTTCCCCGACCAGCCGGGAACCGCCGGCTTCCTGGTGGTGCTGCAGGGCACGTGCCGGCTCATCGACGACGCCGGCGAACCCACGCACCTGGCGCCCGGCGACGTCGTGTTCTCCCCGCACGGCAACGGATACGCTCTGGCCGACACCCCGGCGACCGGCGACAGAGCCATCACCGTCACCCTGTGCGGCGGCTACGAACTCACCCCCGAGTGGACTCACCCCCTGCTGCGCGAACTGCCCGGGACCATTCACCTCCCCGCCCGCCCGGGCCGCGATCCCGGGCTCCGGGCAGCGGTGGACGTCCTCGGCGCGGAGATCGACAGCGGCCGCCTCGGCGCCACCGCCCTCCTGCCCGTGGCGCTCGACATGCTCCTCCTGTACGTCCTGCGCACCTGGTTCGAGGCACACCCCCGTCATGAGGGCGCGACGGGGTGGGCCGCGGCGCTGGCCGACCCCGGCATCAGCGCCGCGCTCAACGCCATGCACGACGACCCCGCCCACCCCTGGACCGTGCAGGAACTGGCCGGCCGGGCGAGACTGTCGCGCGCCACCTTCTCCCGCCGTTTCGGCTCCCTCACCGGCCAGCCGCCCCTGGCGTACCTGACCTGGTGGCGCATGACCACGGCCGCCCGGCTCCTCCTCGAACCCGCCGCCACCATAGACACCGTGGCCGGCCGCGTCGGCTACACCTCGGAGTTCGCCTTCGCCAACGCCTTCAAACGCCACTTCCACCTCGCCCCCGGCAAATACCGCCACCAGGCCCGCACGCGAATGGACGGCGGGCGACGATCGCACCACTGACACATCCCTTCGGCCTCTGGCTCTCTTCGCGTCGAGCAAGGGGGCTTCTCCTGGGACCCGTGCACCTGAGCCGGCTGACGTGGCAAATTCGATCGACCGGCGATCATGCTCCTTGTCATCATGGTCGCCATGACGATCGAGTCACGGCGACAGGTGCGCAGATACTTCGACACGTTCGGGGACGCCGAGTGGGACCGTCTCTCCGGTGACGTCGCGGGCCGCGTCAGCCTTGAGGTGCACCGCCGCTTCCTGGCCCGATTCGTCCGGCCGGGCGATCGGGTCCTGGAGGTGGGCGCGGGCCCCGGGCGGTTCACCGCCGAACTGGCCGCCCTGGGGGCGAGCATCGTGGTCACGGACCTCTCCCCCGTGCAACTCGCGCTCAACGAGGAACATCTGCGCGGCGGCGCGGCCGAGGCCTCGGTGGAGCGCCGGGAGGTCGTGGACGTCTGCGACACCAGCCGGTACGCCGACGGCGAGTTCGACCTGGTGCTCGCGTACGGCGGCCCGCTGTCGTACGCCTTCGAGCAGGCCGGGGACGCGCTGCGCGGCCTGCTGCGCGTCACCCGGCCGGGCGGGCTGGTCGTCGGCTCGGTCATGTCCCTGCTCGGGGTGTGGCGGCACTTCCTGCCCGGCGTGGTCACGATGGCCGAGGACATCGGCGAGGACACCAACGACCTGATCCTGCGCACCGGGGACCTGCGCCATAAGGGCGACCAGGACGGCCACGTCTGCCGGATGTTCCGCCACCGCGACCTGGCGGCCCTCGCCCAGGCCGCCGGCGGGGAGATCGTGGCGGCCGCCGCCAGCAACTGGGCCGCCCTGGGCGACCCGGGCGCGCTCGCTGCGCTCGAAGCCGATCCTGACCGGTGGGCGCGCTTCCTGGAGCACGAGATCGCCGCCTGCCAGGAGCCCGGCGCCGTGGACGGCGGCACCCACATCCTGTTCGCCTGCGCCGCCCAGAACCCTCCTGTATATTGACGTTTCTTGACGGCGATAGGATGTGAACGCTGTGGTCGGCATAGCGCTGCCCGAACGTGAGCGGTTGCCCGCCGGCCCGGCCCGAGACCTGGTCGAGGCTCTGCACCGGCTCTACCAAGGTGCCGGGATGCCAGGAGTGCGGCGAATCGCCGGCGCGGTCGTGGACGGCGACTTCGCCGACACGGTCAGCCATGAGAAGGTCGCCGCGATGCTGCGCGGCAGCGGGTTGCCGCGATGGTCGAAGCTGGAGCCGGTGGTGCGCGTGCTCGCGGCGTGGAACAACCCTCCGCTCGACCCCGACCGGCAGACGGCCGCGTTCCAGGCGCTCTGGCGGGCCGCCGCGACGAGGTCCCCTGGGCGACGCCGTATCGTCATCCCCTCGGACGGGAACGACCGGCGCAAGATGGAGCTGTTGAACGCGGTCGTCACCTACATGCTGGAGCAAGGGTCCGCGGCGGCGACGTTGCGCGACCTCTCACGGGCGGCGGGCTCGAACAACCGCATGCTGCTGTACTACTTCGGCTCCAAGGAGAATCTGGTCCGCGAGGCCCTCGACGTTGCATTGCTGCGCTATCCGCTGGTGAAGGACGCCGACCGCCATATCGCGCGCCTGGACATTCCGCTGAAGGCGCGGCTGGACGAGACCTGGCGCGCCCTCTGCCGCGAGGAGAACCTGCCCTTCCTGCGGCTGCTCTTCGAGTCCGTGGGGCTGGCCGTGCACCAGCCTGGCCGGATACCGGGGCTGCTGCGGCACTTCGGCCACGACTGGGTGGACACCGCCACCGACGCCCTGGTCAAGGACGGTCTGCCGGACGGACCGGCGAGACTGCTGGCCAAGGAGATCGTGGCCCTGTGGCGCGGGCTGCAACTGGACCTGCTCACCACAGGGGACATGGAAGAGGCGACGGCCGTGCACGACGTCGCGGCGGCGGCGATCGCCGGCCGGGCCGAGTTGCTGCGCGGGCGTACGTCCTGCATTGAATCAAATGGTTCATCTGCCCTCCAGTGACGCCATGAGCGATCACTCTGAAGCACCTGTCGCGGCCTTCGAACCCCCCTACTACGTGTCCGTCTTCACCGCGGTGCGAACCAGGACCAGAGTGGCTACAGCGAGACCGCCGCACGCATGGAAGAACTGGTGAAGGACATCCCGGGGTTCCTGGGCATGGACCAGGCGCACACTCCTGGCGGGCTGTCCGTCACCGTCGGATACTTCCGCGACGCCGACGCCATCACGGAGTGGCAGCGCGACGCCGAGCACCGGGCGGCGCAGAAGCGCGGGCGGGCCGAGTGGTACGAGAGCTACACGCTGCACGTGGCGAAAGTGGAGCGGAGCCACGGGTACACGCGGCCCGCACCTCACGCGGGGGTCATGGCCGCCTCGTCAGCGCCAGCCGAGGGCGGGGGCGACGTGGGTCAGGACCGATGAGAGCAGATGGGCGTTGTAGTCCACGCCGAGCTGGCTGGGCACCGTCAGCAGGAGCGTGTCGGCCGCGGCGATCGCCTCGTCGGTGGCCAGCTCCTTGACGAGCACGTCGGGCTCGGCGGCGTACGTACGCCCGAAGATGGCCCTGGTGGTGGCGTCGATGAAGCCGATCTGGTCGGAGCCGGAACGTTCGTGACCGAAGTACGCGCGGTCCGTCTCGTTGACGATCGGCATGATCGAACGGCTCACCGACACCCGCGGCTCGCCCTCGTGACCGGCCTCCTTCCACGCCTCCCGGTAGGCCGCGATCTGCTCGGCCTGCTGCACGTGGAACGGCTTGCCGTTCTCGTCGTCCTTCAGGGTCGAGCTCATCAGGTGCATGCCCAGCCCGGCGGCCCACTTGGCGGTGGCGTTCGAGCTGGAACCCCACCAGATCCGCTGCCGCAGCCCTTCCGAGTGCGGTTCGAGGCGCAGCAGCCCGGGCGGGTTGGGGAACATCGGCCGCGGGTTCGGCTGGGCGAACCCCTCTCCCTGCAGCACCTTGAGGAAGACCTCCGCGTGCTTGCGCGCCATGTCCGCCTCGGTCTCGCCCTCCGCCGGCTCATGGCCGAAGTAGCGCCAGCCGTCGATCACCTGCTCGGGTGATCCGCGGCTGATGCCGAGCTGCAGCCGCCCGCCGGCGATGAGGTCGGCCGCGCCGGCGTCCTCGGCCATGTAGAGCGGGTTCTCGTAGCGCATGTCGATCACGCCCGTGCCGATCTCGATCCGGCTCGTCCGCGCGCCGACCGCCGCCAGCAGCGGGAACGGGCTGGCGAGCTGCTGGGCGAAGTGGTGGACGCGGAAGTAGGCGCCGTCGGCACCGAGCTCCTCCGCGGCCACGGCCAGCTCGATCGACTGCAGCAGGGTGTCGGACGCGCTGCGCGCCTTCGAATGAGGCGACGACGACCAATGGCCGAAGCTCAGGAAACCGATCTTCTTCATACGCCCTTCAACCTTCCGCGCGGCAAAGACATTCCGCGACGTCAGCACACCGGGCGAGGAGGCACCCCCGGCAGATGGCGCTCCCATTCGGCGGGAGTGAGGTCGCGGCCGGCCCGCCGGCACACCGCCAGCGCCAGGCGGTCACCGTCCAGCGGCAGCGCGACCACCGTGCGGTCGGTCGTCATCCGCAGGGTGGCGTCCGCGGTGAACCTCAGGTGCTCCACGGAACCGTCGTCGACGGGCACCGCGGCGAGACGGGTCATCGTGGCGGTGTCCCACACGTCGACGACGCCTCCCTCGAACGTGGAACCGTACGCGGCGACCATGGCACCGTCGGGGCTGAAGGCGATGTGCTGGGTGCCCGCGCCGCCGGTCTGCTGAAGCGAAGGGGACAGCGGCATCCGGCGGCGGAGGTCCCACAGCGTGATGGTGCCCTGGCTGCCGCTGACCGCGATGAGCGGTCCCGCCGGGCTGGCGGCGACCGCCGACAGGCTGCCGGTGGTGAACCCCTGGCCGATCTTCCCGCCGGTCCGCAGGTCGAGCATGACGCCGGTCGGCGACACCAGTGTCGTGCCGTCCGCGGCCACGACGAAATGACCCAGGCCCGCGTCGAGCATGCGGTCGTCGAGCACCTTGCCGGTGGCCGTGTCCAGCCGTACCAGCCGGTCACGGTGATGGACCGGGTCGGCCACCTCCAGGCCCACCACATGGAATCCGCCGTCGGGGCCGAACGTCCGCCAGCCGGCCATCCAGCCCGCCGGGATCGTGTACGTCCACAACGTCCGGCCCGACGCGATGTCCCACGCCGCCAGGGTGCCGTTCTCCTCGATCACTCGCACGCGGTCGCCCGGTGCCCGTTCCTCGTAGGGGTTCGCCCGGCCGAGCGGCTGGGGCAGGCGCTCGGCTCGGAGACGGGAGCGCAGGTCGAGCGTGACGATGGTGTCGTCCCGCTGGTAGCGCAGGGTGGCACCGTCCGGGTCCAGCCACATCTCCTGCGGCTCTCCGTCGATCTTGTGCTCCAGCACCCGGGTCCTGCCCGCCCAGACGGTGATCGTGTCGCCGCTGTACGCCGCGGTCATCTTTCCCGCCGACCTGAGCCCGCCCCCGTTCATCCCGTCAAGTCCGGAGATCTGCCAGTACGGCCCCTTGGCCCGCCGGCCGGTCGCCAGGTCGTAGGAGGTGATGTCGCCGTTGGCGCACAGCAGGCGGCGGCCGTCCGGGCTGAACGTGGCCACCGAGCCGCATTTCCCGGGGACGCGGTCGCTGACCGTCATGCCGGGCAGCCGTACCAGTCTCAGCTCGTTGATGTGGACGGCGGCGAAGTGAGCCCCGTCGGCGGAGATGAGCGGGCCGTGGGGAGCGTCGGGAGCGGTCGCGGGGTCGGAGCCGGACCGGAAGATGAGGCTGTACGTGCGCCCGGAGAGGGTGTCCCACAGGGCGTGGACGCTGGTCCCCCGGCCCAGCGCCACCAGTGACTCGTGGTCGCCGAAGCGCACGAGCGCGAGCTCGCCGCCCTCGCCCAGGGATCGCTCGCCGAGCTTGCGGCCCGACCGGGCGTCCCAGGCGGTGATCTGATCCGTCTGCGACGCCACGACGAGGATCCGGCCGGCAGGACTGAGCGCCGCCATCGAGGGCGTCAGCGCCTGGCCCGCCGGCCAGCTCCAGGAGGCGATCATCCGGCCGGTCGGCACGTCATAGAGGTGTACGCCCTGCTCTCCGACCCCGGCCATCACCCGCCCGTTGCCGCCGGCCGCGACGGCGCCGGCCCCGGCGACGGCCGGCAGCCGGAACACCGACCGCTCCGGCGCCTGCAGCGCCTCCGTCAGACCCGCCCTGGTGGGGGCGCCGGGGGCCAGCCGCCAGCCGGCGACGTTCAGCAGCATCGCCTTGACCGGATCGGTCGTACGCAGCCGCGCGGCCTCGACGGCGACCTGCCGGCCGGTCGCCAGGTCGCGCTGGTCCTGAGCCTGGCGCCCCTGCCACACCGCGATGCCCGCCGCGGCCAGCGCGACGGCCAGCAGCGCGGCCAGGGCGACGGTCAGCGCCCGGCGGCGACGGGTCTGCCGCCGGGTCAGGCCGGTCGCCGCCCGCAGGAAGTCACGCTCGCGGGAAATCAGCGTGGCATGGGTACGGCCGGTCGCCGCCCAGGTCAGAGCGTCCTCCAGGAGGCTGCCCCGCAGCAGGTCGCCGTCCCTTCTGCCATGGTCGTCCCAGGCGCGGGCGGCCGCACTGATCTCGGCCAGCCTGTCCAGCCCCGCGCCTTCGGCCTTCACCCATTCCCGCAGCCGCGGCCAGGCGTGCACGATCGCCGGCCGGGCCAGCACGACCACCTCGTCGTCCGTGGACACCAGATAGCCGAACGCCCGCAGCACCGGCTCGGCCTCCGGCCCGAGCTCCTCGGCGGTGGCCCCGCGCTCGCCCATCGCCACCAGCCGCAGGAACACCCGGGCGGCATGCTCGCGCTCCTGCGGCGCCAAGGCGGCGTAGGCGTCCTCGGCCAGCGTCCCCAGGGAGGGGTCGTCGTGGGCGGGAGCGAGGACGCCCGCGGCCGCGCGCCTGCCGGCCGCCAGCAGTTCGGCGGTGTCCGCGGCGCCGCCGGTCACCAGGGCCAGGAGCAGGTCGCGCGCCGTGGGCCTGGCCTCCGGATCTTTCGCCAGAGCGGCCCTGACCAGGGACCGTACCGGCTCGGGCAGCCCGCTCACGTCCGGCTGCGCCGACAGCACCCGGTGCATGACGGCGCTCACGTTCTCGCCGCCGAAGGGATCCTCGCCGGTGGCGGCGAAGACCATGACCGCGCCCCACGCGAAGACGTCCGCCGCCGGCCCGGCCCGCTGCCCGGTGAGCACCTCCGGCGCCATGTAACCGGGTGTCCCCGAGACCACGCCGCTCCTGGTGAGCGACATGTCCGCGGTCCTGGCGATGCCGAAGTCGATCACGCGGGGCCCGTCGGGGCCGAGCAGCACGTTGTCCGGCTTCAGGTCGCGGTGCACGACGCCGCAGTCGTGGATCGACGTCAACGCGGTCGCGACGGCGGTCGCGAGCCTGTGCAGGTCGTCGCCGCCGAACGTACGTCCCTCGCGCACGGCGCGGCGCAGGCTCGGGCCCGCCACGTATTCGCTGACGATGTACGGCCGGCCCCCGGTCAGGTCGGCGGCCAGGACCTTCGCCGTGCAGAACGAGGCCACCCGCCTGGCCGCCGCCGCCTCCTTGGCCAGCCGGTCACGGCTCTCCCCCGGATACAGCACCTTGACCGCCACCCGGCGGCCGTCGGGATCGTAGGCGTCGTAGACCACGCCCTGTCCACCCGAACCCAGCCGACCGGCCACCACGTAGTCGCCGATTCGCGTCTCCACGCCGGTTTAGACGCGGCATGGCGGCCGCGTGTTCGCCCGATATCGAAGGCGACATCCTCGCGACAGGAACGTGAAAGGCGACCCGCTTAACGTGATCCACGTCCGCAGTCACCTTTTCCTGGGAGATGGCCCTATGAAACTCGTCAAGAGAATGGCGGTCGGCACCGCCGTCGCCGCCGCGGTGCTCGCCCCCGCGATCGCCGCGAACGCTCAATCGCGCGGAGCCGAGCCGCCGGCCGGGCAGGTCATGGGCCGATTGGTGGGCCCGTTCTCGAGCATGGCGGAGTGCAGGAGGTCGGAACGGGAATACGACATCGACTACACGATCATCATGGCGTGCACGGACCCCGGCGGCCAAGGGCGCTACTGGTTCGAGTACGAGTAAGCGACTCTTCTAGGGCTTGCGCACGATCCCGCACCACTGGTCGACCTCGACCGGCAGGCTACCGTCGTATTCCGGCTCCGCGCGCCAGCGTGAGCACGAGACCCAGCCCGGTTCCACCACTTCGAGCCCGTCGAAGAACTCGGCGATCCGCTCGGGAGTGCGCAGCTTCAGTTTCGGCTCGGCGTCGAGGTTCCACACGCGTACCGCCTCGGCGGTGGTCTCGCCGTTGACCGCCGTGGTGGTGTTGGCCACCGCCACGTGGCTTCCGGACGGCACGGCGGCCAGCAGCCGGTCGATGATGCGCTGCAGTTCGTCGTCGTCGCTGATGAAGTGCATGATGCCGAGCAGCATGATCGCCACCGGCTGGGAGAAGTCGAGCGTCTTGGCCGCCTGCTGGAGGATGGTGTCGGGGTCGTGCAGATCGGCCTCGATGTAGTCGGTGGCCCCTTCCGCGGAACTGGTCAGCAGGGCTCGCGCGTGCACCAGCACCAGCGGGTCGTTGTCGACGTAGACGATCCGCGACTCGGGGGCCACCCGCTGCGCGACCTCGTGGGTGTTGTCCTGGCTCGGCAATCCTGTGCCGATGTCGAGGAACTGCCTGATCCCCGCCTCGGCGGCCACGTATCGCACGGCGCGCCCCAAGAACAGCCGGTCGGCCCGTGCCAGCTCGATCACCACCGGAAAGATTTTCCGGACCCGATCCCCGACCTCCCGGTCCGCGGCGAAATTGTCCTTACCCCCCAGCCAGTAATTCCAGATCCGCGCCGTGTGCGGCACGTGTGACCGGATTTTGTCCGCGCGAACGGATTCGTCGGCCATCATCAACCTTCCATTGGCTGTGGGGAAGCTATCGAGCTCGGCCTTGGCCATGGCTCCGCGACCGAGCGGATTCCATGACGGATCGAGGGCACATTCGGTCAAGAACACGCGTGCGCTTGGGCTGAGCTCTTGCATGTCTCATTGTTCAACATTGTGCCATCAACCAGCGGGCAACGCCTCGCATACCCGTAGATCAATGATCTTGTGCCGCCCACGGCCTCCCGCGGAGTTCACGCGACTCAACACGGACTCAACACGGTCTCAACAACCCGGGTCCCATGCTGTCGCCACGCACTCGAGCAGGAGGACAACGATGAAGACGTTCCAGACTCTCGCCGCGGCCGCCGTCATCACGGCCGCGGCCTTCGCCGGCGCCCCCGCCGCAAATGCGGCCACCACTTCCGAACTCGGCTGCCCGCGGCCACGGGTGGCCAACGTGGACACCGGCTACGTCACCATGGTCGGCTCGTTCAATCTCAAGGCCGGGCCCTACGCGGGCGGCAGGTGTGCCGTCATCACCAGGCTGGCCAAGGGCACCGTGCTGTACGTCCACTGCTGGGTGCTCAACAGTTACCGGACTCCGTGGGCGTACGCGCGGGTCAAGGGCACCGGTACGCACGGTTGGATGTCGGTCGACAACGTCAGGTACGGCAAGAACCTCAACTTCCTGAAGTGCCCCGGCAGCGAGCTCTAGAACGACGGAAACCCGGTGAGAAGGTCCAGTTCGCGGCCGATCGCATGGCGCACGGTGTCGTGCCGCGGGCCGAGAGCGAACCGCCGTTCACTCCAGCGTTCGCGCGGATACAGCCACACCGGGCGCCCGACCAGGTGGGCAGGCTCCCACTCGTAGCGCGGCCAGACATGCGCGTGGAGGAAGGCGTCGGTGTTTCCAAGGATCTCAAGGTTCACCCGCCGGAACGCTGGATCCCGTGCCCGGCAGGCCCGCTCGATCGCCTCGCCAAGCCGTTCCATGTCCGAGAGGAACGCCAGTCGCCTGGCGCGTGGCAGATCGGAGAGCCGCTCCACGTCCGGCTCATCCACCAGGAGGACCGAGTATCCGGGCAGGAACTGGGTGTCGCCGATCACCGCGAAACCGGCGTCGAGCCGCCTCAATACGGTGGGATTCTCGCCTTTGAGTGCGCTGCCTATCCTGTCCGCCCGCCAATCATCGACCATGGCCATGGACCCTAACGGCCGAGGAGGAGCTCATGGGCAAGGTCATCTACCGGATGAACACCTCGATCCCCTGACGCGCGGAGCCTGCCACTCACGAGTGCCGCGTCAGCAGCCGCTGGGTGGCCACGGTGTGGGGATGTTCGGGTCCGAGGACCGCGTGGCGCAGCCGGAGGAGATCGACGAGCAGCTCCCGGGCTTCGGCGCTGTTGCCGTTCTCTCCCGTCCAGCGGGCGAGTTCGTAGCGGGTGGCCAAGGTTCGGGGGTGCGTCGGACCTTGGATTCGCTCGCGGGTGGGCAGCAGATCGCGCAGCATCGTCTCCGCCTCGGCCGGCGCGCCGGCCTCTCCGGTCCAGCGGGCCAGTTCGTGGCGCGTGGTGAGGGTGTGCGGATGCTCCTCGCCCAGGGTCTCGGACCGGATGGGGAGGAGTTTCGCCAATGAGGTCCGCGCGGTTTCCGCGTCGCCGTTCTCGCCGGTCCAGCGGGCCAGTTCGTGGCGGGTTCTGAGCGTTCCCGAGTCCGTGGGGCCGAATCGTTCCTCGCGCTCGCGCAGCAGCGCGCCGAGCAGCGCGACGGCTTGGGCGGGGTCGCCGGCGTGGCCGATGAGCGCGGCCACGCCGTTGCGGGTGACGAACACCTGGCGGTGAGCAGGGCCCAGTACGCGCTCCTCGGACTCGAGGACTTCTTTCCGGAGGCGGGCACCGTCGGCGTAGGATCCGGATTCACCGATGAAATACGCCAGGCTGCCCTTCGTGTAGAGGGTGTCGGGGTGCTCGGGTCCGCAGATTCGATTTCTTTCCGCCAGCAGTTCGCTCAGCAGTGACACGGCCTTGTGCGGGTCGCCCGCGTCGCCGGTCCACAATCCGATCTGGTCACGCAGCCGGAGAGTCTCCAGGTGCTCAATACCCAGGTGCTCTTCGAAATCCGGGAGAAGCTTCGTCAGAATGTCGAGAGCGCGCTGATGATCGCCGCGCTCCGCGATTTCTTTGGCTTCGTCCCTGCTCCGGATGAGTTCGGAATCCATCATTTATCTGAGACCCCCATTGGTCACCCATCGCACCAGGCCGGGCGTGGCGCGCTCGATCAGCCTGAACATCTCCGCGAAGTCGTCGGGCGTCCCGTAGTAAGGGTCGGGGATGTCCAGTTGACCGGCCGCCTCCGGATCGAACGACCTGAGAGTACGGACGCGATCGCGGTCGACGCCTCTCTCCGTCAGGGCGCTGAGATGGCTCGAATCCATGACCACCAGGAGATCCGCGGTGAGATCATCGCCGGTGACCTGTCTGGCGATGTGCTCGGTGGAAATGCCGCGCTCTTCGAGAAGCCGTGCGGACCGTGGGTCCATTGGTCTTCCGGCGTGGTAATCGATCAGGCCCGCGCTGGTGACCGTGATCTCGGTGATACCCAGGTCGCTCAATTGCCGGACGAACATATTCGCCGCCACCGGAGACCGGCAGATGTTTCCCTTACAGACGAAACAGAGGCGCATCCTGGTCGTTTCACTCTCCTCGGAGTCTCGCGGGTCACGTCTCTCCGTCTGCGATGATCATGTTCACGGCGGATCTTACCCAGCGCTGTGTCGTTTGGGAAGATGATCCCGTTCGTTAGGGATGACCCAAATGCTGTGGCTCGGAGAGGAGACGCTGATCGTGGAGGTTCGGCAAGGCAGGCGTGTCCTGGTCACGGGGGCCTCCGACGGCATCGGAGCGGCGGTGGCCGGCCACCTTGCCCGTGACGGTGCGCGGGTGGCGCTGCTGGCTCGCGACACGGCGCGGCTGGAGGACGTGGCGAGGCGCAGCGGCGGGCTGGCGATCACGGCCGACCTCACCGACCCGCCCTCGGCCACGCGGGCCGTCGAGGACGCGGCGCGGGAGATGGGGGGCCTTGACGTCCTGGTGAACAACGCCGGTGTCTTCCGCCTGGGCAGGGTGGCCGACGGGGAGATCGCGGACTGGCGGGACATGCTGGAGGTCAACGTCCTGGGGCTGCTGGCCGTCACCCAGGCCGCGATTCCCTTTCTGCGGCTCGGCCGTCACCCCCAGATCGTCAACATCAGCTCCATGAGCGGCCGTCGCGTCGCGGGGGCCGTACACGGGGTGTATTCGGGGACGAAGCATGCGGTGCACGCGCTCGGTGACGCGCTGCGCCAAGAATTGCACGCCGATGGGATCCGGGTGACAACGGTGTCCCCGGGCATCGTACGGACGAATCTCGGCGCGACGGTGCGCGACGGAGAGCTCCGGTCGGATGTCGGCCGGAGCCAGGTGGAACAGGGATTGAGCCCGGAAGACGTGGCGGCTCAGGTGAGCTACATCCTGTCGGTTCCTCCGGACGTGCATCTCGTGGAGCTGGCCGTCATTTCCTCGCGGCAGCAGCCCGGCTGATTCCTGGCCGCGTCACCGGCTCTGGCGGGGGAGGCCGAGGAAATGCACGGGGCGTCTTTCCATCGTCATTTCGCCTTGCTCATATGCCCCGCGGCGCAGGCAATCGAGATAGGTGTCACGGGGAAGCGCACGAGAGCCCATCTGGACCGTGTACTCCGTACGGACCTGGGCGTCGAGCAGTTCGGCACCGCTCGGCGCCACCCGGTCCGCCAGGTCGGCGATGGCCGTCTTCGCCGCACCGGACATGGTGTGGAAGGCGGAGTCCATGGTGAAGACACTGCCCATCGCGCATCCGTACAGGCCGCCGACCAGTGTTTCGCCGTGCCAGATCTCCACGGTCCTGATCCAGCCGTCGTTGTGCAGCGCCCGGAGCGCCTCGACGAGCTCGTCCGTGATCCAGCGCGGTTCCCGATCGGTACGGCAGCCCGCGATGACCCCGTCGAAGTCGGCGTTGACCGTGCTGGTCCAGCCTGATTCGCGCATCTGCCTGCGCAGCGAGCGGCTGACGTTGATCTCGCGGACCGGGATGGCGTAGCGGCTGGCGGGAGACCACCAGAGCGTGGCGTAGGGGTTGCCGGGACCGGGCAGCACCGGGATGTGGCCGGCCTTTACGTCAGGCGCGTAGGTGGCTTCGTTGCGCGCGATGATGTCGCGGTCGGAGCGAGGCTGGCAGAAGATCCCCCTGCGGTAGGCGCCGAGCAGGGTCTCCGGCGTCAGCTCTCCCCCGACGGCGAGCGGCGTGCCGAGACACGTGCCGAGCTCGACGTCGGTCCAGGGGTCGGTGAACGAGGGAGCCGTCAGTACCGTCATCGGGCCCTCATAGCGGCGTCGATCTCCTTGCAGAACACGGCGAACTCGGAATGGTCGAATATCGTCCGGATGGGGATGCCGAGCGTCAGGCGCTCGCGCGCGAGGACCACCATCTGGGTCGCCCGGACGGAGTCGCCCCCCAGATCGAAGAAGTCGTCCGACGGCGTGATGGCGGCGACGCCGAGGGTTTCGCACCAGATGGACTCGACGATGCCGTGCACGGCGTCGTCGGTCGTCGCGGAGGGTTGGACCGCCACCGCCGCGCGCAGGGCCGCGGTGTCGGCCTTGCCCGTGGGGCCCATGGGAATGGCGCCGGCCTCGTGGAGGCGCGGCAGCATGTGGCGCGGCAGCCGGTCCGCGAGCGCCTGCCGGACCTGGTCGAGCGTCGCGTGCTCCGCCAGGACCACCCATGCCACGAGACGGTTCTCACCAGAGCCGTCGTCCTCCAGGCCGACGGCGGTGTCGCGGACGCCGTCGCAACCACGCAGGGCGGCTTCGACCTCTCCGAGCTCGACGCGGTAGCCGGAGATGGACACCTGGTCGTCCGTCCGGCCGAGGAACTCCAGCACGCCGGCCGGGTCGCGGCGGCCCATGTCGCCGGTCCGGTAGACGCGGACCGGGCCGGATTCGCCGGGCAGGCGGACATGGGTGAACCGGGACGATTCGGCGGGGCCGGGGTGGCTGTATCCACGGGCGAGACTCCTGCCCGTGACGCAGATCTCCCCACTCCGGCCGTCCGGGACGGGGCTCAGGTCTTCGTCCAGGATCCAGACACGGGTGCCGGGCAGCTCGTTGCCGATGACGGGATGCGGGTGACGCGCCAGTTCGGCGGTGGTCACGTCGATGGTGCACTCGGAGGGGCCGTAGAAGTTGAGGACCCTGACGTGTGGCAGGGAACGCAGCCGGTCCCACAGGTTCCGGTCGATCGGTTCGCCGCCGAGGATCAGGGTCTCCAGCGCGGCCAGGGCGTCCGCGTGGCCGGCCAGCAGCATGGCCCGGATCTGGGTGGGCGTGCCGTTCAGTACCTCGATCCCGGACGTGCGGATGCTGCGGGCCAGGCGGTCCGGGTCGCGCCTGGTGGCTTCGTCCAGGACGACCAGGGTCCGGCCGGAGGCCAGGTGAGCCAGGTCGGAGTAGAAGACGTCCGAGCCGGTGCCGCTGTTCAGCGCGACCAGGCGAGCGGGCCGGGAGGCGAGCACCTCTTCGTGGGCCGCCGCCACGGCGGCGAGGCTGCCGTGCTCGATCAGGACGCCCTTGGGATCGCCCGTGGTGCCGGAGGTGTAGACGAGGTAGGCGAGATCGCCTGGCCGCGCGGCCACCGGCGTTCCGCGCCGATGCCCGTCGGCCTCGGGTGTGAGGGTGCGGGCCGAGGGGAAATCGGCGGCGAGTTCAGGGGTCGTCACGACGACGCGGCTCTCACTGTCCCGCAGGAGGTGATCGCGGCGGAGCCGGGGTGTGTCCGGGTCGATCAGCAGGCAGGCTCCGCCGGCCAGCCAGCTCCCGAGTACGGAGGTCATCAGGTCGGCGCCGCGCGGCAGGCACACGGCCACCGGCGACTCCCGGCGTACACCCGCCTCCTGGAGGCGGACGGCCAGCGCGGCCGCCCGTTCCATGAGCCGCCCATAGGTCACCACCTCCTGGTCCTGGAGCAGCGCGGGGCGATCAGGGTGCCGCAGCGCCTGCCGGCCTATCCGCTCCGGCAGACATGGCTGCCGGAGGTCATGAGACGGCGAGAATTCGAGGTCGGAGCGCATGACTTCTGCTTCCTGCGAAAGGTGGACGGTCATATCACCAGCTGATCGCGTTCAGGCTCTTGGTCTCCCGGCGGAAGAACGCGTACGCGCACAGCGCGATCAGGGCGGTCCCGCCGGCGAGGAGGACGACGTGGGTGCCGACGTGGCGGGCCAGCACGCCTGACACGGCATAGGCGACGGGGAGGAACGAGTAGGAGAACACCATGTTGACGCTGTAGACCCGGGACAGCAGTTCAGGCGGGACGAGCGTCTGGAGGAGCGTGTGCTCGACGATGTTGGAGGAGAGCCCGGCCCCCACCAGTACGGCACCGGCGAACAGGGCCACAACGTGGTTCCCGGACAGACCCAGCACGACGCATGCCAGCCCGAGCGCCGACGTGAGCATCAGCAGGACCTTGCCCGCGCCGCCGCGACCGCCCAGACGGCCGATCAGCAGCGCCGACAGCAGGACGGCCGCGATCTCCGCCGTGTTGAGAAGCCCGAGAACGCCGAGGCCGTTGCCGCCGGCGCGTACCAGGTCCGGCAGCAGGACGAGATAGGGCGCCAGGCACACGCAGTTGGCCACCACCGAGATCACGAGGAGCAGGAGCAGGGAACGCGTCCGCCGTACACAGGTGATCCCTTCGGCGAGGTCGCGGCGCAGGTTCTGCCGGGTGGCCGGCGCCGGTCCGCGCGCTGTCCTGGTGAGCAGCATGGCGGCCACGGCGACGGCGAAGGAGACCGCGTTGACGGTGAAGACGGTCGTGGCGCCGCCCATGGCGTACAGGGCACCGCCGAGGACGGGCCCGGCCAGCCGGGCCAGGTTGTCGGTGGCCGTGAAGAACGCGTTGGCCTTGCGGAACTGCCCGTCGCTGATGAGGTCGCGGTTCATCGCCGCGTACGCGGGACCGTAGAAGGCGCTGATCACGCCCAGCGCGAAACCCGTCGTCGCGAGGAGCGCGAGGCTCAGGTGGCCCGCGGCGGCCGCCAGCGCCAGGCCGAGCAGCACCACGCAGGCCAGGGCGTCGGCGGCGAGGATGACGCCACGTCGCGGGAAACGATCCGCGATCGCGCCGCCGACGAGCAGGAACACGATCTCGGGTACGACGTTCAGCGCCAGGAGCAGGCCCATGGCCGCGGTCGACCCGGTGAGCTCGTAGACCGACCAGCCGAGTGTGACCTTGTAGGCGCCGTTGCCGACCTTCGAGATGGTCTGCCCGCCCCAGAACAGCAGGAAGTTCTTCTGCGCGAACAGCGAACCCGCCGTGGCGAGCCGCGCCGGAGGCCGCCTTTCCGACGTCGTTTCCGACGTCGTTTCCGACGTCATCGTGGTGCTCACGCGACCGCCTCCGAAGTGCGGCGCATGGCGTTCACGAAGCCGGGGTGGGTGAGGATGTCGACGCTCGTCTCGGCGTCGAGCGCCTCGATGACGCTCTGGGGAGCGATGTCCTGCCACCGCACCTCGGGCTCCGTGGCCACGGCGCGGGACACGAAGACATTGACCGGGCCCTCATAGCGGCGCAGCTCGCACCGCGTGAACGCGTAGGCGTCGGCGGCGGAGACGAGTTGCCGCCAGAAGAAGTGCCCGGCGGGCATGTCGTCGTCGATCCATCGCAAGGAGCGCATGGCGTCCATCACGTACGGCAGGTCGACGGCCAGATCGGCGACCGCGAACTGCCTGCGCAGCGCGGCGAGGCGCAGGTCGTACAGGTCTTCCAGGTCCAGGAGCGGCCCGGCGGACAGTTCACCGCGGGCCGCGTTGACCAGGGTGAGCGGGCCGACCTCCGCGCCGGACTCCGCGAGCCGGCAGGCGATCTCGTAGGCGATCTGGGAGCCCGAGCACAGACCGCCGATCAGATAGGGGCCTCGTGGCTGGATTTCCTTGATCTCGCGCAGGTAGCGCTCCGCCATGTCGCCGACCGACAGCAGCGGACGAGCCTCCCTCCACAGGCCCACTGCCTCGAACCCGAAGACGGGGCGGCCCGGGTGGAACGCGGCGGCGGCCTCGCGGGCGAACGCGATGTTCCCGGAACCCCAGTGCACGAAGAAGGCCGGAGTCCCCGTGCCTTCGGAGAGCCGGATCGGTTGCCGTTGACGTGCCGGAGAAGCGGTCGATCTCCAGAGGGAGTGGAAGTCGGTTTCTCCGGAGCATTGCTGTACCGGAGAGGCGTGCATGACGCTCATCGGGCGGGTTCCTCCGATTCGTCGAGTTCTTGAAGGAGACGTCGTCAGCCGCCCCAGGTCACGTCATGTGTCGTGACAGGCACGTCCCGCTCGGCGGCCGCCAGCGGGCGCGGCGTCATTTCCGCCGGCTGGATGGTCACCGCCCCTGCGAGAGCGACGGCGATCGTCAGGAAGAACGCAGCGCGAAACGCGACCATGGTGACGGCCCCTTCGAGTGAAAGTCCAAGAAACGACGTCGCGCCTGGCGATCCGGTGCTCTCGCGTCGGCGCATTGCTAACCTGGCGCACCGGCGATGGGCAGGGAAGGCGAAATTCTTGTCCTAATCCTGCCGTGGCATATCTCGTCCATGGTCGCCGTCGCGAAGCCGCTGGTCGTAATAGTCGGGCACGATCCGCACCCCGCACCGCCCCAGCAGGAAGCCGGCCAGCTCTGGTGAGCTGTCCAGCGCTCGCCGGCACACCGCCGCCGCCGTGTGCTCCGCCTCCTCCACGGATGGAGCGAGGACGAACAGCCCGACCAGCCCGCCGTCCGGTGCGCCGGCGTGCAGCACCACGTGCTCGATCCCGTCGGCCGGGCGCCGGCACCCGAAGATCAACTGACCTGTGTGCTCGGGTGGAGTCCCACCGTCTTTCGGCCGCAGCTCAGCATGAACCAGATACATGCCTTGAGCATCCGCGTGCCCGATTTCTCTGCACAAGCGAGCCGCCCAGGCCCCAATAGGTCATTGCATAAAGAGGTCGATGCGGGCCACACTCCGCTCCCGCAGCCTCTAAGCTGCCCAGTCACCCGATCATGAAGGAGATGTGGTGCTGGAGATTCTGGGGCTCTCGCCGGCGGCGGAACGGGTGTACCGCGCGATGCTCGCCCACCCCGGCGAGGGCGTCACGCAGCTCGCCGCTCGCCTGGGGGCGACGCAGGGCGAGATCCGGGACAGCCTCGACCAGCTCAGCGCGCTGGCCATCATCCAGCCCGAGCGGCAGGAGAGCCGGGGCTTCCGGGCCATGGACCCGGAAACGGCCATGGAGAAGTTGCTGGCGCGCCAGCAGAGCGAGCTGGCCGCGCAGCAACTTCGGGTGGAGGCGTCGCGGGCCGCCGCGGCCCGGCTGATCGCGGAGTGTTCGGGTGTACGCGCGGACGGCGCGGACGACCAGTTGGTCATCGGTCCGGAGGCGATCCGGGACAGGCTCGGCCGACTGGCCGCCGAGACCGAGTCCGAGATCATGACCCTGGCGCCGGGCGGCGCGCACACGGCGGCCGATCTGCGGGCCAGCCGGGGCCCGAACGAAGAGCTGCTCGGCAGGGGCGTACTCAGCCGGAGCATCTACCTGGACAGCGTCCGTAACCACCAGCCGACGCTCGATCACGTCAACTGGCTCACCCGGCACGGAGCCTCGGTCCGCACGGCCGTGACGCTCCCCGTACGGATGATCATCTTCGACCGGCGTCAGGCGGTCTTACCCATCGACACCGCCGACGCTCGCGCCGGTGCCGTCCTCCTCACCGGCGAGGGCATCCTCACCGCGCTGTGCGCCCTCTTCGAAACCGCCTGGTCCGCCGCGACGCCCCTCGGCGCCGCGACGCCATCGGACGCGGAGGACCTGACGCCCCAGCAGGCCGAAATGCTGAAACTCCTGGCCACGGGCCTCACCGACGAGGCCATCGCCAAACGGTTCGGCGTGTCGCCGCGCACCGCCCGCCGGATCGCGGCCGAACTGATGGACCGCCTCGGCGCCCGCAGCCGCTTCCAGGCGGGTGTCCATGCCATCCGGCGAGGCTGGATCCCGCTCCGCCCGGACGGTGGCTGATTCCATCGTTCACCGCGGGCGCTCGTCCGTCCACTCGGTGTGCACCGAGATGAACGAGTTGCTCATCACCGCGCCCCCCTCGGAGGTCAGCAGGATGTTGGCGCGCGCCACCCGCGCGGCCTCGGGATCGACGACCATCCTGATCTCCAGGCTCTCGGTGAGCGGGATCACCAGTTCCTGCCCGCCCTCGACCGGCCCCGCGTTCGTGACCCCCGGCGTCGCGGCGAGGGCCTCGAACGCCGCCGAACGGACCTGCGCGGGCGTCGGCAGCTCCGTGATCAGGGTGATCAGCGGGGAGACGAGCTCGCCCTGCCGGTCGGCGGACATCATGGCGTTGTCATCCCGGGGAAGCCCGGCGAGGCGCTTCTTCAGCTCCGCCGGATCCGCCGGAAGCCCTTCGAGCTCCTCGAACCCGATTTCGGCGCCCATGAGCCTGAACGGGGCCGAGTCCTCGACGACGGCGCCGGGAGTGGCGTACGGCCCGTTCCTGGACCAGCGGCGGCCGTCGCGGGCGGTCCAGCTCTCCTGCACCTCGGGCGTGTCCGAGATCAGCCACGTACGCGTGATGTGCCAATAGGTCCCCGTGCCCTGGGGGATGTGCTCGGCGCTGGTCGCCGCCATGAGCAGGACGTCCCTGCCCGAGACAGGCGCGGCGGCGGGCGAGACCACGCTGGTGACGATCACGGCGACGGCCGCCGCGGCGGCGACCGCCATGCCCAGTGCCGGCAGGAGCGGGCCGCGGCGCCGGCGGGCGCTCCCCCGCGTCATCCTGTCCTGGAGACGTCCCCTGCTGCGGGTGATCGCCTCGGCGGACGGTTCGGGCTTGGCCAGCAGGCTCGCGACGGCGTTCAGGTCATCCACGGGCGTTCTCCTTGTCGATGCGGGCGTCGATGCGGGCGTCGATGCGGGCGTCGATGCGGGCGTCGATGCGGGCGAGGATCTTGCCGCGGGCCCGGCTGAGCCGGGAGCCCACGGTGCCGACGGCGATGCCGAGTGCCTGGGCCACCTCGTCGTAGCTGAGCTGGCCCAGGGCCACGAGCAGCAGCACGTCGCGCTCGCCGCCGGTCAGGGAGGCGAGCGCCCTGGCCAGGTGCGGCTGCATGCGCTCGGCGGCGACGGAGGTGACGACCCGGTCCTCGTGGCCTTCCACGACGGGCTCGGGACCCAGCTTGGCCAGCGCCCTGTAGTGGCGGGTCTCCTTGCGGCGGTGCCTGGCGATCAGGTTGGTGGCGATGCCGAACAGCCAGGGCCGCAGGTCTCCGCGTTCCGGGTCGTACCGGTCGCGCCGGTCGAAGGCCAGCAGGAACGTCTCGGCGGCGAGGTCCTCGGCGATCTGCGTGTCCAGGCGGCCGGCGGCGTACAGGTAGACGTCGCGGTAGTAGCGGTCATGGACGGCGGTGAACAGGGCGGGGTCGCGCCGGTACCGGGCGACGAGCTCGGCATCGGTCACCTGTTCGCTCACTTCGGCGCTCACGTTCTTGTCTCCGGCATAAGGTCGGCCTCACGGTCGGCGGTCACGATCACCCATCCTTCGCCGCAGACCGGAATCGTCTTCCCGCGGGCACCCGAAGTCGATCAGTCGCGGATCTGGGCGCGTGGCCTTTCCGATGAGCCGCCTTCGGCGATGTCGCTCAGCGCCTCGGAGGCGGCGAGCCGGTCGAAACCGTTGACCGCCGGGTTGGCGTAGCGGCCCAGCGTCGCGATGAGGACGGCTCCGATGACGTGCCGTTCGGCATGGGCCGTGCCGCCACCGATGACCTCCCACCAGGGGCTTCGCCGCTTGGCGATGGGACAGGTGAGAGCGCTCATGAACGGCTCCTGGGAGGTCAGGCGGTCGGGAAGGGGGTCTTCGTCAGTTCCTCGGAGACCCGCCAGATGCGGGCGGCGGCGTCGGTGCCGCGCAGCGGTGGGTAGAGCCGCTGTTCGGCGGGCGGGCCGCCGAGGTTGCCTGGCCCGCTGGGGCCGTACAGGGTGCCGGGCTTGGCGTCGAGCTCGGCGAGACGCTGCGGCAGAGCCCGATGGGCGTCGCGCTCACCGGCGACACGACGCGGTACACCGGGCCCGCCCGCAGCGCGGGGTACCGGTGGTTCACCGACCCCTCCGTCCGGCAGATCTACGCGCCGGAAGAGCATCCGTTCCTCACCCGCATGTACGCCTCGGGGCTGCGCGAGCTCGTCACCCTCCGCGGGCCGGGCTCCCGGGCCGCGCACCTGGCCGACCTGCTCCTGGACTGCAGCGAGGAGTTCCGTCGTGTGTGGGACGACCACGAGATCGGGATCCGTCCCCATGACGTCAAGCGCTTCGACCATCCCGAGGTCGGCGCGCTGGAGTTGACCTGCCAGCGGCTGGTCGATCCGGGGCAGGCGCACTCGCTGCTCGTCTACACCGCCACGCCCGGTAGTGAGAGTTACGAGAAGTTGCAGGTGCTGGCCGTCATCGGAGCACAGACGCTCCGCTGACAGCCCGAAGGCCGAGCCGGGTGCGGCTCGGCCCTGGGGCGGGAGAGGAGGTCAGTTGACGACGGCGAGGCGGGTGATGCCCTGCCAGC
The DNA here is from genome assembly GCF_900108335.1 of Nonomuraea solani. Classification (GTDB taxonomy): domain Bacteria; phylum Actinomycetota; class Actinomycetes; order Streptosporangiales; family Streptosporangiaceae; genus Nonomuraea; species Nonomuraea solani. Next base: position 170,417 of record NZ_FNVT01000002.1, read on the forward strand.
CGGATCCGATGGTGAAAGTGGTGGAGATGTCGGCCGCGCCCTTGGCCAGGTAGGCGTTCAGGGTGCCGTCGGTGAAACGGCCGACGACGTCGGTGCGGCCGTCGGCGTCCATGTCGGCGAAGGTGAGCCGATCCACGCTGTTCCAGCCGGTGCCGATCTGGCGGCGGTCGGAAATATCCGGCGCGCCAGGGGTGCCTTTGTTGAGGTAGGCCGACAGGGTGCCGTCGCCGTGCCGGGCCAGCACGTCGGTCTTGCCGTCGCCGTCGATGTCGGCGGTGGAGACCAGACTGACCCCGTCCCAGCCGGTACCGATCTGCACCCGGTTGGCGAAGTTCGGCGCCCCGGTGTTGAGATAGGCGTACAGGATGCCGTCGGCGCTTTGGCCGATCACGTCCGTTTTGCCGTCGTTGTCGGCGTCGGCCACCAGCACCCGGGCGATACCGTCCCAGCCGGTCCCCACCAGGACACGAGTGGAAATGTTGGGCGCGCCCGGAGTTCCGGTGTTGAGGTAGGCGTACAAGGTGCCGTCGGTGCTCTGACCGAGCAGGTCGGTCTTGCCGTCGTCGTTGAAGTCGCCGACCATTACGCGGGTGATGCCCTCCCAGCCCGACCCGATGGTCACCCGGGTCCCGGAGAAATCGGCGTCACCCTTGTTGAGGTAGGCATACAGGCCGCCGTCGGCGCCTCGGCCGACGAGATCGTTCTTGCCGTCGTTGTCGATGTCGGCGACGGTGATCCGGGTGATGGAGTTCCAGCCGCTACCGATCGTCGTCCCGGCGTCCACCGACGGCCGACCCAGACTGCCCGTGCCGCGATACACCCGTAATGTGCCGTCCGCCGTGGTTCCGAGCAGGTCCGGCTTGCCGTCGCCGTCGAAGTCCACGGCCTCACCCGTCGTGTCGTCCGCTTCGGCGGAGCCCTGGCAGTTGCGGCTGGTGACGTTGCGCGAGGTCTGGTTGTTGGCGGTTCCGTAGACGGTTCCGTTGAACGTCGGCCGGACCCGTTCGGCACCGGCGTAGCCCCATGTCGCGGAGCCGCTGCCGTCGGCGTCGTAACCGAGTTCGAAGTGCAGGTGGGGGTGGCCGTTGGAGGTGGGACCGCTCTTGCCGACCCGGCCGATGACCGTTCCCATCTCGACCCTGGTTCCCGGCGCTACGGCGCGGTGTTCCAGGTGCAGGTATGTGGTGAAGTAGCCGCCGCCGTGGTTGATCTGGATCACGTTGCCGGCGTTGTTGTGGTAGAAGGACTGGTTCACTGTGCCGGCGGCGGGAGCGACCAGGGTGGCGCCTTCGGTGCCGTGCTGGTCGGGTTCCTTCACCATGTCGAGAGCGGGGGCGTGGCCCCAGGTGTCCAGCCGCCACTGCTGGCCGCAGGGGAACGGCAGTTGCAGGCTGGGGGCGGCCATGGCGGAGCTTACGTTGGTGGTCAGGATGAGGGCGGTGATGGTCGTCAGCGCGAGAGTCTTGAACATGGGGGTGTCCTTTGCGGGGTGTCAGTTGACGACGGCGAGGCGGGTGATGCCCTGCCAGCCGGATCCGATGGTGACGGTGGTGGAGATGTCGGCCGCGCCCTTGGCCAGGTAGGTGTTCAGGGTGCCGTCGGTGAAACGGCCGACGACGTCGGTGCGGCCGTCGGCGTCCATGTCGGCGAAGGTGAGTCGATCCACGCTGTTCCAGCCGGTGCCGATCTGGCGGCGGTCGGAAATATCCGGCGCGCCGGGGACGCCCTTGTTGAGGTAGGCGGACAGGGTGCCGTCGCCGTGCCGGGCCAGCACGTCGGTCTTGTCGTCGCCGTCGATGTCGGCGGTGGAGACCAGACTGACCCCGTCCCAGCCGGTACCGATCTGCACCCGGTTGGCGAAGTTCGGCGCGCCGGTGTTGAGGTAGGCGTACAAGGTGCCGTCGGCGCTTTGGCCGATCACGTCCGTCTTGCCGTCGTTGTCGGCGTCGGCCACCAGCACCCGGGCGATACCGTCCCAGCCGGTCCCCACCAGGACGCGGGTGGAAATGTTGGGCGCGCCCGGAGTCCCGGTGTTGAGATAGGCGTACAAGGTGCCATCGGTGCTCTGACCGAGCAGATCCGTCTTGCCGTCATCGTTGAAGTCGCCGACCACCACCCGGGTGATGCCCTCCCACCCGGATCCGATGGTCACGCGTGTGCCGGAGAAGTCGGCCGAGCCTTTGTTGAGGTAGGCATACAGGCCACCGTCGGCGCCTCGGCCCACCAGGTCGTTCTTGCCGTCGTTGTCGATGTCGGCGACCGTGATCCGGGTGATGGAGTTCCAGCCGCTGCCGATCGTCGTGCCGGCGTCCACCGACGGCCGACCCGGGCTGCCCGTGCCGCGATACACCCGTAACGTGCCGTCCGCTGTGGTCCCGAGCAGGTCCGGCTTGCCATCGCCGTCGAAGTCCACGGCCTCACCCGTCGCGTCGTCCGGCTCCTGTCCGCCGGTGGGCGTCAGGAGGGCGTTGACGATGAGCTGCGCGTCGCCGGCCTGGGGCTGGTAGCGGGACGGGTACGCCGACACCTGCACCGCCTGGCACACTTCGCCGACAGGCGCGGTGCGCCAGGAGTTGCCGGGATAGAGCCTGAGCATCTTGTCCAGGAAGGCATTGGTCGCCCAGACGGGGTCGAGTCGCTGCGCGCGGCTGCCCCAGGAGGCGCGTTGCTGGAAGAGGCCGAGGCTGTCATGGTCGACCTCCTCGCTGATGTTCTGGATGCTGGTCTCCACGATCGTGGTCGTGATCGCGATCACCGCGGCGTGGGGGTCCAGTCCGCGGTCGCGTACGGCCTTGACGACCATGCGGGCGCAGGACACGCGGTACGCCGACATGTAGCCGCGCATCTTGGCCTGCAGCGTGCCGTTGAGCCGGGTCGCCAGTGCGGCGTCGGTGGCGGTGGTGCCCTTGGGGTCACACGCGGCCAGGTCGTAGGCGGCGGTGACGTCCGAGGCCCGGGTGGGCTGCGGGTCGGCCATGGCGGGGGTGGCGGTCAGGGTGAGGGCGGTGATGGTCGTCAGCGCGAGAGTCTTGAACATGGGGGTGTCCTTTGCGGGGTGTCAGTTGACGACGGCGAGGCGGGTGATGCCCTGCCAGCCGGATCCGATGGTGACGGTGGTGGAGATGTCGGCCGCGCCCTTGGCGAGGTAAGCGTTCAGGGTGCCGTCGGTGAAACGGCCCACGACGTCGGTGCGGCCGTCGGCGTCCATGTCGGCGAAGGTGAGCCGATCCACGGCGTTCCAGCCGGTGCCGATCTGGCGGCGGTCGGAAATGTCCGGCGCGCCAGGGGTGCCTTTGTTGAGGTAGGCGGACAGGGTGCCGTCGCCGTGCCGGGCCAGCACGTCGGTCTTGTCGTCGCCGTCGATGTCGGCGGTGGAGACCAGACCGACCCCGTCCCAGCCGGTACCGATCTGCACCCGGTTGGCGAAGTTCGGCGCTCCGGTGTTGAGATAGGCGTACAGGATGCCGTCCGCGCTTTGGCCGATCACGTCCGTTTTGCCGTCGTTGTCGGCATCGGCCACCAGCACCCGGGCAATACCATCCCAGCCGGTGCCCACCAGGACGCGGGTGGAAATGTTGGGCGCGCCCGGAGTGCCGGTGTTGAGGTAGGCGTACAAGGTGCCGTCCGTGCTCTGACCGAGCAGGTCGGTCTTGCCGTCGTCGTTGAAGTCGCCGACCATTACGCGGGTGATGCCCTCCCAGCCCGACCCGATGGTCACCCGGGTCCCGGAGAAATCGGCGTCACCCTTGTTGAGGTAGGCATACAGGCCGCCATCGGCGCCGCGGCCGACGAGATCGTTCTTGCCGTCGTTGTCGATGTCCGCCACCGTGATCCGGGTGATGGAGTTCCAGCCGCTGCCGATCGTCGTCCCGGCGTCCACCGACGGCCGACCCAGGCTGCCCGTGCCGCGATAGATCCGTAATGTGCCGTCCGCTGTGGTTCCGAGCAGGTCCGGCTTGCCGTCGCCGTCGAAGTCCACGGCCTCGCCCGTCGTGTCGTCCACCTCTTCAGGGCTGGTGACGGCTCCGACGGGAGAGCTGTAGCCGACGATGTCCACGTCGCCGCGGGCGTAGCTGTTCGCCTTGGTGCGGTTGCCGCTGTTGCCTTCGACGGTGTACACCGTGCCGCCGTTGGCCGAGGTGACGATGCCGACGTGGTCGATGTCGCCGCTCTGGTCCCAGTCGAAGACCACGGCGTCGCCGGGCTGCGGGGTGTAGCCGCTGGCCCGGGTGTGCCAGGTGCCGTGCCGGGTGCCGTAGTCGCGGAAGGAGGAGGCCCAGCCGGTCAGTACGCCACCGGAGGTCTCGGCGACGTCGGCGTACGGGACTCCCGCGCCACGCCACACGTACTTGGCGAAGTCGGCGCACCAGTCGCTGTCGCGGAACTGGACGCCGTCGGCGGATCCGCAGCCGCTCGACGGCTTCCACGTGCGGAAGACGCCGGTGTAGTAGTTGCAGTTGCTGCCCGCGGGCCGCTCGACGTTACGATCGCCGTCGGCCATCTCGGCCTGGGCGACGGCGACGATGCGGTTGCGTTCGACGGCCGCGGCCGGGCCGGTGACCGTCGTCAGCATGAGGGCGGCGGGAAGGGTCAGGGCCGCGCCGCCCGCGATCAGTCCGCCAAATGATCTGTTCATCTCGTTCTCCTCCGGGTTCGCTTGGTGGGGAAGCATGGTTGGGGTGGCTGTAAAAAGCCTTCGAAGGCGTTGAAACGCGAAGCCTGGGGAGAACCGATGGAGTTTCGCCTGCTCGGCCCGGTGGAGGTATGGAGTGAGGGCGGCCAGGTGCCGCTCGGGGGCTCCAAACCGCGGGCGCTGCTCGCCGCGCTGCTGCTGGACGCGGGGCGGGTGATCCCCAGGGAGCGGCTGATCGGGGCGGTGTGGGACGAGGACCCGCCGTCCACGGCACGCCAGATCCTGCACACGTACGTGGCCTCGCTGCGCCGGGCCTTCACCGGCGCGGGGCTGCCGCCCGTGATCGTGTCCCATCGCGTGGGCTACCTCGCCGAGGTCCCGCCGCAGTCCCTGGACAAGCTCGTCTTCGAGCGGCACGTCGCCGAAGCGCGAGCAGCGGCCAAGGAGGGCGCCCATCTCAGGGCCGGGGAGCTGTTCCGGGCGGCGCTCAAGCTCTGGCGCGGGGCCGCGCTGGGCGGGATCGGCGACTCCTTCCTGCGTACCGAGGCCGAGAGGCTGGAGGAGCTGCGGCTGGCGGTCATCGAGGAGCGGGTGGCCGCCGACCTGGCCGCCGGTCAGGACGAACAGCTCATCGAGGAGCTGGGCGAGCTCGTCGCGCTGCACCCCGGGCGTGAACGGCTGCGCCGTGACCTGATGACGGCGCTGTACCGGGCGGGCCGGCAGGCCGACGCGCTGGCCGTCTACCAGCACGGCCGGCGGGTCCTGCTCGACGAGCTGGGCATCGAGCCGGGGCCGGAGTTACGCCGGGTGCAGGCCGCGATCCTGCGCTCCGACCCTGCTCTGCTGCACGCCGCCACGCCCGCCGCGCGTCTGCCCCGGCAGCTTCCGCCGCCCGTACCGGACTTCACCGGTCGCGCCGAGGAGCTGTCCGTCTTGTGCGGACATCTGATGAAATCGGACACCATGCCGCTCTGCGTCATCTCCGGGCAGGGCGGCGCGGGCAAGTCGGCGCTGGCGCTGCAGGCCGCCTACCAGGTCGCGGACGCGTACCCGGACGGGCAGCTCCACATCGAACTGCGTGGCACGAGCGAGACGCCCGCCACCCCGGAGGAGGTTCTGGGCCGGCTGCTGCGCGAGCTGGAGCCGCCCGGCACGCCGTCACCCGGCACGCTGGAGGAGCGGGCCGGGCGCTACCGCACGTTGCTGGCCGGCCGGCGCAAGCTGGTGGTGCTGGAGGACGCGGCCTCCGAGAGTCAGGTACGCCCGCTGTTACCGGGCGCCGGCGGCTGCGGCGTCATCGTGACCTCGCGCAACCGGCTCGCCGGGCTGGCCGGGGCGGCCTTCCTGGACCTCGGCCTGCTGCCCGCGCAGGCCGCGTTCGACCTGCTGGCGCGTATCACCGGCGAGGAGCGGATCGCCGCCGACCCCGACGCGGCCTGGCGCGTCGTGGGCCAGTGCGGCGGTCTGCCCCTCGCGCTGCGGGTGGCGGGGGCACGGCTGGCTTCGCGCCGCCAGTGGACGGTCGCGCGGCTGGCCGACCGGCTGGCCGACGAGCGCCGCAGGCTGGACGAGCTGGCCGTCGGCGACCAGGAGGTGCGCGCCAGCATCGGCCTGAGCTACCGGCTGCTGCCCGAGCCGGCCAGGAGCGCGCTGCGCCGGCTCGGCCTGCTCGGGCTGCCGCACTTCGGCGTCTGGATCGCCGCCGCGGCCACCGAGACCGGCCCGGACGAGGCGGAGCAGGTGCTGGAGCAGCTCGTCGACGCGTCGCTGGTGGACATGGTGGAGACGGACGCGGCGGGACAGATCCGCTACCGGCTGCACGACCTGATCCGGCTGTTCGCCGCGGAACGCGCGGTGGCGGAGGAGCCGGAGCAGGCCCGTACGGCCGCCGTCACCAGGGTGCTGGGCGGCTGGTTGTGGCTGGTGCAGCAGCTCGACGCCGAACGGCCCACGGGGGTGATCCCGAGGCGCGCCGCCGGTGGACTGGCCTACCCGCTGGCGGAGGAGATGGCGCGGACGGTGCTCGCCGACCCGCCCGCCTGGATCCGGCGGGAGGAGGAGGCGCTGGTCGTCGCGGTGGAGCTGGCGGCCGCGATGGATCTGGACGAGATCGCGGTCGAGCTGGCCGCCGCGCTGTCGTCGGTGGCGTTCGAGGGCAGTCAATACGTCTTCGACAACCCGTTCACGACCTGGAACCGTACCCATCAGGCCGCCCTGGCGGTGGCGCGGCGGATGGACAACGCGCTCGGCGAGGCCAAGTTGCTGGCCGGGCTGGGCCAGCTCAGCTACGAGCGCGACCTGTACGCCGAGTCGCGCGAATATCTCGGCCAGGCGCTGTCGCTGTTCCGCACCGCCAAGGACGTCCGCGGCGAGGCCACCGTCCTGGCCGCGCTCGGCGCGGCCTGCCGCGAGCAGGGCTACCTGCCCGAGGCGCTGCACTTCCTGGGCGGGGCGGAACACCTGTGGGCCGGTCTCGCCGATCCGCAGGCCGTCGCCCACGTCAAGCGGCTGGCGGGCACCGTGTACCTGGAGCGCGGCGACTACCCGGCCGCGCAGGCCGCGCTCGCCGCCGCGCTGTCGCTGTACCAGGAGGCCGGCAACCGCCGCGGCGAGGGCCTCGTCCTGCGCAACCTGTCGCTGTACCACCGCGCGCGCGGGGAACTGGAGCCCTCGCTGGAGCTGGCCGAACGCGCGCTGGCGATCTTCCTCGACCTGGGTGACCGGTTCATGGTCGCCTACTGCCGGCGCTCCCTGGGCAAGACCCTGACCCGGCTCGGCCGGCACGACGAGGCCCGCCGCCTGCTGAAGGAGTCGCTCGACGTCTCGCGCACGGTCCACGACCGCTGGGGCGAGGCCTGCACCCTGCGTACCCTTGGCGAGCTGCATCTGGCAGAAGGCCGGCTCTACCAGGCCAAAGAGCGTCTGGAGGAGTCACTGCGGCTGTGGGAGACGCTGCGCATCGACCTGTTCCGCGGGCGTACGCTGCGCGACCTCGCCCTGGTGCACCAGGCGCTCGGGGATGACGCGCTCGCCGGCTCCCTGCGGGCGGAGGCCCTGGAGATCTTCCGGTTGCACGACGCCCGTGAGCACGGCGAGCCCGTCGCGCTGTAAGGCGATTTCAGCGGTTTTGGAGCTTCGTGGACCACGATGGAGCCGGCGTCTCACGCGGGAGGCGCCCCTGGTCCCCACCGAAGGCCCCATGACTGAGATCGTTCTTCTTTCCGACACGAGGATCGCCGGAGTGGTGGTGCGGGAGTGCGGCGAACCACTGGTCGACCTGCGTCGCCTGGAGGCCGTACGGTTGGACGCGCGCCTGGCCGACGACGCCGGCGCGTTCGCGCACGTCCGGCTGAGCGTCGCCGACCGCCTGGTCGCCGCCCAGACCCAACTCCCCCGCGGGCTGCGCCTGCTGGTCGTCGAGGGCTACCGCCCCGCGGCCCTGCAGGAACGCTATTTCGCCTCCAGCCTCGCCCGCCTGTCGGCGGCGCACCCGGAGTGGGACGGCGAACGGCTGCGGATCGAGGCCAGCCGGTACGTCTCCCCGCCCGAGGTGGCCCCCCACACCTCCGGAGGCGCCGTGGACCTGACCCTGTGCACGGCGGAGGGGGTGGAGCTGCCGATGGGCACCTCGGTCAACGCCACCCCGCCGGAGAGCGACGAGGCCTGCTACACCGACGCGCCGGACATTTCCGCCGAGGCCAGGCGGAACCGCCAGACCCTGGGTGCGGCGATGACGGCGGCCGGCTTCGTGAACTATCCGACCGAGTGGTGGCACTGGTCCTACGGAGACCGCTACTGGGCCCACCTCTCGGGAGCCCGCCACGCCGGCTACGGCCCAGCGGCCGAACCGGCCCATTGAACACGTCCTATATCTCCGGTGGTGCCTGCAGATCGTGGGCGCGGAACAGAACGGCGTGCTCGACGCCCATGGCCTCGCCGCTCATCGCGGTGAACTTCGGGATGAAATCCCCGGGGGCGGGGTGGTCCGGGAGCGCGGCCAGGTACGCCGCGTGTGCCTCCAGCGAGGCGACGCCACGGCGCAGCGGCTCACCCGTGACGTCCACGCCGTGGGTCGCGGAGCCGGCGAGCCCGGGGACGATGTACCAGCGCGCGGAGTGCGGTTCGAGGCCATCGTCGTCGACCTGCTCCGGGAAGACCCACCGGTTGCCCGCGTCGCGCACCGCGTCAAGCGTCGCGAGCCCGGCCGCGCGGTGGTCGGCCTGGTCGAAGCCATAGGGCGTCTCGATCTCATAACCGGTGCCGAGTACGACGTCGGGCTTGAACCGGCGGATCTCCCGGCAGATGTCCCGGCGCAGGTCGAGCCCGTAGACGAGCACACCGTCCGGATGTTCGAGGACGGTCAGGTGCTTGACGCCCACGACGGCGCAGGCGGCCCGCTGCTCGGCGACGCGCAGGCGAGCCGTCTCCTCCGGAGGGTTCGGCATGCCGGCCTCGCCGCGGGTGAGCAGGAGGTAACCGACCTCGATGCCGCGCGCGGTCCAGCGAGCGACGGCCGCGGACGTGCCGTACTCCATGTCGTCAGGATGCGCGACGACGCAGAGCACGCGCTGGAAGGACTCCTCGGGGAGAGCAGGCAATGTCATGCGGGACATCCTTCCGCGTTGCGGGCCGTTTTGGGCGGCGAAACTCCATTCGCACGCATTAGCGCCACCGTGGCGGCGGGCCGGCCGAATGACGTTTGGCGCGCACGACGTACCGGCATAGCGTTTGATCATGATGCGGCGAGTGCTGGACTGGTGGAGCGAGCATCCTCAGCTCGCCGATCCGCTGCTGGCTGTGGCAGCCTGTACGTTCCTCCTGGTAGAGGTGCCCTACAGCGACCACACCATCGCCAGTCCCGGCAGCCTGCCCGTGACGTTCTGGGGTGACCTGCTGGCCTATGCGAGCCTCGCCGTGCGGCGCACGTACCCGGTGCCGGTGCTGGCGCTGGTGTGGACGCTGTGGTTCGCCGGTGGCCGGTGGGACATCTGGGCGGAGTGGAACGCCTCGTGGTCGGAGTTGAGCACGCCGACCGCCCTCATGCTCGTGCTCTACACCGCGGGCCGGTGGACGTCCTCGCGCTGGCCGGTCGTCTTCCTCGCCGGCACGCTGCTGCCGACGATCGTGACGGTGGTGCGGATGTGGGCGGGGCCGGTGGTGCCCGAGCCGCCGGACGACCTGTTCGCGGTGTCGTTCGTGACCTGTGTGGCGGCATGGATGCTGGGCAGGCTGCGGCGGTCGGAGGCCGAGGCGGTGGCGCGCGCCGCGGCCCGCGCCGAAGAGAGCAAGGCCCAGGCCGCGCTGGCCGAGGAACGCATCCGCATCGCCCGCGAACTCCACGACATCTTGGCGCACAACGTGAGCGCCATGGTGATCCAGTCGTCGAGCGCGGGCGTCTCGCTGCTGAGCGACGACAAGGCCGGGGCGAGCGCGGCCGTCGAGGTGATCGGGCACGTGGGCCGTACCGCGCTGGCCGAGTTGCGGCTGCTGCTCGGCGTGCTGCGGGAGGGCCCGACGGTGCCGCGGCCGGGGATCGAGGCGATCCGGGAGCTGGCCGAGTGGCTGCCCATCGACGTGCGATTACGTGTCGAGGGCCCGACTCGTCAGGTTCCGGATGACATGGGCCTGGCCGCGTACCGGATCGTGCAGGAGGCGTTGACGAACACGCTCAAGCACGCCGGCAAGGACGCCGAGGCCGAGGTGGTGCTGCGCTACACGGCGGACGCCCTGCACATCCAGGTCACCGACGACGGCGCCGGGGGCGCGGAGCGCGAGTGGACCGGCGGGGGCGGGCACGGCCTGATCGGCATGCGCGAACGCGCCGAGGCACTCGGCGGCACGGCGCACGGGGCACCGCTGCCGGAGGGCGGGTTCAGGGTCGAGGTGACCCTGCCCTGGTAGCGGCGCACCGTGGCCCGGTTCCGCTCTAGGGTGTGCCGAACCAGTCGGTGAGGGCCTGTCGCAGCGCGGGTGCGGCGGGTTCGCCGGTGGTCGCGGCCCAGGTGATGTGGGCGTCCGGGCGGATCAGCAGGGCGTCGGCGGGCCAGCCCCATTGGGCCGGTCAGGCCCTTGGCGTGCAGGCCTATCTGCTGGCCGTCCAGGGCGAGGAGGAGGGCTGCCGCGAGCGGGCCGCTCGCGTGCTCGACGACGACAGCGGCGGCGGGCACCGGGCCCGCTGGGCGCTGGGCCTGCTGGAGCTCGGCCACGGGCGGGCCGCGGAGGCGCTGGAACACCTGCTCGTCCTGTACGACGGCGCCGCCCGCCACCCGCTCCCCGCCGAGCGCAGCCTGCCCGACCTGGTCGAGGCCGCCGTACGCCTGGGCAGATACAACCTGGCCACCGGTGCCCTGACCCGCTTCGAGCACGCCCGGACCCGCCTGCTGTACGGCGAGTGGCTCCGTCGTACCCGCCGCAAGGCCGAGGCACGCGAGCAGCACTCGGCGGCACTGGAGACCTTCGACCGCATCGGCGCCCACCCCTGGGCCGAACGCACCCATCACGAGCTCACCGCGGGCGCCGCGGCCACCACCTCTACCGGGCCTTCCCCAAGCTCGGCGTCAACTCCCGCCGCGACCTCGCCGGCCTCGTCCTGACGAACGACTGACGCCTTCGCGGCGGCCGCGCGTTGGTGTCGCTGTCCAGCGCCGCGATCACGATCTGGCTGCTCGCCGTCGGAGTCGCGATGATGCGAGACCGCCCCGCCTAGCCGACTGTGGTGATCACCCAGGCCTGCTCGCTCGCTCCCCTCTTGCACGACCACTGGATGGCGGCCTTGCCCTTGCGCGCCTGGCCGCCCCCGATCGCCAGGCACATCTGGGTCGCGCCGTTCATGAAGTGATGCGCCTTGAAGTCGTCCGCCCTGAGGCTCCTGTCCCGCGGCGCCGACCTGGGCTTCCAGCGCTGCTCCCACCCTCTTTTGCACGGCCACTGGATGGCTGACTTGCCCCTGCGCGCCTCGCCGTGGCCGATGGCCAGGCACATGCCGGTGGCGACGTTGGCCATGTACCCATCGGACGACATCAGCCAGTGCTGCTCCCGCCCGCCGTTGCACGGCCACTGGATCGCGGCCTTGCCCTTGCGCGCCTCGCCGTGGCCGATCGCCAGGCACATGCCGGTGGCGACGTTCTTGAGCTCGACGACGGATCCACCGGCCGCCTGGGCGGGCACCGCCATCAGGCCACCGGCCAGCACGACACCGGTCAGGAGTGTGATCGCTGTACGCATACGTTCCGTCCTCTCTGTGGTCACTGGGGAGGACGGTAACCGGGGCGTTGTTGAGGATCCGTTGAGTTTCCGCTCAGCGACCCCAAGAGGCGGAAACGCCGAGGAAACACGATCCGGACTTCAATGAGCCGCCGTGACCATAGATCGACGGAACTTCCTGACGCGAGCGGGCCTGACGGCCGGTGCCGCGATGCTCACCCTGCTGCCGTCGGAGTCCGCGACGGCCCTGTCGTCCCCCGGCGGCGAACCTGACCGGCTCTTCAGGGCGGGCAGGTTCGCCGAAGCCGACCGCGCCTACGCGCGCCTGCTCCGCGCGAACCCGGCCGATGCCCACGCACTGGCGCGGCGCGGCCGCATCGCGCTGCTGGCGAACCGGTTCGAGCGGGCCGAACGCTTCCTCACCGAGGCCATCCGCCTGGCCCCCGGCGACGCCTTCTCCAAGCGGCAACTCGCCGAGTGCCACATCCGCCAGGACGACCTGCCGCCCGCCGTCCCCCTGCTCCAAGGCACCGGCGACCAGATGGACGCGGCGGAGGCCGTCCAGTACGCGAGCGTGACCGGCGCCCCGTACCGGCTCCAGGGCGCGCAGCAGACCCGGCTTCCGTTCGTCGGCGTCGATCCTCTCCCCTCCGTACGGGCCTCGGTGAACGGCGGCGAGCCGCAGACGTTCCTCATCGACACCGGGGGCACCCTGGCCCTGTCCACCACGACGGCCGAGCGGGCCGGCCTGCGCGCGGTGTCCACCAGCACCACCCATCCCGCCGGGCAGACCCTCACCACCTACCACGGCGTCATGCCGTCGTTCGGGCTGGGCGACATCACGCTGGGCACCGTCCCCGTGGTCTGGTACGACCTGCGCATGCCCAACCTGCCGGACGGCACCCGGCCCGCCGGCGTCATCGGCACCACGCTGCTCTACCACTTCATCGCCACCATGGACTACGCCGAGCAGGCGCTCGTCCTGCGGCGCAAGACCGCCGCGCAGGCGCGCCAGGCCTGGGCCGAGGCCGCGGGCAGGGGCGCCGGCCGCCTGCCGCTGTGGCTGGCGAAGGACCACGTGCCCTGCACGCTGGGCAGCGTCAACGACTACGGGCCTGGTGTGGCCTCGGTCGACACCGGCGGCATGGGCCTGGGCATCCTGATGACCGAGGACGGGGCCAAACGGGCCGGCGTCGAGATCGACTACGACCATCCGCAGAACTCCGGCGGAATGCCGTCCTACCCGATCACCCCGGCCCGGATCAGCCTGGGGCGGGCGGTGGGCCGGAACGTCCCGGGTGTGGTGGGCGCCTGGCCATGGTTGGACATGTTCGGATTCGAGACGGTCGGCAACTTCACCCACGAGTTCTTCAGGTCCCGCGCCATCACGTTCGACTATGCCGGAATGAACTTCTACGTCACGGCCTGAGCCCCGCACGGAGGCGTACGCTGACCTTGTCCACGGGAGGAACCATCCATACCCGAAGCTCCCGCCCGGCAGGGGCTGGTTCGACCCGCTCATCGTCCTGGCGGCGGCCGGTGGAGCAGGTCGTCGAGACCACGGACCGGCTGCGGGCCGAGTGGGTCGCGGCCGGTCGTGATCAGGCGGAGCCGAGGTGCGTCTACGGCATCCCGTACAGGACGCCCGCGGAGTTGCGGGCGCGAGATCGCGGTGCTGCCCTGGGCTCCGGAGCGGGACCTGCCGGAGGTTCTCGACGAGGTCGCCGACCAGCTGTGATCCAGCAACGGCTTCTCGTGCGTGGGTTCCATCAGATGGAACGGCATCTGGCCCGCCTCGTTCCCGGCGAGGAAGCCTGACGGAGTCGCGGACGCGCTGTGGCTGATCTCGCCCGGCGATCCGCGGTGGACGGCCGTCCACGTGCTCTGTTCCACGATGCCGGGAAAGACGTGATGAAGCGATGAAGCCGTACGGCGGGGCCGGGGCGCAGGTGTTGCGTCTCCCCCTTCCAGGAGCGCCCGGAGAGTGCCGGGACGACTGCCCGGCCAAGTCCGAGTTCGCGGAGCTGGCCGCGCTGGTGCGAGCCGCCGACCTCGATCGTGGCCTGGACATCTTCGCTCCCCCGACCCGGCCCAGGGCGCTGGCCTGGTACCGGTGGATGGTGGGCCACCAGGCGGCCTTCCTGGAATGGCAGCTTTTGCGCGAGACGCTGGCGGACGCCGATCCCGTTCCCGCGGAGGCCGCCGTCCGGCTACTGGACCTCTACTCGGTGCTCCTGCTGTATTCGGGCAGTTGCCCGCCCGAGATCTACGAGCAGTCGATCCGGCCGCGGATGACCGAGTGGCATCCGGCGTTCAGCGGCGAATGGGCGCGCGACTACAGAGGGCTTCCCTACCTGCTCAAACAGGCGGCCGACGAGTCTCCTTCCGATGTGCGGCCGGCCATGCGGCGCAACCTCCGGGTGCACACCGCGGTGGCCGCCCGGCTCGTACCGCAGGGAGGCTCGTTGCTCCAGGACGCCGGGCGGCGCGCGGGCGACGATCCGTCGACGGAGGAGTCCGACCTGTACGACGACTTCTTCCTCACCCAGAGGGCACCCGTGTGCGCGCACGCCACGCGGCTGCAACTCCTGTACCGCCTGATCAAGATCATTGCCGACCTGGCCGGCTCCGGGCTGTACTACCTCGACCGGCCGGTCTCGGCGAGCGCGCCGGACGACGACCGGCAGGACATCGCCGACCTGGAGCGGACCACGTCCCGCCTGCTCAAGCAGCAGGTCAGAAACCTCGTCGCGGTGCCGGAGAGCACGGCCGCCCAGCGCCCCGCGCCGCCTGCCTCCGCACCGCTCGCCCCGATCTCCGGAGGAATCATGACTCTGCCCAAGGACGTCGAAGTCACCGACGAACTCCGCCGGTACATGGTCGACCACGGCTCCCCGCCCGACGACGTGGCCGAGGAGCTGATCGCACGCACCAATGAGCTCGGCGACATCGCCGAGATGCAGATACCGCCCGAGCAGGGCTCCCTGCTGACCCTGCTGGCCCAGCTCGTCGGTGCGCGTTCGGTGGTGGAGGTGGGGGCGTTCACGGGTTACTCCACGCTCTGCCTGGCCCGGGGGCTGCGCCCGGACGGCCACGTGCTGACGTGCGACCTGTCCCGGGAGTGGACGGACATCGGGCGCGAGGCCTGGCGGCGGGCAGGTGTCGAGGACCGGATCGAGGTACGCCTGGGGCCGGCCTCCGAGACCCTGGCCGGGCTGCCCGAGGAGCCCAGCGTCGACCTGGCGTTCATCGACGCCGACAAGCCCAGGTACATCGGCTACTGGGAGCAGTTGGTGCCCAGGATGCGGCCCGGCGGGATCATCGCCGTCGACAACGTCTTCTACGGCGGCGACGTGGTGGACGAGGAGGCGGTGGGCAACGCGGCGGCCATCCGCGCCTTCAACGACCACGCGCAGGCCGACCCTCGCATGGAGCAGGTCATGCTGCCCATCGCCGACGGCCTGACCCTGGCCCGCAAGCCGCTCGCCACGACTGGAGACCGCAGATGACGTCCGCCGCCACCCCCTTGCCGCTGATGCGCCTGACCTCGGGCGTGTACGCCTTCAAGGCCCTGGCCCTCGCCACCGAACTGGGCGTGTTCGCCGAACTGTCCGGCGGCCGCGGGCTGACCCTCGACGACTTCGCCGAACGCCACCGCATCGAACGGCGTCCCGCCGAGCTGCTGCTGACCGCCTGCACGGCGCTGGGGCTGCTCCGGCTCGACGAGAAGGGCGTCTACTCCAACACCCCCATGTCCGAGAAGTACCTGGTGCCGGGCAAGCCCTACTACTTCGGTGGCTGGGTCACGCTCGTGGACCGCCACGAGTATCCGGCCTACCTCGAACTGGCCGGCTCCCTGCGCGGCGATCATCCGGCCACCTGGGACCCCGAGCGTCAGGAGTCGCTCTTCGCTCCGGACGACCCCGTGATGACCGAGCACTTCTGGGAGGGCATGCACGCGCTGTCCGGATATACCGGCCGGATGCTCGCCAAGGCCCTGGACCCCTGGCCCGTCCGCCGCCTCCTCGACGTCGGCGGCGGTGGCGCGGCCTTCGCCGTCGAGCTGTGCCGCGGCCACCCGCAACTCCGTACGACGATCTTCGACCTTCCGTTCGTCTGCGAGCTCACCGAACCCCGGATCATCGAAGCCGGGCTGGAGGACCGGATCAGCCTGGTGGCCGGCGACTTCTTCACCGACCCGCTGCCCGGCGGGCACGACGCCGTGCTGCTGTCGAACATCCTGCACGACTGGGGCGAGAGCGACGTACGGAAGATCCTGCACGCCTGCGCCGGCGCCCTGCCCCCGGGCGGACTCCTGCTCATCTGCGAGTCCTTCGTCGACGACGACAAGCAGGGACCGCCGCTGGCCGCGCTGATGAGCCTCAACATGCTGATCGAGACCTGGGGCAGGAACTACACCGCCGCGGAGTACTCGGCCTGGCTGCGCGCCGAGGGCCTGGAACCCGAGGGCGTCCTGCCGTTCGAGGGCCTTGGCGCCAACGGCGTCCTGATCGCCCGCAAGACTTCCCCGGAGGAGTGAGAACCTCATGTCCGGACGCCACCCGGCGGAGCCGTGGCGCATCAAGATGGTCGAACGGCTGCCGGTCACCACCCGGCAGGAGCGGCAGCGGGCCCTGCGGGACGCGGGATACAACATCAGCCTGCTGCGCTCCGAGGACGTGTACATCGATCTGTACACGGACTCGGGCACCAACGCCATGTCGGACCGCCAGTGGGCGGCGCTCATGTCCGGCGACGAAGCCTACGCCGGAGCGCGGAGTTTCTACCGGTTCGAAACCGCGGTGCGTGATCACTACGGCTACGAGCACGTCATCCCCACCCACCAGGGCCGCGGCGCGGAGAACATCCTCTCCCGCGCCCTGATCCGGCCCGGCTGCCACATCCCCGGCAACATGTACTTCACCACCACCCGCGCCCACCAGGAGCTCAACGGCGGCACCTTCCACGACGTCATCATCGACGAGGCCCACGATCCGGGCTGCGAGCACCCCTTCAAGGGGAACATCGACCTCGCCAAGCTGGAGCGGCTCATCCACGAGGTGGGCCCCGAGCACATCCCGTACGTGTCGGTCGCAGCCACCGTCAACATGGCGGGCGGGCAGCCGATCAGCATGGCCAACCTGACCGCCGTACGCGACCTCACCCGGCGCCACGACATTCCGATCATCCTGGACGCCGCCCGCGCCGTGGAGAACGCCTGGTTCATCCGGCAGCGGGAACCGGGCTGGCAGGACCACACCGTGGCCGGCGTCCTCCGGGAGCTCTGCGCGCGCACCGACGGCGCCACCATGTCCGCCAAAAAGGACAGCCTCGCCAACATCGGCGGCTGGCTCGGCGTCCGCGACGCCGGCCTGGCCGAGCAGGCCCGCAATCTCGTCGTGCTGTACGAGGGCCTGCACACCTACGGGGGCATGGCGGGACGCGACATGGAGGCCGTCGCCGAAGGCATCGCGGAGTCCGTACAGGAGGAGAACATCCGGGCCCGCATCGACCAGGTCGCCTATCTGGGGCGGCAGTTGTCCGACGCGGGGATACCGCTCGTCCACCCCATCGGGGGCCACGCCGTCTGCGTCGACGCCGCGGCCACGCTGCCCCACCTGCCCCGCGACGAGTTCCCGGCCCAGACCCTGGCCGCCGCCCTCTACCTCGACTCCGGCGTCCGTGCCGCCGAACGCGGCACCGTGTCCGCCGGCCGCGACCCCGACACGGGCGGCAACCGCCATCCCCGGCTCGAACTCATCCGCCTCACCATCCCGCGACGCGTCTACACCCAGAGCCACATGGACGTCGTGGCCGACGGCGTGATCAGCGTGTACAAGCAGCGGGACCTGCTCGACAGCGGTCTGCGGTTCGTCCATGAGCCGGACGTGCTGCGCTTCTTCCAGGCCCGCTTCCTGCCCACCGCTCCGGACTCCATCCTGACCCGGCCGGCACGGGAGCCCTGAGACCGTTCGTTCCGACGTGCACGAAAATTCGGTGGCCCGCACGGCGCGCTCCGGCGCACACTGAAACCGTGATTACGGAGTGTGTCCGGTTGCATCGGGATCTGTGTGGGGCGCTGGTCCCTGGCGCCGGAATGGAAGCGGTGGCGGCGGAGCTGTCACGCGTGATCGCGACCGTGGTGCCGCACGACGCGCTGCGCTGCGGGACGAACAATCCGTCGTCGGGCCCGGGCATCACCACGCTGGCGTTCTGGCACGGATACACGCCCGATCTCGGCCGCGACCTGCTCAGGCCGGACCGTGTGGCGGAGTACATGGGGGAACTGGCCCATCTGGCGCTGAAGCAGGTCCCTGTGACGGTGGCCCGGCAGGCGCGGCCGGGCATGCGCGACCGGCTGCTGAACGAACACGGGGCCGGCGAGGAGCTGTGCCTGGCGCTGCGGTCCGCGCAGGGCGTGTGGGGCGTGCTCTGCCTGATGCGGGCGGCGGGCGCCCGTCCGTTCGACGACGCCGACGCACGCCGGCTGGCCGGCGTCGGGCCCGCGCTGGTCGCCGCGTTTCGCGGCTATGTGACGGCCTCGCCGGCCACGTCCCTCCCACCCGAGCCGCCGCCGGGCATGCTCGTCGTCGGGGCGGACAGCCGGATCAAGACGATGACGCCGCAGGCGCGGCCGTGGCTGGCGGCGATGAGAACGCACCTGGCCGTACCCGAGTGGCTGGCCGACTGCTCGTTCTCGTGCCTGGCGGCGGCGGCGCGCGAGCACCCGAGGCACCTGCGGCTCTGCGTGCCCTCGGTGGGATGCGGCTGGTGGACCACGATCGAGGCCCAGCGGCTCGGGGACGACGGAGACGTGGCGATCATGATCCAGCGCGCGACCGGCACGTCGCTGATGCCCTCGTTCTGCGACTGGTACGGGGTCACCGCCCGCGAACGCCAGATCATGCAGCACCTCTACAGCGGGTCCGCGCCCAAGCAGATCGCCCGCGCGCTCGACCTGTCCGTCTACACGGTCGGCGACCATCTCAAGGCTCTCTTCCGCAAGACGGGCACGAGCGGACGCGATGAACTCATCGCCTCGCTCAACACGTGACGTGCCCGCACGCGTAACACCGGCCCCGATATCCCACGCCCGGCATGGGATATCGGGGCCGGTGTAAACGACCGGTCAGGGGGTCGTGAAAAGCCACCATTGGGGGGTGCCGTTCTGCGCGCAGAAATACGACACCCATTGACCGGCCTGCTGCCCTTGGTTGCCGGACACCCAGCAGACCTCGTAGCTGGCATAAGGGCCGTACACGGACTGGGCCGTCGCGGGAGCGACGCCGGCGCCCAGCGCCAGGCAGAGGGCGCCGGCAAGGCCGGCGAACAGACGGGCTCGATAACGCATGATCGTTTTCCTTTTTCCTGTGATGGTCGTCGGGCTCGGGCCCGAAGAGGTGGACGTGTGCCACGACGGGGTGAGGTCAGATGTTGTGCGAGAAGTCCCCGCCGAAGCCCGCGATGAAAACGTGGCTGTCGATCTGACCGGCGGCGAAGTACATCGAGATCCCGCATCCGAAGTTGATGCCGTCGCGGCCTACGGGGAAGACGTTGTTCGCGCTCAGGCCGTGCACGTGATCACCTTCGATTTTGAGGTCGTCTCTGGCCAGGATGCGGTTCGGGCCGTCCCAGACGTGCACGTGGAGGAGCGAGCTGGTCTCCCGCGCGTGGAAGAGGATGAGCACCCTGTCCAGGGTGGCCCGGCGGTCCTCGACGATGACGGGGGTGGGAATGGCCAGGTGGATCCAGTCGCCGCCGTTTGCCGGGAGCGAGAAGGTGACGCCGAATCCCTGGCGGAACGCGCTCGTACCGGGATTCTCGGCCACAGCCGTGAAGCCGTGCTGCCATGACGCGTACAATTTCGACATTGTCTTTCTCCTTGCGGTTCTGGCCGGCTGTTGATTTCGTGGTGACCCCGGAATCCGGACCCGTTCGGGTCTTTACGGTCCGGCTCTTTCTGTTGGCTCAACGATAAAATGCCTTGGGCAAATCTTGATATCCCTAAGGTTAGGGATGCGCATTTCCCAGAAAAAGCACATCAATAGGGCAAAATTCGCCGCAGCATTACCATGGGTGCGCGGATATGCCGTACGTCCTCGTATCAGTTCAGGAGAGGAGGCAGCGCGCCCGCGCCGGCGGCGGTCCTTCGGGTGCGGCGCCAGACCACCGCGATCCGCGCGATCAGGCCGAACAGTGGGAGCGTGCCGATCAGCCGGCTCAGGGTCAGCGGCGGGCCGGGTTGCTCCAGCACGTTCAGGTGGCGCAACTCGCCAACACCTTCGCCGGCCGGACCCGTACGGACATTCGGCACCCACATCCTTGATCACGGTTTGGTGTCGTGCGACCAGCCGATCTTGACGTGGGAGCGCACATAAGACGTTATTAGAACGTCTGTTCCCATTCGTGCAGGAGGTCTTTGTGCGTCACCCACTGGTTCGCCGATTAGCCGCTTACTGCGGCGCCGCCGGCCTGATCATCGGCCTGCTCACTGTCGCGGCCCCCGCCGCCTCGGCGGCCGGCACCACGACCGACCTCGGGGTGGCCGACTCCTGGACCGCCGACCTGGCCGTCGGTGGCGGCCGGGTGTTCGTGCGCGCCGACGACCGGATCATCGTGACCGACACCGGCGGAAACCTCACCGGCGCGGTCACCGGCCTGTCCGGCGTCCGCGGGCTGGCCATGAACGCGGACGACACCCGCCTGTACGCGGCGCTCGCCGGCTCGAACGAGGTGGTCGAGATCGAGACCGCGAGCCTCGCCGTCACCCGGCGGATCGACCTGGCCCACCTGTGCCCGTCCACACTGGCGTTGCTGGGCGAGCGGCTGTGGGTAGGGCACGGGTGCGACATCGGCCCTGGCGGCGTCGTCGGCCTGGATTTGAGCGCGGCCAGACCGGTGCCGGTGGCGGTCGGGGGCGAGCACCTGCGCGCTCCCGTGCTCTCGGCCGCCGGCGACACGCTCGTGGTCGGCCAGGCCCACCTGCACCGCACTGACATGCTGGTCTACGACGTCGGCGACGGCACCCCGGAGCTACGCGGCACGATCGACGGCGATGAGTGGGACATGCACTACCTGAGCGACCTCGCCTTGACCGCCGACGGCACCACCCTGTTCTCCGCGGCCGACACCCCCGGTCACTTCACCAGGTACGACACCAGGACTCTGGTGCCGACCGGCACCTACGGCGACGACGACGACTGGTACGGATATCCGTCGGCCGTGGCGCTCGGCTCGGGCGACGCCTACGTCGCCGCGGGACGCCAGTGGGGCAGCACCGACCTCACGGTCTACGACGTCGCGACCGGCGAGGCGATGTTCGCGGCCGACCAGCCGGACGCCGAACTGCTCCCGAACGGCGTCGCGTTCTCCGGCCCGGACGTCTTCGTGCTGCTGCGGAGCTCCGCGGACCGGCTGCTGCTGTGGCGGGTGACGGGCGTCGCGCTGCCGGCATCCAGTCTGACGGTGACGGCCCCGGCGCGCGCGTACATCGGCTCGCCGGTCACCGTCGAGGGACGGCTCACCGGCTCCGACGGCAAGGCGCTCGGGCTCAAGCCGCTCACGGTCACCCGTCATCTGCTCAACGGGACGAAAGAGCCGCTCACCGGCGTGACGACGCAGCAGAACGGCACATTCACTTTCGAGGACACGCCGCCGGACACCGGTCAGGTGACCTACTTGGTGTTCTGGGACGGCGACGACCACCACCGCCGAACCAGCGCCTCCGTCACCGTGACGGTCAGGCAGAGATCCACCCTCACCACGGACGGGCCGTAGTC
Organism: Nonomuraea solani; assembly: GCF_900108335.1. Taxonomy (GTDB): domain Bacteria; phylum Actinomycetota; class Actinomycetes; order Streptosporangiales; family Streptosporangiaceae; genus Nonomuraea; species Nonomuraea solani. The sequence goes on from NZ_FNVT01000002.1 coordinate 192,032, forward strand.
AGGCGCCGTCTGCCCGGCCATGGAGCCGACCGGCGCCGTAGAGCCCGATGGATGCCGAGCAGGGGACGAGGCTCCGTCGCGGTAGGGTTCTGGCGGACTTTCTTTGAGGTGGACGGCACGGGTGAGTAAGGCTAATGAGCTGATCGGCGCGGCGATGGAGGCCCTTGCCCGCGAGGATGAGGCGGCCTTCGACTCCGCCGCCGCCTTCCTGGCCGACCGGGACGACGCCGATCGCGTGCTGGTGGAGGTTGCGACCCGTGCGATCGAGGGTTTGTGGCGGAACGGCTGGCAGCCCGCCGACGTGGTCAGGATCGCGGCCAGGCGGCTGACCGACTGGCACGGGCGGGTGGCGGCCGACCTCATCGCCTGGGAGATGCGGGCCTACGCGCCGGCCACGGTGGATGAGCGCTGGCGCGACCAGCTCGCCGGCCTCGAGGCCGCGGTGTGGTGGAAGGGCGACTACCTGGCGGCTCGGCAGGCGCGCGACGGGGCCGGCCGGCTGGTGACCGTCTCCGGTGGGCTGGAGCTGCTGGGGTTGCTGACCGGGCTGCCGCGGCTGGAGTCGTTGAGCCCGCGGCCCGGGGCCGCTCGCCGTACGGTCCGGGCACGCCCGCACGCGGTCAGCGAGAAGACGTTCGCGCGGGTACGGGCGCTGCTCGCCAAGGCGGAGTCGACGACGTACGAGGCGGAGGCGGAGACGTTCACGTCGGCGGCGCAGAGCTTGATGGCGAAGTACAGCATCGACGCGGCGATGCTGGACGCACAGCCAGGCGGAGGTGAGGCCCCGGCGGGCATCCGGGTCGGCATCGACGCGCCGTACGAGCAGCCCAAGGCCGTGCTGCTCAACCTCGTCGCCGAGGCCAACAGGTGCCGGGTGATCTGGTCGAAGGAGCTGGGGTTCGCCACCGTGCTGGGGTTCTGGGCGGACCTGTCCTGGGTGGAGGTGCTGTTCACCTCGCTGCTGGTGCAGGCGCAGACCGCGCTGGTGAACTCGGGCACCAAGAAGCACGGCACCGGCCGGTCGAGGAGTAAGACGTTCCGCCAGTCGTTCCTGTCGGCGTTCGCCTCCCGGATCGGGGAGCGGCTCGCCGCGGCCACGGCGGGTGCGGTCTCGCAGGAGAGCGCCGACCGGGGCACCGACCTGGTGCCGGTGCTGGCGGCCCGCGAACAGGAGGTGGAGCAGGCGGTCGAGCGCATGTTCCCGGACCTGGTCTCGCACGCGATCCGCACGTCCTGGGACCGGGAGGGCTGGGCGGCCGGCCGTACCGCCGCCGATCAGGCCAACCTCGGGGCGCGAGAACGATAGCGCCTGCAAGTGTCCCTGGCGGTAGCCGTCCAAGGACTCGACGACACGGACGGTCGACGTGCTCGATTTTCTGCAGGTGGCATTCCAGCGACCTGCAGAATACTCAGAACTCCGCAGACTATTACGCGAGGGAGTCGAGACGCTTGCGTCCCTTGTCCGTCAACGACGCCAGGTGTACGCCTACACCGAAGGTGGTGAAGCCCGACCTGGCCGCGTTCGTGAACTCTGCGATCACCAGGTCTGACGGGAACTCCTTGACCAGGACGTCATAGGCTGCGAATCCGTGGTCCCGGACGGCGGCGAGGATCCTGTCCGTGTTCAGCTCGGGGTGCTCCACGATCTCCTCCAGCAGGTCGCCTTGCCCTTTACAGTCTCACCGACTGCCGAGACCTGTCATCCTCAAACGACTTTCTTGGTATCCGGTCCCGGCTTCTCTGTGCGGGCCCGGTCCGATATCGGCAGCTTCTGCCTCGTCCACGTGCTGAAACAGCTCGTTCGCGAGCCCGTGGAGGATGCCTCCTTGCCACACCCCTCAGCACAGAGCTTCACACCCGCTTACTGCCTCTGTCCGTTTTGAGCAGGAAGGGGAACCCTCCGCCAGGCCGTACCGCATCAGAGCCCAAGACCGCCGGGGCCCTGCTCATAGCGTCTTGAGAGCGGGAGTTCCGCCGAATTGCCGAAGCCGGGCCGGGCCGTTGCTAGAGTGATCCGCTCGATTGAGTCGATCAAGAGGACGGGCCATGAACAAATCGAACGTCTACCGAATCGGACGCACGGTGCTGGCAGTGGCGGTGGCGGGAGCAGTCACGTCGATCGCCGTCGCGCCCCCCGCGCTCGCCGCTCAAAAGGCCACGCTGGGGCCGTACGGATATGGCAGCCTGAAGCTCGGCATGAGCGCCACGAAGGCCAAGGCGACCGGCACGGTCGTCCGCAAACCAGCGGGAGACCACGCCGGGTGCACGGGCTGGGACCTGAAGGAGAAGCCGTACGGCGAATACCAGGTTGGGGCGATCATATCCAAGAGGTACGGGCTCACCATGATCGTCGCGCACGCCGGCATGAAAACGCCCAAGGGCATCCGCTTCGGCTCCACCAAGGCGCAGCTCAAAGCCGCCTACCCCGACCTGCGGCGCGGCCCGGGAGGCTTCCCCACTGCCGGCGTGCCGGGCAACAAGAAGGCTTATTACCTCTTCTACCTGTCCTACAAGGACAACCGGGTCGCCGGAATGTCGCTGGTTCTCGCCAAGCACGACTGCCGCAAGTACTAGAGATGCTTGCTCGGCATCACCGCTAACCCTGCCGATAAGTCATCCGTACAGGCTTTCCTGGCCCTTTTCGTCCCGGAGGACCGGGCCTTCCTTGCGGCTCTCCTGACCTCGCTGCCGCGCGACGCCCTGCGCGGGCTCCGGCCACTCATCCGCCCGGACGGCCGCCTACTGTGCGCTCCGTTCGCGCGCTCGTTTGTGGCTGGTCAACGAGAATCCGTCATCACGGCGAACTCACGGCTTTCGGTACCAAGGTCGCGCCCTCCACCGTCTGGGAGATTTCAACGGCGCGCTGCTCGGCATGGACCCGAACACCCTCGAACTGAACAAGTTCTCCGAGGACTACTTCGAACCGGTGTACTACGGCCCGCCGGGCATCGCGGCCGGCGGCTGAGGGATACTGCTCCTCCTGGAAAGGCGCAAGCGGCACACGATCGTGTTGGAGGCCAGACACCGAGGATGAACGCCGCCTGGCCCGTGTGCTCCAGAAGTACCTGACCAACCTCAACGACCAGCGGATCGTCCGCCGAAAACCCGTCGTCGCCGGCATGATCAGCGAATCCCACCACGCCACATAACCGCAGCTCAGGACGCGTAGCTCAATAGCGCCCGGGGCCGCCTGGCGATCTTCTCTCGCGATCGAGCGTTTCCGAGAACCCGAGGGCACGCCGCTGCGTCACCACCACGCCGAACTTCTTTGAGCCGGCGCGTAATGATGAGCTCGCTCCACACATAGGAGGCATGTCTGTATTTCGTGCTGACTAAGGAATCGCTCATGGGAACCGCCCGTGGATGACGAACGGCTGGCCAGATTCGAGGCCGTCTACCGGGAGACATATGGCCAGATCACAGCGTATGCCGTACGCCGCTGCGACTCACCGCAGGATGCCGCGGACGTGGTCGCGGAGACCTTCACGATCGCCTGGCGGCGGATGGACGATCTGCCGTCAGGGGAAGAAGCCACGTTGTGGCTCTACGGCGTGGCACGCAACGTGCTGGCCAACCACCACCGTAGCGAGGGCCGCCGCAAGGCCCGCAGTGCCGAGCTCGATGTAAGGATGGCCGACCGGTACGCCGACTCCCCCGAGAGCAGGCTCGAACGGGAGGCGATCACCCAGATATTTCGGACCCTGACCGACGATGACCGGGAATTGCTGGCGCTGGTCGCCTGGGAGGGCCTCGACCCCAAGGGCATCGCCACGGCGCTGGGCCTGTCGCGCAACGTCGTACGCGTCAGACTCCACCGCGCTCGCCGGCGCTTTTCCCGCGCGCTGACCGAAGCGGGCATCTGTTCAACGCCGGAAAGCCGGCTTGCGCCGGCGGAGAGGTCGCTGTGAAGAACGCCGACGAGATCGACGCCATGACGAGGTCGCTGGCCCGGGTCGCGCCGGGACAGCCAGGAGGCCACCCCTCCGACGCGGAGGCACAAACGCTGCTGACCTTGATCACAACTGAGGACCCCGCCACAGCCGCCCCCCGACCACGCCTTGCCCGCCCCCAGCGTGTCCGGCGCCTGCCATGGCGAGCGGGTGTCGTCGGGCTTGTCGCGGCTGCGGGCGCAACGGCGATATTCCTCGGTCAGGTCACCCCCACGGCGGTGCCCTCCCCCGGCGGCACCTCCCTGTCGGGCGCCTCGATCCTGCTGGCCGCCGCCGCCAAGGCCGAAGCCGCCCCTGAAGGGGCCTACTGGCACCTCAAGACGTTGTACGCAGGATCGCGGCCTGGGCCGTACGGCAAGGAGGGCAACACCTACCACCTGGAAACCTCCAGTCTCTCGGAGAAGTGGGTGGCCAAGGACGGCCGGACCTGGATCGGCCGCAGGCAGCTGGCGGCGCGCCCCCTGGACCTGGACGCCTGGCGCCGCGACGGCTCGCCGACCGAATGGCCGGTAGGGAGGGACCCCGGCCCCCCTTACTCCACCTCGCCCGGCGAGGGCACACTCAGCCGGCTCAGGGGAGAGCAGAAACTCCACTGGAGTGCCATGCCCCTGACCCTGAAGGAGATCGAGGCGCTGCCCGCCGATCCTGAAGCGCTGAAGAAGCGGGCCCTTGAGGCGATCCGCAGAGACAACGGCGTCGCTCCGGCGCAGGACGCCCTGCCGCGCACCTTGGCCTCGCTCCTGTACGAACTGCCCGCCTCTCCCAAGGTGCGCAGCGCCGCCTACCAGGCGCTGGCGACGATGCCCGCGGTACGGGTCGAAGGCCCGGCCACCGACCCGCGAGGGCGCTCAGGTATCGCCGTGACCTTCCTGATCCAGGGGGACCGAACCCCCCGGAGCAGGCTGATCGTCGACCCCGACACCTCCAAGGTGCTGGCCGTCGCAGTCAATGACGTGGTCGAAGTGGTGCTGGAGTCCGGCTGGACCGATACCAAGCCATCCCCGCCCTCAACTGAGTGAAGGCCACCGGGCCGGCCCTCCTGTCTGATGGCGAAGTCGGCGCCAGAGGCGTACCAGCCACCCTCTGGCGCCGCCCCCGTACGTCAGGCGAACGAGGCGAGCGATCCGATGGCCGTGAGGAGCAGCGTGGACCTGATGCCGGGGGCGACTCGGCACCCGCTGGCATTGATCGTGCGGATGGCGCGGGAGAACCCGACCTGGGGGCACCGGAGAACCCCAGGCGAGTCGGCCCGCCTGGGGCCTCCACGGTTTGGGAGATTCTGCAGGCCGGCATCGATCCGGCGCCCTACCGGGCCGGGCCGGCCTGGCGACAGTTTCCGACCTACCAAGCCCACGCGATCAGTGATCGCACACCCGGCCGGGGCGTGGGCGGTACAGCAGGCTCGCAACCTGGCGATGGACCTCGACGATCTTCGCCTGGCCTCCTGCGTCCGGCATACCGCGGACATACCGCGCACCACTACTTTGGCGTGCATGTCTCCCTCGTGGCGGCGACTCGCCGTCCTGATGCTGGTCGCCGCGTTCCTGGTGCCGGCCCCTCCGGCCGCCGCGGCCGCGTTGTCCGACGCGGGCTTCTTCGGCAGGTGGAGCGCCGGCGCCTGGACGGTGGGACCGCGACTGAACTATGCGCACGCGGGCCTGAAGCCCGTGGAGAGCGCGGTGAAGGCGGGCAACTACGCGCTGGCCAAGCAGCGGCTGCTGGACTATTACCGCGCGCGCCCGGCCATCGAGGCGGGCGGCTTCTCGCACACGACCTGGCCGGGCGTGCTCGAGTTGACGCCCAGCCACATCTGGACGCTGGGATCGGGCGAGGTCTACGTCAAGACGCTGACCTTCGGCCCGGGGGAAAAGACGGTCACCGCGGACGTCACGAGCAGCATCGCCAGCGGCAAGCCCGGGTTCTTCCTGATGAGCCGCCACAAGGACGCGGTCATCGCCCTCATCAACAGCAGGAGCAAGGGGTCGGGCAAGCCCACCCTCCGCCTGACCCTGGCCGACGGCTCGGTGAAGACCCTGCACCCCACGCACGACACCTACATCTGGCAGGCCCACCCGGGCAGCGTGTACGGCACCAAGTACTACATGCAGGTCAGCGACCAGGGCCTGGGGCCGTTCACCGGCGAGACGCGCAAGGCGTACCTGGGGTTCGACCTCGGAGGCGTCGCCGGCGTGAAGAAGGCGGAGCTCACGCTGACCGGCACGGCCGAGACGGCCAAGGACATCATGCTGTACGGCAACGCCGAGACCTTCGACGAAGCCACCCGCACCTGGACGAACACCGTACAGAACACGTTCTCCTGGGAGGGCGACCCCGGCGGCTTCGACTGGAAGCTCCCCGACGGCGCCGACAATGAATACCTCTACCAACTCCCCCGCTTCTATTTCGCCGGCCCGCTGGCACTGGAGTACCAGAAGACCGGCAACGAGCAGCACGCACGCACGCTCATCGGCCTGATGACCGACTTCATCAAGGACGCCGACGTCTATGACGCCGACCAGGGCGCCGGTTCCTATCCGGGCAACCTGCACGCCGCGCGCCGCCTGCACAACTGGATCGCGGCGTACGAGATCCTGCGCAAGAGCCCGTCGCTGACCCCCGAGGCCAACGCCGCGATCCTCAAGACGATGAACCGGGCCGGCCTCTATCTGCAGGTGAACGTCAACGGCACGCCGAACAAGATGCAGTCACAGAAGATCACACTGCTGCACGCCTCCGTCTACTTCCCGGAGTTCCGCGTCGCGCCCGCGTGGCGGACCAACGCCGCCGACTTCCTCTCGGCCCAGCTCAACGACTCGACCTACGCCGACGGTGGCTACAAGGAGTCCACGGACGCGTACCTGCGGGGCTACCTCAGACAGTACGTGGACGTCGTCGCCTTCATGCGGCGCAACGGCATCACGTTCACCGCCACCGCCAAGCTGCGGCAGCTGAGCCGCTTCCTCATGGACCAGAGCTATCCCAGCGGGTACGGCCCGGCCTACGGCGACAGCGATTCCCTCGACCTGCGCAGCACCTTCGAGAAGCTGGGCGAACTGCTCGACGACCCCGAGCTCCTCTACGTCGGCACTTCCGGCAAGTCGGGCGAGAAGCCGGCGCACACCTCCGCGCTCTACCCGGACACCCGGGTCGCGATCTCCCGCTCCGGCTGGACCGCCGACGACTCCCATCTCCGGATCAACGCCGACCGCGGCAACCACAGCCACCCTGACGAGCTGGCGATCACCGCCTATGCGTACGGCCGGCCGCTCCTGCCCGACATGGGCACCTTCACCTACAGCACGGACGCCCGCGCGAAGTGGCTGCGCCTGACCACAGAGGCGCACAGCACGATCGAGATCGACGACCAGCCGCAGACCTCGACGGCGGCGGGCGGGATCTCGCATCTGATCACCAACCCCGCTTTCGACGTGATCGGCGCCAACACCGAGAGCTCCGCCGGTGCTCGCCACGAACGATCCGTCCTGTCGCTGCACTCGGGCCTGTGGGTGGTCTCCGACCGGCTCAAGCCGGTGGACACCGTCAAGCAGCACCGCTACGAGCAGAACTGGCACTTCGCCGCGGACGCCAACCCCTCGATCCGCTCCGGGACGGAGGCCACGACCACCGCCTTCGCCACGGGCGCGAACCTCGCGATCGTCCCCGCCGACCCGGCCGAGGTCGCCTCCACCCTGCGCGACGGCTACTACGCGCCGCGCTTCTACGCGGTGGAGAACGCGAAGTACGCCTCCTACGTCAAGACGGCCCCCGGCCAGACGACCTTCGACACCCTCCTGCTGCCGTCCAAGGGCGCAGCCGACACCTCGGCGACGGTGGAACGCCTCCCGGTCGCCGCCGCCCAGCCGTACGAGGCGACGGCCCTGAGCCTGAACGACACGGCGGTCTACTACAAGTCCTGGACCGCGAAGACGCCGCGCACGTTCGGGTCCTACACCTTCGACGGCAAGTTGCTCTACGCCGACGCCGGGACGATCGTGATGGTCGACGGCTCGTCGGTCGAACGTGCCGGCGCGACCCTGGTCAAAGCACCGGCCGCGGTCAAGGACCTGGCCGTGACGTTCGGCGGGGACGGGACCGTACGCATCGACGGCAGCGGGCTGACCGCGAGCACCGACCCGGCCAAGGCCATCGCGATCGCGGCGCCGAATGCCGCCAAGGTGATCCTCAACGGCAAGGCCGTTCCCTTCCAACGCGAAGGCGCGCTCATCTACGCGGCCGCCTGAAGGCCCGGATCGTCGAGGTGCGGGTACGGCGCAGGGCTGGAACCACTTGCCCGCCGGCGTCCTTGGCGATCATGCCCCGGCCAGGGAGGAGCGCCGTTTTCCCGCATGACCAGCCCGAGACCGCCCTCGAAGATCCGCGGTCTGCCAGGCTGGTCACCGCGGTGACCAGCCTGGCAGCCTTGTGGAGCCGGACGGCTCGTACGTCAGCTACAGCGCGCGACCCGGGTCACGGAGAACGGCTTGTAGGCGGCGGCGTAGAACTTCTTCTTGCCCTGGGTCTTGGCGTTGACCGTCATGCAGCGGGCCTTGGATGCCTTGTCGCCGACCGAGCCCTTACGTACGAACGTGATCTTGACGCTGAGCCTGTGACTGCAGTGGTTGTTGAAGTAGATGGTCGCGCTCGTGTTGCCCTCGCCCCAGGAGAAGTTGGCCCGCTTGCCGCTGGGCTTGGAGCAGCCGACGCTGTCGCGCTCGACTGCCGTCGTGGCCGCGCCGACCTGAGCCTGCGCGGAGGCGGCCGTTGCCGGGGCCAGCAACAGGGCCGCTGTGGCAGCGGAGCCGAGCAGGACGGATGCGAGCTTCTTGGGGTTCATACCTCAACCTCGAGAGAGTCCAGTAGATCTTGACGTGCCACCTTACCGACAACACCAAAATAGAGTAAAGGCAGGTCCGATTCGGTCCCCACGTCGTGCCTGGCATCCTGGACACGACATCGATGTGTCCGACCTGCCGGTTCCCGGGGCGATATCGCGAGCCGGGTCCGGCCGTCGCAGGAGGGCGGCCGCATGCTTCAGCACTGCGCAGCGCCGTTGAACCGACGAAGCCCTCTCGGAACCGTGTGCCAGAGCGTGCCCTGTGGCGGAACCCACGATGAGCGGCGGTCGACTGGCCGAGGGTGCCTGCGGCTTTACCCGGCGCACCCCTTTGCCGGGCGGCAGTTTCGGGCTCGGCGCTGATCCGAGTGGAGGGCCCGCTACGAAGCTCGGAGGGTCACGATTTGGCCCGCGTAGGCGAGTCCGGCACCGAACCCGAAGAGGAGGATCGGCTCATCGGTCGGAAGATCGTTGTCGGCCGCCATGCGGGACAGCGCGAGGGGGATGGACGCGGCGATCGTGTTGCCCGAGTGGGTGACGTCCTTGGCGACTTTGCCGGGCGGGACGCCGAGGTCCTCGGCGAGGGCGTCGATGATGCGGGTGTTCGCTTGATGGGGTACGAACGCGGCGAGTCGCTCGGGGGCCACGCCCGCGGCCTCGCAGATCTCTCTCGCCACGGTGCCGAGATCGCTGGCCCAGCGGAAGACGGCTCGGCCCTTCTGGTGGATGAATTGGTCGTCGGCGTTGATCTCGATGGCGTCGGCCTTTTCTCCCATGCTTCCCCACACGACGGGCCCGATGTCCGGGGTGGTACTGGGAGCGACGAGAGCGGCTCCGGCGCCGTCGCCGAACAGGATGGCGGTTTCGCGGTCGTTCCAGTCCAGCCAGGAGGTCGACTGATCGGCCGCGATCACGAGCACCTTGCGGGAGGTTCCGCTTCGGATGAGCGCGTCGGCGCATGCGAGCGCGTAGCAGAAGCCGGAGCAGGCGGTGTTGAGATCGAAGGCGGCCGGGTTCGCCAGGCCCAGCTCGGAGGCCACCTGGGCGGCGGTGCTGGGAATCGTGGAGGCGGCAGTGGAGGTCGCCACGATCAGGGTGTCGATGTCGGTGGCGTCGTCCGTGGACGCCAAGGCATGTTCAGCGGCTTTGACCGCCATGTCGGTCACGGTCTCCTCGCTAGGTGAGACGTGCCGCTGGCGAATGCCGGTGCGTTTGGCGATCCATTCCGGTTGCACGCCGGCGCGTTCGCCGACTTCCTCGTTGCCGAGGACTTCCGTGGGCTGGTAGTGGCCGAGCGCGATGATGCGCGAGCCTGCCGTGATATGGCCGGGAGCGCGGTGGCTGGGGGTCGTCATGTCATTCCGTTCGGATAGGCGTCAGTATGGCCGCGCACACGATCGAGCGCGGAAGGGCTGTGGCGGCCGACGCGGCGAAGGGGCGACTTGGCGTCCCCTCAGGCGAAGTAGGCGACGTAGTCGTCTGCGATCGCGGTGCGCAGGACGTCGTTGGTGATGCCGAACCCCTCGGCGAGCATGACCGCGTCGGGCAGGATGTCGGCACAGGTCTGGTCGATGAGCGCCGGCAGGCTTGTCACCTGCGATGCGGTGACGGCGCCGCGGGCGAGGAACCAGCCGGCTTCGCGGTGGATCTCCATGAGTCCGTACAGCACGGCGAGACGGCGCAGCGCTTGCCGTACTGACGCGTCCTCGCTCAGTGTCTCTATATCGCGGAGGAACCACTGCAGCGAGATCCGGGCACCGTGGGTGCGGGCGAAGTCGAGTACGGGGTTGACCACCTGGTTCCAGGCGTCGAAGCGGGTGTCTTCGTGCACCATCCGGTTCCCGAATCGGCTACTGGTGTCGTTCCGCAGTGATGTCTCACGGTGTGCGAGGAGGTCGAGCAGGTAATAGGGGTCGAGCAGATCACCTTGGCCAGGGGCGGACGAGGCGCCTGATGAGCGTTGCATCAGGTGGGTGGCGGCCTTGGTGAGGATGACGACGTTGTCCCCTTCGGCGGTGACGACTCCCTGGGCGATGCCGACGTAGTCGGCGATACGGTTGACCGAGAACATTCCCTGTGCGCCACATCGCTCCCGGCACGTGTGGATCACGTCGGAGGCCGACCAGGTGGCGACCGCTTTGGCGACCGCGATCAGATCGTCCAGCCGGTGTTCGCCCGGTTCCTTGTGAGGGGCGGTGAACTGCCGCTTGGTCTCGTTGACCAGCGACGTCATCACGTAGGCGGTGGCCAGGGCGCCGAACAGTTCGCGCTGGTGGCTGCGGTATTCGATGATGGGGACGTCCTGTCGCCCTGGTGCGAACGTCCGGCGCTGACAGGCGTAGCGGACTGCCACGAAGACGGCGGCGCGGGCACAGGCGAGCAATGCGGCCGTCAAAACCACCCGTCCGGTCGCAATGGGTTCGATCGCGCGCAGAAATCGCGACTGACGGCCGCGGACGGTGGCTTCGAAGACGCCGTCCGGGCGCAGGGTGCCGATGGCGCCGGACAGCAGAGCGCGCCGGGGAAGGCGTACGTCGTCGAACGAGGTGAGCCCGTTGTCGAGGCTGAGGCCGGGCTTTTCCGGCAGACTGCGTACCCGGATCCCGGGGCGTGGCCCGTCGCGGTCGCTGATGCGGACGATAAAAGGGAAGACGCCTTCGTCGGTGCCCGCCACTTTGAGGCGGGCCATGACGACGGCGAGTTTGGGAAAGGCGCCGGGAACGGTGTTGGGCATGAATTTCTGCGCCTGGGGACGGGGAGTACGCAGGATGAACTCCCCGGTCGCGTGGTCGTAGACCGCCTCGGTCTCCAGCGCCACGACGTTGTTCCCGTAGCCGAGTTCGGTGGCGAGGTAGAGACCCACGGACCGCATCGAGCCCAGGGCCTCAAGATGATCAGTGAGATCCGTACGCTCGCGGCCGTGGGCGAGGATGCTGCCGAGGCAGACGGCGTAGTGGATGGACAGCACCGCTTGTGTCGTGCCGTCGAGGAGGCATGCCCACTCCGTGATCGCGAACAGCCGGAGAGGGTCGTGGGCGATGTCAGCGGGGATCGCGAGTCGCTTGCGGAGATGATCGGCGCGCTCGTACGCCAGGTCGCAGGCCTGCGCGGCCGTCAGGTTCTCGCGCGGATCGAAGATGGAATCCAGCATGGCCTGCCGCGGCTCGTCGTGGAGCTTGTGAAAGGAGCCTGCGTAGACCAGCCTCAGCAGGTCCGGATGGGCCGCCGCGTCCGTCCCGGCGCGCGAGATGGACACGGCCGGCGAGCCGCTGCTCACGTCACCGCACCCTCGCCGGTTCCGTTGGCCTTGGCGTCCACCTGGTCGGCAGCTTGCCGCAGGGTGGTCTCGGGGGTGGCGAACTCTTCCTCTTCGATGGGTACGCCGAGCCGCTCCTGCAGGGATACGGCTACTTCGACGATGGCCAGTGAGTCGAGGTCCAGCGCCTCGAAGGTGGTCTCCGGCTGGAGGTCGTCCGAGGACACATTGAACTTGGTGACCAGTACTTCGTGTAGCTGTTCGTAGGCGTTTGCCATTGTTGCTCCTTTCTGTGTGCTTTCACCTTCCGTGGGTGGCGAGCGGGAGACAATTCGCTGTTCCGTGGGGCGGAACAGCTGGCGCCCGTCGTCAGGCGAGGCCCCCGTCGACCCGCAGGACGTGTCCGGTGACGTACGCGGCGTCGTCGGACAACAGGAAGGCGACAGCGCCGGCGATGTCGTCCGGGGTGCCGATCCGGCGCAGCGAGGTTCTTTCCAGGACGCGGTCGCGGGCCTTTCCCGGCATGTCCGAGATCATGGTGGTCTCGACCAGGCCGGGGGCGACCGCGTTCACACGGATACCCCGGGGGCCGAGTTCTTTCGCCAAGGAGAGGCTCAGGCCGATGACCCCGGCTTTCGCGGCGGAGTAATTGCACTGCCCTTCGCCTCCGAGGACTCCCACGGCGGAGGAGATGTTGACGATGACGCCGGCCCGGCGTTTCACGAACCGCAGGGCCATGGCCCGGCACATGTTCCAGACGCCGGTCAGGTCGGCGTCGATGACCTCTCGCCAGTCGTCTTGTGACATGAGGACAATGGGATGGTCGCGCAGGATGCCGGCGTTGTTCACGACGTGGGTGATGGGACCGATGGCGTCTTCCGCTTCGCGGACGAATTCCTCGACGGCCGTGAGATCGCTGACATCGCATGCGGCCGCGTGGCAGGTGGCGCCGTGCCGCCCGATCGCGGCCCGGCTATGTTCGGCCTCGTCGCCGGCATGCCGGGAGCAGCCGGCGATGTCATAGCCGTCTTGGGCGAGTCGCAGCGCGATCGCCCGGCCGATCCCACGGGAAAAGCCGGTGACCAGGGCGCGAGGTCGCTCGGTCATGTAAGCCTTCCTTTCCATTGTCATCGCGGAGCCGGGAGCGGAATGGAGAACATGGTGGTCGGCATGACTGACGCCGTGCCTTACATGCGGGCTGACACCCGGCGCCTGTTCCACCCGTCGGAACACTTTCTGCCATCTGGAGGGGGCGCGGGCGCAAGCTGATGTTTTCGTCCACCTCACCCGAGGACTGATATGTACGTCCGCTGCCTGGGCACTTTCATGGTCTGCATGGGTGATTCCGAAATCGTCATCCAGCCCTGCCGGAGAGCGCGACTGCTGATCGCTTTCCTGGTGAACGCCAACAGCGTGTTGTCCATCGACCAGATCAGCGCGGAGCTCTGGGGCGAAGATCCCTGCCCGGGCACCGCCAACTCGCTGCACGCCCAGGTCTCACGGCTGCGTAAGACCCTGACCGGCTGGGCGCCGGTCGGCCTGTCCACACAGTATCCGGGCTATGTGCTCACGATCGACGAGTCGTCGCTCGACATTACGAGGTTCACCCATCTTGCGGAGGCCTGCCGGCGGCACTGGCCCGCTGGCCCCGTCGCCGTCGTGGAGCATGCGCGTCAGGCGCTCGCGCTCTGGCTGGGCAGCCCCTTCCCAGGTCATCAGCTCGGCGCACTCGGCCAGATGGCGAAGGTACGTCTCGAGGAGACCAGGCTGGCGACCCTTGAGATGCTCATGGACGCCAGCCTGGAGCTCGGCCAGCATCGGCAATCGGTGGGTGAGCTGAGGCAACTGGTGGTGGCACACCCGTTTCAGGAGAAGTTCTACGAGCAGTTGATGCTCGCCCTGTACCGTTCCGGCCGGCAAGGTGAGGCTCTGGCGGCTTTCGAGCAGGCTCGCAGCAGGTTGTCGGAGTCGCTGGGAGTGGATCCGTCACCCAGATTGCACCAGAGGATGACCCAGATCCTGCGGCACGATCCGGCGCTGTGGAGCCCGTGCGATGAGCACCGTCTAGCCGCGGGCTGAGCCGGCCGTCAGGGAGAGCTCGGACCGGATTCGTTTCAGCATGCGAATGAGGATGCGAGCCTTCCCCATCGCCTCGAACGTAGCCCGGGGATGGCGTTCCAGGATCCACCGGATCGAGTCGGCCCAGCGCACGGGATGATCGATGTGCGCGGCGAGGGAACGCATGATCTCCTCGCGACGGTGCGGGCGGGCGGTCAGATTGGCGATCACGGGGAAGCGCGGCTCTTCGACGCCGATGTGCCGGAATCGCGCCGCGAACTCGGTGGCCGCCCGCGCCATGTGGGACGAATGGAAGGGGCCGCTCACCGCGAGCCGCCTGACGCTGGCCGCTCCGGCGGCGTCAAGGGCCACTTCCGCCGCGCCGATCGAGTCCGGCGGGCCGGCCAGGACCAACTGTGTGGGCGTGTTGAAGTTGACGATCTCGACATCTTCGTGGTGGTTCGCGGCGAGCACGTGGCGGATCCGTTCCTCGTCCAGGCCGAGCACGACCGTCATCGCACCGCGCACCGCACCGGTCAGCTGGGCACGGGCCTGGACCAGCCGCAGACCGGTGCCAAAAGTGAGAGCGCCGGCGGCCTCCAGTGCGTTGTACTCGCCCAGGCTGTGACCGAGTGCCCCGTCGGGCTCACCCGCCGTCCCACGCCAGTGGCGGTACTCCAGAGCGTTGACGACGTACACGGCGGGCTGGGTGTAAAGGGTGTCGTCCAGCAGCCCGTCAGGGTTGTCGTGGCACAGTCTGCGCACCGAGTATCCGAGGATCTCGTCGGCCTCGGCCGTCAGGTCGGGGTATTCGTCGAACAGTTCCCGGCCCATGCCGGCCTCCTGAACGCCCTGCCCGGGGAACATGACCACCGTCTCGCTCATCGTCGCGGCCTTCCCGTCTGGCCTTCCGGCAGGTCGTCAGGGGTGAACGCGGGCAGATGGCGGTGCTGGAACGGGTAGGGGACCAGCGGTATCCGGGCCGGGGGCGGAGCCCCCTGCCACTGGTCGGCCCAGTCGGCGGGGCCGCCGTTCAGCCAGGTCTGCGCCGCGGGGAAAGCCTCGCAGGTCTGGTCCGGAACGAGCACGGCTTCGTTCGCGGCTCCGCGCGCCAGCGCCGACGCCGCGACGGCCAGTTCGGCGTTGTCGCGTGCGAGGAGCACCCGCCGTATCGGGAGCTGGGCTCGTCCGTTCTGCAAGGTGTGGGCGACGGCGTCGAAGGCGGGTGCGCCGGGCCGGGAAAGCAGTGCCTCCAGCCTTGCGGCGAGTACGGGCATCGCCTCCTCGGTGGCGGTGCTCAGTGGGACCGGCATCGTCGTCCGCACGGGCGGCTGCTCCCGGACGGGCCGGGGTCCGGGCTCCTCGAGCACCACGTGCGCGTTGGCGCCTCCTACTCCGAACGAGTTCACTCCGGCCCGTCGCGGCCCTTGACCGGAATCGGGCCAGTCGGCCGTCCGCTCGGCGATCGCGATCGGGATGTCGGTCAGGTCGATGCGGTGGTTGAGGCGGCGGAATCCGGGTGTCGGCGGTATGGCCCGGTGCCGCAGTACGAGGATGGCCTTGGCGAGGCCGGCGGCCCCGGCCGAGCCTTCCAGGTGCCCGATGTTGGCTTTGACCGATCCGAGCCAGAGCCTCCCTTCGGGCCCGTTGATCCGTTTCCGGGCGCCGCCGGGCAACGACTCCATGAGCCGGAGCAGGCCCTTGACCTCGTGGGAGTCACCGAGCTGGGTCCCGGCCGCGTGAGCCTCGATGTATCCGATGTCGGCCAGGTTCAGGCCGGCCTGGGCGAGAGCACCGCCGACGAGCGTGGACTGCCCTTCAGGGTCGGTCAGAACCATGCCCCCGGAGCGCCCGTCGTGGTTGAGCCGGCAGCCGCGAATGACGGCGTGTACGGGGTCACCGTCGGCGAGGGCATCGTCCAGGCGTTTGAGCACGAAACAGAACGCACCTTCGCCTCGTACGTAGCCGTCGGCGGAGGCGTCGAAACTGGCCGCCTGGCCGGTCGGCGACAGCGCTCCGAACCGCATCATCACGGCATGCATGTAACCGTGCAGGAAGTGGTTGGCGCTGGCGACGACCGCGCAGCGGTAATCCCCCGCACGCAGGCCGGAGACCGCCATGCCGACGGCGGTGAGGCCCCCGGAGCAGGCGGTGTCGAGAGTGATGCTGGGGCCGCGCAGGTCGTACTGGTAGGAGATGCGGTTTGCCAGGAAGGTCTGCAGAAGTCCGAGCGCGGAGTAGCGATCCACGGCACCCACGTCGGCCATGCGCTGACGCCAGTCGTGGGCGGTGGTCGAGACGAAGACGGCCGTGTCGCTCCCGGCCAGCGTCTCGGGCACCGTCGCGGCGCTCTCGAACGCGTGCCAGCTCGCTTCGAGCAGCAGGCGCTGCTGCGGGTCCAGCCATGCGGCCATCCGGGGCGAGATGCCGAACAGCTCCGCGTCGAAGCCGTCGATGTCGTCCAGAAGGGAAGCCCACGGCTTCTCGACGCCGGCCAGCTCCGGACGGAACCCCATCATCCGATCACCGGTGACGGGCTCCATGGTCGTCCGGCCCTCCAGGAGCAGGTCCCAGAACGCCTCGGCGTCGTCGGCACCCGGTACGCGGGCCGACATGCCGATCACGGCGACAGGGAGGGCGGTGGTCGTCATCTGTGAGTGCCTTCCGTTCGCGGGGATGTCTACGGAACGTGCGCCCGGCGAACCCGCCGCCCCATAGCCGGTCCCAGTCTCGCCGCATCGGCTGACCGGCCACCCAACCATCTGGCCACCCCACGTGTCAGCAGCGGTGTCAGCGAAGGCGTGGTGCTCGTAGCCCTGGCCTCGTATTACGAATGGCCCGACCGTACGGAGATCGCCGAATGACCCTCATCACCGAGGCGAGGTCGAGAGTGGAGACGCTGGTCGACCAGGACAGCTTCATGGAACTCGGATGAACGCCATCTGCGAGCGCGTCATCAGCACCCTGCGCCGCGAACTCCTGGACCGGATCCTGATCCTCAATGAACACCACCTGGCCCAGGGGTATCTGATCCACTCGAACGAGCACCGGGCAGCGGAGTTCAGCGTGGACTATGGATCTCTGGTCGTCGCGGTGGACGTCCCTGTGCGATCCGTACCTTCGGCGTAAGCCTCTCGACGGCCGGCAACGCCTGCGAGGACGCCGCCCCGGGTGCTCGGAGCGAACGGCGGAACACGATCGGACGGGGCGGCCCGTCCGATCGTGCGGGTGAGGAGGTTATGCGAGCGCCGGTTCGCCGGAGGGGCGCGGCGCGCTCACCGGGCCCTCGTCGAGCGGCTGCGGAGGAGCGTTGAGCACCGCCTCGTCGATACGTCCCTCGCCGCGCGCGACGAGGACCGGCACCACGATCTGGCCGGCGACGTTGGTGGCGGTCCTGATCATGTCGAGGATCGGGTCGATGGCCAGCAGCAGGCCGACGCCCTCCAGGGGCAGGCCCAGCGTGCTGAGCGTCAGGGTCAGCATGACGGTCGCGCCCGTCAAACCCGCCGTGGCGGCCGAGCCGACCACCGAGACGAACGCGATCAGCAGGTAGTCGCCCACCCCGAGCGACACGCCGAACACCTGGGCCACGAAGATCGCCGCCAGCGCCGGGTAGATCGAGGCGCAGCCGTCCATCTTGGTGGTGGCGCCGAACGGCACCGCGAACGAGGCGTAGTCGCGATCGACGCCGAGGCGCTCGATCGTGACCTTCTGCGTCAGCGGCAGCGTGCCGACCGACGAGCGCGAGACGAAGGCCAGCTCGATCGCGGGCCAGGCGTTGCGGAAGAACGCGATCGGGTTGACCTTGCCGACCAGCGCGAGCAGCGCCGGGTAGACGGCCAGCAGGACGATGAAGCAGCCGATATAGACGCCGAGGCTGAGCTTGGCCAGCGGCGCGAGCAGGTCCCAGCCGTACGTGGAGACGGCCTTGCCGATCAGGCCCGCCGTACCGATGGGCGCCAGGCGGATGACCCACCACAGCGCCTTCTGCACCAGTTCGAGGACCGAGCGGCTGAAGGTGAGGAACGGCTCGGCCTTCTCGCCGACCGCCAGGGCCGCGGCGCCGAGCACGACCCCCAGGAAGACGATCTGGAGGACATTGAGTTCGGTGAACGCCGTGACGATGTTCGTCGGGATGATGCCGGTGAGGAAGTCGACCCAGGATCCGACGTGCTCGGGCGCCTTCGCACCCGCCGTGCTCAGGGCAACGCCCTGACCGGGATTGATGATCAGGCCGAGGCCGATGCCGACGATGACGGCGATCAGCGCGGTGGCCAGGAACCAGAACAACGTCTTGCCCGCCAGCCTGGCCGCGCCGTTGACGTTGCGCAGGTTGGCGACGCTGACCACGACGGCGGCGAACACCAGCGGCGGCACCGCCAGCTTGAGCAGCTGGACGAAGATCGCTCCGACTTCGGTGAGGGTGGCGGCGAGCCAGGCGAGGTCCCAGACGCGGGCGGCGAAGCCGAGGGCGACCCCCAGGACCAGGCCCAGCAGCAACTGCAGGGAGAAAGAGAATCTCTTCACGATGAGGAAGGCTCCGAAAGGGCGCATGCCTGGGAGGGCATGCGAGAAGGGGGTGAGTGAGGGGCGGGCGCTACATCCGAGCGCGGTCAGTGGCAGAGGGAGCCGGTCAGACGGCAGAGATCGATGTGCGGTCGCTCAATGGGCCACACAGGCAGAAACGGCCAGTAAGTCGTACGAATGGGTTGGCATCCCGACTGTAAGAGTGATCTCCTTCCCAAATCAAGACTTTCCCGATCGGAAATTTGGGACACACGCTGCGGGCGATCTTGTGCTAGCTTTTCCATATCTTTCTAGTAGAGAAAGTAGGGATTATGGGCACCGATCTCGCCGCCCTCGCCACCACCCACCGGCCGTACGAACCGGAGGAGTGCGCCGAACTCGCCCGCCGGGCCGCAGAGCTCGTCGACATCGGCGAGCTACCGCGCGGCGGGCCCGGAGGATACGTGCTGCTGTGGTCGGACGAGCACTCCATCGCATGGCTCAACACCTGGTGGGAGGCTCGCGACACCGGCTTCCACGACCACGACGGATCGGCGGTCGGCGTGCACGTCCTGGCAGGAAGAGTCTCCAACGAAGGGCTTCCCATCGGAGGCGCGCGGCGGGCCGGGGTCTACGGAGCGGGCGAGTCGTTCTCCTTCCCCGGAACCGGCATCCACCGGATGGATCACCAGGCGGGCGCGATCACGATCCACGTCTACTCGCCACCACTGCGCGGCATCGGACACTACGAGGTGGTGGACGGGTTCCTGCGACGTACGCCCGGCTCCCCTGACGAGGCCTCGCCACCGAGCCCGGGGCTGCGGGAGGCGCTCGGCGTCGGCTGATCGAGATCACCAGCGGTCAGGTCGAGCACGGGCCGGACGGCCCAAGTCATTACCCCGCCGCCGGGGCCGGCCCGTCCACCAGGCTCTGCGACCATTGCCGCATCCCGGGCTCCGGCTCGGTCAGGCAGTACCGGCGGAACAGCACGGCACCGCCATCTGCAGGACGGCATCTTCCCCCGTCGCCGTCCTGGCGGCGACCTCGCACGCTCACCCCTCGCAGACTTTCTCCCCGAGCGACAACCTCAAGGGATCAGCTCTGCCCTCGCGTTGGCGCGCAGGCCGCCGCCGCCAGCAGCGCGTCGGGGTTGTTGTCCCGATTGATCGCCACGGTGATCGGGGTCAGCGTCAGCACCAGCGCGGCCAGCAGCCGTGCGGTGCAGGATGATCATCGCGGCGACGCCTTCCAGCACCTGGAGCACCCGCGACGGCTTCGTCGAGCGCACCTCCTCCGGCGGCGGCGTCAGCCTCGACGCGCCGACGCTGCAGGCCGGCATCGGCGAGGCGCGCTGGTGATCTTCTCGCGGAATCGGCCATTCATGAGAACCACTTCGTCACGCGCCGAGTGCGGTCAGTGCCCGGCGAGTGACGTCGGCCGGGGCTGCGGCGATGACGCCGTTGAGTGCGTCCATCGAGTTCTGAAGGTCGGTGATGGCCTGAGCGATGCGGTCGCGCTCCTGGTAAAGGTCGGCGAGCAGGTCTGAGCAGGTGGGGACGAGACGGTCGCCGGTGTCCCGCAGGCACGGCAGAACCGTGGTGATCGTCGAGGTGCTCAGGCCGGCAGCCAGCAGGCTACGAATGCGGCGGACGATGGCAACATCCTCTTCGACGTATTCCCGGTAACCGCTGGGGCGCCGCTGCGGGTGGAGCAGACCCTGCTCCTCGTAATAGCGCAGCAGGTGCACGGCCACGCCGGTCCGCCGGGACAGCTCGCCGATGCGCACGAGGACCTCCTGATGGCCGGGCGGACATTGCCGCCCGCCTTGACTCTCATACCGATATGAGACTTTAGCGTGTGCGGCATGAACGTGAACAAGGGGTTCGCGACGCTTGCGGCATTGTGCGCGAGTGTCTTTGTCGTGGGTACCTCGGAGTATCTGATCGCCGGGCTGCTACCCCAGGTCGGAGCCGATCTGGACGTCTCCGTGGGAACCGCGGGACAAGCGGTGACCGCGTACGCGCTCGGGGTGGTGGCCGGAGGGCCCGTCATGGCGCTGCTGACCGCGCGACTGCCGCGCAAGGGGCTCGCCATCGGCCTGATGCTACTGTTCGCGGCGGGTAGCGCGATCAGTGCCGTGGCGCCTTCGTTCGGCCTGCTCCTGGTGGGCCGCGTAGTGTCCTCGCTCAGCCACGCCGTCTTCCTGGCCCTGGCGCTGGTGACGGCCACCCGGGTGGTCCCGTCCGAGAAGACGGGCTCGGCCATCGCCACTGTCGCGTCCGGCTTCACCGTGGCCACGCTCCTCGGGGTACCTCTGGGGGCGCTGCTCGGGCAGAGCGCTGGGTGGCGGGCTCCGTTCGCCGTGCTGACCGCTCTGTCTCTGGCGGGCGTCGTGCTCCTGGCCGCGGTGCTGCCCCGGCAGGAGGCGCCGACCACCCGACTGCGTGACGAGGTACGCGTGGTGACGCGTCGGCCGGTCCTGCTCGCCATCGTCACCACCGCGGTGGGCTTCTCCGGGGTCGCCACGGTGTTCACCTACATCGCCCCGCTGCTGACCCGTGTATCCGGTTTCTCCACCGCGGCGGTCTCCGGTCTGCTGCTCGCCTACGGCGCGGGGAGTTTCCTCGGCAACCTCACCGCCGGAAGGCTGACCGACAGGTCGATGAGCGCAACCGTACGTGGGGTCTTCGGCGGGCTGACGGGGACGCTCTTGCTCATCCCGTTCGCCGCGGTGTGGCAGCCCACGGCCGTGGTCGTGGTCCTGGTGCTCGGCCTGCTCGCCACCGCGACCATCGCCCCGCTGCAGGGACTGATCCTGCACCACGCGGGCGCCGCTCCGACCCTGGCCGTGGCCGCCAACGTGGGTGCCTTCAACCTCGGCGCGGCAGCCGGCTCGGTCGTCGGCGGCGCCATCGTCGCCGCCGGCGCTCTGCGCTGGACCGGCCTGGCGGGCGCGGTGCTGAGCCTGATCGGCTTGGCCCTCACCTACCTCGTCCTGCCCCGGACACGGACGCCGGCGCGGGACGCCGAACCCGAAGTTTCCATCGCCGCCTGACCCCTTCACCCCGCAAGGGAGGTCGCCGTGCACGCGATCCAGATCGCTCCAGGAGCTCGGGAGGTCGGGCCCGAACTCTGCCGTCCAAGCCCCTCACCGCCCCCGCCAAGAACGGGAGCGCCGGCGCGGGCTCGGTGGCCGCTGAATACGCATGGGCTCACGGAATGAGGGTCACCTCGGGGTGGCGCGGGCTCGGGCGGTCGAAGAGGAGAGTGCCGCGCTTCTTCAGGTGCAGGTCGAAGAAGGCGGCGGAGTAGGCACGCTGGGCGGCGAGGGAGCGGCTCGGGTCTATCGTCCCGATGAGGCCGGAGGCGTCGACGTTCAGCTTCTCGGCGTACTGGGGCACCAGCGCCTGGGCGTCGCTGAAGGAGATGTGCTCGGCTCCGGTGAAACGCAGTTCGCGCTTCCAGCCCGTCGACCTGTCCCACAGGGACTGCCAGGTGGGATCGCTCGCCCGGGTGTGCGACTCGGCCGCCATCTGCAGGAACGGCTTGGCCAGGCCGGTTTGCGCCACCGGGCCGCGGTGCCCGCCGTCCAGGTTGACTCCCGCGTCGACGCGGCGGTCGTCATGGGCGAGTTGCAGCGCCGACGAGCCGCCCATGGAATGGCCCAGCGCTCCGATGCGGGACAGGTTCAGCCCGCCGCGCAGCCCCGCCGGGAGCCTGCGCCGGTCGGCGTCGGGGTTGTGTCCCAGGTTCAGGCGGGCGAGCTGGTCAAGGACGAAGGTCATGTCATCGACGCGTACGTCCACCGCCTTGCTCATGTCCTCTGCCGTCCACTCCGCCGTGAAATCGGTACGTTCGAGCCGTCCGCCGGGGAACTCGACCTGCGCCGTCTCGTAGGTGTGATCGACGCTGACGACGACGTACCCGCGGCTGGCCAGGTCTTCCACGACGGTGGTGCCGAAGGTGCGCGGCACCCGGAACCCGGGCGAGTACAACACGACCGGCAGCCTCCCGCCGGTTCTGTCCATCGGCGCCCCCTCCTGGGAGTGCGTCGTGGCCCCGGCCCAGTCCACCTCCCCGGGCGCCAGGGTCCGGCCGAAGTCGGCCGCCGCCAGCGGCGACATGTACGGCGCGGTGGGGAGCCCCGCCTTCCGCCGCGCCGGATACCACACGCTCACCATGAGCTCCCGATACGCCCGCCCCGCCACCCACGGATCGGGGCGCGACCGGTCCACCAGATGCAGCGCCACGGTGCCGACCGGATACTTCCCGGCGGGCGGCGGCAAGGTCACCCGGATCCCGGCCCCGCCGATGGCGGGCTCCGCCGCCGCCTCTGTGGCCATCGGCCCGGCGGCCAGCGCCAGGCACAGGGCGGCGATCGTCCCCGTCCGGCCGGGTCGTGTGACAGTCGTCCCCATCGCGCTTTCTCCTCACGGGCGGATGAATCTTCCTGTGAAGGAGCCTTGCAGCGCTCTTCCTCACGGTGATCCTGCGGTGGAACGAACTCCGCGTGCCACCCGGGTATGACCGAAGTGATCAATCCGGCCATCGGGTCATACTCACGTCGCACTCCGGGCGGGGTCCCGTTGCCGTCATCTTGACCGCGATCGGGTCACGCGTGGCGCCCGGGCGGCGGCGTCCATCCGGGGACATTCCCCAGCCACGCACCGAGACCCGGCGAGGGGCCGAGTTGACTGACGTTTTCGGGCTCTGGCTCACTCTCGACGATCAATTACTTGGAGTGATGCCAGTGGCGCGGACGGATCGCGACGCCGCGGCCGCTGCTGCGGACCGCCTGGGGCCCGGCCAGTGCCGCCTCAATCGCGATCTTGTAACGCGCCACACCACACGTGGCCCTGGTCCGCGCCGATGTCGCGGTGATCAGCCGTTGAAGGGAATGTACGGGGTACAAACGAAACGCGCCCCGCCGACCGGAGACCCTGCGCAGGCCGAGTACCTCTCCGGATGAATCTTGAACGCTTGGGTGTCGAGATTCACATTCGACTGCCCGCCGGCTACCACGCTCCTTCTGTCTTTGGTGATGCCGGCATAGGCGTCGATCCTGACCATCTCCCCCGACCTCAGGCCCAGCCCTTGCGCATGGACCGCCCGGGTCTGGGTGTTCAGCCACAGCTTGGCCGTGACACCGCCCTTGCTGGACTGTGCCAGCAGGTGGTAGGCCCCCGCGCCGGCGCCGGGCGCCGCGACCACGGTAAGGATCGCCGCTGTCGCGACCGTCGTCAGTGCTGCCGTCAGGGATTTCACGAGATTCCCTCTTTCTTTTCGGGATTTCGGCACGAGGTTACCCGAAAATCGGCTCCTTGATTGTGCTCATCGCACCGCGGCCGACGACCTCCGAAAAGATTTGATGTGCCGATCAGCAAATAAATCATATTTCTCGACATATCACCGACAACTACGCCGAAGTGCTCAGCAATCGGTGTCTTCGCACCCCCGCGGGATCTGGCGGAGCGGTTGCCGCTCCAGCCGGCTCCACTCTGGCTCCGTACCGAACAGCCAGTCCGTCGGGACCCATGACAGCGCCAGGTCCAGCCCCGCAACGGCCACTGAGCCTGTCTTGCTTTCGAAAGGGGCGCTGGAGAAGAACTTGCCCAAGGCGAACGTTCCCAGGCTCAGCGCTCCCAGCACGCAGGCGTCGCTTCCACCGAAAATACATTGAACGACATTGTCCGCGAGACCGACCAGAAAGAGCCCGGTGTTTATCAAATGACAGACCCGACCGGCGTTGCACAGCAGGGCCGCGACGAACCCGAGCGTGCCGAGAATCTTGCCTCGATTTTCGAAGAGCCAGGCCAGCCCGCTGCCGATCCTCTCCAGTCCTTCCGTGATCCAGTCCTTCATCCCCCTCAGCACGTGCGGCGCGACACGCAGCGCCAGCTCCAGCCAGTCATCCGTCGAAGGCCAATTCCTGCCTGCATCGGGGCCGGCGCCCCGCGGATCCTTCAGTTGGCGCTTGATGCGATCCCCGACCTTGGCGAATGTCTTGTCCAGCTTGTCGCGCCACTTGACCTTGTCCCGCATTCGATCGACCGACCGGCTCTTGGTGGCCTTCTGCTGTTGCCTGGCGTTCCTGGCCTTGGCCGCGTTCTTGAGGCGATCCTTCAGCGAGTCGAAATAGCGGAGCCCGTCAGGGTCGGTCATCGTGGCCGGGTTGTTGTTGGCGTAGGCGTAGGCGTTCATCTGCTGCGGATCGGACGGGTCGATGACCGGGTCCACGGAGATGAACCTGCCGATCGCGGGGTCGTATTCGCGGGCGCCCAGGCGGGTGAGCCCGGTGCCGGGGTTGGTCGTTCCGCCGACGAAGCCCCTGTTGCCGGCGGGCCACTCCGCCCCCACGCCGCGGAGGTTGCCGAACAGGTCCATGCGGCGGGTGGTGGTCGTGGCCAGGTTGATGGCGTTGACGGCCAGATGGGAGGTGCCGTGGTGGTCGGCTATCGTCCAGGTGAAGCCGGCGCTGGTGCGGGTGCCCAGGCCGTCGTAGTAGCGGGTCCCGGTTGCCGAGCCGGTGCCGGTGTTGAGCCGGATTTCGCCGTCTCCGACGAAGAGGGTCACCGCGCCGGGGTCGCGGCGGATCAGTTGCCCACCTTCGCCGTCGTACACGTAGGACGTGGTCGTGCCCCCGGAGGCGATCGACGTCAGGAGCCCTTCGTCGTCCCACACCAGGCTCTGTGCTCCGGACGGGCCCGGCCGGGTGAGGGTGTTGCCGGCCGCGTCGTAGGAGTAGGCGGCGGTCGTCGAACCGGTGATCGCGGCGGTCGTGGCGTGCGGCCTGGCTACGCCGTCGCCGGGGTCGGGGTAGGCGTAGGTGGTGGTGAGGTCGGCGGCGCCGCCTGCTCCCTTGACGGTCTTGGTGCGGCGGTTGCCGGTCGCGTCGTAGGTGTAGGCGTGCCAGTAGGGAGCCGCGCCGCCGATGACCGAGGCGGATGGGGTGGCGGCGCAGGTGTCGGTGCCCTGGGTCCAGGCGGTGGTGATGCGGCGCAGGTGGTCGGTGGCGAAGCATTGGGTGTCTTTCGCCGCGCCGGCGGTGCGGTCGGTGACACGGGTGAGGTTGCCGGCCGGGTCGTAGTCGTAGGTGAGGTCGTTCACCATGACGCCGTTGACCTGTTCGCGCTCGGTGAGCTGTTCGGTGACCCGCCGCGTACCCTCCTCGTAGTACGTGGTGCGCCACAGCCGTTTGTCGCCGCCGCCGAGCTCGACCTGAGCCGTTTCGCCCAGCGCGTTGTACTCGGTATCGGTGACGTAGGTCAGGTTGCCGGTGACCTTGTCCGGCCGGCCGAGGTCGTCGTACTCGTAGACGATCGTCTCCTGGCCGAGGTCGCCCAGGGCCGGCAGGGTCTTGGCGGCCGGGCTGCCGTCGGCGGCGTAGGTCATGGTGGTGGTGTAGGTGCCGGCGAGCCGGTTCTCCACCGCCGGGATGGTCACCGACGTTCCCCGCGGGCGCCCCGCCTCGTCGTAGCCGGTGATCTGCTTGGTGTAGGCGTGCCCGCCGACGTAGCGGGTGGAGGAGGTCAGGGCGCCCTTGGCCAGTGAGTCGTAGACGGTCTTCGTCAGTGGCCGGCCGGGGGCCGTGGCCAGGTGGGTCTGCGTGACCCGGCCGAGGGCGTCATAGACCGATTCCACCGTCTTGTCGCGTGCGTCGGTGACGCTCAGCAGTTGGCCGGCGTCGTCGTACGTCATGGTCGAGACGCCCTTGTCGGGATCCTGGGATTTGATCTTGCGGCCGAGGACGTCGTAGGTGTACCGCCAGACGTTGCCCGCGGCGTCGGTGACCATGCGCAGGTCGCCGCGCTTGGTGTAGGCGTACCGGGTGATGTCGCTGGGGCTGGGGAGCGTGCGGTTGTGATATTGGACCAGGGCGGCCATCCGGCCGCGGGCGTCGATCCACTTGGTGGTCGCGGTGTCGCCCTGCGGGGGGATCGTGGTGACCGAGTCGACGTTGGGGATCGTCGTGGTGCGCCACTTCTCGACGTTGAGCTTGAGGAAGATCTCCGCGGTCTTGCGTTCCGCGCCGTCGTAGACGGTGACGACCGCGGCCGGCACTTTGCCGGCGTCCGGCTGGAACAAGGTCGTCCCTGGGCCGGTGGTGTCCTCGTGGTAGGCCGCCCGCGTCACACTGACCAGACCGCGCGAGTCGTACAGGGTGTCGGTCAGGATGCGGCCTTCGCTCGGGCTGGGCGCCTGCGTCTGCCGTGGCCGGGAGAATCCGTCGAACAACTCGTAGCCGGCGACCGAGTTGCCGTTGGCGCGCAGCGTGGTGGTACGTATCCAGTTCGGGCGGTTCCGGGAGATGCCGTAGTCGTAGCGCAGGTGCGGGCTGTCGCCGGCGGCCTCGGTGCGGCCCGGCTTGTAGACCTCGGTCAGACGCCCCAGAGCGTCGTAGGTCAGGGACGTGATCAGCTCGTTGGCGTCCTCCACCTGGACCGCCGTCCCCCAGGCGGGGTCCAGCGTGGTGGTCACCGTGTGCCGCAGCGGGTTGGCCACCGCGGTGGTGACGGTCAGACCGTTGACCTCGGTGTAGGAGGTGGTGGTAGGCCGGTTGAGCGCGTCGCGTGACTCCATCACCCGGCCGTGGGAATCGAAGGTGGAGGTGTGGCCGACCAGGTAGACGGCGGTGGCGCCGGTATAGGACTCGGCGTTCTCCGTCGTGGTGACGTCGCCGCGGAGCGGCGCTCTGCCGTGCGCCTGCCCGTCGTAGGACATCCTGGTGCCGGAGATGGCGTCATCCGGGTACGAAGGAGCGTTTCCGCAGGCGACGCCAACGGTGGTCTTCTCGCTCGGAAACTCGACCAGCATCGCCTCGACATTGTGCGCGTACGTGATGGTGGTGCACTGGTCATCACTGGGCCCGCTGGTGTTGCCGAGGTCGTTGACCTGCGTGGGATTGCCGTACTCGTCGTAGGCCGTCTCCACCCGGGTGACGCGGTAGGTGCCCTCGTTCCGGCGCTCCCGGGTCTGGCTCGCCTTGATCTCGACCTGGTACGCCGTGTCCCTGCCCTGCGTCGCGGTGAGCCTGGTCCAGGGGTCATGAATCCGGCCGACGTGTTCGGCGGCGCTGGTGTAACTGATCTCCTCGCGCAGGAAACCGGCCAACGGCGGGATGTCGAACATCTTCACACCGGCGGAGTCGATGATTTCCGCCGGCTTGGTGCCGCCGGCGGGGCTGAGCCGGTCGCCGTGCATGCCGCGGAAATACAGGTACTGGGTTTTGCTCTCGGGTTTGTTCTCGTCGTTGGCCGGATCGCCTTTCCTGACGGTCACCTTCTCGAATCCGCGCCACTCCGCCCAGGTCCGGTACTTGGGGTCGATCAGGGGGTCGTCGATGTAGGCCCAGGCTCCGCCCTTGATGTCGTAGTCGTAGTTGGTCACCATGTCCTTGGCGTCGGTGGCCAGGTCGTCTTCGACCACCTGCTCGACGACGTACTTGTGGAACCAGTCGTCGGCCGGTTCGGTCGCCGGCGGCATCGTCCACCGCACGGGGAAGCAGCGTTTGGTGTTGGACTCGGGCTTGGCCGGTACGGCTCCGGGGGCGCAGTCGGGAGTCTTGTAGTGGACGTTGATCTCCCCACCGGACTCGGAGGTGATGGTGGTGACGCGCGGCTTGTTCAGCTTGGGCAGGCCGTCGGTGGCGGAGTTGACCCGGTTGGCCATCATCGTGCCGTCGAACGTCACGGGCGGCAGTTTGATCGCGGTGCTGCCGGCGAGGCCGGTGCGGGTGATGCTGTTGAGCCATAACGACGGGGTGGTGTGATCTCCGGTCGTCGGGTAGGTGTGCGCGAACTCCCACTGATCGACGCCGCGATAGTTCCCGCCGCCGGTGGAGACCTGCGTGGTGATCTTCGCCAGCCGTTTGGTGGACCAGAACGACGGTGAATACCGGGTTCCGCAGGGGGCCGTCGAACAGTCGGCGTCCCACGGGACGTCGGGCCAGGTGGTGGTGTTGTGAGCGGCACAGTTCTGGCCGGGCGCGCAGCGGTCGGCGGTGTCGAGGACCACCCGGGCGGGCGCGGGCCCGGAGTATTCGGCGCCGCTGCGGGTGCCGTAGTCGATCCGCGCCAGGGTGCCCCCTCGGGTGTAGGTCCCCGTGGCCGCCGCCAGGTTTTGCGCGTACCTGTTGGTCTCGGGCTGGTAGAAGTAGCTCATCGAGTTGCCGTGGGCGTCGACCACGTGGTCCAGGTTCCAGCGATAGGCCTGCGTGCACGCCGAGGCGGCGTAGGTGCTCTGGAAGCACGGTTCGCCGGCGTCATTGCCGTAGACCGGTACCGTCCACGTCGATTGCGTGGTCTCCCGGCCGGCCGTCCAGCCGGGCAGCCGATTCAGCCCGAAGAAATACTGAGTGCCATCAGTGGTGGTGACCTTCCAATACTCTCCGTTGTCGTCGCCGTTGACGTCCTGGCCGTCGCGGAACAGGTGCTCGATGCGCGTGCCGTCGTCGCGCTCGGGCCGCCAGACATTGTTCTGGAAGACCATCCGCCCGGACTGCTCGTCGAACGACAGCGAGGCGTTCTCGGTCTCCCAGCACAGGTCTCCGGTCTTGGTCTGGCCGTTGTTCCCGCCGAGGTCATCGGCGCAGCCCTTGTAGGAGCGTTCGATGAATCCGGGCGACAGGTTCCAGCCCTCCCCCGCCCAGGACGACTGGTTGTTGGTCGACACGGTACGGCCGTCCACCGCGGCCGAGGAGTAGGACAGCGCCAGTTCCGGAGCCAGATCCCCGGGCACCGGCGGTGTGTCCATGGGATAGGCCCAGGTGAATCCGCCGCCCTGGGTGGAGACCTGCCACCTGCCGGAGGGCGCCAGCGAGGTCGCCTGGTAATCGCCGTTGGGCCCCGCACTGGCGGCGGCAAGGGCGAAGGTGCTGCCGGTGTCACCGATCGAGACGGTCGCCGACACCGTGCCCTTCACCGGATCGTTGCGCGTCCCCGTGACAGGTGCGTCGCCGCTGCCGTGTGGCATGAGCCGAAGCCGGGAGGCCCAGTCGCCGCCGTAGGCATCCCGGAAGGCGGAGTAGTCCACCGTCACTGCCACCGGACCGCGCTCGCTCTTGCCGTCCGTACGCCGTAGCGACAGCAGCAGCCCGTCCACGCCCGCCTGTGCGGCCGCCGTACGATCGAGGACTTCGATCTTGACCCGTTCCGGTCCTGACCGTCCCGTGGCCGCTATCGACACGGGCAGCGACCCGGCCCGTATCCCGGCCACTCCCTTCGCGCCGTTCCCCAGGGCGGCGGGCAAGGCCACGTCCGCGGCACCGGCCGAGGGCCAGTCCGCCCTCGCCGCGCTCTGCCTGGCGGGCGGGGCCTCGGGATCGGGCCGGGCCTCGGCCGGCACGAACTCCTTGCCCGGCACCGGCTCGACCTCTTGCGGCTTGCTGGGCCGGACCGGTGCCTGGGCGGTGGTGGCGGCCAGGATCATCGACGGTGTCGCTCCGGCGGGGGTGCTCGCCAGCAGCATGATGAACAAGCAGCTGAGGACCGTGATCGGCCATAAGCGCATGGTGCTCATTCCTTCCTGGCTCACAGTCCGGTGCCGACGAAGCCCAGTGAGCGATCGAGCTCCTGGCCCTCACAGTCGCGATCACGCGAGTCGAACAGATCGCCCCAGCTCGCCCGGCAGCGGAACAGCTCCGCACCGACCGCGCCAGGCGCGCCGGGCACGCCCTGCGGCGGGGCGGTCCAGATGTAGCCGAGCCTGCGCACGACCGTCTTGCCTTCGCAGGCGGGGTCGGCGGAGGTGAAGGTGTCCAGTCCGTCGCGGCAGTTCATCAGCGCCGTGGTGCCGGGCAACTGGAACATCGCCACCGTGCCGTAATTGCCTTCAGGGCGGTAGTTCCGCTCGATCCGGGCCGTGGACGACGCGTGATCGTAGGGGTAGCCGCTGGTGACATGCCTGATCAAGTGGGTGTAGGCGCGGGTGTGACCGAGGGAGAACTCCGTGGTTCTGCCCTCACAACCGGGATCCGTGGAGGCGAAGTGTCCTCCACCGGAAATGGCACACCGGTACACCTGAAGGGTCGGTACGCCGGCGGGCGGCGTTGAATAGAGCCGCCCGACGCTGCCGAGGTTGGTATGGGTCCCGCAATCAGGCGACAGGAAATAGTCCGTGGCCCCGCTGCGGCAGGAGTAAATGACACGCGTGTCGGGGGCACCTTGCGGCGCGAGCAACCCGAGGGAGAATTCGAAATGCGAGCCCGGCGGCACCTGCCCGCTGGTCACGATGTGGTGGCCGGCGAGATTGTAGAAGCGTCCGAGCTGTCTCCCGTAATGGTTGGTCTGCCGGGTGACCGGCTGGTCACGATACTCGTCCCGGATCTGGTCCTGCGTGCGCACGCCCGTCCAGGCGTGCACGTCGTCGATCACCCCGGTGAACGGCGTCGCCGCCGCGCCGTTCACCTTTCCGCGGCCCACCTGGAAGGCGCCGGTGGCGTTCCATTTGGCGGTCATGGGCACGCTGCCTTCGAAGGCGCTGTTGACGTACAACCGGAGCCGCGCGTCAGCGGCGTCGTACACGCCGGTCAGATGCGTCCATTCCCCGGCGCGCGCGGGTCCGCTGGAGTCGACGCTGACCATGTCGCCGTCGCCGGTGTCCGACTGCGCCAGCGCGAACGACCACTTGCGTGTGTCGGCGCGATAGCGCAGTTGGAAGCCGCTCGCCTGGGTGCCGTCCTGGCTGAGGATCGTCCGCCATTGATCGCCGGTCTCGTCCAGCCTGGCCCACGCGGTGACGGTGAAACCGGCGTCGGTGCGGATGACGGGGCCGGTGGTCGCAAGAGCCGCGTCGCCGCCGTTGAACCGCACCGCTCCGGTGCCCACCTTGCCCGCCGTCCACGAGGTCGCGCCGCTGAGAGTGGCGATCCGGTAGTTGCCCGAGACTTCTTGAGCCGTCGTGCCCGTCCCCTCGTCCAAGGGGAGAAATGCCTCCTCAACGGCGGGTGCGCCGGCCAGGTCGTGGATCTCCTCGGCCGCCAGGACCCGATCGTAGATCCGCACCTCGTCCAGCGCGCCCGGCCAATGGTCGACGGGCCCACCGCGCCACTGGGCGCGGCCCAGTTGCACCGCCCCGGTCGCGTTCCACGGGGTGGTGTGATCGGCGGGCTGCCCGGCGACGCCGTCTACGTAGATTTTGATCTGCCTGGCTCCGGCGTCATAAAGGCCCACCAGGTGCGTCCACCGTCCCGCGACCGCGGTGGCCGGCGATTCGGCGATGTGCCGTACGGCGTCGTTGTCGTGCGCGGCCGGCATCATGAAGTTCCATTTCTTGCCGGCCGGGTTGTACTGCAGGAAGAATCCGCTGATGGCGGTCGCGTCCTGGCTGACGGCCGTCCGGAAGGTGGTGTCCAGCCGGTCCAGGCGCACCCATGCCGAAACGGAGAACGATTTGTCGGTCTCCACGGTGGGACCGCCTGCGGTGGCGGCGTATCCGGTGGTGCCGTTCATCCACAGGGCGTCGCCGTGCCGGCCGATCTGCCAGCGGGTCGATGCCTCGGGCGTCGCGTGGTGACCGTTCGGCGAGTCGTCGACGGCCTTCATCTCCGAGGAGCCCTCCAGCTTCCAGTGCCCCTTCGGGGGCGTACCTCGCCCGACCCAGAAGTGGTACCGGTATTCGGGGCCGACGTTGCCGGCGCGGTCGATGCTGCGCACGTACAGGTCGAGTGACCCGTCATCGGGCGGGGTGACCAGCGCATTCGCCGTGCCGGACCCGGCCCTGGCGTAGAAGACGCCCTCCTGGCCGTACACGTAGTACTGGTATTGCGCCACGTCGGTCTCGCCGTTGGGGGCGAAGGCGAACCCGCCCGTGAAACCGACCGACCCGCCCGCGTCGCAGGGGTCGTAGTCCGGTGGCTCACATTCGGGGTAGGTCACCGAGCTGACCTTCGGCGCCGCCCTCGGGGCGGTACGGTCGATCGTGACGTCACACCACGGGCCCCACGGCCCGGCGTCGATGCCGTCGACGCCGCGCACCCGGTAGGCCAGTTTGGCCCCGTCGACGGCATCCGCCGCCGGCACATCGGCGGTGAAGGAGGCACCGGAGAGTTTTCCCGCCGTGGTGACCGTGCCGAGCCGGGCGCCGAACCTGGTGTACCACTCGAACTGGGCGGCCACATGACCGCCGTCGGGATCGGTCACGAATGCCGCCATCTGCGGTCCGCGTGGTCCGAGGTTGGGGTCGTTGCCGATGTAGGGGTTGATGTGCGGCTCGTCCGGCTGAACGGCGCAGCCCTTGTTCTCCACGGTCTGGCCGGTGGGGGCATGGGGATAGCTGTTGTAGGTGACGCTCACGCTCGGGTCGGTGTTGAACTTCTTCCAGGCGAAGCGGTCGCCCTCATCCCGTGCCTTCAGCATGATGGAGAAGTGACCGCCGCCGAACGCCACACCGTTGTTGACGGCGGCGGTGGCGTTGAATCCGATTGATTTGCCCGGGCAACCGGCGTTGTAGCCGTGGGCGACGTTGGCCGTGCCCAAGTGAACCGGTCCTCCGCCGGGGAAGGGCTGGTTCTCCCACGTGGTTCCTTCATGAATCGCGTTGGTGCCCCACGCCTCCACGTCCCGTGCGTTGCACGATGGGGCGTAATTTTCGAAGATGTTGAACTCGGCGTTGAGGACGTGCCTGCCGAGCAGGAATGCGGCGTCGAACCGGAAGTAGGACCTCGCCACTCCGATGTTGTTGCAGTACGGCCAGTCGCAGTATCCGACCTTCGCCAGATTCTGCCCGTCGCCGCCCCAGTAAGGGTCTCTTGGGTGGTTGGAGAACACCAGGGCGAACCCGGTCCTGCCCGCTGGAAAGTCCGCCCGAACCTCGACCGGGAATCTCGTATTCGTGTCCGCCAGGAGTGCTTGGCCCGGTCTCAGAATCAGTGAGTCCTTGCCCAGGAGGAATTCGCCGGCCGCCCGCTTGGCATCCGGCGACGAGTCCCATGCCATCGGTGCTCCGGAGACGAAAACCGGTTTTCCCTTGGCGTCATAGGCGCCGATTTTCCCATGTCCATCGTCCCGGATCTTTGCGCCGTTGGCGTGCAGTCCGAAGTTCAGCTCGGCCAGCTTCGGATTCGCCGCCGCTGCTCTGTCCTTGATCACCAGCACCTCGGTGAAGCCCTGGGCCGTCGCGGCCATCCGCAGGTCCACCCCGGGCAGGACCTCCGGATAGGTGGCGGCGCCGCCGTTCAGCACGGGCTTGGGCAAGGGCGCCGGCCAGCGCAACTCGATGTGCGCGTCGCTTTGCCCGAGCCTCGCCAGGGGCTGGTCCCCTCCCCCGGAGAAGACGACAGGCGCCGTGGCGGCGGCCGGCTCCACGCCGCCGTCGGCTCGCCGGCGCAGCGTCGTGTCGACCGGGACCCACCCTGAGCCGCGCTTGACACGGACCGGAACGGTGCTCAACTCGGCCGTGAATGTTCCGTCCGGGTTGGCGTGGACATCGCGCACCTCGGACCGCTCCGCGGTCACCGCCACACGTTTGCCGGTGCGTTTCGCCTCTCTGGCCGCCCACGGGGCCGAACCCACCGGATCGTCAATCCCCAAATCTTCCGCCCCCGCTGAAACCATGGCCGTGTTCCCGGACGGCCTCGCCGCAGATGCGCCTGCCGGGGCCACCACCGGTTGCAGGCCAGAAAGCACGGTCGTCACACCCACGATCAGAATGCGTAAACGTCGCAACACCTTGCCTCCAGGAGTTGACCGGGTAACAGCCCGCGGAGTGACCGATGGCGCCTGGGACATTCCTGCGGCGATGGAACGTCGTATTTCTGCCAGGCATGGTGTCGTAAACCGAGACGCCTTGAGAACAAGGTCGAATACTTCATCGCGTCCTTACCGGCAGGCCAAATCATCCGGCGACATCTTCGTTCACGGAGTCGCCGGGCTTCGGCTCATCGTTGGGGTCCTCACCGAGGAGGGTGCCACCCGTAGCCGGTGCCTGTCGTTACGGCTGAGCGCACACGTCTTTAGTCCGCGTGCACTGTCGCGCGCTGTTCGCGGAATTGGCGCGGTGAGAGGCCGTAGGCGGCGCGGAATGCCTGGCTGAAATGCGCGGGGCTGGTGAAGCCCCACCGGGCGGCGATCGCGTGGATCGGGTGGGCGGCCAGGTGGGGGTCGGCGAAGTCGCGCCGGCATCGCTCCAGGCGACGCTCGCGGATCCAGCCGGCGACGGTGTGCCCCTCCTGGTGGAACAGCTTGTGCAGGTAGCGCAGGGAAATGTGGTGTGCCGCGGCGATGGCGCCCGGGGTCAGGTGCGCATCACCCAGGTTGTCCCGGATGAAGGCGTGAACCTGGGCCAGCAGCGCCCGCCGCCTGGTGTGCGGCGGCACCGCGTTCTGAGCGTCCAGCGCATCGGCGAGCGCCGTGCCCAGCACGTCAATCGTGAGGGTGGCCAGCCGGGCGGTATCAGAAGGGGTCAGTTCATGCATCCGGCGGGCGAGTTGCAGCAGGAACTGTGACGACAGCGCACCGATGCCCCGGGTGCCCTGGAGGCGAACCGCACTCAAATGCCGCACCTCCCGGCTGGGCAACGGCAGTAACGAGCGCGAAAACCGCAGGAGCAGCACCTGGTGCGCTGGACCATCCGGTGCGAACGCGGCCACATAGGGACGCGAGGGGTTGTACAGCACCAGATCCCCGGCTCCGAGATCCGCGTGCCGGTCGTCTTGCGCCAGCACGCCGCCACCGCGCACGACGCAGCCCAGATGGAACACGTCGGGATCGACCAGGCCAATGGGCGCAGGTGTGAGGATCGAGTGCGGCATCGTAGTCATCAGCGTCACCTGCACGGGGCCGAACTCACTCACCTCATGCCCGAGGGCGAACCGCTCCACCGGTTCCCCACCGGGGCTGATCTCGTCCATGACCTCCACCCGAGTGCTGTCGCCGCCGGCCCGGATCAGCATCGCCCGAACAAGGGCTCAAGGACAACCCTCGTGCCGCGCACGGCGATACGGAGAGTTCGGACATTGCCCCGAACGCGACTCGCCTCACCTGCCCTCCGGCACGTTTCCCCACCCTTTGATCAGCCGCTGAAAGTTCAGGCGCCGCCCGGGGACGTACAGAAGACCCTGAACAATTACGAGTGCCCCGCGCCCACTGATGCTTTGGGCGTCCGGCAGTGTCGGGTCCTGACGACGTGTGATGGGGCGTACGAGCACGCCCGCGACCATCGTGCCGACCACGACAGGCCATCATCTCCCACATCGGGCCGGAATTTGCGAGAGATAATCTCGGCTGCAGCCGCACGACAACCCCGGCGAACGCCTCTGGGCGGCGCTAAAGGCGTCCATCGCCAACACCGCCGCCATCTGGCCCGGCCGCCTCAGACAAATCCACGCCTTCTTCCACGCCCGCTCGCCCGACCAGTTATTGACCGCCGCAGCTCGCCGGGTCGGCCCGTGGCTCCTCACCGATTACAAGCGGAATCACTGGAATGCCGCTTAGCGCGGGGACAGGCGGAAGACACGCAGCTCGCGGCCGGAGCGCTCGGTGTAGCCCTGGTACAGCGGCCAGAAACCGACCAGGATCCGCCAGGCCTGCTCGCGGTCGGCTCCCGCCAGAAGGGTCGCCGTCACGGGGACGACGTGACCGCGGAACCTCACCGTGGCCTGCGGGGTCTTCAGCAGGTTGCCGCTCCAGGCGGGGTGGTGGTCTCGGCCGAAGTTGCTGCCGACCACGAGGAACGTGCCGCCTTCCTCGGGCAGACAGGCGAGCGGGCTCTCGCGGGGTTGCCCCGACTTGCTGCCGGTCGTGGTGAGCAGCAGGTGAGGGATCATCTGGTCACCCATGAGAACGCGCCCGCCGGTCATGCGGTTGATCAGGCGGTCGAGCGGCGGCACAATCCTGGGCGCGATCTTGGCGAAGCCCTTGGTGCCCGCGAGCCACTGGAAGAACGGACGCAGCGCGGTGCTGACACGTGCCCTGACTCCGCCGCTGGACTGCTGCTGGTCGACCACGATGACCTCACGTTCGATTCGGTGAGCCGGTGTGGAAAGGATAGTGCCCTAGCAAGCGTTTGGTCTATCGGGTGTCGGCAGCATTGTCGCTTGCATCCGCACAGGTCATGACTCTGTGAGGGCTTCCTATGGCGTACGGGAGCTCCGATCACCCGGGAGACGGAAGCGCGTACGGCAGGATGATCGATCCTGCTCCCCCGACTGGCCCACCTCCGCCAGTAGTCGGCCAACGGGGAAGGGATGGCCCAGAAGGCCGCCGATCAGTGGGCCGATCAGCCGTAGTTCTGAACCCACACCCTGACCGTGTGGGACTTGGGGCTGAGAGTGACGGTGGCCCTCCACTTCTCGCCGGCCCTCGCATTGTGGATACGGGTGTACATCTTCCCGCCCAGGCAGTAACCGCGGTCGCGCTTCATTTTCATCCACCCCCCACCTGGGCCGATACCACTGGGCCCCCATTTCCACAGGGTGGCCGTGGCCGCGGTACCGTCACCGCCGTTCCAGCACTGGGTGACGATCTGCAGGACTTTGGCCTGGCTCTTGATCGCCCCGGTATCGATGCCCCTGGTGTTCCCGCCGCCGTCCCAGATGGTGAACCAGCGGGCCTGGCTCACCTGCTGGACGGAGACGGCGGCCGTCGCCGCAGTCGCCGCCTGGGCAGCGGGGGCGAGAAGCGTGCCGGCCGTAAGAGCGCCGGCGGCCAGGATCAGTGGTAGGCGTCTCATCGTGCTTCCTTTCGCTGGTCGTCGTGGACATGGGAAAGGTAGGCCAGGGCTCGTTGAGTTCTTGTTGAGTCCTGGTTGACCCGGCTCGATGAGGGGTGCCGAACAACTTGGATGGGCCCCTGATCCTGGGGCACGAGGCTTCCTCGGGGCAGACGGTCTCGCGTCCATACCTCCGTGGTTGACGCCCGGATGTGCGCTACCGCGATTGGTGGAGGGGAAGGTTCCACCTGGCGGTTGACGACCCGCCGAGGGTGTGACAGATAGCCTCGATCTACCTGATCGGGGGGCGTCCGGCCAGATGGGCGCCACGGTAGGCACAGGTCTTCAGGGCAAGCGGTCAGACGGGCCGCTCGCCGCCGGGGAACGGAAGCCAGGACGGGGTCTCGGCATGAAACGCATCCATACGATCGGCGCGGCGCTCGCCGCCGCCACCGTCGTCCCACTGGGGTCACTGGCCCTGCCCGCGCCAGCGCAGGCAACCGCCTCCTACCTGGAGGCACAGTGCACTATCAGCACCCCCTTCGGCGGGTACCGCGGGAGCCTGCGGGTGTACTACAACAGCAGTTCCACGCACGATTTCTTCAACCGGCTCAACTGGTACAGCTACGGCCCAGGTCAGGGGACCAACAACAAGATCTTTATCAGGCTCCGCAAGCACAGAACCGGGCCTGACCAGACCCTCAAGAGCTGGGCCATCAACACCCGCAAGGGCTCCGGAGGCCGCAGCATCAACATCGCCGTCAACCGGAGGGACCGCGTCTGGTTTGACTTCAAGTTCAGGTTCGACATTCCCCACGCGAGCACCCTTGACTGCCTCAAGATGTACCGCACCCGGAGCATCTGACACGAAGTCGAAGACGGCCGCTGAGGCCGCACCCGGCCGAGGGTGCGTGCCCGCTCAGATCCAGCGCACTCGACTCCGCGCCCGTGGCGAGGTCGCCCGCCTGGCCGGCCTGCGGTACGGGCGCTGCTGCTGGCGCAATGGGCCGGCACCGGCGCTGATGGTCGGCGCCGAGGGCGTGCTGGTCCCGTACGCCGCGCAGGCCGGCGCACCTGACGCGGCTGGTCTGCTGTTCGCGGCGGTCGCCGCCGGAATGTTCGCCGGCAACCTGCCGGTTGGCCGTCTGGTACGCCCTGCGGGTCGGGAGCTGGCCGGCCCTCTCGCGCTTGCGGTCGGATTGCCGCTGCCGGGGTTCGCGCTGCACCCCGCACCGGGGTACGCCGCCACCCTGATGACGGTGTCCGGTTCGGCGTCGCCTACCAACTCGCGCTGGCCCGCAGGTTTCTCGGCACGGTGCCCGAGACGCAGCGCGGTCGGGCGTTCGCCCTGCTGCTGACCGGAACGATGACGCGGCAGGGCCTGGCCGCCGCGGCCGGCGGCGCGCTGGGCGAAATCGCGGCCCTGGGGCCGGCCGTCACGCCGGCCGGCGCGGCCTCGACCATCGCCGCCCTGATGCCCTGGCCAACGCTGTCGCCCACACGGCGACCCTGACCGCGGCGGGACGCACAGGGCTGACCTGCGGGAGGATGGGTGCCCTCGGTCACGAGCCGCGTGAACGAAGGCACCCGGCCATTCGCCGCCGACGGGTACCGGCCACGACCCGAACCCGGTGACGCCCCGGAAGGAGATCCGTTCTCGCGCGTCCAGGCAGGCGTGATCCGACCTCTGCAGACGTCCTGCTGGGCCCGCCGATTCGCGGAGGGCTCACGCCCCGGCTAGGGTGCCGCTGACTATCTGACGAGGGCGGACCCGAGTGAAGTTACCGCGGCTGCGGCTGGCCTGGTTGTGGC
The DNA here is from genome assembly GCF_900108335.1 of Nonomuraea solani. Lineage (GTDB taxonomy): Bacteria > Actinomycetota > Actinomycetes > Streptosporangiales > Streptosporangiaceae > Nonomuraea > Nonomuraea solani. Next base: position 231,093 of record NZ_FNVT01000002.1, read on the forward strand.
TGAGAAAGTACTGGTGGCGGCTCTGGCTCGGCGAGCGCGTGAAGTTGCTCGCCGAACTGGCCGGGATGGCGGGAAATGCCGGAGTGCTGGCGCTGGTCGCCGTGGCCTTCGGGCATGTCTGGGCGGCGTGGCTGGTGGCCGTGTGCGCCGCGGCGGTCGCGCTGTCGCTGGTGCGCAGGCGCTGGTGGCGCATGCATCGGTACCGGACGTTCCGGTTCCCCCTGCGCGATCATCCTCAGGTGGCGGCGGTGATCGCCGACGCGGCGCGGACGGCCGGCTTCGCCGCCACGCCAAAGGTGTGGCTGACCTCGAGGTGTTTCATCTTCGCGACCAGGAAGCTGAACGGCCGGCCGGCACTCATCATCGGACTGCCCATGCTCATCGGGATGAGCGAACGCGACCTGCACGCCGTCCTGGCACGGGAGTTGCTGGGCGCCAAACGATTGAGGAGGCATGAGCACTGGGCCCTGTCCCTGTACGTGCGCGGCGAGGCGGCCTGGGCCGAGCAGGCATGCCAATCGCTGCGGCGCTCAATTTGGGCAGAGGCCCGCACCCTGCTCGGCGCCGACCGGCTGCGGACGGCCTCGTGGGCCGAAGCCGTCGTGGACAGCGCCTTCGACTGGTACGTGACCCGCTATGCCGCACACTTCATGCATCGCGGGAGCGCCCGTGATCTCTACGGCGGTTTCCGATGGAAGGTCGAGCACGACGGACTTCTGGGCCGCATCTCACCCCAGACCATCATCGATGACGAGCTCGACGAAGGGCCGTGGGGCACCGGCGAGCTTCCCGACGGGATGAGACTCCATATGCGTGACAGGCTCGAATGGCGGCTCGCCCGGCATCTCGGTGGCCTGATGCTGGATGAGACCGGGCGGGCGTCGTACCGGCTGGGCGAGCTGCCGGACGGGGAGTGGGGCGACGTCCTGGAGGCCGAGCGGGAGGCCGTCCTGGAGGCGGCCGCCGTGTTGCTGGACCGCAGGCCCGCCACCGACGCCGACATCATCGCGCTCGCGAGCGCCGGGCGGGCGGCGGAGCTCGACTGGTGGCACGCCCACGCGATCTGCCCGCACCCCTCGCGCGACGTGTGCGTGCTCGTGCCGCTGGTCGACGTGTCGCTGCGGCGCAAGGGGTACGTGCACGAGCAGGTGTTCGCCCAGCGCGTGCTGGTCGGCCCATCCGGGGACAGGGTGAACGTGGTGGAACGGGCCAAGGAGATCGTGGGCGGGTGAGCAGGATCGGATTCCGCAGGAGGCACTCGATCATGGAGCGATGGGCCGCCGTGAACTCCTCGACCGCTGCCTGCCCTGGAACGAACGCCACCTACGGCACGCCCTACGCGAGTACGAACACTTCTACAACCAGCACCGAACCCACCAAGCCGCCCCGCCCCGAACCCGATCACAGACCCTGAATCACCCACCTGAACATACGCCGACGAGACCGGCTCGGCGGCGTCCTCCACGAATACTCACATGCCGCTTGACCAGCATGGATGGAATTTATCAGCAGGCACAACGCCGGCGCTCGGCCGGCCACACGAATGCCGCCGTTTGCACGAGGCGCCCCTGCTCCGCAGCGGCCGGATCACGCCTGGCCGCCTGCGACGGCTGGCCCCGAGAACGACCGCCCATGTGGCACTACCGCGACTCCCGCTCCCCAGAAGTGACCAAAAGCCATCACGAAGACACGGCTATGGTCTCGGGTATCGCGATATCGACCAGTACTTGAGCAACGGTCCGGGCAGTGGCTTCGGCGCTCGGGTCGTGATCCAGCCAGGCGCTGATGCCCGCGCCGTCGTACAGCAGGACGAGTTGGCGGGCCAATCCCTTGGGGTCGTTGGCCCCGGCTTGTTCGGCGAGATCGTGGAAGAGCGAGTGCAGCCAGGCGCGATAGTCGGAGGACACCTCCTCGACAGCCCCACCCGGTGGCGTGTTGATGCCGGCGGTGACGAAGGCAGAACCGCGGAAGCCCGGTGCGGTGAAGGACAGGCCCTGCACCTCGAAGACCCCGGTAAGGCGCTCTCGTGGCGTGCGGTAGCGCCGTTCGAGCTCGCGGCTCATGTGCTCCCGCGTGGCGGCGTGGCGGGCCCGCAGGTAGGCGCGCACCAGTTCTTCCTTACTGCCGAAGGTGTTGTAGAGGGTGGCCTTGGCGACGCCGGCGTGCTGGATGACGCGGTCGATGCCGACCGCATGGATGCCCTCGGCGTAGAAGAGCTCGTCGGCGGCGGCCAGCAGCCGGGCGCGGGCGGCGGCGCTGCGCTCCTGCGGAGCGGAAGGCTTGGCAAGCATGTGTGGATGCTCCCTCGGTCAGGCATCGTGCCGGACCAGCCTCGGGCGGATCGTTGCTCAATTCCCAGGCCGGTCCGTGTCCACAAAGTGCTCATTTCGCCCGGCACGACGGTTCAGGACGCGGGCCTCGCATCACGGCCGGGCATTCACACGGGCCGTCAATGTCATGTGGCTCGGCCGTCGCAAGGCGTCACGCCTGAAGCGGGAGAGGCCGGGATGTGTCTCGGCTTGGCGCGTCGGGGGCTACTGTGTCGCCCGCCACATGGCGTGGCTGTCGTACACGGTCTCGAATCGTTGCGCCATCCCATCCCGCAGGTGCCAGACATGGACGAACCTGGCGACTCCCAGCTTCCCGCTCGCTCGGTGCACCCCACGGTACTCGCCCACGACGAAGAGCTTGTCGCCGGCCGGAGTGAGCTCGAAGGGGGTCACCTCGAAGTCGGCCCAGTCCGCGGCGATCGGTGCGAGGACCATGCCGACGATCCTGTGCCTGCCGTAGTAGGTGCCGCCGCTCCCGGCGCCGGCGATCACCGTCCACTTCACGTTGGGCGCCAGGCGCTCCTCGAACGCCTCCGTGTTGCCGGTGGCCAGCGCCGAGTAGATCTCGGCGACGGTCCTGCGGTTGGTCGACTCGGTCGGGGTGAGGGTCTTCGCCTCGGTTTCCATCACGTACGGCTCCTTCGTCGTATGGGCCCAGAGGACCTCGAAGGACTGCTCGTTTCCCAGACCATCCGGCCACCAACTCCTGTCCACGTCGGCGTGGGCAGTGCTCATGCCCAGGCGTGCCCATGCCGGCGTTGTCGCGGCGGTTCGCCCTGGCGGCGGGCTGGAGTACGGCGCCGTTCACCACCTGCCTCCTTCAAACGGGCGCGCATTCCCGGTCAGATCGTGAGGCCACGGATGCGGGCCGTGGCCGGCAGTCCAGCAGGACGTGATCCGCACGAAGAGGATGATCCCGCAGTGGAAGTACCCTTTGGGAGACATCAGGTACGGCGGCGGGACATCTGGTCATTGACGACGGATGCGCGGGATACCGGTCACGGATCCGCCAAGTCCCCGATGCGGCAGGGGAACGCGACGATGTCCTTGGTCGGACGCGAGGCCGAGATGGCGGTGCTGCGAGATGCCATCGCCCAGCTGCGAGCCGGCACCGGCGGCGTGGTCTTGGTCGAGGGCGAACCCGGCATCGGGAAGTCGTCGCTGGTCGCCGCGGCGGCCGCGGTCAGCCATGAGTCCGGCTGTACGGTGCTGAGCGGCACCGCAGACCAGGTAACGAACCCGCTGCCGCTGCGGTTGCTGTTCGACTGCCTGGAGATCACGCTGCGCGCGCCCGACCCCCGACACGCGGAAAGCGCGCGCCCAGCGGCCAGATGTCTTCCTTGACACTGCCGCGCACGCCGCGGTGGCTGAGATGCTCATCGCCCTGATCGACGAGCTGTGCGCGGACTCGCCCACCATCCGCTGTACGTGCGGGGGCTGGTCGAGTCCCTGGCGCGTGAAGGTGTGGTGACGATCGGCGAGCATGCCGAGCTGCGGGAGCCCTCGTTGAGCACGGTTCCAAGGCCGCTGGCCGCGGCACGGGACAACCGGTTGAGTTTCGTGCGAGCCGGCGCGCTCGACGTGTTACGAATGGCCGCGCTGCTCGGCGGCGAGTTCGCGGGCACCGAGGTGGCAACACTCCTGGGCCCGTCCATCATCGATCTCGCCGATGATCTTCAGGAGGCGGTGGCCGCCGGGACCTTCGTCGATGCCGGTCAGCGGATGGGATTCCGGCATCCGCTGATCCGCCATGCGCTCTATGACGGCATGCCGGCGGTGCTGCGTATCGAGCTGCACCGGGACGCGGCCCAGGCGATGGGCGGCATCGGCGGTGTCTAGCCGCGACGGGTGGCGCAGCAGCCGCTGGCAGCGAGCCTCGTCGGCGACCGCTGGGCGCTCCAAGGCCAATGCCGTCGTATGGACCTAGAGCGCCGCGCAGGACACTAGTCGCCCGCGAGCGGTGCGGCGAACCACTGCTGGAGCGGGTTGCCGCTCTTGCAGGAGCCGACTCCTACCGCGGCGTTACGCCGCGCGTTCGCCTCGGCGCTGGTCAAGCACTTCTTCGTCGCGAAGTTCTGGATGACGAAGGCGTCCTTGAAGGCACCCGGAGCGTCGAGCGCCAGTTTGAACGCCCACTTCTGAGTCTGCTTGCCGCCCACGCACCGGGCGACGAACAGTCGATTGCCGCTGTCGGTCTCCAGGCACACGGTTTGCCCTCGGACGAGCTTCCTGCTCACCAGCTTGCCGCCGTTGATGAAGTTCCACTGCTGTTCGGTGTCACCGCCTCCGCGGGCGAACCTGCTGAAGACCCTGCCCTTGCCGCTGGCACCGACGTCGCCGACCTCCAGTTGCAGGTTGGTCCGGCGGTTGCTGAGGTTCAAGGTGCCGGCGGGCGGGGCGGCGACCGACGTCCCTGTCGCGGCGCCGGCCGGGACATTGGCGGAAGCGGCCGCGGGTGCGGCGACAGCAATGGCGGCCAGAGCCGCGATCACGGCACTGATGGGCAGAGCGGGCTTCATGACGTTCTCCTAGTTACAACGCGGCAGGGCGAGCGTTCGCCCAGCCATGTGGGATCTGACCGCATTCCTGCATCCGGAGTTGGCAGGCGAGGCCGAATCTAGGCGTGAGCACTGTCCGTTCCACAGACCACTTTCTGGCCGATCCCCGCCCGTTCAGACTGCGGCGTCGCGACGCAGGGCGCGGACCGGGATCGGCCAGGCGGAACGCGGTGCGGTGGGACTGCGGACCTCACTCCCGCAAGTAAGTAGAAACCGGCCATTGATCAGGAAGTGAGCATCATCCGGGGCAAACGTGAGACCTCGTCCGCTACTGATGACGGAGTGCTGGAGGCAGAAATGCCTGATGTGATCGTGCTAGAAGCCGGCGTCACCTTCCGCACGCCCTGCTCGGCGGGGGCAGGAGCCTGCTGCGACGCGAGTTGCCCGGGGTCATTCCCGAGTTGGAGCGGGCCGGAGCCGCGACGCACAGTCTGGGCGATCCCGGCCGTGGGCGGCCGGCTGCCGGGTGACGAGCGGTTCGACTTGCTCGGGGCCCGCCCTCCGGTTCACCGCCTACGGACGATACTTCGAAGGTCCGCCGCTCGGGCCGTACGCGTGGACGCTGAACCACTACGACAGCCTGTCGACCATGCTCCTGCCAGGAGACAACGGCACCTGGGCGGTGGGCCTCGTGGTCGCGGCACGAGACCCTGACATGCGCGCGTTGCGAGAACCCGAGGTCTGGCAGCGGGCCGCCGCGCTGTTCCCGCCCATCACGCCTTGGGCGGCGGGCACGCCGTTCCGCGAGGTGCTGGTCATGTCCGGATCGGAGAGCAGGGCAGCCGGTGGCCCCGGCATGGTCAACGTGGGGGACGCGTGGGCGACCACCAACCCGACGTTCGGACTGGGGATGACAATGGGCGTGACGCACGCCGTCCTACTGGGCGACATCGGCCTGCAGGAGCCGGAGGAGCTCATCCGGCGGCTCGACGCGGCCACTGGCGCCACGCTCCCCCCGATCTACCAGCGGCTGCGGGCCTGGGACGAGCACCGGCTGGCGGAGCTGGAAGGCGTGCGGCACGGCCTGCCCTACGACGGCGACGACCCGAGCTGGGCCGTCGCCAAGAGCCTGGACACGGCCAAGCTCTTCGACGGTGACCTGCTGCGCGCCATGACTGACATCGCCTGGACGTGTGCCACCCCCGAGGAGGTACTGAGCGTACCGGGCCGCTGCGAGCGCATCGCCACGCTCGGCGGCCGCGCCCCGTTTCCCCGAGTGCGGCGCAACCCGTGCGAAGCTACTCGCCGCTCTTGCCGGCCAGTTGTACCGGCGCAGAGGGTTGGTCCGGAGGCCCCGTGCGAGGAACGCTAGGGACGAGCGCTGTGAATCGCCGCCAGCAGGCGGCCACGCGCCGGTCCCTGTGCCACAAAGCGCGGAGCATCCCCGGCGAGCGTGAGCGCCTTCGTGTCCAGACCTGTCGCCTCGATCGCCTCCTGCGGCGTGGCGAGGAGGTGGGAGACGTCGGTGACACCACGGAGCACGTCGCTGTCCAGGAGCGTGGCCGCATCCAGCGCCTTACTCAGCATCCACTCGGCATCGCCGCTCTCGTACGGCCGGCCGCGACGCTCACCGTCGAGCTCGGCGAGCCGATGCCGGTCCCAGCGGCCGAGCCGTTCGCACACGGGCGCGAGCACGCCCTGGCTCACCTCGTCGAACCGCAACGTCAGCTTTTCCAGGGTGTCCAAGCCTTCAGCGCGTACCGCGTCGCGCAGCAGACTCGCGTGCGCGAACGCCATGGACATACCCAGCCCGAACAGCGGATTAGTGACCGCCCAGGCGTCTCCCAAGGGGAGGAGCCCGTGAACCACCGGCCGCCCGCCAGCCACGAGCCGGCTAGGGCCGCTCGCCTCTCCGGACGCTCTCAGGACGTCGCTGATCGGGATGCCCGCGGCCCACTGCTCCACGTTCGGGAACATCGACGCGACCCTCTGCCAGACACCGGCATGCCGAAATTCCCGCAGCTCCACGTCATCTCGCGATACGGCCAGCGTCACCGACCAGGTCCCCACGTCGCCCGGCAGCACCAGGGTGGACAGGTTGTCGTGATGCTCTAACGGCCGGATCGGCGGCGCGGGCATGGGACCGGCGAAATGCCTGGAGTAGTAGGCGAACCCCGACCCCGCGCATCCCCGGGCGGTGCCTGCCCCGGGGGCGTCCGGCTCGGTGGCGTCCGGCTCGGTGGCGTCCGGCTCGGTGGCGTCCGGCTCGGTGGCGTCCGGCTCGCCGAGCATCCCGGCGAGTTCCCTCCTCTGCCCGGTCGCGTCCAACACCAGGTCTGCACGGATGGCCTCGCCCTCGCCGCTACGCACCCCGCGCACACGCGGCCGCCCACCTTTCACGGGGACGTCGACCAGCAGCCCGGCCACGGTGACACCCCGGCGGACGGTGACGCCCGGCGCCCGCCCGGCCACCAGAGCCAGCGCCGCCTCCAGGACGGGACGGCGGGCGGCGATCGTCTCGAACCGCTCGTCGCCCTCCCGTGCCGCGCCCAGCGCCCGCTCCGGGCAGGAACCGGCGAGAGGGTTACGCACGACGGCGCCCGCGCGCTCCAGTTCGGCGGCCACCTCCGGCAGTTCGTCCCGCAGCAGCCGCCAGCCCGCCGCCGCCAGCCGGTGCGGCAGTCGGAACTGGCTCACGCCCGGCCGCTGCCACAGCTCCCACGCCCGATGAATGTTGCCCGGGCCGTCCCGGTCCCGGTCGAGCACGGTGACCCGGTGCCCGTCGGCGGCGAGTAGCAGGGCGGCGGCCAGGCCGGCGGGACCGGCCCCCGCCACGACGATGTCCGACATCTTCGACCTCCTGGTAAGGATCCTGGATGGGTCAGAGTGCTGCGGGCGACTGCTCACTCACCAGGCCAAACGGCTGCCACTTCGTGGCATCTCCCGACGAACACGGTGTCCTGTCAGACCGTGGTCCGCAGGGTTCGCCACGCAGGTTGAGCACCAGCCGCTCCACGTCCGCCTCAGCCACCGTCCGCTCGGTCGCGCGGGCGTCCACCAGCATGGTGCCGTCGGTGACGGTGATGGCGCCCGCGTTCTCCACCCACCAGGTGCCGACGTGAGCAGCCGAGCATGACTTGGCACTCGTGGTGGTTCAGGTCCTGCTCGGCCTGCGGCGGGAGGGTCGTCAGGCGACGGCTTTGACGGCTTGGAGGATGACATCGGCGACGGCGGCGGGCTGGGAGGCGGGCAACGCGTGCGAGTCGCCGGGGATCTCCACCTGCTCGCGGGCGCCGGCCCGCTCCGCCATGAACCGGTGGGCCGCAAGCGGGATGTTGAAGTCGAGCTCGAGATAGACGAACCAGGACGGCAGGTGCCGCCAGGCCGGTGCACCGGACTTGTCCTGCAGGGCCCGGTCGTCGCCGCGGACGGCGCCCGAGATCACCTGGCCGCCGTAGGAATGGCCGACCAGGACGACCGGGCCGTCGAGATCGAGGCCACCAGGCCCGCCACGACGTCGGCGTCACCCGAGAGCCCGCGCAGCGGGTTGGCGACGGCGATCACGCTCAGGTCGTGCTCACGCAGCCTGGCGATGACGCCGTTCCAGCTGGCCGACTCGGCGAACGCACCGTGGACGAGAACGACGGTGGGCGACGTCGTCATGATCCCTCCTTGAGGGTCTTCAGCGCGGTGGACAGGAAGTCGACGGCCTGGCGGATGGCCCTTTCGGCGACGTGGGTGCCGCGCAGGCGTTGAGCATCACGAAGTTGTGGTCGGCCTCGGCGGTGACGACCAGCGCTGGCGGCAGCCCTGCCAGCTCCTCCAGGTTCGCCCGCAGCGACGGGATCGGTGGTGTACTGGCCCCAGAACCACTGCATGCCGTCGCGGCGCAGGAAATACCCTTCGGCGAACTCGTGGTAGGAGCCGATGGGACGTCGAGATCAATCACCCGGTCTCTCTTCCAGCAGCGTTCCACCGCATCCAGAACCGACCTCCCGGGGCGGTAGCCGAAGGAGTCTTCATGGAATATGGGTTCGACCCGTTCCATGAGATGCCGGGCCACCACCGTCTGGGCGATTCTGTCGGCCACCGTGGGCAGACCCAAGATCCTTACGCCGCCTCCCGGCGACGTCTTGGGGATTTCCACCGCACGCACCGGAGGGTCCCTGAGAACATTCTGTTCCAGATCTGGTACAAGTTATTCTTCAGATCTTTCTCGAACTCCTCGATGGGCTGGCCGCCCATGCCCGGTGCGCCCTTGTTCGCCTTTACTCCTTCTTGCGGTATCGAGGCGTTCATCTCTCACACAGCACCCAATCCAGCAAGGTTCCCTACACGACAACCTCACCTTCTGCGCTTCGTGGCGAACTAAAAACAAGCTTAGAGGCAACCATGACCACGACCTCGGAGACGTTTCCCCGGTCCTCCAGGATGTCGTGCCGAGGATATGAAGTGGTCAGTAAACGGCCTGGGATTCGGACATCGCACCGCCCGAGCATGGTGGCGCAGCGCGCACCGAACGTTCGTTCTCAAGCCGAAAGGTCGTCAACAATGTCTACTCGCGTCAGAATGCGTCGGGGTGCCCCGACGCAACGCGCTCTGTTCGGGACCGCGGCCGCCGCGGCCCTGACACTGGGCCTGCTCTCCCCGCCTGCCTCCGCAACATCGGCGGGCACGTCCGGCGCCACCTCCGGGGAGTCCAAGGCGGCGGCCCTCCTGTTCAACATTGTGAATTACCAGACCAAGCAGTGCATCCACCTCAATGGCGACGTCGTGGGTTCCACCTGCGAGTTCAATCACACCTACTCACTCTTCCAGCACGGCAGCGCAAACAGCATCCGCCACTACGGAATGGAGTCGACCCATTACCCAACCCATTACTGTCTGGACGCGAACGGCAACGGCGACGAGCAGCCGGTGAAGATCAACCCGTGCAACGGGGGCAACTACCAGAAGTGGACCCGCTACAGCGACGGCCATGTGAAGAACTGGGCCACCAAGAAGTGTCTGGACGTCAAGAGCGAGAGTCCCTTCATCGTGTACGCCCGCAAGTGCATGCCCGACAACCAGTGGCAGAAATGGGCGTTCAAGTAACCCCTTGAGGTCGTGGTTGGATCTGCACTGGTAGTGGCTTGGGCTTGGTGGCGTAGCGGCGGGCGTCGGTCAAGGTGGTGGCCAGCCGGTAGGAGCCGTGAAGACGGTGCCGTCGGCGCAGGTAACGGTGATCTGCGCGTCGATGATCCGCACTTTGACCGTGCCGATTGCTGACAGGTAGGAGCCGTCGGCCAGGTGGGACAGGATCGGCGCGCGGCCGTCAAAGCCCTTGTCCCACAGCACCAGCATGTCCGGCCTCAGTAGGTGCAGCAGCCGCTTGGCGTAGTCGGTCTCGCCCGTGGCGGTGGGCCCGAAGACGGCGTCGATCATTGCCCGGGTGCCGGTCTCCACCAGGGTCATCAGCTCCAGTTGGGGATAGCCGCCATGGGCCAGCCGATCGAGCCACGCCCGGTTCCGGCCGGTATCGGAAACCTTCAGTGAGCTGCAGCCATCGAAGGAAACCGTCCGATAGCGGCCGAACCGAACCCGGGCGTCACTGGCTGCGCTGGCGGGCCGTTCAAACCTCGAACAGCGCCCGCATCGGCGCGCCCCTCTCTGTCAGGATGAAACGGATGGCTGCTTGCGGGCCTGCAAGCAGTCTGGGCACCAGCCTGCGCCGAACGAGTGACCATTTGTGATCCAGTTGCCGTTCGCGCCCGGACCGGCAGATTTCGGTTGCGTCCACACGCATGACTTCAGGTGCGGACGCAGGCGGTGTTGGCCCGGTGGCCTTCGCGCCCGCGTCCAGCGGCGGACCAGACGGGCGTGAACCGGGTCGGCCAGGCGCGGGAGTCTCGTCCAGCACCTCAGAGAAGCTGTACCACCAGGCCCAGAGCCGCGGCGTCAAGCTGATCGGTACGACCGTGTCGCCGACCGTGGCGCTGGTCCATGGTGCGTTCGCCGAGTCGGCGAGCTGGAACGGGGTGATCGCCCGGCTGAGTGAGCACGGGCTGAGCGTGATCGCGGCAGCCAACCCACTGCGCAGCTTGTCCGGCGACGCCGACGTCGTGGCCGGACTGGTCTCGGCGACCGAGGGCCCGACATCCGTCAGGACCGCTACCACGCGCAGTTCGCCGCTGACCTGCCGGCGGAGCGTGCTGCTCTGGACGCCGTCACGCGGCGGCCGTTGAACGATCGGGCGCTGAACGACCGGGCGGGTGCGCCGGCCTGGCGGGATCCGCCGTCGTGGTTCGTCTATCCCGAGCTGGACTCCAACATCCCCCTGCCCGCGCGCCGGTTCATGGCCGAGCGGGCCGGTGCCCGCGAGGTCGTGGAGATCGCCGGAGCTTCGCACGCGCTGCCGGCTTCTCAGCCGCATGCGGTGACCGAGGTCGTTCAGCGGGCGGTCAAGGCCGTCGCCTCACGCGACGGGCCGACGGCGGATGGCCGGCGGCAGGTGGACAGGAAATGGCCTGGCCGGTGGACAGGGAGCGGGGCGACCATGCCGGGACGGTTCACAGTATTCGATTTTCTGGAGAACACATGATGATGGTCCGGCCCGTCAGCCGGCGCGGTGTGCTGCGGGGCGCGGTGTTGCTCGGCGCAGCGGCGACCACCGTGGGTGTGACAGCAGCCCCCGCGGCCGCCGGTCCTGCCGGGATACCGACCTACCGCTACGTGCGTGACGCCCTGAACGTTTCGAAGTTGCGTTACAACCGCGATGGCGAGTTCATCTTCCCTACGATCCGGGGAGTGGGAGACAAGATCAGCAATGCTCGCGCCCGCTACTACCTCTACTACGCCCCGCACGAGAATCCCGGCGGCATCTGTGTGGCGTTCAGTGACTCTCTCGACCGGGAATTCGTCGAGCACACCGCCAATCCGGTGATCGACAGATGGCTGCCGAGCACCACCGTCAGCCACGTCTCCTCTCCGCACGTCATCTGGGATTCGGCCACCAAGCAGTTCTTCTGCTACTTCCATGGTGAGAACACCGTGACTCGGGTGGCCCGCTCCCAAGACGGCATCAACTTCACCGACGAGACGCCCATCCTGAGCACTCGCCTCATCCCGGGGACCTCTGAAACGTCGTATGCGCGGGTGTTCGAGCACGCTCTGCCGGGACGCAACAACAAATACGTCATGGTCTTCATGGGTGTCAGGAACGGTCGGCGAATCTTCTACGGCTGGTCTCCCAACGGCTGGGACAACTGGCAGTTCAGCTCGACCCCGCTCGTCAACCACGAAGCCGACGGCGTGAGCGACATCTCCGGCCCCACGTTGGTCAAGCGCAATGGCACCGTGTACGTCGCCTACCACGGCAGCGACGGCAAGATGCGCATCACTGAAGTCGGCGAGAACTTCGACAAGGAGGTCCACCTCGGCGTTTTCCACTCGCCGATCGCCTCGGACGAAGGCCGGGTGGCCGCGCCGTCCTTCGGCACGCAGGACGGCACCGAGTACATGTTCTACGAGGCCGGAGCGCGTCTGAAGGCGCGTATCTGCATAGCCCGGGCCGTCTGAGCGGCCTCGGCGCTCGCGCTCGACGGCTTCTCTGAGCTGGGACTGGGGAGGTGACGCCGAGGAGGGGAAGGTCTGGCAGGGGCGTTCGCCCGGCGAACCCTTTGCCAGACGTGGTCCCAGAGCCGGAACAGGCTGACCAGGCGGCCGGAGCGGGTCCACACCGGGTGCAGATACGACTTCGGGGACTCCAGCCGGCTGTGCCGGAGCGGTAGAGGAGGCGCAGCAGCTCCGTCACTGCAGGACAGTGAGCTCCGTGCCGCTGTCCTGCACCGTGAGCCCTGCCTCGGTGCCCCCGCGGGTGGCCAGCGCGGTCATACGTCCTCCTTGACGCGCGGCTCAGCACGTCCAGGACCGCCCCGATCTGCAGCAGGTGCCCGCTCTCGACGTCGCTCCGCCATTGGTCGGCCAGGTGCTCGTGGCCAGGGGCGGGAGTGAACCGCCACTGCTTCTCGCGGTAGCCGTAGAGGTGCTCCGGGCTCGACGGGCGGCGTGCTCGACATCGAAGCAGAAGCGTGAGGTTTCGCGCGGGGCGAGCAGTGAATTGACGACATGGTGTCTGACGGCCTTCTGCGGCATATGTGACAGCGACTCGCACGGCGTCGTCCGGGTCCAGCATGGGACGACCAGGAGGCGGCCGCTCCGAGGAGGTACTGAGCCTCCCGGGCCGCTGCGAGCGCCTCGCCACGCTCGGCGGCGCCCCCCGTTTCCCGAGCGAAGCTACTCGCCGCTCTCGCCGGCTGAACGGGCGCCCGTCCTGCCCGAATGGGACGGCCGCCGTGGGCGAGAAGGGGTCGTGTCATCGGGTGATCGTGCCGACCAGTTCCGCCCTCCTCAGGCCGGTCGCCGGCGCGTCCGCCCCCACGGACATCGCCCGACCCACGACGCCCGGGCTCGCCAGTGCCTCCTCGGGGGAGACCAGCATGGAACCGATGTCTCCCATGGCCGTCAGTACCTCCGGGTCGGCCGGTGTCGCGGCCTCCAGCGCCTTAGCGGTGGTCCAGCCCGCACTGCCGTAGAAGCGCCCGCCGCGTATCCGGGTGTAGATCTCCGCCAGCCGGTTTCGTTCCCAAAAGCGCAGCGTTTCATTGAACGGGCCGAGGGCCGCCTCCTCGTACCGGAGGATGGGGTTCTCCTGGTCGGTCTGCGCCCGTAACGCATCGCGTAGCAACTCCGCCTGTACCAATGCCATCAACACCCCTTGGCAGAGCGTCGGGTTGGTGGTCGCCCACGCGTCTCCGACGCTGACCGGTCCCGTCATTGAAGGCCGGCCTTCGCTGATCAGGTGGCACCGCCGAGTGGCCGCGCCGGCGGGTTTAGGGGACATGAAGCAAGCCTCCAGCGGATTATGAGGATGATGCGGAGACCTGCCTTTTCCTGGCGTCGGCGTAGACGGCCCAGGAGCAGAATGCGTAGAAGTACATAAAATTGTGCGCCGGGTCTGGCCGTCTGGAGTTACTACAGTTGTCCCCATGAGTTCGGCGGACGAGCAGGATGCCATGGTGTTGGAACAACGTCTGCAGGCCATGCGTGAGCGGACCTTTATCGGCAGGGAGGAAGAGCTCGACGTCTTCAGGTCGGCGCTGCGCGGCGCCTGCAGCGTCCTTTACGTCCACGGTCCTGGCGGTGTGGGCAAGTCCGCGCTGCTGAGGCGCTTCGAGCAGGAGGCGAAGGCGGCGGGGCGGCCCGTGACGCCACTGAACGCGTACACACTGGAGCCTACGCCCGCGGCGTTCGAGGCCGCGGCCGGATCAGTGCTCGGCGATGAGCGCGGGGTGCTGATCATCGATACGTTCGAGCGAGTGCAGGGTCTGGAGGGCTGGCTGCGCGAGCGGCTCCTCCCGCGTTTGCCGGTCGGCGCGCTGGTCGTGGTGGCCGGGCGCATCGCGCCGGACCTGCTGTGGACGGCCGACCCCGGCTGGGCGGAGGCGCTGCGGGTGATGCCGCTGCGCGACCTGGCCCCCGCGGACGCGGCGGCGTTGCTGGACGTCCGCGGCGTGGCGGACGACCTGCGCGGGCCGTTGCTGGCCTTCGCGGGTGGCCATCCCCTGGCCCTGTCCCTGGGGGCGGCGGTGGCGGTCAAGGACCATGGGGCGAGTTCGCGCTGGACGCCCGCGCAGGACGTGATCTCCACCCTGCTCGACCAGCTCGTCGGCGAAGTGCCCAGCGCCGCGCACCGGCACGCGCTGGAGGTCTGCGCGCACTCGTACGTGACGACCGAAGACCTGCTGCGCGAGATTCTGCCGGACAACGCCGCGGCTCTGTTCGCCTGGCTGCGCCGGTTGCCCTTCGTGGAGTCCAGCCGGCTCGGCCTGTTCCCCCACGACGTCGTCCGCGAGGTGCTGGAGGCCGACCTGCGCTGGCGCGACCCGCGGGGATACGCGGACATGCATCGGCGCATCACCGCCTTCCTCGCCGGCCGCACGCGTGTCGCGAGCGACGCCCAGGTTCTCGGAGCCGTCGGCTCGCTCTTCTATCTGTACCGCGCCGTCGGATCGACGGCGGAGTTCCACAGCTGGCGGGGCGACGGCGAGGTGTACGAGGACGCCCTCCGCCCCAAGGACGCCGAGGCGCTGACACGGATGGCCTCGGAGGTGGAGAACGACGAGTCGGGCACCGCCGTGGCCTACTGGACCGCCCGTCAGCCGCAGGCGTTCCGCCTCTACCGCAGGGCGGAGACCGGCGAGCTGGTGGGCTTCTGCTCCTGGCTGCGGCTGTACGAGCCCTCCGAGGAAGAGGCGCGGATCGATCCGATCGTCGCCACGGCCTGGGCCAACGCCCGCGCCATGGCTCCACTACGGCCCGGCGAGCACCTGGCCATCGGCCGGACGTGGGTGCGCGCGGAATACAGCGGCGCGTCCCCGGTCACGGACCTGATCCAGTGGCGGGCCGTCGGCTACTGCCTGCGGGCCGACCGCATGGCCTGGTCGTTCATGGCCATGCGCGACGACGACCCCATGCGTGACTACCTGCGGACCTACGACATGCACGATGTCGGAGAGCACGCCTGGCTCGGCAACACCGAGTACGCGCTGTTCGCCCACGACTGGCGGGCGGTCGCCGCGCAGGCCTGGCTCGACCGGCTCGACCGGCTGCTGCTCGAGGGCGCGCAGGAGGCCGTGGCCGTCCCGGCGTCCAGCATGGCGGTGCTGTCACAGGCGGATTTCGCCGACGCCGTACGCAAGGCGCTGCGTCACCTGTCCCGCCCTGGTGAGCTGGCCGCCAATCCGCTGACCCGCACCAGGATCGTCGTCGAACACGGCGGTACGGACCCCGCCAAGGCGCTGCGGGATCTCATCGAGCAGGCCATCGGCCGCCTGAGCGGCGATCCACGCGCGGACAAGTTCCATCGGGCCCTGGTCACGACCTACCTCCGTGGCGCCCCGACGCAGGAAGCCGCCGCCGAGCGCCTGGGGCTGCCCTTCACCACTTACCGCCGCCATCTCGCCGCCGGCATCGAGCGCGTGTGCGAGGAGCTCTGGCACCGCGAGATCTACGGGGCGGTCGACGGCTGAAGGTGAGTCGCGGCCGTGCGGGAAGACCCGTCTCATGACCTTGGCATTCCACCGCCGAATCACGCCTCGGCGGTCGACGGCCGGAGCATCACGCCCAACGTCGCCGTCACGTCACTTCTCACCGTGGATCGACTGAGGATCTCGCGCGCCGCTCTCCAGCACATGCACCGTGTACGCGCCGCGCAGGCAATGCGGCGTCAGCGCCTTGTCCGGCCCGAGAGCGTCCCGGTAGGCCCCGAACCGGCCCCTCGATCTCCCTTGGTTCCCAGACGACCGCGCCGCTCCGGTGCCGCTTCGTGCGGGCGGAAGTCGGTGACGTCCAAAGCGGACACCTCCGAGGCGTAGAGGACCTTGAAGACGGTGGCGCCCCGGCAACGGACCAGGGCTCCCTTGTTACCGCGGCGCAGCGCCACATCGACCTGTGCGTCGGCGTGGTCGAGAAGGCCCTGGATCTCTTCGCGGGTCGCCGTGGTAGCCGACCAGACGGGTGTCCATGTTCCAGTCATGGCACGCCCCTGTTGGTCGGGTTTGAGGTACATCGGCCAGTCGAGCGCCTTCACCAGGCTCCCGAGGCCGATCGTGACGTGCCATTCGTGGCGGATGAGCCACACGTGCGACAAGCTGGAGGAACGGCTGCACGCCGAGGTGACCGCCGCGAACGCCACCATCGTCCTGCCGCACTTCATCGGAGCCTGGACCCGGCTTTCGTGAGGCATACCGGCCCAACGCGCCTAAAGCGCCGGCGACCGTCTGGACGCCGTTCTCCAGGGTGTCTAGCGGTCACGCCGGGCGACGGAGGACGCAGAACAGGGCGCGGCATTGAACACCGAATGATCTATCAAATGGACAGAAGTTCGTACGACGCTGTGCAGGCTTTGTAAGCCCCACCGCTGCCCCGTCGCAGCCGGACATCCTGGAGATCGAGACCCTTATGGTCGCGCAACTCTCATCCCTTGTGCGCCGCGTGTCCTTGGCCGGTGCCACCATGGCACTCACCCTGGCCGGCATCACCAGCGTCACCACCCCTCCCGCCTGGGCCAACGAGCCCTTCTACCCCAAGGCGCCCGTCGACCTGATCATGCCGGCGATGCCGCAGTGGAACTTCGCGCAGGCCAACAACAACCCCACCTGCTGGCCTTCGGACTCCCTCGTCGGCTCGAATTTCGCCCAGTCCGCGACCGCCGGCCGCAAGGCCTGGCCGGACGCCGACTCGGGCTGCCCCGCTGTCAACTCGTCGTTCCCGACCTACGTCTCGGCCAGGAAGTGCGCCGAGGGCGTAGTACGTACCAGTTACACGCTCTACTTCAAGAAGGATGGGTTCGCCCCCGGCGAGCTCGGACACGGTCACGACTTCGAGTACGTCATCGTGGAGTGGCGCAAGCGCGACGGCGCCTATTACCGGGACAAGCTGATCATGAGCAGGCACGGCAAGCACTTCGGCCGCAACTGGGCCGATGTGGAGAGCTGGAACGGCGCGCGCGCCGGCGCCGGCCTGGGCTTGGAGCATCCGGCCATCTATGTCGGCTGGGGCAAGCACGCCATGTTCAACAGCCAAGGCGGCCTGAAGGACCTCACCTCCCAGTTCACCAACGACGAATACCGCAGCACCACCTGGCGAGTCTGGCCCAAGAACACCTGGCTGGTCGGCGACAAGCTGCACGCCGGCCTGTGGGATCGATACAACTGGGGGTCGGCGACCAGCACCCCTGAGGTCGTCTCCCGCAACCTGTGCAAGTACACCTGGATCTACGAACCTGGCGTATGACCGGCTCCCGGCCGACCGGGGTTCCGGAGAGTGAGACCTGACCCGGGCGGCCGGAGCCTTTCAGGGAGCCGTCCGGAAACGCCTCGGCCCGTCATGCGAAGTGCGCCCCAACGTCCGCCCTCAGCATCGGAGGCATGTTGACCATCCAGCACCTGAACGAATCAGATAAAGACCCGCGTCCGCTCAGCCGGCGGGTCTGCCGGTGTTCCGGTATCAGCGTGACGCGCACCGTGGACCGTCGCCGATGGATAACCGGGTCGACGGCCTTTCGACAACACCAGGCCGCTCCTGCCGACGACCAGCGAGCCCGTGACTCGGCCCTCATGAGCAGTAAGTGGACAGGAAACGACCTTCCAGGCGGCCACCTCGACCGCCGATCGTCTTTCCGAGCCTCACGACGAATCGAGAGAAGGGCACCATGAAGGCAACCCGTGTGCTGAACGCTCTGCGCGATTGGGTGACATCGACGATCATGATCG
Source organism: Nonomuraea solani (assembly GCF_900108335.1). Lineage (GTDB taxonomy): Bacteria > Actinomycetota > Actinomycetes > Streptosporangiales > Streptosporangiaceae > Nonomuraea > Nonomuraea solani. The sequence goes on from NZ_FNVT01000002.1 coordinate 249,234, forward strand.
CACTGGCGTGCACCTCCCCCACGCGACACGTGAAGCCACCACAGCGCCGCTGACCCGCGCTCCCGGCGTTTGCTCCGACGGGCCTGCACCTATCCACATCGGCCCGGACGTCCAACAACGAGTCGAGATCCGGGACTTGATCCTTCGCCTCGCGCGGGAGAACCCCATGTGGGGTCATCGACGGGTACACGGGAACTGGTAAGGCTCGGTATTCAGATCAGCGAAACGACCGTGTGGCGCATTCTGCACTCCCGCCGCTTCGCTCCGGCACCCCGTCATCTCGACACCCCATGGCGCACCTTTCTAACCAAAGGGCTCCTGGCCTGCGATTTCTTCCACGTTGACACAATCTTCCTGAAGCGCCTGTACGTATTGCTCATGATGGAGGTCAACACGGGGCGCGTGCACATCGCTCTGCGAACGCCCAGCTCAACAACAGTATCCGTGTTTGGCAACGCACAGGCTGGAGTTCGCGCCGCGACGCGAAGCCTCACATGGTCATGACCTGGGCGATGTGATCATCGGCAGGCGCCATGACGAAGCATTCCACACCGGCCTGAACGGTCTGCTCGGTCGACGCCGACGGGGGCACACCGGCTGCCACGAAACCAGCGCAGCTCACGGGGTCCTGCCCGCCACGGGCAAGTCTTGAGGACGGGTGCTCACCGATGCTCTGGCCCGCACCGCGAGCAGTCGACATGCTGGACAGGCCCGGGCCTGTCCAGCATGTGTGGCCAGGTGCACCCTAGGTCACTCTCATGTCTCTCAGGTGATGGTCAAGCTCCCAGGCGGGCAACAGCATCGCATCGTCGACCGTGCTCGTGGCTGGTCTGATGTGATCTTCTTGCCGACAACAAGAATGATCGCCGATAGCCACGAACTCCAACGCCCAGCCTGGAACGCCATATCTACGATGGCGGTACACCGTTAGCGACAACGCTCCGGCGATCTCCCGTCCGATCGACTTCGACGGGCCGATCGCTCGAGAGGTTACCCGGCAAGCGCAAGCGACAGGCCCGCGGTATGGGTGTTCTCAGTACGTGGGGCCGCAGTAGCGCCACTGCGGCAGATGACCGCGCATTCGAACTCAGGCCACCCGCTGCTTGCCGTAACTCCGGGATTACATATAGCCACACTGTTGGCTGGAGCGTACTCCCATGCCCCGCGTGCCGTTTCGCCGTTGGCGCATTGCGTTACCGCCCGATAGCGTGTTCGACCGGTGTCCGTGCAGCTTACCCACCATGAGTTGCCAGTTGCCCCCCAGCGTTGCGAAGAGCAAATGTAAGGAATCTTTGCGGCAGCAGTGTTTCCCGGTGTGACTACAGCCGGTCCGGCGGCAGCCGAAATGGGTGATGCGTTTGCCGGGCTCCCGATCGCCATGCCGAGAATAGCTGCGGCGGGGAGACTGAGCAGAAGAGCACCGGCAGTTGTTCTCGCTTTCAATGCATTCTCCTAGGTAGTTGGGCTGATACTTAGCCGATGTTGAGGATAATTCTGCTCTCCTTCCTTTCTCTCTTGATGCCTGCGAGGAATGCGCAGGCGAGTCCCTGTATGTGAACCGTAATGAGCTCCTCTTTCTCAAGCCTTTCGCGTCTCTGTCGCCTCAACCTGTGGTGTCCCCGCTCGAAAACACGGTTTCGCCCTCTGAACTGGGTTTTGCTGCGTGATCAGGACCTGCTACCATCGCAAGGTGGTGTTGTCGCTTGTCTATCGGTTGGTGAGGTGCCTGTTCCGCCTGCTGACAGGGCTGGTCCGCTCTGACCTGTACAAGAGCGTTGAGCTGCTGGTGCTCCGGAACGAGAACCAGGTACTACACCGCCGGCTCGGTCACCGGCCGCGCTGGATCACACCGACCGGCTCTGGCCAGCGGCGTTGTCGAGGCTGATCCATCGCCGCCGGTGGGCGGAAGTCTTCCCGGTCACCCCAGCGACAATCTTGCGCTGGCACCGTCACCTGGTAGCGCGTAAGTGGACCTTCACGGACAGACGGCGCCCAGGACGGCCTCGCACCCGACGGCCGGTCAAGGCGCTGATCATTCGGATACGGGTCAACTCGCCTTAGATTCTCCTGTGGCCCCAGGTCGGGTTCTCTCGCGCCAATACGAACGGTTCCACAATCACCACCGCGCCCACCAAGCCCTGGGCCAAGCAGCCCCAAACCCGATCACCGACCCTGGGCGAATCATCGACCTGAACATACGCCGACGAGACCGGTCCTCACATGCCGCTTGACCTTGTCCGGTGCCAGAACTCGCACATAGGGGTTGATCTGGTCTTCTAGTACGGCAGCCGCCATTCCCCGCGTGAACTGGGACGACATGGTGCCGGGTCGATGTGAGCCGCGCACCTATCTGGAGGACCACGGGCAGGCCTACGTGCTGCGCGTGCGCGCCACCTTCGCCCTCACCCTCGGCGGCGGCAACTGCCTGACCTGCGAACAAGCCGTGGCCAAGCACCTGCGGCAGAAACGCCGGTGGACCATCGCCTGTTCAACGCCGTCACCGACCACATACCGACGCTCGAACACGCCGCCCACCGGTCGACCTGGCAACGCCGCCATCAAGCCCGCGCCCGCCGGTTCCATCACCGAGCCCGTCTGACCACCGCATACATCCAGCTCAACCAACGAATGGCGGCTGCCGTACTAGCGGAATTGCTCATGCACGAGACCTGCGCCGGCTCTCACCGTGGCTTCCATTTCGGCGTCCAGCGGCTGGATCGTCAGCCGGTGGACGCCCAATGCGGCGTAGCGCTGGGCGCTGTCTCGATCGACGGGGCCCGGGGGCGGGGTGATCGTGATCTCCAGTTGACCCAGGCCCGCAGGCCTGTCGTAGAGCTTGGCCGCGTCCTGGAGGTCGGACAGCGCACGGGCCGCCTCCTTCGGGGTCAGGTAGACGCCGTACCAGCCGTCAGCTGACTGAACCGCCCGGCGCATGGCCGCCCGGGAGTGGCCGCCGACCACGATCGGTGGGCGCCGTTGCGGACGTGGACGCTGCACAACATCCGCAAAGGTCACGAAATTTCCGGCAAATGGCTGATCGTCCCAAAGAGCCTGCATGGCGGCCAGATACTCGTCCGTACGGGCACCGCGGCTGTCCAGCGAGACTCCCATGGCGGCCAGCTCCTGTTCCACATACCCTGCGCCGACGCCGACGATCAGGCGGCCCCGCGAGAGCAGGTCGAGAGAGGTGAGTTGCTTGGCCAGCAGGACCGGTTGACGCTGAGGCAGCACCAGAACGCCGAAGCCGAGCTTGATCGTGGTGGTCAGGGCCGCCAAATGGGCCAGAGCGACCACGGCTTCCAGGCGGCCCTGCTCATCCAAGGACGAGGGCATCGCGATGTGATCACCCACCCAGATCGACTCGAAGCCCATCTCTTCGGCCAACCGCGCCCGCCTGGCCAGCGTGTCCGGGTCGACGTTCTCGTCGCGGTGCAGCCCATAGAGTCCGATCTTCATGACGATCACCGTAGGTTTTCCGCGCCGATGTGACCAACGAATGTCTGGCATCGCTACCATGCGAAACCCGCATATCAAGCCACTGTTGGAGGAAGCGTCATGGATGTCTCCTGGCTGGAGGTGTTCGCCGAGGTGGCCGCCAGGAAGACTTTTACGGCGGCCGGGGAGGCACTCGGCTACACCCAGTCCGCTGTGTCACGCCAGATCGCGTCCTTGGAGAGCGAACTCGGCGTCGCGCTCTTCGATCGTCATCCGCGCGGTGTGGAGCTCACCGAGGAGGGCCGCCGCCTGCTGGAGCACGCGATCGCGATCCTGGCCAGGCTGGAGGCGGCAAGGCACGATCTGCACGACGTGGGCCAGCTGCGCGTCGGAGCGTTCGACACCGCCGACGCTGATCTGGTCCCTCGCGCCATGGCCGCGTTCGGGCGGGCACACCCGAGCGTGCTTCTGTCGTTGGTGGAGAGCACGACCGGCCCGTTGCTGGCCCACCTCCGGACCGGCGAGATCGACTTGGCGGTGGTGAGCGCATACCCAGGCAGGCCGTTGGAGGCGGACCGATTCACCTTGCACCACCTCCTGGACGACCCGCTGCTGGTGGCCTTGCCTGCAGGGCACCGGCTGGCGGGCAGGACCAGCCTGCGCCTGGCCGAGCTGGAAGGCGAGCCTTGGATCGAGGGCTTCCCCGGCGGCTCGGAGACATTGATCGCTCTCCACCGACGCACCGGCTTCCGACCCCACATCGCCTTCGCGGCCAGGGAGTGGACAGCCAAGCAGGGCTTCGTCGCCGCAGGACTTGGGCTGGCACTCGTACCGTCATTGGCGGCGGGCGCCATCCGCCCCGACATTGCGCTGGCGCGCCTGGAGGACGAGCCGACCAGGACCGTCTACGCGGCCACCAGGAAGGGCGTGGCACTGCTCCAGTCGGAGTTCATCCGCTGCCTGCGAGAGACCTCCGTCGCAGGCAGGTGGTCATCAGCACCCCACCAGGCAGATCATCGCGGTGACGAAGAACGTTTGAACGCACTAAAGGGCCACGGCGGCGTTCTGTGATCCTTTGAGGCTCATTTAATAGGGTGCGGTCTAGTACGGCAGCCGCCATTTCCCGTGTGAACTGGGACGACATGGCGCCGGGTCGATGTGAGCTTCTGGCGGGATCCCGGTACAACCTGACACGCCCCACCCGCCCCAACGAAACACCCGTTGACGGTGGCCGAGGTCAAACGCCTGTTCAACGCCGTCACCGGCCACATACCGACGCTCGAACACGCCGCCCACTGGTCGACCTGGCAACGCCGCCATCAAGCCCGCGCCCGCCTGCTCACTCGGGAAAACGCCTCCAAGGACGTGGAGGGAATTCGCCACCGACGCTGTGGAAATGGGCCTACGGGAGGAAGTTCGCCGGGAGGATCCGGCCAACGGGATCAACCCGGGCTCTCTTGAATGGTCGCCTCTTAAGGTACGACCCGCGCCGACAGCGGAACGTTGATTCGGGTCTCGTTGCGAAGGACAAATAAATTTTCCTTCGAGGATCGAACTTGCCGACTTTCACCCATGCAGGTCAAGCTTCATGGGTCAATGCCTGGTGGTCTCGCCGTGCTCGCGCCGGCCAGAAGAAGTGCAATTATGCATAGCATTGGCCCACCGTCAAGCTGAAGGTTCGGTTAGATTTCTGTCGACCGTGAGAGATCATGGTGCCGCCCACCAACTCTTCTAGCACAGCGCCTCTAGATTCCATCTATATTCGATTCGCCCATTGGGGAGCGTTCCATTCGGCCGCACTTTGCCATTGCCGAGTTTCCGAATGTCACGTTTCCATAACGAGAAGATTGTTGCGACCTGCATCGTTTACCAACGGTGACATTGACGATTGGCCGGCAAATCGATATATCCCCAACGCCTTTTCCCTGATAGGCCCGGCGATCACGTCAGATTCGAGAGTGCGTTCGAGTCAAGGATCATCACTATGAGTAACCGTTGACTGGGTCGTCAGGACATGCGTTGATCTTTCTGAGTTCCCTCCAAGTCGGCCCTCGCACGCCGAGGGCTGCTTTGACCTGCATGGAGGTAGAAGATTGTCCTGGTTATCGAGCAAGAGACCCTCCGTTCCATCCCACCACAGACGGTTACGTAGAGCATTCAGCATGATCCTGGCGACCACTTTGGTCGTCTCGCTCGCCTCGACACTGCCGGCGTCCGCGCAGAGTCCTGCTTCCTCGCACGAAGCAGGAATCATGGCGCGATTCGCCGCCTGGGTGTCGGAAGGCGTCAGCGGCCTGTTCACCGAGGATCCGAAGGGTGAGATGCGGCAGGGCGGGGCGCCCGTCGTGCTGCCCGGCCGCGACGGCGCGGCTCCCCCACAAGCTCGGCAGCCCAAGCCGCCCGGCAGGCGGGTGAAGGAGCTGACCGGCCGGCGGACGGCCGGCGGCAAGGTGTGGCAGCTCGACGACGGGCGGCTGCAGGTGGAGCTGTCGTCCGTGCCGGTGCACTTCCAGGACGCCAAGGGCGCCTGGCAGGAGATCGACACGCGGCTGCGGGCCGGGGACGGCGTCGCGGCGGTCAATGACAGCTCGGGGTTCGGTTCCCGGTTTGGCGGCCGGTCGAGCAGCCTGGCCGAGGTCGAGCTGGACGGGCGGCGGCTGACGCTGGGCGTGCCGGGCGAGGACCGCGAGATCGCGCCCAAGGTGACCGGGTCCGCGGTGACGTACGCGGGCGTGTGGGACGGCGTCGATCTCGTTTACAAGATCACTCCTGAGGGGGTGAAGGAGTTCGTCGTGCTGCACAAGGCGCCGTCGGTGCCGCTGGAGTTCACGGTCAGGACGGACGGCTTGCTGGCCCAGGCGCAGCAGGACGGGTCGATCGCGTTCGTGGGCCAGGACGGGGCGACGGCGTTCACGGTGCCGAAGCCGTTCATGATCGACCAGACGAACGATCCGGCCTCGCCGTACGGCAAGAGCTTCTCCGAGGCGGTCACCCAGAGCGTCGCGGACAAGGACGGGCAGGCGACGATCACCCTCACGCCGGATCCGGGCTGGCTGGCGGCGGCCGGACGGACGTGGCCGGTGGTGATCGATCCGACGATCCGGATCTCGCCGGAGGCGTTCGACACCTATGTCGACTCGGCGAAGAAGACGACGAACTTCGACGCGGCGTGGCAACTGCCGGTGGGCAAGACGGCGACCGGGGTGAATCGGTCGTTGCTGCGGTTCAACCTGCCGATGCCGCTGGGCACCACGGTGGATGAGGCGCGGCTGGAGACGTACTTCGACCAGGCTTTGGGTGAGGCCGGGCCGGTCACGGTGGAGGCGCGGGAGATCACCGGCGAGTGGGACTCCTGGACGGTGACCTGGAACACCCAGCCCGCGGTCGCGGCGACCGCGGCGGCCACGGTGACCCGCAGCCCGGGCGAGGCCTCGCGCTGGCACACCTTCAACGTGACCAGTGTGGTCAACAAGTGGATGACGTCCGAGGGCGATACGCCGGGGTTCATGCTGAAGGCCGCCGACGAAAGCACCGCCGGCAAGGTGGGCGGCCCGGTGTACGAGGCCAGCGAGGACGTCTACGGCGGCGACGGCATGTTCGGCGAGACCGCCAACCACCCGCGCCTGATCATCACCTACGGCAACCCGTCGGTCGTCCTGCAACCGGCGGACACCGTGACCTCGCAGGGCGCGTCGCTGTCGTGGTCCGCCTACGCCGACCGGACCCCCTCCGACAATTCCGACGATCTGGTGGAGTACCGGCTGCACCGCACCTGCCCGTCCGGCTGCCAGAACTCGCCGACCGAGGACTACGACACGCTGGTCGCCTCGATCGGCAAGGACACCACCTCCTTCACCGACACCAGCAGCGGCGGCGACCCCGAAGCGGTGGCCGATGAGTCCTACATTCACGAGGCCACCTACTGGGTGGAGGCGGTGCTGGCCAACGGCCAGATCGTGCCGTCGCAACAGGCCACGGTGGTGCTGCCGCGGCCGGGCCGGATCACCACGACGATCTACGGCGGCGCCGACACCGCGCTGGCCTCCGGCGAACCGGCCGTCGGGCATGACGGCAAGCGGCTGGCGGTGGGCAACACCACCGGCACGCCGGGCAACACCCGCGCGGTGGTTGGCTTCGCCGGTTATGCCGACAAGATCCCGGCCGACGCCCGCATCACCGAGGCGACGCTGTCGTTGTGGAACGCGAACGCCACCGGCAGCGGAGCGCAGTTCAGCGCGCACAAGCTGACCAAGGCCTTCGATGAGGCGGCGACCTGGACCAGCCCCTGGACGACGCCGGGCGGCGACTTCGACGCCACCGCCCTGTCCAGCATCGCCAACGTGACCGCAGCGCCGGGCTGGAAGCAGTGGAACGTCACCGCCGCGGCCACCGCGTGGACCGCCGACCCGGCCACCAACCACGGCCTGCTGGTCAAGGTCGCCAACGAGGCCGGGACGAGCAAGCAGGCGGCCTCGTTCCTGTCCACCGAGGGCGATGAGCCGGTGCTGCGCCCCCGGCTGCGGGTGACGTACCTGGAAAAGAGCGACGGCTCCAGCGCGTTCTACGCGCCCGAGACACCGCTGGAAATGGACACCGGCAGCAGCACGCAGGTGCCGGTGACCGTCACCAACACCACCGACCAGACCTGGCCGACGGGCACGACCCAGCTCAGCTACCGGTGGAAGCAGCCCGACGGCACCGACCTGTCCACCACCGCCAACCAGATCAAGACCGCGCTGCCCGAGGCGCTGCCGCCGGGCGAGTCCGTCCTGGTCACGGCCGACATCACCGCCCCGGCGCTGACCGGGGACGGCACCAACAAGGCCGAGGCGACCACCCTGGACTGGGACGTCTACGACAGCGCGGCCGGCACCTGGAAGTCGGCCAGCCACCACACGCCGCAGCACCCGCAGCGGATCCGGCTGGCCTCGCCGACCAGCGACCAGCTCGGTGCGGAGAAGTTCTACTCCTACTCCGGCAAGAACACCGGCGCGGGCAGCGTCGCGCTGGTCAACACGTTCGCCGGGAACCTGAACTGGTCCTACAACGTGTTGTCCAACCCCTCGCGCGGGCCGCAGACGTTCGTCCGCACCACCTACAACAGCCTCGACACCGCCTCCAGTTCGATGGGGTACGGCTGGTCGCTGCAGACCTCGACGCTGCAACGGCTGGGCACGGCGTTGTCGTTCGAGCCGCGCCGCCAGACCTGGCCGAACAAGGTGCGGCTGACCGACGGGGACGGCACCACGCACATGTGGACGCTGGACAAGCACGGCAACTCCGCCTGCAACCCGCAGGTGTGCGACTACGTCAGCCCCAAGGGCGTGCACCTGTACCTGCAGCGGGTGGCCCGCGCCGACGACCCCACGCGGATCTCGACCGACCCGCTGCGCCGGTGGGTGTTCACCAAGCCGGACCGCACCCAGTTCTTCTTCGACGAAGAGGGCTACCAGTCGGCGGTCGTGGACGCCAACGGCAACACCATGAACTTCGCCTACGAGCGCCGCAACGAGTGCTTCGGCAAGACGACCAAGTTCCTGCAGCACATCACCGACGCGACCGGCCTCCGCACGCTGAGCGTCGACTACTACAAGAAGGGCCAGGACTACGCCTACATCGACGGCAACGGCCAGGAGGTGTCCGCCCGGAAACTGTCGAACAAGCACATCATCGACAACGTCGAGTCGGTCACCGACATCGCCGGCCGCAAGGTCACCTTCACCTACACGGCCAAGGGCCTGATGGCGCGCATGGTCGACGGCGCCGGGGACGCCGCCGCCAAGACGTTCGGCTTCGGCTACGACGCCGGCTGGGGCAACCAGAACGCCAAGCTCACCGACGTCACCGACCCGCGCGGCAACACCACCTCCTTCACCTACCACCGCACCCCTGTGCTGGGCTGGTGCAAGCTGCGCGTGGAGACCATCAAGGACCGGCTGGGCGGCGTCACCCGCTTCGACTACGACAACGGGCCGACCTCGAAATACGTCCGCGCGACCGTCACCGACCCGCTCAACAACGCCACCAAATACCTGCTCGATCCGTACGGCCGGGCCGAGCAGATCACCAACGCCAAGACCGAGACCACGGCCCTGCAATGGGACACCGACCACAACGTCGTCAAGCTCACCGAGCCCAACCAGGCGTACGCCACCTGGAAGTTCGACGCCAAGACCGGCTACCCACTGGAGTTGCGCGACGCCGAGGCGACCGCCAACAACACAGCGGCGACCACGCTGGTCTATACGACCGCGCTCAACGGCCACATCGCCGACCTGATCGAGAAGACGTCGCCCGAAGGGCGTAAGTGGGCCTTCGGCTACGACGCCAAGGGCAACCTCAAGACCGTCACCGACCCCCTCGGTGTCGCCTCCACGACCGCTGGGGACTACACCACCGGTTACGAGTACAACGGCTACGGGCAGCTCACCAAGAGCACCGACGCCAACGGCAACCCCACCGCTTACACCGACTACGACCCGACCGGCTACCCTCGCGCGATCACCGACGCCAACGGCAAGGTGACCACGACCGCCTACGACGTGCGCGGCAACGTGCTGTCGGTCACCGACGCGCTCGGCAAGAAGACCACCCAGACCTACGACCTGTTCAAACGGCCCCTGGAATCGAAGATCCCCAAGGACCAGGACGCGGGCGTGTTCATCACCACCCCCGCCCCGGTCTACGACGCCAACGACAACGTCACCAAGATGACCGCGCCCAACGGCGCCGCCTCGACCGCCGTCTACGACAAGGCCGACCAGCTCATCGAGTCGCTGCTGCCCAAGGACACCACCGACTCGCCCGAGCGCAAGGCCATCGTCACCTACGACGCGGCCGGCAACATCAAGACCCAGACCGAGCCCAAGGGCAACCTCACCGCCACCGCCGGTGACTACACCACCACCTACACCTACGACCCGGTCTACCAGCTGACCGACGTCGTCAACGCCGCCCAGCAGAAGATCACCTACAGCTACGACAACGTCGGCAACGTCACCAAGGTCGTCGACCCCCGCAAGAACGCCACCTCCGATGCGGCCGACTACACCACCACCTCCACCTACGACCGCAACCACCAGGTCAAAAGCGTCAAGGACGCGGCCGGCCACCAGACGAGCGCCGACTACGACCGCGACGGCCTGCCCATCGGCCAGACCGACCAGGAAGGCAACAAGACGATCACCGTCTACGACAAGCGCGGCGCCGTCATCGAGACCAAGGTGCCGCACTCGTCCACCGACGGCGTGATCAAGTACGTCACCACCCAGTTCGCCTACGACCAGGTCGGCAACCGGACCAAGGTCATCACCCCGCGCGGCGTGGAGACCACCGACGACCCGGACGATTTCGTCAGCGAGACGACGTACGACAAGCTCAACCGGCCGAACAAGGAGATCTACCCCTACGACAAGGACGACCCCGCCTACAACCGGCCCGACCACGTCGAGTACACGTACGACGAGCTGTCCCGGCTGAAGGAGATCAGCGCACCCCCCTCCCACGGCCAGACCGTCCGCAACGTCACCGCCCTGACCTACTGGGACACCGGCTGGAACAAGACCAGCACCGACCCCTGGGGCATCCAGACCAGCTACGACTACAACACGCTCGGCCTGCAGACCAACCGCACCCTCACCTCGGCGGGCGGCTCATCGCAGCGGGCCATGGACTGGTCCTACTACCCCGACGGCAAGCTCAAGACCCATTCCGACAACGGCGTCCCCCTCGACATCGACGTCGTACTCGCCGACAACAGCGACCTCGGACAGGTCAAGGCCACCGGTGCCTTCGCCGCCCGTACGACGACCTCCAAGAGCCCGGTCACCGGCTACGACTACGCCGCCGCCCCCGCGGGCAAGGGCAGGTCCGCCTTCACCTGGACCGTGACGCCCAACACCACCGGCACGTACCAGGTGTGGGCGAAGTATCCGGCCGGCGCCACCGCCACCAACGCCCATTACGTCATCAACGGCGACGGCAAGGCGACGGTCGACCAGACCAAGCACGCCGGCAAGTGGGTCTCCTTGGGCAGCCACGCCTTCACCGCCGGCGAACCCGCCGCCATCACCCTGACCGACGACGCCAACGGCACCGTCGCCGCCGACGCGGTCAAGCTGGTCCGCGACACCAACGCGGCCGACGTCGAGAAGAAGGACTTCGGCTACGTCTACGACCCCAACGCCAACCTCACCCAGATCCTCGACAACACCACCACGGCCAAGATCGACGACTGGGCGATCGAGTACACCGGTCTGAACCAGATCGCCAAGATCGTCGAGAAGCTGGACGGAGCCGTCAAGAACACCACCACCTACGCCTACAACGAGAACAGCGCCGTCACCGAGCTCACCCACGACAAGACCCGCGCCACCTACAGCTACGACGCACGCGACCTGGTCAGCTCGGTCACCAACCGCAAGTCCGCCACCGACACCAACCCCAAGACCACCCTCTACACCTACACACCCCGCGGCGAGCATCTGAAGGAGACCAAGGCCAACGGCAACACCATCGACTACGACTACTTCCTGACCGGCCTGCTACGCCACTCCGTCGAGAAGAAGTCCAACGGCACGATCGTCGCCGAACACACCATTGGCTACCAGAGCAACCTGCACCGAGCCAGCGACCACGCCAAAATCCAGAACGCCGACAACCCCGGCGCCTACCTGGACCACACCTCCACCTACACCTACGATCCCCGCGACCGGGTCTCAAAGTCGATGAGGACCTCTGCCGGGGGTGGCCCGGTCGAGATCGAGACCTACTCCCACGATGCCAACGGCAATGTCTGGGAGCAGGACCTCTCCGGGGTGAAGACCACCTTCACCTACGACCGCAACCGCCTGGTGTCCTCCGACACCGAAGGAGCCGGCAGCACCTACACCTATGACCCCTACGGTCGGCTGCGTACGGTCCAGGGAGGCGGCCTGACCTGGGAGAAGTACACCTACGACGGCTTCGACCACGTCACCCGACACGACAAGCTCGGTGGCGACGGCGTGACCAGCACAGCGACCTCCTACACCTACGATCCGCTCGACCGGACGACGTCCAAGACCGAGAAGGTGGGGACCGGCACGGCCAAGACCACCGCCTACTCCTACCTCGGCCTCTCCGAGGAGGTTCTGGACGAGGAGGTGGCCGGCAAGCTCACCAAGTCCTTCCAGTACTCGCCATGGGGTGAGCGACTGTCACAGGTCAAGATCAAGCCCGACAACACGGAGGAATCCTCCTACTACGGCTACAACGCGCACACCGATGTCGAGCAGATCACCAACGAGTCGGGCGACACCAGAGCCACCTACGGCTACACCGCCTACGGCAACAACGACGACAACCTGTTCACCGGTGTCGACAAACCCGACCCGGCCGACCCCACGGCCAAGGAGGAGTACAACCCCTACCGCTTCAACGCCAAGCGCTGGGACAACTCCACCGGCATGTACGACATGGGGTTCCGTAACTACAACCCCGGTCTCAACCGCTTCCTCAACCTCGACGCCTACAACGGCGCCCTCGCCGACCTGTCTCTCAGCCTGGACCCCTGGACAGCCAATCGCTACGCGTTCGCGGGCGGCAATCCCATCACCGGCATCGAGCTCGACGGCCACATTCCAGACGGTTTCACGGCCGGCGAGTGGAATGCGTACCAACACGGCTACGGCGCCCACAAGGGTGGTTACAAGGCATACAAGGCTTATCGGTACGCGAAGGGGATGATGTCCTGGCAGGAGGAATTCCAGTGGACCTGGCGAATGGCAGGCAAGGACCCCAACTGGGTGACTCGGAATGGCCAGAGCATGCTCGGCGCGGCAGCCGTCTACGACAAGAACGGCAAGATGATCGCTTTCGAGACGGGCTTCTTCAGCGGGCATTACAACGCGAAGATGGACAAGGGAAGCTCACACTTGGAAAGGCGCATAGTCGCCTACCTCGAGAAGAAGGGACTTCTCCAGAAAGGGAACACCCTGCAGATCATCACAAGCGGCACGCAGGCCCCCTGCGGAAAAGGCCTTAAAAAGGGCTGCGACACCTTCCTCAGGGAGTACAGCCAGAACAACGGAGTCAATATCCAGTGGACTTCGAGAGGAGCGGCTGTAGCCCCATACGGCAGACCCAATATGGGAGGCGGCGGACTGGCGGTGGACGACGTCTTCGAATCCGACGGAACCTGGAAGGGCACCATAGCCTCACCCAAGGTCACGGGGACCGGAAAACCGGCCGGCGCGATGCGCGGCTTCGGCCGAATGGGAGGCCGCATGCTCGGTGCCTTCGGAATCGCAGGTGACATTCTCAGCGCGACCCAGCACGGCCTCTACATATATCGCTACGGATTCGACGCATGGTTAGGCATGATGTACTGTGCCACCATGCCAGGGGACGCATGCGCGTCACGTGAGCAATTGTTGGCCTAGATTGCACTGGCAGTCGCAGGAGGAGACTCCTGCGGCTGCCGCGGAAGTGGAGATCCCGTGCCGACCATTCCATGGCTGTCCGAGCTGCACGAGAAGGCCTGGACCGAGTTCGAGGTGGCATACGGTGATGCCGGTCGCCTGCCCGAGCACATCGTCGCGCTCACCACGGACGACGCCGAGGTCCGGCACAAGGCACTTCTCGAAATCAGAAATGCGATAATGGCCGAGGACCTCAAATTCGAGGCGGCGCTCCACGTCACCCCTTTCCTGCTGAGCCTGCTGCGCGACGACCTGGCCATCGATCGCCTGGCCATCCTGCAACTGCTGCGCCAACTCGCATTTCGCGATGAACACGAATACATCTTCGGCTATTTCATCCCGGAAGCGCGCCACAACGACAGCGACCACTTGGGAGACGAAGACGGCACCAGCATCGGGGTGTACCACAAGGTCATGGACGGGGTCCCCGTCTATCTGGAGTCCCTCCGGACGGGCGACGTCCAAGAACGGCTCCAAGCCGCCGCGTTGCTGAGCTACTTCCCCCTCCAGAGGGCCACAACCGTCCCCCATCTGCTCGACCACATGCACGAGGATGCCGATCCGGCGGTGGTAGCCACCCTCGAAATAGCGCTGGGCCTCCTCGGCCAGGGCGCCACACCCGAAGTCAGGCCGGCCCTGTACGAACGACTGCACCATACGAACACGCTTATCAGGTGGGGTGCGGCAATCGCCGTAAGCTGGGACGGCGTGCCCGGCGCACCAGGCATCATCGACACACTCGAGGAATGTGCCTCGGCAGACCGGACCCCGATTCCTTTCATGAACGGCACAACGGGTCTCTTGGCGAGTTGGCTCATGCGCCGGGAATCCGGTGCGGAGCCCCCGTACTGAACCCGAGCCATTGGGTCCCGTCGACAAAATCTTCTGACCTGTCCCGCTTGAAAATCGGGCACGTACAGAATGGGGCAGGTCGAGCCCGGCCCGCTAAAGTGCCTGTTCCGAGACAGGCACTTCAGCGGACGCGTCGGCGAGCAGCGCCGACAGCAGGGCCTGGAGTTCGGCCGTGCCGTCCTGGCCCAGCAGCTCTGTCGTGGCGGCGGTCATCCGGTGCTGTGCCTGCCGCACGGCTGGAATCGTGGAGCGGCCGAGGTCGGTGAGCTCGAGCGCGTGTCGGCGGCGGTCGTGGGGATCTTGACCGCGCGCCACCAGTCCGGCCTGGACCAGCTCCTCGACGACCGAGGCGGTGGCCGGCTCGGTGAGGTCGACCGCGCGGGCCAGTGTCTGCTGTGGGCACGGGCCGAGCCGCTCCAGCGCGGGCAGCAGCAGGAAGTGCCGGGTGCGCAGCCCGTACGGATCCAGGAACCGGTCGCCGAGTGCCCGCATGCGCAAGTGCGCCTGGGTGATGAGATGCGCGGTGCTGGGGAGGGCGGGCCGCTCGGGCTCGGGCAGCAGCCGGGTGAGCAACTCGTTGAGCCGGTGCCGTTGGGCCGGAGTGAGCGCGGCGGTGATCTGGGCATCCCTGTCGGCGGCGGCTTCGCGCAGGTCGGCGAGCGCCTGCCGGCCCGGGCCGGTGAGTGACAGCACGTAGGTGCGGCGGTTGGCCGGGTTGCGGGTGCGCGTCAGGTAGCCGGCCTCCTGGAGCCCGTCCAGGACCTTCACCATGAGCGTTCGGTTGATGCCGAGACGGTGTGCCAGGTCGTGCTGCGACCGGGCGTCCTCCTGGGCCAGGGCGTCCAGCACGACGAACTCGCGCGACCGGGGGCCGTCGGCCATCGCGAGCGTGGCGGCGAACGTGTATACGCGGCGCAGCAGGTGACCCAGCGGGGCCTGTATTTCATCCGGCACGGCGATCAGGCTACCTCATGACGATACGAGAGTTGATGAATGAAGAATTGATAGTTGGAAAGTTGACAGTTGCGTCGGGCGCGGATTACCTTGGCGGTCGACTGAGATGGGAAGAGGTGGCAGCGATGAGCTTCTCGCTGGACATGACAATGATGTACGTGATGCACGACGCGCTCCGCCGGGAGCTGGAGCGGATCGCCCGCATCATCGACAGGGCGGGCGACGACCCCCGGCAGATCCTGCGCACGGCCGCCGGCTGGGAGATGTTCAAGAAATACCTGCGCGCTCACCACGCAGCCGAGGACGAGACGCTTTGGCCGGTGATGGCCGAGCTGCTGACCGGCCGCGAGGCCGATCTGGCGCTGCTGGACGCCATGGAGGCCGAGCACGCGGTCATCGACCCGATATTGGCGGCCATCGACACCACACTCGCCGACCGCGAGGCGAGACCGGAACGGCTCGGCAGCCTGGTCGACTATCTGCGCAGCGCTCTGACCGCCCACCTCGAGCACGAGGAGAACCAGTCGCTGGCGCTCATCGACGACGTGCTGTCCCAGGAGCAGTGGAGCCGGGTCGGCCAACGGCAGCACGAACTCCAAGGCGCCGAAGAGGTGCGGCGCTACCTGCCATGGATGCTCGACGACCTGGCGCCCGAACGCTCCGCCGCCATCCTGGCGGCCCTGCCCGAACCCATCCGCCAGGCCTACGCCGCCGAATGGCGCCCCGCCTACATCGAGCTGGGCCTGTGGACCCCCACCCGTCACGACCACGCCGCGTGACCCCGGCAGCGATCGAGTCGTCCTGGCCCGGTACACCGCCTCGGGAGGGATCGCGAACGCCCTCCAGGCTCTCGAGCCGTACGATGGCCGCCATCTCTGATCGTGTCCTGGTGGCATGAGTGGCCAGGACGATGAGTTGGAGCGTGTGATCGTCAGCCGAGCAGGAACGTGCGGGCTTGCCGGGCGACCGGTTCCGGTGCCGTCCAGAACGCGGAATGATCGTGATCGGGCAGCGTCAGCACGGTGACGTCCGGCAGGATCGCGGCCAGCGCGTCGGCACCCGCACGGATGAAGGCCTCGCCGTTGCCGCCGACGGCCACCGCGATCGGGGCGTCGATCGACCAGCGGTCGGCAGGCAGCGGCTTGCCGTCCTGGAGCCCGCGCAGGATCCGGCCGTCGTAGGCGTAGGTGTGGGCGTATGCGGCCATGGCGTCCCAGGAGGGGTCCTGCTTCATCGCGGGGATGTACTCGGCCGGGACGCCGATCATCTCGGTCATGAAGTATTCGACGGCCTCGCTGCGCTTGCCCGCCGCGACCAGGGCTTCCTGGTGTTCGACGTAGTCGGCGGGCGCCGGGGGCCGGGAGTCGTCGACGATGAACGGCGGCTCGTAGAGGTAGAGCCCCGTCACCTTGCCGCCCAGCGCGCCGGCCGCGTCCATGGCGAGCCCGCAGCCGCCGGATCCGCTGGTCAGAGCCGCGGAGCCGCCGGCGACCTCGATCAGTGCGGCGATGTCGTCGATCTCGCGGGCCGGGTCGTAGGGCTGGGGGTCACCGCTGGCGCCGCGGCCGCGGCGGTCGAAGCTGATCACGGTGAAGTGCTCGGACAACGCCTTGGCCATGCCCGCGACCCCGGTGTGGTCCTCGGCGACATTGCTGATCACGATGATCGCGGGGCCCGAACCGGTCTTTTCGTAGGCGATCGTGGTGCCGTCGGCGGAGGTGACGGTGGAAAGGTGGGACATGATCGGTTCTCCTTCGGTTGCGGGTGTATGGGGGTGGGTGTCCAGCAGGGTGGCGAGCCGGTCGAGGGCCTCGGCGTAGCCTTCGGCCATCTGCAGCTCGACCGCCCGCTGGAGCGCTTGGCCGTCGGGGAAGCTCGCCGCGACCTCGACGGTGCTGCCGGTGCCGGCCGAGGCGAAGGTGACCGTGGTCGGGAAGGTGCCGGTGCCGTCGGCTTGCCACGCCTCGTCGGCGAAGGTGTCGTCGTAGTCCAGCTCGGCGCGGGCGACGACCGTCTTGTAGGTGGCGATACTGCGGACCGGGGCGGCCGATCCGTCCACCGGCGCGATCTGGAACCGCCAGCGTCCGCCCGGCCGCACGTCCATCTCGTACACGGTCGCGGCCCAGCCCTGCGGGCCCCACCAGCGGGTGATCGCCTCGGCGTCGGTCCAAGCCCACCACACCCGGTCGACGCCGGCGGCGTAGGTACGGCTGATATGGACGGTGTTGGTCGACCTGTCGATCACGATGCCGTCCGCGGTGTCTCCGGACATGCTCAGGCTCCTTTCCGGTTCGTCTCATCGGGGCCACGGTCGTCTTCGGGACCACGGTCGTCTTCGAGGCCACGGTCGTCTTCGAGGAAGGTGCCGAGGCGATCCATCCGCTCCGACCACAGGGCGGCGAATCCCTGCACCCAGTCGCTCAGCTCACGCATCGCCTCGGGGTGCAGCCGGTAGATCCGCTGCTGGGCCCGCTTGGTCACCTCGACCACGCCCGCCTCGGCGAGCAGCCGCAGATGCCGTGACACCTGCGGCTGGCCCAGGCCCAGCGCGTCGACGATGCCCCCCACCGGCTGCGGGCCGTCCCTGAGCAACTCGACGATCCGGAACCGGTTCGGCTCCGCGATCGCCGTCATTCGCTGTTGCACGTCGTTGACCACAACCCGAACATACATGAAGGTGTATATACACGCAAGCATATGTAACGAGCGGTGAGCTGTGTGCGCGTGCCACCACCACCGAGCGGTTTCGCCTCTGATCTCCCCAGGTGATCCGCGTGCGCGCCCTCGGGGGTGGTTGCCGATCAGTTGGCGGGGGCGCCTATAGTGGGCGGACGGAACCTGCGGAGACACCGGGCAGGCCCTGAAATCACGGGGGTCGCGGGCGGGTTCCGTCGTTACTGCTTCGAGTAGATCCTCGTGCGGTTGTCTGCTCCGGCTCTCCATCGCGTCGCCCGATCCGTACGCGATCCGCTCATGGCGCAATGGTGAGAGCCGTCCGAATCCAGCAACGCGCGACGTCCGCGAGCCCATCGGGATGGTGCACACGCGCGCTCACATGAGGAAGACGCTGTGACAGAGACGATGACGGGTGCCCAGATCCTGATCCAGGCCCTGGAAGAAGCGGGTGTGGAGCTCATTTTCGGGATGCCGGGCGGGACGATCCTGCCCGCCTACGACCCGCTGATGGACTCCACCCGGCTGCGCCACATTCTGGTGCGGCATGAGCAGGACGCCGGTCACGCGGCGGCCGGCTACGCCACCGCGACCGGCCGGCCCGGGGTGTGCATGGCGACCTCCGGGCCCGGCGCGACGAACCTGGTGACGCCGCTGTGCGATGCCGCGATGGATTCGGTGCCCGTGGTGGCGGTGACCGGCCAGGTCAGTCGCCCCCTGCTGGGCACCGACGCCTTCCAGGAGGCCGACATCTGCGGCATCACCCAGGGCATCACCAAGCACAACTGGCTGGTGCGCGCGGCCGTGGACATCCCGCGTGCGATCGCGGAAGCCTTCCACGTCGCCACCACCGGCCGCCCCGGCCCGGTCCTGGTCGACATTCCCAAGGATGTCCTGCAGGAACATGCGCCGTACGTGCGCCCGGAGCGGATCCACCTGCCAGGAGTGCCCCAGACGCCGCGCCCGCACCCGCGCAGTCTCACGCAGGCGGCGGCCGCCCTGCGCGCGGCGGAGCGGCCGGTCCTGTACGCCGGCGGCGGGATCATCAAAGCCGACGCGGCCGGCGAGCTGATGACCTTCGCCGAGCTCACGGGCATCCCCGTGGTCACCACGCTGATGGCCCGCGGCGCGTTCCCGCGCAGCCACCCGCAGAACCTGGGCATGCCGGGGATGCACGGCACGGTGCCCGCCGTCACCGCGTTGCAGCAGGCCGACCTCGTCCTCGCGCTGGGAGCCCGCTTCGACGACCGCGTCACGGGCGACCCGAAGACCTTCGCCCGGCACGCGAAGATCGTGCACGCCGACATCGACCCGGCGGAGATCGGCAAGAACCGCGCGGTGGACATCCCCATCGTCGGCGACGCCCGCGACGTCCTGACCGGCCTGATAGAAGCGGTCCGCCAGATCGGCGACCCCACCCCCTGGCCGGCTTCCGGACCATGGTGGGACGCCATCGAAACGTTGCGCGCCGCCCACCCGATGACCTACGACCGGCCCGCCGACGGCTCGCTGGCGCCACAACAGGTCATCGAGCGGATCGGGCAGCTCGCCGGCCCCGACGCCGTCTACGTCTCCGGCGTCGGACAGCACCAGATGTGGGCCAGCCACTACCTTCCGCTGGAACGGCCCCGCTCGTTCCTGAACTCCGGCGGCGCGGGCACCATGGGATACGCGCTGCCCGCCGCGATGGGCGCCAAGCTGGCCCATCCCGGTACCACCGTGTGGGCCGTCGACGGCGACGGCTGCTTCCAGATGACCTGCCGCACCCTGGCCACCTGCACCGTCGAGGGCATCGCGATCAAGGTCGCGGTCATCAACAACTCCGGCCTGGGCATGGTGCGCCAGCTCCAGTCCCTGTTCTTCGACGACCGTCACTTCGGCGTCGACTGCAGCACCCCGCAGCTGCCGGACTTCGCCGCTCTGGGCGAAGCGTACGGCGGCGTCGGCCTGCGCTGCGACCACGCCGACGACCTCGACGCGACCATCCGCAAGGCCATGGAGATCAACGACGTCCCCGTCGTCATCGACTTCCGCGTGAACCGGCAGGAGATGGTCTGGCCGATGATCGCGGCCGGAGCCTCCAACGACGACATCCGCATCGCCCGCGACACCGCTCCGACCTGGGACGCCGACTACTGAGCCAACCACGGCTCGCGGGAGAACCGCAGCGTGTGCGCCGGCACCCGGCGGGCGACCTGTGACAGCGGCTCGTCGTCGGCGGAGACGTGGGCGCGGAGCCGCGACAGCGCCTGATCAGGCGGGCAGCCGAGTTGGCCGGCCTGGTGAATTTCCGCGGTCGACCTCAGCGCGCCGAGCGGACGGCGCGTGCTCGGAGCGTACGAGCACGCACCGAGCACGGCCGGAACTACCCGCGAGCGACCGGCGACCACAACACGCCATCGCCTCCACGAGCCGACGCCGGCGAAACCGGCTCGGCGGCATCCCATCGTTGACCTGGCCTTCTCCGGCCCGTTGCGGCATACCCGCGCTATACCGGCGCTCCCTAGGGTCGAGCTGGTCAAGAAGTCGTCAGAAGGAGAAGATCGTACGCATGCGGAAGATCGTGGGGCGCATCGCGTCTATCGGCACCGTGAGCTTGGTGGCGGCGGCCACCCTGGCCATGAGCACCTCCAGCGCCCAGGCGGCGGACTACTGGTCGTCCAGCGCGCCCACGTCTGCCACCAACGTGGGAACGGTGACCTCGAAGACGGTCACGGTCACGCCCGACACCTACACGCTGCAGATCCGGTCGGGCAAGTGGGGCGGTAACTACTATCTGTGGGCCCGGGTCCCCAACCCCGCTGGCGATGCGGGCGACAACGACAACCTCTGGCTGGAGGTCTACAACCCCAAGACGAAGAAGTGGACAAGCAGCGGCGTTACGCAGATCAAGAGCAAGACCGCCTACTCCAAGGCACACCGCTCAATGGCCGGCTGGGGTTACAAGGCCTGCGCGAAGGACGTCATGCCCGGCGGCAGCGCGGCCAAGTGCATCACCTGGTGGGTGTGAGTTCCTGAACGCGAACGGCACGCGTACCAGGTGATGCCTGATCTTCGTCGGAGGACCTGAAGGAGATCGGCTACAGCTTCAAGATCCTGGACCGACTGGCCTGACAACGCGAAAGAGCCCCGTCCGCCTCCCGAAGGAGGCGGACGGGGCTCCCGGTCTGTTCCAAGCGTTGATCAGCGGCGCCGGTGGTGTCCATCCAGGCACGGCGGCCCTGGTGGCCTCAACGTGGCAGGGCCCGCTCGTTAGACGGCTGGCCGGAAATTGGGTGCTGGACGGCGGCGCGGTGCCGAGAGGGTTGCCGCAACCCACCGTTGATCTGCTGGTCATGCCTGATGGGGCGTGCCGGCTGGCCGGACCAGAGACGCGTGGCCGGCAGGGGACGCTGCCCGAGGGCGGGCCACTGGTCGGGGTGCGGCTGCGGCCGGGGACGGTGACCGGGCTGTTCGGGGTCGCGGCCGATGAGGTGCCGCTGGCCGGGGCGCCCATTGAGGTCGGGCACCTGGGTGGGTCGGTGACCGAGCGGTTGGCCGGGGCGCTGGCCCTGGTGCGGACGCGGGCCGGGCGATGCCGGGTCGACGAGCGGATGCCCGTCGTACTGGCGGCCATGCATGCGAGGCCAGGTGCGCCGGCATGCCGCCCAGGCCGGGTTGTCCGGGCGGCAACTACGGCGGCGTTCGGGGTGGCGATCGGGCTGCGGCCCAAGTCCTACGTACGGGTGGTTCGGCTGCACCACGCGCTCGCCGCCGCGCACGCCGCGCCGGCCAAGGGCGAGCGCCCGGACTGGGCGGCATCGAGGTTTCCTCTGCATCCGGAGAGCAGGCCGCCTGCTTCGCGGCTTCGGCGTCGAGGCGCCGGTGAGTTCGATGGTGTATGTGAACTCGGTGGTGGCCCGGTTCAGCCGGCGTTCGATCGCTGCGCTGCCCTCATAGGTGTCGTCGTCGATCACCGTGCCGAGCCGGCGGATCGGGCCGACCGCCTTCGCGGCGAGCTGCGGCGGGCACAGGTCAATGGCTACCCGTCGCTGATCCTCCAGCTCAACAGCGAGGTCGACACCGTCGTGGCGAGCTGACGATCGAGGCGTTCGCCCGGGCCGGCCGGCTGTCCGTCATGGCTCTGCGCCTGTACGACGAATTCGGCGTGCGGCCCCGGTCCGGCCGCCCCGCCGCCGGGGGCCGCGGCGAGCTACTCCGTGTGTGGCGGCCGAGCGGGCAGAGATCACGCGCGTGATGCTGTGGCCAGGTCACAGACGATGTGGACGAAGGCGCGGACGCGGGTGTTCTCGGCGGCGGCCGGCCACAGCAGGCCGTATTCGATGGGCGGGGCATCGCGGTACGGGACGTAGGTGACGCCGGGGTGGGAGAAGTAGTGGGCGGCGCGGGCGGCGGCGGTGGATACCACCTTGCCTGCGGAGACGTGGGACAGCGTCTCCTGCCAGAAGCCGACCGCTGGGCCCTGCGGGATCGGTCTGCCTGCCGGGGTGTGGCGTGGGTAGTGGTATTCGAGCCAGTACGCCGGAACCTGGCCGGAGATGCTCACGAGGGTCGTCTCGGCGAGGTCTTCCAGGGACACCGACTCGTGGCGTGCCAGCGGGTGGCCGGAGGCGACCATGAGGGCCCGGGGCTCGGTGTAGATCACGGGACCGGTGGTGATGTCGGGCTCGTCGATGGGGAACTCGGTGAGCTGGAGGTCGAGTTCGCCCGCGCGCAGAGGGCCGAGAGGGTCACGGAGCTGTACCTCCTGGATGTGGACCTCGCAGCCGGGGTGGCGTACGCGGAAGACGTCCGCGGCCCTGACCACCAGGTCGCCGCACCATGGCGAGGAGTAGCCGACCCGCAGCACACCGCGGATCCCGCGACCGCTGGCGATCGCCCGGGCCAGCCCTGCCTCGATCTGGTCGCATGCCGGACGCAGGTCGTCGTAGAGCCGGCTGCCGACGGCCGTGAGCCGGACAAAGCGGCTGGTGCGTTCGAACAGCGGCACGCCCACGCGTCGTTCGAGCTGTTTGATGGCCTGGCTGACCCGGCCGGTGGTCACATGCAGGCGCTGCGCGGTGCGGCCGAAATGCAGTTCCTCGGCCAGAACCAGGAACGATTCCAGTTCGACCCGGTCGAGCATCCGGCCCCCGATCGTTGAACGTGGCTAAATGACTGTTCTATTTTGCCTGCTTGTTGGGGCTTTCCGTCATGTCGCACAGTGGATGGCGCAGGTCACCCCTCGGGGCCGGCACCGATCTCCCAGAAAGAACGATCATGGAGAATGACCTGTTCGACTACAGCCCGATCGTCGAGCGTGCGCCGATCCACTGGCCAGGTGGCGCCCGAGTCGCCTTCTACGTGGGGCTCAACGTGGAGCACTTCCTGGTGGATCGCCCGTCCACGAGCCTCAATGAGGCGACCGCGGCGCTGGTGCCTGATCCGCTGAACTACGGCTGGCGTGACTACGGACCGCGCGTGGCCATCTGGCGGATGATCGAGGTGTTCGACCGTCACGGAATTCGTCCGAGCGTGTTACTCAACTCCGATGTCGCCGAGCGCTACCCGCAGATCATCGAGGCAGGCCGGGCTCGGGACTGGGCCTGGCTGGCCCACGGCAAGAACAACTCGACCCTGCAGACCGAGGTGGCCGCCGATGAGCACGCCTACCTGACCGCCGTTGTCGAGACCATCGAGAAGGCCACCGGTCACCGGCCGCGCGGCTGGCTGGGGCCGGCGCTGACCGAAACCTTCCAGACACCCTCGCTGCTGGCCGAACTCGGTTTGAACTACGTGCTGGACTGGACCAACGACGACCAGCCGTACCGGTTGAAGGTGCCCGGGATGCTGAGCGTGCCATACTCCCTTGAGCTCAACGACCTCGGCCTGTTCACGATGCATGCCGTCAGCGGTCCGGACTTCGTCCAGGTGGTCAAGGATCAACTGGATCAGCTTTATGCCGACTCGGCCGACAGTGGCCGGGTGATGGCGCTGGCTCTGCACCCGTTCGTCACCGGCCAGCCGTTCCGGGCGAAGTACCTGGACCAGGCGCTGGAATATGTCGCCGACCACCCCGGCGTGTGGCTGACGACCAGCGACGAGATCGCCGAGCACTACGCACGCACAACCGCCATGACACCATGACCGCCGCGTGTGCCTCATGCTCCGCTTTCGGCGTGAGATCCTGACACGTCTTGCCGGTTGACCGCCGGGGTGATGTCGTTGTGGTCGACGAGGTCGACCGCCCGGTCAGGGATCCGCCCTTTGTGCTGCAGGGCCCGCATCGCCCGCCACTGGCCGTAGACGTCGCCGTAGGGCTGGTGCATCAGGTACAGGTCGAGGTAGTCCAGGCCGAAGTCTCGAACGCCCGCCGGGTGTGCTCTTCGGCGGGGTTGTCCTGGACCCAGAGTTTGGTGGCGAAGACCCCGAACCCCAGGATCGGCATCTGGACGCCGTTGTTCAGAATGACGCTCTGCATGAGGCTCCTCCTCGTGTGATCGGTGGCGCCCACTCGGGCCGGAAGTCAGGTCCTCGCGGGTCGGGATGGGTCGGCCGCGACGGCGTGCCGGGCCGGCGGCCTCCCTAGTGGGGCTCGGCGTTCGCAGGCTTTACTGGAAATAGGTGGGCGTGCGAGGCACGTACGGCTCCTCCAGGGCGCGCAGTTCGTCGTCGGTGAGCGCGATCTTCAGCGCGGCCGCCGCGTCGGCGAGGTGGTGCGGCTTGGTGGGGCCGGCCAGAACGGAGGCGACGACCGGATTGCGCAACACCCAGGCGAGCGCGATCTGCGCCATCGGTACGCCGCGGTCAACGGCGATCCTCTCCGTGGCGTCGACGATCGCCTTGTCGCTGTCGAGATACAGCGGGTTGCCGAACATGTCGACCTTCGGGTTCTGCCTCGCCCGCTCGGTGCTCTGATCCCCCCACGGGCGCGCGTTGATCCCGGCGTTCAGCGGACTCCACGGGATCGAGCCCACGCCCTGGTCGGCCAGCAGGCCGAACATCTCTCGCTCCTCTTCGCGGTGGGTGAGGCTGAATTGGTCCTGCATGGAGATGAACTTCGTCCAGCCGTGCAGCTCGGCCACGGACTGCATCTTGGCGAACCGCCAGGCCCACATCGATGAGGCGCCGATGTAGCGCACCTTCCCGGACTTGACCACGTCGTGCAGCGCTTCCATCGTCTCGGTGACGGGGACGTTCGGATCGAAGCGGTGGATCTGCATCAGGTCGATGTAGTCGGTGCCCAGTCGTCGCAGCGACGCGTCGGTCTGCTCGATGATCGCCTTGCGCGACAGCCCAGAACCGCCGGGGCCGTCGTGCATCGGCCCCCACTGCTTGGTCGCCAGCACGATCTGCTCGCGGGTCGTGTACTTCCTGATCGCACGCCCGACGATCTCTTCGCTGGTGCCCATGCCGTAGACGTTCGCGGTATCCCAGAACGTGATGCCCAACTCCAGTGCCTGCCGGAAGATCGGCTCGGCCGCGTCATCGTCGAGGGTCCAGCTTCGCCCCGGGGCGGGCCGGCCGAAGCTCATGCACCCGAGCGCGATTCGGCTGACCTTCAGGCCCGAACTGCCGAGCAGTGTGTAATCCATCAGATGGCCCTTTCAGTGATTTGAGTAGCGGCCAGACCGTTGAGGGCGATGTTCGCCCTCGCGTCCCGCATGCCACGTCCCCACGCTAGACACGTCCGAAGCGCAGGTGAGAGTCCCTGTCATTGCCCCCCAGCCTCCACGCCAGCAGCCGGGACTGAGTTTGGCTGGATTGCGCGCCACCGCCGTGACGTCATGACCGGTGGCGATGGCTTGGGCCAGAACGTGCTGCCCGATACGGTCGGTCGGTCCGAATCCTTTGCGTGCATCGTGGTCTGCAGGTAGGCGAACGTGGTGGACCCAGTCGTGCGGCCTCGGCCAGGCGGGCCATGGCCGGGGCCGGTAGCGGTGCCATATCCGGTCTCCGGACGGACTATTTGAAGGCCGCGATGTTGCGCACCGCCCACTCGGCGAAGGCGCGGGGTGGACGGCCGAGGATCCGCTCGACGTCGGGGCTCACCCGCTGCTCGGCGGCGGACGGTGCGCCGAGGGCGCCGAGGGTGGCCTCAACGACCGGTTCGGGCATGTATGCCAGCATCTGGTTCCGCGCCTCCGCGCGGCTTTGCTCAATGAACCTCACCGACTCGCCCAAGGCGTCCCCGATCGCCGTGGCCTGCTGCCGGGGTGAGACCGGTGCCGGTCCGGTCAGCGTGTAGATGTTGCCCTCGTGGCCCGGCTCGCGCAGAGCGACGGCGGCGACCTCGGCGATGTCGGCCGGGTCGATGGCCGGGACCGCGACGGCGCCGAACGGCGCCCGGACCACCCGGTGCGCGCGGACCGAATCGGCCCACTGGAACGCGTTGGAGTCGAAGTTGCCCGGCCGCAACATCGTCCATTCCAGACCCGACCGCTTGACGGCATCTTCCAGATGCGAGGGGTGGCGTTGCGTTCCTACACCATGGGAGGACAGCAACACGACCCGCCGGACGCCGGCCGTCCGCGCGACGTTCATGACGTCACCGAGATCGCCGTTCGCCATGAAGTCGGGGGAGGTCAGCACGAACAGCGCTTCGGCTCCTTGGAGGGCGGGCTTGAGACTCTCCGGCTCGGCCAGGTCGGCCTGCTGGTGCCGCACCCCCACCGGCACGTCTGAGATCCTTCGTGACACCGCCGTCACCTGCTCGCCGGCCGCGACAAGCGCCTGCACGAGCGGCCGCCCGACGTTGCCCGTGGCTCCGGTCACCACAATCATGTTCACTCCCAGTTGTCGACGCCCTTTGTGGACTCGATGGAAGCTACTGGTGCCGAGATAGTAGGTACCTAGACGAAAGTAATAGGAGGAAGGACTCATTGTGACCAGCGACACAGCCTGAACGACCCCTGTCGACGTCGCCCCGGAACAGGCGTGCCCGATCGCCCCGGTGGTCGGCATCGTCTTCAGCCGCTGGACCACTCCCATCCTTTGGGTGCTCAATGAACACGGGCGGCATCGGTTCGTGGAGCTGGAACGCCGTATCACCACGATCACGCCCAAAGTGCTGACCGAACGGCTACGGCAACTGGAACGCGACGGACTCGTCGTGCGCACCTACCACCCCGAGGTTCCGCCGCGGGTGGAGTACGAGATCAGCGAATTGGGACGAAGCCTGGCGCCGCTGTTCGCAGCACTCGGCGAGTGGTCGATCAACCTGGGCAAGGTCGAGCAGGCCCGGCAGGACTACGATGCCAGGGAACCGGTCCGCAGCCGCCGAACCTGACCCGATGGGTTCACCGGAACATGGGCTGGCGCAGAATGCGCGCCAACGTGACTACGGCCGGCGGCTAGGATTCGGCGGTCGGGGAGGGCACCGGAATGCTGTATTCAGCCATGTGAGTGATGGCCCCGGCCTGGACATCGAACACCTGCACCCAGTCACTGGTCACCGCGATGCCCTGTTGTTTCAGGCGCGCGGTCTCCGACCCCTGGACGACCACCGTTGTGGCGCTCGGCAGGATGCGGTGGACGGAGAAGTCCTGCAGGTCAGCCTGTTGGGATATGTCCATCAAGAACGAGCGGACCTCGGCCTTCCCGCGCCGCGTGAGTCGTTGGGGGGACGGCCCGCCGCTGAGGTAGGTGTACTGGACGTCGTCGGCCAGCACGAGTTCCACCGCCCCGAAGTCACCCGCGAGGAAGGCGTCGTACAGGGCGGTCACGGCTTCTTGTGGGGAACGCTCGACACTCATGTTCGTCTCCTTCATGTGGTCGGGGTGTGGTTGTGGGCCGGTCCGCACCACCGGGATAACGCGGTGCGGACCTCGTCGGGATGATCTTTGGTGCCCTCGTCTGCGGCCCAGGCGACGTATCCGTCGGGTCTGACCAGCATCACCGCCGGGATCGCGGAGTCCGCTGTCTCGGCCAGGCGCGCGGTGTCGAGACGATCGGCCCGGTCGCCGGTGTCCAGTGGCTTGGTGTCGCCGCGCTGGACCAGCAGGAACCGGCCGGGGCGCAGTGCCTCGTACAGGCGACCGGTGGATAGCGGGGCATCGGCGACTCGGCGGCCTTCCCAGGCGTGCGCGTGGCCGGGGTCTTGCGGTGGATAGGCGATGGACAGGCCCGCCACGCGTCGGCGCAGCGTGTCGCTGATCGCGGGTATGGCGAGCGCGCCTCGCGCCAGGAAGGGGCGGATGGCCCGGATGGGGGCCGGAGCCACGCTGATGCGCTGGAGCAGGTCGGTGAGGCGCAGGGCGGCCGCACCGACGGGATGGCGTTCGGGGTGGTAGGAGTCCAGCAGCCAGGGCGCGGCCCAGCCGTGGACCGCGGCGGCGATCTTCCAGCCCAGGTTCATCGCGTCCTGGATGCCGGTGTTCATACCGAGGGCGCCGAGCGGAGAGTGAACGTGGGCGGCATCGCCGGCCAGGAACACGCGCCCCTTGCGGTAGGCGTCCGCCTGGCGGCGCTCACTGCGGAAGCGGGTCGACCATCGCATTTCACGCACGCCGAGGTCGTGACCCGCCAGCCGGTTCAGCGACGCGGCCACCTCCTCGATGCCTAAAGGCTCGTCGAGCGGCACATCCTGGCGCCGGCGGTCCCAGATGACCGCGCGTACCCAGCCGTCGCCGAAGGGCGGCATCAACACCATGCCGTCCCGTCCCACGAAGGTCCGCACAGCCATCACGTCGGCGTCGGCCAGGCGGAGATCGGCGAGCAGGATGTGCGTGGCGTAGGTGGACCCGGAGAACCCCACGCCCATGCTCCGCCTGACCTGGCTGTGGGCACCGTCGCAGCCGACCACGTAGCCGGCCCGCTCCGTTCGCGTGCCGTCAGCTCCTTCGATGGTCGCCTCGACGCCGTCGCCGTCTTCCCGCACGTCGACGACCTTGGCACCGCGTACGATCTCCACTCCCAGCGCGCGGGCCCGTTCGGTCAGCATGGCCTCGGTACGTGCCTGCGCGACGATCAGGACGTAGGGGAACCGGCTTTCCGGGTGCCGCATCGGCAGCCGTACCGATGCCCGGCCGAAGGTGGGCCGGATCTCGGCGACCTGGATTCCCTGCGTCACCAGCGGGTCGGCGAGCCCGCGCATGTCGAGCTGTTCCAGTGTCCGCGCGTGCACCCCGAAGGCGCGGGTGAGGTTCGACTCCTGCGCGCGTTGCTCCACGACACGGCATGCGACGCCCCGAAGGGCCAGTTCGGCCGCCAGCATAAGCCCGGTGGGGCCCGCGCCTGCCACGAGAACCTGGGTGTCAGTCATGGTCGTCTCCCGAGTCGGTCGAAACGGCTGTCGGCTTTGCCGAGGTGGGCAGCACCCGGGCGATGAAGAATTCGGCATGGGCCAGCACGAGCTCGTGTCCGGCCCGCTGCGTGTCCGGGTCGGCTTCGGCGTGCAGGTACAGCAGCCGGACGAACGCGGCCGGTGCGAACAGCTCCCATGCGAGCTGGTCGGGCCTGCCGCGGTCGGGCGGGATGAGGCCGGCGCCGATCCAGTGGGCGATCAGGTGGCTCATCTCCTCCTGGGCGGTCTTGAACGTTGAGATCACCTGAAGGTGGCTGTCGCCGATGGCCCTGACCAGGACGCTGGTCAGCAGGCGGTTGCGGGGCTCTGTCCAGGCGGTCACCAGGTTCCTGGCCAGGGCGCGCAGGAAGGCGGCGGGATCGTGTGCCGCCAGCGCGGGATCCACCTGTGCGCGCTGGCTTTCGAACAGCCCGACGCCGGCCTGGAACAGCACCTCCTCGAAGATCGCCTGCTTGTTCGCGAAATGCCGGTACAGGACGCTTTCGCTCAGCCCGGTGGCCTGGGCGATGGCGCGTACCGAGGTGCCGCCATAGCCGTGCCGGGCGAACAGGTCCAGCGCCGCTTCGATCAGCGCGCCCTTGGTGTCCTGGGCCTCGGACTTGGGCGGGCGTCCCGGCCGCCGGGGCCGTTGAGGTTCCGTGCTCACGGCTGAAATATATGTGATCGATCGCTTACTTTTCTAGCCCATTGCGATCTGTGACTCACATCACCGGCTGGTCGGCGGCGCATTTCCGCAGCCGAGGAGGGCCGCCTCGCCTCTGGCGAAGTCTCCGCACCAGGTCCAGATCATGAGCCGCGATGTGGTGATGGATGTCGGCACAGATGAGGCGTACTTGTTGCCACAATGGACAACAAGGAAAATGGACACCCCGGGTGCGTACTGCAGTCGCGGCTGATAGAGGTGCAGCAGCATCCGATCGATTGCTTCGACCTCGAAGACCACGTGATCGGACATCACATCGGCGACGGAACGCGGTAGCGTCAGATGAGCTCTAGCCGGACAACTCAGCCCGCAAAGGTCACCCGAACCGCGATATTCGGGCACATGGACGGGCACCCCGGCAGTGGTCGGCTTCGGAAGTCCTTCGGAGGTTGACGTGAGAGTCGATCGTGTGGGCGGGCTGGCTTCAACGGTCAGCCTTGGTCAGGTATGGGTCGCACATGAAGTCGAGGGAGTCTTCTGGGCTGCCGGTGAACCCAAGCTGGTCTTCGTAGCCGCCTTTGCGCGCCGAGTAAATGGCCACTCCCCAGCGGTCGGCTGACCTGTCATAGCGCAGGCGCATCGACGGCAGGACATCACCGTCGATCAATTTCACGCTGACGTAGCCATACGACGCGCGAAAGCGCACGTAAACCATGGCCAGTTGGGGCCAACTCTTTCTGGCGTGCTCGCGGAGCCGCTGGCGCAGGAAGGTCTTGGCGGAGGCGGGGATGACGGACATGGCCGCCATCTTGCCGGTCAAGCGTGTCGCATGACCACCACCAGCACAGGTCAGGGCTCTGGGAGCGGCGTCCTGCTGGTGACCGACCCCTGCTATGGTGACAGGCATGATCCAGAAGTTCATCCGTCTTCGTAACAGCTGACGCGGTCTGCCCGCCGGTCGTTCAGCGACCAGCGCCAGTTGAGGCGACCCCGCAGACAGGTGCCACAGCACAAGCAGCGCACCACAGGGAGCTCGCCCGCCGCCGACCGCCGGCTTCATTTCACGGCTTGTCCTGCTGCGTTCTCGTCCGGCAGCCGCATGCCGTTCCCCGGCAATGCAGGCATGTTCGCCATGCCTTTCATCGAAACGGACTGTTCTTCATGCGATCCATCTCCAACCACTCGTCGTCGCCTACGTTCGTGCTGGTCCACGGCTCCGGCACGAGTTCCTTCATGTGGGCTCCCGTCCAGCGCGAACTGGCGTTGCTCGGCCACCGCAGCTTCGCCGTCGATCTGCCGGGCCATGGCCTCGACGCGCAGTACCCGCTCGCCTTCCAGGCCCCCCAGGACCTCGACGCGTGGGCGGCCGAGCCGTCCACGCTGGCCGGGGTCACCCTGCGGGACAACGTCGACGCGGTTGTCGACGTGGTCCGACGCGTGGCGGAGCACGGGCCCGTGGTGCTGGTGGCGGCCAGCCTCGGCGGCGTCACCATCACCGGTGTGGGCAACGCCATCCCCGAACTGGTGGATCGGCTCGTCTACATCTCCGCCTGGTCGTGCGTGCAACGCGCCAACCCGATCGAGTACATGCAGGAGCCGGAGTTCGCCGACAACCTGATGGGCCCGCTGTACGCGTTCAACGTCGGCGACCCCGCACAGCTCGGTGTCGGCCGGGCCAACTACCGCACCGCAGACGTGGAACTGCTCAACGCGCTCAAGGCCGCGACCCTGGCGGACGTCACCGACGAGCAGTTCCGTGCCTTCCTCAACATCCTGCAGCCGGACGAGTCGATCGCGGTGATGACGGCCGACGCCCGCGTCGACGCCGGCACCTGGGGCACGATCGCCCGCACCTACATCCGCCTCACCGGCGACCGGGCCCTCCCGGTGGCCATGCAGGACAGGCTGATCGCCGAAGCGGACGCCCTGACGCCCGGCAACCCGTACGACGTGCACACCCTGGACACCTCACACGTGGGGTTCCTGTTCAGGGCCGATGAGGTGGCCGCCATTCTGGACAAGGCGGCGATCTAGCAAGGCCGGGTACGGCTTGGCGGCCGGGCCGCCAAGCCGTACCGGCAGCAGTTGGCGGACAAGGAACGCTGCAGCAGCCCGTACGGCCACGTGCACGGCGCATGCAACGCATGCCGCAGACCTACCTTGCGCCTGAATGCCTTGATCCGGCACCCCAGCGAGCATCCACCACGTGGGCCGACTTCCTGCGTTCCAAGGTGTCCACGTTCAAGGGGAAAGGCCAGGGAAAGGCCCCAAGTTCGACGCGGGCGCCCGATCGGCCCAGTCCGGCTTTGGCCGTCCGACCTGACGCCGCAGCACCGCCACCTCATGACGCAACACCATGATCTCTGCATCCTTCGACGCCTGGCCGCGGCCCAGCAACATCAGCCAGCCGAACACCCGGAGCATGATCAGATAGAGCAGGCGGACAAACACAAGACGCAATCTTGTCTGCAGGTACGGAACCCGTCAAACCACAGGTCAGCCATCGTGGCTGCATTTGACGCGGAACAGGCCAGCCAGCGAGGAACGAGAACTGTTCAACCCGGCAAAGGTGCGCACGACGCGCTACCGCTACCGAGGATCAGTCATCCCCTCGCCCTGGCCGAGCAAGACATGAGGCCACTCAGAGCGACACTGCACGGGGCTTGTGGAGCGCCCGGTGCCTTGAGAGGGGCACGCCGGGCGCGGGAAACGGCCCAGGGAAACGGACCGATCGAGAGACCGGAACCGCGCCCTGGGTCGATTTCACCATGATCGAGTTGGCCGGGCCATCGTCCGCTCCGTAGAGGAGTTGACGGACAGGAGCGGGCGAGCCGTTGACCGACTCCAGGCAACGCCTGAGCTTGTCCGCAGCTTCTTCCGGGACCGCGACCTGCTCTACATCACGTCGCCTGTAACTGAGGCGGTCGTCTGGGGGAGGCGAGCTGGGCGAGTAGTGCCGGCATGCGCTCCGGTTCGATGGGCAAGCCCGCCCGCAGGCTCGCGTACTCCGCGCCGGGTCCGCCGAGCTCGATGAGCTCGCCCCAGCAGTGTTCGAGCTCCTCTCTGGCCTGCCGAAGCCGGTCGTGGTCGCCCGCGGCCCGCGCGTCCTGGTAGCGCGCTCGGGCCTCCTGCTCGCGCGTCATCAGCGCGTCGTCGCCCGGCGTGGGAACGGTCTCGCCGAGCAGCTCGCTCAGTGCCCTGGACTTCACCGTGCGGACGACGTGGGCCGCGAGGTCGCCCGGCTCAGGTTGCACGCCGGGCGGCACCGGCTGGGTGGCCAGCGTGGCCAGGTGGTCGATCACGAGCTCGGCGGACCTCTCGGCGGCGCCTCGGGCCGCGCCGCGCAGTTCGTCGTCGATGATGGCGAAGTGCACCGTCTGCAGGTGGTCGAGGGCGGCGATGAGATGACCCGCGGCCGGGTACGGGTCGAGCCGGCGGAGTGCGAGGCCGAGCAGTTCGTGGAACTGGGCGCTCATCGCGAAACCTCCGCGCTTCTCCGTGCGCTCGATCCACTCCTCGATGACCATGGTGTCGGGGATCTCGACCCTGAAACCGTCCGGCTGGGCGATGCCGATGATGCCCCGGGCGAGCCGGTCTTGGCCGGGGGCAGGGACGCTCCCGTTGATGAGCTCGCGGAGGATCCAGGGATTGCTCAGGAAGGAGCCGGGCTGGAAGTGGGCGGCGGTCACCTCGCCGCGCAGGAGCCGGCCGTAGTCGGTGGGGTTGCGTGAGAGGCGCATCTCATGCCTCCCGACGCTGCTCCGGATGGTGTCCGCGTCGGCGACGATCGTCTCCACTCCCATCGTCGTCGTGCCGGGCTGGGCGGGTGGCAGGGCGGCGGCCCGCCGTAGGAGCTCTTCGGCGGACCGGAGGTCGCCGTAGGAGGCGTGCATCAGTGCGGCGGTCACGGCGATCTCCCGGCGCACCTCGGGGTGCACCCGCTCGTCCGTCGTGGCGCGCAGCACCCCGGCGTCAGCCTCGGCCAGCGGCACCGTACGCCGCGCGGTCGGCCGTCGGGGATCGACGCCTGGAAAGGTCGTGATGATGTTCACCAGGACCATCGCCTCCGCGTTGACCGCCCCGGTGTCCCGGTACAGCCGCGCGGCGGTCCAGTACTCCATGACCGACTCCTCGTGGCGGCCGTGCAGGCGGTTGGCCAGCCCGCGGACGGTGTGGAGATAGCAGCGGTACGCGGCGTAGGTGGAACGCAGGGGCTCTTTGGCCGTCAGCAGCCACGGGTAGGTGCTGTCGGCCAGGTCGAGCAGGGACAGGGCCTCGTCCGCCCATCTGAGCGCGACGTCCAGCAGCGGCGGGCGGCCCTCGGCTCGCTCGAAGGGCAGCCAGAGCGTGTCGTCGACGTCGCCTAGAGCCGTCTTCTCACTCTCGTCGGTCATGACCTCCACGAGCTGGAGGGCGGAGTTGGCGTGGATGTTCCACAAGCGCTCGAGCTGCCGAGCCTTGCGCTGGTGCTCCGGCCGCAGCCGATTGCGGGCGAGGCGGATCCGCTCCATGACACTCAGTGCCCTGCCGAGGTCGTCGGACCAGGCGAGCCGGAGCTGTTCGCGGCGCAGCCACACGGAGAACAGATAGTGCGCGGCGTCGAGGCGGTCGATGGTGTGGCGGATGGGGACCTCGATCCGGCGTTCGGCGTAGCGCGTGGAGAAGAGCACGAGGGCGATGGTGGAGCCGATCAGGGCGCCGAGGTCGTCGTGGAAGACGCCCGCCGCCGTCACGCAGAACCAGGCCAGGCCCAGCTCCGCCCCGTACAGGCCGGAGAACCTGTCGCGGTTGAGCCGCATGCCCGCGGGGGCCTTGATGAGCGTGACCTTGGCCAGCGAGCCCCTGCCGACCAGCAGGTACACGAACTTCACGACCAGCATGGCCGCCGCCACGCACACCGTGCCCAGCACGAATCCCAGCACGCCGGCCGGCCACGTCCGGACGAACCAGGCTCCCGCCGGCCCCAGGGCGAGCAGCGTCATGCCGAGCAGCCAGATGACCGCGCCCAGCCAGATCTGGCCGCGGTGCCAGCGGGTCAGCCCCGCCGTGGTGACGCCCACCAGGCCGAAGTGCGGGCGGATCAGCAGCACGTACATGATGAGTAGGGTGATCAGGGCGGTAGGCCACGAGCGGGCGTGCACCCAGAGGGCGGTGATCGGCGCGATCGGCGCCAGGATGCAGAACGTCTTGGCGATCCGCGCCTTCGCCAGCGGCCAGGGCAGCGCCCCGACGACCCAGCCGGCCAGCAGCGGGATCGTCCACCAGGACAGATCGGCGAACGGCATGCCGCCTGTCACCATCGCGGCGCCGGCGGCCAGCGCCGCCAGGCAGCCGAGGAGCCCGAGCGCCAACCCCAGCGCGGCCACGCATGTCAGCGCGCCCGGTCCGGCCCGCAACACCGCGGTGTACGGCTCGACGGCCAGCAGGCCGACCAGCGCCCACCACACGACCCGGCCCGGCCGGAAGGTGGCCACCACCGCACCCTCCTGCCGCACGCGCAGAGCCAGATCGGCGTTGACGAATGTCTTCTCGATGAACTCCGGATACCGGAAGAACCTGAGGTTGACACGCATGAGTCCCTCCCTACGGGAGTTCGAGCACAAGGTGGACGGTGCCGTCGGGCAGGGCGGCCGTGAGCGCGGCAAGCTGGTCGCGGGTCACGGCCAGGACGACGCCGCGCTCGCCCAGCACGTCGAGGACCACGGCGCCTGAGGCGGTGACAGAGGCCTTTTCCCGGTTCTTCGGGACGACGTGGATCGTGATGATCCCTCCCCGGCCCAGCGCGGGTATGACCGTCACCTGGGGCGGCCCGAGCGCGAGGGCGGAACGTCTCGTAAGGCGCCCGCTGGGCAGAGGCGGCCCGAGCTCGCCAGGCGCGATCGGCGACTTCGCCGCGATCGGCCGGAGCGTGTACCGGCCGAGCAGGCGGTCGGCGGCGGCACCGGTCACGTCGCCGGCGGCGAGCACGTGGTAGGCGGGCAGGTCGCGGGCGGCGGCGCCGGACCCGGAGGACCGCCCGACCGCGGTGACGCTGAGGACCGCGCACCCGAGGAACACCACGGCCAGGAGGGCGACGAGCACCGGGCGGGTGCGCGAGCGCCGCACCCGGGAGGGCGGTATCGGCCTGGTGGCCACGCTGGGCGGCCGCTCGATCTCCGGCGGAGGTTCGGACGCGGACGGGGGGAGCGGCGTGGGCTCCGACTCGCCGCCTTCGGGAGCCGGGGGCAGCCCCTTGGGGTAGCCGAGGTGGGCGGCCCGGTCGGTGCTGACGCTGCCGCGCATCCACATCTGGTCGAGCGCGGTCCACTGCTTCAGCTCGGCGTCGAAGTCAGCGGGACGGTCGAGCCCCATGGCGTCCAGCAGCAGCCAGCGGTGCACGTCGAACGCCGCCCGGTAGAGCTGCCCGTACGGCTCGGCGGCGCGGATCGCCGCCCGGTAGCCGCCCCAGGCGACCAGCAGGCCGCCGGACAAGCAGAGGAACGCCCCGTACCAGGGCAGCAGAAACGCGCCCAGCAGCCCTCCGACGACCGCGAACGCGCCGCCGAGCGCACTGATCGTGATGGCGTGCTCCAGGTCCGCGGTGGCCAGGGCGAACGCCTGCCGAAACGCCTCCGGCAGCACCGGGTAGAGGCGCGGCCAGGCGGTGGAGGAGTCGAGGCGGTAGCGGTCGGCGCTGTGCTCGGCGGCACCCCGCAGGATGTTGCCGAACGTGGTCGGCATGAGCTGCCGTTCGCTCACGGGGTAGGAGGCCCACCGATCATCCTCCTCCGTGAGCCACTGGAAGAACACCCGGTGCCGGCGGGTGAGCCGCCCTGCCAGCCACTCGCCGCCGGGCAGGTCGCGCCATTCGCCCTGATACCGCTTGATCAGGGCGGGCAGCCGCGCGGCGAACAGCTGAGCCGACAGCAGCACCAGCACCAGCGCCAGGAGGGCCAGCAGGACGCGTAACTCGGCGTTCAGGCCGGTCCACCAGCGCAGGGTCTCCGTCCAGCCGACGCCCGCGGCGATCAGCGCGCCGAGTGCGGACAGGAAGAACAGGATCGGGATGAGCACGGTGGAGAACAACCGGCGATCGAGGGCGCCGAAGAGCGCGTCGAACAGGCCACCCACGTCAGCCCGCCCCGTAGAACGGCACGAATTCGTGGCCCGAGACGCAGTCGTAGGTCTGGGTCTGCTGAAAGCGGGCGAAGGTGTTGACCTCCCCGCAGGTCCGGCAGCGGATGCGGAGGGGCGGCGCCAGGGACCGGGGCCGGCCGAGCCCGCCGCCGGCGCCCAACTCGTGAGGGTCGGCCAGCGCGCGGGCCAGCTCGGCGCGGATGACGGACACGGGAACGACGCCGACCGGGCGCTCCCCTAGATCGGTGAGGACCAGCGCGTCGGCGCCGGCGAGCAGCGCGTCCAGCACCTCCTCGGAGTTGAGGACCACCGCGAGCGGGGTGTCCGCGGGGATCGCGATCGCCGGGCCCGGCCCGGTGGGCCCCACCAGGCCGGCGGTGCGGCCCTGCGCGTCCACGAGCACGAACGGCCGCTCTCCCACCTGCTCGGGGACGCTCTGCCCGTGGAGGAAGTCGGCGTCCGCCAGCTCGGAGACCGGCCGCCCCGAGGTCACCTCTCCCATCTCCACCTCTCAGTACCAGTCGCCGACGAGGATGAAAGGAGCCCAGTAGTAGGGGTCCGCGAACACCCGGGACCCGGGCCCGGCGTCGGTGGCGGGCCCGGCGAGCATGATCCGCTTCTGGGCCACCCGCAGCAGCTCCAGGTCCGAAGCGTTCAGGCCGGGTGTCCTAAGCGTGTCGGCGAGGAGGCGCAGCGCCGCCTCGCCGTCGCCGGAGCGGGCGAGCATGCGGGCCTCCTCGCGGGCCAGGGTGGCCGTCGCGGCGGGATCGTCGCCGAGGCGTTCGCGTGATTCGCGGGCATGGGCGAGCACGTCCGCGAGCGTCCGCTCGCACAGCAGGGCCTGCGCCTGCCGCAGCGCCTCGGCCTTGGAGGTGCCGCCGGCCAGGGCGGCGTAGAAGTCGCGCAGCAGCATGCTGGTCGACAGCTCGTCCACGCGCCACAAGGTCACCAGCGCCGACGGCGCGCCCGCGTAGAGCAGGGCGCGGGTCAGCCCGATCAGCTCGTCGCCCGGCCGCCGGTCGCTGACGCCGGTCTCGCACGCGGCCAGCGTCACCAGATCCACGTCGAGAGTCATACCGAGGAGGTCCTGGGCGCTCAGGCGCCCGTCGGCCAGCTCGATGCCGGACCGCATGGGCTCGTCGGGGTCGAAGACGCCGTGCGCGCTGAAGTGCAGGATTGCGGGAGAGGCGTCCTTCGACGCGAGCGCCGCCAGCAGCTCCGCCCGTGAGGCGGTCCTGCCGACCAGCATCCGGATGTGCCCGAGTTGCGACGCGATCGCCCGCGCCTGCTCGCGGGCGAAGACCAGGGGGCGATCGGAGGGCGGGTCCGCGACGATCAGCGCGGAGTCGCGCCGCCGCTCCGTCCTCTTGGCCAGGCAGTACTGCAGCACGGACGCGCTCGGCGTCACCACCACCGGATTCCGGCGAGACAGCGCAATCCCGTCGTCCACGGGCACGGCGTGCAGCGGCAACCGGTGCAGCACGTCGTGCGGAACCAAGTACACCAGGTCCCCCGGCCGCGCCCACCGCGTCACGGGCGCCACCAGCCGGGCCAGCGGCTCCTCACGCAACAGCGCGCCCAGCGCCGGACGGCCCCCGCCCAGCTCCGCCCGGATCCGCTCGGCCAGCGCGCGGACCTCGGCGCGAGAGAAAGGAACGGTGGCCAGATCCGCTTCAGAGGAGTCGGCGGTGATGCCGAAGACAAGGGCGCGCTCGTCGCTCAGGAAGTATTCAACGAGGACGATGCGTGGTGTGCCGCTCGACCCCGTCGCTCCCTGCATGAGACCTCCAGCGTGGTGGATGTCACAACGAGCTATCGATCAGATTGTGACAGCGACCATGCCACGAGGCCATCCGGTATTCGGGGTCGTCCACGGAGGTGCCCCAGGCTTACGGCCGTATCTCCAGGTACGGGGAATCGCGCAAGTCACCAAAGAGCTGCCGGCGTTCTCGACGCTGGACAGCATGGAGTCGACGATCCGCGGCCAGGTCAACGGGCAGACCTTCCAGACGATCTGGCGGCGGCTGAGCGCCGGGGACCGTGCCCGGATCGAGGCGTTGCTGGTGGTCGGGCCGGGCGGCAAGAGCGATCTGGACCGGTTGAAGAAGCCGGCGCGGCGGGCGAGCTGGTCGAAGTTCAAGGAGCAGGCCACCCACCTGGCGTGGGTGGAGGGGGTGTGCGACACCGAGGAGGTGCTGGAGGGTATCGCCGCTTCGAAGGTCGCCGATTTCGCGGGTGAGGCCGATGCGGCCGACGCCGATGTGCTGGCCCGTAAGCCGCGCCACAGCTGGTGGTCCCGGACGTCCCGCAGGACGTCCAGGTCACCAAAGATGACACCGGTAATGAGGCGGCACGAGCGCTCAGTAGGCAAGCTCCCCGATGCCGCCATCGACGCGCAGCACGGTGCCCGCGGTGTAGGCGGACTCCTCCGAGGCGAGATAGACGGCTGCCTTCGCCAGTTCGGTGGCGGTCCCTAGGCGATGGAGGGGCACGGTCCGCCGGAGTTCGTCGTAGATGGCGGCCTGCCGCTCGGGGCCAAGCGACTTGAACGTGTCCGTGAGGGTCGGCCCCGGGCTCAGCCCGTTGACCCGGACACCCCGGTCCTTCAGCTCATAGGTCAGCCCGCGGGAAAGGGACAGCAGGCCCGCCTTGGCGGCACCGTAGACCGCCGCGTTCTCGTGCCCGATGAAAGCCGAGACCGAGCCGACGAGAATGACCGAGGCTTGCCGTGACAAGAGCGGCAGCAAGGCCTTGATCAGGAAAAACGGTCCCTTGAGGTTGGTGGCGACGAGCCTGTCGAATGCCTCCTCGGTCCATTGCTCGATCGAGAGATGGGTGACGTCGGCGGCGTTGCTCATCACGATGTCGAGCTGCGGCCACTCCTCCTGCAGCCGCGCCGCGAGCGCCGCCTGGCCGGGCACGTCGCCGGCGTCGCTGAGGATGGGCAGCAGCGGGCCGTCCAACTGCCGGGCGACCTCATCCAGCCGTTCCCGCGAGCGGCCGGTGATCGCGACAGCCGCTCCCTCGGCGAGGAACTGCCGGGCTGTCTCGAGGCCGATGCCGCTCGTCCCGCCTGTGATCAGTGCGTACTTTCCGTCAAGACGACCCATTGAACTCAATGTCCTCACTCACGCCAAAGGCGCGTCGTTCTGGTAGCGATGACGGGCCGTTCCCGCCATCACGGGGCACCCGCCGCAGGCGGCTCCTGCCTGCGGTCAGGGCTGTGGCCGACGGCTTTCCCCGGCGGACCGAAACACATTTCTTGATCTTCCAGGCCTCGTCCCCGGGAGGCATGAGTGTCGTGGTGGTGGCCGAGTCCCTGTACGGCCCTGGCAGGCCCGGCATGGGAATACAGACGATCGGAGAACGCCCAGGCCGCCTCCGCGTATCGGCGCGTCCGGAATCAGATGGCGGTCCGGCCGCCGTCGGCGGCCACGACGGCGCCGGTGACGTAGCCGGCCTGGTCACTGGCGATGAAGGCGATGACCCGGGCGACCTCGGCCGGGTCGGCGGTGCGCTTCAGCGCGGTCGTCAGGCCCATGCCGCCGAGGTCCGGGCCCATGGCCGCCACCACCTTGGAGGTGGTCATCGGGCCGGGCGCCACGGCGTTGACGCGCACGTTGGAGGCGGCGAACTCGGCCGCCCAGGTGCGGGTCAGGGACTCAAGCGCCGCCTTGGTGGCGCCGTAGACCGCCATCGGCGGCATGCCCAGGGCGGCCGCCGTGGAGCTGACGTTGACGATGCTGCCGCCCCCGCCGGCGGCCATCTTCGGCGCGAGCCGGGCGACCAGGCTGAACGGCGCGCGCACGTTGACCGCGAAGGCGGCGTCGTAGGCGGCGAGGTCCTGCTCGGCGGTCGCGCTGAACGGGACGACACCCGCGTTGTTGACGAGGATGTCCACCGCACCGGCGTCCTCGGCCAACCGCTGCACGGCCTGCGGGTCGGCCAGGTCGGCGGGAATGAAGCGCACGGAGCCGCCCGCGCTCGCCTGCACGTCGTCCACGACCCGGGCGGCGCGCTCCGGGTCGGTGCCGGTGATGATCACGTTGGCCCCGCCGGCGGCGAGGATCCTCGCTGTCGCGTGCCCGAGCCCGCCGATGGCACCCGATCCGGTGATCAGTGCCGCCTTTCCGTTGAAGTCCATGTGGTCCTGCCTCTCGTCCGCCGGCGCGTTCACTCGCCGCCAACTTCTATGTGATCGTTCAATAAGTCGCTCAGCCGTCACGGTACGGTATTTCGTGCAAGCGGTCAAAAAGTCGTACCCTGGGGGTATGGCACGGACAGGACGCCCCCGCGCATTCGACAAAGACCAGGCCCTGGAGCGCGCGCTCCTGCTGTTCTGGTCCCGGGGCTACGGAGAGACCTCCGTTCAGGACCTGGTCGACGCGCTGGCCCTGGAGCGAGGCAGCCTGTACGGCGCCTTCGGCGACAAGCGGCAGTTCTACCTGGCGGCGGTCCAGTTGTACTGGGACACCTACGAGCGCCAGCTGGTCACGGCACTGGCGGCCGGCCCGGTGCTGCCGGCGCTGCGCGAGGTCCTCGCCAACCCGGCCCGGGCGCAGGAGCACGCCTCCGACGTCGGCGTTCCACAAGGGTGCATGATCGGCAACACCACCGCCGAACTGGTCCCGCACGATGCCGAGGCCCGCGAGATCGTGGCCCGCTCGCACGCCCGCTTCACCCAGATCGTCGCCGCCGGCCTACGGCGCGCGCAGGCCGACGGCGAGGTCACCCAGGCCGCCACCCCCGAGGCCCAGGCGCAGCTCCTGCTGTTCACCGTCCAGGGCCTTTCCCTGGTCTCCCGCGCCGGGCTCGACACCTCTGCCGCACTCGCTGCCGTCGACGCCCTGATCGACGCCCTCCGCGCTTAATCCGCGGGCACGAGGCCCCAACCGCACCATCGACCGGTCCGGCGAGCACCCCCGACCCACACGCCCCCGCCGAGCCCCTGGCCGCCCACCTGACGGCACTGACCGCCGACATCACCGCCGCCACCCGGCTCAACGATCAGCCCGCCCCGGTCACACTCGCGCACGCCTGCCGCGGCTTCGTGCTCGCCCCCCGGATAGTTCGGCGGTGGATGCGGACTTGGCGTGAACGCCTAGCGGGACTCGTTGCTTTTGATCTCCGGAAGGTCCCAGAGGCGGACGGTGTGGTCTCGGCCGGCGGTGATGACGGCGGGGCGGGCATTCAGTTCGGTGAACCGGACGGCGAACACCTCGCTGGAGGCGTCGCTTTCCTCCCGCCGGTGCGCGGTGTTCGGCTCTGCCAGCAGGCGCCGGTCCGCGATGTCCCACAGGCAGAGCGTGCCGTCCTCGCCGCCGGTCGCCGCGACCACGCGACCGTCCACGACACCGGCATCGAGGCACTCGACATTGCCTCCCGGCACGGTGATCGGCTCGGCCCAGACCGGGTCGTCGGCGTCGCTCACATCGCACACCGCAAGGACCCGTTCTCCGGCCGCGACCAGGAACGCCTGGTCTTGAACGGTGACCAGCGCGAAATGGTTAAAGCCGTCATCGATGTCGTCGGGCACGTCGAGTTCGACGATGGGTTCGTCTTCGTCGAAGTCCCACACGGTGATGCCGCCCTGCACGCCGTTGGCCGCGATGACCGACCGTCCCCACAGTGTTCCGGCCGCGATGCTCCCTTCGCATTCCAGTTCGTCGGTCAGCCAGAAGAGACTGTCGTTCTTCGCCGGGCTCTGCACCTCCATACCCGGGGCGGCAAAACCGAGAACGAAGAGGGTCTGTCCGCTGAGTGTCACCGCGCGAGCCGAGCTCACGCTTGTGGGTTCGGCACCGTCTAGTACCGCGCCGGTTTCCAGGTCCCATTGCGCGAAACCCTGGTGGTCACCGCCGCCACCGACCACGATCCGGCCGTTGACCACCGCGGCTCCGAGCGCGGTGAGATCGGTGTAATCCACCCTGTCCGAGTTACCTTCATCAAGCCACGGATTATCGAGTTGGTACTCGGCCCACTCATCGGTCGTCGGATCCCACGTGCAGACGCGCCGGCTGACATGGTGCGTGCACACCACCAAAGGGCGTTCAGCCACGACGACGAGGTCGAAATCCAGGACGGCGCTTTCGGAGGGCACCTGGCTGGTCAGGACGGGTCGGAGTGCAGGCATGGGTGGATCTTAAGCGCGGAGCCCGACAATGATCAGCAAAATACCCGGTTGTGACAGGGGAGGTGACTGGCGCTCCTGGCAGTGGTCCGTTAGATGCTGAGGGCGTATCGGTCCTGGTGACCGTCTTGATGGATGCGGCGTTGTTCGTGGTCGATGTGGAAGGTCCAGTCCCTGTCCAGGTCACCGTTGCTGATGACCGCCCGGCGTTTAATGGTCATCTAGGGTTAATAGTCTCTTCCCGCTGGTCAGAGCGTGATGATCTCTTCTTTCACGTGGGGCACGTTGGCTGATCTCCACAGCAAGTTGCCGACAGCGCGATCGGCCTCCTGCGGCTCACGGGCGGCCCGAGCACGGCCTGGGCCTGTTCCAGGCGCACCTGGCCGCTGTCGCGGGCGGCGGCGGTCTCGGCCGCGACGCGCTCGCGGTGGTAGGGGGTGCGGTGATCGGGGCTGCAGTCCAGCGCGTCGGCGCGCTTGCCCGGTGGCAGGGCGCCGCCGCAGTCGCGGCAGGCCCGGCGGCGCGGGTGCGCGCGGCGCGCTCGGCGGCGACTGCTTCCTTCACCCGGCCGGTCAGTGGTTCCGGCATGGTCTTCCCGTCCGCGGGGTCCGCGGCGGGGCCGGCGTCCTCGAGGACATTGGGACCAGCCACTTAAATTTCATGGGCGTTCGCCACACCCTTTCAGTGGATTAGTCAGTTGATTGCACCCAGGAAGA
Source organism: Nonomuraea solani (assembly GCF_900108335.1). Taxonomy (GTDB): domain Bacteria; phylum Actinomycetota; class Actinomycetes; order Streptosporangiales; family Streptosporangiaceae; genus Nonomuraea; species Nonomuraea solani. The sequence continues at coordinate 293,497 of NZ_FNVT01000002.1, forward strand.
GACAAAGCCGCTCATAGCGCATTATTCCTCTGCTGCCCGTGCCTGCCGATCGCTCGTGGCTCGGTAGTCGGCCGTCCGCGACAATGAGAATTTTCCGGCCAGGCTCGTCGAAGTGGACCCGGATGCCTATCATCTGGCGATGACCGTTGTTCCCGCAGAATGGAGGTTCGCCGAACGATGCGCGAGGGCATGCCGGAGGACGTTTCGCAGCTGGTGGACCGGAGGATGGCGCTCGCGCGGGAGTGGGACGACCTCGTCGAGCGGGTGCGCGAGCTGGATGGTTTCGTGGACTTCCTCAGGCCGCCCAGCATGGAGAGAATGCTTCCCGCCGCGGGCGGCGGACCGGTCGTGATCGTCAATGTCAGCGAGTGGCGGTGTGACGCGCTCCTCGTCCGGCCGGAGGGCGTCACGGTGCGGCCGTTGACCGGTCTGACCGTGCAGGATGCGGCGGATCAGGCCAACCGCTATCTGGGGGCGCTGGCCGAGGCCGAGACGACGGCCGACACGTACGAGACAGCCAGGCGCCGGGTCAGGGCCACCGGCACGATGGCCGACAGGCAGACCGCCTACCGGGCGCAACGCGCACTCGACGAGGCGCGAGCCGCCACCGAGACGATGCTCACCGAGTTGCTGGCGTGGCTCTGGGACACGATCGCCGAGCCCGTGCTGTCCGAGCTGGGCTTCCACGGCACTCCCGATGGGCCGTGGCCCCGGCTGTGGTGGTGCCCGACCGGGCCGCTGACCCTGTTGCCGCTGCACGCCGCAGGCCGCCACGAGCAGAGGGCGACGGTCATGGACAGGGTGGTGTCCTCGTACACGCCGACTCTGCGCGCCCTGCTGAAGGCTCGCGAGCCGCTCGGTCCCGCCGCCGGAGACGACCGCTTCTTGATCGTCGCGCTGGCCGACACACCTGGCGAGCGCCCCCTGGCGGGTGTCGCGGATGAGGTCGACCTGCTGACGAGGCTGTTCCCCGCCACCCTGCTGCAGGGGGAGGAGGCCATCAGGGCGAGGGTCAGGCGCGAGCTGCCCGGCCACCGCTGGGTGCACTTCAGTTGTCACGGCGACCAGAACCTCGCCGATCCCTCCCAGGGCGGGCTCGTGCTCCACGACGACATGCTGACCATCACGGACATCAGCACCGGGCAGTACCACGCCGAGTTCGCCGGCCTGTCGGCCTGCAAGACCGCGACGGGCGGGGTCGATCTCCTGGACGAGGCGATCACGCTCGCCGCCGCGCTGCACTACACCGGCTTCCGCCACGTCATCGGCACACTGTGGTCCGTCTACGACACCACCGGAACCAGCGACCTGTTCCAGACGGTCTATCAAGACCTGGCGGCGGACGGAAGGATGCGGGCAGAGCGCAGTGCGTACGCCCTGCACAGGGCGACCCGCGCCCTGCGCGACCGCTACCTCGGCACACCGAGCGTCTGGACACCCTTCACCCACACCGGGCCATAGGAGGACCGTTGACCGAGACCCCGTACGAAGAGGTCACCCGGCCGGCCTTCGCCGAGGAGGTCGCCAGGACCTTCCAGGTGGAGCAGCCCGACCCGCACACGATCCTCCTGCGCGGAGCCTGCCCCCGCTGCCGTCACGTGATGGACTACAGGATCACCGAACAGGTCGTACGCCGGCGCGTCCACCTAGACCGCTCCGGCGGTGAGCCGGAGACCACAGAAGAGACGATGTTGTGCACGTGCGGCGCCGACCACCCCGACCGGCCGGACGGCAACGTGGGCTGCGGGGCGTACTGGAACCTGAAGATCTCCGACTCATGATCCGCCTGTCGCCGGGCGGCAAGCCCACCGTCTCCGGCCATCGGACCGCACAGGCCGTCCAGCGCCTGCTCCGCGACGAGTTGCCGCGGGTCCGGGCCGCCGCGACCGCCTGGCGTAACGGCCTGGCGGGGCTGCTCGCCGGTCTTCTCGGCTTCAGCCTGATCAAGGGCAGGTCCGACGTGAGCAGGCTGGCCCCGCCATGGGACGTCGTGGTCGGCGGCCTGCTGCTGGCGGCGCTCCTGGCCGGCGCGGCCGGCGCGTTCATGCTGCTCTGGGCGGCGCACGGCCGGCCCGCCGCCGTCGAGCGGCGGAAGCTGAGGGCCGGGGACGATCACGACGAGGCCATGCGGGCGCGGCGTGCCCTCGACCGGGGCATCGTGCTGACTCTCCTGTGCACGGCGCTGCTCGTCGCCGCGGTGGGAGTGACCTGGTACGGCCCCGCGAAGGACGCGCCGAGGCTCCAGGTGACGACGCCCGACGGGGACGTGTGCGGCTCGATCGTACGCATGGCGCGAGGCACGCTGACGCTCAAGACCGCCGGCGGAGAGACGGGCGTCGAACTGGCCACGGCGACCGGAATCCGCGCGGTGGAGACGTGCCCGACCGGCTGATCCTGGCCGCCTCACCCTCCCGCGGGAGCGGGGGCGTCCAGCTCGGCGCGGATCGCCTCCAGCCTGGCGGCGATCTCAGGTGCGGCCTCGCTGAGCGCGGCCAGGTCCGTCCAGGTGTCCAGGCGCTGTGCCCACAACACGCCTCTCGCCTGTTCCAGCAGCTCTCCCGCCTGCTCCACCCGGCCGGCGAGAAGCGCGGCCGCGGCCGCGTCATTGCCGAGGCCCGCGAACTGCCTCAGGTGATGCTCGCCGTCCATCCGCCGCAGGCCGCGCCATACGGCGCGGGGCAGCAGCTCCACCGCTGTGGCGAATCCTTCCGCCGCCGTCGCCCAGGCTCCCGCGAGCGCCACCGCGATGCCCCACCCCTGCGCCGCCTGCACTCGCGCGGACGGTGGTGCCGCCGCCATGCCGGCGGCCTCGCGGCACATCTCCGCCGCCTCCTCCAGGTCGCCGGGCCCCTGCCGATCGAGCAGAAGAGTGGCGACCTGGTACAGGTAGGTGGCCCGGTCGGGGACACCTTGAGCGGTCAGGGACAGCGCCTCTCGCCCCGCCGCTACGGCCTCGTCCAGATCGGCGGCCAGCCCGGTCCTGTCATACCGTAACTGCAGTGCCTGGCACAGGATGACGAGGTACGCGCCGCGGTAGGTGTCGTCACCGGAGGCCGCCTCCCTGGCCAGCCGCAACGCCTCGTCGAGGTCGTCCGGCGCCCCCGTGGCCGCGTGCCGCGCCCGCAGGATGTTGCTCAGGTTGGACAGATACCAGGACCTGGCGGGGTCACTGACGGAGACCGCCGCCACCGCGCGGGTACCGTGCTCCGCGGCCTCGTCCAGGTCCGCCACCTGCCCGGTGTTGTGGAACCGGATCACCAGCGCCTGGGTGAGCGTGGACAGGTAACCGGCCCTGGTGAGGTCGTTCAGCAGCGGCGAAACCGCCGCCCGCCTGCCTGCCTCGACGGCCCCGTGCAGATCTTCCAGCGACCCGGCCAGGATGAAACGGGCGAGCAGCAGCGTACCGAGGAGGCTCACCCGCCTGGCCAGGTCGGGATCGTCGGCGGGCGTGAGCGCGACCGCCGACCGTACGGCGGTCAGCGCCTCGTCGAGGTCGCTCAGCATCCCTGAGGCGCGGAACCGGAAGTGCAGGGCTCCGGCCAGATTGGACAACCGTCTTGGCCGATCGGGATGGTCGTGGGCGGTGACGAGCACGGACCGTCGTCCTGTCTCCACTGCCTCGTCCAGGTCCACCGCCGCACTGGTGTGCCAGGACAGGAACTGCGCCAGCCCGCAGAGACCGGTCAGATAAAGGCCGAGGTCGGGGTGGTCCGCCCCGGTGACGGCCACCGCCCGCCTCGCGTGATCCAGCGCCTCGTCCAGATCCGCCCTGTCGCCGTCGTGGGCGAACCGCAGTTGCAGGCTGCCGGCGAGGTTCGACAGGTACATGCCGAGCGCGGGATGCCCCGGCTGGATCAGGTCCAGCGCCCGGCGCCCGGCGTTCACCGCCTCCTCCAGATGAGGAATCTTCAGCGTCAGGAGGTAGCGCTGCTGCGACACTCCGCCCAGGTCCGACAGGCGCTGGGCGAGTTGCGGATCGCCGGGCTCGGTGACCTCCACCGCCCGTCGGCCGATCTCGGCGGCCTCTTCCAGATCGGCGGGATCATGAAATCTTCCGTACCTGGCCAGAAGGGCGCCGCTCAGATTGCTCAGGCAGCCCCCGAGCACGGGGTCGTCGAGCTCGACGATGCTCCCCGCCCGCCGCCCGGCGTCCACCGCCGCGTCGAGATCCTCCGGATCGCCCAGCCGGGCGTAGCGCAGCCGCAACGCGTTACACAGGTTGGACAGGTCCAGGGGATCGGGTTCCTTGGTCACGACCAGCCGGCCCGTGTCAACGGCCTCGTCCAGATCGTCTACGTCACCCGTCCGGCTGTAGCGCAGTTGCAGGGCCGCCGCGAGGTTGCCCAGGCACTTCGCCCGCTCGGGATGCCCGTCGGGAAGGACCGAACGTGCTTCCCGCAGCAGGGCCACGGCCTGGTCGATTTCCGCCGGGTCAGGCATCCCGTGCAGGATGTCCGATGCTCGCTCGACCGCCCGGACAGCGTCCTCTTCGAGAGACATGTCCTCAGAGTGCCATAGCCATCTTGGGTTCTCAGCCTCTTCTTGCAGGTCAGAGCGTTGCGATCTTGTCAGGCACGTAAGGCCTGTTGGCCGGCGTTGCAGGCATGTGCTCCGAGGCGAGTCCCATGCCTGCGCCGGGACCGGCCGTGTCAGCGGCCGTGTCAGCGCGACACCGGCCGGGCATCAGAGCGTTCCGCGACCGTAACGACCATGAATGGCTCAGTGATTGCGGCCGCGACGCCGCGTAAGGCGTACAAGGACCAGATCGTCCTGGACGGCATCGGCTTCCGCCACACGATGCGGGGCCCGCTGGCCCGCTATGACGTCATGCTCGCGAGCCTCGTGGCCATCGGGATCGTCATCGGGCTCGTGCCGGTCGGCAAGAAGGGGCCGGGGGTGCGGCCCATAGCTCGGCACCTGTCGTTCACTCCGCTCGTCGAGACCGTGCGCGGCCTGCTGGCCGGCCCGCCGTCGGCGGGCCCGGTCGTTATGGCGATCGCCGGGTGCGCCGGGCTCTCGTTGCTTGGCTACCTGTGGGTACGCGCGCAGTTCACCAAGCGAGCATGAGGCTGACCGGCTCGCGCCGGTCAGCTGGCGACCAAGAGAGAAATGACCTTTGATGACCCGGCGCCTGACCCGGCGGCGCTCGCGGCGAACATGGTCCGCCGCGAGCCTCCCTCCTGCGTGAGCGCCTCGTTCACGTGCTGTGGGGGTTGTCAGGCCTGGTCGTGGAGCTGGGCGCGGGTGGTTTCGGCTTGTTCGACGATGGTGGCCAGGACGGGTGGGGGGGACGTCCTTGTCGCGGAGGGTGTCCACGAGCTGGTCCAGGACGATGTCAGCCTGCTTGAGGTCGCCGGCGCGGGCCAGGCGGCGCATGGTCTCGTTCAGGGTGTCGGCGAGGTCAGTGGCCGGCCAGGCGGTCCCAGAAGGCCAGTTCGTGGAGGGCGTCCTGATCGTAGACGCCGACGCCACCGGGGCCCGGGGCCAGGCGATGGACGTGCCCGGTGCGCACGGGGCTCCAGCGCGGCAGGCCAGGAGCGTTGGGGTCGCCCGTCGCCGCGAAGCGCGACCAGTATGTGATCATCATGTCGCCGAGCTTCCGCTGCTCGCGGGTGAGCGGGGCCCCGGGGAACAGGAACGACAGTTCCGATCCGTGCGAGGCGAGCGGCTCCACGCCACCGGGAAGGGGGAAGATCGGCGGTGCGGTACGGTCGGCGAACCCGTAGGAGTAGACCGGGGTGTGCTCACTGAGCATTCGGTCACTGGCACGACCGGCCCACGCCCAGTCGAGATCGCTCATGATCGCCGCTACGGCTTGCGTCGGCCGCCCACGGGACGGGTACTTCGCCGCGATCGCCGCGGCGTTGTCACCGAAGATGTGACGCAGGCCCTCCTGGTATCCCTGCTCGGTGAGACCGGGGAAGATCAGCGCGGTGAACAGAGTCCCCTCGTCACGGGTGATGCCGGTGAGGATCGGCACGCGGTGGAAGCGGCCCTGCGCGAAGACGGTCGCGGGATCGGCGGGCAGCACGGCGTTGCCGTAGCCCGGAAGGGCGAGCGGCTCCTGCGCGAGGAGCTTGGAGACGGGCTTGCCACGCAGGCAGGTGACGGCTGTCTTCGGATCGGTGCAGCCGAGCGCGGTGGCGGTGGTGGCTCCGTGCGCCTCGTGGGCGGCCTTGGGAACCCACATCGGGAGGTCCATGACCGGCCTCAGGCGGCTGCCGGTGAAGGCGGTCTGGGAGCAGAACGTGCTTTGGGTGATCGCCCGGTGGAAGAGGCCGGCGGCGGTGGGTGACGCCAGGTGGGCGCACACCGAGTGCGCTCCGGCGGACTCCCCGAACAACGTGACGTTGCGTGGGTCGCCTCCGAAGGCCGCTATATTGCGCTGGACCCATCGCAATGCCGCCTGCTGGTCCTCCAGCCCGTAGGCCCCGCTGCCCGCCAGTCCGGGATGCCCGAAGAAGCCGAAAACGCCAAGCCGGTAGTTGACGGTGACCACCACGACGTCGCCGCGCGTTGTCAGGCGGCTGGCGTCGTAGTCGTTGCCGGCCCCCTTCGTCAGGCTGCCGCCGTGCAACCAGACCATGACGGGCCGGGGGCGGCGCGGAGTGGCCGAGCGCGGGACGGTCACGTTGAGATACAGGCAGTCCTCGCTGTCGCTGGCCGGCAACCCCCACAGATCCGTGGACTGGGCGCACCTGTCACCGGGGCGTGTCGCGGCGCGGACACCACGCCAGGCAGTTACCGGCTGGGGCGACTGCCAGCGCAGGTCGCCGACCGGAGAAGCGGCGTAGGGGATGCCCTGGAAGATCCGGTGGTCCCGGGCGACCTCGCCTCGCACCCAGCCCGTATCGGTCCGTACGACATCCCGCGAGGCCGCATTCGCCGGCGCGGCCCCTGCCATGACGAATGCCAAGCTTAAAACGGCTGAGCCGAGAGTACGCATCAATGTCATGCCGCGAGCCTAGGGACGACGGTACGAGGGGGTAAGGGCGCTGAATCCCGGCCTGGGGTGCAGCTAGGTACACCCATACCAGCGATCAGCCCTGGTCCAGGTGACGGGAACGGCCAGGTCACGGCGGTGGGCTTCCCCGGCCAGCGGGTGCCTGCCATGCGCGATGGCCGGCTCCCGCATATGCCGGAACGACACCACAGCAGCGATTCCGACCAGCACGAGAACTGCCGCCGTGGTCGTCCACCGAATCCACCGATCCGGCGACACCGCTCCCGTAACCCGTGACCCGGTTCCCATCGCTGGCGCCCCGCGCACGGCGATGCGCTTCCCCACACCTTGCGCGGTCGCTGAAAGTTCAGGTGCCGCCCCAGGGAGTCGAACCCTGAACCTCCGCCTCCTGAAGACGGCGCCTCTGCCAGTTGGGCCAGAGCGGCTGGGCCCCGGGCTTGGCTGGCGTGGGCCGGCCCGGGGCAAGGGCCGGGTCCGGCCGGGGGGCGCCAATCCCGTCGGCCAGGCCGTAGCCCGCGGCCCTTTTCTTTCAGGGCCGTTGTCCGAGCGGCAGGATTCGAACCTGCGGTGCTCCTGCTCCCAAGGCAGGCGGGCTGACCAAACTGCCCCACACTCGGTCGTTCACATGAAAAGAAGCCGCCTCGAAATCCCCCGAGACGGCTTTCCGAAGAATTCCGTGGAGGGTTATCCCGAGAGCAACAGCGAAGGGAAGGCCGGCAGGGTGTTGCGCACTTTCTTCCGCCTTCCTTCGTTGTTGCTGGACGTTGTCCACGTTAAACCCGGGGTCGGCTGGTGTGCCACATATTTAATCGGGAACGCCCACGCGGGTCTCCGGGGTTTCGACGCGGAAACGGGGTAGGGACTCGGGGTAGTTGTCGCGGACGAAGTTGACCAGGAATTCGCGTACGTCGCACTTGAGGTCCCATGAGGACGGCGAGTCGGCGGCGCTCATCAGGGCGCGCAGTTCGACCAGGCCGTTCGGCAGGACGTCGGTGACCTGCAGCGTCCAGTCCTTCTGGTCCCACAGCGGGTTGCCCTGGAGAAACTCGTACAGGGCCTCGCGCAGTTTGGGGACCGGGACCGACCAGTCCACGCGCAGGAACACCACGGCGAGGACGCGGCTGCCGTGGCGGGTCCAGTTTTCGAACGGGGTCTGCGTGAAGTACGACACCGGCAGCACGAGCCGGCGTTCGTCCCACAGCCGCACCACCACGTACGTGAGCGTGAGTTCCTCGATCCGGCCCCACTCGTTCTCGACCACGACCACGTCGTCCAGGCGCAGCGCGTCGCTGAAGGCCAGTTGGAGGCCGGCCAGGACGTTGCCGATCGTGGGCTGGGCCGCGATGCCGACGACCGCGCCCGCGATGCCCGCCGAGGCGAGCAGGCCGGCTCCGAGGGCGCGTACCTGGGGAAAGGAGAAGAGCATGGCGCCGACCGCGACCACGACGATGACGGCGGCGACGATGCGGCGGACCAGCGCGATCTGGGTCATGATGCGCCGCGCCCGGCGGTTGCGCTCGCCCTCGATCCGGACGAGCCGCTCAAGGACGACGTCCGTCAGCGCGTACGTGGCCTCCACGATCAGCCAGGTGATCGCGCCGATCGTGACGAGGCCGAGCACCCGCTGCACCGAGCTCGCCGCACCCCGCTCGCTCGCCGAGTCCCCGAACATCCCCGGCCCGAACACCAGGTTGAAGGCCACCACGGCGGCCACCGTGAAGGCCGGCCACGTGCAGTGCTCCACCAGGTGCCGGGCGAGCGCCCATTTGCGCCCCACCCTGATCAGCACCCGTCTGACCACTTCCACCAGAAGGATTGAGCCGACCACGGAGATTACGAGGATCGGCCAGTCCGCTGGAGACTGCACGCTCATGCCTCCTATGTATTAGAACGTCTCGTCAAAGGTCACATTGCCCTCAACCGCCACTTGGTAAGCAGAAACCCGCCGTTCAAAGAAGTTGGCCAGTTCCTGCACGTCCTGCAACTCCATGAAGGCGAAGGGGTTGGCCGACCCGTACCGGCGGGGCATGCCGAGCCTGGCCAGGCGCTGGTCGGTGACGTATTCGAGGTATTGGCGCATCTGGCCGGCCCCCATGCCGGGCATGCCGTCGCCGCACAGGTCCTCGGCGAAGGCCAGTTCGGCGGCGACGGCCTCCTCCAGCATGAGCGTGACCTGCTTGCCCAGCTCGTCGTCGAACAGCGACGGCTCCTCGGCCCGGACCGTGTCCACCACGCTGAACGCGAACTCCATGTGCATGGACTCGTCCCTGAAGACCCAGTTCGTCCCGGTGGCCAGCCCGCCGAGGAGGCCCCGGGAGCGGAACCAGTAGACGTACGCGAACGCGCCGTAGAAGAACAGGCCCTCGATGCAGGCGGCGAAGCAGATGAGGTTCAGCAGGAAACCACGGCGCTCGTCGGCGGTCTCCAGCCGCCGCAGGCCGCCGATCGAGTCGATCCACTTGAAGCAGAACTCGGCCTTGTCGCGGATCGACGGAATGTGCTCGATCGCGGCGAACGCCTTCACGCGCTCGTCGGGGTCGGGCAGGTAGGTGTCCAGCAGCGTCAGGTAGAACTGCACGTGGACGGCCTCCTCGAAGAGCTGCCTGCTGAGGTAGAGGCGCGCTTCTGGGGCGTTGACGTGCTGGTAGAGGTTGAGCACCAGGTTGTTGGCCACGATGGAGTCGCCGGTGGCGAAGAAGGCGACCAGGCGGTTGATCAGGTGCCGTTCCTGGGGGGTCATCTTGGCCAGGTCGGCGAGGTCGTTGTGCAGGTCCACCTCCTCGACGGTCCAGGTGTTGCGGATGGCGGCGCGGTAGCGCTCGTAGAAGTCGGGGTAGCGCATGGGCCGGAGGGTGAGGTCCATGCCGGGGTCGAGCAGCACAAAAGACTCCTTACTGGCAGGCTTCGCAGGATTCGGGGTTTTCCAGGGAGCACGCGATCGCTTCCGGAGGAGCGGCGACCGTGGTCTGGGCGATCCTGGTGGCGGGGCGGGAGCGCAGGTAGTACGTGGTCTTCAGGCCCTGCTTCCAGGCGTAGGCGTACATCGAGGAGAGCTTGCCGATGGTCGGGCTGGCCATGAAGAGGTTGAGCGACTGCGACTGGTCGATGTACGGCGTGCGCGCGGCCGCCAGGTCGATCAGCGCCTTCTGCGGCAGCTCCCAGGCCGTGCGGTAGAGGAGCTTGAGGTCGTCCGGGATGCCGGGGACGGTCTGGACCGAGCCGTCGGCGCGCTTGAGGTCGTCGCGGAGCCGCTGAGTCCACAGCCCGCGCGCCTGCAGATCGGCGACCAGGTAGCGGTTGACCTGGAGGAACTCGCCTGACAGGGTCTCGCGCTTGAACACGTTGGACACCTGCGGCTCGATGCACTCGTAGCAGCCGGCGATGGAGGCGATCGTGGCGGTGGGCGCGATGGCGATCATGAGGGAGTTGCGCAGGCCGGTGCCGGCGATCTTGTCGCGGAGGGCGTCCCAGCGGGGTGTGCTCGCCCGGTAGTGGTCCGGGTGCAGCACTCCCCCGGCCGCGCGGGTGTCGTCGTACGACGGGTGCCGGCCGCGTTCGGTGGCCAGGTCGGCCGAGGTGTCATAGGCCACCAGGGCGATCTCCTCGGCGATCCGGGTGGACAGCTCCAGCGCCCGCGGGGAGTCGAACGGGAGCCGCAGCGTGAAGAACACGTCGGCCAGCCCCATCACGCCGAGCCCGATCGGCCGCCAGCGCCTGTTCGCGGCCTCGGCCTCGGGCGTCGGGTAGAAGCCGAGGTCGATGGTCCGGTCCAGGAAGCGCACGGCCGTGCGGACGGTGGCGCGCAGCCGGTCCCAGTCCACGTCGCCGCCGCTGAGGTGGGCGGCCAGGTTGACGGAGCCGAGGTTGCAGACCGCCGTCTCGGCGTCGCTGGTGACCTCGAGGATCTCGGTGCACAGGTTCGACAGGTGGATGACGTTCTCAGGGCGGGCGGTCTGGTTGGAGGTACGGTTGGCGGCGTCCTTGAAGGTCATCCAGCCGTTGCCGGTCTGGGCGAGGGTACGCATCATGCGGCCGTAGAGGGTACGAGCCGGGATTTGCTTGATAAATCGCCCGTCGGCCTCGTAAGCGCGATATTTCGCGTCGAAGTCCGCCCCGTACAGGTCCGTGAGGTCGGGCACCTCCTTCGGGTCGAACAGCGACCACATCTCGTCCGCCTCGACCCGGCGCATGAACTCGTCGGGCACCCAGTTGGCCAGGTTGAGATTGTGCGTACGGCGAGCGTCCTCACCGGTGTTGTCGCGCAGCTCCAGGAACTCCTCGATGTCGGCGTGCCAGGTCTCCAGATAGACGCAGGCCGCGCCCTTGCGCCGCCCGCCCTGGTTGACGGCGGCCACCGACGAGTCCAGCGTGCGCAGCCAGGGCACGATGCCGTTGGAGTGCCCGTTCGTGCCCCTGATCAGCGAGCCGCGCGAGCGCACCCGGGTCCAGGACACGCCGATGCCCCCGGCGTACTTGGACAGCCGCGCCACCTGCCCGTACCGGTCGTAGATCGCCTCCAGCTCGTCGCGCGGCGAGTCGAGCAGGAAGCACGAGGAAAGCTGCGGCCGGCGCGCGCCCGAGTTGAACAGGGTGGGCGAGCTCGGCAGGTACGACAACGTGGACATGAGCGCGTACAGCTCGGCCGCCTCCGCGACCGTCTCCGACAACCCGCAGGCCACGCGGAGGAAGAAGTGCTGCGGCCGCTCCAGCACCGCCCGCGACTCGGGGTGGCGCAGCAGGTAGCGGTCGTAGATCGTACGCAGCCCGAAATACTCGAACCGGTCGTCCGCGTCCCCCGCGACGAGCGCGTCCAGCGCGGCGGCGTGCGCGGCGACGAACTCCGCGAGCCCGTCCTGGATCAGCCCGGCCGCGTGGGTGGCGGCGATGGACTCGGAGAACGACCGCACCCCGTGCCCGGCGGCCTCGTCGGCGATCTCCTCGGCCAGCAGCCGGGCGGCGACCCGGGAGTTGGCCGGGTCGGCGATCACCCGGGCGGCGGCCTCCTCGATGGCCAGCCGGCGGTCAACCTCAACGATCTGCGTCAACGTGCTCTCTCTCCTCGCGAGCCCACCCGCCGCGAGAGCACGTCAGAGCACGACGGCCCGGACCTCCGTGCCGCGTCGCGCCCTGGCCCACCCTCGAGGCCCTGAACACTGCATGCCGGAATTCCGGCATGCCGCTGGCAGGTCTTCGGGCTCGCGGGCGCGCTCCAGCACTCCGGCTGGGCTCCTACTGGCCGTCGCTTCCCGGATCACTCCAGTGCTCATGACGGCGGTCGTTCCCGCTCACCGCTGCGGGGCAGCCCCGGAATCTCACCGGGTTCCCTTTTGCTCCGCCTCCGGAGAGGCGAACCAGCGACGAGCAGGATCCTACATCTAGTGGCCGTTCCCGCAACTACCCCAGCATGTTGTGGCCTTCGTCGAGTCGATGAGCCCGAGGTCCCGCAACACCGCGCCGGTGCGCTCGATCTCGGAGCCGAGCCAGCGGGCGAAGTCGTCGCCCGCGAGCGGGATCGTCAGCCAGCCGGCGGCCAGGCAGGCGGCGTGCCAGCCGGGCGATCCGAGCACCTCGTCACACATGCGCACGGCCTGCTCGCGGCTTTCGTCGGACATGTCGTCGGGCCCGAAGGCGGCCACCCAGTCCGAGAAATCCACCCGCACGCCCGACTCCAGCAGCGTCGGCACGTCCAGGCCCGGCACCCGCCCGGCCGAGGACACCGCGAGCGCCCTGACCCGCCCCTTGCCGAGGTGCTCGCGCCAGTCGGCGAACAGGCCGGCGGCGGCCGCCGCCTTGCCGGACAGCAGCGCGGCGGCGGCCTCGCCGCTGGTCGGATAGCCGGTGTAGACGACCTGCCGGGCGTCGGCGCCGAGGCCCTTGGCGATCAGGCCGAACAGCAGGTGGTCGGGCTCGCCCTGCGGGCCGCCCGCCAGCAGGGTACGGCCGGGGTCGGCGAGGAGATGGGCGCCGAAGTCCGCGAAGTCCTTGAAGCGCGAGCCGCCGGGCACAATCACCACGGCGACGTCGCCGCTGAGCCGGGCCAGCGGGGTGGCGGTGTCGAGCAGGGTCTGGCCGTTGTTCAGCTCGGCGGCGGACAGCGCGGCCAGGCCGGTCACCGTGATCGCTGTCGACATCGCCGTGGACATCGCCGTGGCCCCGGACGACGCCGTGGCGAACCCGGCCGCGCGGGCCGCCCCGGCGAACGCCTCCCCCACCCGGGTCCAGCGGCGTCCGCCGGGACTGATCGAGAAGCGGGTACGCGGCGCGCCGGTGACACGTTCCGTGCCGCACCCGGCCGCGCACGCCGCCACGCCCGCCCCCCAGGCCAAGAACCGCCGACGCCGCATGCGTGTCTCCCCCCAAGCCCTCCTATTACTAGAAGTTATTGACACATTACGCAGAGTTACACATCGGCGTCTCGGGCCAAAATGTCGCGATTTTTCGGGTTTTATTCGACTGCGGTCACCGTGATCGCGTTGCTCAGCGCGGACCTGTTGCCGGCCGCGTCCACCGCCAGCAGGGTGAGCGTGACGGGGCCGGGCTCGTCGGCGTAGGCGAACGCCACGGAGCTGTTCGGGAATTGCGGCCGGATGAACGGGACGATGTCGCTCTCGAATACGCCGTCGAGATAGAGCTCGTACGTGATGTCGGCCTTCGGCGTGACATTGTCGGTGGAGAGCGAGTAGGAGAACATCAATTCGAGGAACTGGAACTCGAAGACCGTCAGAAGGACGGGAGCGCTGGGCGGGGTGGTGTCCGTGGTGGCTGAGGCGGGCCCGGTGAGCAGGGCGGCGCCGAGTAACGCGCCGGAAACCAGGGCGAGCGTGCGGTGGAACATGGGCTGATTCCCATCTGCCGATGATGACAACGACACGTGCGTGGTTCGCCTTCATCACGTACGGCGGACGGTGAATGGTTCAAACTTCTTTTATATCCACCCTCGTTCCCGGGCGGCCAGGCCCGCCTGGAAGCGGGTGATGGCGTTCAGGTCCTGCATGACGGCCTGAATGCGGCGCTGCACCGTACGCAGCCCGAGCCCCAGCGCCCGCGCGATGGCCTCGTCCGTCAGGCCGCCCGCGAGCAGTTCCAGCAGTTCCCTGGTCGACTCGTCGGGAGCGGGGTCCAGACCACGCGGCGCCGAGCGTAAGGGAAACCCTCGCCGCCACTCCAGCTCGAACAGCGCGATCAGCGCGTCGAGCAGGGCGGAGCGGTGCAGGATGAACGCCGCGTCGATGGAGTAGGCCCCGTTGCGGATGGGGATCAGCGCGAGCGCGTCGTCGGCGATCCACATCTTGGCGGCCGCCCCGGACACCACCCGGGCCTTCTCCCCGTGGGCCATCGACTCCTGGACGAGCCGCAGCTTGCCGGGCACCGCCAGCGACTCCAGGTCGTACACGCTGCGGTAGTCGATGCCCGACCGCAGCATCCGCCGCTCCCGCTCGACGTTGCCGGCGTGCCCGCGCATGACGTACGGGGGCTTGTCGATGTTGCGGAACATGCTCTGGGCGCTGTCCTGCAGCGCGTACGCCCTGCTGATGATGTTGTCGCTCCCCATGACCACCTCGACCTGCTCGGCCGGATGCGTCGCGTAACGGGAGGCCAGGTGGAACGACGTGGTCAGCTCGTGGACGGCGGTGCGCACCTGCTGGAGCTCCTCCTCCCGCCGGGCGAGCAGCGGCCTGATGGCGATGTCGGGAGTGACGGCGACGTAGCGCGCCTGGCGGCCCGGCAGCCTGCTGGCCAGACCGCGCCGCGCGAAGGCCGCCAGCGTGCGGGCCGCCAGCGGCGTGGAGACGCCGCAGTGCGTGGCGAGTTCGGCGGCCGATGATCGCGGGTTCTCGACGAGCGTCACGTAAAGGCGGCTCTCGGCCGGTGAGAGGCCGATCGCTCCGAGCATCGGCGGCGACCTTTCTCCGGGCGGCCCCGGGGGTGGCGGGTTACCGCCAACTGGCGGGTTTTGGCCCGGTCGGCGGGCTTGTGCCCTGACTCATTCCCAGATTAGGTCAGCGTGGAAACGATCTCCGGCGTTTCCCATGTCTGGAGAAAGGTGTACGCATGCTGTCCACCCCCCGGCACCGCGGACTCGCGGCCTTACTCGCGGCCGTCCTCGCCGTACCGCTCGTCGCGGCACCGCGAACGGCCATCGCGAGCACCGCACCGGCCGCTCCCACCAGGCCCGGTGCCGCGCCGGAAAAGGTCACACTGATCACCGGGGACACCGTCGTCTACGCGAAGGACGGCGCCGGCCGCGCCTCGGCCACTCTGGAGCCCGGCGCGAGCGGGGAGGCTCGGACGTATCAGGCTCAGCAGGACGAGCACGGCTACTACGTGATCCCCGCTGACGCCGCACCTTACGTGGCCAAGGGCCTGCTGGACAAGGAACTGTTCAACGTCGACTACCTGGCCGCCAACGGCTACGGCGACGCCAAGGCCACCCGGCTCCCGCTCATCGTCCAGTACGAGGACGGCGCCAAGGCCGCCGACCTGGCGGGCAAGGCCAGGTCGCTGAAGGGCGGCGCGGAGCCGATGGTGCTGGAGAGCATCGACGGCGCCGCGATCAAGGTGGACAAGAAGCAGGCCGCCACCTTCTGGAAGTCCCTGAACACCGCCAGGACGAGCGGCCTGCGCAAGGTGTGGCTGGACGGCAAGGCCAAGGCGCTCGACGACGTGAGCAACCCGCAGATCGGCGCGCCCACGGCCTGGGCGGCCGGATATGACGGCACGGGCGCCACAGTGGGCGTCATCGACACCGGCATCGACGCCGCGCACCCCGACCTGCGGGACAGGATCGTCTCGGCGCGCAACTTCGTCCCGGCGGGCATGCCGGGCGGCGGCGATCCCGACGAGGTCGCCGACCGGGTCGGCCACGGCACCCACGTGGCCTCGATCATCGCGGGCAGCGGCGCCGCCTCCAGCGGCAGGTACAAGGGCGTCGCCCCGGGCACCCGGCTGACCATCGCCAAGGCGCTGGACGACACCGGCAGCGGCAACAACTCCGAGATCATCGCGGCCATGCAGTGGCAGGCGGCCACAGCGCGCGCCCGCGTGGTCAACATGAGCCTGGGCAGCATGAACGCGACCGACGGCACCGACCCGCTGAGTCAGGCCGCCAACGAGCTGACCGCCGAGTACGGCACGCTCTTCGTGGTCGCGGCGGGCAACTCGGGCCCCGGCCGCTACACCGTCGCCTCCCCCGGCGCGGCGACCTCGGCGCTCACCGTCGGCGCGGTGGACTCGGCCGACAGGATCGCCGACTTCTCCAGCCGCGGACCGCGCGTGAGCGACGACGTCGCGATCAAGCCGGAGATCACCGCGCCCGGCGTGAACATCATCGCGGCCCGCGCGGCGGGCACCTCGCTGGGCGAGGGCAGCAGCGTCCCCGGCGGCGGCCCGATCGACGAGCACCACACCGCGGCGTCCGGCACCTCGATGGCCGCCCCGCACGTGGCCGCCGCCGCCGGCGTCCTCGCCGCCCAGCACCCCGGCTGGACGCCCGACCAGCTCAAGAACGCGCTGGCGGGCACCGCGAAGCCGGGCGACTCCACGGTCTACGACCAGGGCTCGGGACGGCTGGACCTCGGACGGGCCGTCACCCAGCAGGTCTTCGACGACCTGGCCACCGTGCACTCCGGCTTCACCGACCCGTACACCGGCCAGACGCTCACCAAAAAGGTGACCTTCCGCAACATCGGCCAGGAGCCGGTCACGCTGGCCCTGTCGATGACGCTGAAGCACGGCGACGCCCCGGCGGCCGCCGGGATGGCCACGCTCACCCCGTCGTCCCTGACCGTCCCCGCGGGCGGCACGGCGACCGCCGACCTCACGATCGAGCCCACGATCGGCGACGCCGGCTGGTACGAGGGCCGCCTGACGGCCACCGGCGGAACGGCCCGGCTGACGGCGCCGATCGCGTTCCGCAAGCAGGCCGAGATGGCCACCGTGAGCATCAAGCTCGTCGGCAAGCCGGAGTGGAAGCTCAACCCGGGCGTGGTGTCCGCCCTCCGGGTCAGCGACACCGACCCGCTCCTCGCCGGCGAGCCGATGACCGTGATGACCGATGCCTGGCGGGCCACGGACACGCCCGGCACGGTGGAGACGAAGCTCAGGCTCGCCCGCGGCGGCGTCTACTCCATCGGTGACATGCCCTGGTGGTACACCGAGCCGGGCCGGCAACTCCAGTACGCCACCCTGCTCGCCCCCGAGGTCAAGCTCGACGGCGACACCACGGTGACCCTCGACGCGACCGAGGCCGAGCCGCTCCGGGTGAGCACGCCGCGCACGTCGGAGCCGGTGTTCATGAATGTGATGTACGCCCGCACCACCGCCTCGGGCCGCATGTACGCGGGCGCGTCGCTGCTCAGCTACGAGCCGGTCAACCGGGGCACGTACTGGGTCACACCGGTACGGAGGGCACCCACGGTGGGCACCTCCACCCTGCTCTTCGACCAGATCCGCCGCGCGCCCGAGGTCGAGCTGGACGTGCCGGGGCTGCGGCTCAACCCGCGCTACGTCAGCGAGCACGACGCGCTGGTGCCGAAGTTCGCCAGTGACCGGCGGCTGCGGCTGACCACGGGTGACGACCTGCGCGCCGGCGCGGACGTACGCGGCAAACTGATCTTCCTGACGGCCAGGAACTCGCTCCAGCTCCTGCTGGCCGATCTGGAGGCGGCCATCAAGGGCGGGGCCGCGGGCGTGATCACCAGCGACCGGTTCGCCTGGCTGCTCAGCGCCTCGGCGTACACGACCCAGAACAAGCTCCCGGTGCTGTGGATCGACACCGGCGAGGCCGACCGGCTGGGCGCGGCGCTGGCCCGCGGGCCGTACCCGAGTGCCGCCCTGCGCGCCACGCCGACCACCCCGTTCGAGTACAAGCTGGCCTACTACCTGAAGGGGACCACGGCCGGCCGTCTGAGCTTCGCGCCGAAGGCCCGCGAGCTCACCGAGATCGACACGACCTACCACGCGCGGTTCGCGCCGCAGCCCGGGACGTGGGGGCCGTACCCGAACTTCACCGAGGTCAACCACACCTACTCGCCCGAGCAGCGCTTCAGCATCCGCGGCTCGCACGGCTTCGCCGGGCCCACGTCCAGGACCGAGTACTACAACATGCCCGGCCGGGACGTGATGTGGGAGCGCGACTACGCGTTCAACGACTACGCCGCCGGCGAAGCGCGGCACGGCACCTCCGCCCGCGGCTTCACCCGCCCCACCCGGGAGCGGGAGGACTGGAACGAGCCCCTCGTGCCCGCGCAGTTGGCGGCCGGCCCCGGCCTGCCGGACTGGATCAGCGTGGGCCTCTACTGCGACGGCTGCCGCCAGGGCGACCGGCTGCGGCTGCGCGCGCTGAGCCCGGTCGGCTTCGGCTACTACTCCGACGCCTCCGACCCGACCCACCGCTACCAGGGCGCGCCGGGGACCGAGGAGGTCCACCTCTTCAGCGGGAACACCGAGGTCGAGCCGCAGTTCGACGACCTGGGCGTGCCCTACTACACCGTCCCCGCCGGCGCGGGCACCTACCGGCTGACGGACTCGTGGAAGGACGCGGTCTCCGACGGCAAGGTCGAGACGACCTGGACGTTCCGCTCGGCCCGGCCGGCGAGCGACGATTCGCCGCACGCCTGCCTGGACACCGTGCTGTGGGAGGACCGGCAGCCCTGTGCCCAGGTGCCGATGATCAGGCTCCGGTACGCGCTCGGGCTGCCGGCGGACGACACCGTCCAGGGCGGCAGGCCGTTCACCTTCACCGTCAAGCCGGACGGCGGCAGGTCGCCGTCGCTGCGGCGGGCCTGGATCTCCGCCGACGGCGGCGGGCACTGGACCCAGGCCGTGGTGCTGCCCGGTGACAAGGTGCTCGCGGTCAACCCGAAGGGCCCGGCGAAGATCTCGATCAAGGTCGAGGCGAGCGACAGGGACGGCAACGCCGTTCAGCAGGTGCTCACCGACGCCTACCTCGTGCGGTAGGCCTTCCGGCCGACGCCGGCCATGAGCGCGGAGGGCAGCGACCAGTCGCCCACCAGCTTGGGCCGGTCAGGCCGCCAGTCGGTGGCCTGCACGAGGCCGGGCGGTTCCAGCGGGAGGTCGCCGAAGAAAGCGCGGATCTCCGCCGGGGACCGGTCGGTCCCGCCCCCGGCGGACGGTCCCCGGTAGGCGCCCCTGACCTGTTCCTCGTCCTCCAGGCGCCCCATCGTCGTGGCGTGGGAGATCACCAGGAAGCTGCCGGGCGCCATCCGCTCCCGCAGCACGGCCACGGCCCGCTGCGGCTGCGCGGAGTCGGGCAGGAAGTGCAGGATCGACACCAGCAGCACCCCGACCGGCCGATCCAGGTCGAGAAGGGTGCCGGCCCCGGCGAGCACGTCGCCGGGGTCGAGCAGGTCGGCGTGGACGAAAGCGGCCCTGCCGGGGCAGGAGCTCCCGAGCAGGGCCGTGGCGTGGGCGGCGACGACCGGATCGTGATCGACGTAGACCACCGCGGCCTCGGGCGCCACCTCGTGCGCGCTGCCCTGGGTGGGCAGCCCGCTGCCGAGGTCGAGGAACTGGCAGACCCCGGCGCGGGCCACATAACGTACGGCACGCTGCAGGAAGGCCCGGTTCGCGCGGGCCAGCGGGACCGCCTCCGGGATCAGCTCGGCGAGCCGGTCGATGGCCTGGCGGTCGACCGCGAAGTTGTCCTTCCCGCCGAGCATGTAGTCGTACATGCGTGCGGGATTGGGCCTCTGATGGTCGAACTGCCGCACAGTATCGAATTTATGTCGTCTCCAGCCAGATAACGATAGTCTGCGCTGAATTTGGGCTTAATTGGTCCCGACTACTCGACCGTAACGCTCTTGGCTAGATTGCGAGGCTTGTCCACATCGCGGCCGAGCGCCACCGCCGCGTGATAGGCGAGGAGCTGGAGCGGGATCGTCAGCAGGATCGGGTCGAGCTCGATCTCGTTCTTCGGGATCACGATGACGTCGTCGGCCAGCTTGGCGTCGGGCTCGCGGTGGCCGACCATGAGCACCCGGCCGCCACGGGCGCGGATCTCGCCGAGCGTGGTGAGGTTCTTGTCGAGCAGCTCGTCGTCGGGGACGATCGCGACCGTCGGCATCTCGGGGCCGATCAGCGCGAGCGGGCCGTGCTTGAGCTCGCTCGCCGGGTAGGCCTCGGCGTGCACGTACGAGATCTCCTTGAGCTTCTGCGCGCCCTCCCTGGCCACCGGGTAGCCGCGCACGCGGCCGACGAACATCATGCTCGGGTGGTCGGCGTACTTCTTGGCCAGCTCGGCGATGGCCTCGCCCTGCTCCAGGATCTGCTCGATCTGGCCGGGCAGGCGGCGCAGGCCCTCCACGATGCGCCGCCCGTCGGCGGGCGACAGGTCGCGCACCCGGCCCAGGTGCAGCGCGAGCAGCGCGAACGCCACCGAGGTCGAGGTGAACGCCTTGGTCGAGGCCACCGAGACCTCGGGGCCCGCGTGCAGGTAGATGCCGCCGTCGACCTCGCGGGCGATGGCGCTGCCCACGGCGTTGACGATGCCGATGACCCGGCCGCCCTTGCGCTTGAGCTCCTGTACGGCGGCGAGCGTGTCGTAGGTCTCGCCCGACTGGCTGATCGCGACGTAGAGCGTGTCGGGGTCGACGACCGGGTTGCGGTAGCGGAACTCGCTGGCCGGCTCGGCGTCGGCCGGGATGCGCGCCAGCTCCTCGATGAGCTGCGCGCCGATCTGGCCCGAGTAGTAGGCCGAACCGCAGCCGATGATCTTCACCCGGCGGAAGCCGCGCGTCTCGCGGGCGTCCATGTTGAGCCCGCCGAGATGAGCGACGTGGAAGCGCTCGTCGAGCCGGCCGCTCATGGTGCGGGTCATCGTCTCGGGCTGCTCGGAGATCTCCTTGAGCAGGTAGTGCTCGTAGCCGCCGGTGTCGTAGTGGCCGGCGTCCCAGTCGACGGTCAGCGGCTCCTTGGCCGTCTCACGGGCGTCGCTGGCGAAGGTGTGGAAGCCGTCGGCCTTGAGCACGGCCAGCTCGCCGTCCTCCAGGTGCACGACCTGGCGGGTGTAGCGGACCAGCGCGGCCACGTCGGAGGCGGCGAACATCTCCTTCTCGCCGATGCCCACCACGATCGGGCTGCCGTTGCGCGCCACGACCACCTCGCCGGGCCGCTCGGCGTCGATGACGGCGATGCCGTACGTGCCCACGATGCTCTTGAGCGTCTTCCTGACCGCCTCTTCCAGCGAGTCGTTCTCGTCCACGGCGTGCGCGATCAGGTGGGCGAGCACCTCGGTGTCGGTCTCCGAGAGGAACTCGACGCCGTCGGCCTCCAGCTTGGCGCGCAGCTCGCCGGCGTTCTCGATGATGCCGTTGTGCACGACCGCGATGCGCTGGTCGGCGGACAGGTGCGGGTGCGCGTTCTCGTCACTGGGCACGCCGTGCGTGGCCCACCGGGTGTGCCCGATGCCGAGGCCGCCCTTGAACCTGGCCGGCACCACCTTCGCCAGGTCGGCCACCCGGCCCTTGACCTTGCGCAGCTTCAGCCCTTTGTTGGACACCACGACCCCGGCCGAGTCGTAGCCCCGGTATTCCAGCCGCTGCAGGCCCTCCAGCAGGATGGGCGCCGCGTCCTTGGGGCCGATATAGGCCACGATTCCGCACATCGAGGTCTCCTCTTATCCGTAAACGATCCTGCGTAGCTGCCTCAGGGACAGCTCTGGCGCGGCCACCCGGCGACCGCGTAACTCGGCGGCGATCCTGGGGAAGATCTCCTCGTTGGTCCGGCCGCGCGCCTTCAACTCCCCGTGACGACGCCGGACGAACTCCTCGACGGGCTCGGAGAAGTATGAGAGCACGTCGGCGACCACGCGGGCCGCTTCGCCGGGGCCGAGCGGGCTCGTCCTGGTGAGGTGCGCGATGAGATCTTCGTACGGATGCTGCTGCCGTGCCGTGGACACAGACGAGGACACTACGGCTCTGGAACGAGACACGCCAACATCCTGCCCGATATCGGGCAGGGATTAACGCCTATCAGACGATCAGGGGAGCAATCCGCGGCTGAAGGCGGTGGCCACGGCGGCGGCGCGGTCGGACACCCCCAATTTCGCGTAAATGTGCGCCAAGTGGGTCTTGACCGTCGTCTCGCTGATGAACAGCGCGGCCGCCGCCTCCTTGTTCGTGGAGCCGCGCGCGACCAGGCCCAGCACCGTGTGTTCGCGCTCGGTCAGCTCGGCCGGCGCCGGCGCGCGGACCTGGTTGAGCACCCGGGCCGCCACCGCCGGCGACAACACCGTCTCGCCGACCGCCGCCGCCCGTACCGCGCGGAACACCTCCTCGCGCGGCGAGTCCTTGAGCAGGTAGCCGATCGCGCCCGCCGCCACCGCGGGCAGCACGTTGTCGTCCCCGTCGTACGTGGTCAGCACCAGCACCCGGGCCGACGGCACCCGCTCGGCCAGCAGCCTGATGAACTCCGCGCCCGCGAGCCCCGGCATGCGCAGGTCGGTGAGCACCACGTCGGGGCGTTCACGCTCGGCCACGGCCAGCCCGCGCTCGCCGTCGCCCGCCTCGCCGACGATCTCCAGGTCGGCCTGCTCCACGAACATGCCGCGCAGTCCGTCACGCACCACGGGATGGTCGTCCACGATCACCAGCCGTACCGTCACGACGCCTCCCACCCGGCCGCGGCGGGGATCGCGGGGACGCTCACGCTGATCGCGGTGCCCTGGCCGGGCGCGGACTCCACCTCGACGTTCCCGGCCAGCCGGCCCACCCGCTGCCGCATCGCGGTCAGCCCGAACCCGTCCACCTCCGCCGGGTCGAAACCGACACCATCGTCCCGGATGTCCGCCACCACCACATCCTCCATATACGACAGCGTGACCCCCACCTTGCCCGCCTCCGCGTGGCGGGCCACGTTCGCCAGCGCCTCCTGCACCGCCCTGAACACCGTCACCTCGACCTCGGGATGCAGCAGCCGGGCGGCCCCGGTGACGGTGAAGATCGCGGGCAGCCCGTGAGTTTCGCCCCAGCCGGCGACCAGGGGCGACAGCGCCTCCGGTAACCGGCTCCGCGCCAGCGGCCCGGGGCGCAGGTCGTCCAGGGAACGGCGGACCTCGACCAGGCTCTCCCTGGCCAGGCTCCGGGCGACGGCCAGGCGACGGCGCACCGTCTCGGCGTCGTCGGCCGCCTCCTCCGCGGCTTCGAGCTGGGTGACGATGCCCGACAGGCTCTGGGCGACGGTGTCGTGGATCTCCCTGGCCAGCCGGCCGCGCTCGCCGGCGACACCGGTCTGGCGGGCGGCGGTCAGCAGTCTGCCCTGCAGTTCGGCGTTCTCCGCACCCAGTTGGGTGAGGCGGTGGTTGGCGCTCTCCAGGGCGCGGTTGGCGGCGCGGCGGCGTTCGACCTCGGACTCCATGGCCCTGATGATCCAGCCGAACAACCCCGCCAGCGCCGCCCCCACCAGCGCGGGCAGCACCTGGGACGAGGTGAACGCCAGCGGGCCGCCGGTGATCAGGACCGCGGTGGCGGCCACGCCGAGGTAGGCGTACCAGCCGGGCAGCGCCACGAAGGCGGCCGGGAAGCAGGCGACCACCAGCAGCGCGTACGCCGGGTGGCGCGCGGCCAGCAGCCACGCCAGCACGAGGAGCACGACGAAATAGACCGCCATCGGCGCCAGTGCCCGCTCCGGCCACTGAGGGTGTGCCAGCACCATCCACCAGTGCCACGCCGCCACAGTCGCGGACAGCGCGACGTTGACGACCCTGTCGGGCGGCGGCAGCGACGAGTCGGCCACCGCGATCAGGGTCGCCACCGCCAGGAGGCCGAAGGGCAGGACACGCCACAACCGGTCCAAGTCGAGCACCGTGCCCCCTTTCAGCGCCGATAGGTCAGGCGCCGCAGCAGCGTCTCGGCGGGTCCGCGCGCCCCGGCCCTGCGCATCAGCTCGGCCGCCACCACCGTCGCCGCCCACGTGCCGAGCGCCACCGCGACCGTGGCGGCGGATCCGAGGCTCCCGCCGAATCCGAGCGTGTACGGGGCCAGCAAGCCCACGAACACCACCGACTGTAGTAGGTAGCACGTCATCGAACGCTGCCCACAGGCCGACAAAGCGGTCACCACCGGGCCACGCCGCGCCCCGACGCGCTGCGCGATGAGGCCGACCAGCGCCGCGTACCCCAGTCCGCCCGCGATGCCCGTCACCACGTGCGCGGCGTTGAGCGCCATCATCGCCACGGGCTCGCGCACGGTGAGCACCCCGGCGGCGGCCAGCGCGACGGGTAGCCCGCCGAGCACGCCGGTGATCGGCCCCCACACCGCCGCCCGCCGCACCACCGCGCCGGGTTCGGTCAGCAGCCGCCG
The DNA here is from genome assembly GCF_900108335.1 of Nonomuraea solani. Taxonomy (GTDB): domain Bacteria; phylum Actinomycetota; class Actinomycetes; order Streptosporangiales; family Streptosporangiaceae; genus Nonomuraea; species Nonomuraea solani. The sequence goes on from NZ_FNVT01000002.1 coordinate 317,779, forward strand.
CCGTCCCGCCCACACGCCGACCAGGGCGGCGGTGCCCACGCCCAGCATCCCGAGCGGGGTCGTCACCCACTCGACCGGCCGCAGGGCCAGCGCCGTCAGCGGGTCCCCCACCGCGAACGACCAGAAGAACGAGCGCTCGGTCACGCCCTCCGGCGTGCTGTAGACCAGGGCGGACATCAGCGCCACGGGCACGAGCCAGACGGCGGCGAGAACCAGCAGGGTCCGGTCACGCACCCGCAGTAACCGGCAGATCACCAGACCGGCCAGCCCGTAGGTCCCGAGCACGTCCCCGGAGAACAGCAGCGTGCCGTGCACCGCCCCGAACGCGAGCAGCCACAAGCTCCGCCGCCGCAGCACCCGGCGGCCCTCGCCGTCGTCGCGCCGCCGGTCCCAGATCTGCACCATCCCGTAGCCGAACAGGGCGGCGAACATCGGGTACGCCCGCGCGTCCACGAACGTCATGCTCAGCACCGCCGCCACGTGGTCGATCAGGCCGTCCTCGACGATGTGCTGCCTGATGCCGTACGGGCGGCCGTACAGGTAGATGGCCGAGTTGGCGACGGCGATGAGCGCCAGCATGACCCCTCTGGCCAGGTCGGGGGCGAGTTGACGGGCGCCCTGCTCGACCGGCCTCAACTCCAGGGCTGAAGTCACGGTTCCTCCTCGGTCCGATGGATGTCCATCGAGTGTCCGGGGAGGGACCCGGTCGCCGAATCATGCGACGGGGCGCGATTCGGCGCCCGGCCGGACGATGGCCGGCCTCCTCCATTCGGAGGATGCCGTGGTCCTCGGCTGCGGATCTGGGCGCATCCCATCCGTATCACCCGACCCGTCTGACACATCCCTTTCTGGGAATAGTTACGGTGAGTAGTCACAGCGTGACGTTCTTGGGGGAGATGTTCATGCAGCTCTGGCTCGCCACCGTACTGACCGCCAGCGTTACCGGTGTGCTCACCGCACCGGCCGTCACCGTGGTCGTTCCGGGGAGGCAGGCCGACTTCGCCTCGGCCGCGCGGGAGTTCGGGGTGCCGGAGAGCGTGCTGCTCGGGGTGGCGTACCTGGAGTCGCGGTGGGACGCCAACGGGGGGCGGCCGAGCACGGCGGGCGGGTACGGGCCGATGCACCTGGTGGACGCCTTTCCCGAGGGCGACACCCTGCCGCTGGACGCGCTCGGCGATCCACGCGGCGACGACGCCCGACCGATGTCGCGCTCTCTCGCCGACGACCTCGCCGCCTCGGCCGCCCTGCGCACCGCGGCGCCCCGGACGACCCTGCCCGAGGCGGGCCGGCTGGCCGGCGTGGAGGCCACCCGGCTGCGCGACGACCCGGCCGCGAACATCCGGGCGGGCGCCGCGCTGCTGGCGTCCTACCAGGATCGGCCGAGCACCGATCCGGTGGATTGGCGCGGGGCGGTGGCGCGGTATTCGGGTTCGGACGATCCGGTGGCGGCGGGGGCGTTCGCGGACGAGGTGTTCGCGGTGATGGAGGAAGGCGTGCAGCGGGTCACCGACGATGGCGAGTTCGTGCGGCTCGACCCCGTACCGTCCGGTGACGAGGGGGAATCTCAGGCCGACCCCGACGCGCTGCCGACGCCCAGCGAAGAACTGGACACCGACGCCGCACCGGTCGACGACGAGGCGACGGCCGACACCGAAGACCAGGGATCCGACACCGACGACCTGGACGACTTCCCGGCCGCGGGTCCCAAAGCACAGCCCGCCGGCCCGGTCACGGAATGCCCCACCACTCTCACCTGCGAGTGGATGCCCGCCGCCCACAAACGCTTCGGCAAGAAGAAGAACCGGGACTACGGCAACCACGACCACCTGAGCCGCTCCCGCGCCGTCGACTACATAGTCATCCACGACACTGAGGGCTCCTACCAGGGCATCCCCTCCATGATCCGCAACCCGAAGTACGTGAGCTGGCACTACACGATCCGCTCCCGCGACGGACATGTCGCCCAGCACGTGCCGACGAACGACATCGCCTGGCACGCGGGCAACTGGGATGTCAACACCCGTTCGATCGGCATCGAGCACGAGGGTTACCTGGCCAAGGGCGGCGCCTGGTACACCGAGGCGATGTACCGGTCGTCGGCGCGGCTGGTCAGGTTCCTGGCCGACAAGCACCACGTCCCACTCAACCGCGCCCACATCCTCGGCCACGACAACGTGCCGGGCACGAGCCAGAAGACGGTCGCCGGAATGCACGAGGACCCGGGCCCGTACTGGGACTGGGCGCACTATTTCGAGCTCATGAACAAGCCGTTCAAGGCCGCCAAGAACGGCGATTCGATCATCATCCGCCCGTCGTACACCGCCAACCGCCCTCACTTCACCGGCTGCGTCAGCACCAAGGCCGCGCAGGCCTGCCCCGCGCACGGCGCCGCCACCGTCTGGCTGCACACCTCGCCGAGCGCGACCGCTCCCCTGGTCACCGACCTCGGCAAACACCCGGGCAAGCCGAGCACGTACAGCGTGTACGACCACAGCGCCCGCGCCTCGACCGGCCAGCGGTACGCCGTCGCGGGGCGGCAGGGCGACTGGACGGCCATCTGGTACCTGGGCCAGAAGGCCTGGTTCCTCAACCCGGCCGCCGCTCCGACCGCCATCCCGGCCAAGGGCCCGATGGTCACGCCGCTGTCGGCGGGCGTCAAGGTGTACGGGCGGGCGTACCCGGAGAAGTCGGCGTACAAGAGCGCGTCGTACCAGCCGCTGACGCCGTTGAAGTATCGGATCGGGCCGGGGCAGACGTACACGGTGGGTGACACGATCACCGGCTCCTACTACGCCGCCAACGCCTTCAACCCAGCCCGGCACGTCACGACCACCGGCAAGATCCGCTACCACCAGATCCAGCTCGGCCACCGGGTCATGTTCGTGATGGCCAAGGACGTCCGCATGATCGGCTGAATTCGCCTCCGCGGCCCGCTCGGTGCGCACAGGCACTCTCCGGAGGCGATATGGTTTTCCCGTGGCCCGGCGCACGTCGCCCGGGATTCACGCGGAAGTGGCTCAGTGGTAGAGCATCACCTTGCCAAGGTGAGGGTCGCGGGTTCGAATCCCGTCTTCCGCTCGGAGCAAGACTCCTGGTGGAGTGGCCGAGAGGCGAGGCAGCGGCCTGCAAAGCCGTCTACACGGGTTCAAATCCCGTCTCCACCTCGGCGACCGGCGGACTCCGCCGGATCCGCTAAAGTAAAGTGCGGCACCACGCGGAAGTGGCTCAGTGGTAGAGCATCACCTTGCCAAGGTGAGGGTCGCGGGTTCGAATCCCGTCTTCCGCTCGGAGTTTCCAACTCAATAAAGGACGATTAGCTCAGCGGGAGAGCGCTTCCCTGACACGGAAGAGGTCACTGGTTCAATCCCAGTATCGTCCACCGGCTTTACCACCCCAGCTCACGGCACCCGCCGGGAGTCTGGGGTTTTCTGTGCTTGACGGCGATATGCGCCTGGAGGCCGGCCGTAGGCGCGTTTGAAGGCGTGGGCGAACGCGTACTCCGAGGTGTAGCCGACCTTGGCCGCCACCGCGTTCGCGGGCATGTCGGAAGCGCGCAGGAGTCGGGCGGCGATGGTCATGCGCCACCAGGTGAGGTAGGTCAGCGGCGGCTGGCCGACCAGCGTGGTGAACCGGCGGGCGAAGGCCGCCCGCGACAGCCCCGCCTGCGCGGCCAGTTCCTGGACGCTCCACTGGCGTTGTGGCTCGCCGTGCATGGCACGCAGGGCGGCCGCGACGGGCGGGTCGTTCAAGGCGGCGGTCCAGCCGGTGGGGGTGTCCTTGTGCTCGTCGAACCAGGCGCGAAGGATGTGGAGCAGGAGCACGTCCAGCAGCGCGGGCACCATGGCGTCGCTGCCCGGGCGCGCCCTTTCCAGCTCTCCGCCGAGGAGGTCGAGTGCCGCGCGCAGCTCCGGGCGGCGGCCGACGCGGGCGGGCAGATGGACGATGTCGGGCAACTGTTGCAGCAGTGGATGCATGCGTGAGTGGTCGAGCCGGTAGGCGCCGCAGAGCGTGACCGTGACCGGGGCGGTGCCTGGCGCCTCCGTGCCGGGCCGTACCTCTGCCAAGGACGCCGGCGCGTCGGCGAGCGGGGTGGTGAGACTGTCGGCCAGTCCGTGCCCGGCGCCGCGCGGCAGGAACACCACATCGCCCGGCCCGATCGCGACGGGCTCACCGGTTTCCGGGATCAGCCAGGCCGTGCCCTGCAGGACCACGTGGAATCCCGCCGCGCCGCTGGAGGCGAACCTGCGGCCGAACGGGACGTTGTGGTCACTGCGGGCCGAGTGGGGCAGGCCGGCCCGCATGGTGGTGATCACATCCGACAAGACATCCATGACGGAAGACGATAGAGCAAAGCGTCGAGCTTTCAACGCATGGGAAGTCTTGATGGCGCTCCCTACGGTAGGGGCAATTGTCCTTTACAAGGGAGATTCAGGTGAAGATCGCCATCTATGGTGCGAGTGGTTACCAAGGCAAGCTGGTCCTGGCCGAGGCCGTCCGGCGCGGCCTGAGCGTCGTACTCGCGGGCCGCGACGCCGTGCGCCTGCGGCACGCCGCCGATGCGGCCGGCCTGTCCAGCCCCGACATACGCGTTGCGCCCGTCGACGACCATGACGCGCTGGTCGCCGCCTTCGGCGCGGCGGACGCGGTCGTCAACTGCGTCGGTCCTTTCACCCCGACCGGGGCCGCGGTGGTCCGGGCCGCGATCGCCGCGGGCCGCCACTACGTCGACACCGCCGGCGAGCAGCCGTACGTCAAGAGCATCTTCGACACCTTCGGGGCGCAGGCGCAGGCCGCCGGGGTCACCGTGGTGCCCGCCGCGAACGACGCCTGCGTTCCGGCGGATCTGATCGCGGCCCTTCTCGCCGAACGCCTCGGAGCGCTTGAGGAGATCACCAGCGTTCATCTCATCGCCGGCGGCGGCGCGCCGTCCCGCGGATCACTCCGGTCGGTGATCGAGAGCATCGACATCATCGCGGCCGGTGGCCTGGGCTATCACGACGGTGACTGGCGGACAGGCCTCCCCGCCCGTACGACCTCGATCTTTACGCCGCGGAGCGCCGAAGCGGTGCCGGTGGCGAAGTTTCCCCTGTCGGAGGTCGTGACCATCCCCCGCCATGTCCGGGTCCGGCATGTCGAAGGGCTGGCCGAGGCCGCCCTTGTCGCCCGGCTGAGCGTTCCCATCGACCCGTCGATCATCGCCGGTCTGCCCGAAGGGCCCGACGAGCAGGCTCGTACCACTCAGCGGTTCACGTACCTGATCGACGCCGTCGCGCTCGACGGCCGCCGGGCCCGCGGCGTGGTGGAAGGCCCGGACACCTACGGCATCACCGCGGTGATCGCGGTCGAGAGCGCCCGCCGCCTGATCACCGACCCGGCCAAGCCCGGGGTGCTCGCTCCCGCCGAGGCCTACGACCCGACCGCCTTCCTGGACTCTCTCCTGCCGCACGACGTGCGCTGGACCATCGAGGAGGAGACGTGAACAATCCTGCGTCGCCGCCGCGACTGCCTTTCCGCCGAGGCCGGCTCACGGGCGGGGAGTCCGGCTCACGGGCTGGGAGTCCGGCGGCCTGATCGACGCCGATCGCGCCGGATCCGGCATCCCGAGATCTGAGGCTCACTCGTGCGGGAGCAGGTAATGCCAGGCGAGTGCGATCAGCTCGCCTGAGGACGTCCGGTAGATGTTCCAGCGGCCGTCGCGTGGTATCAGGCGGGCGATCGTGCGTGCCTTGTTGCCCTTGTAGTTCTTCCTGCCGGAGCGCGGCTGCGTTTCCGGCGGCAGGGGGACGCCCTGGGGCCAAGGCTTGACTTCGGCCTGGGCCGTCGTGAGGTGCTCGGCGTACAGCCTGACGCGGTCGGTGGTGTACTTGCGGCCTGTTCCGGTGACGCGGTCGGCCAGGCGGGAGAGGCGGTCCCGGGCGTCGATGAGGGCGGGGGCGTAGCTGTCCGGGGTGTTTTCCAGGTGCGGTACGTAGACCTCGCGCATTCCGGTGCCGCTGTCGACGCCGAGGATCGTGATGGGCGCGTCCAGCACCCTGCGAGAGCCGGGCTTCGGCGTGGCGGTGGCGGGCTGGCCGGTCAGGTCGCGGTCCAGGGCCTTGACCAGGGCTTCGACTTCGGCGGGTGGGAGGCGTAGTTCGTGGGTGGTGTCGGCGATGGCGAGGCCGTCGGCGTACAGGACCAACAGCGGCGGGCGGACGGCGACGAGGCCGGGGGCCATCAGGCCGCCCACGTGCGACCATTGGGTGACGGGACGCCTGACCGGAGACGCCTGGGATTTGTGGATCGCAGTGCCGCCGCATGCCGTGAGCAGCAGCACCAGTGCGACGATTCCACTCCATCTCATACCCTTGAGGACGATCACTCAGGTCGCGCGGTTCAGAGCGGAGCTCAGGCGGGCTTCGAGGTGCGACCGGCATTCCGGCCACTCCCGCGCGATCACGGAGAACATCGCCGAGTCGCGGAGCAGACCGTCCTCCCCCGGGGCCCAGGACGGCGACCAGCTCCGGAGCACCCCTTCGAACCGCGCGCCGGTCTTCTCGATCGCGGCGCGGGAACGGCCGTTGCGGGCGTCCGTCTTGAGGTCGACCCGGGCCACGTCCCATTCCTCGAAGGCGTGGCCGAACAGCAGCAGCTTCGACTCCAGGTTCAGCCCCGTGCCCTGCGCCGACTTCGCCAGCCACGTGAACCCGACCTCGACCGCGCACAACCGCTCTCCCCCGGGCCAGAAGCGCGGGTCCCAGAAGGCCGTGGCTCCCATGGCCCGGCCCGACGCCTTCGCCACCTGCGCGTACGGTGCCAGCCTGCCCGTCGCGGCCCGCTCTAGTTGCGCTTCGATGTACCCGCCCACCTCGGCCGCCTCCGGGACCCAGGTGAACTCGTACGAGCTCCGGTCCTCTTCGGCGGCCAGGGCCAGGTCGTGCGCGTGCTGGTGGCCCAGTGGCTCCAGGCGGACGAGCGCGCCCTCCAGCGTGGGCCCTTCAAGCTTGAAACTCATCGGCACTCCCCGGCTCGCGGGCGATCATCCTCACCCACCCTGAACTGGGACGTCAAGGAATTTCTGCCCAGACGCGCATCGAGCCGGAGCGGGCCGTCCTCCGCCAGGCCGGTTCCGAACAGCCCTTCGAACCGTCCTCCGCCAGGCCGGTTCCGAGCAGCCCGTCGAACCGCACGCTCGCCGCTTCCCGCCGCGTGTCAGCGGCGGCGTCAGGACGGCGACGGCCCGGTATCAGAGCGGTCGGCGATGGTGGATCCCATGAACGGCTCAGCGATCGCGGCGGCCTCGGGGCCACGGCGACCTCATTCCCGGCCCCCGTGCAGGTCCGCCCAACGGTGAGCCCCGGCCATCGAGAAGCCCGGTGCCCCCACCAGCACCACATCCCACCGTCCACCCGATTCATACCGGTTTTTAAGGAGCACACACCATGTCCATCACCCTGACCGCCCAGGACAAGATCACCCTGCGCACCGCCGCGTGGGGCGCCGTCTCGCTGATGGCCGCCGCCGACGCCGGCGGCAGGCCCCACAAGGCCGCCGCCGAAGGCTCCATCGCCCTGGCCTCCGCGACCGGCCTGTCCGGGCACGTCCTCGCCGAGTGGCCCAAGGGCGTGAACCTGAAGGGCAAGTCCGTAGCCGAACTGGCCGACCTCGTGCTGCCGGCCCTGACCGCGTCCATGAGGCTGCTCAAGCGGCAGGACCCGGCAGAGGCGGAAAACCTCCGCCGCACCGTCATCGTCGCCATCGAAGCAGCCGCCCGCACCCACCTGGGCCAGCCCACTCCCATCCTCGCCGACATGATGCGCAAGATCACCGCCGCCCTCGACGCCGCTTGACGGCCTCGCGACCCGCGCTGCCATCCGTCCCCGGGAGCGGCGACGTGGCGGCCAGGGACGAGCCTGGCCAGGGCCGGGGCGAGCCGGCTTGGCCGCCCTGGCAAGCCTCGCCCCACCCTGGCGGTTGCACGCCGCCACCGGACATCACACCCTGATCAAACCCGCACCACCCCTGGACGCCCTCGCCATCCGGAGTTCTCAAGCGAACCCACCAGCCGGCCCATCGAAGATCGTTAAGCCCCCAAAGGCAAGTATGCTGACCGCGATCGTCCGCGATGGCAAAGGAGCCGCCCATGACCGCCGACCCCACGATGGCCCGAATCGCCCAAGGGGTGGAGCTGAATCACCACCAAGGTCAGCGTGAAGCAGCCCGCGACTTGTTCGCGCGGATCTGGGACGACATAGGCGGCGAGCAAGGCGACCCTCTGCATGTCTGCGTCCTTGCCCACTCGATGGCCGACGTGCAGGACGACGTGGACCAGGAGCTGATGTGGGACCTGCGAGCACTCGCCGCCGTCGGCCAGATCACCGACGAGCGGGTGGCCCAGGCCGGCGTGCCGCTTTCGGTGGCCGGCCTGTACCCGTCGTTGCACCTGAACCTGAGCGAGTGCTATCGCAAACTGGGCGACCTCGACCGCGCCCGTGAGCACCTCCAGCGGGCACGGGACGGCATCGGCGCACTCGGCGACGACGACTACGGAAAGCTCATCAGGGACGGCCTGGAACAGGTGGCCGCACAGTTGGACGCCGCCACCTGACCGCGAGCCGATCCGAACCTGAAGGCCGGCCAGATGCGCGTACGGACGGCTGCGCCCGCAGCCTATGATCACGGGCCTATGAGGCAATCGCGCACGCTATCCGCCACGGAAGTCCCTTCAAAACGTCTCCTGCTCCGCACGGCGCAAGCCACCGACCGTGAGGGATTCATCGAGCTCCTGACCGATCCCGAGGTACAGGCGTACATCGGCGGTCCCCAGCCTCGGAGTGACGTCGAGCAGCAGGTCGACGCAAGACTCGCCGACGTGACGCCCAAGCCTGGCAGGTACGTCATCGCGGACGGCACGACGAACCGATTTCTCGGAATATTGACCCTCAACCGTCGGTCCCCCGAGGATGGCGGGGAACTGGAACTGGGCTATGTACTGCGACGCGGCGCGTGGGGCGCGGGGTTCGCCTTCGAGGCCGCGACGACCGCGCTGCGCGCCGCAGCCGACGAACTCCCCGACCAGCCGGTCTTGCTCGTGACCCAGACCGCGAACAAGCGATCTCTGACGCTCGCCACCCGCCTTGGTTTCCGCCCTGTCAGGACGTACGAGGAGTACGGCGCCGAACAGACCCTCTGCACCGCTCCCCTCTCCATGTTCCGAACCTGATCGCAACATCCAACACAGCGCCCCTCAGAAGGGATCGGCAATAGAGCAAGCAAAGCCTTGGAGAGCCGCAGCGCCCGGAACCGGTTCGTGTCAAAGTTCTTGCTTGAGCGCGGTGTTCATCGCGGAGAACCAGGCGGCCGCGTGAGGGCAGGCGTTCCTGATGGTGTCTATGCCGATCTCGGCTATGACGAGCGGGCCGTCGGAGGTCTTGCGGTAGCGCGGATACAGACGCAGGAGACGCTTGGAGGGGGCCGTGCCGACCCCGTCGTTGACCAGTTCGGCGCCTTGGGCGTGCATCACCATCGCTTGGACGGCATGGGAGAGCGCGTCATCGCCGGTGAGTTCGCCGAGTGCCTCATGGCCCAGCAGGACCGTTTGGTCGTGAGGATGGACCAGGTGACGTAGGCATCGGAGCCGAGCAGGTAGGGCTCGATGACTTCGCGTACCACGGTCTCTTCGGTCTGGCCCTCGCACAGGATGTGCAGGCGGCGCATTCCCGTCACCGCGGCTCGGCCTGTGGCCTGCCACCTCGGCCAGTTGGACGATGGCGTAGGGGTGCAGACCGAGCTCAGGTTCGTCGAGTACGACGAGGCTGGGAAGGTCGGGCAGGCTCAGCAAGGTCGTGAGGCAGATGAAACGGAGCGTTCCGTCCGACAGCGCGTCCGCCGGGAAGACGACGTCCGAGCCCTCCTGTTGCCACCGCAGCCGGAGCCGGCCGTTCTCCTCGATGAGCACGAAGTCTCTGAAGAACGGCGCGACCTGCTGGATGGTTCGGACGATCCTCCTGTACGCGGCGCGATCTTCCTGCTGAAGCCGAAGCAGGACGGCGGCCAGGTTTCGGGCGTCGGGGTGCAGCGCGATGTTGTCGGAGGCATACCCTGTCTGCTTGACCGGGGCGTTCGCGCTGGTGTCGTGGAAATGGAAGACGCGACAGCCTCGCAGCGTGTCGACGACTTGCCCGGCGACGGAGGACAAGCCTTGCTCATCGAGCTCGTCCAAGAGGCGGGTCTCCCGATGTCCCCGCCCCAGGACATGTCCTTCGCCGTCCAACTCGATATCTTCGGTGCCGAAGATCAGCTCGTCGCGTGCCGCCGGGATGAGGTTGGCATGATATTTGCCGGTCGCGAATTCCAGGCTCAGGTAGATCTCTGGGCCGTTCTCACTTCCGCGATGGAGCAGGGCGGAGGCTCCACCCGCCTGGCCTACGAACAGGTTCAGCTCTTCGTCGACGATGCGGCCTAGCAGGGCGAGGACCGAGATGAAGTTACTCTTGCCCGCGCCGTTGGCACCGATCAGAACATTGAGATCACGCAACTCCACCTTGGCAATCTCTGCGGCGCCATGTGCCCAGCTTAGGGTGATCCACCCGGGCGGCGTGCTCACCCTCCTTCAGTCGGAGAGTGCCGGTCGCGTGGAGTTCGGGGACGCGTTGGTACGGCTGAGACTTTCGCTCCCTGCACCGGGAATCCATTGGCCCACCTGGTGAGCGGGCAAGGGGGCCTACTCCAGGGGGTGGGGGGTGACGACTATGGTTTCTACGCCTTTTTCGGTGAAAGGCTTCAGGGATTCTTCTGTGGCGGTTGCGTCTGTTACCAGGGTCCAAGTCTCTGGCATGCGGGCCCAAGCGTGGAACGGGCGGCGGCCCAGTTTGGTGGCGTGGACCAGGACGTAGATGTGGCGTGCGCGGTCCATCATCAGTTCCTTGAAGCGGGTCTGCTGCAGGCTGGCCTCGCAGATGCCCTCCTCCGCCGTCACCCCGTCCGCGCCCAGGAACACGCGGTCGAAGGTCATGCGGGTCAGGGCGGCTTCCGCCAACGGGCCGATGAAGCCCTGGCTCACGTGGCGGAGGGTGCCGCCGAGGCATTCGACGTGTACGCCCGTCGCCCCGGCCAGCTCCTGCAGGGCGTTCAGGCCCGTCGTGGCCACCGTCAGGTCCACCGCGTGCCGAAGTTCGTGGGCGAGGGCGCCGGTGGTGGAGCCCGAGTCGAGCAGGACCGTTTCGCCGGGGCGGATCTGGGCGGCGGCCCAGGCGGCGATGGCACGTTTGGCCTCGAACGCCTCCCCGATGCGCTGCCGTAGCGACGCCTCCGGGTGGGTGACGACCGCCATCGCCCCGCCGTACGTACGGGCCAGCAGGCCCGCCGCCTTGAGATGGGCGAGGTCGCGGCGGATCGTGGAGGCCGTCACGCCCAGTTGGGCCGACAGCTCCTCGACGCTGGCCAGCCCGGTGGTGGTGGCCAGGCGGACGATCTCGTCGCGGCGAACCTGTGCTGCGCGGCCCATCGGTGGTCGGTCCTTTCCCGTCACAGGCCCCGCGCGGACGACAGCTCGGCCGCCTGGCGCAGGGCCTCGATCATGCTACCCGGGTCCGCGACGCCCTTCCCCGCGATGTCGAAAGCGGTGCCGTGGTCGACCGAGGTCCTGATCACGGGCAGGCCGACGGTGATGTTGACGCCGGCCTCCAGGCCCAGGATCTTGACGGGGCCGTGGCCCTGGTCGTGGTACATGGCGACGATGAGGTGGTAGTCGCCGCGCCCGGCCAGGAAGAAGGCCGTGTCGGCGGGGAGCGGGCCGTGGACGTCCATGCCTTCGGCGCGCAGGAGGCCGATCGCGGGGACGATCTTCTCTTCTTCCTCGCCGTAGCCGAACAGGCCGTTCTCGCCGGCGTGCGGGTTGATGCCGCAGACGCCGATCTTGGGACGCTCGACGCCGGAGCCGCGCATGGCCGCCTCGCCCCGGCGGATGGTGCGTTCGACCAGGCCGGGTTCGATGCGGGCGACCGCGTCGATCAGGCCGATGTGGGTGGTGACGTGGATGACCTTGACCTTGGGGGTCGAGAGCATCATGGACACCTCCTCCGTACCGGTGAGGTGGGCCAGCAGCTCGGTGTGGCCGGGGAAGAGGTGGCCGGCCGCGTGCAGGGCCTCCTTGTTCAGCGGGGCCGTGCAGATGGCCCGGACCTCGCCGGACGTCGCCAGCTCGCTGGCCAGCCGGACGTACTCGTACGCCGCGTGACCCGCCACCGGCGACACCTCGCCCCACGGCAGGTCGTCGGGCAGGAGACCCGGGTCGATGACGTTGACGCGGCCCGGCTCGAACACGGCCTCGGCGACGTCGTTCACGGTCACCACCTCCGGCCGTACACCGAGGAAGCCGGCGGCCCTGCGCAGGCGTGCGGCGTCACCGATGACGACCGGGCGGCAGAACGTGGCGACCTCGGGGGCGAGGAGCGCGCCGACGATCACCTCCGGTCCAACGCCGGAGCCGTCCCCCATGGTGAGGGCGATGAGAGGGGTGCTCATGTCAACCTTTCGTCGAAGGGTGCGAGGTGGGCGGCCATGCGGAGGAGGCTGTCGCGGTCGCCGAAGCTGCCGGGTCTGGTGACCACCGAGTGGCCTTGAGGGGTGCGGCTGTGTACGGCGCCGTGGTGGACCTGGCCGACCGGGATCAGTTCGCGCACGTCGAGCGCCTCCAGGACGCGGCGAGCGGTCTCTCCGCCGGTCAGGATGAGTCGCGCCGGGGAACCATCAAGAGCCCGCGCAACCAGCCGGGCCAGGGCATCCGTGAGGGAGGCTTCTGCCACGGTCAGCACCGTGGGGCCGGTGGTGAGGGCCGCTCGGAGGCGTCGCGCCGTGGCTTCCGGAATGTCCAGGTCGGCGGTGGTGAGGGATATGTGGTGCGCGCCGTGGTCGATGAGGAGTGCGGCCTGCGCGGCCGCGCTGGGGGCGGCGGTGCCGACCACGACAAGGAGCGGGGACGTCTCGAAAGACGAAAGCGACGAAGGCGCGGGTGGGTCATTCGGGAAGGTGCGGCCGAGGACGGCGGCGAAGGTGCGGCCAAAGGCGGTGGCGAGGCCGCCGGCGCCGATCAGGCGGGTCCGCGGGTCGGCCGCGAAGGCGGCGGCGACGATCGCGTCCAGGTCGCGGTCCGTTTCCGCGTCGCACACCGCCACCCCGCTCGCCCGCCCGATCGCCGCCGTCAACCCCCGGTGATCGGCGCGGACGGTGGCGAGCGGCACGTGGGTCACGGTAAGCCCGTCGAGAGCAGCGGCGACAGAGGCGGGTGCCGGGCGCGGTTCGATGTGCCAGGCGCGCGTTTCGCGCAGCGGGACCCCGTTCACGTACGGCACCCCGCCCACGACGGTACGCCCCGCGGCCGGCAGCGCGGACGCGAAGACGACAGGGCCGGAGACGGCGGAGACGGCGGAGACGGTGGCGGCCACGTCCCCCCGGAGCAAAGAGTCGATCTTGACGAAGATCCGGCGGTCACCCGCCTGCGCGAGCGCCTCCCGTACCAGCTCGGCGGCCCTCGGATGATGCCGGCAGTCCAGGTCGGCGACGAGCACCGGATCGGAGAAAGACGCGTACGGCCCGGACAGCGCGATTCGCGCAGGACGCGCGGGTGACATGAGTGCCGCCGCCACCTCCGCCGCCCCCGACAGATCGTCGGCCAGGGCGAAGAGAGGAACCCAGGGCCGGCCGATTGCGTGAATCACGCGATGAGTATTGCACGAAACGCGCACGTTATGCCACAGTTGCCCGCAAGTAACGCGGGCGTGTCCCGCACCCCCCAGATGGAGGGCTGAATGTCTCAGTCCACAACCCCGGAGGTCTCACGCCGCGCGTTCCTGAGATTGGGGGCCGCGGCGGGCGTCGGGCTCGCCGCCGGATGCGCCGGCCCGACAGGTAGCCCCGCGCCCGGATCGATGGTCCTCGCGCTCAACCGCTCCCTGGTCTCCCTGGACAACAAGCTCAACCAGTTCGAAGCGGCGGTCACCGTGCAGCGCGGCGTGCGCCAGGCGCTGACCAGGATCGGCCCGGACCTGGCCACCCAGCCGGTGCTCGCCGAGCGCTTCGAGCTGACCGCCCCCACGGAGTGGACCGTCCGGCTGCGCGCCGGCGCCCGCTACTCCGACGGCTCCCCCGTCACGGCGAAGGACGTACGGACGGCGCTGGAGATGTACCAGGAGGTCAACGGCTCGTTCATCGCCTCCTTCTTCCCCGAGTGGCCCGAGGTGGTGGAGGACGACGAGCGCACGTTCCGGCTGCGCACGGGCAGGCCGCTGCCCGTCCTCGACTATCTGATGGCCAACATCCTCATCACCCCGTCGGCCGCCAACCGGCCGCAGGAGCTGCAGAACGGCCTCGGCAGCGGCCCCTACACGGTCACCGCCTCCGACCGGGGCACGGGCGTCTACACATTGCAGGCCAATCCGGCCTATTGGGGTACGCGGCCGAGCGTGCGTACCGTGCACGTGCGGTTCATCCAGGAGGAGTCGAGCCGGGTCGTCGCCCTGCGCAGCGGCGAGATCGACGTGATCGACACGATCTCGCCCGACTCGGCCGAGCAGTTGCGCGGCCTGCCGGACGTCGAGCTGACCTCGGCCGTCGGCACCCGCATCAACCAGCTCTTCTTCAACTTCCGCAAGCCGGCCGGGCATCCGCTGGCCGACGCGCGGGTGCGCAGGGCGCTGACCTTCGCGGTGGACGGCAGGACGCTGGCCGAGGATGTCCTGCAGGGCACGGTGATCGCGGCCGAGGGCGTCGTCAGCGGCATTCTGGCCGGCGCCGTCAAGACCGGTCAGTACGTGTACGACCCCGCCATGGCCACCCGGCTCCTCCAGGAGGCGGGCATCCGGCCCGGCGACCTCAACTTGAAGATCATCTGGGAGAGCGGCGAGTTCCCCAGCGACGCCCTGCTCATGGAGGGCGTCCAGCAGATGCTCGAACGCGTCGGCGTACGCTCCACGCTGCGGCAGTTCGAGCCGGGCGGCGACATCTCGAAGTGGCGCCAGGGCCGCGCCGGCGACTGGGACCTGCTGGGCAACGGGTTCTCGGTGCCGACCGGGCTGGCGTACTCGGCGCTCCAGGGCATGTACGGCGGCACCGCCGAGAAGGAGAAGACCCGCGACACCTACCACGGCTACGTGCAACCGGCCGTGGTGGCGCTGCTCGAACGCGCGGCCCAGGAGGTGGACGCCCAGGCCAGGCTGGCGATCGTGGCCGAGGCCCAGCGCGCGGTGTGGGAGACGTGGCCGTGCCTGTGGGCGTTCGTCCCGCGCTCGCTGCTGGCGCACCGCAGGCGGGTGCGCGGCCTGGCGCTCGAACCGACCAATTCCTACGACCTCGCCGCGCTGCGGCTGGACGGGTGAGCCATGATCGGTTACGCCGTGCGGCGGCTCGGGCAGAGCGTGCTGACCGTGTTCCTCACCGTGTCCACGGTGTTCGTGCTGATCCGGCTGGCGCCGGGCGACCCGGCCGCGTCGTTCGCGGGGCCGCTGGCCACGACCGAGGACCTGGCGAAGGTTCGGGCGATGTTCGGGCTGGACGAGCCGCTGGCCGCCCAGTACGGACTTTTCCTGAAAAATCTCCTGACGGGCGACTTCGGCACTTCCTACTCCTTCCAGGCCCCGGCGCTCGACGTGGTGCTGGGCCGCCTGCCGTACACGATCACCCTGGCCCTGTCCGCCATCCTGCTCACGGCGGTGATCGCCATCCCGCTGGGCGTGTGGATGGCGCGGCGCGCCGACACGCGCAGGGAGCTGGCCGCGAACGTGCTGACGATCGCCGGCCAGTCGATGCCGGAGTTCTGGACCGGCGTCATGCTGCTCACGCTGTTCGCGATCGTGGTGCCGGTGCTGCCGGCCTCCGGCTTCGCCACGTGGGGCGGGCTGGTGCTGCCCACGGCGACCGTGGCGATCCTGCAGGTCGCGCTGATCTCGCGGCTGGTCAGGCGGGAGATGGTGACGAACCTCGCGGCCCCCTATCTCACCGTGGCGCGCTCGCGGGGCGTCTCGGTGTTCGGGCTGACCTGGCGGTACGCGATGGCGAACTCGGCCATCCCGGTGCTGACGGCGCTGGGCACGCGGTTCGCGGCGATGGTGAACGGCGTCGTCGTGGTCGAGGTGGTGTTCGCCTGGCCGGGCGTCGGCTCGCTGGTGGTGCGGGCGCTGGAGACCAGGGACTACCCCTTGATCCAGGCGACCGTGCTGGTCACGGCGGCGGCCGCGGTGCTGGTGCAGTTCCTGGTCGATCTGGCCTACTCCGTACTCGATCCCCGCATTCGCCTGGGAAAGGCGGTCACCCGATGACCACAGCCGTCACGCCCGCGCTGCTGGCGCGGGCGGCCGTGACGCGGCGGCGCAAGGGACGCAGGCTCAAGCTGGTGGCGGGCTCGATCTGCACCGCGATCGTGGTGCTGCCGGTGGCGCTGGCGAACGTGCTGCCGATTCCCGGCTCCGACCAGCAGGATCTCGGCGCGCGGCGGCTGCCGCCGCTGACCGGCGGGCACCTGTTCGGCACCGACCAGCTCGGCCGTGACCTGCTGGCCAGGGTGCTGCACGGCGGGCAGGTGTCGCTGCTCATCGGTGTGCTCGCGGTGCTGGTCTCCGGGCTGGTGGGCGTCCTGGCCGGGTCGGCGGCCGGCTATTTCGGCGGCTGGGTGGACGCGGTCGTCTCCCGGCTGCTGGAGGCGCAGCTCTCGTTGCCGCTGCTGATGATGCTGCTGCTCGTGGTGGCCCTGTTCGGGGCGTCCGTGCCGGTCATCACGCTGGTGATCGCGTTCGCGCAGTGGCCGGAGGTGGCCCGGCTGTCCCGGTCGCTGGTGCTGGTCGAACGCGAGAAACCGTACGTGGACGCCGCCCGCATGCTCGGCCTGCGCCGGGCCGCCGTGCTGGCCGTCCACGTCATCCCGAACATCATCCGGCGCGCCGGGCTCGTCGTCCTGCTGCTGCTGGCGCAGGCCGTGCTGCTGGAGAGCGCGCTCAGCTACTTGGGCGCGGGCCCGCAGCGGCCGTTCGCGACCTGGGGCCGGATCATCTCCGACGGCCAGGACTACATCACCACCTCCTGGTGGCTGGTGACGCTGCCTGGCCTGGTGATCGTGCTGCTGGTCGTCGGGGTCAACCTCGTCGGCGACGCCCTGTACGAGAGGCGGTGACATGCTCGACGTCGAGGATCTGCGGATCGAGCTGATGACCGAGCGCGGCGTGGTCCGCGCGGTGGACGGCGTCTCGTTCTCGCTCGGCGCCGGTGAGACGGTGACCATCATCGGCGAGTCGGGATCGGGCAAGTCGACGACCGCGATGGGCGTGCTGCGGCTGCTGCCCGAGGACGAGGCGGTCGTTTCCGGGCGGATCACCATCGACGGGCACGACGTGGCCGCCGATCCGCGCGCCGCGGCCCGGCTGCGCGGCGGCACGGTCGCGCTGATCCCCCAGGATCCGATGACCGCGCTCAGCCCCGTGCACAGCGTCGGCGGCCAACTGCGCGAGGCCGTACGGCTGCGTGACCCGGCCCTGTCGCGGAGGGCGGCCGAGGACCGGGCGGCGGAGCTGCTCACCCAGGTCGGCATCCCCGAGCCGCGCCGGCTGGTGCGCCTGCATCCGCACCAGCTCTCCGGCGGGATGCTGCAACGCGTGCTGATCGCGATGGCGCTGGCCGGGCGGCTCAAGCTGCTCGTCGCCGACGAGCCCACCAGCGCGCTGGACGTCACCGTCCAGGCCGCCATCCTCGACCTGCTGCTGACGCTGCAGGAGGAGACCGGGATGGGGATCTTGATGGTCACCCACGACCTCGGGGTGGCGCGGCTGGTGTCCGACCGGGTCCATGTCATGAAGGACGGGAGATTCGTGGAGAGCGGCGAGGTGGAGCAGATCGTGGACGCGCCGGCCGAGGACTACACCCGCTCGCTGCTGAGCGCCGTACCGAAATTGGGTGATTTCCGGTGATCCTGGAGGTCCGCGACCTGATCGTCGAGTACACCACCGCCGGCGGCCGCTTCCGCGCCGTCGACGGCGTGAGCTTCTCCGTCGCCAAGGGCGGCAGTCTGGCCGTGGTCGGCGAGTCCGGCTGCGGCAAGTCCACGATCGCCAGGGCGCTGGTCCGGCTGCTCACCCCGACCTCCGGCGAGGTGCTGCTCGACGGGCAGGATTTGGCCCGGCTGAACGAGCGGCGGCTGCGGCCGATCAGGTCCAGGATCCAGATGGTCTTCCAGGACCCGTACGGCTCGCTCGATCCGCGCATGACCGCCGCCGACATCGTGGGCGAGCCGCTCAAACTGCGCGGTGTGCGCTCCAGGCCGGAGCGCGAGCGCGCGGCGGCCGAGCTGCTCGACCGGGTGGGGCTGCCGCAGAGCGCGCTGCGGCGGCGGCCCGCGGAGTTCTCCGGCGGGCAACGCCAGCGCATCGGCATCGCCAGGGCGCTGGCCGGCCGCCCCGAGGTGCTCGTCTGCGACGAGGCCACCAGCGCGCTGGACGTGTCCGTCCAGGCGCAGGTCCTGAAGCTGCTGAACGAACTGCGCCAGGAGAGCGGGCTGACGTACGTGTTCATCTCGCACAACCTGGGCGTGGTCCGCGAGATCAGCGACGAGGTGCTGGTCATGCGGGCCGGCCGGATGGTCGAGCACGGACCGACCGAAACAGTGCTGTCCGCCCCGAAAGAGCCGTACACCCGGGCACTGCGCGCGGCCGCGCTCGACCCGGCCACCATGCGAGGACGCAAGCCGCGCGACGTCCTCGCGGCAGCGAAAGGAACCGTTACATGACCCCCGAGCCGGTGCTCGGAACCATGACCTTCGGCGACACCGTCGATCTCGGCACGGCGGGGCGGATGCTCGACCTCGCCCTCGACGCCGGCGTCACCGGTGTGGACACGGCCAACGGCTACGCGGGCGGCGCCGCCGAGGAGATCCTCGGCGAGCTGCTGCCCGGCCGACGGGACCGGGTGGTGCTCGCGACCAAGGCGGGCATCCCGCACCCGGACGCCGGTGATCACGCGCCGCTCTCCCCTGCCGGGCTGCGCGCGAGCCTCGAAGGCAGCCTGCGGCGGCTCGGCGTCGACCACGTGGACCTGTTCTACCTGCACCAGCCCGACCGGGACACGCCGCTGGAAGAGACCCTGGCCACGGTGGCCGAGCTCACCAAGGAGGGCAAGATCGGCGCGCTGGGCGTGTCCAACTACGCCGCCTGGCAGATCGCCGGGATGAGCACGCCGCCCGTGGTCGCCCAGCAGCTCTACAACCTGCTGGCCCGGCGGATCGAGGACGAGTACGCCGAGTACGCGCTGACCGGCGGCCTGCGCACCATGGTCTACAACCCGCTCGGCGGCGGCCTGCTGACCGGCCGGCACCGCTTCGACCGGGCGCCGGACAAGGGCCGCTTCGGCGACTCGCGGCTGGCGGCGATGTACCGGGAGCGTTACTGGGACGCCGGCCTGTTCAAGGCCGTTGAGGCCCTGGACGGGATCGCCACCCAGGCCGGGCTGCCCCTGGCCGAGCTGTCGCTGCGCTGGCTGGCCGGGAGACCGGTGGTGAGCGCGGTGCTGCTGGGCGCCTCCAGCCTCGGCCACCTGCGCGCCAACCTGGCCGCGCTGGCCGCCGGTCCGCTGCCCGCGGAGGTGGCCGCCGCCTGTGACGCCGTCGGCGAGACGCTGCGCGGCCCGATGCCGGCGTACAACCGATGAGCGCCGATCTGCTGCCGACGCCGACCGTTCAGGCGCACGCGGCCAACCTGATGCCGCTGCCCGGCGGCGACCTCGGCTGCGTCTGGTTCGGTGGCACTCAGGAGGGCATGCCCGACATTTCCATCTGGTTCTCCCGGCTGCGCGACGACACCTGGTCGGAGCCCGTCCGGCTGTCCGACGACGGCACCCGGTCGGAGCAGAACCCCGTCCTGTTCCCCGCGCCCGACGGCACGCTGTGGCTGCTCTACACCGCCCAGCACGCCGGCGACCAGGACACCGCCGAGGTCAGGACGCGGATCTCCACGGACGGCGGCGAGAGCTGGGGGCCGGTGCGGACGCTGATCCCGGCCGATCCGGACGGCGGCGTCTTCGTCCGCCAGCCGATCGTGGTGCTGGCGGACCGCTGGCTGCTGCCGGCCTTCCGGTGCAAGCGCCCGGCCACCGGCAAGTGGGCGGGCGACCACGACACCAGCGCCCTGTACGTCTCCGAGGACCACGGCCGGACCTGGCGACGCCAGGACATCCCGGACAGCACCGGCTGCGTGCACATGAACGTCGTCCCCCTCGCCGACGGCACACTGCTGGCGCTGTTCCGTAGCCGGTGGGCGGACCACGTCTACGCGTCCAGGTCCGGCGACGAAGGGCGTACGTGGAGCCCGCCGAAGCCGACGGCGCTGCCCAACAACAACTCCTCCATCCAGGCCACCCGGCTGGCCGACGGGCGGGTGGCGCTGGTGTTCAACCGCAGCAGCCGGCTCGACGCCACCGAGCGGCGCGCCTCCCTCTACGACGAGATCGAGGGGCACGGCCAGACCACGGGGGCCGCGTTCTGGGGCGCGCCGCGGGCCCCGATGACGCTGGCGCTGTCGGACGACGGCGGCCGGACGTGGCCGTACCAGCGCGATCTGGAGACCGGCGACGGCTACTGCATGACCAACAACTCGCGCGAGGGGCTCAACAGGGAGCTGTCGTATCCGTCGATCGCGCAGACGCCGGACGGGAGTTTGCACGTCGCCTACACCTACCATCGCAAAGTGATCAAACACCTCCGCATCACGGCACAGGAGATCTCATGACCGCAGCCGAACTCGCCGCGAGGATCCGCAACCGGGAACAGTGCGTCGGTTACTGGGCGGTGCTCGACGCGCCCGTCGCCACCGAGCGCCTGGCCCGGCTGGGCTACGACTACGTCGCGCTGGACGGCCAGCACGGCCTGATGGGCAACGCGGGGCTGCTGAGCAACCTCATGGCCATCGACGCGGGCGGCCGCTCGGTCGGCATCGTGCGCGTCGAGTCCGGCGACCCCGCCGCCATCGGCCGGGCGCTGGACTTCGGCGCGGGTGGGGTGATCGTGCCGCTGGTCGACACGGCCGACGACGCGGCGAGCGCCGTGTCGGCCGCCCGCTATCCCGGCAAGGGCCGCCGCTCGTACGGCCCGATGCGCTCCATGTTGCGCATCGGGCCCGTCCCGGCGGAGGCGGACGCCAGCGTGCTGGTCCTGGCGATGATCGAGACCCCGGACGGACTCGCGAACATCGAGGCCATCTGCGCCACGCCGGGCCTGGACGGCGTGTACGTCGGCCCGTCCGACCTGTGCCTGGCCGTGGGCGGCCGGTTCCCGAACGACCCCGAGGTCGCCGACGTGTTCGAGGCCGCGCTGGAGAAGGTCCGGACCACCGCCGCCGCGGCGGGCATCGCGGCCGGCATCCACAACCCGACCGGCGAGCAGGCCGCCCGCCGTCTGGCCGAGGGCTTCACCTTCGCCACCGTCGCCTCCGACCTCGTGCACCTGGAGCAGGCGGCCGCAGCGCACCTGAAGGCCGCGAAGGGCGAGTAGGAGTCGCCATGTGCCTCGCCCGTGTCCTCCGGCGGCACGCCTTTCATCCGGGATGTCACGCATTCCAGGTGAAAGGCACCTTCGAGGAGAGGAAATCGACATGGGAAAGCGCACTATGGCGGTGGCGGTCTCGGCCGTCGCCATGGCGGCCCTGGCCGTGGCGCCGGTGAGCGCGCGGAGCTCGGCGTGCGTCGACTCGACGTTCAACGTACCCGAGCGCTCGTTCGGGAAGTACGTGCCGCCGTGGACGGGGGCCGGCGACAAGGACTTCCACGGGCACGGGCCGCGGGTACAGGTCTGGGGACGGCTGCGGTACAACGCCGACCACACCAAACTCGTCTTCTGGATCACCATGAAGGCGCGGGAGACGAAGTCGGACTGGACCGCGGTCGACGGGACGAAGTCGTTCCCGTTCTACACGGTGCCGGCGGGATATGTGATCCAGTCGGTCACCGACCCCATCGGGCGCACGCTCACCCTGGTGGACTACTCCAAGATCTACGTCGACGACGACCACGCCGACGACGTGCTCGGCCCGGCGGTCACCAGCACGGCACACCCGAGCCTGGTGCTGTCGTACCGCGTCACGGGGGACACCAGCGGCAACGAGGCGGGCACCCGCAGCGGGGTCACGACGACGACACGGGCCATGGAGATTCACGCCCGGAAGTGCACCACCTGACGTCGCCGGGGGTGTAGACGCACTGCGCGCCGGTGCTGACGGTCGCGGCGATGGACCGGGCGATCTCCTGGTCCGCCGCCGCGATCTCATCGATGGCCCGCTTGACCGCCTTCCTGACGGCGGTACGGGCGCGCTCGCCCGGGTCGGCGAAGCTCCTGGACCGCCCGCCCTTGCCGGTGGCGGCCCGCAGCTCGCCCGCCAGGGCGTCGAGCTGGGCGCGCAACAGATCGGCCGCCTCCCCTTCCGCCTCCGCGATCTCGTCAACCAGCCGCCGGGCGTGGTCGCGGTAGGCGGCCAGGGCCTGCTCGTCCAGCAGGGGCTGGCGGGCGGCCGACGCCATGGACGCGGGCTCGTCGCCCGTGGCGAGCTCCAGGGCGGAGATCGGGGTGCCCGGGTTGAGCAGGAGTGTCACCAGATGGCGGACGCCGACCATGTCGGGGACCATGGCGCGGCGGCGGCCGAGGGTGAAGATCCAGGTGCGGTTGTCCCTGCCGATCGTGCCGTCGCGCCGCGTGATCTCCCGCCGCCGCGCGGCCCACTGCTCGGCGCGCGGGTGCAGGCCCATCTCGTTCGCGGCGTCCGCCGCCTCCCCGTACAGCTCGGCGGCGCGCTCGTGCTCGCCCAGCGCGGTGAGCGCCTCGGCCAGGTTCGCCTGGGTGAGGGCGGTGACGGGGCGGTTGCCGAGCAGGCGGGTGGCCTCGACGGCGGCGGCCAGGTGGCGCGCCGCGCGGCGCGGCTCTCCCATGGCGAGCGCGGCCAGGCCCAGGGGACGCCGCGCCGAGCCGAGGCAGGTGACCGCCAGCGAGGGCATCACGGGCAGGTCGGCGTACGGCTCCAGCAGCGGATACACACTGCGCGCCAGTCCGGCGTCGCCCAGCAGGTACGCGGCCTCCGCCAGGGCGGCCAGACCCGCCAGCCACGTACTGGACTCGGGAAGGCCGGCCAGCGCGGACGCACCAGGGCCGGTGAGGCGGGTCAGGAGGGTGCGGGCCTCGACGTGGCGGCCGGCGGCGGCGGTGAAGCAGGCGACGGTGGCGCGGAAGGCGAACTCGGCCGGCACCAGCGTGGGCGAGGTGGCCACGACGGAGACCATGTCGAGCACCTCCGCCTCCCGCCCCTGCGCCCACCGGATCGCGGCCAGGTGCGCGCCGAGATAGCCGAGCGCGTCGGCGTCGCCCACCTGCTCACCGAGCTCGTAGCAGGTCATGGCCCTGGCCTCGGCCTCCTCCAGCCGGCCCGCCCTGATCAGCAGCATGACGTCGATGGCGTCCACGATGTAGCCGATGGTCTTGCAGGTCAGGAACTCGGCGCGGTCGCGCAGCTCGGCCAGGGAGCGCTCGGCCTCCGGGTCTCCCAGCAGGAACAGGTCCACAGTGCGCCAGCACAGCCCCATCAGCGCGAGCATGCCCTTGCCCGCCCCGGCGGCGACCTTGATCAGCTCTTCGGACAGGGCCGGGCGGGTGTGGGCGTACCGGGGGGTGAGCAGCGCGTGGTGGGTCAGCGAGAGCGCCTCCGCCAGGACCTCGCCGTCGCCGGTGCTCCTGGCCTGCTCCAGCGCCGCCAGCACGGGCTCGACCGGCGCGCCCTGGTAGACCTCCTCGGCCGCCAGCCGTACCGCGAGGCGGGCGCGCAACCGGGTCTCCTCTTCCGGCAGCGCGGCCAGGGCGCGGCGCTGCACGCCGGTGACCCGCTCCCACTCGATGCGGGTGCGGTGCTCGTCCACCCAGACGCCGCCCAGCCCGATGGCCGCCCTGGCCAGGCGGGGCACGTCGCCCTCCCGGGTGGCGGCCGCGGCGGCCTGGTCGAACATCGTGCGGGCGTCGGACAGCCGGCCGCACAGCAGCACCGCCTCGGCCCGCTCCACCAGCAGCGGCGCGACCGGGCCCGGGAGCTGCTCCTTGATCCGCACGGCGGTCTCCAGCAGGGCGGCCGCCCGTTCGTACGACAGGCCGCGCAGCAGTGCGGCGGCGGCCGCCCGGCAGGCCGCCACGGCGCGGGCCGCGTCCTGCCGGGAGCGCGGGGCCGCGCCGGCCGCGTGGTGGGCGTAGGCGGCCAGGCTCGCCGGGTCGGACACGTGGCGGTGTTCCAGCAGGTCGGCCATTCGGGCGTGGACGCTCAGGAGTTCGGTGACGGGGAGGGTGTCGAGCAGCGCCTCGCGTACCAGGTCGTGGGTGAACTCCAGGCGGCCGAGCGCGCCGAGCGTGATCAGCCCGGCGTCCTGGGCGGGCGGCAGCAGCTCCCACGCCTCTTCCGCGCTCATCCCGGCCGCGACGGCGGCGTCGGTGACCGGCGTGGAGCGTCCGAGGAGCGCCGCGCCGCCGAGCAGCCGCAGGACCGGCTCGCCCAGCCCTTCGGCCACCTGCCGTACGGCCGTGCGCACGCTGTCCGGCGCCTGAGTCGCGTCGGGCGGGCCCAGGGCGCTCACCCGGCGCAGGAACAGCGGGTTGCCCCTGGTGATCCGGTGCACGGTCTCCAGGAGCCCGGCCTTGAGCGGCACATGCCCGTTGACGTCGAGGAACGCGGCCGTCTCCGTCACGCTGAACGGCCCCAGCCGCACCACGAGCGCCGCCTCGTCCAGCAGCCCGACGTCGTCGCGGCAGGCCAGGACCAGCACGAGCGGGGTCGCGGGCAGCGCGCGGGCCAGGAACCTGGCCAGCAGCAGCGTCCCCGAGTCGGCGGCGTGCGCGTCGTCGATCACGATCAGCGCCGGGCCGCCGGCCGTGCGCAGCGCCTGCGCGACGGCGGTGAACCCGGCGAACCGCTCCGACAGCAGCAGGTCGTCGGCGCGCGGCGCGTCCAGCAGCCGCAGGATCTCGGGCCACGGCCACAGGGGCGGGGCGTCGGCGCCCGGCCAGCAGCAGGTCATGGCCACGCGCCAGCCGTCGGCGGCGGCCCGCGCCACCACGCGGCGGCAGAACGTCGTCTTGCCGATGCCCGCCTCGCCGCTGACCACGACCAGCCGGGCGGCGCCCGTGGCCGCCTCGGCGACGACCCGGCCCACCTGGCTCAGCTCGCGTTCACGGCCGACGAACCGGGTGACCGCGATCGCTGACATGTCGTCGCCCGACGGGGTCATACCTCCGATGGAACCCCGGCGGCGGCGTCCGGCTCCACGTATTTTTGCGGCTCAGGGCCAGGTTTTCGCTTCGGCGTCGAACACCTCCTTGGGGCTCTCCACCGGCAGCACGCACAGCAGGTGCCCGCCGGGGGCGCGCAGGACGCGGCACTCCATCCAGCGTGACACCTCGGTCGCGCCCAGCTCGATCAGGCGCCGGGTCTCGGCTTCGAGGTCGTCGGTCTCGATGTCCATGTGGTAGCGGGGCCCGTCGTCGACGGCCTGCACGGCCATGAGCGGGCCGCGCCGCTCGTCGTCGAGCAGGGAGATGAACTGCTCCTCGCCCGGGAGGGGGCGGGCGGTGGCGCCGAGCGCGGCCGCCCAGAAGGCGGCGGCCTGGCCGGCCTCAGAGGTGGGGGTATCGATCAGAACGGCGTAGACACGACTGCGATGCACGGTGATCACTTTAGCCCCGAACGCCGGGGAAATGTCGCCTTGTGCGAAGTTTTGGTGGCGCAGCGTGTATATACCGTTTCTGTACGGGTAGCGCCGAGGCATTGGCTCCTCGGAGGAGGAAACCGTGGACATCAACATAGGCCAGGGCCTTACAGACGCCTGGCGGACCATAGCGACGTTCGTGCCCAGGCTGGTCGCGTTCCTGGTGATTCTCATCATCGGGTGGATCGTGGCCAAGGCGCTGGCGAAGATCGTCGACAAAGTGCTCGAGCGGGTCGGTTTCGACCGGGCGGTAGAACGCAGCGGCGTACAGCGCTGGCTGGAACGCAGCAAGTACGACGCCAGCAGCCTGCTCGCCAAGCTCGTCTACTATGCGATCCTGCTGATCACCCTGCAGATTGCCTTCAGCGTCTTCGGGCCGAACCCGATCTCGGCGCTGCTGACCGGCGTGGTGGCCTGGCTGCCCAGGGCCGTCGTCGCCATCATCATCATCGTGGTGGCCGGGGCCGTGGCCAGGGCCGTCCAGGACATCGTGGCGGGGGCGCTCGGCGGGCTGTCGTACGGCCGCTGGCTGGCCGGCGCGGCCGCGGTGTTCATCTGGGCGCTCGGCATCATCGCGGCGCTCAACCAGATCGGCGTGGCCACCACGGTCACGACGCCGGTGCTGATCACGGTGCTCGCCACTGTCGGGGCGATCGTGGCGATCGGCGTCGGCGGCGGGCTCGTCCGGCCGATGCAGCAGCGGTGGGAGCGCTGGCTGGGCCGGATCGAGATGGAGGCGCCGCAGGCCAGGGCGCATGCGGAGGCGTACCAGCGGGGGCGTGAGGACGCTCGCTCGATGACGGAGGAGACCGCTCCGATCCGCACCACCCCGGGCGGCGCCACCCGCTCCGACATCCCGCCCGGCTGACCCACCCCGCTGGGCCTCCTGTTAGGCGGCGAGGCCGTCTTCCAGGAGGTCCAGTTCGCGGGTGAGCCAGCAGACCGCCGTCAGCCGCAGCGACGGCGCGTCGGGCTCATCGCCGAAGACCCAGCCCCGGTGCCGCAGCTCGTCGAGAAAGCCCAGCAGGTAGTCGCCCAGCGTCTCCCGATCGAGGGGGATCGCGTCACGGAGCACGGCCGCGTGCTGGTCGACCGCCGCGACCAGGCCGGGGTCGCGGCCCATTCTGGCGAGCTGGGCGTCGCCCAGTGCGTTCATCAGCCATCGCAGGGGCGAAACCGCCCATCCCTCGTCAAAGACCACCCGGCAACCTTAAAGCATCTTCCAAGGTCAGCGGCCCATCAGGGCATTCCCACGTAGTTCTCCGCCAGGGTCGTGGCCGCCGCCTCGGACGAGGTCACGTAGTCCAGGTACGACAGTTGCAGCCGCCTCCCGTACGGGTCGTCGTCCTCGAACGTGTGCAGCAGCGTCGTCATCCACCACGAGAAGTGCTGCGCCCGCCACACCCGCTTCAGGCACGCCTCCGAGTAGCCGTCGAGCAGCGCGGTCGAGCCGTTCTCGAAGTAGGCCGCGAGCGCGTCGGTGAGCACGCGGACGTCGGCCACGGCCAGGTTGAGGCCCTTGGCGCCGGTGGGCGGCACGATGTGGGCGGCGTCCCCGGCCAGGTAGAGGCGGCCGTACTGCATGGGCTCCACGACGAAGGCCCGCATGGGCGTGACGCCCTTCTCCATGATCTCGCCGGTGGCCAGCGTGAAGCCGGGCACGCTCTCCAGCCGGGCCTTCAGCTCGGCCCAGATCCGCTCGTCCGGCCACTCCTCGACCGTGGCGTCGGCGGGAACCTGCAGGTAGAAGCGGCTGACGGTGGGTGAGCGCATGCTGTGCAGGGCGAAGCCGCGCTCGGTCCTGGTGTAGATCAGCTCCTCCGACGAGGGCGCCACCCGGGCCAGGATGCCCAGCCAGGCGAAGGGATAGTCCCGCTCGAAAACGCTTAGAACGCCCTCGGGGACGGACGGCCTGGACACGCCGTGGAAGCCGTCGCAGCCGGCGATCACGTCGCAGTCGAGCCGCTCGCCGCCGAACGTCAGGTACGGCTCCGCCTCCAGCCCGTGCACCGCCACGTCCTCGACCTCGAACCGCACGTCGCCGCCCGCCGCGAGCCTGGCCGCGATCAGATCCTTGACGACCTCCTGCTGGCCGTACACGGTGATGGACCTGCCCGGGACGAGCTTTTCGAACGCGATGCGGTGGCCCGCGCCGCCGTACCTGAGCTCGATGCCGTGGTGCGGCAGCCCCTCGCGCCGCAGCCGTTCGCCGACGCCCGCCTCGACCAGCGTGTCCACCGTGCCCTGCTCCAGCACGCCGGCCCGGACGCGCCGCTCGACGTAGTCGCGGCTGCGCTTCTCCAGCACCACGGAGGAGATGCCGCGCAGGTGGAGCAAATGGGACAAGAGCAGACCCGCGGGGCCCGCCCCGATGATCCCGACCTGAGTTCGCATGAGGGAAGCATCCTGCCTGGGGCGGCAATCACCGAGACACCACTTCCACTGAGTGGAAGAATCGTGCGCATGGCAGGCGGAGCCCGTGAGCCGGGGCGCTCGGTGACGTCCAAGGTGCTGGCGCTGCTGGGCGCGTTCGACGCGGCGCATCCGCAGCTCACGCTGACCGAGCTGGCGCGGCGCAGCGGGGTGCCGCTGAGCACGGCGCACCGGCTGGTCGGCGAGCTGGAGGAGTGGCAGGCGCTCAGCCGCGCGCCCGACGGGCGGCTGAGGGTGGGGCTGCGGCTGTGGGAGCTGGGGCAGCTCGCGCCCAACCGGCTGCGCGAGCTGGCGCATCCGTGGTTGCAGGAGCTGTTCGTGAGCACGGGCGAGAACGTGCACCTCGCGGTGCGTGACGGGCTGGAGGTCCTGTACGTGGACAAGGTGCACGGGAGGCGGGCGGTGCCGATCGTGTCGCGGATCGGGGCCCGGCTGCCGATGCATCCGACGGGGGTGGGCAAGGCGCTGCTGGCGTACGAACCGGACTGGTTCGTGCAGTCCTACCTGGCCCGCCGGCTCGAACGCCCCACCCCGCACACCATCACCGAGCCGGGCCGGCTGGCCAGGGAGCTGGCGGCGGTCCGGGCCCAGGGCTACGCCCTCACCTACGAGGAGATGACGCTCGGCTCCTGCTCGGCCGCGGCGCCGGTCCTGGTGGACGGGCGGCCCGTGGCGGCGCTGGGCCTCGTGGTGTCCTCCCGGCGCGCCCGCGAGCTGCCCCGCCTGGTGGAGCCGCTGCTGACCGCCGCCGCCCGCCTCAGTCGCCTAGTTTCTGGATCCGGTCCTTGAACAGCGTGGTGGCGATGGCGGCCTTGTGCGGCTGGCCCTTGAGGAACGCGGCGGCGAAGCTCTTGGCCTGGTCGTAGGTGACCTTGCCGGGCATGGGCGGTTCGTTGGGGTTCACGTCCACGTCCACCAGCGCCGGGCCGTCGTGGTCGAGGGCCTGCCTGACGGCCGTGGCCACGTCGCCCGACTTGGTGACCTTCGCCCCGAACCCGCCGCACGACCTGGCCCAGGCCGAGAAGTCGCCCTCGGGCTGGGCGAACCGCACGCCGTGCTCCGGATAGCCGAGCACCATCTGCTCCCACAGGATCTGCCCGAGCGAGTTGTTGTTGTTGATGATCACCTTGACCGGCAGGCGGTGCTGGGCGGCGGTGAGGAACTCGGCCATCAGCATCGCGAAGCCGCCGTCGCCGACGTACGCGATGACCTGACGGCCGGGGTGGGCGTGCTGCATGGCGAGCGCGTACGGGAGGCCGTTCGCCATGCTGGCCAGCGTGCCGGACAGGTAGAACTCGCGCTCGCCACGGATCGTCCAGTGCCGGGCCGCCCAGGTGGCGATGGTGCCGCTGTCGCAGGTCAGAATGGCGTCGTCGGCCGCCAGCCGATCGACGACGGACATGGCGTACTGCGGCGCGATGGGGTCCCGGTCCGGGTTCTCCAGGGCGTCCATGTCGCCCCGCCACTTCACCATTTTTTCCTGATATTTCGCCAAATGAGCGTTTCCGTCCCGCTTCGCCAGCAGTGGCAGCAGCGCCTTCAGCCCCTCCTTCGCGTCGCACACCACCGGCACGTCGGTCGGGACCCGCGCGCCCGCCCTGGTCGGGTCCGCCTCGAACTGCACCACCCGCGCCTTGCCCGGCTCCGGCAGGAACTTCGTGTACGGGAAGTTCGTGCCCACCATGAGCAGCACGTCGATGTCGTCCATCAGCTCCTCGCTCGGCCGCGTGCCGAGCAGCCCGATCCCGCCCGTCGTGTACGGCGAGTCGTCCGGGACGACCGCCTTGCCGAGCAGCGTCTTGACCACCGGCGCCCCGAGCGCCTCGGCCACCGCCAGCACCTCCTGGCGCGCGTGCAGCGCGCCCTGTCCGACGAGCAGCGCGGGGCGCTCGGCATGGTTGAGCACCTCGGCCGCCCACTCGACGTCCTCCTGGCGAGGCAGGCCGGGCGGCCGCAGGTAGACGGGCGCCGTCTGGGGCGCCCTGGCCGGGGCCACGTGCTTGTACGGGTCCGCCCCCGCCTCGGCGACCTGGATGTCGTTGGGCAGCGTGAGATGGGAGACCCCGCGCCGCGCGTAGGAGGTCCTGATCGCCAGGTCGACCAGCGACGGAAGCTGCGTCGGGTTGGTGACCAGCATGTTGTACTCGGCCACGTCGGCGTACAGCTTGTCCAGGTGGACCTCCTGCTGGTAGCCGGTGCCCAGCACGGACGTCTCCTGCATGCCCGTGATCGCCAGCACGGGCACGTGGTCGAGCTTGGCGTCGTAGAGGCCGTTGAGCAGGTGGATGCCGCCGGGGCCCGAGGTGGCCAGGCACACGCCGATCCGGCCGGTGGCCTTGGCGTAGCCGGTGGCCATGAAGGCGGCGGCCTCCTCGTGGTGGACGAGGACGAAGCGCACCCGGTCGCGGTGGCGGCGCAGCCCCTCCATGATGCCGTTGATGCCGTCGCCCGGCAGGCCGAAGACGGTGTCCACGCCCCATTCCGCGAGCCGTTCGATCAGAACTTCCGATGCGATGCGTGCCATGGGTGCGGCACTACCCCACTGTCCGGCGGGCAGACGCCCAGGTGGGATTCATTGACATTTCTGGAAATAGACGGGTAGGGGACCCGTATGCGCATTCTGGTCACGGGAGCCACCGGCACGCTGGGCGGAGCCCTCGTGCCCGCACTGCTCAAGGCGGGGAACGAGGTGCGGGCGCTGAGCCGTACCAGGAGGGAGAGCCGCGGGAACGTCGACTGGAGATGGGGCGACCTCATCTCCGGCAACGGGCTCGAGGACGCGCTGGACGGCGTGGACGCCGTCGCGCACCTGGCCACCAGCGGCCGCAAGGGGGTCGGTGCCGTGGACATTCCCGGCACCCGCACGCTGATCCTGTTCGCCCGCGAGGCCGGGATCCGGCACCTGCTGTTCACCTCCGTCGTCGGGACCGACCGCGCCGCCTACCACTACCTCAAGTACAAACTGGAGGCCGAACGCCTGGTCACCGAGAGCGGGCTGGGCTGGACGATCCTCCGCTCCACCCGCTTCCACCAGTCACTCGACCAGCGGATACGAGACTTCTCCGGGCTTCCCGTGCTGCCCGTGGACCGCTCGCTGCCCTGGCAGCCGGTGCACACGGGCGAGGTCGCCGCCCGGGCGGCCGAACTCCTGGGCGCGCGCCCGGCGGGCCGTGAGATCGACTTCGGCGGCCCCGAGGTGATCACCACCGACGACCTGGTCAAGACCTGGCTGCGGGCGCGCGGCCTGCGCCGCCCCTGCCTGCCCGTCCGCTATCCAGGCCGGGTGTACGCGGCCCAGCGCGCCGGCGACCTCACCACGGACGCCTCGCCGAAAGGCCGGATCACCTGGAACGACTACCTCTTCCCGCCGCCGGCCGACGTGTCCGACGACTTCGCCAGCGAGCACACCGCCTCGCCGACCAGCCCCGCCAACCAGCCGGAACAGGATCCTGACCTGCGGGTATACGGGGGCGACGAGGGGTACGAGCGCCCGACACGAAGCTAGTCCCATGCCCGATTTCATTACACTTCGCCGCCTTGTTGGCGCTTGGGTGTTACTAGAAAATGAGTCTGGTGAAATATGGCATACCGCTGAGCAAGGACTTCGCCAACGGCGGCGTCTCCTTCTGGTATCGGCAGATCGGCCTGCCCGATCGGCGGGCGCCGCTGCCCGGGCCGCGTGACTACGACGTCGCCATCGTCGGCGGCGGTTACACGGGCCTCTGGACCGCCTACTACCTGAAGCGGGCCGATCCCGGCCTGCGGATCGCGATCCTGGAGAGGGAGTTCGCCGGGTTCGGCGCGTCGGGGCGCAACGGCGGGTGGCTGTCGGCCGAGTTCGCCGGGTCGCGCAAGAGACACGCCAAGGCGCGCGGGCGGCAGGCGATGATCGACCTGCAGCACGCGATGTTCCAGGCCGTGGACGAGGTCATCGCCGTGACCCGCGCGGAGGGCATCGACGCCGGCCTGCACAAGGGCGGCCTGATCCACGTCGCCACGAACCCGGCCCAGCGGCGGCGCCTGCGCGCGGAGGTCGCCGATCTGCGCGCGTGGGGGTACGGCCCGGACGACCTGCGCCTGCTCGACCGCGACGAGCAGCACGAACGGGTGCATGTCGCGGGGGCGCTGGAGGCGGCGTACTCGCCGCACTGTGCCCGTGTCCAGCCCGCCAAGCTGGCCGTGGGGCTGGCCGCCGCCGTGGAGCGGCTGGGCGTGGACGTCTTCGAGGACACCACCGTCACCGAGATCCTGCCCCGGCGGGGCGGCAAGGCGGCGGCGGTCACCACGCGCGGCGTCGTCTCGGCCGACTACGTCATCCGCGCCACGGAGGGTTTCACCGCCAACCTGGCCGGGCAGCACCGGCAGTGGCTGCCGATGAACAGCTCCATGATCGTCACCGAACCGCTGCCGGCCGACGTGTGGAAGCACATCGGCTGGCAGGGCAACGAGCTGCTGGGGGACGAGGCGCACGCCTACATCTACGCGCAGCGCACGGCCGACGACCGGATCGCGATCGGCGGGCGGGGGGTGCCGTATCGGTTCGGGTCGCGTACCGACCGCCGGGGCGCCACCCAGCCGCAGACGGTGGCGGCGCTGTGGCGGATGCTGGTCAAACTCTTCCCGGCCGCCGCCGACGCCCGAGTCCAGCACGCGTGGTGCGGGGTGCTGGGCGTGCCCCGCGACTGGTGCTCGACCGTGCACCTGGACCATGCGACGGGCCTCGGCTGGGCGGGCGGCTACGTGGGCAGCGGCGTCACCACGACCAACCTGGCCGGCCGCACCCTGCGGGACCTGGTGCTACGCCAGGAGACCCCGCTGACGGGCCTGCCCTGGGTGGGCCGCCAGGTCCGCCAGTGGGAGCCGGAGCCGCTGCGCTGGAGCGGGGTCCAGCTCATCTACGCCCTGTATCGGGCCGCCGACCGCCACGAGAACGACCGCGGCACCACCACGTCACCGTATGCCCGGCTGGCCAACCTGATCTCCGGCCGCTGAGCGGGTCGGGCGTGCGCCGACCGGCGATCCGTGACGTGATCTTCGATCGCAGGGTCCGCGTCTTCGAGTAATCGGCGTCACGAGCTCTCTGTGCGGCCCCAGGGGTCGTAGTCGACCTCGAGGGGCTCCTGCGCGGGGCGCTCCGCTTCGGGCACGTGTTGCAGGTTGACGCGGATCCGATACCAGACGCTGCTGCGCCCTCGCATCCCGTCGACCAGGACGTCGGCGGGTTCGAGGCGGGCGGCGACCTCCGGGTGGCGGGACTTCCAGCGATCGAGGCCGGCCAGCGCCTCGTCCTTGTGCTCGGCCTTGGCGATCTCGATCAGCGGCATCGTCTGCTGCCGGCGCCCGCTGCCTTTCGGCGGTTTGGGGGCCGGGCCGAGCTCCTCGGCCAGCTCCAGCAGGCCGTCGAGGGAGCCGGCGTGCAGGTCCATGTCCTCCCACGGGTCGCCGCGCTCGGCCAGCCGCTTCGGCACGGTGTCGATGGTGAACGACTCCGGGTGGCAGCCGGGCACCTCGTCCCAGGTCAGCGGGGTGGACACGCGGGCATCGGGGACGGCGCGGACCGAGTAGGCGGAGGCCACCGTGCGGTCGTAGGCGTTCTGGTTGAAGTCGACGAACACGCCGTGCCGCTCCTCCTTCCACCAGCGGCTGGTGGCCAGGTCGGGGGCGCGGCGCTCGACCTCGCGGGCCACCGTCTCGGCGGCCTTGCGGACCTTCGCGAACGGCCAGCGGCGCTCGATCCGGGCATAGACATGAAAACCGCGCGAGCCGGACGTCTTGGGCCAGGCGACCAGCCCGTGGTCGGCCAGCACCTCACGGGCCACCTGCGCGGTGCGCAGCACGTCGGCCCACTCGACGCCCGGCACCGGGTCGAGGTCGATGCGGAGCTCGTCGGGCCTGGACAGGTCGTCGGCGCGCACCGGGTGCGGGTTGAGGTCGACGCAGCCGAGGTTGACCACCCACAAGAGCTGCGCCAGGTCCGTGCACACCACCTCTTCTGCACTGAGCCCCGACCGGTATTTGAGCTCGGCCACCTCGATCCAGTCGGGCCGCTTGGCCGGGGCGCGCTTCTGGAAGAATGCCTCCTGCTCGATGCCGTGCACGAACCGCTTGAGCACCATCGGCCGCCCGTACGCGCCGCGCAGCGCCGCCTCGCCCACCGCCTGGTAGTAGCGGATCAGGTCGAGCTTGGTGTGCCCGGACTGCGGGAACACCACCTTGTCAGGACTGGTGACGCGCACTTCGCGCCCGGCGGCCTCGATGTCAGGCATGAAGGTCACGATACGCGCGTCGACCGACAAACCCCGGGGCCGAGCTGGGAACGGGGGTCAGAAGTCGCCGAACGTGCCATGGCGGCCCGCGCCGTCCGCGAACCGGGCCGCGCCGTCGGACGCGTGGGGCAGCGACACCAGCCCGTGCCGCAGCTCGTTGCGCATCGCCTCCTCCTCCCCCAGCCCGCCCTGCTCCAGCGCCGACAGCCGGTCGCCGCGCAGGCACGTCTGCGGGAACCTGGCGATCTCCCTGGCCAGCGACTCGGCCTCCTGCCGGGCGGTGCCGGTGGGGACGAGCCGGTTGGCCAGCCCCCACGCGTACGCCTCCGGCCCGTCGACCGCCCGTCCGGTGAGGATCATGTCCATCGCCCTGGACGAGCCGATCAGCCGCGGCAGCCGTACGGTGCCGCCGTCGATGAGCGGCACCCCCCACCGCCGGCAGAACACCCCGAACACCGTGTCCTGCTCGGCCACCCGCAGGTCGCACCAGAGGGCGAGCTCCAGCCCGCCCGCGACGGCGTGCCCGGCTATGGCGGCGATGACCGGCTTGGTCAGGCGCATCCGGGTCGGGCCCATGGGCCCGTCGCCCTCCTCGCCGACGTGGTTGTCGAGCGACTTGAGGTCGGCACCGGCGCAGAACGTGCCGCCCTCGCCCCACAACACCGCCACGTCGGCGTCGGAGTTTTCGAACTCACGGAACGCGTCCGTGAGCGCGTCGGCCGTCTTGCGATCGACCGCGTTGCGCGCCTCCGGCCTGCTGATCACCACGGTGGCGACGGGACCCTGACGCTCCACGCGTACGGTCATGCGACCCTCCTCGGGGGAACGTGCGGCTTCTCCTCGGGGAACCTGCCGAGCGTACGTCCAGCCCGCGCTCCGGGCCAGCGGCCGACGCGGTGCCCCGGAGGAACGTCGCGAGTCCCGGCCGCTCTCAGGCGCTGACCTTCAACTGGTGGACGCGCTGCTTGGACAGGCCCATGACCCGTGCCGTGTCCGGCTCCGACCAGTGGCTCGTGAGAACCTTCGCGGCCTTGACCGCCAGCTCCGCGGCGCGCTTGGCATGGGTCTCGGCCAGTTCCTTTCGTGACGGTATTCGATCACCACCTCGGCCACTTCTTCTGGCAGGTCGAAGACGAACTCCACACCAGGGGTGTTCTCCGGCCAGGCCCAGGCGTGGATCTCCGCCAGATCACGCTCCATCTGCGACAAGGATCCGGCCACGCCGACCCCCTCGGTCTCCCCGGTGGGACAACGCGACACCCACCGCCCGTTCTCGTAGGTGATGACATAGGTGATCGCCTGGCTCATCGGCCCATCCTTTCTGTGACCGCCTTCAGGCGCTTGAGGGCTTCACGAAAGAGCTCCGTCCGGGTCTGTGGGAATCATGACAGGAACCGATGCGACGCCATCCTTGATCACGCGCAGTGCCGGGAGGAAGTCCCTCACTGGGCTAGGGAGTGGTCAGGCAGGTGCGGCTCTGTCCATCGTCGGGTGGCTTGGGCCGTAGAGCCGGATGTCCAGGTCAAGGGGGCCGAGCCGGTCCAGGATCAGTGGGTGCACCGCCGACCAGGGCAGCCCGCCGTGACCGCAGCCGAGGGGCGGCACGGCGACGCTCTGGAGGTCGAGCTCGACCAGGAGGCGGGCCAGGTCGTCGAGGCCGGCGTCGATGTCGTCCAGGCGGGAACGTTGCCGCCAGTGGCGCTTGGTCGGGAAGTTGAGGACCCAGCGGTCCGCGGTCCGTACGGGGAAGACCTTGCCGGGCCGGAGGTCGCCACGGGCGCAGGCTTCGGCGTACGCAGTGAAGACCTCCGGGAAGGCGCGCTTGAACTGGAGTGCGATCCCCTTGCCCATCACACCGGCCAGGTTGACCGCGTTGACGAGCGCCTGAGCGTCGTCACCCAGCAGGTCCCCGTCCACTTCTCTGATCATTTTCCCACCCCCAGACCGTCTGGGGCAGCATGCCAGGCGCGGCCGACGTTTTGCCGGCCCGTCGGCTCAGAGCGTGACCGCCCCCTCCAGCAGTTCGTCGAACGGCTCCGCCGTCGTGCGGTCGATGCCGCGTAGCGGGCCGTGGTCCACGAGGTGGGACTCGGCGTACAGACGGGCCACGAGTGCCTTGCGCCCGTCGTCGAGACCCCAGGTGGCCTGGTCCTCCAGCAGGGCGGCGGCATAGACGTCGGCCATGAACTGGGCGAGCGGATAGAGGCGTTCCTCGGCCACGGAGTACTCCAGGGCGGACCAGGCCGTGATCGCCTTGGCCAGGTCGTCGACGCGGCCGAGCACCAGGCCGGAGGTGGCCAGGCCGCGCAGGTGGTCGAGGAAGGGCAGGTGGGCCTGCTCCTTGAGCATGGCCCGCCGCACGTCGAGGCAGAGGATGTTGTCGCCGCCCTCCCAGATCGGGTTGACCTGCGCGTCGCGCAGCAGCCTGGCCACCGGCCACTGCTCGATGTAGCCGTTGCCGCCGTGCACCTCGATCGCGTCGCTGGCCGCCGTGACACCGAGCCGCGAGGCGCGCAGTTTGATCAGCGCGGGCGCGAGGCGCAGCCGGGGGCCGACGTGCCCGTCGAACAGCATCGCCTGCGCGGCCTCGACCTCGACGATCAGCTCGCTGAGCTTGCGCCGCATGAGCGGCTGCTCGATGAGCGGCCGGCCGAACGCCTCGCGCGCCCTGGCGTAGCAGATCGACTCCACCAGCGCGCGCCTGGCCACGCCGAGGCCCATCATGGCCACGCCCAGCCGGGAGGCGTTGGTGAGCTTCATCATCGTGCCGAGCCCGGAACCGGCGCCCGAGCCGGTCCCCATCAGCGGGAACGCCTCCGCCTCGGTGAACTCCACCTCGGCCGACGCGACGGACCTGGTGCCGAGCTTGTCCTTGAGCCGCCGGATGCGCACCCCGTTGCGCCCGCCGTCGCGGCGCTCCCACAGCACCAGGAACGGCCCCACGGCCCCCTCGGGCGTCCTGGCCAGCACCACGAACGCCGAGCCGTTGGCGTTGGAGGCGAACCACTTGAACCCGGACAGCAGCCACGCGTCACCGTCGGGCACCGCCGTGGCTTCGAGGGCGGCCAGGTCGGAGCCACCGGTCCGCTCGGTGAACATCTGAGCGGCCTCGCCGGAATAGAAGCCGTTGGCGAAGATCTCCCGAACCCGATCGCGTACGTCCTCGGGCGCGTGCTTCTCGGCAAGGGAGACCACCATGTCCCCGCCCGTGCCGAGCGCGCAGCCCATCCCGATGTCGGCCTGATCGAGCAGGTACGTCCACGCGGCGGCCAGCGCCGCCGGGTTCGCCCCCTGCCCGCGCGCCTCCCCCGCGAACGACGGAGAGGTGAAGTTGTCCTCCATGAGCGCCCGCCGCGCGGTGTGGAACGACGGCGGCATGACGACCTCGCTGACGTCCCTGCCCCACTTGTCGTACTTCTCCAGCCGCGGCGGGTTCCGATCGGTCTCCTCGGCGCACTCGGCGACGAGGCCGCCCATCAGCGCGCCCAGCCTGTCGAGACGCGGCTCGGCCCAGGCGAAGCCATCGCCCAGGTGCCGCCGCATCAGCAGGCGCAGGGTGGGGTCGCAGCTCCACCAGTTGCGCCCGGCCGCGCCCTGATAGCGCTCGGTGGCGTAACGGTCGCTGCGGTCGAAAGGTTCGATGAGATACCGGCCCATACCGCGAGTGTTACATATACTCGACACGCGATGGAAGAGCGTAATGGTTCCTTGAGTGCCCGGTCGGCCGTCCTCAGCGCGCTGCTCGGCAGCCACCCGCCGCGCCTGCCGGCCCGTCACCTGGTCCGCATCGGCGCGCTGTTCGGGATCGCCGAGGGCACGGTGAGGGTGGCCTTGTCGCGGATGGTGGCGGCCGGCGACCTGACGCAGGCGGACGGCCGCTACACGCTGTCGCCGCGGCTCGTCGAGCGGCAGGCCAGGCAGGACGAGAGCCGCGATCCGCACACCAGGCCGTGGGACGGCACGTGGGAGGTGGCCGTGGTCACGGCGGAGCGGCGCGCGCCCGCCGACCGGGCCGCGTTCCGGCACACGATGGTCGCCCTGCGCCTGGCCGAGCTGCGCGAGGGCACCTGGCTGCGCCCGGCCAACCTGGTGAGGGAGTGGCCGGAGATCGTCACCGCGCAGTGCACGCTGATCGACGGCCGCCCGCACGACGACCCCACTCCCCTGCTGTGGGACCTGGACGGCTGGGCCACCGAGGCCCGCGCGCTGGAACGCGCCCTGGACCGGGCCGACGGGCTGGCCGAAGGCTTTCTGGTGTCGGCCGCGGTGCTGCGCCACCTGCTGGCCGACCCGCTGCTGCCGGAGGAGCTGCTACCGGCCGGCTGGCCGGGCGCGGAGCTGCGGACGCGCTACGACGACTTCGACCGCCGCTACCGGGAGGTGCTCCAACGACACCTCAGCGACTGAGACGCCGCAAAAAACCTCAGAGGCTGACGCCGAAGATGGTGCGCTTGCCCCTGAACTCGGTGACGCTCCACAACTTGCCGTCCTGCACGGTCAGGTCCTCGGGCCCGATCGGGAACGGCCTGGTCTGGAGCTGGTCACCGCTGTAGACCAGCAGCTTGCCGTTGGCGCCTGAGCCGGCCGCCTGGCTCAGGTACCACTTGCCGGAGTAGGACATCGCGCCCTGGATCTTGGGGTGCCCCATAATGAAGGCGTCGGCGGGCTCCCCACCGGCCATGCCGAGGTCCCAGCGCCCCACCCACCCGTTGGGGGCGCTCTCCTGGTATTCGCCGGTGACGAGCTTGGGCGTGCCGCCGCTGCGGTCGATCGAGACGAACGAGAAGTTCGGCCCGTCCTTGGCCAGCTCCCACGCGTCGGTCTGCGGGATCACGTAGCGGTAGCCGAACGCGTGCAGCTTGCCGCCGTGCCGCCCGACGCGCTGGTCGTCGCCCAGGTCGTTCTGGGCGGTACGCAGGTCGAGCACCTTGTTCAGGTCGAAGACGCGCAGGCCCTTCTCGGTGTCGGCGACGTAGAGGAGGTCGCCGTGGCAGGCGATGCCGCCGGCGTGGATGTTGATCGGCCCGTACGAGCCGTCGGGCTTGGCCAGCACCAGCAGTGCGTGCCGGTATTTCAGCGTCTTGGGGCTGACGAAGGAGAGCCTGATGCCCCGCTCGCCGGCCGCCGGCTTGAAATACCAGCTCACCAGGAACGCCGGCACCCCGATGGAGTCGGAGTCCTCGCTGCCGGTGAGCCCCTGCGGATACCAGTCGGCGGTGTCCTGGTCTTTGTCGTCGAAGGCGTACCAGAGCGCCGGCTTGGGCTTCATGGAGCCCATGGCCGCACCGGCGCCCTTGCTCTTCATGGTCCGGTTGGCCGCCGCCAGCACCGCCTCGACGGCGGTGCTGCCGACCTCTTCCGCCAGTTTGGCCGCCCCGTCCGCCAGATCGCCCGTCGCCCGGTTCAGGGCGTAAGGCGCTTTTTCGGTGGGAACCATCCCCGATGCCGCCATATCTTTCTCACCTTTTCCGTCTCTTGACCAGTTTGACGGACGGCGAAGGATCAAAGTTGACGGTCAATCCCACAAATGCACGGGCAATCCAGAGAGCGCGAGCTCGCGGTAGCGCCTGACGAGCCGCCGCCGGTCCCCGCCGAAGCGGGCCAGCGCCTCGCGCTGCCACACCGATCCGGTACGCCGCAGCCGTACCCGCTGCTCCATGACCCCCAGCGCGCGATCGGCGTCGTGGACCGCCACCCCCGCTCCGAGCAGCCCCGCCCGCGCCTCGGGCAGCAGCGACAGCACCAGGTCGGCGGCCTCGAACTCGCCGTCCCTGCCGGGCCAGGAGAGCTTGGCGTCCAGCCCGTGCATGGCCGCGCGGTAGAAGTTCTGGTACGCCTCCGCGAACCGGTATCCGGTCAGGTCGCGCTCGGCCTGCGACAGCGTGAGCCCGAGCAGGAAGGCCGTGTTGGCCGCCATGTCCGCGCAGGACGGGCCCGCGGGCAGGGCGCGCAGCTCGATCCGCAGGTGGCCGCCGTCGGCCGGGTCGTAGACGGGGCGGTTCCACTGCCAGATCGTGCCCTGGTGCAGCCGCAGCTCGGGCACTTCGTGCCGCTCCGCCCCCTCGGTGAGGTCGGGCAGGATGGGGTCGTAGTCGTTCACGTACCGCTCGAACAGCTCGTGGGCCCCTTCGTACA
Source organism: Nonomuraea solani (assembly GCF_900108335.1). GTDB lineage: Bacteria > Actinomycetota > Actinomycetes > Streptosporangiales > Streptosporangiaceae > Nonomuraea > Nonomuraea solani. The sequence continues at coordinate 358,347 of NZ_FNVT01000002.1, forward strand.
CCCAGTCGGAGCCGAACGTGACGCGCCCGTCCCTGCGCTCGCGCCGCTGCACGTCCCGGTCGTCGGCGGCCTCCTCCATCAGCGCGATCCTGGTCTCCTCCCACAGCTCGCGGCCGAGGAAGAACGGCGAGTTGCCGCACGCGGCCAGCACCGGCCCGGTGGCGAGCTGGGCGGCGTTGAACAGGCGGGCGAAACGGTCCGGCGGCGTGCGCATGTGCACCTGCCAGGAGGTGTTGGCACTCTCCAGGATCACGTCCTCGACGGACAACTCCAGGTCGTCGATCTTGACCAGGAACGGCTCCAGCCGCAGCCGCCTGATGCCCCTGCTCATCGCCCGGTAACGGTTCTGGTCACTGATCGCGCCCACGGTGAAGTCCTCGGTGTCGAGCGTGGGCAGAATGCCGATCGGCACCGCGCCGCCGCCCTCCACCGCCCGGTCCACCGCGCTGACCGTCTCCTGGACCTCCCCGCTCAGCACCTCGAAGGGCGTGCCGGCCAGGGGCGTCGGGGTCAGGTTCACCTCGATGTTGTAGCGGCCCAGCTCCAGCACGACGCGAGGGTCGTCGAGGGCCTCCTGGACCTCGCTGTTGCGCGGCAGCGGCCGCCCCTCCTCGTCGATCAGGAACAATTCCAGCTCGGCCCCGATCGTGATCGGCCCCTGGCCGAAGCCGGGGGTATCGAGCAGCTCGCGCAGCACGGCGAGCTGCTCCTTGGCGCGCTCGCCGAAGCGGGCGAACTCTGCCTCGGTAAATCGTTCCTTATCCAGATCCCTACCCATCACCCCCTTCTGTCCGTTTCGCCAAGGTTGACACCTCACCAGTCGATGGTGCCGTCATCGTGGAGATAGGCCCCGGTGGGACCGTCGGCGTCCAGCGTCGCCAGCCGTACGACGATGGCCGCGCCCTGCTCGGCGGTACGGAACCCCGAGTGATCGTTGAGGTCGGTGGCGCAGTAGCCCGGGCAGGCGGCGTTCACCTTGATCGAGGTGTCGATCAGCTCCTTGGCGTAGCTGACGGTGATCATGTTGAGCGCGGACTTCGAGGAGTTATAGGCCATCAGGTTGACCGGCCAGAACGGGCTCTCCTTGTCCAGGGCCAGGCTCAGCGAGCCGAGCTCGCTCGACATGTTCACGATCCGGCCGGACTCCGAGCGGCGCAGCAGCGGCAGCATGGCGTTGGTCACGGTGACGACGCCGAAGACGTTCGTCTCGTAGACCTCCCTGACCTGCGCCGTCGTGGTGGCACTGGGGACGAGCGCGGTGTGGTCGCCGCTGATGCCGGCGTTGTTGACCAGGACGTCGAGCCGGCCGTACTCGCTCTCGATCCACTTCGCGGCGGCCGTGGCGCTCCCCTCGTCGGTCACGTCGAGGCGTACGTACGGCTGCCCGAGGCGCTCGGCGGCGGCCCGGCCGCGCTCCTCGTCGCGGGCTCCCACGATCGTGGTGACGCCCTGCCCGGCCAGCAGCCGCGCGGCCTCATAGCCGATTCCCTTGTTGGCCCCCGTGATAAGGGCGATCTTCGTCATGTCTTCACGTTCGCGCAGGTCAGAGACGTACGGGAGAGACCCGCGGATGCTGGGACCAGCGGTACCACCCAGAGGACGGCCAGCGTCACCGATGATGGAAGGTATGAACCGCGACGAACTGGCCGCATTCCTTCGCGACAGACGTGCCCGCGTCGCCCCGGCCGAGGTGGGCCTGCCGAGCGGCGAGCGCCGCCGCACGCCCGGCCTGCGCCGGCAGGAGGTCGCGCAGCTCGCGGGCATGTCGATCGACTACTACATCCGGCTGGAACAGGGCCGGGGCCCGCACCCGTCGAGGCAGGTGCTCAACGCGCTGGGCAGGGCGCTCATGCTGACCACGGACGAGCGCGCCCACCTGCTGCGCCTGGCGGGCCAGCCCATGGACACGCCGCGGATCAGGGAGGACATCCCGGACAGCCTGCTGCACCTGATCTCCTTCATGGAGGAGATCCCGGCCTACGTGCTCGACGCCCGCTACGACATCCGCGCCTGGAACCCCCTGGCCAGCGCGCTGATGGGCGATCTGGACGGCCAGACGCCGAAAGAGCGCAACGTGCTCCGCTGGGTCTTCATGTCGCCCAACATCGCCGAGCACCTCGGCGACGAGGAGAAGGGCCGCTTCGCCCGCGCCTCGGTCGCCGACCTGCGGGTGGCGGCCGGCCGCTACCCGGACGACAAGGGGCTGCAGGCGCTGGTCACCGAGATGCTCGGGCTCAGCCCGCACTTCGCCGAGCTGTGGGCCCGGCACGAGGTCGAGGTACGCAGGGAGCAGCGCAAACGGGTCAACCATCCCCTGGTCGGCCCGATCGACACGATCTGCCAGGTGATGCCGGTGCCCGACCGCGACGACCTGCGTCTCGTGCTCTACACCACCGAACCCGGGTCCGACTCGCACCGGGCCTTGCGCGAGCTGCGGCAATTGACTCTAAGCTCATGAGATGCGTGCGGTTGCCTTTGACATCTTCGGTGGTGAGCTCGATGTGCGTGAGCTGCCCGACCCCTCCCCCGCCCGGCACGGAGCGGTGATCAGAGTCGAGGCGACCGGGCTGTGTCGTTCGGACTGGCACGGCTGGCAAGGGCACGATCCCGATATCAGGGCACTTCCACACGTCCCGGGGCACGAGCTGGCGGGCGTGATCGAGGCCGTCGGCTCCGACGTGCGCGGCTGGCTGCCGGGAGCGCGCGTCACCCTTCCCTTCGTCTGCGCCTGCGGCTCCTGCCCGTCGTGCGCCACCGGCGAGCAGCAGGTGTGCGAGCGTCAGACGCAGCCGGGCTTCACCCATTGGGGCTCGTTCGCCGAATTCGTGGCCATCGACCACGCCGACGTCAACCTGATCGCCGTCCCCGAGGACATGGCCTACGCGACCGCGGCCGGGCTCGGCTGCCGCTTCGCCACCGCGTTCCGCGCCGTGGCGCAGGTGGGCGAGGTGCGTCCCGGCGAGTGGGTGGCCGTGCACGGCTGTGGCGGCGTGGGGCTGTCCGCAGTGATGATCGCGACGGCGGCCGGCGCCCGGGTGGTGGCGATCGACATCAGCACCGACGCCCTCCACCTGGCCGAGGTGGCGGGCGCCACCCACTTCGTCAACGGCTCGGCGGGCGACGCGGCGGCCCAGGTCAGAGAGCTGACCAGGGGTGGCGCGCACGTGTCCATCGACGCGCTGGGCAGCCCCGGCACATGCGCGGCCTCGATCGAGAGCCTGCGCCGCCGGGGCCGCCACGTGCAGGTGGGCCTGCTGCCCGGCGGTGCGACGCCGGTGCCGATGGACCGGGTGATCGGCCACGAGCTGCGGCTGCTGGGCAGCCACGGCATGGCCGCGCACGCCTACCCGCCGATGCTGGAGATGATCAGGGCCGGCATCCTGCACCCCGACCAGCTCGTCACCCGCACCATCGGGCTCGCGGACGCGGGCAAGGCGCTGGCCTCGATCGGCTCGGTGCCGGGCGTCACGATGATCACTCCTCGATCTGCACTCTGAGCGTCCTGAGCACGAGCGCCAGCATGGCGTAGTGGGCGACGAGCATGACCAGCTCCATCCGGCCGACCTCGTCGTAGCGGTCGCAGAGCGCCGCCCAGGTCGCGTCGGTCAAGTCGCCGGCGTAGTGGAGGTCGTCGGCCACCTGCAGCACGAGCCGGTCCTCGACCGACCAGAGGGCGTCAGCCTGGCGTACGGACTCGATCTCCTGCTCGGTGAGGCCGGCCGCGAGGCCCAGGCGGGTGTGATGGGCCCACTCGTAGGCGCTGCCGCAATGGTGGGCCGTGCGCAGAATGGCCAGCTCCCGGTCGCGCGCGGGCAGTGTGCCGTTCAGCAGCGCACCGCCGAAACGCCGCCACTCCCGGTACAGGACGGGGTGACGGGCCAGGGTGGCGAACACGTTGTACGGATTGGCCTTGATGAAGTCGTCCCATTCATCCGGGGGAAGGGGCGGTACGCGGGGATTCATGAGCGTTAGCATGCCCCACCTTTAGGGCACTGGATAGGACGCCGCCTCTCCGGCCGAGTACGCTTTTCCGTCCGAAATTCAAGGACTTTTCAGCATGAGGTCAATACGGCAGGATTAAGGAGCCCGCCGACGTTGCCAGCACTGTCGACCGCAAGGACGCATGGTGATTCGTACGTTGCTCGCAGAGGACATGAATCTGGTACGCGGAGCGCTCGTAGCGCTGCTGGCCTATGAGCAGGACATCGAGGTGGTGGCCGAGGTCGAGAGAGGCGACCGCATCCTGTCCGCCGCCAGCGCCTGCCACCCCGACGTCGCGGTGATCGACATCGCGCTGCCCGGAAAAGACGGTCTCACCGCCGCCGGGGAGTTACACGATGAGATGCCCGGCTGCGGGGTGCTCATCCTGACCGGTGTCGGCACGCCGGGGCTGCTCAAGCGGGCGCTCGACGCGCACGTGCGAGGCTTCATGGCCAAGGACTCGCCGCCGGGCCGGCTGGCGGACGCGATCCGCCGGGTGGCCGAGGGCGAGCGGGTCATCGACTCCGAGCTGGCCATCGCCGCCATGCGCCCGGCGGAGGCTCCGCTGACGCCGCGCGAGCTGGACGTGATCGGGGCCGCGGCGGACGGGGCGTCGATCGGGGAGATCGCCGCATCGCTCTACCTGGCCGAGGGGACCGTGCGCAACTACCTGTCCAAGACCACGGCCAAGCTGGGCGCGCGCAGCAGGATCGACGCCATCCGCATCGCGAGGGAGTCAGGCTGGATCTGAGCCCGGCCCCGTGTGGGCGGCGAGGAAGGCCAGGACGTCGGCCGCCAGGCCGACGGACCGGCTGACCGCCCGCGCGCCGTGGCCCACGTCCGGCTCGTGCCGCAGCAGCACCGGCCGGTCGCCCGCCGTCGCCCACTGCAGCGCGGCGCACATCTTACGCGCGTGCATCGGGTCCACCCGGGTGTCCGCCGCCGAGACGGTGAACAGCGTGGCCGGGTAGTCCACGCCCCGCTCGACGTGGTGGTAGGGCGAGTAGCCGAGCAGCCAGCCGAGCTGCTCGGCGTCGTCGGGGTCGCCGTACTCGCCGGTCCAGGCGGGGCCGAGGCCGCTGAGGTGGTAGCGGGCCATGTCGAGCAGCCCCGCCGAGCACACGGCCGCGGCGAACAGGTCGGGCCGCTGGGTGAGCACCGCGCCGACGAGCAGGCCGCCGTTCGACTCTCCCCAGATGCCGAGCCGCCCGGGAGCCGTCCAGCCGTCGGCGATCAGCTTCTCGGCGGCGGCCACGAAGTCGTCGAACACGTTCTGCTTGCGGTCCAGCATGCCGTCCCGGTGCCAGCCCTCGCCCTCCTCGCCGCCGCCCCGCAGGTTCGCGATGGCCAGCACGCCGCCCGCCTCCACCCAGGCCAGGGAGTCGGCGGCGTAGCCGGGCATGAGGGGGATGCCGAAGCCGCCGTACCCGCTGAGGATCGTCGGCCTTGGGCCGTCCTGTCCTGGTTTGGCCACGACGACCATGCGGATGGGGGTGCCGTCGGCGGAGGCGTACTCGATGTGGTGGCTGTCCACGGCGGGCAGCGAGACGCGGCCCGGCGCGGACGACCAGAGCGTGGTGGTGTCGGAGCGGGCGTCGTAGCGCCAGATCTCGGCGGGGGTGACGGCGTCGGTGTAGGCGAACCACGCCTCGGGGCCGCCGTCAGGACGTGAGGTGAGCGAGGCGATCGAGCCGCTGCCCGGCAGGGGCACCGTGCCCAGGCGCTCGCCGGTGCGGGCGTGGTGCACGGCGATCTCGCCGACCGCGTGCCGCGTCCTGGAGACGAGCAGCCGGTCCCCGTCGAGCAGCGTGAACGCCCCCAGCACCGCCTCCCGGTCCTCCGGGATCAGCTCCCGCCAGGCGGTGGGCGCCTCGGGGTCGGCCACGCACAGCCTGCGGCGCGGGGCGTCGCGGTCGGTGAGCAGGTACAGGCGGCCATCGCAGGCCACCGCGCCGGCGGTGCGGGCGTGCGCGCCCTCCTGTACGGGACGCGGCCGCGGCTCGGCCGGATCGCCGTGCGCCAGGTCGGCCAGCCAGAGCGAGTTGCCCGACGGGCCGCCCGCGGAGATCGTCAGCCAGCGGCCGTCGGGGCTGATCTGGACCCCGTACGAGATCCGGCCCCTGGTGAAGATCGGGATGTCGTCGGGGTCGCCGATCCGGTGCAGGTGCACGCCCTGCTGGAAGCGCACGTAATAGAACGCCTCGCCGCCGGGCAGCCAGGCGACCGCGGAGTAGCGGCAGCCGCCGATGGGCCCGTCGATGACGGTCCCGGTGCCGAGCTCCCTGACGTACAGGCACGCCTTCTCGTCGCCGCTGCGCGAGATCTGGTACGCCAGCCGTCGCCCCTCCAGGTCCGGCTGCCAGTCGTCGAGCGTCGTGAGCCCGGTGGGGTCGAGCTCCATGGGGTCGAGCACGACGCGGTCGTCGCAGTAGAGCACCGGATGCTCCTGGGAGGTGGACTGGCGCAGGTGGAAGCGCTTCTCACCGCGCCACACCGGCGCGGTGACCAGCCCCGTGTCCCTGAGCTCGGTGAGCCGTGCCAGGAACCGCTCACGCCCGGGCAGCCGGGCGGCGCCGTCCTGCCATAACCGGTCCTGCGCCTTCAGCCATGTTTCCGTGCGGGGGTCGGCGGGGTCCTCCAGCCAGCGGTACGGGTCCTCGACGTCGTGGCCGTGGCGGCGGTCGATGAGGGGGAGTCGCTCAGCGGGCGGATAGTTGTCTGGAAATTTCATGAAACGGGCTCCGGATGCCAGTGGCCGGCCAGGTCGGCGTAGAGCGGAGCGCCCCTGACCAGCTCGTCGTGGGTGCCGATCAGGGTCTGGGCGCCGTCCATGAGCAGGATGCGACGGGCGCGCAGGGCGGAGGTGAGGCGGTGGGCGACCACGATGAGCGTGCCGCCGCGGCGCGCGAAGGCGCCCTCCGCCCGGGCCTCGGCGGCGGGGTCGAGATGGCAGGTGGCCTCGTCCAGGATGGTCAGCGAGGCGGGGGCGAGGTAGGCGCGGACGAGGGCGATGAGCTGCCGCTGCCCGGCGGAGAGCGCGGCCGGGTCGAGCCGGGCGTCATATCCGCCGAGTTCGGTCACCAGCGCGGTGGCTCCGACCTCCTCGACGGCGGCGTCCAGTGCGGGTCTGGGAGCGTCTTCTCTGAGGTAGGCGAGGTTCTCCAGGAGGGTGCCGTGGAAGACGTACGCCTCCTGGGGGATGAGCACGCGGGCGGCGGGGTCGACCTGGTCGGCGGGGACGCCGCCGATGAGCGCCTGGCCGCTGCCCGGCCGCAGCATGCCGCTGACCAGGGCCGCGAGCGTGGACTTGCCCGCGCCGCTGGGCCCCACGACCGCCAGGTGGTCGCCTTCGGGGACGACGAGGTCCAGGCCGTCCACGACGGGCGCGGAGGCGGGGCCGTAGGCGAAGGTGACGGCGTCGAGCCGTACCTCCAGGCTCGGAGGCCGGATCCTGGCCCGAGCCTGCCCGGCGGGCGGCGCCGACGACAGGATGCGGCCGAGCGAGGCGGCCAGCCTGATGCCGCTGACGCCCAGCCCCTGCACGAGGCCGCCGAGCGCGGGCGCGAGGGACTGCGTGACGTACGCGAGCGTGCCGACGATCACCCCGGCGCCGACGCCGCCGTCCAGCAGCCACGGCGTTCCGGCCAGCACGAGGACGACGGGCAGCCAGCCGCCGACGGCCAGCGCGGCGGTGCGGGCGGCGGTCACCCTGGCCAGCGCGCGGGCGGCGCCGGCCTGCTCGCCGACCTGCCGGCCCAGCCGCGCGGCCACGCGCTCGCTCAAGCCGCACGCCTCGATGTCGCGCAGCCCGCCCGCCATGTCGGTCATGGCCTCGGCCAGGCGTTCGTCGGCGACGAGGAACGCCCGCTGGCGCCGCGCCAGCGACGGCAGCGACGTCAGGAACAGCGCCAGCCCGGCCACGAACGGCGGCAGCACCAGCACCAGCGTCTGCGGCGCCAGCGTCAGCAGCCCGAGCACCACGCTGACCACCGTGAACACGAACCCCCTGACGGTGGTGACCACGGCGGCGAAGGCGTCCCTGGCCAGCTCGACCTGGAGCCCCGCCCGGGCCACGGCGGCGCTGTCGCGACGGGTGGCCGGCTCGTCGCGCACGGCCCCCTCGACGACGTGCGCCAGGAGGTCGTCCCTGAACGGCTCCGCGACCGCCGCCACGGCCAGCACGACCTGCCGCGCGGCCACCGCGCCCGCCAGCCAGGTGACGCCGAGCGCGGCCAGCCAGCCCAGCCCGATCGCGGGCTCGGCGCGGGCGAAGCCGTCCTCGATGGCGCGGGCGACGGCGTGCCCGATGAGGAACGCGGGCGCCGCCTCCAGCAGCGACCACAGGCCCAGCCTGACGAGCCGGCGCGGGTCGCGCACCAGCGCCTTCTTCACCGCCGCCCAGGTCCGGTTCATGGTGTGGCCCCCTGGAAGACCGCGCGGTAGGCCGGGTCCCGCCAGAGCTCGTGGTGCGGGCCGCGGCCGCGTACCCGGCCGTCCTCCAGCCAGACGACCTGGTCGGCGTGGGCGGCCGTGGTGAGCCGGTGGGCGGCGATCAGGCGCGTGCGGCCCTGGGGGTCGGTGGTGAGGGCGCGGCCGACCTGGCGTTCGGTGACGGTGTCGAGGCTGGAGGTGGCGTCGTCGAGGACCAGCAGCCGCTCGCCCTGCGCGAACGCCCTGGCCAGGCCGATCCGCTGCCGTTCGCCGCCCGACATGGGCGCTTCGGTCAGGGGTGTGTCGTAGCCGAGCGGCAGCCGGCGGATGAACGTGTCCGCGCACGCGGCCCCGGCGGCCTCCTCCGGGGTGGCGCCGATGGTGTCGCCGATCGTCTCGCCGACGAGGACCGGGCGTTCGAAGGCGTACCCGATGGCCGTTCTCAGCTCTTGTCGCGACAGCTCCGCGAGCGGGACACCGTCGAGCAGGACGGTGCCGCGCTCGGGATCGGTCAGGCGGCCCGTCAGGGCGGCGAGCAGGGACTTGCCCGCTCCGGACCGGCCGACCACGGCGGTCACGGAGCCGCCGGGCAGGGTCAGGTCGCCGACGGTGAGGCCGTTGACGGTCACGCCGCGGAACTCGACCGTGCCGGGACCGGGCGGGAGTCCGCGGGTGCCGTGCGGGACCGGCGTCAGGTCGAGGACCTCGGCCACCCGCGCGGCGGCGGCCCGCGCCCTGGCCAGGCCGCCGATGTAGCCGAGCGCCGTGCTGAGCGAGGCGCCGAGCACGGCGTAGCGGGCGGCGGCGTACAGCTCGCCGATCGTCAGGTCGCCGGCCGCCAGCATGAAACCGCCGGCGATCAGCACGGCGACCTCCAGCAGCGGCACGACCAGCCCCGACTGGACCGCGGCCGAGGCGTTGGCCCGCCACAGCTCCATCCCGTGCGCGCGCAGCCGGGGCAGCGGCGCCAGCACGCGCCGCGCCTCCTGGCCCGCGGTGCCGGCGGCGGCGATCGTGCGGGCCCCGTCCATGGCGTCCACCAGCCGGGCGGCGATCTCGCCCTGCACCTCCTGGTAGCCGCCGGCGATGACGGTCGTCGTACGGAGGAAGGCGCGCAGGACGAGCAGGATCACCACGATGCCCGCCCCGAGCGTCAGCGTCAGGACGGGAGCGATGAGCGTGAGCGCGACCAGCGCGCCCGCCGTGGGGACGAGCAGGGCGAGCGCGCTGGTCACCGTGTCCGGCGCCCGGCCGACCTCCTCGGCGTTCAGGCCGGCTCGGGTGACGAGCTCGCCTTCGGGGAAACGGCGGGTGGCCGCGGGGCCCGTGCCGAGGAGGTGACGCAGGAGGCCGGAGCGCAGGGTGGCGGCGGCGTAGGCGCCGCTCGCGCCGCGGGCCCACACGCCGAGGCTCTCGCAGAGCATGACGGCGGCCACGGCGCACGCGCACAGCGCCAGCCAGGGTGTGCCGCCTGGCTGGCGCGAGACGAGTGCGTCGACGGTACGGCCGACCAGGTACGGGACGGCCAGCTCGGCGATCGCTCCCACGACCGCGGTGACCGCCAGGACGGCGGGCCAGGGGCCGCAGCGCCGTACCGTGCCGATCACGAGCCGGTCTCCTGCCAGCACCTGGCGCCTCCTAAGAACAAGTCGTGAAGTCCCCGCGCCATGGCGGACGGCGCGGGGACCAGGTATCACGCGTCAGTGGCAAAGAGCGACACTGAGGTTGCTGGGCTTGCCGGAGTGGCATGAGAGAACCGTGAGCGTGCTGCCTCCGCTGGCCACGTCGCTGGCCGCGGGAGCCTCAAGACCCTGCAGGTCGAGAAGTACCATGTCGTACACCTCCTTCCATCGTGTAGGTGCGGACGGGCCGCTCGGGCGCGGCCTCCAGGAACGGCAGTCGGCAGGGCCGGTCGCCCAGCACCGCGTTCAGGGCGAAGAGCACGCCCGCCGTTCCAGTCGCGAAATCCATGGAGAGGCGCAGCAGCTGGTCGCCGGGGAACGCCAGTCCCCCGCCGTACGGCAGCGCGTGCCACCTCAGTCCCTTCACCAGGTCCGGCTCGCCGGCGCCGAACGCCGCGACCATGCCGGCGCGCCCGGTGAACAGGCCCGACTGCACGAAGAACCCGGCGCGCCCGGCCAGCCGCAGCTCGGCCAGCGCCGTCTCGAGCTCCTCGTCGTGCCGGTGCCGCAGGTAGCGCTCCAGCACCAGGGCGATCCCGGCCGACCCCTCGTCCAGGTACGGCAGCAACCGCCAGCCCTGGTTCACCTGGAGCGAGCCGTCCTCGGAGTGGCGGCAGCGCTTCAGGTCCTGCCGCAGCGCCACGGCCGCCAGGTCGAGCAGTGCCTGGTCACCGGTGTGCTCGTAGGCGCGCACGAACAGCAGCGCGGGTCCCGACGAGCCGTGCATCAGGCCGGCCCGTGGATGGGTGCCGCCGCTGACGTCGGAGATCTGGCCGCCGAGCCGCCCGGCGCAGATGTCCACCGCGCGCAGGGCCAGGTCGGTGCGGCCGAAGTGGAGCAGGTTGAGCCCGATGCCGGACAGGCCGGAGAACAGCGCCGACTCCAGGGCCTCCCACTTCTCGCGCAGGCAGATCTCGACCAGGTCGTGGCCGTCCTGGTGGTGTCCGAGCAGGTCCAGGACGTAGGCGAGGCCGTGCAGGCCGTCGTAGAGACCGAGGCCCGACCCCTGAGCGGGCCGCAGCGCCCGCACGCGCAGCCAGCGCTCGTAGTCGGGGAAGGGCCCCAGCCCCGCGCCGGCGAGGGCGAAGAGCACGCCGGCCGCGCCGTAGGCCAGGTTGAGCCCGCCACCGGGCTGGAACTGGGCCACGTCACCGGGGAAGAGCCGATCGTCCCGGTCGGGGGTGGCGGTGGCCTGGATCGCCCGGCCCATGGCCGCGCGCAGCTCCGGCCAGTCCGCCGTGCCCGGCAGGGGCACCGGGGCGGCTTCGTCTTGGTCCGATCGGCCCGCTGTCGTCCGGGCGGCATCGTCTTGTTCCGGTCGGCCCGCTATCGTCCGGGCGGCGTCGTCGATCAGGGTCGCGGGGACGGGGAACGTCTCCTTGACGATCTCGCCGAGGTGCGTGACCTTCGCGCGGTGCAGCGGCAGCATGATCGTGCACTGCGGCGCGAACAGGCCCAGGCGCAGGCAGGCCAGCGCGTACCGGTCGATCTCCACGCCCTGCCGGTCGGCCGGCGGGGCGAAGGCGGGGTGGGCGAGCGCGGCGCGCGCCCGGTCACCGGCGAGCGTGGCGACCTCGTAGTCGATCAGGGCCACCCGGCCGTCGTCGGCCAGCAGGATGTTGTCCGGATGCAGGTCGCCGAAGACGACCCCGCGCTCGTGCAGCGAGGCGATCGCCTGGGCGACGCTCTCCAGCGTCTCGACCGCCCACTCGGTGTACTCGGCCAGGTCCCGCTCGGTGCAGGTGGCGCGGGTCAGCGGGTAGCGCTGCACGAGCCGCCGCTGGAGCGGCGCGCCGTCCACGAACTCCATGACGAGGAAGTGGTGCTCGCCCAGCGTGAAGTAGTCGCGCAGCGCGGGCGCCGCGGGCAGGCCGGACAGCCGGTCGAGAATGTCGCGCTCGTGCTCGATGCGGGCGACGGCGTCGCGTCCGGCCGCGTCGAGCCCGGCGTGCGGCCTGGCCTCCTTGAGCACCACGCGCTCCCCCGTACGCTGGTCGCGGCCCAGGTAGACGCCGCCGCCGTTGGAGAAGTGCAGGACACTCTCGATCTCGTACGGCAGCCCGCCCATCGTCACCGCGTTGCGGGCGGCGAGCTGTGGCTCCAGGAACGCGGGCAGCGTCGTCCACGGCGGCACCGAGAACGTGGCGCCCCGGACGTCGGGGATGAGCGTGCCGGTGCCGTCCTCGATGGCCAGCACCCGCTCGCCGGCGGCGGACAGGCAGTGCCGTTCGGCGAAGCCGCCGTACCTGACGAACAGGGGGCCGTCGCCGTAGCGCAGGTCGCTGAGGATGTACGGGCCCTGGACGTCGCGCAGGAGCTCGTCGAGCTCTTTGAGCACGAGTTCGAGCTGGCCCTCGTCCCTCGGGTAGATGGTGATCAACTTGCCGCTGGAGGCGCGGGAGGCAGCCTTCGAGTTCACCATGACGAGCACGGGGAGACCGCGCAGGAACTTGAAGGCGATACCGCGCGGCAGGCAGTAGTCCCATACGGCCGCGATCGCCTTTTCCGCGTCTTCCACCCGGGCCGACACGTGAATCTTCCAGCCCTGTGCGGGAAGTGGCGGCTCATTGTCCGGCGCGAAATAACACCAGGTGTCGGTCAGCGCGCTGGACCAGCCTGCGGGCAACGGGGTGCGCAATATGGAAAAGTCGGCGTCAGCGGCCGTGCTGTGCTCTAGAGAGTCGTAGAAACACGGGTCAACAAGGCAGTAGAGCTCGTACTTATCCATTTGGCGGGAACCTCCTGGGCGGTGTCCCTTGACTCTGCCGCGCCGGAGGCCGGGCCACTAGTCACATACCGCATGGACCATACATGGCTATTCAATTTTCATTTGTGATGATCTCACAATGGTTGGGGTGACATTTATTTCTTTCGTGGGACGTACACGCTGAAGGTGAATTGACCGGTCCGCGACGAGGTGGCCTCCAGCCAGCCGCCGAGGGGCGAGACGCGCTCGGCCAGGTTGAGCAGGCCCTGGCCGGCGTCGCCTGGGCGGCGCGGGGGGCGTACCCCGTCGTTCCTGATCGTCAGGCGGACCAGGCGCTCGCGTTCGACCAGGTGGATGGAGCACTGGCGGGCCTCGGCGTGCCGCAGCACGTTCGTGACGCCCTCGCGCAGGGCGTGGGTGAGGGCCTCCTCCACCTCCTCCGGCAGGTCGCGGCAGGAGACCTTGATCTGGCAGCGGACGCGTACCGACTCCAGGAGCGAGCGGGCCGAGCCGAGCTCCGGCGCCAGCGAGGAGCTGCGCAGGCCGTGCGCCACCGCGCGGACGTCGGCGGACAGATCGCGCAGCAGGAGCAGCGTCTCGGTCACCTCGGCGCGCGCCTTGTCGTCCCCCTCCTCCACCAGCCGCTCCAGGAGCTGCACCTTGAGCACCAGCACCGTGAGCCGATGGCCGACGAGGTCGTGCAGGTCGCGGGTGAAGCGGCGGCGTTCGAGCGCGACGGCCTTGCGCATGACCTCGGTACGCGCCTCGGTCAGCTCACGGGCCCGCTTCGCGAGCGTCACCACCGCGAACTCGGCCGCGCCGACCAGCGGGGCGGCGATCGCCCAGAGCGGATGGATCATCGACGCCTCCGGCGCCGCCAGCACCACCGGACCGCACGCCAGCGCCAGCAGGGCCAGCACGATCGAGCGGATCCGGCCCGCCATCACCAGCAGCGCGCCGGCCAGCAGCCCGCACACGGGGGTCCACGCCGCCCCGAACACCGTCAGCGGCAGGTACGTCAGCCACGCCTGCACGGCCACGATCCACCACGACCCGGCCCGGCGCTTCGGCAGCTCCGTGACGAACCTGAGGTGCAGCGCCAGCAGGACGACCAGCGTCACCGTGCCCTCGATCGCCCGCCCCGACTCCACCAGCCCGGCGGACACCGGCACCGCCAGGCCGATGATCCCCGCCGCCAGACCGAGGCCGCCCACCCATGGGGAGCCTTCGAGTTTCGCGCGCGCCCTAGACACCACTCCACGGCGTGTGTCCTCCACCTCACCCCCGGTGTGCTTCGGATCGACGGGATCACCGCGTTGCCAAAGCTCATCCCGTTTTGCAACGTTCCTCTAATCGACCCGATCGGCCCTGCCGTGTAAAGGTCGTTTCCGCTTTTGGACAGCCCTGACTCCCCGTCGGCCCCATGGTCAACAGGACCTCCGGGCGGTTGCGGGCTCAGCCCCTGCCTTCGTGGGCCTTCGTGGGCCGCCATGCCGGCTCCCTTGACATGCGGCACCACGGTCGTGCCTCCTCCCGGGGGCTCAAGACGGGCGGCGCGACCGAGCCAGGGGCCGCCTCATAAGCTGAACGCCATGGATTACATGCGACTTGGTAACACCGGCTTGAAGGTCTCCCGGATCTGCCTGGGCATGATGAGCTACGGCGACCCCGGCAGGCAGAAGTGGGCGCTGCCGCTGGAGCAGGCCGAGCCCATCATCCGCAGGGCCGCCGACGCGGGCGTGACGTTCTTCGACACCGCCGACGTCTACAGCCAGGGCGAGAGCGAGGTCGTGACCGGCGACGCGCTACGCGCGATCTTCCCCCGGCGCGAGGACTACGTGCTGGCCACCAAGGTCTACTTCCCGATGGGCCGGGGCCCCAACGAGCGGGGCCTGTCGCGCAAGCACGTACACGCCGCCATTGACGCCTCTCTGCGGCGGCTGGGCACCGACCACGTCGACCTCTACCAGATCCACCGATGGGACGACGAGACCCCCATCGAGGAGACCATGGAGGCACTGCACGAGGTGGTCAAGGCGGGCAAGGCCCGCTATATCGGGGCGTCGAGCATGTGGGCCTGGCAGTTCGCCAAGGCGCAGCACGTGGCCGAGGCCAACGGGTGGACGCGGTTCGTCTCGATGCAGAACCACCTCAACCTCCTCTACCGGGAGGAGGAGCGCGAAATGCTGCCGCTCTGCGCCGACCAGGGGGTGGGCGTGATCCCGTGGAGCCCGCTGGCGCGGGGCGTGCTGGCCAGGGCGGGCAGTGCCGCCACGACCACCCGGGCCGGGTCCGACGACCGGATCGACCACCTGTACGACCCCGAGAACGACAAGCTCATCCTCGACCGGGTGGCGCAGGTGGCCAAGGATCGCGAACTGCCCGCCGCTCAGGTGGCGCTGGCCTGGCTGCTCCACAAGCCCGGGGTCACCGCGCCGATCGTGGGGGCGACCAAGGACCGGCACGTGGACGACGCGGTGGCGGCCGTGTCGGTGCGGCTGTCGGAGGAGGAGGTGGCCTTCCTGGAGGCTCCGTACCGGTCGCGCGAGGTGCGCTTCTAAGGGCCTCCGCTTCTTACGGCCTGGACCTCTTGAGACGACCTCCGCCGGTCGGCCGGATTGTCGGAGCGACACCCTAAGGTATTCGCATGCGGGCAAATGAGGAGGCGGCGGCGGCGCTGCAGGAATACGCGGAGCTGTTCGCGCTCTGCGGCGGCGACGCCTTCCGGGTGCGGAGCTACCAGAAGGCGGCCAAGGCGATCGCCGGGTTCCCCGAGGACATCTCGATCGTCGACGTGCGCGGCGTGCCCGGCGTGGGTGAGGCGATCGCCAAGAAGATGGAGGAGTTCCTGCAGCGCGGGAGCTTCCGCCAGCTCGACGACCTGCGCGGGCGGGTGCCCGAGGGCGTGCGCCGACTGACCCGCGTGCCGACGCTGGGTCCGAAGACGGCGATCATGCTGTTCGAAGACTACGGCATCGACTCCACCACGGCGCTGAGCGAGGCCATCACCTCGGGCCGCCTCGACGGCGTCAAGGGCCTCGGCCCCAAGACGCTGGCCAACCTGCTCAAGGGCATCGAGCAGCTCGAACAGGCCGGCCGCCGGGTGCACGTCGGCGTGGCCATGTCGCTGGCCGAGCAGGTGATGGGGTCGCTGCGGGCCGAGCGGATGGCGTACGCGGGGTCGCTGCGGCGGATGAAGGACACGATCGGCGACATCGACATCCTGGCGGTGGCGCCCGAGTCCATCATGGAAGACTTCCGCGCCCAGCCCTACGTCGCCGAGGTCATCGCCGCCGGCGACAAGAAGACCTCGATCCGCACCACGTCCGGCATCCAGGTGGACCTGCGCGTGGTGCCGGCCGGGTCGTGGGGCGCGGCGATGCAATACTTCACCGGCTCCAAGGAGCACAACGTCGCCATCAGGGAGATGGCGGTGAAGAAGGGCTGGAAGCTGTCCGAATACGGGCTGTTCGAGGGTGATCGGGTGATCGCCGCCGAGTCCGAGGAGGAGATCTACGCGGCTCTCGGCATGCAGTACGTACCGCCGCCGATGCGTGAGGACGGCGGAGAGGTCAAGGCGGCGCTGCGGGGCGAGTTGCCCACGCTCGTGGAGCTGTCCGACCTCAAGGGCGACCTGCACACGCACACCGACCTGACGGACGGCATCGCCTCGCTGGAGGACATGGTCGCCGCCGGGCATGCCCGTGGCTACGCCTACTACGCGGTCACCGACCACGCGCCCGATCTGGCGATGCAGCGCATGACCCTGGACAAGGCGCTGGAGCAGCGTTCCCAGGTGGCCAAGCTCCAAGGGAAATATCCCGACATGCGCCTCCTGCACGGCACCGAGCTCAACATCGCCCCCGACGGCTCGGTGGACTGGCCCGGGGAGGTCCTGCGGGAGTTCGACGTGTGCGTGGCGTCGGTGCACTCCCATTTCGGGATGTCACGCGACGAGATGACCCGCCGCTTCATCACCGCCTGCGAGAACCCCTACGTCGACATCATCGGCCACCCCACCACCCGCAAGATCGGCAAACGCGACGGCGTGGACGCCGACTGGGAGGCCGTCTTCCGCGCGGCCGCCCGTACGGGCACCGCGATGGAGATCGACTCCTTCCCCGACCGCTCGGACCTGCCATCCGACCTGGTGCGGCTGGCCAAGCACCATGGGGTCAAGTTCTCGATCGACAGCGACTCGCACGCGATCCCGCACCTCAGCAACCAGCGGTTCGGGGTGGGGATCGCGCAGCGGGCGTGGCTGACGACCGACGACGTCATCAACACCTGGCCCCTCGACCGGCTTCTGGCCTTCCTGGGCCGCTGACGCTCACCCACTCCAGGGCTGGAGCCGATCACGCCAGACCCAGTGGCCCTTGTGATCCCCGCTCTTGAGCCGCACCCAGTGCTCGGGCCCACGACCTCTGGAGGCACAGGTGGCACGGACCGGCTCGTCGGACGGGGGCAACTCACCCACCGCCTCGTACTTCTTACCCGGCCCTTCCCTGACCGGGGCGGGGTGATCCGTCGCGAGAACGTAACGGCAGGTCGGGGACAGGGCACCGCCTTCGGCGGCACCTCCGGCAGCAACCGGACCGGCGCCTCCGGCGAAGGCTCGGATGCCACCTCCAGCGGAAGCCGGGCCACTGACGCCGGCAGAGGCTCGAACGGCACCTTCGGGGGAGATCAGGGCAGCGGCTTGAGCGGCGCCTTCAGCACCGACTGGACCGCCGACCCCAGCGGAGGCTCGGATGGCGCTTCCAGCGGAGATGGAGGCAGCGGCTTGGGCGACACCTGCATCAGCGGCCGGGCCACCGACTCCAGCGGAGGCTCGAATCACACCTCCAGCGGCGGCCAGGCCAGTGGGTCCGGCGGAAGCCGCGCTGGTAGTTCCGGCGAAAGCCAGGCCGGTGGCTTGGGCGGCGGCTTGGGCGCTCGCCGGGGTGAGAGCGGCGAGGGTGAGCGCGGCGGCGGAGACAGTGGTGGCGACTCCCATGAGCAGATCCCCTTCCGGCGGAACATACATCGGGAAGAAGCCCCTGCTCCCAAATCCAGACTTAACGCCACATAACCTCACACGTTGCCCCACCCTTGGCCCTGCCCCGCCCTGCCATAGACCCCCGGCACCCCACCAGAGCCACCCATTGACGCGCCATTGCCCTTGAACTCCCCGGAACCCACGACCCTCTCCCCTCTCCCCTCTCCCCGCACCCCGCACCCCGCACCCGGACATCAACCCACACGGGCATCAACGCACACGGGCATCAACCCACACGGGGCCAACACGAACGCCCCACCCATCCACCCCGAGAATGACAAACCCAGGGTGGATGTGCCCCAACGAACAATACGAAAGAGTGTTCCCGCCACCCACCTCCCAAGGAGACCCCCGAACATGCAGCCACCGAGATCACGCAAACTGTGGGCACGGATCACCGCCGTGCTGGCGGCCCTGCTGGTCGCCACCGTCGCCGGGATCGCCGTGGCATATCCCTCCATAGCCGCGACCACATGCCCCGGCTGCTACGGCCTCACCGAACTGGAGGAGGGCGTCTACACAGAGGACGGCCTGTCAGCCCAGCAAAAGTCCCAGGTCAGACAGACCGTAACGCAGTCCCGCGAACTGATCGCAGCCTTCTACGGCTCCCGCGCCAGCTCCCCCACCCTCTTAATCTGCCTGACCGAGCCCTGCTACACCCGCATAGGCGGCGGAAAGGAACGCGGCATAGCAGTGCTCAACCGCTCGGTGATGCTCTCCCCCAAGGGCATCAACGCGGCGATCGCCTCCCACGAGATGTCCCACGTCGAACTCCACACCCGGCTGACGTCAGGCGCAGAGATCCCGCAATGGTTCGACGAGGGCCTGGCCGTGGTCGTCGCCAACGACCCCCGCTACCTCGCCCCCGAGTCCGCTTCCGACCGCTGCCTGTCCGCCCCGACAAACCCGCTGCCAGTGACCCTGGAGCAGTGGCTGAGCACGGCAAGCAAGGACACGAACACCTACGCCAAGTCGGCCTGCCAGGTGACCCGCTGGCTCCGCGACAACCAGGGCCGCACCGGCCTCCTCTCCCTGATCGACCGCCTCAACGCCGGCGAACCCTTCTCCTCGATCGTCCACCTCTCCTAACCCCACTCCCACCCACCACCGTGACCGGTGCAGGCTGGAGCACATCCTCGACCGCATCATCACGCCCCTCCCACCCACGTCCGAGCCTCGCGGAGGGCGGCCACGCCTCCCCACATGACTAAACGCCCGCCACTCGCCACTCGCCAGCACGATAGCCACGAGCCGCGAACCGCGAACCACGAGCCGCGAACCGCGAACTGCCGGTCGCCGGTCGCCGGTCGCCGGTCGCCGGTCGCCGGTCGCCGGTCGCCGGTCGCCGGTCGCCGGTCGCCGGTCGCCGGTCGCCGGTCGCCGGCACGATAGTCACCACCTGCACGAGCACAGTCATGGTGTGGGCAGCAGCGCAGCGTGGTGAGCAATACTTTCCAGGACTTCAAAATCGCGACGCCACGGCCACCAGGAATGGCGCGGGCACGAGCAAACGAGCGGTTGACCACCCTCTGCCGCGCAGTGAGTTGACCATCCGCTACTGCACCTCCAGCAGCGAGTTGATCACCCACCGCCGTGCACGCCAGCAATGAGTTGGCTACTCACCGCCGCGCACTTCAGCAGTGAGTTCACCGCTCACTGCGTGCTTCCAGCAGGGACCGGCGTTAGGGTCGCCCCGGTATCCGAGCCGATCACGAGACCCACAGCCCACATCTTCCTCCTCGACAACCCGCTTGGGGCGGTGGGTGAGGTGGTCACAGTTGGTGGGGGTGGTGTGTGGCGGGGTCGCGCCTGGTGCGGCATCGGTTAGCGAAGCGGGACCCGTTCGGGGCCGGTGAGCGGCGGTTGCGGCTGGTCGGGGCGATGGGCTTGGAGGTCGCGGTTGGAGGGTCGACTGGGGGTGCGCTCTCGCTTGGTGCGGCAGTCGGTGGAAGAAGCAGGCGTCCGATCAGGTCGGTGGGTGAGGTGATGGCAGGCGGTTGGGTGGTTGGGCGGGGTGGGTAGGGGTGGACTGAGGTTGGAACGTTCCTTTGATGGTCTTGCAGATTTCGGCAAGGAAGCGTGCGCGGGGGCAGTGGGAGGAGATTAAATGGTTTACAGGTAGGAAATAGGTACTAGGAGGTGATGTCCATGAAGCAGGCCATGGCGACGATCATCAAGCCGCTGCCCGATCACCTGTTCAGGGTGCATGGCAACAGTGCCGAGATGCGCTGGGAAGCCATGTCGGGGCTCGGGTACCACACCCCGGCCGACCGGTTCTTCGTACGGAACCACACCACCACCCCCATCATCGACGTGACCACCTGGCAACTGCGGATCCACGGTGACGGGGTGCGATGTCCGCGCGTGTTCGGTTACGAGGATCTGCGGGCCATGCCGTCGCGGACGTTCGATGTGGCGATCGAGTGCGCCGGGAACGGGCGGCGGTTCTACCGGACGCAGCAGCACGACGGCGCTCCCGGTACGCAATGGGGGCTGGGTGCGATCGGGGTGGCCCGGTGGCGTGGGGTGCCGCTGCGGTATCTGCTCAAGGAGGCCGGTGTGCTCCCGGGCGCCGTGGACGTGCTGCCCACCGGGCTCGACGCGCCGTTCGAGGGCTACGGGCACGTACGCCGTCCGCTCCCGATCGCCAAGGCCATGGACGACGTCCTGGTCGCGTACGAAATGAACGGCGAACCGCTTCCGCCCGACCATGGATTTCCGGTGAGACTGGTGGTGCCGGGATGGGTGGGAATTGCGTCGATCAAATGGCTCGGCGACATTGAAGTGTCAACGAGAGAGCTCTTCACTCCCTGGAACACGGTCTTTTACCGCGACGTCACGACGCAACCGGTGAAGAGCGCTTTCGAGCTCGCCTGGAATGCGCGCCTGCCCGTCATGGGGCCGCACGTTCTGCGCGGCCGGTCGTGGTCGGGGCGGGGCAGGATCGTCCGGGTCGAGGTCAGCTTCGACGAGGGCATGAGCTGGCGCGCGGCCGAACATCACGGGCAGCACCTGGTCAGCGCGTGGCTGCCATGGCACATTGCATGGGCGCCCCGGCGTACGGGCCCGCGCTTCCTCATGGCACGCGCCACCGACGAGACCGGCGCCACGCAGCCCCTGGTCACGCCCCGGCATCCCTTCGGATATCATTTCGACGCGGTCGTGCAACATCCCATTCACGTGGTCAATGGATAGGCAAATGTCACCGATCCCGGCTGAGCTGGCCATTCTCTAATCGGCGGAACGGTACGCCTGAATTCATCTGGAAGACTCGCGCGGAAACCTTCCGGAAATCCCCTCGTGTGATGCTGCCGAGACCACGGGAAAAAAGGAGAGCCGATGCGCCAGCTGACCGCACTCGACGCCCAGTTCCTCAACGTCGAGACGGCGACCACCGCCGCGCACGTCGCCGGGCTGGCGCTCCTCGACTCGGCGGACGGTTCGGTCAACCGGGACGCGCTGGCGGTTCTCCTGCTGGAGCGGCTCCACCTGTCGCCCGCTCTCAGCCTGCGACTGGCGGAGGTGCCGCTCGGGCTCGACCGGCCCTACTGGGTGGCCGATCCGGGCTTCGACATCGACAACCACCTGTTCGAGCTGACGCTGCCCGCGCCCGGGAACGACTGGCAGCTCGCCGAGGCGGTGGCGGAGATCCACGCCCGCAGGCTCGACCGGGCGCATCCGCTGTGGGAGATGCATGTGATCCATGGGCTGCCCGGCGGCCGGGTGGCGGTCTATACGAAGGTTCATCACGCCGCCATCGACGGCATCTCGGGGGCGGAGACGCTTGCCACTCTTCTCGATCTCAACCCGGCCGGCACGAGGAATGGTGACGTTGGGGGCAGAGCGTGTGGAAAGGGCGCGGCTGGGGCGGCAGTTAAGACGGAGGCAGAGGGTGAGGTGGGGGCAGAGGGCGGAGCCAAGGGCTTGGGTCGGGAGGATGGTGGGCAGCGGGGGAAGGAGGGGCGTCCGTGCGAGAGGGGGGCCGACCCCGAGGAGGCCGCGCCCGGCTTGATCGGGATGCTGGCCGGGGCCGCCGTGCAGAGCGTGACCCACCCCGTGCGCGTCGTCCGGGCCGTCGTCAACGCGGCCGGTGACCTGGACGCCATCCCCCTGGTAGCGGGCCTTCCCGGGGCGAAGCTGATCGCCAGGGCCGCCCGGGTGGTCGCCGGCGATCGGCAGCGGCGTCCCGAACTGCCCGGTCTCGCCGTCCCGCGCACCCCGTTCAACGGTCCCATCAGCGCCCGCCGTCACCTGTCGTTCGGGTCGCTGTCCCTCAAGGACGTCAAGGCCGTCGCCAAGGTCAACGGCATGAGTGTCAACGACGTCGTCATGACCCTGTGCACCTCCGCCCTGCGCTCGTGGTTGCGCGAGCGGGACGCGCTGCCCGAGGAGCCGCTGATCGTGGCCGTTCCCGTGGCAGTCCGTACGGCGAAGGCCAAAGACCTGGTGGGCAACCAGATCTCCGCCATGGTCACCCCCGTGCCCACGAACATCCCCGACCCCATGGAACGCCTGCAGGCCGTCGGCCACGTGATGGGCCAGGCCAAGCGGCGGTTCGCGCTGGCCCCGGCGACCTGGCTGAGCGAGCTGTGCTCGCTGCTGCCCGCCCCGGTCACCAGTCTGGCCACGCCGGCGATCTTCCGGCTGGCGGGCCTGGCGTGCCCGCCGATCAACCTGATCATCAGCAATGTCCCCGGCCCGCAGTTCCCGCTGTATCTGTGCGGCGGCAGGGTGCTCTCGTACTATCCGATGTCCGTCCTGACCGACCTGAGCGGCGGCGTCAACATCACCTGCTTCTCCTACGACGGCATGCTCGACTTCGGCATCGTGGCCTGCCCCGAGCGCGTGGACGACGTGTGGAGCCTGATGCGCCACCTGCGCACGGCCCTCGACGAACTGCTGGACGAGCGCGTGAGCGACGAGTTCCGCGACGGTGCCGGCGTAGATCTGGTGGCCGGCTAGAGAACCCTCTCGACGCACGGGCGACTCATTCGTGTATCGTATGAGACAAAGTTGTCTCATACGATACGAAGGTGTACAGCATGACGAGCCGCGAACAGATCATGAAGGCGGCGATCCAGCACCTCAATGAGAACCCGGTCGCCTCCATGGCCCAGTTGGCCGAGGCGGTGGGGATCAGCCGGGCCACGCTGCACCGCCACTTCAGCAGCCGCGAAGAGCTGATGGTGGCCCTCGCGCACCTCGCCCACGACGAGTGGGAGCGGGCCCAGATCGCCTGCGGCCTCGACGAGGCGACCGCCTCCGGCGACCCCGTGGCGATCGAGCGGGCCATGACCTCGTTGATGGCCGCGTTCGCCGACATGGCCGACGAGTACGGCTTCGGCCTGACCGACCACACCATGGCGGTCCACCCCGACCTGAAACGCCGCGCCGACGCCATGGAGGAGCGGGAGTTCGCCTTCTACGCCGCCGCCCAGCGCGCGGGCCTGCTCCGCTCCGACCTGCCCGTCCGCTGGGTGGGCAACGTCGTGTTCGGCCTGCTCGTCAGCGTACGAGACAGCCTGCGACGCGGCGACGTGGCCCGCCGCGACGTGGCCCGCCTGTTCGTGGACACCTTCCTGCACGGCACGGCGGAAAGAAGGGAGACGTCATGACGATCACCGACACACCCACACCGCCCGTCTCGGCGAGGCGGCGATGGGCGGGGCTGGCCGTGCTGTCGGCCAGCGTGCTGGTCGTGGTCATGGACATGACCGTGCTGAACGTCGCCCTGCCGGCCATCTCCGAGGATCTGCGGCCCGGCTCGATCGAGCTGCTGTGGATGGTGGACGCGTACGCGCTGGTGCTGTCCGGCCTGCTGGTCACCGTGAGCGCCCTGGGCGACCGGTGGGGCCGCAAGCGCATGCTGATGGCCGGGTTCGCGGTGTTCGGGGTGGCCTCGATGGCGGTGCTGGCGGCCGGGAGCCCGCTGGAGGTCATCGCCGTGCGGGCCCTGCTCGGGGTGGGCGGCGCCATGATCATGCCGTCCACGCTGTCCATGATCAGAAACCTGTTCACCGACCCCGGCGAGCGCGCGAAGGCGCTGGGCGTGTGGGCGGCGATGGCCGCCGTCGGAGCCGCGCTGGGACCGATCGTGGCGGGGTTCCTGCTGGAGCATTTCAGCTGGCACGCGGCATTCCTGGTGAACGTGCCCGTCATGGTGATCGCGATCGCCGCCGGGCTGTTCCTGCTGCCGGAGTCCAGAAACCCGAACCCCGGCCGCTGGGACGTCCTGGGCACGGTGCTGTCGATGGCGGGCATGGTGGCGCTGCTGTACGCGGTCAAGAACATCGGCAAGTACGGCCTGACCTCCCCCGGCGCCCTGCTGGCGGCCATGCTGGCGGCGGCGACGCTGGGCTGGTTCGTGGTGCGGTGCCTGCGCAGGCCGGATCCGCTGCTGGAGGTCAGGCTGTTCCGCAGCGCGCCCTTCACGGCCGGCGTGATCACGGCGCTGACCACCTCGATCGCGATGGCCGCGGTGCTGCTGCTGCTCGCCCAGTGGATGCAGCTCGTGCAGGGGTACGCGCCGCTGGAGACGGGCGTGCGCCTGCTGCCGGCCGCGCTGGCCGCCATCGTCGCCTCTCCCCTGGCTCCGGGTTTGGCGGCCCGAATCGGCGCCCGCGCGGTGCTGGCGGGCGGCCTGGCCCTGACGGGGCTGGGGTTCCTGCTGCTCTATCTGGCGCCGAGCCCGCTGGGCTACGGGCCGGTGGCGGGCGCGCTGGTGCTGATCGGCGCCGGGAACGGCGCGCTGGCGATCGCCTCCGCCGCCATCATGTCGGGTACGCCCGCCGCGAAGGCGGGCAGCGCGGCGGCCCTCGAGGAGACCAGTTACGAGCTCGGCGGCGCGCTCGGCGTGGCCGTCCTGGGCAGCGTCGCGGCGGCCGTCTACCGGCAGGAGCTGGAGTACTCCGGTCCGGCGGCCGGCGTCGTACAGGAGAGTCTGGGCGGGGCGCTCGACGCGGCCAGGGAGCTGGGCGCCGGAGAGCTGGCCGAGCAGGCCAGGCAGGCGTTCACGGACTCGCTGGTCCTGACCGGCGGAGCGGGGGCCGCGCTGGTGCTGGCGGGCGCGCTGGCGGTGTGGTTTCTCACCCCACGCGACCTCGACGTACTCTCAGAACATTAGCCCTCCGGGCCCGCCACCTGTTCCGCCACGCGGCCGATTCTGGCCAGGCGGGCCAGGGCGGGCCTGGAGAGCACCTCACCGATGTCGTGCAACGCCACGATCAGCTCCTCCACCCCGTCGAGCGGCATGTCCCGCTCCCGGTTGAGCAGAATCCCCCGATATTCCTCACGTGGCACCGCCCGCCCCGGCAGCTCGATCGGGTCGTCCTCGGCGCGGAACAACGCCGGCACGGAGGTGTCCAAGACCAGGGCGAGGGCGGTCAGCTCGGCCGCCGTGAAAGAGCGCTGGCCGCGCTCGGCCTGGTGCACGGCCTGACGGCTCCACGGCCGGTCCAGGTAGCCGCCCAGGGCCTCGCCCAGCTCGGTCAGCGACATCCGGCGCTCCGCCCGCAAACGCGCGATCTGCCGCCCTATGGCCTCTTCGACCCTCATCCCATCCCCCACTCGTGTCATTCCCCACAATGACGCCGACAGTCAGCGATTGACAAGCCGCCGCTCCGGGCAGTAGTGTAAATGTACAGATTTCCCCGTCAATATGGCCAATGACATGTGGCCGATGGTGAGGCGCGAGATGCAGGACATCGTCCTTGAGGTGCTCGGACCGGCCGGCGACTGCGCGGTGATCAAAGTCGGCGGAGAGGTCGACGTGTTCACCGCCCCCAAGCTCCGCGAGCAGATCGTCGACCTCGCGGCCAAGGGCGTGGTGCACGTCGTCGCCGACCTGAGCAGCGTGGAGTTCCTCGACTCCACCGGCCTGGGCGTGCTGGTCGGGGGCCTGAAGCGGCTCCGTTCGCAGGACGGCTCGCTCGCGCTGGTCATGAACACGGACCGGATCACGAAGATCTTCCGGATCACCGGGCTCACGGCGGTGTTCCCCTCCCACTCCTCGGTCCAGGACGCGATCAAGGCCGACCCGCACTGGGTGAGCGCGGCCGAGGGCGCGTCCGGGACCGTCGAGGAGTGGTGCAAGGGACACAACCTGACCTAGAGGGACGAAGCCTCGTCCAGGAGGCTCAGCTCTTCGGCGCTGAGCGTCAGCGCCGAAGCCTCCATCAGCGGCCGCAACTGCTCCACGTTGCGCGCGCTCGCGATCGGCGCCGTGACCGTCGGCTGGGCCGCGAGCCAGGCCAGCGCCACGGCCGCCGGCGCGGCCTCGTGGCCGGCCGCCACCTTCGCCAGCGCCTCCAGCGTCTTCGGCCCGCGCTCGGTCTCCAGGTACGTGGCCGCCATCCCCGCCCGAGGGCTGTCCACGGTGACGCCGGGCGCGTATTTGCCGGTCAGGAACCCGCGCGCCAGCCCGAAGTACGGCGTGCTGGTCAGCCCCTCCCGGGCCACCACGTCCCGCAGGTCGCCCTCGTAGTCGCGCTCGACCAGGTTGTACGGCTGCTGCAACGCCACATACCTGACCAGCCCCTCGTCGTCGGAGACCTTGAGCGCCTCCGCCAGCCGCGCCGCGCCATGGTTGGACGCGCCGACGTAACGCACCTTGCCCTCCTTGACCAGCGCGTCGAACGCGGTCAGCGTCTCCACCAGCGGCGTGTCGTGGTCGTCCACGTGCGCCCAGTAGAGGTCGATGTAGTCGGTACGCAGCCGCCGCAGCGAGTCTTCGACCGCCGTCTTGATCGTCGCCGGGGCCAGCCCCTTCAGCCCCTCCAGCATGCCGACCTTGGTGGCCAGCACGAGCGACTCGCGGTTGCCGCGCTCGGCCATCCACTCGCCGATGATCGTCTCGGAGGTCGACTCGCCGGTCGCCCAGTACGGGTACACGTCCGCCGTGTCGAGGAAGTTCCCGCCGCCTTCGACGTAGGCGTCCAGGACCGCGAACGAGGTCTCCTTGTCGGCCGTCCAGCCGAAGACGTTGGTGCCGAGCGATATCGGGAAAACGGACAGGTCCGTGGTGCCTATAGATCTCATCCCGCTATTATCCGCGCAGCCAAAAGGGAGGCTCGATGCGGCCCCGGTTACCTGGATGCCTGGTCGGAGCGCTGGTCGCCGGCGGGCTGTTCGTGCTCGGCGTGGTGGTGCTCCTGCCCGATACCCCCGATGAGCCCCGGCCGGAACCCCGGCCGTCGTCCCCGCTGGTGACGGAGCGGCGGCTCGACGAGCGCAGGATGGAGCTGACGATCAGGTCGGCCGCGCTCGGCGCCACCACGAAGGTCCGCCTGCTGCTGCCGCGCGGCTGGGAGTCGCGTACCGGCTGGCCGGTGTTGTGGCTGCTGCACGGCGGGCTGGACGATCAGACGTCCTGGACCGCGAAGACCGACGTCGAGGCGCTCACGCGCGACAGCGGCGTGCTCGTCGTGATGCCGGACGGCGGCAAATGCGGTGGTTACTCCGACTGGTGGAACGGCGGCGCGGGCGGGCCGCCGCGCTGGGAGACCTACCACCTGAAGGAGCTGCTGCCGCTGCTCGAATCCCGCTACCGGGCGGGCGACCGGCGCGCCGTGGCGGGCTACTCGATGGGCGGGCAGGGCGCCATGCTGTACGCGGCCAAGGGCCGTTTCGAGGCGGCGGCCTCGTTCAGCGGCGCCGTGCACATTCTGGCCCCCGGCGTCCCGCAGGCCGTGATGGCCGGGACCACGATCGGCTGTTTCGGCACCGACTGGAAACGCGTCTGGGGCGACCCCGAGGAGCAGCGCGACGTCTGGCGCGCGCACAACCCCTACGACCTGGCCGACCGGCTCGAAGGCGTCGACCTGTACGTGGCCGCCGGTGAGGGCGACCTGGTGGAGGACCTGGCGAACCGCGCGGCCAGGGCGTTCACCGGGCGGCTGAAGGAGCTGGACATTCCGGTGCGGACCCACTTCTACCGGGGCGGGCACAATCACACGTACTGGCAGCGGGAGCTGCACCGGGCGTACCCGATGCTCATGAAGGCCATCGGGGTCAGTTGACCCGGTGCACCAGGGAGTCGCACAGCGCGCGGAGGTCGTCGGCGGCCGGCAGGTGCGCGTCCATGACGTCCATGGCCGCCGCCAGGTGCCGCTCGGCCAGGGCCTGCGCCGCCGCCCGGCCGCCGGCCTCCTCCGCGAGGCGGGCGGCGCGCCGTACCGAGTCGTCGTCCGTCGCCCCTGACACGAGGATGGCCGACAGCTCGCGGGCGGCCGTGCACCGCGCGGACAGGGCGGCGAGGATGGGAAACGTCTTCTTCTCGCGGCGCAGGTCGTTGTGCACGGGCTTGCCCGTGACGTGCGGATCGCCCCAGACACCCAGCATGTCGTCCACGATCTGGAACGCCACGCCGAGATCTCGTCCCATCTCCCACATGCGGTCGGCGAGCTCCGGGGCGCCGCCCATGACGACGCCCGTCGCCGCGGCCGCCCCGAGCAGGCCGCCGGTCTTGCCCGCGGCCATCTCGACGTACTCGGCGGTGGAGACCCGGTCGGGCCCGGCCCACGAGCGGTGCTCGAAGGCCATGTCGGCGGTCTGGCCCTGGACGAGCTCGACGAGGGCCGATGACAGATAGCCCATCGCGTCGGGCCGCGCGGCGAGCTGGCTGACGGCCAGGGCCAGCAGCGCGTCGCCGGTCAGCAGCGCGGGCCCGACGCCGTACGCCTTCCAGAGCGCGTCGCGGTGCCTGCGCCGTTCGTCGTTGTCGATGATGTCGTCGTGCACCAGCGAGAAGGCGTGCACGAGCTCCACCGCCACCGCGGCGGGCAGCGCCGGCTCGGCCTCTCCCCCGGCCGCCTCGGCGCTGAGCAGGGCGATCGCGGGCCGCAGGCCCTTGCCACCGCCGTCGTCGTGCGACCGTCCGTCGACGTCGGACCACCCGAGAGTGAACGCCGCCATCCGCGCTCCCCAGGGGTGCAGGACGGAGACGGCGTCGCGGAGCGCGGGGTCGAAGAGTCTCCGGACGCGGGCGATGGCCTCGCCGCCGGGCCGTACGGGAGCCGGGTGGCCGAGGTCCATGCGCGCTCTCCTACGTTAGTACGATCTTGAATTTACACGGAGAGTCGTGTGATACTCCACGGAAAGCTTAACTTTTGTCAGGAAATGTCCGTCATGTGAGACGGATGTGATGGAGGTCTGGTGTCGTTCGGCAACGAGACCACCCGTCGAGCCCGCACACAGCCCTTTCTCCGTTCGCTGACCAGGCACGCCCGCGTCCCCTTACGCGCCTTCGAAGAGGCGAGCGACCAGGCCAATGGTGAGCTGGTCAGGCTCAACATGGGCCCGTTCCGCCCCTACCTGGTCACCCACCCGGACCACGTCCAGCACGTGCTCAAGACGAACCAGCCCAACTACATCCGCGCGGGCATGTTCTGGGACCCGCTGAGCCCGCTGCTCGGAACGGGGATCCTGTCGGACGGCGCGGGCTGGTCGGCGAGCCGGAGCATCCTGCAGCCGGTCTTCACCGCCCGCTACGTCGACTCGCTGACCGAGCGCATGGCCGAGATCGTCACCGACCTCATCGACACCGTCGTGGTGCCCGGCCGGCCCATCGACGTCGCCGACACCATCTCCGCCCTGGTCCACCCCACGATCGTGCGGCTGTTCCTGGGCGCCACGATCTCCGACGCCGACATCGAGCGGCTGGCCCCCGCCTACGACACGGGCGTGACGGCCCGCTCCATCCGGCTGCTGCTCCCCTTCGTACCCCAGCGCTTCCCCCTGCCCGGCGACAGCGCCTTCCGGCAGGCGATCAGGACCATCGACGAGGTCGTCTACCCCCGCATCCGGTACGCCAAGGCGCGCGGCCGGCACGCCAACGACCTCGTCTCCCTGCTCTGCCAGGCCCGCGCCGGCGAAACGGACGCGGAACGGCTCATCCGCGACGACATGGTGGCCATCCACGGCGCCGCCACCGAGACCTCCGTCACCGCGCTGACCTGGGTGTGGCCGGCGCTGGACGCGCACCCGGAGATCGCCGCGAAGGTGTACGAGGAGATCGAGCGGGTGGTCGGGCCCGGCCCGGTCACCATGGCCCACCTGCCGCGGCTCGCCTATCTGCGGATGTTCGTGGACGAGCTGGTACGCCTCTACCCGCCCGGCTGGATCCTGCCCCGCACGGTGGTAGAGGCCGACACGATCGGCGGGGTACGGATCCCGGCCGGGTCCACGGTGGTGCTGAGCCCGTTCCTGACGCAGCGGCTGCCCGAGTTCTGGGACCGGCCGCTGGAGTTCGATCCCGAGCGGTTCGCGGCGGGCAACGGGCGCGGGCGGCACCGGTACGCGTACTTCCCGTTCGCGGCCGGACCGCACTCGTGCCTGGGGCCGCGCCTGTTCCAGATGGAGGCGCTGCTGCTGATCGCCGGGATCCTGAGCAGGTACCGGCCGGTCCTGCACGCCGACGGCCCCGTTCTCCCCCGGCTGGCCTCGACGCTGCGGCCCGGCACCGGACTGTCCATGACGCTCGTCCCCACGAGGTCCGGATGAGCGTCCTCATGGCGGCGGACCTCGGCAGGGCCTGCGCGCTGGGTGTCGAATGCGCCCGTGACCTGGCCCGGCACGCCGCCCGGTATCCCGGGCTGTTCCCCGCCAAGCCCTTCGACGCCGGCTTCTTCCACTCGCTGGGCCTGGTCGGGGCGTTCGGCTCGCCCTGGGCCACGGCGCGGGAGCTGCGGGCGGTCAACCGGGCCGGGCTGTGGGTGTTCGCGGCCGACCTGCTCATCGACCACGTCGCCACGTCGCGGGACGAGGTGACCGCGCTGGTCGCCGGCTGCGTGGCCGTGGCCCGGGGAGACGACCCGGACGGCCCGCTCACCGCGTTCCTCGCCGAGCTCCGCGACGACCTGGGCGGCGACCCCCGGTGGTGCGACCGGCTCGAACGCATGCTGACCGCAATGGAGCGGGAGTGGGCCTGGCGCGAGTCCGGGGCCACCCCAGGGCTGGACGAATACCTTGCCAACGCCGACAGTTGCGGCTCCGCCTTCGTCAACCTCTCGCACTGGCTGGCCACCGGCGCCGACCCGGGCCTGGTCCGCGAGGCGGACGACGAGGTGCAGCGCTACCTGCGGCTGCTGAACGACCTGACGACCTCCGACCGGGAGGCGCGCTGGGGCGACGCCAACGCCCTGACGCTGGGCGCGGGGCGGACCGAGGTGACCGAGCGCATGGAGCGGCACGCCCGTGCGGCCGCCGCGCTGATCGTCCCGTTACGGGAAACGGCTCCCAGGACGGCGCTGTACCTGGAGCGGCAACTGGGCTTCAACACCGGCTTCTACGGCGTTTCCGACTATTGGGGAGAACTGTGAACGTCACCCGCGAGGCCGGCAGCCTGGTGGCCACGCTGATGTTCAAGCCGTGGGGGCAGGTGTCCGCGTCGGTCTACGAGACGGGGCGGCTCGTCACCCTGGCGCCATGGCTGACGGGGCACCGCGAGCGGGTCGACTACCTGCTGCGCACCCAGCGGCCGGACGGCTCGTGGGGCGCGCCCGACGGCTACGGGCTGGTCCCGGCGCTCAGCGCCACGGAGGCCCTGCTCACCGTCGCGGCGGGTGACTTGCCCGCGGATGTCGTGGAACGAGCGGCGGAGGCGGCGCGGAGGGGGCTGGCCGCGCTGCACCTGTGCCTGCCCCGGGTGGCCGACCTGCCCGACATGCCGGCCGTCGACCTGATCGTCCCCGCGCTGGTCACCCTCATCAACGCCCACGGCGCGGCCGCGCCGCTCCCCTTGCCGTCCGGCCTCGACTACAGCCGCGTCGAACGGGTCCGCCACGCGCTGGAGACCGGCGCGGACCTGCCGGAGAAGCTGCTGCACGCGCTGGAGGTGACGGGCCTGGCGGCGGGCGGCGCGCGTTCCGTCCGCCCGACGGTGATCGGCACCATCGGCGCCTCGCCCGCCGCGACCGCCGCCTGGCTCGCCAACGGCGCGACGCTGGAGGCGGACTTCGCGCGCAGCCATCTGGAGGCCGTCGTCAGCCGGTACGGCGGCCCGGTCCCCGTGGGCCTGCCCATCACCGTGTTCGAACGCGGCTGGGTGCTGACCTGGCTGGCGCGGGCGGGCATCCCCGTCGAGGTGCCGCCGGAGATGGTGGCCGACCTCAGGGCGGCGATCGGCCCGGGCGGCACCCCGGCGGGCCCCGGCCTGCCCGCGGACGCCGACACCACCGCGGTCGCGCTGCACGCGCTGGCGCTGCACGGGATGGCGCGCGATCCGGAGAGCCTGCTGGCGTTCGACACGGGCACACATTTCTGTACGTGGCAGGGCGAGGACGGCTTCTCCATCAGCGTGAACGCCCACGTCCTCGACGCGTTCGGCTCGTACGCGGCCACCGGCCCGGCCAGGGCGGGCGCGTACCGGCAGATCAGGACCCGGCTGGCCGATCTGCTGGCCGAGCGGCAGCAGCCCGGCGGGAGCTGGGAGGACCGGTGGCACGCCTCGCCGTACTACGCCACGCTGAGCTGCGTGCTCGCGCTCGGCGAGCACGGCGGCCCCGAGCACGCCGGGGCCGTGGCCAGGGCGCGCGAGTGGGTGCTGGACACGCAGCGCGCCGACGGATCGTGGGGGCGCTGGGAGGGCACGCTGGAGGAGACCGCGTACGCGATGCAGACGCTGCTGCTGCCCGAGCGGGCGCGGGGGCGCACGGTCGGTGAACGGTACGAGCGGGCGGCGGCCCGAGGGCATGAGTCTTTGCAGCATACGGGCGAAATGTCGGATTATCCGTCACTGTGGCATGACAAGGACCTTTACACTCCTATAGCGATCGTACGTGCCGCGATCCTGGCGGCGCTGCACCTGGGGACACGGGTAATCGAATCCCGGTAAATTGGGACTTAATGCCACGTATTATGATTTACCCTCCTTGAGCAGGCTTTGCGGCATTGCTAGGGTGTCCGGGGTGCCGAATCCTAGAAATATCCGCGTAGGTCTTGACATCCGACTTAACGCACCTCTCTGACCTGGACGGTTAAATATGCGTTTGCGCAACTCGAGCGTGCGGGCAAAGGTGACAGCCCTGCTGGTGTCACTGGTCGCACTGTGGGGTTTCGCCGCCTGGGTCACCCTGCGCGAGGGCGTGAACCTGGTGGGAGCCACCACGGTCGACAGCGGCGCGGTGCAGCCCAGCGAGGTGTTCCTCGCGGAGCTCCAGCGCGAGCGCCGGCTCACGGTGGAGGCCCTGGGCGGCTCCGCCCGGCTGCCCGACAAGACCCTGCGCGACCAGCGGGTCAAGACCGACGCGGCACAGGCCGTCCTCGCCGAGTCCGCGACGAGCGCCAGCGTCCGGCTCGCGGCCGACGGCCCGCTGACGCGCCGCATCGACGAGGCGCTCGAAACCTCCAAGGGACTCCGCGCGGCCCGCAAGACGATCGACAGCGGCCGGCTCGACCGCGCCCAGGCCGCCGACGCGTACAACAAGATCGTCGACTCGCTCTACCGCATGTTCGAATCCGTGGCCTCGCTGGACGACAAGGAGATCGCCAGGGACGCCCGCACCATGGTGTCGATCAGCCAGGCGAGCGAATACCTGGCCCGCGAGGACGCCCTCGTCGCCGGCGCGCTGGCCAAAGGCGGGTTCACGCGGGCCGAGCACACCCAGTTCGTGCAGTTGACCGGCTTCTACCGGATCTCGCTGGAGAAGGCGGCGGCCCACCTCGTGCCCGAGGACGCGGTCGCGTACCAGACCTGGGCCAAGAGCCGCGCGGTGCAGCAGTTGCGCACGGTGGAGCAGCGGCTCGCGCAGCAGTCGGACGTCGGCGTCATGCCCGCCGTGACCAGCGCCGAGTGGCGCGCCGTCACCGAGCCCGCCCGCGCCTCGCTGGAGAAGCTCATCCTCGACGGCGGTGACCGGCTGGTCGACCGGGCCATCCCCGGCGCCGTCGGCGTCATCAGCCGCCTCGTCCTGGCCGGCGGACTCGGCCTGGTGGCCGTCATCGCCTCGATCGTGCTGTCCGTCACCACGACCAGGCAGTTGCTCGCCCAGCTGAAGAAGCTGCGCGACGCGGCCCACGAACTGTCGGACGACCGCCTGCCCGGCGTCGTCGAACGCATCGGCCGCGGCGAAGAGGTGAACCTGGCCAAGGAGGTGCCCGACCTCGACTTCGGCGAGGACGAGATCGGCCAGGTGGGCACGGCGTTCAACACCGTGCAGCGCACCGCGATCAGCGTCGCCGCCGAGCAGGCGGAGCTGCGCCGCAGCATCCGCGACATCCTGCTCAGCCTGGCGCGCCGGACGCAGGGCCTGGTGCACCGGCAGCTCACCGTCCTCGACGTCATGGAGCGCCGCGAGACCGACCCCGAGGAGCTGAAGGAGCTCTTCCGGCTCGACCACCTCGCCATCCGCATGCGGCGCAACGCCGAGAATCTCATCGTGCTGTCCGGCTCCTCCCCCGCCCGTACGTGGCGCCGCTCCGTCCCCATGGTGGACGTGGTCCGCGGCGCGCTGGCCGAGGTCGAGGACTACACGCGCGTCACGCTCATGCCGATGGGCGACGTCGTGCTCGTCGGCCGCGCCGTCGGTGACGTCATCCACCTGCTCGCCGAGCTGATCGAGAACGCCGTGTCGTTCTCCCCGCCCTACACGAACGTGCAGGTCAGCGGCCAGCTCGTGGCCAACGGGTACGTGATCGAGATCGAGGACCGCGGCCTGGGCATGAAGCCCGAAGACCTCGACGCGGCCAACGAGCGCATCGCGGACCCGCCCGAGTTCCGCATCACCGGCACCGCCCGCCTGGGGCTCTACGTGGTCAGCCAGCTCGCCAGGCGGCACGAGATCCAGGTGGTGCTCAAGCCGTCCCCGTACGGCGGCACGACGGTCGTGGTCCTGCTGCCGCAGGAGCTCGTCCAGCTCGACCCCACGCCCGAGCCGCAGGACGGCGACACCAGGGAACGGCTGCCGCGCAGGCCCACGGCCGTCGCCACGGCGACGCGCCCCGCCACGGCCGAGAACGTGCGCACGCTCAAGCCCGCCCGCCCCACCCCGGTTCCGGCGCCCACCCCGCTGTCAGGACCGACGCGCATACCCACTCCTGTGCGGGCCCCCGAGCCCGCCCCGGAACCACCAACCGAAACCCCGGCCGGACCGGAGCAGCAACCCGTGGCCGAATTCACACCCTCAGGGCTGCCGCTTCGCGTGCCCCAGGCCAATCTGGCGCCAGCGCTGCGTGACGACATGCCCACGCAGCCCGACCTCGAGGAGGACGATGACGAGCGCTCGCCGGAGGAGATCCGCGCGATGATGGGATCTCTGCAGTCAGGCACCCGGCTCGGCCGCACCGAAGCGGCCAAGATGCTGGACGAGCAATCGGGAGGCGAGGCATGACCCCCACCTCAGGCACCGACCTCAACTGGCTGCTCGATGACCTTGTCGGCCGGGTCAAAGAGGCCGACCACGCCATCGTGCTGTCGTCGGACGGCTTGCTGATGGCCTCGTCCGGCGGGTTGCAGCGGACCGACGGAGAGCACCTTTCCGCGGTGGCCTCCGGGTTGCAGAGCCTGGCCAAGGGCATTTCGGAGCACATTTCCGGCGGCCCGGTGCGGCAGACGGTCGTGGAGTGGAAGAACCAGTTCCTCATCGTGACCAACGCCGGGGAGCGGGCCTGCCTGGCCGTCCTGTGCGCGCAGAACGCCGATATCGGGCTGATCGCGTACGAGATGGCCATGATGGTCGCCCGGGTGGGCCAATACCTCACCTCCGGCGCCCGCAACACCGAGGCCGTCGCGAGGAGCGACCGGTGAGAGGGGCCGACGAGCCCACGGACGAACACTGGGTGGATCCGGAGATCATCCGGCCCTATGTCGTGACCCGTGGCCGTACCCAGCCTGCCCACGGCAGGTTCGACCTGATCTCCATGGCGTTGGCGGTGGGCCCGCCACCGGGCCCGGACGCCGGGCTGGACCCGGAGCACCTGCGGATCATCCAGCTCTGCCGCGAACCCAAGTCCGTCGCCGAGATCGCCGCCTACCTGGACCTGCCGGCCGGCACGATCCGGGTACTGCTCGGCGACCTGTTCGACCGCGAACTCGTCTCTGCCCAGGAACCACAATCCGAGGTGGACATGCACGACATAAAGATGTACAGGGCGGTGCTCGATGGTCTTCGCTCGCTCTGAGCGCCCCCGCCTGCCGACGGCGATCAAAATCCTGGTCGCCGGCGGGTTCGGCGCGGGCAAGACGACGATGGTGGGAGCGGTCTCCGAGACCCGGCCCCTGCGTACCGAGGAGGTGCTGACCGACCGCGGGATCGGCGTCGACGACATCTCGTCGGTGGAGGCCAAACGGACCACCACCGTCGCCATGGACTTCGGCCGGATCACCCTGGGCACCGACTACGTCCTGTACCTGTTCGGCACGCCCGGCCAGGAACGGTTCTGGTTCGTGTGGGACGAACTGGCCGAGGGCTCCCTGGGCGCCGTCATCCTCGCCGACACGCGCCGGCTGGCGGACTGCTTTCCCTCGGTGGACTACTTCGAACGACGGGGTACGCCGTTCGTGGTGGCGGTGAACTGCTTCGAGGGCTCACCCACGTTCGAACTGGACGAGGTCCGCCTGGCCCTGCAGCTCAACCCGTCGATACCGATCATCATGTGCGACGCCAGGAAGCGGGAGTCGAGCAGAGAGGTCCTGATCGCCCTGGTCAAACACTCGGCCCGCCTCCGCGCCGAACCCGTCGGCACCTGACTCGTTCTGCGGTCCTCGCTGACGCTCGGGCGTGCCCATCGGGCTCGGGGCTCCCGTCCCGAGCCCCGGGTGAGAGGGCTTCCAGCCCTCTCCCGCTCTCCCGAGACATGACGAGGTAACACCCCCCATACCGGGCGCCCAGTGACCGGAAACGATCACCGGGTTGGCGCGTAAGACGTTCCTGCCAGTTGGATGGTGCCGATCACGTTCGATCGGCAGCCGGGAGGCCAGGTGACGCAACCGGCCCACCGCGGAATCACCGAGCCTGGTCACGTGGCCATGGCAAGTTCGGCGGCCGAGATGGGACGGAAGGTGGACAGCACCGCCACCAGGTCGGCCTCGGCGACACTCGAACCGTTGAGCATGACCAGCGCGTCGCCCGACCTGGCGAAGACGGTGACCCACGAGGAACCGGCGCCGGTCCGGACCCACCGGTCGCCCGGGAGCGATTTGCAGCGCAGCGGAACTCCGAGGTTCTCGGTGACCGCCAGGCAGGAATCCCGCGGCTTACCGGCCGCGGCGGGCCAGACCGTGACCTGGATCTCGGAGAATTCCCGCTTCGGCGTGGCGTCCCGCCAGTACTCCAGCCAGGTGGACGGTTCCGGCTCGTTCTGCCCGGCGGGATTGAGATCCACGTGGACCAGCTCGTAGCCCTCGATCACTGGGGCGATCAGCGGCACGCCGGACCTATCGAAGCTGCGGATTTCGAGCCAGGCCAGGATCTGCGGCTTGTACTGCGCCGCGCCCCAGGGCCCAAGGGGCACGACCACGGCCAGGGCCACCGCCCACCAGCGAAGGGGCGCCATGAACGACCACGCCGACAGGGCGAAGCCGACGGCACCACCGACCACGTAGACCGGGACGACAAGGGCCGGTAGAGGGCCGAGCAGCTCCGAATCCGGCACCGGCACCCAGACCGCGAGGGCGGCAATGAGCAACCAGGTCGCCGAGCCCCCGACCAGACCGGCCCCGCCCCAGCGGGGCAGCCCGGCCAGCCGCGCGCCCACCGTGCTCAGGACTATCGCCAGGAGGAACAAGGGCGGCTGGAGGTCGGCCCCGTCGAGGTCTTCCCCTTGCGTCTTCGCCCAGATGGCGGCCGGGAGGATGGCCGTCACCAACCCGACGAGGGTCGCACGCCCCAGGATGGCTTTGGTCGATAAGTCCTGCACGGCTCTATTGTCGCCGCTGACGCGAGCACGGGTACTCAGCGCCGGACCGGGCGGGGCACTCCGTCGGTCGCGGCGCGCGGGGTGGCGGCCCGCAGGAGGTCTCGCCAGTCGGCGGGCCAGTTGGCCAGCGCGATGACGCAGGCGATGACGAGGTGCGTCGGCGCGGCCCAGCTTTCACTCAACACGTCGTGGTTGATGATGTGCGTGGTGACCGCTCCGGTGAGTACGAACGCCAGCATGGTGGCGCCCAGGAAACGGGTTCGTCTTCTGGGGATCACCAGCAGGACGGCGCTGACGCCTTCCAGCGTGCCGATGACGAAGCGCATCCAGGACGGGTAACCCCATTCGACGAACTGCACCGAATAGGGCGGGCCGAAGAACGTTTCGCCGGGCCAGTACTTGGTGATGGCGCCCAGCGCGAACTGCAAGGCCAGGAACCAGTACACGGCGGTCATCAAGCGCCGTGGCCAAACTCGGGCGGGCATACGTCTGTCCTTCCAAGAACTTTCACGAACTTTCGAGAAATGAGGTACGTGGGTCAGGCGGCGTAGGTGGCGACTTTCCACAGGTAGCCGTCCGGGTCGCTGAAGTAGCCGAAGTAGCCGCCCCACTGGGCGGGAGCCGCCTCCTTGACCACGCTGCCGCCGGCGGCCACCGCACCGCGCATGATCTCGTCCACCGCCTCCCGCGAGTCGGGGTGGATGTGGAATGAGGCGCCGCGGAAGCCGGATCCCTCCGGGGAGACGCCGGCGTCCTGAGCCGCCGCCTCCCATTCGTAGAGCGCCAATTGCGGAAATCCCGCTCCCAGGCGGAGCGAGACGAAATGACGGGTGTCCTTGTCGATCTCGCAGCCCAGGCCCTCGGCATAGAACTTCTTGGCGCGGGCCAGGTCCTTGACGCCGAGCATGATGGCGTTCACCTGCAGTGTCACCATTCTCTCCTGATGATTTCGGGGTTTTCCGAGTCAATGGATATGACCGCCGAAACGGAGAAATGTGACAGCCCGACTATCGGCTGCGCTGGGTGAATCGCACCATGTTGCCGGAGGGGTCGAGAAAGGCGCAGTCGCGGACGCCGCCGGACCGGTTGATCGGCTCCTGCATCACTTCGGCGCCCGTGGCCTCGATGTGCTCGAAGATGGCGTCGCAGTCGTCGGTGACGAAGACGAGACGGTCGAGCAGGCCCTTGGCCATCAGGTCCGCGATCGACCGCCGGTCGGCCGGCGAGACGCCCGGGTCCGCGCCGGGCGATTCGAGGAGGATCCGTACGTGCGGCTGTGACGGCGGGCCGACGCTCACCCACCGCGTCCCCTCGTACGCGACGTCATCGCGTACCTCGAAACCGAGCACGTCACGGTAGAAACCAAGCGCCTCGTCGAGATCGTGGACGGCGAGAGTGCAGGACGAGAGCCTGAGATCCGTGCCGGTCGATGCCGCTCCTTGCCGCCGGCGGGGAAGATAGACGATGTCGAGGTCGCGGAGCCCCTCCGGGTCGGTGTCGATGACGATGCCGGTGATCTTCTCGTCGCTGATGGCGAACCTGAAGACGGCCTTCGGCCGGCCGTGGTGGACCCAGACGGCCGCCGGAACGCCGTCGACCAGGGCGAGCCGGGCGGCTTGGGCGCGTCCGGAGAAGAACGTCGCCACCGCGTGGCCGCCGTGAACCTCGCCGAACACGGCGTCCGGATCGAGCAGGTCGAGCAGGGCGGCGAAATCCCCGTTGCGGGAGGCGGCCAGGAAGGCGGCGACGATCTCCCGCTTGCGCGATCGTGCGGCATCGGAGGCCTCGGCCGCTCCCTGTACCCGGCGCCGGGCCCGGCTGGCGAGTTGCCGGGCCGCCGCCGGTGAGCGGTCGATGACGGTGCCGATCTCGCCGAACGACACGGCGAAGACGTCGTGCAGGACGAACGCGAGCCGTTCGGCGGGAGTCAGCTCGTCCAGTACCACCATCAGCGCGACACCGACCGAATCGGCCAGCAGCGCCTCGTCCTCGGGACCGGCCTGGCCGGTGGGGCGGATGCTCGCGTGCGGCACGGCCGGTTCGGGCGGCAGCGCGCCGGCCGGCTCCTCGTGCCGGTTCCTGCGGGCTTCGAGCATGTTCAGGCAGACCCGGGCGACGACCGTGGTCAGCCACCCGCCCGGATTCTCCACCTGGCCGGTGTCGGCGCGGGTGACCCGCAGCCACGCCTCCTGCACCGCGTCCTCGGCCTCACCGGGTGAACCGAGCATCCGGTAGGCCACCGCGTGCAAGCGGTCTTGGTGCTCGGCGAACCGCTCGCTCACCCAGTCTT
Source organism: Nonomuraea solani (assembly GCF_900108335.1). Lineage (GTDB taxonomy): Bacteria > Actinomycetota > Actinomycetes > Streptosporangiales > Streptosporangiaceae > Nonomuraea > Nonomuraea solani. The sequence goes on from NZ_FNVT01000002.1 coordinate 398,327, forward strand.
GCTCGGCCATGTGTCACATTCCTCCATTTCGGCGGTCATATCAATTGACCGGCGCACTCACGGCAATGTGACAGGCGGCCTGGCCGGCTCAGACAGTACGTACACAGGGAGACACAGAATGAAAGCGCACGTGAGCTCGATCCTCCTCGGCGTCCGGGACCTGGACCGGGCCAAGCGGTTCTACATCGAGGGGCTCGGGTGGAAGGTCAAGGACGACTACGGCGTCTCGGTGTTCTTCGAGCCGGACGGGGGCTCGCTCGTCGGCTTCTACGGCCGCGACGGCCTGGCCGACCAGGTGGGTACGAGCCCCGAGGGCAGCGGCTTCAGCGGGATGGTCCTTACCTACGTCGTCCGTAGTGAGGCGCGGGTCGACGAGATCATGGCGGAGGCCGGGAAGGCGGGCGCCACGATTCTCAACCCTGCGGGCGCTTTGCCGTGGGGTGGGTATGGTGGCTCCTTCGCGGACCTGGACGGGTACGTCTGGAGTCTCGGCTACAGCGCTCAGGGTGCGGATCAGCCGTACGCGGAATAGCCGCCGTGGAACGTTTCTGACGCGGGTGGGTGGCGCGGCCTCGGGTGATTCCTCCGCATGAGGGCGTGGCCATGCACGGCGGCTCCAACACCCGGTTCCGGGCGCCGCTGCCGGTCCGGCGGCCGAGTTTCGTCGGCCCGGGTACGGCCGCCGGCCGGTGTGGCACATCCGGACGCTGCCACTGGCCGGCGTGCTCGGCCCAGATGCGGTCAACGACCGGGCGTGCCGTCCCGTTGGAAGCCCTCTCGCATGGGGCTCGGGACGGGAGCCCCGAGCCCGAGCGTCGGCGTCGACCGCGCGTTCGCGGGGTCGAAGCCGGGAGGCAGTCTCAATGTGAGGATCTTGCGTTGCGCCCCGGATCTCGTCCAGGGCCGGGACGCGAACCTCTGATGATTTACCCGCCAGACAGGCTCGCCTTGATGCCGGCCACCCGGCCGTACTCGTCGAACTCGATCATGGCCTCGAAGCCCGGCCCCGTGAGCCGGGCGTGATCGCGGTCGAATGTCGCGCCGAGGCCGCGTTTGGCGGCGTAGCTGGACAGGGCGCGCCGGTGGTCGGTCAGGAGCAGGCCGGTGAGGGCCTGCTGGATGACGCGCATGACGCGGGCCGGCTCGGGCGGCGGGAGCTGGAAGTCCGGGTGCTCCACCAGGAACGCCGCGCGGGTGCCGCCGCCGGCGTCGCCGTTGTACGACGTCCAGCCACCGGTCACGGCCTTGGCCGCCTCCGTGATGAGCCCGGCGGCCAGGTGCGGCTCCGACGGGGAGCCGGGCAGGGCCCTGAACGGGACTTCGGCGGAGGCCAGTTCGGGGATGCCGTACTGCTGGCCGAAGTCGCGCAGCCGCGCGGACGCCTCGGTGAGCTCCTCGGGGAAGCCGGATGGGTTCGCCCAGGCCCACAACCACGAGCCCGGGCCGGGGGCGGCGCTGCCGAGCAGGTGGAAGCGGGTGCAGACGATCGTGCGGCCGGGGGTGGCGAACTCGAAGTGCCGCCTCTGGAGGTCGACGTTCCAGTTATGGTCGGCGAGGACCTCTTCAAGGTGCAACTGGTGCTCCAGGGAGAGCAGAGCCGCGTCGTCGAGGAGGTTCGCGAACGTGAGCGAATCTGACATATCCCGCAGGCTAAAGGCTCCACAGGGGCTTTGAGCTGGCTTTTTCTGGATTGTCGAAATGAGCCGGCCTCAGGTGATCGCCTCCGCGGCCAATGAGCCACCGTTAGACGATCGCCTCCGCGGCCGTGGTCAGGCCGCCCGCGACGAGGCCGACGACCAGGATCAGCGGGCTGCCCTTGAGCGCCTCCACGGCGTGAAAGCACAGGTCACGATACTCCTTCATGCCCTCCGTACCAGGCAGGACCATGAGGGCGGGGCGCAGGCCGGCGAGGATGAGCCAGTCGAGGACGACCAGGTCGAAGAGCGTCATGGTGGCGAAGGCGATCGCGGCGCAGGCGGCGGCACGCCAGAAGCCCAGGTCGTGGCCGATCGAGGCGCGCAGATCGAGCACGGCGGCGGTCAGCAGGGGCAGGAAGCACACGCCCCAGAACAGGATCCCCACCCAGATCGCCACTTTTCCGCCTCGGGCGCTCCTGGGTTTGCCGTAGCGCTCCTGGATGGCCGGCGGGTAGTCGCCGAGCAGGAAGTCCCTGCTGACCGCGAAGCCCGCGAGCAGGGCGATGGTGAATAACAGGCTGATGACCAGGCCGTAGCCGATGCCGTGACCGACGATGGCGTTCCATTCCATGCGCCTCACCTTAAAGTCAACGGAGTGTGAAGTTCAAGGGACGCGGCTAGGATGGGCCGATGTCGGACAGCGGTGAGGTCAGGCGGCGCCGCCGGCCCGCATACCGGTCGGGGCGGCCGACCCTCACCAAAGAGGGCATCGCCCGGGCGGCGCTCGACCTGCTCGGTGACAAGGGCCCGGCCGAGCTGACGATGCGCGCCCTCGCGCAGCGGCTCGGCGTGTCTCCCAGGGCGCTCTACAACTACGTCACCGATCGCGCCCACCTGCTGGAGCTGATCATCTCCCTCAGCCAGGCCGCCCGGCCCGAGCCGCGCCTGGATCCGGCCCGGCCCGAGGAGAGCCTGCGCGGTTACTGCCGGCGGCTGCGCGCCTGGTACCGGGCTCATCCGGGGCTGCTCGCCCTGGCCCGCGCCGAAGACCTGACCGCCTTCGCCTCCGCCGACCTGCTGCGCGCCGACGACGCGCTGGTGGCGTTCTTCCTGGAGATCGGGCTGTCCCCGCGGGACGCGTACCGGGCCTGGGCGGTCACCGTCCTGCAGGTCGCCGGGTTCGCGGAGGTCTGGGACGCCTGGCACGACCGTCCGCCGCCGGGCGCGGATCCGGCCACGTGGGGCGGGCTCCCGCCGGCCGCGCCCGCCGAGCTCCCGCACCTGACCGAAGCGGAGGCCGCGGGCGACGCCGCCGCCCTCGCGCCGGACGCCCTGTTCGAGACCGTGCTCGACCTGCTGGTGGCGGGCATCGAGGCCATGCGGCGAACGAAGGAGACCGATCATGTCCTCGGTGGGTGACACCGCGCTCATCGTCAACGTGCCGGAGGCCGAGCCGCTGGTGCGGCGGTGGCGGGCGCGGGAGCTCGGCTTCCTGGCGCACGTCACGGTGCTGGTGCCGTTCCTGCACGTGAGCCGGGTCGATGACACGATACGCGATGAGCTACGGGAGCTGTTCCTGCGCCATCCGGCCTTCGAGGTGACCTTCCGCGAGATCGGCCGGTTTCCCGACGTGGTCTATCTGGTGCCCGAGCCGGCGGACCCGTTCGTCCGGCTGACCGAGGCGGTGGTCGCCCGCTGGCCGGAGGCGCCTCCGTACGGCGGGCGATTCGACACCGTCATCCCCCACCTGACCGTGGCGGCCGAAGCCGAGGTCGACCTGGTGGCCGCCGCACTGCCCCTGACCGGCCGCGCCAGGGCCGTGTCGCTGCTGGTGTGCGACGACGGCGAACACTGGAGCGAGGCCGGCGCCTTCCCCTTGGGCACCTGATGAGAAGACGAGCCGTCTCACGTGCCGCGCCGGCCACCTGAACCGCCCTGGGCGAGCGCGGCGAGGAAACCGCCGACGAACGCATCGCCGAGCCCGACGGTCGTGGGCGCGGCGACGTCGAGATCGAAGCCTGGCAGGCAACGAACGGCCCCGCCCATTCGGCTTTCCAGGGCCGCGGCGAACTCCACGGACTCCGTTCGCCTCTGACGGTTCCGCATGAGTTCGTCGTGGTGGTTCGTGTACGCGTCGCCGTGACAGTAGCGAGTGCTGGCGATCACGATGCCCTCGTTCAGCGACTCCGCGTACTCGCCGGCTCTCTCACCGAACGCCGCCGACCAATACTTGGTGTGCACCACCAGCGTCGGCACGGAAATGAGGGCTCGCAGCGATTCGAGGGCACGTGCCACCTCCGCCACGGAGAGCAGGTCGACGGCGTGGCCCAGGTGCGCCTGCAGTTCGTCTTCGTTCAGTCCGTAAATGTCGATGACTTCCACGAGCGCGTCGCGGACCCGTTGGCTGAGGCCCGGCTCGTGGAATCCGGCATCCTCGTAGTAGACCACCACCTCGGCCGGAAGTCGTCGCATGTGGTCTCTCAGCGCCGACAGACGCAGGTCGAGTGTTCGCCGGTCCCGTACCGCGTTGAATCCGGAGATCAGAAAGACCCGTGCGTCGCGAAGCGACGAGCCCAGCTCATCGCTCAGCAGCATGGACTCGTTCGCCGGATCGTTGACATAGATCAATCGGTTCGGAAACGGCGCACGGATGTCGATGTCACCCGCCCGGACCCGCATGCCCTGGTCGTACTGCACGATCAGGTGCGGATAGAGGGTGTCCTGGTCGCCGCTGCAGATGTAGTCGCAGTCTGCCGGCAGCAGACGGCGGACGATGTCGTTGAGGCTGACCAGATGCAGGGTGGACGGTACGCCGAGCCGGCTCATCTCCATCGCCGCCCGAACGGAGGTCCCGCCCAAGGTCGTTCGTTTGGGGAATCGCCCCGCGAACGCGCTCAGGCATTCGGAGGAGGCGACGAAGTGCTCGCCTCCTCCGCCCTTGTCGAGGTAGCTGAGAATCGAGATGACCAGCTCGCGCTCGGTGGTCACGGTGACCGATGACGTCAGCTCGGCATGGTGGATCCGGTATTCGCCGACCAGCCGATTCAAGACCGGCGAGGACAGCTTGAGTTCGTAGTCGACGCATCCCCCCAAGCCCAGGACCACATGACTGGTCATGTCAGTACAGAGAGGCCTTGCCGGCCGCTTCGAAGAGGTCGATCTTCTGCCCGGCCACCGCCTTCATCGCGTCGATGCACGGCGGCTGAATGGAGAGCGGTTCGCGCAGGCCCTCATCGGCCAGGACTTCACGCATCTTCATGTGGTAGGCCAGCTTGATGTCACTGGAGATATTGATCTTGTTGATGCCGAGCTTGACCGACTGCGCGATCTCCTCGTCGGGATTGCCCGAGCCGCCGTGCAGCACCAGGGGGATCCTGACCCGGTCCTTGATCTCCTTCAGCAGGTCGAGCTTGAGCTCCGGCTTCAGGGTCTTCGGGTAGATGCCGTGGTAGGTGCCGATGGCCACGGCGAGACTGTCCACCCCGGTTTCCCGCACGAAGGTCACGGCGTCCGCCGGGTCGGTGTAGATGATCGCGTCGCTGCCGTCCTCGGCCTCGCCGTCGGTCTTGCCGATGGTCCCCAGCTCCGCCTCGACCGACAGGCCGACCGCGTGCGCGGTGTCGGCGACCTTCCTGGAGAGCGCGATGTTCTCCTCGAAGGACTGCATCGAGGCATCGATCATCACCGAGGTGAAGCCGATCCGGATCGCGGTCAGCATCTCCTGATAGGTCGCGCCGTGGTCCCAGTGAATCGCGATCGGCACGGACGACCGATGGGCTCGCTGGGTCATCGCGGCGATCACGTCCACGCCGATGTGCCGCACCTCGTCGGGATGGATCCCGATGAAAAGCGGCGCGTTCTTCTCTTCGCTGATGTCCACGATGCCGTTGAACATGGCGTAGTCACTGATATTGAAGGCGGGCACCGCGAAGTTTCTTTCGTTCGCGACGGCCAAGAGCACCTTGCCGGTCGTTAGCATTGCTTTGTTTCTCCTTCTTGGTGGTGAATTATCGATCGGGACGGGCACAGTGCGTCAGGCCTTGACGGCGCCGGAGGTGAGGCCACCGATGAATCGCCGCTGGAAGAGCAGGAACAACACGAGCACCGGAATGGATCCGAGGATGCTCATGGCCATCATCTGGTTCCACTCGTAGGAGTGCTGGCCCATCAGGAGCTGGATGCCGATGGGAACGGTTCGCATGTCATCGGTACGAGTGAGGGTCAGCGCGAACAGATATTCGTTCCACGAGATCATGAAGGTGTAGACGCCGACGGCGACGAGCCCGGGAGTCGAAATGGGCACCAGGATCCGCCAGAGAGCCGTCCAGCTCGACGCCCCGTCCACCTTGACGGATTCGTCCAGTTCCCGGGGCAGGGTGTTGAAGTACGCGGTCATCATGATGATCGCATAGGGCAGGGTGAACACCATGTGCGTGAGAATCAGGCCCGGATAGGTGTTGTACAGGCCGAGCCCCACCACGAGACCAAAATAGGGAATGACGAGGGTGATCGGCGGCACCGCCTGAACGGTCACGATCACGGCATTGATGGATCGCTTCAGCGGAAAGTTGTAGCGGCTGAATCCATACGCCGCGAGGATCGCCACGAACAAGGTCAATGCCGTGACCGTCAGCGCGACGATGTAACTGTTGATGAAAAATCTCAACTGGGTCGTGTCGCCCAGGATCTTGCCGTAGGCGTCGAACGAGAAATTGTCGGTGACAAGCCGCGGCGGAACCTGGAAGACCTCCCCGTTGGTCTTGAACGACGTCGACAGCATCCACACGACCGGAAGACCGGCGAAGGCCGCACCGGCGCACAAACCTGCGAACACGGCGATCTTCGCGCCGAGGCGCCGCCTTTTGCGGGTGAGCACGGATGATCACCTCTCCTTTTGCAGGCGAACGTAGAAGAAGGCCAGAATCATCGTGAGCAGCAGGACTATGACGGCGGCGGCGGACGCGGTGGCGAACTCGTAACTGCTGAAGGCCTGCTTGTAGGTGTAGGTGCTGAGCATCTCGGTGACATTCAGCGGGCCACCACCTGTGGTCATCCAGATGAGGGCGAACTGCTGGGAGGTCCAGATGAGATCGAGCACGGCCATGCTGAGGAGCACCGGTTTCAGTTGCGGAATCGTCACATTGCGAAACTGGCGGAAAGCGGTCGCGCCGTCCACGGAGGCCGCCTCGTACAGAACGGGCGAGATTCCCTGCAACCCGGCGAGGATGCTGATCATGAAGAAGGGGAAGCCGGCCCAGATGTTGATGAACGTCAGGGCCCAGAGCGCCATGTTCGGGTCGGAGAGCCAGCTCACCTCCGCCTGTATCACGCCCATCGCGGTCAGCAGGTAGTTGACCACCCCTGACGGGTCCAGCATGAGCCGCCAGATGACCGCGATCACGGCGACCGTGAACAGCCAGGGCAGGATGTAGACGATGCGGAAGATGGCTTTCGTCATTCCGCCCAGCAAGGGCGTGTTGAGCATCGTGGCGAAGGCCAGCCCGAGGCCGAGATGGGCGACGGTGCTCACGATGATGAAGATGAACGTGTTCTTCAGCGCCGCCAGGAAGTCGGGATCGGTGAGCACCGTGGCGTAGTTGGCGAGACCGGCGAAGACCGGATTCTGCTCGACGATCACATTGTCCTTGAAGGAATAGCCGACCACCATCGTGATGGGGATGATCATCAGCACAAAGATCAATATCAGCGTCGGCGAGAGATAGCCGTACGGGACGACACGCCGCACGGGGAAAGGCCGCGCCCTTCTCCGCCGGCCCGCAGAGGAGTCCGATGCCGATTTCGCGGCTCCCGGGGGGCCCGCGGGATCGAGTTTCGCGGTTTCCATCGATGTCTCCTTGGTTCGGGGCCGCGCCGCACGGTCGGCGCGGCCCACGAAGTACGGAAGGTCAGAGCACCGGCGCCCAGGCCTGCTGTGCCTTGTTGAGGGCGTCGTCGACGCTCTGCTTGCCGGTGAGCGCGAGCTGCAGTTGCTCATCGAAGCTGCGCATGAGGTCTTCGGACTTCGGCAGTCCCACGAACTCGTTGGCGGGATACCCCGCCTTGTAGATGTCGAAGGCCGTCTTGAACAGCGGGTCACTCGTGCTGAAGTCGGGCTCGGCCGTCTTGTTGCCGGGGAAGCCGTTCGCCAGCGTGCTCAGTTGCGCGTTCGCCTGCTTGTTCATCAGGAACTGGACCAGCTTGAACGCCTCGGCCTTGTGCTCCGAGGACTCGGCGACGCCGATGCCCCAGGACGCGTACGGGATGCCGCGCTTGCCGGTGTAGCCGTCCTCGGCCGGGATCGGCACCACCGTGAAGTCCAGCTTCGGATTGTTCTTCTTGATCAGCGTGATGTGCGCCAGAGAATCGATCACCATGCCGACCTGGCCGGTGGCGAACTTCTCGACCTTGTCCTGCTCTTTCATGGTGAGCGTTCCCGGCGCGATGACGCCCGCGTCGTTGAGGCTCTTGACGAAGTTCACGGTGTTCTTGACGCCTTGGCCGGTCAGGTCGGGCTTGCCGTCCTTGGTGAGCATGCTGCCGCCCGACGCCCACAGCCATGACATCACGTCGTTCTGGACACCGTTGGGAACGGCGGTGTCGAGCGGCAGGGCCCAGCCCTTGACGTTGCCGCCGAGCGCGCTGATCTTCTTGGCCGCCTCCGAGAACTCCGTGCGCGTGCTCGGCGGCGTCTTGATCCCCGCCTTCGCAAGCAGGTCGTTGTTGACGAACAGGGGATAGACGAAGTTCACCACGGGGATCATGTAGGTCTTCCCCTTGATCTGTATCTGGCTCGCGAGCTGGCTGGAGTCGTACTTCGCAGCCGTCATGAGCTCGGACAGATCGGCGATGGAACCCTGCTTGGCGAAGTCGCTCACCCACGCGCCGTCGAGGCCCACGACATCGGGCAGCGTCCTCGACGCCGCTCCGGACACCAACTGCTGCTTCGTGGACGCGTACGGACCGCTCAGCAGTTTGACCTTGATGGTCGGGTTCTGCGCCGTGAACTCCGACATGAGCTTGTCGAACGATCCCGCCGGTAGCTCCGGCGCCCACCACTGCGCGAACTCCAGGGTGACCGGCCCGTCCCCGCCCGACCCTCCGCTCGATCCCGAGGTGGAACCACACCCCACGGCGGTGGCGCCGAGAACGACCACCGCCATCGCCCCGAGTAGCCGTCGCGTCCGGGTCTGCAACCGGGTGCTGCCTCCGGTCATCGCGACCTCCTTGCCGTACTGGCGTTACCGCTCTTTGCTGATTTCCGCCACATTAACAACGCGTGACGTCACATCACAAGACCTAGTAACGCAAAATCCAGCACAGTTCGGCACACAACCGAAAGAAGTGCTCCCACACCGAGGTTTCCTGATGTCGAGCTCTCGAAGCAAGCGGCATCTTGCCCGGCAAGGGCAGCATTGTGCGGTAGTCTGCGGTTCTAGGACCTGTATCACTCCTTTGTTGCGTGAGTACACCGCGCAACTACCGCAGAGAGGGGAGGGTCGGTGACCCTTGACGAAGACGACCGGCAGCGTCGTCTACCCGCAGGACGAAAAGCCCAGCTAGCGGCATACGTCGCCGAGACCGGGCAGGTCACGGTCAGCGCACTCGCGGAGCGCTTCGGCGTCTCCATCGACACGATCCGGCGGGACCTGGACCAGCTCAGCGCCGACGGCGTCCTGGTCCGCACCTACGGCGGAGCCGTCAGTCAGTCGACCCTCTCCCGGGTCGACCGGGCCGTGGACGTGCGGCTCAAGATGGAGGAACGCGAGAAGGAAAAGATCGCGGTACTCGCCGCGTCGCTGGTCGAGGACGGCTCGATCGTCATGATCAACGGCGGCACGACCACGCTCGCCGTAGCCCGGAACCTGCGCAACCACCGGGACCTGACGGTGGTGACGAACAGTCTGCTCGTACCCCCCGCGCTGTCACCCTCGGCCGTCCGCGACGTGTACGTCTTCGGAGGCGCGGTCCGCACCCTCACGCTGGCCACCATCGGCCCTGTCAGCTTCCGGGCGTCCGGCGGAAGCGAGCTGGACATCAGTTGCGACCTGGCGTTGATCGGGGTCGGCGCCGTCTCGACGGCCGCCGGATACACGACGAGCAACCTCGCCGAGGCGGCGATGATGCGAGAGATGATCTCCCGGGCGGCGCGGGTGGCGATCCTGGCCGACTCCTCCAAGTTCGGTCGCCGGCTCTTCGCCCAGGTGTCCGAGCTCGGCGGCGCCGACTACCTCGTCACCGACTCCACTCCACCGCCCGATCTCCTGGAGGCGCTGGCGGAGAACGAGGTAGAGCTGATCACGCCGGACACGCGAGAAGGCGCCCCCGAAGCCGATCAGGATCCCCAGTAGTTCTTGTGACGAGCGGGCAGGGTCAAGGGAGGCCGTCGCGGTCTGTCAGGTAGGTGTCCAGGGCGGCGGCGCCGGTCAGCATGGCGCGGCCCCGGGCCGACAGGCGGCCGTGCCAGTCGTGCAGGGCCGTCTCCAGGGGTGCCAGCCCGCCCGCCGCCCGCACCTGCGCGAGCAGCGGAGCGATCTGCTCCAGGAGGTAGCCGCCGCGCCTGAGCTGGTGGGCGAGCAGGGCGTCGCGCACGTCGGCGGGGGTGTAGACGCGGTAGCCGGTCCGCCGGTCGCGGTCGGGGCGCACCAGGCCGGCGCGCTCCCACTTGCGCAGCGTCGCGGGCCGGATGCCGAGCCGCCTGGCGAGCGGCCCGATGAAGGTGACGCCGGCGGTCTCCGGTTCCGGGGGTTCCAGGTCGCGCAGGGCGCGTTCGACGGCCAGCAAAGTCCGCCGGTCGTCGAGGAGCTGGGCGTGGCTCTCGTCGATGAGCCGCAGCGCCTCCTCGACGGTGTCCTCGGTGACGGCCCGCATGATCGACGTCGCCGTCCGGTGCCCATGGCCGGGGATCAGGGCGAGGAACGCGCGCAGCGCCTGGGCGTGCAGCGGAGTATAGGTGCGGTAACCGTGCGGCGTCCGGCCGGACGGTGGCAGGATGCCGGCCTCTTCGTAGTTTCTGACCGCCTGGGTGGACAGGCCGTGCTCGCGCGCGAGATCGACCGGCCGGAGTCGCGCGCCGGGCATCGTCACCTCACCATGTTGAAGGTCGGCCCGCCTCTGAAGGCGAAGCAGCGGCCAAAGTTTACACAGAAAGTTCAACGATACCGTTGAAGGCATGACTTCGGCATCCGTCATCGGCCTGCTCCGCTCCCTCCCCGCGCGCCCGCGCCTGCTCGGTCTGGGCGAGCCCACGCACGGCGAGGAAGCGCTGCTGGAACTACGCAACGAGATCTTCCGCGAGCTCGTCGAGCACGAGGGCTACCGGTCGATCGCGATCGAGAGCGACGCCCTCGCGGGCCTGATCGTGAACGACTACGTCACCACGGGCGCGGGCTCGCTCGACGACGTCATGGCGCGCGGCTTCAGCCACGGCTTCGGCGCGTCCGAGGCCAACCGCGAGCTCCTGCGCCTGATGCGCGCCCACAACGAGGAACACCCCGGCGAGCTGCGCTTCTTCGGCTTCGACGGCCCTCTGGAGATGATGTACGCCCACAGCCCCCGCCAGGCGCTCACCGCCCTGCACGGCTACCTCGCCGCCCACGTGGACGCCGGCCTCCTGCCCTGCGACGCCGCCACCATCGAACGCCTCGCCGGCGACGACGCCCGGTGGACCGATCAGGCGGCGGCCATGGACCCGTCCCGGTCGGTGGGCGGCGCGCCGGAGGTGACCGAGCTGCACCTGATCGCGGACTACCTGGTGGCGCTGCTCACGGCCGAGTCGCCGCACCTGATCGCCCGGACCTCGCGCGAGGAGTGGTGGCGGGCCACCCTGTACGGCCGCAGCGCCACGTTCCTGCTCCGCTACCACGCCGCCATGGCCGGCACCTCCCCCGCCCGCGTATGGCGGCTGATGAGCCTGCGCGACGCCATGATGGCCGACAACCTCCTCGCCATCGCCCGGCAGGAGGCCCGCCGCGGCCCGACGCTCGTCTTCGCCGCGAACAGGCATCTCCAGCGCGAGAAGAGCACGTGGCAACTGGCCGACATGGCACTGGAGTGGTGGAGCGCGGGCGCGATCGCCGGCGCGCAACTCGGCGACGAGTACGCGTTCCTGGCCATGGCCATCGGCGCCATGCGCCACCAGGGCATCGGCGCGCCGAGCCCCGACACCGTGGAAGGCGTCCTGTCAGCCCTGGACCGGCGGGTCATCGACGCCCGCGCCCTCTCCGAGGCCGTCCAGGGGAAGAAGCTGACCCTGCGCACGGAACGGGCGGACAACCATGGCTATTTTCCGCTGGACCCCGGCCACCTGGACAAGACCGATGGAGTCGTCTTCATCAAGGACCTCGATGGCTAGCACGTCCACCGGCGAGGCCCGTTGATCTGTGGCGATCGTGCGGAAACCGTGGCTCTAGCCCAGGTCGCGGGCCGTGGCCAGCCAGCCCTCGCGGGCGCTGCGGTGGCGGGGTGACCAGACGGCCGCCGTACGGAAGCGGCCGTTGCCGACCCGCAGCGACCGGGTCAGCGAGGTGAGCCGGTCGCCGAACAGGTAACCCAGCCGGCCGGGGCCGCTCACCCAAGTGGCGGCGCCGGCCGCGCGGGCGAGCGCGAAAGCGTAGGCGCGCTTGGTCAGCGGCTCGTCGTCGACCACGTTGTACGTCCCCGCCGGCACCTCCAGCGCCGCCACCACGGCGGAGGCGGCGTCGTCCATGTGGATCGAGGACACGTAGCCGTCGGGGCGGCCGAGCACCATGCCCACGTGACGGCGCGCCATCGCGTACAACTGCTCGCTGTGGGCGGCCCCCGGCCCGTAGAACCAGCCGAAGCGCAGGACCACCCCGGCCCCACCCCCGGTCTCGGCGAACCGCCGCGCGCTCGCCTCGGCGGCGAAGTTGCCCCGGGTGAGCGGATAGTCGTCGACCGGCGCGTCCTCGTCGATCCAGCGATCGCCCTGGTCGCGGTAGACCATGCTGACCGACTCCTGCACCATCCGGCCCACGCCGGCGGCGAGGGCGGCGCCGGCCAGCGCGGCCGAGCCCTCGGCGCGGACGCGGTAGTTGGCGTCGATCGCCTCGGTGTTCATGAACTTGTCCATGGACGGGATCGCGGTCGCCAGGTTCACCACCGCGTCGTGGCCGGCCATGACGGGAGTGAGCGCCTCCTGGTCGAACAGCGACACCCGCACGGGCATCGCGCCCTGGTCGGCGAGCGCGGCGGCCTTGCCGGGCGTGCGCGCGAGAGCGGTCACCTCGTGCCCGGCTCTGAGCAGCGCCGGAATCGTGTGACCGCCGATCGCACCGGTGCCGCCCGCAACGAATACTCGCATGATCCGACGTTACCGGGTGGGGTGTCATGGCCCGGCGGGGATCCCGTACATGCGAGAGGACCCGGCCTTGGGCAAGGCCGGGTCCTCGGTGGCAGGCGCCCTGGGGCAGGGGGACGGGCGCCTTGGGGAGGGAGCAGGGCGTCTAGTGCTCCGTCGCCTTCTCCGCGCCGACACCCGTGAGCGAGCGGACCTCGATCTCGGCGTACTTGGCGGCGTTGAACTCCTTGCTGAGGATCGTGCCGAGGTAACCGCACAGGAAGCCCAGCGGGATCGAGACGATGCCGGGGTTGCTCAGCGGGAACAGCACGAAGTCGGCCGTCTTGAACAGCGCCGTCTCGCCGCCGGACACGACCGGCGAGAAGATCACCAGGACCAGGGCCGAGACCAGGCCACCGTAGATGGCCGAGACCGCGCCGACGGTGTTGAACCTCTTCCAGAACAGGCTGTAGAGGATCGCGGGCAGGTTGCCCGAGGCCGCCACCGCGAACGCCAGCGCCACCAGGAACGCCACGTTCTGGCCCTGGGCGAGGATGCCCAGGCCGATCGCGACGGCGCCGATGACCAGGGCGGAGACGCGGGCCACCAGGACCTCCTGGCGCTCCGTGGCCTGGCCGCGCTTGAAGACGTGCGCGTACAGGTCGTGGGAGAAGCTGGAGGAGGAGGCGAGGGTGAGTCCCGCGACCACGGCCAGGATCGTGGCGAAGGCCACGGCGCCGATCAGGGCCAGCAGGATCGTGCCGCCCACCGGGCCGAAGATGTCCGCGCCGATCGCCTGCGCCAGCATCGGAGCGGCCGTGTTGCCCGCCTTGTCACCCGCGACGATCGCCGTCTTGCCGACCAGGGCCGCCGCGCCGAAGCCGAGGACCAGAGTCAGCAGGTAGAACGTGCCGATGATGCCGATACCCCACAGGACGGACTTGCGGGCGTCCTTGGCGGTGGGAACGGTGTAGAAGCGGATCAGGATGTGCGGCAGGCCCGCCGTGCCCAGCACGAGGGCGAGACCGAGGCTGATGAGGTCGATCTTGCCGGCCAGGCCCTGCGCCTCGGTGCCGTACTTCTGACCGGGGCTGAGGAACGCCTCGGGGTTGCCCTTGGGGCCGCTGGTCGTGGCCGCCTGGCCGAGCAGGCTCGACAGGTTGAAGCCGAACTTGGCCAGCACCAGCACCGTCACCAGCGCGGCGCCGCCCATCAGCAGCACGGCCTTGACGATCTGGACCCAGGTGGTGCCCTTCATGCCGCCGAACACCACATATACGATCATCAGCGCGCCCACGCCGACGATCGTCCACATCTTGCCGGCCTCGGTGGTGATGCCGAGCAGCAGGCCGACCAGCGCGCCCGCGCCGACCATCTGGGCCAGCAGGTAGAAGATGCTCACCACGATCGTGGACACGCCGGCCGCCGTGCGCACCGGGCGCGGGCTCATCCGGAACGCCAGCACGTCGGCCATGGTGAACTTGCCGGAGTTCCGCATCAGCTCGGCCACCAGCAGCAGCGCGACCAGCCACGCCACCAGGAAGCCGATCGAGTACAGGAACCCGTCATAACCGGACAGCGCGATGATGCCGGCGATCCCGAGGAAGGAGGCGGCCGACATGTAGTCGCCGCCGATCGCCAGGCCGTTCTGCACGCCCGTGAACGACCGGCCGCCCGCGTAGTAGTCGGCGGCCGTCTTGGTCTGCCGGCTCGCCCAGAAGGTGATCCCCAGGGTGGCGGCCACGAAGGTGAGGAAGAGGATCATCCCCAGGGTCGTCGAGCTCACTGGGTCTTCTCCTCAACCTCGTGGCGGAGCTTGTCCGCGATCGGGTCCAGCTTCTTCTCGGCGTGCCTGGCGTAGGCCCAGGCGATGAGGAACGTGGACACGAACTGCAACAGACCGAAGATCAGCCCGACGTTGATCTCGCCGAGCAGCTTGATCGCCATGAAGTCGCGCGCCCACCCGGACAGCACCACGTACAGCAGGTACCACACGAGGAACGCCACCGTCATGGGGAACGTCCAGCGGCGGAAGCGCCGCTTCAATTCCTGGAATTCACTGCTCTCCTGTACCTGTTCATAGACCGACGCGTCATGTTCTCTGGTCGTCACGAGACCTCCACTGTGATGCGGATCACGCTCAACGTAAGAGCGCAACATACCCCTCGTGGAGGCCCGTAACGGGGTTGTTCGGCGAGCCGCTGCCGTCCGGCGATTAGTTGGGAATGGTCTGCGGTGAAAGGTCTGTATAGCGCGACGAGCGGTCGGCTATCCCTTTCACCCCCTTACGGACTCCAGCGAAAGCGCGAATAAGTGAAGTTGCGGGCGGGACAGCTGGGGCAGGGTGAGAGAGCGCAGTTGTTTCGCGGGATCGAGCGCGGCCTGGGTCTCGAAGAGGCCGACGCGGAGGGTGTGGGCGCCGCTCTGGCCGTGCCGGTGGGTGCAGCGCAGCACCTCCGTGGTCCCCGCGCCGGGCTGGCCGCCCCAGTCGGGCAGGACGAACGGGATCTGGGCGGTGGAGCCGTCGGTGTACGTCGCGGTCAGCGCGGCGCTGACACCGCCCGAGGTGCCCGCCCCGAGCAGCCGGACCTTGGCGTACGTGCCGGCCGGCACGTCGATCCGCTGCCCCTGGCCGGTGACGTTGTTGAGGGCGCCACCGCCATAGGCGGGGAAGACGAAGCTCAGCCCCTCGTGGGCCAGCGGCCCGGCCGGCGGCAGCTCCTCGGCCGGATAGGTGTAGCCGGAGCCGTCCACGTTCCCGTCGGTCATGGCCTCGTGCGCGGAGACGCCGTCGTTGTCGAAGTGCGCCGACAGGTCCACCGGCGTGGTCCGGCCGGGCGGCGGCACCGGCGGCAGCCCCCAGCGCGCCCCCGGCTTGCCGATCTTCGCCGGGGTGATGACCAGGCCGGGCCGCGCGCCGGTGTGCAGCAGCACCTCCCGGCCACGAGCCAGCGTGATCTCCACGACTCCCCCACCGAGGTCCTTCACCTGCGCCGGCTTTCCATCGTCGAGGACGGCCGTGACCGTGCCGGCGAGGCCGTGCCGCAGCCGCAGCGGCGCGCCCGCCAGGCTCCGCACCCTGACGAAGCTCGTACGCCCGTCGCGCCGCACCGCCGAGACCAGGAACGCCCCTTGCGTCCTGAAGTCGTGGATCACGAGATCACGCCAGGCGGCCGGCACGGCGGGAAAGACCCGGACGATCCCGCCCCAGCTCTGGCAGAGCATGTCGTGGATCGACTGGGAGCCCGACAGCGGCGTCTCGATGACGGGCCCGCCCTCGGCGTAGTGGGTGTTGGCCCGGACCGGATAGCGGGCGGCCGGGTCGAAGAAGCTGTCGAGGTAGGACAGCGCGGTGTCGCCCTTGCCCATCATCGCGTAGAGGGAAGCGGCGCCGGTGTGGCTGTAGCCCCGGTGCGCGCTGGTCAGCGACTGCCAGTGGGCGACGGACCGCTCGATGAGCGGCCTGTTGCCCGGCTGGTCCCAGGTGACGAGGTAGAGCGGGTAGATCATGAGGAGGTGGGAGTAGTGGCGGTGAGACTGGGCGTACGGGGTGTCGGCGCCGATCATGAAGCCGTTCGCGTCGGCCGGGTAGTCGGTGAGGGTGTCCAGCACCTGCCGCCACTTCGGCGCGAGCGGGTCGTCGACGCCGAGCCGCGCGGCCGACTCCAGCAGCGTCTGACAACCCCACCTGATCAGCGCCAGGTCGTAGTTAGTGTCGCGCGGCGGGGTGACCGGATATTCGGGTGACAACGTGCTGGGCAGATGCAGCCTGCCGTCCGCGCCGGGCGCCAGGAAGTGCAGGTAATAGTTGATCGCCCGGCGCAGCAGCGGGAACACCGTGTCGCGCAGCAGCCGGTCGTCCATGGTGTGCCGGTAGGACAGCCAGGCGTTGTGCAGCGCCCACGTCAGGTCGCCCACCTCGGCTCCGGAGCCGGGCGTGCCGACGCTCCGCGTGCAGAACATGTCCGAGCTGCGGCCCACCCCGGCCGAGTCGGCGCGGTAGGCGGCGGGCACGTTGGCGACGAGCTGGTCGCGGTTCTGGTCGAGCGTGCTGGTGAGCGAGTCGAGCTCCAGGTGGTTGGAGCCGTGGATGAGCCAGTATTCGAGCTGCGCGTTGAGGTTCCACCACACCGCCGGCCACGGGGTGGGCTCCAGCCACGGGCCGGTGGTGGCCATGACCGGGCCGCCCGCGCGGCTGGCGGAGGCGACCTTGTAGAGCTGGATCCAGTAGAAGCTCTGCAGCCGCTCGTCGGGCAGGGAGACGAAGCTCTTGAGGTAGAAGTCGTGCCACCAGGCGAGGTGGCCGGCGCGCAGCCGGGCGTACGGCAGGGCTTTCCGCACACGCTCCAGCGCCGTGGTGGCCGCCTCCGTGGCGGAGGGGAAGCTGTGGGCGACGGTGAGCGTCAGCACACCGTCGTCGACGCGGTAGGCGGTCGCGGTCTGCCCGCCGCCGGTCAGCGGCTGGAGCACCTGCTCGATCCCGCCGGTCGTCGCGGTGGTCCACGCCGGGTGGGGGACGTAGCCGGTCGGCGGCGCCTCGGTGGCCGAACGGGGGCTGACGGCCGGCTCGGGGTGGAAGACCCAGCGCACCTGCTCGCCGCCGCTCGCCTCGGCCCTGATGACCAGCAGCTCGTCGTGGATGAACGCGGAGAACGACAGCCTGCCCTTGTCGGTCGTGATCGTGCCGGTGACCTCGGCGTCCCACAGGCCGAGCCGCCAGTCGACCGCGGTGATCGTGCCGGCCGGGTCGAGGGTGAGGTGGCCGACGGGCAGGCGGCAGGTGCCCCAGCCGCTGCCGAACTGGGGCCGGTGGTCCTGGACGCGGCCGTGCTGGACGGTGAAGCGGACTTTGTTCTGGCCCGGCTCCTGGTAGATCATACTGCCCAGGAGCCCGTCGCCCAGGAACGGGCCCTCGTACCAGGACTTGGGCATCCTGCCCCAGATCAGGTCCTGATTTTTCATGAACTCGGGCCAGTTCACGCCGTCCTCGATGCGCCAGGCGGGCGCGCGGGCGGCGAGTGCGGGGGCGATCGGGGCCAGGGCTAAGCCGCCCAGGACGGCACGACGGCTCGGGTCTTCGATGGGGGGTGTCATCGGGACTCCAGATCAGAGACGATACGTCGGATCTTTTGTCTGTATGACACAGAAAATTACCTCGGTCAAGGCGTGTCAACCGAAATTCATCGGATGCGTCAGCCCTTGACGGCTCCCGCGGTGAGCCCTTCGACGATGTAGCGGCGGATGGCGGCGAACAGGACGAGGGTGGGCAGCACGGAGATCACCGTGGCGGCCGCCATGGAGCCCCAGTCGATGTCGTACTGGGTGATGAAGGAGTTCATGGCCACCGGGATGGTCTTGGCGTCCTCGCTGTCGATGAACGTGATCGCCAGGAACAACTCGTTCCAGCACTGCACGAACGCGAAGATGAACGTCGCCGCGATCCCCGGCAGCATGACCGGGATCACCACCCGCACCATCGCCACCAGCCGCGAGGCCCCGTCCACCTGGGCGGCCTCCTCCAGCGCGACCGGCACCCGCTCGTAGAAGCCGCGCATGATGATGGTCGCGAACGGCACCAGCATCGCCACGTACACCAGCATCAGCCCGGCCAGCCGGTTGAGCAGGTCGAGGTCGGACATCAGCAGGTAGAGCGGCCCGAGCGCGATGAACAGCGGAAGCATCTGGGTGACCAGGAACGCCAGCATCACCGCCCCGCGCCCGGGGAAGGCGAAGCGGGCGAGCGTGTAGCCGCCCAGCACGCCGATCGCGGTCACCGCCGCGGCGGCGGCGAGGGAGACGAAGAGCGAGTTGAGCAGGTACGCGCCGAAGTCGGCGAACGAGAACAGCTCCGCGTAGTGCTCGAACGTCAGGTTCGCCGGCCAGTAGCGCAGCGGCACCGAGAAGATCTCGGACTTGGGCTTGAGCGAGGTGACGAGGATCCAGTAGAGCGGGAACAGGGTGATCAGCAGCCAGGCGGCCAGCACGACGACCTTGGCGGCGACGGCGAGTCGTCTCATCGGGCCTTCTCGAATCTCGTGGCGTTCAGGTAGAAGACGCTGAAGGCGAGCAGCAGGCCGAGGACGAGCAGGCCGACCGCGCCCGCCCGGCCGTAGTCGCCGCCGATGACCTGCTGGATGAGGAAGGTCGTGATGATGTCGGTGCTGCCGGCCGGGCCGCCGCCGGTCATCGAGTAGATCAGGTCGGGGAAGTTGAGGATCCAGATGATCCGCAGCAGCACGATCAGGGCCAGGGTGGGCCGGATGTGCGGGAGCGTCACGTGCCAGAACTGGCGCAGCCGGGAGGCTCCGTCCACGGAGGCGGCCTCGTAGAGCTCCTTGGGGACCGACTGCAGCGCGGCCATGATCATGATGGCGAAGAACGTGACGCCGTACCAGATGTTCGCCACGATCACCGAGGTCATCGCCCAGCCGGGGGTGGCCAGGAAGCCGATGCGCTGGTCGATGAGGCCCGTCTTGAGCAGCAGGTCGTTGATCACGCCGAACTGCCCGTTGAACATCCACCGCCACAGCAGCCCGATCAGGAACCCCGACATGGCCCACGGGAAGAACACCCACGCCTGGTAGAGCCCCCGGCCCCGGAAGTGCCGGCGCAGCAGCAGCGCCAGCCCGAAGCCGAGGAAGAACTGGAAGAACAGCGACACCCCGACCCACGTGCCGGTGTTCCGCAGCGCCGTCCAGAACCGGTCCTCGGCCAGGACCGCCCGGAAGTTCTCCAGGCCGACGAACGGCGTCGAGGTCAGGTCGAACAGGTTGTAGCGCTGGAAGGCCATCGCCGCGCCGCGGATCACCGGGTAGTACGTGAACAGGACCACGAACACCACGCCGGGCAGCAGGCACAGCGCGATGAACCTGGCCCTGCGAACCGTGAAGGCAGGCTTCACGAGACCTTCCCGGCCTGGTCGGCCCAGAAGGCGTCCCACGACTTGAGCACCTCGGCCGTGGTCTTCTTGCCGGTGATCAGGGCCTGGACGTCACGGTCGGAGTCGACCAGGAACTGGCTCCAGCCCGGATAGTCCACCGGCCGGATCGTGATGACCTGCTTCGGGTCCTGCTGCGCCTGCAGGTACGCCTTCCACGCCCCCTGCGAGAACTGCGGGTCGCTCTGGGCCTGCTTGGAGATCGGGATGAGCGAGTTGCCCTTGGCGAAGGCGATGCTCTGCTTGGACTCCGACAGGAACTGCACCAGCTTGAGCGCCTCTTTCTGGTGCTTGCCGAAGGAGGTCGCGCCCCAGCCGGCGTAGCCGACGGGCTGGTAGGCGTACCCGGAGGGGCCCTTGGGGATGGGCGCGGTGGACCAGGCCGTGACGCCGCTCTCCTCGACCGTCTTGATCACTTCGGGGTCCTGGATGAGCATGCCGGTGACGCCCGAGGTGAAGCCCTGGACCATCTCCGGGTAGCCCCAGGAGACGGAGTCGGGCGGCGACGCCTCCTTGAAGATCTTGACGAAGAGGTCGAGGGCCTGGGCGGCCTCCGGGGTGGAGAAGATGGTGCGCTTGTCCTTCAGATAGAAGGATTTTTCGGGATTCAGGGCTTCGCCGTTGTACGCGCTGATCATCTGCACCGCGTAGTCGGCGCCGCCCTTGCCGCCCCGGAACGAGTAGCCGAACCGGTCGCCCGAGGTCATCTTCTTGCCGGCCTCGTACAGCTCCTGCCAGGTGGTGGGGGGCTGGGTCATGCCGAAGTCCGTACGGTAGAACAGCGTGCGCTGGTAGAACCCGTACGGGATCAGATAGGCCTTGCCCCCGACCTCGACGGCCTTCTTCTGGGCCAGCTCGGTCAGGTCGGCCCAGCCGGGCCACTGGTCGGTGGGCAGTTCGGCCAGCCAGCCGTTGTTGGAGAAGGACTTGGCCGTGTGGTCGCGCACTTCCAGCACGTCCAGGTCCTTCTTCGTCTGCAGGATCTGGGTGATCTTCTGGTCGGCGCTGTCGAGGGGCGGGGAGATCAGCTCGACGGTGACGCCGGGGTTCGCCTTCTCGAAGTCGGCCAGCAGGGTCTTGATGAGCTTCGTACGCTCGGGGCTGGTCAGACTCTCGATCATGCGGAGCCGTACCTCTCCCGAGGACGACGAGCCGGAGCCGCATCCGGCGAGCACCAGCGTTGCGGCGGCTGCGACCGCCAGGAGGGGCTTGGTCATGGGGGAGCCTCCCGATGAATCGGACAGCGCCGGTTCAGACAGCGCTGTCAGTCACGCTAGGCGACCGACCCCCTCCAGCGCTAGACCGAGATCCTTGATCAGCACGTCAGCCGGCTCCAGGCCCACCGAGAGCCGTACGAGGCCCACCGGGATGCCCATGGTCGCGCGCACGCTCTCCTCGGTGGACAGCGCGGGCGCGTTCACCAAGCTCTCAAATCCACCCCAGGACACCCCAATCCTGAAATGTCGCAACTTATCGAGGAAAGCTCCGACCTCCTCCCGCGACTCCGTGTCCAGCACCAGGCTGAACAGGCTGGAGAACCCGGCCATCTGCCGCACCGCGATCGCATGCCCCGGATGCGACGGCAGCCCCGGATGGTTCACCGCCCGCACGGCCGGATGGTCCTGCAGGAAGGCCGCCACCGCCAGCCCCCGCTCCTGGTGCGCCGCCATCCGCACGGGCAGCGTGCGCAACCCCTTGATCACCTTGGCCGCGTCGTGCGGCGACATGGCCGCCCCGTAGAGCTGATACTCCTTCAGCGCCAGCGGCCGCACCAGCCGGCTCGGCCCGATCACCACGCCGCCCACCAGGTCGCTGTGCCCGCCGATGTACTTCGACAACGAGTGCACCACCAGGTCCACGCCCATCGTGAGCGGCTTCTGGAACAGCGGCGTCGACCAGGTGTTGTCCATCACGGTCACCAGCCCGCGCTCCCGCGCCCACCCGGTCACCTCGGCGATGTCGACCACCGCGTAGGCCATGTAGGAGGGCGACTCGAAGTAGAGTAGGCGGGTGCTGTCCCTGATAGCGCTGTCACATCCCGCGAGGTCATCGACATGCGTATGCGTGACCCCGAATTTCTCCAGGTAGCGCAGGAACTGGGTGGTCGGCCCATAGACCGCGCCCAGCACCAGCACGTGGTCGCCCGCCGACACGATCGAGGAGATGGTCGCCGAGATGGCCCCCATTCCCGACCCGAAACATTTGGCGCGCTCTCCCCGCTCGAGCGCCGCCAGCTTACGCTGGGCGAGATCGACCGTCGGGTTGGTCCCCCGCCAGTAGACGTAGCGCTCGTCCTCATTCCTGATGGCCTCGCCCAGTTCCTCCGCCGTCGCGAACGTGAACAGCGAGTTCTCGAACACCGGCGGGTTGACCGCGCCCAGCATCCAAGGCTCGTCCTCACCCAGCCGGCCACAGATCCATTCATCATCCATGGGGGCACAATATGACAGCGAGGGAGTGCCGTCGTCTGGAGGAGCGGCGGGAGCGGAGCGGGGGAAGACGGCGCCATCCGGCGACCGAGCCGTCTCACGGAGTGAGGCCATGAATACCCGCAAGCCGACCATGGCCGACGTGGCTCGGCAGGCGGGGGTCAGCCTCAAGACCGTGTCCCGGGTCGTCAACCAGGAGCCGCACGTCCGGGCCACCCTGCAGCAGCGCGTGCACGCGGCGATCAGCGCGCTCGGTTACCGGCGCAACGAGGCCGCGGCGCGGCTGGCCAGGGGCGCGACGATGCTGACCCTGGGCCTGGTGATGGAGAACATCTCCAACGAGTTCTACTCGCGTCTGGCGGCCGCGGTGGAGGCGGCCTCGGCCGAGCACGAGGCGCTGGTGGTGTTCGGCTCGTACGAGGAGAGCGCCGACAAGGAGCGCATGCTCATCGAGTCCATGTACGCGCGCGGCGTCGACTCCCTCATCGTCGTCCCGTCGGCGGCCGACCACGGCTGGCTGGCCGAGCACCCCGGCCTCACCACGGTCTTCGTGGACCGGGTGCCCCTGGGCCTGGCGGCGGCGGACGTGGTGCTGCTGGACGACGTGTGGGGCGGGCGCACGGCGACCGAGCACCTGCTGGCCCGCGGCCACCGCCGGATCGCCCTGATCTCCGACGACCACGGGCTGAGCTCGGTGCACGACCGCGCGACCGGCTACCGTACAGCGCTGGCCGCGGCCGGGGTGCCGGCCGACGAGGAGCTGGTGGTGCGCGGGGTGTTCGAGCCGGGACGGGTCTCGCGGGAGGTCACCAGGCTGCTCGACCTGCCGTCGCCGCCCACGGCCTTCTTCGCGACCAACAACCGGGCGGCGATCGGGATCCTCCAGGCGCTGCGGGAGCGCCCCGAGCGGCCCGCCTACGTCAGCTTCGACGACTTCGCCCTGGCCGACGTCTTCAGCCCCGGGGTGACGGTGGTCCGCTACGACGTGTCCCGGCTGGCCCGCAGCGCCGTCGACCTCCTCCTCAACCCCTCACCGGCGCCCCGCCGCATCAAGGTGCCGGTGGAGCTGGTGGCCAGGGGATCCGGCGAGGTGCCACCGCCCTGACTCAGGACGAGCGGGGCCGCCAGTCGCCGCGATCGAGGTCCAGGTCCTCCGGGGTGTGCAGCCGGACCATGGTCCTGGCCACCCCCGGCGGCACGCGGTGCGGGGTCAGGAAGGACACCGCCACCATCACCGTGAACGCGATCGGCACCGTCCACGCCGCCGGCTGGGCCAGCAGCGCCCCCGCCAGCCCCTCGTGCGGCCCGCCGGTGATCGTGACGAGCACCGCCGCGCACGCCAGCCCGCCTCCCACGAACAACCCCGCCAGCGCCCCCGTCGTGGACAGCCGCCGCCACCAGATGCCCAGCACGAGCAGCGGGCAGAACGACGAGGCCGCCACCGCGAAGGCCAGCCCCACCACGTCGGCCACCGGCAGCGCCCGCGCCCACAGCGCCAGGACCAGCGGCACCGCCACGGCCATCAGGGTCGCGATCCTGAACGAGCGCACGCCGCCCTTGAGCAGGTCCTGGGCGATCACCCCGGCCACGGACACGGTCAGCCCGGACGAGGTGGACAGGAACGCCGCGAACGCCCCGGCCGTTACCAGCGCCGTCAGCAGGTCGCCCAGCGTGCCCTCGATCATCCGCGAGGGCAGCGTGAGCACGACCGTGTCGGTGCGGACGAGGTCGGGGGCGTAGAGCCGGCCGAGCCAGCCGTAGATCGCGGGCAGCAGGTAGAACGCCCCCAGCAGAGACAGCACCACCAGCGTCGTACGCCGCGCGGCCTGCCCGTCCGGGTTGGTGTAGAAGCGCACAAGGACGTGCGGCAGCCCCATGGTGCCCAGGAACGTGGCCAGGATCAGCGAATACGTCGAGTAGACCCCGTACTCCTTGCCCCCGGCGAGCGGCATCTGCCACACGGCCGCGTCGTGCGCGCTCACGTGCGGCGCCCCGTCGGCCTGCCAGGCCATCAGCAGGAACACCAGCGGCACGGCCAGCGCGGTCAGCTTGAGCCAGTACTGGAACGCCTGCACGAACGTGATCGACCGCATCCCGCCCGACAGCACGTTCACCGCCACGACGACCGCCACCAGCAGCCCGCCCACCCACACGGGCGCGCCGGTGATCGTGCGCAGCACCAGCCCGGCGCTCTGGAACTGCGGCATCAGGTAGAGCCAGCCGATCAGCACGACCAGCACGCTCGCGGTCCGTCGCACCACCATCGACTCCAGCCGGGCCTCGGCGAAGTCCGGCAGCGTGTACGCCCCCGACCGCCGCAGCGGCGCCGACACCAGCACCAGCAGCACCAGGTATCCCCCGGTCCAGCCGACGGGCAGCCAGAGCATGTCCACGCCGAACGACAGGATGAGCCCGGCGATGCCCAGGAACGAGGCCGCCGACAGGTACTCGCCGCCGATGGCCGAGGCGTTCCACAGCGGGCTGACCGTGCGGGAGGCGACGTAGAAGTCGGAGGTGGTACGCGAGAACCGGATCCCGAACGCCCCGATGAGCACGGCCGCCACCACGACGACCAGCACCGCCGTCAGGCTCATCGGCGCTCGACCAGCTCGGCGAAGTGGCGTTCGTTGCGCTCGGCCTGGCGGACGTACAGCCAGGCGCCGATGACGAAGGCGGGGTAGATGAGGCCGGCGAGCACCGCCCATGGGAGCGGCACGCCCAGCAGGTGCATCTCGCGCAGGTCGGGCATGAGCAGGAACAGCAGCGGCAGCCCTCCGACGACGCACGCCAGCACCGTGCACACGAACAGCGCCAGCCGGAACTGGGTGCGCAGCAGCGAGCGCATGTAGACCTCGCCGAGCCCCGTCTGCTCGTCGATCTCCCGGGTGGCGGGGTAACGGGGCCGCCGGGCGGCGGCGGTGCGCGGGCTCGTGACCGCGACCCGGCGCGGGACGTCGGTGCGGGGCTGGGCCGGGCGTCGCCCGGGGCGTGGCTCGGGACTCATTCCTGTCTGCCCTTCCTGGCCCGCCGCACCAGCAGGTCGCGCAGCTCGCGCGTGTGCCTGCGGCTCACCGGGATCTCCGTGTCGCCGACCCGCACCATGCACTTGCCCGAGTCGATGTGCAGCTCGTCGATGTGCTTGACGGCCACCAGGTGGCTGCGGTGCACCCGGACGAAACCGGCCGAGGCCCACCGCTCCTCCAGCGTGGCCAGCGGGATGCGGACGAGGTGGCTGCCCGCCGCCGTGTGCAGCCGCGCGTAGTCGCCGTGCGCCTCGACGTACATGACGTCGGAGCTGGAGACGAACCGGGTCACGCCGCCCAGTTCGACGGGGATGGTGTCGCTCTCGCCGGCCTCCACGGGCACGTCGGCCGAGATCGCCACCCGCCGGATCGCCTCGGCCAGCCGCTCGGGCCGTACGGGCTTGAGCAGGTAGTCCTCGGCCTTGATCTCGAACGCGTCCACCGCGTGCTCCTCGTACGCGGTCACGAACACCACCCGGGGCGGGTTCGCGAACTGCGACAGCAGCCGCCCGAGCACGACACCGTCGAGCCCGCGCATCCTGATGTCGAGGAACACCGCGTCGATCGGCCGGCCGTCGGCGATGGCGCGGTCGAGCAGCCGCAGCGCCGCCGCGCCGTCCCTGGCCGTGGCCACCTCGCCGATGCGGGGGTCGGAGCGCAGCAGGTACGACAGGTCTTCGAGGGCGGGCAGCTCGTCGTCGACCGCGAGGACCCGGAGTTGTGCCATAGACAGTGATGAAACCGACAACAAAGATCGAGGTCAACGGGCGGAGACCCCTGGGTGATATTTCGGCAATCTGACGTTGACCTTCGTGCCCGCTCCGGTGGCCGTCTCGACGACGAGGCCGAAGTCGTCGCCGTAGACCTGGCGCAGCCGTTCGTCCACGTTCGCCAGCCCGACGCCGCCCGCCGGAGTGATCTCACCTGCGAGGATGCGGCGCAGCCTGTCGGGGTCCATGCCGAGCCCGTCGTCCTCGACGCTGATGCGGCACTCGGCGCCCGCGTCTTCGGCGATGATCGTGATGCGGCCGACGCCGTTCTTGCTCTCCAGGCCGTGCCGTACGGCGTTCTCGACCAGCGGCTGCAGGCACAGGAACGGCACCGCGACCGGCAGCACCTCCGGCGCGATGCGCAGCGTGACCTGGAGCTGGTCGCCGAACCTGGCCCGTTCGAGAATCAGATAGCGGTCGATCGAGCGCAGCTCCTCGGCCAGCGTGGTGAACTCGCCGTGCCGGCGGAAGGAGTAGCGGGTGAAGTCGGCGAACTCCAGCAGCAGCTCTCTGGCCCGCTCGGGGTCGGTGCGGACGAAGGAGGCGATCGTGGTGAGCGAGTTGTAGATGAAGTGCGGCGAGATCTGCGCGCGCAGCGCCCGCACCTCGGCCTCCATGAGCAGCGTGCGCGAGCGGTCCAGCTCGGCCAGTTCGAGCTGCGAGTCCACCCAGCCGGCCACCTCTTGAGCGGCCCTGACGAGGCCGGCGGAGGCGCTCTGCCCGTAGGCGGCCAGCGCGCCGACCACGCGGTCGTCGGTGGTGAGCGGCACCACCACGGCCTGCCTGATCGGGCATTCCAGCAGGTCGCACTCGATGTCCAGGACCTGGGTGCGGCCGTCCTTCAGGGTGGCGGCCGCGTGCTCGAACGACTGGCCGGCGTGGTGGTCGCCGGCGCCGTCGTAGACGAGCAGCCGCTCCCCGTCGGTGATCGCCACGGCGGCCGAGCCGAGCAGCGCGCGCAGGTGGCGCGAGGCGCGCTCGGCCCCGTCTGCGGTCAGCCCGGCGCGCAGCGGCGGCCCGGCCAGCGAGGCGGTGTGCAGGGTCTCGAACGTGGCCCGCTCCGCCGGGCTGGTGCCCAGCTCACGGCGGCCGCGCATGACCCGCCACAGCACGATCGCGGGCACCCCGACGAGCACGGTCACCACGGCGACCCCGACCAGGTATTCCACGCGGCCAGAGCTTAGCTCAGAGCGCCTTGGCGATCCGGTCCGCGTACGACTCGGCCTCCTCGGCGGAGTCGTATTTCGTACGGGGCCAGAAGAAGCCGCGCAGCCCGTCTTTCTTGTTGCGCGGCACCACGTGCACGTGCAGGTGGGCGACGCTCTGGCTGACGCGGTTGTTCATGGCCACGAACGTGCCCGCCGCCTCCAGCCCCTCCTCCACGGCCCGCGCCATCGCCTGGACCCGCTCGAAGAACGGGCCGACGTCGGCCAGGTCGGTCAGGGTCTCGACGTGCACGCGGGGCACGACCAGCACATGCCCCTTGAAGACGGGCCGGGTGTCGAGGAACGAGACCGCCACCTCGTCGGAGCTCACCACATAGGCGGGCCGCTCCCCGGCGACGATCTCGCAGAACAGGTCGGTGCTCACGGGCCGACCTTATCCGCGAAGTCCGTCCAGCTCGTCACGTTGGGCGCCGACCACTCGGCGGGCGCGTGCAGGAAGTGCTCGCCCACCCGCTCGCGCAACCGCTCCGGCGCCTCGCTCACCTTGGCGCCCCGGCAGTGGTAGACCAGGCCGCCGCCGCGCGGCCCCATCGCCATCCACGGCAGCCACGGCGAGACCCGGCACCACGAGAACACGCACGGCACGTCGGCCACCCCGGACTCCAGGTCGGCCGCCGCGACGAAGAACTGGAACAACTCCAGCGCCCGGTAGGTGTCGTTCGCCGAGTTCTCCGGATAGTCGGCCACCTTGAGCGGCGAGGGGTAGGCCAGCCGGATGTCCACGTTGTAGACCACCTGGCCGCCCAGCCGGGTCTCGGGCACCGGGTAGGCGCCGAGCCGCTGGTTGACCGGGTCGTTGAAGACGTGCCGCACCTCGACCTCGCGCCCGGTCAACGGGTTGTCCCACGAGTCGAGCACCTGCCTGGTCTTCGGGTCGAGGTAGAGGGCGGCCTCCCTGGTCAGCAGTTGCCAGCCGCCGTCGGCTTCGACCGCCCTGGCCACGTTGAGCCCCTCGAACCCGAACAGGTGATGCGGACCGTCGTCGTCCTGCCAGCCGTAGACGTCGCCGGTCCAGTAGGAGATCGTCTCCGCACCGTCGGCGGACGCGCGCACCCGGATGAAGTCCATGATCGCCAGACTAACCGGCGACGGTCACGGCGAACACGGCCTCCCCCGACTGCCGCCTGCTCTCCTCGGTGGCGGGCGTTCTGTCCTGACCGCATCGCCAGCAGTTGCGCAGCCGGATCTCGGTCGTGCCCGGCCGCTTGCCGTTGAAGACGAAGTAGGTGGTGCCGCCGGACCCGGGTGCGTCGCCGTCGCTCTGGCGCTCCTCGCTGATGTAGGAGGCCACCTTCGGGTCGGGCACCGCCACCAGGTCCCAGGAGTCACCGACGGACGGGTTGTCGGCCACGGCCAGCGAGAACCGCTGACCCGGCCGGACGTCGACCCGCACGCTCGCGCCCTTGGCGCCCTTGATCACCGTGCCGTAGTCGCTGACCGCCGACCCGGCGTTGCATCCGGCCGTCAGCAGGACGAGCAGGCCGGTCACGACCGTTAGACGCCTCACTCCGGCAGGTTATCGGCCTTCGGCGGATCCCGGGGCACCGCGTACGGCTCCCGTCCCGCCGGTTGTCCTGCGGCGATCTTGCGTTCCCTGATGAGCTCGGCGTCCAGTTCGGCGCCCAGGAGCAGCACCATGTTGGACAACCACAGCCAGATCAGGAACACGACGACGGCGGCCAGCGTCCCGTACGTCTTGTTGTAGGAGCCGAAGTAGCTCACGTACAGGGCGAAACCGCCGGAGACGAGCACCCACAGCACGACCGCGAGCAGCCCGCCCGGCGTGATCCAGCGCATGCCGGGCTGACGCACGTTGGGCGCCGCCCAGTACAGCACCATGATCAACCCGGCCGCGACGAGCGCGATGACCGGCCACTTGAGCACGTTCCACGCCGTCACCACCGCGCCGCCGACGCCGAGGGCCTGGCCGGCGGCGTCGGCCAGCTCGCCGGTCAGCGTCACCGCGATCGAACCGGCCGCGAGCAGCACGGTGGCCAGCAGCGTCAGGCCGATCCTGAGCGGGGTCACCTTCCAGAACGGGCGGCCCTCCTCGATGTCGTAGATCTGGTTGCCCGCCCTGATGAAGGCGCCGATGTAGCCGGAGGCGGACCAGAGGGCGACCAGCAGCCCGGCGACGGCCACCAGGCTCGCCGTCTGGCTGCCGGCCTGCAACGAGTCCAGCCCCTCCTCGATGAGCCGGCGCACCTCTTCTGGCGCGGGCCCCACCAGGCCGCCGATCAGCACGGCCGCGTCCTTCCTGCCCATCAGCCCTAACAGCGACACCAGAACGAGCAGCGCGGGGAAGATGGACAGGACGGCGTAGTACGTCAGCCCGGCCGCGAGATCCTGCACGCGGTCGTTGCCGAACTCGGCGACCGTGCGGCGCAGCACTTTCCACCACGCCCTGCGCGGCAGCTCGGCGGGCTTGTCCGGAACATCTCGGGGGGACATGTTCTCGGGTGACTACCGGTTGGCCCGGCGGCGCCTCATCATGCGGCGTACCACGAAGGCGGTCACGGCGCCCACCACCGCGATGAGCAGCACGGGGCGCTTCCTGGCCTCCTCGGCGGCGTCCTTGACCTGGTCGGGAGTGTTGTCACGGACCTTGCCCGCGACCTCCGCCGCCTTGTCCTTGACGAGTTCGGCCGCGTCGGCGGCCTTGTCCTTGACGAGCTCCGCCGTGTCGGCGGCCTTGTCCTTGGCCACCTCCGCCGCGTGGCCCGCCCGGCCCTTCACATCGGCCTTCCCGGCCAGCGCGCTGACGGTCTCGCCCAGCTCTCTTCGCGTTTCCTGGATGTCCTTGCGCACGTCGTCCTCTTCCTCCTCATCGTCTTCCCCGCGCGCCCCCTTCAGGGACTCCTCTTCCGTCCGCGTGTGCTCGGCCGCCTCCGACCGCTCATCTGGAATGGGGGTTTCGGGGATGAAGGTTTCGTGTTCCTGCCGCGCGGCCTCCGCCGCGCGAGCGTTCTCCGCCGCGCCCGGCCTCGTCGGGGGTACGTTGATCGATTCGCGCTCCGTCGGCGTGCCCACGGTCGCCCGGCGAGCGCCGACGTTTCCGGCATGCTGTTCGCTGTATCCGGGATCGGTCTCACTCATCGCCGTGCCCTCTCCTTGACCATGTCGATATCGGCCTTGACGCTCGCGATGGTCTCCTCCGGGACCGGCGGCGTGGCTCGCTGTACCTGGTTCTTACCGATCAGCCCGAGCAGCGCGGCCGCGACGAACAGCGCGCCCGCGACGATCGCGGCGGCCGCCCATCCGGGCATGACCAGAGCGAGGAGCATGACGACGGCGGCCACGAGGGCCGCACCGCCGAAGAACGCGGCGAATCCCGCCGCACCGAACAGGCTCGCGCCGAAGCCGGCGCGCTTGCCCTTTTCCGTGAGTTCCATCCTGGCCAGGCGAAGCTCGTCCTTGACGAGCCTGGAGACCTGCTCGGACAGATCGCTGACCAGTTTGTGGGTGTCGTTCACGACGTTCGCCTCCTCCGCTGAGGAGGCGACTACCCAGACAAATGGCCTTGTATCACCCGTTATTTAGCGCCTGGCGGCCTTGAGGACGAACTTCAGCACGGACACGATGGGGTCCTTCTGGACCTCACACCAGTTGTCGGGCTGCCGGGGCTTGCTCCACGGGGACGGGAGCTCGCACGACGGAGCCTGCGGCTTGGGCCGCTCACACCACGATCCGGGAGTGTTCATACCGTTATCCTACAACCTCAGGTGCCGCTTATATAAGCTCTCCCGCATGACAGATATGTCCGACTGGCTCACCCGCAACCATCGCGAGATCGGCCGCCGCGACGGTGCGCGGAGCATGGTCCTGCGCCGCGGCTACGACGCGGCCATCGAGGACGTGTGGGCGGCGTGCACGGAACCCGACCGGCTGAACCGCTGGTTCCTCAAAGTCGGCGGGGACCTGAGCCCGGGCGGCACGTTCGAGCTCGAGGGGAACGCGCGCGGCGAGATCCTCCGCTGTGAGCGGCCCCACCTGCTCGCGGTCACCTGGAAGTACGGCGACCTCCCCGACAGCCGGGTGGAGCTGCGCCTCACGGTCCCCTCGATCGGGCACACCATGCTGGAACTGGAGCACTACCTGCTGCCGGAGGACGGCGTGGTCGGCGTGGGCATCGGCTGGGAGCTCCCGCTGTCCGTCGCGCTGCCCCTCTACCTGCGCGGCGAACTGCCCGAGACGCCCGTCGGCGAATGGTACGAGCCGGGCGAGGAACAGCAGCGCCTGGCCGGAATCGCCGCCCAGGCGTGGGTGGCGCTGGCTCAGGCCGAGGGCCTGCCGCTGCCGCCGATGCCACCGCTGCCGCCGGACCGGGCCTGACAGATGAGGTGCGTCAGGGCGGCCACCCGCCGGTAGGGGTCCGTCCTGCCCGCCCGCTCCTCGGCCGCGAGCAGGTCGTCCAGGTCGGCGGGGATGGGCGCGTCGTCGGGTACGGCGTCGGTGAGCACGCGCACGCCGTACCACCGGCGCACTTCCAGACCTGGTACGGCCAGCCGCGCCGTCAGGTCGTCGAGCCGGTCGGCCCTGGCCGGGACGCCGAGCCTGTTGACATAGTGCGTGCCGTCGAACGCCCGCCGCGCCGCCGCCCAGTCACCCCGCAGCCCCGGGCGCAGGGCCAGGGCGTCGCCGTTGCGCACCAGCAGCGAGAGCAGGCCGCCGGGGGCCAGCATGCGGGCCAGATCCGCGAGGAGCGGGCCGGGGTCGTCGAAGTACATCAGCACGCCGTGGCACAGGACCACGTCGAAGCCGCCCGGCTCGAACAGCTCACCCAGCCGCTCGGCCTCCGCCTGGACGACGTGGACGCGCATGCCCGGCTGGACCCCGGCCTCCAGGAGGCCGAGGAGCTCGCGGGAGGCGTCGAGCGCCGTGACGCGGTGTCCTCGGGCGGCCATCCTGAGGGCCTGGGTGCCCTGGCCGCAGCCTACGTCGAGGATGCGGCAGGAGGTGGCGGGGAGGTGCTCGATGAGCTGCCGGGTGACCAGGGCCTGCCGGACGACGTTCCGCAACGATCCCAGGCGCTCGCTCCACTTCCCTTCGGCACCGGAAAACCGCATGCCAAGATCCTAAACGCTGGGAACCGATCTTCCGCTGGCAGGGGTAACCTTCCTGGGTGCTGGTACACGGTGTCTGGGCGACCGACGGGCTCGCCTTCTGGGCGGAAACCCCGGACATCTCGCCGAGCACGCCCAGATCGCGCGGGGCCGCCGCGTCGCGCCCGCATCCTTGGGCCGCTCCCGCCGACGGCGTCGCCGCCGTGCTCGGGCTGGTGGACGCGCCGTCGCGGACGTTGGAGCTGCTGCTGCCCGGTTCGGCCGCCGAGCCGCTGCCCTCGCCGGAGACCGGCCGCCTGGCCGAGGTGACCCGGCCGCGGCTGCGTCCGTGGCAGGTGCCCGCCGTCGTCCCGCCCGCCGCACAGGCGCTCCGGCTCCTCGACGAGCACGCGGCCACCGCGACCCTGCGCCACTGGGCCACCGTCGCCACCTTCGCCCGCGACCTGGTCCGCCGGGGCCGGGTCCTCCCCTGCCTGATCCCTCCCGAAGGACCACGGGCTGAGACGGACATGTGGGTGGTTCCGCCGCTCGACGCGCGGGCGGGGTGGCGGGCCGTGCTCACCAGGGCCGATGCCGCCTACTTCCGTGAGCTGGCGCTGGCCATGCCGCCCGCCTGCCGCACCTCCGGCACCGAACGCCCGTCGGCGGAGGTGCTGCGCGAGGCCCTCGACACGTTCGCCGACGCGCTCGTACGCCAGGCGGTCACCGAACCCCTGGTCACCGCCCCCAGAACCGCGCACGACCGCTGGCTCGCCGCCCTGACCGGTCCGGACGCGGCCTGTCCCGACGTTCCCGAGTTGCGCCGGGAGCTGGAGAAGTGGCACGAGTCCGTGGCGGCCGCCGAGGGCGCGACCCGCGTGTGTTTCCGCCTGCTGGAGCCCGCCGACAGTGACGACTGGCGGGTGGAGCTGGCGTTGCAGGCCGCCGACGACCCCAGCCTCTACGTTCCGGCCGCCGTCGTCTGGAGTGGTGAGCGGGCGACGGGGCTGCCGGGGCGTCCTGAGCGGGAGTTGCTGGCCGGGCTGGGCCGGGCGGTCAGGCTCTATCCCGAGCTGGACCACGCCCTCCGGGTCCCCGAGCCGAGCGAGCTGACGCTGGACACGGCGGGCGCGTTCGGGTTCCTGCGGCAGGCCGCGCCGCTGCTCCAGGCGGCCGGGTTCGGGGTGCAGCTCCCCCGCTGGGCCGGCCGCACCCGCCTGGGCCTGAAGCTCACCACCAGGACCAAGAAGCAGGCGGCGGCCACGAGTCAGGGGTTCGGGCTGCGGGAGCTGGTCGACTTCCGGGTGGACCTGGCGGTGGGCGACGAGACGATCGGCGAGGAGGAGCTGGCCGAGCTGGCCCGGCTCAAGGTTCCGCTGGTCAGGGTGCGCGGCCAGTGGGTGGAATTGGACGACAGGCAGCTCAAGGCGGCGCTCAAGGCCGTGGAGAGCGGCCGCACGGGTGAGGCGAGCGCCGCCGACATCCTGCGCGAGGTCGTCCAGGGCGACGACGAGCTGCCGCTGCTGGAGATCGACGCCGACGGCGTGCTCGGCGACCTGCTGTCCGGGCAGGCCGAGCGGCGGCTCACCCCGCTGGTCACCCCGGCGGGCCTGGACGCCACGCTGCGGCCCTACCAGGAGCGGGGGCTGGCCTGGCTGAGCTTCCTGTCGGAGCTGGGCCTGGGCGGGGTGCTGGCCGACGACATGGGGCTCGGCAAGACGATCACCACACTGGCGCTGCTGGTCCACGAGCGGGCAGAGACGGCGGGCCGCGAGCGGGCCGGGGCGCCGACGCTGCTGGTGTGCCCGATGTCGCTGATCGGCAACTGGCAGCGGGAGGCGGCCAGGTTCGCGCCGGGGCTGCGGGTCTACGTGCACCACGGCAGCGGGCGCGACGCCGCCGAGATCGACGGCGCCGACCTGGTGATCACCACGTACGGCACCGCCTACCGCGACCTGGAGACCCTCAAGGCGCACGAGTGGCGCAGGGTCGTCTGCGACGAGGCCCAGGCGATCAAGAACAGCGGCACGCTGCAGGCCCAGGCCGTACGGTCGATCCCCACGGGCACCAGGCTCGCGCTGACCGGCACGCCGGTCGAGAACCACCTGGCCGAGCTCTGGTCGATCATGGAGTTCGCCAACCCGGGGCTGCTGGGCCCGCGGGCACGGTTCAGGACCCGGTTCCAGGAGCCGATCGAGGCCCGCCAGGACGAGCAGGCCGCCCAGGCGCTCAAACGGGCGACGGGCCCGTTCATCCTGCGCCGCCTCAAGACCGACAAGTCCATCATCTCCGACCTGCCGGACAAGATCGAGGTCAAGGAGTGGTGCCCTCTCACGACCGAGCAGGCCACGCTCTATCAGGCGGTCGTGGACGACATGCTGGCCAAGATCGACAGCAGTGAGGGCATCGAGCGGCGGGGCCTGGTCCTGGCGGCCATGGCCAAGCTGAAGCAGGTCTGCAACCACCCCGCCCACCTGCTCAAGGACGGCTCGCTCCTGGCCGGCCGCTCGGGCAAGCTGGCCCGGCTGGAGCAGTTGTCGGAGGAGATCCTGGCCGAGGGCGAGAAGGCGCTGCTGTTCACGCAGTACGCCGAGTTCGGGACGATGCTCCAGCCCTACCTCGCCCAGCGCCTCGACCGGCCGGTCCTGTGGCTGCACGGCGGCCTGCCGAAGAAGACGCGCGACCGCCTGGTCGACCGGTTCCAGCACGACCCCGAGCCGATGTTGTTCGTGCTCTCGCTCAAGGCCGCCGGCGTCGGCCTCAACCTGACGGCCGCCAACCACGTCGTCCACGTGGACCGCTGGTGGAACCCGGCCGTCGAAGACCAGGCCACCGACCGCGCGTTCCGGATCGGGCAGCGCAAGAACGTGCAGGTCCGCAAGCTCATCTGCGGCGGCACGCTGGAGGAGCGGGTGGACCAGATGATCGAGCGCAAGAAGGCGCTGGCCGAGCGCGTGGTCGGCACCGGCGAGGAGTGGCTGACCGACCTGTCCACGGCCGAGCTGCGCGAGGTGTTCACGCTGACGGCCGAGGGGGTGGGCTGAGCATGGCGGGCTGGTACGACGGCGGCCGGCCGATCAAGGTCGAGGGCGGGCTCAAGGCGCGCTCGCAGCGCGGCAGCATCGGCTCCACCTGGTGGTCGCGCCGGTTCATCGACATCCTGGAGCGCATCTGCGACAAGGGCCGCCTGTCGCGCGGCCGGGCCTACGCCCGTCAGGGCCAGGTGCTCTCCATCGACCTGGCCGCGGGTGAGGTCAGGGCGGCGGTGCAGGGGTCGCGGCGAGACCCGTACCGGATCGTGATCAGGGTCGAGGCGTACGGCGAGGCGCGCTGGAGCACCATCGAGGAGTCGATCGCGGCGCAGGCCGTCTACCGGGCCAAGCTCCTGGCGGGCGAGATGCCGACGGAGATCGAGGAGCTGTTCGCGGCGTTGGGGATCGACCTGTTCCCGCGCGATCTGGACATGGACTGCTCGTGTCCCGACTGGGGTTTTCCGTGCAAGCACCTGTCGGCCGTGCTCTACCTGCTGGCCGAGTCGTTCGACGACGATCCGTTCCTGGTGCTGGCCTGGCGGGGGCGCACTCGCGAGCAACTGCTCGGCTCGCTGGCCGACGAGCCGGCGGCGGATCCGCTGGCGGTGGCGGACGTGCCGTTCGCGGACCGGCTGGCCGACTTCTACGCGCCGGGCGCCACCGCGCACCGCCCCGAACGGCGCCCGTCGGCCGCCGCTCCCGATCTGCTGCTGCGGGTCTTCCCGCCGCCCGGCGACCTCGCGCGCACGCTCGGCCCCGCCTACCGAAACCTGACGTGAACGGTCAGCGGTCCTCGAAGGCGGCGGGGACCATGACGCGCACCCCGTTGGGGACCACGCGGAGCCTGATGGGGGTGCGCAACCGCACCTCGCCGTCCACGTCGGCGGCCATCGGCGGGTCGGTCTCCAGCAGCATCTCCCTGCCCACCACGAACGGCCCGCCCGCCATGCTGCGCCAGCGGCCCGTGGTCGCCCTGATCAGGGTCTCGCCGAGCAGGCGCAGCTTCTTGCCCGAACCGAGCTGGTAGGCCACCAGCATGCCGTTGTCGATGCTGATGTCTCTGGCCACCTGCCAGCCGCCGTGGAAGCGGCCGTTGGCGATGTTGAGCTGGTGGGTGAGCAGCTCGTGGCGCTGGCCCTCCACCGTGATGTAGGCCCGGAACGGCCGGTGGCCCGGCAGGATCGTCAGGGCCGTCATCGGGTAGGCCGGGCGGCCCACGATGCGCTTGAGCCACGGCTTGACCTTGTGCGCCACCTCGACCGACACCCCGAAGCTGGCCAGGTTGGCGAAGGGCCGGTCGTCGGCCATGCCGAGGTCGATGTCGGCCACCTTGCCGGTGAGGAACACCCCGATCGCACCGGCCAGGTCGAGCGGGAGACCGAGGCTGCGGGCGAAGTTGTTGGTGGTGCCGAGCGGCAGCACGCCGAGCGCGACGTCGCGGTGGGCGACATGGCGCACGGCCGACGACAGCGTGCCGTCGCCGCCGCCCACGATGAGCAGGTCGGGGTTGGTGGCCAGGGCCGTGTCGAGCAGGTCGCGCAGCCTCTTGGGGTTGTAGACCGACAATTCGACCAGCGGTTCGAAACCGAGGTTGTGAATGTGGTCGATGACCTCGAAGTAGTGCCGGCGGCCACGGCGCGAGCGAGTGTTCACCACCACCGCCACCCGGCGATCCCGCCGGATCGCCTCGGTGTGCTCGTCTTTGGTGCGCAGTTCGCTCATGGTCATCAATCGTAGGTGCAGAAATAGCTGCCTGTATCCGCAAAGGCGGGGCCGCCGGGACGTCCCGGCGGCCCCGTTCGACTCAGTTCTTCGGCGGGACCACGTCGACGACGGCCCCAAGGTTGTTGAGCAGCGGCTTCACCAGCTTGAACTCCACGCCCAGAGCCTTGCCCGCGTCACCGGGGTTACCGGTGCCGAGCACGGAGCCGGCGGCCACCTGGCCGTACAGGTTGGTGGCCGGGGTGCCGTTCTTGTTCACCACGCGGGTGGTGTAGGGCTGGTCGCCCTTGGACGGCACGACCACGGAGGCGTCGGCGTCGCGGTAGTAGAGCGTGCCGTCGATCACTTCGAGGCCCGGGTACCAGGTCTTGGCGTCGGTGAAGTCCGAGACGGCCCGGCCGCCGGGGAAGTCCGTGCAGTATTCACTGAACGGCTCATCCGGCGCCTCCAGGCATTCCCTGAACGGATACGGACGGCCGAAGCCGAACGCGGCGTCCGAGGTCTGCACACGGCCCTGGAGGTTCTTGTTGAGCGTCGGGTCCTTCGCGGCCGCGGTCCCGGTCCGCCGGAGCGGGTCGTAGTGGGAGTCCACGACCAGCAGGCTGCCCTTCGGGCCGAGGCTCGGCGGGTTC
This sequence comes from Nonomuraea solani, assembly GCF_900108335.1. Classification (GTDB taxonomy): domain Bacteria; phylum Actinomycetota; class Actinomycetes; order Streptosporangiales; family Streptosporangiaceae; genus Nonomuraea; species Nonomuraea solani. The sequence goes on from NZ_FNVT01000002.1 coordinate 436,073, forward strand.
CTGAGGGTGTCGGCGATGTTGTTGTTGATGTACGTCGAGTCGCGCAGCCACACCAGCAGGCCCGGCGCGTTGTAGGCCAGCTTCTGCACCTTCCACGCCCCGTCGCGGGAGTAGTCGGTGTCGTAGGCGTACTTCAGGCCCTGGTCGAACCCGTCGAAGTTGCGCCACTCGGCGAGGTAGAACCGGGAGATCTCCCGCTCGCCGTTGTTGCGGGTCCAGCCCTGGCCGGAGGTGTTGGTGAACGTGCCGCCGACGGCCACCCAGCCGTTGTCGCCGCCCTCGACGTCGTCGCTCCAGACGGCCGTGCCGCCGTTGGTGAGCTGGAAGTCGTCGGCGTGCCAGCCGCGCATCTGGAAGGCGGCGTCGGTGTTGTACGCCAGTCGCACCTTGACCGTCTTCCCGGCGAACGGCGTCAGGTTGACGTAGTCGTGCCGCCAGGCGCCGCCGGTGTCACCGGTGAGGCCGTACTTCTTGTCGCCGAACGTCTTGAGGTTCTTGTTCGGGTCCGGATAGTCGTCCGGCGTGGAGACCTCGTTGCCGGCCTCGTCGTAGACCTTCTGCTGGGCCCACGTCTCGCCGTTGTCGGTGGAGACCTCGACGAAGCCGTAGTCCCAGTCGGCCTCGATCTCGTAGTTGTTCCACATCCACAGCTTGAGGTCGCCACCGGCCGGGACGGCCAGGTCGCGGGTCAGCGAGAGGTTGGCCCAGTCCTGGTCCAGGCCGCTCCACCAGGCGTTCGAGCCGCTGTGGACGTCGATCATCTTCGACGGCTCGGAGGCCAGGTTGACCCGGATGCCGTCCTCGGTGTCCTTGGGCGTGCGCGAGGTCTGGCCGACCGTGACCCGCTGGGCGGCGTCACCGGGATCGAACGTCTTCGGGTTCGCCCAGCCGAGCACCCACTTGTCCCAGAGGCCCATATGGCTCGGCATCGACTGGAAGATCGGGCCCGAGTGCGAGCCGCTGGACATCAGGTCCCAGAAGTCCACGGCGGAGCTGGCCTGGCCCGAGGTGTCGTACAGGTCGGGCAGGCCGAGGTCGTGGCCGTACTCGTGGGCGAAGACGCCGACGCCGGAGTCCTCGGGCTGCACGATGTAGTTCGAGATCTTCTTGTCGGTGCCGGGGACCTTGTAGCCGCCGGCGACCGCGCTGGAGTGCGCCCAGATGGCGTAGGTGCCCTCGGCGCCGCCGTCGGAGGACTTGTCCTTGCCGGCGTGCACGAGCACCAGGTGGTCGATGACGCCGTCGGGCTCGACGTGGTTGCCGTCGCCGTCGGAGTCGGAGATGTCCTCAAGGTCGTAGTCGGCCCACGGGAAGTTGGGCTGCGACTGCGCCAGGGTGTTGACCGTGTCGATGGCGAGTTGCTGGGCGCCGAGCTCGTTGTCCGGGTGGCCGGACATGTCCTGGGGCGCCGCGCCACAGGCGGCGGCGCCGTACCAGGCCTCGGAGTGCGGGACCTTGATCCAGCCGACGGCCGAGCCGGTGACGGAGTAGGCGCCCTTCGACATCTCCTCGTACATCTTCTTCATCGTGAAGCCGGAGATGTCGATGCCGGGCTTGCCGTCGCGCGGGTCCTTCAGGTCGGGGCGGACGCGCTCGGTGATGCCCGTGTCCGTGTAGAGCATCTTGTTGAAGTGCGCGGTGCTGAAGTCGTCGACCCAGAAGGAGTTGTTGTCCTTGTGCGGCAGCGTGGCCGGGTCGGGGATGTTGTTGTGCAGCGGGCCGTTCTTGAGCGTGCCCGGCGGCTCGGTCACGCAGTCGTTGCCGTCGCTGTCGGTCGTACGCGGCCGCCTGAAGCCCGAGAAGTCGTCGTTGGCCTGGTCGTTGAACTCGACCAAAACCGTCAGGAGCTTGGCCGTGCGGGTCTGGTCGGCCTTCTTCATCCACTCGGCGGGGTTGCGGCCGGTCTTGACGGCCTGGGCCTCGCGGGCGGCCAGAATGCGCCCTGCGGCCGGGTTTCCGCTGGTGAACTTCCGGTCGAACTTCTCCGCCTGCGTGAGCGAGCGGGCCTGCCCGTCGGTGACCTTGGGGTCGGCCGGGTCCTTCGCGTCGCGCGGGGGCGCGTAGTTGATGTAGAAGTCGGAGGCGGCGGGCTCGTAGTTCGCCACGGAGGACGCTTGAGCACCGGGCACGGACAGGGCGACGCCGAGGAGGGCGACCGCCGGAAGTGTTGCTAACAGGCGCTTTGTGCTGGGCACCAGGAACCCTCTCTGCCCGGGGTCGCCGGGCGCAATGGCCATGGGGTATGCAATGCCGGACGCTAGAGGCTGAGTAAAGGGGCCGTAAAGTACGTTGTCGAAACGTGATCAAACCACGACATTTCAGAACATCAGTACTGCGGCGTAAATCCCGCCCGTTATGGCGGCCCCGTAACAGAGGATCGCGATCACCAGGTCGAACCTGGCGATGCCGAGCAGTTCCTCGCTGGTGTGACGGATCCGGTGCGCGGCGTGGAACAGGCACAGCACGACCACGACGAGCAGCGCCAGCCGTACGAGCACGTTGCCCAGCAGCCCCTGGAGGTGCCCGGCGGCCGGCCAGTCGAGCACGCCGAGCGGCATGAGCACCCCGAACAGCAGCACCAGCACCGGCAGCACGAGCGCCGCCACCACTCCCCCGCCGCTGAACAGCAGCCACAGGTACGGCTCCAGCGTGCGCTTCACCGGAACCCCCGCAGGACGAAGAAGGCGATGACGGCCGAAACGGCCAGCCAGAGCGAGTGGTTGCCGCCCTGGATCATCCAGGCGGGCAGCCGGTAGCCGTCGAGGCGCACCACGGTGGCCTTCGGCGCCAGGTTCAGGAACGTGATCGTGTGGAAGACGGTCGCGGCCAGCGCCACCACGTTGACGGCGATCATCCAGGGCCGGGCGGCCAGGTCGGCGAAGCGCTCCAGGCTCCCGCCGAGCACCGCGTCGACCAGCATCAGCAGGAACACGATCGACCAGGCCACGAAGACGCTGGTCAGCTCGCGCAGCACGAAGAGGGTGTAGGTGCGGGTGCGGGCGAACCACAGCGGGTCGCGCCGGGGCCGGTAGGCGGTGGCCCGATCGCCGGCCGTCACCGCTTGCTCCCCTTGCTCCCCTTGCTCCACGGCAGCACCGAGCGCAGCGCGGCGGTCAGCTTGTAGCGCTGGATGGCCTCGGCCGGATCCACGTGCTTGGGGCAGACCCGGGTGCACTCTCCGACGAACGTGCACCCCCACACCGCCTCGTCGAGGTTGAGCACGTCGAACCGGTCGCCCATGTCGCGGGAGTCCAGGTTGTAGCGCTGGGCCAGCGCGATGGCGGCCGGGCCGAGGAAGTCGGGGTCGAGCACGTAGACCGGGCAGGCCGAGTAGCAGAGCAGGCAGTTGATGCACATGCTGTACTGCTTGTACGCCTCCAACTGCTCGGGCGTCTGGGCGTACTCGGTGGTCAGCGGCAGCTCCTCGCCCTCCCTGATCAGCCAGGGCCGCACGGACGACAGCTTGCCCAGGAAGTCGTCGATGTCCACCACCAGGTCCCTGATGACCGGGAAGCCCTTCAGCGGCTCGATGCGCACAGGCCCGTCGCCGTACTCGGTGAGGAAGGTGCCGCAGGTCAGCCTGGGCTCGCCGTTGACGGTCATGCCACACGAGCCGCACACGCCCATCCGGCACGACCAGCGGTAGGACAGGCTGCCGTCGAGCTGGTCCTTGATGTAGTTGAGCCCGTCGAGCACCGCCCAGTCGGTCATGAGCGGCACGTCGTAGCCCTGGAGCACCGGCTCGGTGTCCTCGCCGGGCCGATAGCGGGAGACCTCCACCCGGATCGTGCGCGTGCCCGCCGCCTGCCGTACCGCTTCGCTGGTGTCAGTCACGGCCGTAAACCCTTTCTCCCGGAGGCCAGCGGGTGATCGTCACGGGCAGCAGCCCGACGGACGGCGTGCCGTCGGGTGCGCGGTGCACGAGCGAGTGCGCCAGGTAGGCGTCGTCGTCTCTGGCGGAGTAGTCGGTGCGCTGGTGCGCGCCGCGCGACTCCTGCCTGTTCAGCGCGCAGGCCACGATGGTCTGCGCGACCTCCAGCATGGTGTGCAGCTCCTGCAGGTTGATCAGCTCGGTGTTGAAGGTCGTGCTGTTGTCCTCGACCCGGGCCTCCTCGGCGCGCTCGCGCAGGTCCGCGAGCGTGTCGACGGCCTTGGTCAGCACGTCGCCCGTGCGGTAGATGCCGGCGGCCCCTTCGAGCGTGTGCTGCATCTGCTCGCGCAGGTCGGCGATGCGCTCACCGTGCCTGCTGCCCTCGCGCGCGCGTTCCAATCGCCGCCGCTCGTCCTCCCCCTGACTGTGTACGGCGGCCGCCTCCGCCTCCCGGTGCGACGTGGCGAACGCGGCGGCGGCGATCCCGGCCCGGCGGCCGAAGACGAGGATCTCGGGCAGCGAGTTGGAGCCGAGCCGGTTGGCTCCGTTGATGCTCACACAGGCCGTCTCCCCGGCCGCGTACAGTCCCGCGATCGGGGTGGCGCCGTCGATGTCGGTGTGGACGCCGCCCATCATGTAGTGCACGACCGGGCGTACCGGGATGAGGTCGGTGGCCGGGTCGAGGTTCTGGTAGCTCCTGCACAGCTCGCGGACGAACGGGATGCGCGAGTCGATCTTGCGCTCACCGAGGTGGCGCAGGTCCAGATAGACGACCGGCCCGTACGGGGTGTCCACGGTGCGGCCCTTGTGCTGCTCGTGCACGAACGCCTGGGAGAGCCGGTCGCGCGGGCCGAGCTCCATGCTGCGCAGCTTCGGCGTGGGTGTGGGCGTGCCGAGGTCGTAGTCCTGAAGGTAGCGGTAGCCGTCTTTGTTGATCAGCCAGCCGCCCTCCGCCCTGGCCGCCTCGGTGATGAGGATGCCGGTGAACGGCAGGCCGGTCGGATGGTATTGGACGAACTCCATGTCCTTCAGCGGCGCGCCCGCGCGGTAGGCCAGGGCCATGCCGTCGCCGGTCTTGATGGCGGCGTTCGTGGTGAAGGGGAAGACCTTGCCGCAGCCGCCGGTGGCCAGGATGACGGTCCTGGCCGGGATGGTCTCGATGCGGCCGGTCCTGATCTCGACGGCCACCACGCCGTGGACGCGGCCGTCGTCGACGACCAGCTTGGTGACGTACCACTCGTCGTACCTGATGACGTCCTGGTATTTCAGGGTGGTCTGGAAGAGCGTGTGCAGCAGGTGGAAGCCGGTCTTGTCGGCGGCGTACCAGGTGCGCATCTTCTTCATGCCGCCGAACGGGCGGACCGCGACGCGGCCGTCGCTCTCGCGGCTCCACGGGCAGCCCCAGTGCTCCAACTGGATCAGCTCTTCGGGGGCCTCGGCCACGAACGCCTCGACCGCGTCCTGGTCGCAGAGCCAGTCGCCCCCGGAGACCGTGTCGTAGCAGTGCTCGTCGAGGGTGTCCCCGAGGCCGATCACCGCGGCGGCGCCGCCCTCGGCGGAGACGGTGTGGCTGCGCATCGGATAGACCTTCGACACGACCGCCACCTTGAGGGACGGGTCCGTCTCGGCGACCGCGATGGCCGCCCGCAGGCCCGCTCCGCCTCCTCCGACGATGAGCACATCGATCATTGAGTCACTTCCCGTGGTCGGGTTGTATCGGGTCCTTCACCCGCTTGCCGTCATGGCGGATGGCGGACAGGTGGATGCTTCCGTCGTGGTACTCGTGCCGGATCCGGCGGCAGCCGCACTCGAAGAACTGGTCCCGGATCACCAGGCCGTAGCCGTCGTCGTCGACGAGACGCTCACCGCCGAACTTCTTGCCGCAGGGGGCCGTCTCGGGGTCGAAGGGAATCTTCGTGCCTGTCATCGCCGATCTCCTTAGATGGGCGAAACGTCATCTCCACACAAGCACCGCGATCACGTTCGGGAAAGGGTCAGCCGGGTTCGTCCTGGCGCGGGGGCACCTCGGCGGTCTCGTCCTGCTCGACCTTGGGGGTCTCGTCCGGCCGCTCGTGCGGATAGTGCAGGTCGAAGGCCGGCCGTTCGGAGCGGATCGGCGGCATGCGGGTGAAGTTGTGCCGCGGCGGCGGGCAGCTCGTGGCCCACTCCAGCGAGTTGCCGTAGCCCCACGGGTCGTCGAGCGTGACCTTGGGCGCGCGCCTGGCGGTCTTGAAGACGTTGTAGAGGAAGGGCAGCGTCGAGGCGCCGAGCAGGAACGCGCCGACGGAGGAGATCTCGTTGAGCGTGGTGAAGCCGTCGGCCGCGCCGTAGTCGGCGTAACGCCGGGGCATGCCGATCTGGCCGAGGAAGTGCTGCACCAGGAACGTGGTGTGGAAGCCGATGAACAGCGTCCAGAAGTGCACCTTGCCGAGCCTGTCGTCGAGCAGCCGGCCGGTCATCTTCGGCCACCAGAAGTAGAAGCCGGAGAACATGGCGAACACGACGGTGCCGAAGACCACGTAGTGGAAGTGGGCGACGACGAAGTAGGTGTCGCTGATGTGGAAGTCGAGCGGCGGCGAGGCCAGGATGACCCCGGTGAGCCCGCCGAGCAGGAACGTCACCAGGAACCCGATCGCGAACAACATCGGCGTCTCGAAGCTCAGATGGCCCCGCCACATCGTGCCGATCCAGTTGAAGAACTTCACGCCCGTCGGCACCGCGATGAGGAACGTCATGAACGAGAAGAACGGCAGCAGCACCTGCCCGGTGGGGAACATGTGGTGCGCCCACACGGTCATCGACAGCCCGGCGATGGCGATGGTGGCGCCGATCAGGCTCATGTAGCCGAACAGCGGCTTGCGGCTGAACACCGGGATGACCTCGGAGATGATCCCGAAGAACGGCAGCGCGATGATGTAGACCTCGGGATGGCCGAAGAACCAGAACAGGTGCTGCCAGAGCAGCGCGCCTCCGTTCTCCGACAGGAAGACCTGCGTGCCGAACTTGCGGTCGGACTCCAGCACCAGCAGCGCCGCGGCCAGCACCGGGAACGCCATCAGCACGAGCATGCTGGTCAGCAGCACGTTCCAGGTGAACAGCGGCATCCGGAACATGGTCATGCCGGGTGCCCGCATGCCGATGATCGTGGTGATGAAGTTGACGGCGCCGAGGATCGTACCGAGGCCGGACAGCGCCAGCCCCATGATCCACAGATCGGCGCCGATCTGCGGCGAGAAGATCGACGACGACAGCGGCGTGTACGCGAACCACCCGAAGTCGGCCGCGCCCCCCGGCGTGAAGAACCCGGCCACCACCATCAGCCCGCCGAACAGGAACAGCCAGTACGCCACCGCGTTCAGCCGCGGGAACGCCACGTCGGGCGCGCCGATCTGCAGCGGCATGACCACGTTCGCGAACCCGGCGAACAGCGGGGTGGCGAACAGCAGCAGCATGACCGTGCCGTGGATGGTGAAGAGCTGGTTGTACTGCTGCTGGCTGACGATCTGGATGCCGGGCGCGGCCAGCTCGGCCCTGATGAGCATGGCCATGACCCCGGCCACGAGGAAGAACCCGAACGAGGTGATCAGGTAGAGGTAGCCGATGACCTTGTGGTCGGTCGTCGACATCCAGGACGCGATGACGGTCCCGGTACGGCGGCGCCTGACCTGCTCGATCGAGGTCTCTCGAACCGTCGTCACGGCTGCTCCCTCCAGCGCGGAGTTTTGCCTGCCCCGATCTACCCATTCCACGCCAACGATCGCCGTGGGGGAAGCAGTTCTTTAACATTCACCGCCGAGAGCTTTGATCGGCGGCCTGTCCAGATTGCGGATGCTTACCTGTTCACCTGATGACATCTTCTATCCTTCGAACCGAACCGACTCGGAGGAGAAGCTCGTGACCGCTCAGCGTGACTACGCCGCCCTCGTCCAGCGAGGGCTCTCGCTCGACCTCACCAGAGGCAAGCCGTCGCCGCGCCAGCTCGATCTCTCCGACGATCTGCTCAAACTGCCGGCGTCCTACCGGGCGGCCGACGGCACCGACGGCCGCAACTACGGCAACCTGCAGGGCCTGGCCGAGCTGCGCGAGCTGTTCGCGCCGCTGATCCAGGTGCCCGCGGAGCAGATCGTGGTCGGCGGGAACGCCAGCCTGGCCCTGATGCACGACACGATCGTGCACGCGCTGCTGACGCCGCTGCCGGGCGCCGAGCGCCGGTGGGTGGAGGAGCCGGAGATCACGTTCCTGTGCCCGGTCCCCGGATATGACCGGCATTTCACGATTTGTGAGCGCTTTGGGATCAAGATGGTGCCGGTGCCCATGAACGCCGAGGGCCCCGACATGGACGTGGTCGAGCGGCTGGTCGCCGAGGACGCGAGCGTCAAGGGCATCTGGTGCGTGCCGAAGTACAGCAACCCGTCGGGCGTCGTCTACAGCGACGAGACGGTGCGCAGGCTGGCCGCCATGCCGACCGCCGCCCCCGATTTCCGGATTTTTTGGGATAACGCCTACGCGGTGCACCACCTCACCGACGAGCCCGCCGAGCTGGCCGACCTGCTGGCGCTCAGCGCCGAGCGGGGCAACGCCGACCGGGTGTTCGTGTACGCCTCCACCTCCAAGGTGACGCTCGCGGGCTCGGGGGTGTCGTTCTTCGGCTCCTCACCGGCGAACGTGAAGTGGTTCCTGCACAACACCTCGAAGCAGTCCATCGGCCCCGACAAGATCAACCAGCTCCGCCACGTCGAGTTCCTGCGCGACGCCAAGGGTGTGGCCGCGCACATGCGCCGGCACGCCGAGCTGATCGGGCCGAAGTTCGAGCTGGTGGACAAGGTGCTGACCGAGCGGCTGGGCGACCTGGCCACCTGGACGAGCCCGAAGGGCGGCTACTTCATCAGCCTGGAGGTGCCGCACGCGGCCGAGGTCGTGGCCAAGGCCAAGGCGGCGGGCATCGCGCTGACGCCGGCGGGCGCCACCCACCCCTACGGCGACGACCCGGACGACCGGACGATCCGGATCGCGCCGACCTACCCCGAGCTGGACGAGCTGGAGCAGGCCATCGACGGCCTGGCCGTCTGTGTCCGGCTGGTGGCCGAGGAACGGGGCCGGCCCTCCCTTTAGCGCTCCTGGCGGCCGTTGCCCCGGAAACCGAAGATGTACTCGCGCGTCTCGCTCGGATGGAACGAGACGCCGACCCCCGGTTCGAAGGCGACGTTGTCGCGGGCGCAGTAGGCCAGCTTCTCCCAGACGGCCAGGGCCTGCTCCCTGGCCGGGGCCTCGACGTGGTCGCGCTTGCGGGCGCCGTACGAACCCAGCACGTTGAGCAGCCCGAAGCCCCAGAACAGGCCCGTCAGGCAGAACGGGGCGAGGAGCACCTCGCCCCACTTCGGGTCCTGCCCCATCGCGATCACCAGCGACACGACCAGATGCACCAGGGCCGCCACCAGCAGCAGCACGTAGCCCTGGTTCCTGGCCCACGGCGTGTAGTGCCTGCTCGGGAACGACAGCCAGACCGCGAGCTGCGTACGGCTCATGACATGCTTCGACGCGCCCAGGGTCGCGGCCATGGGCAGATCGGCGACCTCGCGCGCCCCCGGTAACCTGACCCGCCCGATCTTGTACGTGGTCCCGGCGGCGACCGCCCCAGGAACCGCGACGACCTGGTCAGTCTCCGAACATACCGGGCACCTGACTTCCACTCGGGCAGTCTGGCCTTAAGGAACGCACTGCGCAAACCATAGAGTGCATGGTGTGAGACCGATTGATGCCTTGGTGAACTCTCTGTCCGAAGCCCAGGTCGTGACCGACCCGGACGTGATCGACTCCTATGCCCGCGACCGCACGTTCCTGGAGCCGGGCAAGGCGCTCGGCGTGGTGCTCGCCACCTCGCGCGACGACGTGGTGACGACCATGAAGTGGGCCACCGAGCACCGGGTGCCCGTGGTTCCGCGCGGCGCGGGCACCGGGCTGGCGGGCGCGTCCGTCGCCAGTGACGGCGCGATCGTCCTGTCACTGGCCAAGATGACCGCGATCAGGGAGCTCTCCCCCGCCGACGAGATCGCCGTGGTGGAGCCGGGCGTCATCAACGCGGACCTCGACCGGGCGGCCAGGGAACACGGCCTCATGTACGCGCCGGACCCCTCTTCGTACGAGATCTCCACGATCGGCGGCAACCTGGCCACCAACGCCGGTGGGCTGCGCTGCGTGAAATACGGCGTGACCAGGGACTCCGCACTCGGCCTCGAAGTCGTGCTGGCCGACGGCCGGATCCTGAACACCGGCCGGCGCACGATGAAGGGCGTCACGGGCTACGACCTGACCGGCCTGTTCGTCGGCTCCGAGGGCACGCTCGGCGTGATCACCGCCGCCACGGTACGGCTGCGCCGCGCGCCCATCGCGCCGCCGTCGACGTTCGCGGCCGAGTTCGGCTCGCTGCGGGACGCCGGGGCCGCCGTGTCGGCGATCATGGCGGCCGGCTGCCAGCCGTCGCTCATGGAGCTGCTCGACCGGGCCACGCTCCAGGCCATCGACGACTGGCGCAACATCGGGCTCGAATCCTCGACGCAGGCCATGCTGATCGGCCAGTCGGACGCGACCGACGCCGACGCCATGGTCGAGCGCATGGAGCGGCTGTGCATGGAGCACGGCGCCTCGTTCGTGGCCGTGTCGTCCAGCCCGGAGGAGGCCGAGGAGCTGATCGGGGTGCGGCGGCTGGCGTACGGGGCCAAGGAGCGCATGGGCGCCTGCCTGGTCGAGGACATCTGCGTGCCCCGGTCCGCGCTGCCCGACATGATCACCGCGATCGAGGCGGCGGCCGTACGGCACGACGTGCGGATCGCCACGGTGGCGCACGCGGGCGACGGCAACGTGCACCCGGTCTTCATCTTCGAGCACGGCACCCTGGAGCCACCGGCGGAGGTGTGGGCGGCGGCGGACGAGGTGTTCAGGCAGGCCCTGGCGCTCGGCGGCACGCTCACCGGCGAACACGGGGTCGGGCTGTTGAAGCAGCGGTGGCTGGAGCTGGAGGCGGGGCCGGTGGGCACCGAGATCCAGCGCGGGATCAAGGCGGTCTTCGACCCGCTGGGCCTGCTCAACCCGGGCAAGGCCATCTGATCCCGGCTTGACCAAGCCGTGACCTTGCCCACAGAAGCGCACACGACCTGCGGGGGAACACTGACTTTCTTCGTCAGAACGTGAAACTTCTGTCAGGTCCGGCAGACGTCCCAAGTGTCACGCTGGTAGCGTTTTGCCACATCTATTGGGTTGTGATGGGGGTCTGACGTGAATCAGTTCCAGCCGCTGGCGGCGGACGATCCGCGGCGGCTGGGGGCGTACGACATCGTCGCCCGGCTCGGCGAGGGTGGCCAGGGCGTTGTCTACTTGGGCAAGAGCGACTCCGGGGAGCAGGCGGCGGTCAAGCTGCTGCACCATGCCCTGGTGGCCGACGCCGACGCCAGGACGCGGTTCCTGCGCGAGGTGGCGGTGGCTCAGCGGGTCGCCCGGTTCTGTACCGCTCCCGTGCTGCACGCCGACCTTGACGGGAGCCGGCCGTACATCGTGAGCGAGTACGTGCCCGGGCCGTCGCTGCGCGAGCTTGTCATCAACGAGGGTCCGCGGCGGGGCGCGGCGCTGGAACGGCTGGCCATCAGTACGGCCACCGCGCTCGCGGCCATTCACCGCGCGGGGATCCTGCACCGCGACTTCAAGCCGGCGAACGTGCTCATGGGGCCCGAGGGTCCCGTGGTGATCGACTTCGGCATCGCCCGCGCGCTCGACTCTCCCGGCGCGACGGCCACGGGGATGGCCATGGGGACGCCGTCTTACCTGGCGCCCGAGCAGCTCAGCGGGGCGGCGGTGTCCGAGGCGGCCGACGTGTTCGCGTGGGGCGTCACGATGGTGTTCGCCGCGACGGGCAAGCCCGCGTTCGGCGCCGACTCCATTCCCGTGGTGATGAACCGGATCCTGAACGAGGAGCCGGAGCTCGGGAAGATGGAGGGCGGCGTGCTGGGCGACCTGGTGGCCGCCTGCCTGTCCAAGGATCCGGCGCAGCGGCCGAGCGCGGACGAGCTCATCGTCCAGCTCACGGGCCAGCCCGCACCCAAGTCGGCCATCGAACCGGTGACCGGCTCCCAGAACACCGCCGGAGCCGCCGCCGCTGCTGCGGCCGGTGCCGCCGGTGCCGCCGCCACTGGTGCCGGGCAGTCTTACCCCGGCCCCTGGACCCAGCCGAACCCCATCCCCGCGAACGGCGCGCTCCAGACCGGCCCGCAGTCCGTGGCCCCGCCCCAGACGGGCGACTACGGCCAGGCCGCGGCCGCCGCCGCGCAGGGCGCCCAGGCCGGAATGCCCGGCGGCCCCCAGACGAGCGCGCCTCAGGGCGGCCCGCAGTCCGCCGGACCCCACGGCGGCACACTCCACGGTGGCCCGCAGGCGAGCGGCCCTCAAGGTCCCCAGGCAGGTGGCCCCCAGGGTCCCCACGCCGGGGCGCCCTACGGCGTGCCCCAGCCCGGGATACCGGGCGGCCCTGGAATGGCGGGCGGCCCCGGAATGCCGGGTGGACCGCAGCAGCCGGGAGTGCCCGGCCAGGCCGGTCCGATGGGCGGCCCGCAGGCCGGTGCCATGGGCGGTCAGCAGGGCAGCCCCATGGGTGGCCCGCAGGCCGGTCCCATGGGTAGCCCGCAGGCCGGGCCGATGGGCGGGCAGCCTGGAGCCCGCGGTGGGCCGCAGGGTGGGCAGGCGCAGGCCGGGCAGCGGTTCGCGACCGGTGGCGCCGGTGGTGGTAAGTCGGGTGGGCCCGAGGACGGAGCGCCCGCCAAGCAGCGTCGTACCCTGACCCTGGCCCTGTCGGGAGCCGCCGCCGCGGCCGCTCTCGTGGTCGTCGGTGCCGTCCTGGTGCAGGCGAACAACAAGGAGATCCCGGTCGTCGCCGTGGGCAACTCCTCGAACAAGACCAACTCGGGCAACGGCTCCGGCGCGGGACAGCCCGGCGAGCCGCCGGCCACCGCCGACCAGCAGACCTCGGTCCCCGTGCTCCCGAGCACCGACGCCACTCCTTCGGTGCCGGTCCTGGACATCGAGCCGGACAAGGACAAGAAGTCCGCCAAGCCCACCAAGGAGCCCATCGCCCAGGTGCCCACCGTGGTCACGGAGGCCCCGCGGCCCCAGACGACCACGAAGGCCCCCAGGCCCGAGCCCACGCCGACCAAGACCAAGAAGAAGGTCGTCGACCCGACGCTGGTCGAGCCCGACACGGAGCCGACGGGCAAGCCGACGGCCTCCTCCGGGCCGCAGCCCACGGTCGCGCCCACGAAGAAGCCGACGACCAAGCCCACCACGAAGCCCACCACGAAGCCCACGCCCAAGCCGACGGTGAAGCCGCCGTACAAGAGCACCTTCACCGCGACGCAGGTCTGCGGCTCCGGCTACAAGGTGATCGACAGTCACGCGCTCGGCCGCGCCACCATCTACCTGGCCTACAACGCCGGCACGAAGATGAACTGCGTGGCGACCCTGTCGGCCATGGTGTATCCGGGCAAGATGCAGATGAACGCCATCCTGCAGGTCAAGGGCGGCGGCAGCGGGAGCAACCCGGGCAGGTTCACCGCGTACGCGGGCCCGGTGCGTCTGTCGGCGTACAAGAAGTGCGTGATCTGGGGCGGTAGCTGGGGCGGCCAGACGTGGAAGTCCGGCTGGAGCCACTGCACCTGATCCTCTGACGAAAGGAAGAGCCGCCGTCCGGTACGACCGGGCGGCGGCTTTCTCTGTTCCCGGGGACCGCGCTGCGCTAGCGTGATTGACGTGATCGTCAGATCTCCGGTGCCGACCTCGAAGGGCCGGCGGACGCGCGCCGCGCTGCTGCAGGCCGGGCGCGAGGCGTTCGAGGAGCACGGCTACGACGCCGTGCGGATCGACGACGTGTGCCGGCGGGCCCGGGTCTCCCACGGCACCTTCTACACCTACTTCGACTCCAAGGAAGCGCTGTTCGGCGAGGTGGCGGAGGCGGTGGTCGGCGAGATGTTCGCGGCCAGCGTGGTGGGCGCGGCGGCCCCCGACGACCCGTACGCCCGCATCGAGGCGGCCAACCGCCTCTACCTGCGCGCCTGGGCGGCCAACTCACGGCTGGTCCGGATGCTCGAACAGGCCGCCACCGCCGACGGCCGGTTCGGGCGGCTGCTGCTGGAGCTGCGCGAGGTGTTCGTGCGCCGGGGCGCTGACGGGCTGCGGCGGCTGCAGGAGCAGGGGCTGGCCGACCCGTCGCTCGACCCCCGGCTGACCGCCGTGATGCTGGGCGGGATGGTGGAGCACTTCGCCCACGTGTGGCTCGACCTGGGCGAAGAGTTGGGCGAGGAGTCGGGCGAGGAGGCGGCCGTTGACCATCTGACCCGGTTGTGGGCGCGGGCCATCGGATTGACGCCGACGTCAATTCCGGCCACCGAGGAGGGCGCGTGATAAGAAGCAGGCTCGACACCACGAGCGAGGAACACGCGCTGCGGCGCGCGGCGATGCTCGCCAAGCTGGCCGACCTCGACGCCGAGCACGCCAAGGCGGTGGCCGGCGGCGGCGAGAAATACGTCGAGCGCCACCGCCGCCGGGGCAAACTGCTCGCCAGGGAGCGCGTCGAGCTGCTCGTGGACCCCGACTCCCCTTTCCTGGAGCTGTCGCCGCTGGCCGCGTGGGGCAGCGACTTCCCCGTCGGGGCGAGCATGGTGTCGGGGATCGGGGTGATCGAGGGCGTCGAGTGCGTGATCACGGCGAACGATCCCACCGTCCGCGGCGGCGCCTCCAACCCCTGGACGCTGAAGAAGAGCCTGCGGGCGGCCGACATCGCGCTGCGCAACCGGCTCCCGTACGTGAATCTGGTCGAGAGCGGCGGCGCGGACCTGCCGACGCAGAAGGAGATCTTCATCCCCGGCGGGCAGATCTTCCGCGACCTGACCCGGCTGTCGGCGGCGGGCATCCCGACCGTCGCGCTCGTGTTCGGCAACTCCACGGCCGGCGGCGCGTACGTGCCCGGCATGAGCGACCACGTCGTGATGGTCCGCGATCGCGCCAAGGTGTTCCTGGGCGGTCCGCCGCTGGTCAAGATGGCCACCGGCGAGGAGTCCGACGACGAGTCGCTGGGCGGCGCCGAGATGCACGCCCGGGTCAGCGGGCTGGCCGACCACCTGGCGCAGGACGAGTACGACGCGCTGCGGATCGGCCGGCGCATCGTGCGCTCGCTCGACTGGCGCAAACGGGGCGTCACGCCCGGCACGGACGTGCGCGAGCCGGCGTATCCGGCGGACGACCTGCTCGGCATCGTGCCCGAGGACCTGAAGGTGCCGTTCGACCCCCGGGAGGTGCTCGCGCGGGTGGTGGACGGCAGCGAGTTCGAGGAGTTCAAGCCGCTGTACGGGGCCTCGCTGGTGACGGGGTGGGCGCGGATCCACGGCTATCCGGTGGGGGTGCTGGCGAACGCCAGGGGTGTGCTGTTCAGCGAGGAGTCGCAGAAGGCCACCCAGTTCATCCAGCTCGCCGACCAGTCGCGCACCCCGCTGGTGTTCCTGCAGAACACGACCGGTTACATGGTCGGCAAGGAGTACGAGCAGGGCGGCATCATCAAGCACGGCGCCATGATGATCAACGCCGTGTCCAACTCGACCGTCCCGCACCTGACCGTCGTCATGGGGGCCTCGTACGGGGCCGGCAACTACGGCATGTGCGGGCGCGCCTACGACCCCCGCTTCCTGTTCAGCTGGCCGAGCGCCAAGTCGGCGGTGATGGGGCCCGCGCAGCTCGCGGGGGTCCTGTCGATCGTCGGCCGGGCGTCGGCGGCGGCCAGGGGGCAGGTTTACGACGAGGAGGCCGACGCGGCGATGCGGGCGATGGTGGAGGCCCAGATCGAGGCCGAGTCGCTGGCGTTCTTCCTGTCCGGGCGCCTCTACGACGACGGGGTCATCGATCCGCGCGACACGCGTACGGTGCTGGGCATGTGCCTGTCGGCGGTCAACAGCGCGCCGGTGCCCGAGCCGGGTAGATTCGGGGTGTTCCGGCCGTGATCACTCGTCTGCTCGTCGCGAACCGGGGTGAGATCGCCCGGCGCGTGTTCCGCACCTGCCGGGCGCTCGGCATCTCCACTGTCGCCGTGTTCTCCGACCCCGACGCGGACGCGCCGCACGTGGCCGAGGCCGATCTGGCGGTACGCCTGCCCGGCGCCCGGCCCGCCGGCACCTACCTGGACATCGAGCGGGTGCTGGCGGCCTGCCGGGCCTCCGGCGCGGACGCCGTGCATCCCGGCTACGGCTTCCTGTCCGAGAACGCGGACTTCGCGCGGGCCGTGCTGGCGGCCGGCCTGGTGTGGGTCGGCCCGCCGCCCGAGGCGATCGCGGCCATGGGGTCCAAGATCGAGGCCAAGCGGCTGATGGCGGAGGCCGGCGTGCCCGTCCTGCCGTCGCTCGACCCCGCCGCTCCCGGCGAGTTCCCGCTGCTGGTGAAGGCGTCGGCGGGCGGGGGCGGGCGCGGCATGCGGATCGTGCGCGCGGCCGGGGAGCTGGCCGGCGCGGTCGAGTCGGCGCGGCGGGAGGCCGCGTCGGCGTTCGGCGACGGCACGGTGTTCGCCGAGCCGCTGCTGGAGCGGGCCCGGCACGTCGAGGTGCAGATCCTGGCCGACCGGCACGGCGATGTGTGGGCGCTGGGCGAGCGCGAGTGCAGTGTGCAGCGGCGACACCAGAAGGTGATCGAGGAGTGCCCGTCGCCCGGGATCTCGGACGCGGTCAGGGAGCTGCTGTACGAGTCGGCGGTCAGGGCCGCCCAGAAGATCGGCTACGTCGGGGCCGGGACGGTGGAGTTCCTGGTCAAGGGCGACCGGGTGGCGTTCCTGGAGATGAACACCCGGCTCCAGGTCGAGCATCCGGTCACCGAGCTGGTCTACGGGGTCGATCTCGTACGGCTGCAGCTCGAAGTGACGGAAGGGGCCACGCTGCCGCCGGGGCCGCCCGCGCCGGCCGGGCACGCGGTCGAGGCGCGGCTGTACGCGGAGGACTCGGCCTACCTGCCGCAGACCGGGGTGCTGCGGCGGTTCGAGGTGCCCGGCGACGTGCGGGTGGACGCCGGGGTGGAGTCGGGGTCCGTGGTGTCGCCGCACTACGACGCGATGCTGGCCAAGATCGTCGCCCATGGGCCGACGCGGGCGGCGGCGGTGCGCAAGCTGGTCGCCGCCCTGCGCGGGGCGAAACTGCACGGCCTGACGACGAACCGGGACTTGCTTCTAGAGATCCTGATAAATCGGGATTTTGTGGCGGGTGAGACGCACACCGGCTTCCTGGACGGCCCCGTGTGGGACACCGCGAAGCCGATCGACGACCTGGCGGTGCTGGCCGCCGCCCTCGCCGTGGCCGCCGGCAACCGCCGTGGCGCGCCGGCGCTGGCGGGCCTGCCGAGCGGCTGGCGCAACGTGCGCTCCCAGCCCCGCCGCGCCCGGTTCGAGGAGGCCGAGGTCGTCTACGACCCGCTCCCCGAGGGCGTCACCGTGCTCGGCGCGGACCCGTACCAGGTGATCCTGGAGCGTGACGGCGTCCGCCGTACGTTCGAGGTGGCCCACTACGACGGCCTGGTCTGTGTCGACCACGCCGGCGGGCGTGCCGAGCTGACCCCCGTCCCCCACCTCCCTGAGCCCGTCGAGCACGTCGCCCCCGGCTCCCTCCTGGCCCCCATGCCGGGCAGCGTGCTGCGCGTCGAGGTGGAGCCCGGCGACCGGGTGACGAAGGGCCAGGCGATCCTGGTGCTGGAGGCGATGAAGATGGAGCATCGGATCGCCGCGCCGTCGGACGGCGTGGTGGCCGAGATACAGGTGGAGAAGGGCCGGCAGGTGGACGCGGGCGCCGTGCTGGCGATCATCCAGAAGGTGGACTCATGAGCCTGGTTCACAAGGACCTCGCGGCGGGCGTGGCGACCGTCACGCTGGACTCGCCGCCCAACCGCAACGCCCTGTCCGTACGCCTGCTCGGCGAGCTGGCCGACCACCTCACCTGGGCGCTGGCCGAACCGGCGGCCCGGGTGATCGTGCTGACCGCCACGGGCAAGGTGTTCTGCTCCGGGGCCGACATCAAGGAGCAGCGCGGCTCCGACGCCCCGGTGACGGCGTCGTTCCCCGACGTCCTGCAGGTGATCTGGGACAGCCCCAAGCCGGTGATCTGCCGTCTCAACGGCACCGCCAGGGCGGGCGGGCTGGGGCTGGTGGCGGCGTGCGACTTCGCGATCGCGCCGCTGACAGCGTCGTTCGCGTTCACGGAGGTACGCCTCGGCGTCGCGCCCGCGATGATCTCGGTGCCGGTACTGAGGAGACTGAGCTCCCGCGCGGCGGCCGAATACCTCCTGACCGGCGAGGTGTTCGACGCGGCCAGGGCCGCCGAGATCGGGCTGCTGTCGCGGGCCGTCCCGGACGACGAGCTGGACGCCACCGTCGCGCACTACGCCGGGATGCTGATGAAGGGCGGCCCCGAGGCGCTGGCGATCACGAAGCGGCTGGTCAGGGAGGTGCCCGAGGTGTCGTTCGCGGAGGGGCTGCGTCAGATGACCGAGTTGTCGGCCGAGCGCTTCACCTCGGCGGAGGGCCAGGAGGGCATCGCGGCGTACATGGGCAAGCGCTCCCCGAAGTGGGTGCCGGCGGGATGAGCGGGCCGGCCCTGCGCGTCGCCAACTGCAGCGGCTTCTACGGCGACCGGCTCTCGGCGGCCAGGGAGATGGTCGAGGGCGGGCCGATCGACGTGCTGACCGGCGACTGGCTGGCCGAGCTGACCATGCTCATCCTGGCCGGCAACCGGCTCAAGGGCCGTCCCGGCTACGCGCCGACCTTCCTGCGCCAGCTCGAAGACGTCCTGGGGCCCTGCCTCGACCGGGGCATCAAGATCGTGACGAACGCGGGCGGGCTGGATCCGGCGGGGTGCGCGGAGGCCGTACACGAGCTGGCCGCCCGCCTCGGCCTCTCCCCCGCCGTCGCGTACGTGACCGGCGACGACCTCACGGGCCACCCGCTCGACCTCGTCAACGCCGACACCGGCGAGCGCCTCGACGCCACGCCGCTGACCGCCAACGCCTACCTCGGCGGCCGGCCGATCGCGGCCGCGCTGTCGGCGGGCGCGGACGTGGTGGTGACGGGCCGCGTGACGGACGCGGCCCTGGTGACCGGTCCTGGCATCTGGCGGTACGGGTGGGGGCCGGACGATCTCGACCCGCTGGCGGGCTCGGTGGTGGCGGGCCACGTCATCGAGTGCGGCTGCCAGGCCACGGGCGGCAACTACGCGTTCTTCCAGGACGTACCGGACCTCGCCCACTGCGGGTTCCCCCTCGCCGAGCTGCGCGCGGACGGCTCCGCCGTGATCACCAAGCATCCCGGCACGGGCGGCCTGGTCTCGATCGGCACGGTCACGGCCCAGCTCGTGTACGAGCTCGGCGGCCCCCGTTACCTGGGCCCCGACGTGGTGGCCAGGTTCGACACCATCACCCTGTCCGACGACGGCCCCGACCGCGTCCTGGTGTCGGGCGTCCGCGGCGAACCCCCGCCCGGCACCCTCAAGGTCGCCGTCAACTACCTGGGCGGCTACCGCAACACGATGACCCTCGTCCTGACCGGCCTCGACCTGCCGGCCAAGGCCCGGGTGGCGGAGGAGGCGATCTGGGCCAGGATCCCCCGCGAGTCCTTCGACGCCGTGGACGTGACCCTGACGGACTCGGGCCTGCTGCGCATCACGGTGATGGACGCCGACGCCCAGAAGGCGGGCCGCGCCTTCTCCTCGGCCGTGGTGGAGACGGGGCTGGCCAGCTATCCGGGCTTCTACGGCCTGACCCCGCCCGGGAACGCGTCGCCGTACGGGGTCTACTGGCCGGTCCTGGTCCCGGCCACGGAGGTCCACCCCGAGGTCTTCCTGAACGGCGAGCGGGTCCCTTTCCTGGCCGAAATCCCGCTCGCGGTGCCCGCCGTCCCCGAGGTCCCCGATCCAGCGCCGGTGCCGCCGGTGGAGGGAGGTGCCGTGATCCCGCTGGGCCGCATCGCCGGGGCGCGGTCGGGTGACAAGGGCGGCAACGCCAACCTGGGCGTCTGGACCGATACCCAGGACCGCTACGACTGGCTGGCGGCGTACCTGACCGTAGACAGGCTCAAGGAGCTCCTGCCCGGCCTGGCCGCCTGCCGCGTCGACCGCCACGACCTGCCCAACCTCAAGGCCCTGAACTTCGTCGTCCACGGCCTCCTGGGCAGGGGCGTCGCGGCGAGCCCTCGCATGGACCCGCAGGCGAAGGCCCTGGGCGAGGAGCTGCGCGCGCGGGAGGTCGAGGTGCCCGCCGGGCTACAGGGCCCGCCACCCCAGTAGCCCCGCCCCCATCACCCCGGCCACCGCCCCGAGCCTGGAGGTCCGGATCGGCGGCGGCCGCCGGAAGGCCAGCAGTCCGGCCATGCGTTCGCGCAGCGGCACGAGCAGCGTGCCGCCCGCCTGCGCGACCCCGCCCCCGATGACGATGGCCGCGGGATCGAGCAGCAGCGTGTACGTGGTCAGCGCCAGCGCGAGCGCCGCCACGGCCTCGTCCCACACCTCCGCCGCGCGGGCGTCCCCTTCGCCGGCCCTCCTGGCGACCTCCTCGGCCCCGTCGACCCCGTAGCGTGCCGCCATGGCCCCGCCCGACGCGTACGCCGCCAGGCACCCCCGCCCGCCGCACCCGCACGCCGCCCCGCCGGGCCGCACCGGGATGTGCCCGATCTGCCCGGCCCAGCCGCCGGCGCCACCGTACAGGGCTTTCGACAGCACCAGCGCGCCCGCGATCCCGGTGCCGATGGGCAGATACAGGACGTCGTCGCCGCCCGACCCGAAGGCCATCTCCGCCTCCCCGGCCGAGCGCACGTCGTGCCCCAGCGCGACCGGCAGGTCCACGCCTTCCGTGAACGCGGCCACCGGCACGTCGCGCCACCCGAACGCGGCGGAGAAGACCGCGTGCGTGGCCGTGACCAGCCCGGGCACGGCCAGCCCCACCGCCAGCGGCCGGATCCCGGCCCGGGGCCGGGCGAGGTCGGCGGCGAAGGCCGAGATGGCGGCGATCACGCGCTCGGGGCCCTCGGCCCGCGGGGTCGGCCGTCGCCGCAGGTCGTGAACGGTCCCGTCACGGGCGACGAGGCCGCCTTTCATGGTGGTGCCGCCGACATCGAGCGCCGCAACGTAGTCCATGTGATCATGATGCCCGGTTGACCGTCGGCTCGGCGCTCTCATAGGGTCGGCTTCTAGAATATCATTCTGCCGAGGGGTTGGTACATGACCTCCACCCACATCGACGTCGGCGCCATCGACTTCGCCGCGCTCGGCGCGTGGATGGACGCCCAGGGGCTGCCCGGCGGCCCGATCATCGGCACGGCGCCGGTCCTGGGCGGCACGCAGAACGTCATGGTGCGCTTCGAGCGCGGCGGCCGGGCGTACATTCTGCGCCGGCCTCCCATGCACGCCCGCAGCAAGAGCAACGAGGTGCTGCGGCGTGAGGCGCGGGTGCTGGCGGCGCTGCGCGACACGCCCGTCGCCGCGCCCAGGCTGGTGGCCGCGCAGACCGCGCGGGAGCCGGTCTTCTACCTGATGGAGCCGGTGGCCGGGTTCAACCCCTCGACCGGGCTGCCGGAGCCGCACGCCTCCGACCCGGCGATCAGGCACCGGATGGGGCTGGAGGCCGCGGCGGCGCTGGCCGAGCTGGGCCGGGTCGATCCGGCGGTGCTGCCGGGGTTCGGGCGGCCCGAGGGCTTCCTGGAGCGGCAGGTGCCGCGCTGGCTCAGGGAGCTGGATTCCTACGGTGAGCTGGACGGCTATCCCGGACCCGACATTCCGGGCCTGCCGGAGACGGCCGACTGGCTGATCCGCCGCACGCCGCGCACCTTCACGCCGGGGATCATGCACGGCGACTACCACTTCGCGAACCTGATGTTCGCCTCCGACGGCCCCCGTGTGGCCGCGATCGTGGACTGGGAGATGTGCACGATCGGCGACCCGCTGCTCGACCTGGGCTGGCTGCTGGCCACGTGGCCCTCGAACAGCGGCCACGTGCCGGGGCTGCCGCCGCCGCGCGACATCATCGCGTACTACGCGGCGTTGTCGGAGCGCGACATGTCGGCCGTCGAGTGGTACGCGGTCATGGCCTGCTTCAAACTCGGCATCGTGCTGGAGGGCACTCACGCGCGGGCGTACGCCGGAAAGGCGCCCAGGGACATCGGAGATCTGCTGCACGCGACGACGCTGGAGTTGTTCGGGCGGGCACGGGAGTTCATGGAGGGCGCGCTCGGCTGACCGTTATTTCCCGAAAAACGATCACACGTTCACCTCCGAGACGTACAATTGCGCGCAATTGCATCTGTTATCGGGGAAGGATCGTCATGCGAATGCGGTTCCTGGGATCGACCTCGGAGGCGGGCGCCTGTCCCACCTTGTACGAGACCGACCGCGGCACCATCGTCGTGCAAGGTCTGCAGGTCACCGACGCGGAGGCGCTGGCCGACCTCCGGGACGTCCTCGACGGCGAGGGCGCGGTCGAAGTGCCCCGCGAACTCCTCACGCGGATCGCCCGCCAGGTTCTGCGCGACGACCCGGCAAACGCTTTCCCGACCAGCGATGGAGCACCCACGGCAACCGGTTGATCACAATTGCGATGGACGCTGGCATGATCGGCCCCGGCGCGGCTAGCCTCTTGCCGCGTGACGTCCTTTCAGCAGGCGCGCATCGACCTCGGCAGCCAGCTCCGTCAGCTGCGCGAGGCCGCCCATCTGTCGGGCAAGGATCTGGCGGAGCGGCTGCGCTGGCAGCCCTCCAAGGTGTCCAGACTGGAGAACGCCCGCCAGACGGCGACCGAGGACGACGTGGTCGTGTGGGCGCAGGCCGTCAGCGCCTCGCCCGACACGACAGACGAGCTGATCAGGCAGTCGATCGCCCTGTTCGAACGGCATGACGACTGGAAACAGCGCCATCGCAGCGGCCTTGCCGCCATCCAGGAGGACGTCCGCGACCTGGAGGCGCGCACCAAGCTGTTCCGCGTCTTCGAGCCGGGCATCATCGTGGGCCTGCTGCAGACCTCCGAATACGCCCGGCACGTGTTCCAGAAGGTCAAGCGGCTCTACAGCGCGGCCGACCAGATCGACGCGGCGGTCCGCGTGCGGATGCAGCGCCAGGAGATCCTCTACGACCGGACGCGCACGTTCAGGTTCGTGGTGACGGAGGCCGCGCTGCGCACCTGCCTGGCCCCGGCCGAGGTCATGCGCGGCCAGCTCGACCGCCTGCTGGCCGTCAGCACACTGCCGAACGTGGAGTTCGGCGTGATCCCGTTCGGCACCGAGCTCCCGTCCAACCCGATCAACGGCTTCTGGATCTACAACGAGGCCATGGTCGCCGTCGCCACGATGACGAAGGACCTGATCCTGCGCGATCCCGATGACATCGCCTTCTATGTGCGTGCTTTCGACGATTACGCGAAGGTTGCGGAGTTTCAGGAAACCGGACGGGAGGTCATCATCAGCATTCTTCACGATTACCGGAAACAAACTCCACATTAAACGCAGCAATTGCTTGCCACCTACCGCAAGATCGTGCAATTCTGTCGCGAGACGTTGCGGAGGTGACGCATGATGCTTGATACCGCGCTCTGCCTCGAGCGGTTCGCCTGGCACGCGGGTCGTCACGCCGACCTGTCGGTCCAGAGCCTCGCCCTGGCCAGCGACCCGGCTTACGTGGCGGTCCGCAACCGGTTCTCGGCCACGCTCGCGGAGACCGTGACGTGCTCGGACGAGGGGGCCTTCATCACCTCGTGGGGCTACCGCCTCGGCACGACGGACGACGTCGAGTCCGCCGCCGCCCGCCTCGCCTTCCTCCTCGCCGCCCTCCCGGCCTGACCCGCCCCGTCTTCTTCACGCCGAAGTGCGGTGGCGAGCTAACAGCCGGCCTTGTAGAGGACCTTCTGCACCTCCGGCCGGCTCACGTTCCCGGCCGTGACGATCGTGGCCTCGGTCGGAATCGAAGGGGTGACCTGCTGCCCCTTGACCGCCGCGACCGCCTGCTCCACACCCTTCGCCCCGATGTCCCCGGGCAATTGCGCGATCAGAGCCTGCACGACACCGTTCTTGAGCTGTTCAACCTGAGCCGGCCCCGCGTCGAAGCCGACCATCTTGACCTGCCCCAGCTTGCCCGCCTGCTGCAACGCCGAGCCCGCGCCGGTGGCCGAGTTGAGGTTCGTGGCGAACACCCCGGCCAGGTCGGGGTCCTTCGCCAGCGCCGCGTTCACGATCTTGGAGGCTTCGCCGACGTCGTTGTGCGAATACTGCACGCCGAGGGAGGTGATTCCCGGATGGCTCGCCTTGATCTCCTCCTCGAACCCCTTGATCCGGGCGTCCACGGTGCTGACCCCCGGGTCGGTGGAGATGACCAGCGCCTTGCCCTTCCCGCCGATCTGCTCCGACAGCGCCTTGGCCGCCGCCGCGCCGCCCTTGAGGTTGTCGGTGCTGATCCTGGACAGCCCGATGCTCTGGTCCTCGACCACCGTGTCCACCAGGATGATCTTGATGTCCTGCCGCTTCGCCTGGGTCAGTGGCGCGATCATGGCCTTGACGTCGGTCGGGGCGATGAGCATGGCGTCCGGCTTACCGGCGACGACCGAGTTCACGATCGGGGTCTGCAGCGTCGGATCGAACTTCTGCGGCCCCTGTACGTCGAGCGTCACGCCCAGTTCCTTGGCCTTGGCCCGCGCCCCGCAGGCCATGGTCTCGTAGAACTCCTCCCCCGCCAGCCCCTGCACGAGCGTGACCCTGATCTGACCGCCGCCTCCGTCACCGCCGCCGCACGCGGTGATCATCAGCAGTGCTCCGAGAGCGGCCATGGCCTTGCGCATGGTGGTGCCTCCTCCTGGCTTACTGATCGCGGGCTCTGCGCCTCCACTGGTCGACGTAGACGGCGGCGACGAGCACGGCGCCCACCACCACCTGCTGCCAGAACGGCCGCACGCCGAGAATCTGGAAGCCGTTCTGCAGAACGACGGGGATGAACACGCCGATGACCGTCCCGGTCACCGTCCCCACCCCGCCGAACAGGGACGTGCCGCCGATGACGACGGCGGCGATGGCCTGGAGGTTGTCGGTGGAGTGGGCGGAGACGCCGGTGATGCCGTACTTCGCCAGCGACAGGTGCCCCGCCAGCCCGGCCAGCAGCCCGGCCAGGCCGTACACCTTGATCAGGTGCTTGCGGACGGCGACGCCGCCGCGCCGGGCGGCCTCGGTATTGGAGCCGATCGCATACGTGTGGCGGCCGAAGCGGGTGAAGGCGAGCGTGAGCGCGAGGGCGGCGGTGATGGCGGCGCAGATCCACACGATCAGCGGTACGCCGAGCCAGCGCGCCAGCCCGAGCCCCAGGTTCAGCTCGGCCGGCGCCCGCAGATCGACGCCGCCGGTGAGCAGCAGTGCCCCGCCGAGGGACATGCCCAGGGTGCCCAGCGTCACGATCAGCGCGGGGATCCGCCCCAGCGCGACCAGCACACCGTTCAGCACGCCCCAGGCCAGCCCGGTCACGACCGCGGTGGCCGCGCCGAGCGCGAGCGACCCCGTACCGTCGATGACCTTGGCGGCGGCCACGGCGGAGAACACCAGCACGCCGCCGACCGACAGGTCGATTCCGGCCGTGATGATCACGAACGTCATGCCGGTGGCCAGGAGCAGCAGGATGGCGGCGTCGCTCACGAGGTTCAGCAGGTTGAACGAGGTGGGGAACGAGCGCGGCGCCAGCACCGCGAACGTCACCAGCAGCCCGGCCAGCACCAGCCCGATCCACACGACCTGCGGCCCGCTGAGCCGCGCCACCCCTTTCATCCCTGGCTCTCCTGTTGCTCGATGGCGCCGGTCATGGCCCCGACGAGCTCCTCCATCGAGACGCTCGCGGTCGCGAACCTGGCCACCCTGCGCCCCAGCCGCAGCACCTCGACCCGGTCGGACACGGCCATCACGTCCCGCATGTTGTGGCTGATGAGCACGACGGACACGCCGGAGTCCCGTACGGTCCTGATGAGGTCGAGCACCCGCCGCGTCTGCACCACCCCGAGCGCCGCCGTCGGCTCGTCCATGAACACCACCCGCCGCGCCCACGTCACCGCCCTGGCGACCGCGACCCCCTGCCGCTGCCCGCCGGACAACCCGGACACGGGCGCCGTCTGGGACGCCAGCCGCACCCCGAGCCGCTCGCACGCCTCCTGCGTCTCGCGCCGCATGACAGCGTTGTCCAGCACGCCGAACAGCCCGAGCAGCCCCGGTTTGAGCCGTTCCCTGCCGAGAAAGAAGTTGCCCGCCGGGCTGAGGTCGGCGCAGAGTGCGAGATCCTGGTGGACGGTCTCGATCCCGGCGCTCCTGGCCTCCTCCA
This sequence comes from Nonomuraea solani, assembly GCF_900108335.1. Lineage (GTDB taxonomy): Bacteria > Actinomycetota > Actinomycetes > Streptosporangiales > Streptosporangiaceae > Nonomuraea > Nonomuraea solani. Next base: position 462,323 of record NZ_FNVT01000002.1, read on the forward strand.
CGGCCCCGAACACGACGGGCTCGCCGTCCACCTCGATCGTCCCGCCGTCCGCCCGCTCGACCCCGGACAGGATCTTCGCCAGCGTCGACTTGCCCGCCCCGTTGTCGCCGATCAACGCGACGACCTCACCGGCCCGCAGGCTGAAGTCGGCCCCGCGCAGCGCCTCGACCTGGCCATAGCTCTTCACGATCCCGCGGGCGTCGATCAACGGTACGGCCATAGGACCATCAAGAATGCCCCTGACATCGTTGTCAAGAGCACGACGTGGGCGGGGCACCGTCACGGTGCCCCGCCTCCGGCTACGTCGCGCAGTCGTACAGGCCGTCCTGGCCGTCGACCGCCGTGCAGTTCTCCTGGACCCAGCTCGTCACCTGGGAGTCGCCCCTGCCGGGGCCGCCGCCCTCCTGGCCGGACACGACGTACCGGAGTTGCCCCGATGCGATCAGCGACTGGAGGCGGGCCACGGTCATGGCGGGGTCGCTGCCGGTGAAGCCGCCCATGGCGATCACGGGCTTGCCGGTGGACAGGATGAGCCCGGACGCCTGCTGAGCGCTGGCGACCGCGGCCAGCCAGGTGGCGTTGCCCTGGTTGGCCACCAGGTATTCGCTCATGGCGTCGCTGACGCCACCGCCCGGTCCGCCGCGGCCCATGAAGCCGGAACGGGTGCCGCGACCCGCTTGATCACCTTGGGTCTGGCCGTTCTGCTGGGCTCCTGGGAACTGGCCGCCGCCCGGCCGGCCCATACCGCCCATGCCACCCATGCGGCCGGTGGAGGGGCCCGCCGTCGGGTTGGTGCCGTTGATCTGGGAACCCAGCGGCGACACCGCGTACGCCGCCGGCCCGGCCAGGCCCGCGACCACCGTGGCGGCCAGCGCGATCGCGGCCACCTTGATCGCCACCTGGGCTCGTACCCTGGCCAGGACGAGCACCACCACGGCCACCAGGGTCGCCCCGAGCACGACCCAGGCCAGCCACGGCACCCACTCGGGCGTACGGCGCAGCACCACGAACGACCAGATCCCCGTCGCGGCCACGGCCAGCGGCAGCGCCCAGGCCCACGTCCGCGACCGCCGGTACGCCCGCCACATCACCACCACGCCCATCCCGCACAGCGCGGCCACGGCCGGGGCCATGGCGGTCGTGTAGTACGGGTGGAAGGTGCCGCTGGAGAAGCTGAACACCACGTAGTGCACGGCCAGCCAGCCACCCCACACCAGCCACGAAGCCCCCGAGGGCCCGTCGCCGGAGTCGAGGCGGCGCACCCGCATGATCGCCGCGAACGCCAGCGTCACCACGCAGAACGGCAGCAGCCACGAGATCTGCCCGGCCAGGATGTCGTTGAACAGCCGCCCGGCGCCCGACTCCCCGCCGAACCCGCCGCCGCCACCGCCACCGCCGCCGTTGCCCCGGCCCTGCCCGAAGACGCGCCCGAGCCCGTTGTAGCCGATCACCAGGTCCCAGACGGTGTTGTCGGTGGACCCGCCGATGTACGGCCGGGAGGCGGCGGGCCACAGGTCGACGATGACCATCCACCAGGCGCTGGACACCACCAGCACCACCCCGGCCGCCAGCAGGTGCCACACCCGCTTGAGCCACGGGACCCCCGCGCACGCCAGGTACGCCAGCCCGAACGCCGGCACCACCAGGTACGCCTGCAACATCTTGGCGTTGAACCCGAGCCCGACGAAGAACGCCGCCAGCAGCAGCGGCCGCAGCCGCCCGGTCCGCAGCGACTCCAGGCAGAACCAGGCCGCCAGCACCAGCAGCAGCACGAGCACCGTATCGGGGTTGTTGTCCCGGTTGATCGCCACGGTGATCGGTGTGAGCGTCATGACCACGGCGGCGACCAGCGCGGCCACGTGCCCCTGAAGCACCCGGTCCCGGAAGGCCCGGCGGACGGCCGAGTGGACCAGGCCGACGGCGGCGACCCCGGCCAGGGCCTGCGGGAGCAGCATGCTCCAGGTGCCGTAGCCGAAGATCCGCGCGGACAGCCCCATCACCCACAGCGCCAGCGGCGGCTTGTCCACGGTGATGAAGGAGCCGGCGTCGATGGCCCCGAAGAAGAACGCCTTCCAGCTCTGGGTGCCGGAGAGGATGGCGGCGGCGTAGTACTCGTTGGCGTTGCCGCTCAGTGCCCACGCGTACAGGACGAAGGCCACGGCGAGCACCGCCCACAGGGCGGGCCGCGACCAGCGCGGGTCCTGCTCGGCGCCGAGGAGGACGCGGACGGGCAGGCTGCGCCCACCGGCGGCCCGGTGACCGGGGCGCGCCTCGGTGAGGGTGGTCATCGAGCGGTACCCCGCTTCGGGTTGAAGACCCACACGCGCAGCAGCAGGAAGCGGACGAGCGTGGCGGCGGCGTTCGCGAGGATGACCGCGACGAGCTCGACCCCGTGTGAGACACCGCCGGGCAGCAGCGCGAGGCTCCCGGAGGTGAGCACGAGCCCGACGAGGAACGCGATCAGCCCTTCGAGCTGGTGCCGCATCGCCCCCTCCGGACCCTTGACCCCGAACGTGAAGCGGCGGTTCGCGGCGGTGTTGGCCACGGCCGTGACCAGCAGCGCGACCGCGTTGGCGGCCAGCGGCGGCACGATCTGGCGCAGCAGCGAATACAGCGCCAGGTACGCCAGCGTGCTGACCACGCCCACGATCGCGAAGCGCGGCAGTTGCCTGGCCATCCCCTTCGGCAGCTCGGCCCGCTCGATCCGGGCGGGCACGGGGATGCGGGCGGCGCCGGACAGCGTCTTGCGCGCCACCCTCGCCAGGCCGCGCAGGTCGTCGAGCGCGGTCTGGACGATGTCCACCCGGCTGTCGGGGTCGTCCACCCAGTCGACGGGGACCTCGTGAATGCGCAGCCCGTGGCGTTCGGCCAGGAGCAGCAGCTCGGTGTCGAAGAACCACTCCTCGTCTTCGACACCGGGCAACAGGGCCTGGGCGATCTCCGTACGGACTGCCTTGAAGCCGCACTGCGCGTCCGAGAACCCGGCGCCCATGCCGAAGCGCAGCAGCAGGTTGTACGAGCGGGAGATGAACTCGCGCTTCGGCCCCCGCTCCACCCGCGACGCCCTGGCCAGGCGGGTGCCGATGGCCAGGTCGCTGTGACCCGACAGCAGCGGCGCCACCAGCGGCAGGAACGCGTCCAGGTCGGTGGACAGGTCCACGTCCATATAGCTGACGACGTCGGCCTCGCTCTCCGACCAGACCCGGCGCAGCGCCCGGCCGCGCCCCTTCTCGGGCAGGTGCACGGCTCTGACGTTCGGCAGCTCCTCGCCCAGTTCGGTGGCGATCTGCCAGGTGTTGTCGGTGCTGGCGTTGTCGGCGATCGTGATGCGGAAGCCGTACGGGAAGTTCCCGGTGAGGTAGGTCTGCAGCCGGGTGATGCTGGCGCGCAACGCCCGCTGCTCGTTGTAGACCGGGACGACCACCTCGACCAGGCGGGTCATTACTGCTGTTGTCTCCATGCAGCCAGCTCACGTTCCGGGTCTTTAAGGGGACTTATCCGATTCTGAGTGACGAATGAGAGTTCCCGGTAGATCCATTGTTGCGATCGCGCCACCACCCGGCGCGTTCGCCAGCCGCACCTCGCCATCCGCCTCGGCGACGGCCTGGGCCACGATCGCCAGGCCGAGCCCGGATCCGGGCATGCCACGGGCCGATGGGGAGCGCCAGAACCGCTCGAAGACGTGCGGCAGCTCTTCTTCGGGCAGTCCGGGGCCGTGGTCGCGCACGGTGAGGCGGCCGTCGCGCAGCCGCACCTCGACCTGGCCGCCGGGGCTGAACTTGGCGGCGTTGTCGATGAGGTTGAGCACGGCGCGTTCGAGCGAGGCGGCGGCGCCCACGACGTACCAGGGCTGGAGGTCGGTGACGACCTCGGCCCCGCGCAACCTGGCGCGCTCCACGGCGGCCGTGACCACCTGGTGGAAGGACAGCTCGACGTGCGGCTCACGGTCGGTGTCGCCCCTGGCGAGCTGGAGCAGGTCGGCGACGAGCGCGGTCAGCTCGGCGAACTGGGCCTTCACGTTGACCAGCAGGCGTTCCTTGGCGCCCGGGTCGATGCTGCGGCCGGTCTGCTCGCTGCGGAGCAGCAGGTCGATGTTGGTGCGCAGGGTGGTCAGGGGCGTGCGCAACTCGTGGCCGGCGTCGGCGACGAGCTGTTTCTGGCGTTCCTGCGAGCCGGCCAGGGCGGCGGTCATGGCGTTGAAGGAGGCGCTCAGGCGGGCGATCTCGTCGGTGCCCGTGACGGGGATGCGGACGCCGAGGTCCTCGGTGTGCGCGATGTGCTCGACGGCCCTGGTCAGGTCACCCACGGGGCGCAGGGCGGCCCGCGAGACGGTGAGCCCGGCCCAGGCCGCGCCGAGCACGCCCAACGCGGCGATGCCGGCGAACATGAGCGCGGCGCTGCGTGCCGGGCGCTCGATGTACCCGAGCGACCTGGCCTCCAGCACCGCGATGCCCGGTTTGAAGTTGATCGTCACCACACGGACCGGTTTGCCGTCGCGCGTGATGCCGTCGCGGTAGACCGGCTCACAGGGATCCAGAGCCGGCAGGTCCTTCACCGGGTCCGGCACGATGGGAGAACCGATCGAACAGGTGGTGCCGTCGGGGAACAGCAGCGTCGCCATGCCCTCGTTCCAATGGCCCCGCGTGCCGCCCGGCGTGCAGTTGCGTTCCATGAACGTTTTGTCGCCCTGTTTCGCGGACTCCAGGAGGCTCACGTCGAGGTTGGCCCGGAGCCGGTCCGCCAGGAACCAGTACGCCAGGCCCATGCACATCGCGATGGCCAGCGCCACGGCCAGCGTGACCAGGACGGTCAGCCGTGTGCGCAGGCTGCCGCGCGTCGCCAGGCCGCGCAGGCCCTTGGAACTCATGGCGTGGCCCGGAGCACATAACCCACCCCGCGCACGGTGTGGATCACGCGCTGCTCGCCGCCGGCCTCGGTCTTGCGCCGGAGGTACATCACATAGACGTCGAGCGAGTTGGACGTCGGCTCGAAGTCGAAGCCCCACACCTCGCTCAGGATCTGGTCCCTGGTCAGCACCTGGCGCGGGTGCGCGAGGAAGAGCTCCATCAGCAGGTATTCGGTCCTGGTCAGGTCGAGCCGGCGATCGCCGCGCGTGACCTCCCGGGTCGCCGGGTCCATGCACAGGTCGCCGTACGTCAGCGTGTCGCCCTCGGGCGTGCCCGCGCTCAGCGCGCCGCGCCGCAGCAGCGCCCGCACCCTGGCCAGCAGCTCGTCCAGCTCGAACGGCTTGACCAGGTAGTCGTCGGCCCCCGCGTCGAGCCCCGACACCCGGTCGCCGACCGCGTCGCGGGCGGTGAGCATGAGGACGGGGATGTGGTTGCCGGACGCGCGCAGCCGGCGGCACGCCGTCAGGCCGTCGAGGCGCGGCATCATGACGTCGAGGAGCACCGCGTCGTAGGGTTCGCTCGCGACGGCCTCCAGAGCCTGCTGCCCGTCGTTGGCGGTGACGACCTTGTAGCCCTCGAACTCCAGGCTCGACTGCAGCGCCTCGCGCAACGCGGGCTCGTCGTCGACCACCAGCAACCGTGCGAGCTCACTCATATGACAAACGCTAGAGGCTCATCATGAGAACGTGATGAACGTGGTCATCCGCGTTTCGTGATGATCACCACCATGTCCCATCGTATGCGGTCTCATCTGGTCAGGACGGCCATGGCGGCGTTGTGCCCGCCGATGCCGCTGACGCCGCCGCCTCTGCGGGCGCCCGCGCCGCACATGAGAATGCGCTCGTGCTCGGTCTCGACGCCCCATCCGCCTTCGTCGGCGTACGGCCAGCTCAGGTCGACGTGGAAAATGTGACCACCGGGGAGTCCGGCGTCCCTTTCCAGGTCCACCGGGGTTTTGGCCTCGACGCATGGGGTGCCGTCGGGGGCCTTGAGCAGGCAGTCCTCGATGGGTTCCGCCAGGACGGAGTTGATGGAGGCGAAGGTGGCGTCGAGGGCCATCTTCCTGGCTTTATCCGGATTTTTCCGGAAAAGACGGGCGGGCATGTGGAGGCCGAACAGCGTCATCGTCTCGGCCCGCCCGCGCAGCTCCGGCCCCAGAATGGACGGGTCGGTCAGCGAATGGCAGTAGACCTCCGCCGGGGGCAGCTCCGGGATCTCCCCTCGCGCCGCCTGCTCATACGCCCTGGCGAGCTGGTCACGTCCCTCGTTGATGTGGAACGTCCCGCTGAAGGCCGCACGGGGGTCCACCGCCGGGTCCTTCAGCCTGGGCAGCCGCGTGAGCACCATGTTGACCTTCAACTGCGCGCCCTCGGACTCCGTCTCGGGCCGGCCCAGCACCCGGTCCAGCACGGCGGGCGGCAGGTTGACCAGCACGTGCCCGCCGTTCACCGTGTGCTCGCCGTCCTCGGCCACGAACGTGACCTCCCCGGACGGCGAGATCCCGACGATCTCGGCCCCGGTCCTGATCTCGGCACCCGCCCGCCTGGCCGCCGCCTCCAGCGCGCCGGAGACCGCGCCCATGCCGCCGACGGGCACATTCCAGTCGCCGGTGCCGTCGCCGATCACGTGATAGAGGAAGCACCGGTTGGTCAGCAGGTCGCTCGCCGGGTCGGCGAACGTGCCGATCAGGGCGTCGGTGAGGACGACGCCGCGCACGGTGTCGTCGCGGAACCGCTCGTCCACGGTCTCGCCGATCGGCCGCGCGAACAGGTCCCGCCACGCCTCCGCGCCGACCATCCGCTCGACCTCGGCCTCGGTCTTGAGGGGTTCGAGCAGGGTGGGGGCCAGGGTCCTGGCCACGCCGGCGACCATGCCGTAGAAGCGTTCCCACGCCTCGTGATCGTCCGTGCCGCCCGTTACCCGCCTGAACGAGGCCGCCGTCCGCGCCGTGTCCTCGTTGTCGACGAGCAGGCCGATGTCGCCCTTGGGCGTGTACGAGGCGTAGCGGCGGCCTCGCAACTCCAGGTCGAGGCCCAGGTCGCGGACGATCTGTGAGGGCAGCAGGCTGACCAGGTAGGAGTAGCGCGACAGGCGCACGTCCACGCCGGGGAACGCCCTGGCGGAGATGGCCAGCCCGCCCACGTGCCCGTACCGCTCCAGAACCAGCACCCGCCGCCCGGCCCGAGCCAGATACGCGGCCGCGACCAGCCCATTGTGCCCACCACCGGCCACGATCACGTCATACGAACCCATTCCCGCACCATATGACCCACCCCACACCACCCGTCAACGCACACCAGGGCACATTTCCCTCAGGGTCGCCTGGCAATAGCCGACAGGCGACCCCGGGCGCCGACCGGCGATCATGAACAGAGCGGCCGGCGATCCTCGGGCAGAGCAACCCGCAGGGTCCCGGGACGAGCGGCAACCACCAGACGAAGCGACCCGCAGACCCCCGCGGACGGCCGGGAACAGCCGGGAACGGCTGGCGATCCCCAGACAGAGCGACCCGCAGACCCCCGGGGACGGCCGGCGATCATTAGGCAGAGCGCGGCTCGCAGGCGCTCAGGGGCGGCTGGCGATCGTGAGGAGGGTGGCGGCGGGGCCGGTGAGGGGGCGGCCGCGGCGCCACACGGCCCTGAGGCTCCTGACCAGGTTGAGCCCCGTCAACGGCACCTCGACCAGCCGCCCGGTGGCCAGATCGGCCTCGACCGCGTACCCGCTCAGCACCGCCGGCGCCGCCCCCGCCTGCGCGGCCCCCTTCACCGCCGAGTTCGAGCCCAGCTCCAGTCGCGGGCTGGCCCGGTGGAGGTCCTTGAAGGCCACGTCCAGCGTCTCGCGCGTACCCGACCCGGGCTCGCGCACCACGAGCGGCGTCGCGGCCAGCTCCGCCCCTCTCAGCGCCGTACGACGCCGCGCCCACGGATGCCCAGGCGCCACCACGACCACCAGCCGATCGGTCCCCACGACGCGCCCGGCCAGCCCGTCAGCCATGCTGGGCCCTTCAACGAACCCCAGCTCGACCTCCTCCGCCAGCACCCGGGCCGCGACATCGGCGGAGTTGACCACATCAAGCCCCACCTGCACCTCAGGCTCCCGGTTCTGCAACTCACCGAGCCACCGCGGCACCAGGTACTCGGCCACCGTCATGCTGGAGGCCACCCGCAGATGCGCCGCCCCGCTGTGGCGCACGGCCTGGACGGCGCGCATGAGCTCCTCGGCGGCGGCGAGCACGTGGGCGGCCCACCCGGCGACCATCTTGCCCTCGGCGGTGAGCGTGGAGCCGCGGGGGGTGCGTTCGATGAGGGGCACGCCGAGACGGCGTTCGAGCTGCACGATCCGCTTGCTCGCGGACGGCTGCGCGATGCCCGCCGTCCTGGCCGCCTGCCCAAGGCTGCCCAGCTCGCCGACGTCCACCAGCAGCTTCAACGAATCGAGATCAGGCAGCCCACTCATAGCCACAGGCTATGACCTCCCAGGCAACCGGTGGCTACCGGCCGCTCCCACCGCTCAGAAGACTGAGACCATGCCCGCCACCCCGCGGCCCCACGCCCCCGGAGCCACCGCTCCCACGCCCCGCTCCCCCACCGTCCCCGGCCCTCGCCCAAACCCCCTGTCCCACCCCACCGGCCGAACCCACCCCGATCCGGCGCAGCCGCACCAAACGCCCCCTGACCAGGTGCGGGTCCACCGAGCACACCTCGACACCGCGCAGCCGCACTCCGCTTCAGCACAGCCCGGCCAACGACATGCCAAGCGGCCACAGCCCCAGGCGCACGCCGATCCAGCACAAGCCGACCGAGGGCCAGCAGACCGGACGCACGCCGACCGGGGGCCAGCAAACCGGGCACACGCCGACCAAGCGCCGGCAAACCGGGCACAAGCCGGTTGGGGGCCGGCAAACCCGACGCACGCCGACCGGGGGCCAGCAAACCGGGTACAAGCCGACCGAGGGCCGGCAGACCGGGCGCTGGCAGACCGGGGGCAGGCCGGTTGGGGGTCGTTGCGGCGGGTTGGGCCTGGGGTCGCGATGGCCGCGCTGGCGGTGGTGGTCGCTCTGGTCGTCAACCGGCAGGTCCCGGCGCTCACCCCCGCCGTCATCGCCGTGGCCTCCGGTGCCGCGCTGGCCACCCTCACCCGCATAGGCGACCGGTTCAAGCCGGGCCTGGCGTTCGTGTCCCGGCGCGTGCTGCGGGTGGCGATCGCCCTGCTCGGACTGCAGATCGCCCTGCCCCAGGTGCTCGCGCTCGGCTGGCAGACCCTGGCCATCGTGACCGTCGCCACCGGACTCACGTTCACCGTCACACCCCCGCTCGGCCGCCGCCTGGGCCTCAGCCCGGGCACGTCACTCCTCATCGCCACAGGCGTGTCCATCTGCGGCGCCGCCGCCATCGCCGCCATGCGTGAGAGCACGGACACCGCCGACGATGACGACGCCGCGAGCGCCCTGGGCGTCGTGGTCCTTTACGGCACCGCCGCCATCCCCCTCGTCCCCCTGCTGGCCACGCTCCTGAACCTCTCCCCGGCCCAGCTCGCCGTCTGGACCGGCGCCGCCGTGCACGAGGTCGCCCAGGTGGCCGCGATCGGCGCCGCCTCAGGCGTCCTGGCCGCCGCCGTGACGGTCAAACTGGCCCGCGTCGTCCTCCTGGCCCCGATCGTCGCCCTGACCTCGTTCCTCCGCCACCGCCCCGCCCCCTCGCCCCACACGTCAAGAACCTCCGCCCACACGACCGAAGCCCCCGCCCGCACAACAACCTCCGCCCAACCGACCGAAGCCCACGCCCACACGACCGATGCCCCCGTCCCCACAACAACCTCCGGCCGCACGGCCAGGCCCCCGGTCGTGCCGCTGTTCGTGGGCGCGTTTCTCGTGATGGTCGCCGTCCGCAGCGCCGGCTGGGTTCCGGCGGTGGTGACGGACGCGCTGCCGGCCGTCACGAACGTTCTGATGGCCGCCGCCCTGTTCGGTCTGGGAACCGGCATCGACGTGCGTAAACTCTTCCAGGGGGGCCGGGCCGTGCTGCTCGGCGGGCTCGCCACGGCGATCATCGCGGTCACCTCTCTGGCGGGCGTGACACTTCTCGTGTGATCCTCAAGTGGACGGCTGACGACGAGGGGCCGTAACCTGCTCCGTTCGGAACAAATTTCGCGAAAACCACTGTTCCCCCAAAGCAGGCCAGGACCACTCCAAGGAGCACAAAACCCACCATGCGCAGCACCACCGACTCCGTTCTCCAGCCGTCCGACGAAGTCGCCGAGGCCCTGGCCGCCGGCGCGCCCGTGGTGGCGCTGGAGTCCACGATCATCTCCCACGGGCTGCCGCAGCCGCGCAACCTGGAGGTGGCGCGTGAGCTGGAGGGAGTCGTCCGGGCCGCGGGCGCCGTGCCGGCCACGATCGCCGTGCTGGACGGTGTTCCCCGCATCGGCCTGAACGAGGTGGAGCTGGAGCGCGTCGCCACCGAGTCCGGGCTGCGCAAGCTGGGCCAGCGCGACCTGCCCCTGGCGGCGGCGCTGAAGGCGAGCGGCGCGACCACCGTGTCGGCCACCTCGTTCCTGGCCGCCCGCGCCGGGATCCGGGTCTTCGCCACCGGCGGGCTCGGCGGTGTGCATCGCGGCTGGGCCGAGGACCAGGACGAGTCCGCCGACCTCGACACACTCGCCCGTACCCGCATCACCGTGGTCTGCGCGGGCGTGAAGTCGATCCTCGACGTGCCCGCGACCCTGCAGCGCCTGGAGACCAGGGGCGTGAGCGTCGCCGGCTACCGTACCGACGTCTTCCCCGGCTTCTACCTGCACTCCTCCGGCCAGCCGATCGACTGGCGGATCGAGTCGCCCGACGAGGCCGCGGCCGTCATGCGCGGACAGGACGCGCTGGGCGGCCAGGAGACGGCGCTGATCGTCGCGAACCCGGTCGCCGAGGACCTGCAGCTCGACCCCGAACTGCACGACCGCGTGCTGGCCGAGGCGCTGGCCGCGGCCGAGCGCGAGGGCGTCAAGGGGCAGGCGATCACCCCGTTCCTGCTCGGCTACCTGGTGAACGGCACCGCCGGCGCGTCCCTGGAGGCCAACCTGGCCGCCGTGCGCGGCAACACCGCCCTGGCGGCCCGGATCGCCGTCTCCTGGGCCCGATCGTGACCGACCGGGGCCTCCTCGTCATCGGTGACGTGGTCACCGACGTGGTGGCCTTGCACGGTTCGCCGGTCATGTCGGGCACCGACACGGCCGCCGACATCGTGCTGCGCCCCGGCGGCTCGGGCGCGAACACCGCCGCCTGGGCCGCCCGCCTGGGCGCCGACGTCCGCCTGCTGGCCAGGCTCGGATACGACAGCAGCGAGTGGCACACCACCGAACTGGTCAAGACCGGCGTGCGCCCGCACATGACGGTGGATCCCGAGCGTCCCACGGCCGTGGTGATCGCGATGGTGGACAAGAGCGGCGAACGTTCCATGCTCACCAACCGCGGCGCCGGCGGCCTGATCTCGGAGGCCGACTGGGATCCCGCCCTGCTCGACGGTGTCCGGCGGCTGCATCTGTCGGGATACATCCTGTTCGCCGAGTCCGGGCTCCGCCTGGCCCGGCTCGCCATGGCGCAGGCGGCCGCCGCGGGCGTCGCGATCAGCGTCGATCCGGCCTCCACGAAACCGCTGCGCGACTTCGGCGTTGAACGTTTCACCCGCGAGACCGCGCCCGCCGACCTGATCATTCCGAATCTCGACGAGGCTCTTCTCCTCACCGATACCACGACGGCCGAGGACGCGGCGGAGCGGCTGAGTGAGACATATGGCACAGCGATCGTGAAGCTGGGCGCCGAAGGGGCGCTGGCGGCCGTGAACGGCGAGGTCGTCGCGTCGTCGGGGGCACTGTCCGCCGAGGTGGTGGACTCCACGGGGGCCGGTGACGCGTTCGCCGCCGGGTACCTCGCCGCGACTTTGCAAGGTGTCAGTGAAGAGGCCGCTTTGCAGGCAGGTTGCCGTGCTGGTGCCGAATGTGTGGCCCAGGTGGGCGGCCGTCCACGGTACGGTTTGGATCTGAACCGTCTTTACCCTATTCACACTGATTGATAGCTTGCCGCGTAGGCTGCACCAATAGCCACACGCTTCACGGGCAGCACCACGCGGCTCACTGGGGAGGATAAGGTCCGCCGATGGAAGTCGAGTCATCGATCTGCCTGAGCGACCTGGTCCCTGCGCTGCGCTGGAGCCGTCCGCAGCAAGTGGCGGAGGCACTGGGTGATCCACGCCTGCCCGCTGGGTGGTGGTCCTCGCTGGCGCTGTCCAAGGCGCTCGGCACGGCGGGACTCGACTGGATCTGCGAGCGCCTGGCGCGGCTGGCCTCCTCCCGCTGGGACCATCTGCCGCTGGCCGACCTGCTGCCCGCGCTGGCGGTGCACGCCATCGATCCGGCGCTGCCCGGCTGGTCCGAGGCCACCCGCACGGCGGTCACCGGGCTCGGCGGCTGGCAGCGGCTGCGCCGTCTGTCCCCCAGCGACCTGGGCACCCCGTCGGCCACGCCCGAAGTGGTGATCAACTCCGTCTTCCGCGAGATCCTGAGCCGCATCCCGGCCCAGCGCGAGGCACCCGCCGCCGTCCAGGCCGGCCACCCCGAGGTCACCCGCCCCCTGCAGCGCGGCACGACGCCCGCGAGCATCTCCACCCGAGGCACGGGCTCCTTCCCGGCCCAGCCGGACTCCGCGCCCCAGACCGGCACCTTCGCCGCCCTGGGCGCCCCGTTCCCGGCCCCGACCACCGAGGCGCCCCCGGTGCCCGCCCAGAAACCGGGCGAGGGCCTGTTCCAGCGCCCGGCGGGCACCACCCCGGGCCAGCAGTCCGAACAACGCCAGACGGGTGCGTTCCCGGCCCAGTCGCCGGAGTCGTCCGCCCAGCGCCAGCCGGGCTCCTTCCCCGCACAGTCCCTGAACCCGGCGCAGTCGCCGAACCCCGCACAGGCCCCGAACCCCGCGCAGTCGCCGAACCAGCGGCAGACCGGTTCGTTCCCGGCCCAGTCGCCGGAGTCGACCGCCCAGCGTCAGACCGGTTCCTTCCCGGCCGTTCCGCCCGCGGAAGGCGGCTCGCAGCGTCAGACGGGCTCGTTCCCCGCCCAGGGCCCGCGCCAGAGCTTCGCGGGCGAGGGCCTCCAGCAGCGCTCGGCGGGCCCAGGCCAGTCCGAACGCCTCCCGCAGCGCCCCGGCGGCCCGCAGCCCAGCCGCCAGGAGCCCTCCGGCGGCCCCCAGACCGGCTCCATCCCGGCAGTCCCGGGCACCAGTTCAGGTGGTCCCCACACCGGCTCGATCCCGCCGGTTCCCGGCGGCGCGCAGAACGGCACGGCCCCCGGCTCGGGCGGCCCGCAGACCGGCTCCATGCCCGCCATCCCCGGCACCGCGCCGGGCGGCCCCCAGACCGGCTCGATCCCCGCCGTCCCGGGCACTGGCGGTCCCCACACCGGTTCAATCCCACCTGTTCCAGGCGCGGGCGGTCCCCACACGGGTTCGATCCCGCCCGTCCCCGGCTCCGAGGCGGCCAAGGGCGCCCCTGCAGCGTTCTCGACGCCCGTGCCCAGCGCGGCGCCGTCCAGCCCCGCGCCCACGGACGCCGACCACGCGATGGTCCGGGTCGTGGACAACCTGTTCCGGAGTCTGGACAAGCTGGAGCTCGCGGTGGCGGTGCACCGGCTGTTCGCCGAGGACCCGGTCAGCCTGCGCACGCTCGCCCACAAGATGCTGGTGGAGCGGGACGCGCTCTCCCACGCGCAGCGCACCGCCGAGGAACGCGTACTGCACTGGCTGCGCTCCTCCGAGTCCGCCCCCGTCACCGGCCACATGTTCCGGCTGACCGAGTGGCTCGGCGCGGCGGCCACCGAGGACCAGCTCATCGGCGCCGACCCGGCCCACCCCGTGACGGTCCCGTCGCTGCGCACGCCGCTGTGGCGGGTACTCGTGACGCTCATGCCCGACCGCCGCCTCCAGGACGGCTGGCTGGTCGTGGGCGACATCCACGGCCTCCAGGCCCGTACGCGGCAGCTCCTGGCCACCAGCCCGCCCGACGCCGACGTCGTGGCGCTGATGGGCGAGCTGGGCATCCGCGCCCACTCGGCGCAGGCGTGGTTCGACGCCCTGCCCAGCGAGGAGGCCCAGGGCCAGGCGGCCGCGGCCGATTCCCCGGCCCTGCCCCTTCCCCGCCGCACGCCGGGCGCCAACGGCCATCACCATCGCGGCGGCCAGCCCATCCCGGCGGCCACGGCCGGCTCCATCGACCCGTCCGCCGCCCTGGCGACGCTGTCGGCGCTGTCGGGCGGCCGCTCGTCCATGATCCCGGCGGGCCTGGCGGCGGGCACCCCGTCCACGCCGCCTCCGCCACTGCCCAGCCCGTCCTCGGACCCGCGCCGCTGGCAGCGCATCGAGGTCACCCCGGAACACCTCCGTGGCGGCCCTGTGCCGGTGCCGGAGGGCTATGCGGCCCAGCTCGGCATGCGCCCCGGCACCCTGCTGTCGGTCACGGGGCCGGGCGACAACGCCATCGTCCTGGTCTGGCAGGGCCACCAACCGGTCTTCGACTCCCTCCAACCGGTCCTGATGCGCCTGAACGCCCGCCCCGGCGACCAGGTCTACGTAACCGTCGACGGCTATCGTCTCGAGGCGCAGCTCACCGGCTGATCGTTTTCACCTGGGCAGCGTCTCTTGGGACAGGCTTCCATCTTGTACGGCAGGCCGCCGGCCCGCCGTAAAGGATGGAAGACGGAAAGCCCCGTCCAGAGAGACGCGGGTGCCGGTGATGACAGAAGAAAGGCGTTCTGAGAGGGCCGATCAGTCGAAGAGTCCGAGTCGGTGCGCGGTGGCGGCGGCTTCGCCGCGGGTGGCGACGGTGAGTTTGGAGAGGATGTTGGAGACGTGGACGCTCACCGTCTTCACCGAGATGAACAGCTCCTCCGCGATCTCCCGGTTGCTCCGCCCGTTGGTGACCTCCCGCAGCACCTCCAGCTCCCGAGCCGTCAACCCCAGCGGCTGCCCGTCATCCTCGGAAGCGCCCCCGAGTCGCGCCCGCCGCGCGAAAACGTCGAGCTGCTCCAGCAGCGGCGTGGCCCCGAGTCCGCCGGCCAGTTCCCGCGCCCGCCCCAGCCGCGCCGCCGCCCCCTGCCGGTCGCCGGACGAGAGCGCCGCCTGCGCGGCCCCCACCAGGCACTTCGCCTCCGTATACGGCTGCCGCAGCGCCGCCCACGCTCCCACCGCCCGATCCCAATCCTTGACGTGATCGGCATCGGTCAGGGCGCGGAAGGTGAGCTGGTGCGCCTGCTGCAGATCGCCCTCGACCGCCAGCTCCGGCGCCAGCTCCCGGAGCCGCGTCAGCAGTGAGGCGGCGAGCGGCGCCGACGGCGAGGACGGCGGGACGGCCCCGAAGAGCTGGGCGAACGTCATCAGCAACGGCCACGAATAGCGCGGGCTGATCACCAGGTCCTGTTCCTCCAGCACCCGCCCCACCGCCCGCACGGCCTCCTCCAACTGTCCCCGCACCCAGAGCAGCCGCACCTCCCTGCACAGATGCGGCAGCACCGTCTGGTCCCGGAACGTCCCCCTGGACAGCACGCTCCGCGACGACTCCAGCGACGCCTCCGCCCGGTCGAACTGACCCCGGGCGAGCGCGATGTCCGTGGCGAACCCCTGCAGGCTCGCCCGGTAGGGGGCGGGCGGCGCGAGGTCGAGCGCGTGCTCGACCACCTGGAGCGCCTCGTCCCAGCGCCCGAGCGACACCAGCGGCTCGGCCAGGTTGATCGCCAGGAACGTGCCCGAGGTGCGGGCCAGCCCGTATTGGACGGCCTCCTCGACGCCGTCGCGGGCCACCTGCGCGGCCCGCTCGTGCCAGCCCGCGCCCTCCAGCGCGTCGGACTCCGAGATGGCGCAGCGCATCACCGCGTTGTAGGCGTCGTCGCGGGCGGCGATGCGGCGGGCCTTCGCGTAGTCGGCAAGGCGCGCCTCCATATCGCCGTAGCACGAATGCGCCCAGGTCAGGTTGATCAGCGCGTGGGCCTCGACGTTGGCGTCGCCCACCTCGTGGCCGATCTCCATGGCGAGCCGGGCCGTGTCGATCTTCTCCTGCCAGTCCTGCGGCCGGTGGAGCATGCGTGACAGGCTCTCCAGCACCTGACCGCGCAGCCTCGGCTGGTCGGCGGGGACGAGCGCGGCGGCCAGCCGCAGGTCGTCGCGGTAGCCGTCGCGGCCCAGGTCGTAGCGGGTCAGGCCGCGCTGGCGCAGCACCATGGCCGACCTGATCGGGTCGGCGTCGTGGTCGAGGTCGGCCAGGGCGGCGCTGGCCATGGCGATGGCGCGCTCGTATTCGCCGGCCAGGTGGGCGACCGTGGCGGTCTGCTTGAGCACGTCGATGCGGTCGTGGCCGATGCGCTCGGCCGCGTCGGGCACCTGGTCCCACAGTTCGAGCACCCGGGACAACATCCTGAGCTGCTCGTCGTAGGCGGTCGACTTGCGGGCGGCGGCGGCCGCGTGCCAGGCGCTGACGAGCGCCCAGGTGGAGTCGTGGGCGGAGTGCCAGTGGTGGGCCAGCTCGATCGCGCCGCGCGGGGCGGGCAGGATCGACAGGTCGCGCTCCAGGGCCTCGGCGTAGCGGGTGTGCAGGCGGACATGCTCGCCGGGCAGCAGATCGTCGTGGAGGGACTCGCGGATGAGCGCGTGCCGGAAGCCGTAGCCCTCGCCGTCGACCACCAGCACGTTGCCCGCCACGGCGGGCCGCAGGGCGCGCGACAGCTCGTGCTCGCCGAGCCCCGCGACGGCGGTCAGCAGGTCGTGCTCGATGCGCTGGCCGCCGGCGCTGGCCACGCGCAGCAGCTCCTGCGTCTCGTCGGGCAGCCGCTCGACGCCGGCCAGCAGCAGGTCGCGCAGCGACTCGGGCAGCGACTCGTGGGCGCCCGCCTCGCTCAGCAGCGCCTCGACGAACAGCGGGTTGCCCTCGCTGCGGGAGTAGATGCGGTCCATGTCGGCGGGCGACGGCTCGCGCTCCAGGATGCCCGCCGCCAGCGCGACGGCCTCCCTGCGGGTGAGCCTGCGCAGCTCGACCCTGGTCACCCACTCGACCCGGCCCAGCTCGGCGAGGAGCGGCCGCAGCGGGTGGGTGCGGTGCAGCTCATCGGTCCGGTAGGTCACCACGAGCAGCAGGCGGGCCGCCGTGCGCTGGTAGCGGATGAGGAAGGACAGCAGGTCGCGGGTGGATCGGTCGGCCCAGTGCGCGTCCTCGATGACCAGCACCACGGGACGCTCTTCGGCCAGCCGCTCCAGCAGCCCGAGCACCTGCTCGAACAGCCGCGCCCTGGCCTCGGCCCCGTCTTTGTCGGGCTCGCCGAACTCGGGCGACAGCCGGGCCAGCCCGCGCGTGTTGCCGCCGGGCACGAGCGCGGCGACGCCGTCGCGGCCCAGCCGGCGCACGAGCCCGCGCAGCACGGCGGTGAACGGCGCGAACGGCAGGCCCTCCGTGCCCAGCTCCAGGCAGCCGCCGACGAGCACCTGGGCGTCCTCGGCCCGGTGGCCGGTGAACTCCTTGATCAGCCGTGTCTTGCCGACCCCGGCCTCACCGCCGACGAGCAGCGTGGACGATGCCCCGGCACGCGCCTTGACCAGCCCGTCTCCAAGAGCGGCGAGCTCTCGGGCACGCCCGACGAACAGGGGGCTCACGGCGTGGATACTCACGCCTCAAGGATGCCATCCTGCTCCGACAGGATTATCCAGCACCCGGCTTTATCGGGACATTCCGCACAAGTCGTTAGCGGAGCACCTTGCGGAAGAACGTGGCCGACGCCTCGTAGCCGAGCGCGTGGTAGAACTCCGGCGCCCGCCGGGTCGCCATCGCCACGTAACGCGCCTCGCGCGAGCGGGCCCACCGCTCGAACTCCTCCAGCAGCGACCGCCCGATCCCCTGCCTGCGCGAGCCCGTCTGCACCATGGCCTCCTCCACCCAGGCCACCGGCCCGTTGGCGAACAGCGTGAGGTGCACGAACCCCAGCAGGTAGCCGTGGACCCGGCCGTCGAGGACGGCCGCGAGCAGCAGGGCGTCGTCGTTGGCCAGCAGCGTGGGCAGCGCCGCGTCGAACGCCTCCCGCTCCGGCCTGAAGGTCAGACCGAACTCACGGGCCAGCGCGAACACCTCGTCCGCGTCCGCCTTCTCCGCCCTCCTGATCAGGAGATCGTCAGCCGTCATGACAGATGACACTAGATCGTCCCGCCTCCCACTTGCAAACCTCGTCTCACAGATCACCCAGGCCGAGCTGCCTGGCGATGAGCATGCGCTGAACCTCGCTGGTGCCCTCGCCGATCTCCAGGATCTTGGCGTCGCGGTAGAAGCGGCCGACGGGGAACTCGTTCATGAAACCGTAGCCGCCGAAGACCTGGGTCGCGTCCCGCGAGTTGTCCATAGCCGCGTTGGAGGCGACCAGCTTGGCGATCGCCGCCTCCTTCTTGAAGGGTAGTCCGGCCAGCATCTTCTCGGCCGCGTGGTAGTAGGCCAGGCGGGCGGTGTGGGCGCGGGTCTCCATGTCGGCGATCTTGAACTGGATGGCCTGGTAGTGGCCGATCGGGTGGCCGAACGCCCTCCTGTCCCTGACGTAACGCAGGCTCTCGTCCACGCAGCCCTGCGCCAGCCCCACGCTGACGGCGGCGATCGCGATCCGGCCCTCGTCGAGCGTCTGCAGGAACTGGGCGTAGCCGCGGCCGCGCTCGCCCAGCAGGTTCTCGGCGGGGACGCGGCAGTCGGTGAAGGACAGCTCGCGGGTGTCGGAGGCGTTCCAGCCGACCTTGGAGTACTTCTTCGAGACCGTGAACCCGGGCGTGCCGCTCGGCACGAGGATCGTGGAGATCTCCCGTTCGCCGGTGAGCGCGGCCACGCCGATCACGCCGGTGATGTCGGTGCCGGAGTTCGTGATGAACGCCTTCGTCCCGTTGATCACCCACTCGGCGCCGTCGAGCACGGCCGTGCTGCGCATCCCGCCGGGCACGTCGGAGCCGCCGCCCGGCTCCGTCAGTCCGAACGCGCCCAGCGTCTCGCCCGAGGCCAGCCTGGGCAGCCACGTCGCGCGCTGCTCGTCGTCGCCGAACCTGAAGATCGGCATCGCGCCCAGCGACACCGCCGCCTCCAGCGTGATCGCCACGCTGGAGTCGACGCGGGCCAGCTCCTCCAGCGCCACGCAGAGGGCGAAGTAGTCGCCGCCCATGCCGCCGTACTCCTCCGGGAACGGCAGCCCGAACAGCCCCATCGCGCCCATCTGGCGCACGATGTCGTACGGGAACTCCTCCCGCTCGTAGAAGTCGCCGATCACCGGCGCGACCACCTCGCGGGCGAAGGATTCGACCGTTTTGCGCAGCTCTTCGTACTCGTCCTTGAGCATGTCAGCCTTTCGAAAGCGCCTGTACGACACGGGATGGGCTGGGCCGGCCGAGCAGCTCCGCCAGCCAGGTGCTGGTGGCCACGAGCCTGCCCAGGTCGAGCCCCGTCTCGATGCCGAGCCCTTGGAGCATCCAGACCAGGTCCTCGGTGGCGAGGTTGCCCGTGGCGGACTCGGCGTAGGGGCAGCCGCCGATGCCGCCGGTGGAGGCGTCGACCGTCGTCACGCCGGCCCGCAGCGCGGCCAGGGTGTTGCCCAGCGCCTGGCCGTAGGTGTCGTGGAAGTGCACGGCGAGCCGTTCGGGCCGCCTGAACGCGCCGATCAGGGCGGTCACGTGTCCCGGCGTGCCGACGCCGGTGGTGTCGCCGAGCGACAATTCGTGGCAGCCGAGCCCGAGCAGCCGCTCCCCGACCCTGACCACCTGCGCGACCGGCGTCGGGCCCTCCCAGGGGTCGCCGAAGCACATCGACACGTACGCCCTGACCTTGATCCCGTGCTCCAGCGCCCTGGCCACGACCGGCTCGAACATGTCGAACTGGCTCTCCAGGCTCCGGTTCAGGTTCTTGGCCGCGAACGTCTCCGTGGCGCTGGCGAAGATCGCGATCTCGTCCACCCCCAGGTCGAGCGCCCGGTCGAGCCCGCGCAGGTTCGGCACCAGGACGGGATAGCGCACGCCGGGCCTCCGGTGCAGCCGGCCGAACAGCTCGTCGGCGTCGGCGAGCTGCGGCACCCACCTCGGGTGCACGAAGCTGGTCGCCTCGATCACCTTGTGCCCCGCGTCCGCGAGCCGGTCGATGAACTCCGCCTTCACCTCGACGGGCACGATCGAGGACTCGTTCTGCAGCCCGTCGCGCGGGCCGACCTCGTAGATCGTGACCTGGTGCGGAAGACCTTCCATGGGGTACGGCATCAAGCCTCCTCACCGATCACCACGGCCAGGACGGCGTCCATGTCCACCGGGCGGCCCGCCTGCGCGGGCAGCTCGGTGACCACGCCGTCGCGCGGGGCGGTGACCGTGTGCTCCATCTTCATGGCCTCGACGATGACCAGCGGCTGGCCCGCGCTCACCCGATCGCCGGGCTGCGCCTTGACCACCAGGACGGTGCCGGGCATGGGACTCCTGACCACGCCGTCGCCGGCCGCCGCCGCGCCGGGACGGTCGCCCGGGTCGCCGATCAGGTGCCGGGTGAACGACCACGACGCGCCGTCGCGGCCGAGCCAGAGCGTGTCGCCGTCGCGTACGCGCAGGTAGTGCTCGGTACGCCCGCCGATCGTGACCTCACCGTCGGCCCCGAGCCGCGCGGGCACCGCTTCCCCGTCCACTTCGACCTCGGCGGACTCCCCGGGCAGGCCACGGACCCGGACCGCGTGCACGCCGTCCCTGGACTCCAGCCGCCACGTCGTCCACGCCCGCTCCCCGAGCCGCCACCCGTCGGTGACCTGCCACGGGTCGTCCCCCTGCGGGACGTCGTGGAAGATCAGCGCCGCCGCCGAGAGCACCTCCGCCGGTACGGCCGTGTCCGGCACCAGGTAGGGCAGGACGCGCTCGACCAGGCCCGTGTCCAGTTCGCCCGCCACGACCGCCGGGTGCGCGGCCAGCGCCCGCAGGAACGGGATGTTGGTCACCACGCCGAGCACCGCCGTCCGGCCCAGTGCCCGGCCGAGCGACCTGAGCGCCGACGGCCTGTCGGGCGCCCAGACGACGACCTTGGACAGCATCGGGTCGAACTCGCTGCCCACGACGCCGCCCTCGGCCAGCCCGGAGTCCACCCGGACGCCAGGCCCCTGGGGTTCGCGCAGGGCCAGCACCCGGCCGCCCGTCGGGAGGAAGCCGCGCGCGGGGTCCTCGGCGTAGACGCGGGCCTCCACGGCGTGGCCGTCGAGGCGCACGTCGTCCTGCCCGAACGCCAGCCGCTCCCCCGCCGCCACCCGCAGTTGCAGCTCCACCAGGTCCAGGCCGGTCACCAGCTCGGTGACCGGGTGCTCGACCTGCAGGCGGGTGTTCATCTCCATGAAGTGGTAGGCCCCGCCGGAGCCGTCCACGATGAACTCGACGGTGCCCGCGCCCACGTAGCCGACCGCGCGGGCGGCCTCCACCGCCGCCGCCCCCATGCGGGCGCGCGTCTCCGGGCTCACGAAGGGGGACGGCGCCTCCTCGATGATCTTCTGGTGCCTGCGCTGCAGGCTGCACTCGCGCTCGCCCAGGTGCACGACGTTGCCGTGGGTGTCGGCCAGGACCTGGATCTCGATGTGGCGCGGGTTCTCGACGTAGCGCTCGATCAGCAGCGTCCCGTCCCCGAACGCGGCCAGCGCCGTACGCCGTGCGGACTCCAGTGCCTCGGGCAGTTCGGCGGCCGACCGTACGAGCACCATGCCCTTGCCCCCGCCGCCCGCGGACGGCTTGATCAGGGCGGGGAAGTCGCGCCACCGCGCCAGCGCGTCATCGGGCTCGGCGCCGCCGGGCACCACGGGCACGCCGGCGGCCGACACCGTGGCCTTGGCGCGGATCTTGTCGCCCATGGCGTCGATGGCCTCCGGCGGCGGGCCGACGAAGACCAGGCCCGACTCGGCGCATCGGCGGGCGAAGCCGGCGTTCTCGGCGAGGAATCCGTAACCCGGATGGATCGCCTGCGCCCCGCTGTCGCGGGCAGCCGCCAGGATCGCCTCGATGTCCAGATATTTCGGGACCTGGAGGGCGATGTCCGCCTCCCGCACGTGCCTGGCCTCCGCTTCGGACGGCGTGTGCACGGCCACGGACGTGATGCCGAGTTCGCGCAGCGTGCGCGCGATCCGTACGGCGATCTCACCCCTGTTGGCGATCAGAACACGGTCGAACAGCATGCGTCACATCCGGAAGACGCCGTAACCGGCGGGTTCGAGCGGGGCGTTGGCCGCCGCGGACAGTGCCAGGCCCAGGACCGTACGGGTGTCGACCGGGTCGATCACGCCGTCGTCCCAGAGCCTGGCCGTGGAGTAGTATGGGTTGCCCTGGTGCTCGTATTGGGCCCGGATCGCGTCGGGGTCGGCGTTGCCGACGGTGGTGAGAACGTTCGCCGCCTGTTCACCGCCCATGACCGAGATGCGGGCGTTCGGCCACATCCACAGGAACCTGGGCGAGTACGCCCGCCCGGCCATCGCGTAGTTCCCCGCCCCGAACGAGCCCCCGATCACCACGGTGAACTTGGGCACCCGCGCGCACGACACGGCGGTCACCATCTTGGCCCCGTGCTTGGCGATGCCGCCCGCCTCGTAGGCCTTGCCGACCATGAAGCCGCTGATGTTCTGCAGGAAGACCAGGGGGATGCGGCGCTGGTCGCACAGCTCGATGAAGTGCGCGCCCTTCATGGCCGACTCGCTGAACAGGATGCCGTTGTTGGCCACGATCCCCACCGGGTGGCCGTGCAGGTGGGCGAAACCGGTGACGAGGGTGGAGCCGTATTCGGCCTTGAACTCCAGGAAGCGCGAGCCGTCGACGATCCGGGCGATCACCTCGCGCACGTCGTAGGGCTGCCGGGTGTCGGCGGGGACGATGCCGTAGAGGTCGCGGGGGTCGTGGCGGGGCGGCTCCGGCGCGATCACGTCCCAGGGGCGGGGCGCGCGCGGGGCCAGGGTGGAGACGATGTCGCGGACGATGGCCAGCGCGTGCGCGTCGTCATCGGCCAGGTGGTCGGTGACGCCGCTGATGCGGGCGTGCAGGTCGCCGCCGCCCAGCTCCTCGGCCGTGACCTCCTCGCCGGTGGCCGCCTTCACCAGGGGCGGGCCGCCCAGGAAGATGGTGCCCTGGCCGCGTACGATGACCGCCTCGTCGCTCATCGCGGGCACGTAGGCGCCGCCGGCCGTGCACGAGCCGAGCACGGCGGCGACCTGCGGGATGCCGCGCGCGGACATCGTGGCCTGGTTGTAGAAGATGCGGCCGAAGTGCTCGCGGTCGGGGAACACCTCGTCCTGCCTGGGCAGGAAGGCGCCGCCGGAGTCGACGAGATAGACGCAGGGCAGGTGGTTGTGCAGGGCCACCTCCTGCGCGCGCAGGTGTTTCTTGACGGTGATCGGGTAGTACGTGCCGCCCTTGACGGTGGCGTCGTTGGCCACGATCACGCATTCGCGGCCCGACACCCGGCCGACGCCCGTGATGATGCCCGCGGCCGGCGCCTGGTCGTCATAGAGACCGCCCGCGGCCAGCGGTGACAGTTCGAGGAAGCGGGAGCCCGGGTCGAGCAGGCCGTCCACGCGGTCGCGGGGCAGCAGCTTGCCGCGCTCGACGTGGCGCCGCCGCGCCCGCTCCGGCCCGCCCGGCGCGGCGGCCGCGAGGCGGTCGAGCAGGTCGGCGGCGAGCCGCTCGTTCAGCTCGGCGTTGCTCTTGAACACCTCGCCCGCGGGTTCCGCGGCCGATTTCAGCACCGGCCAGTCGCTGCTCATGAGTCCCCTCTCATGGCACGGATGTTAGTCATCATTAACGTCATCGTCTAGTATGTGAGACGTGAGCACCGCCTCCACCACACCTACCCGCTCCCGGCGCAACAGGCGTGCCGAAATCCTGGAGGCGGCCGCCCGGCTGTTCGCGGCGCGCGGCTTCCACGGCGTCTCGATCGAGGACATCGGGGGCGCGGTCGGCGTCTCGGGCCCCGCGCTCTACCGGCACTTCAGCGGCAAGGACGCGCTGCTGTCGGAGATGCTGCTCGACGTCAGCTCGCGGCTGCGCGAGTCGGCCGTGGCCGTCGTCACCTCCGCCACCGGGCCTGACGAGGCCCTGGACGCGCTGCTCAACGTGCAGATCACGTTCGCGATCGAGCAGCCGGCGCTGATCACCGTGCACGACAGGGAGCTGGGCAACGTGCCCGAGTCCGCGCGCCGGCAGATCAGGCGGCTGCAGCGGCTCTACGTCGAGGAATGGGTGACGGTGCTGGCCGAGCTGCATCCGGCCTGCCCGGCCGCCCGCCTGAGGGCCGCCACGCACGCGGTGTTCGGGCTGCTCAACTCGACGCCGCACAGCGCGGGCGAGCTGCCCGCGCAGGACATGCGCCCGCTGCTGCGCGCCATGGCGCGGGCCGCGATCACCGCCTCTGTTAAGGCTCACTAACATCGCACGTGGCGCGGCCACGGTCTGAAATATGCCTTGCTCTGCAAACTATCTAGATATATCGTCACGATATCTCGATAGTTGGAGGCATCATGCGTGATCCCGACTTCTGGGACGCTCCTCCCCCGCCGCCGCCCCCGTTCCCTCCCGGCGCTCCTCCCGTCCTGCACATGGAGGCGCCCGCGCCGCGGATCCGCCGGGGCGACGTCAGGGCGGCCCTGCTGGCGCTGCTCCACGAGCGGCCGCAGAACGGTTACCAGATGATCCAGGACATCGAAGAGCGCAGCCGCGGGGTGTGGCGGCCGAGCCCGGGCTCGGTCTATCCGGCGCTGCAGCAGCTCGAGGACGAGGGGCTGGTGACCGGTGACGAGGGGGGCGGGAGCCGTACGTACCGGCTGACCGAACAGGGCCGCGACCAGGCGGCCAGGCACGCGGACGACGCGCCGTGGGTCGAGGTCGCGCGCACCGTCCCCGACGAGCACCACGAACTGCGCCTGCTGTGGGCCCAGCTCAACGAGGCCTTCTCCCACCTGATCCACACGGGCGGCGAGCGGCAGATGGAAGAGGCCAAGAAGCTCATCAAGCAGACGCGCAGGTCCATTTTCCAGATACTGGCGGAGGACTGAATGGCCACGGACGCGGCGGTCTCCGTACGGGGGCTGAAGAAGACGTACGGAAAGGTCGAGGCCGTCAAAGGCGTCGACTTCGAGGTGAATCCCGGCGAGGTGTTCGGCTTCCTCGGCCCGAACGGCGCCGGCAAGACCACCACCATCAGCATGCTCTGCACCCTCGTCAACCCCACCGGCGGCAGCGCCGAGGTCGCGGGCCACGACGTGGTGAAGGAGCGCGACGAGGTGCGCAGGAACATCGGCCTGGTCTTCCAGGACCCCACCCTCGACGGCTATCTGAGCGCCGAGCAGAACCTGCGCTTCCACGCCGAGCTGTACGGGGTGCCGAAGAACGTGGTCGGCGACCGGATCCGGCAGGTGATGGAGATGGTCGCGCTCTGGGACCGCAAGGACGCCAAGGTGATGACGTTCTCCGGCGGGATGAAGCGGCGGCTGGAGATCGCCCGCGGCCTGCTGCACTCGCCGCGCGTGCTGTTCCTCGACGAGCCCACCGTCGGCCTGGACCCGCAGACCCGCTCGGCCATCTGGGGGTACATCAACCAACTGCGGCGCATGGAGGACATCACCATCTTCATGACGACGCACTACATGGACGAGGCCGAGTACTGCGACCGGATCGCGATCATCGACCACGGCGAGATCGTGGTCATCGACTCGCCCGAGGCGCTCAAGGCCAGCGTCGGCAAGGACCGCGTACAGATCCACACCGCCGACGACGCCGGGGCGATCAAGGCGCTGGAGGAGCGGTTCGGGCTGGAGGCGGCCGTGCACGAGGGCGCGGTGACGTTCGCGGTGGCGTCGGGCGAGGAGTTCGTGCCGCGGCTGTTCGCGGAGCTCGGGATGCCGATCAAGGCGGTGAGCGTCTCACGGCCGTCCCTCGACGACGTGTTCATGTCCTACACCGGGTCCACGATCCGCGACGCCGAGTCCGGCGACGCCAACATGACGTGGATGAGAGCGATGGCGAGGCGATAGTCATGGTGACAGAGGCCATCAGCGTCCGGGTGCCGGCCCGCAGTGCCGGGCACGACCTCCGGGCCGTCAAGATCGTTTTACACCGGGAGATGCTGCGGTTCGTCAACGACCGCACGCGCATGCTCTCGATGCTCATGCAGCCGGTGCTGTGGCTGTTCGTCATGGGCACGGGGCTGGGGTCGCTGGTGCAGGGCTCGATCCCGGGGGTCGACTACCGGACGTTCATGTATCCCGGCATGATCTCCATGACCGTGATCATGACCGGTATGTTCTCGGCCGGATCCATCGTGTGGGACCGCGAGTTCGGGTTCCTGCGCGAGATGCTGGTCGCGCCCGTCTCACGGGGGGCGATCGTGGTCGGCAAGTGCCTGGGCGGGGCCATCGTGGCCACCGGTCAGGGCGTCGTCATCCTCGCCATGGCGGGGCTGGTGGGGGTGCCGTACTCGCCCTCGCTGATGCTCACGCTGCTGGGGGAGATGTTCCTGGCGGCGTTCACGATCACGGCCTTCGGGGTGATGCTGGCCGCGCGGATGAAGAACATGCAGACGTTCTTCGGGCTGATGCAGATGGCGATCATGCCGATGATGTTCCTGTCGGGGGCGATGTTCCCGCTGGCCAACCTGCCGTCGTGGCTGCACGCGCTGACCGTGATCAACCCGATGACGTACGCGGTGGACCCGATGCGGCAGGCCGTCTTCTCCCACCTCGACGTGCCCGCCCAGGTCAACGCGGTGCTCAACCCGGGGGTGCGGTGGTTCGACTTCCAGGTGCCGGTGCCGCTGGAACTGGGGGTGGTGGCCGCTTTGGGGGCGGTGCTGCTGGCGATCGGGGTTGCGGAGTTCCGCCGGGCCGAATAGGACTGACTTTCGCATCGGACTGCGATCGATCTTGTACGGAGGGTAGCTTTCCGGATGTGCCGCGCGGCTTCTTCCTCCCTCCGTCTCAAAAGGAGCACACCGATGTTCGACGTCCAGGAGAAGTGTCTCGACCTGGAAGCCAGGGTCACGCGACTGGAGCAGACTACTGTTAGTGGTGTGCCTGGCAGCAGCATCACCGACCGTTTCGACGAGCTCCACAACCGCGTGGACCTCGTCGGGCAGAACA
Organism: Nonomuraea solani; assembly: GCF_900108335.1. GTDB lineage: Bacteria > Actinomycetota > Actinomycetes > Streptosporangiales > Streptosporangiaceae > Nonomuraea > Nonomuraea solani. The sequence continues at coordinate 489,388 of NZ_FNVT01000002.1, forward strand.
TTCTCCGCAAGATGGACAAGGGCTTCGCGCGGATCGACAGAGAGTTCGACGGCCTCAAGTCGTCGATGAACGAGCGCTTCACCCAAGTGGACAAGCGCTTCGGCGACATCGACAGGAAGTTCGACACGGTCAACGAGCACTTCGGCGACATCGACAAGAGGTTCGACACGGTCAACGAGCACTTCGGCGACATCGACAAGAGGTTCGACACGGTCAACGAGC